>NZ_JAIUGX010000009.1 GCF_020164785.1 Mesorhizobium sp. ES1-1 | reverse complement strand
CATCGAGGCAACCGAATGCAGGAACTACTTTGAAAACGCAGGATACGCTTCCGTCAAAACGTGAAACGCTCTAGGGTCTCGCCGAAACGATCGAAATGGGTGCCCGGATGTTTTACGCAATTCTTGCCTATCACGTGGAAAGCTCGGTCAAGGCGCTGACGCCGCAAGAGGACGCCGACCTGATGGCCGAGTTGTTGCGGATCGGCACCAGGCTGCATGAGGAAGGTACGCTTGGCCCGTCCGCGCGCCTGGGGGCGACCCAGGACGCATGCACCCTGCGGGGTCCCGGCGACGGCGTGGTCATCGACGGCCCCTTCGCCGAGACCAAGGAACAGTTGCTCGGTCTCTATGTCGTCGACTGTGCCATAAGGGACGACGCCATTGCCATCGCCAGAGAACTTCGCCGCGTCAATACGACGGCCGTCTACGAGATCAGGCCCATTCTGCTTTTCAAACCCGGCGTGCCGCTGGCGGGCAAATGAGCCGCGACAGCCTCTCGGCTCGTGCCGCTCAGCCCCTGCCGACGAACGGCATCTTGGTTGCCATCACCGTCATGAACAGCACGTTGGCGTCGAGCGGCAGGCTGGCCATGTGCAGGACCGCGTCGGCGACATGCCGCACATCCATCACCGCCTCGGCTGATATCGTGCCGTTGGCTTGCGGGACGCCCACGGTCATCGGCTGCGCCATGTCGGTGAGAGCATTGCCGATGTCGATCTGGCCGCAGGCGATGTCATAGGGACGGCCATCGAGCGCCAGCGTCTTGGTGAGTCCGGTAATGGCGTGTTTGGTCGCGGTATAGGGCACCGAACCTGGCCTTGGCGCGTAAGCGGAGACGGAGCCGTTATTGATGATCCGGCCGCCCATCGGGCTTTGCCGGCGCATCGCGCCGAAAGCGGCCCGGGCGCACAGGAACGAGCCCGTGAGATTGACACCGACCACGTCGTGCCAGACCTCGACCGGGATCTCGTCGATGGGCGTCGATTTGTATCCCATGCCGGCATTGTTGAAGAGCAGGTCGACCCGGCCGAAAGTCGCAACGACGGCCTCGAACATAGCGCCGACCTCGTCGGCCTTGCTGATGTCGCAGGCAACGGCCAAGGCCTTTGCATCTGTCGGGCCGGCCTCGGTGATCGCTTGCTCGAGCAGGGCCTTGCGCCGCCCGCAGAACACCGTGTTCCAGCCGTTTTTCAGCAGTGCCGTGGCGACGCTCTTGCCGATGCCGGTACCGGCTCCGGTGACGATGGCGGTTCGTTGATCTGTCATTGGGCATCCTCCGCAGAAGGCAGCCATCGCAAATGATCGGCGCCGTGACAAGCCGGACAGGCGGATAACATGCCCGCCACGAAAAAGGGCGGCCATTTGCGACCGCCCCGATCTGAACCGCGCTTGGGAGGAGGAAAGCCGGTCCGACTGCCAGGAATCATGCGCCTGCTCGGTTAACGAACGGTTAACAGAGCGTCGGCCTGTTGTGCCGTTTTGACTTACCAGCGCGGATTGGGCGATGTGCCCGTCGGCTCGGCAGGCACCTTGGCAGCCGAAACGGTCGCCTCGACATGGTCGACCAGTGCGTCCGGCAGGCCGAGCCGTCCGGCAAGCAGGTCGAGATAGCCGCGTTCGGCGCGCGTGTCGGGATCGATCGTCAGGCGCGACGCGGTATAGAGTTCGAGCTTCTGCGCGTCTGTCGTGGCGCCGGCCACCAGCGTGTCGAGATCGAGCGGGCTCTCCAGCTCCGCCATCAGGAAGCTCTCGGCCTCCGTATCGATCCCGGAAAGGCTGAGCTTGCCGGCGATCTTCTGGCGTTCCTCGTCGTCGATATGGCCGTCGGCCTTCGCGGCAGAGATCATGGCGCGGATCAGGGTCAACGTGAATTCGTCTTCGCCCTGCGGCGCCTGCGACGGATGGAAGGCGGTGTCTTGTGGCGGCGGCAGAAGTTCAGGCTCCCCCGTCGTGGGTGCCTGCTGCTCAGGTGCATTCCCGGACTTGTAGTTCTGGTAGGCCTTGTAGGCGAGGCCACCGATCGCGGCCAATCCTCCAAGCCTGACTGCGGCCCCAGTTACTTCACGACCCGCCCCGGTGCCCAGCAGCACGGCAGCAAGCGCGCCCGCGGCAAGCGGATTATCCTTGGCCATCTGCACGGCCTGATCCGCTCTGTCGCGAACGGTGCCGCCGCTGCCGGGAACTTGCGAGCCGAGCAGATCGTCGAGAAGCTTCTTGGGGTCGAACATTCAGTGCCTCCAGGATTGCCCGGCCGAACGGGCGGTTTCGAACGTCGCTGAGGTAGGTCCCGCTTCCTGACATTACAATGATAATGGCCGCACCGCGAGCGGCCGATGTACCTTCAGGACCCGATATGAGGCCCCTTGCCCCGCGCCTGCGCCAGCTCCACCTGCCGCTGGCGTTCGGCATAGCGTCGGCGGTCCTCGTCGGAACGGGCATCGAAGCAATGCGGGCAGGAAACCCCGGTAGCGAATTTTGGCGAATTCCGTTCCTCCGCGGTCAGCGGGTGGCGGCAGGCGCGGCAAAGCTCCGCATCGCCTTCGGCGAGACCGTGCGACACCGAGACCCGCTCGTCGAAAACAAAGCATTCACCTTCCCAGAGGCTCTCTCCGGCCGGAACCTCCTCGAGATATCGCAGAATACCGCCCTTCAGGTGGAACACGTCCTCGAAGCCGAGCGATCTTACGTAGGCCGTCGCCTTTTCGCAGCGTATCCCGCCGGTGCAGAACATCGCGACCTTGCGGCCCTGCAGCTCATCCCGGTGCGCTTCCACCCAGGCGGGGAACTCCCGGAAGCTCGCCGTTTCCGGATCTACGGCGCCCTTGAAGGTGCCGAGCGACACTTCGTAGGCGTTGCGCGTGTCGATGACGATCGTGTCCGGCCTTGAAATCAGCTCGTTCCAGTCGGCCGGAGCGACATAGGCGCCGGCTCCTGTCGTCGGGTCGATCGTCTCGATACCCATCGTGACGATCTCACGCTTCAACCGAACCTTCATCCGGTGAAAAGGCATTTCGGTGGCGCTGCTGTACTTGACCTCGAGGCCGGCCAGGCCGTCGATGGATTCGATATGGGAAATCAAAGCGGCGATGTCGTCAATGCTGCCGGCGACCGTGCCGTTGATGCCCTCGCGCGCCAGGAGCAGCGTTCCCTTGATGCCGCGCGCGCAACAGAAGGCGGCAAGCGGCGCGCGCAGAGTTTCAAGCGCGTCGAGCCGGGCGAAGCGGTAGAGCGCGGCGACACGGATAGCGTCTGTTTGCAGTGACGATGTCATGGCAAGGCAGCAACTAGCCGCTCGCGTCCGCCGGTTCAAGGCTGGCGTTGTCGACATCCGTACACCATTGCTTGTGAGTTGGTGGCCGGACCGATGCCCGGCTCCGTGTGACATCGTGATACGCTTCGTTTCGTGGACAGAAAAACACTCGTCTGCTAATCGGTTGAAATAGCTATCGAAGCGGAGAGCCACAGTGCCGAGCAAGACCGAAAACATCCTGTCGCTCCTCAACGGCCAGCCTGTCATTCCGGTGCTCAGGATCGCCAATGTAGCCGACGCCGTGCCACTGGCCCGCGCGCTGGCGCGTGGCGGCCTGCCGGCGATCGAGATTACTCTGAGGACCGCAGATGCATTGGAAGCAATCCGGCTCGTGGCCGCCGAAGTCGGGGAAGCCATCGTCGGCGCCGGCACCATTCTGGATGCCCACCAGTTCGAACAGGCTGCCAGCGCCGGTTCGCGATTCATCGTCAGCCCAGGCATCACTCGCGAGCTTCTTGCCGCGGCAGCCGACAGCGAGGTTCCGCTGCTGCCCGGTGCCATCACGCCCGGCGAGATCATGGCCGCGCGCGAGGCGGGCCTGCGGTTCCTGAAGTTCTTCCCGGCCGAACAGTCCGGAGGCATCGCCTCGCTGAAGGCTTTCGCCTCGCCGCTCGCCGACGTGAAATTCTGCCCGACCGGCGGCATCACGGGAAAGAATGCGGCCGACTATCTCAATCTGGCCAATGTGGTCTGCGTCGGCGGCTCCTGGGTAGCGCCAGATGAGCTGGTGAAAGCAGGCAAATGGGATGAGATCGAGGCGCTCGCGCGCGCTGCAAGCCAGCTTGGGAAATAGCTTGGCCACGCCTGGAAAAATCCCGGCCGGCTTGCGCCGACCGGGATAGTCAGATCGATCCTGAGCGGTTAGCTACAGACCTTGATCTCCTTGGTCACCCTGTGATGGTGCTTCCAGGTCGTCACCACCTTGGTGCGGCAATGCTTCTTCATCATGTGCATGTGATGCATATGATTGTCCGTCTTGACGAC
This sequence comes from Mesorhizobium sp. ES1-1, assembly GCF_020164785.1. Lineage (GTDB taxonomy): Bacteria > Pseudomonadota > Alphaproteobacteria > Rhizobiales > Rhizobiaceae > Mesorhizobium. Next base: position 264,838 of record NZ_JAIUGX010000009.1, on the reverse strand, counting down.
AACGGTCGCCGCCTGGGTTGGAGCGATGACCGCAGAAGCGGTTGCGAGTGCTATGACCGATGCCAATAGTATGTTCTTCATGATATCCCCGAGGGTTGGAAACTACCGACGAGAAACCCTTGAATGAACGGGCCGTTCCGTCATCACGGCAATGTCAGACAGGCGTGAAGACCGTTGGCAGGGGACTACCCGCGACGCAGCAAAAAACCGCGCTGGTTACCCGGCGCGGCTTCTTGATCGCCCGATGCGTTACTTGGTCTGGAAACGGGCAACCGAAAGAAACTTGACGGCGTTGCCGGTGAAGCGATTGGCATCGGCCACCTGATTGCCCGGCTCGAATCCGGTCGTGTAAACTTCGCTCGGTGGCGTGTGCACGATGCTGTAGGCATAGCCCGGCGCTGTCGTCGCGCTCGACACGGCGGTGACGGTCTCGCCGCTGGTCAATGCCCAGCGAGCGGCCTGCGGCGCGGCGGCAACCACCATGGCCTTGGGACCCGGCTTCAGATCGCGGGCCGTGGCCCTCGGTTCCTTGCGCGTGGTCTTCACACCGGCGCCGATCGCGGCGATCGGATCGGAGCCTGCGGGGCGAGCGGCCACGACTTCACGAGGGGACGCCGCATCCGAATCGGATTGATCGTTCATAACCGGAACCGGTTCGGACAAGGAAGCGACCCGGTATTCGTCGGCGGCTGCCACCTCGGCATTGGCCTTGTCGAGCACGGCCTTGACCTCGTCCGGCCGCGCCATCTCCGGTCGTGCCGTTGGCAGCACCGAGAATGCATCGGCCGCGGCCTTGCCTTGTTCAGCCGTATCGGCAAGCGCCATCAGCACATCCTTGCTGGGGGGCGGTGCCAGATCCGCTGGCAAGGAACGCGTCGGACGCCAGGTCGGCAATGGTATGTTGTTCAGGGCGACACGGGCCGGATCGGCAGCTACAGCTGCCGCTGCAGGATCGGTGTTGCCGAAGGGCACGCTCGCCGGAGCCTGCGCAGTCGCCACGGCCTGCTCGGTCGTGGACGCCTCCGCCATCGCGAACGGTACGTCCTGAGGCGATTGCGCGCCGACATCTGTCTTGGGCCGCGGCGCGAAATCAGGCAACGGAATGCTGCGCGAAGGCAGTGCCGCGATGATGGTCTCCGGCGTATCCCTTGCCGGCTCCGCGTCCTGATCTTCGGCAATCTGCGGGATGTCTGCGCGTTGCGCATCCTCCGGCGCCACGATTGCAATGCCCGGCAGTTTGCTGCTCTTGGCCGTCGCCAGCGCGGGTTTCACGCTCTTCAACCTGGGCGCGGGAGCGGCTGAAGCGACCTCGACATCGGCGCTGTCGTCAGCCTCGTCGTCGCCGCCACCGCCGAAGAAGGCAGCCAGGAAGCCGCCGGATTTCTTGCCGCTGCGCCCGGCGCTGGCCATCTCGATGGCCGGAGCACCCGAACCCTTGCGGGCCTTGTAGGAAGCGAGGGCCTGCTCATAGCCGGGCAAAGGCCGGCCGTCGCTCGGCACATGCAGCGTCTTGCCGTTGGGGAACAGGCTGACCAGTTCCTGGCGGCTGATGCCGGGCCAGTGGCGCACATTGCCGACATCCATATGGACGAAAGGCGAGCCGGAGGTCGGATAAAAGCCGACACCGCCGCCCTGCATCTTCAGGCCGATGTTACGCAGCTTCTTCAGCGGCACGCCGGGAATGTAGAAATCCATAGCCTTGCCGAGCATGTGCTGGCTTTTCTCGGCCACGCCCCGGCTACGGCTGCGCAGCATCGAATTGGTCGACGGAGAGCGATAGCCGCAGACGACCTGGATATAGTCGGTCGCGCCGCTTTCGCGATACGCTTCCCAAACGAGGTCGAGCAGGCGCGGATCCATCTTGGTCGGTTCGTTGCGACGCCAGTCGCGCAGGATGATGTTGATTTTCCTGAGGCCAGCGGCGTCATAGCGGCCATTGCGCTTATAGACGATCTCGGCCTTCTCATGCGTATGGAGATGATAGAGCTTCAGCGAACGCGTCTCTGCGCTGGCGCCGGTGGCGGCCGCGGCTACGAAACCACACGCAACGATCAATGCCGCCAACCATCTCGGCCAGACGTTCAAATGATGGTGCCGCCCGTTCGTGTGTCGTTCGATTCTGTTCAAATCAAAAGGCCCTGCAGGCTGCCGTTTGTCCCCGGATTTGCACAAACGGACGTGGAATGACACATCCGAATATCGATCCTAATGGTTAATCATCGCTTATTGAAGCTGAAATACGGTAACACCATGGCGATATCCCGTCAAAATTTGTCCACAGGGTTTCTTGGTAAACCGCTGGTTTAGATCAGATTTCAGCGTTTGCCGGAACACGATCTGTTACCGATAGCCTCAATGCGTGAAGAGAGGTGTCCATCAGTTTGCCTCAATTCGGCCTAAAGCCGTAAAAACGCGGGGTTCTTCCGGGGCCATCGCGCAGAAGCGCCTGGGAGTCAGGAGGCGAGGCGATCGATTCGGCCGGTCTCCGGATCGATCCCGTATTCCTTAAGCTTGCGGTAGAGGGTCGAGCGGCCGATGCCGAGCCGGCGGGCCACCTCGCTCATCTGGCCGTTATAATGATCGATGGCGAGCTTGATCATCTCCAGTTCGACCTCGGCCAGCGCGCGCACATTTCCGCGTTCGTCGAGCGCCCGCAGCGTTCCGAGGCGTGGCAGCAATCTGGTCGGTGCATCCGATTCGGGCTCGGGCGCCCCGATATCGGACAGTCCTGCCCCGAGGCGCGGCCGTGCATCCACGGGCGGGGACGGCAAGGAAGCGACGCTGTCGGCGTCGAGGTTGATTGTCCCTTCCACCTGAGCCCGGATCTGGGGGAAGTCCTCGATCGTCAACACATCGCCTTCGCACAGCACCGAGGCTCGGAAAACGGCGTTCTCGAGCTGCCGGATGTTTCCGGGCCAGTCATAGGCCTCCAACACGGCAAGGGCCGCGGCCGAGATGCCCTGCAGCCGATGACGCTGGCCGACCGGCGCCACCTTGTCCATGAAATGCGCGACCAAATAAGGAATATCGTCGCGGCGGTCGCGCAGCGGTGGCACGAAGATCGGGTAGACATTAAGCCGATAGAACAGATCCTCGCGGAACTTGCCGTCCTTGACCTGTTCCAGGAGGTTGCGGTGCGTCGCCGAGATCAGCCGGATATCGACCCTGACGGTGCCGCGCCCGCCGACCGGATCGACCTCGCCGTCCTGCACGGCGCGCAGCAGCTTGACCTGCACGTCGAGCGGCAAGTCGCCGATCTCGTCCAGGAACAAGGTTCCCGAATGCGCCTCCACGAATTTGCCGGTGTGCTTGTCGGTGGCACCGGTGAACGACCCCTTTTCGTGCCCGAACAGGATGGATTCGACCAGATTGTCGGGAATGGCGCCGCAATTGACGGTGACGAAGGGTTTGGAGCGGCGGTCACCGCTGCCTTGAATGGCGCGTGCCACCAGTTCCTTGCCGACCCCGGATTCACCCTCGATCAGGATCGGTATATTCGATGCCGCCGCTTTCTGGCCAAGACGGATCACCCTGTCCATGGCCGGGCTGTGCGTGATCATGTCCTTGAAGGTCAGGAGCCCGCCGCGCCGCCGCGACGTGCGCTTGACCTCGCCTTCGACGGCTTCCACCTTGAGCGCGTCGGCGATCGAAGAGCGCAGCCTTTCGGGCGACGCCGGCTTGACGACGAAGTCGAAGGCGCCGTGGCGCATCGCGGAAACCACCGTCTCGATGCCACCCTGGGCGGTCTGTACGATAACAGGGACGTTGATGCCGCGTTCGCGCATCGCTTTCAACACGCCGATCCCGTCGAGACCGGGCATGACAAGGTCGAGGATAACCAGCGACACCTCGCCGGCGCCTTGCCCCTCCAGGGCGTCGAGGGCGGCCGCGCCGCCATCGACGACAGTCGCGACATGTCCGAACCGCGTCACCGCCGCCTCGAGCAGCCGGCGCTGCACGGGATCGTCATCGACTATAAGTATGGAACCTGTCATGACTGATGTGACTGTGCCGCCCGAGGAACTCTGGCCTGTGGACCATCTTGGCACAGGGTTCTAAATAAGCTTTCAAAAAACCCGGTGAACGAATTCCTTAGGATTTGATTGGCTTCTCGTTCGCCCTGAACATTGGCCACGGAAGGTAACGGTAATTCACATGGTTTTTGGGCACATGCTTCCTGAGCATCCGGCTTCCGCTCGCCACCTTATGGCGCCGACGTCTGGCCAGGGCGCCGCCGAGCTTGGCAATTTGCCGGAATGGAACCTTGCCGATCTCTATGCCGGCATGGACGCACCGGAACTGAGGCGCGATATCGCCAGGGCCGTCAGTGAAGCGATCGCCTTCGAGAGCCGCTGGAAAGGCACGCTGGCCGCCGAGGCCGGGCGAGGCGAAGCGGGCAAGCTGGGCGAAGCGTTGGTCGCCTACGAGGCCCTCGAGGAACTGATCGGCCGCATCGTCTCCTATGCCGGCCTGGTCTACGCCGGAAACACCGCCGATCCGGCGCGCGCCAAGCTCTATGGTGACGTTCAGGAGAAGATGACCGACGCAGGCGCGCACCTCTTGTTCTTCGCGCTCGAACTCAATCTCATCGACGATACCGCGATCGAAAGCGCGCTGGCCGCCGACCCCACCTTCGGCCATTACCGCCCATGGGTGCTCGATCTGCGCAAGGACAAGCCCTACCAGCTCGAGGACCGTGTCGAACAGCTCTTCCACGAGAAATCGATCACCAGCCGTGGCGCCTGGAACCGTTTGTTCGACGAGACGATGACCGACCTTCGCTTCGACGTCGACGGCGAGGAGCTGTCGCTCGAACCGGCGCTGAACCGCTTGCAGGATGCCGATGGCGAAGTGCGTCGCCGGGCGTCCGAGGCGCTGGCCGCGACCTTCCGCGAGAATGTCCGCACGTTCACGCTGATCACCAACACGCTGGCCAAGGACAAGGAGATTTCCGACCGCTGGCGCGGCTTCGAGGATATCGCCGATTCACGCCATCTCGCCAACCGCGTTGAGCGGGGCGTGGTGGATGCGCTGGCCTCGGCCGTGCGCGAAGCCTATCCGCGCCTGTCGCATCGCTACTACGCGATGAAGGCGCGCTGGCTGGGCATGGATGTCATGAACCACTGGGACCGCAACGCGCCATTGCCGGACACGCCGCAGGCGGTCATCGGCTGGGACGAGGCCAGGAACACGGTGCTGTCCGCCTATCAGCGTTTTTCGCCCGACATGGCGGAGATCGCGCGGACCTTCTTCGACCGCAATTGGATCGACGCGCCGGTTCGTCCGGGCAAGTCTCCCGGCGCCTTCGCGCATCCGACCGTGCCGTCGGCGCATCCATATGTACTGCTAAACTACATGGGCAAGCCGCGCGATGTGATGACGCTGGCGCATGAGCTCGGACATGGGGTGCATCAGGTGTTGGCCAGCGGCCAGGGCGCGCTGATGGCATCGACCCCGCTGACGCTGGCCGAGACGGCGTCGGTGTTCGGCGAGATGCTGACCTTTCGCTCGCTGCTCGACCAGACAACCGACAGGCGCGAGCGCAAGGCCATGCTCGCCCAGAAGGTCGAGGACATGATCAACACCGTCGTGCGCCAGATCGCCTTCTACGAGTTCGAGCGAAAGGTACATGCCGAGCGCAAGAATGGCGAGCTTACCTCCGACAGGATCGGTCAGTTCTGGCTCGAAGTGCAGGCAGAGAGCCTTGGCCCGGCGATCAAGCTTCGCGACGGCTACGAGGTGTTCTGGACCTACATCCCGCATTTCATCCATTCGCCCTTCTACGTCTACGCCTATGCTTTCGGTGACTGTCTGGTAAACTCGCTCTACGCGGTCTACCAGAATGCCGAACGCGGCTTCCAGGACAAGTATTTCGAGATGCTGCGTGCGGGCGGCACCAAACATCATTCCGAACTTCTGGCGCCCTTTGGGCTCGACGCCACCGACCCCGCCTTCTGGCAGATCGGCCTTGGCGTGATCAGCGGCCTGATCGACGAGCTGGAAGCGCTCGAGGGCTGAGGCGTCTTTCAGCGGCGAGAACAGTTTATCCGGCACCCATGTCGGCATGAAACTGTTCTTGAGGCAATATTTGTACTTGAACAGCTTTACGCGGAAGTTTCCACCATAGCTTTCCGCAAGCTCTATGATAGCCTTTATTCCAAGCTCGGCCGTCGCATGCGGGTCGGCGGGAAAAGTCTCGTACGACCCTGTCATGTCGGTGCAGGCGACAACAGCCGTTGGCCACGGCACACACAGCTTGGCGTCGACAGCTCGAACGGAAGCCGGCTGTTCCGCGAGACGCGGAATACCATCGAGAGGTCCTTCGCCAAAGGTCACGACCACGGCGAGCGGATCCGACTGGAGAGAGACAATGGACACTTATTTTTATGTGGTCCTGGCGTTCCTGGTAGGCGTGTTGGTTGGTTGGTTCATCTGGGGCCGTCTGCGTGGCGAACTCGACAGCCTGCGCGGCGATCTCGGCCGTACGCGCGGCGAACGCGACAAGCTGCAGGCCGCCAGCGAACGGCTGACCGGCGAACTCGATGCATCGGGCAAGGCCCGCGCGGATCTAGAGCGCAGGCTGAACGAGACAACGCCCGCCGCCGTATCAGGCGCGGCCAAACCGGAAGGCCAGGCGCCGGCTGCTCTGCTGGCGACGCCCGCCAAGGTGAAATCCACCTCCGCACGGGACGTAAGGGCCAAGCCCGCCGTCGCCAAGGCAGCACCTGCCAAGGCAGCTTCCGCAAGGGTACCCAATGTGCCCGCCGCGAAGGCATCTGCCGCTAAGGCATCCGTCGCCAAGGCATCCGTCGCCAAGGTACCAGTCGCAAAGGCACCGGCCGCGAAATCGGCGACGCCGACGTCGGCTGCGTCGAACCCGCCTGCAAGCACGGCGGAGTCCACCTCAGGTCCGCTCAAGAAGAGTCCGGTGACACCCAAGTCCGCCGCCAGGAAGGCGGCGCCGACGGCGAAGGCGCCGGCCGCGAAGCCCGACATTCTTCGCCGGCTCATCGGCATCGGCCCGGTCAATGAGAAGCTGCTCATGGCGCAAGGCGTCACCAGCTTCGCCCAGATCGCCGCTTGGACCGCGGCCGACATCAAGCGGATCGAGGACGTGATGAATTTCGATGGCCGCATCGCGCGTGAACGCTGGATCGAGCAGGCCAGGCTGTTGGCCGCAGGCGACGAGACGGCCTTCGCGAAACAGTTTCCGACGGCGGGAACCACGAACAACAGCTGAGCGACAGGCATATCCCATAGGATCGGCCGGCGGCGGGACACGCGCCGCCGGTTGCCTTGAGCAACAGAGCTGGTCGGAAATATCTTCTTGCTGGGACGACGAACCATCGAGTTGGCGCAAAGTCAGCCAAGGTCGGCTATGGGTGGCTTCGTGCCGTTCGTTCGATTGCGCGCAACCGGCCCCCCATATAGAGCGGTCAACGGCTTCATCGAACCCAGCATCGCCCGAGTCCCATGTCCTTGCCCGCCGCCATTTTCCGTAACGACGAAAGCGCGCGCCAGCTCGTTTTCGATCGGCCGGCCGATGTCATCCTCGCGCATGAAGCCGAGGATTTCCTGCCCGCCCTGGCGGCGGCGCAAGCCGCCCACGACGCCGGCAAATGGCTGGCCGGCTATTTCTCTTATGAAGCTGGCTACCTGCTCGAGCCGAAACTCGCCCCCTTGCTTCCGAGCGGACGCCGCGTCCCGCTTCTGTGTCTGGGGATCTTCGATGCTCCGGTCGAAGAGGCGGTGCCGGCCCGCGACGGGGCAGCGCTCAACGGGCCTATCTTCGACGCCAGGGCCACCTGGTCGGCCAGGGACTACGCCAGGCGCTTCTCCCGGCTCCACCAGCACATCAGGCAAGGCGACTGCTACCAAGGCAATCTGACCTTCCCGGTGCATGCGCAATGGTCGGGCGATCCGCTGGCGGCATTCGACGCCCTGACCGAACGCCAACCGGTGAAATACGGCGCGTTGATCACGCTTGGCGATCCCATTGTGCTGTCCCGCTCGCCCGAACTGTTCTTCGAGATCGACAGAGAGGGCATGATCGAGACGCATCCGATGAAGGGAACGGCTCCGCGTGGCGCGAACGGGGCGGAGGATGAGAGGCAGAAGGATTTCCTGCGCAATGACGAGAAGAACCAGGCCGAGAACCGGATGATCGTCGATCTCCTGCGCAACGACATCTCGCTCATCAGCGAGGTCGGCACGCTGGAGGTGCCGGCGCTGTTCCGCGTCGAGACCTATCCGACGGTCCACCAGCTGGTGAGCGATGTCAGGGCGAAACTGCTGCCGGGGCTTACGATACGCCAGATCTTTGCGGCGCTGTTTCCTTGCGGCTCGATCACCGGCGCGCCGAAGATCCGCGCCATGGAAATCCTGCGCGATCTGGAAGGCACGCCGCGCGACGCCTATTGCGGCGCCATCGGCTGGATCGCGCCCGACAGCACGATGCGCTTTTCGGTGGCGATCCGCACCATCTCGCTCTTTTCCAGCGGCGAGGCCGTCTACAATGTCGGTGGCGGCGTCGTCTTCGATTCGACCGCCGAGGAGGAGTATCAGGAGTGTCTCTTGAAAGCGCGCTTCGCGACGGGGACCCCGCCGGTTTCCAACTGATCGAGACCCTGCGTTGGGAGCCCGGCGCTGGCTTCCTGCGCTTCGACCGTCACCTTGCCCGCCTCAGCGCCTCGTCGGCGGAGCTCGGCTTTGCCTGCGACCCTGGACGGATCGGCAAGGTGCTTCGCGATGCGGTCAGCGGCTCCAGCTCGGCCCTGCGCACGCGCCTCGTCCTGTCGCGCGACGGCAAGGCAACCGCATCGGCCCAGCCCTACGAACCGCTTGCCGCCGACAGGATCTGGATCCTGCGGTTGGCACGCACCAGGCTCGATTCACGCGACACGCTGTTGCGCCACAAGACCAGCCGGCGGCAGCTCTACACGGATGCCCGCGCCGAATATCCCCTCGCCCAGGCCGACGAGGTCCTGCTCGCCAATGAGGGCGGGGAAATTTGCGAGGGCACCATCACCAATGTCTTCGCCGATTTCGGCGACGGAGTGTTGGCGACGCCCCGGCTCGACTGCGGCCTGCTGCCTGGTGTATTGCGGGCCGAGCTTCTGGACGAAGGCCGCGCCCGCGAAGCGATCTACAGCCTGGGCGATCTCAGATCAGCCAAGGCGCTGTTCGTCGGCAACTCGCTGCGCGGCTTGATCGCCGCGAGACTGGTTTGCCCGTAAGACTGGTTGCCCCGTGAAACGGTTTGAATGACGCCTTTGCCGACCCACACGCCCTATGACGGCTCGTCGAAACTCTTCACCATCGGGTTGAAGCCGCTCGATCCGGCGGGCTGGATCGAGGTTGACCACCACCTGCTGCCTTATCTCGCCGAGAAGCGACGGCTCTATGCCGAAATCTCCGAGCGGGTCTTCGTCGAGGAGGAGGGCACGCGCGACGCCCAGCAGGAAGTGCTCGATCTGCTTCGTCCCTATCTGGCGGAGAAATTTCCGGACACTTACGGTCATGGCGCTACCGGCATGGAGCCCATCGGCGCCCCGGTGCGCCCCGCCCTCTCCGCCCGCCTCGAGGAGGCGCCGCTCGTCGCGGCATCGCTGCTGGTCCAAGAAGACCTCATCCTGATGCGACGCGGCGACAGCGGCTGGCGGCTCGTCGCCGGTTCGTTGTGCTTCCCCTCCTCCTGGTCGCTGGTCGAGAAATTCGGCCGCCCATTGCAGGACATCCACGCGCCGGTGCCCGGCTTCGGCCCGGGTACGAGGCCGGCGGACTTGATCAACCGCATGTTCGACGGCCTGCAGGGTCAAGCCGTCGAACGCTTCAACTGGTCGATCCAGTCCGGCGACGCGCTTTACCATCCGCTGTCCGACCTGCAGCGCATCGACCACGCCACCAACCGCCCGTCGCGCTTTCCCGATGGCGATATCGAGGCCCATGCCTTCATCCGCGTCGAGCGGCAGACCCTGCGCAAACTGCCGGTCTCGCGCGACATCCTCTTCACCATCCGGATTCATCTCGACCCGCTGGCCGTACTGGCCCGGCATCCGGACCGTAGGACGCTGGCGATGTCCTTCGCCGCCCAGCTCGAAGCGCTCGATCTCGCCCAGCTCGACTACAAGGGCATGACCTCGGATCGCGACCGGCTGGTCGTCCTCCTTAACCACATGGCCAATGACGGCTAGGCGGCGGTTGGCGCTTTTCGCTGGTTTGTGACAATGATCTGTGATGTAGCGCATGGTCGCCGGGCGAAAAGGTCCGGTTTTCAGCGCGTTTTTCCCCTTTCGTGAGTTTTTTGAAGGAGTGCTCGATAAAATGGTGACTGAAAACTGGCCCGTTTACGGTGAGATCACCGGCCCTGTCGTGATGATCGGCTTCGGTTCGATCGGACGGGGAACGCTGCCTTTGATCGAGCGCCATTTCAAGTTCGACAAGTCGCGCATGACGGTCATTGACCCGCGCGACACCGACCGCAAGCTGCTCGACGAGCGCGGCATCGCCTTCGTCCAGGACGCGGTGACCGAGAAGAACTACAAGAAACTCCTGACGCCGCTTCTCACCAATGGCGGCGGCCAGGGTTTTTGCGTCAATCTCTCGGTCGACACCGGCTCGGTGGACCTGATGCGGCTTTGCCGCAAGCTCGGCGTGCTCTACATCGACACCGTCGTCGAGCCATGGCTCGGTTTCTATTTCGACGCCAAGGCCGACAATGCCAGCCGCACCAACTATGCGTTGCGCGAAGCCTTGATAAAGGAAAAGCACGACAAGCCCGGCGGAGCCACGGCAGTCTCGACCTGCGGCGCCAATCCGGGCATGGTCTCATGGTTCGTCAAGCAGGCGCTGGTCAACCTTGCCACCGATCTCGGCCTGGAGTTTTCGGAACCGGCGCAGGAAGACCGCGAAGGCTGGGCCAAGCTGATGAAGAAGGCCGGCGTCAAGGGCATCCACATCGCCGAGCGCGACACCCAGCGCACCAAGAAGCCGAAGCCCCTGAACGTGTTCTGGAACACATGGTCGGTCGAGGGCTTCATCTCCGAGGGCTTGCAGCCGGCGGAGCTCGGCTGGGGAACGCACGAGAAATGGATGCCGAAGAACGCCATGAAGCACAAGCATGGCTCCAAGGCCGCGATCTATCTGGAACAGCCCGGCGCCAACACGCGCGTGCGCTCCTGGTGTCCGACGCCGGGTCCGCAATACGGCTTCCTGGTGACGCACAACGAGGCGATCTCGATCGCGGATTTCTTCACCGTTCGCGGCAAGAAGGGTAAGGTTCATTATCGTCCGACCTGCCACTATGCCTACCACCCCTGCAACGACGCCGTGCTGTCGCTGCACGAGATGTTCGGAGCCGCCGGCAAGGCGCAGCCGGTTCACCATGTGCTTGACGAGAATGAACTTGTCGACGGCGTCGACGAGCTTGGCGTGCTGCTCTATGGCCACGACAAGAATGCCTATTGGTACGGCTCGCAGCTGTCGCTCGCCGAGGCGCGCAAGCTGGCGCCCTACCAGAACGCCACAGGCATGCAGGTCACCTCGGCGGTGTTGTCCGGCATGGTCTGGGCTCTGGAGAACCCGGAAGCCGGCATCGTCGAGGCCGACGAGATGGACTACAGGCGCTGCCTCGCCGTGCAGTCCCCTTATCTCGGACCGGTCAAGGGCTATTACACCGACTGGACGCCGCTCGATAATCGTCCCGGCCTGTTCCCGGAAGACCTCGACCGCGACGATCCGTGGCAATTCCGCAACATCCTCGTCCGATAGCACCCGGCCGACCATGCCACATTGCCTTGCAATCGCCCGTAAATCGGGCGATTGAAGAAACGCGGACCGAGGAGAGGATTTTCATATGAACATTGCGCGCAAGCTTGTTTCGATGAGCATGACTGCGGCGGTCGTGGTCGGGCTGGCCGCCTGTGCGACCAGTGGCCCCGATGAGCCGCCGATGGCGGCGTCCACGCCCAAAGGCGTCGAAGGCTCCTGGATCGACGCAAAGGGCACCGGCCTTTCCACCTTCGCCGGCGGTTCCTTCACCACCGTCGCCACCGACACCGGCCAGAAGCTCGCCGACGGCAGCTATACCATGACCGGCGCCACGTCCGTCCAGATCAGCGGCACCTCGCTGATCCGTCAGACGCCGGTCAGCTTCAACTGCCTGATGATTTCGACCAGCCAGCTCAACTGCACCAGTTCCGCCGGCCAGAATTTCGTGCTGACACGGCGAACCTGACGCCGCCACTATCTTACCTGCTCAAGGACGGAGGCCACCATCCCTTCGTCCTTTTTCATGCCGGCAAGGACTGGCGGCATTTCTGCTTGCATCGACCGGAACACGATGGGACCATGGCTGAAAGCTGGCTGTAACAGTCCAGTCAAGCACGTGCGTTAAACGCGTCTGATCTGTCGATCCGGGAGACGAAGATGAAGAAGATCGCCGCCATTGCCGCTTTGTCCGCCTCGGCGCTCGGCCTGTCGGCCGGCGCATCCTTTGCCGACTACACGCTGAACATCCTGCACATCAACGACTGGCATAGCCGTATCGAGGGCAACAACAAATATGAATCGACCTGTTCGGCCGACGAAGAGACCAAGGGCGAATGCGTCGGCGGCGCAGGCCGGCTGATCACAGCGATCGCTCAGGAACGCAAGAAGCTCCAAGGCCAGAACCTGCTGCTGCTCAGCGCCGGTGACAATTTCCAGGGCTCGCTGTTCTACACGACCTACAAGGGCAAGGCAGAAGGCGAATTCCTCAACGACATGAAGTTCGACGCGATGGCGCTGGGCAATCATGAGTTCGACGATGGGGAGGCGGCGTTGGCACCCTTCCTCGACATGATCAAGTTTCCCGTCCTCGGCGCCAATGTGAAGGCCAACGCGCAGTCCAAGCTCGGCGATCGTGTCAAACCGTCGATCGTCCTCGAGGTTGGCGGCCAGAAGATCGGTATTATCGGCGCCATTACCAACGAAACGCCGGAGATTGCGTCACCCGGCCCGAACATCACCATCGAGGATGACGTCAAATCGATCACCGCCGAGGTCGAGAAGCTGAAAGGGCAAGGCGTCAACAAGATCATCGCCGTGACCCATATCGGCTACAGGCGCGAGCGTGACGTCATCGCCAAGATCCCCGGCATCGACGTCGTCGTCGGCGGCCATAGCCATTCGCTGCTGTCGAACACCGATCCGAAGGCGGAGGGGCCCTATCCGACGATGGTCGACAATCCCGACGGCTACAAGGTCCCGGTCGTCCAGGCGGCGTCCTATTCGAAATATCTCGGCGAGTTCAAGGTGGTGTTCGACGACAATGGCATTGTCAAATCGGCCAGCGGCGACCCTATCTATCTCGACAAGTCGATCACGCCCGATCCGGCCGTGCTCGCCCGCATCAAGGAACTCGGCGCGCCGATCGAAGCCTTGAAAAACAAGGAAGTGGCCGAGACCACCGATGTCGTCGACGGCAGCCGGGAGAGCTGCCGCGTCAAGGAATGCGCGATGGGCAACCTCGTCTCGGACGCCATCCTCGACCGCGTCAAGGCACAGGGCGTCGAGATCGTCATATCGAATGGCGGCGGCCTGCGTGCCTCGATCGACAAGGGCACCGTCACCATGGGCGAAGTGCTGACGGTGCTGCCGTTCCAGAACACGCTGGCGACCTTCCAGATTTCCGGCAAGGATCTGGTGGCCGGGCTCGAGAGCGGCGTCAGCCAGGTCGAGGATGGCGCCGGCCGCTTCCCGCAGGTCGCCGGCTTGAAATACTCGTTCGACAAGTCGGTCGCACCCAATGCCGGCCGCATCAAATCCGTGGAGGTCATGCAGGGCGGCGCCTGGAAGCCGATCGATCCGGCCAAGGACTATCTCGTTGCCACCAACAATTACGTTCGCCAGGGCGGCGACGGCTACAAGGTCTTCGCCGACAAGGCCAAGAATGCCTATGACTACGGTCCGGGTCTCGAACAGGTCGTTGCCGACTATCTCGGCGCGCACCGTCCCTACACGCCGAAGCTCGAAGGCCGCATAACTGAAATCGCCACACCTGCTGCGCCAGCCGCCGAGCCCGCAAAGCCCGCCGAAGCGGCGCCGGCGACCCCGGCCCCCGCACCGGCTGAACCCGCCAAGCCGGCGGAAGCCGCACCTGCGGAAACGGGCCCCACAATGCCTGAACTGCCGGCCAACTCCGGCGACATCGCCAACACGCCGCCGGCCATGTCTACGGAGCCAGCGCCAGCAGCCGCGCCCGCGCCCAACGAACCGGCCAAGCCGGCCCAGCCTGCGCCCGCGACTGCGGAGCCTGCGAAACCCGCCGAGCCTGCACCGGCAAAGCCGGCAGAACCTGCACCCGCAAAGCCGGCCGAACCTGCGCCTGCCCCCGCGCCAGCGGCACCGGCTAAACCCGTCGAGCCCGCGCCGGCGCCCAAGCCAGCCGAGGCTGCGCCTGCCGAAACCAGCCATGTGGTCGTCGCCGGCGACACCTACTGGGACCTGGCCAAGCAAGCCTATGGCGACGGCACCAAGTGGAAGGTCATTTCGGCCGCCAACAAGGGCTACGAACCGCGACGGCTTCCGGTCGGCGCCACGCTGACCATCCCAGCGAACTAGCCGCGCTGCCTACCCCAAAGACAGACCCGTCCGGAAAACCGGGCGGGTTGTCTGTTTTCGGGATATTGCTATGACCGACGCGGCGTCGCCCGTCACGAGGTGCGGCCACGGGCTGCATTGAAAGCGGGCGCAAGAGGCTTAGCTTCGCGTCTCCTGGAGAACCATCATGACGCTTTCCACCCCTATCGACGTCAAGGCCGCGAAGGCAATCGGCCCATTGCCGGCCGGACATCCGCCGGTAAGAATCGGCAAGATCGGCGTCATGCTGGTCAATCTCGGAACGCCCGACGGCACCGACTTCAAGCCGATGTGGAGGTATCTGAGGGAATTCCTGTCCGATCCGCGCGTCATCGAGCTCAACAGGGCGATCTGGTATCCGATCCTTTATGGGCTCGTCCTCACCACGCGGCCGAAGAAGTCGGGGGCCAACTATGCCCTCATCTGGAACCGCGAGAAGAACGAGTCGCCCCTGCGCACCTACACCCGCGCCCAAGCCGAAAAGCTGAGCCAGGCGCTGGCCGACATGCCCAATGTCGTTGTCGACTGGGCGATGCGCTATGGCAATCCTTCGACCGCGAGCGTTGCCAGAAGTCTTGTCGAGCGCGGCTGCGACCGCATCGTCGCCTTCCCGCTCTATCCGCAATATTCGGCCACCACGACGGCGACCGCCAATGACCAGCTTTTCCGCGCGCTGATGAAGATGCGCGCCGCGCCCGCCATCCGAACCGTGCCGCCCTATTATGACGAACCGGTCTATATCGAGGCGCTGGCTCGATCCATCGAGCGGCATCTGGCCACGCTCGACTTCGAGCCGGAGGTGGTCATCACCTCCTACCACGGCATCCCGAAGCCCTATTTCGAGAAGGGCGACCCCTATCACTGCCATTGCCAGAAGACGACGCGACTGCTGCGCGAACGCCTGGGCTGGAGCGAAAAGAAGCTGATGATCACCTTCCAGTCGCGCTTCGGCGCCCAGGAATGGCTGCAACCCTATACCGACAAGACTGTCGAGCATCTGGCGCAGCAGGGCGTGAAGTCGATCGCGGTCGTCAATCCCGGTTTCTCCGTCGATTGCATCGAAACTCTGGACGAGATCGGCCGCGAGGCGGCCGAGACCTTCCATCATGCGGGCGGCGAGAACTTCGCCCACATCCCCTGTCTCAACGACAGCGAGGAGGGTATGGCCGTGGTCGAGGCGATGGTGCGGCGGGAACTGTCCGGCTGGGCCTGATGGCCCGCAAACTCGACCTCAGGACTGGCCGGCCCGTCTGGTCCGCCTATCGGTCGCCCACCGTTCCGACGACGATGCTGACGCGCGATACCAAGGCCGACGTGCTGATCGTCGGCATGGGGATGAGCGGCGCCATGATGGCGGAAGCGCTGACGGCAGACGGCCATTCCGTTATCTGCATCGACCGGCGCGGCCCGCTGCAAGGCTCGACGTCGGCGACGACGGCATTGGTGCAGTTCGAAATCGACCAACCGCTTTCGACCCTGTCGAAGATGATCGGCCGCGCGTCTGCGGAGCAGGCCTGGCGGCGCTCGCGGCTCGCCGTTTCCAGCCTCGGAGCCCATATCGCAGAACTCGGCATCAACTGCCGCCTGAGCCGCACCCGGTCGCTCTACCTGGCTGGAACAACGCTTGGCCCGTCGGAACTGCGCGACGAAACCGATGCGCGGCGGCAGGCGGGCATCGCCGCGACCTATCTTTCGGCAGCACCCCTGGCCCAGGAATTCGGCATTAGTCGCGACGGCGCCATTCTAAGCCATGACAACATCGCCCTCGACCCGCGCAAGCTTACGTCGGGGCTGCTCCTCAAGGCCCTGGAACGCAAGGCGCGGCTTTATGCACCCGCTGAAGCGATGACGATCGAGGACAGCGCCGACGAAGTGGTCGTCGCCACCAGGGAGGGCCCGACCATCACCGCGCGCAGTGTCATGCTGGCCACAGGCTACGAACTGACCGACATCGTGCCGGCGGCGGCCCACCGGATCATTTCGACCTGGGCGATCGCCACACGCCCGCAGCCGCGAAATGTCTGGCAGGGAGCGGCGTTCATATGGGAGGCATCCCACCCCTATCTTTACCTCAGAGCCACCGCCGATGGCAGGGTGATCTGCGGCGGCGAGGACGAGGATTTTGTCGACGAGGTACGGCGCGATAGACTGATCGCCGACAAGAGTGCGCGCATCGCGCAAAAGCTTGGCCAATTGTTTCCGCATCTCGATGTGGAGCCGGAATTCGCGTGGACCGGTTCCTTCGGCACGACGACCACGGGCCTGCCCTATATCGGCGCCGTTCCGAGACATCCGCGCATCCATGCGGTCATGGGTTATGGCGGCAACGGCATTACCTTCTCGAGGATCGCATCGGAGATCGTGTCAGCCACGATCCGGGGATCGGACGATACGGATGCAAAGCTGTTCGCTTTCAACCGTTGACACCACGGCGTGAAACAATAGCCCATCGCCTGATTGTAACGCTCCTGAAACACACTTAAGTATTTGGTGAAGTTGTCGGAGGGGAACGCTCCGGTGGCCGGCGACGAGGGAGAGCCAAATGGACTTCAGTGGTTTCGATATTGCAATTCTTGTTCTGGTCGCTCTTGTCGTGCTGATCCTTTTCAAGGGCATCCGCACAATTCCGCAAGGCTACAACTACACCGTCGAGAGGTTCGGCCGTTACACCAAGACGTTGACCCCCGGCCTCAACCTCATCGTGCCCTTCGTCGATCGCATCGGCGCCAAGATGAACATGATGGAGCAGGTGCTCGACGTTCCGAGCCAGGAGATCATCACCCGTGACAACGCCATTGTCGGCGTCGATGGCATTGCCTTCTTCCAGATCCTCAACGCAGCGCAGGCAGCCTATCAGGTCGCCGGCCTGCAGAACGCGATCCTCAACCTGACGATGACCAACATCCGTACCGTCATGGGTTCGATGGATCTGGACGAATTGCTGTCCAACCGCGACGCCATCAATGAGCGCTTGCTGCGCGTCGTCGATGAAGCCGCCCATCCCTGGGGTATCAAGATCACCCGCGTCGAGATCAAGGATATCAATCCGCCGGCCAATCTCATCGAATCGATGGGCAGGCAGATGACGGCGGAGCGCAACAAGCGCGCGCAGATCCTGGCCGCCGAGGGCCTCAAGCAATCGCAGATCCTCGAGGCCGAGGGCCGCAAGGAAGCCGCTTTCCGCGACGCCGAAGCCCGCGAACGCTCCGCCGAGGCGGAAGCCCGAGCCACGCAGGTCGTGTCCGAAGCAATTTCCAAGGGCGACGTCCAGGCGCTGAACTACTTCGTTGCGCTCAAATACACCGAGGCATTGGGAAGGATCGGCACCGCGACCAACAGCAAGATCGTGCTGATGCCCTTCGAGGCGACGTCCCTGATCGGCTCGCTGGGCGGCATTGGCGAGATCGCCAAGGAAGTCTTCCGCAGCGAGGGAACGACCGGTTCGCAGAGGCAGGCCGCGCGCCCCCCAATCGTCAGGCCGGGCGAGAACTGAGTTCATAGGAGGCTGCTCCCATGATCGATCGTATCATCGCCGAACTTGGTCCCTGGAACTGGATGATCCTGGGCTTCGCACTCCTGGTGATGGAGGTCATTGCCCCAGGCATTTTCATGCTGTGGATCGGCATCGCGGCGCTGCTGATCGGGGTCGTGTCGCTGCTGATATGGGACGCAGGCTTCTGGACGGGGCAGGTCCAGGTGCTGGCCTTCCTGGGACTGTCGCTGGTCTCGGCCTATGTCGGCAAGACGCTGGCGGGCGGCCGCAACGCTCCGACCGACCAGCCTCTGTTGAACCGACGGGGGGCGCAATTGATCGGCAAGATGGCCACCCTGGCTGAGCCGATCAAGGATGGCCGCGGCCGCATCAAGCTCGGAGACACGCTCTGGCGCGTCGCCGGCCCGGACCTCCCGGCCGGCACGCAGGTGCGCGTCACGGCCGCCGCGGACACCGACCTGGAACTGACGGTCGAGGCGGTTTGAGCCGAGGGCATTTGGGCGCGTGCCGGCCCTAAGGATCGCCCACGCCGAAATTCAACACCCAGACCAGCGTCACTCTTCATGCGGCGCCGATGCGCAGCAGGTCGTGCAGATGTACCAGCCCGACCGGCCGGCTGCCCTCCACGACCATCAGGCTGGTGATGGCCGAACTGTTGATCGTCTGCAGCGCCGTGGCCACCAGCGTGTCCGGCGTCGCCGTCTTCGGACCCCTTGTCATGACCTCGTCCACCGTCATTGCCAGCAGATTGCCGCCGATATGGCGCCTGATGTCGCCGTCGGTAATAATGCCGACCAACGCGCCGGCGGTGTCGGTGATGGCGACGCAGCCAAAGCCCTTGCTCGACAGTTCGAGGATCGCGTCCTTCATGCTGGTGCCTGTAGCGACCAGCGGGAGCCTGTCGCCGATATGCATGATCTCGCGGATCTGCGTCAGGTTCGCGCCGAGTTGGCCGCCCGGATGGAAGGTGCGGAAATGGTCGGGCGTGAAGCCGCGCGCCTCCAGCAGCGCGATCGCCAGCGCGTCGCCCATGACCAGTTGCAACAGCGTCGACGTCGTCGGCGCCAGGCCGTGCGGACAGGCCTCCGGAGCGCGAGGCAACAGCAGCACAACATCGGCGGCCCGCGCCAATGCCGATGTCTCTCCGGCGGTGATGGCGATCAGCGGGATGGAGAAGCGCCTGGAATAGGCGACGATGCCCATGAGTTCCTTGGTCTCACCTGACCAGGACATGGCGATGATGGCGTCATCCCTAGCGATCATGCCGAGATCGCCGTGATTGGCTTCCGCCGGATGGACGAAAAAGGCTGGCGTGCCGGTCGATGCCAGCGTCGCCGCGATCTTGGAACCGATGTGACCGCTCTTGCCGACGCCGGTAATGATCAGCCGGCCTTCGATCCTCGAGATCGTGTCGACGGCCTCGGCAAAAGGCCCTGCCAGCCCGTTCTCCAGTGCCGCTGCAAGCGCCGCGACTCCTGCCTGTTCGGTCGCCACCGTTCTCAGCGCCGACGCGATCGACGCTTGCCTGTCCAACGGTTTCTTATCGTGTGGTCCCGCATGCATGGGTGATGCGATTAGCGCTTTGGCATGCGACTGTCCAACAGAATTGGCGCAAAGGCATGGCGCTCCGGACGAGTGCGTTGACATGGGTCCGGGCGTGGCGGCCAAAGCCAAGGCTTCGGCCGCGCCGTCGACAATCCATTGGGATCTGGTGCTGGCGATTGCCACCGGGCCTTGCCTCAACCCTCCGTTAACCATCCCCATTTACGGTTCGGTAAGTATGGCGCGCGTGCGTCGCGCGAGCAGTGGTGGCGATGTCCGAGGCCCGGCCAAAACGATCGAGAGCACGCAAGGGCAAGGCGGTCTGCGCCCTGCTCCTGGCGACCAGCGTTTTTGCCTTGCTGCGCCCGAATTTGCTTTGCGCGCAGGAAACGGAACTGCGCGGAGAGGTCTCGGAATCGGCGATTCTCTCCGACCAGCAACGCAAGGCCAGGCAGCTCGCCCTGGCCGCGCAGGGCCAGCAGGCCGCGACGCAGGACAATGCACCGGCGCGGACCTATCTGCCGGCCAGCGCAGGAGCGGTGCCGGACGACACCAAGAGCGGCGATGAGACCGCGACCGGCAGTATCTTCGATCCACCCACATCAACGGATGATACGTCTGCCGACACGCCCGTGGCTCCCAAGCCACGCCGCACGTCGGCCGCCACGAAGATCACCACCGGCACGGACAAGGCAGGCGACAAGGCAAAGAAGAAAAAGATCACGACGAACGCGGCCACCGCGCCCACCACGGAGCCGAACAGCACCGACACGGACCAGGACGGCGCCAATCGTCGCGCCGTCACCATCGACAGCGCCGAGAGGCTCAAGCTCGATGCCGAACGCGCGACGGCCATCGAAGGCCAGCAGCGGAAGATCGACGACGATCCATTCGCCGCCACCGGTATCAGATGGGGCTCCTTCGTCATCCGGCCGACGCTTGAACAGGGCCTGACCGCCACATCCAACGGCGATTCGAGCAGTTCCGGCAAGTCCGCGCTGCTCTCCGAAACCGCCCTGCGCTTCTCCGCCGCCTCCGACTGGCGCGAGAATTCGGCGGTCATCGACGGCAATGGGCTTTTCCGCGAGAGCGTGTCGGGTTACCCGGTCCACAATGGGCAGGGCCGCATCCAGGGCCAGCTCAACGTCGATCTCACCAACGAACTGAAGGCCATCGCCAAGCTCGGCTATGAGGCCGCGCCTGAATCGGCGTCCTCGCCGGATGCCATTGCCGGCGTGTCGTCGCAACCGCTGCGACAGACCCTCAACGGCAGCCTCAGCCTCGAGAAGGATGTCGGCAAGATGCGCTACGCGCTGACCGGCGCGGTCGAGCACGATTTCTATGGCGATGCCGAGCTTTCGAACGGCACCTCACTGTCGCAGAAGGACCGCGACTCGACGCTCTACACGGCGACCCTGCGCACCGGCTACGAAATCTCCCCCGCCATTACGCCCTTCACCGAGATCGAGGCGGGCCGCCGGATCTATGACCAACGCATCGACGCCGACGGCTACGAACGGTCCGCGACCCGGCTTGGTGCCCGCGCCGGCCTGCAGCTGGACATGGGCGAGAAATTGTCTGGTGAATTCTCCGCGGGCTGGCTGCGGGAAGCGATCGATGACGACAGGCTGGGGGCAGTTTCCGGCGCCACTGTAAGTGCGGACCTCAAATGGTCACCCGAACGCGGCACGATCATAGGCTTGACCGGCCAGACCACAGTCGAAGGCACGACAACCGCGGGACAGAGCGGCGACATCCTCTATTCGGCCCGCCTGACGGGCGAACGGAAAATTCGTGCCGACCTGACCGGCAACGCCGCACTGGGCGTGGACTGGCGCGACTATAGCGGCATTGACGGTCACGACTTGACCCTAAGCGCCGAGGCCGGCTTGACGTGGTGGCTGAACCGCTATGCTGGGCTGGTCACCCGGGTAAGGACCGAGAAGCTGACCAGCAACCAGGAAGGCCGCGACTATACGGCCAACAGCATCTTCCTTGGCGTCAAGCTGCAGCGATGAAATCGCTCAAGCCCGGCCATGGAAGCGCCGGCCGCTGCTAGGATCAGAACCCGGCGCCATGATGCTTTGACGGCTCGATCTCATCGAGAAGCGTGCGGATGACGCCGGTCATGTTCTCGCTCATGTCGCCACGCCACAGCGCGAAGGCGACATTGGCCTCGACAAAGCCTTCCGGCGACCCGCAATCGAAGGTCCGGCCCTGATAGTGGTAGCCGTAGAAGGACTGCTGCTTCTCCAGCTTGAGCATGGCGTCGGTCAGCTGGATCTCGTTTCCGGCGCCCTTTTCCTGGCCCTCCAGGATCTTGAAGATCTCCGGCTGCAGGATGTAGCGCCCATTGATGTAGAGATTGGACGGCGCCGTGCCGGCCTTGGGCTTCTCGACCATCTCGGTGATGCGGAAACCGTGATGCGTATCCTCGCCCCGTCCGACAATGCCGTATTTATGGGCTTCGGCCGGGTCGCACTCCTGCACGGCGATGATGTTGTTGCCGGTCTCCTCGTAGAGTTCGACCATCGACTTCATGCAGCTCTTCTCCGACTGCATGATCATGTCTGGCAACAGAAGGGCGAAGGGCTCGTCGCCTACCAGTTCACGCGCGCACCATACGGCGTGGCCAAGCCCCATCGGCACCTGCTGGCGCGTGAAACTGGTCTGTCCAGGCGCCGGTTGCAGCCGCTGCAGCCGGGCAAGCTGATCGTTCTTGCCGCGCTGCGCCAGCGTGTCATAAAGTTCGAATTGAATGTCGAAATGGTCCTCGATGACCGCCTTGTTGCGGCCGGTCACGAAGATGAAATGCTCGATGCCTGCCTCGCGCGCCTCATCCACGACATACTGGATGACGGGCCTGTCGACGACGGTCAGCATCTCCTTGGGGACAGCCTTGGTGGCCGGAAGAAACCGCGTGCCGAGGCCGGCGACCGGGAAAACTGCCTTGCGAACTCTCTTCATCGTCTTGTTACCCGCTTGCTGGCCAGCTCCGCACCCATCTCGACATTATGACGCCGGAATTAAGGATTACTTGAGCGGTGGAGGAAAACGCACACGTAAAGCGTCGAAGCGAGATTTCGTTCCAGATGCGGCCCATGGTAAACCAATTCCTAACCCGGTTCGGTGATGAATGGTCTTTCCCGTTATAGAGAAGGAGGAAAAGATGTCCGTTCGCAATGTCGCAAAGCGTTTCGCCGGCGCCGTGACGGCAGCCAGCCTCTCGCTCGCTTTGCTGATGCCCTCCGGCCCGGCTTTCGCCGATTCCGGTTTCAGGCAGTGGGTCTCCGGCTTCCGTGCCACAGCCATTCAGGGCGGGGTTTCCGGCGCCGTTTATGACCAGGCTTTCAGGGACATCAGGGACATCGACCCGGTGGTGCTGGAGAAGGCACAAACGCAGCCCGAATTCACCGCACCGGCCTGGGACTATTTTGACAATCGTGTCCACGATCAATCCGTCACCGTCGGCCGGCAGATGGCCAGGAAATGGAAGCCGTGGCTGGACAGGATCGAGGCGAGGTTCGGCGTCGACCGCAACATATTGCTGGCCATCTGGTCGATGGAATCGAATTATGGCGAAATCCTCAAGCGCGACGACATCATGCGTAATGTTGTGCGCTCGCTGGCGACCTTGGCCTATGCAGATCCGAAGCGGGCAAAATTCGCCCGCACCCAATTGGTCGCGGCGCTCAAGATCCTGCAGACCGGCGATATCGACGAGAGCCATCTGAGCGGCTCCTGGGCGGGCGCCATGGGCCACACCCAATTCATCCCGACCAGTTACCAGCATTATGCCGTGGACATGGACGGTAACGGCAAGCGCGATATCTGGAACTCGATCCCCGACGCTCTAGCAACATCGGCCAATCTGTTGAAGAAAAACGGCTGGCAGGCAGGCAAGACCTGGGGCTACGAGGTCACACTGCCGGCTGGCAAGCTCCCCGCCGGCTCGAAGACGCTGGCGCAATGGCAGGCGCTCGGTGTCGTCAGGGCCAGCGGCAAGCCGTTCAAGAACCTGACAGACAAGGCGACGCTGAAAGTGCCGGACGGTCGCGGTGGGCCGGCCTTCCTGATGATCAGGAACTTCTCGGTGATCAAGGCCTACAATAACGCCGACAAATACGCGCTTGCAGTCGGTCTTCTTGCTGACGAAATCGCCGGTTCCAACGGACTTGTGCAGGATTGGAAGCGGCCCTTCACGAAGCTCAGCTTCGAGGAGAGGCAGGAGTTGCAGAAGCGCCTGTCCCAGCACGGTCTCTACGAAGGCAAGTTTGACGGCAAGATCGGCGACGGGTCGAAGACCGCCATCATGGCCTTCCAGGCCAGGGCCGGCCTCACCCAGGATGGCTATCCGAGCTTGGAAGTGCTGAAATGGCTCCGGCGGAAATAGAGCCAGCGACGGTGCCGCGCGGCCTTTCCGCCGCGTTCGCGACACTGTAGCAATCCGGCGGCGCAGCCCTGCAGATCATTGCGCCTGCGGGATCTGCCATGGAGATGGAGGAGCAATGGCTTCGGCCGTGGGCATCGCAGGGCTTGTTCGTCGCGCGCCAATTGTGATTCTGGCCGTCATCCTGCTTGCCGTTGGTGCTGCGGCCGCCTTTCACGGCCCGGCATTGGCGCAGGAACAGCCGCAGCAAAGCCGCGGCTGGTCGTTGCGCGATCTGCTTTTTCCCCGCCGCCTCGAGCGGGTTCAGCCGCCGCAGGATCTGCCCAAGCCCAAGCGCCGAAAACCCCGCGCCCCGCGCGCGCCGGCCGAACCCCAGGTCCCGATAACCGAAAAGACGCCCGATGCCCGCATCGTTCTGGTGGTGGGCGACTTCATGGCCTCGGGGCTCGCCGAGGGTCTAGACGCGGCCTTTGCCGAAAATCCCGCAGTGAGGATCATCTTTCGCGGCAACGGTTCGTCCGGCTTTGTGCGCGACGACGTCTATGACTGGCCGGGACAGATAAAATCGCTGATCGACACCGAAAAACCAGCTGCCGTGGTTGTCATGCTGGGCGCCAACGACCGCCAGGCGATGAAAGTCGGCGATGTGCGCGAACCGCCCCGATCCGAGAACTGGACGAAGGAATATGAGCGCCGCACCGACGCACTCGGCAAGGCCATTTCCGCAGAGAAGCTGCCGTTCCTCTGGGTCGGCATGCCGGCATTCAAGGTGCCGAAAATGACCTCGGACATGCTCGCTTTCAACGACATCTACCATCAGGCGGCCGAAAACCATGGCGCGGAATTCGTCGACGTCTGGGATGGCTTCGTCGACGAGAACGGCGCTTTCATAACCAGCGGACCCGACACCAACGGCCAGGTCGTGCGGCTGCGCACCGATGACGGAATCAATGTCTCGAAGGCCGGCAAGCGCAAGCTCGCCTTCTATACCGAAAAGCCGCTGTTGAAGATCCTGGGCCTGGCCGCCCCCGGAGGAGCCGTCACCGCCTCCGCTCCGGCCGGCGCTCCCGTCAAGGAGCCGGCGCCGGCTGCGGCGCCGATCGTCATCGACCGCACCGCGCCGATGCTGCTCAGCGATCCCGCGCTCGACGGCGGTTCCGAACTGATGGGTGCGGCACCGCCGGCAAACAACAATCCGGACCTCCCTGGCGAAAAACTCGTCGTGGAGGGCAAGGCGCCCGAAGCTTCACCCGGCCGCGCCGACGATTTCACTTGGCCGCCAACACCTCGGCCAACGGCCAATGCGGTCGTGACCGGCACAAGGGCAAGCAATCCCTAACGGGGCAGCACGCTGGACCCCATCAGCGCTTCGTCGATCGAACGCGCGGCCTGGCGGCCTTCGCGGATTGCCCAGACGACGAGCGACTGGCCGCGGCGTACATCGCCAGCCGCGTAGAGCTTGTCGACGCTGGTCCTGTAGTCGCGGTCATTGGCCTCGACATTCTTCGACCGACGGCTGTCGGTGACGATCTTGATCTGCCCGTCGAGCTCCGTAACCAAGCCTGCGGTGGTCGGGCCGGCAAAACCGATGGCGATGAAAGCGAGATCGGCGCGGATCACGAATTCGCTGCCGGGGATGGGCTTGCGCTTTTCGTCGACTTCGCAGCACTTGACCCCGGTCAACTGGCCTTCCTCGCCGATGAACTCGAGCGTCGCCACCTGGAATTCGCGTTCCGCGCCCTCGGCCTGCGAGGACGACGTGCGCATTTTGGTTGCCCAGTAGGGCCAGACTGAAAGCTTGTCTTCCTTCTCCGGCGGCTGCGGCCGGATGTCGAGCTGGGTGACACGCACCGCGCCCTGGCGGAACGCCGTGCCGACACAGTCGGACGCGGTATCGCCGCCGCCGACGACGACCACATGCTGACCGCTGGCGATGATCGGGTGGGAAGGCCATGCCACCGACTGGATAGGCTCGCCTCCAACCCGCCTGTTCTGCTGCACCAGATAGGGCATTGCATCATGCACGCCGCCAAGGTCGTCACCGGGAATGGCAGCCGCGCGCGGAGTTTCCGAGCCACCGCAATAGAGAACGGCATCATACTCCGAGAGCAGTTCCGTCACGGGCTTGTCGACGCCGACATTGACGCCGCAATGAAAGGTCACGCCCTCGCCCCGCATCTGCTCGACACGGCGGTCGATATAGTGCTTCTCGATCTTGAAGTCGGGAATGCCATAGCGCATCAGCCCGCCCGGGCGGCTCTCGCGCTCATAGACATGCACATCGTGGCCGACGCGGCCGAGTTGCTGGGCGGCCGCCATGCCGGCCGGTCCCGAGCCGATGATGGCCACCCGCTTGCCGGTCTTCTTCTCCGGCGGATAAGGCCTGATATGGCCGGTTTCATAGGCCTTGTCGGCGATCGCCTGCTCCACCGTCTTGATCGCGACCGGGATGTCCTCCAGGTTCAGCGTGCACGCCTCCTCGCAGGGCGCCGGGCAGATGCGGCCGGTAAACTCCGGAAAATTGTTGGTCGAATGCAGGTTGCGGATCGCGTTGTCCCAATCGCCGGCATAGACGAGGTCGTTCCAGTCGGGGATCTGGTTATGGATCGGGCAGCCGGTCGGCCCATGGCAGAACGGGATGCCGCAATCCATGCAGCGCGCGGCCTGTTTCTCGACCTCCTTGTCCGACATCGGCAGCGTGAATTCGCGGAAATGCCGGATGCGATCGGAGGCCGGCTGGTACTTGTGCACCTGCCGGTCGATTTCGAGAAAGCCCGTTACCTTGCCCATGGTCCAGTTCCTGCTGTCCAGATGGTGCGGTTTTCGCCGCACCCGTAACCTCGTCAGGCAGCCGTGGCAACCTTCAACCCGAGGTCGGGATTGTTGATGATGTGCCAGCCGGGACGCCAGCCGTCCCGGCTGTGGCAGAAATCTATTCGGCCGCCACGCCCATGCGCATGCGCTCCATCTCGATCAGCGCGCGGCGATATTCGACCGGCATGATCTTGCGGAACTTGGGCCGGAAAACCGTCCAATTGTCGAGGATCTCACGACCGCGAACCGAGCCCGTATAATGCACGTGGTTGGAGATCAGCTGGTAGAGCCGCTCTTCATCATGGCTGGTCATGTCTCCCGACACGTCGACACGGCCCTTGTGGTCGAGGTCGCCGCCATGGTGCAGCAGCCTTTCCATGAGGTCGTCTTCCTCCGGAACCGGCTCCAGCTCGACCATCGCCATGTTGCAGCGCTCGGCGAAATCGCCGGCCTCGTCCAGCACGTAGGCGACGCCGCCCGACATGCCGGCGGCGAAGTTGCGGCCGGTCTGGCCGATGACGACGACGATGCCGCCGGTCATGTACTCGCAGCCATGGTCGCCGACACCTTCGACGACTGCCGCGACGCCGGAATTCCGCACCGCGAAACGCTCGCCGGCGACACCGGCGAAATAGGCCTCGCCCTCCGTTGCCCCATAGAGCACGGTATTGCCGACGATGATGGATTCGGCCGCCACGATCCTGGCCTCTTCCGGCGGCCGGATGACGATGCGTCCGCCCGACAGGCCCTTGCCGACATAGTCGTTGCCCGCGCCGACGAGTTCGAACGAGATGCCACGCGCCAGGAAAGCGCCGAAGGACTGGCCGGCCGTGCCGGTCAGCTTCACCGAGATCGTGTCCTCTCGCAGGCCCTTGTGCCGGAAGCGCTTGGCCACTTCGCCCGACAGCATGGCGCCGGTCGAACGGTCGACATTGCGGATCGGCAGTTCGATGCTGACCGGCTGCCGGCTTTCGAGCGCGGGCTTGGCCAGCTCGATAAGCTTGCGGTCGAGCACGTCGTCGATCGGATGCTTCTGGCGCTCGGTCCAGTGCACCGCTTCATGCGGCGCGTCCGGCTTGAAGAACATCTTCGAGAAATCGAGCCCGCGTGCCTTCCAGTGCACGATCAGGTCGCGCTTCTCCAGAAGATCGGTGTCGCCGATGATCTGGTCGATATGGGTGTAGCCCATTTCGGCCAACAGCTCCCTCACCTCTTCCGCGACGTAGAAGAAGAAGTTGATGACGTGCTCGGGCGTACCCTTGAAGCGCTTGCGCAGCACCGGATCCTGAGTCGCGACGCCGACCGGGCACGTGTTGAGATGGCACTTGCGCATCATGATGCAGCCGGCCGCGATCAGCGGCGCGGTCGAGAATCCGAACTCGTCGGCCCCGAGCAGTGCACCGATGATGACGTCGCGCCCGGTGCGTAGCCCGCCATCGACCTGCAGCGCGACGCGGGAGCGCAAGCCGTTGAGGACCAGTGTCTGGTGCGTCTCGGCAAGGCCCATTTCCCACGGGCTGCCGGCATGCTTGAGCGAGGTCAGCGGCGACGCGCCGGTGCCGCCATCATAGCCCGAGATTGTGATGTGGTCGGCGCGCGCCTTGGCCACGCCGGCCGCGACCGTGCCGACACCCACTTCCGAGACCAGCTTGACCGACACGTCGGCGGCCGGATTGACGTTCTTCAGATCGTAGATCAGCTGCGCCAGATCCTCGATCGAATAGATGTCGTGATGCGGCGGCGGCGAGATCAGGCCGACGCCGGGCGTCGAATGCCGGACCTTGGCGATGGTCGCATCGACCTTGTGGCCGGGCAGTTGGCCACCCTCGCCGGGCTTGGCGCCCTGCGCGACCTTGATCTGCATCATGTCCGAATTGACGAGATACTCAGCCGTCACGCCGAAACGGCCAGACGCGACCTGCTTGATCGCCGAGCGCTCGGGGTTCTTGCCGCCGCCGGGCAACGGCAGATAGCGGTCGGCTTCTTCGCCGCCCTCGCCGGTGTTCGACTTCCCGCCAATCTGGTTCATGGCGCGCGCCAGAGTGGTGTGCGCCTCGCGCGAGATCGACCCGAACGACATCGCCCCGGTCGAGAACCGCTTGACGATATCGGCCGCCGGCATCACCTGATCGAGCGCGACCTTCTCGCGGCCGGTCTCCTGCGCCAGCTTGATCTTGAACAGGCCGCGTATGGTCTGCGCGCGGGCGGTCTCGCTGTCGATCTGTGCGGAATAATCCTTGAAGGTTTCCCACGATCCCTGGCGCACGGCGTGCTGCAGGGTGGCGACCGCGTCGGGCGACCACATATGCGCCTCGCCGCGCATGCGGAACATATATTCGCCGCCCACCTCGAGGCCGTTGCGCAGCACCGGATCATCGCCGAAACCGTCGGTGTGGCGGCTGACCGTCTCGCCGGCAACCTCCTCCAGCCCGACGCCTTCGATCAGCGTCGCGGTTCCGGTGAAATAACGTTGAACGAAATCGCTCTTCAGCCCGATTGCGTCGAAGATCTGCGCCCCGCAATAGGACTGATAGGTCGAGATGCCCATCTTGGACATCACCTTGAGGATGCCCTTGCCGATGGATTTGATATAGCGGGAGACCACTTCGTAGGCGTCGACCTCCGCCGGCAGTTCGCCGCGCTTGTGCATGTCGGTCAGCGTGTCGAAGGCGAGATAGGGATTGATCGCCTCGGCGCCGTAGCCGGCGAGACAGCAGAAATGATGCACCTCGCGCGGCTCGCCCGATTCGACGACCAGCCCGACTGAAGTGCGCAGACCCTTGCGGATGAGGTGATGATGGACCGCGGCCGTCGCCAGCAGCGCCGGGATGGCGATACGGTCCGGCCCGACCTGGCGGTCCGAAAGGATGATGATGTTGTAGCCGCCCGCGACAGCCGCTTCCGAGCGCTCGCACAACCGGTCGATGGCGCCCTGCATCCCTGAGGCGCCTTCGTTTGAGGCGTAGGTGATGTCGATCGTCTTGGTGTCGAAACGATCCTCGGTATGGCCGATCGACCGGATCTTCTCCAGATCGCCATTGGTCAGGATCGGCTGGCGCACCTCGAGGCGCTTGCGGCGCGAATTGCCGACCAGGTCGAAGATGTTCGGCCGCGGCCCGATGAACGACACGAGGCTCATCACCAATTCCTCGCGGATCGGATCGATAGGCGGGTTGGTGACCTGGGCGAAATTCTGCTTGAAATAGGTGTAGAGCAGCTTGGACTTGTCCGACATGGCCGAGATCGGCGTATCGGTGCCCATCGATCCCACCGCTTCCTGGCCTGTCGTGGCCATCGGCGTCATCAGCAGCTTGGTGTCCTCCTGGCTGTAGCCGAACGCCTGCTGGCGATCGAGCAGGCTGACGTCCTTGCGCAGCGCGCGCGGCTCCACCGGCTTGAGGTCCTCGAGGATGAGCTGCGTGTTGGCGAGCCAGGTCTTGTAGGGATGGCGCGTCGCGATCTCGGACTTGATCTCCTCGTCCGACACGATGCGACCCTTTTCGAGGTCGATCAGAAGCATGCGGCCAGGCTGCAGCCGCCACTTCTTGACGATCCTCTCTTCCGGCACCGGCAGAACGCCCGCCTCCGACGCCATGATGACGCGGTCGTCGTCAGTGACGACATAGCGCGCCGGGCGCAGGCCGTTGCGGTCGAGCGTGGCGCCGATTTGGCGGCCATCGGTGAAGGCGACTGCCGCAGGTCCGTCCCACGGCTCCATCAGCGCCGCGTGATATTCGTAGAAGGCCTTGCGGTCGGCGTCCATGAGCTTGTTGCCTGCCCAGGCTTCCGGGATCAGCATCATCATGGCGTGGGCCAGCGAATAGCCGCCCTGCGTCAGGAATTCGAGCGCGTTGTCGAAACACGCCGTGTCCGACTGTCCCTCGTAGGAGATCGGCCACAGCTTGGAAATGTCGTTGCCGAACAGCTCGGAATCGACGGACGCCTGACGCGCCGCCATCCAGTTGACGTTGCCCCGCAGCGTGTTGATTTCGCCATTATGGGCGACCATGCGATAGGGATGCGCCAGCTTCCACGATGGGAAGGTATTTGTCGAAAAGCGCTGGTGAACAAGGATCAGCGCCGTCTCGAAACGCGGGTCGCGCAGATCCTTGTAGTAGGCGCCGACCTGATAGGCGAGGAACATGCCCTTGTAGACGATGGTCCGCGACGACATCGACACGACATAGAATCCGTTGTCGACGCCCTTTGTCTCCTCATGGATGCGCCCGGAAATGACCTTGCGCAGGATGAACAGGCGGCGCTCATACTCGTCATCGGTTTCGATGTTGGCGTTGCGACCCAGGAACACCTGCCGCTGCACCGGTTCGGACGCGGCAATGTCTGGCGCCTTGGACAGCGAGGAATTGTCGACCGGCACGTCACGAAACCCGAGCAGGGGCTGACCCTCGAGCTGCGCCACCTCCGCGATGATGCCCTCGATATGCGCCTGCAATTGCGGATCGCGCGGCATGAAGACGTGGCCGACGGCATAGTGGCCGGGCTTCGGCAATTCGATGCCCTGCGCCGCCATCTCCTCGCGAAAGAAGCGGTCCGGCAGCTGAACCAGCACGCCCGCCCCGTCGCCCATCAGCGGGTCGGCGCCGACGGCGCCGCGATGCGTGAGGTTCTCGAGCACGGCAAGCCCGTCCAGCACAATCTGGTGGGACTTCACGCCCTTCATGTTGACGATGAAGCCGACGCCGCAGGCATCGTGCTCGTTGCGCGGATCGTAGAGCCCGTGGGCGGAAAAGCCGGTATTGGTTCGCAGGGCGTGTTTGACGGTTGCCGCTTTCGTCTGCGCGGCCTGGCCGTTCGTCGCAGAGAGCGTCATGTCCGTCATTGTGTCCTCCGTTCCCAGCGCTTCGGGCGCTGGCCAGTTCTTCGGTCGCCGATTTGCCCCGGCAAGCACTTGGCTCACCCTTGATCCTTGCGGCACGTCTTGCGAAATAGTTGCGGACCGTGCGGTTTTCCGCGTGGTCCGTATTCGTACAGGCCAGCTTAGGGCCGTCCACCTGCCGCTCGCGGCAACAGCCGGAAAGGCAAGATACGCCAATCCAGCCTGTTTTGTGCGACAAAATAAGACAGCACTACTGTCCTAAATTTTATGACAGAATTCCCTGCTGCGCACAAGACTGATTCACAAAAAACTTGGGCGTTCGACGACATAAAATTTCGCGTATGTCATCGCAAACGTAAGCTTCATTCAAGATCGCGCGCCCGCCGACCTTGGTGGCCCGAGCTGTTTTCCGGTGTCTGGCCCTTGCCGTCGCTCGCCGAAACCGCTCAACTTCAACGCATATTCCCGGTGATTTCCCCACACACAGGCAGGTACATGTTCTTCGCTTCCGACAATTGGGCAGGCGCCCATCCCGATATCGTTGCCGGTCTGTCGGCCGCCTCCGGCGGCTTTTCGACCGCTTATGGAGATGGTGCGCTCGACCAGGCCATCTACCGGCGTTTCAACGAGATTTTCGAACGCGAGGTCGCGGTGTTCTTCGTCGCGACCGGCACGGCCGCCAATGCGCTGTCGCTGACAACGTTCAACAAGCCGGGCGGCATCTCCTTCTGCCACCGCGAATCGCATGTCATCGAGGATGAATGTGGAGCGCCTGAATATTTTTCCGGTGGCTCGCGCCTTCATGCCATCGATGGCCCGCTTGGCAAGATCGATCCGCACCATCTCGAGGAGACGATGGAGCGCTTCGCGCCGGAGATCGTCCATTGGGGGCGCCCCATGGCCGTTTCGATCACGCAGTCCACGGAGGTCGGTACGATCTATGGATTGGATGAGATCGAGACGATTTCAACCATTGCCAAGAACCATTCCGTGCCCGTGCACATGGACGGCGCACGCTTTGCCAATGCGCTGGTCGCGCTCGACACGACGCCAGCCGAAATGACCTGGAAGCGCGGTGTCGACATTCTCTCCTTTGGAGGCACCAAGAATGGCTGTTGGTGCGCAGAGGCGATCGTGCTGTTCGACCTTGATCGCGCCCGGGAACTGGCCTTCCTGCGCAAGCGCGCCGCCCAACTGCTTTCGAAGTCACGCTTCGTGGCTGCGCAGTTCGAAGCCTATTTCAAGGATGGGCTTTGGCTCGACACCGCCCGCCACGCCAACGCCATGGCAGCCCGGCTTGCGGCGGCGATCGAAGATTCGGCCTCGGCGAAGCTCGCCTGGCTGCCTCAGGCCAATGAGGTCTTCGCGATCATCAAGAAGACCGAAGCCGACAGGCTGCAGGCCGCGGGTGCCGCCTTCTATGATTGGCACAGGCCGCATAGTTTCGATGGCCATGTCGGCGAGGACGAGCTGCTTTATCGCTTTGTCACCAGCTTCGCCACAACCCCCGATGAGGTCGACCGCTTCGGCCAATTGCTCGCGGGATAATCTACCGACAACAAAAAAGCGGCGCCTTTCAGCGCCGCTTCCGTCTCGGGAGACGACCCTAGAGATTAGGCCGCGGCCTTTGCCTCGATCTGCTTGGCGCTGGCGGGGGCCGAAGTGATCGCGATCTTGCGCGGCTTCAACTCCTCGGGAATGTTGCGCTTGAGATCGACGAAGAGCAGGCCGTTCTTCAACGCCGCGCCAACGACTTCAACATGGTCGGCAAGCTGGAATCGGCGCTCGAAAGCCCTCGAGGCAATGCCACGATAGAGCAGTTCGGAGCCCTCGCCGGTGCCTTCGTCTTTCCGCTCACCCTTCACGGTCAGCACATTGCGGTGGGCCTCGATCGAAATTTCGTCGTCCGAGAAGCCGGCTACCGCCATCGAGATCCGGTAGGAATCCTCACCGGTGCGCTCGATGTTGTAGGGCGGATAGGTCTGCGCGCCATCGGGCTGGGCAAGCGAATCCAGCATGGTGAAGAGACGGTCGAAGCCGACGGTCGAGCGATAGAGGGGTGAAAAATCAACGTGACGCATAGGTGTTCTCCTGTTGAGCAACATGGTTCGCGTATGGTCGGTGCGAAACCCTGAACGGCGTTTCGGCTGGACCAGCGGCCCCGATATTGGCGACCGCACCCAACATTTGGGGGACCGAAGCAGGCATTTCAAGATTTTTTCTCCGGCAGAAAACGCAATCGGCCCGCTCTCGATGAACGGCGGATGAACCACGGCTTCGGTGTGCGTTCAGACTGCCGGCGTTACAAATACCTCCAGGATCAACGACAGGCGGCACGGGACCTCATTTGGCCTGTGCCGCGACGAGGCCGACCGGGTGTTAACGTCCCTTCCTCCCGGATCGACAGGGGCCGGAAGCAGCTTTCAGGCGGCTTCCGGCTTTCCCTGTTGGAGTCCCCACGCAACCGTGATTTGCTTTGCTTTTGACGTGTTGGCGTCTATCACCTTGGCGACGCCAGCCATGTCGGCCGGGCACGCAAGGACCTCAGCCAAGAAACGCCGAATGCCGGATTCTGTCCACGACGAGCCCCTTTTCCACGAAGTCGATGGCAATCCGACGCCGGAGAACGCCACCCGCGGCTTCTTCGTAACCCGTGATCGCAGGAAGATCCGCTATGGCCTGTTCGGCGCGGTGACCCGGCCGATCAAGGGCACGGTCATCGTCCTGTCGGGCCGCAACGAGTGCATCGAGAAATATTACGAAACCATTCGCGACCTCGCCGATCGCGGCTTTGGCGTCGCAACTTTCGATTGGCGCGGCCAAGGCTCGTCCGACCGGCTCATCGCGGACCGCCAGCGCGGCTATGTCAGGAGTTTTCGGGACTATGCCGCAGACCTCGATCAATTCTTCGAGGAGATCGTGCTGCCCGACTGCCGGGGACCATACTACATCCTGGCGCATTCGGCCGGCGCGACGGTCGCACTGCTTGCTTCACCGTCCTTGGTAAACCGCGTCCGGCGTATGGTGCTGATCGCACCGTTCTTCACTCTGCCGGATCTGCCTGTCTCGATATCGACAGTTCGCCGTCTCTGTACCTTGTTTTGTGCTCTAGGCCTCGGCCGGCTCTATGCCGCATGGGGTCCGCGGCCGAAAGTGTCCGCTCCCTTCGACACGAACAAGGTGACAACCGACCCGGGACGCTACCGGCGCAACACCCGGATCTATGAAGAGCATCCGCAACTGGCCCTGGGCGGCCCGACGATAAGCTGGCTGCGGGCAGCGGCGAAAGCGTCGGAGGCGGTGAGCGACCCCGACTTCATGGCCGGCATCCAGATTCCCCTGCTGATCATCGCCCCGAGCACCGATCAAGTGGTCTCGACCAAGGCCGTGGAAGCCTACGCCCGACGGTTGCGGCTCGGTTCGCTGCTGATGATCGACGGTGCGCGCCACGAAATCCTTCAGGAAGCCGACATCTACCGCGAGCAGTTTCTTGCCGCGTTCGATGCCTTCATTCCCGGCAGCGACGATCCGACGGCATGATGATATGCCCTTAAGGCCGGATCGCCGGTCGCGATCGGTCAGCCGCGCAGCGCGGCCATGGCCGCGGCGTGAAGCTCAGGCGTCGCCGCGGCCAGCACGTCGCCGCCCTTCTCCGCCGGACCGCCATCGAATGTGGTGACGACGCCACCCGCCTTCTCGATGATCGGGATCAGCGCCACGATGTCATAAGGCTTCAAGCCAGGGTCGGCGACAATGTCGACGCTTCCCGACGCCACCATGGCGAAGGCATAGCAATCGACGCCATAACGGGCGAGTTGCACCTGCTGTTCGAAACCGTCATAGCGCTTGCGTGCCTCCCCCTTGAACAGCGCCGGCGTGGTGGTGAACAGCGTTGCTTCGGCGAGATTGGTCGTCTTTCGGGCCGCCAGCTTTCGGGGACCGCCCGGTCCTTCATAGAATGCGCCGGATGCGTTGGCGTAGAACAGTTCGCCTGTGAACGGCTGCGACATCATGCCGGCGACGGCGTCGCCATCGATCGTCAGCCCGACCAGCGTCCCCCAAACCGGCAATCCGGAAATGAAAGCGCGCGTGCCATCGATGGGATCGATTACCCAGACATGCCTGCTGGTGACGTTTTCGCTGCCATGCTCCTCGCCGAGAATGCCGTGGTCGGGATACTCAGCCGAAATCAGGGCCCGGATGGCGTGCTCGGCCTCGCGGTCGGCTTCCGTAACCGGGTCGAAACTGCCCTTTTCCTTGTTTGCCACCGCGCCCTGGCTGCGAAAGCGCGGCAAGGTTTCCGCCGCTGCGGCCTGCGCGATACGGCGCATGAAATCGATACTGATGTCCAACTGATTCTCCTGCAGTGCGAGGCGCGCTCGAAACCCCTGCTCTGCCGGCAGTTGTGCGCCAAAACAAGAGAGGCTGCCGATTTTCCGGTGCGCCAGCCGTGGCACAAATGACACGCCGTTTCTTTCGAGGCGCAGTTTCCACATCACTATGAATTAAAAACGCCTGAAGATCGCTTGACATTTGTGCAGCGCACAATACCCTCGACCTCGGACAGGTTCTCCTGTCCATGCCCTCCTTGGGCGTTTCCTCCCTAGACTTCGACCGTGTCGTGAAAGCGATGCGGTCTTTTTTTACGCCGCGACACGCCATCTCACTCCGCGGCCAACGGCAGATCCATAAAATGATGGTCGGGCATCGCCATCAGATCCGCCGAGAACCGCGTCAGGTCGTCCGCGAGCGCGTCGAAGCCGGCGGCCTTCGCGAACGTCCGTTCGTTCATGTAGAGCCCGCGATTGACCTCGATCTGCAGCGCGTGCAGGTGGCGCGCCGGGCGGCCATAATGCTCGGTGATGAAGCCGCCCGCATAGGGCTTGTTGTGAGCCACGGTGTAGCCCATGCCGCTGAGCAGCCCGATCGCGGTTTCCGTCAGGGCCGCGCTCGCCGAAATGCCGAACCGGTCGCCGATGATGAAGTCAGGCCGCAGGCCGCTGTCACCGACACGGATGCTCGCGGGCATGGAATGGCAGTCGATCAACACGGCGAAACCGAAGCGCGCATGGGTCCGTGTCAAAAGCCGTTTCAGCGTCTCGTGATAAGGCTTGTAGACCGCTTCGATGCGAGCCACCGCCTCGGCCAGCGGCAGCCGCCCGGCATAGATGTCGAGCCCCTCGCCGACCAGCTTCGGGACAGTGCCGAGCCCGCCCGCCACCCGTGCCGAGCGAATGTTGCAGAAGGACGGCACCGGTTCGGCGAACATGCGCGGGTCGAGTTCCCAAGGCTCCCGGTTGACGTCGAGATAGGCGCGCGGGAAATGCGCCGCCAGCATCGGCGCGCCAAGTGCCACGGCGCCGCCGAACAGTTCGTCGACATAGCAATCCTCGGAGCGGCGGATGGCATTTCGGTCGAGCCTCGCCATGGCGAGGAAGCGCTCGGGATAATAGCGGCCGCTATGCGGCGAATTGAACAGGAACGGCACGCGCTGCTCGGCGCCCGAGCGGATTTCGAAGGGCGGAAAAACCGAAAAATCCTCGGCTGCCGTCTTCAATGTGAACGAACCCGAAAACACCAGTGCTTCATGAGGTGAAACTGCCACCTTGCCGGCCGCGTGTCCAGCGACCAGCGGCCATGTCCGTGGCGGAATATGGGCCTCGTACGACCCGCGTTCACTTGATGTTTACCCTCTCCTCCTCATATACAGGATGGTTAACGGGCTTGCCCGACGGCAATCTCGGGCGGGTGATTCGGACGGGACATCATGGCACGCATTCTTCTGGCGGAAGACGACGACGATATGCGTCGGTTCCTCGTGAAGGCGCTTGAGCGCGCAGGCTATCAGGTCAGCGATTTCGATAATGGCGCCAGCGCTTATGAGCGGCTGCGCGAGGAACCGTTCTCGCTGCTGCTGACGGACATCGTCATGCCGGAGATGGATGGAATAGAGCTCGCCCGCCGGGCAACCGAGATCGATCCCGACCTCAAGGTCATGTTCATCACCGGTTTTGCCGCTGTCGCGTTGAACCCGGATTCCAAAGCGCCGAAAGACGCCAAAGTCCTGTCGAAGCCTTTTCACCTGCGCGACCTCGTCAACGAGGTCGAGAAGATGCTGCAGGCCGCCTGAACACCCTTTTAGCGAACGTCTCGCTGCCGCTACGGGACGATGCCTTCTTTCCTTTTCCCGCTATTGACGCGCCGGACCAAAAATGGTGTATGCGCGGCTTCGGATGGGCGTGTAGCTCAGCGGGAGAGCACTGCATTGACATTGCAGGGGTCACAGGTTCAATCCCTGTCACGCCCACCATCCAATCCCTTTCATGAGTTCGGCACGAAAGCCGACCATAGCTGACGATTAAATTTTCGCTGGCTGTTTCAGGTCGCCCCATGGCGGGCACGCGCGGCCGTTCCTTGATTTGGTCGGGAGGGGTGCGCAACGGGGGCTGGACGCGAGCCCCGCCGATGATCTGCGCACCTTCTCCCCGGAGAGGCCCCACTTGCTTGCTTGCCTAGGAGCGAACCACGCAGGGAACACGCGTTCTGCTTAAACAGTGCGACGGAACATCATCCGCGATCCAAAGTTGAGGTGTCACTTTCGGCATCCACAACAGAAAGACGATGTTATGGCTCAAGACCTCCCGCGCAGCCAGGAACAAAGAGGTACGGCGAAGCTCCTGAAGTGGGGCATAGCGATAGTCGCATTGTTGTTCCTGGGCCTACTGGCGTTCTTTGTGTTTGCGCCTTCCTGGCGTACCGAGCCGCTGAAGCGAGCCCCCGAACAGAACCAGGGCACCAATGCTCCGGAAGAGACCTCGCCTTCGCCGGGCGTGAATAAAGATCCGCAGCAAAATTCGGAGATGCCCGGACAGCAATAGGCTTCGGGAAAGAATATTGCGGCTCGGCGACCCTCGAAAGGCGGACGCTTTACCTAAGGCGCTTTGCGTCGAGGCAAACAGCGAGGAGCACCCCGAGCAGTGTGGTACGCAACCCTGTTCCTTACGACCGCACAGGCGCGTGCGGGAAGCGGGGCGTCGCCTAGGCCGCGGCGATCGCCTTCTCGACTTCTTCCACCGAATGCCCTGTCAGGTCCTTGGCGATCTCGCCGACAAGCACATCCTTCAGCTTCTGATGATAGTGCTTACGAAGCTCGCCCAAAGTCCGGGGTGCGGCGATGACGATCAATTTGGCGATGTGTCCGCCGAGCACCTGTCGATTGAGCAAATCGGCTGTCCCGGCGGCAAAGCTGTCTTCCTCGATCTGGCTGCTGTCGGGGTTCGCCGCACTGCTCTGGTGGCGCGCGCCAGAACCCTTGTTTTCGTTCGAGACATGGTCGACAGTCGAGGCTGTCAGCTTGGGATTGGCTTCGTCGCCGGAATTCTGAAACATGTTCAACCGCTCGCCGTCGGCCACGGCGACCGTAGCGCCCTTGGGAATATCCATTCTGCAAATCTCCGGGTGGGTGTGGGTTGCGCCAATGTTGGCATCCAAGGTGAACGCCTCAGAATGATATTGGATGCCTGCCGCCCTTTTCTGTCGCATGGAACCTTCTTTCGCGGACGTAGTTATCCGTCTGCTAGGAGATGTCCCCTCAACTCCATGCACAGCATGAGGCCCGCTGCTCCCCCCAGACAGCGGGCTTTTTGTTTTAATTGCGACTGCAAGGCAAGACTGCATCCATTGCCTCCGCCAACGAGCATTTCTGCGCCGGCTTGACAAATTCTGCTGCCGTGAGGCATTTCTTCTGTTGAGGAAAGCGAGGACCCCATGAAGAAGACTTATGAAAAGCCGGTGCTGACTCGGCGCGAGCGTTTGGACGCGGTTACTGCCGCGTCTTTTATCTCGAAGACCCCCGTATAATATCTGTTCAAGCAGAGCCCTCGCGTCGGAAGCGGGCGGGGCTTGTGTGTTGAAGGCGTAAGGTGCGGCGGGGTTGTGCAATGCCCCGTGGGTGATGGCGCGCGGGGAATGGCGCGGCTCACAGCCAGTGCCCCTTAATTCGTCTAAGCCGCCATATTGCCTTTGCCAGTCTTCCTGTTTTCGGCTTCTTGCCCCACCTCACGCGCCGTCTGATTTCCCTGAATATCGGGTTTGCGGGCTCCATCTTCACGAGCCTGGCCGCCGTTTCTACAGCCGAGGACTTCTCCCCTAACACTTCGTGCATGATGTAAGCCGAACATGCCATGGCGTAGGGATGGCCAGCTTTCGCCGCTGCGAAAAAAACGTCGAAGTCTCTTGCCAGCGCAAGCCACCCTCCGAACAGATTGGTCATGATGTCCAGCATCGGCAACGGAAGCTTGGAGCGGGCTCCCCATTGGGTTTTCATCAAGGATTCCAGGATCGCCTCGCCCGATTCAGGGTCACCCTCGCGATAATGGGCCACGGCCATTTTTAGCCCATAGGCCTCGTTTTCAGGATCCAGCGCCTGGGCCTTCCCGAGAAGTTCCCTCGCTTGCGCTGGCTTGATCTCGTCTTCCAGGGTCAGGAAGGTCCATTGATAGGCGAAGGCGCATTCGAGCGGCCCGTAGTGGGACCCGTGCGCCTGCACCTCGCCGAGAATGATCTCCGTCGCGCGCGCCCTGCTGAAAAGCGCATCGACGTAGGTGCATGGAACGGCGGACAGAACCGATGCCAGTTCTGCGTAGATACTCTTGCCGGCATGGATCTGCTCACAGCTTGCCATCAACGCCATTTCGAAGAATGCGCGCAGCGTTTCATCTTCTTCGAATTCGCCCGCGCCGAAATCGTCGGTCCGCATGGCCCCGGTTTCGGTCTGCAGATAGTCGAGCATCGCGCGATCCTGGCCGATGAGCAGCGTCGTCAGGCCCTTCAATGAAAGCTCCGACACGATTGCCTTGCCCAGAGTCGAGGGAATGACCTTGTCGGCGAAAATCAGCCTTCTACGGTTGCTGCCATGCACGATATCGCCGCTGCGCAGATGCAAAGCGGCCATCGGGCCGGGAAACGGGCATTTCCCGGCGGCTTCAAGTGCTTGGCGCACCGCCGGTGCGAAACCGAAGCTTCGCAGCGCATCGGACCTTCGCACCGGCTCGGCGCCATCGTCGCGGAAAAAATCGACTGCGTTGAATTGATTGCAGATCCAGCCGCTTTGCCGCCCCGCGATGGCTGCAAGGTCGGACGGCGTGAAGGCGGCATCGCCGAGAACTCTAAAATTGGCGGCCTTGATCTTTTCTCCCAGCCAGTGCCTCTCGATGAAGTCGGACGAGAAGATGTTTTGCACCACATCGACGGTGTGGGAGCCTTCGTCGGTGATCTTCCTGTCGCTCCATGTGAAGCCGAAACGATAACCGAGCCTGTCGGCCAAGGCCTTCGCATTGGCCATCGCCAGCAGGCGGCCGCCGAGCCCGTCCTTCCGGGTGGAGACGATCAGCATCGACGCCGGGTCACGCGACGCCGAGACGGACATGGCCTTTTTCGACGTGGCGGACAAACCACTCATATGTCTGCGCCAGTCCGTTGCGCAGCGAGATGCGAGGTCGCCAGCCCTTGCCAAAGAGACGCGAGACATCCATGCGCTTCCGGGGCGTGCCATCGGGCTTTGTGCGATCGAAGCTTACGTGGGTGTCGCCGCCGACGACGGAGATGATCGTCCTTGCGAGTTCGGCAATGGTGATATCCTCACCCGTTCCGACATTGACGTGACTGTCGCCAGAGTAATTCTTCAGCAGATAAATGAGCGCGTCGGCGGCGTCGTCGACGTGCAGGAATTCCCGCATCGGCTCGCCCGAGCCCCAGACCTCGAGCGAGCTGCCGCCGGAAAGCCTGGCCTCGTGCGCCTTGCGCATCAAAGCCGGTATGACGTGGCTTGAATCGAGGTCGAAATTGTCGCCCGGCCCGTAAAGATTGCTGGGCATCGCCGAGATATAGTCGACGCCGTGCTGGCGCCGATAGGCCTGGCACAGCTTGAGGCCGGCGATCTTGGCGATGGCGTACCACTCGTTTGTGGGTTCAAGCGGCCCGGTCAGCAGCGCGTCCTCCGGGATCGGCTGCGCCGCGAGTTTCGGATAGATGCAGGACGACCCGAGGAACAGCAGCTTGCCGACTTCGGCGCGGAACGCGCTGTCGATGACGTTGGTCTGCATGATTAGATTGTCCTGGAGGAAATCGACCGGAAATCTGTCATTCGCCAGGATACCGCCGACCTTGGCCGCTGCCAGCACCACCGCGTCCGGCCGCCGATCGGCCATGAATCGGCGCACGCCGGCCTGGTCGAGAAGATCGAGTTCCTCGCGCGATATGGTCACGATCTCGCAATCCTCGCGCGCCAGCCGGCGCACGATGGCCGACCCGACCATGCCGCGATGGCCGGCGACGAAGACACGTTTGCCCCTGAGGTCGAAGCCGTCGTTCATCATCATCCTAGGCGGTATTGCCGCTGCGCCACCTGCCGCTGGCGGCAAGCGCAAGATCTGCCTGAACCATTTCCGTCACGAGGTCCTTGAAGCCAGTCGTATGCCACCAGCCAAGCTCTGACCTGGCCTTCGAGGCGTCGCCAAGCAATTTGTCCACCTCGGTCGAGCGGAAATAGCGCGGATCGATGCGCACCAGGACAGCGCCCGAAGCGGCGTCGACGCCGATTTCGTCCACGCCCTGCCCCTGCCAGCGGATCGCCCGTCCGGTCTCGGCAAAGGCCAGTTCGACGAATTCGCGCACCGAATGCGCCTCGCCGGTTGCCAGCACGAAATCGTCAGGCACCTCATGCTGCAGGATCCGCCACATGCCGTCGACATAGTCGCGAGCGTGGCCCCAGTCGCGCCTGGCGTCGATATTGCCGAGATAGAGCGTCTCCTGCAGCCCATGGTGGATCGCGGCGACGGCCCGCGTGATCTTGCGGGTGACAAAGGTTTCGCCACGCGTCGGGCTCTCATGGTTGAACAGAATGCCGTTGGCCGCGAACATGCCATAGGCTTCGCGATAGTTGACCGTGATCCAGTAGGCGTAGAGCTTGGCGGCCGCATAGGGCGAACGCGGATGGAAGGGTGTAGTCTCGCGTTGCGGCGTCTCTCGTGCCCTTCCGTAGAGTTCCGAAGTCGACGCCTGGTAGAAGCGCACCGACTTCTCCAGTCGCAGGATACGGATGGCTTCCAGCAGCCTGAGTGTGCCGAGCGCATCGGCATTGCCGGTATATTCAGGCGTCTCGAAACTCACCTGCACGTGGCTTTGAGCGCCGAGATTGTAGATCTCGCTCGGTTGGGTTTCCTGCACCAGGCGGATCAGATTGGTCGAGTCCGTAAGGTCGCCATAATGCAGGAAGAAGCGAGCGCCTTGCTCATGCGGATCGACATAGATGTCGTCGACGCGCTCGGTGTTGAACGAAGAGGAACGGCGCTTCACGCCGTGGACGACATAGCCTTTGCCCAGCAGCAACTGCGCCAGATAAGCCCCGTCCTGCCCGGTCACCCCGGTGATGAGAGCCACTTTGTCCGTCATGCCATATCGTCCGCTTTAGCAGCGCATACCGATACAGATTTGCATGTCGAAGGCAAATCAGGGAGCAGGACCCTTTTCCGGTGCGCCTTCTTCCGCTCTACAGGCCCGCGACCGCGAGCAAGCTCTTCATCCTGGATGTCGCCAGATCGGGATCGGCCAGCAATCCAGCCTGGTCGGCAAGGCGGAAAACATCGGCATAGTGGCGGATGCCGCGAGCCGACTGCATGCCGCCGACCATCGTGAAATGGTCTTGATGGCCGTTCAGCCA
This sequence comes from Mesorhizobium sp. ES1-1, assembly GCF_020164785.1. GTDB lineage: Bacteria > Pseudomonadota > Alphaproteobacteria > Rhizobiales > Rhizobiaceae > Mesorhizobium. Next base: position 221,424 of record NZ_JAIUGX010000009.1, on the reverse strand, counting down.
GGCCATGAAGACGATGCCGGCCTTATAATATCCGGTCGGCGCCTCGAAGATCTTTCGCGACAGCGGCACGGTCGGCGCCATCAGCGCGTCGTAGCCGGCCCGGTCGCCCTCCGCCAATTTCGCCAAAGCGGCATTGGCGACCGGCGCGATGGCGTCGAAAATGCCAAGCAAAGCGTGCGAATGCCTGTTGCCGTCGCCGGCAATCAGTTCGGGATAATTGAAGTCGTCGCCGGTGAACATGATGACGCCGTCCGGCAGCCGGTCTCGCAGCATGATTTCCTTGCCGGCATCGAGCAGCGATATCTTTATGCCTTCGACCTTGGCCGCGTGGCGCTCGATGATGGCGACCACCGTATCCAAATTGGTCTCGAAATCGTCGCTGCCCCAATAGCCCTTAAGCGCCGGGTCGAACATGTCTCCCAGCCAGTGCAGGATGACCTTGCCGGACGCCTGGCGGAGAATGCGATCGTACACAAGTGCATAGTCGTCCGGTCCGTTGGCGACGGCGGCCAGCGCGCGGCTGGCCATCATGATCGCCTTGCCGCCCTGCCCCTCGATGAAGGCGAACTGCTCCTCATAGGCGCCAACCACGTCGGCAAGCGTGTCGGCGGCGCCGGGCGCCAGATGGTCGGTTCCCGCGCCGGAAGCCAGATCGGCGCCATCCACCGTTTTCGCTTCGGCGATCGAGCGGCGGATCAATTCCTTCGCATTTGCCCAGTCGAAACCCATGCCGCGTTGCGACGTGTCCATCGCCTCGGCGATGCGGAAGCCGAGCCGCCACAGATGACGACGGAAGGCCGTCGTGCTTTCCCAGTCCACCGCCGGCCTGGACCACGGATCGTTCATGCCGAGCGGATCGGAGACGACATGCGCGGCGGCATAGGCGATGCGTGAAAAGCGCGCGCCGATCACCGGCTGCACAGGCCGGCCGATGAGCGTGTAGCGAGTGCCTACTCTCCCCTCGCTGGGCAAGACAATGTGCATAGATCGCTCCCTTTGTCCCCTCTATAAATGGAACGTTCCAATGAATCAAGAAGGCGAGGAATCAGCTCTCCACTCTTTTGGGAATGACGCTCCTGGAGAACGAGGCCTTTGCATACCAAGTAATGCTGCCATCATTGGAAGTGTCGCCCAGGTCCAAAAGGAATCCGATTGACTCACAGATCGACACAGGATTAGAACGTTCCAATAATTTGGCTGCGTAAGTCGGGAGGACGCTCAGGGATGGCCAGCCGGGCCAAGGCCACGATCTTCGACATTGCCCGCGAAGCTGGCGTGTCCAAATCGACGGTGTCGCTCGTGCTTCAGGGCAGCGGGCTCATCCGGCCTGAAACCGCGGTCAAGGTTCGCAAAGCGATCGAGGATGTCGGCTACGTCTACAACCGCGGCGCCGCCAATCTGCGCAAGGCCCATTCCAACGTCATCGGCATGGTCATCAACGATCTCACCAATCCTTTTTTCGCCGAACTGGCGGTCGGTATGGAGCGGGTCTTCCAATCGGCAGGCATCGTGCCCTTCATCGCCAACACGGCGGAGAATCCGGTGCGCCAGGAAGAAGTGCTGAAGTCGCTGATGGAGCAAGGCGTCGCCGGCCTCATCGTGTCGCCGGCGCGCGGCACGACGCCGGGCGCCTTCCATCGCCTGGAAACGGCGGGCGTCCCGGTCGTCTTTGCCATGCGCCGCCTGCCGGAAAGCCGCATCCCGGTGATCGCGCCCGACAACCATCGCGGCGCCTGGCTGGCGGCCGCCCATCTCATAGGCAAGGGGCATCGCCGGCTGGCCTTTTTCGGCGGCTCATCGGACCTTGTCGTCTACCATGAGCGGCTTGGCGGTTTTCGCGAGGCCTGCGAAGCGCTTGGCATTGCCGCTGCCGACATCACAGTGGTCGAAGGCGAGACCAGCCGCAGGGGCGGCATGGCCTGCCTGGAAACGGCAATGTCTGGGAACGAGCCTCCGACGGCGGCGCTGTGCTTCAACGACGCCGTCGCCTTCGGCGTCATGCTTGCGCTGCGCAAGCGCGGGCTAGAGCCGGGCGCTGATTTCGCCGTCGTCGGCTTCGACGACGTGGTCGAGGCGCAGCATTACATGCCGGCGCTGACCAGCGTCTCGGTGGACACCGCCGGCCTCGGTGAACGCGCCGCCCATGCCATGTTGAAGATGATCCAGTCACGCACCACGCGAGCCGAGGACCACATCGGTGCGGTCAATCTGGTGATCAGGGAAAGCAGCGGTCCGGATCGGCTCGCGGAAACAGGAGATGCTGCATGACCGTCAGATGGGGATTGATCGGCGCGAGCACGATCGCCAAACAGTTCATGATCGACGCTATCCGCGCACAGTCCGATGGCGAGATCGCGGCGGTGATGAGTTCCAACCCTGAACGGGCAACGGCCTACGCCAGGGAAAACAGCATCCCGCTGGCTGTCTCGACACTCGACGGCCTGCTTGAGGGCGGCATCGACGCCGTCTACATCTCGACCACCAATGAGTTGCATCTCGAGCAGGCACTCGCCGCCATCAAGGCGGGGAAGCATGTGCTGTGCGAAAAGCCCCTGGCGCTGACCAGCGCCGATGCCCGCCAGATGATCGCAGCCGCCAACGCGGCCGGCGTCGTCCTCGGAACCAATCACCATCTGCGCAGCGCCGGCGCACACCGCGCCATGCGCGACGCCATTGTCGCCGGGCGCATCGGCAAGCCGATTGCGGCGCGCGTCTTCCACTCCGTTTACCTTCCGGAGAACCTGCAGGGTTGGCGCATCACCAGGCCGGAGGCGGGCGGCGGCGTGGTGCTTGACATCACCGTGCACGATGCCGACACGCTGCGCTTTGTGTTGGGCGACGACCCTGTGGAGATCTCCTGCTTCACGCAATCGGCCGGGATGGCCGGAGCCGGGCTCGAGGACGGCGCCATGTGCGTCTGGCGCTTCAAGACCGGCGTCATTGCCCAGTCGCATGAAGGCTTCACCACAAAATTCGCCGACACCGGATTCGAGGTGCATGGCTCCGAAGGCTCGCTGATCGCCAGGAACGTGATGACGCAAAGGCCTGTCGGCTCGGTGCTCCTGCGCACGGCGGCGGGCGAGGAGGACATTCAGTTCGACCGCGAGGACCTCTATACCCGGTCGTTGCGTCAGTTTCACGCCGCCATTCGTGGCGAAGGGCAGCCCTCGGCCACCGGTGAGGACGGCGTCTGGTCGCTGAGCGCGGCCGAAGCCGCTTTGCAATCGTCGAAATCAGGCCAAGCTGTCGCGATCGACCCGAAACTCGGGAGTGCCAATTGAGCAAGGTCGTCTCCGCAGCATATGCCGCGAGCCTCATCGAGGATGGCATGGTCGTGTCCGTGTCGTCGTCCAGCGGCCTCGGCTGCCCGGACGCGGTATTGGCCGCCATCGGCGAGCGCTTCGACGCGGAAGGTCATCCCAAGAACATCACCACGCTGCACCCGATCGCCGCCGGCGACATGTATGGCATCAAGGGCATAGATCACTTGGCCAAACCCGGCCTTCTGAAGCGGACGCTGTGCGGATCCTATCCGTCGGGCCCCTCTTCGTCCGAGCCGCCGCAGATCTGGAAGATGATCGGCGATAATTCGGTCGCCGCCTACAATGTGCCATCCGGCATCCTGTTCGACATGCACCGCGAGGCGGCCGCCAAACGCCCGGGCGTGCTGACCAAGGTCGGCCTCGACACATTCGCTGACCCGCGGCACCAGGGCTGCGCCATGAACGCGGCTGCCAGCGAGCCCATCGTGTCGGTGCAGCAGTTCGATGGCGAGGAATGGCTCTATTTCCGCTCCATCGTGCCCCAAATCTCGATCATCCGCGCTACCACGGCGGACGAACGTGGCAACCTGACCTACGAGCATGAGGGCGCGTATCTCGGCGGCCTCGAACAGGCGCTGGCGGCCCGCAACAATGGCGGCGTCGTCATTGCGCAGGTCAAGCGCGTCGTCGAGAACGGCACGCTGAAGCCGCATGACGTGCGCGTGCCGGGAGTTCTGGTCGACCACATCGTCGTCGCGCCGGACCAGTTGCAGACGACCTTGACCCCTTACGACCCGGCCATATCAGGTGAAATCTTCCGGCCGCTATCCACCTTCCGCAATGCCGAGATGAACGTGCAGAAGGTCATCGCGCGACGTGTCGCCATGGAGTTGCGCGACGGCATGGCGGTCAATATCGGCTTCGGCATTTCGGCCAATGTCCCGCGCATCCTTCTCGAGGAAGGCCAGCATGGCAAGGTCACCTGGGTGATCGAACAGGGCGCTGTCGGCGGTGTGCCATTGCTCGACTTCAAATTCGGTTGCGCGTCCAACGCCGAGGCGATCATGCCCTCGCCGCACCAGTTCATCTATTTCCAGGCCGGCGGCTTCGATGCGTCGCTCCTGTCCTTCCTGCAGATCGACCGTCACGGCTCGGTCAACGTCTCGAAGCTCTCTGCCAGACCGCATGTCACCGCCGGCGCCGGCGGCTTCGTCGACATCACTGCACGGGCAAGGAAGATCGTCTTCTCCGGCTTCTTCAATGCCGGCGCGAAACTTTCTCTCGCTGATGGCGGCATTCGCATCGACGCCGAAGGTAAGGTCAAGAAGGTGATCGACGAGGTCGAGCATATCTCCTTCTCCGGCAAGCGGGCCGTCGCGCAGGGGCAGGACATCACCTATGTCACCGAACGTTGCGTGATGAAGCTGACGCCGGATGGGTTGGTGGTGACGGAACTCGCGCCGGGCATCGACCTGGAGCGCGATGTGCTGGCGCAGGCTGGAACGCCACTCTCCGTCGCCAGGGATTTGAAGACCACACCGCAAGCCCTCTACCACGACGCCCCGATCGGCCTGTCGTTGAATGGTGGCGCCTCACTTGGAGGCACGCATGGCTGAACGCCTCGTTACGTTTGAGCAGGACGATGCCATCGGCATCATCACCTTGCGTCGCCCGGACAAGTTCAACGCGCTGGACATCCCGATGCTGCGCGCGCTGGAGACGGCGCTCGACGAAGCGGAGATGGCCGGGGGCGTGCGCGTCGTCTTGCTTTGCGGCGAAGGCAAGGGCTTCTGCGCCGGCGGCGATGTCGAGGCCTGGGCGCAGATGAACGCCGCCGACTTCCAGGTGCAATGGGTGCGCTACGGCCACCGTGTGTTCGATCGGCTGGCGCGTTTGCGGCAGCCGACCATTGCGGTCCTGTCCGGTCATGCGCTGGGCGGCGGTCTGGAACTGGCGGTCGCTTGCGATTTCCGCGTCGCGGAAACGCAAATCAAGCTCGGCTTCCCCGAAACCTCGATCGGCGTCGTGCCCGGCTGGTCCGGCACCCAGCGCGCCGTGCGCCGCTTCGGCGCGCAGACCGTGCGCCGCATGGCGCTCGGCGGCGAGGCATTTCTGGCGACCGAAGCACTTGCTCTGGGTGTAGTCGACAGGGTGACCGAGACCGGCAATGGGCTGGCCGAAGCCAAGGCCTGGGCCGAAAGGATCGCCGCCCGCGGCCCGCTGGCGACGGAGGCAGCCAAGCTGATGATCGCGGTCGCCGAAGGCGAGGAGAGTGCTGCCGCGACGGAAGCGCTGGCCAGCAGCTTCATCGCGCTTACCGGCGACCTCAAGGCTGGCGTGAGCGCCTTTAAGGCCAAGCAGAAACCAGCATTTTCGAGAAGCTAGAGAAACAGTCCTGATGAACGCGCCCCTGAATATCGCCATGCCCGCCGAGGCATCCGCAGCGCCGAGACTCTATCGGCTGCTGATCGACGGCCAGCATGTCGAGGCCCGCGACGGCCGCACGCTGGAGCGCAAGAGCCCCGGCCACGGCTTTACCGTCTCGCACTATGCCCAGGCGGGCGAGGCCGAGGTGGAAGCGGCGGTGCAGGCGGCGCACAAGGCGTTCGAGACCGGCCCATGGTCGCGCATGAAAGCGTCTGAGCGGGCCGCGATCCTGCTCAAGGCGGCCGACCTGATAGAGGCGCGGCTGGAAGAGATCGCAAGGCTGGACGCCCTGGAATCCGGCAAGCCGATTGCCCAGGCGCGCGGTGAGATCGGCGGCGCCGTCGACATCTGGCGTTATGCCGCTTCGCTCGCCCGCACCCTCCATGGCGAGAGCTACGCCAATCTTGGCGACGCCATGCTGGGCGTCGTGCTGCGCGAGCCGATCGGCGTCGTCTCGATCATCACGCCGTGGAATTTCCCGTTCCTGATCGTCAGCCAGAAACTGCCTTTCGCGCTCGCCGCCGGCTGCACGGCCGTGGTCAAGCCGAGCGAGATGACCTCCGCCTCGACCTTCGTGCTCGGCGACATCCTCATGCAGGCCGGCCTGCCTGCGGGCGTCGTCAACATCCTCGCTGGTCTTGGCGCCGATGTCGGGGCGCCGATGGTCAGCCATCCGCTGGTCGAGATGATCTCGTTCACCGGCTCCACCCGCGTCGGCAAGCTGACCATGGCGGCGGCGGCGCAATCGCTGAAGAAGGTCTCGATGGAACTGGGCGGCAAGAACGGCCAGATCGTCTTTCCCGACGCCGACCTCGAAGCAGCCGCCGACGCGGCGGTGTTCGGCGGCTTCTTCAATGCCGGCGAATGCTGTAACGCCGGCAGCCGGCTGATCGTGCATGAGGCGATCGCCGATGATTTCCTTGCTGCGGTCAGCGAACTGACCGCCAGGGTCACGGTTGGCGACCCGCTGGATGACTACACCAAGGTCGGGGCCATGATCTCGGCCGACCATTTGGACAAGGTGACCGGGTATGTCACGGCGGCCGCCAGTGCCGGCGGCAGAGTCTACAGCGGCGGCGGACGGCTGGCCTCGAATGCCGGCCAGTATCTCGACCCCACCATCCTTCGCGGCATCACCGGCGACATGGCCGTCGCGCGCGAAGAAGTGTTCGGCCCGGTGCTATCCGTGCTGACTTTTGAATCGATTGAAAAGGCGTTGCACATCGCCAATGACACGCCTTATGGTTTGTCTGCCGGCGTTTGGAGCGCGAGCATCGACACCTGCATGTCGGTGGCGCGGGGAGTGCGTTCGGGGACAGTCTGGGTAAACACATTCATGGAAGGTTATCCCGAACTGCCTTTCGGAGGCTACAAGCAGTCCGGCCTTGGGCGCGAACTCGGCAAGCGCGCCGTCGAGGATTATACCGAGGAAAAGACAATCCAGTTTCATCGCGGCCAACGCACCGGATGGTGGGTCGGCTGAGTTGGGAAGAACCCGGTGGGCTCCACCGGTCGTTTAATGCAACAAGGGAGGTAGTACATGTTGCGCAAACTGCTTATCGGAACGGCTCTCGCATCCGGCCTGGCTTTCGCGGCCCACGCCGAGGACGTCAAGGAAGTGCAGATGCTGCATTGGTGGACGTCGGGCGGCGAAGCGGCTGCTCTCAACGTCCTCAAGGGTGACCTGGCCAAGGAAGGCTACGCCTGGAAGGACGTGCCGGTGGCCGGCGGCGGCGGCGACGCCGCCATGACCGCGCTGAAGGCCATGGTCGCGGCCGGCAATTATCCGACTGCCTCACAGATGCTCGGCTACACCGTGCTCGACTACGCGGCTGCCGGCGTCATGGGCGACTTGACCGAGACGGCCAAGAAGGAAGGCTGGGACAAGTCGGTTCCGGCGGCCCTCCAGAAGTTCTCGGTCTATGACGGCAAGTGGGTCGCGGCCCCGGTCAACGTCCACTCGGTCAACTGGCTGTGGATCAACAAGGCGGTGATGGACAAGATCGGCGGCACCGAGCCGAAGACCTTCGACGACTTCGTTGCCCTGCTCGACAAGGCCAAGGCGGCCGGCGTGACCCCGCTCGCGCTCGGTGGCCAGAACTGGCAGGAAGCGACGATGTTCGATTCCGTCGTGCTGTCGACCGGCGGGCCCGACTTCTACAAGAAGGCCATGAACGACCTCGACGAGGAATCGCTGAAGTCGGACACGATGAAGAAGTCGTTCGACAATCTCGCCAAGCTGGTCACCTATGTCGATCCGAACTTCTCGGGTCGTGACTGGAACCTTGCCACCGCAATGGTCATCAAGGGCGACGCCCTGGTGCAGGTCATGGGCGATTGGGCGAAGGGCGAATTCCACGCCGCCAACAAGGCTCCGGGCACCGACTTCCTGTGCTACCGCTTCCCCGGCACCGACGGCTCGGTGATCTACAACTCCGATATGTTCGGCATGTTCAACGTTCCGGAAGACCGCAAGGCCGCCCAGATCGCACTTGCCACCGCCACCCTGTCGAAGAGCTTCCAGTCGGCCTTCAACGTCGTCAAGGGGTCGGTCCCGGCCCGCACCGACGTTCCGGATACCGATTTCGATGCTTGCGGCAAGAAGGGCATCGCCGACCTGAAGGCGGCCAATGACGGCGGCAAGCTGTTCGGCTCGCTGGCGCAGGGCTATGGCGCGCCTCCGGCGGTCGCCAATGCGTACAAGGATGTCGTGTCGAAGTTCGTCCACGGTCAGATCAAGACCTCGGACGAAGCCGTGACCGAACTGGTCAAGGCAATCGACGACGCGAAGTAAGCGCCGTACGAAACACCTTCCCCGCCCCGGCGGGGAAGGCTGTCGTTCTTGCCTGGGCTTCCCGGCTCCGAGGCAATGCAGCGTTGAAACGAACGGTCGGCCTCTCTGGCGTCGATCGACAACCCGTCCGCGCGGCGTTGTCCTTGCCGGCTGACGGCGGGGACCTGACGGCCCGTAACGGGAGGAACTCATGAGCTCGGTAGCGACGACACAGATAAAGCTGACCCCGGAGCGCACCCGGCCGCGGGTCTCCGTGCGATCGCGCCTGCAGGACGCCCTGCCGAAGCTTGTCCTGGCGCCGAGTTTCGCCATAACAATCGTTTTCGTCTATGGTTTCATCCTGTGGACGGTCTACCTGTCCTTCACCAACTCCAAGACCTTCCCGTCCTACGTCATCACCGGCTCGCGCGCCTACCAGAGGCTGTGGAGGTGGACCTTCGACACCGACCCGCCTTCGAGCTGGTACACGTCCATCACCAATATGGGCATATTCGGCTTTCTCTACATCTTCATCTGTCTGGCTCTCGGCCTGTTCCTGGCCATACTGCTCGACCAGAAGATCCGCGGCGAAGGCGCTTTGCGCCCCATCTACCTCTACCCGATGGCACTGTCCTTCATCGTCACCGGCGTGGCCTGGAAATGGTTCCTCGATCCCGGCCTCGGCCTCGAGCAGACCCTGCATCAATGGGGGTGGACGAGCTTCCATTTCGACTGGATCAAGAACAAGGACTTCGTCATCTACACCGTCGTCATTGCCGGCGTCTGGCAGGCCTCCGGCTTCATCATGGCGATGTTCCTAGCCGGCCTGCGCGGGATCGATGGCGAGATCATGAAGGCGGCGCAAATTGACGGCGCCACCACCTTCCAGCTCTATCGCCGCATCGTCATTCCGCTGCTGCGGCCGATCTTCCTGTCGGCCTTCATCGTGCTCGCCCATCTCGCCATCAAATCGTATGACCTTGTCGTGGCGCTGACCAGCGGCGGGCCCGGCGGCTCGGCCTGGCTGCCGTCCAACTTCATGTATGAATACACGTTCAAGCGCAACGAAATGGCCGTCGGCTCGGCCAGCGCCGTGATCATGCTGATGACCATCGTCGCCATCATCGTCCCCTATCTCTATTCGGAACTGCGGGAGAAGCCGCGATGAGCGCCGTTGCCACTTCAACCCGCCAGGCCCCCGGCGGCATGAACGTCAAGCTTGCCAACCGCATCGTCATCTACGGGCTGCTGGCGCTGTTCGCGGTCTTTTACCTGATGCCGCTATTCGTCATGCTGGTCACCTCCTTCAAGACCATGGACGAGATCCAGAACGGCAACATGCTGGCCCTGCCTCGGGCACCGACCTTCGAGCCATGGCTCAAGGCATGGGGCGAAACCTGCGTCGGTCTCACCTGCGCAGGCATCAAGGGCTATTTCTGGAACTCCATAAAGATGGTCGTCCCGGCCGTCCTGATCTCCACCATGCTCGGCGCGCTCAACGGCTACGTGCTGACCAAATGGCGTTTTCGCGGCGCCACACTGGTGTTCGGCCTGATGCTGTTTGCCTGCTTCATCCCCTTCCAGTCTGTGCTGCTGCCGATGGCGACCATACTGGGAAGTCTCGGCCGCTTCGGCGTGACGCTGCAGAACACGTTCGGCACGAGCTTCGGCCTCGGCAACCCGACGGTCAACCTCGTCTTCGTCCATGTCGTCTACGGCATCGGCTTCACCACCCTGTTCTTCCGCAATTATTACGAGGCCTTCCCGACCGAGCTGGTCAAGGCAGCCCAGGTCGACGGCGCCTCTTTCTTTCAGATCTTCCGCCGCATTATGCTGCCGAACTCGTTGCCGATCATCGTCGTCACCGTCATCTATCAGTTCACCAACATCTGGAACGACTTCCTGTTCGCCTCCGCCTATGCCGGCACCGGCGACGCGATGCCGATGACCGTGGCGCTCAACAACGTCGTCAACACCTCGACCGGCGTCGTCGAATACAACGTCAACATGGCGGCCGCGATGATCGCCGCCCTCCCCACCCTGCTCGTCTATGTGCTCGCCGGCCGCTACTTCGTGCGCGGTCTCATGGCTGGCGCCGTCAAAGGATAATTCGATGGCTTTTCTTGAAATCGATGGTCTGCGCAAGCGCTTCGGCCAGGTGGAGATCCTGAAAGGAATCGACCTCGACCTCGAAAAAGGCGGCTTCCTTGTGCTGGTCGGTCCGTCCGGCTGCGGCAAGTCCACGTTGCTCAATACCATCGCCGGATTGGAAACCATCACCGCCGGCGAAATCCGCGTCGACGGCCGCACCATCAACGATCTGCATCCCTCCAAGCGCGACATCGCCATGGTGTTCCAGAGCTACGCGCTCTATCCGAACATGACGGTCGCCGGGAACATCTCCTTCGGCATGGAGATGCGCGGCGTGCCGGCAGCGGAGCGGCAAAAGGCCATCGACAAGGTGGCGAAAGTGCTGCAGATCGGCCATCTCCTGCAGCGCAAGCCGAGCCAGCTTTCCGGCGGCCAGCGCCAGCGCGTCGCCATGGGCCGGGCGCTGGTACGCGACCCCAAGCTGTTCCTGTTCGACGAGCCGCTGTCCAATCTCGACGCCAAGCTGCGTGTCGACATGCGCATCGAGATCAAGCGCCTCCATGCCACGACCGGCACCACCATCGTCTACGTCACCCACGACCAGATCGAGGCCATGACCCTTGCAACCAAGATCGCCGTCATGCGTGACGGCGAGGTACAGCAGTTCGGCACCCCGGCCGAGATCTACAACAACCCCAGTAACCTCTTCGTCGCCGATTTCATGGGTTCGCCGGCGATGAACCTGATACCGGCGACGATCGGGGCCGAGGGCAACGCGCTGTCCGTCGTGCTGCAGCGCGAGGCGCGCGAGCCGATCTCGTTGCCGATGGCCAACGCGCCGGCGGGTCTTTCGGCATTCCAGGGCAAGCCGATCATCTTCGGCGTGCGGCCCGAGGCGCTGACCGATCCGGAAGGCGCCGAGCGCAACGCCTCCAACATCGCCACCGCCGACTGCCACATCGAAGTGGTGGAACCGGCGGGCTCGGACACTTTCGCCGTCACCAATCTGGGCGGCAAGGGCGTGGTGGCGCGTCTGCGCGCCGACGCCAACATCCAGCCCGGCACGAACACTCCGCTCGCCTTCAATTTGACCAAGGCGGTGTTCTTCGATCCGGCGACCGAAACCCGCATCCGCTAACCATGACAAATCCCGACATCGTCATCATCGGCTCGGGCGTCGGCGGCGCCACGATTGCGTCGGGCCTTGCCGGCAGCGGCGCCTCGATCCTGATCCTGGAGCGCGGCGAACCTTTGCCGGCGACACCGCATGCGCGCGACACCCGCTCCATTTTCGTTCACGGGCATTACCGGCCGAAGGAGATGTGGCGCGAGGCAGGCGGGGCGGCCTTCAATCCCGGCAACTACTACTATGTCGGCGGCAATTCGAAATTCTACGGCGCGGTTCTGATCCGCTACCGCAAGGAAGATTTCTCCGAGATGGAGCATTTCGGCGGTGTCTCTCCCGCCTGGCCGTTTTCCTATGACGAGTTCGAGCCCTGGTATTCGAAGGCGGAGCAATTGTTTCGCGTGCGCGGCGCATTGGGCGAGGATCCTACCGAACCCTTCCATTCGATCCCCTACGCCTTCAAGCCGGTGCCCGACGAGGCGCCGATCGCGCGCGCCCGCGCCGAGCTCAAGGCGCTCGGCCTCCATCCGGCGTCGCTGCCGCTCGGTGTCGACATCGACACCTGGCTGACGGAGGGCAAGACCGGCTGGGACGCTTTCCCCAACACCGGCCAGGGCAAGGTGGACGCCCAGACGGGGCCGCTGACGGCCGCGCTGAAGGACAGCAACATCCAGCTGGAGACCGGCTGCCATGTCGAGTATCTGGAAGCGGCACCCGACGGCAGGACCATCGCTGCTGTCCACTACCGGCAAAATGGCGAACTCAAGAAATTGTCGCCGAAGCTGGTCATCCTTGCCGCCGGCGCCGTCAATTCCGCCGTCATCCTGATGCGTTCGCCGTCAGTCGATGGCAAGGGCCTCGCCAACCGCTCCGACCAGGTCGGCCGCAATTTCATGAACCACAATTCAAGCGCCATGCTGGCGATCGATCCGCGCCGCCGCAACAATTCCGTCTACCAGAAAACGCTTATGGTGAACGACTATTACCTGTCGGACGGCAAGGGCGGCAAGCCGCTCGGCAACGTCCAGCTGCTCGGCAAGATCGACGGCAACATGCTGCAGGCCAACGTCAAGCGAATGCCGCGGTTCGCACTCGATTTCATGGCCGGCCATGCCGTCGACTGGTACCTGATGTGCGAGGACCTGCCCGACCCCGAAAGCCGTATCATGGTCGACGGCAAGGACATCGTCATGCAGTGGCGGCGTTCCAACATGCAGTCGCTCGACGGGCTGACCAAGGTGATGCGCGAGAATTTCCGCGCCTGCGGTTACCCCATCGTCCTGTCGCGCCCATTCGACAAGCGCACGCCGTCGCACCAGTGCGGCACCGTCAGGATGGGCAACGATCCCGCCACCGCGCCGCTCGATCCCTTCTGCCGCGCCTTCGATCACCGCAACCTGTTCGTCGTCGACGGCAGTTTCCTGCCAACCTCTGCAGCGGTCAATCCGGCACTGTCGATCGCGGCACAAGCGCTGCGCGTCGCCGACCACATCCGCAGGGTGGAGCTGGTTGCATGACCCGCCCCACCGCCATCGTCACCGGCGGCGCGCGTGGCATTGGCCTCGCCTGTGCCCAGGCGCTGGCGGAAGCCGGTTTCGACATTCTGGTCGCCGACCTTGCCGAAGACGCTCCGCGCGAACTCGCCGCTGACCTCACAGCGCGCGGCGCGAACTTCGCCTATGTCCGGTGCGACATAGCCGATCTCTCGGTTCACGCAACGCTCGTCGACGCGGCCATGCGCGCCTTCGGCCGCATAGACTGCCTTGTCAACAATGCCGGCGTGGGCGCTGCCGTTCGCGGCGACCTGCTGGAGCTGCAGCCCGAAAATTTCGACCGCATCCTGGGCATCAATCTGCGCGGCACGGTCTTCCTCAGCCAGGCCGTCGCCAAGGCTATGCTGGCCACGCCCGGCGATCACGCTCGATCGATCATCACCATCACCTCAGTCAGCGCCGACATGGCCTCGCCGGAACGCTCCGACTACTGCGTCTCGAAGGCCGGGCTTTCCATGTGGGTGAAGAACCTGGCGCTCAGGCTTGCCGACGAGAATATCGGTGTCTTCGAGGTGCGGCCCGGCATCATCCGCACCGACATGACCGCCGGCGTGGCCGCCAGATACGATGGGCTGATCGATGGCGGGCTGGTGCCGGCCAGGCGCTGGGGCGAGGCGTCCGACATCGGCGCGGTGGTGGCCACGCTTGCCGGCGGCAAGCTCGGCTTCTCGACCGGCTCGGTCATCAATGTCGACGGCGCGCTGTCCGTGCCGCGATTGTAAATGGATGGGCTCATGACGGACTATATAATCGTGGGCGCCGGCCCGGCCGGATGCGTTCTGGCCAATCGGCTGAGCGAGGATCCCGGCACTTCGGTTCTCCTTCTTGAAGCCGGGGGCAAGGACCGGCACCCCTATATCCATATGCCGGCCGGGTTCGCCAAGATGACCAAGGGCATCGCGTCCTGGGGTTGGTCGACCGTGCCGCAGAAGCATATGAAGGACCGCGTCTTCTGGTACACGCAGGCCAAGGTGGTCGGCGGCGGCTCCTCGATCAACGCCCAGATCTACACACGCGGCAATGCCCGCGACTATGATGCCTGGGAGAAGGAAGAAGGCCTGGCGGGCTGGGGCTATCGCGACGTGCTGCCCTATTTCAAGCGCGCCGAAAACAACCAGCGCTACGCCAACGACTTTCATGGTGACGAGGGGCCGCTCGGCGTCTCCAACCCGATCGCACCGCTGCCGATCTGCGAGGCCTATTTCCGCGCCGGCCAGGAGATGGGCATTCCCTTCAATCCGGATTTCAACGGCGCCAGGCAGGAAGGCGTCGGCTACTATCAACTGACCCAGAAGGATGCCCGCCGCTCCTCCGCCTCGGTCGCCTATCTGAAGCCCATCCGCGCGCGCAAGAACCTCACCGTCAGGGCCGACATCTTGGTGACCCGCATCGTCATCGAGAAAGGTCGCGCCATCGGTGTCGAGATCGTCGACAGGCCGGGCGGGCAGAAGACAATCCTGCGCGCCGAGCGCGAGGTGATCGTCTCGTCCGGCGCCATCGGATCGCCGAAACTCTTGATGCAATCGGGCATCGGCCCGGCCGATCATCTGAAATCCGTCGGCGTGACGCCGCTGCACGACTTGCCCGGCGTCGGCTCCAACCTGCAGGATCATCTCGATCTGTTCGTTATAGCCGAATGCACCGGCGACCACACCTATGACAGCTACGCCAAGCTGCACCGCACGGCTTGGGCCGGCCTGCAATATCTACTGCTGAAGAAGGGGCCGGTCGCCTCCAGCCTGTTCGAGACCGGCGGCTTCTGGTACGCCGACCCGACCGCCGCCTCGCCCGACATCCAGTTCCATCTCGGTCTTGGCTCGGGGATCGAGGCTGGGGTCGAGAAGCTGAACAATCCGGGCGTCACCTTGAACTCGGCCTTCCTGCGCCCGCGCTCGCGCGGCACGGTGCGGCTGAAGAGCGGCGATCCGGCCGACCATCCTCTGATCGACCCGAACTACTGGTCTGATCCCTACGATCGCGACATGTCTCTCAAGGGGCTGCGGCTGGCGCGGGAGATCATGCGCCAGAAGGCGCTTGCGCCGTATGTGCTGCGCGAAGTGCTGCCGGGCCCGTCCCTCGCCAGCGACGAAGAGCTGATCGCCTACGCCTGCCGCAGTTCCAAAACCGACCACCATCCGGTCGGCACCTGTCGCATGGGCCATGACGACATGGCCGTGGTGACGCCGGACCTGCGCCTGCGCGGAATCGAGGGCCTGCGCGTCTGCGACGCATCGGTGATGCCGCGCGTCCCCTCCTCCAACACCAATGCGCCGACCATCATGGTTGGCGAAAAGGGCGCCGACCTCATCCTCGGCCGCGAGCCGCTGCCGCCGGCGGTGTTTTCCGGCAATCGGGCAGCCTAAACTGGAAGGAACACCCCATGATCAGGCACTGTGTCTTCGTCAAATTCCGCGCCGATGTCGCAGCTAAAGAACGCGAGGCGATCCACGCCGACCTGGAAGCGTTGCGACAGGTGATCGACGGCATGGACACGGTGCTGTTCAGCGCCAATGTCAGCCCGGAGCCTTTCGCGCGCGGTTTTAGCCATGGCTTCACCGTCGATTTCCGCGATGCGACCGCCCGCGACGCCTATCTCGTGCATGAGGCGCACAAGCGGGCCGGCGCGCGGTTGGTCGCAGCCCTCGAGGGCGGCACGGATGGACTGATGGTCGTCGATCTCGACCTTACGAAAAAGTGACCGCTTCTCTCTCGAAAGCCGGCTAAGCCGCTGTTTTCTTTTGCCGGACGGACGACATATCGCTGACTTGGAGATGCAAAGAGTGTGGCTTAACCCATCCTGAGCGCGAACACCCCGGCGACGATGCTGAGTGCGGCGACGCCGCGCCAGCCCGTCATCTTCTCGCCAAGCGCGTAGACCGAGATCAGCATCGCGAACAGGATAGAGGTCTCCCGCAAGGAGGCGACGGAGGCGATCGGCGCCTTGGTCATCGCCCACATGACGATCCAATAGGCCGCGCCGCTGAGCACGCCGGTGAACAACCCGGTCTTCCAGTCGCGCGCCAGGACGGGAAACGCCTTCGGCCCGCGAAATATCAGGCACAAGACCAGCGCCCCGAACGCATCGCAGATGAACAGCCAGGCGGCATAGCTTTGTGCTGACGCCGCCAGCCGTGCGCCGCTGCCGTCGGACAGCGTGTAGCTGGCGATGAAGATCGAGGTGCCGAGCGCGAAGCCGACCGCCCGCAGATTGAGCTTTTCCAGATGCGCACCGCCGCGAAACGACATCACCAACGTGCCCGCCGACAACAGAACGATGCCGAGAATTGCGAATGGTCCCGGGATTTCCGAAACCAGGAGGATGCCGCCAAGCGCGGCCAGCAGCGGCGCGGTGCCGCGCGCCAGCGGGTAGGTTTGGGCGAAATCACCGGCCTTGTAGGCGCCGATCAGGAAGGTCCGGTAGCCCATATGGAAGAAGACGGACGCGATGATGTAGGGCCACACCTCGGCCTTTGGCACTTCGACGAAGGGCAGCACCACAAGCGCTGCGGTGCCCATGCCGAACGTCATCAGCGTGATCGACAGGAAGCGGTCGAGATGGACCTTGACCAAAGCGTTCCAGATCGCATGCATGGCGGCGGCGGAAAGCACCGCGAAGAAAACGAACAAGGTCATTTCTGGCTCATCCGCCGTGCTGCATGGGGAGTGGCGTCTCGAGGTCGATATCGACCCGCAATGGGAAATGGTCGGAAGCGATTTCGCCGATATCGGCTCCGACCGAGCGCACGCGCCCCGCAAACATGCCGCCGACGAAGCAATGGTCGAGCCGGCGCTTTGCAAGCCTGCCGTCGATCGTCTTCACATGCGTATGGAAATCGGTGGTCGCCTCGCTGGCGACGGCGGCCGCATCGACGAAGCCGTCGATATAGGCCGCTCCCCGATGATAGGGCGTACTGCCGGAGATGCGAAGATATTCCGCGCTGCCCGGTTCCATGTTGAAGTCGCCCATCCAGATTGCCGCCAGCGGATTTTCCGGCTCCGCTTCGCCGCTGGTCCAGTTACGCGACGGTTCGTCGTCGATGCCGCTCCAGGGCCCGCCGTCGGACGGCGCCCGGCGATGTTCGCCAAGCAGATAATCGATCTGCTCCAGCCGTTCCTCGGCCGCGATATGGGCGAGATGCAGCGACAGTACTCGCACCGGGCCGGCCGGGGTGCGGATCATGCACTCCAGCGCGGCGTTGCGGGTGTTGAGGGGCCGCAGCGTGCGCCGCATCGGCAGGGCGTGCAGCCGCGACCACACGATCGGCAGCCTGGACAGGAGCATGGTGCCGAACTGCCGACGGCGGTTCACGACATGGCCGTCCCGCCTTTCGCTGGCGTCCATGTCGAAGGCCGGTCCGTAGACCCAATGATAGTCCGGCAGCAGACGGGAAAGCAGTTCAGGCTGGTCGTCGAAATTGCTGCGCTGCCAGTTACGTTCGACCTCTTGCAAGGCTATGATGTCGGCTCCGGCCACGACACCGGCGGCGCGCGAAAGATCGTAGCGACCATCGCCGCCAAACCCGTACTGGATGTTGTAGCTGATCAGCTTCATTGCTTACCCGGCTCACTTTTGAGGATGGCAGTAGCGGCTCGGCGGGTCGGTTGCAATGTGTGGACGACGCCCGCCCTTGGGCCAGAGCATGTTCGGGCGGCGGCCGGATCACGTCGTCAGCGGCTGGAAGCGTCCAGGTGGCGAAACCGCGAGTTCGGTCCAGTCCAGTTCCTCCTCGAGGCGATGATAGGCCTCATCGCCGATCGTGCCGTTGCGGCGCAATTCCTCCAGCGCGTCACGCTGGCTCTTGATCGCATAGAGACGCAGCCGGTCGAATTCCGTTACCGCCTTTGCATCGCCCGGATTCTCCGCGATCGCACGCTGGGCGGCATATTGCTCGCGCACCACCGCCGCGGCACTCGACGTCTTGCCGCTCAATATATCGAGCGCTGCTTCGGCGACCACCACACCGGCCTGTGCAACCTCTCTGTCGACCGTTCCATCAAGCCCGAGTTCGAGGATACCCAGCAGCGGCCTCAGGGTCATGCCCTGCAGCACCAGGGTTCCAAGGACAACCGTGAACGCCGCGAGCACAATCGGATCCCGCCCGGGGAAATCAGCGGGCAGGGCGAACGCGGCCGCCAGCGTCACCAGGCCGCGCATGCCGCACCAGCCGACCAGGATGCCGCCGCGAACTGTCGGGGCTCCCGCGCGTCGCTCGCCGCTGCCGAAACGCGCAAGTCCTCTGATGACCGCGCCGTAGCCGAGCACCCAGACGAGACGCGAAACGATGACGACCGCCAGCACGGCGGCGGCGAACAGGAACGCCTGGGCCTGCCCATCACCGGCGAGCCGCTCGAAGATCGAACGCGCCTGCAGGCCCATCAGCACGAAGGCGAGCACGTTGAGCACGAAGACCACGGTTTCCCAGACGGAATAGGAGCTGACGCGCTTCCTTGCCGACATGCGGCGCGGCGCCGTGCGCGCTATGGTCATGGCATAGACGACGATGGTAATGATGGCGGAAAGCCCGAGCCTGTCGGCCAGGATCCAGACGCCGAAAGTGCCCGCGAACTGCACCACCGTGCCGCTCGCCGCGTCGTCGATTCGCACAAGCACGGCGAGAGACAGCCGGCCGAGCACATAGCCGGCGGCAAGACTTCCAACCGTGGACAGGACAATGACGGGCGCGGCGCTGCTCAACAGCACGGGGCCAAGGGCCGCAGCGACGGCGATGCGGTAGATCAGCAGTGCGGTCGCATCATTGAGCAGGCTTTCGCCTTGCAGGATGGCGGTGATGCGGTAGGGGACCTTGAATTGTCCGAGCACGGCCGACGCGGCGACAGCATCGGGCGGGGCGACGATGGCCCCGAGCGCTACCGCAGCGGCGATAGGCAGGCCGGCTAGCTTCCAGCCGACGAAAGCCACCGTCGCCGTCGTGAAGACAACCGCGCCGAGCGCCAGCATGACAAGCGATACCCTGTAGCGATTGAGGTCGCGCAGCGACGTGTCATAGGCGGCGTCGAGAAGCACCGGCGCAATGAACAGGGCAAGCACGAGTTCCGGATCGATCTCGATCTTAGGCACGCCGGGCAGGAAGGCGATCCCGGCGCCCGCCAGTGCCAGCAAGGACGGATAGGGTACTTGAACGCGCCGAGACAATGCCGTCAGCGCAACGGCGACCAGAAGCAGGATAAGCGTCAGTTCAAAGAGAGCCATGCCTCATCGTAGCGGCGAAACAAGACGATTGGCAGAGACAAAGTCACGCCCTGGCCCGATGTAAATCTCCTGCACGATTCCTATGGCCAGTTTCACGTCCAACCCTATCCGGCTTAACGCGAAGCTTGTTTCAGGCGGACGCCGCCTGCCTGAGATGGCTGCTAGGGCGCGCGGTTGCAAGCAGTTCGTCTTCCCGGGTGCACCCGCCCTGAAACAGGGCAATCAACCTGATCGCCATTGCCTCGGCTGCAGGCGAGCCCGGCAGGCAGCTGCTTTCAGCGCAAAGCTGGTCGAACACCCGCTTCAAGACTTCAAGGTCAGTGGGATAAAGTCCTGATGCGCAGCTATTCATTGCCGCAGCTCTGATCCAGGGATCGAATGCGTTGGCCTGTCCCTGGCAGCGCAGCCCCGTTCAACGACGAATTTCTCGCGCTGCATTCGCACAGCTATCAGCAGGTTTGCCCCGGTTGGTTGCGGAATCCCTTGGCGGATGGCGGCGAGTACGGCCAGTGCCAGGGCAGCCGGGTCGATCTCGTGCTGGAGCACTTCGTACTCGGCGACAACCTGATCAAAGACATTGCGGCAAATCGTCAGATCGCCGGGTGCCAGGCCGCAGGTATTCAAAAATCTTGCGTTCATGCCAACCCCGCTGGACTGGGTGAGCCCGTCAATCGGGTATCATTCCCTCAAGATTCCCGCGTTGGAACAACAAAGGATACATCATATGAGATATCTGAGCGGCTTTGGTAAGAAGTAGACATTTCTCGGAGGTGCCATGGCGATCTATTATTTCGACATCGACGACAACGGATCCGTCTTCCCGGACGAAGTTGGAACGGAATGCACCGGTCTGGACGTGAAACGCGAAGCCATCTCGGCGCTCGTCGGAATGATCGGGGAAAGCCTTCCGGACGGCGACCACCACAGACTTGAAATCAAGGTGCGCAACGACAGCGGGAACGTGGTCTTGCGGCTGGCGCTGAACTTTGACGTCGAGTCGGACGATCTTTCGGATATGCACCGCACCCAGCGATACTCCTGACTGTCCGAAATCATTCATGATCGTATCATTTCGCTCCTGAATGTTGGTTTCATACCAAATCACATTTGTGGTCTGGTAACTGTTAGTCACATCCATCGTTTGAATAGTCGGGGCCTCAAACGCTGGGAGTGGTCGTGCTCTCGCCCTTTGGGAGCATGCATGGTTGCGAAGGGCGCACGACCAAGAAACAGGCTGTTGGAAGCGCTCTCGCGCGAAGATTTCAAACTTTTCGAACCGCATCTGGATGAGGTGTTCCTGGAGTTGCGCGCGCGCCTCGAAACGGCTGGCGGTCCCATTGAATCCGTCTATTTCCCCGTGAGCGGCCTTGCTTCGATGGTGGCCAACAAAGGCCCCAATCTCGACGCCGAGGTTGGAATAATCGGGCATGAAGGCATGACGGGCTCCGCACTCGTCATGGGGGACGATCGCGCCATCCATGATTGTTATATCCAGATGACGTGCGAAGCATTTCGGGTTGATGCGGAGACATTTGTCTCAGCCCTCCGGCGAAGCAAGACCTTACGGCCCTTCCTCCTCCGCTACGTCCATGCGTTTCACATCCAGACAAGCTACACCGCCCTGGTGAACGCACGATCGAAGACGGACGAGCGTTTGGCGCGATGGTTGCTGATGTGCGACGACCGGGTGGTGGGCAATCGCTTGTTTATTACTCATGATTTTCTTGCCGTCATGCTGGGCGTCAGGCGGCCGGGCGTCACCGTTGCAATTCAATTGCTCGAATCGGATGGCCTGATCCAATCTCGGCGTGGCCAGATCATCATTCGCGACCGTGCGGGGCTAATCGAGCTGGCCAACGGTTCCTATGGTGTTCCCGAGGCCGAATACGAGCGCCTGGTATTGGCCCCTGCCCATGCTTCCTGATTGGGCTGGCAGAGAGGTCTCGAAGAACTCTCACATCATCCCCTACGGGTCGGTGCCCCTGACCACCTGAAGACGGCACCGCTGCTTGATAGAGAGCTCGCCTTCAGCTTGGGGTCGTGGAGTGCTCCGCGCTTCAGTGTGCGGCCGTCCGTGAGTTCAGCCAACCATAGCAACCTAAGTATATCCGGCAGTGCCGCCGGCTGCCTCCGGCCAAACCTGGCGCGCTTGCCCGCCTTGGCAACATTGCCGCCCCTCCGCGGCAATCGATGGAACAAGGTTTTCGGTGGCAGATTAGGAAAATGTCGTTCCCCTGGGAGCGCATCGACAACGGGGAGGAGGCAAGGATATGGCAACCGAGATTCAAGCGCGTCGACTTAAGATGCTCATCGAGCAATATGTCGAGGTGAGGAAGAAGAGGCATGACGTCGTGTCGCTCAGCCAAGCCGAGAGGGCCATTCTTTCGGTCCTCCGCGACTGCCCCGTGTCGGGCAGAGAGCTCGACGACATGATCGCGGCCAGTGCTCTGGCACATGGCCTCGGCGTCGCCTTCGATACCACCGCCTGAACCACAAGGTAGCACGCCGACATGGCCGCCGACCCCACCCTACGCGACGATCCGATTGGCGCCAACGCAGTGCACATCTGCGTCGATATGCAGGCAATGTTCCGCGAGGCGTCGCCATGGTCGATGCCTTGGATGGACAGGGTGTTGCCTCGGATCGTTGACCTGTGCAGCGCACACCCCTCGGAGCTGGTGTTCACACGGTTCATCCCGGCCCGCCGCCCGGGAGACGGCCAAGGCACATGGAAACGCTATTACGAGCGGTGGGCCGACATGACGCTGGAACACCTTGGACCGGAGCAGGTCGACCTCGTGCCGGAACTCCGAAGGTTTGCGCCGCCTGCGCCGGTCATCGACAAGCCGGTTTATTCACCCTGGCTCGGGACGAACCTGCATGAACATTTGGCGCAACGGCATTGCGATACGCTGATTGTGACCGGCGGCGAAACCGACATGTGCGTGCTCTCCACCGTGCTGGGCGCGGCCGACTACGGGCTGCGCACAATCGTTGTTCAGGATGCGTTGTGCAGCGCCTCGGATACGGCCCATGATGCCATGATCGAACTGTTCAGTGAACGCTACGGCCAGCACATCGAAACGACGGTGGTTGACCAATTGCTGGAGCGCTGGACAGCGCCGTAAGTCGCAGGCGACATACAGGCCGCGGTGATCCGGCCTGAATGCGGCAGGCGCCTTAGTGCAACACCAGCATATCGTTCGAGGAGAACGAGATCTCTGCCCTTTCGCCGACTGCTGGCGGTGGCGTGGCCGGGCTGTTGAACGTGTCCAGCGAGACCATATTGCCGCCGATTCCGACGCGGACCCGGATCACCGAGCCAAGGAAATGCACTTCGGAGATTTCGCCCGAAAGGCTGGAGTCGCGGCCGGGCTGACGGCCGAGCGAAATCGCCTCGGGCCGTAACGCCAGCGACAGAGTGTCACCGGACTTGGATCCGTTGAGCTTGCCTTTGAGCGAGACTTCCTGCGTGTTGACCTGCACCGTGCCGGCCGCCGCGTCGGTGACCTTGCCTTCGAGGACGTTCAGCGTGCCGACGAAATTGGCGACGAACTTGGTCGCCGGCCGGTTGTAGATCTCGAACGGCGTGCCGACCTGCTCCGCCTTCCCGCCATACATCACCGCGATGCGGTCCGAGATCGACAGCGCCTCTTCCTGGTCATGCGTGACGAAGATGGTGGTGATGCCGAGTTTCTTCTGGATCGAGCGGATTTCCTCGCGCAGGGATACGCGCACCTTGGCGTCGAGCGCCGACAACGGCTCGTCGAGCAGCAGCAGCTTCGGCTTCGGTGCGATGGCGCGCGCGAGCGCAATGCGCTGCTGCTGGCCGCCCGACAGCTGGTAGGGGTAACGGTCGGCCATCTGCGGCAGCTTGATGATGCCGAGCATCTCGGCGACACGGGCATCGATGTCCGCCTTCGGCATGCCCGCGACCTTCAGGCCGAAGCCGATGTTCTGCGCCACGGTCAGGTTCGGGAACAGTGCATAGGCCTGGAACACCATCCCGACATTGCGCTGGTTGGGCTTCAGCCTCGTAATGTCTTTGCCGCCGACGACGATCTTGCCGGCGCTCGGCTCCTCGAAGCCGGCAACCATGCGCAGCACGGTGGTCTTGCCGCAGCCCGACGGCCCGAGGAAGGAGACGAATTCGCCCCGCTCGACGTCGAGATTGAAGTCCTCCACCACAGTCGTGGGACCGAAGGATTTGCGCACGTGCTGGATGGAGAGAAACGGGTCGGCCATGGTCTTGTTCTTTCGATCAGTGCTTTTCGATCAATTCGGGCGGTTCGCAGATCTCGGCGCGAAGCGGGACAGGATCTGGATAAGCGACATGCAGCCCCAGGTAATGGCGAAGGCGATTATGGCGAGCGCCGCCGGTTCATAGGCGCGGTTGGCGCCGACATTCTGCAGATACGGGCCGAAGGCGGGCCGGTTGAGCAGGCTGGCCATGGTGAACTCGCCAATGACGATGGCGAAGGTCAGGAAGGCGCCCGACAGGACCGCGATCAGCACGTTGGGCAGGATCACACGGCCTATGATCGTTCCCCAGCCGGCTCCGAGGATTTGGGCGGCTTCGGTGAGCGTCCTGACGTCGATGGTGCGCAATCCCGTGTCCACCGCGCGATACATGTAGGGCAGTGCAAGCATGGCATAGCCGATGACCAGCAGTGCATTGGTGCCCATGTCGCTAGCCAGGAACGGCAGCGGCGAATTCGAGCCGTACATCCTGATATAGCCGAAAACGATGACGATGGCCGGGATGACCAGCGGCAGCAAGGTGATGAATTCGACGACCGGCCGCAATTGCGGCAGGCGAAGCCTTATCCAGTAGGCAGCCGGCACCACGATCAACACGCCCAGGATGATGGTGGCGATCGCCGCAACTACCGAATAGCCGAACGTCGCCTGGAAGCGAGGGTCGCCCAGCACGATCTGGTAGGCGTCGAAAGAATAGGCGCCGCGCCGCATGCGCAGCGAGAATTCCACCGTCGCGATCAACGGGATAAAGAAATAGGCGGCGCCCAGAGCGAAAACCACCCAGGCCCAGAATTTACCGGACTTCATTTCAGCCACCTTTCCGAACGGGTTCGGAACCAGATGTAGAAGACATTGGCGAGCCCGGTGATGACGATCATGCCGAAGGCGATCGCATAGCCGAGATGGGCGTTGTGCAGCACGTCGCCGCGTATCTGGGCATAGAGCAGGATCGGCACGATGTTCAAAGAAGAGCCCGTCAATGCGTAGGCGGTGGCGATCGCACCAAACGCGTTGGCGAACAGGAGGATGACGGTGCCAAGGAAACTTGGCCAGATCACCGGGATGACCACCATGCGCCAGTACTGCGCCATGGTCGCGCCCAGCGTCGCGGCGGCCTCCCCCCATTCCTTCTTCAACCCGTCGATGGCCGGCACGATGATGACCACCATCAACGGAATCTGGAAGTAGACATAGGTTAGCGTGAGGCCCCAGAAAGACAGGATGTTGAACCCGTGCGCATAGATGTTGAGGCCGAACAGGGTGTTCAGGATTACCGTGGCGAGCCCCAGCCGTCCCAGCGTTGCGATGAACGCGAAGGCGAGCGGCACGCCGGCGAAATTGGAAGCCACGCCCGAGAAGGTCAGGGTGGCTGAGCGTATCCAGTCCGGCAGGCCGCCGCGAACGATGGCGATGGCGATTGCCAGGCCAGCAAAAGCGCCGATCAGCGACGAGGCCAGACTGACTTTGATCGAAATCCAGTAGGCCGAAACGATCGAGGGTTGCGCCAGCGCCGCGATATTCTCCAGCGTGAACTCGCCCGCATCATTCTGGAACGCGCCAAGCATCAGGTAGAGCGTCGGCAGGATCAGGAACATGATGGCGAAGAGGAAAAAAGGCGCGACCCCAAGCCACTGGGTCGGCAACCTGAGGCTGCGCGCCTCGGCGGGCGGCGCGGTCTTGCCGGCAACAGCGTGATCGGACAAGGAGAGATCGGTCATGCGCCGGCTACCGTCTTCGAGAGAAAGAACCGGGCGACCGCGAAGCCGCCCGGTATTTGGTGTCTGAACTTACTTGACGTTGGCGCCGACGACAGCGTCCCAGTTCTTGGTGATCGCTTCCTTCGACTTGCCCTGCTCGTCGAGCGTCGGGAACACAGCAGCGGTGTAGGCTTCAGCCGGCGGCAGCTTGGCCATCACATCCGCCGGGAGCTTGCCGCTCTTGGCAAGATCGTTGAAGCGGATCGGGTGGCAATAGCCCTTCAGCCAGCCGATCTGGCCTTCGTCGGAATAGAGGTATTCCATCCACAGCTTGGCGGCGTTCGGATGCGGCGCATAGGCGCTGATGGCCTGCACGTAGACGCCGGCGACGACGCCGGTCTTCGGCACCACGACGTCGACGGGCGGATTGCCCTTCAGCGTGTCGCGACCGGCCAGCGCGTTGTAATCCCAGGTCACCAGAATCGGCGTCTGGCCCTGGGCAAGCGTGGCCGGCTTGCCGATGACCGGAACGAAATTGCCGGCGGCGTTGAGCTTCTTAAAGAAGTCGAGACCAGCGGTTCCGGCAGCTTCGCCGGCGGCGGCGCCGCCCGAAAGGCCGGCGGCGTAGACGGCCTGGATGGCCTGGTTCGAGGCTCGCGGATCGCCGGCAAGCGCGACCGTGTTGGCGAATTCCGGCTTCAGCAGATCGGCCCAGTCAGCAGGCGATTCCTTGACCAGATCCTTGTTCACCAGGAAGGACAGAACGCCATAATAATCGCCTGTCCAGTAACCGTCGGCATCCTTGGCGCTGTCCGGGATCGAATCCCAGGTCGACACTTTGTAGGGCTGGATCAGGCCGTCGGCCTTTGCGGTCGGACCGAAGGACAGGCCGACGTCGATGACGTCGGGGGCCTGCGGGCCCTTATTGTCCTTGTTGGCCTTGATCGCCTCGACCTCGTCGCCGGATCCGGCATCGGGGTTGAGTTCGTTGACGGTGATTTCCGGATACTTCGCCTTGAAGCCGGCGATGACGTCGCCGTAACCGCACCAATCATGCGGCAAAGCGATCGTGGTGAGCTGGCCTTCGGCCTTCGCGGCCTTGACGAGATCGTCCATCGAAGCGGCGGACGAAAGCACCGACGACACCATCAGGGTCGCGGCTGAAAGGGAAAGCAATTTCCCCGTGAATTTGAACATGTGTTCTCTCCGTTGAACTGACGCCGTTGGACGCCTGCGATCCGGTATCGTTTTCATGTGACAGCCAGATGAAAGCTTTGTGAAACCGGATGCTCGCAGTGCGAAAAAGTAAACTCTTTTTAACCTGATGTAGCAATCGCTTGACGATTCTTTTTCCGGCTAACAGGTTTCTTCGTTACCCCTCATTCTTTAACGTCGATCCTTCCCCCCTTTTTGAGATCGTTCCGATAGCTGAACCGCCTCACACCGCACCGGCGATGGCGTTTTCGAGCAAGGTCAGCGCCGCCTCGCGGGTCAGCTCGACCGGATTGCCGCCGGCGGTCGGATCCACGATCGCCATGTCGGCGATCAGGTCCTTGCGCTCCTTGTCCATGTCCAGTCCCTTGATCAGGTCTGGCAGCGCATGCGGCACGTTCAAATCCTTGCGAAGTTTGATGATCGCCTCGGCGAATCCGTCGAAGCCGCCTTCGATGCCGCAATAGGCTGCGAGCCTGGCAATGCGAACCTCGATGGCCTCGCGGTTGAAGGCCAGCACATAGGGCATGAAAACGGCGTTGGTCATGCCGTGATGGGTGTCGTAAAGGGCGCCGATCGGATGCGACAGCGAATGGATGGCGCCGAGCCCCTTCTGGAAGGCGGCCGCCCCCATCGCCGCCGCGCTCATCATATGGGCGCGCGCGACGAGATCATTGCCGTTGGCATAGGCCTTGGGCAGGTTTTCGAACACCAGCCTGATGCCTTCGACCGCTATGCCGTCGGCCATCGGGTGATAACCCGGCGCGCAATAGGCCTCGAGGCAATGGGCGAGCGCGTCCATCCCGGTACCGGCAGTGATGAAGCTCGGCATGCCGACCGACAGTTCGGGATCGGCGATGACGATGGCCGGCAGCAATTTGGGATGGAAGATGACCTTCTTCGTGTGCGTCGCCTCGTTTGTGATGACGCCGGCGCGGCCGACTTCCGATCCGGTGCCGGCAGTGGTCGGCACGGCGATGATCGGCGCGATCACATCGGAGTTCGCGCGCGTCCACCAATCGTCGACATCCTCGAAGTCCCACACCGGGCGCGTCTGCCCTGCCTGGAAGGCGATCAGTTTGCCAAGGTCGAGCGCCGATCCGCCGCCAAAGGCGATCACGCCGTCATGATTGCCGTTCTTGAACACCGCGATGCCGGCGGTCAGATTGGAATCGACAGGATTGGGCTTCACTTCCGAAAAGACGCCGTAGGGCACCTTGGCGTCGTCGAGGATCTTCAGGGTCGAGGCGACGACAGGCAATTTCGCCAGGCCCGGATCGGTCACGAACAGCGGGCGCTTGATACCGGTGGCCGCCAGAACCTCAGGCAGTTCCTTGATGCGCCCGGCGCCGAAGCGGACGGTGGTGGGGTAGTTCCATTTGGAGATCAGCTTGGACATTTTTGTCTTTCAATAAATCAGATGGCTTCGCGCAGGTGGAAGGACTTCGGCCTCGTCAAATTGTCATAGCCGATGGCCGATAGGCCCGCGCCCTTTCCGGTGTCCTTGACGCCGGTCCAGACCAGGGCCGGATCGAGGTAGTCGCAGCGGTTCATGAACACGGTGCCGGTCTGGACGCGGTCGCCGATCGCCACTGCATGCTCGGTATCACGGGTCCAGATCGAGGCCGTCAGCCCGTAGGGACTGTCGTTCATCAGCGCGATCGCCTCCTCGTCGTTGCGCACCTTCATGATTCCGACGATGGGACCGAAGCTCTCCTCGCGCATGACGCTCATCTGGTGATCGACTT
Organism: Mesorhizobium sp. ES1-1; assembly: GCF_020164785.1. Lineage (GTDB taxonomy): Bacteria > Pseudomonadota > Alphaproteobacteria > Rhizobiales > Rhizobiaceae > Mesorhizobium. Next base: position 193,063 of record NZ_JAIUGX010000009.1, on the reverse strand, counting down.
CGGTCAGAACTTCGGGCGCCAGATAGGGCGAGCCCGGTCTGTCGTTGGCCACCTTCATATTGATGCGAGCACTGGCGCCTTTGCGTAGCGCCTCGGCCTTCTGCTCCCGGATGAGGTCGGCGAAGCGCGCCTGCGCCATCGGCCCCATCGTCGTGGCCTGTTCCAGCGGATTGCCGACGACATAGTTATTCGTCTCGGCGATGAAGCCTTCGACAAACTCGTCATAGACCTTTTCGTGCACATAGATGCGCTCGATGCCGCAGCAGCATTGGCCGGAATTGTAGAAGGCGCCGTCAACCAGGTTGGCCACCGCGTGATCCATCTTGGCGTCCGGCAGCACATAGGCCGGATCCTTGCCGCCAAGCTCTAGTCCAAGCGTCATGAAGGTACCGGCAGCCGCCCTTTCAATGGCGCGGCCGCCTGCAACCGAGCCGGTGAAGTTGACATGGTCGATCTTACCCGAGCCGAGCAGCTTTTCCGTCTGCAAGTGGCTGAGGACGACATTCTGGAAGATGCCCTTCGGCAGGCCTGCCTTGTCGAAAGCCTGCTGGAAACGCTCGCCGACCAGCAGCGTCTGCGCCGCATGCTTTAGGATGACGGCGTTGCCGGCCATCAGCGCCGGCACGATGGTGTTGACTGCTGTCAGATAGGGATAGTTCCAGGGCGCGATCACCATGACCACGCCGAGCGGGTCCTTCTTCACATAACGGCGAAAGCCATCCTTAGGGTTCGAGGCCGGCACGGACTTCAGCGCCTGTTCGGCGATCTCGACCATGTAGTTGGTGCGTTCCTTGACGCCGCTGAACTCCCCGCCATAGCGCACCGGACGCCCCATCTGCCAGGCAATCTCCGGCACGATCTCGTCCGACATCGCGACCAGGGCTTCCAGCATCGCCAGCATGTACTTGCCGCGCTCGACGATCGGCGTCCCGGCCCACTTCTCCTGCGCCGCCCTGGCGCGCTCGACAGCGGCATTGACCCCCTGGTCCGTCGCAACGGGCCGTTCGGCATAGGTCGAGCCGTCGACGGGGGATATGATCTTGACCGTTTCGGTCATTTTGTAAGTCCTCACACTCTGCAACAATCAAAAATCATATGGCTGGCGCTTTCCCTCATAAGCCTGCCGGCACTTTCCCCGTATAGTGACGGGGAGAAAGGAACGCTCCGGCGTTGTCCCCTCTCCCCGTTCTTGACGGGGACAGGGTAAGGGTGAGGAGCGGCGTCAACTTTCGCCGGCACCCTTAGTACCGCTCGAACCCCCTGTGCAGTTCCCAATCCGTGATGCGGCGGTCGTACTCGAACTGCTCCCACTTGGCGGTGTGGACATAGTGTTCGAGCACGTCATCGCCGAACGCCTGTCTCAGCATCTTCGACTTCGCCAGGGTCTCGGTAGCGTCACGCAGCGTCTTCGGGATCTCCGGCAGACGAGACGCCTGATAGGCGTCGCCGACGAAGGGCTTCTGCAGCTCGAGCTTCTCGTCGATGCCGGCAAGGCCGGCGGCGATCAGCGCCGCGAAGGCGAGATAAGGATTGAGGTCGGCGCCGCCGATGCGGCATTCCATGCGGATGCCCTTGGTGCCCTCGCCGCACAGGCGGAAGCCGGCGGTCCGGTTGTCCTCGCTCCACATGATCTTGGTCGGCGCGAATGTGCCGGCCTGGAAGCGCTTGTAGGAGTTGATGTAAGGCGCCAGGAACCAGGTGAACTCCTTGGCGTATTTGAGCTGCCCCGCCGCCCATTGCTGGCCGAGCGTCGACAGCGTCCAGTCGGCCCCTTTGTCGAAGAACAATGGCGTCTTGCCGTCGGCGCTCCACAGCGAATTGTGGATGTGGCTGGAGTTGCCCGCCAGGCCGTAATTGTACTTGGACATGAAGGAAATGGCCTTGCCCTCGGACTCGGCGATCTCCTTGGCGCCATTCTTCAGGATGACGTGGCGATCAGCCATGTCGAGGGCCTCGGCATAGCGCACATTGATCTCTTCCTGGCCCGGGCCCCACTCCCCCTTGGAATTCTCGATCGGGATGCCGGCCGCCTCCATCTCGTTGCGGAGCCGGCGCATGACGCCTTCTTCCTTGGTGGTGATGCCGATCTGATAGTCGCCAATATAGGGCGACGCCGTCTCGAGGCCTTGCCAATGCTTCTTGCGGGCGGAATCGTAGGTTTCATTGAACAGGTAGAATTCAAGCTCGGAGGCGAAATAACCGATATAGCCGCGCTCGGTCAGCCGCTTGACCTGCTTCTTCAGCATAGCGCGCGGCGAATGCGGCAGGTCGTCATGCGTGTGATGGTCGAGCACGTCGCAGATAACCAGCGCCGTCTTTTCCAGCCACGGGATGCGCCGCAACGTGGCCAGATCCGGCTTCATGACGAAGTCGCCATAGCCCTTCGACCAGCTCGCCGCCTTATAGCCCGGCACCGGCTCCATATCGATGTCGGCGGCCAGGAGATAGTTGCAGCCATGCGTTTCGTCATGTGCGGAATCGACGAAGTACTGAGCCAGGAACCGTTTTCCCGCCAGGCGGCCCTGCATGTCGACGATGCAAGCCAGCACCGTGTCGATCTCGCCATTGGAGACCGCCTGTTTCAACTGATCGAACGAGAAATTTCCGGCCATTCCTTTGGCACTCCAGCGCTTGTCGTTTTGAAAGAAATAAGAGGAACCATGGCCGGCACGAAACCAGCCATGGTCCGATGGAGACTGCTCAGTGGCCGGTTTCGCCGACGGCCTGTTCTGCCGCTTTGATCGACGCCTGGCGCGCCGCGATGATATCTCCGAGCGGCGGACCCTGGAAGCGGTTGCGCTCGAAGGCAAACCATACGATCGCAGTCAGGATGAAGAAGCCGACGGTGATGTAGAGCGCCCAGTCGTTTGGCGGCTGAATGCCGATGATGAAGATCAGGATCATCGACACGAGGGACAGCAAGGCAAACAGCATGAACACGCCGCGCCCCATGTTCCACGGGCCCATCTTGTCCCATTTCGGCGTGCCCCAGGCCAGCATGCCCAGCACGATCGGCACGGTGAATGACAGGAATAGGAAGATGACTGTGCAGGACACCACGATCGTATAGGCCGAGGTGCCGGCGACCGACACCAGCGTCGACCCCCAGACGAACAGGACCGACAGGATCGACGCCGTCCAGATCGCCGCCACCGGCGTGCGGTAGGTCGGGCTGACCTTGGCGAGCGCCGCCGAGCCGGGCAGGCCGCCGTCACGCGAGAAGGCAAAGATCATGCGCGAGGCCGAGGTGACGGTGGCGAGGCCGCAAAGGAGCTGCGCGATGAACACAACGAGATAGACGAACTCCTTCAGCCCGGGGCTGACGCGCTGATCGAATGCCCAGAAGAACACATTCCAACCCTGCTTGGCTGCATCATCCATATTCGGGATCATCAGCACGAAAGCTGCCAGGAAGAGATAACCGAAGACGGCCGACCAGATCACGGACATGACCATGGCGCGCGGCACCGAGGATGCCGCCTTGATGGTTTCCTCCGATGTGTGGGCCGAAGCGTCGTAGCCGGTGATCGTATAGATCGGCAGCAGGAGGCCAAGTGCGAACACCCAAGCATTGGACACAGATGGCCAGACACCGGCGCCGGCGTCGCCGGAATAATTGTGGAAGGTGAATAGCCGGCTGAAATCCCAGGTCTCGGCGGAAAGCAGACAGACGACCGCGATCAGGATGGAGCCGAAGAAGATCAGGTAGCCGGAGAAGTCGGTCAGCTTGGCCGTCAGCTTGATGCCGAGATGGTTGATCAGCGCCTGGGCGCCGGTGATGATGACAAGGAAGATCATCTGGTTGGTCAGCGTGCCCTCGATGCCGAGCGTCGGTCCGAAGGCACCGAGGAAGAACGTCCAGGTGCCGACATTGATGGCGCCGAGCACGGTGATCAGGCCGAGCAGGTTGAGCCAGGCCGTCACCCAGCCGGTGCCGCGGTTACCGAGAATCGAACCCCAGTGATAAAGGCCGCCGGCGGTCGGATAGGCCGAGCTGATCTGCGACATGGCGACCGCGAAGGTCAGCGAGACGAAGCAGCCGACCAGCCAGCCGATGCCGATGCCGATGCCGCCAGCGCCGGAGGTCGCCTGGGCCAGCGAATTGATGCCACCGGACAGGATGCAGATGATTGAGAAGGAAACCGCGAAATTCGAGAAGCGACTGAGCCGCCGCTCCAGTTCCTGGGCATAGCCCATGCTGTGGAGGTGCTTTACGTCCTCCGCCTTGTCGGTATCTGTATAACCCGGTGCTGCCATTTGAAGTCCCCTTTACTTTCTTAGCTGGCGGATTGAACTGACTTTCCCATTGCACGTTGCCGGGAGCCGGTGGCGGGCTCCAGGTCTGAAAAAATGCCGGTGAGCAGATCCGCCCATTTCCGCTGCCCAGTCTCGCCGGAGATTTCATCGTTGCGGATTTCGATCATTGCGCAGGGCAGCCCGCGCGAGCGCGCATGGCGCTCCAGAGTAAAATACACCCGATCGGCCGGCGAGTAAGGCTCGTTGATGCCGACGGTGACACCGGTGAGGCGCTGCAAGGCCGCGATCAGCGGGCCTGCCAGCCGCCGATCGTCATCATGGATGATTCCGACATGCCAGGGCCGGTTCTTGCCCTTGTAAATCGGGGTGAAGGAATGCACCGACACCAGACGCGTCTCCTGTCCACGCGCCTGCCGCTCGTCGATGATTCTTGCGATCGTGTCGTGGAATGGGCGCCACGAAAGCGCCACCCGCTCGGCGCGCTGCTTTTCCGGAAGGCCCGCATTGCCCGGTATCGGCGTGGTCTCGCTGATCTGCGGCACCAAGTCAGGCGCGTCGAGTGGCCGGTTGCAATCGATCACCAGCCGTGAAATGCGGCTTTCGACCAGGGTCGCATCCAGCGCCCGCGCCATGCGGCGGGCAACCGGCAGCGCGCCCGGGTCCCAGGCGATGTGGCGGGACAGATCCGCCGCGGCAAGGCCCAACGTTCCGAATTCGGGCGGCAGGAAGTTCGACGCATGATCGCAGGTCAGGACGAACGGGCTCGAACCGCCGGGGTTGGAAACCCCTACGGTATCAGATGCCGCAAGGCTTGCCTGCCTAACGTTCTCCATACTCTGCCGTCCCCGGGGAGCGCTGTACCGTATGTTACGTATTTTGTCTCATTGCGTCCCTGCGGATGATTTCATACAGTTTACGCGGCTTTGTCAAATATGATTTCGGGAACACCGTAGGCCGGGCCGGGGTAGGAAGAGGATGATTTCCAGCATCGCCGAATTGATTGCCGACCGCATCGGCACCATGCCGGCCGGGGAGCGACGCGCCGCCCAGACTCTCGTCGCCAGTTACCCCATGATCGGCCTGAAGACCGTTGCCGAATTCTCGGCCGCCGCGGGCGTTTCCTCGCCGACGATCCTGCGCTTCGTTTCACGGCTCGGCTTCCAGAACTACCCGGAATTCCAGTCCAGCCTGCAGGACGAACTGGCGGCGCAGCTCCAGTCGCCTGCGACCAGGACGCTCATTGCGCCATCGCCTGGCGGTGGCACGGCGCCACCGATGCTGGAGGCGACGCTCGACAATATGCGCGAGACCTTCAAGCACCTCTCGGACAGGCAACTCGCCGACATCGCCGGGCGTCTCGCCGACCGGCGCGGCAAGACCTTCCTGATCGGCGGTCGCTTCACCGATCCGCTGGCGCGCTACATGGCCGCCCACCTCGCCGTCATCCAATCCGATGTCTTCCATCTGGCCGGCCAGGAAAGCATGTGGCGAGACAGGCTGATCGACATGGGCAAACGCGACGTTCTGGTGATCTTCGACATCCGGCGCTACCAGGAAAGCCTCGCCCGCTTCGCCGAAAAGGCACATCAGCGTGGTGTCCAGATCGTACTGTTCACCGACCAGTGGCTGTCCCCAATCGCGCGCTTTGCCCGCCACGTCATCGCCGGACGAACCGCCGTGCCATCGGCATGGGATTCGTCGGCCGCGCTTTTCGTCGTCGCGGAAACACTTATCGGCGCCGTCACACGGCAGCTGGAGGCGGAGGGCGCCCGGCGGATCCGGGAGATGGAAGATTTGCGCTAGCCGCCGCGATGTCCATAGAACGCATGTATCAAGCAAGAGCTGCGACCGCGAAGGTTACGTATATTTAATGTGCCCGCGCACTGGAGACTTGCCATAAGGGCGCGATATCGAGGGTCTTATCGCCCTAAAATAGCCTCGCTGCGTCTGCTTCATTTCCGAAAGCCGGTGGACGGAAGGATATTTTGCCAACCGGAGGGTCAATGGCCGCCTGGAAACAGATACTTTTCGCGCTTGTCGTGCTGGTCGTGGCAGCCGCCACGTGGCTGCGATTTTTCCCGGGCGCGCCGGAACTCCTGGCTCGCTGGGGCCTAGATTGGGCCCAAGCCGCAACACCCCCGGCCGAGACCAATACCGGCAGAGCCGGCAAAAGCGACGGTAACCGCCAAGTGAATGTGGTCGTGCTGCCAGCCGCTTCGGCTGTCATCAACGACCGCCTCCAGGCGATCGGCACCGGCCGCGCCGATGCCTCGGTGACCGTCAATCCCTACAGCGCCGGCCGCCTTGCGGAACTGCGGGTCGAATCCGGCAGCCATGTCGACAAGGGACAGATCATCGCGACGCTCGATTCCGAGACCGAAACGATTGCTCAGGACCGCGCCAAACTGGCTTTGCAGGACGCGCAGGCCAAGCTTGAACGGGTCAGGTCGTTGCGCGCTTCCAACGCCGCGACACCCGTTGCCGTTGCCGATGCCGAACTGGTTCTGGCGGGCGCCAATCTCGCGCTCCAGGATGCGGAGCTCGCACTGCAGCGCCGGTCGATCCTGGCACCGATCGCCGGGACCGTCGGCATCCTGCCCATCTCCGCCGGCAACTATGTCACCAGCCAGTCGGCGATAGCCACGCTCGACGACCGCTCCTCGATCCTGGTCGACTTCCTTGTCCCGGAACGGTTCGCCGCCGCCGTCAAGGTCGGCGCGCAATTGTCGGCGACACCGATCGCCAACCCCAGCAACATCTATACCGGCACGGTCTCGGCCATCGACAACCGCATCGACGAAAAGAGCCGCACCTTGCTGGTCAAGGCCAAGATCGCCAACCCTGCCGATTCCCTGCGTGCCGGCATGTCTTTCGGCATCACGATGAAATTCCCGGGGCAGACCTATCCTGCCGTCAGTCCGCTGGCCATCCTTTGGGGTTCGGACGGCGCCTATGTCTGGCAGGTCGAGGACGGTAAGGCCAGGCGGGTGCCGGTGCGCATAATCCAGCGCAACACCGAAACCGTGTTGATCGACGCCCAGATCGACAGCGGCGACATGGTGGTGACGGAGGGCACGCAGAGCGTCAGCGAAGGCGGCGCGGTTCGTGTCGCCGGCGACAAGCCGCGCTCGGAAAACGCGGCCGAAGGATCATGAGCGACACAGCCAACGCCGCCAGGGATACCGGCTTCACAGCGCTGTTCATCCGCCGACCGGTGATGGCGTTCGTGTTGAACACGTTGATAGCGGTCGCCGGTCTCGCGGCTTTCTACGGCGTCGAGATCCGCGAGCTGCCCGATGTCGACCGGGCCGTAGTCACCGTCTCAACTACTTTCGAAGGCGCCGCCGCCGAAACGGTCGACCGCGAGCTGACCGACACGATCGAAGGCGCCGTCGCCCGCGTCTCCGGCGTCAAGTCCATCTCATCATCCTCCTCCTTCGGTTCGAGCCGCGTCACCATCGAGTTCAACGATGGCGTCGATCTGAATGTCGCGGCCTCCGACGTGCGCGATGCTGTCGGCCGTGTCGCCAACCAGATGCCCGAGACGGCCGATCCGCCGCGCATCGTCAAGGCCGATGCCAATTCCGACGCGGTCATGCGGCTGGCGGTGACCTCGAACAACATGTCGATCCAGGACATGACCGTCGTGGTCCAGGACCAGATCGAGGACGAGCTTGCCGCCGTGCCGGGCGTAGCCGACGTCCAGGTCTATGGCGATCGCGACAAGATTTTCCGCATCGACGTCGACCAGAACAAGCTGGCCAGCCTCGGCTTCACCGTCGCCGACCTCAGGGCGGCCCTTGCCTCCGTCGCTTTCGACTCGCCGGCCGGTTCGATAACCACGACCAACCAGGACCTCATCGTCCGCACGACGGCCGACGTGACGACGCCCGAGGAATTCGAGAACATCATCATCGGCGGCGCCACCCGCATCCGCGATGTCGCGACCGTCACCCTCGGCCCCGACGTCGGCCAGACGACGCTGCGCTCGGACGGTAAGACGGGCATCGGTATCGGCATCATCCGCCAGGCGGAATCGAACACGCTGGACATTTCGACCGGCGTCCAGGCCGCCGTGGCCAAGCTGCAGGAGAACTTGCCCGAGGGCATGGCGATCAAGGTTACCAGCGACGACGCGGTTTTCGTCAAGGGCGCCGTTCACGAGGTCGAGATTGCGCTCGCCCTTTCGGTCACCATGGTGCTGATCGTCATCTACGCGTTTCTTCTGGATTGGCGGGCCACGCTCATCCCCGGCCTGTCGATGCCCGTTGCCATGATCGGCACAATTGCCGCCATCTACGTGGCCGGCTTCTCGGTCAACATCCTGACCCTGCTCGCTCTGGTGCTGGCCACGGGGTTGGTCGTCGACGACGCCATCGTCGTGCTGGAGAACATCGTGCGGCGACGCAACGAAGGCATGGGGCCGCGCGCGGCCGCCGTGCTCGGCGCGCAGGAAGTCTTCTTCGCCGTCATTGCCACGACGCTGACCCTGGTCGCAGTCTTCGTGCCGATCTCGTTCCTGCCCGGACAGACCGGCGGCCTGTTCCGCGAATTCGGCTTCGTGCTCGCCATGTCGGTGCTTCTTTCCTGCGTGGTGGCGCTGACGCTCTGTCCGATGCTGGCCTCGCGCATGCTGACCGGCGCATCGCTGCACCATGAGGGCCGCCGTGGCATCGGCGCCCGCATCGGCGGCGCACTGAATTCTGCCTACAAACGCAGCCTGCACGCCTGCCTTGGCGCGCCTTGGATCGTCGTCCTGGTCGCGGTGCTGTTTGCGGGTATAGCCTTCACCCTGTTCGGCACCATTCGCCAGGAGTTGACGCCTATCGAGGACCGCGCCGCGGTGCTGTTGCGCATCAGCGCCCCGCAAGGCGTCAGCCTTGATTACACCACCCAGCAGATGCAGAAGATCGAGAAGCTGATCCAGCCGATGCGCGATTCCGGCGAGATCCGCGCCACCTTTGAAAATGCCGGCCAGAACGGCTCCTACAATTCCGGCTTCATGGTGATGACGCTGGCCCCCTGGGATGAGCGCAGCCGCAGCCAGCAGGAGATCATGGCCGAGATCAGCCGGCTGACGAAGCAGGTGCCGAGCGTGCGCATCTTCCCGGTTCAGCCAAACAGCCTTGGCATCCGCGGCGCCGGCAACGGCCTGCAGTTCGCGCTGGTCGGCAACGATCGCAAGGCGCTGGGCGACGCCGCGGTGAAGATCATCGCGGAAATGGGGAAGGACCCGCGCTTCCAGACGCCGCGCCTGTCCATCGATCCGACGCAGCCGCAACTCGCCGTCGCCATCGACCGCGAGCGGGCCTCCGACCTCGGCATCGACATATCAGGTCTCGCCAACACCATGCAGGCCATGCTCGACGGCAATGATGTCGTCGACGTCTACATCGCCGACCGCAGCTATGGCGTGAAGCTGGTCTCGACCACCAATCCCATCAACGACCCGACCGATCTGGAAAACGTCTTCCTGAAGACAGCCGACGGCCGCTTCGTGCCGATGTCGGCCATCGCCACGCTTACCGAGCGCGCCGTGCCACCGTCCCTGTCACGCGAGCAGCAGCAGCCATCCGTGGCCATCACCTCCAATCTCACCGGAGACTTCGCGCTGGGCGACGCGCTGGCTCGGGCGGAGGAGATCGCCACGCCGCTGCTGCCGCCCGGCAGCCGCATCCTGCCATTGGCCGAGGCCGCGACGCTGGGCGAGACCAACAGCGCCATGATCACCATCTTCGGCTTCGCGCTGGTCATCATCCTGCTGGTGCTCGCCGCCCAGTTCGAGAGCTTCGTCAGCGCGGTCATCATCATGGCAACGGTGCCGCTGGGCCTCGCCTGCGCCATCTTCGCGCTGCTTCTCTCCGGTACCAGCCTCAACGCCTACAGCCAGATCGGCCTGGTGCTGCTGGTCGGCGTCATGGCCAAGAACGGCATCCTCATCGTCGAGTTCGCCAACCAGCTGCGCGATCGCGGGCTCGGCGTACGCGAGGCGATCGAGGAGGCATCGATCATCCGAGTACGGCCGGTGATGATGACGATGATCTGCACGGTGCTCGGCGGCCTGCCGCTGGTGCTGGCGAGCGGTGCCGGCGCCGAGGCGCGGGTGGCGTTGGGTTGGGTCATCGTCGGCGGTCTTGGCCTTGCCACCATATCGACGCTGTTCCTGACCCCCGTCGCCTACCTCCTGCTAGGCCGCTTCGTAACGCCGAAGACCCATGAGGAAGCGCGGCTGAAGCGCGAGCTCGAGGAAGCCGCCTACAGCGGCGTCGAGCCCGCCGAATAGTCCGGACTATTTCAGACGGCCTTCGATCGACCAGCGGGCGGCAAGGAAATTCAGCAACGCCGCCACGATGACCCCGCCGATCTTCGCCGGCCACACGCCTATGGCCCCGGCGAGCAGCGCGATCGAAAGGCTGGAGACGCCGAGCGAGATTGCCGCTCCAAGCGAGGCGAAGCGAAGGAAGGCGTCACGCAGCCGGATGTTCGGATCGCGCTCGAACGACCAGAAGCCATTCGCCACGAACGAGAAAACGACGGCAACGAACCAGGAGACGATATTGGCGGGCAGCGGCGGGACCTGCAGCTTTAGCAGCAGGAAGAAGCCCGCCAGGTCGATGGCCGTGTTCACCAGTCCGACAATGGCGAAGCGCATGATCTTGTTGGCGGTCGAACGCCGGGACTGGAGGGCGCCGCTCATTTGCCGCCGATCCTGATCTCGACGTCGGCACCCTTCAGGAAGGCACCGAATTCGTCCGACGCCAGGAAAGCGAACTCGACCTCCCGCACGGTCCGCATCGGGTCGCGTGCGCCCAGCGTCGTGTCCACATGGCCGGGGTGGCACATGAACAGGCCGCCCTCAGGCAAGTCTTCAACCGCGGCTTTCAACAATGGGGCAAATCTCTCGGGGTGACGCCAATCATAGATGCCGCCCAGGGGTCTGAGGACCGAGAAGCCGGCGCGTTGCATCGAGCGGTCGAAACCGGCCGCCACGGCGGCGATCGCCGCGACCTTTGGCGCCACAGCGGCACCGCTCAGCGCCGGCCCCCCACGCAGCGCCGGCCTGTCGGCGACTTCGGCGAAACGCGTTCGCAGCCATTGGCGCACCACGGGGAGGAAATGCACATGCTGATGCCCGTCGACAAACGCCGGCGGGCGTCCCAATGCCTCGACGAAGCGGCGGTACTGGGCGTCGAGCTCGGCGCGGACATCGCGCTCGTCGACACGCTCGCGCAGGATCGGCAATGCCAATGTGCGGAGCATGGGCAGCCTGCCCTCCGGCGCCAGGCTCGACCTGCCTGTCACGGCCTGCTGATCGGTCAAGGTGAGATGCAGCCCGACAGCGACGCGGCCGATGAGAGGCGCCAAACGAGCCGCCTCCTCCGGCCATTCCGGAAAGCCGGTCATGCAGCTGGTGCCGGTCAGGCGTCCACGCTCGAGCAGATCGAGGATACCCGCGGAAACGCCAGGCGCCAGGCCGTAATCGTCGGCAATCAGGCGGATGCGGCGCGTCATCCGTCGAGAAGACCCGGAGTCGGCTTGCTGGCAGCGTTCTCGCTGCGCACGACATCGCGCACGATGTAGACGGGCCGGTCCTTGCTTTCACTCAGCGCAACCCAGACATACTCGCCGATCAGGCCAAGCAGCGTCAGGTTGAGGCCGCCGAAGAGGACGACGGCGACCAGAAGGCTTGGATAGCCCGGAACGGCAATGCCAAAGAAGACCACCTCGAAGAGCACCTTGGCGCCATAGAGTGCGCCGGCAAATGCCGCCAGCAACCCGCTGAGGCTGATCAGGCGCAAGGGAATGACCGAGAAGGAGGTGAAGCCCTCAAGCGAGAAGGCAATCAGGTTCAGCCGGCTCCATTTCGAGGTGCCGCTGGCGCGGCTTTCGGGCGAGTAGGGCAAAGCCTTCTGGCGAAAGCCGGCCCAGGCAAACAGCCCCTTGTTGAAGCGCCGCTTGTCGCGCAGGCTGGTCAGGGCGCGCGCCACCGCGCGGCGCATAACGCGAAAATCGCCGGCGTTCTCGGGGATGTCGAAACGCTGGCTGCTGTTGATCAGACTGTAGAACAGCCGTGCCAGCTGGCTGCGCCGCCAGCTCGCCTCGCGCCTGTCATTTTGCGCGTACACGACATCGATATCCGGACTCTGCACCAGCTCGGCGATCAGCTTCAGGCTGATATCCATGGAATGCTGGAGGTCGGAGTCCATGATCAGCACCATGTCGGCGCTTGACTGGTCGAGACCGGCGAGCACGGCGACCTCCTTGCCGAAATTGCGGCTGAGTGTCACCACTTGCCACGAGCCGGACAGCGCCTGCGCGAACCGCACGGCGCCATCATCCCGGCTGCCATCGTCGACAAGGATCTTGTGGACGGTCATGCCGAAGCGGCTTCCTACCTCTGCCTCCAGCGCGGCGAGCAGTTCGGCGAAGGCCGATGCCGATTGCGCCTCGTTGAAGAACGGCGCCACGATATCGAGGGTTTTCGGCAAATCAGCCATTTGCGGCAGGTCCGGCATTCGCAATCTTCTGCCCCGCGCCGGCCCAGAACCACCATAGCAGCGATCCGGCAATGAAGGTGACCGCGATCGGCCGGAACCAGGGGTAGAGCAACGTCTGGACATGGGCCTCGACACCGGTCAGCCCAGTCAGGAACAGCATCATGGACAGCACCGAGGCCAGGACGCCGCCACGGTCTTCGCGCCACAACAGGGCAACGGCGACACCGGCGGGCACGGCGATCATGGCATAGGTGTTGGGCTCGACGCGCGGGTTGAAGACGCACATGTAGAAGGTTGCCGTCAGGAAGATCGCCAATCCTGTGGTGCCATCCTCGAGCCTGCGATCGAACCAGATGACCGCCGAGAGCGTGAACAGGGCCATGAAGACGCGCACCATCGTGGCATAGAATTCCGGAATGGGCAGTCCCATTCTGGTGAAGGGTGCGGTGAAATCGGTGGGTACGAAGTGGCTGCCGTCCTCGACCGCCATCGACGTCAGCATGTGGGCGAAATCCCGATACTGGTCATTGAGGTAGGCGGCGGGAGCAAACGCGTAAGGCAGGGCAAGCACGAACAGCAGCGACAGAACAAGCATCGGTATCAGCCGCGGCCGCAGCGCGCCCGCCAGGAGCATCATGATGAGCGCGGTGGGCTTGGCGATGATGGCGAGCGACGCCCAGAAGAACGTCTCGGCGCGCCGCCCCTCAAGGGCCGACAGGGTGAGAAGCCAACAGGCCCCGGTCAAAAGGATCGTTGATTGACCGTTGCGGATCGCCCCAAGCGCCAGCGGCAAGGCGAGGAAAAGGCCGTAGGAGATCAGCCATGTCAATTCCCCGCCGCCGAGCTTGCGCACCTGCCGCATGGCGGCGTAGGTGAGCACCGCGAAGCCGATCAGATGCCACACAAGGCCCCCGAGATGCGGGCCGAGCTTGACCATCGGGACATAAAGCGCAGCAAAGGCGGGCGCGTAGAGATATCCCATCTCTGACCGGAGATTGTAGAGCGGCCGGCCTGCCAGGAATTCTTCGCTGCCGTATCGGTAGGCGAGTTGCACCGTGCGTGTGTCTGGCGCCAAAAGCACCAGCACCAGGACGACCAGGAGCGCCCCGACCCACAGGGTAAAGCCCAAACGGTCGAAGACCGGCTTGGAAATCGTCATCGAGGCACTCCACACCACTTCCCGAACACGCCGATGCCCGCGCCCGTCCGGCATTCGATGGCGGCGACATATCACGGACAAAGCAGCGTGGCATAGGGGGCTGATGGCTCGGTCGCCACGCCTTCACGCTGCTTTGAAGCTGAGGGCGTTTCTTCAAGTTCGCCGCGCATTCAAGGCCTGAGGAACACCTTCCCGTTCGGCTTCGCCAGTTCCGCCGGTATCCGCGCCATCGCCTCGGCGATGGGCACGATAGCCGTAACATCCGTCGACCAGCGTCCGTCGGAAAAGCGCTGCTGTGCTTCAAGGATTGCCGGGCCGCGGCGGTCGCGGAACTGGCGCATCCACTCGCTCAGCCAGAAGCCTTCTATATGCTTGTGCTGGAAGATCATCTGGCCGGGTTCAAGGATGATCGTCGGCTCGGGATCGAGCCGGCCGTAGATGACCCAGCGCGCCCGTCTAGGCATGGCATCGAAGATGGTCGAGGCCAATGGCCCAGTCACCGCGTCGAGGAAGATGCGCGGCTGCTCGGCTTTGATCACCTCGCGCAGCACGGCTTTAAAATCCGATGCCTTTTCGTTGAGGACGTGCGCCGCGCCAAGCTCTTTCAGCGACGCGATCTGGTCGTTGCGCCGCACGGTGACGATCGGCCGGAAGCCCACTTCCCTGGCCAGGCCTATGATCAGCTTGCTGAGCTGGCTGGCGCCGGCGGTCATGATGAAAGCCTTCTCGCCTTCTTCCCTGACGATATCGAACATGGCGAGCGCGGTGAGGGGATTGACGATCATTGCCGCGCCGTCCTCGTCGCGCACCGTATCGAGCAGCGGGATACAGGCTGCCGCCTCGGCGAGGGCATATTCGGCCCATGAGCCCCAATTGCTGACGCCGGTGGCGAAAGCGACCCGCTTGCCGATCAGGCTCTTGGGATAGGCTTCGTCACCGCTGGCAACGACCGTGCCGACCCCTTCGAAGCCGGCCGGCTGTCCCTTCACGCGAGGTTGGCCGTACTGGCCCTTGACGAACATGACGTCGGACGGATTGATCGAAGCCAGGCCGACCTTTATCAGGACCTGCGTCGGCCCTGGCGTCGGCACGGCGATGCGGCCGGGCCGCAGATAGGGTTCCATCGCCTCCAGCACGCTGGCGGTTGGTGTCCTCGCATAGCCGTCGCCGATCAGCAGCAGAGCTTTCATCTCGGACGGCATAGTCATCGGACCTCTCTTTGATACCGGGAAACAGCAACGCCGCCCACTCTCGTTAAGCTTAGACCTTTTCCTGCGTGTGCTTCTTCAATTCGGCGCGAGCCACCTGCCGGCGATGCACGGCGTCTGGTCCGTCGGCCAGCCGCAACGTCCTCAGATGCGTCCAAGAGCGCGCCAAGGGCGTGTCTTGGCTAATGCCCTGTGCGCCGAACATCTGCACTGCCTCGTCGGTGACTTTCAGCGCAACCCGCGGCGCCACGACCTTGATCTGGCTGATCCACGGTGCCGCGGCGCGCGCATCGCCCTGGTCGATCATCCAAGCCGCCTTGAGGCAGAGTAGGCGGGCCATCTCGATCTCCATGCGGCATTCGGCGATAATGTCGAAATTGGCGCCGAGCTTTGCCAGGGCCTGACCGAAAGCCTCGCGCCGCACCGAACGCTGGCAGAGCATCTCGAGCGCCATCTCGGCCTGGCCGATGGCGCGCATGCAATGATGGATGCGGCCCGGGCCGAGCCGCCCTTGCGCGATCTCGAAACCCCTGCCCTCGCCCAGGATCAGGTTGGTTGCCGGCACCCGCACATTGTCGAAACGCAGATGCATGTGGCCATGCGGTGCGTCGTCGTCGCCATAGACCTGCATGGCCCGGACCTTGGTCACACCCCTCGTCCCGGCGGGCACCAGGATCATCGAATGGCGGCGATGCCGCGGCTCGCTGTCATCTCCCGTCCTGACCATGACGATATAGATCGCGCAACGCGGATCGCCGGCGCCGGACGCCCACCATTTCTCGCCGTTGAGCACATACTCGCCGCCCTGTCGTTCGCAGCGCATCGATATGTTGGTGGCATCGGATGACGCGACATCCGGCTCGGTCATCAGGTAGGCCGAGCGGATCTTGCCGTCGAGCAGCGGCTCCAGCCATGCCTGCTTGTGATCGGCCGAGCCGTAGCGCTCCAGCACCTCCATATTGCCGGTGTCGGGGGCCGAGCAGTTGAAGGTCTCCGCTCCGAGATGCGCCTTGCCCATTTCCTCGGCGAGATAGGCGTACTCGACCGTCGAAAGACCGTAGCCGCGTTCCGAGCCGGTCAGCCAGAAATTCCACAGGCCGCGCTCCCGCGCCGTCCTCTTCAGGCCTTCGAGAATTTCCGTCTGCCGTGCGCTGTAGGTCCAGCGGTCGCCGGCCTTGCCGACCTCGCCCAGGAATTCCTTGTCGAGCGGCATGATCTCGTCGCGCACCATGGCCGCGACGCGCGCGTGGATCGGCTTCAGCCGCTCGGTCATGCCGAGATTCATCTCCGTCATCCGTCGCTAACCCTTCATGCACGCCGGGCATTTTACCCGTGGCGAGGATGACCGTACTTCGGATAGCCTTGTCAACGCGAACTGTTTGCCAGCATGCCGAACGCGAGGACTTGGATGAGCTATCTGGACGAGCTGTTTTCGGTAGCCGGCAAGACGGCGCTGGTAACGGGCGCCGCGACCGGCATTGGCCGCATGGCGGCGACCGCCCTGGTCAGGGCCGGCGCCAGCGTAATGATCGCGTCGCGCAAGGGCGAGGACTGCATCAGGGTCGCTGCCGAACTGAACGGCCTTGGAGCTTCCGGCGGCGCCGAAGGCTTTGCCGGTGATGTCTCCAGCGAGGCTGGCATCGCCGCACTCGTCGCCGAGGTCAAGGCGCGCACCGACAGGCTGAACATCCTGGTCAACAATGCCGGCGTCTCCTGGGGCGCGCCGCTGGAGAGTTTTCCCTACCATGCCTGGGCCAAGGTGTTCGGCGTCAACGTCACCGCAGTCTTCCATTTGACGCGTGAATTGCTGCCGCTGCTCGATGCCGCGGCCAGCGACGGCGATCCGGCTCGGGTGATCAATCTGGGCTCCGTGATGGGCACGCAGCCGCTGGCCGATGACGCCTATTCCTACACGGCGTCGAAGGCTGCCGTTCATCACCTGACGCGAACTTTGGCGTCGGAATTCGCCACCCGCCGCATTACCGTCAACGCTTTCGCTCCCGGCCCATTCCAAAGCCGCATGACGGCCTTTGCCACCGCTACGGACGAACAGGCCAGGCACGTCGGCGACCATGTTCCGATCGGCCGTATCGGCGCGCCGGATGACATTGCCGGCGCAACACTCTATTTGTGCGGCCGTGCGGGCAGCTATGTCACCGGCGCCATCCTGCCGATCGACGGCGGGCAGTCGGTTCAGCATGGCTTGACACTGTTCAAGGAATGACATTTCCCGGCTGTCGAACCGGGAGTGAAATGGAGGACATGGGCGTGGAACCAATCAGTCTCGATGTGCTTCTGGCAAGCGTCGGCAAGGAGGTCGGCGTGTCCCCTTGGCGCGTTGTGACGCAACGCATGATCGACCAGTTCGCCGACGCCACCGACGACCATCAGTTTATCCATTGCGACCCGGAGCGGGCAAGGCTGGAGACGCCGTTCGGCGGCACCATCGCCCATGGTTTCCTGTCGCTGTCACTGTTGTCGGCCATGACGTTCGAGACCATGCCGCCGCTGGAAAACGGCAAGATGGGCGTCAACCACGGCTTCGACTCGCTGCGCTTCCTGGCGCCGGTGAAGACAGGCGCACGTATACGCACCCGTTTCGTGCTGGCCGACGTCAAGATCAGGCCGTCCGGCTGGGTCCAGACCGCGCATGACGTGACGATCGAGATCGAGGGCTCCAAGAAGCCGGCGCTGACCGCTCGCTGGCTGACCCTGACCCTGGTCGAACGCCAGCCCGAGACCACCCCCGAGACTGCATGAGCGACCCGAACGTTCTCGACCAGTCGGCGCTTGCGCCTTATCTGGAGGCGAACATACCCGGCTTTCGCGGGCTCGCCGAGATCGAGAAATTCAAGACCGGCCAGTCGAATCCAACCTACCTGCTGACCGCGGCAAGCGGCCGCTACGTGCTGCGTGCCAAGCCGGCGGGGCAATTGCTGAAATCGGCGCATCAGGTCGACCGTGAGTTCAAGGTGATGAGCGCGCTCGCCGGCACCGCCGTGCCCGTGCCCGCGATGCTGCATCTCTCGGCCGAGGACTCGCCCATCGGCCGCATGTTCTACGTCATGAATTTCGTCGACGGGCGGATCTTCTGGGATCCGGCCTTGCCGGAAGCGCGCGACACCGATGAACGCGCCGCCATCTACGATGCCATGAACGAAACTCTCACTGCCTTGCACGAAGTCGACGTCGCGGCAGTCGGGCTCGCCGACTTCGGCCGGCCGGGCAGCTATTTCCAGAGACAGTTGGCGCGTTGGACCAGCCAGTATCATGCGTCGGAAACCGGCACCGTCGCCGACATGGACCGGCTGGTATCGTGGCTGGAGACACACTTGCCAGTCGAGGACGGCCGCGTCTCGCTGGTCCATGGCGACTACCGGCTGGACAATCTGATCTTTGCGACGGACCGGCCAAGGGTCGCCGCGGTGCTCGACTGGGAGCTTTCGACGTTGGGCCACCCCTTGGCCGATTTGGCTTACCAATGCATGCAATGGCGCCTGCCGCATGCCTCCGGTTTTTGCGGCTTGGGCGGCATCGACCGTCCTGCCGTCGGTCTGCCCTCGGAGGAGGCCTATGTCGCCGCCTATTGCCGGCGGCGCGGACTCACCGGCGTCGGCGACTGGACCTTCTTCCTCGCCTTCTCCTTCTTCCGTTTGGCCGCGATCTGCCAGGGCGTCTACAAGCGTGCCCTGGACGGCAACGCCTCCAATCCTGAGAAGGCCAGAACTTATGGCGCGGCGGTGAAGCTGCTGTCGCGTCTCGCGGCGGAACTCATCGACAGCAATCCGTAAAGAACTAGTGGGTGTCGCCGGCGATGAACTTCATGTTCCGGCTGACCTGCAGGGTGATGTAGACGACCAGCGCGCAGCCTATCGGGAACACAATCTCATTGAGGCCGGTCGCAATGGCCTGCGGCAGTGCAAGGGCGACGTCCTGCGCGAACGCAGCCTGTATGGTCAACGCGGTGACGCCGCCGCCAAACACAGCACCAATCAAAGCTCCCGCCAGGATGAAGTGCAGAAGGTGAGCTTTCTCCCTCGAGGCCAGCCGGGCCAGCATCCAGCCGAGCAGGCCGTATTCGAGCGCCCGCAACACGCCAAGCGTGGTGAGCGGAACGATTGTCGGCTTCACGGACAGATCAAGCGCGCTGACCATGACTTTCTGCGTGCCTTTTGCGATTCCCATCGCCAAGGGCGCGGAAATCGCACCGATCAAGCCTCCGAGCGAGGTTCGCACCTTGCCTATGGCTGTCCCCAGACCAACACCGGCGCAGACGAAGAATGACCACGTCACGCCTTGCACCAATTCGATGACGACTTGCGTGGAAGCCGGCTGGGAATTCGCAGCCACCCTGACCGTCAAAATAAGGGCTTCCATGGCGAAGCCGAGTGCAATGGCGAGCCATGCCACCATGGCCACTCTCTTGAGCGCCTGTCGGGCGCTATGAGAAAGTGGATGCGCACCCGCCCCGCGCGGCGCAACCTCGCTGATGGCCATGCCGGCCTCCTCACTCCGGATTTTTGCAAGAGCCGCCCAATAAGGTCTGTTTGTAACAGCTCGATGTTGGCTGACCGAACGCAGGATTACCGACATGTGAAGCCAGGAAAGTACGGGGCCGATCGGCCGCCGCCTGGAACCTTTGACATTCCTTGCTCGTTTCGTACAGCGTATATGAGTCAGCGAATCCCGATCCAGACAAAGGCCACCAGATTGCCGCCGAGGGCCCATACACGCCGCGAAAAGCCAAAGGCCGAACTGCGCGCCGAACTTGTCAATGCGGCGCACAAGCTTGTCCAAGAAGAAGGCTATGAGGGCCTGACCATCCGCAAACTGGCAAAGCGGGTCGGTTACGCGCCGATGTCGGTCTACTCCTACTTTGCCGACAAGCAGGACATCCTGTTCGCGCTGGCGGAGGATGCGTTCGAGACGCTGGCCAAGAAGATCGAGGCGCATCCCTCCGACGATCCCATCGCGGCATTGCAAGCGGTCATGACCGAGTATGCCGCCTTCGGCCTCGGCAACCCCAACGAATACCGGACCGTCTTCATGACCGAGAAGACCAGACCGCCGGAGGGCCGCAGTTTCGAAGAGATGCATGAAGCCAATCCGGCCATGAAGGCGCTTATAGGGCGGGTCGAGGCCTGTGTCGCGGCCGGCAAGCTGCAAGGCGATCCCCGCGCCATAGCCACCATGCTCTGGGCGGTCGGCCATGGCACGATTTCGCTGCTGATTACATTTCCCTTCTATCCGTTTGGCGATCCCCAGGCCTTCGTGAAGAGGATGTGCGATGCCACCCTCGCCGCCTTGAGCACGCAAAATGTGCCGCCATTGACCGACAGCCCGGTCCGCTGCTGAGCCACATCCTTCAAATCTCCTGAGATTGCGCTAGGCGCCTGGCGTTCGGAGCGATTGCTCGAAGGCATATCAATTTTCGTACACGTACGATTAGGACCTTGAATCCCGCTTCAAGCAGGCGTATTTACACGCTGTATCGTACATGTACGAAAGTTTGAGCCGCTTAAGCCGGAGTCGGAAATGAAATACACTCTCCTCACCCTCGCCGCCGTGCTGGCCCTTTCGAGTTCAGCCTTTGCCGCCAATTCCACTCATCCCGTAAAGGAGCACACACCGATCTGCGTTGACGCCAAGACCCATGTGGAGCTTGATTGCGCCCCGACAGGATCGTTGAAGAAGGAACGCGCTGTGCAAAGGCCGGCTGAAAGCAAGGAGCCACGGCTCGGCATCAGCATCGATCCCTGGATTCTTCCAAGCACGTTCTGACGCCAGCTGTCAGGTAGGACAGCCGCGGCAATCAGGGATTACGGTTTTTTCGTCCGGTCACGGATTTGGCTCTGCCGGGTTTTGCGGGTCCGCCGGGGATTGCCGACCCGGTGATCGATATGGGATCGCTGGCCGGGAACGTGTCTTCGAGACCCTCGTCGAGTTCTTCTTCCGCGGTCAACTTGCTGTCGCGCTCTTGTTCGAGCGAGCGGACAGCCGCGGTTTTCGTCGGAAATTCTGGCGGCGGGTTGAGCTCGGATTTCGACGGCATCGGCATTCTCCCTCGGCATGAGGACGCAGAACGGAATTGGCCGGCAAAACGTTCCTAAGTCAGACCGCCGCGTCGCGCGCTCCCTCGGACAGGAAAGTAAAGACATAGTCCGAGAAGGAACGCCAGCACTCGACCCGGAAGTCGTCGGGCCCGTTGCGCAACAGCACGATCTCCGCCTTGCCCAGGATGGTGCGCGAAGCCGCCCCAACGGGGAACGCATCGAGCGACAGATCCTGCGGGCAGCCTGCATTGATGGTCGCGGCGGCGCCGGCGCCAGTCACGGCAATCGCCACATTGCGGTGCGATATGCCTACGGCGGAATGGAGGAGTGGGACTTTGGCGCAATCGGCGAGCGGATCATTGCCGGCCTCGTCGATGACCAGCCATTCCTCGGGGCCGAGCCATAGCGCCGTTCGCCCTGACATTGCGGCCGACGTCTTGGGCTTGTTGGGCAAGGCTACGCCCAGCGCATCGGAAAGCGCGGCGATCGCAGTCTCGGGGGCGCGCAGCGAGATGCGTTGTGCGGGCGGCAGCATTTCGACCTTGACGCTGGGCCCGGAGGCGGCGCGTCCGGCCAGCGCCGGGCGACGTTCGACCGACGGCAACACCGCCGTATCGGCCTTGCTTGCGACGGCCTTAGCCATTGAGGCGCCCTCCCGTCTCGTCGAAGAACACCATGCCTGTAACCTCCACTTCGATCACCCCGTCAGGCATCGGCACGTAGAGCGTGTCGCCCATTCTGTCGCGGCCACCGGCGACCGCCGCCAGCGCGATCGAGCGGCCGCAATTCTGCGACCAGTAGCTCGAGGTGACATGACCGATCATCTTCATCGGGATCGCCTGTTTGGGATCCTCGACGATCTGCGCGCCTTCTTCCAGCACGACCTTCGGATCCTTGGTCTTAAGGCCGATCAATTGCTTGCGGCCCTTGGCGATAAGGTCCGGCCGCGTCAGCCCGCGGATGCCGACGAAGTCGGTCTTTTTCTTGCCGACCGCCCAGTCGAGGCCGGCATCGTTCGGCGTCAACGTGCCGTCCGTGTCCTGGCCAACGATGATGTAGCCCTTTTCGGCGCGCAACACGTGCATCGCCTCGGTGCCGTAGGCGGTGGCCCCATGCTTCTGGCCCTCGGCCCACAGGGCCTCCCAGACTGCCTGGCCGTAATCCGCAGGCACATTGACCTCGAAGCCGCGCTCGCCGGTGAACGACATGCGAAACAGCCGGGTCGGCACGCCGCAGATCCTGCCCTCGCGCACCGACATATGCGGCATCGCCTCGTCGGAAACGTCGATGTCTTCGACCAGCGGCGCGATGATGTCGCGCGACTTCGGTCCCTGCACCGCGATGACGGCCCATTGTTCCGTGATCGAGGTCAGCCAGACATTGAGATGCGGGAATTCGGTCTGGAGGTAATCTTCCATGTGGTTCATGACACGCGGCGCGCCGCCCGTCGTCGTCGTCACATGGAAACGGTCCGGCGCCAGCCGGCCGACGACGCCGTCATCATAGATGAAGCCGTCCTCGCGCAGCATGATGCCGTAGCGGCAGCGGCCGGGCTCCAGCTTCTCCCACGGATTGGTGTAGAGCAGTTCCATGAATTTGGCTGCGTCCGGCCCGACCACTTCGATCTTGCCCAGGGTTGAGGCGTCGAACAGGCCGGCATTGGTGCGCACCGCGACGCATTCGCGGCCGACGGCGGCATGCATGTCTTCGCCAGCCTGGGGGAAATACCAAGCGCGCTTCCACTGGCCGACATCCTCGAACACAGCCCCCTGCGCCTCGGCCCAGGGATGGATCGCGGTCTTGCGCGTCGGGTCGAACAGCGGCCCGCGCGCGTGGCTGATGATCGCGCCGAAGGTCACCGGCGTATAGGGCGCGCGAAACGTCGTCAGCCCGACCGCCGGGATCGGCTTGCCCAGCGTCTCAGCCGCGATCGCCAGTCCGTGCATGTTGGAGGTCTTGCCCTGGTCTGTCGCCATGCCGTTGGTGGTGAATCGCTTGACGTGCTCGATCGAGCGCATGCCCTCATGCACGGCCTGGCGAATGTCCTTGGCGGTGACATCGTTCTGGAAGTCGACGAACGCCTTCACCGTCGTGCCCGGCCCGGCGCCGGGCGCCGCGCCCAGCATGCCGCGCGACCAGCTTTCGGAGGCGTCGACCTTCGGCTTGGTGCCCTTGCCGGCCTTCGCGCCAAGATCTCCGGCACTGGCATCCCTCGCCGCCTTGGCGCCGGCGGCGTAGGCTTCATCCATGCTCGCCGACAGGCCGTCCGTACCGTTGCAGGCGCCGACGGAGACGCAGTCCTGCGCGTAGATGCCCGGCACGAAGCGCTTGGTCTCGTCATTGAAGGCGACCTTGCCGCGCGACTGCGAGAACAGATGCACGGAAGGCGTCCAACCAGCCGACATCAGGATCGCGTCGACCGGAACGGTGCGTTCGCCGCCGCCATTCTTCGGCTGAACGGTCATCGAGTTCACTCTGAGCTTTCCGCCGGCGCGGATGACCGCGCGGCCGAAATTGACCTCGATGCCGAGCGCCCTCGCCTCGTCGATCACCGGCCCGGTCGGGTTGTCGCGAAGATCGACGATCGCCGCCACGTTGACACCGGCCTTTTTGAGATCGATTGCCGCCGAGTAGGCGGAATCATTGGCGGTGTAGACGCCGACATTCCTGCCGACCGCCACCCCATGGTGGTTGAGGAAGGTGCGCGCCGCGCCCGCCAGCATGATGCCCGGCCGGTCATTGTCCGCGAACACCATATGCCGCTCGATGGCGCCAGAGGCCAGCACGACGCGCTTTGCGCGCACCTGCCATAGCCGCTCACGCGGCAGATCATGGCCGGGGTTTTTCAAATGATCGCTGACGCGCTCGACGAGGCCGACAAAATTCTGCGCGTAATAGCCGAACGCTGTCGTACGCGACAGCACGCGGACATTGTCCATCGCGCTCAACCGGGCGACAGCCGCCTGCGCCCAGGAAAAACCGTCCTGCCCATCGATCTTGGCCGCGGCCTCGAACCGAAGACTGCCGCCGAACTCGGCCTGCTCGTCGGCCAGGATCACCCGCACGCCGGCGTCGGCCGCCGCCAATGCCGCCGCAATGCCGGCCGCGCCACCGCCCAGCACCAGCACGTCGCAATGCGCGTAACGCGACGAATAATGGTCGGGATCGGGCTTGTCAGGCGAAACACCCAGGCCGGCGGCTTGGCGAATGCGGGGTTCGTAAAGGCTCTTCCACGCCGCCTTGGGCCACATGAATGTCTTGTAGTAGAAGCCGGCCGAAAGCATCGGCGACGCGATGTCATTGACAGCGCCGACGTCGAAAGACAGCGACGGCCAACGGTTCTGCGACTGCGCTTCAAGCCCGTCGTAAAGCTCCTGGACGGTTGCGCGCACGTTCGGCGTCCTGCGCGCCGCGTCGCGCCGGATCTCGACCAGCGCGTTCGGCTCTTCGGCGCCGGCCGACAGGATGCCGCGCGGGCGATGGTACTTGAACGAGCGGCCGACCAGATGCACGCCATTGGCGAGCAGCGCCGACGCCAGAGTATCGCCCTCGATGCCAGTGTAGGATTGTCCGTCGAAGCTGAACCGCGCGGTCTTCGCCTGCTTCAACCGTCCTGCGCTCGGAATACGGAACGCGCCGCTCATTTGGCAACCACATCGTTGGAGTTGTTGGGAAGCTTCGACGGCTTCGGCTCGCCGGCCTTGTACGTCATGACGAACTTGTCGGTGATCGTGTCTCGCACGGCGTTGAAGAACCGCGCGCAGCCATGGATATGCCGCCAGCGCTCATAAATGATGCCCTTGGGATTCGAGCGGATGAAAAAGAACTTTTCGAAATCATCGTCGCTGTCGCCCGCAATATCGGCCGAGCGCGCAATATGCGCTTCGCCGGCGTTGCGGAATTCGAGTTCCGGACGTTCTTCCTCGCAATAGGGGCAGCGGATGAGAAGCATCTGGTTCTTTCCCTACAATTCGCCATGGCCGACGCGGGCGCCGGCAGGTTGGTCGCAAAGCTTCTGGCCCAGGGTCACGAACGGCGCGACAAGCCGCAGGCGCTCCTCCACCGTCGCGGCATCGCGAAACAGCGATCGGTTGGCCATGTTGCCGAGGGTTAATTGCATCGGGTCGGTGGTAACGAAGACGGCGCGCGGCTCGAACGCGTCGTCCGGCTTGAGCTCTTTCGGCCGACCTTCGAAGAACATCACGATCTTCTGGCCGGCGCTCCACACGCAGGAGAGCGTTCCCTCATCGACAGAAAACGGCCACGCGACCTCATTGCCGGCGCGCGCGATCGGCTGCACCCGGACCTCTTCCGGCGAGGGCAAATGGAACATGCCCTGCTCCCCCGCCGCCAGCACGAGCGGCACTGCGACTGCCATCTCGGCCATCATCATCAGTGCGCCACCGCCGCCGCCGCCGCCTCGTCGATGAGCCGTCCGGTGCGGAAGCGCTCGATCGTGAAAGGCGCGTTGATCGGATGCGGGTCGTCCCGGGCAATGGTGTGGGCGAACACATGGCCGGATCCCGGCGTCGCCTTGAAACCGCCGGTGCCCCAGCCGCAATTGACATAGAGGCCGGGGACCGGCGTCTTGGCCAGGATCGGCGAACGGTCGGGCGTCACGTCGACGATGCCGCCCCAGGAGCGCAACATCTTCATGCGCGTGAAGATCGGGAACATCTCGCAGATGGCGTCCAGCGTGTGCTGCAATATGTGCAGCCCGCCGGTCTGCGAATAGGAGACATACTGGTCGGTGCCGGCGCCGATCACCAGTTCGCCCTTGTCGGACTGAGAGATATAGGCGTGGACCGTGTTCGACATCACCACGCAGGGCACAACCGGCTTGACCGGCTCCGACACCAGCGCCTGCAGCGGATAGCTCTCCAGCGGCATGCGCACGCCCGCCATGTTCATGATGACGGAGGAATGGCCGGCGGCGACGACGCCGACCTTCTTGGCGCCGATGAAGCCGCGCGTCGTGTCGACGCCCATCACCGCGCCGTTCGGCGCCCGCTTGACCCCGGTCACCTCGCAGTTCTGGATGATGTGGACGCCGCGCGCCGAGGCGCCGCGCGCATAGCCCCAGGCGACCGCGTCATGGCGCGCCGTCCCGCCACGCCGCTGCAACGCCGCGCCGACCACCGGATAGCGCGCGTCCTTTGACGTGTTGAGCGGCGGGCAGAACGCCTTGGCCTGCTCCGGCGTCAGCCATTCATTGTCGATGCCGTTCAGCCGGTTGGCATGGACATGGCGCTTCAGCACCTGGATGTCGTGCACATTATGCGCCAGCATCATGACGCCGCGCGGCGAATACATGACGTTGTAGTTCAGTTCCTGGCTGAGCCCGTCCCACAGCTTCAGCGCATGGTCGTAGATCCCGGCGCTCTCGTCATAGAGATAGTTGGAACGGATGATGGTGGTGTTGCGCCCGGTGTTGCCGCCACCGAGCCAGCCCTTTTCCAGCACCGCCACATTGGTGATGCCGTGCACATTGGCCAGGTAATAGGCGGTGGCCAGTCCATGGCCGCCCGCGCCGACGATGATGACGTCATATTCCTTTTTGGGCTCCGGCGAGGACCATTGTTCCTCCCAGCCCTTGTGGCTGCGGATTGCCTCCCGGGCGATGGCGAATACCGAATATTTCTTCAACGTCTCAGCCTCTCGCCAAAAAGCTCTCGCCAACAGCCATCGGCCTTCGGCCCGGCGCGCGAGGTGTATCACTAGCGAAACGGCGGTTCCACCCTTGCGCTGTTTGCGACGGCGCTTGCCGTTTTGCGCCGCGACAAAAAGGCCGCTGTTTGAGCTTCGCCGTGCACCCCTTCTGATGCGCTCGCCGCACAAGGCGAAGGCGCGGCTGAAGGCTTCGCACGTATCGGGTGGCTCGTGCCGCCCCAGGCTGCGATCAGCATGCCGATTGCCGGCACAGCCGGCGCGAACAAGGATGCAGGATATGCTCGCACTCGCCAACAAGATCGCCATCGTTACCGGCGCCAGTTCCGGCATCGGCCGCGCCACCGCAAAACTCTTCGCCGAGCAAAGTGCCAAGATTGTCGTCTCCGGCCGGCGCCAGGCAGAGCTCGACGCGCTGGTCGCCGAGATATTCGACGCGGAAGGCACCGCTGTCGCACTTGCCGGTGACGTCAGGGACGAAGCCTATGCGAAGGCGCTGGTCGCTCTGGCGGTCGAAAGCTTCGGCGGCCTGGACATCGCCTTCAACAATGCCGGCGCCGTCGGCGTTTTGGGCCCGCTGCCGGACATGCTCCCGGCCACTTGGCACGAGACGATCGACATCAACCTGACCGGCGCCTTCCTCGGCGCGAAGTACCAGATACCCGCCTACTGCAGCGCGGCGGCGGCTCGCTGATCTTCACGTCGAGCTTTGTTGGCTACACCGCCGGCATGCCGGGAATGGCCGCCTACGCCGCCGCCAAGTCCGGTCTGATCGGGCTGACGCAGGTTCTGGCCGCCGAGTATGGACCGAGTGGGTTACGCGTCAATGCATTGCTGCCCGGCGGCACCAACACGCCGGGCGCCACGACGACGACGCCCGAGGCTCGCGCCTTCGTCGAGAGTATCCATGCCCTGAAGCGCATGGCTCGGCCAGACGAGATTGCCCGATCGGCGCTTTACCTAAACTCCGACGCCTCCAGCTTCACCACGGGAACCGCACTGTTTGCCGATGGAGGCGTCTCGATCAATCGTACATGAGGTTTTCGCGGCGGCCGCCGGCTTGCAGCTTTGCCGCAGCCCCATGGCTCTTGCTTTTTCCCCGCATTTTGGCGATTCCGTAGCCATAAGCGGTCGTCGAATGACAGGTCCTAAACCATGATGCTGATCCGAACCTATGTCGCACAGAGCGCGATCGAAGGCGTCGGCATGTTCGCGGCCGAGCCGGTCAGCAAGGGGGCCTCCATCTGGCGGCTCGATCCGGACTTCGACCGGTTGATACCGATGGACAAATATGAAGCCGCGGCCCCGCCGCTCAGGGAATTGCTCGACCGCTATGCCTATCCTAGCCCGGACCGGCCGGGCTTCATGGTCTATGAAGTCGACAATGGGCGTTTCATGAACCATTCCCCGAATCCGAATACGGATTTTTCGCAATATGGCGGCGCGACCGCCACGCGCGACATCGCGGCAGGCGAGGAGATCACCTGCGACTACGGCGAGTTCTTCGAGGATTTCGAGAGGCTGCATCTGGCCACGGCGTAATCCTGCCCGGCAAAACAGCCGTGTTTTGGCTGTCCGAGTTTCATTTCCGCTGTGGACAGCGTGGGATGATTCTGCTATCAGCCGCCACAATTCGTGGTGTAGATCGCCGCGTTGGCTAGTGGCTATGGCCGCTTGCCTGTTGATATCAAACCCGAAAGACAGGATTGCCCGTGCAGGTACTCGTCCGCGACAACAATGTTGATCAGGCGCTTCGCGCTCTCAAGAAGAAGATGCAGCGCGAAGGCATTTTCCGCGAAATGAAGATGCGCGGCCACTACGAGAAGCCTTCCGAGAAGCGCGCCCGTGAAAAGGCCGAGGCCGTTCGCCGCGCCCGCAAGCTGGCCCGCAAGCGCGCACAGCGCGAAGGCCTGCTGCCGATGACCCCGCGCCCGGTTGCCGCTGGCGCCGCAGGCGGTCCTGGTGGTGCTCCGCGTCCGCCGCGGTTCTAACGCCAATTTTTCGTCCTTTTCGAAGGATACCGAAGGTGGCGCGATGCGAAATCGCCGCCACCTTTTTGTTTTGGTTGCAACCCGGCCCGGAGGGGGGAACCGGACTGAACGCGCGGCGGCAGTGAGGACGGCAGACATGAACGTAATTTCGGTGGAGCGCAAAACCGCATGTCGCGGCTTCGCCTTGGCGGCGGCCCTGCTTTCCGGGCTCGTGCTTGCCGGCTGCCAGACAAACGGACCGCCCGGCGAGTTCAACAATGTCGATAAGGCACAGGGATCGAGCGAGAATATTTCCTCGCTCTCGGCGGTCATCCAGCGCAATCCGCAGGATCCCGAGGGCTATAATGTCCGCGGCTCCGCCTATGGACGTGGCGGCCAGTATCAGGCGGCGCTGAAGGACTTCAACCAGGCCATCCAGATCAATCCGAATTTCTATCAGGCCTATTCGAACCGGGCTCTCATCCAGCGTTTCCTCGGCAACCAGGAAGCCGCTCTCGCGGATTACAACCGCTCGATCCAGATCAACGGCAATTATGACGCCGCCTATATCGGCCGCGGCAACCTCTACCGCAAGGCGGGCCGCACCCAGGATGCCTTCAACGACTTCCAGAAGGCCATCCAGCTCGACACCACCGACGCGCGCGCCTACCACAATCGCGGCCTGATCTATCAGAGCCAGGGGCAGCACAAATTCGCCATCGAGGACTTTTCGACCGCCATCTCGCTGGCTCCGGATGCCGCCGAGCCCTACAATGGCCGTGGCCTTTCCTATCTGGCGACTGGCGACGAGGATAACGCTTTCTCCGACTTCAACATGGCCATCAAGCTCGACGGCAAGAACGCCGAGGCCTGGGCCAACCAGGCGCTGATCTACGAGCGTCGCGGCGATAAGGTCAGGGCGTCGAAATCCTACCGCGAAGCCGTTCACCTCGACCCGACCTACCAGCCGGCCAAGGATGGCCTCGCCCGCGTCAGCTGAGGCCGGCCCAAAAAGATCGCGGCCGTGCGAGGTCGCAAATCCGTCGAATTGTAGCGCGAGCCTCGGTGTGTCCAAAAGGACCCGCCGAGGCAACCACGCGTTAACCCCGGCGGCAATAGGTCTTCTGCCGCCTTGTTCACGCCAAGTTTTCAACGGAACGGTCTGGCCATCAAAGCCGTTTGAAACGGTCTGCCTCTCAGGCTGTTGTCGAATTATTCGTGAAAAGGACTGTCCCATGATCAAGAAACTCGTCTGTGCAGCCGCCCTGGTCACCACGGCGTTCGCCGTCGCCCCGGCCAGCGCCGGCAAGCTGCAGCTCGGTACGCTCGACTGCACCATCGATGGCGGCACCGCCTACATCGTCGCCTCCAACAAGGGCGTGTCCTGCACCTTCCGTCCCTATCACCACGGCCCGTCGGAGACCTATACGGGCGTCATCTCCAAGATCGGCCTCGATGTCGGTCAGACACACCAGGGTCAGCTGGTCTGGGCCGTGCTGGCGGCGACCCGCGATCATGACGGAGGCGACCTTGCAGGCAGCTATTACGGCGTCAACGCCGAGGCGAGCGTCGTGACCGGTGGCGGCGCCAATCTCCTGGTCGGTGGCCTCAACAGCGCGTTCATGCTCGAGCCGCTCAGCGTCCAGGCGCAGACCGGCGTCAATCTCGCCGTCGCCGTGACCTCGCTCGAGCTGATCCATTCCTTCAAGTGAATGCACGGAGCCAGGCGCTCCATAATTTCACCCCTCGCGGCGCGGAACCGACAAGCATGGTTCCGCGCCGTTTGATTTCTTGAACGGTTGCGGCGAAGGTGTAGAGCGGTTCCAGACCGCTCGGGGGTCACCATGCTGAAGAGAACGATCGTCGCCATGGTCTTGATGGCGTGTGGCGGCGCCGCGCGGGCGCAGGACAAGGGCGTCGAGCTCGGCGTGCTCGATTGCGCTATCGGCGGCGGCACAGGTTTCATCCTGGGCTCAAGCAAGGATCTGAGCTGTACTTTCAGCCCCGCGGACAAGAGCTTCGCGCCGGAAGCCTATTTCGGCGCCGTCAACAAGTTCGGCCTCGACATCGGTACAACAAAGCAGACCCTCATGCAGTGGCTGGTGCTGACGCCGATGAATAACATCTACGCGCCTGGCGCGCTCGCCGGAGACTATATCGGTGCCAGCGCGGAAGTAACCGCGGCAGTCGGCGCGGGCGCCAACCTCCTGGTCGGCGGCTCCTCGCAGGCCTTCACACTGCAGCCCCTCAGCCTGCAGACCCAGACTGGCGTCAACCTTGCCATCGGCGTCAGTCAGTTCCAGCTGCGAAGCACCGAGAACTGAGCTCCCTTTGCTGTTGCTTTCCACTTCGCTCCGGAATGACTAGGCCGATACGCTTCGGCCAATCCCGAACGTTGCGATGGGCCACGGACATGAACCGCTTGAGCTCAACCATGATTGAGGTCTTACGACCCTATCCTGACTGAGCAGCGCCTGGACCCGACGTCGCAGGCGAGCATGGTCCTCCGGGGGTGGTCGCTGCCTTCTGGTGCGCTGCATCGTCATCGAGCTAGCAAGGCAAGGATAGAAATGGCTGAAAGCGGTACAAGGAGGGTCGACTGGCGCGCGCTCTGGGCGAGCGGCGACCTCGCGCGCTTCTGCTTCATCAGCCTGGGCATCCTGCTGCACGCCACCAACGAGACGATGGTGGCCACGGTCATGCCGGCCATGGTCGGCGAAATGGCTGGCGTACAGCTCGTCGGCTGGTCGCTTGCCATCTACGAGCTCGGAGCCATCGTCGCCGGCGCCGCCGCCGGACGTTTGGTAAGCTACGTGGCACTGCGCACCAATATGATGGTTGCGGCTCTGCTCTATGCCGCCGGGGCGCTGATCTGCGCCGCCTCCCCTTCGATGCAGTTCTTCCTCGCCGGCCGCCTGATCGAGGGCCTTGGCGGCGGCGCGCTGGTGTCGCTCGCCTACGTCTCGGTCGAGCGATTGTTCGAACGGGCTGTCTGGCCGCAGCTGTTCGGCATCATGTCGGCGGTCTGGGGCGTCGCAGCGTTCAGCGGTCCGATGCTGGGCGCCATCATGACCGAGCTTCTGTCATGGCGCTGGGCCTTCGGCATCTTTACATTGGGCGGGGCAGCCATGGCGCTGGCCAGCCTGATCGTGCTCAACACTCCGGAGGCAACGAAGCCGCGGCCGAGCATCGGCAAGGCTCCCCCCTTCCCGGTCGCTGCCCTCTCCTGCCTCACATTGGCCGTTGTGCTCATCGCGTCGGCGGGCGTCGACATCGCGCCGCTGCGCTCCTCGCTGTTGATGGTCCTTGGCCTGGCAGGCCTGGCGCTGTTCTTCACCGTCGATGCGCTGAAGCCGCGCTCGCGCCTTTTTCCATCGCAGCTGTTTTCGTGGCGCACGCCGGTGGGCGCCGGCATGACCATGGTCGCCGCCTTTTCCGTGGCGACCTGTTCCTTCGGAGTCTACGGGCCGCTGCTTTTGACCAGCCTGCATGATATTCCGATCCTGACCACCGGCTACATCATCGCGGCTGAATCGATTGCCTGGTCGATCCTGTCGATCCTCGTTGCCAACGCGCCGCCGCGACGCGAACGTCAGATCATCGTCGGCGGCGCGGTGATGATCGCGGCGGGTATAGCCGGCTTCGCCTATACGGTGCCGGCGGGCTCGATCCCGCTGATCCTGCTTTGCGCCCTGCTGCAGGGCGGCGGCTTCGGCGTCGCCTGGCCGTTCCTGACGCGCATCATCGTGACGTCGGCGCGTCGCGATGAACAGACCATCGCCTCGGCCGCTGTGCCGACCATGCAGCGCATCGGCTATGCGGTGGGCGCGGCCCTGACGGGCATCGTCGCCAATGCCAGCGGCTTTTCAGAAGGCCTGAATCGGGAAGCCGCCGCCAATGTCGCCAGCTGGCTGTTCCTCGCCTTCGTGCCGCTCGGGATCGTCGGCTGTCTTGCCGCCTTGCGGGCATCGGCGACGGACCGGCCGCGGGGGAGTGCCGGTTAGTCCGTATCCGCCAGTCGCGCTATTCGCCCTCTCGCAGGCGATAGCCGACCCCTGTCTGCTTATGGCCGGCGGCTTTCGGCCGGTCGCGAATCCGCAAGACCCGGCAACAGCTTGAGGAATATCGGAACAAACCCGTTAGCAGGGGATTGTCAGCCTGAGGGCTCACGCAACGAAGGATATGACAATGGCAAAGCAGAAAATGCTCGAAGACCTTTTCCACGACACGTTGAAGGACATTTATTTCGCCGAAAAGAAGATATTGGCGACCTTGCCGAAAATGGCCAAGGCCGCGCAAAGCGCCGAGCTCAAGGCCGCCTTCGAAAAGCATCGCACCGAGACCGAAGGTCATGTCGCCCGGCTGGAAGACGTGTTCGGCGCGATCGGCAAGAAGCCCGTCGGCAAGACGTGCGCCGCGATCATGGGCATTACCGAGGAAGGTGCCGAGATCATGGAGGAGTACAAGGGATCGCCCGCGCTCGACGCAGGGCTGCTGGCCGCCGCTCAGGCTGTCGAGCACTACGAGATCTCGCGTTACGGCACGCTGCGGACTTGGGCTGACGAACTTGGCCTGAAGGACGCCGTCGCACTGCTCGAGGCAACGTTGGCGGAAGAGAAGACCACCGACGAGACCCTGACCAAGCTCGCCGAGTCAGCCGTCAATATTGCCGCCGAGGCGGCCTAACGTCATCACTCGACCGTGCAAGATATGATCGGCGAGCCACGCTGCGATGCGCTAGCGTGGCTCCCGCGTCATGCTCAGATAGGTTGGGTCGAACTCCGCGATTTCCTGAAGCCTCTGCCAGTCCAGAATCGTGACGGTGTGGCTTGTCCAGGTGACGACTCCGACTTTCCGCAAAGCGCCGATGACCCGGTTCATGTGAACGACCGAAAGGCCGAGCACGTCGGCCATTTCGGCCTGCGACAGCGGCAGATGGAAGGTCATGTCATTGGTGCGCTGCACCACCTGCAGGCGCACGAACAATTCGCATAGCAAATGGGCGAGATGCGAGGTCTTGGAGCGTCGCCCCATGGCAACGATCCATTCCCGGTGGATGGCCCCGTCCACCAGCGTGTCCAGCCACAGCAGCCGGGTCAGATGCGGGGCCTCTTCGGTGATGCTGCGAAGCCGGCTGTGGTCGGCAAAGATGACATGGCACGGCGACAGCGCGACTATGCCGTGATCCATCGTTTTCAGCAGGAAGGCGTGGAGATCGACGAAGTCGCCGGGCACCTGCAACGAGGTGAACTGCCGGCCGCCATTTTCCAGAACCTTGTAACGTGCCGCCAGTCCATCGACGATCAGCGTGCTGTAGGTTGGTCGCGAGCCCGAGGCGACGATGTCCTGACCAATGGCGAAGCTTCTTTCGAAAGTCATCGCGCCGGCCAGCAACGCCTTCTCCGCGTCGGAAAGCGCGTCATGCTGACCCAGATTCAGGTATAGGCTTCTTAACACGTTGGACTCCAGCGAAGGGCTCAAGGCGCCGAACGCAAAGCCTTCTGTCGGAAGCGAGGCTGACTCGGCATTAACATTTGTTAGCGTGCTCTTATTCATAGTTGGATGCCACAGCTCGGAGGATGCAACTCCATGCCGTGAAGCCGCTCCTCACCTGCACAAAACGTTGAAATCGGCGTCTCGTCCATGCCCGGGCACAACGAGTGTCGTCGCGTCCTGAACGCGCGCGAAAGCCGCAGCCAGGTCAATCCTCGCACAAGGCGCGACTCATTGATGGCTCGAAGGTCGTAGACACTCGAAGGCTTCGCAGAAGAAAGTGAAAGTCCGGCTGGGGAGGGCCACGCCGGACTTTCGGTGGCGGCTCAAAAGATCTGCCGCCACGGATGCGTATTATTGCTCAGGCAGCGTAGCCGCCATGACCCCGCGCAACAGCGTGCACGCCGACGACGGGCTCCAGTTCGGGCCAAAGAATGCCGGCGGCCTGGGCGAATTCAATCAGCGCCCGTCGCGCCTGCTCGATCGTCACGTAGCCGGGAACGGCGAGGTCACATGCCTTCACCGCGTTGCGATAGAGAGGACCTCGACGCGACGTCGTCCAGTTGGTCAGGAAATCGTGCATCTCGGCCAGCGAGGTGATCTCGCGCTTGAAGCCTAGGCCGACGGTCAACGAGACCGGAGTATGAAACAGCTTGTCGTGCATGGAGAGCTCCTGATTATCGCAGCGCCAGGAACAGATATCGAGGCGGATCCATTGACGGGATGCCGGAGAACGTACGGTGCGGCGGGAGGTTCCAGGCGGGTCCGGGTTTATGTGGAATGCACTTCGCAATTCCTATGGCACCGGTGGATCTCATGCGAAGGATGTCAGGTCGGAAGGCGGCCGACATGCTTGGTAGCCTTGTTATCTTAATGGCTTATGGCGAAGCGGAGTCAGAATTTATAGCAATCCAGGTTCGAAAATTGTGCAGCGAAATATGCTGACATGGCCGCACAGCGTTCAACGCGCTTAGAACGGCAATGAGATAGCGGAACACATTCACGGGTTTGGAGTGAAAAAACCAGCCAAGGCCCCCAAGGCGAGTGAAAGCTTACCGCTCAGAGCGCCGTAGGCCGCCGCCGCGAGAGTGCCGGCCACGGTGGCGATTACAACCGATATCGCCTGCTCAGAGTAAACCTGCAGTGATCGCGGGCGTTCTTCATTCATGAAGATCTTTGCATTGCTCACAAAGGCCTTATGCAGCTGCATTATCACAGCCATTATAACAAACAGGATCGCCAGAAATCCAAGGCGCCTACCGAATGTCAGCTCCGGCAGGGCGGCGATCCCCACAAGCAGTAGCAGCCCGTTGACATTCAGCCCGAACTTTTTGATAGAGGTGATTGTTCTCGTTAAACCGCGATCTACTACAGATTTTAGAAAATCAGCCTCGCCGCGCACCCAAGATTCCTGACCACCTTGGACCAAGATCGCACTTCCGCCCTTTGAATTCAGCTCCACCACGGCTATCCGATTAAGGTTTGTTGTTTCCTTCTCTTGTACATTCAGTCGCAAATAGTCGATTGTCGCAAGGTTTTTGCTAGCCTCAAGGAACTGCTCAAGGGGCATAGTCCGTAGAGACTTCCTGTCGCTGAATGTTATGAACAATTGGCCAACCTTAAAGTCTTTGCGAATGGCGGCGACAAGTTCGTGAAAATCGGACCGGAACAGACGAATAGCACCAAGGGGTCTGTTCTCGGTATGAAGCGTTTCCGTCAGCTCGTTCGCGGTCTCGCCCACGGTGGCGGAGTCGTGGGGATGAAGGAGAAATGTTCCTCCCGTGCCTAGCTCCGACTCCCAGTCGCCAGCGATAGACCCTTTTGAGTTCAGCTCCCCGCTCGCCCGGATCGGAGCCGTCTTAACGTTTGGATCAGCCTGTATGGGCTTTGCCGTGAAGCGAAAGTTCGAACCATCAAAGCTCCCATACCCCTCGTAGAGTACAAGGCCGAACAGTTGATCCATCACGCGGAGCCGCACCTTTAGTTCAACGTCTTCGCCCGCCAACTCACAGTAGATGTTGCCTGTGTTGGTTCCGAATAGAGCGCCCGCCCAGCGCCTCGACAATCCTGGCATCTCACCCCCAACCCGATTCCGAATGAGAACGATAGCTAAATCATCGACACGGCGTAAGCGAATTTTGGGGACCGATTTTGGTGCAGCCAAGGGAGGCTACAGCAATTAATCTTGTGATAACAGATGGTTATTCTGTCATTGGGTAACTGGCGGAGAGAGCGGGATTCGAACCCGCGTTACGGTTTCCCGTAAACACACTTTCCAGGCGTGCGCCTTCAACCACTCGGCCACCTCTCCGTCCTTGCATGTCGCGCCGGCCGGTTTCGCCGCGCGGGTTGGGGAGATGCAACTCCCTCGGGGTGCGATGCGGAACCTCCGCCATCGGCGCCGCCAACCAGCACGCGCCCTTCCCCCGCGCCCGGGGCTTCGAAGCAACAGGCGCGGGGCTCATCTAGTCGATCCGGCGCCGAATGCCAAGCCATAACGACAGTCTATTCGCTTTGCCGGCCATGCATGCTTGCGCCGGCTGCCTGCGTCCTTCTGGTCAGGCGGTCTCGTCCGAATGATGTGCACAGGCAAAGGCGCGAACTCGGTCGCGCTTGACTTCGCAAAGCCGGCTGTCGAGGGATGGAGAACTTAGCGGGGGCACGGTCCGGATATGGCGTTGAACAGCGGAGACCTGGGACCGCCTGCCGGGCACCCGGACAGCGGATTGTCATACGTGCCGCTGGGCTGGCTCCTCTTCATCATGGCGTGGTCGGTCTACGGCCTGTCTTGGGCATGGTGGCTGGTCGGGAATACCGGCCTGCCGGACGCGGTGTTCTATTTTTTTGTTGCCGGCCTTATCGTCGACGTCGTCACCATCCTGTGGGGACTTTACCTGCTCGGCATGGCCCTCGGCCGATCCGCGCGTTTCCCCCGCCATTTCATCGTCTGGCAGACCGCCACCATCGTCTGGCTGCTGGCGCGGCAAGCCTATGTGCTCGCAGTGCCGGATTTCGTTTTCTCCGCCAGAAGCCTTGGCATGACGGCAATCGAGATCGGCATCGGCCTGCTTTGCATCTATCTGCTGCGGCGCGGCTCCGGCGCCGAGGCCGTCTATGCCAGGCCGGGCACCGAAGCGCCACGGACCTTCGTTTCGGTCATGGCCGCCCTGCTCGGCATTGTGCTTGGCGCCATCGTCGGCGCGGTCGCCGGTTTTCTGGCCGGTTCTCTCATCGTCGAGGTCGCAGAGATAAGCTGCTTCGAAGGCGGCTGCGGCTATTTCGCCGCGCTCATCGGACTGGTCGGGCTGGTCGTCGGCGCCATAGCCGGCGGCATCATCGCCGTCTGGCTCGTCCATCGGCGCCGGCGCGAGCGGGTGGCCTAGACTAGGAGAGATCGCACGGCGTCGGGTTCATTCGCACATCGCGATTGCGAACCGGGAGCGCGCGTTCTATCTCTCAAGTCGAAACACATGCCGGAACGCCTCAGGGAAGTTGGGGACTGGCGGGGAAAAGGTCTCGAATGTTTCGCTTCATCTTCCGGCTCGCTGCAATGGTCGCGCTGTCGATCGCCGTCATCATGGCGGTGCTCGACACGACGCGCACCGTCGCGGCTTCGACGCTGGTGCTGACCCCGCTCAACACCAGCTGGCTGGCCGTCTCGCCGGATACGCGCGCCGCCTTCGAAACGCTGGTGCGAACCAAGGCCAGCCCGTTGCTGTGGGACGGCGCCATCGCCTGGGTGCTCAACCAGCCGGGCTTCGCCGTGTTCGCCGTGCTTGCCCTCCTGCTCTATGCGATCGGTTACAGGCGGCGGCGCGCAAGCCAGTTCGCCGCCACCTGATCCTGCTGTTGCTCAAGGAAAAGGATGACCGGGCATGTTCTTTCTCAGTGACATGCTGAACAGGAAACTGAACCTGCCCAAGCCGTCCGAGGCGCTGCCAGGCCGCGCCGCCGCGATCCCGACGGCATCCAGCCACGAGGTCCTGAAACGGCCGTTGAAGGGGCCCTACCCCGAGGGGCTCGAGACGGCGCTGTTCGGCATGGGAAGCTTCTGGGGCTCGGAGCGCCTGTTCTGGCAGCTCGACGGCGTCTGGGTCACGGCGGCCGGCTTTGCCGGCGGCATCACCCCCAATCCGACCTATCAGGAGACCCGCACCGGCCTCACCGGCCATGCCGAAGTGGTGCTGGTCGTGTTCGATCCGGGGGTCGTCACTTATGGCAATCTTCTGAAGCTGTTCTGGGAAAGCCACGACCCGACGCAAGGCATGCGGCAGGGCAAGGATATCGGCACCATCTACCGCTCGGCGATCTACACGCATAGCGACGCGCAGCACCGGGCCGCGATCGCTTCCCGCGATAGCTATGAAGCCTCGCTGCGAGCCGCCGGTCTCGGCGCCATCACCACCGAGATCGCACCGGCGGGCGAATTCTATTTCGCGGACGGTCATCAGCAGCAATATTTGGCCAGGAACCCGTCCAGCTATGCCAACCGCAAGGGGACCGGCATCGCCTGCGTCATGCCCGCCGCCACAGGCTGAGGCTATCGCGCAAGGATCGTGTCGCGCCACGGCCTGCCGGTGGCATGCTTTTCCAAAGGGTCAAAATTCCGCGTGAGTTTTGTTTCGGGCCGTGCCAGATTGCCCGCGAGCGGGAGGAAAATACACTCCTGGCTGATGTCGCGTGGCTGCCGGTGCACCGGCCGGACAGGCGATGCGTAACGGAAAAAACAACCGACAGGGTGTGGATCACATGAAACGTATCGTTCTCGGCCTCCTGGCCGCAACCGCAATGGTTTTTCCGGCTTTCGCAGCCGACGTGCAGCCGGCCATCCTCTATGATCTGGGCGGCAAGTTCGACAAATCCTTCAACGAGGCGGCCTTCAATGGCGCCGAGAAGTTCAAGACCGAAACCGGCGTCGCCTATGTCGAGTTCGAAGTGTCGAACGCCTCGCAGCGCGAGCAGGCGCTGCGCCGCTTCGCCGAGGATGGTCACAACCCGATCGTCATGGCGGGCTTCGCCTGGGAAGACGCGCTGAAGAAGGTCGCCGCCGAATATCCCGACCTGAACTTCGCCATCATCGACGACGCCGTCGACATGCCCAACGTCCGCTCCCTGGTCTTCAAGGAGAACGAAGGCTCCTACCTCGTCGGCATCATGGCCGCGATGGCATCGAAGTCGAAGAAGGTATCCTTCGTCGGCGGCATGGACATCCCGCTGATCCGCAAGTTCGAATGCGGCTATGTCGGCGGCGCCAAGGCTGCCGGAGCGACGGATGTCATCCAGAACATGACCGGTGACACGCCGGCGGCCTGGAACGATCCGGCCAAGGGCGGCGAAATCGCCAAGACGCAGATCGACCAAGGCTCCGATGTCGTCTATGCGGCAGCCGGCGGCACCGGCGTCGGCGTGCTCCAGGCAGCGGCGGATGCCGGCAAGCTCGGCATCGGCGTCGATTCCAACCAGAACGGCCTGCAGCCCGGCAAGGTCCTGACCTCGATGCTGAAGCGCGTCGACGTCGCCGTCTACACCGCCTTCATGGACGGCAAGAACGGCACGTTCAAAGGCGGCGTCGAAAACCTCGGCCTCAAGGAAGGCGGCGTCGACTACGCCATGGACGACAACAACAAGGCGCTGGTCACCGACGAGATGAAGGCGGCCGTCGAGAAGGCCAAGGCCGACATCATCTCCGGCAAGGTCCAGGTTCACGATTACACGGCCGACAACGCCTGCCCCTATTGAGCGGCCAATAGTTGAATATGAACCGCCGGGTGAAAGCCCGGCGGTTTTGTTTGGCGAGCCGTGGCTGACCAGATCGGTCCGCGTAGGATTGTATGGCCCGCCCTCACCAATGCGGCGGCTTGGTGATCGGAACTTCAGGCGCGGCCTGTTCCTCCAGTTCCAGGAAGCGGTCGGTCAGCGCATCGAGCTTGCGCTGCATGCGCTCGATCACCTTCCACTGCTCGGCGATCTGGCCCGACAGTTCGTCGATCGTCTTTTCCTGCTCGGCAGCGCGGATTTCCAGAGTCGTCAACCGGTCGGCGGGCATGGTCATCAGACCTCCTGGTGTAGCATCCGTGGTACGAATTTCAGTTCGCCATGCTAGCGAATGTCGAGGCTCCGGCCACGTTCGAAATTGACAAGCATGCGGGGATTTGTCGAGAGTGAACGCCGCTCCGGCCGATTGGCTTAGGCGGGGCGTCATGCTAGGCGTTTGACCAACCGATAAAAAAATATGAGTGGGACAGCTGCATGGCGCAAGCCGCGATCGAGCTGAACGGCATCAACAAGAGTTTCGGCGCCGTTCGCGCCAACCGCGACATCAATCTGGAGATCACACGCGGCACCATCCACGGCATTGTTGGCGAGAACGGCGCCGGCAAGTCGACGCTGATGTCCATCCTCTATGGCTTCTATCAGGCCGACAGCGGCGAGATCCGTGTCGGCGGCAAGCCTGCCTCGATCAAGACGCCCAACGACGCGATCGCGCTCGGCATCGGCATGGTGCATCAGCATTTCATGCTGGTCGACAATTTCTCTGTTCTCGAGAACGTCATCCTGGGGGCCGAGAGCGATGCGCTGCTGAAGAAAAGCATCGCCAAGGCTCGTTCGGAACTGAACCGGCTCGAGCGCGAATACGGGCTGGACGTCGACCCCGATGCGATCGTCGAAGAACTGCCGGTCGGGCTCCAGCAACGCGTGGAAATCCTCAAGGCGCTCTATCGCGGCGCAGAGATCCTGATCCTCGACGAGCCGACCGGCGTGCTGACCCCGGCCGAGGCCGACCATCTGTTCCGCATCCTCAGGCAGCTGAAGGAACAAGGCAAGACGGTGGTGCTGATCACGCACAAGCTGCGCGAGATCATGGCCATCACCGACACCGTGTCGGTGATGCGCCAGGGCACGATGGTGGCGACACGCGAGACAAAGAAGACCACTGTCGAGGAATTGGCCGAACTGATGGTCGGTCGCCGCGTTCTGCTCCGTGTCGAGAAAGGCGAGGCGGCGGCCGGCGCTGTCAAGCTCTCGGTCAAGAACCTGACGGTGAGGGACACGCGCGGCGTCACCATGGTCGACGACATCTCCTTCGAGGTGCGCGCCGGTGAGATCGTCGGCATCGCCGGTGTCGCTGGCAATGGGCAATCCGAACTGCTCGAGGCGATCTCCGGCATCAGGCGCGCCGTTTCCGGCTCGGTCATGCTCGATGGCAAGCCAATCGACCTGACAGGCGCTGCCGATCCCGGCGAGTTGCGCGACCGCGGGCTGGCCCATGTGCCGGAGGATCGCCATCACGTCGGGCTGGTACTGGCCTTCGAGGAGAACGAGAATTCGATCCTCGGCTATCATGACGACCCGCGCTATCTCAAAGGGCCGTTCCTCAACATCGATGCCATCCGCGACGATGCCAGGGACAAGATCGCCAAATACGATATTCGCCCTGGGGACTGCCGGTTGAAGACCGCCAATTTCTCCGGCGGCAACCAGCAGAAGATCGTGCTCGCGCGGGAAATGGAGCAAGACCCGGGGGTCTTGATCGTCGGCCAGCCAACGCGTGGCGTCGATGTTGGCGCCATCGAATTCATCCACAAGCGCCTCATCGCCATGCGCGACCAGGGCAAGGCCGT
Source organism: Mesorhizobium sp. ES1-1 (assembly GCF_020164785.1). GTDB lineage: Bacteria > Pseudomonadota > Alphaproteobacteria > Rhizobiales > Rhizobiaceae > Mesorhizobium. Next base: position 151,136 of record NZ_JAIUGX010000009.1, on the reverse strand, counting down.
GCTGGTGGTGTCGGTCGAACTCGATGAGATCCGCTCGCTCTCCGACCGCATCCTGGTGATGTTCGCCGGCCGCATCGTCGGCGAGCGCGGCCCGGAAACGACCGAAGGCGAACTCGGCCTGCTGATGGCTGGTGTCGAACACCAGGAGGCAGCACTTTGAGCACGCCTTACGCCAAGCTGCCGGCCTGGGCCGATTACGGCCTGATCCCGCTGATCAACCTGCTCGTTGCGTTCATCGTTGCCGGCTTCGTTGTGGTTCTGGTCGGCGAAAATCCGTTCCGCGCCGCCATCATCCTGGTGGAGGGCGCCTTCGGCAAGGGCACGGGCATTGCCTTCACCCTCTTCTATGCCACCACCTTCATCTTCACCGGGCTTTCGGTGGCGGTGGCGGCGCATTGCGGCCTGTTCAACATCGGCACCGAGGGGCAGGCCTACATTGCCGGCCTCGGCATCGCCATCGTCTGTCTTTCCTTCGACACCGTGCTGCCCTGGTGGCTGACCTTTCCGCTCGCCATCGCGGCCTCAGCGCTCGTCGGCGCGCTATGGGCGCTGATACCTGCCTATCTGCAGGCCAAGCGCGGCTCGCACATCGTCATCACCACCATTATGTTCAACTTCATCGCCGCCTCCATCATGGTCTATCTGCTGGTCGGACCCTTGAAGCCGGCAGCCTCGCAGGCGCCGCAGACCCGAAACTTCCTGGCCGGGGCCGAATTGCCCAAGCTCAACTGGATTATCGAGCTGTTCGGCGCCAAGATCCGCTCGGCCCCGCTCAACGTCACCTTCCTGCTGGCGCTGGTCATGGCCTTCCTGGTCTGGCTGCTGATCTGGCGCACCAGGCTCGGCTATGAGATGCGCACCTATGGCCACAGCCCGAAGGCGGCGCGCTATGCCGGCATTTCCGAAACCCGCATCATCATCACCGCCATGATGATCTCGGGCGCGCTCGCCGGCATGATGGCGCTCAATCCGGTCATGGGCGACCAGCACAATGTCGCCATCGATTTCGTTTCCGGCGCCGGCTTCGTCGGCATCGCCGTGGCGCTGATGGGGCGCCTCCACCCCATCGGCATCGTCCTGGCGGCGATCCTGTTCGGAATGCTCTATCAAGGCGGCGCCGAACTTGCCTTCGAGATGCCGGCGATCAGCCGCGACATGATCGTCATCATCCAGGGACTGGTGATCCTGTTTGCCGGCGCGCTCGAACACATGTTCAGGCCCTACGTCCAGGCACTGTTCGCCTCGTTCAATCCAAGGTCCGTCGGCATGGAAGCCGTCAAGGAAAAGGGCGCCTGAGATGGATGTTTTCAACGCCGTGATCCAGGTCCTGGATTCGACCGTGCGCCTTTCGGTTCCGCTGCTGCTGGCCTGTCTGGCCGGGCTTTATTCGGAACGCGCCGGCATTTTCGACATCGGCCTTGAGGGCAAGATGCTGGTCGGCGCCTTCGCCGGCGCGGCTGCTGCCTCGGTCTTCCATTCGGCTCTACTCGGCCTTGGCATGGCGATCCTGATCTCGGTAGCCTTCGCGCTGGTGCACGGCTTTGCCTCCATCACCCATCGCGGCAACCAGATCGTCTCCGGCGTCGCGATCAATTTCATCGCCGCCGGCTCGACCATCATCCTCGGTCAGGCATGGTTCCAGCAGGGCGGCCGCACGCCGGCACTCGGGCCGGGCGAGAGGTTCGACGCCATAGTCTGGCCCGGCGCCGACGCGGTCAGGAACGTGCCTGTCATCGGGCCTATCTATGCGGAACTGATTTCAGGCCATTCGATTCTGGTCTACCTTGCTTTCCTGATGGTGCCCTTCACCTGGTGGGTGCTGTTTCGCACCCGTTTCGGCCTCAGGCTGCGCGCCGTTGGCGAGAACCCGGCCGCCGTCGACACTGCCGGCATTTCGGTCGCCTGGCTGCGCTACCGCGCGCTGATCTGCACGGGCGTGCTCACCGGTGTCGCCGGCGCCTATCTGTCGATGGTGCAAAATGGCGGCTTCGTGAAGGACATGACCGCGGGCAAGGGCTACATCGCGCTGGCCGCACTGATCTTCGCCAAATGGAAGCCGGTCAACGCCATGTTCGCCTGCCTTTTGTTCGGCTTCCTCGATGCTGCGGCGATCCGGCTGCAGGGCTCGCCGCTGCCCATCATCGGCAAGGTCCCCGTGCAGTTCATGCAGGCCCTGCCCTATATCCTCACCGTCATCCTGCTCGCCGGCTTCATTGGCAAGGCAATCCCGCCTCGCGCCGGCGGCGTGCCCTACGTCAAGGAACGTTGAACGTCGAAAGCGCAATCCGTATCGGCTTTTTTGACACGATCATCGGAGAGAACACGGAAATGTCGCATGATCTGTTCCAAGCGGCCAAAACCGCCATGGCCAAGGCCTATGCGCCCTACTCGAAATTTCCGGTGGGGGCCGCTTTGCGCACCGAGGACGGACGCGTATTCACCGGCGCCAATGTCGAAGTCGCCTCCTATCCTGAAGGCTGGTGCGCGGAGACCACGGCGCTCGGCCAATATATCATGGGCGGCGGCGGCAGGATCGTCGAGATTGCCGTATTCGCCGAACGCATGGCGAAATGTTCGCCCTGTGGCGGCTGCCGCCAGCGGCTGGCTGAATTCTGCCGGCGGGAAACGACGCTATATCTCTGCGACGATGCCGGCGTCGCCGAGACGGTGACCATGGGCGACATGCTGCCCTATGGTTTTCGCGGCGATATGCTCAAATGAAGACCTGCTTGCGATGACGCAAAAGGCGCTCGACCATCTCATCGAAAGGCTCGGCGGCTTGGCGCCGGCCACGGCGCTGGTGCTGGGTTCCGGCCTGGGCAACCTTGTCGATCGGATCGACGACCCCCTCCGTATTTCCTACGCGGACCTGCCGGGCTTTCCTCAAAGCGGTGTCACCGGCCATGCTGGCGAGTTGGTGGCGGGCCTGTTTGCCGGCATGCCGGTGCTGATGCTGTCCGGCCGTGCGCACTATTATGAGCACGGCAACGCCGCCGCGATGCGTCCAGCGCTGGAAGTGCTGGCCGGCATCGGCATCACCAGGCTCATCCTCACCAACGCCGCCGGCTCGGTCGATCCCGAAATGCCACCGGGCTCGGTGATGCTGATAACCGACCATATCAATTTCTCCGGTACCAATCCGCTCATCGGCGAACCCAGCGACCGCCGCTTCGTCGGCCTGACCGGCGCATATGATGCCGGCATGCGCGCGGCGATCGAACAGGCCGCGAAGGCGACCGGCACCACGCTGCACAAGGGCGTCTATATGTGGTTCTCCGGCCCCTGCTTCGAGACTCCAGCCGAAATCCGCATGGCCCGCATCATGGGCGCCAACGCCGTCGGCATGTCGACCGTGCCGGAGGTCATTCTTGCCCGCTTTCTTGGCCTGCGTGTGGCCGCCTGCTCGGTGGTCACCAATCTGGCGGCGGGCATGACCGGCGCCGAGCTTTCGCACCAGGAAACCAAGGACATGGCGCCGGTCGGGGGCGCGCGGCTGGCCACGATCCTGCAGCGCCTGTTCCGCGACCGATCGCTGGAGGGCTGATGCTTCCCCAGGAGATCATCCGCCGCAAGCGCGATGGCATGAGGCTGTCGGCGCCCGAGATCGCCGCCTTCGTCGGCGGCGTGACATCGGGCGTGGTTTCCGATGGCCAGATCGGCGCCTTTGCCATGGCGGTGTTCTTCAATGGCATGAACCGCGACGAGGCCGTGGCGCTGACCCTGGCCATGCGCGATTCCGGCGATGTGCTCGACTGGTCCGACCTGCCCGGCCCGGTCACCGACAAGCATTCGACGGGCGGCGTCGGCGACAATGTTTCACTCATGCTGGCACCCATCGTTGCCGCCTGCGGCGCCTATGTGCCGATGATTTCCGGCCGGGGCCTCGGTCACACCGGCGGCACGCTGGACAAGATGGATGCCATTCCCGGCTATGTCAGCCAGCCCGACGTTGCGCTGTTCCGCAAGGCCGTGCTCGAGACCGGCTGCGCCATCATCGGCCAGACCGCCGACCTCGCGCCCGCCGATCGCCGGCTCTATGCGATCCGCGACGTCACCGGAACCGTTGAATCCGTGCCGTTGATCACCGCGTCGATCCTCTCGAAGAAACTGGCGGCCGGTCTGCGGTCACTGGTGCTCGACGTCAAGGTGGGTAACGGCGCTTTCATGGAAAAGTCGCGCGACGCCACCGCGCTTGCCAACAGCCTGGTCGAAATCGCCAGCGGCGCCGGGCTCAAGGCCTCGGCGCTGATCACCGGGATGAACGAGCCGCTGGCGTCGGCCGCCGGCAACGCCGTCGAGGTGCGCAATGCCATCGACTTCCTCACCGGCCGCAGCCGTGACCATCGGTTGGAGGACGTGACGCTGGCACTGGCCGCCGAAATGCTGCAGGCCGCCGGGCTGGCCTCGTCCAACCAGGACGGCATGCGACGCGCCTCGGAGACGCTCGCCAGCGGCCGCGCCGCCGCCACATTCGGCCGCATGGTCGCCGCGCTCGGAGGCCCGGCGGACATCATTGAAAGGCCGGAGAAATACCTGGCTGTCGCGGACACGGAGGTCCCGGTCAGGGCGACGACGAACGGCTTCGTCACCGGCATAGCGACGCGGGACATCGGGCTGGCAGTGGTTGGCCTCGGCGGCGGACGTGCGCGACCCGAAGACAAGGTCGACCCCGCCGTCGGCATCACCAGGCTGCTGCCGATCGGCGCGGAGGTCTGGGTCGGCGACCCGCTGGCGCTCGTCCACGCCCGCTCGCGATCGGACGCGGAGGCTGCCGCCGCCGCCGTGCTTTCAGCCTATGCCGTCGGTGCTTCGAAGCCGGCCGCCGACAGGTCCGTTATCCGCCGGATACTGCCGCGCGGATGATGAATTAAGGGGAGTTTTCTGGCACAATAGCTGGAAACATGATTGTGACCTCCGGCCGGCGGCCCGGCCCTACTGCACGAGCAGCAAACTGCCACTTTCGACCTGGTACTTTGCCAGCCGCTGCAAAAAACTCATGCCGATCAGGTTAATCCGCAGCGCCTTGTCGTCCAGCACGATGGCCTGGACATCGTTGACGGTAATGCCGCCGACCTGCAACCGGTCAATCGTCACCACGGCCGCCTTGATCGTTCCGTTGGCGGTGTTGACCTCATGGCTGAAGTCGGACGGGTTCAATGACAGGCCCACACGGCGCGCCGTGGAGCTGTTGACGGCGACAAGCGTCGCGCCGGTGTCGATCATCGCCTCGATCTGGCGGCCGTTGACCTTGAAAGGCGAAATGAAATGGCCGCGCTCGTCGGCCGCAATAACGACCTTGCGGCCCGTAGAGGGTGGCGCGGCGGGCTTGCCGGGAACCGATGCCAAAGTGACATCCGGCTGCGGTTCGACGGCGACCTTGCCCGTCATCGGCGATCCAAGCAGGGTTTGGATGAGCTGCGGATTCGCCTGATAAATGATCGGGACCGAGGCCGACATGGCGGCAAAAACGCCAAGGATGAGGATATTGCGCAGCATGATCGGCCTTCGTGAGAGCCGATCCTTACGCGCGGATGGTGTTCGGCGCTTTAACGCGCGCCGCTACCCTGCCTTTGCGTAAACGATTGGTAAATTACGCCTACAAAGCTGTTCGGCACTACTTGGTCCCATACATTCGGTCGCCGGCATCGCCGAGGCCGGGCATGATGTAGCCCTTCTCGTTGAGTTGGCGGTCGATCGAGGCCGTGAAGACGGGGACATCCGGATGCGCGTTTGTGAAACGCTCGATGCCTTCGGGCGCCGCCAGCAGGCACAGGAAGCGGATGTTGGTGGCGCCGCGTTCCTTCAGTTTGTCGATCGCGGCGATCGCTGAATTGGCGGTCGCCAGCATCGGATCGACAACAATGACCAGCCGGTCCCCGAGATCGCTCGGTGCCTTGAAGAAGTACTCGACCGCTTCCAGCGTTTCGTGGTCGCGGTAGAGGCCGACATGGGCGACGCGAGCCGCCGGGACAAGATCGAGAAGGCCTTCGAGCAGTCCGTTGCCGGCCCGCAGCACCGAGGCGAAGACCAGCTTCTTGCCCTCCAGCGTCGGGGCTTCCATCGTCTCCATCGGGGTTTCGATCGTCGTCGTGGTCAGTTCAAGATTGCGGGTGACCTCATAGCCGAGCAGCAGCGAGATCTCGCGCAGCAGCCGCCGGAAACCGGCCGTCGAGGTCTCCTTCTTGCGCATGATGGTCAGCTTGTGCTGGACAAGCGGATGGTCGACGACGGTGACGCCCTTCATGGTGTTCTCCTACTGCATGTCGCCCGGCGCGCGAACGCGCTTCAGGGTGCTGGGAGGACCCTAGCGTCTAAGCTTGGATCAAGGAACCGCTTGGCTACCTCGACCACAGCTTTGTCGGTTTAATCAGCGCGCGGGCCCGTTCAGCCGGGCAAGAAGCGCCGTCCTGGTCTTGCGGTCGACGAAAGCAGCCTCGATGGCGGTTTTGGTGACGGCGAGAAGCGCCTTCTCGTTCATCGCGAAATGCTCCGCCGCAATATCATATTCTCGTTTCAGCGAGGTCCAGAAATAGGGCGGGTCGTCGGAGTTAAGCGTCACCTTGCAGCCCGCTGCATGCAAAGCCGGGAACGGATGATCCGCAAAGCTTTCGAACAGCTTCAGCGCAATGTTGGAGCCGGGGCAGCATTCGAGCACGATGCCTTCGTCGACGATGCGCCGGACCAGATCCGGATTCTCGATGGCGCGCACGCCATGGCCGATGCGGGACGGACGGATGTGGTCGAGAGCCGCCTGCACGGTCTCCCAGCCGGTCAGTTCGCCGGCATGGACGGTGATGCCGAGCCCGGCCTCGCGGGCGATCTCGAACGCCCTGACATAGTCTTCCATGTCGCCGACACGCTCGTCGCCGGCGACGCCGAAGCCGGTTACGAGCGGATGTCCGCAGCGCGCCGCGAAGCGCGCCGCCCGCTCGACGGACTCGACGCCGACATGGCGCACCCCGGTGACGATCATGCGCCCCTCGATGCCGGTCTTGGCCTTGGCGCGCAGCATGCCTTCGCCCAGTGCATCGGTATAGGCCTTGGGCGACAGGCCGGCCTTGGTTGCGTGGTCTGGCGAAGTGAAGATCTCCGAATAGATCGCCCCGTCGCGAGCCAGGCTGGTCAGATAGTGGTCGGCCAGCCGCGCATAATCCTCCTCGGTGCGGAACAGGTCGGAGGAAAAGTCGTAAGCCGCGAGGAAAGACGTAAAATCATGCCAGACAAACGAGCCATTTTGAATAAAGGGCGAGGTGTCCTTGCCGTATTTCTGTGCTTGGCGGATGACGAGTTCGGGCGCTGCTGCCCCTTCGATGTGGCAGTGCAGTTCCGCTTTCCATGGCATTCAAACATCCCGTCGGTCAGTCCAGGTCTCCAAACCCACCACCTGGAAGCGCGGCTGAACACCGCGCCTTAAACAATAGCGCCCGCACCATCGATCGGCTATGGTCCCGCCGGTTTTATGACGGATCAAAAAAATGTCGGTTGAGAGAACGACGGCCGCAGGCGGCATGGAAACCTCCTATGGTTTCAAGCGTGTCGGGGAAGGCGAGAAGCAATCCCTGGTCAACGATGTTTTTCACAAGGTCGCCAACCGCTATGACCTTATGAACGATCTGATGTCGGCCGGCCTGCACAGGGTCTGGAAGGATGCCGTGGTCACCTGGCTCAATCCTCCCAGGCGGGTGGGCTGGAAGGTCCTCGATGTGGCCGGCGGCACGGGCGACATCGCCTTCCGCATCGTCGATGCGAGCCACGGCAATGCGCATGCGACCGTGCTCGACATCAATGGCTCGATGCTGGCCGTGGGCCGCGACCGCGCCGAGAAGAAAGGCCTGTCCGGCAACACCGATTTCGTCGAGGCCAATGCCGAGGAATTGCCCTTTCCTGAGGCCACATTCGACGCCTACACCATCGCTTTCGGCATCCGCAACGTGCCGCGCATCGATGTTGCTCTCAGTGAAGCCTTTCGCGTGCTGAAGCCGGGCGGACGGTTCCTGTGCCTCGAATTTTCCGAAGTCGAGATGCCGCTGCTCGACAAGGCCTACGAGGCCTGGTCCTTCAACGCAATTCCCAGGATCGGCAAGATGGTCACGGGCGACGGCGAGCCTTATTCCTATCTCGTCGAATCGATCGCCAGATTTCCCAACCAGGCGAATTTTGCCGCCATGATCACGCGTGCGGGCTTCGAGCGCGTCTCCTTCCGCAATTACTCCGGCGGTATCGCGGCGCTGCATTCGGGCTGGAAGCTTTGAGGCCGCACCGCTTTTCTCGGCCCAGAGCTAGCGTGGGCGGGTTGATGAAACCGGTGGGGTGGGCGCGACCATGAGCACCATCAGTGCTGGATTTCGCCTCGTGCGGGCAGGTTGGGTGCTGGTGCGTGAGGGCGTCGTTGCCGCTCTTCCCGGGGAGGAACTGTCGGGCCTGCCAAAATTCGGCTGGCGGCTGGCACGGCTGTTCACGCGCCGCCGCGCCTTGGCCTACGAGCGTAGCGACCGCCTGGCCAAGGCGGTCGTGCGGCTCGGACCGTCCTATGTCAAGCTCGGCCAGTTCCTGGCGACACGACCGGATGTTGTCGGCAATGACATGGCGCTCGATCTCGCCATGCTGCAGGACAAGATGCACACCTTCCCGAAAGCGGAGGCGGTCGCTGCCGTCGAAGCCTCCCTCGGACGCAGGATCGGCGACCTCTATACGCAATTCGGCGACCCCGTCGCCGCCGCATCCATCGCCCAGGTCCATGCCGCCGAAACCATGCATGAGGGCGCGGCGACCAAGGTTGCGGTGAAGGTCATCAGGCCGGGGGTGCGCCGCCGCTTCTTTCAGGATCTCGAAAGCTATTTCCTCGCCGCACGCTTGCAGGAGAAGTACATCCCTTCATCGCGCCGGCTGCGGCCGGTTGAGGTCACCCAGACGCTGGCCCAAACCACCAAGATCGAGATGGATCTGCGCCTCGAGGCGGCGGCACTCTCCGAACTTGGAGAGAACACCAGGGATGATCCCGGTTTTCGCGTCCCCTCCGTCGACTGGGAGCGCACCGGCCGTGACGTGCTGACCATGGAATGGGTCGACGGCGTCAAGATGAACAACATCGCCGGCCTCGAAGCCGCCGGTCACGACCTCAAGGCGATTGCCGCCAATCTCATCCAATCATTCCTGCGCCATACGCTGCGCGACGGCTTCTTCCACGCCGACATGCATCCGGGCAATTTGTTCGTCGAGGCGAACGGCACCATCGTCGCCGTCGATCTCGGCATTGCCGGAAGGCTGGGCAAGAAGGAGCGCCGTTTCCTGGCAGAGATTCTCTATGGCTTCATCAGGCGCGACTATCTGCGCGTCGCGGAAGTCCATTTCGAGGCTGGCTACGTGCCGCGCCAGCACAATGTCGCGGCTTTCGCGCAGGCGATCCGTGCCATTGGCGAGCCGATCCACGGCCAGCCGGCCGAGACCATTTCGATGGCCAAGCTCCTGACGCTGCTGTTCGAGGTGACCGAGCTTTTCGACATGGCGACGCGCCCCGAACTCGTCCTCCTGCAGAAGACCATGGTGGTGGTCGAGGGCGTGGCGCGCACGCTCGATCCCGCTTTCAACATGTGGAAGACAGCCGAACCGGTTGTCGGTGACTGGATCGCCGGCAATCTGGGGCCGCGCGGCATGATGATCGATGCCCGGGACGGCGCCAAGGCGCTGGTCACGCTGGCCCGCCAGGTGCCCGAGCTTGCTGCACGTGCGGAGCGATTGTCACGCGAGATCGATTTGATGGCCGAGCACGGCCTGCGCTTCGATGAAACCACGGCGCGGACCATCGGCAAGGCCGAGGCCCGTTACAGCCGCTCCGGCCGCGTCGCACTGTGGGTGATCGCGCTGACGCTGGTCTATATCGCCTGGAAGGTCATCTAGGCCGGGCCCGCGTCCGGATCCTTGCTGGACTTTGATTGCATTGCTATCATTGCAGAACAACTCTTCAGCCGAGTGCAATCAAATGGCCAGCATCACCATCCGGAACCTGGACGCCGAGGTCAAGGAGCTGCTGCGCCGGCTTGCGGCGGAGAACGACCGTTCCATGGAAGAGCAGGCGCGGGTCATGATCCGGGCCGCTGTAAGCGGCCAGATCGGTCCGGGCCGTATCGACCAGATCGAGAAAACCCTGCGTGAACTGACAAACGTGCACGGCGCAGGCACCACGGTTCCCACCCCGGCAGGTAGGACCTCTCCGCGAGGCGCGCTTTCCGGCAAACGCATCCTGCTCATCGTCGGCGGTGGCATCGCCGCTTACAAGGCACTGGACCTGATCCGCCGGTTGCGCGAGCGCGGCGCCTCGGTGCGGGTTGTGATGACTGCCGCAGCGCAGCACTTCGTGACCACCCTTTCGGTCGGCACCCTGTCCGCCGACCATGTCTTCACCGAGCTCTTCGACCGCAACGACGAGCACGATGTCGGTCATATCAGGCTATCGCGCGAGGCCGACCTGCTGGTGGTTGCGCCGGCCACCGCCGATCTGATGGCCAAGTTTGCCAACGGCCTCGCCAATGACCTTGCCTCCACCGTGCTTCTCGCAACCGACAAGAAGGTGCTGATGGCGCCGGCGATGAATCCCCGGATGTGGGCGCACCCGGCCACGCGCCGTAATCGCACGACCCTGCAAAAGGACGGCATCGCCTTTGTCGGCCCTGCCAAAGGCGAGATGGCAGAAAGCAACGAGGCCGGCGAGGGCCGCATGGCCGAACCGCTGGAGATCGTCGCCGCGATCGACGCGCTGCTCGATCCCGGTGCCAAGCCCCTCTCGGGGCGCAGGATCATTGTCACGTCAGGCCCAACGCATGAGCCTATCGATCCCGTGCGCTACATCGCCAACCGGTCATCGGGCAAGCAGGGCCACGCCATCGCGGCGGCTCTCGCCAGGCTCGGTGCCGACGTGCATCTCGTCTCCGGTCCGGTTGGGATCGCCGACCCCGCCGGCGTGCAGACCGTCCATGTCGAAGGCGCGCGGGAGATGCGCGACGCGGTCGAACAACTCCTGCCAGCCGACGCGGCCGTTTTCGTCGCCGCCGTCGCTGACTGGCGCACCGAGAATGCAGCCGGCGAGAAGATGAAGAAGCTGGCGGGCGAAGGTCCTCCAGTGCTGCGCATGGTCGAGAACCCGGACATTCTCGCCGGGGTCGGTCATCACAGCCTGCGGCCCGCACTTGTCATCGGCTTCGCCGCAGAGACACAGGACCTTCTGCGCAATGCCGAGGCCAAGCTGGCAAGGAAGGGTGCCGATTTCATCGTCGCCAATGACGTGTCGCGCGAAAGCGGCATCGGTGCTTCGGGCGTGATGGGCGGCGACCGCAACAGGGTGCGGATCGTGTCGAAGGCCGGCGTCGAGGAATGGCCGGAGATGAGCAAGGACGAGGTGGCGGCGCGGCTTGCCACTTTGATCGCCGAACGGTTGCAAACGATCGTCGTTTGAGCAGCCGGCCCTGGCTCGCTCACAACTGCTGCTGCAACGTGGCGTGCCCAGTTGCGATATCGATCGTCAGTTTGCCAGCAGCTCCGCGGTCCGGCCAAGCGCGCCGCTGAACCCGTTGAGCGGGATAGAAAAACTCACCGCCTGTCCGGTGTCGGCCGCGAAGCCCTCGATCTTCAGCGTCGTGCCCGCCTTGAGCAGCGGGGTGACATTCGCGTCGAACGCCACCGGCACCAGGCAGCCGACGACTTGACATGTATTGAACTGCAGGCTGCCGTCCAGCTTCTGCTCGTCGATCGTCAAATTGATGCCCTTGGCGAGCGCCAGGCCGAACGGAAGGGCAAGAGTGCCGCTGGCATCGTCGCCGGTCTTGCTCGTCAGTTCGATCGCCAGCAGCCGCTGGTTGGTTTGCTTGTTGAATTGCTGATGTGACAGGCTGCAGGTCTTTGTCGTGCCCGCTATCTGGCAATTGACGGTCCAGTCGCCATGGGTTTCCGACAGCGCGGAAGCCCCGCCCGGCAGCCGCGGTGCGTTGGCGGCGGGTGCGCCCACAGCGGCCTTGTCGCTCTTGCCTTGCGCCGCGAAGGCCGCCGAACCTGCAATGCAGGCTACACCCAGCATAGCCACCAGATATGTGTACTTCGCCATCAAGACCCCCCTCACGCTCCGTCTCGAGCCAACTAGAAGTTGACTTTGAAAGAGGCGCTCACAGCGTTCTGTTTCACCGTTTCGCCGAAGGCGCCATTATACCGGACCGACATGCCGACGCCATTGACGCCGTTCAGCTCAACGCCGGCGCCGACGCGATAGAGCGGCGAATCCACGGCTTCCGTCAAGTGCAATGCGGGGTTGCCGGGCAAATTCTCCGCTGCGGCGAAGCGTCCTTCGATTTCCCATTCCTTGTTCGAGAATTCGACCCCGGCCTTCCCGTAGAGACGCAGGCTGGCAATGTCGCTGAGGGGGATGTCGGTGCCGAGTTCGAGAGCCGGCGTCGCCGAATAGTACGTGTTTGCCGAGCCATCGAAGTTGAAGGCGGCAACCGATTCCTCCGCCGTGCCCGAGCCTTTCTCCTTGCCTGAGACCCGCAACCAGCGTGCGTCGAACTGCACGGTCGGCTGCAGATAGAATGACCCCATCTGCTGGGTGAAGCCGAGCCGGGCCGAGCCGCCGAACTGCGCTGTCCTCTGCGTGTAGGTCACGCTGTCGCCCACGCCAGGCAGCAATTCCTCCTGGAGATAGGTGCCGTCTAGCATTTCACCGGGAATGAAGGCGACCGGGGCGATATGGGTGTCGCGTTCGCCCTCGAACGAACCGGTGCCGCCGCCCAGCGCGAAATCGACGAAGTAGTTCTTGTTGGCGTATTTCGCCAACGCATAGGCCTGCCAGGCCTCGCCGGTGGTTTCCGACAGCCTTGCTCCGTTGAAGTCGATCTTGGAGTCGAACTCCGTGCGGCCTATGGTGGCGCCCAGCGACCAGTTCTGTCCGATCTCACTGATCCCGCCGAGCGACATCGTCTTCAAGATGTCGTCGCGGCTGGTGGTCCCTGCGCCGGCGTCGCGGCTGTACTCGGCCTGCGGGCTGATCGTTCCCCAGATGCAGCGGCCGTCGGGGTTCTTGTAGGCGGGAACGCCAGTGCATTCGCGGGCCGTCTCCAGCATGGTGTCGGCTTCGCGATTGATCATGTCGAACGTATGCACGGCGTAATGCGGTGTCAGCCGCGTCAACGCAGCGCCCAGTTCCTCTTCCGTGGGCGAGAAGCGCAGCAGGTTGATAAGACGCGCCATCGGATTGTCCGGGGTGGACGCGGCCTCGACGTCATCGAGATACTGCGCCATCTGATAGACGCCGGGGTCCGTGGTGCCAGAACCGGGACTCTGAGCAAGTTCCAGGAAGGTTGGATTGTCCGCATAGAGGACGAGATCCGTTCCGCCCACGACCTTGGTCTGGAAGTTGAAGCCGACCGCCGGATGCAGCGTCTGCGGCGTCAGGTAATTATCGACCATCGAAGAGCCGGTCGCCAACACATATTGGGTGAAGAGCTTGTCGATCGACAGGAAGTTGAGCGGCGCCGTGCCGTCGAAATTGCCGGCCCCGGTCAAGGTCAACGCATCGGTGATCTGGTTGTTGAGGTCGATATCGGTGACGAAGTCGCCGGTGCCCAACTGTGTAAACCCGCCGGTGATGTCCAAGGTGGCCACCACGCCGATGCCCTTGTTCGTCATCAGGCCCTGATTCTTGAACAGGCCGCCGGCGCCAAGGTTGATGCTCTTGAGACCCACCATCGAGGAGTTTTCGAAATTGTCGAACTCATTGATGCCATCACCGAGGTCGATATTGCCGATGACACGGCCGAGATGGTCGTCATCGATTTTCTGGTTCTGGACCTTGTCGTTGCCGGATGTGCCCGTGATCGACAGAGCGCTGAAGCCGGGCAGCAGCCCCTCGAGAACCTCGTGCCGGAGGTCGGCGGCCGTGAAATCTGACAGATCCAGCGTCTGGATAGAGAAGCCGGCCTGTTTCGCCAGTGGAGCGAGCGCTGCCGCGACATAGCTCTCGACGAAATCCTGGCCCATGGCGAAGGTCATGGAGTTGTTGTTCAGGACGTTATCCGCACCGCCGACCAACATGGCGGCCACGCCCGTGGCGCCGCCGCCGATGGCGTAGGAACCCTTCAGGTCGAGAGTGAGATTGCCCTTGGCGAAGCCGAGATTGGATGTCGATTCGGCATAGGCGGCCACGGAATCCGCCGCCTGGGCGAAGAGATTACCTTCGGCCGTCAGGTGGACGAGGCTGGAATTGCCCTGCCCGGTCGCGCTCTGGCCGAACATCGCATACGAGCTCGCGCCCTTGACCCAGACCTGGCTCATCGCCGTCGCCGAGGCTGCCGCCGCGTCGCCGATGCCGCCGCCGGAACCGGCGGCGCCGGTCGAGAGCGTACCGGCCAGGCCGCCGCCGCCGCCGACCGCCTGGGCCACGATGCCATGCGCCCGCGCGCCATCGGTGATGATTTCGCCATCCTGCTCGATGGTCACCGTGCCGCCGTTGCCCTGGGCGCCGCTGAACATGGTGAAGCCGATCTCGTTGTTGTCGAGACCACTGCTGCCGTCCTCCGAAGCGCCAAAACGTCCGAAGCCGGCACCGCCGACGCCGCCGCCACCGCCTACCGACTGCGCGATGATGGCGACAGAGTCCGCACCATGGGTAATGATTGTGCCAGTACGGATGACGGTGACATTGCCGCCATCGCCACCATTGCCGCCCAGGCCGCCGACAGCCAGGGCGTTGGACGTCTTGCCTTTGGCATCGCCACCGACGCCGCCGCCGCCACCGACCGACTGCGCGACAACGCCATGGGCGCGATCGCCGAAAGTTTCGATCGAGCCGGAAACCTCGACCCTCACATCGCCGCCATCACCGCCGTTGCCGCCCTTGCCGCCGAGGCTGAGGGCAAAGGAATCGGATCCGGCGAAGTCGGACGAAACCGTGCCACCATACCCGCCGCCACCGCCGATAGACTGGGCGAAGATGCCGTATGAACCATCCTTGTGGGTGATGATCTCGCCATCATTGGTGACGGTGACTTTCCCGCCATCGGCCTTGTTTTGGGGACCGCCGATCACCGGTATCGGAATTCCATTGGGGACGCTGGCGCCGCCGCCTATGGTCATGTCGGCTTCCGATGCGCCGGTCGCCGCACCCGAGGCGCCGCCGCCGCCGCCGATCGACTGCGCGAGAATGCCGTGCGAGATATAGCCCAGCGTTTCGATCTTGCCGAAATTGTTGACCTCGACCTCGCCGCCGGTGCTTCCGCTGCCGCCCTGGCCGCCAATATACATCGTGATGGCCGTCTCGGCCTTGCCCGTCTCCGTCGAGCCGGCGCCGCCCGCGCCGCCTCCGCCGCCGACCGACTGCGCGAAGATGCCATGCGAATTGTCGTCCTTCGTCAGGATCGATCCGCTCGCGAAATTCTGGACGTGAACCTTGTCGCTGCTTCCCCCGGCGCCGCCGGCGCCGCCAAGGCTGAGCGTGATGGCGATCTTGGAGTCGTTGGATGACGTGCCGGACGCGCCGCCGACGCCACCGGAGCCGCCGATCGACTGCGCCAGGATACCGTGCGAATTGGCCTTGTCGGTCTGTACAATGCCGCTGTTTTCGACATTGACCTTGCCGCCATTGCCGCCGACCTCGCCCGCGCCGCCGAGCGACAGGTTGACCGCCACTTCACCGCCATCGCTCTTGCCCTTGCTTTCGCCGGCGCCGCCTGCGCCGCCGCCGCCGCCGACCGACTGCGCGAAGATGCCGATTGAACGCTCCTGCTTGGTCCAGATGGTGGCGCCGGCCAGGTTGAAGACATCGACTTGGTTGCCGTTGCCGCCCCCGCCACCCTTGCCGCCAAGCGCGCCGCCGATTGCATAATTGCCAAGCACGCCCGAACTGGACGAGCCGCCCACGCCACCGCCACCGCCGATTGAATTCGCGCTGATGCCATAGGAATCGGCCCCGTCCGTGATGATCACGTTGCGGTTGGTGACCGACACAGTGCCGCCGCTGCCGGCACCGCCGGCGTTGAGCGCGATCGCCGCGCCGATGCCGACCGAAGTCTCGCCGGCGTCGCCTGAGCCGACGATATCCTCCTTGGTCGAGGCCGAACCGCCGCCGCCACCGCCGCCGCCGATGGACATGGCCAGGATGCCTACGGAGTTGAACCCGCTGGTGCGGATCTCACCCGAATTGTCGACCTTGACGCCGACCTTGCCATCGAAGCAGGTGGGATTGTCGTCCTCGTCCGCCGCGCATGCGGCGTCGTTGCCGCCGCCGCCGCTGCCGCCGATGCTGACATTCGCGGTAACGCTTGTGCCGGCTGTGCCGGCGACATGGAAGGCCTGCGTGTTGGTAGCGCCTCCCATGCCGCCGCCGCCCCCGATCGACTGAGCAACGATGCCCGACGAATAGTCGCCAGCGGTCGTCAGATTGGCCGTGTTCGTAACCTCGACGGCTCCGGATTTGTTGCCCGTGCCGCCCGCGCCGCCAACGCCGACATTGACCGCGACGTTGACGCCGTCTTTGGTGCCGAGATCGGCCGTCGCACCGTTGGTGGCCCCGCCATTGCCGCCGCCGCCGCCGATCGATTGCGCCACGATCGCAGCGCTCATGTCGCCGCTCGTGTCGATCGTCATGGCATTGTGAACCGCGACATCGCCGCTGATGTTACCCTTGCCGCCACCGCCACCGATCGTGACTGTCGCATTGATGCTGGCGTTGACGCCGAAGCCCGCTGCGGCTCCCCAGGAATCGCCACCATTGCCGCCGCTGCCGGCGACCGATTGCGCCAGGATGCCGATTGCGTTGGCACCTTTGGTGACGATGCTGCCACCGCCGTTCAAGCCGCTATCGACGACGACCAGGTCGCTCTTGCCGCCGTCGCCGCCCCAGCCGCCAACAGTGACGCCGAGCGCAACGCTGACCCCAGTGCTTGCTGCTCCCGAAATCGTTGCCGCGCGGCCGCCATTGCCGCCGCCGCCGCCGATGGACTGGGCGACGATGCCGCCGGAGCCGGCCGCGTCGGTGTCGGCAATCAGGTTGCCGTCGGCCCGAACCGTCACCTTGCCGCCATTGCCGCCATTGCCGCCTTCGCCGCCCACGGCAACCCCGACCGAAGCGGAGACATAGAGACCGGCGCTGACGGCACCGGAATAGGCCGAACCGCCATTGCCGCCACTGCCGCCGACCGATTGGGCGAGAATAGCCTTCGAGCCCATGCCGCCGACATGGATGTCACCCTTGTGGTTAACCGTGACCTGGTTGCTCAGATTGCCTTCGCCGCCGCCACCGCCGATCGCAACCGACGCGGCGCCGAAGACGCCGACGGCGAACGTTCCGACTGATCCGCCATTGCCGCCCCCGCCACCGACGGACTGTGCGAGTATGCCGTGCGAGAGTGAGCCTGAAGTGGTGATGTTGGTCGTGTTCTTGACCTCGACGACGCCGGCCTCGCCGCCGGCGCCGCCTTGGCCCCCGATGCCGACCGCGGCAAAGGCGCCCGCCGCCAGTGCGAACCCGCCATCGCCGCCAGAGCCGCCAACCGATTGCGCGAAGATGCCGACGGACATGTCCCTGTCTGTGTTGATCTGGCCGGTGTTTTCGACATAGACCCTCTCGCTTCGACCGCCCGACGCGCCGTTGCCGCCGAGCGAGAAGGATGGCCCGCCGACCGAGATGGCGAAGCCGCCCGAGCCGCCGCCGCCGCCGATCGACTGCGCCATGATGCCGTGCGACTGGACGCCTTCGGTGTGTACCGCCGCGCCATTGGTGACATCGACGGTCGCACCGTTCCCGCCGCCGCCACCCTTGCCGCCGATGGTGACGTTGGCGCCGAGGCCGGCCGAGGCCGTGCCGCCGCCATTGCCACCGCCGCCGCCAATCGATTGGGCGATAATGCCCGTGGAGCGATCACCAATGGTGTGAATCAGTCCTGAATTGATGCCGACCGTCACCGCCTTGGCATCGCTGGCCGTGCCGGCCTTGCCGCCGATGCTGACCGCAGCCACGAACCCCGCGCCGTTCAGCGAGAAGCCGCCATTGCCGCCGCCGCCGCCGACCGACTGCACGATGACGCCGGCGGAATCCTCTCGATGCGTCGTAACGTTAAGGCCCGTGGTCGAAAAGAACTTGGCCGTCCCGGATTCGCCGCCGCCGGCGCCCGAACCACCGATGCCTACGCTGGCATTGAGGCTCAAACCGAACTGGCCGCCGCCGTTGCCGCCGCCGCCGCCGATCGACTGCACGATGATACCGGCCGACCTTTCGCGAAAGGTTTCGACCGAGCCGTTATACGTGGCTTCCGTCGCGACTCCTTTGCCGGCGCCGCCGCCTGTTCCGCCCATGCCGAAGCCGGCAAGCGCCGACAGGGTCCCGGAAAACCCGCCATTGCCACCGCCGCCACCGACCGACTGCACGATCAGGCCAGCGGAATCCGCTCCGTCCGTCGTGATCGATTGTGTAACGCCCTCGGCCGTACGCAGAGTGACGGTATCGGCATCGCCGCCGCCCGCGCCACTGCCGCCGACGCCCACGCTGGCGCCGAAACTGGCTGCGCCGGAAAAGCCACCATTGCCGCCGCCGCCGCCGATGGACTGGGCAACCATGCCGGTTGACCGATCCCCGAAGGTGTTGACAGTGCCGCCGACAGTCGCGTCGACCACGCCGCCTTCTCCCGCCTTGCCGGCACTGCCGCCAACGCTCACCGCTGCGACAGTCGAGCCGGAAAGCGCAAACCCGCCGTTGCCGCCGCCGCCGCCGACCGATTGCACAAGCACGCCGATGGAATCGTCGCCCAGCGTGGTGACCTTCGCGTTCGCAACGTTGTAGTTCACCCCTTCGCCGTTGCCGGCCGCGTCCCCAGACCCGCCTACCGACACCCCCACCAAGCCGCCAATGGCAATGGCGCCGCCGCCATTGCCGCCGCCGCCACCGACCGATTGTGCGATGATGCCGCTGGCAGAATTGCCGTTCGTTTCGACAGTCACACCGTCACCGGCCTGGTTGACGTTCACCAAGCCACCGTTGCCGCCGGTACCGCCACCACCACCGATGGCGACCGAGATCATTGGCGCCACACCGAGCGCATAGCCACCATTGCCGCCGCCACCGCCGACCGACTGGATCAATATGCCATGCGCGCCGTCACCGCTGCCATCGGCCCCGGTTTTGATGATGCCGCCGATATTGCCGGTTGCCGTCCCACCCTTGCCGCCGCCGCTAGCCTTGCCACCGATTGAAACGAGACCCGCGGCACCGCCGCCATCGCCGCCGCCGCCGCCCACAGATTCCACCAACATGCCGATTGCGCCCACGCCATTGGTGGTGATGTTACCTGTGTTGGTGCCCGTGGCGGCCTGGCCATCATTGCCATCCGTACCTGCGCCACCTCCGCCGAACAGCCCCAGGCCGCCGCCGCCGTCCCCGCCGCCGCCGCCCACAGACTGAACGACCATACCGCTGGCAAAATCGCCTCGGGTCGTGATGTTGCCCGAATTTATCCCCTCGGCATTGCCCCCGATCGTCGGCAGGCCGCCATTGCCGCCATCTCCGACGATGCCGAAACCGCTTGCGCCATCGCCCGCCACGCCGCCCGCCGAGCGCACGAGCATGCCCTTCGAGAACGTGCCGTCGGTGGATATTGTGCCGGCATTATCGCCCTTCGCGGTGCCGCCGAACCCGCCATTGCCGCCATTGCCGCCCTCCCCGGCACCAATCGCAGCACCCAGGCCGCCATTGCCGCCGCGGCCGCCACTTGAATTGACTGTGATGCCGTTGGAATTGTTGCCATGGGTGATGATATTGCTGTCGATCGTGGTGGTCACGGTCGCAGTGCCGCCATCGCCGCCCCGGCCGCCGACGCCACCCTCGCCGCCGACCGCGACGGCGAATGCCCACGCGCCGTTGCCGCCATCGCCACCGCCGGCGTCGGCCGCTATGCCGGGCGCATTATCCCCCGATGTCTCCAGAGCGCCGGACGCACTGTTTGTTATATCGACGGTTCCGCCCGTAGCGCCATCACCGCCCTTGCCGCCCTTGATCTCCACAAAAGGCGGGGTGAGCGTGCCATGGATAGCCGATCCGCCGTCTCCGCCGCGCCCGCCACGCGAACTGCCGACGAACGCGGCCTGCCCGGATGTTGTGCGGCCAATCGTGTTCGTACCCGTGGCCGGCGCCACGGGCGAGTGGCCGTTTCCGGCATCGGCACTGCCGATCCCGTCATCACCATTAGGGCCCGGCGCACCATCCGTGTTGATCGACAATTGCTGCGCATGGGCCGGGGATTGAGCGTGAAGGGAGACGAGCCCGAACAGAGCCGTCGCACCCAACAGGAGGGCTAGTCTTTTCGGCAGAATGGCGAGATGGTTGCCCGCGCCCGCAGGCGTTCCCTCTTGCAGCAGGGGCTCGCAACGACGCAGTCCCCGATCCAATCCGTCCGAATTTCGGCCAGCCGATCCAGAAGTCCCGCGCCCAGCATTGCGCTCTGACGATGAAGCCATGCCATACCCCCTTCGGTGGCCGCCCTCAATCGCTCCTTGAGTTGGCGCCACCGCTATTGTCTGCCCCACGCAACAAGACGGTCTGCACTTCCTAAATAAGCTCAATGCATTGGTGCCAGCGGATCGGAATCTCCAGTTTGGAGAGCTGACTCAATGAGAATACATCAACCTATTTTGGATGGAACAGAAAACTTACGCGACGAGACCTAGCAAACCCAATAATGTTTGATAGTCGTCATATGACGGTAATAAGCGGCGCGAAGCCGTGACGGGGCCCTGCCGGAGCCCATTCTTGACGCAATTCACGCCTTTGCCCCATGGCATCGCCAGTCAGACGCCCTATATCGTGCTGTATAGTTTTCCACAGCGCGAGCAGACGATGTCATTCCTTCGACGGATAACGATTTCAGCAACGGCATTGCTGGCCATGACCGGCCTGGCGGGCGGATGCCTGCCCGCTTCCGCGCAGATCCTCAATACCCCAACCGATAACGCGCTGATCCGTCAGAATGACCTGCAGATCCTTCAGAACCGGGTACAGCGGCAGCAATACCAGCAGCAACAGCAACAATATCGGGCGCAGGACCGCCAGGTCGCGCAGCCTGCCCGGCCGGAGGTGCCGACGCTGAAGCCAAGTTGCCAGACGCAGATAATCGGCACTACCGCCGTCACCAATTGCCGCTGACATCGGGCACATTGCGGCTGACAATCCGGCATTTTTGATTTATTAGCCGACTTATGGAATTGCGTCTGTTTCGGCACACGCGAAAGTTTTGGTTTTGCAACGATGGCGCGGCGCGCTATGCGCCCTCCGTCGACTGGATCATTGAATGGCCGTGACCAAGAAAAAGGCGGTGCGCAAGGCGAAGAAGGGCGAGAGGATCCGCCAAGTGGCGGCCGTTCCCTTCCGGCTGAACGCGCGCGGCGATATCGAGGTGATGCTGGTTACGTCCCGAACGACCAGGCGTTTCATCGTGCCCAAGGGTTGGCCGATGAAGGGCAAAAGCGGCCACAAGGCCGCCGCTATCGAGGCGCGGGAGGAAGCCGGCGTGCTCGGCAAGACGCTGAAGGAGCCGGCGGGCACCTACTCCTACTGGAAACGGCTGGCCAGCCGCTTTGCCCGTGTCGACGTCATCGTTTACCTGCTCGAGGTCAGCGAGGAACTGGAGAACTGGCAGGAAGGCAACCGTCGCCAGCGGGCCTGGCTTGCACCGGCTGACGCAGCCATCCTCATCGACGAACCCGATCTTTCCACGCTGGTGCGGACATTGTCCATCGAGCGGCCCGCGCCCACAGCCTCCAAGTGAGATCAGCCTCCTCTGTCAGCGTCATCAGCGCCGGGAAACGGACGCACCGGCACGCCGCCATAGGCCCATAGCCATTCGCGCGGCAACGGGCCTTTGTTGCGGTCGGACTGCTGCGACTGTTCCCAGGCGTGAGCAAGGATCCCCACCGAGCGCGACAGGACGAACAGTCCGCGGGTCAGCGGCGGTGGAAAGCCGAGTTCGCCGTAGATCACGGCTGTGGCGCCATCGATGTTGAGGGGTATTCTCTTGCCCTTGCGCCGCGCCATGTCGGCTTCGATCGCCTCGGCGATGTCGGCAAAGCGTCCCGCGACCACGCCGCGCGCCGCAAACTCCCGGGTCAGTTCCAACAGCCGCGGCGCGCGCGGATCGACCGGGTGGAAGCGATGGCCAAGCCCGGGCACATAGCCCTGCTCCTCGGCGAAAAAGCGGTCGAGCCGTGCCGATACCGCATCGCCGAGCGCCACCCCGGCGTCGAGCATCACGGCGACATCGCCGTAAAAGGAGAGCGCCTGTTCACCGGCGCCGCCATGGATATCGCCAAGGACGTTGATGGCCGATGCCATGGCGCTGTTGATGCCGACGCCGCAAGTCGCTGCCATGCGCGCTATGGCGATCGATGGCGCCTGCGGGCCGTGGTCGACGGCCGCGCCCAAGGCGATGCCGAGCAGCGCCGCCTGGTCCTCGCTGGGCAGTTCGCCACGCAGCATCAGCCAGATGACGGCCGGAAAGCTGGCGCGGCCGATGAGGTCTTGGATCTCGTAGCCGCGCAGCCGGATGACGCCGGGCCGCATCTCGATGATATCGGTGCGCCACCATTCCTCGCCTCGCTCACGTCCGGTCTTCGTGTCGGTCATGGCCGTGCCTTTGCCTGAGCTCGGCGAGGCAGGCCACCGAACACCTCTTCCATATGTTCGCCCAGCGCCGGCGGCGGCAGTCTCGGCAGCGGCGCCTGGCCGTCGACCATGAACCCGCCGCGCAAGACGGTCAGCGGCCCGTCCATGTCTGGCACGCCGCTGAAACTCTGGGTTACCTGACGTTCAAGCACTTGTGGCTCGGCCAGCACTTCCGGGATCGTAAGCACCCTGCCAGCAGGCACGCCGGCACGATTGAAAATATCCTCCCAGGCCGCCGCCGATGCACCCGCTAGCGCCGCCTCGATCTCGAGCGTAAGCGCAGCCCGGTTGAGCTTGCGCACTTCGCGCCCCGCAAAACGGATGTCGGCGGCGAGGTCCGGCCGTCCGATCAGTCTGCACAATGTCACGAACTGCTCCTGCTTGTTGGCGGCGATGTTGAGCAGTCCATCTCCGGTCCGGAAGGCGCCGGACGGGGCTGCCGTCATGTTCTCATTGCCCATCGGCCGTGGATCAATGCCGGCCGTCAGATAGTTGGAGACCGGCCAGCCGAGTGCCGAAAGCGTGCATTCGAGCATTGAGACATCGATAAAGGCGCCTTCTGCGCTCGTCTTTTGCCGGACCAGCGCCGAGGCGATTGCGAACGCCCCCACCAGCCCGCCGAGCGTGTCCGCGACGGGATAGCCGACGCGCAGCGGCGCCGTTTCCGGCGTGCCGGTGATGCTCATGATGCCCGAAAGGCCCTGGATGATCTGGTCATAGGCGGGGTTGTCGCGCATCGGCCCGGTCTGGCCGAAACCCGATATCGCGCAATAGACAAGTTGGGGACGGACCGCCTTCAGCGCCTCGAACCCAAGGCCCAGCCGGCCCATCACGCCGGGACGGAAATTCTCCACCAGAGCATCGGCGCTGGCCACCAGATCGAGGAAGCGTTCGCGGTCGGCCGGGTTCTTGAGATCGAGCACGACGGACCGTTTGCCGGCGTTCTGCGCCAGGAACGAGGCGCCCATGCCGGCGCTGTTCAACCTCTCCGACCCGCCGAGCTGGCGCGCCAGGTCGCCGCCCTTCGGCCCCTCGACCTTGATCACGTCGGCCCCGAGAAGGGCCAGCTGATAGGCGCAATAGGGCCCGGCCAGGACGTTTGTCAGGTCGAGGACGCGGATGCCGGAAAGCAAATCTGTCATTTCGCTGGTCGGTCAGGCATCGCCGGGCACATGTTCCGGACCGCCGCGCCTGCGATGCTCGACATAGGCCCAGATATGCGGCCCGACGAGGCCGATGAAGGCCAGCGTCAGCAGTGTCAGCGACAGCGGATGCTTGTAGAACACGGACCAGTCGCCATTGGAGATGGTCATCGCCCGCCTGAACTGGGTTTCGGCGAGCGGCCCCAGGATCATGCCGATGATGACCGGGGCCGTCGGGAAATCGAAGCGCCGCATCAGGAAGCCGGCTGCGCCGAGCAGATAGAGGATGACGAGGTCGATAGGCGATTGCGAGATGCCATAGGTGCCGACGGTCGCGAACACCAAAATGCCGGCGTAGAGCTGCGGCGCCGGGATTTTCAGCAGCCGCACCCAAAGGCCGATCAGCGGCAGGTTGAGCACGACCAGGATGATGTTGGCGATGAACAGGCTGGCGATCAGCCCCCAGACCAGATCGCCCTGGGTCGTGAGAAGCAGCGGTCCCGGATTGATGCCGTAGCTCTGGAATGCCGACAGCATGATCGCGGCCGTCGCCGAGGTCGGCAGGCCCAGCGTCAGCATCGGCACCAGCACGCCGGCGGCCGAGGCATTGTTGGCGGCTTCGGGACCCGCGACGCCTTCGATGGCGCCGACCGTGCCGAATTCATGCTTGTGCTTCGACAGCTTCTTCTCGATGGCATAGGACAGGAAGGTCGGGATTTCGGCCCCACCGGCCGGCATGGCGCCGATCGGAAAGCCGATCGCGGCGCCCCGCAGCCAGGGTTTCCAGGAACGCCTCCATTCGGCGCCCGTCATGTAAAGCGAGCCCCTCAGCGGCACGATCTCGTCACGGCCGGCATAACGGCGCGAGGCCATGTAGAGGGTCTCGCCGACGGCGAACAGGCCAACGGCGGCGATGATGACGTCGACGCCGTCGAGCAGCTCGGTTGAGCCGAAGGTGAAGCGCGGTTGCCCGGTCTGCAGATCGACACCGATCAAGCCGATGACGAAACCGCCAAACAGGCTGGTCAGGCCACGCACCGAGGACGAACCGAGCACGGCCGAAACGGTGATGAAGGCCAGCACCATCAGCGAGAAATACTCGGCCGGTCCGAAGGCCAGCGCAAACTTGACCACGACCGGCGCCAGGAAGGCGACGCCCATCGTGCCGATCGTGCCGGCGACGAAAGAGCCGATCGCAGAGGTTGCAAGTGCGGCGCCACCTCGGCCCGATCGGGCCATCTTGTTGCCTTCCAGCGCCGTGACGATGGTGGCGCTTTCGCCCGGCGTGTTGAGCAGGATCGACGTCGTCGAGCCGCCATACATGGCGCCGTAATAGATTCCCGCGAACAGGATGAACGACGCCTCTGGAGCCACCTGGTAGGTGATCGGCAGGAGGAGCGCGATGGTCAATGCAGGCCCCAGCCCGGGCAGCACGCCGATTGCCGTGCCGAGCGTCGTGCCGACCAGGCACCACATGAGGTTGATCGGGGTTAAAGCGACGGCAAAGCCGTGCGCGAGATGGCCCAGCGTGTCCATGGCGTCAGCCTCCGACCGCGCCGATGATCGCGTCGACCACCGTGTTGAGCTGATTCTCGATGAAGCCGGCGCCGATATTGACCCCCAGCGCCCGGGCAAAGCCGAAATAAGCGGCAAGCGCCAGGATTAGGCCAAGCAACGCGTCACGCACTGTGCGCCTTGAGCCGAAACCGAAACAGACGAGAACGAACATGACGACCGATGCGGCGGTGAAGCCGAGCGGCCGGATCAGCAGCAAATTGGCGATCAGGCCGAGGACGACGATGCCCATCGCCTTCCAGTCGGTCGGCGTTTCCTTCTCCTCTTCGGGCTGCCAGCCGCCACGGAACGCTGCGAGGATCAGCAGCAGGGAAAGAACCGCCAGGCCCACCATGGTCAGATAGGGAAAAACGGTGGGACCGACCTTGGAGTAGAGTGGTGACACCGGGATCGCCAGCGTCTGCCAGGCCACGGCCCCGGCGCAGACCAGCAGCCCGATACCGACCAGCAATTCCGGCACGGCAAGGCGAGGTGGCGGCGATGGCTGGCTAGTGGTGCTCATGGACGTCCTCCCCAGGATAGTCGACCAAGAATACAGACGTGATTACCGAGCATGGCGAAAAGGGGCGGATCGGACCGCCCCTTGGGGAAATCAGGCGAGGCCAAGATCCTTCAGGATGGCTTCGATGCGCGCCGAATCCTCGGCGACGAATTTCGCATAATCGTCGCCGGTGAGCAGGATTTGCGTCCAGTTGCGGTTCTTGCATTCGCTCGCCCAGGCCTCGCTCTTGGCCATGGTCTCGACCAGCGCGATCATCGCCGCCTTGTCCGCATCCGAAATACCGGGAGGCGCGAAGACACCGCGCCAGTTGAACAGTTCGACATCAATGCCGGCTTCCTTCAACGTCGGCGCGTCGATGCCATCCTGGCGCTTGTCGGCCGAGATGGCGAGCAGCCTGAGCGCCCCCGCCTTGACCTGCTCGGAGAACTCGCCGTAGCCGGAGATGCCGGCAGCCACCTGGTTGCCCAGCAGCGCCGAAAGCGCCTCGCCGCCGCCTGCAAACGGTACGTAGGACAGGTTGGTTGCCGCAACGCCGACCGTCTTCGCGATCAGCCCGAAGAGAATATGGTCCGAACCGCCGGCCGAGCCGCCGGCGACAGGCACCTTTGTCGCGTCCGCCTTCAGTGCCGCGACGAAATCGGCCGCTGTCTTGAACGGCGATTCTGCCGGCACTACCAGGGCTTCGAATTCACCGGTGAGCCGAGCGATCGGCGTGACCTGCGTCAGGTTGTTGGCTGCCTTGTTGGCGATGATGGCGCCAACCATCACCATGCCGGCAACCATTAGCGAGTTGCCCTTGCCGTTCCATTGGCTGATGAATTGCGGGAGCCCGACCGTGCCCCCGGCGCCGCCGACATTGGTGATCTGCGAGCCCGAGATGAGCTTTTCCGTGTGCATCACCTGGTCCATGGTGCGCCCCGTCTGGTCCCAGCCGCCACCGGGCGCCGCCGGCACGAAGATCTGCAGCTGCGGAGCGCTTTGAGCGAAAGCGGGTGACAAGCGAAGCCCCGCAATGCCGGCGACACCCGCCACCGCCGTGCCGGTCAAAAACCTGCGTCTGTTCAGCATGGGATTCCTCCAAATCACGACACCTCCTCCGGTGCCTGCCAAAACGCGCCTGCATCGAGGCACGTGACCCCGAGTTCAATCAGATGTTACCGAGTTCTGTCAACGGGAACGATATTCTGCTGGACAGAACGACGTGGCGGCGCGACACGGGTGCTGCGAACCACCCATCTTAAATTCGAGACCCTCGATGGACTCTCCAGGCAAATCGACGAACGCGATAATCCGGCGCGCGCCTGCCGAAGGCGTTGCCGCTCTCGATCGCGCGATGGCCATTCTGGATGCCTTCACCACCGCCGACCGCTCGCTCAGCCTTGCCGAGATCGCGATGCGCACCG
This sequence comes from Mesorhizobium sp. ES1-1, assembly GCF_020164785.1. Classification (GTDB taxonomy): domain Bacteria; phylum Pseudomonadota; class Alphaproteobacteria; order Rhizobiales; family Rhizobiaceae; genus Mesorhizobium. The sequence goes on along the minus strand of NZ_JAIUGX010000009.1, from coordinate 123,830 downwards.
GCCTCTACAAGAGCACGATCCTGCGGTTGGCGAACTCTCTTTTGCGCGGCAGGCTGCTCGAGCGTCTCGACGATGGACGCTACCGTGTCGGCGCCGGGGCTTTCCGCCTCGGCGCGCTCTATCAGCGCTCGGTCGTGGCTGTCGATATACTGCTGCCGATCATGCGCGATCTTTCCGAGCGAAGCCTGGAAAGCGTTGCCTTCTATGTCCGCTCCGGCGACGTTCGCACCTGCCTCTATCGGGTCGAATCCAAGCATCCGATCCGCTACACGGTCCGTGAGGGCGACGTGCTGCCTCTGCTGGCCGGCTCGGGCGGGCGCGTGCTCGCGGCATTCTCCGGCCAGCAGGGCGAACCTTACGAGACGATCCGCAGGACCTGCACTTTTCTCGGTGTCGGCGATCGCGACCCGGATACAGCGGGGCTCTCGGCCCCGGTCTTGGGGCCGGGACATGCCCTTATCGGCGCGTTGACTCTGGCCGGCCCCAGCACACGCGTCGACGCGGCTTTCCTTGGGCGCATGCGGCGGCCCCTGCTCGAGGCCGCTGCCCGTGCGACCCGCGCCTTCGGCGAAGACGCGTCAATGCTTGAGCGGGCGGGCCTCGAGGCGGAAGCGGTGCCTTAACAGCGGGCTTGCGGCAGCGATCGGCTGAGCCAAGTGGTGTTCTTAAACAGCAAGGCCGGCACTGGCGCGAGCAGGTCCGCTGTTTGGCTAGGTTTCAGCGACGTCCTCCGCAGCCGCTCTTGGCCGTCGCTCCAGCAGAATGGTTGGAGCATCGTGATAGAGCGTCCGCACCACCTCGCTGTAACCGCATTTGATGGCAACGCCCAGGGAAGCGGTATTGCCGGGATCGATGATGCAGACGGTGCGCGCATGTCCGAACTGCAAGTCCCCCCACTCATGCACACGGCGCACGATCTCGGTGGCCAAGCCGGCCCCGTGCACCGCCGGGGCCAGCGCCCAGCCGGCCTCTGGAACCCCCTCTATCGACGGTGCCATGTCGCGCTTCAGGTCGTGAAATCCGGCCTCGCCGACGAACCTGCCCGTCGCCTTCTCCTCGATGGCCCAGAACCCGTAGCCGAGCAGCGACCAAAGGCCGGCATGGCGCAGGAAGCGCATCCAGCTTTCTTCCCTTGTGCGCGGCTTGCCGCCGATGAAGCGGGTGACGACCGGATCGCTCCACATGGCGGCATAGGCATCGAAATCCTGGATCCGGTGCGGCCGCAGCAGGACCCGCGCTGTTTCGATGACCGGAACGCCGTGTGAATTGTCCATGGGACCCTGCTTTGATGAGGGAGCAGCCTCTAACGAGTAACAGATGCGAGGCAAGGGCCAGTAGGAGGCACGCGGCCATCCAGAACCCGGCTCGCAATATCCTCGACAGCCCGGCGGTCATGCCGCGATAGCGCGCTCCGCTCTGACTATTGAGTTTCGGCCACCGCCGTTTGGGGTGGAGCGATTGGCACCAGGGGTGCGGGAATGCTGGTCGTTTTCACATCGGCCTTGCAGATGTCGGCGATCACGCAGGCCGGGCAATCGGGTTTGCGCGCCTTGCAGACATATCGCCCGTGCAGGATCAGCCAGTGGTGCGCGTGGCGCATATAGTCGTCCGGGATGATCTTCAACAGCCCCTGCTCGACCTGCTCCGGCGTCTTGCCGGGGGCCAGACCAAGGCGGTTGCCGATGCGGAAAATGTGCGTATCGACCGCCATCGTGTGCTGGCCGAAGGCCATGTTGAGCACGACATTGGCGGTCTTGCGCCCGACGCCCGGCAGCTTGATCAACTCCTCGCGGTCGTCAGGCACCTGTCCGCCATAATCACGGATCAGCACCTGCGACAGTGCGATGACGTTCTTGGCCTTGTTGCGCCAAAGCCCGATTGTGCGGATGTAGTCGCCGACCCTGGGCTCACCCAACTCCAGCATCGCCTGTGGCGTGTCGGCCGCCTTGAACAAGGCCCGCGTCGCCTTGTTGACGCCGGCGTCCGTGGCCTGGGCCGACAACACCACCGCCACCAGCAGCGTGAAGGCGTTGACATGCTCAAGCTCGCCTTTCGGCTCCGGTCGCTGGACGGAAAACCGCCGGAATATCTCGTGCACCTCAGCCCGGCTGTAGCGCGGCGAGCGACGAACCGGCCGTGGACGCGGCTTGGCATTGGAGCCGTCGCGCCGCCCGGGCGGCGTCTCATTTTCTCGATCGGGGGACTCTTTGGACTTGGGGGGCGCCATTTCCTTCCTATAATATCCCCTCATGAGCGACACAAACGCCTCTTTCCAGGCCGACGAACCTTTCTTCCAGGCGTTGCTGACGCCGCACCGGTCGCTGGGCAGGACCGGCTTTGCCCTGTTGATGGGTGCGCTGCTGTTCGGCTGGCTGGTGACGGGCGCGTTTTTCCTGTCACGTGGCGCCTGGCCGGTATTCGGGTTCTTCGGCCTGGACGTAATCGCGGTCTACATCGCCTTCCGCGCCAACTATCGCGCTGCCCGCGCCCGCGAGGAAGTGTCGGTGTCGCGAACCAGCCTGGATATCCGCAAGACAGCTCCGTCCGGGAAATCGGAAGCGCATCGCTTCAATCCTTTCTGGACGAAATTCTCGGTGGCCCGCCACGCCGAGATCGGCATCACCAGGATGACGGTAGAGGGCCAAGGCCGCAATGTGCCGATCGGGACTTTCCTCGACCCGGAGTCTCGCGAGAGCTTCGCCACCGCCTTTTCGCGAGCGTTGGCGACGGCGAAGGCGCGCTGAGTCGTCCCCGTCGCAAGCCCTGACCGTTGGCGGCCAGCGATCGCCGGCTGAACACGTCGGATTGGCCTCGGCACCCGGCTCCTCGGCTGGCAACCCAGCTCCCCGGGAATACGCCGCATAAAGGTAAGTTTCGGGTGGCGACGGCCGCTCGAAGGGACGATATTGCGGCCAAGGAGACAATCCCATGAGCCCACAGACCGCAGTCCTCAAGAAGGACATCACGCCGCAAGGCAGCGACTACGAGATCGTGCGCCGAGCCATCGAAAAGATCAGCCTCGACTATCGCGATCAGCCGTCCCTGGAAGATCTGGCCGAAGAGGTCGGCGAGACGCCGACCGGCCTTCAGAAGCTGTTCACCCGCTGGGCCGGCCTGTCGCCCAAGGCGTTCCTGCAGGCAGTGACGCTCGACCATGCGCGAAGGCTGCTCGATTCCGGCTTGCCGCTGCTCGAAACCTCCCTCGAATTGGGCATGTCCGGCCCCGGCCGGTTGCATGACCTGTTCGTCACCCACGAGGCGATGTCGCCCGGCGACTACAAGACGCGCGGTGCGGGCCTTACCATCCGCTACGGGTACCATCCTTCGCCCTTCGGCACCGCCCTGATCATGGCCACCGACCGTGGACTCGCCGGCCTTGCCTTCAGCGACCCGGGCGAGGAGCGCGATGCCTTTGCCGACATGTCGAGCCGCTGGCCGAACGCCCGCTATGTCGAGGACATGGCGGCGACAGGGCCGCATGCCGCGCGCATTTTCAATCCGGCCTTGTGGCGCCACGACCAGCCGCTGCATGTCGTCATGATCGGCACGGACTTCCAGGTCCGCGTCTGGGAGGCATTGCTCGAAATTCCTATGGGCAAGGCTCGCACCTATTCCTCGATCGCCGCCAGCATCGGAGCGCCCGGTGCCAGCCGCGCTGTCGGCGCCGCCAACGGTGCCAACCCGCTGTCCTTCGTCGTTCCCTGCCATCGCGCCATCGGCAAGTCCGGCGACCTCACCGGCTATCATTGGGGCCTGACACGCAAGCGCGCCATACTGGGCTGGGAAGCGGGGCAAGTCGCCTCCTGATGGCTCGGTACGGCGAAGCTCTTCGCCGGCGCTTCCCCATCGGCACCAAATGATGCCGCCTGGCCCGAACGCGGCATTTGATCAAACAGACCGCTCTGGAACCCGAAGACCTTACAGGATAGCTTCCCTGTCTGTTCCACGGGAGGCATTCCTTGATCATTGTCATCGGCTCGATCAACCTCGACCTCATCGCCAATGTCGACCGCTTGCCGAGTCCCGGCGAGACAGTGGGCGGCTCGAGCTTCGCCACCGCGCCCGGCGGCAAGGGCGCCAACCAGGCGCTGGCGGCGGCACGCGCCGACGTACCCGTCCGCATGGTCGGCGCGGTCGGCCGCGATAGCTTCGCCAATGAAGCGCTGGCATTGCTGCGCGAGGCCAAGGTCGACCTGTCGGGCGTCGGCGAGACTTTCGCCTCGACCGGTACGGCGTTGATCATGGTCGGTGCCGACGGGGAGAACATCATCGCCGTGGTCCCCGGCTCCAACGCGTCCGTCGTGCCCGGCGACCTTTCCAAGACCTTCTTGAAGAAGGGCGACGTCGTGCTCCTGCAGCACGAAATTCCAATGGCGACCGTCGAGGCCGCGCTCGACCAGGCTAGAGAGGCCGGCGCGATCACCGTGCTCAACACGGCGCCTTTCCAAGGCGACGCGGCTGGCTTCCTCGGCAAGGCCGACTACGCGGTCGCTAACGAAACCGAGTTCGACCTCTATGCCGAGGCGATGTCGCTGAAGGGCAGCGACCGTGCGGCGCGGATGCGCGATTACGCCGGGCGGACCGGACGCACGATCGTCGTCACACTCGGCGGCGATGGTGTAATGGCGGCGACGCCGGACGATTTCCTGACTGCTGCGGCGATGCAGATCACCCCAGTCGACACGGTCGGCGCCGGCGATACGTTCTGTGGTTATTTCGCCGCCGGTCTGGCGTCGGGGCTCGCGCTCGAGGACGCGCTCGCGCGCGCCGCCACCGCGGGGTCGCTGGCCTGCCTGAAACCCGGCGCCCAGCCAGCCATTCCGCTGGCCAAGGATGTCGATCAGGCCCTTTCGCAAGCCCGCTGAGGACGCCCGATGCTCGGATGCCGCCCAACCTTGCAAGCGTCGCTTCGACTTCGTAACTGGAAGGCGTAGAGTTAAGGGAGTTTTCGATGCCGCAAGACATTCCGCTGCAAGCAGCGGCCGTCCTGGTTTGGTTGCCAAGCGATGTCCACCCGTCGACCCTCGAGAGTTTTGACGCGCCTGAACTGCACGCGCAACCCTGGTGGAAACTGGAGGATGCGGTGATCTTCGCCGTCGACAACATGGATGTCCATCAAGGCAGACAACCATGGATCAAGGCGAGCGAGACGGTGTTCGGCCCGCTGGACATTGCCCCGGTTTACAAGCAGGTCATGGAGCACCGTGCGTCTCTCTATCAACCGAGAGAGCGGTAAGAGCCATTCCGACTGCTGCGCGCGGAGCCGGAAATCCCGTGGTGGGCCACACGTCCAAGGTGGGCGGGGACGTACAAATTGGTTTCGCGGTTCCGTAGCTACCCTTCCTTTCTTGAAACCCAAGTTTCCTCGCACCACATGATCGGCATTGAGGGGATGATGCCTGGTTATTGGACTTGGGATGGATGCAAGAGGGATGCGCCTGGCGTAATCCTGTTCGTCGGTGCGGTTGTGATCATGCTCATGTTGGCCGCAAACAGCTCGACCAACGACGCGATTCCTATCCGGTCCGTCAGTGCCATGAGCGCAACCGTCAAAAGTGCCCAATCGAGAGACGGTAAGTACATGCTCTATGTGGTTTTTCTCCATGATGGCTCGTCTGTAGTCATCGGCGACGACCGGCCGCATATAATCGGCTCAGACGTTACCATCGAACGCGTCACACGCGACAACGGCTTCGTCTTTTACAGGTTTCCCGAGTGAGATATGGCGACAGGATTTTCTGTCAAAAGCCGCTTGTTGCTGATTCAAGCCGAATATCGCGAGGCGGTTGTAGGCGTCGCCCTTTTCTGCGCACTGCCTCTGGCGGCACTGATCCCGATTGTGATGGACCAGAACAATCCCGTTGTCGGCACCCAACGCATTGAGGGCATCGTTGAAAACGCTACGCCTATGCCCGTGGCCCCCAGGGCCGTTTCCGGCCGCGGGCTTTATTACCAGTATGGTATCCGTCTTAACGACAATGCCCTGATTTTTGTCGACGGCGAACTGGATACACCGCACGTCATCGGATCGGAAGTGACGATCGAACGGCAACACCACAAGAACGGAACCGACACCTTTCGACTGGCCCTCGATTGAACAGCTGAGTGCGGGCCATCCAGACAGCACAGCAGTGGACAGTCCGCATCGAAGCAAAAACTAAAGCCGCCCCAGCCTCTCCACCAGCAGGGCGAAGAACCCGTCATGGTCGATGTCGCGCATCACCATCGCGTTCTTCGGCCGCTTGGTCACGCCCCACCAGTCGATCACCGTCATGCCCATGGTCAGTTCCGAGGCGGTTTCCACGCTGACATTGCAGCTACGACCCTTGAACAAGTCGGGCTTCAGCAGATAGGCGATGACGCAGGGGTCGTGCAGCGGCCCGCCATCGGTGCCGTATTTTTCCTCGTCGAAACGCTCGAAGAATTCCAGCATATCGGCGGTCGCCAGGCCCACCTTGGTGCCCAGCGCCCGAAACGCCTGCGTGCGTTTGGCGGTGGTCAGCGCCTTGTGGGTGACGTCGAGCGGCATCATCACGATCGGAACGCCGGATTTCAGCACGATATCGGCGGCATGCGGATCGACATAGATGTTGAATTCGGCAGCCGGCGTAACGTTGCCGCCTTCGAAGAAACCTCCGCCCATCAAAACGATTTCCTTGATGCGCGATGCGATCCGCGGTTCGCGGATCATCGCCAGCGCGACATTGGTGAGCGGCCCGAGCGCGCAGAGCGTGATGGTGCCACTCTCTTCCTTCATCAACGTCTCGACGATGAAATCGACCGCATACTGCTCCTGCAGCTTCATCGTCGGCTCGGGCAGTTGCGGCCCGTTCAGACCTGTTTTGCCATGCACTTCCTCGGCGGTGACCAATTCGCGTATCAGCGGCCGGATGGCTCCTGCATAGACATCGATATCCGGCCGGCCGGCCAGTTCGCAGATCTTGCGGGCATTCTTCTCGGTCAGTTTCAAAGGCACGTTGCCGGCGACGACCGATATGCCGACAATGTCCAGTTCGGCGCTGCCGAGCGCCAGCAGAATGGCGACGGCGTCATCCTGGCCGGGGTCCGTGTCGATGATGATCTTGCGAGGTTGGGGCATTTCATTTCCTTGCTGGGCGAGTCTTTTTGGGCGGGTGTTCTGACGGCTTGAACTTGGTCGCGGGGCGGACCATATCAGGGCCATCGGGAAAAATGCCATCTGGGTTTTTCCACTTTATGTCGCTCTTGAGAGGACAGTGTAACATGAGCCGAATGACGCCCTTTTCCAGTCCGCTTCTCCTTGGTTTCGATGCCATGGAAAAGACGCTGGAACGCCTGGCGAAGTCCGGCGACAGCTATCCTCCCTACAACATCGAACGCCTCAGCGGCGTCGACGGCAACAGTGAAAGGCTGCGCATCACGCTGGCCGTCGCCGGTTTCGCCGAAAGCGATCTCGATGTCACCACGGAGGAAAACCAGCTGGTCGTGCGAGGTCGCCAGACCGACGATACCGAGCGCGAATTTCTTCACCGCGGCATCGCCGCGCGCCAGTTCCAGCGCTGTTTCGTGCTGGCAGACGGCATGCGGGTGATCGCGGCGGAGCTGAAGAACGGCCTTTTGTCGATCGATCTCGATCGGCCGGAGTCCGAACGGCTGGTACGGAAAATAAACATATCGGTGAAAGACTGAGCTTTGCCGATGGCTCTAATGCGGGATGGCCCTGAGCGGCGTCCTCGCGTCAAGGAGGCTTGAAATGACCAGAACTGAAAACATCACCATGACCAATGGCGAATTCGCACATCTCGGCGAAGGCTCCGTCGCTTATCTACGCAAGGTTACGAGCGACGAACTGCTCGGCCGGTTCCCCAATCTCGGCGAAATCGCGCCCGGCATGCAATTGTGGGCGCTGTTTGCCGCCAACGGCCAGCCGATCCTGCTCTCCGACGCGCGCGACCGCGCATTGGCCGGCGCCATGGAAAACGACCTGATCACGGTCGCCATTCACTAAGCTCCTGCCAGCCTCGACGCCCATCGAGCGATTGGGCGTAGATCCCGACTGCCAGCTAAAATGAATAGGGCCGCCCATGGCGGCCCCGCACCGCCCGCAATTAAGGAGGATGTCAGGCCGCGTGCGAGGCCTGCGTGTCCGACAAAAGCGCGTGGATAGCCACGGCGTCGCGCGTACCCCTGATCTTGGCCACTGTGTCGGCATCGCGCAGCACCCGCGCGATGCGCGACAGCGCCTTGAGATGGTCCGCGCCTGCGCCTTCCGGCGCCAGCAACAGAAACACCAAGTCGACAGGCTGGTCGTCCAGTGCTTCGAAATCGACCGGAGTTTCAAGCCGGGCGAACACCCCCGCGATGCGCTTCACGCCGGCCAGCTTGCCATGCGGTATGGCGATGCCGTTGCCGACACCGGTCGAGCCTAGCCGCTCACGCTGCAAGATGGTGTCGAACACCTCGCGTTCCGGAATGCCCGAAATCGCCGCTGCCCGTTCCGACAGCAATTGCAGGAGCTGCTTCTTGGAGTTCGCCTTCAACGCCGGCATTATCGCCGGAACGTTGATCAGATCGCTCAGATCCATGCTTGAAAATTCCTTGTTCGCCTGCCGCCACCAGTCCTCACCCTCGTGTGCGGCCGGGTTTTAGCCTTGCGCGACCTTCGTCGTCGACGGGTCGATCCAGCCGATGTTTCCATCGGGCCGGCGATAGACGATGTTGAGATGCTCGTTTCCGGCGTTGCGGAAGACCAGGACAGGGCTGTCCTTGGTGTCGAGTTCGATGACCGCCGACGCCACCGACATGGTCTTCAGAACCATGGTTGATTCGGCGACGATGGCCGGCGCGAAATCCTCCGGGATCTCCTCGTCGTCATCCGCCAGCGGCGCCATCACCGTGTAGGCAATATCGGTCGGCTCGCTATTGGCGGCACCGGAATTGTGAGATTTCAGTCGGCGCTTGTAGCGGCGAAGCCGGGTCTCCAGGCGATCGGCCGCTGCCTCGAAGGCAAGCGTGGGTTCCTGGGCGTCGCCGGTGGCCTGCAGGGAAGCGCCGGAATCGAGCCGGATCATGCAATCGGCCGAATAGCGCGAACCCGATTTGACGACAGTGACGTGCCCGGCAAAGCCGCGATCGAAATATTTTCCGATCGCCTCGCCGACACGATCGTTGATGCGTGTCCGGAACGCATCACCGATATCCATGTGTTTTCCCGATATGCGCAGATTCATCTGAAAACTGACCTTCCTTGCTCAGGCTTCAAACTGGCCGGAGTTTATACTCGTGGTCCGTGCGCACAAGCTTCGCGGCGTCAATCACGCCGATTTAAATCCGAACTTTCCGGTTGATTAAAAGCCGCTTTTGTGACGGACCATCCGCACGCAGGTATCTGGCCGATCTCATGCGGGCGGGCTTCTAGCCACTTCACCATGGCTTGTCAATGAAGCGCCGGGCCGGCGGAAAATCCAGCGGCGTCACCGACCGGCGCTGGCGAGCGCCCGTTTCTCGCGCCTGCGCTGCACCGATGAGGGAATATTCATGCCTTCCCGGTACTTGGCGACCGTGCGCCTGGCGATGTCGATCCCACTCTCGCGCAGCATGTCGACGATAGCATCGTCGGAAAGCACGTCGGCGGATTTCTCCTCGTCGATCATCTGCTTGATGCGGTCGCGCACGGCTTCCGAGGAATGCGCATCGCCACCGCCCGACGCGGCGATCGAAGCGGTGAAAAAATAGCGCAGTTCGAACACGCCGCGCGGCGTGAGCATGTATTTGTTGGCGGTGACCCGGCTGACCGTCGATTCGTGCATGCCGATGGCGTCGGCTACCGTGCGCAAGTTGAGCGGCTTCAACTGGCGCACGCCATGGACGAGGAAGGCGTCCTGCTGGCGCACGATCTCCGAGGCGACCTTGAGGATGGTCTTTGCCCGCTGGTCGAGGCTGCGCGTCAACCAATTGGCGTTCTGCAGGCACTCGGCCAGGAAATCCTTCTCCGCCTGATTCTTCGCCTGGGGCGTGACCTGGGCGAAATAGATATGGTCGACCAACACGCGCGGCAGCGTTTCGGCATTGAGCTCGACCGTCCAGCTGCCGTCATTGGCCGCGCGCACCTCGACATCGGCGACGATCGCATCGCTGGCGCCCGCCGAGAACGCCATGCCCGGCCGGGGATCGAGCGCCCGGATCTCGGCCAACATGTCCAGCAGATCCTCTTCGTCGACACCGCAAATCCGTTTCAACGTATGGAAATCGCGCCGCGCCAACAGTTCCAGATTGGCGACAAGAGCCTTCATGGCCGGGTCGAGCCGGTCACGCACGGCAAGCTGGAGAGACAGGCATTCGGCCAGGTCGCGTGCGAACAGGCCGGCCGGCTCGAAGGTCTGGCATACATCCAGCACCTTGCCCACCGTAGCGGCATCGGTGCCGAGGCGAGCGGCGATCTCGGCCAGGTCGGCGCGCAGATAGCCGGTTTCATCGAGGCTGTCGGCCAGATCGGCGGCGATCAGGCGCTCCGCCGGATCGGCGAAGGCAAGCGCCACCTGTTCTCCGACATGGTCGCGCAAGGTGATTGACGCTGCCGCCATGTCGCCGGCCTCGAAGCCCTCCGACGAGGAGGCCGCGCCATTGCCGGACGCCGATTTCCATTGCGCCGTAAGGTCGGGCCCGAGCCGCTCGCTTGTCCCGGGATCGTCTGGAAAAAGGTTCTCCAGCGACGTGTCGAGCTTTTCGGAGATCGCTTCGGAGCTCCACTGGGCTTCGTTGTCGAACCAGTCGCCATCCTCGGTGGCGCGCGGCTCCGCCTCCGTCTTCTGCGCCTGGTCGCTTGCCGCGTCGTCCTGCGGTTCGGCCCGCTCCAGCAGCGGGTTGCGCTCGATTTCCTCGTCGATGAAATGCTCGAGTTCGACATGGGTGAACTGCAGCAGCCTTATCGATTGCATCAGTTGCGGCGTCATCACCAGCGACTGTGACTGTCGTAGCTGTAATTTCGCCGCCAACGCCATGGTTCGGTTTCAAACGCCTTGTCTACGCATCCGCACGGGAAACTCTTTCAACGCGCCATACAAACTGGCCCAGCTTTTGCTTGTCAAGGCAAAGGCGAGCAGAACGCGTATACGCGCTACGATCTAGGAGCAAAATCGGCGGAAAATCCCGTCCAACGGGCGAAACAGTGTGGGGCGTCGTGCTTCGCGCCTAGAGCGTGAAACCCTCTCCAAGGTAAAGCCGGCGCACGTCGGGGTTTGCCACCACTTCGTCCGCGCGGCCATGCGTCAGCACCTGGCCGGCATGGATGATATAGGCGCGGTCGATCAGGCCGAGCGTCTCGCGCACATTATGGTCGGTGATGAGGACGCCGATGCCGCGGGCCGTCAAGTGGCGCACCAATTGCTGGATGTCGGCTACGGCGATCGGGTCGATGCCCGCAAAGGGCTCGTCGAGCAGCATATAGGCCGGACGGGTCGCCAGCGCGCGCGCAATCTCCAGGCGACGCCGCTCACCGCCGGAGAGCGACATGGACGGCGCCTTGCGCAGATGGCTGATGTGGAATTCCTCGAGCAGTTCGTCGAGGCTGCGCTCGCGCACCTTGCGGTCTTTTTCGACCACTTCGAGCACGGCGCGGATATTCTGCTCCACGTTGAGGCCGCGGAAGATCGACGCCTCCTGTGGCAGATAGCCGATGCCGAGCCGCGCGCGACGATACATCGGCATCGAGGTGACGTCGAAGCCGTCGATCTCGATCGTACCTTCATCCACCGGCACCAGCCCTGTGACCATGTAGAAACAGGTGGTCTTTCCCGCGCCATTGGGGCCGAGCAGCCCGACGGCCTCGCCGGCGCGCACCCCGATGGTGACGCCGCTGACGACTTTGCGTCCTTTGTAGCTTTTGGTCAGCCCCTTGGCGATAAGCGTGCCTTTGAACTTCCCCGCATCGACGGTCACCGTAGCCGGCGCCGCGAGCGGGCTCGCGGCGCGTCCCGACAGACGCGCCATCAGCGATGGTGCACCGGCCATTACTGCTTTGCCGGGCCCGACTTGGCAGGCGGGGTGATCGACATGACGACCCGACCGCCGCTGCAGGGATCGACCTGCGCCACGCCGCTCTTCATCTGAACGGTCATCTTGCAGCCCTTGAGGATGTTGGCTCCCTGCGTGAGCACGACTTCCTTGCCCGACAGGACCAGCACCTGCGTCTTCATGTCGAACTTGCCGTCGTCGCCGGTGGCGACCTGGTCGTTCGACTTGATATAGACCTTGTTGGTGACCTCAAGATGATCGATGTTGGCCGAACCGGTCATCGCCGCCGCGCCGCTGGCCTCCGCGCCACTCGTCGCGGCCTTGGGATCCTTGACATAGTAGACCGTCATCTTGCCGGCCTTGAGCAATGTCGGTCCCTGGACGACCGTGACGTTGCCCGTGAAAACGGCGGCGCTTTCGGCCTGCCGAACCTCCAGCTTGTCGCTCTCGATCTGGATCGGCTGGTCGCCTGACAGTTTGAGGCCCGACACCTCTTTGCCGCCAGACTGCGCCAAGGCCGGCCCCAGTCCCAGCAGCAGCACCGCCGAAGCCGCGGCCACGAGCCGCGTCGAACTACTGAGCCGCATTGGTATCTCCGCTGTTTCCTTCCGCCGCCTTCAAGGCTGCGGAATCGATGTTGACGCGAACTTTGTTTTCGAAAATCAGAACTTTGCCGTTGTCTTGAACCGACATCGAGTCAGCCGTGATGCGTGCACCGCCACGGCTGACGTCGACAGGGTTGTCCGTCTTCATAGTGCCTTTGCCCATGTCGAGGAAGACAGATTTGAACTTTGCCTGCAAGCCGTCGCTGGCAGTGATCGTGACCTCGGACTTCAGGTCCATCGTATTGCCGTCGCGATCATAAGTGCCGTGCGAGGCCTTGACCGCGACCACATTGTTTGGCGCGACCGGCACCTTGGCGTCTATGCCCTCAAGTTCGATGATGCCTTGCGTGCTGACGTCCTGGATGGCGCGCAGCGCCGTCATGGAATAGGGTTGCTTTTGCTTGGTGAACCCATTCAGCCTGGGGTTTGACATCACCAGCTTGCCATTCGAAAACCCGGTGCCGTCGGACTGAATCGAGATGGAAACCGGCGCGGCCAGGTAGGAATAGACCGGGAAGGCGATGGCGATCACCGCCGCCGTCAGTGGCACAGCCCATTTGAGAACGCGCACACGGCGAGAATGGCGGCGCGCACGGTCGAACGCGGCGCCGCGCGTCGGGGCGTCCGCCGGGGCAGCCAACCCCGTCTCGGCGTTGGTCGGTTCAATCGCTCGCGCTAACATCACTGCTTTCTTCAAACCCTGCCCGCCGGGGCACCGCCTAACCGCCTATAGGTGGGACGCCGGCGCTCCCAAGCAAGCACAAGCCGACGAAAACCGCGAAAATGTGACAGCCGCCTTTGTACCGATGAAAATGAGATCGGCACAACTGCACGTGATTCATAGCAGAAACCGGTGCGTGGCGGCAAATTTATCGGCGATGGCCACTCCTGCCGACCTGGCATCCATCGCAACCAGCCGCGATTGGCCTCGCTTCGGCGAATGGTCCCGGGGGCGATGCGGTAGGCCGATCCTGCCTCCACCAGACCGTCGAGGGGCGCGGCGTCGCATGCGGCGAGAGATTGCTTCCCGATGCGCGGTTCATGGTCTAAAAGCTTTTCCTCCCGCCGACTGAAAGGCTGACCATGGCATTGAGAGCCGACGACCTCATCGACCGCCGCCGCTTGCGCCGCAAGCTGACATTCTGGCGCGCCGCCGCCATTGCCATTGTCGCTCTGGCGGTGATCGCGCTTGCAGTCTGGCTCCAGGGAGACGGATTCAACGGCTCCGCCGTCAACCATATCGCCAAGGTCAGGATCGAAGGCACGATCACCGAGGACGAGGAGCTGATCGAGCGGCTGGAGAGCATTCGCCTGTCGTCGAAGGTGCAGGGCGTGATCCTGTCGATCGATTCCCCCGGCGGAACCACCGTCGGCGGTGAATCGATCTTCGAAGAGGTGCGCAAGCTGGCCGCCGACAAGCCCGTGGTGGCGGAAGTCGGCACGCTCGCCGCATCGGCAGGCTACATGATCGCCAGCGCAGCCGACCATATCGTGGCTCGCAAGACCTCGATTGTCGGATCCATCGGCGTGCTGATCCAGTATCCCGACGTCAGCGGCCTGATGGACAAGCTCGGCGTCAAGCTGGAGGAAGTGAAATCCTCGCCGCTGAAAGCCGCGCCTTCGCCGTTCAAGCCGACCAATGACGAGGAACGCGCCATGGTCCGTAAGCTTATCCTCGACAGCTACGACTGGTTCGTCGGCATCGTCGCCGAGCGCCGCAAGATGACCCACGAGCAGGCGCTGGCGCTGGCCGACGGCTCGATCTTCACCGGTCGCCAGGGGCTCGCCAATGGCTTGGTCGACGCCGTCGGTGGCGAAAAGGAAGCAGTCGACTGGCTGGCGACGAAGGGCGTCGACGCCAAGCTCGACGTGATCGAATGGAAGAGCAAGGAAGGGCGCGGCGGCTTCCTGTTCTCGAAGGCGATGGTGCGGACAATCGGCGCCGCGCTCGGCCTGCCGGTCTCCAGCGGCGACATCATGCAAGAATTGGGCGCCGACCGCTTGTTTCTTGACGGTCTCGTTTCCGTCTGGCACCCTTGAGATGCCATTTGGGACAAGTGAAAAAAGCAAATAAAATCATCCTCATATTCTGACCGAACTGCTTTCACGGGGACACGTCTCATGATCAAGTCCGAACTTGTTCAGATTATTGCCACGCGCAATCCGCATCTTTTCCTGCGCGATGTCGAAAACATCGTTGGCGCGATCTTCGACGAGATCACCGACGCGCTCGCCGAGGGCAACCGGGTAGAGCTGCGCGGTTTCGGTGCTTTTTCGGTGAAGAACCGCCCTGCCCGGACCGGGCGCAACCCGCGTACGGGGGAATCCGTCGAGGTCGAGGAGAAATGGGTGCCGTTCTTCAAGACCGGCAAGGAGCTGCGTGAAAGGCTGAACGGCGGCAAGTAAGCGGCGCGCGCGCCAGCTTCCGACGGAAAACATCATGTTCAATCGCTTCATCCTCATCGTCATCTTCGTGCCCCTGGCAATCATCCTGGTCGCGCTCGCCGTCGCCAATCGCGAACTGGTGGCCTTCACGCTGGACCCGTTCAATCCCGGCAATCCGAAGCTGACGCTGAGCTTGCCGCTGTTCATCTTCCTGTTCCTGGCGCTGGCCGTCGGCATGATCGTCGGAAGCCTGGCGACCTGGGTCAAGCAGGGCCGCTACCGCAAGCTGGCGCGCCAGCGCGGCGTCGAGGCCGAAAATCTGCGCCAGGTGGTCAACCGCGCCCCCTCGACCCAGCACGGCCATAGCCAAGGACAGGCACCGGGGCCGGCATTGCCGAAGCCGACGGCGTGATCCACCTGCGGGGCTCTTCGCATCCACGGAGCTTTTCATGCTGACCATTTCGGCCGCCGAGGTCGATCATGCGCTGACCTTTCCCGGACTGGTCGAAACGCTGCGTGCGGCATTTCGTGACGGGGCCGTGCAGCCGGTCCGTCACCATCACAGCGTCGAGCGGCCGGACGGGGCGGCCTCCACCCTGCTTCTGATGCCGGCCTGGACCGATTTCCACGGCCCGGGCAGTTCGGCTGGTGGCCACATCGGCGTCAAGATCGTCACCGTCTCGCCCGACAACAATGCCCTTGGCAAACCCGCCGTCATGGGCCTCTATCTCCTGCTCAATGGCGTCACCGGCGAACCCGAAGCCATGATCGACGGCCAGCGTCTGACGCAATGGCGCACCGCCTGCGCTTCGGCGCTCGCGGCGTCTTATCTGGCCCGTGAGGATGCCTCGCGGCTGCTGGTGGTCGGAGCCGGTGCTCTGTCGCCGTTTCTCGCCAAGGCGCACAGCGCCGTGCGTCCGATCCAGAGCATCCGCATCTGGAACCGCACACTGGCCAATGCCGAAAAAGTCGCGGCGCAGCTCCGCGCGGAAGGGTTGCCGGCAAGCGCGGCAAGCGATCTCGATGCCGAGATCGGCGAGGCCGACATCATCTCATCGGCGACGATCACGACAACCCCGCTTATCAAGGGCGCATTGCTGCGCCCCGGCACCCATGTCGACCTCGTCGGCGGCTTTACGCCTGATATGCGCGAAAGCGACGATGACGCTATCGCGCGCTCCCGCGTCTATGTCGATACACGCGCCGGCGCCACCAAGGAAGCCGGCGACATCGTCCAGCCCCTGGCCTCCGGGGTGTTGAAGGCGGACGCCATCGTCTCCGACCTGCATGAGCTGGCGCGCGACCAGAAGAAAGGTCGCGAGAGCGCCAGTGAAATCACTTTGTTCAAGTCGGTCGGCGCGGCTCTCGAGGACCTTGCCGCCGGCATTGCCGTCTATAGATCGCTCAAGCAACGTCGCCTTTAAGGCCAACGGCGGCGCCCATCGCTTCGGCGATCAGCCCAAAATCGTGATCGCTGATCTCGAACAGTCCGAAGCGTAGCTGATAACCCCAGTTCGGTCGACCGGCGGTGAACTCCAGCCTGTCGAGCAACGGCTTGATCGGCGCCTCCTGCGCGCTCGCCCACTCGACGTCGCGGCGGAACGGCGTGAAGCCTGATCCCATGTCGCCCTGATAGGGCTCGCCGTCCCGCATCGTGCCGATCGCCGTGAAGGCTTGCAGGCCGTCCCTTTCGCCGAGGATGGTGGTGGGCGAATAATAGATGATGCGGTCGCCGGGCTTGACCCGGCGCAAAGGCGCGGCTTTGCCGTGGTTACCTGCATGAAGCCGCCCGCTCGGCCGCGTAGGACATGTTCGGCCGAGGCCACCGCGATCCAGTGAGCGCTCATTTCTTCTCTGCATCGGCCTGGTCCTCATTGGAAAGCCAGTAGACGCGCAGGCGATGGCCATCGGGATCGAGTGCAACGAAGGAGCGGCCGAAATCCATATCGGTGGGCGCTTGTAGAATCTGAAGTCCGCGCGCCGACCAATCGGCATGAGCGGCGTCGACGGCGTCAGCCGTCTCCAGCGCAAAAACGATCTCCACACCCCCACCCGCCGCAGACGCCGCCGGCTCGACCGTATGCCGCGACCAGAGGCCGAGCTTGAACCCCTTGTCGAGCACGAACAGCACGAATGTGGCCGAGCTTTCTACCGGCTCGCGACCCAGCAGCGCGCTGTAAAAGGCTCCGCTCTCGAGCGGCTGGTCGACATAGAGAATGACGAAATTCGGGGTGGTCATGTCTGCTCTCCAAGCTGTTTGCAACGACCTGGAGAACCTATATCTGGCCACTGTCAGTTTCTGGCAGCAGCCGTCACGAGCCGCGCGGCTTATCCAGCGTTGCCCGCCATTCCTTGAGCAGGACCTGCCGGCGACGCGGACAGCGTATATCGATCGGCTCAAGTTGAACTACGCGGTCGGCGCGAAAATGGCGGAAATCCTGCCGCATCTCGCACCACGCCACCACCACCCGCACCTTGTCGAAAAAGGCCAGTGCAAACGGCCAGACGACACGGTGCGAAGCGGCACCGCCGGCATCGCGGTATAAGAGGTCGAGCTTGCGTTCGCGGCGGATAGCCTGCCGCACCACGGCAAGGTCGATGCCCTCAACTGTCTTCGCCGGCGGTCCCACCAGCAAGGTGGAGGCATCGAGATCCGCGCGCAGATCGTCTGGCAGAACGGCGGCGATCTTGGCCAGCGCATTGGCGGCGGCGGCCGACAGACGCCGGTCCGGCTGCTTGGCGACCCAGCGCGAGCCGAGCACGATGGCTTCGATCTCCTCGTCGCTGAACATCAGCGGCGGCAGCATGAAGCCGGGCTTGAGCACATAGCCTAGCCCCGCCTCACCTTCGATCGGGGCGCCCTGACCCTGCAGCGTGGCGATGTCGCGATAGAGTGTGCGGATCGAAATCCCGAGCTCATCGGCCAGCGCCCGCCCGCTCACAGGCCGGCGGTGCCGACGCAGCGTCTGGATCAGGTCGAGCAGGCGTTCGGAGCGGGACATTCGGCAGATTTGCCTGTTTATTTGCTGTCGGTCCACCATCGGTCGCCAGCAACCGGGAAGGCCGACATGTCGGACTTGGTTGCGAAGCCGGTTGCCCTATGTCAAAAGCGGCCACGCCGCTCGGAGTTGCCCCCGCTTGAAGTCCTTTCGCGACAAACGCCGCGACAACCGTCCGCATCCATCCGCAAAGGGCGCGGCGGACCCGTCACGTCCGCGCAGCGGCTCCGTTACGGCCAGACCCGATGCGCAACCGCGCAATCGGCTTGAGGCAAACGCGGACGACCGCGCCGAGCCCAAATCGCCCCAACGCATCCTGAGCCGCCGCGAAGGCGTCCTCCCGGCTGAGCAGCTTCCCGTGATCCTGGAAGTCGCTCCCAATGCCGACTATGCGTTGCTCGACAGTGGCGCAGGCCAGAAGCTCGAACAATATGGCCCCTACCGTATCGTGCGGCCCGAGGGCCAGGCAATCTGGCAAAAAGCCCTGCCGGCGACGGACTGGCAGCGCGCCGACGCCGTCTTTACCGGCGATACGGACGAGGAGGGCATCGGCCGCTGGCGCTTCCCCGCGACCCCGCTCGGCGAAACCTGGCCGATGAAGCATGACGGCATCGATTATCTCGGCCGCTTCACCTCGTTTCGCCATGTCGGCATCTTCCCCGAACAGGCATCGCATTGGGACCACATGGCCGGCCTGATCGCGGCCGCCAGACGGCCCGTCAAGGTGCTGAACCTGTTTGGCTATACCGGCCTTGCCTCGCTGGTGGCGGCGCGCGCGGGCGCCGAGGTCACCCATGTCGACGCATCGAAGAAGGCGATCGGCTGGGCCCGCGAAAACCAGGAAATGGCCGGGCTCGGCGGCAAGCCGATCCGCTGGATCGTCGACGACGCGGTGAAATTCGCCGAGCGCGAGGAGCGCCGCGGCAGCCGCTACGACATCGTGCTCTTCGATCCGCCGGCCTATGGCCGCGGCCCCAAGGGGGAGGTCTGGCAGTTGTTCGAGGATCTCCCCAACCTGACCGACCTCTGCCGCTCGATCCTGACGCCCAAGCCGCTTGCCGTGGTGCTGACCGCCTATTCGATCCGCGCCTCCTTCTTCGCCATTCACGCCCTGATGCGCGACACCTTCGCCGGCATGGGTGGAAAGGTCGAATCGGGCGAGCTGATCATCCGCGAGAAGTCCGCCGGCCGGGCGCTTTCGACCTCGCTGTTTTCGCGCTGGGTGGCCCAATGAATGAACGGCATATTGGCGCGCCGGGGCAGGTGAAGGAAGTCACCAGCCTCGCCAATCCCTTGATCAAGGACATCAAGGCCCTGGCACTGAAGAAATTCCGCGACCAGCAGAACGCCTTCATGGCCGAGGGCCTGAAACTGGTCATCGATGCGCTCGATCTCGGCTGGCAGATCAAGACGCTGGTTTTCGCCAAGGCCGGACGTGGCAACCCGGCGGTGGAGAAGGTCGCGGCGCGCACGGTTGCGGCCGGCGGCACGGTGCTCGAAGTCTCCGAAAAGGTGCTTGTCGCCATCACCCGGCGCGACAATCCGCAGATGGTTGTCGGTGTCTTTTCGCAGAGATACCTGGCTCTGAAAGACGTCCGCGCCGACAATGGCGATGTCTGGGTGGCGCTCGACCGGGTGCGCGATCCCGGCAATCTCGGCACGGTGATCCGTACCGTCGATGCCGTCGGCGCCAAGGGCATCATCCTGGTCGGCGACACCACCGACCCGTTCTCGGTGGAGACGGTGCGCGCCACCATGGGTTCGATCTTCGCCGTCCCGGTCGCCAGGACGACGACCGAAGCTTTCCTGGCCTGGCGTGGCGGGTTTTCAGGGCTCGTCGCCGGCACGCATCTGAAAGGGGCCGTCGACTACCGCTCGGTCGATTTTTCCCGGGGTCCGGTGCTGCTGATGATGGGCAACGAGCAGCAGGGGCTGCCGGAGACCTTGGCGGCAAGCTGCGACAGGCTGCTCAGGATCCCCCAGGCGGGCCGTGCCGATTCCCTCAATCTTGCGGTCGCCACCGGCATCATGCTGTTCGAGATCCGCCGCGGTGCGCTGAAGCTAGAACCCATAGTGGACCTGCAATGAAGGTTTGCCCGCCCGTGAGGTCCCCGCTGTGAAATCATGGTTTCCCTACGCGTTGCTGGTCGCCGCGACCATCGCGCTCGACCAGTGGATAAAGAACCTCGTCGAGACCGGTCTGCCCTTTCAGGAAAAGCTCGACCTCGTGCCTTTCCTGGCGCTGTTTCGCACCTACAACACCGGCATCGCCTTTTCGATGTTCGCGTCCTTCGGCGACATCGGCCTGATCGGCATTTCCCTGGCCGTCGTCGCCTTCGTGCTGTTCCTTGCGACACGGATCGCGCCGTCCCAGGTCGCCGCGCGCATCGGCTTCGCGCTGATTGTCGGCGGCGCGCTGGGCAATCTGATCGACCGCGCGGTGCACGGCCACGTCATCGATTACATCCTCTTTCACACGCCGGTGTGGTCCTTCGCCGTCTTCAACCTTGCCGACGCCTTCATTTCGGTCGGCGCGGCGATGGTCGTCCTGGACGAATTCTTCGGCTGGCGGCGTGAACCCAAGCCACAGGATCCCGGCGCCTGAACGATTGACCCCGCGCCCCGAGCGCCGCACAGTCCCATGTCGCCAGCAAGACTGAGGAGACAACATGTCCGACACCTTCAAAGCCATCCTCGTCTCGCGCGACGCCGAGAAAAAACAGTCGGTAGCGGTGACGGACCTCACCGAGGCCGACCTGATGGAAGGCGACGTCACCATCGCGGTCGAGGCGACCACCGTGAACTACAAGGATGGCCTTGCGATCACCGGCAAGGCGCCGGTGATCCGCCGCTGGCCGCTGGTGCCGGGCATCGATCTGGCCGGCACGGTCACCGCCTCTTCCCATCCCGACTGGCGCAAGGGCGACCAAGTGATCCTCAATGGCTGGGGCGTCGGTGAAACCCACTATGGCGCATTCGCCAGCCGGGCCCGCGTCAAGGGCGACTGGCTGGTTCCCTTGCCCGAGGGAATGAGCGCGCACGACGCGATGACGATCGGTACTGCGGGCTACACCGCCATGCTGTGCGTCATGGCGCTGGAGCGGCACGGCATCGTGCCGGATCGCGGCCCCGTCATCGTGACGGGAGCGGCCGGCGGGGTCGGCTCGGTCGCGGTCTCGATCTTGTCCGGCCTCGGCTATCACGTCATCGCCTCCACCGGCCGCGCCGCCGAGAGTTCCTATTTGATGGATCTCGGTGCTGCCGAGGTGATCACCCGCGACGAACTCGCGCAACCGGCCAGGCCGCTGGCTAAGGAGCGCTGGGCAGGCGGCGTCGACGCGGTCGGCGGCCAGACGCTGGCCAATGTGCTGTCCATGACCTCCTATGGCGGCGCGGTGGCTGCTTGCGGCATGGCTGGCGGCATGGATCTGCCGGCAAGCGTTGCCCCCTTCATCCTGCGCGGTGTCTCCCTGCTGGGTATCGATTCGGTGATGGCGCCCAAGCCGATCCGCCTCGAAGCGTGGCGGCGCCTTGGAACCGACCTCGATTCGCGCAAGCTCGCCGGGCTTTCCACGACCATCGGCTTCGATGGCATCATCGATGCCGCGCGCGACATCGTCGAAGGCAGGATTCGCGGCCGCGTCGTCGTCGACATGTAAAGCGACCGACTGTGCGGTGGCTCTGCCTGACCATTCGGATCGTCGGGCAAAAATGTTCTTCTGTAAAATTCGAACGATCCGCCGCAATTTTCAATAATGTCTGTCTGGCAAGCAGTTCCTATGACTGCGGAATCGGACAGCCAACTGACGGCAACGGGGGACGGGGTCGATGGGGCTGCGGCGACGCGGGCTCCCGTCGCGTCACCCCCGGCGGCCCCCAAGCGGCGGCCCCCAAGGGGCCACGGCCTGCCCTTCCTGATCTTCGTCGTCGTCATCGTGCTGGCTGGCCTGGCGCATCTGACCGGCGCACCGGTGTTCATCAGCGTCGGCCTGCTGGCAACCGGCATTGCCGGCATTATCGCGCATCTGCGCACCAGCCGGAAAGAACATCGCACAGCTGTGCTTCTCGACCAGACGACCGCCCGCAGCCGCGCCGAGATCGAGACGCTGGCCGATCGCATGTGGGAGATGCAGGAAAGCGAGGAGCGTTTCCGCGGCCTGATCGACGCGCTTGGCGACCTTGTCATCCATCGCGACCGCGACGGCCATATCGTCTATGCCAACAAGGTGTTTGCGGATCTTGTCGGAAGCGACCAACGCGATCTTGCCGGCAAGACCCTGGCGGAGTTGGGCATAGACGTCGGCATCGTGCCCGATGCCGCCTTTTCCGACCATGAGTGCCTGAGTTCCACGGATGTCGCCATCCGTACGCCAAGCGGTCCGCGCTGGTTTTCCTGGATCGAACTGTCCGTGCGCGAAAAGGAAAGCGGCGCCGTTTCGCACCGCGCCATTGCCCGCGATATCACAGCCCGAAAACGCGCCGAATCCTCGCTGATCACCGCTCGCGAGCGGGCGGAATATGCCAGCCTGGCCAAATCGCGCTTTCTCGCCACCGTCAGTCATGAAATCCGCACGCCGATGAACGGCATTATGGGCATGGCCAGGTTGCTGGCCGACACCAGCCTGTCGCCCGAGCAGCAGACCTATGTCGGCGCCGTATCGACGTCGGCGAGCGCCTTGCTTGCCCTGATCGAGGACCTGCTCGACTATTCCAAGATAGAAGCCGGGCGCTTCGATCCGGAACCGCAACCCATGTCGGTTCGCGAGATCGCCGACAACATCATCGAACTGCTCGCCGCCCGCGCCTTCGCAAAGGGCATCGGCCTTGGCTGCCATGTCGAACTCGACGTCCCGCAACTGATCACCGCCGATCCGGGCAAGGTCAGGCAGGTGCTGCTCAACCTGATCGGCAACGCCATAAAGTTCACCGACGCAGGGGGCGTCCTGGTCGCCATCTCGCTGTCGCGGACTGAGACCGAGGATCGCGTCTGCTTCACCATTTCCGACACCGGCCCCGGTATGCTCGACCAGGATTTGGAGCGCATTTTCGAGGAGTTCGAGCAGGCCGACGGCACCTCTACGCGTACGCATGGCGGAGCCGGGCTTGGCCTCGCCATCTCCAAACGCCTGGTAATTGCCATGGGCGGGGCGATTTCCGTCTCCAGCCGAATTGGCCAGGGGTCGGAATTCATCTTCGAAATTCCGGCGATAGCGCCGACGGCGCCGCCACGTGGCCGTGAAAGCGCGCTCGTGGGAAGGCGCGCCGTGATCGTGTCGAAAAACGCCGTCGAAGCTGAGGCAATAGCGCGAACCATCCGCGCCAGTGGCGGCGCCGTCGACGTCGCCGCCAGCGCCGCCCAGGCCGCCCGCTTCGCCGCCGGTTGCGACGTGCTCCTGGTCGATGCGGCACTCGAGGAAAGCGACGGCAGGCTACTCAAGCGCCTGCGCCAGGGCGGATTCCCCGACTGCGAGGCCATCACGCTGATCGCGCCCACGGATCGCGGCATGCTTGGCGAGTTCCGCGCCAGCGGCTACGCGACCTTCCTGGCCCGGCCGGTGCGGGGCGCAACGCTCCTGCGCGTGCTGCTAAGCAGTCAGGCCGCCGCCCTTGCTCAGCCGCAGCCAGAAAAACGCCGATCTTCGGCGCCTCGCGCCGGCGGCCGCCACCGCGGCCTTTCGGTGCTGATAGCCGAAGACAACGATATCAACGCCATGCTTGCCCGCGCCACGCTGCTGAAGGCGGGGCACCGCGTCAAAGTTGTCGGCAACGGCAAGGCCGCCGTCGAAGCAGTCACCGATGCAGCTCACAAGCACCGTTTCGACGTGATTCTGATGGATCTGCACATGCCGGTCATGGATGGATTGGACGCGATCGCCGCCATCCGCCGTCATGAGGAGGAGACCTCGATGCCGCCGGTGCCGATCATGGTGCTGTCGGCCGATAGCCAGGAAAAGACGCGCCACGCGGTGCTTGCCCATGGCGCCAGCGGCTTCGTCACCAAGCCGCTCGACCCCGACGCACTGGTCGACGCCGTCGAGGGTCAGGTCGCCGCCTCGAGTGACGGCTGGGCGCGTAACATAGCCGGTTGACTTAGTCGCGAGCCGACGAAGTATTGCCCGCGACGGCGTATCACGGTACTGTCACAATCCTGTTGCACCTACACCGTATCCCCGTGCCAAGAGGGATGGCTCGAAGGAGAATCACTCGTGCATACAGTTATGCCGGAATGTGACACTCGACCCAACGCCGGCAACGCCATGCTTGCCGGTCGGAACGTTGATTCCGTCATAAAGGGCGCGCCACTCGGCCGGATCGGCAACCTCGAAGTGCGTCTCGCCCGAAACGAGGCGGAGATCGCAGCCGCTCAGGAAGTCCGCTACCGGGTCTTCTACGACGAGCTTGGCGCCAGGAAGGAACAGTTCCAGGCGCAGGATCGCCGCGACGCCGATCGCTTCGATCCGCTCTGCGACCATCTGCTCGTTTTCGATACGACGCTGTCCGGCCCCGAGCACCGGCGCATCGTGGGCACCTACCGTCTGCTGCGGCAGGAAATCGCCGCTGCGGCCGGCGGCTTCTATTCTGAGGGCGAATTCGAGTTGACCAAGCTCATCGCCCGCCACCCAGGCCAGCGTTTTCTCGAACTTGGCCGGTCTTGCGTTCTCCCCGAATATCGCTCCAAGCGCACCATCGAGGCGCTGTGGCAAGGCATATGGGCCTACATCAACCACTACGAGATCGGCGTGATGACCGGCTGTGCGTCTTTCCACGGCACCGTGCCAGCCGCCCATGCCGAAGCGCTCTCCTATCTCGCCCACCATTGCCGGACGAACTCCGCCTGGGACGTGCGTGCCGTGTCGGGCCGCTACTGTACGATGGACCTGATGCCGATCGAGGCGGTCAATTCAAAGGCGGCCATCGCGGCGATGCCGCCCTTGGTCAAGGGCTATCTGCGCGTCGGGGCGCGCATCGGTGACGGCTGCGTCATCGATCGCGAATTCTCGACCGTAGACGTTTTCATCGTCATGCCGGTCAAGGAGATCGGCGCCCGTTACGTCAACTATTATGGCGGCGAGGCGCAACGCTTCGCGGCGTAGCGATAGTGAATGGTGAGTGGGGACTGCACTCCTGCGAGCGTCGTCCTATTCGCCACGGACTACCGACTATTCGCTCTTCGTTGCGCTTACGGAATATCTTCCGGCCGCCGGCCAGGCCGGCTCTTATACGCCGGAAACGCCCAGCCGAACCACAAGGCGCCGCCGCGCACCACGAGTGCCGCCGCGAACCCGCCCAAACCTGAAACAAACTGCGGCAGGCCCGCGACATCGCCTGCCGTGAAGATTGCGGCGCCGACGAGCGCGGCCGTGACATAGATTTCGGGTCTCAACAGCACGGACGGCTCGCCGGCCAGCAGATCACGCAATATGCCGCCGAGAGTGGCAGTCAGCATCCCGGTGATGATCGAAACAACGGGCGAGCCGGTGATAGCGAGCCCCTTGGCCGCGCCCATGACGGAAAACGCCGCAAGCCCGATGGCATCGAGCCAGAGCAGCAGCTTGTAGCGGGATTCGACGCGATGCGCGGTGAAGAACACCAGCACAGCCACCACCGCGCAGATCAGCACATAGTCGCGATTTCCCACCCAGAAAACCGGCACATTCAAGATGACATCGCGAAACGTACCGCCACCGATGCCGGTGACGCTGGCGAGGAACAGAAAGCCGATAATGTCGAGTTGCTTGCGTGATGCCGCAAGCGCGCCGGTCGCGGCGAAGACGGCCACGCCGGCATAGTCGAGAAGCGCGATGGGATTCATGAGCTGAGCGAGTACGGATGAGGGATACGCAGCTGGTGCAATAGCACGAAGCCGCGGATTAGTATCCTTTCCTACCCGCTACTCGCTATCTGCCACTCGCTATCAAGCGTCCTTCTCGGCCTGCTCATTGACAGGGCCAGGTTCGACAGGCGCCTCGGCGGCCAACTTTGGTCCGCCCTTGGCGACCCCGACCATGGCCGGGCGCAGCACGCGCTCCCCGATCGAATAGCCGGGCTGCACCACTTGCACCACGGTGTTGGCGGGGACATCCGGGTTTGGTACCTCGAACATCGCCTGGTGAAAATTCGGGTCGAACTTCTCGCCTTCCGGTGCCAGTTTCTTGACCCCGTGCCGTTCGAGCGCCGACAGCATGGCGCGCTCCGTGAGGTCGACGCCTTCGATCAAGGCCTTGAAGCCGGCGTCGCCCGAGGCCTTGGCTTCCGCGGGGATGGCGTCGAGCGCACGACGCAGATTGTCAGACACCGACAGCATGTCGCGGGCGAAATTGGCAACCGCGTAGGTTCGCGCGTCATGCACGTCGCGCGCGGTGCGGCGGCGCAGGTTCTCCATCTCGGCCGCCACCCGCAACGCCCGGTCCTTCAATTCCTCGTTTTCCTTCATCAGCCGCACCAGCGCTTCATAGTCGCCATCGGTGCCTTCCATGCGTTCGGCATTGGCTTGGGGCACCTCGAGTTCTTCGGGCGCGCGTTCGTCTTTTGCCTGGTCGCTCATCGCCATTTCCCGTCATCTTGAATGGTATGGATTTTGAGCCCGATATCGAGGTTTGGCAGCCAAAAATCAAGGGGTAAGCGATTGCGGAAGGCCTGTCGCCGCATCAGACAGCGAACGGCGCATCAATTCGATTTTAATTCAAATTTTACCGTATCGGTCGCCTTTGCTTGCATCCAAGGCGTGCAGGCGGAACCATTACCTTGCCGGGAGAGTTTGGGAGCCGACACAGGAATTCAATGATGATGACCCACAACAAAGCGGAAAAGGCAGGGAGGCTCGCCGCCGATGTCAGGCGTCAGTTCGGCGCCGAGGCGACGACGCGTTTCCTGCGCAATCTGCCGGCCTTCCACGCCGATGCGGATGTGCCTGACCACTTCAAGGAACTGCTTGACCGCCTCGATAAGGTCGAGAACGACAACTGGCGTCCGCAGTAGCGGTTCTAATCTTGCGCGACAATTACGCACAGTAATTTCGCGTGATCCGTCCCTTGCGGCGGCGTGACGCGCCGCTTATGCTTCCTGATGAACATGATTTCTCCGGAGGCGGCTGCCCACAGCAAGCGCGCCTGGCTCAAGGTCCTGGCGCGTTACAAGAAGCCTGACAGGCGTCGTAGCGCCGTCGAACTCGCCATCACCCTCATTCCGTTTGCCACCCTATGGGCACTGTCCTCGGCGGCCTATGCCTATGGTCATTGGTGGGGACTGATTCTGATCCTCCCGGCGGCCGGATTCCTGGTGCGGATTTTTATGATCCAGCACGATTGCGGCCACGGCTCCTTCTTCGCCAACCGATACGCCGACGACTGGATAGGCCGCGCGCTCGGCATCCTCACGCTGACGCCATATGATTGCTGGAGGCGGGCGCATGCCACCCATCACGCCAGCGCCGGCAATCTGGACGAGCGCGGCATGGGCGATATCAGAACGCTGACCGTTGCCGAATACCGGCAGATGTCATGGCGGGGCCGTCTCGCCTATCGTCTCTATCGCCATCCGCTGGTGATGTTCGGTTTAGGCCCGACATGGCTCTTCATCTTCGAGCACAGGCTGCCGGTCGGCATGATGCGCGGCGGTTTGACGCCCTGGGTGTCATCCATGACCACCAATCTTGCCATTCTGGTCGCATCGTCAGCGCTGATCTGGTTCGTCGGGCTGGGTGCATTTCTGGTGGTTCACCTGCCGATTGTCATCCTCGCTGGTTCGGCCGGCATCTGGCTGTTCTACGTGCAGCACCAGTTCGAGGAGACCGAATGGTCGAAGGACTCCGAATGGGAGTTCCAGCATGCCGCCTTGCACGGCTCGTCCTATTATGACCTGCCGCCGGTGCTGAACTGGTTCACCGGCAACATTGGCGTCCACCACGTGCACCACCTCTCCGCCAAGGTGCCCGGTTACCGCCTGCAGGAAGTGCTGCGCGATTATCCGGAACTGCGCGGCATCGGCCGCGTCACCCTTCTCGACAGCCTGCGCTGCGTCAAACTGGCGTTATGGGATGAAAACCGCAGGAAGCTCGTGTCGTTTCGCGAGGCACGACTGGCGGTTTAGAGCCGGCCGGCATTGAAGGATCGCCCTTCGCGCTTTATGCAGCTTGCGGGATCACCCGCAAACGGCATGTGACGATGAGCAATCCGCGCGTTCTTTCAGACGCCTACATTCCCGAACTTCCGAACCGCTACAGCGGCAAGGTGCGGGAAAACTACGATCTGCCGGACGGGCGACGCATCATCATCGCCACCGATCGCATCAGCGCCTTCGACGTCATCCTGACCTCAATCCCTTTCAAGGGCGAGATCCTCACTCAGATCGCCCGCTATTGGTTCGAGGAAACCGCCGACATCTGCCCCAATCACGTTCTCGACTATCCCGACCCGAATGTCGTCGTCGGCACCAGGCTCGAAATCCTGCCGGTGGAGATCGTCGTCCGCGGCTATCTCGCGGGAACCACCAGCACGTCGATCCTGACCAAATACAGGAACGGCGAGCGAACCATGTACGGAACGACTTTGCCCGATGGGCTGCGGGCGAATGAAAAGCTGCGTGAGGCGATCATCACTCCGACGAGCAAGGCTTTCGACGGCAACCATGACGAGCCCCTCTCCGAAGCCGAGATCCTCAGCCAGGGTCTTCTCACGCCCGAGCAGTGGCAGACAGTGTCGACCTACGCCCTGCAGCTGTTTGCCCGAGGCCAGTGGCGCGCTGCCGAACGCGGCCTGATCCTCGCCGACACCAAATACGAGTTCGGCGTCGACAAGGACGGGACGATCGTCCTCGCCGACGAGATCCACACGCCGGACAGCAGCCGCTATTGGATCGCGGCGAGCTATCAGCAGGCGCTCGAAAGCGGTGCGAGGCCGGAAAGCTTCGACAAGGATTTCATCCGCTCGTGGGTCTCGGCCCAATGCGACCCATACAAGGACCCGATCCCCAGCATTCCCGACGAAATCGTCGAGCAGGCCTCGCGAGTCTACGCGCGGGCCTATGAAGCGATCACGGGCAGGGCGTTCGTGCCCGACCTCTCCGGCGACACCGTGCTGGATCGCATCCGCGGTAACCTGAAACGCTACTTCTGAGAGAATGCCTCTTCGTCAGCCGGCTCGGACCCGCCGCCAGGAATATTTCGGTCCCTTGGGCTCCGGCACGGCGGCCGGCTGGTAGTAGAGTCCGAGCCCGCCGACGCGGCCTTCCTGCAGCCGTTTCAACAGGACGGGATTCGAGATCTCGAACTCATCGAACCCCAGCCGCAGCATGTGCGGCAACTGGTCGACAAGCACCTGCCCCGTTGCCCGCACTGCCCCTTCGAAACGATAGCGGCTGCGCAGCAATTCAGCCTTGGAGAAGGAACGGCCGTCGCTGAAGGCTGGGAACGCCAGCGCCACCAGCGACAACTGGTCGAGCAGGTCGGCTATCTTGTCAAGCTGGTCGCCGGGCTGCAACGCGACCCCGAGCCGTTCCTTGGCTGCCCGCCGCACCTCGGGGTCCAGGTCTAGAAAGGCCTGCAGCGGCAGGATGAAACGGCCATTGCCGGACAGTGCCTCGGCACTGTCGGCATGAGCCCACTCATCCTCGCAAAAACCTTTCGGGGTCCAGAGGCGGGTGGAGGTCCCCGCGGTCAACTCGGTCATCAAAAATTCCCAGGCAGGAAGAACTACAATGAGGCGTCGGTCAGCGAAACTTCCAGTCCCGACAGGTGAATGCCGCACTCGGTCTTGGCATGGCCGGCCCAGCGGCCGCTGCGCGCATCCTCGCCCGGCTGCACCGGCTGGGTGCAGGGAAAGCAGCCTATCGACAAATATCCATAGGCGACCAGCGGATTTTCGCGCAGCGCATGCGCACGCATGTAATCGGCCTGATCGGATGTCGTCCAATGCGCCAGCGGATTGATGCGGATGCGCGGGCCCACCGCCTCGAAGACCGGCAACGCCGCCCGCGTCGAAGCCTGGAAGCGCTTGCGGCCTGTGAGCCACGCACGGAACGGCGCAACGCCGCGCGCCAGCGGCTCGACCTTGCGGATGCCGCAGCAGGCTTCGGTGTCGATCTGGTGGAGGCTGCCTGTCGGGTCGATCCGTTCCAGCGCCGCCTCTTCCGGCTTGATCACCCGAACATTGGTCAGCCCGAAATCGGCGACGAGCGCGTCGCGATAATCGAGCGTCTCCTCGAAATGCTTGCCGGTGTCGAGAAAGAGGACCGGCAGCGACCGGTCGATCTCCGAGATCATGTGCAACAGGACAGCAGAATCGGCGCCGAACGAAGAGACCGCCGCGATCTCGTCATGAAACAGATGGCCGGCAGCCAATTCGATGATCTCGATCGGCTTCAGCCGGCCGTGAAGCGCGTCGAGGCCCGCCGCTTTCGCGGCGGCGCCGCCATCGACCTCGCCGATACGGTCAAGCGGCCTTGGCTTCGCCAGCATAGAGCGCCTCCTTGAACGGCGCGGGACCGACACGGCGGTAAGCGTCGATGAATTTCTCGTGCGGGTCGAGCCGAAGGCCGAGATAGGTCTCGACGATCTGCTCGATGGCGTCGGTGATTTCGTCCGAACTGAAGCCGCGGCCGATGATTTCTCCCACGGACGTGTTCTCGTCGGCCGAGCCGCCGAGCGTCACCTGGTAGAGCTCGGTGCCCTTCTTCTCGACGCCAAGGATGCCGATATGGCCGACATGGTGATGTCCGCAGGCATTGATGCAGCCTGAGATCTTCAGCTTCAGTTCGCCGATCTCGCGCTGCCGCTCCAGCGATGCGAAACGGCGCGAGATCTCCTGCGCGATCGGGATCGAGCGCGCCGTCGCCAGCGCGCAATAGTCGAGGCCCGGGCAGGCGATGATGTCGGAGATCAGGTTGGAATTGGCCGTCGCCAGGCCGATATCGACGAGCGCGTCATAAACGGCCT
Organism: Mesorhizobium sp. ES1-1; assembly: GCF_020164785.1. Lineage (GTDB taxonomy): Bacteria > Pseudomonadota > Alphaproteobacteria > Rhizobiales > Rhizobiaceae > Mesorhizobium. The sequence goes on along the minus strand of NZ_JAIUGX010000009.1, from coordinate 92,919 downwards.
TGAGATCGGCGCGCGCCACATGCGGCAGGATCAGGTTCTGCTCATGGCTGACGCGCAGTTCGTCGAAGGCATATTTCTCGGCAATGTCGGCAACCGCTTCCATCTGGCTGGCGGAGGCGTCACCCGGCACTTCGCCAATGCCTTTCAGCGAGATCGTTACTGCCGCGTAATCGGGGTGGCGATGCGTCACGACGTTCTGGTCGAGCCACTCCGAGAAACCCTTGGAATCGAGGCGGGCAAGCTTGACCGCCTCGTCGCCTTCCGGCCGATCCGCAAGGGACGGCGGCGCGAAATAGGCTTCGATGGCGCGGATGTCGGCATCCGGCAGCTTCAGCTCCGCATCCTTCAGTTCCTGCCACTCGGCCTCGACCTGCCGGGTAATTTCCTCCACGCCGGTCTCGTGGACCAGGATCTTGATGCGCGCCTTGTACTTGTTGTCGCGGCGTCCATTGAGATTGTAAACGCGCAGGATCGCCGTGCAGTAGGACAGTAGGTCGGCTTCTGGCAGGAAATCGCGGATTTTCCTGGCAACCATCGGCGTGCGGCCCTGGCCGCCACCGACATAGACGGCAAAACCCAACTCGCCGGCTGCGTTCTTCTTCAGATGCAGGCCAATGTCATGCGTTTGGATCGCGGCGCGGTCGCGCTCGGCGCCGGTCACGGCGATCTTGAATTTTCTCGGCAGGAAGGAGAATTCCGGATGCACCGACGACCATTGGCGCAAGATCTCGGCATAGGGCCGCGGATCGGCAATCTCGTCGGCCGCGGCACCGGCGAAGTGGTCGGCCGTGACATTTCGGATGCAATTGCCGCTGGTCTGGATGGCGTGCATCTCCACGCTGGCGAGGTCTGCCAGGATCGCCGGAATGTCAGACAGCGCCGGCCAGTTGAACTGGATGTTTTGGCGGGTGGTGAAATGGCCGTAGCCCTTATCGTATTTGCGCGCGATATGGCCCAGCATGCGCAATTGCTTGCCGCTGAGCGTGCCATAGGGCACGGCAATGCGCAGCATATAGGCATGCAGCTGCAGGTAGACGCCATTCATCAGCCTGAGCGGCTTGAACTGGTCCTCGGTGATCTCGCCGGCAAGCCTGCGCTCGACCTGGTCGCTGAACTCGGCGACGCGGGCCTGGACAAAATCGTGGTCGAACTCATCGTAGCGGTACATGTTCGTCTTTCAAGGCGCGTCCGCCTGTTTCAATTCAGTCCGATTGGGCCGTGCGCTCGGCCTGCTTGCCGACATCGCCTCGGACGGTCGGGCCGGCGGCGCGGATTTTCTCGCGCAACCGCACCGGCTCGACCACGCCGTCAACGATGTCCGCATCGATCAAATTGACATCGACCACTTGATTGTCGGCATAGGCTTTGGCGCCGATAGCCTCCAGCAGGTCTTCGGCCGCCTGGTCCCGGGCAAGCTCCGCATGGTCCACCGTCTCGACCCAGCCGCCATTGGCGTACCACACTGCAATGCCGTCGCTGAGCCGATTGGCAGTCAGTATCTTCATGATTGGACACCCTCGGCGGCTACGGCCGTAGCGCCCTTGTGCCTGTGGGCCGCAAGCGGCTCCGAGCGCTCGAAATTGGCGCCCGCGACCGCGTCACCGATAATGGTCATCACCGGGCCGGCCAGGTCGGTGCGCGCCTCCAGCGACGGCAGATCGGCCAGCGTGCCGTGGAAGCGGCGCCGGTTGGCGAGGCTGGCATTCTCCACCACCGCGACCGCCGTGTCGGCTGACAGCCCCGCTTCGATCAGTCGGCTGGCTACCTCGGCCGCCACCGAGCGGCCCATATAGACCGCGACCGTGGCGCCGGAGATGGCGAGCTTGGCCCAGTCCGGCAGCGAATTGCCCTTGAGATCGTGGCCGGTCGTGAACACCATCGACGACGACACGCCGCGCAAGGTCAGTGGCAGTTCGAAATCGGCGGCGGCGGCAAAGGCCGCGGTGACGCCCGGGACCACCTCATAGGCGATGCCGGCATCGCGCAAGGCCGCCATCTCCTCGCCAGCCCGGCCAAACACCAGCGGGTCGCCCGATTTCAGCCGCACGACGCGCTTGCCTTCGCGGCCGAGTTCGACCAGCAGTGCATTGATTTCAGCCTGACTCTTGCTGTGGCAGCCCTTGCGCTTGCCGACAGCCAGACGCTCCGCATCGCGGCGGCCCATGGCGACGACCGGCTCCGGCACCAGTGCGTCGTGGACGATGACATCGGCCTCCATCAGCAAGCGATGCGCTCGCAGGGTTAGAAGGTCCTCCGCCCCAGGACCGGCGCCGACCAGGGCGATATGACCTGGTGCATGTACCTTGGAGAGCATCAAATCGACAGCCGCGTCATGGGCCTGCGAAAGCTCACCGGCTTCAACGGCGCGGGCCGGAGCACCGGTGAAGAAATCAATCCAGAAGCGCCGCCGCGCATTGCCTTTCGGCAGCAGCGTCTCGGCCGCACCGCGCAGCGCGGCAGCCAGGGTTGCCAGCGATCCGAGTGAAGGCGACAGCATCCTGTCGATCCGCGTACGCAGCATCTGGGCCAGCACCGGCCCTGCCCCTTCGGTGCCGATGGCAATGGCAACCGGCGCGCGATTGACCAGCGCCGGAGTGAAGAAGTCGCAAAGTTCGGGCCGGTCCACGGCATTGACCGGGATACCGAGGCGGCGTGCGTCCGCCGCGACGCGGCTGTCGAGTTTCTCATCGCCGCTGGCGGCAAAAACCATCACCGCGCCTTGAAGATGGCTGGCCTCGTAAGGGGCGGCAACGCGGGTCGCACCGCTCCGAGCTATGAACGTCAGCAGCTCCGGTTCGGCGTCCCGCGCAATGATGCGCAGGACGGCGCTCGACTGTCCGATAAGCCGCGCCTTGGCAAGCGCCTCCTCGCCGCCGCCGACGATGGCCACGGCTTTTCCCTCAACCCGCATGAATACGGGGAAGGCGTTGAGCTTGGGGACGGTGTGAGGCATGAAGCGAGCGAAGTTCCTGGATGGGATTGAAGTTCTACGCGGTGGCACGGAAAACCAGAAGGAACCCACTCGCGCATCGCTTGTTGGGATGCAATCGCTTTTCTGTAAGCTCGGCTGGCCGGGGAAAAATATTCCCTATGTGCGCTTTCCGCCGATAGGCGCCACTGCCGCAGGCCTTGAATTTCCGATCTTTTGGCGCTTGCAAAAAAAATCGCAAAACAGTTTTTTCTAATTTCTACCAATCTAGTAGATTTAAGGCGCCAACGACTCTAGCCCCGATGACGGACCGGCCGCGCACCTCGATTGGAACATTACCGGTTGGCGAGGCGTTGCCCAAACGTCCTTAAGTTGCATCGAGACCTGACCACCGCACTTCACGAAATTGCGTGACGGTCTAAAGAAAGGAGCCAGTCGTCATGAACACGATCAATCTAAAAAATGGCATCTGGGTCATGGTGGCCGATGGCGAAAAAGCACTGTTCCTGAGGAACGCCGGCGACAACAGATTTCCCAACCTTGAGGTGGTGCAGGAGATGAAGCAGGAGAACCCGCCGACGCGCGAGCAGGGCACCGACAGCCCCGGCCGGAACAATGATGGGCCTTCCGTGCACCGAAGCGCTGTCGAGGACACCGACTGGCACAGGCTGGGCAAGGAGCGCTTCGCCGATGAGATCGCCACACGTCTTTACAAGCTCGCACACGCCGGCAAGTTCGATGACATCGTCCTTGTGGCTCCGCCCCTGGTGCTTGGGGCCATGCGCAAGAAACTCCACAAGGAAGTCCAGGACAAGGTCACGGCCGAAATCCCCAAGACGCTTACCAATCACGCCCTGTACGAGATCGAGACCTTGCTGCAGGCAGCCTGATCTTCGGCTTGACCTGCGATTGCCAGCCGAGATCGGCATGGACCATCGCACCCATGCAGGTCTGACCGGCGGCTTCACGCGCCGCCGGTCAGTATATCCACCATCGGGGGCGATTTCGCCTCCTTGCGGGTTGCATCGCCCACACTCCATCCACCATATTGCAGCCACGCGGCGGCTTCGGGCGCGCACATCCGACATCACTGATTTTGAAAGGCGCTCCATAGACAATGCCGCATGACACGCCCCTTATCGCTACCATCGTCGCCGGTCTGGGGCTGGCTTTCGTCTTCGGCGCACTCGCCAACCGTTTCCGCATTCCACCGCTGGTCGGCTATCTCGTGGCCGGCGTCCTGGTCGGGCCCAACACGCCCGGTTTCGTTGCCGATGCGGGCCTTGCCAATGAATTGGCGGAAATTGGCGTCATCCTCCTCATGTTCGGCGTCGGCCTGCATTTCTCGCTGAAGGATCTTCTGTCGGTGCGCGCCATCGCCGTGCCGGGCGCCATCGTCCAGATAGGCTTTGCCACGGCGCTCGGCGCCGGCTTGTCCTGGATGCTTGGCTGGTCGATGGGCGCGGGACTTGTCTTCGGCCTGGCGCTGTCGGTGGCTTCCACCGTCGTCCTGCTGCGTGCCTTGCAGGAACGCCGCATGATCGAGACCGAGCGCGGCCGCATCGCCGTCGGCTGGCTGATCGTCGAGGATCTCGCCATGGTGCTGGCGCTAGTACTGCTGCCGGCCCTAGCCGGCGTCCTCGGCGGCCAGGAGCAGGCGGACGCCCATGCGAGCGGCTTGCTGTCGCTTCCCGTGACCTATGGCATCTGGGGTGTCGTCGGCATGACGCTCGCCAAGGTCGCGGCCTTTGTGGTCGTCATGCTCGTCGTCGGGCGCCGGGTTATCCCCTGGATCCTGCACTATGTCGCCCATACGGGCTCGCGCGAACTGTTCCGGCTGGCAGTTCTCGCCATCGCGCTCGGCGTTGCCTTCGGCGCCGCCAAGCTTTTCGGCGTTTCGCTGGCACTAGGCGCCTTCTTCGCCGGCATGATCATGAGCGAGTCCGAACTCAGCCACCGCGCGGCGGAAGAATCACTGCCGCTGCGCGATGCTTTCTCGGTCCTGTTTTTCGTCTCGGTCGGCATGTTGTTCGATCCGTTCAGCCTGCTCAGCAATGGCCTGCCGATCCTGGCGACGCTCGCCATCATCATCATCGGCAAGTCGCTGGCGGCGTTCGTCATAGTCCGTGCCTTCGGTTATCCGCTGACCACGGCGCTGATGATTTCGGCGAGCCTGGCCCAGATCGGCGAATTCTCCTTCATCCTGGCCGAACTCGGCGTCGGGTTGAAACTGTTGCCTGAGCAGGGCCGCGACCTGGTCCTGGCCGGAGCCATCCTGTCCATCGTGCTCAATCCGTTGATGTTCCTGGCCCTCGACTGGATGAAACCATGGCTCGATGCCCGCGCCGCGCGCAAGGAAACGCCGGATGACGCGAAGCCGGTCGGACCCGCAACGGCACCGGGACAGGTGGCTTCGGTCGCGGCAGCGACCAAGGGCGAAGACGACCCACCGCCCAGGACGACGTCTGCCAACCATACGATTCTGATCGGCTATGGCCGTGTCGGCAACCTGGTTGGCGCGGCGCTAAAACAGGCTGCCCTGCCCTTCCTCGTTATCGAGGATGGCGACAAGACATTGGCCAGACTGAAGGCCGACGGCGTCGAAACCATCTCCGGCAACGCCGCCAATTCCGAAGTGTTTGCCGCCGCCAATCCGGAGGGCGCCAGCCGGCTGATCCTGGCCATTCCCAACGCCTTCGAGGCCGGCCAGATCGTGCTGCGCGCGCGAGCCGCCAATCCCGGCATCAATGTCATCGCCCGCGCCCATTCCGATGCCGAAGTCGAGCATCTCAAAGGGCTCGGCGCAGATACGGTAATCATGGGCGAGCGCGAGATCGCGCGCGGCATTGTGGAAGAAGTCCTAGGGCAAAAGCCTGAAGCGGCTGAACCCTCCGCGGCCTGACCAACGTCAAGCCTCTATGCCAAGAAGGCGGAACCGCCATTTTGCGCGATGCTGCTGAGATATTGCGCCGGCGGCTTGCCGAGCGCTTTCTTGAACATGGTGATGAAGGCCGTGACCGACTCATAGCCGAGATCGCCCGAAACCCGCTGAACGCTGGCGCCCGCTGCCAGCTCCCTGATCGCAACGATCAAGTGCAATTGCTGCCTCCAGCGTCCGAAGCTTAGACCTGTCTCCTTCAGAACGAGACGCGCGAGGCTGCTCTCGCTCAGTGCGACGCGGTTGGCCCACTCCGACAAAGTACTTCGGTCGGCGGGGTTGTCCGCCAACGCTTCGGCGATCCTCCGCAAGCGCGGTTCGGACGAGATCGGCAGGTGCAGATGCTGGACGGGCATATCTGGCAGTTCGGCAAGCAGGACGCTTGCCAGGAAAGTGCACCTCGCATCGCCCGGCGCACAGTCCGAAAGTTCGATGATGAGTTCGCGCAGCAGCGGCGAGATCGAAAGCGTGCAGCACCGATCCGGCAATTCTGCCGCGCCTGGCTCGATATAGACGAAGACCATGCGGGCATTGGCTGTCGCGATGTTGCTGTGCTCCATGCGGCTTGGAATCCATACGCCGCAATGAGGCGGCACCATCCACATTCCGCTGGGCACGCGGCATGTGACGCCGCCGCCCAGCGCGAAGACGAGTTGCCCCTTTCGATGCCAGTGCTTCGATACCTCGGCCTTGGTTTCTGTGACGTCGACGCGCACGGCAATCGCCGGGGCAGCCACATCATCGACGTCGAAATCGAACCATGGGTATCGAAGAGGTTGTTTCATATCTGACCATTTTTAGCGATTAGAAGAATTAATATCTGGATTATCCACCAGGGTAAATCGCTAGGCTTGCGTCTCCTCGCCGCAAAAGGTGCCACATGCTCGCCCTCGCTATCTCTTCCAACGACGCCGCAAGACTGAAACTTGCCGAAGTGGATGAACCTGAGCCTCGCCCCAACGAGGCTCTGGTCGCCGTCCACGCAACGTCATTGAATCGCGGCGAACTGCGCCTGCTCGCCATCCGCCCAGACGGCTGGATACCCGGCCAGGACATCGTCGGGATCGTCGAACGATCGGCAGCCGATGGCTCGGGCCCAATCGCGGGGGCCAGGGTTGCGGCTTTGGTCGACGAGGGCGGCTGGGCCCAACGTGTCGCGGTTCCGGCCGACCGCCTAGCCGTACTGCCGGAAGCCGTCAGCTTCGTCTCGGCAGCCACCCTGCCCGTCGCCGGCACGACCGCCTTGAGGACCTTGCGCCATGGCGGTGACTTGGCCGGCCAGAGGGTTCTGATCACCGGAGCGAGCGGGGGGGTCGGTCGTTTCCAGATCCAGATCGCCCGCGAACAAGGCGCCTCGGTGACGGCGATAGCCGCCGCCCGCCATGCCGAGGATTTGCGCAAGCTTGGAGCTCGAGAGGTGGTCGAGTCGATCGAACTGACCGCTGGGCCGTTTTCCCTGATCACCGAGTCGGTCGGCGGCCAGAGCCTCACCCATGCGATCGAACGCGTCGCGCCGGGCGGCACCATCGTCATGTTCGGCTCGAGCAGCGGCGAACTGACACCGATCGGGTTCCGCCAGTTCGTTCCAGGCCACGAAGGGGCGAGGCTTCAGACATTCGCTTACTACACATCAGGCACGGGCATTGGTGCCGACATTGCCTCGCTGCTCGCCTTGGTTTCGGCGGGCCGGCTGGAAACCCGTGTGGCCCTGACCGTGCCATGGACGGACATCGCCGAAGCCCTGGAGGCGCTGCGACAGCGCAGTTTCAGCGGCAAGGCTGTTTTGACGGTGGCCTGAACTCAGGAGCTCAGACGTGCTGGCCGCCATTGATGTGGATTTCCGAGCCGGTCACGTAGGATGCCTGCTGCGAGCACAGGAAGAAGATGATGTCGGCGACTTCCGCCGTGGTGCCGAGCCGCCGCAGGGGGATCGTCTCGACGATTTTTTCCGTTCCCGGCGACAGGATCGCCGTGTCGATTTCGCCGGGGGCAATCGCGTTGACGCGGATGCCATGCGGCCCGAAATCATGCGCCATCTCACGCGTCAACGAGCCGAGAGCGGCCTTCGAGGTCGCGTAGGCGGTCCCTGCGAAAGGGTGCACGCGCGTGCCGGCGATGGAGGTGACGTTGACGATCGAGCCCTTGGCCGCGGCAAGTTCCTTGAACAGCCCGCGCGCCAGCATGATGGGCGCGAAGAAGTTGACCTGGAAGACGTCGCGCCAGACATGCATCGGGGTATCGATCGAGTCCATGCGGCCGTTGCCGCCCTCTAGCTTCGGCGAAATGCCGGCATTGTTGACCAGCGCGTGCAACTGGCCGCCATGCGCTTCCAGCCGGTGGCGGATTTCCGACACCGCGATGCCGACATCCTCCTGATCGGCGAGATCGACCTTGATGTGGTCTTCCGGGCCAGCCGGCCACGGGCAGTCCTCGGCGAAGGATTGTCGCGAACAGGTGATGACGCGCCAGCCCTCGCGCGAAAACCGTTTGACCGTGGCATGGCCGATGCCACGGCTGGCGCCGGTCAGCACGATGGTTTTGCGGGTGTCGTTTTCAGCCATGTCGCAGATGTAGCCGAACCCCGTCGCCGAGGCGAGAGGCGAGTTGCCGCTCACCCTCCGCCAAGGATATCGAGGATCGAGGTTTGCTTCCTCTTCAGCGGACCGCCGACATTGCCCGGGGGCACCGGGTGCTTGATCGAGCCGGTGGCGCCGTCGTCGGACGGCATGTCGAGACCATCGGCATCGACGGTCTGCGCCGGACGCGCCACATTGCGGGCCGGCACCGGAACCTGGGCGACGGGAACCGCCCGCGGCGCCGCCGGCGCTTGCTGGCCGACGGACACGGACGGGACCGGCGCCTGATGGTTGTTGCTGGCCGACGGGATCTCATCCGGCACGATCGTATCGGCCGGGGTGGATTTCCAGGTTCCGGGCAGCGGCCGCACCGGCACGCCCTCATGGGCGGCGACCATGAACTCATGCCAGGCCTGCGCCGGCAGCGCACCGCCGGTGACCTTCTTCATCGCGGTTCCGTCATCATTGCCGAACCAGACGCCGGTGGTGAGATTGGCGGTGTAGCCGACGAACCAAGCGTCTCGCGAATTCTGGCTGGTGCCGGTCTTGCCGGCCGAGGGCCAGGCAAACGCCGCCTTCCTGGCCGTGCCGGTCTCCACTGTACCGGTCATCATCGAATTCATCATGCCAACGATCTCGGGCTTGACGACACGCGGCGCGCTGCCGCCGCCGCTGTCGTAGAGCACCTTGCCGTCCGCCGTCGTGACGCGGCGGATGAAATGGATGTCCGGCTTGTAGCCGCCATTGGCGAAGGGCACATAGGCCGAGGTCAGCTCCAGCGGCGTCACTTCCGAGGTGCCGAGCGCGATCGAGGTGTTTGACTGCAGGTCCGACTGGATGCCCATGCGGTGCGCCGCCTCGACGACCGCGTTGGGCCCGACCTCCATGGTCAGCTGGGCGGCCACCGAGTTCAGCGATTTGGCCAGCGCGGTGGCCAGCGTCACCTTGCCGAAATACTTGCCGCCGTAATTGTCGGGCGTCCAGTTGCCGATCTTGATCGGCGCGTCGTTGCGGATGCTGTCCGGCGTGCGGCCGGCTTCCAGCGCCGCCATGTAGACAAACGGTTTGAACGCCGACCCGGGCTGGCGGCGCGCTTCCGAGGCGCGGTCGAACTGGCTGGTCGAATAATCATAGCCGCCGACCATGGCGCGCACCGCCCCGGAATTGTCGATCGACACCAACGCGCCCTGGGTGACGTTGAGCTTCTTGCCGCTGTCGTCGATCAGCCTGCGGATCGACTGTTCGGCAAGCTTCTGCAGGTTCAGGTCGACGGTGGAGTCGATGACGATGTCACCGCGCACGTCGCCGATCAGGTCGGGCAGCTCCTCCATGATGGTGTCGGCGACATAATTCTCCGAGCCGGTCCAGTAGGATGGCGAGCGGGTCGCCGGCGCGCTCATCGCCGAAGTCAGTTCCTTGGCGCTGATCTTGCCCTCGTCGCGCATGGCGGCCAGCACCAGTTGCGAGCGCTGCTCGGCGGCCTTGGGGTCGCGCGCCGGCGACAGCCGCGACGGCGCCTTCAAGAGGCCCGCCAGCAGCGCCGCCTCCGACAGGGTCACATCGCGCGCGCTCTTGCCGAAATAGCGCCGCGAGGCCGCCTCTACGCCATAGGCGCCGGACCCGAAATAGACCCGGTTCAGGTACATTTCGAGGATCTGGTCCTTGGTGTGCTTGTGCTCCAGCCACAGCGCCAGCAGCACCTCCTGCACCTTGCGCTCGAGCGTGCGGTCGGGCGTCAGGAACAGGTTCTTGGCCAATTGCTGAGTCAGTGTCGAACCGCCCTGCGAGAAGCGACCGCCAAGCAGATTGGTCACCATTGCGCGCGTAAGGCCGATCGGATCGACACCGAAATGCGAATAGAAGCGGCGGTCCTCGATGGCGATGACGGCCGCGGGGATATAGGGCGACATCTCATGCAGGCCGACAGCCTCGCCGCCGCTCATGCCGCGATTGGCCAGAAGCTGATTGTCGGCCGAGACGATCTTGATGTTGGGCGCCCGGTCGGGGATCGACCAGGTGGTAGCCGCGGGCATCTTGGCGCCGTAATAGATGACCGTGCCGGCCACCGCGATGCCGCCCCAGATAGCCAGCACGAAGCACCAGTACAAGAGCCGGCCGATCCCGCCGATCAGCCCGCGCCGGCTTTTGGCGCGCCGGCCGCGCGACGACTTCGCCTTGGCGGGCTTGCGCTTCGCGGAGGCTTTGCGGTTGCTCGGCACGACGCGATCCTCCTCGCTGACCGAAAGCCCTCCGGAGGACCTGTCCCGCGACGGTCCTTCGAAGCTGGGTTCGATGCGGCTGTCTTTGCGGTTCGCCATGCTCTGCGCTTGATATCCCCGATCCCAATGGCGTCCGGGTTGAAGAGTAGATGCGGCGGTTTAAAGGCGCGTTAAGTCACAAAGATCGAGGCGCTGCACAGTAACTTGCGCTAGAGGCCCGCGGCCTTCGCTAGGGAGGGCGCAAGCGCTAGCGCGTAGGTCGCCGTCATATGATGCACATCTCGCCAGACAATGATGTTGCCGACGACTGCATTGCATGTCTCCCGGCTGCACAGGGCATCGTTCAGGTCGACGACACGAACCCCCGGCAATGGAGCAGCGGCAACGGCGAGCACATTGCCTGCCTCGACGTCCTTGCGGACCGTGACGCATTTGGCGGGATCGGCCGCAAGGCAGTCGCCCGGGTCGAACTTGACATAGGGCGTGTTCCGGATGGCGATGACGCGCACGCCCTGTTCGTTCAACTCTGCCCAGATGCTGCGCAGGCCTTCGATCATCTCCGGCTCCGGAGTGCTGGAATAGCGGGATTGACTGGTGAACATCAGATCCGGTCGCAGTCGCCTGATCTCGGCGAGCACATTATCGCGCCATTTCGCGCAAGCCTCGTAAGGCTTGCCGTTGTCCTTCACCGCCGCGCGGGTAAATGGGCAGGCCGCCTTGGTGAAGGTGATCAGCTTCCACTTGCGATCCTTGGCGATCCTATCGATGGCCGGAATCCACTGCGCGGCGTGTGAATCGCCGGCGACGACGATGGTGGTAGTGCCGTTTGGATCGCCGAGCATGCAGCCTACGGCTCTAATACTGCTCTGTTCCTGATGGCACTTCAGCCGGTAGACGATCGGCACGTCACGCTTCAGCTGGCCAAGCGAGGGCAGCAATTCAACGCCGGGCGGAACGACAGCGTTGGCAAGCAGTGCCGCGGGTCCCGGATAGTCCGATGTCCCGATCAGGCTGGTATCGATGGCTTGCCTGTCGAGCGCGTAGTTCAGACCGCCCGCCGCCATCACGCAGACCGCGACGGCGAGCGCGCCATGGGCGAGCGGCTTCCATTCCGTGTCCGACCGCGGCCGGCGGTAGCGCTGCTCGACGAACCGGTAGGACAGATGCGAGACCGCCAGCGTCAGCACGATCAGGCCAAGGCCCGCCGCCAGCCCGATGACGGGACGATGCGCTGTATAGAAAACGATCAGCGGCCAGTGCCAAAGGTAGATCGAATAGGACCGGTCGCCGACAAAGCGAAGCACCGCGGAATGGAGCCCGCGGAACCGGCCTGGGTGGATGTCGCCGGCCGCTATCACCAGCACACTTCCCAATGTCGGCAGCAATGCATACGCACCCGGAAAGGGCGTCGCGGCGGAAAAGAAAAGCGCCGAAGCGCCAATGGCGGCAAGACCCGCCGCCTGCATGGCGGCGCGAAGCGGCAATGCCGCCTTGTGCCCGGTGTCCCCATTAAGATCGGGAGCCGCCAGCGCCAGCAGGCCCCCGAGCGCCAGTTCCCAAAGCCGCGTGTGGGTGAAGAAATAGGCTCCAGCCGGATCGCTGCGGGTGACGAACACCGAGACCGACAGCGATCCGGCGAAGACCACGGCCAGCGCCCCCAGCAATGCGCCTCTCGGTGACAGTCTGAAGCGGCTTGCCAGCCAAAGCACTGCCATCATAAGCATCGGCCAGACGATGTAGAACTGTTCCTCGATCGACAGCGACCAGAAATGCTGCACCGGGCTCGCCGCCTCTTCGGCGCCGAGATAGTCGACAGCCTGCCAGGCGAGCCGCCAGTTCTGCGCATAGAGAGCGCTCGCGGCGACCTGCGTGGCCGTCTCCTCCCACCGCGCGCTGGACAGCAGGACCAGCGTTCCGGCAAGCGCGACGAGGAGGGTAAGCAGCGCCGCCGGCAGCAATCGCCGCACACGTCGCGAATAGAAAGCCATCAGCGAGATGTGGCCCTCGAGCAATGCCATGCGGGCAAGCAGGCCGGTGATGAGGAAGCCAGAGATGACGAAGAACACGTCGACCCCGACATAGCCACCGGGAAGCGTTGCGGGCCAGATGTGGAACACCACCACAAGCGCGACGGCCAAGCCGCGCAACCCTTGAATCTCGGGCCGCAGTCCCTGGTTACGCTTGCTATCAAGGCTGGCTGCCATCGAAGATCAGGCCCTATCCCCGATCGTTTCAAATCGGCTCGAATTTGACGTCCGGCTGGTCTGGACCGCCGGCTTGCCGCAGCAAGGCAACAAGTTGTTTGCTCCTGTCAATCTCCTGTCGTCTCCAGTTCGAGGCGTTGGTGACATGCAGCCAGCCATCGATCGACATGAAGAAGTCTTGGGATGTATCATCTCCGACACCGTGGCGAACCGGTGTCACTTCAGCGAACCGAACCAGCGCCGGATCGATCGACCTGTAGAGCACCGGCCAGTTGCCGCCGCCTGAATCCATGCGAAACGCGTAGCTCGGTGCAAAATCAAGCGGCAACCGCAGCAGGCTTCCGTCGAAGAAGCTGAAGGCCGGCCACAGGAACCAACCGCCGGGCGTGGGCGTGTCGCGCCGAACGCTGCCGTAGACGCTCTTGCCTCGCAACTTCTCGGCCACCGAAAACGGTTCTTTCGGGAAGATGTCATGGTCGATGAAGCCGAAGACTTTCGGCCCGAACCGCGGCAGGAAATTCCGCACGATCCAGTTGAGCGCCTGGCCGTGCGATCGGCTCACCACCAGCCTGTTGGCAGGCAGGGCGACATAGGGGACTGAATGGCGACGGCAAAGGTCGCGGATCGCGTCCCTTGCCTGCTGCTTCTTGCTGTTGTCGAAGACGATATAGCTTTCATGCTCGGCCAGATACCGACGCACGAGGTGGATCTGCCATTCGATCACGTCAGGCCGGTTGAAGGCGACGCTGGCGATGACCGCCTCGCGGAACGCCTGCTGTTTCCCCCGCAATTCGCTGACCGTCGCCGGTGTCCTCAGGAACCGAAAGGTTCGCCAGTGATAACGCAGGAACGCTGCGCGTCGGGGCGGCCGGTTCAGCCTCTCCCATTCGGCCACGGTGATCCTGGACCCGTCATCGTCCTCCGGGACATCGGAGGTTGCCATCTCACGCCCTTCCGGATCCACCAGACACCGGCGAATTAGTTCTGCTGGATCGAAATGCCCTTGTCGTCGATCTTGAGTTCGACGCCCTGGGGCTTGGTCTGTTCGCGGTAGACATAGATGCCGAGCGCGATGACCACGACGACAAGCGCGCCAAGGAGGAGATAGAGTGTGTTCTGCTTCATGGCGCGCTCTTTCGTTTGTCGAGCCTCACGCTCGCTTCAGGACCTTGACCAGCACCAGCAGGATGATGGCGCCGATGGTGGCGTGGACAATCGCGGCGAGAACGCCTCCGCCCATGGAGAATCCGATACGCGGGAACAGCAAGCCGGCGATGAACGCGCCGACGATGCCGACGATGATGTTGCCGATCAGGCCGAAGCCGAAACCCGACACGATGAGACCGGCTAGCCAGCCGGCAATGGCACCAATGATGATGAAGACGAGCAGGCTTTCGACGCCCATGGCGAGTTCCTCCGAGCAAGTGGGCGAGCGCGGAGCGGGAAGCTCCGAATCGGCCCCGGTTACAACGCGTTCAGGCTATGCGAAAGCGGCCGGCCTTGCCAGCGGCGCGCCTACTGATCATCATCGTCGCCGGCTGCCGGTCGCCAGCTGGTCGGCTCGACCTTTTTCTGGGTGTCGCTGGCGGTATAGACCCACCAGCCGCCATCGCGATATTGCGCGATGGATTCATTCACGACGCCGTCACCGTCCTTCCACATGACCGTGACCTTGGAGCCATCGGTCGGCGCGCTCGACATGGGCTTTCGATCTTCCATCTCATTCCCTTTCACGACCATCACAAGCGGGCGAACGGAGTTCACCGGCTTCTCTATCCAGCGCAGACGGTTGGCTGCCCCGTCAGCTGTGGGCGAAGATATCCTGTTCGTCCCAACCCATCAGGTCGAGTTTGGCACGCGTCGGCAGGAAGCGGAAGCAGGCGTCGGCCTCCTTGCTTCGCCCCTCGCGCGCCAAACGCCCGGCCAGCACGTCGCGCAGCCGGTGCAGATAAAGCACGTCGGAAGCGGCATATTCGAGTTGCTCGGGCGACAGCGTCTCCGCCGCCCAGTCGGAGGATTGCTGTGCCTTGGAAAGGCCGACGCCGAGAAGCTCCAGGCAGATATCCTTCAGCCCGTGCCGGTCGGTATAGGTGCGGGTCAGCCGCGAGGCGATCTTGGTGCAGAACACCGGCTCGGGCATCACCCCGAACGCATTGTAGAGCACGGCGAGGTCAAAGCGGCCGAAATGAAACAACTTGGTCACGCCCTGGCTCTTCAGCAGGCTGACCAGGTTCGGCGCCTCTTTCTGACCCGGCGCGATCTGGATGACGTCAGCGGTGCCGTCGCCGGGCGAGATCTGAACCACGCACAATCGGTCGCGATGCGGGTTCAATCCGAGCGTCTCGGTATCGATGGCCACCGCCTCGACATTGTAGCGCGACAGGTCGGGCAGATCATGCTTGTGGAAACGGATATCGGCCATTGTCTTCTCCGGTCGAGCCTGCGGCGTCCCGCGATACGCAGGGACGCCGAAATGCTTTGATCTCATGGCCCGTCCTCGCTGCGATCCTCCCAAAAATCAACAGGAAAACGCCGCTCAGCGCGTCAACGCGTCGAGAATGCGAGCCCAGGACCGCTGACCCTTGTGGAAGGAACTGAGTTCGTATTTCTCGTTTGGCGAGTGAATGCGGTCGTCGTCGAGGCCGAACCCGACCAGCAGGGATTCCATGCCGAGATAGGTCTGGAAGTCGCCGACCACCGGGATCGAGCCGCCGCTGCCGGTCGTCACGGCCGGCTTCGGCCATTCGTCCGACAACGCATCCTTGGCCTTGGCCAGGAACGGCGAGTCGTAGGAAAGCTGGATCGCCGGCGAGCCGCCATGCGGGTGGAATTCCACCGAACAGTCGGCCGGAATTCGTTCCTCGACGAATTTCTGGAAAGCGTCGCGAATCTTGTTGGGGTCCTGCTTGTGGACGAGGCGGAAGGACACTTTCGCCGATGCTTCCGCCGCGATCACCGTTTTGAAGCCCTTGCCGGTATAGCCGCCGATAATGCCGTTGAACTCGGCCGTGGGCCGCGCCCAGGTCAGTTCCAGCACCGAGCGGCCCTTTTCACCGGACGGGATCGACAGTCCGACTGGCCCAAGGAAGGTTTCGGCCGTCTCGCCGAGCGTCTCCCACGATTTCAGGATCTGCGATGGCGTTTCCTCGACACCCTCGTAGAAGCCCGGAATAGTGATGCGGCCGTCCTTGTCATGAATATCGGCCAGAACCTTGGCCAGGATGCGGATCGGATTGGCAGCGGCGCCGCCATAGAGGCCGGAATGCAAATCCCGGTCCGCGGCCTTGACCGTGATCTCCTCGCCGACCAGGCCGCGCAGCCCGACGCAGATCGACGGCGTGTTGCGATCCCACATGCCGGTATCGCAGACCAGCGCGAAGTCGGCCTTGAGCTCTTCGGCATTGGCTTCCAGGAAAGGCTTCAGCGAAGGCGAGCCGGACTCCTCCTCGCCCTCGAACAGGATGGTGATGCGGCACGGCAGATTGCCATGCACCTGCTTCCAGGCGCGGCAAGCCTCGACGAAGGTCATCAACTGGCCCTTGTCGTCCGCCGAGCCGCGTCCGGTGATCACCTTGTGACCGGGACCGACCTCCTTGATCGCGGGGGCGAACGGATCGCTTTCCCACAATTCGATCGGATCGACCGGCTGCACGTCATAATGGCCGTAGAACAAGACATGCGGCGCGCCGGCTGGGCCGTCATGATGCGCCACGACCATTGGATGGCCTGAGGTATCGCGAACGGCGGCGTCGAACCCGATCTGCTTGAGATCGGCGACAAGCCACTCGGCAGCTTCGCGGCAGGCGGCGGCATAAGCCGGGTCGGTGGAGATCGACTTGATCCGAAGCAGGCCGAACAGGCGTTCCAGACTCTGGTCGAGATTGCTGTCGAGCCGATCGAGGACGAGGGAAACTGGGGACATTCTGGAGCCTTTTCGACACGGTGCTTTTGATGCCGGACCGTAAAGGCTGGGCGGGCAAACGAAAAGCCCGGGACGATTGGACCAAGGCCGCCAAAGCTGTCGGATATCAAAAAAAGGACCGCCGTGGTGGAGGGGGAACCACGGCGGCCTTCTACTCGAAACGATGCGGCAGCCCGGAGAGGGGGATAGGCTGCCGCAATTGTCCGGGATAGGCGGGGGACGGGCCTTGCTCCGGACTCGGCGAAAACTGCCGATGACGTCTATTTGTGTCTGGGACCGTGGCGTTTCAAGGGCACGAAAATTACAGTTTCGTAACATGGACGTGAGCAAACAGGCCTGTCAGAGCGTGTCAGGGTGTTGCCCGAACCGACGGCCGCAGGCGCCTTTGGCATGGACCAAGCCGTCTTGCCGCGCTATCCCTGCGAGCATGAAAAAAGGCGATCATCTCTTCCTTGTCGACGGCTCCGGCTATATCTTTCGCGCCTACCACGCGCTGCCTCCCCTGACCCGCAAATCCGACGGCCTGCCGGTCGGCGCGGTTTCCGGCTTCTGCAACATGTTGTGGAAGCTGATGCTCGATGCCCGCAACACCGAGGTCGGCATCGTGCCGACGCATTTCGCTGTGATCTTCGACTATTCCTCAAAGACCTTCCGCAACGATCTCTACCCCGACTACAAGGCCAACCGCTCGGCGCCGCCGGAGGACCTGATCCCGCAATTCGGCCTTATCCGCGAAGCGACAAGGGCGTTCAACCTGCCTTGCGTCGAGATCGAAGGCTACGAGGCGGATGACCTGATCGCCACCTATGCCAAGCTCGCCTGTGAAGCGGGCGGCGACACCACCGTCATTTCCTCCGACAAGGATCTTATGCAACTCGTCGGCCCCACTGTCGGCATGTATGACCCGATGAAAGATCGCCAGATCGGCATCCCCGAAGTCATCGAGAAATGGGGCGTGACGCCGGAAAAGATGGTCGACCTGCAGGCGTTGACCGGCGACTCCGTCGACAACGTTCCCGGCGTTCCCGGCATCGGCCCGAAGACCGCGGCGCAGCTCCTCGAACAGTTCGGCGATCTCGACACGCTGCTGGCCCGGGCCGGCGAGATCAAGCAGGAAAAGCGCCGGGAATCGATCATCGCCAATGCCGAAAAGGCGCGCATTTCGCGCCAGTTGGTGACGTTGAAGGACGACGTGCCCGTGAGCGAAGGGCTCGACGATTTCATCCTGCACCCGCCGGATGGGCCAAAACTCATCGGCTTCCTCAAAACCATGGAATTCACCTCGCTGACGCGCCGTGTGGCGGAAGCGACCGGCACCGAGGCCGGCGGCGTCCAGGCGGTCTCCGTCACCGTCGAGCGCGCCGACAATGCGCATGGGCCGGACGTCGGGGCCGGAGCGCGGCCCGGGGCCGATCCGGATGAGGCCAGTGCTGAGACGCCGAGGCAGGGCGACGCCCCTTCCCTGCTCGCGGCCCTGCGGTTGGAAGCGGCAACGGCCCGCAAGATCGACACGTCTGCCTACACCACCATTCGCGATGTAGCGACACTCAAGGCATGGATCGCAGAGGCAAGGGAAGCCGGTGTCTTAGCCTTCGAGGCCCAAGGCACCTCTTCGGATCCGATGCGGGCCGAACTCGTCGGCTTTGCCATGGCCATCGCGCCGGGCCGAGCCGCCTATGTGCCGTTCACGCACAGGAGCGGAAGCGGGGATCTGCTGGGCGGCGGGGCGATCGACAACCAAATCCCGGTGCGCGAAGCGCTCGCCTTGTTGAAGCCGCTGCTGGAAGACAGGTCGGTTCTCAAGATCGCGCAGGAGCTGAAATCCAGCCTCGTCGTCATGAGCCGCCACGGGATCGAAATCGCGCCCTTCGACGACACGATGCTGATCTCCTACGTGCTCGACGCCGGCACGTCGGGCGGCCATGGACTGGCGGCCCTTTCGGAAAAATGGCTTGGCCACACGCCGACCACGCTGAAGGAACTGGCCGGGTCTGGCAAAAGCTCCGTCGGCTTCGAACAGGTGGAAATGGACAAGGCGACTGCCTACGCCGCCGGGCATGCCGATTTGGCGCTGCGGCTGTGGCTGGTGCTGAAGCCGCGGCTTGCCGCCAAGGGCCTCGTATCGGTCTATGAGCGGCTCGAGCGCCCGCTGGTGCCGGTGCTGGCGCGCATGGAGCAGCGCGGCATCTCGGTCGACCGGCAGATCCTGTCACGGCTCTCCGGCGAACTGGCGCAGGGCGCTGCCCGGCTGGAAGAGGAAATCTACCAGCTGATCGGCGAGCGCATCAACATCGGTTCGCCCAAGCAGCTCGGCGACATCCTGTTCGGGCGCATGGGCTTGCCCGGAGGCTCGAAGACCAAGACCGGGCAATGGTCCACCTCGGCGCAACTGTTGGAGGATCTGGCCGCCGAAGGCCATGAACTGCCGCGCAAGATCGTCGACTGGCGGCAGCTGACCAAGCTGAAGTCGACCTATACGGATGCGCTCCCGGGCTTCATCCATCCCGACACCAAGCGCGTGCACACGTCTTTTGCCCTCGCCGCGACAACGACGGGCCGTCTGTCATCATCCGATCCGAACATCCAGAATATTCCGGTCCGCACGGCCGAGGGTCGCAAGATCAGGACCGCCTTCATAACCGACAAGAGCCACCGGCTGGTCTCGGCCGACTACAGCCAGATCGAGTTGCGGGTGCTCGCGCATGTCGCCGAGATCCCGCAATTGCGGCAGGCGTTCGCCGACGGCGCCGACATCCATGCCATCACCGCCTCCGAAATGTTCAACGTACCGGTCGAAGGCATGCCGTCGGAAGTCCGGCGTCGCGCCAAGGCGATCAATTTCGGCATCATCTACGGCATCTCCGCCTTCGGCCTGGCTAACCAGCTGTCAATCCCACGCGAAGAGGCCGGCACCTACATCAAGAAGTATTTCGAGCGTTTTCCCGGCATCCGCGACTACATCGAGGAGACCAAGGCCTATGCCCGCGAGCATGGCTTCGTCGAAACGATCTTCGGGCGCCGCATCCACTACCCCGATATTAGGTCTTCCAACCCGTCCCTGCGTGCCTTCAACGAACGGGCCTCGATCAATGCCCGGCTGCAGGGTACGGCCGCCGACATCATCCGCCGCGCAATGATCCGCATGGACGATGCGCTTGAAGAGGCAAAGCTTTCGGCCCGCATGCTGCTGCAGGTGCATGACGAACTGATCTTCGAGACGGTGGAGGCGGAGATCGAGGCGACCATCCCGGTCGTTCGCCATGTCATGGAGAACGCGGCAATGCCGGCGGTTTCGATGTCGGTCCCACTCCATGTCGACGCCCGCGCCGCCAGCAATTGGGACGAGGCGCATTGAGGCTCCTCCGCTTCGTTATCCAAGGGCGAAGCAAGGAGCCAATCAATGCAGCGCTGACCCTAGGATAACGAAGGGCGGCCTTAGGCCGCTTGCGCCAAACACTTCGCGCACGTCCCGCGAAACTCGATGACCGCCCTCTTGGCGGCGAATCCGGTGGAGCGGACCCAATCGTCGAGCCTGTGGCCGACATCATGGTCGGACATCTCGTTCACCTGGCCGCATGTGTCGCAAATGGCGAATGCGGTCATCGAATGGCTGTGGTCATGCGGCTCGGCGCAGGCGACGAAGGAATTGATGCTCTCCAGCCGGTGCACAAAGCCCGACTTAACCAGAGTATCGAGGGCACGGTAGACCTGCAGCGGTGCGCGGAAGCCGCGCTCGCGCAACTGGTCGAGCAAGGTGTAGGCGCTGAGCGGCCCACTGGCGGCCTCGAGTTTCTCGAGTACGCACTGCTGGTTCTTCGTCAGAACTTCCCTTGAGCCCATTATCCTGTCCAACCTGCCCGGCGTAGCCTGCGATCATCGCCTATCTCCTCAGATAGCGACGAACCTGTATTTTTGCTACTGTCCGCGCCTGACAAAGGCGATGACGCCGTTGTCATTTGGGCTGAATGCCGTCCGGCGCGCCGACGTCAGTGCTAGCTGCTCTTGCGTAGCCCGTAAGGAATGTGAGCGATTTGGCTTGACCGGCTGGATTAAAGCCCGGCACGGGCTTGATCGCGGGCGCACAATTCAAAATACTGACAAAATTCTCCGCAAGGGTGGCCTTGCTTGGGAATTCGATCGGGCTTGGGGAAGCACTAATGATCAAATTGACACGCCGGACGCTGCTTGTCGGCACGTCCGCGCTGGTGGCTGCTGGCACGGTTTCATTCCGTGCCCGAGCGGCATCGCGCACCTATCATGCGCTTCTGATCGCCTGCACCGAATATCCTGCCCTGCCGCAGAGGAATTGGCTTATCGGGCCGAAGAACGATGCCGGCCTGGTGCATGAATATCTGCTGAAGAATGTGCCGGACCCGGTCCGGTTTGCGCCGGAGAACGTCACCCTGCTGGCCAAGGACGTGCCCGGCGCCAAGGGCTTGCCGACCCATGCGGCGATCAAGGCAGCCTTGGCCGATCTAGCCGCCAAGGTGCAGCGGGACGATTTCGTCTACCTGCATCTGTCGGGCCATGGGGCCCAGCAGCCGCAACGGGTCAAGGGCGACGAAACCGACGGGCTCGACGAGATCTTCCTGCCCGTCGACATCGAAAAATGGGTCAATCGCGAGGCCGGCGTGCCGAATGCCCTGGTCGATAACGAGATCGGCGACGCGCTCGACGCCATTCGCGACAAGGGCGCCTTCGTATGGGCCGTCTTCGATTGCTGCCATTCCGGCACCGCGACACGCGCCGTCGAAGTCGACGATGAACTGGAACGAAAGGTCGAATTCGCCGATCTGGTCGGCGGCGACGAAGCCGACAGGGCTGCGGCCATCAAGGCCTATGAAGACACGGTCGCCACCGCATCGCGCGGTTTGGATGAGGATGGCGCGCGCAAGCCTGCCTTCAACCTGAGCCCGACAGGGGCCGCGGCGATCACCAAGGGCAAGCTGGTCGCCTTCTATGCCGCCCAGACAATCGAGACGACGCCGGAAATGCCGTTGCCCAAGGGGGTGACGGACGCACCCCGCTTCGGCCTGTTCACCTTCACCATCCTGTCGAAACTGGCCGAAAATCCCGCCGTCACCTATCGCCAGCTCGGCCAGGCCGTGCTGCAGCAATATTCGGCTGACAGCCGCACCCGGCCGACGCCGCTGTTCGAGGGCGAACTCGACGCACGCGTCTTCGGCACCGACAGGACGGACGCGGTCATGCAGTGGCCCATTGTCATCAAGGACGGCGATATCACGATTGGCGCCGGACTGCTGCATAGGCTCACGCCCGGCAGCAAGCTCGCCATCCTGCCTTCGGCGCTGTCTTCATTGTCCGATGCGGTCGGCTATCTCGAAGTGCGGTCGGCCAAGAACTTGGAAAGCCGGCTCAAACCGGCCGAGTTCGACAAGAAACCGCCGCTCAAGCTCGCCGACATTCCGGCCAATGCCTACGCCCGTGTCGCCGAGATCGCCGTCGACTACAAGCTCGTCGTGGCGCGCCCGGCCTCCTCAAAAGGACTCGAGCAGGAAACCGCGCTGGTCAATTCGGTTCTCGACGAACTGGCTGGTGCCAAGGAAACGGGCTTCAACATCGAGCTGGTCGGCCCAGGCAAGAGCGCCGAGTTGCGCTTGGCGGTGATGCGCGAGAACGCCATCGAGGGCGCCGCCAAGGACGCCACCGACAAGCCGGCGCTCTGGTTCCTGCCGGCGTCGGGAGACGTGACGCTGAAGGATGGCGGCAAACCACCGCTGGTCATTATCCACGCCGATGACCGCCATAAGCTGGTCGATGCGGTGACAAGGAACTTGCGCACCATCTTCCGCGCCACCGGGCTGTCGCGGCTGGCGGCCGCCTCCGATTACAAGCCCGAGGACGTCGACGTGCAATTCCAGGTCAAGCGCCGCGACAGGGACGACCTTGAGCCCTTGCAGCCATCCACGGTCCCTCGGGTCTCGCCGGGTGACGAGGTGCATGTGCTGGCCAGGAACAGCTCGGACCAACTTGTCGATATCAACGTGCTGTATGTCGGCAGCGACTATTCCATCACCCACATCGTCGCCGAACGCCTCGCCCCCAAGGCGACGCTCGAGGAAGGACTGCTCGCCTTCACGGATACCAGCTTCGGCATGGAACGGATGGTCGCCGTGCTGACCGAGGCCCCGCCGGAGAGCGAGAAGGAAGATCTGAGCTTCCTGGCGCAGGATGGCGTCGCAGCGATGACGCGCGGCCTGGGCTCGGCCAGCTTTTCGGACATGCTGACCGATATCGGCATGGCGCCCGCGACCCGATCCGTGATGCGGCTTGCCGACAAGAGCGGCCCGAAAGGAGCCGTGATGATCTTTCCGATGGAGACGGTGCCACGCGCCTGAGCGTGGCATCTGGTGCCAGCCCTTGCACGGCGGGCAGGATCGGTGAACATTTCCAACTGAACGCATGACAGCTCGATCAAGCAAGCGAGGCCTATCGTGAGAAACTCTATTTTGAAGCTGATTGGCGCGGTTGGCGGCCTAAGCGCCATGCTCGTCATGTCAAACGCGTGGGCGGAAGAGCCTTGCGGATTGTGCGCCAAGGAAATCGTCATCAATTCCGAGTTGGCGAGCTGCTTCCTCGATCAATATGACCAGATTGCCACGGGCAAGAACGAGGCCGTCGCGGTGGATCTCAGCAATTGCGCGTCGCGCGGCGTGGTGGAAGCCCTGCCCTCGCCCACCAAGGGCACCGTGGAGCCGGATGTACAGTTCATGATCTCGCGCCAGCAGCTCGGTTGCCTGCGGCAGAAGCTCAAGGAGCCGGGCCTTGTGCTCGACCCCTCGGCCAAGATCGATCTGGGGCGTTGCGGATGAAAGAGCCAAAACCGAAGTCGACCCGCGAGCCGATCGCACAGGCATCGCCCGAGATGAGCCTGGCGATTTCCGGTCGTCCGGAGCGGAAGAAGGCGCCTCCGCCGGTCGAGGTCCCGAAGAAGGATGCCAATCCGTTCACCGATGGTGACTGGCGCACCATCATCGACGCGTGGGCCGGCCTTGGCGTGCGTTTCGTTCTGATCATCGGGGCGCTTTTCTCGGTGGTGCAGTATCTTCAATCGCGCGAGGAACAACGCGTCTCGCAGTCCATGGGCCTGGTCGAGCTTTGGGAAACGCCCGACTACCAGAAGGCCCAGCAGTCTTTGAAAGCTCGCCTGGCGGCGCTCAACGAAAAATACAGCTCGCTGCTCGGCGCCAATCCGACCGCCGCCGAGGAGAAGGTTTACCGGCAGCGCATCGGCATCGAGGCGATGTCCGCCACGGGCGGCGACGAGCCGCTGGGGGAATTCTCCGCCGATTTCGACAAGGTCCTTTATTTCCTCAACCGCCTCTCCTTTTGCGTCGAAGGCAATGTCTGTTCGCGCGAGGTCGCCGACGCTTATTTCCATGACTACGCGGTCTCGTTCTGGAGTTACTTTGCCGGCTACATCGATCGGCAGCGCAAGGCCGGCTCGACCACCTTCGCCAAGGCCGTCGAAAAATATGTCGGCACTGCATCATCATCCTCGCCGAACTGACGACAGGATCGAGCCATGAAGACCGGTCCGGCGTTTTGTCTTGCTGTGTGCTGGCTGGCGATGCTCGGCCTGGGCGCCATAAATCCTGCGCGTGCCGGCGATACGCCGGATTTCCATCTCGATCTGGATACCGGGGGGCATACCGCGCAGGTCACCGACCTCGCTTTTACGCCCGACGGCGAGGACATCGTCTCCGCCTCCGATGACAAGACCATCCGCATCTGGGACTGGCAGAGCGGGGTGACGCTGCGCACCATTCGCGGCTATCTCGGCAATGGCAGCGACGGCAAGATCTTTGCGGTCGCCGTCGCGCCCGATGGCAAGACGATCGCCGCCGGAGGCTATTTCGGCGCCAGCCTCGGCGACCAGCCGCCCTATGGCGACATCAGGCTCTTCGACTTCGCCACAGGCAAGATCAAGGCAGTGCTCAAAGCCGCGGACTACGCAATCTATGACCTGGCCTTCTCTCCCGATGGCAGGATTTTGGCCGCCGGCGGCGCCGACGGCGTCGTTTACCTGTGGAAACAGGACGACAAGTCCGCCACTGGATGGACCCTGGACAAGAAACTTGACGCCGATTCCTGGCACATCGACAAGCTCGCCTTCGCCGCCGCGGGGACGCGCCTGGCGGCCGCCACCACCGACAATGGCATTCGCCTCTGGGACGTGGAAAAGGGCGAGGAGATCCCCTTGCCGGCCGAGGCCGAGCCATTGCGCGATATCAGCGTCATGGCGCTGGCGGTGTCACCGGACGGCGGCCTGTTCGCCACCGGAAGCAATGACGGGCAGGTCGATATCTGGCATGCCGCCGACGGCACCTTGGCGCGTGCCATGCCAAAGCAGGATTTTCTCATCGGTTCGTTGACCTTCGCCGGGGGCGCTCGCCTGGTCGCGTCCTGCGGCTACCGCTGCGCCGACAGGCATCGCTCCACCGTCTGGAACATCGAGACCGGCGAGAAGGCGCGGGATTATGCCGGTCATGACGGCACGGTCCGCGCCAGCACCGCCAACGCCGATGGCTCGCTGGTGGCGACAGCCGGCGGGACGCGCAACGCCATTCAGGTCTGGGACCCGGCGACCGGCGAACGCAAGGCCCTGCTGCAGGGATTGGGGGAACCAGTGACCGCCGTCGGCATCGATGCGTCGAATGGTGTCATCGCCTGGGGCAACGCTAACGCGTGCCCCGCCCGCGTGGCCTGTCCCGAAGAACAGGGCATATTGGACAAGAAGCTGGAACTTCCGACAACGGAGCGGTTCTTCGACGCGCCCCAGCCGATCGGGGGAGCCGGCTCGTTTGCCCGCGCCTCCCTGGGAGAGGGCCAATGGGCGCTTGACGCCGCCCCCGGCGGCAAGAATGCGCTTGAAAACGCGGTGCTGGAGATCGCCAATGCCGGCAAGGTGGTTCGTAGCATTGAGAACGACGCCACCAACGGCTTTGTCCATTCCGCCTATACGCTGATCGGCGGCGGGCTCGGTTTGATCACCGGCGGCAATGATGGGACGCTGCTTGAATACCGGACAGCGACCGCAAAAGTCTCCGGTGAATTTATTGGCCATACAGGCGAGATCAACGCCTTGGTCGCTTCACCCGAGGCCGGCCTGCTGGTCACCGGCAGCGCCGATCAGACGCTGAGGCTATGGAACCTGAAGACGCACGAGTTGATCGTGTCGATGTTCTTTGCCGGCTCGGAATGGATCGCCTGGATGCCGCAGGGCTACTACTACTCCTCAGACGAGGGAGACAAGCTGATCGGCTGGCAGGTCAACCAGGGCCGCGATCATGAAGGCCGCTTCATCCGGGCCGGTCAATTGAAGAAATACCTCTGGAGCCCGGAAATGGTTCGGCGCGCGATCATCCTGCGCAGCGCCAAGCAGGCGGTCAAGGAGATGCGGCCGGGGGTCGACAACGAGTTGCGCAAGCTGCTGCAGCGCAAGCCGCCGGAATTCGGGGTCCGCGTCGCCGACGACCAGAGCAAGGTCCGGGATGGCTATGTCGCGGTCGAGATCACGGGAGCAAAGGAGGCCGGCGCCGATGTGACCGGCTTCTCGATCCTGTCCAACAGCCGCAATGTCGGCGACATCACGACCCGCTCGGTCGATGGCGACCGCACCATTGTCGAGATACCGGTCGAAAACGGCGAGAACACGATCCGCGTTACCGGCACCAACGAGTTTGGATATCTGACCGAGCGCAGCGTGACGGCCCTGGCAAGGAAGACCGAGAAGGCGCAGGCCAAGGGCAAGCTCTATGTCGCGGTCATCGGCGTCGACAAATATCCGTTCCTGACCGATGCCTGCTCGGGCCGGGCCTGTGACCTGCGCTATTCCGTCGACGACGCCACCGAGTTCCTCGACGTGATTTCCAGGAAATCGGCGCCGCTGTTCTCGTCGATGGAAACCCTGGTGCTGGTCAACCGCGAAGCGCTGGACGGGAAGCCCGACAAAGCCAGGCAGACCTACGCCGTCGCCAGCGCCGATAACATCATGGAGCCGGACTCCGATACGATCGACGACCAGCTTGCCGATTTCCTCGACAGGCCGGGCGAGCAGGACACCACCATCATCTTCGTCGCCGGCCATGGCATCAACATCGACGAGGACTATTACTTCATCCCCACCGACGGCCGCAAACAGGACGTCGAGCGCTGGAAGCGGTCCTCGCTTGTCGACTGGGGAGACATCCAGAAATCGGTCGAGCGGGCCAAGGGCATGCGCTTCATGCTGCTCGACACCTGCCACGCCGCCAACGCCTTCAATCCGCGCCTGGAGAAGGACGCGCAGGATGCCCGTATCGTGGTGTTTTCGGCCACCGCCGCCAACAACACCGCCGCCGAACTGCCCGAACTCGGCCACGGCGTCTTCACCTATTCGGTTCTCGAAGGCTTGCGCGGCAAGGCCAGGACATCGGATGGCGGCGTCACCCTCTTCGGCCTCGCCGACTTCATATCGCGCGAGGTAATGCGGCTGACCTCCTCGAAGCAGAAGCCGTTCTACTATGTCGGCGGCGTGGAGAACATCGTGCTCGCCGAGCCATGAGGGGGCTGCGCCCAGGCACCCCCCTCTGTCCTGCCGGACATCTCCCCCGCAAGGGGGGAGATCGGCTGCCACCTCAGCCTTCGCCAACTCTCAATGCTTCCAACGATGCCCCGCCGGTGAGGAGAATAATCTCCCCCCTTGAGGGGGAGATGTCCGGCAGGATAGAGGGGGGCCTTCTCGCGCGTTTTTTCACGGCTATCGCAATGCTGTGCCTCGTCTTCACCCTCTCGCTGCCCGCCTTCGCCGCCCCTGTCGTCTGCCCACCCAGCACAGCAAACTTCCCGCCCTTCTACGACGACGCCGCGCTGTTCAAAGGTGCAATGACAGCGGTCGCCGATGTCCCGCCCTCCAACCAGCGGCTGACCGGCATCACCGTGCCGCATCATCTTTTGGCGGCTGACCTCGTGGCGCTCGGTTTCCACGCGGCATCCGGCTATCGCTACAAGCGCATCGTCATCCTGGCGCCGGACCATTTCCACAAGACGCACAAGCTCTACGCCACGACGTCGCGGGGCTTCGACACCGTGCTTGGCCCCGTCGTGACCGACATTCAGGCGGTGCGCCAACTCGAAACGAACGGCGACATGGTGGAGGAGTCCTGCCTGTTCGACAAGGAGCACGGCGTGCGGGCTCTGTTGCCGTTCCTGCACCATTATTTCCCCGAAGCGCGCATCGTGCCGGTGGCGATGTCGGTGAAGGCCAAGCGCCGCGACTGGGACAGGCTCGCCGAAGCGCTGAAACCGATCGTCGACCAGGACACGCTGATCGTCGAATCGACGGATTTTTCGCATTACCTGCCCCAGCACGAGGCTCGCCGCTTCGACCAGCAATCCCTGACCATGCTGGCCGCCGGTTCGCTTGACGGCATAGCGGTGCTTCGCCAGCCCGAT
The DNA here is from genome assembly GCF_020164785.1 of Mesorhizobium sp. ES1-1. Taxonomy (GTDB): domain Bacteria; phylum Pseudomonadota; class Alphaproteobacteria; order Rhizobiales; family Rhizobiaceae; genus Mesorhizobium. Next base: position 64,674 of record NZ_JAIUGX010000009.1, on the reverse strand, counting down.
CATGCAGATTCCGTCGGCGCGCTCTACATCCAGACCAGGCTGCAACGCGAATTGTTCGGGGCCCAGCCACTGGTGGTCGCCAATGAGAACTCGCAGGAACACACGTCGGACTATGTCGAGCGGACGACGAGCTATGTGGTGGCGTTTTTCGGCGCCTTTGGTCCCGGCTTCAACAATCCGGCCCGGTCAAAGGACAGGATCTACTACCTCGCTGGCGACGTGAATTTCGGCCGCGCCATGAAGAAGATCCTGATCCGCGACGGCGTTGCCGACAGGATCGTCGAGGACATCCTCACATTGACCGGATCGCGGCCTCTGATCGTCAATCTCGAAGGCGTCATCCTGCCCAACGTGCCCGAAGCCATCGACGATATGACGCTGGCCATGCCGGAAGACCTTGCTGCCACTATGCTGAAGCGGCTGCACGTCGCCGGCGTCAGTCTCGCCAACAACCATGCCTATGATCTCGGCCCTTCCGGCTATGCCGAGACCTTGCGCGCACTGGACAGTGCGGGCATCCCGCATTTCGGCCAGGGCGAGACGCTCGCGCTTGCCGATGTCGATCTTATCGGTCTGACCGACATCGACACCAACGGTTCCAAGAACACCGACCTGCTGACCCCGGCGCTGCTCGACCGGCTGCTGCACGAGAATGCGCAACGGCCGGTGGTGGCTTTCGTCCACTGGGGCCGCGAATACAAGACCGAGCCATCGGCGCGCGAGTCCATGCTGGCCGACGAGATGCGGCTGCGCGGCGCTTTGGTCATCGCCGGTGGCCATCCCCATGTGTCGAGCGACGCGATCGTGCCGCTTGCCGGCGGCGATGTCGCGGAGGTCTATTCGCTCGGCAATTTCCTGTTCGACCAGAAAGCCGAGCGCTCCTCGGGTTCGATGCTGGAACTGCGCGTCTTCGCCCAGGGCACGGTCTTCACCAGGCTCATCCCGCTGCCGAACTATTTTGAGATGGGCCGGAAGTAGGCGCGCGCCTGGGCGAATTGCGAGTCACGGCAGGCGGGCATCAGCTGATATCCAATACACCCTAGCCGCAGCCAAGCATTTCACGCGGCAGATAGCAGGCGGCCGGTTCGGTCTTGGTCTCGAACAGCGATTGTTTCGGTCGAAAATAGAAGAAGGTCACCGGCTTGCTTTCGCGCACGCTGCCGTCGGCGAAGTGGGCCGCGATGCTGAAACGGTGGATCGATGACATGGACGACCACATTTTCAATCGCGCCGTGTAGGAACTGACGTTCTTGTTGCCACGCATCGGCATGGCGATGGTGTAGTCATGCTTGCCGATGGGAAATTCGATGTTCTGGTAGCGCATCGCCTCCGGAGTTCCGCCGCCGCCATCGCCGCATTCGGCCATCGATTCGGGCGTCTCGAAGACGGCCATGGTGATCTGCGTGCGGAACGGCTCGCTCTGCTGATAGACATGGCCTTCGTCATCGGCCCAGGAATAGTCGAACTTGCCGATCGCGTTCAGCGTCAGCGCCTGCTGCATGCTGCCGAGATAGTCCGCAACCTGGCCGAACTTGATCTTGTTGGTCAGCTGGCTGCGGCAGACATTGAGACTGTCGACCGAGGGACACGGAAAACGCCCCGTCTCCAGGCTTGCCGTATCGACTCCGGCCTCGGTCAAAACGCTCTTGATCGACACGTCGGCCCCGTCGCCGATGCTACCGATGTCCTTTGTGAACATCCGGCTTGGGTCGCCGGTTGGATTGCCCTCCTCGTCCACGTTTGTGAACTGGATCGACATCTTCATGTCCTTGGCGTCACCCCAGCCATTGTTGATGATCGAGAAATCCGGGCGGAAGCCGACGCAGCCGAAATGCTCGGATATCGACAGCATCGGCTTGCGATAGGCGTCGCTGGCGGCGACCTTCATCTCCAGCCTGTCGAGCTTGACCTTGGACCTATCCGTAGTCTTCAGGTCGACTTCGGCGAAGGCCGGCGTGTCGTCCCAGTCCAATCCGCCATAGACATTGCCGGTGGTGATCTCCCCGGTGCCGTTCCAGCTGTCATTGTACTCATCCGCCTGCGGATAGATCGCGATGTCCTCGTCGCGCACCACGTGCTGGTACTGCATGTCGGCCTGCTGCGTCATGCGTTGGTCGACCGCGACACCGATCTCGACCTTGTCGGCTGCGCCGCCGCCGGTCTGCGCCTTGATCAGGCCGCCCACCTTCGCGTCGGCCAATATATCGGGGCGTGAGCCGTCGACCTCCCTGCCCATCACCCATTGCGATTCATAGACCGTCCCCCCGGCAAGCCGGGTCCGGCCCTTGCCGTTCCTCTGGCCGTCGACGAAGGGACCTACAAATATCTCGCCGGTGGCCATGGTCAGCCGGCCTTGCCCGTTCGCCAGGCCGGCGGCGAACTGGCCCTCATAACGATTGCCGTCGGCGTCGACATGGATCCCGGCGCCATCGAGCACGCCGGCTCGCCAATGACCCTCCCAAATCTCCCCGGAGCGCATCTCGAGCCGGCCCTGGCCGTCCGCCCGGCCATCCCTGATCTCGCCGAAATAGCTGGAATAGACAGTCTTCGGGTCGTAGCTCGCGGAGCCGCGGACGCGCCAGACCAGCCTGCCCCTGCCGTTGATCGTCCCGTCCTCGGCGATCGTCCGGTCGGGTGACTGGCCGGCCGCCGGTTCCCAGATGAAGTCGAGGTTCCTTTCTGGATGGAAGTCCCAGACGCGGACCGACCTCCTCAGCACCGAGCGCGTATCGGACTGGTACAGGATCTGGACCCTTTGCGCCCACGTCCCGCCGGCGGGTGCGCCGGCCTTGTCCGCAAAGGCCGGCGAAAGGATCAGTCCGCCCAGAATTGCAGCTATCCCCAACACTGCCCTTGCGCGCGCCATCCCCTAGCCCCCTATGGATACCCCAACCCCTTTGCCGGCCAAGCGTAGTCGGCCATCCGACCTCTTGCAAGGGAAGCCCCATCGCATGCGTGCAACGAAAAAGGGCGGGGGGATCGACCCGCCGCCCTTGTCCGATATCGCGTTGCCTCGGCGCCTATTTATAAAGGCTGTTGATCCACTCGACGTTGGCAGCGTTCAGGCGGACCGCCGTGTTCGCATCGGGGCTTTCAGCCACATTGACGCCCGTGACGATGCGCTGCTTGGAGTTGTTGTCATAGGCATAGACGGAGCTGCCGCTGGACCCCGGGAAGGTGTCGCAGTCATACTGGAAATATTCCGGCGCGATGTTTTCGGCATGCACTTCGCAGCTCGCCTTCCACATCGTGCCCGTCGGCTTGTCGCCGGGATAACCGACGAGGTTGGCGGTGAAGTCGCCCAGATCCTCATAATTGGCATAGCCCAGCCAGCCCAAATTGGTGCCGACATCCTGCTTCAGGGTGACGATGCCGAGATCCCACGGGATGACCGAACCATAATAGCCCTGGTAGTTGTCGATGAACCCCTGCAGCACATAGGCGCTTTCATACTCGAACGCGCCGAACGGTGCGTCATCGGCGGTGCTGCCATTGAGGCCAGGCACGAACAGATAGTCGGAAAGCCAGTCCTTGTCCTCGTTGCTGTAGAGGCAGTGCGCCGCGGTCAGCACAGTGCGAGGACCGATCAACGTCGCCGAGCAGCTGCCATAGCCGCTCTTCGACTTGGCCTCGAGGTAGCCGATCGCCGAGAACGGATAGGTCTTCGTGTTCTTGACCTGCACCCGGTCATCGGCCCCGAAAACCTGGCGTCCGGCTTCGCCTTCGCCAAGGTCTGGATCCTCGGTCTTGCGAGGAGCTCCTTCTGCTCCATTGGCCGGCGCGTTCAATTCCTTGATGATGAGGTCCCGCAATGCCTCGGTCGGCTCGACCTTAATCTCCTTGCCATCGGCGGAACGCCCGACAACGCCATAGGATTTGACGGCCGTCGCCTCGTCGGCCAGCGGCGCCGCGCGGCTGTCCTCGTCGGTCAGCTTCGGTGGTGCGATAGGCTTTGCCCGCCCGGGCTTGTAGTCGCCTGAAGCCGCGTCCCGCGTGCTTTCGCCATTACCGGGACTGGCGGAGCCAGGGTCGGCGGCGAACGCCGGAACCGCCCACATTGCGGTGGAAAGCAATGCGGACGCAATAAGTGCGTTTGTCAGTTTTGTCATGGTGAGACTCTCCCAAAAGTCAGCAAGGACTGGATCAAAATACAGAAATATTGTCGAGATCGTGGTGAGACCTGAAAATGAGTTTCCTCACCGGCCACCAGTCCGATCGTTGTTCTGCAAGGTCATTTCAAGGCCCCCGCCAAAAAACCCCAGCGACGGTATACTGCCTAAAATAATCCTAGATTGGCAATGACAAATCGCTTCCAGGTAGCCCGTGGGGGGCTATAGGATCTGCGCGGGTTCTGCTCGCGGGCACGGGCGGCAAAAAGGTGGGATTCGGTTCGGACCGATCGTGCGTCGAATGACTTCGGCGCGCGTCCGGATATCGAAACCGGCATCGCCTCGCTGCGCATTGTCCGACGCCGGCCTGCTCGAAACACTGTCTCAGGAGGTCTCAGGTGCACATAACCAATCGGTTCAGGCCGCTCGTAGCCGCGTCGATGCTTGCCATAGTCTCGGCCCTCACCATCCCCGACGCCAGCCGGGCCGACGATACCGCCAGGCCCGAAGCCGCGGTCTCGCCCATGAAGCGGGTGATTGAGGCAAGAGCAAAGGCGGCGGCCGAGAACCCCGACGGCTCCGATCGCGTCTATGGGGGCACCGAGGCCGAGAAAGGCGCCTATCCGTTCCAGGTCGCGCTGCTCACCACCGACAGGCTGGACGAAAGCCCCGCGTCGCAGGCAAACGCGCAGTTCTGCGGCGGCAGCCTGATCGCGCCGCAATGGGTTCTAACGGCCGCGCACTGTCTCAAGGATAACGGTGAGCCCGTTTCACCCGATTCGATCACCGTGTTGACTGGAGCGACCGATCTCAGCGAAGGCAAGCGCCACAAGGTGGTGGAGGTCATCGTCCACGAGGGCTACAGCGAACAGACGCTCGACAACGACCTTGGCCTGCTCCGGCTTGCCGGCCCGGCCGATGCACCGACCATCAAGCTTGCGAATGAAGCGACGCCTGACAAGGGTAAGACGACCGTAACGGGCTGGGGCAAGATGCAGGACGGCACCTTTCCAACCACCCTGATGGTCGCCGATCTCGACCTGCAGCCCAACAGCGCCTGTAACACCGGCATCAAGGCGATCTATGCGCGTGATCTGAAGGCGGCACTGAGCGATCTGTCCCGGCGCATGCGCTACTCGGAAAAGGGCATCGAGGCTGCCGCCAACGCGATCGCCGCCGACATGAACGACCCGCTGACCAGCAACATGATCTGCGCCGGCACCACAAGCGGCGTGCGCGATGCCTGCAACGGCGACAGCGGCGGTCCGCTGTTCATGGCCGTAAAGGGCAGCCCGGTTCAGGTCGGCGTGGTGAGCTGGGGCGAAGGCCCGGCCGATGGAAGTGCTGCCTGCGGCCATGAGGACGCCTATGGCATCTACACCCGGCTGGCCAACTACACCGGCTGGATCGAGGGCAAGGTGAAGTCGTCCGCTCCGGCGCCGGTCAAGCCGAAGCCCGGCCTGGGAACCGCCCAGAAGCCAAAGACACCCTGAGCCGCGATATTTGCGCATCGACTTGAAACGGCGGGAGCGTCTCCCGCCGTTTGTTTGCCGGCTCCTGATGAATTCTACTTCCTCGCCGGACCTTTGCGTTCGGCTGAAGCCGCCCACAGGTTGATGTCGGACTCGCGCGCATAGGTATCGATTTCGGCGAGTTCGGCGTCGCTGAAGTCGAGCGTCTTGAGCGCGCCGACGCAATCCTCGACCTGTTCAGGCCGGCTGGCGCCGATCAGCGCCGAGGTCACCCTGCCCCTCCGCAGCACCCAGGCGAGCGCCATCTGCGCCAGCGTCTGGCCTCGCTTGCCGGCAATGGCGTCGAGCGCCTTGATGTTGGCCACGGTCCTGTCGTTGATGAACGCCGTCTTCAGCGACTTGCCCTGGGAGGCGCGGCTGCCTTGCGGGATGCCGCCGAGATATTTGTCGGTCAGCATGCCTTGCGCCAACGGCGAGAACACGATCGAGCCGACGCCAAGTCCGTCCAGCGTATCGAGCAGACCGTCATCCTCGATCCAGCGGTTGAGCATCGAGTAACTCGGCTGGTGGATGACGCAAGGCGTGCCAAGCTGCTTCAGTATGTCGGCGGCGTCGCGCGTGCGCTGCGAATTGTAGGACGACACGCCGGCATAAAGCGCCTTGCCCGAGCGCACGGCGTGGTCGAGGGCTCCCATCGTTTCTTCCAGCGGCGTGTCGGGATCGAAACGGTGCGAATAGAAGATATCGACATAATCGATACCCATTCGCTTGAGGCTCTGGTCCAGGCTGGCCAGCATATATTTGCGCCCGCCCCATTCGCCGTAAGGGCCGGCCCACATCTCATAGCCGGCCTTGGTCGAGATGATCAGTTCATCGCGGTAGCCGGCAAGATCGGTGCGCAGGATCTCGCCGAAAGCGGTCTCCGACGAGCCGGGCGGCGGGCCGTAATTATTGGCGAGGTCGAAATGCGTGATGCCGAGATCGAATGCCTTGCGAACAATGGCCTGCTTGGTCTTGTGCGGCGTGTCGTCCCCGAAATTATGCCATAGCCCAAGCGAGATCGCCGGCAGCTTCAGCCCCGAGCGACCACAGCGATTGTAGATCATTTTCTCGTAGCGGTTTTCGGCGGGAGTATAGGGCATTGGAAATCCTCGAACGCAGCGAGCCGGTTGGCCGACGCCGACGAAACGGTGCGGGCAGGCTCTGTTCCTCTCTCTTAGCCTGTCCCGGCAGGAACCGGGAGAGGGACGAAACAGATGGCTACGTCTTCCTTGCCAGCAGCTCCTTGGCTTGCTGGACACCGAGCGCCGCCGGCCTCTCGCACGTGGTGCGCATGGCGACGAATTTGCCAGTCTCGCCGGAGCGCAGAATTCCGGTCATGATATCGACGGCATGCAAGGCCAGTTCCATCGAGCAACGGTGTGGGCGATTTTCCATGATCGCCAGAGCCATGTCGGCGAGGCCCGCCGTGCGGTAGTTGGCCATCATGCCATTCCCGTGCATCTCGTTGGGTACGCCGAACGGATGCTTCCAGTTTGGCAGCTTCTTGACCGGCTTGCCCTCGTCAGTGAAGCGCACCTCGCCGCCGAAGAAATTCGGGTCCGGTACGAACACCGTGCCGGCCTCGCCATAGAGTTCCATCGGCGCGTGACCGTGCGCCCAGACATCCCAGCTGGCGTTGAGCGTGATCACCGCGCCGTTCTCGAATTCCATCATGCCATGGATCGTCGTCGGTGTGTTGACGGGAATTTTCTCACCCGCGCGCGGCTTCGATGAAATAATGCGCTCCTTAGCCGGCGTCGTCGCGAAAGCCGCGACCTTCTTCACCGGTCCAATCAGCTGGATCAGATTGGTGATGTAATAGGGCCCGATATCCAGCACCGGCCCCGCGCCGGGCTGGAAGAAGAAATCCGGGTTGGGGTGCCAGTGCTCCATGCCGTGACCCATGACATGGCAGGTACCGCTGGTGATCTTACCGAGCCGGCCCTCGTCGATCAGCGCACGCACCAGCTGGTGCGCGCCCCCAAGGAAGGTATCGGGCGCCGAGCCGATGCGAAGCCCCTTCTTTTGCGCCCGCGCCCTGAGATCCTGGCCCTCCTTGAGCGACAGCACGAACGGCTTTTCCGAATAGACGTGCTTGCCGGCGTCCAGCACCTGCTTCGACACCTCATAGTGAACGGCTGGAATGGTCAGGTTGACGATGATGTCGATGTCATCCGCCCCGAGCAGCGCGTTGACCGTTTCGGCGCGCAGTGCAAATTCCTTCGCCCGCGCCCTGGCAGCGTCCATGTTGATGTCGGCACAAGCGCGCATCTCGATGCCGCGAAACAGCGGCGCCAGCGAAAAATACGCCTTCGAAATGTTGCCGCAGCCGATGACGCCGATGCCTAATTTCCTTGCCATGCCCGTTGCTCCTAATAGGTCTTGGCGGCAGAGATCGAACGGCGGGCGAAGCGCTCCAGGTCGTTCGGGTTGTCGTGTTCCATGATGTAGTATTTTGCACCGCTCTCGGCGCGCAGGGTCTTGATCAGGCCGGCCCAGTCGATCGTGCCGTGGCCGACATCGGCCCAGCCATCTTCGTCCAGCCCCGCGCCTACCCCGGCAATGTCCTTGACATGGACGGCAGCTATGCGCTTGCCGTATTTCTCGATCCACTTCAGCGGGTCGTCGCCGCCGCGCACCACCCAGGCAACGTCCATTTCCCAGCCGATCTCGGGCGCCGCGGCGAAGATCAGATCCTGCGGTATCGATCCGTCGGCGAGTTTCTTGAATTCGAAATCGTGGTTGTGCCAGGCAAAGCCGTAACCGGCGGCTTTCGCGGTCTCGCCGACCTTCGCCAGGCGCTCGCCGAAGGCGCGCCAGCCGGCCGCATCGGAAGGCCGCGCGTCTGGCAGGAGGTAAGGGCAGATCAGCAGCTTGATGCCCAACGTGTCGGCGGTCCTGCGCACGCCGTCGAAATCGCCCTCGAGCGCGTCGATCGAGAAATGCCCTGTCGGCATGGCAAGGCCGTTTCTGTCGAGCTCGGCGCGAAAGGCCTTCGGATTGGCGTAGACCGCGCCGAAGCCCTCGACCTCGGTGTAGCCGAGCTTGCCCAGCGTGGCGAGCACGCCCTCCCAGGGCTGGAAATTGCGGGCGCTGTAGAGTTGGAATGACCAGTTCATCGTCTTTGTCCGTTCTGCTTGGGGGATGTGTTGGTGATGGATCTCGGAAACTAGAGTCGGCTGCCTGTTACGGTGTCGAAAAGCGAGGCGCGCATCGGGTCGAAGCCGACCGTCACCGGCTCATCATTCCGGGGCGTGCGTTCCGACGTGACCCGGACGCTGAAATTCTGCTTGGCAAGCCTCAGCCAGACCAGCGTGTCGGAGCCCATCGGTTCGACCACTTCGACATTGGCAGCCGTTGAGAACGGCCAGCCCGTTCCGCTGTTCAGACTGACATGCTCGGGCCTGATGCCGAACACGGTTGGGCCGGGCGCCGGTTGCCGATCGAAGTGGTAGGTGCCGAGCGGTATCTTGAGATCGTCCGCCAAGAAGTGCCATCCGCCACCAGCGTTTTCCAGCCTGCCGTCGAGGAAGTTCATCGCCGGCGACCCGAGGAAGCCGGCAACGAAGCGATTGACCGGTCGGTTGTAGATAATCTGCGGCGCATCGAGCTGCTGGATGACGCCGCCTTTCATGACGGCGATCCGGTCCGCCAGCGTCATCGCCTCGATCTGGTCGTGAGTGACGTAAATCATCGTGTTCTGCAGCTTGCGGTGCAGCAGCTTTATCTCGACGCGCAGCTCGGCGCGCAGCTTGGCGTCGAGGTTGGACAGCGGCTCGTCGAACAGGAAGACATCGACATCGCGCACCAGTGCTCGTCCGATCGCCACGCGCTGGCGCTGGCCGCCGGAAAGCGCTGTCGGCTTGCGCTGCAGCAAGGGCTCGATCTGCAGAATTTCGGCTGCCCTTGCGATGCGTTTGGCGATCTCGTCCTTCGGAGTACCCGCGACACGCAGGCCGAACGACAGGTTCTTCTCCACCGTCATCTGCGGATAAAGCGCATAAGACTGGAACACCATGCCGATGCCGCGGTCCTTGGGCTCTTCCCAGGTGACATTCTTGCCCTTGATGACAATGCGGCCTCCCGAGACGTCGAGCAGGCCGGCGATGCAATTGAGCAAGGTCGACTTGCCGCAGCCCGATGGCCCGAGCAGCACGATGAACTCGCCATCGGCGACATCGAGATTGAGCGTTTGCAGCACGGTCACGGCGCCGAAACTCAACGACAGGTCCTGGATCGACACGCTGGTATCGGTCGCGGCCATATCCATCACCCTTTCACCGCGCCGGCGGCGATGCCGCGCACGAACCATCGTCCGGAAATGAAGTAGATGACAAGGGGGACGGCCGCCGTCAGGATCGTGGCTGCCATGTTCACATTGTACTCCTTCACGCCGGTCGTGGTGTTGACGATGTTGTTGAGCTGGACCGTCATCGGCCAGTTGGACCGCCCGGCAAACACGATGCCGAACAGGAAGTCGTTCCAGATGCCGGTGACTTGCAGGATGACGGCGACGACCGCGATCGGCACCGACATCGGCAGCATGATGGAGAAGAAGATGCGCCAGAAGCCCGCGCCATCGACCCGCGCCGCCTTGAAAAGTTCGGCCGGCAGTGCGGCGTAGAAATTCCGAAACAGCAGCGTCAGGATCGGCATTCCGAAGATCGTGTGCACGATGATGATGCCGGGAAGTGTCGCGAACAGCCCGACCGAACTCAGTCCGATGATCAAGGGATAAATCACCACCTGATAAGGGACGAAGGCGCCGAAGACGAGCAGGCCGAACAGAAGGTTGGCGCCCTTGTATGGCCAGAAGGTGAGCGCGTAGCCATTGATCGAAGCGCAGACGATGGAGATGGCCACGCTCGGCAGTGTGATCTTCACCGAATTGTAGAACCCTGGGCTGAGGCCGTTGCAGTCGCGGCCTGTGCAGGCATGCAGCCAGGCGTCGGCCCAGGGCTGAAAGGTCGGCTCGTGGGGAAGGCTGAAAAGATGTCCGAGCCTGATCTCCGGCATTCCCTTCAGCGAGGTCACGATCATGATGTAGACCGGGATGAGAAAGAAGAGGGCCGCGACAATAAGGAAGGCATAAATGCCGATACGGCCGGGCGACATCCGACGCGGCTTGGGGCCGTAGGGCCTGACGTCAGCGAGGTCCGATCGTTCCTGGATCGCGATCGGGGCGGCGCTCATGCTTCTGTCTCCCCCTGGCGTTTTCGCCGCCATGCGACGAGTCCGCCGAAAGCCAGGACTACCAGCACGGGCAGCAGCATCATCGTCGCCGCCGCCATGCCCTGGCCGACATTCTGCCGGACGGTGATAAGCTGGATGACGTAGACCGCGGGCATCGACGTGGCGATGCCCGGACCGCCGCCCGTCATGGCGATGACAAGGTCATAGACGCGCACGACCCCGACGCACTGGAGAACGAAGGCGGTGGCGAAGGAGCCCCTCATCATCGGCGCCACGATGGAGACGTGCGTGCGCCATGTCGGGATACCGTCGACCTTCGCCGCCTTCCAGATCTCCTCGTCGACGCCGCGCAGGCCGGCGAGCAGGATCGCCATCGTCACGCCCGAGCCTTGCCAGATGCCCGCCACCACCAGCGCGTAGAGCGCGGTGTCGGCACTGACCAGCGGGGCGAAGCTGAAGCTCGACCAGCCCCAATTGCGCATTGCCGCCTGCAGGCCGAGATTGGGATCGAGCACCCATTGCCAGACGAGCCCGGTGACGATCAGCGACATGGCGAAGGGATAGAGGAAAATCGAGCGGAACAGGTCTTCCTGGCGGATGCGCTGGTCCATGAAGACAGCAAGCAGGTATCCGAACAGCATGTTGCATGTGATGGACATCAGGCCGAAGAACCAGATGTTGTTGACCGAAATCAGCCAGCGATTATCGGCCCAGAGGCGCCTGTACTGCGCCAGACCGACGAAGTCATAGGTCGGGAACAGCTTGGAACTGGTGAACGACCAGAGCACCGAGAAGCCGACGCCGATCACGAACACGCCGACGGCCACGAGTATCATCGGTACGGTGCCGATGACGGCGGGCAGATGGAATCCGCGTCTCCAGCTCTTCTGCATCCTCGGTCTTTTCTCCGCTTTCACCGCCCCACCGCTCTGTCCGAAAACCGCCGGGCGAACCGACCAACGCCGGCCCTTCACCCGATCCTCGACGGGCCAAAGGCGATCGAGGCGCCGTCGTCAGGTCAGCGCCTCGGTCGATGATCGGTGCTAGTCGGAATTGCCGATGATGGTGGCGAACTTCGCAGTCGCGTCGTCAGCGGTCATGGTGTCATCGGCGAAGAACTGCGCAACGAGTTCATTGATCTGCTGATTGGTGTTCTCGGTGATGAACCGGTTCGTCGCTGTGACGATGTTGGCCGGGTCTTCGACTGCCTTCAGCGCCTTCTGCATGCAGGGGTCGGCGGTCGACATGTCGACATCGCCACGCACCGGCATCGAGCCCTTGGCATTGTTGAAAGCGACCTGGACTTCAGGGCTGATCAGCAGCGCCGCCAGACGCTTCTGCGCCGCCTCGACATCGGTATTGTCCTGCTTGAAGAAGACGATGATGTCGCCGTCGGTGCTGACCACCGGCTTTGCCTCGTTCAAGCCGATCATGCAGCCGAAATCCTTGACGCCGGTCATACCGGCAGCCGCGAATTCGCCGCGCGCCCAGTCGCCCATCACCTGAAGTCCGGCCTTGCCGGTGATCACCAGATTGGTGGTGTCGTTCCAGTTGCGGTTGGCGTAGCCATTGTCGCTGAACTGCTTCAGGGCCCGCAGCTGCGTGAAGACGCCCTTCATTTCGGCTCCGCCGGCAATGTCGGCGCTCTTCTTCGTATACATCTCGTCGCGCTTGGCGACGCCGAGGGCTGCGGTGACCATGTCCTGGAACAGGAGCTGGATCTGCCAGCCATTGCCGTCGCCGCCTATGGCGAAGGGAATGAGGCCTGCCTCCTTGATCTTTGGCGCCGCCGCGATGAACTCGTCCAGGTTCTTCGGCTCCGGCACCCCGGCCTTTTCGAAGACCGGCTTGGAATACCACGCCCAGTAATTGGAATGGATGTTGACCGGGACGCACCACCAATGGCCGTCGACCAGGCAGGCGCCACCGATCGCTTTCGGGCGAATGACCTCATCCCACTTGCCCGCCGTCGCGACATCGGTGAGGTCGAGCAGCTTGCCACCCGAAATCAGTTCCTCGTACTGCCGGCCGGGATTGAACTGGGCCGCACCGGGAGGATCGCCGCCCAGCACACGCTGCATCACGGTCGAGCGAGCGGTTTCCCCGAGCGCGATCGCGCTGTCCACCCACTTGTCGCCATGACCGTCATTGTCGAACGCCTTCGCGAATTGCGAGACCGCGGCCGACTCGCCCTTCGAGGTCCACCAATGGATCACTTCCACGTCGGCGGCAGCGGCCTGGCCGGCAAACTGCAGCGCGGTCGACACCGCCAGCGCGGCGGTCACTAATCCGTATCGCATTTCGGTTCCTCCCAGAATCTGAAACGTTACAGATTTTCGATACTTGAATTACGTGAACTGTGCAACCCTCTTGTCCGGGCAACTCCGAAGCTCTTGGAACCGAACACAAGCTCAAGCTGATGTTGCATCGCAGTAGTATATGCTTCGAGCTGCACAAACCAAATGCGACACGACCTACCAAACATGCCTAGTCCAATAATTTCCCATGGGTTTCCATAGGTTTGACCGGAAGCCGCTCTGACGTTGCCGCAGATCCTAAGCGCTAGGCTGGCAATCTGTAACGTTTCAGTTTACGACCATTGACGAGGGTGGGAACGTATTTCGGGCACCGATGGCGGCGATTGCCGACCGACCATGCGACCTGCTATGCGCCTGACGGGCGGGATGAATGGACAGACAGCGGACCGAAAAGAACGAGACGACATCGGCGCAAGAACGGCCGACATTGAAGATGCTTGCCTTCATGACCGGCCTGGGTGTCACCACTGTGTCACGTGCCTTGAAGGACGCACCCGAAATCGGCGCCGAAACCAGGCGCCGGGTGCAACTGGTGGCCAAGCAGATCGGCTACCGGCCGAACCGGGCCGGCGTTCGGCTGCGCACCGGCAGGACCAATGTCATCAGCCTCGTGCTCAACACCGATCGCGAAATCATGAGCTTCGTGTCGGATATTATCTACGGCGTTTCGGAAGTGCTCTCCGAAACGCCATATCACCTGATCGTCACGCCCTATTCGCGCTCGCAGGATCCGATGGAGCCGATCCGCTATCTTGTCGAGACCGGCTCGGCGGACGGCGTCATCATCTCGCGGACGCAGCCCAACGATCCCCGTGCCCGCTACATGCTGGAGCACGGCATGCCTTTTGCCACGCATGGCCGTACCGATATGGGCCTCATCCACCCCTACCATGACTTCGACAATTATGCCTTCGCTTCAGCTTCCGTGCGACGTCTGGCCAGCATGGGTCGGCGCAGGCTGGCGCTGCTGGCGCCGCCGCCCGAGCTGACCTACCATTCCCACACCATTAATGGCTTCGCCGACGCGCTGGGCGAGGTCGGCGCCAGCGAAATCCCGTTCAACACAGTGTCGATCGACAACACGCTCGAGCAGATCAGGACAAGGACCGCGCAATTGATGCGCCGCGACATCAGGCCGGACGGTTTCGTCAGCAGCGCCGCGGCCGCGACGCTCGCTATTGTCGCAGGCATCGAGGATGCCGGCCTCGTGCTTGGCCGCGACGTGGATGTGGTGTCGAAACAGTCGGCCGACCTGCTGCACCTGTTTCGCAGGGAGTTGCTGGTCGTCAATGAGAACTTCCGCCTGGCCGGCGCCGAGCTTGCCCGCTCGGTGCTCGGCCTGATCGGCGGCGCCGAACCCGGCTCCCTGCAGAGGCTGGTCGCAGCCGGCGACGTTCAGGCGTTCAGTCCGCCCGCGACGGTCCAGACTACTTTCTGAGGTCTATCCGGCCGCGCCGCTGCCCCAGGGTCCATGGAACGCGCCCTGCTCGCCAATGCGCTCGAAGCCATGCGCGCCGAAGAAATCGCGTTGCGCCTGGATCAGGTTGGACGTGCCCCGGCCCTGGCGATAGCTGTCGAAATAGGCCAGCGCCGACGACAATGCCGGCACCGGCGTGCCTGCCTCCGACGCCTTGGCCACGACGCGCCGCAGGGATGGATGCGCCTCCTGCATCAACGAGATGAAGGCCGGCGCCATCAGGAGGTTGGTGGCTGCGCCGCCGGCGCCGAAAGCGTCCGCCATGGTGTCCAGCAATTGCGAGCGGATGATGCAGCCCGCCCGCCAGATCTTGGCGATGGTCGGCATTGGCAGGTTCCAATTGAACTCCTTCGAGGCGCCGCTCATCACCGCGAAACCTTGGGCGTAAGCGGCGATCTTGCCGGCGAACAACGCCAGTTCGAGATCTTTCAGCAGCACGTCCCTGTCCCCGGAAATTTTCGTAACGCCGATATCGCCATAGGCTTTTTCGGCCGCCAGCCTTTCGTCCTTGATCGACGACAGAACGCGCGCCGCCACCGCGGCCTCGATCGCGGTCGCAGGAATGCCGAGCTGCTGCGCCTCGATGACCGACCATTTGCCGGTGCCCTTCTGGCCGGCGCGGTCGAGGATGATGTCGACCACCGGCTTGCCGGTCTTCGGATCGTCGGCCGCGAGGACTTTCGCAGTGATCTCGATCAGGTAGGAGTTCAGCCGGCCCTTGTTCCACTCTTCAAAAACGGCGCCGATCTCCTTCGGCCCCATGCCGAGCCCATCGCGCAGGATGCCGTAGATCTCGGCGATCATCTGCATGTCGGCATATTCGATGCCATTATGGATGGTCTTGACGAAATGCCCGGCGCCATCGGTGCCGAGCCATGCCGCGCAGGGTTCATCCCTGAACTTGGCCGAGATGGCGGTCAGCACCTTCTCGACCCGCTTCCAGGACTCTTCAGTGCCCCCGACCATGATCGACGGCCCGTGGCGCGCGCCCTCCTCGCCGCCGGACACACCCATGCCGATGAAGGTCAGGCCGGAGCTGGAGAGCTCGGAGAAACGGCGCATCGTGTCGCGGAAATTGGCGTTGCCGGCGTCGATGACGATGTCGTTTGCCGAAAGAACGCCGCGCAACGCCTCGATCTGCTCGTCGACCGGCTTGCCGGCCAGCACCATGATGATGACCGGGCGCGGCGGTTTGATCGCGGCGGCGAGTTCCTCCAGGCTGTAGCAAGGCACAACCATGTCCCTAAGCGCCCCGGCATTGTTGAGGAAAGCGTCGGTCCGTGCCTTTGTGCGATTGAAGACGGCGATGCGGTGGCCATGCTCGGCTATGTTGAGCGCCAGATTGGAGCCCATCGTGCCAAGGCCGATCAGACCGATTTCGGCTTTTTCCATCGTTCTTCCCTGCTTCGGATTTTGTTGGTTGGAGCCCGTAATTTGCGGCGATGATTGACGGGCCTTTCAAGTCACGTCAACCGCCTCGCCGAATTGTGTTTCAGCCAGCCATGTTTACAGCGCCTTCGGCAGCTCTTCTCGCATGTGGTCGATTTACGGCCTGATGTCGACAGGCGCCTCGATCTTCACCATCTCGAAATCTGAGACCAGCATGTCGATGCGCGCCGTCCATCGGCCGGGAACCGGGATAACGAGATTGTCGACACGCCAGCTGCCGTCGCCGGGCTTGGTCGCCGCGCGCTTCAGTGGCTCAATGCCGGAATCGGGTTTGGACAGCACCAATGTCACTTCCTTGGCGTCGAGCGGCCCGAAGTCGCCGGTCATGATGATCATCGAGGCGGAGACCGGCCCAGCATGGCCGGGCATAATTGTCAGATCCGCCATCGCTTGCAATGCATGGATGTGAACCGACACCGGCTGGGCGGCCGCAATGGCTATTGCCCGAGGCGGCGGCGTGAAGCGCCAGCCCGCGGCAACGCCGAAGATCGCCAGGACGATCAGCATCTCGACGCCGATCGAACGGGCGAGCCTGCGTTGCACTTCCGTCGCCCCGACCTCGGCCGATGCGGTCAGTCTCCAGCGGTTTATGCCGGCGAGCGTGAACAGGAACACCAGCAGCCCCAGCTTGACCAGAAGCAGCCGGCCATAGGCGGTCGCGAGCAGCGCGGCGGGCGTCTGCACCTGGATGACTGCCAGCACGATACCGGCGACGGCAAGCACGCCCACCACGGGCATGATCATGCGTGAGAAGCGCCGCAGGAATGTACCGCCCTCTACCGATGTACCTTTCAGTGCAAGACCAAGCGGTGCCAGCGCCCCCGCCCAGAAGGCGATGCCGATGCCGTGCAGGAACACCATCGGCCGTGTCAGCCATTGCGGTTCGGCCGCGCTGGCGTGGCCGCTTGCGGCAAGCGCGGCACCCACGCCGGCCAGCCCGGCAAGCGCCAGCGGCTTGGCAGCTTGGCGCGGTCCGGCCAGCGACAGCAGGCCAAGGCCTAGCGCGACCAGGGCGATCAATACGGTCCAGCCGAAACTTGTCGCGAGCCCGGTTCGCCAGATGATTGGCTCGGCGAAACGGGAGAAGGGCGCTCCGAGCGCGTCGAGACCCTGAGAACCCAGTGAAAACGGCGCAGCGATCAGCCCGCACAGGAGCGTGGCCGTGACGAAACTTTGGCCGACACGACCATGCCCCGCCAGCCAGACCAGGGCGAAGGCGCCTCCGACGCCGAGGAAAAGGCCGATGTAGAGAAAGACCTTGCCCACCCAGAGCGCCAACCGCGGCGGCCAGTCGATCGCCTCCGAAACTGCCGGTGCCTCCGTCGGCACGCCAATGGAAAACAGCAAGGAGCCACCGACCGGATGACCATCCGCCGAGATGACGCGCCAGCTCAGCACATGCGTGCCTGATCCAAGCGCCTGCGGATTATCGATTGTGACCGTCTGGTCGGCGAGACGGAAGCTTGTTAGCGGGACCGGAGCGCCGTCAGGCTTCACCAGGGTCAGCACCAGGGGCGATACCGGCTCGCTGAAAATCAGCGAAAATCGCGCCGGAGACTGCGCCAGCACCGCGCCGTCGGCCGGGTCAGCCTTGATCAGCGCGGCATGGCCGAAGGCTTGGCTGGGCGAGGCCATGACGATGAGCCCGATCACCACGGCTAACAGCCATCCGGCAATCCGGGCCGCCGGTCCGCCGGCCTTATCGGTACTCTGAAGGGGGCGTATCGCGTTCATGTCACAGCCACAGAACCGCGGCGTGCCCTGCGAACAAGGCGCGCCGCCATGAGGTCATTTCTTTGGCAAGAGCTTGATGCCGGGAGCGGGGGTCTCCAGCGCGTCCTCATCCTGGCCGGCCGCCGGAATCTCGATCCAGCGCTCGACGACGCCGTCGCATTCCTGCACCACCGGGAAGTAGAGTTTCCGGTCGGCAGGGAGGTCCGCCGTCAGTGTCCCGCGAAAGACGAACTCGTCGTAGAACTCATCCGGCAAGCTGCCGCCGCTCCAGTCGACTTCCTTGACCCCGTCGGTCACCGCCTGGCCGTAGAGTTCGTACGACTTCTCGTATTTCCCCTTCTTGGTCTGCAGCGTCCAGCCGGGCTTCGGCATGGGCTTCACCGCGATCACCCCTTCCGGAATCTGCACGCGCACGGCGGTGGTCGCCTTGCCGTCGCAGCCGTGCGGTACGCGCAGCACGGCCTTGTAGGTGGAGCCGACCGCGGCCTCCTGGGTTTCGAGCGTGATATGCGAGAAGGCGGCACTTGTCCCCAAGGCGAGAAGCGCGCCCGCCGATAAAAGATACTTGTTCATGTTGGTCCCTCCGATTTCAAATCTGTTTGGCGCGATCAATTTGCGTGGTCGTCCATTGCGCCAGTCTCGCCCATGCCTTCGACGGCGAAATCGACGCTGACGACGCCGGCCTTCTCGAAGGTCAGCGTGGCGGAGAATGTTTCGCCCTGCTTGGGCTGCCGCTTCAGGCCGACGAACATCAGGTGATAGCCGCCGGGCGCCAGGGCCACCTTGCCGCCGGCGGGGATCTCCAGGCCTCCGGCAACCGGCCGCATGGTCATGACGCCATCCTCGACGCCCATCTCGTGCAGTTCCGCTTTGTCGGAGATGTCGGAGGAAATCGACAGCAGCCGATCCGCCGTGCCGCCCTTGTTGGTGATGGTGAAATATCCGCCGGCTACCTTGGCGCCGGCCGGCGTGGCACGCGACCAGGGATGACCGATCTCAAGATCGCCGATTTTGAACTCATGTGCGAAAACGGTCTGTGCGCACAGAAACAGAAGGGCAAGGGTGAACACGGCAATGCCGAGACGCTCCTCGATCCTGTGCCGGAGGGCGCCGGGCGTCGGACGCGCGGCGTTTCGGAAAGAACGGGACATGGTTTCTCCATGGAAATGACGATCGCGCCGTTGCCGGCCGCGACTGGTTTGATCTGGGGTGAGTACGGCCGTGAATAGGCGCGCGGCTCAGGCCAGCGGCGGCGCGCGTGGGTTCGAGGGCGAGCGCTGGCGTGCGAATTCGAGATGAACGGCCGTTGGAAAGACGAAGACGACCGCTTCGAAGGAATGGCTGCCCATCGCCGGTGCCGCATCGGGCGGTGGCGCGAAGGCCGACGAAAACGTGCCGCAGCCAAGCACGCAGCACGCGGGCAGATGCGACGGCGGATTGCCGCCCGGACGCTCCGCGGCGCCCTCATGCGTACAGATGACATTGCCGAAGGCGTCGAGTTGCGAACCCTCAGGGCCGATGCCGAAGGCGAAAGCGCCGAGCGTCGACTGGAGCAGCAGCAAATAGGCCGCGACAAGCGCGACCGGCATGCTCCACTGTCTTGCCCTCTTGTTCAGGCGACTTGCCCCCTCGAACGATTTGCCTCAGCAGTCACGAGCCATATCTACCATGTCGGCGACAGGCCGAAAATCGGCAATTCGATCCTGCGGCAACGCGGCATGGTCAGGATTTCATCGGCAGCCGGCTTTCGGGGATCGAGGTGAGCAATGTCTGGCGCGCCGACTTCAGATGCCTGCGGCAGGCGGCGTCCACCTTGCCGAGGTCGCGCGATTTGAGGGCTTCGATATAGGCCAGATGTTCGCCGACCGCGACTTCGTTGCGCTCGCGTTCCTGCGCCTTGTTCCACTGATAATGGTAGTGGAAGATCATCGCGATGACGTCGTAGAAATCGACGATGAAGCGGTTGTGGGAGGCGCGATGGATAAGCCGGTGGAAGCGCTCGTCCAGCTCCGAGAATTCGTTGAAGCGCGTGGCGATCTGACTGGCCAGCAGATGATGCTCGGCCTCCAGACGGTCGAGATCGGCCCAGACCGGGCTGTCGCTCGGCAAAGCCGCGAAAGCTGCAGCCGACCGCATTTCGAATATCTCGCGGATTTCGGTCAGTTCCAGCGCGAAGGCGCGGGTGAAGCCTTTCAGCACCCAATGGCTGTTGCGGCGCTTTTCTATGAGGCCGAAACGGGAGAAGCGGATCAGGAACTCGCGCACGCTGGTGGTGCCGACTCCGATCTCGCGCGCCAGCTCAAGCTCGTTGATCTGCATGCCGGCTTCGGCGCCGCCGGCGAGCAGCCGCCGCATGAACGACCGCTCGATGATCTGCGCCAGCGTGTCGGTCTCCTCCTCGGGAAAGAAATCGTCGGCGCCCGGTTCGCGCAGCACCGTCTTGGCGCGCTTGTTCCAGGCGATCAGGCCGGTTTCTTCCATGCGCGCCAGGATGCTGCGCACCGTGGTGCGGCTGACGCCGAGCAAAATTCCGAGCTCCGGCTCCGAAGGCAGGCTGCGCGTCTCGTCGAGGAGCCTGAGGCACCTGTTGTAGGCGTCCTTGTAGACGTTGTTGCTCTTCGACATCCCTGCCCCACCCAATGCCGGTGCTTGCATGACCGGCTCGAAGCGCAATATGACGTTCCCCTGGCCCTGGAAAGCAGCAAATCGCTTCCGCTCGGGTCTTCATCGGCCGCAATGCCCTTGAGCCGGAGGCGCCACAACGCCAGCGAAAAAACAATTGACGGAAAACTGTTTTTTCACGATAAAAGACATTAACTCTTATCAAGCGCGTGTCAATCCGCGCGCATCCCAGGATTACCCAGGAACCCGCCCGTGAACGTCTCCAACACCATTCTTCTATCCCCGGCCGACAATGTTGCGGTTGCCAATGGCCGCATCGAGATCGGCACGGCGCTGCCAGGCGGCGCGCTTGCCGCGACCCTCATCGAACCCGGCCACAAAGTGGCGATCAAAGCGATCGCCGCAGGCGAGGCGGTGGTGAAATACGCGCAGGCGATCGGCCGCGCCACGCAAGACATCGCGCCCGGCGAGCATGTCCATTCGCATAATCTGGTCTTCGAATCCGGCCGCTTGCCGGTGGTGCCGCCCAGTGAAGCCGAGCACGCCACCGAGGCCGACCGCGCCCGCACCTTCATGGGCTATCGCCGCGCCGACGGCCGCGCCGGTACGCGCAACTTCATCGGCATCCTTGCCAGCGTCAATTGCTCGGCCACGGTCTGCCATTCCATCGCCGACGCCGCCAACCGGACCTTGCTGCCGAAATATCCCGGCATCGACGGCTTCGTGCCGATCGTCCACGGCCAGGGCTGTGGCATGAGCGGCACCGGCGACGGGATGATGGTGCTGCACCGCACTCTGGCCGGCTATGCCCGCCACCCGAATTTCGGCGGCGTGCTGATGGTCGGCCTCGGCTGCGAGGTCAACCAGCTCACCCTTTACGGCCAGAAGGGTGTCGCTGCGGGCAAACGCCATTTCAACATCCAGGAGTCCGGCGGGTCGCGCAAATCGGTGGAAAAGGCGATGTTGGTCTTGGCCGACATTGCCGAGGAAGTCGGCCAGCTGAAGCGCGAGCCGATCCCGGTCAGCGAGATCGTCGTTGGCCTGCAATGTGGCGGTTCCGACGGCATGTCGGGCATCACAGCCAATCCGGCGCTGGGCGCGGCTGTCGACATCCTGGCCGGCGTCGGCGGTATCGGCATCCTGTCCGAGACGACCGAAATCTATGGCGCCGAACATCTGCTCGCCTATCGCGCGGCAACGCCGGAAATCGCCCAGAAGCTCGACGGTTTCGTCAAATGGTGGGAGGACCATGTCGCCAAGCATGGCGCCTCGATCGACAACAATCCCTCGCCCGGCAACAAGCGTGGCGGCCTCACCACCATTCTCGAGAAATCGCTTGGGGCTGTCGCCAAGGGCGGCCAGACGCCGCTCAACGGCGTCTTCGGCTACGCCGAAAAGGTCACCGGCAGCGGCTTGGTGTTCATGGACACGCCCGGCTACGACCCCGTGTCGGCAACCGGCCAGGTCGCGGGCGGCGCGAACGTCATCGTCTTCACCACCGGCCGGGGTTCCTGCTTCGGCTGCCGGCCGACGCCGTCGATAAAGGTCGCCACCAACTCCACCATGTATCATCAGATGGAAGAGGACATGGACGTCAACTGCGGCGTCATTGCTTCCGGCGAAAAGACAATCGCCGGCATGGGCCGCGAGATCTTCGAACTGATCGTGGAGACGGCTTCCGGCCGCAAGACCAAGAGCGAGGAGTTCGGTTACGGCGACAATGAATTCGTGCCGTGGCACCTCGGAGCGACGCTCTAAACCGGACCGAGCAGCAATCTGTCGAGCCGGCCGCGGCCCGGAACGGAGAGGATTTTCGCATGCAAACACGCCGCATCGGCCAGACGGCGCTCGAGGTTACCGAGATTAGTTTCGGCGGCGCCGCCATAGGCGGCCTCTACCGCGCCTGTTCGCGCGCGGCGGCGATGGAAACGCTGCAGGGCGCCTGGGACGCTGGCCTGCGCTATTTCGACACCGCGCCCTTCTACGGCTTCGGCCTCTCGGAACGCCGCTTCGGCGACTTCCTGCGCGCGAAGCCGCGCGATTCCTATGTGCTGTCCACCAAGGTCGGTCGGCTGTTCCGCCCGGTGCCGGAAGACCAGGTTCCCGATCACGCCTATGTCGAGCCGCTGCCTTTCGCGCTCGACTATGACTATTCCTACGATGGCATCATGCGATCCGTCGATTTCAGCTATGCGCGGCTCGGCCTGAACAAGATCGACATCCTCTACGTCCATGACATCGGCGCTTACACGCACGGCGTCGAGAAGACCAAGCTCCACTTTCGCCAACTGATGGATGGCGGCCTCAAGGCGCTTGATGAATTGAAACGTTCCGGCACGATTTCCGCCTATGGGCTCGGCGTCAACGAAGTCCCCATCTGCCTGGACGTGATGCGCCGCGCGCCACTCGACTGCATCCTGCTTGCCAGCCGCTACACCTTGCTCGACCGCAGCGCGGAAGCCGAACTGCTGCCTTTGTGCAGGGCGCGACAGACCTCCCTTGTCATCGGCGGTGTGTTCAATTCCGGCATACTGGCCACGGGCCCGGTAATGGGCGCGAATTTCGACTATGCGCCGGCGAGCGAGGATATTCTTGCCCGGGTCGATGCAATGGGAAGGATCGCCGCTGAGGGCGGTTATCCCCTGGCTGCCGCCGCCTTCCAGTTTCCGCTGCACGAGCCCGTGGTCGCCACCGTGCTGACCGGGACCGCCAAGCCGGCCAATCTGGCACGCAATCTTGATCTGCTCGATATCGACGTGCCGCAAACGGAATACGCCAAATATCGTCCCTATACGGTGGTCCAGGACCTTGCGTGAAGCAGCCATCACTTGACCGCGAGCACCAGGTATCCGGATTCTTTGGCCTCCCCAAAAGGCTCGAACATGAAGAATAGCCATTCCATATTGACGGCGTGATGGAACTAATATTCCATGACAGGTAGCCGAAGGCGGAGCACGGGATCGCCGCCGCCAGGGGTGTGCGGCGGTTACCTGTCGGATGTAGGCAGGGCCGGCTTGAAACAGCGCTTGCATCGTCTTGATCGATGCACTATCAAAATATTGCAACTGTTTTTTATTGATAAAGTTCTGTTTGGCTGCGCCTTCCGAACGGGGCTTTCTTAACGTTCACCGGGCGACTTAGGGAGGAAACCTATGAAATTCGTAACCAGCATTCTCAATCGCCGCGCCGTGATGGCGCTGGCAGCGGCGTCGATGCTCGCAGGCGTCATGCATTCGGCGCCTGTTTCGGCGGCGGACGTGACCATTCCGATCATCGTCAAGGATACCACGTCCTTCTATTGGCAGATCGTTCTGGCCGGCGCCCGCAAGGCCGGAAAGGACCTCGGCGTCAACGTGCCGGAACTCGGCGCCCAGGCTGAAACCGACGTCAACGGCCAGATCTCGATCCTCGAAAACGCCGTCGCCAGCAACCCGGCGGCGATCGTCATCTCGCCGACCGAATTCAAGGCGCTCGGCAAGCCGATCGACGAAGCAGCGGCCAAGGTCAAGATCATCGGCATCGACTCCGGCGCCGACTCCAAGGCCTTCACCTCGTTCTTGACCACCGACAACGTGCAAGGCGGCCGTGTCGCCGCCGACGGCCTCGCCGCCGCGATCGGCGCCGCCAATGGCGGCAAGATCGAGGGTGATGTCGCGCTGATCACCAACGCCCCCGGTGCCGGCTCGCTCGAACAGCGCAAGCAAGGCTTCACCGAACAGCTCAAGGCAAAATATCCCGGTCTTAAGCTGGTCGCCGACAAATACGCCGATGGCCAGGCCACAACCGGCCTCAACATCGCCACCGACCTGATCACCGCCAACCCCAACCTCAAGGGCATCTTCGCTTCCAACCTGATCATGGCGCAGGGCGTCGGCCAGGCTGTCGCCGAAAACAACCTTGGCGGCAAGGTGGCTCTGGTTGGCTTCGACAGCGACGAGAAGCTGATCAAGTTCCTCAATGACGGCGTTATCTCCGCCCTCGTCGTCCAGGATCCGTACCGGATGGGCTACGATGGCATCAAGACCGCGCTCGCCGCCTCCAAGGGCGAAAAGGTCGAGGCCAATGTGGACACCGGCGCCAATCTGGTGACCAAGGACAACATGAAGGATCCCAAGATCGACGCGCTGCTCAACCCGAAACTCTGAGCATCGCTCGACCGCATCGTTTCCGGGGCCGCCGCGCCCCGGAAACATCCGCGCACCAATCGCTTGGCAATAGGCAGGCTTGAGCTAGGCTGTCCCGGGGCATATCCTTGCCTCGCCGCGTGCCAATCGTGAACGCCGATCTGGGAGGATTGTCATGATTTCGACAGCGCAGGACCTCCATCCAGCCCCCGTGCTGGAACCAGGACGCACGATCCTCGAATTGCGCGGGCTGGAAAAGCGGTATCCCGGCACCCACGCGCTGAAACCGGTGAACCTCGCATTCAAGTCCGGCGAGATCCACGCCATCGTTGGCGAGAACGGCGCCGGCAAATCCACCCTCATCAAGCTTTTGACCGGCGTCATGCCGCGCACCTCCGGAGAGGTCATCTGGGAAGGCCAGCCCGCCGCCCTGGCGACGCCGCATGAGGCGATGGCGCTCGGGATCAATGCCGTGCACCAGGAGGTCGTGCTCTGCCGCCACCTCACCGTCGCCGCCAACATGTTCCTTGGCGAGGAAAATTCTCGCTTCGGCATCCTGCAGCAACGCGCCATGGTCAGGGAAGCGCAGAAGATCATCGACGATCTCGGCTTCGACCTGCCCGCCCATGTCACGCTGGGCGACCTCACCATCGGCCAGCAGCAGCTGATCGCCGCCGCCCGCGCCACGGTGCGCGGCACCAAATTCCTCATCTTCGACGAACCGACGGCCTACCTGACCCGCAAGGAAGCCGACCAGCTGTTCACCCTCATTCGCCGGCTCAAGGGTGAAGGCGTCACGATCATCTACATCAGCCATCGCATGGAAGAAGTGTTCGAACTGGCCGACCGTGTTTCCGTGCTTCGCGACGGTACGCTGGTCGGGACCCGCAACATCGCCGAGACCAACGATGCCGAACTGGTCAAGATGATGATCAACCGCTCGATCGAGCAGGTCTACCACAAGGAGCACTTTACCCCGGGCGCCACGATCCTCGAGGCAAGGAACCTGTCGGGCAAAGGCTTCGAGGATGTCTCGATGACCGTCCGTGCCGGCGAGATCGTCGGCCTCTACGGGCTGATCGGCGCTGGGCGCAGCGAATTCGTCACCACGCTCTACGGCCGGCACAAGAAATCGGCCGGCGAGATCCTGTGGGAAGGCAAGCCTGTCCAGGTGAATTCCGAGCATGACGCGATCAAGCTCGGCATGGCACTGGCGCCTGAAAGCCGCCGCGACCAGGGCCTTTGCCTCAATTTGCCGGTCGGCCTCAATCTCAACCTGCCGATCTACAAGCGCATTTCCAGCAATCTGCTGATATCGAGCGCGCAGGAGAAGGTGCAGGCCGACCGCCAGATCGCCGACCTGCGCATCAAGACGCCGTCGCGCGGCGCCCTCGCCTCCAGCCTTTCAGGTGGCAACCAGCAGAAGATCGTCATCGGCAAATGGCTTGCCCACGGCGCCAAACTGTTCATTTTCGACGAGCCGACGGTCGGCGTCGATGTCGGCACCAAGGCCGAGATCTACCGCCTGTTCGGGGCGCTCTTGTCAAAAGGCGCCGGTATCATCCTGATCTCGTCCTACCTGCCCGAAGTCTACGAACTCTCCGACACGCTGCATGTGTTCCGACGCGGCAGACTGGTGGCAAGCCACGGCTTTCGTGCCGCCAGCCACGAGGACGTTCTAACCCAGGCGATCGGCTAGGAGCATGATCCCGAAAAGTGGAAGCCGGTTTTCGGACGAGATCATGCTCAAACAAGAAAAATGTAAAAAGAAGAAACGGGAGGAACCATGAGCACCGAAGTCATTCCGGTCGAAAAACCGAAGCGTAATTACAACGTCCTGTTCGGGCTGACGCTGCTGGCGCTGCTGGTTCTGCTCTGGATCCTGCTTTCGGTGGCGACGACGAGTTTCGCCACCGGCAACAACATCGCCAATCTTTTGCGCCAGGGTTCGATGATCGCCATCATGGCGGTGGGCCAGACCTTCGTCATCATCACCGGCGGTATCGATCTGTCGGTCGGCGCCGTGGTCGGCTTCGCCACGGTCGTCGTCGCCATGATGATCAATGCCGGCTTCCCGATCTGGCTCGCCATTCTGGTGACGCTGCTGGTCGGCGTCGCCATCGGCATGTTTCACGGCTTCGGCATCGTCAAGATGGGCCTGCCGCCCTTCATCATCACCTTGGCGACGCTGACCTCGCTGCGCGGCATTGGCCTGTTGATGACCAATGGCAATTCCATCAACATCAATAGCGACACCTTCACCGCCTTCTCCCGCAACTCCTTCATCGGCGTTCCCAACCTGTTCTGGATGGTCATCCTGGTCGGCATTCCGGCCTATGTCTTCCTGCATCACAGCCGCTGGGGCCGGTACCTGTTTTCGGTCGGCTCCAATGCCGAGGCATCACGCCTCTCCGGCGTCAACGTGCAGCGCACCATCTACATGGCCTACACGCTGTCCGGCCTCTGCGCGGCTTTTGTCGGCGTGCTGCTCGCCGCCCGCATCGGCATCGGCAACCCCACACAGGCCGAAGGCTGGGAACTGCAGGCCATCGCCTCGTCGGTGATTGGCGGCACCTCGCTGTTTGGCGCGGTTGGCTCCGTGCATGGCCCATTGCTCGGCGCCTTCATCCTGGCGACCATCAACAATGGCGCCAACCTGCTCAACGTGAACTCGTTCTGGCAGCGTATTATCACCGGCGCGCTGATCATCATCATCGTTTATTTCGACGGACTCCGCCGCCGCGGCAAGTGAGCCAACCCGCAACCAGTCGCCGGCCCGCCAAGATCGACGAGCCGGCGATCTGACCACCGACTGGATCGAAGCATGAAAGCCGTCGTCTGCCATTCACCCGGCGAACTGGTCGTGGAAGACCGTCCCGCCCCCGGCACGCCGCCTGCCGGCTGGGCGCTGGTCGCGGTCAGCCATGTCGGCATCTGCGGCACCGACTACCACATCTTCGAAGGCAAGCACCCGTTTCTCGCCTATCCCCGCATCATGGGCCATGAGGTCTCGGGAACGATCGTCGAGACAGGCGACGGAGTCGAGCTTGCAGTCGGCGAACCGGTGGTCATCAATCCCTATCTGTCCTGCGGCCACTGCATCGCCTGCCGCCACGGCAAGCCGAATTGCTGTGTCCGCATCGAGGTGCTCGGCGTGCACCGCGACGGCGCCATGTGCGAACGGATCCTGATGCCGGCGCGAAATCTCTACCCCGCCAACGGCCTGTCGCTGGCTGACGCCGCCGCCGTGGAGTTCCTCGCCATCGGCGCCCATGCCGTGCGTCGCGCGCGTGCCGATACCGGCGCCCGCACACTGGTCATCGGCGCCGGTCCGATCGGTCTCGGCACGGCGATTTTCGCCCGCATTGCCAGTCTCGACGTGACGCTGCTCGACATGAGCAGCGAAAGGCTCGCCTTCGCCGCGAACGAACTCGGCTTCCCGACCCTCGACGGCTCGCGCGGTGCGGTGCCCGATCTGGTCAAGGAGGCAACAATGGGTGAAGGCTTCGACTTGGTCTTCGACGCTACCGGCAACACCCAATCGGTGCAGTCGGCCTTTGCCCATGTCGCGCATGGCGGAACGCTGGTGCTGGTCAGCGTCGTCAAGGACGACATCGTCTTTTCCGATCCGGAGTTCCATAAGCGCGAAATGACATTGATCGGCAGCCGCAACGCGTTGCGCGCCGACTTCGATCACGTCGCTGCCTCGATCCGCAACGGCGCCGTGCCATTGGCCAAGCTCGTCACCCACCGCACATCGCTTGCCGATACGCCGCGCGATCTCGCCCGCTGGGCGCACGAGAAATCCGGCCTGATCAAGGCTGTGATCGAGGTGGGGTCATAGCGGCGGGCCCCGGACCTGGTCCGAGCCGATGGCTGCGCCGAGCTGTCGACCCCCACTCCGTCGAGCTTCGCTCGACACCTATCCCCCGATCGACGGGGGAGAGGAAGGTTGCGAGCTTATGAAGACGGGCTCTCTTCCTCTCCCTCCGGAGGGGGGAGAGGTGGCTCGGCGGAGCCGAGACGGAGTGGGGGAAGCCGGTCCTCAAACGCCGGGCTCGCTGACAACAAGCGAGCGATCTGGTCTGATCTTGTCGGACGGGATCGAGGCCCCGTACAGGCCCGCACTCCTTACAGCGCAGACAGCCTGAGTTCCACCCGCTCCGCCGGGAAGCGCGACTCCGAAAACTGGATCGGCTGGCCGTCGGGCGTGATGTTGACGGCGACCGTGACCAGCACGATGGCCCCGGGCTGCAGGTCGAGGTCGGCAAGGTCGGCCGCGTCGGCATGGCGAGCCGACAGGACGGTGGATTGCCGGAGATAATCCTCTATGCCGAACCGTGCCAGCGATGCGGTGATCGAACCGGTCGCGGCCATCGCGGCATCGATGCCTGCGAAACGACCGGCATCGAACCAGCTGGCAGCACGCGACACGGGCCGCTCGTCCGCCTCGCCGCGGGTCTCCAACCTGATTACCGAGGCGCCCTTAGTTAGGCCGAGGCTCGCGGCGACACGCTCGCTGGCCGGCTCGACGGCCGAGACGAGCAGCACGATGTGCCGTTCCACCGCCTGCCCTTGCAGCCCCGTCGAAAAACGCGTGCGCGCGCCGATCGGGTAGGACAGCCGCTTGCGCGACAGCACGAACGTGCCGCGCCCCTGCTCCGCCTTCAGCACGCCCTCCCTCACGAGAGCCGAGATGGCGCTGCGCACCGTATGGCGGTTGACGCCATAACGCTCCGCTAGAGCGACTTCCGGCGGCAGCGCAGCGCTTTCTGGAAAATCGCCCATGGCGATCGCATGCAGGATCTTATCGGCGATCTGCCGCCACAGCGACACGCCGCTGCGGCGTTCGACGCTATCCGCAGACATTGTCGCAGCCATCCCCCTGCCTCCGCTCTCGCGAATGTCATCCGCCCGTCATGGACTCCCGATAGGTGAAAGGTATAATTTGTATGGTTGTCTATATCAATGGACAAATTTGCTAAAAGGATATTTGGATGCGTGGACAGGAAGCGCGTGACCAGGCGCAACGGAAGGTCGCCATGGCGACCCTGGCGCAATCAAGCGGCGATGACATCGCCAGGCTCTGGGACGAGTCCGGCCTGCCCTCCGAAGCTGAGCTGCTGCGCGGCCCCGAGACCGGCCTTGTGACGCTGCGCGGCCGCATCGGCGGCGGCGGCGCACCGTTCAATGTCGGCGAGGCAACTGTCACCCGCGCCACCGTGCGGTTGCCGACCGGACAGATTGGCCATTGCTACGCCCTCGGGCGCGACCGGCAGAAAGCCAAGCTGGCGGCGATCGCAGACGCGCTGTGGCAGGACCCTGCCCGCCGCAACGAGGTCGAGACCAGGCTGATTGCGCCGCTGCAGGCCGCTCTGGCCACCGCCCAGGAAAAACGCCGCGCCGAGACAGCGGCGACGAAGGTGGATTTCTTCACCATGGTTCGCGGAGAAGACTGATGGATGTCGCGGCACAATCGATCGAGGGCGGCTTCGCCGATCCGGTCTTCAACGCGCAGGCCGTGTTCCGCGCCGTCATGGACGCGATGGCCTGCCCGGGCAGCGTGCAGACGCTACCGGCCTTCGCGCGACCGCCGTCGCCCTTGTCGATCACCGCCGGCGCCGTCGCCCTCACGCTGTGCGACAACGACACCCCGCTCTGGCTCGATCCAGCCTTGCAGGCCTCGGCCGCCAC
This sequence comes from Mesorhizobium sp. ES1-1, assembly GCF_020164785.1. Classification (GTDB taxonomy): domain Bacteria; phylum Pseudomonadota; class Alphaproteobacteria; order Rhizobiales; family Rhizobiaceae; genus Mesorhizobium. Next base: position 34,440 of record NZ_JAIUGX010000009.1, on the reverse strand, counting down.
CGGTTCCTGGTTGGGATTTCACTCCGGCGCGCCCTTGGCAAACACACCGGCCGACGCACACTTTGCCTTGGTCGCCAAGCCGGCCGAGCTGATGGCACTCGACAGCTTCTCGCAAGGCACCCAGGACTACCCCGACCGGTCAACCACGCTGATCCTGCAGGTCGGCGACCTCATCTCCGGCACCCCGTTCCTGCTTGAAGGCCCCGGCATCGAAATCACGGCGACGATCGCGCCGGCACAGATGCCGCGCCACTTCGTCGAGCAGTGGAGGCAGAATACCGAGCGCTTCCCACGTGGCGTCGACATCATACTCGCCGCACCGGACGGCATCGCCTGCCTGCCGCGCACGACGCGCATCAAGACGATGGAGGCTTGACGATGTATGTCGCGGTAAAAGGCGGCGAAACCGCAATCGCCAACGCACACAGCCTGCTTGCGGACCGCCGGCGTGGCGACCGTTCGGTGCCCGCGCTACGCCTCGACCAGATCGTCGAGCAGCTGGCGCTCGGCGTCGACCGGGTGATGAGCGAAGGCTCGCTCTATGACCGCGAGCTTGCCGCGCTGGCCATCGTCCAGGCGCGCGGCGATATGATCGAGGCGATCTTCCTCGTCCGCGCCTACCGCACCACGCTGCCGCGCTTTGGCTACACCAGGGCCATCGACACCGGCGCCATGCGGGTCGAGCGTCGCGTCTCGGCGACCTACAAGGACCTGCCAGGCGGCCAGTTGCTCGGGCCGACCTTCGACTACACGCATAGGCTGCTCGATCCCGAACTAGCCGCCGGCGCCGATGTCGCCGAGCCCTTGCAGCGAGAGACGGAAGCGCAGGCCATGCCGCGCGTCTCGGCGATCCTGGCTCGCGAGGGCTTGATCGAGCCGGATGGCGAGATGCCTGGGGATCGTGTCCCCGGCGATATCACCCGCGAGCCGCTGGAATTTCCGATGGCGCGCGACATCCGCCTGCAGGCACTGTCGCGCGGCGACGAAGGATTCCTGCTGGCGCTCGGCTATTCCACCCAGCGCGGCTATGCCCGCAACCATCCCTTCGTCGGCGAAATCCGCATCGGCGAGGTCGAGCTGGAACTCGACGTGCCCGAACTGCCCTTTGCTGTCCCGCTCGGCACCGTTCGTGTCACCGAGTGCCAGATGGTCAACCAATTCAAGGGCTCGGCCAAGGCGCCGCCGCAATTCACCCGAGGCTATGGCCTCGTCTTCGGTCAGAGCGAGCGCAAGGCGATGGCGATGGCTCTATGCGACCGGGCGCTGCGCGCCACGGAACTCGGCGAGGATGTCGTTGCCGCCGCGCAGGACGAAGAGTTCGTCATCTCGCATTCCGACAATGTCCAGGCAACCGGCTTCGTCGAGCACCTGAAGCTGCCGCACTATGTCGACTTCCAGGCCGAACTCGACCTCGTGCGCCGCATGCGCGCCGAATATGAGGCGCGGGGAAACCCGACGAAGATCGACGAGAAGCGGGAGGCCGCCGAATGATCGAAGGTCTCTCCCACATCACCTTCATCGTCCGCGATCTCAACCGGATGACCGAGATCCTGACCGGAGTCTTCGACGCAAGCGAAGTGTATGACAGCGGTATCCGGCAATTCTCGCTGTCACGCGAAAAATTCTTCCTGATCGGCGACATCTGGGTCGCCATCATGGAAGGCGAGGCGCTGCCCAAGCGCAGCTACAACCACATCGCCTTCAAGATTGATGAGGCCGATTTCGGCCGCTACCTCGAGCGCGTCGGCAAGCTCGGCCTAGACATGCACCCGCCGCGTCCCCGCGTCGAGGGTGAAGGTCGCTCGATCTATTTCTACGACGACGACAACCACCTGTTCGAACTGCACACCGGCACGCTCAATGAGCGACTGGCGCGCTACGCCAGAGGATTGGAGACGGCCCAATGAATTCAGTGCCCTCCACCATGACCGCCACCGTCATGGCTGTGACCGCCATAGCTGTCATACCCGGAGTAATCGCCACCCATGCTCTCGTACTGACCTTGAGAGCCTCCGTTGGCAACGGGAAAAACCATGCGCCGAAGGAAAAAGACAACGACGCCGACGAACCCCACCAACACAATTGCGAGATGCATCCACCCGGTCGAGCTCATCTAATTTCGCCCCTGTCCCCGCGTCCCGGACGCCACTGCAATAGCACAATGTGGATGTGATCGCCATGACCGACATCGCCACCTACAACTTCGCCTATCTCGACGAGCAGACCAAAAGGATGATCCGCCGGGCGATCCTCAAAGGCATCGCCATCCCCGGCTACCAGGTGCCGTTCGCCTCGCGCGAAATGCCGATGCCTTATGGCTGGGGCACTGGCGGCGTCCAGGTCACCGCCTCGATCATCGGCCCCGACGATGTGCTGAAGGTCATCGACCAGGGCGCCGACGACACCACCAATGCCGTCTCGATCCGCGCCTTCTTCAGGAAGGTAGCCAATGTCGCGGTGACGACGGACACCGCCTCCGCCACCATCATCCAGACCCGGCACCGCATCCCCGAACATCCGTTGGCGGCCGGGCAAGTGCTGGTCTACCAGGTGCCGATCCCCGAGCCGCTACGCTTCCTCGAGCCGCGCGAAACCGAGACCCGGAAAATGCATGCGCTGGAGGAATACGGCCTCATGCATGTGAAGCTCTACGAAGACATCGCCAGGCACGGGCGCATCGCCACCACCTATGCCTATCCGGTCAAGGTGGAGGGCCGCTATGTGATGGACCCATCGCCGACGCCGAAATTCGACAATCCGAAAATGAACCACTCGCCGGCTCTGCAGCTGTTCGGCGCCGGCCGCGAGAAGCGCATTTATGCGCTGCCGCCCTTCACCGAGGTCGTCAGCCTCGACTTCGAGGACCATCCGTTCGAAGTACAGACCTTCGACCAGCCTTGTGCGCTTTGCGCGGCCAAGAATGTCTATCTCGACGAGGTCATTCTCGACGACCATGGCGACCACATGTTCGTATGCTCCGACACGGATTACTGCGAGAAGCGGCGCGGAGACGGCCATCGCGGTCATCTTGCGCCGGAAACCGACCTTGCCCCCGAAACCCACTCTGCCCCAGGAAACATGGAGCCGGCGCAATGACCGACGAACCATTGCTGCGCGTCTCGGCGCTTTCCAAGTCCTACGGCTCGCGCGTCGGCTGCGACAACGTCACCTTCGACCTCTGGCCGGGCGAAGTCCTGGCTGTCGTCGGCGAGTCCGGTTCCGGCAAGACCACGCTTCTGAACTGCCTGTCGACGCGGTTGTTGCCCTCATCCGGCACCGCCAGCTACCGCATGCGCGACGGCCATTTCCGTGAGCTCTACCGCATGAGCGAGGCCGAACGCCGCTTTCTGATGCGCACCGACTGGGGCTTCGTCCATCAGAACCCGGCCGATGGCCTGCGCATGACCGTTTCGGCCGGCGCCAATGTCGGCGAGCGGCTGATGGCGGTCGGTGACCGCCACTACGGCAAGATCCGCGCCACGGCTGTCGATTGGCTGTCGCGCGTCGAGATCGAAGAAGACCGCATCGACGACGAGCCACGCGCCTTTTCCGGCGGCATGCGCCAGCGCCTGCAGATTGCCCGCAACCTCGTCACCGGACCAAGGCTGGTCTTCATGGATGAGCCGACCGGCGGCCTCGACGTCTCGGTGCAGGCGCGCCTGCTCGATCTGTTGCGGGGCCTGGTCACCGATCTCGGCCTGGCGGCCATCGTCGTGACCCACGACCTCGCAGTGGCGCGGCTCCTGTCGCAGCGCATGATGGTCATGAAGGACGGCCGTGTCGTCGAAAGCGGCCTCACCGACCGTGTGCTCGACGATCCCCGCGCGCCCTATACGCAATTGCTGGTTTCTTCCATTTTGCAGGTATAGCCATGCCCACGCCCCTCGTTGTCTCCAACGTCGCCAAGAGCTTCACCATGCATCTGCGCGATGGCATCAAACTGCCGGTCGTCGCCGACGTTTCGTTTTCGATCAGGGCCGGCGAATGCACCGTGCTCGGCGGTCCATCCGGCGCTGGCAAGAGCTCGATCCTGAAGATGCTCTACGGCAACTATGCCGTCGACGAAGGCCAAATCATCGTGACGCACGATGGTGGATTGATCGATCTCGCCACCGCCGGCCCGCGCACCGTGCTGGCGGTACGCCGGCAAACGATCGGCTATGTCAGCCAGTTCCTGCGCACGGTGCCGCGCGTTTCGGCACTCGACGTCGTCGCCGAGCCACTGGTCGAGCGCGGCGAGGAACGCGAAAGTGCCAGAAGCAAGGCTCGCGACTTGCTGGCCAGGCTCAATCTGCCGGAGAAATTATGGGCATTGCCGCCGGCAACCTTCTCGGGCGGCGAGCAGCAGCGCGTCAACATCGCTCGCGGCTTCATCACCGGGCATCCGATCCTGCTGCTCGACGAACCGACGGCATCCCTCGATGCCAAAAACCGCGACGTGGTGATCGAGCTCATCGCCGCCAAGAAGGCGTCCGACGTGGCGCTGCTCGGCATCTTCCACGACCAAGACGTGCGCGAGGCGGTCGCCGACCGCGTCATCGACGTCACCGCGTTCGCTCCGGGAAAGATCGCCGCATGACCAGGAAATTGTCGGAGACGCCCTTGGTCCACCCGACGGCGGAGATCGAAAACTCCGTGGTCGGGCGCTGGACCGAGATCGCCGAGCGCAGCCGGGTTTCGGAGAGCGAGCTCGGCGATTATTCCTACATGATGCAGGACTGTGCCGTCTGGTGCGCAACGATCGGCAAGTTCGCCAACATCGCGGCCAGCGTGCGTCTCAATGCCACCAATCACCCGATGTCGCGGCCGACCCTGCACCATTTCACCTATCGCGCCGCGGATTATTGGGACGATGCCGAGCACGAGAGCGCGTTCTTCGCTGAGCGCCGCGCCAGGCGCGTCAAGATCGGCCACGATACCTGGCTTGGTCACGGCTCCACCGTCCTGCCCGGCGTCACCGTCGGCGACGGCGCTGCTGTCGGCGCTGGAGCCGTCGTCTCGAAGGACGTCGAGCCCTACACCATCGTCGCCGGCGTGCCGGCCAAGCCGATCCGCGAACGCTTCGACCGCCGCACCGCCGAGCGCTACCAGGCGCTCGCCTGGTGGGACTGGGACCATGCCAGGCTGCGCGCGTCTCTCGAGGATTTTCGGCAATTATCTGCCGAGGCGTTTCTGGAGAAGCACGGCCGCTGACAGGCCGCGATCTCGCGCCCCGCAGCACTGCCTGTGGAGCGTTACAAAACTGACATGGTGGCGACATGGCAGGTTCATGCGGCTGCGTTAGGCGAGAGCCTGACGATCAATAAGGCCCGGATCGGAGCCCAGCCCATGTCAGCCACTTCCGCCACCCTCGATATCCGCGGTGTCAGCCGACGTTTCGGCAGGAATACCGCCGTTAGCGACATCAACATCTCGATCCCGCAAGGCCAGATGGTCGGCATCATCGGCCGTTCGGGCGCTGGCAAGTCGACGCTGCTGCGCATGATCAACCGTCTCATCGATCCCAGCCAGGGGTCGATTTTTTTTGACGGCGCCAACGTGTCCAAGCTGCAGGGTCCGCCGCTGCGGCGCTGGCAGCGCGACTGCGCCATGATCTTCCAGCAGTTCAATCTGGTCCCGCGCCTCGACGTGCTGACCAATGTGCTGCTCGGCAAGCTGAACCACCGTTCGACCCTCACCAATCTCCTGGGCATTTTTTCCCGCGCCGAATGCGCCGAGGCTGTCGCCGCTCTCGACCGGCTCGATATTGCCCGCATCGCGTTGCAGCCCGCCGGAACCCTGTCGGGGGGACAGCAGCAGCGCGTCGCGATTGCCCGCGCCATGATGCAGCAGCCAAGGGTGATCCTTGCCGACGAGCCGATCGCTTCGCTCGACCCGCTCAACGCCAAGGTGGTGATGGATTCCCTGCAGGACATCAATCTGCGCGAGGGCATCACCGTCATCACCAATCTCCACACGCTGGACACGGCCCGCACCTATTGCAACCGGATCATCGGCATGGCCGCCGGCAAGGTCGTCTTCGACGGCCCGCCGGAAGAACTCAACCGTGAGGCCGTCCGCTTGGTTTATGGCGTCGACAACAATGGCGGCGAAATCTCCGAGGCTATCACCTCGACCAGCTTCGCCTTCAGGCAAAGGATCCTCGCATCCGCCGGACCGCTCGAACCGGCATTCCCCGGCTACTGAGGGCGGCCGGGGTCGTCAGCCCGCGTCAAGGGCACTGGTCACATCGATAACAACGCTGCCGGCGCGGGGCCGGAACCCACAGGAGAAATATATCCAATGTTCAGGAAAATGGTTCTCAGCGCCGTTTCGGTGCTCGCCATGGCGACAAGCGCCGCTCACGCGGCCGACATGAAGGAGTTTCGCGTCGGCATTCTCGGCGGCGAAAACGAGACAGACCGGCTGCGCAACTTCCAGTGCCTCGCAGATCATCTGAAGACCGAATTCGGCTTCGAAAAGGTGTCGCTCTTCCCCGCCGCCGATTATGACGGCGTCATCCAGGGCCTGCTTGGCGGCACGCTGGACTTCGCAGAACTCGGCGCATCAGGCTACGCCAGCATCGCCCTCAAGGATCCTAAGGCCGTTACCCCTATTCTCACCACCCAGCAGACGGACGGCGCCACGGGATATTATTCGATCGGCCTGGCGCTGAAATCGTCGGGCATCACCGACATCCAGTCCGCCAAGGGCAAGAAGCTCGGCTATGCCGATCCGGATTCGACCTCCGGTTATCTGATCCCGCTGACCCAGATCCCGAAGGATACCGGGGCTTCGAACGAGACCTTCTTCGCCTCCACGCAGTTCAGCGGTGGCCATGAGAACAACGTGCTCGCCGTGCGCGACGGCAAGGTCGATGTGGCGGTTGACGATTCCTCCGGCATCGGCGACTTCAAGAACGGCTACACCTCCGGCACCTTCCACAAGGAAGTCGCCAAGGGCGCCGTCGACCCCAACGACTTCATGGAAGTCTGGCGCTCCGGGCTGATCCCGAACGGCCCGCTGGTCGTGCGCACCGCGCTCGGCGACGACATGACCGCGAAGCTTACTGCCTTCTTCACCGACCTGCCCAAGAAGGACAAGGCCTGCTTCGAAGGTGTCGAGGGTGGCGATTTTACCGGCTACGTGCCCGTGAAGCCCGACTTCTACAACGTCATCATCGAAGCCCGTAAGGCCGCCATCGGCGGTTGACGGCGAAATCAGGAAGGGCGGCGCCGAAAGCGCCGCCCTTTTTGCATCCCGATCATGACCCTTTCGATAACAGCCCCCTCCTCCGGCCGCACCCACCAGATGGCCGATGCCTGGCGACGCCAGACATCGCTGCGCCGGTTTTATGCGGTGCTTGGGGTCGCCTTGCTGCTTGTCGCGATGTTCACCAGCATTTGGTTCGCCGACGAGGCCAATGCCGGGCACTTCTTCGACCGCTTGCCGCACATTCTGGATTTCCTGAGCTGGCTCGTCCCCAAGGATTGGAACGACGTCTGGCGGGCCCTGTTCGACATCGCCTCACCGCACGACACCGGCACGCAGGAGTTCAACTTCCCACTTGGCCGTTCCTATGTCTGGGGTGGTTTCTACATTCCCGAATATTTCGAGCTGATGCTGACCACGGTGAACGTGGCGCTAGTCTCGACCTTCATCGGCTTCATCTTCGCCGTGCCGTTCTCGTTCATCGCGGCGCGCAACCTGACGCCGCACCCGGTGCTGCGCCTTGTCGTCAAGCGGTTCATGGAGTTGCTGCGCGCCTTCCCCGAGATCGTTATCGCCGGCCTGTTCGCAGCCATCGTCTCAGCCGGCCCGGTCGCCGCCATCATCGCCATCGGCCTGCATTCGCTCGGCGCGCTGGGCAAGCTGTTCTACGAGATCAACGAGAACATCGACATGCGGGCCGAGGAAGGTCTGCGCGCGGTCGGCGCCAACTGGTTCGAGCGTGTCCGGTTTGCCGGCCTGCCGCAGGTGATGCCCAATTTCATGTCCTACACATTGCTCCGCATCGAGATCAACGTGCGCATCTCGACCATCATGGGCGCGGTCGGCGGCGGCGGCATCGGCGAGGAGCTGAAGCTGTCCATCTCGCGCGGCTTCGGCGCCAAGACGCTGGCTTTGGTGCTGCTGCTGTTCACCACAATCTTCATCATCGACCAGTTCTCCGCCTGGGTCCGCCGCAAGCTCGTCGGCGAACAGGCCTTCCTGATGGGAGCCTGACATGGCTGCTATGACCGCCGGCGAGATCAGGGCGATCGAGGACCGCTTCCCGCTGCTGTTCCGCCGGCCGGTCTACAAGCGCTTTGGGCCGTTACTCCTGCTTGCCGGCACCGTGCTCTATCTCGCCTACGCCTTGTGGTTCTTCAGCCTGCCGCAGGTGCTGCGGGACTCCCATTGGGAGCGGTTGCCGCTCTTCCTGTCGCAATGGGTCAGTTACGATCTGCAGCCTGAGTTCCGTCTCGACCAGCCGCAGATCACACCTAAATATCCGCGTTTCTCAGCACTTGGCGACAGTCCGAACCCCGACTGGGTGACCAGGAATGCGGACGGCACTTTCACCGTGCTGATCGATGGCCTGGCGAAATCCGTCACCTTCGACAAAACGCAAGCGATCATCACGGCCAACGGCCAAACCATCCCCGTGGCGCTGGCCAGCGGCAAGCCGGTGATTGCCGGCCCAGTACCGGACTGGATTACCGCGCATGATGACGAGGTGGTCGCAAGGATGGGCTTCGCCGGCGAGGTGCGCGTCACCGTTGACCGCGTCAAGGTGCGCAAGCGTTTCCTCGGCTGGGCGAATTTCGTCTTCGACACCCGCTCCCCCTTCTTTGGCAAGTCCACTGGCGAAGTTGTGACGCTGATCCTGTCCGGGCCTGAGCTCAAGCCGGGCACTTCGAACCTCGCCCTTGCCGGCGACAACATCTGGTACAACGCCCAGTGGCAACATGGCGACGTCTGGACAAAGATGCTGCAGACCATCGTCATGGCGTTTCTCGGCACGCTGCTCGGCGGCCTCGTCGCTTTCCCGCTCGCTTTCTTCGCCGCCCGCAACATCACGCCGAGCGGCTGGCTGAGCCAGGTGCTCAAGCGCTTCTTCGACTTCATGCGCTCGGTCGACATGCTGATCTGGGCGCTGTTCTTCACCCGCGCCTTCGGACCAGGCCCGCTGGCCGGCAGCGCGGCCATCTTCTTCACCGAGGTAGGCACGCTCGGCAAAACCTATTCCGAAGCTTTGGAGAACATCGACGACAAGCCTCGCGAAGGCGTCATATCGACCGGCGCCAACGGCCTCCTGGTGCAGCGTTACGGCGTGATCCCGGAAGTGGTGCCGGTGTTCATCAGCCAGACACTCTACCAGTGGGAATCCAACACCAGGGGCGCCACCATCATCGGCGCCGTCGGCGCCGGCGGCATCGGCCTGAAATTATGGGAAGCCATGCGCACCAATTCCAATTGGGCCAACGTCTTCTACATGGTGCTGCTGACGCTTCTCGTGGTCTTCACCTTCGACGCCATATCGAACTTCCTGCGGCGGAAACTGAGCCCCACCATCCATGATTACAACAGGAGCCAGGCGGAGCAGGTGTAGCCCTGCAACATGGAAGCGAGCATCGTTGCGCCTCGCGCCAGGGGTCGACCCCCACTCCGTCGAGCTTCGCTCGACACCTCTCCCCCGGTCGACGGGGTAGAGGAAAGGCGCGAACTTATCTGGCCTGGCTCCCTTCCTCTCCCTCCGGAGGGGGGAGAGGTGGCTCGGCGAAGCCGAGACGGAGTGGGGGAACCACCTGCCAACCGCCGCGAAAGCAGCGGAAGTGGGAAAGAGTGCCCAGCATCGTCGTGACGGAGGCCCCGGAAAGGCGCTAAGCCGCCTTCTTCCACCCATCCCTGATATGCCTGTACCCCTCGCGATACACGGCCTCCGGCGTCTCGGAAAAGTCTCGCCACACCTTGGTTGCCGCCGCCAGTTCCTTGAGCGAACGGCCGAAGGCCTCGATCGTCAGCCAGTCGTCATAACCGCTCTTGCGGATCGCGGAGAAGGTCTCTTTCCACGGAATGTTGCCGCGCCCCGGCACGCCGCGATCGTTCTCGGAAATGTGGATATGCACGATGTTGCCGCGGTGCTTCGTATAGGCGCCGGTCGGATCGGGCTCCTCGATATTGGCATGGAAAGTATCGTACATGGCTTTGATGTGCGGGCGATCGATCGCATCGATGTGCTCGGACAGATCGGCCATCGTATTGAAAAGATAGCACTCGAAGCGGTTGAGCGCCTCGAGGCCGATGGTGACATTCTTCTTGCCGGCATGGTCGCCTATCGCACGCTGCGAGGCGATGGAACGCTTCTTCTCCGCCGCCGTCGGCCCGCTGCCTGAAAAGGCGCCGAGCGTCGAATGCAGCGGACCGCTCAATGTGCGGGCGCCAAGCGCATCGGCACAGTCGATCGCCCATTTCATGAAGTCGACACCGGCCTTGCGTGTGGCTGCGTCGGCCGAAATCAAATTCATCGCCGGATCGCCCATGGCCGAAACCGCGGTGCGCTCCAGTCCTATGCGGTCAAGCATCTCGCCCAGCTTCTTGTAATCGTCCGGAGAGCCGGCGAAAATCGGGATCTCGACCCCATCGAACCCTGTCGCCTTGATGTCGCGAAGCAATGGCTCGTGCTTCTTCGACACCGCCGTCGTCCACAAGAACATGCACATGCCGATCTTCATCGATGCCCCTCCCCCTTTTTCGGCCGGCAATGTCGTGCCGGCCATGCACTCGCTCCCCGTGCGCCTCTAAAGTTTCGTCCAGGCGCCGTTCTTCCTAGAAGACTTCACACACGCCTCGATGAAGGCCATGCCCTCGACGCCATCATCGATGGTCGGGTAGACGACATCCTTTGCCGGCTTGCCGCCCTTGCCGCGCGCCGCGCGGATGGCGCGCGCGGCCTCCTGGTATATGTTGGCGAAACCTTCGAGATAGCCTTCCGGATGCCCTGACGGTACGCGGCTGACACGCCCCGCCACCGGCAGCGCGCCGGCGCCATTGCGGGTGATCAGCTGCTTCGGCTGGCCGAACGGCGTGTACCAGAGATAGTTCGGATCGGCCTGCACCCATTCCAGCCCGCCTTTCGAGCCATAGATGCGCAGCTTCAGCCCGTTTTCATGGCCGGGTGCCACTTGGCTCGCCCAGATCATGCCCTTGGCTGGATGGGCCTTCCCAATAGGCTTGAAGCGCAGCATGACGTTGACATTGTCGTCGAGCTGGCGCCCCGGCACGAAAGCATCGAGATCCGCCGACAGCGAATCGAGTTCAAGCCCGGAGACGAAGCGTGCGAGGTTGTAGGCATGGGTGCCGATGTCCCCCAGCGCGCCGCCGGCGCCCGCCTGCTTGGGATCGGCGCGCCACGACGCCTGCTTCTGGCCGGTGGCGGCGAGATCCTCGGTAAGCCAGTCCTGCGGATATTCGGACTGCACGATGCGGATATCGCCGAGCACCCCCTTGGCGACCATTTCGCGCGCCTGCCGTACCATCGGATAGGCAGTGTAATTGTGGGTGAGAACGAACACCTTGCCGGTCTTCTCGACGACCGCCGCCAGCTTCCTGGCCTCCGCCAGCGTCGTCGCCAGCGGCTTGTCGCAAATCACGTGGATGCCGGCTTCGAGAAAGGCCTTGGCAGCGGGCACGTGCACATTGTTCGGCGTGACAATGGCGACCGCCTCGATGCCGTCGGGCCGCTGCGACTCGGCCTTGGCCATCTCGGCATAAGAGGCGTAGCTGCGGTCCGGATCGAGCCCGAGTTCGGCGGCCGATGCCTTGGCGCGCGCCGGATCGGACGACAGCGCGCCGGCAACCAGCACGAAATCATTGTCCATGCGCGCCGCGATGCGGTGCACCGCACCTATGAAGGCACCCTGCCCGCCGCCGACCATGCCATAGCGGATCGGGCCGCCTCCCGTTTCCGACTTCGATGCGCCGACCATGTCTCTCTCCCTCGTTTGCTCAGCGCCCTTTGAAGGGCGTCGATCCGGCCAACCACCCTCCATGGGAGGGAAGATCGCGCTAGATCCCCATCATCTTGCGCAACATGTCCTTGTCCGTCGCGCCGCCGGCGAAGTCGTCGAATGCCTTCTCCGTCACCCGGATGATGTGATGCTGGATGAAAGGCGCGCCTTCCGCTGCGCCGTCTTCGGGATGCTTGAGGCAGCACTCCCATTCGAGCACCGCCCAGGAGTCGTAATTATACTGAGTGAGCTTGGAGAAGATGCCGCCGAAGTCCACCTGTCCGTCGCCCAGCGAGCGGAAGCGGCCGGCGCGGTTGGTCCAGCTCTGATAGCCGGAATAGACGCCTTGCCGGCCGGTCGGGTTGAACTCGGCATCCTTGACGTGGAACGCTTTGATGCGCTCGTGATAGATGTCGATGAACTCAAGATAGTCGAGCTGCTGCAGGAGGAAGTGCGACGGATCGTAGTTGATGTTGCAGCGCTTGTGGCCGCCGACCGCGTCGAGGAACATCTCGAACGTCGAGCCATCGAACACATCCTCGCCCGGATGGATCTCGTAGCCGACGTCGACGCCATGCTCTTCGTAGACATCGAGGATCGGCTTCCAGCGTTTGCCGAGTTCGGCGAACGCCTCCTCGATCAATCCGGCTGGGCGCTGCGGCCAGGGATAAAGATAGGGGAAAGCCAACGCGCCGGAGAAGGTGACCGAAGCGTTCAGGCCGAGATTGCGCGACGCCTGGGCGCCGAACTTCATCTGTTCGACCGCCCATTCCTGCCTGGCCTTCGGGTTGTTGTGCACCGACGCCGGCGCGAAGCCATCGAACTGAGCGTCATAGGCCGGATGCACAGCGACCAGTTGCCCCTGCAGATGCGTCGACAGCTCGGTGATCTCGACGCCGGCCTCCGCGCAGATGCCCTGGATTTCGTCGCAATAGGATTTGGACGACGCCGCCTTCTTGAGGTCGAACAGCCGCGCGTCCCAGGTCGGGATCTGCACACCCTTATAGCCGAGCCCCCCGGCCCATTTCGTGATCGAAGCCAGTGAATTGAATGGCGCGGCATCGCCCGCGAACTGCGCCAGGAACAGCCCCGGACCTTTCATTGTCGTCGGCATCGGCATCCTCCCCTTACATTGTGCGGCCAGCATAGCGCCGATTGAAAGCAGGGCCAGCCACTTTGGTCGCTGCCCGGTCGCTTGGTACATACGCTAATTCTGGTATTACCAAATATCGGAATTTGGTCAAGTCATGCGATGCGTCAAGGCAATGTCTACCAAGCGCTGTCCAGCACCGCTTATGCCAACATAATCAATCAACTACCATATAGGCCAAGTTGCGTCCTCGCGCTTCTTGCCGTCCACCGCAATTTCCTGTAGAGGTCATTGCAGGCCCAATTGGTCGAACCAGTTTGCGAGGAGAAGCTGGGGCGCCTTGGGGAGGAACCTATGCGTCGTCTCTTGTGACGCAAGTGGCAGGCGAACGATCAAGACGATTGGGAAGGACAGACCATGCATCTTTCGACGCACAACTGGATGCGAGCCGAACCTTTGGAGACGACGCTCAAGCGCATCAAGAAATTCGGCTACGAGTCGATCGAGATTTCCGGCGAGCCCGAACAGTACAAGCCCACGGAGACCCGCGCGCTCCTGAAGGAGCATGGTATCCGCTGCTGGGGCGCGGTTACGCTGATGCTGGGAGAGCGCAACCTCGCCGCCAGGGATCAGGGTCAGCGCGAGCGCTCGGTGCAATATGTCAAGGACGTGCTGACCATGGTCAGCGAGCTCGATGGCGAAATCATCACCCTGGTTCCGGCGACGGTCGGCAAGGTTGTTCCGGACGGCACCGAGGAAGAGGAATGGAAATGGGTTGTCGATGCGACCCGGGAATGTTTCACCCATGCCAAGAAGGTCGGCGTCAAGATCGCGATCGAGCCGCTCAACCGCTTCGAAACCTATCTGTTCAACCGGGGCTCGCAGGCCCTTGCGCTGGCCGACGCGGTCGATCCCGAATGCGGCATCTGCCTCGACGCTTACCACATCCACATGGAAGAATTTAACGTCTATGACGCAATCCGAAATGCTGGAAAGCGCCTGTTCGACTTCCATGTCGCCGACAACAACCGCTTCGCCGCCGGCCTCGGCCAGATCGACTGGCCCAAGATCGTCTCCACCTTGCGGGAGATCGGCTATGACGGCGCGCTGACCAACGAGTTCGTCGCGCCGGTCGATCGCACGCCGGCCGCACCCTATCCCGACATGGTCGAGCGCCACCCTGTCGACATTTCGCCTGAGCAGCTGAAGTTCATTCAGGATCACGGCTCCAGCGTGCTCACTGAGAAGTTCTACACCGATCAGATGCGCATCAACGCCGAAACGCTGCTGCCGCTGATCAAGTAGCCGACGGCTCTCAGGAATTCGCCCTTTCGCCTGACTGGCGGCAGGGCTGGGGAAGACCATGCGCATCAAGAACGTCCAAGCCTGGTGGGTCAGCGTCCCGATCGAAGCCGCTCGGCAACATCGCAGCGATTTTGGCCAGGTGACGACCTTTGACGCCGCGATCCTGCGCATCGAGACCGATGACAGCCTGGTCGGCTGGGGGGAAGGCAAGAACGCTGCCGGCAGCGCCGGCAGCTATGGCGCCCTCGTCCACATGCTGAACCATGAGGTCGGCCCTCAGTTGATCGGCCGTGATCCGGCCGACATCGGCGTCATCTGGGAGATGCTCTATAACGGCGTGCGCCACGACAGCGCCGTACGGGCAGGCCACGCCATGCCCCAGCTGGCGCGACGCGGCATGAGCGTCGCGGCGATCAGCGCCGTCGACATCGCGTTGTGGGATATTCTCGGCAAATCGCTTCGCGTGCCGGTCTGGCGGCTGCTGGGCGGCCGCAAGCTGGACCGCATGCCGGCCTATGCCTCCGGCGGTTGGGCGGCGGCCGACGCCATTGGCGAGCAGTTGAAATCCTATATCGCCAAGGGTGGCTTCAAGGCCCTTAAGATGCGCATCGGGGCAATGGACGGCGCCGCGCATATATCCGCGTCACGCGTCCGCGCCGCCAGACAGGCGCTCGGCCCTGATGTCGAGCTGATGGTCGACGCTCATGGAACCTACACGGTGGCGGAAGCCAAGCGCTTCATAAGGCTTGTCAGCGACCTCGATCTCGCCTGGTTCGAGGAGCCGGTCATCGCCGACGACAAATCCGGCATGGCCGAGGTTCGGGCATCGGGAACCGTCCCCATCGCCACCGGCGAGAGCGAGGCGACACGCTATGCCTTCCGCGACCTTGCCGTGCTCAAGGCGGCCGATATCTTCCAGCCGGATCCAGCCTTTTGCGGCGGCATCAGCGAGGCCATGAAGATCGGCACCATCGCCAGCGCCTTCAACCTGCGTTTCGCGCCGCATCTGTGGGCCGGCGCGCCCTGCTTCTTCGCCGGTTTGCATGTCTGCGCCGCGTCGCCGTCGAGCTTCACGGTCGAATATTCGCTGGGCGCCAACCCGATGATCCACGATCTGGTCGAAGAGACTGTCGAAGTCAGGGACGGTATGATAGCGATCCCGGAAACGCCGGGGCTGGGGTTCACCATCTCGGAGCGGTTCCTGGAGGCGCACGCGCAACGCGGTTGAAGATGAAAGAAAAGAACCTTCTCGCCGAGCTCGCCGCCTATCTGTTCTCGCAATCCGACAAGGAGACGGGGCGGACGCCGTCCGAACGTGAACTGGCGGAGCATTTCGGCGTCAGCCGCGGCCAGCTACGCGAGGCGCTGGCCATCCTCGAAGCCATGCGGATCGTCGAACGCCGGGCCAAGTCCGGCATCTACATCGACACCAAGCAGGCCAGCGTGGAAGCCATGGCGCTCTTTGCGCGCGCGGGCCTGCCCTTGGATCCGATCCAGATCTACGAAACCGTCGAACTTCGCAAGATCCATGAGATCAAGGCGGCCGAGCTTGCCTGCTCACGGGCCACCGAAGAGAATTTCGAGCGGCTGCGCGAAATCCTCAAAGCCTCGGAAGAGCGCATCGCCGCTGGCGAGGGCCTCGCCAGGGAAGACCGCGAATTTCATCTCGAGATCGTGCGCGCGACCAAGAACAGCGTCTTCCACAATGTCTGCAGCGTCTACTACATGATGGGCGAACAGCGCCTGCCGATCTACTTCAACGATCCCGAGCGCAACGTGCGCTCGCATGCCGATCACATCCATATCTACGAGGCGCTGCTGCGCCGCGACGGCAATCTTGCCCAGGCGCTGATGAGCGCGCATCTGCAAGGCGCGGAGAGCTATTGGAAGGGCCTGATCGAGGGCCATGGCGAGGCAGCGCCACGTCCGGCGCTGGAGAAAGCCTGACCGGCATGCCCCGTATCCTCACGACGCACCCTCTGCATCCGCGCGCTTCGGCCATGCTGGCCGGCGCCGGCGAGCTTGTCGTCGCATCCGCCCTGGACGCGGAGACCCTTGCCGTCGATGCCAGGAACGCCGACATCGTCATCGTCCGCGCGCCTCTGCCGCCGGCCCTGTTCCAGGGCGCGCCGAAATTGCGGGCGGCAATTCGCCATGGCGCCGGGCTCGACATGATCCCGATGGAAGCGGCAACCGCCGCCGGCGTGCTGGTCGCGAATGTTCCCGCGGTCAATGCCCGCTCGGTTGCCGAGCACGCCATGTTCGCGGCGCTCGCCCTGCTTCGCAATTTCCGCGTCGTCGACCGCGACCTGCGGGCAAAGGGCTGGCTCGCCGGACGCGAGCATGCCAATTCCAATAGCGAGTTGGCCGGCAAGACCATCGGTATCGTTGGCCTTGGCGCCGTCGGTCAGGCTGTTGGCCATATCGCCGCGCACGGCTTCGACCTGAAAGTAGTGGCGACGACGCGCAGCATGCGGCCGGCACCGGACAAGGTGGGTTTCCTGTCTATCGACGCCCTGGTCGAGCAGAGCGACATCATCGTCCTGTGTTGCCCGCTAACCGAAGAGACGCGGGGCCTGATCAGCCGAGAACGCATTGCTCGCATGAAACAGGACGCGCTGCTGATCAACGTCTCGCGCGGACCTGTCATCGACGACGATGCGCTTATCGAGGCCCTTCGCAAAGGTCGTATTGGCGGGGCCGCACTCGATGTATTCTCGACGCAGCCGCTGCAGCCAAACCATCCTTATTTCGGCTTCGACAATGTCATCATCACCCCGCACATGGCTGGCATCACCGAGGAGTCGATGATGCGCATGGGTGTCGGCGCGGCCGGCGAGGCGCTGCTGGTGCTGGCCGGCAAACTGCCGGTCAACCTGCGCAACCCCGAAGTCGTGGGCCATTACCGGCGACGGTTTCCGGCGGACCAATAACACATCGCCGTTTCGCCCCATTTTGCGGCGAGGCTGACCCAATGTCCGCTCTTCGCTTCGCATCTCTGGCCATAATTGCTTCGATCTGCGCCGCGTCGTCGGTCGCCGCGGCAGAGAGCAGCTATGTCTATTGCGACAACGGCCTGCGCTACTTCAAGGCACCTTGCCCGTCCTACAGTGCGCTTGACCTTACCACCGGCGCAATCACCAAGGGCCTTTCGATCGATGTCAGCGGATTGCCGCAGCAAGACAAGGCGATAACCGATCTCTCGGAAGCGCTCTATGCCGGAAAGATAGTCGTCAGAGGCGTGATCGGGCAGCGCACGCAGACCATCGTCGGCAGGAACCAAAACATGCCATGGCTGGTCGCGACCCGAATCCTGCGCGCCGCCAAGGACAGCGAGCGAAAGCACTGTTCTTCGCATTGAGAACGTCGGTTCAGTTACGCACCAAGCAGCCGTTCCACTTCAGCGGCGATCGCAAGCAGATATCGATCATGCCCATTGCGCGCCACCAGCATCAATCCGGCCGGCAGCGTCATGCCTGGCATCGGCATTGAGATCGCGCACAGGTCGAACTGGTTGGCGACCTGCGTGTTGCGCAGCAGCAGCCCCTCGGTGCGGTCGCGCAAGGCCGCGTCCTCGGCCATCGAACGAATGGTCGGCGCCATCACCGGCGTGGTCGGCAGTACGAGCACATCAATCAACGCAAGCCGATTGTCCATGGCCACTGCCAATTCGCCGCGGCGGCGCAGAGCTCTGATATAGACAGGCGCGGGCAACATCGCCGCCCTCGACAAGGGTCCGCTGACACGTGGATCGACGGGCACGGATGCTCCCGCCGCCAGCCAGTCGGCATGAACTTCGGCCCCTTCCATCGCAGCGATCGAACCGCGCTTTGTGGCTGCGCGCATGTCGGCCAGCAGGTCATCGATCGCTATGTCCGCGAGGCGAGCGCCGGCGCGCTCGATCTTGCCCAGACAGTGCTCGAATGCTGAGGCGACCTCGCCTTCCGTGTCCGCGAAGAGAACGCCTCGCGGGATGCCGAAGCGAACTCCGGCGAGCGGTGTCGGCGCCGGCGGGGCGGGCATCTCCCCGGCCATCACCGCGTCGGCGACAGCGCACTGGTCGGCTGTGCGGGCGAGCGGACCGGCCGAGTCCAGCGTGGTGGACAAGGGGAAGGCGCCGGTAAGGGGCACCCGCCGCGCTGTCGGCTTGAAGCCGACGACGCCGTTGAGCGACGCGGGGATACGCACCGAACCGCCAGTATCGGAACCGATGGATATCTCGCTCGTCCCCTCGCCCACCGAAACGCCGGCGCCTGATGACGAACCGCCGGGAATATGACTGGCGGCCACGGCATTGCCGGGCGTGCCATGGTGCATGTTATCGCCGATCGCGGTGAAGGCGAATTCCGTCATGTTGGTCTTGCCGATGATGACGGCACCTGCCTGCCGCAACCGGCTGACGATCGCGGCGTCGCGCAAAGCGGGCGCGGCGGTCTTGAGCATCAGCGAGCCGGCGGTGGTCGTCTCGCCGGCGACGTCGAAGAGGTCCTTGATCGAGACAATGCTGCCGTCGAGCGGTCCGAGCGTCATGCCAACGCGCTTGCGGGCATCGCTGGCGTCGGCCGCCGCCCGCGCGGCGTCGGCATAGAGCCTGGTGAACACGCGCTCATCGGCGGCACGAGCCGCAAGGCGCGAAAGCATGGTTTCGAGATGGTCGCGGACTGACTGCATTTTCGGTGTCGGACTCCGAGTGCCTTGAACGTCCTTGGATCAACAGCCAGCGCGTGGCTATGGGACTTAGCCCGGCGCAACCCGTTTTGCACCCTCGGAGAATGGAAGGAAACCCGATGCTCCATAAAGGCAGTTGTCATTGCGGCAAGGTCGCCTTCGAATTCGTGGCTGAAGTCACGGATGCGCTGCGCTGCAATTGCTCGATCTGCGCACGTAAGGGCGCGCTGCTATGTGCCATTCCGCATGAATCGCTGACGCTTCACGCCTGGGGTGATGACCTCGGCACCTACTCATTCGGCAATCGTGCGATCGCACACCGTTTCTGCCGGACCTGCGGCATCCATCCTTTCGCCGAGGATGTCCGCGAGGACGGCGAGCGCAACGCCTACATAAACCTCAACTGCGTCTCCGATCTCGACCGTTCCACCTTGTCGATCTTAGACTTCGACGGACGCTCGGCCTGAACTCGCCGGCCGTCCGTCGCAGAGGGTCAAACCGGGTTGGCCGGCATCGTCGTGGAAATCAAGCCGCAATCTCAGTCGTTGCCGCGCGTCTGGGCTATGAATCGACGCCGCCTTCAGCCGCGCATTCAAGCGCGTCAAAGGCTCGGCGCCAAGTCACCTTCGCGCCGACGAACAGGCCGAGCTCCGCGAAGCGAGCTGAGCCGATCTCCCTACCGCGCCTTGCTTCGGCTCGCCGAAGCAGCGGACCTCAGACGGCGTGCCGCAAGCTGACCCCGCTTCCCTTGTCGAACAGCACGACCTTGTCGGCGTTCCAGGCGAAGCGCACCGATTGTTCAATCGCCACATCAGTCCTGGCGGGAACCGTGGCGCGCAACGTGGTGTCGCCCACCCGCAGGGTCAGGACCTTCTCCACGCCATGGTTTTCGACGTCGTGGACGCGCGCCTCCACCGGCGCGCCGCTTTCAAGATAGACATCCTCCGGGCGGATGCCGAACACAAGGGGGCGGCCGTCGGTTGCCGCGTCAGTCTTCAACCCGCCGAACGTCGTGGCTCCGCCCGCAAACGGCAGCTCGAAATTCGGTTCCGCCATCACGGCGCGGCCGTTAAGGAGCTTGCCATCGACCAGGTTCATGGGCGGCGAACCGACAAAGCTCGCCACATAGGTGTCGCGCGGGTTGTTGTAGATCTCGTGCGGTGTTCCGGTCTGGACGATGTGGCCATGGTTTAGGACGCCGACCTTGTCGCCCATCGACATCGCCTCAATCTGGTCGTGTGTCACGAACAGGAAAGTTGCGCCAAGCTGCATCTGCAGGTTCTTGAGTTCCGTACGCAGCGCCTCGCGCAGCTTGGCGTCGAGCGCCGACAACGGTTCGTCCATCAGGAACACGCGCGGCTTGCGCACAATGGCGCGGCCGATCGAGACACGCTGCATTTCGCCGCCGGACAGCCGGTCGGTCTTGCGCTCCAGCAGGTGCTCGATCCTCAGTGTTCGCGCAGCGCGGTCGACCCGGTCCTTGATCTCGGCATCGGGCAACCGGCGGCTCTTCGGCTTCAGCGGGAATTCGAGGTTCTGCCGCACCGTATAGCGCGGATAAAGCGAATATTGCTGCAGCACCAGCGCCACGTCGCGCTCGGCAGCTCCCCAAGCCGCAACGTCGACGCCGTCAATGAAGACCTGGCCTTCGCTGGGCTGCTCCAGTCCCGCCACCAATCGCAGGGTCGTCGTCTTGCCGGCGCCCGTCTCGCCGAGGAGGACAAAGAACTCGCCATCGGCGATCTCGAGGTCGAGCCCGGTCAAGGCCGTATGATTGCCGAATGTCTTCGAGATGTTCTTGAGCTGGATATGGGCCATTAAAGTCTCACCCCAAGCGATTTGCCGCTCGTTTTGTCGAAGAAATGCGCCTGGCTTGGGTCGATCCGTGCAAACACTTTCTCGCCGGGCCCGCCGACGAATCCGCTCCTGGTGCGGGCGCGCAGCATTTTGGAGCCCACTTTGAGATCGACGATGTCGAAGGATCCGAGCGGCTCGACCAGTTGCGTCTCGACAGGCAGGAATCCTTCCGCCGCGTCGCGGCGAATGAGGACGCCCTCCGGCCTAATGCCGAGCGCCAGCTCGCCACCGGCATGGCCGTTGAGTTTCGACAACAACGTCCGCGGAAACTCGAACCCGGCTTCGGCGCCACCGACTGTCACCGATGCCGAAGACGTCGTCTCGGATATGGCCGCGTCCGCGACATTCATTACCGGGCTGCCGACGAACTGCGCCACGAACAGATTGGCCGGGCGCGAGTAGACCTCGTCGGGCGAGCCGACCTGCTGCAGCATGCCTTCATGCATGATGACGATACGGTCCGCGAGGCTCATCGCCTCGATCTGGTCGTGCGTGACATAGATCGTGGTGGAACCCTGCTTGATGTGCAGCCGCTTGATCTCGGCGCGCATCTCCTCGCGCAGCTTGGCGTCGAGCGCGCCGATCGGCTCATCCATGAGCATCGCCTTGGGCCGCCGCACCAGCGCCCGCCCGATGGCGACGCGTTGCATGTCACCGCCCGAGAGCGCCGACGGCTTCTTTTCGAGCAGATCTGTGATCTGCAGCGTCTTGGCGACCGAGCGGACTTCGCTGTCGATCTCGGACTTGCTCTTGCGCGTAGCGCGCAGGGGAAAGGCGATGTTCTCGTAGACGCTCATATGCGGGTAAAGCGAGAACGACTGGAAAACCATGGCGATGTCGCGATCGGCGGCTTT
The DNA here is from genome assembly GCF_020164785.1 of Mesorhizobium sp. ES1-1. Lineage (GTDB taxonomy): Bacteria > Pseudomonadota > Alphaproteobacteria > Rhizobiales > Rhizobiaceae > Mesorhizobium. Next base: position 12,694 of record NZ_JAIUGX010000009.1, on the reverse strand, counting down.
CAGATGCTGGATCGCTTTGCCGTCGATGAGGATGTCGCCCTCGTCGATCGTCTCCAGTCCCGCGATGGCGCGCAACGTCGTCGTCTTGCCACATCCCGACTGGCCGAGCAGCACGATGAACTCGTTGTCGTCGATCTTGAGATTGAGGTCCTTGATGACCTGGACAGCGCCGAAGAATTTCTGGACGCCGCGAAGCTCGATCTGGGTCAATGCTGTGCTCCCGGATTTCGCACCTGGCCGGTGCCGGCCTTCTCCTCAGGCGCGATCTTCGAGGTGATGTTGAAGCCGATCAGCCCGATCAGGATGATGGTCAGGCCATAGGCGTGCAACAAAAGGTTCCAGGGCTGACAGAGCGCAACGATGCCCAGCACCATCAGGATCTGCGATCCGGGCTCGAGATATTTCTGGTTGATGGCGCGAAAACTCATTTGCGGATCGCTCCGAAGGACATGCCGCGCAACAGGTGGTTACGGAGCAGGAAGGTGAAGATGGCAACCGGCAGCAGGAACAGGAAAGTTCCCGAGGCGATCACCGTCCAGTCCGGCAGGCCGGAACCGACCTGGCTGGGGATGAAGGGCGGCGCGGTCTGCGCGCGGCGGTTGGTCATGATCAGAGCGAACGCGTATTCGTTCCAGGCTGTGATGAAACAGAACACGGCGGTGGCGGCGATGCCGGTGGCGGCCTCCGGCAGCACGATCTTGAAGAACGCCTCCATTCGCGTGTAGCCATCGACAAGGGCCGCCTCCTCATACTCCTTCGGGATCTCGTCCATGAAACCTTTCATCAGCCACACGGAGAAGGACAGGTTGAAGGCGGTGTAGAGGATGATGAGGCCGAGATGCGTGTCGTTGAGGCCGACTGCCCGGTACATCAGAAACATGGGAATGGCGACCACCACTGCCGGCAACATGCGTGTCGACAGGATGAAGAAGAGCAGATCCGCCTCCCCTTTGACTTTGAAGCGAGAGAAGCCGTAGGCGGTGAATGTTCCCATGCCGACCGCCAGCACCGTCGAGGTGATGGCGATGATGAGCGAGTTCAGGAAGCGGCTGGGATATCCCGACCATTGCACCTGGCCCTGGCCATCGCGCACGATCTTTTCGCCGCCGTCGAAGACGACCCGCTCCCACCAGGGGGCGGCTGCATATTCTTCGGCCGTTGGCGGGCTGCGCAACTGGGAGCGCTTCGTGAACAGTTTGACGAAGGGCGAGATCGTCGGCTCGAACACCACGGTCGGCGGCACGGTCGTGGCGAGATTGCGCGGCTTGAACGAGGTCGACACGATCCAATAGATCGGCGCCAGGAAGATGATTGTCACCACAAGAACGGCGACAATGGCAATCTTGTTGAGCGCCCGTTCTCCCGAGGTCTGGACGGCCGCCATCTCAGCGCTCCTTAACTTTGTTGAGGTATTTCACGTAGATGTTGGTGATCGCCAGCACCATGATCAGAACGATGTAGGCAAGCGCGCAGGAGCGCCCCGTCTGCCATTCCTGGAAAGCCATCTTGTAGAGCCGGATGGAAATCACTTCGGTGCTCGGCTGGGTCGACAGCACATAGGCAAGGTCGAATGTCTTGAAGGCCTCCATGGTGCGGAAGATGACCGCGATCATCAGGATCGGCGCAACCAGCGGCAGTGTGATGCGGAAGAAGGTGTAGAACGGTCCGGCGCGGTCTATCGCGGCCGCTTCATAAAGATGCTTCGGTACCGCCGAAAGCCCGGCCAGCGACAACAGCATGACGAAGGGCGACCACATCCAGATGTCGGTGAACGCGACCGCGTAAAGCGCCATCTTCGGGTCGCCGAGCCACTGGAACTTGCCGAGGTCGAGTACCCAGTTGATGACGCCCCAGGACGGATCATAGAGCAGTTTCCAGAACAGGCCGACCACCGCCATCGAAAGCATCATTGGCAAGAGCAGCAATGTCGTGATCAGGCCCTTGAGCGGAATATCGCGATTGAGCAGCATCGCAGTGCCGAAGCCGACGATGACCTGGCCGAGGACCGAGACGATGACGTATTTCGCGGTCACCGCGAAATTGTTCCAGATATAAGGGTCGTTGAGGAGCTCGCGATAATTCTTGAGGCCGACAAAATTGGCCGGCGCATTGGTCGAGGCGCGAAAATCCGTGAAGGAATAGCCAAGAGAATAGATCAGCGGGAAGATGTTGAAGACGATCAGGAACACGATCGTCGGGATGATGAAGAGATTGCGGATGGAAATATCGCTGAGACCGCGAGAGGCCGCCCTGGAAGAGGTATTCAGCGGTGTGATCATTGTTGTCGCCAAGACCTGCTCCCGTAGCTGAAAAAGAAAACGGAGGAGGCTCGTGCCTCCCCCGCACTGCATGTGGTCTTACTTGACGCGGCCGTACTTCTTGAACGTGGCGTCCCAATCCTTTGCCAGCGCGTCCAGCGTATCCTTGGCCGTACCGTCACCATTGACGATGTACGGGTAGACACGCTGGTTGAGCTGCTGCAGCAGTTCCGCATATTCCGGCACCGCCCAGAAGTCCTTCACCTTGAACATCGTGTCGTAGAAGGCCTTGTTATAAGGCGTGGCGTTCTGGAACTCCGCCGATTCAAGCACGGACTTGTTGCAGGTGTAGCCGCCAAGAGCTGCCCACTTTTTCTGCGTCTCGTCCTTGATGAACCACTGCAGGAATTTCATCGCCTCTTCCTTGTTGTTGGAATAGGAGACGACGGAAATGCCCTGGCCGCCGAGCGCAGCGAACTGCTCGCCACCGGGACCTGCCGGGTTGGCGAAGAAGCCGGTGTTCTTGGCATTGGGGTTCGAGGCCTCGTTGATCAGCGAGGGGAAGAACGCGAAGAAGTTCATGCTCATCGCGGCCAGGTTTTCAGTGATCGCCTGGTTGTTCTCGACGAAGAAGGCGTTGGTCCAGCCCGGAGGCGTGAAGCCGAACAGCTTGCGATAGTTCTCGGCCGCGGCGACGGCCTTGTCGGAGTTGATGACGCCGTCCACTTTGTAGGTGCTGAAGTCGCCGAGTTCGCCGCCATAGGAGAACAGCGCGTTCTCGAAGCCCATGGCCAGACCATCGTACTGGTTCTGCGTGTAGATGGCGATGCCATAGCGGTTCTGGTCGGGCCTGTTGAAGAACTCCGCGATATCGGTCAGTTCCTTGAAGGTCTTCGGAACGGCGAGTTCGTAGCCATACTTGGCCTTGAACGCTTCCATCTCCTTCGGGTCCTCGAACCAGTCCTTGCGATAGGCCCAGCCGACAGCGTCACCCTCGGCCGGGATAGCCCAGTATTTGCCGCTATTGCCCGGATATTCGGAGTAATACTTCACCGTGGCCGGAGCCATCTTGTCGAGAACCTTGTTCTCTTTCACGAAATCGGTGAGGTCGACATAGTGACCGCCCTCGGAGGCGGCGCCCAGCCATTGCGAGTCGCCGACGACGAGATCATAGGCGCTGCCCTTGGCATTGAACTCGGTAAAGGCCTTGGTCTGGAAGTCGGCCCACGGCGTGGTTTCCACCGTGATCTTGACGCCGGTTTCCTTCTCGTACTCGTTGCCGAGTTCCTGCAGATAATTCGCCGGATCCCATTCCGCCCAGAAGATGGTGAGTGATTTTTCCTGCGCGTAAACGGATGTGCCGCAGGCAAGCGTCAGGCCGATACCAGCAAGTACGCTGGTCACTAACTTGCGCATAATGATTTCCTCCCTTGTGCGCGTTCTACCTTATCGTGCGAGCCGGCAACTGGACCGACTCTGGTAGTTCCTCCCATGATCGCACCTTTCCGGTTGGAGCCTCCTCGCCCTGCCGGAAAATGGATCGCGTTATCACATTCGATCCGCTTTTTCTGAACAATCTGGTATTACCAATTTTGCGCCGCCGTCAAGCTCTTTCTTGGTGCCGGGAAAACGCCACCACCACTCGATTGGCGCATTATCTGTCTGTTTTGCCCGCTTTTTCCTACTCAATGATAGATTTCGATATTGATCGGCGTTCAAGGTTCCAGATAATATCAGCGGCAGCCGTTTAAATCTGGTCGAACCAGATCTTCGGCATCGACTGCTGTTGCTATCCTCCCTCATCAGCCGATTGCGCGACCGCCGCTCGCACCAGCGCTCCAGCCGCCCACTGCGCCACCGACATCGTGCCGGCACTGTCGAGCCCCCAGATATCCTTGAGCACGATCAGGACTTCGACCCCGAAGATCAGCGACAACGCCTGCGCCAGCCGCTTGAACTCGCGTGGCGGCAGCCTGTCCTTGAGCGGCGCGATCGCCTCCTGCAGCAAGTCGATGCGATGGCCGCGCGTGAAGGCCGGTTCGCCGCCCAGCGTGCCGGCCTGACGCCTTGCCCACTGATCGAGCGACAGCTTCAGCGCTGCCTTGAACGTCGCCTCGAAGGCATCGATGCGCGGCATGGCCGTATCGAACAGATCGGCTACTCTTCGCCCGGCGTCCGCCGAATTCGACCGCCAGGTCAGGATCGGCCCGAGCCCCTCGTCGACGACAGCCTTCACCAGGGCCGCCTGGCTTGGGAAATAACGGTAGGCAGTCGCACGGGAGACTTCCGCCGCCTCCGCGACCTCGCTGACGGAAGGCGTGACGCCCGCCTGCATCAGCCTTATCGCCGTCTCCAGCATCAGCCGTTTGGTGCGCGCGCGGGGACCGCGCTCGGCTCCCCCAGCGCTGTCGTCGCCCGTTGCAGCGTGTTGACGTGAGACATCCATATCAATACGATACGCGCGTCTCAAAAATTTGCAATAAGCTTGGAAGGCGCCAATGAAGCGCATCTATGTAGTGGGCACCGCCGACACAAAGGGCGAGGAACTCGCCTTCCTGGCTGATGCGATCGCCGCCACCGGCGCTGCAGTTTCGCGGGTCGATGTCGGGACGCGCGAGGCCGCCGTCCCCGTGGACATTACCGCGACGAAGATGGCCGGCTATCACCCTGGCGGCGCCGGAGCCGTGCTCGGCGGCAATGATCGCGGTGCCGCCGTCACCGCGATGGGCATCGCCTTCGCCCGCTTCGTCCAGTCGCGAGACGACATTGCCGCCATCATCGGCATCGGCGGCGGCGGCGGTACGTCGATCGTCACATCGGGCATGCGCGCTCTGCCGCTCGGCCTGCCCAAGATCATGGTCTCGACCCTCGCCTCCGGCGACACCGCCCCCTATGTCGACGTCTCCGACATCATCATGATGCCTTCCGTGACCGATATGGCCGGCTTGAACCGGCTGTCGCGCGTGGTTCTGCACAATGCCGCCCAGGCTATATCGGGCATGGCAGCAAGGCCGGCGCCGCCGCCCGACGGCAAAAGGTCGATCGGCCTCACAATGTTCGGCGTCACCACGCCTTGCGTCACGGCAATCGTTGAGGAGCTGCGCTCCACCTATGACTGCATGGTCTTTCACGCCACCGGCACGGGTGGCCGCAGCATGGAAAAGCTGGCCGACAGCGGCCTGTTGTCCGGCGTCATAGACATCACCACCACGGAAGTCTGCGATTTCCTGTTCGGCGGCGTCCTGCCGGCGACCGAAGATCGTTTCGGCGCCATAGCCCGCACCCGCCTGCCCTATGTCGGGTCGGTAGGCGCGCTCGACATGATCAATTTCTGGGCGCCCTCGACCATTCCGGCTCAGTATCGCGACCGGCTGTTCTACGAGCACAATCCCAATGTCACCCTGATGCGCACCACGGCGTCTGAATGCCGGGAGATTGGCGAATGGATTGGATCCAGGCTCGCCCGCTGCGACGGACCCGTGCATTTTCTGATCCCGGAAAAAGGCGTCTCCGCGCTCGACATCGAAGGCGGCGCGTTTCATGACCCGGCCGCCGATGCCGTGCTGTTCGATGCCATCGAACGCACCATCCAGCCCAATGCGACGCGGCGTCTGACCCGGTTGCCCCTGCACATTAACGATCCGGAATTCGCCAGGGCGGCCGCTGCCGCCTTCCTCGACATCGCAAGACAGTGAGATCGGCCGACATGCCCGCCATACCGCGCAAGGATATATTGAAGAGATTCCGCGCAATGATCGACAAAGGCGTGCCCATCGTCGGCGGCGGCGCCGGCACCGGCCTATCGGCCAAGGCCGAGGAGGCCGGAGGCATCGACCTCATCATCATCTACAATTCGGGCCGCTACCGCATGGCGGGGCGCGGCTCGGCCGCGGGGCTCCTCGCCTACGGCAATGCCAACGAGATCGTCAAGGAGATGGCCTACGAGGTGCTGCCGGTTGTCAGGCACACCCCTGTGCTGGCCGGAGTCAACGGCACCGACCCGTTTGTCATCATGCCGCTGCTGCTGGCCGAGCTGAAGACGATGGGTTTTTCCGGCGTGCAGAACTTTCCCACCATCGGCCTGTTCGACGGCGCCATGCGACGGAGTTTCGAGGAGACCGGCATGGGATTCGGGCTCGAGGTCGACATGATCGGCGAGGCGCACAAGCTCGACCTGTTGACCACGCCCTATGTCTTCAATCCCGACGAGGCGCGCGCCATGACTAAGGCCGGCGCCGACATCATCGTCGCCCATATGGGCGTAACGACAGGCGGCTCGATCGGCGCCACCTCGGCCAAGTCGCTCGACGACTGCGTGGTCGAGATCGACGCCATCGCCGATGCCGCGCGCTCGGTCCGCAAGGACGTTATCCTGCTTTGTCATGGCGGCCCGATCTCGATGCCCGACGATGCCCGTTACATTCTCGGCCGCTGCAAGGGACTGCACGGTTTCTATGGCGCCAGTTCCATGGAACGGCTGCCGGCGGAAGCAGCGATCGCCAGGCAGACCGCCGACTTCAAGTCTGTGACGCTTGGCGGCGAGAAGATTGGCAAGAAAAGGAAGGGATGAGCGATGATCGACAAGAGCAAGGTGTTTGTCTACCCCAAGGATGTCAGCGCCTTTGGCTTCGACTGGGGCAAGCTTTCGCTGACCGTGGCGCCTGAGGTCAATGGCGCGACCCGCTTTTCGGGCGGCGTCGTCGACCTGCCGCCAGGCAAGGGCCACACGCGCCACAACCATCCTGGTGCCGAGGAGATCATCTTCGTCGTCTCGGGCAATGGCGAACAGATGGTCGAGGACGAGCAAGGCAACCCGGTGGTCGAGAAAGTCGGTCCCGGCTGTACCATCTATGTGCCGGAGAGCCGGTTTCACTCGACGCTGAATACGGGCGACGGGCCGATGCAGCTCTTCGTTGTCTATTCCCCCGCCGGTCCCGAACTTGGCTTGCGGGAGCTACCGGATTTCAGGCTGATCCCGCCGGGACAGTGAGCGCCTCTTCCATAAATGGCGCCGCCCCTCATTGTCCCCACAGAGTATCGAGGGGCGAGCGCAACGATCTTATGAAATCCCGCCCCTGTTCCACCCGCGGCCACGGTCTCCGAACATCACATAGCCGGTTTCCGTGACCGCCAGCGTGTCTTCCAGCTTGATGAAGCCGCGCGTCGGGTGAAGCATCGTCGTCTCGACCGACAGCACCATGTTCCTCTCCAGCGGCTTGTCCGCATAGGTGCCTTCGTAAGTCACCGGATGGTTGGTCATCAGGAACGGTGCTTCATGCGTGATCAGGCCCATGCCATGCGCGAAGAAATCCGTGTAGGGCGCCACTTTCGAACCCTTCAGCACAGATTCCGCATGCGAAACCATGTCGCCGCCCAACGTCCCGGCCCTGACGTTTGAAAAGGCTGCCTGCTGCACCGTCTCGACCTCGGCCAGCAGATCCTCCAGTTCGGCGTCGGGCTCTCCCAATATGCCCATGCGGCAAAGGTCGCCAATATAGCCATGATAATTTCCGCCGGAATCGATAGACATCACCTCGCCCGTCTTCCAGGCCTGCGGCGAGGCGGCTCGGTTGTGGCTGGACCCCAGCGTCAGCAGGCAATATTCGAAATGGATGCCGCGATTGGTTTCCTCGCGCCGCAGCCTTTCGATGATGTCGCTCTTGGTTGAGCCTTCGCGCGCCCAGGCGATGGTCGCCAGCATGGAATCGGTGATGAGCTCCGAGGCTGTGCGCAGCTTCTCCAGCTCCGCATCGGTTTTAATGGCGCGCATGCGCTCGAGCATGCCTGTCGCGTCGATCAGCTTCGCATCTGGCAACGCCTTACGGATCAGCATGTAAGCGTCGGACGGCAGGAAAGCTGGCTCTATGCCGATGCGCGCACCCGCCATGCCGATCTTTTGCAGATGTTCGACGGCAAGATTGGCGGCATCGAGCGTTCCCCAGCAAGCGGCGTGCAGCGTCGGCGTCCAAAATGGATTGTTCTGGTGCTCACCACCCTCCATGCGGTTGCCGATATAGGCCGCATGATCCGGTCCGCCCTTTTCATAGACGACGATGGGCAGATACCGGCTGTGGCCGATCGCATCCATGGCGGCGAAGAAGATGAATTTGTAGCCGCCCAGCAGATATTGCGTGTTGTGCTTCGAGGTCGCGAGCAAGACGTCGACACCAGCCTCCTCCATGAGGCCGTCGACCCTTGCCTGGTCGAACGGGACGTTGCCGACGGCACTCTTGCCCGGAGCTATGTTCATTGCCTCTCTCCCCGAATATCGCCTGGGACCGCCGCCGCTACTCCCGGTCCCGTCGCCGCCAGCAATCTGCGCCCTCTTGTTTACACTGGTGCAGCCAGCAAGGGCCAAGCCGCCGGTAATGGACCTCACCTTCTAATCTTTCGCGGCAGATATCATGCATCTGGTCCTACCAGATTACCATACGAGTTTTTGACGCTACTAGTCCAGAGAACGAAAATTCCAACGCCAAGCCAGAAAGCGCCAATTACGGCCCTGGCGAAACGCTCCGCAAAGCTCATAATCGCAGGTCAAGGACGCTGACGGTTCACCGGCGTTCGGGGACCTAGCGGGTCGCGGAGAGGACGGAGTTCCATCATGTCAGGTTTCACGATTTCCAGACGCAAACTGCTTGCCGGTTCTGCAATGCTGTTGGCCTCCGCCGCCATGCCGATATCAGGCTGGACGCAAACGCCGAAGAAGGGCGGACGGCTGGTGCTCGCCGCCGATTCCGAGCCCCGCAATCTCAACCCGGCGATTGTCGCCTCCAACGGTGTCTTCTTCATCTCTAGCAAGATCGTCGAGACGCTGGCGGAAGCCTCCTACGAGGGGAAGGATGGGCTTGCGCCACGGCTGGCGCTGAGCTGGGAAGGCGCGGCCGACGGCCTCTCGGTGACATTCAAACTGCGCGTCGGCGTCAAATGGCATGACGGCCAGCCCTTCACTTCGGCCGACGTCGCCTTCTCGGCGCTGCAGATATGGAAGCCGCTGCAGAACCTTGGCCGCACAGTTTTCAAGGATCTGGCTGCCGTCGAGACGCCCGACAGTCTCACCGCGGTCTTCAAATTCGCCAAGCCGACGCCGTTCCAGTTGATCCGCAACGCACTGCCGGCGCTGAGCAGCGTGGTACCGAAGCACATTTACGAAATTGGCAAGATTGAAGACAACCCGGCCAACAACGCGCCCATCGGCACCGGCCCGTTCAAATTCGGCGAGTACAAGCCCGGACAATACTACCGGCTGACGAAAAACAACGATTACTGGGGCAAGGACGAGCCCTATCTGGACGAGATCATATACCAGGTGCTGCCCGACCGCACCTCGGCTGCCAGCGCGCTGGAAGCAGAAGAAATCCAGCTCGCCGCCTTTTCAGCCGTCCCGCTGGCCGACCTCGACCGCATCTCCAAAGTGCCTGGCCTCAAGGTCATAAGCAAAGGCTACGAAGGGTTGACCTATCAGCTCGTCGTCGAGATCAACCATCGCAGAAAGGAACTGGCGGATTTGAAAGTACGCCAGGCAATCGCGCATGCCATCGACAAGGATTTCGTCGTCAAGACGGTGTTCCTCGGCTACGCCGCTACCGCCACCGGCCCCGTGCCCAAGAACGATCCCCAATTCTACACCGCTGATGTGCCGAACTATGCCTTCGACGTCGCCAAGGCCAATGCCCTGCTCGATGAAGCCGGCTACAAGAAGGGTCCGGACGGCAAGCGCTTCACCCTCAGGCTTTTGCCGGCACCCTATTTCAACGAGACCAAACAGTTCGGCGACTATCTGCGCCAGGCGCTCGCCGCAATCGGCATAGACGCCCAGCTGGTCAACAATGATTCCGCCGCGCACATAAAGGCCGTCTACACCGACCACGCCTTCGACCTTGCGGTCGGTCCGCCCGTGTTCCGAGGCGACCCGGCGATCTCGACAACCATCCTGGTGCAGAGCGGAATTCCCAGCGGCGTGCCGTTCTCTAACCAGGGCGGCTACAAGAACGACGCTCTCGATGCCCTGATCGCCAAGGCATCCGAGACACTCGACAGCGCTGCCCGCACCGATCTCTACAAGGAGTTCCAGAAGCAGGTAGCCGCCGACCTGCCACTGATCAACGTCGCGGAATGGAGCTTCATCAGCGTCGCGCGCGAGACGGTCGGCAACATCGCCAACAACCCGCGCTGGGCGGTGTCGAACTGGGCCGACACGTATCTGGAATCATGACAGTATTTCGCGGATGAAAATTCGCAGTAGAATCGTGGCCATTGAGTTGTACGAGGCCCCCCTCTGTCCTGCCGGACAGAGGGGGGTGCCTCGTCACCGACCTTGCCAGCATATCGCGCTCCCGCCTCCATGAGCCGAGCCCTCATCCTGCTGCGCCGTCGCGTCGTCGGCAGCATCTTCGTGCTGATGATCGTCATCATCGGCACGTTTCTTTTGCTCGAGGCAGCGCCGGGGGACGCAGTCGACGCCTATGTCGTCGCGACCGGTGGCGACGCCGGAATGATCGAATTGTTGCGTCATCGCTGGGGCCTCGATCAGTCGGAGCTTACACGGCTTGCCACCTATCTCTGGGCATTGCTGCATCTCGATCTCGGCCAGTCGGTTACCTTCTCGAGGCCGATACGCGACGTCATCGTTGAGCGGCTGCCCAACACGCTGCTCTTGATGGGCAGCGCCACCGCGCTCTCCTTCGGGCTGGGCTCGCTGCTCGGCATCTATGCCGGCGCCAGACCCGGCAGTGCCCGCGACCGCCTCCTGTCGATCGGCTCGCTCGCGCTCTATGCCGTGCCTGGCTTCTGGTTCGGCCTGCTGCTGATCGTCGTCTTTGCGGTCAACCTTCGCTGGCTGCCGATCGGCGGCATCGAAACGCTGGCCTCCGACAAGACCGGCCTCGACCGTGCCGCCGACATCGCCACCCATCTCGTCCTGCCGGTGTCGGCGCTCGGCTTCATCTACCTTGCGCTCTATCTGCGCATGATGCGCGCCGGCATGGCCGAGGCATGGCGGCAGGATTTCGTGCTGGCCACCCTCGCCAGGGGATTGTCTCGCCCCCGCATCGTGCTTGCCCATGTCGCCCGCAATGCACTGCTGCCCCTGGTCACCATGCTCGGCCTGCAGTCGGCGCAGATGCTTGGCGGCAGCGTTGTCGTCGAGAGCGTCTTTTCGGTGCCGGGCCTCGGCCGGTTGGCCCAGGAAGCTGTGGCCGCGCGCGACACCCCTCTGCTGCTTGGCATCATTCTCGTCAGCGCCGTTCTGGTCATCGTCATCAACCTGCTCGTCGATATCGCCTATGCCTTGCTGGACCCACGCGTCGGTGCCAATGAGGCCGGCGCGTGAGCCCTCTTCGCCGTTTCCTGCGCACGCCCGAGGCCCTTGCCGGCACGCTGCTCCTGGCGGCGCTCATCGCCATGGCGCTATCGGCGTCGCTGATTTTTCCAGGCGACCCGCAAGCGATCGCCGGCCCCCCCCTGTTGCCGCCATTTCACGACTGGTCGCTACCGCTCGGCACCGATCGCCTTGGTCGAAACGTGCTGGCCGAACTGTTCCATGGCGCCCGCGCCTCGCTGGCGGTTGGGCTTGCGGCAGCGGCGGCGGCACTCGCCATCGGCTCCTTCGTCGGCACGCTGGCCGGCTTTGCCGGCGGCCTCGTCGACGAGGTGCTGATGCGCATCACCGATGCCTTCCAGACCGTGCCGAGCTTCCTGCTGGCGCTGGCCTTCGTCAGCGTGGTCGGACCGTCGCTCGGCGTTGTCGTCGCTGCCATCGCGCTCGGAACCTGGACCGGACCCGCCAGGGTTGCACGGGCGGAAGTGCTTTCCATCCGCGAACGCGATTTCGTCGCCGGCGCTAGGGTTATCGGCATGCATCCGCTCGAAATCGCCTTTCGCGAAGTGCTGCCCAATGCGCTGCCTCCGGTGCTGGCGATGTCGTCTGTGATCGTCGCCGCGGCGATCCTCACCGAGGCGGCCTTGTCCTTTCTTGGCCTGGGCGACCCAAACCGGGTTACCTGGGGCGGCATGATCGCCGAAGGCCGCGCCGTCCTGCGCACCGCGCCATTCCTGTCGATCGTCCCGGGCATAGCGTTAATGCTGACGGTTCTCGGCGTCTATCTCGCCGGTGAAGGCATTGTCGAGACGACGGCGACAAGGCGAGGCCTGTCGTGACGGTGCTGGCTTCGATCCGCGACCTTTCCGTGACCTACCGCCGCGACGGCAGCGCGGCGGCAGCGCTGGAGGGGATCAGCCTCGATATCGTTGCAGGCGAGCGCCTCGCCATCATAGGCGAAAGCGGCTCCGGCAAGAGCACGCTGGCACTGGCCTTAGCGGGGTTGTTGCCGGCGTCAGCCAAGGTTGGAGGACGCATCGATTGGTTCCTCCCATCGACGTCGGGCGCCCAGGCACCCCCCTCTGTCCTGCCGGACATGTCCGGCAGGACAGAGGGG
>NZ_JAIUGX010000008.1 GCF_020164785.1 Mesorhizobium sp. ES1-1 | reverse complement strand
ATCCAGCCAGCATCTTGAATCACAAACAAGCCTCGATGGGAATCCTACGATTCTCCCAAAACAGGAAACGCTCTAGCGGCTGAAACTGTCCGCTTTTTCAGGCGCGACACGCTTTCCGCGACTGCCCACTGGAGCGCGCCTGTCTGCAGGCTGGATCCAGCAGGTGCGTCTGGTGCGGCAGGCAGCACGTCAGTGGGCTCTGCGGCGCAACGCAGCGAACGTCTGCATCGCAATGGGATGCATTTCACGCTGGCTGCCAGCACGGCATCTAGGCCGCCACTATCAGTCAACAGCAACCGGCGTTTTTGTCCGCCGACGGTTGTTTGGCCGCCAGCGGCTGATCTCCCATCTCTTGTGGAACCACATCCACTGCCCCGGGTCTTCACGAACCCAGCGCTCGACCACGTCGTTGAGAAGCTGGGTGGTTGCACGCACGTCGATGCTGCCGTCGGCCGTGCGCGGCAAGGTCAGCTTGTCCTCGATCTCGAGTCGGAAACGGTTATTCGGGAGCCTGATGCAACGCGCCGGGTAGACGTCGCACTCATAGTGACGGGCGAGGGTTCCCAGCACCCGGTTGCTCTGGCAAGGACGGCCAAAGAATGTCGTGTCCAGTCCGTTCGAAAATTTCTGGTCGACAAGGATGCCGATGTTGCCGCCATTCTCCAGTACGCCGGCGAGGGCGAATGAGGCGCCGGCCATCGATGGCAGCAATGAGCCCATGGTCGAGCGGCGCGTCGAAAGTATGTAGTCGGCAAGGTAGGGATTATTCGGCGGGCGAAACAGCGCCGTGATGTTCATGCCGAAGGTCGCCGCCGCCACCGGCAGCAGTTCGAAATTGCCGAGATGGCCGGTGAAGACGATGTGCGGCCGTTGTTCGCTCGCGATCTCGAGGAAGTGCTCTTCCCCCTTGACCTCTACCCGGCCGGACCTTGAGGCTGCGGGGTCATAGTCGAACAGGACGTCGAGAAAGACGTATTCGGCGGCTAGACGGGCCATGTTGCCCCACATGTCGGAGGCGATGGCCTGAATCTCGCTTTCGCTCTTTTCCGGGTAGGCCTTGCGCAGATTGTCCACAGCGACCTGATGGCGACCCGCCCATGGGCCGACACGGCGCGCGACGCGATCGACGAAATTCAGCGCACTGTCAGCCGGCAGCAGGCGCAACAGCGAGATGATCAGCATTGCCGCGCGCGCGACAAGCCAGTAGTTCAGCTGGCGCAGCTGTCTGCCATAGCGAAACCGGAGGTCCCGGCGGACTTTCTTCAACACCGAGGTCAATCTCTAGCCGACCCGGAGGATGATCTTGCCAAAGACGTCGCGGCCTTCCATGCGCTTCAGCGCGGCATCGATGTCGTCGAAGCCGACTTCGGTGTCGATAACAGGCGCGACCTGTCCCGCCGACATTTTCTGCATGGCGTTGGCCATGTTCTCCATGCGGCAGCCGAAGGAGCCGAGGAGCTTCAATTGCTGCTGGAAAAGCTGCATCAGGTTGATCTGCGTCGACACGCCCGAGGTCGAACCGCAGGTCACCAGGCGCCCGCCGCGTTTGAGGCACAACATGGAGCCGGCAAACGTGTCGGCGCCGACATGTTCGAACACGACGTCGACGCCCTTTTTCCTGGTCAACTTGCGCACGACGCCTTCGAAACGGTCGTCGCGATAGTTGATGACGTGGTCGGCGCCCAGCGCCTTGGCCTTGTCGATCTTGTCGTTGGAGCCGACCGTGGTGATGATCGTGCAGCCCATACGCTTCGCCAGCTGGATGGCAGCCGAGCCGATGCCCGATCCGCCGGCATGGACAAGGATGGTCTCGCCGGGCTGAAGCTTGGCGTTGTCGAACAGCATGTGCTCAACCGTGCCGAAGGTGACGGGCGCGACGGCGGCGCCGATATCGGTCACGCCGGGCGGCGCAGGGACCAGCAGGCGTGCCGGCAGGTTGATCTTTTCCTGCGCAAAGCCGTCGAGGTGGAAGCCATGGACGCCAGACACATGTTCGCACAGATTGTCGCGGCCTTCGCGGCAGGCCCTGCAAAGGCCGCAGGTGCGGGCTCCGTAAATGGACACCAACTGTCCGGGCATAATGCCGGAGACGCCAGGTCCGACCGTTTCGACTTCGCCGGAAGCCTCCGCTCCGACGACCAATGGCAGCTTGCGCTTGGCGAACGCCATGCCGCGCCAGCCCCAGACGTCGATGTGGTTCAGGGCCACCGCCTTGATGCGCAGTGTGACCTCGCCGAGTGCGGGCGGCGGCGGCGGCGGCAAGTCCACCGTTTCAAGACGGCGGTCCTCTATGAGTTGCAGTGCGCGCATGGGGCCTGTCGGTTCTATCTTGCGATAGGGGGTCGCTTAGACCGGTTCCCGCGCCATGACAAGGCAAGTGTTCTGGCCGCCAAAGCCGAACGAGTTCGACAGAACGCTGCGGACCTCGGCGTTGCGCTTCTTGTTCGGCACCACGTCGAGCACGATGGCCGGATCGGGATTGTCGTAGTTGATGGTCGGGGGAATGACGCTTTCGCGCATGGTCATCAGCGAAAAAGCCGCCTCGACCGCGCCCGCCGCCGAAAGCGTGTGGCCGATCATCGACTTGTTCGAGGAGACCGGCATCGAGCCGATCCGCTCGCCGAACACGGTCGACAGCGCCAGATGCTCCATCTTGTCGTTCTCCGGTGTCGACGTGCCGTGCGCATTGACATAGTCGATCTCGTGCTCGCCCAGCCCAGCGTCGGCAAGGGCGGCGCGCACGGCGGCGATGGCCGGCGAAGCGTCCGGCTTCGAGCGGGTGCGATGGAAGTCGTCGGCCTTCTCGCCGCAACCGCCCAGGATGCCAAGGATCGTTGCACCGCGAGCCAATGCGGCTTCAAGCGATTCCAACACCAGCGCGCCCGACCCCTCGGCAAGCACAAAGCCGTCACGATCCCTGGAGAAGGGCTTGGATGCCTTTTCTGGAATGTCGTTGTGGGTGGAGAGCGCTGAGAGCAGCGAGAACCGGATCAGCGCCTCGGCGGTGGCCGAGCCGTCGGCCCCGATCGACAGCGCACGGTCGCATTCGCCGCGCCGTATCG
Source organism: Mesorhizobium sp. ES1-1 (assembly GCF_020164785.1). GTDB lineage: Bacteria > Pseudomonadota > Alphaproteobacteria > Rhizobiales > Rhizobiaceae > Mesorhizobium. The sequence continues at coordinate 304,066 of NZ_JAIUGX010000008.1, read as the reverse complement.
CTTCGACGCCGAGTTGGATCGCCGTGGCGCCGGAAGCACAAGCCGTCGACAGCGTGATCGGCAGGCCGCGTGTGCCGAGCCGATCGGCAAGTCTGTCGGCTATTGCACCGAACTGCGTGGTCTCGAACATGTCGAGCTCTTTCAGGCCGCGTGCGACCCGCAGCATTCTCTCGGCAGCGCTGTCGTCACCGTCCTTGTCTGAATTGTAGAGCGAAAAGCGCTCGCTCCAGTCTAGCTCGACCGGCGGTGAGGCGAGAAAGAGCGGTCCGCCGAAATCGCCGGACTCAAGACCCGCTTCTGCCACTGCTTCAAGGCCGGCGAGTTCAGCCAGTTCGTAGGTGAGGGCGCTGGCGCCTTTGGAACTCGACGCCAGGAAATCGACCATCCCGGAGATACGGGTATTCAACTGGTCGATCGGAAAGCGAGTGATCGGGTGGATGCCCGACTTGCCGGAGGTCAAGGCCGCCCAATTGTCTTTCTTGCCGACGCCGAGGGATGTCACGACGCCGATGCCGGTGACAGCGACGACGGGCCTGCCCATATGATCATTCAGATTGGCCATTAAGGAGCCCTCGACCGTTTATCGTTGCGGCATCAAGACTGGCCGCTTTATGCGGCGTTGACCAGCGCCATGCCCTCGAATTGGTGATAGCCGATGGCCGTTGCAAGGACGGTTTCCGGCTTGCCGTCGAAAGGCTTCTCGGCTGCGGCATCAAAAACAGGATATGCAGCCTTGCGTTGGACGGCGAGAGCGGCAAGCGCCACGGCAAAGGGAAATTGTGCTTCCTTGAGATGGCCGGTCAGCGTCGAGAAGCCGCGCGCGGAGATCGAGGGGTTGGCGTCGAGCGCCGCCTTCTCGGCCTTGGTCGCCGCATGGGCGCCCGATGCGCCGGACAGGGCAAGCAGCGGGCCGTGAGGCAAGGCGGCCTGCTTGAGCAAATCGGCGATGCCGGCGTCGAGTTTGCCACGCCGGCGCCTGGCGCGGCCGGAAATGATTGGCCCAAGCTCGGCGTAGATCTTGCGGCCCCGGCTCATCGCCTGTTCGCGTTGCTCCAGCACGAGAAAGGCGCCGCCGGAACCTGTCACCACGCCGCCGCCCTCGGCGCCCTGTCTTTGCCAGACGGGCTTCCACGGGCCACGATGCAGGTAGCCGGCCAATTCATAGCCAAGCAGCATGTCGGAATGTTCGGTCTGGAAGGCGCCGCCGACCAATATGTGGGTCGATTGGCCGGAGCGGATGCGCGCAGCGGCCGTCTCGACAGCCGCCACGCCGGCGCCTTCCTCACCCATGAATGTCCTGGAGGAGCCCGTGACCTTGTGGACGATGGAGATGTTGCCGGCGAGCAGATTGGAAAGTTGGGCCAGGAACAGCGTCGGCCGCAATTCGGTGGTCAGCTTCTCGTTGAGCAGCACGTCGCGGTCGTTGCGGTTTTCCGAAGCAGCCAGAATGGCGGCATCAACCGTTTCGTCGCGCTCGCCGCCACCTGCGGCGACAACCATGTCCATGCTCGCGCAGAGCTGGTCATTGCCCTTGATGCCGGCGTCGTCCAGGGCGAGACCCGCGGCATAGGTGCCGAGCCTCTGCCATGTCTCCATCTGGCGCTGGTCGCCGCGCTTGGGGATCTGCAGGTTCCAGTCGATTTCGCGCAGTGGGTGTACAGTGTAGGGCGTGAACCGCGCGGTTTCCAGCACAGGTGTCGCGCCCGGCTGGATGAGCTTTTGCCAATGGGCATCGGGGCCTTCCCCCAGCGAGGAGACAAGGCCGATGCCTGTGATGACGACGTCGTGCGGGCTGCTCATGGGCGGCTTTGTGGGTCAGGCGGCAAAGCGCGTCAAGACCGCGCGCTTAACTGGCCTCAGACGTTCTTGGCGGCCACCAGCGCGTCGATCTTTGCGCACAGGTTCTTCATGACGAAATAGTCGTCGGTCGAAGCCTTGCCGTCATTGACTTCCTGGGTCCACTTTTCCAGCGGCACCTTGATGCCGAATTCCTTGTCGATGGCAAAAACGATGTCGAGGAAATCGAGGCTGTCGATGCCGAGGTCGTCGATCGTGTGGCTCTCGGGAGTGATGGTGTCGATATCGATCTCGCTGGTATCGGCAATGATCTTGGCGACTTTGTCGAACGTGGTGGACAAGGGCTTTTCCTTCGGTTGCGGGTGAATCTGTCCGCATGTCTTTGGGCGCTGTCTAATCGGTTTTTTCCGGCAGGAAAAGGCCTGTCACGCCGGAGATGAATTGGGAGAGACCTTCTGAAACATAAGAATGGACGGGGAGGCCGCGACTTCAGCCGCCGACTTGGAGTCGGCTTCCGCCCACGGCATCCGGTCGCCCGTCAAAAAGTGACGCGACCAAGCACGCGCAGTGTGTCGCCCCGCGGCTCGACGACGACGGCCTCGCCTTCGCGCGGCGAAATGCCGGTCAGCGCCAAGATGTCTTCAAGATGGGTGACCATGACCAGATTGTCGGAACCGGAATAGGCGCGGATCTCATTCAGGATCGCAGCGATCTGCGCCGCCTTCTGGCTGTCATCGCCTTTCAGGAGGTCGAGCGGTTCGAAAGGCTCCGGCTCGGTCTCGAAGGCGATGCGGGCGGTGTCGAGACAGCGGCAATACCGACTGGACAGCAAGCGCTCGACGGGAGCGGCGCGAGCCGCAAACAAGGCGCCGATCTTGCTTGCCTGCTGCTTGCCGCGCGCCGACAGGTTTACCTGGGAAGCACAGTTGTCGATGTTGAAATTAGCCGGGTCGGTGGTGCCGGTGACCATGGCATGGCGAAGTAGGACGACATGCCCGCCGTCACGCAGCAACGCCCAGCCTGCATCCGTCGCCTGCGCCGCGGCGGGGACGGCGAGCAGAAGCAGCGCCAGCACAAATCGAATCATCAGCTATCCCTCTTCGGGTCCCGGCAACGGGATCCGGTGACAGGACATATAGGGGATGGCAAGGCCAGCCGAAAGACAAGGCGCTGCCGGCGGGCGCCTCACTTCTTCGCCAGCTGCTGCTTCACGAGATCGATCTTCTGGTCGGTAAGTGGGATGGGAATGGTATAGCCGGCTTCGGTAAAGCCCCGCTTGGCATTCTCGAAGAACTCGATGGCCTTGAGATAGTGGGGCTTGCCGCCGCCATAGCTGGCGCGGTTCCAGTGGATGTCGCCAAGATTATTTTGTTCGAACGCCCACTGTAGGGGTTGGCTTTCGCGCGTGAACACCTTCAGCGTGGCCGTGAAAGCCGCCTCGGCTTGGTCAAGATATTTGTCGGTCCGTTCGATCGTGCCGAGATTGAGCAGGCTCATGCCGATGCCGTTCTGGGCGTTGGCCCAGTCGACGGGGGCCGCCTCGATGGTCAGCACTTCGAGTGCCGCCCTGCGTGCGGCGATCGAATCCTGCAGGGCCTTGCGATCGCCATTGCTCATGCTCAGCCAGTGCAACGTCGAGCCAAGGGCGGCCTGGGTCAGAGCCCATTGCCGTAGATTTGTCTCGCGCTTGTATTCGCGCAATGCATTGCGGTAGGCGTCTTCAGCCTCTTTGTAATGTTCGGGCTTGCCCGCCACGCCGCCCAGCAACTGCAGCGTATTGCCGAGATTGTAGTAGCTCATGGCCCAGTCCTGCGGGAACTTCCGCCTGACATAGACTTGGCGGGCTGCCTGGAAGGCTGCGGCCGACTGGTCGAGCTTGGCTGCGTCACGGGTGCGCTGGCCGATCGTCTGGTAGATGGAGCCTAGATTGTTCTGCGCCGAGGCCCACTCCAGGGGGAAGCGCTTCCGGGTGAACACCGTCAGCGCGTCATCATAGGCGATGGCCGCTTCTTCGAGGGTGCTCGTGCCCATATCGAAGCGGGCGGCGCCGCTCAGCGCGTTGCCGAGGTTGAGGCGGCTGGTAGCCCAGGACACAGGAAACGTCTCGCGGGTTCGAACCTCCAGCGCGGCGCGGAACGCGTCGGCCGCCTCATCGATCCTGGCCTTGTCGTTGAGCTGGATGCCCAGTGTCACCAGCGTGTTGCCGAGATTGTTCTCGACCATCGCCCATTCCACCGGAGTTTTGGCGCGGGTGTATTCCTGGAGCGCCAGGCGGTAGGCCGCCTCGGCTTGCTTCAGGTGCTCTCCGACTGGATCGCGCTCGCCGAGCGCATAGAGCGCAAGGCCGAGGTTGTTCTGCGACGACGCCCAGTCCAGCGGCACCTTGTCGCGCGGACGTTTGGCAAGAGTGGCGCGCATCGCCGCCACCGCTTTATTCAGGTGCTTGGGGTCGCTCTCGCGCTGACCGATCTTTAGCAGGACATTGCCGAGGTTGTTCTGCGCAGCGGCCCAGTTGCGATCGTCTTTCTCTCGCTCGAAGACGACAAGCGAATCGCGAAAGATCTGTGCCGCCTCTTCGAGATGCGCGGTTTCGGTCTCGCGCTCGCCAATGTTCTGCAACACCACTGCCATGTTGTTGCGAGTGATGGCCCAGTCGCGGTTCTGTTCGCCGTTGGGAAGGAAGTTCAGGATAACCCGGTAGGCCTCGATCGACTGCTGCAGGGCATCGAGATTGCCGCTGGCGTAGCCGTAAGCGTTGAGCGCCTCGGCTTGCTGGTTCTTGTAGTTCCAGCGCAGTTTGTCGTCCCATTTCTCGACCAGCGAGAAGGCCTTGGCGTAGTCGTCGGCGGCGGATTTGTAATCGAAGATCAACGCCGTGGCGTCACCGCGTTTGGCATAGATAGCGGCGTCGGCGATGCGCTTCTGCTTAACCAGTTCCTCGGCCTGGTCGACGGCATCGCTGTTGCGCTCCACCCTGCCGACCGCGTCATCGAGGAATTTGCGCGCCGTCACCATCGCACCCTGACCGATGGCCTTGTCGGCTGAAGCGATGAGCCGGGTGATTTCCGGGTCGTTGGTGCTCAGCGCATTGCGTTCGGCCATCATCCTCTTCAGCCGTCCGGCCTGGGCGCCGAGCACCTTTTGCAGATCTGTCGGATCTTCAGGGATCTTTTCGGTTCCGAGCGCCCTCAGTACGCCATAGAGCGCGTCCAGCGGCACGCTCTCCTGCAAGGAGGCCAGTTCCACCTGGGCACGCTTGGCGTCGGGAAGGTCGGAAATGGTCAGCAGCAGCTGCCGCCTTTCACCGGTGATCAGCCCATCGTCGCCTGTCGGCTCCGGCGGCGCCACACCGAAATAGAGCAGGCGGCGCAGGCTTTCGTTGACCCACGGACGTTGCCTGGCCTTTGTGTCTAGATAGACCTCTTCGGTCACCATGCGCATGACCGAACCGAACTCCGTGCCTTTCATCGCCGCCAGATGGCGCAGCAGCGCGGCGGCATAGGGGCTGTTCTTGCCAGCGGCACCGTCAAGCGCCGGACGGCCCGGTTCGGCGGCGAAGCCGATCACCGTGCCGAGGTTCTCGTCGGCAGCCGGCGTGTTGCCGATAGCCTTGGCGCCGCGCACCGGCTCCAGCCCGCCGGCGCCGATGGGCGAGGCGGATGCCGTGGGGGCGCGCCGTACCACGGCGTCAGCCGGAAACGGATTGGTGCGGCAGGCATCCAGCAGCATGATGGTCACCGGCACGGTCTTCTTCAACTCGTCCATCACCGCGGCAATTGGCACCAGGGCCGTGCCGGCGTCCTTCAGCGACGACATGTCGGCATCGACCGGAACGAGATAATCCTCGCCGCCGGCCTCGATGCCGTGGCCCGAATAGTAGAGAAATGCGACATCGGCGCCTTCGGCGTCCTCGGCGAATCGCTCGAGGTCGCGCTTCAGCTTTGCGGCGTCGCGGTCGGTGACGTTACGGGCATCGAAGCCGAGGTCCGTCAGCATCTTGGCCATGTCGCGGGCGTCGTTTGCCGGATTGGGCAGGGTGGCGATGTGCTCATATTGGGACTGGCCGATGATCAGCGCCACGCCCTTCAGGCTTTTCGTTTCCGCGCCGGCAAGCGTCGTCGCCAAAAGGCAGAGCAGCATCGCGGCGCAAGCCGCCTGCGCCGCGTGCCGGAGAAAGCTGCGTTTCGCAATTTCGACAAATGCCATTTGCCGGTCGTGTCCGCCCGATGAACCAAACCCTCTATAGCGCTGCCAGCCGAGGATGATCAAATTTGGGCACGATCAGTTTCGAGCACCATGAAATCCGGGTGCGATTGCGCCGCGCGCGCGGCTCGCCTATCCCTGGAAAATGTCCCCGCTTACCGAAACCGTCCTGTTCGTTTTCAGCGTTGTCGCGCTCGGCTATCTCGCTGGGTGGACCGGCTACCTTAAGCCGGCAAGCGGCGACGGCATATCCGATTTCGCTGTGTCCGTCGCAGTGCCGCTGCTCTTGTTCCAGACGATGGTGAAGTCGGATTTCCACGGCGTTGCGCCCTGGCGGTTATGGATTGCTTATTTCGCGGCTGTGGCCATCACCTGGACTGTCGGCCATCTCGTCACGACGCGGTTATTCGGCCGCGACGCGCGCGCCGGCGTGGTCGGCGGGGTGTCGTCGGCCTTCTCCAACACCGTGCTGCTCGGCGCCCCATTCATTCTCGGTATATTCGGCCAGAGCGGCTTCGAAGTCCTGTCTCTGTTGGTTTCCGTGCATCTGCCGATCATGATGATGGCGTCGATCGTGCTGTTCGAGATGTTCGGCCGCGACGGCGAAACGGTGCATCCGCTGCGCGTCCTGCGCAGTTTCTCGCGGCGGCTTTTCCTCAACCCGCTTATCATCGGCATTCTGCTGGGCTTGGCATGGCGGACGAGCGGCGTGCCGCTGCCGAACCTCGCGACGCGTCTGGTCGATGCGCTGGCCGGCACCGCCGGCCCGGTGGCCCTGTTCGCCATGGGGCTTAGTCTGCGCCGCTTCGGCATTTCCGGCAATGTCCGGCCGGCCCTGGCGCTGTCGGTGCTGAAGCTCTTCCTGATGCCGGCTCTGGCGCTTGCCTTCGTCTGGCTGCTCGACCTGCCGCCCCTGACGGCCAAGGTCGCGGTCGTGGTGGCGGCGCTGCCGTCCGGCATCAATTCCTATCTGATCGCGATGCAGTTCAACACGGGCCAGGCGCTGGCGACGAATCAGATGACCATCGCCACGGCCAGTGCCGTGGTCACCACGGCTTTCTGGCTGAGCGTGGTTGTTCACGTCTACGGGTAGTTCAGGTCTGCTGGTTTGGAGCTGGCCTAAAGCCTATATGCCATCTTGCAATTGATTGCGTGGCTTGCCCTAGGTAAAGAGCACTGGCTCCAGTGGCCCGGCCTCGATATTATCGGGCACGCTCATCGAATAAAATCCAGAACCGGCCCGTCAGCGCGCCGAGCGGAGGCTAGACCATGCTTCAAAAAACCAGCCATTTCATGCGGCAGGCCAATCTCATCAATGGTGAATGGGTGCAAGCCGACAGCGGCGTGACGGTTGACGTCAACAACCCTGCCACGGGGCTGAAGATCGGCACCGTGCCGAAATCGGGCAAGGCCGAGACGCGCCGCGCCATCGAAGCCGCCGACGCGGCATTCAAGACCTGGCGCAAGACCACCGCGCTGGAACGATCGAAGCTGCTGCGCAAGCTGCATGACGCCATCATGGACAATCAGGACGTGCTGGCCGAACTGTTGACGATCGAGCAGGGCAAGTCGCTGTTCGAATCGAAGGGTGAGATCGGTTCTGCCGCCGCCTACATCCTGTGGTTCGCCGAGGAAGGCCGCCGCACCTATGGCGACGTCGTGCCGTCACCGTGGGCGGACCGCCGCATCCTGGTGACCAAGGAGCCGGTCGGCGTCATCGCGGCCATCACGCCGTGGAACTTCCCGTCCTCGATGCTGGCCCGCAAGCTCGGCCCGGCTCTGGCCGCCGGCTGCACCGCCGTGGTCAAGCCGGCCTCGCAGACGCCATATTCGGGTCTCGCCTGGGGCGCGCTGGCCGAGGAAGTCGGTTTCCCCAAGGGTGTCATCAACATCCTCACCGGCGCGGCCGGCGAAATAGGCGACGAGATCTGCGCCAACCCGCTGGTCAAGAAGATCACCTTCACCGGTTCGACCGAGGTCGGCAAGATCCTGATCCAGAAATCATCCGTTACCGTCAAGAAGGTGTCGATGGAACTCGGCGGCAACGCGCCCTTCATCGTCTTCGACGACGCCGACATTGAACGCGCGGTTGCTGGCGCCATCACCGCCAAGTATCGCAATTCCGGCCAGACTTGCGTTTGCACCAATCGCTTCCTTGTCCAGGCCGGCGTCTATGACAAATTCGTCGAAAAGCTGGCTGCGGCCAGCAACGGGCTCAAGGTCGGCTCAGGTCTCGAAGACGGCGTGCAACAGGGGCCGCTGATCGACGAGAAGGCTGTCGAGAAGGTCGAGGAGCTGATCGCCGACGCCACCGGCAAGGGCGGCAAAATCGTCGCCGGCGGCAAGCGCCATGCGCTGGGCGGGTCGTACTTCCAGCCGACGGTCATCGCCGACGCGACACCCAATATGCGCTTCATGAAGGAAGAGATCTTCGGCCCGGTGGCGCCCGTGTTCAAGTTCGAGACAGAGGAAGAGGCTATCGCGCTCGCCAACGACACCGAATTCGGGCTCGCCTGCTATTTCTACACCGGCGATCTCGGCCGCGCCTTCCGCGTCATGGAAGGGCTGAAATACGGCATGGTGGGCGTCAATGAAGGCCTCATCACCACGCCGGAAGCTCCGTTCGGCGGCGTCAAGGAATCCGGACTTGGCAAGGAAGGCGGACACCAGGGAATCGAGGATTATCTCGATACCAAATATGTCTGCATCGGCGGCCTCGGCCTCTGATAGGCTGTTGCCGTAGCGAGCAGGCCTGGAGCCTGCTCGCACGATATGCGACAAGCAGCCGAATTCCTCTGGTCAACTGACGTTTGCGGGCATGGCGATGAAGGATGGCGAGGTTTTCGGTACAACGCAGGCGGGCGAGGCCGTGCGTCGTTTCGTGATCCGGGGTGGCGGAATCACCGCCAACATCATCGGGCTTGGCGCGATCATTCAGGATTTGCGCCTGACCGGGCACGATGCGCCGCTGGTGCTGGGCTACGACGGGCTCGAGGCCTACGAGAAAAACGACACCTTCTTCGGTGCGGTGGTCGGCCGTTACGCCAATCGCATTCACGACGGCAGCTTCACCATCGCCGGCAACCGCTACCAGACCGAGAAGAACTTTATTGGCAAGCATACGCTGCACGGCGGTTCGCAAGGATATTCGCACAAGCCATGGACGGTGGCGCTGCATGGCCGGGATTTCGTCACGCTGACGCTGCACGATCCCGACGGCTCGATGGGCTTTCCCGGGGCGCTCGACGTTACCTGCACCTACCGGCTGAAGATTCCCGGCACGCTCAGCGTCGAGCTGACGGCGACATGCGAGGAGCCGACGCTGTGCAATCTTAGCCAGCATTCCTATTTCAACCTGGATGATGGCGGCGTTACAGACATTCTCGATCACAGGATGATGCTGAACGCCGGCGCCTATCTGCCCGTCGACAGCGAGATGATACCGACCGGGGTGGTGCAGCCGGTCGACGGTACGCCATACGATTTCCGCCAGGCGCGGCCGCTGCGCATGGAGGCGGAGGGCGAACAACTGCCCTATGACCAGAATTTCTGTCTCGCCGCGACGCGGGGGCCTCTGCGGCAGGCTGCATGGGTGCAGGGGGCAAGCTCCGGTGTCGAGATGGAAGTCTGGACGACCGAGCCCGGTATCCAGCTCTATACCGGCCAATACGTGACGCCCCGTACCGGCCTGGCGGGGCGGACCTACAAGGCTTTTTCCGGCTTCTGCCTGGAGCCTCAGGTGTGGCCGGATGCTCCGAACCGGCCGTATTTCCCGCAGGCGACATTGTGGCCCGGCGCGATCTATCACCACCTGACCGAATATCGCTTCCGGCTGCCCTAATTTGACGGCTGATTGTCGAACGCTGCCCGCAATGTCTCGAACGGCGCCAGGGCGCCGCGCACTTGGACGACAGCGGCGGCGACGCGATGCGCGCGCAAGGTGGACTCGACCGCAGCATGGCCGGCGAGGCGTGCGGCCAGATACGCGCCATTGAAGGAATCGCCGGCGCCGGTCGTATCGACAGGCGCCGCGACATGGATCGCTGGGACTTCGCGCACAGTTCCATCCTCGAAGATGAGCGCCGGCTGCTCGCCATTCTTGACGACGATCTCGCCGACCGTTTGACGCAACCGGTCAATCGTTGCTCTCGGCGCGTCGTCGCCGAAGAGCATCTGTTCGTCGGGGAAAGTGGGCAATACGATGTCGGTCACCGCGAGCGCGTCGACGATCGCCGCTTGCGCCGCCTCGCGTCCCGTCCAGAGCCTGGGCCGATAGTTGGGATCGAAGGCCACAAGCGAGCCCGCCGCCCGAGCCTTCGAAACGGCCGCCAGCAGCGTCTGGCGCGCGGCATTGTCCAGAATTGCCAAGGTGATTCCGCTGAAGTAGACAAGTGCCTGATTTTCAAGGCTTTTCGACAACGCGGCGGGGTCGGAAGCGAGCTGCCGCGCGGCAGCATCCGCGCGCCAATAGGTGAAGGACCGTTCGGCGCCGTTCAGCGTGATGGCGTAAAGGCCGGGCCGCGCACCTGGAATGACAGGGCTGGAGCCTATGCCTATGCCGTTTTCGGCGAGAAAGCTGATCTGGCCTCGCGAGAACGGGTCGTCGCCGAAGGCGGAGACATAGGTTGCCGGCCGGTCGCTGCTCAAGGCATGCAGCGCCCACAGCATGTTGAACGTGTCGCCGGCAAACCCCATACGCCAGTCCGGGCCCGTCTGGCCCGATAGTTCGAGCATGCATTCCCCGACCGAAGCGACGCCGCTTCCCGCCATTCGCTGTCCTCCAATACGTTAGCTGCTGTAGCTTTTTGGGGCCGGCAGCGCCATGCTTGGCAAGCAGCCTTTTTTCAGCCAGGACGTTTTCCCACAGGCCGGCGGGATGCGAGCTGCCCCGCGAAACGTTGACTACAGAAGAGGAACCGGTTTGGCATCGTTATGGCGTTATATTCTCGCGGGTCTTGGCCTGGCTGCCCTGCTGGCTGGCATTCTCGCGGTCGTTTATCTGACGGCGCCGCGATCGCCGCAGTCCGCCGGACCCGATGTCTCGCGCACGAAGCAGACCGACAATGGACTTTTCGTGGCAAGCCTGGAGCCGGAGCGTGGCGTGGTGCGCCAGGGCGAATTGCAATCCTGGCGGCTGACCTTGAAAACCAAGGCGGGCGCGCCGGTGGAAGGTGCAGCAATCGCGATCTCGGGCGGCATGCCGCAGCACAATCACGGCCTGCCGACCAGTCCGCAGGCGAGCGACTATCTTGGCGACGGCCGCTACCGTATCGAGGGGTTGAAGTTCACAATGAGCGGCTGGTGGCAACTGCACTTCGCCATCTCCGCTACGGCCGGGTCGGACACGGTGCTGTTCAACGTGGTGCTGTGAGCGGTCGATGACGCGCCTTTCGCGCCTTGTGGCGCTGATACTGCTCGCCATGTCAGCCGGTTGCGGCAAGCCGGATTTTTCCGACTCCGACAAGAGAACAATCGCGTCGCTGGCTTTGAACACGCTGCCGGCGCTTAAGCCAGACACCACCAATCGCTTCGCCGACGTGCCGGCCGCTGCCGCGCTCGGCTCGACGCTGTTCTTCGACCAGGGCATGAGCGGTGACGGCACCGTGTCGTGCTCGACCTGCCACAAGATCGACAGGCAATTCCAGGACGACCTGCCGCAGGCCGTTGGGGTCGGCCGCACCAACCGGCGTACCATGGCATTGGCGGGCGTCGCCCGCGATCCCTGGTTTTTCTGGGACGGCCGCCGTGACAGCCTGTGGGCGCAGGCGCTGGCGCCACTCGAAAACCCGCTTGAACAGGCAGGCAACCGTACCGCGTTCGCGCGCTACATCAAGGCGCGTTTCGGCGAACGTTACGAGCGCATTTTCGGTCCGCTGCCCGATTTCGCCGGATTGCCATTAAATGCCAGCCCGCTCGGCACCGACGCCGAGAAGGCCGCCTGGAATTCGATGAGCGATGCGCAGCGCGACGCAATCAACAGCGTCTTTGCCAATATCGGCAAGGCCATCGCGGCCTTCGAGCGCTCGATCGAGCCTGCACAGACACGCTTCGACCGCTTTGCGCTGGACCTTGCTACGGGCGCCGAGCCTAAGGGCGATGCCATCTTCTCCGAGCAGGAGATTCTCGGACTCAAGCTGTTCATCGGCAAGGGCAACTGCGTGACCTGCCACAGCGGCCCGCGCTTCACCGACAACAGCTTCCATAATACCGGTGTGCCGCCGGCCGCCGGCTTGCCGCCGGATCGTGGGCGCATCGATGCGGTGGCGCAGGTGCTGGGCGATCCGTTCAACTGTTTCGGCGCTTTTCGCGACGGCGACGCCGGCGCCTGCGGTGAACTCCGCTTCATGGTCAAGGACTCACCAGAGCTCATCCGGGCCTACAAGACGCCATCGCTGCGTGGCGCGGCAACGCGCCCGCCCTACATGCATGCGGGACAGTTCTCGTCGCTCGACGAGGTGGTGGGCCACTATGCAAAGGCGTCGCCGAGCGTTGAGGGGGCGAGCGAGCTTCATCCGCTGGATCTGTCGGACCGCGAACGGGCAGCGCTGGTGGCCTTCCTGCAAACGCTGTCGCAGTGACTTACCTGTCTTTCACCGTTTCCATCGCCACGAAGGTCGAGGTCTGGGCAACATGGGGCAGCGCAGAGATGCGCTCGCCGAGCACGCGGCGATAGGCGGCTATGTCCTTGGTGCGGACCTTCAGCAGATAGTCGAAGCTCGACGCCATCATGTGGCACTGCTCGATCTCGGGCACGGCCTGGACGGAGCGGTTGAACGCGTCGAGGGCGGCCGAGCGGGTATCGGACAATTTCACCTGGACGAAGGCGACATGGCCTTCACCCATGCGCTCGCGGTCGATGATCGCCTGGTAGCCCCTGATATAGCCATCCCTCTCCAGCCGCTTCACCCGCGCCTGCACTGGCGTCTTGGAAAGCCCGACCTTTGCCGCCAGTTCCGACATGGACAGCCGGCCATCGCTTGCCAGGGCGGCCAGGATGTTGCGATCAATGCGGTCCAGTTGGTCTTCTGTCGTCAAAATTGTAGTCCATAAGGCGTAATCCGCGGCCAATTATAATTTGAATGACCTGTCATGTCGATTTCTTTGGACCGGCTCAGCTTTCGCGGCCATGCTAGCGTGCGCCATTCGGTCCGGCGACCGCCGGTCCGCTCCCTGATGCTCGCTCCACAGGACCGCCATGCCAGCGCTCGACGCCATCCGCCAGCAGATCCGCGCCAATTACCTGCCCGACGAAGACGAGGCCGTGAAGCGGCTGGCCGATGCGACGGGCCTGTCGTCTAAAGAACGTGATGTAATCTCGGCGCGGGCCGCCGATCTGGTGCGGGCGGTGCGGGGTTCTTCGGATCCCCGGCTGATGGAAGTCTTCCTCTCGGCCTACGGCCTTTCCACAAAGGAAGGCGTGGCGCTGATGTGCCTGGCCGAGGCGCTGCTGCGCGTGCCCGACACGGAGACGATGGACGATCTCATCGCCGACAAGATCGCGCCGCATGATTGGTCCGCCCATTCCGGCGGCTCGAGCTCTATCTTCGTCAATGCCTCGACCTGGGCACTGATGCTGACCGGACGCGTGCTGGACGAGGGCGAGGGCGGCATCGAGGGCACGTTGCGATCGATGGTCAGGCGGCTGGGCGAGCCGGTCATCCGCAAGGCGGTGGCAGCCGCCATGCGCGAGATGGGCGAGCAGTTCGTGCTTGGCCGAAGCATCGCCGAGGCCGTCAAGCGGGGTCGGCCGATGACGCAGAAGGGCTATCTCTATTCCTTCGACATGCTGGGCGAGGCGGCCCGCACCGAGGCCGACGCGCTTCGCTACCACAAGGCCTATGCCGATGCGATTTCCTCGCTCGACGCCGGCTCCAACGGCCCTGACATCCGCCAGAACCACGGTATCTCGGTAAAGCTCTCGGCGCTGCATCCGCGCTATGAGGTGGCGCAGAAGGAAGAGATGCTGCCTGTCATGGCCGAGCGGCTGCTGTCGCTGGCGCTCGCGGCCCGGCATTCGCGCATGGGTCTCAACATCGACGCGGAGGAGGCTGATCGCCTCGACCTGTCGCTCGATGTCATCGAGCGGGTGCTGGCCGACCCCGAACTCGCGGGCTGGAATGGTTTCGGCGTGGTCGTGCAGGCTTATGGGCCACGCGCCGCCTTCGTCATCGACTGGCTCCACGCGCTGGCCAGGAAATACGACCGCAACATCATGGTGCGGCTGGTCAAGGGCGCCTATTGGGACACCGAGATCAAGCGGGCCCAGACGCTGGGGCTGACCGGCTACCCCGTCTTCACCCGCAAGGCCAACACCGATGTGTCCTACATGGCCTGCGCCAAGAAGCTTCTGTCGATGACCGACCGGATTTATCCGCAATTCGCCACCCATAACGCGCACACGGTAGCCGCCATCCTGTCCATGGCGTCGAGCCGTGACGTGTTTGAGTTCCAGCGCCTGCACGGGATGGGCGAGGCGCTGCATGAGGCAGTGCGCAAGGCCGAAGGCACGCGATGCCGGATCTACGCTCCTGTCGGCGCGCACTCCGACTTGCTCGCCTATCTGGTCCGCCGGCTGCTGGAGAACGGCGCTAACTCGTCTTTCGTGCATCAACTGACCGACGAAGAGGTCGAACCCGAGGATATCGCGCGCGATCCGCTCGAGACTGTCGAGACCCAAGGCCCCGCCGCCAATCCGGCGATCGCCCGCCCGTCCCAGATTTTTGGAGCGGCCCGCCGCAACTCGAAGGGGTTCGACATTTCGGACACGGTGACCCTGGCCGCGATCGAGAAGGCCAGGGCGGCATTCAGCGGTCCGGATCGCTGGCATGCCAAGCCGATCACCCGAGCCGCGGGTTACGGCAAGCAGCGCCCCGTCTTCAATCCAGCTAAGCCGTCCGAGATCGTCGGCACGGTGAGCGAGGCCGCGGCCAAGCAGGTGGCGACCGCCGTGCGTTTCGCGGTGGAGGCGCAGCCCGCCTGGGCAAACCGGCCGGTCGGCGAGCGATCCGCCATCCTCAATCGCGCCGCCGACCTCTACGAAGCCAATGCCGTCGAGTTTTTCGCATTGGCGACGCGCGAGGCCGGCAAATCGCTGGCCGATGGAGTGGCGGAGGTGCGCGAAGCCGTCGATTTCCTGCGCTATTACGCCGCCGAGGCGGCCAATGCCGAGGCCGGCACGCAAGCGCGCGGCGTCATTGTTTGCATCTCGCCGTGGAATTTCCCGCTCGCCATCTTCACCGGGCAGATCGCTGCGGCGCTCGTCACCGGCAATTCAGTGATCGCCAAGCCCGCCGAGCAGACACCGCTGATAGCCTTCCGCGCCATCGAGATGCTGCGGGAGGCAGGCGTGCCGGAGGATGTCATCCAGCTCCTGCCAGGCGATGGCCCTTCGGTCGGCGGACCGTTAACGTCGGATCCCCGCATTGCCGGCGTCTGCTTCACCGGCTCGACCGATGTGGCGAAGCTGATCGAGAAGCAGCTAGCCGACACCGCCGCGCCCGACGCGATGCTGATCGCCGAGACCGGCGGTTTGAATGCGATGATCGTCGATTCCACCGCGCTGCCCGAACAGGCGGTGCGCGACATCCTTGCCTCGGCCTTCCAGAGTGCCGGCCAGCGCTGCTCGGCACTGCGCGTCCTCTATGTCCAGAAGGACGTCGAGAAGAAGATGCTGGAAATGCTGAAGGGCGCCATGGAAGCGCTGAACATCGGCGATCCCTGGCAAATCTCGACCGATGTCGGACCCGTCATCGACGACGAGGCTAGGGACTCGATCAGCGAGTACTGCACCAGGATGGGACTGCAGGGCCGGCTGATCGCCAAGCTCGAAGCGCCCAAAGACGGCCGCTTCGTATCTCCGCATGTTTTCCGGGTGAAAGGCATTGAGGAGATGGAGCGCGAAGTGTTCGGGCCGGTCCTCCATGTCGCGAGTTTCGATGCCGACCAGATCGACGCGGTGATCGCCGCCATCAACCGGAAGGGCTATGGCCTCACCTTTGGCCTGCATACCCGTATCGAAGGCCGCGTGCAGCATTTTGTCGATGGCATCCATGCCGGCAACATCTATGTCAACCGCAACCAGATCGGCGCGGTGGTCGGGTCACAGCCCTTCGGCGGCGAGGGGCTGTCCGGCACTGGCCCGAAGGCCGGCGGCCCGCATTATCTCAGGCGGTTCCGCAAGGGGCCGGAGGCCGGCACGCCTGTCGACGAAGGCCGGAAGGTGACCGCGACCGAGCTTGCCGACAGTTTGCCCGACCCGGCTCTTGGCGGCTGGTCGACACGCCCGGATCGAATCGCGATCTTGAGAAAGCATCTGCGGGGCAAGGGCGCTGCCGCCATTGGGGCCGCCGCCGGCATCGATTTCGGCCAGGTCGACCTGCCGGGACCGACCGGCGAGGCCAACACCCTATCGCTGGCGCCGCGTGGCCGGGTACTGTGCCTTGGCCCCGATGGCTACACTCTGCTGGCCCAGGCGATCCAGGCTCTGGCCGCCGGCAACGCCGTACTTGCGGTCGCGCCCGGCGCGCCGGCGGCACTTTCCGCGCTGACAGGCAAGGGCCTGCCCCTCGCGGCCATCGATGGCCGGCCCGATCCCGTCGAGGCGCGCTCGCTGCGCGTCGATGTCGTCGCCTTTTCCGGCACGCCCGAAGCGGCGCGTATCGTGCGCAAGGTGATCGCGCAGCGCGAAGGACCGATCGTGCCGCTGGTCACCGAGGTGTTCAATCCCGCCGCCTATGCGCTTGAGCGCGCCGTGTGCGTCGACACGACAGCCGCAGGCGGCAATGCAAGCCTGCTGGCCGGCTCCTGACGGGGGCTTGGCCTACGCTCCCTCGACGACGGAAAAGCCCTCGAATTGGGGATGGCCGAGATAATGAACCTTCGTCGTGCCGACATTCCTATGTGCGGCGCGGAAGTTCTCCGACCTGGTCCAGGCGATGAAATCGTCATGGCTCGCCCACACCGTGTGCGAGGCAAACAGCGTGTAGCCCTCGGCCTCATTGACGGGACCGCGGAGCAGATGGAATTCACGGAAGCCCTTCATTTCGGCCAGGCTAGAATCGCGATTCTTCCAAACGGCTTCGAAATCGTCCTCCGAGCCTTTCAGGACCTTGAAGCGGTTCATGGCGATGTACATGGTGTTCCTTTCCTGCGGATGTTCAATGCGTGCGCTGTAATTGTTTCGTGGCACTCAGAATGGGCCGATCACGACCTCGAACTCCAGACTTTGCCTACCGGCCTGCGGCGGTATCGGTGCGAAAGGAGCAGCCTTGCGCACGATGGCAAGCGCTGCCTGATCGAATTTGGCTGATCCTGAGCTTTCCAGAATGCGTAGCTCGTCGATCTCGCCTTTGGTGCCGATGACGAAGGCAACAACCGCATTGTTGCGCGCCGTCAGTTGCAGCGAGGGCGGAAGCGTACGATTGACACTGCCGAGCCTTCTGAAGACCTCGCCGCGGTAGCTGTCTTCCGAAGCGTTGGACGCCTCTTTCCGTTTGCTGCCCGTGCTCGCTGCCTGCTCCGATTGGACTTGGCCGTCGGCCGTCCCGCTCTTCTCATCAGCCTTTGCGGGAGCGGCGGGAGCCGCCGCCTGGGTTGGTCGTGGGTGGGGGACCGGCGGTTGTTTCTGGACGGCAACCGGCATTTCCGGGCGTTGGGCCTGCACGGCTGGTTGTGCCGGCGGTTCGGTTGTAACCGCCACAGCCTTATCGTCCAGGTGTGGGGTCGCCGGCACCTGTATGTCCGGGTTCGCCATTGGGGTTTTGACCGCTTCCGGTAGAGGTTTGGGTGGCTGCCTTGCCGCTTCATGGGCGGGCTCGGAAGGCTGCTTCACGACGTTATCGCGAGGTTCAGGCGATGCTGTTGGCGATACTGGCTTTGTAGGCTTTGCCGGCTGTCGTCGCGGTTCTTGCGGCGCCGGCACCAAGGTGACATTCACCGCGGCCGGATTCTCATCCAACGCGCTGCCTGCGACTTTTCGACCGGCCTGGTTGCCGCCTTCCGACTGCTCCGCGTCCTCGGAGTCGGATCTGCCGGCGGGCGACATCAGGAAGGCGGCCGCGACCACTGCATGAAGCAAGCAGGAGATGATGATCGCCGCTGCCCATTTGCGGTTCGATGCCCGGGCTCGGAGGGGCGCCTCGGTCGGCGAAATCGCCAGCACGTTGCCCGAGTCGGGAAGGGGGTCGGTATCCTGCATGTGTCGCGGCGAGACCTGCAGCGACGCGGACAGACTTGTCAAATCAAGTTCGTTCGCAAGCAGCGACAGCCAGTCGTGCCCGGCCGGCTGCCATGTCAGCGAGTCAGCCGCGAATGATGGACGCAGTCCCACCTCAAAAGCCGAACGCGACGCCGGTCCTGGTGTCGGTCCGCAGCATGCGCATGCAGGCGCTCGGCTCGATGCCGGTGCCGGCGCATTCCGTCGCACTGTTGATCAGCACGCGGCTGAGTTTACCGCATTCGGTCGCAGCCAGGTCGAACCGCGTTACCTTCGTCTTTCCGGCCGGAAGCTCCTTGAAATCGAATACGGTCAGCCGGTCGACAATCCCCGCCTCGTTGAACAAGGCGATCTCGAACGCCGCCTTGGAGAGGTCGGCGCCGAGGTTGTTGTTCACGACGAAGGTCAGCCGGCACCCCTTGTCGGAAGGCTGCGCGGCGTTGAGTTCGAGGCTCAGCGCGGGGACCGGAGCGGGCTGTTCGGCCCACGCCGGAAGCGTCGCAAGCGACATCGCCAGCGTCGAGGTCAGCAGACGAAGCGACGTCGTCAAGCTCATTGCCGTCAGCCTCCGAAGCGCATGGTCGCGGCGAGCTTCAGCGTGATGCCGGGCTCGTAGACCGCCACTGTGGTGCTGCCGTTCAAGGGATTGGCATACTTCACGTCGAACAGATTGTCGGCGCGGAAATCGACCTTGAGATTGTCGGTCGCCTGGTAGCTCGCGAAGGCATTGACCAGCGTATAGTCCTCGGCCACCGCGTTGCCCTTGGGCTTGCCGTTATACTGCACTTCGCCGCCGACAGTCAGTCTGTCCTCGAGGAAGCGAAGCCCAAGCTGGGCTGTGACCTGCGAGGAAGGGATGGTGGCTAAATCCGCCCGGTCACCGTCATAGGATATTGTATGCCCGTTGGTGATCGAGGCAGAGAGGCCGGCATAGCCCCATGCAGCATCGTAGACACCTTCCATCTCGAAGCCGTTGATCTTCGCTTTGGCGAAATTCTGGTACTGGAAGCAGATCGGTATGCCGGGACCGAACGGGCAGCCACTGGTTGGATCGAAGGGCGAAAGCGTCACGCCGTCGATATAGTCGTCGACATCATTGTTGAAGTAAGCCGCCTTGAGGCGAAACGCGTCGCCGGCCTCGAAGATGTCGTTCTGCCTGTAATTGATACCGAACTCGGTAGTCTTGCCGGTCTCGGGCCGCAGGTTCGGATTGGGCAGGAACGGGAAGCTGACGCCCGCCGGGTGATTGCCGCTGATCAGCGTCTCCGTGATCGACGGCGAGCGGTAGCCTTCCGCATAGGTGCCGTAGAATTGCAGGCCGTCCAGGCCCGCTGTTTCGAAAGGCGAAACGCCAACCGTGATGCGCGGCGAGACCCTGTCGCCGGATATGTCGTGGGTGTCGTCCTTCAGGCTGTAACGGTCGTAGCGCAGCCCGCCAATGACCTCCAGCCATTCCCAGGTAAGCTTGTCCTGGACATAGGCACCGGACACGTTGCGCTTGCCCGAAGGCGTGTAGAAGCTGTCGCCGCCGGCGGCGCCGCCGGTTTTGACGTCGTCGCCGACCCAGTCACCGCCATAGGTCAGTTCGTGCGCGATTCCGGCGGTCTCGAAACGGGATGTATTCCAGATATCGATTCCGGTCGTGCCGACGTCGAATGTCGATTGCGACCCCGCCGGCAAGACAATGGGAAGGCCGGTTACCGGATCGAACCGGTTCTGGGGAACAAGGCTCGTCAGGTCGAGATTGGTCTTGTTGTAGGACGTGTTGACATGAAGATCGAGCCAGCTCTTGTCCTCATCCGTGATGTTGTAGCGGGCCGTGAAGGTGTTCGATTTCAGGTCGACGTCATTGACCGGCACGTCGCCGCTGATCTCGCTCCAGCCGTCGCTGGAGCCTACCCAGCCTAGCTTGAGTTCGCTGTTTTCGGTTGGCCTGATCGTCGTCTTGAGCAAGCCGCTGAGCACGTCGAACCCGGTTCCCTTCACCCTGTCGCCACCACCGTCCTTGTAGTCGTCGTAGTCGCGGTAGACGATGTTTCCGAGCACGTCCCAATTCTCGTTGATGCGGTAGGCGCCGGATGCGCTTGTGGTCCAGCCCTTGCCATTGCTCTCGTAGCGTCCGGTGACGGAACCGGCCCAGGTCTCGTCGGACTTCAGGAAGTCCCTGGCATCCTTGGTATCGAAGAACACCACGCCGCCGATCGCGCCGGACCCATAAGTATTGGCGACAGGGCCACGGATGACGTCGACGGACTTTATGAGCTCCGGATCGACATAGAAGGTCGACTGCGTGCCATGATCGGACCGCTGGAAATCCTGGCGCGCGCCATCGACGATGACCGCAACGCGGCCGAAATCCTGCAGGCCGCGAATGTTGATGCTGGAGCTGACGCGCCTGGCGTCGGCCTGCACCGCGACACCGGGCACGCCCAGCAGCATCTCGTTGGGTGTCGTCGCCATGCGGCGTTCAAGCTGTTCCTGATCGACATGGCTGGCCGACGCCAGCGATTCGATCGCCGTTTCACCCGTGCGGCTGACGACGAGAATCTTGTCGAGCAGTGTCGCGTCCCCAGGCGCTGCTTCTTCCTGATCGGCTTTCTGCTCGTCTGTCTGCTGGCCTGCCTGCTGCGCGCTGGCCAACGTCGCCGACAGGGCGATTGCCGCCACGCTGGCCAGCAAGGCCGCCGCACAGTTTGCTGCCGACCGGCCCCGCCAGTCCCAATTCGATAAGCCCATGCCCCAACTCCAAATTCCAGGTTTCATGCTGGCTGGCGTGGGCTGGCTGGCATTTTTGATTGTCCGGCGTCTTAAATGTTGACTCGCTTCATCCGGTATTGCACTGACTAATAAACATGACTATGCGAGTCAAGAATGAATCGGATCTACGCAACGCCTAGCCAGATGCCCGGCACAGGAAAGGGATCGACCCAGATGAATACGCACAATCCCAACCATTTTCGTGATCGCGTCCGCCATTCCGATGACATCCCGGCGCGCTTTCCCCGGGTTCCCCTGGCTGTGCGGACCCTCTCAAGCAACACCTTGTTCCAGGGGGAGCACGAGATCGGCATCGAACATCATGGCGCGCTCTACCGGCTGAAGATTACCCGGCAGGGCAAGCTCATTCTCAACAAGTAAGGCAAGGCAGCAAGGACGAGACATGGACCAGCGCGTAAAACCCGCCCCGCATGAAATCCGGCTGGCACGGGCAGAAAATCCGAAGACGCGCGAGCGCGACCTTGCGGCCCAGCTTGGCGTTTCGGAGGCCGAACTGGTCGCCGCGCATTGCGGCGACGGCGTCCTGCGCATCGAGCCACGTGTCAATGACGTGCTGACCGGCCTCGAAGCGGTCGGCGAAGTCATGGCGCTGACCCGCAATGAAAGCGCCGTGCACGAGAAAATCGGCATTTACGATAAGGTCGTCACCGGCGCCCACAATGCCATGGTGCTTGGCGAACAGATCGACCTGCGCATCTTCCCGAAAGTATGGTCGCACGGCTTTGCCGTGGAAAAGCGCGACGGCGACGACATCAGGCGCAGCCTGCAATTCTTCGACCCTGCAGGCGAGGCCGTGCACAAGGTGCATCTGCGGCCCGCATCCAGTCTCTACGCCTATCAGAAGCTGGTGGCGGCGCTCGAATCGTCGAACCAGGAGCCGTCGGTCGACATCCTCGCCGTCGGCTCGGATGACGAGGCCGAAACCGCCGACGCTTCCGCCAATCTCGACGATCTGCGTGACCGCTGGAGCCGGCTGACCGACGTGCACCAGTTCTTCGGCATGCTGAAGACCCTGAAGCTCAGCCGCCAACAGGCAGTGCGGATGGTCGGCCAGGATTACGCATGGTTGGTCGACAATGACGCGGTCAGCGCCATGTTCCACCGTGCCGCCGAGCGCGAGATGCCGATCATGTGCTTTGTCGGCAACCGTGGCTGCATCCAGATCCATTCCGGCCCGGTCAAATCCATCAAGCCCGTGGGGCCGTGGATCAATGTGCTGGATGAGACTTTCCATCTGCACTTGCGAACGGACCACATCCATGAGGTCTGGGCCGTGCGCAAGCCGACCAAGGACGGTCATGTCACCTCGCTCGAAGCCTACGGCGCCGATGGCAAGATGATCATCCAGTTTTTCGGCAAGCGCCATGAAGGCGAGGGTGAACGGGGAGACTGGCGGTCCCTGGCAGAAAGCCTGCCGCGTCTCCCAAGCACGACAGCAGCCTGAGGGAGTCGAATGAATTTTCTCTTGAGACTGCCGGCTCTGCGCGGATTGATTCTTGGGCCGATCGTGGGTCTTTCCCTCGCTTTTGGTGCGATCGGGCCGGTCGCCGCCACAGAGGACACCTCGGCCTTCACGGATTCTTCGAAGGTTGTTGCCATTGGCGGATCGATCACCGAGATTGTCTATGCGCTCGGCGAGGAGGGTCGCCTCGTTGCCCGCGATTCCACCAGCACCTACCCGAAGGCGGCCCTCAAGCTTCCCGATGTCGGCTATATGCGGCAACTGTCCCCGGAGGGCGTCCTGTCCGTCAATCCGTCGGGCATCCTAGCCCTGCATGGCAGCGGCCCCAGGGAAGCCGTGGATGTGCTGAAGAAGGCGAGCGTCCCTTTCATAGAAGTGCCGGAGCGCTACGATAATGAGGGCATCGTTCAGAAGATACGCATTGTGGGCAGGGCCCTCGGCGTCGACGCCAAAGCCGAGAAGCTGGCCACTGATGTCGAGGCCAAGCTGGTCGCAGCGGAAAAGCGGACCGCTTCGATCAAGGAGCGCAAACGCGTCCTGTTCGTGCTGTCGATGCAGGGCGGCAAGATCCTGGCGGCGGGCAGCCAGACGGCGGCCGACGGCATGGTGAAGCTGGCCGGCGGCGTCAATGCCGTCGAAGGTTTCTCCGGCTACAAGCAATTGTCCGACGAGGCGATCGTGACCGCCAGGCCGGACGTGATCCTGATGATGAGCAATGCCGGCCCTCCGGTTTCGGAGGACGAACTGTTCGCCAACCCATCCATCGCCTCGACCCCCGCCGGTGCCGCGCGCAAGATAATCCGTATCGATGGCGGCTACCTGCTTGGCTTTGGACCGCGCACGGCCGATGCCATCAGCGATCTCGCCGTCTCGCTCTATGGCGCGCAGGTTACGGACTGAACGGGCGCATCATGGTCGATCAATCGATCGCAGGCCCGGAAGCCGTGATGGCAGGTGCGACAGAAGGCGACCGCTCGAGGCGGGCTCGCCTTGTCATCGTGTTGCTGTGTGTCGGGCTCGCCATTGCGGTGTTGCTGTCGCTGACGTCGGGCGCATCGGACGCATCGGCCGTAAACGTCATCCGCGACTGGCTGCTTGGCACCGTTCCGGGCGACCTAGCGTTGAGTGCCCGTGACAGTTTGATCGTCTATGACATCCGTCTGCCGCGCGTCGTCATGGGCATGCTGGTCGGCGCGGCGCTCGCAGTCTCCGGCGCCGTGATGCAAGGCCTGTTTCGCAATCCTCTGGCCGACCCCGGCCTGATCGGCGTTTCCGCCGGCTCCAGCCTTGGAGCTGTTTCCGTCATCGTGCTGGGCGCGACGTTCCTTGCGCCGGTGACGGCCTTGCTCGGGACTCTCGCTCTGCCCCTGGCTGCATTCTGGGGCGGGCTCGCCACGACGCTGGTGCTCTATCAGGTTGCCACCCGGCAGGGCCGCACATCGGTCGCCACCATGCTGCTCGCCGGCATCGCGCTGGCGGCGCTGGCCATGGCGCTGACGGGCATCCTGATCTTCATGGCGGATGACCGCCAGCTGCGGGACCTGACATTCTGGCAACTCGGATCGCTCGGCGGAGCGACTTGGCCTAAGATCGCCTCCGTTGGCCCGATCATCGTGCTGGCCCTGGCGGCGATGCCGTTCCTGGCGCGCGGCCTCAACGCGCTGGCGCTGGGCGAGGCGACGGCCGGGCATCTCGGCATCCCAGTGCAGAGGCTGAAATATACCGCCATCATCGGCGTTTCGGCAGCGGTCGGCGCATCCGTCGCCGTCAGCGGCGGCATCGGCTTCGTTGGCATCGTCGTGCCGCATCTGCTGCGCCTGCTGATCGGTCCCGACAATCGCTATCTGCTGCCGGCATCGGCACTGCTCGGCGGCTCCCTGCTGCTGCTGGCCGATGCGGTCGCGCGCACCATCGTCGCGCCGGCGGAACTGCCCATAGGAATCGTCACGGCGATATCGGGCGCGCCGTTCTTTCTCTGGATCCTGCTGCGCAAGCGCGGCGTGATCGACTTGTGAGCTTGTGAGGCTTTGATGATCGAGGCGAGGGATGTTTCGGTTGAGATCGCGGGCAAGCGTATTGTCGGCGGGGTCGATTTCGATGCACGTCCCGGCGAAATCGCCGCCATCGTCGGCCCTAACGGGTCGGGCAAGACGACTTTCCTCAAGGCGCTATCGGGGGAGCTCGCCTATAGCGGGCGCATCGTTCTCAATGGCCGCGATCTCCAGGCGATGAAGCCGGCCGAGACTGCCGTGCAGCGTGCGGTGCTGCCGCAGGCCACCTCGCTGTCATTCCCCTTCACGGTGCGCGAGGTCGTCAAGCTCGGGCTTGTCGGAGGCCGCTCGGGCGTCCTGCCGGGCGAGGATTGGCGGCTGCCGGAACGGGCGCTTGCGCGCGTCGATCTCGAGGGTTTTGCGGGGCGCTTCTACCAGGAGCTTTCCGGCGGCGAGCAGCAGCGCGTCCAGCTTGCGCGCGTGCTGTGCCAGGTCTGGGCGCCGGTGCTCGACGGCAAGCCGCGCTACCTGTTCCTCGACGAGCCGGTTTCAAGTCTCGACATCAAACATCAGCTGATCATCATGAACATTGCCCGCGACTTCGCAAGAAGGGGCGGCGTCGTCATCGCCATCCTGCATGATCTCAATCTGACGGCCATGTATGCCGACCGGATCTTTGTCATGCATCGGGGCGGATTGGCGGCCACCGGTTCGCCGCAAGACGTGCTGAGCGATGAGCTGATCGAGACAGTCTTCGATTGTCGGCTGAAGGTCGGCGTGCTGCCGGCAGGGAACGTGCCGTTCGTGCTGCCCCAATCCGCGGCGGCTTGAGGTTCGAGGCGAACTGCGTGCCCGTCCCGATTTTCAGACTATGCCAGGCTTGCCCATGCAGGACCTCAAACAGCCTGAGGTCTGATCAGGCGGCAGGCACCTGGCGCTGCATGAGCATATCGATGCCGAGCAAATTGCGCACATTCGGGCGTGCCGCCACAAGGTCGGCGATGGTGTAGCGTTCCAGCACCGCGAAGAAGGCGTTGAGCGCCTCGCGCAAAGCCGAATTCAGCGCGCAGCTGTCGACCAAAGGGCACTCGGCGGCATCGTTCTCGAAGCATTCGGCCATGGCAAAGCTTTCTTCCGTGATCCGCACCACATCGAACAGGCTGATCGATTCCGCGGCACGGCCCAATTTGACGCCGCCATTCCTACCACGCACGGTCTGGATGAGGCCATGCTCGACCAGCGGCTGCAGGATCTTGAACAGGAAAAGCTCCGACACCGTATAGGCGGCCGCGATTTCGGGGATACGGCTCAGCCGGTCGTCATTGGCCGCGCAATACATCAGGATGCGCATCGCATAGTTGGTCTGGCGGGTAAGCCGCATTTTGTCCTCACTGGCACGGTGCCGCCGCGCCTGATTCCAGATATCCGCCGAGGTGGCAGTCCAAAGTGCCGGACTCGTCACGCTTGGCCTTTGCGGAATATGGCCTATACCTTGGAACAATTCCAGACTGGCAAAGCGCAATAGCTGAACAAACTCGTCAACTTTGTGTGCGGTCCGGTAGAACGCGAGGCAAAACCTGCCGTCTCGCCTTTTTTTGGGCGTATACCAGATTGCCCAAGACCGACGAGGAGCAACGCATCATGGCCGAACCGGCACAATCCCCGGGACTGTCAGGCTTCGACACCGACGCTAGCGCCAAGCTATCGGCATTGCGGCGGACGAAGTTCACCGCCACGGCGGCGCTCGCGCTTTGCGTGGTGGTGTTCGCACTGGCGAAGTCATTCGAGCCGGACCATCCCTGGCTCGGTTTCGTCGCAGCGTTCGCCGAAGCGGCCACCATCGGCGGCCTTGCCGACTGGTATGCGGTGGTGGCGCTGTTCAAGCGCCCGCTGGGGCTGCCCATCCCGCACACCGCTATCATCCCGGAAAACCAGAACCGCATCGCCGACAATCTCGGCCGCTTCATCGAGGTCAATTTCCTCGCGCCCGGCCCGGTGCGAGAAAAGCTCGCAGAAGTGGACTTCTCGGCGCTGGTCGCCGATTGGCTGGCCGATACCGACCGCGCCGCCAGCCTGTCGCGTTTCGTCATGCGGCTAGTTCCGCGCATGCTCGCGGCCCTAGAGCATTCCAGCCTGCGCGGCTTCGTCACCAGCCGCATGATCGAGCAGATCGAGAAGGTGCCGCTGGCACCGCTGGCCGCCGAGCTTTTGTCGGCGCTTACCGACGATCGCCGCCACCAGAAACTGTTCGACGAGTTCACCAAAGTGGTCGGCAGGTTTCTCAGTGACGAGCAGGCGCTGGCCACGATGCGCGAGAAAATCCGCGAGGAACTCCCGTCGCTGTTCAACCTTTTTCGCGCCGATGCCTATCTGCTGAAGAAGATCGTCGCTTCGGCCGGCTCTCTGCTGGACGAGGTGCGCGCCGAGCCGGATCACCCGATGCGGGCCGAGTTCGATCGGTTCGCCCAGGCCTTCATCGAGAAACTGAGGACATCGAAGCAATATGCCAAGCGCGCGGAGAAGCTGAAGCGCGATTTCCTGGCCCGGCCGGAAGTCGCGGGCTTGGCGAACGACATCTGGGCAAGTCTCGGCCAGTTCATAGAGCAGGACACCAAGGCCTCGGATTCGATGATCAGTGCGCATCTGGCCAACATGTTCGTCGAGGTCGGACGGCATCTTGCTGGTGACCCGCGGATCAGGGCCGACATGAACCAGGGGTTCGTGGTGGCCCTGGCCGCCTTCGTCGAAAGCCAGAAGCATGGCGTGTCGAAATTCATCGCCGACCAGGTTAAGCGCTGGGACCTTGCCCAGTTGACGCGACTTATCGAGATGAACATCGGCAGGGACCTGCAATATATCCGTTTCAACGGCATGATCATCGGCGGTCTTGCCGGTCTCGTGCTCTACCTGGCCGAGCGTCTGTTTCTCGCCGGCTGACGCCCGTTTGCAGCCAGCGCCGCTCGAATGGACACGCGGCGCTTCCATGCTATTGTCGCTCCGGGAAAGCCATTTCGGTGGCGACAGGGAGGCACCACATCATGGCGAAGCAGCCGCAATCCGATTCGTTTATGGAAATGTTCGGCAAGTTCGGCCGCGACCTGAAGCTGCCCACGGTCGATGTCGAAACCATCCTTGCGCATCATCGCCGGAATTTAGAGGCGCTGGAGCAGGCGGCTCGGGTCACTGCGGCCGGAGCGACGTCGCTGTTGTCCAGGCAACGCGCGTTGCTGCAGGATACGCTGCGCGAGGTCACCGACATGGCGCAAAGCTACAAGGCGCCCGGGACTCCGCAGGAGCTGATGGCCAAGCAGACCGAGTTTGCCAGGAAATCCTTCGAAACCACGTTGAAGAATGCCGGCGAAGTGGCCGAGCTGGTCAAGAAATCGGGTACCGAATCGATCGACATCCTGCGTTCGCGCATCAAGGAGGCGATGGAGGAGATCCGCGCCGGCTACGAGAAGAAGTAGCGGCTTTCGGCCAGTCAGGCTTTTTTGCTGATGCCGGCCAGATCACGGAGCATTCCGTTCAGGCCCGCCGTCGCGGAACGGATTGCGCGACGATGAATTGACAGAGGCCGCCGGTCATGGTCGGGAAGCGTTGA
The DNA here is from genome assembly GCF_020164785.1 of Mesorhizobium sp. ES1-1. Classification (GTDB taxonomy): domain Bacteria; phylum Pseudomonadota; class Alphaproteobacteria; order Rhizobiales; family Rhizobiaceae; genus Mesorhizobium. The sequence goes on along the minus strand of NZ_JAIUGX010000008.1, from coordinate 276,020 downwards.
AGCGATCGGGATAGTTTGAATGACCGAAATACGGCCTAGAACGCCGCCGACCTACGCAGAGCTGAAGACGATGGCCGGACAGGAGCTTGGCGTGTCGGAGTGGACGACCGTCGACCAGAACCGCATCAACCAGTTCGCCGAATGTACCGGAGACCATCAATGGATCCATGTCGACCCTGAGAGGGCGCGGCGGCAAAGCCCGTTCCGGACCACCATTGCGCATGGCTACCTGACGCTGTCGATCATCGGGGCGCTGGCGCTGGGCATGGGGATCGTGCCCGAGAACACGCAGGCGGCGTTCAACTACGGCTTCGACAAAGTGCGCTTTCTGGCGCCCGTCAAGGCGGGCGCGCGCATAAGGCTGCGCATCGTTCTGCTTTCCGTGCAAGACTGGGGGCCGGGCCAGTACCTGATGAAAGCGGCCAACACGGTGGAGATCGAGGGCGAGGAGAAGCCGGCTTTGACCGCCGAAACACTGGTTATGCTTTATGAACGCCGCAAGCGGGCAGGGGCCTGAGTCGCATTGCAGCCGGTCGACGGGCACTTATCTTCAGGAAGAATCGCCTTGCGTTACGGTGCCTGCCGAGAGGAGCGCGAGGACCAGCGCCAGCACGGCCAGGGCCGTCGCGACCTGGAAGGTGACGTGCATTCCCTGCGCCGCGGCCGCCGAACTCAAGACATCCTGACCGATGCCGTGCCGCCCGCCGGCGGACCCGGCGGCGAATATTGCGCCCATCAGGGATGCGCCGGTGATCAAGCCGAGATTGCGTGACAGGTTGAGGAGGCCCGATACGACGCCTCTTTCGCCGGCGCCGACACGGCTCATGACGGCTGCATTGTTGGAGGTCTGGAAAAGGGCGTAGCCGAAGCAGGTGATGGCGATGGGAACGACATAGCCGGCAATGCCAAGCCTCGTCATCGCCAGCGACAGCAGAAATGTGCCGATGCCGAGAGCGAACAGGCCAACCGCCATCATCCTTTGAGCTCCGAAGCGATCGGCAAGCCGCCCGGCCAGCAGCGCCGACAGGGCCGAGACGAGCGGCCCCGCCGACAGCCCCACCCCCACCATGGCGGCATCGAGCCCGAGCCCCCGCGATAAATAGAACGGGGCCACCACCAGGGTCGCCATCATCACGGTTGCGACGATGAGGTTCATGGCCAGACTGGCGCTGAGCCGCGGATCCCTGAAGCGGCCAAGCTGGACCAGGGGAGTTTTCGCTTTTCCCTGGGCGATGGCGAAAAGAACCAGGCCGAGAAGGGTAGCGGCGAGGAGGCCGATGTTGAGTGCGCCAAACTTGCCCCGGCCGAGCGTCATGGCCAATGCATAGGCGGCCAGCGTCATTGCCAGCAGGACGGTGCCCATCGCGTCGAACTTGCCTGAGGCGGGCTGTGCGTTCTTGTCGCCCGCAGGCAGGCCACGCCAAGCGAGCGCGAAGGTCAGAAGGCCCAATGGGACGTTGACGAGAAAGATCACCCGCCAGCCGAGGCCGGCGATCAGCAATCCACCGAGCGAGGGTCCGAGTGTCGTGCCAATGGCCGACATGGCGCCGAGCAGGCCCATGGCGCTGCCGGTCCGGTCCTTGCTCACGGTCTGCGCGACAAAGGCCAGTGTCAGCGACATCATCACCGCCGCGCCAAGCCCCTGCAGGGCACGCGCGGCGATCAGCAGCCAAAGCGTCGGGGCCAGCGCGCACAACAGCGACGCCAATGTGAACAGCGCGATGCCGCCCAACAGCAAGGGGCGACGCCCGAGCATGTCGGCCAGCCGCCCGGCACTGACGATCAGCGTGGTGATCGCAAGCAGATAGGCCAGCACCACCCATTGCACGGCCTGGAACGATGCCCCGAACGTCTGCATCAGCGACGGCAGGCCGACGCTGGCGATGCTTGTGCCCAGCGACGACAGCAGTGTGGCGAGCGACAGACTTGCCAGCGCCGAGACGGCGGATGAGTTTTCCTGTGGGGCTGAAATCGGCCGATCCCGATTTTGCGTGGCGACTGCCATGGCGATCTCCTTTCCGTTTGCCCCGGAAGCGGAGCTGTCGGAGATCTAATCCTGCCGCTGATATGGCGGAAGGCGCAGCATTTGCATCATAATCGTGCATCAGACGCCATCTCATGTTAGGACCTGTCCATGACATTGCCCGATCTCAACCTGCTGTTCGCCCTGGACGTTCTGCTGGCCGAAGGCAGCGTGGCCCGTGCCGCGCGCCGTCTGCGGCTCAGCCCCTCGGCGATGAGCCGGACGCTGGCGCGGCTGCGCGACGCGACTGGGGATCCCTTGCTCGTGCGTGCCGGGCGAGGGTTGGTGGCGACGCCACGCGCGGAGGAACTGCGCCGGCAGGTCGGCACCGTCGTCCAGGACGCCGAGGCGCTGCTGCGGCCTGTAAGACTGCTCGACCTCTCTCGGCTGGACAGGATCTTCACGCTGCGCACAAATGAGGGCTTCGTCGAGGAGTTCGGGCCTCGTCTGGTCGCCCGCGTCGGGGTTGATGCGCCAGGAGTGCGGCTGCGTTTCGCGCCTAAGTCTGACAAGGACATGATGTCGCTGCGCGACGCGGCGATCGACCTTGAAGTCGGCGTCGCCGGTGAAACCGGGCCTGAAGTCCGTATCCAGGCGCTGTTCCGTGACCGCTTCATTGCCGCCGTGCGAGAGGGCCATCCGCTGGGGGAGGGCGTGGTAACGCCCGAACGTTATGCGGCGGGCCGCCACGTCAGTGTGTCGCGACGGGGCCGCGAGAGAGGGCCGATCGACGAGGCCCTGAGCGCGCTTGGGCTGCAGCGGACTGTTGTGTGCATGGTTTCCGGTTTCTCGGCCGCACTTGCAATGGCGCGCGCATCCGACCTGATCGCCAGCGTACCGGAGCGGCACACCGAAGGAGCGCGTGCAGGAATGCACAGCTTTGCGCTGCCCGTCGCCACCATGGAAGTCACCATCTCGATGCTCTGGCATCCGCGCCTCGACGCCGATCCGGCGCAGCGCTGGTTACGCGAACGCGTCCGGGAAGTTTGCTCGGCCTCACGACGTACAATCAACGCGACATAGCGGCTTCCAGCACCCTGAAAATCCGCTCGTCTGCGCACTGGGCCACGTTGAAGCGCAGGAAGCGACTTGCCGTTCCCGACAGGCTGAACGCGTTACCGGGCGCGAGCACGACATTGTCGGCCAGAGCGCGTCGCGCGATCTCTGCCGCATCCACTCCATCGGGGAGGCTGCACCAGAGGAACAGGCCGGCAGGCTGGTCGATCCACGGCGTGATGCCGATGGACTTCAGCCGGGTGCCGGTCTCCGCCATCGTGCGGGCGAGTTTCACGCGCAGCAGATCCATATGTTTGCGGTAGCTGCCGTCCTTCAGAAGGGTCAGCACAAGGTCGGCCGCCAGCCGTCCACCGCCGAATGTCGTGGCGATCTTGAGGTCGGTCAGCCCCTCTATCCAGGCGCGGGGCGCGGCGATGAAACCACAGCGGACCGAGGCCGACAGCGTCTTGGAGAAACTGCCGATCTGGACGACCCGGTTCAGGCCGTCGAACGCCGCCAACCGGGGCGCGGGCGCATGTTCGAAATCGGCGAATATATCATCCTCGATGATGGTCAGATCCGATTGTTCTGCCAGTTTCAGCAACCGGTGCGCGGTGACCGGCGACAGGACCGAGCCCGTCGGATTGTGGATGGCGGAATTGGTGATGTAGAGGCGCGGCCGATGTTCGGCCAGCGCCTGCGCGAACAGGTCGATATCCGGCCCGGAACGTGTGTAGGGAACGCCGACGACCTTGGCCCGGTGGGCGCGCAGCAAAGCGTGGAAGTTGAAATAGCAGGGATCGTCGACCAGCACCGCATCGCCGGGCTCGATGAGGAACCGACAGAGAAGGTCGATGGCCTGGGTGCCCGATTCTGTCAGCATGATCTGTTCGGGAGAGGCTTCGATGCCATGTCCTGCCAAGCGTCGCGCCAGCAGTTGGCGCAGTGGCGGCAGGCCAAGCGGGGTGCCGTAGTCGGCAAGCGCGACATCATCTGCCCGCGCTGCCGTGCGCAGTGCCCGGCGCAATGCCGCTTGCGGCATCCACGAGGCCGGTAGCCAGCCGCAGCCGGGCTTGAGCATCTTGTCACCTGCCTCGAGCGATTGGCGCGAGACCCACAGAGGATCGATGGCACGGTCCAGCCGGGGGCCGATCTCGGCCAGCGACAACGGCGCTAGGGATCCGGCCGCGTAAAAGCCGGATCCCGGTCGGGAGCGGATCGCGCCTTCGGCTGCAAGGCGTTCATAGGCTTCGACCACGGTGGATTTCGATACCTGCATGGATTTGGCGAAGGCGCGGATGGAAGGCAATCGAGCGCCCGGCGGCAGGCTGCGCGCCGCGATCCGCTGGCGAATGGTCGCCATGGTGTTTTCGACCAGAGTCGGGCTGAGCAGGGTTCGCCCGCTGTCGGTTTCGAAGGCCGCGCTTGTCATCTGTACTGCTCTGATGTCCATTACAGTTTCACGGAATTGTACTCCATTGTCTCTGGTCGCGCGACGGCTATCCGGGCCATGGAGGGCCAGAACATGGAGCCTGGAATGGACAAGACCGCGAGCGGTTGGCTGAACGGATTCGTCGGGGTTTTGATTTTCGCGGGATCGCTGCCAGCGACACGCGTTGCGGTGATGGATTTCGACCCGGTATTCCTGACGTCGGCCCGAGCGGCGATTGCCGGATTGCTAGGCCTGGCAATGCTGCTCCTGTTCCGGCAGAAACGTCCTGAGCGCGGCGACCTGCTGTCCCTGGTGATCGTGGCGCTGGGCGTGGTTGTGGGTTTTCCTTTGCTCACCGCCTTGGCGCTCAAGCACGTCACCTCGGCCCACTCGATCATCTTCATCGGCCTGTTGCCGCTGGCGACCGCGATCTTCGGCGTGTTGCGCGGCGGTGACCGGCCGAGGCCTGCGTTCTGGCTGTTCTCATCCATCGGCAGCGGGCTGGTCGCCAGCTTCGCGCTGACGCAGGGCATATCGGCCTCACCAGTCGGCGACGGCCTGATGCTCGCCGCCGTGATCGTCTGCGGTCTCGGCTATGCGGAGGGCGCTGCTTTGTCGCGCAGGCTCGGTGGCTGGCAGGTGATCTGCTGGGCGCTGGTGCTGTCGCTGCCGATCATGCTGGTTCTGACCTTTGCGACGCTGCCGCCATCCTTTGCCGGCATTGGCCCGCACGCCTGGATCGGTCTTGGCTACGTCTCGCTTTTCAGCATGCTGATCGGCTTCGTCTTCTGGTATCGCGGCCTGGCGCAAGGCGGCATCGCCGCCGTCGGTCAGTTGCAATTGCTGCAGCCCTTCTTCGGCCTCGCGCTCGCGGCGACGCTGCTGCACGAAAAGGTCAGCCCCCTGATGATTGTCGTTACGCTCGGCGTGGTGGCGTGCGTGTTCGGGGCGAAGAAGTTTGCTCGGTAGGCATCGCCGCCATGCTCACTGAGGCGGCTTGCCTACATACGCCGATCCTGGGCATTCGGAGGAATCTGCAACCTGTTCTCGGTCTTCGTAACGCTTGACGAATTTGCGGCCTTTCCACTCAAAATCCTGGCGTACGCAGACGGGATTCTCGGAAGGCTCGACCCAGGCAACCCTCATCAACCGGCTTGCCAAATGGTATTCAAGGTCCAACTGGTAACCCCCCGGTATCCAAAAGAGCTGACCGGTGCGCATATCAATCATGCGCGCGGCGATGCAGGCGTTACCGCAATTGACCAAAACAACCGAGAAATGGCCGGCGAAATCCGCTCCATGTTTCAGTGCTTCGCGAATATCCGGCTTGACTGCCTGCGCCCACGAATCGTTAGGGTGGATCTGGATGTTCTTCGCAGGCTTCCTTTGAAAGATTTTCGCCGGAAAATCCTCAAATCGAAGAGTCGATTCCGTTGCCGCTGGTGCCTTTAAAGACGAGGCAGTCTGACTTGGCGCTTTGCCTCCATTGACAGGGTCACTGTCTTGCGCCCGAGCACTAAGCGTAAGCCACAGCATAAAAAGACAGGGCAGAAAGAGTCTCATTTTTCCCTCGGCCACGCCAACTGAGAGAGACAGCCTGTGGTTGTGCCGGCACCTTCATCTACTTAGGATTGTATTTGTTTTTCCGCCGGTTGTAAAGTGACCAGGTCTGGTTTTCCGATTGCTATCAGAACTTCGTCACCACCCCGATGCCGATGCCCTCGAAGCCGCCCATTGCCATCAACGCCACCGGCGCCTCGTCGAGGCTGATCTTCTTGCCGACCAGCAGCTCGGGTTTGAGCTTGCCGGTGCGGATCATTTCCATCATGGCCTGATAGCGGAATGCCTGCATGCCGTGGCTGCCCAGGATTTCAAGCTCGAAGGCAATTATCTTGCTCATCGGCACCGAAGCCTTGGCATGCTCGCCAAGCATCAGCCCGACCTGAACGTGGCGGCCGCGCCGGCGCAGGTTCGAGATGGAATTGAACGATGTCGTCGGATGGCCGAGCGCGTCCATCGACATGTGCGCGCCGCCATTGGTGATCTGCTTGACCGCCTTGACCACGTTCGGCGTTGTGGACGCATTGATGGTTGCGACGGCGCCGATCTTGCGGGCAAATTCCAGCTTCTCCTCGGTCAGGTCTATGGCCACGACATTGGCGCCCATCGCGCTCGCAATCATGATCGCAGACAGCCCGACGCCGCCGCAGCCATGCACGGCCACCCATTCGCCGGGCGTGACGCGGCCCTGGTCGACAATGGCGCGGAAGGAAGTGACGAAGCGGCAGCCCAGGCTGGCGGCGGTCGCGAATTCCATCTCATCGGGCAGGCGCACCAGATTGGTGTCGGCAAAGTCGATCGCAACATATTCGGCAAACGAGCCCCAGGCGGTAAAACCGGGCTGAAACTGATGTTCGCAGACCTGGTGGTTGCCGGAGGTGCATTCGAAGCAGTGTCCGCACCCGCCGACGAAGGGGACGGTCACACGGTCGCCCGCCCTCCAACGGGTCACGCGCCCGCCGGCGGCAACCACAACGCCGGCCAGTTCGTGGCCTGGCACGTGCGGCAGCGTTATGTCGTCGTCATGGCCCATCCAGCCATGCCAGTCGCTGCGGCATAGCCCCGTCGCTTCGACCTTGATGACGACACCATCGGCGGCCGGGTTCGGATCGGGTACGCTCTGGATCGTCGGCGGTTCGCCGAATTTCTCGAAGACGACGGCTTTCATCGGCAACACTCCTGCGCTGGAGGGAGAAACGATAGTCGATTCCCCTTCCGGTGCGCGTATGACAAAGGCAGGACGATATCGATCATGCGTTACTCGGCTGGCCGATGGTTAGTTCGATCGTGCCGATACCCTCGACGCCACCGCTGATCGTGTCGCCGGCGCGAACAGCACCGACGCCGGCCGGCGTGCCGGTGAAGATCAGGTCGCCGGGCTGAAGCTCGACCGCTCCGCTGCAGATCGACACGATGTCAGCGATCGGCCAGATAAGCTCGGCAAGATCGCCCTCCTGTTTTACCGCGCCGTTGACCGCGAGCCAGATGCGGCCTTTATCCGGATGTCCCGATTTCGCGGCCGGAACCAGTGCGCCGCAAGGTGCGGATTGATCAAAGGCCTTCGACCAGTCCCAGGGACGCGCCGCCTTCTTCGCCTGGTCCTGCAGGTCGCGGCGCGTCAGGTCGACGCCGACGCCATAGCCCCAGACATGACCGAGCGCATCCTCGCGCGCAATTTGGAAGCCTGCCTTGCCGATGGCGACGACCAGCTCGATCTCGTAATGCAGATTCGAAGTGAGCGGCGGATAGGGGATTTCGACGCCGGAATCGACCACCGCGTCGGCCGGTTTGGTGAAGAAGAATGGCGGATCGCGCTCGTCATTGCCGAATTCGCGCGCATGCGCGGCGTAGTTGCGGCCGACACAGAAAATGCGGCGGACGGCGAAGCGCTCCGTCGAACCCGCGAGAGCCACCGAGGGTGTCGCGGGCGGGGGAAGGACAAACTCTGTCATGCGTCATCTCTGCTCAAGCTCGGTCGCCGGCACCTTCGACCGATTTCGGCCTCCGGGCAAGGCAGGGCGTTCGATCAGTCCCCCACGACCAAGGTGGTGATGTACTATTTGGCAATAATCTGGGCATGGTCGAAGGATTATCCTGCGCGCCACGCACCGAAACGAGCCCCATGTCCGCAGCCAATGATAGCGCCCGGTTCCTGATCATCGACGACCATCCGCTGTTTCGCGAGGCGCTGCACAGCGCGGTGCGGATGGCCTATCCCGAGGTGGACACGGTCGAGGCGCGTTCGATCACCGAGGCGCTCGATCTGCTGGGGGGCGTCAAGCCATTCGATCTTGCGCTGCTCGACCTCAGCATGCCCGACGTGCATGGTTTCGAAGGCCTGCTTCAGCTTCGGACCCGTTACCCGCGCCTGCCGGTGGTCATTGTTTCCGGGCATGAAGAGCCTCGGATCATCTCCGAAGCATTATCCTACGGCGCCGCCGGCTTCATTCCGAAATCCTCGCGCAAGAGCGATCTGGCCAATGCGATCCGCTCGGTGATGGAAGGCGCCGTCTATGTGCCTGAGACCTATGAAGTCCAGCCGCCGGACGCCAAGAGCACCGACCGCGCCGACATGGTGCAGCGCCTCTCCACGCTGACGCCGCAACAGCTGCGCGTGCTGCAGATGCTGCGCCAAGGCCTGCTCAACAAGCAGATCGCCTATGAACTGCAAGTCGGCGAGACAACGGTGAAGGCGCATGTCTCCGAGATCCTGCGCAAGCTCAACGTCTATAGCCGCACACAGGCTGTGATCGAGGTGTCGAAGCTGGACAATGCGGAGCTGTTTCGCGATCAGGCGGGGTTTTGATTTCCAGGTCCGCCCAACAAGGGTGGCGTGGACGTCAAGCCAGCAGATGCGCCAGCAGTGCGCGCAGCTGCGCTGGCTTCACCGGCTTGCGCATCAGCTCGATGCCGCTCGCCCGGGCAACCTTCGCGACCGACTCGGAACTGTCGGCGGTCACGATCAGCGCCGGCACGGCGCGGCCGAGATAGTCGCGGACCTCAATTATGGTTGCGGTGCCGAGATCGCCGCCGTCTAGATGCTGGTCGGCAATGACGATGTCGGGCACCCAGTCGGTGTCGCCAAGCAGGTCCAGCGCATCCTCGGTCGAGGTCGCAGATCGCACCAAACATTGCCAGCGCTCGAGCAGGAATGTCATCGCCCGCAGCACCTCGGCATCGTTTTCGACCAGCAGCACCTTGGTGCCGAAAAGACCGTAGCCGCGCGGCCGCTCCAGGTCGGAGAGGCGAGCTATCGAATCGGCCGGGACACCAAGGCCGACGGGAACATCAATATGGAAGATCGTGCCGCGCCCGACCTTCGATGAAAACGTCACGGGGTGGCCGAGCGCACCGGCCATGCGGCGCACGATGGCAAGCCCCAGGCCGAGGCCGCCGCTCTCCATCTCGGCGCTGCCCGGCGATGTGCCACGGTGAAATTCTTCGAACACCGCTTCGCGCTGGTCGTCGGGAATGCCGCAGCCGGTGTCGGCGACGTCGATGCGGATAGTGTCGCCGCGATGCCTGGTGCCGACAAGCACGCCGCCCGAGCGCGTGTATCCAAGCGCGTTGGAGAGAATGTTCTGCAGGATGCGGCGCAGCAACGTCCGGTCGGAGCGGACCGAAGCATTGACCGGCCGGAACTTCAGCGACAGGCCCTTGATTTCCGCCACGGGCTGGAAATCCGAACGCAGTGAAGAAAACAGCGCTTCGAGGCTGACATCGCCGATTTCCGGCCGCACCACGCCGGCGTCGAGCTTGGAGATGTCGAGCAGGGTGCGCAGCAAGTCTTCCATCGTCTCGAGCGAGCGCTCGACCTGCCGCACCAGTTTCCTGCCCTCGTCGCTGGTTTGCACTTCGGCGAGCGCCGAGACCGACAGGTGGGCTGCGTTCAGCGGCTGCAGCACGTCGTGGCTGGCGGCGGCGAGAAACCTGGTCTTCGACAGGTTCGCCAGTTCGGCGTTTTCCTTCGCCGCGCTGAGGTCGATGTTCGATTGTTCCAGCCGCCGCAACGTGGAATGCAGTTCCTCCGTGCGCGTGCGCACCCGATTTTCCAGGGAGATCGCGGTTTGGAACAGCGAAAAGGCGTTGCCTTGCTGGTCCATCGAGCGCTCGACGCGGCTGACCAGTGCGGCATTGATCTTCTTCAGCTTCTCAAGATCGTTTATGTCCCTGAGCGGCATGGTGTTGCGCTGGCCTATTCGGCCGCTTGCCGGTCGCCGAAGGCGATGCCGGTGAACGTCTGGTTGAGGTGCATCGACCGGTACTGTTCGCCGTAGGTGCCGAAGCCGATGACGTTGTTGACCCGGTAGAGCTCTGAAATATCGCGGAAGACCTGGCGGTTGCGCGCGTCCAGGCGACGCAGCACACAGTCGAAGCCGAGGATCATGTCGATGCCGCCAAGCCTCTCCTCGACATCGCGCAGGGCGGCGCGCGTCGATTCGACCATGTCCTTGGGTTGGGCGATCGACAGCACCACGCCATCATCAATGGCGCAGAAGAATGACAGCGAGCCATCCTCGTGCATCTTCTGAATCGAGCGGCAGTAATATTCGCCGCCGACCTTCACGACCACCGGATGCGAGGCGAAGCTGAGCGGCGTGAGGGTCCGGGGCAGGATGCCGACCGCTGCGGAATATTCCTCCGCGGCATTGGTGGCGTTGAACTCGCGCACGATGCGATGGTCGGGATCGGATGCCGTCACCACCAGCTTCTCTTCGGTGGGAACGAAATTGTCGGTCTTGAAGACGTGAAACGGAATTTCCGTTGATATCAGCACGATTATGGCGCTGTCGGAGGTGACCCTGCCGTTCGCGATCAGGCGCGTGGTCTCGAATTTCAGGTCGTCGCCGGCCGAGCCGCCGATGAGCGGTATGCCGTCGAGGCCCCAATGGATAGCGGAGCTGACCGCCTCCTCGGCATAGGAGAGACCGTCGATGAAGCAAAGCGCGAACATATCCTTGGCCGGATCGTAGCCGAGGCGAGCGCGCAGCTGCCGCCGCAACGCGTCGACTTCTCCGGTGATCCTGTCCATGCCCGAAGACGACAGATTGTCGACCATCACGCTAGCGGCGGCAAAGGCCGGGGAAGGGAGGAGCACGGCCAGCACGTGGCCATCCTCGAGACCTTCAGGTGTGATTTCGCCTGCGGTAGAGCAGCCCGCATATTCGAGTGTTGGCGCGTGGTTTGCGAGTGCCCTGGAGAGGGCGCCAGCCTCGATCAGGCTCTGGGAAAAGAACAGAAGGGCGAAGCCGGCGTCGATCGCCGCTGCTTCCGTCGCAATCGCCCTGGCAAACGCCTCCATGTCGGGCTCATCCGTCGTGAGCGCCGACAGGCCGCATGCATAGCGCGTCCGGGAACTGGCCAGCGATGTCCTCCGCATTTCCTCAGACGCTGTTTTTATGCGCGTCAGGCGCGCGGGCGTCGGGCGCCATTGTTGTCTTCAATCGGCGTTTTGGCAATGGGGGCGATCGGTGGACCTGCCCCGGTCCAGCCATGATCGAAAGTACAATCCGTGGCGTTTTCGGCGCGCTGTTTTTTGTGCGTTATGCAGTGTACGAATGAAGAATGGCCGATGCTCGCACTTGCGTCGGCAGCGTGATGACCAAGGTCGATACCCAGGGAGGATTCATGTCGGACGTGTCGTTGACGGTAAACGGGAAGCAGGTGAGCGGCGTTGCCGAAGACCGAACGCTTCTGGTTCATTTCCTTCGAGAGAATCTCGGCCTTACCGGCACGCATGTCGGTTGCGACACGTCGCAATGCGGCGCCTGCGTCGTCCACGTCGACGGCCAGGCGGTCAAGTCCTGCACCATGCTTGCCGTTCAGGCCTCGGGCTCGACGGTGCTGACGATCGAAGGGCTGGCCAATGGCGCCGATCTGCACCCGGTGCAGGCGGCGTTCAAGGAGCATCATGGGCTGCAATGCGGCTTCTGCACGCCGGGCATGATCATGACCGCGACGGACATGATCAACCGCCATCCCGAGGGCCTGGATGAGGCAACCGTGCGCGCCGAGCTCGAAGGCAATATCTGCCGCTGCACCGGCTACCACAACATCGTCAAGGCGATCCTCGCCGCATCAGACACGATGTCGAAGGGTGTGACGGGCAAGGACAGGCAAGCGGCTTGAGGACATGAGCGAGCAGCGAATAGCGATCATTCAGGGTCTGTGCGACTAGCTCGCTTCGGTCTTTCGCTGCTGCCTATTCCTACTTGCTACTCACTATTCGCTTTTTCGGGAGGACGTCTAATGGGCATTGAAGGTGTTGGCGCTCGCGTAGCGCGCAAGGAAGACAAAAGGTTCATCACCGGCGCCGGCCGCTATGTGGACGACATGGTTGTGCCCGGCATGAAGCATGCCGCCTTCGTTCGCAGTCCGCACGCGCATGCGCAGATCACGAATATCGACGTCACGGCGGCGCAAGCCATGCCCGGCGTCATCGGCGTCCTTACCGGCAATGAACTGAAGGCCGACGGGATCGGCAACCTCATCTGCGGCTGGATGATCCACTCCAAGGATGGCTCGCCGATGAAGATGGGGGCATGGTCGCCGCTGGCATTCGACCGCGTCCGCTATGTCGGCGATGCCGTCGTCATCGTCGTCGCCGAGACCAAGGGGCAGGCGCGCGACGCCGCCGAGGCGGTCGAGGTCACCTACGAGGAACTGCCGGCCGTCGTCGACGCCTCGAAGGCGATGGACGCCGGCGCGCCGCAAATACATCCGGAGGCCGATAACAATCTGATCTTCGACTGGGACATCGGCAACGCCGACGAGACGACGGCGGCCTTCAAACAAGCTGCCCATGTCGTCAAGATGGACATCATCAACAACCGGCTCGTCCCCAACGCCATGGAGCCGCGTGCAGCGCTCGGCCACTACGACAAGGCCGAGGACCATTACACCTGCTGGACGACATCGCAGAATCCCCATGTCGCGCGGCTGGTGATGAGTGCCTTCTACAATGTCGCGCCGGAGAACAAGCTGCGTGTTATCGCCCCCGATGTCGGTGGCGGCTTCGGTTCCAAGATCTACATCTATCCCGAAGAGATCATCTGCCTGTGGGCGTCAAAGAAGACGGGCGTGCCGGTAAAGTGGGTGGCTGACCGGACGGAGAGCTTCCTTACCGATGCGCATGGTCGCGATCACCATACCCATGCCGAAATGGCGTTCGACGAGAACCACAAGATCTTGGGGCTGAAGGTCGAGACGCAGGCCAATCTCGGCGCCTACATGTCGCTGTTCTCATCGGCGACACCGACCTACCTCTACGCCACGCTGCTGTCGGGCCAGTACAACATCCCGGCCATCCACGCCAATGTGAAGGCGATCTACACCAACACTGCGCCCGTCGACGCCTATCGCGGGGCAGGGCGGCCGGAAGCGACCTTCGTCATGGAGCGCATGATGGAGACAGCGGCGCGCCAGTTCGGCGTCTCCCCCGCCGAACTCAGGCGCAAGAACTTCGTTACCTCGTTCCCGCACCAGACGCCGGTCATCATGTGCTACGATGCCGGCGACTATGCCGCATCGCTCGACGCGGCCATGAAGGAGGCCGACTATGCCGGCTTCCCCGAACGCAAGGCGGCGGCTGCCAGGAAAGGCCTGCTGCGCGGCATCGGCATGAGCTGCTATATCGAGGCCTGCGGCATCGCGCCGTCGGCGGCAGTCGGCTCCCTCGGTGCCGGCGTCGGCCTCTGGGAATCGGCTGAGGTGCGCGTCAATGCGGTCGGCACGATCGAGGTGCTGACCGGCTCGCACAGCCACGGCCAGGGCCATGAAACGACCTTCGCGCAGTTGGTCAACGAGCGCTTCGGCGTGCCGCTGGATTCGGTCTCCATCATCCATGGCGACACCGACAAGGTGCAGATGGGCATGGGCACCTACGGGTCGCGCTCGGGCGCCGTCGGCATGTCGGCCATCGTCAAGGCGCTCGACAAGGTCGAGGCCAAGGCCAAGAAGATCGCCGCCCATCTGCTCGAGGCCGACGAGGGCGATATCGTCATCGAGAACGGTGCGCTGAAGGTGGCCGGCACGGACAAGAACGTGCCGTGGTTCCAGATGGCGCTCGCCGCCTATACCGCGCACAATTTGCCCGGCGGAATGGAGCCGGGTCTGAAAGAGACAGCCTTCTACGATCCGTCGAATTTCACCTTCCCGGCCGGCTGCTATATTTGCGAGGTCGAGATCGATCCGGAGACCGGGACGACGGAGATCGTCCAGTTCGTCGCCGCCGACGATTTCGGCAACATCATCAATCCGATGATCGTCGAAGGACAGGTGCACGGCGGATTGGCGCAGGGCATCGGCCAGGCCCTGCTGGAGGGAGCGCACTATGATAATGGCGGCCAGCTGCTGACCGCAAGCTATATGGACTACACGATGCCGCGCGCTGGCGACCTGCCGTCGTTCAAGGTTTCGACCTCGAACACGCCGTGCCCGGGCAATCCGCTCGGCATCAAGGGCTGCGGCGAGGCCGGCGCCATCGGCTCACCCCCGGCGGTGATCAACGCCATCACCGACGCCATCGGCAGCAACGATCTCGCAATGCCCGCATCGCCATCCACGGTCTGGGCAGCGATCCGCGCAACGACCAAACACTGAGGAGGAATCAGATGTACTCAGTCAACTACCACCGCGCAGCCACGGTCGCAGACGCAGCCAAGATGATCGAGAGCGGCGACGCCAAGCTGCTTTCCGGCGGCATGACGCTGATCCCCGCCATGAAGACACGTCTGGCGGCGCCGTCCGATCTTGTCGACCTGGCCCGGATCAAGGAACTGCAAGGCATTACCGTGGCGGGCACGACCGTCACCATCGGTGCCGGGACCACACATTACCAGGTTGCGAACGATCAAACGCTGAAGAAGGCCTGCCCTGCTTTCTCGCATCTGGCTTCGCTGATCGGTGATCCCGCGGTACGCTACAAGGGCACGATAGGCGGATCGATCGCCAACAACGATCCGGCGGCCGACTACCCGGCGGCGCTGCTGGCGCTTGGCGCCACCATCGTCACCAACACGCGCGAGATCGCCGCCGAGGCGTTCTTCACGGGCCTGTTTGAGACCGCGCTCAATGAAGGCGAGATCGTCACAGCGGTCCGCTTCACCGTGCCGGCCAAGGCGGCTTATGAAAAGTTCCGCAATCCCGCATCGCGCTACGCCATCGTGGGCGTGTTCGTGGCTCAGGGCAATGACGGCGTGAGAGTCGCCGTCACCGGGGCCGGCGACAATGGTGTCTTCCGCGCCAAGGAGATCGAAGCGGCGCTGGCCGGGAATTTCGATACGGCTGCGCTCCAGGGCGTCATAATGTCGGCAGGCAATTTGATGAGCGACATACACGCTTCCGCCGACTATCGCGCCAATCTGATCATGGTGATGGCCAAGCGGGCGGTGAAGGCTGCCAACGCCTGAATGCTGGCGATTCCAAACAAGAAAGGAGCCGTCGAGGCTCCTTTTTCGTCGGCTGATCCCTGATCTCGCACTTGCACAGAAACATGCTGCGTTGCAGTATGGCCCCTGGGCGGGGATATGCGGGGTAGGTTCCGAGCGCACCGTTCGTTTCGAACCCTTCGCGTTGTCCTGTGCGAAGGTGAAGGCATGACCGAAGTTTCCGTGGCGCCTCTTGTGCCTCACCAGCCCATCGTCGCCGACGCAGCGTCACGGACCAGGCTCGCCTACCTCGACGGCTGGCGCGGCCTGTCGATCGCACTGGTCCTGATCGGCCACTTTTTTCCCGTTCCTGGCATCAACTTCGGCGTCATGGGCGTCGAATTCTTCTTCGTCCTCAGCGGACGGCTGATGGCCGAAATCTTGTTCATAGAGCGCAATCCGCTCAAGACATTCTTCAAGCGCCGCTTTTCAAGGATTTATCCCGCGCTCCTGGCCTACGTCGTCGTCGCCATGATTGCGCTCTCCGGCACATTTGTCGCCTTCAAATGGAAGGCGGCGCTCACGGCGCTGACATTCACCTACAATTATGCCGGTATTCTGGTGGCCCGCGCCGGCGCGCTCGACCATATCTGGTCGCTCTGCATCGAGGAGCATGCCTATATCATCCTGGCTGTGATCAGCGTCGTCGTCGCAAGTCGCCCCAGGGTCGTCCTGCTTTTGCTGGTGCTGGCCGGGCTCGCGATGGCAAACGGCGCGGTTTCGTACTGGCTGTTCGGCCTCGATTACGAGTCCACCTATTGGCGCACCGATGTGCATATCGCGTCGATTCTGCTGTCGGCGTCGATCTGCCTCCTCAAGGCGGATGGAAGACTGCCCGCTGCCCTCCGCGGCAAGCAGGTGGCAGTGCTCGCCACGATCCTCGCGGTTGCGCTGTTTCTCGACGCTGTGCCAACGCCGGTCCATTATCTGCTTGCCGTGCCGCTGCTGGCGCTGGCCGTCAACGCGCTTGATTTCAGTCCCCGGCATGTCACCGGTGTCCTGTCGTCCTGGCCGATGACAATGCTCGGCCTATGGTCCTATTCGCTGTATCTGTGGCAGCAGCCCTTCTACAAATTCGTCTACGAGCAAGGCAGCAATTCGTGGCTCATGCTGGCCGGGGCCTTCGGCTGCGCGCTCTGCAGCTACTATTTCGTGGAGAGGCCGGCCCGCTCCTGGCTGAACCGCAATTGGTGAGCGATGCCATTGTCCCGCCCGGCGGTCAAATTAGGCCGGCAGCGATCTCGCATAATAGCGCACCGCCTTCTTGCCGCCATGAATAACCGCGTCGCCGATCTCGGCAAAACCGAGAGCGGCGTGAAAGGCGTCTGACGCCGGATTAGGCGGGTCGCTGTTGACCTCGCATGTGACCAGTGTTTGCCCGGCGCGGGCGGTGTGATCGAAGAGATCCTGGTACAGGCGGCGGGCGTGGCCGCGGCCGCGAGCTCGCGCCGCCACAACCACGCGATCGACATAGACGAAGCGGCTGTAGCGCTCACGGAACCACAGGAAATTCGGGCTGTCGTATTGGGCATCCTGGTCGAAGGTCATGATGAAAGCTTCGACATTGCCGATTCTGCGGGCGTAGAACGCCTGGCCGAGCAGGACGTTGAGCCGTTCGGGCTCAAGCCATGAAAGTTCGGCCGCGTGATCGTTGTTGAGCGCAAGGATCGCCGCCTCGTCCCCGGCCGATACAGGGCTGATCGGAGTGGCGGCCGAAATCATGCCTTGGCCGCCTTGATGGTGGCGCCGACGAGATCGATGTCGGTCACTGTGTTGCGGTACTCCCGGTCGAGGTCCGAGCCTCCCATGCCGACATTGGGGTTGCGGTAGATCATCGCGCTCGGCACATCCTTGAGCGCGGCAAAATGCATTTCGACCAGCCCTGTCTTGGCGCGAATTCCCGCGATCGTATGGAGATCAAGCCCGCCGCAGCCCAGGATGATGATGCGGTCGCCAGCCAATCGTACCAGATCCCCCAACAGTGACACGCCCTCGACAGCCGTGTCGCGCTGCCCGCTGGTCAGCACGCGGCCGACCTTGCAGCGGATCAGCGCTTCGAGCGCCTCGAACGGGTCGCGTGTCATGTCGAAGGCGCGATGGCAGGTGACGTTCAAGGGCCCGGCGGCTTGGGTCAGCGCGGCCATGCGCGCCTCGTCGACGGTACCGTCCGGGTTCAGGCAGCCGAACACCACGCCTGGCACGCCAAGGTCGCGCAGGGCGGCGACATCGTCGAGCATCGAGCGGTATTCGGCTTCGCTGTAGAGAAAGTCGCCGCCGCGTGGCCGCACCATGACGTGAAACGGTACCGTCGCCTGGTCGAGGGCGGCGCGGACCGTGCCGAGGCTCGGCGTAATGCCGCCTTCCATCAGGCTGGCGCACAGCTCGATCCGGTCGGCGCCCGCGGCTTGCGCGGCCAGGAGGCCATCTATGCCTTCGACACAGATTTCGATCAGCGGTGGGCGGGTTTGGGTGGTCAAGGGGAGGTCCAATCCATGATGTGTTCGCCAGCCCTAGCATCGGGCCGTTTGACGCGAAAGCGTGAATTGTGGGACGCCAACCAGGCAGGAGTTGTGCCGAACGAGCGCTCGCCGTTTACTGACGCAGTTCCGTGTTCTTGGCGCCTTCCTCGACCTGATCGATCACCAGCAGCTTGACCGGGCTATCGCCGATGTTGGTGGCTTGGTGCCACTGGCTGATCATCTCGATAATGAAATCACCGGTCTTGTAGGTGTTGCTGTCGCCGCTTTCGACATTGGTGACTTTCAGCGTTCCCGCCTCGACATAGGCATAGCGCGGGAAGGGGTGACGGTGCACCGGCAAGGTCGCCCCGGGCGCGATGTCATAGGTCGAAACCAAGACCTGGACGTTCTTCCCCGGCAGGGTGATCTGCTGGCCCGAGGCGGTGGTCGTGCGGGAAGCCAGCGGCGTGACGACCACGGCAGTGCTGGTGCTGTCCAGCGCCAAGGCGGGGCCTGCGCAAAGGGCCGCCGTAAGCAACAGCGAGGACGCCAGGATTTTTCGCATGATTCCCTCCAGGAAAGGGCGAGCATCGCGCGCCGGCAGGCTGCGCGCAAGGGCGCCCTAAGCGCCAGCCCGGCGCCGGCCGGCTCCATATGCGAAATTGTTGCGTGCCGGGCAGAGTGGATGCTGTCCGTTCCGCCGTTCATCCGGCTTGCGGCTGAGGGAGCCGCGATCGGTGGATCGGATGCCGGTGTGGCCACAGGCAGTGGGACACCCATGGGGATGAAAAATGGCCGGCGTCATTGGGGTGGGAGCTAGGATGATGGCGCCGGCCGGGCGAATCAGATCCGCCGCAAGAGCAATCTAGCAATGGTGGCTCCGTTGCGTATGGCGTGATCGCGTAACCGGCACTCAGCAGACGATGATCGGTTACCTCCTCGGTACTGGTCATGCCCGGCATGTTCGTGCTCTTGTCGGTTTGAGCGGCAAGTCTCCAAAGGCCCGCAGAGGCTTCACGGGCCCGGGAAGCCAGCCATTGGCGACGATCTTTTTGAGGTGAACCCTTGGACAGGCAAACGGACCGAACGTCATGATCGCTCAAACTGAGGCGACCGACGTGAAAAAGCGGCCGGCCGGAACGGGGCCGGTTCGGTCGGCGATGCGGCTTCTTCCGGCCGGCACTTTTGTTCTGGCGGCGGTGTGCCAATCGGGTCTGTTGCCACTGGACGATTTGGGCTTCTCGGCTAGGACTGTCCTGTCGTTGCTCGCGGCATGCCTGGTGTTCGTGACGGTGTTCATGGTGCTGCGCAACGCCGAAGCGGTCGCGCACCACGTCGGAGAACCATATGGCACGCTGGTTCTGACGCTTGCGGTCACCGCTATCGAAGTCTCCGTCATCATCTCGATGATGTTGCATGGCGAGAACAATCCGACGCTCGCGCGGGAGTCGGTTTTCTCGACGGTGATGATCGTTTGCACCGGCGTCGTCGGCGTGTGCCTGACCTTCGGCGGTTGGCGGCACCTGCATCAGGACATCATCCGCCAGGGCACCAGCAGCTATCTGGGCGTGATGATCGCGCTGACGGTGCTGACGCTCGTCTTGCCCAACTTCACCTTGACGACGAGCCCCGGCACCTTTTCGCCGCTGCAGCTGGCGTTCGTCAGCACGCTGTCGCTTCTGCTCTACAGCGCGTTTGTCTTTGCCCAGACGGTGCGCCATCGCGGCGACTTCGTGGGTGATGTCGATTCGCACCATGAGGATGCTGCAGATGCGGCGGCCGAAGCACTTGCGCCCAACATCGTGCTGCTGGTGCTCGGCCTCACCGGCATCGTGCTGCTGACCGAACTGATCGCCGGAAGCATAGAGGATGGGTTGGCGGCGCTGCGGGTCGCGCAGAGCGATGCGATCGTCGGCGCCTTCATTGCCACGCTTGTGCTGATGCCCGAGGCCGTCTCCGCCATAAAGTGGGCGCTCAGGAACGACCTTCAGCGCAGCATGAATGTCGCTCTGGGGTCCGCCTGCGCCACCATTGGCCTGACGATCCCCGCCGTGTCGGCCGCCAGCCTGATTACCGGGAGAGGACTGACCCTCGGACTTGAATCCGGCGACACCGTGCTGTTGCTGCTGGCGCTGGCGATCAGCGTCATATCCTTTGGGACCGGCCGCACGACCGTTCTCACCGGCCTGGTCCATCTGGTCGTTTTCGGCGCCTATCTGTTTCTTATTTTCGTGCCGTAGCTCACGGGCGCGTCACGTCTCCGCCCTGGGATCAGAGTGCCGGCTGGCTGTCGGCGCGACCGCCGACCGGCCAATTCCATCAGCCAAGGGTGCGGCCAAGCTCTGCCGGCGACAGTTCCGGAAATTCCTTCGCCATATGGTCGATGAGGGCGCGCACCGCTGGCGGCAGTCCCCTACGGGTCGTGAAGACCAGATGGACGATACCTTCCTTGCTGCGCCAATCCGGGAAGATGCGGACGAGCCGTCCCGAGGCCATATGCGATGCGCAAGCATGGTCGGGCAGGAAGGCCACGCCCAGCCCGTCCGAAGCCGCATCGCAGAGAAGGGCATAGTCCGCGCAGCTAATGCGCGGCTCATGGCGCAGCACATGGGTCTCACCGTCCTGGTGCTCGAGGGTCCAGATGATCTCGTGCGCGTCATCGCTTGATCCGAGCGTAGGCAGGGCAGCGAGTTCGGCTATATCGGTGCCAAGGCTGCTCGCCATCTGTGGGGAAGCCACGAGGATCCATCGCGAACGTCCGAGCGAGCGCATGGTGAGGGAGGCGTCGCTCGTCAGTTCGCGGCGCACGCGAAGGGCGACGTCGATACGTTCTTCAATGAGGTCAACGGCTCGATCCGTCACGATGAGCTGGAGTTGCACTTTTGGGAAACGGGAAAGGAACCCCCGGATCACCGGCGACATCGCCTTGACCAAGTTGCGCGGGCAACTGATGCGAATGCGTCCGTGTGGCTCGGCCTGCGCCTCGGCGACCAGCGCTTCGGCACGATCCGCCTCCAGCATCATGGCGCGGCAGCGCTCGTAGAAGGTCTGCCCGATCTCGGTGACGCGGAAGCGTCGGCTGGAGCGCTCTATGAGCCGTACGCCGAGATGGGCCTCCAATGCGGAGATTCGGCGGCTCAGCTTCGACTTCGGCTGCTGCAGCACCCTGCCGGCAGCGGTGAAGCCGCCATGGGCGACCACCTGGGCGAAATAAACGTAGTCGTTGAGGTCGTGGCGCATCGTTCCTCCGGTGGAACGCTATGTGCCACATCTGCTCTCTGTAAGCAGCATCGTTCTCTTCACATCTCCAGACCTGTCGCGGACAGGCCGCCCAACGAAGGAGAACGCAATGAACAGATTCCAGAACAAGGTTGTAGTGGTGACGGGAGGCACGAGCGGCATCGGCCTTGCGACTGCAAGGGCGTTCTCGCAAGAAGGAGCCTCCGTGTTCATCACCGGGCGCCGGCAGGATGCGCTGGATGCGGCGGTGCAGTCGATAGGCGGCCGCGTGACGGGTGTGCAGGGCGACATGGCAAATTTTGCCGATATCGACCGCCTCTACGATGCCGTCCAGCAGCAGCACGCGCAGATAGACGCGGTCTTCGCCAATGCCGGCGGCGGTGAGTTCGCCCCTCTCGGCGCGATCACCGAGGAGCAATTCGACCGCACTTTCGGCACTAACGTGAAGGGCACGCTGTTTACCGTGCAGAAGGCCCTGCCGCTGCTGAAAGACGGTGGCGCAATCGTGCTGACTGGGTCGACAGCAGGCAGCGAGGGAACAGCCGCCTTCAGCGTCTACTCCGCGAGCAAGGCTGCAGTGCGCAACTTCGCCCGTAGCTGGATACTCGACCTGAAAGACCGCCGCATCCGGGTGAACGTCGTCAGCCCCGGCGCGACGCGAACGCCCGGACTTGTCGGGCTTGCGGGCGACGATGCGGAAAAGCAGCAGGGTCTCCTGGACTACTTCGGCACGCGCATCCCGCTTGGGCGGGTCGGCGAGCCGGACGAGATCGCCAGGGCTGTGCTGTTCCTTGCGTCGGATGAGGCAAGCTTCGTCAACGGGGTAGAACTTTTCGTCGACGGCGGTCAGGCTCAAATCTGAGTTCGCGACAGTCCGGGTGTGGGAGTGTTGATGGCTCTTCCCACGCTCGGACCGCTTCGCTTGGCGATTTCCGCGAGGAGCCCGATCTGAGACTTCCTATTGGCTTGCGTGAATGCCGACGGTGTCAGTTCGTTCGTGAAGCAGTGTACGCGCCAGTTACGATCAAAAGGGCGCCGACGATGGTCATCCACGATATAGATGCCACGCCGAATGCGGCGAGCAGGAGAAGGCTGACAAGCGGCGTCAGGTACGCGATGCCCGAGATCGTTGCGGCATGGCCGCTGCGGCTGGCCCGGTCCCAAAGGGCGTTGGACAATGTCAGTGGTGCAACTCCGATTGCAGCAATGGCCAGGCACTGCGCGCCGGTGAGGGATACGGGCTGCTCAAAGATGGCGTGCAGCACCATGCAGATGGCGCCGATAATCCCCATGGATGGGCCAATGACATCATGAGGTTCCTTGCCAAGAGAACGCAGCGCGGCGTAGATCGCAAAACTGAGGCCACTCAAAAAAGCAAGCGCTAGCCCGAGCAAGTCAAAGCCGTGGGAAAAGGTGGGGCCGATTGCCAGCGCGGCACCAAGGAACGCTGCAAGAATACCTCCCCACTGACCGACCATCAATGGGCTTCGGTGTGCCGCCGACAGGATCAACACGAGAAGGATTGGCCAAAGGTAGGCAATGACGTTCGCCTCGGCAGGCCCGATGCGAGGCATAGCCATCAGATACAGGACATTGTTCACCAGCAATCCCACTGTGACGAGCAGGATTGTCCGTGGCGAGGTCCGGACGAATGCTCCAATGTGCCCCGAGGCGGCCGCTCGAGCTACCGAAACAGAGAAGCCGACTATCGACGCTAGCGACAGAACCAGGAATGGAGGCGCTGGTCGCGCCCATATGGCCAGGGTTGGCCAAGTTGCCCACATCAGAACAGCCCCGACAGCTAGCGAAGCGGCGCGAGCTCTTGGCCCGAATGGCGGCAGCCTGACAAATTCCTGCCATGCGCGAAAAACTAGGATCATGAATATCCTGCCGGATAAGCCTCAGTTTGCTGCGCACATCCTATCTCATTCCAGGCAGGCGACTAGACCCTTGTAAAGGCTATGCGATCACCCGTCGGGCGAGGAGGGATTTCCGCGAGGAAGGAACCCAGGGCCAGTGTTGTGATTTGTTTAGCAATGAACACGATTGGCAGTAACTTCATCGACCGTTGGATGGAGGACAATGTTCCTGAACAAGCTGCGTCGGATATTATCACGGTCGCCAAGGCCGCGCCAAACGGGCTCCAAGCAGCCGCTTGGGCGATAGTCATCGGCGATGGAGCGCCTGGATATGTGCAATGACTACGAGCAGCATGTCGCATGGGGTGAATATTGCCGGGCGATGGCGTCTCTTGCGCTGAAAATGCCGGCACACCAGACCGAACTCGATTTGCCGCAGGCGGACGATGTCCGCATAAACGACCCAGCGCCGATCATGCGCGCCGATGGCGATACCGTCGAGCTCGCCTCGATGACGTTTGGATTTCCGCCGTCCGGCCCCAAGGGCGGGCCTGTCTTCAACTTCCGCTCCGAAGGTCGACAATTCGGGAACAGCAGACGCTGCCTGATCCCGGCGTCGGCATTCTTCGAATTCACGGGCACGAAGTATCCCAGGGCCAAGCATCGCTTCACCCTCCACGGCGCGCCATTCATGGCGATTGCCGGCCTTTGGCGCGAGGGCGCCGGCAACAAGCCGCCGACCTTCACCATGCTGACGACGCAGCCTGGGCCGGATGTCGCGCCCATCCACAGCCGACAGATCGTGGTGCTTCGGCCTGAA
This sequence comes from Mesorhizobium sp. ES1-1, assembly GCF_020164785.1. Lineage (GTDB taxonomy): Bacteria > Pseudomonadota > Alphaproteobacteria > Rhizobiales > Rhizobiaceae > Mesorhizobium. Next base: position 252,203 of record NZ_JAIUGX010000008.1, on the reverse strand, counting down.
GACTGGGCGGCTTGGCTCAACCTGACGAAGCCCGAGGCTGAACTTCTACGGCCGCTCCCAGCCGGCTCGCTGTCGGTCGAAATGGTGCGTCCGGAGCGCACCTGATCGGCTTCGTCAGGGCGTATTGAGAAGCCCGCTTCCGCGGCAGATCGGGCATGTCATTAAACCGCCTTTGCATTGCCTGCGGCGCTTGCCGGCGGGACAGCACGCGCCTTGAGCTTCCTGCCTCTCGCTGCACTGAACGATCTTGCCCAAGCCCAGGCACCGTTGGCAGCGAAACCTCCTGAAGTGCATCTCGATGCTTCCTGCTGAAACCCCAAACTACGGCAGCGAGTGGTGTCTGGTTTCAGTTACTCCATGTCCGAACGCGGAAAAGTGAGTGTTCTGCGTCACTCAAGCTGACAAGCTGATTACACAGTGACGGAGCCGGCTCTGCTTGGTCGCGACAGGGCCCGAAATTAAGATCTGAAGTTGCTGCTATCCCCATTCCAACCCTCTGCTATTGCTGGCAATAATTGGGAATGCCGATCAGACTGCGCATATCATGTTGCGATTGCTCACCGCCGCCGCCGCGGTGGTGGGTTCGCGCAACGGCAAACTTCTGCGGCGCGTCCGTCAGCCTGGCGTTCCGATTGATCATTTGCTGGTTATGCCTGATCGGCCTGACGGGTTTCGCGAAAGCCGATACTGCCAGCGGTCAGCATGCATGTGTTTCTAACACCGACACGCCGGCCGAAATCACTGTGGCGGCATGTCAACGCGAATTGGCAGTCGCGCCGAGCGATGCCGCTCTTTCGCTTTCACTGTCGGAGGCCCTGCTGCGTGCAGGCCGTATAGATGAGGCGATCGCCCAGTATTCCTCCCTTGTACGGACCGGCAATCTGGAAGCCATGTATAGGCTTGCGATTCTGTCGATGAACGCGCAGCCGGAGAGGCGGGATGTTGCTCGATCGCTAGCGCTTCTGAACCGTGCCGCGATGGCTGGCCACGCCTCGGCGCAACACGCGTTGGGCGTGCAACTCTATCTCGGTCAGAACATGCCGCGCGACTATCGGGCCGCCGCTCAATGGTTCACCAAAGCCGCCGACCAAGGTTCGGCTTGGGGGCAATACAGTCTGGGCTACATGCTCCTCCACGGTCTGGGAGTACAAAAGGATCCTTTGAGGGCCGCGAAGCTCCTTCGATTGGCCTCGGATCAGAACGACACGGACGCAATGCGCCTGCTGGCAAGCATGTATGGGTCGGGTGCGAGAGGCCTGCCAAGAGATCCGCTCAAGCAGTATATCTGGCTTCGAAAGGCGGCAGAGAACGGCAATTCCGCTGCCCTGCTGCAACTGTCCGACCTCTCCCAAGACGTCCTGCTGTTGCCGATACCGCAGAGCAACAGCGAAACTGAAACGACGCCCGAATCAAGCGATGACATAATCGCTGCCGACGAGTTGCTTGCAGCCAACAGGCAAGTCGTGCTCGAGGCGACCGGGCGTTCCTCGGCAGCCCGGCTGGCGGAAGCCGCGGCTTGGCTGGAAAAGGCAATCGCCAAGAATGTGCCAGATGCCCTTTTGAGAATGGGGAATCTGAATCTGGGCGCCGATCCACCGGCGTATCGACCTTCTAGTTTAGAGGATCTCGACGCCAATAGCGGAGCTACCCAGGCAAGCGGCTTTCGGCCTTCGGCGGGGCAGGCGGCCATCTATTATGAAAAGGCGGCTGACAAGGGATCCAATGCGGCCCGCCTGAACCTGGCGCGGATGCTGGAATTGGGCCACGGCGTTTCTCGCAATATCGAGGCAGCTCGGCGGCTCTATCAGGAGGTCCAGCAGGGGCCTCTCGAGCCCCAGGCAAGATTGGGTTTGCTGCGGTTGGCTTCTGCGGATGTCTGGTCAGCCATCGAGCACAGACAGGGCCAGCTCCGCCACGCGATCGACGAAGCGGAGCAGGTGGTTTCTGGCCGGGATATTGTCATCAAGCCGCGGGAGCGGTGGTCAAACGTGCTCGTCATGGATGTGCTGGGACGCCGGTATTTTGGCGGCGTCTTGCCGTCTAACGGGTACCACGTGCCGCCAGCCGCCCAGCATCTGATCGTCTGGCCCAGTTTCAGCAAAGCCCTATCAACGCAGATCAGGATCGAGGTAGGGGGGCGCGAGGCGCAGCTCCCCGCCAGCGAGGGATTTGGCATTGAGTTGGATCCGGAGGCTCTGCTCTCCGGCGTGGCGGTGCAAGTCCCCGTCGCAGACTACGGTATCTATCCGGACCAAGTTCCTGAACAGACCCGCCAGGCGAGCAGGATCACGCTCATCGGGCTTGATGGACAAAGCGATGTGCACGTTGCGACCGGGGACGAGCTGGTTGGCTTCAGCGCGGGGGTCGGGCCGGGGGATCGCTTCTTCGTTCCCGATATGGCCGGCCTAGCCCTCGATATGCAAGCCGGTTCCGACGGTGCCACAGGTCGGCTGGCAGTTGTGGTGGACGGCCGCAAACTGTTTGAACTGACTGTTGCAAAGGGGTGCGCCATCCATCTGGCACTGGTCGCAGACCGTTTGCTCACTGCAAGAAGCACCAACGGCACGGCATCGTCCTGCGAACACCTTGCCGAGCACGACACTATCCGGTTGGTGACGGCGCGGGACTCGGTCCTGGGTACCATCTCCAAGGCGCCGGATGAATCCATACCAGGCGCGATTGCAGGCTTCGCTGGTTTGAACCGCGGCATTGCCCTGCTCAAAATGCGCATAGGCGGTCGCTGGGATCAATTGTTGCAGGCGAGCAGGATCGTCAGTGAGATGGACAGGCGGGAATACGGCCCCAACAGCCTCGCCGCGCTGACCAACAGCGTCAATCTCTCGGAAGCCGAAGCAGCCATGGGCAATCTGAAGGCCGCCCAGGCACTGCTCGATGGCGCAGTCAATAAACTTGAGACCGCCAGTTATTTGCCCGATGATCTGAGGAGCGAGGTTTATTTCAGAACTGGCAGCTTCAGGCTGCAACTGGGACGATATGGCGAGGCCGAGCAATTCCTGTCGTTGGCGGCGGTCTACAGGCTTCGCTACAATGAACGCTCGGGCCAGCCACCCTATTCAGGCATCACGCGCATCTACGATGCGCTCGCCGATACAAGCATGCGACTTCATCGACTCGACGAGGCGATTGCCTACAATCAGCGCAGCTTTCTCCTGTCGGCGGAACCGGAACGCAGCGAAGCGTTTCCGGCCGAGATAAGCCCGAGCAGTGTGATCCAGATGGTCAAGTGGTTGAAGCTTTCGGGCCGCAGTGGCGACGCCGACGGCCTGCTTGAGTATCTGCACCGGGAGGCCAAACGCGAGTTCGCGCGCGATCTTCCCGAACCGCTGGCATTTCCATTGGACCTCAGCGTCTTTGAGGCGACATTCGGACCGGTGGACCGGTCGACCACGCTGGCAACGGCGATGGCGAACCTGGCGCAGGTCTATGAATGGATGGGGCGCAGCAACGAAGCCATTCCTGTTCTCGAACAACAGGAGCGAACGCTCGGCAATCTCTTTGGAGAGAACAGTCCGCAGGCTACGGCCTCTCGGGCCAGGGTCGCCGACGAACAGCGGCAGGCCGGCAGGCTGGAAGACGCCGTTGTCACAGCACGGCAGGCATGGAACGGCGCCGAAACATACGCCAGCACGCGTGAAGCCGTGCGCCAAGAGGAAACCACCGCACCAACTGTCTCCATGAAGCCCGCCGGTATGGCGTTGCTCGAGGCGCTCTACGCATATGATCCTGAGGGAGGTGCCGCCGAAGCGTTTGGGGTGTCGCAAAGGCTGCACAGTTCATCGACGGCATTGGCGATGCAATCGTTCGCGGACAGGCTGGCGGTCGAGAACGACGACGCGCGCGTCTTTCTGCGCCAACGTCAGGATCTGGCCGAGCAACTGGTCGCGCTCGATCGAAAGCTCGCTATCGCGATGGCGCGGACGGACTCTGGCGGCCGGGTCATGGAAACAACCGTCCGCGAGGACATATACTCAGCCGAGCAAGAAGTGCTTGAGCTAAACCGACGGCGGCCCGCCGAGGTCAAGGCCTTGGACGAATTGGCAAGGGTGCCGGTGATGCCTGCAGGCGAGATCGGCCCTCTGCTGTCCCCGAACGAACTCCTGATCACCTATGCGGTGTTCGACGAGGCATGCTTTGCATGGACGGTGGACAGTAGTGGCGGCGTCCGCTGGTTTCGGTTGCCACTGACGGGCATGGCGCTCGAAAGAGCCGTGGCGGTGCTTCGAAATGGGCTCGGACCGGGGCTCTCGTCACGAGGCGCAAAGCCGCTTACGCATCCTCGCGCAACCGAGGCCTCCACGGAACTTGCCGCTGCCCACGACCTCTACATGGCTCTGCTCCATCCGATGAAGGAGGTGGTGGCAAACAAGGAAAGTCTGACGATCGTTGCGGACGGAGTGCTGACCAGTCTGCCATTTCATGCGCTCGTATCCGAGCAGCCGGACCCGGCTGCGCCCAACCCATGGCGTGCGGCGCGGTGGCTGGTGCGCGATCACGCGATATCCTTGATGCCTTCCGTCTCAAGCCTGCGGAGCTTGAGCCAGACCCGCCAGCATGCCGGAATGCAGACCGCCTATCTCGGCATCGCCGCACCGATCTTCGATGCTGACGGGTCCGATTTACCCACGGAGCCGATCCTGGCAAGCAATGCAGCGTTTGTCCGCGCCGGCGCCACCAGAGCCGGAGTGTCGGATTATTTTCGAGGTGGTTTCGCCGATATCGGAAAGCTGCGCCAGCTGTCGCAGCTTCCCGACTCCGCTACAGAGGTCAGGGATGTGGCAAACTCGCTGACGACGCAGGGGAGCTCGCAACTTCTCCTTGGCAAGGACGCCTCCGAGAAAGTGATCAAGTCGTTACAACTCGACCGGTTTCGCATCATTCACTTCGCAACGCATGGCCTGGTATCCGGCGACGTCGAAGGATTGGCGGAGCCGGCTCTGGCGCTGACGCCGCCCACCGTTGCGGGCGAAATCGACGACGGCCTGCTCACCGCCAGCGAAATTGCACGTCTACACCTCAATGCAAGCTGGGTTATCCTGTCGGCCTGCAACACGGCTGGCGGCGAGCGACCTGAAGCTGAAGCACTATCGGGGCTCGCACGGTCGTTCTTTTATGCAGGGGCAAGGTCCGTCCTGGTCTCGCACTGGCCGGTCGTGTCATCCGCAGCGGTGAAGCTGACCACTGGGGTGTTTAGTGACATGGCGGAAAACCCCACTCTGAGCAGGGCAGAAGCACTCAGGAGATCGATGCTCGCACTCATCGATGGTGGAGATCCGTCGCAGGCAAACCCCAGTTATTGGGCGCCCTTCATCATCGTCGGGGACGGTGGTCGTTATTGAGGGACAGACCGGTCTGAGAAAATGCATTCAAACGCGTTTCCGTCCGATCGCAATGCGGGTCAGTGCCCGCCGCCTCGAGACCCGCGTATCATGGAAACAGCTGGTTGAGGCTGACCTCCGTTACGATCTTACGCCGAAGCAGCGAATTGCAGTTCCGGATGCCGCCAACGAGGTTGCTGGCAAGAGTGGTCGACGGAAACAGATTAACTCATTGAAAAGGTTTGGCTCCCCGGGCCGGATTCGAACCAGCGACCAACCGGTTAACAGCCGGTTGCTCTACCACTGAGCTACCGGGGAACAGAGGCTCTCATGTGAGTGGGGCAGCCTATAGCAAACCCTTTTCGGCTTTGCAAAGAAGCATTTCGCATTTTTACCGGGCATTTTCGCGCGATGGTTTCTCGCAATCCTCGTGGGCCAGCCTCATATAGCCGCCTTGGGGTCTATATCGGAACCGAAATCGCGCCCACGGGTTGGGTGCGCACATGGTCTTCAGCGGTCCAAAGGGACAATCTTTCGAGCCGATGACAGCACAAGACGATCACATTCCCGCGCGAAAGATCTCGGTGTTCGGACGCGAGTTCAAAATGCCGCGTTCGCGCAGGCTGAGAATCACCATCGGCGTCCTGCTGACTCTTGGCGGTATCCTGGGTTTCCTGCCGATCCTCGGCTTCTGGATGGTGCCGCTGGGCCTGCTGGTGCTGTCTTATGAGTTCGCCATGGTGCGCCGCCTGCGGCGCCGCTTCGTTGTCTGGTGGGAGCGGCGCCGGCGGCCGAAATGAAAGCGGCTGTTTCGGCGATCGGCCGGTCCGCGGTCCATGCGCAGTGCCGGGAGGGTGCTCAGGGTTGACGGTTGCAGTAACCTCGCCAAAGGAAACCGCCCGGAATGCGCGGTCGCCGCTTGACGGCATTTTCGCCGCAACCTATTGGAACCGGGTGGAACGCCGGGAGCAATGAGGCCTCGTGGCGGAGTGGTTACGCAGAGGACTGCAAATCCTTGCACCCCGGTTCGATTCCGGGCGAGGCCTCCAATACCCGGGCTCCGGCGCACTCGCGCTGGAGCCCTGTTGTTCCGGATAAAGCGCGGATCTGGCGCGGCAGGCGGATGGTTGGAACATGAGCGCTGATTTCTCCGAACTTCGCGTCAAGATGGTCGATGGCCAGGTTCGAACCACTGATGTAACCAGCGCGCCATTGCTCGATGCAATGCTCGATGTGCCGCGCGAAGCCTTTGTCGGCTCCGCACAGCGCGATCTCGCCTATATCGACGAGGACATCCGCATCGCGACCGGTGCCGGCGGATCGCGCTACCTGATGGAGGCCTCGCCGCTGGCCAAGCTGATCCAGTTGGCCGAGGTAACACCGAGCGATTCGGTGCTCGATGTCGGTTGCGGCACCGGCTATGCCTCGGCGCTGCTGTCGCGACTGGCCCGCTCGGTCGTGGCGCTGGAAAGCGATTCGGCGCTGGCCGAGACGGCGCGCTCCACCCTTTCCTCGCTTGGTTGCGGTAATGTGATGGTCGTTCAGGGTGCGTTGGCGCAAGGCCATGCCGCGAAGGCGCCGTACGACGTCATTTTCATCGGCGGTAGCGTAGAAGAGGTGCCGACCGCACTGTTCGACCAGCTTGCCGATGGCGGCCGCCTCGTTGCGGTCCAAGGACAGGGCAATTCCGGCGTGGCCAGGCTATTTTTTAAGGCTGGGGGGGTTGTAACCGGCAGACGCGCGTTTAATGCGGCAATTAAGCCACTACCGGGATTCGAACATGTGCATGCCTTCGAGTTCTGAATGATTTTGCCTTGCAGGAGAGGCTTTGTCATGGTCGCTTGCCGTTGAACTATCGTTGCTGATCCGCAAACTGGGGGCACTTTGGGGCTGAGCAGCAGGGAACATCAGACACGCGGCGCCGGCTGATCTAAACGAGAAGCCGACGCGGCGCGGTTCCCATTGAAAACGAATGAGGGATATACCGTGCTGCCTGTACGCAAGAGCCTTTTTGCCGCCGTCCTCGTTTCCGCCACCGCGCTGTATCCATTCACGGCCTCGGCGGAATCCATCCTGGGTGCGCTAGCGAAAGCCTACCAGAACAATTCCACGCTGAATTCGGCCCGCGCCGGCGTTCGCGTCACCGACGAGAGCGTCGCCATCGCCAAGTCGGGTTGGCGCCCGACCATCGCGGGGTCGGCGTCGATCGATTACTCGAGCAGCCATCTCAACGGCACCAACTCAAGCGTCCGCCTGACCACCGGCAATTTCGGGGTCCAGATCAACCAGACGCTGTTCGACGGCTTCCAGACCAGGAACAACGTTGCCGCCGCCGAATCGCAGGTGCGTGCTTCGGTCGAAAGCCTGCGCAACACCGAAGAGAATATCCTGTTCAGCGCGGCACAGGCGTACATGAATGTGATCCGCGATCGTCAGGTCGCCGTGCTCACCGAACAGAACCTGCAATTCCTGACCGAGACGGCCCGCGCAGCGCGGTCGCGGTTCGAGGTGGGTGAGGGCACCCGCACCGACGTGGCTCAGGCGGACGCTTCACGCGCCGCCGCCGTGGCACAGGTGAGTGCCGCCCGCGCCCAGGCGCTGGCAAGCGCCGCAACCTATCGCCAGATTGTCGGCGACGAGCCGGGCAAGCTCAAAGGCGCTTCACCCTTGGGCAAGCTGTTGCCGTCGAGCCTCGCCGCCGCCATCGGTGTTGCCTCGAATGAGCATCCGGCCATCTTGGCGACGCAGCATCTTGTCGACGCGGCCGCGTTTTCGGTGAAGTCGGCCGAAGGCGCGCTCCTGCCGCAATTGACCGCCTCGGCTGGCGTTTCGAGCGCCTATCGCAACACCTCGCCTTTGCCCGGCGTCGCTTCGCAGGATGGAACAACCAATTCGGCCAGCATAGGAGCCACGCTGAGCGTGCCGATCTATTCGGGCGGGCGCACCTCGGCGATCGTTCGCCAGAACAAGGAATCACTTGGCCAGGCCCGCATCGAGGTCGACGTCAGTCGCGACCAGGTGCGCCAGGCTGTCACGGCGGCGTGGACGGAGTACACCGCCGCGCAGGAAAGTCTCGCGGCCAACAGGCAAGTCATCGAAGCCGCCCGGCTGGCGCTGAACGGCGTCATCGAGGAGCGCAATGTCGGTCAGCGCACCACGCTCGACGTCCTCAACGCGCAGGCGACGGTCATCACCGCGCAGATCAATCAGGCCAGCTACGAGCATGACGTGGTGGTGGCGAGCTACGCCATCCTGCAGGCGACCGGTCGCCTGTCGGTCGACCGCCTCGGCTTGAACGTGGTGAAGTACAGGCCCGAGGAGCACTATAACGCCGTCAAGGACAAGTGGATCGGCCTGCGCACGCCGGACGGACGCTGAGACGAAGGCCTAGTCGCGGCCTCGCCCTCGATATCCAGCGCTTCCGGCTTATTGCTCTAATCTGTTGAAATCCCACGAGTCCCCAGATTGGGGATTCTCCCGCGGCGCCCGGTCGGTTACGCTATGGACATGATTCGATCCGGCAAGACCGGAGCGGGAATCTGCACTGGGTCACAGGGGCGGCGTACTGATTATGGCAACGGCAAGCAGCCTACAGCGCGAACCTTCCATGGAAGAGATCCTGGCCTCCATCAGGCGGATCATCGAAGACAGCGACACGGGCCGCAAGCCGGCTGGTGAGACCGAAGAGTTGCGACAGGATCTGGAACGCTTGGCCCAAGTCGATGCCGTCTCAGAGGCCGAAGCTTCGCGTGTCGATCCATACGCCGCAGCCAATGCCAGGAAACCGGTGACGCTGGCGGAAATCCAGTCGCGTCCGCCGGCGGCCGAGCCAACGGTCGCGCGCAACGAAACACCTGCGCGTTTCGATCCCGGCACGCTGCGGCCCTCCTTGACGTTGGCACAAGTCGGCGCCTCGATCGCCCCAGAACCAGCCGCGGTCGAGCAAGCGCCATTGGTGCGACCGGTCGCCACGAGCGATTCCATCGTAGCGGACTGGCGTCGCGAAATCGCAGCTGTCGGCGAGCAGGCCAAGCCTTTGCCGGACAGAAGCGACTCGCGCGGTTCTCTCGTTCAGCCGGAGGTGGTCAGTCTCAGGGACGAGCCGATCGCCAAAGCAACTTTCGAGCAGGCGCCATCCAGCGAAAATGCTGAAAGGCCGGTAGCCGAAGAGGCGTCGTCGACGCGTCCGGCGATCGTCTCCGAGCACACGGGCCGACAGGTCGCCGCCGCTTTCGGCGAACTGTCCGATGCCTTCGCCAGCCGCAGCAAGAAGACCTTCGACGAGATGGCCGAGGAGATGCTGCGGCCTATGCTGCAGGACTGGCTGGACAATAATCTGCCGACACTGGTCGAAAGGCTGGTGCGCGAGGAGATCGAGCGCGTGGCGCGCGGGGCGCAGTAAACGCCGCTTAGGATGAAATTCCGCCGAGGGCCGCGTTTTCGTTTAAAGCACCTTTTGCGAACGCCCAGCGCGAAGTTCTGCCTCGGGTGTGCGCAACGCCTTCCATTGAAATGACCTATTCCGCGCCTATCTGCGTGCGATGACTCGCGGCAGCCCTTGCGGTTGACTTGGCCAAGACCTTCCGATTTACACCGGACCAGCAAATCCCGACAGCGCGGACCATTTTCCCATGCTTGAAAAGACCTACGACGCAAAAACCGTCGAGCCGAAGATCGCCAGAATCTGGGAAGAGGCCGACGCGTTTCGAGCCGGGGCGGGCGCCGAAGAGGGGGCCGAGGCCTTCACCATCGTCATACCGCCGCCCAACGTCACGGGCTCCTTGCATATGGGCCACGCGCTCAACAACACGCTGCAGGACATACTGGTGCGCTTCGAACGTATGCGCGGCAAGAATGTGCTGTGGCAGCCGGGCATGGATCATGCCGGTATCGCCACGCAGATGGTGGTCGAACGCCAGCTGATGGAAAAGCAGATCCATCGGCGCGATCTCACGCGCGAGGAGTTCATCGAGAAAGTGTGGCAGTGGAAGGCCGAATCCGGCGGCGCCATCTTCAACCAGCTGAAACGGCTTGGCGCCTCGGCCGATTGGTCGCGCGAACGCTTCACCATGGACGAGGGCCTGTCCAAGGCCGTGCTCGAGGTCTTCGTCACCCTCTACAAGGAAGGGCTGATCTACAAGGACAAGCGCCTTGTGAACTGGGATCCGAAGCTGCTGACCGCGATCTCCGATCTCGAGGTCGAGCAGCAGGAGGTGAATGGCAATCTCTGGCACTTCCGTTATCCAATAGAAGGTGCCGCATTCGATCCCGAGGACCCGAAAACCTTCATCACCGTGGCGACGACTCGCCCCGAGACGATGCTGGGCGACACCGCGGTCGCCGTGCATCCTGAGGACGAGCGGTTCCGGCACCTGGTCGGCAAGAACATCATCCTGCCGATCGTCGGTCGCAGGATTCCGATCGTGGCCGACGAGTATTCCGATCCGGAGAAGGGCTCCGGTGCGGTCAAGATCACGCCGGCGCACGATTTCAACGACTTTGAGGTCGGCAGGCGCCACAAGCTGCCGGCGATCAATATCCTCACGATCGAGGCCGCCATCAATCTCAGCGACAATGAGGATTTCCTCGCGGGCCTCGATGCGACGCCTGAGCGGAGGGCGGTCTGGGATGAACTCAACGGCCTCGATCGTTTTGTGGCTCGCAAGAGGATCGTTGAGCTGATGGAGGCGGGGGGCTTCCTCGAAAAGATCGAGCCGCATCGCCACGCCGTGCCGCACGGCGATCGCGGCGGGGTGCCGATCGAGCCGTTCCTGACCGAGCAATGGTATGCCAATGCTGCGGAACTGGCCAAGCCGGCGATCGCCTCGGTGCGCGAGGGTCGCACGAAGTTCGTGCCGAAGAATTGGGAGAAGACCTATTTCGACTGGATGGAAAACATCCAGCCCTGGTGCATTTCGCGCCAGCTGTGGTGGGGCCATCAGATCCCTGCCTGGTACGGCCCGGACGGTCATGTCTTCGTTGAAAAGACCGAGGAAGAAGCGCTGAGCGCGGCGATCGAATATTATCTGGCTTTGGAAGGGCCGTGGAAGGCCTGGGTCGAAGACAAGCTTGAGAATTTCAAGCCGGGCGAGATCCTGACCCGCGATGAGGACGTGCTCGACACATGGTTCTCGTCGGCGCTGTGGCCGTTCTCGACCTTGGGATGGCCGGACCAGACCCCGGAACTGAAGACCCACTACCAGACCGACGTCCTGGTGACCGGCTTCGACATCATCTTCTTCTGGGTTGCCCGCATGATGATGATGGGCCTGCACTTCATGGACGAGGAGCCGTTCCACACCGTCTATGTCCACGCGCTGGTGCGCGACAAGAACGGGCAGAAGATGTCGAAGTCGAAAGGCAACGTGATCGATCCGCTCGACCTCATCGACGAATATGGCGCCGATGCGTTGCGCTTCACCCTCACAGTGATGGCCGCGCAGGGCCGGGACGTGAAGCTCGATCCGGCGCGTATCGCCGGCTATCGAAATTTCGGCACCAAGCTGTGGAACGCCACGCGCTTCGCCGAGATGAACGAGGTCGCGCGCAACGATGCGTTCTGGCTCAATGACGCCAAGCTTGCGGTCAACCGCTGGATCCTGACAGAGCTGACGCGCGCAGCGCGCGAGGTCACCGACGGCATCACCTCATACCGCTTCAACGAGGCGGCGGGCGCCGCCTACCGCTTCGTCTGGAACCTCTTCTGCGACTGGTATCTGGAATTGCTGAAGCCGGTGTTTATGGGCACGGACGAGGCCGCGAAGGCCGAGAGCCGCGCCTGCGTCGCCTTCGTGCTCGACGAGATTTACAAGCTCCTGCATCCGATGATGCCGTTCATGACGGAAGAGCTTTGGGCGCAGACAGCGGGCGAGGGCAAGGCACGCGCTTCGTTGCTTTGCCACGCCTCCTGGCCAACGCCCGACTTCGAGGATGCGGAGGCCGCCGCCGACATCAACTGGCTGGTCGACCTGGTTTCGGGCATTCGCTCCGTGCGCTCGGAGATGAATGTGCCGCCAGCGGCAATAGCGCCGCTGGTCGTGGTCGGCGCCAATGAAGTGACACGCGAGAGGCTGGTGCGCGAGGAGTCCGCTATCAAGCGTTTGGCGCGAGTTGGCGACATCTCGTTGGCGGACGCAGCACCCAAGGGCTCGGCGCAGATCGTCCTCAACGAGGCGACGATCTGCCTGCCGCTTGGCAGCCTGATCGACCTGACCGCCGAAGCTGCCCGGTTGCAGAAGGAACTCGCCAAGGTCACCGAGGAGATCGCACGCCTGCACAAGAAGCTGTCCAACGAGAGATTCGTTGCCAGCGCGCCGGCCGAGATCGTCGAGGCCGAGCGCGAAAAGCTCGCCGAATACCGTGATGCGCAAGACAAGCTTTCGGTTGCATTGACCCGGGTCCGGGACGCCGGCTGAAGATTAGATTCGGGCCGCCTAGCCGTGGCGAAGACGCAGGGTTGCGTCTTCAGAAGAGGCATGCCGTTGCGTCAAGGTTCCCGCAAACGGATAGTTTTCGCCCTATTGTTGCCATAATGTAACAATGGGGCGTCAACGTCCGATAAAATGGCTGTTTTCCGGGATTTCTGGGCGACTTTTCTTCATTTTCGGCGCCCCGCACGCAGACGTTTGAGTGGTTTTCGGCCCTGCTGTGCCGCCGTGCCCTTCAGCCAAGGAGGATTTGGCAAGCATGTACATGTACGCCCTTTGAATTCGTTGTTGCAGCGTTAACCTGAATTGGTTCTAGCTTGAGCAACTGGTTATTCGGGGAGGACATCCATGAACAGTTTGCGTTTGAAGGCACTACTGGGGGCAGGGTGCTTTTCGCTGGCTTTGATCGGGACGACCATTGGTTCGGCGCATGCAGGCGGCTTGGAACGCGGCGGTTACGACATCGACCTCCTGTTCGATCCGGCACAGGTCACGGGTGAGGTCACCGGCACCTATGTGATGCCGCAGCGCGACCTCAAGAACGTGAAGGACACCGATCCTTCGGACGGTCCGCTCAACCTCATTCCAGGTTTCTCCGACAGCGCGCGCGACACTGAAAGCTATTGGATCCCGAGCGTCGGTATAAAGGCGGGCATGGGCCCCGTAGATTGTCTCGTCGATTACGGCCAGCCTATCGGCGCATCCAGCAGCCCGGGCCGGAACTGGGCGGGTGCCAACAGTAACGTGGAAACCCAGGTGAAGAGCGAGGCCGTGGGCGGAACCTGTTCTTACAAGATGGATCTTGGAAAGGGACAGTTTCGTTTCATCGGCGGCGTGTTCCACGAGAATGTATCCGGCTTCAAGGAACAGTTGGTCGCTCCTATTCCCGGAGCCGGCATAGGTCGCCTCGACCTTGAAGGCGATGGCTGGGGATGGCGGGCCGGCGTTGCCTACGAGATTCCGGAAATCGCGCTCCGCGCCAGCCTGGTCTACAACTCCCAGGTCAAGATCGACAGTCTGGACGGAACGCTGGATCTGACGCAGGTGCCTGGGGGGCTCAATCCGAATAATCCATTCTTGGGCAAGGTAACGAATGTCAGCGGTTCCTCTGCGGTTCCGGAATTCCTTGAACTTAAGCTTCAGTCGGGCATAGCTCCCGGCTGGCTGGCGTTCGGATCCATAAAGTGGGTGAATTGGAGCGAATTGCAGAGCATTCCGTTTTGCCCGACCGGCACGGCCTCCTGCACGACAACCAGCCCACTGAAACTGACCTCTCTTGACTTGCTTTATCGGGATGGCTGGACGGTTTCCGGCGGCGTCGGCCACAAATTCAACGAACAGTGGAGTGGGGCCGCGCTTGTCACCTGGGATCGCGGGACCTCCACTGGCCTCAGCGCCCAGACCGATACCTGGACCCTTGGCGGTGGCGTTTCCTATACGCCAACCAAGAATGTGGAGCTCCGTGTCGGGGGAGCGATCGGCGTGCTGACCAGCGGGTCGATCCATACAGCGGTAAGCTCGCAGGATGGTCAAACCTACGATAATGGCTATACCGCCGACTTCGGCAACGACCTTGTAACGGCGCTTTCGACCTCGTTCAAGGTCAAGTGGTAACTTACTGAGGCTGAAGACAAAAGGCCGGGCATTGCCCGGCCTTTTTGGTTTAGGCAGCCGTTCCGGCTCGAACGGGAGAAGGTTCCGTTGCATATTAGTCGCAGTGAGCAACCGTCCTGCGATTGTGATTTTTCGGCAACAGTTTCTAAGCAACCCTTGGGCTAGAAATCCCGCCAAGGACATTGCCCATTTCCCGCCATAAACCAAGCGCACCTCGATCCTGTCTCGGGACACGCGCCAAAAGGCTCGGCAATGAGGCGCGCCGCACCGCCCGCGGCAAGGAAGAGTATGGACGCCAGAGTCATCTCAAAGGCCAAGCTCCCCAGCCGCCATGTGACCGTCGGTCCGGCGCGCGCGCCGCATCGTTCCTATCTCTATGCGATGGGGCTGTCGGCTGCTGAAATCGCACAGCCTCTGGTCGGCGTCGCGTCGTGCTGGAACGAGGCTGCGCCCTGTAATATTTCGCTGATGCGCCAGGCGCAGGTGGTCAAGAAGGGCGTGGCCTCCGCCAATGGCACGCCTCGCGAATTCTGCACCATTACAGTCACCGACGGCATCGCCATGGGACACCAGGGCATGAAGTCGTCGCTGGTGTCGCGCGACGTGATCGCCGATTCCGTCGAACTGACCATGCGCGGCCATTGCTACGATGCGCTGGTCGGGCTTGCCGGCTGCGACAAGTCGCTGCCCGGCATGATGATGGCGATGGTGCGGCTCAACGTGCCATCGATCTTCATCTATGGCGGCTCCATCCTGCCTGGCAGTTATCGCGGCCGGCAGATCACCGTCCAGGACGTGTTCGAGGCGGTCGGCCAGCACTCGGTCGGCACGATCGGGGATTCCGAACTACTTGAGATCGAGCAGGCCGCCTGTCCGTCGGCCGGCTCATGCGGGGCCCAGTTCACCGCCAACACCATGGCCACGGTCGCCGAAGCGATCGGCCTCGCGCTGCCCTATTCCTGCGGTGCGCCGGCTCCATACGAGATGCGCGACCGGTTCAATTTCGCCTCGGGCGAGAAGATCATGGAGCTGATCGCAAAGAATATCCGGCCGCGCGACATCGTCACGCTGAAGGCACTGGAAAATGCCGCGACGGTGGTGTCGGCCACCGGTGGCTCGACCAACGCCGCGCTCCACCTGCCGGCGATCGCGCATGAGGCGGGAATCAAGTTCGATCTCTTCGATGTCGCCAGGATCTTCGAGAAGACACCTTACATCGCCGACCTCAAGCCCGGGGGCAAATACGTCGCCAAGGACATGTTCGAGGCAGGCGGCATTCCGTTGTTGATGAAGACCCTGCTCGAGCACGGCTACCTGCATGGCGACTGCATGACGGTCACTGGCCGTACTTTGGCCGAAAATATGGAACATGTTGCCTGGAATGAAGATCAGGATGTGGTCCGTAGCGCCGATCGCCCGATTACAAAAACCGGCGGTGTGGTGGGCTTGAAGGGAAACCTTGCCCCCGAAGGCGCGATCGTGAAGGTCGCCGGCATGTCGGAGTTGAAATTCTCCGGCCCGGCTCGCTGTTTCGATTCTGAGGAAGAATGTTTCGAAGCGGTGACGCACCGCAACTACCGGGAAGGCGAGGTGCTCGTCATCCGCTACGAGGGGCCGCGCGGCGGTCCCGGCATGCGCGAGATGCTGTCCACGACGGCGGCGCTTTACGGCCAGGGCATGGGCGGCAAGGTTGCGTTGATCACCGACGGCCGCTTCTCCGGCGCAACGCGCGGGTTCTGCATCGGCCATGTCGGGCCGGAGGCTGCCGTGGGCGGGCCGATCGGACTGCTCATTGATGGCGACGTGATCTCCATCGACGCGATGGCTGGCACGATCGAGGTGGCGCTGACCGAAACGGAACTGGCGGAGAGGGCGAAGACCTGGAAGCCGCGCACGACCGATTATCAGTCGGGCGCGATATGGAAATACGCACAGACCGTGGGTCCGGCGCGCGATGGCGCGGTGACCCATCCGGGCGGTGCCAAAGAAACACACTGCTATGCGGATATCTGAGGTGTTGAGGTCAGGGCTGTTGTCGGTGCTGGTCGCGATAGCGGTCCTTGGCGCCGTGGGCCAGGCCATGGCCTTCGATGACAAGGTGTTCGACGACAAGACGGGCGTGAAGCCGCAGTCGAGCCCGTGGGCCGTGTTCCAGTTCGGTTTTTCCGCCTACAAAAGCGGTCACAAGGAACAGGCCGCCGAGGCGTATAAATACGCCGCTGAAAACGGCCAAATCGGCGCTACCTGGAAGCTTGCCCGCATGTATGCGGAGGGCGACGGCGTAGAGCGCGACGATTATGAGGCTTTCAAGTTTTTCTCGGAGATCGTCGACCAGGATGTCGAACCCGGTTCACCCGAAGAAAGCTATGTCTCCGACGCGCTGGTGGCGCTTGGCGACTATCTGCGCAAGGGTATTCCCGGCAGCCCGGTCGCCGAGAACGAGGTAGCGGCGCAGGAATATTACATGCGCGCCGCAGCCAACTACCGCAATCCGAACGCCCAGTTCGAGATGGGACAGATGTTCCTCAAGGGCGAGGGCGGAGTGAAGGCCAGCGTCAAGCAGGCCGGGCGTTGGTTCCAACTCGCTGCCGAAAAGGGTCATGCCGGCGCCCAGGCGACGCTTGGCAATCTCTTGTTCCAGAGCGGCAAGGTCGTTCGCGGGCTGGCCATGATGACGGCGGCGCTGGAACGCGCTTCACCGGCCGATCAGCCATGGATTCGCGGGATGCAGGAAGAGGCCTTCGCCGCTGCCGGGGAAGCCGACCGCCGCACGGCGATCTCGCTGGCCGATGACATCCTCACCAAGGGCGGCGGCGACCAATAGTTCGGCCGTGGCCTCGCCACACAGGCTGCTCTTTCGTCTTGATCAATTCTCGGTCGGTTCCGTCGGCACCATGCTGGGAGCCGGTGCCGGCCTCGCCGCGCCTGTCGCGGGCGGCGCCATCGTTTGGTTGGGGCAAGTGTCGCCGATCTTCGTCCATGACGTGTTGTTGAGCACCATCTCGCAACGGGCAAGTTGGCTCTTTTCGGCAATTGTCAGGCAGGCGGCCTGGCCGACCTGATAGGATTTTCCATTGGCCAGGCACTCCTGCCCGGCAAGGGCGGCCGCGGGCGCGGCCATGGCAAGGGCCAAGCCGATGGGACACAGGAGAAATCGTGTAGTCATGGGCACCCAGGCCGACCGGCGATCAACGGCGGCATAGCGGCGATATGGGGTTTCGCGCTGTCACGCGGGCCGCAGCGCAAGGTCGATTGCGACAGGCACATGGTCGGACGGCTTCTCCCAGGCGCGCACATGCTTCTCGATCGAGGCGGACGAAAACCGGTTCGCGGCCTCCGGCGACAGCAGCAGATGGTCGATGCGAATGCCGTTGTTCTTCTGCCAGGCGCCGGCCTGATAGTCCCAGAACGTGAAGGTCTCGGGCGCGTCAGTGACCGCGCGCACCGCCTCGGTGAAGCCGAGGTTGAGCAATCGTCGGAAAGATTGCCGTGTCTCGGGCTGGAACAGCGCGTCGCCCAACCAGTTCTGGGGAAATTTGGCATCGATCGGCTCTGGAATGACGTTGTAGTCGCCGGCGAGCACCAGGGCCTCCTCCAGCTTCAGCCGTTCTTGCGCCCAACGCTCCAGCCGCGCCATCCAGGACAGCTTGTAGGGGAATTTCCTGTCGTCATTGATCGGATTTCCATTCGGAAGGTACAGCGACACGACGCGCAGCGCTCCCTTGTCGGTCGAGAATACGCCCTCGATGAAACGCGCCTGCTCGTCCGTATCGTCGCCGGGCAGGCCCCTGATCACCTCGTCGAAGCGCAGCTTGGACAGGATGGCGACGCCGTTGAAGCCTTTCTGGCCGTGCGTCTCAACATTGTAACCAAGCGCCTCGATCTCGGCGCGTGGAAACTGCTCGTCGACCGATTTGATCTCCTGCAGGCAGACGATGTCGGGCGCGCTCTCGGTCAGCCAATGGGTCAGGTTGCCGATGCGGGCACGGATACCATTGATGTTCCAGGTGACGATTTTCATGGCGGCCTCAGGAAGGTTCAGGCGGAAGACGTTCGACAAGGCCAATCGTATTGCCTGCCGGATCCTTTAGGAAGGCCATCCACTCGCTTTCCCCCGCCTCACCGAACTGGCCTTCGGTGTCGTGATGCACAAGCATGGGCGGCGCGGTGAACGGGACACCCGCGGCTTTCGCCTCGTCATGGAAAGCGGCAAGCCCGGCCATGTCAAGATAGACCGTGCCGGCGGGTAGGCCGTCGGTGAACAGCAGGCGCACATCGCCGGCCATGATGAACGCTATGCCAGGCGGGTCGTAGCGGGCGTGAACGCCCATGCCCAGAACGTCGCGCCAGAAGGCCAGCGTTGCGTCGAGGTCGCGGCCGGCCGACAGCGCGATCTGACGAACCGCGCCAACAGCAGGCATTCCTAGATGGAGAAGCTCGTGCCGCAGCCGCAAGAGGCGACAGCGTTCGGATTGCGGATCTGGAAGGACTGCCCCATCAGATCGTCAACGAAGTCGATCACCGAGCCGCCCATATAGACGAGCGACAGGTCGTCGATCAGCACGATGGCGCCGTCCTTTTCGATGGCGACGTCCTCTTCATTGCGGGCATCGACAAGATCGAACTTGTATGAAAAGCCCGAACAACCACCGCCTTCGACGGATACCCGCAATGCCGTCTTGCCGGCTTCGCCGGACACGATCTTGGCGATGCGCCTTGCGGCAGCTTCGGTCATATCGACTTTCATGGCGGTCTTGGCGTCAGCGCCCATCGGCGTCACCTTGCTTTCAGTTTCACATGATAGGTATGAAGCGCGAAGGGGCAAGTCAACCGCGGCGGCATCAGCCATGACAAATGAGCTTGGCGAGATTGGATTCGGCTACCGGCCGCGCGCGCCTTATGCCACGGATCCGGCGCTGTCGCGCGGCCGCCTGTTCGACGAGGTGGAGAGCCCGACCCGCACACCGTTCCAGCGTGACCGCGACCGCATCATCCATTCGACGGCGTTCCGGCGGCTCAAACACAAGACGCAGGTCTTCATCGCGCATGAAGGCGACCATTATCGCACCCGGCTGACCCATTCGATCGAAGTGGCTCAGATCGCCCGCGCCCTGGCACGCGCGCTGCGCGGCGATGAGGATCTGGCCGAGGCGGTGGCCCTGGTGCATGATTTCGGCCATACGCCCTTCGGCCACACCGGCGAGGATGCGCTGAACGAGAAGATGGCGGCATGGGGCGGCTTCGACCACAACGCCCAATCGCTGCGCATCGTGACACGGCTGGAGGCACGCTATGCCGAGTTCGACGGGCTGAACCTGACCTGGGAAACGCTGGAGGGCCTGGTCAAGCATAACGGGCCATTGACGGACTCCACGGGGCAGGGCCTGAGAGGTCCGGTGCCTCAGGCGATTCGGGACTATTCCGAACTGCACGATCTTGAACTTGACCGGTTCGCTGGCCTCGAGGCGCAATGCGCGGCAATCGCCGACGACATCGCCTACAACACGCATGATATCGACGATGGGTTGAGGGCAGGGCTGCTGACGCTCGACATGCTGGAGACCGTGCCGCTGCCGGGAAAAATCCTGGAAAGCGTGCGCGCCCGCTATCCTGCCCTCGATACCATGCGGACCGGGCACGAGCTGATGCGACGGCAGATCACCGCGATGGTCGAGGATGTGATCAGGTCGACGACCGCCAACCTCGAGCGCATCGGGCCACTGAGCGCCGACGCGGTCAGGGCGGCAGGCGAGACGATGGTCACTTTTTCCGGCGCCATGGCGGAGTCCGAGAAAGAATTGAAAGCGTTTCTCTACAAGCATCTCTATCGCCATGAGGAGGTCATGCGGGTGCGGGCCGATGCCGATCGGATCGTCAAGGATCTTTTCGATGTCTATTTCGCCGATCCGCGGGCCATGCCGGACGGCTGGCGCGAGGGGCTCGACCGGGCCGACGATCGCATCAAGGCGCGCAGCGTGGCCGACTTCCTGGCCGGTATGACCGACACCTACGCACTCAAGGAGCACCGGCGTTTGTTTGACCATACGCCTGAATTGAGCTAGGGCGGGCTCGATTTTGCCGGCCATTCTGCCGGATTCGCTGCAAAGCCATCGAGCCAGACCCCAGAGCTAGTCCAATGAACATCTTCGCCGACTTCAACGCGCGAGTCATAAAAGCCGTCGAAGCGCTTGAATTGAAAGACAGCAACGGCGTTTCGCCCGACCTGTCGCGCATTGCGGTGGAGCCGCCGCGCGACCCCAGCCATGGCGATCTCGCGACCAACGCGGCGATGGTGCTCGCCAAGCCGACCGGGCAATCGCCGCGCGTGCTGGCCGAAAGGCTGGCGCTGGCGCTTCGTGAGGACAAGGATGTCGCCGCCGCCGATGTCGCCGGTCCGGGCTTCGTCAATCTCAGGCTGCAGGACCAGTTCTGGCAGGTGCATCTCACGGCGTTGCTCGGCCAGGGCCGCGATTACGGCCGCTCCACGGTGGGTGGCGGCCGCAAGACCAATGTCGAATATGTCTCGGCCAACCCGACCGGCCCGATGCATGTGGGCCATTGCCGGGGCGCCGTGGTCGGCGACGCGCTCGCCAACCTGATGGCGTTCGCCGGTTACGACGTGACCAAGGAATATGTCATCAACGATGCGGGCTCGCAGATAGACGTGCTCGCCCGTTCCGTCATGCTGCGCTACCGCGAGGCGCTGGGCGAAGAGATCGGCGAGATTCCAACAGGGCTCTACCCCGGCGATTACCTCGTCCCCGTTGGAAAGGCATTGGTAGGGGAGTTTGCCGGTTCGCTGCTGGACATGCCGGACGACGAGGCGCTCGCGATCGTCAAGGACCGCACCATCGATGCGATGATGGCGATGATCCGCGACGATCTGGCCTTGCTCAACGTTCATCACGACGTGTTCTTTTCGGAGCGCACGCTGCATGTCGACAATGCCAGGAAGATCCGTTCGGCGATCAGCGATCTGACGCTGAAAGGCCATATCTACAAAGGCAAGCTGCCACCGCCAAAGGGCGAAAAGCCGGACGATTGGGAAGACCGCGAGCAGACCCTGTTCCGCTCGACCGCCGTCGGCGACGACATGGATCGGGCGCTGGTCAAGTCGGATGGGTCGTTCACCTATTTTGCCGGCGACGTCGCCTATCTGAAGGACAAGGTCGATCGCGGTTTCGTCGACTTGATCTATGTGCTTGGCGCAGACCATGGCGGCTACGTCAAGCGCCTGGAAGCCTTGGCGCGCGCGATCGCGGGTGACCGGGTGAAGCTGACCGTACTGCTGTGCAACCTGGTGAAGCTGTTTCGAGATGGCGAGCCGGTGCGCATGTCGAAACGGTCCGGCGATTTCGTGACGCTGCGCGAAGTGGTTGAAGAGGTCGGCCGTGACCCGGTTCGCTTCATGATGCTTTATCGCAAGAGCGATGCGCCGCTCGATTTCGACTTCGCCAAGGTGACCGAGCAATCCAAGGACAACCCGGTGTTCTATGTGCAGTACGCGTCGGCGCGCTGCCATTCGGTGTTCCGGCAGGCGAGCGAGCAACTGGGCGAGGCTAGTTTCGATCGCCAAAGCCTGGCGTCCGCCGCGAACCTGCTGACCGACGAGGGTGAGATCGGCCTGATCCGCAAGCTTGCCGAATATCCGCGCCTGATCGAGTCGGCCGCGCTTGCCCTCGAGCCGCACCGACTGGCATTTTACCTCTATGATCTGGCCTCCAGCCTGCATGCACACTGGAACCGCGGCACGGACAAGCCGGACTTACGTTTTGTTAAGGTTAACGACCGACAATTGACGCTTGCCAGACTCGGGCTGGTGCAGGCTGTTTCGGACGTTCTGACGTCCGGCCTGACGTTGATCGGAGCCGCCGCGCCAACCGAAATGCGTTAGGTCCGACTAAACAATCTGTCACCTTTTGCCCACATTGCGCTGGTAAGGGCCAACCCTGCGCGACGTCCATGGCGTCCGAATGAGTGCGAGTTCGGGAACAACAATGGCAGACAGAACCCAGCTGAGAGCAGCCGACCACAACGACATCGCCGACGATGATCCGTTCGCGGAACTGACCAGGATCATGGGGTTCGACCCGCGCCAGCCGGTCGAGTCGCAAAGGCCTGGGAAGCGTAAAGCCGACGCCGGTCCCGTAGCGGACGAAGGCTATTCCGACATCGATCTCGACAAGGAGTTGTTGGGCGAATTCGGCGCTTATGACAGCGACCCCGCCTTGGTCGGCGGTGCGCATGATCTGGCGTTCGAAACTGCCGATACCGACGCGTCGGATGACCGGTTGTCATTGCCGCTCGACGATGATTTCGAGCTCGACATGGCGGATATTGTAGGCCATGCGGCTTCCGCCGGTCACACGGGCGCAGGCTCCGCCGACACATCGCCCATCCTCGATCCGGTGTTCGACGCCGATTTCGACAATGCAGTTGCAAGTTCGCTCGAAGACGTGTCGCCGTTCGAGGACGATCAGCCTATGGAAGACGAGCTGGCCGCTTCGCTCGATCGGAGTTTCCGGATCGCCGAGGAAGTCGAGCGCCCCTACGCCGCGCCCGCTGTCGATGTCGAGCCGGCTTTGGATCATGAATTCGATCATGCGCTCGCGATCTCGCTCGAGGACGAGCTTATGCTCGATGAGCAGCCTTCGGTCCGACACCCCGCATACGACGCCCCGGCTGCCGAGGCCGTGCCTGTGCGCGGCCATGATGCCCAGACGATCGATGATGAGGATTTCACGGGTCATTTCGAAGACGCCATGGCCGATGTCGACATGGACTTCGACATTCAGGCCGATGAACCATTGGTTTCCTCGGTGTTTCAGGAGGCGAGGTCTGCTCACAACACGGGCGGTGACGTCGCCGACTATGCATCCGGGTATGCATCCGGGGCGACGTCGGACGATTCGTTCGACATGGATTTCGACGATGCGTTTGCTGTCGCCGCCGAAGAGCCGGTCGCCGCGGTTGCACCCGTGACGCCAGCCCCGGCT
Organism: Mesorhizobium sp. ES1-1; assembly: GCF_020164785.1. Lineage (GTDB taxonomy): Bacteria > Pseudomonadota > Alphaproteobacteria > Rhizobiales > Rhizobiaceae > Mesorhizobium. The sequence goes on along the minus strand of NZ_JAIUGX010000008.1, from coordinate 228,830 downwards.
GTGGCCGAACCGGCCCCTGTCGCCGCCAAGGATGAACGAAGCCTGGAAGACGAGTTGAATGCGCTTCTGGGCGCCATGACCGCACGCACGACGCCGACCAGGGAGCCCGTCGCCACGCAATCTGCGCCCGTCCAACCACCTGCAAAGGCCGCAGAGGAACCCGCCGATCTCGTCGGCGACCTTGACTGGGGGCTGGATGAGCCCGCGCCGTTGGGATCGCATCACCTCGATGCCGGACAGGACGAGGTCAAGGTCGACAATGGTCCGTCCGTCGTGGCTTCGACCAAAGACATGAACACACGTGATGCGGCGACCTCCACAACGGATCCTCTCGACTGGCTCGCGGAACGTTCCGCGCCGGCTGAGCAGGCCCGCTCGTGGAGCCGCGTGACACCGGTGCCCCAGGCGCCGGTATTGGCTGCTCAACCGACCGCGGCCATGGCTGCCAGCGCGATGTCGCCGGCCGTCGTGCCGTCCTACCGTTCGACCGAAGCGGACGCCTATACGGCGCCGATTTACGCGTCGCAACAGCGGCAGCCCGCTCGCCACGAAGAGATGCCCGATGTCGAGACGGTCGATGTGCCCGAACGTGTCGTGGCGCTGGCGGACGATCTCGATATTCCGGAACTGCATTTCGAGGACGACGAGCCAGCAACCGCAGGTTATGACGATCTCGACGCGGAGTTCGCCAGCCTTCTCACCGACATGAACTCGATGGATGTCGCCGCCGCGCCTGCGGCCAATGCCTCCAGCGCGTCTTATGACGACGAATTCGACAATGCCGGATTCAATTCCGGCTATGCGACCGTCAAGCCGGCCTATCAGCCGGAAGCGCGGACCTATGCGGCGCGTCCGACGGAAATGCCCGTCCGCCCGGCGGCGCCCACCGCCTATGCCGACGCTGACGGCTTCGATCTTGACAATCTTCCAGGCAGCCAGCAGGCGGACGATTTCACCGTCGACGAGCTCGACTATGATCCCGAGCTTGACGAGGCGATGACTGTTCCGGGCATTGGCGAGCGCGAAGCCGCGAGACCCTCGCGGGGACGTGGGCTGTTCATCGTGGCGATCGTCGGCGCGGTGGCTGTCGTTGGCGGCCTTGGCGCCTTTGCGCTGTCGCTGGGCGGCAAGGGTGGCAACGAGCCGCCGGTAATCGTCAAGGCCGACAACAGCCCGATCAAGGTCAAGCCCGAAAACCCGGGCGGGACCGTCGTGCCGAACCAGGATAACAAGGTCTACGACGCAGTTGTGAAGGGCGCGAAGCCCACCGAGCCGGTCCAGGAAAAACTGGTCACGAACAGCGAAGAGCCGGTGGACGTGCAGGCCAAGGATCCGGCCCGGGCCATCGATCTTTCGGCTGATGCCGCCAATGATGCTGACGCGGTGGGCGACAGCGCCGACGCGGCGGATGATGCAGCGGCGCCGGCGCCGAAATCAGAGGATCGCATCGCCCAGGTGCTGCAGGACAGCGACCAGGGCGCCAACGTGATCGCCGTCGCGCCCCGCAAGGTGAAGACCATGGTGGTCAAATCGGACGGTTCGTTGGTGGCGCGCGAGGACGCGGCACCGGCCGCCCCGCAGGTCGCCGCGACCGAACCGGCCGACCCTGCGCCGCAGCATGTCGCACCGTCCACGCAAGCTGATGCTGACCAGACCGGCACCGTCCCGCCGCCGGCGGCGCAGGCTGTTGAAGAGTCAGCGCTCAAGCCTGCAGCCAAGCCAAAGGCAGAGGCTCAGTCGGCCAATACGCCGGCGAAGGTTCCGGTGGCGCCGCAGCGCCCATCCGACCAGCCGGTCGACGTGGTCGGCGAGGTCAAGCCCGACCAGGTTGCGTCCATAGATCCGGCATCGACCGCTGCCAGCGGCGGTTCGTGGTCGATGCAGATCGCTTCGCAGCCCACGGTCGAAAGTGCCCAGTCGAGCTATCAGGACCTGCAGCGGCGGTACGGCAGCGTGCTCGCCGGTCGTACCGCCAATATCGTCAAGGCCGAGATCGCCGGGAAGGGCACGTTCTATCGTGTTCGCGTTCCCGCGCAGTCTCGCAACGACGCGATCAACCTGTGTACCAGCTACAAGGCTGCCGGCGGCAACTGCTTCGTCTCGCGCTAGACGGTCATTCAAGCTGAAAGCCGGCGCGGTCCGAGACCGCGCCGGCTTTTTTCATGTGGAGACAGAGCTGGTGCATGACTGCATCCGAGCCGCGACGATTCCCTTCGGCCGCGGGAAGCCCTAGACTGTCGGCATGACCGAATCAAAATCCATGATCCTCGGCTGTGCCGGGAAATCACTCACCCGCGAGGAAATCAATTTCTATCGCAATGAATGCCCTTGGGCCTTCATCCTGTTTGCTCGCAACATCAGCGAGGCCGAGCAGATCCGCGATCTCGTCGCGCAGATGCGTGACTGCGTCGGGCGCCCGGACGCGCTGGTGTTCATCGACCAGGAGGGTGGCCGCGTGCAGCGCCTGCGGCCGCCGCTGGCTCCGAACTATCCTGCCGGCGCCGCCCTTGGCGCCTTGTGGCGCGACGACCACGACGCCGGCGCCCGCGCAGCCTGGCTGCTGGCGCGGCTGCATGCCTTCGATCTGCTGCGCTACGGCATCTCAGCCGATTGCCTGCCGGTGCTCGACGTGCCGATCGAGGGCGCCAGCGACGTCATCGGCGCGCGGGCCTACGGCAAGGACCCGAGACCGGTCATCGAACTCGGCAGAGCCGCGGCGGAAGGGCTGATGTCCGGCGGGGTGCTACCTGTCATGAAGCACATTCCCGGCCACGGGCGAGCCTTTGCCGACACGCATTTCGAATTGCCGGTCGTCGATGCTTCGCTCAGCGATCTGCAGCGGCATGATTTCGCCCCGTTCAAGGAGCTCAGCCATCTGCCGATGGCGATGACGGCGCATGTCGTCTACAGCGCGATCGATCCCAACAATCCGGCCACTACCTCGGGCAAGGTCATCGATGAGATCATTCGTCGCGAGATCGGCTTCGACGGGCTGCTGATGAGCGACGACACGTCCATGAAGGCGCTTTCTGGGGATTTCCCGACAAAGGCGGCGTCGATCCTTGCGGCGGGCTGCGATCTGGTCCTTCACTGCAATGGCGTTTTCGAGGAAATGGCCGGCATCGCGTCGCGCACCACCGGCCTCGAAGGCACATCGCTGGAGCGCGCCAAACGGGCGCTGACCTATATCAAGGACCGTGACACGGCGGACGAAGCCGAAATACGCGCCGAATTCGCTACCTTTTTCGATGCGGTGGCCTGAGATCAGGAAAGAACGATACGTGGCGGAGACATTGGACAGCAAGGCCCCGAAGCCGGCACCGATGGACCGTCTATGGGCCGAAAATGACGAGTCGCGCGTGACCGGCGATCCGTCGCTTGTCGTCGATGTGGCCGGCTTCGAAGGTCCGCTCGACCTCCTGCTGCATCTGGCTCGCACCCAGAAGGTCGACCTGGCGCGGATTTCCATCCTGGCGCTGGTTGAGCAATATCTGAGGTTCGTCGATACGGCGAGGTCGCTGCGGTTGGAACTCGCCGCCGATTACCTTGTGATGGCGGCATGGCTTGCGTTCCTCAAGTCGAAATTGTTGATCCCTAAGCAGCCCGGTGACGAGGGGGAAAGCGGCGAGGAAATGGCCGCGGTGCTGCAATTCCGGCTGAAACGGCTCGAAGCCATGCGCGATGCGGCGGCACGTCTGGTCAACCGCAATCGGCTCGGCCGCGATGTGTTTGCGCGCGGCATGCCGGAAATGGTCATCGTCGACAGGCGCAATGCCTATTCGGCATCGCTATACGACCTTCTTACCGCCTATGCCCAACAACGGCAGAAGCAGGCCGTCAACAATGTGACGATCGCCAGGCGCGGCGTCTGGTCGCTCAAGGACGCCCGAGAAATCCTGACTCGCCTCGTCGGAGCCGTCGGCGACTGGACGACATTAGATAGTTTCCTGATCGTGTACATGACCAGTCCGGAAGAACGGCGAACGGCCATCGCCAGTTCGTTTGCGGCGACGCTGGAACTGGTGCGCGACGGAACGATGGACGTGCGGCAAGACCATACTTTCGCGCCGATCTATCTGCGTGGCCGCAGGCATGCAACCAAGGCAGTCGGGGTGGCCTCATGAGCGAACGCGCCAACGCTTCCGTCATCCCGTTCAAGGCCGGTGACCCGCCCGAGCGGGACCTGTTTCCCGACGCGGTTGAGCCGGCCCAGAGCCCGGCCGAGCGGCTGCACATGGCGGAAGCCATACGCATGGCCGAGGCGATCGTGTTCGCCAGTGCCGAGCCCGTCAGCGAAAAGCAACTCGCTGCGCGGCTGCCCGATGGCATCGACATCTCTGCCGCCATGCTTGAACTGCAGCGGATCTATGCGCGCCGCGGTGTCAACCTGTTGCGGATCGGCGATGCCTGGGCGTTCCGCACGGCGGGCGATCTGGCTTTCCTCATGAGCCGCGACAGCGTGCAACAGCGGAAACTGTCGCGGGCAGCGCTCGAAGTGCTGGCGATCATTGCCTATCATCAGCCCGTCACACGGGCTGAGATCGAGGACATCAGGGGCGTCGAGACCTCGAAGGGCACGCTCGACACGCTTCTGGAAACGGAGTGGGTGCGCATGCGTGGCCGCCGCCGCACGCCTGGACGGCCCGTCACCTATGGCACGACCGACACTTTCCTCGACCATTTCGCGCTGGAGGAGATTCGCGATCTTCCCGGCATGGAGGAATTGAAGGGGGCAGGACTGCTGTCGGGCCGCATGCCATCGAACTTTTCCATTCCACAGCCGCCGGCTGACCCCGACGCGCTGAGCGACGACGAGGATGCACTGACCGACATCGATCTCGAGGAGCTAGGCCTGCTGACGCCGCGCGTCACGGAAGATTGACTGGAAACGACGTCCAAGCTGACCAGGATGCGCGGATTCGTAGCGGGCCGTCGCGCTAAAAACGCGTGACATCCAGCACCCTTTCATAAACTCTGTCGCAGTTGTGTTTGAATCCCAACGCGAAACCGCATAGATCATCGCCAGGGAAAACATTCGAGAGAGATTTGCTATGGGTTCATTTTCGATTTGGCACTGGATGATCGTGCTGGTCATCGTGCTGCTGGTGTTCGGCCGCGGCAAGATCCCCGAGCTCATGGGCGATATGGCCAAAGGCATCAAGAGCTTCAAGAAGGGCATGGCCGACGATGACGTCGCCGAGGACAAGCGCACCGTCGAGCACCGCGCCGACGAGACCGTTTCGGGCGTGAAGGAAAAGGTCAGCAAGAGCTGAACCCAAGGTTCTAGTCGGAACACAGTGCCATGTTTGAAGTCGGCTGGACCGAAATGCTGGTCATCGCGATCGTTATGATCGTGGTCGTCGGACCCAAGGATTTGCCCAATATGCTGCGCACTTTCGGCCGGACGACGGCCAAGCTGCGCGCCATGGCGTCCGACTTCCAGAAGCAGTTCAACGAGGCGCTCAAGGAGGCGGAGCTCGACGACGTCAAGAAATCCGTCGACGAGCTCAGAGGCCTCAGTCCGGCTGCCGAAATCCGCAAGCAGCTCAATCCGTTCGAAAAGGCGGCGGCCGACGTGCGGGCGGGTGTCGACGCGGCAATGAAGCCGAAGCCCGCAGCTGATCCAACGACGTCAGCTGCTTCGACGCCGCTGCCGGCGGAACCGTTGAAAAATGGCGCGACGGAAATGCCTGGTGTCAGCGGTCCGGAAGACGTGGCCGCAGCGGTACCGGTGTTTCCGGCAATGACCGATGAATCGGTGATGACGTCGTCGCTGTCAGCGGGAGCGGTCCCATCGCCCAAGCCGTCGGCGGCGAAAAGAAGCAGCAAGGGCATATCGACAAAACCAGCATCGGCGGCGCCGGCCAACGCGTCACCAGCCGTGGTGAACGCCTCCTCACCGATGAAAGCCCCGGACGCGAAGGCGAAGGCCGCCTCCAGGGCGTCAGCGAAAGCCGGAACGGCGGCGAAGCCCGAACTGCCCAAAGTCGCTAGGCCTGCGGCCGTCAAGAAGGGCGCGGCCATGCCCTCGGCGGCATCCGAGTCGCAACCAGCCCAGCCCGAGGAGCCCGCGGCAACGAAGACGGCGGGAGCCGCCAAGTGAGCGTTTCGGACAAGGAAAAGGACGAGATCGAACAATCGTCCGCACCGCTCATGGAACACCTGATCGAGCTGCGCAGGCGGCTGATCTGGTCGCTCGGCGGCTTCTTCGTCGCCTTCCTGCTTTGCTTCTTCTTCGCCAAAAGGCTATTCAATCTCCTTGTCGTCCCGTTCAAATGGGCGACCGAATGGGCCGGGCTCGATCCGCACAAGGTCGAGTTGATCTACACCGCCCCACAGGAATTCTTCTTCACCCAGGTCAAGCTTGCCATGTTCGGCGGCATGGTCATCGCCTTTCCGCTGATCGCCACGCAGATCTACAAGTTCATCGCGCCCGGCCTCTACAGGAACGAGCGCAATGCCTTCCTGCCGTTCCTGATTGCGTCGCCGATCCTGTTCCTTATGGGCGCGTCGCTGGTCTATTTCTTCTTCACGCCGATGGTGATGTGGTTCTTCCTCGCCATGCAGCAGGCCGGCACGGACGATCAGGTGCAGATTTCGCTGCTGCCGAAAGTGTCCGAGTATCTCAGCCTGATCATGACGCTGATCTTCTCCTTCGGCCTGGTGTTCCAGCTGCCCGTGGTGACCAGCCTGATGACGCGGGTTGGCATGCTGTCGTCGAAAGCGCTGGCCGAGAAGCGAAAATGGGCGATCGTCATCGCCTTTGTCGTTGCCGCCGTCCTGACGCCGCCCGATCCGATGAGCCAGATCGGCCTGGCGATCCCGACCATCCTTCTCTACGAGGTCTCGATCTGGGCCGCGCGGTGGATCGAGCGGGACCAGGAGAAGCAGCGATTGGCGCGCGAGAGGCGGGAAGCCGCCGAAAGCGTGGCCGACAAGGCCCCTGACGAGCCTCCGGCACCGGCTGCCTCTTAGCAGCGAGAAGGGCGCGCGGCGGAAAACGACAACCGGCGCCCAGCCTCATCTTGCATCGATCAAGGATGCGGTTTACGCCCTCGGCCTTAGCTCAGGAGCGTTCAAACCATGCTTGATATCAAATGGATTCGCGACAACCCGAAGGCCCTGGTGGAGGCACTGGTCAAGCGCTCCTGGTCGGCCGGGGACGCGCAGTCCACGGTCGACGGGCTGATTGCCGCCGACGAGGCGCGGCGTGAACATGTCACCGAGCTTCAGACCAAGCAGGAGCGCCGCAACGCCGCTTCGAAGGAGATCGGCAACGCCATGCGTGCGGGCGATGCCGCGCTTGCGGAACGGCTGAAAGCCGAAGTCGGAGAGATCAAGACGTTCATCCAGAATGGCGAGGCGCGCGAACGCGAGCTGGACAAGGCGCTGAACGACGCGCTGGCCGTGCTTCCCAACGTGCCGCTTGACGATGTGCCGGTCGGCAAGGACGAGCACGACAATGTGGTCAAGCATGTCGTCGGCAAGGCGGCGACGCGGCCGAACTGGGTGAAGGAGCATTTCGAGATCGGAGAAGCGCTCGGCATGATGGATTTCGAGCGGGCGGCGAAGCTGTCCGGGTCGCGCTTTACGGTCTTGAAGGGTGGACTGGCGCGGATGGAACGCGCGCTCGGTCAGTTCATGCTCAACCTGCACACGACCGAGCACGGTTACGAGGAAATCATTCCGCCGCTGATGGTCAAGGACGACGTGCTTTTCGGCACCAATCAATTGCCGAAATTTGAGGAGGACCTGTTCTTCACACCGCATGGCGAGGGCAGGCTGGGTCTCATCCCGACAGCGGAGGTGCCGCTTACGAACCTTGTGCGTGAGGACATCACGGCGCATGAAAAACTGCCGTTGCGCTACACCGCACTGACGCCGTGTTTCCGCTCGGAAGCAGGGTCGGCCGGGCGGGACACGCGCGGCATGCTGCGCCAGCACCAGTTCTACAAGGTCGAACTAGTGTCGATCACCGACCAGGAATCCTCCCTCGACGAACACGAGCGGATGACGCAATGCGCCGAGGAGGTGCTCAAGCGGCTCGGCCTGCCGTTCCGGACCATGACGCTGTGCACTGGCGACATGGGTTTCGGCGCGCGCAAGACCTATGACATCGAGGTCTGGCTGCCCGGGCAGAACGCCTATCGCGAAATCTCTTCCTGCTCGGTGTGCGGCGATTTCCAGGCACGCCGGATGGACGCCCGCTACAAGGACAGGGATGGCAAGGGCAACCGCTTCGTCCATACGCTCAACGGTTCGGGCACCGCCGTCGGCCGCGCGCTGATTGCCGTCATCGAAAACTATCAGAACGAGGATGGCAGCGTAACGATTCCTGAAGTGCTGCGGCCTTACATGGGCGGGCTGGAAAAAATCGAACCGAAATAATGCGCATTCTTTTGACCAATGACGACGGCATTCATGCCGAGGGCTTGGCATCGCTCGAGCGCGTCGCCCGCACGCTCTCCGATGATGTCTGGGTGGTGGCGCCGGAGCAGGATCAATCCGGCTACGCGCATTCGCTGTCGATCTCGGAGCCGCTGCGGCTGCGCAGGATCGGCGAGAAGCATTTTGCCGTGCGCGGCACGCCGACTGATTGCGTCATCATGGGCGTCAAGAAGATCCTTCCCGCGGCACCCGACTTGATCCTGTCCGGGATCAACTCCGGCGCCAACATCGCCGACGACGTCACCTATTCGGGAACCGTCGCGGGTGCCATGGAAGGCGCGCTGCTCGGCATTCGCTCGATCGCGCTCAGCCAAGCCTACAGCTATGCCGGCGAGGATCGCGTCGTCCCCTATGAGACGACCGAGGCGCTGGCCCCGGCTTTGCTCGAGAAGCTCGTGGCGACGCCGCTTCCGGATGGCGTGCTGCTCAATGTCAATTTTCCCAATTGTCGGGCGGAGGAGGTCGCTGGAACCGTGGTCACCTCCCAGGGCAAGCTGGTGCACAGCCTGTCGGTGGAAGAGCGCCGGGATGGACGGGGGCTGCCTTACTACTGGCTGCGCTTCGGCCGCGAGTCGGTGGAGGGCAAGCAGGGCAGCGATCTGCATGCCATGCGCAACAGGCTGGTGTCGGTGACGCCGTTGCAGCTCGACCTCACGGCGCATGAGATCCGGGACCAGCTGAGCAAGGCGCTTGCATGAACCAGGGCCTCCCAATCGATGATCGCGAAGGGTTCGCCGCCTTCCTGCTGCGGCTGCGCGGCAGGGGAACGGTGCCGAAGCCGTTGATCACCGCTTTCGAGGCAACGCCGCGCCGCGGCTTCCTCGGCGCCCAATATCATTCGATTGCATGGTCGGACCGAATGCTGCCGATCGAATGCGGCGAGGCAATCGAGGGCGCCGACCTTCAAGCCGCCGTTATCGCCGCTCTAGCGATAGAACAGGGCAACCGCGTGCTCGAGATCGGCACCGGCTCCGGATACACCGCGGCCGTAATGTCGCGACTGGCATCGCGCGTCGTCACCGCCGATCGCTACAAAACACTGGTCGAACAGGCCAGGCAGCGATTCGAGGCGCTCGGCATCGGCAACGTCATCGTTCGTCAGGCCGACGCGTCCGGCGGGTTGCCCAATGAGGCCCCTTTCGATCGCATCGTCGCCTGGGCCGCCTTCGACAGCCTGCCGCGCTTCCTGCTCGATCAATTGTCGAGCGGCGGCGTGGTCATCGCTCCGATCGGGCCTGAAGAGGGTGAGCAGATGCTGGCTAAGCTGACCAAGGTCGGCAGCCGTTTCGAACGCGAGGATATAGGCCTGGTGCGGCTGCAGCCGATCCTGCGCAGCCTGGCCAACATCCTCTAGCAAACCATAGATCACAACAGGCGATCGCCAAATCGGCCTGTCCTGGCATTGTCCAACTGCTTTCGGACATCGCCAACGCAACTCCCCAAACATTTTAAGAAAATTTGCGTCGGATTCCATCGGGTTAACCGACGAGTAACATTAACGCGCTTTAATCATGCCTAGTTTGTACCGGGTATGTGCGGGTCAGTGCGATGCAATTCAGTGTTTTGAAGGCAAACGGACGCAATCTGGCGCGTGGGTGCGCCGTGCTCATGGTCGCGGGGGTTGCGGCAGGATGCAGTTCCCAGGCTTCGCGCTTCAACAGTGTCGATGACGTCTTTACTTCATCGACCAACAATCAGCGCAACATCATCAACAAGCAGGACGCCGCGCAGCCTTATCCGGGCGATGTCGCAGCCGCGCCGCTCGACGGCGCCCACACGCAGTCGGTCAGCCGGTCAAGCCTGGAGCCGGTTTCGTCCCGGCCGCTGCCGCCGCCCGTTGCCCAATCGCAGCCGGCTCCCATGTCGGCTCCGGCCTCACGGCCGGTCCACACCGCTTCGGCCCCTCCGCTCGACAGGGCAAGCACGGGCCCGGTTGCTCCGACCGGGTCGCCCTTCAAGGTCTCGCAACCCGACGCGCCGCGCATGGCTCCTGCCGGCTCTCCGCATGCGACCGAAATCGTCGTCAGGGATGGCGAGACCATCTCCGGCCTTGCCCAGCGCTATCATGTGCCGAGCGACGTCATCATGAAGGTCAACGGGCTTAGCCCCACCAAAGGGTTGAAGACGGGCCAGAAGCTGGTCATCCCGGCCTACGCCTATTCCAGCAAGGCCGAGCCGAAAGTCGCCGAGGCCAAGCCGGGCAAGGACAGCAAGCACGACCTGCCGGCAACCGCGCCGCAGAAGGTCGCGGTGCTGCCGCAGCAGCCGAAGCCCAAGGACGGCAAGTCCGCCTCTCCGGTAGACGCTTCGGCCTCCGCGAACCAACCCAAGGCGTCTAAGCCGCAGGTGGCCGAGGCCAAGGCGACCAGTTCTGCCGGCACCTATACGGTCCAGTCGGGCGATACATTGTCCTCCATCGCCAGAAAGACCGGGGTCGGCCCCGTTGCCCTGAAGCAGGCCAACGGCTTGCAGGATGGCGTGCTCAAGATCGGCCAGACCCTGAAGGTGCCCGCGGCCGGCGCAACAACAACGGTCGCCACCGCCAAACCGGCGAAGGTCGATCCGGTCACCACGGCCACCACACAGCCCGCGGCGAAGGCCACGCCGTCGGAAACACTGGCCTCCTACACGCCGCCGAAGAAGGATAAGGTCATCCAGCAGGCCGAAGACGACGACGCCGTCGCTCCCGATGCTACCGGCATCGGCAAGATGCGCTGGCCGGTGCGCGGCCGGGTGATCTCCGGTTTCGGTGGCGGCAAGGACGGTGTCGACATCGCCGTGCCGACGGGAACGCCGGTCAAGGCGGCGGAGAACGGCGTCGTCATCTATGCCGGCGACGGCCTCAAGGAATTCGGCAACACGGTGCTGGTCCGCCATGAGAACGGCCTGGTCACCGTCTACGGCCACGCCAGTTCGATCGAGGTTCAGCGTGGCCAGAAGGTCAAGCGCGGCCAGGAGATCGCGCTGTCGGGCATGAGCGGCACGACGGACTCGCCTAAGCTCCACTTCGAAGTGCGCAAGAATTCGGCGCCGGTCGATCCTTCGGGCTTTCTCGAATAGAACAAGAAAAGCGATTTGCGGGCCGTCTGTCCTCCAGTCCGGCCCGTCCGCTCAGCCCGCTCCGCAAGGAGCGGGCTTTTTCAATTGCATGTTGTGAAGATCAGTCCTTCAGCGGCTTGCCGAGGCGCCCGGCCAGGTCCTGAGTAAACTGCCAGGCCACGCGGCCGGAACGACTGCCGCGCGTCGTCGCCCATTCAAGCGCCTCGGCACGCAATTGGTCAGGCTCGATGTCGAGGCCGTGGTGGTTGGCATAGCCGCTGACCATATCGAGATATTCGTCCTGCGAGCATTTGTGGAAGCCGAGCCAGAGGCCGAAACGATCGGACAGCGAAACCTTCTCTTCGACCGCTTCCGACGGGTTGATGGCGGTGGAGCGCTCGTTGTCGATCATGTCGCGCGGCAGGAGGTGGCGGCGGTTCGATGTGGCGTAGAAGATGACATTGGCCGGTCGGCCCTCGACACCGCCTTCGAGTGCCGCCTTGAGCGATTTGTAGGACGTGTCGTCGTGGTCGAAGGAGAGGTCGTCGCAAAACAGGATGAAGCGGAACGGAGCGGCCTTCAGCAAAGCCATGAGCTTCGGCAGCGTATCGATGTCCTCGCGGTGGATCTCGATGAGCTTGAGCGGCATGTCGGATCTTGCCTTGGCGTTGATCTCGGCATGCGCGGCCTTGACCAGCGACGATTTGCCCATGCCGCGCGCGCCCCATAACAACACGTTGTTGGCGGCATGCCCGGCGGCGAAGCGTTCGGTGTTGTCCACCAGGATGTCGCGGACGCGGTCGACGCCACGGATCAGACCGATGTCGACGCGGTTTACCTTGCGCACCGGCTCAAGATAGCCGGGATCGGCTTGCCAGACGAAGCAATCGGCGCCGGCAAGGTCCGTTTCAGGGACCGGGGGTCTTGCCAGCCGGCCGACCGCCTCGATCAGGCGGTCGAGCTTGCTGTTCAGGGCGTCCAGGCTGCTGTCGGTCATGTCTGTCTTCTGCTTGCTGATTGGGATTGATGCGGGCTGCGCAAAGGTCGCCGATTCCGCCATGCGCGAAACCCGTTGTAACCTTCTGCGCGAACGTAATCTTTTGCGGAAACAGTCTCGTGCTCTTCGCCATCATGCTCTAACACGGCCCGAGAGGCCGGAAAAGCAGCCGATTTGCCCGGCCGCGCAGTTGCATTGACAAGTTTACCGACTATATTCCGGCCAAATTTCAGGGCCGCCAACGCCAGGATCCGGCGTGGCGGCTGTTTTCCAAATTCAGGAGTTCCTCGATGTTCGTGACACCGGCATACGCGCAAGGCATCGGCGGCACGTCTCCCGACATGCTCATCAGCATTCTGCCGTTTGTCCTGATTTTCGTCATCATGTACTTCCTGATCATCAGGCCGCAGCGCACACAGCTGAAGAAGCGCGGCGAGATGCTGGCGGCGGTGCGTCGTGGCGACACGGTCATCACCGGCGGCGGCTTTGTCGGCAAGGTGACGAAGGTCATCGACGACAACGAGCTCGAGGTCGATCTCGGCAGCGGCCTCAAGGTGACCGCATTGCGCTCGACAATCGCCGACGTGCGCGTCAAGGGCGAGCCGGTGGCCAACCAGAACGCCAAGAAATAACCCAATTTCAGGCGGAGCGATCCGCGGACACGCTCTGACGGACGACGCCATATGCTGTATTTCTCGCGCTTCAAGATGATCCTGATCTGGGTGGCCGTGGCCATCACGGTGATCCTCGCCGCGCCCAATCTCTTTCCCGCGAGTACCCTGGCCCAGCTGCCGAGCTGGGTGCCGAAGCGCCAGATGACGCTCGGCCTCGACCTTCAGGGTGGCTCGCACATCCTCCTCGAGATGAACCAGAACGATCTGATCAAGGATCGGCTCGAGACGACGCGCGACGAGATACGGACGCTGCTGCGCGATGCCAAGATAGGCTATACCGGTCTCGCCGGCACGGGGCGGACGTTGCAGGTCCGCATCACCGATCCCGCCCAGCTCGATGCGGCCAAGAAAGCGCTGAAATCGCTGACCGATCCGGTGGCCGCAGGACTTTTCACCGGCGGTTCCATCCAGGAAATGACGCTCGACGATTCCGAGCCGGGCCTGCTCAAGTTCAATGTGACCGATGCCGGCATCAAGTACCGCACGTCGACCGCGTTGACGCAGTCGATCGAGGTTGTCGAGCGTCGCGTCAACGAGCTCGGCACGACCGAACCGATCGTGCAGCGGCAAGGCGACGACCGGATCCTGGTCCAGGTACCGGGCCTGCAGGACCCGCAAAGGCTGAAGGAAATTCTCGGCCAGACGGCCAAGTTGACCTTCCAGATGGTCGACCAGTCGATGCCGGTGCAGGATGCGATGAAAGGCCGTCCTCCGGCCGGGTCATCGGTCCTCTATTCGCAGGACGACCCGCCGGTCCCGTATCTGATCGAGAACCGCGTCATCGTATCGGGCGAGAACCTCGTCGATGCCCAGGCAACCTATAATTCCCAAAACAATGAGCCGGTGGTCTCGTTCCGCTTCGATTCCAAGGGCGCAGCCCGCTTCGGCCAGGCGACCGCCCAGAATGTCGGCAAGCTGTTCGCCATCGTGCTCGACAACCAGGTGATCTCGGCGCCGCAGATCCGTGAGGCGATCCTGGGTGGGACGGGACAGATATCCGGCAATTTCACCGCACAGAGCGCCAATGACCTGGCTGTGCTGCTGCGTGCCGGTGCGTTGCCGGCGACATTGACCGTCATCGAAGAACGTACCGTCGGCCCGGGCCTCGGCCAGGACTCGATCCATGCCGGCAAGGTGGCGGGCATCATCGGCTCGATCCTCGTCGTCGCCTTCATGTTCATTGCCTACGGCTTCCTGGGCTTCCTCGCCAACATCGCGCTGGCTGTGCATGTGGCGATGATCGTCGGCGTGCTCTCCCTGCTTGGAGCGACGCTGACCTTGCCCGGTATTGCCGGTATCGTCCTGACCATCGGCATGGCGGTCGATTCCAACGTGCTGATCTACGAGCGTATCCGCGAAGAGCGGCGCGCCGGCCGCTCCGTGATCCAGGCGATCGACACCGGCTTCTCCAAGGCGCTGGCGACCATCGTCGATTCCAACGTCACGTCGCTGATCGCCACGGTCGTGCTGTTTTATCTCGGCACCGGACCGGTCAAGGGTTTCGCCATTACCTATGCCATTGGCATCCTGACCACGGTCTTCACCGCCTTCACGTTCACCCGCCTGCTGGTGTCGATCTGGCTTCGGCGCGCACGTCCGAAGGAATTGCCGCGCGCTCCGATCACCTTTGTCCCGCCCGGCACGAAGATCCCGTTCATGGGCATCCGCCGGTGGACCTTCGCGCTGTCGAGCACATTGTCGATCCTGTCCGTCGTGCTGTTCATGACCGTCGGCATCAATTACGGCATCGATTTCAAGGGCGGTTCACTGATCGAGGTGCAGTCCAAGAGTGGTGACGCCAATATTGGCGATATCCGCAACCGCTTGACGGAACTCAATATCGGCGAAGTGCAGGTGCAGCAGTTCGGCGCGCCGAACGACGTGCTGATCCGGGTCGGCACGCAGGATGCCGGTGAAAATGCCGAGCAGACCGTGATCGACAAGGTTCGCGGCGAGTTGCAGGACCAGTATGATTTCCGCCGCGTCGAGGTGGTCGGGCCGACGGTTTCGGGCGAATTGGCCAAGCAGGGCACGCTCGCGATGATCGTCGCGCTGATTGGCATCCTTGTCTATGTCTGGTTCCGCTTCGAGTGGCAGTTCGCAGTGGGCGCCATTATCGCTACGGTGCACGATGTTGTCATGACGCTCGGCTTCTTCGTCATAACCGGGCTCGAATTCAACCAATCATCGCTGGCGGCGATCCTGACCATCATCGGCTACTCGCTCAACGACACGATCGTGGTCTACGACCGCGTTCGAGAGGACCTCCGCAAATACAAGCGCATGCCGCTGCCGCAGCTCCTCAACAATGCCATCAACGAGACGCTGTCGAGAACAACGCTGACCTCGGTGACGACCAGCCTGGCGCTGTTGGCGCTGGTGTTGTTCGGCGGCGAGGTAATCCGTTCTTTCACGCTGGCGATGCTGTTCGGCGTCATCTTCGGCACTTATTCGTCGATCTTCATCGCCGCGCCATTGCTGATCCTTTTCAAGCTGAGGCCGCAGGCTTCGACAGCCGACGAGGAAAAGCCGATCAGCGGCGGCAAGGCGGTCGCAACCTGAAGGGCCGCCCCGAAGGGATGACAGGACGGTGAGCGGCAAAGGCATCCTTATCCGCGAGGCGCATTTCCCCGGTCGTGCGCCTATCGAGGCCTATGGCAATGGCGGCTTCCGCTTCGCCGACATGTCGCACCGCGGCTCGCTGCTTTGTCTGCCGTCCGGCATCCATGGCTGGGAGCCCAAGGATGCTCTGGCGCTCAACGTGCCGGATTTCGACCGGGTGCTGGCGGAGGCCGACAAGATCGAGATCCTGCTGGTCGGCATGGGGAGAGATCTCCGACCCTTGCCCGCGGCATTGCGCGCGGCGCTAAAGGCGGCCGGCATCGGGGCAGACCCGATGTCGACCGGAGCGGCGGTGCGAACCTACAATGTCCTGCTGGCCGAAGACCGCGCCGTGGCCGCCGCGCTCATCGCCGTGGACTGATGTCCGCGAACGCCGGAATCGTCATGGAGGCGGTGCGAAGCGCCGACCATGATCGTTACCTCACGGCGCTCTACGCGTCGGCCGACAAGCGCGATGGATTGTTGTCGCTCTATGCCTTCAATGCCGAGATCGCCGGTATTCGCGATCGCATACGCGAGACCTTGCCGGGCGAGGTGCGGTTGCAATGGTGGCGCGATGTCATCGCGGCCGGCGGGGAGGCGGGTGCCGGCCATCCCACGGCCGAGGCCTTGAACGCCACCATCGCCGCGTACGGTCTGCCAAAGGCGGCCTTCGACAACATGCTCGAAGCGCGCATCTTCGACCTGTACGATGATCCGATGCCGTCACGCACCGATCTCGAAGGCTATTGCGGCGAGACCGCGGCGGCCCTGATCCAGCTGGCGGCGATGGTGCTCGACCCCATCGCGGCGCCTCGCTTTGCCGAACTGGCGGGCAGGGCAGGCTGTGCGCAAGCCATGACCGGCCTCCTGCTCTTGTTGCCGCTGCATCGCAAGCGCGGGCAGTGCTTCGTCCCGGCCGATCTCCTGGCAGCGGCGGGATCATCGCCGGAAGAGTTTGTTCAGGGCGATGGCGGGCCCGGTGCGCAGCGCGCCGTGGAGGCAATGATTGCGCTGGCGCGCGAACATCTGTCGGCTTTCGAGCGAGACGCTGCCGGGCTGCCGGTGTCTTTGCGCCCGGCGTTCCTATCGGTGGCGCTGTCGCGTGCCTATCTGACGAAACTGGAACGCCATTCTCCGCTGCACAGCGTGGCGCGACTGTCGGTGCTGCACCGGCACTGGCTGCTTCTGCATCGCGCGACCAAGGGCTGGGCGTAAGCGACAGACTGGTTGCGGCGCCGTCGCTATTCCGCGGCTTCGGCGGTTCGCGCCGGCAGCCCAAGCCATTGCCGGCAGTCACAGAGGGCCCGCGATGTGATTGCATGGCGCTTGGCGACGGTCTTGTCCTTGCCGCGCATGCGCTTGCCCTCGGTTTTCGGCGCCTCGACCGGGAGGAACAGGCCGAAATTGACGTTCATCGGCTGGAAGGAGCGCTTCCCCGGTTCGTCATCGGAAACGATATGGCCACCGGTGATATGGTTGAGCAGCGCACCGAAGGCCGTGGTGAGCGGCGGCAGCGATGGTGCATGGCCGAGCCTCTCGGCGGCCGCGAAGCGTCCGGCCAACAGGCCGATCGCGGCGCTCTCGACATAGCCCTCGCAGCCGGTGATCTGGCCGGCGAAGCGCAGGCCGGGGCGCGACTTCAGCTGCAGAGAGGCGTCGAGCAGAGTCGGCGAGTTGATGTAGGTATTGCGGTGCAGGCCGCCCAGACGGGCAAAATCGGCGTTTTGCAGGCCCGGAATAGTGCGGAATACGCGCACCTGTTCGGCATGCTTCAGCTTGGTCTGGAATCCGACCATGTTGTAGAGCGTGCCCAGCGCATTGTCCTGGCGCAACTGCACGACAGCATAGGCCTTCACCGTCGGATTGTGCGCATTGGTCAGTCCCATTGGCTTCATCGGGCCATAGCGGAGCGTCTCGACGCCGCGCTCGGCCATGATCTCGATCGGCAGGCAGCCATCGAAATAGGGCGTGCCTTCCCATTGCTTGAATTCGGTCTTCTGGCCATCGACAAGCGCCTGCACAAAGGCAAGGTACTGCTCCTTGTCCATCGGACAGTTGATGTAATCCTTGCCGGTGCCGCCCGGCCCGACCTTGTCGTAACGCGACTGGAACCAGCAAATATCCATGTCGATCGTGTCGAAGTGGACGATCGGCGCGATGGCGTCGAAGAAGGCCAGCGCATCGGCGCCCGTTGCGTCAGCGATAGACTGGGCAAGCGAAGGCGCGGTCAGCGGCCCGGTGGCGACGATCGCCTGATCCCAGTCCGCCGGTGGCAGGCCGGGCACTTCCTCGCGCTGGATGGTGATCAGGGGGTGCGCTTCGAGGGCCCTTGTCACCCTGTCGGAAAAGCCGTCCCGGTCCACGGCAAGCGCGCCGCCGGCCGGCACCTGGCTGGCGTCGCCGGCGCTCATGATCAGCGAGCCGGCCAGCCGCATCTCGGCGTGCAGAAGGCCAACGGCATTGTTTTGCGCATCGTCCGAGCGAAAGGAATTGGAACAGACCAGCTCGGCCAGCCCATCAGTCTTGTGCGCATCGGTGCCGCGAACCGGGCGCATTTCGTGCAGAATGACCGGTACGCCGGCCTGTGCTGCTTGCCACGCAGCTTCCGACCCGGCCAAACCGCCGCCGATGATGTGGATTGGAGTTTTGTTCATCTGCGCCGGAATAATCGCTCATCGAGGCGATTGCAATTGTCTAGGGGCGATGTCGGGAACCGCCTGGCCGAAGAGGCGCGGCTCGAAAAAACAACACCCGCCGGGGGAGGAGGTCCGGCGGGTGTCGTTTTTGGGGCCAACCCTCGGGAGGAGGTGAAGGTCGGCCATATTCGTCATCGCCGGGGAGGAGGTCGGCTTTGACGAAATCTCGTTTCCTCGCAAGACGAACTGCGTTCGCTTCGGGAAAGACGAACTGCGTTCGCTTCGGGAACTTCGTTCGCTTTGGAAACAGCGCCCGCCGCGGGAGGAGGTGCGGCGGGCGCCGTTTTTGTGGCCAACCTTCGGGAGGAGGTGAAGGTCGGGCCTATTCGTCATTGCCGGGGAGGAGGTCGGCTTTGACGAAATCTCGTTCGCGTTTTGGCAAGGGGCGAAACCCTTTTGGAAACAGCGCCCGCCGCGGGAGGAGGTGCGGCGGGCGCCGTTTTGGTGGTCAACCCTCGGGAGGAGGGTAAGGGCTGACCGTCTTCACTGGGCTCGGGGAGGAGGTCGATCCCAGTGAAATTCCGTCGTCAGAGTGCGCGGCGTGCAACGATCTTGATTTCGTCGCGGATGATGCCGAGATCGTGCAGCTGGCGGTTTGAAAGGCGACCCAGCTCGGTAACCGTCTCGCGATAGACGCGCCAGTTACGATAGTTGCGGATCAGGTTCATTGTCGTGCTCTTTTCTAAACTTGCTCGGACCATTCGCGGTCTGAAGAATTAGACCGCCTTGCGGGCGACGTAGGGAATGTCGCTGCGGCTGATGCCGAGGTCGGTCAGTTCACGGTTGCTCAGGCGGCTCAGCTCGGACACGGTGTCACGATAGCGGCGCCAGTTGCGGTAGTTGCGGATCAGGTTCATTGTAGTTCTCGTTTCGTCTTTCTTGCGGATCATTCCGTTTGTGTACGAACGTTAAATAGGCGGGCCTACATCGATTTAAAAGCGCTATGGCTGCATGGCAGCAATGCAAATTGTGCAATGCAACATTAACGAGGCTTCACGGCAGTGACATAAACAAGCCAGAATCAGAATATGCCGTAACGTCAAGGGGTTGGCGGCCGCCGCCGAAAATTGGCGATCATAGGGGAGAGGCGGAATGGGGGGCTATTCATCGCGTGTCGGCGCGGATATCGCGCGTTGGCGGCAAGCCGGTTTCATCGATGCGACGACGGCCAATATACTGGCGAAGGACGTTGCCGCCAACGAGCGGAAATCGTTGAGCTTCGGCTCGATCCTGGCCATGCTGGCTGCCCTGCTGTTCGGCGCCGCCATCCTGATTTTCGTTGCCGCCAACTGGGAGGCGGTTCCGCGGCTGGTGCGCGTGGCATCCCTCTTCGCCGTCATCCTTGGCGGCTATGTCGGTGGCGCCGTGTTGAAGACACGCGGTCACGCGGCCATCGGCGAGGCACTGTGGATCGTGGCCGCGGCCTCGTTCGGCGGCTCGATCGCTCTGATCGGCCAGATGTACCATTTGTCCGGAGACCAAGCGTCGGCCCTGGTCACCTGGGGCACCGGCACGGCGATAGCGGCCGTCGCTTTGCGTTCCAACCCATTGACGGTCGCTGCGGTCGGCATCGCGGATGGCTGGCTTTTCTTGAAAGGGTTCGATTATTTCAGCCGCACCGCGTTTCCGCACGCCTTCGTGGTCATGGCGGTGGTGTTGTTCGCCGCCTCGTTCTGGACCCGCAGCCAGCCGGCGCGCCATCTGATCATCCTGTCACTGCTCTTCTATCTGATGCTGGTGGCCATGCATGATGCGACGCTGCCGGTGGCGATCCCCCTGGTCATCGTCTCTATCGGGCTTTTCGCGGCCGGCGTCTTTGCGCCAGAACCTGTCGACAGGATTGTGCAGCTTGACGGGCGCCTGCCTCTGCATGCGCTGCTCGGCTTTCTGACCGGCCTGGCGATGATCCAGTTCGAACTGGCCGATGAGAGCACCTCCAATGGCGCCTTCGCCCTCGCCTCGGTGATCGCCCTTGCCGGCATCGTCGCTTCGATCGTGCTGGCCGGAAGGGAGAGCAGGGGTCTGCGTTGGCTTGCCTATCTCGGGTTCGCCTTCGAACTTGCCATCATCTATGTCGTGACCCTGCAATCGATGCTCGACACGGCCGGCTTCTTCCTTGCGGCCGCTGTACTTCTCGGCGTCCTTGCGATTGTCATCATCCGCGTCGAGAAGCGCTTGAACGCCCCAGTCAATTCAGGAGCGACGGCATGATGACCGGGAAGAAGCTTGTCATTTCGGCGCTGGTGCTGGCGCTCGTGCAAATCGGCTTCCTGAGCTGGATCATTGCGGGGCGGGCGGCGATACTGCGTAGTGGCAGGGAGGTGCTGCTGAAGATCGAACCCGTCGATCCCCGCGACTTCCTGCGCGGTGATTATATAATACTTGGCTATGAGATTTCCCGCATACCGGTCAAGATGATCGCCAATGTTCCGGCGGACAAGCTCGCCAGTGACGATACGTCGATCGTGGTCCGGCTGAAGAAGGGCGCTGACGGTTACTGGGCGCCGGCTACGGCGTGGTTCGGCGAGGCTCCGACGGCGGCCGGAGCGGAGGAGGCCGACATTTCAGGCCATGTTACGCAGGGCTGGGACTTGCGCGGAGAAGACGCGACGATTGCGCCCGATTACGGGATCGAGCGCTTCTACGTGCCCGAAGGCGAAGGCCTGGCGATCCAGAACGATATTCGCGTGCGCCCGTTCGGTATCCGCCTGGCGCTTGCCAGCGATGGTACGGCGCAGATCAAGGCGCTCGTCGACGGCGACAAGACCCTGTTCGAGGAGCCGCTTTATTAGTGCCGATGGATGTCGATCGATGGTGCGGGTAGAGGGACTCGAACCCCCACGATCTCTCGCCAGAACCTAAATCTGGTGCGTCTACCAGTTCCGCCATACCCGCGTGGTCCGGCAATCCCATGTAGCCATCATTCTGTCAATGTCGAAGACAAGATGTTGAGCCGCGTCAAAATAACGGCAAACCGCCCGAACGCGAAGATGGTTGAAAATCAGCCTCGCCTGTGACAAAAGGCGTGTCGAATGTGACGGGACGCGACGATCCGCTTCTGCAGAATGTGATAAGAAGTAGGAAGAACAAGAACTTATTCACATTTTGGGACGCAGTTTGGGAGAGTTTGGGCCGTAATTTTCGGTCAAATCGCCAGGTTCCGTACCAAAGCCATTCCCGGCAGAACTATACCGGCAGGCTGTGAACGGCAAAAGAGCCGTTTGGCAGCCTCATTGGTGAAAACAAAGGTTTTACGATGCAGGTCACCGAAACACTCAACTCCGGTCTCAAGCGCGAGATCAAGATCACCGTGCCGGCCGGTGACATGGAAGCCAAGCTGATGGCGCGTCTTTCTGACGCCAGGAACAAGGTTCGCATCAACGGCTTCCGCCCCGGCAAGGTGCCGGTGCAGCACCTGCGCAAGGTTTATGGCAAGTCGTTCA
The DNA here is from genome assembly GCF_020164785.1 of Mesorhizobium sp. ES1-1. GTDB lineage: Bacteria > Pseudomonadota > Alphaproteobacteria > Rhizobiales > Rhizobiaceae > Mesorhizobium. Next base: position 206,929 of record NZ_JAIUGX010000008.1, on the reverse strand, counting down.
TGGCCGAAGTGGTCAACGAAATCCTCAACGATTCGACCCGCTCGATCATCACCGGCCGCGGCGAGAAGGCCGCCATGCAGCCCGAAGTCATCATGACCGAGGACGAGAAGGAAGCCGAGAAGATCCTCGCTGGTGGCGCCGATTTCGAGTTTCGCCTCAACTACGAAATCATTCCGGCAATCGAGATCAAGGATTTCTCCGACATTAAGGTGACGCGTCAGGTCTTCGACGTGCCTGACAGCGAGATCGACGAGCAGGTGCAGCGCGTCGCCGAGTCGGCCCGGAGCTACGAGCCAAAGACGGGCGAGGCGGCAATCGGGGACCGCGTCACCATCGACTATGTCGGCAAGATCGACGGCGAGGCCTTCAATGGCGGGGCCGGCACAGATCAGCCGCTGGTGCTGGGTTCCAAGGAATTCATCCCCGGCTTCGAGGACCAGCTGGTCGGCACCAAGGCCGGTGATGAAAAGCAGGTCACCGTGACCTTCCCGGAAAATTATCAGGCGGCCAATCTGGCCGGCAAGGAAGCCACCTTCGACGTCACCGTCAAGGAAGTCTCCAAGCCCGGCGAGCTCGAGATCAACGACGAGACCGCCAAGAACCTCGGCCTTGAATCGCTTGAGCGCCTGCGCGATGTCGTGCGCGGCCAGATCGAGAACCAGTTCGGCGCGATGACGCGTCAGAAGGTCAAGCGTCAGCTTCTCGACCAGCTGGACGCGGCCTATTCGTTCGAGGCGCCGTCGAAACTCATCGACGCCGAGTTCAACAACATCTGGGCTCAGGTCAACCGCGACCTGGAAGCAGCCGGCCGCACCTTCGTCGACGAAGAGACGACGGAAGAGGAAGCACGGGCCGAATATCTGCGGCTCGCCGAGCGCCGCGTGCGCCTTGGTCTGGTTCTGGCGGAAATCGGCGAAAAGGCCGGCGTCACCGTCTCGGACGAGGAATTGCAGCGCGGCCTGTTCGAGCAGGTTCGCCGCTTCCCTGCCAACCAGCAGCAGGAGGCTTTCGAATTCTACCGCGGCAACCCCGAGGCGCTGAACGCCCTGCGGGCCCCGATGTTCGAAGAGAAGGTCGTCGACCACCTACTCGGTCAGATCTCGGTCACCGATGTCAAGGTCAGCAAGGAAGAGCTGATGGCAGACGACGAGGAAGCCGAAACCCCAGCCAAGTCCAAGCCTGCAAAGAAGACCGCCAAGAAGGACGAGGCTTCTGCAAGCGATGCAGCTCCGGCCGACGAAGCGCAGGAGCCAAAGAAGAAGGCCGCGCCAAAGAAAAAGGCGACCAAGGAAGCCGAGTAATTACCGATGCTCCTTTGAGACAGGAAAGGCCGCCCTTTGAGGCGGCCTTTTTGTTGCGGATATGCAACAGGCCCGTATGCATCGCTAACGCTGGCTGTGAATATGACGCATTGATCATTATCTGCGCTCTATCGTGGGCGGCATCGGTCGTTGGAGAGCGTGTTGAGGCTATTCGTCGAAATCGGGCACGTCACTGCCATCTTGCTGGTCCTTGTCCTGGCATGTGGCAGCGCCCATGCCGATGCGATCTCCGACAGCTGGCGCTTTGGTACCGGCGAAGATGGCATGGTCACAGCGTCGCTTCACGCGACCAACAAGCTGATTACCGGCGGCGGTGCGCTGAGCTATAGCCCGGTGCTTACCATTGCCTGCCGGGCCACAGGCGACCGGCGTTGGACTGAATGGTTGCAATTGAACGACGCCGTCTCCTCAAGCCGCAAGATCACCATGTCGGTCGCCATCGACGGTGGTAGCAAGTTCGATGAGAACTGGTCGGTCGCTCCGCGCGGGCGGATGCTGGTCCGCGACGGCGCCGATGGAATCAAACGCCTTGCTTCCGCGAGCCGGCTCTTGCTTTCATGGCGGTTCGGCTTGCTGTCGGGACGCGGCGAGGCCGATTTCAACCTCGCCGGCGTCGAAGACGCCGTCGAGCGCATCGCGGACAGCTGCAACACCGCTTCGCCATAGGCCTGAACCGGCCGCACTCCGGGTCAGACCGCCCGATTCGCGGCTTTGCCGCTGTCCCGGGCCGCCGCATGGACGCAACACCTATCCGTCAGATCAGCAACAGGCCCTTCATGCTGGCATAGCCCTTTCGCCCGATGATAAGGTGGTCATGGACGGAGACGCCAAGCCGCTTGGCCGCGTCAATGATTTCCTTGGTCATCTCGATGTCGGCGCGCGATGGGGTCGGATCGCCCGATGGATGGTTGTGGACCAGGATAATCGCGGTGGCGGAGAGTTCGAGCGCGCGCTTGACCACTTCGCGCGGATAGACAGGCGTGTGGTCGACGGTGCCGACCTGTTGAACTTCGTCGGCGATCAGCGCGTTCTTCTTATCGAGGAACAGGATGCGGAATTGTTCACGGTCCTCGAAAGCCATGGCCGACCGGCAATAGTCGAGAAGCTGCGTCCATGATGACAGGATCTCCCGGCCGTGAACTTCACCGCGGGCCATGCGCTGCGCCGTCGCAGCGACAACCTTCAGGTCGAGCGCCACCGCGGGGCCGATTCCTTTGACCTCTTGCAGCAGGCCAAGTGGCGCTCCCAGCACTTCTGCCAGCGTGCCGAAGCGGGTCAGCAGCGCCTTGGCGACCGGCTTGGTGTCGGCGCGTGGGATCAGGCGAAACAGCAAAAGCTCGAGCAGTTCGTAGTCGGGCAGGGCATCCGCACCCGCCGAGGCGAAGCGCTCGCGCAGACGGTCGCGATGGCCGAGGTAATGCGGCTTTTCCTCGGCTGCCTTGGCCTTCATCGGCCTGGCCGGCATTTCCGCGAAGAAACTCCGCTCGTCGTCGCCGTTTCCCATCCCCCAGCGCCCCCGCATTTGGTCGCCGGATGAACCGGCTTGAGAAGATTAGGCCGGCAGGCCGGGACGGTCGAGCTTGTTTGGCGACAGCGTGAAAATCTCGCAGCCGGTTTCGGTCACGCCGATTGTGTGCTCGTACTGCGCCGACAGGGAGCGGTCGCGTGTCACGGCCGTCCAGCCATCCGACAGGACCTTCACATGCGGCCGGCCGAGATTGATCATCGGCTCGACCGTAAAGATCATGCCGGGGCGCATCTCGACGCCTTCATGGGCGCTGCCATAGTGCAGGATGTTGGGCGCGTCGTGGAAAAGCTGGCCTACCCCGTGGCCGCAGAAATCGCGCACAACGGAGCAGCGCTCGGCCTCTGCATATGTCTGAATGGCGGCGCCGATGGCGCCGGTGCGGGCACCCGGCCTGATCGCCGCGATGCCGAGCATCAGGCATTCATGGGTAACTTCGAGCAGCCGTTCGGCTGCGCGCTTGATCGTGCCCACCGGATACATGCGCGAGGAATCGCCATGCCAGCCATCGAGGATATAGGTGACGTCGATGTTGACGATGTCGCCGTCCTTGAGCGGCTTGTTGTCGGGAATGCCATGGCAGACCACGTGGTTGATCGAGGTGCAGGAGGACTTGGTGTAGCCGCGATAGTTGAGCGTGGCGGGCAGCGCGCCGTGGTCCATTCCAAACTCGAAGACGAAACGGTCGATGGCGTCGGTGGTGACGCCCGGCTGGACCATGGGCACCAGTTCGTCGAGGCAGCGCGCCGTGAGGTCACACGCCTTGCGCATGCCGGCAAAGCCATCCTCGCCATAAAGGCGGATCTGGCCGGTATTTCTGAGGGGGGCCGTGGCGGCGTCTAGATAAGTGACCATGTGTCCGTATTGCCGAAAGGGCCCGTTGCGAGAGCCAGAGTGAAAATCCCCACAGATTTGGCACTTGAGGGCGAAAGGTTCAAGGAAGAACTGCCTGGCGCGCATCGACAGCCATCTATTCGCTTCGCCCCCATAGCTCTTGGTCGGCGTTCCCGCCGGTACTTTCCTTTTCGGTCACCACGCGTTAGGGCGGGTTATGTCTTGGACATCGCGCACCCCTCCAGTGGCCGGCCACTCCGGACTTCTTGAAGCGCCGCTGAAAGCGGTCTGCTCATGCCTGATAGGCGTGGTGCTGCTGGCCATGTTGTGCCTCGGTCGGCCCGGCCTGCCGGTCTCGGCCGCCGCCGCACAAGGCGCCGCCAGCGTTGGCGTGGAACGGACCGGAGATGTCGCGGCGCTCTTACGCTTCACCGGCAAGGCTCCGGCGCTGGAAATTCGCGCGGTGCGGCCGGTGCTGGCTAAGTTTGCCGGCGGTCACCCCGTATTGCCGGTCCCCGACGTCGGTGCCGTCTGGTTCGAAGCGGCTTCTTCCGGTGCGATTGCCGCTGAATTCAAAACAGTCTTCGCGCCTGGGGCGGGTGCCAACCAGCCGCGCGCCCCGCCGGCCGAGGCCTGAGCGGCCAGAGCCGCAGCTTCCACCACCGACCTGTTTCTGCTCGCGTCGTGACCTGCGGCGGCCCTGTGCCCGCGCACCGTTCGCGCGGCGCGTCATTCCGGATAATTCAAATGCAACGCATCAAGACATTCAAAACTCTGTCAAGCGCGGTCTCGGCCGCGGCCTTTCTGTCAGTTCAAGCGCTCATCTGCATCGGCACCGTCTATTGGGCGGTTGCCGAGACGCTCGGCCTGACGGCGGTGGCGGCGCTGATACTCGGCGGCGTCTTCGCGGTGCCCTCCGCAATCGTGCTGATCATGGCCGTTCGCATGGCCTTCGATGCGGAGACGGATCCGGCGAACCAGTAAGCCGCCGCCTCCAGGCGCCACCCGCGGGGTGGGTGGCGTCACCCTCGCGGCGACACATTTTCGGTCTAAAGAACGTTCTCGGCAACTTTTGACGACAAACGGCGTTCTTGGGCCACGCCGGGTCAGGAGGCAGAGATGGACAGATTGCAATTCGAGGTACCGGTGCGCATCACGCCCGCACCCGGTCTGCCAGTCGAGGAGATCTACGGCGTCGAACAGGCGCTCGATTTTCTCCAGGGCTGGCCGGCGCATCGGCAGGGGCCGGTGTACCAGAAAGCATTCAATGCCTGCTTCGGCGCCACTGTCGAGGTCGTGAAAACCGAGGAAGCTTGTCGAGCGTTCATGGCGTTCTGCCGTGTCAGCGGGCTCATGGCAAAGGATATGATGACTCCCCCCAAACGCGGAGGCCAGGCGAACGGCCTGCGGGCCTGAGGGTATCGACGGACACGTTGGTCTGTCCGGGAGCAGAGATCGCGTTCTGAAGACATGAAGAGAGGTACGGGTTAGGCTTTTCGGCGGCGCGCGCCAAAGCTTCGCCATTAGCGCTGTTAAGGGTCCATTTCCACTTTCGAGGCTACCTATTGCTTGTCCAGCAATAGTTGATTCGTTGCGTCAGTCTCATGGTTCGGAAGATGTCCTCAGCAAACGTGCGCGCGTTCCCGATTGATCGTCAGGTTTTCCTTGTTCGGGAAGTGGCGGCGACGCTGGAAACTTTGCATGGCGATACAGCGACCTCGTTCTGGAAGGCAAAGGCCACGGAACTGCTCGATCATATCGTCGGAACGGGCAGGGACAGGGCCGCGGCCGTCGACGAGGTTCGCCGCTTCTTCTTCGCAGTGCAGAACGAAATGCACATGCTGGCCGCCGCCGAAGCGGGCTGACGACCGGATCAGTTCAAGGCTGTTGGAAGGCCGAGGCACACCGAGCGTCGCCAACGCATCAGCCAACATTCCGCACCGGCTAACCCTATGGAAAAAACTGGTACGCCCAAGGGGAATCGAACCCCTGTTACCGCCGTGAAAGGGCGGTGTCCTAACCGCTAGACGATGGGCGCGCTCAGACGAAGCGGCTTATACTGGCGTTGAGCGCTACCGGCAACCCGTCTGGTGCCACCTAGGGCAACTTTTTTGCCCGGAGGTAAAATCGTGCATTGCGTTCGGATTGGCGAGGTCTGACGCCTTGCTGTTGGGAAGCGAGGCGGCAGGTGAGCAGGACTGATCGACGGGGAACCTGATCGAAATCGAATCGATGGTAAGACGCGTTTTCAGCCCCGGCTGCTGCGCCGGCGGCAGCGCCAGTTCCAGTCGCGTTCCGGGCCCACATCGATGTGCACCGATTCCGTGTGGCAATAGGTACCGACGCCGCCGCGGCCAGGCATGGTCCTGATATAGCTGGCCAGCTCCCATTTGGAAACGCCAGGCACCTGGATGTCGGCGGCGGCGCAATACATGTGCAGCGAATTCTTTGCGCCGTTGGCGCGGCGGTTGCGCGCCGGGTCGCGATAGCCCGAGGTCACTGTCATTTTGCGGCCGTAATGACCTTCGATCGTCTTCAACACGCGCACCAGGGACGGCTTCAGGCATGCCACGTCGACCGTCTCGTTCTGCTTGAGCAATCCGTTCGGCGCCAGGCGGGCCATGCCGGCAGCGGACGCGACCTGGTAGGAACCGCCCGAACCCTCATCCTCATTGAGGTCGACGTCGCTTTCGTCGTCCAGGCCGGACTTGCGCTTGATTTCGAACAGGGCGGTCTGGCGCACGCCGGGCAAGGCGTTGCCGGAGAAATTCTGATCACCGCCGAGGGAGGCCAATTGCACCGGCTTCGCCGCCGAATCGGCCGATGCGAGCGTTATGACTGGCTTTGCCTCCGGTCGCGCCGGCTTGGCCGACACGGCGATGGTTTGCTCTCCCGACCTGGCGTTGCTGGCTGGCGCGGCCGCGACGGGCTTGGCGCCGAAGAAGGAGGCCAGGAACGACTTCTTGACAGGTTCGGCCGGCGGCGTTTCGCCAGCCGTGACATAGACTGGATTGTTCATCGCCGGCGCGGGTGCGGGACGCGGCCCGGTGACACTGGCGTCGGCAGCCGCGATCTGCTCGGCGACAGCATCCGTCTGCCGAGCTGTTTGCGTCGGCGGCTGCAGGGCCTGCGGGGTGTTGCCCACGATCGTGTCGGCGCCCTCAGGGGCAGCCACTGGAAAAGCCGCTTGTGGATTGGCCTTCGGCACGTAAGCGACCGTCTCGGGCAGCGCCGTATCGGTCGCCGTCATCACCGTGGTTTGCCCGGTAGCGAGTTGGGACGAATCGGCAACGCTCACGGTTTTGGCGCCAGACGCGTTGCTCATGTCCGGCGCAGTGGCGTTGTAGGCGGGCATTCCAACCGACATGGTCGGGTCGCCAGCGGAGGTGCAGGAAGCCAGTAGCAAGGAGCAGAACACTGCCGCCAGGACGCGGCGTTCTCCCTTGGCGAGGCTCCAACCTGCTGAATTCAAGTTCAAATTCCCCCTCGGTGCCCCGCCGGCACAACCCTGGCCAGCACTTGATGTGCGACTGTCCAAGGCGGCTTGTCTCCAATGCGGAAACGGGATCTGTGTCAATTCCGCAAGCCTGAAAGTATTTTAGCGCTGATTGCCGAGTTAGGGCCGCCGGATAGTTGACGACCCATTTCGCCCGCTTTGGCGGGCTCGTCAACTCACCAGACATTACACTCCGTTACACGCGGACCTTGACATAGGTGCCCGGAGCGTCGCCGAGGGTTTTCGTGTGTTTTCCGGGTGCGCGTGCAGGGACGCGGGCGCCGTCCCGGGCCTCTATCCAGCTTTGCCAGTGCGGCCACCACGACCCGGGGTGGATGGACGCGCGGGCTATCCATTGTTCGAAGTCCCCTGTGGGCTTGTCGCCCGTCCAATACTGATATTTGTTTGTCGCGGGCGGATTGACGACCCCGGCAATATGGCCGGATCCTGCCATGACATACTCCACGGGGCCGCCAAAATATCTGGACCCGAGGAACACCGAGAGCGCCGGCGCGATGTGATCCTCCTTGGAGGCCAGGTTGTAGACCGGGATGGTGATGTCCCCGAGGGAGACGGTGCGCCCCGCCAGTTTCATCGTTCCCCGCGAGAGATTGTTTTCGAGATAGCAGTTGCGCAGATAGAACGAGTGATTAGCGGCCGCCATGCGGGTCGAATCGGCGTTCCAATAGAGGAGGTCGAAGGGCAGGGGATCCTTGCCGCGCATATAGTTGTTGACGACATAGGGCCAGATCAGGTCGCCCGAGCGCAGCATGTTGAATGCTGTCGCCATCTTGGTGCCGTCGAGATAGCCCTTGTCGTTCATGGCCCGCTCGACTGCCGCGACCTGCTCTTCATCGACGAACACTTTGAGGTCGCCGGCATGTGTGAAGTCGACCTGCGTGGTGAAAAAAGTTGCCGACTTGATGCGGTCATCGCCTTCCTGCGCCATCAGGGCAAGGGCAGCGGCCAGCAGCGTGCCGCCGACGCAGTAGCCGATCGCATTGACCTCGCGTTCGCCGGTGGCCTTCTCGATCGTGTCGAGGGAGTATTGCAGGCCTTCCCTTATGTAGGCCTCCCAGTCCTTATTGCCGTGCCGCTCGTCCGGGTTGATCCAGGAGATGACGAAAACAGTGTGCCCCTGCTCGATCGCCCAACGGATGAAGGATTTCTGCGGGTTGAGGTCGAGGATGTAGAACTTGTTGATCCATGGGGGGCAGATCAAAAGCGGCCGCTTGAGCACCGTCTCGGTCGACGGATTGTACTGGATGATCTCCGCGACGTCGCTGCGCGCAACCACCTTGCCCGGCGTGGTGGCGATGTTCCTGCCGATCTCGAACGGAGAATAGTCGGCCTGGCGCAGTTTCAGGTCGCCCTTGCCGGCCGCGATGTCCTCGGCCAGCATCCTCATGCCGCGCACCAGGTTCTCGCCATTCGACGCCACGGTCTCGCGAAACAGTTCAGGATTGGTCAGGATGAAGTTCGAAGGCGAGATGGCGTTGGACACCTGCTTGACGTAGAAGCCCGCCTTGTGGCGGGTGTGCTCGTCAAGACCTTCGGCGTGTTCGACCAGATCGGCTGCCCAGCGCGAGGTGACGAGATAGGCCTGCTTGAGGAAATCGAAGAAGGCGTTGCGGCCCCATTCAGGGTCGAGAAAGCGCTTGTCGCCGCGTTCGGGCTTGACCGCGTCTTCGGTGTCCTGCGCCGCGCTGCTGGTGCGTTGGATGGCGTTGGCCCACACAGTCATGTAGCCCGAGAACAGCCGCGTCTGCGCGTCCAGCGCGCGTTGCGGGTCTGCCAGCCAGTATTCGCTGAGCTTGGAGAAGGTCTTGACCATGTCGACAACCGGCTCCGCCACGCTGTCGCGAACGTCGCCTTTTTCTCGCGGTTCGGCCCAGGCGGAAGCGGCCTTGCCGGCCTGCTCGATCATGCGCGCCATATTCAGGGCGAAACGTTCCGGATCCTTCACCAGATATTGCTCGACGGTCGAAGGCTCGTCATCTTCCGCTTTGCCCGAATCGGGTGTTTTGGACATGGTGCGCGGGGTTCCTCCCTGGGCGTTTTCTTGACATAGTAACATGGGACGTCCGATCGGGTCCAACCCCGCTCTATCTCGGCTGCCAAGGAAACAATATGACGAATATTATTGGCGAGACTGTTTTTTCTGGCGCCGGCCGTTTTTGCCGCGTCGGCGCGGCGATGATCCTGCTTGGCGTGGCGGGATGCTCGAGCACCGGCAGCAGCGGGCCGATGCCAGTGGCGGTCGAGGCCGGACCGAAGGATACCGGCACCTTTCCAAATCTGAACATCAAGCCACAGGTCGCGGCGCCTCAGTTCACCGAGGAGGAGAAGAACGCCAAGCTCGCCGAGTTGAAGGCCGACAGCAACGCGCAGGCCCGCAAGGGCGGTGGCGCGAGGGTATCCAACCAGGCCGCGCTCAAGGATCTCGCCAAGAGGCATGGCGATCAAACGCTGAAGCAGATCGAAGGCAAATGCGACCCCGCCCTCGACCCTAACTGCAAATAAGTATATAGCGCGCGCCCAATGCCCGGATGTGCTGGGCCTTTCGATGTCTGGAACCGAAATGGAAGAATTTCACAAGGTCCGCCGGCTTCCTCCCTACGTCTTCGAGCAGGTCAACAGACTGAAGGCCAGCGCCCGCTCGCGCGGCGCCGACATTATCGACCTGGGGATGGGCAATCCGGACCTGCCGACGCCGAAGGGCATTGTCGACAAATTGTGCGAGGTCGTGCGCGACCCACGCACCCACCGCTATTCCTCGTCGCGAGGCATACCGGGCCTGCGCCGCGCCCAGGCCAATTATTATGCCCGCCGCTTCGGCGTGAAGCTCAATCCCGACACGCAGATTGTGGCCACGCTCGGTTCGAAAGAGGGCTTCGCCAACATGGCGCAGGCCATTACCGCCCCAGGCGACGTGATCCTGTGTCCCAATCCGACCTATCCTATCCATGCCTTCGGCTTCATCATGTCGGGCGGGGTCATTCGCTCGCTGCAGGTGGAGCCGGATGACGGCTTTATCCCGGCACTCGAGCGCGGTGTGCGCCACTCGATCCCGAAGCCGCTCGCGCTGATCCTCAACTATCCGTCCAACCCGACGGCGCTGGTCGCTTCGCTCGATTTCTACAAGGACGTGGTCGCTTTCGCCAAGAAGAACGACATCATCATCCTGTCCGACCTTGCCTATTCGGAAATCTATTTCGACGGCAATCCGCCGCCCTCGGTGCTGCAGGTGCCGGGCGCCATCGACGTCTGTGTCGAGTTTACCTCGATGTCGAAGACCTTCTCTATGCCGGGCTGGCGGATGGGATTCGCTGTCGGCAACGAGCGGCTGATCTCGGCGCTGACCAGAGTGAAATCCTATCTCGACTACGGCGCCTTCACGCCCATTCAGGTGGCCGCCGCCCATGCGCTCAACGGCGACGGCGCCGACATTGCCGAGGTCCGCGACATCTATCACAAGCGCCGCGACGTGATGGTCGATGCCTTCGGCCGAGCCGGGTGGACCGTTCCGGCTCCGGCCGCCTCGATGTTTGCCTGGGCGCCGATCCCCGAACCTTTCCGGCATCTCGGCTCGCTGGAATTCTCCAAGCTGCTGATCGAACACGCCGATGTGGCGGTGGCGCCCGGCGTTGGCTTCGGGGAGCATGGCGACGATTTTGTGCGGCTGGCGCTGGTCGAGAACGAGCATCGGATCCGGCAGGCGGCGCGCAACATCAAGCGCTTCCTGTCGAGCAGCGCCAAGCAGCCCAACAATGTGGTTCCGCTGTCCGCTCACCGGTAGGTTTTTCGGCAGCGATTTCGATTGATTTTTGAGGGGTCATCGCCTTCCATGGCTGAAGCATTGCGTGTTGGAATTGCCGGTCTGGGAACCGTCGGCGCCTCGGTGGCGCGCGTCCTACGCGACAAGGCAACGGAACTGACCCGGCAATGCGGCCGCGACATCGTTATCACGGCGGTCTCGGCGCGTGACCGGAAACGCGACCGTGGCCTCGATCTTGGCGACGCGACATGGTTCGACGACCCGGTCAAGCTGGCCCAGGCCGCCGATATAGACGCGTTCGTCGAACTGATCGGCGGCGAGGAAGGCCCGGCGCGGTCGTCAGTGAAGGCGGCTCTGGAAGCCGGCCGCCATGTCGTCACCGCCAACAAGGCGCTGCTGGCCAAGCACGGCGTGGCACTTGCCGAGATCGCCGAGAAGAAGGGCGTGCTGCTGAACTACGAAGCGGCGGTGGCGGGCGGCATCCCGGTCATCAAGACGATGCGCGAGGCGATGGCGGGCAACTCCGTCACCCGCGTGTTCGGCATCCTCAACGGCACCTGCAACTATATACTGACCCGCATGGAGGCCGAGGGGATCTCTTTCGACGCCTGCCTGGAGGACGCGCAGCGCCTGGGCTATGCCGAAGCCGATCCGACTTTCGACATTGAGGGCCACGACACGGCTCACAAGCTGTCGATCCTGACCAGCCTTGCCTTCGGCACCAGGATTGCCGCCAACGACATCTACATGGAAGGCATTTCCAACATCACCCAGGCCGATATCAGAGCCGCAGGCGATCTCGGCTACCGCATCAAACTCCTCGGGGTCGCCCAGCGCACCGAAAGCGGCATCGAGCAGCGCGTGCATCCGACCATGGTGCCGACCGCTTCGGTCATCGCGCAGGTGCATGGTGTCACCAACGCGGTGGCGATCGAGACCGATATCCTCGGCGAGCTGCTGCTCTCGGGTCCCGGCGCGGGCGGCAACGCGACCGCCTCGGCCGTCATCGGCGACATCGCCGACATCGCCAAGAGCCGGCCCGGTTTCCAGCACGGTCCGGTCTTCGGCCGGCCGGCGAAGGAATTGAAGCCGTATAAGAAGGCGCAGATGCGCAGCCATGCCGGCGGTTATTTCATCCGGCTTACCGTCCATGACCGTATTGGCGTCTTTGCGGCAATCGCCAAGCGTATGGCCGACAACGATATTTCGCTGGAATCGATCGTCCAGCATGCCGTCAGCGGTGAGGCCGCGGCGCAGAAAACGGTGATCCTCGTCACCCACGAAACGACGGAGGCCGCTGTGCGCAAGGCCGTCGACGGCGTCACCAAGGACGACCACCTGACCGACAAGCCGCAGGTCATCCGGATCGAGCGGGCAGGGTAGTTTCGCCGCCGCCTTTTACCCACCGAGATTATCCGTTGCCCTATCATCGATACGATGGGCCACCGGAACGAATCCTGGTCGCCGCCGTTCTGTTGGTCAGCAACCAAAGGAACCAGTTCATGGCCGAAACCACCAAGTCAGATGTCCCGCAGAGCGAGGATGCCCAGAAGACGATGGAGAGGCAGATCGCCGAGCTCCGCAGGGAGATCACCAAGATCAACAAGACCATCGCGGCACGCAGCGCGGATCTTGTGAACAATGCCAGTGAGCAGGCCTCTGACATGTATGATACGGCCGCCGCCCGCGCGTCGCGCACGACTCAACAGCTCCGCACCCAGGCACAGGCAGTGTCGGACGTCGCCCGCGAAAACCCCGGCACCACGACAGCGCTGGTTGGCGTGATCTGCCTCCTCGGCTTTCTAGCCGGTCTGGCTGTTGGCCAGACGACGAGCGACACCACCCGCCGCTGGTATTAAGTCAATCCAAGGCAGCTGATTTTGCTGCCCGCGCTCTGACATTTTCATACGTTAGTTTTCAAGGAGGGCACTATGGCTTCATCCGTGCTGGTCGGTATTCTGATCACATTTCTCGTCATTATTCTCATTCTGTACTTGGTCCAGCGGCTCCCGCTCGACGCCAAGATGAGACAGATCGTTCAGGTCATCGTCATTATCATCGGTATCATTTCGTTGCTCAAATACCTGGCGGTTTTCTAGCCGCCAGCAACTCTTTTTCCGCATCGGCGCCGGCCGGCTGTTCGCAGCTTGGCCGGCGTCATTGTTTTAGTGACAGTCACCCCGTCCGCCGCGTGAGATTGCCGGCGGTCGCAATGCTTGCGAAGCCACATTGCAACCGATAGCCATGCGGCTGGCCCGATATTGGCCACGCAAGGATTCGCCATGAAGGCTTTCGACTGGCACGCTGCCGCGATTTCGCAGGCGACAATCATCACCCGGTTCTGCCGCAACACGCAGAATGCGGACGGCATCTTGCTTGAGGGATGTGGCGATGATTAAGGGTCGACCGGCTGGTCATGGCATCACTCGGAGATGACGAGGCCAAGATCATGGAGATGCTGCCGACAAATGGCTTCGGCGGCAGGCTGAAAAGCGGGAAGTGTAGTTGCATTCGAGATCTCTCGTGACGGTGCCATCGCTACACCCTCGCTCGTGGGCGCCTCTGGTCTTTCGCGTGGGCGTACACGGCTGGCGAGCTTTTGCATGACGGGCGACAGACGACTATTTCTCGATGTCAGACAGTCGGCCACCGGTATTTCGTGGCAGCACAGGCTGACGGAACGCCAGGACATGATCGCGCTTGCCATTGCGCAAGGGCATGGCGTCCCCGACATCGTTGCGCGCGTACTTGCCGGACGTGGCGTCACCGCCGAAGAGACCCAGCGTTTTCTTGACCCGACGATCCGCGACTTGTTACCGAATCCGGCTTCGTTGACCGATATGGACAGGGCCGCGGCCCGCATTGCCGCGGCGGTGGTGGCCAGGGAAAAGGTGGCGATCTTCGGCGATTACGATGTCGATGGCGCCGCCTCGTCGGCTTTGTTGAAGCGGTTCCTTGCGCATTTCTCGGTGCCGTCTGAAATCTACATTCCGGATCGTATTTTTGAGGGCTATGGCCCAAATCCCGATGCTATGCGCGAATTGGTGTCGCGCGGGGCGACATTGATCGTGACTGTCGATTGCGGCACCAACAGCGCTGCTTCCATCAATGCCGCCAATGAGGCCGGCGGCGATGTCGTCGTGCTCGATCACCATCAGGTCGGCGGTCCCCTCCCTGCGGCGATAGCGGTCGTCAATCCCAATCGTGACGATGATCTTTCCGGGCAGGGCCATCTCTGCGCCGCGGGCGTGGTCTTCCTTGCCCTGGTGCAAACGGCGCGGCTGCTGCGCGCCCTATTGCCCGATGCCGCGCCGCCCGACCTGCTTTCGTTGCTGGATCTGGTGGCGCTTGCCACCATCTGTGATGTCGTGCCGCTCACCGGCGTCAACCGCGCCTTTGTGGTCAAGGGCCTGCAGGTGGCGCGCCAGCAGAAGAACGAAGGGCTGGCGGCGCTTGCGCGTGTCTCACGCATCGGCGAGCCGATCAGCGCATTCCACCTGGCCTATCTGATCGGCCCGCGCATCAATGCCGGCGGACGGATCGGCGATGCGGCACTCGGCAGCCGGCTGCTCGCCACTGACGATCCCGTAGAGGCACGCGCCATCGCCGAGACGCTCGATCGGCTGAACCAGGAACGACAGGTCATGGAGCAGGAGATGCTGGCGGCGGCGCGCGCCGAAGCCGACGCCGAGCTTGCCGGGGGCAATGGCCCGGCCATTGTCGTTACCGCGAGCAATAGCTGGCATCCGGGTATTGTCGGCCTGCTCGCCTCGCGATTGAAGGACCACGCAAGGCGTCCGGCCTTTGCCATCGCCTTCAACGCCAACGGCGTGGGGACCGGCTCGGGACGTTCGGTCTCGGGTTTCGACCTCGGACGTCTGGTGCGCGAGGCTGCCAATGCAGGGCTGATCGTGAAGGGCGGCGGACATGGCATGGCCGCGGGCATCACGGTCGAGCGCGCCAAGCTTGGCGAACTGCGCGCCTTTTTCGAAGAACGGGCAGCGGCCGACGTGTTCCGGCTGCAAGGCGAGGAGACCTTGGCGATCGACGGCGCTCTGGCGGCGGAGGGCGCCACGCTAGGCTTGCTGGACGCGCTGGAGAAGGCGGGGCCCTTCGGCGCCGGCTATCCGCCGCCGGTTTTCGCGCTGCCGCGCCACCGACTGGCTGATGCGCGGCTTGTCGGCACCAATCACATTCGAGCCGAGTTGCAGTCTGACAGTGGCGGCCGCATCCAAGCGATCGCGTTTAGGGCTATCGACACGGTCCTTGGCGAATTCTTGTTCATGAACCGGGGCAAGACCGTGCATGTCGCCGGTTCACTGTCGGGGAACTATTGGAACGGCAGTCAAACGGCGCAGTTCCGCATCATCGACGCGGCGCTAGCCTGAGGCAGACTCAGGCCAGGACTGTCTGAAGGCGGGTCAATTCACCGATTTGCGCCATCGTCGCCTGATAGCCGATGCTGATCGCCTCGTCGGCGCGGTGGAACTCGGTCAGGCCGATATGGCTGAGTTTCGGCTGAAGCGACATGTCGGGAGGATCGCCCGCCAGCCTGGCGCGAGAAATGCGGTCTTGGATGATATTGAAGGCCTCGACCATGACGCCGGTGATGCCCAGGCGAGTCTCACGGGACTGGCGTTGCGGATCGAACTGGCCGGGCCTTGGCGCATCCTTTTCGACGACCAGCTCGCCAGCGCCATGCTTGATGACGGCAGCACGGCCGAACAGATCATAGTGAAGGTTGACAGCGACGACGAGCGGTTGCTCATAGGCGCGGCAGACCGACACCGGCACCGGGTTGACCAGGGCGCCGTCGACCAGCACGCGGCCGTTGCAATTCACCGGCTCGAAGACGCCGGGCAGCGCGTATGACGCGCGCATGGCCGTGATAAGAGAGCCGCTCGATAGCCATATCTCGTGGCCGGTGCGTATCTCCGACGCGACGCAGACGAATGGCTTGGGCAGGTCCTCGAAGCGGACGCCGGCCACGTGCTCTCGCAGGCGGGCATCCAGCTTCATGCCGCCGAAAAGCCCGTTGCCGCGCAGGTTGAGATCGAGCAGGCCGAAGATGCGCCGCCTGCTCAGGCCTCGGGCGAACTCCTCCAACTCATCCAGTTTGCCGGCGAGATAACAGCCGCCGACCAGCGCACCGATGGAGGTTCCGGCGATCATCGAGACTTCAATGCCGGCCTCGTCCAGCGCGCGCAACACGCCGATATGCGCCCAGCCGCGCGCGCAGCCGCCACCCAGAGCGAGCGAAATGCCGGTCTTGCCAGGGGTCTTGGTTTCGGATGTGCCCGTCGAAGACGGGCCGTTGGCCTCCCGAACGTCCGGCCGGTTACGCAATGACGCCCACTCGAGCACCATGATCTCCTTGTCCCACAGCTAGTCTACGAGCGCGCCGTATCGAAATGATGAATCTATGTGGTCGGTTTGAGGCGGAAGGTTCAAGTGGTCGTCTTCCGATAGGTGGTTTGCGCGTCGAACAGCCGCTCGCTGCCGTCGTCGGCAAGCGTTGCTTCGCCGCCAACCAGCGTCACCGTCCGATAGAAGCAAGAACGACGGCCCGTATGGCAAGTGGCGTCATGGCCGGCGACCTTGACACGCAGCCACACTGCATCCTGGTCACAATCGGTCCGCATCTCGACGACATGCTGGAAGTTACCCGAGGTCTCGCCCTTCTTCCAAAGGGCGTTGCGTGAGCGTGACCAATAATGTGCGATGGTGGTTTCCAGCGTCAGCGCCAGCGCTCGCGCGTTCATATGCGCGACCATCAGCAGCATGCCGTCCTCGGCATCGGTAACCACGACCGTAATAAGGCCGGCGGCGTCGAAGCGCGGCGAAAGGACGCTGCCCTCCTCAAGCGCGATCTTGTGCGTTGGGGCTTTCGGGAATTCCAGTGCCGACATCGCCGGTCCTTAGTTCTTGGTGGCCGGCGAGGGGCGTTCAGACCCCGCCGCCGCGCACCATGGTGACGAAGCGAACCTGCTCTTCGGGCGTGTCCTTGAAGACGCCGGTGAAGGTCGAGGTCAATGTGGTGGAGCCCTGCTTGCGGATGCCGCGCATGGCCATACACATATGTTCGGCCTCGATCATGACAGCGACGCCGCGCGGATTGAGGACATCCTGGATCACGCCGGCGATCTGCGCCGTCAGCGCCTCCTGCGTCTGCAGGCGGTGAGCGAAGATATCGACGACACGCGCGATCTTCGACAGGCCGACGACCTTGCCGTCCGGCAAATAACCGACATGCGCCTTGCCGATAATCGGCACCATGTGGTGCTCGCAATGCGAGTGGAACTGGATATCCTTGACGATCACCAAATCATCATAGCCGGCGACCTCCTCGAAGGTGCGGCCAAGCTCGTCGGCCGGCGACATGTCGTAGCCGCCGAACATTTCGCGATAGGCCTTGGCCACCCGTTTCGGCGTATCGATCAGCCCTTCGCGATCCGGATTGTCCCCGGTCCAGCGCAGCAGCGTGCGCACGGCAGCCTCAACCTCGGCCTCGCTTGGCCGGTCGGTGGCAGGCCGGTCCATATAGGCTGCCTGGGGCATGAGCTTCTTGATCACGGCATCCATGAAAAGGCGTCTCCCGCGGTTCCTCCGCCGGGAAGGAACAAGTTGAACGGACCACGGGCTTTCGCGTTGGAAACCTGCCCTGTTTCCAGTCCCGCAAGCGGCGTGAACTTTTCCGGAAAGGAGGGTACTTTCGTTGCCTTGTCGATCCCGGATTGCCAACATTATATAAGGTCACGCCAAGCGAAAGGAAGACACTGCAGCGGCAATCGCTGTTCGCTTGGCGGCGACGGATTGGAAAATCATGATCAACGATGTCTATAATGCGAAAATTCTCGGCTTTGCCGGAAACATCGCGCGCATCGGTCGGCTCGATCATCCCGACGCAACGGCAAAGGCTCACTCAAAGCTTTGCGGCTCGACCGTCACGGTCGACCTCATGATGAAGGACGGCGTGGTTACCGATTTCGCCCATGACGTGAAGGCCTGCGCGCTTGGCCAGGCCTCATCCTCGATCATGGCCCAGCATGTCGTCGGCGCCAGCGCGGAAGAATTGCGCGCGGTGCGCGACGCCATGCTGAAGATGCTGAAGGAAAATGGCGAGCCGCCCCAGGGCCGCTTCGCCGACCTGAAGTATCTGGAGCCGGTGCGCGACTACAAAGCGCGCCATGCGTCCACCATGCTGACCTTCGACGCCGTAGTCGACGCCATCGGCCAGATTGAGAAAAAGCTGGCCGAAAAGGTGGCATAAGGATCCATCACGCTTCGGAACGCACAGGTCTGTTGCTGGCGAATTCGCTCAGTATCCAGTCGGCGAAGGCTGCGGCTGGCTCCGACAGCGCCTTGAAATTCCTGGCGACCAGCCAATAGGCGCCAGAGGCGACGTCGATGTCGAAAGGCTTGATCAAAACGCCGGACGCGATTTCGTCGCCGATCTGCGAGAGATCGCCCAATGCCACGCCATGTCCAAGCAAGGCGGCCTGTCTGGAAAGCGAGGCATCAGCCAGCATCGGGCCGCGCGCGGGCGCCGCATCGGCAGGCACACCCGCCGCCTCGAACCAGCGCGCCCAGCCCTGACGATTTTCTTCGTGCAGCAGCGTGTAGTGAATAAGGTCCGCCGGCTTTTCCAGGGCAGGGCCCGATGCCAGCAATGCTGGCGCAAGGACCGGCGAGTCGACGGTCAAGGCAAGCCGATGGGCCTGGCTGCGGGTCCAGGAGGTGGTGTTCGCGCTGAAGCGCAGCGCAAGCTCGGGCTGATCGCTGCGGAATTCGATCAGTCTCGGATCGACTTCCAGGGAAACGTCGATATCGGGCCGCAACTCACGAAACCGATTGAGCCGGGGCACCAGCCACACGGAAGCAAGCGACGGCTCGACGCTGACACGAACCACAGACTGCGCGGTCACCGCGACCAGTTCAGAAAGCAGCCTGTCGATGTCGTCGAAACTCCTGACCAATTGGCCCAGCAGCCGGCCGCCCGCGTCCGTCAGTTCGACGCGGCGATGGTGGCGTTCGAACAGAGGCTGCCGCAAGAAGGTTTCGAGCTCGCGGATCTGGCGGCTTATCGCCGCCTGCGAGACGAAGAGCTCCTCGGCGGCCCGGCTGAAGCTGAGATGCCGCCCCGCCGCCTCGAAACTCCTCAATGCCGTCAATGGCAGGCGTGCGCGCTTCATTTCGCATAACCCAGGATTATCCAAGGCGGAAATTATACTCGTTTGAAGGCTAAGGCCAGTGGCGGTCTAATCGGATCAAAGGAGACCGACCATGATCCACTTCCTGAGCATCCTTGGCGATGTGATGCGGGTCGCCACGTTTCAATGGCATGACGGCAGACACGACGCAAAGCGCCGCGATAAGCCGACCGGCCCTTGCCGCTGGGCGCCCGCGTCTGGCGGGGAGCCGTTTCGCCGCTCGCGCCGGTGACGGACGCCATGCAAGGCGCGGGGATTGCGTTCTCCGGGGGAAGGCCACATCTATCCAGCTGCCACGCGCTACGGAGAAGAGGGTGCACGATCCGCATGGGCATGCCAACACCGCCAGGCCGCCTGGACGGAGCCGAAACTGGCCGGGCCCATGGCGCAAGACACCGGGTCGACTTGCCGGCACTTCGCTCGTGCGTCTTTACCAACTGACGCTCTCCGGCTTTGTCGGCAATTCATGTCGGCATTTGCCGACCTGCTCCGAATACGCGCATGAAGCGATCGCCCGTCACGGTCTGTGGGCCGGCGGCTGGATGGGCTTTTTCCGTGTACTTCGGTGCGGGCCCTTCGGTACGCATGGCGTCGATCTGGTGCCCGAAAGGCTGGCCGACCATTATGTCTGGTTCATGCCTTGGCGTTACTGGCGGATCGGTCGAAAGCGCGCCGACCGAAGGCCTGATTGAGTCAGCACTGCCGTACAGCAGTGCTCGTTCACGATCTGGTAGGGTTAACGCAAACCTTCATAAAGACTGCGCATTTGAAACAAATTCGGGACAAAGGGCCCGGCTAAGCCCGCTCGCGAACACCTTCTGGAGCGAGCACCAATGCGCAACGTCGACCGTCTTCCCTTCATATTTGCCGGCATCCTGTTCCTGCTCGCCTGGCTGCTTGGGTTTCCGATGCGCGCGCAGTCGGCGCCGATCGGCGATGTTCAGTGCACCTTGATTGCCGATGCGGCGAGCGGCAAGACGCTCTATCAGGACGGCACCTGCGACCAGCGATTCAGCCCGGCCTCGACGTTCAAGGTGCCGCTCGCCCTGATCGGCTATGATGCCGGAATCCTCGCCGACGAGCACACGCCGGCCTGGGACTACAAGCCGGAATTCAACGCAGTGAAACGCGATCAGAAGACCGTCGATCCGGTGATCTGGGAGCGACACTCGGTTCTCTGGTTCTCCCGCGAGATCACGTGGCGGCTGGGCGCCGAGAAGTTTGCCGGCTATGTTTCGAAACTCGACTACGGCAACAAGGATGTCTCCGGCACTCCCGGCAAGAATGACGGGTTGACCCGTTCCTGGGTTAATTCCTCGCTCGAGATCACGCCGGTCGAGCAGGTTGATTTCCTGCGCAAGCTGCTGGCGCGCACGCTGCCGGTGTCGGCCAAGGCCTACGACATGACGTCCGCCATCATCCCGACATTCCAGGCCGGAGGCTGGACCGTGCAAGGCAAGACCGGCAGCACAAGGGTGACCAATGACGCCGGCAAGTCCAAAGACAAGCGTTCTCTCGGCTGGTTCGTGGGCTGGGCGGACAAGGATGGCCGGCGGATCGTCTTTGCCCGCCTGGTCGTCGATGCGCGCCGCACCGATATGCCCAAAGGGCTCAAGACCCGGGCGACGTTCCTGAAAGACCTGCCGCTCCTGGTAAAGTAATCAGGCCACGTGCTTTGGCACGTCCGATGATGGGGGCAGGGATTGCTCTGTGTCGGGATGACGCGCCACGGCTATGAGCCGGCGTTCGCAGGCCCGTGAGTGGCAGGGGCCGCGACATCTCTGGCAAGGTTTCCGGCGGTGAGGCCAATCAGTGCTCTTTACCTAGGCCGACAGGGCCTCTAAGAACCGCCCGCTGCCGTGTGCCCATGTATCTGGCGCATCCGGCGCTTGCC
Organism: Mesorhizobium sp. ES1-1; assembly: GCF_020164785.1. Taxonomy (GTDB): domain Bacteria; phylum Pseudomonadota; class Alphaproteobacteria; order Rhizobiales; family Rhizobiaceae; genus Mesorhizobium. The sequence goes on along the minus strand of NZ_JAIUGX010000008.1, from coordinate 185,870 downwards.
TAGGCATGTCGCAGTCATACTTTTGGCGCGACATGCATTTTGACCACCCGCGTTCGTTTGCGGGACTGGATAGGAGATCCATATGCTGAATTCCGTTTCCCTGACATTTCCCGATGGTTCCGTCCGCGAATACGATGCGGCGATGACCGGTGCTGGCCTTGCCGAATCGATCTCGAAGTCGCTGGCCAAGAAGGCCGTCGCCTATGCGATCGACGGCACTTTGCGCGACCTTTCCGATCCAATCGGCAAATCCGGCAAGGTCGAGATCCTCACCCGCGACGATGCGCGCGCGCTCGAGCTCATCCGTCACGACACCGCGCATGTACTGGCGGAAGCCGTGCAGGAGATATGGCCGGGGACGCAGGTGACCATAGGGCCGGTGATCGAAAACGGATTCTATTACGATTTCGCGCGCAACGAGCCGTTCACGCCAGATGATTTTCCGGTGATCGAGAAGAAGATGCGCGAGATCATCGCGCGCAACAAGCCGTTCACCAAGCAGGTCTGGTCGCGCGAGCAGGCGAAGAAGGTATTTGCCGACAAGGGAGAGCGCTACAAGCTCGAACTGATCGACGCCATTCCCGAGGACCAGGAGCTCAAGATCTATGCGCAGGGCGACTGGTTCGATCTCTGCCGCGGCCCGCACATGGCCTCGACCGGCCAGATCGGCAATGCCTTCAAGCTGATGAAGGTGGCGGGCGCCTATTGGCGCGGCGATTCGAACAACCCGATGCTGACCCGCATCTACGGCACCGCCTGGGCCGACCAGGCGCAGCTCGACGCCTACCAGACGATGCTGGAGGAAGCCGAGAAGCGCGACCACCGGAAGCTTGGCCGCGAGATGGACCTGTTCCATTTCCAGGAGGAGGGGCCGGGCGTCGTCTTCTGGCACGCCAAGGGCTGGAAAATGTTCCAGAACCTGGTCAACTACATGCGCCGCCGCCTCGACGAGCAAGGCTATCAGGAGGTCAACGCGCCGCAGGTTCTGGACAAGAGCCTGTGGGAGACGTCAGGCCACTGGGGCTGGTATCGCGACGCCATGTTCAAGGTGACGGTCGCCGGCGACGATACCGACGATGACCGCGTCTTCGCGCTGAAGCCGATGAACTGCCCTGGCCACGTGCAGATCTTCAAGCACGGGCTGAAGTCCTATCGCGACCTGCCGGTGAAACTCGCCGAGTTCGGCAACGTGCATCGCTACGAGCCATCCGGGGCGCTGCACGGGTTGATGCGCGTGCGCGGCTTCACGCAGGATGATGCGCACATCTTCTGCACCGAGGAGCAACTGGCATCGGAATGCCTGCGCATCAATGACCTGATCCTGTCGACCTATGCCGATTTCGGCTTCGATGAAATCAGCGTCAAGCTCTCGACGCGTCCGGACAAGCGCGTCGGCACCGACGAGGCCTGGGATCACGCCGAGTCGATCATGGGCAATGTCCTGGAGACGATCAGGGAACAGTCGGGCAATCGCATCAAGACATCGATCAATCCGGGCGAGGGCGCCTTCTACGGGCCAAAATTCGAATATGTGCTGAAGGACGCCATCGGCCGCGAATGGCAGTGCGGCACCACGCAGGTCGACTTCAACCTGCCGGAACGGTTCGGCGCCTTCTACATCGGCTCGGATTCGGAGAAGAAGCAGCCCGTCATGGTGCACCGAGCCATCTGTGGCTCGATGGAGCGGTTTCTCGGCATCCTGATCGAGAACTATGCCGGCCATTTTCCACTGTGGTTTGCGCCGCTCCAGGTGGTTGTGGCGACGATCACGTCGGAGGCCGACGGCTACGCAAGTGAGGTTGTGGCGCGGCTGAAGGCGGCCGGGCTGCTGGCGCAAGCGGATTTGCGCAATGAGAAGATCAACTACAAGGTCCGCGAGCACTCGCTGACCAAGGTGCCGGTCATCCTCGTTTGCGGGAAGCGCGAGGCGGAAGAGCAGACGGTCAACATCCGCCGGCTGGGCTCGCGCGACCAGGAATCGCTTGGCCTCGACCAGGCGATCGCACTGTTGACCGAAGAAGCGATCACGCCCGATCGCCGGCGCCAGCGGGCTGCCTGAACAGCCATCCAGACAGCATGGCGGCGGAGCGATCCACCGCCATTTTCATATCGCTGTCACGCCTTGGCTGTAACCAGCCACCATGCTCAAGCTGAAATCGCGAGAACGATCCTTTCCCGAGCTTTCCTACGCCAATCCGCGCCAGCCGGCGCTGACACGGTGGTTCATCCATTCCATCGAGGGACTGTCTGGCCGGGACCGTTACACCGCGCTTTATGATTTCTGGCGTCGCCAGGTGGTGCCGAGCGGCGAACGTGTGTTCAGCCGCATGCTCGGTCTGATCGACGTCCAGGTGCGCACCGCCGACCAGTGGCCGCCGGTACGACTCCCCGATACGCCGCTGGTGATCGTCGCCAACCATCCGTTCGGCATCGGCGACGGCATCGCGGTCCTGTCGCTGGCCGAGCAGCTCGGGCGGCCGTTCCGCGTAATGATACACAAGGATCTGCTCAAGATCCGCGAGATGGAGCCCTATTCGCTGCCGATCGACTTTTCAGAGACCAAGGACGCGCTGAAGAACAATATGGCGGTGCGTCACGAAGCGGTGCGGCTGCTAAAGGAAGGTGTCACCGTCGTGGTGTTTCCTGCTGGCTGCGTCGCCACCGCACCGAAGGGCTTTGGCCGGGCGCGCGACCTGCCTTGGAAAATGTTCCCGGCGCGTCTCATCCAGGAGGCGAAGGCTTCGGTCATCCCGATGCATTTCTCCGGTCAGAATGGCAGGCTGTTCCATCTGGTCAGCGGCCCGATGAACATGGCCGAGCGTGAGGGCCGGCTGGCCCGATTCGTCGGCAAGGCTTCGCTGACGCTGCGCACCTCGCTGCTCATCCACGAATTCGCGCGTCTGTCTGGCAGGGGGATCGATGTGCGCGTCGGTGAGGTGCTGGGCTGGGCCGAACTGGAGCCGTTGCGCGACCGCAAGGCACTGCTCGACCTTCTTTACCGCAGCGTCTTCGACCTGGCGCCGCCTCCGCCGCGTCGCCGCATCCCTTTCCTGCCGCAGCGCAACAGGCTGGCGGCCTGAAATCCGTGGCCGCGAGGGAAGGCTAGTCGGCACCTTCCTCGGGGTCCATCGCCGCAGCCTCGGTGGCCAGAACCTCGAGCTCCTGGTTCTGACCGGCCACGACCGTGAAATCCTTCTGGTAGATACGGTCTCGGTTCTTGGCGATGATGGTGTAGTCGCCCTCGGCCAGCACCATCGAGGCGAAAGCGCCGACGGTCTCCTTGATCGGGTCTCCGGATTCGTTGAGTAGCGACCAGGACGTGTCGGCGATCGCCTCGCCGCCGGATTCGCGCACCAGTTTCATGGTAATCTCGGCGGCGTGATGCTCGACGGTCGCTTCGGTCAGCTTGCCCGCTTCGACGCGGATGTCCGAGCGGATGACCGCGTTGACCGCGCCGTAAGTCGAAACGATGTGATAGATGCCGGCATTGAGCCGCACGACGCTGTTGGGCGCCACGTCCGGAATGATCAGCGCCCGGTCGCCATTGGGCTCGGCAGTGCCCTCGTAGATCGAGAAGCGCAGGTTTTTGGGCGGAATGCGCACACCGCCGGACAGGACCGCATCGAGCTTGAGGCCTCCCGCGTCCAGGACGAGGCTTTCGCGGCGGGCTTCGTTGCCGACCGTGATGCGCTTGGTGGCGCCGGCTCGGCCGTAGGAGGCATGGACTAGATAGCTGCCCGGCTCAAGCTGGAAGACAGCACTGCCGCCATGAGCGGAGGCGACCATCGGCAATTTGCCGTTGACGGCCTCGGGCTTGAAGACGCGCCAGACGATGCCGCGCGTGATGTCGGCGCCCTTGTCGGTCAGTTGGGCGGACAGGGTGATGGGGCCAGCTGTCCCGCGCGCCAGGGAGGTCTCGCTTTTCGGCGTCGCATAGTTCGAAATGCCGGGCAGTTTCAGGTCGCCGACGCCGTCCTTCTCCTGCGCAACGGCGATCGAGGCCGGCGCCAGGAACAGCGTGGCACAAAGCCATACCAGGAAAAGACGGAGCCGCCCCTCGAACATGCCTTGCGTTGAAGCCCATGCGGGTGGCAATTTCAAGGCTTAAGAGTCCGATCGATACGACTCATCATCCGGCGCCCCCCGCGTCAATGCCCGAGCCGCCCGTGTTTGCGATGGCGTGCTCCAGCTCAAGGCAACCGTTCAAGGAGACCACGCCATGGCGTCGCCGATCATCGACTTCCTGCTGACCCGCAATTCCGCGCCGATCCCGGAACTGAAGGAACCGGCGCCAGGCGCCGAAGACATTGCGACGATGATCGCCGCCGCCTCGCGGGTGCCCGATCACGGCCGCCTCGAGCCGTGGCGTTTCATCCTCTACCGTGGCGACGCTCGCATCGAGATCGGCAAGCAGCTGGCCGCGCTGGCGGAGCAGCGCGAGGGGCCTCTGTCGGAGGGCCGTCGCAACCAGGAACTGTCCCGCTTCTCGCGCGCGCCATTGGTGATCGGCGTCGTCTCGGTGCCCAGGGAAAATCCCAAGATCCCGCAATGGGAGATGTTCCTGTCGGGCGGCATGGCGGCCATGAACCTGATGATCGCCGCCAACGCCTTGGGCTACGGCACCAACATGATTAGCAACTGGTATTCGGATGTGGCGGAAGGCAGGGCGCTGTTGGGACTGGCGCCCGAGGAGCGCGTGGTCGGCTTCATTCATATCGGCTCCTATGCCGGCCCGGCGCCGGAGCGTCCCCGGCCCGACCCGACGAAGCTTTACGCCGACTATTCTGGCCCGTGGGTGAGCTGAGTGTTCTACGAACCGTCGAAGGGCCATGGGCTGCCGCACGATCCGTCGAAGGCGATCGTGGCGCCGCGTCCGATCGGCTGGATCTCGACACTGAACGGCGAAGGAGAAGTCAATCTCGCGCCATACTCCTTCTTCAACGCCGTCTCCTCTCGGCCGTTCATTGTTTGGTTTTCCTCCGAGGGCGAGAAGGACAGCGCCGCCTTTGCCGAGGAGACCGGCGAGTTTGTGGCCAATCTCGTCAGCCGCGATCTCGCGGAGCAGATGAACCGCACGTCGGTCGACGCGCCGCGCGGCGTCAATGAATTCACCTATGCGGATCTGGCCATGGCGCCGTGCCGCCTTGTCGCACCGCCACGCGTGGCGGCAGCGCCAGCGGCGCTCGAATGCCGGGTGACGGAAATCTTTCGGCCCAAGGCGCTGGATGGATCACCCACCGGCGCCGTCGTGGTGGCGGGGGAAGTGATCGGCGTGCATATCGACGACGCCTTCCTGAAGGAGGGGCTCTTCGACATCACCAAGGCAGGCAATGTGGGTCGTCTCGGCTACATGGACTATGCCAGCGTCACCGAAGTCTTTTCGATGCGGCGGCCGCGCTGGGAGAAGGACTAGTCCAGGCTTCCCGCCGCTCGCGCCCGCGCCAGCAGCCGTTCGGCCAGCCGCAGATGCGGGCGGTCGAACATCCTGCCGCCGATGCCGACGACGCCGGGGTTTCCCGCCGCCTCGAACGCCGCGACGATTGCGGACGATTGATCGACGGCCTCGGCCGAAGGCGTGAAGGCGGCGTTGATCACGGGCACTTGGTCGGGATGGATCGCCATCTTGCCGGTGAAGCCGTCCCGTTCGGCCTCGGCGCACTCCGCAGCGAGACCGGCCAAGTCTCGGAAATTGGGGAAGATGGTGTCGATCGCCGCGACCTCCGCCGCACCCGCCGCTAGGATCGTCATGGTTCGGGCGAGGCGGAAGACGTCGGTGTAGCGGCCGTGCTCATCGCGGGCCGTGCGGGCACCTATGGCCGCCGAAAGGTCTTCGGCGCCCCAGGTGATGCCGGCGAGGCGCTTGCTTGTCCCCGCATAGGTCGCCGCCGCCAGCACGCCCGCGGGCGTTTCGGTGATGATCGGCAAGATCCTGATCGCGCCGTCGGGCAAGCCGTTTTCGGCCTCGCCAACCCTGAGCTTTGCCGAGAGATGCTGCACATCCTGGCCGTTGTTCGACTTCGGCAACATGATGCCATCGGGCTTTGCCGGGACAAGCGCGGCAAGATCCTCATCCGTCAGCCCGGTCGTCAGGTCGTTGACGCGGACATAGATCGCCGGACCGGATTGTGACCTGCGCTCATTGATGAAATGCGCCGCAATCTGGCGTGCCAGCGCCTTGTTGGCGGGCGCCACGGAATCTTCCAGGTCGACGATGACCACGTCGGCGCCCGCGGCAAAGCCCTTTTCCAGCTTCCTCTCGGAATCGCCCGGAACGAACAGCAGGGAACGCATGCGTCACGCAGCCTTCTTCAGCATCATCGCTTGCCTCGTGCATTTGGCGACGAGGTCGCCATGCTGGTTGTAAGCGCGGTGCTCGAATTCGACGATGCCGCGATCCGCCTTTGATTTCGATTCGCGCACTGAGATCACCGTTGTCTCGACGTGTATGGTATCGCCATGGAAGACCGGATGCGGGAACACGGTCTCCGTCATGCCGAGATTGGCGACCGTGGTCCCAACCGTGATATCATTGACCGAGATGCCGATCATTAGGCCGAGCGTGAACAGCGAGTTGACCAACGGCTTGCCCCATTCGCTCTTGGCGGCGAAGTCGAAGTCGATGTGCAGCGGCTGCGGGTTCAGCGTCATCACCGAAAACAGCATGTTGTCGCTCTCGGTGACAGTCTTGCGCAGCGTATGCTGGTAGATCTGGCCAACAACGAAGTCCTGGAGATATAGCCCGGCCATGCCTTGCTCCTGTGCTGACAGAAGGGTTGATAGGCGCTGCCATCAAGGCCCGCAAGCCAGTTAATGAACATGGTGAACCGTTCGTAAACCATTTTTCCCTACCGTCATGTGATGGGCCCGAAGGGTTCGTCAGGGGTCGGCGGGTGGCATGGTTGTTTCACATTTCCTGAGATGGATCGGCACGGCGAGAGTCTCGGAGCGCGCTTCGGCGGCCAGCGCCCTGGCCCGGGCCTATGTCAATTCCGACCTGCCGTTCGAGGATCGCTGCGCCGCCGAGGCGGCGCTGACGTTGCTGCTCGATGACGCTTCGTCGAAGGTTCGCCTGGCGATGGCCGAGGCGCTGTCGATGAGCCACCACGCGCCGCCGCAGATCATCGGGGCGCTGGCATCGGACCAGCCGGAAGTCGCCGGCGTCGTTTTGGCGCGGTCGCCTCTGCTGACCGACGCGGATCTGATCGACCGGGTGGCGTCGAGCGCGACGGCGACGCAGAAGCTGATCGCCGACCGGCCCGTCGTTTCCATGGCCCTTTCCGCCGCCATTGCCGAGATCGGCGAGGCTGAGGCCTGCGCCGTGTTGCTGTCCAATAGCGGCGCAGACATAGCGTCGCTCAGCTTCCGCCGCATGGCGGAGCGCCATGGGCATCTGCCTTTGGTGCGTGAAGCCCTGATATCGGATGCGCGCCTTCCCGCCGACTGCCGGCACATGCTGCTCGTCAAACTCGGCGAAATGCTCAAGACATCGCCGCTGGTGATGGCGCTGATGGGAGCGGCCCGTGCCGAACGCCTGATGCGCGACGCATGCATCAAGGCTTCCGTGACACTGATCGAGGGGACCCGCCAGCAGGAGCATCCCGCTCTGATCGAGCATCTGCGCCTGCGCGGTGACCTGACGGCCAGCTTCCTGATCCGCACTATTGCGCATGGTAAGGTCGATTTCTTCGGCTCCGCGCTGGTCGCGCTCAGCCAGCAGTCCGAACAGAGGGTGAGGGCCTTGCTGGCCGGCGGTCATGACGTGGCCCTGCAAGCGCTGTTTCGCAGCGCTGGGCTCGCCGCCGCCACCCATTCCGTTATCCTTCGCGCGCTGAAGGTCTGGCGCGAAGTGGCCAACGGCAAGCGCGTCTCCGGGGTTCAGGAAGTGAGCTGGCTGATGCTTAAGGAAGTTGGCGGACACTCCGCCGAAGGCAATCTCGCCGTGCTGGTCAAGTCGATCCACCTTGATGCGCTGCGTGAAAACGCGCGCGGGCACGCGCTGGCGATAGCCGCCGCCTAGCTCAAGCCAACGGATGTTGGCGGTCGGCTGCAACTAGGCGAACACAGCCTATTCACTTTCGACCTTCTCCAGCTTCCAGAAACGCTTGGAGTTCGCCCATGGTGGACACGCCTTCCATCGGTCCCTTTTTCAGGACCGCCATGGCGCCAGCCGCGTTGGCGAGGGACAGCGCGCGTTCCGGGGGCATGCCGCGCAGCCAGCACGTGACGAAGGTGGCTCCAAAGCAGTCGCCGGCGCCAGTAGGGTCGACCTCCCGGACAGGTATGGCAGGAACCGACATGGTCTGCTCGCGATCGAAATAGGAGGCGCCCTCCGTGCCACGCTTGACCACCACGGCACGCGCCCCCCAGTCGAGCACCTCAGCAACAGCGTGGCTTTCCGTGCGTGCCTGCGAAAAAAGGAAGAGCTCCTGTCCGCTCGGCATAAAAAGATCAGCTAGCATCGCTACGGATTTCAGGGCTTCACGCAGACCGGGCAGCTCCAGCAACTCGCCCCGGATATTCGGATCGAACGAGATGGTGCCGCCACGGGCGCGAACCGTCTGGATGGCGCCGGTGGTCATCTCGACGAGGCTCTCCGAAAACAGAGACGTGCCCATAACATGCAGATGGTCACAGCCTCGAATGGCAGCTTGCGACGCTTCGCTGGCGGCCATGGACCCGCACGCGCTGTGGCGGATGTTGAAGACGAAGTCCCTCTGGCCATCCGGTCGGTACCGGACGAAGGCGGAGCCCGTCGGCCGCTCGGGGTCCCTCGCGACCGCGCCAATATCGACACCATCGGCCTGAAGGCGCTGTAGGCACAGTTCGCCGAAATCGTCGTTACCTACGCAGCCGATGATGCCGCAGGGCTGGCCCAGCCTGGCAACCTGGTCGATGAAGATGGCCGGTGCGCCGGACGCAAAGGGTCCAATCAGAGAGATCGGCTCAAGAAAGCCGTTGCCGGGGTCCAGAGCCATGATCTCGACCAGGATTTCGCCGATGGTGAGGACATGTTTCATCGGGTGGCTCTCATGCGTAGCGGTTCAGATCGCGATATTGGGGATTGTATGTTGCCAGCAATGGCAGGACGGCAGCACCGTGTGCGACCGCATCGGCGCCCAGATCGCTCCTCATCATCCGGGGCAGTGTCCGCTGGACGCGGCCGACCGATGGCAGCAGGGGTTCCGCTCGGGACATGAACTGGGTGATCAGCCAGTCGGGAGCATTTCCGCCGATCATGATCGTCTGTGGATCGAACAGATTTTCTATGGCGTTGATGGCGCTCCGAAACGGCTCGACGCCCTGCGCTATCCAGCACTCGATATCGGGATTTTCCGCGTCGACACGGGATGCGAACTCCGCCATCGAATTCACATGAATTCCCTTCGCGGCCAGATAGCGCATCGCCGAATCCACCGAGACGTAAGTCTCCAGGCAACCCCGCTTGCCACAGATGCATTGGTGGCCGTCGGTCACGACCGTCAGATGACCCAGTTCGCCGGCGTTGCCGCTCGCTCCTCCGAAGGCGGCGCTGTTGACCATGACGCCGCTGCCCGTTCCGGTGCTCAAATAGACGTAGACGAAATTGGTCAGTCCCCGGGCGGCTTCACCGAAACACCATTCGGCGATGATGGCGCATTGGCCGTCATTGGTCAGAAACACGGGGAAGCCGGTTTTGTCCCGCAGCAGGCCGCGAAGCGTCAGGGCGTCCCAGCCGGGCAGGCGGGGCGGGCTGAGGCCAGCCACCGCAAAGGGGCCCGGTGTGGCCAGCCCGATCCCGAGGAATCTCTCCGAGGAAATCCCGGCTTCCGCCATCAGGCGTCTGGTCGCTCCCGCCAGTTCGGTCACGGCACTTTCAGGTTCCAGATCGTCGAGCGGCCGGTCTTCGCGATGCAGTACATCGCCGGCAAGGTTCACTGCGATGGCCGACATCTGTCCGAAATCGACATGAAATCCAACGGTGTAGGCGCCGTCCGGATTGATGCTGAGGCGGGTAGGCGGCTTGCCGACGCGACGCTCGGACGATTTCCCTTCTTGCACGAAATGAAGCGAAATCAGCTCATCGACCAGGTCCGAACAGGCTTGTTTCGACAATCCCGTCATTTCGGCGATGCCGGAGCGCGAGATGCCATGGTTGATGCGGATCGTGTCGAGAACGACCCAGAGGTTGATCTGTTTCGCCTTCACGATGTTGGTGGCGCTAAGAAGCATGGAGTCCTTCGGGCCTTTCCGAATTAGTAAGTCAGAATGACGGAATAACTATTGACAGACCTGCAATACGTGTCAAATTCTCATTGCGTAGATCGATAGGGCCACAGAAAACAGGGGAGCCGCCCAATGTTCAACAGCTTAAGTCGTCGAAATTTTCTCCAGGCTGGCGCCGCCGCCGGCGCCGCAGCCGCCATGCCTGGCTTCATGACACGCCAGGCGCATGCCGAGGCGGTAGCGCTCAACGTGTTTGCGCCGCTCCCGCCCGACCCGGCGCCCCCGGGCGCCGCCAAGTTTTCGGAGGAAGCCTTCGAAAAATGGAAAGCCGCCAACGCCGCGACGGTTGAATATGAGACGCTTGCCTGGCCCCAGCTTCACGATCGCATGGCCACCGCTTTCGCATCAGGTTCATCTCCTTGGGATATCACCTACAATTGCGGGTGGGTGCCCGAATTCCAATCCTTCCTGACGCCTTATGCCGACAAGCTGCCGAAGGCGCTGGTCGATGATCTCCCGGCCTCGAGCTTCTCGACCGTCACCGTCGACGGCAAGCGTTACGGCACCATCTTCACCTTGTCGTTGCTCACCTTGTTCTACAACAAGGAACATCTCGAGATGGCCGGGTTCAAGGCTCCGCCGAAGAACTGGGACGAGTTCAAGACCTACGGCAAGGAACTGACCCGGGACGGACGCCATGGCCTGGTTTTGAACTACGGAGACCCCGCGGGCATCGGCGGTACGGCCAGCTACTGGATGGTGTTTCTCCAGCAGGCCGGCGGCAAGATGTATGGTGAGGACGGGCTGCCGATCTTCAAGAGCGAGCAGGGCGTGGCGGCTTTGCAGATGATGGTTGACATGATGCCGTCCACCGACCCGGGATCGATCTCGTATGCCAGCATCAATGATGCGACCAACGTACTCCTGTCGGGACGTGCGTCGATGATGATGAACTGGCCGTTCATGTGGAACGCCGGCAACGATCCAAACCAGTCGCAGGTTGTAGGCAAGCTTGCCAGCGCCGTCTTGCCGGCAGGCCCAGCGGGAAGCGCTTCGATTGACGGCACGGACGCCTGGACCATCACCAAGAGCAGCAAGAACCCGGAAAAGGCGCAGCAGCTGATCGAGTTCTATCTCGATGCCGACGTGCAGAAGCGGCAGGTCCTGGATACCGGCTGGCTGCCGATCCGCCTGTCCGTGCTCGCCGACCCCGAGGTCCAGGCCAAGGCGCCGAATGCTGCCGTCGTCCTCGAGCAGGCCAAGCACCCCTATGACAGTTTCGTGACCCCTGACTACAATCAGGTCACGGTTGCTGTCGGCACTGAAGTCCAGAAGGCTCTGCAGGGACAGAAGACCGCCGCTCAGGCCATTGCCGACGCCCATGACGCGGTGACGGCGATCGTCAAGCGGCGCGGCTGATCGACGATCGAGCAACCGGATCGGGCGCCGCGCTGTCATGACACCTACATTCGAGCAGCGCAGACGAAGAACAGGCATGGTCTTCGTCGCCCCGGCCATGATCGTGCTTGCCGCGATCCTTGGCTTCCCGATCGTCGATTCGATCCTGCTTGCCTTGCAGCATGTGCAGCTGACAGGCGGCGCCGTTTCGCAGAGCTGGGTCGGGCTGGAGAATTTCCAGCGTCTGTTCGCCGACCCGGTGTTCTGGAAGGCCGCTCTCAACACATCCTATTTCTCGGTGATGGAGGTGATCCTGGTGACGCTGATAAGTCTCGGCGTCGCCCTTCTTCTCAATCATCCGATGGGAAAGTCCGGCTTCTTCCGCATCCTGCTGATCATTCCCTGGGCGATCGCGCCGGTGGCAAACGCCGTCCTGTGGAAGTGGATCCTCAACGCCAATTACGGGGTGCTCAACGGCATCCTCAAATCGCTGGGCATCATCGATTACTACCAGGTCTGGCTCGGGACGCCTTTTTCGGCGCTCAACTTTCTGCTTATCGTAGACGTCTGGAAATCTGTGCCTTTCGTTGCCCTGCTGATGCTTGCCGGCCTCCAACGCGTGCCGCAATCGCTCTACCGCGCCGCCTACATGGACGGCGCGGGACCGCTGCAGAGCTTTCTGCACGTAACGCTTCCGACAATACGAGGCGTGATTGCCATTGCCATCGTATTGCAGACCATCTGGTCGCTTCGCGTCTTCGACCTGGTCTTCGTGCTGACGCGCGGCGGGCCGGCGGACGCAACGGCGCTGCTGAATTTCCTTGCCTACCGCGTGACGTTCAATTTCCTCGATCTCGGCTACGGATCGGCAATCGCCAATGTGATCTTCGCCGTGACCTTCATTCTTGCCGGGCTGTATGTCTGGCTGCTGTGGCCCCGCCAGCCCGGAGCCTCGCGATGAGCTTCGCTCGTCTTCAGCATGGCGGTCCTTTCAGGCAGACGATGATCCTTGTCGGGCTGGCCGTTTTCGTCGTCTGGTCGGCAGGCCCGGTTCTCTGGCTCGTGATCTCAAGCTTGCTGCAGCAGAAGGCTCTGATCCAGCAGCCGCCGGATCTGTCGCCTGCGAATTTCACGCTCACCAATTTCACCACCGTCGTCGGCGCCGCCGCGGCTTTGGGGCGAGGCATCTTCAACTCGCTGGTCGTCTCGCTGTTTTCGACCGCCGTGGCGTTGGCCTTGGGTGCGCCCGCCGCCTATGCGCTTGCGCGACTGCCAGTGCCGCGCGCCAACGGCATTGCCTTCCTGATCCTTGCCACGCAGATGCTGCCCGGCATTGCGATTGCCATTCCGTTGTTCATTCTGATCAGCAAGCTTGGCCTCATTGACAATGTCCTGTCGCTTGGCGTCGTATACCTGTCGTTCAATCTGCCGATCGTCATCTGGATCCTGCGCGGGTTCTTCACCAGCATTCCGGTAGGGCTCGAAAAGGCCGCCGCCGTCGACGGCGTCGGTATATTCGCCACCTTCTGGTACATCGTGCTGCCGATTTCGATCCCGCCGCTTACAGCCGCGGCCGTGTTCGCCTTCGTGGAGGCATGGAACGAGTTCTTCTTCGCGCTGATCCTGACCCGGCAGCACGCGCAGACTGTACCCCTGGTGATCGCCCAGTTCGCCGGCCAGTACCAGACGGTGTTCGGGCAGATGATGGCGGCCGCCGTCATCAGCGTCACGCCCGTGATCCTTCTCGCCATCCTGTTCCGCAACCAGATCATCCGCGGCTTCGCCGACGGCATGATGAAGGGTTGAAGCGCCCATGACCGCAATCGAATTGAAGAACGTCTCGAAGACATTCGGCAGCTACACGGCGTGCCGGGACGTCAGCCTGGCGATCCCCGAGGGCGAATTCGTCACGCTGCTTGGCGCATCGGGTTGCGGCAAGACGACGACGCTCAACATGGTCGCCGGGCTCGAGGATGTCAGTTCCGGCGACATTCTCATGGGCGGCCGGCGGGTCAACGACCTTTCGCCGGTGCAGCGGGACGTCGCCATGGTGTTCCAGAACTATGCCCTGTATCCGCATATGAGCGTTGCCCGCAATATCGGCTTCACCCTGAAGATGCGGGGGATGGACGCAAGCGAGGTGCGCAGGCGGGTCGAGAAGGTCGCCGCCTCGCTCGAACTGTCCAGCATGCTCGACCGGCTGCCTTCGCAACTCTCGGGCGGCCAGCAGCAACGGGTCGCCATCGGCAGGGCCTTGGTGCGCGAGCCCAAGATATTCCTGTTTGACGAGCCGTTCTCGAACCTGGACGCGAGCCTGCGCATGAGAATGCGCGCCGAGGTCAAGGAACTGCATCAGCGGCTCGGCGTCACCTCGATCTTCGTCACCCACGACCAGGAGGAGGCGATGTCGATCTCCGACCGCATTGCCGTGATGAACCAGGGGCGGATCGAGCAGCTTGGCACCCCGGAAGAAATCTACAGCCGCCCAGCGACACGCTACGTCGCGACGTTCATAGGCAGTCCGCGCATCGAGTTGGCGCCGGGCATTATCGAGCAGAGCCATGGGACGGCAGTCTGCAAGGTGGGCTCCACGGCCATTCCTTTGCCCGCGCAAACGAAGCCTGTCGAGGCGGGCCGGCAGGTGGAGGTCGGCGCCAGGCCAGAATATGTGAAGCTTTCCGACGGCAAGGGCGTGCCTGCTCGTGTGCGGCTGGTCCAACCGGTCGGCCCGACTACCCATGTCACGCTCGACTGGGAGGGCGGCACGTTGGTGTCCAGCGTGCCGGGCTTCGTCAGACTGGCGCCCGGCACCGCGACCTACGCCGAGATCGATCCCAGCCATCTACTCGTCTTCGACCGCGCCAGCGGCGAACGTCTCTCATGATCTGTTGAAAACCAGAGGAAGAACAGGATGACCACACATTTCAAGCCAAATTCGGTCGCCGGCCGCGATGTGGCATCGCAACTTCATTCGCAGACAAACCCGACGCGGCTGGAGGAAAACGGCCCGCTGATCGTCACCCGCGGCGAGGGCATTCGTGTCTTCGACGATTCGGGCAAATCCTATATCGACGCGATGGCCGGCCTATGGTGCGCTTCGCTAGGCTTCAATAACCAGCGTCTGGCGGCTGCCGCGAACCGTCAATATGGTGAGCTTGGCTTCTATCATACGTTTTTCAATCGAACCCACGCGCCGGCGACGGACCTCGCGGAGAAGCTGCTTCAACTGACCGGAATGGAGGGTGGCAAGACCTACTTCGCCACGTCCGGCTCAGAAGCGAACGAGACGATGGTGAAGCTCGCCTGGATCTACCACACGGTGCGCGGCAAGCCGACCAAGCGCAAGGTGATCGCCCGCGACCGCGCGTTCCACGGCTCGACCATTGCGGCGGCGTCGATGTGCGGGCTGACATTCATGCATCGCGAGTTCGGGCTGCCGATCGCCGGCTTCCTGCACACGCTCTGTCCGGACCCGTATCGCAACATGCTGCCCGGCGAGAGCGAGGAGCAGTTCGCGCAGCGTCTTGCCGACGAACTGGAAAAACTGATCCTGCGCGAAGGTGCCGACACGATCGCCGCCTTCATAGCTGAGCCGATCAATGCAGGCGGCGGCATCATCGTCCCGCCGGCTTCCTATTTCGCCAAGATCGAGAGGGTGCTGAAGAAGTATGACATTCTCTGTCTCGGTGACGAAATCGTCTGCGGATTTGGCCGCACCGGCAACTGGTTCGGCAAGGAGACGGTCGGCATGCAGCCGGACATGATGGCCCTGGCCAAGGGCCTGTCATCGTCCTACTTCCCGATCTCGGCCGTGGTCATGGCCGGCGAGATTTATGAAGCCGTCAAGACGTTCAACAAGCAGGGCGGATCCTTAGGCCACGGCTTCACCAATTCGGGCCACCCGGTCGGCGTTGCCGTGTCGTTGGAAGCTATCAAGATCTACGAGGAAATGAACATAGTCGATCATGTCCGCCAGATGGGCAAGCGGCTTCGGGGGCATTTCGATCACCTGGCGGGCCTGTTCCCAATCATCGGCGACGTGCGCGGCGAGGGCTTGATGCTAGGCATCGAGATCGTCGCCGATCGCGACACGCGGGTTCCGTTCGATCCGGCACTGGAAGCGGGGCCGACCTTTGATCGGATTGCTTACGAGAACGGGCTGATCGGCCGCTGCATGGGCGACACGCTAGGGTTCTCTCCGCCGCTGATCGTGACTGAATCGGATATCGACGAGATCGCCGAACGTTGCGAGACAAGCCTGAAGCAGCTTCAGAAGGCTCTGGCGGCCTAGCCTGGGCTGCCGTAGCTGCCCGAAATGCGCCAGAACACTGAGCTGGAGCATTTCAGCGTTTCGGTGACACGCTGAAGTGCGCTAGCCTCGGTCATTGGCGAAGAAATCGGGGAAATCCTCCATTGCGGCTGCGATGATGCGCAGCGACGCGGCGATCCGCAGCATCTCCCCGGTGCCGTTGCGGCGGGCGATGCCTGCTGCATATTGCCGGGCGACGGCTACCGTCGATGTGCTGGGATCACCGGGAGCCCGGAAAAGCAGTTCACGTGCCAATCCTGTCAGGAAGTTGGTGATCGAGGTCGCGGTCTCCGGCGGGATGGCCTGGCTTTGGGCTGCGTTGCGCAGCCGCAGGACTTCAAGCCCGACGGTTACGGCTGCCACGCTGCCGCCGAGCACGGCTTCGCCCTTTCTGCCGGAATTCTGCACCAGCGGCATCAACTGGTTGACCCGATCATAGGCAAGGCTCTCGAAGGCCGAGCGCCTGGGCACGCGATCATGCAGGCAAAGCCGCGCCAGATCCTGGCGCATGGCGCGTATGATGCGATCGGCCACAAGCCATGGGTCGACCGGCAACACGACCATGAAGACCCCAATAGCCAGCAGGATCCCGACCAGGATCGATGCCGACCCGGCCAGGAACAGGCCGGGATCGTAGACCATCGCCTGATGTGGGCTGAGGAAGGCGAGGAAGTTGATGGCAAAAGCGGTCGCCACGCCGACGAAGCGCGGATTGGCCATGGCCAGCGCCGCGGGCACAAGTATGGGCACGACAAAAAGCGTGAACCAGCCGAAACCGGGAAGGGCGGGCAATGCGATCTGGCCGACGAGAAAGGCAAAGGGCAAGGCGAGCAGCGTCCCCTTGAAGAATCCCCAGGCGACCTGCACCGGATCGGGGCGCGGCGCGAACAGGCTTGAGACGACGGCGACAAGGATCACCGTGCCGGCGGCTTCCGACCATTTCGTCGTCAGCCAGAACGCTGCGACAAGCAGCGTCGCCAGGGCCGCGCGTACCGCGTTGCGCAAAGCGCCGGGATAGTCCCGATGCACGACCAGAGCAGGTTGGCGGCCGCTCCGAAGAGGCCGCCCGACAGGATCGCGCAGGGCGTCGAGACCACGCAATACCTGTTTGAGGGCCTCGGCAAAATCGGCGGCGATGGTCAGGCGCGTGACGGTGCCGACCCTGTCCTCGCCCATGTCGGTCGACGGATCGGGCATCCGCCGTGCCTCGGCCGAGATCGCATCGAGCCGTTTTACCCAGGGCGCGGTGTCGTCCAGCGCCCCCGGCATCGATTCCAGGTCGCCGACAAGGGATTGCAGTTCACCGCGCACCGGCAGGAGTGCCGCGTTTCTCGGCGCGGCGTGCGCATGCAGCGCGCGCGCTGCCGACAGTGCCGAAAGAAGCTGGCCTATTGTGCGCCGCACCGGGTGGGCGCGCGGCGCGAAGCTCGGCGCCTCGAGCCTGGCATAGGCGCGCATCTCCGCAAGCGTGTGCGTGTCGGTGATCAGCTTTCTGTGTAGCCCTGCAAGTGTCGCCAAATCTCCACCGGAAAAGGCACCGCCGGCATAGGTGGCTAGGTCCAGAATGCAGCGCTTCAACCGAGAGGCTAGGGCCTCGCTTGCGAGTTTCGGCAAGATCAGCCTGCTGGTCACGCCAGCGCAGACGATACCGATCATGATCTCGGCACAGCGCGCCCCGGCGAGATCGACGATAAGCTGTGGTTGTCCGAAGGCGGGCAGGCTTATGATCATGGCGGTGTAGCCGGCAAGGGCCGCGCCATAGGCCTCGGGATTTCGCAGCAGCGAGGAGACGAAGGTAGATATGCCGATCCAGACGGCCAGAGCGGTGACAAGCACCCACGGGTTGGCGCCGAAGACTGTGGAGATGCCGACCGCCGCGATGCCGCCCGCCAGCGTGCCCAGCAGGCGGTAGAAGCCTTTTGCCAGCACCATGCCGGCAACCGGCTGGGCGACGATAAACACGGTCATCATCGCCCATTGCGGATGGTCAAGCTTGAGCGCGTAGGCGACCAGGAGCGCGACCAGGCCCGCCGACACCGTGCGCAACGCGAAAATCCAGTCCGAGCGCGTTGGCTGGGTGATACCGGCTAAGCTTGCTGCAACAAAAACCTTCAACCGCGACCGGTCCAAACGCTCTCTCCTGACAGAGCTGTTATGGACCTTCCTGCGGCTAGATATCCAGCACTTCCGTCTCGGCGAATTCGGCCCGTTCCTGGATGAAACGGAAGCGGGCTTCCGGCTTGGTGCCCATCAGGGCATCCACCGCGTCCTTGGTCGCGGCCTCGGCGTCGATGACATCGATCCGGAGCAGCGTGCGCTTCTTCGGATCCATCGTGGTTTCCTTGAGCTGAGCGGCCATCATCTCGCCCAATCCCTTGAAGCGGCCAAGCTCGACCTTGCCGCGGCCGGTGAACTCGGTGCGCAGAAGCTCATCCTTGTGGGCGTCGTCCCGCGCATAGGCGATTTTGCCGCCTTGCCTTATCGAGTAAAGCGGCGGCACTGCGAGGTAGAGATGGCCGCCGCGCACCAGCGCCGGCATTTCCTGATAGAAGAAGGTGATCAGCAGCGAGGCGATATGCGCGCCGTCGACGTCGGCGTCCGTCATGATGATGACGCGGTCGTAGCGCAGATCCTCGTCGCGGTATTTCGACCGGGTGCCGCAACCGAGCGCCTGGATCAGGTCCGAGATCTGCTGGTTTGCGGCGAGCTTGTCGTTGCCGGCGCTGGCCACGTTGAGGATCTTTCCGCGCAGAGGCAAAACCGCCTGGCTGGCGCGGTCTCTCGCCTGCTTGGCCGAGCCGCCGGCCGAGTCACCCTCAACGATGAAGAGTTCCGCCCCGGCGGCTGCGTTCTGCGTGCAATCGGCAAGCTTGCCGGGAAGACGCAGCTTGCGTACCGCGCTCTTGCGCGACACTTCCTTTTCCTGGCGGCGGCGCACCCGCTCGTCGGCGCGAGCGATGACCCAGTCAAGCAGTTTCGACGCTTCCTGTGGATTGTCGGCGAGCCAATGGTCGAACGGATCGCGGATCGCGGACTCGACGATGCGGATCGCCTCGATCGTCGCTAGCCTATCCTTGGTCTGGCCGACGAATTCCGGCTCGCGGATGAATACCGACAGCATGCCAGCCGCCGAAATCATGACGTCTTCAGAGGTGACGATCGAGGCGCGCTTGTTGCCGACGAGATCGGCATAGGCGCGCAACCCGCGCGTCAGCACATTGCGAAAGCCGGCCTCATGAGTGCCCCCTTCGCCGGTCGGGATGGTGTTGCAGTAGGAGTTGATAAAACCGTCGCCGCCGAACCAGGTCACCGCCCATTCAAGCGAACCATGGCCGCCTTGCTTCTCGCTCTTGCCGGCGAAAATCTCGCGCGTCACCTGGAAATCGTCGCCGAGCGACGCTTTCAGGTAATCCTTCAGGCCGCCTGGAAAATGGAAGGCCGCCTTGGCCGGGGTCTGGTCCTTTTCCTTTATCAGCGATGGGTCGCAGGTCCATCGGATTTCTACGCCGCCGAAGAGATAGGCTTTCGAGCGCGTCATGCGATAAAGCCGCGCCGGTTCGAACGCCGCGCCCTTGCCGAAGATCTGCTCGTCGGGATGGAAGCGAATCCTGGTGCCGCGCCGGTTATGGACTTCGCCGAGTTGCTCCAGCCCGGTTACAGGTACGCCGCGCGAAAATCTCTGGCGATAGAGCTGACGACCGCGAGCAACCTCCACCTCGAGATGGTCGGATAGCGCGTTGACCACGGACACGCCGACGCCATGCAGGCCACCTGACGTCTCGTAGACTTTCGAGTCGAACTTGCCGCCCGAATGCAGCGTCGTCATGATGACTTCGAGTGCGGGCTTCTTGAATTTCGGATGCGGGTCCACCGGGATGCCGCGACCATTGTCCGTCACCGCAAGGTAGCCGTCTGCCGAAAGCTCGACATCGATGAAAGTGGCATGGCCGGCGACCGCCTCGTCCATGCAATTGTCGATGACCTCGGCAAACAGATGGTGCATCGCCTTGTCGTCAGTGCCGCCAATATACATGCCAGGCCGGCGCCGGACCGGCTCCAGCCCTTCCAGCACCTCGATGTCGGCAGCGCTATAGCTCTCGCTGCCATCCTTGGTCGCAACGGGACGTTTGGTGGCTTGCACGAGGGGATCAGCCGGGCGAGCCGGCGCGCGAACCGGCTGCGGCTGCTTTTCCAGATTGCCGAAAAGGTCGTTGTTGTCGTCCATGCCTGCCAAACAATCCGGGGCCGCGAATCACAGTCGATACTGCCACGCTTTTCAACGCCAGGCGACGCAAGTTCCTGTTCCGTTCGGGGATCAGCGTGTCGTTTGCACGCCGCTGTGGTAATCTGGCAAGGCCGGACCGGTCAAGCCGGCCTCGCGAGCGGGCGGTTATTCCGCCGCGCCCAGATAATCCGACAGTGGCGGGCAGGAGCAGACCAGGTTGCGGTCGCCGGCGACGTTGTCGATACGCGATACCAGGGGCCAGTATTTGGCCGCGCTATCCGCGTCCCCGGACGGATAGGCCGCCTCGAGGCGGGAGTAGGGATGGCTCCAGTCAGGCGCCAGCACCTCCGCGGCGGTGTGCGGCGCGTTGACCAGCGGATTGTCGGCGAGAGGCCATTCTGCGCTTGCCACTTTCCCTGCTTCCTCGGCGATGGCAACCATCGCCTCGCAGAAACGATCGAGTTCCGCCTTCGGTTCGGATTCCGTCGGTTCGACCATCAGCGTTCCGGCAACCGGAAACGACATGGTCGGCGCGTGGAAGCCGTAGTCGATCAACCGCTTGGCGACGTCGTCGACACTGATGCCGGCCCTGTCCTTGAGGACGCGCGTGTCGAGGATGCATTCATGCGCCACGCGTCCCTGGCTGCCCTTGTAGAGGACAGGGAAATGCGTGCCGAGGCGAGTCGCGATGTAGTTGGCCGACAGGATCGCCGTTTCAGTCGCCTGCTTCAATCCGGACGCACCCATCATGCGGATGTACATCCAGGTGATCGGCAGGATCGAGGCGCTACCGAAGGGCGCCGCCGACACGGCATGGGCCGAACCCTCGGTGACGTGTCCCGGCAGATAGGGCTTCAGGTGAGCCTTGACGCCGATCGGGCCGATCCCGGGCCCGCCGCCGCCATGCGGAATGCAGAAGGTCTTGTGCAGGTTCATGTGGCAAACGTCGGCGCCGATGTCGCCGGGGCGTGCGAGGCCGACCAGCGCGTTGAGGTTGGCGCCGTCGAAATAAACCTGGCCGCCATGCTCGTGGATCAGCGCGCAAAGGTCGCGCGCGCCTTCCTCGAACACGCCATGCGTCGACGGATAGGTGAACATCAAGGCCGCGAGGTTGTTTGCGTGTTCGGCCGCCTTTGCCTTCATGTCCTCCATGTCGATGTTGCCGTCATCGGTGCAGCGCACGACGACGACGCTCATGCCGGCCATAGCCGCGCTGGCCGGGTTGGTGCCGTGCGCCGAAGACGGGATCAGGCACACCGTGCGGTGGTGGTCGCCGCGCGAGCGGTGGTAGCCCCGAATGGCGAGCAACCCGGCATATTCGCCCTGGCTGCCGGCGTTCGGCTGCAGGCTGACAGCATCGAAGCCCGTGATTTCCGACAGCCAGCCTTCCAGTTCGCCGATCATGGCGCGGTAGCCGGATGAATGGCTCGCCGGTGCGAAGGGATGCAGGTTGGCGATGCTTGGCCAACTCACGGGCATCATCTCGGCGGCGGCGTTGAGCTTCATGGTGCAGGATCCGAGCGGGATCATGGCTCGGTCGAGCGCCAAATCCTTGTCGGCCAGCCGGCGCAGGAAGCGCATCATCTCGGTTTCGGACTTGTTCTCGTGGAAGACGGGCTGGGTCAGGAATTCCCTGCCGCGCGGCTTGCCGGGCATCGTGCTGTCGGCGGAAGCAACAGGCTTGGCGCCGAACAGGGCCGCGATCGCCTCGAGATCGGCCTCGGTCGCTGTTTCGTCGAAGCTGATGCCGACATGGTCTGCATCGATGACGCGCAACAGCCGGCCGGTTTCCTCGGCGGCGGTCGCGATCTGGGCCGCCTTACCTTTCACTTGCGCTGTGACCGTGTCGAAACGGCTGGAGCCCAGCACGGAAAGGCCTGCTGTCTCGAGGCCGCCTGCCAAGCGGTTGGCGAACGCGTGGATGCGAGCCGCGATTGCCTGCAGCCCGGCGGGGCCGTGCCATATGGCATAGGCGGTCGCCATGTTGGCAAGCAGCGCCTGCGCGGTGCAGATGTTGGAGGTCGCCTTGTCGCGGCGGATATGCTGCTCGCGCGTCTGCAGGGCAAGCCGGTAGCCGGGACGGCCCTTGCTATCGATGGATTGGCCGACAAGGCGGCCCGGCATCAGTCGCGTCAATTTATCGGACACGGCGCAATAGGCGGCGTGCGGTCCGCCAAAGCCCATAGGCACGCCAAAGCGCTGCATCGGGCCGACGGCAATGTCGGCACCAAGCTTCGCTGGCGCCTCGGCCAGCGTCAGGCCCAGCGGGTCGGCGATGAAGACCACAAGCGCGCCGTGGGCGCGGGCCTTTTCGATCGCCGCCTTGCGGTCGCCGTAAACGCCGTGCGTATCGGGCCAGGACACGAGTAGCGCGGCTGTGTTGTCGTCGATCGTCTCGCCGTCGATCTCGATGCCGAGCGGTTCGGTGCGCGTGCGCACCACGTCCAGCGTCTGCGGATGCGGCGTTCCCGCAAGAGCCACCTTGCTGCGTTTGTCGCGGTGGTGCCGCAGCGCGATGCCGACCGCTTCGGCGACAGCGGTCGCTTCGTCGAGCAGCGAGGCCGAGGCCACCGGCAAGCCGGTCAGCTCGGCGACCAGCGTCTGGAAGTTGAACAGCATTTCGAGCCGGCCCTGGCTGATTTCCGCCTGGTAGGGCGTGTAGGCCGTGTACCAGGCGGGGTTCTCGAAGAGATTGCGCTGGATAACGGGTGGCACATGGACGCCATGATAACCGGCGCCGATGAAGCTTTTCTGCACCTTATTACCTGCCATTACCGTCGACAGCTCCCTCAACGCTTCGGCCTCGCCTGCAGGCGCGGGCAGCGCGAGCGGCCTGTCGAGCCGGATCGACTTCGGCACGGATTGGCTGATCAGCGTTTCGACGGATGGCACGCCGATGGCGGCGAGCATCGCCCTCACGTCGTTGTGCCCTGGGCCAATATGGCGGGCCGAGAAGGGGTAGGGTGCTGCGGTCATGTCACTGCGTCCTGTTATCAGCCGATATGGGCTTTGTAGGCGGCCTCATCCATGAGACCTGCAAGTTGGCTTTCATCGGCGAGCTTCATCTTCCACAGCCAGCCGTCCCCCGTAGCCGCCGAGTTGACCAGTGACGGATCCGCCGCCAGCGTGCCATTTGCCTCGGTGATCTCGCCATCGACAGGCGCATAGACGTCGGAAGCCGCCTTGACCGATTCGACGACGACAGCGGTGTCGCCCTTGCTGAGCTTCTTTCCAGCTTCCGGCAGCTCGACGAAGACAAGGTCGCCCAGCTGCTCCTGCGCATAGTCGGTGATGCCGACGGTGGCGATGCCGCCTTCGACGCGAAGCCATTCGTGATCTGCGGTAAAATAGGTCTGTGGCATCAGGCTTATCCTTTGCGGTAACGATGAGGAGTGAAGGGCAGGGAACTGATATCGACGGGGATCTTCGTGCCGCGTACGTCGGCGAAAATCCGCGTCCCCGGCTTGGAGAGCGGCGTCGCGACATACCCCATGGCGACAGGGTGGCCGGCCGACGGGCCGAAGCCGCCGGAGGTAACGTTGCCGACATGATTGCCGTCGGCATCGAAGAGCGCCGCGCCGGCTCGCACCGGCTGACGGCCCTCCGGCTTCAGTCCGACACGCTTCTGCCCTGGTCCTCGCCCCAAGGCGGCGCGCAGCGCATCGGCTCCAACAAAGCTACCTGTGGCGCGGATATCCTTCGAGATTGCCCACATCAGCGCCGCATCCGCCGGATTCGTCTCCGGCGTTATGTCCTGGCCGTGCAGACACAGGCCGGCCTCCAGCCGAAGGCTGTCGCGGGCCGCGAGGCCGATCCAGAGCACTCGTTCGTCCTGGAGCAGCTTGGCGACAAGGGTGCGCGCGTCTGCCTCCGGCAGGCCGATCTCGAAACCGTCCTCGCCGGTGTAGCCGGACCGGCTCATGAACCAGTCCTTCCGAGGTTCGATGCCATGCATGAACAGCAGCGATCCGGTTTCGATTCCCGCGCGATCGAGCGCCGCCCAGGCGTCCGGCCCCTGGACCGCCAGGAAGACACGTTCGAGGGGCTCCACCTCGACATCGAAATCGCCGGCCAGCGCGCGCAGATGCTTTTCGTCGGCAACGGCGTTGCCGGCATTGGCGACGACCATGAAGCTGCTGTCACCGAGCCTGGTAACGATCAGGTCGTCCAGGATGCCGGCTTTCTCATTGAGGAAGAAAGTCAATTTGGACCGAGAGATTTCGAGCGCCCCGGCGTCCAGGGGGCAGGCGCGGTTGAGCAGCTCAACCGCTTGCGGTCCGCTGACCCTGAACAGTTTCATATGAGAGATGTCGAACAGGCCGGCATGGTCGCGGGTGTGAAGATGTTCCTTCATGACACCGGCAGGGTAGGTCAGCGGCATCGACCAGCCGGCAAAGGCGCCGAAGCGCGCGCCGGCGGCCACGTGAATATCTTCAAGGGGGAGGTGTTTGGTGTCGTCGCCCGTCATGTCGTCTCCAGAGTCGCACGCAATCGGCCGCTGATGGCGACCAGTCCGTGCCCCTCTGTCTGAAGCCTGAGAGACTCGCGCAGCCGGAACTCTGTCGGCGGCGCTTACACCTTCGGCGCGGGGGCAAGCCCCGACTTTCCAGAGTGTCTTTCCTGTCTACGGTTCTTTTGCCTGAGAGATTTCGGGCGATTTCCCCTTCGGCGACAGCTCTCGCTGCTCTCTCCCGCAAACAGGTAGGACTCGAAACTTAAGCCCTCGACGCAGCATCCATAGCCCGTCGGCGACACCTTGTCACCTCCCAGCGACATTTAATGCGTTGGCCGAAATCTGCGCGTTGCGATGCATGCCATCTGGCCTGGCCCTCGGGTGGCAAGCCTTCGCTAACCACGCCGTTTGCCGGTTTTTCAAGACAAGGCTGATATGGATCGATGCAATGTGGTGGGCCGGGGTTGCACCGGTGGGGACGGGGGAGACAGATGGGCGAATTGATCATGAGCGCGCCGGTGGCGGGGCTGACCTCAAAAAGCAGGATCACGGCGGAGGACGTGGCGATGCTTCGCTGCGACGTTTTCCGAGATGGCGTGGTGACGCGTGGGGAGGCGGAAGCCCTGTTCGCGCTCGACGCCACGGCCAAGGACAAATGTGCTGAATGGCCGGTGTTCTTCGTCGAAGCGGTCACCGACTTTATCGTCCGGCAGGAGAAGCCGACGGGCTATGTCTCTCGCGACAATGCCGACTGGCTGATCCGCGCGATCTCGCGCGACGGCATGGTGGATAGCCGCACCGAACTTGAATTGCTGATCCATGTGCTGGAGGAAGCAAGATCCTCACCGGAGGCGTTGTGTGCGTATGCGCTGGAGCAGGTTGCTCACGCGGTCATCGATGGCAAGGGGCCGCTTATGTCCGGCGCTGCGCTGGTTCCCGGACTAATCTCCAAGGCGGAGGTCGAGATTCTGCGACGGATCCTTTATGCTCACGGCGGCGACGGCAACATTGCCATCAGCCGGGCCGAGGCAGAAGTGCTTTTCAGGATCAACGACCGAACCGCCCAGGCCGACAACGACCCGTCATGGAACGACCTTTTCGTCAAGGCCATCGCCAATTTCGTGCTCTGCTCGGCCGGCTACGAGGCGCCGACTCGCGAAGTGGCGCTGCGTCGTGACGCCTTCCTCGAACAGGCCGATCCGGCAATCGGCGGTTTTCTGAGCAGGATGATCTCCGGCGGCGCCGCCGGCATCATGGAGGCCTATCGTTCTCCGGAAGATATCGAAGTCGAATGGGAAGCGCGGAACCGGGCCGCCGAGGCGATGGCTCGCCGCGCCGAGGCCGTCGATGCCGCGGAAGCAAACTGGCTTGTCGGGCATATTGCGGCCGGCAGACCTTTGCGCGACAACGAAAAGGCGCTGCTGACGCTGATCAGGCAGGCATCGCCGGAGATCCATTCATCGCTCAGGCCGTTGCTCGACAAGGTTGCTTGAAAGCCCCGCAAGCGCTTTGGCGGCTGATCGGCAAGCGCAAGGCGGTCGATCATCCTCTTGCGAAGAAACCTTCAGATCCCGCCATACCAGTCGTAGCCATTGTCTTCCCAATAGCCACCACGTCCACCGCCGATATCAGCGAAGCCGTCGACCAGCTCGATCTTACGCAGATATTTCGGCATCTTGTAGCCGAGCTGACGTTCGACGCGGACGCGCAGCGGAGCACCGTTCTCGACCGGCAACGGCTTGCCGTTCAGGCCATAGGCAAGGATCGTCTGCGGGTGGCGGGCGTCGATCAGGTCGATCGTGCCGTAGTATTTGATGTCGCCAGACAGACTGCGGTCGATAGTGTCGAGACAATGGAACATGACATAGCGTGCTGTTGGCTTCACAACCGCCTGGTCAAGGACAAGCGACAGCGGCGTGCCTGTCCATTTGGCGATGCAACTCCAGCCTTCGACACAGTCGTGACGGGTGATCTGGGTGCGGCTCGGCATGTTCATCAACTGCTCGCGGCTGAGCGACAGCGGCTTTTCGACAAGGCCAGAGACTTCGAGCCGCCAGTCGGCGAAATTGTTGGCCAGCAGCGCCTTGTAATCATCGTCGTCTGGGGAGGTGACGCCGTTCGGCCGCTGTGGCTGGCGGATGTCGGCCTCAGTAAATTCAGGCGCCAGTGAATCGCGCCCGGCAAGGAAACGTTGCGCCCGGTATGTCAGGCCATTTGCGTTTTCCAGGAAACTTCGCAGGCTGCCGCCGATGCCCAACTGGCTGTCGAAGGCATCGCAGCCCGACAGCAACATGCCGGAGCCGCCAATGCCGGCCGCAGTCAGGAACTTCCGGCGATTGATCTGAAATTTGGTCATGTCAGGCATTCCTCTCGAGCGACTTGGCGGCGTCCTGTGCGGGAGGATCGGTGCGGTACCAGCCGGTGATGATCGAGCGCAGTTCGTTGATCGGGCCGGCGGCGACGATCATCAGTATATGGATGAGAAAGAACGCGACCAGCAGGAGCATAACGATGAAATGGATGGTGCGCGCCGTCTGCCGGCCGCCGAGCAGATCGTTTAGAAAAGGCAGCACGGAATTCATGCTTGGCGACATCGCCAGGCCGGTGATGATCATCAGAGGCAGAAGCAAGAACAGCACGCCGCCATACGCCATTTTCTGCAGCGTGTTGTATTCGCGTGTGTGATGGAATTTCAGCCTGGCGTGGTCAATGACGTCCCGTGGCAACCGTTTGAGATCGTCGAGACGCGGCGCGAGATCACGGCGCAGATGACCGTTGGTCAGGCTGGCGACGAGCCAGACGATCAAGGTCGTGGTCAGTATCCAGGCAAAGAAGAAATGGATGACGCGCGCGGTGCCGAGGTCATAGTAGGAGGGGATGGTCGCCCATGACGGGAAGCCGCGCGCCGTCTCGTTGCCGGCCGGGCCAGACCAGCCGAACACGCCGGTGGTGTCGAAGCGATGCCCGAAAATCTCGGTGTAGCCGCGGGGACCGGCACTCGTGTTTTCGGCCCCGATCTCAAGGATCGTGTTGTCGTAGCCGAAACCCGACTGCTTGCCGATATAGAGCTGCGGACGGGCGTTGAAGATTTGCAGGCCCGTAAGCAGCATGAAGAACAAGGAGATGGCCCACAGCCAGTGCGTCAGCCTGGTCCAGGCAGACTGCCGGTAGATCAGCTTGGCTCCATGGGTGGCCGAAGCCCCCAGCTCGGCGGCGGATTGGCTTCTTGCAACCGATTCCATCTCTGTGTGTCTCCCGGAGTCGGGGCATGGCCCGCGCGCTCATTGTCCTCTTGATACGTCGCGATCCAAACCGATGTTTCATCCGATCACGGATTTATTACGGGCTGCCCAGGCTGACGGCGAGATTGACCGCGGCGGCCACGATGACCGTGTTGAAGAAGAAGGACAGGATCGAATGCACGAGAACGACACAGCGCATATGCGTCGTCGAAATGTTTGTGTCCGCGGTCTGCGCGGTCATGCCGATGACCGCGGAAAAGTAGAGGAAATCCCAGCCTTCGGGCCGCTTGTCACCGGGGAAAAGCAGGCCGCCGATCGGCGTTTTCTTCTTGGTCTTGCTGTCGACCGTGTCGCCGTCCATCCAGTAGACATGGGCATAATGCAGGGCCGCCATGGCATGGATGGTGAACCAGCCCAGCGGAATCGACAACAGGGAAAAACCGAGCCCGATCGGGTCGGCACTTTCCTTCTGGTTGATCAGCAGAAACAGCGAGACGACGGCAACGCTGACGACAACAATGGTGACCGCGAAGATGACCAACACAGGCTGGTCGGTCGCGCGTGCATTCTTGCTGAGGTAGGCGCCGGTGAATTTCGGCATCTGGGCGATGACAAGAATGTCATAGGCGGCGAAGAAGGCGTTGGCACCAATGGGATAGGCCAACGAAGCGTGCAGCAGAACTGCAACCAGGAACGCCGCAACGCCGAAGCAGGCCGAAACCGCAAACAGCATGTGGCGTTGTATGGGTTTCTTGACGGGGGCTTGGGCAGCCATGGTTTGGACCTGGAGGCGCTCGGTTCTAGCCCGGTGTGGCGGATTTGAGGGCCCGCCGCAAGATGCGGTCGAGTTCGCCGAGAAATCGTGACCGGTCCTGCGGCGCGAAGCTGGCGTTGTAGCCCTTGCTTTCGCCGGTTTCGCGCAAATGCTGCTTCAGGTCCCGCATAGCCACCGCCATGCCGATCGTCTCCGGCGTGAAGGGACGCCCGGTCGGCCCGAGCACATGCGCGCCGAGTGCTACCGAGCGAGCGGCGAGCGGAATGTCGGCGGTGATGACGATATCGTTGGATTTGGCGTTCTCGACGATCCAGTCGTCGGCGGCGTCGGCGCCCTTGGAGACCACGACATTGCGTATCATCGGGTCACGCGAAGGCCGCAGGCCGCCATTGGAAACATAGGTGACGACGACGCCGTGGCGTTCGGCGACCTTTTCGACCTCCGCCTTGACCGGGCAGGCATCGGCGTCGACGTAGATTTCAGGGGCGGGCATTGTCTCTCCGAAACGGGCAAGGGCCGGACGCGTGTCCGGCCCTTGGGGCAATTCTGGTGGCCGTCAGGCTGGAAGAACTCCGGACTTCTTCGCGGTCCAGGTGGCGATATAATCCATCAGACCGGGGTTAAGGCAGTCATACGGCTCCAGCCCGGCCGACTTCAACTGGGAGCGAATGCCGTCCATGCGCTTTGGATCCACACCGGATTCAATGATCGACGAGACGAAAGCAGTGAAGCCCGGCGGCGACCAGCCGTCCTCTTCGAAACGTTCGGGATGGATGAAGGAGAGGCCCTTGAACGGATGATCGCGCTCGACCGGCCCATGCATGTGAACGCCGCAGCCGGTGCAGGCGTGGCGCTGGATCAGGGCCGAGGGATCGACCACCTTGAGCTTGTCGCCGTTCTCGGTGACCGTGACATCGCCGGTCCCGGCCACGGCAACGACCGAGAACACGGCGCCTTCCGGCTTCCAGCATTTCGTGCAGCCGCAGGCATGGTTGTGGGCGATCTGGCCCTTGACCTTCACTTTCACCGGATTGCTGGTGCAGGCGCAGACCAGCGTTCCGCCGGCAAAGCCGGCGCTCTCCTTGGGCAGGCCATTGTCGATTTTAGGGTGCAGTTTCTCAGGCATTTCATTCCCTCCCTTGTTGAACCTTCGCAACTTGAGTCGCTGGCCCTTCGGTCGGCGGCTTCCTCCTCAGTAAACGACGACGCTTCGGATCGATTTGCCCTCATGCATGAGGTCGAAGCCCTTGTTGATGTCTTCGAGCTCCAGCGTGTGTGTGATCATCGGGTCGATCTGGATCTTGCCGTCCATGTACCAATCGACGATCTTCGGAACGTCTGTCCGGCCGCGCGCGCCGCCGAAGGCCGTGCCCATCCAGGTGCGGCCGGTGACGAGCTGGAACGGGCGTGTCGAAATCTCCTGGCCGGCACCGGCGACGCCGATGATCACCGACTTGCCCCAGCCGCGATGCGACGATTCCAGCGCCTGGCGCATCACCTTGGTGTTGCCAGTGCAGTCGAATGTGTAGTCGGCGCCCCCGATCTGGTCGGCGCCTCGCTTGGTCATGTTGACGAGGTAAGGCACGATGTCGCCCTCGATCTCCTTCGGATTGACG
Organism: Mesorhizobium sp. ES1-1; assembly: GCF_020164785.1. Lineage (GTDB taxonomy): Bacteria > Pseudomonadota > Alphaproteobacteria > Rhizobiales > Rhizobiaceae > Mesorhizobium. Next base: position 155,649 of record NZ_JAIUGX010000008.1, on the reverse strand, counting down.
AAATGCGTCATGCCGAATCGTTCGCCCCATTCCTTCTTGTCGTTGTTCAGGTCGACGCCGATGATCATGTCGGCGCCGGCAAGCTTCAGACCCTGGATGACGTTGAGGCCAATGCCGCCGAGACCGAAGACCACGGCCGTGGCGCCGATCTCGACCTTGGCCGTGTTGATAACCGCGCCGATGCCGGTCGTGACGCCGCAGCCGATGTAGCAGATCTTGTCGAAGGGTGCGTCAGGGTTGACCTTGGCCACCGCGATCTCCGGCAGGACGGTGAAGTTCGAGAAGGTCGAGCAGCCCATATAGTGGAAGATCTTGTCCTTGCCGATCGAGAAGCGCGACGAGCCGTCCGGCATCAAGCCTTGGCCCTGCGTGGCGCGGATGGCGGTGCAGAGATTGGTCTTTCGCGACAGGCAGGACGGGCACTGCCGGCATTCCGGCGTGTAGAGCGGGATGACATGGTCGCCCTTCTTGACCGAGGTGACGCCCTTGCCGACATCGACGACAACGCCGGCGCCTTCATGGCCGAGGATGGCGGGAAACAGGCCTTCAGGATCGGCTCCGGACAGGGTGAACTCGTCCGTGTGGCAGATGCCGGTGGCCTTGATCTCGACAAGCACCTCGCCATCGCGCGGACCATCAAGGTCAACCTCCATGATCTCCAGCGGTTTTCCGGCGGCGACGGCCACGGCAGCGCGTGTTTTCATAGGGCAATTCTCCAGATGCGATTTTTTGCGCACGCTTTCAGGTTTTGCATCCCCGATCAACTGCCAGGTGTGTTGCAGACACAGGACGCCGAGAAATTTCCATCCCACATGGCCGAGTTCCACTCCACATCGATTGAATGACCTGAAGGATCAGGCGCGGCTTGACCGCGCCGGCACACGCCATACAAAGGTGGCCGACCCGAGGATGACAGCCGCATGTTCACCAAGATTCTGATCGCCAATCGAGGCGAGATCGCCTGCCGCGTCATCAAGACGGCGCGCAAGATGGGGATTGCCACGGTCGCGGTCTATTCCGATGCCGATCGCGATGCCGTGCATGTCGAGATGGCCGACGAAGCGGTGCATATCGGTCCTTCGCCCGCCGCCCAAAGCTATCTCGTCCCCGAAAGGATCATCGCTGCCTGCAAGGCGACGGGCGCACAGGCCGTTCATCCCGGCTACGGTTTCCTGTCGGAGCGGGCTGCTTTCTGCGAGGCGCTGGAAGCCGAAGGCATCGTCTTCATTGGCCCGAAGCCGAAGGCCATCAAGGCGATGGGCGACAAGATCGAGTCGAAGAAATTCGCCAATGCCGCCAAGGTGTCCACCGTGCCGGGCTGGCTTGGCGTGATCGAGAATGGCGACCATGCCGAGAAGATTGCCGACGAGATCGGCTATCCCGTGATGATCAAGGCTTCCGCAGGCGGCGGCGGCAAGGGAATGCGCATCGCCTGGAGCCAGTCCGAAGTGCGCGACGGTTTCGACCGGGCGCGATCGGAGGCCAAGAGCTCATTCGGCGACGACCGCCTGTTCATCGAGAAATTCGTCGTCGATCCGCGCCATATCGAGATCCAGGTGCTGGCCGACGCGCATGGCAACGCCCTTTACCTCGGCGAGCGCGAATGCTCGATCCAGCGCCGCAACCAGAAGGTCGCGGAAGAAGCGCCATCGTCGTTTCTCGACGCCGACACCAGGAAGGCCATGGGCGAACAATCGGTGGCGCTGGCCAGGGCCGTCGATTATCAGAGCGCCGGCACGGTCGAGTTCATCGTCGACAAGGACAAAAACTTCTATTTCCTTGAAATGAATACACGATTGCAGGTCGAGCACCCCGTCACCGAGCTCGTGACCGGCATCGATCTCGTCGAACAGATGATCCGCATCGCGGCCGGCGAGACGCTCGACCTGAAGCAAAGTGACGTCAAGTTGAATGGCTGGGCGGTGGAAAGCCGGCTCTATGCCGAGGATCCCTACCGCAGTTTCCTGCCGTCGATCGGCCGGCTGACACGCTACCGGCCCCCCGAGGAAGGCCAATTTGGCGACGTCGTCATCCGCAACGACACCGGCGTCACCGAAGGCTCGGAGATTTCGATGTTCTACGACCCGATGCTCGCCAAGCTCTGCACCTGGGCGCCGACCAGGCTTAAGGCCATCGACGCGATGTCTGAGGCACTCGACAGTTTCGTTGTCGACGGGATCGAGCACAACATTCCATTCCTTGCCGCTTTGATGCAGCATCCGCGCTGGCGGGAGGGGCGGATATCGACCGGGTTCATCGCCGAGGAATATCCCGACGGTTTCATGCCGATCGTGCCGAGCTCCAAGGAAACGGCCGTCTTGGCGTCGATCGCGACGGCCGTGGAGTTGTTGCGGCGTGACCGGCTCGATCGGCTGGGCGGGCGACTGGCGCCGCACTCCGGTGCGGTCAAGCCCGATTGGGTGGTGAAGATCGGCGATGACTATGTGTCGGTGTCCATCGTCGACGGCATGGTTACCATTCCAATAGAAGTCGGACTGTCGATCGGCGGCGGCAAGGCGCTAAGCGTTTCATCCGATTGGCGGCCGGGCGACCTGATCTGGCGGGGGACGGTTGGCGCGCGCAGGGTCGTGGCTCAGGTCAGGCCGGTCGCAAACGGCCTTCGCATAGCATGGAAAGGCATGTCGGTGACCGCACGCACGATGCTGCCGCGCATCGCCGCGCTTGAACGATTGATGCCGGAAAAGATAGCGCCGGACACGTCCAACCTGCTGCTGTGCCCGATGCCTGGCCTCGTCGTGTCGATCGCAGTCGCCGAAGGCCAGGAAGTCAAGGCCGGGGAGACGCTGGCGGTGGTCGAAGCGATGAAAATGGAAAACGTGTTGCGCGCCGAGCGCGACCTGATCGTATCGAAGCTCAATGCCAAGCCGGGCGACAGCCTGGCCGTGGATGCCGTGATCATGGAATTCCTGTAGAGCGGACCGAAGTCTGTGGTCGGCGGCCGTTTGTGCTGGACTGGCATCGCGCGGTCCCGGACAATACATCACCATCGACTCAAGGCCCACCGTAACGCGAGAAACCATGGCGGACGACCGACTTCCACGCGACCCTCTGAAGCGCGAAGCAGCGCTCGCGGCGTCCCGGCCGGAGATGCCGGCGAGGCCGTTTGTCCATCTGCGCGTGCATTCGGCCTACTCGCTGCTCGAGGGCGCGCTGCAAATCGGCAAGATCGTCGGTCATGCCGTGAGGGATGAAGCACCGGCGATCGCCGTCACCGACACCAACAATCTGTTCGGGGCGCTGGAATTCGCACAGAAGGCGGTGAAGGAGGGCATCCAGCCGATCATCGGCTGCCAGATCGCGCTCGCCTTCAGCGGCGAAAACAGTGACGGCCAGCGCGACCGCAGGCGGCAAGGCCCCGAGATGCGGCCGGTCGTCTTGCTTGCCGCGACCGAGGCCGGCTACGCCAATCTGGTCAGGCTGGTCAGCCGCGTCTACCTCGAGACGCCGCCCGGCGAGGCCGTTCACCTCGCCACCGAGATGATGCAAGGCTATTGCGATGGGCTGATCTGCCTCAGCGGTGGCCCGCGCGGCCCAATAGGCTTTGCCTTGAAGGAGGATCGCCGCGATCTCGCCGAGCTACGGTTGCTGACCCTCAAGGCTATGTTCGGCGACCGGCTCTACGTCGAACTCGACCGTGTTTCGGGGTATGACCGGGTGATCGAGAAATCCTCGATCGATCTGGCCTATCTCCACGAACTGCCGCTGGTCGCCACCAACGAAGCATTCTTCTCGGCGCGCGACGACTATGACGCGCATGACGCGCTGATCGCGATCGCCGAAGGCTCGGTGGTCGCGGCCGACAACCGCCGCCGGCTATCGCCGGACAATTTCCTGCGCAGCCAGGCCGATATGGCCAAACTGTTTGCCGACTTGCCAGAGGCGATCGACAACACGGCCGAGATCGCGCTGCGCTGTTCCTATTACCCGAAGACCCGTAATCCGATCCTGCCGCGCTTCACCGGCGGCGATGTTGCGGACAATGACGCCGCCGTGCAGGCGGAAGCGGACGAATTGGCGCGCCAGGCGCATGAAGGGCTCGACGCGCGGTTGGCAGCGCATGGGCCGACAGCCGGCTACACGGTCGAGCAGTACCGGCAGCGCTTGAATTTCGAGCTTGGGATCATCACGAAGATGAAATTCCCCGGCTATTTCCTGATCGTCGCCGACTTCATCAAATGGGCCAAGGCGCAAGGCATCCCGGTCGGGCCTGGCCGCGGCTCAGGTGCGGGGTCGCTGGTCGCCTATTCGACAACCATCACCGACATCGATCCGCTGCGTTTCTCGCTGCTCTTCGAACGCTTCCTCAATCCCGACCGCGTCTCGATGCCCGATTTCGACATCGATTTCTGCCAGGACCGGCGCGAGGAGGTCATCCGGTACGTCCAGCAGAAATATGGCCGCGACCAGGTCGGCCAGATCATCACTTTCGGAACGCTGCAGGCCCGCGCGGTGCTGCGTGACGTCGGCCGCGTGCTGCAGATGCCCTATGGCCAGGTCGACAAGCTCTCCAAGATGGTGCCGCAAAATCCGGCCAACCCTGTCAAGCTCGCCGACGCAATCGCCAACGAACCGCGCTTCGCCGAAGAGGCCGAACGCGAGCCGATCGTCCAGACGCTGCTCGACATGGCGCAGAAGCTGGAGGGGCTTTACCGCCACGCCTCGACGCACGCGGCGGGCATCGTCATCGGCGACCGTCCGTTGTCGGAACTTGTGCCGATGTATCGCGATCCACGTTCCGACATGCCGGTCACCCAGTTCAACATGAAATATGTCGAGCAGGCCGGGCTGGTGAAGTTCGACTTCCTCGGTCTGAAGACGCTGACCGTGCTGGAGACGGCGGTCAAGCTGATCCGCCGCCGCGGCATCAACATCGATCTGGCGACAATCCCGCTCGACGACAAGGAAACCTACGCGATGCTGTCGCGTGGCGAGGTGGTCGGCGTGTTCCAGGTGGAAAGTGCCGGCATGCGCAAGGCGCTGATCGGCATGCGGCCCGACTGCATCGAGGACATCATCGCCTTGGTCGCGCTGTACCGGCCGGGGCCGATGGAGAATATCCCGACCTACAATGCGCGCAAGCATGGCGAGGAGGAGATGGCCTCGATCCATCCCAAGATCGACCATCTGGTGAAGGAGACGCAAGGCGTCATCGTCTACCAGGAACAAGTGATGCAGATCGCGCAGGAACTGTCCGGCTATTCGCTTGGCGAAGCCGATCTGCTGCGCCGCGCCATGGGCAAGAAAATCCGCGCCGAGATGGACAAGCAGCGCGAGCGGTTCGTTTCAGGCGCGGTCGAGCGTGGCGTCGGCAAGCCGCAAGCCGACTTCATTTTCGATCTGTTGGCTAAGTTCGCCGACTATGGTTTCAACAAGTCGCACGCGGCCGCTTATGCGGTGGTTTCGTACCAGACCGCCTATCTCAAGGCGCATTATCCGGTCGAGTTTCTGGCGGCATCGATGACGCTCGACATGGGCAACACCGACAAGCTCGCCGACTTCCGCCAAGACGCGCTGCGTCTGGGTATCCAGGTGCTTGCGCCGTCCGTGATGACCAGTTTTCGGGCTTTCGAGGTCGGCGAGAACCGCATCTATTATTCACTGGCGGCACTGAAGGGTGTCGGCGATGCCGCCGTGGAGCACATCGTGGCGCAGCGTGGCGAGAAGCCTTTCAAGAGTCTCGCGGATTTCTGCGAGCGGGTCGATCCCAAGATCGTCGGCAAACGGGTGTTCGAAAGCCTGATCATGGCTGGAGCGCTCGACTGTTTCGGCCATGACCGCGCGGCGATGATGGCGGGTGTCGAGCGCATGATGGGACTGGCGTCGTTGGCGCAGCAGAATGCAGTCTCCGGACAGCATGACATTTTCGGCGCGTCGCTTGGCGCTCAGTCGCAGGCGCTCAACCTGCCGGCAGCCGAACCGTGGCTGCCTGCCGACCGGTTGCACCGCGAATTCCAGGTGGTCGGCTTCTACCTCTCCGCCCACCCGCTCGACGAGTACAAGGCCGCGCTGCAAAAGATGCGGGTGCAGAATTGGGCAGAATTTTCCGCTGCGGTAAAGCGGGGCGCAACCGCCGGGCGGCTCGCCGGCACCGTCACCACCAAGCAGGAGCGCAAGACGCGCACCGGCAACAAGATGGGCGTCGTGGCCTTTTCCGATACATCGGGACAGTATGAAGCCGTGCTGTTTTCCGAAGGGCTGGCGCAGTATCGCGACCTGCTCGAGCCCGGGCGGTCCGTGGTGATCACCGTTGCCGCCGAGGACAGGCCGGAAGGCGTCAATCTGCGCATCAATTCGGTCCAGTCGCTCGAGGATGAGGCAAGCCGGATCCAGAAGGCGCTGCGGATTTTCCTGAGAAACGCGGCGCCGATCAACACGCTTGCCAGCCAACTGACGGTCAAGGGCGAGGGCCAGGTGAGTTTCGTCCTGATCAAGGAAGAAGGCGAGGGGGAGATCGAGATCGAATTGCCGAGCCGCTACCGGATTTCTCCGCAGATCGCTTCGGCGATGCGTGCCGTGCCGGGCGTGGTCGAAGTGGAGTTGGTGTGATCGCGGCGTCCCGTGGCCGGTGGCGATCCGCGCATCGGCTGTTTTTTCCGTTTTTTGCGACGTCGCCATGAACCGCGCCGACCGTCCGAGCAAGGGCACGGCCACGGACGGTTTGCGCGACAGGCTGCGCAAGCTCTATCACGGCCGCACGCCAGCCGCGTTCCGGTTCCAGCTGATCACGATCATCATCGATCTCGCCATAATCGGCTTCTTCGTCGCGACGCCCGTCCTGCAGCAATGGTCTTCGTTCCTGTGGCTCGACTATACTGTTGCCGCGCTCGTCGCCGCCGACCTGATTGCGCGGCTGCTCGCATCCAACGATATGGTGCGGCTGATGAAGCAGCCGACCTCCTGGGTCGATGTCTTTATCCTACTGACGCTGTTGATGCCGACGGCGCTGGCAAATCTTGGTTTCCTGCGCATCCTGCGGCTCTGGTCGCTCTCGCGCAGCGGTTCGCTGTGGCGGCATCTGGAGATGCGCGGCCTGCGGCCCTGGCGCGAGGCAAGCCAGGCAGTCATCAACCTGCTGACGTTTCTCTTCGTCATCACCGGTTTCGTCTACAGCTTTTTCTTCCGCACTGGGGAGGGGCTCGAAAACTATGTCGACGCGCTGTATTTCACCGTAGCCACTGTGACGACGACCGGCTTCGGCGACATCGTGCTGCCGGGCATAGCGGGCAAGCTTACGGCTATCTTCACGATGATCATCGGCATATCGCTGTTTGTCCGGCTGGCGCAGGCCATTTTCCGGCCGAACAAAGTCTTCTTTCCCTGTCCGCAATGCGGCTTGCAACGGCATGAACCGGATGCCGTTCACTGCAAGGCCTGCGGCCATATCCTCAACATACCCGATGACGGGAACTGATCGGCAGGCTCAGGACGCTGCGATTTCAGCTGGCTTTACCGGCCTGCGCTGCAGATTGAGCAGGTTTCCCATCAGGATCAGCAGCGCGCCACCGGCGGTGAAGGCATCGATCTTCTCCTGGTAGAGCAGCCAACCGATGACTGCCGACAATGGCACGCGCAGAAAATCCATGGGAGAGATCACGGTCGCGTCGGCATGGCTCAGCGCGCGGGCCATGCAGAAATGCGATGACATGCCAGTGAAAGCAATGAGCACGATCCACGGCCAGAGTTCCAGCGGCGGGTTGCGCCATTCGTAGAGCGCCGGGATCAGCCCGACCACCGACTGGATGATGAGCATCCAGAAGATGATGCGCACGACGCTGTCCGTGCGGGTCAGCGACTTCACCATCACGACGGAGATTCCGAAGCAGACCGCCGCGCCCATTACGATCAGATGTCCGGGGTTGACCGGGCCGACGCCCGGGCGGACGATAATCACCACGCCGATGAGTCCGAGCGCTATCGCCGCGAGCCTGGGCCGCGACAACCTTTCCCCAAGGAAGGTGACCGCAAAGATCGCCGTCCAGATTGGCGTGGTGAATTCGATCGAGATCAGCACAGCCAGCGGGATCAGGGTCAAGGCATAGAGCCATGCCGCCTGGCCGCTATAGTGGACGACGTTGCGCGCGAGGTGGGCCAGCGGCCGGCCGGTGCGCATCGCGGCAAAACCGCCATTCGTCATCACCAGCGGCAAGAGGATGATGAAGCCGATCACCGAGCGCAATTCCAGCACCTGGAAGACATTCAGCTCGGCCGTCGTGGCGCGGCCGGCGACCGACATCGCCAGGAACGACGCGATCGACAGCGCCATCCAGAAGGCGGCCTTGGGAATGGAGGGGGTTGGGATCATGCCGCTATGTCGCAGGCCAGCACCTTCGCCGCAATCGCTAGAAACTGCATTCTTCTGGGCCAGTGCGCGGCCAACGCTGCGAGCGCCAGCCTGCCGGCGGAACCCGATACGGCAAGCAGCGTTGTTGCCCATTGGTGACCGTGCTTCTGGGACGTGCCGCGATTTCACCGTCGACAGGAGAGTTTCATGAGATCATTCGCGCCGTACGCGTTCGCAAGCTGTCTGATAGTCGCGGCAGGCACTGCCCATGCCGATGAAGCAAAGTTCCTGCAGTCGTTCAACGGTAATTTCGCCGGCAAGGGCACCGTTCAGGTGACGACGGACGTCCCGAACGTCAGCGTTTCCTGCAGCTTCAAATCGAACGCGTCTTCGACTTCGCTCTCTCTGGACGGCAATTGCCGGGGCCTGGTCGTGGTGTCGCGGGCCATCAGCGCCAAACTGAAGGTCACCAATGCGAAGTACAGCGGAGTCTATGTCGGATCCCGCACCGGGCCAGCGCAGCTGAACGGCAGTCGGTCGGGCAATGCGATCAATCTTGGCATCCGCTGGGCGAAAGAGGTCAATGGCGATCAAAAGGCAAGGATGACCGTCGAGAAGCGAGGCGAGAATGGCATCCGGCTGACGGTCATCGACACCGACCCCAAGACCGGCAAGAGCGTCGTCACGAGCAAGATCGATCTAACGCGCACCTGACGCTTAATCTTCCTGCGGCTCCGGCGGGTGGGCATCGCGGCCCTTGCCAAACGTATATCCGGTTTCCACTGCCTTACGGCCGAACTTGCCGCGCAAGCTGTCTATGGCGCTTTCGGCCAAGGCGCGCTTGCGCGCCTGAACGTCGACCAGGTCCGGCGGGTCGGCCTTGTCGTCGTCGGACAGGGCGCTGACGCCGATGCCGAGCAGCCGAAATTTCGTGCCGTCCGTCTCCTTGCGCAGAAGCTCCACCCCGGTCTGAAAGATACGGTCTGCAAGCCGGGTCGGGTCGCTCAACTGGCGATTGCGCGTGCGCAGCTTGAAATCCTGGGTCTTGAGCTTCAATATGACGGTGCGTCCGGCAATTCCTGACTTCTTCAGCCGCGCCGAGACCTTTTCCGAGAGGCCGCGCAGCACGGCGACGAGTTCATCCGGTGAGGCGATGTCGGTATCGAAGGTGGTTTCGGCCGACACGCTCTTGGCGTCCTGGTCAGGATCCACCCGGCGGACGTCCTCCCCACGCGAAAGGCGGTAGAGGCGATCGCCCATGGTACCGTAGCGGCGCATAAGGTCGCCACGATCCATCTGCTGCAACTGACCGATGGTGCGGATCCCATCACGCTCGAGCGTTGCGTTGAAGGCCTTGCCGACACCCCAGATCATGGTCACCGGCTGCGGCGCCAGGAATCCCATCGCATCGGCCTCGCCGATGACCGAGAAGCCGCGCGGCTTGCGGAAGTCGGAGGCGATCTTGGCGAGGAACTTGCAGTAGGACAGGCCGGCCGAAACGGTGATCCCGACCTGCTTTTCGACAGCAAGCGCGAAGCGCGCCAGCACAACCGCAGGCGGCAGGCCATGCAGCCGTTCGGTGCCGGACAGGTCGAGAAACGCCTCGTCGATAGACAGGGGTTCGACCAGCGGCGTCAGGGCCTGCATCATGGCGCGCACCTCGCGGCCGACGCCAACATATTTTTCCATGTTCGGGCTGATGACGACCGCTTCGGGGCAAGCTTCCAGCGCCTTGTACATCGGCATCGCCGAGCGCACGCCCTGGATGCGGGCGATGTAGCAAGCAGTGGAAACGACGCCGCGCTTGCCGCCGCCGATGATCAGCGGCTTGTCCTTCAGCGCAGGATTGTCGCGCTTTTCGATCGCCGCGTAGAAGGCATCACAGTCGATGTGAGCCAGATGCAGCCGATAGAGCTCGGCGTGACGCGCCAGCCTGGGGCTGCCGCAGCGCTCGCAGCGACGGATCTCGCCGCGCTGGAACGTCAGGCAGTCGCGGCAAAAACCGTTTGAGGGATCGTTGACAGGGGTCGCCATCGCTGCGAACATAAAGAGAACAAATGCAATGGTACGACAGTGCAGGGTCAGCGACAAGGCTAGCCTGGGGAGAACGCATGAGCACGACCATAGCGCCGCTCCGGCCCGAGTTCTGGCCGGATTTCGCAGACCTCTTCGGCAAGCAGGGCGCCTGCTACGGTTGCTGGTGCACGCATTTCCGGCTGGCGCCGGCGGTGCGCCGCCAGAGCAACCGCGCACGCAACAAGGATCACATCAAGGCACGCATCGAAGCGGGGCCGCCGCCGGGCGTGCTGGCATTCGAGGATGGCCAGGCAGTGGGGTGGATGCAGATCGGGCCGCGAGCCGACGTGCCCGAATGGAACAACCGGGGCAGGGGTTCGGCTCCGGTCGATCCCGCCGATGCCGCGGACCCCGCCGTGTGGGCGATCTCCTGCTTCTTCATCCGCGCCAGGGCGCGCGGCACGGGCATCATGCATCGCCTTGTCGAGGGTGGCGTAGCGTTCGCGCGCGAGAACGGCGCGCGGTTGGTCGAGGCTTGCCCGATCGATCGGTCGAAAGATTCGCGATCGATCGGCCTCTTCGTCGGCTCGTCGCGCGTTTTCGAGAAGGCCGGTTTCGAGAGGCTGGTGGAACGCAAGGCTGGCCGGCCCCTGATGCGGCTGGTGATTTAACTGGTGCCCGCAATGCATGGTCCTGTCTTGCGGCTGTGATGGGATTTCCCTACCAGTGCAGAAACGGTTTTGACGCAATGGAATTGAGGATCGATATGAAGCGCGTTTTGCCATTTGCTTTGCTTGTTGCCTGCAGCGCCCCAGCCTTCGGCCAGACGGTCGACAGCGAAGGCGCAAAGCAGCTTTCCGACAACCTTGCGCATTATTTCGGCAACAAGCTTTTTGACATCGGATTTGTGAAAGTTTCGGTCGATGGCGGCGCCTACAAGCTCGCATTCGATTTCAAACCGCTCGTAGAGCTTGCGGGAAAACAGGACGGCATGAAGCTTGATTTCACGCCTTATGCGCTGTCGACCAAGCCTCGGGGCGATGGCTCGTGGGATGTATCAGGCAATCTGGCGCCCGAAGGGTCGGTGGAGTTGAAAGGACCTCAAGGGCCGCAAAGCCTGAAGATGTCGGTAAAGGGCGGCAGGTTCATCGGCGTCTACGATCCTGAACTCGCCGCGTTCGCAAGCGGTTCGTCATCGCTGGACGGCATGTCGATGACGTCGCAGGACGCAATGCAGCGCACGGAGGTGAGTACCGGTGCCGGCAGCGCGACTGTAAGCGCCGTCAAGGGCGCAAATGGCGGAGTCGATTTTAGCATGGCTCAGACGATCGCCGATTTTAATGAGACGGTGGTGGCCGACAATCCGACTAACGGTCAAAAACTGCTTCTGACGTTCAAGTCACCGACTTTGTCCGTGGATGCGAAAGGCAAAGGGCTGCGCACGAAGCCGCTGCTGGACCTGCTGGCTTTTGCGGTAAGCAACGAGGATGAGGCCAAGGTGAAGGCCAACCAGGCAGAACTTAAGTCGCGTCTCCTCTCGGCACTGCCGTTGTGGGAGCGCATCGATGGCGCATACAGTTTCAAGGACTTCATGATCGGCAGTCCGGTCGGCAATTTTAGCGCGGCCAATGCGAGCGTTGTCTTCGGCACCGACGGTATCGCCCGCAATGGAACGATCAATTATGGGATCAAGGCAACAGGGTTCTCGATGCCGCAAAACCTTGTTCCTGCCTGGAGCGTCGCGCTTTTGCCCACCGACATCGACCTTAATTTCGGCGGTGCCAATATCGATCTCGACACGATGGCGAGGAAAGCTATCGAGGCCTTTGATCTCAACAAAAGCCCGGCGCTGTCGCCTGCATTCGGTGACGAATTGAAAGCAGGTTTCCTGGCCAACGGACCCAAGGTCGTCATCGGCCGCAGCACAGTCAGGAATGGCAGCGTTGAAGTCGCGCTTGAGGGCGACATGACTTTTCCCGCCGGCGATAAGCCAGATGCAAATCTGACGGTCGACGTCGCCGGCTACGACAAGATCGTGGCAAGCCTGCAGGAGGCGGCCAAGACGGATCCGCAAGCCTCGCAGGCTTTCACCGGCGCGCTAGCCATCAAGGGTTTTGCCAAGACGCTGCCAGACGGCCGGGTGGAGTGGGTCATCAACGCCAAGCACGACGGGTCGGTTACGGTCAACGGTGCCATGCTAAAGGGCCCGGACCCGGTCGTGGAAGACAATTCCGATAGCGCGGCGCCTGAGGAAGGCGCGGCTCCTGGCGAAAACATGAACCCAGGCGAAGGAAACAGCGGCGCGGGCGTCGAACCGCAGCCCTGAGCAGAAGCCGGCAGCGCTGGGCTTATACCCCCAGCGCTTGCGCGATCAGCGGCGCTGCTTCGTGCCAATCCTGGACGACGATGATGTCTTCGGGCATCGGCGGCAGGAAGGCGCGCAGCGAATTGTCGGCCATGAGATGGAAGAGATGCGCATCCTCGACGGAGCTGCGCGCCGAAATCAGATTGGGCGGCTGATCGTCGACGAAGGCCACGGGGCGGCCGTTCTTGCCGCGCAGCTTGGCAACCGCGGGGCCCTTGGCCATCTCGGTGGTCAGAAGCGGAAAGTTCAACCCGAGCGCGTCGAGATGGGCGCGACGCGTAGCGCGATGTTTGTGCGGCATGGCCGTCAGCATGATGATCTCGGCGCGGTCGCCCAATTGGGCCAGGGCAGCCGCGGCGCCATCGGTGATGCTCTGCCAGTCGGCCTGCGTGTGGAAGAATTCGTCCAGCAGGGCGGTGACTTCGGGTTGTTCGACCAGCCGGCCAGTCTCTGTCTCGGCGATATTGCCGGTCAGTCGGAAGGAGGCGAAGGTCAGGTCGAAGCCGCGGGCCTTGAGGAAATTCGGGAAAGGCCGAATGAATTCAAGCACGACGTCGTCGACATCAAGGATCAGCAGAGGTCGATCGTCAGCCGCCAGTTCCTCGATCTGGCGTGCTGTCTCGGGATCATCACTCATGTCGAACGCTCATGGTTGTCGTCGCCCGTGGGCAACGCCCGCAACGCCTTGCCGACGGCAGCCGGCGGCGTGCCGGTTTCCTCTGAGAAGCGCATCAGCGTCGGCTCGTGGGCAAGAATGAACTGCAGCACGCCGGCAAGAAACCCCGGCTCTGTGGCGGCCTTGCGGACAGAATGAGCCTCGATGCCGGTTATCGCCAGGAAGCGAGGCAGCAGTTCGGGATCGGAGGCGACGAAGCCCAGCGCCTCGACGGCGATGTTTTCAGCCTCTTCACGCATTGACGCTGCGTTTGCCATCACTACCTTCAGTGCGCGGGATGTGTCTGTTTCCGCAGTAATCGCAAGCGGCGCTCGCGGCAAGCCGTCGGCGCGGCGTTGGACGCTGAATCCAGCCAGCATTTTCCACGGCGGGTTTCCGTTTCGTCAATTATATTGCCGTAAGCAATGCATGGTTTGGTGCGTTCGCGATGAGCGCATGACGGCAGCCTTCGGAGCGGAAGGACGGCCGGGACGGGATATCGATGCCTAAGAAGGTCATGATCGTCGAGGACAATGAGCTCAATATGAAGCTCTTTCGGGACCTCATCGAAGCGAGCGGCTACGAGACAGTGCGCACCCGCAACGGTCTTGAAGCACTCGATCTGGCACGTCAGCACCGGCCCGATCTGATTTTGATGGATATCCAGCTGCCCGAAGTCTCGGGGCTGGAGGTCACGAAATGGCTGAAGGAAGACGATGATCTGCACGTCATTCCGGTCATCGCGGTCACGGCTTTCGCCATGAAAGGTGATGAGGAGCGCATCCGCCAGGGCGGGTGCGAAGCCTATATTTCCAAGCCGATCTCGGTGCCACGTTTCATCGAGACAATAAAATCCTACCTGGGCGACGCCTGATGTGTCCTTCGAGTCGAGCCGGAGTCTTGTGAAATGACCGCGCGGATCCTCGTCGTCGACGATATCCCGGCCAATGTGAGGCTTCTGGAGGTCCGGCTGCTTGCCGAGTATTTCGAGGTGCTGACCGCCTCCAACGGGCCCGATGCGATCGACACATGCGAGAATGGTAAGGTCGATGTGGTGCTGCTCGACGTGATGATGCCCGGAATGGACGGGTTCGAGGTCTGCAAGCGGCTGAAGAGCGATCCGGCAACATCGCATATTCCCGTGGTGATGATCACCGCGCTGGACCAGGTTTCCGATCGTGTGCGGGGGCTGGAGGCAGGCGCCGACGACTTCCTGACCAAGCCGGTCAACGACCTGCAACTTATGACTCGCGTCAAAAGCCTGGTCCGGCTGAAGTCGCTGACCGACGAACTGCGTCTGCGCGCTTCGACGACGCGCAATATCGGCATCGAAGAGTTGCTGAGCCGCAATTTCGCGTCGGTGGACACGACGCCGAAAGTTCTTTTGATCGACGAGCGCAAATCATCCGTCGAGCGCATCCAGAAGATGCTCCGTGACCGTGCCGATCTCGATATCGCCGGCGACCCGCATTCCGGCTTCTTCCAGGCGGCGGAGACGCCCTACGAATGCGTGATCATCTCCACGGCCTTCTCCGATTTCGACCCGCTTAGGCTGTGCTCGCAGTTGCGCTCGCTCGACCGCACACGCTTCGTCCCGATCATCCTGCTTGCCGAAGAGGGCGAGGAGGAGCGGATCATCCGTGGCCTCGAACTCGGCATCAATGATTACTTGATGCGGCCGATCGACCAGGAGGAACTGACGGCGCGGCTGCGCACGCAGGTGCGCCGCAAGCGTTACAATGACCAATTGCGCGCCAGCGTCACCCAGACCATCGAAATGGCGGTGACCGACGGGCTGACCGGACTGCACAATCGCCGTTATTTGGACAGTCACTTGCAGACGCTGTTCGATCGCGCTGTGGCTCGGCGGCGGCCGCTTTCGGTGATGATCACCGATCTCGACCGCTTCAAATCGATCAACGATGCCCATGGCCATGACGGCGGCGACGAGGTCCTGCGCGAGTTTGCGCGACGGCTGCGCAAGAATGTCCGCGGCATCGATCTCGCCTGCCGCTTCGGCGGTGAGGAGTTCGTCGTGGTGATGCCGGATACGGACGGGCCGGTGGCCGAGAAGGTGGCCGAGCGTATCCGAGCCGAGATCGCCCAGGCGCCATTTTTCGTCGGCCAGGATGGCAAGACCATCGAGGTCACGGTCAGCGTCGGCGTGTCATCTGTGCTGAAGGGCGTGGATACGGCGGCAGCGCTGATGAAGCGCGCCGACCTCGCGCTCTACGAAGCCAAAAGCGGTGGCCGCAACCGCGTCGTCGCGAAGGCGGCCTAGAAGTCGAGGGGGTTCTTCGGTCAAGCCGGCAAGGTTACCCATTTACCTTAATCCAAGGGATTCGCCGGCCTTGGTTAAGAAACTGTTGATTTCCATAAGCTGGCGCGCAAGTGTGCCCGTCAAGACAAGCCGGCGCGAGGCTCGACAGCCGGCTCCATACCCAGATACCCCATGATGCTCAGGTCCGCCGCATCTCCTGGGTCCGTGGGGTCGGCCGGCCGGCGCTGGATATAGTGGCCTCCTCGTACCGCTGCCAAACGCCGACCGGCCACCTTGTTCAAGTCTATCCAAATCTGCTGAAAGCTTTCGAAGCCGAAAGCGCCGTAGCAATGCGGACTTCTTACGGCGCAGTCGTACGAAGCGTTTTTCATTCGGCTGTTGACAGCACTCGGCGTTCGTGCGGAAATTGGTTGGACCATTGGACCACAGGCGAGCAATGAGTTTGGACTACAACAGCCTTCCACCCGTCCACACGATTGCGCGCGACGACGCCGTTCTGAAGGCATTGGTGGGGTTTGTCGGGGCCGCAGACCTGCAGCCAGGCCAAAAGCTTCCGACAGAACGCATTCTTGCTGATCGTCTCAAGGTCAGTCGCAACACGGTGCGCGAGGCCCTGACGCGGTGGGAAGGGCTCGGCTTGGTCGAGCGCCGGCAAGGCAGCGGCACCTATCTCAAGGCGGCCGTGTCTGCCGACATGCTGCACATGCCGCTGACACTGGCCGGCGGCCATGATTTCGCCAGCCTGATGCAAACGCTGGAAATCCGGCGTGCGCTGGAGGCGGAGGCTGCCTCCCTTTGTGCCGAGCGCGCCAGTCCGGCCGATGTCGCGGAGATCGAGCGCAAGCTCGATGTCATGGAACAGGCGTTCCGCACGCGCGACGGCATGTCGGCGGAAGAAGACTGGGAGTTCCACCAGGCAATCTACCGGGTCTCCGGCAATCCCCTTTTCGAGCAGATCATCGCCGCAATGCACGAGTTGTTCCATCGCTTCTGGGAGCATCCGCTGGGCGTACGCGACTTCGGCCATGCCAGCTTTCCCTACCATCGCACCATCTATGAGTGCATCGCGGCGCGCGACTCGAAGGGCGCCCGCGCCGAGGCACTCAAGCTGATCGCCACAGTCGAGGATGATCTCAAGCGCGGTGCGGCCAAACTCAAACTTCCGGGCCAGATATGAACGAGCATCCAACCGGCTTCGAGCACGATTATCTCGCCGATGCGGCGACGCTGCTTGCGCATGACGAACCGTTTCCCGGCGGCGCCGTGGTGCCGCCGATCTATCAGACGTCGCTGTTCACCTTCGCCAATTATGCCGAAATGGCAGATACGTTTGCCGGCAAACGAAAGCAGCCGATCTATTCGCGCGGCGACAATCCGACGGTAATGGAATTCGAGACGCGCGTCGCGGCGCTCGAGGGGGCCGAGGCCGCGCGCGGCTTCTCCAGCGGCATGGCGGCAATCAGTGCCACGGTGCTTGCCTTTGTGGGTGCGGGCGAGCGCATCGTGGCGGTGCGCAATTGCTACGGCGATGCCTACCGGCTGTTCGAGCGGCTGTTGCCCCGGCTCGACATCAAGGTCGACTATGTCGACGGCTCCGATCCGGATGCGGTTGCGGCGGCTCTGCCCGGCACCAAGTTGCTCTATTTGGAGAGCCCCACCTCGATGATGTTCGAGTTGCAGGACATTGCGCATCTGGCCCGGCTGGCCAAGGAACAGGGCGTCATCACCACCATCGACAATTCGTGGGCCACCCCGGTCTTCCAGAAGCCGATCGCGCATGGGATCGACCTTGTGCTGCACTCTGCTTCTAAATATCTCGGCGGCCACAGCGATACCGTCGCCGGGGTGGTGGCTGGGTCGGCCGCGCATGTCAGGCACATCAACGAGCAGACCTATTCCTATCTCGGCGGCAAGCTGTCGCCATTCGAAGCCTGGCTACTGCTGCGCGGCCTGCGCACGCTGCCGCTGCGCCTGCCGCACCATATGAAGAGCGGCCTTGCCATCGCCGAACGCCTGAAGGCGCATGCCAATGTCGAGCGGGTCAATCATCCGGCCTATTCGAACCACCCGGGCAAGGCGACGCTCGCCGGCTATGCCGGACTGTTTTCCTTCGAGGTCACGGACGATATCGACATCCCCGGCTTCGTCGATGCGCTGAGATATTTCCGCATCGGCGTGAGCTGGGGCGGGCATGAAAGCCTGGTCGTGCCGGCCAAGGCGTCGCTGGAGCAGACACCGGGATTGAATTCGATGGCGCGCTTCGGCGTCAGCCCCCGAACCATCCGCTTCAATGTCGGATTGGAGAGTGTCGAAGACCTGTGGGCAGATGTCGCCCAGGCCTTCGAAAAAGCCAGGAAATAACAAACGCGTTCAAAATGGGAGTCTTGAACATGAGAAAACTGACCGTCCTGCTTGCCACCGTCGCGGGGCTGGCGATTTCCGCCGGAAGCGCACTCGCCGACTCGACCCTCAAAATGGTGGAGGTCATCACCAGCCCGCCGCGCACCGAGTTTCTCAAGAAGCAGATCGCGGAGTTCGAGGCAGCCAATCCAGGCATCAAGGTCGAGCTCGTTTCGCTGCCCTGGGGACAGGCCTTCGAAAAGTTCCTGACCATGGTGCAGGCCGGCGACACTCCCGACGTGGTCGAGATGCCGGAACGCTGGATGGGCCTTTATGCAAATAACGGCCAGCTCGAGGATCTCGGCCCTTACATGGCCAAATGGGACGATGCCAAGACGCTGGGTGAACGCGCCAAGCAGTTCGGCTCGACGGTCAACAACACGCAGTTCATGATCCCCTACGGCTACTATGTGAACGCGCTGTTCTGGAACAAGAAGCTGTTCAAGGAAGCCGGCCTCGAGGGCCCGCCGGCCACGCTGGACGATTTCATTGCCGACGCGAAGAAGATTTCGGCGCTGCCGGGCAAATACGGCTACTGCCTGCGGGGCGGCCCGGGCGCCTTCAACGGCATGCACATGTTCATGAACATCGCCGCCGGCAAGGGTGGCTATTTCAACGAGGACGGCACCTCGACGATCAATGAAGAAGGCTCGGTCAAAGGCCTGCAGATGCTGGCCGACATGTACAAGGACGGATCGGCGCCGAAGGATGCGGTCAGCTGGGGGTTCAACGAGACGGTCACCGGCTTCTATTCCGGCACCTGCGCCATGCTCAACCAGGATCCAGACGCCTTGCTCGGCATTGCCGACAAAATGAGCGCCGACGACTTCGCCGTGGCGCCGTTGCCGGTTGGCCCGAGCGGCAAATCCTACCCGACGCTGGGCTATGCCGGCTGGGCGATGTTCGCCAATTCCCAGCACAAGGACGATGCCTGGAAGCTCATGGCGACGCTTTTGTCGCCGAAGGACAATCTGGAATGGGCCAAGGAGGTCGGGGTCGTGCCGATCCACAACGGCGCCGACCAGGATCCTCATTTCAAGACCGACCAGTTTAAGGGCTGGTTCACGGAGCTCAGCGACACTTCCAAATATGAAATGGTGACGCCGCCGACGCATCTGGAAAACCTCGGCAATTTCGTCGACCAGGTAGCGATCAAGAATTTCCAGGAAGTGCTGCTTGGCCAGAAGACTGCCAAGGAGGTTGCCGACCAATGGGCCGCCTTCCTCACCAAGGAACAGCAGGACTGGCTGGCCAAGAACAAGAAGTAATTGCGTGACGTGCATCCTTCTCCCCGTTCATGGAGAAGGATGCACGGAAAGGCTGAAGAGGCGCGCGCGTGCCTCGATAGGTTCGCGCTGCCCATCATCGACCTGCAGGCATCTTCTCCCCACGGTACGGGAGAAGGAGGCAGTCTCGACGCCGCTCCAGGGAGCCGATCATCACCTGATGACCTACGCCGTGTCCGAAATACGATCCACCGGCAGACCCCGTCGCAAGCGGCTGTCATATGCCGCAATCGAGCCGTGGCTTTATCTCAGTCCGGCGATCGTCCTGCTGGTCGTGGTGCTGCTCGTACCGCTGGTCATCGGCATCAGCTACTCCTTCCGCAAGTTCTCGGCCTTCAAGTCGGACTATGTCGGACTTGCCCAGTATCAGGCCATGTTCTCCGACCAGGTGCTGGGACAGGCGCTGGTCAATACGCTGTGGTGGACGGTCGCCGGGCTGTTCTTCCAATTCGTCCTCGGCCTCGGCCTTGCGCTGCTGCTGGACAGGCCGTTCTGGGGCCGCAAGGTGGTGCAGGCGCTTGTCTTCCTGCCGTGGGCGGTGCCGTCTTTCTTGTCGGGCCTGACCTGGGCGTGGCTGTTCAATCCGATCGTCGGCCCGCTGCCGCACTGGCTGTTCGCTCTGGGGTTGCGATCCGAACCAACTACCAGCATCCTGTCCGATCCCTCGACCGCCATGTGGGGGCCGATCATCGCCAATGTCTGGTTCGGTATTCCGTTCTTCGCCATAACCCTTCTGGCGGCGCTTAAGTCTATACCGTCGGAATTGCACGAGGCGGCGGCCATCGATGGCGCTTCGCCGTGGCAGGGTTTCACCAAGGTCACCCTGCCGTTCCTGGCGCCGACCATCGCCATTACCGTGATGCTGCGCACGATCTGGATCGCAACCTTTGCCGACCTGATCTTCGTCATGACCGAGGGCGGCCCGGCCGGCTCGACCAACACGGTGCCGGTCTACATCTATGTCAGCGCCTTCAAATCGCTGGACAAAGGCTATGCCTCGGCTGTGGCGGTTCTGCTGCTCGTCCTGCTCATTGCCTACGCGATCGCGCTGATCGCCATCCGCCGCTCGCTGGTGAGGCACGTCTGATGATTGCAGGACGTTCCGCCTCGCAACGCTTCTTCGGCAGTATCGGTCTCTACGCGGCGATTGCCGTGTACCTGATCTTCTCCCTGTTTCCGATCTATTGGACGCTGAAGATCTCGGTCACGCCGCAGCGGCTGCTCTACTCCGAAGGCGTCACTCTCTGGCCGTCGAGTATGACGTTGCAGAACTTCGTCACCGTGCTAGAGGCTACTGATTTCCCGCGCTATTTCCTCAATAGCGTCATTGTCTCGGTCTCGACGGCGGCCCTGGTGACGATCATCGCCACACTTGCCGGCTATGCCATGTCGCGGTTCACGTTTCGCGGCAAGGCGACGCTGGCGCTGATGCTGCTTTTGACCCAGACATTCCCGCTGGTGATGGTCATTCCGCCGATCTACCGCGTCATGGGGCAGATTGGCCTGATCAACAGCCTGACCGGGCTGATCATCATCTACACCGCCTTCAACACGGCTTTCGCCACTTTCCTGATGCAGTCGTTCTTCGACGGCATTCCCAAGGATTTGGAAGAAGCGGCAATGATCGACGGCTGCACGCGCGCGCAGGCGATGCGCAAGGTGATCGTTCCGCTGACATTGCCTGGCATGGGCGCAACGCTGGGCTTCGTTTTCACTGCCGCGTGGAGCGAGCTTTTGTTCGCGCTGATGCTGATTTCAAGCGACGACCAGAAGACCTTTGCCGTCGGCCTGCTCACCTTCATCGGCAAGTTCGCGGTCGACTGGGGACAGATGATGGCGGCGTCGATCCTGGCGCTGATCCCGGTCTGCATCTTCTTCGCCTTCCTGCAGCGCTATCTCGTCACCGGCCTGACCGCCGGCGCCGTAAAAGGATAGATCGATGGCCTCTGTCACGCTCGAAAAAGTCCGCAAGGATTATGGCGCCGTGCGCGTCCTGCACGCGGTGGACCTTGAAATCGCCGATGGCGAGTTCGTCGTCCTGGTCGGACCGTCCGGCTGCGGCAAGTCGACCTTGCTGCGCATGATTGCCGGGCTGGAGGAGGTCTCCGCCGGCGAGATCCGTATCGGTGAGCGTTTGGTCAACGACGTGGCGCCAAAGGATCGCGACATCGCCATGGTGTTCCAGTCCTATGCTCTCTATCCGCACATGGATGTGTCGAAGAACATGGGCTTTAGCCTGCTCCTTCGGAAAGCCGAAAAGACGACGATCGGGGCGAGGGTGGATGGCGCGGCCAAGCGCCTTGGCCTCGACACGTTCCTGCAGCGTCTGCCACGGCAGTTGTCAGGCGGCCAGCGCCAGCGCGTCGCGATGGGCCGCGCGATCGTGCGCGATCCGAAGGTTTTCCTGTTCGACGAGCCGCTGTCGAACCTCGATGCCAAGCTGCGAGTCCATATGCGCGCCGAGATCAAGGCACTCCATCAGCAGCTGAAGACGACGTCCGTCTATGTCACGCACGATCAGATCGAGGCGATGACAATGGCCGACCGGATCGTCGTCATGCATGACGGGCTCATCCAACAGGTCGGTGCGCCGCTCGATCTCTACGATCGTCCGGCCAACATGTTCGTGGCCGGCTTCATCGGTTCGCCCGGCATGAACTTCTTGCCAGCAACGGTTCGCCGGCGCGTGGATTTGGAAGCTCTGCTGGCAGACGGCCAGTCGCTATCCCTGCCGACGGGTCTTCCGTTGAAGGATGGCGGCGCCATTACCATCGGCCTGCGGCCGGAGCATATAAGGCTGGCCGATGGCGGGGCGCTGAAGGGCGAGGTCGGTGTGGTGGAGCCACTCGGGCTTTCGACGCAGTTCTATGTCAAATGCGCCGGCCAGCAGCTTTGCGTCTTCGCCATGGGCCGCGCCGGTGTGAAGCCTGGCGACATCGTGCGGCTATCGGCGGATCCCGAGTCGCTGCATCTGTTCGATCCGAAAAGCGGCGATCGCATCGGGTGATGGAATCAATCCGCCTTGGACTGCAAACAAAAACGCCGCCCCATGGGCGGCATTTTTGTTTGAATGGAAAACCAGATTACTTGATCTTGGTTTCCTTGAATTCGACGTGCTTCTTGGCGACCGGGTCATACTTGCGGAACGACAGCTTGTCGGTCTTGGTACGGCTGTTCTTGCTGGTCACGTAGAAGAAACCGGTGTCGGCGGTCGACAGAAGCTTGATCTTGATGTTTGCGGCTTTGGCCATGATGTCAGTCCGTTATGTTCGTGGGGTTTTGGCCGCTGGAGCACGGGAAAACGCCCGGACGCGGGAAACTTGCCGCGACACATAAAGAACGTGCCCGGAAAGTCAAGCCCGGCGGACCTTGATGCCCGCCGTCGGCCTGACGTTAGCTTCGACTCAAGCGATCTCCGGCTCGTGGGCAGCAACCTTCTTCCAGTCCCCCGTGGTGTTCCACCAGCGATTCGGGTTGGCGCGGTCATCCAGTCCCTTTGAACGGCTGGCCAGGATCGGCTGTAGACGGATCACCGGCTCCTGGTAGGAGTGCGCCTGGAAAATCGCTTCGACCACGCGCGCCGCCAGTGTCTGGTCGTCCGGCAGTTCGAACGAAACCTCCACCGTGCCCGGCCGGCGGCGCAGCTCGGTCTCGGCGCCGGCCGCGGCTCCTTCAAGCGGCCTATAGCGCTCGATACCGTTTGCCGACTGAAAGGCGTTGCGATCGTATTTGCCCATGGCCAGGGGAGCGATCTCCGCCACCGCGTCCATGATACGGTCGACGTCGGCCGCTGGGGCCTGGAACGTCACGAGCAGCTGAAGCGTCATGCACAAGGAAGTGGTTTCAAAGCCGCTGTCGATCATCGGAGTGCCCTCGATTCAGGTGTTCGAGGACAGTTATAGTCCTGGCCTGCTGACATGGTTCTGTCAGCAGGCTGTCATCGTGACGCGTTGTGAACCGGTTGCGTTACAGCAGGATCTTGCGGATCAGCCTGACGCAAACCAGGGCGATATAGGCAGCGAAGAACAAGCCTAGAGACCAGCCGAAGCCGGAGGGCCCGTAGGCATCCATGCCGATGCCGATCGCTTGGGGGCCGAGCACCATGCCGACGCCATAGCATAGCACGAAGGCGGCGTTGGCCGATGCGAGTTCGTGGCCAGACAGTTGCGAGCCGAGATGGGCTAGGCCGATCGTGTACATGGCGGCGACCACACCGCCCCAGACGAACAGCAACGCTGCCATCAGGTGCCAGTTTTGGGCGAAGAGAGGCATGAAAACCGTGCCCGCCAGACCCACGGTGGCGCAGGCAAGCAGCAGATAGCGGCGGTCGCTGACACGGTCGCTGATCATGCCGATCGGGATCTGCAGCAACACATTGCCGAGGCCGATCATGGTCAGCAGGAGCGCTGCGTCGGCTTCGGAATAGCCGATGCGGTTGCCGTAAACCGGGAACAGCGCAAAGCCGCCGGTTTCGACCGCGCCGAACACCAGCACGGCGGCTGTCGCCGTCGGCACCAGCCAGATGTAACGCAGGAAATTGCTGGTTTCACCGTCGGAGACGATCGTCGGGCTCTCGTTGCGCGCCGCCAGCACCGGTATGGCGGCCAGCGTCACCAGTCCGATGATGACGCCGAAAGGCCTGAAGCCGGAACTGCCGAGATGGGCAAACAGCCAGGGCCCCGCGGCAAAACCCAACGAGAGAACCGTAGCGTAGACGCCGAGAACCAGGCCTCGCCGATGCGGCGGCGCGGAGGTGCTGATCCAGAACTCGGACAGGATGAACAGCACCGTCAGGGCAATGTGCAGCACGATGCGCAGCGGAAACCACATCCAGAAATCCGGTGCGAAATGGAAGCCGATGAAGGCGAGCGCGCCGGCGGCGATCATAGCGACCATGGTCCAGGCGACGCCAAAGCGCATGGCGAGCGGGGTGGCCAGCGGCGCGCCGGCGATCGAGGCAAGGCCGGCGACAGCCGTGTTTAGACCGATCATCGAGGCCGAATGGCCGCGCGACTCCAGGATGACGCTGAGCAGTGGCATGCCGAGGCCAATGGCAATGCCGACGACGCTTATCGAGGAGATCGCCGCCACCATCGGCAGCCAGTGTACGCGTTCGTCGCCCGGTGGTTGGGTATCGACCGTCATGGGATGCTGATTACTCTGCCTGTTTGAACTTACGCAATTCCCGGCGGAAACCGCGGCACGCTTTTCCTTGGAATTACCTCTAGAGAAGTTCGCGGGTGAAGCGATTGCTGACGAGCCGGTAGAACGGCACGGGACCTCCCGGACGCAACAGCGGATCACGGGCGAGGCGCTGTTCCAGCTCGTCCAGGATCATTCGGGTGATGTCGGGTATGTCGGCTTCCCTGGCCTTGGCCAGCGGTAACCAGACCAATTGCTCGAGTTCGTTGGTCGGGCCGCCACCCGGCAGTTCGACGGCGACATCGTGGCGCCAGGCGCTGAAAAAGCGGGTGTCGAAGCGGCGCACCCGGTTGGGCGGTGTAATGGCACGGGCGATGAAACGCAGCACGTCCAGGGCAGGCTGCACGCCGTGCTCGACGAAGCCCTGCCAGTCACGCTTGTCCGTTGCAAAGGCGGCCTTGCGGCCGATCAGCAGCCCGGCTTCCTCATAGGTCTCGCGAATTGCAGACAATGCGACGGCGCGAGCCCGCGCGGCACTTGTGCGGCCCGGACCCGCGAGCAGCTTCGTCTCTTCCTCGCGATGCAACGGGGTGGCCGTCGGGACGCGACTGTCCGCAGGATCGGTACGGCCACCGGGAAACACGTACTTGCCCGGCATGAAGGCATGGCCGGCGTGGCGGCGGCCCATGAGAACAAGGACGTCGTCGCCCTTGCGATCGATAAGGATCAAGGTCGCGGCGTCACGCGGACGAAGCGCCCGGCCGTCATGCGCGGCCAGGCCCTTGTCGATCCTGCCGACGTCCGCCTTGGTCATAGCTTCCATGCGCACGACCTAGCGGAAACTTCTTGCATGCGAAAGTGGCCTTGGTGGGTGGCGTGTTGCGCCAGCAATGCTTCAGGCGCCGTGTTGGGACTCCGTCCCATCTTCATCGCCACCGAAGCCGTGCATATAGAAGGCCCATTGCAGTCCGATGACGGCGCCTTTCACAGGCTGCAGCAGGGCAACCGACAGTATGATCGTCAGCGGCACCCAGATCAGGATGTGCTGCCAGGTGGACAAGGTCGACGCTGCCTCCACGCCCATGAACGCGCCGAGAACGATGTGGCCGACGATGACGATGACGAGATAGGCCGGCAGGTCGTCGGCGCGATGATGGTGGATTTCCTCGCCGCACACCGCACAGGCGTCGACGGTCTTGGTGAAGCCGCGGAACAGTCTGCCTTCGCCGCAATTCGGGCAGCGACCCAAGAGACCGCGCTTCATGGCCGTCCATAGGGGGCGCGCAACGCGGCCCGAGTGATGTTCGCCGCCGAAAACCTGTTGTTCCATCATCGTCTCCTGCCGCGCGAGCCCGGTCGCGATTGCGACGCGCGGGCGCGGCCTTTGGCCTTGTGAAACGACCTGCTGGAGCCCGGCAGAGGCTTCGGGTCTGTCAGCATCTCGAAGCGCATTGCGCCCGCCATGGGCGCCACCTCTACGAGCCGTACCTCGACGCGATCCGCCAGCTGGTAGCCCTTGCCCGAGCGTTCGCCGAACAGGGAGCGGGCCGTTTCGTCATATATATAGTAATCGCCGCCCAGAGTTGACACCGGGATGAAGCCATCCGCGCCAAACTGCGGCAATTGGACAAACAGTCCGGACTTGGTGACGCCGGAAATGCGGGCGTCGAACCTGTCGTCCACGCGCTCCGCGAGATACGCGGCAATCAGCCGGTCGACTGTGTCCCGCTCGGCCGCCATGGCGCGGCGTTCGGTGCCCGAGATCAACACCGCCACGTCTTCCAGCCTTGCTTCCTCTTCCTGCGTCAGTCCACCCGGACCGAGGCCGAGAGCGGCGATAAGACCGCGATGCACGATCAGGTCAGCGTAGCGCCGGATCGGCGAGGTGAAGTGGGCGTAGCGCCTCAAATTAAGGCCGAAATGACCGATGTTCCCGGGCGCATATTCCGCCTGGCTCTGCGAGCGCAGCACCACCTCGTTGACGAGGCCTTCATTGTCCGCGCCGCGCACGCGCTCCAGTATGCCGTTGAACTGGGCCGGGCGCATCTGAGCGCCGCGCGCCAGCGACAGGCCGAGCGTCTGCAGGAATTCGCGCAGCGATTCCTGCTTTGCCAGCGACGGCGCGTCGTGGACGCGATAGACCAGCGCCTGCTTTTTCGCTTCCAGGGTCTCGGCCGCAGCGACATTAGCCTGGATCATGAATTCTTCGATCAGCTTGTGGGCGTCGAGCCGCTCCGGCACGATGACGCGATCGACCGTGCCGTCTGGCTTGAGCACGATCTTGCGCTCCGGCAGGTCGAGTTCGAGTGGCTGGCGTCCGTCGCGGCCACGCTTGAGGATCGCATAAGCGTCCCAGAGGGGCTTCAGGACGGTGTTGAGGATCGGGCCGGTCTTGTCGTCGGGCGCGCCGTCGATCGCGGCCTGCGCCTGGCTGTAGGCGAGCTTCGCCACCGACTTCATCATCACGCGATGGAAGGAATGCCGCACCTTGCGGCCTTCGGCTGAGAAGACCATGCGCACCGCCAGTGCCGGCCGGTCCTGGCCTTCGCGAAGCGAGCAAAGATCGTTCGAGATGCGCTCTGGCAGCATCGGCACGACCCTGTCCGGGAAATACACGGAATTGCCCCGCTTCAACGCTTCGCGATCAAGTGCCGTGCCGTAGCGCACATAGGCGGCGACATCCGCGATGGCGACGGTGGCGATCACACCGCCCGGGTTGCTCTCGTCGAGATCGGGCGTGGCAAGGACGGCGTCATCATGGTCCTTGGCATCGGCCGGATCGATGGTCACCAGCGGCAGGTCGCGCCAGTCTTCGCGATGAGCGAGGGTGGCGGGCTTGACGGCCTCAGATTCGGCGATGACGTCCGCCGGGAAGATATGAGGAATGTCGTGTGCGTGGATGGCGATCATGGAGACCGCTTTCTCGCTGGTCAGCGAGCCCAGCACATTGAGCACCTTGGCTCTCGGTAGCCCGTAGCGGGAAGCGCGCGCGGGCTCGACCTCGACCAGATCGCCGTTCCTGGCGCCGTTTTGGAATTCCTTGTCGACAATCAGTTCGGGTTGGCGGCGCTCCACCGGCTCGATGCGGAAAGAACCGTCCTGAAGCACGCGGAAGACACCGAGAACGGCGTCGGTACGCTTCTCGAATATCTTCATCACCCGGCCCGTATAAGCGGGGCCGGTCGTCTCGTTGGTCGGGAAGGTCTTGGCGAGCACCCGGTCGCCGATGCCAGGCGCGGGTCCGTTGCCACCACGGGAAATGCGAATGGAGACCACAGGCGGTTCCCCGGTGCCGACGGGCTCGGCTGGGTGCGCCAGCAGGACGCCATCGCCGTCACGGCCGAAGATGTCCAGCACCGCGACATGGGGCAGGGCGCCGACGCGGGCCAACTGCTTGCGTTCTTTGGTCAGGACGCCTTCGTCCTGCAGGTCGCGAAGAATGTCCTTCAGCCAGATCCGGTCGTCGCCGCGCAGGGCGAACGCCTTGGCGATGTCGCGTTTGCCGGCACGATCGGGATTTTCGGCAATATAGCGCAGGATGTCGTCGCGCGTCGGCCGGTAGTCATCCTTGACCTTGGTCCGGTCCTTGGCTTTACCCTTTGCGTCGGCGGTGCGCGGATCGCCGTTGTTTCTAGCGGTGATCCTGCGCGCCACGCTGCTACCCTTTTTTCTTCGCGGCCGGCTTCTTGGCGGCTGCCTTCTTCGTCGTGCTCGTCTTGCCAGCGGGTGCCTTGGCCGCTGCCGCCTTGCGGAACGGTTTCTTGCCGCCGCCGCCCTTGGCTTCTTTTTCCGCGATCAGCGCCAGCGCATCCTCGATGGTCACCGACTGGGGATCCTTGCCCTTCGGCAGCGTGGCATTGACCTTGCCGAAATTCACGTAAGGCCCGTATTTGCCGTCGCGCACAACGATCTTGCCGCCACCGTCGGGATGGTCGCCAAGCTCCTTGAGCGCAGCGGCTGTGCCGCCATTGCGGCCGCCCTTACCCTTCAACTGCTTCTCGGCGATGACCGACACGGCGCGGTTGAGGCCGATCGAAAACACATCCTCGATGCTGTCGACATTGGCATAAGTCCCGTCATGCAGCACGAACGGCCCGTAGCGTCCGAGCCCGGCCGAGATCATCTTGCCGCTCTCGGGATGCTTGCCGACATCGCGAGGCAGCGACAGCAAAGCCAACGCCTTCTCATGATCGATGGTTTCAGCCGTCCAGCCCTTGGGCAGGCTGGCGCGCTTGGCCTCCTTGCCGTCGCCGCGCTGCAGGTAAGGGCCGAAGCGACCCGAGCGGAGCGTGATTTCCTCCGCCGTATAGGGATCCTTGCCGATGACCTTGGTGCCATCCTCGCCGGCGCCATTCTCGCCATTGGGGTTGGCGGCATCGCCGAGCTGGCGGGTGAACGAGCATTCGGGATAGTTCGAGCAGCCGACAAAGGCGCCGAATTTGCCCAGCTTCAGCGACAGATTGCCGGAGCCGCATTTCGGGCAGATGCGAGGGTTGGAGCCGTCTTCACGCGCCGGGAACACCAGCGGCGCCAATTCTTCGTTGAGCGCGTCCAGGACGTCGGTGACGCGCAACTCCTTGATGTCGGAAACTGCGCCCGAGAAATCCTTCCAGAAGTCGCGCAGCACCTCTTTCCACGCGAGCTTGCCGTCGGAGATCTCGTCGAGCTTTTCCTCGAGCGAGGCGGTGAAATCATACTCCACATAGCGCTTGAAGAAGCTTTCCAGGAAAGCCGACAACAACCGGCCCTTGGCCTGCGGCACCAGCCGGCGCTTGTCGATCGTGACATAGTCACGGTCTTCGAGCGTCTTCAGGATCGCCGTGTAAGTTGAGGGCCGGCCGATGCCGAGTTCCTCCAGCTTCTTGATCAGCGAAGCTTCGGAATAGCGCGGCGGCGGCTCGGTGCTGTGCTGGGTGGCGTTGATGGCCTGGCGGGCGAGCTGCTCGCCGGTGCGGATTTCGGGCAGCCGGCGATTTTCCTCGTCTTCGGCGTCGTCATCCTTCAGGTCGGTGTAAGCGGCGATGAAGCCGTCGAACCGAACGACCGAGCCGACGGCGCGAAGTTCGGCGGTGCGCGTACCATTGACCGCCTCGATCTCGGCGGTGGTGCGCTCGATCTCGGCTGGCTGCATCTGGCTGGCGATGGCGCGCTTCCAGATCAGCTCGTAGAGCCGCATCTGGTCGGAATCCAGATATTGCCTGACCGATGCCGGGGTGCGCATGAAATCAGTCGGACGGATCGCCTCGTGTGCTTCCTGGGCGTTCTTCGCCTTGGCGGTGTAATGGCGCGGCTTTTCCGGCAGGTATCTGGGGCCGAATTCCTTGACGATGGCGTCGCGGGCCGCCGAGATCGCCTCCGGCGCCATCTGCACGCCGTCGGTTCGCATATAGGTGATCAGGCCGGTGGTCTCGCCGCCGATTTCCATGCCTTCATAGAGACGCTGCGCCACCTGCATGGTGCGGCTGGCTGAGAAGCCGAGGCCCGAGGAGGCTGCCTGCTGCAGGGTCGAGGTGGTGAATGGCGGGCCGGGGTTGCGTTTCGTCGGCTTGGCCTCGACGGACAGCGCCTTGAAGGTCGCGCCTTCGAGCATCGACTTGATGTCGTCGGCCTGCGCCTTGTTGGCAATGTCGAGTTTCTGCAGCTTCTTGCGGTCGAATGCCGTCAGCCGCGCCTCCAAATTCTCGTTGCGTGGCGTGCCGAGGAGCGCCGAGATCTGCCAGTATTCCTCGCGGATAAAGCGCTCGATTTCGGATTCCCGGTCGCAGACGAGACGCAACGCGACCGACTGGACACGCCCGGCCGAGCGAGCACCCGGCAGCTTGCGCCACAATACCGGCGACAGGGTGAAGCCGACCAGGTAATCAAGCGCGCGGCGGGCCAGATAGGCATCGACCAGGGGCGCGTCGATCTGGCGAGGGTTGGCCATTGCCTCCAGCACCGAAGACTTGGTGATGGCGTTGAAGACGACGCGGCTGACCGGCTTGTCCTTCAGCGCGCGCTTCTGCTTCAGCACTTCCAGCACATGCCAGGAAATCGCTTCGCCCTCGCGGTCCGGATCGGTGGCGAGGATCAGCCCATCGGCATCCTTGACCGCCTTGGCGATATCGGCAAGCCGCTTGCCCGAGGCCGTGTCGACGGCCCAGGACATTGCGAAATCCTCGTCGGGACGCACCGAGCCATCCTTGGCCGGCAGATCGCGGATGTGACCGAACGAGGCCAGAACCTTATAGTTCTTGCCGAGATATTTGTTGATTGTCTTCGCCTTGGCCGGCGATTCGACGACGACGACGTCCATGAGGTCTCATATCAGCTGTGATGCGGCAGAAGAATTCCGCTGCGCGCGACGAAATCTCGGTTCTGTTGCCGCTCACATGGCCGCGCTTTCGCATTCGGTCAAGGGGAAGCGCCCAAATTGGCGGGGCAGTCCGTGGCAATACACTCTTAGAGTGTATGCAGGAAATCGGGGAATTCGGGTGATGTTGTTTGGGATGGATGGTGGTCCGCGTCCCCGGCAACGCCAGGGTCTGCATCACCTGAGTCGCCGGGATGACTGGCCACGGTGGCGCCACGCAGTTCGGGTCGATTGGGCTGGTCGCAGACCCCGCAGGCCCGGCGACCAGTTCCGTTCGGTCCAGGCAGGCTGTTAGTCGGCCTTGACGATGTGCCAGACCTCGCCGACGCCATCGCCGGTCACATCACCGGCCTTCTTGTCCTTGATGAAAGTATAGACCGGCTTTCCGTCATAGGCCCACATCTTGGTGCCGTCGGTGCGGTCGACAACGCTCCACTCATCATCAGCCATCGCGCCGGCTTCGGCCTTGAGAGGCGGCCAGTTGGTGGCGCATTTGTCGTAGCAATTGCTCTTGCCCTTCTCATCCTTGTCGTAGGTATAGAGCGTCATGCCATTGGCATCGGTGTAGATCTTGGCGCCACCGATTTCGGCTTCCTTCCACGCATCGGCGGCGAAGGCGGCGGCAGTGCTCAGCAGAAATACGGCTAGCCCGACTGTGATCGTTTTCATGGAAAACTCCCTGGATGTCCAAAGAGGTGCGAGAAATCGCGGCCTCGCTTGCTCAACGCCGGCCGCCGCCGCTTTCTTCCGTGGCACGACACGCAAACGTCGGCTTGCCACAAAATGGTGATTGGTGGACAAGCCGCGTGCAGCCTATATCGGCGCCGGGTGGTGGAGGTTGGGAATGGCATTGGACATCGGCTATGTCAGCGCGGTCGGGGCGGGGGCTATCTCGTTCCTGTCGCCGTGCGTGCTGCCGCTGGTGCCGCCCTATCTCTGCTATATGGCCGGCGTTTCGGTCGACGATTTCCGTGGCAGTGCAGGCGTAACGGCTCGAGAAGGCGCGCGTGGCGCGCTGCTCTACTCGTCGATCGCCTTCGTGCTCGGCTTCTCGACCGTGTTCGTGGCGCTCGGCGCCGGTGCTTCGACCATCGGCCGGCTGCTGCGCGTCTGGCAGGAGCCGCTGGCGATGGCGGCGGGCGTGCTGATCATCCTGATGGGCTTGAACTTCCTCGGCATCCTTCGCATCCCACTGCTGTCGCGCGAGGCGCGCTTCCAGTCGCAGGGCAAGCCGGCAAGCGCGGTCGCCGCCTATGTCATGGGGCTCGCCTTCGCGTTCGGCTGGACGCCCTGCATCGGCCCGGTTCTCGGGCCGATCCTGACGCTGGCGGGCGGGCGTGAAACCGTGGGCGAGGGCGCGCTGCTGCTCGCCGCCTATTCGCTTGGGCTAGGCATCCCGTTCCTGATCGCTGCGCTCTTTTCCGGCGCCTTCATGCGTTTCCTCGGCAAATTCCGCGTCCATCTCGGCCGTGTCGAAAAGGCGATCGGCGCGTTGCTGGTCGTCGCCGGCGTATTCTTCCTCACTGGTGGCGTGCAGACGGTGTCCTACTGGCTGCTGGAGAATTTCCCGGTGCTGGGGCGGCTCGGGTAGAGCCGGCACCGGAAACCGTGAGCGGCTCCGCCCCAAACCGGAATTTAACCGCATTGGTGAAGCATGGCGCCAATGCTAGATAGTCGCGATTCCCGACCCTCTTCATATTGGTTGTCCGTCCATGAGCCAGAGATCCTGCCTGTCCATCGTCCTCGCCGCCGGCGAAGGCACGCGGATGAAGAGTTCGCTGCCGAAGGTGCTGCACCAGATCGCCGGGCTGCCGATGGTGGCGCATGTGGTGAAAGCGGCGGAACTTGCGGGCTCGGGGGATCAGGCGCTGGTGATCGGCCATGGCGCCGAGGAAATGCGCAAGGCGGCCACGAAATTCGCGCCTGATGCCGAGACCTTCGTGCAGGACAAGCGACTCGGCACCGCCCACGCCGTGCTGGCCGCCCGCGAAGCGATAGCAAGAGGTTATGACGATGTCCTGGTGATGTTCGGCGACACGCCGCTCATCGATCCGGGTGCGCTGACCGTGGCGCGACTGAAACTGGCCGAGGGGGCTTCTGTCGCGGTCATCGGATTCCGTACGCCCAATCCGACTGGATATGGCAGGTTGATCGAAAAGGGCGGCAGGCTGGTCGCAATCCGCGAGGAAAAGGATTGCAGCGAGGAGGAGAAAAACATCACCTTCTGCAATGGCGGGCTTATGGCAATCGACGGCAGCAAGGCCCTGGGCCTTCTCGACGCGGTCGGCAACGCAAATGCCAAGGGCGAGTACTATCTCACGGACATCGTCGAAATCGCCACCGGCGAAGGCCTCGAAGTCGTTGCTACCGAAGCCAGCTTCGAGAACGCGCTCGGAATCAACAATCGCGCCGAGCTGGCGCAGGCCGAAGGCATCTGGCAGGCGCGCCGCCGGCACGAGGTGATGCTGTCGGGCGTGACGCTGATCTCGCCGGAAACCGTGTTCTTCTCGCATGACACCGAGATTGGCGCCGACACGCTGGTCGAGCCCAATGTGTGGTTCGGCCCAGGCGTGAAGATCGCTACCGGAGCCAAGATCCATGCCTTCAGCCATATCGAAGGCGCCACCATTGCCTCGAACTGCGACGTCGGGCCGTTCGCGCGGCTGCGGCCGGGCGCCGATCTCAAGCAAAAGGCCAAGGTCGGCAATTTCTGCGAGGTCAAGCAGGCTGTCGTCGAGGAGGGCGCCAAGGTCAACCATCTGACCTATATCGGCGACGCACGCGTCGGCGCTGGCGCCAATATCGGCGCCGGCACCATCACCTGCAATTATGACGGTTACTCGAAGTTCTTCACTGACATCGGCGAGGGTGCCTTTGTCGGCTCCAATTCCTCGCTGGTGGCACCGATTACGATCGGCAAGGGCGGCTACATCGCCTCGGGAAGCGTCATCACCGAAGACGTGCCCGAAGACGCGCTGGCCTTTGGCCGCGCAAGGCAGAAGACCATCCCCGGGAAGGGCAAGGAATTGCGCGAACGCTTTGCGTCCGCGGCGGCGAAGAAGAAGGCAGCCGCCACCGACCATTGACGGTCAGCGGCCCGATCGTTCGCAGAGGAGAATGGTGGGCGCGGCGTCGTTCATGGCTCGCGGACTAGCCAAGGGTTTCCGAATCGGAACCGAATGTCTGAGATCCAGACGACTGTGGTAATGGGCTTGCAAAAGCCATCCATGATAGTGCATCCGCAAGGAACGATTCCCGCTAACGCGGGACGAAATGCAATTTGACTTTCACGGCAGGCCGGCCATCCCCTAGATATGCTGGTTTTCCGCGGGCAATCGGGGGTCTTCCGTATGTGCGGTATCGTTGGAATCGTCGGCAATTCGCAGGTCGCGCCGCTCATCGTCGATGCGCTGAAGCGGCTCGAATATCGCGGCTATGATTCGGCCGGCGTCGCCACGCTGGAGCATGGGCAGCTTGCTCGGCGCCGTGCCGAGGGCAAGCTGGTCAACCTCGAGCGCCGGCTCAAGGACGATCCGCTCGCCGGAACGATCGGCATCGGTCACACCCGCTGGGCGACCCATGGCGTGCCGAACGAGACCAATGCGCATCCGCATTTTTCCGATGGCGTGGCCATCGTCCACAACGGCATCATCGAGAATTTCGCCGAACTGCGCGAGGAACTGATCCGGGACGGATACGCATTCACGTCGCAGACCGACACCGAGGTCGTGGCCCATCTGGTGGCGCGCGAACTGGCCAGCGGGCTGAAGCCGGTCGAGGCCGCGCATCGGGCGCTGAAGCGCCTGGAAGGCGCCTTCGCGCTGGCCATCATGTTCAAGGGCGATGAAGACCTGATCGTCGGCGCCCGCAACGGCCCTCCGCTGGCCGTGGGCCATGGCGACGGTGAAATGTTCCTCGGCTCCGATGCCATTGCGCTGGCGCCTTTCACCAATTCCATCACCTATCTCGAGGATGGCGACTGGGCGGTGCTGCGCCGTGAAGGCGTCACCATCTTCGACATCGATGGCAATCAGGTCGAGCGCAGGCGCCAGCAATCGCTCTCGACTAGCTTCATGGTCGACAAGGGAAACCGGCGTCATTTCATGGAAAAGGAAATCCATGAACAGCCCGAAGTGATTTCGCACACGCTGGCGAACTATCTCGATTTCGTCGGCGGCGTGTCCAAGCCGCTCGATCTGCCTTTCGATTTCGCCAAGATCGACCGGCTGGCGATCTCGGCTTGCGGCACGGCCTATCTCGCCGGCCTGATCGGCAAATACTGGTTCGAGCGCTACGCACGGCTGCCGGTCGATATCGATGTCGCCTCGGAATTCCGCTACCGCGAAATGCCGCTGTCTGCGACCGACGCCGCCTTCTTCATCTCGCAATCGGGCGAGACCGCCGACACGCTGGCCTCGCTGCGCTATTGCCGCAAGGCGGGGATGAAGATCGGCGCCGTCGTCAATGTGCGCGAATCGACCATGGCGCGGGAATCCGACGTGGTGCTGCCGACGCTGGCGGGACCGGAGATCGGCGTCGCCTCGACCAAGGCTTTCACCTGCCAGTTGTCGGTGCTGGCATCGCTGGCTGTGCGCGCCGGCGTCGCACGCGGCAAGATCTCGCCCGAACAGGAAAAATCCCTGGTGCGCGAACTGTCGGAAGCGCCGCGCTACGCCAACCAGGTGCTCAAGCTCGACCACCAGATCGAAAAGATCGCCCGCGATCTCTCCTATCACAAGAACGTTCTCTATCTCGGCCGCGATACTAATTTTCCGCTGGCCATGGAAGGCGCGCTGAAGCTCAAGGAGATTTCCTATATCCACGCCGAAGGCTATGCGGCGGGAGAATTGAAGCATGGGCCGATCGCACTGATCGACGAGAACATGCCGGTGATCGTCATCGCCCCGCATGACCGGATCTTCGAGAAGACGGTTTCCAACATGCAGGAAGTCGCGGCGCGCGGCGGGAAAATCATCCTGATCACCGACAGCAAGGGCGCGGCGCAGGCAAGCGTGAAGACGATGGAGACGATCATCCTGCCTGACGTGCCGGAGATCATCTCGCCGATCATCTACGCGTTGCCGATCCAGATGCTGGCCTATTTCACCGCAGTGTTCATGGGCACCGATGTCGACCAACCGCGCAATCTGGCGAAATCGGTGACGGTGGAGTAGGCGTCCCTAATCGGGCTTTTAAAAACTTCGCAGTTTCAAAGGGCCGTCCGGTTCACTAATGTTGCGCGCAAACCCGCGCCCCCGGTGACCCATGTCCGATGCTCCCAAGACCTCCGGCATGACCCGGCTGAGGAACTATTTCCTCACGGGCTTCATCGTCTGCGCGCCGCTGGCGATCACCGCCTATATCGCATGGTCGGTCATCGGTTGGGTGGATTCCTGGGTGAAGCCTTATATTCCTGCCCGCTACAGCCCCGATACCTATCTGCCATTCCCGGTTCCCGGGTTCGGGCTTATCGTCGCCCTGGTCATGATCACGCTGATCGGTTTTCTCACCGCTAACATTGTCGGCCGCGCCATCGTAGGGTTCGGCGAGCGGCTGCTTGGGCGGATGCCGCTGGTGCGCGGCATCTATGGCTCGCTGAAGCAGATTTTCGAGACCGTGCTGTCCAACAAGGGAGACATGTTCCGCCAGGTTGGGCTGGTCGAATATCCGCGCAAGGGCGTCTGGTCTCTGGTCTTTGTCTCCGGCGAAAAGGAAACCGAGATCAACCAGAAGCTCGACCAGGAGGGCGACCCTCTGATCGCGGTGTTCATGCCTTGCGCGCCAAACCCGACGACCGGGTTCCTGATGTATGTGCTGAAATCCGATATCGTGCTGCTCGACATGACCATCGAGGACGGTGCCAAGCTGATCGTCTCGGCCGGGCTGGTGGCGCCCGAGGTGAAGTCAAGGTTGGTGACTGTCAACGGCGAGCCGATCAACGGAAAAGTGGCCAATCCAACGCTCGCATCTCATCCGGCGCGCAGCAGCCGCACCGCCTCGTCGCGGCCGAACAAATAGAGCAGCAGGCGCAACGCCTCGCCTCGATCCGATTGCAGTTCGGGGTCGCGCGACAGGATCAGCCTGGCATCGTCGCGGGCCGCTTCCAACAGGTCGGCATGCGCCTCGATGCGCGCCACCTGGAAGCCGGGTGTGCCGGACTGCCGGGTGCCGAGCAATTCGCCTTCGCCGCGCAGCTTCAGATCCTCCTCGGCGATCAGGAAGCCGTCCTCGGTCTCGCGCATCACCGACAGCCGGCGTTTGGCGGTCTCGCCGAGCGGGTCCTTGTAGAGGAGCACGCAGGAGGAGGGCTTGTCGCCACGGCCGACCCGGCCGCGCAACTGGTGCAACTGGGCAAGGCCAAAGCGTTCGGCATGCTCGATGACCATGACGGTGGCGTCCGGGACGTCGACGCCGACCTCGATGACCGTGGTGGCGATCAGGATGCGCGTCTCGCCCTGCTTGAAGGCGCGCATCGCCTCGTCCTTCTCGGCGCCTTTCATGCGGCCGTGGACCAGGCCGATGCGGTCGCCGAACAGCGGCTTAAGCGAGGCGAAGCGGTCCTCGGCGGACATCAGCTTGATCTCTTCGGATTCCTCGACCAGCGGGCAGATCCAGTAGATTTTCTGGCCGCCGGCGACGGCGTCGACCATGCGGCCAACCAACTCGTCCAGTCTTTCCAAAGGCAGGGTGACGGTGCGGATCGGCTGCCGGCCGACCGGCTTTTCGGTCAGCTTCGACACGTCCATGTCGCCAAAGGCGGTCAGCACCAGCGTGCGCGGGATCGGCGTCGCGGTCATCACCAGCATGTCGGGCGCATCCCCCTTGGCGGTGATGGCAAGCCGCTGATGAACGCCGAAGCGGTGCTGCTCGTCGATGACGGCGAACACCAGATCATGGAAGGTGACCGTCTCCTGGAACAATGCGTGAGTGCCAACGACGATATTGATCTCGCCACTCGCCAAGCCGGCCAAGGTGTCGGCGCGCTCGCGCCCCTTTTCGCGACCGGTGAGGATGGCGATGCGCAGGCCGACCCTGGCCGCAAGCGGAGCGATCGTCGCCAGATGCTGGCGCGCCAGGATTTCGGTCGGCGCCATCAAGGCCGCCTGGCCGCCGGCCTCGACGGCGCGTGCCATGGCGAGCAGCGCCACCACCGTCTTGCCGGAACCGACATCGCCCTGCAGCAGCCGCAGCATGCGTTCGGGATTGGCAAGGTCGGCATTGATTTCGGCCAGCGCGAACTCCTGGCTGCCGGTCAGTGTGTATGGAAGAGCGGCGCGCAGTTTCTCGACGATGCGGCCGTCGCCGACCAGCGGGCGCCCGGACAGGCGGTGGACTTTCGCCCGCACCAGCGCCAGCGAAACCTGGCCGGCCAACAACTCGTCATAGGCCAGGCGTCGCCAGGCGGCGCCATCGATGGAAACATCGATCGGGTCCGCTGGAATGTGGATGCGGGTGAGAGCATCGCCAAAGGCTGGAAATGTGTGGCGGCGCAT
This sequence comes from Mesorhizobium sp. ES1-1, assembly GCF_020164785.1. Classification (GTDB taxonomy): domain Bacteria; phylum Pseudomonadota; class Alphaproteobacteria; order Rhizobiales; family Rhizobiaceae; genus Mesorhizobium. The sequence goes on along the minus strand of NZ_JAIUGX010000008.1, from coordinate 117,357 downwards.
GAAGGCGCCGTCCTGCCATTCCGGGAATTGCGGAACGCGCGCCAGTGCTTGGCCAATTGCCCGGCGCAGTATCTTGCTCGAGAGCCCGGCTGTGAGGGGATAGACCGGCTCGACGAGCGGCAGGTTTTCCGCCTCGCCGGCCAGTGCGATATGGTCGGGATGGACCATGGTGGGGCGGCCGTTGAACCATTCCATGCGGCCCGAGACGACGACATGCTCACCCACCGGCATCGCCTTCTCCAGGTAGGAGGCGTGCGCGTGGAAGAAGGTCAGTCCGATTTCGCCCGTATCGTCATGGGCGTAGACCCGGTAGGGTACGGCCCTGTTGCCGCGTGGCGGCGGCTGGTGTCTATCGATGCGCAGCTCGAGCGTGACGATGGCGCCTTCGGGCGCCAGCGCGATGCCGGGACGGTTGCGACGGTCGATGACGGTATGCGGCAGCACGAACAGGAGATCGCCGGCCCGTGCGGCGCGGTCGCCGAGATCCGCCGCGACGACTTTCTCGATCAGCGCGCCGACCTTCGGTCCCACGCCGGCAAGCGAGGTGATCGGGACAAATAACGGATCGAGGATGGATGGACGCATGAAGTCAGCTTATGTCGCGACGGCCTCAGCGCAAGGCTGACAGCACCCTCTATCCACGCTATATGGCCGCAGCAAGCGAGGATAAGCCACCAATGAGCGGAACGAAGAGATCGAGCGAGGGGCTGGACGCGCACCGCCGCAAGCTTCTGTTCCGCTCCTGGCATCGGGGCATGCGGGAGATGGACCTGATCCTCGGCACGTTCGCCGACGCCGAGATCGGCACCTTGACCAAGGCGGAAATCGACCAATATGAGAGGCTCCTCGACATTCCCGACACCGACTTCCTGCCCATGGTCACCGGCGAACGCTCGGTCCCAGCGGATATCGATTGTGCCGTCCTGCAAAAGATCCTGGCATTCCGCCATTCCATGACATTCTGACCAACGTGATTTTATGAGCCTCATACCCACCATCGGCCTGCCGAAAGGGCGCGCCGGCCAGTTCATCGTCGACGGCGTTGCCGACGGCTATGAGGCGTTCGCGCTCGTCCAGACGGCGCTCGAGATCGCGCCCGACAAACCGGTGCTGTTCGTGGCGCGCGACGGGCAACGGTTGCCGGCAATCATCGAGGCGCTGTCCTTTGCGGCGCCCGGCCTGCCGGTCCTCGAATTGCCGGCCTGGGACTGTCTGCCGTATGACCGCGTCTCGCCCGGATCGGACGCCGCCGCCAAGCGGCTCGATGCCTTGACGGCCATGATCGCGCTGGCAAAGAAGCCGCATCGCGCGGTCATCCTCACCACCGCCAATGCCCTTCTGCAGCGCATTCCACCTTCGGAATTGGTCGAAGCGCAGACCTTCCATGCCAGGCCCGGCAACCAGATCGACATGAACGTGCTGGTGTCGCGGCTGGAGACCTCCGGTTTCGAGCGGGTGCCGACCGTGCGCGGCATCGGCGAGTTCGCCGTGCGCGGCGGCATCCTCGACCTCTTCGCTCCGGGCTGGACCGAAGCACTCAGGCTCGACTTCTTCGGCGACACGCTGGAATCGATCCGCGTCTTCGACGCCGGCACCCAGCGCACCACCGGCCAGCGCAAATCGATGGCACTGCAGGCGATGAGCGAGGTGGCGCTGACGCCAGAGACCATCAGCCGCTTCCGCCGCTCCTATATCGAGGCCTTTGGGGCGCCCCAGCGCGATGACGGGCTCTATGCGGCGGTCAGCGAAGGCAGGCGCTTTGCCGGCATGGAGCACTGGCTGCCGTTCTTCCACGAACGGCTGGAAACGGTGTTCGACTATCTGCCCGAAACGCCGGTCATCTTCGACCATCTGGCGCATGAAGCGCTGGCCGAACGCCACACGCTGATCCTCGACCATTATGAAGCGCGCAAAAAGCAGGCCGACGGCGCGCTGAAGGACGCGGTGCCCTACAAGCCGGTGCCGCCGGACCTGCTTTATCTCTCGCCCGAAAACCTGATCGCATCGCTTGGACCGCGCGAAGCCATCGACTTCACGCCCTTCGACGCTCCCGATGCGGGCACGAAGAAAGTCTATCATGCCGGCTCGCGCCAAGGCCGCAGCTTTGTCGAGGAGCGCGCCGACCCGAGCATCAATGTCTTCGATATCGTCGTCAGGCACATCGCCGACGAGCGTGCGGCGCGCCGCCGCGTCGTCATTGCCGGCTGGACGGAAGGCTCGCTCGACCGGCTCGGCCAGATCCTGGCCGAGCATCATCTGGGCAATCTCAAACAGGTCGTGACGCTGGCGGAAGCTGAGAAGCTCGAGCCGGGGCAGGCGGCGTTGGCCGTGCTGCCGCTCGAATCCGGTTTCGAGACCGAGGGACTGGTGGTCGTCGCCGAGCAGGATATTCTCGGCGACCGGCTGATACGGCGCTCGAAACGCAAGAAGCGGGCGTCGGATTTCATCGCCGAAGCCTCGGCGCTTTCGGCTGGGGACATTGTCGTCCATGCCGACCACGGCATCGGCCGCTTCATCGGCCTGCGCACGATAGAGGCGGTAGGCGCGCCGCACGACTGCCTGGAAATCCACTATGCAGGTGACGACCGGCTGTTCCTGCCGGTCGAGAATATCGAGCTCCTGTCGCGCTACGGTTCGGACTCGGCCGAGGCGACGCTGGACAAGCTCGGCGGAGGGGCCTGGCAGTCGCGAAAGGCGCGGCTGAAGAAGCGGTTGCTCGACATGGCCGGGCAGCTGATCCGCATCGCCGCCGAGCGGCAAATGCGTGCGGCGCCGGCGCTGGTCCCGGCCGAGGGCCTTTATGGCGAATTCGCCGCGCGGTTCCCCTATGAAGAGACCGACGATCAGCAGACGGCGATTGACTCGGTGCGCGATGACCTCGCCGCCGGCAAGCCGATGGACCGGCTGATCTGCGGCGATGTCGGATTCGGCAAGACGGAAGTGGCGCTGCGCGCCGCCTTCATCGCGGCGATGGAAGGATTCCAGGTGGCAGTGGTGGTGCCGACCACGCTTTTGTCGCGCCAGCATTTCAAGACCTTCTCTCAGCGCTTTTCCGGGCTTCCGATCCGCGTCGCCCAGGCCTCCCGGCTGGTGGGCGCAAAGGAGCTGGCCGAGACCAAGAGAGGTATCGCCGAGGGCCAGGTCGACATCGTCGTGGGCACCCATGCGCTGCTCGGATCGTCGATTTCATTCAAGAATCTCGGCCTGCTGATTATCGACGAGGAGCAGCATTTCGGCGTCAAGCATAAGGAACGGCTGAAAGACCTGAAGAGCGACGTCCATGTGTTGACGCTGTCGGCGACGCCGATCCCGCGCACCTTGCAACTGGCGCTGACCGGTGTGCGCGAACTGTCGCTGATCGCCACGCCGCCGGTGGACCGCATGGCGGTGCGAACTTTCATCTCGCCCTTCGACCCGTTGGTAATCCGGGAGACGCTGCTGCGCGAGCGCTATCGCGGCGGGCATTCGTTCTATGTCGTCCCGCGCATCAGCGATCTCTCTGAAATCAATGATTTCCTGAAGGCATCCGTTCCTGAGCTGAAGGTGGCGGTGGCCCATGGCCAGATGCCGCCGGGCGAACTCGACGACATCATGAACGCCTTTTACGACGGGCAATATGACGTGCTGCTGTCGACGACCATCGTCGAATCCGGGCTGGACATCCCGACCGCCAACACGCTGATCATCCACCGCGCCGACATGTTCGGGCTGTCGCAGCTCTATCAGCTGCGCGGCCGCGTCGGCCGCTCGAAAGTGCGCGCCTATGCCCTGTTCACGCTGCCGGCCAATCGCAAGCTGACCGACACCGCCGAGCGGCGGCTGAAGGTGCTGCAGTCCCTCGACACGCTGGGCGCCGGCTTCCAACTGGCCAGCCACGACCTCGATATCAGGGGCGCCGGCAATCTTCTCGGCGAAGAGCAGTCCGGCCATATCAAGGAGGTCGGCTTCGAGCTCTACCAGCAGATGCTTGAGGAGGCCGTCGCCGAAGTGAAGGATTCCGGCGAGGTCCAGGATGGCGGCTGGTCGCCGCAGATCGCCGTCGGCACGGCCGTGATGATCCCGGAAAGCTATGTGCCGGACCTGCAGCTGCGGCTGGCGCTCTACCGCCGCCTGGGCGATCTCGAGAACACCGAGGAAATCGATGCTTTCGGCGCCGAACTAATCGATCGCTTCGGGCCGTTGCCGGACGAGGTCAAGCATCTCTTGAAGATCGTCTTCATCAAGGCGCTTTGCCGGAAGGCCAATGTCGAGAAGCTCGACGCCGGGCCAAAGGGCGTCGTCATCCATTTCCGCAAGCGCGAGTTCCCCGACCCGGTCGGGCTGGTCCGCTTCATCGGCGAGCAGGGTTCGTTGGCCAAGATCCGGCCCGACCATAGCGTGGTGTTTGCCCGCGATTGGCCAACTGCCGAGAAGCGGCTGGCGGGTTCTGCCGTCGTCATGACGCAGTTGGCGCGGCTGGTGGATAAAGCCGCCTAGCATCAAAGCCGTGCTCTGTTGCAAAGGTCGCACTGCGATCGATGTATGATCAAAGCAGCCGTGACTCAGAGCTTGGGCGCGACTGGTATCTGCGACGAATCGGACCATTGAAGTATTGTGCCGTAAATGTGCAGATGGTCCCGCAACTCATCGCTCAACGGGGAAAATCATGAACCCGCGGACATTCGATGAATACTGGCTCGGCTATCTGGCTGGCCATTCAAGACCTTCAACCCGGTTCGTCCATTATCTGGGTCTGTTTTTCGCGCCGATTGCCGGGGCAATGGCGTCCGTGCTTGTCGTCTGGTGGGCATTCCTAGTCATTGTTCCGTTGTTTTATCTCGCTGCCCTGCTCACCCATCCTTTGCTTGAGCATAACAGCAACAAGCCTTTCGCTGAGCGGCCTCTATGGAGCGCCATCGCTCTATTGCGCATGCTTGCCCTCGATTTGACCGGTGGGCTTGGCCGCGAGTTGAAGCGCCTGGATGAGGTCGCTCGACGAGGATGACGCCTGTGGTCATCGCCCTCTGCTCGGCGCTTTTGATGCTTGGCGCTGGCTTTCATATCTACTGGGGCTTTGGCGGCCACATCGGCGCCAGCGTTTCGCTTCCGCAACGCGAAGACGGTGTTCCGGCTGTGAAGGAAACAGCCTTGGGCGCCATCGCCGTCGGTTTGATGCTGGCACTGGTGCTTCTGCTGCTCCTTGCCTTCACCGGGACGGTACGTTTGCCTTTGTCACAACAGGTCCTGAGGATTGGAGTCCTCGTTTGGGCCCTCATCTTCACGGCGCGGGCATTGAGCTGGTCCAGATATTTCGGGCTGTTCAAGCACGTCAGAAGCACCCGTTTCGCCAGCTACGATACCTGGTTCTATAGCCCGTCATGTTTGCTCCTGGGGTTGGGGCTCTTCTATCTCGCAGTATTGGACCACATACAGTGAGCCTTCGGCCATCATTCGCCAGCGCTGAAATTCCGGTCTAGAATAGGAAATCGGCTTCGTGTATGGAGCCGCCACCCCATATGGGGCGGGAAGTGGCGGGTGAGATTACTCGCAGGAAAGAGCGTTGGGTGCAGCGATGACGAAATGGTCGCCGAATTCTTGGAGAGCAATGCCGATCAAGCAGGTGCCCGCCTATCCGGACCTTGCCGCGCTGAAGAACACGGAAGCCCAGCTTGCCACCTTTCCGCCGCTGGTCTTTGCCGGTGAGGCTCGCAAGCTGAAGAAGCAGCTCGCCGCTGTCGCTGCCGGCGAAGCTTTCCTGCTGCAAGGAGGCGACTGCGCCGAGAGTTTTGCCGAGCATGGCGCGGACAACATCCGCGACTTCTTCCGCGTCTTCCTGCAGATGTCCGTCGTGCTGACCTTTGCCGGCGCACAGCCGGTTGTGAAGGTCGGCCGGGTCGCCGGCCAGTTCGCCAAGCCGCGCTCTTCCGACAACGAAACCAAGGGCGGTGTGACGCTGCCCAGCTATCGCGGCGACATCATCAACGGCATCGAATTCGACGCCAAGTCACGCATTCCTGATCCGGCGCGCCAGGAGATGGCGTATCGCCAGTCGGCGGCGACGCTCAACCTTTTGCGCGCCTTCGCGCAGGGCGGCTATGCCAGCCTGGAGAATGTGCATCGCTGGATGCTCGGCTTCGTTTCCGACAGCCCGCAGGGCGAGAAGTACGGCAAGCTCGCCAACCGGATCACCGAGACGATGGACTTCATGAAGGCCGTCGGCATAACCTCGGAAACCAACTATGCGCTGCGCGAGACCGATTTCTACACCAGCCATGAGGCACTGCTGCTTGGCTACGAAGAGGCGCTGACCCGTGTCGATTCGACTTCCGGCGACTGGTACGCCACCTCGGGCCATATGATCTGGATCGGCGACCGCACCCGCCAGCCGGACCATGCCCATGTTGAATATTGCCGCGGCATCAAGAACCCGCTTGGGCTCAAATGCGGCCCGTCGCTGACCCCGGACGGCTTGCTCGAACTGATCGACCTGCTCAACCCCGAGAACGAACCCGGCCGCCTGACGCTGATCGCGCGTTTCGGCTCCGACAAGGTCGCCGAGCATCTGCCGAAACTGGTGCGCGCGGTGCAGAAGGAAGGCCGAAGCGTGGTCTGGTCGTCGGACCCGATGCACGGAAACACCATCGAGGCCGCCGGTTACAAGACACGGCCATTCGACCGCATCCTGAAGGAGGTCCAGACCTTCTTCGAGGTGCACCGCGCCGAGGGCACGCATCCCGGCGGCATCCATGTCGAGATGACCGGCAAGAATGTCACCGAATGCACTGGCGGTGCGCGCGCCATCACCGCCCACGAACTGCAGGATCGCTACCACACCCATTGCGACCCCCGCCTCAACGCGGACCAGGCGATCGAGCTGGCTTTCCTCGTGTCCGACCTGCTGAAGAAGAGCCAGCCCATTCAGCATAAACAGGTTGCAAACGGCTGATCGCGGATCGCCGACCCTCGCGGGGAGCCCGGCGTTGGTCGCCTAGCGGGCCGTCGCGTGGAGAAACAATTTTCCGACGCCCCTAATGGCGCATGTCGCATTTGCTTATGACAACGGGCGGCGAAGCTGGAATCCTGACGAATACGCCAATGCAGGGCATCGTTCTTTAAGGTGACAGGATGAGCGACAATCACAAGGGATCGTGTCTGTGCGGAGCGGTTCGCTTCAGGACACAGGGCGCGTTGCGGGGCGTCGTCTATTGCCACTGCACGCAATGCAGGAAGCAGAGCGGGCATTTCTATGCCGCCACCAATGTCGCCGACGCCAATATCGTGATCGAAGGCTCGGAAAGCATCACCTGGTACGAAGCGTCCGAATTCGCCAGGCGCGGCTTTTGCAAGGCATGCGGCTCCGTGATGTTCTGGAAGCCCAGAGACAATGACTATATTTCGGTCATGGCGGGTTCATTCGACCGTCCAACCGGCCTGCAGGGCGAATGCCATATCTTTGTCGGCGACAAGGGGGACTATTATTCGATCGACGACGGACTGCCGCGATTTGAAAAGTCTACGCCCTCGATACCTGTTGCCGAATGAAGTTTCGGCGAGCCGCCTTATTCCATTGACCGGGCCGTTGCTTTATCCGTGCCGGTAATTCCGAACGGAGTTTGGGCATGCAGCGACTGATCGGTGCTTATTTCAATTCGCTGCGCGCGTTTCGCAAGCTTGCCGTCAGCGAAAAGGCTTTTCAGCAGGAGTTGGCGCTGCTCGCCCTCGCTGTGCCGCTCGGCTGGTTTGTTTCAACCTCGTGGCGCGGCTATGTCCTGCTGATCGGCGCGGTACTGCTGTTGATCATGGTCGAGGTGCTGAACACCGGCATCGAGGCGGCCTGCGACGCGTTCAGCCGGGAATTCAACGTCGACATTCAACTGGCGAAGGATTGTGGGTCGCTGGCCGTGCTGATTTCGGTGCTGATCGTCGCGGGCGTCTGGGGCATCGCCGTCATCGAGCGGATCACGGGGCTACCGATCTAGCAGCGGCCATCCCATATGACGGTCACCATAGGAGACTGTCATGTCCGAAGCCACCAATTCTTTGCTCCTCGAGCGCGGGGGCCTGCCGGAAGACTTGCGCTGGCTGGCTGAAAAGTACCCGCGTGAAAACTGGCAGAAGCACGCCAACATTCATGGTATCGCCACGATGTGGCTGCAGCGGCACGACATGTTTCGCGAGCTCGGCAGCCTTCTGACCAACGGAATAGGCGACTACCGCGAAGGCAGGCTGACGGCGCCCGATTTCGCGCGCTGGTTCGCGCCTCGCCTCAATCATTTTCTCGGTCATTTGGATGGCCACCACAATGTCGAGGATCATCATTATTTTCCGGTTTTCGCCAAGGCCGAGGCGCGGCTGAAGCGCGGCTTCGAGATCCTCGATGCCGATCATCACACCATTCACGAAGGGCTCGAGCGCAATGCCGAAGCCGCCAACGCGTTCATGAAGACGCTTCAGGAGAGCGAGGACAGACAGCGCTTCGCAGCCGACGTCTATGCCGATGAAAACAGCCGGCTGATCGCCATGCTGGCCCGGCATCTCGCCGACGAGGAAGACCTGATCATCCCGCTGATCCTCGACCGCGGTGATCGGGCACTCGGTGTGGACTGACGTTCAGCCTTCCTTGGCGCGTTCTTTCCCGGCGATATGACGGGCGACAAACCAGCCAAGGATCGCCACAGCCAGGCCTATGCCGAGCCCGACCAGCAATCGCTCATGACGCAGCAAAGCCTGGCCGATGAAGCGTTCCGCGCCCAATCCAAAGATATAGCCGATAGCGCTGAACAGCACCGCCCAGACAACAGATGAGATGGCGTTGAGGATGACGAAGCGCCACGTTGGTATGGTCGACAGACCTGCCGCGATGCCGCCAACCAGGCGCATGCCGTAGATGTAACGGTTCGACAGCACGAAGATGTCGGGATGGGTGTTCAGAAGTCGGTAGGCGCGGCCAAATCCTGGCCGCCGGCGAAATTTGTCGACCTGGCGGTTGTCAGCGAAACTCCGGCCGAGAAGGAAAAAGAGCGTGTCGCCGATAAAGGCGCCGAGGGCAGCCGCAACAATGGCCTGCCACAGCACGAATATATGCTGATGCGCGAAGAAGCCGCCGAGGATCGCCGCACTTTCGCCCTCCGCGACGCAGCCGAGAAAGACGGCGAGGAGGCCGTATTGTTCGATCAGATGATGGATCGCCTCGGTCACGAAGCCGAGTGCTGCCGTGTCAGCCTCTCGTCAATCCGCTTGACCATTTCGGCCAGTTGCCCGATCTCGTCGCGCATGCCGATGATCTGGCTGTGACGCAGTTCGTCCAGCTTTTCATGCAGCGCCATGATCTCGATCTCGGCCTTGAGGTTGACTTCGTAGTCGTGGGCGGCGTCGATGCGGTCGCGCACCGCCTGGCGGTTCTGCGACATCATGATCACCGGGGCCTGCAGGGCGGCGATCATCGACAGCACCAGGTTGAGAAAGATGAAGGGGTAGGGGTCGAACGACTTCTGCCCAAGCAGCCACCAATTGGAGCCGATCCAGAGGACCAGGAAGGCGATGAAGGACAGGATGAACGTCCACGATCCGCCGACGCGCGCGATGGCGTCGGCGATCCGGTCTCCCGCATCCTGGAGGCCGGCTAGGCTCTCATTGACATTCTCCGACAAGGGCTTGCGGTCGACTGTGCTTTGCAGCACTCGCCGTTCGGGATCGGTCAGGGTTTCCGCTGTTCGCGTTAGCCAACGGTTCGCGAGTTCGGGCACAGTCTTGTTCATGGATGTCTCCATATCAGAAGCGTCGGCTTGGCAGCTTCGTCTCCATATAGGAAGATGCCGCGCCGTCAAAAACGCGGCATCGAGATGGGAGCAAATGTCAGATTTCGCCAAGATCCGTAGGCGTGCCGCCACTCGAAAGGGCGGCGAGGCCGAGCTCGCGTCCCTGCTTGGGCCGGTGCCCGACAATGCCGCGGTGGCCGATATTGCGGACGACCGTGTGTTGTCGACCATGGCCGAGCGCGTCTTTGCGGCCGGCTTTGTCTGGCGCGTCATAGAGCAGAAATGGCCTGGCTTCGAAGAGGCCTTTCTGGGCTTCGAACCGAAGCGGCTCCTGTTCCAGCCCAACGATTTCTGGCACGATCTGGCATCCGACCAGCGCATCGTGCGTAATCCGCAGAAGATCAGGTCCGTGCGCGAAAACGCCGCTCTCGTCGAGCGCGTTTCCAAGGAACATGGTGGTTTCGGCCGTTTCCTTGCTGAATGGCCGGCCGAAGATCAGGTCGGACTGATGGCCTGGCTCGGCAAGCATGGCAGCCGGCTCGGCGGCAATACCGGACAGTATTTCCTGCGCTGGCTGGGCTGGGACGCTTTCGTTATTTCGGGCGATATGGCGGCGGCACTGCGCGATGCGGGTCTCGATATTGCCGAGAGCCCAACGTCGAAGCGGGACCTCGACAAGATCCAGGCGCAACTCAACCGGTGGGTGGCCGAGACAGGCCTGCCGCGCCGACACATCTCGCGCATCCTGGCGATGTCGATCGGCGACAATCATTCTCCGCAGGCGTTGCGCGACTATATGGGCGAGGACGGATCGCCGCCGTCCAGCCGCGCTTCGCGGTCGCCGATCGGACATGGTTGAGAGGAGTATTATCCGGTCTGATTGGTCCAAGCGAACGCCATTGCCCGGTGAATTGCGTCGCGCTAAGTCAGCAGCATGACCAAGACGCTCGATATCCTCCGCATCGCCATTGCCCAGCTCAATCCGACCGTCGGCGACATAGCAGGCAATCTCGCCAAGGCGCGCGAGGCGAGGGCGGACGCCGCCCGCCAGGGCGCCGATCTGGTGCTTTACACGGAGCTTTTTCTTGCCGGCTATCCGCCGGAGGATCTGGTGCTGAAGCCGGCGTTTCTCAAGGCCTGTGAAAAGGCCGCACAGGACTTTGCCGCCGACACATCGGATGGGGGCCCCGGAATCATCATCGGCACGCCGCTGAAGCGCAAGAGCGGCACGCACAATTCCATAATATTCGCCGATGGCGGTAAGGTCATCGCCGAGCGTTACAAGCTCGATCTTCCGAATTATGGCGAGTTCGACGAAAAGCGCGTCTTCCAGGCCGGCCCCGAAATCCAGGGGCCGGTCAATTTCCGCGGGGTGCGCATCGGCGTCCCAATCTGCGAGGACATCTGGGGTGATTTCGGCATCTGCGAGACGCTCGCCGAGAGCGGCGCCGAGATCCTTCTTGTGCCGAACGGCTCGCCCTACTACCGCGCCAAGATCGATGTCCGCCATCAGGTCGTCATTCGGCAGGTCATAGAAAGCGGCCTGCCGATCCTCTACGCCAACCAGCTTGGCGGCCAGGACGAGCTGATCTTCGACGGCGCGTCATTCGCCATAGGGTCGGACAAGCGGCTTGCCTTCCAGATGAGCCAGTTCGAGGAGGCCGTGGACGTCACGGTCTGGAAGCGTCAGGGCGAGGGCTGGGTCTGTTCCCAGGGGCCGATGTCGAAGATCCCGGAAAGGGACGAGGCGGATTACCGCGCCTGCATGCTTGGGTTGCGCGACTACGTCAACAAGAATGGCTTCAAGAATGTCGTGCTCGGTCTGTCGGGTGGCATCGATTCGGCGATCTGCGCCGCCCTTGCCGTCGATGCGCTCGGCGAGGAACGGCTGCGCGCTGTGATGATGCCTTACCGCTATACGTCGAAGGACTCTCTGAAGGACGCCGAGGATTGCGCCCGTGCGCTTGGCTGCCGTTACGACATCGTGCCGATCTTTGAGCCGGTCGAAGGGTTCCTGCATGCGCTGGCACCGCTTTTCGAGGGCACCAAGGAAGGCATTACCGAGGAGAACCTGCAGAGCCGTGCGCGCGGCACCATCCTGATGGCGATCTCCAACAAGTTCGGCTCGATGGTGGTCACCACGGGCAACAAGAGCGAGATGTCGGTCGGCTATGCCACGCTCTATGGCGACATGAATGGCGGCTTCAATCCGATCAAGGACCTCTACAAGATGCAGGTCTACGCGCTGTCGCGCTGGCGTAACAGCCATGTGCCGCCGGACGCGCTCGGACCCTCCGGTGCAATCATTCCGAAGAATATCATCGACAAGGCGCCGTCGGCGGAACTGCGCGAGAACCAGACCGACCAGGATTCGCTGCCGCCCTATCCGGTGCTGGACGACATTCTCGAATGCCTGGTCGAGAATGAGATGGGGGTCGATGACATCGTCGCGCGCGGCCACGACCGGGCGACCGTGACGCGCATTGAGCACCTGCTTTACATCGCCGAGTACAAGCGCCGGCAGGCGGCACCGGGCGTCAAGATCACCAGGAAGAATTTCGGCCGCGACCGCCGCTATCCCATCACCAACCGGTTCAGGGATCGCGGGTAGGCGACACGCTGCGCGCAACCTCCCGCCATGCCGCCGGCAAGGGGTGTAACCATGCCCGATTGCGAGATCAGTTTCGAGCTGTCGCGGATCGATTTCCGAGCGACATCCGACCTTTTGATGGCGAGTTATTGGGGCGCCGGACGGAGCGATGCGCTTCATCATCGCGCCTTTGCCAATTCGTTGTGCGCGGCTGCCTATGTCGACGGCGAACAAGTCGGCTTCGCCCGGGCGATCACCGACTGCACAGCCTTCGCCTATCTCGCCGACGTCATCATCTGGCCCGGACACCGCGGGCAGGGCATCGGGACACGGCTGGTGAGCGCGCTCATCGATCATCCAGAGCTTGTCACGGTATCGCACTGGAGCCTGTCGACCGCAGACGCGCACAAACTCTATGAGAAGCTGGGGTTCAAGGCGTCGACGGATGGTCGATACATGCGCCTCGATCGCGTGCCTGGATAAGCGGCGGCCGATCGATACCATCTCTGCAAAGAAGCTTTTCACTGGCGGTCGTCTTGGCGATGCCCGTTGCCTCTCTATATGAAGGTCAGCGGGCTGTTTTTGCCCGCTGCAGCGGCGCGGGGGCGCTCCTTGTCAATTCCAGAGCCATCCGGTACGCCCCGCCCATGACAGTTACCGTTCGTTTCGCTCCATCCCCGACCGGCCGCATCCATATTGGCAATGCGCGCACAGCTCTGTTCAATTGGCTGTTCGCCATGAAGAACAAGGGCCGCTTCATCCAACGCTTCGATGACACCGACATTGCGCGCTCGAAGCAGGAATTCTCCGACGCCATCCTCTACGATTTGCATTGGCTGGGGATTTTTCCGGACGCCACCGAGTATCAATCGCGGCGCTTCGATGTTTACGACGCGGCGGTCGAGCGGCTCAAGGCGGCGGGCGTTCTCTATGCCTGCTATGAAACTCCGGAGGAGCTCGATCTGAGGCGAAAAGTGCGCCGTACCCGTGGGCTTCCTCCGGTCTATGGCCGTGAGGCCTTGACGCTGACGCAGGAGCAGGTGGCCGAATATCACGCCGATGGCCGCCGGCCGCACTGGCGTTTTCTGCTGCCCAATTTTGCCGGCGATCCACAGCAGCCTGAACGCACCGAAATCCATTGGGACGATCTGGTGCGCGGCGAAGAGACGGTCGATCTTGCATCACTGTCCGACCCGGTCCTGGTGCGCGAGGACGGTACCTATCTGTATACGCTGCCTTCGGTTGTCGACGATATCGAGATGGGCGTCAGCCATGTCATTCGCGGCGACGATCATGTCACAAACACCGGCGTACAGATCGCCCTGTTCCAGGCACTCGGTGCCGCGCCACCCGTGTTCGGCCACCACAATCTTCTGACCACCGCGTCAGGCGAAGGGCTGTCGAAGCGCTCCGGCGCGCTCTCGATCGAGAGCCTGCGCGAGGACGGCATCGAGCCGATGGCCGTAGCATCGCTGGCCGTGCTTGTGGGAACGTCCGAGAATGTCGCGGCGGTGACGACGATGAGCGAGCTGGCCGAACGTTTCGATCCTGCAGCGACATCCAAATCCGCGGCGAAATTCGACCCTGACGAATTGTTCGTACTCAACCGAACGCTGCTGCATCACATGCCGTTTGCTGAGGCGCGCGACCGGCTCATCGTGCTCGGCATTTCGGGCGACCGGGCGGAGGCTTTCTGGCTGGCGGTGCGGGGCAATCTCGACAAGCTGGCCGACGCGCCCAAATGGTGGCGCGTGCTGCGCGAAGGTCCAGGCGAGGCTCCGGAGTTTTCGGATGATGACCTCGGCTTCCTCCGTCAGGCCTTCGACCTGCTGCCCGAAGAGCCTTGGGGTGCAACGGTCTGGAGAGAATGGACGGACAGGATCAAGGAAGCGACGGGCCGCAAGGGCAAGGCATTGTTCATGCCGCTCAGGCTGGCGCTTACCGGACTGCCTTCGGGGCCGGAGCTTGCAGATCTATTGCCGCTGATGGGTCGGGAAGGAACGTTGGCCCGACGACCCTGACCTTGCGTTGTTCGGGCGGCAGGGTCGATACCGGCGAAGCCACCGGCCCGACGGACACCCGCTCGATGGTCGCGCCATCGAGCGGGTCTTGCATATTGGCCGGGGTTTGCGAGTCGGCGCCGGGATCGGGATCGGAGACGGGCGTCAGGATCGACGGCGAACCATCCGCGGGCGGCTCTGACGTCCCGCTCGGCGGACTGCCGGCGATGACCTCGAAGTTCTGCGCGGCGTTGCATCCGCAGGCTGGTGGCCGCGATATGTCGGACCGCTTGTAGACATAGGCGGTCGGCAACTCGCTGTAAGGCCTGCCGGTCACCGATGACGTCATCGAGGCCGAGTCACCGCCCATGCCGCGGGAGTAGAAGACCTGCATCTCCGTGCCGGGGCAGCTGGATTCGCAGTTCTTCTGGTCGCGTTCGAAATCGCCGAGCGAGGCGGCATTCGACATCGGGAAAAAGTAGCCATCGCAGGTGCGAACACAGGAGGTGTGGAACTCACCGCCCCGGCCCGGAATGCCGGACAGCTTAAGTACCTGGCGAGCATTGCGCTCCTCGCCTGGACCGGCGGCCTGTTCGAGCGCATCGATCTGCCGTGTGTCGCCGCCGAAAAGCTGATCGAGCAGGTTGGTCCTGCCGTCTTCGCGGTCAGCTTCCAGTTTCTGAGCACGGCGGGGTGCTGCGGTCTCGTTTCGGCAACCAATGGCGTCGAGCGCCGCAAGGATGCGCGCCTTGTCCCGGCGGGAGCCGCCTCCCTCTAGGCGCCGGCGTTTGCCTTGCAGCGCTTCGAGGTTGGCGCTCATGCGGTCGATGGTGGCGTCGAGCGCCGCGCATTCCTTGGTGTTGCGGCCGAACAGCGAAAAGCCGCAGCCGGCGCTGCTGGACTGGCCGCGGACCTTCGAGATCTGCTCGCGCTGCTTGCCGATGGCCACATCGTATTTGCGGATCAGGGCCTGGCCTGCGGCGCCGCGCGAGGCGGCAAGCTCACCCTGCAACCGGCCGCAGGTCCGCGAGGCGGCTTGCGACTCCCGCGCAACAACGCTGCAAAGCAACAAGCCAAGCAGGAGTGGGGCGGAATGCGACCGCTTCAACCCTCCGCTTCTCATCCATCCAAACTCCGCCTGATCGGCCGGAGACTAGCGCATTCATGGTTAACCGCAGTTTACCGCCACCATCGGTCAGCCCAGATTGACGACCGCCTGCGCCTTGTGAGCCGCTTCGACCACCGCCAGCGCGGTCATGTTGACCACGCCGCGCGAGGTGACCGACGGCGTCAGGATATGGGCCGGCTTGTCGGTTCCGAGCAGGATCGGGCCGACATGCAACGCATCCATCATGGTGCGGAGCGCGGTCAGCGTGATGTTGGCCGAGTCCAAGTTGGGAAAGACCAGCAGATTGGCTTCCCCCTGGAGCCTCGAGTGGGGATAGACGCGCTGGCGCAGAGGCTCCGATAGGGCGGTATCGGCATGCATCTCGCCGTCGCATTCAAGGTCGGGGGCGATGCGTGCCAGGATGGCAGCCGCCTGGCGCATTTTGATCGCGCTCGGCGAATCACGCGAACCGAAATCCGAATGCGACAGCAGGGCGGCCTTGGGTTCGATGCCGAAACGCTGGATCTCTTCCGCCGCCAGCACCGTCATCTCCGCGATCTCTTCGGCTGTGGGGTCAACGGTGACGTGGGTATCGGTCAGGAAAATGATGCCACGCTGCGAAATCAACATCGAAAGCGTGGACAGGTCGTGGTCCTTGATGCCGGCTCGCGGACCGATGATCAGCGCGACATTGCGCAGGTGCTTCTCAAAACGGCCTTCGAGCCCGCAGACCATGGCGTCGGCGTCGCCGCGCTTCAGCGCCAGTGCAGCGATCACCGTATTATCGGTGCGCACCATTGTACGCGCCGCTTCGGTGGTCACGCCGCGCCGTCCGGCAAGCTCGATCAGCAGATCGACATAGTGGCGGTAGCGCGGATCGTCCTCGGGGTTGATGAGGCCGAAATCGACACCCGGCTTGATGCGCAACCCGTAGCGCTTCAGCCTCACCTCGATCACATGAGGTCGGCCGATCAGGATGGGCTCGGCAATGCCTTCCTCCAGCACCACCTGCGCGGCGCGCAGCACGCGTTCGTCTTCGCCGTCAGCGTAGATGACGCGCTTGGCGACCGACATCTTGGCGGATGAGAACACCGGTTTCATGACCAGGCCGGAGCGGAAGACGAAGCGATTGAGCTTGTCGATATAGGCAGCAAAGTCGGTGATCGGCCGCGTCGCCACGCCGGTGTCGCAGGCGGCCTTGGCGACGGCCGGCGCGATGCGCAGGATCAGGCGTGGATCGAAGGGCGAGGGGATCAGGAAGTCCGGTCCAAAGATCGGTGTCTCGCCTGAATAGGCCCGTGCCGCCACGTCGGATGGCTCCTCGCGCGCAAGAGCGGCGATGGCGCGCACTGCGGCCATCTTCATCTCCTCGTTGATGGCGCTGGCTCCGCAGTCGAGTGCGCCGCGAAAAATGTAAGGAAAACACAGGACATTGTTGACCTGGTTCGGGAAATCGGACCGGCCCGTGCAGATCATGGCGTCGGGGCGGGCCGCTCGCGCCAGTTCCGGCATGATCTCGGGGTTGGGGTTGGCCAATGCAAGGATCAGCGGCTTCGGCGCCATGTGCCGCAGCAGCTCGGGTTTCAGGACTCCGGCTGCCGAGAGCCCGAGGAAGACGTCGGCGCCGGGCAAGACATCGGCCAGCGTGCGCGCGTCCGTGTCCTTTACATAAGGGTCCTTCCAGCGGTCCATCTCGTCCGTGCGCCCCTTGTAGGCGACGCCGAAACGGTCGGTGACCCAGATGTTTTCGACCC
The DNA here is from genome assembly GCF_020164785.1 of Mesorhizobium sp. ES1-1. Taxonomy (GTDB): domain Bacteria; phylum Pseudomonadota; class Alphaproteobacteria; order Rhizobiales; family Rhizobiaceae; genus Mesorhizobium. The sequence goes on along the minus strand of NZ_JAIUGX010000008.1, from coordinate 100,168 downwards.
GCGCCCCGAGCGAGACGAGCAGATTGAGGCACGCCAAGGCAGCGGCTCCAGCGCCTGACGTGACGATTTTGATGTCCGATATGGTTTTGCCGGCGAATTCCAGGCCGTTGAGCACGGCGGCCGCGACAATGATGGCGGTGCCATGCTGATCGTCGTGGAATACCGGTATTTTCATTTGTGCCTTGAGGCGTTCCTCGACCTCGAAGCACTCGGGCGCCTTGATATCTTCGAGATTGATGCCGCCAAAGGTCGGCTCAAGCGCCGAGATCGTCTCGACCATCCGCTCGATGCCGGGCGCGTCGATCTCGATGTCGAAGACATCGATGCCGGCGAATTTCTTGAACAGGACGGCCTTGCCTTCCATCACGGGCTTGGAGGCGAGCGGGCCGATGTTGCCGAGACCCAGAACCGCCGAGCCGTTGGAGACGACACCTACCAGATTGGCGCGCGCGGTATAGTCGGCGGCCGCCGTCGGGTCGTCGCGAATCTCGAGGCAGGGAGCGGCGACGCCCGGCGAATAGGCGAGGGCGAGGTCACGCTGGTTGCCGAGCGGCTTGGTCGCCTGGATCTCGAGCTTGCCCGGCCGGGGATGCTTGTGGAAGTAGAGGGCCGCTTCGTCGAGGTCCGAACGCGCCGGTTTGTTGTTCTCGCCTTCCATGCGGCCGCTCCCACGAGATCTGCTGAAGAGCCCTTCTAGCATGCGGCCCAGGTTTTCCGCGACGCTAATCAGCGCGCCGCGGGTCTCGCCGCTTTAGGCGTGAAAATCGCACCATATCAACTGGTTAAGCCGATCTCGCCGCCGGCGACTGTTCTCGCCTCACGGACAAGTTGATCAAAAAGCGCTGACGTAGAGGCCGCCATCGACCGGGATGTTCTGCCCGGTCAGATAGCCGGCATGGACCGAGCAGAGGAAGGCGCAGATCTGGCCGAATTCTTCCGGCGTGCCCAGGCGCTTGGCCGGAACATCGGCGCTGATGCGGGTCTTGCGTTCGGCTGCGGCGGTCGGGTCTTCGACCGTGCCGGCCTCATGCGGTCCACGCAGCCGGTCGGTGTCGAGCTTGCCCGGCAGGAGGCTGTTGATGGTCACGTTGCGGTCGACAACGGTTCGCGCCACGCCGGCCAGGAACGAGGTGAGGCCGGCTCGCGCGCCCGAAGACAGATCAAGGCCGGGAATAGGCACGTAGACCGACAGCGAGGTGATGTTGACGATGCGGCCGAATCCGCGTGCCGCCATGCCGTCGATGACAGCCTGCACCAGTTCGATCGGCGTCACCATGTTTTGGGTAACACCTTCGAGGATCTTCTGTCGGTCAAGCTCACGGAAATCTCGCAATGGAGGTCCGCCATTGTTGTTGACGAGGATATCCGGTTCGGGACAGGCCGATAGCAGCGCCTTCTGCACTTCCGGCCTCGAGACATCGCCGACGACTTCGGTCACCGTCACGCCGAAGCGTTCGCGCAACTCAGCGGCTGTCCTGCCGACCAACTCGGCATTGCGTCCGTTCACGACGATGTCGCAACCGGCCTCGGCCAGCGCCATGGCGCAACCGCGACCCAGGCCCTTGCTCGAAGCGCAGACGATGGCCTTCTTTCCCCTGATGCCGAGATCCATGACGATTTCTCCTTTGATTTGTCCGGCAAGCTAGCGTCTCGGCTGGACCAATCGCAACCGTCATACGGTTGTTGCATGAATCGGCGCATAGGCTGCGAAAGCAACGGTGACAACGCAATGTCTGGCGAACCGCCCCGCACTTTCCGCAGCATGTTTATCTCCGACATCCATTTGGGTTCGAAGGCGGCCAAGGCCGAGTTCCTGATCGATTTCCTCAGGCATCATGACGCCGATATCATCTATCTGGTCGGCGACATTGTCGACGGCTGGCGGCTGCGGCGCAGCTGGCACTGGCCGCAAAGCCACAATGACGTCGTGCAGAAGCTCCTGCGCAAGGCGCGCAAGGGTGCGAGCATCACCTACATAGCCGGAAACCACGACGAATTTGCCCGCCAGTTCCAAGGCGTGCATTTCGGCGGCATCGTCGTCGCCGACCGCGCCATCCACGAGACCGCGGATGGCAAGCGCCTGCTCGTCATCCACGGCGACCAGTTCGACACCGTCGTCCACAATGCGCGTTGGCTCGCCTATCTCGGCGACCATGCCTATGACGCGGCCATGCTGGTCAACCGCGTGGTCACACGGCTTCGCCAACTGCTCGGCCTGCCTTATTGGTCGTTTTCGTCATGGGCCAAGTCCAATGTGAAGAAGGCGGTGAACTTTATCGGCTCGTTCCAGACCATGCTTGCGGAAGAGGCGCGCCGCTCGCATGTCGACGGCATTATCTGCGGCCATATCCATCATGCGGCCATCGAGAATTTCGGCGATGTCCGCTACGTCAATACGGGCGACTGGGTGGAAAGCTGCACAGCCGTGGTCGAGCATTTCGACGGCCGGCTGGAGATCCTGACCTGGGCGCAGATACTGCCTGAGGTGCCGCAAGAACCCTTTATCCCTTTGCTGATCGAGGCTCGGGTCGGGCAGGCGGCATAGGTTTCGGCGTTCGCCCCTGCGCCGTCAATCAGTTGGGCCAGCCGGTTCCGCCCGGTTTTGAGCCATGTTAAGTGATCGATGCCTGCGGCCGACCGACCGAGCGCGGCCATATTGGATCGATTCATGCCCCTGCCGCCGCTTTCTCCCGAACAGCTCGTCAAGCCACGGCATTTCGAACTGCGCATGAGCCTGATCTACGCGACTTTATTTGTCTCGCTCGGGACGCATGTGCCTTACTTTCCGCTGTGGCTGGAGGCCAAAGGGTTCGATGCGCGGGAGATCGCGGTCATCCTGGCCGCGCCCATGTTCCTGCGTGTGGTGACGACGCCTTTGCTGACCGCGCTGGCCGACAGGGCCGCGGACCGCGCCAATGTCTATATCGGGTTGGTGGGTGCCGCGCTGTTGCTGTCGGCCGGATATTTCCTGCCCCCGACCTACGCCATGGTCCTGACGGTTTCGATGGCGCTGACCATAGTCTGGACGCCGCAGTCGCCGATGGCCGATTCGCTGGCGCTTTCGGGCGTACGCCGCTTCGGCTCCAACTATACCAGCATGAGGAAATGGGGATCGATTTCGTATCTGTTCGCCAATGTCGCCGGCGGCTTCATCCTGGCTGCGACGGGCTCCGGCGCTGTCCCGGCGATTATTTTCATGGCGCTGGCCGCAGCGCTCGCCGCTGCCCTGCTGGCGCCGCGCATGGGGCGTCCGCGGCGATCGTCGCCACTGTCGGCCGCCGACATCCAGCACTCGGCGCCCAAACTTCTCAACGCCTATTTCCTGTATTTCTCCATCGGTGTCGGCGTCATCACCGCCAGCCATGCCTTCCTCTATGGTTTCGTCTCCATCTACTGGAAATCGATCGGTATTGGCGATTCGGTTGTGGGTCTGCTGTGGGCCTGGGGCGTGGTCTCCGAAGTCTGCATGTTCATGATGTTCACGCGCTTCTTCAATTCCTTTTCCGTGGTGTCCATCATGGTGATGGCCGGGGTCGGGTCCATCGCGCGGTGGATCGCGTTTCCGTTGGTCTGGCCTCTCGGCCTCGGCATTGCCGGGTTTTTCGCGGTGCAGACATTGCACGCGGTCTCCGTGGCGCTGGTGCTGATCGGCCTGCAGAAGATGATCGGCGAAACCATTTCCGAGGAACGCACGGGCGCCGCGCAAGGCATCGCCTATTTCTCCAACGGCTTCTTCATGGCCCTGGTGACCCTCGCATCCGGCCCGCTCTATGACCGCTTCGGTGTCGACGGGTTCTTCGCCATGGTTCCGGTTGCCCTGGTCGGGCTTGTGCTCATCGGGCTTGCAGCCCGCTCAGCCCCACAGCGCCGTGTCGGGCGGTGAGACCAGCGAGCCGTTGTAGACAAGCCTCGGCACACGATCGCGGGCAAGCAGCAGCGGACCATCGAGATCGACGAAGTCGGCGTCCTGGGCAAGCAGCACCGCCGGCGCCATGGCCAGCGACGTACCGACCATGCAGCCGACCATCACGCCGAAGCCCAGTTCGCGCGCGCGGTCGCGCAGGATGAGCGCCGCCGTCAGCCCACCCGACTTGTCGAGCTTGATGTTGACTGCGTCGTAGAGACCGAGGAGGGAGCCTAGGTCCCTGGCTTCGTGCACGCTTTCATCGGCGCAGATCGGCACGGGATGCGCGATATGGCGCAGGATTTCGTCCCGGCCCGCGGGCAGCGGCTGTTCGATCAGCGCGATGCCGTGTCCGGCGGCAAAGGCGAGGTTGGCAACGATGTTATCTTCGGTCCAGCCCTCATTCGCATCGAGGATGATGCGGCTGTCGGGCGCTGCATGCCGGACAGCGCGGATGCGGGCCATGTCGTCGTCTGTGCCGATCTTGACCTTGAGCAGCGGCCGCGAGGCGTTCGCGCGAGCCTGCGCGGCCATCGCTTCGGGGTCGCCAAGCGACAGCGTGTAGGCCGTTTCGAGAGGCCGTAAAGAATCAGCACAAATGCTGAAGGCGATGGGTTTTCCGCTCACCTTGGCTTCCAGGTCCCACAGCGCGCAGTCGATCGCGTTACGCGCAGCGCCCGCCGGCATGGCGTCGAGCAGGGCTGACCGGTCCATGCCGCCGGCGATCGGGCCCTGCATGGCTTCGATTGCCTGGCGTACGCCGTCCATTGTCTCGCCGTAGCGTTTGTAGGGGACGCATTCGCCGCGGCCGGCTTGGGCGCCTTCGCTGATTGTACAGCTTATGACCTCCGCTTCAGTCTTCGACCCGCGCGAAATGGTGAAGGTGCCGGCAATCGGGAAACGCTCGGCCTCAACCGAAATGACACGCGCCATATTTTTCTGCTCCGGCTATGCAAGAACACGGGTGTCGGCAAATCGACAGCTTGGTCCCGTCAGGCTAAAGAGGACGCCATGTTGACCATCGGCAAGCGCGACGCAAGCGGCACGACCCCCGAGGAGGCTGACCACGATCCGCGCGTCGCGATCGGCGAGGAGAACGGCATTCTCGGTTGCGCCTTCTCCGGAGTGTGGACGACACGGACGGTCGCGTCGATCGACGCCAATATGCGCGAAATCGAGAACCGGAGCGGATTCAAAAGCTTGGCGCTCGATCTTTCCAACATAGAGAAGATGGACACTGCCGGCGCGTGGCTGATCGATCGGTTGGTCAGCGCCTTCGAGGCAAAGGACGTCAAGGTCACGCTGCAAGGCCAGAGCGAGATCGCATCCATCCTGCTCGATGCTGTCGGCGAAGCCGCTCGGCGCGAGCCAGATTCGCCGGCCCCGACGCCGCCCAATTTCGTCATTCGTACCCTGGAGGCCGTCGGTCGACGCGTCTACGACATGCGGGACGATTTCCTCGCGTCGATGAACATTCTCGGCGCCACAATACGCGGCGCGCAGATGAAGCTCGGGCGTGGCCATGCGGTCAACCCGGCGGCGATCTTCAACCAGATCGACCGGATGGGCGTCGGCGCCATTCCGGTCGTGGTGCTGATGTCGGCCATTGTCGGCGCCATCGTCGCCCAGCAAGGCGCCTATCAGCTCAGCTATTTCGGCGCGGACATCTTCGTCGTCGACCTGGTCGGCGTGCTGATCCTGCGCGAACTCGGCGTGCTGATGACCGCGATCATGATCGCGGGCCGTTCCGGCAGCGCGATCACCGCCGAGATCGGTTCGATGAAGATGCGCGAGGAGGTCGACGCCCTCAAGGTCATCGGCCTGAACCCGATCGGCGTCCTGGTCTTTCCGCGCCTTGTGGCGCTGGTCATCGCATTGCCCTGCCTGACCATCGTCGCGAATTTTGCGGCGCTTGCAGGCGGCATCCTGGCCGCATGGCTCTACTCGGACATCGCGCCGGCCGCCTTCATCGACCGGCTGCGCGTTGCGATCGACCTCAGCACCATCTTCGCCGGACTGATCAAGGCGCCTTTCATGGCCATGATCATCGGCACGATTGCTTCCGTCGAGGGCATGAAGGTCGGCGGCAGCGCGGAATCGCTGGGCCAGCATGTCACGGCTTCGGTGGTGAAATCGATCTTCGTCGTCATCATACTCGACGGATTGTTCGCCATTTTCTACGCAGCGATCGAGTTCTGAGATGAGTGTGGACAGCACGACAGAGGCGACCAAGGTCGCGACCGATGGCCGGGACGGCGACGTCGTGCTCTCGGCGCGCGACATCACCGTGTCCTTCTCCGACAAACTCATTCTCGACAAGCTGTCGCTGGACATCAGGCGCGGCGAGATCCTTGGCTTTGTCGGTGCCTCGGGCGCCGGCAAGTCAGTTCTGCTGCGCACGATACTAGGCCTGACCCAGAAGCAGTCGGGGACGATCAAGCTTTTTGGCGTCGATGTCGCCACGGCAACCGAAAGGGACCGCTTGCGCATAGACATGCGGCTTGGCGTGCTGTTCCAGCACGGAGCCCTGTTCTCGGCGCTGACCGTGCTCGAAAACGTCCAGGTACCGATGCGCGAATATCTCGACCTGCCGCGCAAGCTGATGGACGAACTGGCGCTGCTCAAGATCGAACTGGTCGGTCTACCGCCAGACGCGGCGCATAAATTTCCATCCGAGCTGTCGGGCGGCATGATCAAGCGCGCCGCACTTGCGCGGGCACTGGCGCTCGACCCGGACATCGTGTTCCTGGACGAGCCGACATCCGGCCTCGACCCCATCAGCGCGGCGGAATTCGACGCGCTGGTCGTCAAGTTGCGCGATACGATGGACCTGACCGTCTATATGGTGACGCACGATCTCGACACACTTTTCACAGCCTGCGACCGCGTGGCGGTGCTCGGCAACAAGAAAGTGCTGGTCGAAGGCACGATCGAAGACATGCTGAAGAGCGAGGAACCTTGGGTAAAGTCGTATTTCCGCGGAAAACGCGCGCGGCAACTTGATCTTGCGGCGCGCGCATAGCCATAAGTGAGGCAATGGAAACCAGAGCCAACTACGTCATTGTCGGAATCTTCACGCTGGCCGCGATTCTTGCGGCTTTCGCGTTCGTCTACTGGACGGCGGCGATCGGCGACAAGGGAGAAACCACGCTGCTGCGCGTGCGCATCCCAGGCTCCGCGTCGGGCCTTGGTCGCGGCAGCTTCGTGCTGTTCAACGGCGTCAAGGTCGGTGACGTCAAGCGCGTCTATATCGACGTCGACAATCCGACGGTCGCGATCGCCGATACCGAGATCGACCGCATGACGCCGATCACCAAGTCGACCCAGGCCGATATCGGGCTTGCCGGCTTGACCGGGCAGGCCAATATCGAACTCAAAGGTGCTGACCCCAAGGAAGTAAAACTTCTCGACCAGGCTGAAAAAGAGGGCAAGGTCGCCGAGATCGTTGCCAATCCGTCGGCCGTGACCAACCTGCTGCAGACGGCGCAGGATATCTTTGGCCGTGCGGACAAGGTGCTGTCGGAGCTGGAAGGTTTCACCAGGGATGTTCGCGGGCCGCTGACGCAGACCGTGCAGAACGTGCAGACATTCTCCGATGCGTTGGCCAAGAATTCCGACGGAATCGACAAGTTCCTGTCTGCCGCCAGCACGCTGGCCGACGAGCTGAAGGGCGTCTCCGGCAAGCTCGACGGCACGTTGAAGGCCGCGGAAGGTCTGCTGAACGCCGTCGACAAGGACAAGATCAAGATCATCGTCGCCAATGTCGACACGGTGACGGGCAATCTCAAGGAAACGTCCCAGCAACTCGACGGCGTGATGAAGAACGTCAACACCGCCGTGGGCTCTGTGAATGATTTCGCCAAGCAGACGCAAGGCACCCTGGCCAAGGTCGACGGGGTACTTGACGGCATCGATCCGGCGCAGGTTCGAACCGCGCTGGCCAACATCCAGAAGGCCAGCGAAAGCGCCGACAAGGCTGCCGCAGACATTGCCAAGGTCACGAACAAGTTTGCTGACCGGGCCGATGACATCAACGAGACGATCAAGGATGCCAGGCAGCTCGCGCAGCGCCTGAATGACGCTTCGGTGCGCGTCGACGGCATTCTCCTCAAGGTCGACAAATTGCTCGGTTCGGGGCAGGCCGATGGCGTGATGGCCGACGCCAGGAACACGCTGAAGTCGTTCAAACAGGTCGCCGACACGCTGAATTCGAGGCTCGGCGTCATAACCAACAATCTGGCGCGTTTCTCGGGTCAAGGGCTGTCGAATGTCGATGCGCTGGTGCAGGACGGCCGCCGTGCGATCAGCCGTATCGAAGAAGCGGTCACCGATCTCAGCCGTAACCCGCAGCGCATCCTTTCGGGGGGCGAGGGAGAGGTTCGGCAGTTCGACGGCAGGGCGCGGCGTTGACTTCGGCCTTCGCGCGCCCCAGAAACAGTGGTTGCGCCAAAAACAGGCGTTGCAAGTGCCGGTCGTATTTTAAGTCCAGGCATAACGGTACCGGGAACAATAGGGATCGCGCGTGAAGTCCATAGTATCCAGATCGTGCGTGGCACTGCTTGCCTTGGCCCTTGCGAGTTGCGCGGCGCTTCCTGGCGGCGGACCCGCTCCACTCGACACTTTCGAGCTTTCAGCCCCGTCCATCGATGGCCGCGGCCATAGCCGTCGCCAGATCCTGATCGCCCAACCGTCGGCGCTCAAGGCGCTGGACAGTCAGAACATCGTCATCAAGCCTTCCGAGCGATCGATTCAATATCTCAAGGGCGCGCAATGGGCCGACCGGCTGCCGCTGATCGTGCAGGCACGGCTGGCCGAGACTTTCCAGCGCTCGGGCAGCTTCGCTGGCGTCGGCAAGCCGGGCGAGGGCCTTGCGATCGATTACCAAGTGATCGTCGAGATCCGCTCCTTCGAAGTGCGCGTCGCCGGTGGTGAACATGCCGAGGTCGACCTGTTCGTGCGTATCCTCAACGACCGCAACGGCGAGGTTCGGGCCTCCAAGAGTTTCACAGCGTCCGCGCCTGTCTCGGGCAGCGGCAATCCCGCCTATGTCAAGGCGCTGGACAACGCGTTCGGGGATGCGGCCAGGCAGATCGTTGGCTGGACGGATTCCGTCATCTGAGCCTCGCAAGGTTTGATCGCGCGACACTACTTACAGAATCGGCGGACGAAAAAAGGCGGGAAATTTCCCGCCTATTTGTTTCGGCTTCGTGCTGTCAGCCGATCAGTGCAAACGCCCGCTGGCATGGGCAAGCATGGTGTAGACCTTGCCGGTGTCCGAGGTCAGATAGGTCTGCGCCATGATGTTGTCGCGGTCGTTGCGAGACACATCCTTGAGCAGCTTTTCGAAATCGTCGCAGTAACGGTCGACGGCGGCTCGGAACTCCGCCTCCGCCTGATATTTGCGGCGGATTTCATCAAAGGTCTGCTGACCTTTCAGGGTGTAAAGGCGGCGTGTGAACACGTCGCGCTCACCACGCCGGTAGCGGTTCCACAGCTCGATCGAGGCATCATGGTCGATGGCCCGTGCGATGTCGACGGAGAGCGAGTTCAACGATTCCACGACATGCAGCGGCGAGCGCTGGGCGGGTGCCTCGCGCGGTGCTTCCGCGGGTGTCGAAGGCCTGAGCTCTTCATCGTTAGAAGCCGCACTCAGGAGATCGCGTACCCAGCCGCCCTGCTGTGTGCGGGGCGCGGCATCGGCGCGCGGGCGCGCCGGCGTTTCGGCCGGACGTTCGAGGTCCAGCGCACCACGCAAGGCGGGACCGTTCAACGGCGCCTGGGGCGAGCGCAGCTCAGGCTGCGGTGCAGGCGGCGCGCGGCGCGCCGGCTCGGGCCGTGCTGGCGGGGCTGCCGGCGGAGCCGCACGCAGAGCACGCGGCTCCGAGCCGTCGCCGCCGCGACCGGACTTCGCAACGATCTCCGACAGTTCCTTCAAGGCGTTGATCTGCTCTGAAACGGCACGGCGTATGGCCGAGGTCGATTCCTTTGCCTCCTCGGGCATTTCGACGACGCCCTTCTTGAGTTCGGCCCGGGTAAGGTCGAGTTCGCTTTTGATCGAGCCTGCCGTGCGCCGCATCTCCTCGGTCGCATCGGCAAAGCGCTTTGTTGCCGAATCAACGACCTCGGTGATCGCGGTGCGGATCTTGTCGGCCGATTCCATCGTCTTGCCTTCGGCGTTCTGCAGCGTCTGGCCGACAAGATTTTCGAAGGAGCGCATGACCCTTTCGAGATCTTCCGACTTCTTCACCAGTCCGACGGCGAGATCTTCAAGCGACGACTGCCTCTCGAGCGTGTGCTCGAGATTGCTCTGGGCCGAGCTCAACAGGTCCGACGCGCTGGCAAGCAGACGGCTGTGTTCGTCGAACTTGGTGGCGATCGACGCCACTTCCCGCAGGGTCGCTGATGACAGCTCCGTCAACCTTGTGGTGTTCGAATCGACCAGGCGCGCCGAACTTGCGAAGGTTTGGGCCGCTTTCTCGGTGGTAGCCGCAAAGCTCTGGGTGCTGCCGGTGAGGCGCTCGTCGACCTCGCCCAAATTGACCGCGGCCTGCTCGATCAACTGACCGAGCTGCGTGCTGGACTGGGTCATGCGGCCAATGAGGTCGGCAACGCTGTCTGACAGCGTGGAGCGGGCCCCTTCTACGGCCGACAGTGTCTCGGCGGTTCGGCTGGCAAGCGCGTTGACGAGTGCGGCATTCTCGCTGCGCAGTTTCTCGGTGGCGCGCTCGGTGACTTCTTCCATGCTCCTTTGGAGTTCCGAGCCACCCTGTGCAAAACGCTCGACCAAAGGCCGCGCCGTCTCGTCGAGGATTTTCGACATTTCGGCGGAACGCGCCGCGAGCATCGTGTTGAGCTCCCGGGTGTTGGCGCCGATAGTCTTGGCCGCGTCATTGGTGCTCTGGCCGATGTGCTGGCCCACCGCGGTGAAGGTTTCCGCGATGACATTGGCGCGGGAAACCAGTTGCGCCTCTGCGCTGGAAACCTGCTCGTTGAGCTTGCGGCCCATGGTTTCAGCCGTGTAGGCGAGGCGGTTTTCGACGCTGGCGATCTGCTCTTCGACACGGGCGGCCGTCGCCGCGGCGCTCGATGCCAGCCGCTCGTCGGCGCCGGCAAGCGCCTGCTCGATCTGCCGGGCATGCACGGCCATCTCCTGGCCTGTCTGCCTTGCCCGTTCCGCGACCCGCTGTTCGGTGTCGGCAAATGTACCGACGATGATCTCGGCATGCTCGCCGATCGCCGAGGTGCTGTTGGCGATGCGGGACACCAGACGCTGGTCGGCTTCGTCGAAGATCCGGCCGATTTCCGATGCGCGGCCCGACAGGGCTTCCGAGCCCTCGGCGATACGCGAGACCAGTTGCTGGTCGGCGGCGTCGAAGATGCGGCCGAGATCCGTCGCACGGGCCGCGAGCGCCTCAGCCGATTCGCCGATGCGCATCCCGAGACGCTGGTCGGCGCTCTCGAAATTGCGCAGGATGTCGCCGGCGCGGGCGGCCAGCGACTGTGCCGTCTCGACAGCGCGGGCAACAAGCTTCTGGTCGGCGGCGTCGAAGGCGCCGGCAATCTCGTCGGCGCGGGCGGCCAGATGGTCCGCCGTGTCCTGAGCGCGGGCGGCCAACTGGTCTGTGGTGGCCTGCGCGCGGGCCGCCAGTTTCTGATCCGCGACGTCGAACGTGCCGACGATCTCGCTTGCACGGGCGGCGAGCTGCTCGGCGGTTTCGTGTGCCCGGGCCAAAAGGGAGCTCGAGACATCGTCGGCGCGGGCAAGCAAGGCGTTCGACGTGTCCTGGGCTCGGGCATGCAGCCGGCGATCGGCGTCCTCGAACGAGCGGGCGATGTCCTCGGCTCTCGCCAGCAAGGCGGCGGAGGTCTGTTCGGCGCGCTCGGCGATCCTGCGGTCGGCATCGCTGAACGCGGCGCCGGCCTGCTCGTGCAGCGTGCTGGTGACTTCGAGCACCTTTTCACGCAAGGCGCCGGCAACGAAGACGGCGCTCTTCTCGAGCACGCCGCGGACATTGTCGACGCCTGTGGAGAGGGCACGTTCCATTGTGCCCGCGCGTTCCTCGATGATTCCGGTCTGGCGGCTGAACGCCTGCTCGATCTTCTCCACATCGGCGGCGATTGCCGCGGAAATGTCCGTGCTTCTGCCGGCGATCTGATCAATGTGCCCGGCCAGCGAACGGTCGACATCCCTGCGGGTCTCGGCGAGCTTGCCAAGATCATCTTCCAGCGCGCGGGTCAGCATGTCCCTGCCTTCGGCCAGCTTGCCGACATGTCCGGCGATGATGTCGTCGATATCGGCGCGGCTCGCAGAAAGCTTCTGCAGGTCGGCTTCCAACGCCCGTTTCAGGATATCGCGGCCTTCGGCCAGCTTCTCGACCTGACCGGCGACCAGCCCATCGATGCTCGAGCGGCTTTCGGCCAGCTTGGCAAGGTCGTCTTCGAGCGCCTTCGACAGGGTCGAGCGTTCCTCGACAAGCCTCTGCGCGTGGCTGTTGACCAGCCCGCTCACAGTGTCGAGGTCGGCTTCGAGAGATCTCGACAATGTGGTGCGATCCTGGACCAGCTTTTCGGAATGGCTGTTGACCAGATTGCCGACATTCTCGAGGTCCGCCTCGAGTGCCTTCGACAGTGTCGAACGCTCCTGGACAAGCCTTTCGGAATGATTGTTGACCAGGCTGTTGACGCTTTCGAGATCGGCTTCAAGTGCGCGGGCGAACTGCGCACGGTCATCGACCAGTCTCTGCGACTGGTCGGCAACGGTGCCTTTGATTGTATTCAGATCGGCCTCCAGCGCGCGGCGCAGGATGTCGCGGCCTTCTGCCAGTTTCTCGACCTGGCCGGCGACCAGACCGTCAATGCTGGAACGGCTGTCGGCGAGCTTTGCAAGGTCATCCTCAAGCGCCTTCGACAGGATCGACCGATCCTGGACGAGCTTTTCGGAATGGCTGGCGACCAGGCCGCTGACGCTTTCGAGATCGGCCTCGAGTACGCGGGCGAACTGCGCACGATCTTCGACCAGTTTCTGCGACTGGTCGGCGACCGTGCTCTTGATGGCACTGAGGTCGGCTTCAAGGGCACGCCGCAGGATATCGCGGCCTTCGGCGAGTTTCTCAACCTGGCCGGCGACCAAACCGTCTATGCTGGCGCGGCTATCGGCCAACTTGGCAAGGTCATCCTCAAGCGCCTTCGACAGGATCGAGCGATCCTGGACGAGCTTTTCGGAATGGCTGTTGACCAGATTGCCGACATTCTCAAGGTCGGCCTCGAGCGCCTTGGACAGCGTCGAACGGTCCTGGACAAGTCGTTCGGAATGGTTCGCGACCAGGCCACTGACGCTTTCGAGATCGGCCTCGAGCACGCGGGCGAACTGCGCACGGTCATCGACCAGTTTCTGCGACTGGTCGGCCACGGTATTCCGTATGGCATTGAGGTCGGCTTCGAGAGCGCGGCGCAGGATATCGCGGCCCTCGGCCAACTTCTCGACCTGGCCGGCGACCAGCCCGTCGATACTGGAACGGCTGTCGGCGAGCTTGGCAAGGTCATCCTCGAGCGCCTTCGACAGGGTCGCACGATCCTGGACGAGCTTGTTCATATGGTCCGCGATGACGCTGTTCACATTCTGCAGGTCGGCTTCCAGGACCCGTGACAGCTCGCCCCGATCCTCGGCCAGCTTTTCCGACTGGCTGCTGATGACGCCCTTGATCGTATTCAGGTCCGATTCCAGCGCGCGCCTGAGAAGATCGCGACCTTCCGCGAGCTTTTCGACCTGGCCGGCGACCAGGCCATCTATGCTCGACCGGCTTTCTGCCAGCTTGGCAAGATCGGCCTCGAGCGTCTGCGACAGCAGGCCACGGTCCTCGGCCAAACGTCCTGAATGGTCTTCGATCAGACCGCGTATGCCGGAGAGGTCGTTCTCGAGCGAGTTGGAAAGCAGCGTGCGATCTTCGGCCAGCTTGGCGGAATGGGTCTCGATCAGGCTCTTGATGCCGATGATGTCGTTTTCCAGCGCCTTGGCAAGCACGGCGCGGCCTTCGGCGATCTTCTCCACCTGACCGGCGACGAGACCGTCTATGTCGGCGCGGCTCTCCGATAGCTTGCCGAGGTCGGCCTCCAGGGCGCGCGACAGGATATTGCGGCCCTCAGCCAGTTTTCCGACATGTCCGGCAACCATTTCGTCAATGATCGTACGGGCTTGAACAAGCTTTCCAGAGTCTTCGTTCAAGGCAAGGGAAAGCTTGTTTCGACCTTCTTCCAGCCTTTCGAGGTGGCTGCCGAGAGATGCGTCGATGGCGGCGCGTGACTCATTGACTTTGCGCAGATCCTCTTCAAGCGCGCGCGCGATGAGGTTACGGCCCTCGGCGAGCTTCTGCACCTGGCCAGTCACGGCGGCGTCTATGTCGGCGCGGCCCTCGGCGAACTTCTCGAGGTCTGCGTGCATTGCCGCAGCCATGCGCTCGCGGCTCTCTGCGAGCTTACGGCTATGGTTCTCGACGGCTTCCTCGATCCCAACCCGGGCGTCGGCAAGTCGCTGGATGTCGTCATCGAAGGAGCGCGAAACGACATGTCGCGCGGCTTCCATGCGTCCGGCGAAATCACTGGCGCGGGCTTCGAGCATGGACGAGGTCGAGGTGACGATGTCGGCCATGTCGGCGCCGATCTGGGTCTTGCCCTGATCGATCATCGCCGACAGCGTTTCCTTGCTTTCGGTAAAGGTGTGAGCGATCTCACGGGCGCGCTCGACCAGGGTCTCGTTGATCTGGCGGGCGCGCGCCTCGAGCGCTGCATTGAGCTTCTGCGTTCCGGTGTCCAGCGCCTCGGCACGGGTCTGGAATTCGCTGATCAGCGCCTGGCCACGCTCGGCGAGCGTGCGCTCTATGCCGTTGAGGCTGGCTTCGAATTCCGAATTCAGGGTGCGCGCCGCGCCGCCGAGCAGGGATACCATGCCGGTGGTGCGGTCATCGAGAAGATCGGTCAGCGAACGGGTAAGACCGTCTGTGGTGTCCGTCAGCTTGGCAATGCGGGTATCGAGCAGGCTGGCGAAGGCTTCACCCGAGGTCGACAGCCGCTCGGTGATCGCATCGAGCCGGCCCTCCACCGAATCGAAGATCGACATCGAGCTATCATTGATGCGGTCGATAAGCGTGTCGCCGGAATTGGTGATCGTCATCGACAGCTTGGTCGACGCGTTGAGGATCGAGTCGCGAATGATGTCGCTGGCGGCGCCGATTTCGTCCTTCAGCGTCTCATGTGCCCCGGTGATCGAGGCACGCACGCGTTCGGCGTGGGTGACAACGGCTTCGCGCTCGCTGCCCAGCCCGTCGACCAGTGACCGTATGCGGGATTCATTCTCCGAATAGGAACGTTCGATCTGGTTCACTTCGCTGTGGACCAGGGTTTCGAGTTCCACGGCGCGAGCGAGCGTGCGTTCGATGCCTTCGCCCATGGCGGCGACCTCGCGGCGAACGGCTTGGCCGATCATCATGACGCGATCCTGAGCAAGGTTTTCAGGCTCGGTCAGGCGGAAGGCCACCTCCGTCATCGACTGGGCGGCGATGCGCATTTCCTGGGCGCGCCGGATCATTGCCGCGAAGGCCCAGAACAGGATGACCGGCAGGATCGCCGCGACGGCCAGGCCGATCAGTTCGGGGCGGGCAAGAAGCTGGTCGATCGTGCGTATATGCCAGATGCTCGGCCCGAAGAGGAGATTGGCCAGTGCGCCTGCGCCGGCGATCCAAACCAGGGACACGACGGCAACCACCCAATATATCGTGGTCGAAGCACGCCGGTTGAGGCTGTGGAGAAGTGTCTTGTAATCCTTCTGGCGATCGTCATTGGCTGGCGAAAAACCGGCCGGCTGGGCGCCATTGCGGGGTTCGACCGGGCGAAGCTCGGCCGGCTTGGCCTTGGGCGTGGGTTTCATGGTCTGGGATTGGTTTGCCTGGGACTGCGTGGCCTGGCCCTGGGCGACAGGGGAGGCCTGGTTTTGGCCACGACCTTCGCGCGCCAGTTCATCGGCGGCCTGGGATATCTGCGCTTCCAGATCTTCCATGGAAGCCGCGATGTCGAGATCACCGCCGCCGATATCGCCGCTGAGGTCGATATCGAGCGCCTTTTCAAGTTCCCTGGCCACGTCGCTGTCCAGTGTTCTGGTCGTCGTTGTTTTCTTCGCCATGCCTTCGCTACCCTGTACTAGCTGCCGCGGGCTTAGTTCTGCTTATTATCACCCCCGCGCAGGAGGCTGAAAATGGACTCTCGTATCGTAATGACACAGGGGGGTAAAGAAAACATGCATTCCGCGAGATACGTAAAACTTTAAATATAGGGTTAACGCAGACGTGATTTCCCGGCCGCTTTCGCAACATTTTTCCACGCCATTCATTAACGCGTTGTCCACCGGGTTCGCCTAGTTTTCCGGCGGCTTAGCAAACGGAGTTGCAATTTCATGCGTGGCGAGAGCGGTATTGCCTTTTCAATGCCCGGCGGAGACGTGTCGGGGCAAGGGCGGGCGCGGCCGGTCGATTTGGCACACCTTGCCCGCCAGACGATGGGCGACCGGAGCCTGGAGCAGGAAGTGCTGGCGCTTTTTGTGCAGCAGGCACTGTCGGTGCGGGACCAGATTGGCGGCGCCAGCATCAAGGATCGGCTGCTTCTCGCTCATGGGCTGAAGGGCTCGGCGCGGGGCGTTGGCGCATTCGCCATCGCCGATTGCGTCACCGAGATCGAGGGCCGGCCCGAAGACAGCGAAGCCCTCACGCGGCTGGGCGCACTGATCGATGAAGTGCGCGATTTCGTCGCCGCCATCAGCCGCTGAGCCGGTCTGCCGAAAAAACGTCATCTGGCGGCGCTTTCGTGCGGCAGTTGACTTGTCGCTTAGTGTCTTGAATCTGCAATCGGCCAGTTCGCGCCCGCATGGGAGCGAATCAGGCGAACTCTAAATCACGGCGCCAGGGTGACTATCCCGTTGACATTCCCATCAGGTGACAAATGACCAAGCTGACATTCATCGCCCATGACGGCACTCATTTCGAGATGGATGCCGAGAACGGCTCGACGGTCATGGAGAACGCTATCCGCAACGCGGTTCCGGGCATTGAGGCGGAATGCGGGGGCGCCTGCGCCTGCGCGACCTGCCATGTGTATGTCGACGAAGCATGGACAGCGATTGTCGGCGAGCCGGAGGCGATGGAGGAGGACATGCTAGACTTTGCCTACGACGTCCAGCCGAACTCGCGGCTGTCCTGCCAGATCAAGGTTCGCGACGCGCTTGACGGCCTGGTCGTAAGGGTGCCCGAACGTCAGGGCTGATCCTCGCCCGCCGATTTTTCAGAGCTCCGCTTGGCAGCGGGCCGGCGGTCATGCAGTCTCTCTACCTATGCAGCAGCGAGGCCATGGCATGACCGGCACCATCAGCACGGACGTTCTCATTGTCGGGGCAGGGCCGGTGGGCCTGTTTGCCGTGTTCGAACTCGGCCTGTTCGACATGAAGTGCCACCTGATCGACATTCTCGACCGTCCCGGCGGCCAATGCGCGGAGCTCTATCCGGAGAAGCCGATCTACGACATTCCCGGTTGGCCCTCGATCTCGGCGCAGGGGCTCATCGACAGGCTGCTGGAGCAGATCGCGCCTTTCAAGCCGGACTTCACCTACAACCGCATGGTTTCCAGCCTTGAAAAGCTGGAGGACGGCCATTTCCGTGTCACGACCGACGAGAATGAGGTGTTCGAGGCCAAGGTGGTGGTGATTGCCGCCGGCGGCGGCTCTTTTCAGCCCAAGCGCCCCCCGATACCGGGCATCGAACTCTATGAAGGCAAGAGCGTCTTCTATTCGGTGCGCCGGATGGAGGATTTTCGCGGCCATGACCTTGTAATTGTAGGAGGCGGTGACTCCGCGTTGGATTGGACCCTGAACCTGCAGCCCGTGGCGAAGAGCGTCACGCTAGTGCACCGGCGGCCCGAGTTCCGCGCCGCCCCCGACAGCGTCAACAAGATTTACGCCATGCAGGAGATGAAGCAGCTGCGGTTCCAAGTCGGCCAGGTGACCGGACTTACCGGCGCCGACGGCCAGCTCTCGTCGGCTGTCATCAAGGGGCCGGACGGCGATGTGGAGATGCCTTGCACCCGCATGTTGCCGTTTTTTGGATTGACCATGAAGCTCGGACCGATCGCCGAGTGGGGGATCAATCTTCATGAGAACCTGATTCCGGTCGACACCGAAAAGTTCCAGACCTCGGTGCCCGGCATCTTCGCAGTCGGCGACATCAACTGGTACCCGGGCAAGCTCAAGCTGATCCTGTCGGGCTTCCATGAAGTCGCCTTGATGGCCCAGGCCGCCAAACGTATCGTCAGCCCAGGCGAGCGCATCGTGTTCCAATACACAACTTCGTCGAGCAGCCTGCAGAGGAAACTCGGCGTGGTCGAATGAAACGCCGGCCGGTTCTTTGGAAACGCGGCGGAAGAACGAATGCTATTCCGCCATCACCGCCGCGTGCTCGGCCTTGCCGCGCAAGGCCTTCTCCGGCATCAGCCAGAGCGCTATCAGGGCCAGAACCAGCGTTGCCGCGGCGACGAGAAAGATCATCACGAAGGGTTCGGCGGATATGACCTGGCCAACGGCCAGCGTCCCTTCTCCGGCGGCAAGAGGCAGGCCGTAGCCGAGGGCGACCGCACCAAGCATGGCGACGCCCAGGGCGCTGCCCAGCGAGCGCAGGAAGGTCAGAACGCCGGTGGCGACGCCTAAATGCGGGCGGTCGACGGCGTTTTGGACCGAAACCGTTGCGACGGGGAAGGTGGTTCCGCTGCCCAGCCCTATGCAGATCGTCAGGATCTCGACAAGCAGCAGCGAGGCATGCGCCGCGACGACGGCGAGCAGGCCGAGGCATAGTATGGAGAAGAGCACCCCGACCATGGCGATCCGTTTGTAGTGGGTAAAGCGCTGTATCATGCGGCCGCTGAACGTGGCGCCGGCCACCGTGCCCAAGAGCAGGCCGAGCATTGCGAGGCCGGATTCGCTGACCGAAAGCCCAACGATCGACTGCAGATAGACAGGCAGATAGACCGCCAGGCCAATATTGGCGGCTTGCAAAAGGAACATGGATGCGGTGCCGCCTAGGACGATTCGATTGCTCAGCACCTCGAGCGAGATGAGCGGCTCGGCCGCGCGCAGCAGCCGCAGCGAAAAACCGGCCCAGAATACTGCCGATGCCGCAAGCAGCCCAAGGATCTCACGCGACATCCACGGATATTCGCTGCCGCCCCAATTCAACGCCAGCAGCAGCAATGCGGTGGCCACGACGAGAAGCCCCGCGCCCAGCCCGTCTATGCGATGCCGCTTGGCGGCGATCGGCAGTTTCTTGAGGGGATTGTTGATGATCACCATGGCCAGAAGGCCAAGGGGAATGTTGATCCAGAAGATCAGCGACCAGTGGAGATGCTCGGCGAAAGTACCCCCAAGCAGAGGCCCGGCAATGCTGGCGACGGCCCAGGTGCCGGAGACCCAGGCGGAGTAGCGAGCCCGCTCGCGCGGCGGGACGAGGTCGCCGATGACGGTCTGCGCCAAGGTGAACAGGCCGCCGCCGCCGGCGCCCTGGATCGCCCGTCCGATCACAAGCACCAGCATGTTGGGTGCCAGCGCGCTGACCAGCGAGCCCGCAAGGAAGATGAGGATTGCTGCGTAAACGGTCGGCCGGCGCCCATAGACGTCGGAAATCTTGCCGTAGAGCGGCGCCATCGCGGTCGCGGTCAACAGGTACCCGGTGACGATCCAGGGCAGATATTGCGCATGACCCAACGCGTGCCCGATGGTCGGCATGGCCGGTGCGACGATGGTCTGATCGAGTGCCGCCAATAACATCGACAGGAGAACCCCGGCGATGATGGCGTTCTTCTCGCTTTCCGTCAGCGGCGTGCCTGTTCCCCCCATCGTGTTCCTGTCGACAGCCTGGTCCATGTCACTTCGTCCGTAAGTTCACGACCCTGCGGCGGCGTGTTTCGTTCGCTTGATCGCATAGCTATTGCAGCGGGCGCCCGGTACATGGCGTCCCATAGGCCGATTTCGAGGGGTCATTGGACGTTTTTCCTCGCTGGCACCACGCTTCGACGGATTTTGGCTTGCGTGCCCGTTCAGGCTGGAGGCAGCCGACCATTGTCCAGGCGTTCGATGCGGTAGCGCAGCAATCTCAGGATGCGGCTCTCGAAATTGACGCCTTCTACGCGGTCGAACCGCATTTGATCCCGGTCATGTTTGGCGAGGATGGAAGCGGTGATCGCAGCGGCTTTTGCCTTGGCCGCTTCGCAGGTCTTCTCGGGATAGGTTGCCTTCAGCGCGTCTTCGAGTTCGCGACCGTGGTTCTTCGCAATCTCGACATGCCGTTCCTCATGACGCCTGATGTCGGCGGCCAGCGTATCCCAGAACAGTCGTACATCGCCGTCCGCCTTGCGCGGGCGGCGCCACTCAGGAAGGATGACCTTTACCTTGATGGTCACCACAGCGTCGGCGATGCGGCAGGAACTCGCTGACTGCGCGTAGCTGATACGGGTGGTGAAGGCCATACGGGTAGCGCCGGGATGCCGCATTCCCGTGCTCTTGACCTCGGGGCCGTGTTCGGAGAGCTGGGTCTCGATGTCCTCCAACGTGCTGCCGCCTATGGAGAAGTAGCTGTATGACTTGACGAGATTTGCCGCGCCCGCCGGCCAGGCGGTGCCGCCGAGTAGCAGAGCGCACAGCAGGTATCGTTTCATGCCAGGGATGGATCGGTTCATTATGTTGCCTCTTTGGCCACCTTGCTTTAGGGGCGTGGCCGGCGCAACGCAATTGATCCGCAACGGATCACACATGGGTGATGACCTTTGGTTCATGGGGTGGCGACAAGGCGGTGGCGGTTGGCTCATGGGCGTCATCTCGACCTTGGCGGCAAGGCCGTGGTTGTCGGGATCCTCAACGTTACCCCCGACAGCTTCTCGGACGGCGGTCTGTTTGACGCTCCGGAAAAAGCGCTGGTCCAGGCCCGCCGCATGGTGGTGGAAGGAGCGCAGGTCATCGACGTCGGTGGAGAATCGACGCGCCCCGGCGCCGCGCCCATCTCGGCAGCCGAGGAACAGGATCGGATCCTGCCGGTAATCGATGCCTTGGCGGATTTCGGCGAGATGCTGATTTCCGTCGACACCTATCGCGCGGAAACCGCGCGTCTGGCGGTCGCCGCCGGCGCCCATATCGTCAATGACGTCTGGGGTCTGCAGCGGGAACCCGATATTGCACGCATCGCCGCCAACATCGGGGCCGGGCTGGTGATCATGCATACCGGGCGCGGGCGCGAGAAGCTGCCGGATGTGATCGCCGACCAGTTGGCATTCCTCACGACATCGCTGGAAATCGCCCGCTGCCATGGCGTCGCCGATGATCAAATCGTGCTCGATCCGGGCTTCGGCTTCGCCAAGGAGACGGCCGAGGAAAATCTCGACCTGATGGCCCGCTTCTCGGAGCTGCATGCACTCGGCTTCCCGCTGATGGCCGGCACATCGCGCAAGCGATTCATCGGTACCGTCACCGGCCGCGATGCGGCTGACAGAGGCGCGGGTACTGCGGCGACGAGCGTCATTTTGAGATTGCAGGGCGCGCATCTGTTTCGCGTCCACGATGTCGCATTCAACGTGGACGCGCTGGCCCTCGCGGATGCTATGCTTGCGCGTCAAACCGATCAAACGGGCCGCTGAAGCAATGTATGTCATTCGTCTGAAGAATTGCGCTTTCTTTGCGCGGCACGGCGTGCTGGACGAAGAAGAACGGCTCGGTCAGCGCTTTTATGTCGACGCTGTCCTCACGGTCGATCCAGGCCGCGCGTTGGTTGAGGATTCGATAGAAGATACAGTGAATTACGGCATCGCCTTCACGGAGATCGAAAAGATCATCACCGGACAGCGCCGCTTTCTGATAGAGTCCCTGGCGCTCGAGGTCGCGCGTGCACTGACAGCGCGGTTTCCGCAGATCAAGAAGGCCGAGATCACGGTGCGCAAGCCGAACGCGCCGGTGCCTGGCGTGCTCGATTACGTCGAGGTGACCGTTGTCTGGCCAGAATAATACCGTCTACCTGAGCCTCGGCGGCAATCTGGGCGATCCGGAAGCGTCGATGGCTGCCGCGCTGCGGATACTGGACGCCGATGCCGATACCAGGGTCGCCGCCGTCTCCTCGCTTTATCGGACTCCGCCCTGGGGCAAGCTCGACCAGCCTGATTTCCTGAACGCCGCCGCCGGCCTGTCGACCCGCCTGTCGCCGCGCGCGCTTCTGGATCTCTGCCTCGATGCCGAGCGAAGGCTCAAGCGCGTGCGCGAGGAGCGCTGGGGACCACGCCTCATCGATATCGACATTCTGGTGTTCGGCGACCGCATCATCCAAGAAACCGGGTTGGAAGTGCCGCATCCGCGTATGCTGGAACGCGCCTTCGTGCTGGCGCCGCTGGCCGAGATCGCGCCGGAGCTCGCCATCCGCGAACAGAGCGTATTGGAGCGACTGCGCTCGGTCGACGCGGCGGGTATCGAGCGCCTGCCATCCGGCCGGGACTGGTGGCTGCGCTAGAGCAATTCCAGGAAAAGTGCGAAACGGTTTTCCATCCGGAATTGCGTCAGAACAAACAGTTGGGCGGTTTGCCGTTCCGTGAAACAGTGAACCGCTCCAGGGGCGGGCGCCTTCGTCAGACGGGGCTGAATGAGCGGCGTTGCCTGCAGAACCCGAGCTCTCTTGCGAAATGCGTCCCCGGCGTCAGCCGGAGAAGCCACCTCCGTCCAGGAAAGCCCGTTCAGCCAGAGTCGTTTCCCGGCCAAGCATGCTGTTTCGATGCGGAAAGCGACCAAAACGCTGGATGATGTCGCGGTGCTCTTCGGCATATTTCAGATAGGGTTCGGCCCTGGTCCGGGTCAGTTCGACCGACAGGTCCTGGTCGGCCATGACCTCGGAATGCTCATACGGCAGATAGACGAAGACGCGGATTTTCTCGTCGAGATCAAGATCGTGGCCGGCGGCGATGGCCTTCGCGGCGAAATATCTGGCGAGCGGATCGGTCGCGTACATATGCGCGGTGCCGCGAAAGCAGTTGCGGGGAAACTGGTCGAGCAGGATCATCAGCGCGAGCGACCCTTCGGCATGGCCCGACCAGCCGTCGCATTGCCGCCGCGCCACGGCATAGTGTAGATCGAGGAAGCGGCGGCGAAAATCGGCGTCGAAGGCCTCGTCCACCTTGAACCATGCGTCCTCTCCGGCATCGCGCCAGAAGCCGGTGACCGACCGCGCCCTGATGTCCAATTCCATTTGCTGGTCCTCGCTCAATCTGGCGGATCGGATTTGTGCAGCACACCGGCTGTCTCTTCGCTCAGCGCCCGACCGGGCCTGCGCGGCGTCGAGAGCGGTGTCGGGATCGGTGTGCCGATATTGCCCTTGAGGAAGCGTTGGCCGGAGCGAATGCCTTCGGCGAGCTGCGTCTCGAAGCGGGCCGTATCGCGCCGGCGGACATCCTCGATAACATCGGCAACGTCTTCCGGAGCGACGCCCAGCGCTTCGAGGGCCGAACCGCCGAACACTAGCGCCGACTCAAAGGTCTCACGCAACTGGAAGTCGACGCCGGCGCGAATGAGCTGCAGCGCGGTTCCCCTGTCATAGGCGCGCGCCAGCACCGTGAGCAGGGGGAATTCGGCCTTGATCAGCTGGGCGATGCGAACGGCCACATCCGCCTTGTCGACGCAGATGAGGACCGCGCGCGCCCGGCCGGCCCCTGCGGCGTGCAGGATGTCGAGCCGCGTGCCGTCGCCATAATAGACCTTGAAGCCGAAATCCGCCGCCGCCTGGATCATTTCGACTTCGTTGTCGATGATCGAAACATCGATGCCGCGCAGCAAGAGAGGCTGGCTGGCGATCTGGCCAAAGCGCCCAAAGCCGATGACCAGGACGCTTCCGGTCAGGCCATCGGCGACGTCGACGCCGTCAAGCGACTGCTCGTCGAGTGGCGTAATCGAGCGCAAGGCGATGATCGCCAGCGGCGTCAGCACCATGGAGATGATGACGATGGCCGTCAGCGTGGCGTTGGCCTGGCTGTCGATGATGCCAACCGCCGCAGCCGCCGAATAGAGGACGAAGGCGAATTCACCGCCCTGGGCCATGAAGACGGCGCGTTCAAGCGCTTCCCGATGACCGGTTCTCATGGCGCGGGCGACGACATAGATGCCGAGTGCTTTCATCACCATATAGGCGACGACGTAGATTGCGACCATCCGCCAGTTCTCGGCGACGACATGCAGGTCGAGCGACATTCCCACTGCAAGGAAGAACAGGCCGAGCAGGATGCCGCGGAACGGCTCGATGTCAGCTTCCAGCTGGTGACGAAAGGTCGATTCAGAGAGCAGCACGCCGGCCAGGAAGGCGCCCATCGCCATCGACAGGCCGCTGAGTTGCATGGCGAGCGCGGATCCTAGAACGACCAGCAGGGCCGCTGCCGTCATCACCTCGCGGGCGCGCGCATCGGCCAGGACGCGGAAGAATGGGTTGAGCAGATAGCGGCCGGCCAGCACAAGACCGGCGATCGCGGCAAGCCCGATGCCGATTTCGGTCAGTCGCTGGGTCAGGCTTGTGTCAGCCCCGCCCGGTGCCAGGAACGCTATCAGCGCGAGCAGCGGGACGATGGCGAGGTCTTCCAGCAACAGAATGGAGACGATGCGCTGGCCTTTGGGCGCAGCGATTTCACCGCGCTCCTCCAGAAGCTGCATGACGATCGCCGTCGACGTCAGCACGAAGCCGGCGCCGGCAACGAAGGCCTGCGCCACCGGAAAGCCGCCCGCTACGCCGACACCGGTAAGCAGGACCGCGCAGACGCCGACCTGCAGCGCGCCGAGGCCAAAGATTTCGCGGCGCAGGCCCCACAGCCGCGACGGCTGCATCTCCAGCCCGATGATGAAAAGGAACATCACCACGCCCAGTTCGGCGACATGCAGGATGGCTTCCGATTCGGAAAACACGCCGATGCCGAACGGGCCGATCACGACGCCGGCTGCCAGATAGCCGAGGATGGAGCCGAGGCCCATGCGCTTGAAGATGGGAACGGCGATGACCCCGGCGGCCAGCAACGCCACCACCTGGATGAGGTCGCTGTCCGATGCTTCCGCTGCCATGCCTCTTTTCCCCTTGTCCGACAGCACTCCTTGCATGCTGTTGGAGCAGGAGGCAAGGGCGGGCGGCCTGCCCGGGCAGCCAGGGTAGCCTTGAGGCGATGCGCGTGTTGTGAAACAACGGTCTTCGCTTGCCTGCCGGACGTTTGGTGTTTATGTCGATGGAATGAATGACCATTCGTCCTGGCCGTCACCACAGCAGCATATCCCCATGGATGCGCTCAGCGAGGTCCTGCAGGACTTTCGCTTGAGCGGCGTCAACTATGGTCGTTGCGAATTGCGGCATCCATGGAGCATCGCCTTTCCGCAACAGCCGCTGCTTCGTTTCCACTTTGTCGGCCAGGGTCCGTGCTGGATCCATACCGAAGCACAGGGTTGGCAAGAGTTGCGCGATGGCGACCTCGTGCTGCTGCCGCAAGGCATCGCTCATCGGCTGGCGAGTTCGCCGGAGGTTGCCGGCGGGTCCCTCGAGGATTGCCAGGTTACCAAATTCGGAGGCAACGTCTGCGACGTGGTGCGGGAAGGCGCCGGCGCGACTAGCACCCTGTTCTGCGGCTCCATGGCCCTTGGCTCCTGTGCGCTGAACCCGTTGATTATGTTAATGCCGCCTGTCATCAAGGGGTGCGACGTGGCCGGAAATGACCCAATTGTCGGGCCTCTGCTGGCTGCCATGACGCAGGAGGCGGCACAGCCACAGATGGGCAGCGCCACCATCCTGTCGCGCATGGCGGACTTGCTGACGGCCCGGCTCATCCGCTGCTGGGTCAATTGCACCGCCGCCTCGACCACCGGTTGGCTCGCCGCTATCCGCGATCCGCATATCGGCCGCGCCCTTGCGGCCATGCACAGAGACCCAGGCCGCAACTGGACACTGGAAAGCCTCGCCGGCCTCGCAGGCCAGTCGCGCTCGATTTTTGCCGAACGCTTCAGCGCTGTATTGGGAGAGGGCGCCGCACGCTATCTCGCCCGACTGCGCATGCAGCTTGCCCGCGAATTGCTGGGGCAGAACGGCCTGTCGGTGGCCGAGGTCGCTACCCGCCTGGGCTATGAGTCTGAAGCCTCCTTCGCGCGCGCCTTCAAGCGCATCACTAATGTCTCCCCGGGCGTTGTGCGCCGCACAATTCCCGGACGAATAGACATGAATTTCGGACTTTAGGATACATATCATCCAAGTGGACTGGCCTATAAGCATCTCCAGAATTTGGAGATGCTTCCGTGACAGACACAACATTAAAACTTGAGGACGCCGCGATAGACGTCGATCCGGTTGCGCCGGCCGCTTGGAGCGCAACCACCTGGTTCGCGGTCATTTCATTGGCGGCCACCAGCTTTGCTCTGGTATCAGCCGAATTTCTGCCGGCAGGCCTGTTGACGCCGCTGGCGCGTGACCTCGGCATCAGCGAAGGCACGGCCGGACAGGTCGTTACCGCTACCGCCTCGGTCGGCGCGGTGACGGCCATGTTGAGCAATGTGCTCATCGGCCGATTGAACCGCAAGGCAGTGCTGGTTGGCCTCAGCGCCCTGGCGGTCGGCTCCAACATCCTTGCAGCGCTGGCGACCGATTTCTGGCTGTTGTTGCTGGGCCGCGCCGGATTGGGGGTAGCGCTCAGCGCCTTCTGGGCACTTTCGGTCGCCGTTGTGGCGAGGCTGGTCGGGGCCAATGCGACCGGGCGGGGCATGGCTATTGTCACCCTCGGCGTTTCGCTGGCCACCATTGCCGCACCGTCGATGGGCGCGCTGATCAGCGATTGGCTCGGCTGGCGCAGCGCCATGGCCATGACAGCGGGGCTGGCCTTGCTTGCCATGCTTTTGCAGTTGCTAAGCCTGCCTTCCTTGCCGGCAACGGCGAGCAACAGTCTTGCAGACGTTTTCAGCCTGATGCGGCGGCGTGGCGTCCAACTCGGCATGCTCGCCATCCTCCTGCTGATGACGGGGCATTTTGCCGGCTCCGTCTATGTGCGTCCATTCCTCGAACATGTGACGCACCTTGCAACCGGGCAAATCGCCTTGGCCTTGCTCGGCTTTGGCATCGCCGCAGTGATCGGCAATATTGCCGGCGGCCGCATGGCGGACGCCAACATTCAAACGGCTCTGGTGGTCAACACCATCCTGATGGCGCTGGCTGCGCTGGTCCTGGTGCTCTGGGGCGTGCACATCGGCGTCGCTTTCGGCTTCGCGACGCTGTGGGGCTTTGCCTTCGGCATGGCGCCCGTGGTGCTGCCGACAAACCTGTCTCGCGCAGCGCCCGACGCGCTGGAAGCAGCGGGCAGTCTGATGGTCGCTTCCTTCCAGGTCGCCATTACCATCGGCGCGGTTGTCGGGGGCTATGTCGTCGACACCTATGGCCCAACGGCGCCTTTGACCGTGACGGCGATCCTTGCGGGATCGACGGCCGTCTTGGCGCTGCTGCAGCCGCGAAGCTGAGCAGCCGCAGTCGGCGGCGGCGCGATGTTGGCGCGCGCCTCAATTGACGCGATGCGCTCAGTTCGGCGCGATGGAGCCGACCTCGACGGTGTCGACGCGTTTCAGGCTCATTCCGATAACCGGCACCAGTTGATCCTGAACGCGCACGGCAATCGTCACCGTCATCGAGTTGTCATCGGGAATGCGGGCCTGCATGACGCCGCGCAACTGGTTGCGATTGATGGTGAAGACCACCTTGCGTGGATCGACCACATTGCCGCCAATGATGTCGAGGCCCGCGCCCGCAGCGCCTCCCATGAAGGAGCCCTTGTAATCGCGGCCCTTGCGCTCGATCCTGGCCGACATTGGCTGGGTGAAGACGCCGACGCGGCAGCCACCGTCCAGCGCCATGCCCATCTTGCCGTCAGGTGAGGAGCCGGTAAAGCTGCAGTTGAACTTGGTGCCCTTGTACTTGCCGGCGACGATTTCGCCGGGTCCGACCCATTTGCCTTCGGCCGATTCGAAGAATTGCTTGTCCGGTTCCGCCGCGACAGCCTTCCCGGCGATGCCGACGGTTGCGGCGAATGCGAGCGCCATCGGCACGACACTGGACAGAACTAGGCTTTTCATCGACGACACCCGGCAACAAAGACTCTGTTTGGAACCGGTTTGAGCATGAAGAAGATTGGTTAATGCTTCGTCACCCTTACACCCACATAGCGCGGTCCGGTAAGCATCCAGAGGGCCGCGATGCTATTTGCGGGACTCTGCGGTTTCGGCACCTTTCCGGCTCGCGAACGATGTCAATGCCGAGAGGAAATCGCCCAGTCCGGGCCGCTTCGCAGCGCTGAACGGCAGGGGCCTTGCGGTTTCCATCGCCGCAATGCCGATGCGCGCCGTCATCATGCCGTTGACGACGCCTTCACCCAGCTTCGCCGATAGCCGCGCCGCGAGACCGTGGCCAACGATCTGCTGGACGAAACTGTCGCCGACCGCGATCGAACCGGTGACGGCGAGGTGAGCTAGCACGCTGCGCGCCAGGCGGAAAAAGCCCAGTGTTCCCGGCCGACCGCCATAGAGTTCCGACAGCCGACGGATCAGCCGCCCGGCCTCGAATACGACATAAGCGACATCGACGAGAGCGCGCGGACTGACCGCCGTCACCAGCGAGACGCGCTTGGCGGCTTCGAGGATCATCATTTTCGCCCTGGCATCGAGCGGGCCGAGGATCTCCGTTTCGGCCAGACGCACCAGATTGCCGCCGTCGATGATCTCGTCGCGCAAATCGGCAAGCGCGCGGCGGCCGGCGGCGGTTTCCGGCTTGGATGCAACAAAGGCCGACAATTCGTTGACAACCGATCGCGCTGCCTTCGGATCGTCCCGGGCTATGGCGTCGAGCGCCCGCCTTTGCAGCTTTTCGACTTCGGCGAGGCGTGAGATCGCCAGGAATTCGCGAACCAGGATGACCAGAAGCGCCAGCAGGGCTATGCCGGCCATACCGGCCGCCAACCAGCCCAGCCATTCAGCGCGCGCGAACAGCTCGCCGATGAGTTGATCGGTCCACAGCCCGACCGCCAGCGAAACCAGCACGCCGAACGCACCGAAGAAAATGCTGCCGAGCAGCGAGCGTCTTCTTGGGACAATGGCAGGCGGAGGTTCCGCGGTGACGATGTCGGGCTCGTCGAAGACATCGACTTCCGCCGGGATGACCATCGCGATGTCGGTTTTCAAGGCGCTGGGCTTCCTCGAAGGGTCAGCCGGGGTAGGACGCGTTTGCGGCGTCCCTTTTCTTGGCTCGACCTCCGGTTCGATGCGGAAGGCCGCCGGCTTGCGGGGCGGGTTCATGCCAGATGGTCTCCGATCAGAAACTGCAAGGCGCGGTCGAGCCTGATATGTGGCAGCGACAGTGTGACACCTTCGGCCGTGCGTTCGAGTTTGGGAGGGCGGAACCGGACGAAGCGAATGGCCGGGTTGGGGGTGCCCGGTCCGTCTCCTGGTCGCGAAGCTTCGAACACAGCATCACTGTTCTGCGGCAAGTCGCCGGGAAATATGGCGGTTTCCGAGTTTCCATCGAAGGTTTCGCCGTCGATCTGCTCACCGGCGATCGGTGTGCCCATGATGACCGGCAACGTCTCTCGGCCTTGCTTGACGGTGCCTTCCCGTGTCGCGCGCACCGCCGCCATGGCGACGACATCGACATCGGCGCCGGTCAAATTCGCCCGTGAGACGGCTCGATCGGCAAGCCGCCGCACGATTGCCTGGAGACGGTCGTGGCTCTCGTGGTGCAGGTGATCGGCTTTGGTGGCGGCGACCAGTATGCGGTCGATACGCCGTGAAAACAGGTCGGTGAAGATGCTGCCGCGGCCGGGACGGAAACAACTGAGGATTTCGGTCACGGCGCGCTCGAGGTCGGCCATGGCGCCGGGACCGGCGTTCAATGCCTGCATGGCGTCTATCAGCACGATCTGCCGGTCGAGACGGGTGATGTGCTCGCGGAAGAACGGTTTGACGACATGTGTCTTGTAGGCCTCGTAGCGCCTTTCCATCATGCCGTGCAGCGATCCCTGGCGCGGACGCCTGTCGCCGAGTTCCGTCAGCGGCGCGAATGTCAGCGCCGGCGAGCCTTCGAGGTCGCCCGGCATAAGGAATCGTCCCGGCGGCAAGGTCGAAAGGGCCCGCTCGTCGAGCTTGCAGGCCTTGAGATAGGCGGCGAAGCTCTCGGCCAGCCGGCGTGCCGTCATCTCATCGGCGTCAGCATTCGCATCGACCTCGGTCGCTAGTGCCCGCCATTGCCGCGATAGGTCCTCGCGCACCGGAAGGTCCGCCATTTCGAATGCCTCGCGGGAGAAATCGGCGAAGGATTTGCCGAGCAGGGGCAGGTCGAGCAGCCATTCACCGGGATAGTCGACGATGTCGACGGACAGTTTTCCCGAGGAGAACATCCGGCTCCAGCCTGAGGCCGACTCGTATTCGATGGTCAGCCGCAGTTCCGAAATGGCGCGGGTCGAGTCGGGCCAGGAGCGCCCGTTGATGAGGGCGGCGATGTGATCCTCATACTGGAAACGAGGAACGGCATCGTCCGGCTGCTGCTCGAGGAAAGCGCGCGCAATACGCCCGGATTTCTGCGCTTCGAACAGCGGCAGCCGTCCGCCATGGATCAGATTGTGGACGAATGCCAAAATGAAGACCGTCTTGCCGGCGCGGGAAAGTCCGGTGACGCCCAGCCGCAGCGACGGAGAAAAAAGGCCGCTGGCACGGCCCGACAATGTATCGAGGGCAATCCTCGCCTCGTCGGTGAAAGTCGTCAGCGATGATGCCAAAATATGATCTCTCGGGCTTGTGCCCGCCGGATATAGGCGCTGCAACCAGGCTTTGAAATGGCGTCGAGGCCGGGATCAAAAATCGGCCGGTGTCAGAAATGCGTCGAGATAGCCGGCGCCCTGGGCGGCCTTCGCCAGATCGCTGTCGAAGCGGATGACCGCCAGGCCCGCCGTTGGGAAGCCGTTATTGAGCTTTGCCCGTGCTGTCTCGTCGCCGGCTCCCGAAAGCGCGACGGCGAGATCCTCCATCATCGGGTTGTGTCCGATGACGAGCAGCGAACCCGGTCCCAAATTGTCACGGATGAGGCGGAGATAACCGGCGGCATCTACGCTGTAGAGCGTATCAGAGAACAGTACTTTCCCGGTATCGGCCATGCCGGCCAGGGCCTCGAGCGTCTCCTTCGCGCGCGTGGCCCTGGAGCACAGGGTAATGTCCGGAATGTAGGCCCGGGCCCGCATGGCCGCGCCGATCGCTTCGGCCTCCACCCGTCCGGACGCGTCGAGCGGCCGATCGAAGTCGCGCATGCCCGGCAGCGCCCACCCGGCCCTGGCGTGCCGCAAAAGAAAAAGTCTGCTCACCCAACCTCCGCTCGTGCCAGCCGCCGAAGCAGCCCGATTAGCCATGAGAATGTCCCGGTGCACAATGGCTCGTGCCATGGAGCCTGACGAACCAGCCATAAATCGGCGCGCACGACAGACCTATCTCAGCCGCCAGGACGCGTATTCTTTCGCTCACCGACGCTGGCCACACACTCTGACAATTGCTTGAGACGGTGGCTGTTTGCGCTTGTACAGGCGTCGGCCGACGAATATATAGGCGCCAAATTTGGGGCAGTTTGGGTGAGTCTAATGAACGACATCGTTACCGCCGATTACGTACCCTCCGAAGACGAGCCGTTCATGAACGAGCGGCAAAAATCCTACTTCCGCCTGAAGCTCGTGACTTGGAAGAATGACATTCTGCGCGAGGCGCGCGAAACACTCGAAATCCTGCAGCAGGAAAACGCAAACCATCCCGACCTCGCCGACCGGGCATCATCAGAAACAGACCGTGCTATCGAACTAAGGGCTCGTGACCGCCAGCGTAAGCTGATCGCGAAGATCGATTCGGCCTTGCAGCGCATCGACGAAGGCACTTACGGCTATTGCGAGGAAACAGGTGAGCCGATCGCCCTCAAGCGGCTGGACGCACGCCCGATCGCGACATTGTCCATCGAAGCGCAGGAGCGGCACGAGCGCCGCGAGAAGGTCTACCGCGACGATTGACGCCGAACCTGGCGACACGCCGTATTGGCGACATTGGTTTCAAATGGCCGGATTTCCGGCCATTTTCGTTTCCGGAATGCTGGGGTGCCGTCGCCGCTTACCGCTTCTGGCTGGAGAGTTCGCCAAGTAGCTTCGTCATTTCGTCGTCGAGAGACGGGGATGCCTTTGCCTGCGGCTTGCCCAATGGGACAACTGGGCGGGGCTCGTCCAGCGAGACCTCCAGTTCCTTCATCAACGCATCGTCGATGCTGTCGTCTTCCAACGGCGGTGGGGGCGCGTGTCGGACAGTATTGGCATTGGCCGAGCCGTAGGCGGGCAGCGGCCCCGACTTGGCCGACTGGTAGCTTTGCACCGGTGTCCTCGGTGGCGGAGTCGGCACTGGTTCGGGCGCGGTCTGGCGCTGGCGAGGTGCTGGCGCGGCGCTTACCGGCTGCGGAGCCGGCGGCTGTCTTGAGAGGACAGGAGCTGGGGCGGGTTGAGGGGCGCGTGGCCTTGGCGCCGCAGGCGTCGCCGTTGTCGGGACCTGCTGCGGTCCACCGTCGCCGGTCATCGCCGGGCGGCGCGGCGCCGAAAGCCTTATGTCGCGTTCGACGACCACATCGGTCGGGCCGCCAATCAGAAGGAGATGCTCGATGTCGTCGCGGCGCACCAGCACCAGCCGGCGATGGCTGTCGACGGCGGTGGCGTCCATCACGGCCAGGCGTGTCTTGCGGTTCCTGCCGCCGGCGACAAAGGTTCCGAATGTAAGACTTCGCACCAACCTGATGATGACGAGGACGATGACCAGCAGGATAAGCGCCGCGAATGTCCACACCAGTGCCGCGGCATAACCGGGGCCAGCCAAATTATCCAGCCACTGCATTGTTCTCCCCCGATCGCCCTTGCAAGTGACGCGAGACTAGACCGTCGCGACGGGCCACCGCAAGTTGCCTTTCGCCGTTGTTGAACAGGTTCAAAACTCCAGAGGCGACCGGATGTCATTTTTATCCGACATTTGCCGCCCAGCCCTTTTCCGGACTAGGAGAATATGATTCAACCCGCTAGGGGCGGGTGTCGGAACACCGGATTTCACGAGCAGGGGGCACATGGCCAAGGAAGCGCGCGGCGATTTCTATCCGGTACCGATCGTCGACCAGAATACGCGGCCCGGCGCCGTCACCCGGCTTATCATCTTCATCGTCGTTCTGACGGGCGCGGCAACCGTCTTCGGACTTTTCCGCGAGCACCTCGGCGATCCTTTCCTGCTCGGCATGCTGGGTGTGCTGGCCATGATCGGTGTCGGTTTTCTGTTCGCCACCGCAATCGGCTTTGTTCAGATCACGCCGCGATCGACAGGCGACGAACTGTCGAAATCCTTCGTCGATTCCATGTCGCAGGGGCTCTTGGTAACCGATACCAAGGGCCGTGTCGTCTATGCCAACCGTGCCTATGCCGACATGACGGGCGCGTCGTCCGCGGCCGACCTGAAGACGGTCGAGGGGCTGTTGTCGGATGTTCCGGAAGCCTCGGTAACCATCTATCGGCTGGCGTCCGGCCTGCGCGACGGTCAGCCCGGCGACGGCGAGTTCCGGCTGGCGCAATCCATACGGCCCGGCGCCGAACCGGGTGCCCGTTGGTACCGGGCACGCGCCCGCACCTTCAATGTTCCGGGGCAACGGCAGCCTATGCTGGCTTGGCAGCTCGCCGACATATCTCAGGAGCGGGCCGAGCAGGAGCGCTTCTTTCTCGACCTCCAGAAGGCGATCGATCACCTTGACCACGCGCCTGCCGGCTTCTTTTCGGCCGACCAGGAAGGCCGTGTCACCTATATCAACGCCACGCTCGCGGAATGGCTGGGCATCGACCTCGCCAGCTTTACCCCGGGCGCCGTTTCCCTGCCTGACATCGTCGCCGGCGACGGCATGGCGCTGGTGCGCTCTGTCAAGGCCGATCCCGGCACGACGCGCAACGCAGTCATCGATCTGGATTTGACCACGATGACGGGCCAGGCGCTGCCGGTGCGCTTCATGCATCGCGTCTCGGCCAGCCGCGAGGGCGTCAATGGTCCCACACGCACGATCGTGCTCAATCGAACGCAGGGTGAAGACGCCTCGGCCGACCTGCGTGCCTCGGAAGTGCGCTTCACCCGCTTCTTCAACTCCACACCGATGGCCATCGCCGGCGTCGACCATAATGGGCGCATCCTGCGCACCAATGCACCGTTCCTGTCTCTATTCTCGTCCGTCGTCGACCGGGACGCCGTCGATCGGCGCGTGCGCCTCGATACGGTGATCCACGAGCGCGACCGGCCGGCTTTCGCCGTGGCCTTCGAGAAGGCGCGGCAACGGCAAGCCGACATCGAGCCGATCGACACATTGCTGCCAGGCAACGAAGAGCGGCACATCCGTTTCTATGTCAACGCAGTGGCCGATGGCACAGGCGGCGAGGGCGCCGAGGAGTCGGCAATCGTTTACGCCGTCGAGACGACCGAACAGAAGGCCCTTGAAGGGCAGATGGCGCAAAGCCAGAAGATGCAGGCGGTCGGCCAACTCGCCGGCGGCATCGCGCACGATTTCAACAACGTGCTGACAGCCATCATCATGGCGTCGGATCTCTTGCTGACCAACCACCGGCCGTCGGACCCATCCTTTCCCGACATCATGAACATAAAGCAGAACGCCAACCGAGCGGCATCGCTGGTGCGGCAGCTGCTGGCCTTCTCGCGCAAGCAGACGCTGCGCCCGGAGGTGCTCAACCTGACCGATGTGCTCGCCGACCTCAGGATGCTGCTTGCCCGCCTGGTCGGCAACGACATCAAGCTCAAGGTTGACCACGGCCGCGATCTGTGGCCCGTCAAGGTCGATATCGGCCAGTTCGAGCAGGTGGTGGTCAACCTTGCGGTCAATGCGCGCGACGCCATGCCGGCGGGCGGCGACCTCACCGTGCGCACCCGCAATGTGACAGCGGATGAATCCAAAGCGTTTTCCTACCGGGAACTCACCCCGGGCGACTATGTGGTCGTCGAGGTGGAGGACACCGGCAGCGGCATCGCGCCCGATGTACTGAAAAAGATCTTCGAGCCGTTCTTCACCACGAAGGAAGTCGGCAAGGGGACGGGGCTGGGCCTGTCGATGGTCTACGGAATCATCAAGCAGACCGGCGGCTACATCTTCTGCGATTCCGAAGTCGGCAAGGGCACGACGTTTCGCATCTTCCTGCCGCGCCATATCGCGGAGGTGAAGAAGGCAGGCGAACCGAGCGATGTGCCGGCGGTGCCGGTCAAGGTCGCCGATGTCGCAAAGGACCTCTCCGGATCGGCGACCGTACTGCTCGTCGAGGACGAGGACGCGGTGCGCATGGGCGGCGTGCGAGCGCTGGTGTCGCGCGGGTATACCGTCCACGAAGCGTCCTCGGGCGTCGAGGCGCTGGAAGTCTACGAAGCGCTGGGCGGCAAGGTCGATATCGTCGTTTCCGACGTGGTCATGCCTGAAATGGATGGACCAACGCTGCTTGGCGAGTTGCGCAAGCGTCAGCCGGACATCAAGTTCGTCTTCGTGTCCGGCTACGCCGAGGATGCCTTCGCCAGAAACCTTCCCGCCGACGCACATTTCGGTTTCCTGCCGAAACCGTTTTCGCTCAAGCAGCTGGCGACGATCGTCAAGGACATGCTGGAGGCCTAAGCCTTTCGTATGTGCGCTTGCGCTATGCCGTCACTACGCCATGATTACGGGCGAAATGGCAGGCGTGCTTGGGGGAGCAGCGGTTGACGATACACATCGAGGCTGAAAAGGGCGATATCGCCGACACGGTGCTGCTGCCGGGCGACCCGGAGCGGGCCGAATGGATGGCGAAAACATTCCTGCAGGCGCCGCGTTGTATCAATCGCCGGCGCGGGGCTCTGGGGTTCACCGGAGAGTTTCGGGGCAAACCGGTCAGCATCCAGACGACCGGCATCGGCGTGTCGTCCTTCCTGATCTACGCGCATGAATTGCTGGACTATTACGGAGTGCGCACCCTGATCCGCACGGGCACATGCGGCGGACTGACCGCTGCGGTAAAGCTGCGCAGCCTTGTGATCGCGCGCTCGGCACGACCCGAAAGCGAGAAAAGCGGCAAGGTTTTCGGTCTCTATGATGCTGCCTCCGGCCCTGATCCAGCGCTTTTCGCCAGGGCCTTGACCAAAGCGTCCGAACTCGGCATCGACCACCATGCCGGCCTTATCGCCAGCAGCGATATCTTCCATCATCCAGAGGGTCACGCTCGCTTTGCCGATGCGCGGGCCGCGGGTGCCCTGGCTGTGGACATGGAAACCAGCGCGCTCTACCGCATCGCCGGGCATTTCGGGGCGCGGGCGCTGTCGATCTGCACCGTGGTCGACAACATCGATACCGGCGAATTCACCGACTATTCCGAACGCCAAACGCTTTTCACCCCTATGGCCTGCCTAGCGCTTGAGGTCACCGTGGATCAGCCGTGACGAGAGCAATTCCAAGAAAAGTGTGAAACGGTTTCAGGTCCGGAATTACGGCAAGACAACCAGCTAGAGCGGTTTGCCGTTTCGATGAAACAATGAACCTCTCTAGGCGGCTTGCCGCTTCGGCGCGACCTGCTCGTCCAGGTCGGGCCGATGGCCGCGGAGATAGAGCGCGCAGGTGGTGCGCAGCATCGAGGCGAAGTTGGGGATGGCCCCATTGATCTCGATGGCCTCGTCGTAGAGTTTCGAGATGAATTTCGGCGTGGTCAAGCCTTGGCTATCAGCGATCTCGTCGAGCAGCGCCCAGAACGTGGCTTCGAGCTGGATGCTGGTCGAGTGTCCGTCGATACGGATCGACCGGTTGATCTGACGATAGCCTTCGGGATCCTGCCCCGCAAACACCCTGCACATCCGACAAACCTCCCATGATTGTTGGTCTTGGGTGGACGTCCGGGTTGCAAAGCGGTTCGTCCCCGGAATCACTTTCCGGCAAAATGGCCGTCACGGCAATCGGACTTTCGTCCGGATCGCTTCTCGGAGAAAGGTCCTCCCTTTCTCGCGTGGTAACCGGCTGCCACCATCTTTCGCCGGGGCCGCTCATAATCGCTCAGCACCGCAACTACGGAGACTGATTTGGCGAAGGCGATTCATTCCATGATCCGGGTCCTCGATGAGGCCCGGTCCGTCGATTTTTACAGGCACGCCTTCGGGCTCGATGTCGCCGACAGGCTGGAATTCGAGACATTCACGCTGGTCTATCTCAGCAATGCCGAGGCGGCGTTCGAGGTCGAGTTGACCGTGAACAAGGGCCGCCAGGAACCTTATGCACTGGGGGACGGCTACGGCCACCTCGCTGTCTCCGTCGCCGATCTCGACAGCGAACATGACCGGCTTGGCGCGATTGGCCTCAACCCGAAAAAGATCGTCGAGTTCAACCATGATGGCTCGCTGATCGCCCGCTTCTTCTTCATCGAGGACCCCGACGGCTACAAGATCGAGGTTCTGCAACGGGGAGCCCGCTTCCAGTAGACGATATCGCAGCCGCGCCTCCGCGCGCGGAGCCAGCAACCGCGCGTTCCGACGCGCAAATAGCAAGCAGGGAGGAAAATATGGTCACGATCTATGACGCCAAGCCTGGACTCTCTCGTCGTGAACTTCTGAGACGTGGCGGCATCGGCGCGTTGCTCGTCGTCTCGGGCAGCGCCGTCATCAGCCCCGAACATGCTTGGGGGCTCGAGACTTCAGCGCTCAAACCTGAAACCATGGCGACGCTGATCCAGATGGCGCGCGACGTCTATCCACACGATCAGGTTCCCGACCGATTTTATGCCATCGCCGTGAAAGGTCATGACGAGAAGGCCGGCAAGGACCCGGCCTACAAGTCGATGATCGAAGACGGGATCGCCGACCTCGACAAGAAGTCAGGCGATGGAGGCTACCGCGGTCTTGGATGGGAGGAGCAGCGGGTCGCGGTGCTGAAGCAGATCGAGACGACGCCATTCTTCCAAACCGTCCGCGGCGGACTCGTGGTGGGCCTCTACAACCAGAAGGAGGTCTGGCCGATCTTCGGCTACGAGGGCGAGTCCTATTCCAAGGGCGGTTACATCGCGCGCGGTTTCGGCGACATCGACTGGCTCTGAGCCGCCATCGTTCTCGAGACGCGCAATCAGGAATTCTGGGAGGAAACCATGGCAGCAGCATTTGACCTGAACAATGACGGCGTGGTCGTCATCATCGGCTCGGGGGCCGGCGGCGGCACGCTGGGCAACGAACTCGCGCAGAAGGGTATCGACGTTGTTATCCTCGAGGCGGGCGCGCGCCACGAATATGAGGACTTCATCAATGACGAGTGGGATTCGTTCTCCCAGCTCGCCTGGACGGACAAACGCACGACTTCGGGCGACTGGCGGGTTGCGAAGGATTTCCCAAACCTGCCGGCCTGGATCGTCAAAGCCGTCGGTGGCTCGACAACGCACTGGGCCGGAGCCTCGCTGCGCTTTCAGGAACACGAGTTCAAGACGCTCTCGACCTACGGAAAGGTCGAGGGAGCGAACCTGCTCGACTGGCCAATCACGTTGGCCGAGATGGAGCCCTATTACGCCAAGGCCGAAGCCAAGATGGGCGTCACCGGGACCAATGACTGGCGGAGGCTGCCAGGCAACAACAATTTCAAGGTGCTGAAGGCCGGCGCCGACAAGCTCGGCTA
The DNA here is from genome assembly GCF_020164785.1 of Mesorhizobium sp. ES1-1. Lineage (GTDB taxonomy): Bacteria > Pseudomonadota > Alphaproteobacteria > Rhizobiales > Rhizobiaceae > Mesorhizobium. The sequence goes on along the minus strand of NZ_JAIUGX010000008.1, from coordinate 61,471 downwards.
CAAGGAGTGCCATACCGGGAACATGGCCATCAACTCCGTCCAGCGCGACGACCGTAATTCCTGTCAGCAGACGGGCTTCTGCTTCCAGGGCTGCAAATGGGGGGCCAAATGGTCGACGCTCTATACGGAGATTCCCAAGGGCGAGGAGACCGGGCATCTCGAGGTCAGGCCGAACTCCATGGCCATCAAGATCAACCACGATGCCGCCGGAAAGGTCACCGGCGTCGTCTATGCCGACAAGGATGGCAAAATGCACGAGCAGAAGGCCCGCATCGTCGCCGTCGCGGGCAATTCCATCGAGAGCCCCAGGCTGCTGCTCAATTCTGCATCAGCTAAATATCCGGACGGTCTCGCCAACTCGTCGGGACAGGTGGGCAAGAACTACATGCGCCACACGACCGGCTCGGTCTACGCCATTTTCGACAAGCCGGTGCACATGTATCGCGGCACCACAATGGCCGGCATCATCCGCGACGAGGCGCGTCATGATCCGTCGCGTGGCTTCGTCGGCGGTTACGAGTTCGAGACACTGTCGCTGGGGCTGCCATTCATGGCAGCTTTCCTTGACCCAGGTGGTTGGGGGCGGTCCTTCACCACGGCGCTCGATCACTACGACCACATGGCCGGCCTGTGGATTGTCGGCGAGGACATGCCGCGCGCGGAGAACCGTATCACGCTGCATGCGGACATGAAGGATGAGCATGGGATGCCGGTCGCCGACGTGCATTTCGACGACCACCCGAACGACACCGCGATGCGCAGCCACGCCTACAAGCAGGCCGCTGCGCTTTACGATGCGGTAGGCGCGACCCGCACCTTCCCGACGCCGCCCTATCCGTCGACGCACAATCTCGGCACCAATCGGATGAGCGAGAAAGCGGAGGACGGCGTCGTCAACAAGCACGGACAGACCCACGACGTCAAAAACCTGTTCGTGTCGGACGGCAGCCAGTTCACCACGGGCGCCGCGGAAAACCCGACGCTCACGATCGTGTCGCTGGCCATCCGCCAGGCCGATTACATCGCCTCGCAGATGTCGGCCAAGACCATCTAGTCATCCTGCCGACTGCTTCCTGGCGCGGATCCCTTGGGTTCCGCGTCCTTTATCGGGCGTCTCAGCCCTTGGTGCAGGTAGACGCGGTGAAGGCGCCGTCGGGCTTTCTCATAATGATGTCGAAAGAGGGCTGACCGGGACCGTCGAGCGTTGCCTGGGTCAATGAGATCGAGTTGCCGCCCGCAGTATAGCCGCCCAATGGCCCGAGCCACGAGATCGCGCCATTGGCATCCATCCGATAATTATAGGCTTGTCGTGAGGCGCCGTAGATGACCGGGCCACTATAGACGGTGCCTTTGATGGTGATGTCGCCCAGATTGATGAACATGCCAGCAGATAGACTTCGCAGTGATAGGTGCCGTCCGGCAGTCTGCCGTCCTGGAAGTCGGCGCGTGCGGCGCCGATTGTCGCCGCAATAAGCGATGTGATGACAATGACGCGAGAGAGAAGAGCTTTCATTTCAGCGCTCGAGTTGGACGATGGATGCCGTAGGCCGTTGCAGACATCGTAGCGGCGGGAACAAAATATAGGCAAAATAGCAAATTGACCAAAATTTCGGCAGGTGGCGTACTCGATGCGCAAATTCCTCTCACCACCTTTTTCGCTCCCTCCTTTGTTCTTCGGAGCTAATATAGCAAGTGATTGATAACGCTTCCGAATAGTCGGCAGTCTGCCGGACATTGGCGGATTGGCACGGCGGTTGCATCGCACTCCAGCGGTAAGATCAACCAGGCTTGGAGTGTGCAATATGAGGGGCAGTTTCTCTACAATAATAAAAACGTTTTCAGCGAGCGTGGTCGCGGCGGGTGTGTTGATGTCCGTCCCGGCCCGGGCTGCCGAAGACACGATAAAGGTCGGCATTCTTCATTCGCTTTCGGGGACGATGGCGATTTCGGAGACGACGCTGAAGGACGCCATGCTGATGCTCATCGACGAGCAGAATGCCAAGGGCGGCCTGCTTGGCAAGAAGCTCGAAGCCGTCGTCGTCGATCCGGCGTCCAACTGGCCGCTGTTCGCCGAAAAGGCCCGCGAGCTGATCTCCAAGGACAAGGTCGCGGCGGTGTTCGGCTGCTGGACCTCGGTGTCGCGCAAATCGGTTCTGCCGGTGTTCAGCGAACTCGACAACATCCTGTTCTACCCCGTCCAGTACGAGGGCGAGGAGAGCGAGCGCAACGTGTTCTACACCGGTGCGGCGCCGAACCAGCAGGCCATTCCGGCGGTCGACTATCTGATGAGCGCGGATGGTGGCTCGGTTAAGCGTTGGGTGCTTGAAGGCACCGACTACGTCTATCCGCGCACCACCAACAAGATCCTCGAAGCCTATCTGAAATCCAAGGGCGTCGCGGCCGAAGACATCATGACTAACTACACGCCGTTCGGCTTCTCCGACTGGCAGACCGAAGTTTCTGCGATCAAGAAGTTCGGTTCGGCCGGCAAGAAGACCGCGGTCGTCTCGACCGTCAACGGTGACGCCAACGTGCCGTTCTACAAGGAGCTCGGCAACCAGGGCATCAAGGCCGAGGACATCCCGGTCATGGCGTTCTCCGTCGGCGAGGAAGAGCTTGCCGGTCTCGACACCAAACCGCTTGTCGGCCATCTCGCCGCCTGGAACTATTTCGAGAGCGTCAACACGCCCGAGAACAAGAAGTTCATCGCCGGTTGGCACAAGTTCATCAAGAATAACAAGCGGACCACCAACGACCCAATGGAAGCGCACTATATCGGCTTCAACATGTGGGTGAAGGCGGTTGAAAAGGCCGGCACCACCGATCCGGACAAGGTCATCGACGCAATGATCGGCGTCTCCGTTCCGAACCTGACCGGCGGCTATTCGACGATGATGCCAAACCACCATATCACCAAGCCGGTGCTGATCGGCGAAATCCAGGCCAACGGCCAGTTCGAAACCGTTTCGAAGACGCCAGGCCTGGTGATGGGCGACGAGTGGTCCGACTACCTGCCCGACTCCAAGGACCTGATCTCCGATTGGCGCGCGCCGCTCAACTGCGGCAACTTCAACGTCAAAACCGGCAAGTGCGGCGGCAAGGGCACGAACTGATCTCCCAGGGCAGGACCTTCGGGTCCAACCCGTGACCGCGTGCGTCCGGACAGTGCAGCCACTGTCCGGACGCCCAGTTCAACCCTCGAGAGCCATCAAGAACCGATGAAGATTCTCCATGCTATCGGCCTGACATTTGTGCTCCTGCTGGCGACGCTGTCGTCTTCGGACGCCGCCGAAGCCGAGTTGCGTGCCATAATCGCCAAATTCGCGACAGCCACCGACTTCTCCGAGACAGGAGCCGTCGTTCGCGAATTGACAGCGACAGGCGATCCGGCTGTCGAAAGGCCACTCGCCGCTTTGGCGGACGGTAATCTTTACGTTCGCACGACGGACTCGATGGTGTTTGTCGGCCAGGAAGGCGACGAGACCTTTCAGCTGTTCGATCCGCTGAGCGGCGAGGCAGCGGGAGAGGCCTCCGGTGACGACATTACCAAGATCAGCGTCAACAACACGCTGCGCCGGGCCATCCGCGATGCTTTAGGCACGTTGACGCTTGGCTCCAAGAACCCGGCTGTGCGCATCGCCGCCGCTGACACGATGTTCAAGACGCCGGACGCTTCCAATATCGGCCCGCTCGACGCGGCAATTGCCGGTGAAATCGATGCGGTCGTCAAGGCTTTGCTTGAGCAGGCTCGTGCCGCCTCGGTCCTGGTGTCGGATCAGCCTGAGGCGGACAAGCTTGCCGCCATCGCGCTGATCGGCTCCCGCGGCGATCGAGACGCGGTTTCGCTGCTCACCTCCGTCGAGGCCAACGCCTCCGGATCAGTGAAGGACGCGGCGACCGCGGCCATTGCGAACATCAATTCGACGCTGGCATTGTGGGATGCAGGCCAGAACATCTGGTACGGCATTTCGCTCGGGTCGGTACTGCTGCTGGCCGCGATCGGGCTTGCGATCACCTTCGGCGTCATGGGCGTCATCAACATGGCCCATGGCGAGATGGTCATGCTCGGCGCTTATACCACGTTCGTTGTTCAGCAGGTGATCCGCACCTCGTTTCCCGATCTGTTCGACTGGTCCCTGGTCATCGCGCTGCCACTGGCGTTTCTCGTCTCGGCCCTGGTTGGTCTGATCATCGAGCGGGGCGTCATCCGTTTCCTTTACGGCCGTCCGCTGGAGACGCTGCTGGCGACATGGGGCGTTTCGCTCATCCTGCAGCAGACCGTGCGCTCGATCTTCGGTCCGACTAACCAGGAGGTTGGCAACCCATCCTGGATGTCGGGCTCCTTCAACGTCGGCCAACTCGCCGTCACCTGGAACCGGCTCTGGATCCTGGTGTTCGCACTCACCGTATTCGCCGTGCTGCTCTATGTGATGAAACGCACGCCTTGGGGCCTGCAGATGCGCGCCGTCACCGCTAACCGGCGCATGGCCGCCTCGATGGGCATCCGGACGCCATGGGTCGACGCGCTGACATTTGCGTTGGGGTCGGGAATCGCCGGCATCGCCGGCGTCGCGCTCAGCCAGATCGACAACGTGTCGCCCAATCTCGGACGCGGCTACATTATCGACAGCTTCATGGTCGTCGTCTTCGGCGGTGTCGGCAATCTATGGGGCACACTGGTCGGCGCCTTCTCGCTCGGCATCATCAACAAGTTCCTCGAACCCTATGCCGGCGCGGTGCTGGGCAAGATCGTCGTGCTCGTGCTGATCATCCTGTTCATCCAGAAGCGCCCGCGCGGGCTGTTCGCGCTCAAGGGCAGGGCGGTGGAAGCATGATGTCAGGACGCTTCTTCGCCTCCGGCGCGGACCGCCGGATCGCCATCACCATCTTCATCCTGCTGGCGGTGGCCGTCATCGTCCCGGTGCTCAACCTGGCGGTCTCGCCGACCAGCGCCTTCTACATCCCGTCCTATATCGTCGCCCTGACCGGCAAATATCTCTGCTATGCGCTGCTCGCGCTCGCGCTCGACCTCGTCTGGGGATATTGCGGCATCCTTTCGCTGGGCCATGGCGCGTTCTTCGCGCTTGGCGGCTACGCGATGGGCATGTACCTGATGCGCCAGATCGGCTCGCGCGGCGTGTACGGCAACCCCGTCCTGCCGGATTTCATGGTGTTCCTGAACTACAAGGAATTGCCGTGGTTCTGGACAGGCTTCGACCAATTCTGGTTCGCCGCGCTCATGGTGTTGGCCGTCCCCGGGCTGCTTGCCTTCGTGTTCGGCTGGTTCGCCTTCCGCAGCCGCGTCACCGGCGTCTATCTTTCGATCATCACGCAGGCCATGACCTATGCGCTGCTGCTCGCCTTCTTCCGCAACGATATGGGCTTCGGCGGCAATAACGGCCTGACCGATTTCAAGGATATTCTGGGCTTCAACGTGCAGGCCGATGCGACTCGTTCGGCCTTGTTCGCGGCGAGTGCGGTGACGCTCGCACTTGGTGTGTTGGTCACCTGGGCAATCGTCGGTTCGAAATATGGCAAGCTGCTGATGGCGGTGCGCGACGCCGAGAGCCGTACGCGTTTCCTCGGATGGCGCGCCGAGAACGTGAAGCTGTTTGCCTTCACTGTGTCGGCGGTGATGGCCGGCATAGCGGGCGCGCTCTACGTGCCGCAGGTCGGCATCATCAATCCGGGCGAATTCGAGCCGTCCAACTCGATCGAGGTGGTGATCTGGGCGGCGGTTGGCGGTCGCGGCACCATCGTCGGACCGATCATCGGCGCGCTCCTCGTCAATGCCGGCAAGTCCTGGTTCACGGGCGTGCTGCCGGAATTATGGTTGTTTGCGCTGGGCGGCCTGTTCGTCGCCGTCACGCTGCTCTTGCCCAAGGGCATCATTGGAATGTGGGATTCCTGGCGCGGCAATGCCAAGGCGCGACGGGCCGCATCGCTGGCGGAAGAGGCTGGCACCGATGGCCAGGTCGTCGAACCGAAGATCGTTCGCGGCGCGGCGCGGACCTCCGGCGACTGGTCGTCGCCTGCCGAACCGCAACCGGCGGAGTAGAGCCATGTCGAAGAGCAACACCATCCTCTATCTCGACGGCGTCTCGGTCTCCTTCGACGGATTTCGCGCCATCAACAATCTGTCGCTGGTGCTCGACAAGGGCGAGATGCGCGCCATCATCGGCCCCAACGGGGCCGGCAAGACGACGATGATGGATATCGTCACCGGAAAGACACGCCCCGACGAGGGGGAGGTGTTCTTCGACGGGCAGGTGGACCTGACCAAGCACGACGAAGCCGAGATCGCAATGATGGGCATCGGCCGGAAGTTCCAGAAACCCACGGTCTTCGAGAGTCACACGATCGAGGAGAATTTGATGCTGGCGCTGAAGGGGCCGCGCTCGATCTTTCCGGCGCTTTTTCATCGCCGCTCGGCGGGGGAGGCGCGGCAGATCGACGATATTCTCGGCATCATCCGCCTTGGCAACAAACGTGACCAATTGGCGGCCAATCTCAGTCACGGGCAGAAACAGTGGCTGGAGATCGGCATGCTGTTGGCGCAGGACCCGAAGCTGCTGCTGGTCGACGAGCCTGTCGCCGGTATGACAGACGCCGAGACGGAGGAGACCGCAAGGTTGCTCAAGGACATCGCGCGCGACCATTCGGTCATCGTGGTCGAACACGACATGCATTTCGTGCGTGAACTCGGTGTCAAGGTCACCTGCCTGCACGAAGGCGCGGTGCTCTCCGAGGGCACACTCGATTTTGTTTCGGCCGACGAGCGCGTCGTCGAAGTCTATCTGGGGAGATGACATGATCTGGCGTGTTCAATTTCATCGCTTCGACCTGGCCTTCCTCAGGTTCTGGAAAAGGCGCTGACATGCTCGAGGTTTCGAACGCCACGCTGCACTACGGCGCTGCCCAGGCGCTGCGTGGCGTATCGCTGAAGGCGGGGGCGGGCAAGATCACTTGCGTGCTCGGCCGCAACGGCGTCGGCAAGACCAGTTTGATGAGATCGATCGTTGGCCATCACCGGTTGACGAGCGGAAGCGTTGCCTTCGAGGGGAAGGCGCTCGACCGGAGCGCGGCGTATGATCGCGCCCGGTCGGGCATCGCATTCGTGCCGCAGGGAAGGGAGATCTTCCCTCTGCTCACGGTACGCGAAAACCTGGAATCGGGGTTCGCGCCTTTGAGGCGCTCCGACCGCAATGTCCCAGCCCATGTCTTCGAGTTGTTCCCGGTGCTGAAGCAGATGCTCGGCCGCCGCGGCGGCGACCTATCCGGTGGCCAGCAACAGCAGCTGGCGATTGGCCGCGCGCTGGTGATGCGGCCGAAGCTCCTGGTGCTCGACGAACCGACAGAAGGCATCCAACCGTCGATCATCAAGGATATCGGCCGCGCCATCCGCTATCTGCGCGACCAGGCCGGCATTGCCATACTGCTGGTCGAACAATATCTCGATTTTTGCCGCGAGCTCGCAGATGAGGTGAACATCATGGATCGCGGGATGATCGTGCATACGGGGCCGGCGGAAGACCTGGATCGCGCTGATGTCCGTAAATTCCTGACGGTTTAGAAGCGCGCTAGACTTAAATCCGACGAGACGAAGTGCGTTCTCTGTCGGTCGGCGATCTCTTGTCAGGGCCAGCAGAATCGCGCGCTGGCCGAACGCCTTCAATGAGGTCTCGATATCGAAAATGCCGCGCCCCGGTGGGGCTGGCCGGACCACTCCAATTCCGATCCGGCTGAGCCCGTCGCGATCATACTCGGAGGCTTCGCTCCGGAAGGAACCCTTCGTCCGGTCGCGGGTTGCAACTGCTCCAAGTCAAGCAAGACGCATGGACCGAGCAATGAGGATGGCGATGTTCATGCGGTTATCGTCTGGACAAAGACCAGCGCGAGGACATGCTAGAATATCGCGTTAGCGGAGGCTGTCGTCGCGGCCTCCATGTTCTGAAAGCCCGAAGGAGGCGGCCGTGCAAATCGTTCGAACGGAAGTCACGAGAGCGTTGACGCCGGATGGCCTGCCGATCCTGCGCGTGATGTTTTGCGGCGAGGGCCATGCATGCGTTACCGTGGACATGCCCGATGAAGCAGCCGAGGACGACGCGCTGAACAGGGCCAAGGCTATTCTGCTCAAGACGGCAACATTCGATCTTGCTGCCAATGATTATGATGCGGCCAGCAACGGCAATTTCGACCAGGTGGAAGTAACCTCCGCCAGCGACAGCGCTGGTGAAGTGTACATCTTTGAATATCGGGACGGAGATGCTGCGCGGCGTATCCCACCATCAAGAATGCCGAGCCCCGAGGCGGCGCGGTCGGAAGCCATCCGCTGCGCGGTCGATCTCCTTGTCGATCTTCAGCCGGGCGTCGACGATCTATCCGGTTGGTTGGTTCGGGTGACCAGCGAAAATGGCGAGTTGTTGTGGGTGGTCGATGTGGCCGAAGCGGAAGCGGCAAGGCAGGCCCATCAGTAGCGGCCGGACTGCCGCTGGCACGCGGCGAACGAGTTGCTGCGCAGCTATTAGCGCACTAAGGCCAACGTGCCCATTTTCCAAGTAGATGGGTCATATCCACGTCGAACAGTCTTTGACGTGGAACATCGAAATACCAGATGCCGAAAGCGGTGAAGACCGCAACCATGATCATCGGATACAAAGGGTCGAACACGAAGTTGAGCGGATGACGCTTTGGTTTTTCCGGTTGTCTCCGCTCCCGGCCGTATCTGAATTCATAGCCCAAAATATCACCCGCGCGTCGCAGGACTGATCCTAAACGATATGATCTTAAGAAACTCTATCAGCAGTTGCTAACCTAGTGTCGTGGCGCCGGCGTGTCCGAACGTTGTTGCAGAGGCTGAGTGTTCTTAGCTTGCGCGCCGGTAGTGCGAAGCATTGACGCGGTTTCGCCCGCCGCGTTTGGCGTCATAAAGAGCCCTGTCGGCGGCGCTGAGCACTTTGTCGAAGCTGAGGCCTTCCTTGGCGCCGAAGGCGAAGCCGGCGCTGACCGTGCAGATGAAAGAGCCGGTTTCGGTCTTGAACTGGCGCGTCGCGAAACCAGCTCTTATGGCCTCGGCGGCGGACGCCACCGTTTCGGGCAGCGTGCGCTTGAACACCAGAGCGAACTCTTCGCCGCCCATGCGCGCTGCGACGTCGGAAGGACGCAAATTGCTCGCGAGCTCCTTGGCGAAGACCTTGAGAACTTCGTCACCGGCGGCATGGCCGAACTGGTCGTTGATCGCTTTGAAATTGTCGAGATCGAATACTATCACGGCGGTGAACGCGCCGACGGGGGCATCGCCATGCAGGTCGAACAGCGCCCGACGATTGAGCAGGCCGGTCAAGGGGTCGGTCAGCGCGTTGCGGCGATGATGCCTGGCGAGGCGGCCCTGATTGAGCGCCAGCGACAGGGCGCCGATGCCAGTCATGCTGGCGATGACGATGATAAGGCTCAGTTCCTCTGCCCAGTTACTGGGCGCGTGTCCAAGGGTCAGCCTTCCGTCGATGGCCAGAACCATGCCGCAGAGCGCGAAGGACCCCGCCGTGGCCGAGTACAGGGCGGTAATGCCGATCGTCAAGGCGGGAGCTTCGTCTCGGCCCTTCCAGTATTCGCCTGCCGTCGCAAACAGCAGCAAGGCGGCAAACAGGTTTTCGAACATAAAGGCGAGGCCGTCATAGCCCAAAGCCATTGGCGGCAGCGCCACAACCAGCGACAAGCAGCCGACTATCGTGCGCGGCATCGGCGAGTTGCCGGTTCTGAATTGATAGGCGGCTCCGAGCATGATCGAAAAGCCAAGCAACAACAGGGCAAGCGTCGCCATGCCCAGCAGCCGTCCGGGCATGTCGATATAGGCGTCGTATGCAAAGATGTCGCTGACCACAAAAAACAGGCTGACTGCCCAAGTCAGCAGAAATCTTTCCGAGCGAGCGGTCAGCCACATGCCAAACAATGTGAGGCCAAGGCAGGCCGCGGAGAACCCTACGGCCAGCAGAAGTGAAGTGTAGTCCAGCGACATGCCCCTCGTTCCTTGCCGGCGGCGGTTAGCTCTGCGGCTTGGCGTGCGCAAACATAAGGGCAGGAAGTATCGATAAGGTTACGATCGTGCCTAATATGTCACGTTCGTCCGGGTGGTCGGCGCGACCGGTGCGATGCAGTCAATTCGAGACCCGTCTCATCAGCGCCATGGCTCCGAACGGCGCGCGGACTTTACCCTCGCTGATGAAATAGATGAACACATCCCGCGGTTTGACCGGTGCTTCGGTTGTGGGATCGGCACGGCGGAGGTCGGCTGGTACTTTCCCACCCGCCCAGATGTTTGCCCGCTCGGCCCACTGGTCGAGCGCGCCGGGCGTGTAGCAGTCCGGATTGTCGTCGCTGCCTGTCTGCAACCGCGCATAGATGAAATCACCGGTCGCATCAGCGATATCTGGATACTTGGCATGGTCGGCATAGACGATCGCTACCCTGTATTTGCGCGCCAGTGCCGCGAACTCCGGGACGATAAAACTGTCGTTGCGAACTTCCACCGCGTGACGCAGCGCCACGCCCTCCTGCCTTTCGGGCAGGAGTTTTAGAAAAGCCTCGAAATCGTCCGGATCGAACTTCTTCGTCGGCGCGAACTGCCACACGATCGGCCCTAGCTTGTCGCCGAGCGCCACGAGGCCCGAGCCGAGAAAGCGCTCCACGGATTCGCCGGCCTCGCCCAGCACGCGGCGGTTGGTGACGAAGCGGTTGCCCTTCAGTGCATAGACAAAACCGTCCGGCGCCTCATTGGCCCATTTGACGAAGGTCGGTTCCTTGAAGCTGGAATAGTACGTGCCGTTGACCTCGATGCTTGGCACCTGGCGGCTGGCATAGTGGAGCTGCTTGGCCTTGGACAATTTGTCGGGATAGAAGGATGTGTCCCAGGGCTCAAACGTCCAGCCTCCCATGCCGGCACAAATTGTTCCAGACTTGCTCATTATCGTCCTCCCAGGCGGAAATCAGGCCGACATGATCCCGCCGACTGGCTTTGTCACGTCACTGGCCGGATCTGCCGTGTCGCTGACTGTCTTTGCCATGTCGACGAGTATCCATCCTGGCCGGTATGGATTGGGCCGTCGACCGGTTTGGTGAAAACCATAGGCGAGATAAAGCGCGATGTTCCGCTCCATCTTTGCATTGGTGTAGAGCCTTATCTCAGGCAGGCCCCACAAGCGCGTGTGTTGTTCGGCGAAGTTGAGCATCGCCACGCCCAAGCCCTTACCTTGAAATTCCGGTGCGACGGCGAGGGAGAAGATCATCGCGTGATCCTCGCGCCTTTCCAGCGTGATCGATCCGGCAAGCCGGGCGCCATGCTCAAGGAGCCAGACCTCGCCGCGCGCGATGCGCGGTGCGTAATCCTCGGTGACGGGGATCGGCGGCGCCCCCAGCAGCGCGGTATAGGGCGCATAGGCTGATTGGGTCAGCGAAACGATGGCCGGCAGATCGCTGTCGAGCGCCCTTCGTGGGGTCATTGAAAAGCTCCCTGGGCGCCAACAGTCTCGCTCATCACTCCGCCGCTTCGCGCTTGCCTCCGGGACGCCGCTCCAGCAATTCCTTGAGGAATTGGCCGGTGTAGCTGCGCTTCTCGCGCACGATCGCTTCGGGCGTACCCTGGGCGACCAGTTCGCCGCCGCCGTCGCCACCCTCGGGGCCGAGGTCGAGCACCCAGTCGGCGGTCTTGATCACTTCGAGATTGTGCTCGATGACCACGACCGTATTGCCCTGGTCGACCAGTTCATGCAGCACTTCCAGAAGCTTGGCGACATCGTGGAAGTGGAGTCCGGTGGTCGGCTCGTCGAGAATATAGAGCGTCTTGCCGGTCGCCTTGCGCGAAAGCTCCTTGGCGAGCTTGATGCGTTGCGCCTCGCCGCCAGAAAGCGTCGTCGCCTGCTGGCCGATATGGATGTAACCAAGGCCAACCTGGTTCAGCGTTTCCAGCTTGTCGCGCACACCCGGAACGGCGGCGAAGAAATCGACGCCTTCCTCAACCGTCATGTCGAGCACGTCGGCGATCGACTTGCCCTTGAACAGGACGTCCAGCGTCTCCCTGTTGTAGCGCTTGCCGTGGCAGACGTCGCAGGTGACATAGACGTCGGGCAGGAAATGCATCTCGATCTTGATAACGCCGTCGCCCTGGCAGGCCTCGCAGCGGCCGCCCTTGACGTTGAAGGAGAAGCGCCCCGGCTGGTAGCCGCGCGCCTTGGCTTCCGGCAGGCCGGCGAACCAGTCGCGGATCGGCGTGAAGGCGCCGGTATAGGTGGCCGGATTCGAACGCGGCGTGCGGCCGATCGGCGACTGGTCGATGTCGATGACCTTGTCGAGGAACTCCAGACCCTCAATGCGGTCATGCTCGGCGGGGTGCTCGCGCGAACCCATGATGCGGCGCGACGCTGCCTTGAACAGCGTCTCGATCAGGAAGGTTGACTTGCCGCCGCCCGAAACGCCGGTGACCGCGGTGAACGTGCCGAGCGGGATTTCGGCTGTGACGTTCTTGAGATTGTTGCCGCGCGCGCCAACCACCTTCAGGCGCCGGCCCTTCTTGGCCTCGCGTCGCACGCCCGGCGTCGCCACTTCGAGTTCGCCGGAAAGATATTTTCCAGTGATCGAATTGGGATTGGCCATGACCTCGCGGGGCGTGCCCTGGGCAATGATCTCACCGCCATGAACGCCAGCGGCCGGGCCCATGTCGACGACATAGTCGGCATGCAGGATGGCGTCCTCGTCATGCTCGACGACGATGACCGTGTTGCCGATATCACGCAGATGCTTGAGCGTATCGAGCAGTCGCGCATTGTCGCGCTGGTGCAGGCCGATCGACGGCTCGTCCAGCACATAGAGCACGCCGGTGAGGCCGGAACCGATCTGCGAGGCCAGACGGATGCGCTGGCTCTCGCCGCCGGACAGCGTGCCGGAATTGCGCGACAGGGTGAGATAGTCCAGCCCGACGTCATTGAGGAAGCGCAGGCGCTCGCGGATCTCCTTGAGCACCCGCACCGCGATCTCGTTCTGCTTGTCGTTGAGATGAGCCGGCAGTGCGGTGAACCAGCTGTCGGCGCTGCGGATGGACTGCTCCGTGACCTCGCCGATATGCTTGCCGGCAATCTTGACCGCAAGCGCTTCCGGCTTCAGCCGATAGCCCTTGCAGGCGGGGCAGGGGGTCGCCGACATGAAACGCTCGATCTCCTCGCGCATCCAGGCGGATTCGGTCTCCTTCCAGCGGCGCTCGAGATTGGGGATCACGCCCTCGAAGGTCTTGGTCGTCTTGTAGGAACGCAGACCATCATCGTACTGGAAGGTTATTTCGCGCTCGCCGGTGCCGCGCAGGATGGCTTCCTTGGCCTCTTCGCTAAGGTCCCTGAACTTGTCGCCGAGCTTGAAGCCATAGGCCTTGCCTAACGCCTCGAGCGTTTGCGCGTAATACGGCGAGGTGGACTTCGCCCAGGGGCTGACGGCGCCGTCGCGCAGCGACAGGTTCTCGTCGGGGACGATCAGATTGCCGTCGATGGCGCGCTGGCTGCCCAGACCGTCGCAGGCCGGGCAGGCGCCGAACGGGTTGTTGAAGGAAAACAGCCTGGGTTCGATTTCTGGAATGGTGAAACCTGATACGGGGCAGGCAAACTTCTCCGAGAACAGGATGCGCTCATGCGTCTCGTTCTTCGACTTGTTGACCGAATCGACGCCGGTCTGGCTGGCGTCGAGCGGTTTGTCGGCGAATTCGGCCACCGCCAGCCCATCGGCCAGTTTCAGCGCGGTTTCGAGGGAATCTGCGAGCCTGGTTGCGAGATCGCCGCGCACGACGATGCGGTCGACAACGACGTCGAGGTCATGCTTGTACTTCTTGTCCAGCGCCGGGACATCAGCGATCTCGTAGAAAACGCCGTCGACCTTGACGCGTTGAAAGCCCTTTTTCTGCAGCTCCAGCAGTTCCTTGCGGTACTCGCCTTTGCGGCCGCGCACCATCGGCGCCAGGATGAACAGGCGTGTTCCTTCCTCGAGCGCCAGCACACGGTCGACCATCTGGCTGACCGTCTGGCTTTCGATTGGCAGGCCAGTGGCAGGCGAATAGGGGATGCCGACACGGGCGAACAGAAGCCGCATGTAGTCATAGATCTCGGTGACCGTGCCGACCGTCGAGCGTGGGTTCTTCGACGTGGTCTTCTGCTCGATCGAGATGGCCGGCGACAGTCCGTCGATCTGGTCGACGTCCGGCTTCTGCATCATTTCGAGGAATTGGCGCGCATAGGCCGACAGGCTTTCGACATAGCGACGCTGGCCCTCGGCGTAGATCGTGTCGAAGGCGAGCGACGATTTGCCGGAGCCCGACAGGCCGGTCATGACGATGAGGCTGTCACGCGGCAGATCGAGATCGACATTCTTCAGATTGTGTTCGCGCGCCCCGCGAACCGAAAGGAATTTATGGTCGGCCATAGCCGGTCGCCGCCTCGGATCTGGAATTCATGGGATTGGCGGGGTTTTCCCGACCATTCCCTATGTAGGTCTTTTTGCCGCCACGTCGAGAGACGCCACAATTCCCGACGGGAGTCGTTTAACCGTCTTTCGCACGGGCGGGCAAGCAGAAAGAACAAAGACTGAACAGCATCCTGACAACAGCCGTGCATGCAGGGGTGACCTCAAGCGCCGGCGATCACATTTTTCTAAATCGGCTATTGAAAGGTTGACGTCGTCGAGTGCGGGGAGCAGACTCCAGAACGTCACCGAGGCCAGCCGTCATTCGATGGCATCGCCGCCCAGAGGCGGCCTGCGAGACGCCGCAGGCAGTCGCGATATGCGCTTGGAGACAGCAACGTCGCAATGGACTAGGAGCGGAGCATGACGCCACCTGATAGTCCCCAAGGGCTCCAGATTTAGCTGGAGCCGCGGCAGGCATGGTGCCGGGTTCAGGCGTCAGCGCCGCGCGGCAAACGTCGACCTGCCGTATCCACAAAAATCAGAGACTGCTAGTCGGATCGTCGGCTGAATGCCGCGAAGCATCCGAAACGAAAAGCCGGCAGCACACTTCCGGCAGAAATGGATTTGATATCCATGCAAGCCCCGCCAGACTGCCAGGCAGCGGCGGGGCTCACATCTTAAGTTGCCTCTCGCGATGGCTCAAAGTTGCACAATACGGGAGCCCCGCGGAGTGAAGAGCAAAAGCGCTGCAGCCACCGCCACCGTCTTGGATTTCGCAAAATAGAAACTCAGCGACGCAGGACATTCCGTCAGCAAAGCCGGCGTTTTAGTGGTTCGGAATCCGCGTCCCGCCCGTTCTCATATCGACCGTTATGCCGCCGCCGATCCTGACATCGGTGTTGCCAATCTTGAAACTGCCGTCATCGTTGGCCGGCAGCGCGTCGTCGGGTTCGGCTTGTGTCGCCGGTTTGGCGATGCGGTAGTCGCCGGTTACGCCTGGCAATGCCTTGGACGTGCTATCGTCCCCGAAGGCTGCAGTGCAGGCCAGCAGCGCGGTTGCAAACGCGGTGAAGGCGATATGCACCTGTCTGGATGTTCTCGTCATCCGCTGATCATAAGGCCCGGATGGGAGTGAGACCAGACGCGCGGCGATCAACTTGCCGCGCGTGAAATCTCACGCCGCTTTCTTGCGTGTGTCGAACACATGGTCGACGATGCCCCAGGCCTGGGCTTCGCGCGCGGTCATGAAATGGTCGCGGTCCAGCGTGCGCTCGACCTCCTCGAGGCCGCGGCCGCAATGGTGCGCGTACAGTTCTGCCATGCGTTGTTTCGTCTTGCCGATGCGCTCGGCATGGCGCTGGATATCGGAAGCCTGGCCCTGGAATCCGCCCAGCGGCTGATGCAGCAGGATTGTGGCGTTCGGCAGCGAGATGCGGCGGCCCGGCGTGCCCGCCATCAGCAAGAACGAAGCCATCGATGCCGCAAAGCCCATGCACACGGTCGAGACCGGGCAGTTGATGTACTGCATCGTGTCGTAGATGGCGAAGCCGCTGGTCACCACGCCGCCCGGCGAGTTGATGTAGAGCGATATCTCTTTATCGGGATTGTCCGATTCCAACGACAGCAACTGCGCGCATACAAGTGCCGAAATATCGTCATTGATCTCGCCGTTGATGAAGACGATGCGCTCGCGCAGCAGTCGCGAGAAAATGTCGAAGGCGCGTTCGCCGCGGCTCGATTGCTCGATCACCATCGGCACCAGACTGGCAACACCGCTCATTTTTATTCTCCGGTTTCCGTGGTCATGCCGCGCGGGGCATAAGACGCGACATGTTCGCGGCGATGGAGTTTCCGGACCGGCGCGCCCCCAGCGAGAGCCGGCAGCCGGCGCCCGCAACGGCTGGCATCTTCCTGCGCGCAAAGCCGTCATGGACAATGCGCAGATGGGTGCCGCCGGAAGCGGTGCGGGCAAGCGTGAAGGTGACGGTGCTGTCGAGCGCATCCTGCCGCGCGCCGTCCGTCGGCTGTTCGCGCCAGGAGTAGCGTAGCAGGCGTTCGGGCTCGGCGTCGAGGATTTCGCATTCGATCGCGGCCTCGCTTCCGGCGAAGCCGAAACGCTTGCCGATCTCCGGCCGCATGTCGTTCGGCATCATCCAGGCGGCGAGCAGGTCAGGCACGGTCAGCGCCCGCCAGACCTTCTCGGGCGGCTCGGCGAGATCGTATTGGAACTCGAGCGCATCGGGGGAGGCATCGCTTCGGCTCTCCGGCATCGTCGATTCGATATCCATCATTGGTCCATGTCCTTCAAAACGGTCTTCAGCCTTTCGATGCGCTCCGGCCAGAACGTGCGATAGCGCTCAATCCAGGACAGCAGCGGGGCAAGTCCCTTTGGATCGGCGCGATAATAGGCGTTGCGGCCCGCCCGCCGTTCGGTCACGAGGCCGGCGCCACGCAGCACGGCCAGATGCTGCGACACGGCCGGCTGCGACACTGCCAGGCCGCCGCGCAACTGCGACACGCTCATCTCGCCGGCGGCGAGGCGCTCGAAGACGGCGCGGCGGGTCGGGTCTGCCAGGGCGCGGAAGATCTCTGCCTCGATCATCGAAAAAGCATAAGTGAACACTTATTGATTTGGCAAGTCCTGTTTTACGCAGCGGTCACGCGCTGCTGCCAGTCCTTGACAATCTGCGATGGGAAGTATAGGAACGAATGGGGAACAAAAACCTTGTGGGAAAAGCCAGCCTTTGCGGGCGGTTTCCGTCCGCAGCTTGTAAGGTGCTGCGACAGGAATTTGTCTCGGACTAGCGCGGAGAAGTATCATGGCGGGTAGCGTCAACAAGGTCATTCTAGTCGGTAATCTTGGCGCCGATCCAGAAATACGTCGCCTGAATTCCGGCGAGCCGGTAGTCAACATCCGCATCGCCACATCGGAAAGCTGGCGTGACAAGAATTCCGGCGAGCGCAAGGAAAAGACCGAGTGGCACAATGTCGTCATCTTCAATGAACAGCTGGCCAAGGTGGCCGAGCAGTATTTGAAGAAAGGCATGAAGGTCTATGTCGAAGGCCAGCTGCAGACACGCAAATGGCAGGACCAGACAGGCAACGACAAATACACGACCGAAGTCGTCCTGCAGAAATTCCGCGGCGAACTCCAGATGCTGGATGCGCGCGGGCAAGGAGAGGGCGGCCAGGTTGGCGGCTATTCCGGCGGCGGAAGCCGGGGATCCGATTTCGGCCAGTCAGGCCCAGGCGAGAGCTTTAATCGCGGTGGCGGGGCTCCCAAGGGCGGCGGCGGTTCTTCGCGCGAACTGGACGACGAGATTCCGTTCTGAGTGCGTGATCAGCTCATCGGCGACAACCGTCTGACCGACCGCCCCGCGTACGATGCCGGGGCAACAGCGTCGCGATAGGCGGTTTGCCATGACTGCCGCCGAGACGTGTTGCTGGCGGCAGACCCGTTACATCGCCATCAGCGCCTTGACGCCGTCAGCGACGAATTGCACAGCAAGTGCGGCGAGGATGACGCCGAGCAACCGCGTCAGGATCGAGCGCCCGGTGTGGCCGAGAATACGGTCGATGCGCTCGGACAGCACGAACACCAGGTAGGTTATGGCGAGGCAGACGAAGATGATGCCCACCAACGCCGCCTGCGCTGCGAAGCCCTGAAACGAGCCGGAGAGAAGAACCGTCGCCGAAATCGCTCCGGGGCCGGCTATCAGCGGGATCGCCAGCGGGAAGGCGGCGATGTTGTGGATCATGTCCTTGGTGATGGCGACGTCGCCGATCTTCTCCTTGCGGTCCTGCCTGCGCTCGAACACCATTTCGAAGGCGATGAAGAACAGCAGGAACCCGCCGGCGACGCGAAAGGCCGGAAGCGTGATGCCGAACACGGCCAGGATCGAGGCGCCTGCAAGCGCGAAGAGCGCCATGACCAGGAAACCGATGATCGAGGCGCGCACCGATACCTGCTGACGCTCCTCCCGGTTCATGCCGCGCGTAACCGCAAGGAACAGCGGCGCCAGGCCGGGCGGATCGATGGTCACGAGGATGGTGACGAAGGCGTTGAACAGGCTGTCGAAGCTCGGCATCTCTGACCCCCTCCGCCCGGACGCCGCCGGACCAGATAGTCCTAGAGCAAAGCCGACCTGGAGCAAAGCTCGTCTCGAGAAAAGTCATGGCTGAAAGCGACCGAAACCTGCAGTCCAAGGGGCGGGCGGTCTCGACTTTGGGGGCGGCCAAGCGAGGGTCTTCGCGAATGAGCCGATGATCCCGTCGTGCGTCATCACGACGGACAATGGCGTGCCGGACATCAAAGAGTTGGGATGCAGGTGCCAGCGTGGCGCCGGGCCAGCGCATCGCCGTAGTTGGCGAGACTCGGTTCGGCATATCGTCGCAATAGGCGGTATCCATTTGAAATTGCCGGCAAATATGACAGCGGAAAAGCGCCCCAAACATTGGAGTTTCGGGGCGGCTTCCTATATAAGCAGCAAGTGATTCCTGTAGAGATTGTGACCCGATTTGACTGACCAAAATACACCGCGCGGCGGCGACGGCGGCCCAACCGGCATCGAGCCGATTTCGATCATCGAGGAGATGCAGCGTTCCTACCTCGATTACGCGATGAGCGTGATCGTCAGTCGGGCGCTGCCAGACGTGCGTGACGGCCTCAAGCCGGTGCATCGCCGCATTCTCTTCGCCGCGCATGAGAGCGGCTATCACTGGAACCGCAAATATGTGAAGTCGGCGCGCCCCGTAGCGGACGTGATGGGTAAATACCATCCGCATGGCGACGCCTCGATCTACGACGCCCTTGTGCGCATGGCGCAGGACTGGTCGCTGCGCGTGCCACTGATCGATGGGCAGGGCAATTTCGGCTCGATCGACGGCGATCCGCCTGCGGCGATGCGCTACACGGAATCGCGCCTCACCAAGGTCGCGCACGAGCTCTTGGAGGACATCGACAAGGACACCGTCGATTTCCAGGACACATACGATGCGTCCGGCAGCGAGCCGAAGGTGCTGCCCGCACGGTTCCCCAATCTCCTCGTCAACGGCTCGGGCGGTATAGCCGTCGGCATGGCGACGAACATTCCGCCGCACAATCTGGGTGAGGTCTGCAACGCCGCCATTGCCATCATCGACAATCCCGCCATTGACCTGCCGGCGTTGATGGAGATCATTCCGGGGCCTGATTTCCCGACCGGCGGCATCGTGCTCGGCCGCTCCGGCATCTACAGCGCCTATTCCACCGGTCGCGGCTCCATCGTCATGCGCGGCAAGATCAATATCGAGCAACGCGGCAACGACCGTGAATCGATCGTCATCACCGAGGTTCCCTATCAGGTGAACAAGTCCTCGATGATCGAGAAGATGGCCGAACTGGTGCGTGACAAGCGCATCGAGGGCATTTCCGATATCCGCGACGAAAGCGACCGCCAGGGGTATCGGGTCGTCATCGAGCTCAAGCGCGACGCTGTCGCCGATGTCATCCTCAACCAGCTTTACCGCTTCACGCCGCTGCAGACGTCCTTTGGCGCCAATATGGTTGCGCTGAACGGCGGCAAGCCTGAATTGCTGACCCTGACCGACATGCTGAAGGCGTTCGTGTCGTTCCGCGAAGAGGTGATCAGCCGGCGGACGAAGTTCCTGCTGCGCAAGGCGCGCGACCGCGCCCATGTGCTGGTGGGGCTTGCCATCGCCGTCGCCAATATCGACGAAGTCATCAAGCTGATCCGCACCGCGCCGGACCCGCAGACGGCGCGCGAGCAGTTGATGGAACGGCGCTGGCCATCCGGCGACGTCGAATCGCTGATCCTCCTGATTGACGATCCGCGCCATCGCATCAACGAGGATGGCACCTACAATCTCTCCGAGGAACAGGCGCGTGCCATCCTCGAATTGCGCCTGCAGCGCCTGACCGCGCTTGGACGTGACGAGATCGCCGATGAACTGAACACGATCGGCGACGAGATCAAGGATTATCTGGACATCCTGTCGTCGCGGGCGCGCATCCAACAGATCGTCAAGGACGAACTGGCCGCAGTGCGCGACGAGTTCGGCACGCCACGCCGCACCGAGCTCACCGACGGTGGCGCGGATATGGAAGACGAAGACCTGATCCAGCGTGAGGACATGGTCGTGACCGTGAGCCATTCGGGCTACATCAAGCGCGTGCCGCTGTCGCTCTACCGGGCGCAGCGCCGCGGCGGCAAGGGCCGCTCCGGCATGTCGACCAAGGACGAGGATTTCGTCACCCGGCTGTTCGTTGCCAACACGCATACGCCGGTGCTGTTCTTCTCCTCGCGCGGCATCGTCTACAAGGAAAAGGTCTGGCGGCTGCCAATCGGCAATCCACAATCACGCGGCAAGGCGCTGATCAACATGCTGCCGCTGGAGCAGGGCGAGCGCATCACCACCATCATGCCGCTGCCCGAGGACGAGACGAGTTGGGGCGAACTCGACGTGATGTTCGCGACCACGCGCGGCACGGTCAGGCGCAACAAGCTTTCCGACTTCGTCCAGGTCAACCGCAACGGCAAGATCGCCATGAAGCTGGAGGAAGAGGGCGACGAGATTCTCGGCGTCGAGACCTGCACCGACAATGACGACGTGCTGCTGACCGCGAGTTCGGGCCAGTGCATCCGGTTCCCGGTCGGTGACGTGCGTGTGTTCCAGAGCCGCAATTCGGTTGGCGTGCGCGGCATCACCATGGCCGAGACCGACCGCATCATATCGATGTCGGTGATCGAGAATGTCGATGCGTCACCAGCCGAACGCGCCGCCTATCTGAAGCGGGCGGCGGCGGAGCGGCGGCTTGCCGCCGGCATAGCTGCCGGTGAGGAGGAAGAGATCGCCCTGACCAATGAAGAGGTTGGCGAAGAGACTGAGCTTTCGGACGAGCGCTACGAGTTCCTGAAGGCACACGAGCAGTATGTGCTGACCGTGACCGAATTCGGCTACGGCAAGCGGTCCTCTTCGTATGATTTCAGGCTGACGGGACGCGGCGGCAAGGGCATCCGCGCGACCGATGTGTCGAAAGCGATCGAGATCGGCAGGCTGGTTGCAACCTTCCCCGTCGGCAATGACGATCAGATCATGCTGGTCTCGGACGGCGGCACGGTCATTCGGGTCCCGGTGGCCGGAATCCGGTTTGCCAGCCGCGCCACCAAGGGCGTGACGATCTTCAATACCGCTGAAGGGGAAAAGGTGGTGTCGGTCGAGCGGATTTCGGAGCCGCAGGCCGAGGAGGATCTCGAAGAGGGCGGCGTGGATGCCTCCGGATCCGCCACGGTTCCCGACGGTGCGCCGGACACAGCGGACTAGCCGACGCTTCGGTCATCTGGCTACGCCGGCCCAGCGGTCGGCGTGCGCCAGATCAGCTGTTTAATAGTTGCGATACAACTTGCGCTGACCGAAGCCTTCGTAGCGTTTCGTGGTCGCCTTGACGCGGACGCGCTGTGCTTCCTGATGCAACCCGAATACGGTGGCGATCAGCATGGCGACGGTCATTGCGGTGGCTAGCATGTAGATCAGCATGTGCGTGTTCTCCTGCGCCTTACAACGAGCAAATGGGGCTTTGGTTTCATCCAATGAAGGGCCAAGCTAGTGAACGCTGCGTGAAGACTTCGTGAGCGGCGTGTTCATCTGTCGTTCATGGTCAAGAAAAGGTTCACGGCGCGCTCGTGGTGGACTGGAGATTGAACATCTCAGCGTTGATTTGCGCATGGTCTTCAGGACCGACGAAAACCGAAGGTCGGCAAAAACCGGTTTCCACTTTTGGGGATCATGCATTAGAAGCACCATCCATGACTGAACGCATTGCCCTCTATGCCGGCTCCTTCGACCCGCTGACCAACGGCCATCTCGATGTGCTGAAGGCGTCGCTTGCGGTCGCCGACATCGTTTATGCCGCGATCGGCATTCACCCGGGAAAGACGCCGCTATTCTCCTTCGACGAGCGGGTGGCCCTGATCGAGACCACCGCGAAAGCCGAATTGGGTTGTGATGGCGATCGCATCAAGGTGGTCTCCTTTGATGGGCTGGTCATCGACGCGGCAAGGAAACAGGGCGCATCGATCATGATCCGTGGCCTGCGCGACGGCACCGATCTCGACTATGAGATGCAGATGGCCGGCATGAACGGAACCATGGCGCCCAACCTTCAGACGGTGTTTCTGCCCGCCAGCCCTTCCGTGCGCACCATTACGGCCACACTTGTGCGCCAGATTGCCTCGATGGGGGGCGACATCCGCCCCTTCGTGCCGGCCGCGGTTGCCGGCGCGCTCACCGCCAAATTCGCCAAATAAGCCCGGAGAAAATCCTTATGCAGCTCAAAAGGCTCGCCTCGTTCCTTCTCGTGCTCGCCGGTCTTTTGACCGGGTCCGTTTCTGCCCATGCCGCCGATGCGGAAAACACCATGATCATCACGCTGAAGGATGGCGACGTGACCATCGCGCTGCGTCCCGATCTCGCGCCCAAGCATGTCGCGCAGATCAAGAAGCTGGTGCGCCAGGGTGCCTATGACAATGTCGCCTTTCATCGCGTCATCGGCGGCTTCATGGCTCAGACCGGCGACGTAAAGTTCGGCAATCTGAAAAAGGGCTTCAGCGCCGAGGCCGTCGGCACCGGTGGGTCGGACCTGCCCGATTTGCCAGCCGAATTCTCGCAGACCGAGCGCTACAAGCGCGGTGTGGTCGGCATGGCCCGCTCGCAGGACCCGAACTCAGCCAATTCACAGTTCTTCATCATGTTCGCGCCTGCGCCGTCGCTGGACGGCCAATACACCATCGTCGGCAATGTCGTCAGCGGCATGGACCTGGTGGACCGTATCAAGAAGGGTGACGAGGCCGACAATGGCACGGTTTCCGACCCCGACCGCATGATCAAAGTGCGCATCGCCGCCGACAAGTAATCTGTTTTTCAAAAGAGGATATCTGACATGGCCGACATCAAAGACCGCGAGAACGCGCTCATCATGGAGACGACAAAGGGCAAGGTCGTCATCGAACTTTTCCCCGACCTGGCGCCTGGCCATGTCGCCCGCATCAAGGAGCTCGCACGCGAAGGCGCCTATGACGGCGTGGTCTTTCACCGCGTCATCGAGGGTTTCATGGCGCAGACCGGCGACGTGAAATTCGGCAACTCCAGCAAGCCTTCATTCGCTCCGTCGCGGGCCGGCATGGGCGGCTCCGAAAAGCCCGACCTGAAGGCCGAATTCTCGAATGCCAATCACGGCCGCGGCACCTGTTCGATGGCCCGTTCGCAAAACCCGAATTCGGCCAACTCGCAGTTCTTCATCTGCTTCGACGATGCGGCCTTCCTCAATCGCCAGTATACGGTCTGGGGCCAAGTTATCGAAGGCATGGACAATGTCGACAAGATCAAGCGCGGCGAGCCGGTGCCGGATCCCGACAAGATCGTGTCGCTGAAGGTCGCGGCCGACGTCGAATAGGGAAAACGACAATGATGGGCGTCGTCTGGTCGATTCTCGGCATCCTGTCCGGCGCCTTCATTGCCATTCAGGCCCCGATCAATTCGCAACTTGCGCGCGGCCTGGGTCTCCCGGTCGCGGCGGCGGCTTTTTCGTTTCTTTCAGGCGCTGTCGTGCTCGGCATCATCTCCTTTGCTGTGGTGAGGCTGCAAGGCATATCCCTCGACTGGAAGGCGCCGGCGCCTTGGCTGTTCGTAGCCGGCGGCATGCTGGGCGGCTTTTACGTCACCTTGTCGACGATACTCACTCCACGCATCGGGGCCGCCGCTCTCATGGCGTTTCTAGTGGCCGGCCAGTTGCTGGCCGGCATGCTGATCGACCGGATCGGGTTCCTCGGCGTCGCGGTGCGTGAAATCTCGCTGGGCCGAGTCGCTGGCGCGGTGCTGCTCTTGGCCGGAGCGCTACTCGTCCGGCTGTTTTGATTTCCAATGCGTGTCGACCTTTTTGATTTCGACCTGCCTGATGACCGCATCGCGCTTCGCCCAGCACAGCCGCGCGACAGCGCCAGTATGCTGGTGGTCAGGCCCGGCGAAGGTCTGGACGACCGCAGGGTGAGTGACCTGCCGTCCCTGCTCGGGGCCGGCGACGTGCTGGTGTTCAATGACACCAAGGTCATTCCCGCGCAGCTCAGGGGTGTCCGACAGCGCGGCGAGGCACGGGCGCATGTCGATGCGACGCTGCATATGCGCGTGGCGCCGGATCACTGGCTGGCCTTTATGCGGCCCGGCAAGCGCATCGCTGTCGGAGACCGCATCCATTTCGGCCATGACGGGAGTTCATGCTTCCTGGGCCAGCTCGACGCCACTGTCGTCGAGAAGGGCGAAGGCGGCCAGGCGCTGCTCGGCTTCGACCTGTCGGGTCCGTTCCTCGATGAGGCTCTGCACGCGGTCGGCCACATTCCGCTGCCTCCTTATATCGCCTCCAAACGCGCCGAGGATGAGCGCGACCGCGCCGACTATCAGACCATTTACGCACGGGAGGAGGGCGCCGTCGCAGCGCCCACGGCGGGCCTCCATTTCACGCCCGAGTTGTTCGCGGCGCTCGAGGCTAAGGGCATTGAGCGCCACTTCGTCACCTTGCATGTGGGTGCTGGCACGTTCCTGCCGGTGAAGGCGGACGACACGGCCGACCACAAGATGCATGCCGAGACCGGCTCGGTCAGCCAGGCGACGGCCGATGCCTTGAACGCGGCGAAGGCGAGGGGCGGGCGCATCATTGCCGTGGGGACGACGTCGCTGCGTCTGCTCGAGAGCGCCGCGCGCGCCGATGGCACGCTGGCGCCCTGGTCCGGGCCGACCGAGATTTTCATCACGCCCGGCTACCGTTTTCGCACCGCCGATATGCTGATGACGAACTTTCACCTGCCGCGCTCGACGCTGTTCATGCTGGTTTCGGCTTTCAGTGGCCTCGACACAATGCGCGCTGCCTATGCGCATGCGATCGAGAGGAGCTACCGATTCTACTCCTATGGGGATGCTAGCCTGCTTTATCGAGCGGAGATGAGCGATGGATGATGACCTGCAAGCCTTCGACCGCGAGCGCCTGATCGCGGAAGTGAAAAAGTTGCGCGCCGGCATCCGGGCGCACCGTGATACTTCCGGTCATGATCTATGCTGGCACCATCCCGATCTGTGGGATCTGCTGCCCGAGAAGACCGAGCCATCGATCGCCGTGCCGCCCTGGCCGAAATTCATGCGCGGCTGCGTAAAATACCGCGAGTCGCTCGACAGGCAGGCACCCGGCGCGCCGCTCCACGACAAGGAATTCAATGACTAAGCCGTTCACCTTCAAGGTTCTGGCGACCGACGGCAAGGCGCGGCGCGGCGTCATCGACATGCCGCGCGGCGAAATCCGCACGCCGGCCTTCATGCCGGTCGGCACCGGCGGCACCGTCAAGGCCATGTATATGGACCAGGTGCGCGGCGTCGGTTCCGACGTCATCCTTGGCAACACGTATCATCTGATGCTGCGCCCGGGCGCCGAGCGTGTGGCGCGGTTGGGCGGGCTGCACGAGTTCGCCCGCTGGCCGCACCCCATCCTCACCGACAGCGGCGGCTTTCAGGTGATGTCGCTGTCGAAGCTGCGAAAACTGACCGAGAAGGGCGTCACCTTTCGGTCGCATATCGACGGCGCTGCCTACGAGATGTCGCCGGAGCGCTCCATCGAGATCCAGGGGCTGCTCGATTCCGACATCCAAATGCAGCTCGACGAATGCACTGCGCTGCCTGCGGAGGTCAAGGAGATCGAGCGCGCCATGGAGTTGTCGCTGCGCTGGGCAGAGCGCTGCAAGACGGCCTTCGGCGACCAACCGGGCAAGGCGATGTTCGGCATCGTCCAGGGCGGCGACAATGCGGGACTTCGCGTGCGTTCGGCGCGCGCGCTGAGCGCGATGGACCTGAAAGGCTACGCGGTTGGTGGGCTCGCGGTTGGCGAGCCGCAGGCGGTGATGCTCGACATGCTCGACATCACCTGTCCTGAACTTCCTGACAGCAAACCGCGCTACCTGATGGGGGTGGGTACCCCGGACGATATCCTGAAATCGGTAGCGTGTGGCATCGACATGTTCGACTGCGTGATGCCGACGCGGGCCGGCCGCCATGGCCTCGCCTACACAAGGCGCGGCAAGGTCAATCTGCGCAATGCCCGCCATGCCGACGACCACCGTCCGCTCGACGAGGAAAGCGACTGCCCGGCCGCACGCGACTATTCGCGCGCCTATCTCCACCATCTGGTGAGATCGCAGGAGGCGCTCGGCGCCATGCTGCTGACCTGGAACAATCTTTCCTACTATCAGAGGCTCATGCAGGACATTCGCGCCGCCATCGAAGGAGGCACATTCCAAGCGCGAGGGGCCGAGATCACAGAGGGCTGGGCGAAGGGCGATATCCCGGCGCTGTGACCCTCATGTGCTCAGCGAATTCGAGGCGCGCAAGCTGCAGCCGGTGATCTGGAACGTGCCGTCGGGCTGCTGTTGCAGCGTATACACCGCCTCGTAGTCCTTGCCGTCCGGGCCGACGATAAGCACCTGCTGGACGATCGAACCCGGGCCGGTCTCCTCCACCTTGCCGAAAGAATAGCTTTGCGGCTTGCGAACCGGCGGATAGCCGTTGGTCACCATGTTCATGAAGGCATCCACGGTCGGGAAGATCTGCTTCACATTCGGTGCGGCGAAGCTGTAGGCCTTGGCCCCGTCATTGGCGATGAGGGCTTTGAGCTGGCCGTCGATAACGCCCTGGCCGGCCTTGATTTCAGCATCCCCGGCGAATGCCGACGACGCCAAGATGAATGGAATGACTGCGTATGCCAAATAAAGGCGGCGCATGGCTGTCTCCGTTTCCCTTGAAAGATCGTGCCCCGGACATGATGCCGTCCGAAGATGCATCATAAAATACGCTTGGCGGGCGATCTGGGTTTCAAGGATCGTGAAGATCGGCCAACCACCATGGCGGGCCTGTTTAGGCGCGTGGCACTAGGCGCGGACAGGCATCACGCAGCCAACACGACGACAGCAAAAAGGCCCTTGAAGGAGGGTATCCTTCAAGGGCCTGGGATGTCGGATATATCTTAGACCGAGTAATACATGTCGTATTCGACGGGATGCGGGGTCATTTCGAAACGCATCACCTCGGCCATCTTCAACTCGATGTAGCTGTCGATCTGATCGTCGTCGAAGACGCCGCCGGCTTTGAGGAAGCCGCGGTCCTTATCGAGGCTTTGCAGCGCCTCACGCAGGGAACCGCACACGGTCGGGATCTTCTTCAGTTCCTTCGGCGGCAGGTCGTAGAGATCCTTGTCCATGGGCTGGCCGGGATGGATCTTGTTCTTGATGCCGTCCAGGCCGGCCATCAGGAGCGCCGAGAACGCCAGGTAAGGGTTCGCGCCCGGATCCGGGAACCGAACCTCGACGCGCTTGGACTTGGGCGATGAGCCGAACGGGATGCGACAGGAAGCGGAGCGGTTGCGTGCCGAATAGGCGAGCAGCACCGGCGCTTCATAGCCGGGCACCAGGCGCTTGTAGGAATTGGTCAGCGGGTTGGTGAAGGCATTGATCGCCTTGGCGTGCCTGATGACGCCCCCGATAAAGAACAGGCAGCTTTCCGAAAGGCCGGCATATTCATTGCCCGCGAAAGTGGGCTTGCCATCCTTCCAGATAGACATGTGGACGTGCATGCCGGAGCCGTTGTCGCCGAAAATCGGCTTCGGCATGAAAGTCGCCGTCTTGCCGTAGGCGTTGGCAACCTGATGCACGACATATTTGTAGATCAGCATCTTGTCGGCGTTGCGCACCAGCGCGTCGAACTTGATGCCGAGCTCATGCTGGGCGGCCGCCACCTCATGGTGATGCTTCTCTACGCGCACGCCCATCTCGGCGAGCACGGTCAACATCTCGGAGCGCATGTCCTGCGCGGAATCGATCGGCGGCACCGGAAAATAGCCGCCCTTGACGCGTGGGCGGTGGCCGAGATTGCCGGTCTCATAGTCAGTGTCGTCGTTCGACGGCAGTTCTGTGGAATCGAGCTTGAAGCCGGTGTTGTAGGGATCGGCCTTGTACTTGACGTCGTCGAAGACAAAGAACTCGGCCTCGGGGCCGACAAAGACGGTGTCGCCGATGCCTTCCGCCTTCATGTAGGCCTCGGCCTTCTTGGCCGTGCCGCGCGGATCGCGATTGTAGGATTCTCCCGAAACCGGGTCGAGGATGTCGCACAGGATGACCATGGTCGATTGCGCGAAGAACGGATCCATATGGACAGTGTCCGGGTCCGGCATGAGAACCATGTCGGACTCGTTGATGGCCTTCCAGCCGGCAATCGAGGACCCGTCGAACATGACGCCGTCGGCGAACATGTCTTCCTCGACCTCGACGACATCCATCGTCACGTGCTGCAGCTTGCCCTTCGGGTCGGTGAAGCGCAGGTCGACGAATTTCACGTCGTTGTCCTTGATCTGCTTCATGATGTCTTTGGCTGTCGTCATGTCATGTGTCCCTGTTTAATGACGTTTCTTGGTAATGACGTCCCGGTGCATGGCGACCGGATCAGACCGCGTCCATGCCCGTTTCGCCAGTGCGGATCCGCACGACCTCCTCGATGTTGGAAACGAAGATCTTGCCGTCGCCGATACGACCCGTCTGGGCCGCCTTGCGGATGGCCTCGATCGCACCTTCGACCGCGTCGTCTCCAAGCACAACCTCGATCTTCACCTTGGGCAGGAAATCGACGACATATTCGGCGCCGCGATAAAGTTCCGTATGGCCTTTCTGACGTCCGAAGCCCTTGGCCTCGGTGACGGTAATGCCCTGCAGTCCGGCCTCCTGAAGCGCTTCCTTCACCTCGTCCAGCTTGAATGGCTTTATGATCGCTTCGATCTTTTTCATGTAAAAACGGCCTCCACTGCCAAAAAGAACGGGTTGAGAGCCCGCTTGCGCCTCCATCAAGCACGAACCGTGCCAATCCGATGAATGCGAAGCGGTCTCATATGATTGCCAAGCTCCGTCGCGCCGGGATGCAAATTCGCATCATTCGCCCCCCGGGAAGCCGCTGGGCCGCTGCAACACGTATAGCGCAAGCTTGTCTGTTCGCGAAATAAATGGGCACTCTGCCCACCAAACAGGCAGTCCTCGCCGGAGATGTGGTGTCCGGATGGTCGCGGATCGCGCCTGTGCCTCCCTGTTTGCTTCGCATCGAAAATTGGACAATGCTTGATCGGATGCGGATCGGCAATGCATGAGCTACGAACTTCTTTCTCCCGCTGAAATGAGCGAGGCCGATCGGTTGACAATCGAATCCGGTCCAGCCGATGGCATCAGTCTGATGCACAGGGCCGGCGCGGCGGTCGCCGCCGTCGTCCTCGAACGCTACCCGGCCGCGCGCCGCGTGCATGTCCTGTGCGGCCCTGGCAACAATGGCGGCGACGGTTATGTCGTTGCCCGCCTGTTGGCCGAGAGCGGCGTGGACACCGTGGTCTGGGCGCAGGGCGCGCCGAGGCCCGGAAGCGATGCGGCGCTCGCGTCCGCGGAATGCCCGGTAGAGCCACGGCCATTGTCGGAGCTTGATCCCGAAGAGGGTTCCATGGTGGTCGATGCGCTCTACGGAGCTGGGTTGTCCAAGGCACTGTCGGGCGATACCGCCAGGGCTGTCGACATCGTCACCAGTCGGAGATTGCCGGTTGTCGCGATCGACCTGCCTTCCGGTGTCTCCGGCGGCAGCGGCGAAGTGCTGGGAGGCAAGGCCTTACTGGCCGCCGTCACCGTCACCTTCGCGCGCAAGAAGCCTGGCCATCTGCTGCTGCCGGGCAGGGAGCGATGCGGCGAGGTCGTCCTCGCCGATATTGGCATTAGTGACGGGATCATTGCCAGCCTCCGGCCTCGGACCTACGAGAACACGCCGGCGCTTTGGCTGCAGGATTTTCCGGTGCCGGCGGTCGACGCGCATAAGTACAAGCGCGGCCATGCCGGGGTATTTTCCGGTGGCCCGAGCAGCACAGGCGCTGCCCGGCTATCGGCACTTGCCGCCGCCAGGAGCGGGGCGGGGGCGGTAACGGTGCTGTCGCCGGCGAACGCCATGCAGGTCAACGCCGCGCAGCTTACGTCCATCATGCTGCACAAGATCGACGACGCGGCTGATCTCCGGGGTTTTGTCGAGCAACGCCGGCCATCGGCTTTTGTCCTAGGACCCGGCTTCGGTGTTGGCGAAAGGGCTAGGGCCTTCGCGTTGGCGCTGCTCGCGTCGGGCAGACCACCCGGCAACCCAGGTGCCATCGGCCGCGCCCAAATCGATGGCCTTGTGTTCGATGCCGACGCCATCACCTCATTTCGCGAGAAGCCGGACGTTCTGTTCGATGCTTCTCGCAACGCCGATGCGCCAGCTCTGGTCATGACCCCGCATGAGGGAGAGTTTGCCAGGCTGTTTCCCGATCTTGCCGAAGACGCGGCCTCATCCAAGCTGGACAAGGCGCGCATGGCCGCGACGCGGGCCAACGCTGTCATCGTCTACAAGGGCGCCGATACCGTGATTGCGTATCCAGACGGCAGGGCGGCCATCAATGCCAATGGCCCGCCATGGCTCGCCACCGCCGGGTCGGGCGATGTGCTGTCGGGAATCACTGCAGGCCTGCTGGCGCAAGGCATGCCGGCGTTCGAAGCTGCCTGCGCCGCGGTCTGGATCCATGCCGAGGCCGGCAGCCGGTTCGGCGCTGGGCTGATCGCCGAGGATCTGCCATTGGCGATGGTCCCGGTGCTGAACGAACTGATGGCCTTTCGGCGCAACCGCTAAGCGGCTGTTCCGCTCTCAGATAGGTCACAACGGAATATTGTCGTGCTTCTTCCAGGGGTTCTGCATGTCCTTGTTGCGAAGCATCCGCAGCGCCCGCGCGATCCGCCGGCGGGTCGAGTGCGGCATGATCACCTCGTCGACATAGCCGCGCTCAGCCGCTACGAAGGGTGATAGGAAGCGGTCTTCGTAAGCCTTTGTATGCGCTGCGATCTTTTCCGCGTCACCAATGTCCTTGCGGTAGATGATCTCGACCGCGCCCCTGGCGCCCATCACCGCGATCTGCGCCGTCGGCCAGGCATAGTTCATGTCGCCGCGCAGATGTTTTGATGCCATCACGTCATAAGCGCCGCCATAGGCTTTGCGGGTAATGACGGTGATCTTGGGAACGGTGGCCTCGGCATAGGCGAACAGGAGTTTTGCGCCGTGCTTGATCAGGCCACCATATTCCTGCGCGGTGCCGGGCAGGAACCCCGGAACATCGACGAAAGTAACGAGCGGGATCGAAAAGCAGTCGCAGAAGCGCACGAAACGCGCCGCCTTGCGGCTGGCGTCGGAATCGAGCACGCCGGCCAGCACCATGGGCTGGTTGGCGACGAAGCCGACGGTGCGGCCCTCGACGCGGCCGAAGCCGGTGACGATGTTCTTGGCGAAATTCTGCTGGATCTCGAAGAAGTCGCCCTCGTCGGCGACTTTCAAGATCAACTCCTTGATGTCGTAGGGCTTGTTGGCGTTGTCGGGTATCAGCCGGTCGAGCGACAGATCGTGGTCGGTCACCGACTGGTAGCATTCGATTTCGGGAATCTCGGATGTGTTCGAAGCGGGCAGCAGGTCGACCAGCCTCCGCATCTGCAGCAGCGCCTCGACGTCATTGTCATACGCACCGTCGGCAATGGAGGATTTGGTCGTGTGGACTGATGCACCGCCGAGGCTTTCGGCGGTGACGGTTTCGTTGGTGACGGTCTTGACCACATCCGGCCCGGTGACGAACATGTAGGACGTATCACGCACCATGAAGATGAAATCGGTCATGGCGGGCGAATAGACGTCGCCGCCGGCGCAGGGGCCCATGATCACCGAAATCTGCGGAATGACGCCGGATGCAAGCACATTGCGCTGAAAGATCTCGGCATAGCCTCCAAGCGCCGCCACGCCCTCCTGGATACGCGCGCCGCCGGCATCGTAAAGGCCGATGATCGGCGCCCGGTTGCGCAGCGCCATCTCCTGAACCTTGATGACCTTCTCGGCGTGGGCCTCTGACAACGAACCGCCGAACACGGTGAAATCCTTGGCGAAGAGATAGACGGGACGGCCGTTGATGGTGCCCCATCCGGTGACGACCCCATCACCCGCGAACTTGGTCTTCTCCATGCCGAAATCGGTCGAGCGGTGCTCGACATACATGTCGAACTCTTCGAACGAGCCTTCGTCCAGGAACACCTCGATGCGCTCGCGCGCGGTGAGCTTGCCCTTCTTGTGCTGGGCATCGATGCGCGCCTGGCCGCCACCCATGCGGGCGATCTCGCGGCGCCGCTCGAGTTCCTTCAGCACATCCTTCATCAGTCGCCCTCCCAGACCGTCTGCATTTCGTGGTAATCGCGACGGTCGCGCAGCGCAAGCGCCGTGCCCGCGAGTTTTTTGCGCTGCAGCATGAAGTCCTTGCATTTCGGAGCGAACTGGGCCATATGCGGCGGCATAGGCGCTTGGGCCGGGATCAATCCGGCCTTCTCGAATGAGACTGGTTGCGTCTGTTTTCCCTCTTTCCGGTATATCGGCCTTTTTCCGGTACATCACAAAGCGGCGAAAAAGCCCCGTGGCATGATGCCTGCGGGCACGACAGCGCAGCCGAGTGGACGTGACAGTTCGCCCGCCTTGTCGTTCATGACAGATTTTTCGACGGCGGGTTGCGCCCCGCCGCCATCGATGTTTGCGGCCGTGCGCCGCGTGAAAGAAGACTATTTTGACCAATGAAAACACCTTAGCCGGCAACAACGCTCTAGCCGGCAACACCGCGGAACTGACCGGTTTCGCGGCACTCGGAATTTCCGGCGCGCTGCTCAAGGCAACCAACGCCGCCGGCTTCACAGAGCCGAAGCCAATCCAGTTGCAGGCGATCCCGCCACAGATGGAAGGCCGTGATATCTTCGGCATCGCCCAGACCGGCTCGGGCAAGACGGCCGCCTTCGCGCTGCCGATACTGTCGAAGATCATCGCTCTCGGCACCAAGCGCCGGCCGAAGACGGCGCGCGCGCTGATCCTGGCGCCAACCCGCGAGCTTGCCGTGCAGATCGAGGACATGATCAAGCTGCTCGCCAAGGGCGCGCATGTCTCCACAGCGCTGGTGCTCGGCGGCGTCTCGCGTTTCAGCCAAGTGAAGAAGGTTGCCCCCGGCGTTGACATACTGATCGCTACGCCGGGCCGTTTGACCGATCTCGTGCGGGAAGGCGATCTCGTCCTCACTGACACCAAATGGCTGGTGCTCGACGAAGGCGACCGCATGCTCGACATGGGCTTTATCAACGACGTCAAGCGCATCGCCAAGGCGACCGCCCCCGACCGTCAGACGGTCTTGTTCTCGGCGACCATGCCGGCCGAAATCGCCGAACTGGCGAAAGGTCTGTTGAAGAACCCGATCCGCGTCGAAGTCGCTCCCCACAGCACGGCTGCGGCCGAGATCGTGCAGGGCGTCGTCTTCGCCCGCACCAAGCAGAAGCGTCAGGTTCTGGCGACCATGCTGGCGGACGAAGCGATGAAATCCGTCATCATCTTTTCGCGCACCAAGCATGGCG
Organism: Mesorhizobium sp. ES1-1; assembly: GCF_020164785.1. GTDB lineage: Bacteria > Pseudomonadota > Alphaproteobacteria > Rhizobiales > Rhizobiaceae > Mesorhizobium. The sequence goes on along the minus strand of NZ_JAIUGX010000008.1, from coordinate 27,491 downwards.
CCGACAGGGTGACCAAGGACCTCGAGCGTGACGGCATCAAGGCCGCCGTGATCCATGGCAACAAGTCGCAGAACGCCCGCCAGAAGGCACTCAACGACTTCCGCGATGGTGCGGTTCGCATCCTGGTGGCGACCGACATCGCCGCGCGCGGCATCGACGTGCCCGGCATCAGCCATGTGGTGAATTTCGACCTGCCGGACGAGGCCGAGAGCTACGTCCACCGCATTGGTCGCACCGGCCGTAACGGCATGGACGGCATCGCGATCACGCTGTGCGATCCATCCGAGAACAGCAAGCTGCGCCAGGTCGAGCGCATCATCCGCACCAAGCTGCCAATCGTTGCCGACCATCTCGGCAGTCCGGACCCGCTGCGCAATCCGGCTGAGAAGAACGAACGCTTCGAGCCCGCCAATGACAGAAACGACCGCAATGGTCGTCGCGATGGCAGGCGGCCGGGCGGTGAGGGCAATGGTTTTGGCAAGAAGCGCTTCGGCGACAAGCCGGCGTTCGCAGGCGAGCGCAAACCGGAAGGCGCCAAGCCTGGCTTCAAGGGCAATAACAAGCGCCGCTTCGGCGGCAAGCGTCCGGCGGCGCGGGCGGCGTAAGCCAATCGCGCTTCGATCTGCCGGCCCAGGGCCGGCTGACCGGCCGTGAAAGACAAAGGCGAGGGCGGCTGAAGCGATTCAGCCGCCCTTTGCGCGCCGTCCTATTTCACCACCGCTTCGATCCACACCACGATCCTTTGCGCGAGAAAGGCCGTGGTCGATGGCGACAAGGCATCACCTGCAATGACGTGATTGTCGGGATCGCCCGTGGTTTCGATCGGAACCAGTTCGTGCCCGCCGCCCCAGCGCGCGGCGATCTCGCGGGTGCGCTCCGCCCGCACGATCTTGTCCGAATCCGAAAGGATGAACAGGGCAGGGATCGTCGCCTTTTCCACCGGCGCACCATAGGCAAGCTCGGTCAGGGCCTGCATGGGCAGTGTCGCGGCGATCGGATAGCTGTGAGTCCAGAATTTCTCGTGCAGCGCGTTGCGCGGCACGAAGCCGCGTTCGGTGCCAGCGACAAGCTGGGCGATCTGCTGGCCCCAAGGCTTTGTCAGGATTTCGGCTCCGGATGTCCTTACGCCGAAATTCGGCGAGATAAACGCGATCGCCGCCACCCCGTTCGAGCCGCCCGGTTGCGTTGCAGCCCATGCCGCCAGCGAGCCACCTGTCGAGGTCGAGATGACGATGACCTTGTCGCCGATGGCCCGGCCGATGGCAATCGCCTCCTCATAGTCGTTGATCCAGGCATTGACGCTGCCTTGCGTCATCGCAGCGCCGTCCTGCCCATGGCCGGTCAGCCTGGTGTAAAAGAGGTTGGCGTCCAGTTGGTCGGCCACATCGTCGGCCAGTGGCCGGATCTCGCCCTTCGATGCGGAAAAGCCGTGGATATAGACGATCGCGAGCGGCGTCCTGGCATGAACCATCGGGTTCGCCCAGACGATCTCCTTCTCTAGCCCGTCGCGAATACCGGGAACCGCGGCTTCCACCCTTGCCACATAGGCCTGTGGATCGTCACCGATAGCCGCTGGATCGAAACGGATCGTGGTGTCCACTGGGACGCGTGGACCGAGCACGTAGGCGAGTGCAAGGAAAACGACCACGCCCAGTACGGCAAGCACGACCAGTCGCCCCATCGCGAGCTCCACGCAACAATGTCTCAACTACGACCGCACCCATAAACAGGCAATTCGCGGTCAGCGGGTGGGGCGGGCCGACCGCGCTATTCGCTTGGCGGCTTGCGGTCGTAATGCAATGGTCGTGCCTTCCACCCGGTCATGACCCCGATAACCCATTGGCACACCGGTCTAGGCATCAGCTCAAGCAGTTTCAGCGGCCAGCTGGTCCGGCGAGGGAAACTCACTTCGAAGCCGCCGGACTTGATGCCTCGCGCCATGCGGCGCGACGCGCGGTTCACGGGCATAAGTCCCGGCATCGGCAGCATGTTCTTGGCTGTCAGCGGCGTGTCTACGAAGCCGGGATTGCAGACTTGCATCCGCACATTCATCTTGTCGAAATCGTACTGCAGAGATTCGGCCAGGATATTGATCGCTGCCTTGGTGCCGCCATAGGCAGCCGTGGTCGGCCAGCCGAAATAGGCCGTGACCGATCCAACCAGGACGATGTGGCCGCGGCCGCGAACGCGCATGCGTTCCACGACAGGCACCAGGCCGTTGATGATGCCAAAATAATTGACTTCGAAGGAGCGGCGAAAATCGTCGACGAGAAGTGCCTCTCCGGGGGTGGATATATAATTCCCGGCGTTGAAGACAGCCAGCACGATGGGGCCGAGTTGCTTTTCAATGTCGGCGACCGTTCTTGCCATGCGCGGCTCGTCGGTGACGTCGCAGGGGAAGGCGGTGACACTGCCGGGCATCTGCGCGGTCTCGACAACAAGCGTGTCGATCGGCTCGTTGTCCAGCGCCGTGACCGCCACGGCGAAGCCGTCCGACGCAAGATCCTTGGCCAGCGCGCGGCCGATACCGCTGCTACCCCCGGTGATCCAGGCGACGCCGTGCTTCGGGTTTGCCCGATAGAGTGTCATGCTGCGCCCTGTGGACTTCTGCTTGCCTGCTCTAGCGATGAAGGAATCGAATGAAAAGGGGGCTTTTGAAGGCCGGATTGAAATGAACGGTGCAGGACCATAATGGCTTCGTGCCGCAGCGGCGCACCGTGCGCGTTGGAAAGCGACTGGACCAGGCAAATTCTTGCCTTGAAACCGATGCATCGGGTTTCTAGGGTTTCGCGCACCTCCAGAAGGAATCCCGAATGAACCGTTCTGTGATCGACGTGATCGGCAACACGCCTCTGATCCGCCTCAACAAGGCCTCCGAAGAAACCGGTTGCGAGATCCTCGGCAAGGCTGAATTCATGAATCCCGGTCAGTCGGTCAAGGATCGCGCTGGTCTGTTCATCATCCGCGATGCCGAGCAACGCGGTTTGCTGAAGCCCGGCGGCGTCATCGTCGAGGGAACGGCCGGAAATACCGGTATCGGGCTGACCCTGGTGGCCAAGGCGCTCGGCTACCGAACCGTCATCGTCATTCCCGACACTCAGAGTCAGGAAAAGAAGGATACGATCAAGCTGCTCGGCGCGGAGCTTATCGAGGTGCCAGCAGTGGCTTACAAAAATCCGAACAACTACGTGAAACTGTCGGGACGGCTGGCCGAGCAGCTGGCGAGGACGGAGCCGAACGGTGCCATCTGGGCCAACCAGTTCGACAATACGGCAAACCGCGATGGCCACATCCGCACCACGGCCGAAGAGATCTGGAGCCAGACCGGCGGCAAGGTGGATGGCTTCGTTTGCGCCGTCGGCTCGGGTGGTACGCTGGCCGGGGTCTCCAGAGGGCTGAAGGGAAAGAGCAAGGACGTCAAGATCGCGCTTGCCGATCCGCTGGGCGCCTCGCTCTACAATTTCTACACCAGCGGCGAGCTGAAGGCCGAGGGCAGCTCGATCACCGAAGGCATCGGGCAGGGGCGCATCACCGCCAATCTCGAAGGTTTCACGCCTGACTTCTCCTTCCAGATCAGGGACGAGGAAGCGTTGCCGATCGTTTTCGACCTGATGCAGGAGGAAGGTCTTTGCGTCGGAGGCTCGACCGGCATCAACATTGCCGGTGCGATCCGCCTGGCAAGGGAACTTGGCCCCGGCCACACCATCGTGACTATTCTTTGCGACTATGGCACGCGTTACCAGTCGAAGCTGTTCAACCCGGATTTCCTGCGCGAGAAGAATCTGCCGGTCCCGCATTGGATGGAAGAGCGGAGCACCATTTCGGTGCCGTTCGAAGAGGTCGCTTGATGGCTTACAAGACGGAAGCCCTGTTTCGCGATGATGCCTATCTGCGCAGGGCTGACGCGACCGTCCTTGGCGTGAACGACCGTGGCGGTATCATTCTCGACAGGACGATCTTCTACGCGACGTCGGGTGGCCAGCCAGGCGACACGGGCCGTCTCGAACGCGCAGATGGCAGCGTCATCGTCATTGCCGCCACCATCACCGGTGAGAGCAAGGAGGAGATCATCCACGTTCCGGCGCCGGGCCAGGCGCTGCCGGCGGTGGGCGAGAAGGTGGCGCTCGCGATCGACTGGGAGCGGCGGCATCTGTTGATGCGCATGCATACGGCCTGCCATTTGCTCACGGTCGTCTGCCCTTTTCCTATAACGGGCGCTTCCGTGTCGGAAGATGACAGCCGTGTCGACTTCGACATTCCCGATGCCAGCTTCAGCAAGGAAGAGGTCACGGCGAGCCTGATGGATCTGGTGCGGGCCGATCATCCCGTCTTCACCAGGCTGATCACCGACGACGAACTGGCGGCCAACCCCGGCCTGGTGAAATCCAAGAACGTGCGTCCGCCGGTTGGCACCGGTAAGATCCGTCTGGTCTGCATTGGCGACAACGGCGGGGTGGACAGCCAGCCATGTGGCGGCACGCATATCAAAAGCATCGGCGAAGTCGGTGAAATCCATATCGGCAAGATCGAGAAGAAGGGTCGTGAGAACCGCCGCTTCCGAATCCGTTTTGGCCCGATGCCGACGGCCTGACAAACGACGGACCCCAGCAAAGCAGGAGAGACGAATGGCCGAAGACAGTCCTTTCACCGTCGATGCAGACTGGCTGCAGGACCGACTGGGCCAGCCGGGTCTGGAGATCATCGACGCGTCCTGGTATCTCCCCGCGCAGAACCGCGACGCGCGCGCCGAATATGAGGCGGCGCATATTCCAGGCGCCCGGTTCCTTGATCAGGATGCGATTTCGGATCCGGATTCCCCCTTGCCGCACACCCTGCCAACGCCGCAGCATTTCGCGCAATATGCCGGCGCAATGGGCATTTCGGCCGAAGACACGATCGTTGTCTATGATGGTCCGGGCTTCTTCGCCGCGCCGCGGGCATGGTGGATGTTGCGGGTGATGGGCGTCTCCCAGGTCTACGTCCTGGAAGGCGGTCTCGACGGCTGGAAGGCCGCAGGACGGCCGGTAACGGCGGAGCCGACCAAGATCGCGCCGAACGTTTTTCACGCCGATTTCAACGCCGGTCGCGTGGCCGGTCTGGCCGATATGCGGCGGGTTGTCGGAACCGGCGAAAGCCAGATCGCCGATGCGCGTGGGCCTGGCCGCTTCACGGGAGCCGAGCCCGAGCCCCGCGCCGGGATTCGATCCGGCCATATGCACGGCGCGTACAATGTTCCCTATTCGGCGCTTTCGGAAAATGGCGTGCTCAAATCCAAGGACGGCCTCCGCAAGGCCATCGAGGAGGCAGGCATCGATCTGTCCAAACCGATCATCACCTCCTGCGGTTCCGGCGTCACCGCCGCCGTGATCACGCTGGCGCTGGAAACGCTTGGTCATACCGACAACAAGCTCTACGATGGCTCCTGGGCGGAGTGGGGCTCTCTCCCGGATACGCCTGTGGTCACGGGCAAGGAATGACGACGATGGAAAACGGCACGCCGAGTGACATCGACGTCACCGTGACCTTTCTCGAAATGCATGTGCCGCCGGCCTACTCGCCGCCCGCGCCCTACAACCGCCAGATCGCGTTGCTTAAGACAAAGGAGATTCCTCTCCACTTTTACCGCTATCTGATGGACCGGGTGGGGCGAAAATGGCACTGGGTCAACGTGTTGAGACTGGATGACGACGAACTTTCCGCAGGCATACATCGCGAGGACCGCGACATCCGGGTGCTCTATCTCGATGGCGCGCCGGCCGGTTTTTTCGATCTCAAGCCGCATCTTCCGGACGAAGTCGAGCTAGCCTATTTCGGCATGATGGAGCACGCGACAGGCCAAGGCATAGGCCGCTGGTTCCTCGGTGCGGCGATAGCCGCCGCATGGTCGCATGGACCGCGGCGGGTGACGGTACAGACCTGCACGCTCGATCATCCCGCCGCCCTGCCGCTGTACCAGAAGCTCGGTTTCACGCCGGTGGCGCAGAAAAAGGAGACCGTTCGGCCCATGCCCTTTGTGGAACGTTCCGCCAGCGTCATGCGGCCCTGATCCGACAGGCTTCCAGCCGGCCTGTGGGCGAGGCTCGCATCCGTCAGGCAGGCCTGTAGATAAGCCCGCCCCTTATCGTTTGCACGAATCGGGTGGGAAGCACGGGCCCAAGGCAATAGTTTCCGGACAATCGAAACGGAGATTTCTGCCATGGTCTTCCAGTTCACAGCCCTACCCACCGCGCCTGTAAGGGCGTTGCAACGCGGCGAGCCTGACGCGTACGGCCGCACGCCGGAGCTCAAGATCTCGGATGGCGACGGCATGCCCTGCCGTCACTGCCTGAAAAACATCGCAGCCGGGCAAGGCTACCTTGTCCTGGCCTATCGGCCATTCCCCAAGCTGCAGCCCTATGCGGAGACCAGACCGATCTTCCTGCACGCCCAAGAATGCGAGCGAGCCGTCGCAGGCGACATGCTTCCCGAGATTCTTGAAAGTCCGGATTACATCGTGCGCGGCTACGACAGGGACGACCGCATCGTCTACGGCAGCGGCGGCGTTATCCCTACCGGGGCAATCGCGGCCCGGGCAGAGACCCTGTTTGAAAGCAGCAAGATCGCCTACCTGCATGTCCGGTCGGCGCGCAATAATTGCTACCAATGCAGGATAGAGCGAGCCTGACGGGCAAGAGCATCCTCACCCGAAACAGCTGTCGTACTCCCGTCGCATTGGCGCGCTAGAAAGCCATTGTCGATCGATTGGCCGACCGCGGATGAACCGGCGGCACATCTCGACGTCTAGGAAGCGGGGCCCTGGCTCCGCTTTTTTGTTGCCTTCGAGCGGCACAGAGCAAGAAGGTCGACCGGTCTGGCAGAAGAAGTCCGCCAGCGTAGCTGGCGGACTTGGAATGTTTGCTTTGAGGACGTCCAGGTCGAGCTTTGTCGCCGTGAACGCCGGCAGGTTCAGCGAGCTCGGCCCGGAGCGAGTATCAAGCCGCGAGGACGGCTTTTGGTTCGACGAGCTCGTAGCCAAGGGCTTCGGCGACCGCCCGATTGGTGATCTTGCCCTTGTGGACGTTGAGGCCGTTGCGCAGGTGATGATCGTCGATCAGCGCTTTCAGGCCTTTGTCGGCAAGCTGAAGGCCATAATGCAGCGTCGCATTGTTGAGGGCGTGGGCCGACGTCACCGGCACCGCGCCGGGCATGTTGGCGACGCAGTAATGTATGACGCCGTCAACCTCGTAAGTCGGTTCCGCATGGGTGGTGGCGTGCGAGGTCTCGAAACAGCCACCCTGGTCGATGGCGACATCGACCAGCACCGAGCCCTTCTTCATGCCGGAAAGCATTTCCCGCGTGACCAGCTTCGGCGCCGCGGCACCGGGAATCAGCACGGCACCGACGACGATATCAGCCGAAAAGCACTCTTCCTCGAGGGCCTCGACCGTCGAATAACGGGTGTGGACGCGTCCGGCGAACAGATCGTCCAGCTGGCGCAGCCGTGGGATCGAGCGGTCGATTATAGTGACGTCGGCGCCAAGCCCCGCCGCCATCCTGGCCGCATGCAGGCCGACGACACCGCCACCGAGCACCGTGACCTTGCCTGGCAGCACGCCGGGCACACCGCCCAGCAGCACGCCGCGGCCGCCATTGGCTTTCTGCAGCGCCGTCGCCCCGGCCTGAATCGAAAGACGTCCGGCGACTTCCGACATCGGCGCCAAGAGCGGCAGGCCGCCGCGCTCGTCGGTAACCGTCTCGTAAGCGATCGCGGTCACGCCCGAAGCAAGCAGGCCCTTGGTCTGCTCCGGGTCCGGCGCCAGATGGAGATAGGTGTACAGGATCTGACCTTCGCGGAGCTGCGCCCATTCATTGGGCTGCGGCTCCTTGACCTTGACGATCATATCCGACTTGGCAAACACATCGGCGGCGGTCTTGGCAATAGTAGCGCCGGCAGCGCGATAGGCATTGTCATCGGCGCCGATGCCTGCGCCCGCGCCCGTTTCGACCAGCACTTCATGGCCGTGGGCGACATATTCGCGGACGGAGCCGGGCGTCAGCCCGACGCGATACTCATGATTCTTGATTTCCTTGGGGCAGCCGACGCGCATTATTCTCTCCTGATCCGGCCCTATGGGCTAGTTCCCTGCAGCAGGGGATTGAACCACGAATCAATGTGCACGTCTTTGCGAATGCGGTTGCGCCGCCTTTCGGCTTTCGATAATCATTGCGTTATTTGCAGCAATTTTCGAAGGATTCACTAATAATGCCGCTCGATAGGATTGATATCGCCATTCTAGAGGCGCTGCAGAAGGATGGTCGAATTCCGAACGCGGCCCTCGCCGAGAAGGTCGGCCTGTCGCAGTCGGCGTGTTCGCGCCGGTTGGACAATCTGGAGAAGTCCGGGACCATCCGCGGCTACCACGCGCGTCTCTCCAACGCGGCTCTTGGTCACCAGATGACGGCGATCGTGCATATATCGCTGTCTGGCCAGTTCGAGAAAACCTTGTCCGATTTCGAGGCAGCGATCAAGCGCTGCCCAAATGTGCTGTCGTGCCACCTGATGTCGGGGGAGTATGACTACATCCTACGCATCGCGGCCAAGGATCTGGTCGACTATGAGCGCATCCACAAGGAATGGCTGTCGGCGATGCCGCATGTCACCAAGATCAACTCCTCCTTCGCCCTGCGCGAGATCGTCGATCGAACCGCGATGGGCATGAAGCCGGAGATGGCCTAGCTAGACCGCAGCCTCCGTGACCACCCGATCCATCGGGATATCATGCGGCTGCGGATGGATCGTCGCAATGCGCTGCAGTTCGTAGCCGACGCCGATGACCAGCGGCTTGACGGGCATCGCCGCCAGCGTCCGGTCGAAGAATCCACCGCCATAGCCCAGGCGGTAATTCGCGGTGTCGATGCCGACGATGGGCGAGATGACCACGTCCGGCAGCACAGGATCGCCCTCGGCCGGGATCGGGATGTTCCAGACGCCCTTGTCCAACCGGTCGCCGGGCACATAGGCGCGAAAGATCAGCGGCCGGCCGACCTCGATGACGACGGGCAGGGCGGTGCGGCCGCCCCGTTCATTGATCGACGCCATCCAGTGCCGCAAGTCCGGCTCGCCACGAAACGGCCAGTAGAGGCTGACCGTGCGGCCGGCAACGTCGCCGACGATGGCGTCGAGGCCCTCGGCGATGCGTTGCGACATGATGGAGCGCGTGTCTGCCGGCACTTCGAGGCGCGCTGCGATCAGTCGCTCGCGCTCGGCCTTGCGCCATCGTTTGATCTCGGCCCAGTCGGACATGGGCGCGCCATGCGACGAATAGTGCGATGAGCCATCGTTGTTCTGGGCGTCCTCATGATCGCTGGTCATCCTTACCTCCCGGATCTCGTTGCTGAAGCTATACAAGCTGCGGGCACGCGGCATGTGCATTCACTACATGGGACGACCGATGCCGCGCGTCTGATGCAGGACAGGCTTGCGTGGCGCGACGTTGTTGCGATGCACAACGGCACTACATAAAGCGCAGATAAATTGGACGAATGAGATGAGTGAAATCAACCATCAAGTCGTCGTCGTCGGCGCTGGGTTCGGCGGTCTCGAATTTACCCGTGCGCTGGCCGAGGCGCCGGTCCGGATCACCATGATCGACAAGCGCAATCACCACCTGTTCCAGCCGCTGCTTTACCAGGTGGCGACCACGGCGCTGGCCACATCCGAGATTGCATGGCCGATCCGGCACCTGTTGCGAAAACGCAGGGATGTGACCACGCTGCTCGCCAATGTCGTCGGTATCGACCGGCCCGGCAAGCGCGTGATGCTCGATGACGGCAGCGCGCTCGCCTACGATACGCTGGTGCTGGCCACCGGCGCGCGCCATGCCTATTTCGGCCATGAGGAATGGGAGCCGTTCGCGCCTGGCCTGAAGACACTGGAGGATGCCACCACGATCAGGCGGCGGATCCTGCTCGCCTTCGAGCAGGCCGAGCGCGAGACCGATCCCGTCAAGCGTCAGGCACTGCTGACTGTGGCGATTGTTGGCGGTGGCCCAACTGGGGTGGAACTGGCCGGCACGATCGTCGAGTTGGCACATGACACGCTGCGTGGCGAATTCCGCAACATCGATACACGCTCGATCCGGGTTGTCTTGATCGAGGCAGGCGATCGCGTCCTTGCCAATTTTGCGCCGGAGCATTCCGACTATGCCGAAAAGGCACTCGAAAGGCTGGGGGTGACGATCGAACTCGGCAGGGCCGTGACGCGGTGCGACGCGGACGGGGTCGTCTTCGGCGACAAAGAACTGGCGGCGAAGACAATCCTGTGGGCCGCGGGCGTGGCCGCATCGCCGGCCGCCGAGTGGCTTGGCGCTGAAGCGGACCGGGCCGGCAGGGTGCTCGTGGCGCCCGATCTCACGGTGCCGGGCAATCCGGAGATTTTCGTCATAGGCGATGCGGCGCATGTTTTGCGACCGGACGGACGGCCCGTCCCCGGCGTTGCGCCTGCCGCCAAGCAGCAGGGCAAGCACGTCGCCGCCCTGCTGAAGGCGCGTCTGGCCGGCGACGCGACGCCTCGGCCGTTCCGCTACAGGCATGATGGCGATCTCGCCACCATCGGCAAGCGTGCGGCGGTCATCGATTTGGGCTGGCTCAAGCTGACCGGATGGCCGGCCTGGTGGCTGTGGGGAGTGGCCCACATTTACTTCCTGATCGGCTTTCGCAACCGACTTGCCGTTTCGCTAAGCTGGCTATGGATCTACGCGACGGGCCAGCGCAGCGCGCGGCTGATCACCCAGGGCGACGAGGACAAGGTCTGAGCTTCATCCGTCTTAGACCATTGCCAGGCGACCATCTCCGACGCGTCAAGCATCGACTTAGGCCTTGTAGATCACCTGGCGCACGTCGATGTAGCTCGCACGAAAGCCGGCTTCGCAATAGTGAAGATAGAACTCCCAGAGCTTCTTGAAGCGGTCGTCGAAACCCAGCGGGACGATCTTCTCCCAGGATCCCCAGAACCGTTCGCGCCATTCTGCAAGCGTGCGTGCATAGTCCTGCGGGAACACGCGCTCGCGGAGTTGGGAAAGGCCATGATCCCTGCCCAAAGCCTTGAGGATCGACGGCGTCGGCAACATGCCGCCGGGAAACACATAGCGCTGGATGAAATCGGGCCTGGCGCGATAGGTCTCATAGGAGTCTTCATTGATTGTGATGATCTGCAGTCCGGCGGTGCCGCCGGGTTTCAGGCACGACTTCATCTTGCTGAAGAACACGGGCCAGTATTTTTCGCCGACGGCTTCGAACATCTCGATGGAAGCAATGCGATCGTAAGTGCCTGTTTCGTCGCGATAATCCTGCAATTTGATGTCGACCTTTTCGCTCAGCCCAGCTTTCTGTATCCGGGCCTGGGCATAGTCGTGCTGTTCACGGCTGATCGTCAGGCCGGTGACGTGGCAGCCGATCTCGCGCGCCGCGAATTCGGCGAAACCGCCCCAGCCGCACCCGATCTCCAGCACATGATCGCGTGGTCCGATACCGGTGTCCTTGGCCAGCGCCCGGTATTTGGCCGCCTGTGCGCTTTCCAGATCATTGGCGCCGTTGGCGTAGAGCGCCGACGAATAGGTCATGCTCGGGTCGAGCCATTCCTTGTAGAAGGCATTGCCGAGATCGTAATGGGCAGAGATATTGCGCCGCGAGCCGGTGCGCGTGTTCTCGTTGAACCAATGGCGAATCCGCTGGACCGTGTTGATCAGCCAGCTTGCACCCCCGGCGATGCGTTCGCCGGTCGCCGAATTGACTACGAACAGTTCAAGGAAGCTGGTGACGTCAGGGCTTTCCCAATCGCCATCCATGTAGGATTCGGCAACGCCGATCGTGCCGCCGGAAAACGCACGGCCTGGCAGGCGCCAGTTCTTGAGAACAAGCTCCGCATCCGGTCCGGGCCCCTTGCCGCCAACGAGGACCGCGCGGCCGTCCGGCATCCGAACCTTGAGCGAGCCGCGCGGCAGGTTCATGGCTGCGGACAGGACCATGCGCGCCTTAGCCGGCAGGCCCTTGACGATCTCGGCGAAATTGAACTCGTCCAGCCTGATCGCTTCGCTCAACGCCGTGCCGTGATGTTCCCCGTGCGCCATTCCATGCCCCTGGATTTCCGTGTTCCGGCGCCGATCGCCCCGCCACGGTTCTCTTGGATCATTCGCCGGGTTCGAACGCCGTTGCCTGATCCCGGTAACTGACCGGTTCGGCGACGGGCGGGCTCGAACGAAAGCGCGCGCCCTTCAACCAGAGCTTCAGCGCTTCCCAGTGAATCCCGGCCACAATCTTCCACGTCATGAGGGGGAACTTCAAGAGGCAGCCTGCAAGCTGGGCTGTGCCAAGTGTTTTTCCCTCGCCTGCAAAGGTCGCCGACAGCAACGGTTCGCCCTTTTCGGTCTCATGGATACGCAGGCGAACGACCTTGCCCGGCGGCAATATGTGGAAATTGTAGCGCGCACCCATGTCGATGAACGGCGATACATGGAAGATCTTGGTGCGCGACTGGCGCACACCAGCTTGACTGACATCTCCCGCCTCGACCGGGGCCACGTAGGTGTGCCGCTGGCCGAAAGTATTGCGCACGGCGTAGATCATGGCGATGAGTCTGTCGGCCCTGTCGTAGCAGAAATAGACCGAGATCGGATTGAAGACGTAGCCCAGCATGCGCGGATAGGCGAGCAGCAGGATGCGCGCGGCGGGTTCCGTCAGTCCCGCGCCGGCGAGCAACCGGTCGGCAAAGGCCCGTAGCGTCTCGCCGGAGCGCTCGACATGGTCGCTTTCATGGAATGACGACAAGCCTCGGCGGTTGACGCCCAGCAGGAAGGTGGCGCGGCCAAGTTCGGCAAGTCGGTCGATGTCGACCAGCAAGGAAAAGACTGAGTAAGTGAAGCGGTGGCCGAACGGCTTCAGCCGGGCATGCATGACTTCGCCCGGATATAGCACGCCCGCCGCCCGCGGCGGCGGTCCGTTTTCCGCCATTGTCGAGACGCGCTGCCTGGTCATCGGTTTGCACTATTCAGCTGCCAGGGCGCGTTCGGGAAATTCGCTGGAGGCGGCATGCCATGGCACTTTCGCGCCGAAGGCGACGGCCGCCGCAAGACCTGAGCGCAGTCCGTCTTCATGAAAGCCATGGCCGGTCCAAGCCCCCGCGAAATAGGTACCGCGCACGCCCTGGATGTCATCGAGCCGGGCCTGCGCAGACAAAGCGCGGGCGTCGTATTGAGGGTGGTCGAAACTCCATTCGCCGAACACCAGATCCTTGCGTGGCTCGACCACGGGATTGAGGGAAACGAAGAGCGGCTTGGCCGCATCTATGCCCTGCAATTTGTTCATCCAGTAGGTGACGGAGACTTCAGGCTCGTTGAGATCGTGCGACGACCGAAGGTAGTTCCACGCGGCCCAAGCGGCCCGCCGCTTGGGCATCAGTCTCGTGTCGCGATGCAGGACAACGCGATTGGGCCGGTACGGAATGGCGGACAGGATAGTCTCCTCGACACTGGATGCATCGCCTAGCATGGCGAGCGCCTGATCGCTGTGAGTCGCGATGATCACATTGTCGAAACGGTCAGAGGGCTGGTCGCCAGCCCAAACGGTGATCCCGAACGCGTCCCGGACGATCGTCTTGACCGGGGTCGAGAGCCGCACGCGGGTGCCGAGCGGCGCCAGCAATCTGTGCAGGTAATTGCGCGAGCCACCGCTGACCGTGCGCCATGTCGGGCGCTCGCCGTGGATCAGGCGGTGGTTCTCGAAGAACGAGATAAAGCTTGCAGCAGGATAGTCGAGCATTTTCGCCCGCGGGGTCGACCATATCGCGGCTGCCATCGGCATCAGGTAATTGTCGCGGAACGCGGGCGAATAACCCTTCTTGTCTAGGTAGTCGCCAATGGTCGTATGGCCGAGCGAGCCGCTGTCGCGGTCGACAACGCATTCCTTGTTGAAGCGCAGGATTTCGCGCAGCATCCACAGAAATCCGGGCGAGAAGACATTGCGCTTCTGCGCGAATATCGTGCGCAGCGTCGAGCCGCACCATTCAAGCTTGCCGCCATCAAGCGACAGCGAGAACCCCATGTCGCTTTCGTGGGTGGCGACGCCGAGATGCGAGAACAAAGCGCAAAGGTTGGGATAGGCGAGTTCATTGTAGACGATGAAGCCGGTGTCGACGGAGATCGGGGTGCCGTCATAGTCGATATCGACGGTGGCGGTGTGACCGCCCGCGCGATCCGATGCCTCGAACAACGTCACATCGGCCGTCGGGTGAAGCGCCCACGCGGCGGCTGCTCCCGACACCCCCGATCCGATCACTGCTATTTTCTTCCTGCCGCCTTCTCCGCCACGGTTGATAGGCACGATATTCATCTTGTCCCTTTGCATCGACTCATCCGCTTTCGGCGGCCCCTCCACGCCTAGGCGTGGTCAATGAAAGGTACGGGCGAACCGCCGCCGAGTTTCACGACGGCGGAGTCTTTCGCTCGTCTGCGACCATCCGAGCCAAACCCGCCAAGACGCCTATGGCGGCGGGCCAGATGATGGGATAGCTTTAGCAATGCGTTACGTAATCATCATCAGCGCGCTTGCGTTTTTCCTCATCTGGGATGGCCTCTACAATCAGGGTCGCTACCTGGACACGACGGTCAGGCAAGTGAGCCACGTGGTGCGATACGTCACCGCGAAGTTTTAGCCTCTGCAAGAAGGGCCTGCCGCCGCGACATCCTGCCGGTTGACGCTCTGCTCATGACGTCACAAAAGGCCTCGGCAACCAGATCGAGGAGGCGGGATTGATCCGGCATATCGTTTTCTTCAGCGCTCGGCGTAAGGAGGATGTGGAAGCGGTCCGCACCGGCCTGCTGGCGCTTGGTGAAATCCCTCATTCCAGCTTTTTCGAAGTGACTCTCAACACCAAGGTCGATCCGCTGTCGGACGAGGTCGATGTGGTTGTCTACGCGGAGTTCGCCGATCAAACGGCGCTGGCGGCCTACAAGGCGCACCCGCTCTACGCGCAGACGACCAGCAAGGTCAAACCATTGCGAGAGCTGCGTTATTCCGCCGACGTCGTGGCAAGGACCTGACCGAGACCGCGCTCAAGCACACGCCTTTTTCTACGCCCCACGAAATAACCTGGCAGCACATGGAGGCCGCCGGGCAGGTTGCGGGCTCTTCGCCAGGCCTTCACCTCGTCCAACGCGACGCGGAAATGGCCCTGTGCGGCCGCTTTCAACGCGCCGCGCAGAGTCAGGTAGCTGAGGATCGATTCATAGCCGTTGGATCGGTAGTCGGGACAGCGGGCGACCAGGTCGTCCAGCCCCGCTATATAGCCCGAATGGGTGCGCGACATCGAGTTGCCCGACCGGTATTTGAGGACGTCGGTGGCCGCCCCGAAGGCGATGTGGCGCTGGCCTACCAGACGCAACAGCAGTTCCCGATCCTGATGGCGGCGCAGCTCCGGATCGTAGCCGCCGATGCCGATAAAGGCCGAGCGGCGAATGGTAAGGGTCGAATTGGTCAGCGGGATGCAGTGGCACAGCAGCAGTTGCCGGAGTTTCTCCGGATCGGGCGTCGTGACGGGCAGCTGGTGCACGCGCTCCACGTTGGCCGAAATGTCCCGGAAACCGTCTATGGTGCAGTCTATGCCCGGGTTCTCGTCGAAGAAGCCGATTAGCCGGTCTATCCGGTCGGGCCGAAAGGCATCGTCGGAATCGAGAAAAGCAATGAGCGGCGCACGGGAAAGTGCCGCTCCCTCGTTGCGAGCCCGATTGGCTCCAACTGCTTGCGGGAGGCGGCGCCAAGCCAGGCGGGCGTCGTCGACAGAGGCCAGATAGCTCTCGGTTCCGTCCGTCGATCCGTCGTCGATCACGACCAGTTCGATATCGGCTCGCTGGCTGCAAAGAACGGATGCCATTGTCCGGGGCAGGCTGTCTCGGCGGTTTCTGGCTGGCACAACCACGGCAAGGCGAGGCAAGGCGACCCCGGCGATTTGTATGGCGGGGGGTGCCGGCAGGGCTGTCACAACCGGAACTCGTGCATGCTGGCGCGCGTACAACCGAAGCCCGCCTTGAATGGCTCGTCGCCGATGGTGAAGTCGAAAGCGGTGCCGCCCTCGGCGGCCCATGCCGCCATTGCGCGGTCCAGAATGAGGATGCCCGGGGAAAAACGCCCATAAGCGCCGTAATCACAGGCGAGCAGAATGTAGCGGAAGCAAGTGCCGTCTACCAAGCCGAAGACAAGGGCGATCGGACCATCCTTGCCGGCGAGGCGCCATGTTCGGGCCAGGCCTGACCGTGCACCATTCGTCGCGACCTCGATATAGAATTGGAGCCCGTGCGCCGTCACAAGCGGATCGTCGGGAAAACGTCCGATGCGCCAATCGCACGCCGCCACAAGCGCCGGACGCACTTCGTCCGGCTCCAGCAGTTCCAGCCGCGGCCCGCTTTCCTGGTCCAGCTTGCGCGCCTTGCGGTCGAGGCCGGCCGCGCGGCGGATGCCAAGACTGCCCCTGCGCGATTCGGCATAGGGACTACCGTAGCGCACGGCATGGGCGCCGAAATCGAGCGTCGAGGGTTCAATCCCCAGGAGAGAACGCCATTGCCGCAGATGGCTTTGATGAACCGGCCCTATTCTGACCCCGGCATGAGGACCAACCGCGTCGCGGAAAGACTGCGCGGTTCGGGGGCCGAGACTCGTGCCCCTGGCGATCACCGGACAGGCATAGTCAGTGACGCCGAGAAAGGCGTATTCGATCCAGCCTGCCGCGTTGCCGTCTTGGCGCCGGACAAGTGGCACCAGCAACTGCAATTCGCCGTCTTCGTCCCGGCCGGTGATCACCAGTGGCTCTGCGTCATGCGCCGGGGCCATGGTTCGGTAGAAGGCCGCGAGCCAGTCTGGGTGCTGGAATGCCGATGCCGATGCGCGGGAGAAAAGCCGCCGATAGTCCCTGGAGTCGAAATCGAAGCGACTGGTCGCTTCGAGGAGGATTGGGCGGTCGGGAGCCGGACTTTCCGACGCAGCGAGGTCAAGCACGCTTTATCCCCTGGAACAGTCTTCTGAGCGCCTGCTGTGGCACCAGGTCGGGGTCGTCGAGGGCAATGCGGTTGCCGGCCGGCGTGTTGACCGCGCGCAGGGCGGCATACAGCCGGTCTTCCGCCAGCTTCTGCGTCTCCACCCTTTCAGGAAAGGTGTCGCGATAAATCTCGCGGTGGGAACCGTGCGCGGGATTGGTGTTGATCTCGAATATCTGGGGGCGCCCGTCGACCAGCGAAAAGTCGGCGCGGCCATATTCGATGCCGGCAAGATCGAAGGCGCGGCGCAGCACGTCCTCATACATGTCGCCCTCGACGAAACGACGCTCGTTCTCGAGAAAGGCCGCAAACATCGGATGGGCGCGCAGGCGCGCAGGCTGCCGCAGGTCCTTGGCCGCCCAGCGGAAATCGACGACATTGTGATGGGCGATCAGCCGGTCGCCGGCGCGATAGGTAGCGAAGCGCTGCCAGAGGCCTGGGCTCACCTCCTGGCCTGCGTACTCGATCACCAGTTTGCCGGCCAGCGGCGCGCCGTTTGCCCTCATTCGGCCGATCGTGGCATCAAGCCCCGGCTGATCGGCGATCAGCTCGAGGTCTGCGGAAAGATGGTCGAACTCGTTGCGGATGAAGACCGGGAAGGAATTCGGGCGCGGCTGATGCTCGCAGCGCCAGGCCGAAAAATTGTTGATCCCCGCCGCGTTGAGGGCTTTCAGCAGATCATGCCGACCGCGCACACGCGCGGGATGATTGAGCACGCGAGCGCCGCCGCGTTCGAGCCGGTTGGCGACCTTGGCGGCCAATGCGATCTCGAAGTTCGAAAGCCGCTCGTGATCGGTGAATATCCATGTGCCGGAACGCAGCTGCTTTTGCCGGAACAGGCGCTCGTAACTCCAGCCGCGTGCATCGCCCAATTGTCGGATCAAGTGACGGACGGTATAGGCGTGGCTGCGCGTGGTGACGAAATTGATCACGCGCCATCCGGCGAGCCGCCGTCCTCCTGCAACGACATGATAGCGATTGGCTGTCGTCTGCCATGTTTCGAGCCGGCGAGCACCGAGCCATAAAGCTCGAGGTTGAGCACGACCGCCGACGCCAGCGAAAAATCCTTGGCGCGCCGCCGTCCTTGCGCAATCAGGGCCTCCCTGGCCTGGTCATCGGAAAGCAGCCGCAGCGTGCGGTCGATGAATTCCTGTTGCCGCCCCTCTGGCACCAGCGCCAGTGCCTCGGGTCTGCCAGCCACGTCGGTAACCCCGCCGACGGCATAGGCAACCGCCGGCACCTCCGCCGCCATGGCCTCGAGTAGGACGCTGCCCAGCACCTCGCGCCGCGATGGCAGGATCAGGACGTCGGAGATGCGAAGAGCCTTCTTGACCTCAGCTGGAGAGACAAATCCGGTAATGGTCCATGACCCCGGACGCGCGATCGCGGTGAGCACCGCTTCCAGCTTTCGCCGATCAGGGCCATCGCCGCAGATCAGCAGGAACGCTCCTTTCTCGGACAGGTGCGTCACCAGGATCGGCAAATCCTGCCAGCCCTTCTCGGGACTGATGCGGCCTATGAAACTGACGATCGCACGGCCATGCGGGATGCCGTGCTCGGCGCGAAAGGCCTCAAGCAGCTTGGCAGCGATCGGGCGTTGAAAGGCGTCGATGTCGATGGCGTCCGTCACCACGTCGACGCGCGAGGCGTCGAGCCCCATTTCGCCCGCGGCGCTCCTGCCATAGGTTTCGGTCAGGGCCACGACCCGGTCCGCCGACCGCAAGGCCATCCGCTCGAACCAGCGGGTGATGTCGTAGGGCTTGCCCTTGAGCCGAAACGCCGACTGAAAACCCGCCCAGAGGGACGTGTTCATCGAGACGACGAGCGGCACGCCCAGAGCTTTCACCAGGACGGCCATCACCCTGCACCAGATCGAGTGATTGAAATGGATATGAACGAGATCATAGCGCTTTCGTGCGCGAAGGAGCTCGGGTATGGCGCCCAGGAACCAGCTGAAGCAGAGCATCGGTCCGGCCAGGAATTCCGGCAGCCAGAACCCCGTGCATTTGACGCGCATCGTCGTCGATAGCCGCACGTTTCTTGGGCTGCCGGGGATGTAGCTGGTCAGAACCGTCTGGGTTGTGCCGGCCTTGTCCAGGCCATGCGCGATCGTCCATGACTGGTTCTGCAATCCACCGACCGGATCGAAGGCGACCGGCCATGTGCCGGGTCGGTAGAAATGCGGCGTGATCCGCAGGATCCTGAGCATCCTCTTGCCCGTCATGGTCAATCAATTTCAGCCGTGGGGCAGGGCAATGTTCGCCGGTCATTGTCGAATCTCAAGACCGTTCGATGATCGTCCAGGGTGGGATCGGGAGCATCCCCCGTGCGGGGGATATCCTCACGTCAATTCTTGATGCGTGAGGATATGACGGTGTATCGCTTGCATGTTGCGTCGCCATCTGGGCGCGGCGGTCACGATCAAGCCTTGAACCTCGGCGTGGAATGATGCACATCGCGCCCGCATGATCAGAACACCTTCATCCAGCACTCATCCCATCGATCACCTGGTGCTGCCGACGCAGAGCGTCGAAGTCGCGCGAAGGCGGCTCACATCCCTCGGCTTCCTTGTCGCCCCGACCGGCATTCATCCCTTCGGGACAGAAAACTGCTGCGTTTTCCTAGCCGATGGCACGTATCTCGAACCACTCGCGGTAGGCAATCAGCAGGCCGCAATGCAGGCTGTCGCCGACGGCAACGTGTTTGTCGCGCGTGACCGTCTCTATCGCGACGTTCTTGGCGACGAGGGGTTTTCCGCGGTCGTGCTGGGCACCCCGCATGCCGATGCCGATCAAGCCCGGTTTGTCGATGCCGACCTGTCGGCCGGAGACATGCTGAGCTTTTCTCGCGCCTTCACGGATCCTGATGGAAAGAGTGAAATCGCCTCCTTCACGCTCGCCTTCGCGGCTGGCCGCAAGGCGACGGACGCCATTCTCTTCGCCTGCGAGCGGGTCAATGCGCCGAAGGTAGACCGCGCGGCTTTGCAGGCCCATGCAAACGGCGCCACCGGGATTGTCGAGATCGTGGCGGTCAGTGATCGGCCTGAAGAACAGAACCGATTGATTTCCGTCGCTATCGACGATCCCAATCTTGAAGATCGGGGCGGCGTTTTCCGCCTGCCCAACGCGGTTCTAAGCGTCCTTGATCCGGCGTCCTTCAGCTCGCGCTTTGGCCTGCCGCTCGGTCCGCCGACGGAGCTTCGCTTCGCCGCAATTGTCTTTTCGGTCGCGCACGCGGATGCCACGTCGAGGCTGCTTGCGGCCAACGCTATCGAGCACGATATATCGGGCAGGGATATCGTGGTGCGGCCCGCGCCGGGGCAGGGCGCTGCCTTCATCTTTCGGGAGATTCAATGACCAACCTCCAAGCGGCCCATTCGATGGCGCCCAACTCATCGGTCACCGTCGGCAATGTGGTCTTCGACAATAGGGCGGCCCTGTCGCTGATCGCCGGCCCATGCCAGTTCGAATCGCGTCAGCATGCGTTCGACATGGCCGGCGCGCTGAAGGAATTGACCGGCAAGCTCGGCATTGGCCTCGTCTACAAGACCAGCTACGACAAGGCCAACCGCACCTCGCTGTCTGCGACGCGCGGTGCCGGAATGGACGCGGCGCTTCCCGTCTTCGACGAGCTTCGCAAGGAATTTTCGCTTCCTGTGCTGACCGACGTCCACACCGAGGAGCAATGTGCGATCGTCGCCCCGCATGTCGACGTTCTGCAGATACCGGCTTTCCTGTCGCGACAGACCGACATGCTCGTCGCCGCCGCGAAAACCGGCAAGGTGATCAACGTGAAGAAGGGGCAGTTCCTCGCTCCGTGGGACATGAAGAACGTCGTCGCCAAGATAACCGGCTCCGGCAACGCCAATGTGCTCACCACCGAGCGTGGCGCCTCCTTCGGCTACAACACGCTGGTCTCGGACATGCGTGCCTTGCCGATCATGGCCGAGATCGGAGCGCCGGTCATCTTCGATGCCACGCATTCGGTCCAGCAGCCGGGCGGACAGGGTGGTTCATCGGGTGGCGAGCGGCGCTTTGTCGAGACGCTGGCCCGCGCGGCTGTGGCTGTCGGCGTTGCAGGCGTGTTCATCGAGACCCATCAGGATCCCGACAATTCGACGTCTTCCGATGGCCCGAACATGTTGCCGTTGAAGGACATGCCGGCCCTGCTGGAAAGGCTGATGGCCTTCGACCGTATCGCAAAGGGTCTCTGAAGCAGCACTCGCTTCAGACACTTTTGACCGCAGATCGATGCACCGATGCAACGCTCTTTCCAGCCCAATTTGCCTGGCTCGGCACTAACAAATGGGGGAACCTTCGTTCCGGCTACTCATTGTCGAAGTACGATTCAACGACATGAGGAGCAGATCATGACGACACCGACAGGTCATACTGAAGCAATCGCCGCTTCGCGAGTCATCGGCACCTCGGTTTACAACACCGAAGGCTCCAGCATTGGCAGCATCGAGGATATCATGCTGGACAAGACGTCGAATGGGATCATGTTCGCGGTGATCGGATTCGGCGGGTTTCTTGGCATAGGAGAGAAATATCACGCGGTTCCGTGGGCGAGCCTCGACTACGACGAGGACAAGGGCGGCTACGTCGTGCCGTTCTCCAGGGAGGAGTTGAAGTCGGCGCCTGCCTACTCGATCAACGAACTGGCGGGAGCCGATGGCCAAACCGCGCGCGACGCATCCTATGAGTACTACAAGGTCACGCCGTACTGGCACTGATCTTGCGGCTTGACCACGGAAGGGGCGCTGTCACCGGACGGCGCCCCTTCCTGATTCAATATGCTGCCTCACCACTGATGTGCACTGGCGAGACGGCCTTTGGTGGCGACTGTTGAGTGTCGCACGAGGTCAGGAACGCAGCCGCAATGAACAACAGACTGACGATACCGCTCAACTCAGACATGGCGAAACTCCTCTTGTTTCGCCCCGCGCGGCAGCATTCATACTCCAGATCTTCTCCCCGAAGGCATGACTTATGATGACAGAAATTTGCGCTTCGTGAATCGCGTCGACTTCAAGATTCGCCCTTGGGCCGATTGCCTTTTGTATTGCTTTGGCTAAGACGGGCGCCAACGCATCATAGATCAATCGGGGACATCGCTATGACCGCCATCATCGACATTGTCGGGCGTGAAATCCTGGACAGCCGTGGAAATCCGACCGTCGAGGTCGATGTGGTTCTAGAGGACGGTTCGATGGGCCGTGCCGCCGTGCCGTCCGGAGCGTCGACCGGCGCTCATGAAGCGGTTGAGCTGCGCGACGGCGGCGCGCGCTATCTCGGCAAGGGTGTCTTGAGGGCTGTCGAGGCAGTCAATGGCGAACTGTTCGAGGCGATTGGAGGCATGGAGGCCGAGAACCAGATCCATATCGACCAGACCATGATCGAATTGGACGGCACTCCCAACAAGAGCAGGCTCGGCGCCAACGCAATTCTCGGCGTCTCCCTGGCGGTGGCCAAGGCAGCCGCGGATGCCGCCGGTCTGCCGCTCTACCGCTATGTCGGCGGCACCAAGGCGCATGTCCTGCCTGTGCCGATGATGAACATCATCAATGGCGGCGCGCATGCCGACAATCCGATCGACTTCCAGGAATTCATGATCCTGCCGATCGGTGCGCCGACTCTGCGCGAAGGCGTTCGCTGGGGTTCGGAAATCTTCCACACGCTCAGGAAGAAGCTGAAGGACGCCGGCCATAACACAAATGTCGGCGACGAAGGCGGCTTCGCGCCGAACCTGAAGAGCGCGCCGGTGGCCCTGGACTTCATCATGGAATCGATCGAGCAGGCCGGCTTCAAGCCTGGCGAAGAGATCGCGCTCGGCCTGGATTGCGCGGCGACGGAATTCTTCAGGGACGGCAACTACGTCTATGAGGGCGAGAACGAGACGCGCGACCCGAATGCCCAGGCGAAATACCTTGCCAAGCTGGCCGCCGACTATCCGATCATCTCGATCGAGGACGGCCTCGCAGAGGACGACTGGGAAGGATGGAAGTACCTGACCGATCTTATCGGCAAGAAGACGCAGCTTGTCGGCGACGATCTGTTCGTCACCAACACCGCCCGGCTGCGCGACGGCATCCGCATGGGCGTCGCCAATTCGATCCTGGTCAAGGTCAACCAGATCGGCTCGCTCACCGAAACGCTCGACGCCGTCGAGACCGCACACAAAGCCGGCTACACCGCCGTCATGTCGCACCGTTCTGGCGAAACCGAGGATTCGACCATCGCCGATCTCGCTGTCGCGACCAATTGCGGACAGATCAAGACCGGCTCTCTATCGCGCTCGGACCGCATGGCCAAGTACAACCAGCTTATCCGTATCGAGGAAGAGCTCGGAAAGCAGGCGCTCTACGCCGGCAAGTCGGTGCTGAAGGGCTGAACCGAAAAACAAACGGGTGGATGGATTTTGGAACAAGGGCGGGTCATTCCCGCCCTTGTTCGTTTCGTGGCCACCGGGCCGGCCTGCGTAACCGTCCGTTAAGCACAATCGGGCCAAAAAGATCGGGTGCCGCAGCCTTGAGTCCGCGGCCGCGAGGGAACGGGCGATGTGGACGCGTCAGCACAAGCAGAGAAACACCGGACGGCTGATCATCCCGTCGCTTTGCGTGGCCTTCCTGGCCTATTTCGGTTTTCACGCCTATCACGGTGAGTTCGGTATCAACTCCAAATATCAACTCGAGGCCCAGACGGTCGCCTTGCAGGGGCAACTCGACGCGATCAAGGCTCGCCGACTGGAGCTCGAACGCCGCGTTCGCCTCATGCATGAAGGCACGCTGGAGAAGGACATGCTCGACGAGCAGGCGCGAAGGGCGCTGAACCTGTCGCAGGCCGATGAAATCACCATCATGTTGCCGGCGCCAGCAAAATAACCGATTTCAGGTTAATCACCAATATTTTCAATGATTTTAAACGGTTAGTCGCATGCCAGCTATGCATATTCGGCATGGCGCAACGCCTTTACGCGTGTTAGCCTCCCAAAAATCGATGGGGAGGCGCTGATCTCCCCGGAGCGGATTTCATCTTGCTCCAATGTCCGCGAAGAGACGCAACAGGGAGTCATGCATGGCCACCGCCGCGAAAAAAGCGCCTGCGAAATTTAAATCCGATGGCAGATCAGGGCTTTCGACGCCAAGCCCCGCCGACTTCAGCAAGGACGAAGAGCTTGCCGCCTACAGGCACATGCTGCTCATCCGCCGTTTCGAGGAAAAGGCCGGTCAGCTCTACGGCATGGGCTTCATCGGCGGCTTCTGCCATCTCTATATCGGCCAGGAAGCTGTCGTCACCGGCATGAAGATGGCGCTAATCGACGGCGACCAGATGATCACCGCCTATCGCGACCATGGCCACATGCTGGCGATGGAGCTTTCGCCGCGCGGTGTCATGGCCGAATTGACCGGCCGCCGCGGCGGGCTATCGCGGGGCAAGGGCGGCTCCATGCACATGTTCTCCAAGGAAAAACACTTTTACGGCGGCCACGGCATTGTCGGCGCGCAGGTGTCGCTGGGCACTGGGCTGGCCTTCGCAAACCGCTATCGCGACAACAACAATGTTTCGCTGACCTATTTCGGCGATGGCGCGTCCAATCAGGGCCAGGTCTATGAAAGCTTCAACATGGCCTCGCTGTGGAAGCTGCCGGTGATCTACATCATCGAGAACAACCGTTACGCGATGGGCACCTCTGTCTCCCGCTCTTCGGCCGAGACGGATTTTTCGCACCGCGGCGCTTCCTTCAAGATTCCCGGCATCCAGGTCGACGGCATGGACGTGCGGGCCGTCAAGGCGGCCGGAGATCTCGCTACCGAATGGTGCCGTGCCGGCAATGGCCCGCTCATCCTCGAGATGCAGACCTATCGCTACCGCGGCCACTCCATGTCCGATCCGGCGAAGTACCGCTCGAAGGAAGAAGTGCAGAAGATGCGCTCGGAGCATGATCCGATCGAGCAGGTCAAGGCGCGGCTGATCGAGAAGAAGTGGGCCACCGAGGATGAATTGAAAGCCATCGACAAGGAGGTTCGCGACATCGTGGCCGATGCCGCCGAATTTGCCCAGAACGACGCGGAGCCGGATCCGTCCGAGCTCTGGACCGATATCGTATTGTAACGGGAGGGCAAGGACATGCCGATCGAAATTCTCATGCCCGCTCTCTCGCCGACCATGGAAGAGGGCAATCTTTCCAAGTGGATGAAGAACGAGGGCGACAAGGTCGTCGCCGGCGACGTCATCGCCGAGATCGAAACCGACAAGGCGACGATGGAGGTTGAAGCCGTCGACGAGGGTACGCTGGGCAAGATCCTGGTCGCTGCCGGCACCGAAGGGGTCAAGGTCAACACGCCGATCGCTGTATTGCTGCAGGAAGGCGAGAGCGCAGGCGACAACGACGGGGGCGGCAAGGCCGTGCCGGCCTCAACTCAGGACGCGGTGTCCGCCGGCGGTCAGCGCACAGATGCATCTGAGGAAGGCTCGAAAGCAGCACCCCAGGATGCCGGCGAGGCTCCCAAGGCTGTCCCGGCTGCTCCGGCAGCCAAAGCTGCCGCCGACCCAGATATACCTGCCGGTACCGAGATGGTCTCGACCACGGTGCGCGAGGCATTGCGCGACGCGATGGCGGAGGAAATGCGCCGTGACGGCGACGTCTTCGTGATGGGGGAGGAGGTGGCCGAGTACCAGGGCGCCTACAAGATCACCCAAGGATTGCTGCAGGAGTTCGGGCCTCGGCGCGTCGTCGACACGCCGATCACCGAACACGGCTTTGCCGGCGTCGGCGTCGGCGCGGCGATGGCCGGCTTGAAGCCGATCGTCGAGTTCATGACCTTCAACTTCGCCATGCAGGCCATCGACCAGATTATCAACTCGGCGGCCAAGACCCTCTATATGTCCGGTGGCCAGATGGGCGCGCCGATCGTGTTTCGTGGTCCGAACGGTGCCGCAGCCCGCGTCGCCGCCCAGCATTCGCAGTGCTACGCCGCATGGTACAGCCACATTCCCGGGCTGAAAGTGGTGATGCCCTATACAGCCGCCGACGCCAAGGGCTTGCTCAAGTCGGCGATCCGCGATCCCAACCCCATCATCTTCCTCGAGAACGAGATCCTTTACGGCCAGTCTTTCGATGTGCCGAAACTGGATGATTTCGTGCTGCCGATCGGCAAGGCGCGCATCCACAAACCGGGCAAGGACGTCACCATCGTGTCCTTCGGCATCGGCATGACCTATGCGGTGAAGGCTGAAGCCGAGCTGCGCGGTCTGGGCATCGATGCCGAGATCATCGATTTGCGCACGATCAGGCCGCTCGATTTCGACACCATCATCGCCTCGGTCAAGAAGACCAACCGTCTTGTCGTCGTGGAGGAGGGGTATCCGCAGAACTCCGTCGGCGATCACATTGCCAACCAGGTTTCGCAGCGCGCCTTCGACTTCCTCGATGCCCCAGTGATCACCATCGCCGGCAAGGACGTGCCGATGCCTTATGCGGCGAACCTCGAAAAACTGGCGCTGCCCAATGTCGGCGAGGTCATCGAGGCGGTCAAAGCTGTCACGTATCGCTGAACCGGCGGGAGGACGAAATGCCAATCAACATCACCATGCCGGCGCTCTCGCCCACGATGGAAGAGGGCAATCTTTCCAGGTGGCTGGTCAAGGAAGGCGACAAGGTATCGCCAGGCGATGTTATCGCTGAGATCGAGACCGACAAGGCGACGATGGAGGTCGAGGCCGTCGATGAGGGTACGGTCGCCAAGCTGGTTGTTCCGGCTGGCACGGAAGGCGTCAAGGTCAACGCCTTGATCGCGGTGCTTGCCGCCGAGGGCGAGGATGCTGGTGCCGCCTCGAAGAGGGACGTTAACGCCGCACCGGTGAAAGCCGAGGCTAAGCAGGACAAGGAGCCCATCTCCCCACCCATGGGGGAGATGTCGGCGAAGCCGACAGAGGGGGGCGCTGCCTCGCCGACGTCCGAGCCTGTCGCGCCCCCCTCTGCCCTGCCGGGCATATCCCCCACAGGGAAGATCAGCCAATCGCCGGATGTAGGCCGCACCTTCGCCTCGCCGCTTGCCCGGCGTATCGCCAGGGAAGCCGGCCTTGATGTGTCTGCCGTGTCGGGCTCCGGTCCGCATGGACGTGTGGTCAAGGCCGATGTCGATGCGGCAATCGCGACCGGTGGTTCCAGTGCGGCGGCTTCGGCGAAGGCCGAACCCGCGGCCAAGGCTCCTGCCGGCGCGCCGGCAGCCGCGCCAGCCCCTGCCGTGAAGGCGATGGCTGACGATCAGGTGCTTCGCCTGTTCGAGGAAGGCTCCTACGAGCTTGTCCCGCATGACACTATGCGCAAGACCATCGCGCGGCGGCTGGTGGAGGCCAAGACCACCATCCCGCATTTCTACCTGACGCTCGACTGCGAGCTCGACGCGCTGCTGGCATTGCGCACGCA
>NZ_JAIUGX010000007.1 GCF_020164785.1 Mesorhizobium sp. ES1-1 | reverse complement strand
AAACCATTGAGGCAACCGAATGCAGGAACTACTTTGAAAACGCAGGATACGCTTCCGTCAAAACGTGAAACGCTCTAAGCTCCTGTAGATATCGCCGGGCTCGATCCTCGGACGCACCGGCCGTTCGCGCAGCGAGCTCCGGTAATCGGCGCCCCAGTCGGCGGCGCGCCGCGACCATTGCCGGAAATCATCCTCGTTCATCGTGTCCTCCCGGCGTGACGGCTTGGCCGCGATTTCGCTGGGCCCGTGCCCCAGTGACCTTGCTCCTGGCAATCCGGCAAAGGTCGGCTGGCGATGCGGCTCCGCTCAGCCGGGAAAATCCGGCAGGCTTGCAAACGCCGCTTTCAGCGCCTTCGACCAGCCATCAGAGATGGTGCGGTAATACTGGTCGTCCTGGCCGATGCGCCTCTTCAAGCCAACCTTGAATGCATCCTTTTCCAGAAATAGCAGATCGAGCGGCAAGCCGACCGACAGGTTCGACTTCAGCGTCGAATCGAAGGACACCAGAAGCAGCTTCACCGTCTCGGCCAGGCTCAGCGTCCTGTCATAGGCACGAATGATGATCGGCTTGCCATATTTGGTCTCGCCGATCTGGAAAAATGGCGTGTCGTCGGTCGATTCGATGAAATTGCCTTCGGGATAGATCATGAAGAGCCGCGGCTCGCTGCCCTTGATCTGGCCGCCGAGGATGAAGGAGGCATTGAAATAGGAATCCGCCTTTTCGCCCACGGGCGACGAACTGGCGATCACCTCCTTGACCATCTCGCCGACCATCCTCACCGTCTGGTACATGGACGGCGTTTCCAGCAGCGTGGAGTGTCGCTCCGAAATCGCCTTGGTGCGCTCGTCGAGGAGGCTGACCACCGCCTGCGTCGTCGCAAGGTTGCCTGCGGACATCAAGACGATGACGCGCTCGCCCGGCTCTTCCCAGACATGCATCTTGCGGAAGGTGGAGATCGAATCCATGCCGGCGTTCGTGCGCGTGTCCGACATGAACACAAGCCCGCCATCGATCTTCAGGCCGACGCAATAGGTCATGGAATCTCTTCTTGCAGTAATCCTTGGCGACTACTGCTCCACCGTGACCGTAACCGCAAGCCGTTCTTGCGCCTGTCCCAGTCGAATTCCCGACACGGGGGTCGCGTCGCGATAATCCCGGCCGGTTGCCACCTTGACATAACGCTCGTCGGGAGAAATTCCGTTTGCCGCGTCGAAGGCGACCCAGCCGAGGCCAGAGACATGGGCTTCGGCCCAAGCATGGCTTGCGGCCTGCTCCACAGCGGCGTCCAGCATCAGATAGCCGCTGACGTAGCGAGCCGGGAAACCCATGCAGCGAGCCGCCGCGGCAAAGATATGGGTGTGGTCCTGGCAGACGCCGGTCTTGAGCCCCAGCGCTTCCTCGGCAGGCGTCGCCGCGGTGGTGCTGCCCGGAGTATAGGCCACGCGTTCTCCGATGATAGCCATCAGGCGGTGCAGCCTTTCGATATCGGCGCCCTCGCCGACCGAGCCGGCCAGTGCGCGAACACCGTTGCCGATCATCGTCAGCGGCGTCTCCTGGCTGTACAGCCATAAGGGCGTGAAGCCCTGATGCGGGCCCGAGACACCGGCAGTGTCACGTGTCACCACTTCGCCGGCCGCTTCCACCGTGATGAAGTCGCGCTCGCCCTCAACGCTCAACAACCTTGTATCATTGCCGAAATGATCGACAAACCGGACCTCTTCGCGAGCGCCCTCGATGTCGAGGTTCCAGGACAGGACGGTTTGCGTCGATCCGCTCACCGGGAGCAGCCGCAGCCGCTGCAACAGATATTGCACCGGCGCGTCGTAGCGGTACTCGGTTCTGTGGGTGATCTTCAGCCGCATGCTCTGTTTCCGTTCGCGGGTGTAGCCTTGTCCGGAAACCGGCCACCGCTCTCGACTGTCGCGGTGCCTCGGTTGGGACCCTTGCTCAATTAAACCGGTAATCCAGCGCGATCTCGTCGCCGAGCTTGGTGTTGTCTTGAATGAAATTGGCCAGGAATTCGTGCAGCCCGGCATCGAATATGTTCTTGATCGACCCTGCCCTCAACATGGCTTGTGTCCTCTCGACCGTGGCGTGGCAGGCGTGCTGTTCGCCATAGTCGTCGCTCAGGAATTTGAGATGCTCTGCCAGGAAGCGGTAGCAAAACGTCAGCGAGCGCGGCATCCGGACGTTCAGGATGAGATAGTCGGCTATATTGGTAGGCTTGTAATCCGCCTCATAGACCCAGCGATAGGACCGATGCGCCGAAACGGAGCGCAGGATGGACTCCCATTGATAGTTGTCGAGCGTCGAACCGACCCAGGAGATCGACGGCAACAGCACGTAGTATTTCACGTCGAGAATACGCGCGGTGTTGTCGGCGCGCTCGACATAGGTGCCGAGTTGCGAAAAATCGAAGATCTCGTTGCGAAGCATGGTGCCGTAGAACGACCCGCGGATCAGCGCCGTCTCGCGCTTGATTGCATCGAGGACGGTGGGTAGGTCGCGTTCGTCGATTGGCCTTGCAAGGATGCGCTTCAGCGACATCCAGGCCTCGTTGATGCTCTCCCACGTCTCGCGCGTCAGGGCCGTGCGCACCATGCGGGCATTGTTGCGAGCCGTTTCGATCGCCGCCATGGTGCTCGATGGGTTCGAGGTGTCGCGCAGCAGGAAATCGGCAACGTTGGCGGCGGTGTATTCCTGATACTTCTGGCTGAAGGTGAAGTCCGAACCTGCACTGAGCAGTACGGAACTCCACTCCTCAGACGCGCTTTGGGTACGGGTCAAGGCCATGCGCAGGCCTGCATCGACCAGACGCGCCATGTTCTCCGCCCGCTCGATATAGCGGTTCATCCAGTAAAGCCCGGCGGCAGTGCGGCCTAAAAGCATCCAAAACCCTTCAAGTGAAATTCAATCATCCAGCACCCAGGTATCCTTGGTGCCGCCGCCTTGCGAAGAATTCACAACCAACGAACCTTCCTTGAGCGCGACACGGGTCAAACCGCCGGGCACGATCTGGATGCGGTCGGAGACGAGCACGTAAGGCCGGAGATCGACATGGCGCGGCGCCAGACCCTTGTCGGTCAGGATCGGGCAGGTCGACAATGCCAATGTCGGCTGGGCGATATAATTCGAAGGTCTCGCCGCCAGTTTCTTGGCGAAGGTCTCGCATTCCTTCTTGGTCGCCGCCGGCCCGACCAGCATTCCGTAGCCGCCGGAACCATGTACTTCCTTGATCACCAATTCATCGATGTGCTCGAGCACATATTTCAGGCTGTCCGGCTCGGAGCAGCGCCAGGTTGGAATGTTGCCCAGGATCGCCTTGCGGCCGGTGTAGAATTCGATGATCTCCGGCATATAGGAATAGATCGCCTTGTCGTCGGCGATACCGGTTCCGGGCGCGTTGGCGATGGTGATGTTGCCGGCGCGGTAGACATCCATGATGCCGGGCACGCCCAATGCGGAATCCGGGCGGAAAGTCAGCGGATCGAGATAGGAATCGTCCACGCGGCGATAGAGCACGTCGATCTGCTTGTAGCCTTCTGTGGTCCGCATTGCGACATGGCCGTCGACGACGCGCAGATCCTGACCCTCAACCAGTTGCACGCCCATCTGGTCGGCAAGGAAGGCATGTTCGAAATAGGCGGAGTTGAAACTGCCCGGCGTCAGCACGGCGATGGTCGGTGCGCCCTTGGTGCTTTGGGGCCGCACCGCTGCCAATGACTGGCGCAGAAGCTGCGGGTAATTCTCCACCGGCCGCACCTTGATCTTTTGGAACAGCTCCGGAAACAGCTGCATCATCGTCTCACGGTTCTCCAGCATATAGGAGACGCCGGACGGCGTGCGCGCATTGTCTTCCAACACGTAGAATTCGTCCTCGCTGATGCGGACGATGTCGACGCCGATGATGTGGGTGTAGACCCCGGCCGGCGGCCTGACCCCGATCATCTCGGGCAAAAAAGCCTCGTTCCTGGCGATCAGGTCCCTCGGCAGGCGTCCGGCGCGCAGGATTTCCTGTCGATGGTAAATATCGTCGAGGAAAGCGTTCAGCGCCTGAACACGTTGTTCAATGCCCTGCGTCAGGCGCCGCCATTCATTGCCGGAAATGATGCGCGGGACGATGTCGAACGGGATCAGCCGTTCGGACGCTTCCTGTTCGCCATAGACGGCAAACGTTATACCGGTCTTGCGGAAGACCCGCTCGGCGTCCTGCATCTTCTCGTTGAGCCTGGCCGGATCCTGCTCCTTCAACCAGCGATCATAAGCCGAATACGGTTTTCTCAATCCGGAAACTTCCGGAAGCATTTCGTCGAACGCTGCCAATCGCTTACTCCCCTGTGACGTCATTTCACTGGCGTCGCCGGAGAAAATCAAGCGCAATCGGTGATTTGGCGAGAGCAAGCGACCAGTAAGTTGCCCCTGCCTCAATTATAGGCAGTCCGCACGCAACCCTAATCGGTCCCTGCATCGTGCCGGTGCAGGTGCATTTGGCGGCTAGAACGCCCGGAACGTGACCACCGTGAACGTGTCCTTGATGCCGGGGAGAATCTGCACCTTCTCATTGACGAAATGGCCGACATCTTCCTCGTCATCGACGTAGAATTTGGCCAGCAGATCGTAGTTTCCGGCAGTGGAGTATATCTCGGAAGCGATCTCGGCGTCGGCAAGCGCGCTGGCAACCTCATAGGATTTGCCAAGCTCACATTTGATCTGCACGAAAAACGCCTTCATGGCTTCGTCCCGCTCAACGCCAAGTCCAAGCGGCCCTTCTGGCAGACTGGAGGCAGGCTTTCAAGCGCTCGAATCACGAGCGACGCCGGCGCGCACTACGGCTCCGCAACTCCGCCATATGCTTGCCGCGCAAAGGTGGCCCAGCCGATCATTGCGCCGGGCGTCATTCCAAACGAGCAAGCCACGTCATGCGCGAGCGATATGGCGAAACGGAAGGCGCCTCCACCAATTCCGTCGCGTTCTGGGCGCCCAGAACAAAAGGCCCCGCGCGAACGCCGGGGCCTCTATCGACCAAAACCAACGAGGGTTAGGCGGCAGCCGAAACCTGGGCGCTGGTTGGCACCGAGGCAATCGTCTTCAGGATCTGTGAAGCGATCTGGTAGGGGTCACCCTGCGAGTTCGGGCGGCGGTCTTCCAGATAACCCTTATAGTCGTTCTTAATGAAGGAGTGCGGGACGCGGATCGAAGCGCCGCGATCAGCGATGCCATAGCTGAACTTGTTCCACGGCGCGGTCTCGTGCTTGCCGGTCAAGCGCTTGTCATTGTCCGGGCCGTAGACGGCGATGTGGTCCATGAGGTTCTTGTCGAAGGCCGCCATGAGCGATTCGAAATAGGCTTTGCCGCCGACTTCGCGCATATAGGCGGTCGAGAAGTTGGCATGCATGCCGGAGCCGTTCCAGTCAGTGTCGCCGAGCGGCTTGCAGTGGTATTCGATGTCGATGCCGTATTTCTCGGTCAGGCGCTGCAGGAGATAGCGGGCCATCCACATCTGGTCGGCGGCTCTCTTTGAGCCCTTGCCGAAGATCTGGAATTCCCACTGGCCTTTGGCCACTTCGGCGTTGATGCCTTCATGGTTGATGCCGGCCGCCAGGCACTGGTCGAGATGTTCTTCGACGATGGTGCGCGCTACGGAGCCGACATTGGAGTAACCGACGCCGGTGTAGTACGGACCCTGCGGTGCGGGATAGCCACTCTCGGGGAAGCCGAGCGGGCGACCGTCCTTGTAGAAGAAATATTCCTGCTCGAAGCCGAACCAGGCTCCCTCGTCATCGAGGATGGTGGCGCGCTTGTTGGAAGCGTGCGGCGTCACGCCATCGGGCATCATGACTTCGCACATCACCAGCACACCATTCGTACGGGCCGGATCGGGATACACGGCGACCGGCTTCAGCACGCAATCGGAGCTGTGGCCTTCGGCCTGCTGCGTAGAAGAACCATCGAAGCCCCACAGCGGCAGTTCCTCAAGGGTCGGGAACTCCGCGAACTCCTTGATCTGCGTTTTGCCGCGGAGGTTGGGAACCGGGGTATATCCATCGAGCCAAATGTACTCGAGCTTGTATTTCGTCATTCTAGCCTCTCGTTGCTTGATCAGAAGACTCCGGTGGCGTCCGCGCATGCCGACCCAGCCAGCAGCCGACCTGCCGCTTCACTAAAAAGCAAATCATGTGCCATTCTGGCTCCGTAACGTGCGACAAAATGAATGCAAAACCCGGCGGCGGTGTAAACGGTGCATCGCGACCGCTCACTGCCAGAACTTGCACAAATGGTAGGCAAATACCGATCTTTTTGTAAGCATATTGCCTAATTTGATTGCAGGCCCTATCTTCGGGAGAATTGAATCGATCAGGTTCAATCAGAGAAAGGAGCCCGACAATGGAAAGCGTTTCCACCCGACCGTCGGCAAAAATTTTGATGTTTCCGCTGACAACGCGTGCGTCTGCCTCATATTTGAGCGATAGGGCTAAGTTTGCAGCAGAGCTAGCCTCGCTACATGGTGTACGAACTGATTTCGGTGACGGCTGGTATCATGACGCGGCCATCGAGGACGCAAGACAGGACAGGCGCAGCTAGACTTTTCCCGCCGCTTGATCAAACCAATGGAAAACCCGGCGCGAGTGTCGCGCCGGGTTTTTCATTGTCTGACGGGTCGCGTTTACTGCTTGGTGTGCAGATTTGTTCCCAACGTGTCCCTGACAAAGATCATACCGATCACCAGAGACATCGCGGCGATGACCACCGGATACCACAAGCCATAGTAGATATCGCCCTTATAGGCGCTGAGAGCGAACACTGTCGCCGGCAGCAAGCCGCCGAACCAGCCATTGCCGATGTGATAAGGCAACGACATACCGGTGTAGCGGATGCGGGTCGGGAACATCTCGACCAGGATCGCGGCAATCGGCCCGTAAACCATGGTCACGAACAACACCAGGATGAACAGGATGCCGATGGTCATCGGCCAGTTGATGCCGGCCGGATCAGCGAACATGGCGAAGGCGCCACCGCCCGGTATGGTATAGACGGTGACTTCGGTCGCTCCTGCTGCCTCGTCAGCTGTCAAAAGCTTGTCCTTCACCGCCTGATCGGTGGGGACCGTCACCTTCTCGCCGGCGCGGATGGTAGCCGCATCGAGCTTGAGTTCCGGATTGGCCGCGATAAATGCGTCGAGCTTCTGGTCCGGGATCTTGATTGCCGCGCGCTTCAGCGGATAGCCGCTGTCTTGCAGAGACGTATTCAGGGCCTTGACGAAGGCGGCGTCCTTGGCCTTGGCCTGATCGCCGGCGGCGATCGCGTCGTAGGACTCCACCGTTTCATTGCCGATCTTGACCGACGCAGCCGTTCCGGCCGGCGCCGTCGATACCACGTCATAAGGAACCGAGTTCTTGGTCAGGAATGAGGTGGCGATGTCGCAGGAGGTGGTGAACTTGGCGGTTCCGACCGGATTGAACTGGAACCTGCAATCACCCGGCGCCGCGGTCACTGTCGCGCGCGTATTCTGCTGGGCCGTGGCAAGCGCCGGATTGGCGGCCCAGGTCAACGCTTTGAACAGCGGGAATGTGCAGACGATGGCGAGCGCTAGACCCGCCATGATGATCGGCTTGCGGCCGATCTTGTCGGAGAGCCAGCCAAACACCACAAAGAAGACCGAGCCGAGCGCCAGCGCGATGGCGATCATGATATTGACCGACTGCGCATCGACCTTGAGAACGTTCTGCAGGAAGAACAGCGCGTAGAACTGGCCATTGTACCAAACCACGGCCTGCCCGGCGGTGAGGCCGAGCAGCGCCAGGATGGCGATCTTGGCGTTCTTCCACTGACCAAAGGCTTCCGTCAGCGGCGCCTTCGAGCCTTTGCCTTCATCCTTCATCTTCTGAAAAGTCGGAGATTCGGAGAGTGACAACCGTATCCAGATGGAGATGCCGAGCAGCAGGAAGGATACGATGAACGGAATGCGCCAGCCCCAGGCGGCGTAGTTTTCCTTGCTCAGCGACGCCTGGACGATCAGGATCACGATCAGCGACAGAAACAGTCCGAGCGTGGCCGTGGTCTGTATCCATGACGTGTAGTAGCCGCGGCGATTGTCCGGTGCGTGTTCGGCGACATAGGTGGCGGCGCCGCCATATTCGCCGCCCAATGCCAGGCCCTGCAGCATGCGCAGGATAATCAGGATCACGGGAGCCGCGATCCCCAAGGTGGCGTAGCCCGGCAGCAGGCCGACCAGGAAGGTCGACAGGCCCATGATCGTCATGGTGACGAGGAAAGTGTATTTGCGACCGACAAGATCGCCGATACGGCCGAACAGCAGTGCGCCGAACGGACGTACGAGGAAGCCGGCGGCGAAAGCCAGCAATGCGAAAATGTTACGCGTCGCCTCCGGGATGGTCGGACTGAAAAACGTCGATCCGATGAACACTGCCAGCGAACCGTAGAGATAGAAATCATACCATTCGAAAACGGTGCCGAGCGAGGAAGCGAAGATGACTTTCTTCTCCTCCCTTGTCATGCCGCGGCTGGCTCCGCCGGCGGTCGATGCGATTGCCATGGATTTGTCCTCCTCCCGTGAGACGCTTGTCCTCGATGCCGCGCGTGATTGTCCGCGTCCTCCTCCGAACGCGGACTCAAGCACTGCCATCACGGAAAAAATGACAGAAAGCCGTCGGCAGCGTCAGCGCTGCTTTGGGATTATGACTTTGGTATTAGGTGCGGTGCGGCATGGCCGCGCCAAGCGAGCCATCAGCCCTTTAGGGCTTCGAGCAGTCTGACCGCGGCCAGCATGTCCCGCTTGCGTGCGGCGCGGCGCGCCACGGCCTCCGCGTCCTGCCCCCAGTGCTCGATCTGCCAGTCCTCATCGACATGGCCGGCTGCCCAGGCAGCCTCGACGTCGAGTTCGCCCGAATCGACGGCCAGCGCCAGCAGGGCGGAGCCGGTCAGCGTTGTCATGAGGTGAATGGCGGCCAGCCGCAACGGATCGGCCCGCCGGCTGAGATGAACACCGAGCGCGTCGATGGTTTCGCGTGGCTGCTCGACATGGATGATGCCCTCGGCGAGATTGAAACGCGCGCCCAGGCTGCCGCGCGCCCAGTCAAGGACAGGATCCCAGTGCTGGTTCTGCCGGTCGACCAGCCCTTGCGGGGCATCGGCGCGGTAACAAAGCAAATCGGAAGAGGCAAAGCGCAAGATATCTTCCTGCACTGGCAACGTGTTGCCGGCGACGCCGTCGATCGCGGTGTTGACCAGGCGCATCACCGGCATCGTCACCGGATCGATCGTTTCGCCCTGGGCGGCGAACTCATCGGCGATCAGCGCCGCAGCTGCTTGCGTCGGCAGCACAAGCAACGCCCTGCCCGGCGTGCGCACCGGCTTGCCATCCAGATGCACCGCGAAACCTTCTGCAACAGGCGCCACCGAGGCTGTCTCATAGAAGCGCTTGGGCAGGGGCGTTTTCATCTGGATCTGGGCACGGCGCACCGGATCTGGATCGGAAAGATACTTACCTGCTTCGAGGTCGTTGAGGATGTCGCGCATGGAAGGTGCTCCTTACAGCGGCGCCAGTTTGCGCGAAGGCCGGTTGACGATGATCAGGCCGAGGGCAATCAGGCCAAGTGCTAGAAAGATGCGCATGGTAAGCGGTTCATTCAAGATCACGGCCCCGCACAAGACGCCGAAGACCGGAGACAGGAAAGTGAAACTGGACAGGCTCGAGGCAGGATAGCGGCGCAGCAGCCAGAACCACAGAACATAGGTGAAGGCGACGATGTAGATCGCCTGGAAAAGCAGGGCCAATGTCGGCAGTAAGGCAGGGTCGCGGATGGAGGGACCGGCCAAAGGCAACACCAGCAGGCCAACGATCGCGGCGCCGCAGAGCTGATAGAGCAACAGCTTCTCGGCGCTTGCCTCGGCCAGCCTCGTCCGCTTGATCAGGATGTTGGTCAAGGCCCAGAAAAACCCTGCAGCCAGGCTGAGGAGGTCGCCGAACAGCATGTCCCCGCCCCCGCCAAGCTGGTCGGAGAAGACTGCGGCAAGACCGGCGAAGGCAAGCACCAATCCGAGGAACTTGCGCAGCGTGATTGGCTCGCCGAGCAGGAAATGGCCTCCGACCAGCATCCAGAACGGCATGGTGTTGACCAGTAAGGTGTTGCGGGCAACGGTCGTGTGCTCCAGGCCGACATAGAGGCAAAGGAACTCGACCCCGAAGATTACGCCCACGGCGATGCCCGCGGGCAATGTTCGATCGCGCGTGAAAAGCGCAATGCCGCGCCACCTGCACCAGGCGTAAACACAAAGGCCGCCAATGATGGAGCGCGCGATCGACAGGAAGACGGGGTCGTAGCCGGCGTAGGAGATCTTGGCGGCGACGTAGTTCAGGCCCCAAGAAAAGGTCAACCCGACCATGATGGCGGCGGCCGCCATGTCGACCGACTCCCGCCGGTCGAACGCGCCTGTGGCGCCGCTCACAATCAGTCCTCCGCGCTGGCGTCGTCGAAGCCGATCAGGTTCCAGCTCTGGCGCATATGCGGCGGCATCGGCGCGGTGACGTCGATGACGCCTTTGTCGGGATGGGGAATGATGATGCGGCGCGCGTGCAGATGCAGGCGATTCTGGATGCCGCCGGGGAAATCCCAGTTGGTGTCGGCCTCGAAATATTTCGGATCTCCGATGATCGGACAGCCGAGATAGGCGGCATGGACGCGTAGCTGATGAGTGCGGCCCGTATAGGGTTCCATCTCCAACCAAGTCATCGTCTGCGCCGCCTGCTCGATTATGCGATAGTAGGACACGGCATGATCGGCGCCTTTTTCACCGTGCGCGGCGACACGGACGCGGTCGCCGTCGGGGGTCGGCTCCTTGATCAGCCATGTCGAAATCTTGTCTTCGCGCTTGGGCGGCACGCCCTTGACCAGGGCCCAATATGTCTTCTTGGTCTCGCGGGCGCGAAACGCCTCCGACAATTTCATGGCGGCCAACCGCGTACGGGCGACAACCAGCACGCCTGACGTGTCGCGGTCCAGCCTGTGAACCAGCCGCGGCTTCTCGCCCTTCTGGTTGCGCCACGCTTCCAGCATGTCGTCGACATTGCGGGTGACGCCGGAGCCACCCTGCACTGCCAGCCCAGCCGGCTTGTTGAAGACGAAGACCTTCGGATCCTCATGGATCAGCATCTTGGCCAGGACGTCGGCGTCGCCCTGATTACGGATCGAATGACCGGTCAGCGCGCTTTCGCCCTTCTTGTCGACCTCAAGCGGCGGAACGCGGACCATCTGGCCGGGCTCGACGCGGGTGTCGGCCTTGACCCGGCCGCCATCGACGCGAATCTGGCCAGAGCGCAGCAGCTTCTGCAAATGGCCGAAGCCGAGGCCCGGGAAGTGGGTTTTGAACCAGCGGTCGAGCCGCATGCCCGCCTCGCCAGCCTCAACCGCAATCTGTTCAACGCCTGCCATGGTCTTGTCGCTTGTCCGGTTCCGGGCAGGGCTTCGCCTGCTCTCGGCGCCGCAATAGCACTATGGCAAGCTTCTTGCGAGCCAAAGTCCCATAAACAGGGCGGTAATGGCTCCAAGGACGCTTGCAAGGGCGTAGGCGAAGGCCGGAAGGGTCGCGCCGCGCTCCCACAAGGTGGCGAAGTCCAGCGAAAAGGCCGAGAAGGTCGTGAACCCACCCAGAATGCCGGTTGCGACGAAGAGCCTGAGTTCGTTGGGTCCGCCGCGCCGCATCAACGAGGCGATGAACAGGCCCATCAAGAAGGAGCCAAGGATGTTGATAGCGATCGTGCCCCAGGGGTAGTTAGGTCCGACGAGGCGGAGTGCGCCCATATTGGCAAGATGCCGGAGCCCCGCGCCTATGCCGCCGCCGATCACAACGAGAAGGAGATTGGCCATGATCGTCTCCTGCCTCCTTCGACGCGGCAGCGTCAATCCCTCACCCCATGGACAAGGCTTCCAGTCCAACACAGATGGTTGAACGGGCCAGGCGCCGCCTAGGCCGGCAGCTCAGGTGTTTTCAACCTTCCTCGGCTTGGTCGAGCCTATCATCTTCCAGTTCTTGTAGAACATGGAATTGATGCGCTCGACACTCACCGAGACGATGGCGAGCAAGCCGGCGATGAGCCCAGGGAAAGGCGACGGACGGATAATATCCATGAACACGCAGTAGCGGCGGCCGTCATATTGATTGACCGATCGATGCAGCAGCGTGTCGTCGAAGATGAACAGCGGATTGTCATGCCAGTAGTTCTTGACGTTGCCGCATTCGACGAAAATCTCCGACTTCACCGGAATCAGATTGTAGAGGATGCGGAGGCTGAGCCGTAGCGGCCCGAAGTGCCAGGAGGTCGATTCGCGCTTGCTGAAGACAGAGACGGCAATGGTCTTGATGTATTTGAAATCCTTGTTGAATTCCGCAACGTTGTCGATCTTGTGCTTGCCGTACCATTGGTAGACATACATGCCGCGCCGGCCGGCGCCGAAATTGGCGTCGATGTCGGCGATGATCTCGTCCTGCCGCGCCTTGAAGACACTGAGGACTTCATTGACTTCGCGCTGATAGTCGGGGGGAAACTGCTCCAGCTTCCACACGCCGGGATTCCTGTAGCAGAGGAGATCGACCAGCAGGTTGAACGGCGAAAGCAACCAGGTGAACAGGCCATTGCCGAGAAAATAGCCTGAAAAAAGCGAAACGTCCTTCCTGTCGTTGCGCAGCACGTCGATCAGACCACAGACGATGAAGATCGTCGTCAGGATGGGGATGAAATAAAAGCCGAGGGCCAGAAGCGGGATGGCGATGGCGAATTTGCGAAGGGATTTGCGAAGCGTTTTTGTCATTTTTCCACGCGCGTAGCGCGATCCTGTTGCGAGTGAGATGCCAAATCTGGGCAACGGCCACCGCCCGGCCGTGCGCCTTGATAAGGTCTTTTGGGTCGCCATACAACGGCATGAGATCGCAGCCGGCGGCTGACCTGGTGAATCCTGCCGGATCCCGTCAATGCATCGCCGGCAAGCCAAGCTCGTCCCATTGTGTCCTTGGTACCAGATCGCCAACCAGAAATTCGAAGCCGACGACGCTTTCGCCGTCTCCAGCGAGTTCGCACCTGAACTTGAGACGATACCAGTTTCCACGACTGCGGAAAGCCGCGCCATTGGCGGCAATCGTGGTTCCAGTGATTTTCTCCTGCGCCGTCGCATAGGGCACCACGCGCTCAGGCTGAAAATCCGTGCGCCATCGTCGGATCTGGTCCATCGCCTTGAGATCGCATAGTTGGACCATGCGTTCGTCGGAAGCGAAGGTGGCGAGATCGGCGCGCGCCTGCCGGCTGCGAGGGTTGGCCAGCGTCTTGGCGGACAGCATCTCGGTCGCCCGGATCATGCCTGGCGCGGGGGCTCGTTGAGCTGGAGACCGGCTCGAACCGCGCGGCTGCACTGCGGTGGGCGCTTCGACCGCGGCCTTGATCGGTGGCGGCCTCGTTGCCGCCTCGAACTCGGCAAGCGTCACGATGTCCACCGATACCCGTTCCTCTTCCACGCGCTTCGGCAGCTTTGGCAATGGCATCAAGGCCAACGCGGCGACCAGCATCGCATGGAGAACAAGCGATGTGGAGATACCCCAGGGCGAGGCCTGATCTCGCGGGGTGACGACCAAAGAAGCACGCAAAGCGTGCTATTCCCTCTCTTTGCGGAGCTTCGCCCAATAGTCGAGACGCTTTCTGATGTCGCGCTCGAAGCCGCGCTCGGGCGGATCATAGAAGACCTGGCGGCCCATCTTTTCTGGAAAATAGTCCTGGCCCGAAAACGCCTCCGGCTCATCGTGATCGTACCGATAGCCGGCGCCGTAATCCTCTTCCTTCATCAGCTTGGTGGGCGCATTGAGGATATGCTTGGGCGGCAGCAGCGAGCCGTGTTCCTTGGCGGCTCGGGTGGCCGCCTTGAAGGCAGTGTAGACCGCGTTGGATTTCGGCGCGGTGGCGAGATAGACGGTCGCCTCGGCGAAGGCCAGTTCGCCCTCCGGGGAGCCGAGATAGTCGTAGGCGTCCTTGGCCGCATTGGCTACGACCAGTGCCTGCGGGTCGGCAAGTCCGATGTCCTCCATGGCCATGCGCACCAGCCGGCGGCCGAGATAGAGCGGGTCCTCGCCGGCATCGAACATGCGCGCGAGATAGTAAAGCGCAGCGTCGGGATCGGAGCCGCGCACGGATTTGTGCAGCGCCGAGATCAGATTGTAGTGGCCGTCCTGGCCCTTGTCATAGATCGGCGCACGCCGCTGCACGATGCGCTGCAGGCCCTCCGCGTTGAAGATCTCGCCGGGCTTGGCTGCCCGCCAGACTTCTTCCGCCAGCGTCAGGGACGCACGGCCGTCGCCGTCGCTCATGCGGATGAGCATCGCCCGCGCCTCGTCATCGAGTGGCAACGCCCTGCCCTCGGTCTCCTCCGCCCGCGCCATCAGCTTGGCGATGCTCTCTTCGCCGAGCGATTGGAAGACTAGCACCCGGGCACGGGACAAGAGAGCAGCGTTGAGTTCGAAGGACGGGTTTTCGGTGGTGGCGCCGACCAGAACCACCGTCCCGTCCTCCATCACAGGAAGAAAGGAATCTTGCTGCGCGCGGTTGAAGCGATGGATTTCGTCCACGAATAGCAGGGTCTGGCGGCCGTTGGTGCGGCGCAGCTTGGCTGCCTCGAAAACTTTCTTAAGATCGGCGACACCGGAAAAGACCGCCGAGATCTGCTCGAAGGCCAGGCTGGTTTCACCGGCCAGCAACCGGGCCACCGTCGTCTTGCCGGTGCCCGGCGGACCCCAGAAGATCATGGAACCCAGCGAACCGGAACCGATCAGCCGGGTGAGCGCGCCGTCGGGGCCGGTCAGATGTTCCTGACCGACGACTTCACCGAGCGTCTTTGGGCGCAGCCTATCGGCCAGCGGCCGCCCGGGCGGCGCCCTTTCCGGTTCATCGACGCTGAACAGATCGGCCATGCACTTCTTTTTCGCCGTAGCATCCGCCCGAACGAACGGGCCATGATTTAGTAACGCAACACCTGACGCAGTATCTGCCCGCCGCGCTCGACCGTAAAGCGCCACCAGCGTGTATCCGTCTTGGCGGCCTGCTCCAGCGCCGCCGCGGTTTCGATGGTGGTGCCGTTCACTTCGCGCACGATGTCGCCTGGCTGGAAGCCGAAGTCGGCGGCCGGAGAGTCGCGGTTGATATCGACTACGGTGACACCCTTGATGTCGGTGCGCAGGCCAAGCCGCTGGGCGAGCCTCGGCGACAGTTCCGCCACCTTGGCGCCGGAAAAGGGGCTGCGGCCACGCAATGTGACTTCAGCCGCCTTCATGCCCTCGGGCGCGCGTTCCAGCGCAATGTCCATCGCCGCCTGCTGGCCCTTGGTCAGGACCGCGAAATTGGCTGTGGTGCCGATCGACAGCGTCGCCATGCGATAATCCAGCGCCTCGATGCTGTCGATCTGCTTGCCGTTGAGTTGCAGCACGACGTCGCCGGGCTTGAGGCCTGCCTTGGCGGCCGGTCCGGTCGGCTCTACCGACGAGACCAGCGCGCCGGTTGGCTTCTCCATGCCCAGCGATTCGGCGATCTGCGGTGTAACCGCCTCGAACTCAGCGCCTATATAGGGGCGCTCGAAGAAGTCGAGGCCGGCCTTGGCAGCGTCGGCGAAGGCGCGGACCATGTTCGACGGGATGGCGAAGCCGATGCCTATAGAGCCACCGCTGCGGCTATAGATCGCCGTGTTGATGCCGACCAGCTGACCGCCCATGTTGATCAGCGCTCCGCCGGAATTGCCGGGGTTGATGGCCGCATCGGTCTGAAT
Source organism: Mesorhizobium sp. ES1-1 (assembly GCF_020164785.1). GTDB lineage: Bacteria > Pseudomonadota > Alphaproteobacteria > Rhizobiales > Rhizobiaceae > Mesorhizobium. The sequence continues at coordinate 293,824 of NZ_JAIUGX010000007.1, read as the reverse complement.
GAAGAAGCTCGAGTCGGCCACACCGATATGGCTGCGGGCAAGCGCCGAGACGATGCCGCTGGTGGTGGTCTGGCCGACGCCGAAGGGATTGCCGATGGCCAGCACCAGGTCGCCGACCTCAAGTGCGTCGGAATCGCCTATGGCAATGACGGGAAAAGGCTTGTCAGCGGAGATCTTGAGCACCGCCAGATCGAGCGACTCGTCCTTGAGCATCACCTTGCTCTCGAACTCGCGGCCATCCGCGGTCGCCACCTTGACCTGATCGGCATCCTTGATGACGTGGTAGTTGGTCACGACGATGCCGGTCGGGTCGACCAGCACGCCGGAACCGAGCGAAGATTGGGCGCGTGGCTGCGAACGGCCGAAGAATTCCTCGAAGAAGGGATCACCGTCGAAAGGCGACGTCACCTTGGCGGTCTGCGAAGCGTAGACGTTGACTACGGCCGGAGCGGTCTGCTTCACCAGCGGCGCGAACGACAACTGCACTTCCTCGCGGCCGAACGGCACGCGCTTGTCGGGGCCGGACGTGGCGTTCTCGCCTTCGACGCCATGCAGCAGATCGGTCAAGACATCGGACAGGCCCGGATCTGTCTTGGCGTCCTCGGCCCATGCCTGCCTGACCATAGGTGCGGCCGCCAACGCCATCATGGCAAAGACCAGGACAAGGGACAGTCTGTTAGGGCGCATTCACGAATCCTCCAAGGCGGGTTCCGGCGCCATTGTCCCGACGATTGTGCAAAATGAAAGGCTAAGCCGCTGAAATCCGATTATTTTGGGCAGGTGGCCTTGTGTCAGCTCACGTCCGCAATTTGCCTGCCATCAGACAACAAAAAGGGGCCCCGGGGGGCCCCTTTGAATTCAATCCTGGAAGCCGGACCTTATGCGGCCTCGGCGCCCGAATCGGTGCCTTCGGCTTCGATGCGGGCGCGGTCGCCGGCGCCTTTGGCCGAAGTGTCGCGATCGACGAATTCGATGACGGCCATAGCGGCGTTGTCGCCGTGGCGGAAGCCGGCCTTCATGATGCGCAGATAACCGCCATTGCGGTCGGCGTAACGCGGCGCAATGGTTTCGAACAGGCGCTTGACGACGCCTTCATTGCCGATCTGCGCGATCACCTGACGGCGGGCGTGCAGGTCGCCGCGCTTGCCGAGCGTCACCAGCTTCTCGACGATCGGACGCAGATCCTTCGCCTTCGGCAGGGTGGTGACGATCTGCTCGTGCTCGAGCAGCGACACGGCGAGGTTGGCGAACATCGACTTGCGATGGCTGATGCTTCTGGCGAAGCGACGGCCTTTAAAACCGTGGCGCATGGCTCATTTCCTTCTTCAGTTGTTCAAGAGGCCAAGACCTCTGATGGTTTTCCGCATGACCGTCGGATCGAGCGGTCGCCCGATCCTTGGAATTCATGCTCAATATTGATCTTCGTAACGCTTCGCGAGGTCTTCGATGTTTTCCGGCGGCCAGTCCGGCACTTCCATGCCGAGGTGCAGGCCCATCGCCGCCAGGACTTCCTTGATCTCGTTCAGCGACTTGCGGCCGAAGTTCGGGGTGCGCAGCATCTCGGCTTCGGTCTTCTGGATCAGATCGCCGATGTAGACGATGTTGTCGTTCTTCAGGCAGTTGGCCGAACGCACAGAGAGCTCGAGTTCGTCGACCTTCTTGAGCAGCGCCGGATTGAAGGCGAGCTCGGTGACGGCTTCGGCGGCGACTTCCTTCTGCGGCTCGTCGAAATTGACGAACAGGCCAAGCTGGTCCTGCAGGATGCGGGCGGCGAAAGCCACCGCGTCCTCGCCGGTGATCGAGCCGTCGGTCTCGATGGTCATGGTCAGCTTGTCATAGTCGAGAACCTGGCCCTCGCGGGTGTTCTCAACCTTATAGGAAACCTTCTTGACCGGCGAATAGAGGCTGTCGACCGGGATGAGTCCGATCGGTGCGTCCTCTGCACGGTTGCGGTCAGCCGGCACGTAACCTTTGCCAGTGTCGACGGTGAATTCCATGCGGATTTCAGCGCCTTCGTCCAGCGTGCAGATGACGTGATCGGGGTTGAGGATTTCGACGTCGCCAACCGTCTGGATGTCGCCGGCCAGAACAGCGCCCGGTCCCTGCTTGCGCACGACCATGCGCTTGGGGCCGTCGCCTTCCATGCGGATGGCGATCTCCTTGATGTTCAAAACGATATCGGTCACGTCCTCGCGCACACCGGCGATGGACGAGAATTCATGCAGAACGCCGTCGATCTGCACGGCGGTAACGGCCGCACCGCGCAGCGAAGACAAAAGCACGCGACGCAGGGCATTGCCGAGGGTGAGGCCAAAGCCACGCTCGAGCGGCTCCGCGACCAGCGTGGTCAGCGTCTTCTTCTTCGACGAGAACTCGATCTTGTTCGGCTTGATCAGTTCCTGCCAATTTTTCTGGATCATGATGCTTTCCTTCCGTTGACCCGCCACCATCCAATCGTGGCGGGCGACCTGGAATGCCGTGGAGGAACGCCCGTGGGGCGCTCGCGCGGCGTTCGATAAATGCTTAGACGCGACGCTTCTTGCGCGGGCGGCAGCCATTATGCGGGATCGGCGTCACATCACGGATCGAGGTGATGGTGAAGCCGGCCGCCTGCAGGGCGCGCAATGCCGATTCACGACCGGAGCCGGGTCCGCAGACCTCGACCTCAAGCATGCGCATGCCGTGTTCCTGGGCCTTCTTGGCGACGTCCTCGGCAGCCATCTGGGCGGCGAACGGGGTCGACTTGCGCGAACCCTTGAAGCCCTGGGCACCGGCCGACGACCAGGCAATCGAGTTGCCCTGCGCGTCGGTGATGGTGATCATCGTGTTGTTGAAGGTCGAATTGACGTGGGCAACGCCCGACGAGATGTTCTTGCGTTCGCGACGGCGAACACGAGCGGCTTCCTTGGCCATGATGGTCCTTTCGATTGATCTCTACACCGCCGTAATACCAGCGGCTCCACCTTTAAAAGCGAATAGTGCGCAGCCACTAGCGATAGGACTCCCTAATCGCTAATGGGTGGCGTGCTATTCGCTGACTTACTTCTTCTTGCCGGCGATCGACTTGGCCGGGCCCTTGCGGGTGCGTGCATTGGTATGCGTGCGCTGGCCGCGAACCGGCAGCGAGCGGCGGTGACGCAGGCCGCGGTAGCAGCCGAGGTCCATCAGACGCTTGATGTTCATCGACACTTCGCGGCGCAGGTCGCCTTCGACCTGGTAGTCGCGGTCGATAGTCTCGCGGATCTGCAGCACTTCCGCGTCGGTCAGCTGGTTGACACGGCGTTCGGCCGGGATGCCGACCTTGTCGACGATCTCCTGGGCGAACTTCTTGCCGATGCCGTGAATGTACTGAAGCGCAATGACAACGCGCTTATTGGTCGGAATGTTGACGCCGGCTATACGAGCCATATTCTTCTCTGCTCCATGTGGGCCGCCCGACCTCTTAAAAGACAAGCACGGCGCAATCTTTACGTTGCCCCGCGTCCGGTGGAGGCCGGCCCATGCGGGAGTTTCCAGTCAAAGCGGCTGCCCTTGCCCTTGCGGACAAGCAAAGCCCATGCCTGTAGGAAGACGGGCCGCCATACCGCAGCGAGCGGGTGCCGTCAAGTACAATCGTTAATTTACCGGCTCCGGTCCCCCGACCGTCGCCGCAAGCACAGTTTCGATCTCGCCGGTGACCGCATCGATGTCCGCCATGCCGTCGACGGCCTTGAGTTTGCCCTTGGCGTAGTAGTAGCCGATCAGCGGGGCGGTCTTCTTGTAATATTCCCGTAGACGGTCTTCGAACACCGTGGGGTTGTCGTCCTTCCGGACCGGCTGGCCGGCAGCCTTGGCATCATCAGCCCGTTTGACAATCCGTCCGACCAACGCCCGGTCGTCGACGACGAGCTCGATGACGATGTCGAGGCTCATGCCACGTTGCGCGAGCATCGCATCGACGGCATCAGCCTGCACCAGGGTGCGCGGGTATCCATCGAGGATGAAGCCCTTGGCGCAATCAGCCTGGTCGATGCGCTCGGCGACGATGGCGTTGACGATGGCGTCCGAGACCAGTTCACCGGCATCCATGACCGCCTTGGCGCGCTTGCCGACCTCGGTGCCGGCCTGGACGGCAGCCCGCAGCATATCGCCCGTCGAGAGCTGTGGTATGCCGTGTTTTTCTACCAGTCTTTGTGCTTGCGTCCCCTTGCCCGCCCCTGGCGGCCCAAGCAATATCAACCTCATCTGGCTTTCTTTCCCCCACGCAACTTCGACTTCTTGATCAAGCCTTCATACTGATGCGCGATCAGATGGCCCTGGATCTGCGCGACGGTATCGAGCGTGACACTGACCACGATCAGAAGCGATGTGCCACCGAGGTAGAACGGTACGCCAGTCGCCGAGATCAGGAACTCCGGCAGCAGGCATACCAGCACCAGGTAAATGGCGCCGACGACAGTGATGCGGGTAAGAACGTAATCGATGTAATCGGCGGTGCGCTCGCCCGGACGATAGCCGGGGATGAAGCCCGAATGCTTCTTGAGCTGGTCGGCGGTGTCCTTCGGGTTGAAGACAATCGCGGTGTAGAAGAAGGCGAAGAACACGATCATCGCGGCGTAGAACGCCATGTAGAGCGGCTGGCCGTGGCCAAGCGAGGCCAGCACTGTGCTTGCCCAGCCCGGCAGATTGGTCGTCTGCGAGAAGCCGGCGACAGTCGCCGGCAGCAACAGCAGCGACGAAGCGAAGATCGGCGGGATGACGCCCGATGTGTTGAGCTTCAACGGCAGGTGCGAGGTATCGCCCTGGAACATCCGATTGCCGACCTGGCGTTTCGGATATTGGATCAGCAGGCGGCGCTGAGCGCGCTCAAAGAACACGATGAGTGCGATGACGACGACGGCCAAGACGATGATCGCCAGAATCAGGCCGGTCGAAAGCGCGCCGGTACGGCCGAGTTCCAGAGTGCCTGAGATGGCGTGCGGCAGGCCGGCGACGATGCCGGAGAAGATGATCAGCGAAATGCCGTTGCCGATGCCGCGCGCGGTGATCTGCTCACCGAGCCACATCAGGAACATTGTGCCGCCAACCAGCGTGACGACAGTTGAGATGCGGAAGAACATGCCGGGATCGCTGACGATGCCGTTGCCGCCCTCGAGGCCCACCGAAATACCATAGGCCTGGACCAGCGCCAGCAGCACGGTGCCGTAGCGCGTGTATTGGTTGATGACCTTGCGGCCCTGCTCGCCTTCCTTCTTCAGCGCTTCCAGTGATGGGATGACCGAGGTCATCAGCTGCATGATGATGGACGCGGAAATGTAAGGCATGATGCCGAGGGCAAAGATCGCCATGCGCTGCACGGCGCCGCCGGCGAACATGTTGAACATGCCGAGCACGCCTTTGCTCTGCGAGGAAAAAGCCTGCGCAAAGGCGTCTGGATTGATGCCGGGAAGCGGAATGTAGGTACCGAGGCGATAGACGAGCAGCGCGCCGATGGTGAACCAGATGCGTTTCTTCAGATCCTCCGCCTTGGCGAAGGCCGAGAAATTCAGATTCGAGGCTAATTGTTCAGCAGCCGAAGCCATGCCTGATTCTCCGCTTGGTAACGCTTGTTGGCCCGTGGGGTCAGGCGCGTCTCACCCAGGCTCACGAGATAAGCTCCGGGCCCTAAACATGCAAGCGGCCGCGTTGACGCGGCCACCTGATTGAGCGGATCAAAGCGCGATGATCGACAGAAACGGAAGCCGCCTTGCCGACCGCGCTTCAGATCGCCATTACTCGGCAGCCGCCTTCTTCTCCGGCAGCTTGACCGAACCGCCGGCCTTTTCGATCTTCTCGATGGCGGCCTTGGAGGCGCCGGCAACGTCGAAGTCGAGCTTTGCCGTGATCTCGCCGTCGGACAGGATCCGCACGCCGTCCTTGACTCGACGGATCACGCCGGCTGCAACAAGCGAGTCAGCGGTCACGGTTGCCTTGGTGTCCAGCTTCTTGGCGTCGATGGCGACCTGGATGCGGGCCAGCGAAACGACGGTGAAGCTCTTGGCGAAGATGTTGTTGAAGCCACGCTTGGGCAGGCGCCGATAGAGAGGCATCTGGCCACCCTCGAAGCCGTTGACGGCAACGCCGGAGCGCGCCTTCTGACCCTTGACGCCGCGGCCGGCGGTCTTGCCGGAGCCGGAGCCGATGCCGCGGCCGAGACGCTTCTTGGAATGCGTCGCGCCGTCCTTGTCACGCAGATCGTTGAGTTTCATCTGGGTTCTCCTGCGCTCTCGCTCAGCCCTCGTCCACGACGCGGACGAGATGCTGGACGGCGGCGATCATGCCGCGCACGGAGGGCGTATCCTCCAGCGTGCGCTGCTTGTGCATCTTGTTGAGACCGAGCCCGACCAGCGTCGCGCGCTGTTCCTTCGGGCGGCGGATCGGCGAGCCGATCTGCTCAACGGTGACGGTCTTGGTAGTTTGCTTGGCCATGGTCAAAATCCCTGGTCAGATCGACTATTCTTCAGCCGCGACGGCGGTGCCGCGGCGGGCCTGAAGGGTCGAATATTTGATGCCGCGAGCGGCAGCCACATCCTTGGGATGCATCTGGCTCTTCAGCGCGTCGAAGGTGGCGCGAACCATGTTGTAGGGGTTCGACGACCCCATCGACTTGGCGACCACGTCATGCATGCCGAGCGTCTCGAAGACAGCGCGCATCGGGCCGCCGGCGATGATGCCGGTACCCTGCTTGGCGGCGCGCAGCAGGACACGACCCGCGCCCCAGCGTCCTTCGACGTCGTGGTGGAGCGTGCGGCCCGAGCGCAGCGGCACGAAGATCATGTCGCGCTTGGCGGACTCGGTTGCCTTGCGGATAGCTTCTGGCACTTCGCGCGCCTTGCCGTGACCGAAGCCGACGCGGCCCTTCTGATCACCGACGACAACGAGTGCCGCAAAACCGAAGCGACGGCCGCCCTTGACGACCTTGGCGACGCGGTTGATGTGGACGAGCTTGTCCACCATCCCGTCATCGCGTTCTTCACGATCGCGGCCGCGGCCGCCATCCCTACGTTCCTGTGCCATATCCTGTTCCTTGTTTTTTTCCGGAAGCACGGTTGCTGATAAGATCCGGCGCCTCTGTGGGTCACCGGGGGCGAAATTCTCGGAATTAGAAGCTCAAGCCACCTTCACGGGCGGCGTCGGCGAGCGCCTTGACGCGGCCGTGATAGATATAGGCGCCGCGGTCGAAGACGACTTCCTTGACGCCGGCCTTGGTGGCGCGCTCGGCGATCAGCTTGCCGATCGCCGCGGCTGCCGCTGTGTCGGCACCAGTCTTGAGCGACCCCTTGAGGTCCTTCTCGAGCGTCGAGGCGGCAACGATGGTGTGACCCTTGGCATCGTCGATGACCTGAACATAGATGTTCTTCGACGTGCGGTGCACGGAAAGGCGGGGCCGTTCGCCCGCAACCTTCTTGATCTGGCGGCGAACGCGCTGCGCACGGCGCTGCGTGGATTCCTTGGTACCCATAATGTCTTCCTTGCCTTCAAAAAACAGGGGCCGCCTTGTGCGGTAGGCGATAGCGCCTCCCGCGACCGCTCCCCGCGGCGTTACACTTCCTTGACGTGGTCCTTGCCGAAAAGGCCGTAGCCTTTCTGGGCGAGGATCACTACTTCTTCTTGCCTTCCTTGCGCACGATCTTCTCGCCAGCGTAACGGACGCCTTTGCCCTTGTAGGGCTCAGGACCGCGATATTCGCGAATCTCGGCCGCAACCTGGCCGACCTGCTGCTTGTCGATACCGGCAACGGTGATTTCCGTCGGCTTCGGCACAGTGATCGTGATGCCGGCCGGCGTCTCGTATACGACATCATGGCTGAAGCCAAGCGCCAGCTGCAGGTTCTTGCCCTGGAGGGCGGCGCGATAGCCGACGCCGGTGATCTCGAGCTTCTTCTCGAAGCCGTCCTTGACGCCCTGCAGGATGTTGACGATCTGCGTGCGCGACATGCCCCATTTCGAGCGGGCGGTCTTGCTCTGGTCGCGAGGTTGGACAGCGATCTCGCCATCCTCCATCTTAACCAGGACTTCTTCGTTCACCACGAACTTCAGCTCACCCTTGGGGCCCTTCGCCGTCACGGTCTGGCCGTTGACGGTCGCGGTCACGCCCTGCGGCAGCGAAACGGGTTTCTTTCCAATACGAGACATTTTGTTGTCCTCGTCACTTCTCTTGTTTCAGGTCTCGGTCTTCGGAACGATCCGAAGACCGGATTCCACTTTGCGGAGCTGCCGGATCAGAAGATCTGGCAGAGTATCTCGCCGCCGACATTCTGTTCACGCGCTTCATGGTCGGCCATCACGCCCTTCGGTGTCGAAAGGATGGCAATGCCGAGGCCGTTGGCGACGTGCGGGATCGACTTCGCCGAAACATAGACGCGGCGGCCCGGCTTCGAAACGCGGGCGATTTCGCGCACGACCGGCGCGCCGTCGAAATACTTCAGCTCGATCTCGATTTCGGACTTGCCGTTGTCGAAGTCGGTCTGGCTGTAATCGCGGATATAGCCTTCAGCCTTCAGCACGTCGAGGACGCGGGTGCGCAGGCGCGAAGCCGGCGTCGAAACGCTCGACTTCTTGCGGCCATAGGCGTTGCGGATGCGGGTCAGCATATCGCCGAGAGGATCGCTCAATGACATCGTATGTCCTCCTTACCAGCTCGACTTCACCAGGCCCGGGATCTGGCCGTTGTTGCCGAGATCCCGAAGCGCGATGCGCGATACTTTGAGCTTGCGATAATAGGCGCGCGGACGGCCGGTGACTTCGCAGCGGTTGCGGATGCGGATCTTGGCCGAGTTGCGCGGCAAGGCGGCAAGCTTGAGCTGGGCGCGGAAGCGCTCCTCCATCGGCTTGGACTGATCCATGATGATCGCCTTGAGGGCGGCTCGCTTGGGGCCGTACTGGTCGGCGAGCTTGCGGCGCCTGTTGTTCTTCTCGACTGAGCTGGTCTTTGCCATTTCAGATTTTTCCTTTTCTCGCTGCCGTTACTGGCGGAAGGGGAAGTTGAAGGCCTTGAGCAATGCCCTGGCTTCGTCGTCCGTCTTCGCAGTCGTACAAACGATGACGTCCATGCCCCAGATCTGATCAACCTTGTCGTAGTTGATCTCCGGGAACACGATGTGTTCCTTGATGCCCATGGCGTAATTGCCACGGCCATCGAAGCTCTTCGGGTTCAGTCCACGGAAGTCGCGGACGCGCGGCAGTGCGATATTCACGAGACGGTCGAGGAACTCATACATGCGTTCCTTGCGTAGCGTGACCTTGGCGCCGATCGGCATCTTCTCGCGCACCTTGAAGCCGGCGATCGAGTTGCGGGCGCGGGTGACGACGGCCTTCTGGCCGGCGATCATGGCCAGGTCCTCGGCCGCGATCGAAGGCTTCTTCGAATCCCCGGTCGCTTCGCCGACACCCATGTTGAGCACGATCTTGTCGATGCGCGGAACCTGCATCTCGTTCTCGTAGCCGAACTGTTCCTGCAGCGCCTTGCGGATGGTCTCGTTGTAGACCTGCTTGAGGCGCGGCGTGTTCTGGGCCTTGGACTGATTGCTTTCAGCCTTGGGCTTCGTGGTTTGAGCCTTAGCCATTGATGACTTCTCCCGAGCGCTTGGCGACGCGCACCTTCTTGCCGTCCTGCTGGACGATGAAGCCGACACGGGTCGGCTTGCCATCCTTGGGGTCGGCCAGCGCGATGTTCGACAGCTGGATCGGCGCTTCCTTGGTGATGATCCCGCCCTCTTGGGACTGGGACTGCTTCTGGTGACGGCGGATCAGGTTGACTCCGCGCACAAGCGCGGTGTCGTCCTTCGGCTGAACCGAGAGGACCTCGCCCGAGCGGCCCTTGTCCTTGCCGGCCAGCACGACGACCTTGTCGCCTTTTCTAATCTTCTGCATTGGTCCGGCTCCTTACAGCACTTCAGGCGCGAGCGAGATGATCTTCATGTGGTTCTTGGCGCGAAGTTCGCGCGGAACCGGTCCGAAGATACGCGTGCCGATAGGCTCTTTCTTGTTGTCGACGAGAACGGCCGCGTTCTTGTCGAAACGGATCACGCTGCCGTCCGGGCGGCGGATGTCCTTGGCCGTGCGAACCACGACCGCCTTCATCACATCGCCCTTCTTAACGCGGCCGCGCGGAATGGCTTCCTTGATGGACACCACGATGATGTCGCCCACGGAAGCGTATTTCCGCTTCGAGCCGCCCAGCACCTTGATGCACATGACACGACGCGCGCCGGAATTATCCGCGACGTCGAGGTTTGTTTGCATCTGAATCATGACTGGCCGCCTTCTTCTCTTCTTAACGGGACGGGCTCAAAGCCCCTCCCCGGTCTGTCCAAAATTCGCTTGTTCACGCCGGCCGGTCAGGCCTGGTCCGAAGACACGACGATCCAGCGTTTGTCCTTGGAAATCGGCTTCGATTCCTGGATGAACACCTGATCGCCAACCTTGTGGGCGTTGTTCTCGTCGTGCGCCTTGTACTTCTTGGTCATGCGCACGGTCTTCTTCATCACGGGATGCGTGAAGCGCCGTTCGACCTTGACGACAACCGTCTTCTCGTTCTTGTCGCTGACGACGGTGCCCTGCAGAATGCGCTTTGGCATGGTTTTCGTCCTTAAGCCTTCTTAGCCGCGGACTTTTCCGCGGCGATGGTCTTGATACGCGCAATGTCCTTACGGACCTGTCTCACGCGCGCGGTCTTCTCGAGCTGGCCGGTGGCCTTCTGGAAGCGCAGGTTGAACTGCTCCTTCTTCAGGCTGGCCAGGTCGTCGGTCAGCTGGTCCTGGGTCTTGGTCCGGATGTCTTCGGCTTTCATGATCAGCCCGTCCTTATTCTGCGATGCGCTGCACGAAGCGCGTCTTGACCGAGAGCTTGGCCGCGCCGAGACGCAGTGCCTCACGGGCGGTTTCCTCGTTGACGCCGTCGATCTCGAACATGATCCGGCCCGGCTTGACGCGCGCCGCCCAATAATCGACCGCGCCCTTGCCCTTGCCCATGCGGACTTCGGTCGGCTTCGAGGTGACAGGCACGTCCGGGAAAATACGGATCCAGACGCGGCCGGCGCGCTTCATTTCGCGAGTGATGGCGCGGCGGGCCGCCTCGATCTCACGCGCGGTAACGCGGTTCGGCTCAAGCGCCTTCAGCCCGAAACCACCGAAATCCAGATTGGTGCCGCCCTTTGCGGTACCATGGATACGGCCCTTGAACTGCTTGCGGAACTTTGTGCGCTTTGGCTGCAGCATCGTTCTAACTCCAAATTCCTAAATGTCTCAGGCGTTTTCGCGACGACGACCGCGTTCGCGATCACCACCACCGCCATGCGCGGCATCACCCTCGGTCGCGCGACGCTCCGAAGCCATCGGGTCGTGTTCCAGGATCTCGCCCTTGAACACCCAGACCTTGACGCCGCAGATACCGTAAGCCGTCTGCGCTTCAGCGGTCCCGTAGTCGACGTCGGCACGCAGCGTATGCAGCGGCACGCGGCCTTCACGATACCACTCCATGCGCGCGATCTCGGCGCCGCCGAGGCGTCCCGCGCAGTTGATGCGGATGCCTTCGGCCCCAAGGCGCATCGCCGACTGGACGGCGCGCTTCATGGCGCGGCGGAACGCGATACGGCGCTCGAGCTGCTGGGCGATCGACTGCGCGACTAGGGTCGCGTCGATCTCCGGCTTACGCACTTCGACGATGTTGAGGTGCGTCTCGGACTTCGTCATCTCCATCAGCTTCTTGCGAAGCTTCTCGATGTCGGCGCCCTTCTTGCCGATGATCAGACCCGGGCGCGCGGCATGGATGGTGACGCGGCACTTCTTGTGCGGCCGCTCGATGACGACCTTGGAGATCGCAGCCTGCTTGAGTTCCTTCTCAAGATATTTGCGGATCTTGATGTCCTCATGCAGCAACTTGCCGTATTCGCCGGTGTTCGCGAACCAGCGCGAATCCCAGGTGCGGTTGATGCCGAGGCGCAAACCGATCGGATTGACTTTCTGGCCCATTATGCGGCCTCCCCTTTTTCTTCGACTTCACGAACGACGATCGTGAGGTGCGAGAACGGCTTCTCGATGCGGCTGGCGCGACCACGTCCACGAGCATGGAACCGCTTCATGACGATCGACTTGCCGACATAGGCTTCCGCCACGATCAGCGCGTCGACGTCGAGGTCGTGGTTGTTTTCCGCGTTGGCGATCGCCGATTCCAGCGTCTTCTTGACCGTGCCGGAAATCCGCTTGGCCGAGAATTCGAGGTCGGAAAGCGCTGTCGCGACCTTCTTGCCGCGGATGAGCGCGGCAACCAGGTTCAGCTTCTGCGGGCTGATACGGATCGTGCGCAACACGGCGCGCGCCTCGTTGTCAGCAAGCCTTCGCGGAGCTTTGGCCTTGCCCATGATTATTTCCTCTTCGCCTTCTTATCCGCGCCGTGACCGTAATAGGTCCGGGTCGGAGCGAATTCACCGAACTTGTGACCGACCATGTCCTCGTTGACCGAGACGGGAACATGCTTCTGGCCGTTGTAGACACCGAAGGTGAAGCCGACGAACTGCGGCAGGATGGTGGAGCGACGGCTCCACATCTTGATCACCTCATTGCGACCACCTTCACGAACCTTGTCCACCTTCTTGAGAAGGTAGCCGTCGATGAAGGGGCCTTTCCAAATAGAACGAGTCACTTGGCGTTACCTCTTCTTAGCTCTTGCGCTGATGGCGCGAGCGCAGGATGAACTTGTCGGTCGCCTTGTTGGACCGCGTCTTCTTGCCCTTGGTCGGCTTGCCCCAGGGCGAAACCGGATGGCGGCCACCCGAGGTGCGGCCTTCGCCGCCGCCGTGCGGATGGTCGACCGGGTTCATGGTCACGCCGCGATTGTGCGGGCGCTTGCCGCGCCAGACGGTGCGACCGGCCTTGCCGTCATTGATGTTGCCATGGTCCGGGTTGGACACGGCACCGACGGTGGCCATGCAGGAACCGTGCACGACACGCTGCTCGCCCGAATTGAGGCGCAGGATAGCCATGCCCTGGTCGCGGCCGACCAGCTGGCCGTAGCCGCCGGCCGAGCGTGCCACCTGGGCGCCCTTGCCCGGCTTTAGCTCGATGTTGTGGACGATGGTGCCGACCGGCATCGAAGCCAGGGGCATCGCATTACCCGGCTTCACGTCGACCGATTCACCGGAGACGATCTTGTCGCCGGGAGCCAAACGCTGCGGGGCAATGATGTACGACAATTCCCCATCGTCATACTTGATCAGCGCGATGAAGGCGGTGCGGTTCGGATCGTATTCAATACGCTCGACCGTGCCGACGACGTCGAACTTGCGGCGCTTGAAGTCGATGATGCGGTACGAACGCTTGTGACCACCGCCGATGAAGCGGGCGGTGATGCGACCATGGTTGTTGCGGCCGCCCGACTTGGTTAGGCCCTCGGTCAAGCCCTTGACGGGCTTGCCCTTGTAGAGGCCCGAGCGGTCAACGATGACCAGCTGGCGGGTGCTCGGCGTTACCGGGTTGAATTTTTTCAGTGCCATTGTTCTGTCCTCGCGGCCTTGCTCAGAGACCTGTCGCGACGTCGATCGACTGGCCGTCTGCCAGCGTCACAATCGCCTTCTTGACATCGCCCTGGCGGCCAACCGTGCCACGGAAGCGCTTGGTCTTGCCCTTGCGGATAAGCGTGTTCACGGCCATCACCTTGACGCCGAACAGCGCTTCGACGGCAGCCTTGATCTCCGGCTTCGACGCCTTCTTGGCGACGTTGAAGACCACCTGGTTGACTTCGGAGGCCATGGTCGACTTTTCGGTAATCGCCGGCGAGACGATCACGTCGTAATGACGAAGGTCGGTCATTTAAAGCGCTCCTCGAGAGCCTCGACGGCGGCCTTGGAAAGGACCAGCGTGCCGCGGCGCAGAATGTCGTAGACGTTGATGCCCTGGATTGGCAGGACGTCGATGTTCGGAATGTTCGTGGCCGCCAGCTTGAAGTTCTTGTCCAGCTCGGCGCCACCGATCACCAGGGCGTTGGTCAGGCCAAGCGTCGCAAAATTGGCGATCAAAGCCTTCGTCTTCGCCTCGGTCAGCTTCAGCTCGTCGACGATGATGATCGACGCGCTCTTGGCCTTGGCCGAGAGAGCATGCTTGAGGCCAAGCGCGCGAACCTTCTTCGGCAGATCATGTTCATGGCTGCGAACGACCGGGCCGTGAGCCTTGCCGCCGCCGCGGAACTGCGGAGCGCGTGCCGAGTGGTGACGGGCGCGGCCCGTACCCTTCTGCTTGTACATCTTGGCGCCGGTGCGTGCGATTTCAGCGCGGCCCTTGGCCTTGTGCGTGCCCTGCTGCTTCTTGGCAAGCTGCCAGCGCACGACGCGCTGCAGGATGTCCTCGCGCGGATCAAGGCCGAAAATGCCGTCCGAAAGTTCCAGTTTGCCGGCGTCTTCGCCGCCAAGCGTCGTGATCTTGAGATCCATTATTCCGCTCCCTCTGTGGCCGGAGCCTCGTTCTTGGCGGCACGGATCGCGGCGGGCTTCGGCGCATTGGCCGGCAGCGCCACCTTGGCCGCGTCGCGGACCAGGATCCAGGCACCCTTCGATCCGGGAACCGCACCGCGGATCAGGATCAAGCCGCGATCCGCGTCGGTAGAAACGATCTCGACATTCTGCGTCGTGACGCGGGTGTCGCCCATATGGCCAGCCATGTGCTTGCCCTTGAACACCTTGCCCGGATCCTGACGCTGGCCGGTCGAACCGTGCGTGCGGTGGGATACCGAGTTACCGTGCGTGGCGCGGCCACCGCCCATGTGGTGGCGCTTGATGACGCCCTGGAAACCCTTGCCGATCGTCGTGCCCGTTACGTCGACCTTCTGGCCGGCGACGAAGTGCTCAACGGTGATCTCGGCGCCAACATCGATCATGTTGTCGGCGGAAACGCGGAACTCGGCGACTTTCGCCTTCGGCTCGACGGAAGCGGTCGCGAAATGGCCGCGCATCGCCTTCGACGTGTTCTTCACCTTGGCAAGGCCAACGCCGAGCTGAACGGCGGTGTAGCCATTCTTCTCCTGCGTGCGCTGCGCCACGACCTGGCAGTTCTCCATCTGGAGAACGGTGACGGGAACATGTTCCCCGGCATCGTTGTAGATGCGGGTCATTCCCACCTTCTTTGCAATCACACCTGAACGCATCGGTTCAATTCCTTTAGAGTTCCGGGCCAGGGGCACCGCCCCTTACCGCGCTCTCATTCCCTTAGAGCTTGATCTCGACGTCGACGCCGGCGGCCAGATCGAGCTTCATCAAAGCATCGACTGTCTGCGGGGTCGGATCGACGATGTCGAGCAGACGCTTGTGCGTGCGCATCTCGAACTGCTCGCGGCTCTTCTTGTCGACGTGAGGCGACCGGTTGACCGTAAACTTTTCGATCCGCGTCGGCAGCGGAATGGGGCCGCGGACGTTGGCACCGGTGCGCTTGGCCGTCGACACGATTTCCTTCGTCGAGGCGTCGAGCACGCGGTGGTCAAACGCCTTCAGGCGGATGCGGATATTCTGTCCGTTCATGCGTCACTTCCTTGTTCTGGCGCGGCGCGGGCAAATCCTGCGCCCGCGACAGATCGGTTTAAGTCCAAATTACTCTTTGATGGTGACGACGATGCCGGCACCGACGGTGCGGCCGCCTTCACGGATGGCGAAGCGCAGCTTCTCTTCCATGGCGATCGGCACGATAAGCTCGACATCGACCGTGATGTTGTCGCCGGGCATCACCATCTCGGTGCCTTCCGGCAGCGACACGATGCCGGTCACGTCGGTCGTGCGGAAGTAGAACTGCGGACGGTAGTTGGTGAAGAACGGCGTGTGACGGCCACCCTCGTCCTTGGTCAGGATGTAGGCTTCGGCCACGAACTTCTTGTGCGGCTTCACCGTGCCGGGCTTGGCCAGAACCTGGCCGCGCTCGACACCTTCACGGTCAACGCCGCGCAGCAGCGCGCCGATGTTGTCGCCGGCCTGGCCCTGGTCGAGCAGCTTGCGGAACATCTCGACGCCCGTGCAGGTCGTCTTGGTCGTCGGACGGATGCCGATGATCTCGAGTTCCTCGCCGACCTTGACCACGCCGCGCTCGACGCGGCCGGTGACAACCGTGCCACGGCCCGAAATCGAGAACACGTCCTCGATCGGCATCAGGAACGGCTTGTCCAGCGGACGAACCGGCGTCGGGATGTAGTCGTCCACAGCCGCCATCAGCTCGCGGATCGCGTCCTCGCCGATCTTCTTGTCGGAATCTTCCAAGGCAGCCAGCGCCGAACCCTTGACGATCGGAATGTCGTCGCCGGGGAACTCGTTCTTGGTCAGAAGCTCGCGAACCTCGAGCTCGACCAGTTCGAGAAGCTCGGCATCGTCAACCTGGTCGACCTTGTTGAGGAACACCACGATCGACGGCACGCCGACCTGACGGGCCAAAAGGATGTGCTCGCGGGTCTGCGGCATCGGACCGTCGGCGGCCGACACGACCAGGATCGCGCCGTCCATCTGCGCGGCACCGGTGATCATGTTCTTCACATAGTCGGCGTGGCCGGGGCAGTCGACATGGGCATAGTGGCGGTTGGCCGTCTCGTATTCGACATGCGCCGTCGAGATCGTGATGCCGCGTGCCTTCTCTTCAGGCGCCGCATCGATCTGGTCATAGCGCTTGTATTCGCCAAAATACTTCGTGATCGCCGCCGTCAGCGACGTCTTGCCATGATCGACGTGGCCAATCGTGCCAATGTTCACATGAGGCTTGTTACGCTCGAATTTACCTTTTGCCATGTGATGTCTCCAATCCTGCTCGCCCGTGCGGGCCTTGAATTAAGTTACTGCTGCAACCGCTCAGGGTTACGCGTATTTCTTCTGGACTTCCTGGGCGACCGCGGTCGGCACAGGCTCATAATGATCGAACTGCATCGTGTAGGCCGCGCGGCCCTGGCTCATCGAGCGCAGATTGTCGACGTACTTGAACATGTTGGCGAGCGGCACCATCGCGTTGATGACGACGGCCACGCCGCGAGCTTCCTGGCCCTGGATCTGGCCGCGACGGCCGTTCAGATCGCCGATCACGCTGCCGACGTAGTCTTCCGGCGTCACCACCTCGACCTTCATGATTGGCTCGAGCAGCTGCACGCCAAGCTTGGGTGCGGCTTCGCGGAAGCAAGCGCGGCCGGCGATTTCGAAGGCCAGAACGCTGGAGTCCACGTCGTGGTAGGCGCCGTCGATGAGGGTTGCCTTGACGCCGATCATCGGGAAGCCCGCGAACGGACCCGAAGTCATGACGCTGTTGATGCCCTTCTCGACGCCGGGGATGTATTCCTTCGGCACGGCGCCGCCAACGATCTTGGTGTCGAACTCAAACTCGCTGCTGTCCGGATTCGGCTCGAAGACGATCTTGACGCGAGCGAACTGACCGGTACCGCCGGTCTGCTTCTTATGCGTGTAATCCTGCTCGTGCCGGCGGGTGATCGTCTCGCGATAAGCCACCTGCGGAGCGCCGACATTGGCTTCGACCTTGAACTCGCGACGCATGCGGTCGACGATGATGTCGAGGTGAAGCTCGCCCATGCCGGAAATGATGGTCTGACCGCTTTCCTCGTCGGTCTTGACGCGGAAGGACGGATCCTCGGCGGCGAGGCGGTGAAGGGCGAGGCCCATCTTTTCCTGGTCGTTCTTGGTCTTCGGTTCGATCGCGATCTGGATGACCGGATCGGGGAATTCCATGCGCTCAAGAATGACCGGATGCAGCGGATCGCTCAGCGTATCGCCGGTGGTCGTGTCCTTGAGACCGGCAAGAGCAACGATGTCGCCAGCAAAAGCCTCTTCGACGTCGGCGCGCGAATTCGCATGCATCTGCAGCATGCGGCCAATGCGCTCCTTCTTGCCCTTGACGGTGTTGTCGACCGAGATGCCCTTGGTCAACTTGCCCGAATAGATGCGGGCGAAGGTCAGCGAACCCACAAACGGATCGTTCATGATCTTGAACGCCAGCATCGACAGCGGCTCGTTGTCGTCGGCATGACGCTCGATCTCGGCGTCGGTCTTGGCATCGACGCCCTTGATGGCCGGAACATCGGCCGGCGACGGCAGATATTCGACGACGGCGTCGAGCAGCGGCTGCACGCCCTTGTTCTTGAAGGCCGAGCCACAGAACATCGGGTAGAACTTGACCGCGACGGTGCCCTTGCGGATCAAGGCACGGATCTCGTCGTTCGAAGGCATCTTGCCTTCGAGGTAATTCTCAAGCGCCGTCTCGTCCATCTCGACGGCGGCCTCGATCATCTTCTCGCGGTATTCCTCGGCACGGGCCTGAAGGTCTGCAGGAATCTCGACGACATCCCAGGCAGCGCCCAGCGTTTCGTCGCGCCAGACCAGCGCCTTCATCTCGACGAGATCGACGACACCCTTGAATTCGGTCTCGGCGCCAATCGGCAGTTGCATGACGACGGCATGCGCACCGAGGCGCGAACCGATCATCTCGACCGAGCGGTAGAAGTCAGCGCCGATCTTGTCCATCTTGTTACAGAAGATCATGCGCGGGACGCGGTACTTGTCGGCCTGGCGCCAGACGGTTTCCGTCTGCGGCTCGACACCGGCATTGGCATCGAGCAGCGCGATCGCGCCGTCGAGCACGCGCAGCGAACGCTCGACTTCGATGGTGAAGTCGACGTGTCCGGGAGTGTCGATGATGTTGAAGCGGTACATCTTGCCGTCGCGACCCTTCCAGAAGGTCGTCGTCGCGGCCGACGTGATGGTGATGCCGCGCTCCTGCTCCTGCTCCATCCAATCCATGGTGGCAGCGCCGTCGTGCACTTCGCCGATCTTGTGCGACTTGCCCGTGTAATAGAGGACGCGCTCGGTGGTCGTCGTCTTGCCGGCGTCAATATGCGCCATGATACCGAAATTGCGGTAGTCTTCGATCTTGTATTCGCGGGCCATCGTAGCTGCCTCTCAGTCTCGTTCGCGCTTTACCAGCGGTAGTGCGCGAAAGCGCGGTTGGCTTCAGCCATCTTGTGGGTGTCTTCACGCTTCTTGACGGCGGTGCCGCGGTTGTTGGCCGCGTCCATCAGTTCGCCGGAGAGGCGGTCGACCATGGTGGTCTCGTTGCGGTTGCGGGCGGCCGCGATCAGCCAGCGGATGGCCAATGCTTGGCGGCGCTCGGGGCGCACGTCGACCGGAACCTGGTAGGTGGCGCCGCCAACGCGACGCGAACGCACTTCCACATGCGGCGCGACATTGTCGAGCGCCTGATGGAAGACCGTGACCGGCTCCTGCTTGGTCTTCGACTGGACCTGGTCGAGCGCACCGTAAACGATGGTCTCGGCGACCGACTTTTTGCCGTCATACATGACGGCGTTCATGAACTTGGTGACGATCAGATCGCCGAACTTCGGGTCCGGGTTGATCTCACGCTTTTCTGCACTGTGACGACGCGACATGGCTTTTGTCTCTCAATCTCGTAGCCCGACGCATTCAAGCAGCGCCAGGGCCGGAAAATCTTACTTCGGACGCTTGGCGCCGTACTTCGAACGGCGCTGCTTGCGGTTCTTCACGCCCTGCGTGTCGAGCACGCCGCGGATGATGTGGTAACGCACGCCCGGAAGATCCTTGACGCGGCCGCCGCGGATCATGACCACGGAGTGTTCCTGAAGGTTGTGGCCTTCGCCGGGGATGTACCCGATCACTTCAAAACCATTGGTCAGGCGGATCTTGGCCACCTTGCGCAGCGCAGAGTTCGGCTTCTTCGGCGTCGTTGTATAGACGCGCGTGCAGACGCCCCGCTTCTGCGGGTTCTGCTGCATGGCCGGGACCTTGTTGCGCTTCACCGGCGCAATGCGCGGCTTGCGGATCAGCTGGTTGACGGTAGGCATTAAACCCTCTTGTCTCTCAATTCCGTGTCTCGCCCTGTCAGGGCCGCTCAAAGCGCCATTTCCATACGCAAATTCGGGCCACAAACCGCGCCTCGCGGTCTTGCCCGAACAAATGGCAGAGGAAGCGGAAGCCGCTTCGTGCACGCCGGAAATGTCTTTTCGCTCGTAAAACGAACCCTGTTTGAGGCAAACTCCAAAGCGTGTCGCTTCGGAAGGGAGAGCCTCACATCGGTTCTGACTGGGCGGCTTCTACTAGCAAGGCTGCGAAGCGTCAACCCCGGCGCGGCAAATATTGCATTGAAGCCGGGGCTTGGCAGCCATGCAGAAACCGCATGTAATTTTGTTTCGCTGTTTTGCAAGGACAGGGAAGAAAGTGCCGGGGTTTTTGGCGAAGTGACCGGCTTGATGCTGTCGCAAGTCCCTGCTTCATGCGAAAAGGCGGCATGAGCAGTCGCAATCCCCTCGCCCGCCCGCAATCCGCCAAAAGGAATCGGCCCGTGAACGACAATGAAGAGCGGCCGGTCACCATCGTGACCGGACGGGTTTGGAAGAAGAAGGGCGGCAAGCCGGAGGGCGTCCATGTGATGCTGGTTGCCCCCGACGACGATTCGGCGGTGCGCCGCGTGCTCGAATCGCTTGCCGCGGAAGGTTACGCCGAAGCCGAGCTCGATCAGATCGGCGATATGGAGGGCGTTCCCGATGATGAGCCGCATCTGTCCGCCTTCCAGGGCGCACTGGAAGGCGAAGTCTCGATCGTGACCTTCGACGTGCCAATCTGACCTGAGGCGCACCGAGCCTCGATGTCGGGTCGGCTTGCCCGGGGCCAGTCTTCTGCTAGAAACGCGCACCACCCTTCAACAGACGGAGCTTCCGTGTCCCATCCCATCAAGATCGGCATTGTCGGCGTCGGCAAGATCGTGCGCGACCAGCATCTCCCGGCCTTGGGTAAAGATCAGGATTACCGACTGATCGCGGCCGCGAGCCGGCATGGCCAAGTCGACGGCATCCCAAACTTCCCGACTATCGAAGCGATGCTCGACCAGGTTCCCGAGCTCGAGGCCGTGTCGCTCTGCATGCCGCCGCAATTCCGCTACGACGCCGCGCGTACGGCGCTGGAAGCGAAAAAACACGTCTTCCTGGAGAAGCCGCCGGGTGCCACGGTCAGCGAGGTCGAGGACCTGAAGACTTTGGCCGCGAAAAACGGCGTCTCGCTGTTTGCCAGCTGGCACTCGCGCTATGCGCCCGCGGTCGAGGCCGCACGCGCGTTTCTGGAGACTGCCCGCATCAGCTCCGCCGCCGTCATCTGGAAGGAGGACGTGCGTCGCTGGCATCCGAACCAGGAGTGGATCTGGACGCCGGGCGGCTTCGGCGTCTTCGATCCGGGCATCAACGCGCTGTCGATCGTGACACACATCCTGCCAGCGATGTTCATCACCTCGGCCGTTCTCGACTTTCCTGAGAACCGCGCCTCGCCGGTCGCGGCACATGTCGTCTTCCGCACTTCGAACGGAGTGCCGGTGACGATGGAACTCGACTGGCTGCAGACCGGCCCGCAAAGCTGGGACATACTGGCCCAGACAGACAAGGGCGCCATGGTGCTTTCCGGCGGCGGCTCCAAGCTCGCCATCGACGGCAAGGTCGTCCACGACGAACCGGAGGCGGAATATCAGATGCTCTACATGCGTTTCGCCGAGATTGTCCGCGCCGGCGCCTCGGATGTCGATCTCGCTCCGCTCCAGCATGTGGCCGACGCTTTCATGCTCGGCAAGCGCAACGTCGTCGAGGCGTTTTTCGATTGAGTTTTGTATGCTTGGAGATCGCGGACCTGGCTTGAATGTCGGCTTGCGCCAGGGCGACCCCCACTCCGTCTCGGCTTCGCCGAGCCACCTCTCCCCCGATCGACGGGCGAGAGGGCAATCACGAGGTGATCACTCGACGACGGCAATCGCAAAGCCATCATAGCCTTTGGAGCCAACCGCCTGGATAGCCGTGCCGTCCAGCCGCTTGTCACCGCCGATAAACGAGAACGCTGCGCGGGCGCCTTCCACGTTGGCGTCATGGCCATCCTCATCGAGCACAGCACCATCACGGATCACATTGTCGCAGACGATGACTGTCCCTGGCCGGGACAGCCGCATGGCCCAGGACAGATAGTTAGGATTGTTCGGCTTGTCGGCGTCGATGAAGACGAAATCAAATGGTTCGGCATTCTCGGCGCCGAGGGCTGACAGTGACTGAAGCGCAGGCCCGACCCGCAGGTCCACGCGCTCGGAGACGCCCGACCGCTCGAAATTCGACCGAGCGACGCCGGCATGATGCGGATCGAGTTCAAGCGTCACGATCTTGCCGTCGGCGGGCAATGCGCGCGCCATCCAAATCGTCGAATAGCCGCCCAGCGTCCCGACTTCGAGGACCCGCTTCGCGCCCCGGATGCGCACTAGCAGTGAGAGCAGCTTGCCTTGCGCCGGCGAAACGTCGATCGCGGGCAAGCCCTGGTCGTGATTGGCAGCGATGACGGCTTCGAGGACAGGATCGGCCTCGAACAGGGCATCGACGATATAGTCGTCGACGGCAGCCCAACTCTTCTGGTTCATCGATTTCTCCTCCACTCCATGGGGACCAAAACGCGAAAAGGGGCCGCTTGGGCCCCTCTTCCAACTTATCTCCCCGCCGGCTTACTCGGCCGGGGTCGTCATATCGGCCAGCATCGGCTCGGCAACTTCCACACCGGAGGCCTTGCGGCGCTCGTCGATGATCAATTCGTCGCGCGAGGTGGCGATGCGCCGGATCTGGCTCATCGTGCCGCCGGTACCGGCCGGGATCAACCGGCCGACGATGACGTTTTCCTTCAAGCCCTGCAGCATGTCGGTCTTGCCGGCAACCGCAGCTTCGGTCAGCACCCTGGTCGTCTCCTGGAAGGAGGCGGCCGAGATGAAGGACGGCGTCTGCAGCGATGCCTTGGTGATGCCGAGCAGCACCGGCTGGCCTTCGGCCGGCTTCTTGCCGTCCTCGACCAGGCGATCGTTGACCTCTTCCAGTTCGATCACGTCGACATGATCGCCCGGAATGTAGGTCGAGTCGCCCTGCACCGTGATTTCGACCTTCTGCAGCATCTGGCGAACGATAACCTCGATGTGCTTGTCGTTGATCGACACGCCCTGCAGACGATAGACTTCCTGGATTTCGTTGACGAGGTAGGAAGCAAGTGCCTCCACGCCCTTGATCGCGAGGATGTCGTGCGGCGCCGGATTGCCGTCCAGGATGTAGTCGCCCTTCTCGATGACGTCGCCGTCCTGGAGATGGAACGGCTTGCCCTTCGGGATCAGGTATTCGACCGGCTCGAGCGTCGAGTCATGCGGCTCGATGATGATGCGACGCTTGTTTTTGTAATCTCGGCCGAAGCGGATCGTGCCATCGATCTCTGCGATGATGGCGTGATCCTTCGGACGGCGTGCCTCGAACAGTTCGGCAACACGCGGCAGACCGCCGGTGATGTCCTTGGTCTTGGCGCTTTCCATCGGGATACGCGCCAGCACGTCGCCGGGACGAACCTGCGAACCGGGCTCGACCGACAAAATGGCCTCGACCGAAAGCAGGAAGCGGGCATCGCCACCCTTCGACAGCTTGCCGACCTTGCCCTTGGCGTCCTGGATGGCAATCGCAGGCTTCAGGTCGTTGCCGCGCGGGGTCGAGCGCCAGTCGATGACCTCACGCTTGGTGATGCCGGTCGACTCGTCGGCCGTTTCCTGCACGGAGATGCCGTCGACCAGATCCTCGTACGACACCCTGCCCTCGATTTCGGTGAGGACCGGGCGGGTATAGGGATCCCACTCGGCGATACGCTGGCCGCGCTTCACCTTGTCACCATCGTCCACGAAGATGCGCGAACCATAGGTCAGGCGATGCGAGGCGCGCTCCTTGCCGGCTTCGTCGAGGATCAGAACCGCCATGTTGCGGCCCATGACCATCTGCTGGCCGTCGGAGTTGCGCACCACGTTGCGGTTGCGGATCTCGACCTTGCCCTCATAGGAGGCTTCAAGGAACGAGGAGTCCACCACCTGCGCCGTGCCGCCCATGTGGAAGGTACGCATGGTGAGCTGGGTGCCCGGCTCGCCGATCGACTGCGCCGCGATGACGCCAACCGCTTCGCCCTGGTTGACCGGGGTACCGCGGGCCAGATCGCGTCCGTAGCAGACCGCGCAGACCCCGACCCTGACTTCGCAGGTCAGTGCCGAGCGAATGCGGACCGACTGGACGCCGGCCTTTTCGATCTGTTCCACGTCACGCTCGTCCATCAGCGTCCCGGCCTTTACCAAGACTTCGCCCGACACCGGATGGGTGATGTCGTCGAGCGAGGTGCGGCCCAGAACGCGCTGGCCAACCGAAGCGACGACCTGACCGGCATCGACGATCGGCTGCATGGTGAGGCCCTTCTCGGTGCCGCAGTCGACGGAGTTGACGATGCAGTCCTGCGCCACGTCGACCAGACGACGAGTGAGGTAACCCGAGTTCGCGGTCTTCAAGGCGGTGTCTGCCAGACCCTTGCGGGCGCCGTGGGTCGAGTTGAAGTACTCGAGCACGGTGAGGCCTTCCTTGAAGTTCGAGATGATCGGCGTCTCGATGATTTCACCCGACGGCTTGGCCATCAGGCCGCGCATACCGGCGAGCTGGCGCATCTGGGTGGGCGAGCCACGCGCACCGGAGTGCGACATCATGTAGATCGAGTTCATCGGCTTTTGACGGCCATTGTCCTCGAACTCGACCGCCTTGATGCGGGCCATCATTTCGTCGGCGACTTTTTCGGAGCATTTGGCCCAGGCGTCGACGACCTTGTTGTACTTCTCGCCCTGCGTGATCAGGCCGTCATTGTACTGCTGCTCGTATTCCTTGGCCAAGGCCTCGGTGTCCGACACCAGCTTGATCTTGGCATCCGGGATCAGCATGTCGTCCTTGCCGAAGGAAATGCCGGCGCGGCAGGCGTGGCTGAAGCCGAGAGCCATGATGCGATCGCAGAAAATGACCGTCTCCTTCTGACCGCAATGGCGGTAGACGGTGTCGATCATCTTGGAGATGTTCTTCTTGGTCATCTCCTGGTTTGCGGTCTCGTAGGGCACATTGACGTTCTTCGGCAGAAGCTCGCCGATGATCATGCGGCCAGGCGTGGTGTCGTAGATCTTCGACACGACCTTGCCTTCGGCGTCGACCGTGCGGAAGCGACCCTTGATCTTCGAGTGCAGCGTCACCGCCTTGGTCTCGAGCGCATGCTGGAGTTCGCCCATGTCGGCAAACACCATGCCTTCGCCCGGCTCGTTCTGATTGACGATCGAGAGATAGTAGAGACCAAGAACCATGTCCTGCGACGGCACGATGATCGGCGCGCCGGAAGCCGGGTGCAGGATGTTGTTGGTCGACATCATCAGGACGCGGGCTTCAAGCTGGGCTTCCAGCGACAGCGGCACGTGGACGGCCATCTGATCGCCGTCGAAGTCGGCGTTGAAGGCCGTGCAGACCAGCGGGTGCAGCTGGATCGCCTTGCCTTCGATCAGGATCGGCTCGAACGCCTGGATGCCGAGGCGGTGGAGCGTCGGCGCGCGGTTCAACAGAACCGGATGCTCGCGGATAACCTCGTCGAGGATATCCCAGACCTCCGGACGCTCCTTCTCGACCAGCTTCTTGGCCTGCTTGACCGTCGAGGAATAACCCTTGGCGTCAAGACGGGCGTAAATGAAGGGCTTGAACAGCTCCAGCGCCATCTTCTTCGGCAGGCCGCACTGATGCAGCTTGAGCTCCGGACCGGTGACGATGACCGAGCGGCCGGAATAGTCGACGCGCTTGCCGAGCAGGTTCTGGCGGAACCGGCCCTGCTTGCCCTTGAGCATGTCGGACAGCGACTTCAGCGGACGCTTGTTGGCGCCGGTGATGACGCGGCCGCGACGGCCATTGTCGAACAGCGCGTCGACGGCTTCCTGCAGCATGCGCTTTTCATTGCGCACGATGATGCCGGGAGCGCGCAGTTCGATCAGCCGCTTCAGGCGGTTGTTGCGGTTGATGACGCGGCGATAGAGGTCGTTAAGATCGGACGTGGCGAAGCGGCCGCCGTCCAGCGGGACGAGCGGGCGCAGGTCCGGCGGGATCACGGGCACGACCTTCATGATCATCCATTCCGGACGGTTGCCGGATTCCATGAAGTTTTCGACGACCTTGAGCCGCTTCAGATACTTCTTCTGCTTGAGCTCGGAGGTGGTCGAAGCCAGTTCCGTGCGCAGATCGCCGGCGATCTTTTCCAGATCCATGCCGGCCAGGAGGTCATGAATGGCCTCGGCGCCGATCATGGCGGTGAAACTATCCTCACCATACTCGTCGACGGCAATCATGTACTCCTCCTCGCTGAGGAGCTGATGCTCCTTCAGCGCGGTGAGGCCAGGCTCGGTGACGATATAGTTCTCGAAGTAAAGAACGCGCTCGATGTCCTTCAGGGTCATGTCGAGCAGCGTGCCGATGCGCGACGGCAACGACTTCAGGAACCAGATATGGGCGACCGGCGCTGCGAGCTCGATATGGCCCATGCGCTCGCGGCGAACGCGCGACAGCGTGACTTCGACGCCGCACTTCTCGCAGATGACGCCCTTGTACTTCATACGCTTGTACTTGCCGCACAGGCACTCATAGTCCTTGATCGGACCAAAGATGCGCGCGCAGAACAGACCGTCACGCTCCGGCTTGAAGGTGCGGTAGTTGATGGTCTCCGGCTTCTTGATCTCGCCGAAAGACCAGGACAGAATCTTCTCAGGGCTGGCAAGCGATATCCGGATGGAATCGAACACCTGCGCAGGCGCCTGGGGATTGAAGAGATTCATGACCTCTTGGTTCATGCCGTTCTCCTTATAGGGGTCCTCGAAAACCCCTTGCATCTAGTCGCGGACCAAACGCCCGCCGTCTCTGTCGGCCACTGGCCGTCGAATTCGATAGGCGCGCCGCAGCTTTGCGCGGCGCGCCATTTCCTTGATCGGCCGTGCCCTATTCGGCCGCGTCGGGCAGCCGGACCGGGCTGTCGTCAAGCTTGGTGTTCTCCAACTCGACATTGAGGCCCAGGGACCGCATTTCCTTGACCAGCACGTTGAAGCTCTCCGGGATGCCGGCCTCGAAGGTATCGTCGCCTCTGACGATCGCCTCATAGACCTTGGTGCGGCCGGCGACGTCGTCCGACTTCACGGTCAGCATCTCCTGCAGCGTGTAGGCGGCGCCATAGGCCTCCAGGGCCCAGACCTCCATCTCGCCGAAGCGCTGGCCACCGAACTGCGCCTTACCGCCCAGCGGCTGCTGGGTGACGAGCGAGTACGGACCGATCGAACGCGCGTGGATCTTGTCGTCCACGAGGTGGTGAAGCTTGAGCATATATATGTAGCCCATCGTCACTTTGCGATCGAACGGCTCGCCCGTGCGTCCGTCATAGAGCTGCGACTGACCGCTGGTGTGCAGGCCCGCCTGCTCCAGCATGATGTTGATGTCAGCCTCGTGCGCGCCGTCGAACACCGGGGTCGCGATGGAGACGCCGCGGCGCATCTGCTCGCTGAGGCGAACGATGCTCTCGTCGTCATAGTCGCGGACCGGCTCGTTGCGGTCATTGGCCGGAATGAAGCTTTCCAGCGTCTTGCGCAGCGGCTTGATGTCACCGGCAGCCTTGTAGGTGTCGATCAGCTCGCCGATCTTCTTGCCCATTCCGGCGCAGGCCCAGCCCAGATGCGTCTCCAGGATCTGGCCGACATTCATGCGGCTCGGCACACCCAGCGGGTTGAGCACGATATCGGCATGCGTGCCGTCTTCCAGGAACGGCATGTCCTCGACCGGAACGATGCGCGACACGACACCCTTGTTGCCGTGACGGCCGGCCATCTTGTCGCCCGGCTGCATCTTGCGCTTCACGGCCACGAAGACCTTGACCATCTTCATGACGCCCGGAGGCATTTCGTCGCCGCGCTGCACCTTTTCGACCTTATCCATGAAGCGCTGTTCAAGAGCCTTCTTGGAGTCGTCGTACTGGCCACGCAGGGCTTCCAGTTCGCTCTGGAGCTTTTCGTTCTCCACGGCAAACTGCCACCACTGCGAACGCGGATACTCATCGAGCATATCCTTGGACAGGGTCGAGCCCTTCTTGAAGCCCTTCGGTCCGGCGATCGCTTCCTTGCCGACGAGCACGTCGGAGAGGCGCGCATAGACGTTGCGGTCCAGAATGGCCTGCTCGTCATCACGGTCCTTGGCGAGGCGTTCGATCTCCTCGCGTTCGATCGCCATGGCGCGCTCGTCCTTCTCCACACCGTGGCGATTGAACACGCGCACCTCGACGACGGTGCCGAATGTGCCGGGAGGCATGCGCATCGAGGTGTCGCGCACGTCGGAGGCCTTTTCACCGAAGATGGCGCGCAGAAGCTTCTCTTCCGGCGTCATCGGGCTTTCGCCCTTCGGCGTGATCTTGCCGACCAGGATGTCGCCCGGCTGCACTTCCGCGCCGATATAGACGATGCCGGCTTCGTCGAGGTTCTTCAGCGCTTCTTCCGAAACGTTCGGGATATCGCGCGTGATTTCCTCCGGTCCGAGCTTGGTATCGCGGGCCATGACCTCGAATTCCTCGATGTGGATCGAGGTGAAGACGTCGTCGGCCACGATCCGCTCGGAAAGCAGGATCGAGTCCTCGTAGTTGTAGCCGTTCCACGGCATGAACGCGACCAGAACGTTGCGGCCGAGTGCCAGATCGCCGAGCTCCGTCGACGGACCGTCGGCAATGATGTCGCCCTTGTTGACCCTGTCACCCATGCGCACCAGCGGACGCTGGTTGATGCAGGTGTTCTGGTTCGAACGCTGGAACTTCATCAGCCGGTAGATGTCGACGCCGGACTTGCCCGGATCGAGATCCTCGGTGGCGCGGATGACGATACGCGTCGCGTCCACCTGGTCGACGATGCCGCCGCGCCGCGCGCCGATGGCGGCGCCAGAGTCACGGGCAACGATCGGCTCCATGCCGGTGCCGACGAACGGCGCTTCGGCGCGCACCAGCGGCACGGCCTGACGCTGCATGTTCGAGCCCATGAGCGCGCGGTTGGCGTCGTCGTTCTCGAGGAACGGGATCAGGGCCGCGGCCACCGACACCATCTGCTTAGGCGACACGTCCATCAGGTCGACGTTTTCGCGCGGCGCCATCATCACTTCGCCGGCGCTGCGGCAAATGACGAACTCGTCGACGAAACCGCCGTTCTTGTCGAGTTCGGCATTGGCCTGCGCGACATGGTGCTTGGCTTCTTCCATCGCCGAGAGATAGACGACGTCATTGGTCAGCTTGCCGTCGACGATCTTGCGGTACGGGCTTTCAATGAAACCATACTTGTTGACGCGCGCGAAGGTCGCCAGCGAGTTGATCAGGCCGATATTCGGTCCTTCCGGCGTCTCGATCGGGCAGATGCGGCCGTAATGGGTCGGATGCACGTCGCGCACCTCGAAGCCGGCACGCTCGCGGGTCAGACCGCCCGGTCCAAGCGCCGAAAGACGACGCTTGTGGGTGATTTCCGACAGCGGGTTGGTCTGATCCATGAACTGCGACAATTGCGAAGAACCGAAGAACTCGCGCACGGCGGCCGCAGCCGGCTTGGCGTTGATCAGGTCCTGCGGCATCACCGTGTCGATCTCGATCGAGGACATGCGCTCCTTGATCGCACGCTCCATGCGCAACAGGCCGACGCGGTACTGGTTTTCCATCAGCTCGCCGACGGACCGAACGCGGCGGTTGCCGAGATTGTCGATGTCGTCGATCTCGCCCTTGCCGTCACGCAGTTCGACCAGCGTCTTGACCACCGCGAGGATGTCGTCCTTGCGCAGCACGCGCACGGTGTCCTCGGCCTTGAGCTCGAGGCGCATGTTCATCTTGACGCGGCCGACAGCCGACAGATCGTAGCGCTCGGAATCGAAGAACAGCGAGTTGAACATCGCTTCAGCGGTTTCGAGCGTCGGCGGCTCGCCGGGGCGCATGACACGATAGATGTCGAACAGCGCGTCCTGGCGGCTCTCGTTCTTGTCGACGTTGAGCGTGTTTCTGATATAGGCGCCGACATTGACGTGGTCGATGTCGAGAACCTTGATCTCGTTCTCGCCCGTGCCGAGCAACACTTTCAGCGTCTTTTCGTCGAGCTCGTCGCCGGCTTCGAGGAAGATCTCGCCGGTGGCGTAATTGACGATGTCTTCAGCCAAATAGTTGCCGAGCAGATCCTCGTCGGTCGCCTTGATCGCCTTCAGACCCTTTTCGCCAAGAGCGCGGGCCTGGCGAGCGGTGATCTTCTTGCCGGCTTCGACAACGACCTCGCCCGTATCGGCATCGACAAGGTCGCCGACGGCCTTCAGGCCGCGGAAACGCTCGACGTTGAACGGAATGCGCCAGTGGTCGCCGGCACGCTTGTACGTGATCTTGTTGTAGAAGGTCGACAGGATCTCTTCCGCGTCCATGCCGAGCGCCATCAGCAGCGACGTCACCGGAATCTTGCGGCGACGGTCGATGCGGGCGTGCACGACGTCCTTGGAATCGAACTCGATATCGAGCCACGAGCCGCGATAGGGGATGACGCGCGCAGCGAACAGCAGCTTGCCCGACGAGTGCGACTTGCCCTTGTCGTGATCGAAGAAGACGCCCGGCGAGCGGTGCATCTGCGAAACGATGACGCGCTCGGTGCCATTGACGATGAAGGTGCCGTTCAAGGTCATGAGCGGCATGTCGCCCATGTAGACGTCCTGCTCCTTGATGTCCTTGATCGACTTCGCGCCGGTATCTTCGTCGATATCGAATACGATCAGGCGCAGCGTCACCTTCAGCGGCGCAGCGTAGGTAAGGTCGCGCTGACGACATTCGTCAACGTCGAATTTCGGTCCTTCGAACTCGTACTTCACGAACTCCAGCATGGAGGAGCCGGAAAAGTCCTGAATTGGGAAAACCGACTTGAATACGGCCTGGAGCCCTTCGTCCGGGCGCCCACCCTGGGGCTCTTCCACCATCAGGAATTGATCATAGGATGCCTTCTGAACCTCGATCAGGTTCGGCATCTCCGCAACTTCCGGAATCTTTCCGAAGAACTTGCGTACGCGTCTGCGGCCATTGAAAGTCTGTGCCTGGGCCATCGTCGCTCCTTAGCTCTAAACTCGGGACGAGCCTCGCCGCGGCTCGTCTTGCATGCCGAGCCACCGTGGCGGCGGCCCTTTGTCTGTCCTCCGGCTGCCCCAACCAATTTCTTGGCAGCGCCGGCTAAAACGGGAGAAAACCCGTTTCCTGAGGGCCGGTTTCGCGGCCCTCAGGAAAGAGGTTCTCCTACATCTCGCGTTACGCGCCTCCCTTCAACGCGAAGGGAGTGGCGGACGGCGCGAGGCCGCCCGCCGCTTTTACGCTTACTTCAGTTCGACCTTGGCGCCGGCTGCTTCCAGCTGAGCCTTGAACTTGTCAGCGTCGGCCTTGGAAACGCCTTCCTTGACCGGCTTCGGAGCCGCTTCGACCAGATCCTTGGCTTCCTTGAGGCCAAGACCGGTGATGGCGCGGACTTCCTTGATGACGTTGATCTTCTGAGCGCCCGCTTCCGTGAGGACGACGTCGAATTCCGTCTTTTCCTCGGCCGGAGCAGCCGCGGCCGCACCACCGCCAGCGGCGGCGACAGCCACCGGAGCAGCGGCGGAAACGCCCCACTTTTCTTCCAGAAGCTTCGATAGCTCGGCCGCCTCGAGGACGGTCAGCTTCGAAAGGTCGTCTACGATCTTTGCCAGATCAGCCATTGTTATGTTCCTTCATAAGGTTCGAACGTGTGTTTGTGATAGCGAGGAACGGCCTCATGCCGCCTCGTCCTTCCGGGCGTAAGCGCCGATGACGCGCGCGACCGAAGCCGCTGGCGCATTGACGATCTGGGCGATCCGGGTTGCCGGCGTGGCGATCATGCCAACCAGCCTGGCGCGCAGCTCGTCGAGCGACGGAAGTGTGGCGAGTGCCTTCACACCGTCGGCGTTGAGCGAGGTCGTGCCCATCGCGCCGCCGAGAATGACGAGCTTGTCATTTCCCTTGGCGAAATCGGACGCGACCTTCGGCGCCGCAATCGGATCCTCCGAATAAGCGATCAGCGTCTGTCCCTTGAACAGGTCGATGATCGATGCGGAGTCCGTGCCCTGAAGAGCGATTTTGGCGAGACGGTTCTTCGCGACTTTGACGGTGCCACCGGCGGCGCGCATTTTCGACCGAAGGTCGTTCATTTGCGCGACGGTGATACCGGCGTAGTGGGCCACGACCACTGAACCTGCGTTCGAGAACGCACCGTTCAGGCCCGTGACGAGTTCGCGTTTTTCCGCTCTGTCCACTGCCTATCTCCAGTTGACCCCTGCCCTGCTAGCGGGAACATTCCCATTCACGAGGACAGGCGTCGGGTTGCCTTTTGTCGGCCGGGCCATCCAGTAACGGATCTCCCGAACGACGCTCGAGGATCCTGCCCCCTTTCGCCACATCTACAGCCAAGCCGGAGATGCGCAGACAAAAGGCAAACACGGTTCGAACCTTTCATTGGAGCAGTCGCTCCGTTGTCCGGTCTTCACCCGTCTCATGCAGGCCCACATGAATTAAGGCTGTTGGGCCGCCTGCAATCTCGGACAGGATGTCCGGAAGTCTTTCGACTTCCGGTACCGGGCCGCCAACCTGAATCGGAGGCCCGGAATTCTTCTATGGATCGGCTCATCCAGAGCCGATCCGGCTAAACCAATCAGGACGCCGCGAGCGTCGAGACGTCGAGCTTGAGGCCGGGGCCCATCGTCGAGGTGACCGACACCTTCTTGACGTAGTTGCCCTTGGCGCCGGCAGGCTTAGCCTTGGTCACCGCATCGGCGAAGGCGCGGACGTTCTCTTCCAATGCCTTGACATCGAAAGAGACCTTGCCGACGCCGGCATGAACGATGCCCGCCTTCTCGACGCGGAACTCGACCGCGCCGCCCTTGGATGCCTTTACGGCTGCAGCGACATCGGTGGTAACGGTGCCGACCTTCGGGTTGGGCATCATGCCGCGCGGGCCGAGCACCTTGCCGAGACGGCCGACGAGCGGCATCATGTCCGGCGTGGCAATGCAGCGATCGAAATCGATCGTGCCCTTCTGAACGATGTCGACCAGATCCTCGGCGCCGACGATGTCGGCGCCGGCGGCGCGTGCTTCTTCAGCCTTGTCGCCGCGCGCAAACACGGCGACGCGCACGGAGCGGCCGGTGCCGTTCGGCAGGTTGACGACGCCGCGGACCATCTGGTCGGCATGGCGAGGGTCAACGCCGAGGTTCATGGCGACTTCGATGGTCTCATCGAACTTGACCGAGGACCGGTCCTTGAGCAGCTGGAGCGCATCGCCCAGGGCATAAGCCTTGTTGGGATCAACGCCTTCGCGGGACTTCGATACACGCTTTGCAATCTTTGCCATGATCTCAGCCCACCACTTCCAGACCCATCGAGCGGGCGGAGCCCTCGACCATGCGCATGGCCGCCTCGACGTCGTTCGCGTTCAGATCCTTCATCTTGGCGGTCGCGATCTCGCGGACTTTTTCGCGCGAAACGGTGCCAGCCTTGACCTTGCCGGGCTCCTTTGAACCGGAAGTCAGGTTCGCCGCCTTCTTCAGGAAGTAGCTCACCGGCGCCGTCTTCATGGCGAAGGTGAAGGACTTGTCCTGATAGTAGGTGATGACGACCGGAACCGGCGATCCCTTTTCCATTTCCTGGGTCTGCGCGTTGAACGCCTTGCAGAACTCCATGATGTTGATGCCACGCTGACCAAGCGCCGGGCCGATCGGGGGAGACGGCGTTGCCGATCCCGCTTTCACCTGAAGCTTGAGCTGGCCTGCGATTTTCTTAGCCATCTCTTTCCTGCCTTCTTCTCATGCCGCTCCCAATTTCTGGAAACCCGGCGGTTGCAGTCTGGTGGTGCGGGTCACGCGGCCGGCTACAGCTGCCTTCGCCTCCCACCGTCTCAAGCCGCGCAATTCCTCGCGCCGCCTCCCCTTATTGCTAAACCAGCGTCGCCAGCCAGCATCCGGGATTTCGGATCAGCCCTTCTCGACCTGACCAAATTCCAGATCGACGGGCACGGCGCGCCCAAAGATCGATACTTCCACTTTGAGCCGCGCGCGCTCTTCGTCCACTTCCTGGACGAAGCCGTTGAACGAGGCGAAGGGGCCATCCGAAACACGGATCGCCTCGCCGATCTCGAACGTGACCGACGGCTTCGGCCGTTCGACGCCTTCCTGCACCTGATTGAGGATGCGCTGAGCCTCGGCTTCGGTGATCGGCACCGGCTTCGAGTCGCCCAGGAACCCGGTGACCTTCGGCGTGTTCTTCACAAGTGAGAACACGGCATCGGTCAGGTTGGCCTTCAGCAACACGTAGCCTGGAAAGAACTTGCGCTCGGCATCGACCTTGCGGCCACGACGAACCTCGACGACCTTCTCGGTCGGCACCACGATCTGCTCGATATCACCCGACAGGCCCTTCTGCTTGGCCTTGTTGACGATGTCCTCGGCGACCTTCTTTTCAAAGTTCGAATAGGCGTGGACGATGTACCAGCGCGCGGTCATTTCAAGACTTCTCCGTAATCGCCGGACTTAGCGTCCGATGCCCAGAATCTGTTCGACCGCAAGGCCCATGAGCTGATCGGCGGTGAAGAAAAAGACCATCGCAATCACAGCGAAGGCCAGAACCATTACCGTCGAGATCATCGTTTCGCGGCGCGACGGCCAGGTAACCTTGGCGGTCTCCGTGCGAACCTGCTGGAGAAAGACGAAAGGATTTGTGGTTTTCGAAGCCATATGCCGCTCTGTCTTCAAGACCCGTTGGCCGGGTCTCCTGGATGATCCCGCTGGCCGGGACGTGCCGCCTGAGCCCAAGTTCGCACCGAATCGGCGCGATCATTTCGCCCATGCAAATCAGACGCGTAAAGCCGGCTTCCCAGCTCCACGCGTCGCGTGTCTGTTTCGTCTACATAAAACCGATTCTTGATCCACGCAAGTGGCAAGTGTCCGCTTTATGACCAAACGCCGCCTCGGAACCATCCAGTCGTCCCGTCCCGGCTATCGCGCCCTTATGCCCCAACTGCTCCCATATGGCAAGCGGGCGCCCTATTTTCAAACTGCGGGATGCAAAAGGTGGTGTTTCATCCAATCCGACTAGGAATGGCACGGGCAGCAGGGCTCGAACCTACGACCTGCGGTTTTGGAGACCGCCGCTCTACCAACTGAGCTATGCCCGTATCGTGCGCATGTCGGCGCAGCAGGCGCTTCCTAAAAGCTTCCACGCGCCCTGTAAAGGGTGGTTCGCATGCAAACGGCTACAACTTCGCTGGAGCCTCGGCTCGCGTGTTGGACGATGACATTACACGACAGTTCCCAGGTCTCGGCCTCGCGTCGCAGATCGTGGCGCCAGTCAGCACGTCTACCGATTGCCGTGCCGTTGTCAGTCCCGCCTTCAGCATCAAATCAGGATCGAGTTCACGCTCGTCCGCGCGTTGTGCGACCACCCTGACCAACTCCGGACCAATCCCCATTTCATCGAGGTAGGCCTCGACCATCTTTTTTTGGCCCCTGAGATCAAGGCTAAGCTGCGTCTGGGAGCCGACAAGGCGTCTCACGCCGCCGGCAAGCATGATCGCGCAGGCCGAATCGCACTCGACCCCCACGTCCGTGGTCAGCCCTGCATAGGCGCCATCTTCAGCCAGGCAATCCCATTCGGTCGGGTCGCAACCAACAAAATCGGTGCGGGCAACAGCGGTATCGAGCCTTTTTTCATGGAGAAGTCGTCCCGTTGCCAGGGCGCTGAGCAGGTCACCTCCCCGCGAGTTGATCACCACCGGCAGCTGCCGGTCGCCGAGCGTGGCGAGCAGCTGGCGTAGCTTCGACGGGGTCTGGGGCGTAATCGCGCCTTCTGCCGAGATCCATTCAGGACAGTCCGGATTACAGAGCGGGTTGCTGCCGCGCACCACCACAAAACGCATCTCCCCATTCGGCGGCATAAGCTGGGGTTCCACCGGTCGCGCGGTGACTTTGGCCTCCGCGGTCTGACCAGTGCCCGGCTTGTTCCCGGGTATCTCCCGGCAGTTCGCGGCCGAGCGATCCAGCCGGCACAGGCTGGCCGAGGTCAACAGGTCCGCGGTTTGGGGGCCCGTCACCAATTTCATCGCCAGCATGTCGTCGAGGGTGATCTGGTGGATCTCGCTGGCGGGCGTGTTCTTCATCGCCTCGAGTACGCCTTGCTCGACGCCCATCTCCTTGAGATAGGCCGCCAGCCTTTTGGCTACCGCCTTGCTCATCTCGTAGGTCTTGTAGCTGCCGGTGTTCTTGCGGCCGACGATTTTTGTCTTGAGCACCTTCTTCTTGCCGCCCACGATCCGGTAGGTGGTCAGGTATTGCAATCTTGTGCGGACATAGGTCGTGGTGATCTGATGAACGCCGAGAAAGGCCCATTCACCGACCAAACGTCTCGCGCCGCCGGCAAACATCAGCGGACAGGCCGAGTTGCACATGGCGCCATAGTCGATGACATCGCCAAAGTACCGGCTGCCTTTCCTGTCAGGGTCCTGGCAACCCTTCAAGTCCGGCTGGCAGCCTGAGAACACCGTTTTTCCAACCGCGACATCGAGACCGGCCTTGCGGATCAGCCGGCCAAGAGTCAGCGCGGCTTCGACATTGCCGCCGGGGGAATTTACGACCAAGGGCAATTTCCGGCCCTTGAGCGCCTTGAGCGTGCGCTTGAGCAGAGACGGCGTACCAGCCTCGATGCTGCCTTCCGCCGATATCCATTCCGGACAATTGGGCTCGCAACCCGGCGCATTGCTGCGCACGACGGCGAAGCGCATTGGCGAAATGTCCGGCGGCCGATCCTCAGCCCGCGCCAGCGGGACAAGCAGCATGATTGCGGTCAGCAGCATAAGGCGGGCCAAGGCCCGCAACCGCCATGCTTCCCCATCGAAATAGCGCGCTGGAACCAATCTTCGGCAAAGCTCCCTCAATGCAACCTATATTAGCTGCCGCGATGGCGGCTGCAACGTCTGTCAGGGCTGCGCCACACCGCGATTAGCCAAGACCTGAAAACATGCGCCAATGTTTAGGGTGTCTTCGCCGTCGCCACGGTCCCCATCCATACCCTACAATTGCTCGGTCTTGGCACCGATTTGCATATCGCGGGGCCAGTCAGCACATCCGCCGATTGCGGCCCTGTGGTCAAACCAACTCTGAGCGCGAATTTCGGTTCGAACTGCCGCTCGAGCGACTGCTGCTTGATCTCAGCAAATAGAAGAGGATTGGCCGACATAGCCTCCAGGTAGGCCTTGACGATCCCGATCGGCTCCATTGCATACATGCTGAGCCGCGCCTTGGAATCGACCAGGCGCTTGACGCCGCCGGCAAGCACCAGGGCGCATGCTGAGTCGCACTCCACCCCAAATTCACTGATCAGCCCCACATAGCCGCCATTGTCATCCGAACAACCAGACCTGGCCGATCTGCAGCCTGTGACATTGGTGCGGGCGACGACGACGTCGAGTTTTCGTTCGCGGATGAGCCGCCCCATCGTCAACGCGCTGAACAGGTCGCCTCCCCGCGAGCTGATCACAACCGGCAGCCGCCGGTCGCCAATCATGATGAGCATATGACGAAGCTTATCCGTTGCCTGGAGCGTAATCGCGCCTTCCGCTGAGATCCACTCCGGGCAGTCAGGTTCACAGAGCGGGTCACTGCCTCGAACGACCACGATACGCATTTGCCGCGCAGAGTTCCCTGCTGCTCCTTGAAATTGCTCAATTTCCGCACCCCTCGCCAATTGCGAAACCCGGCCTTCAGCGTTTGAGGAACGATCTGCCGCTATTACCGTTTCCGATGGGGTGGCTTTCACCTCAAAAGCTGGCTGCTGGACATTGGCTGGTATCTCCCGGCAATTCGCCGGGGCGGGACTTCTCCGGCATATGCCCCCCCAAACAAGCAAGTCGACAGCGCCCTTGCTGGTAACCAGATTCGTGGTCGTCATTTCTTCGAGGGAAATCTGACGAATGTCGCCCGCCGGCGTTACTTTCATGAGGTCTACAACACCGCGCCCCACTCCCATTTCCTTGAGATAACCCGACAGCTTCTTCTCGAGCGCCTTGCTCATCTCGTAGGTCTGGTAGGTGCCGAGATTCGTGCGGCTGATGACCTTGCTGCTGATGATCTTCTTTCTGCCATGCACCATCCTGTACGTGGTGCGGTAGTAGACCTGCTGGCGCTGGAATGTGGAGGTGATCTGATGGACGCCCAGATAGGCCCAGCGCCCGACGAGCCGCTGTGTACCTCCCGCAAACATGAGCGGACAGGCCGAGTTGCACATGGCGCCGCCGTCGGACGCTACTCCGAGTTGAGTGACTCCCTTGCCTGCATCGGCCGGGCAGCCCACCGCGCCTGGTTGACATCGGGAAAAACTGGTCTTGCCCACCGCGATATCGAGTTTGGCCTTGCGAATTATGCGGCCGAGTTGCAGGGCGGCGTCGACGTTTCCACCCGGCGAGTTGACGATGATCGGCAATCTGCGGGGCCTGAGCCCCTTCAAGAGACGCTTGAGTTTGGCCGGAGTGCCGGCCTCGATCGCGCCTTCGGCCGAGATCCATTCCGGGCAGTTGGGCTCACAGCCTGACGCATTGCTGCGCACGATCACGAACCGCATCTCCGAAAGGCCATCGTCCAAAAGACGCTGAATGGTCCATGTCTCGGGATTCCAGCTGTTGGGGTCGGAGGAGTCGGCCGCCCTAGCAGCAAGCGCAAACAACGCCATTGCGAGCGCCGGCACCAGGCAAATGAGCCCGCGCCACCACCCTGCCATCTTCTCTGAACGTCGTTGCGCAACCACGCCCGGCGAATGCCCCCTTTGCGCAACCATACTAGTTGTCGCCACGGTGCTTGCAACAGGGTTGAAATGAACCACGCAATACTGCTTGCAAAAGAAAGGGCGGCCGAAGGCCGCCCTTTCTTGTCGATCCGGCAATGCCGGCTCAGCTTATTCCTTGATGGTGACGACGATGCCGGCACCGACGGTGCGGCCGCCTTCACGGATGGCGAAGCGCAGCTTCTCTTCCATGGCGATCGGCACGATCAGCTCGACATCGACCGTGATGTTGTCGCCCGGCATCACCATCTCGGTGCCTTCCGGCAGCGACACGATGCCGGTCACGTCGGTCGTGCGGAAGTAGAACTGCGGACGGTAGTTGGTGAAGAACGGCGTGTGACGGCCACCCTCGTCCTTGGTCAGGATGTAGGCTTCGGCCACGAACTTCTTGTGCGGCTTCACCGTGCCGGGCTTGGCCAGAACCTGGCCGCGCTCGACACCTTCACGGTCAACGCCGCGCAGCAGCGCGCCGATGTTGTCGCCGGCCTGGCCCTGATCGAGCAGCTTGCGGAACATCTCGACGCCCGTGCAGGTCGTCTTGGTCGTCGGACGGATGCCGATGATCTCGAGTTCCTCGCCGACCTTGACCACGCCGCGCTCGACGCGGCCGGTGACAACCGTGCCACGGCCCGAAATCGAGAACACGTCCTCGATCGGCATCAGGAACGGCTTGTCGAGCGGACGAACCGGCGTCGGGATGTAGTCGTCCACAGCCGCCATCAGCTCGCGGATCGCGTCCTCGCCGATCTTCTTGTCGGAATCTTCCAGGGCAGCCAGCGCCGAACCCTTGACGATCGGAATGTCGTCGCCAGGGAACTCGTTCTTGGTCAGAAGCTCGCGAACCTCGAGCTCGACCAGTTCGAGAAGCTCGGCATCGTCAACCTGGTCGACCTTGTTGAGGAACACCACGATCGACGGCACGCCGACCTGACGGGCCAAAAGGATGTGTTCGCGCGTCTGCGGCATCGGACCGTCGGCGGCCGACACGACCAGGATCGCGCCGTCCATCTGCGCGGCACCGGTGATCATGTTCTTCACATAGTCGGCGTGGCCGGGGCAGTCGACATGGGCATAGTGGCGGTTGGCCGTCTCGTATTCGACATGCGCCGTCGAGATCGTGATGCCGCGGGCCTTCTCTTCAGGCGCCGCATCAATCTGGTCATAGCGCTTGTATTCGCCAAAATACTTCGTGATCGCCGCCGTCAGCGACGTCTTGCCATGATCGACGTGGCCAATCGTGCCAATGTTCACATGAGGCTTGTTACGCTCGAATTTACCTTTTGCCATAGTCTCTTTCCTTGGACGGCCTTGACCTTCAGTTCAGTCGAATGCGCGGCGATTAGCGACAAAGGCCAAAAAACACAAGCGCCTTTTGGCCGGGCGTTGTCTCACTCGATCCGAACCTGTGATCCGATTGCGGGGATATGCGGTGATATAAGAAGACTCCGGAGCAAATGAAATGGGTGAATGGCGGGCGATCGGGCCCGGCCTCGCGCCCGTTTATCCGTAGCCCTGTCCAGCCCATGGCCGGCTGTGGCCATTGCGGTCGCCAGCAAGGTCTGATCTCCTGCGCGGATGCATTTCATCCCTGCTTCCATCCGCGGCCCGCTGTTCATGATCGTCTCGACGGGATCGTATCTCGTCAACGATACGATGATGAAACTCGCAACGTCAGGCCTGCCGGCCTACGAGGTGTTGTTTTTGCGGGGAGCGGCGGCAACGCTCTGGGGCTTTCCGCTGCTGTTCGCCCTGGGCTACGGCAAGCAGATTCCATTGATCTTCGACGGCCACGTTCTGCGCAGGAACATGCTCGAACTGGCGGCCATCCTTTGCTACGTGGTGGCGCTCGCCAACATGCAGATTGCCGATTCGACGGCGCTGGGGCAGATCACGCCGCTGCTGATGCTGGTCGGCTCCTCCGTTCTGTTTGGCGAGCGGATCGGCAGCCTGCGGATGGGCCTTATCGGCCTCGGCTTTGTCGGAGCCCTGATGGTGGCGCAGCCGACCATGGAAGGCATCTCGGTCTATGCCCTGCTGGCGCTGGGCAACGCGGCCCTGGCGGCGGCGCGCGACCTCGCCGGCAGGCGGGTCGCCGCCGAAGTGCCGGGCATGATCGTGGCGATTTCCGCCGTCGTGGTTGTGCTGATCGGTGCGGGCGTGGCGCATGTCGTTTCTGAGCAATGGGTTATGCCCGAGGCACGCCATTTGCTGCTGATGGCCGGCGCGGGATTGTTCCTGATCTTCGGCCACTTCTTCATCTTCATGGCCTACCGCGTCGGCCCGACCAGCGCCGTGGCGCCATTCTACTACTGCTTCACGGTGTGGGCCGTGATATCAGGCCTGCTGGTGTTCGGCCAGTTTCCCAATGCGCTGGCGGTGTGCGGCATCCTGCTGGTCGTCGGCAGCGGCCTGACCATTGTCTCGCTGGACCAGCGCAGACGCAGGCTGAGCGTCGTCGCCTAGCCTTGTCTCGGAGAGCACATAGGCACG
Organism: Mesorhizobium sp. ES1-1; assembly: GCF_020164785.1. Lineage (GTDB taxonomy): Bacteria > Pseudomonadota > Alphaproteobacteria > Rhizobiales > Rhizobiaceae > Mesorhizobium. The sequence goes on along the minus strand of NZ_JAIUGX010000007.1, from coordinate 252,541 downwards.
TCAGCAGACAACGACATGATCACTCAGACAAGAGTGTTGCCTGGACTCATTTTTACAACAACCAGCACTGCGACGACGCCCGTAAGGCCGTTATCCGCCCTGCCGCATGCGGCAGGGCGATGTTGATCCGTGCAACGTTGCTTCTTTAGGCACGCCGACGCATTACATGCCATGGCCAGGCCTGAGACGGGCCCTCGAGATACGACGATCCAGCTCGCGCTAAAGCGTCCGACGCCGGCTGAACTGGTGGTAGGCCCACAGCACGATCACTGCGCCGACTACGGCGACAATCAGGCTGGAGATGTTGAGGCCGGAGACACCCACGCCGAAAAGTTGGCTGCAGATCACGCCGCCGACGACGGCACCAACAATGCCAAGAACGATGTCCATGATCAGGCCCTGGCCAGTCTTGTTGACGATCTTGCTGCCCAGAAAGCCGGCGATCGCGCCGAGAATAATCCAGCTGATGATACCCATTTTTCCTCTCCATTCCCCGCCCAGCCGACATTTCCATAGGATTGGCAAAAGCTCAAGCCAGCTTGAAATTGCGCCCTGATGCGCCATGTTGAACGAGGGCTGGGCCTGGTTCGAAAATGGAGGATCCACCATGGGACTTTTTGACAACGCCGTTCCCGGCGGCAACATCGCCAAACCATTGATGATCGCCCTTGGCGCTTTGCTGGTCGGAAAGATGCTGAGCGGACGAGACGCAGAACAGCCGGGCCAGCCTCAACCTGCTACACCAACCGACGCCAACTCCGGCGACGGCGGGCTTCTCGGCGGACTCGGCGGCCTGCTCGGCAAGCTCAGGGATGCCGGCCACGGCAACGTGGCTGACTCTTGGGTTGGCACCGGGCAGAACCAGTCGATCAACGCCAACGATCTTGGCTCGGCGCTCGGCCCGCAAGTCATACATGAGATCGCGCAGCGCACCGGCATGGATGAGCAGGAACTGCTGAAGCAGTTGTCGACGGCCTTGCCAGGCATTGTCGACAAGCTGACGCCGAACGGTCAGGTGCCACCTCAGCACCAGGTGGCGTCGGCGTTCAACAGTTAGCGCGACGTACGATACCGCGGCCGGAGCGCTAGCGCGTCGCGTTCCGCGCTTCCGCCAGCACGTTGAATGAATGGAATTCTGGAGCGGGTAGCGGGAATCGAACCCGCATATTCAGCTTGGAAGGCTGCTGCTCTACCACTGAGCTATACCCGCGCCTTTTAGTGAGTATCGGATTCACCCGAAAAACGCGACACACTTTTCGGTTCGATGCTTGCGTTTCAGGGCTTCCGGGCCGGCAGTGGTGGAGAGGGTTGGATTTGAACCAACGTAGGCATAGCCAACGGATTTACAGTCCGTCCCCTTTAACCACTCGGGCACCTCTCCAGTCTGCCGCCGGAGCCATGCAACAAGGCATCGACGCGAGCGACTGCCTAGCAGCCTTCCGCGAAGCGCCTTATGGCGGCACCGTCCAAAACTGTCAACCGCAACATCCCGGCAAAACGTGATGAATTTCGCCCGCTATCGAGCAGGCTTTTCGACGCGGTGGTATCCATCGCCGCGCCACCCGGCTATAGAACCGCCATGAGCAACGACAGCAATTCCAAGACACCTAAAGACACGCATTACGCGAAGCTGCGCCGCGCCTATCGCGACGAGAAGAGCGGCGGTGCGCCGGCGTTCAGGCCAAAGCAGCATGTACCGCCGGGCGAAAGCGCGGCCGACGGGCTGGTGCGGCTCTACGGCCTTCACACGGTCCGCGCTGCGCTCGACAATCGGCGCCGCAAGATCAGGAAAATGCTGGTGACGCGCAATGCGGCCGAGCGCCTGGAGATAGAAGATATCGCGGCCCTGCCCTTCAAGACGGAACTGGTAGAACCCAGGGAGATCGACAAGATCACCGGCTCGGACGCCGTGCACCAGGGCGTGCTGATTGAGGCGGAGCCGCTCAAGCCAAAGCGGCTTGATGCATTGGGGGATGCAAAGCTGGTGCTGGTGCTCGACCAGGTCACCGATCCACACAATGTCGGCGCCATCCTGCGCTCGGCGGTCGCCTTCGGCGCAGGCGCCCTGATCACCACGGCGCGCCACAGCCCGCAGGAATCCGGCGTTCTGGCGAAAGCAGCCTCCGGTGCCCTCGAGCATATCGATCAGATCGAGGTGAAAAACCTCGCCGAGGCGCTCGACCAGTTGCACGAGGCTGGTTTCCGCACCATCGGGCTTGATTCGGAAGGGCCGGCCGAACTCGAAAACAGCTTTGCCGGCGAAAAGATCGCGCTGGTGCTTGGCGCCGAAGGCAAGGGCCTGCGCCAGAAGACCCGCGAGACCGTGACGGTGCTGGCAAGGCTCGATATGCCGGGCGCGATCCGTTCGCTCAACGTGTCGAACGCTGCGGCGGTGAGCCTCTACGCGGCGCGGAGATATCTCGCGAGTAACGAGTAGCCACGGTATTCATCTGCAATCCCTACTAACTGGTCCGGCACACTGGCGCTGAGCGATTTCGCTGACGCTACGCCCCCGCACTCCCCTGCCCGCTGAAATCCCTGAACCAACCGAGCCCGGCCTCGGTGCCCGCCTTCGGCTTGTACTCCGCTCCGACCCAACCGGAATACCCGATGCGGTCGATGTGCTCGAACAGGAAAGGAAAATTGATCTCGCCTGTCCCCGGCTCGTGACGACCGGGATTGTCCGCAAGCTGGATATGCGCGATGCGGCCGAGGTTGGCCTCGATGGTACGGGCGAGATCCCCCTGCATGATCTGCATGTGATAGATGTCATATTGCAGGAACAGGTTCGTTGAGCCTACGCGGTCGATGAGCGCCATGGCCTGCTCTGCATAGTTGAGGAAGAAGCCCGGAATGTCGCGTGTGTTGATCGGTTCGATCAGCAGCCTGATGCCGGCCTGCTCCAACGTCTCCGCCGCGAAGGCGAGATTTTCGACAAAGACATCCTCAAGCAACTTGCGGTCGGCACCCGCCGGCGCGATGCCTGCCAGGCAGTTGACTTGCTGGCAGCCGAGGGCCTGCGCATAGGTGATGACCTTGGCGATGCCCTGGCGGAATTCCGGCACGCGGTCCGGCAGCACGGCGATCCCGCGCTCGCCCTTGCTCCAATCCCCGGCTGGGAGATTGAACAGCACCTGTGTCAGGGCATTCTTGTTCAGCCGCCCGGCGACCACGTCGGGCGCATGGTCATATGGGCCGATATATTCAACGCCTTTGAAGCCGGCGGCGGCGGCCGCGTCGAACCGGTCCAGGAAATCATACTCGCCGAAGAGCATGGAAACATTGGCTGAAAACCGGGGCATAGTGCACTTTCCTCAACAAATGAGTCACAGAGCATGACGACCAGCCGTTGCCCCTTCGTGGGTTAAGCAGGGTCGTCGAATTCGGTGACATTGTCGATCTCGGTGCGCATCGAGATACTGGTGCCTCACTCCATAACGGAATTCGAGCCCTAACGCACCCGTGTTCCTTCATCGGCCCTGATAGGGAAAGAGGGGCAGCGGACGCCCCTCTTCCATCTTCTCAGAGCCGGCAGTAGTGGCGATAGCCATCGTGTCCGAGATAGGTGTCGGAATAGGCATCGTAACTCTGGTAGCGGTCGTAGCAGCGGCGAACGTGCCAGGAATCGCCACCTTCGTCGATGTAAACCGTGCGTGGCTGCTGTTGCGTGAGCAGGCTGCCGAGGACGAAACCGCCGACACCAGCGGCGATGCCGATGCCCAGGCCATTGTGGTGGTGGAAGGAATGCGCGGCCGAAGGTTGTACGGTGCCGGCCAGCATGGTGGCGGCGACTGTGGTGGCGATGAGGCCGGAAACGAACGTGCGCTTGAACATGATGATCTCCTTTGCTGCGTTGACCGAGGCGATCCATCCGCCTCTTGATTGTCTGTCGTCGCGGGAGGGAGAAAGGTTCGAATCTTTATTGCCTTTCTGCAGCTGAATCGAACGGCCGAACTCATGCGGGCGAATGAGTTCTAGCGCAGCAAGCGGTTCCTCTTCACAAAACGGGCGCCGAACGAAAAAGGGCGGCCTAAGCCGCCCCGTCGAAGAATGGGTCCCTCCATCAAAGGAAAATGATCACCTTGCCGTGCCCGTAATGGTGCTTGTGATGATGGTTATGGTGCTTCCACCAGAACTTCTTGAAGTGCTTCTTGTGATGGTGGTGATGATGGCCGTGCATGCCGTGGGCTGACGTCGTGCCGACGGTGCCGGCGAGCGAACCGGTCGCGACGAAAAAGGCGATGAGGCCTGAAGTGAGAGTACGCTTCAACATGATGATCTCCTGGATCCTTGACCGAGGCGACCCATTCGCCCCTGGAGATCAGTCGGGGCGGCAGGCCAAAAGGTTCGAAAGGTCGAGGAGATTTTCCGAGAGAGGCTGTGGCAGTAGTGAAAGGCGCCATCCCAATACGAACGACGCAACTCCCTACTCCCACCCTTTCCCTCTCACCCCATGCCAGTGACATGGCGAAGCCAGAAAGCGAGCGCGATGAAGCCGACAATGGTGGTGACGCCGGTCCAGTCGACATTGGCTTTCTTGATGTCGCTGATGAGCTTCACAAGCAGCATCCAGGCGATAATGACGAGAAGGAGAATGATGACAAGTCTGATCATGCGGCACCCCTTCCGAAACGATTGCAGCCTTCCCGAATGTAGGAAGCGTGGTGACCGATTTCAGCATGCAGATTTGGTGGCTTGCTCCACCAGCCAGGCAATCGAACCCAGTTTTGTCTTTACTGGCGCGACAAATATGCTAACCGGAGCGCCATGCCCTTGTAGCTCAGCTGGTAGAGCAGCGGTTTTGTAAACCGAAGGTCGGCGGTTCGATTCCGTCCGGGGGCACCAAAGGCTTATGCTGCCTGATAAGCTATCCCGGGTCCCGCCGTCTCCTAACCCGACTGCCTGTCGACAAGCCTTGTCGGGTGCCGAACCGCGGTTACCTCGGCTCGTTGTTCAGGCTGAGGTATGTGGGGTCGAATTCGGCAGCAGCTTGCAATCGTTCCCAATCGAGAATGGTCACTTTCTGCCCCGACCAATTGACCGCGCCGGACTTTCTCAACGCGCCGATGACCCTGTTCATATGAACGACCGACAGACCCATCACATCGGCGAGTTCTGCCTGCGTCAAAGGGAGATGGAAAGTATTGCCCTCGGTGAGCTTCACGGTCTCCAGCCGGACGAAGAGTTCACAAAACAGGTGGGCTAGGTGAGAGGTTTTGGAGCGGCGCCCCATGGCAACGATCCATTCTCGATGGATTGCTCCGTCGACAAGGGTGTCTAGCCACAGTATCCGAGTCAAATGCGGGGCTTCTTCCGTGATCCTTCGCAGGCGGTTGTGGTCGGCAAGCATCACGCGACATGGCGTCAATGCAACGATTCCGTGGTCCATCGTCTTGAGCAAGAAGGCGTGGAGATCGACGAAATCCCCCGGAACCTGGAGCGAGGTGAACTGCCGGCCGCCGTTTTCCAGAACCTTGTATCGCGCCGCGAACCCCTCGACCAGCAGGGTGCTGTAGGCTGGCCGCGAGCCTATCGAAACCAGATCCTGCCCGGTATCGAACTCGCGCCCGGTCGTAATCGCCTCAGCCAACATCGACGTCTCGGCGTCGGTCAGGACGTCGTGCCGTCTAAGCTGAAGAAATAAGGATTCCAGCATACAGATCCTCCCACGGGGCGCGTCAGAAAATGATCCTTCGCGCCATCCCGGCTCGCGAAGCTGCTCTATTTTCGCGCGGAATACCAGTTCTTTCGGTTCAGGACGGGGAACGATCGTCCCTTGAGGAAATTTGTTCAATTACATCGTCGGACGAGCGCGCAATGGACCGATACTTTTTCGATTTTTATAACAGCGAAGGGCCTGTCCTGGACGAACAAGGGCAGTTGTTCGAGACAAAAGAGCGCGCCAAAACAGAAGCTCTGCGAATTCTACATGACGTCGCGCATGAAGAGATGCCTGATCGCGACCTTGTCAAACTCACTGTCAAGGTGAGAAGCCACACCGGCGCCCAACTGTTCGAGGCCTCGCTCATCTTGACCTCCGGGTGGAGTGCCTAGGCGCGTCAAGCTTGATTGTCCGGAGCTTTGTCGGCCGCGATGCTATGCTGTCCGAGTTTCCCACGAGCCGCGACATCGGCAATCGCCCTTCCATCAGGCCTGTGAATATTCGCGGCTGGAAGGTCCCGAGCAAACAACTCGGCGAGGGTCGCAGTGAACCGGGGGCGGCCTGCAGCCAACCATGCTGAACTTTCGGCATGCATCGCCTGGATTTCCACCCCAGGCGGGGGAACCGTTGGGCGTTCTGGAGATTTAAAATCTGAATTCGACGAGCATCCCAAGTGTTTAACGATCGCGAATTAAGATTAGTCGAGACCGTCCTAGCCATCGCATTGCCTGTCGCCTTCGGTGTGCTTCTCCTGTCGATTTGGGTTTTATGATGCCATCCTATCCAGAGCCATCCGCTGACCCAGCAAGCATGATCCTGGCTGTAGCGCCGCTGCTGTTTTTAGCTGTGGGATCGCTGGCCCTCTGGTTGTTTGCCTGACCCCTGCCCCGTACTATACGGGCCTGTAAAGCGAGGATGCTTCGCGGCTACTCCCGCTCGGACGACCACGGGAAGTTCACATATTGGTCGCGGCTGTCGAAGCAAATGTTCCCATACATGTTGAGATAGGCGTTGCGGCGCGCCCCGTCGGCATAGACAGAAGCCGGGTCAGCGAGATCAGCTTCGTAACGGGCCAGATTGGCGCTCGTCAGGGCTACGGGCAGGATGTCCATCGCTTGGGGAATGCTCTTGCCGGCAAGCCAGTCGGCCGCAAACTGGCCCATTGCATAGCCGAAAACCGGTGAGGCCAGGGAGATACTCGCCTTATAGGGACTGTTCCCCTTCCGTATTTCAGCCACTGCCTCCGGCTCGCCGTCAATGCCGCCCAGAAATTGGTCCGGTCTGTCCTTCTTCGCGGCCCGCAACGCTTCGAGCGCACCCAGCACGACAGCGTCGCCGCCCAGCACCACGTCCACGTCCGGGTTGGCCACAAGGATGGTCTGCATCGTGGCGAAGCCGCCTTGCTTGGTAACCGGCCTAGGCGCGATATCGGCAACGATGGTTACGCCCGGCAAGGCATTCAGCCCATCGCGCATTGCCGTGAACCGGGGCGCCAGAAACTCCATCGTGTCCTGTGTCAGCAGAACGACCTTCGCCTTTCCGCCCAGCCTGGTGTTGATATGGTTGATCGCCGCATCGGTCAGCACCTTGCCGGTCCGATATTGCGGAGCATTGAGAAGCAAAGTCGCCGGCGGAGGCACCACAGTGCCGACGAATGCTCCGGACCAGATCGCGCCTTGAAGAGCGGGAGCGAACGCCGCTGGATCCGGAGAAGTGGCAACCATGGCGCCGACCTTCTCGGCTACGAGGGACTGCACCTCAACGATCGCCTTGCCGACATCGTTCTGCACCAGGAACTGCCGATACTCCAGTCCGCGATCCTTCGCCGCCATGGACAGGCCATGACCCACCCCTTGCAGGAACTCGCGGTCGTTCTCCTGGACATAAGCCAGCACCTTGGAGAGATCGGTTGGGGCATTGCAGGAGGGTGCGTTCGGATTGAAAACTGGAAACACTGTTGGCTGCGTGATGCCGGCGCCGCCGGGCTGCGGGCCAGCCATGGCGCTTCCCGCTGTCGAGGCGATGGCAAGGACGACTATCGCGGCCCAATTCGGCCGCCGGCCGGCAGCAGTCTTCAGATCAACCAAGCTTATCCCCCCGGCGTTCCCTTCGTGACGATCACAACACTCTACCCATCGTGTCGTCGCGGGCAGTTTTTCATCTTGCGATCGCGCGGTCTACTGTACCGAGGCAGCGCGTCGTGGTTTTGTCGAAAATACCAGATGAGCTGCCGTTCCAGGCTGGAGGAGCCGATAGTCGATCCGGGCGCCGAGGTTCATGCACATGGCATTGATGATCCTGCTGCCCACGCCGGTCCCCTTTGCGGGCGCGCCGTCGGTCCTTCCAATTCCGTCGTCTTCCACCACCAGTTCGGCTTGGTCGTCCGCCAGTCTGCCGAGCCCCACCCGTACCTCTCCAACGCCCCCGGGATAGGCATATTTGAAAGCGTTGGTGACGAGTTCGGTGACCACCACACCAAGGCTTATGCTGGTATCGGTTTCAAGTTCGATCGGCTCGATATGGTAAGTCAGGCTGACGCCTTGGACCTGGGCGCGCAACGACGTGCGCAGGTGGTCGAGGAGACCTGCAAGATATTCGTTCATCGATACTGACCGAACGTCGGAGGAGCCGTACAGCCTCCTGTGAACCATCGAAATCGCGAGGATGCGATCGTGTGTCTCGGCGAGAGCGTCCTTCGCGGCAGAATCCGCAACGGCCTTCGACTGCAGGTTTACCAGTGACGAGACAAGCGCGAGGCTGTTGGCGACTCTGTGATTGACCTCCGATAGGAGCACCTCGGCGCGATCGCGCGCCTTTGCCAGATCCTCTGTCCGGGCAGCGACGCGTTCCTCCAACTCGCTGTTGAGTTCATTGACCTGGTCGCGTGTATCGCGCAATTCCCTGGTGTAGCGAGCGGCCCCATAGGCGGCACCGGCAACAACGGCGACGATCACAAGCCCGCCGATGGCGGAAACAAGCCGCAGCCACCTGCTGTTGGCGCGTTGCTCGGCCACGCCCGACGTCAGCCGGTCATCCGCTCTTCCAATGATGCCCGAGAAGAACACATTCGCTTCGTCGGTCAGCGCCTTGCCCCTGTTGGTGCGGAATATCGCCAGTATCTCCGCGTCGCGGTTGTCTCTTTTGAGCGCTATTGTTTGATCGAGTTCGTCGAATTTGGTGATTAAGATCGCCGAGAGCCTGCGCAGGGTGGATTCGGAATCGGGATAGGTCGTCAGCAAGGCCTGCAGCGCCTTGAGATGGCGCTGCGCCTGGGCCTTGGCGGTTTGGTAAGGGCCTAGATAGATCTCGTTTCCGGTGATCACAAAGCCGCGCTCGCTCGCCTCTGCCGTCTGCATCGCGTTTCTCAGCTCAACGGCCGCGATCCGCGTGTCGCGCGCCTCGATCGCATTGTCGAAATAGGATTGAGCTCTCTGCCCCAGCCAGAAGTTGGTGGCGACGATAGCCATGAGCGCCACAAACCCTATCAGGAGAGCGGTGGTTGTCAGTCGGACAAAGTTTCGGCTTGAGGCAGGCATTGGCGCATCTCTGCCCGATTTTCAGCGGAGGCGCCATCATCTCGTGAATACGGACAGGCAATTTGCTTCGCAAACTGAGCCCTCAATCGCGAAGCGGAGCTACCTATGAGGCGGCCACAGCCCGGACCGACGCGTTTTCATCGGTGAAGGTGTTCCTTACCCGAACAGACCGGTACACGTAAGCGACCCAGAGGCCGGTCACCATGAACGAGACCAGGAGGGTTACCAGGGCCTCTCCGACAATCAGCTGACTGACGGGCACCCCCATGATCGACGAGATCCAGAGCGTGTCCAGGCTGAACAATAGCGGGATCGCCAACCATTGGTAGAGAACCGGATAGGTCAATCCGAGACGGCCGTGGGCAACGAGATGGTATAGCGCGGCGGTCTCGATGCCCGTCGACCTCTCCTCCATTGCTTTAGCCGGTCCCTCAGGCGGATCGGATGCTTCTCGTAAATCGGAGGAGCGAGGCCCGCGAGTTGGTAGTAGCTGTCCAGGATGTTGGTGCGCAGCAATTGGCGCTCCTGCGTATAGAAGCTGAAATGCGCCACGATCAGGTCGCCAAAGATCTTGCCCGGCCGGCCGAGCTTCATTGGCAGGGTCGCCGACAGCCATTCCTCCTCGTCACCGATCGGGTGAAATGCGTCCCCAAGATCGACAATGTCCGATCCGAAGAAACCGAGCGCGTTTATCGAGAAACGCGACAGCCCGATGTCGCGGTCCGGCACGCGGAAATCATCCAGCCGGCCGGTGCGGACGGCTTCGACGAAGACCGGGTGAAGCGCCTGCGGAAAGCTCGCATGGGCCCAGGAAAATTGGCACGAGGCCTGGCATGTCAGCGGGCCATCCACCCGTACCCTGGAGAGCTGCTTGATCAACGAGTTGCATATGGCGTTGTTGATGATCAGCGGGGCGTACCAGAGGGCGGAGCCTCTTTCCGCCATAACCCTGGCCATGAACTTCGGAAAGAAACCGTCCTCGACGAAAATCACATCATCGTCGAGGCGCAGATAGAAAGCGTCAGAATCGTCGCAAAACTGGTAAAAATCACCGATGACGTTGAAGGTCCCATCGGCGTGCGGAAGGGTCTTTATCTTGCAACGAGGATCGGCCGCAGCCAGATGCTGCAGATAGGCGCGGTCCGCTTCATTGCGGCAATTGTCCCACAAATGCCACTCATCCACATCCGGGCATTTCAGAACATGATGGCTGAGCAGGCGAAGATATCTTTCCCTGCCCGCGGGGGTCACAATGATCAGCTTCATGGCAAGGTCATTCCTCGATGCGCGTGCGACCGGGAGTCCGTGTTGGCCGGCAAATTCGCCATTGCAATCCTGGTCGTGCCGCGGCGCCAGCAACAGCCGTAGCAGGCTCATTCCGATTCGTCCCCTGCCCTGAGTGCGCGTGACGTGAGGCCCATGTCGAACAGCCACAAGGTCGCATTGCTGCCTTCGCATTGATCTTGCTTTGGTGTACCGCTCACCACGCCCATGAATTCAGGGACCATGCTGGAATGGAAGCAGACTTTTGACGAGCGCCTCCCATCGAAACCTGGTGATCGTGAGGGCTGGCGACGGGTCCCTGCATCGCGGGTGGGGAGCCGGCGATGCCGGTTGCGCATTCGATTTGATCGTCAGCTATTACGGAAGCGATCCGTCGGCATTCCGGTTGCCATTCGAAAACCGGGTCGACCACCATGGTGGAAAATGGGACGGCATCCACGCCCTGATCACGCAACGGCCGGATTTGCTCAAGCAATACCAATATGTCTGGTTACCGGACGACGATCTCGAGGCCGACCGGCCGACGATCGAAGGCCTGTTCGCCGGCATGCGCCGGCTTGGCCTGCATGTCGGACAGCCGGCGCTGACGCTGGATAGCTACTTTACGCATCTGGCGTTTCTGCGATGCAAGAGCTTCGAGTTCCGCCTGGTGGACAGGATCGAGATCATGGCGCCCTGCCTGAGAGCGGATGTCATGGCCAGGATGCTGCCATTGTTCAAAACTTCCATGAGCGGCTTTGGGCTCGATTCCTTGTGGACGAGGCTTTCATCAGACAATGCCGGAACATCCGCGGTTTTCGATGCCTTGCCGGTCCGCCACACCAGGCCAGTCGGGATTTTCCTCGCAACGAATATGCTCAAATCCGGCCGGACACCTGAATCCGAAGGGCGCCAACTGGGGTCGAAATACGGTTTCAAAGAGTTCTTTCCGGTTTCCTATGCGGCCGTTGACCGGAAAGGCAGGCATTGGCGCTCGCCGCCGATCATCGGCCTGCGCATGGTGGCGGACTATCTCATTGACCGTAAGAGTTTTCGTCAGGCGCATCGGCTGAAGAAACGGCTCTGGCATCTTCTGCGCCGGCAATTTTCCAAGCCGGTGGACCTCTCCCCGGTCATTCTCGATCCATGAAACCGACAGCGCCGCGAATGGACATGAACCTCCTGACCAAAGCCGACATCCTTATTGTCGGCGCTGGATTCTACGGCGCGACGCTTGCAGAGCGGATCGCGACCCAGCTTGGTCGGCGCGTGCTGGTGATCGACCGGCGCCAGCATATTGGCGGCAATGCCTATACGGAGCAGGATCCGATCACCGGGGTCGAAATCCACCGCTATGGGCCTCATCTCTTCCACACACCCAATGAAGAGGTTTGGACCTACCTCCACAACTTCACCGGCTTCACCGCCTATCGCCACCGGGCGTTCTCGACCTTCCGCGACAAGGTCTATCCACTACCGATCAATATGGCCACGATCTGCCAGTTCTTCGGCCGACGACTGAGCCCGGACGAGGCACGCGCCCTGATCGCCAGCCATGCGTCCGAGCTTGGTGACCGCGCGCCTGCCAATCTCGAGGAAAAGGCGATCTCCCTGGTGGGCCGCCCGCTCTACGAAGCCTTCATCAAGGGATACACCGCCAAGCAGTGGCAGACCGATCCGCGCGAATTGCCGGCTCAGATCATCGCGCGCCTGCCGGTCCGCTATACATTCGAGGACGGCTATTTCAACGATCGCTACCAGGGACAGCCGGTGGACGGCTATACGGCAATCTTCAAGAGGATGCTGGCGCACGAGCTCATCGAAACACGGCTTGATGTCGACTTCTTCGACATCAAGGCTTCGCTGCCGAAGGGGCTTCCGGTCGTCTACACCGGTCCTATCGACCGCTATTTCGACTATTGCGAGGGGGAGCTCGGCTGGCGGACCATCGATATCGAGTTCGAGGTGATGGACACGCCCGATCATCAAGGCACCGCGATCATGAACTATGCGGACGAAGACGTGCCATACACGCGTATCGTGGAGTTCAGACATTTCAATCCGGAGCGTCTGCACAAGAGCGACAAGACGCTGATCGGCCGCGAGTTTTCCCGCTTCGCGCGCCGCGTCGACGAACCCTACTATCCCATCGACACGCGCGGCGATCAGGCCACCTATCGCCGCTATCTCGAGCGGGCGGCCAACGAGAAGGACCTGCATCTCGGGGGGCGGCTGGGCACATACCGATATCTCGACATGCATCAGGCGATCGGCGCAGCGCTCAACGCCTTCGAAACCGTTTTCGTACCGCATTTCGCCGGCAGGCCGGAGCGTACGTCACCAGCGGCCTGAACGGCTGCGCCAACTGCCACCGCCTGCTTCGGCTCTATTGTTTCGACGCGATCTGACGGCGAAACCATTCGAGTGTGCGCGCGATGCCATCCTGGTAGCCGGTCCTGGCTTCCCAGCCAGGCAGAACACGCCTTGCCATTGTCAGGTCAGGACACCGGTTGGTCGGGTCTTGCGGCGTTGGAGGATGATGCTCGATGCGGCTGCCCGGGACGAGCGAGCTGATGAACCTGGCGGTTTCCAGCACCGACACCTCGTGGTTGTTGCCTATGTTCAGCGGGCCGCGATGCGAGATGCTGTCGCGCCAGAAGAAGCGCTCCAATCCCTCGACAATGTCGTCGACGTAACCCCAGCTGCGCGACTGGGAGCCATCGCCGTAGACGGTCAGGATGCCTGTGGTCAGCGCCTGGCTGACAAAATTAGAAACGGCGCGGCCGTCGTCGATGCGGGTACGCGGCCCATAGGTGTTGAACAGGCGCACGACACGGACGTCGAGATCGCCGACCCGCTGCTGCTCGAACAACAATGCTTCGGTGCAACGCTTGCTTTCATCATAGGAGGACCTCGGCCCCGTGCAGTCCACCGATCCCCTGTAGTTTTCGGGCTGCGGGGACACCAGAGGATCGCCGTAGACTTCGGACGTCGAGGTAAAGCAGAAACGGCCGCCAGGCCTCAGCAACGACAGGAGATTGAGCGCGCCGCCTATGTTGGCGCGGATGGTGCGGGTGGGCTCGCGCATGTACCAGACTGGCGAAGCCGGCGACGCCAGATGGATGATCTCGTCGAAACGGTCGCTGGCCGAAAAACTCTCCGCATCGACGATCTGCAGGCTGAAGCGTGGGTCGACGATGTGCGCGGTGTTGTCTTTCGTTCCAGTCCACAGATTATCGACGACGACCAATTTCTCAACATCGTCTCGCCGCAGCAGGCGGTCGACCAGATGCGACCCAAGGAAACCGCACCCACCCGAAACCAAAACACTGCGCGCCATGGACTTCCCCCTCAAGACATCCGGCAGCTGATGTGCCGAAGGCCTTGTCCCCAAGAAACAGCGGACAAGGAGCCATCGGTGTCCGATGTCCAATGCCTTTCCGCCGGCGCCCATCTACGCCATGGAGGGTCGCGAGCGCAACGAGCCAGCCAAGGCAAGTCCCCTGGCTGAATGCCCGAAAATCGAACGGTGCTGACGGCTCAGAGCGACCTTTGGGGGCAAGGCGTTCCGGTGGGATCACCGCAGCGGGACGCCGTGGGTTGGGAACGGAAGCTCATCTCTTCGGACCGGCGCACCAGTTCGGCAAAGACAAGCGCGAAGCTTCCCAGCATCAGGAATACGATGATCAGGCGCGTCACCGGCAATGGCACGATCTCGACTGGCTAGGCCCCACGCCACCCGTCCATTTTCGGCTAACATGATCGATCGGCCTTTACGAGAGTTTAACCCTGGACTTAACCATCACTTTCGCTTGTGGGGCGCAACGAAACGCGAGTGCGCCAACGCCGTCATCACGTCTTCATACGAGCACGGGGCGTCTCTCTTTGCAGACGTGCCCGGCGCATGCTACCCCGGCGCTCGAATGGCCCGGCAACAGGCCATCGCCCACCGGTCGTCATCGGAAAGCCATGAGCACAGCCGCCAGCCGCATCGCATTCGTTTCGTCCGACACTGCTGACGCCAAGGCAGCGCTGGACAGCCTTTCAGCACGTTACGGCCAGTGCTCGATCGAGGACGCGGAGATCGTCGTAGCGCTTGGTGGTGACGGATTCCTGCTACAGACCCTGCGCGACACGATGGGTACCGGCAAGAAGGTCTACGGCATGAACCGCGGCACGATCGGCTTCCTGATGAATGAATATCGTTCCGGCGGCCTCACCGAGCGCATCGCGTCGGCCGTCGCAGAAACGATCCGCCCGCTGGAGATGTTGGCTGTAACGTCGGAAGGCGAAACGGTTTCGGCGCTGGCGATCAATGAAGTCGCACTCTGGCGCCAATCCTATCAGACGGCCAAGATCCGCATCACCGTCGACGATCATGTCCGGCTCGACGAATTGAACTGCGACGGCGTGATGATCGCAACACCGGCGGGATCCACGGCCTACAATCTTTCGGCTTACGGCCCCATCCTGCCGCTCGATGCCCCGCTGCTCGCCCTGACCCCCGTTAGCCCGTTCCGTCCGCGCCGCTGGCGCGGCGCGCTGCTGTCCAATAAGGCCACGGTGCGCTTCGATATCCTCGAGTCGGAAAAGCGGCCTGTGAACGCTGCCGCCGACCATACCGAAGTCAAAGCCGTCACCTCGGTGACGGTGCGAGAATCACCGACGGCGACGGCCACTTTGCTGTTCGATCCCAATCATTCTTGGAACGAACGCATTCTCGCCGAGCAGTTCCGCTATTGAGCCGGCAGTACTGTCCCAAGCACGATTAAGCATCTCGATTAAGCTTACAACGGCGCAATCGGTTCGGTCTCCGCCCGTTTCTGTTGACAAATCGCGGACTTGCCCCTAATCGCAATATCAATCTTGCAGGCGCGTGGCGCTTGCCGCGACAGACGCCGTTGCGCTTCCCCGAACCAGCCAAAGACAGCAACACTTGTCCTCAGACACCACGACCGCTCAAGAAGCGTTGACCTTCGCAGACCTCGGCCTGTCGCCGAAGGTCCTTTCCGCAGTCACCGATGCCGGCTACACCATGCCGACGCCGATCCAGGCTGGTGCCATTCCGCATGCCTTGCTGGGCAAGGATGTACTGGGTATCGCCCAGACCGGCACCGGCAAGACGGCCTCGTTCGTGCTCCCCATGCTTACACGGCTGGAGAAAGGCCGGGCCCGCGCCCGCATGCCGCGCACGCTCATTCTGGAGCCGACGCGCGAACTCGCGGCGCAGGTCGAGGAAAACTTCGTCAAATACGGCAAGAACCATAAGCTCAACATCGTGCTCCTGATCGGCGGCGTGTCGTTCGACGAACAGGACAAGAAGCTTGAGCGCGGCGCCGACGTGCTGATCGCGACACCCGGCCGCCTGCTCGACCATCGTGAGCGCGGCAAGCTGCTGCTGAACGGCGTCGAGATCCTGGTCATCGACGAAGCGGACCGGATGCTCGACATGGGCTTCATCCCCGACATCGAGCGCATCTGCGAAATGATCCCGTTCACCAGGCAGACGCTGTTCTTCTCGGCGACCATGCCGCCCGAGATCACCAAGCTCACCGAGAAATTCCTTCATGCGCCGGTGCGCGTCGAGGTTTCCAAGGCAGCCTCCGCCGCCACCAACATCATCCAGCGGCTGGTCAAATCCGGCTCCAAGCCATGGGACAAGCGCGAGACTCTTCGCAACCTGATGAAGGCTGAAGACGCCGAGTTGAAGAACGCCATCATCTTTTGCAACCGCAAGGTCGAGGTGTCGGAGCTGTTCCGCTCGCTGCTGAAATATGATTTCGACGCCGGCGCGCTGCATGGCGACATGGACCAGCGCGCGCGCATGCAGATGCTGGCCAATTTTCGTGACGGCAAGCTTCGCTATCTGGTCGCGTCCGACGTCGCCGCGCGTGGCCTGGACATCCCCGATGTCAGCCATGTGTTCAACTACGACGTGCCTATCCATGCGGAAGACTATGTCCACCGCATCGGCCGCACCGGCCGCGCTGGTCGTTCCGGCAAGTCCTTCACCATCGCCACCAAGTCGGACACAAAATACATCGACGCGATCGAGCGGCTGATCGGCACCAAGATCGAGTGGCATGACGGCGACCTTTCGACCGTGGTTGCCAGCGAGGGCGGCGAGGACGATGCTCCGCGCCGTGGCAAGGGTGCGCCCCGCCGCGCCGGACGCAAGGACGACGATCGCAAGGACAGGGGCGAGCGCAAGCCGCGCGAACGCCAGCCAAGGAGCGCCGATGCGGATGCTCCGGCTGCCGTGGCGCAGGTCGAACAGCCCGTGGCGGCCGAGCAAGCAACCGCGGAGACCAGCGAACGGCGCGCACGGAAGGACGCCATCCGCTCGGAAAACGTCGAGCGCAAGTCATCCGATCGCAACGAACCGCGCGCGCCAGAGCGGGGCGATACGCGCCCGCAACGTGATAACAGCCGCCCTGCCCGCCACCAGCGCCATCAGGAAGACAACGACTCCACCGTCGGCTTTGGTGACGACATGCCGGCCTTCATGCGGATCGTCGCCAAGGTCTGATCCTGGAAGTTCGATCCGCCAATGACGGCGGCGCTTCAAACAAAAACGGCCCGTCGCAGGGCCGTTTTCTTTTTCAATTCCGCCTTGTTCAGGTAAGCGGCGACAGCTGGATCTCGACGCGCCGGTTCTGGGCGCGGCCTTCCGCCGTTGCATTGGATGCGATCGGCCGCGTCTCGCCGAAACCGGTAACGGCAAAGCGGCGCTGATCGACGCCCTGACCGGAGAGATAGTTGGCCACCGCCAAGGCGCGACGCTGCGACAAGTCGAAATTGTGTTGATCGCCGCCGGTCGAATCGGTGTGGCCGAAGACGTCGACCGTTGTCTGCTTGAATTTCTTCAGCACCAGCGCGACCGAATTCAGCACCCGATAGAAGCCGGGCTTCACCGCATCCTGATCCGTGTTGAAGGTGATGTCGGACGGCATGTTGAGGATGATCTGGTCGCCGCTGCGGGTGACACTCACGCCGGTGCCTTCGAGCTGGCGACGCAGTTCGGCCTCGTTCTGGTCCATTGTGGCGCCGATGGCGCCGCCGGCCAGCGCGCCGATGCCAGCGCCGATCAGGGCGTTGCGGCGGTCATTGC
Source organism: Mesorhizobium sp. ES1-1 (assembly GCF_020164785.1). Taxonomy (GTDB): domain Bacteria; phylum Pseudomonadota; class Alphaproteobacteria; order Rhizobiales; family Rhizobiaceae; genus Mesorhizobium. The sequence continues at coordinate 234,969 of NZ_JAIUGX010000007.1, read as the reverse complement.
CGCCGGCAAGCAGGCCAAGGCTTGCACCAGCCAGCGCGCCAAGGCCGGCGCCGGCCGCAGTGTTGGAAATCTTCTGGTCACCAGTATACGGATCGGTGGTGGTGCAGGCGCTCACCAGCAAAGCCGTCGCCACGACGACGAGCACGGTCTTCTTCATAGGTCGGTCCCTCTCCAAATCACGCCTTATAAAGTGGCGCCAAATCAGCCCTTGCGGCGACTTGTACCATGAAATGCGGCGAAAAACGGAACGGGAAAAGGACGAACCGCGGCTTTTCCCGGCGGCAATTTCCGACGCTCCGCTAGACGTCCACGGCTCCGTCCAGCCGGAAAAGGCGCGATCAGCGCGCGGCGATGCCGCCAACGACTCTCATCAGCAGGCTTGCTTCCCTCGTGCCCGCCACGCCGAGGTCGCGGACACTGCTCATGTGATTACTGCCCGGCAGCGCTATTCGCTCTACGACCAGGCCCTGAGTTTCCAGGCGAGCCGCAAGGGCCTGTGCCTGGAGATGGAAAGGCGGAGTTTCCTCTCCTCCCACCAGGATGCTGACGTGAACATCCCTGTCGAACTCATGCGTCAGCGGCGAAAACGCCGCGACTTCCTGGTCGGTGATTGAGATCTCGGCAGCGAGAAACGAATTCTGGAGAGGCTCCAAGTCGTAGAGACCGCCAAGCAGCAGCGCCGCCCGGACTTTCGATGGCGCACCTGCTTCGTCGAACAGCATCGTTGCAAGATGAGCACCGGCAGAATGTCCGCTGATGGTGAAACAGTCAGGGTCGCCGCCATAGGTCGAAATGTTATCCAAGACCCATTGTTTGGCACGCCGCACCTGATCGACGATCGTGGCCATTCGCACCGACGGCATCAGCGCATAGTCAATGATGACCGCGATGGCGCCCGAACTCGTCACCGTATCGGCGACATAGGAATAGTCGCTTTTCGAAAACATGCGCCAATAGCCGCCATGGATAAACATGTGCACCGGCAGGTTGCGGCTCCGGTCCTTCGGAAAGAACAGGTCGAGCCGCTCCGTCAGGTGAGAGCCATAGCCGATATCGGCCACCATGGGCAGCGTCGCGCGCGTCGCCGCACTGCGAGCGACTATGTCGGCCACGATGTGATCGAAATCGGGGACATAGTCGCGAATGCGAAATGGATCGTTCGCCATGGAAGCCGTCTTAGAACGTGACGGCGATGTATTTCGCCTCCATGAACTCCGCGATGCCGTGATGCTGACCCCCCTCCCGGCCAAGGCCGCTCTGCTTGACGCCGCCGAATGGTGCTGCCGGATCGGACATCAGCCCGCGATTCAGGCCGATCATGCCGGCCTCGATGCCGGAGGCCACCCGCATCCCGCGCCCGACATCGCGTGTATAGATATAGGCTGCAAGGCCGTACTCGGTGTCATTGGCGCGCGCTATGGCCTCCGCCTCGGTCTCGAACCGGGTGATGGGGGCCACTGGCCCGAAGATCTCCTCATGCGCCATCTCCGCTTCGGGCGACACCTCGGTCAACACCGTCGGCGGATAGAAGAAGCCGTCTCCTTCCGGAACCGAACCGCCGCACAGCACTTTGGCTCCGCGGCCCACCGCGTCCTTGACAAGGCGGTCGATCTTGTCGACGGCTTTCCTGGTGATCATGGGTCCGCATTCGGTGGCGGCATTCGTGCCGATGCCCACCTTGAGCGCAGCCATGCGCTTTCTCAGCCCCTCGGCAAAGGCGTCATGGATGCCCGACTGCACATAGAGGCGGTTGGCGGCGGTGCAGGCCTCGCCGGCATTACGCATCTTGGCGATCATGGCCCCGTCGAGAGCGACATCCAGATCAGCATCGTCGAAGACCAGGAAAGGCGCATTGCCGCCGAGTTCCATCGAACAGGAGATCACGTGCTTCGCCGCCTCACCGAGCAAGGTGCGCCCCACGCCGGTCGAACCGGTGAAGGAAAGCTTGCGGACCCGCGGGTCGGCCAGCATCGCCGATGTCATTGGGCCGGGATTGGTCGTGGTGAGCACGTTGACCACGCCGGCCGGAACGCCTGCGTCGCTGTAGAGTGCGGCCAAGGCATAAGCCGTCAGTGGGGTCTCGCTCGCCGGCTTCAGGATAACCGTGCAGCCGGCCGCCAGCGCCGGGGCGATCTTGCGTGTCGCCATGGCGGCTGGGAAATTCCACGGCGTGATCAGCACGCAGATGCCGATCGGCTCATAGTCGACCACGATGCGATTGGTGCCTGAGGGCGCGGTGCCGAACTCGCCTGTGATGCGTACGGCCTCCTCGGCGTTCCAGCGGAAGAACTCGGCGGCGTAGGCCACCTCGCCGCGCGCGTCGCGCAGCGCCTTGCCGTTCTCCAGCGAGATCAGCATGGCCAGGGTTTCCGACCGTTCCACCATGAGTTCGAAACAACGCCTGAGGATTTCCGAGCGCTTGCGAGGGGCTGTCTCTCGCCAACCCTTGGCCGCCTTGGCGGCGGCCTCGACGGCATCGCTTGCGTCCTCAAGCGTTGCATTGGGAACCGCCGCGATCACCGCCCCGGAGGACGGATCGACGACATCGATGAGGCGGCCATCCGACGACTGGCGCCATGTGCCACCGATGTAAAGCCCGTGGGAGAAGCCGCGCACGTCGTAACCGTCCTGATCGATTCGCGGAGCGTTTGGGGAAATGTTCATTGTCTCGTTCCGTGGGTTCACATGGCGCAGGCGGCGAGATCGCCGTCATGGGCCGCCTGGACCAGGCGTCTCATGGCGGCGAGATCGAACGGGCGCGGATTGTTCTTGATCAGGCGCTCTATGCCGAGCGCCTGCTCGGCAGCCCAGTCCAGCTTGTCTGCGGGAAGGCCCAGAGCCGCCAGTGTCGGGGTGATGCCGATCGCCGAGAACAGGCGCCTGATTTCCTCGATCGTCGCGGCCGCCATATCCTCGGCGCTCCGCCCCTCGGCCTCGAGGCCGAGCGCCGTGCCTATCTCGGCAATTTCGGCTGACGCCACACGGCTGTTGTAAGCCATGACGTAGGGCATCATCGTTGCGACCCCGAGCCCGTGCGCAGTGTGGGTCAGCGCGCCGGCGGGATACTGCACGGCATGCGCCGCCGCCGTTCCAGCCGTGCCGAAGGCGCAGCCCGCTGCCAGAGCGCCCATCATCACGTCGGCGCGGGCATCTGCGTCAGCGCCGTCCGCGCAGGCCTTCTCCAGGCTGCGGCCCAGCAGCTTGATGGCCAACAGCGCGAAGTGGTCTGTCAGCGCCGTCTTGCCGATGAACACGTGCTGTTGCGGCAGATTTGGATCCTCGCCGCGTCGCATAGCGGTGAACGCCTCGATCGCGTGCGTCAATGCGTCGGCCCCCGCAATGGCGGTCAGGCCGGGGGGACAGGTCATCGTCAGTTCGGGATCGCACAGAGCGACGGCGGCGATGAGATGGGGACTGGATATGCCCACCTTCAGTGTCCGATCCGGATCCGCGATCACCGCTACCGGCGTAACTTCGGATCCTGTGCCGGCGGTCGTCGGCACGGCGATGAGCGGCAGCGTCGGGCCCGGCACCTTGAACTCACCGTAGTACTCCTCGAGCTTGCCGCCATGGCTAAGCAGCAAGGTGGCGCATTTGGCGAAATCGAGGCAGCTGCCGCCACCGATGCCGATGACCATTTCAGGCCCGAACCTTTCCGCTTCGTCGACGCAAATCCGGACCGTATCGCGCGGCACATCAGGCAGAACGCGGTCGTGCACCAGCACGTCGATCGCTGCAGATCGCAGAGATTCGATCATCTCGGCGAACACCGCCGTGCCGGCGAAACGTTCGTCGGTACAGACCAGCGCGCGCCTACCCAGCCTGGCGGCTACGGTCGGCAGCACATGGCGCTGTCCCTTCCCGAACAGGATTTCGCGCGGAAGCCGGAGGGCGGCGAAAAGGCTCATGATGATCAGCGTCCTTTGGCTTCGGCTGTTTCAGTTGCGGGTGGAGCACGGCCAGGCGAACTCGGCTCGGAAAAATCACCGTCTCAAGCTCGCCCCGACCGCTAGAACATATCCGCTTTAAAATCGTATAGGATATAGGATTGCATCGACCGGAGCATCGTGTTAGCCATCCTCTCTGTCAAGAGGCAAAAGATGCAGACTGCGAACATACCCGATACGACCGATACGATCGCTGGCGCCGGCCGCATCCAGCGTTCCAATAGTCTGGTCGAGGACGTCTACGAGGCGATTTTCGCCCAACTGATGGCACTGAAGATCGCGCCCGGTTCGCGCATCACGGTCGACAGCCTCGTCAAGGAGTTCAATGTCTCGCACACCCCCATCCGCGAGGCGCTCGGCCGCCTCGAAGGCGAAGGGCTGGTGCTTAAGACCCATCTGATTGGTTATCGCGCCTCCCCGCAGATCACGCGGCGCCGTTTCGACGAATTGTACGAGATGCGCCTTCTGCTCGAACCGCACGGCGCGGCGAAAGCTGCCGCCGTCATGGACGAGGCCAAGCTCAACGTCTTGCTCGAGGCGGCCGGCGTCATGTCGCGCCGCGGCGGCAAGGACGATCGGCTGCGCTATTCGAACTTCGCAAGGCAGGACGCAATCTTCCACGACAAGATCATGGAGTTCTCCGAGAACCAGCTCATTCGCGAGACATTGAGCCACCAGCACACCCACTTCCATATCTTTCGCCTGATGTTCCATTCACGCGTGACCGAGGACGCCCTCGACGAGCATGAGGCGATCCTGGCAGCGTTCGGCTCAGCCGACCCGGATGCCGCCGAGCGGGCCATGCGCGTCCACATCGAGCACTCGCGCGATCGCCTGCTGCCGGCGTTCGATTGAGGCCGTAACCGATGTCGCTTGCCGCCAATATTGTCGCAGAGGGAGGAAGCACGTTGCGACTCGGCGAGGCGCCGGGTGCCGCCGAACCGGTTCTGCATGCTGAAAACCTGTCGAAGCAGTATGGCCCGGTGACCGTACTGTCCGACATCAAGCTCGACATTCTGCCCGGCGAGATTCACGCCATCATCGGCGAGAACGGCGCCGGCAAGTCCACCTTGATGCGGCTGCTCTCAGGCTATGTCGAACCGACGCGGGGCTCGTTGTCCATGGGCGGCGTCCCGGTGAAATTCATTCGGCCAGCCCAGGCGCAGAATGCCGGCATAGCGCTGGTCCATCAGGAAATCCTGCTCGCCGAAGCGTTGACGGTGGCCGACAATCTGTTTCTCGGACGCGAGCTTTCGCACGGGGCCGTTGTGGACGACCGCGCCATGCGGCGGCTGGCGGCGGAGAAACTGGCACAGATCGGCTGTATGGTCTCGCCGACAGCGCTGGTGCGCGACATCTCCCTCGCCGACAGGCAGATGGTGCAGATCGCCCGCGCGCTGCTCGACGACTACCGGGTGGTGATCTTCGACGAACCGACCGCCGTGTTGACCGGCGATGAGGTCGAGCGGCTGCTGGAGATCGTCCTGCAGTTGAAGGCGCATGGGACGGCGGTGCTCTATATCAGTCACCGGCTGGACGAGGTGCAGCGGATCGCCGACAAGGTCACGGTGCTGCGCGACGGCAAGATGGTCGGCACTTATCCCGGCAAGACGTTGAACCAGATGGACATGGCGCGTCTGATGGTCGGCCGCGAACTGGCAGCGCTCTACCCGCAAAAGAGCGCCGCGCCTTGCGGCGTCCCCATGCTGAGCGTGCGCAACGCCACCGTCCCCGGCCATGCCAAGGACGTGTCCTTCACCGTCCACAAAGGCGAAATCCTCGGCTTTGCCGGCATGATCGGCGCCGGGCGCACCGAACTGTTCGAAGGCATCGTCGGTCTGCGCCCTGCGACCGCGACGGTCGAACTCGAGGGCAAGACGGTCCACTTCCATTCGCAGCGCGCCGCCATCGATGCCGGCATCGGCTACCTGACAGAGGATCGCAAGGGTAAGGGACTGCTGCTGCATGAACGACTTGCCCCGAACCTGACGCTTTCCGCGCTCGGCGCATTCCATCCCGGCCTAGCCATGGGGAGACGCCGCGAGGCTGCGGCGTTGGAAGTGGCCGTCGGGACGTATGACATCAGGCTGAAGTCGCTTGGCGCCAAGGCCGGCCAGTTGTCAGGCGGCAACCAGCAGAAGCTGCTGTTGGCCAAGGTGCTGCTGACCGATCCTTCGGTGGTCATCATCGACGAGCCTACGCGCGGCATCGACATCGCCAACAAGGCGCAGATCTACGCCTTCATCCAGGGCCTCGTCGCCAAGGGGAAGGCCTGCATCGTCATCTCTTCGGAGATGCAGGAACTGATCGGCATCTGCGATCGCATCCTGGTGATGCGCGAGGGGCGAGTGACCGGCGAGGTTTCCGGCGAAACGATGACCGAAAGCAATGTCGCATTGCTGGCGACCAGTGGCGCGAAGCCGATGCTGGTTGCCGAGGGAGAGACAAAATGACCGCGATCACCGGATCGGCGCCGACACGGCGCGAACGCGAGTTCAACATCAGTTGGACCGATATCGGACCCTTCCTTGCGCTGGCAGCGCTTTTGGTTGTCGGCTTCATGATCAACCAGGACTTCCTGTCCGCCACCAACCTCGCCAATGTCATCACCCGCAGCGCCTTCATCGCCATTATCGCGGTCGGCGCGACTTTCGTCATCTCGTCGGGCGGGCTCGATCTTTCCGTGGGCTCGATGGCCGCCTTCATCACCGGCATCACCATCATGTTCATGAACGCGGTGGCGCCGCACGCTGGCATCTGGGCCATCCCCGCCGGCATGGCGGTAGCGATCGTGGTGGGAATGGCGTGCGGGCTCGCCAATGGCCTCATCGTCACTGTCGGCCGCATCGAACCTTTCATCGCCACGCTCGGTACGATGGGAATTTTCCGCGCTTTGATCACCTACCTGACCGACGGCGGCACGATACCAATCGACCGCTCGCTGCGTGAAGCCTACCGGCCGGTCTATTTCGGCACGGTAGCGGGCATCCCCATTCCGATCCTGATCTCGGTGGCGGTCGCCGCCGTCGCATCCTTCATCCTCTACAAGATGAAATATGGTCGCAAATGCGCGGCTGTCGGCGCCAATGAGGATGTCGCGCGCTATTCCGGAATCTCCGTGATCAAGACGCGCACCATCGCCTACATCGTTCAGGGGGTCTGCGTCGCGATCGCGGCCATCTGCTATGTGCCTCGGCTGGGTGCCGCAACGCCGACCACCGGACAGCTTTGGGAGTTGCAGGTGATCACCGCAGTGGTGATCGGCGGCACGGCGTTGCGTGGCGGCAAGGGGCATGTCTGGGGAACCGTGGCCGGTGCGGTGATCCTGGAGCTGATCGCCAACCTCATGGTGCTGTCGGACTTCGTCTCCGAATATCTGGTTGCCGCCGTACAAGGCGTGATCATCATCATCGCCATGCTGATCCAGCGGTTTTCCAATTCGAAATAGCCCCGCTTTCGGACCACGCGGGGTCAAGTTTTTGCAGGTCCACTGGGAGAAGTTAATGTTCGGTACAAAATGGATCGCCGCGGCGGCACTCGGCTCGCTGCTGCTTGCCGGCCAGGTCATGGCCCAAGACAAGAAAGTGGTCGCGGTTTCGATACCGGCGGCCGACCACGGCTGGACCGCGGGCGTCGTTTATCATGCGCAACAGGCTGCCAAGGAAATCAACGCGGCGTTTCCGGGCGTGGAAGTCGTCGTCAAGACGTCTCCGTCGGCCGCCGAGCAGGTGAGCGCCCTCGAGGACCTGTCCGCCAGCCGCAAACTGGATGCGCTGGTCATCCTGCCCTACAGTTCGGAAGAACTGACCCAGCCAGTGAAGACCATCAAGGGTGCGGGAACCTTCATCACCGTCGTCGACCGGGGCCTCACCGACGCCTCGGTCCAGGATCTCTATCTTGCGGGTGACAACATCGCCGTGGGCGCCAATACGGCGAAGTTTATGATCGACAAGCTTGGTGGCAAGGGCGACCTGGTCGTTCTACGCGGCATCCCGACCGTTATCGACGACGAGCGCATCAAGGGGTTCCAGGATACGATCAAGGGTACAGGCCTGAAGGTGCTGGACATTCAGTACGCGCACTGGAACAGCGATGAAGCGTTCAAACTGATGCAGGACTATCTGGCCAAATATCCACATATCGATGCGGTGTGGGCCAATGACGACGACATGCTGCTCGGCGTGCTGGAAGCGGTCAAGCAATCGGGCCGGACAGATATCAAGCTGGCCCTTGGCGGCAACGGCATGAAAGATATCGTCAAGAAGGTGATCGACGGCGATGCGATGACGCCGATCGAGACCCCCTACCCTCCGGCGATGATCAAGACCGCGATCTACATGACCGTCGCCAATCTGGTTGGCCAGGCGCCGGTGCGTGGCACCGTCAAACTTGACGCGCCGCTGATCACCCAGGAAAACGCCAAGGAATACTATTTCCCCGACTCCCCGTTCTGATTTCAAGAAGCCAATGCGGGACGCTGGAACTGCGTCCCGCGCATCACTCAAGAGAGGAAGCGACCATGCCAGGCAAGAAAATACTGATGCTCACCGGCGAATTCACCGAAGAGTACGAGATCTTCGTCTACCAGCAAGCGATGGAAGCCGTAGGCCACACAATTCACGTGGTTTGCCCCGACAAGAATGCCGGCGACGTGATCAAGACTTCGCTGCACGATTTCGAAGGCGACCAGACCTATACTGAAAAGATGGGCCACTACGCGCTTATCAATAAGACTTTCTCCGAAGCTGAGCGGCAGCTCGACCAGTATCACGCCGTGTACTGCGCGGGCGGCCGCGGCCCCGAATACATCCGCACCGACAAGCGCGTGCAGGCGATCGTTCGCCATTTCCATGAAGCCAAGAAGCCGATCTTCACGATCTGCCACGGCGTCCAGATCCTGATTGCCGTTGACGGTGTCGTGCGGGGCAAGAAGGTCGCCGCACTGGCGGCCTGCGAGCCGGAAGTGACGCTGGCGGGCGGCACCTATATCGACCTGTCACCCACCGATGCTTATGTCGACGGTACGATGGTTTCGGCAAAGGGCTGGACAGCGCTTGCCGCCTTCATCCGCGAATGCCTGAAGGTGCTCGGAACGGAAATCCGCCACGCCTAGATCAAGGCGCTTGTGAAACGGCTCCGGGGAAAGCGCATGGCGCTTTCCCCGGAGAGTTCAGTAGACACAAGCTGATAGAGCAATTCGCCGTTTGCTTGAAACGACGATGTCTGGGCTTAATCCAGGTCGGCGACCACCTCGCCGGCGCCACCCTCGATGCGCTGCGACAGCGAAGCTTCCATGAAATCGTCCAGGTCGCCATCCAGCACGCTCGACGGGCTCGTGCTCTCAACGCCTGTGCGAAGGTCCTTCACCAGCTGATAGGGCTGCAGCACGTAGGAGCGGATCTGGTGGCCCCAGCCAATATCGCTCTTCGACGCTTCGGTGGCGTTTGCCACCGCTTCGCGCTTCTTCAGCTCTTCCTCGTAAAGGCGCGAGCGCAGCATCTCCCACGCCTTGGCCTTGTTCTTATGCTGCGACCGCTCGGCCTGGCAGGCGACCGCGATGCCGGTGGCGAGATGGGTGATGCGCACCGCCGAATCGGTTGTGTTGACGTGCTGCCCGCCCGAGCCCGACGACCGATAGGTGTCGATGCGGACATCCGATTCCGAAACATCGATCTCGATCGTGTCATCGATCACCGGATAGACCCAGACGCTGGCAAAGGAGGTGTGGCGGCGGGCATTGCTGTCATAGGGCGAGATGCGCACCAGGCGATGCACGCCCGATTCCGTCTTTAGCCAGCCATAGGCATTGTGGCCCTTGATCAACAGCGTGGCGGACTTGATGCCGGCTTCTTCGCCGTCATGCATTTCCAGCACTTCGACCTTGAAGCGGCGGCGCTCGGCCCAGCGCGTATACATGCGCAGCAACATCGAGGCCCAGTCCTGGCTTTCAGTGCCGCCGGCGCCGGCATGCACTTCGAGATAGGTGTCGTTGGAGTCGGCCTCGCCCGAAAGCAAGGTCTCAACCTGGCGCGCCTTGGCTTCGCCCTGCATCGAACGGAGCGCGGCCTCCGCCTCGGCGATGACGCCCTCGTCGCGCTCTTCCTCGCCGAGTTCGATCAGCCCGATATTGTCTTCAAGCGCCTGTGTCAGGCGCTTCACCGAGGCGATCCCATCCTCGAGACCCTGCCGCTCGCGCATCAGCTTCTGCGCCTCCAGGGGCTCGTTCCAGAGGCTGGCGTCCTCGGCGCGCACGTTCAGGTATTCAAGCCGCTTTATGGCCTGATCCCAGTCAAAGATGCCTCCTCAGCAGGGTGATCGCCTGCCTGATCTCGTCGACAATGTTCTGCGTTTCCGCGCGCATGGCTGGCTGTTCTATCCTGGTTGCTTAAATGGCGTTCGGTCGGCGCGATACATAGGGATGGCGCCCCCGGCTGTAAAGCGAAATGGGCCGGCGCATGACCAGCCCACCGGCTCGTGACAATCGTCAGTAAAGTCCGCCGCCGCCGTCCTGGATTTCCTGGTTGGCTTGCGGCGACAGCGCGCCGCCGGTGGCGTTGGAGCCGTCGGCGCCCATGCCGATCACCCAATAGCTGTCGGCCGGCCCGGTGCCGGGCTTGAAGGCTTCGATGATGGTCCCGGGATCGCCCTCCGCGGAGCGCATGCCGGTCTTGCGATTGATCGCGACCAAATTCATGCCCTCCGGCACTTTGAAGTCGACATTGGGCGTGCCATCCAGCGCCACGCGCATGAAGTCCTTGAAAATCGGCGCGGCGAGACCACCACCGGTGGCACCATGGCCAAGACCACGCGGGGTGTCGTAGCCCATATAGAGCCCGACAACGAGATTGGGCGTGTAGCCGATGAACCAGGCGTCCTTCTCGTCATTGGTCGTTCCGGTCTTGCCGGCGATGTGACGGCCAAGCTCGCCGATGGTGGCGCCGGTGCCGCGCTGCACGACGCCCTCCATCATCGATGTGATCTGATAGGCGGTCATCGGATCGAGCACCTGCTCGGAATTGTCGACGAGTTCCGGCTCCTGCTGGTTCTGCCACTCGGGTGCGTTGCAGCCCTGGCAGCCGCGTTCGTCCTGCTTGAAGACCGTCTTGCCGTAGCGGTCCTGAATGCGGTCGATCAGCGACGGTTTGATCGACTTGCCGCCATTGGCCATGATCGAATAGGCCGAGACCATGCGCATGACGGTCGTTTCGCCGGAACCCAGAGCCATCGGCAGATAGGGCGCCAGATGATCGTAGACGCCGAAGCGCTCTGCATATTCTACGACCAGCTTCATGCCCATGTCATTGGCAAGGCGGACCGTCATCAGATTGCGCGACTTCTCGATGCCCGAGCGCAGGGTCGCCGGCCCGGCTGCCCCCCCGTCGTAGTTCTTCGGCGTCCAGGTGGTGTTGCCGCTCTGGATGGTGATGGGTCCGTCCATGATCACCGAGGCCGGCGTGTAGCCATTGTCGAGCGCCGCCGAATAGACGATCGGCTTGAACGAGGAACCGGGCTGACGCATGGCCTGGGTGGCGCGATTGAACTCGGACTGCGCGTAGGAGAAGCCGCCGACCATCGCCAGCACCCGGCCGGTGTGCGGATCCATGGCAATCAGGCCGCCTTCCACTTCCGGAACCTGCCGCAGGCTGTAGGCCCCGTCAGCGCCATCGTTCTTCTGAACGAAGATAACGTCGCCCGGCTTCAACACATCCGCGGGGGACTTTGCCTTGACGGTCTTGCCGCCGACAACATGGCGCATGGCAAAGCCCATGTCCTCCTTGCTGACGGTCCCCTGCACACGTTCCTTGACGATATCCCCAGATGCCTGCCGCGCCGGCTGCAGCCCGATCGTCAGACCGGAGGCCGAACTTTCCAGTACGACCGCCAGCGACCATTCGGGCACATCCTCGAGCCCCTTGACGTTGCCCAGCGGCACGCCCCAGTCCCCCGACACGTCGATGGTCTTTACCGGTCCGCGATATCCGCGCAGGGTGTCGTATTTTAACAGGCCGCTCTGCATCGACTTGCGGGCAATGAGCTGGATCTTTGGATCGAGCGTCGTGCGGACCGAAAGGCCGCCTTCGTAAAGCGCATTCTCGCCGTAACGGGCGATGATCTGGCGGCGGACTTCCTCGGTGAAATACTCGCCGGCAAAAAGATAGGTGCCGTTGCGGCGCGGCGTCACGCCCAGCGGCTCGGCCTTGGCCTTGTCGCCTTCCTCGCGTGTGACGTAACCATTCTCGACCATCTGGTCGATGACCCAGTTGCGGCGCTCGATCGCGCGGTCGGCATGCTTGAAAGGATGGTAGTTGTTCGGACCCTTCGGCAGGGAAGCGAGGTAGGCCGCCTCGGCGACGGTCAACTCGTTCACCGATTTGTCGAAATAGGTCAGCGCCGCACCGGCAACGCCATAGGCGCCGAAACCGAAGAAGATCTCGTTGAGATAAAGCTCAAGGATTCGATCCTTCGGATAGGCCTGCTCGATGCGGAAGGCGAGGATCATCTCCTTGATCTTGCGCTCGTAGGTCTGGTCAGCAGTCAAGAGGAAATTCTTGGCCACCTGCTGGGTGATGGTGGAGGCGCCGACCTGCCGCCTGCCGGAACCGAAATTCTGCAGATTGACCAGGATGGCACGGCCAAGGCCGGTCACGTCGATGCCGGGGTGGTTGTAGAAATTCTTGTCTTCGGCGGAGAGGAAGGCCGCCTTGACCCGATCCGGGATGGCCTGAATCGGAAGGTAAAGGCGGCGTTCGCGTGCGTATTCCGCCATCAGCGCGCCGTCGGATGCATGAATGCGGGTGGTAACCGGCGGCTCGTACTTGGCCAGCACCTCGTAGTCAGGCAGATCCTTCGACAGATGGCCGATGTAAATAGCAATGCCCGCCGCGACCAGAAGGGCCAGCGTCGTGCCGATGCCAAAGAAATAGCCAATAAGGCGAATCATACCCGCTCCAGTCCTTGGTTCGGGAATTCCCTAAACGAAGCCGCCTTTCGCGCAAGCTTCCGAGCCGGTCCCAATCCATGATCGAAACCCATGTCGCGGCCATGTGGACAAAATGCGGCAATGCCGGATTTCATGACCGTAAGCCGGAAATAAAGCCGCTGGGTGTTGTCGTCGCGCAACGCCGCCCAGGGTTGCGGAGCGTCGCCGGGCATCTCAGCCGCCTGCCCTCGTTTCGGTACGGGCGGAAGCGAACAATGCGATGGCGTTGGTAATGCTCTGGGCGGCCTTGCCGCGCCAGTCGGCGTCGAGCAGTTGCGCCTCGTCCTTGGCGTTGGAGAGATAGCCCAGTTCGACCAATACCGACGGCACGTCCGGCGCCTTGAGCACCCTGAAACCCGCCGAACGCTGCGGATTGTTGATGAGGCCGACGCTTGTCGAGAGCTGCCCGACGAGCGTGTGGGCAAAACTCATCGAGAAATTGTGCGTTTCACGGCGGATCAGGTCGATAAGGATGTCGGTGACCTCCTTATTGTCGTTCTTGATCTCCAGGCCGGCGAATTGGTCGGACAGGTTTTCACGGTCGGCAAGCGCCTGCGCCTGCGGGTCCGAAGCCTTGTCGGAGACAGTGTAGACGGTGGCGCCGCGGATGCCTTTGACACTGATCGTGTCGGCATGGATGGAAATCAGCAGGTCGGCCTCGTGCTGCCGGGCAATGCGAACGCGATCGTCGAGACGCAGGTATTCATCGGTATCGCGCGTCATGAAGACTTCGTAATTGCCGACGGCCGAGAGCTTATCACGCAGTTCCGTGGCGAAGGCGAGCGTGACATTCTTCTCGATGGTGCCGTTCAGGCCTTCGGCGCCGCCGTCGACACCGCCATGGCCGGGGTCGATGACGACGGTGAAGCGATGGCCTGGATTGGAGACCGGTCCGGTGCCGACCCGCCCGCCCTTGTCAGCGGACACGGTCGATCCGGTGGTCAGGGCCTGATTGGCAAGCGCGGCTTCGAACTCGCGCTCGGAAGCCGCCGACATGTCTATGGCAATACGATAGCCGCTCCCGTCCTCGTTTTTGAGCACGTCCAGCTTGTCGACGGCGAATGGCCCCTTGCCGGTGAGAATCAACCGCGAAACGCCATCGCCGAGTTGACCCAGCCGCACACCCTTGACCAGCCCTCGAGCCTTCAGATCCTTGGCGTCAAAGGCAAATCGCGTATTCGCCAGATCGATTACAAGACGATTCGGGGCGCGCAGAAGGAACCATTTGATTTCGGGCTCGCGATCGCAATCCATTACGATGCGCATCTTGGTGGCATCGCCCGCCATCTTGTAGCTTTTCGCGACAAGAAGCGCGTCGGCCGCATTGGCAATCGATGGAAACCCGAACGAGATTGCCGCCAGCAGCAAGAGGCATAGGGCGCCAGGAATCCACCCGCCAACACGACCTGCCTTGTTCGTGAAGTCCGCCAATCCCATCTGTCTTCCAGTCGCTCCGGGTTTGGCGCCAGGCGCCCTCGTTCATCGAAATGCCGTTCAGGCCGCGAACTCGATTAACGATTGGTATCCAGAGAAGGTTAACCAAGCCTTTTCACGCCTCGTTTGGCCCCACCTTCCGTTACGGAACTGCTTTTTGCCGGCATCGGAAATCGGGGTTGCCTTCCACCCCGCCAAATCATAAAAGCGATGGTGGATCACTGCAATCCTGGAACCGCCCTCCTCCGCAGCTTCCTGCTACAGGGTCAGATGAAAGGCGGCTCCTTTCGCTTCTTGCGAAAAGGGTTCAAGTGGTTGCGACGAATTTCGCAGGTGTGCTCCCGTGGCGGGGGAATCGCCTGCGTGAGGAAAACGGCCGGGTTTGTCCCCGCGCCGGCTCTGTACGAGCAAACAAGCTGGTCCGGTTCTGCCGGGCTTTGGTTCAAAAGGTTTCGCCGGTGACGATGGCTTCAAGCGCAATCATGGAAAGGTCCGCATCAAACCGCGCCAATATGGCTGCGGGCGGCACCGCCATCGCGCTCAAGCGGCGACCGGCGGACGTTCAAGTATCCGGCACCCACATTGCACGCACGCAGCAGCAGGCCTTGCCTCGCAGACTGCGGCTGATGGCTGCCGGAAGGAAACGAAATAATGCCCAACAAAATGCTGATAGACGCCTCCCACCCGGAGGAAACACGCGTTGTCGTCGTCCGCGGTAACCGCATCGAAGAATTCGACTTTGAATCCCAGGACAAGAAGCAGCTCAAAGGAAATATCTATCTCGCACGCGTAACGCGCGTCGAACCTTCCCTTCAGGCGGCGTTTGTCGAATATGGCGGAAACCGCCACGGCTTTCTCGCCTTCAGTGAGATCCATCCCGACTACTACCAGATTCCGGTCGCCGACCGTCAGGCCCTGTTGCGCGCGGAAGCGCAGGAGGCTCAGGACGAAGAGGACGAGGATGGCGAAGGTGACGACCGCCAGAACCGTGACCGCGGTCGGCGCGGCCGCCGCCGGGGCGGCAAGACCCGCGACCGCGGTGAAAACAAGCGCGATTCCGGCGATGCAGGCGAAGGCTCCGGCGAGCAAGGCGACGATGGCGACGTCGTTGTCGAGGAGATCTCTTACACTTCGGAAGTCATCGAGCACGCAGCCGACGCATCGGAGCATTCAGATAGTCCGGAACAGGCCGATGCCACCCCTGGTGAAGAAGGTTCGGCCGAGCCGGACGACTCAGAGCCAAGTGAGGGTGGACCAACATCGATCGCCGCCGCCATCGAAGGCGATGTGATTTCGGAAGCCGTCGCGCAGACCGAACAAGGTACAGAGGCAACGACCGGCGACAATGACCGCGGCATGCTGGAGGAAGTACAGTCCTCGCATCCCGACGACCACGAGGTCGAATCGGTCGGCGCCGAGGATGCGCTGGAAGAAGTGCGTAACCGCCGCAAGCCGGTGCGCCGCCAGTACAAAATCCAGGAAGTGATCAAGCGGCGGCAGATCCTGCTGGTGCAGGTCGTCAAGGAAGAACGCGGCAACAAGGGCGCGGCGCTCACCACATATCTGTCGCTTGCCGGCCGCTATTCGGTGCTGATGCCGAACACGGCGCGCGGCGGCGGCATTTCGCGCAAGATCACCAGCGCGGTCGACCGCAAGCGTCTCAAGGAGGTCGTTGCCGACCTCGAGGTGCCGCAGGGCATGGGCGTCATCCTGCGCACCGCAGGCGAAAGCCGCACCAAGGCCGAGATCAAGCGCGACTATGAATATCTGATGCGGCTTTGGGAAAACGTCCGCAATCTCACCCTGCAATCGACTGCCCCTGCCCTGGTCTACGAGGAAGGCAGCCTGATCAAGCGTTCGGTCCGCGATCTCTACAACAAGGATATCGACGAGATCCTTGTCTCGGGCGAGGAAGGCTACCGCGAGGCTAAGGACTTCATGCGCATGCTGATGCCCAGCCATGCCAAGGTGGTCCAGCCGTTCCGCGACACCACGCCGATCTTCGTGCGCAACGGCATCGAAGCACAACTCGATCGCATGCTGCAGCCGCAGGTGACGCTGAAGAGCGGCGGCTACATCATCATCAACCAGACCGAGGCGCTGGTTGCCATCGACGTCAATTCGGGGCGCTCCACCAAGGAGCACTCGATCGAGGACACGGCGCTGCACACCAATCTCGAAGCCGCCGAGGAAGTCGCTCGGCAGTTGAGATTGCGCGACCTCGCCGGCCTGATCGTCATCGACTTCATCGACATGGAGGAGAACCGCAACAACCGCTCCGTCGAGAAGCGGCTGAAGGATCACCTCAAAAACGACCGCGCGCGCATCCAAGTCGGCCGCATCTCGCATTTCGGCCTGATGGAGATGTCACGTCAGCGCATCCGCGCCAGCGTGCTGGAATCGACGATGAAGCCTTGCCCGCATTGCGGCGGCACCGGCCATGTGCGCTCCGATTCATCGGTTGCGCTGATGGTGGTGCGGGCAATCGAGGAATTCCTGCTCAAGGATTCGCGCAGCCACATCACCGTGCGGACGCCAGCGGCGACCGCGCTCTACGTGCTCAACCACAAGCGCGGTACGCTGGTGGAACTCGAAAGCCGGTTCGGGCTGACAATCACCATCGAAGCTGACGATTCGGTCGGCTCGCAGCACTATGCGATCTTGCGCGGCGCGCTGGCTGAAAAGCCTGAGGGCTTCGTCGAAGCCCGCAGTTTCCCGGCCTATGCCGAGCCGGAGGAGCCCGAGGAGGACATCGTCGCCCTGGATGAAGAGGATGACGAGGCACCGGTGCAGGCCGAGCAGCCGCGCCAACCGCAGCAGCAACAGCCGCGACCCGCCGCCGTCGGCGAGGAAGGCGAAGGCCGCGACCGCAAGCGCCGCAAGCGCCGTAGGCGGCGCGGCGGCAAGGATCGCGACCGCGAGCATGGAGCCCCGGCGGATGGCGCTTCCATCTCCGCTGCGGCCGAGGAGTTCTCCGCTTCGGCGAACGAGGCCGGCGACGGCGACGGCGACGCGGAAGCGGACGAGGACGCCCTTCCCGGCGTGGCCGAAGCCTCCGAGACCCCCGAGGCTTCGGACGAAGGCCAGGGTAAGAAGCGTCGGCGCGGAAAGCGCGGCGGCAAACGCAATCGCCGCGAGGACGGCGAAGGCGAGGTCGAGGCAAGGACCGGCGAAGCGACCGAGGCTTCCGAGACCGATGCTTCCGAAAGCGAACCCGCGTCGATGGAGCCAATGGCTGTCGCCGTAGTGGAAGAGCCGGCGGCTCCCGTCAGCGACGACGCGCAGAGCGCCGAGAAGCCCAAGCGGGCACGGCGCCCGGCCAAAGCGAAGAAGGCAGCCGCCGAGGCGGTCGCCGAGACGACCGCTGTCGAAGCGGCCGTGGAAACGGCTGCTGAGAAGCCGGTGGAGGTTGCCGCGGAAACAGCGGTCCCGGTTGTCGCGGAAGAGCCCGCGAAGGCCCGGCCGTCACGACGCAAGCCGACGGCTGCCATCGATACACCTGTGGTGCCGGTGGTTTCCTCGACAGTGGCCGATGAGCCGGACGCCAAGACCGAAGAAAAGCCAAAGCGTGCGGGCTGGTGGCAGCGGAAGGGCTTTTTCTAAGCTTTTCAAATCTTTGAACTGATTTTCCGACAAACAGAATCCCGCGCTCGTCAAAAGACGGCGCGGGATTTTCATGTCTAGAGTTACGGCGCGAAGATCGACCAGTTCATCATTTTGGCAAGCTTCTCCAGCGCGATCGAGCCAAGCTTGGAATTGCCGTTGGCGTTCAGGCCCGGTGACCAAACCGCAAGCGAGGCGATCCCTGGGACAATTGCCAATATGCCGCCGCCGACGCCGCTCTTGCCCGGAATGCCGACGCGGAAGGCGAAATCCCCGGAGCCGTCATAGTGGCCGCAGGTCAGCATCATCGCACCGATGCGTCGCGCGCGCTCGGCCGACACAACGGTATGCCCCGTCGCCGGGTTCTTGCCGCCATTGGCAAGGAAGCGGCCGGCGAGAGCCAGTTGACGGCAGTTCATGGCGATGGCGCAATGATGGAAATAGACGCCGAGCGCCAGTTCGGGTTCATGCTGCAGGTTCCCAAAGGACCTCATGTAATTGGCGAGCGCGAAGTTGCGGTAGCCGGTTGCACGCTCCGACGCGGCAACCTCACGGTCGATAATGATCGTGTCGTCGTCGGCAAGGAACTGGATGAAGCGCAGGATCTCACCGATCGCCTCGCGCGGCTGATGGCCGGCCAGCAGGATGTCGGAAATGACGATGGCGCCGGCATTGATGAACGGATTGCGCGGAATGCCGTTCTCATGTTCGAGCTGCACGATCGAGTTGAATGGATTGCCTGACGGTTCGCGTCCGACCCTTCTCCACAATGCGTCGCCGACATTGCCGAGTGCCAACGTCAGCGTGAACACTTTCGAGATGCTCTGAATCGAGAAGGCCTGTTCGGCATCGCCGGCGGTCAGCACCCGGCCGTCAGTGGTGACGGCGGCAATACCGAATTTCCGCGGATCGACCTTGCCCAGCTGCGGGATATAGGACGCGACGGCCCCTCGATCGGTGCGTTCCGCCATTTCGGATGCGACTTCGGCCAGAGCCTGCTCCAGGTCCGGCATGACGCTACCTCAGCCAGCGTTCGATGCGCGCCATCGCTTCAACCATGTCGTCATGGCTGCCGGCGTAGGAAAAGCGCATGGTGCGGTGTCCTGCCTGGGGATCGAAGTCGCGGCCGGGCGTGGCCGCCACGTGGGCTTCCTCCAGCATCTTTCGGGCGAAGGCCATGCTGTCATTGGTATGCCGCGTGACATCGCAGAAGGCATAAAATGCGCCATCCATGGGCGCCGCCAAAGGAAAGCCGAGTTCCGGCAGGCGCTGCATCAGCAACTCGCGGTTCCAGGCGTAGCGGCCCTTGACCGCATCCAATTCCTCCGTGGCGCCGAACGCCTCGATCGCGGCGATCTGTGACAGCTCCGGCGGCGATATATAAAGGCTCTGGGCGATCCGCTCGACCGGCCGGACCAATGCCTCCGGCAATACCATCCAGCCGATGCGCCAGCCGGTCATGCAATAGTATTTCGAGAAGGAATTGATCACCGTCACGCCGTCTCCAAAGGCGAGCGCGGTCGTGTCGGGTGCGGCATAGGCCAGCCGGTGGTAGATCTCATCCGAAATCACCGCAATCCCAAGCGTTTCCGCCGTCCTCACCAGCATTGCAAGTTCATCCGCCGGGATCACCGCGCCGGTGGGGTTGGCGGGACTGGCGAACAGGACGCCCTTCAGCGGCTTTTCGCGGTGCGCGGTTTCCAGATGGCCGGCGTGCAGATAGGCGGCATCGCCGAGCTCTATCTCGACGATGTCGATGCCAAGCGCGGCCATGATGTTGCGATAAGCGGGGTAGCCGGGCGCGGCGATGGCGACACGGTCGCCTGGATCGAACATGGCCAGGAAAGCGAGGTTGAAGGCCGCCGACGAACCGGTGGTGACCGCGATCCGGCTGGGAGAAACATCGAGGCCGTAGTGATCGGCGTAGTGTCCGGAGATCGCCTTGCGCAACGGCGCCAGGCCGAGCGCGTCGGTGTAGCCGATTCGACCGTCCCGCAGCGCCTCGGCCGCCGCCGCGCGAACGCGGGCCGGCGCCGGATCGGAGGGCTGGCCGACCGCCATGGAGATAACCGAGACGCCCCGCGCCTTCAACCGGTTTGCCTCGGCCAGGATATCCATGGCGTGGAACGGCTCGACATTGCCACGGCGTGAGAGCGAAACGACCATCTGCAACCCATTTTCCCGCGGCTGCCCCACCAAGCTCGGCCAGCCGCGCCGCACAATTGCCCGATTGATGTGAGGATCACAAGTTGAGGAAGTTTCCGGCGCCGACTTTTCATCCTTCACCCGCTCGTCTACCAGTGGACTTGTCATGTTCAGCCGACCCAAATCGACGATTGCCCCGGCAGCACGTGTCTTCACGTCCCTTTTGCTCGCGGCCGCCGTCGCCCTGTCAAGTTCCGTCACCGCCTTCGCGCAGAGCGTGCCGGTGGTACGCGACGCCGAGATCGAGGCGCTGGTGCGCGACTACGCGCGCCCGATCTTCAAGGCGGCCGGGCTGGCGAACGACGGCATCGACATCGTGCTGGTCAACGATCAGAGTTTCAACGCCTTCGTCACCGGGCGCCGCCTGTTCGTCAACACCGGCGCGCTGATGACGGCGGAAACGCCCAATGAGATCATTGGCGTCATCGCGCATGAGGCCGGCCATATCGCCGGTGGCCATCAGCAGAAGCTTCGCGACCAGCTCGAACGCGCCAAGACGATGGCGATCATCGCGACATTGCTCGGCGCCGGCGCCATGGTGGCCGGGGCGACCACCAACAGCCGCGGGCTGGCTGGAGCCGGCATGGGCGTCGCGGCGGGCGGCGGCGAGATGGCGCAGCGCAGCATCCTTGCCTATCAGCGCACCGAGGAGATGACCGCCGATCGTTCGGCGATCACCTATCTCAACGCCACCGGCCAGTCGGGCATGGGTATGCTGAAGACATTCCAGCGCTTCCAGAGCGCACTGTCTTTGTCGGGCGCCCAGGTCGATCCCTACCGCATCAGCCACCCGATGCCGCGCGACCGCATCTCCAATCTCGACGTTCTGGTGAAACAGAGCCCGTATGTCGACAAGGCCGACCCGCCGGCCCTGCAGCAGCGGCACGACATGATGCGGGTCAAGATCGCTGCCTATATGGAAGGCCAGGCGGCAGCATCGCGGCTGATGCGCAAGATGCCGGGCACTCTCGCCGCGCGATACGGCGACGCCCAGTCGACATACCTGTTCGGTGACATCGGCCTGGCGCTGGCCAAGACCAACGCATTGATCAAGGAGCAGCCGAAAAACGCCTATTTTCAGGAATTGCGTGGCGACATCCTGATGAAGGCGAACAAGCCCAAGGATGCCGCCGATGCCTATGCCAAGGCCGTCAGCCTCGATCCGGCGCGGTCAGGCTTGCTGCCGGTGTCGTTGGGTCAGGCGCTGATGGCCGTCGGTACGCCCGACTCCCTGAAGAAAGCCGTGGTGCAGATCAACAATGGGCTCGGGCGCGACAAGGAAAACGCTGCGGGATACCGGTATCTGGCGCAGGCCTATGGCGAACTGGGAGACATTCCGGGCGCCGAACTTGCCACTGCCGAGGGTCACTTCTATTCAGGCGCCTACAAGGACGCGAAGATATTCGCCATGCGGGCGCAGCAGCAGATGAAGCGCGGCGAGCCGCGCTGGCTTCGCGCCCAGGATATTATAAACTACGCACCCTCTAAAAAGATCAAGTGAACCCTACGGCCGCTCGGCGCGACACAGCCAGGACAGAGCGGCCGGACAACAGGCAGAAGGAAAAGGCGCGATGACAAAGGCACTGTTGTTGGGGACCACGGGCGTAGCGGTCGCTCTTGCCATGTTGGCTGTCGGATTCGTGGCCGGGAGCCCGGAGAGGGCGAACGCCGGCACCGGCACTGCACAGCCGATCCAGGCGGCCGCCGTCGATACCAAGATCGACCGCACCGAGGTCGAAGGCATCATCCGCGACTATCTCCTGAAGAACCCTGAAGTTCTGCTGGAAGTCCAGGACGCGCTCGAAGCCAAGCAGAAGGAAGAGCAGCGCATTGCCCATCTGGGTGTCATCCAGAGTGCCAAGGACCAGATCTTCAACTCTTCCTTCGACGGCGTGGTCGGCAATCCGAACGGCAAGGTCACCATCGTCGAGTTCTATGACTACAATTGCGGCTTCTGCAAACGCGCCATCGACGACATGCAGGCACTCACCAAGTCCGATCCGGACCTGCGCTTCGTGCTCAAGGAATTCCCGATCCTGGGGCCCGATTCGCAGAAGGCAAGCTTCGTTTCCATGGCGTTCCATCTGATGATGCCGGAAAAATACGCGGAATTCCACAGCGCCCTGCTAGGCGGACAAGGCCGCGCCACCGAGGCGGCGGCCATCAAGGTCGCGATTTCCCTGGGCGCGGATGAAGCAACGTTGCGCCAGAAGATGAAAGATCCGTCGATCCCTGAGGCCTTCGCAAAGACCTACGACCTCGCCAACAAGCTGGCGATCACCGGGACGCCGTCCTACGTCGTCGGCAATGAGGTTGTATTCGGTGCGCTGGGACAGGAAGTCCTGGCCGAAAAGATCCAGGAGGCGAAAGCCGCCCTCTGAATTCTGCTCACGGACACATTTCCGCCCGTTGTGGACAGTGAAAGAAGGGCACTTTCGCTCTTTTCGCAGGCGTCTATGCCCATTATAGAGGGCCAGCGCGCCGGTTGATTTCGGCGTTGAAAAGGTCGGTTTTTTGAAAACGGTTTTTGTCCTGAACGGTCCCAACCTCAACGCGCTCGGCAAGCGCGAGCCGGGGATCTATGGCGGCAAGACGCTGGCCGCCATCGGCGAAGACTGCAAGCAGGCCGGAGCAGCGCTGGGGCTCGACATCGATTTCCGTCAGTCGAACCATGAGGGCGACCTCGTCGACTGGATCCAGGAAGCGGGCGACAAGGCCGTCGGCATCGTCATCAACCCGGGCGCTTATAGCCATACTTCGATTGCCATCCACGACGCTATCCGGGCGGTCGCGCCTTTGCCGGTCGCCGAGGTTCACCTTTCCAATATCCATGCGCGGGAACCATTCCGCCACGTTTCCATGGTCTCGCCGGTGGCGGTCGGCATGATCTGTGGCTTTGGGCCGCTCGGTTACACGCTGGCGCTGCAAGCGTTGGCGGCACGCCTATGACCGGCCAACAAACAGAAGGCTCGAAAATGTCGATTAAAAAGACCGGTGTTGACCAGCAGTTGATCCGTGATCTTGCGGGTATCTTGAACGACACCAACCTGACCGAGATCGAGGTGGAACTGGGCGACCTGAAGGTGCGCGTCTCGCGGCAGGCGCCTGCCGTCCATGCGATCGCGGCGCCACAGCAGAGCTATGCGCCTGCCTCGACGCAGGCTGCCGCCGTTGCGGCACCCGCGGCGGCCGAGCCTTCCAAGAACGCGGTCACTTCCCCGATGGTCGGCACCGCCTATCTGGCGCCGTCGCCGGATGCCAAGCCGTTCATCGAGGTTGGCCAGAAGGTCAAGGAAGGCCAGACGCTGCTGATCATCGAGGCGATGAAGACGATGAATCAGATCCCCTCGCCGCGCGCCGGCACGGTGGCGGCGATCCTGTTCGAGGACGCGACGCCGGTCGAATACGGCATGCCGCTCGTCGTGATCGAATAGAGCGGGCCGGATGTTTCAGAAGATTCTCATCGCCAATCGCGGCGAAATCGCGCTTCGGGTGCTGCGCGCCTGCAAAGAACTCGGCATCCAGACGGTGGTGGTGCATTCGACCGCCGACGCCGACGCCATGCATGTGAGGCTCGCCGATGAGAGCGTGTGCATCGGGCCGCCGCCGTCGCGCGACAGCTATCTCAACATCCACCAGATCGTCGCCGCCTGCGAGATCACGGGGGCCGACGCGGTGCACCCCGGCTATGGCTTCCTGTCGGAGAACGCCAAGTTCGCCGACATCCTGGCCGCGCACAACATCACCTTCATCGGCCCCACCGGCGACCACATCCGGATCATGGGCGACAAGATCGAGGCGAAGCGCACCGCCAAACGCCTCGGCATTCCTGTGGTGCCAGGTTCGGACGGCGCGGTGACCGATCAAAAGGAAGCCAGGCGCATTGCCGCCGAGATCGGCTATCCGGTGATCATCAAGGCATCGGCAGGCGGCGGCGGACGTGGCATGAAGGTCGCCCTCACCGAGGCTGACCTGGAGGTCGCCCTGCAGACTGCCAGCACGGAAGCCGGCGCGGCATTCGGCGACGATGCCGTCTACATCGAGAAATACTTGGAAAAGCCGCGCCATATCGAAGTCCAGGTGTTCGGTGACGGATTCGGTGGTGGCGTGCATTTCGGCGAACGCGATTGTTCGCTGCAACGCCGTCACCAGAAGGTCTGGGAGGAGGCGCCCTCGCCCGCACTCAACGCCGAAGAACGCGCGCGCATTGGCGGCATCTGCGCCAAGGCGATTGCGGACCTCGGCTATTCCGGCGCAGGCACGATCGAGTTCCTCTACGAGAATGGCGAGTTCTATTTCATCGAGATGAACACGCGCCTGCAAGTCGAGCATCCGGTAACGGAAGCCATCACCGGCATCGATCTGGTGCACGAGCAGATCCGCGTCGCATCGGGCGGCGGACTTTCGGTCCGTCAGGAAGACATCAAATTCAATGGCCACGCCATTGAATGCCGTATCAATGCCGAGGATCCGCGCACCTTCACCCCCTCGCCCGGAACGATCACCCATTTCCACACACCGGGCGGCCTGGGCATCCGGGTCGATTCCGGCGTCTATTCCGGCTACAAGATCCCGCCCTATTACGACAGCCTGATCGGCAAGCTGATCGTGCATGGACGCAATCGCGTCGAGTGCATGATGCGATTGCGGCGGGCACTGGATGAGTTCGTCGTGGACGGCATCAAGACGACCCTGCCGCTGTTTCGCGATCTCGTCGGCAATGCCGACATCGCCAATGGCGATTACGACATCCACTGGCTGGAAAAATACCTGGCCAAAGGCGAATAGCGCGGAGGCGCGATGACCCGTCCCTACGCGCCCGGCTATCGCATCCCCACCGACTTATTGCTCAAGGCCTATGCCTCGGGCGTCTTCCCGATGGCGGAAAGTGCCGGCGACCCGGAGGTTTTTTGGGTGCGGCCGGAGACGCGCGGCATCATCCCGCTCGACGGCTTCCACACGCCGAAAAGCCTCAGGAAAACGATCAGGAGAAGTCCGTTCGACATTCGTTTCGATTTTGACTTCGAGGCGACGATCGATGGCTGCGCCGAAAAGCGCGCCGAACGCCGCTCTACCTGGATCAACGCGCCGATCCGCGAAGCCTATGTGCAACTTCACCGGATGGGACATTGCCATTCGGTAGAGGCTTGGCGCGAAGACCGACTCGTCGGCGGCCTCTATGGCGTGTCTTTGGGACGGGTGTTCTTCGGCGAAAGCATGTTCGCCAAGGAGACGGATGCCTCCAAGACCTGCCTTTTCTATCTTGTCGAACGGTTGAGGGAACGCGGCTTCGCCTTGCTCGATACGCAGTTCACCACCGAGCACCTGAAACGCTTCGGCGCGGTCGATGTGCCGCGCGCCAAATATGAGAAGATGCTGGCCGAAGCGCTGAAGGGTGAAGCGGCGTTCTTTCCCTGAGGATCAAGCCTTTTGCGTCTCCAACGGCGTCTGCGCATGGAACATCAGTTTCCAGCCGTTGACGCGGTGGACATAGCCGCTGCTGACCAATGCGGCATAGGGTTCGCCGTTCTCGCGCGTCGCATGAGCCTCATAGGTCAGCATAATGATATCGCTGCCCGGCTCGATAATTCCCTTCAGGTCGATCTTCAGGCCGCGCCAGCGGTTGGGATTGGTCGCCGTCTTGGCGAGATCCGCATTGTCCATTGCCTGTGCCATGCCAGGAAAAGCCACCAGGCATTCGGTGTCGGCATGGGCTGAATAATAAGCCTCGTCACCGGTCCAGAAACCCTTCTCGAGTTCGAGAAGCTCTTTCTTGCTGGCCGTGATCCGCTTGCTGTCCGACATGGAACCTCCAGGCGCTCGACGCGCGCTCGTGCGTGATCCAACGTGTGGTGGCCGCGAGGGTTCCGGGCGGTCAGTTGGTATTCGTGGTGTCGGGATCGCCCTGATCAGGCGCGACGGTGGTCTTCGGCTTGGCAGCGGCAGCGCCGGGGGCCGGAACATCCGACTTTTGTTTGCATTCCTTCAGCCAGACGTCATAGACGGCATGCTCGACGGCGTTCAGCCCCGGGCTTTCGGCAAACATCCAACCGGTGAAGATGCGGCGAATCTTGCGGTCGAGCGTAATTTCGTCGACCTCGACAAAGGAATCCGTCTTGGGCGCCTCTGCCTGCGGCCGTGAATAGCAGACGCGCGGGGTAACCTGCAAAGCACCGAACTGTACGGTTTCGTCGATATAGACATCGAAGGTGATGATGCGGCCGGTGATCTTGTCGATGCCTGCGAATTCGGCGATCGGATTGGCGATGCGGTCGGAGCCCGCCGACGCCGGCGGTGGCGTTGCCGGCTCAGGCGAAGCCGCGAAGGCGCCCGTGCTGACGGCAAGGCCAGCGGCAAGGGCGATGCCGCCCATCGATGTCAGG
The DNA here is from genome assembly GCF_020164785.1 of Mesorhizobium sp. ES1-1. Classification (GTDB taxonomy): domain Bacteria; phylum Pseudomonadota; class Alphaproteobacteria; order Rhizobiales; family Rhizobiaceae; genus Mesorhizobium. Next base: position 208,417 of record NZ_JAIUGX010000007.1, on the reverse strand, counting down.
CTGAAGAAGTTCATCTAGGGATACCGGTGGTTCGCGCCCGGGGTGATTCTGTCGATCGCCAAGGCTAGTCGCCGTTTCATGATCCACAAGCAGCTAAACACCAATTGTGGCGATAACGGACCGACCGCACAGCGCGGTGGGCCACCTTGTCGTTACGCGCCCGGTGTCCAGGCGTCGTAGTCGCCGGTGACCTGCGGACGATGCTGATTGGTCAGCACGGAGCCTTTCGGACGATAGGCGGCGGGGGTGCCCGTCAGGTTGGGCAGATGCGGCTTCTGCCATTCGCGCGGCTTGTAGCCTTCGCTCACAGGAGCGGCATCGACCCGATGATGGATCCAGCCATGCCAGCCCGGAGGAATCGCAGAGGCCTCCGAATAGTCCCGGTAGATGACCCAACGGCGCGTGCGGCCTTCCGAATCGATCCCGCCCTCGTAGTAGACATTACCAAGCTCGTCCTGGCCGATTTGCCTGCCATACCGCCAGGTATGAAAGCGCGTTCCCAGCGTCTGGCTGTTCCACCAGGTGAAAAACTGCGTCAGGAACATCTTCATTCCAAAAACCTCGGGCCGACGGCGCCAGTTTCCTGCTTCAGGCGTCTTATGGCGTCAGGCCCACCGGAAGGCAAGGGTTTTGCCATTGCGGGCACGGAAATGGCTCATCGAAACTGAACATGCGACCCCTGAATCTGCGGGATGACGGATGCGTGCTTGCCAAGCCTTTCGGCGCTTTCTAAAGCTCTGCGCGCCTGCAGCTATCGAACACGGCCTCGGGCCGAGGAGTGACGATTGGCCATGGATTCGCCGTCCACCGACACCCGCATCAGCCCAGAGTTAATCCGCCAAGCAAAGGGCGGCACGCCGATCGTCTGCCTCACCGCCTACACCTATCCCGTTGCTCGTCTGCTCGACAGCCATGTCGACCTGCTGCTGGTCGGCGACAGCGTCGCCATGGTCCTCCATGGCCACGCGACCACGCTTGGCGCATCGCTCGAGATGATGATCGCGCATGGCCAAGCGGTCATGCGCGGATCGACCAGGGCGTGCGTCGTCGTGGACCTGCCGGCCGGCAGCTATGAAGATTCAGTGCCACAGGCCGTTGCCTCGGCGCGACGGCTCGTCGATGAGACCGGCTGCCAGGCGGTAAAGCTGGAGGGCGGCGTCGCCATCGCCCGGCAAATCGCGGCGATCGTAGAAGCCGGCATTCCGGTCATGGGCCATATCGGCCTGTTGCCGCAATCGGTGGAAAAGGATGGCGGCTACAAGATCAAGGGGCGCACGGATGAAAACGTGGCCGACCTGTTTGCCGATGCGCTTGCCGTGGAGGATGCAGGGGCATTCTCACTGGTCATCGAAGGCACGATCGAGCACGTCGCGGCAGACATCACGCGCCGCGTCTCCATTCCAACGATCGGCATCGGCGCCAGTGCCGACTGCGATGGCCAAGTGCTCGTCATCGACGACATGGTTGGGCTGACGGTGGACCGCGTTCCGAAATTCGTCAAGGAATACGCGGATCTGCGACACGTGATCTCGCATGCCGCCGAGCTCTATGCGTCGGAAGTGCGCAGCCGGAGATTTCCGGGCCCCGCCCATGTGTTTTCGGCGGCGAACCGGAGTGATGCATGACACGTCCCCTTGCCGTCGACAGCGTCGCCGCACTTCGCGCACAGATCCGCGACTGGCGCGGCCAAGGCCTTCGGGTGGCGTTGGTCCCGACGATGGGAGCCCTGCATGACGGGCACATCTCGCTGGTCAGGATCGGGCTCGAAAGAGCCGATCGCTGCGTCGTGTCGATCTTTGTCAATCCGACACAGTTCGCGCCGAGCGAAGACCTCGACAAATATCCGCGCCAGCTCGGCCTCGACCTCGACCGGTTGGGGGCGGCCAAGGCTGACCTTGCCTTCGCACCGACGGTAAGCGAGATGTATCCCGCCGGCTTCGCCACCAAGCTTTCCGTTGCAGGTCCCGCCCTCGGCCTCGAGTCGGACTTCCGTCCGACCCTTTTCGACGGCGTCGCCACGGTGGTGGCAAAGCTCCTGCTGCAGGTAAACCCGGACGTGGCGATCTTCGGCGAGAAGGACTATCAGCAGCTTTGCGTGATCAGGCGGCTTTGCCGTGACCTCGACCTGCCTGTCGAGATTATCGGCGCCCCAACGATACGCGACGCGCATGGTCTGGCCATGTCATCACGCAACGTCTATCTCGATGCAGGCGAACTGACGGTTGCACGTCGGCTCAACACCATCTTGCGCGATACCGCGGCGAGTCTGGCAGCTGGCGCTGACGAGAAAGCCACCACGGCAGCAGCCTGCCGCCACCTCATCGCAGCCGGCTTTCAATCGGTCGACTATGTCGAGGCACGCGAAAGCCAGACGCTCGCCCCATGGCGCCGCGACCGTGAAGGGCGGCTGCTGGCTGCCGCCTGGCTTGGCAAGACCAGGCTGATCGACAATGTCGAAGTTGCGTCCGCATAGAGCGGCTGTTCATTCAGCGCCGTGCCGCTTGCGGTCTGCTGACCTTCCCGTCTTCTCTCGCTGGTTGACCGCCTTTACGAGAAGCTGGCCCAAGCCAATCCCGATGACGCCCGCCAACGCCTTCACAACCGCGTCCAAGAGCCGCGCGTGGCGGCCGGGATCGATGATCTGAAGCAGTTCGAGCACGCCGGCAACCACAACCACACAGATCAGGGCTTGATAAAGCCGATTCGGAAAGCCGACTGCGAGGGCGAGGCCCAGCAATACGTAAGCCAGGCCGCGCTCGGCGTTCGCATCGGCAAGGTGAGGCCGCATCTGGATCGGCGACAGGGTTGAGAAGACTATGATGGCGAGCAACGCCAAGGCCGTGATGCGGGACAATCTGATCATATCCCTGCATAGCCGCCGTTAGCCGACACGGCAACGCGGGATATTGGTCCGCCGATGAGGTGGCGGATGCTTGGCCGCTCGGACGCGCCATCGGCACGTTCTTCATGTGAAGCAGCCGCAGCGTTCCGAACCTTTGCAATCGACAGGCACAGCGGCATCAAAAGGTTACAGAGCAAGAGGATTGTGCGACATCGGCACAGACTTTGTGGAACCTTACTCACATCGAACACCGTGGAACATGGCTGAGCTGACGAAAAGGGATGATGGCGCCCTGCCGCGGATCGTCGAGGCAATCTATGATTCAGTTACCGACGTCGATCGCTGGCAGGCGACGCTGGATGAGATCCGCCGGCTGACGCTCGGCCGCCTCGCCATGCTGGCGGTTGTCGACACGGCCAGCAACTCGGCCCGGTTTTCGGTTTCCTGCGGCGACGCGGCGGTGCTTGAGCCGTTGCAGCGCGACTACGGGTCCGAGGTGCCTTTCCTGGCCGCTTTACCCAAGATGGATATCGACGTGCCTTTCACTGTCGACTCCATCTATGCGTTGCAGGGCCCGGACGCGCGGCAAGACTGGGTTGCAAGCCGGATCGTGCGCGAGTGGGTGGAACCCAACCGGCTGGACGATTTCTTCTGGGTGGCTCTGATGAAGCGACCCGGCCGCATCGGCACGCTGATGGTAGTGACGGACAGGGACAGGCCACAGATTTCTGACGAGGATCTCAACCTGGTTTCAGCTTTGGCGCCGCATGTGCGTCGCGCCGTGACCATTGGGGACCTCTTCGAATGCGAACGGCGCAAGGCGGACGTCTTCCGTTCGATCGTAGAGAACCTTCACCACCCGGTGCTGATCGTTTCCGTCGACATGCGGATACTCTTCGCGAACCCGGCTGCCGAAGCCCTGTTGACGGAGAGTTCGGCTGTCTCTTCAATTCGCGGGCACCTGGCGTTCGCCTTTCCGCATGCCAATACCGCAATTGCCCGCGCGGTGGAACTCGGAACGCGCGACGAGTTCGCACTTGGCCCGGCCGGTATCAATATTCCGCTCGCCAAGGCCAGCATCCCGGCGGTCGCGCATGTCATGCCATTGGCCCGGCGTGAGATTTCGGCGCGACTATCGCAGCGTGCCGCCGCCGCCATCTTCGTCACGGCCGCGGGCGCCGCGCCTATACCGGCGCTTGACGCGGTTGCCGCGCTGTTCGGGCTGACGGCGGCTGAAAGGCGCGTCGCCGGCCATATCGCGGCGGGCATGACGCGCAAGGAAATTGCCGCCGCCAGCGGTGTGTCGGATGGCACGGTCAAGTCGCAACTGGCGACCGTCTTCGACAAGACCGGGATCGGCGATCAACGTGGGCTGGAGTTGCTGATAAGGGACCTGTCGCCGCCGCTTCGATCGCGCTGACCGGCCGGAGATCGAGCCGGGTCAAATCAAAACCCGCGACAATGAACAGCCGGTTGGGCATGCCGGAATCTATCCGAGCGGCTTCTCGAAACTCCTGATCGCCAGCTTCTCATCGTCGCCAGGATCCACGTCGTCGCTTGCAGGCAGGAACCCGGCCGACCGGAAGAAGGCAATCCCGCCGCCATTGGCCTCCTCGACCTCGACGCGCAACATTTGTGCTTCCGGGAAACTGGCCTCGATCTCTTCAAGCAGAGCGCGGCCGATGCCGCGCCGCTGGAGGTCCGGATGGACGTATATCTGGTTCACCAGGATGATTTTCGCATCGGCAGTGGCAGCGGCAAAAGCCATGCCGCCAATCCTTTTGCCGTCATCGGCGACCAGGAATTCCGAATGCGGCCGCGTCAGCCGGGAACGGAGCGAGCCGATGGAATGCCAGTCATCGGTGATCTCGGTAACCCTGGCGGTGCCGTGTATGGTGTCATAGGTCGCGTGCCAGGTCTCGACCAGCAGCGTCCGCACAGCGGCAAGGTCGCGTTCTCCGGCGGTACGGACAAACACCTAGTCGATGCCCAGCTTGGCCTTGACGAGGTCGTTGACCGCCTGCGGGTTGGCCTTGCCTCCTGTGGCCTTCATCACCTGGCCGACAAACCAGCCAGCCATGCTCGGCTTGGCGCGAGCCTGCTCGGCCTTGTCGGGATTGGCAGCAATGACCTCGTCGACGGCCTTCTCGATGGCGCCGCTGTCAGTGACCTGCTTCATGCCACGGCTTTCCACCACTTCGCGCGGGTCGCCCCCTTCGGCCCAGACGATCTCAAACAGATCCTTGGCTATCTTGCCGGAGATCGTTCCGTCCTTGATCAGATCAATGATGGCGCCAAGCTGATCAGGCGAAACCGGTGCGTTTTCAATGTCCTTTCCGGCCTTGTTCAATTGTCCAAGCAGATCGTTGATGACCCAGTTGGCGGCCAGCTTGCCGTCGCGACCGGCGGCCACCTTCTCGAAATAATCCGCGATCGACTTTTCCGAAACGAGGATCGAGGCATCGTAGGTCGATAGGCCGAGCGAGGAGATCAGCCGCGCCTTCTTGTCGTCGGGCAGTTCCGGCAGGCCTTTGGCCAAGGCATCGACATAGGCCTGGTCGAATTCAAGAGGCAGAAGATCGGGATCCGGGAAATAGCGATAATCGTGCGCTTCTTCCTTGGAGCGCATGGAGCGCGTCTCACCCTTGATGGGGTCGTAAAGCCGCGTCTCCTGGTCGATCTTGCCCCCGTCCTCGAGGATGGCGATCTGCCGGCGCGCTTCGAAGTCGATGGCCTGGCCGATGAAGCGGATCGAGTTCATGTTCTTGATCTCGCAGCGGGTCCCGAACTCGCCGCCGGGCCGACGGACCGAAACGTTGACGTCGGCGCGCAACGAGCCTTCATCCATGTTGCCGTCACAGGTGCCGAGATAGCGCATGATCGTGCGCAGCTTGGTGACATAAGCCTTCGCCTCATCGCCCGAACGCAGGTCGGGTTTGGAAACGATTTCCATCAGCGCGACGCCGGAGCGGTTGAGGTCGACATAGGACATGGTCGGGTGCTGGTCGTGCATCGACTTGCCGGCATCCTGCTCCAGATGCAGCCGCTCGATGCCGACCTCGATGTCCTCGAATTCGCCCTGGCGGTCCGGTCCGACCGAGACGATCACGGTTCCCTCGCCGACGATGGGCTGCTTGAACTGCGAGATCTGGTAGCCTTGCGGCAGGTCGGGGTAGAAATAGTTCTTCCGGTCGAAAACCGATTTGTGATTGATCTGGGCCTTCAGCCCCAGACCCGTCCGGATCGCCTGCTTGACGCATTCCTCGTTGATGACAGGAAGCATGCCAGGCATTGCCGCGTCGACCAGGCTGACATTGGCGTTGGGGGCAGCACCGAAAGCAGTCGAGGCGCCGGAAAACAATTTTGCTTGCGAGATGACCTGCGCATGCACTTCGAGCCCGATGATGATTTCCCAGTCCCCGGTGGCGCCGGGGATCAGGCGTTTTGCGTCGGGCGTGCGGGTATCGATAAGGGTCATGGCGATCCGGATACTATTGTTCACGATGTCTGGCGCTGTCGGCCAACAAAATCAACCGTTGGCTAGATCAATCGGGGCGGACTGGCAAGGGAGACGACGCCGTCCGGCCTGTTGACCTGGATCAATGTCTCCGCACGCCCGCATGGCACGATCGCCAACAGGCAGGAGTGACCCGAATGAACTTTGTCGACTACCTGATTTCAGTGGACGCCAGGACAGCCCTGTTCGGTCGCATGATGCGGAAGCTGGGACTCGTCCAACAGTTGAAGCATGTTGCCGACCACGCGGCCGTGACCAACCGTGCGGTTGACCGATGTCGTGCCTGCGGCCATCAAAACGAATGCGCCGCCTGGCTCGAAGAAAGCCTGCAGCCGCAGTCGCCGCCGGACTATTGCCGCAACGGCGACCTCATCGCACGCCTTCAGCACGTTGCCGGTGCAGGTCGAGCCGACAGATAAGCGACGTCACGCCGTGGCGATGTAGGCCCTGATTTCGTCGGCTTCGCGCTCCACATCCTCGATGCGCCGCTTGACCACGTCGCCGATGGAGACGATGCCGTCCAGCATTCCGTCTTTTTCAACCGGCAGATGGCGGAAGCGGCCACGCGTCATGATCTCCATCACCTCGTTGACGGTGTGGTTCTCGTTGCAAATCTTGACCTTAGGCGTCATCGCCGAACGCACGGCGATATCAAGCGCGGCTGCGCCTTCCCTGGCAATGACGCGCACGATGTCTCGTTCCGAGAGAATGCCGACGATCTTGCGATCGCCATTGGTAATGACCAGCGCGCCGATCTTGTGTTCGGACAGGATGCGAATGGCCTCGCTGAGCTTTTCGTTCGGCCCGAGCGTCAGCACGTCGTGGCCTTTTCGTTCCAGAATTGCCTTAACCGTCATGGCGTCCTCCTCTGCTTCGCCCGCCGGCCCCTGCCCCAACCGGCACGCGCAAGTGTGAACATCGTGCGCCGCGATCGGCTGTATTTCAAGTGCGGTGGTTGGGGCTCTCCCATTCAGGCGCAGACCATCGCCTGTCGAACCAACGCAGGCCGAGGAAGCCGGCGAGGAAGCCGCCAATGTGGGCCTCCCAGGCGATTTGCCCGTCAACCCCCGATCCAATGCCGATCAGGCCCGTGACCAAGTTTATCACCATCCAGATGGCGAGGAAGGTCATCACGCTCCGTGTTCGCAACGCCGTCGCGATCGGCAGAGGCGCTCCTGCGAAAGCCGCCTTGCCGGCAGATCGGTCGATGCGGAAACCAAAACGTGCGGCCGCCCCCATCATGCCCGATATGGCGCCGGAAGCGCCGACAAGCGGTGCCTCGCCGTAAGGATGCACGGCCCAGAACAGCACGACGGAAGCCAAGCCGGTGACAGCGAAAAAAATGGCAAACCGGAGCGCTCCCAAGCGGTTCGCCAAGGGCGAACCAAATGCGGCAAGCCAGACCATGTTGATGGCGATATGGGCAAAGCCGCCATGCATGAAGGCATAGGTGAACGGCCTGGAAAACAGGAACCAGTCGAAGCCATACTGGCCGGTGTAGAGGACGGGAATGAAGGCGCCATCGTAAAGCAGTGTCAGTTGCTGGTTCTCGGTGAGCACATGTTGCTGCAGCAGATAGACGGCTGCGCAGATGGCGATAACCGCCAGAACGACTGGCGGCAGATTGAACACAGGCTCTCGCCCCGAGCTGGGCTCCGGTTCGACCTCCGAAGGACCTCCGGTTTCGCTCATGTGCTTCGACAATCGGTGGGGATATCTGTTCTAGCGGCCATTTACGCCGCTTACCCACAAATTATGGCCAACGCCAGCCGATCCGCGCCGTCATCGTCTGCGGCGACCGGAGAAAAATCGCCGATCGACCCTGAAGGAACAAGATGCTTGCCATTATTGACCATGTGTCCGCCGGCCCCGCTTCCTGTCAACGCAGCACATCAGGCCGCATCAAAAAAGCGAATCATGAGGGGCGAATCAAAAAATGGCCGCTCAAGGTTTCCCTTGAACGGCCGGCCGAGCCCCCTGCTCCCCTAAAAAACTCTTAACGAAGTGCTGTTGACCGTCGCGAAACGATCGCTTCTGAAGTGGTTTTAACGTGTCATCGAGATCGCTCCAGCGCAACGTAAACCAATCGTTAACCTTAACGGCCCCCACCCGTGAACAAGTGTTAACGATGCTGGCACGCTTCCTGCTGCGCGACGCATGTAAGTCATCGGAGGGCGCCCCTTCTGTTCACCGACGGGACACAAGACGACAGATCGTGCGGAGCTGCCTAGCATGAAACAGAACGGATCGATCACGCTGTTCCAATATTGGAATCGGCTGCGTGACGGACGCTCGGCACCCAAGCGGTCTGAAGTCGAGCCTGCCGATATCAAGTCGCTGCTCGCGGACACCTTCATTCTGGAGCGGGACACACGCGGGCAAGCCGTGTTCCGGCTGGCCGGTACCAGGCTCTGTGCCTATTATGGACGTGAACTTAAAGGGTTCTCGTTTCCATCGCTGTGGCGGGAAAAGGATCAGAGGCTTGTGGCGCGGCTGATCCACGGCGTTTTCGAGCAAAAATCGGTCGTGGTCATCCACCTAGAGGGTTTCAGCCGAAGCGGCCGATCCAACAAGTTCGAATTGCTCGCCTTGCCGCTCGACGGCGGTGTCGAGAACCCGCGTTGCCTGGGCGTCATTAGCGCGGTGGAAAAGCCGTTCTGGCTGGGTGCCGATCCGATCACGGATGCATTGATCGATTCCATCCGGGTTATAGATCCGGAGAAAGAGCTGACGAGCAACCGGTCGGCGATCGATGTCCCGTCGCTCGTGCCCGATGAATTCGAGGCGCCGGAGACGATATCGACGCTCGGTCGGGCGCGGCGCATCCGCCATCTCGTCGTTTTCGACGGCGGACGTGAAGAATAGGCCGCAAATCCTGAAGTCACCGGGCCGGCTTTTTCCCTTTGTTAACCTGCTTTGTTGTAGTTCTTCGATGGAGTTCCCCGCATCGGCGCGCGGAAATGCCAAATGGGGGTGTAGGCGGTCATGAGGTCAACGGCGGTCGATCACGCGCCGTCCCAAGCTGAAAGGCGCAACTTTCAGCGCGTCCGGGTCAAGATCTATGGCCGCTTCATGCTGGAAGACCGCACCGAGCACCCCTGCCAGGTCGTCGACATGTCTCCGGGCAATGTAGCACTTCGAACCGAGACCATCGGGACGCCCGGCGAAAAGATCATCGCCTATATCGACCATATCGGCCGTATCGAAGGTGTCGTCACACGCACCCTGCCCGACGGCTTCGCCATGACGGTCATCGCGTCGGACCGCAAGAAGGACAAGCTTGCCGCGCAGTTGACCTGGCTCGCCAACAAGCACGAGCTCGACCTCCCGGAAGACCGACGTCACGATCGTGTCGCGCCGCGCAATCCAACCAGTGTGCTGCAGCTCGCCGACGGTCGCCAATACCAGTGCCGCATTATCGACCTGTCGCTTTCCGGCGCGGCAGTCGAAATCGAGGTCAAACCCGCAATCGGTGTCCAGGTCCTGCTTGGCACCATGCGCGGGCAGGTCGTTCGACATTTCGAGGACGGCGTCGCTATTGAGTTCGCTGTCATTCAGCGTCCTGAAACGCTCGATTCCGAATTCAGTCCGCCGGGCACCTGACAGACGGCACGAGAAGCACCAAGCCGGCCCCTCGCGGCCGGCTTTTTTGTTCCAAGCGCCCATTGGGAGCATTCAGGAATTGAAGGCAAGGTCTCATAGTGCGCCGCAGGCGAGCTGGTGGCCACGGGACTCAACAATTTAATACTTAAATGATTCAAATTTTATGCTTATTCTATTGGCGTTTTACTCAATATCTGCTTCGCGCTTTTGCGTCAAATAAATCCACATCTGGCAATGTCTCCTTCGAACGGGGAGACTGCAACAATGAAGAAAACGAGGGGCATGCTGTTGCTGGTGGCGATGGCAATCCAGTTTTCCGCCTTGGGTTCTGCATATGCCGCGGGACCGACCTACATGCATACCGGCGGACGTACCACGCAGCCTGTTGGTCACTATGAGTTTTGCCAGCGCGTGGCTGGCGAATGCAGGCAGATGACCCGCAAGGGAGCCCCGGTTGAACTGACCCGCAAGCTCTGGGCGACGATTGTCAACATCAACAATTCAGTGAACAGCAAGGTTAAGCCGCGCACCGACATGGCGAACTACGGTGTCGATGAATACTGGGCCTATCCCGAGAATGGCTACGGCGACTGCGAGGACTACGCGCTGGAGAAGCGCCGTGAGCTCATGGATGCTGGTGTACCCGCCGGCAATCTGTTGATGACTGTGGCGCGCCAGCCGAATGGCGACGGTCACGCCGTTTTGACCGTGCGCACCAGCCTGGGCGAGTTCATCCTCGACAATCTCGAGACCAAGGTCCTGTCCTGGACGGACACCGACTACACCTACCTCAAGCGCCAGTCGGATCAGAACTCCGGCGTCTGGGTCACGATCAATGACGGCCGTTCCGACGCGGTCGCCAGCGTCCGCTGAGGACGCGGACGCATGTCGTTCAAACCGGGTCTCGACCTGGGATGATGGCATGCGTGGAACAGAGTTCCAGCGCGCCGCCCGAATGCGACACGCCGACGAGAAACCCGGTCGAGCCCCCACCCTCCCCGTCCCCAACGACCGGGTCAAGGAGCCGGCCCCGTCCCCGGGCCGGCTCCGCCTTTCGGCGCGACTGTGCTTGGCGGGCGGTTCATAGCGCTTAACATGCCAGGAAACTGTCCGATGCCAACCAAAAGTGGCTTGCCACGCCTTGCCGTTCTTATCGACGCCGACAATGCGTCCGCCAAGATCGCCGACGGTCTCTTCCAGGAGATTGCGAAGATCGGCGAGGCAAGTGTGCGCCGGATATATGGCGACTTCTCCAGCGCGCATTCCAAGGGATGGGCGGAACTCCTGGCGAGGCACGCGATCATTCCGCATCAGCAATTCGCTTACACCAGCGGCAAGAATGCTACCGATATCGCACTGGTGATCGACGCCATGGATTTACTTCACAGCGGTCGCTTTGACGGCTTTTGTCTGGTTTCATCCGATTGTGACTTCACCAGGCTGGCTTCGCGGATCCGCGAACAAGGCGTCGCTGTATTCGGGTTCGGCGAAAAGAAGACCCCGGAGAGTTTTCGGCTAGCCTGTCGCCGCTTCATCTACACGGAGGATTTCGAGCGAAGCCCGGTGAAAATTCAGGGAGCGGTACCGGCAGCAAAAACGCTCAAACTATCGAGCGCAGCGACGCCCATGCTCAAGAAGGTTATCAGCCAGATGGAAAGCGAAGATGGCTGGGTACCGCTAGGTGCATTCGGAAAACAGCTCTCAACTCTGTTTTCAGATTTCAAACCTCGCGCCTATGGCTTCAGCAAACTAAGCGATCTCGTAAAGGGTACTGCCGCATTTGAAATCGAAACGACCAAAGCCGGGGCAATGCGGATCCGGACAAGGGACGCATTTTCGAGAAAGTCTGGAAGCACAGTCGCGTAGGCGACGAACCTAAAGAAGTAACGCCGCATCTGGACAAACTTTAGGACAGTAGCTGACACGGTGATGGCATTGGTGCAGTGCTTATTGCGTGTCAGGCCGCTGTCAGCCCATCCCTGAAGCGTTTGCCGTTGGCGACATAGTGTGCCGCCGAGCCGCGCAGCTTGGCCACTGCTGTGTCGTCCAGCGTCCTGATGGCTTTCGCGGGCGAGCCGACAATCAGTGAATTGTCCGGAAATTCCTTGCCCTCGGTGACCAGTGCGCCGGCTCCGACCAGGGAGTTCCGGCCGATCCTGGCGCCGTTCAACACGATGGCTCCCATGCCGATCAGGCTGTTGTCGCCGATGGTGCAGCCATGCAGCAAGGCACGATGGCCGATCGTGCAGCCCTGGCCAATGGTCAATGGGAAGCCGGGATCGGTGTGCATGACGGTGTGCTCCTGCACGTTGGTGTCGTCGCCGATCGTGATGGGCTCATTGTCGCCGCGAATGACCACACCGAACCAGAAGCCGGCATTGCGGCCAACGCGAACATCCCCGATCAGGGTCGCATCTGACGCCACCCAGTTGCTGTCGGCATCGGCGAAGCTCGGCTGTTTTCCATCGATCGCATAGAGCGGCATTGTCGTCTCCGAATCGTCTCTCAGGCAGGAAGTCCTCAACCTAGGAGGCGGACTGCCCATGAGGCAATGGCGAGCACGACGACGCCCAGGGCCAATGTCCAGGCGATGGCCGTGCAGGCGCAGGACATCAGCATCAGCAACGAAATGCGACCATCGCGCCGGGCATCGAGGGCATCATTGAAAAGCATGAACGGGCCGGCACAGGCAGCCGCCGCAAGCGAGCGCAGCACATGCGACGGCGACAGATAGGGTTCGGCGAAGGCGAGCTTGCGGCCGGATATCGACTCCATCATGGATCCGAGCAGCCCGCAGGCCGTCAGTCCGACGACAAAAGCGAAGAGAGTGGGTCCCAGCGAGATCATCTTTACTATCCGTTTACCATGAAATCGCACAGTCGATCCATATCCCCGCAAGAGCCGTGCCACAGGAAATGTGCCGGCAGGGGACAGGCGGGATCCGAGGAGCAAGATGAAACAGGCTACGATCGCCGATGGTGCCGAGCCCACCGTCGTTGATTCCAGGCTGATGAGGCGGGTGTTCCAGACTTTCGCGGCGCTGGCCGTGCTGTCCATCGCGATCAGCCTTGGCGGCAAATGGTTCGGCCGTTCGATAGCGATGGCGGGATATACCGACGACCAGACGATCCACAAGGTGGTGATCGGCAACAATGTCATGGCCGTGCCGGCCAATGCCATCCGCTTCGAACAGGCCCGCCGCGACGGCATCGCATCACGGCTCGACCTCTACCTTCGCTACCCCCAAATGACCGGCTACAGCGAGGCGGCGCGCGATGATTTCAACCACACGGGGACGAGCAAGACCATCATCTTCATGACCTTCGAACAGCGTGTGATGTCGCGCGACATGAGCGGCCGCTTCGCGCCGATCTATAGCGCCCTTATCACCCAGCCCGGCGTTCCGGGGCCAGGCGGGACGACTGTATACAGCTTCAACGAGAAGTCAGGTTATATGAACGAGGAACTGATTGTCGGTAAGCGCACCGGCAAGGAGCCGTTCGTGGCCCGATGCCTGGGCGGGCCGAGCGCCGACGAGTCGCTGGCGCCTTGCGAGCGAGACATCCATGTCGGCGAGGATCTCAGCCTCACCTACCGCTTCCCGAAGGAATTTCTCGGAGACTGGCAGGCGCTCGACACGTCGATCGAGTCGCAGGCCGCACGCATATTGAAGACGGAACATTGAGTAACATGGGGAGCAAGCCGGCCGCGCTTTACGCGGATCCGGCCAGCCATCCGCCTCAGGCCAGATCGATGTCCAGGATAGCCATCGAGAAATTATAGTCGCCGTCGTCCTCATCCTTGAAGACGATGCCGAGGAACTCGTCGCCGACATAGACCTCGGCCGAATCGTCCTTGCGCGGCCGTGCCTTGACCTCAAGCTTGGGGTTCTGGAAGACGCGCTTGAAATAGGCGTCCAGCTTTCTGATTTCGTCAGGCTTCAACAGTCTTCTCCGATCATCGGCTTGCTGGTTTGAACGGCGCTTCTGGCACGTCGACGATGGCGATGTAAAGGCAAGCCGGCGCTATTGCACCGCAACGACGTCGCCGCCGGGCGCGTCGCAACCACCCTAGGCAACGCGCCGGGCGTGGAAAATCAGATGTCGAAACTGACCACCTGATCCATCTTCTTCGATGGCAGAAGCTGGTCCATCTGACGCGAGGGCTGGTCACAGCCGGTCTCGCCGACGACGCGGGCGGGCACGCCCGCGACCGTCTTGTTGTGCGGTACCGGCGACAGCACTACGGAACCCGCCGCGATTTTCGAGCAATGGCCGATTTCGATGTTGCCGAGGATCTTGGCGCCGGCGCCGATCAACACGCCGTAGCGGATCTTGGGGTGACGGTCGCCGCCGGCCTTGCCGGTGCCGCCCAGCGTCACGCCGTGCAGGATCGACACATCGTCCTCGATCACCGCGGTCTCGCCGACGACGAGACCGGTGGCATGATCGATGAAGATGCCTTTGCCTATTCGGGCAGCCGGATTGATATCGGTCTGGAAGACCGAGGACGAGCGGCTCTGCAGATAGAGGGCGAAATCCTTGCGGCCCTGGTTCCATAGCCAGTGCGCCAGGCGATGGGTCTGGATGGCGTGAAAACCCTTGAAATAGAGCACCGGCATGATGAACCGGTCGCAGGCAGGATCGCGATCATAATAGGCCTGGATGTCAACGCGCACCGTCGTCGGCCAATCCTTGTCGTCGGCCAGCATCGACTTGAAAGTCTGGCGTATCAGGTCGGAACCGATGTCCTGATGGGCAAGCCGCTCGGCGATCCGGTGGATGACCGCCTCTTCGAGACTGTCCTGGTTGAGGATCGTCGAATAGAGGAACGCCGCCAGCAACGGATCCCGGTTGACCGCCTCCATGGCTTCATCGCGGATCGAACGCCAGATCGGATCGACAGGCTGCAAAGCGCTGTGCCGGGAAATGCTGATGCTGTTCATCGCCGTCTCGTCCTGCGTGCTGCCAGGCATGCCTACCGTGCTTGCCTCTTGTCCCGCCGCACATATAAGGCAGATCATGGCACGATTGAACTCAATTTTCCTTAGTGCTGTGTCAAATGGATTTGGTTCGCGGGAATTCAAGCAGCCATGGAAAACGAACCCTTGATGGATGACGCGCTGAAAGGCGCAGTTTCGTCACTCTACCGGGCCGAAGGCCGGCACTATCACAACCTTGCCCATGTAGAGGCCATGCTGGCGCTCGCCGCCGACTATCGGGAGCTCCTGAGCGATCCGGAGGCTGTCGAGGCGGCGATCTGGTTCCATGATGCGATCTATGACAGCAAGGCCAAGGACAACGAGACGCAAAGTGCTGACCTTGCCCGGAGAGAGCTCTCCGGGCGCGCCGATGCCGCTCGTCTTGACCGCGTCATGGCCATGATCGCCGCGACCGTCACGCACGACCTGCCTCATTTTGAAGATGCGGCCGCTACACGCGATGCCGCTTTCTTCCTCGACATGGATCTGTCCATCCTGGGCGCCGCGCCGAATGCCTTCGACGCTTACGAGCAGGCGGTGCGCCGGGAATATGGCTGGGTGGAAGAACCGATGTGGCGGGCCGGCCGTGGCGCTGTGCTGAGGAATTTCCTCGGTCGGCCGCATATCTTCCACACGGAGGAATTTCGACAGCGCTTCGGCCCTCCGGCCCGGCTGAACCTGCTACGGTCGCTGGAGCGACTGGATGCGATCAGGTAAAGGCGCCACAACGGCCAATACGACTGATCGTTTGCCGAATGTCTTGCGGGCGACGGCGCCCGGCATAGCTGCCCTTCCCCTTGCCCACCGTGCACGTCTGTGCCGGGCTATCTCTCAGAGCGGATGTTGCGCGTAAAACTCTAGCGCGTTTTGCTTGAACGTCTTGTCCCCAACCGCCAGCATATGGTCGCGGCCTTCGATGTGAAAGGCACGGGCATTGGGCATGAGCGCCGCCAGCTCATCGGGCGAGCCGCCGATATCATCGCGGGTTCCAACAGCTATCAGCGTTGGCTGCGCGATACGGGCGATATCGTCGGCGCTCAACAGTTCGCGCGAGGCGACAATGCAGGCGGCCAGCGCGCGCCGATCGCTGCGGGTCTGATCGGCGAAGGCACGAAAGGCGCGGCCGCGCGGATGGGCGGTCGCGGCCGGGTCCTCGGCCAACAATGCCGCGGCGATCGGATCCCAATCGCCGACGCCATCGACCATTCCTATGCCGAGGCCGCCCAAGACCAGCGTCGCCACCTTGTGCGGGTCGGACAGTGCCAGGAACGCCGCAATGCGAGCGCCCATCGAATAGCCCATCACATGGGCGCGCTCGATGCCCAGGTGATCGAGCAAGGCGGCGGCATCGGACGCCATTTTCGCCGGCGTATAGTCGGCCTCTTCATAACTCTTCGACGATGAGCCATGGCCGCGATTGTCCAGGGCGATGGCACGGTAGCCCGCCTCGTTCAACGTCTTGAACCAACCCGGCGATACCCAATTGACATAATGGCTCGAAGCAAAACCATGGATCATCAGCACCGGGTCGCCCTCTCCCGACGCCGGCTGGCGGTCGAGGAACGCGAGATCGAAGCCGTCATGCGAAAAAAACTGCATCGCCATTAAGTCCGCGCGCTCAGTCGGAATCGACATTGGGCGAATCGCCCTTGTCCGCGGGCGGCACACCGGCGCCCGCGGCGCCCCCTATGGCCGGGTGGCGCAGCAAGTCGCCGGCGGCGATGCCGTCGCTCGCCGCCGTCCCCGCTTTTAGCTCCAGCACGAAGCGCACCGGCTCGCCAGGCGAGATCACTGCTTCAGACAGAGGTTCGCCCTGCTTAATGGCGCGGATCCTGCCGTTCTGGCCGATAAAGACGAGGTCCAGCGGCATCGGCGTGTTCTTCATCCAGAAATTGACTTCGCGTGTCTCCTCGAAGACGAACAGCATGCCATGATCGCTGGCCATGTCCTGGCGAAACATCAGACCGGCCTCGCGCTCCGCCTCGGTGTCCGCGACCTCGATCGAGAACGAATGTTCGCCGCCCTTGGTAACCGCGACAAGCGGAGCCGGGTCGACCGGAAGCATCATCGCCTGGCCATCGGCGACGCTGGGTTTCTGAAAGTAGAAGAAGGCGCTTACCGCGACGATGACGGCGATCGCAGCGACCATAACGCCCGCCGTCAGCCAGTTCCTGTGTGCCATGCAAATCCTCGACCGGACAGCGTCCTAGACCACGAACCCTAAAAGGGAAACCGGGTTTCCGACAAGATCATGGTCAAACGAAGGGAAGAGCATCACCCCGCATGCGGGTATGGAGCCCGCGCTAATGCGAGACCGGCAGGGTCCCGACGTCTGGATGAATTTCGGCCGCCATCAGGCCCTTGTCGCCACGGCCGAAGCGAACGAGCACGACCTGCCCCGGACGAAGCTCGGTGATGCCGTAATGGCGCAAGGTCTCCATGTGAACGAAGATGTCCTCGGTGCCCTCGCCGCGTGTCAGAAACCCAAACCCTTTGGTGCGGTTGAACCATTTGACCAGAGCGCGCTCGAGACCGCTTTCCGGCGTCACCGCGACATGCGTGCGCTGCTCCTGCATTTCCGCTGGGTGGACCGCGGTGGTGACATCCATGGACAGCACCCGGAAAGCCTGCAATCCGCGATCGCCTTGCTTGACGAGGCAAACCACGCGCGCACCTTCCAGGGCGGTCTGAAAGCCGTCTCGTCGCAGACATGTCACATGGAGGAGAATATCGCCCGAAACACCGTCATCGGGAAGGATGAAGCCATAGCCCTTGGCAACATCGAACCACTTTATGGCGCCGGCTATTTCGAGCAATTCAGCGGCATGGCCGCCTGCGTCTTGATGCAAGGCCTCGCCAAGGGGTCCGTCCCGGCCCGTCAAAGAGGCCTTTTCCCCCATTAGAATGCCCCCTCTTTCCAGAACACCGCAACTGATTCTTACCGTCAGATTAACACTGTGGCTTCCGGTCTGTGCAAGACCTTCCGTGCCTTTTTTTACGGTTCGACGGCGGTATACCGGATTTGTTCTTTGTCGGCATTGCTGCCTCCGCACGATTGCCCTTTGTGCCGGCCAACCGTATGTTGCGCCGCAAACCAGTCATCGAGGAAATCATATGCGCTATCTGCACACCATGGTCCGCGTCGCCGATATCGACGCATCGCTCGATTTCTACTGCGCCAAGCTTGGCCTCAAGGAGGTTCGCCGCTTCGAAAGCGAGCAGGGTCGCTACACCCTGATCTTCCTTGCCGCGCCGGAAGACGAACAGAGCGGCATCAACGAAAAGGCGCCGCTGGTCGAGCTGACCTACAATTGGGATCCGGAGGACTACAAGGGCGGGCGCAATTTCGGCCATCTCGCCTATGAGGTCGACGACATCTACGAAACCTGCCAGCGGCTCCTGGACATGGGTGTCACCATCAACCGGCCTCCGCGCGACGGCAACATGGCCTTCGTCAAGTCGCCGGACGGCATCTCGATCGAGCTTCTGCAGAAAGGCCCAGCCAAGGAAAAGGCCGAGCCGTGGGCCTCGATGGCCAACAGCGGGAGCTGGTAGCCGATCCCGTCATCTTGAAGCGAGGCGGCCGGGGTAAAAGCCGGCCGCCTTTGCGATCGCGGGTCGCGCCACCTATGTTGGCGCACACCGCGCCCTGCCGTCAGCCAGCGCCAAAAACAATTCCAGAAAGTGTCAAGCGGTGTTTGCGGAGAACTGTGCCTATCGCTTTCCATAGTGAATTGCGCCTGAACGAGGAAGGAATTCACTCATGCCGGCCAGCCATTCTGATGTCGCCACCGCCACCGCGCGCGCCAGCCGCTATCTGCAGAAGTTGTGCAAGCATTGGGCGCATAAATTTCCCGTCGAGTTCAACCCGACCCACCGCACCATCGACCTGACGTCGCTGGGCCGCACCGTCATGGATGCCGATGCGGCAGCGCAGCATATCACCGTGTCGACGGATGAGGCCGGATCGATCGAGCGCCTGGGAAGCGTAGCCGCCGATCACATCAAGCGCTTTGCCTTCCGCGAAGAGCTGACCGTCGACTGGAAGCAGGCTTCTTAAGCGACTCCGTGGTTGCGGAGCGACCCTCAATCGTCTGTGCCGGATACCCGATCTCCGTTCCGATGGCGCTTACTATTTCGCTGCCAATCCAGTTTGCCCAGTCCTGGGTTCGCAAGATGGCAGCTGCGATGTCAAATTCCGCTGCTGCCAACTCGCCTCTGCCCAGATGGAAATGGGCCAATGCCCGAAAGGCTGCATTGAGGCAGCGGTTGAAGTCATTGGAGTGGTCGGCGCCGTCAAGGATAGTCAGCGCCTCCTCGTAGCGTCCCAATCTCGCAAGCGCGGCGCCACGGGTTCCCTTCAGCGTCGGCATTTCAGGAGAAAGTGTGACAGCCCGTGCAGTCAGGCGATCGAGGCAAGCATCATGGTGCCGGCTCTTGCGGGCTAGAATATTGGTTGTGATCTCATCGATTATGAGAAGTTGCTCGCTTCGGTACGTCGTGAAAGCCAATTCATGCTCAAGCGTGGCAATTTCCTGGTCGCTCATTTGCGGCGATGACGCATGCCGTCCGTACAGATAGGCCGCGATTCGTTCGGAACGACTTGACGGTCGAAAAGGCGCTTCCGTAGCATCGGCGTATCGCCGCACCGCGTTCAGATAACTCTCGCGATATGCAGCATTTGGATCGCCCTTTGTAAAAGCGGTCTTCAACAATGCCATCATATCGTTGGGCAGGCGTTTGCCAAAGACTGTGCTATGGTGCGGCACAAGATTCCCGAACAGCATCATACCCTGCACTATGATCGCCGGCGCCAGGACAGTGCCAACCAGTTCTGAATCACGATAGGTGACCAATGTCGTGATCAAAACGGCGAGCCAAGCGATGTCCATCGCCGGCCCTGCGGCGTAAAAAGACAGCGTCGCAGATTTCGAAAAGCGCCATGAAGGAAATGTCCTGACCCAACCACCCAGAGGGATGAGTCCAAGATAGACATCTGCCTCAACGAGATGGGTGCGCAACACTGTCGGTCCTTTGCCGACGCGAATTTCCCTTACTTGCAAATTCGCCAAACGCGCGGCCGCGGCGTGAGAAGCCTCATGCAGCGCCAAGCCTACCCAGGCGCTGACAAACAGGGAGGCAAGTACGAGAAAGGGCAAAGGATAATATCCCCTATCAGTAACCTTGCTGGATCAACTCGATCCATTCAAAATACAACTGGTTCCGATCTAACCATCGCTACCGGCCTCATCGGCCATCTCCAGCAGCGCCAGCACCGAACGCCAGTTGCGTGCGGTGCCCGGCACTTTGAGCGTACGCGGGATTAGCCCGGCAAAAACCGATTTGCCAAGCCCGTCCGGCGCATGCAGGTAGAGCACATCGCCTTTAACCTTGAAACGTTCGGGGCCGGTGCACTTTTTCGCCAGCCGCGCCTCCTCCTCGGCGGTCGGCTCGCGCTGCAGGGCGTAGACATGCAGTTTGGTGGGGTCCGCAGCGACGTCCGGATAAGGGTTTTCGTCCACCAGACGCTCGAACCATTCGAGATCACGCACCAAAATGCGCGAAGAAAAACCCATTTCTTCTCGAACGCCGCCTCGACCCGCTTCGTCAGTGTGGCCCGGTCGCTCTCCCTGCCCTTGAAGACGACGTTGCCGCTCTGGACATAGGTGGCGACATCGGAAAGACCGAGATCCTCGAAGAACGACCGCAACTCCGCCATCTTGACGATGCGGTTGCCGCCGACATTGATGCCTGAAAACAGGGCGACGAAAACCTTGCCCGGATTATTCATATGATGAAGCCGGCCAATGTCTCATTGTCGGTGATGTCCTGATACTGGACGCCTTCGGCCCCAAATTTCGCCTTGAGCAGCTCGAAATTGCGGTAATCCTTGGTTTCGATGCCGATGAGCACCGAGCCGAAATTGCGCGCCGATTTCTTTAGATATTCAAAGCGAGCAATGTCGTCGTCGGGTCCGAGCATTTCCAGGAAGTCACGCAGTGCCCCTGGCCGCTGCGGGAAGCGGATGATGAAGTATTTCTTCAGTCCCTCGAAGCGCAGCGCCCGTTCCTTGACGTCGGGAAGCCGCTCGAAATCGAAATTGCCGCCGGAAACGACCGCGACGATCGTCTTGCCTTTTATCTCCTTCCTTGAAAAATCCTTCAGCGCATCGATAGCCAGCGCGCCTGCCGGCTCCAGAACGACGCCTTCGACATTGAGCATCTCGATCATGGTCGCGCAGAGCCGGTTTTCGGGGATCAGCCGCACAGAGTCGGCCGGGAAATCCTTGAGATGGCGCAGCGGCTCGCGGCCGATCTCGGCAACCGCCGCGCCGTCGACAAAATTGTCGACCTTGGCGAGCTTCATGCGCTTTCCCGCCGACAGGCTCTCGCGGAGGCTTGGCGCCCCGGCCGGTTCGCAGAATACGAACCGGGCTTCACGACCCTGATCGTGGAAGTAATGCGTGACTCCGGCCGCCAATCCGCCGCCGCCGACCGGCAGCATAATGATGTCGGGCATGCGCGCGCCCGGCATCTGCGCTGAGATCTCAAAGGCGACCGTGGCCTGGCCCTCTATGATGTCCTTGTGGTCGAAGGGCGGCACCATGTGGGCACCCGAACTTTCGGTGAAGTCCAAGGCGGCGCGATAGCAATCGTCGAAAAAGTCTCCGACCAGCCTGATCTCGACGAAATCGCCGCCAAACAGCCTGGTCTTGTCGATCTTCTGCTGCGGTGTCGTCACCGGCATGAACACCACGCCCTGCTTGCCAAAATGACGGCAGACGAAAGCGAACCCTTGCGCATGGTTGCCGGCCGAAGCGCAGATGAACAATTCGGCCTGGTTCCCGGCGGCAAGCGTCTTGCGGAAGAAATTAAACGCGCCACGGATCTTGTAGGACCGCACCGGCGACAGGTCCTCACGCTTGACCAGCACCCGCGCACCAGTCTTCTTCGACAGATAGTCGTTCTCCTGTAACGGCGTCTCGGGAAAAATCTGGCGGATCGCGTCGGCAGCGACGGCAACGCGCGAAGAGAAACTGCTCATTGAAGACCCACCTTGCCGCACCTTCGCGCAATCAGCCATTGATCGAACGCGCATTCCGCACCCAGCCGTCATGCAGCTCGGGCCCTGCCTATTGCATATCCATGCACGCGACGCCATTGTCGCGCGATTCCTGCCCTCCATAACGGGCTTTCAGAGAATCCTAGCAAGCACTTGGGAGCGTTTGTTCATGCCTGTAGCATCGGTTGGCCTTAAATCCATGTCGCTGCCCGAGTTCGGCGAGCCGACGGTGATGCCGCTGATTGCGCGAAGCCTCCATGAGACCCGCATCGAGGCGCTGATGGCGCTCGCCGCGGCGGCCGGCCTAGATGGCGTGGTCGTCTACGGCGACCGCGAACATGCCGCCAACGTCGCCTACCTTTCCGGCTATGATCCGCGCTTCGAGGAAACGCTTCTGATCGTGGTTCCCCAGCGACAGCCCACGCTGCTCGTCGGCAATGAGGGCTGGGGCTATGCCGAGATCTGCGACGGCCCCTACCAGCGCGTCCTCTACCAGACGTTCTCGCTGCCGGCGCAGCCGCGCGACCGCTCGGATGCGCTGCCCGACATCCTGGCCGAGTCCGGCCTCAGGCCAGGACAGCGCATCGGCGCCATCGGCTGGAAACCGTTCGGGGCCGGCGATGCCGGCTTTGGCGAGATGACACTTGACCTGCCATCCTTCATCGCCGACACGCTGCGGGCGCTCGTTGGCGACAAGGGCGCCGTGGTGAACGCCGCAAACCTTCTGATGAACCCCGCTGACGGCCTGCGTGCCATCAACGAGGCCGACCAGTTGGCTGCTTTCGAATTCGCCGCCACCTTCAGCTCGCAGGGCCTGCGCAATGTCCTGCAAGGAATCGAGCCGGGCATGACGGAATTGCAGGCCGCCCGGCTGATGGGCATGAACGGCCTGCCGCTCGGCTGCCACCCGATGCTGTCTGCAGGAAGGCGCGCGCCCTACGGCCTGCCAAGCCCGCGCCTCGACGTCATTTCGCGCGGCGCTCCGATCACCATGGCCTATGGCATCCAGGGAGCGCTCAACGCGCGTGCGGGCTTCCTCGCCGAGGATGCTTCCGAACTTCCACCGGCTATCCGTGACTATGTCGAGAAGCTGGTCGCGCCCTACTTCTCAGCCGTCGTCGACTGGTACGAAGCGATCGGCATCGGCACCACCGGCGGCACATTGTGGAAAGCCGTGCATGACCGTATTGGCGACCCGTTCTTCGGCGTTTCACTCAATCCGGGCCACCTCGTCCATATCGACGAATGGATGCATTCTCCGGTGTTTTGCGGCTCCGATATCAAACTCAGATCGGGCATGGCGTTGCAGGTCGACATCATTCCTGCGACCGGCGGCGATTATTTCACGACCAACATCGAAGATGGCATCGCGCTCGCGGACGATGGTCTCCGTGAGGAGATCGCCGCCCGCTATCCTGAGGCCTGGAGGCGCATCCAGGCGCGGCGCGCCTTCATGGGCGATGTGCTCGGCATACGCCTGAAGCCCGAGGTGCTGCCATTCTCCAATATTCCCGCGTTCCTTCCGCCATTTTGGCTTTCGCGCAACAGTGCGATGGCTGTCATCGGCCGCTGACCAGATTTCGGCTCGAAGCGACTTAGTTCTGCCGCACTCTCCCTGTCCGGGAGGTTGTCGTGGGGGTAGGATGGGCCGGCTGGCCAGAGTTGGAATTTCGAAAGTGCATTTGAAGACGTTTCTCGTGGTTACCTTTGCGTTGCTCGTCGCCGGGTGCGCCGGGCCGCAAACGCAGGAACTGCTCGGCAGCGCCGTCGTCGCCGCGCCGGTTACGGAGATCGCCGGCAACCACAGCATCTTCATCGCCACGACGCGCAAGAAGTCCGATGACCCGAACAAGGTTTTCGACGGCGAGCGCTCGGCCACCCTGAACTACGCCCGCGTCAGCGTCACTGTCCCGGGCGTTCACCAGGCAGGTCAGATCGAGCGGCGCTCGCGCGGCAAGTCGAATGATCCGGCGAAGTATTTCATGGCCTCTGAGGTGGTGGGCTACGACACGCAGCCGCAATTTTCCAGCGCGCTCAATGCCGATATCGCGGCTCGCGGCGGCCGCGTAATGGTCTTCGTGCATGGCTACAACACGGGCTTCGACGCAGCCGTCTATCGCGTGACACAGCTTGTCCACGATTCCGGCTATCCCGGAACGCCCGTTCTGTTCTCCTGGGCGTCGGGCGCCCGGACCACCGACTATGTCTATGACAAGGAAAGCGCCAGTGCCGCCCGCGATCAGCTCGAAGTGACCTTGCGGATGCTTCAGCAGTCGGGCGCGCGCCGCATAGACATCGTCGCCCATTCGATGGGAACTTGGGTCACCATGGAAACGCTGCGCCAGATGGCCATCAGCGGCGACCGCGACCTCGGCGGCAAGCTCGGCGACGTCGTGCTGGCCTCGCCCGACATCGATGTCGACGTGTTCAAGAGCCAGATGCGCCGCTACGGCAAGCCCGACAAGCCGTTCATCCTGTTGCTGTCGGACGACGATCGCGCGCTGCGGCTTTCCGGGATGATCGCGGGTTCGCGGCCGCGCGTCGGCGACTATAAGGATGCCGCCGACCTCGCCTCTTACGGCGTCACCGTGGTCGATCTATCCAAGGTCAAGGGAACCGACAGTTTCAACCATACGAAATTCGCCGACAATCCGGCCCTGGTGAAGATGATCGGACAGCGGCTGCGCGAGGACGATGGTTTCGCCAGCGACCGCGAAGTGACCGACCGCATAAGCCTGCTAGGCCAATAGGTGTCGTACGCCGGCCGGCCGGGCGTACGCTGCCTCGAGGCAAACCGCTCATTTTGAACTGGACCGCGCAGGCCTCCGGCTCTATCGGAATAGCCAGCGACGTCACGCGTTCGACGTCCACTTGGCTGGAGCCGGCGTAACCGTGCGTGTGAAGAGTTTCATCGTCGTGGCGTTTGCGCTCGCCGTCAGCGGTTGCGCCGGCCGGAACACGCACGATCTCCTCAACAGCACCACGATCGCGGCGCCCGCCGCCGATATCGCGGCCACCCACGAGATTTTCGTCGCCACCACCCGCAAGCAGGCAAAGACGGATCCGCGCCAGGTGTTCGACGGCGACCGCTCGCTGACGACCGCTTATGCCCGCGTCGATGTCACCGTGCCGAAAACCCACCAGCTGGGGGCGATAGAGCGGGCCCAGGGCTCAGCCAACTCTAACCCGGCCAAACAGTTCACCGCCACGGATGTCGTCCACTACGGGGACGCTTCGCAATTCGCCAAGGCGGTGGGAACCGATATCGCCTTGCGCGGCGACCGGGCGCTGGTTTTCGTGCACGGTTTCAACAACGGTTTCGACGACGGCGTCTATCGGCTGACGCAGATCGCGCATGACACGGAGTATCCCGGCACTCCGGTGCTGTTCTCCTGGGCATCCAGCGGCAAGACAACGGGCTATCTCTACGATAAGGACAGCGCCAACGCAGCGCGCGACGACCTTGAAGCGACGCTCAGGATGCTCGCCGGGACCAAGGTCAAGAGCATCGACATCGTCGCTCATTCGATGGGGACCTGGTTGACGATGGAGGCGTTGCGCCAGCTCGCAATCACGGGCGACCGCGATCTCGGCGGCAAGCTCGGCTACGTCATCCTGGCCTCGCCCGATATCGATGTCGACGTCTTCAAGAAGCAGATGATCCGCTACGGCAAGCCCGACAAGCCGTTCGCTGTGCTGCTTTCCGGCGACGACCGGGCCCTCAAAGTCTCCTCCTTCCTCTCGGGAGAGAAGGCGCGTGTGGGTGATTACGACGACGCGGCCGATCTCGCCAGCTATGGCGTTTCGGTCGTCGATCTGAGCAAGCTGAAATCCGGCGATCGGCTGAACCATGCCAAATTCGCCGACAACCCGATCCTGGTGCGATTGCTCGGCGACCGGTTGCGCACGCCTGCAGGTCTGGCATCCGACGAACCACCTTCGGGAAAGCTCGACGATGTAGGCGAAGGCCTTGGCAAGGCGGTCGGCTCGGTCGCCGAGATCGTCATCACCACCCCGTTCAAGGTACTGACAATCGCCACCGGCGGCTAACGGTCAAGGTCCTCGTCAATGCCCAACCTCAGACGAACAGCTCGACCTTCTTGAATGTCGTCACGTCGATCAGGCCGACATCAGAAATCCGGAGTTCCGGGATGACGACCAGCGCCAGCAGCGAGTGCTGCATATAGGCGTTGTTCAGCGAGCAGCCCATCGTGCGCATCGCGTCGGTCAATTTCTCGGCCTTGGCGGCGACAACCTCAGCCCGCTCGTCCGACATCAGCCCGGCGATCGGCATTTCGACCAGGGCCAGTTCCTTGCCCTTGGAGAACAGCACCACGCCGCCGCCGACCTCTCCCAGCCTGTTCACCGCCAGCGCCATGTCCTGCTTGTTGGTGCCGACGACGATGATGTGGTGCGCGTCATGCGCCACGCTCGACGCCATGGCACAATCTTCCATATAGCCGAAACCGGAAACGAAGGCGTTGGTGATGCCGCCTGTGCCTTTGTGGCGCTCGACCAGCGCGATCTGACAGATGTCGTTGCGGCGATCCATGGCGACCAGCCCGTTCTCGACCGGCAGGTCCGCCTCGAGCGCCCGCGTCGGCGCCTGGTTTTCGACGACACCTATAACCCGCACCCTCACCTCGTTGGCGCCTTTGGGAGCCGCGATGTCGAAATCCCGTGATTTCAGCAGCTTGCCGAGCTTGACGGTGTTCTTGGCCGCGCTCGGATAATCATAGGCCGGAATATCGGCTTCGAGCTTGCCGCCGTTGGCGAGCCTGACGCCTCTTGCATAGACCTCGTCGATTGTCATCGCGGTGAGATCCGAGACGATCAAAAGGTCGGCCAGCCGCCCGGGCGCGATCGAGCCGATTTCACGCTCCAGGTTGAAGTGCTGGGCGGTGTTGAGCGTCGCCATCTGGATCGCCGTCACCGGCTTCAGTCCCTGCTGGATGGCATGGCGCACCACGCGGTCCATATGACCTTCCTGGACCAGCGTGCCGGAATGGCTGTCGTCGGTGCACAGGATGAAATTGCGCGGATCGACGCCGCTCTCGGTCACCGCCTTGATCTGCGCGGCGACGTCGTACCAGGCCGACCCCAGCCGCAGCATCGCCTTCATGCCCTGGCGCACACGGGCGATGGCGTCCTCCGCGCGCGTTCCCTCATGATCGTCCTCAGGGCCGCCGGCGACATAGCCGTTAAACGGCAGGCCGAGATCGCGCGAGGCGTAGTGCCCGCCCACGGTCTTGCCAGCCCTCACCGTCGCGGCAATCCCGCCCGACATGACGGGGTCGTTGGCTGCGACACCGGGAAAGTTCATCACCTCGCCAAGGCCGATAATGTTTTCCCATGTCATGGCCTCCTCGACATCGGCCACCGTCAACTCGGCGCCGGCATGCTCCAGTCCCGGCGCCGAGGGAACGCAGGAGGGCATCTGGACATGCACGTTGATCGGCATGGCCACGGCTTCGTCATGCATCAGCCGCACCCCCGGCAGCCCAAGGACGTTGGCAATCTCATGCGGGTCAATGAACATCGAGGTGGTGCCGTGTGGAATGACGGCGCGGCAGAATTCGGTCACCGTCACCATGCCGCTCTCGACATGCATGTGCGCGTCGCAAAGGCCCGGCACCAGATAGCGCCCGCCGGCGTCCACCACCTTGGTGCCGTTGCCGATGGCATGGTTGGCATTCGGCCCACAATAGGCGAAGCGGCCGCCGGCGATGGCAATGTCGGTGCCGGCGATGATTTCGCCGGAATGGACGTTCACCCAGCGCCCGTTGCGGATGACGAGGTCGGCAGGCTCGCGGCCCATCGCGACATCGACCAGATGCGTCGCCATCTCGGTCCACGGCCTGGGCTTTGTCGCTTGCACCGACGCATTCTTGGCCATGAAGGACCTCCTGTTTGCGCGACTGTGCCAAGCCAATGTCGGTTTGACCAGCGCCAAACAGCGAGTTGGTGGATCGCCTGAGGTCGACGGTGTGGTTACTTCGCAGCCCAAGCAGGGCGGCCGGCTCACCCTTGGTCGAGGCACCGATTCGTGGCAGGGCATCTCACTGGAAGAAGGGGCGGCCGGCGCCCTCAGGGGGCGGGGGAATGGGTTGGGCCTGAGAGGCGCCGGCCTTGGCGGATCAGATCCGCCGTCCAGCCACTCTAGCGAAAGCCGCGACCCGCATAATTGCGCGATCGCACCATACCGGTGCCGGCCTGACCCTCCTCAAGCCGCCATCCGCCGTTTT
Organism: Mesorhizobium sp. ES1-1; assembly: GCF_020164785.1. GTDB lineage: Bacteria > Pseudomonadota > Alphaproteobacteria > Rhizobiales > Rhizobiaceae > Mesorhizobium. The sequence goes on along the minus strand of NZ_JAIUGX010000007.1, from coordinate 180,167 downwards.
GTTACCTGCAACACTTCGCTGCTCCCCGCGACATCAGGATCCAGCTCGGACAGTGATGACGTCGACGTCAAGTTAAGTTGTGTCTGGCCGAGGCTTTGCTACGCAATTTGATCTAGCGAGATGCTCACGACGCGCAGCCAGCTTCAAGGGCCCGCGTCTGCATCCGGCGAGCGTCTCGTGCGTGCAAGAGCGCACGCTACTACTATCCGGTTCCCTCAACTGCTTCCTCGGGAGATCATTGTTTCCGCTCGCGGGTAGCGATTGGAAAATCACGCCCTCGTGCCGCGGTCCAACAGATGCTCTCCTTTGTCTACAAATTAGGTAGACAAAGGTTTTGAGATGAATTTCGGGATTTTGCGCCAGGAACCGCTCTACCAACCCCCGCGCGACAGCCAGAGATCGATCATCGCCATCCGGTCGGAACCCCAAAACCCTTCGCCGTCGACAAGAACGAATGGGGATCCAAAAATGCCTCTGCTGATCGCCTCATCCGTTTTCATCCGCAGCATGTCCTTCCAGCAGCGATCACGGGCTGCGTCCGCCAGGACGGCCGCGTCGAGCCCAATCTCTGCTCCGAGGCGGGCCGAAACCGCAATGTCTCCTATATCCTCGCTCCGTTCGAACAGCGCCGATAGCAAATGGCTTGCCAGAAGGCCGGCCTTTTCAGGATCAATGCTTTCGATGGCGTAGGTCATGCGCGCCGGCGCCAAAGACGGGAAAGGAAATAGCTTTGGCAACGAAAAGCCCACTCCGTGCAGCCGAGCCAACCGCTGCCAGTCCCTCAAAGCATATTCTCCACGCAGTTTTTGCCCAGGCAGGGGGCTCATCCCCGTGACCTTCAGCACTGGCCCAAGCAGGAAGGGGCGCCAAGCAATCGACCTGCCGTGCCGTTGCGCTATGTCAATGATCTGCGGCGCCGCGAAGAAGGCGTATGGAGAGCAGAACTCGAACCAAAACTCGATCGGCTCCGAATTTCCCACGAAGCGGTTCCTCGCCAGACTCCAACATGGCAGCACCCTTAAAAGGGGAACGGCCGACAGCCAAGGAGTTAGTTAGGAATGGGAACCCTGACCGCTCCGCTTCCGTCGACCGTTCCAGCAGAGTGGGGCAATGCTCATCCACAAGCTTGCCGTCAATCCGCAGGGTGTACGTGGGTACCCGTCGTTGGTAGAGGAATTGCATCCGGCGCGGCAAGCGAACGATCCTCAGCCAGCATTAGCGCCGCTCATCCACGCTCGTTTGGACCGCCTGACCCAGCCTGCTCCGGCGGCATGAACGCTATTCACTCCCGACGAGAACAAGTCGCTTGAGACGGTGTGACCTGCATCATCTGTTGTGCGCGAGCAAGGCTTCGCACTCAGGGGACGGCATGGAATATTTCGCGCAGCAGGTTTTTAACGGCGTCACTTTAGGGTCAATCTATGCACTAATCGCTTTGGGTTATACGATGGTCTACGGGATCATCGGCATGATCAACTTCGCCCATGGCGATATCTTCATGATCGGCGCCTTCATCGCCATGATTGTTTTCCTCATCCTTGTGAGTTTGTTCTACTCGGTGCCGGCAGCTGTCGCCCTGGTGGTCATGGCCATCGTCGCGATGCTTCTGACGGCGCTCTGGAGCTGGATGATCGAGCGGATCGCCTACAGGCCGCTTCGAGGTTCATTTCGCCTGGCGCCGCTTATAACGGCGATCGGCGTCTCGATCATGCTTTCAAATTTCGTCCAGGTGGTCCAGGGCCCCCGCAACAAGCCGGTCCCACCCATGATCTCGCAGACGTTTGAATTCTACGGCGTCGTGGTGACGCTCAAGCAGATCGTGATCCTGGCCGTCACCTCGGTGCTCCTCGGCATATTCTGGTTTCTCGTCAACAAGACATCGCTCGGTCGCGCGCAGCGGGCTTGCGAACAGGACCCCAGGATGGCGGCCATGCTCGGCATCGACGTCAACCGGACTATCTCCCTTACCTTTATACTCGGTGCCGCCCTTGCAGCCGTCGCCGGCACGATGTTCGTCATGTATTACGGCGTCATCTCATTCTCGAGCGGCTTTATTCCAGGCGTGAAGGCGTTCACCGCCGCGGTGTTGGGCGGCATCGGCTCCATACAGGGAGCGGTGCTGGGTGGATTGCTCATCGGCCTCATCGAGGCGCTTTGGTCAGCCTATTTCACCGTCGACTACAAGGACGTGGCCGCCTTCTCGATCCTCGTCTTTGTTCTCATCTTCCTCCCGTCCGGCCTGCTGGGAAAGGCCGACGTAGAGAAGGTCTGAACAGCTTTCCACCATACGCGCCGTTATCCGGAGCCTTGCGCCGGTGATCGAGCACCCTCGGCAAAATGGTGAGTGCCGCGGGACGAACGAACCTCACCATCCAACGAGTGGAGCACAGTGATGAGAAAACGATTAGTGCCGATCATGGCTGCCGCGGTCTTTGCGGTCCTTGGAACCAGTGCGCATGCCGAGATTCTTATCGGCGTCGGCGCCCCGATAACCGGCCCCAACGCCGCGTTCGGGGCCCAGATTCTGCGCGGCGCACAGCAGGCGGCGGATGACATCAACGCGGGTGGCGGCGTCAATGGGGAGCAGCTCAAGATCGTGGTCGGCGATGATGTTTCCGACCCCAAGCAAGGCATTTCGGTCGCCAACAAGTTCGTCGCCGACGGGGTGAAATTCGTTGTCGGTCACTACAACTCGGGCGTTTCGATACCGGTCTCCGAAGTGCTGGCCGAGAACGGCGTCCTGGAGATCAGCCCCGCCTCGACAAACCCGCGCTACACAGAACGCGGCCTGTGGAACACATTCCGCATGTGCGGACGTGACGACCAGCAAGGCATCGTCGCGGGTGCCTACCTCACCAAGAACTTCAAGGATGCCAAGATCGCCGTCGTTCACGACAAGACGCCTTATGGCCAGGGGGTCGCGGACGAAACCAAGAAGGCGCTGAACGGCGCGGGCGTGCATGAAGTGATGTATGAGGGCATCAATCCGGGCGACGTCGACTTTTCCGTGCTCATTGCGAAAATGAAGGATGCCGGTGTCACCGTCGTTTACTATGGCGGTCTCCATACGGAGGCGGGCCTCATTCTTCGGCAACTCGCCGATCAGGGGCTCAAGGCCACGGTGATGTCCGATGATGGCACCGTGTCGACGGAGATCTCGTCAATCGCCGGAGACGCTATCGATGGCTTCATCTTCACCTTCCCGCCGGACCCGCGCAATCGCGAAGCGGCCAAAGGTGCGGTCGATACGTTCCGCAAGGCGGGCTTCGAGCCGGAAGCCTACACGCTTTACGCTTACGCATCGGTCCAGGTGATCGCCGATGCAGCGAAAGCCGCCAACAGCACCGACCCGGCGACGGTGGCCGAGCAGATAAAGAAACACGGTACGTTTCATACCGTGCTTGGCGATCGCAGCTTCAACGAAAAGGGCGATACGACCAATCCCGACTATGTCGTCTACAGATGGAAGAAGGGTGCCGACGGGAAATTCATGTATAGCCAGATTTAGGCGGACCCCTCGCCGAAGATGAATGGCTCTCGTCTGGCACGAGCCGTTCTCATCCCAGATGCTTCGACGGCTGGTCTATCAATGATCCGCCGTTTTCCTTTTTTCGGGGGTACCGTTGCGCTCTTCCATTGACGGTTCATCGGATGAAGTCGCACCAAGTGGTGCACCCCCCTCGCCGATGCTGCTCATCATCGTTGGCGGGGCCATCCTGTCGATCTGCATGGGACTGCGACAGAGCCTTGGCCTGTTTCTACAGCCCATCCGTGCCGACATGGGTGTTTCGGCAAGCGCGTTCGGTTTTGCGCTTGCCTTGCAGAACCTTGTGTGGGGACTGGCACAACCCGTCGTCGGCGTTGCAGGAGACCGTTATGGTCCCCGCCCGATCCTGATAAGCTGCGCGCTCATCTATGCGTCAGGGCTTTTGTTGATGATCTGGGGCGGACCGGTCACGGGCCTCAATCTGGGCGCAGGCGTTCTCGTCGGGATCGGAATTGCCGGGTGCGGCTTTGGCGTCGTTCTCGGCGCGGTATCGCGCAGTGTCCCGGCGCCTGGGCGCGTCCAGGCGCTCGGCGTTGTGTCGGCAGCGGGGTCGTTGGCGACGCTTGCTATTGCGCCTCTGGGGCAATCGCTGATCGATCACGCCGGCTGGCAGGTGGCATTGGCGGTCTATGCTGCGCTTGCTCTGGCAATGGTGCCCATATCGTTCCTTGTCGGCGGCAAGCCAACAGTGGACAAGCTGCCTGTCGCAACGGCCTCGCGGACGACGTCGGCGATTCTCGCGGCCTTGCGGCACCCAGGCTTCATTGCGATGTCGCTTGCCTTCTTTGCCTGCGGATTCCAGCTCCAGTTCATCACTGTTCATCTACCGACCTATCTTGGGATCTGCGGTGTCTCCACGGAGGTAGGCGCGCTGGCGCTGGGCGTTATCGGCATCATGAATGCGATCGGTTCCTTTGTCACGGCAAGGCTGGCTGCCCGTCACAATCCAAAAGAGCTGCTTGCTCTGATCTATCTTCTGCGCACACTGACTATCGCAGTTTTTGCTGCATTCCCGGTCAGCACATTCTCCACCTTGGCCTTCGCCGGTGTTATGGGCTTTCTTTGGCTCGGGGTGGTACCTCTCATCTCAGCCCTGATCTCGAACGCGTTCGGCCTGCGCCATTTCAACACGCTCTTCGGGATCGCCTTTTTAACCCATCAGCTCGGCGGCTTCGCTGGCTCATGGCTTGGCGGTGTGTCCTATGATGTTACCGGCTCCTACAGAGTGGCCTGGGCCTCAATGGTCATCGTGGGGCTTCTGGCGTTCCTGCTGCAATGGTCGATGAACCACAGCGACCGCGAGCCGGATCTTACTCTGCAATCCGACGCCGGGCCACCTCGTTGAGCGGTGAGCTTGGGTCGAGCCACAAAGGCAATTTCAGCACCTGCCGGACATCCTGCCTCGACAACCCCATATCCTTCAGTTCGTGCTCGTCCATTTCCAGCATTGCCACCACCTGGCGCCGGTTGAGAATGGCCCGGAGCAAGCGCGCCAGCCAGCGCGTAGTTCCGCGTCCAGGTCTGACGCGCATCTGGGTGAATTTCATTGTCACGGCAGGCTCCCTGGCAGGATCTTTCCTCGCCAAAGGAGTCCGTGCGTCGACCTCACCGCAAACGAGACTTATTCGCCACTCTTGAGAAGGGCTCACCGGCAGATGGGTCCCCAGGATATTGTAGCAGTGACAACATCAACATTGACTTCGCGACAAGCGTAATGGGAGTACTTTGCGGGTCCGGACCCCGAGATTGAGATCAAACAGAAATGGGCTTCAGGCTTCCTCCCATGAACACGTTGCGCCTGTTTGAAGCTGCCGCCCGACTCGGCAGCTTCAAGCTCGCAGCCGAAGAAGTGCATGTCACGCCCAGCGCGGTGAGCCACGGATTGCGTACGCTCGAACACTGGTTGGGTGCGGAGCTTTTTTTGCGGGAAGCCAAGGGCCTCACTTTGACCCAGGCAGGAGAAGCCTACGCGGCCGAAGTTCACCACGCGCTGGCAATCCTGGCGGGTGCGACGCAGGTTTTTCCAGGCCGGCGCAAGGCAACGGGGGCACTGTCGGTCAGTGTGGCGCCGACATTCGCAAATCGCTGGCTGCTGCCTCGGTTGACAAAATTCACGGAGCGTTATCCGGACATCAGCATCACGATCGACACGGCCCGGCGCCATGTTGATTTTCTGACCGATGGTTTCGATCTTGCAATCCGTATGGCTACATCATCGCGACCCAGCGAATCCTGGACGGAGCTGGTCGCGGAAACCTTCGTACCGGTTTGCTCGCCAGATTTCGCCCGCACCAAAGGTTCGGGCGATGAAAACGGACTTATCGAGCGGGGGCCGTTGATCCATCTCACGGCAGCTTCCGAAGACTGGGCGGCGTGGTTTCAGGCAAAGGGGATCGCGACGGTTCCAGGTTCCCGCACAATCAAGGTCGACACGATACAGCTGGCCGCGGAGGCGGCGGTGCAAGGACTCGGCATCGCCATGGGCCGGAAGCCGGTGATGAACAGCTACATCGATGCCGGCGACCTTGTCGAAATAGCTGGCCCAGCCATCTCGCTTGCGACACGGTACTGGCTGGTGGGGACGCACAAATCCTTCGACCGCCCTGAGATCAAATCCTTCAGGAGCTGGATCATGCAGGAGCTCAGGGCTCAATTGGCGCCACTAGAGCAATTTCCTGCTCATGACACCAGGGGTTCAGGCAGCGCAAAAAGGATCGGGCTTTCCCTGAGGGGCCAGGCGTGAGCTTCTGGTCGCGCTAAGTCCCGGCTGACCGTCACAACGCTTCATCGGTGCGCAAGCGAAGGACGACCCGCGGTCCCGTGACGGACACGCGACGGCATCTGCGCCATCCATAGCAGCACCACCAAGATGAGAAATGCTCACCTTGCCCGAAAGCTTGTCCGTTGGTCTCGCGGAGCCCGATGTGTACGTACGCCGCGGCCTGCAATGCTGCAGGTCGGTGCCGGGCGCTTCACAGGAGCTTCATGATGGGTGAGACGCCGCGCATAGGCTTCATTGGGCTGGGCCATATGGGATCGGCGATGGCGCTGAACCTGGCCAATGCCGGGCCCCTGACGGTGTGGAACAGATCGGCTGGAAAAGCCGCGGGACTCAAACGGGCCGGAGCCAGGATCGCGGCAAGCCGCGACGACCTTTTTTTGTCGTCCGACATCGTGATTTTGATGCTGAGCGACGGAAAGGCGATCGACGCGGTTCTCGATCGGTCTTCGAGCCGTTTTACGAGGCATGTGAAGGGGCGCGTCATCGTGCATATGGGCACGACATCACCTGATTTTTCGCTCGGGCTGGAAAAGGATATTCGAACAGCCGGCGGGGCTTATGTAGAGGCGCCCGTTTCGGGTTCGCGCAAGCCGGCCGAGGCTGGCCAGTTGATCGCCATGCTTGCCGGCGATCCAGCGGCAGTTGCCAGCGCACGGCCAGTGTTGGCGCCCATGTGCAAAAGCTCGATTGCGTGCGGTGCCGTCCCAAAGGCGCTCCTGATGAAACTTGCAGTCAACATCCTCCTGCTGGCGACCGTCACCGGCTTGGCGGAGTGCTTGCATTTCGCCAGGCGTGGCGGCTTGGACCTCCATCAGGTCACGGAAGTCCTGGCAGCAAGCCAGATGGCGAGCGACATTTCGCGTCTCAAGGCACCAAAGCTGGTCAAAAGCGATTTCTCCGCTCATGCCGCGATTTCAGACGTTCTGAAGAACGGCCGGCCGCCCGCAGTGGTGGTGTCGCCGTGCCGGTGCTGGAGGTCTGCTGCGACCTCTACGCGGAGACCCTTGCTCTGGGCCATGGCGATCTCGACATGATCGCGGTCACGAAGGCTATCGAGGCGCGCACGGACCGCTTCTCCGGCGGAAGCCGAACCGTCTAGAGCGATTGGGGCTTGGTTAGCAAGTGAGATGGGGCGGCCAGTGAGGAAACCGGGAGACACCGGTCCGCCGCTTCCCCTTCGGCATCTCCGCGCTCGATACATGCCCGTCCTTCACTCTGCGCTTTTCGGAAACGCCGGCAGCAAGGCCACATCTGTAGCGTCATGCTGGACGATCAGCTTCGCATGCAGTTGCTTCGCTATCCCGGTAAGACGATCCATGGAAGCCAGTGTCTGGGCACGATCGAAATTGAAGGGGGGTACGCCGCGGTTGGCGAACTGCTCCTCGAAATGCACGACGTCGCCTGACAGCAACACCGGCCCTGTTTTGTTCAAACGGACCAACAGGCTGGTCTCCCCCGGCGTATGGCCTGGTGTCGACAAGATGGTGACAGTTCCGTCTCCATAAACATCGCGGTCTCCCGTGATCAAATCGACCTTGGAGCCTCCAGTCAGCCATGGCGCAATGAGGCCAGGATCGACGGCAAAAGGCAACGGATTGGCCTTGAACTGCGCGAAGTCCGCTGCGCCAATCATCAATGTTGCACCGGCAAAGCTCGCGGCCTGGCCGATATGGTCGAAATGGTTGTGGCTGATCCCGACCTTGGCAATATCGCCTGCCTTCAAGCCGACTTCGGCAAGCTGCGTTTCGATGTCCTTGGACAGGCTTGGCTGTAGAGCAGACCCGGGATCAACCTTGGCGCCGACCAGCGCCTTCGGCAGCCCTGTGTCCCAAAGCATATACTCCTGGTCATGGCGGATGAGGTAGCAACTGTCGGTCAAGGTCCGCTGTTGGTCAGCGTAATTGTAGGTGTCGGAAAAGAGAGCGAGATTGCGGACTTCAATCTTGCCGCAGTCCAGGCGCCAGAGTTCGAGTTCAGCGGCGGTGGCGCTGGAAGTGGTCAGCGCCACTACCAGGAAAGGAACGGTCAGCGAGTTCATGTCTATCTCCACGGGTTGGTGGCGAGACAATGCCGAACTAAACCTATGACCAAGGCCCGCATTAGATCGCGGATGAGCCCGAAACGCTCCCATGAGGGTTCGTGCTGGCTTTCCTTTGCGGTATCCTTCTCCCATGACGATGCATTTCAAATCTGGCGCTGACGCCGAGCTGAAGGCAGCCCTTGTCAGGCGGCTGCGCCATCTGATGGCGCCAGACGGCACCAATGGACGCTTCTTTCACGGCGACCAACTCTTCTCCTATTGCTCGATTGCTCGAGAACGACTGAAGTCGGTAGAACTCCCCGCCCCTATCCTCGGCATCATGCTGCGCGGGCACAAGGAAGTTTGGCTGGGCGACGCTGCGCATACATTCGAACCCGGCACCGTTTTCATCCTGCCCAGCAAAGTGCCAATGGACGTGGTCAACGTGCCTGCGAGCCTCTCTGCGCCTTACGAGTCCCTGCTGCTCGAAGTGCGTTCGCTGCCGCAAGGCATTGAGCCGGAGGTCGGGGCGGGGGCCAAACCGAAACAGGATGCGAGCACGCGTTTCCAGGTGCCGCTAAGCCAAGACCTCATGGATGCTCTCGTCCATGCGGCCAGCGCAATTGCGAACACTGATATTGGCGAACGGGTGAAGGTCCTGCGGTTCAGCGAGGTTCTGACACTTCTGCGTCCCTGGCCGGCGGCTAGCCCGCTGTTCGAAACGAGCCTCGCCGAGCGGATCGCGTGGCTGGTGAGGTCCGACCCCGCGAGCTCTTGGACGGTGGCCCGCATGGCAGGCCGGTTGGGACTCGGGGCGTCCACTCTCCGCCGGCGTCTTGCAGGCGAAGGACGCTCCTTTCGCGAGATTGTTTGCTCGGAACGTCTGGAGGCGGGCAGAAATGCGCTTGTGTCGGGCGCGCCGAGTTTTGCAGCCGCAGAGGCGGCGGGATACGCCTCGCGGTCTCATTTCGCAAAACGATATCGCGCAAGCTTTGGGACATCCCCGAAAAGCGATCGGAAAAAGCCGAGCTCCTAGAGACTTGCAGGTGAGGACTTAAGCTGTACCGAGCAACAACATCATGCGGGGCTTCTATGCCGGGAGCAGCCAGTCATTGGCGTAGACCTCGACCAAGGCGACCCGCTCCGGCAGTTCGAGCAGGAATTCGGGATCTCTTTCCAGGTGCCGCGTGCGCGTAAGGTCGTCACCTGACCAGACACGTATTGCCTCAAGCGTCGGCCAAAACGAAGTGACGGTAAATTCCGCGACATCGCCGGTGATGCTGCGAAACATCTGAACGCCGAGGCAGCCTTGCATACGCTCGATCTTCAGGACACCACTTTCATAAAGGTAGTGCGTGTAGGCTTCAAAATCGGGAAATCTTGTGCGGGCGCGCCAGACGCGGGCAAAAATGGGGCGCCGTCCGGAAACAGATGCATGCAATTCCGTTTTGCCGGCTGCCGACACGCTGGGCATCGTTCGATCCTCCTTTGTCGCTGTTTGAGCGCCGCTTGGGTCATCGACGACGAGAACTCCGCGCCGTTGACTACGGACCAAGGTATTGCATGAAGGGAGAGCTGCTTGCGTTGCCGATGAGCGGACGCCCCCTGTAGGCTAAAAATTCACCTGTAGCCTTGTCTTGAAGGCATGGTCTTGCGCGTCGGAGGCCATTTGGCCGTTATAGCTGACGCTTAAAACCGCCCTATCCGTCAGTTCGAGGTCGAGTCCGGCATCAACGACAGCTGCGTCCCTGGCGATCGGCACTCCCTCGACACCAAATGCGTCCGACCCCCTGAAGGTGAATGTTGAGAGCAATGGGTTGTCGCCATAGGCATGGCGCCAGCCAATCTCGCCCCTTGCTGAGACTTGGATGCCTGACAAGCCGAGATCGCTGTCGACGCGGAGCCCCAACGTCGTAAAAGCTGTTCCGGTGGTCTCGCTTTCGGCATGAAGAGCGACCGCGCCACCGCTTTCAGTAAAGGCATTCGTATGAAGACCAACATAGGACAGGTTGGCGAAGGGTTCGAAGGCGAGTGTACCGGCCTCGACACGGTATCCGGCCTCACCGAAGACATTGAACGTGCCCGCCTGGTATTTCGCTGCAGGGCTATCGGCGATGCCCGGAAAGGCGACCGAACGCGCCGTTTCGATCTTGCTCCAGGTGTAGGCCGCACCCGCGCGCAGGCTGAGCCGGTTCCACCGGGTGCCGCCATAAACGCCGAGGGAAAAGTTATTGCTGTCGGCGGAGGAGGCGCGGCCAGGGAGGTCGAAACTAGTGTGGCTGTACGCCGCCATGCCACCAAGTCGCCAGCTATCGAACATTGTACCGTCCGCGCCGGCCACCAACCCCGCGGTCGAGCGTTTCAGCATCGCCGTGCCTCCGCCGTCGGCCTCGCCCCAGCCGCCATAGGCGGCTCCCCACCCGTTGATACGGTCGGTTGCCGCCGGTCCCAGTTCCGGCGCGCCATCGCCAAACGCCATCAGCGGCACCGGTGCAGTGGTATCTGCCCCGGCAAATGCAATACGCAGCCTTTCGTTCACCAGGTCCTGCAATAAGTGCGCATCACTGACCAGCGCAGCTTTGATCGACGGATGGATTTCGCCGCTCAGTTGGTCGAATGCGGCGCGGGTGGCGGCGGCATCACTCTGCAGGGCAATGGCGTTCCAAAGCAGATTGCCGGAGCTGAGGCTGTCCACCGCTCCGGCGACTGCGCGCTCGTTGGGTGTAATGCCAACCTGGGAGAATTCTATATCGTTTCGGACCAGTTGGAGGGTCACGTCGTTGCCGTCGCCGCCGGCGTAGTCGAGCTTCTCGTCGAGGAAGAGCAGGTTCTTGTCGACCGCGCCGAACGCTCCGGTTACCGCCTCCGAGCCGTCATTGTCGATGATGACAAAAGGTCCGTTTGAAACGCTCCAACCGGAGGCCTGATTAGGCGACAAATCCAGGGCGAGCGTCGCGCCGGCAATGTCGACGGTCCCCGATACCTTCACCTGGTCCGCGAGCGCCGGTGTCGCCTCGATCTGGAGCGTGCCGTGGTTGACGTAGTTTCCATCCACAGTCTGCACGCCGATGGAATTGCCGGGCGCATGGATGCCACCCGCCTCGATCGTGGTAGCACCGACGGTGCCTGTGCCGCCGAGAGTAGCGCCGGTTCTGACCGCTACCGTGCCTGTCAGGCTTCCATCGATAGCAAGCGAGCCGGCGACAAGCTCCATTCCGCCGGAAAAAGCGGCGTTCCCGCCGAGCGTCCATGTCCCACCGGTCGCGTCGAGCTTGCCGGAAGCGAAATTGAGCAGGTCCCGATGGAAGTTGCCATCGCCTGACCCTGTCAGCAGGAGCGTGTTGCTCCCCGCCTCGCCGTCGATGTTGCCTTGAACGGAGGCTCCGGTCTCCAGCGTCAGGTTTGAGTCTCCCGCACCAAGCCTCACATTGCCGATGATGGCGCTGCCCCCGAGCAGCGAAAGGTCGAACCGCCCCGTGCCGCCCTGGATAGCCGCAGCAACGCCGGTGATCGATGCATTGGCGACGCTCATCTGGGTCATGCCGCTGCCGCCGAAGCGCACACCTATGCCGCTTGCGCTCGACAGCCCGCCTTTGATGGAGCCGCCTTCTATGGTCACGGTCGTGTCGCCTGAGGTCACCACCGAAAGGCCGTGCGTCCCCCCGTTAAGCGCTCCCGCGGTTTGCTTGAAGGAAGCAGCGCCGGCGGTTTGGAGGACCACCGCATGTACATCGGTGGCGTTGATGGTGCCGGAATTGACAATTTCGGCGGTTCCTTGTGAAACGAATAGACCGACATCGCGGCCCTCGATGGTTCCCGAATTGGTCGCCACCACATTGCCGTTCTGCAACAGTACCGCGTAGATCGGGCCGGTGAACGAACTGTCCCCATGGGCCGTATATGTTCCGCTGTTGGCGAATGTCGTGTTTCCCCGGCTCCAAAAGCCCTGGCCGATGTTGGTGAAGGCCACGGTCCCCGAATTTTCGAGCGACCCGCCCCCGTTCATGATGACGCCGAAGCCGCCGCCATTGCTGGATACGTTGCCGTTGTTGATGAAATGCCCGGCCGTGGGTGAGGTCGCGAAGACCACACCGCCGAGGATCGTATTGCGATTTTCGACGGTGCCTCCCTCAAGCGCGTGAACGGCGATCCAACTGGCCGAGATAATCCCGTCATTCTGAACGTCAGCCGGACCACCTTGGATCAGGATAGCGTCTCTGGCGCCTTCGACCGTACCCGTCGCGCCCACTTTGACGGTTCCTCCAGCGCGCAGCCAGATGTTCGAGTTAGCGTCAGCGTCAAGAACCTGCGAGGAACCGTCGACGTTGACCGTCCATGCACCGAGGCCCGGAGACATCAGGGGTTGGACGTTGGCTCCAGATTGCGTGACGATAGATCCCGTCTGCGTGATGTTGATGATGCCTGTCGGATCCGTCACGGCGGCCACCGGCACCGTTTGAGGCGCCGAAATGGTGATGGTTTCCGAGCGGGCCGGATTGACGGAAACGCAGGCAACCGACGCGAGAAGAGACAGTTTGAGCGCGGACATGACGCTTGGCCGGCTTGATTTGTTGGCCTTACCACGCTTACCGCAAGTCAAAGATTCCATTGCACGCCCCCGCCTGACAGGCCGGATATCGCGCGAGGGTCATTGGGCGGGCAACCCGGATTGATCTCATCCAGGATGAGTCAAATTCACTCGTGCTGAGAGAGGCCAAGTAGCCGGTTAGGCAGTTCCGGACAGCCGCGCAGTCGTGCCCGAAGGCAAGGCGGGAAAGATGTCCTCCTTTGCCCCGACAACAGCATCGGCTTTCTCCGCCGACCCTCGAAATGGCACAGCGCCCGGCAGGTCGCGGCCGCAGAATGCTCGTTATTCAGATACGTTCTGACCGGCGCAAATATTTCTCCAGCCACAGGCTGTAACGCGATCCTCCGAAGCACAGCAGGAAATAGATCAGCGCGGCGAAGAGATAGGCCTCGTTGTAGTAGCCGAGCCACTGCGGATCGGTGGCAGATGACCTTGCGGCATTGAGCAGGTCGAAAATGCCGATGACGGCCAGCAGCGATGTCGCCAGTAGGAAACCGATCGCCAGATTGACCATGCCGGGAATAACCAGACGCAGCGCCTGCGGCAGCACAATGAGCTGCATTGTCCGCCAGTAACCGAGCCCAAGCGCCGTTGCGGCTTCCTGCTGGCCAGATGGGATCGCCTGGAGGCCAGCGCGAACGACTTCGGCGACATAGGCCGACCAGAACAGCGTGATCATGATCATTGCCCGTACGTTCTTGTCGATCAGTTGGCCATTGGGAATAGCCATCGGCAGGATGAGCATCGCTACATACAGGATGGCCACCATCGGCGTACCGCGCATCAGTTCAATGAAGGCGACCGCGAGCACGCGCAGTCCGCCCATACTGGAGCGCCGCGCCAGCGCCAGCAGGATCGCCAGCGGGGTGGCAAGGCCGAAGCAGACCGACCAGACGAACAGGGTGACGGCCAGGCCGCCCCATTGGTTCGAAGGGACGGCGGGCGGCGTCAGCGTGCCGGACATCAGGATCCAACTGGCAGCGACCACGACGAACCAGGCAACGAGCAGTCCCTTGCGCCAGAAACGCGGCTGCGCGGTGACAATGAGCAGCCCCAGCAACAGCGCCATGACGATCGCCGGGCGCCATTGCAGCGCCGGCGGGTAGAAGGCGAACAGGATGAAACGGAATTTTGCGCCCACAAACGCCCAACAGGCGCCGGAGGCAGCCGCGCAGTCGGCCGACGTGCCTGTCCATGTCGCGTCGAATACGCCCCAGCGCACTAGCGGCGGTACGATCCAGCCTAGCAAGGCTACGGTCGCCATGGTGATGATCGAATTGAGCGGCGTGCCGAAAAGCCCAATTTTCAACATTTGCAGCGTAGCGGACGATCGCCATGTGCGTGAGTCGAGAACCTCGGAGATGGTCATGCCCGCCCGTTTCCCCTGAGAGCGACACGCCTGTTATAAACGTTCATGGCCACCGAGACGGACAGGTTGATGGCCAGATAGATGGCGATCAGCATCGTCAGCGCTTCCAGCGATTGTCCGGTCGTGTTGGCCGTGGTGTTGATGATGCTGACGAGGTCCGGGTAACCGATGGCGACGGCGAGGCTCGAATCTTTGGTCAGGTCCAGATAGCTGGACGTCGTCAGTGGTGTGATGACGCGCAATGCCTGCGGCAGTACAACGAGGCGCATGATCTGGCCTCTGTGCAGGCCGAGCGCTCTCGACGCCTCCCATTGCCCACGGTCGACGGACTGGATGCCGGCCCGCACAATCTCGGCGATGGCGGCCGAAAACTTCACCACCAGGCCGGCCAGGAGCGCGGCGAATTCCGGAGTCAGGTTGTAGCCACCGCGAATGTTGAACCCGGCAAGCGCCGGTAGTTCCCAAGTAGCGCCGGCGCCGGTCAGCGGAAAGGCAAGCACGATGCCGCCCACCAGCAATGCAGTTGCGAGACCCAGACGCCTGGCGGGCAGACTGCGTTTGCCTCGCGCCCAGGCAACGAAGGCTAGATAGGCAATGGCGAGACCGGCGAGAACCCATACGGTCGGCGCGGATACATTGTGGAAGCCGAGCCCCGGAACGAACACGCCGCGGTTGGTGAGGAAAAAACTGCCGAATGCCGACAGCGCCTGCCGGGGCGACGGAAACGATTTTGCCAGCGATATCCAGAAGAACAGCTGAAGCAGAAGCGGCGTGTTGCGAACGATCTCGACGTACCAGCGCACCAGCGCCGCCAGTAGCAGATTGCCGGAAAGGCCGGCAACTCCGAGGATGACGCCGAGAATTGTCGCCAGCACGCAGCCAAGTGCCGCCGCCCGCAGCGTGTTCAAGAGACCGGCCAGGATTGCGCGTGCATAGGGATCGCCGGCCCTAAACGCGATCGGCGTCTCACCGATCTCGAAATTGGCCGGCCGGCCGAGGAAGTCGAAACCCGGGGCGATGCCGATACGCGCCATCGTCTCCGCCGTGTTGTGGCCAAGCAGCCAGAAAAGGGCGATGACCGCCGCGATCACGGCGACCTGCGTCAGCGGCCAGTTTCCCCACCAGAGCGACATCTTGCGCAAAATGCCGGGTCCAACTGGACCCGGCACGGCTTCGACAATCGATGACATTGGTTGAGGGTCTTAGCGGAATGGCGGCGAATAGAGCAGGCCGCCATTGACCCACAGGCTGTTGTAGCCACGCTCCCAACCAAGCGGCTTCAGGTTCCTTTCGTAGATCTCACCGTAATTGCCTACGGTCTTGATGATGTTATAGGCCCATTTCGGATCGAGCCCGATCGCCTGCGCAAGAGACGGATCGACGCCCAGGAAGCGCTGGATCGCAGGGTCAGGCGACTTTAGAAACTCGTCAATGTTCTTGCTGGTGATGCCCCACTCCTCGGCCTGAATGGTGGCGTTGACTGTCCAGTTGACGATCTCGAGCCAGCGGTCATCGCCGCCCGCGATCGCGGGCGCTAGCGGTTCCTTCGACAGTCGCTCCGGCAGGATGATATAATCATCCGGCTTCTTCAGTTGCGTGCGCTTGCCGACGAGATCGGACGAATCCTGCGTGATGGCATCGACACGGCCTGTCTCCAGCGCGTTGATGAACTCGCCTGTGTCCTCGATCGTCACGGGCGTGAACTTCTTGCCTGTCTTGCGGAAGAAGTCGGCGATGTTCAGTTCGCCGGTAGTGCCGCTCTGCACGCCGATGGTGGCGCCATCGAGTTCGGCCGCCTTGGTCACGCCGAGGTCCTTGCGGACCAGGATGCCTTGGCCGTCGTAGAAGATGGTCGGGCCGAAATGAAAGCCTAGCTGAAAGGCCCGCGTGATTGTCACCGTCACGCCAGACAGCAGCACGTCGAATTCACCTGCCTGGAGAGCTGGTAGACGCTGCTGCGGCGAGGAATTTGTGAACTCCACCTTATCCGGATCCCCAAACACGGTGATAGACAGGGCGCGGCCATAGTCTACGAAAAAGCCTTGCCAGCGGCCGTTGCTGTCCGGTGAGAAGAAGCCGGGCGTCGTGCCGACGCCGACCTTGATGGAGCCGCGCTGCTTGATCTTGTCGAGCGTCGGTCCGGCAAAGGTCGCGGTGGAGAACAATCCCGCCGCCACTACCAGCGTCGTCGCCAATGCCGTCCGCCAGCGGGCGCCAGGGCGCTTTGCAATCGTCATGTCAGTCAACTCCTGAGGTTTATCACTGTGCCGATGGCGGAAGGTCCCCCGCCCTGTTCGACTGCCTCGAAGTTAACCCTATAAATTTATAGACTAAGGAACGGCCTTCCAATTTCTTGCTTATCGGGAAAGCAGTTTGCCTCGAAAAAGGCCATTGCGGCGAATGCCAATCACCTTGTGTGCAAATGGCTCATGGAGGCGAAATCCGGCGACGAGGAGCGAGCAGAATTCTCGACGGTAAGCGGCGGACAAAAAATGGCCGGGCTCGAAATGCGGCCCGGCCAAAAGAAGGTACAAAACCTTCAGAGGGGAACACCGTTCAGCGGAATGGGAGGAAACCGCCGAACGATTTTACCTTTCTAGGCCTATTTCGTGACGCTAGCGACGAACGACATTCCAAAAAACCGCCAAACAGCAAAATTCGCGCCCTCGGCCAGCCTTACGAGCCCGCCGCTCCGGTTTCCAGCAGATCCGCATAATGCCGACGCGCCACGTCGGGGTGGGAGCGCAGGCGGCTCTTCAGAACATTGGTGCCGACGTCGCGGAACAACGGGTTGTCCGGATCGCTTGCCGGCCCGCGCGCCTCGGCCGCCAGTTCCTCGGGCAGGCTGAGCAAAGGTATGGTGGCGTCCAGCCGCGCGCTGAAGAAGAAAGGAACGGAAATCCGCTCGACGCCGGCCGGCGGCGTCACCACACGATGAACTGTCGCGCGCAGATATCCGTTGGACGCCAGTTCGAGCAGTTCGCCAATATTAACGACCAGCGTTCCAGGGATGGGTTCAACATCGACCCAGCTCCCGTCATATTCCACCTGAAGGCCCTTGTTGTCGTCCTGCAACAGCAGGGTCAGGAAGCCGCCATCCTTGTGCGCGCCGACGCCTTGGTCGCCGTCCGTTGCATCGCGACCGGGGTAGCGCACAATCTTCATGCGATGATTAGGCGAGTCCTGGTAGATCGCGTCGAAGGCGCTCTCGGGCTGATCAAGCGACAACGCAAAGGCCTTGAGCAGCCGGATCGCCACCCCCGTCGCCTTTGCCTGCCATGCAAGCAGCGCCGGTTTGAGATCCGGCAGTGCCGACGGCCACTGATTGGGCCCTTGCAGCCTGGTCCAGGGTGCGACCCCCGGCCGTTGCGGTATGGGCTGACGCTCGACGCCGATATCAAGTTGTTCACGCCAGTCGGCAGCGCCCTTGGTCAGTTCGCCGCCGGCGCGCGTATAGCCCCGAAACTGCGAGGATTTGACCATTTCGATGGCCAACTTGTCGGCCGCGGGCAACGCGAAGAAGCGACGGGAAGCACCAATCACCTCATCAATATCGGAGGCTGAAATTCCATGACCGCTGAGATAGAAGAAGCCAACGTCCCGGGCCGCCGTGCGCAAATCCAGAAGAAAAGTGCGGGACTCGGAAGCACCTTGTTCGAGACGGCTGAGATCGAGCACGGGGACAACTCTAGGCATGGTCAGGGTCCTTCTTTTCTCTCTGCTTTGGAGTTTGAGTGAAGCTTCCCAGAAGAAGCGCAAGACTGGAAACGATCGCCCCGGCCCACAGCAACTCCGGCGAGTAGCGCGTGATGCCGAGAAAATGCCAATTCTTGCACAGCGACATGGCAAGCGAGCAGCGGTCGGACGTTTGCAGCAGGCACGGCAGCGTGCGTTCGATCGGAAAGCCGGTGTTGGACATGACCTGCGCGTAGACGATTGCCCACCAGGCCAGCGCGACCAGCGTCAGTGCGATCCCCGCTGCTTCCAGCCAACGCAGCGACAACAACCTCCAGATCGATGCCGAGACATTTCTTGTCATGCCGAGAACCCGAGAAACTCGAGGATGGTCTGACGCTGGGCGACGATCCGCGGGTCGTCGCGCCGACGCGGATATGGCAGGTCGACCACGACCTCGGACTTGATGCGGGCCGGGCGCTCGCTCAGAATGATGACGCGCTGCGACAAAAGCAGAGCCTCCTCGACATCATGGGTGACAAGAATGACCGTGTATCCAGCATGCCGCCAGAGCGACAGGATTTCCTCCTGCATGGTCAGCCTGGTGAGCGAGTCCAGACGTCCCAGCGGCTCATCGAGCAGCAGCAGATGGGGATCGTTTACCAAAGCACGTGCAAGTGCAGCCCGTTGCGCCATGCCTCCTGACAGCTGATGCGGAAAAGCCGAGGCGAAAGCCTCGAGCTTGACCAAGCGAAGCGCATCGTCGATCCGCTTCTGACTGCCGGCCAGCACGCCGCGCGCTTCCGGCCCGATGGCGACATTGTCGCGGACGGTCCGCCACGGAAACAAGGTCGGATCCTGGAACACCAGCACGCGCGACGGATCCGGGCTGGCGATGCTTGTCCCGTCCTCCAGCACGTCGCCGGTGGTCGGTCGTTCCAAGCCTGCCGCCAGCCTCAGCAAGGTCGACTTGCCGCAGCCGGACGGACCGAGCAATGCGATGAACTCGCCCGGCCCCACGTTCAGGTCGATTTGCCGCAAGACGGGCAAGGGCTGCCCGTCCAGATCGTATTGATGCGAGACCGTTTGGAAGTCGATGGCAAGGCCGGCGGCGTTTGCGGACGCGGCGCGCAGGGTGGTGGCTACCATTGCACAACCCCCTTCTGCCATCCGAGCAGCCGGTCGCGTATCACGAACAACAGCTTGACCAGACCCGAGCAGAGCAAGGCCATGATGATCAGCATGGCGTAGACATTTGCATAGGCCGAATAGGCGGTCTGGAACTGAAGGTACCAGCCAAGGCCGTATTTCGCGCCGAGCATTTCGGCGACCACCAGGACGGCGAACGAGTAATACAACCCCATGAACAGGCCGATGAAGACGTGCGGCAAGGCGGCGGGTATCGCCACGCGGAGAACCAGGTAGCGATTGTTGGCGCCCAGCGTCCGCGCCACGTCGTAGAAGGCGCGGTTCACCGAATTGACGCCGGAGGCGGTGAGGATCGCAACCGGTATGCCGGAGGCAAGCGCGACCAGGAACAGGCTGGCCTGGAATGTGGTCGGGAACAGGAAGAACGTAGCCGGGATCCAGGCGCTCGCCGGCACCGGGCCGATCAGTCTCAGCACCGGCATGCCCCAATAGGCGAAGGTCTTCGACCAGCCGAGCGCGACCCCACCGGTGAATCCGATAATGATGCCGCTGAAGAATCCAATCGTCCACAGCCGCGCCGTGTAGGCGATGCAGATGAGGATGCGCTGCCAGTCGACAATGTAGACATGCAGCAGGCCGTGCGGCGGCGAGAAGAACGGTTTCGGCATCCAGCCGAGCTTGGCCGTGATCAATTCCCACAATGCGAACCAAAGGCCAAGGGCGATCAGCCAGGGACCGTAGTGGATCAGACCGCGGCCCAATCCGCCAAGCTTCTCGACGCTGAAGGCAAGGCCCGCCAGCACCGCCCCTCCGCCTAAAAGCAATCCGACAAAGACATCGCGGCTGCCCCACGGCACGACGTCGGGAAACGCCGCGGTGACGATGGCAGCAAGGAGCCAGGCCGCCGCCGCGTAGAGCCCGTGCTTCCACACGGGCCTAGCAAAAGCAGACGAAACACTCTTTCTGCCCGCGTCCTTGTCGACTGCCGCACTCGTCATTTTGACCGTCAGGCGAGGATGTCGACGGTCACCCGTCCGGCCAGTTCGGCCGGGTCGGTCGTCGGATCAAGCACCTTGATCAGTGAAAGGTCGGCGGCGGCATGCTGGACCTGATCGCGTAAGTCCTTGCCGACCGGGTGGTTGTGCAGCACCCATGAGGAAATCTCGTCGCGGATATCCTCGAAGGGGAAACCCGGGTTGAGATTGTCGACGAACCATTTGGCAACCTCATCGGGATGCGCCGATGCATATTCGTGGATCTCGATATCGGCCTCTGCCAGGCGGCGGATGGCATCCTTGTTGGCGTCGAGGAAGGCCGAGTTGACGCCGAGGACGCAGCAGACAGCGCCCTCGAACGAGCCGGTCTGCGTATTGGCGACCTCGACGAGATCGAACTTCTTCTTGTGGGCATAGGCCCATGGATCGAGATGCGCCAAGGCGTCGGCCTGGCCCTTTCCGACAGCCTCGCCGACGAGGTCGAAAGGCACGTTGGTCCAGTTGACGTCGTTGTTGGGATCGAGGCCGGCCTTGGCCAGTGCGACCTGGAAAGAATGCTTCGGCGGGCTGGCGACGTCGTAGGAGACGATGGTCTTGCCCCTGAGGCCTTCGAGCGTGGTGACCCCGGAGGCCTTGGAGGCCAGCAGCCTCGTGCAGCCGCCATGCGAGCCGACGAAGAGCTTGACGTCGAGCCCCTGCTCCAGCGGCTTGACCCAATCGTACAGCAGGCCGGCACCGGCATCCGTCTTGTTGGTGGCGATCGACTGGATCAGGGTCTGGCCGCTGGCGCCTTGGTAGTAGAGATCGATGTCGAGATCATGCTTGGCGTAGATGCCCTTCGATAACGCGAAGGCGATCGGCGAATGGCAAGCCGCGAATTCAGTCCACGACAGCCTGACCTTCGTGGCGTTACCGGCAATTGCGTAGCTTGTCGGCCGGGCCAGCAAGCCTACAGCAGCAGCGCCAACCCCCAGCGCGCCTGCAGCCCGCAGCACGCCACGCCGTGAAATCGTTGATGTGTTTTTTTTGCCTGTGGTCATATTCCCCTCCTGCGAATGAATTTGTAATTGGCGAACGGGCTAGGCAGCCCTGAGTTCGCTGTCGCCTACGACCTGATCGAGCGCCTGTTCGAGATCTCGAATGATGTCGTCTGGATGCTCTATGCCAATGGAAAGCCTGACATAGCCGGGGGTTACTCCCGTCGCGAGTTGCTCTTCAGGCGAAAGCTGAGAGTGGGTCGTGGTCGACGGATGGATGGCCAGGGAGCGCGCGTCGCCGATGTTGGCAACGTGATAGAGCAGCTTCAGTCCATTGATGAAGGAACGTCCGGCCTCGCGGCCATCCTTCAATTCGAAGCCGACGAGCGCGCCGTAGCTGCCCTTCCGGAGATAGGCATCGGCACGCCGCTTGCTATCGCCGGTCTGGTAGCGAGGGAAGATGACATTTGCGACCTTTGGATGATCCCGCAGAAACTCCGCCACTTTGATGGCGTTCTCGTTGTGCTGGCGGATGCGCAGCGGCAGCGTTTCGAGGCCCTGCAGCAACTGGAAGGCGTTGAAAGGACTGATCGCGGCACCGACGTCGCGCAGAAGGACAGTGCGGATGCGCAACACGTAGGCCACCGGGCCGAGCGGCTTGGCCGCCTCGACCCAGACCTTCCCATGGTAGCTTGGGTCCGGCTGATTCAGCGTCGGAAAGCGTTCGGCATGCTCTTCCCAAGGGAAGTTTCCGCCATCGATGACGATGCCGCCGATCGACGTGCCATGGCCGCCAATGTATTTGGTCGCCGAGTAGACGACGACCGCCGCACCATGATCGAACGGCCGGATGCTGAGCGGCGCCGCAGTGTTATCGACGATCAAGGGCACGCCGAGGGATCGGCCGATGTCGGCCACTTCCTTGATCGAAAAGACCTGCAGCTTCGGATTGGGTAGCGATTCCGCATAGTAGGCGCGTGTGCGCGCGTCGGTGGCGCGCCGGAAGTTCTCCGGGTCTGAAGGATCGACGAACCTTACTTCGACGCCGAGATGCTTGAGCGTCGCGGCGAACAGGGCCCAGGTGCCTCCATAGAGATCGGTGGCTGAGACGATATTGTCGCCGGCGCCGGCCAGATTCAGTACCGAATAGGCGGAAGCCGCTTGACCAGAGGAAAGCAGCAGCGCGGCAGCACCGCCTTCCAGCGCAGCTATGCGGGTCTCAAGGGCATCCTGCGTCGGGTTCGAGACGCGCGTATAAATGTGACCGACTTCATCGAGCGCAAACAGCCGGTCGGCATGATCAGTGTCCTGGAACTGGTAGGATGTGGTCTGATAGATCGGCACCGCAACAGCGCCGGTCGTGGGATCAGCTCGCCAGGAGCCACCATGCAGGGCGAGCGTTTCAGGCGATAGATGTTCCAGCGTCATCAGTCGTTCCTCCTCTTGTTTTGCGGCCGTCAAGCGAAAGGCGCGACTTCGGCGCGAGCCTGGGTGGAGAGCAGATCGGCATGATGGCGCCGCGCGACATCAGGATGTGAACGCAGCCGGCTTTTCAGCGCGTTCTGTCCAGAGTTGCGGTAGAGCGGATTCTGAGGATCGCGGGTAACGCCGTTCGCCTGCGCCTTCAGGTGCGGCGCGAGGTCCAGAAGTGGAATTTCGGCGTCAAAGGGTGCGCCGAGGAAAAAGGCGACGGACAGCCGGTCGGTGCCGGCCGGTGGCGTCACCACCCGATGCACAGTGGCCTTTAAGTAGCCGTCGGTCGCCATCTCGAGCAACTCGCCGATGTTGACGACAAAGGTGCCAGCACGCGGCTCAGCGTCTATCCACTCGCCATCCGCAGCTTCGACCTGCAGGCCCCTCTGCTTTTCCTGCAGCAGAAGCGTCAGGAAACCGCTGTCCTTATGCGCGCCAACGCCCTGCTCGCTTTCGGTGGAATCCCGGCCCGGGTAGCGGATGATCTTGATGAGGTGGTTTGGCGTGCCGGCGTAAATCGTCTCGAACGCGTCCTCGTCCTGCTCCAGGACAGCGGCGAACGCCTTCAGCAGGCGAGTCGACAGATCGGTCAACTGTTCCTGCCATTCGAGCAACAGCGGCTTCAGTTCCGGCAGCGCGTCAGGCCATTGGTTGGGCCCCTGCAACCGTGTCCAGCCTGGCAGGTCCTTATCACGGGGCAGCGCCGGTGCCTCTGAGCCGATGTCGATCTGCTCGCGCCAGTCGCGCTGGCCTTTCGTCAATTCCTGCCCGACCCGGTTATAGCCGCGAAAATGCGGTGAGTTCACCATTTCGATCTGGAGCTTGGCTTCTTCCGGCAATGCAAAGAACTGACGCGACGCATGAAGCACATCGTCGATCAACGATTGCGGGATGCCATGGCCCGCCAAATAGAAGAAACCCACATCCCGCGCCGCTAGACGCAATTCCTCCAGGAATGCGACCCTTGATGCGGGGTCGGCGTCATAACGGGAAAAATCCAGCACAGGAATACTTTGTGCGTCTACAGAAGCGCTCATTTCCACCTCTCTTCTTGGTGGCCAGAGCGTCGCATCGCGGAAGCCCAGAACAAAGGAAACGCTATCCGTTTCGGCACTGAGTGGTGGAAATCATATGTCGCCTACGACCCGTCGGCAGCCGCTTTTTGTTAATTCTATAAATTTGGTAGACTTTGATTTGAGGATGAACCAGCGTGTGCCGGCTCCGGCCAAAAACGCTGTTCGTTTGCAGAAACTGCAGATCTTCGACTGTCGTTTGCGTACTTCATCGTCTCAACGCCCTCGGCAATGACACGATTGGGTGTGTCTCGACGCCCGATAGGATTTGCGGACTGCTGTACGATTTGCGCCTTACATGCGACACGATACCTCCGCAGCGTCGTAACCGGGTCGGACCAATGAGGCACACGACAACCCGCTTTTTGAGATTGCCCTTCTCCCAGGCGCGCAGTAACTAGGCGGAGTTTAAGTCGGAGCCGTCGCTTGTCCTTCCTGACGCGAAATAACGTCTAGCAAGCCGGCACCGGCACTCGCGCCATGATGTTTGCTCACGGATTTGGCTGCGACCAAAACATGTGGCGCTTTGTTGCTCCCGCGTTTGAGCACGATTTCCGCACCATTCTTTTCGATCACGTCGGTGCAGGACATTCTGATTTGTCGGCCTACGATCCGGCCAAATATGCGTCTCTTCATGGCTATGCAGCCGACGTAGTGGAAATCGGGCACGAACTTGGACTGAAAAACGCGGTGTTCGTCGGTCACTCGGTCAGTGCGATGATCGGCGCCCTCGCTTCGATCATGGCTCCGGACATGTTTGAAAAGCTCGTTATGGTCGGTCCCTCGCCCCGTTATATCAACGACGGGGCATATGAGGGCGGTTTCACGGCCGCGCAGATCGAAGAACTTTTGGCTTCGCTGGATGACAATCACCTTGGATGGTCGGCAGCCATGGCGCCGGCAATCATGGGCAATCCTGACAGGCCGGAACTTGCTGAGGAATTGTCGAACTCGTTCTGTCGAACGGATCCGGAGATAGCCAAGCAGTTTGCCAGGGTCACTTTTTCGTCAGACAATCGCCAGGATCTGGCGAGGGTCAAGACACGAACATTAGTTCTGCAGTGCAAGGACGACATCATCGCGTGTGAGCAGGTCGGGCGATATGTGCTCGAGCACCTTAGTGATAGCGCAATAATGCTGCTGGACGCTGCTGGTCATTGCCCGAATCTTAGCGCCCCAGAACAAGTGATTTCAGCGATACGCGGCTTCGTGTGAGCTGTGGGGGAAGATCTCGAAGACCTCTATGAGAACGCGCCGTGCGGTTACGTTTCTCTCGGCCCTGACGGTCTCATCGTAAAATCGAACCTGACCTTATCGAATTGGATCGGCATCTCCCAGGCAGACCTGCTCGGGAAGCGCCTGCGCGAAATCCTGAACATTGCCGGCGCCATCTTCTATGAGACGCATATTGCGCCCCTCCTGCGCATGCAGGGCTTTTTCAACGAAGTGGCACTCGACCTAATTACCGCGAAGGGCAAGAAATTCCCGGTGTTGGCAAATGCTGTTGAGCGCCGGCGCGAGGACGGGACACTCCTGTTCACTCGTCTTACCATCATGCAAGCGGCCGATCGCCGACGCTACGAGCGGGAACTGGTTGAAGCGCGCGCCACAGCACAGCGTGGTTTCGAATTAGAGCGAAAAGGTTCGGAGCGGCTCGAGCAATTCATAGCTGTACTCGGTCACGATCTGCGCAATCCACTTGCCGGTGTTGACGCTGGACTGAGACGCCTCGAGCGTTTCGGCTGGACTGAAGATACTCCAATGCTCATTGCGATGATGCAGCGCAGCACTGCCCGTATGAAGGTTTTGATTGGCGATGTACTCGACCTCGCTCAAACCAGGCTCGGCGGGGGTCTACAGGTGAAAATTGAAAGTGGCCGTCCGCTTGTACCGACGCTCAGTCAAGTTGTGGGAGAGTTGCGGCTCGCGTATCCCGACCGTGTTATCGAGGAGCGTTACGAAATTTCCGGTTCGGTCGACTGCGACAAGGGGGAATTGCGCAGCTGCTCTCCAATCTTGTCGGCAACGCTTTGACGCACGGCACGAACGAGGCGCCGATAATCGTGAAAGCCATCACAAGATCGGGAACACTGCACTTGGCGGTTTCAAACGCGGGCGACCCCATACCGCCGGACGTCATGGACCGTCTCTTCCAGCCGTTTTACCGAGGTGAAGTGCGGGCTAGCCTTCAAGGATTAGGGTTGGGGCTGTACATCGCCTCTCAGATTGCGAGAGCCCACCGCGGCGTGCTGAACGTTTCATCGGACCAGAGCGAAACGGTTTTTGAGCTGGTGATGCCGACCCAAAATGGGCCGCACTGATTCCTCTGTAGGCCGATCAGGTCGGGCTCAACGCATGCACTGATCGCAAGATTGCAGTCCATCAGTGTGTGCCTGAACCTTGCCGGGACTTTTACCGGCGAGGCAGGTTCGACGGCGATGACGAAGCAATCTGACCTTGGTCCGCCGATCTTCGCCAGGTTCGATATCATGCCACTCAGGTCCAAAAGCCTCTGAAGCTAGAGGCTGAGACGAAAGGAGCTAGAGGCTCAAACGAAAAGCCCGCCGACCAAAGCCAGCGGGCTTAGTTGTCAAAATCCCTCGACGGATCAGGTCTGAGGATCACCGCACCGGGAAACGGCGGCGGGGGAACTGGAATGAATGAGCCTGACGTCTGTGCAGTGACAGCCCGAGACGTTCGCGCTTGATGAGCGCAGGCTTCGTGTAGTGCTTCTTATGGATGCTCCTCGATTTTGCCACTGGAACCCTTGAATCAGTTTGGTCAGCCGTCGGTTGAAGGCGGCTCCCCGATAGTGAAGGATCCGTTGCCGAGTGCCGTCACGACCGAGAGCCTCTCGCGCTTGGTAAGAGGTTTGGTATAGTGCTTCTTCATTTGATACGATCCGCTACTCGTTCGATATTTTTCAGCGCGCTAATTCTCTCAAACCAACACATGCCTCAAAGGTTTTTGTCGTCAAGCGTCGTTTCCCTAACATCAGTCAATTCGACGCTTGTCCTCAGGCAGGAAAACAGCTTTTCCAGCAGAAACTTTCGCGCTGAAGCTCAAGGTGAAAAGCAGGATGTCGTCTTGGTCCGTGACATGCATAATCCACGTCTTATCGCCTTCCCATAGGGCGCCGTCCAAATCCCTCAGCAACTCACCCGCCGCGCTAACTGCCTCGGCTCGCGCAGCCTGGAGGTCTGGAAGTTCAGTTCCTTCATTATCGGCTAGGAGTGTACCGTCATCGACGTGGAAGTGATAGCGCGGCATCGTCGAACTCCGTGGTGCAGAGCTAACTACCGCCAAGCCCCATGGTTCCTATTGTGGATGTGTTGGCGCCCGTGGCTATCGATAGAGCAACGGCGGCAAGTTCCTTCGTATCGGCCGGCTTGCGAAACAACCTTCCTCTCCGAAATATCTCCTGACCTGGCTCATCTATTTCGTCGCTGCCAGAATGCACGATGAACGGGATGGATCGATCGATCAGTACGCGCGCAACTCGGTGGCAATATCCGTCAGTCAGCTTCAGATCGACAATCGCCACGTCGGCGTCCTGCTCGGAAAGGAAATGATCGGCAGCCTCGCATGACGTGACCAATGTGACGCTGAAGCCGCATTCTCGCAGATGCTGTTCAACGTCCAGGGCGATCAGGGCTTCATCCTCAAGAATGAGGGCTTTCAACTTGGCCATGGAGTGTCTCACCCGCCGGGCGAAAGCAGGGAATTCTCCCGGATCCTCCGCCAACAACACAACTCACGACGTGGATATCTACGTTGCGAAAACGACAGTCACGAGTCAATAATCCCGGCAAAAGCTCTGAATCAAGGAGGAAGATAACGGATGACGAGAATTGTACGCGACATGGTC
The DNA here is from genome assembly GCF_020164785.1 of Mesorhizobium sp. ES1-1. Taxonomy (GTDB): domain Bacteria; phylum Pseudomonadota; class Alphaproteobacteria; order Rhizobiales; family Rhizobiaceae; genus Mesorhizobium. The sequence continues at coordinate 152,651 of NZ_JAIUGX010000007.1, read as the reverse complement.
AAACTACGGGCCGGCGCCGATAAGGCATCCAAGGAAATTCAGGCCAAGGAGCAGGCTGAGCGCATTGCCAAGACGGCTCGCCTCAAGGCGCTGAGGGAAGCCCAGCCTGTCCTCGATCAGCCGCAACCCAAAGGGCTCAATCGGCCCAAACGATAGCACCAATCGGAAGCTCTCAAAGCCGTGTGTATTCGGGCCGCCGAACTCTGGCTAGGATGAGGAGGTTCTCCTCGAAGGGCGTCTTCAGATTTTTGCAAAGGCTCAGGACGATCGTCGCGAGGGTAGCTTCATCAATGCGGGTTCCAACGATCTGCGCCTCGGCTTTGATCTGATCGACAACACGCTCACACAACGCCCGCGGATAAACCTGGGAGTGACCTCCTCCCATGTTGCTCAACATGTGTGCGCTCCCACGTCAGGTGCCCTGAATCGATCGCCCGCCATGTGTTTCACGGGTCACAAAAAAAGGGTCGCGATTCAACCGGTTGCGCCAAATGGTTCCGGGTTTAACTGCGGGAGCAAGTCGGCTGCATCCCACCCGGGCCACCGCTTTGATCAAGAGCAAAGGAGACCCATGGTAGACCACAAGTGGCCAATAGGTCAGGACCGGACCGCGTGGCGAGCCGGCCAGCGGGTTCGTTGAACAGGCCCGCTGCCAAAAGGCAAAAGCCCGCCGGCCGAGCCAGCGGGCTTTGCTTCTCAACGGAGAGTGCTTAGGCGCCGCCGGAAGGCACTTCCTGCAGCCCACCAGAGATAGGGATAAGCTGCGCTGCGATTGATCCGAGACGATCGCGTTTGTTCAGTGTCGGCTTCTCATAAGTCTTCTTCATGGATGCTCCTCACTTTTCCATAAGCCTGCAGAAACTGCATCGCGCCTGCGGAGGCTGTCAACCACTCGCCGGCTGCAAGTGACTAACCCCGGCGAGCACCAGCTCGACCGCTGGCCATGAACGGCAGAGCGCCGCTGCTGGGCATATTCGACCTTCCGCCGGCGCGGGGACGATGCCGCGAAGGCGGTCGCCTCAAGGCTCAACGAGGACGGGGTGGGATTGTGGTAGACTGCGAGCAGACTGTGCACGCTCAAAGTGCACCGGAAGCAGCAGCTCCAACAGCGTCTTGCTTCGGGGCTGGGGAAGCCCCGCAAGGATGCGCTAGTCTCTTGCTGGCCCGACGGCAGAGCTATCGCGCCTTCTCGCGTTTCAGGCGCTTGGCGCGATGCAGTGGACCGCTTGAGGAGGCCGGCCGAGGATGGCGCGCCAGCTGTAATCGATATTCCCAAGGTCCGGTTTCACGACCTGAGACACACCCACGCTTGCGCCCTCATCGCTGGCGGGCTCGACGTGGTTGCAATTAGCCGTCGTCTGGGGCATGCGTCACCCGTGGTCACGCTGTCGGTCTACGCTCACCTTTTCAAGCGGTCGGACGATGGCGCGGCAGCTGCGATAGAAGCGGCGATGAGAACGGGGCAGAACAATAAAACGGCCTTCGGTGCCAATCCGGTGCCAAGTGCAGGTTCAGGGCTGGACCTTAAATCTCATAAGTGCTTGTAATTGCTACCTGCGGACGTGGCGGAATTGGTAGACGCAAGGGACTTAAAATCCCTCGATCTCTGATCGTACGGGTTCGATTCCCGTCGTCCGCACCAGCACAGCCAAACAATCCTTTAGATCGGAGGAGTGCAGGTCGCTTCGGTCAGACCCGCATCGGGTTCAGCTTCAGGTGCTGGATCAGGATGATGGTCTTGGCGTCGATGATGCGGCCGTCGGCAATGCCGGCCAGCGCCTCGTCGAGCGGCATTTCCAGCACCTCGATGTCCTCGCCCTCCTCTGGCGCGCCGCCGCCGGCCGAGATGCGGTCCGCCGGCGAATAGCGGGCGACGAAAAACCAGAGCCGCTCGGTGACGCTGCCCGGACTCATATAGGGCGAAAACAACCGCTCGATGTCCCGCAGCCGGTAGCCGAGTTCCTCTTCGGCCTCCTTGCGAATGGCTGTCTCGGGATCGTTTTCGTCGAGCAGCCCGGCGCAGGCCTCTATAAGGGGCTCGCGGTGGCCGGTGACATAGGCGGGATAGCGGAACTGGCGGACCAGAAGCACGGTCGAACGCGCCGGATCGTAAGGCAGGATCACCGCGCCGTCGCCGCGATCATAGGTCTGGCGGATCTGCGTTTCCCATTGGCCGTCGCGCCGGCGGTAATCGAGGACGGTTTTCTTCAGGACAGCCCAGTCGTCGGAAAGGATTTCCTCCGAGCGGATACGGATGCGATCTTCCATCATGAACTCCCTGGGCCCGACCCGAGGCGTAGCCGCGAACCGACATTTGCGCAATGTGGGCAATCGGTCCAAAACGAGGTTTCACCCTCTCGTGTCTGGCGCATATACGAGCCACAACCTAGATAGCCTGATCATTTCCCGGAGCCCTTTCATGACAGCAGCGCTTTTCCAGCCGATCACACTCGACGGCCTCGACTTTCCCAATCGCATCGCTGTCGCGCCAATGTGCCAGTATTCGGCCGATGACGGCTCGGCCAGCGACTGGCACCTCTATCACTGGATGAACCTTGCCATGTCCGGCGCCGGCATGGTCACGGTCGAGATGACGGACGTCGAGCGGCGCGGACGCATCACGCATGGCTGCCTCGGCCTCTACTCCGACGACAATGAAGCAGCCGCCCGACGCACGCTGGACGCCGCCAGGCGCGTCGCCGCCCCCGGCACGAAGTTCGGCACGCAGCTCGCGCATGCCGGACGCAAGGCCTCGAACCGGAAACCATGGGATGGCGGCGGCCCGCTGCGGCCTGACGAGGACCCCTGGCAGACGGTTTCGGCCTCAGCCATCGCCTATGACACAGGCTGGAACGTGCCGCATCCGCTGGAGGAAGACGAGATCCTGCAGTTGATAGAGCGTTTCGCCGATGCGGCCAGGCGGGCCGAACGCGCCGGCTTCGACTTCATCGAACTGCATGCCGCGCATGGCTATCTGATTTTCCAATTCCTTTCGCCCTTGTCCAATCAGCGCGCCGATCGCTGGGGCGGATCGATCGAAAACCGCATGCGCCTCGTCGTCGAGATCGCCAAGGCGGTGAAGAAGGCAGCGCCAAGGCTGATGCTTGGCGCAAGGCTGTCGGTGAAGGACTGGGTCGATGGCGGCTTCGATGTCGCCGACGCGATCGAGGTGGCGAAGGCACTTAGGGATGTCGGCGTCGCCTATCTCTGCTGCTCGAGCGGCGGCAATTCTCCTTTGCAGAAGTTGCCCAGCGGCCCCGGCTACCAGGTGCATCTGGCGGAAGAGGTGCGCAAGGGTGCCGGCATTCCGACACGGGCCGTCGGCCTCATCGACAATCCGAAGCAGGCCGAGGCGATCGTCGCCGAAGGCCGCGCCGATATCGTGGCTGTCGCCCGAGCCTTCCTGGCCGATCCGCGATGGGGCTGGCGTGCCGCGGCCACGCTGGGGGAGCCGATCCAGCCGGCGCCGCAGCTGGCGAGAGCCGTCACGACGATGGAGCACTGGATAAAGGCGGCAGGCTGAGGTTCTTTCCCGACACCGGGGCGGTGCCTCCCTCCCCGGCAATTGCAATAGCCCGCTCCAATTCCCTCACCAAGCTGTTAGGTTGGGTAAGGCCGCGGCGGGCGCGGCCACGCCGGCCAGCTCGCAATATTGCGAAGGCACGGTGCACGGCCTGTCCGGCCGCTACAATCTGGCCACCGGCAGCGGCTTTCTCGCGGTGCGGGCACGGCCGAACTCGTCGTCGCGGATGATCGGTCAACTTTTCAATGGCGATCAGACCGAGATTTTCGACCGGCGCGGAAACTGGTACCAGGTCGAGATCGGCGGCAGAACCGGCTGGGCGAATGCGCGCTGGATCAGCAACGACTGCGGCTATTGAGGCCAGCTTGGCTGGTCCGAGCTGGGACAGGGGATATGCATCGGCCAAACGCTGAAGCTCTTCCCGCCTACGTCGCGACCTTTGGGCGCAGGCTGACGGACACTTTTGCAACCAAATTGGCTGCTTTGCGTTGCGGCCATGATGGACAACAAACCCTTTGAAGCGCCTGTCGTCGTCGAACTCGGCCACGTCGGCAAATACCGCCATATCCGCGACACCCAGGAGGCCGCCGAGTGTCTCATGACGGTGTGGCCGCTCAATCGCGGCCCTCGCCATCGCGACGCTCTCGACACTTGCCTCAAAGTGCTGGAAGGTTATCGTTCGACAGCGGATGCGCGCCGGGCACTGATCGAAGCCGCGAAGGAGTCGGAAGTCCTGGTGCCGGACGACAAACTGCGCGACGACCGGCTGCATTGAGCAGGCCGGGCTTTAGAACCGGAGACTTTTCATGGCGAAGCTGACTTACAAGATCGTCGAGCATGACGGCGGATGGGCCTACAAGGTCGGCGCGACATTCTCGGAAACATTCCCCACGCATCAAGACGCATTGCGCGCGGCCGAGATCGCTTCGGCAGAGCAACAGGTCGCCGGCGCGACCGACGGTATCCAGTACGAGGATGCCGACGGTAAATGGCACGAAGAACTCGCGGACGGCCGGGACCGGCCACAGACAGAAGTTTCCGACTGAGTTCCACGGCCGTCCGGAGCCTGCAAACCTGGCTCCGGTCCACTCATTTCGCCTAGCGAGCTTAACGCGAAAAGGGCGGCCCCGAGGCCGCCCTTTTCGTTGACGGTCGGTGTTATCAAACCGCCGCGTCACCACATTTTGAGATCAGCCGTGTAGCTTGATAGTGATCTCGGCAACGCGTTTGCCCTGGAATTTCGCGCCTTCGAGTTCCTGCGCCGAAGGCTGGCGCGAACCGTCGCTGTCGCTGGTCGTCGTCATGCCGTAGGGCGCGCCGCCACGCACGACATCATTGCCCATCTGGCCCTGATATGCGTAGGACAGCGGCACGATGATCAGGCCGTGATGCTGCAGCATGGCTTGCGTGCTGATGAGCGCGAGCTCGGCGCCGCCATGCTGTGTCGCGGTCGATACCATGACCGAGCCAACCTTGTTCACGAGTGCGCCCTTGGCCCATAGCGGCCCGGTCTGGTCGAAGAAGTTCTTCAGCTGGGCCGCCATGGCGCCATAGCGCGTCGAGGCGCCGACGATGATGGCGTCGTATTCGCCAAGCTCGAGCGGATCGGCGATCGCGGCCTCCTGGTCCAGTTTGTAGTGGGCGGCCTTGGCGACCTCTTCCGGCACCAGTTCGGCAACGCGCTTGATGGTCACCTCGGCGCCGGCCTCGCGGGCCCCTTCTGCAGCGGCCTTGGCCATCTGTTCCATGTGGCCCCAACTCGAGTAGTAGAGAACAAGTACCTTCGCCATTTCCATCTCCTTGATTGAAAAGCCCAGAGCCCGAGGCCACCGGAATGGAACTATCTAGGGGCATGGAGGCCCGAAGGATACTCCGCATATGGGCACAGATTGTTCACCGCTCGGCCGGCATTGCGGCGGCGACCGCGCCGCGCTATCTCAGGGCACCGTCTTGCCGGAGCCTTCCATGACCGAAATCGTTACCGCCGCCATGCTCGTCATCGGTGACGAGATTCTCTCGGGCCGCACCAAGGACAAGAACATCGGCCATCTGGCCGATATCATGACGGCGATCGGCATCGACCTGAAGGAAGTGCGGATAGTCCCCGACGACGAAGACGAGATCGTCGCGGCGGTGAATGCGCTGCGCGCCCGTTACACCTATGTGTTCACCACCGGCGGCATCGGTCCGACCCATGATGACATCACTGCGGATTCGATTTCCAAGGCCTTCGGCGTACCGTGCGAATACGACGCCAAGGCCTACGCGATGCTGGAAGCGAGCTATGCCGCGCGCGGCATAGAATACACCGAGGCCCGCAAGCGCATGGCGCGCATGCCGCGTGGCGCCGACCATATCGACAATCCGGTGTCCATCGCGCCGGGCTTCCGCATAGGCAACGTCCACGTCATGGCCGGCGTGCCGTCGATCTTCCAGGCCATGCTCGACAATGTCTTGCCGACCCTAAAGACCGGCACCAAAATGCTGTCGGCCACGGTACAATGTCCGTTCGGCGAAGGCCTGATCGGCAGACCGCTGGGCGATATTCAGAAAGCTCATCCAGACACCATTATCGGCTCCTACCCAAAATTCGCCGACGGCAAGTTCTGGACCGAACTGGTCGTGCGCGCACGGAGCCAGGAGGCACTGGAGGCCGCGCGCGCCGATGTCGAGGCGATGGTCGCGCGCGTCGCCGCCACCGCAGGTTGACCGTCGACACCGGAACCAGGCACGGTGCCGGCACGTTTTCTTCCTGCGAGTAAGATCACTCGTGAACCGAGGGGTGTCATGCAATTCAAAACCATCGTTGCCATTCTGCAGAACGAGCAGGACGCTGAGCGCGTTCTCGACTGCGCCATCCCCCTCGCCGCACGGTTCCAGAGCCATCTGATCGGTATCCACGCCGAAGCGCTGCCGGTGCCCTACACCTCGGCCACTGGCTTTCCCGACACCGAATTCCTGCAGGTGTCGGCTGAAATGAGCCGGGAGCGCGCCGACAAGCTTGAGGCGACGTTCCTGCGGCATATCGAGAATTCCGGACTGTCGTTCGAATGGCGCAGCCTCGAGAGCTTCTCCGGTGACAGCGCCTTGACCGGCATATCCAGCGTCCGCACAGCCGACCTGATCATCGCCGCCCAACGCGAGTCGAGCGGCGATCCAAGTGCCGACGTCGATACGCTTGTGTATGACGCCGGCAGGCCGGTGCTGGTTGTGCCGCATTCAGGACCGCTCGTCACCAGCTTCAAGCATGTGCTGCTTGCCTGGAATGGCAGCAAGGAGGCGGCTCGCGCCGCTTTCGACGCACTGCCCTTCATCATTGAAGCCGAGAAGACCGACATATTGGTTATCGATCCGCCCGAATCTCTCGACGACAGCCCGGAGGCCGCCGGCGCCGAAATCGCGTCCGCCCTCTCCCGGCATGGCGCCACGGTCAGCGTTTCGGTGCTCAAATCGGAAGGCATCTCCGTCGACGACGTCATTCAGACCAGGATAGCGGAAAGCGGCGCCGATCTCCTGGTTCTGGGCGCCTACAGCCACTCATGGCTGCGCCAGCTGCTTTTTGGCGGCGTGACGCGCACGGTTCTGCGGACGGTTCCGGTGGCAGCCTTCCTGTCGCGCTGAGCTCCGGGACGATCGCTCGCCCGCCCTTGCCAAGTGTCGGGCTTTCCAGTTAATTCCGCGCGCATTCCCCTGCGGGCTCGTGCGCGACGCCCGCGCGCCGCGGAGCCATGACATGTCTCTTCCCGAAAAAGCCTTTCCGGTCTCCTGGGACCAGTTCCATCGTGATGCCCGTGCGCTCGCCTGGCGGCTTGCCAGCGCCAACAGGGGGCAATGGAAAGCCATTGTCTGCATCGCCCGTGGCGGCCTGGTGCCCGCGGCGATCATTTCGCGCGAACTCGGCATCCGCGTCATCGAGACGGTCAGCGTCGCCTCCTACCACGACTATACGACCCAGTCGCAATTGCAGGTTCTCAAAGGGGTGGCGCCGGAGTTGCTGGCCGAGAACGGCGCCGATGTGCTGATCATCGACGATCTCACCGACACCGGAAAGACCGCCGGCATCGTCAGGGCAATGCTGCCCAAGGCGCATTTCGCCACCGTCTACGCCAAACCGAAGGGCCGGCCGCTGGTCGATACGTTCGTCACCGAGGTCAGCCAGGATACCTGGATCTATTTCCCCTGGGACATGGGGTTCGCCTATCAGAAGCCGATCGCCGACGACCACGCCGGCTGAGTCGCGGCCTCGCCGTCAAAGGCGCTTCGCTGTCATCGAAGAAGGACCCACCCAGGCCGGCGCTCAATTCGCGAAATCGAGAGCGTTTCCGGGATCTGGCCCGGCTGGACGAAGTTTTTACTTTTATTGTCGACAATTGACCTTAAGATTCGTGAGACGGCAAACGATTCTGGAGGCTGGGGCTAGCTTCTCCGATGTTGACGAGGCCAACGACGCATAATCATCTTGCCGAAAGGGTCCGGCGGCTCTTCGGCACTGCGCCGTGCCGTCTGCAGGTGGCCGCCCTGCCCTGGAGAGACACGGGGGACGGCATCGAAATCATGCTGATCACCAGCCGCGACACCGGCCGTTGGGTGCTCCCCAAGGGTTGGCCGGAAGCCAAGGAACCGCTTTGCGAAGCGGCGGCGCGCGAGGCCGCGGAAGAAGCGGGACTGCGCGGAACGATCTCGCCCCTTGAAGCCGGCCGCTACTTTTATGCCAAGGTCCTATCCTCGGGCGAAGAAGTACCTTGCGAAGTGCTGGTGTTTCCGCTGCTGGTGGAAAAGGTGGCGGACCAGTGGAAGGAAAAACGGGCGCGCACCCGCAAATGGGTGCGATCCTCGGATGCCGTGCGCATGCTCAATGAGCCGGATCTTTGCCAGATCGTCGCCTATTTCTGCGCCGACCCACATGGATTTTCGTGACCGGATCCTGCGTCCGACTGCGTCGGGGCGCCGACGGAACCGTCTGAACGGCTATTTCAGCATGAACGGTTTGATAATGGTTGGGCGGTAGGGTTAGACAATATTGGCGGTGCACCTATGGCTGACCCCGCGAACACCTTTCAGGCAGAGACGCCCGAGCGCGACCACCGTTCGCGCGTCCTCAAGGGCGGAACGATCATCACCGGTCTCAAGGACTCCGAGATCGGCTGCATGCTGCGCAATCAGCATGAGAATGGTGCAGAGTTGAAGATCCCTGTCGAGGCCAGCATCCCGGACCAGTTCCTTCTCTACGTGCCGCTCGATCGCACCAGCTACCGATGCGAGGTGCGCTGGCGGCGCAACGACCGGATGGGGGTCAAATTTATCGGACGCGAGCCCAAGCCAAAATTGCATTACGGCTGACCGCCTCAAGCTGTGGGTGCCAGTTTGCTGTCGGGCTTCGAACGCCTGCCCCGGGATCGATCGGGAGTGAGTCTATCCCCGTTATCCACATATGTGACACACAAGATGTTGGGGTCACAAAAGCTTCGCAAACGAATCCTTGACGGCGCAAAACGAGTCGCCTTTTATAGGCCATGTGCTCCTGTTGAGAGTGCGGCCGGATAGTTTTGAGCCCGGTCTTTTCCCGGATTATGTGCGTCCCGTCTCGCATTTCCGCCTGTCCATGAGGCTGGCGGAGGCGTGGAGATCGCGCGCCCGGGAACCGAGAAAGGGAGACTTGTCGGACTGGAATAAATTGTCTGTTAATACTATATTTAGTGTTTGCAGGTAGGTTCGGCGCTAGATAATGTGAATTTCCCTCCAGCGAGGGAATCGAAAAAATCAGCTTTGAGGGACCTGCGGGTCCGTCGGCGTGCTGAGCGGAAGGCTTCGAAGGGAGCTTGAGCAGCAGGCGCCGCGGAAGACCGCGAGATGGAGAGCCGGCTGTCTTCGGATGCCGGCGGACTGCGGACTTGCGTGTTTCACATTGGGGCGGAAATCCCTGGGGAAACGCGCTATATATAGACAAAAGGGATCGGACCAATGCGCATCGAGCGTCGTTTCACCAAGCCAGGGCAGTCAGCTTACGCGGAGATCGAATTTCGCAAGGCGCTGTCCGAGATCAAGAATCCCGATGGCTCGGTGGTGTTCCGCTTGGACAACATCGATGTGCCGGCGCAGTTCTCGCAGGTCGCCGCCGACATCCTGGCGCAGAAGTATTTCCGCAAGGCGGGCGTTCCGGCGCGCCTGAAGAAGGTCGAGGAGAATGACGTCCCGTCCTTCCTGTGGCGGTCCGTCGCCGACGAGGCCGAACTCGCCAAGCTTCCGGAAGCCGAGCGCTACGGATCCGAGATCGATGCCCGCCAGGTCTTCGACCGGCTGGCCGGCACCTGGACCTACTGGGGCTGGAAGGGCGGCTACTTCAAGGGATCGGAAGATGACGCACGCGCCTTCCGCGACGAGCTTGCCTACATGCTGGCCACGCAACGCGTGGCGCCGAATTCGCCGCAATGGTTCAACACCGGCCTGCACTGGGCCTATGGCATTGACGGGCCGAGCCAGGGTCACTTCTATGTCGACCCGTTCACCGGCAAGCTGACCAAGTCCAAATCCTCCTACGAGCACCCGCAGCCGCATGCCTGCTTCATCCAGGGCGTGCAGGACGACCTCGTCAACGAGGGCGGCATCATGGATCTGTGGGTGCGCGAGGCGCGCCTGTTCAAATACGGTTCGGGCACCGGCTCCAACTTCTCCATGCTGCGCGGCGAAGGCGAAAAGCTGTCCGGCGGCGGCCGTTCGTCCGGTCTGATGAGCTTCCTCAAAATCGGCGACCGCGCCGCGGGCGCCATCAAGTCGGGCGGCACGACGCGCCGCGCCGCCAAGATGGTCATCGTCGACGCCGACCACCCCGATATCGAGGAATTCATCGACTGGAAGGTCAATGAAGAGCAGAAGGTCGCCTCGCTGGTGACCGGCTCGAAGATCGTCAAGAAGCATCTCGAGGCGATCATGAAGGCCTGCGTCAATTGCGAAGGCAATGGCGAGGATTGCTTCGACCCGTCGATCAACACCGCGCTAAAGCGCGAGATCAAGGCAGCCAAGAAGGACGCGGTGCCCGAGAACTATATCTACCGCGTCATCCAGTTCGCCAGGCAGGGCTACAGCTCGATGTCGTTCAAGACCTACGACACCGACTGGGACTCGGATGCCTACCTCACTGTTTCGGGCCAGAACTCCAACAATTCGGTGTCGCTGAAGGACAATTTCCTGCGTGCCGTCGAAGACGACGCCGACTGGCACCTCACCGCCCGCAAGGACGGCAAGGTCATGAAGACTCTCAAGGCCCGCGACCTCTGGGAAAAGATCGGCTACGCCGCCTGGGCCTCGGCCGATCCGGGCCTGCATTTCAACACGACGATGAACGACTGGCACACCTGCGCCTCGGCCGGTGCGATCCGGGCGTCCAACCCGTGCTCGGAATACATGTTCCTGGACGACACGGCCTGCAACCTCGCCTCGATCAACCTGCTGCCCTACCGCAACGCCGACGGCACGATCGATATCGCGGCCTATGAGCACACGGTTCGGCTGTGGACGATCGTGCTCGAAATCTCGGTGATGATGGCGCAGTTCCCGTCGAAGGAGATCGCCAAGCAGTCATACGAATACCGCACGCTCGGCCTGGGCTATGCCAATATTGGCGGCCTGCTGATGACCTCGGGCATTCCCTATGACTCGGATGAAGGCCGCGCGATCTGCGCCGCGCTGACCGCGATCATGACCGGCGTGGCCTATGCCACCTCGGCCGAGATGGCCGGTGAACTCGGCGCCTTCGCCGACTACGACCGTAATGCCCAGAACATGCTGCGCGTCATGCGCAACCATCGCCGCGCCGCCTATGGCGAAACGCAGGGCTACGAGAAGCTGGCGGTCAATCCCGTGCCGCTGGTCGCCTCCGACCTCAAGCAGCAGGAACTGGCGACACATGCCAAGGCCGCCTGGGACCGCGCCATCGAGCTTGGCGAGGAGCATGGCTATCGCAACGCACAGGCGACCGTCATCGCGCCGACCGGCACGATCGGCCTGGTCATGGATTGCGACACCACCGGCATCGAGCCCGACTTCGCCCTGGTGAAGTTCAAGAAGCTGGCCGGCGGCGGCTACTTCAAGATCATCAACCGCGCCGTTCCGGAAGCGCTGCGCACGCTCGGCTACACGGAAGCCCAGATCGCCGAGATGGAGGCCTACGCAGTCGGCCACGGCAATCTGAACCAGGCGCCCGGCGTCAACCCCGGCTCGCTCAAGGCAAAGGGCTTCACCGACGAGAAGATCGCGGCGCTCAACGCGGCGCTGAAGTCGGCCTTCGACATCAAGTTCGTCTTCAACCAGTGGACGCTTGGCGCCGACTGGGTGAAGGAGAATTTCGGTTTCACTGACGAGCAGCTCAACGATTTTTCGTTCGAGATCCTGCCGGCGCTGGGCTTCTCCAGGAAGGACATCGAAGCCGCCAACATCCATGTCTGCGGAGCGATGACGCTTGAAGGCGCGCCCTTCCTGAAGCCGGAGCACATCGCGGTGTTCGACTGCGCCAGCCCGTGCGGGAAGATCGGCAAGCGTTCGCTGTCGATCAACAGCCACATCATGATGATGGCGGCAGCGCAGCCCTTCATCTCGGGCGCCATCTCCAAGACCATCAACATGCCCAACGACGCGACGGTGGAAGACGCCAAGGGCGCCTACATGCTGTCATGGAAGCTGGCGCTGAAGGCCAACGCGCTCTATCGGGACGGTTCGAAGCTGTCGCAGCCGCTGAACTCGTCGCTGCTCGCCGATGCCGAGGACGATGAGGACGAAGCCATCGAGCAGCTGATCGCCGCGCCGGCCGCGCAGCGCGCGGTGCAGGTGACGGAGAAGATCGTCGAGCGCGTCGTCGAGCGGCTCTACCGCGATCGCGAGAAACTGCCGAACCGCCGCAAGGGCTATACCCAGAAGGCGGTTGTCGGCGGCCACAAGGTCTATCTGCGCACCGGCGAATTCGATGACGGCCGTATCGGCGAGATCTTCATCGACATGCACAAGGAGGGCGCTGCCTTCCGTGCGATGATGAACAATTTCGCCATCGCCATCTCGCTCGGCCTGCAGTACGGCGTGCCGCTCGATGAGTATGTCGAGGCCTTCACCTTCACCAAGTTCGAGCCGGCCGGCATGGTGCAGGGCAATGACGCGATCAAGAACGCCACGTCGATCCTCGACTATGTGTTCCGCGAACTTGCCGTCTCCTATCTCGGCCGCCACGACCTCGCCCATGTCGACCAGTCTGACTTCGACAAGACGGCGCTCGGCCGCGGCATCACCGAAGGCAAGGCGACGCCTTTCTCGAAGGGCCTGATGCGCGGCGCCTCGCCGGTCAAGCTGGTCTCGGGCGCCGGCTCGGAGCCGAAGGGCTTCGCCGGTGCTTCGGCCACCCCTGCCCCCGGCCGGACCGTGACGACAGCCTTTTCCGGCTCCAACGTGCTGGCGCTGAAGCCGGCCAGCGACGAGGCCAGCGCCTACAAGCGCGACTATGAGGAGCGGGCCAAGGAACTGGTCGAGGACATCGTCCACGAGGAAGCCGTTAACGAGGCTTCGGGCGCCTCGACCCTGTTCACCGACGCCGCCGCCAGCGAGGCCGCCGAGGCGAAGGCGCTTGCCGCGACAAGGCGCCAGCAATCGCTGATGCAGGGCTACACCGGCAACGAATGCTCGGAATGCCACAACTTCACCATGGTGCGGAACGGCACCTGCGAGAAGTGCGATACGTGTGGTTCGACGAGCGGGTGCAGCTGAGAAGTTTGAGCGGCTGAAACGCGACATCATCGGCCCGGTCGTAAGATCGGGCCGATTTGCATTAAGGGCAGCGTGCAAGCTCTTCTACGACAAGGCTTTCGTGTGTCTGGCCTCCACCTTGCTTCGGCAAGAGAACCGCGAGGTGCGCCACTGGCGATGTTGACGGACATCAAAGCCGTGCCAGCCACAATCCCATACCGTTGTCCTGTCAGCACACCGCCCGGGAGAAATCGATGGACGCCGAAATCAAGGACAAGATCCAGACGCTGCTTGACCAGCATCGGATCATGACGGTCGCCACGTTGCGGCCGGATGGATGGCCGCAGGCGACGACGGTGGGTTATGCCAATGATGGCCTTTCGCTCTACTTCCTCTGCGGCCTGGACAGCCAGAAGGCTGCCAACCTGGCGCTGGACGACCGGCTGTCGCTGACCATCGACAATGATCCGCCCCAGGTGATGGAGATCACCGGCCTTTCCATGGCCGGACGCGCACTGCCCGTCACCGACAGGGCGGAGGCAGAGAAGGTCCTTGGCTTGCTGCCGACAAAATATCCGCCGCAGACGTCGATGCCGTTCGCGATGCCGACGCCGGAACAGGTCCGCATCTTCCGCGTGATGCCCTCAGTAATTTCGGTGCTCGACTATTCGAAGGGCTTCGGCCACACCGATCTCGTCACCTTTTGAGCCCTGCCCCACCGGACTGTAACCGGGCGGGAATACGCACTCGCCGACTTGCGACGCCGCCAGGGCCCCGCAGGTCTCGGCATTCTCGAATGCCGTTCCAACCCATCCCGGCAACTAAGAGATTTCGCGCGCCGCCTGGCGGAGCTGGTTGACCCAGATCAAGGCGCTCCCGCCGCTCGTCTTGTCTTCTCGGCTATCGACCAAGGAGAACGAGAATGGCGACTTACGATCTTATGGTAATCACCGCGGTACTGGTCAGCTTCGCGTCGTTTTCGGGTGTTCTGGCCTTCGCCACGTTCGACGAATCCCGCCGCCGCTATTCGAGATAGGGCGGTCGCAGCGCGCTGGACCCGTCCGGGAGCCTACTGATCCGACGCGAGCAGCTGCTGGCCGCCGGCCCAGGCGCGCCATTGCCGCTCGTCGCCATGGAACACGTTGAGGTCGATGCGACCGCTGACACCGTGCGACAGGCCGGAGCCGGAATATTGCCAGAACAGCCATTTGCGGCCCGGATAGACCTTTGACGGATGTTGCGCCACGGCGCGCAGCCAGAACGGGTAGTCGAGGAATTCGCCCTGGAGATTGTCGCGGTAGAAGTCCGGTGCGGTGTAGATGATGGGGCGCTGGCCGTAATGGCGCTCCAGCTTGTCCATGAACACCTGCATCTTCTCGACCACCTTTTCGCGAGAAGGCCGGCGCTTGCAGCTGGACTCACCGTTCCACTCGACATCGATGACCGGAGGCAGCGCGCCCGGCATCCTGGGCACGTTGCGGATGAACCAGTCAGCCTGTTCGCCCGCGGTGCGGCACCAGTAGAAGAAGTGATAGGCGCCGCGCTTCAGCCCGGCGGCGTCGGCATCGCGCCAATTCTTCATGAACATAGGATCGAGGTGATCGCCGCCATCCGTCGCCTTGATATACGCGAAATTGGCGCCCTGGGCGCGCAGTTTTCCCCAGTTGACGTTGCCCTGCCAACGCGAGACGTCGACGCCATGGACCGCGAGGCGGCGGGGTGATGCCTTGCCGAAATTGATCGGCTTGGCATCACGAAAGCCGTAGCGCATGATCGACCCGGCGAACATGGGCGGTGCGTTGCGGTTCAGCAGCTTCGATGGCGAGACCAGCGCGGCGGGCTCAAGCTGGGGCGCGGCGTCGGGCGCTTCCTGGTCGCCCAACATCACCGTCTCCTCCTCCGCCAGGCCGAACGGCCTCGCGTTCTCGGCCACCGGTTCCGGGTCGTCGGTCCGGGACGCCAGTCTGCCCGCGCTCCTGGGGATCCTCTTGGTGGTTGGGGCCGAGGCTATAGAGGCCGGCGGACGCACCACGGAACTGGTGGTTTCACCTGACGGCTTCTGCAAATCCAGCGCGTCGACACCTGCCGTCGACGTGCAGCCCGCAAGGCAAAGCGATGCGATCAAGAAACTGATGACGCCCGGTATCCGCATCTGGACCTGTACTCAAACACAACAGACCGAGGGCAAAATCGACAGCCGACGGACAAACCAGATCGAGTTATGAACGGGAAATTACCAATAAAGTTTGAATCAAAGGTTATCTCGGAGAGAAGCGGAGGGGACGCGTGATAGCCGGCTGGCGTGAACCGAGCCGGCAAGCGCAGCCCGGCTTTAGCCGCCCTTCCTGAACACGCCGATCATCGGCCCGAGGTTCCAGTAGTCATCGTTGCGGCCGATGCCGGGCGCCAATAGGCTCGATATCGAGCCATCGAGAAACAAAGCATTGTCGCAACCGAGCGCGTCGCGAAAAAGTCGGGCGAAGGTGTGGAAGGTCACCTCGTCGTTCGAAATCGCGAAGACCGCGACACCGTCACCTCGTACACCAACGCCGTCACGGATCTTGCGCGAGGTGCCATCGGCAAGGAACTTCGGATGCAACCGGCCGTCGATCACCAGCATCGGCCCGGACTGCGTGGCGTAGTCGACCTGGGGGCGACTCTTGAGAAAATCGCTGGTCTCGCGCACGGCGGCCTTGTTGCCGATTGCGAAGATGCCGTTCGGCAACAGGGAAAAATTGCCGCTTCCCGATCCCGTCTTCGCCGATGTCATTTCGCGACCGCGCTCGACGTAGAGCCCCACCGGATCGAGGTTGGGGTGATACATGCCGGCGTTGATGGCAAGCAGCATGCGACGCCCGGAGGTCTGTTGCGCGGCATGCAGTGCATGCAGCGACTGGTACGGCTTGCCCGTCGGGTCTTTCCAGAACAGCTCGATCGAGTACAGTTTCGGGTCGACCTCGCAGACGACATAGCTTGCGGCCTCGAAACTGGTGGTTCGGCATGGCGGCAGCGAGATGGCCCATTGGCCAAATCCGGTGGCCAGTGCCGCAGCCGGCGGCATCGCGCCCTTGGCTAACGCGAAAAGCACAGAGAGCGATTGCAGAAGGCTGAAGAGATCCATGCGCGTCCCGGAGTCGAGTTCAACGTCCGGTATAGCCCATTTCGCGGTGTGACGACCGGGCGCTCACACCGGCGCTAATACCGACAGTCAACCCGGCGTCATGGCTGAGCACAATTCATCTGCAAATCGCGATGCGGTTACCGGCAGAGCCAGACTTTCTGGCATGTCCGGGCGACAACATGCGCCGGCGGTACGACCGGCTCACCAGCATTGCGCGGGCGAGCCCGCTCGAGCAGCATGCGGACCTGTTCTGGGCGGACATGATCGCGCTCCATCACAAGCTGAACCATCGGATCGCTCAGAAGCTCGTCCAGGGTGCTGATTCTGTCGTTCATCAGTCGTCTCCTCGAAACTGCCCGCCGGCACAATTAGGACGACAATGATGGCCCGCCAATGACGCTTTGCCGGCCATCTCGTGACGATTTGGATCAATTCTTGGTCATCCGCCCACCGCCCCTCGGGCGGTAACTAGACCGGCGGCGGCGCGCCTTCATATTGCGGGAGACCGTCGTCCAGCGTCACCCAAGGCTGCTTCGAGGCGGTGTAGATATGCATCTGCGGCCTGAAGAGCGAGGGGTCGTCGAGCGAACCCGTGGTAATGCCGATGATGCCCGCCGACTCGCGGCACGAAAACATCGTCGTGCCGCAGCTTGAGCAGAAGCCGCGCTTGAGATCCGGAGAGGAATCGACCGTCGCCAAGGCACCCTCGATCGTGACATCGTCGATGCGAAACAGCACACGCGCGTTGAAAGCGGCGCCGATTGCCTTCTGGCAGAGACGGCAATGACATATACGTTCGTTGATCGGCGCCGCGTCGGCGCGGTACCGCACCGCTCCGCACAGGCAGCCGCCTTGATATCTCGCCATCGTCCGGATCCGTGTCTGGAGACTGAGACAGCCAGGGTATCGGGACAGCCGATTGGGTCAATTGAAAAGCTTTGATACAATGTCATCGATTATGGTGATGGGGCGGATCAAGCATGACGCAGGGCATCGAAACCATCGACATTGCGCCGCTGTTCGGCCCGCGCTCGCCTGCCCGAGACCGTACCGACGCCGCCGTCATGGCTGCCGCCTCCGGCATCGGCTTCATGGCGGTGCGGTGTTTTCCCGGCGACGAATGGCTGACCGCGGCCAAGCGGGCGCAACTGCTCGGCATCTTCGCCCTCCCCGACGCCGAGAAGCAGAAGCTGCTGCGTTGGAACTTCGACAGTTCGAACAGCAACGTCTATCGCGGTTGGTTCCCGCTGCAACCTGCGGCCGTCTCCTACAAGGAAGGGATCGACATAGGCCCGGACCTCGCCGACGCGGCGCGAGTTTCGGTTGCGGACGACCCGCTTTGCGAGCCGACACCTTTGCCGGCCGAAGCTACCGTGCCCGGATGGCGCGCGGCCGCAGCGGACTACTATCGCGCGATGCGAACGGTGGGCAACGCGCTGATGCGGTCGATCGCGCGCGGTCTCGGTCTGCCGGAGACGGTCTTCGAACCCTATTTCGAGCACGGCATCTCGACGCTGCGGCTGATCCGCTATCCGCTGCGCGACCCCAAGGCCGGCATCGATATCAGCGGGCCGGACTTCACGGTTGTCCACAAGGGCGAGACGCGCACCATCATTGGGCGGGAACATGCCGATTCCGGCTTCGTCACCTTGCTGGCGCAGGACGGCGTCGAAGGCTTGCAGGCCAGGAACCTCGCGGGCGAATGGATCGATGTGCCGCCGGCCGACGGCACGCTGGCGGTCAATTTCGGCCAGTTGCTGGAGCGCTGGACCGGCGGGCGCGTGCGGGCGACGCGTCACCGGGTGATCGCGCCGAAGACAGCGCGATTCTCCATCCCGTTCTTCCATGAGCCGCGCGTCGACGCCGAGATCGCGCCGCTGCCCTTGAGCGACGCGAAGCCGTTCGAGCCGTTCCTGTATGGCGATTATCTCTGGGATTCAGCGACGACTTTCGTTGAGATGAGCGGCATCAAGCATCTCAGGCCGCCACGAGGGTCAAGGATTTCCTGAGAGACAGCGGACCATGGCCCCAGATCGTCAAGGGGTTGACCGGCTTCGCCCCGGTATGGCGTCAATGCCGCTTGGCCTGCACCAGATAGGCCTCGATCTCGCTTTCGCCCAGCCACTTTGCGGCCTCAAGCCGATGCAGCCCCTCGACGAGGACATGACGCTTGCCGTCATGACGGACCTGGATCGGCGTCTTCATGCCGTTTTCCAGAATGTCCTCTGCCAGGTGGCGCACCGTCTCGGGATGCAAAGTCTTCTTGCGCGCGGTCGGCACATAGATGTCCTCGACCTTGACCTTCTGCACTCTGAGCATGCCCACTCCCCGCGCGCGAAATGGCGCCTTGCCTGAGATAGTCCGTTTATGCACATGCACCAAGGGCGCGGCTAACGAATGCTGGCATGATCGTTTCCATTTGACGCTCGGCCTCCAGATCGCCGAAATGGCTCGCCTCAACCTTTCCGGTGTCCATGAACCATCAGCCGACCGAGTTCCCCGATTTCGGACTGACGCCCGAGCAGCGCCGCCACGCGGTGCGCGGTCACTACTATGAATGGCCGGGCATGGACGGGGAGCGTGGCGAAATCTGGTGCTACAGCGATCGCTTCTCCTATCGCGCCGGCGAGACGGTGACGTTGCACGTCAGTTCGACGGCTCCATCTTTCAGCATGACGATCATTCGCGATGGCGGCACCGAAACGAACGTGTTGGAGAGGTCGGGCATTGCGGCGCGCTGGCAAGACAGTCCGGACCAATGCTCGGTGCAAGGTTGCGGCTGGGAAGCGTCGTGCGAATTCGGTATCGCGAACGACTGGCCCTCGGGCGCCTACCGGGTGACGTTGACCGCTGATGGACGGGACGGCAAGCCGATCCAATGCCACCATATCGTCATTGTCGCGCCCGAGCCTGGCAAGAAGCCCGGCCGCGTGCTGCAGGTGGCGGCGACGGGCACCTGGCTCGCCTACAACACCTGGGGCGGCTCGAACCACTATCAGGGCATCACCGGACCGAACCGCGACCAGTACTCGCCCATCGTCTCGACGCAGCGCCCCTGGTGCCGCGGCTTCGTCGTGCTGCCGAAGGATGCGCCGCGCGTACCGCTTGAAGTCGCCGTGCGGCCCAAGACGGTGCCGCGCTACCCGCACATGGAATGGGCGCTCGCCACCGGCCATTCGAAAAAATACGCCTCGTCCGGCTGGGCGAGCTACGACAGCCACTTTTTCCGGTTCGCCGAACAGGCGGGCTATGGCGTCGATCTCGCCAGCCAGCACGATCTGCACTATTCGCCTGACATCCTCGATGGCTATGATTGCGCAGTCTTCGTCGGCCATGATGAATACTGGACCTGGGAAATGCGTGACGCGGTCGACAATTATGTCGAGCGCGGCGGCCATGCGGCCCGCTTCGCCGGCAATTTCATGTGGCAGACCCGGCTGGAGGACGAAGGCCGCCGGCAGGTCTGCTACAAATATCGCGCGCGCCAGGAAGATCCGGCCTATCTCCAGGGAGGCGACGTGACCCGAGCCACCAATTCCTGGGAAGCGCCCGAGATCGGCCGACCCGGTTCGGCGACCTTCGGGTTGAACGCCACCCGCGGCGTCTATGCCGGCTGGGGCGGCTGCGCGCCGCGCGGCGTACGGGGCTTCCCCGTCTACCGGCCCGAGCACTGGGCTTTCGCCGGAACGGGCATCTATTATGGCGACCTGCTTGGGGCCGACAGCCATGTCTATGGCTATGAAGTCGACGGGCTCGACTTCGAAATACGCGGCGGCCTGCCCTACGCGACGGCGGACAGCGGCGCACCCAAGGGCCTGCAGGTCCTTGCGGTCGGCATGGCGTCACAGGTCGAGGAAAGCGCCGATATCCCGATCGAGGACCAGTTCCTCACCGACGAGGACGGCCGCTTCACCGCCGAGACGTTGTTCGGCGAGGCGACCGACGCCAATCTGGAAAAGGTCAAACGCGGCAATGGCATGATCGTCAATTTTCCGCGCGGCAAGGGCGAGGTTTTCCATGCCGGAAGCTGCGAATGGGTCGCCGGTCTGCTGCGGCAGGATTCCATGGTCGAACGCGTCACCCAGAATGTCCTAGATCGCTACCTCGGAAAGTCCTGACATGTCGACAGTCCAGACCGCCGCTCAAGACCCCGAAGCAAGGCGTCAATCGCACCTGTTCTACCTTTCCAGCCTGCGCCGGCCGCTCATCGACCGCGCCGAAGGCATCTATATGTGGACGCAGGACGGCCGCCGTTTCATCGATGGATCGAGCGGGCCGATGGTCGCCAATATCGGCCATTCAAACCGCAACGTGCTCGACGCCATGAAAAAGCAGATGGACCGAGCCACCTTCGCCTACCGACTGCATTTCGAGAACGAACCGGCGGAAGAGCTCGCGCGCGAACTGGCAGGGAAGCTCCCCGAAGGCATGGACCGCATCTTCTTCGTTTCGGGCGGCTCCGAGGCGACGGAATCCTGCATAAAGCTGGCCCGGCAGTGGGCGGTGGCCACCGGCCAAGCCAACCGCTGGAAGGTGATCACGCGCTTTCCCTCCTATCATGGCGGCACGCTGGGTTCGCTGTCCATCACCGGCGACGACGCGCTGACCGAAACCTTCGAGCCGATGATGCGGCCGATGCCTACGGTGCCCGCGCCGACCGCATGGCGCGACCGCGATAATTTGTCCATGGAACAGCGCGGCGTGCGCTATGCCGACATGCTGGAGGACACGATCCTCGCCGAAGGTCCGGAGAGCGTGGTCGCTTTCATCATGGAGCCGATCGGGGGCGCGGCGACCGCGGCACTGGTGGCGCCGGACAGCTATTATCCGCGCATTCGCGAGATCTGCGACCGCTACGGCATCCTGCTGATCCATGACGAAGTGATGAGCGGTGCCGGACGCACCGGCAAGTTCCTCGGCGGAGACCACTGGAACTGCAAACCCGACATCGTCGCCCTGTCGAAGGGTCTGGGTTCGGGCTACGCGCCGCTCGGCGCCCTCGCCGCCCCCATGCGCCTGGTAGAGCCGTTGCTCGCCTCAGGTGGCTTCCAGCACGGCCACACTTATGCAGGCAACCCACTTGCCTGCGCCGCCGGCCTTGCCGTGCTCGGCGAAATGGACCGCCTCGACCTGATCGCCAATGCGGCGGCCATGGGCGACGTGCTGATGGACGGGCTCAAGGGGTTGGCCAAGCGCTTCCCATTCATGGCCGACGTCCGCGGCAAGGGATTGCTCACCGGCGTCGAGATGGTTGCCGACCCCGATACGCTGCGGCCCATCGACCAGGACAAGAAAGCCACGCAGCGGTTGCTCGACCTCGCTTACGAGCGCGGGCTGATCATCTACGGCCGCAGGGTCAAGGGCGGCGTCGACAGCGATAATTTCATGGTTGCGCCGCCGATGATCGTGACCGGCGAACAGGTCGGCGAGATCGTTTCCATCATCGGCGACTCGCTGGAGGTACTGGCATCCGAGCTCGACCTGCCGGTTGACGCCCATGGTTAAAAGAACGGCGCCGCGAAAGGTCATCGCCTGCGCCAACGTGCCCACCGCAGCTTTGGCGCGGATCCGGCGATGACCGCTGTCACAATCGTCCTTCGCCCGGGCCGGATCGAAGACGTGGAAACGATCCACGCTGCGATCCTGAAGCTCGGCACGCATATCGGCGCGCCGCAAGAGATCATCTCGACGGCCGACGATCTCAGAACCTACGGCTTTGGCGAAAAGCCGGCCTTCTCCACCCTGATCGCAGAGGTGGACGGGGAATTCGCCGGCCTGTGCCTGCATTTTCCGATCTTTTCCACCTGGATGGGACGGCCCGGCGTCTATGTGCAGGACCTCTATGTCGAGGACCGGTTTCGCGGCCGCAGGATCGGCGAGCGTCTCCTTCGGTCCGTCGCGGCAGAGTGCCGGAAGCAAGGCGGTGTCTATCTGAGGCTCTCGGTCGATACCGACAATGAGGGCGCCAAGGCCTTCTATGGTCGGCTTGGCATCGCCTGGTCGAGCTACGAGCAGACGCACAAGATCATCGGCGAGGCCTTCTTCGCCTTTGCCGACGCGCCCAACACCGGGGAGCAGGAATGAAAGCGTTCTTCGCCGAGGAACAGAAGCGCCACGATCCCAAGGCCTTTCTCTCCAGCGGTGCGGCGCAGCCCAATCCGGAACAGCCGGAACGCGCCGCGAGGTTACTGGCCGGAGCGTTAGCTGCCGGCTGCACCATCGAACGTCCGCGCGAATATGGGCTTGGTCCGGTGGCCGCTGTGCACACGCCGGAATATCTCGATTTTCTCGAGCATATCTTCACGCGCTGGCAACGCATAGAAGGCGCCTCCGCGGAAGTGATCCCGAACATCCATCCGATCGCGCGCAACGGCTCCTATCCGGCCTCGGCGGTCGGCCAAGCCGGCTATCACATGGCCGATACCGCTTGCCCCATCTCCAGCGATACGTGGCAGAGCGCGCTTTGGAGCGCCTGGAGCGCCGTCGGCGCGGCGGAGTGCGTCTTAGCTGGCGCGCAGGCGGCCTATGCGCTGTGCCGGCCGCCCGGCCACCACGCCTTTGCCGATGTCGCCGGCGGGTTCTGCTTCATCAACAATTCGGCGGTCGCTGCTGAAGTTCTGCGCAAGCAGGCCGCACGGGTGGCGATCCTCGATGTGGATTTGCACCATGGCAACGGCACGCAAGGCATTTTCTATGCGCGTTCCGATGTGCTGACCGTCTCGCTGCATGCAGACCCGGTGCGCTTCTACCCGTTCTTCTGGGGTCACGCCGACGAACGTGGCGAGGGCGCGGGCCTTGGGTATAATTTCAACCTGCCGCTGCCGCGCAAATCCGCCGACGGGGTCTTTCTGGAGGCTCTGAGGGTGGCGTCCCAGCGCATTCAAGCCTTTGCACCCGAGGCGCTGGTCGTGGCGCTCGGGCTCGACGCCTTCGAGGGCGATCCGTTCGGCGGACTTTCAGTGACGACGCCGGGCTTCTCACGCATCGGCGAGGCCGTGGCCAAGCTCGGCCTGCCGACAGTGATCGTCCAGGAAGGCGGCTATCTCTGCGATGAACTTGGCGACAACCTCACCGCCTTCCTGACCGGTTTCGCCGGCACGGCGCGGTAAGGTCGAGCAGCGTCAGGAACGCTGCTGCCTGAGCATGGCGATGACACGGTGAACGCTCTCCAGCGTCTCCTCGATCTCGGCTGAAGTGTTGTAGTGAGCGATGCCGATGCGGACCACGCCATGCTCGGCGGGAATGCCGAGCTGGTGGACGATCTCCCAAGCGTAGTTGTGACCCGACCAGAGGAAGATGTTCTCGGCGTTCATCTGCCGGACGATCGTCTCGGGCACGATGCCGTCAACGGTAAAAGAGACCGTCGGCACGCGATCGCTAAGCCGCTTCGGATCGGTGATGCCGTGGACTGTCAGGCCCGGAATGTCGGACAGCCCGTCGATCAGCCTTTGCGCCAGCGGATTCTCATAGGCGATGGCGACCTCGAACGCCTTGGCGATCTTATGCCTGCGCGATCCACTCTCACCCGCTGCCTCCCCCAGCCCGGCGAAATAATCCACCGCCGCCGTCAGGCCGGCCATCAGTTCGATCTGCGGCGTGCCAAGCTCGAACCGTTCCGGCAGACCATTGGATGAACAGCGGCATTTGTAGGGTGCCAAGCCAGCGATGACATCGCGCCGGCCCCACAATATGCCCAGATGCGGACCGAAGAATTTATAGGCCGAGCAGATCAGGAAATCGCAACCGAGGTCCTGCACATCGATCAGGCCATGCGGCGCGAACTGGACGGCATCTACATAGACCAGCGCACCGGCCTGCCTTGCGAGCTTGGTCAACGATTTCACCCGGTTGATCGAACCGGTCAGATTGCTGGCGTAGTTGAGCGCAACCAGCCGTGTCTTCTGCGACAGCAAGCCGGAAAGCGTCGCTTCCTCGACCTGCCAGCTCCCGTCATCGTACGGCAACCAACGCACGACCAAGCCGAGATCCTCGGCGAGTTGCAGCCAGGGCGACACATTGCCCTCATGGTCCATGCGGGTGAGAATAATCTCGTCCCCCGGCTGCATCGTCCTGCCGAGCGTCCGCGACATGTGATAGGTCAGCGTCGTCATATTGGCGCCGATGATGATTTCCTCGGGGCTCGCCGCGCCAAGAAAATCGGCCATCGCCTGATGCGCTCCGTCGACTACGGCTTGAGCTGCGATCGTGGTTTCGAAGTAGCCGCCGAGATTGGCATTGGTTGTGAGCAGGCAGCGCGACACCGCGTCGGCCACGGACTGCGGCACCTGAGTGCCGGCTGGATTGTCGAGATAAATTCGGCGGCGGCCGCTGTCGGTCAGGGCGAGAGCGGGAAATTTCCCCCGTATCGCCTCGATTGCAAAACCCACCATTGTCCCACCTCTCTCTTGTCTCGGCTCAGCACCTTTTGGCGATCAAGGACAGGATTGCCAACCCGTGGAGGATCTCGTCCACGGCAGTTCTGCATCCCTCAGGACATGGCTGGCATGCTTATGTTGCACTGCACAATCGTCACGATTCACCTATAGTGCGGGCGTGGAGGATCTGATCGGGGGCTCAATATGGGTTTCTTCACTGAAATGTTCGCAAGACCGCGTCCACAAGAACAGCTGCGTTACAGAGCGGCACTTGCCGTGCTTCATTCGATGAGCAATGCCGACCGAGCCGACATCGGCATCAAGCCGGCGGACTTCCCACGCATCGCCCGCGAGATGTCGACACGTTGAGCAACCAGTCCAGGATGTCCCGGACGGGTCCGGGACATCGTGAAAAACTGAAATCTCAACGCGCTCCGATGAAGGTGGCCTTGCCGAGCGGCACGCCGTTGTGGCGAAGGATGTCGTATGCCGTCGTGATGTGGAAGTAGAAATTGGGCATGGCGAGATGCAGCAGATACTGCATGCCGCTCAACGTGGTTTCGCGGCCGCCAAGCTTCAACTCGATCATCCTGTCGTCGGACCCGTCGAAATCGGCGGTCGAAAATGTTTCTAGATGGGTAGTCGTCTTGGCGATGCGTGCCTGAAGATCGGCGAAGCTAGCCTCGTTATCCTCGTATTTCGGCACTTCCCGACGGGCCAGACGCGAGGGTGCGCCCTTGGCGTGATCGGTGGCAATCTGGACCTGCCTGGTCAACGCATACATGTCGGGCGCCAGCCGGAATGTCAAAAACACCTGCGGATCGATCTTGCGCTCGAGCGCATTCTGTTCTGCCGTCGCCAGCACATTGGAAAGTGCCTTCAGCCTTGCCGAAAACACAGGCACGGATGCCTCGTACATCGATATCGTCACGTCAAATCTCCCGTCCGGCCGAACGCCGGCGTAGGGGACGTAGCGCCTCCGCGGCCGATTCTTCAAGCTTGCCCGTGCGGCGTCACCACCTTGCCGCAATCCGCACGATAGAATCTACCCATCAGGCGGAGGTCACCCGATGAGACGCGTCCTATTCGCAGCCGCAGCCCTTCTCACCATCCCGACATCAGGCCACACGGCGATGGATGCCGACGCTGCGGCCGAAGCGCCGTATATCGACGATCGGTCAAGCGCCGATGCAGTTATCCGCTCGCTTTACAGCGCCATCAACCGGCACGAATTCGCTCGTGCATGGGGGTACTTCGGAGAGGCGAAGCCGGCGAAGGATTTCGACGCTTTTGTCAAGGGCTATGACGGTACCGACAAGGTCGAGGTGGAAACCGGCGCGGTATCGAATGAAGGCGCCGCCGGCAGCATCTACTACAGTGTCCCTGTTGCGATCCGCGCCACAGACAAGGCTGGCGGCGAAAAAATATTCGCCGGCTGCTACACGCTGCGCCAGGTGAACGCGCGGATCCAGGCAGCGCCTCCATTCGATCCGATCCATATCGAAAAGGGTGAGTTGAAACCTTCCACGGCCGATTTCGAGGCATCTCTGCCGTCGAGCTGCGGCGACGGCCCACCGCCGCCGAAAAAAGACACGGCACTCGAGCAAGCCAAGAAGGCCTTTCTGGCGACCTATGGCGGCCAGTGCGACAAGGACCGGCTAGCCACTGAGCCGGAGCTCTATTCGATCAAGTACAAGGACAAGGATGGGCAGCCGGGTGATCCCGACAAGGAGACACGGCTATTCCAATTTTCCTGTTCTGCCGCTGCCTACAATGAAAGCTCCATCTACTACCTAAGCGACGACATATCCGGCGTCAGGCAGTTGCAATTCACCGAACCGGAGATGGATATCCGCTACGTGAACGACGACAGCGAGGGCAAGGTGGAGTCCATGCACGTTGTCGGCTTCCGAACGACTGGGTGGGCGGTCAATTCCAACTATGATCCGGACTCCCACACGATCAACACCTTCAACAAATGGCGTGGCGTCGGCGATGCATCCAGCGCGGGAACCTATCTGTTTCGCAATGGTGATTTCTCGCTGGTCCAGTACGACGTCGACGCATCCTATGACGGCGAGCAGGACCCGCAGACGGTGGTCGACTACAACACCGCGCCGTAAAGGTTGAACCGACCGGGCCCAGCCGCGATCAAGGCGTCTTGGTCAGCATCCAGTTCAGCGTGCCGCGCCAGTCGATCATGCGGATCGGTGTGCCATGCGTGCCCGTTTCAAAGCGGACGAAACGGGTCGGGTAGGTCTTGGATTTGGACAGGATGGAGCGGAAGAATGCCTCCTGGTTTGCTACGGGGAAGACTTTGTCATGGCTTCCCTGGGCGAAGAAAACCGGGACGCGCCGCTTGAAGGCGGGACTTGCCAGAAAACTGTCGTCCCAAAATGAACCGAGCAGCAGCAGCCCGCCGATACGGCTGCCCATATCCTTGCGCGCTGCGAGCTTCCAGCAGAGCGCGCCCCCCATCGAGCCGCAGGCCACAAAGATCTTCGCGCCCGGGGACTGTCCGGCGTAGTGATCGATCAACGCGGCGATCTGCGCCGCGCCCTTGTCGCTGAAATCCGGAAAGTCCGGACTGAGATAGAGGCCGCCATTGCCGGCCATCAGGTTCTTCAGCCGGTTGAAGTTGCCGCCGAATGTAAAGTCGTCAACGCCTTGCTTGCGGCTACCGCCCTGCCCGTGAAGATAAAGAACGATGATGCGGGCACCTTCCGTCTTGCCCACGGTGATATGCCTTATATCGCCCACATCGGTCTTCAGCATCAGGTCCTGCTGCACCTTGCGCACGCCGGTGTCGGTGTACTGAGCACGCACGCGCTTTTCTGGCACTTCGTCGCGCTGGTTGATGTCGCGCGGCTCCCGGTAGTCGATGACCGTGTAGGCGCCGCCAGTATTGGATGACAGCGCGGCCGGATAGGCGAAGAGATCGTCTTTGAACGGTCTCAGCAAGGACGTGTCGGCATTGGCAGCTGAGGAAAGGACGAATAGCGCTGCAGTAAGGAACGCACGGCATGGCCTCCCACCTACCATCGGCCGCGAGCGGAATAGAAGCGCAAAACGAGGCGGAATGAAACGATAAGCCATACCGTAGGCTTGCTTAATCCGGTCAGGGTTTGTCAATCCTGAAGCACGCCGCCAGCGCCTTCGAGCGCTTCTCGCGTGTCGACATCGACCGAGGCGGCCTCGCCAATTTCGACGTCGATGACGTCGAGCCCCTCCGCCTCGACCAGATGGCGCGCACCTGTGTCGCCTTCGAGGTGAGCAATCGCTGGAAACAGCGAGCGCGGCAGAATCACAGGGTTGCCTCGCTTGCCCTGATGCGAAGCGCGCACCACCGACTTGCCCCCCGCCTCGCGGAACGTGTCGATCAACCTGCCGATGTCGTCCGATCCGACACCCGGCATATCGCCGAGCAGGATCATCACGCCTGCGGTGTCCTGGGGCAAATAAGCAATGCCCGCCTTCAAAGACGTTGACAGGCCCTCGGCAAAATCAGGATTGTCGGCGAAGGTCACGTCCAGTCCCGTCAGGGTTTCGCGAACCCGCTCCCGCTGGTGACCGGTGACCACAATCGTGCCGGAGGCCCGCGAGGCGAGAGCGCGTTCGGCCGCCCGTCGCACCAGGGGCTCACCGTCGAACAGCGCCAGCAATTTGTTGGGCCCGCCCATGCGGCTCGACCGGCCCGCGGCCAACAGGACAATTGCCACCTTGAGCAGAGTTCTGGCGGGCAATGGCTCGCGCGGCTGCGGCCTAGTCGCGATTTCCATCAAAAGCCCGCCCACCCCCATGCCGGCAATATCCTTGGCCGTCACATCCAGGCCCGCGATCAATCGATCGAGCACCCAGTCGAAGCCGTTCTCCTTAGGGCTGCGGGCGCAGCCAGGCGCACCGATGACGCTCTTGCCGTCAAGCGTGCCCAGCACCAGAAGGTTGCCGGGATCGACCGGCATGCCCGCACGGATGACGGTTCCTCCCGCTTTTTCGATCGCCGCCGGCACGACATCGGCGAAATCGCTCATCGCCGAGGCACCGAAAATCACCACCATGTCATTGTCGCGCGCCAGTGCGGCCGCCGCTTCCGCCACGGGCGCGATCTCATGCGCCGTGCGGCGTTCAGCCGTCAGCCTGCCGCCGGAGCGCGCCAACCGGGCCTCGGTGACACGGAGCGTCTTGTCGAGAACACTCGGCTTGATGCCTGGCAAAACCGTCTGGATGACGCCAACACGTACAGGCCGATAGGCGTTGACTGCAAAGATCTCGCCACCGGCGCAGATTTGAATGGCTGCATCGACCAGCGCGGATGAGACCGCGAAGGGAATGATCTTCACGGTAGCGACCATCTGCCCCTCCTCGACGGGCGCATGCTGAGCCAGCGTCGCAATGGTGATGGTCGGATCGACCGCGTTGATAGCGTCGATCATCGCCGCGTCGACGGTGAAAATCCCGGCCGCGCCGGCGTGCAGATTGACCCGTCCGGTCCCGGGCGCCTTGATCTCGATGTTCCTGTGCCGCATGCTTGCAGCGATCTTTTCGGCAGCGGCATCCTCGCTGAGGTCGTCGGCCGACAGCACCGCGGCAACGACCTGCGAAATTCCGGCCGCTCTTAGGAGCGACACATCATTGGCGCTGAGCCTATGCGCCTTGCGGAAGCGCTGCTCGCCGGCTGTGGTGGCATGCGCAAGGATCGACCCTTCGGCCGCCTCGATCGGCACGGGTCCGAATTTCACGCCGCGGCACCCTTCGCTTCCAGACCTCGAGATCGGAAGGCCTGAACGACCTGAGCCAGAACGGCGACGGCGATTTCGGCTGGGCTCGCCGCACCGATGTCTAGGCCGATGGGGGCATGGATGCGGGCTATCTGGTCGGCACTCGCGCCCAGCGCCAGCAAGCGCTCGACGCGCTTGGCGTGCGTCTTTCTGCTTCCGAGCGCGCCGACATAGAAACAGTTGGCGTCGAGCGCCGCTTTCAGCGCGAAATCGTCGATTTTAGGATCGTGGGTGACGGCGACGAGCGCCGTGTAACTGTCGAGCGGCTGGCGCTTCAACACGTCCTCGGGCCATTCGGCATGCAACGCGACATCGGGAAAGCGGTCCGATGTGGCAAAAGCCGTGCGCGGATCGATGATCTCCACGGGATAGCCGGCGATCTTCGCCATCGGGGCCAGACCCTGGCTGATGTGGACGGCGCCGATCACCACCAGGCGCGGCTGCGGCAGATGCGCGTTGAGAAAGAACGTGCGGCCTTCGGCCTCGACCGAACCCGAATTGCCGGTCCGGAACGCCCTCGCTATCGCGTGCCCGAGATCGCCGGCAACATGATCGCCCTCACGCACGACGCGGTCGCGGCCGTCGCCCAGATCGGTAACGAGGATCGCGGCGCGGCGGGCGCGTCGTTCGGCGTTGAGCGTTTTCAGCGCATAGGGATCCATCGCAGATCAGCCCAGTCTTTCCACGTAAACCTTGATGCGGCCGCCGCAGGACAGGCCAACCTGCCAGGCGGTTTCATCGGCGACACCGAACTCCAGCATCCTGGCCTTGCCGGTGTCGATCACGTCGACGGCCTCGTTCACCACGGCGCCCTCGACGCAGCCACCCGAGACGGAGCCGTGGAAATTGCCGTCGGCGTCGATGACCAGATGGCTGCCGACCGGACGCGGCGCCGACCCCCAGGTCTCGACCACAGTGGCAATGGCCACGTCCTTGCCCTCCTTCATCCAGCCCTCGGCTATGACAAGCGGGTCGCGGGCCTCATCAAGATAAAGACTGTCGCTCATGGCTGCTTCTCTCAGAGTCTGGTTCTAGATGGGAATGGGCAAGATATATGGTTATGCTGCACGCCTGGCGCCAGCTTCCATCCATCGGCGAGGATCGACAGACTGTGCCGATTTCTTGTCCAGGGATGCGCATAGATCGGCGAGGGCAGCGAGGTTATGCACCGAGCGAAACTCATCGACATGCGGCAGCATCGCCTTCACGCCACGGGCGCGGGCCTGAAAACCGTCGAAGCGCAGCAATGGGTTCAGCCATATCAAGCGTCGGCAGGATTTGTGCAGCCGCTCCATCTCCTCCGACAAGCCATCGACATCGTCGCGTTCGAGCCCATCCGTGATCAGCAGCACCACCGCCCCTTGGCCCAGCACGCGCCGTGACCAAAGCCTGTTGAATTCCGCCAGCGTGTCACCGATGCGCGTGCCGCCGGACCAGTCCCGGACCGCCACCGAACAATCAGCCAGCGCCGCATCGGGGTCGCGATGGCGCATCTGTCGCGACAGATTGGTCAGCCTGGTGCCGAAGACGAAGGTGTGGACGCGTCGGCGCTTTTCCGTCAGTGCGTGCAGGAAATGCAGGAAGATGCGCGTGTACTGGCTCATCGAGCCGGAAATGTCGGCCAGCACCACGAGCGGCGGATGAACCTCGCGAGGCGAACGGAATTTCGGCAGGATCAGTTCGCCGCCGGTTCGCGCGGCCGAACGCATCATGGCGCGCGGATCGATGCGGCGTCCATGCGCATCGGCTTTGAAGCGCCGCGTCTGCACCATGTCGAATGGCAGTTGCAGCCGCGCGATGGCCTGCTTGGCATCGCTGATTTCGGCCGCGTTCATCTGGGCAAAATCCTTGCCCCGCAACACCTCGTTGCCTGAGAAAGTGAAACGCGCATCCACTTCGATCTCGGGGATCTCCTGGACCGGCTGGTTTTTCTGGTGACCCTCGAACATGGCCTGACTGACGCGATTCTCGGCTGCACGTGGTTTCTGCTTGTCGCGCTTATCCAGCGCCACCGGCGAAAACATCGCCAGCATCTTCTCGATCAGTTCGCGCGACTTCCAGAACAGTCGGAAAGCCTCGTCGAAAATGACATGGTCCTCGTGCCGCGAGACCAGCACGGCATGCAATGTCCAATAGAAATCGTCGCGGGAGCCGATGCCCGCCGTCAGCACCGCCTCGATGGCGTCCTTCACCGAGGCGGGTCCAACCCGCATTCCGGCCTTGCGCAAGGTGCGGGCAAAATAGACGATGTTGTCGGCGATCCGGCCGTCCGGCCGGGCTTCCTTGGGTTCGGGGCGCGATACCTGCATGACCCCTGGCCCTATTCCGCCGCCGAGAGTTCGGCCTTCACCTCGTTGAGGATGCGCCGGCCCTCGCCCTGTTCGATCCGGGCAATGTCGTCCTGGTATTTCAACAGCACGCCGATCGTGTCGGACACGGTTTCCGGGTCCAGCGCCACCTTGTCCAGTTCAGTCAACGCGCCGGCCCAGTCGATGGTCTCGGCAACGCCAGGCACCTTGAAAAGCTCGATCTGGCGCAGCTTCTGAATGAAGGAAACCACTTCGGCCGAAAGCCGCTGATTGGCCAGCGGCACCTTGCGGCGCACGATCTCCAGCTCGCGCTCGGCGTTGGGATAGTCGACCCAGTGATAGAGGCAGCGCCGCTTCAGCGCATCATGGATTTCGCGGGTGCGGTTGGTGGTGATGATGACGATCGGCGGCTCTTCCGCCTTGATGGTGCCAAGCTCAGGCACCGTGACCTGGAAATCGGACAGGATCTCAAGCAGGAACGCCTCGAATGCCTCGTCGGTTCGGTCCAGTTCATCGATCAGGAAGACCGGAGCCGCGCCCGCCTTGCCGGTCAGCGCATCTAGCACCGGGCGGCGGATCAGGTATTTCTCGGAGAAGACATTGCGCTCCATGTCGGAGCGGTCGACCTTGCCAGCGGCCTCCTCCATGCGGATCTCGATCATCTGCGCGGCATAGTTCCACTCGTAGACGGCGGACGAGACATCGAGGCCCTCATAGCATTGCAGGCGGATCAGCCGGCGGCCGAGCGCCCGCGCGAGCACCTTCGCAATCTCCGTCTTGCCGACGCCTGCCTCACCCTCCAGAAAGAGGGGGCGCTTCATGCGCAGCGACAGGAAAAGCACGGTCGCCAGCGACCGGTCCGCCACATAGTCCGCGCCGGTCAGAAGATCGAGCGTATCATCTATCGTCCGCGGCACGGTGCGCGGGGTCAGCTCGCTCATTTTAGCTCCGTGGCGGCAGGCGCCCTGCCCTCCAGCACATGGTAGGCGCGCGCATGGTAAATCAGCGGCCGCAAATTATCGCCGATGCGCAGGCCTGTCACCTTGCCAAAGAGCACACGGTGCGTGGCCAGGTCCTTGGTGTCGATCAACTCGCAATCGAACACGGCGAGCGCGCCCTTCAATGTCGGCGCTCCGGTGGAGATCACATCCCATTCGCCGAGCGCGAAACGCTCCTCGAGCGTCAGGCCGGTGATTCCGGAGAAACCGATCGACAGCGGCTCCTGGTCAGAAGCCAGGGTATTCAGCGCAAACCTGGCATTCGATACAAACGCCTCATTCCTGGGATTTTCACGGTTGAGACAGACCAGGATGGTTGGAGGCGTGTCCGACACCGAACAGGCCGCGATCACGGTCGTCCCCCGCTTGCCCGCAGGGCCGTCGGTGGTGACGATATGAACGTGGCCGGCAAAATGGCTCATCGCGTCGCGATAGGCCTGCGGCCCAATGTCATTCTTCTTCAGCACCGCAAACTTTCCATAGCCAGAACCCTGTCTTCATATATTGCGCCCCGGGACTTGCGGCAAGCAAGGCGACGCCGAGCCTAGCCATCTCCCTGAATTCGCATGTTGCGCCAAGGCCGACCAGCCTTTAGGTCTTGGCGACAATCGTGCCATGAGCATAAGGCCGGAACAGGGGATTCCATCGCTCCAATGCGACCTGGGACAAGAACGATAGCGGTGCTGTTCTGGCTGGTTCTGGCCGGGGGCAGCCATGCCCAGGCCCAGTTTGTCGGTGTCGCCGCGCCCTTGTCGGGCCCATCGGCTCTCCTGGGCGAACAGATTTCAGCGGGAGCCGGGCTGGCAGCGCAAACGAACGGCGTGGGCCTCAAGACCGTGGATGATGCCTGCACGGCCGCGGGCGGCGCTGCCGCGGCCAGGGACTTCGTGGCCGCCAAGGTCGACATCGTCGTCGGGTTCCTGTGCACCGAGGCGATTGAGGCGGCGATGCCGATCCTGAAGGACGCCAAGATTCCGGTGATCACCGTTGGCGTGCGAACCGAGAGCCTGACCGATCGCCGAGCCAAGACGGGGTGGCCTGTCTATCGCCTCGGACCGAGAGGCGACGATGAGCGTAACGCCGTTGCCTCGATCCTCACCCATCTGTGGCGGAAGGAATTGTTCGCCATCATCGACGACGGCACCATTTATGGCCGCGAGATCGCCGAAACCTTTCGTGCGGCGGCCGAGCAGGCAGGGTTGAAGCCGGTTTTCGTCGACACGTTCCGCCCGCAGCTGGATAACCAGATCGGCATGGTGGGCCGCCTGAAGAAGGCTGGAGCGACGCATGTCTTTGCCGGCGGTGACGGCGAAGACATCGCCATCATGGGTCGAGACGCGGCACAAATCGGAGCCGGCATTACCTTCGCCGGCGGCGAAAATCTGCGTGTCCCGGCCGGAGAGGTGCCTTATAGTGTAGGCACGCTGCTGATTGCACCGCCTGAATGGGCCGAAATCGCCGAACCGAAAGCGCTGCAGAGCTTCGCCGCGCAAAAGATCGTTCCGGACGGCTACACGCTGCCGGCCTATGCGGCGGTCGAGATCGCCAAGGCGGCATCGGACTTGTCCGAAACCTTCGGCAAGCCGATGGCCGAAACCTTGACTGGTCAGGAGTTCGCAACCGCGATCGGGCCGGTCCGCTTCGATGAAAAGGGCGACCTGAGCCAGAGCCCCTACCGCGTCTTCCGGTTTGACGGCACGCATTTCGCACCGCTGGCACAGAATTGATGTTTCGCACCGGCCCGCGCAACCTGATCACCGACGTTGCCGGCTTGCGCGTGGGCAACGCTTCCGATGCGAAGCTCAAATCCGGCGTCACGACCGTCCTTTGCGATGAACCGGCAGTGGGCGGAGTGCAAATTCTCGGCGGCGCGCCAGGCACCCGCGAAACGGATCTGCTGGAACCGCACAATTCGGTCGAGACGGTCCACGCCGTGGTGCTTTCCGGCGGTTCCGCCTTCGGCCTCGACGGGGCGTCCGGGGTGCAGGCGGCGTTGCGTGAACGCGGCGTCGGGTTCGAGGTGGGCGGCTTCCGCGTCCCGATCGTGCCGGCGGCCATCCTGTTCGACCTGCGCAATGGCGGCGACAAGCATTGGGGTCGCTACCCGCCCTATCGTGATCTCGGCTACGAAGCAGCGCAAACCGCCTCCGCCGATTTCCAATTAGGGACGATAGGAGCCGGCACAGGTGCTTTGACTGCAGGGCTGAAAGGCGGATTGGGCTCGGCCTCGACCATGCTGGAAAGCGGCGTCACGGTCGGGGCGCTGGCGGCCGTCAACCCGACAGGGTCGGTGACCATCGGCCAAAGCCGATATTTCTGGGCGGCTCCGTTCGAGATCGGTGACGAATTCGGTGGCCTCGGCTATCCCTCGCCCATGCCGGGCGATTCGCGACGCATAGCCCTGAAATACCGTGACAAATCCATGGCCGGCGAGACGCGTTCGGGCAGCAACACCACCATCGCGATTATTGCCACGGACGCGGTTCTGACCAAGGCGGCAGCCAAACGTCTGGCAATCTCCGCACATGACGGCTTCGTGCGCGCGATCTGGCCAACGCATACACCCGCCGATGGCGACCTGGTGTTTGCGTTGGCTACAGGGATGAGCGGGATAGAACTGACGGCGGACGCCGCCATCCACCTTTATGCCGCCGCCGGAGCCACCATGGCACGAGCTATAAGCCGCGGCGTGTTCGCCGCGACTCCCGCCGAAAACGATCTGTTCCCAGTATGGTCGTCGCGGCGGATTTGAGCCAAGTCAGGTCGGGTCGGACTGTTCTTCCTCGAAGGAGACCGCGACATCGGAGTTCGCCGACAACCAGACCTTGTCGCCTTGCACCTCAGCAAGCAGGCTCAAGGGAATGTAATGGTGATGGCCTTCATGCGAGCCCTCGCCGCTATCCTTTTTTGTGAGCTTGATGCGCTCACCGTCGATCTTGTCGACAGTGCCGACATGCACGCCATCGGCGCCGACGACTTCCATATGCTCACGGATCTTGCTGGTGTCGGTCATTGTGGTTCTCCAGTGGGGATTGCCGACAATAACAAATGACGGGCAGATTGGATGCATGGTCTTTCGGTTGCGATACGTTTTGTATTCATCATGCTAGGATCATGACATCCGCCGAGGAGCACCACCCATGCGAATGATTTTCCTGCCCGCGCTCTGCCTGTTCGCGCAGATCATCACACCATCCTTGGCCCGCGCCGGCGACGCCGCCCAGCTCGGAATCCTGGGTTTCAGCCGCGACGGCGGCATCTTCGCCTTCGAGGAGTATGGCGTCCAGGACGGATCTGGGTTTCCCTATGCCAACCGCTATTACATCGACACGAGCAACGACAGCTTCCTCAAGGGCACGCCGATCAGGGTCCGGCTCGACGATGAGAACGCCAAACCGGAGACCGCGCGCCTTCAAGCGCGGCAGAAAGGCGAAGCGATTGTCAGCCAGGCTGAACTGAGCGCCAATCGCGGCATCACTGCCGGTTTCAATCCGGTGACAGAGCTTTCCGCCGATCCGCACCGGATAGCGGTCAATCCACGGCCCATTTTTCCGCCGATCGACCCGCAACTCGAGTTTCGGCTCGAAGAAATCGCCATGAACAGCACCGGCTGCGAGAGCCAGGGCGAGACCAACGGCTTCCGGCTGCTGCGCATCGAGGCGCAGAATGGCGGCGCCACCAAGACGCTGCATGAGGACAAGTCTATCCCAAAGAGCCGGAATTGCCCGAACGGCTATAGCATCGGTGCGGTTCAGACGTTTTCGGCGGACAATCTCAGAGGCTATGCGGTGTTGATCGCGGTGCGCCAATATGGCTTCGAAGGGCCTGACTATCGCTGGATCGCGGTGACCGGCCGCCTTTGACGTTGGCTACCCATAGTACCGTCATATGGTTTGTGTGCAGTGGCGTTGAGCATTTCGGCGGCCTCTGTTAGGAGGCGGGCAAACTCCTCGCCACGTCAGGACTGACCGATGATCCCTCGTTATTCCCGGCCGGAAATGGTCGCCATCTGGTCGCCAGAAACCCGGTTCCGCATCTGGTTCGAGATCGAGGCCCATGCCTGCGACGCGCTGGCCGAACTCGGCGTGATCCCGAAAGAGGCCGCCAGGACCATCTGGGAAAAGGGCGGGGCCGCGGAGTTCGATGTCGACGCTATCGACGAGATCGAGCGTGTCACCAAGCATGACGTCATCGCCTTCCTCACCCATCTTGCCGAATTCGTCGGACCGGACGCCCGCTTCATCCATCAGGGCATGACGTCGTCGGACGTTCTCGACACCTGCTTCGCGGTGCAGTTGACACGGGCGAGCGACATCCTGCTCGCCGACATCGAAGGCCTGCTCGCGGCGCTCAAGCGGCGCGCCTTCGAGCACAAGGACACCGTCACCATCGGGCGCAGCCACGGCATCCACGCCGAGCCGACGACCTTCGGCGTCAAGCTGGCGCAGGCCTATGCCGAATTCTCGCGCTGCCGCGAGCGGCTCGTCCACGCCAGGGAAGACATCGCCACCTGCGCTATTTCCGGGGCGGTCGGCACTTTTGCCAATATCGACCCTTATGTCGAGGAGCATGTGGCCGCCAGGCTCGGGTTGAAGCCAGAGCCGGTCTCGACCCAGGTCATCCCGCGCGACCGCCACGCGATGTTCTTCGCCACGCTTGGCGTCATAGCCTCGTCCATCGAGCGGCTGGCGATCGAAATCCGGCATCTGCAGCGCACCGAGGTGCTGGAGGCGGAAGAGTATTTCTCCCCCGGGCAAAAGGGCTCGTCGGCAATGCCGCACAAGCGCAATCCGGTGCTGACCGAGAATCTCACAGGCCTTGCGCGCATGGTTCGCTCGATGGCGCTGCCGGCGATGGAAAATGTGGCGCTCTGGCACGAGCGCGATATTTCGCACTCGTCGGTCGAGCGCATGATCGGCCCGGACGCGACGGTGACGCTCGATTTCGCGCTGTCCCGGCTGACCAGTGTAGTCGACAAGCTGCTTGTTTATCCCGAGAACATGTTGAAGAACATGAACAAGTTCCGCGGCCTCGTCCATTCGCAGCGCGTCATGCTGGCGCTGACGCAAGCCGGCCTGTCGCGTGAGGATTCCTACCGCCTCGTGCAGCGCAACGCGATGAAGGTCTGGGAACAAGGCGCTGATTTTCTGGCGGAACTGCTGGCAGACAAGGAAGTGACCGCAGCCCTGCCGGAAGCGGAAATTCGTGAGAAATTCGACTTGGGCTACCACACCAAGCACGTCGACACGATCTTCAGGCGGGTATTCGGCGAGGCGTAGCGCAAGCTTACACTCTCCCGTCACCTGCCGGGAGAATGCTTTTCGCCAATACCGCCACTTGTGAAGCAAGCCGCAATCACGCCTTGCCGGGGACAGTCCTGATCACTGTGCCCCAGGGATCCTCGCGGGTCGTTTCTCCAGCCACATTGTCCGAACGCATTTCGACCCATGCCAGCCCGGAGCGGCTTCGATCGCGTCGGCCCGCGCCCGAGCTCTGCCAGGCGTTGGCGCCGATGTGGTGGTGATAACCGCCCGATGAGAGGAACACGGCCTGGCCGCCATATCTGGCCACCGTGCTGAAGCCGAACTCCCGGTTCCACCACGCTTCGGCGTCTTCCGGCCTGCCGACGCGGAGATGGACGTGGCCGACAATGCTGGTTTCAGGAGCGCCCTGCCACCCGGCATCACCAGCGGGCACGCTGCCGACAACTGCTGGTATGTTTAACCGCTCTGTCGCCATCGCCACCTTGTCGCCATTCCACTTCCAGTCGCGCGGGCTGCGGTCGGCATAAATTTCAATGCCGTTGCCTTCGGGATCAGTCATATACAGCGCTTCGCTGACGAGGTGATCGGAAGCGCCCTCGATGGCGATCTTGTTTGCAATGGCATGATTGATCCAGCGGCCGAGATCAGCGCGACTGGGCAGCAGGAACGCGGTGTGGAAGAGCCCGGCGCTTCGCGGGTCGTCGGGCTTTGCGGCCGCGTCCGGCTCTAGAACCAACAACGGACGGTTTGCGGCGCCCAGTGTGATCGCGCCATCGGCGCGGCTGAGCTCCTGCAATCCGACGACAGTGCGATAATAGGCAGCGAGGCTTTCGGCATCGCGCGCCTTCAACCCGACTCGGGAAACGCTGACAGGGGTGGTAGCGGCAAAAGGCAATTCAGTCATCAGATGCTCCGTTCGGCCGGCAAGCGGTGAAACTCCTAGTGCGAGAAGTCCCGCGCCGCCGATGATTGTCCGTCGTGTAAGCTCCAAATCAGGGTTCTCGCACGGCTGTTTCTGCTCCTAGAACAAATCATCCATCGAGATCGTTCACACAAGATGGCAATAAGCGAACATGGTGTTCACTATTATGATCAGGGGTGCCGATTGTGGCCGTTGCACGCGGCGACGCCGATCGCTATCTCAGCGCGATGAAAGTTAAAGACGCGGATATTCTCATCGTCCCCGGCTACACCAACTCGGGACCAGAGCATTGGCAGAGCCGCTGGCAGTCCAAGCTGTCGACCGCCCGCAGGGTGGAGCAGGCCGAATGGTCAAAACCGGTCCGCGAGGACTGGACCGCCAACGTCGCCAAGGCTGTCAACGAGGCGGAACGGCCAGTAGTCCTTATCGCCCATTCCCTGGGCGTAGCCGCCGTCATACAGGCTATTCCCCGGTTCCAGAAGCCTGTCGCCGGCGCATTTCTGGTGGCACCGCCGGATGTCGCCAATCCCGAGATCAGGCCAAGGCATCTGATGACCTTCGGTCCCTACCCGCGCGACCCGCTGCCTTTCCCGTCGCTGGTGATCGCCAGCCGCAACGACCCGTTCTGCGCTTTCGATGTCGCCGAGGACATTGCCGCCGCGTGGGGCTCGCTGTTCGTCGACGCCGGCGAAACGGGGCACCTCAACGCGGATTCTGGATTCGGGCCATGGCCC
This sequence comes from Mesorhizobium sp. ES1-1, assembly GCF_020164785.1. Classification (GTDB taxonomy): domain Bacteria; phylum Pseudomonadota; class Alphaproteobacteria; order Rhizobiales; family Rhizobiaceae; genus Mesorhizobium. The sequence goes on along the minus strand of NZ_JAIUGX010000007.1, from coordinate 112,904 downwards.
GAGGGCTCGATGACCTTCGCCAAATTCATGACTGACCTGAAAGCCTGAACCGCTTCAGGAGCCGAGCGAGTCGCGTACGCTCTTGATGAGCGTCTTGGCGCCGAGCCCGATCAGCGCGTGCTCCGACCCCATTGCCAGCAGCCGGTAGCCCATCGCCACGACCCGGCCGGCGATCTCCGGCTCGACGACATAGATCGCCGCGTGTTTTCCGGCTTGGCGGGTGCGGGCGGCGACCGAGGCCACCGTCTCCATCATGTCTTCCAGCGTCGAATTGACAGTCCCGCCATTGGTCCATGCGATCGAGAAGTCGGACGGCCCAAGGAAGATGCCATCAATGCCCGGCGTGTCGAGGATGCCGTCGAGCGCATCGAGCGCTGCACGCGTCTCGACCATCGCGAAGGCCATGGTGCGCTGGTTGCTGTCGCGCAGCCATTCGGCCTGGTCGCCCTTGCCATGGCGCGGAAACGCGTAGGTGGGGCCCCATGAGCGCTCGCCCAGCGGCGGGTATTTCATGGCCGCGGCGAAGAGTTTGGCATCGGCCACCGAATTCACCATCGGCGCAATGACGGCCTCAGCGCCAAAATCGAGGGCGCGGCTCGCCATATCGAAGCGGCCGACCGGGATACGCACCAGGGCCGGCTTGTTGGCCGCAAGGACGGGGGCCAAACCGCGCAGGACGCTGTCCTCGTGGTGGCCGCCATGCTGCATGTCGAGGGTGACGGCGTCAAAGCCCTGCTTTGCGACGATCTCGACGGTCAGGGCATCCGGGACGCCGGACCATGCGGTAAGCAGCGTTTCGTCGGCCGCCAGGCGGGTTTTGAGGGACATCCGTGTCTTTCCTAATTGAGGAAGCGCAGTTCAACCGGAAACTGCCGCGAAGGCAAAGAAAAACCGCCCGGGTAGGCCGGGCGGTCGATTGGTCCAGTGGTGCTTATCAGGTGTTCTTGATCTGCTCGATCGCCTGCGCCATCAGTTCGTCCATGGTCCGGCGGATCTGATGATCGGACTGGTCGATGCCGGCGGCATCGAAGTCCTTGCGGATCTTGCGAAAGACGTCGTGGTCCCCGGCCTCCTCGATATCCGACACAACCACTTCCCTGGCATAGGCGTCGGCATCGGCCCCCGACTTGCCAAGCTTTTCGGCGGCCCAGAGGCCAAGCGCCTTGTTGCGGCGCGCCGCTGCCTTGAAGCGAAGCTCCTCGTCGAATGCGAATTTGCGCTCAAAGCCCTCTTCGCGATCCTTCATGCTGCTCATGGCATCCCTCCGATGGAAATCGATTCGCTGGTGACGGTGTATATGTGCTGACAAAGCACAAATCAAAAGGTCCTTGGGCGGTCAATACGGTTCGCACCTTGCTGCACTGCGGCATTTCGGTCCCTAAAGAGGTTGATTGAAAGGATTTGTCGATTGAGCAAATCGTGTGATTGGGATAGACCCGGCATTGAACCCTGCACTCGCCACACCATTTCAGGCGAACGGACAGGAAATGGTCGCTTGCCGCCTGCCGGAAATCCAGAGAAAAATCAGATGAAAAATCGCCGCCGCATTTATGAAGGCAAGGCCAAGATCCTCTATGAGGGACCCGAACCAGGCACGCTTATCCAGTTCTTCAAGGATGATGCCACAGCGTTCAACAAGAAAAAGCACGAGGTCATCGACGGCAAGGGTGTGCTCAACAACCGCATTTCCGAGTACATCTTCAATCATTTGAACCGCATGGGCATTCCGACCCATTTCATTCGCCGGCTCAACATGCGCGAGCAGCTGATCAAGGAAGTCGAGATCATTCCGCTCGAAGTGGTTGTGCGCAATGTCGCCGCCGGTTCGCTGTCGAAGCGCCTCGGCATCGAGGAAGGCACCGTCCTGCCGCGCTCGATTATCGAGTTCTATTACAAGGCCGACGCGCTCGACGACCCGATGGTATCGGAAGAACACATCACCGCCTTCGGCTGGGCGAGCCCCCAGGAGATCGACGATGTCATGGCGCTGGCCATCCGCGTCAACGACTTCCTCTCCGGCCTGTTCATGGGTGTCGGCATCCAGCTGGTCGACTTTAAGATCGAGTGCGGCCGGCTGTTCGAAGGCGACATGATGCGCATCGTCGTCGCCGACGAGATTTCGCCAGATTCCTGCCGTCTTTGGGACGTTGCGACACAGGACAAGCTCGACAAGGACCGTTTCCGCCGCGATATGGGCGGTCTTGTCGAGGCCTATCAGGAAGTCGCCCGCCGCCTCGGCATCATGAACGAAAACGAGCCGCCGCGCCCGACCGGCCCGGTTCTTGTCGCCTCGACCGAGGGCATCAAAGGCAAGCCTCACTAAGAGCAAACAGGAGCATGTCCAGCGTGATCAAAGCCCGCATTACCGTCACCCTCAAGAACGGCGTTCTCGACCCGCAAGGCAAAGCGATCGAGCACGCCTTGTCCGGCCTGGGTTTCGGTGGCGTCGGCGCTGTGCGCCAGGGCAAAGTCTTCGACGTCGAACTCGCCGAGGGCGACAGGGCCAAGGCCGAGGCGGATCTCAAGGCCATGTGCGACAAGCTGCTGGCGAACACGGTGATTGAGAATTACAGCGTGACGCTGATCTGAGGTTGTGCCGGAGGCGTGGATACCTGAAACGTGCTAGCTCGTCTATGCCCCGCTTGAGCGTATCGGATTGCGCCTACACGGCGCCTAAAACGACCGCCAACTTGTACAGGCTGTGCAGCGCTATGCATAGCAAGAACCCTACAAAAGCTATCAGGGAAAATGTCCACGGCGGCTTCTGAATCGGCCGGTGAACGGCACCGTACTTGACGCGGATCGCTAATATTTCGGCGCGAAACTCTGGATCCTTCGGCAGGTCGTTGTAGTTTCTCCTAAAGTATATAATCCTAAACGATACGATATTCATCGTGATGGCTATCCACGATCCGATGAAAAGCCAAGCGCTCATGACATAGATACGTAGGAAGTCGGTTCTTAGACTTTTTGTACACGCATCCGTTATACTCAAATACGTCGCAACAGATCTGCGACCGGCAGAGCTAAGCCAAAGGCCGTTGTCTTTCATGGCCAATGCCAAAAAGATGAGAAGCACTACTAGTGTTCCTAGCGCAAGCTTGAGATACCGCATCCTGCCGGCAGCATCAGCAATGGCGGCAACGCCAAGGGCAAATAATAATCCTAGCAGGACGAGGCAAATCGCCAGTGCATAGGCAATCTGGGCCATGATTAAACTGGCGAAGGCTGGAGAGCAAAGTCCAAGATCGACTTTAAGCGAAAAAACTCTCGAGAACGCCGTAGCGAAATTGGCGTCGGCCTGAGAGAAAAATGCATAAATGAATGCCGACAACAGTATCACCGTCGCACCCGAAACACCAGATGCCCAATGTCGGTCTTCGAATTTGAGTTCCCAGCCGCTCTTCAAATTTGCCTGCCCAGTTTGCAACCGCAAAATAGCTTAAAAGCCTTAACTGGCGCTTGACCCGTAAATACGCTCCCGATACGCAATTTCCGGATATGCCTCTTGAATCAGTTGGACATGTCATGAAATCCGCCGTCGTTCTCCTGCCGGGCCTCAACCGCGACCGCGACATGATCGCCGCGCTGACGAAGATCTCCGGGACACCACCGGTCACCGTCTGGCAGACCGATACCGAAATCCCCGATGTCGACCTAATCGCCATTCCGGGTGGCTTTTCGTTCGGTGACTATTTGCGCTGCGGCGCGATCGCGGCGCGCATGCCGGTGATGCGGGCGGTCGCCGAACAGGCTGCCAGGGGCGTAACGGTCATCGGCGTCTGCAACGGGTTCCAGATCCTGGTCGAGGCCGGCCTGTTACCGGGCGCCTTGATGCGCAACACTTCGCTGAAGTTCGTCTGCCGACAGGTAAAGCTTCAGGTCGCTAATGCCAACACGATGTTCACCCGTCGTTATCAGCCCGGCCAGATCATCCGGACGCCGGTCGCCCATCATGACGGCAATTATTTCGCCGACGCCGACACGCTCGCCCGTCTCGAAGGCGAAGGCCAGGTGGTGTTTCGCTATGCCGAAGGCACCAACCCGAACGGCTCGATCAATGACATCGCCGGCATCATCAACGAAAAGGGCAATGTGCTGGGCCTGATGCCGCATCCCGAAAACCTGATCGAAGCGGCGCATGGCGGCAATGATGGAAGGGCACTGTTCGAGAGTGCCCTGGGCATAGCCGCTTGACGATTTCGGCCGCCGACGCGGCAAGATTCACAGGGACATCAAGTCCACAGCTCTTGGGAGAGAGACGGTCATGAAACTCTATTCGCGGCCGTTGTCGCCTTACTCGTCCATTGTGCGGGCACTGGCCTATATCAAGGACGTGCCGCTCAAGATCATCGCCCCGCCCGCGGGTTTTCCCATTCCGGAGGAGTTTCGCGCGATCTCGCCGATGAACCGGATCCCGGTGCTGATCACCGGCTCCGGCGAGACCATCGTCGAATCGGTCGTTATCGCCGAATATCTCGAGGAACGCTTTCCTGAGCCCGCGCTGCTGCCGGCCGATTCCAAGGACCGCGCGCTGGTGCGCATGTTTGCACGCATCACCGACCTCGACGTGCTGACGCCGACAATGAAGCTTTTCGAGCTGCATTCCGTGCCGAAGAAAAACAATGCCGAGATCGACGCCCAGTTCGCCCGACTGCACCATGGACTGGCAGGGATCGAGGCACGCATGGCGCAGGGACCCTTCGCGCTGGGTGACGACATCAGCTTTGCCGATGCCTGGCTTACGCCGACGCGGTTCATCTTCAACAATTTCCGCGTCATGACCGGTCGCCATGAGTTGCTCGACGCCTATCCCAAATTCGACGCCTATGAACAGATCGCTTCCCAGCATCCGGCATTGTCGCGTGTGTGGGGCGAGATGACCGATGGCCTGAAGCTGTTTCTGTCTGAGCTTGAAATGGGTGCCGCTTGATCAGGAAGAGGATGGTCGTTCTCGTCGCGGCGGCGGGGCTCGCGCTGACATCGTGCCAGTCGGCGCCGAAGAACAGTGTGTCGGTCCCCTCGGGCAAGAGTGCTTCATTGCTCGCCATGGAACAGGTGGCTATCGCGGCTCACAAATGCTGGATCGCGAGCAAGGACCCGGCGTTCAAGCAATATCAGATGGCCAACGAACTGAATTCCTTTAGTGGCACACCGCGGTTCCTGCTGGTGCCGGCCAAGCACTATGGCGGCAAACCATTGCTGGTCGTGCAGGCGCGAGGCAATTCTAGCCGCGTCGAAGCATTCGGGCCGCTGATGACCGATCCGCTTGGCGCGCGTATTGGTTCGGACATCGCTCGCTGGCAAGCCGGCAACCCGGCCTGCGCTGCGACCGCCTAGCGGTGGGTAGATTTCTGCAGGTATCAGGTTTGGCCTTGGGTCTGGTCGGACTTGTCCTGCAGTTGTGCATTACCATTCCGGCCTCGGTCGAAGCCGGGCGCAGCCTGCCTGCATCGATCGTATTCTATTTCAGCTTTTTCACCATCTTGACGAATATCGGCGCGGTGCTGGTCCATATCTCGCTGATCTCGTCCACCGGCTACTCATGGTTGCCGGCTTTCGCGGGACCGCGGATGCGAGCCGGCGTTGCAGTTTCGATCGTGCTTGTCTTCATCGTCTATGCCGCGGTGCTGGCAAGGCTCTGGCATCCACAAGGCCTTTTCCTGCTCTGCGACATCCTCCTGCATTATGTGACGCCGGTGCTGTTCGTGCTCTGGTGGCTGGTATCGGGTGCCGACGGTAAGACTCGCTGGAGCGATATATCCTGCTGCCTGCTTTACCCCGTGGGCTACCTCGTCTACGCGCTGGCGCGCGCGCCGATAGCCGGCGAAGTGCCCTACCCCTTTTTGGATGTCGCCCGTAATGGCGCCGGCAGCGTCGCCATTTCCGCAATGGCCATCACAGGACTTTTTCTATTCCTCTGCATAATCGCGGTTCTGGCGGACCATCGCATTGCACGCACCAAAGAATCGAGGCTCCGCTAGGCTCAATCCCAGAAGGCCCTGATTCCTTCGCGATAGGCATCGCCGCGCGAGAGGCCAATGTCCTTGAGCTGATCATCCGTCATTTCAAGCAATGCCAGCCGGCTCCTCCGACGATCCATCATGGTTCCAACCCATTTGGCGAACGATGCGGCGACGTGAACTGTGCGGCCGACGAAGTCTCGGACGCTCCATGGGCGCCTGATCTGAATCAATGACTTGGTTTGCGAGGGGCGGATTGTGTCTATTGTGTTCATTTCACTCTACCGATATTATTCGTCGGCGCCGTCTTAGCGCCATCGTCGATATGGATTGACTAATGTATCGGTGCAATCTAAAACTTGTCACCATGACAAATTGGCGTCCAGACCTAACCGGCTCCGGCCCGCTCTATCAAAGGCTGGCGGATTCCATTGAAGCGGATATCGACCGGGGCATCATCGGCGCCGGTGCGAAGCTGCCTCCGCAACGCGATCTGGCCTATGACATCGGCGCCACTGTCGGCACGGTGGGTCGTGCCTACCAATTGCTGCGCGAGCGTGGGCTGGTGAGCGGAGAAGTCGGCCGGGGAACCTTTGTGCTGGCCCAGCACGCGGAGGGCAAGCCCGAGCTCCACGCTCCCGACATCGGCATGGAGGGGACGCGCGGCGTGGATGTGCCTCGCGGCAAGCTGCGCTTCGACAGCACGGCGGCACCGGATGTCGGCCAGGGAGCCATTGTCGCCGATGTCCTGTCGCGTGCGGCGCAGGATTATCCGCATGAGATTTCTAGCTACACGCGGGATTTTCCGGACCGCTGGCACGAAGCCGGTGCCCGGTGGTTGTCGCGAAATGCCTTCGCCCCGACTGCCGATGCCGTCGTTCCAACGCTCGGCACCCATGCCGCTGTGATGGCCGCGATCGCCGCCTTGACCACACCGGGCGACTATGTTGCCTTCGAGCACCTGACCTATTCGCAGATTTCACGCAGCGCAGGCCTTATCGGGCGGAGAGTCGCACTCGTGGCCTCGGATGATGAAGGGATCGACCCCGCCGATTTCGAGCGTGTCTGCGCGCAAAAGCACCCGAGGATGATTTTTCTGATGCCGACGGCGCAGAATCCCACCTTGGTGACGCTGTCAGCCTCACGTCGCGAGGCGGTCGCCCGGATCGCGCGCGAATACAATGTCGTTCTTATCGAAGACGATCTCTATGGCCATCTGACCGATGATCCGACGCCATTGCTGGCCGAATACGCGCCCGAGCGGACCATCGTGGCGGGTGGTCTCTCGAAATCGGTAGCGGCAGGCATTCGTGGCGGTTGGCTTGCCTGCCCGCCCGCCTATCGCCATCGCATCCGTGTCGCCCACAAAATGATCACCGGCGGCATGCCATTCCTGCTGGCCGAGGTGAACAGCCGTTTGGTGCTGTCAGGCCAAGCCGCGCAAATACGCATGAGCGCCATCGCCGAAATCCAGGCTCGCATCGCGATCGTCCGCGACACCCTGGCCGGCTTTTCGTTCAAGTCACACGACAACGTGCCCTTTGTCTGGCTCACCCTGCCCGATCCCTGGCTGTCGGGCACTTTCAAGAACGCCTGCCTCGAGCATGGCGTCCTGATCGATGACGAGGATGAGTTCAAGGCCGGGCGTTCGGAGCAGGTTTTCCACGGCGTACGCTTTGGAATCTCACAGCCGAGACATCACCGCGATGTCGCCGAGGGCGTTGCCGTGATCCGCCGGCTTCTCGACGAAGGCCGCGCCGGCTATGACAGCTTCTCTTAAAGTTGAGACAGGTCGTTCCTTCACCCTAGTGCGGGCAGACGGAGGCTGAGATCAACCTTCGGCTTTGAAATTCTTGGCTTCCTTTTCGGCATTTTCCTTACCGTGCTTCTTGGCCAGTTCCTTGGCCTGCCCGGGCGAAACGTCGGTGGTCTCCGCGATATGCAGCGCCTCCTTGTCCGAGAGCGGGCTTTCCTTCTTGTCTTGCTTTTCGGCCATGGTCGGGATCTCCTGATTGGTTCAAGACCTAACGACCGGAATGCCATAGCGTTCCGCGATCGGCACCGCCCCGCCCAAGGTAGCCTGACGGCGCGGCCGCCGCCGTTGAAGCTTTCTGTCTTTTTTCGCCCGCTGACGGGTGTATTGGCCTCAAAGCTTGCGATAAGACGGGACTCGATCCCCAGGACACAACTGCCGACATGACCATTTCCAATTCAGTGCCGATCACCCCCGAACTCATCGCCTCGCACGGGCTAAAGTCCGACGAGTATCAGCGCATCCTCGATCTTGTAGGCCGCGAGCCGAGCTTCACCGAACTCGGCATCTTTTCGGCGATGTGGAATGAGCATTGCTCCTACAAATCCTCGAAGAAGTGGCTGCGGACATTGCCGACAACAGGGCCGAGGGTCATCCAGGGCCCAGGCGAGAATGCGGGTGTCGTCGACATAGGCGACGGCGACTGCGTCGTGTTCAAAATGGAGAGCCACAACCACCCATCCTACATCGAGCCCTATCAGGGCGCGGCGACCGGCGTCGGCGGCATTTTGCGGGATGTGTTCACCATGGGCGCGCGGCCGATAGCGGCGATGAACGCGCTGCGCTTCGGCGCTCCGGACCACCCTAAGACCCGGCATCTCGTCTCTGGCGTGGTGTCCGGCGTCGGCGGCTACGGCAATGCCTTCGGGGTGCCCACGGTCGGCGGAGAAGTCAATTTCGATGCGCGCTACAATGGCAACATCCTGGTCAATGCCTTCGCAGCAGGCCTGGCCAAGACCGACGGGATCTTCCTGTCTGAAGCCAAGGGCGTCGGCCTGCCGGTCGTCTATCTCGGCGCCAAGACCGGCCGGGACGGCGTGGGCGGCGCCACCATGGCCTCGGCCGAATTCGACGACAAGATCGACGAGAAGCGTCCCACCGTGCAGGTCGGCGACCCGTTCACCGAAAAGTGCCTGCTGGAGGCATGCCTCGAACTCATGGCCTCGGGCGCCGTCATCGCCATCCAGGACATGGGGGCCGCCGGTCTCACCTGCTCGGCGGTCGAGATGGGCGCCAAGGGCGATCTCGGCATCGAGCTCGACCTCGACAAGGTGCCTGTGCGCGAGGAGCGCATGAGCGCCTATGAGATGATGCTGTCGGAGAGCCAGGAGCGCATGCTGATGGTGCTGCGCCCCGAGAAGGAGAAGGAAGCCGAGGCCATCTTCCACAAATGGGGCCTGGACTTCGCCATTGTCGGCAGGACCACGGATGATCTGCGCTTCCGCGTCCTGCATCAGGGCGACGAGGTCGCCAATCTGCCGATCAAGGATCTTGGCGACAAGGCGCCCGAATATGACCGGCCCTGGGTCGAATCGAAGAAACCGGCGCCGCTTGCGGCCGATGACGCTCCCCGCGCTGATGTCGCGGAGGCGCTGCTGAAGCTGCTCGGCGGACCGGACTTGTCGTCGCGGCGTTGGGTGTGGGAACAATATGACACGCTGATCCAGGGCAATTCCCTCCAGTTGCCGGGCGGCGACGCCGGGGTGGTGAGGGTGGAAGGGCATGCCACCAAGGCGCTGGCCTTCTCATCCGACGTCACGCCCCGCTATTGCGAGGCCGACCCATATGAGGGCGGCAAGCAGGCCGTGGCGGAGTGCTGGCGTAACCTGACCGCCACTGGCGCATTGCCGCTCGCGGCCACCGACAACCTCAATTTCGGCAATCCCGAGCGGCCGGAAATCATGGGCCAGCTGGTCGGCGCGGTGAAGGGCATCGGGGACGCCTGCCGGGCGCTCGGCTTCCCGATCGTGTCCGGCAATGTCTCGCTTTACAACGAGACCAACGGCCAGGGCATCCTGCCAACGCCGACCATCGGCGGTGTCGGGCTGATCGACGATTGGTCGAAGATGACGCGGATCGGTTTCGCGGCCGAGGACCAGATGATCCTGCTGGTGGGCGCGCCCCCCTCCTGGGGCACACACCTTGGCCAGTCGGTCTATATGCGCGATATCCATGGCCGCACGGATGGTCCGCCTCCGCCCGTTGACCTCACCCACGAAAAGCGCGTCGGCGATCATGTACGCTCACTGATCGCGTCCGGCATCGTCACCGCCGCTCACGACGTCTCCGACGGCGGCATCGCGGTGGCACTGGCGGAGATGGCAATGGCCTCCGGTATCGGCGCGACTATCCCCGGGCTTCTTGGCACCGACCCGATCCCGGTCTGGTTCGGCGAAGATCAAGGCCGCTACCTCCTGACGCTGTCGATCGATCCGCATGGCGATGAATGGGACACGATCCGCAAGCAGCAGGGCGAGCTCGGCATCTTCGCGCCCTGGATCGGCTCGACCGGCGGCAACGCCCTGAAACTTGGTGAAGCGCGGGCGATTCCGGTCACTGAGCTGAGCGCAGCCCACGATGGCTGGTTCCCCCGCTTCATGGATCTAGCCAGTTGAACAAACTGGCTGTCCGCGCCCTGCTTGCGGTCGTATTCTGGCCCTCGCTGTTCTTCTTCTGGCTGCTGGGGCCGTTCGTCTTCTTCCTGCTTTCGACGACCTCGAGCGAGCTTTGCCCGCTGCTGGAAAGGCGTGACCAGTTCCTCGTATCGGCCAATGGAACGCTGCCGATGCTGGTTCTGCAGAATCTGGTCTACGCGGTTCCCATCGTCTGCCTGGTGCTTTGGGACCGGCTTCTGCCGGAACTCGGGCGGACACGACAGATCAGCACCTGCATCAAGCTTTTCGCAGCCGCGGCTGCGATTGGAGCTCTGTGGGAATATGGGTCTTCGCTGGTCTGCGATGGCTACGGCCAGCCCTTTTTTTCACCCCTCTGGCAGGCGACCAGTTACCTGCCGATCGCCAACATTCTGGTCAACGTGCCGCTCTATGTGTTGGTCTTCAGCCTTGGCCGTATCTTCTCGATGCGCGAAGATGGCCCCACGGACGATGCGGTTCGGCCGGAGGAGACCATTTAATCCCTCGATCAATCCGGCAGGACGGAAGCGCTTCAATCCGAACCGGAAACGCTTTAGTCTCAGCCCGACTCTCATTCTCCTCGCACGGGCTGCCGCCTAGCTGCCCGCCCGAAACAGGAATTTCGCCATGGCAATGGACGCCCACGACATCGAAAAACTGATCAAGGACGGCATTCCCGACGCCCAGGTAACCATCCGCGATCTTGCAGGCGACGGCGACCATTACGCGGCGGAGGTGGTTGCCGAGAGCTTTCGCGGCAAGAGCCGCGTGCAGCAACACCAGATGGTTTATGACGCGCTGAAGGGGAATATGGGCGGTGTGCTGCATGCGCTCGCCCTGCAGACCAGCGTACCGGACTGAGAGGTCCGCCGACAAGCTCTTGGCCCAAGGCGGCCCATCCTTTGCGCCATTTCTCGGGCTGCGCGGCTAATGTCTTGTTTCGGGCACTCTATGGGTTTATTTGAAAGGAATGCTTCGAGCCTGACTCCCACAGGCGTGAAAGGATATTCCATGAGCGGTATCAACGACTACATCGACAATGAAGTGAAGACGAACGAGGTTGTGCTTTTCATGAAGGGCACGCCCGGCTTCCCGCAATGCGGATTCTCCGGCCAGGTCGTCCAAATACTCGACTACATCGGCGCCGACTACAAAGGCGTGAACGTCCTTGACTCGGCCGAGCTGCGCCAGGGGATCAAGGAATATTCCAACTGGCCGACGATTCCTCAGCTCTATGTCAAAGGCGAGTTCGTGGGCGGCTGCGACATCATCCGCGAGATGTTCCAGGCGGGCGAACTGCAGACGTTCCTCGTCGAGAAGGGCGTCAGCGTCAAAGCCACCGCCTGAACTTCATCGGTGCATGTCGATCGAGACTTGCATCAGGCGCCGAGGAATCATTCCCGGCAATTTTTCATGTCCCTGATATCGGGACCAGAACGAGGCAATGCGCCGGCCCGCCGGCGCATTTTCGTTTTCAGAGATCGGACTTGCCGTGGACCAGCAATCGACAGCGCAGCGATCGGCACGCAAGCTGCCCATTCCGCGCTGGGAGTTCATCGCGCTCTGCGCGGCTTTGATGGCGCTGAACTCGCTGGCCATCGACATCATGCTTCCGGCGCTGCAGCAGATCGGCGCGTCGCTCGGCGTGGAGAATGAAAACCACCGGCAATATGTGGTGACAGCCTACATTTTGGGCTTTGGCGGCGGCCAGTTGGTCTTCGGCCCACTGTCGGACCGTTTCGGTCGTCGCGCGCCGCTGGTGGCGGGGCTGGTGATCTACGTCGCCGCTGCCGCAGCCGCTGCCATCGCACCGAGCTTTGAAACACTTCTGTTGTGCCGGTTCGTTCAGGGCCTGGGCGCCGCCGCCACCCGCGTCATCGCCGTCTCGATCGTGCGTGACACGTTCGACGGCCGGCGCATGGCGGAGGTGATGTCGCTGATCTTCATGGTGTTCATGGCGATACCGGTGATTGCGCCCGGCATCGGCCAGTTCATCATGCTGTTCGCCACCTGGCACTGGATTTTCGTCACCATGGCCGTCGGGGCGCTCCTCGTATCCGCCTGGTCGCTGCTGCGCCTGCCTGAGACGCTGCATCCAGAGTATCGCCGGCCACTGACGGCGTCATCCATCCTTGGCGGTTTCCGCATCGTGCTCACCAACCGCATAGCCATCTGCTACGCGTTCGCCAGCACCTTTATCTTCGCCGCCATGTTCGGCTTCATCGCCTCGGCACAGCAGATCTATATCGACATTTTCCAAGTCGGCGAGATGTTCCCGGTCATCTTCGCGGCGGTCGCGGGCGTGCTCGCCTTCTCCAATTATCTGAACTCGCGCCTCGTCGGCCGTATCGGCATGCGCCGCCTGTCGCAGAGCGCGCTGCTGCTGTTTCTGGTCATCAGCCTGGTCTGGCTGGTCGTCTCGCTGGAAATGAAGATGCCGCTCTGGCTATTCGTTGCCTTCTTTGCCAGCGCCATGCTTCCCTTCGGCGCCCTCGGTGCAAATTTCAATGCGCTTGCCATGGAGCCGCTCGGCCAGCTGGCCGGCACGGCGTCGTCCATCCTGGGCTTCATGCAGACGTTTCTCGGCGGTATTCTGGGCACGCTGATCGGCCAGGCTTTCAACGGCACGGTGACGCCGCTTGCCGCCGGATTCTGCAGTGTCTCTGTCGCAGCGCTGCTGATGATCCTCATCGCCGAGCGCGGCAAGATGTTCCGGCCGCAAAATGCACCTGTTTCAGGGCACGTCACCGACCTGCATTGATTGCTGTTTGTGCGTATCGCTGCCATTTGTCATGCGATACGTCTTGCCTAGGATGTACCTTCTAGCGCCGCTGTAAAGCGAGGAACAAGCATCCGTCCCGCGATTGCTCCACCCATGCTGTCCGAGAAGGGCAACGGCAGGGCCTCGTCGAGTGCCTTCAGGATGGATGCCATGAACGCCCGGCTGAGCTGTTGATCGTCTCCCAGGTCGGAATAAGTGGCGCGAGGCTTGCCGATCAACGTGCCGTTACGGCGAAGCGAGAACTGTAGGGTCACGGACATGCCCGCGGTGCCGGGTGGCGGCTTCCAACAAGCATAGATAGCCTCCGACATCTCCTTGATCGTGTCGATGGGATCGCGACTGCGACAGGGGCGCTCCTGCGCGATTGCCGCATCGGCGTTCGCGAACAAGATTGTGGCAAGAGTCGAGGCAAAAATTGCGCACCGAGGCTTCACTCGAAACACCCCTCTTGAGGACATTAAGCCTTGACCGAACAAGCCTACGGTTCAGGCGCCCGCCGCGGCTATTTCATCCTACTCAGCCCACAGTTCGCGTCGCAGTTCCTGCCAGCTTTCCTTGTCTGGAGCGACCAGGAGACCACCGCCGACATGCGACGGCAGGTAGGCCGTACCATCGAAGCGCGCGGCGTGGCCGCCGGCCTCGGAATGGATCAGCACACCGGCCAGGTGATCCCATGGCATCAGCTTGTTGTAGACGACGAAATGGCCATGGCCGCTGGCCAACAGGCGGTATTCATGGGCGGCGCAGCGGTAATGGAACTGCGACAGCGTCTTGGTCTGGTTGCAAGCGAGCCGCGTGCGGTCCGGCTCTGCCATATATTGCCAGGAGACCGCGCCGGTCATTTGCGAGATCGGTGCGCCCGCCGCCACCCGCACTCTCTCGAGAGTGCCATGAGCATGCCTGATATGGCTGCCGCCGCCCCTGACGCCGATCAGCCAATCCTTGCCGACCGGGTCGTGGATGATACCGGCCACGGTCTCGCCCTTGACCACGACCGCCAGCATGACGCCGAACAACGGCACTCCGGACGCGAAATTGAATGTGCCGTCGACCGGGTCGACAACAAAAGCCAGATCGGCGTCGCCCAGGCCATCAAGAAGCGCCGGATTGTCCGAACAAGCCTCCTCGCCGACGACCATCGCTCGGGGATACCGCTCGAGCAGGCGCGCGGTGATCAGCCGCTCGGCGTTGACATCGGCCTCGGTCACCAGATCGGCAGCGGAGGTCTTCTGGCGGATGTCGCCGTCGCCCAGCCGGCGAAAGCGCGGCATGATCTCGGCCTGCGCTGCGTCGGACAGGAGCCCGGCGAGCCAGTCGATCGCGGTATCGTCAAATGTCATCGGGTTGCCCGGTGGTAAGGGTTTCGTTGAGGGTTGCAAAATCGAACAGCTTTCTGTCGAGCAGATGTGAGGGGCGGCTGTTGGACAGCGCACGCAGCATCGTTTCCTTGCGGCCAGGCATGCGCTTTTCAATATCGTCGAGCATGGCCTTCATGGCATTGCGCTGCAGGCCTTCCTGGCTCCCGCAGAGGTCGCAGGGAATGATCGGGAACCGCATCGCCGCCGCGAATTTCTCAAGGTCGATTTCGGCGCAATAGCTCAGCGGCCTGAGCACCATGACGTCGCCCTCGTCATTGAGTAGCTTCGGCGGCATGGCTGCCAGCTTGCCGCAATGAAACAGGTTCATAAAGAAGGTTTCCAGGATATCCTCGCGATGGTGGCCGAGCACCAGGGCCGAGCACCCCTCCTCGCGCGCGATGCGATAGAGATTGCCACGCCTAAGCCGCGAACAAAGCGAGCAATAGGTGCTACCCTGGGGCAGCTTGTCGGTCACGACCGAATAGGTGTCCTGGTATTCGATGCGATGTGGAATGGCATGCCTGTCGAGATAGTCGGGCAGGATGTGCTTGGGGAAATCCGGCTGGCCCTGGTCGAGATTGCAGGCCAGCAAGTCGACCGGCAGCAGCCCGCGCCATTTGAGATCCAGCAATATTGCGAGCAGGCCGTACGAATCCTTGCCACCCGACAGGGCAACCAACCAGCGCTGTCCTGGAGTCACCATCGCGAAATCGTCTATCGCCTGGCGGGTAAGCCGAAGCAGCCGCTTGCGCAACTTGTTGAATTCGACCGAAGACGGCACATCGGCAAACAGCGGATGAAAGCCGCCCTCGCCGTCGGCGGCAGGCTCCAACGCCTCGATGGCTTTCATCATGTTCATGGCGTCAGTTCCAAAATCCTGGAGCAACGACGGTCGGTACTTCGTCGCGCCTGGAATTAGCCGACGTGGCCGACAAAGAAAAGGCCGCCTCGACGGGCGGCCTTCGATGATGTGTCGGAGAGAAGCAGATCAGCGCGAATAGAATTCGACGACCAGGTTCGGTTCCATCTGCACCGCGAACGGAACGTCCGCCAGGCCGGGGATGCGCGAGAAGGTCGCGACCATCTTGTTGTGATCGGCTTCGATGTAGTCGGGCACGTCGCGTTCCGCAAGGCCCACGGCTTCCAAAACGATGACCAGCTGCTTCGACTTCTCGCGTACTTCGATGACGTCACCCGGCTTGCAGCGGTACGAGCCGATGTTGACGCGCTTGCCGTTGACGTTGACGTGGCCGTGGTTGACGAACTGACGGGCCGCGAAAATGGTCGGCACGAACTTGGCGCGGTAGACGACCGCGTCCAGACGCGACTCGAGCAGGCCGATCAGGTTCTCCGAGGTGTCGCCCTTGCGGCGGTCGGCCTCTTCATAGACCTTGCGGAACTGCTTTTCCGAAACGTCGCCATAGTGACCCTTCAGCTTCTGCTTGGCGCGCAGCTGCAGACCGAAATCGGAAAGCTTGCCCTTGCGGCGCTGGCCGTGCTGGCCGGGACCGTATTCGCGCTTGTTGACCGGGGACTTCGGCCGGCCCCAGATGTTTTCGCCGAGACGACGGTCGATCTTGTACTTCGCGGATTCGCGCTTGCTCATCGCATTCCCTTTCAAAACAAACACACCCGGAACCTCATGGTGCGGGTGAAGGAAACGCGCCCTCCTCTGGCCTCCGTTTTCGAGACCTGACAGGGTTTTCCCACGCAACGCGGCGGAAAACCCACGGGACACGTCATTTCAAACAAGACGGGTACCAATCTGATACCGACCTTGCATATACAAAAGAAACACCGGACATCGCTGCCCGGTGATGGCGGCTGGTTAAACCGAGATCTAACCGGTGTCAAGCTTTCGCATGGCGTGGCGAACCGCAACCATATCACGTTTTCGGCGTTGATGCGTGCCGGATTTGGCGGGAGCTTTAGCGCCTACGGCACCAGGAAGGGACTGGAGCTAGAGGAGTCAGATTATGAGGAAGTTCTTTCTTTCGTTGGCAGGCGTAGCGGTCTTGGCCGGCACGATGGCCGTTTCTCCTGCGCCGGCCGAGGCGAGGCACTGGCAGGGACACCGGCACCACCATGCTTGCCGTGTCGTGATCAAGAAGAAAGTAGTCTGGCGGCACGGCCACAGGCACGTCGTCCGCTACAAGGTACGGCGCTGCTGGTAATCGAAGCCTGCCCTGACAGGGCGGCAAAGCCCGCGGTAGTCGCCGCGGGCTTTTTCTTACCAGCGATACGATCGTCCGATACGGGTTGGCACCTTCCCGCGTTCTGACCGCCAGTGTAGGACGGCAGCATGAAATCACTGTCTGATCCCTCACGAGCACTTGCCGACGGACTGGCAAAGATCCGCGCCGAATTCGACGTGCCCGATGGGTTTCCGGTAGCCGTGATGGAGGCCGCAGAGGCTGCGGCCAAACGAATCCCCAACGAGCATGCCGATCGAACGGCGGTGTCCTTCGTGACGCTCGATCCGGCGAGTTCAACCGATCTGGACCAGGCGTTTGCGATCGTCGAGAGCGGCAGCGATCTTCTGTTGCACTATGCGATTGCCGACGTAGCCTGGTTTGTCGAGGACGGCGACGCCGTCGATCTGGAAGCCTGGGCAAGAGGTGAGACGGTGTACCTGCCCGACGGGAGAGCCGGGCTCTATCCGCCTGTGATCGCCGAGCGGGCCGCAAGCTTGTTGCCGGACGGACCACGACCCGCGATCGTTTTCACAATTCGCGTCGCCATGAACGGAGGGGTGAAACTGGACGGCGCTGAGCGAGCGGTCATCCGCAGCCGCGCCAAGCTCGCCTATGACAGCGTGCGGGTCGCCGACGTTCCGACGGGCTTCGCCGAGATCGCGCGGCGCATGGCGATCAACGAGGAGCGCCGCGGCGCTTCCCGCGTCGACCCGCCCGAGCAGGAGGTGCAAAGGCTCGCCGATGGCACATTCCAGCTTGCTTTCAGACCGCAGCTGCAGTCCGAAAAGGACAATGCGGCGCTGTCGCTGGCCGCCAACATGGCGATCGCCGACGCCATGCTAGCACACCGGACTGGGTTGTTCCGCGTAATGGCGCCGCCGGATGCCTCGGCGGTGCAAAGACTGCGCAACGCGGCCCGCGCGCTTGGGCTGTCCTGGCCCCCTTCGACCAGTCTGAGTGACTATCAACGGACCTTGGACGCGGGCAACAAGCAACAGGCCGCGCTGATGCTCGAGATACGCCATGCCGGCACCGGCGCGTCGTACCAAGCTTACAAGGAAGGCGTCCTCCCCTGGCACGAGGCCATGGCCGCTACCTATGCCCACGCCACCGCGCCGCTGAGGCGGCTGGCCGACAGATATGTCGTGCGTTGCGCGCTGGCGATCGCCAACGGCCAGCCAGTTCCACCGGCCGTGAACGATGCGTTTTCCAGATTGCCGAAGGTCATGGGCCGTGCAGATGCCCGCGCCTCCAGGATAACGCACGCTGCCATCGATCTTGCCGAGGCGGTGATGCTGAAGGGACGCGAGGGCGACATCTTCAAGGCGGTTGTCACCGATGTCGCCGATCAGCGTTTCCGCGTCCAGCTTTGCGACATGCCTATCGTTGCGAATGTAAAAGCGCCTGGCTCAACAGAAGGCGACGGGGTGACGCTCCGGCTCGTTTCGGCCGATCCGGAGCAACGCAGCATCGTCTTCGAACCGGCCTAACGGGTGCTCAGGCCAAAGCCTTGCATGAGCCGGCTGGTGGCGAAGTCCACCTTGCCCGAGGTGAAGACGGCAATGTCGGGCTCGCCCATCGGCAACGGGCCGTCGACGGGCGCCAACAGCGACATGGCGCGCCGCGCAATCGCTTCCGCCGGGTCGATCCAATCCACGGGCCACGGCGCGGTCTTGCGCATGCGGTTGGCCAGGAAGGGATAGTGGGTACAGCCGAGCACGACGATGTCGGTGCGCGCACCATCCATCTCGACGAAGCAAGGCGCGATTTCTTCACGCACGATCTCCTCGTCGATGAACCCCTCCCGCATGTAGATTTCAGCCAGCGGCGCCAGGCGGTCCGAACCGACGAGCCGCACGTGGCATTTCTGCGCCCATTTGCCGATCAGGTCGCGCGTATACTGGCGTTTGACCGTGCCAGGCGTCGCCAGCACCGATACGAGCCCGGAGCGTGTGCGCTCGGCGGCGGGCTTGATGGCCGGCACGGTGCCGACAAAGGGGTGGCCCGGAAATTTATCGCGCAATGCGTCGATCACAAGTGTCGACGCCGTATTGCAGGGAATGACCGAAATCTCCGGCTGGAACCTGTCCAGCAACTCACCGAACAGGCCAAGGATATGCGCGTTGAGCGCCGGTTCTTCCCAGGCGCCATAGGGAAACGCCGCATCGTCGGCCACATAGACAAAGCGACGGTCAGGCATCAGCACCCGCGCTTCGCGCAGCACGGTGAGGCCGCCAATGCCGGAATCGAACATCAGGATCGGCCGCTCAGCCATTATCGGTCCCCTTGCCGCCGAGCGGCATATCCTCATCGTCGCTTGTGGCCCCGTGCGTCCGAGAAGCCGCCTCGGCCTTACGCGCGCGTGCGGCGGCCGCCGGCAAACGCCGTGGATCGTCGCCCGGCGAACCGTCGCCACGCGGCATGGCGGGCGAGAACCTGTCGAGCGACGAGATGATGCCGCGCAGCACTTTGAGTTCCGGCTCGGCGAAGCCGGCGCGCGTCAGAACGGCGCGCAGATTGTCCACCATCTTCGGCTTCTTGGGCGCGGGCCGGAAATAGCCGCGCGCTTCGAGCGCGCCCTCCAGATAGGCGAACAGGCCATGCAATTCTTCCTTGCTGGCCGGCTTCATCTCCGGACCGGTGAAGTTGGTCTTCGTCTCGTCCTGGAGGCCCGACTTCATCCATTCATAGGACATCAGCAGCGCGGCCTGGGCGATGTTGAGCGAGGAGAAGTCGGGATCGACGGGAAAGGTGACGATCTCGTCGGCAAGGCCGACCTCGTCATTGTAGAGACCGAAGCGCTCGCGGCCGAACAGGATGCCTGTGCGCTGCCCCATATCGTGGCGAGCCCGCAGCATCCTGCCGGCTTCCACCGGTCCACGCACGGACTTGAACCCATCGCGTTGCCTGGCCGTCGTGGCGAAGACGAAGTTCAAATCGGCAAGTGCCGAGCCAAGGTCGTCGAACACCTTCACGGCATCGATGACGTGATCGGCCCGACTGGCAGCCGCGCGAGCCTTCTCGCTCGGCCAGCCATCGCGCGGGTTGACCAGGCGCAGCTCGGCCAAGCCGAAATTGGCCATGGCGCGAGCCACCATGCCGATGTTCTCCCCAAGCTGAGGCTCGACGAGGATGATGGCCGGGCCTACGGCGGAGTGTTGAGAAATGTCTTCGGTGGCTGGCATGATCGTCAATGAACTGCTGTTTGCGGCATTTCAGCGTCCCCTGCCATATTCGGCCGTGAAAATGAAGCATTCGCAAATGTCGACAATGGCTTCATATTCCAGACCGATCGCCGTTTGCGCGGTCAAAAGCGCTTTGATATACGAGCGGCATCTCCGGCCCAACGCCAAGCGGGCGAGGCCGTCCCAATCCCAGCAACGAGGCATTCTTTCATGGCGAAGATCAAGGTGGCGAACCCGGTCGTCGAACTCGACGGCGACGAGATGACCCGCATCATCTGGCAGTTCATCAAGGACAAGCTCATCCACCCTTATCTCGACCTCAAGCTTGAATATTACGATCTCGGCATCGAACACCGCGACGCAACCAACGACCAGGTGACGATCGATTCGGCAAACGCGATCAAGAAATACGGCGTCGGCGTGAAATGCGCGACCATCACCCCCGACGAGCAGCGCGTCGAGGAGTTCAAGCTGAAGAAAATGTGGAAGTCGCCGAACGGCACCATCCGCAACATCCTCGGCGGCACCATCTTCCGCGAACCGATCATCATGAAGAACGTGCCACGCCTGGTCCCCGGCTGGACCAAGCCGATCATCGTCGGTCGTCACGCCTTCGGCGACCAATACCGCGCCACCGATTTCCGCTTCCCCGGCAAGGGCAAGCTGACGATCAAGTTCGTAGGCGAGGACGGCCAGGTGATCGAGCATGACGTATTCGACGCGCCCGGCTCCGGCGTCGCCATGGCCATGTACAATCTCGACGAGTCTATCCGCGAATTCGCCCGCGCCTCACTGAATTATGGCCTGCTGCGCAATTATCCGGTCTACCTGTCGACCAAGAACACCATTCTCAAGGCCTATGACGGCCGCTTCAAGGACATTTTCCAGGAGGTCTACGAGGCCGAGTTCGAAGCAGAGTTCAAGGCGCGGAAGCTGTGGTACGAGCACCGCCTGATCGACGATATGGTGGCGTCGAGCCTGAAATGGTCGGGCGGCTATGTCTGGGCCTGCAAGAATTATGATGGCGACGTCCAGTCCGACACGGTGGCACAGGGTTTCGGCTCGCTCGGCCTGATGACATCTGTCCTGATGACGCCGGATGGCAAGACGGTCGAAGCCGAAGCCGCGCATGGCACCGTCACCCGCCACTATCGCCAGCACCAGAAGGGCGAGGAAACCTCGACCAATTCGATCGCCTCGATCTTCGCCTGGACGCGCGGCCTCGCACACCGCGCCAAGCTCGACGACAATGCCGAGCTGAAACGCTTTGCCGAGACGCTGGAAAGAGTGTGCATCCAGACGGTCGAATCGGGCTTCATGACCAAGGATTTGTCGCTGTTGATCGGCCCGGACCAGCCCTGGCTCTCGACCACCGGCTTCCTCGACAAGATCGACGAGAATTTGCAGAAGGCGATGGCGTAAGAGCCAGCATTGCACGAAGGCTCCGAAAGAGCCTTCGCTTTTTGGGCCAGGCGCCAGAAGGCCTACCGATGATCAAGCCGATCTTCTACGGCGCGGACCACAGCGTCTATGTGCGCATTGCGCGGATGGCGCTGGAGTGAGCTTTGACACGTCCGAAACAGCCGGTTGAGCGGCGCGCCGGACGAGCCAAAGGCCCAGGGCTAGAACACTATCTCCGGCCTGGTGACCATCAGCCACAGAATGGCAAGCACGGCGGCAAAAGCCGGAAAGCCAAACACAAACCAGATGCGGAACAGACGCTTTTCCTCAGGCGGCAGTGGGCGATTGTCGATGGCCGCCTGCCGGGCCAGGTTGCGGATGCGAATCTGTATCCAGACCACCGGCAGCCAAAACAGGCCGGTGACGACATAGAGCAGGAGGGACAGGATAATCCAGCCTTCGGACAGCGGCCAGCCTATGGCCCGCGCCAGCAGCACGCCGGTGATTGGCTGCATGATGACGGCGGTGGCCGTAAAAATGGTGTCGGCGACGACGACCGTTCCCGCGACATGAGCGACGATGTCGGCGCGGCCGCTGCGTTGCGCCATGAGCATGAAGAAGGCGATGCCGGCGCCGGTGCCGAATAGAACCGCGGCGCCGATGATGTGCAGCCAGCGCAAAGTGTCGGCCCAAATGCTCATCGCTCGTCCAGAATCGCCAGGGCCACCAGGACAAGGCAAAGCGCGGGTATCGCCTTGACCATTGCGCCAAGGGGATCGACCCATAGATCGGGCGCAAATGCGGTAGCGGCGCCGATATAGGCCAAGGTGATTGCAATCATTCCAGCCAGGGCAAGACGCGCGTAGGACCGCACCAGAACAGCGGCTCCAACAACGATGTCCGCAATGCTTCCGGCAATGACCAGTATGAGCGCGAAGGCCGGCGATATGCCATGAGAGATCAGAATGTCAGCCGCAGTATCCTGTCTGACAAGGCCGATGATGCCGGAGACCAGCCAGAACAGGGAGAGCACGCCGAACACGACCGGTTTCAGCAGCCATAGGCGGGCGAACCATCGCTCCTGAACGTGGGCAGGCATGGCAGCCAGCGTCGCTTCCAGAGGCTGAAGCGGGTGGCCGCTCACATCGCTCCAGGGTCCGGCGTCCCCGGTTACGCCGCGCTGCAGCGCGACCAGGGCTGCGCTGCGCAAAGGCGATCGCCAGCCAAGCACGCCTAGACCGTCGGCGATCACGGCGGCAAGCGTGCCGGCGATGGCCGGCATCGCCACGATGCGGGCCGGCGGAAGGCCAAGCCATGCCCGGAAGGATGCGAGAACATCAGCCAGCGATCGAGCCTCGGTTTCAACGAGATCGATCGCCAGGCGCGGCGGTAGAGATCCGGCAACCGCGCGCGAGACCGCCTCGGCGACGTCCGTCACCGCCACGGTCTGGATCGGCTGGCGCGCCATGACGGCGGGGACAAAAAACGGAAAGGCAGCGAGGGCCCGCAAAAGTGCGGTTCCGCCATAAGCGGCCGGCGCGATCACCAGGCCCGGCCGCAGGATCGTCCACTCCAGCGACGAGCTTGTGACGGCCATGTCGCCTTGCGCCTTTGTGCTGAAGAAGGGATCCAGTGAGCCAAGATCGGCGCCGACCGCCGAGATCTGCACAAAGCGGTACACACCGGCCTGCTCACAAGCCGCGAGCAGCGCTGCCAACGAACCGCGATGGATCGCGTCGAGGCTGTCACGCGGTCCGTCCTGCAAGGCGCCTGCCGCATTGACGACCGCGTCCATCCCCGCAAGCACGGGCAGCCAGTCTTCGGTGGCGAGCAGTTTCGACATGTCCGCCGCGATCCAGCGAACCGCCGGCCGACGCCGCCCGGCATCCCTGATATTGCGGCCAAGGCCGGCCACATGATGACCGTCTCGAAGCAGACGTTCGACGACAGCGTCCCCGATCAAACCATAGCCACCGAGGACAAGAACATTCATGTCATGCTTTCAGGCGGCTTCGAGTGCCGCCTTGACCGCCGCAATCGCATCATTGGCCTTAGATGCATCGGGACCGCCGGCCTGGGCCATATCAGGCCGCCCGCCACCGCCCTGCCCGCCCAACGCGGCGGAGGCGACGCGCACCAAGTCGACGGCGCTGAAGCGCCCAACGAGATCTTCGGTGACGCCGACCACGACGCTTGCCTTGTTGTCCTCGCCGGCGCCGACGAAAACGACGACCCCGGAGCCAAGCGAGGTCTTGCCGGCATCGGCGAGCGGCTTCAGATCCTTCGGCGAGACGCCGGAGACCGCCTTGCCGAGGAAGCCGACGCCGGCGACCGTCTCGTTCTCCGAGGAGGTGCCAGCGGCGGCGGCGCCACCGAGCGCCAGTTTCTTGCGCGCTTCGCTCAGGTCCTTTTCGAGCTTCTTGCGTTCTTCCAGCAGAGCCTCGACCCGCGCCGGCACGTCGGCGGGCGAGATCTTCAGCACGGCCGCCGCCGCCTTCAGCCGCCTGTCCTGCTCATCGAGATATTTGCGTGCGGCTTCGCCGGTCAGCGCCTCGATGCGACGCACGCCGGCGGCGACCGCGCTGTCCGAGACGACGCGCACCAGGCCGATATCGCCGGTCGCCTTGACATGCGTCCCGCCGCAGAGCTCGACGGAATAAGGCCGGTTGGCCTTGGCGCCCTGCAGGCCGGTGCCCATCGACACGACGCGCACCTCGTCGCCATACTTCTCGCCGAACAGCGCCATCGCGCCCTCGGCGATGGCATCGTCGACCGACATCAAGCGCGTATTCACCGGGCTGTTCTGGACGACGATCTCATTGGCCATGCGCTCGACCTCTTCGAGGTCCTCGGAAGAGATCGGCTTGTTGTGCGAGATGTCGAAGCGAAGGCGCTCCGGGGCCACCAGGGAGCCCTTCTGCGCGACATGGGTGCCAAGTACCTCGCGCAACGCCTCATGGATCAGATGTGTCGCCGAATGGTTGGCGCGCAGCCTGGACCGGCGCCCGTGGTCGACCTTCAATTCGACAGCCGTGCCCACCTTTACCGTGCCGCTCGCCACCTTGCCGATGTGGACGAACAGCCCGTCGGCCTTCTTCTGCGTATCCTTAATTTCGATCGAAAACCCTTCGCCGGAGATGATGCCGGTATCACCCATCTGGCCGCCGGACTCGGCATAAAAAGGCGTCTGGTTGACGACGATCACCACGGCATCGCCCTCGCCGGCGCTGTCGACGCTCTTGCCGTCCTTGACCAGCGTCTGGATCAGGCCCTCAGCCTGCTCGGTTTCGTAGCCGAGAAATTCGGTTGCGCCGACCTTCTCGCGCACCGCAAACCAGATTGTCTCGGTGGCTGCGTCGCCAGAGCCCGCCCAATGAGCGCGCGCTTCCGTTCTCTGGCGCTCCATCGCCTCATTGAAGCCGGCAAGATTGACGGAGATGTCGCGCTGGCGCAGCGCGTCCTGCGTCAGATCGAGCGGGAAGCCGTAGGTGTCGTAGAGCTTGAACGCCGTCTCGCCATCCAGCATGTCGCCCGCATGTAGAGTTTCCGTCGCCTCCGAGAGCAGGCCGAGACCGCGCACCAGCGTCTTGCGGAAGCGTGTCTCCTCCAGCTTGAGCGTCTCGGTGATCAGCTGTTCGCCGCGCACCAGCCCCGGATAGGCCTGCCCCATCTCGCGCACCAGCGCCGGCACCAGCTTCCACATCAGCGGCTCCCGGGCCCCGAGCAGCTGCGCGTGGCGCATGGCACGGCGCATGATGCGGCGCAACACGTAGCCACGGCCTTCGTTCGAGGGCAGCACGCCGTCGGCCACCAGGAAGGAAGACGACCGCAGGTGATCGGCAATGACGCGAAAGGATGCGACCGTCTCCTTGTCGGGACCTTGTCCCAGCGCGGACGATGCCGCGTCGACGAGGTGCCGGAACAGATCGGTCTCGAACACGCTCTCCACGCCTTGCAGGATGGAAGCCATGCGCTCAAGGCCCATGCCGGTGTCGATGGACGGCCGCGGCAGGTCGATCCGCTCCTCCTTCGTCACCTGTTCATACTGCATGAAGACCAGGTTCCAGAACTCGAGGAACCGGTCGCCGTCCTCTTCAGGACTGCCGGGAGGGCCACCCCAGATGTGGTCGCCCCGGTCGATGAAGATCTCGGAGCACGGCCCGCAGGGACCGGTGTCGCCCATCGCCCAGAAATTGTCCGAGGTCGCGATGCGAATGATGCGGTCGTCGGAAAAGCCGGCGATCTTCTTCCAGAAGCCGGCCGCCTCGTCATCGGTGTGATAGACGGTGACCAGCAGCTTGTCCTTGTCCAGACCGAATTCCCTAGTGATCAGGTTCCAGGCAAGCTCGATTGCGCGCTCCTTGAAATAGTCGCCGAAGGAGAAATTGCCGAGCATCTCAAAGAAGGTCAGGTGCCGAGCCGTATAGCCTACATTGTCGAGATCATTGTGCTTACCGCCGGCGCGGACGCTCTTCTGGGCAGTCGAGGCCCGAGAATAGGGACGTTTCTCGAGGCCGGTGAAGACGTTCTTGAACTGCACCATGCCGGCATTCGTGAACATCAGCGTCGGGTCGTTGCGCGGCACAAGCGGGCTCGACGCGACGATCTCGTGACCTTCCTTCCGGAAATAGTCGAGGAATGTCGACCGGATCTCGTTCACGCCACTCATGAATGCTGCCTTTTCGAGAAGACCGTGGGACTAGCCAACGGAAAATGGGCTCTGCGTCTGGAAGATAGACTGGCCTTTTAGCGGTCGCACCGCACCCTGTCCAGAAACACGGAATTGGTCCAAATCGCTGCCTTTGCCGACGATCCGCGCCTCAGTGCTTCGAAGTCAAAAAGCAAAACCGCCGGCCCCAGGGGCCGGCGGTTTGGGACGCCAGGTACTCAAACTGTCAGACGCAGACTGACGACGATCGACGCCAGCCTTGCCTTCTACATAGCGCCGGATTCCTCCTCGAAACCGTCGTCCTCGCCGCGCTCAGGACCGCCATTCTCAAGGAACTTCTCGGCGATCAGTCCGGCATTCTGCCGTAGCGCCAGCTCTATCTCGCGCGCCGTGTCGGGATTGTCGCGCAGGAACAGCTTCGCATTCTCGCGGCCCTGGCCGAGACGCTGCGAATTGTAGGAGAACCACGCGCCGGACTTCTCGACAACGCCGGCCTTGACGCCGAGGTCGACCAGTTCGCCGGTCTTCGACACGCCCTCGCCATACATGATGTCGAACTCGACCACCTTGAAGGGCGGAGCCAGCTTGTTCTTGACCACCTTGACCCGGGTCTGGTTGCCGACGACCTCGTCGCGATCCTTGACCGAGCCGATGCGACGGATGTCGAGGCGCACCGAAGCGTAAAATTTCAGCGCGTTGCCGCCGGTCGTCGTCTCGGGCGAACCGAACATGACGCCGATCTTCATGCGGATCTGGTTGATGAAGATGACCATGGTGTTGGAGCGTGAGATCGAAGCGGTCAGCTTGCGCAGCGCCTGGCTCATCAGGCGAGCCTGGAGGCCGGGCAGCGAATCGCCCATCTCGCCTTCGATTTCGGCACGTGGCGTCAGAGCCGCGACCGAATCGACCACCAGCACGTCGATCGCCCCGGAACGCACCAGCGTGTCGCAGATCTCCAGCGCCTGCTCACCGGTGTCGGGCTGCGAGATCAGCAGGTTCTCGAGATCGACGCCAAGCTTGCGGGCATAGACAGGATCCAGCGCATGTTCGGCATCGACGAAGGCGCAGATGCCGCCCTTCTTCTGGGCTTCCGCCACGGTGTGCAAGGCCAACGTCGTCTTGCCCGAGCTTTCCGGCCCGTAGATCTCGACGATGCGGCCACGGGGCAGGCCGCCGACGCCAAGCGCGATGTCGAGGCCCAGCGAGCCGGTCGGAACGGTTTCGATTTCAACGACCTGCTCGTTCGCGCCGAGCCGCATGATCGAGCCCTTGCCGAAAGCCCGCTCGATTTGCGACAGAGCCGCGTCAAGAGCCTTTGATTTGTCCACCGCTTTGTCCTCTACAAGCCGCAAAGAATTCTGAGCCATGATACATTACCCCGTGGTCGTAAATGAAGGCCGGACAATCCGTAATCCCTGCCGTTTTGTACCTTTTTTGTTCTCATTTGGCAAGAGGGTCTAAACTGCTGTAAAATAAGTGGTATTCGTATCTGTTCTATTTTTGTCCCACGCTTTACCAAGCGTTCTTTGTGAGTTGTCCGGGCGAATCGATTGCATCGGTCGGCCCGAATCGCGACCCGCCTGCGAAGCTCGGTGTCACAGTCTAGAGCTTGTGCGGCGGGACTAACAAAGCTCATATCGCCCGCATGGTGAAGTCCCCCAAATTGCTCGCCGTCGGCGGTGCCCATATTGACCGGCGTGGCCAGGTGTCCGGCGCCTACGTGGCTGCTGCCTCGAACCCCGGCACCATGCGCGAGGATGTCGGCGGCGGGGTGTTCAACGCTCTGCGCAGCGCGGTCCGTCGCGGCGTGGCGGGGTCGCTGCTCTCGGTGCGCGGCGGCGACGCGGCTGCCGAAACTGTGTCGCGGGCAATTGCTGACGCCGGCATCGCCGACCTGTCGGCGGTTTTCCTCGACCGGACCACGCCCAGCTACACGGCGTTGATCGACCGTGACGGCGAACTGATCGTCGGCTTTGCCGACATGGCGCTCTACGACCTGGCGTTCCCCAAGCAGATACGCCGCTCCAAGGTCAGGGAGGCAGTCGCCGGCGTCGATGCCATCTTGTGCGACGCCAATCTGCCGTCGGCGGCGTTGGAACGGCTGGCCTTGCTTGCAGCCGGCAAGCCCGTCTTCGCCATTGCGATTTCGCCGGCCAAGATCGTGCGCCTCAAGCCGGTTCTCCGCAGCCTGGCCGTCGCCTTCATGAATCGACGCGAGGGTCTGGTCCTGGCGGGCCTGGATGATGCCGCTTCGGAGCGCGATATTCTCGCCGGCTTGAAACGCGCGGGCCTCGGCAGCGCCGTGGTTACGGCCGGCGGCGGCGGCGTGCTGGGATTCGACCCGAACGGCATTTTTTCCATCATGCCGCCAGTTCCAAGGAAGGTGGTCGATGTCACCGGGGCCGGCGATGCGTTGGCTGGAACCACGGTGGCGGCGTTGCTGCGCGGGATCTCGCTGCGCGGAGCGCTCCGCGAAGGCATAGCGGCGGCGACAATGGCCATTGAAAGCGCCACAGCCGTGCCCGATTTCACCCCGGCGAGCTTCGCCGACGCGCTGGCTCTTGTGTCGGACGCTCGGGAAATGGCATGAGACCGGCACATTCATGGAACCCGAGCACGGCCGCATCCGCATGAAGTGCGGCGCTCGAGGCTGGAGAGCAGGATGACCCCGGAAACCGCACAGCCCTTCATCGATATCCACGCGCCGGTGGCACAGGCCCTGGCGGCGGGGCGGCCGGTTGTCGCGCTGGAAAGCACGATCATCACTCACGGCATGCCCTACCCCGACAATGGCGCCATGGCCGCCGATGTCGAGAAGATCATCACCGATGGCGGCGCGGTGCCGGCGACGATCGCCATTATTGGCGGCCGCATCAAGATCGGTCTGTCCGACGGCGAGCGGGAATCGCTTGCCATGACCGGCGATGCCATGAAGCTGTCTCGCGCCGACCTCGGCTTCGCCGTGGCGCAGGGGCGCACCGGCGGCACCACGGTCGCAGCCACGATGATCGCGGCACATATGGTCGGAATCAGAGTTTTCGCCACCGGCGGCATCGGCGGCGTGCACAAGGGCGCTGAAAAAAGCTTCGACATCTCTGCCGATCTCGACGAACTGGCGCGCACGCCGGTCATCGTCGTATCGGCCGGTGCCAAGGCCATCCTCGACATCGAAAAGACGCTGGAGGTTCTGGAGACTCGCGGCGTGCCCGTGATCGGCCATGGCTCCGAGACAATGCCGGCCTTCTGGTCCCGGCATTCCCCATTCCGCGCGCCACTGACCCTGAACAGTGCGGAAGAGATCGCGCATTTCTACCGGACGCGGGCTGCGCTGGGTCTAAGTGGCGGTATGCTGATCGCCAATCCCGTGCCGGAGGGCCACGAAATCCCGGCCGAAGAAATGGCTGGCTATATCGAAGCCGCGCAGAGAGCAGCCGAGGCGCTCAACGTGACCGGCAAGGCGGTGACGCCATTCCTGCTGTCGAAGATCCTCGAACTGACCGGTGGCAGGAGCCTTAAAACCAACATCGCCCTGGTCGAAAACAATGCGCGGCTGGCCGCGAAGATCGCCAAGGCGCTGTAAGACAGCCAACCTCGGCGGGACAGCACCCCCCTCTGTCCTACCGGACATCTCCCCCGCAAGGGGGGAGATCAGATGTCACATCGGCTTTCGCCAATCACCAACGTTGAATGTGAGTGCCGGCGGCCAAGCTGCCATCTCCCTCCTTGCGGGGGAGATGGCCGGCAGGTCAGAGGGGGTGCTGTCCACCGACATTCCGAATATGCGTCGCGTCACTTCCCCGCCCGCCGCCCTGCCCCATAAGCACGCCGCGCCCACACCGTCATCTCTTCGGGATCATCGAATGCATCGTCCGGGATGCTCCAATAGGGCATGGCCACCAGCTTGCCGTGACGCGTGCCGGTATAGGTCCACTGGCGGCAGCCGGCGGCCTCGAAGTCCGGCGCGCTGTGCTCGTCGGCCTTGAGCAGCAATTCGCCGCGCAGCACGATGGCGACGATGACGCCGTCAAAATAGATGCCCTTGCCGCCGAACAGTTTTCGGATGCTGACGGGGCCTAGACCCTCGAACAGTTCGGTGATGCGTTCATTGTCCATGTCGCGATGATGTCATCGCCGCACTGGTTTGTCATCGCCGCAACCAAAGACATGCTGACGGGTTGATGAAAACCGCCGGAGTTATTCGCCATGCCGATTCTGCTCAAGGGTTCCTGCCGCTGCAATGCCGTCCGCTTCGAGGTCGAGAGCCACACGCCCTCGCCCTTCATGCTGTGCTATTGCTCCATTTGCCGCAAGCAGCAGGGCGGCGGCGGCTTCGCCATCAATCTTGGGGCCAACAATGAGACGCTCAACATCAGGGGCAAGGGAAGCCTCGGCGTCTATCGGGCCAAGATCGAGGACGAGCAGCATCCTCAATGCGAGATCTCGACTGGCGAAAGAAATTTCTGCCGCAAATGCGGATCGGCGCTCTGGCTCTACGATCCAACCTGGCCGGAACTGGTGCATCCCTTCGCCTCGGTGATCGACAGCGACCTGCCTGCGCCCCCGAGCAAGGTTCATCTCATGCTGAAATACAAGGCGAACTGGGTCGAGCCCAATATCGGCAAGGGGGACCAGGCTTTCGACGTCTATCCAGAGGAATCGATCGCCGACTGGCACAAGCGGACCGGAATGTGGGTGGACTGAGGCTGGACCTCAGGCCGAAGCGCGCGCCTCTGCCAATGCCTTTAGATCGGCCGGCTTCAATTCGACCGACTCGCCGCAGCCGCAGGCCGAACTCTGGTTGGGATTGTGGAAGGTGAAGCCGGTGCGCAGCGTCGTCTGCTCGAAATCCATCTCGGTGCCGAACAGGAAAAGCGCTGCTTCCGGCGCGACATAGACATGCGCGCCATCGCGCTCGATATGATCGTCCTTGGTGTTGGGTTCGGTCACCAGATCGACCGTATATTCCATACCCGCGCAGCCACCCTTCTTGATGCCAAGGCGGATGCCGTGCGCGTTTTCCCGCGTCGCCACAATCTCGCGCACCCGATCGGCGGCCTTATCGGTCATCGTGATGACGGCAAAGCGTCCCATTCGTTTTCCTTCCATTCCATGCAGGTTCAAGGCCTGCCGAATGATTCCTCACCTAAAATGGTGAAGTTTTATGCTTGGTGCAAGTGTAGGAGCATGGGCGCTAATACCAGCCCACCGCCACCTGCGCCTCTTCCGACATGCGGTCGGCCGACCAGGGCGGGTCGAAGGTCATATTGACCTCGACGCCGGACACGCCTTCGACGGCGCCTACGGCATTCTCGACCCAGCCCGGCATTTCGCCGGCCACGGGGCAGCCCGGCGCGGTCAGCGTCATGTCGATCTTGACCGAGCGGTCATCCTCGATGTCGATCTTGTAGATCAGACCGAGCTCGTAGATGTCGGCGGGGATTTCCGGATCGTAGACCGTCTTCAACGCCGAGACGATGTCATCGGTAAGTCGGGCCAGTTCGTCGGCTGGTATGGCCGACCCTGAAACCAGCGCGTTGGGCTGTGTTTCCGAAGCGGTCTGCGCGGCGCTGCTCACATCATCCATGGTCGGTCACCCAAAAAATTTGCGCGCCTTTTCGAGCGCTTCGGCCAAGGCATCGACTTCGGCCCTGGTATTGTACATACCGAACGAAGCCCTGCATGTGGAGGTTACGCCAAAGCGTTTCAACAGCGGTTGGGCGCAATGGGTTCCCGCGCGCACTGCAACACCTTGCCTGTCTATCACCATCGATACGTCATGCGCATGAATGCCCTGCAGTTCGAAGGAGACGATGGCGCCCTTGCCGGGCGCATCGCCGAAGATGCGCAGCGAATTGATGGCGCGCAGCCGTTCGTGCGCGTAAGTCTTGAGGTCTTCCTCATGCGCGGCAATGCGCTCGCGGCCGATGCTTTCCATGTAATCGAGCGCCGCGCCGAGCCCTATGGCCTGCACGATCGGCGGCGTGCCGGCTTCGAAACGGTGCGGCGGATCATTGTAGGTGACGATGTCTTCCGTCACCTCCTCGATCATCTCGCCACCGCCCATGAAGGGCCGCATGCCAGCCAAAATGTCCTTCTTGCCGTAGAGCACGCCAATGCCCGAAGGGCCGTAGACCTTGTGGCCGGTGAAGACGAAGAAATCGCAGTCGAGATCCTGCACGTCGATCGGCATATGCACGGCGCTCTGGCTGCCGTCGACCAGCACTGGAATGCCGCGCGCATGCGCGATGCGAACGATCTCCTTGATCGGCGTCACCGTCCCCAGCGCGTTCGACATATGGGTGATGGCGACGAGCTTGGTGCGGTCGGTCAGCCGCTTCTCGAATTCCTCGATGTGGAACACCCCGAAATCATCGACCGGCACCCAGACCAGCTTGGCGCCCTGCCGCTCGCGGATGAAATGCCAGGGCACGATGTTGGAATGGTGCTCCATGATCGACAGGACAATCTCATCGCCCTCGCCGATATTGGGCATGCCGTAGCCATAGGCGACGGTGTTGATCGCCGAGGTCGTGTTCGACGTGAAGACGATGTTGTCGGTGCTCGGCGCGTTGAGGAAACGCTGCACTGACTTCCGCGCATTCTCATAGGCGTCCGTCGCCGCATTGGACAGGAAGTGCAAGCCGCGATGAACGTTTGCATATTCCTGGCTGTAAGCGTGCTGGATTGCATCAAGCACCAGCTGCGGCTTCTGCGCCGAGGCGCCATTGTCGAGATAGACCAGCTTCTTGCCATAGACTTCCCGCGACAGGATCGGGAAGTCGCGGCGGATCGCCTCGACGTCGTAGGGGGTGGTTTCGAGTTTCTGGTCCATTTCCTGTCTTTCAATGCCCGGTTTTTAGCGTCCGCCGGCCCTTCGCTATGGCTCCGGGCGCTCGTCGCTCAAAAAGCCAAATCGTTGGCATTTTGCCGGCTACGCCGACGCTCCTCACCCATGCGCCACGAACCATTCATCGAGCTTCGCTTCCAGCGCCTCGACGATCGCCTCATTGTCCAGTTCCTCGATGACCTCGGCGACGAACGCCTTGACCAGCAGGCCACGGGCGCTTTTCTCGTCGACGCCGCGTGCCATCAGGTAGAAGAGGTGGTTGTGGTCGATCTCTGTGACGGTCGCGCCGTGCCCGCAAACGACGTCGTCGGCGAAGATCTCGAGCTCGGGCTTGGTCGAGAACTCGCCATCATCCGACAGGAGCAGCGTGTTGCACGCCATCTTGGCGTTGGTCTTCTGCGCGTATTGGTGGACGTTGATGCGGCCCTGGAAGACGCCGCGCGCTTTGCCCGTCACCACGTTGCGGACGATCTCCGTCGAGGTCGTGTGCGGGACGGCGTGGTCGAGCACCATGGTTACGTCCGTGTGGGTGTCGCCTGCCAGAAGATTGATGCCGCGCAGCTTGAAATCGGCGCCTTCGCCTATCGTCTTGACGATGACCTCCTGGCGCACGAGCTTGCCGCCGGCGTTCATGACGAACAGCGTCAGTTTGGCGTTCTTGCCGATATGGGCCTTGAACTGGGCGAGATGTGTCGCCGTTTCCGGCTGCTCCTGGACGATCAGCCACGTCACGTCGGCGCCTTCGCCGACCACGAGCTGGCTGACCGAGCTGACCAGGGCCGCCCCGCCACCCGTCTGGCGCTCGACAATGGTCGCCCTGGCGCCGGCGCCGACACGCACCGGCAGGCGCACATGGGTCTGGCCGCCGGCCTGCAGGTTCTGCAGTTCGATCGGCCTCTCCAGCTGGGTCCCGTCGGCGATATCCACAAAATACCCGTCGGCGACAAAGGCAGTGTTCAGGGCGCCGATGGCATCATCGCTGCCATAGGGGTCGAGGCCGGGTGCGATGCTGCCGTCGATCAGCTTGTCCGTCAGGCGCTGGACCGTGATGCCTTCAACAGTCGGCACCTTCATGCTCGAGACGCCGTTCTGCACGGCAAACACGGCGGCCCCCTCGACGATGGGCGCGATGGCATTCGCGGCCGCGGCCGGATCGAAGTCCGGGATCGCGTTCAACAGCCGGCGCAAATCGGTGTAGTGCCAGGATTCGACGCGCCGCGTCGGCAGGCCGTGCTTGATCGACTCTATGGCATCGTCGCGCTTCAGCATCACCGCGCCGTCGCCCGGCAGCAGCGACAGCCGGTCACCGAATGCATCGATCAACGCCGTCTCGGCCGTTGTCCGCAGGGGTTGTGTATGGATGTTCATCAGTCTGACCTTGCCTTCTGGCATCTCACGCGGCTTGCCCGATAACGCCGGCATAGCCGTTGGACTCGAGCTCGAGCGCCAGCGACTTGTCGCCGGATTTGATGACTTGGCCCTTGTAGAGCACGTGCACGCTATCGGGCACGATGTGTTCGAGCAGGCGCTGGTAATGGGTGATGACCAGGAACGCGCGATCGGGCGCGCGCAACGCGTTAACTCCGTCGGAGACGATCTTCAGCGCGTCGATGTCGAGGCCGGAATCGGTCTCGTCGAGCACGCAGAGCTTCGGCTCCAGGAGCTTCATTTGCAGGATTTCCGCGCGCTTCTTCTCGCCGCCGGAAAAGCCGACATTGAGGGGCCGCTTCAGCATGTTCATATCCATGCTGAGCGAGGCGGCGGCCTCTTTCACCCGCTTCAGGAATTCCGGGATCTTCAGCGGCTCCTCGCCGCGCGCCTTGCGCTGCTCGTTCATCGCCACTTTCAGGAATTCCATGGTCGCCACGCCTGGTATCTCCATCGGATACTGGAAGGCCAGGAAAATGCCCGACGTGGCGCGCTCGGCCGGATCCATCTCAAGGATAGACTGGCCATTGTAGAGGATGTCGCCCTCGGTGACCTCATAGTCCTCGCGGCCGGCGAGGATGTAGGACAGGGTCGACTTGCCCGAGCCGTTCGGGCCCATGATCGCGGCGACCTCGCCGGCTTTCACCGTGAGATTCAGGCCGCGGATGATTTCGGTGCCGTCATCGACGATGCGGGCGTGGAGGTTTCTGATTTCAAGCATTTTTCTTTTCTCTAGTTAAGGCGCCAGGGGGTGAGGGCGAACTTCCCCTGATTGTCCAAGTGGATCCATTCACCGGACCCCACGGCCAAATCGATCACTTCGCCCACATAGCTTAGACGAACCTTTACGTCCGCCGATTTGCTCGCCTCTACGGGATCGACTTGGGTAGGAAGCCTACGGCCATTTAGAAAGATTGAATCGCCGACAAAGTAGAAGAACGTCATCCTGAATTTGCCGGTGTAATCACCGCCAAACCGCTCCGAGGCTTGTCCGTGATCATAGTCGAAACCTAGCGACTTCAATTTATGGTACCAGGTAAGGCATGTTCCCTTCGCAGGAAGATAGTTGCTGACCAGGTGCAACCTATCCACGTCAAATCCATCTTCCCGCCACGTGCCAGATTTGGCAGCCACGCCAGGCAAACTACCCAATGTGTCGCTCACGTAGTCGGGCCATTCCCACCATTCCCCCCACCATGAGGTGCTGTGAAAATAGCTTAGCTCGGACGCGTCCATGCCTGACCGGAAAGCGCAGAATTGACGCCAGATCTCTATAAAAATCCGCTCCCGGCCTCCGAAATCCGAGGCAGGTCTTCCGGCCAGAGACGAAAACCACGACGCCATCGGAGATTCAGCGTCCTGCTGAGCCTCTTCCAAGCTTTGCGGCGCCGTCGATCTGCGGCCGAAGATGCTCATCCGACGCTGCCTTCCAGCGAGATGCCGATCAGCTTCTGCGCCTCGACGGCAAATTCCATCGGCAGCTGCTGGATGACGTCCTTGACGAAGCCGTTGACGATCAGCGCGATCGCCTCTTCCTCGGGGATGCCGCGCTGCATGACGTAGAATTTCTGGTCCTCGGAAATCTTCGACGTCGTCGCCTCGTGCTCGAACTGCGCCGTCGAGTTCTTGGCTTCCATGTAGGGCACCGTATGCGCGCCGCACTGGTCGCCGATCAAAAGCGAGTCACAGTTGGTGAAGTTGCGGGCGTTGGTCGCCTTGCGATGCGCCGACACCTGGCCGCGATAGGTGTTCTGCGAGAAGCCCGCGGCGATGCCCTTGGAGATGATGCGGCTCGACGTGTTCTTGCCGAGATGGATCATCTTGGTGCCGGAGTCGACTTGCTGGTAGCCGTTCGAGACGGCGATCGAATAGAACTCGCCCTGGGACTCGTCGCCGCGCAGGATGCAGCTCGGGTACTTCCAGGTGATCGCCGACCCGGTCTCGACCTGCGTCCAGGAGATCTTCGAGCGGTGGCCGCGGCAGTCGCCGCGCTTGGTGACGAAATTGTAGATGCCGCCCTTGCCCTCGGCGTCGCCTGGGTACCAGTTCTGCACCGTCGAATATTTGATCTCGGCGTCGTCGAGCGCCACCAGTTCGACGACCGCGGCATGAAGCTGGTTCTCGTCGCGCTGGGGCGCCGTGCAGCCTTCGAGATAGGAGACGTAAGCCCCCTCCTCGGCGATGATCAGCGTGCGCTCGAACTGGCCGGTGTTCTTCTCGTTCATGCGGAAATAGGTCGACAGCTCCATCGGGCAGCGTACGCCCTTGGGCACGAAGACAAAGGAGCCGTCTGTGAACACAGCCGAATTGAGCGTGGCGTAGTAGTTGTCCGACGTCGGCACGACCGAACCGAGATATTTCTTTACCAGTTCGGGATGCTCGCGGATGGCCTCCGAGATCGAGCAGAAGATGACGCCGGCCTGTGCCAGCTCCTTCTTGAAGGTGGTGACGACCGAGACGGAATCGAACACGGCGTCGACAGCGACGCGGCCCGATTTATAGACATTGTCGCTTGCTTCCTCGAGTTCCGAGGCGTCGGTCTTCTGCACGCCGGCAAGGATTTCCTGTTCACGCAGCGGAATGCCGAGCTTCTCGTAAACCTTCAGGAGTTCCGGATCGACCTCACCGAGCGAGGTCGGGCCCGGCGTGCTCTTGGGCGCCGCGTAGAAGTAGATGTCCTGGAAATCGATCTTCGGATAATGGACGCGCGCCCAGGTCGGCTCGTCAAGCGTCAGCCAGCGCCGATAGGCTTCCAGACGCCATTCCAACATCCAGGACGGCTCATCCTTCTTGGCCGAAATGAAACGGATGATGTCTTCGCTCAGGCCCTTGGGGGCCTTGTCCATCGCGATTTCGGTCTGGAATCCATATTTATACTGGTCGACGTCGATCTTTCGGACCTGATCGATCGTGTCCTGCACAGCAGGCATCAGCGTTCTCCATCCACGCCGGGTTCAAGGCCCGACAGTTTTCAAACTATGGCACCGCCGATGAACGCTCTGGGCATTCGCGGCAGCGTAAGTTCCATATAGTGCGCTTCAGCCGGAAATTCACCCGGCCAACATGAAACGCACGGCTCTACCAGGCCTAAAGGCCCAAATTGTTCGACCGCTAGGCGGCCTTTTCCCGCTCGGCTCTGCGGGAGGCTATCCCAGCCAACGCGGTGCGAAACAAATCGATGTCCCCGCCGCCAGTTGCCGCGCCGATCGATACACGCAACGCGCCCAGGCGGTCGCCATAACCCATGGCCTTCAGCACGTGGCTCGGCCCCACCTTGCCCGACGAACAGGCGGAGCCGGCCGATAGCGCCACCCCGGCCAGATCGAAAGCGATCTGCGCAGTTTCCGCCTTGATGCCGGGAATAGCGAAGAATGTCGTGTTGGCAAGCCTTGGCGCGCCGGCTGCAAAAATTTCGGCGTCGGATGCCAGCGCTTTCACGATCGCCTCGATCTCGTCGCGGCGATGGCGGATCGCGCCAATCGTGTCCAATCCAGCCAATGCTTCGCGCGCCGCGGCGCCGAAGCCCGCAATGGCAGCGAGGTTTTCCGTGCCGCCGCGATGGCCCTTTTCCTGGCCGCCGCCATTGACCAGCGGTTTCGGCATCATCAGATCCGAGGCCGCCACGATGGCGCCCACGCCCTTGGGGCCGCCGATCTTGTGTGAAGAAAGAATCAGGTAGTCGGCATAACCTGCTGACATATCAATCGAAATTCGGCCTACTGCCTGGACCGCGTCGACGACGAGAATGCCGCCCGCCGCCTTGACGATCGAGGCAATCCTGTCGATCGGCTGAAGGACACCGGTCTCATTGTTGGCGGCATGGATCGCCACCAGCGCCAAGCCTTCGGCCTTGTCATGCTTTCCGAGCGCCGCCGCCAGGGCGTCGAGGTCGGCTGTACCATTGGCATTGACGCCGATCCGCGTCACCTGCGGCGGCTGAAAATGGCCCCCATTCAGGAGGCAGGGATGATCGGCCTCGGACACGTAAAGCCGGCCCATGCGCACATCGCCGCGGCCCATCCGCCAATCGGGGGAGAGCAGCGTCGAGGCAGCCTCCGTTGCGCCGGAGGTGAACACGACATGCTCGGCCTTGGCGTTGACGAGTGCGGCCACATCGCGCCTTGCGGTTTCGATCAGGCGTCTTGCGGCGCGCCCTTCTGCATGAACCGACGATGGATTGGCGGCCACGTCCAGCGCGCCGACCATCGCCTCGCGCGCCGCTGCAAGCAGCGGAGCACTGGCATTGTAGTCGAGATAGGCGCGCATTCCGGCCATTTCCGTCCGTTCGGTCCTGTCAGCAGCCATTCCGCTGAGGTATGGCGTTATTTCCTTGAAATTCCAAGGCGAGC
Source organism: Mesorhizobium sp. ES1-1 (assembly GCF_020164785.1). GTDB lineage: Bacteria > Pseudomonadota > Alphaproteobacteria > Rhizobiales > Rhizobiaceae > Mesorhizobium. The sequence continues at coordinate 74,281 of NZ_JAIUGX010000007.1, read as the reverse complement.
CGTCCTATTTACCCGGCTTGCGGCGCGGGTTGACAGGCTCATTGTCTGGCCACTCAGTTTTGAACAATTCTAAACTAGCTTCTAAGAAGACGCTCGCCCTGCGTCAAGGCCAGAGGAAGACTCGTTCCGGGCGCCGCGCATTCGTATATCAAGTGGAGTATTTCATGCCTGAGGTCATTTTCACCGGTCCGGCCGGTCGCCTTGAGGGACGTTACCAGCCCTCCCGGGAAAAGAGCGCGCCGATTGCCATCGTTCTGCACCCGCATCCGCAATTTGGCGGCACGATGAACAACAAGATCGTCTACGACCTCTTTTACATGTTCCAGAAGCGGGATTTCACCACGCTGCGCTTCAACTTCCGCGGCATCGGCCGCAGCCAGGGCGAGTTCGACCACGGTACGGGCGAGTTGTCCGACGCGGCGGCGGCGCTCGACTGGGTGCAGTCCCTGCATCCGGATTCCAAGAGCTGCTGGGTTGCCGGCTATTCGTTCGGATCGTGGATCGGCATGCAGCTGCTGATGCGCCGGCCGGAGATTGAAGGCTTCATCTCGATCGCGCCGCAGCCCAACACCTATGATTTCTCGTTCCTGGCGCCCTGCCCGTCCTCGGGCCTGATCATCCACGGCGATGCCGACAAGGTGGCGCCGCCGAAGGACGTGCAGGGCCTGGTCGACAAGCTGCACACGCAAAAGGGCATCACCATCACACAGAAGACCCTGCCCGGAGCCAACCATTTCTTCGCCAATGACGCTGACCTTCTGATCGAGGAATGCTCCGACTACCTCGACCGCCGCCTTGCCGGCGAATTGTCCGATCCGCGTCCGAAGCGTCTGAGATAGCGGCAAGGGCGAGGGCGCGATGTACGAGCCTCCCCATTTCAGGGAAACGCGCACGGAAGTCCTGCATGGCCTGATCCGTGCGCATCCACTCGGGTTGCTGATCTGCAATGGAGCGGAGGGTCCGGTCGCCAACCCGATCCCGTTCCTCCTGGACGCCGACGTGCCCCCGAACGGCAGGCTGCGCGCTCATCTGGCAAAGGCCAACCAGCAATGGCAGGTTTTGGCGGCCAATCCGGCATCGCCGGTGCTGATCGTCTTCCAGGGCAGTGACGCCTATGTGACGCCGTCCTGGTATGAGACCAAGCGCGAAACCGGCAAGGTAGTGCCGACCTGGAACTATGCAATCGTGCAGGTGCGCGGCACCGTCAAAGTGATGGACGATCCTGAATGGTTGGCGCGGCAGATCGCCGATCTGACGGCGTCACAAGAAGGCGTTCGTGCCGCCCCATGGGCGGTGACCGACGCGCCGACGCCTTTTGTTCAATCGCAGATCAAGGGCATCGTTGGGCTGGAAATCGAGATCAGCGCAATTCACGGCAAATGGAAGGTTAGCCAGAACCGGCCGGTTGCCGATCGAGCGGGCGTCGCACGAGGGCTCGAAAGCGAGACGGCTGCATCCTCCGACATGGCCAGCCTGGTCAGGTCCTATGGCGGCCTCGACGGCAATTAGCTAGCGGCGACCATTTCTTGGAAAAACGAGCCGGAAGGACGCTTTGCGAACGGGCAGGCCAGGTCGTGCCGGGCGAAAAATAAAGCCAAGCCGCGCAAAGACCACTCCGCAGGCCAGCGCGAAAGCGCAGCCGAGGCCGAAGCCGGCAACGGTGTCGCTCGGATAGTGCGCACCCACAAAGATGCGGGTCGACGCGACGCACGCGGTGACTGCCAAGGCAACGTACCAGCGCCGCGGAAAGAGAAGCAGGAGCACGCCGAACACAGCGCCCATCGTCGTGGCATGCCCGGACGGAAAGCCGGCGAAGCGCGCATCGAAGGCAAAGGGATGGAAGGCCAGGACGCCAAAGTCGTTGAAGTAGAGCGGCCGGGCCCGGCCGATCGCATATTTCAGGAGGTTGACCAGCACGCCCGACAGGCCGACTGAGCACAGCATCAGGAAAGCCAGGCAGGTCCAATTGTAGACAAGTATCAGCGATCGCCGGGAAAGGCTTCTCCAGTCGATCAGATTGGCCGCGACGAGCAAAAGCGCTGACGGGATCAGGTACCAGCCGCCGAGACCGAACTGGGTCAGGAATTCCGCAAGGCCAGCTCCCGACCACTGGCCGTGAACCATGCCCACCGGCCTGTCGAGACTCACGAAGGCGGCCGATATCAGCAAGATCCAGGCCAGCCCCCATATTGGCCACGCTATATTCTGATAGATGGCCGGGCGAGCGGCAAAGCGCCCCCGGATGATCCGCATCGTATCGTGAAGATTGTCCACGGATCGGCGTCCTGTACCAAGGAGCCGGTCTGCAATGGAAGGGCGTGACTTCACCAGCATGGGGGCCCTCGACCCTGTCATAGACGAGCCGTCATGGAGCAAGACGATAGAGCCCGAGCGACAGTTTGTCTCCCGACGAAAAGTTGAGACCGTCGACTTCTGCGATGCGGGCCGCCGATCTGCCTCGTACCGAGAGCATGCCGTTCAGTTTCTGCTCGTCTCCGATCGGCGCCAGCCCCAAGGCGCAGGCCGGATCGGCAAGCAGATGTTCCGCCACGCCGCCGATACTGGTCAGCACCGTTTTCGTGCCGACCAGGAATACGAGGCTCGGTTCATGATATTGCGATGAGGCCAGCACCGTCGTGTCGCAAGGCTTGTTGGCAAGCACCGCCTGCTTGATCGCCGGGCTCAGCCAGATCGGCTTCAAGGACGGTGCTATCACGCCGAAAAGCAAGGCGTAGGTGATGCCCGCACAGGCAGCGGTAGCGCCGATGCGAGGCAACGGGACTTGCAGTTGCCGCGAAAAGGCAAGGTAGCCCGCGCCGAGCGCGGCCGCGGCAGCAGGGATGCTCCACCAGGAGAAGGTGTGCGTGAGGTAGATCGGCGCGGCGACGCAGACCACTGCCAGACCGAGGCTGACAACCACCAACCCGAACGCGGTCGACCACCACAACCATTGCTGCCAGCGCTTCAGCGGGGCGCCGGCATCCTGCGGCTGCAGTGTCAGCAGCCAGCCGATCAAAAGCGCCATGCCGGGATAGGCAGGCAGGACATAGTGCGGCAATTTGGTGGGGATCAGCTCGAACACCAGCCAGAACGGAATGTACCAGGCGAGGCAGAAGCGCAGCCTGACATCGTCGCGCATGCGGTTGAGCGCCTGGAGGCCCGCGCCGACCGCGATCAGGCCGAAGGGCCACATGAACAGCGAATAGGTCAGCATGTAGAAGCCGGGCGGCTGACCGTGCGATTCCTCGCCCGACGCGACCTTGCCGAGCATATCCTTGCCGACGGCTTGCTGCAGGAACGCGCCATGGCTCTTCCAGGTGATGAGGGCAAGCCAGGGCAGCGCGATCAGCACGACCAGCGCCAGGCCGCGTCCGACCTTGAGCCGCGACAGCCAGCGCCCGTCACGTTCGAACGCAAACAGAGTCGCGATGGTAAGCGCCGACAGCAGCGGCCCGATCGGCCCCTTGATCAAGATCGCTGCACCTTGGGCTATCCAGAAGATCCACCAGAGATGGCCGGCGGCCGGTTGGTCGCGGCGCGACGCCATGTAGATCTGCGCCAGCGCGCCCTGCGCCGCCACGCAGCAGGCCAGCAGCATCGCATCGGTCTTGGCATCGCGGCCCTCGAAAGCCGTGGCGAAGATCGCGGCCATGACGAGGCCGGCGGCGATGCCGGCACTGGCGCCGAAAAGATTGGTCCCTGTCCAGGCAATTGCCAGGACCGCAATGGCAATGCCAAGTGCGGAAACCGTTCGGTAGATCCAGATCGGTGCGTCGGCGCCCTCACCGCTCAGCGTCACGGCCGCCGATTGCAGCCAGTAAATGCCGATCGGCTTCTGATAGCGGGAGGCGTCCTGAAAGCGGATGTCCACATAGTCGCCGCTCTCGACCATCTGCTTGGTGGCCTGGACGAAGCGTGGCTCGTCGCGGTCGATGGGGGGCAAGGACGCAAGGCCCGATGCCGTCATCACCAGGCTGAACAGGAAAAGAAGGACGTAGTTCCTGTTCAGTGCCATGCCGTGGCCTCTTCGACTGTGTTTTTCCTGCGGACCAAGGCGCTCAATCGACCTTGGTCATCGCCGCGGCCTTGCGCTCGTTGGCGATCAGCCAGAGATTCCTGATGTAGATGAACATGCCCATGGCCTGGCCGGCTATGAAAACCGGATCCTGGCGCTGGATGGCGTAAACCAGGAGTAGTCCGCCGCCGAACAGGGAAAAAAACCAGAACGCGACCGGGACGACGCTACGCTTGGCCTTTTCCGAGGCGACCCACTGTACGACGAAGCGCATGGTGAAGAAGAACTGGGCAATGAAGCCGAGCAGGATCCAGGCGTCGAACTGCTTGATGAAAACCTGGTGGAGCCAGGTCATCAGTTCCTGAGCCACGTTACCCATGCCTGATTTCCTCTACCTTTGGCATTCTGCGGCGGCGGCGGCGCAGCCACCAGACCCCGCCAAGATCGAGCGCGCCCTGCAGGCCGCGATCGAAGATGCCGTAATTCGACTTGCCGTGCCGGCGGGAACGGTCGACGACGTCGCAATGCACGACGCGATACCCTTCCTGGATGACCAGCGCCGGTACGAAGCGATGGGTGCCGTCGAAGAAGGGCAGCTTGCGCAGTATATCCGTGTGGATCGCCTTAAGGCCGCAGCCGGTATCGCGTGTCTCGTCGTGGAGAATGGCCCCTCGCAGCCAGTTGGCGAAACGGGACGCCAATTGCTTGACCTTGCTGTCCCGGCGCTTGAGGCGTTGCCCTTGGGCGGCGCCGAAATCAGGGCCTGCCTCCACAAGCGCGTCGATCAGCACCGGAATGTATTGTGGATCGTTCTGGCCATCGCCATCGATTGTGGCGACGATGCGGCCGCGCGCCGCCCAGGCGCCCGAGCGCACCGAAAGGCTTTGACCCGCCGATTTAAGGTGGCGCAGTTCCCGCACCGGAAACGGCCGACGCGCCGCCTGTTCGGCAAGCACGGCGGTGGTCTCGTCCGTCGAGCCGTCATTGACGATGATCAGTTCAAAGTCGCGGCCGGCCATGGCCGCCTCGATCTCGTCGATCAGCAGCGGCAGGTTCGCCGCTTCGTTGCGGCAAGGAATGACGATGGATATCAATGCGTCCGGCATATGTCGCGTCGGGCTCTGTCACAGGATAAGGCATCTGAGTGCCGTGCGGTGCCGTTCCAGCGGATCGAAGGCTGCAAGAACCCGTTGGCGCGGCGCCTCATTACGCCAGCCTAAACGATGAAGCAAGCATGGCCGATAGCCGCTGCGGCATGCGATAGGCGCAAAACCGAATTCCACTTTTGCTGATCGCGACTTGCCGGTTGAAGTGCGATCGGACGCAAGACCGGATTCCACTTTTGCTGATCGCGCTTGGATGCTAAACGCGCGCGTTCACATATGCCCGCCAAACCGGCCGGACGCTTCCGGGAAAGAACAAGATGCCTGCCTTCAAATCTGATTTCCTGCGCACCATGAGCGAGCGTGGTTTCATCCACCAGACTTCGGATGATGCCGGCCTCGACGCTCTCTTCGCCAGGGAAACGGTGACGGCCTATATCGGCTTCGACGCGACGGCCAGAAGCCTGCATGCCGGCTCGCTGATCCAGATCATGATGCTGCACTGGCTGCAGCAGACCGGCCATCGGCCGATCGCGCTAATGGGCGGCGGCACCTCGATGATCGGCGACCCGTCCTTCAAGGACGAGGCGCGCAAGATGCTGACCCCGCAGGACATTGAAGAGAACCTTGCAGGAATCCGCCGCAACTTCATGCCCTATCTGAAATTCGGTAGCGGCCCGAACGACGCGGTCATGGTCAACAATGCCGACTGGCTGATGGGGATCAACTACGTCAACTTCCTGCGCGACGTCGGTCGGCACTTTTCGGTCAACCGCATGCTTGCGTTCGATTCTGTCAAGCTCAGGCTCGACCGTGAGCAATCGCTGTCGTTCCTGGAATTCAACTACATGATCCTGCAAGCCTATGACTTCGTCGAGCTTTACAAGCGCCTGGGCTGTCGCCTGCAGATGGGCGGCTCCGACCAATGGGGCAACATCGTCAACGGCATCGATCTCGGCCACCGCATGGAAAATGCGCAGCTTTACGCGCTGACCACGCCGCTGCTCACCACCTCTTCGGGCGCCAAGATGGGCAAGTCCGCCTCCGGCGCGGTCTGGCTCGACGCGGAGATGCTGAGCCCCTACGAATTCTGGCAGTATTGGCGCAACACCGAGGACGCCGATGTCGGCCGCTTCCTCAAACTCTACACCACGCTGCCCCTCGACGAGGTCGCGCGCCTGGGGGCCCTCGCCGGTTCCGAGATCAACGACGCCAAGAAGGTCCTGGCAACGGAGATCACCGCCATGCTGCACGGCCGGGAAACGGCGGAAAAGGCCAGCGAGACCGCGCGCAAGACATTCGAGGAGGGTGTCACCGCTGAAACGCTGCCAACCGTGGAAATCTCCAGATCCGATCTGGAAGCCGGCATCGGTATCCTGTCGCTGTTCGTCGCCGCCGGGCTCGCGGGCTCCAACGGCGAGGCACGGAGGCATGTCCAGGGCGGCGCCGTGCGCTTGAACGACCAGCCCGTGTCCGATGATCGTCGCGTGGTGACGTTTGCTGATCTCGGTCCGGAAAACGTCGTGAAACTGTCGCTCGGCAGGAAAAAGCACATTCTGGTGCGGCCGGTCTGAGGCCGCTCACCGAAACTCGAAGATCGACCTGAATATTCCGGGCGCAATAACCGATAGCGGATTGATGTCGAGAAGCGGCTTGTTGGCGTTTCCCTTGAGCCGATAGGTGACGCCGATCAGGCCACGGTCCCGGCCATTGCCGAGAAGCACGCCTACCAGCGGCAGTTCCCCGAAGATGCGGTTGAGGCCATAGACCGGCATGAACGTGCCGGTCATGTCCATGTTGTTGTTCTGGTCATAGAGCGTGCCCTGGAAGGTTGTGCCGATGCGGGGACCGCGCAGCACCCCATTGGCCAACCTCAGATACCCGCTGCCCTTGTTGATCTCGGCATAGCCCCGTTCGAACTTCACGCGCGAGGTGTCGAGGTTGCCCTTGACCGCCTGGTTGAGGCTGCGGTTGTCGCCGGCCGGTGTCGTCGACACGATGGAGGCGAGTTTCGGTTCGTTGACGACGAAGAAGTTCGTCGTATCCACCTTGCCGGTCATCGGCCCCTCGCTCGAACCCGACAGCGCCAAGGTGATCGAGCCGCCTTCCATATGTTCATAGACGTTGAGAAAGCGCAGTATGGCGCCGGCGTCGGCGGACTGCACGTTCAGCGAACGCTGGCCTCCCCCTGTCGTGTTGCTGATGGTTATCGCCGCGCCCGAACTGGCCGTGGCGCTGACCCTCAGCCCGTTTACCCTGGAGCCGGTCGCGCTATAGTCGAGCTTCAGATTGGACAATTGCTCGTCATGGAATCCGTTCAGTCGAGCGATATCGGCGCTGACGGAAATTGAGTTTGAGCCGGTTGTCTTGGTCGCGGTGTCGACATCAGAGGTGAACTGCTTGATGAGAGAACGCGCGTCCAGCGCGCTGCCAGATACGTCGACCGCATAGCCCTTGCCCGATCGCTTCACGGAGACGGCGACATCGTCGCCCCTGTTCAAGGTCACCTTGCTGAACCGGGCCGACGACAAGGCGCCGTTGACCAGCACGATGTTGCCGTCGACGGAGAACGTCTTACCGTCCAGTTCGAAATCGGACAGGGTGGTAGCGTCGCCGGACCTGGTCATGACAAAGGTGGCGGTGGCGGGCACCCCTGCGCCCTTGCTCCAGCCCGCCCACGGAAGGTCGAGCCTGGCATTGGTCAGGTCGGCGGACACGTTCTGGTCGCCGCTGCCGCTCTTGTCGATCGCGACTTTCACGGTCCCTGCAAGCAGCGGCGTCAAGCCGGGCATCGCAGCGGCCCGGATCTTGTCGTCGAGCACAAGAGCCACCTTGCGGCTGCGTGCCGGGCCGGAATCCTTCAGCGGTTCGATCAGGTCGAGTTCCGCCGGAATACCATTGAGCGCCGCCTTGGCGGAGATCACTGCCTTTTCAGGATCAACGGTGATCGAGCCGTCGGCGTCGGTGACGGTCTGGCCCTCGAACGGCTTGGCCAATGACAGACCGCTGTAGTCGAGCGACACCAGCCAATCTAGCTTCGAGGTGTCGATGCCCGATTGCAATGGGATCTCGGCTCTCACGTGGCCCGTGACGCTGCCGGACACGTCCTCCGGCAGGAAGCCGACATGGCGCATGGCATTGATCGGCTCATAGGAAGCGAGTTCGGCAATTGCCGGCGCTTCGCCGTCAACATCGATATCGAGAGCGCCGATGACGGGCGGATGGTTGGCCGCCTTGATCGTCAGGGTTCCATTGCTGGCCGCCACGGTGCGGCCGCTGGGCATGAAGACCGTGCCGGACGACAGCGATATGTCGACATCGTTGCCGTGGAATCCGACGACCCCGACAGCGTCGCGTATCGGGGGAATGCGGCCGGCTGTGTCGAAACGCGACCCTTCGACCTGGAAGCGGCCGAAGACCTCATTGCCGGCGATCGGGACGCCATTGCCGAGGCGGCCCGGCACGACCTGGAATTGAATATTGGCGTCGACGACGCGGCCGCCAAACAGATTGTTGAGCACCCAGACCCGCGCGCTACGGGCCGAAAACCAGGGCCAGAGCTGCTTGATGTGCGACACCGGCATGTCATGGACGTTGAAGGCGACGGTGATCCCTGGCGCCTGGCCCTCGACGAACTTGACAGCGGCTGTGCCGAGCACCTCTCCGCTGGCACCGGAGCGGATCGCGATCTGTTCGGCTTCCAGCTTGTGGCTCACCGTGCCGTATGTACCCGCTATCCGGGCGAGAAAACGCAGCGCCGGTTCCGGCGAGTCCGACGGCGCCAACGACGACCCGTCGGTGGTCAGGTCATACCGGTAGGACGGCTCCTCGTCCGCCGCCCCGCTCGCCGGCCTTGGCCCGATCGAACCAGCAAAATCGAATGTTGACCGCCCGGTCTTCAACAGCAGCTTGTCGATCTCGATCTTGTTGCTGCCGGCGACCAGCGCCGCATTGAGATCGACATCGGCCGGCAGCAGCCCGCGCGTTTGGAGATCGAGCACCGATCCCGTCGACGACAGGGCGACTGTGAGCCGCGACGCTGTGGTATCGGACCCTTCCGATCCCGCAAGCTTCAGCGAAACCGCGCCCAACTTGCCTGCGACATCCCTGGCGTCGGCGGCATCCGCCAGATCGACGCTCGCATCGAAAGCCGTGACACGGTGTGCCGCGACATCCCGGGTCGCGGAAGCGGCAATGGCGAGCGTCCTGCCGTCGATATCCACTCGGGAAGACAAGGTCATACCGCCCGACCCCGACTGCGCGACCGTGGCATCGGCGATCTTGACCAGTTTGATCGTCGCGGTGTCGGGCAGCGCGAACTCGACATTGCGTAGATCGATCCGGCGCATCGAATCTTCACGCACGGCATCAAGCACATGGTGGATGCTTGCGAACACGGCTTCGGTCAGTTTATCGGGGTCGACAAGGCCGTCGCGATTGCGCAAGGTGGCGGTCCAGTCACCGCCGGACGGCATCGCAGCCACGACGATACGCGCGTCGGATACCCTCGCGCTTGTCAGGCGCACGTCGCCCCACAGCAGCGGGATCAGGCGCACACCGAAGCGCACGCGGCCCGCGTCGACCATCGGCTTGCCATCGGATGTTTTCAGGCTGACGTCGCTGACCTGCAAGGCAACGAAGCTGGATCCGTCGAGCGTGATTCGCGCCGGACCCACCGAAACATCGACGTCGACGCCGGCGAATTTCTCGATCGCTGCTTCCGCTTCCGCCCTGAGCCGCTCCGACCCAATGCCGGACACGCCGATCAGATAGACGGTCATCGCCGCCAACAGGACGACGCTGGCGAACCCTGCGAACAGCCTTGCCAGGATGCGGAACCCGCGTCCGATCGACGCCTGACCGAGCGGAGGCACACGACACGCGGACGGAAAACTCCCCAGGTCGGTGATCTCGTCACGCCTGAACCGGATCTTTTCGTGCGGCGGTTGCTCCTGATCCACGCAATTTTCCGTTGTACAAACTCGGTCGTGGACGAATCCGCGCCCGTCCCACACTATATCGGTGTTACTTCGCGCGTAACCTCAAACAAGGGCATCGGTATGACTGACCTCGTCGTGGGCGACCTTGCGCCGCAGTTCGAGCTTCCTCGGGACGGTGGCGGATTGCTGAGCCTTGCCGCGTTCGCCGGCAAACCCATAGTGCTTTATTTCTACCCCCAGGACGACACAACGAGCTGCACCCAGGAAGCTATCGATTTTTCGCGACTGAAACCGGAATTCGAACGGGCTGGCGCCGTGGTGATCGGCCTGTCTCCCGACAACGTCAGGAAGCACGACAAGTTCAAATCGAAATATGATCTCACCATCAACCTCGCTGCGGACGAAGAGCGCAAGGCCATCGACGCCTACCATCTGTGGGTTGAGAAATCGATGTATGGCCGCAAGTACATGGGTGTCGAGCGTGCGACCTTTCTGATCGGTCGCGACGGACGGATCGCAAGAATCTGGCGCAAGGTTCGGGTGAAGGGCCATGCCGAAGATGTGCTGGAGGCCACCCGCAGCCTGTGAGATTCGGGGCCGGCAAAGTCGCCGCCCGCGGCGCAAAGCTTTGTTAACCCTAATAATATGTAATCGAGCTGTCGTGGTATCGTAAACGAAAGCTTGGTCCCGTGAACGCAAACGGTCAGTCGGCAGTCTTCGGCAGACGCAGGGAGCCCCATACGGTCATCATCGCCCGGGGCAACGAAATCCGGCATTTCACAATCCGGCCTTGGGTTGCGGCATTCCTCGGCTCAGCGTTGGCCGCGATCGCCGTCGGCTATCTCCTGGCGACCTCTTATCTGGTTCTGCGCGACGACCTTATCGGCGCGACGACGTCGCGCCAGGCGCGCATGCAGCAGGCTTACGAAGACCGCATCTCGGCGCTTCGGTCACAGGTCGATCGCATCACCAGCCGCCAGTTGCTCGACCAGCAGCTTATGGAGTCCAAGGTCAGCGAATTGCTGCAACGACAGAGCCAGCTGAGCCAGCGCCATGGCCGCCTCGGGCCGCTCTTGGAACGCGCCGAGAACGAAGCGCCGCCGGCGGCGGACCCTGCCGCGGCCGGCGCAGCGGACAAACGTGCCGAGCTGATCGGCAATGCCAATCCGGCCGGGCAGGCTTACCAGGTCGCAAGCATCGGCACCGGCGACACAAGGCCGTTTTCATTGTGGTCGACACGGTCCGATTCCCTGCCCAATGATTCTGCCGCCGATCGTGCCGACAAATTGTTCGTGTCGATCAACAAGTCTCTGAAATCCATCGAGAACGAGCAGCTGACCCGCATCACGACCCTGGCAGACAATGCCTATAAGAGCGCCGACGCGATCACCCAGGCTCTCGAGGCGGCCGGACTGCCGGTCGACAGCAATTTCGGCAAGGACAACAGCGATGTCGGCGGACCGCTGATCCCGCTCGACAGTTCGATGATCTTCGACAGCAAGGTCAAGGAACTGGACGAGGCGCTCGACGCGCTCGACCATCTGAAGAAGGAGGCGCGCCGGTTGCCGCTGGCCAACCCCGCCCCTGGCCACACCGTCACCAGCCCGTTCGGCGTGCGCACCGACCCGATCCTCGGCAGCGCCGCGCTTCATTCGGGCATGGACTTCCGGGCACCGATCGGCATGGCCGCCAAGGTGACGGCGCCCGGCGTCGTCACGAAGGCCGGCTGGAACGGCGGCTACGGCCGGATGGTCGAAGTCGACCATGGCAACGGTTTCTCGACGCGTTACGGGCATCTCAGCGAGATCGACGTGACGGTCGGCGAGAAGCTCGACGCCGGGGCTGTCGTCGGGAAGACCGGCAGCAGCGGCCGGTCGACCGGTCCGCATCTCCACTACGAAGTGCGCCACAATGGCGAGGCGATCGATCCCCTGCGCTTCCTAACGATCGGCAAGAAGGTCGAGCAGTACCTTTAGGCGCGTTCTTCGCTGATCCTAATCCGTGCTGTCCGATCGCATGGACAAGAATAAGGTCGCGGCGGAAACCAGTGTCGCCGCGCCGATCTTCAAGGCGGCCTCGTCGACGCGAAAGCGAGGATGGTGCAGCGGGAACACCGATCCGGCGTCCTCGTTGCGGATTCCCAGCCGAAAATAGACCGATGGGCGTTTCTCGCTGTAATAGCCAAAGTCGTCGGCGATCGTCCACCCAGGCGTGTTGAGCACGTTGTCGGCGCCGATACAGCCGCCGGCAGCGGCAACAATCAGGCCGGCCATCTCGCCATCGTTGACGACTCCCGGTTCGCCCTTATGGATGTCGACTTGGACTGTGGCGCCATGGGTCGTGGCTACTCCCGCCAGAATTTCGCGGACACGCCGCCAGGCCCGCTCACGGGTGGCATCGCTGCCGCTGCGGATGGTGCCCTTCAAGGCGACCTTGCCGGCGACCACATTATAGGCGCCGCCGCCATTGATGCCGGTGACGGATATGACCAGGGGATCGTAAGGGTCGGTTTCGCGGGAGACGATCTTCTGCAGCTCGCTCACCATGGAGCAGGCCACGGTGATGGCATCGACGCCTTCATACGGCTTTGCCGCGTGTGCTGGCGACCCCGTCACCACCGCATCGAACGTATCGCATGCCAGGGTGTAAGATCCGGCACCGACGGCGATCTTACCGGACGGCGTGTAGGGATCGACATGGAGACAGATGGCCGCGTCGACATCGTCGAGCAATCCCTCTTCCACCACCCGCCGTCCGCCCGACGGCTCGTCTTCCTCGGCGGGCTGGAAGATGAGGCGCACCGTGCCGCCGAAATCGGCTCTCGAGCGATGAAGATGGGCGGCCACCGCGAAGGCCATTGCGGCATGCGCGTCGTGACCGCACGCATGCATGACGCCTGGATTGATCGAGGAGAAGTCGACACCGGACGCCTCGTCGATCGGCAAGGCATCGATGTCGGCCCGAATGGCCACCTTGCGGTTTGAGGGCCCGCCGGTGCCGATGATGTCGACGGCCAGACCAAAGCCGGCAACGTCGCGAATATCGGCAATGCCTTGTGAAGCCAGCATCTGCCTGAGATATGCCTGCGTGTTGGCTTCCTTGTTCGACAGCTCGGGATTGCGATGCAGGTGCCGGCGGATTTCGATCATCCCATCAAGAATCCCGGCATCGATATCAGGGGCCGCAACATGGCCGGCCGCGGCCGGATCCTCACCCTTTGACATGGATCTCTCGCGGAAACCTGGTCAGGGTTTCGTTGCCGGTTTCAGTGACCAGGATAGTCTCGCTCACCTCTATGCCCCAACCGTCCATCCACATTCCCAGGATCGAGTGAAGGACGTTGCCGGGCCTCAGCACCGTCTTGTCGCCCTGGCGCAGGCTAATCGTGTGTTCGCCCCAATCCGGCGGATAGGCAACGCCGATGGAATAGCCGATGCGCGATTCCTTCTTAAGCCCGTAACGCTGGATCACCTTGCGCCATGCGGCCTCGACCGCTTCCGCGGTCGTTCCCGGCTTGACCGCGTCGAGCACCGCATCCATGCCCTCGATAACCGCCTTTGCCGTGTCCGACACACGCGCCGGCGTCCTGCCGACCTGCATCGTTCTTGCCAGCCCCGCCGCGTAACGGCGGCAGACACCGGCAAGTTCAAGGGCAATGGTCTCATTGTCACCGAAGCGCCTGTCGCTCCACATGATGTGCGGGGCCGAGGCGTTCTCGCCGCCGAGGATGGTCGGCGGAAGTGCCGTGATGTCTCCCGCGAAGTCAGGGCTGCCGGCGATCTGCGCCGCCTGGATGGCGGCAATCGCATCGCATTCGCGCACGCCGGGCGCGATAATCTCGAAGGCCCGCGCGACAGCCGCTTCCGCCAGCGTCGACGCCTTGCGCAGATAGGCAATCTCGGGCGCCGACTTGACCGCGCGGATCCAGTTCACCAGCAGGTCGGCATCATGCCATTTGGCATTGGGTAGCCCGGCGGTGAGCCGGGCATGCGCCTTGGGAGAGAAATAATAGGCTTCGAGCTCGATGCCGATGTGGCGGCTGCCCAAGCCCTTGGCAACGATCCAGTTCGCGATCCAATCCATGGGATGGCGATCGTCACGCTGAACATGATCTTCCGGGAAGCCAACCACGTTCTCCGCCTTCATCCAGACCGTCAGAAGACCGCCGGCGGCGTCCATCGCGCGCCCTATCCAAACCGGTTCGACATCTTCCACCGGAACCAGCACGACCTGTGGCGTGTAGAACGACCAGCCATCGTAACCGGTGATGTAATGCTGGTTGGCAACGTCATTGACGACCAGCAATTCGAGGCCGCGTCTCGCCATCTCTGCCCGGATCTTTCGAAGCCGTTGCTGATATTCTTCGCGGGCAAACGGCAATTCGATCATTTTCGCTCCATGCTTTGTTCGATGCCGTCACGGCCTCGTCTCCCATTGCCTCGCTTTCAACATCGCGGCAATCGGCCAAGGAGCGCAAGTGAACAGGTCCTAACCGGATCTCCCGGCAACAACGCCGCGCTGTGAACACGCTGGTGATATTTTTGAATTCCATTTGACTGAATAAATGAGCAATGCAAAGCTGTGGCTCCAAGGGGCGCAAAGCATGGCATTGCGGGGGACAAATCAGGAGTTCGGACGGCCGTACAACCGGCGCATCGTGCTTGAGTCCATCCGCCTGCATGGGCCGATTGCCCGGGGCGAGATCGCCGCCCGTGTCGGCCTCACCGTCCAGACCGTCTCGACTATCGTGCGCGAACTGGAAGAGCAGGGCTACATACTGTCCGTGCGCGAAGAGCCCAAGGGGCGCGGCCTGCCGCCCGCTACATTACGGATCAATCCGGACGGCGGCTATGCCGTCGGCGTGCACATCACCCCGCTTGGCATCAACGCAGCCTTGATCAATCTCAGCGGCGACGTGATCGAGAGCACATACCGCGAGGCGCCAAGCGCAACCCCGGACCACGCCTTCGAACTCATCCGGGCGATGGTGATGGAACTCACCGGATTGCGGGCCGGAGGGCGGGTGCTCGGGGTCGGCCTCGCCCTGCCCGGACCGTTCGGCGTCGAGTCGATGAGTTTTGTCGGCCCGACCACCATGACCGGATGGAAAGACGTGGCGCTGCGTGAGCGGCTGGCGGAGGCCACCGGACTGCCGGCGTTTTTCGAGACAGACATGGCTGCGGCCGCCATGGGCGAACGGCTCTACGGGTTGGGAGCCCAGTTCCCGGAATACTATTATCTCTATTTCGGCGTGGGACTTGGCGGCGTCATGGTTCATGACGGCGGCGTCTTGCGCGGAGCGTGGGGCAACGCCGGCGAAGTCGGGCACATACCCGTCGTCCCCGACGGAGAGCCGTGCCCCTGCGGCAACAGGGGCTGCCTCGAAAGATATCTCTCCCTTGAGGCATTGCGGCGCTGGAACGGCAGCGAGTCCGATTGGGTCGAGCAAGTCAGCCCGATTTTCCATAATGCGGTCGCCATCATCGAGAATCTGTTCGACCCTGAAACGATCATCCTCGGCGGTCTGGCCTCGACGGACCTGCTCGAACGGCTTGCCGGTTCCGCCAAGGGCCTCCACAATTCCGTCTCGGCGCGCAAGGATCGGGCGACGCCGCGCGTCATGGTCGCGCGTGGCGGGCGGCATTCGGTGTTGCGCGGCGCCGCCGCCCTTGCGGTTTCCGGAGTGCTGTCGCCCCGCTTCGGTCAAATGTTCGCCGCCGAGCGCGAACGCGGGCGCGATCTTCTAGCGGCAAGGGAGATAGCGGCATGAGCGAACCGCTGCTGGTTCTCGACAACGTGACCAAGAACTATGGCGCGATCGAAGCCCTGAAGGGGATCAGCTTTTCGATCAGCCGCGGCGAGGTCGTGGCACTACTAGGCGACAATGGCGCCGGCAAGTCGACGCTGGTGAAGATCATCGCCGGCGGACTGGAGCCGACCTCGGGCCGGATGCTGTTCGAGGGTAAGGAATTTCTCGCCAAATCGCCCGCCGAGGCCAAGGCGGCCGGCATTGAAACCGTTTACCAGGACCTGTCGCTGTGCACGAATGTCGACGTGGTCGCCAATTTTTTCATGGGCCGCGAAATCACCCGGAAAGTTCTTGGCATCCCGGTGCTCGACGAGCGCGCCATGGAAACTGTCGTTGAAAAGGCGCTGGCCAGCGCCGGCACGCGCATCCCATCGCTGCGCGCCAATGTCGAGCACCTTTCGGGCGGCCAGCGGCAAGCCATCGAACTCAACCGCTTCGTGCATTGGGGCGGCAAACTCGTTCTGCTCGACGAGCCATTCGCCGCGCTCGGGGTCGAGCAGACGCGGCGCGGACTAGACATGATCCGCCAAGTTGCCAACCAGGGCATCGGCGTGGTCATCATCACCCATATCATGCAACAGGCTTTTCAGGTTGCCGACCGGATCGTGGTGATCCGGCAAGGCGTCGTGGCGGGCGATGTTGCGCGCAACAAAACAAGTCCCGACGCGGTGATCAACATGATCACCGGCGAGACGCTTGCCGGTGCCGGACCGGCGGGCTGAGGGACAAAAGAGGGGTCCGGCTTTAACAGGAGCGAACGACATGAAGCGAATACTTCTTGCTGTCTTCGGTATCCTGGCACTGGCCTTTGCCACGCTCACGCCGGCATTCGCGCAGTCCAAGGGTATCGTCTACTACATGGTGCCGACACTGCTCGACGAATTCCAGACCGGCTCGGTGAGCGCGCTGGAGCTGTTCCTGAAGCAGGTCGGTTACGAGGTGAAGACGCTGAACGCCGACAACAAGACCGACGCGCAGCAATCACAGATGAACGACGTCATCGCGCTGAAGCCAGCAGCCATCATCCTGGCCGCCGTCGACTTCAACGCTTTAAAGCCGTCGATCGAGGCAGCGCGCGCCGCCGGCATCCCGGTGGTCGAATTCGACCGCCAGATCACGTCGACCCCGTCCGACTTCACCTCCGTCGCCGGAACGGTCGAAATCGGCCACGTTGCCGCCGAGCAGGCCGAAAAGCTGCTCAAGGCCAAGAACGGCTCGGTCAAGGGCAAAGTCCTGCAGGTGCTGGGCGATCCCGGCGATCCGTACACGCTCGATATCCAGAAGGGCTTCGAGGAGAAGATGAAGGACTTCCCGGACGTCAAGATCATCTCTCTGCCCGCCATGCAGTGGGAAGCGAGCAATGCCGGCACGATCGTCTCCGACCAGATGCTGGCCAATCCCGACATCGACCTGATCTTCAGCCATGCCGCTCACCTCTCGGTCGCCGCCGTTGCCTCGCTCGAGGCCGCCGGAAAGAAGCCGGGAGACGTCATGTTGATGAGTTCGAACGGCGCTCCGGTCGGCCTCGACCTGATCCGCAAGGGATGGCTCAACGTCGAAGTCGAGCAGCCGCTCTACGCGCAGGCGGCGGCGGTCGCCATGTTCATGGACAAGATCGTCAAGAAGGACGAGATCAAGCCCGGCGAATATGACGTTCTGGGCCTGAAATCGACCGTAACCAAGGAAGCCTGGGGCCCGAATATCAAAATCCCGGGTGCCGCGATCACCAAGGAAAATGTCGACAACCCGGCCTTCTGGGGCAACCAGAAGCCGCCGACGGACACCATCAAGTCCGTCGAGTAGGCTCGTCGCGTGAAATGCTCCGGGCCGCCGTGGCCCGGGGTAATCTTTCAGCAATTCCACTTAGCGGATGACCTTCCCCGAAGATCGATGATTTTCGAGGGTCATGCGCCAACCGGATCAGCCCATGGACCCCCGCACCCGCCACGCCCTGGAGTTCGTTCTCGACAACCTCGTATGGTTCATGCTGCTGTTCGTGCTGGTGGTGTTCTCCATCTTCATCCCGAACTATTTCCAGCTCGGCATCTTCGCCAACATCATAGAGGCCTCGAGTGTGCTGGGCGTCATGTCGATCGGCCTTGCGCTGGTCATCATCGCCGGCCACATGGACCTGTCTGTCGAATCCGTCGCCGCGCTCAGCGCCATGGCGGTCGGCATCCTCTTCTGCTCTTCGGGAATAGGCCTCGGCGTGCAACTGCACCCGCAATGGCTGATGGTTCCGGTCTCCCTGGCGCTGGCGCTGGCGGTCGGCGGCCTGATCGGCGCCTTCAACGGCTATCTCGTGGTGAAGGTCAAGATGAGCGCCTTCATCATCACGCTGGCGTCCTACATCTGGGTGCGTGGCCTCGTCCTTGTCATTTCGGGAGGCCGCTCGGCCCAGGACCTCGCGCCGGCTATCCGGTGGTTTGGCATCCAGCGCCTCGCCGGCCTGCCGCTCACCGCCTGGATCGCTGTTGCCTGTTTCGTCGTTTTCTCGCTGATCATGGCCAAGACCCCCTTCGGCCGCCATCTGGTGATGATCGGCGGCAACGAGACCGCTACCTTCCGGGCCGGCATCCGCGTGAACCGCAACCTGATCATCGCTTTTGTACTGGCCGGAGCCATCGCCGGGCTGGCAGGCTGGCTGCTGGCGATCCGCACCTCGGGCGCAACGGCAAATCTCGGCGTCGGTCTGCTGTTCAATGCCTTCGCCGCCGTCGTCATCGGCGGCGTCAGCCTGAAGGGCGGTGTCGGCACCCTCCCCGGCGTCTATGCCGGCGTGCTCCTGCTCTCGGCCATCAACACGGCGATCAACCTGATGGGGCTGCCGGCCAACTTCACCCAGGTGATCCACGGCCTGCTGGTGCTCGCCGCCGTGCTGCTCGACGCCTTCAAGCAGACAATTCGCCAAAGACTCGCATGACAGGACGGCACGCATGACCAACCGGCTCAAGGACAAGGTAGCTCTGATCATCGGTAGCGCCCGCGGCATCGGCAAAGGCATCGCGACGCGCTTTGCCGAAGAAGGCGCCAAGCTGGTGCTCGCCGACACAGAGGTCGAGGCCGGGCAAGCAACCGCAGACGCGTTGGACGCTGCCTTCATCCGCACCGACATCTCACAGGTGGCGGACGCCGAGGCTGCCGTAGCGCTGGCGCTCGAGCATCACGGCCGTCTCGACGTCATCGTGCAGAATGCCGGGATCTATCCGTGGCAGCTCATCGAAAACACGAGCGCGGACGATTGGGACCGCGTCATGGCGGTCAATCTGCGTGGCACGTTCAATGCGACCCGCGCTGCCTTGGTGCCGATGAAGGCGCAGGGCTCCGGCCGCATGCTCTACACATCATCCATAACCGGCCCGCATGTAACCAGCCCCGGTCACGGCCACTATTCGGCCAGCAAGGCCGGCATCAACGGGTTCATTCGCGCTGCCGCGCTGGAATTCTCCGGTTATGGCATCACCGTCAATGGCGTCGAGCCCGGCAATATCCTGACTGAGGCCATCGAGGAGCACCGTGGCGCCGCCTATATCAAGAATATGGAGGAGTCCATTCCGCTTGGCCGGCTGGGCAGCCCGCGCGACGTGGCCAATGCGTTCCTTTTCCTCGCTTCGGATGACGCCAGCTACATCACCGGCACGACCATCATCGTCGATGGTGGTCAATTGCTGCCGGAGGGCAACGACTTTCGCCTCCTGCCCCCTTGAGCCGATGCCGCGCGACAGCGATGCGGGCGGCGCAGCGGGTCAATTCGAGGTAAGACTTATCGGCTCCGAAGCGATCGGTCGCTTCGAGTAATTCACGCTTAAGCTTCAGGAATAATATGCGTCCCGGAACTCTGCCACACAGATGATCGATCGCCCGAAGATGCCGACAAGACCAGGGTAGCCGCCTCTAAAAGCAGGCCACCGTGCTGGCGGTTGTCTCATTAGAAAAATCGCTTTCCTATCCGAAAAATCGGCTTGCTATCCGAAATTCGAGTGTTAGCGTGTCGGAAAGGCATCCCTCGGGGCTCACCCGGCGCGATGCAGAACACAAGCTCGAGGGGAGCACTTTAAATGCTGTCACGCCGCCTGCCGATATTCGGGGCGTTCGCCGCCCTTTCAATCCTGACTTCTGCCGGAGCGAGTTGGGCAACCGACAAGGATGTCCTCGTGATCGCAAAAGCCGAGGATCCGCCCACTGCGGATCCCGGGGTCGAAGTCAGCAACAATGGCTACACGCTGATCTTTCCCGCCTACGAGCGGTTGGTGAAGTATGATGGTGCCAAGACCGAAGTTATCCCGGAGCTTGCCGAGAGCTGGACGACCGCGGCCGACAATCTCAGCTGGACGTTCAAGCTGGCGTCGGGACACATGTTCGACGACGGCTCGCCGGTCGACGCCGCCGCGGTCAAATATTCGTTCGACCGCGTGAGGAAGCTGGCGGCTGGCCCCGGCGACATGTTCCCGACCATCAAGGATGTCGTGGTTGTCGACCCACAGACGGTCAAGTTCGAATTGTCGGCCCCCTTCGCGCCATTCTTATCGGCGCTGGCAACCTCGGCCGGATCGATCGTCAATCCGAAGGCGCAGGAGCATGCGGTCAACGGTGACGATGCCAAAGCCTGGCTCGCCGAGCACAGCGCCGGCAGCGGCGCCTTCAAAATCTCGGCCTGGGAGCGCAACCAGCAGATCACGCTCGATCCGAACCCGCATTATGCCGGCAAGGCGCCGGCGTTCAAACAGGTCATCTTCAAGATCGTCCGCGAGATGTCGTCGCGCCGCCTGCAGCTGGAGAACGGGGATGCCGACCTGATCGACCAGGTGCCGGTCGACCAGGCCGAAGCGATGAAGAAAAGCCCTGGCGTCGCCATCGAAAGCAATCCCAGCCTGTACGTGATCTATCTCTATCTCAACAATAAGAAGGCGCCCTTCGACAATCCGAAGGTCCGCCAGGCGATTTCCTACGCAGCTGACTACAAGGGGCTGGTCGACGGCGTGATGCAGGGCCAGGCCGAGCAGATGCGCGGCGCTGTGCCGGACGGCATGTGGGGCCATGATCCCCAGGGCATGCAGTACAGCTACGACCTGGAGAAGGCCAAACAGCTGCTAAGCGAGGCCGGCGTTTCGGATCTGCACATCAGCTACACCTACTCGCAGGCCGACTCCGCCTGGGAGCCGGTCGGTCTCGCGCTCCAGGCTTCGCTCGCCGAGATCGGCGTTACCCTCGATATGAAGAACGTCGCCGACACGACTAAGCGCGAGCTGGTTGCCAAGGGCGACTACGACATCGCCGCCGGTGCCTGGACGCCCGATTTCGCCGATCCGTTCATGTTCATGAACATCTGGTTCGACCCGACCAAGATGGGCGCGCCCGGCAACCGCGCCTTCTACGAGAATCCGAAGGTGACCGACCTGATCACCCAGGCGCTTGGCACTGTCGATCAGAAGAAGCGCGAGCAACTCTATATCGATGCCCAGAAGATCACCAATGAAGACGCTCCCTACGTTCTCCTGTTTCAGAAGAACGACATCTTCGCCATGCGATCGTCGGTGAAGGGATATGTCTACAATCCGATGCTGATCCAGGTCTACAACATCGCCGAAATGTCGAAGTCCGAATAGAAATCGGCGCCGAAGGTATGTCGCTCATTTCAACGATCCTTCGGCGCCTTGTCCTGCTGGTCTTCGTGGTGGCCGGCGTCGCGGTGGTCACTTTCACCATTTCGCATCTCATCCCCGGCGATCCGGCCCAGTTGATCGCCGGGGACAAGGCCTCGGCACAAACGCTGGCGCATGTCCGCCAGGAGCTTGGGCTCGACAAGCCTGTCACCCAGCAGTTCGGCATCTATGTCAAACAACTTCTATCTGGCGATTTGGGCCAGTCCTTGCGAACGCGCCGCCCGGTGCTCGGCGACATCGCCCTCTTCCTGCCTGCAACGCTTGAACTCGGCATCGCCGCCCTGATCATGTCCATCATGATCGGCGTGCCGCTCGGCGTGCTCTCGGCGATCTACAAGGATGGTCCGATCGATCAGGCAGCACGTGTCGTGTCGGTGGCCGGCATTTCGATGCCGGTGTTCTGGTTCGGGCTGGCGCTCATCCTGCTGTTTTATGTCAAGATACCGATATTGCCGGGAAGCGGCCGCATCACGCTTGGCATCGCCGCGCCGCCACGATTTACCGGCTTCTTCCTGGTCGACTCGCTGGTCGCAGGCGACATGAAGGCTTTCTGGTCTTCGCTCTATCATCTCATCCTGCCGGCTTTCGTCCTCGCCTTCGCCAATCTCGGCATTATCACGCGCCAGATCCGTGCATCGATGCTGGACGTCCTGCAGGAGGACTATGTGCGGACCGCGCGCGCTAACGGACTGTCGCGCCCGGCGATCATCCTGCGGCATGCCTTGCCCAACGCGCTGATCCCCTCCGTGACGCTGCTCGGCCTCGCCTTCGGCGATTTGCTCTACGGAGCGGTGCTGACAGAAACGATCTTCGCCTGGCCAGGGATGGGCAGCTACGTCGTGTCCTCGATCCAGACACTGGATTTTCCCGCCATCATGGGCTTCACCATCGTCGCTTCACTCGGCTACGTCCTGATCAATCTCGCGGTCGACCTGACCTATATGGTGCTCGATCCGCAGATCAGGGAGCTTGGGTGATGGCGGTGGACGGCATTGCCGCACCGCGACGCGCCGCACCCCGGCTCGGGATCGGGCGGCTGTGGTATCGCGTCAAGGGAAGTCCGCTGACGCTGATTGGCGCGGCGATCGGGCTGCTGGTCCTGATCGTTATCATCGCCGCGCCGGTGTTGGCGCCCTACCCTCCGGACAAGATCTCGCTTTCGGCCCGGCTCGCAGCGCCAAGCCTGCAGCATTTTTTCGGCACAGACGAAGTCGGACGGGACCTGTTCTCGCGGGTGCTCTTCGGTGCACGGGCATCCTGCGGCATCGCCTTTGCCATCGTCATCATTTCTACCGTCATCGGATCGATCGTCGGCTGCCTGTCCGGCGTCATCGGCGGCGTCGTCGACACGGCGATCATGCGGCTGATGGACGTATTCCTCGCTCTGCCGGCGCTCATCCTCGCCATGGCTCTGGCCGCTGCGTTGGGGCCGAGCCTGTTCAACGCCATGCTGGCGGTTGCCGTGGTGCGGGTGCCCGCCTATGTGCGGCTGGCGCGCGGGCAGACGTTGTCCTTGCGAAACCGAACCTATGTGAAGGCATCGCGCAGCTTCGGCGCATCGCCTGGCTATCTCTTGCGCTGGCACATCCTGCCTAATGCCCTGTCGCCCATCATCGTCCAGGCCACGCTCGATCTCGGCGGCACCATCCTGACGGCCGCCGCGCTGAGCTTCATCGGCCTTGGCGCACAACCACCGACGTCCGAGTGGGGATCCATGGTCTCGAGCGGGCGCAATTATTTCCTCGACCAATGGTGGTATGTCACCTTTCCAGGCTTGGCGATCCTGGTCAGCGCCATGGGCTTCAACCTGCTGGGCGACGGGTTGCGCGATATGCTCGATCCAAGGCTGGGTGGCCGATGACCGCAGCGGATGGCGACTCGCTTCTCGAAATCTCCGATCTCTCCCTCGAGTTCCGCACCTATCGCGGGCCGATCAAGGCGCTTAACGGGGTGAGCCTCAACGTTCGCGCGGGTGAGATCGTCGGGGTCGTTGGGGAGTCCGGCTGCGGCAAGTCCGTGACGATGATGGCCGCGACACGGCTCTTGCCCGAGGGGAGCGCGCGCATCACCGGCGGCGGCATTCGCCTGTTCGGCAGCGATCCGATGAAGCTCAGCGAGCGGGACCTGCAGCACGTGCGCGGACGTCTGGTATCGACGATCTTCCAGGAGCCTATGAATGCGCTCAATCCGACCCGGCGCATAGGCGAGCAGGTGATCGAGGTCATTCGCCGGCATCAGCGTCTCGACAAGTCTGCTGCCGCCGGCAAGGCCGCAAGTCTGCTGCGCGACATGCTGATCAGCGAACCGGAACGCATCATGCAGTCCTATCCGTTCGAACTTTCCGGCGGCATGCGGCAGCGCGTGCTGATTGCAATGGCCTTCTCCTGCGAACCCAAGCTCATCATCGCCGACGAACCGACCACCGCGCTCGACGTGACGGTGCAGGCGCTGATCCTGAGCCTTATCAAGCAAAAGGCAAGGAGCACCGGCACGGCCGTCGTCTTCATATCGCACGATATGGCCGTGGTGTCGCAGCTTTGCGACCGGCTCTATGTGCTCTATGCCGGGCGGGTGGCGGAGGCGGGCACGACCGCCTCGGTGCTGGCCGCGCCAGCCCATCCTTACACGCGCGCCCTGATACGCTGCCTGCCTGGCCTTGCGCCACCCAAGCAACTGCTGGAGCAGATCCCCGGCACCTTGCCGGACCTGCTCGACCCGCCTGCCGGATGCCTGTTTCGAGCCCGCTGCCGAGAGGCCAACGAGCGCTGCGTCGCTGTGCCGCCGCTCGCCGCCATAGAGCCCGCCCGACGCGCCGCATGCTGGCGCCGCATCGAGGAGACGCAAGCCGCGTGACCGAGCCTCCTCTCCTCTCCGTAGAAGACGTCGAAGTCCGCTACCGCGTGACATCGGGATGGTTCGGCGGGGCCGACGTCCATGCCGTCAACGGCGTGTCCTTCAGCGTAGCCGAAGGCGAAACGATCGGCATCGTCGGTGAATCGGGCTGTGGAAAGTCGACACTCGGCCAGGCAATCCTTGGCCTGACGAGCGTTTCGGCCGGCTCGATCAAGCTGCGGGGAACTGAACGCGATCATTCGCGCCGCACTCACATGCAGATCATTTTCCAAGATCCGCAGTCGTCGCTCGATCCTCGGCTACCCGTATGGCGCCTCATCACCGAGCCTCTGCATATTCGCGGCGGATATGCACGGAAAGAACTGATCGATCGGGCGACCGAGCTTGCCGTTTCAGTTGGCCTGCGGCCGGAGCATGTCGACCGCTATCCGCACGAATTCTCGGGTGGGCAGCGGCAGCGCATCGCTATCGCCAGGGCGCTGGCGGTCGAGCCGGCGCTGCTGGTGCTGGACGAGCCGACATCGGCGCTGGACGTTTCGGTGCAGGCACAGATCGTCAATCTCCTGCTGGGGCTGCAGGCAGAGCGAAAACTGTCTTATGTGCTCATTTCGCATGACGTATCGCTGGTGCGGCACGTGGCGGATCGCGTCGCGGTCATGTATCTCGGGCAGATCGTCGAAGAGGGCCCGGCGCTCGACGTGCTTGACGCGCCCAAGCATCCCTACACCAGAACGCTCCTCGATGCCGTTCCGAGTTTCGAACGACCGCTGGCCTCGATCGCAGCCCGGGCCGGCGAGTTGCCCAGCAACCGGACGCTGCCGACCGGTTGCTTCTATCGGGAGCGCTGTCCCTGGGCGACGACCGGCTGCGAGTTGCCGCAGCTCCTCGTGCCCGCCGACGGATTGCGAGCGGTTCGCTGCCACCTCGTCACGGGCGTGAACGAGACAGCGATCCCGCGCCTGGCGTCGCCATCAGCATCATTACTTCCGAACGGTGCCGGTACTTAAGCCGCATCGGCCGCGAATGGGTCCTCCACCTTCGGCCAGTAGGGGTTCTTGAGCTTCGTGTAGGGAATCGAGGCGAAGTTCGGCTGGGTCGCGCCAGGCGGTGCGCAAAAGAGAATGCGGCTTGCGATCGGCGCAAAGCCTGCCTGAAAATGGTAGTTGGACTTCACGATGATGATGCGTTTGCCGGCCGGGTCAAGGCCGAGCGCGGTCATGCAGTCGGGGTGGAAGACCTGTGTGCGCACGGTGTTGATGATCAGGTCGATGCCGCCGTCCGTGGTAACCCACGCAGCGTCCCCAAGCGGCCAGGGCATTGTGCCGAATCGCTGGGTTAGATCGCGGCCGAGGCCGTTGACGGTGATACGCAGGTCCATCGGCATGCCGGAAAAAACGCCGCATTTGCCGCCGATGCGAAGATCGATGGTCCCGCCGACGCCTGCCTCGACACAGAAGCGATAAGCGATCGGATCCCAGTACATTGCGCTGGCGACATCGGTAATGCCGCGTTCGACCAGCCGCCGCAGAATATAGGTCGAGTCGCCCGGCGCGCCACCTCCGGCATTGTCGGACACATCGGCTATCACCACCGGCCCTTCCCTCTCGGCCAGTGCGAGATCCAGCGCCTCGTCAATGCCGAGGAATTTCGGGGTGAGCTCGTGCCTAAGCGCAAAGAGCTGCCTGCCGAACTTCTCCGCCGTGGTCTCGGCCAGTGATTTGTCGCCATCGGTGACCACCAGCATCCTGGCGCCGACGTCTTCGACGTCGCCATGCGGAAAGCCATGGCCAAGCGAGACGGACAGGATACCATCCTTGCCTTCGGCCGCTATCATGCCGTCGACGAAACCGCGCATCGGCTGCTCCTGCACGCGAAAGGTGCTGATCATGCGACAGTCATACAGCGCCATCACGGGCCGGACCTTGCCTTCCACCGCATCGACGATGATCCGGTACAGTTCCCCGGCGCGATCCATGATGTCGGTGTGGGGATATTCCTTGTAGGCGATGATCGCCGTGGCATTGTCGACCATTTCGCGGGTCGTGTGACAGTGCAGGTCAAGCTCGGCACCCACGGGAATGTCCGGACCGACAGTTGCCCGCACATGCGCCAGCAGGTCGCCCTCCGTATCGTCATATCCCTCCGCGACGAAAGCACCGTGCAGCGCGAGCAGCACGCAGTCTACGGGCATGGCGGCCTTGAGGTCGCTGATGATCTCGTCGCGAAATTGCTCATAGACCTTGCGGATGGTGATGCCGCCCGGCTCGGCACAAACGCAAAGACTCTCGATGATTTCGTGCCCATCGGCCTCGCCGCGCTGACGCCAGACATAGAGCTGGCAGGATGGTTCATTGAGCGCCTTGGTGGTGGCGTCGCCGCGGGCAATGCCCATTTCCTCGAAGCTGTGATAGCCGGTCGGTATCGGTGCGAAGGTGTTGGTCTCCGTGTCCATACCCGCTATGAAAATCCGCATCGCGCCCTCTTCGACGGTGTTTCGTTTAAGAAAAATCTTTTCTTATCATCAAACCATTCTATGATTCATGCAAGCGCCAAGCGGGCGGAAAGCGTGGCACCGGGCAGTGCGCTGCAGAACGGCCGTCCGCACGGATGCATGATGAAAGCAGACGCAATGAATCTCGAACTTCTGAACGATCTGGTCCTCGACGAGACAATTAAAGGCATTCCGCCCGGCCACTCTGCGCGACTTCTCGACGTCGGCAAGATGGGCTGGAACCTGATGCGCGGCGACGTTCCGCTTCCAGCAGCCGTGCTCCGCGAATCGGCGCTCGATCACAATTCGCGCTGGATGCAGGCCTTTGTGGCCAGGCGAAACGCCGTGATAGCCCCGCATGTCAAGACCACGATGGCGCCTCAGATCATGGAGCGGCAGCTTCGAGACGGCGCCTGGGGCGTAACGGTCGCAACGCTGCATCAGCTAAAGGTCTGCCGCCGATTTGGCATCGATCGGATCGTTCTGGCTAACCAGCTGGTCGGCAAGCTCGAACTAGACGCCCTGGTGGCAGAACTCAGCGCATCGCCCGGCCTGGATTTCTTCATGCTGGTGGACAGCCTGGAAGGCATCCAAGCGGCATGCGAAGCGGTGCGGCGCGGTGGAGCAAACGCTTCTCCTATCCAAGTGTTGGTCGAGCGCGGATATTTGGGCGGCAGGACAGGATGCCGTGACAATGAACAGGCGCTCGCAATCGCCCGGGCCGCGCGCGCTGCCCCTGAACTGAAGCTCTGCGGCGTCGAAGCCTTTGAAGGTCTTTTGAAACCAAAGAACGGTGGCCCCGCAGATGCGGTCGCCGCCTTTGTCGATGAGATCGTGGCGCTTTTTGGCAGCTGCGCAACGGAAGCTTTGTTCGAACGCACCCCGCCGCTTGTCACCGCGGGCGGCTCATCCTTCTATGATATTGTAATGGACGGCTTGGCCGGTACCGGCGCCCAAATCGTCACGCGCAGTGGTTGCTATGTCAGCCACGATTCCGGCGTTTACCAGGCCGAGCAGAAGCGCATCCTGGCGGCAACCGCCGAGTCTGTCGGGTTGATCAACGCGCTGGAAATATGGACCCATGTCCAATCTTGTCCAGAGCCCGGCCTGGCGATACTGACGGCCGGCAAGCGCGATTTCGGCACGGATTCCGGCTTTCCGGTTCCGCTCCTGATCTCGCGCGATGGCGAAATGCCCGTCAGATTGAGGGACTGCGAGATTATCGCCAGCAATGACCAGCATGCCTATCTGCGCTATCCGCAAACCGCACCCCTCAAGATCGGCGACCGCGTCGGACTGGGGATCTCTCATCCTTGCACGACATTCGACAAATGGGATGTGCTGTTCCTCGTCAACGACGCCTACGACATAACAGGAGCAGTGAAGACCTACTTCTGAGGCAGGCTATTCATCCCGGCGGCGCTCAGATCTGTTCAGCCAGCTTTCGCGCCAGGAACATCGGGCCGACACGGATTCCGGCCCTGCCGATTGCATCGACCGCATCAAGCTCCAGCGTCTCGCCCTCGTAGAGCAGGCCGTGCATCCTGTAGGTGCCATCCGTCAACGGCTCGCAATGGTGCGAGCAGAAATATTCGATCAGGCAGTGGAGGCGGCCGTCAGCGTAGGAAAGATAGGTCGGGTTGAACGCAGGGCCGTAGACGCCGAGATGCGGTTGCAGCGTTTCCGGTATCGGTTCCCCGGACGCCGGCTTGCGCGTCCAGTGCTTGTCCTTCCAGGTCAGGGTCCCGCTTCCGAGATCGTAGGAGAGATCAAGGTAGGGGTAATCCGCTTCCGGTCCATAGATGCGGCCGTCGATGATGAAACTTTCGCCGCCGCTGTGTCTGACCTCCAACGGAACGCCCTCGCCCATCAGATAGAGCCGTCCTTCGGATGCGCGCAGCTCGACCGTTTCGCCTGCCCCAGGCGCGTGATATAGGCCTGGCATGACGGTCAGATGGTCCGCCGACAGAGGCAGGTGCGAAGCCTCCTGCTTGGGCATCGTCCCCATTTTGCGCGCAGCAAGACCAACCTGCAAGGCGCGCCGCGCCAGCCGGTCGGCGATCTGGTTTGAGAAATCGAGGGTCGAGAACACCAGCGCGGCCAGTCCGGCATGCGGCAGCACGAGAAGCTGCGAGGCATAGCCATAGACGGCACCGCCATGGCCGATCGACTTCCAGCCATGGACATTGCCGGTACCAAAGCCCAGGCCGTAACCGGCGAGGCTGCCTGTATAGCCCGCCGGCCGCCGGCCCACCGGCCTCCACATCGTCTCCAGTGAGGCCGGCGACACCACGCGACTGCCGTCGGATGCGAACCCGCCGCGCAGGAGACAGGAAGCGAACTTCGTCATGTCGGAAACGGTCGAATAGACGTTACCGGCGGGCACACCGCCGAGATCGAAGACCGGCGCCGCCAGATCACCGCTGATGGTCCACATCGAGGCAGGCGCCAGCCTGTCACTCACATCGGCCGACAGGGAAAAATGCGTATCGTCCATGCCGAGCGGCAGGAGGATATTGGCACGCACATAGTCGTCATAGGCAAGACCGCTGACGCGCTCGATCACCGCGCCCGCGACGGCAATGCCGGCATTGGAATAATGCATGAGGCCGGCATGCGGATCGGCCTTCAGGACCGAGGATTTCAGGCCATCCACCGTTATAGCGAGCGGCGGATTGCTGTCATCAAGATAGTGGCCGGCCTCCGCCTCCCTGACTAGGCCAGCCGTGTGACTCATCAGCTTGCGCAACGTGATGTCGGGCTGAGAAGTCTCCCCGTCCTTCGCCCGGAAAGGGTTTTCGGGGTTGAAGCCGGGAATGTAGCGTGAGACGGGAGCATCGATGTCCACCATGCCCCGCTCGGCCAATTGCATAATGCCGATGGCGGTGAACATCTTCGTCAGCGAGCCGATCCGGAATAGCGTGCGCTCATCGAGCGGACGCTCTGCGCCCGAATGTGTGACATGGCCGGTGGCGAGCACTCCTTCCCGGTCCGTCAATGCGTAGGAGATCGACGGAATCCGCTTGTCGCGGACCTGGCGGGAAACCAGTTCTTCAATCGCGAGGCGATGGTTCTCGTCCATGATCCAGCACTCTGCCCGCGGCGATCCGGAAAGTTCGACGTCGTCTCACTTCAAGACACAACCTTGGGCCATGCAAGTGTCCGGAGGACGCCGCTTGTCAGCGCGTTGAATGGTGGGCGATGACGGACTCGAACCGCCGACATCTTCGGTGTAAACGAAGCGCTCTACCAACTGAGCTAATCGCCCGCTCCGGGCCGGACCTTTAAGCGGTCGGGCTCTGCTTCGCAAGGCCAAATGATTATCAGCCGAGGCGGTTAAATGACGGATCTGCCGATAAAACGGTAGCTGTCAAAAAACCTTCTCCTGTTTGCCGTTATGCTGTCCCGCCGCGCTTGACACCCGGTGGCGAACCCCTTATCCAGCGGCCCAACGACGAACACGGCTGACACGTGCTCGTCAATGCGCGGGTGTAGCTCAGTTGGTTAGAGTGCCGGCCTGTCACGCCGGAGGTCGCGGGTTCGAGCCCCGTCACTCGCGCCATTCTCAATCACATGGATGATTGACAATGGCCAAAGTCTGAATGCCTAACGGCAGTCAGACTCTTCCCCTTTTGAACAGAAGAGCATTGCGGCCTGAACGGGACTTCTTGTTCCCGCCCAATGATCCGTCATGCCCCTTCCCGATCCCGGTATTTCAGGCTGAATTTTCGGTCGATACGGCTGCGAATCCCAAGGCATGCAGCGCTGCCCCTCGTCAGGTCGGGGGCGAGGCTGCTTCGTTTATGCCGTGTGCTAGCTCCATGCTGGGTTCTTCGCCGGACTGTCGAGCACCAGTGGATCAAACCTGGTCGAACCACCTGGGTTTCTTGTTTTTGTGCCAAATGAAGTACAAGCCAACGAAACTGATCAGTCTTCGTGCATTGTCGCGCTCGTCGCGGTTCAGTGCTTGATAGGTCTTGACCGTCAGCGCGCCTCCCGGAAGGGGGATACGGAACCTCATCGCGGACATCCTTTTGTGCGGCGCACAAATACAAGCTGCCGCGCGGAGCCGAAGTCAAGAGGTCTGTCTCCGTTTATTGCTAATCGATTTCATCCAGCGCGGATTCCATCAGCTATGGGACTTTGAGTGTTCGGCATAGCTGGCCTCAGCGTCGCCGAGGCTCCAAGAACGGCCCGGTGCCTGTGGGGCGCAATGCGTACAATTTTAGGTATTTGTCCCGAGTTTACTAATATTCAACTCTAAAAAGAAACCGATATTCAACGGCCATCCTTTAGCAGGTAGTGAAGTAGATGGGGTGGGCTTATAAATGTTGAAGGCGTTTTTCAGATCCGAAGGCGGCAATCTGGCAATTCTCGGCGCGCTGTGCATGGTGCCGTTGATCCTGGGCATGGGCATGGCGGTGGACTACACCCGCCTGACGGCGGCTCGCAGCAGACTACAAACGGTTGCCGACGCCGCCGCGCTGGCCGTTGCCAGTTCCAAGGAAACGGACCAGGTGCGCATGCGGCAGATGGCCGATGCCTATGTCGCAGCAAACCAGACCGACCCTTCCGTGGAGAATGTGCAGATCGCCTCTCTCTCCGCCAATGACGGCAAGGTCGATATCGCTCTCTCGGCCGACGTCCCGCTCACATTCATGCGCATAGCGCGTATGGATACGATGCATGTCGGCGTTTCGGCCCTGGCCATGCGCGCGGTAACCGGCAGCGTCGAAGTCGCGCTGGTGCTGGACAATACCTATTCAATGGCCGAACTCAACGCGAACGGGGTCACAAAACTAGCATCGCTCAAGACGGCCGCCAACGCGTTGGTCACCGAGCTTATGTCGAACCCAGACGCTGACGTGAAGATTGGGCTGGTGCCCTATGCTGACTATGTCAATGTCGGCACCGGCTACCGATACGAATCTTGGCTCACTGTCCCGGCTGACTACACAGTCGCGGCCGTGCCGAAATCCGGCTGCACGACGCAGTTGACCGAAGTCTTGGGTGCATGCACCGCATATGCGCCGTCATATGATTGTTCGACCTATGTCGACGGGGTCCTCAAGCCAAAGACCTGCACAGGCGCATGTACCGCGAGAAAGCCCAGCACCTGGGCAAACAAAGAGAGTTGCACCACGCCTGCGAAGGCCGCCCAGTACTTCAAATGGTATGGCTGCATCGGATCGCGCAACACAGGCACCTATCGCCTGAACGACACGGTCCCGACGGTGACCTATCCGGGCTATCTCGATACAAGCCAGAAGTGCCTTAACCCGATCGTGACCCTCACCACTGACAAGATTGCCCTCAAGGGCGCGATCGATGGCATGGTTTACAGCCTCGGCAGTTACGAACCCTACACATACATTCCAGCGGGATTAATCTGGGGCATTAACGTGCTGTCGCCGACCGCACCGCTGACCGAAGCTGCCAGCTATGACCTGGCGAACAAAGTGCCGCGCAAGGCTCTGCTTCTGATGACCGACGGCGAGAACACTCGCCGGTTCCAGTCTTCTGATGGCAGGCACGTCGCATTCAGCGCGACCGCCGCAACAGCTGCAACGCAATTGGGCACGGTGAATACCGAGACGCTCACGCTTTGCACGTACGCAAAGAGCAAGAACATCGAAGTCTACTCGGTCGCCTTTATGGTGGACGATGCGGCCGCAAAGACCATGTTGGAAAAATGCGCCACCGACAGCGATCACTATTTCGACGCGTCCGACTCGGCTAAGTTGCTTGCCGCCTTTTCCGGCATCGCGCAGTCGCTCAGCCAGGTACGCTTGGCACGATAGCGAAGCGTTCTGCAAACTTAGGTGGTTCGATGCGTTGCTTATTCCCGCTTGTAATTTGCGCGATGCTCGGGAGTGCCGCCACGGCGGCTCCTGTCGATGATGTGACTAGCTAGAAGAGCGTCGACCTCTTGCAGCGTCGGCATGGAGGGCGCTGTTCCGGGCCGGGTTACCGAGATCCCGGCGACAGCGCAGGCGAAGCGAACGGCTTGCAGCGGTTCGACGCCCCGAGACAAAGCCGCCGCCAAGCCGCCGTTGAACGCGTCGCCCGCTCCAGTTGTCTCGACCACGGGGCCTGCATTGACGGCCGGCACATGGTCGGAGCGGCTCTTGGAATGCAGAAGCGCACCTTTTTCGCCAAGGGTGACGATGACGGTCCCGACGCCTTTGTCGAGCAAGCTGTCGGCCGCGCGACGAGCCTCGTCGACGGAAGAAACCTTCATTCCGGTCAGTTCCTCCGCCTCCGTCTCGTTGGGGGTGAGATAGTCGCACAGTGCGTAGATGCGGTCGGGAAGCGTCGCGGCGGGCGCCGGATTGAGGATGGTGGTCACCCCCGCCCCCCGCGCCATCTCCAGGGCGTGCAGCGCGGCATCGATGGGCTGCTCCAGTTGCGTGACGAAGACGCCGGCAGAGCGGATCAGATCGCCATTGGCTTCGATATCGGCCGGGGTGACCAACATGGCAGCGCCGGGGCTGACGATGATGGCATTATTGCCGGTCGTCTCCTCGACGAAGATATAGGCCGCACCGGTATAGCTTTCGGGCGTGTCGATAACGGCGTTTTTCACACCCGCATCCGCCCAGGTCCGCCTGGCCATGTCGGCGAACGGGTCGATACCAAGTCGCGTGAGAAAGGTCACGTCGGCGCCAAGCTTGCCAGCGGCGACCGCTTGGTTCGAGCCCTTGCCGCCCGGCCCGAGCTTGAATGAATTGCCAAGGATCGTCTCGCCGATGCGCGGCTGGCGGTCGGCGCGATAGGCGGTGTCGGCCACGAAGACGCCCAGGACGACGACAGGCTTTCCGGCGGCCATGCCTCTACTCCGCGTCCGGCGGGATGACGCCCTTGCGAAAGGCGAAACAGCCGTAGAAGCGCCGCTCCCCGGTCTGGATGACGCAATAGGCCTTCTTGGCACGCTCGTAGAATGCGTAGCGCTCCACGGAAATCATTGGCCAGGCCTTGCCCTCGGCTTTGTCGATTTCCTTCTGGACTTCCGTCTGCACCGGCGGAATCTCGTCCGGCTTGCCGACGATCTCCATACGCGCGGCGGCATCATCGACAAACGTGTCCAACGGGTAGAGCGACAGCACGGCCTTCACCACTTCGGACGCCGGCGCATCGATGCGCAGCAGCTTGCCATGCATCGTCTGCTTCGCCACCGAATCGGCGGGGAAATTGGTGTCGGCGATGATCAGGTCATCGCCATGTCCCATGGCCCGCAAAGCCTGAAGGACGTCTGCATTGAGCAGCGGATTGATCCCTTTGAGCATGGTTGTCCTCGTAAGGTGTTGAGACTAGAGACGGCGGCCGGTCTCGGCGTCGAACAGGTGAATCTGGTCGAGCCTCGGCTTCAAAGCCAGCGTGTCGCCGGGCTTGAAGTCGTGGCGCTCGCGGAACAGCGCCACCATCTCACCCTCGCCAAAGCGCAGGAACACCAGCGTTTCCGAGCCGGTGGGCTCGACCACCGATATTTTCGCCGGCACGCCGTCGGCGTGGATTTCGAGATGCTCCGGCCGGATGCCATAGACAACGGCCTGACCGTCCCGCGCGGCATTGTCGGCAGCGACCGGGAACAATGTGCCGGCGATCTCGACGCCGGCCCTTTCGCCCTTGCGCATGACGCCTTTGAGCAGGTTCATCGAAGGCGAGCCGATGAAGCTGGCCACAAACAGATTTGCCGGGCGGTCGAACAGTTCCAGCGGCGCGCCGACCTGCTCGATGCGGCCGTCGCGCATGACGACGATCTTGTCGGCCATAGTCATGGCTTCGATCTGGTCGTGGGTGACGTAGATCGTCGTCGTCTTAAGCCGCTGGTGCAGTTCCTTGATCTCGGTGCGCATCTGCACGCGCAGCTTGGCGTCCAGGTTGGACAGCGGCTCGTCGAAGAGAAAGACCTGCGGATTGCGCACGATGGCGCGGCCCATGGCGACGCGCTGGCGCTGGCCGCCCGACAACTGGCGCGGATAGCGCTTCAGATAGGGATTGAGATCGAGGATATCGGCGGCCCGCTTGACCCGTTCCGCGACCACGGCCGGGTCGGTTTTACGCAGCTTGAGGGCAAATGCCATGTTCTGCTCCACCGTCTTGTGCGGATAGAGCGCATAGTTCTGGAACACCATGGCGATGTCGCGCTTGGCCGGTGGGAGATGGTTGACGACGCGATCGCCAATGGTGATCGTGCCGCCCGAGACGGTCTCCAGGCCGGCCACCATTCTGAGCAGCGTGGACTTGCCGCAACCGGAAGGGCCGACCAGGACGACGAATTGCCCATCGGCGATGTCGACGCTGACTTCGTGCAGCACCTTGACGGTCCCGAAAGCCTTGGCGACCTTATTGATTGCGACTTGCGCCATGGACTCCCCTTGCGGCTCCCCAGTGCCGTGGGTGCAGAAGCTACCCAACGCGACCTGCCAGGGCAAGTCGGTCTCTTATAGATAAAAATCCGCTTACGTTGACACGGCCTTGGGTTGTGAGAATAGTGACATCGCTGATCCAATGTCGGAGCCGATCCGCAATCGGAACTATGATCGAGCAGGTGGGGTCCTGCATAATTCGCTTACGGCTGGGGAAACGCTGGTGCGCCAGCGTCCGACATCGGACACATCCATTCACACTGATCCCGGGAGGAATAGTCGATGAGAACAGGTCTTTACGAAAAGCTGGTCAATGCCGGCGCCACGAGGCGTGACATATTAAAAGGTGCGGCCAGCATGGCCGCCATCGCGGCGGCATCCGGAGCCGGGCTTGGCGCCTTGACGCGCCCCGCTTCGGCGGCGAGCGAACTGCGCACCAAGATCCTGCAGATCCCAGGCGTCGGCAAGGGTCAGCCGACGGATGCCGATTTTCAGAAAGTCGGTGAGCTCTGCCTCGAGGCGACCAAGGCCAACGTCAAGGAAGGCGAGTTCGCCGGCGTGGAGCTGACCTTCATGGGTCTCAACAACCAGAACCTGCATAACGTCCTGTTTCGCGGCTTCCTGAAGCCTTGGGAAACCTACACGGGCGCCAAGATCAACTGGATCGACCTGGCACAGGCCGACTACAATGCACGGCTGCAGCAGTCCATCGCCACCGGAACCGTCGATTTCGACATCATCGAGATGGGTGCACCGTTCGAAGGCGATGTTTGCGGCAAGGGCCTGACCTCCGAAATGCCGGACTGGGTCAAGAAGCAAATCGACTTCGACGATCTCGTCAGCTATCTGAAGCCGCCGGTGGGCACATGGAATGGCAAGCAATACCGCGTCACCGTTGACGGCGACGCCCACAACTTCAATTACCGCAGCGACGTGTTCGCCGATCCCGACCTCGCGAAGGCCTGGAAGGATGGCGGCGGTGAAGGCGAATGGGGCGTGCCGAAGACCTGGCAGCAGGTTCAGGCCGTGACCAAATTCCTCAAGGGCAAGAAGCTCAAGGACCAGGATGTCTATGGCTATCTCGATGCGCCCAAGCCTTGGGGCGGTTTCGGCTTCTACTTCCTAGGCAGCCGCGCCACCGCATATGCCAAGCATCCCGACGACAAGGCGTGGCTGTTCGACGCCGACACGATGAAGCCGCGCATCAACAACCCGGCCTGGGTGCGCGCCATCCAGGACGTCATCGATGCGCTGCCATCCGAACCCGCCGACCAGATCAACGCCGATCCGAACACCACCGCCTTCCAGCAGTTCCTGGCCGGCACCGGCTCGATGGTCACCTGGTGGGGCGATGTCGGTTCCAACGTCAAAACCAATGACAGCTCGGTCGTCGGCGACGTCACGGGCTTCTCGATCCTGCCGGGCTCCGACGACGTCTACAATTCGAAGACCGGTCAATGGGACAAGCTCGCCAGCGGCCCGAACTATGCCCCCAACTGCGCCTATCTAGGCTGGGGCGTCTATGTCATGGCGAGGGTCGACAGCGACGAGAAAAAGAAGAAGGCGGCCTGGTCGGCCGCTGCGCATCTCGGCGGCAAGGATCTGTCGATCTGGACGGCGATGTATCCGTCAGGCTTCCAGCCCTACCGCAACTCGCATTTCGACATTCCGGAGTGGGTCGCGGCCGGCTACGACGAGGCGTTCATCACCTCCTACCTCAAGTCGGAGTCCGACAGCTATAACCACCCCAACGCGGCAATCGAACCGCGCATCCCCGGCATCTTCCAGTATTACAGCGCCGCCGAGGATATTCTGGCCAACACCTTCGCCGGCAAGATGAAGGCGCAGGAAGGCGCCGACGCCATTGCCGCAGCCTGGGAGAAGCTGACCGACCAGATCGGGCGCGACAACCAGATCAAGCTCTACAAGGCTTCGCTGGGCATGTAGGCTTGCTTCCAACGGTGGTCCGGCGGCAGCGCCGGACCACCGCCGACCGACTCCGGCTCGTTGATGAGCCTTCAAACGGGCGAGATTTGTGGCTGACCAGACTTCGACCGCAAGCCAGTGGCCGGCAGACGCCGTCCCATCCGACCTGATCTCGCCGGGCCGCAAACGCCTCGGCAGGGCCTTGATGGCGGCTGCAACGCTTGGCCTGCTGGCAACCATCGTGATCGAGCTTTTTTACAAGGCAGACGCCGACACCTGGCGTCCGGCCATCTACGCCTATGTGCTGTGGGGCATGGCCATCGGCGCCGGCCAGGTGCTGACGCGTGGCGAGGAGGGCCAGCGCGCGCTTTTCCTGCTGCCTGCTCTGCTGTTCACCATTGCCATGGTCATCTTTCCCACGCTGTTCGGATTCTACATCGCGCTGACCGACTGGAACCTTTCCTCCTTCACCGGCCGGAAGTTCAATGGGCTCGAAAATTTCTGGCAAATGCTGGGCGACCCTTACTATCGCAACGCGCTCTTCAACATGGTGCTCTACGTGCTTGCGGTGCTGGTCGAATATGTCATCGCCTTTGGCCTGGCGCTCCTGCTCAACGCACAGATCCGCGCGCGGAAGTTTTTTCGAGTGGTGTTCCTGATGCCGCTGATGCTATCGCCCGTCGCGGTGTCGTGGATGATCGGCAAGTCGCTCATGGAGTACCGGTTCGGTCCGGCCGCGACGCTGGCGCGCCATCTCGGCTGGGAGAACCCCGCCTTTTTCTCGGATCCGATCATCGCG
Source organism: Mesorhizobium sp. ES1-1 (assembly GCF_020164785.1). Classification (GTDB taxonomy): domain Bacteria; phylum Pseudomonadota; class Alphaproteobacteria; order Rhizobiales; family Rhizobiaceae; genus Mesorhizobium. The sequence continues at coordinate 36,313 of NZ_JAIUGX010000007.1, read as the reverse complement.
CGCATATCGATCATGATACTGGACGCCTGGACGTTCATTCCGTTCATGATGATCATGCTGCTGGCGGGGCTGCAGGCCATGTCGAGGGAGGTGCTTGAAGCGGCCAGGGTCGACGGCGCCAATGCGTGGCAGACGTTCTGGCAGGTCACTTTCCCCCTGATGCTGCCAGTGTCTGTGACCGCGGTGATCCTGCGCATCATCTTCAAGCTGAAGCTCGCCGACATCATCATAACGGTGACGTCGGGTGGCCCCGGCGGCGCCACCGATTCCGTGTCGAGCTTCATCTACCGAGAATATCGCGACCGCTCGAATGTCGGCTACGGAACCATGCTGGCGATGGCCTACCTGGTCATCATCGTTATTTTCGTCACCTGGCTGTTGAAGTTCGCCAATCGCTTCGTCCGCAACGTGAATTAGGCAGAGATGAGCGTCCAGACCACCGACTATGTCGCTTCCGAAATCCGTTCGCCAGCGAGTTTCTTCGCCAGCCGGCTGTTCATCTATGGCGCCCTGATCCTGTGGGCGTTCATCTGCCTGTTCCCGATCTACTGGACGGTGACGACCTCGTTCAAGACGGCGGTCGACGTCACCCAGGGCCATCTCATTCCCTTCGTCGATTTCCAGCCGGACTGGAAGGGGTGGCGTTCGCTCGGCCTGTCGCCAGACTCGATCTTCCAGACCTCGACGGTGCGTGAGGAGTTTCTCAAGCGCTTCATGAATTCGGTCATCACCTCGGTCGGTGCGTCGAGCTTGGCCATCGTCATCGGCAGCTTGGCGGCCTATGGGCTTACGCGCTACCGCTACGAGTTCGCGTGGTTCCGGAACGAGGACATCTCGTTCTTCTTCCTGTCGCAGCTGATCCTGCCTCCCGTCGTCCTCGCGCTGCCCTTCCTGGTGCTCTACCGGGAGGTCGGCCTCCTCGATACGCGCGTCGGGCTGATCCTGCTCTATACGCTCATGGTGCTGCCGATCGTCATCTGGATCATGCGCGACCAATTCAACTCGATCCCGGTCGAGCTCGAGGAGGCAGCGCTCGTCGACGGCTTGTCCATCTGGGGCGCCTTCCTGCGCATCGTCGTTCCAATCGCGCTGCCGGGCATGGTCGCCGCCTTCATCCTGGCCATGGTGCTGTGCTGGAACGAATATTTCTTCGCCGCGCTTTTGACATCGACCGACGCCAAGACCATTCCCGTCATGGTGGCGAGCCAGACGGGCTCCCAAGGCATCAACTGGTGGTCGATGGCAGCCCTTGCCACCGCGGCCATCGCGCCGCTGGCGGTCGTCGGCATCGCGCTCGAACGCTATCTCATCATGGGCATGACGGCGGGCGCGGTAAAGTAGCGCCGCACTTTGCTTGGCTCAGTGTGGTGAAAGCGAGCACCTACGCCGAAAGCGTGGCGCGCAGATTGTCCATGATCATGGCGACGCCCTGTCGCCCGAGTTCCGCCGACGCATCCCTGGCGCTCGACGTATACCAGCCGGTGTTGTCAGCGAAGCGGGCCGCATCGACCGCATCGGGGCATAGGGCCAGCATCAGCGATGTCTCGCCAATGCCTGCATGGTCGAACGGGTATTTGCCGTTCATCGAGGTCGGCATCAGCGAATGCACCCGCACCCAGTTGAAGAAATTCTCCCCGACCGCGTGCCCGGCATAATAGTCGGGCATCGTTTCGGCGCCCCACCAGCCCTCGCCGCGATGTTTTTCCAGGAAGCGGAAGATCGCCTGGCGGCCGGCGGTCTTGAAGGCGAGATCCGTCGGCATGCCGGCGGCGAAGTTTTCCGTCTGGTGGTGGATGAAGGCATGGATGTTGCGGAAGCCGATGCGAAGCAGGCTGTAGAACAGTTCCTCGCCGAATGGCGCCAAAGCCTTGCCGTCGACCTGCACCGAGCCGGTGCCTTCCGGCGGCGCCACAGCATAGCTTGCGGCGCCGTAGTAGAAGGGTGGCAGGATGACGATGTCCCTCTCCTTCTCCAACAGGTCCAGCGTTTTCACGACAACCAGCGTGTCCATGCCAACGGCCATGTGCTCGCCATGATATTCCAGCACGCCCAGCGGCAGCACGACCGGCCAATTCTCGGCAATCGCCTTGCGGATCTGATGAGGCAGCATCAGTTCATAGCGCATGATCTATTCCATGTTGGTGTGGCGGGCGCGCATCGCGTCGGGCGACGCGCCGATCAGATCCCTGAGCTTCAACACCATGATTTCAAACAGCAGGAACAGAGCGCCTTCGAACACCGAGCCCATCGGCAGGACGGAAGTCGTTCGCGGACCCTGATCATTCGCCATGGTCTGCGCCGGGATGAGGAGCGCGAAGTCGGCGCGCCCGGCCGCGCTGCTTTCCGCCTGAGCGGTCAGCAGGAGATTGGTTGCTCCAGCCTCATGGGCGACCCGCATCAGGGTCAGCACGGTCGATGTCTCGCCCGGCCCGGAACTGACCAGGAACACATCGCCCGGCCCCAAGGGCGGCGTGTTCATATCGCCGACCACAGAGACCGGCAGGCCGAGATGATAAAGCCGCATGGCGAAACCCTTGAGCTGGAGAGCCTCGCGGCCGCAGCCGTAGACGACAATCTGCCCGGCTTCGACCAATTGTTTGCAGGCAGCGTCGATGCGGACTTCATCCACACCCGCCAGCGCGGCCCCCAGTTCGTTAAGCGCTGTTCCAAATAGGCTTTCGTTCTTGTCGCTCATCGCAAAACCCGCCCTCAAACGCCCGCGAACAGCTTGATTTCCTTCATGCTATCAACCGCGAAAATGCGTGTCCAACGCTCGGCGATGCTTTTGCCGCGCCACAGGCATGGTAAGTGTCATGTCAGGCAAATCGAGTGAGGCGACGAGACATGAAGACACGGCATTTCGACCGCATAGGCAATGGCGGTATAAAGTTCACCGAGCTTGGCTTCGGCACGGCGCCGCTGGGCAACCTCTACCGTGCGGTGTCCGACCAGGACGCCAACGCCACGCTCGAAGCAGCCTGGACGAGCGGCTGCCGCTACTATGACACCGCGCCGCTTTACGGGCTCGGCCTTTCTGAAACGCGGCTCAACCCCTTCCTGCGCGGCAAGAGCCGCGACGATTATGTACTGTCTAGCAAGGTCGGCCGCATCATGCGCGCCTGCCCGCCGGAAGAGCGGACGGGCATCGGCAAGTTCTTCGACACACCTTCGCGCCGGGAGGTCTACGACTATAGTTATGACGGGGTCATGCGCTCGTTCGAAGCCTCGCTGGAGCGCCTCGGCGTCGACCGCATCGACATCCTCTTCGTCCATGATGTCGACATCTTCACTCATGGCAGCAAGGAGGCTTCCGACCAGCGCATCGAAGAATTCATGCGCTCCGGCTATTACGGCTTGCTCTCCCTGCGAGATCAGGGCGTCATAAAGGCGTTCGGTGGCGGCATTAATGAATGGCAGGTGGCCCAGACGCTGGCGGAGCGCGGCGACTTCGACCTGTTCCTGCTCGCCGGCCGCTACACATTGCTGGAGCAGGAGGCGCTGGCGTCCTTCCTGCCGCTCTGCCAGGCGCGCGGCATCGGCATCGTTCTGGGTGGCCCATACAATTCCGGAATCCTCGCAACCGGGCCCAAGCCTGGCGCCTATTACAACTACACCGAGGCACCTCAAGACATCATCGACCGCGTGGCCCGCATCGAGGCCGTTTGCAAGCGGCATGGCGTGCGCTTGATCGAGGCCGCTTTGCAGTTTCCGCTGCTGCACCCCTCGGTCGTGTCCGTGATCCCCGGCGGTCAGAGGCCAGGGGAAGTCGAAAGCAACCGCTCGCTGCTGGATGCTGAAGTCCCCGCCGCGCTCTGGGTCGACCTCAAGCAGGAAGGCTTGATGCGGACCGACGCGCCAACCGCTTAAGCTGCGGCGGGAAGGCTACTCCCCGCACAAAAAAGAAAAGCCGGGCAAGCCCGGCTTTTCTGGTCTGTTAAGAACGCGCTTAGTTGACTGCGTCCTTGAGGCCCTTGCCGGCCGAGAATTTCGGCACGGTGCGCGCCGGGATCTTCACTTCGGCACCGGTCTGCGGGTTACGGCCGGTGGTAGCAGCACGCTTTGACACGGTGAAATTGCCAAAGCCGACAAGCCGAACGTCGCCGCCATTCTTCAGTTCGCCGGAGATCACTGAAAATACCGCATCGACCGCCGACTGCGCGTCACCCTTCGAAAGGCTGGCAGCTTCGGCGACAGCGGACACCAGTTCGTTTTTGTTCATAAAAATTCCTTCCATGAGAACACCGGCTCCTTAGACTCGTCCGGCAGGAAAAGGACTTTAGAAAGAACCGGTCGCGCAACCAAGTCCAAATGTCTCAGAAAAAGCGGAAAAAGCCCGGAAATGCTGGGTTTCTCACATGAAAAAGCCGGGCGCGAAGCCCGGCTCTCCCTTTGTGCAAAGCAGCATTAGCTTGTGCTAATGCGCAAGCGTCTTGCCGGCATCGTCTGCCGCGTCGGTGGTGGCCGGAGGATTGACAGGCTCGACCCATTCGATCGGCTCCGGCATGCGCACCAAAGCGTGGCGCAGTACCTCGCCGACCCGCGAGACCGGAATGATTTCCATGCCGTTCTTCACGTTGTCCGGAATGTCCGCCAGATCCTTGGCATTGTCCTCCGGGATCAGCACCTTCTTGATGCCGCCGCGCAAGGCGGCAAGCAGCTTCTCCTTCAAACCACCGATCGGCAGCACCCGGCCGCGCAGTGTGACCTCGCCCGTCATCGCCACATCCGCTTTGACCGGGATCCCAGTCAGTACGGAGACGATCGCGGTGGCCATAGCAACGCCTGCCGACGGTCCGTCCTTCGGCGTGGCGCCTTCGGGGACGTGGACGTGGATGTCGCGCTTGTCGAACAGCGGCGGCTCGATGCCGAAATCGATGGCCCGCGAGCGGACGTAGGACGCCGCCGCCGAAATCGATTCCTTCATCACGTCGCGCAGATTGCCTGTCACCGTCATGCGGCCCTTGCCGGGCATCATGACACCTTCGACCGTCAGCAGTTCGCCGCCGACTTCCGTCCAGGCAAGCCCGGTGACCACACCGACCTGGTCGTCGGCTTCGACCTGACCGAAGCGGAAGCGTGGGACACCGAGGTAGTCGGCGAGGTTCTCCGCCGTGATGTTGACCGTCTTCGTCTTCGTCTTCAGGATCTCGGTCACGGCCTTGCGGCCGAGCTTCATCAGTTCGCGCTCCAGGCTCCTGACGCCCGCTTCGCGGGTGTAGGTCTGGATGATGGCGCGGATCGCGTCCTCGCCGACGGAGAACTCCTTCGGCTGCAGCGCATGGTCGCGAACCACTTTCGGCATCAGGTGCCGCTTGGCGATTTCGATCTTCTCGTCCTCGGTATAGCCGGCGATACGGATGATCTCCATGCGGTCCATCAAGGGCGCCGGGATGTTCAGCGTATTCGCCGTCGTCACGAACATCACGCTCGACAGGTCATATTCGACCTCGAGATAATGGTCCATGAACGTCGAGTTCTGTTCCGGATCGAGCACTTCAAGCAGAGCCGACGACGGATCGCCACGGAAGTCCTGGCCCATCTTGTCGATCTCGTCGAGCAGGAAGAGCGGGTTGGACTTCTTCGCCTTCTTCATCGACTGGATGACCTTGCCGGGCATCGAGCCGATATAGGTGCGCCGGTGACCCCGGATCTCGGCTTCGTCACGCACGCCGCCAAGCGCCATGCGGATGAATTCGCGACCGGTCGCCTTGGCGATCGACTTGCCGAGCGAGGTCTTGCCGACGCCGGGAGGGCCGACGAGACACAGGATCGGCCCCTTCAGCTTCTTCTGGCGGCTTTGCACGGCGAGATACTCGACGATGCGGTCCTTGACTTTGTCGAGGCCGAAATGGTCGGTGTCGAGCACGTTCTGCGCGAAGGCGAGGTCCTGCTTGACCTTCGAGTTCTTGCCCCACGGTATAGACAGGATCCAGTCGAGATAATTGCGCACGACGGTCGATTCAGCCGACATCGGCGACATCGTCCGGAGCTTCTTCAACTCGGCTTCCGCCTTCTCGCGGGCCTCCTTGGAGAGCTTGGTCTTCTTGATGCGCGCCTCGATCTCGGCGGCTTCGTCGCGACCGTCCTCGCCTTCGCCGAGCTCCTTCTGGATCGCCTTCATCTGCTCGTTGAGGTAGTATTCGCGCTGTGTCTTCTCCATCTGGCGCTTGACGCGCGAGCGGATGCGCTTCTCCACCTGCAGGACGGAGATTTCGGCTTCCATGAAGCCCATGGCCTTTTCCAGCCGCTCCTTGACCGAGAGCGTGGCCAGCATTTCCTGCTTCTCGGGAATCTTGATGGCGAGATGCGAAGCCACGGTATCGGCAAGCTTGGAGTAGTCGTCGATCTGGCTGGCAGCACCCACCACTTCGGGCGAGATCTTCTTGTTAAGCTTGACGTAGTTCTCGAAGTCGGTGACGACCGAACGAGCGAGCGCTTCCACCTCGACCTCTTCCTCTTCCGGCTCGACCAGTGCCGCGGCGCTGGCCTCGTGGAAGTCGGGACGATCGGTGAACGCAATGATTTTCGCGCGCGAGGCACCCTCGACAAGAACCTTGACGGTGCCGTCGGGAAGCTTCAGCAATTGCAGCACATTGGCGAGCGTGCCGATGTCGAATATGGCATCAGGCTCGGGATCGTCGTCCGCCGCGTTCATCTGGGTGGCGAGCAGGATCTGCTTTTCCTGACCCATCACCTCTTCCAGCGCCTTGATGGACTTTTCGCGCCCGACGAAGAGCGGGACGATCATGTGCGGGAACACCACGATGTCGCGCAATGGGAGGACTGCGAAAACGCCGTCGCTGGGAGCCTTGGATACTTTGGCCATTGTCCAACCTTTCATGTCGCGGCCGCCAATCAGCCAACCGCGAATCTCATATTAACGACCGGGGATCGTTCCGCCTACCACCGTTTGTGACGGGAGTTTTACAGCACAGAAATCGGGCACCTCGGCCTTCCCCAATTAGTTGGATGCCCTACCCACAAAGATCAAGGGGCAAGGCCAAATCCGCCTGCCCAACTTGCCCGCGCGTGACAGATTTGCGACGGCCAAGTCGCGCCGGCCCACAAAACACCGCTCGACAGTAAAACGGCGCCTTGCGGCGCCGTTTCATATTTCCGTTGCGGGCTCATGTCAGGCGCTGACATTGCCCTTCTTTTCCTTCTGTTCGGAATAGATGTAGAGCGGCCGGGCGCTGCCGGTCACCACTTCCTCCGAAATCACCACCTCGCGCACGCCTTCGAGCGCCGGCAGTTCGAACATCGTATCAAGCAGGATCGCTTCCATGATCGAGCGCAGTCCGCGCGCGCCGGTCTTGCGCTCGATAGCGCGCTTGGCGATCGCCGAGAGTGCGTTCTCGTGGAAGGTCAGGTCGACATTCTCCATCTCGAACAGCCGCTGATACTGCTTGACCAAGGCGTTCTTCGGCTCGGTCAGGATCTGGATCAGCGCCGGCTCGTCGAGGTCCTCCAGCGTCGCCAGGACGGGCAGACGGCCGACGAACTCCGGAATGAGGCCGAACTTCAGCAGATCCTCGGGCTCGACCAGGCGGAAGACATCGCCCGTGCGGCGATCCTCGGGCGAGGCCACGATGGCGCCGAAGCCGATCGAGGTCTTCCTGCCGCGATCCGAGATGATCTTGTCGAGGCCGGCGAAGGCGCCACCGCAGATGAACAGGATGTTGGCGGTGTCGACCTGCAGGAACTCCTGCTGCGGATGCTTGCGGCCGCCCTGCGGCGGCACGGAAGCAACGGTGCCTTCCATGATCTTCAGCAGCGCCTGCTGCACGCCCTCGCCCGAGACGTCGCGAGTGATCGACGGATTGTCGGACTTGCGCGAAATCTTGTCGATCTCGTCGATATAGACGATGCCGCGCTGGGCGCGCTCGACATTGTAGTCCGCCGACTGAAGCAGCTTCAGGATGATGTTCTCGACATCCTCGCCGACATAACCGGCTTCTGTCAGGGTGGTCGCGTCAGCCATGGTGAACGGCACGTCGATGATGCGGGCCAGAGTCTGCGCGAGCAGCGTCTTGCCGCAGCCGGTCGGACCGATCAGCAGGATGTTCGACTTCGCCAGCTCGACATCGTTGTTCTTGCCGGCATGCGCGAGGCGCTTGTAGTGATTGTGCACGGCCACCGAAAGGACGCGCTTGGCGTAGGGCTGGCCGATGACATAGTCGTCGAGAACCTTGAGGATCTCCTGCGGTGTCGGCACGCCCTCGCGCGACTTCACCATCGAAGTCTTGTTCTCCTCGCGGATGATGTCCATGCAGAGCTCGACGCACTCATCGCAGATGAAGACCGTCGGACCGGCGATCAGCTTGCGGACTTCGTGCTGGCTCTTGCCGCAGAACGAGCAGTAAAGCGTGTTCTTGGAATCACCGCTGTTGTTGCCGACCTTGCTCATCTTCATGTCCTTTCATGGCCGCCCGCCGATGGTCTGGCTGAAAGGGCGCATACTCTATCTATCGCAGGAATTCGCCGCCGCCAGTGCCCCGGCTCCCGCAACGCATTCCGTACGAAACACAAATCAGAAAACGTGGCAATGATTCGCGACAACCCAGCAAAGCTAAGCCGCCGAAACTCAACAGAGCCTTAACGTAGGCAATCCAGTTCGCCGAGGGAACAGCCAATTGTGGCCGAAATGCCGCAAGCCTCGCCAAAAGCGTTTGATGCCGGTCACTCAACCGTCAACAACCCTTACGACAGTGCCCCTTCGGCAGCGTCACGCGACGAAATGACCTTGTCGATGAGGCCAAAATCCTTGGCTTCATCGGCGGTCATGAAATGATCGCGGTCGAGCGTCTTCTCGATATCCTCATAGCTCTTGCCGGTGTGCTTGACGTAGACCTCGTTCAGGCGGCGCTTCAGCTTGATGATGTCCTGGGCATGGCGCTCGATGTCGGAAGCCTGGCCCTGGAACCCGCCGGAAGGCTGGTGAACCATAATGCGGGCGTTCGGCGTGGCAAAACGCATGTCCTTGTGGCCGGCGGTCAGAAGCAGCGAGCCCATGGACGCCGCCTGCCCGATGCAGAGCGTGGCCACGGCCGGTTTGATGAACTGCATCGTGTCGTAGATCGCCATGCCGGAGGTGACGACGCCGCCGGGTGAATTGATATAGAGGTTGATTTCCTTCTTCGGATTCTCGGCCTCAAGGAAGAGAAGCTGCGCGCAGACCAGAGTCGCCATGCCGTCCTCGACCGGACCGGTGATGAAAATGATGCGCTCCTTGAGGAGACGAGAGAAAATGTCGTAGGCCCGCTCGCCGCGATTGGTCTGTTCGACCACCATCGGAACGAGGTTCATGTAGGTTTCGACGGGGTTCTTCATGGGTTATCTCTTCTCGCGGTGGGATGCCGAGGCCCGGAAGGTCGGCAATCGGCAGAATCGGTTCTGGATCGTTATCCCGTAAATAGGATGCCGGCTCATCCATGTGCAAGGCCGCCCCGTCCTAGCCATCTGGGTAAGTCGAATCAAGGTTACGGCCGTGGAATTCGCCGCCTGCGCTTTGCGGGTCGGTTACGACGGGGCTGTTCGTAGCAATTCCTTAACCGCATCGCTTAACGAAGTGTGGCGAATTCGCTTTCGCCCGCCGCCCCTTTGCCTACAATTCGACGTTGAGCGTTGATTGTGCCGTTCAGCGGAGAAAGTCATGTTCAGGAAAATCGCATCCTTCAGCGTTGCCGGGATGACTATCCTGGGCACAGTTTCGCAGACCGCGGCCGGCGGACGGGCCGTCGAATGCTACGAACCCGTCAGCACGCCAGCTGTCTACGACACGGTCTATGAGGACGTGCTGGTAAGCCCGCCAGGCCAGCAGGTCGATTACGTCCCCGCCATCTACGGCACGCGCGAACGGGTGGTGATGACAGTCCCTGCCCAGGTGACCTACGAGATCGTCCCAGCCGTCACACGCACCGTCTACCATACGGTCCGGCTCGATGGCGGCTTTAGCTGGGAATGGCGGCTCATCCACGGCCGCCGCGTGCTGTGCAAGGTCTGGCATAAGGCACGGTATGGCCGCGTCGCTCAAACCGTGGTGGTCGAGCCGGCGCGCACGCGGCGCGTCGTCATCCCGCCGCAGTACGACAAGATCGCCGAGGAGGTGCTGGTGCGGCCCGAACAAAGGCGCATCATCGATGTCCCCGCTTCCTATCAGACCGTCGGGCGCCGCGTGGTGGTCAGGGAAGGCTCATCCGGCTGGCGGCGCGTGCATATTGCGAGGCATTGCCGGGGTTAGCCGGACGCCGGCCAGCTCAATCGTCAAGCTATCGATGCCATTCCACCTAGCCCGTTCAAGCCACCTCCGCCCGCAGCCAGGCTTTCAACCCCGGGACGTCGCCATCGTCGACGCAAGCCGCGACCCGCCTACCGACAGCGGCGCCGAATTTGTAGCCATGGCCCGAGCAGGCCGAGACGACCAGGCATTTGCCGTTCTCATGGGCCATGAATTTCTCGTCGTCGGTGAAGGTGTAGGCGCAGGTGACCACCTCCGTCAGTCCATACTCCCCTATGCGGGCGATCGGCGGCGAAAACAGGTTGCGGATCGCCTCGCCCTCCCCCGTCACCGGGTCCCGGTTCCAGTCGGCATTGCTGGTCGGCACCTTGTGCAGGCCGGATCCGAATTTCATGCCGGCGCCGCCGGAGGGTGGGACCACATAGCCGTCGACAGTACCGCCGACGTCGAGGACGACGGGGGCCGCTTCCCACGTCGCCTTGAGGTCGGCCGGAGGTTCGACATAGGCAAGCGCGGTTCGATAGGTCTTCAGTTCACCGTCGAGCTCGGGGAAAAGTTTGAGCACCCAGGCGCCCGCGGCGACGACGATGCGGTCGGCCTGCATCGTCTCGCCGCTTTCCAGCACGATGTGGCCGGCATCCGCGTCGATCGTCGTGACCTTGGTGTGGTCGTAGACATTGGCGCCATTCGCGCTCAGCCATTTCGTCAGGCCAGCGGCGATCTTGCGGCAATGCAGGGCGCCGCCTTCGGGTGAGAAATAGGCATAGCGGAAAGAGCCGGATTCAAGGAAAGGCCAGCGTTCGACGGCCGCGTCAGGCTCCACCAGTTCGAATGGGAAGTTCCCCTGTTCGAGGCCCTCGCGATAGATTTCGGCCTCGTCGCCAGGCTCGCGCGAGACACATAGGAAACCCCTGGCATCGAGATGGTTCTCGCCGAGATCGTCCCACATCTCGTCCCAGGCTTCGTAGGCTTCGGTGATCAACCTCCCATAGCCGCTCCGCGCAGGATACGCGCGGCGGATGATGCGATGATGATCACCAGAAGCGGCGAGCGGATTGGGGATCGGCCCCTGCTCGACGATCGATACGCTGTGTCCGGCCTTGACCAGGGACCAAGCTGTGGACAGCCCGGCGATACCCGCGCCGACAACGATCACATTCATACATCAGACCTTCCGGAGCCGCATTGATCGGCTCGTCCGTTGAGCTGCCGACAGCCGGCCGCCGGCGCCAACATACGGGCTGGAAACGGGCTGGCAAGCCGCGCTATGGGTTTGGGATGACCAATTCGACGCTGCCTTACCTGGCTTTTGATCCAGCCACTCGTCGCCTGCGGCTCGACCCGCATAGACCTGCTTTCTTCCAAAACCCCTATGAAGCCTATGGCTTTCTCCACGGGGTATCGAACGCGTTCTTCTGGGAGGAGTTCGGCTTCTGGTGTCTTGGGGGCTTCGACGACGTCAATCGGCTGTTGCGCGACCGCCGCTTCGGCAGCCAGAACCCCGCCGGGGTCCCCGACACACGCGGGGTCGACCAGGATCGCACCCATCTGGCCGCGTTCGATGCCATCGAAGCCAATTCCATGCTGGAACTGGAGCCGCCTGTCCATACCAGGCTCCGAACCCTTGTCACCCGGGCCTTCGTTTCGCGCCAAATCGAACGACTCCGGCCACGCGTCGAGGCGCTCGCCAACGAACTGATCGACCGTTTTGAACCGGGCGGCGGCGTGGACCTGCTCTCGGCCTACGCGGCGCCATTGCCGATCACCATCATTGCAGAAATGCTCGGCGTGCCGGTCGAGATGGGGCCTCAACTGCTCGACTGGTCGCACCGGATGGTCGCCATGTACATGCACGGCCGGACCCGCGAGACCGAAGATTCGGCCAACCGGGCCGCCGCTGCATTTTCCGATTTCCTGCGCTTCCACATCGCCGAGCGGCGCAAGACTCCAGCCGACGACCTGCTGTCGCTGCTGATTTCAGCACATGAGGGTGGGCAGAAATTGTCGGAGGACGAGATGGTCTCCTCGGCCATCCTGCTTCTCAACGCCGGCCATGAGGCGACGGTGCATCAGACCGGCAATGCCGTGCGCTCGATCCTGGCGCAAGGCGGCGACCCACGCCGCTTCTTCGCCTCCCCCGAGGCGACCGCGGCGTCAGTGGAGGAATGCCTGCGCTTCGACGCGCCGCTGCACATGTTCACCCGCTACGCCTATCAGCCCATAGAAGTCACTCCGGGCGTCGTCGTGCAGCCGGGCGAGACGGTCGGCCTGCTGCTGGGAATGGCCAACCATGACCCGCTAGCCTTTGCCGAGCCGCTGGTGTTCCGGCCCGGCCGCGCTGACCAGAAGAACGTATCGTTCGGCGCCGGCATCCATTTTTGCATCGGGGCGCCGCTCGCCCGGCTCGAATTGCAGGTGTCGCTGAAAACGCTTTTCGAGCGACATCCAAAGCTCCATCTTGCCGAGCAGCCGCACTTCCGCGACACTTACCACTTCCATGGGCTGGAAACGCTCGCTGTCGGCTTTTGACGATCGCGGGTCTTGGGGCGCGATATGAGATTGTGTTCGACGAGGGGCGTATTGTTCGCCCTGGCAATGGCTTGCTTGCTGCCGGGCACGGCGATCGCGCAGCAACAGCCGGAGAACATCCCGTGGGAAAACAGCTTGGCCATTGCGCGGAAGATGGCCGCGACCCTGCTTGAGCGGCAGACAGGGTCGAAGGGGCTGCCACTGGCATCCTTTGCCGTCGAGGTCGACCTCAATCACGACGGATTTCCCGAGATCTTCGCCTCTATACCCACGCCGAATTGCGATGGCATCCATTGCGGCAACTTCCTGTTCGTCCTGGAAGGCGACAGCTATCACGAGGTTCTGGGCGATATTCCCGGCGCAAGGCTGGTGCCGCAGGACAAGATCGGGCTCGGCGCCTTCAAGCGAAACGGCTTTCTCGATATCCAGACCGACCAGATGACCATCGGCTGGGACGGAACGCGCTATGTCGACGCGTCGACCTTCCCCGCTTCATCCCTTGACGGCACCGCATTTGTGGCAGCCTGCCAGGCAAGCAAATCCAGCGAGGGCGACGCGGCGAGCGCTCAATGCCAATGCCAGTTCAACCGTTTCCAGGCGATCGGTCTTACCCAGGCCGATCTCGACACATACACTGCGTCGCTGGGCGAGAACTTCCAATATCCAACGGGCGAGAAGGAGGCTTCCTGGCAGGCACTTGAGAAGAACGCCGCGGATACCAGCACCGGGTGCGAGGTGGCCAGCGGCAAGACGCAGTGGTCGACAGCCTATTTCAACCACGGCGACCAGCCGCAGCAGAAGCTGAATTTCGAGGATTTCCTCGATGCCTGCCCGGCGGAGGATTTCATCCTGACCAACCACAGGATCGGCACGCCCGATCGGGCGCTTGGCCTTTGCGGCTGCCTTGCCCGCGAGATGCCAACGCAGGGTATCGGCCAGGAGGGGCTCGATCTGCTGGCGCGATATTATCGCAATGAGATTTCCGATGCCGATCTCGAAGCCCAGGATGCCGATCTCCTGACCCTCCATGACAAGGCATCGGACGCTTGCCTCGGCCAGTTCCCGGCGAAGTGACGCTCAGAGCTTGATCACATACTCCTTGCTTGTCGTTTCAAGCACTTCCCAGGTGCCGTGGAAGCCGGGGCGCAGCACGAAGCTGTCTCCGGCCCGCACAGTGCGGGTTTCGCCGTCGTCTTCGGCAATCACCGAAACGCCGGACAGGATGTGGCAGAATTCCCATTCGTCGTAGACGATGCGCCACTTGCCCGGCGTCGCTTCCCAGATGCCGGCATAGAGCCCACCATCGCGTTCCTCTACGTTCCAGGTGCGGAATTTCGGATCCCCCGAAATCAGGCGATCCGGCGCCGGGGCACCGGTTTCGGGTTCGACGCGCTTGGTGTCGATCGGTAGAAAAGCGGCCATGGATCAGACCTTGGCAAGCGCCTGCTCGAGGTCGGCGACGATGTCGTTGACGTCCTCGATGCCGATCGAAAGCCGGACCGTGTCCGGTCCGGCGCCGGCCTTCACCTTTTGCTCGTCGGAGAGCTGGCGATGCGTGGTCGAGGCCGGGTGGATGACCAGCGATTTGGTATCGCCGACATTGGCGAGATGCGAGAACAGCTCCAGCGCCTCGACGAACTTGACGCCTGCCTCGTAGCCACCCTTTAGGCCAAAGGTGAACACGGCGCCCGCGCCAAGCGGCGAATATTTCTTCTGCAGCGCGTTGTTCTTGTCACTCGGGAGGCCGGGATAGTTGACCCAGGCGACCTTGGGATGATTGGACAGCCAGCCGGCGACTGTCACCGCGTTGTCGCAATGGCGCTGCATGCGCAGCGGCAAGGTTTCAAGCCCCGTCAGGATGAGGAAGGCGTTGAACGGCGAGATGGCCGGGCCGAGATCGCGCAGGCCCAGCACGCGCGCCGCGATAGCGAAAGCGAAGTTGCCAAAGGTCTCGTGCAGGACCAGGCCGCCATATTCGGGGCGCGGTTCCGAAAGCATCGGATACTTGCCCGATTTCGACCAGTCGAACGTGCCGCCATCAACGATGGCGCCACCGATCGAATTGCCGTGGCCGCCGATGAACTTGGTCAGTGAGTGCACAACGATGTCGGCGCCATGCTCGATCGGCCGGATCAGGTATGGAGATGCCAGCGTGTTGTCGACAATCAGCGGCAAGCCGTGCTTGCGGGCGATATCGCCGATCTTCTCGATGTCGACGAAAGTGCCGCCCGGATTCGCGAGACTCTCGATGAAGATCGCCTTGGTCTTGTCGTCGATCTGGCTTTCGAATGTCGAGATGTCATTGGTGTCGGCCCAGCGCACCTCCCAGCCATAATTCTTGAAGGCATGGCCGAACTGGTTGATCGATCCGCCATAGAGCTTGTTGGCGGCAACGAAATTGTCGCCCGGGCGCATCAGATTATGGAAGACCAGCATCTGCGCGGCATGGCCGGAAGCGACCGCCAGAGCCGCCGTGCCGCCTTCAAGCGCGGCAACGCGCTCTTCAAGCACGGCCTGCGTCGGATTCATGATGCGGGTGTAGATGTTGCCGAAGGCTTTGAGCCCGAACAGGGAAGCGGCGTGGTCCGCGTCGTCGAAGACGTAGGAGGTCGTCTGGTAGATCGGCGTGGCGCGCGCCCCCGTTGCCGGATCGGGCTTGGCGCCGGCATGGACTGCGAGCGTGTTGAAACCGGGTGTACGGGTCACGGAAACCTCCCTCGATAAGTTCTGAAAATTCGCCGGGCATTCTTGGCGAAGCCCGGTCCGGAATGCAAAGAAGAAAATACCTTTCGGCGAGCGATACGCGGTGAACGCGGGAGAAAACCCGCTTCTTCCCGGAATAATATTCCTTCAGCCTATTTCTGGCGCACACCGAAGCTCTGGAAGCCAGAGCGCATCAGCGGCTTCTTCGACGACAGCACGCCGGAGTTGACGCCGGTCCAGCCGATCTCGCCCGACAGTTTGCCATATTCGATCTTGGGACAGCGGTTCATCACCACCTTGATGCCGGCCGCTTCGGCGCGCGCGGCGGCATCGTCATTGCGTACGCCAAGCTGCATCCAGATGACTTTCGGCAGCGGATCGAGCGCTAGCACCTCGTCAACGATGCCTGGTACCGCCGCAGCGGCGCGAAAGACATCGACCATGTCGATCGGTTCTGGAACGTCAGCGAGCCGCCCATAGGTCATCCGGCCGAGGATCTCGTTGCCGGCCTGGCCAGGGTTGATCGGGAACACCGAGAAGCCCTTGGCCAGCAGGTATTTCAGCACAAAGAAACTCGGGCGCACGTCATTGGCGGACGCACCGACCATGGCGATGGTCTTCACCGAATTGAGGACGCCGGCGATGTAGGCATTGTCGTAGCTGTCGTGGTTCATGCCTCATCCTCATACAGCGCCTCGGCGAGAAAACCATCCGGGTCGTTGCTGAAATCGCGCAGCATGCGGAAGTGGTCCGTATCTCTGAAGTCGGCGGGCTCGAGCCCAAAGCGACTGATGCGGAACAATTGCGCTCCGGGGCAAGCCATCAGCAGTGGCGAGTGCGTCGCCATGATCACCTGCGCGGTGCCGGACTGATCCATGCGCCGCAGCATCTTCAGCAGTTCGATCTGGCGCGATGGCGACAGCGCGCTTTCCGGTTCATCGAGGATGTACATGCCTTGTCCGCGGCAGCGCTCCTCGAAGAAGCGGATGAACCCCTCACCGTGCGACCAGGACAGGAAGTCCGGCGGCGCTCCGCCCACATCAAGCGCGGCCTGATCGAGATAGCGGGCGACCGAATAGAAGGATTCGGCGCGAAAGAACCAGCCGGCGGTGACTTTCGGCAGCCAATGCCCCCGCAAAGCGTTGGCAAGAGCGACGCCGCTTTTGTCGACGGCGCTGGAATGGTCCACGGGCCGATAGCCCTTCCCGCCGCCGGCCTCGTCGTATCCAGCCAAGGCGCCGATGGCTTCGAGCAGCGTAGATTTTCCGGTACCGTTCTCACCGACGATGATGGTGATCGGAGTGGTGAATTCCAACTCGAAAGCGCGGCCGCGAAACAGCGGCAGATTCCAGGGATAGTCTTGCCAGTCAGCGACGCGCTCGGGATCGAGCAGGATCCGCTTGAGATACGGCGCCTTGAGCCGCGTCAGTCGCTTGCGATAGGCCATCAATCGGGCAGTGAAATCGTGCCGTCTTCCGCGATTGGAAAGGCTGGATTGTGCGCCACTTCCCAGACGTGACCGTCGGCATCGGCGAAGTATCCGTACCAGCCGCCCCAGAAGGCCCGGCTGGCCGGCTTGACAATGCGGCCGCCGGCCTTCTCCGCCAAGGCCAGCACCTCATCGACTTCCGCGTCGGAGCGCGTGTTATAGGCGAGATAGACCGCGGAGGGGGCGTTGCCGAAAGCTATACCGGAATCCTCTTCGGCGCTGGCGCGCGGAAACAGGCCCAGAATAGCGCCGCCCATCTGGAAGAAGGCAACGCCATCGGTGATGCCGGCATGGCGGGTCAGGCCCATCGCCTCGTAGAAGCGTACGGCGCGATCGACATCGTCGGTGGCTATCGTGATGATGGAGATGCGCGGTTCCACGGCTACTCGTCCGTCCATTCCGGCTTGCGCTTGCCGATGAAGGCGCCGATCCCCTCCTCCGCATCGCGCGCCAGCATGTTCTCGACCATGACCCGACCGGTATGGGCATAGGCGTCGGTCAGCCCCATCTCGGCCTGTGCGTAAAAGGCCTCTTTGCCGGTCTTCACCACCGAGGATGACTTTGAAGCGATCGTCTGGGCGTATTTGGTAACGATCTGGTTCAGGTATTCACGCGGCACGACGCGATTGACCAGGCCGAAGTCCTTCGCTGTCGCCGCGTCGATCGTCTCGCCGGTCAAGAGCATCTCCATTGCCTGCTTGCGCGAGACATTTCGCGACAACGCCACCATAGGTGTCGAACAAAACAGTCCTATGTTGACGCCGGGCGTGCAGAACGTGGCCTCGTGCGAGGCGATCGCCAGATCGCAGCTGGCGACCAGTTGCAAGCCGGCGGCGGTGGCCAGCCCGTCGACCTCGGCAATCACCGGAAGCGGATGCCGCACGATCGCCTGCATCAATTGAGCACAAGCGGCAAATGTCTGTTCGAAGAACGCCCTGCCGCGATCGGGGTCGGCGCGGCGCGCGGTCATTTCCTTGAGATCGTGACCGGCACAGAAGACCTTGCCGGCGGCGGACAGGATGATGACGCGGACGGCCTTGTCGGTCCTGGCGCGCTCGAGTTCCGCCGCCAGCGCCGCCATCACAGCCAACGACAAAGCGTTGGCGGGGGGATTGGCGAGCGTCAGGCGCAGCACGCCCTTCTCAAGACGGACAGTGACGGGACCTTCGGCGACAGCCTGCTTGATGGCAACGATTTCCGCCACGCTCGCTTCCTCCGCTATTCCGGACCATGGTTGGACGACTGCAATCTAGTATGCCATCACGTTTCATCCAACACACTGCCATCAGAATGCTGGCACAAGGGACAAGAGCTTGCTGCCTTGTGATGGACCGGGACCACAGGAAGGGAGAGCTGGTCATGCCAGCCCAAAGCAATCTCAAGCCGTTGCTGAATGCCGTGCAGGTGAACGCGCTGATGGACACCGTCTATCCGCAGCTCAACGAGCAATTCCGATATTACGAGGCGCTCGACGTGTTCCCGGGGGGCTGTATCGTGCGGCTCAATGCCGGCGAACGGCACCTGCGGCCAGGCGGCACGGTGTCCGGCCCGTCGCTATTCACGCTGGCCGACATCGGCGGTTACGTGTGCGTGCTTTCCCACGCCGGGCCCGATGCGCTCTCCGTCACCACCAATCTCAACATCAATTTCGTCCGCAAGGCCGAGGCCGGACCCATCGACGGCCATTGCCGGATCCTCAAGCTGGGCAAGAGCCTGATGGTGTTCGATATAGACGTCGTCGCAGGGCCGGAAGGTCACACTGTGGCGCACGCCACGGGCACATACTCGATTCCGCCGAAACGAGACGGCAATGTGGTAAAATAATACCTTTTATCTAAACTATTGTTTATACTTACTTTTATCCTCTCCCGGACTTTTCGGTCGCCTTGACGCGTTCCCTTCCCTCCCCTATAAGCCCACACGAAGCAGCGGCCCGAAGGGGCCGCCGTTTTATTGTTGGCGGCGGGCAAGCGCCTCACCGCCAATCCAAGCAACAAGAAACGCCTTCCCTTGGTGAAGGTCCGAACCGAAAGCAGATAACATGACAACCTTTTCGCAGAAGCCTGCGGATGTGGTGAAGAAGTGGATCCTGATCGACGCCGAAGGTCTCGTCGTTGGTCGTCTGGCCACTGTCATCGCCAATCATCTTCGCGGCAAGCACAAGCCGACCTTCACCCCGCATGTCGACGACGGCGACAACGTCATCGTCATCAATGCCGACAAGGTGGTGTTCACCGGCAAGAAATTCACCGACAAAGTCTATTACTGGCACACCGGCCACCCCGGCGGCATCAAGGAGCGCACCGCGCGCCAGCTGCTCGAGGGCCGTTTCCCCGAGCGTGTCGTCGAAAAGGCCGTTGAGCGCATGGTGCCGCGCGGCCCGCTTGGCCGTCGCCAGATGAAGAACCTGCGCGTCTATGCAGGCGCCGAACATCCGCATGTCGCCCAGCAGCCCGAGACTCTCGACGTGGCCAAGCTGAATTCCAAGAACAAGAAGGTCGCATAAGATGGCTGAGCTTTCCTCGCTCGCAGAACTGGGCGCCGCCACCGGCAATTCCAACGCGCAGCCGGCCGCCCCCGTCCACGTCCAGAAGCTCGACAGATCGGGCCGCGCCTATGCCACTGGCAAGCGCAAGAACGCCATCGCGCGTGTCTGGGTGAAGCCCGGCTCGGGTAAGATCGTCGTCAACGACAAGGTGTTCGCAGAGTATTTCGCGCGCCCGGTCCTGCAGATGATCCTCAACCAGCCGATCATCGCGGCCAACCGCGCCGGTCAGTATGACATCGTCGCGACCGTCGTCGGCGGCGGCCTCTCCGGCCAGGCCGGTGCCGTGCGTCACGGCATCTCCAAGGCGCTGACCTACTATGAGCCGACGCTGCGCGCCGTGCTTAAGAAGGGCGGCTTCCTGACCCGCGACAGCCGCGTCGTCGAGCGCAAGAAGTACGGCAAGGCGAAAGCCCGCCGCAGCTTCCAGTTCTCGAAGCGCTAAGACTTCCGCATTTTGCTTTCATCGAAAGGCCGCCTCCGGGCGGCCTTTCTGTTTGTGCAGCCTGACAATGTCAGGATTTGCCTGATTTGATGAAATCGATGAACGCCCGCAGCGGGGCAGGCACCAGCCGGCGGCCGGGATAGTAGAGGAAGGGGCCGGAGAAGCTCTGCCACCACCGTTCGAGCACCGGCTCGAGGGCTCCGCTCTCGAAGTGTGGACGAAGCCAAGCCTCGAACAGGCCAACGATGCCGGTGCCGGCTATGGCGGCGTCGACCGCAAGGTCGACGGCCCCGCCGATTCGCACGATCAGCGGCCCCGGCGGATCGACCCGAACCACCTCTCCGTCCCGTTCGAACTCCCACGGCGGCATCGAACCGCTGGCAAACCGGCCGCGCAGGCAAGAGTGGGAAAGCAGGTCGCTCGGGTGTTCGGGCCGCCCATGGCGATCGAGATAGGCGGGGCTGGCGGCGGTGGCGAAATGCTGGAGGCGCGGCCCGATCGGCACAGCGATCATGTCCTGCTCCAGCCTCTCATCATAGCGGATGCCGGCGTCGCATCCGGCCGCCAGCACGTCGACAAAGTCCTCTTCGGCGATCACTTCGAGGCGGATACCCGGATAGGCGGCGAGGAAGCCGGGGATGATACTGGGCAATATCAGCCGCGCGGCGCTGACCGGGACATTGAGGCGCAGCGAGCCCGCGGGCCTGTCGCGAAAGCCATTCACCACGTCGAGTGCAGCTTCCACCTCCGACAGCGCCGGCCCCAGCCGGCCGAGCAGGCTGAGGCCAGCCTCGGTCGGCACCACGCTGCGCGTCGTGCGGTTGAACAGCCTGATGCCGAGTTGCGCCTCAAGGCGCCGCACCGCCTCGCTCAGGCCGGAGGCACTGCCTCCGCTCGCGCGCGCGCCATCGCGAAAGCCCCCGGCACGCGCCACCGTCACGAATGCGTTCAGATCGCCGAGATCAATCATTGTTCGCAATTCCGCACAGCCTGTTTGAATTGTAGCAGATTATCATGCGCTCGGCAGCGCCTATCTTCATCTCCTCAAAGGAGATCAATCATGTCCAACGTCCAGAAGTCCGGCACATACACTCTTGGCAGTCACACGGTGAAACGGCTTGGCTACGGCGCTATGCAACTCGCCGGACCGGGGGTCTTCGGGCCACCCAAGGACCATGGCGCGGCCTTGTCCGTGCTGCGCGAGGCGATTGCGCAAGGCGTCGACCATATCGACACCAGCGACTTTTATGGGCCGCATTTAACCAATCGGCTCATTCGCGAGGCGTTGGCGCCCTACCCCCAAGATCTCGTCATCGTCACCAAGATCGGCGCCGTTCGTGGCCCGGATGGATCGTGGCTGCCTGCCTTTTCCCCCGAAGCGCTCAGCGAGGCGGTGCACGACAATCTGCGCAATCTCGGACTCGACGTGCTTGACGTCGTCAATCTGCGGGTCATGTTCGACGTCCATGGCCCCGCCGAGGGATCCATCGAGGCACCGCTCACCGCTCTGGCCGAACTGCAGCGACAGGGCCTCGTAAGGCATATCGGGCTGAGCAATGTGACACCAACGCAGGTCGCGGAAGGACGCGCTATCGCCGAGATCGTCTGCGTGCAGAACCAGTACAATCTGGCGCATCGCGGTGATGACGCCCTGATCGACGACCTCTCCCGCGACGGCATCGCCTATGTCCCGTTCTTCCCGCTCGGCGGCTTCAACCCGCTGCAATCGTCCACTCTCTCGGCGGTGGCTTCGCGCCTCGACGCCACGCCCATGCAGGTGGCGCTTGCCTGGCTGCTCCAGCGCTCACCCAATATCCTGCTGATCCCAGGCACTTCCTCGGTTGAGCATTTGCGGGAAAACCTCGCGGCGGCCGAGTTGCGGCTGTCGGCGGACGTACTCGGTGAACTGGATGGGGTCGCGGAGGCGACGTGAGAACGCCCAGCGACCGCGCGCTTCGGCGGGGCTGGCCGTAGCGCCAGCGACCGCGTTCCTAGTTGATGCTCGCCGTTTTGGCGGGCTCGGCCGGCCGCGCCTGGACGGCGTAAGGCACACGGTAGCCGTTCTCCGACAGCCATTCGATCGCTGCCTTCGGCTCGTCGGTCTGGATGATGGTGACGCCGCGTTCGGCCCAGAAGCCCCAGGCTTCGGCGGGCAGGCTCGCCTTGACCGCCAGTTCGTCACCACGGCTGCCGGCGAGGAAGCCGCCCGGCTTGTTGACGATGGCGTAAGTGTCGGCCCAGATATGCCAATCGCCGCGCACCGCGGCTGCGCGCATGTGCGTGCTGAACAGCGGGCCGCCGGTCTCGGTCAATCTCTGGGCACCGTCCCGCCAGTTGATCAGTTCGATCGCCCGTGGCGAGAAGGCATGGTCGACAATGTTGGCGAAGCCGGAATCATGAACGGCATCGTCGGCGATGATAGGCATGAACTGAAAGCCGCCGGATATGGAATCCATGGCGGCCTTGACCGTGGAAATCCTGTTCTGATTCCACAGGTTCTCCTTGACGATGACCTGCTCGGCCATGCCGAGATGGCGCGCCACTGCGATCATGCCGGCGAGGTCGCCGAGTTCGAGCTTGTTGTCGAGATTGATAAGGATCCTGTCGCGGGTCGCGATCAGCATCTCGCGCAGCGTCGAAACCGTCTCGCCGGTGACGGCGCCGGTGCCTTCAACCACCAGCCGGCAGGATCTCAGCTTGGCCAGCGTGTAGGCGATGACCTCGCCCTTGCAGGTGGTGGTGCGGTCGAGCCAACTGTCGTGCATGACGACGAACTCTCCGTCCTTCGTGCGCCTGATGTCGACCTCGACGATTTCGACGCCGAGGGCAATCGAGCCTTCCACCGAAGCGATCGAGTTTTCCGCGTAGAGCGTTTTGGCCGCCTGCATGCTCCCGGCCCGATGGGCGGCCACCATGATGTGGTCGCGCCACTGGTTGGCATGCTCGAACCGATCGAGGATCTGCCGGGCGCGTGTTTCGGCGGCAAACGACTGACTGCAGAGCGCCGCCAGCATGGAGGAAATCAGAAGGCCCAGCCTGATGGTCCGCATTGAGAATCGCTCCTTGCCGGATCGAGACCCGGATAGGCGACATCAGTGACAGGACAGTGAACGAAGCCGGCTAGCTGCTTGTCGGGAGAGATGGCATCAGATGCGTTTCGACAACCGGCGGAACCAGGCGATCGCAGGCATTTCGACAAAGCGCCAGGTGACCCAGGAGGCGGCGATCGTGGCGACGAGCATGACGATGATTGCGCCTGCTCCGATCGTGCCATCGGTAAAACCCGTCGCCTGCTGTCCACGCAGCACGAAGTCGCCGATCAGGCCGAAGCCGAGCTTGCGCTCGATGAGCCCGGCGACGTTGATCAGCCGCGCCTGGACGAAGATGTGGACCATGTAGATCGAATAGGACAGCGAACCAAGCGTCAGCATGAACGGGCTCCGAAGCAAGGCGCTGATCCAGCCGCCTTCATGAGCGAAAAGAAACAGCGCCAAGGCGAATATCAACGGCGCCGCGATGCCGAAGTCGTTGTCGCCCGCCGTCGAGACGAACAGGAAGATGACCGCCATCATGACGATCTCGGCAAGGGTCCAAAATAAGCGCGGCCCGCCAGCCAGCGCCTGTCGCGCTGCTGCAATGGAATCACGGTGGAACCAAGCAAGCAATGCGCCGAGCGAGAAACCGTACAGGCAGCGGATGAAGCCGAAATCGAAGGACACATCCATATAGTGGGTCGAGAAGCCGAGCAGGAAGAGCGGTGCGGTGACGGCTGATGCAAGGAACCAAACCCAAGCGCGAGCCCCAGCGACATACACAACGCCCGCAAACAGCAGATAGGCGAAGAACTCGGCCGAAATGCTCCAGCTCGGCGCATTCCAGGTCAGCTGGTCCTCGAAACCGACACCCTGCAGCAGGAGCAGATTGGTAAGCAGGCTCTTGATGTCGAAACCGCCCGTAAAGGGTGCGGCTCCGGTCCCATGCAGTTGCGGCAGCAGCAGCCGCAGCAGTTCGAAGCCGGCAAAAGCGGCAAGCATGAAGAGATGAAGAGGATAGATGCGGCCGAAGCGAACCAGCGCGAAGCGCGCGACGTCCTCCGGCTGGTTCAGCCGGCCGCCGTAGCTGCTGGCAATGACGAAACCCGAGAGGACGAAGAAGAAGTCGACGAAGAGATAGGACGAACCAATGAAGGCGCTTTGCGACACCGTCGAACCGGTCGGAAAATGGAACAGCGCCACTAGAAGAGCGCAGATGCCGCGCCAGGAATCGAGAAC
The DNA here is from genome assembly GCF_020164785.1 of Mesorhizobium sp. ES1-1. GTDB lineage: Bacteria > Pseudomonadota > Alphaproteobacteria > Rhizobiales > Rhizobiaceae > Mesorhizobium. The sequence continues at coordinate 12,094 of NZ_JAIUGX010000007.1, read as the reverse complement.
GAGAAAGCGTTGGCCGGCAATCGTGCCGTCGCGGGTCGACACCAGGGCCCGAGCGGGATTAAGAAACGCCGTCTGCGTCATGATGGCACAAATCCTGTTCTGCCGTGGCACCCGAGCGGCGCGTTCTCGTCTCCCCAAGCCGTGACTGGCATCTTCCGTGCCGGTTCTGTAGTTGTTGCACCCCGATGAACAGCGAGGATCCGTAATGGCGAACACCACCATCGACCATGCCTTCACCGCCGGCTCCATGACTGGCGCCGCCTTCGAGCCGACCTATTCGGGCGCGCTGTCATTCATGCGGCGCAAATACACCAAGGACGTGAAGGGCGCCGACGCGGTCGTGTGGGGCATCCCCTTCGACGCGGCCGTCACGAACCGGCCCGGCGCCCGTTTCGGACCGCAGGCGATTCGCCGCGCCTCGGCGATCCTCGACAACGACCCGCAATATCCGTTCTCGCGCGATCTGTTCGAGCATCTGGCCGTGGTTGACTATGGCGACTGCCTGCTCGATTCGGGAAACCATCAGAAGACGCCGGGCACGATTGAACGGGAGGCAGCCGATATTCTTAAGTCCGGCGCTTTCCTGCTGACGCTCGGCGGCGACCATTTCGTGACCTGGCCGTTGCTGAAGGCGCATGCCGCCATCCACGGCCCCCTCGCCCTTGTGCAGTTCGACGCCCACCAGGATACCTGGCCCGACGATGGCAAGCGCATCGACCACGGCTCGTTCGTCGGCCGCGCGGTGAAGGAAGGCATCATCGATCCCGACCGGTCGATCCAGATCGGCATCCGTACCCACGCGCCCGACACGTTCGGCATCAAGATCCTGCATGGCCACGAAATCGAGGAGATGCGGGCGTCGGACATCGCCTACGCCATCGTCGACCGCACCGGAGGCAAGAAGACCTATCTTACCTTCGACATAGACTGCCTCGATCCGGCCTATGCGCCAGGCACCGGCACCCCGGTTGCCGGCGGGCCATCCTCGGCGAAGATCCTCTCGACGCTGCGGCAGCTTACCCAGATCGATATTGTCGGCGCCGATGTCGTGGAGGTTGCGCCAGCCTATGATCACGCCGATATAACGGCAATCGCCGGCTCCATGGTGGCCATGCAATATCTGGGCCTGCTGGCCGAGCGAAAAGCGCGGCAACAGGAGCTGAGCAATGGCGGTCACAGTGCTGCCGCGATGAATCACGGTCACGGCATATAGTCATGAAATATCAGGGAATTTGATCGATCCATGAAACCGAAAATCTTCATCGATGGCGAGCACGGCACCACTGGCCTGCAGATCCGGACACTGCTTGCCGAGCGCGGCGATCTGGAGATCATTTCGATACCAACCGAACGTCGCAAGGAAACGGCGGCGCGTTCCGAATTCCTCAACGCCGCTGACGTCGCCATCCTGTGCCTGCCCGATGACGCCGCCATTGAAAGCGTGTCGCTGATCTCCAACGACAACACCAAGGTCATCGACGCGTCGACGGCGCATCGCGTGGCGGACGGCTGGGCCTACGGCTTTCCCGAGATGGACAAGGAACAGCCGAGGACGATCGCCTCGGCCAAGCGCGTGGCAAACCCCGGCTGCTGGCCGCAAGGGCCAATCGCAACGCTGCGCCCGCTGGTCGCATCGGGCCTGTTACCGCCGGACTTCCCCATCACCGTCAACGGCATTACCGGCTATTCGGGCGGCGGACGGCCGATGATCGAGGATTATGTCGCCAAGGGCGAAGATGCCTCCGAATTCCTGCCCTACGGCCTCACCTTACAGCACAAGCACGTGCCGGAACTCCGCGCCTATTCGAAATTGTCGCATGATCCGATCATGCAGCCGGCGGTCGGCAATTTCGCGCAGGGCATGATCACGGTGGTGCCGCTGCAGCTCGGCGGTCTCGACCATGTGCCGACCGGCGCGGAACTGCACGCCGCGATCGCCGACCATTTCGCGGCCATCAAGGGCGGTGTGGTTGAAGTCGCCCCCTATGCGAATCTCGAGCGCGTGCCGGAGATCAACCCTGAGATCTACAACGGCACCAACCGCATGAAGGTCTATGTCTTCGCCAACGACAAGCGCGCCCAGGCCTTGCTGGTGGCGGTCTACGACAATCTCGGCAAGGGCGCCTCGGGCGCCGCCGTCCAGAACATGGACCTGATGCTCGGCCTCTGATGCACGAAGCATTTCACGCGCGCTGCGAGGTCAGCGCGCGGTCGGGCGAGTTCTTGCTCTAACCGTCGGATTAGTTCCGAAGCGCGATGCCATGTGGCAAGGGATAAGCACCCTTCGTGCCACGCCAATGCGCTGCCGCAAATCCAAGCAGGACAAGGGCGAATGCCTGATGCGTCAGCGCCAGGTGTAGGGGCACATGCATCAGCAGCGTCGCGATGCCGATCGACGCCTGCGCTGCCACGGCCAGGAAGAGCAGCGTCGCGCGCCGCGTATGGGTCGAACCCGGCTGCCGCCGATGGGTCGCGATCATGTGCCACAAGGCGAGGATGAACACCGTATAGGCGCCGAGCCGATGGACGAACTGCACCGTCTTTGGATTCTCGAAGAAATTTCGCCACGCCGGCTCGAGCAGCAGGAGATCGGCCGGGATGACCTTGCCGTCCATCAACGGCCAGGTGTTGTAGCTCAAGCCGGCGTCGAGTCCGGCGACCAGGCCCCCGAGATAGATTTGAACCAGCGCCATAAGCACGATGACGCCGGCCAGTCGCTGCGTGGGTCGATCCGCGGCAGGTTCCGAATGCGGCGCCAGCCCGCGCGCCACCACCATCGTGGCGGTGAAGATCAACGCGGCAAGCGTAAGATGGGTCGCGAGCCGATACTGGCTCACGGAGACCCGATCGACGAGCCCGGACGCCACCATCCACCAGCCGATGGCGCCCTGCAGGCCGCCAAGCAGCAGAATGCCCACCAGTTTCGGCCCCAGCCCGCGCTCGATGCGGCGAGTCGCCCAGAACACTAGCAGCGGCAACGCAAAGACCATTCCGACGCTGCGAGCCAGGACGCGGTGCGCCCATTCCCACCAGAAAATGGACTTGAACGCCGCAAGGCTCATGCCCTTGTTGAGCTCGGCATATTGCGGAATGCGCTGATAGAGCTGGAACTCCTCCTGCCACTCGGCGTCGTTGAGCGGCGGGATCACCCCGTGGATCGGCTTCCACTCCGTAATCGACAGGCCGGAATCTGTGAGTCTGGTGGCGCCGCCGACCAGCACCAGCGCAAACAGCACAAGAAGCACAATGTAAAGCCAGCCTCGCACCAGCGCCCGGTTATGCAGGTCGCGGTCGCGGGCTAGGAAAGGCTCGGCAAGGGATATGGCAGCCATGGTCTGGTACCGGCGTTTGTTTGGCGGATTGGTGAACCAACGCACCGTTGCTGGCAAGTCCAGGCAGCGCGGCACGCCGTCGCGCCGGGTCCGCCGGGTTGCGCGCGTCTTCCGTTCGGCCTAAGCCATAGCCATCAAAGAGACCGCGACATGTCCATGCGCCTGAAAAAGCTGATCGGAACATTCCTGCTGTTGGCGCTGGTCGTCATCTATGCGCTGGTGGCGTCGATCTTCGCCGTCGCCCGGCTGTCAGAGTCCGGGCCGTGGGTGCATTTTCTGTTCTTCCTGCTTAGCGGCCTGCTGTGGGTGCTGCCGGCAATGGGCATCATCAAATGGCTGATGCTGGAACAGCGACCCAAGCGCTGAAGTTCCGATTGATCGTTACGTTTACGCAGCGGTTCGGCGTCCATACACCGGCCAGCCAGGCTGCTGGTGGCGTCGCGGCGTCACCAATGTCAGGTCCGGATATCCGCTTTCGATCAGATGGTGCGCGGCCTGCGCCACCTCCTTGTCGGGTTCCAGCATGGACAAGAAGACCTCTGTGGCATCGCCGGTCACACGGCTGATGCCTGCCGCGTCGGCGGGACCGCATTCGACCACCACCAGATCGTAGGCGGTAGCCAGCGATTGCATGATGATGGGCAGACGATCGGCAGCGCGCATGGCGCGGACCGGATCAGCGGTGCCCACGGGAATGACGTGGCAGTCGGAATAGAGATCCGCGTGGATGACATCGCTGAACTGGGCTTCCGAAGCGAGCAGGTTGGTGATGCCAGCGAACAGTCTGCCGTCCAGCATAGGCCGCGACGCCGCACCCGCAGCAGTGAGGTCGAGCAGCAGCACACGCAGGCCCGCGTCGGAGACCTCACGCGCCACAAGCACGGCCGAGGCAGCCGCCTCGTCGCCTTCCGGCGAGACGAATATGGCGCGGGCCGTGCCGCTTGCGATCAGTCTCTCAGCCGCGCTTTCTATGCCGATCTCACCCAGGACAGAATGTACCGGCTCGCGCGCAGTCACGGTTTGGTCCCGAGCCACCGGCTCGGCGTGCGCGGCAAATCGGTCGTTGGCGACCGTTTGAACCGACGGAATCGGCGCGGCAGCCGCAACGCCCCCCTCAAAGGGCCCAGGCCGCAGGGTCGGTTCAGGTGGCGCCGTCCCGTCGGCAGCGCGATCCTGGAACGTGTCGACAATCGGTTCCTGTCGGATCGCAGGCATCTCCACCTCGTCGATGCGCTCGAAGCGGGCGCCGGCTGCCGGCCGCATGGCTCGTCCGGAAAACAGCTGTTGCAGTAGGGTCGCGATGGCCATGATCAGCAGGGAACCGGCGAAGGCAGCGCCGACGGTCGGCAACACTTTCGGGAAATAGGGCTCTGAAGGCACCTCGGCTTCGGACAGGATGCGGACGTCGACCGGAGGATAGCTGCCCTCTTTGCCTGACTGCCCGGCAAGATAGCTGGCCTGATAGGTTTCGAGCTGCCGGCGCCTGGCATTGGCGTCGCGCTGCAGCGCGTCAAGTTCGACCTGCTGCTCACTGGCACGCGCCGCCGCGGGTTTGAGCGTGTTGACGTCGGCGAGGAGCTTGGTCTCACGCGCCTGCGCGGTCTGTGCCTGCATCGCCAGGCCCCTCATGACCTTCTGAGCCTCGTTGCGGATCTGGCCGTCCAGATCTGCAAGCTGGGACTTCAGCGCACGGATACGCGGATGATTGTCCAGCAGGGTGATGGAGAGGTCGGCAAGGCTGGCCCTGAGTTCGACACGCCGCCCGCGCAGACGCTGGATCAGGTCCGAAGACGAGAGCTCGGGCACCACATCAAGAGAACCGCCGCCCTGCAATGCCTTTCGCACGCTGTCGGCGCCTGCTTCCGCAGACGCACGGGTGGCACGCACGCGCAGCAATTCACTCGACAATTCCGATAGCTGCTGCGTGGCGAAAACCGCGCTGTCGGCGCCCACCCCGGAGTCGGATTGCGACCGGTAATTTGCGACCTTGGCCTCGGCATCCTTTACCTGCTGCTGCAGGTTCGCGTACTCGGGGCCAAAAAAGGAGGTCTCGGCAGAGTTTGAACGGATCTTGGCGCTGCCCCGTGTAGCGATATAGGCTTGAGCGATCGCATTCGGCACGGCTTCGGCAAGCTCGGGGTCCTGCGAGGAAAATTCGATGGCTATGACGCCGGTCTTTTCCACGCCGTGGACATTGAGCACGTCGCGCATCTTATTGAGCACGCGCTCTTCAGCCGGTATTTCTTGCGGGTCGCTCCTGAGGCCGGCAATAACGAGCAGCTTGGTGAGCGAGGACATATTGGTTGCGTCGTCGAATTCGGCCAGCTGCGCGAGGTTGAGCTTGAGCGCAACCTGCTTGAGGATGTCGCTCGACGAGACGATCTGCACCTCGGTAGCGATCCCCTGCTTGAAGGATGCGCCTGTCTCGATCTTGATCTGCGCTTCAGCCTTGTAGTGCCGCTCGGCCGTCATGGAGAAGGCGAATGCCGCCCCTGCCACCGCTAAGGCGATGACCAGCATGCGTAGCCAGTTGCGCGCCAGGCGTGCGACGCGCGGCCTTGGGTAGATTTCGACATCTGCGGCCGTGGACTGAACGGACATGCATGCGTACTCCGGCACTGTGTCGTACGAACGTAAACAAACATGGTAAATCAGGCGTAAAGATCTTGGCAGCGCTCGCGTGACGGCTCTGCTTGCTTGACCGAATGGCGGCGACAAAATCCACTGGTTGAGGCCATAAGCGCGACGAGGCTTCGGCATCCCTTTACCCGCCATTAACCCTAACAGGATGATAACGGACCTTGATCCCTGATGTTTGCCGCGACGAGCGGCGGCCAGCCGAAGGTACGTGTCCGGTCATGAAAAGCACTGCTTCCCTGCTTCGCGCGCTTCTTGCCGTTTCGATGCTCGCAGGCTGTTCCAGCTACCGACCGACGCCTGCGGCCTTCCACGAGGTGCTCGAGCAGCCCTATCGGCTGGGCGCTGGTGACCGCATTCGTGTCACCGTGTTCGAGCAGGAAGGGTTGACCAACACCTACAGCGTCGACCAATCCGGCTATCTTTCCTTCCCGCTTGTCGGCGCCATACCAGCACGCGGCCACACAGCGCAGCAGATGGAAAAGGAAATCGCCGACAAACTTCGACAGGGTTACCTGCGCGATCCCGACGTGTCGGTCGAAATCGATCGCTACCGACCGATCTTCGTCATGGGCGAAGTCGGCGCCTCCGGCCAGTATTCCTATGTTGCCGGCCTGACCGTGCAGAAGGCGATCGCCATTGCCGGCGGCTTCACACCGCGGGCGAACCAGGAAAGCGTCGACATCACCCGCGACATCAACGGCAAGGTAATGACCGGCCGCGTGATCACGTCCGATCCGCTTCTGCCGGGCGATACGGTCTACGTACGCGAACGCCTGTTTTGAATGACCAGGCGTGGCGGGTATCCGCAGGATCGTTCATTGCTTCGCTCACCACGCCGGTGCAGCGGCGGCCTTGGGCAAATATCGGATCATCAAAAGGATTGTGGCCGGACGTATTGCACGGTCAGGCGCCGAGTAGCGCCTCTGCCGTCCGTTCGGCCTATTGTTGCGGGTATCAAGGTTTTGCGTAGCCCGCCTCTACCTGCCGCACGGAGAGCGCCCGGGCCATGACCGAAACACGAGAGCCGGGACAATCATCTTTGCGATAGAGCGCCTCATGGGGCGCGTATTTGGCTGCGTCGGGCGAATATCTCTGAGCCTTTTCAAAGCCACGCATTGTTAAAAGGCTTTCTTAGCTCTCTTTTTGCTATACATCGAGGGCAAGCTTGCGGAAAGCCCATGAACGAGATCGATCCCGCGCGCCGCTTTTCATCGGAGGCAGTGCGCAAAATTGAGACGCCCGCCAGCGGTGAAGCGCCCGGCGGCATGAATGACGTCGCCCGCCAGGTCGCTTCACAATACAGGCGCGATACGATGTCGCCAATTATGGTCAGCGGCGTGCTTCGTATTGTCGAATTCGCCGTGCTGTTCCTGTCCGGGCTGCTTGTTTATTTCAATTATGTCGGCTTCTTCACCTACCTTGCCTGGCAATATCCTCTGACCATCGCCTCTGCCTCCTTCCTCGCCGTGCTCCTGCTCGACGTCACCGATTGCTACCAGCTGCCCTCCCTGATGCGGCCGATCGTCAGCCTTGGCCGGATCCTGGTCGTCTGGGCCGGCACTTTCGCGCTCATGGCGCTGACAGCGTTCGTCATGAAAATGTCGGGCGACTATTCGCGTCTCGTGTTCGGCACTTGGTTTGTCGTCGGCTTCGCACTCATCATTGGTCTCAGAGTGGTGATGTCGAGGCTGATTCGCCGCTGGGCGCGCGACGGCCGCATGGAACGCCGCGCCGTCATCGTCGGCGGCGGCAAGGCGGCGGAAATCCTGATCCGCTCCGTCGAGAAGCAGCCCTACAACGACATCCGTATCTGCGGCATCTTCGATGACCGCGGCGACAAGCGCTCGCCGCCCATCGTCGCCGGCTATCCCAAGCTCGGCACCGTTTCCGAACTGATCGAATTCGCCCGCATCGCGCGCATAGACATGCTGATCGTCTCGCTGCCGGTGACTGCAGAAACGCGCGTTCTGCAGTTGCTCAAGAAGCTTTGGGTTCTACCGGTCGACATCCGCCTATCGGCGCATTCCAACGCGCTGCGGTTCCGCCCGCGCGCCTATTCCTACATCGGCTCGGTGCCGATGCTCGACATATTCGACAAGCCCATCAACGACTGGGATTCGGTCGCCAAGCGCGCCTTCGACATCGTCTTTTCCCTGATCGGGATCGTGGTCTTTTCGCCGGTGATGCTGGCCACGGCGATCGCCATCAAGCTGGACAGCAAGGGACCGGTGCTGTTCCACCAGAAGCGGCACGGTTTCAACAACGAGGTCATCGAGGTCTACAAGTTCCGGTCGATGTACACCGACAAGGCCGACCCGACAGCCAAGCAGACCGTGACCAAGAACGACCCGCGCGTCACCCGCGTCGGCCGCTTCATCCGCAAGACCTCTATCGACGAACTGCCGCAGTTCTTCAACGCGCTGCTCGGTTCACTGTCGCTTGTAGGGCCGCGCCCGCACGCAATCGCCGCGCAGTCGCACAATCTTCTCTACAATGAAGTGGTCGATGGCTATTTCGCGCGCCACAAGGTCAAGCCCGGCGTCACCGGCTGGGCGCAGATCAATGGCTGGCGTGGCGAGATGGACACCAACGAGAAGATCCGCATGCGCACGGAATTCGACCTCTATTACATCGAGAACTGGTCGCTGCTGTTCGATCTCAAGATCCTGCTACTGACCCCGCTGCGCCTGCTGAATACGGAAAACGCGTATTGAGCGTGGGGGAACTTAGGTAGGCAGGCAAGCTTCATTTGGTCAGCAACGGCTTTGCTTAGAGCGGGCCTTCTGATGAGGCTGGCTACACCAAATGGTCTACAGCCACCTCTGGGGGAAGTGGTAAAGTCTTTGTTTATGTTGGTCGGAGTGGCCGGATTCGAACCGACGACCCCTTGACCCCCAGTCAAGTGCGCTACCGGGCTGCGCTACACTCCGGACCGGTCGCGATGTATCGTGATAACCCCGCTCCGGTCAACCGAAATTCGGCGACCGCCATACGTTGCTTTGCCAATGCTGGCGAGCCCGGCAATGCGGGCCGCCCTACCCCTGGCACACATCCACCCACTCCGCCCCGGTGAGCTCGGCCATCCTCTGCGGCGTGATCCGCACAGCGGCATTGGTCGCGCCGGCGGCGGGCACGACCTCCTCGAATTCGCGCAACGACACATCGCAGAAAACCGGGAGCGGCGCAGGCAGGCCGAACGGGCAGACGCCGCCGACAGGATGGCTCGTGGCGGCGACAACCTCTTCAGCATCGAGCATGCGTGGCTTGCCACCGAACCGGTCCTTGAATTTCCTGTTGTCTAACCTGGCAATGCCGCTGGTGACGACGAGCATGGTGCGATCGCCAACCCGCAGGCAGATCGTCTTGGCAATCTGCGCCGGCAACACGCCATGGGCCTCGGCCGCCAGCGCCACGGTCGCCGAACTCGCCTCCGTCACGATGACCTCGATGTCGGGCGCATGGGCGGCAAAGAAGGCACGAACGGAGTCCAGGCTCATTATTGAACACCATGGTTCGTTACTTTTGGCGGTGCCGGAAATTGGTTCATGGCCGCGGATATAAACACGCTCAGGTCGCAGGTCGGCAAGCCCGTTTTGCGAAGAACAGGCGTCAAAAAACTTAACGCGCCAAGGAGGCCAAGCAATTGACCGGCTGAGTGATGCGGGAATTCGATCAATTTCAATTGAGTTCGGAGCTGGCCGAATTGATCGCGGTTTCTGCTGGTTCGAGCGTTGATTGACTGTCGCTGGCATTCGATCCGGCCAGCCTTTTGAAGGATAAACACAGTGAAACCGATGACGTCTGTCGCTCTGGGCCTTGCTCTCCTGGTCGCGGGAACAGGGTTAGCCCAAGCCGATGCCATGCGCGTACGCGGCACTGTCGTTGGCTTCGATGGGTCGCTGTTGACCGTGAAGACCCGCGACGGCAGTCTGGATGCGATCAAGCTCGCAGCCGGCTGGAAAGTTTCCGGCGTCGCCAATGCATCCATAAAGGACATCAAGCCGGGTGATTTCCTCGGCATCGCGTCGGTGCCGAAAGCCGATGGCGGCAGCGGCGCCCTGGAAGTGGTGATCTTCCCCGCGGCGTTGAAGGGCACAGGCGAAGGTGATCGTGCGTGGGACCTGCAGCCTAATAGCCGCATGACCAACGGTACCGTCGCCGATGTCACCGACATCAATGGGCGCGCGGTCACGCTGACCTATGACAATGGCCAGACGAAGAAGATCGCGATTCCCGACAACACGCCTGTCGTGACATTTGCAACCGCCACACAGGCCGATCTGAAGCCGGGCGCGACCGTGTTCGTCAACGCCGAGCGTCAGGGCGACGGCACGTTGAGTTCCAGCCGCGTCGTGGTCGGGAACAATGGCGTGGTCCCTCCAATGTAGGCCAGGGGCCGGCTCTTCGCGATAACCAGCAACAGCGCGATTGCGTCGGACACGCTCCAGAAACGAAAAGCTACAATCTGGAAAAACTCGCGAAAAAATTCGGGAGCTTAATCTCCTGCGCGGCGATCGGACTATCGATCCGGTTCAAACCCACCCACCAAAAGGAAACGATCCATGACCAAGTCTCTTATTTCGGCCTTCGGCCTTGCAATTGCCCTTGCCTTGACGGTCCCCGTCATCGGCGCGACGAGCGCGGATGCGGCTCAGATGAGAACGATGCATCACCATCATCATCACCATCGTCACTGGGTCCGCCACCACCGCTGGCATCACCGTCACTGGCATCACCACCATTGGCACCACCACCATGTCGAGAAGGTCGTGCGGAAGGAAATCAAGAAAATCTGACCGCCGCAGATCGCAAGAGAGAGGATCGGCCCTGGTGTCTGGTCAGGGCTGGTCTTCTCCACGTGCCGGACCATAATCAGCCGCTGCTTCGCGGCCTCGACATTTCCGGGGCAAAAGATCCGTTGCGGTCGCGGCCAATCTATTAGGCGACGGTAATTTGCGCTACGCCAAGGGAGAAGCTTGACCGGCGAGACTGCCGGGCGAGGCTACGCCAACGGGCCAAGGTATTGCTGGATGACCGCCAAGGCGGATGTTTCGCGCGGCAGCCGCATTGTCCTGGCGATCGCGCGCGCGTGGCTTACCCTCCGGCATCCGTTCCTGATCCTGCGGTTCGTGCGGCGGCTTGGCTATCTGCCAAATCCCGCCGTCCCTGAAAGTTACCATGAGCGCATGCTCTGGCGAAAACTTGTCGACCGCAACCCGCTCTTCGTGACGTTGACCGACAAGCTCGCCGCAAAAGCCTATATGCGGGGCGCCGATCCCGGCTTGAAGCTTCCCGCAACGCTGTGGTCCGGGTCAGACCCCGCTGCAATCCCGCAAGCTTTGCTGGATGGCGACCTGGTGGTTAAGGTCAATCACGGCTGCGATATGAACATCTTCGTGTCGGATGGGCTACCCAACCGCGCCGCCATCATCCATCGCACAAACCGCTGGCTTAAACGGCGCTTCGGTGTGCGCGACGGGGAATGGTCCTATTGGCCGATCGTGCCGGCAGTTTTTGTGGAAGAACGGCTGGTGCTGTGCGGAGGCACGGTCGCCACCGACATCAAGGTGCATGTCTGCGGTGGAATCATTTGCCACGTATGGGTGGAGGATACACAAGCCGATCGGTCGCTGCTGTTCGACCGCAATGCCGTTCCTATGCCAGGCCGCGATCCGGACTATCCTCGCGAGGACCAGGCCCTGCCGGTCAATGAGCGGCTGCTCGCCCATGTCCGCGAGGCGATCTCGCTCGCGCCCCGCATCGCCGGCGATCTCGATTACATCCGTGTAGACTTCCTCGTGGCGGAAGACGGGCTCTATGGCGGCGAGATCGCTGTCTACACGGCGGCGGGCTACGCCACCTGGACTAACCCGGCTATCACTGCCGAAATCGAGCGATGCTGGCAGCTCGGCCAGTCGGCGTTTATGCGCCGGCAGCACAGGGGCTTCGCGCGCCTCTATGCCCATTCGCTTAGCGCCAGCATTCAAGCCAAAGCGCGAAATGAGTTCGGTCCGCCAGCTGATCGCCCACTTGACGTCGCGCTTGCTAGAGCGTTTCACGTTTTGACGGAAGCGTATCCTGCGTTTTCAAAGTAGTTCCTGCATTCGGTTGCCTCGATGGTT
>NZ_JAIUGX010000006.1 GCF_020164785.1 Mesorhizobium sp. ES1-1 | reverse complement strand
AACCATCGAGGCAACCGAATGCAGGAACTACTTTGAAAACGCAGGATACGCTTCCGTCAAAACGTGAAACGCTCTAAATCCAACCAGCCGCTTCGAAAAAGCCTGGAACGTCGTCCAGACCGTGCGCTACGGCATCGGGCTTGTATCCCGCCGGCGCTTTGCGACCTGTGCCGCGATCGACCCACACAGCGCGGAAGTCAAGGTCGCGGGCTGCGGTCAGGTCCAGATGCGGGCTGGCGCAAATATGCACCAGTTCGTCCCTCGTCACGCCCAGTGTCTGCCAGGCATGTTCGAAAATCTGCCGCGACGGCTTGTAGGCCTGCGCCTGTTGAGCGGTGATGACGCGGTCGATGCAACCGCCAAGCTGCGCGACATTGCCTGAAATGATCGCGTCGTCGGTATTCGAAATGATCGCCAGCTTGAAACCGTCATCCTTGAGCCTGCGCAGCGTCGGCACCACCTCTGGAAAGGGCGGCATCCGACCGATCGATGACGTCAGCAACTCTGCGTCGTCGGCATCGGCGTCCAGCGAAAAATCATGCATCGCGAGTTGCAGCGCCTTTGCCGTGACTTCGGCGAAGGAGAGGTGCGGCCTCGAGTGCTCGAGATGGTGTTCGTGCCGATCGTAGACCGGAATGAAATCCTCCGCCTCGATCTTGCGGCCCTTGCGCGCCAGGATCGTCTCCATCGCCGCCATCAATCCTTCGTCCCACTGGATCAGTGTCCCGTAGCAGTCGAAGGTCAGCCATGTGGGGCGCGGGCCGTGCAGTGCCATGTCGCGAACCTTTCAAAAAACCGGCTGCTTTGTCACCTGCGGGCAGTGCGACGGTCAATGGAATATTCCATCTCGCCATTCCCCCAGTCCACGGCTTCGGGCAGGACGTGCTGGCCAGCGACCGACGGTCAGCCAGCCACCTTGCGCACACTCTCGCGTTCCACCAGCGGGCACTCGAGCTTGGTAATGGGATACCGTCCCCGTCCGTGCGTTGCCACTTCGAACTGTTCGATCGCCCATTGCCCCATCGCCATATGCGGCAGGATCGAAGTGGTCAGCGGCGGGAACAGATGCCGTGCGATTTCCTCGTCGTCATAACCGACCACGGAAATGTCTTGCGGAATGTGCAGGCCGGCTTCCTTGAGCGCCTCGTAGCAGCCGATCGCGGTGCGGTCGTTCTGGCAGAAAATGGCGGTCGGCCTGTCCTTCAGCGCCAGGAGCTTGACCGTCGCCGCGTAGCCCGCGCTGGCCGACCAGTCCCCCTCCACGACAAGTTCGGGATCGAACGGGATGTCGGCGGTGGCGAGCGCGCGGCGGTAGCCTTTCAGCCGGTCCTGCGCGGCTTGCATCCACGGCTCTCCGGTGATGGTGGCGATGCGCCGGTGGCCGCGGCTGATCAGATGGCGGGTGGAGTTCTGGCCGCCGGCGATCTCGCTGGGCACCACGGAGGGGAAGGCATAGTCAGCCGTGTAGCAGTTGAGCAGGATCACCGGGATGCCGAGGCCGTAGAGATAGTCGGGGGCGGTGATCTCGCGGGTGAAGATGGTCATGTAGATCAGGGCCGAAATGCCACGCCTGGTCAGCGCCGCGATGGCGCGCGGCTCCATGGCGGCATCGCCCAGGGTCTGCGCCACCAGAAGCACATTGCCGGCATTCCACGAGGCCTGTCGCGCGCCCTCGATGGCAACGACCGCCTCCGGGCTGGTCGCAAGCTGGTCGACGGCAAAACCGATCACCCCGTCCAGTCCGTCGAAAGCGGGAGCGGGCTTGTGCAGCGCGGCGAAGGCCGGCGCGGTGTAGCCGAGATCGCGCGCGGCCTCGATCACCCGGTCACGCGTCTGCCGCGACAGCCGGATGCCCGGCGTGTTGTTGAGCACGAACGACACCGTCGCCTGCGAGCAGCCGGCCGCGCGCGCGATATCGGTCATGGTGACCTTGCCCTTGGCGGTCTTACCCGTCGCCCTGCGGTGCCTCAATGTCCCGGGATCGCGCGGATCCGCCGTATCGCTCATGTCGCTTCCCATCCCCCCCCCGATGTCTAGACAGCGGCCTCTCTCGTCGCAACCCCACTCGCGACCGTTCATTTATAATACGCCGGAGTTGATAATAATTATCAGCAACGGTCCATGCCGACTTCGGCGGCGCGCATTGGCGCAAACTGCGGGCGCTGCCGCAAATCCCGTACAATTCTCTCAGCTTTTGCTTTGGACCGATAGGGCTGCCGATGTCGAGGACGCTCGCCCGTCAGCCTATCATGCTCCTCCAGAACAAGGAAAACTAATAACTATTTACTACCATCCGGAAGCCCTATAACGTCAAATCGCAGGCCTGAGAGGATGGTCGTAAAAATCAAATGTCAGACAAATCCGATTATTTACGAGCGCCACATGAGTCTGTAAGGTTGAGATCGTGACGGGAGCTTCCGGGGAGGAGGTCGAAGCCACATCGCCGGACTTATGCTCAAGCGAAATGTGAACAGACGAAGTCATCAAACGGGCGAAAATGCCAAACGGGAGGTTCAACATGAAATCTGTCATTAGAAATGCGTCGGTTGCTGCAGCGGCAATGCTGCTCGGTCTGTCGGCAACGGCAATCGCGCGCGCCGACGACAAGCCGACGCTGGCCTTCGTCGTCAACGGCGCTTCCGATTTCTGGAAGGCCGCCGAAGCCGGCGTCAAGAAGGCGCAGGCCGAGCTGCCGGACTACAATCTCGAGCTCAAATATCCCGAGCAGTCCTCGGTCGCCATCCAGCAACGGCTGATGGACGATCTGGTGACGGCCGGCGTCAAGGGCATCATGGTCTCGGCTGTCGATCCCAAGACCTCGACCGAGGGCCTGAACAAGATCGCCTCGCAGACGGCTCTGTTCACCACAGACAGCGATGCCCCGCAGACCAAGCGCGTCGCCTATATCGGCTCGTCCAATGTCGACGCCGGCAAGCAGGCCGCCGATATCGCCAAGAAGGCGATGCCCAACGGCGGCAAGTGCCTCGGCTTCGTCGGGCTCCTCGGCGCCGACAATGCCAAGGAGCGCATCCAGGGCTTCAAGGACGGCCTTGCCGGTACCAAGATCACGCTCGAGGACGTGCGCGGCGATGACATCGACCAGGCGCGCGCCAAGAAGAACGTCGAGGACGCGCTGGTCGCCAGCCCCGACGTGACCTGCATGGTCGGCTTCTATTCCTACAACACGCCGCGCATCTATGAAGCGCTGCGCGATGCCGGCAAGCTCGGCGCGATCACGGTTGTCGGCTTCGATGACGATCCGATCACGCTGGGCGGCGTCAAGGAGGGCACCATCGCAGCCACCGTCGTGCAGCAGCCCTTCGAATGGGCTTATCAGGGCATGAAGCTGATGGCCGCCTATCTCAAGGGCGACAAGTCGGGCATCCCGGCCAACGCGCTGATCATCATCCCGACCAAGATCGTCGGCAAGGATGACGTCGACGCATACGCGGCCAACCTGAAGGCGATGTCTGGAAACTGAGCGAATACAACTGCGCCGGCCCGGGGTTCGCCTCGGGGCCGGCGTCTCGCATTGACGGACCTTATAAGGACCGTCAGTCTGCCGAAAGGCCGCCCGCCAATCGCTGTCAGGCATCATGAATTATTCCGACACCTCCATTGCCGCATCGGCGCCGTTTCTCACTCTCGAGAACGTGCGCAAGACCTATCCCGGCGTGGTGGCGCTCGATGGCTTTTCAATGGAGGTCAGGCCGGGCGAGGTCATCGGCCTCGTCGGCGAAAACGGCGCCGGCAAATCGACCCTGATGAAAATCCTCGGCGGCGTGACAACGCCTGACACCGGCACCATTATTGTCGACGGCACCGCGCGTCAGGGGCTGACCGTCGAAGGCAGCCTTGGTTCGGGCATCGCTTTCGTCCACCAGGAACTCAACCTGTTTGAAAACCTTGACGTTGCCGCCAACATCTTCTTCGGCCGCGAGCCTTTGCGCGCCGGACCGCTGAAGCTGGTTGACCGCGCGAAACTGCGCGAGATGGTGGCGCCTTTGTTGAAGCGCGTCGGCGCCAACTTCACCGCCGACACGCCCGTGGCTTCCCTGTCGCTCGCCCAGCAGCAGATGGTCGAGATCGCCAAGGCGCTGTCGATCAAGGCCAGGCTGGTCATCCTCGACGAGCCGACATCGAGCCTGCCGATCGCCGAGACTGACAAACTGCTCGACGTCATCAAGGCACTGAAAGCCGATGGCATCAGCGTCATCTTCATCTCGCATCGCCTGCACGAGGTCGAGCGCGTCGCCGACCGCGTCGTCGTGCTGCGAGACGGCACATTGGCCGGCACGCTGCCCAAGGCCGACATAGGCCATGACCAGATGGTCAAGCTGATGATCGGCCGCATGCTCAAGGAGCGCGAAAAAGCTTCGGAAGCGGCGCGGGCGCCTGGCGCCGTCGCCCTTTCGGCCAAGGCCATCCGCACCAGCGCCTATCCCGGCCGCCCTGTCGATCTCGACGTCCGGCGCGGCGAAATCCTCGGCCTTGCCGGCCTTGTCGGCTCGGGCCGCACCGAACTGGCGCGGGTGTTGTTCGGCATCGACAATGCGCTCGGCGGCACGATGGAACTCGACGGCAAGCCGCTTGCCCTGGGTTCCGCGGCCGACGCCGTGGCGCGTGGCATCTTCCTGGTGCCCGAGGACCGCAAGCTGACCGGCATCCTGCTCGACCTGTCGATCGCCCAGAACATCTCCCTGCCAAACCTGCCGGCGCATGCAAGGCGCCTGCTGGTATCGGCCAGTGCCGAAACGACGACCGCCGAGAAACAGAAAAAGGATCTCGGCATCAGGGCCCCTTCGGTCCAGACGCGAACCGGCACGCTGTCGGGCGGCAACCAGCAGAAGGTCGTGCTCGGCAAATGGCTGGCCATGAACCCCAAGGTGATGATCCTGGACGAGCCGACGCGCGGCATCGACATTGGCGCCAAGGCGGAAATCTATGGGCTGATGCGTGCGCTGGCCGACGCCGGTGTCGCCGTGCTGATGATCTCCAGCGACATGGAAGAGGTGATCGGCGTCTCCGATCGCATCGCCGTCATGCATGAAGGCCAGATCTCGGGCATTCTCGACAAGGACCGTTTCAGCCAGGAAAACGTGCTGCTGCTGGCGGTGGGCAAGCCGCCGAAATAGCTTTGTCATGTCGCGCACGCCGGCGAACGATTTGCAGAACCTGCTGGGGCAGGCGTTTGGGAGAAGACGATGAGCAAGAAAGATCTCGGCCTGCTGATCCTGATCCTGGTGGTCGGCGCCATCGTCGCCATCATCAATCCGCGCTTCCTGCTGCCGATCAACCTTGCCAACACCTCGAACCTGATCGGCCTGTTCGGCATCCTGTCGATCGGCCAGGCCTTCGTCATCATCACAGGCGGCATCGAACTGTCGGTCGGATCGCTGGTGGCCTTGCTTGGAACGCTGTTCATCGACTTCATCGCCACGCGCGGAATGGGCTGGCCGGTCGCCTTCGTCATCATCCTGATGCTCGGGGCTGTCATCGGCCTGGCACATGGCTGGCTGATCACGCGGCTCAAGCTGCAGCCCTTCGTCGTCACCCTCTGCGGCCTGCTGATCTATCGCGGCGTCGCTCGCTTTTATACCGCCGACGGCACCGCGGGCTTCGCCTTCGGCCAGAATTTTCCCGAACTCGAATTCCTGACGGCCGGCAGATCCTGGGGCGTGCCCAACAGCTTCATCGCGCTGATCGTCATCGCCATCATCATGTGGGTCGTGCTGCACCGTTCGGTGTTTGGTCGCTATCTCTACGCCATAGGCAAGAACGAGGAGGCGGCGAAATATTCCGGCATTCGCACCGGCCGCGTCGTCATCGCGGCCTATGTCATCTGCGGAGTGCTGACCGCGCTATCGGCCATCTATTTCGCCATGTACACGCGCTCGATCTCGCCTGCCAGCCACGGCCAGTTCTATGAGCTTTACGCCATCGCCGCCGCCGTGCTCGGCGGGTTTTCGCTGCGCGGCGGCGAAGGCTCGCTGGTCGGCGTCGTGCTGGGCACCGTCCTGCTGCAGGAATTGCAGAACCTCGTCAACCTGCTCGGCATCCCGTCCTCGCTCAACTTCGCGGTGATGGGCGGCGTCATCCTCATCGGCGTGCTGGTCGACCAGCAATGGGGCGTCTTCCGCGCCCGGCGGCTGATGGCCGACGCGACCCGAAAAAGCGTCGCGGGCGCTGCGGCCGAATAGGCGCGAGAGTTGCGGGCTGCAAGGCAGCTCAATCGCTAGGCGACTGTACGACTATGGCGCTGTTGTCAGCCTGCAAAGTCTGGTGATCTGGGAAGCTCAGATCAGCCCTGAAATGTCCGAGAAGGCCATGGCCTTGCGCAGGATTTGGGCGAAGCGCTCGCCGGCCACCTCCCGCGGGCCGCTATTGTCGATCGAGGTAACACCCGGTCCCGACAAGGTGACATTGGCGCCGCGCGCCAGACGCGCCAGCACCTCGCCGCGAGATTCGCGACCACGCATCGCCAGCCGTTCGGCCAGCACCTCTGGCGAAGCCGTGATCTCGACGATGGCCAGATTGGCGTAACGGTCGCGCAGCACCGGGATGATCGCGCGCGACACATTGGCGATGGCGACGCGGCCGCTGGAAACGGACCGGTCGACATCGGCCGGAATGCCATAGCGCAGGCCATGCGCCTCCCAGGAAATGGCGAAGGCGCCGCCGGCCTCGGCCTCGACAAACGCGGCGTCTGCCAGCGTGTCATGGTCCTCGCTCGCGGCATCGCTCGGCCTTGTGATGATGCGGCGCACGAAATCAAGGCGAGCCTCCCCGCCGAAGCGGGAGCGAGCGTAGGCGATCACGGTGTCCTTGCCGGCGCCGCTCGGCCCGACCACGGCGACGAAGACGCCGTCGCGGATCGGGAACGTCGCGGCCGACATTTCCCGCTCGATCGATGCCGAGGCCATCACGCGACCCTGCGCCCCTGCCGCCAGACGGTCCGCACGACAGGAACATGATCGTCCACGCGCACCCGCACCAGATCGGCGCGCCGGCCCTGCTCGATGACGCCGCGGTCGCTCAGGCCAACCGCTTCCGCCGGGTTCTTCGACACCATGGCGACAGCCTGGGGCAGGCTGATGCCCTCGACAACGTCGCCGAGGAAGAATGTCGACTGGATCAGGCTGAACGGGATGTAGTCGGACGAGAGGATGTCGAGCAAGCCGTCGCTCGCCAGAGTGCGGGCAGACACATTGCCCGAATGCGAAGCGCCGCGCATGACATTGGGGGCCCCCATCAGCACGCCGAGCCCTGCCGCTTTCGAGGCCCTGGCCGCTTCTTTCGTGGTCGGAAACTCGGCCACACGCACACCTTGCTCGATCGCCTCGTCGACATGGCCGATCGTTGCATCGTCGTGGCTTGCCAGCACGATGCCGCGCTCATGGCAGGCCGCCGCGATCGCCGCGCGGTTCGGGGCCGAATTGAGCGCCGACTCGGCCATCCGCTTGTCGCAGAAAAGCTTGAAGTCACGATCGGTCAGCTTGAGCTTGCGCTGATAATAAGAAGCATAGGTCTCGAGATTGACGAACTGCCGCTGCCCGGGTGCGTGGTCCATCAGCGATGCCAGCCTGACCCGCTCGTCGCCGTCGAAACTGGCGAATGCGTTGAGGCAGTCCGGGGCCGATACTTCGCAGCGCAAATGGATGAAATGGTCGGCGCGCAGCCGATCCTGCTTTACGCTGTCCTCGATCGCATCGGCCAGCTTGCGGATATCGTGCAAATTCAGGTCGGCATCCTCGTCCATGCCGACACGCAGCGCGTCGAGCACGGTGGTGATGCCGGCCGTGGCCACCTGCGCGTCATGGGCAAGCACCGCCGCGATCGGATTCCAGCGCACCTTGGGCCGTGGCGCGTAGTGACCCTCGAGATGGTCGGTATGGAGTTCCACAAGGCCGGGGATGACATAGTCGCCGCCCATGTCCTCGCCAGCCCTGGCAGCACCCGCGTCGATGCCGGCGATGAGGCCGTCACGCAGCACCAGCGAACCTTCGACGATCTCGTCCTCAAGCACGATGCGGGCATTGGTCAGAACGGTCTCGGCAATCATTTCGGGCAGTCCTTGGTTTGCGGTGTGGATATCGCAGATGCGTCAGGCGGTTCTTCTGGCGGTGCGGCGACCGAGAGCGTGATGGGAAAGCACCATGAACGGTGCGCCGGGTTCCGCCTCGACAAACAGCGTCAGCCCATCGACAAGCACCGGCTGTTGCAGGACGTCTGCGAACAGGCCCTGGATTGCCGCGCGCAGACGAGGGCTCTCCTGGGGTCCCGCGCGCCCGGAAAGCGTCATGTGAAAGCGAAAGGCCTCGAAGACATAGGGATAGCCCCACTGGCAGAGATTACGGAACTCCGCCGGCTTCAGGGAATCGGGGCTGCGCCGCTCGATTTCGGCATCCGTCAGCGGGGCGCGAAAGCGGTCGAAATGGCGCACGACATCATCAGCGAAGCTATTGAGCGAAGGCACTGGCTCCTGCGGCACCAGCGCGAAGAATCCGTCGATCTGGCTGACAACGAGGCGCGGGATCGCCACCGCCGGCGTTGCTCCGGCAAAAGCGTCAAGTGCGGCGCGCAGCGATCCTTCCGTCTCGTTGGCCGCCAGGCGGAAGGGCGCTTTCAGGGTCGCGTGAAAGCCGTAACGCCGCGCAGAAGCGGTGTGGAAGGCGACTTCGGCCGCCGACAGGTCCGACACGGCCTCGACCGGCTTCGTCGCGGCGCCGAACGGGTCGCGGCCCAACCACTTGGCAGCAATGCGCGCCAGCATTTCGTCAGGTTGGGGGGTGTAATAGATGGCATAACGCATGGAGAGTCCTCGTCAGTCTCGTTGCCATAGGTGATTTCCATGACGGATTGACGAAGCTTTGACGGGTTTTCGAGGGCAAATCGACCCTTCAGGTCCTTAGCCGGCGATTTTTCGCCACTGGCCCAACATTCATGCCTCTCGGGGACCGCCTGCTCAGGCCTTCATCAACCACGCGTGCTCGGGCGCATTGTGAAATTTCCAGGTCCGCTTCGGCCCGGCCATCACATTGAGATAGTAGAGATCATAGCCGTGGCAGGCCGCGCAGGGGTGATAACCCTTCGGGACCAGGACGACATCGCCATCCTCGATCGCCATGGCCTCGTCCAGTTCGCGGACGCCATCGCTGCCGGCGTCCGTATAGACGCGCTGGAAGGCAAAACCCTGCGGTGGGTTGAGACGGTGGTAGTAGGTCTCCTCGAGGTACGACTCGGCAGGCACATTGTCCTGGTCATGCTTGTGCGGGGGATAGCTCGATGTGTGGCCGCCGGGCGTGATGACCTCGACCACCAGCAGCGAATCGGCCGGGTCACTCTCCGGCAGGATGTTGGTGACATAGCGCGTGTTTGTCCCTTTGCCACGCACCTCTTGGCCGAGATCCTCCGGCGCGATGACGCGAACCGGCAGACCGCCGCTGAGACCCGGTGCCGAGCAGACCGCCAGCTCCAGTTCCGTATCCGCGGTCACCGACCAGTCTGAACCTTGCGGCACATAGATCGACCACGGCTTGCCCTCGAAGGGCGACACGCGTTCGCCGAGCAGGCCGAGATCCTTGCCGCCGGCCGTCGCAATGCCCTTGCCGGTCACGAACACCAAGCAGACTTCCCGATCGTCGGTCTTTCCCGAGACGCCTTCGCCCGGCTTTAGCCGGTGCAGGTCAAAGCCGACATAGGTCCAGCCGGCACTACGCGGTGTCACATGGGCAACGCGGCCATAGGTCTTGTCGGCTTTGACGAGCAGCTTCGACATTGGTGTCTCCCTACGCTTCGATTTTCGGGCGCGGTCACCCCGATGAACAACTCCGGAGATTAGCTTGCTCGCGCTCCACCTTCGTCATCCTAGGGTCTGCGCTGCGTCGCTGCTCGCCTTGCTTCGCCCTAGGATGACGAATCTCAGGGCGTTTCGGCCAATCGCCAACCAGATACGATATGTCTCGTTCGCAGTATCCCGTCCAGGAAAAGCTTCCGCGCCATGCGCCGCCTCACTCCTCCGGCTCTATTGGCGGCTTCGCCTCGTCGACCGGCTGATACAGATAAAAGAACTGCCACAGACCGTAGCCCGCAAAGCCAAGCGCGATGACGCCCCAGAACGGCGTGCCGGTGGCGAACTCGACAATCGACCAGACGACGCACACCGCGACGACGGCGACCCGACGCCACAGAGGCCGGAAGAAGGGATGCTGGTAATCTTTCATAGGACCAGTCTACAGCAACGCAGTCCGCCGGGAACCCATCGCCTCAAACATTGGGAAAACCTTGCGTCTCCACCGTGTAGCCCGCGTCGGTCATCACGCGCATCAATTCCTTGTGGCCGACCTGCGCCATCCTGAGCGGCGGATTCTTCTTCGGGTCCTGCTCCGCCTCGACCACGAACCAGCCCTCATAGCCATGGTCGGCGAACCGCTGCACGATGGCGCCGAAATCGAGCGAGCCGTCGCCCGGCACGGTAAAGGCGCCGAGCGCCACGGCGTCAAGGAAGGATTGCCTGGTGCGGTCGAGCCTGTCGATCACCTCCATGCGCACATCCTTCACGTGCACATGACTGATGCGCTCATGATGGTTGTCGATGGCGCGCAGCACGTCGCCGCCGGCAAAGGCCAGGTGACCCGCATCGAGCAGCAGCGGGATGCCGGCTCCCGAATAGCCCATGAAGGCATCGAGCTCCGGCTCGGTCTCCACGACCGCCGCCATGTGATGATGATAGGCCAATGGCATGCCCTGTCCGGCGCACCACTCGCCAAATTCGGTGAGGCGCCTGGCATAGGACTTCATCTCATCGTCCGATAGCTTCGGCTTCGTGGCCAGCGGCTTCGAGCGGTCGCCCTGGATAGAGCGGCCGACCTCGCCATAGACGATACAGGGCGCGTCGACCGCCTTGAACAGATCGATCATCGGCTGGATGCGATCCTTGTTCTCGCTCATCCCCTCATCGACCAGCGTGCCCGAAAACCAGCCGCCGCACAGGGTAACGTCGGCGGCCTTAAGAATCGGCAGCATGATGTCCGGGTCCTTGGGAAAGCGCCGTCCCATTTCCATGCCGGTGAAGCCCGCAGAACGAGACTGGCGCAGGCACTCCTCCAGCGACACATCATCGCTGAGTTCCGCAAGATCGTCGTTCCACCATGCGATTGGGGACATGCCCAGTTTGGCTTTCAAGTCGTCACTCCGGTTCAAAACAGTGCATTAAAAGTGGCTAGCGCCCCATCACTCGCCGACGTTCTGCATCTGCCGCTTCTCTTCATAGGCCTTGCGCGCGGCATTCACCGTTGGCCGGGTAGACACTTCAGGCACCGCCACGTCCCACCAATGGCCGCCGGCCTCGGTCGACACCAGCGGGTCCGTGTCGATGACCAGAACGGTGGTACGGTCGTTCGCCTTTGATCTTTGCAGCGCTGTTTCCAGCCCGGCGATCGAGGGCACTTTCTCGGCGATAGCGCCCATGCTGGCGGCATGCGCCGCGAAGTCGATGTCGGGCAGGGTTTCGTGGCGCGCGTCCTTTAGCAGATTGTTGAAGTTGGCTCCGCCGGTCGCCATCTGCAGCCGGTTGATGCAACCATAGCCCCTGTTGTCGAGCACCACGATGGTGAGCTTGAGGCCAAGCATCACCGATGTGGCGATTTCGGAATTCATCATCAGATAGGAGCCGTCGCCGATCATGACGACGACCTCCTGATCGGGCTTCGCCATCTTGGCGCCGAGCCCGCCGGCGATCTCATAGCCCATGGTCGAGAAGCCGTATTCGCCATGGTACGAACCGGGAGCTCCCGCCTGCCAGAGCTTATGCAACTCGCCCGGCAGGCCGCCCGAAGCATTCAAAAGGATCACGCCGGACCCCATTGCGCGTTGCACGGCGCCGATCACTTGGGCATCGGACGGGAAGGCGGCATTGGTCGATGCCGTTACCTTGGCAGCGTCGGCCTGCCAAGCCGTCTTGCCGGCGGCCGAACTTTCGGTCCAGGCGGTAGGCGCCTTCCAGTCCTTCAGCGCCGCGCCGAGTTCGGCCAGTCCCTCGGCCGCGTCCGCGACGAGCGGCAACGCGCGATGCTTGCCGGCGTCGAAGGGCTGCGTGTTGAGCCCGATAATGGTCTTGCCGGAATTCTTGAACAGCGCCCAGGAGCCGGTGGTGAAATCCTGCAGCCTTGTGCCGATGGCGAGCACGACGTCCGCCTCTTCGGCCAGCCGGTTTGCAGCCGAAGTGCCGGTGACGCCGACCGCCCCCATGTTGAGCGGATGGACGTCCGGAAGAGAGGATTTGCCGCCTTGCGTCTCGCAGGCGGGAATGCCAGCGTCCTCGACGAATTTGCCCAGTTCGTTAGAGGCGCGCGAATAAAGCACCCCGCCACCGGCGATCACCAGCGGCTTTTTGGCGCCCTTCAGAGCTGCGACAGCGGCCGTAAGCTCATCGCGGTCCGGGCGCGGCCGGCGCTGGCGCCAAATCCGTTCGGCAAAGAAGCTATCGGGATAATCATAGGCCTCGGCTTGCACATCCTGGCAGAGCGACAGCGTCACCGGCCCGCATTCGGCTGGATCGGTCAGCACCTGCATGGCACGGGCGAGAGCCGGGATGATCTGCTCGGGCCGGGTGATGCGATCGAAATAGCGCGATACCGGACGGAAGCAGTCATTTACCGTCGCCGTGCCGTCGGAGAAATCCTCGGCCTGCTGCAGCACCGGATCGGGAATCCGGTTGGCGAAGACATCGCCGGGCAGGAGAAGCACCGGCAGCCGGTTGACATGCGCGAGTGCGGCCGCCGTCACCATGTTGAGGGCGCCCGGTCCGATCGAGGAGGTCGCGGCCATGAAGCGGCGGCGGAAATTGGCCTTTGCATAGGCGATCGCCGCATGCGCCATCGCCTGCTCGTTGTGGGCGCGGTAGGTGGGCAATTCGTCACGCAGGGGGTAGAGAGCCTCACCGATGCCGGCAACATTGCCGTGGCCGAAGATCGCCCAGACGCCGCCGAATATCGGCACTTTCCTGCCGTCGATCTCGGTCACCTGCTTGCTGAGAAAGCGGGTCAGCGCCTGCGCCATTGTCAGGCGTGTTGTCTTGCTCATGATGGTTTCCTCCGCGGTCCTCCGCCGCGCCTTTATGCTGCTTTACGGCCACGCGCGGCAAGCCACGCCTTGGTCAACTGTTCGAAGCGCGAGGCCATGTCGGCAACCGCCTCCTCATCGGACATTCTCCCGGCCAGCCATTCTTCGGCGGCATGGACGAAGATGGTGCGGCCGACGGCAAACCCCTTGACGATGGGTGCGTTGGCGGTGGCGGCGAAGGCGGCTTCGAGCTCGTCACGCGGCGCTTCCAGGCCAAGCAGCACGATGCCGCGGCACCAGGGATCATGTTTCCGGATCACCGCCTCGATCTTGGCCCATGCACCGCTCGAGGCCTGCGGTTCAAGCTTCCACCAGTCCGGCTTGATGCCAAGCGCATAGAGTTCCTCCAGCGCGCGCGCAATCGTGGTGTCGTCGAGCTTGCCGTGCTTGCCGGCTATGATCTCGATGAGAAGTTCGCGGCCGACCTTCCGCGCCGCCTCGAACAGGGCGCGCAGCTTCTGCTGCTGCTCATCCTTGAGCGCGGCGGGATCGTCCGGATGATAGAAGCACAGGCATTTGATGCAGTGGTCGACCGGCCATTCGGTGAGCTGCGAGCCGATGTCCTGCGAGAATTCGAAGCGCAGGGGCCGCGAGCCCGGCAATTCCACAGGTCGCCCGAGCCAGGCAAAGGAATGCCTCGCGAATTCGAACATCGCCTCGCGGCCGTATTTCTCGTCGATCAGCATGCCGTAGCCGGGCCGGCCGTCGGCGACCCTGGACGCCGCCTTGACCGCCAGGACCTTGAAGTCGCGAATGCGTGCCGGATCCGCCCCGGCCCTGGCCGCGACGTCCTCCAGTTGCACCCTGTGGTCGCAGGCGAGCGCCATCAAGGAGGGGACGTCGCGCCGGCGTGTCGTGGCCCAATGGATGTGGTTGATCGCCTCGTCCTTGCGCAAGGCCAAATGCTTGCTGCCGTTATCGAGGAAGAACTGCAATTCTTCGAAGGTTGGATATTCCGGCGCGCACAGCAGCCGCGACACGGCGAAGGCGCCGCAGGCATTGGCCCAGGTCGCCGCGGTCGCAAGGCTCTCCCCGCCAAGCCAGCCGCGCAGGAAGCCGGACATGAAGGCGTCGCCTGCGCCCAGCACATTGTAGATCTCGATCGGAAAACCCTTGCCGACGATGCCGTCTTCGAGATCGTCGCTGACCGGCCCGTCATAGACGATGCAACCCATGGCGCCGCGCTTCAAGACGATGGTCGCGGAAGACAGCGCGCGAATGGCCTTTAGCGCGCTCAGGCAATCATCGGCGCCCGACGCGATCATGATCTCTTCCTCGGTGCCGACGATGAGGTCGCAGTCGGGCAGCACCGTCTTCAACTGGGCCGAAACCCGGTCGGATTTCACATAGCGCTCGAACCCCTCCGCGTGACCGGCGAGGCCCCACAGATTGGGTCGATAGTCTATGTCGAACACCACCTTGCCGCCCTTGGCTTTCATGATGCGGATTGCCTTGCGCTGGGCGGCGTCGCTGTTGGGGCGCGAAAAATGCGTGCCGGTGACGACGATCGAGCGGGCAGAGGCGATGAAGGTCTCGTCGATATCCTCTTCCGAAAGCGCCATGTCGGCGCAATCGGTGCGATAGAAGATCATCGGCGAGACGCCTTCGCTTTCTACCGAAAGTAGCACCAGCGCCGTCAGCCGCTCCTTGTCGGTCTTCAACCCGTCGGTGTTGACGCCCTCGCGCCGGAGCTGTTCGCGGATGAAGCGGCCCATCTGCTCGTCGCCCACGCGGGTCAGCAAAGCCGAGCGCAGGCCAAGCCTCGCCGTGCCGACCGAAATGTTGGCGGGGCAGCCGCCGACCGATTTGGCGAAGGAGGTGATATCCTCCAGCCTTGAGCCGATCTGCTGGCCGTAAAGGTCGACGGAGGCACGGCCGATGGTGATGACGTCGAGCGGCGCCTGTTTTGCGTCCACGGCTTCGCTCATTGGAACCTCCCGTCGGCCTTGCTGTCACGAACGACATTGTCTGGATATCACGCGCGAGGGGCAGCGTGGTGCCGGCGACATGAAATAATAATTCCAATACACAGTCAATATGGAATGAGTGTTCCTTATCTGGTTTGCAACTGCGCATCGTAAGATCGCCGCTGTATCCGGGAGGTGCTTTGATAGGACCGCGATGCAAAATCGACGTAGTTGGCAATGTGTGAAGCCAACGGCATGGTCTGCCTCGCGAGGCTACTTTTGGCACGCGGCCGTGGCACCCGACGGCTGCGTTGCCATCGATTGCGTCGCTCTACTCTGGTGTAGCTATTCTGGCGTGCGATGTGCCGGACATTATTTGCACGGACACAGTGGCGAGCTGCCAGAGAATGGAAGCTGCCAGGATCAGCATGACAGGCGTGGGCCAAAGCAGCCCTGGCTCCCCGCCGAAAGCAACGGGCAGCCAGAACAGCCCCGAGATGATCAGTACGAATCGAGACGCGATGTGCATCGCCAGAAGCGCGCGAACGACTATGTCGGCGTAGCGTGGCACTTCACATTCAGGTCCGGCGTTGTGCTGCGGTTTCGCCGCTGTCAAAGCTGCGGAACAGCGGGACAAGCTGCCAGAGGGCCGAAAGTCCCACCAGGATATAGACGGCACGGGCAAGAGCAGCCGTCTGGCCGCCGAAAATCGCGGCTACAAGGTCGAATTGGAAAAGTCCGACGAGGAGCCAATTAAGGCCACCGACGATAATCAGTAAAAGCGTAATAATGTTCAGTGCGCGCATCCGGTTCACTCCTATTTTGCCGCACCCAACTTGGCAAACTGATAGATGTTCCAACCGGGATCGGGGTTGGCGAGCCGAACTGTAGATATTGATCCCTTCAAATCGCTTGTCTGACTCAGCTCTGAACTTCTTGGAGGCGCTAAAGCACCCGCAAGCGTTCAAGCGAATGCCGGCAATCAAGCCTTGCGCTTGCGCCCCGTGCCGCGCCGCTTTTCGCCGACACCGACTGTCAGCGCCATGGCCAGCGCCATCGTCGCGGACAGCGACCGGAAGCCGGCAAAATCCGCCTCCGCGACCTCGAACCAGACCGTGGCGAACTGGGCGAGGGGGGAGAAGGAACTGTCGGTGATGGCGACGATCGGCACGCCCTGCTCCGAAATCGTTCGCGCTTCCTCGATTGTGGCCGGCGCATAGGGCGAGAAGCTGATGGCGATGACGGCGTCGGCTGGCGTGGCAAAACCGATCATCTCGGCGTTCAGGCCGGCCGCAGACTCGATCAACTGGTTGCGGATTTTCAGCTTGCCCAGCGCGTAGGCGATATAGCTTGCAACGGGGTAAGAGCGGCGCTTGGCCAGGACAAAGATGGTCTCCGCCTTGGCTAGCAGCGAAACCGCCTTTTCCAGATGGGCTTCGTCCAGCGTGCGGGAGATGTCGTTGAGCGAGGTGCTGGCTGCGGCCACGAAGCCATCGAAGATCGCCCGGTGGCCCGCGCCGCCCTCGGCCTTGGCGCGCAACGCCAGAAGCCGTTCGTCATAGGAGGAGTTGCGCTCTCGCAGGCGCTCGCGAAACACCTGCTGGAGGCTGGTGAAACCGTCGAAGCCCAGTTGCTGGGCAAAGCGTATCAAGGTCGACGGCTGCACCCCTGCAGAAGCGGCGATGCTGGCGGCGGTGCCGAAGGCGATATCGTCAGGATTGTCCAGCGCATGGGCGGCGATCTGGGCGATACGCTTCGGCAGGCTTTCGCGTCGGTCGAGGATCGTGGCGCGCAGCGTCTCGAAGTCGCGAGGTACCCGTTCGTCCATCGTCACTCTGTCCAGGCTCATCTAGGAACGACCTCTGTGCCTCATCATAGCGGGCCTACGCAAGAACACCACAAAAAATGAGGCAGACATTCCATTCGCTGGAAAAATGGACTAATTCATCCATCAGCGCTTCAGGCGGTGGAGAAACGTAATGGTTGGCGTCGGTCTCATCGGCACGGGTTTCATGGGCAAGTGCCATGCCATAGCGTGGAGTGCCGTCGGCGCGGTCTTTCCCGATGTTGCCAAGCCAAGGCTTGTCCATCTCGGCGAGGTCAATGATGAACTTGCCAGGCGCAAGGCGGGCGAGTTCGGCTTCGCCAGGGCGTCAGGTGACTGGCGCGCCGTTGTCAACGATCCGGAGGTCGATATCGTCTCGCTGACCACGCCAAACCAGTTTCATCCGGAAATGGCCATTGCGGTCCTGGAAGCCGGCAAACATCTCTGGTGCGAAAAGCCGATGGCGCCAAGCTTCGTCGAAGCCGAAGCCATGGCCGCCGCGGCGAAAAGGTCCGGCAAGGTCGCCGCCCTCGGCTACAACTACATTCAGAGCCCGGCCATCCGCCATATCGGCGCGCTGCTGGACGAGAAGATCATCGGCGAGGTCAACCATCTGCGCATCGAGATGGACGAGGATTTCATGGCCGATCCCGAGGCGCTGTTCTTCTGGAAGCATGAGGCGGCTTCCGGCTATGGCGCCCTCGACGATTTCGCCGTGCATCCGCTGTCGCTGGTCTCGGCGCTGTTCGGCCGCGTCGCCAGCGTCATCTGCGACATGGCCAAGCCCTATGCCGATCGCGAGGTCCCCACCGGAGGCCGTCGCGCCGTCGAGACCTACGACATCGCCAGCGTGTTGATGCATCTGGAAAACGGCGTTGCCGGCACGCTGCTTGTGAACCGCTCGGCCTGGGGCCGCAAGGGCCGCATCGCGATCCAGATCTTCGGCTCCAAGGGATCGATCCTGTTCGACCAGGAACGGATGAATGAAGTCCAGCTTTATGTCACGTCGGACCGCCCGACAGAGCAGGGTTACCGCACGATCCTGGTGGCGCCGCACCACAAGCCTTACGATGCTTTCCTGCCTGCGCCCGGCCATGGCCTCGGCTTCAACGATCTCAAGATCATCGAGTGCCACGAATTGCTGACGCGCCTGGGAGGCAAGCCGGCCCGGCTCGTCGAATTCGCCGAAGGACTGGAGATCGAGCGCACCGTGCACGCGATGGCGCGTTCGTTCGAGGAAAAGCGCTGGGTGGATGTGAGGTAACACCCACCCCAGGGCGCCGGTTTCGCGACGGTCGTCTCAGGCGCCGGCGGTCGGGGCATTGATTTCCCACCCACTGACCCACACTTGGCGCAACCGGTCGCCTTCGCCCTTGAAGCGTAGCCCGGTCGGTCGGCAATCCCCGATGCGGTCGCTACGGAAATTGCGGATCGCCTGCCGCAACTCGCACCAGGCGACGATGTTGGCGGTCTCGGCATAATAGATCAGAGCGATTGGGCGGATGAGGCGCTCGGAGGCGCGGCCCATCTCATCGCGATAGGAAAGGTCGAGCTTCTCCTCGTCGCGAATGGCGCGGCGCACGAGCGCCAGGTCGATCGCGCCGGCTGAAGGCGCGGCGAAGCCCCAGGCGTGGAGCGCATTGGCCTCGAAGGCCTGGCGCAGCGGCGGCGGCACTGCGCCGGCGATCTTGGCGCTGACGCGCTTGGCCGCGCGCTTCAACTCATCGTCTCCGGTGCGCTCCAGCAGCGCCAGCGACAGCACGATCGCCTCCATCTCCTCGATCGAGAACATCAGCGGCGGCAGGTCGAAACCGGGACGCAATATATAGCCGATGCCGCGCCCGCCCTCGATCGGCACCCGCATCGCCTGCAACGCGGCGATGTCGCGATAGATCGAACGGACAGTCACTTCCAGCTGCTCGGCAATCATCGCCGCCGTCACAGGCTGCCGCGCCAGCCGCAGGATCTGGATGATCTCGAACAGCCGCGACGCCTTGCGCATTTTTTCACCCGATGCCATCCCAACTGACACACCCTCGTCAGTTGGGCCAACATATAGGACTGCCTCTCGATATGAAAATCAACAGCTTCCGCCGCACGCAGGTGGGGCAAGGCGGTAGGCAACTGACATGGGTTACGCGGAAAATCTCTGGCTCTTCTTCATCCTGCTGTTCGGCATCATCGCCGTCCCGGGCATGGATATGCTGTTCGTGCTGGCCAATGCATTGACCGGCGGCCGTGACCGGGGCCTTGCCGCGACCGGCGGCATCATGGTCGGCGGCTTGGTGCATACGCTGAACGGCGCCATCGGCGTCGGCCTGCTGATTCACTTCGTGCCGATCCTGTTCAAGCCACTGCTGCTTGCCGGCGCCGCCTACATGGCCTTTATCGGCATCACACTGATGCGCAGTTCCATCACCGTCGGACAGGACGGTCCTGCCGGCAGCCGCTCCGCCTGGAAGGCGTTTCGACAGGGGCTGGCGACCTGCCTGATCAACCCGAAGGCATATTTGTTCGTGCTTGCCGTCTACCCGCAATTCCTGAAGCCGGATTATGGTCCCATCTGGATGCAGGCGACGGTCATGGGCCTGCTTACCGTCCTGACACAGGCGGCGATCTATGGCGGACTCGCGGTCACCGCCGGCCGCAGCCGCAACCTCCTGATCGCCAACCCGCGAGCCACCATTCTTGCTGGCCGGGCGGCCGGATTGCTGCTCTTCGCGGTGTCGGTGTTCACCGCGTGGGAGGGGCTGAGGGGGGCGTAAGTTCCATTAACATCGCCCCCCATACCGCCTTCTTATCAAGCCGCGCCCTGCCGGCTTTCCAACATGGCTCGGCGTGCCGAGCGGCGCCACTCGACGGCTCCGGCAAGGCCGTGCAGCACGGTCTCTGTGGTCGCCCAGTCGATACAGCCATCGGTGATGCTCTGGCCATAGACGAGCGGCTTGCCGGGCACCACATCCTGCCGTCCGGCGACGAGATTGCTCTCGATCATGACGCCGATGATGCGCTCGTCGCCCGCCGTTATCTGGCCAGCCACATCGGCCGCCACCTTGGGCTGGTTCTCCGGCTTCTTGGCGGAGTTGGCATGGCTGACATCGATCATCAGCCGCGGCGCCACTCCGATGCGTGCGAGTTCCACCGCCGCCGCCTCGACACTCGTCGCGTCATAATTAGGCTGGACGCCGCCGCGCAGGATGACGTGGCAGTCCTCATTGCCGGTCGTTGCCGCGATAGCGCTGCGTCCGCCCTTGGTCACCGCCATGAAATGGTGCGGCTGGGCCGCCGACTTTACCGCCTCGCCGGCGATCCTGAGATTGCCGTCGGTGCCGTTCTTGAAGCCGACCGGGCAGGACAGACCCGAAGCCAATTCGCGATGGATCTGGCTCTCGGTGGTGCGCGCGCCGATGGCGCCCCAGGCGACGAGGTCGGCGATGTATTGCGGGATCGTCATGTCGAGGAATTCGGTTGCGGCCGGCAGGCCGAGATTGTTGACGGCCGACAGCACGTTGCGCGCCATCCTGAGCCCTCTCTCGATGTTGAAGGAGCCGTCGAGGTCGGGATCGTTGATAAGGCCCTTCCAGCCGACGGTCGTGCGCGGCTTCTCGAAATAGACCCGCATCACGATCTCGAGCCGGTCGGACAGGGCTTCGCGTAGCGCCGCCAGACGGCTGGCGTAATCCACCGCGGCGACCGGATCGTGGATGGAGCAAGGGCCGACGATCACGATAAGCCGATCGTCGGCCCCGGTTAGGATGGAATGGATGGCGTTGCGTGACGCGGCAACGGTGCGCGTCGCCGTCAGAGTGCGCGGAATCTCCCGCATCACCTGGTCCGGCGTGCTCAGTTCTCGGATTTCCTTGACGCGAAGATCGTCTGTAGTGGTCAACACGGCTTTCTGCTCCTGATTGGGGAGACCTGCCGGCTGAAACAAAAAAGCCGCCAGGTCTGGCGGCTGTTCGGATACTTTTGCTGCAATCTTCAGATCGAGCGCAATCCTCCCGCCGCCAGCGAGCTCCTAAAGTACCAATAGGTGGCGGTCAGGTTGATCATGAGGCTCATATAGTCGATGAGAAGGCGCTTGTCACGTGGGACCTAACGTCAATTCGGGATGGGCGGAACCTTCGCGATTTCGTCATCCTATGGCGTAGCAAGGAGCGAAGCGACGCGGCGCAGACCATAGGATCCATTCCGTGACATCCGCCAGGGAACGCAGCGGAGCAGAATTCTGGACCGCAGCGGCGCTTCCGAGTCCCGGCATGGATCCTCGGGTCTGCGCCACGTCGCTTCGCTCCTTGCTGCGCCGGTGGATGACGACATCGTAGGCGTCTTCGTTAAACTCCCTTGGTCTAGACTACCCCCATGACGGAGCTCAAGGTGCAGTCCACGGGTCGAATAGTTCAATACCAAGACCTTCGAAATCCCTCGTATTCCGTGTCGCCAAAGTGAGCTCACGCGCAATCGCGGTGGCAGCGATCAGGCCGTCCATCGACGACAAGCCGCGGCCGTGGCGCTTGGCAAGGCCTATAAGGTCCCCCCAGGCCAACGCAACCTTTTCATCCACGGGCAGCCCCCTCTGCTCGAAGCGGTGTGGGAGGTCTCGGGTGAGCCATTCGCCCAGTGCCACTCGTTTCCGGTCTTCATCCATGAGGGCAACGCCGGGCCTGATCTCGGCGATCGACACGACGCTGATGAAGGAGCGGTCCTCATCAAGCTCGTCCAGCCAGTCGAGAACGCGTTTGTCCGGCGCCGGCCTTGTCACCTCCGATAGGACGTTCGTGTCGAGCAGCAGCCTCGCAGTGGCAGATCATGCGGTTCATCGCGTTGACGCTCGAGATCGAGATCGGCTCCCCGAAGCGGCGAGTCCAGCAAGAATTCCGCAAGTGTACCTTTGCGAGCGGTCTTGCGCTGCCATTCCTCGGCCGAGACTGCGACGACTGTGGCCTGCCGTTCTTGGTTATCGTCTGCGGAGATGACTGCGCGCGCTCGATGACTTCAGAGAGCCGCGCCTTTGCCCTGCGACCGTCCAGTTCGTATCCTCGGTTGCATGCAGCATCTCAACCTCATGACTAGTCTGACTGTCATGACCATTAAAGAAGGGCGACGTCGCAGTAACAGAGGTTATTCCGGCGACGTGCCCGCGACATTCTGGTCGTAGTCGACCAGCGATCCGGTCATGACGCCGGATTGCGGGCTGACCATGTAGCTGATCAGGCGCGCCAGTTGGTCCGGCTTGACCAATTGCCCCATCGGCTGACCGGCTTCCGCCTTTGCCAGCCAGTCCTCCGCCGCCGCGTGCCATTTCTTCTGCACGATGTCCTCGCCCTCCGTATCCATCCAGCCCGGCAGCACGGCGTTGCAGCGGATGCGGTTGAAGCGATAGGCATTGGCGACATTCTTGGTCAGGGTCGCCAAGGCGCCCTTGCTCGACGAATAGGGCGCCAGGAAGGACTGGCCGCAATGCGCCGACATCGAGAGGACGTTGACGATGGAGCCCGGCGCCTTCGTCTCCAGGAGATGCGCCACCACGCCCTGCATCAGGAAGAACGGGCCACGCACATTGGTGGCGAAAATCTGGTCGAAGACCTCCTCGGATGTCTCGACCAGCGAGCCGCGAGCCGAGGTCGCGGCGGCATTGACCAGCGCGTTGATGGTACCGAAATGCGAAATCGCAGTCGCGACGGCGCGCTTGCACTCGGCGACTTTCGAGACGTCGGCGCTAATGAAGATGGCGTCGACGCCGGTCTTTTTGAAATGGGCGACGGCCTTGTCGCCCTTCTCCTGCGAGCGGCCGATCAGCGCAAGCGCCCGGCAGCCCTCGTCGGCCAGCGCCTCGGCGGCGGCGAAGCCGATGCCTTGCGCACCGCCGGTGACGATGGCGCGTGTCTGTGAATTGCGATCGGCGGATGCGCTCATCGCTTTGCTCCTGTGTGTTAGGTCCGGTTTCTCACTTGTCGAGACGTACGGTCTTGCCGGTCGTTGCCGATTTCAGCGCCGCATCCGCCAGCTTCAACGCGACGAGGCCATCGGCCCCGCTCGGTGACGCCTTCTTGCCCGAGGTCGCCGCCGTGATGAACGCGGCGATCTCCAGCGCATAAGCGTCGAGATAGCGGGTCATGAAGAAGTCGTGCAGCGGCGGGCGCGTGTAGCCCTTCTCGTTGGCGAGTTCGATCGACACCGGCCGCTGGTTCTCGGCGGCGACCATGCCTTTCGAGCCATGCACTTCGATGCGCTGGTCGTAACCGTAGGTGGCGCGGCGCGAGTTGGAGATGACGGCCTGCTTGCCGGACGCCGTCTCGAGGATGACGCTGACTGAATCGAAATCGCTGGCAGCGCCGATATCCTTGTCGACCAGTACCGAGGCATGGGCGCTGACCGCCACCGGCTCTTCGCCGAGCAGGAAGCGCGCCATGTCGAAATCATGGATGGTCATGTCGCGAAAGATGCCACCCGAGCGCTTGATGTAGTCGATCGGCGGCGCTCCCGGATCGCGCGAGGTGATGGTGACCATTTCGACCGTGCCGATGGCGCCATCGTCGATTGCCTTGCGCACGGCGGCGAAATGCGGGTCGAAGCGCCTGTTGAAGCCGACCATCAGCGTCGCCTTGGTCTTCTCGACCACGGCCAGGCACTTCTCGACGCGCTTGACGTTCAGGTCGATGGGCTTTTCGCAGAAGATCGCCTTGCCAGCCTTGGCGAAGCGCTCGATCAGATCGGCATGGGTATCGGTCGGCGTGCAGATGACGACGGCGTCGATGTCATTGGATGTCTCGATGGCGTCGATGCTGCGCACCTCTGCGCCATAGGCCCCCGCCAGTTCGGTTGCCGCCTTTTCGAAGGCATCGGCGACGGCCACTAGTCTGGCCTGCGGATTGGAGCCGACGGCGCGGGCGTGGACCTTGCCGATGCGGCCGGCGCCCAGGAGAGCAAAACGGAGTGTCATGGGATTTCCTCTGGGGGTGGTTCAAAGCAGGTGATCGCGCCGACGATCGGCGTGGGTGAAATTCGGTCGAGACAGGACAGGGGCGTTTATCGCATCTCCCGTCAAGCGACGAGTTCGGCCTCCCCGGTCTTGGCGCCTATGATGTAGGAGACGATATCGTTTCCGTCTGTGTCCTGCTTGTGCAGATTGGCAACGATGCGGCCGCGCCGGAAAACGACGATGCGGTCGCACAGGTCGAACACCTGGCGCATATTGTGGCTGATCAGGATCAGCGGCTCGCCATTGTCCTTCAGCGTGCGGATGATGTTCTGGACCTGAGCCGTTTCCTGCACGCCCAGCGCCGCCGTCGGTTCATCCATGATGATCAGCTTGGAGGCGAAGGTGGCGGTCCGGGCGATCGCCACGCATTGGCGCTGGCCGCCCGACATGTGGCGGATCGTGTTCGACAGATTGGGGATCTTCACCGCCGTGCGGATCAGCGCCGCCTCGGTCGCCTTGCGCATGTATTTGCGGTCCAGGATCGAGAACGGCCCGAGGTTGAACAGCACCTTCTCGCGGCCGAGGAACAGGTTGGATGGCACGTCGAGATCGTCGGCCAGCGCCAGGTTCTGGAACACGGTCTCGATGCCCGCCTCGCGCGCCTCGATCGGCCCGGTGAAATTCACCTCCTTGCCGTCGAACCACATCTTGCCGCTGGTGCGCTGCTCGACGCCGGTGATCTGCCGCACGAAGGTCGATTTGCCGGCGCCGTTGTCACCCATGATGGCGACATGCTCGCCCTTGCGCAGCTCGAAATTCGCGCCTTCGAGCGCATGCACCCCGCCATAGCGCTTGGTCATGTTCTCGGTCTTCAGGACGATGTCAGACATGATCAAGCCCTCATTGCCCGCAGGCGTTGCCGCCACTGATCGAGAACCACCGCGCCGACGATGATCACGCCCTTGACCATCTCCTGGTAATAGGCGTCGAGGCGCAGGAAGGTGAAGCCGGAGATGATGACGCCGAAGATCAGCGAGCCGATAACCGTGCCGATGATCGAACCGCGGCCCCCCGACAACGAGACGCCGCCGATGACCGCCATCGCGATGGCATCGAGCTCGTACATCACGCCCATGCCGGACTGGGCGGTTAGATTCTTGGAGCTCAGAACCACGGCGGCGAGCGCGGCGAGTATGCCTGCGATGGCGTAGACCAGGATCTTGTGGTTGGCGATGTTGATGCCCGACATGCGCGCGGCGTCTTCATTGGACCCGATAGCGTAACTGTGCTTCCCATACTTTGTGTAGGTCATGATCAACTGGAATAGCACGGCCAGCGACAGGAAGATGATGACGGGCATCAGGCCCTTGCCGATCGCCGCGAAACCTTCGGTCGGAAACGAGATCGGCTGCCCCTTAGACCACCATTTGGCGATGCCGCGTGCGGTCACCATCATGCCCAACGTTGCAATGAAGGGCGGAATGCGCGTGTAGGCGATCAGGGCGCCGTTGACGAGGCCGGCCAGCAGGCCGCAGCCGATCGCCACCACCACGGGCACGATGACGGGCAGGTCGGTCCAGCCCTGCGCCAAGAACATCGCCTTGGGGTTGGGGTTACCATTGACCGTCGCCACCTGGGCGAAACTCATGGCGATCATCGCGGTGGCGCCGACGATCGAACCGGAGGACAGGTCGATGCCGCCGGTGATGATCACCTGCGTCACGCCGATGGCGATGATGCCGACGATCGACACCTGCAGGATGATGATCTGCAGGCGCGCCTCGTTGAAGATCGCCGGGACGTCGGCGCGGGTGTTGAACAGAAAGCTGTCGCCGAGAAAGATCCGGCCGATCAATTCGAAAATGACGACGAGGATGACCAGCGCCAGGAAGACGTTGAACTCAGCCGGCCATGTCCGCTTCCTGGCGTCATAGCCGACCCCGCCGACGCCATGGGATGTCTGTGCCAATCGTCTACCTCCCTCAGCCGCGGTCGATCCTGACGCCCGGAGGCGCCGGAGGATGGAGGAGCGGCGCCATCGCTGCGACAGCGCCGCTCCTTTGCCCTGGTTCAGTTCTTCTTCAGGAACTTGTCGATGTTGGCCGGCGTGACCAGCTGGAAGGGGACGTAGACCTTGTGTTCGACCTTCTCGCCCTTGGCCAGCTTGAGCGCGGCATCAAGCGCGCCCTTGCCCTGGCCGGCGGCGTCCTGGAACACGGTGGCGTCGAGGTCGCCGGCCTGCATTGCGGCCAG
Organism: Mesorhizobium sp. ES1-1; assembly: GCF_020164785.1. Taxonomy (GTDB): domain Bacteria; phylum Pseudomonadota; class Alphaproteobacteria; order Rhizobiales; family Rhizobiaceae; genus Mesorhizobium. Next base: position 304,567 of record NZ_JAIUGX010000006.1, on the reverse strand, counting down.
TGCGTCCTGCGTGGCATCGACGCCGCCGACGACAACGGTCTTCATGTCGATGTTGGCGGCCTTCATCGCCTGAATAGCGCCGATGGCGCTTTCGTCATTGTTGGCGATGACGCCGTCGAACGGCTTTCCGGTCGACAGCCAGTTGGTCATCAGGTTCTGGGCTTCGTCACGGTTCCAGTTCGACGTCTGCTTGTCGATGATCTTGATGAAGTTGCATTCGGGCGTGGCGATGACGTCCTCGATGTCCTTGGTGCGCTGCACCGCGGCCTGATTGGAAAGCTCGCCCATGATGACATAGACATTGGCTTCCTTCTTGCCGGCTTCGGTAAACAGGCGGCAGACTTCCTTGGTCTCAAGCGTACCGGAATCGGCTTCGTTCGAAGCGACGAACGCCTGGTTTTCCGGCAGCGTGTCGACATTGACCGGTTGCCGGTTCACGTAGACCAGCGGGATCTTGGCTGCAGCCGCGGCGTCCGACATCGCCTGCGTCGCCGACGTGTCGACCGGGTTGACGATGATGGCGTCGACACCGGAGGCGGCGAAATTCTTGATCTGGTCGAGTTGTTTGGCAACGTCGTTCTGCGCGTCCTCCACCTGCAGTTCGACGCCGTCCATACCCTTCGCCTGCTCGATCATGCCGTTGCGCAGCACGGTGAGGAAGTTGTCGTCGAACTTGGCCATCGACACGCCGACCTTGGCGGCAAGAGCCGACGAACTCATCAGCGCCGCGAAAGCGACGCCCAGAAGCAGTTTCTTCATTGTGTCTCTCCTCCACATTGGTGTCCGGTTGCACCGATCTATCCGGAATCCCCGATCTCCCCGGGGAAACACTCCCAATTGCCAGGCCCGTCCGGATGCCGTTTTGCTGGAGCGCGCATCACTCCTGCTGAAACAGATGTTCCGGAACGAAAGAACCAAAATACCACATCAGTGAAATATTTATTCCATTTCCTCTGTAGGGCGTCAAGGCCCGATTCCAAAAGCGGACCGGCGATTTCCGGAGCTCCCCTCTTTGCGACGCGAGCTAGATATTCTCGGGCAGATAGATGTCGAAGGGCAGAAACGTCTGGCCCGGCGCGTTTGCCGCGCCGCTTTCGATGGCGTGCGCCATCAGAGCCACCAACTCGCGACAGAGCGCCGCCAGCGGCGTCGAGATTACCATGGTCAGGATATTGTCGGCCAAAGCCGATCGGGATACCGCCGTGATCTCGTTGCAGACGACCGCCGGCATTGGGTCCGGTTTCGCCTGCCGCAGCGCCGCGACCGCCCCTTCCATGCCGCCGCCGGCGACATAGCAGCCGACGAGATCTGAATGGTTGCCCAAAAGCTCCAGCAGCGTGTCCTGCGTGATCCTGTTGGCCTCCAGATTGACCAGCGTCTCGAGCAAGGTGAACTCCGGCGCCTGTCCGCGGAAGAAGGAGCGGAAACCGATCTCGCGCAGTTCGTGGCCGTGGAAGCGGTGGCTGCCGACGAAAAGCGCGACCTTGCCGGGCCGCTTGGCTGCCTTCGAGATCATCCAGGCGGCAGTGCGGCCAACCTTGCGGTTGTCGAGGCCGACATAGCCTTCGCGTATCCCCGCGGCGAACTCCGATAGAAGCGAAAACACCGGCAGACCTTTCGCCTTCATCTCCTCCACGGCGACCGTCAAAGCCGGGTGGTCCGGCCCGACCAGCGCGATCGACCGGCACTTTGCCGCGAGCCTGCGCGCACGCTCGACGATCTCGTCGGGCGCCAGCGAATCCGTGAAATCGATGACGGCGACGCCACGAAAGCGCGGCGAACGCGAGACCGCCAGTTCAAGCTCGCGGGCGAATTCGCTGTAGAAGACATCATTGCCCCTGAGCAGCAGGAAGCCCAGCCGATACTCCGGCAATTCATGCCGCATCCGCTGCTTGATCAGGCCTGCCGCGTGATAGCCGATCTCGGTCGCCGCTTCGTAGACACGGCGGGCCGTTTCCTCGCGCACCGGCAGGCGGCTGTTGAGCACCCGGTCCACCGTGGCGACGCTGACGCCGGAGATGCGAGCCAGGTCGGTGATTGTCGGTCGCTTCGCCATGCCGCCCTCCACTTGCCGTGTGCTCCTTTCCTAGAGCAAACTGATAGGAAATGATAGAAACTATCTTTGTGATATTGAGTCTATCATGGGTGAGCGTTATTTTCAGGCCGAAGCCGAGCAACCAAGCCGTGTTCGCTGGGCGTTTGCCCGGCTATGGAGGCAATCATGTCCGCAGCGCCGTCCCGGCGTGACTACAGCCTGATCGGCCGCGACGCCAAGCTCGCCGTCGAAAATGGCTTGTCGGCAGCCGAGTGGTATCACACCGACATCCCGCGCAAGCAGATGAAGGAACTGATGCAGCGCTCCGACGGGCCAGCGATACGCGACACCGCGATCTGGCTCGCCGCCTTGATCGTCAGCGGTGGCGGCGGGGCCTTATTGTGGGGAACATGGTGGTGCGTGCCGTTCTTCTTCGTTTATGGCGTACTCTATGGCTCATCGACGGATTCGCGCTGGCACGAATGCGGCCATGGCACAGCCTTCCGCACGCAGTGGATGAATGACGCGGTCTATCAGATCGCCTGCTTCATGATCATGCGCAACCCGGTCACCTGGCGCTGGAGCCACACGCGCCACCACACCGACACCATCATCGTCGGCCGCGACCCGGAAATTTCCGTGATGCGGCCGCCGGACTTGTTGCGCGCCGCGCTCGGCTTCATCGGCGTGCTTGATGCCTGGCACGCGATGAGCGACATGCTGCGCAACGCCACCGGCAACATTAGCGCGGCGGAAAAGACGTTCATTCCGGAACAGGAACAGAAGAAGGCGATCCGCATCGCCCGCATCTGGACCGCGATCTATGCCGCGACCATCACCCTGGCGCTGTATTTCGGCTCCTGGCTGCCTCTGATGCTGGTAGGCTTGCCCAGGCTTTACGGCGCCTGGCATCACGTCATGGTCGGGCTGCTGCAGCATGGTGGCCTGGCCGACAACGTCACCGACCATCGGCTCAACAGCCGCACCGTCTACATGAACCCGATCAGCCGCTTCATCTACTGGAACATGAATTATCATGTGGAGCACCACATGTTCCCGATGGTGCCTTATCATGCATTGCCGAGGCTGCACGAATTGATCAAACATGATCTGCCGGCGCCGACGCCGTCGATCCTGGCCGGTTACCGCGAGATGATTCCGGCCTTCCTGCGGCAGCTGCGCAACGAGGATTATTTCCTCAAGCGCGAACTGCCGCCGACAGCGCGGCCCTATCGCGAGGAATTTCACATCGATGCCGTCGCCGCGGCGGCGGAGTAATCCTGGGACCCCGCCCGGCGCCCTCGTTTCGAGGCAAAGCCGCCGGGAGGCGCCACTCGCTGTTTCGGCAAGACCGTATGGACTTATTCTGAGTGCCTGTTGGGAGGAATGAATGACGGACTGGGTCGAGGCATGCGCGGCCGGCGACATCGACGAAGAGGATGTGCTGCGCTTCGACCATGGCGGCCGCACCTTCGCCATCTATCGCAGCCCCGATGACGAGTTCTTCGCAACCGACGGTCTGTGCACGCATGAGAAGGTCCATCTGGCCGACGGGCTGGTGATGGACGACATCATCGAATGCCCCAAGCACAATGGCCGCTTCAACTACAAGACAGGGGCCGCCAAGGGCGCGCCGGTCTGCGTCGACCTCAAGACCTATCCGGTGAGGGTCGAGGCCGGCAAAGTGCTGGTCCAAATCGGATAATGACGATGGGTCGGGGCATGGTCATCATCGGGGCCGGCGAATGCGGTGGGCGGGCAGCTCTCACGCTGCGCGATCTCGGCTATGATGGGCCGGTGACGTTGGTCGGCAACGAGCCGCATCTGCCCTACGAACGCCCGCCGCTCTCCAAGGACGCCATGACCGGCGATGCGCCCCTGATCAAGACGATTGTCAGTGAGGCGACGCTGGCGGAAAAATCGATCCGGCATATCCATTCGGTCCAGGCCGTGGCGGTCGATCGGATGGCGCATGAGGTTCGCCTGTCGGATGGTTCGGTGCTTGCCTACGACAAGCTGTTGCTCGCCACAGGGTCGACGCCGCGCCGATTGCCGATTCCGGGATTGGGTCCTCGCTGCGTCACCCTGCGCAGTTTCGCCGACGCGCTTGCCATCCGCCCCCATCTCCGCGCCGGCAGCCATATCGCCATCGTCGGCGGCGGCTTCATCGGCCTCGAACTCGCTGCCGCAGCGCGCAAGCTCAGCGCGGCCGTCACTGTCATCGAGGCCCAGCCTCGCATCCTGATGCGCGGCGTGCCGGCCGAGATCGCCGAGATCATCCAAGACACGCACATTGGCCGGGGCGTGGAGATCCTGTGCGGCGAAGGCATCGCTTCCATCGCAGACGACGGCAAGGCGGTCCGCGTGACGCTTGCCGGCGGAGGAAAAATCACGGCCGACCTCGTCGTCATCGGCATCGGCGCCGTGCCGGAGACCGGGCTTGCCGCCGAGGCGGGTCTGGAGATCGACAATGGCATTGCCGTCGATGAACGGCTTCAAAGCAGCGACCCCGACATCTTCGCCGCCGGCGATTGCTGCTCGTTCCCACTTGCTATCTATGGCGACCGCCGGGTGCGGCTGGAAGCCTGGCGCAACGCGCAGGAGCAGGGCGCTCTGGCGGCGAAGAATATGCTGGGCGCCGGCGCGGCACATGTGGCGGTGCCGTGGTTCTGGTCGGATCAGTATGGTCTGTCCCTGCAGATTGCCGGCCTTTCCGATGAGGGCCGCAGCACGGTGCGCCGCGACCTCGGCGACGGCGCCTTCATCCTTTTTCACCTCGCCGAGGACGGCAGGCTGGTGGCCGCCAGCGGCATCGGCCCCGGCAACGCGGTCGCCCGCGACATCAGGCTGGCCGAAATGCTGATCGCCAAGCAAGCGAGGCCGGCGCCGGAAGCGCTTGGATCGCCGGCCGTCAAGCTGAAGTCGCTGCTGGCGGCTTGAGGCCTTCGCGTCGCTACGGCATGCATAGTCTTATGCCGCGCTGGTCGACCCCCACTCCGTCTCGGCTTCGCCGAGCCACCTTGCCGGGGCGAGCCACGGGTCTCGCCCGTCCTTCGGACCCCCCGATCGACGGGGTAGAGGAAAGCCGCCATGCTCTTAGCCTTCAACGCTAGTCAAGCAAAGCTCCCTTCCTTTCCCTCCGGAGGGGGGAAAGGTGGCGCTGCGGAGCAGCGACGGATTGGGGGAACCACGTGGCAATCAGGCCTCGCGCCGATCAGTCACGCCAGTGCCCAGCAGGACAATGAGGGGCGGCGCAGGCGTCGGCAAATTAATGTCAACGCGTCGAGCGCCTAAAACAGCGCCTTCAACTCATCCAGCTTGTCGTTGACCAGCCAGCCGTAATAGTTCTCCTCCGGCAGCTTTTCCGGCTGCCCCGCGGCGCGGCGCTTGTCGTTCTCCGCCTTCAGAGCATAGGCGCGCTGCTCCGGATTGCCGACATTGTAGAGCGTCGCGGTCAGGCCCGGATTGCTCGAAATGTCGAAGCCGGCGATGCTCTTGTAGGCATCGATAGATGTCCTGATCGTTGCCGCGACATAGGGCAATGTCAGGTCGGGATCCATGATGGTTTTGTAGACCGAGTTAGGATCGCCGACATCGAGCTTCGGCAGGCCTGAAACCCTGTGCACGAGATCGCTCATCTGCAGCGCCGTCAGAGGATTGAGCTGACCGAGGCCAAAGGTCTGGCCGGCATAGTAAGGCTGGAAGAAGGTGGCGCCGAAACGGTCGTCGGGAAAGTTCTCTCCGCCAACGGTCTGGCCGCGGAATGCATGGTTCCACACCTGTTCCCGGCATGCCCACAGATCGTAGCTGTCGGACATGCCCGCGCATTTCTTGAACTCCGGCCGCTGCACGAAGTCGCTGATGTCCTCGCCCTCATAGGCGAAGGAGAGCTTGCTGGAGAGATAGGAGATCGCCTTGACGTAATAGGTCTGCAGCCGGTCGTAGGCGTCTACATTGTAGGTGTGCTCGCCGACGATGGCGCCGACTATGTGCAGAGGATCTATGCCATAGGCGGCCGCCGCCTTCTTGATCTTGGCGCGTAGATCCGAGTCCTTGCGCAGCAAGGCATAGACCTTGCGGTATTTCGCCTGGAAAGTCGTGTTGGTGGCCTGCGTGCGCCGGCTCGAGGCCCCTGGAATGTCAGGTTGCTCGACATTGCGATTGCCCGCCGGCACCAATGTGGCTGCCTCGGCGGCAAACAGCGTCGCCGCCAGCGTCAAGCCGAGAATGACCAGGATCAGTTTCTTCATGTGCCGCCGCCCGCGATAATGCCGCGCAACCTAGGCAGTGCTCCCGGTCGAGTCGAGAACAACCCTCCTGCCCACGCTACGAAAGCTGGCGGATGGTACCGTCTGGCCACACATGGGCTGTTTGCCGGAAATCCGCCTTGATCCGGCGCGGGTTTGATCCCCGCGCCTCGTTCAAAGGATGAACCGCGATAAATCCGTGTTTCGCGACAGATCGCCGACATGTTTTTCCACATAGGCGGCATCAATGGTGACCGTCGTTCCGTTGCGGTCGGGCGCGTCGTAGGAGATATCGTCCAGCACCCGCTCCATCACTGTCTGCAGCCGCCTTGCGCCGATGTTCTCGACGCTGGAATTGAGGTCGACCGCAATGCCGGCCAGCGAGTCGATGGCGTCGTCTGTAAAGGTCAGGTCGACGCCCTCGGTCTTCATCAGGGCGATATACTGCTTGATCAGGCTCGCTTCGGTCTCGGTCAGGATGCGCACGAAATCGTCCTTCTCCAGCGCCCGCAGCTCGACCCGGATCGGCAAGCGACCTTGCAATTCCGGCAGCAGGTCGGACGGCTTCGAGACATGGAAAGCGCCGGACGCGATGAACAAAATATGGTCCGTCTTCAACGGCCCATATTTTGTCGCCACCGTGGTGCCCTCGATCAGCGGCAGCAGGTCGCGCTGCACGCCTTCGCGAGACACGCCGGCCCCCATGCCGCCTTCGCGTGACGCGATCTTGTCGATTTCGTCGAGGAAGACGATGCCGTCATTTTCGGTCGCGTCGATGGCCCGGCGCACGACCTCGTCCTGGTCGAGAAGCTTGTCGGACTCGTCATTGACCAGCAGCGCGTAGGAGGCCTTCACCGTCGTCTTGCGCGCCTTGGTTTTTTTACCGCCCATCGCCTTCGACAGCATGTCGTTGATGTTGAGCACGCCGATATTGGCGCCCGGCATGCCGGGAACCTCGAAGCCGGGCATTCCGCCATTGCCGGTGTCCGCCACCTCGATCTCGATCTCCTTGTCGTCCAGATCGCCGTCGCGCAGTTTCTTGCGGAAACTGTCGCGTGTGGCAGGACTTGCGGTCTTCCCGACCAGCGCTTCCAGCACGCGTTCCTCGGCATTGATATGCGCGCGCGCCTTGACGTCCTCGCGCATTTTCTCGCGCACCAGGCCGATGGCGATCTCGACCAGGTCGCGGATGATCTGTTCGACGTCACGGCCGACATAGCCCACTTCGGTGAACTTGGTCGCCTCGACCTTGACGAAGGGCGCGCCGGCCAGTCGCGCCAGGCGCCGCGAGATCTCGGTCTTGCCGACGCCGGTCGGCCCGATCATCAGGATGTTCTTCGGCATCACCTCTTCGCGCATCTGGCCTTCCAGCTGCTGGCGACGCCACCGGTTGCGCAAGGCGATGGCCACGGCGCGCTTGGCGTCCTTCTGGCCGATGATGAAGCGGTCGAGTTCCGAAACGATTTCGCGAGGAGAGAAGCTCATGTCACTAAATTCCACTTTGCCACTGCTTGATGGCCTCGAACGGATGCAGCAGCATGATCACGTTGAGCGTCAGATTGTCCCGGATGAGATAGCCGGTGCCCAATTCGAAGAGGATGGCGAGGCTGACGATCACCCATATAGGTAGCCTTCTCGCCATCACAAATCCCAACATCATGGCCAGTGTGTCGGACACCGAATTGAGGATGCTGTCGCCGAAATAATCGAGCGAGATGGTGCCGGCGCGGTAGCGCTCGATGATGAACGGGCTGTTTTCCAGGATTTCCCAACCGCCTTCGACGAGGACGGCGAATGCCAGCCTGAGGCCGATCGGCGAACGCGGGAACAGGAACCTTGCCAGCGCGTAGAACAGGAAGCCGTGGATGATGTGCGAGAACGTGTACCAGTCTGAAATATGCTGGGAATTTTCCGAACTTTTCGCCACGCCATGCCAGAATTTGACGTAGCCGCAGGTGCAGATCGGCGGGTGGCCCATCAGATAGAGCGTGACGGCCTGGACGATGATCAGGCCCAATACGATCAGCAGACCCAGCCGCCAGCTGTTTTCGTAGGCCGAGAGATCCTTCTCGTCGACGGATGCGTTCATGCCCTGTTACCCCTCTTCCGCATCGCTGTCTTCGGCATCAATTGCCATCAACAGGACGTCGCCATATTGCGATTGCCTGCGGTCGATAGGCCTGAATCCGGCTTTTTCATAGGCGCGAATGGCTCTGATGTTGGCGGGGTCCGGATCGATGACGATTCTGGGCACGCCTTCCGCGAACAGCTCTTCGACAAATTGGCGCACGATTGCCGTGCCATGGCCGATGCCGATCAGCTCCGGCCGGCCGATCGTGATATCCATGCCAAGCGTGCCAAATGGCTGGTCGGCATAGGGATGGTCGTCTTCCAAATGCGGATCATAGCTCTGCAGGTAGGCGATCGGCTTTCCGTCGAGTTCGACGATCAGCGGCTCGACGGAAATCGACTCGATATGATCGCGTATTTCGGCGAGCTCCGTTTCGGCAGCACCCCACCATTGCGCGACATGCGGCTCGGCGAGCCAGCCCGCGATCATCGGCAGGTCTCTCGCGGTCACCGGTCGAAAATCGTAGAGCGCCACCTCTTCAGGCGGCATCGAGAGTTTCGACAACAAAATTGTTGTTGGTGTAGACGCAGATGTCGGACGCGATCTGCATCGCCTTGCGCGCGATTTCCTCGGCATCCTTGTCGCTGTCCATCAAGGCGCGCGCCGCGGCCAGCGCGTAATTGCCGCCCGAACCGATGGCCATGACGCCGAATTCGGGTTCGAGCACGTCGCCATTGCCGGTCAGCGCCAGCGAAACCGACTTGTCCGCCACCAGCATCATCGCCTCCAGGCGGCGCAGATAGCGGTCGGTGCGCCAGTCCTTGGCCAATTCGACGCAGGCGCGCGTCAGCTGGTCGGGATATTGTTCGAGCTTGGCCTCCAGCCGTTCCAGCAGCGTAAAGGCGTCCGCTGTGGCGCCGGCGAAACCGGCGATCACGTTGCCGGCCTTGCCGATGCGACGCACTTTTCGCGCATTGCCTTTCATGATGGTCTGGCCAAGGCTGACCTGGCCGTCGCCGGCGATCACCACCTTATTGCCCTTGCGTACCGTCACGATGGTCGTGGCGTGCATGGAGAGTTCATTCGACATCCGTGGCTCCGATTCGCGCGATCCCCAAAAGGCGATTGGCGCGGTACGAGTAACTTTGATCGGCCATATGTATGCACAGGACCGATGATTGCAAACGGTTCGGTACCTGTCGGCGAGGGCAACTGGCAATCACCGGATCATGCTGCTAGAAGGCTTTCGTTTTCAGGCCGCGAGCGCCTGGACTCCGTGACCTGTGACCTCCTGCACAAGGATAGAGTGATGGCGCCCCGTTCCGCCGAAGCAAGCCGCAAGACCAGGGAAACCGACATCTCCGTGTCGGTCCATGTCGACGGCTCGGGCAAGTCGGATATCGCCACGGGCGTCGGTTTCTTCGACCATATGCTTGACCAGCTATCGCGCCATTCTCTGATCGACATGACGGTCAGGGCGAAGGGCGACCTGCATATAGACGACCACCACACGGTCGAGGATACCGGCATCGCGCTCGGCCAGGCGCTGAGCCGGGCGCTTGGCGAGCGGCGTGGCATCATGCGCTACGCCTCGATCGACCTTGCCATGGACGAGACGCTGACGCGCGCCGCGATCGACGTCTCCGGCCGTCCGTTCCTGGTCTGGAACGTCTCGTTCTCGTCGCCGAAGATCGGCACGTTCGATACCGAACTGGTGCGCGAATTCTTCCAGGCACTGGCGCAGAATGCCGGCATCACATTGCATGTCACCAACCACTACGGCGCCAACAACCACCACATTGCCGAGACCTGCTTCAAGGCGGTGGCGCGCGCGCTGCGCAGCGCACTCGAGCACGATCCGCGCCAGCCTGACGCGGTTCCCTCCACCAAGGGTTCGTTGAAGGGGTAACGCCATGGCTGCCTATGTCGTGATGGAGCCGCCCGGCCGCGGCGTTAAGGCCGACGCAACGACACTGGTCCGCGATGGGTTCAACTGGGTCGCCCTGCTGGTTCCGCCGCTGTGGTTCGCCTGGCACCGTTTGTGGATTGAAGCGGGTATCGCCTTCGTCGTCATGGGCGCGCTGTCGATGCTTGGCCAATATTTCGGCCTTGGATTGCCTGGTTCGCTGCTGTCGCTGTTGGTTTCGCTCTATGTCGGCCTGGAAGGACAGGGCTTGCGCATCGCGGCCCTTCGCCGCCGCGGGTGGCATGAGTGGGGCGTTGTCGAAGCCGCCACGCTCGATGATGCCGACATGCGCCAGGCGCTGGAGTCCGAGCAGCCTGCCGATGAAATCGTGCCCGCTCCGCGCATGATTCCCGATGCAGCACTGGCCCGAGCCTCGCAGCCGGGCATTGCACTGGGGCTAACCCATGTTCCGGGAAGGTCCTGACATGCGGGTTGCGATCATCGACTACGGCTCGGGCAATCTGCGCTCGGCCACCAAGGCTTTCGAGCGGGCCGCGCGCGAAGCAGGCATATCGGCCGAGATCGACCTGACCGCCGATGCGCAGCGCGTGCGCACGGCCGACCGCATCGTGCTGCCAGGGGTCGGCGCCTATGCCGACTGCGCAGCCGGCTTGCGCGCCGTTGACGGCATGTGGGAAGCTGTCGACGAGGTTGCCATTCGCAAGGGCCGGCCCTTCCTGGGAATCTGCGTTGGCATGCAGCTGATGTCGCAGCGCGGCCTAGAAAAGACGACCACCTTCGGCCTTGGCTGGATAGCAGGCGACGTCAAGGAGATCATGCCCAGCGATCCGGCGCTGAAGATCCCGCAGATCGGCTGGAACACGATCGAGCTGAAGCGCGAGCATCCGCTGTTTGCCGGAATCCCGACGGGGCCTGCGGGGCTGCATGCCTATTTCGTCCATTCCTACCACCTTGATGCAGGGAAGCCCGACGAGGTCCTGGCGGTTACAGACTACGGTGGCCCGGTGACGGCGGCCGTGGCCCGCGACAATCTGGCCGGCACGCAATTCCACCCCGAAAAGAGCCAGGCGCTTGGCCTCGCCCTGATCACCAACTTCCTGCGCTGGAGGCCCTAGCCATGGCCAAGAAGGGCTACTGGATGGCGATGGTCGATGTCCGCGACCCCGAGATTTACAAGCAGTATATCGAGGCCAACGCCGTGGCTTTCGCCAAGTACGGCGCACGCTTCGCAGTGCGGGCCGGCCGCCACGAGAGTCCAGAGGGACCGACCGGCAATCGCCATGTGCTGGTCGAGTTCGAATCCTATGAGAAGGCGCTCCAATGTTATAATTCGCCCGAGTATCGGCAGGCTTTGAAGTTTCGGCTTGCGGCGTCGACCGGCCATTTTGTCATCGTTGAAGGCGCTTGAACGGATGATCCTTTTCCCGGCCATCGACCTCAAGGACGGCCAATGCGTGCGCCTGAAGCACGGCGATATGTCGACCGCCACCATCTACAATGATGATCCAGCCGCCCAGGCACGATCCTTCGAGGACCAGGGCTTCGAGTGGCTGCATGTCGTCGACCTCAACGGTGCCTTCGAAGGCCAGAGCGTCAACAGCGCCGCGGTCGGCGCCATTCTCAAAGCGACGAAGAACCCGGTGCAGCTTGGCGGCGGCATCCGCACGCTGGCGCAGGTGGAGGACTGGCTCGATCGTGGGCTTGCCCGTGTCATCCTTGGCACTGTGGCGGTGCGCGATCCCGACCTGGTCAAGCAGGCCTGCAAAGCTTTCCCCGGCAAGGTGGCGGTCGGCATCGACGCCAAGGGCGGCAAGGTCGCTGTCGAAGGTTGGGCCGAGGCGTCCAGCCTGGGTGTTATCGAACTGGCGAAGAAATTCGAGGGCGCCGGCGTTGCCGCCATCATCTACACCGACATCGACCGCGACGGCGTGCTGACCGGCATCAACTGGGACGCCACGATCGGCCTCGCCGAAGCGGTCTCGATCCCAGTCATAGCCTCCGGCGGCCTCGCCTCGCTGGCCGACATCGTGCGCATGACCATGCCGGATGCGCGCAAGCTCGAAGGCGCGATCTCCGGCCGCGCGCTGTATGATGGCCGCATCGATCCGGCCAAGGCCCTGGCAATCCTCAAGGACGGACCAGTGGCGGAGACCAGATCGTGAAAATCACCGTCATCCTGGCCTCGTACGACAGCGGACACTTTCATGGCGGTATGGGCCAGGGTCCCGATGCGCTGATAGCGGGCGGTCTCGTCGATGCCCTGACCATGGCCGGTCACGACGTTACGGTCGAGGACATCGGCAGGGTCGGCGACAACCAGGAGCGAGAGATCGCCACCGGCTTTGCCGTCTGCGAGGCGGTTTCCTCCCAAGTTCGCCTTGCCGGCGATGAAAATCGGTTTCCCATCGTGCTCGCCGGCAATTGCCTGACCAGCGTCGGCGCGGTAGCCGGCGAAAGCGCCGACGCGATCATCTGGGCCGACCAGCACGGCGACCTCAACACGCCCGAGACATCGACCCATGGCTTCCTAGACGGCATGGCCCTGGCGACGGTCCTGGGCTTGTGCTGGCGTCCGATGGCATCGGCTGTTCCCGGCTTCAGGCCGATCGATCCGTCGCGCTGCCTGCTCGTCAACGCGCGCGATCTCGACCCGGCTGAAAGGCAGTTGTTGCAGACATTGCCGGTCATCCGCACGGAATGCCCCGGAGTGGGACAAGCAACCGAGATGCTGAAAGCCGCCGGGGCGGGGCGCGTGCACATGCATATCGATCTGGATGTGCACGATCCGGAGGAGCTGCAGGCCAACCGCTACGCCAGTTCCGGCGGGCCGAGCCCGGAACAATTGCGCGACGCGGCCTGTGCGATGGCGCTTGCGGTGCCGGTCGTGGGCATCACCGTTTCTGCCTACGATCCGGCCTTCGATGCTAAAGCCGATGTGCCGCCGCTGGTCGGTCAACTGCTCAACGACCTGATCGCCACGATAGAGGGGCGCTGATGCTGAAAGTCCGCGTCATCCCATGCCTCGACGTCAAGAACGGCCGCGTCGTCAAGGGCGTCAACTTCGTCGACCTCATCGACGCCGGCGACCCGGTCGAGGCGGCCAAGGCCTATGACGCGGCGGGTGCGGACGAACTCTGCTTTCTCGACATCACCGCGTCGTCCGACAATCGCGAGACGATCTTCGACGTCGTTTCGCGCACCGCCGAACAGTGCTTCATGCCGTTGACCGTCGGCGGCGGCGTGCGCCAGGTCGCCGACATCAGGAAGCTGCTACTGGCCGGCGCCGACAAGGTGTCGATCAACACGGCGGCGGTGAAGAACCCGGATTTCGTCGCCGAGGCGGCCGACAAGTTCGGCAACCAGTGCATCGTCGTCGCCATCGATGCCAAGAAGGTGTCTGGCACCGGTGAAGCCGACCGCTGGGAGATTTTCACCCATGGCGGGCGTGAGAAGACCGGCATCGACGCAGTCGAATTCGCACGCGCGATGGTCGATCGCGGTGCCGGCGAGATCCTGCTGACCTCGATGGACCGCGACGGCACCAAGGCCGGCTACGACATAGCGCTCACCCGCGCCATATCGGATGCCGTGCGCGCGCCGGTCATCGCGTCCGGCGGTGTCGGGACGCTCGACCACCTGGTCGAGGGTGTACGCGACGGCCATGCCGGGGCGGTGCTGGCCGCCTCCATCTTCCATTTCGGCACCTACACCATAGCGCAGGCCAAGGCGCATATGGCCCGGGCCGGTCTGCCGATGCGGCTGGACTCATCGGCGGATCAGCCCTAGAGGCTTCGGCTTGGAACAGGCTTCCGGCCAAGAAAAAGGCTTTTGTCGCCATGGCTGAATTTTCGCTCTCCGACCTGGAGGCACTGATCGCGGAACGCGCGCGTTCCGGCGACCCGGACTCGTGGACGGCGAAACTCCTCGCGCGCGGCATAGACAAGGCGGCGCAGAAGCTTGGCGAAGAGGCGGTCGAGACCGTGATCGCCGCCATCAAGGGCGACCGGCAGGGTCTCGTTTCGGAAAGCGCCGATCTTATATATCATTGGCTCGTCGTTCTCGGCGTTTCCGGGGTTGCGCTGGACGATGTGCTCAAGGAGCTTGAAAGCCGCACCAGGCGTTCAGGCATCGCCGAGAAGGCGTCGCGGCCCAAGGGCTGATCGCGGGGAGGGCAGGTTTCGCTATGGATCAGCTCGCGCCGACCGAGAAATATTCCCCTTTCCGCTTCTTCTCCGCCGAGGAGTGGTCGCACTTCCGCGCCGACACGCCGCTGACGCTGACCGAGGATGAGTTCCGGCGCCTGCGTTCGCTCAACGACCCGATCGACCTCGAAGAGGTCAAGCGCATCTATCTGTCGCTATCGCGGCTTTTGTCCGCGCATGTCGAGGCCAGCCAGTTGCTGTTCAGGCAGCGGCAGGCTTTCTTCAACGCCGTGGACGTAGTCAAGACGCCGTTCATCATCGGCATCGCGGGCTCCGTTGCGGTCGGCAAGTCGACCACGGCGCGCGTGCTGAAGGAGCTTTTGGCGCGCTGGCCATCCAGCCCCAAGGTGGATCTCATCACCACCGACGGCTTCCTGCTGCCCAATGAAGTCCTGCGCCGCGAGAACCTGATGGAGCGCAAGGGCTTCCCCGACAGCTACGATGTCGGCGCGCTACTGCGCTTCCTGTCGGGCATCAAGTCGGCGCTTCCCAATGTCCGCGCGCCGGTCTATTCGCATCTGACCTATGACGTCATTCCCGGCGAGTTCGTCACGGTCGACCGGCCCGACATCCTGATCTTCGAAGGCATCAACGTGCTGCAGCCCGGCAAGCTGCCGCAGGACGGCAAGATCGTCCCCTTCCTGTCAGACTTCTTCGACTTCGCGATCTACATCGACGCCGACGAGAAGCTGATCCACAACTGGTACATCTCTCGCTTCATGCGCCTGCGCGAAACAGCCTTCCGCGATCCGGACTCCTTCTTCCATCGCTATTCGCGGCTGTCGGAAGATTCGGCCCTGGCTATCGCCGAAAGCCTGTGGACCAACATCAACCTGAAGAACCTGCGCGAGAACATCCTGCCGACCCGCGCCCGCGCCGACCTCATCCTGCGCAAGGGCGCCGATCATCGCATCGAGGAAGTGGCGCTGCGCAAGCTGTGAGCCTGCCGGCGGGCACGCTCCATAGTTCCGGTCGACGGAGTCGCCAGCCGGGAAACAGGCTGATCGGCGGGGACGAGCTTACGCGCCAGAACATAAACGAGGACAGCGACCGCGGCGGCGGCATAGCCGTCGATCGCATAGTGCCAGGCCAGATACACCGAACTGGCGGCGACAAAGGCGACGTAGACGAACGCGACCGCGCCGAGACGGCGATTGTACTCCCTGACGAAAAGGGCGTTGAGCGTCGCCAATCCGACATGCACGCTGGGAAAGGCGGAAATGCCCGACCCGAAGCCTGTCTGCCCGGCCTCATGCAGCGTCCATAGATAGTGTTGATAGGAAACAGCCGAGTTCGCGGACTCGGCGCCATGCGCCAGAAACGCCAGCTGTTCGCCAAACCGTGCCGTGTCGCCTGTGACGGCACCGTAGAAGGCCGGGCCGGCCGACAGGAACAGCCCGGCAAGTATATTGCCAATGACGATCCAGACCAGCATGAAGCAGACCGCGTAGCGCGTTCTGACCGACGCCGCCCGCGGCGATGTCATGACGAAGAACAGGGCGCCGAAATTGAAGACGAACCACAAAACGTTGTAATTCCATTCGACAACAGTTCGCACGAAATCGTTTTTGGCCACCATGTAGAGCCACCGCCACGGGTCGACGCCGAAATGCAGGAAGGCATCTATATCGGCATGTGCCACGTCGAACGGAAAACCGCCCTGCCAGACAGCCATGCCGTTCTTGACGGACGTGAATGTGCCCTGAAAAATCATCAGCGCCATGACAAGGCACAGACCCGAGAGCGAGTAGGCCAGCCGCGAGGTCGAAAACACGTATCTTGCCGCCAGACCGCGCCTGCGATCGAAGCGATGGATAAGCAGCCCGAACTCCACGAGGCCGGCAACGGCCGGCAGGGTCACGCCGTTCAGCAATGTCCAGCGCCCAAAATATACGGCGTATGCGCTTCGGTCGGCCGCGCCGACCACGTGCAGAAAGCCCAGTCCGAGGAATGTGTAGACGGCAATCAGGAGGTAGAGGCCTGAGTCCCGCCGGACTAGCGGGAGTGCACGATTGATGATCGCCCAGGCTTGAGCGAAGACCACGCAGCGCCCTGTCATCATCCCGGACGGTTCGAAGTCATGAGCGCCTTTGACGGGGAAATCCGTTGTATTGGTCAGGGGTTCGGCCACGTCACGCCTTCGGCATCAAATTCGACGCAGTTCCACTTTCGCGGCCTGCATCTGTCGCGAAATGATCGGCAAGATGCGGTTGATCGGGATGGCGTCTTGGGCCAGGCAGTCCGCAAATCCACCAGATGACGAGCGCCGCGCCCACACCGACGATGCCGTCGAGGGCGTAGTGCCATCCGAGGTGGATCGAGCCCAGGAAGATCAGCACGGCATAGGCCAGCATGATGTGACCAAACCGGCGATCGATGAGATATGCGACTGCTGCAAACAACGTGGCCTGGGCGTTGTGCATGCTGGGCATGGCCGAAATGCCGCCGGGCAGGTCGACCTGGCCGGCATAGATTTGCCAAAGCATGTCCTTTGCCAATGACGAGGACAGCGGGTAGGTCGCAGCGACCTCATCGAGATACTCTACGAGGTCCTTGTACGGCGAGGGCGCACCCGGCACCACATCGGCGAAGTAGCAGGGGCCCGCCGACGAGAAGAGTGTGGCCATCACCAGGCCGATCAGGATCCAGGACATGACCGTGGCTCGCCAGTAGCGAACACGGATCGGCTCCGGGACGCGCGGACTGACGAGCAGCCCCGCCCAGAACAGGAAGACTATCGGCACCCAGGCCGAATACATGATGTCAAACAGCACGGTCATCCAAGGCGTCCCCACGATGGGCTGGATGACCTGCCAGGGCTGATGTCCGCCCAGGAGAATTGAATCCCAGCGCGAAAAGGTTTCGTCCCACTGGAAAGGCGCGATGATCGGTATCATCGTCTTGTTATAGAGGAAGCACGCCAGAAACAGGGCTAGGACGGCGCAGGCGAAGAGATAGCGCCAAATCAGGGTCGACATAGCCAGGCGTCCCAGCGACGCCATCGCGATGCCGACGGGGGATCCACGACGTCCCTTGACAAGGGCGAGTGAGCAGGCCCCGATGACAAGGGCGGAGCCGAACACCTGGAGACTGCGAAGGATGCGTTGGGCGTATTCAGCGAGGTAGGGCAGGAGTGTGTCGCCTCTGATCGTCGCAACGAACCACGTGAGCAGCACAAATGTGATGATCGCTGCATAGGTCTTTCCATTGCAACGCCGCTCGTTTGCAAACCATATCGACAACCGATCTGCATGCGACAGGATCTGCGCGGTTTCAGAGAAAGACATGGAGATAGGCCCAGAGGGAAGAAATAGTGTCTTAAGTGACACTAATTTTTTAAAGAACAGTAACGGCGGCAGTGCACCCGACCCTAGACCGGCTTCGTCACCCGCCGCAGCGTCAGATTGATCCTGCCGCCATTCCTCAACAGCGCCGAGGTAGAGGAATAGATCCGGTCGACGCCGTGGAAGCATAAGCGTCCCTCGCCGCCAAGCACAACGACATCGCCGCTCTGCAGCCGGAAAGATTTCGTGCCGCCGTCGCGCGTCGTCTGGCCGATCCGGAACAGGCAATCATCGCCCAGCGAGACCGAGACGACAGGCGCCGAGAGATCCTCCTCGTCGCGGTCCTGATGCAGGCCCATCTTCGCATCCGGCGTATAGAAATTGATTAGGCAGGCTTCAGGAGGATGGGGGTAGGCCGACACCTGCCGCCACAAATCGAGCAGTGCCTCCGGTATTGCCGGCCACGGCGCCCCAGTCGCCGGATGCGTCGGCTGGTAGCGGTAGCCATGTTCCTTGTCGGTGACCCAGCCGAGCGGCCCGCAATTGGTCATGCGCACGCTCATCTCCTTGCCCGTGCGCGGCATGGCGGGAACGAACAGCGGCGCCTGCGCCACGACCCGTCTCACATCCTCGACCAGCGCTTCCTGCGCTTGGCGGGAGAGGTGGGCTGGCATGTGACGGACGCCTTTGGGCAGGACGAGCATAGATCTGGCAATATCCTGTTCTGCTATTGACTCAAGAATGCCATATCGAAACGCAGGCGGCGATCCGAAATGCTCCCGCCAGCGATCAGTCGTCGCTGACCTTTCCCCGCAACTTCTTGACCGTGCCGCGCCCGGCTTTGCTCTTCAGCCGCCGTTCAACGGCACCTTTGGACGGCCGGGTCTTCTTGCGCGGCGGCGGCGGCGGCTCCGCGGCCTTGGCGACAAGCGCCGTCAGCCTCGCCCTTGCGTCGGCGCGGTTCTGTTCCTGGGTGCGGAAGCGCCCGGCCTCGATCACGATGACGCCATCCTTGGTGGCCCGCTGGCCGGCCATCTTGATCGTCCGCTCGCGCACGCGCTCCGAAAGGCCGGCCGCGTTGGCCGCGTCGAAGCGCAACTGCACCGCCGTCGCCACCTTGTTGACGTTTTGGCCGCCCGGTCCGGACGAACGGATGAAGTCCTCGTGCAAATCGCCCGGGTGGATCACCGCGCCGGCGGCAATGATTATGCTGTCGTCGCTCGTCATGCCGCAGTCATGGCGCGATGGAGCAAAAAAGAAAAGACCCGATCGAGACGGCCCTTCAATGGTCATTCCAAGTCGATTATTCCGCCGCCTCCTGCATGCGTGGCGCGGCACCTCGCACCACGGCGTCGACATGGCTTTCGAACTTCTCGAAATTGACGGCAAACATGCCGACCAACCTCGCGGCCTGCCGGTCGTAAGCGGCCTTGTCGGCCCAGGTCGACCGGGGATCGAGAATGGCGCTGTCCACGCCAGGTACGGCCACCGGCACCTCGAAGCCGAAATTGTCGTCGGTACGGAATGCCGTGTCCTTGAGCGAGCCGTCGAGGGCAGCTGAAAGCAGTGCCCGGGTCGCTTTGATCGGCATCCGCTTTCCGGCGCCGTATGCGCCCCCGGTCCAGCCGGTGTTTACCAGCCAGCAATCGACTTCATGCCGAGCGATCAGATCGCGCAGCAGATTGCCGTATTCCGATGGATGGCGCGGCATGAACGGCGCGCCGAAGCAGGTCGAGAAAGTCGCTTCGGGCTCGGTAACCCCCTTTTCGGTTCCAGCCACCTTGGCGGTGTAGCCCGACAGGAAATGGTACATTGCTTGCGCCGGGGTCAGGCGGGCAATCGGTGGCATCACGCCGAACGCATCGGCGGTCAGCATGATGATGTTCCTCGGATGTTTGGCGCGCCCGGTCCTGCTGGCATTGGGAATGAAGTCCAGCGGATAAGCGCACCGGGTGTTTTCGGTCAGGCTTCCGTCGTTGAAGTCGGGGACCCGGTCGGCGTCGAGCACGACGTTTTCCAGCACCGTGCCGAAGCGCTGGGTGGTGGCGAAGATCTCCGGCTCCGCATCGGCCGACAATTTGATCGTCTTGGCATAACAGCCGCCCTCGAAGTTGAAGATGCCGTGCGGCCCCCAGCCATGCTCGTCATCGCCGATCAGGGTGCGCGAAGGATCGGCCGACAGCGTCGTCTTGCCGGTGCCCGAAAGGCCGAAGAAGACCGCGGCGTCGCCATTGTTTCCTTCATTGGCGGAGCAATGCATCGGCATCACGCCCTTGGCCGGCAGCAGGTAGTTGAGCATGGTGAAAACCGACTTCTTCATCTCGCCGGCATAGGACGTGCCGGCGATGAGCACGATTTTGCGGGTCAGGTCGACGGCGATCATCGTCTCGGTGCGGCTGCCATGACGAGCGGGGTCGGCGCGGAAAGACGGCAGGTCGATGATGGTCATCTCGGGGACGAACTGTTCGAGTTCTGCGGCATCGGGACGGATGAGCAGATTGCGGATGAACAGCGAGTGCCACGCCAATTCGGTGACGACCCTGGTCGGCAGCTTCAATTCCGCGTCGGCGCCGCCGATAAGGTCCTGGACATAGAGATCCTTGTCCGCTGCATGGCCCAGGAAATCGGCAAGCAGCGTATCGAACTGGGCCGGCGAGATCGCCCTGTTGTTGTCCCACCAGACGTGGGCCTCGGTGGCGTCGTCGCGGACGACGAACTTGTCCTTGGGCGAGCGGCCGGTATGCAGGCCGGTCTCGGCGACAAGCGCGCCATGCGAGGTCAAACGGGCCTCGCCGCGCCGGATCGCCTCCCCATAGAGGGCGGCCGCACCGAAATTGTAATGCACCGTGCCGGTGGTTTTCAGGCCGATATCATCGAGGGCGCTGGCAGAATTGCGTTTGCCGACTTCCGACATGGTGGTTCCTTCTAGCAATTATCGCCCCTTCGCCGGAAATTCCTGCGTGCCCCATTGCGCGGGCCGAGATCGTCAGAACCAGAAAAGCCGAATGATATCAAATCATTAATCGATTTAAATATTTTGAAAGTTGTTTAAATCGTTTATATATGCAAAAAGTTGGATAGTTGCCCAAAGGATTGGCAGTGTTCGATCGTCCTATCCGTGTACTGGTGCAATTGTGGCCACCGGCACGTCCCGCGTGACAGCGGGCAGGGCCGATGCCACATTTTGTACCTAATTTGTCCTGCAAAAGCCCCTTCTCCAAAGGAAGGGACAGCTCATGAGGGAGCCGCTTGAAATGGCAACTATCGCGCTTGTCGATGACGATCGCAACATTCTGACGTCGGTGTCGATCGCCCTCGAATCCGAGGGCTATCGCGTCGAGACCTACACGGATGGTGCGTCGGCGCTGGAGGGGCTCGCGGCGCGCCCGCCGAATCTTGCCATCCTCGACATCAAGATGCCCCGCATGGACGGCATGGAGCTGCTGCGTCGCATGCGCCAGAAGTCCGACCTTCCGGTGATCTTCCTGACCTCCAAGGATGACGAGATCGACGAGTTGTTCGGCCTCAAGATGGGCGCCGACGACTTTATCCGCAAACCCTTTTCACAGCGTCTTCTTGTCGAGCGCGTGCGCGCCGTCCTGCGCCGCGCCAGCGCCCGCGAGGCCGCCGCCAAAACCCCCAGCCAGCAGGCCCGATCGCTCGAACGCGGACAGCTTGTCATGGACCAGGAGCGCCACACCTGCACCTGGAAGGGCGAACCGGTGACGCTCACAGTCACCGAATTCCTGATCCTGCATTCATTGGCGCAGCGCCCCGGCGTCGTAAAAAGCCGTGATGCGCTGATGGATTCGGCCTATGATGAACAGGTCTATGTCGACGATCGCACGATAGACAGCCACATCAAGCGCCTGCGCAAGAAGTTCAAGGCCGTCGATGACGACTTCGAGATGATCGAAACCCTTTACGGAGTCGGGTACCGGTTCCGAGAGGCTTGAAAAGGCTGTTGGCATTAGGGAATAGTCCGTGGTCGGTTTGAATGGTGGGAGCGGCCACCGCGTCTCAGCCAGCCATTTATCTGTTGCCTGCTGCTCACTGCCCACTCAGTAACAGGGACCTGCTATTCGATGGCAGTGGAGGCACAGCGAGGCAGGCCGGCGGGCGCCAACAGGCGATCGTCCAGGATTATGCCGTCCTTCTTATCGAAGGTCACGGTTCCGATGCGCCGCTTCCTTGGCCATCACATCTTTTCCAGCCTGACGCGGCGCATCCTCTTCCTCAACCTCGCCGGTCTTGCCGTCCTGGTGACCGGCATTCTCTATCTCAACACCTTTCGCGACGGGCTGATCGACGCCCGCGTCGAAAGCCTGATGACGCAGGGCGAGATCATCGCCGGTGCTATCGCCGCTTCTGCGACGGTCGAGACGGATTCGATCAGCATCGATCCGGAAAAACTGCTCGAACTGCAGGCCGGTGAAAGCCTCGGACCCGGCTCGGATCAGCTCGACAATCTTGATTTTCCGATCAATCCCGAACGTGTCGCGCCTGTTCTGAGACGGCTGATATCGCCGACCCGCACGCGTGCCCGCATCTATGACCGGGACGCCAATCTGCTGCTCGATTCACGCCATCTCTATTCTCGTGGCCAGATCCTGCGCTACGACTTGCCGCCAGTGGAAGAGGAGCAGCCGGACCTGCTCGAACGCGTCCAGAAATTCGTCTTCGATTTGTTCCGCAACACCGAGTTGCCGGTCTATCACGAGCAGCCCGGCGGCAACGGCGCGGCCTTCCCGGAAGTGGTCAAGGCGCTCACCGGGAGCCCGTCGACGATCGTGCGCGTCAGCGAGCAGGGCGAGCAGATCGTTTCGGTGGCGGTGCCGATCCAGCGCTTTCGCGCCGTCCTGGGCGTCTTGATGCTGTCGACCGAAGGCGGCGACATCGACAAGATCGTCGCCGCCGAGCGCAAGGCGATCCTGCGCGTCTTCGGCATAGCGGCCCTGGTCACCGCCATCCTGTCCATGCTTCTGGCGTCAACGATCGCCAATCCGCTGCGCCGTCTTTCTGCGGCTGCGGTGCGCGTGCGCCGAGGCGTCAAGAGCCGCGAGGAAATCCCCGACTTTTCCGACCGGCAGGACGAGATCGGCAATCTGTCGATCGCCATACGCGACATGACCAACGCGCTCTATGCCCGCATCGAGGCCATCGAAAGCTTCGCGGCCGACGTCTCGCATGAGCTGAAGAACCCCCTGACGTCGCTGCGCAGCGCTGTCGAAACCCTGCCGCTGGCCAAGAACGACACTTCGCGCGGCCGGCTGATGGATATCATCCAGCACGACGTCAGGCGTTTGGACCGCCTCATTACGGACATTTCCGACGCCTCGCGCCTCGATGCGGAGCTGGCGCGGGAAGACGCGGGCAGGGTCGACCTGAAGACATTCATCACCGATCTTGTCGCCGTTTCGCGAGAAGCCACGCGCAACAAGAAGGCGGTTGAGATCGAGTTCAAGGTTGCCAAGCCGCCGCAGGGGGTCAAGGGCTATTTCGTCCTCGGGCATGACCTGCGCATCGGCCAGGTCGTCACCAACCTGATCGAGAACGCTCGTTCCTTCGTGCCCGAGGACCATGGCCATATCACCCTGTCTCTGGCACGCTCAGGCAAGTTCAACATCCTCACGGTCGACGATAACGGCCCCGGCATCCGGGCGGACAACATCGACCGGATCTTCGAGCGCTTTTACACCGACAGGCCGGCTGGCGAGGCGTTCGGCCAGAATTCGGGTCTCGGCCTGTCCATATCGCGACAGATCGTCGAGGCTCATGGCGGCACGCTGACCGCCGAAAACATTCCAGGCACCAAGCCTGGCGAAATCAAGGGCGCGCGCTTCGTCGTGACGCTGCCGGCGGAAGCATGATCGCGAGAGGTGAGCCGCGGTTTCTCGGACTGGATGTGCCGTTCGTCCAGGGCTCATGCTTCCTCCAACAAGCATGATTGCCGATCGTGCAGCCTGAAAACATTCACGCAACGGCACTGTTGATCGGCGATCGCGGCATCCTCGTCACTGGCGCCTCCGGTTCCGGCAAGACAACGCTGGCCCTGGCGCTCATCGCGCATTGCCGGCCATGTGGATTGTTCGCGCGGCTGGTCGGCGACGATCAGCTATTTGTCGAAGGTCACGCCGGGCGTTTGGTTTGCCGTGTTCCCGCCGTCATAGCCGGCCTCGCCGAGGTGCCTGGGCTCGGTCCGCGTCCGCTTCCCTTCGAGCCGGCTTGCGTCGTCGATCTGCACCTGCGCCTGTTGGCGGCCGGCGGAACGGCGCGCTTTCAGGAGGACGCCGCAAGCACCATCGCGGGCTGCCTAGTGCCCCGGATCGACCTAGCCGAACGCAACGTCACGGCCGCTTTGCCCGCAATTGCGGCACGGCTGTCGATCGCGCTATTCCTGTGATCCGTCCCTATTTCTTGTTGCAATGCGTCAAAATGGCAGGTGCCCGCGCAATTTTGGGCTTGTCAACAGGCCGCGCGTCGACAAGATAGCGCTCCCGCCGCCTAAAATGGCTGGCGAGCATAAAATGCGCCTGTGAAGCGGCGATGACGGGAGCCACCAGAGAATGATCGGACTCGTGCTTGTAACGCACGGTCAACTGGCCACCGAGTTTCGACATGCCGTGGAACATGTCGTGGGGCCACAAGACAGTTTCGAAACCGTGGCAATCGGTGCCGACGACGATATGGAGCAGCGTCGCCGCGACATCGTCGATGCTGTCGCCCGTGTCGATACCGGAGCCGGCGTCATCGTGCTGACCGACATGTTCGGCGGCACACCGTCGAACCTCGCCATTTCGGTGATGGAGTCTGGCCGCACGGAAGTGATCGCCGGCATGAACCTTCCGATGCTGATAAAGCTGTCCTCGATCCGCAAGGGCGACAATATGGCGGCGGCGCTCGACGAGGCGCAGGCCGCCGGCCGCAAATACATCAACGTCGCCAGCCAGCTTCTGAGCAGCAAATGAACGCGCTGTCGGAAAAAGACCAGCTTGTCCGGGAGTTTCCGATCATCAACCAGCGCGGACTGCATGCCCGCGCTTCGGCTAAATTCGTCCAGGTGGCGAGCGGGTTCGACGCCTCTGTGCATGTCGAGAAGGACGGGGTCAAGGTCGGCGGCACCTCGATCATGGGCCTCATGATGTTGGCAGCCAGCCCCGGTTATTCGATCCGCGTTACAGCCAGCGGCCCGGAGGCGGCTCAGGCGATGGACGCGCTGGAACAACTCGTGGCATCCCGCTTTGGCGAGGACGCCTGATTTCGGCAAAAGCGTGTCTTCGACACATGCAGGGATAAAGATTTCTTTATATCCCATTGTCGCCTCGCCGGCGATCTGCTAGTCAGCGGCATCCGCGCCCTTTGACGCGCCGATAGGCGTGGGCGCATCGGCAACCAATTCGTAAGCGCAACAATTCGCAGGAGCACTGCCATGACGGGTAGCAAGGATTACGTGGTCGCAGACATCTCGCTTGCCGGCTGGGGCCGCAAGGAAATCGAGATCGCTGAGACCGAAATGCCGGGCCTGATGGCCTGCCGTGAGGAATTCGGCTCCAAGAAGCCGCTCGAGGGCGCGCGCATCACCGGCTCGTTGCACATGACCATCCAGACAGCAGTGTTGATCGAAACCCTTAAGGCGCTCGGCGCCGACATCCGCTGGGCGTCCTGCAACATCTTCTCGACGCAGGACCATGCCGCCGCGGCGATTGCCGAGGCCGGCATTCCTGTCTTCGCTGTCAAAGGCGAGAGCCTCGAACAGTATTGGGACTACACCGACCGCATCTTCCAGTGGGCGGACGGCGGCCTCTCCAACATGATCCTCGATGATGGCGGGGACGCCACCATGTACATCCTGATCGGCGCCCGCGCCGAAGCCGGGGAGGACGTGCTGTCCAACCCGCAGAGCGAGGAAGAAGAATATTTCTATGCCCAGGTCAAGAAGCGCCTGGCGGCCACGCCCGGCTTCTTCACCAGGCAGAAGGCTGCAATCCGGGGCGTCACCGAAGAGACGACCACCGGCGTCAACCGTCTTTACCAGCTACAGAAGAAGGGCTTGCTGCCCTTCCCTGCCATCAACGTCAACGACTCGGTCACCAAGTCGAAATTCGACAACAAGTATGGCTGCAAGGAATCGCTGGTCGATGGCATCCGCCGGGGCACTGACACCATGATGGCCGGCAAGGTCGCCGTGGTGTGCGGCTATGGCGACGTCGGCAAGGGCTCGTCGGCTTCGCTCAAGGGCGCCGGTGCCCGCGTCAAGGTCACCGAAGTCGATCCAATCTGCGCGCTGCAGGCGGCGATGGACGGTTTCGAGGTGGTCACGCTGGAAGACGCGGCTCCGACCGCCGACATCGTCATCACCACAACCGGCAACAAAGACGTCGTAACCCTCGACCACATGCGCTCGATGAAGGACATGGTCATCGTCGGCAACATCGGCCACTTCGACAATGAGATCCAGGTGGCGTCGCTGCGCAATCTGAAATGGACCAACGTCAAGCCGCAGGTCGACATGATCACCTTTGCGGACGGCAAGCGCATGATCCTGTTATCGGAAGGCCGCCTGCTCAATCTGGGCAATGCCACCGGCCATCCGAGCTTCGTCATGTCGGCGTCCTTCACCAACCAGGTACTGGCCCAGATCGAATTGTACACCAAGCCCGGACAGTACGAGAATCAGGTCTATGTGCTGCCCAAGCATCTCGACGAAAAGGTCGCGCGGCTGCATCTCGATAAGCTCGGTGCCCGCCTGACTGAACTCTCGGGCGAGCAGGCAGCCTATATCGGCGTCAGCCAGCAGGGACCGTTCAAACCGGAACACTACCGCTATTAACCAAAGCGGAAATTACTACCAGATATTGACGCCGGGCGATTGACATTTCGCCCGGCTTTATTTTTGCGCGCCATCGCCTTCACGGCGATTCGGCGAGGGTTTATTGTCGGGTGATTCGCGACGCTTGCGGCCTGCAAGGGATGAGAGAGGCGCGCATCAGGGCGGTCTTGTATCAGGCGGCGGAGAGGACCAAGACATGCCGGGGCAACACCCGCACGCAGCGGGACGGGCCGTTTCCGGCGGCCATGACGATTCGGGGGCCGCTGGCTCCGCCTTAAGAGGCGGCCGCCTGTCATGGCGCGCCCGCGCCGGGCTGTTGCTCGGCACCTCTACACTGGCCGCTCCCTTCCTTCATGCGGTCGCGCGTGCCGAGGGCAAGGGTGCGACCGTTGCCGGCCTGTCGGTCAGCACGGTAGAGGTCATGCAGCTTGCCGTGTTCGTCGGCGTGACCGGCGCGGCCCTTCTGTCGGCCGTCGTCCTCATTCGCGAAAGGGCCCGCACCTCGGCGGAGAATGTCGAACTCAGGAGCCGTCTCGCCGACATCAATGCGGCGCTGCGCCGTTCTGAGGCGTTGCTCAACTTGCGCGACCAGCGTGTCGTTGTCTGGGCGGCGGACAATAAGAAACCGGAACTGATCGGCACCTTGCCGGTCGAGAGCGGAGCGCCTGAGGACCGGGCAGCGTTCCTTGCCTTCGGCCGCTGGCTGATGCCGCGCTCGGCCGCGGCGCTTGAGCACGCCATCGCCGGACTGCGCGAAAAAGCGAGACCCTTCGACCTTGTCATTGAATCGCAGGCCGGCGCACCGCTCGAGGTGCATGGCCGCAAGAGCGCGGCGCACGTGCTCGTGCGCTTCGTTTCGCTGTCGGAGACGCAACGTGGCCAGGCGCGGCTCAAGATCGAAAACCAGCGCCTGACGGCGGACCACGATACGATGATGGGCCTGCTCGACGCGCTCAAGATGCCGGCGTGGATGCGTGGCGAGGACGGGCGGCTGAGATGGGTCAACAGGGCCTATGCCGATGCCGTCGAGGCCGAAAGCCCGGAAGCCGCCGTGCGCGACGCGAAGGAGTTTCTCGGCGGCCAGGCGCGGGACGCGATTGCCGCCCAACACAGATCCCATCCGGTCTTCGAGCAATCGCTCTCGACTGTGATCGAAGGCGACCGTCGCGTATTCGCGGTGACCGATTTCGCCGGCGCCGATGGCTCCGCCGGCCTTGCCTGCGACACCAGCGCCATCGAGGCGATGCGCGGCGAATATGAGCGCACCGTAAGGAGCCATGCCGACACGCTCGACCAGCTCAACACGGCGGTGGCCATTTTCGACGTCGATGAGAAGCTGCGGTTCTTCAACCAGGCGTTCCAGAAACTCTGGGGCCTCGAAACCGGCTTCCTGCACAGCGCCCCCGACAATGCATTGTTGCTCGACCGTTTGCGCAGCGAGGGCAAGATCGCCGAGCAGCCCGAATGGCGCCGCTGGAAGGAAAGCCTGCTTAGCGCCTATCGCGCCGTGGAGTCGCAGGAACATTGGTGGCATCTGCCCGATGGAAAGACCATTCGCGTCGTCGCCAGTCCGCAGCCCAAGGGCGGCGTGACCTGGGTCTTCGAGAACCTTACCGAGAAGATGGATCTCGAGAGCCGCTATCAAACGGCAGTGCGGGTCCAGGGCGAAACGCTCGACAACCTTGCCGAGGGCGTGGCGGTGTTCGGCCCGGACGGCAGGCTTCGGCTTTCGAATCCGGCCTTTGCCAAACTTTGGGGGCTGAGCGCCGAGGCCGCCAAGGCGAATGTGCACGTTTCCACGATCCGTGACCTGTGCAGCCGGCAAGCGGCAGACAGTCCCTGGCCCGGCTTCGTCGCCGCCATCACCGGTTTCGACGACGAGCGGCGCGATCGCCATGGCCAGACCGAACTCAACAATGGCGATGTGCTGAGCTACGCCATGATTCCGCTACCCAACGGGCAGGTGATGGTGACCTTCGTCGATGTGACCGACAGCGTCCATGTCGAGAGGGCGCTGAAGGACAAGAACGAGGCGTTGCGGAAATCCGACCAGCTCAAGAACGAGTTCGTCCAGCATGTGTCCTACGAATTGCGATCGCCGCTCACCAACATCATCGGCTTCACCGAACTGCTGACGCTGCCGACGACCGGTCCGCTGAACCCGAAACAGCGCGAATATGTCGGCCATGTCAGCTCGTCGTCCTCCGTGCTGCTCACCATCGTCAACGACATCCTCGACCTGGCCACGGTGGATGCCGGCATCATGCAGCTCGACATTTCGGAAGTGCATGTCGACCAGACGATCGCTGCCGCTGCCGAATTGGTGGTCGACCGGCTGGAGGAGCATGCGATAAGGCTGGAAATCGACGCCGCGGCGGCGCCGAAGACGTTTCACGGCGACGAGATCAGAGTCCGCCAGATCCTCTACAATCTGCTCAGCAACGCCGCCAACTATGCTCCGGAAGCCAGCACGATCAGGCTCGCCTGCCGGCAATTGACGAGCGGGGTGGAATTCTCGGTTCACGATGACGGCCCGGGCATGCCGCCGGATGTGCTCGATTCGGTCTTCCGCCGCTTTGAGCCGCGCACCAATGGCGGGCGCCGTCGCGGTGCCGGCCTCGGCTTGTCGATCGTCAAGAGCTTCGTCGAGCTCCATGGCGGCAGCGTCCGCATCGAAACCGGCAAGGACAAGGGCACGACCGTCATCTGCACCTTTCCTGACAGGCCGGGCATCCGCGCCGCGGCCGAGTAGCACGCGCGATGGCGGAATTGGTGCTGGAGCGCGTGCTTGCCGACGAGGCACGGACGGCAAGACTGGGCGAGGATCTCGCGCTGTCGTTGCGGGCCGGAGACGTGCTGTTGCTAAAGGGCGATCTCGGCGCCGGCAAATCCACGCTGGCGCGCGCGCTGATCAGGACCTTGGCCGACGACCCAGGGCTCGATGTCCCGAGCCCGACCTTCACTCTGGTGCAAAGCTACGAGACCCGCATTCCGGTGCACCATTTCGATCTCTACCGCCTGGCCTCTGCGTCCGAGCTCGATGAGCTTGGCTTCGATGAGGCGCTGGCTCAGGGTGCGGCGCTGGTCGAATGGCCGGAACGAGCGGAAGGCCATCTGCCGAAAACCGCTATTCTGGTCGAACTTGTCCAGCATGGCGAAGCTCGGCTGGCGCGGCTGTCGGGGCAGGGTGCCGCCTTCGACCGCGCCGCGCGGTCGCTGGCAATGCGCGATTTTCTCGAACATGCCGGCTGGGGCGAAGCGCGGCGGCGCCATTTCACCGGCGATGCATCGGCCCGCTCCTACGAAATCGTATCGCTTGCCGGCCGGGACCATCAAGTGCTGATGAACTCGCCGCGGCTGGTGCTCGGGCCACCGGTCAGGGATGGCAAGCCCTATGCCGAGATCGCGCATACAGCCCAGTCGGTCTCGGCCTTCGTCGCCATCGACCGTGCCTTGCAAGCCGGCGGCGTCAGCGTTCCCGAGATTCATGCCGAGGACCAGGACAACGGTTTCCTGCTCATCGAACATCTCGGTTCCGAAGGGTTCCTTGGCAAGGATGGCGAACCGGTGGCCGAGCGCCATGCAGCGGCGGCTGAACTGCTGGCCATGATGCATGGCAGGACATGGCCGAAGCGCATGGAAACCGGGCTCGGCGGCCTCCATGAGGTGCCGCCCTTCGACCGCGATGCGATGATGATCGAAGCCGACCTGCTGGTCGACTGGTATGTGCCGGCGATCTCAGGCAGTCCGGCGAGCGAGGGCTTGCGCGCCGGCTACCACCAGGCTTGGAACGGACTTTTCGACCGCCTGCAAGGCCGCGAATACACGCTGATGCTGCGCGATTTCCATTCACCCAACATCATCTGGCGCCCCGATCGCACCGGCCACGACCGGCTGGGCATCGTCGACTTCCAGGATGCGCTGATCGGTCCTTCAGCCTATGATGTGGCGTCCCTGGCCATGGACGCCCGCGTGACAATATCTCCCGAGATCGAGAAGCGGACGCTCGATGCCTATGTCGCGGCACGCCATGCCGCCGGCGCGTTCGATGAGGCAGGCTTTCTCGAGACCTACGCGATCATGGCGGCGCAGCGCAATTCCAAGATCCTCGGCATCTTCGTGCGACTGCACGAACGTGACGGCAAGCCCGACTATCTCAAGCATCTGCCGCGCATTCGCGACTATCTGCGCCGCGCCCTGGGGCACCCTGCGCTGGTCGAACTGCGGGATTTCTACAGCGATAACGGCCTGCTGGAAGAGCGAGGGCTGTGATGGAAGGGCCGGACAGCGCGATCGTGCTCGCCGCCGGGCTCGGCAAGCGCATGCGGCCGATCACCGACACCATTCCCAAGCCGCTGGTCAGGATCGCCGGCAAGACCTTGCTCGATTGGGGCCTCGACAGCCTGGCTGCCGCCGGCGTCGGCAGGGCCGTGGTCAACGTCCATTATCTTCCCGAACAGATCGTCGCTCATGTCGCGGCACGCCAGGCGCCCCGCATCATCATCTCCGACGAGAGCGAACAGCTGCTTGATTCCGCCGGGGGCATCGTCAAGGCGTTGCCGGACCTTGGCATGAAACCCTTCTACATCGTCAATGCCGACACGTTCTGGATCGACGACGGACCCGCCAATCTGGGTCGGCTCGCCCTTGCATGGGACGAGACGACGATGGATATTCTGATGATGCTGGCTGATCTGCACCAGGCGACCGGACATAGCGGCGGGACCGATTTCCTGGTGGCGCCGGATGGTGCCTTGCAGCGCTCGAAAGGAGATCCGTCGGGGCTGATCTATGCCGGCGCCGCGATCATCCAGCCTCGTCTTTTCCAGGATGCACCCGCGGGAGCGCATTCGCTCAACGCCTATTTCGACAGGGCAATAGAAGCCGGCCGCCTGTTCGGCCTGCCGATGCGTGGCCGCTGGATCACCGTCGGCACGCCGGACGCCATCCCACTCGCGGAAGCAGCTGTCGCCGGTTCCTTGACCGGGTCGCGATGAGCGGCTCGAGCCGCGTTTTCTCCATCCCACCCGGAGCGCCGTTTCTGCCGACGCTTGCCGAGGCCCTGCTTGCCGGCCGCCTTGTCCCAGGCTTCCGGTTCGAGGGCGACCCCCTTGCGCTGGCCGATGTCACCATTTACGTGCCGACCCGCCGCGCGGCTCGCGCCTTGCGTGGCGTCTTCGTCGATAGCCTGAAGGCGCGTGGCGGCAGCGGTTCGGCCATCCTGCCGGTCATTCGCCCGCTCGGCGAATTCGACGAAGACGAGGCCGCGTTCGATGTCGAGCCGTCCGCCGCCATCGATCTCGCGCCGCCCATCGCCGCGATCGAGCGCCTGCTGCTGCTGACGCCTCTGGTGCGCGCCTGGAAGCGCCGGCTGCCGGCGCATGTCGCCGCGCTTTTCTCCGAGGAGATCGTCATCCCGGCCTCGACGGCCGACGCGATCTGGCTGGCGCGGGATCTCGCCAGGCTGATGGATGACATCGAGACGGAGGGCTCAGACTGGGCAAGGCTAAAGGACGTGGTCACCGGCAACCTTGCCGAGTGGTGGCAGGTAACACTCGAGTTCCTCGATATCGTCACCAACGCCTGGCCGCAATTCCTTGAGGAGAGCGGCCAGTCCGATCCGGCGGCGCATCGCAACGCCTTGATCCGGGCGGAAGCGGCGCGGCTGCGTCGCGATCTGCCCGCCGGGCCGGTGATCGCGGCGGGATCCACAGGCTCGATACCCGCCACGGCGGAACTGCTTGCGGCCATTGCCCGCTTGCCCGACGGCGCCGTCGTGCTGCCTGGGCTCGACCGGACCCTCGACGAGGCGTCCTTCCAGGCGATTGCCGCCCCCGGCGCCCGTCCGGCGGTACTCGGGCACCCGCAATATGGCTTGGCAAGACTGCTCGGCAAGATCGGCGTGCCGCGCGGCGATGTCGAGGAGATCGCCGTGCCCGAGCCGCGGCTCGCGCTGCGCGCCGCAATGATCGGCGAGGCGCTGCGGCCAGCCGAGACCACCGAACTCTGGGCCGAGACGCGCGCCGGATTCCTGGCCCCCGAAATTGCGCGCGCCTTTGCCGATGTGACCCTGATCGAAGCGGCGAGCGAGCGCGATGAGGCCGTTGCCATCGCCGTCGCGCTCAAGCAGGCCGTCGAGGCGCCCGGCCAAACGGCCGCGCTTGTTACCGGCGACCGTGCCCTTGCGCGCCGTGTCTGCGTCGAACTGAAGCGGTTTGGCGTCATCGCCGATGATTCCGGCGGAACGCCGCTCGCCAACAGTCCGGCGGCCGGCCTGCTCAGGCTGTTGCTGGAAGCGGTGTTCCGTCCCGGAGATCCGGTAGGCCTGCTTGCGCTGCTCAAGCATCCGCTGCTCCATCTCGGCCTCGAACGGGCCGAGGTGCGCCACGCGGCCGAACTGGTCGAACTGGTGGCGCTTCGCGGCGGCACCGGCCGTCCTGACATCGCGTCGCTCCCGGATCTGTTCGAGGCCCGCCTTGCCGGCCTGGACGATGGTGGGCGGCCGCCGTTCTGGTTGTCCCGGCTGACCGTGCGGACCATCGGAAACGCGCGCGATGTGCTGGGGCGTCTCACTCAGGCCCTGGCGCCGTTGACCACGTTTCGCGATGAAGCGGAAGCGGCCTTGTCGGCGCTGGCCAGGTCCAGCGTCACGGCACTGGAAAATCTCGGCCGCACAGCGGATGGCGGCCTTGCCGGGCTTTACGCGGGTGACGCAGGCGAAAAACTCGCCGAACTGCTGCGGGGACTGATTGCAGCCTCGGCACCGCTCTCGCTCGCTGCCAGCGAATGGCCGGACGTGATGGCGGCCCTGATCGCACCCGAGACGGTGAAGCCGGCGCAGGGGAGCGACAGGAACATCGCCATCTGGGGCGCGCTGGAAGCCCGGCTGCAAACCGTCGACACCCTTGTCATCGGCGGGCTCAATGAAGGCGTGTGGCCACGCAAGCCTGAGAGCGACCGCTTCATGTCGCGGCTGATGAAGTCCGGCATCGACCTCGAACCCCCAGAACGGCGCATAGGCCTCGCCGCGCATGATTTCCAAATGGCCATGGGCGCCGGCAAAGTGGTGCTGGCCCGCTCGGTGCGCGCCGGCGACGCTCCTGCCGTGCCGTCGCGTTGGCTGCAGCGTCTCGTCACCTTCATAGGCAGCGATCAGGCGGCTGCGCCGCGCCGGCGTGGCGATCAGTTGCTCGCCTGGGCGCGCGCCCTGGACGCCGGCCCCAGGCAGGATTTCGCGCCACGGCCACGTCCGAAGCCGCCTTTGTCTGTACGCCCAACGCATTTCTCCGTCACCGAGATCGAAACGCTGCGCCGCGACCCCTATGCCATCTATGCAAGGCGCATCCTCGGGCTGATGCCGCTCGACCCGGTTATCCGTGACCCCGGCGCGGCGGAGCGCGGCACGCTGTTCCACGCCGTCCTGCATCGCTTCTCCGGGCACTCACCCGACCCGCGCGCGCCCGACGCACTGGCCGGCCTCATCGCCGCCGGCCGCGCCTGCTTTGCCGAGGCAGGGCTTCCTGCCGACGTCGAGGCGATATGGTGGCCGCGCTTCGAGAAACTCGCCGCCAACATCATCGAATGGGAGCGCACGCGCGCCGACGCGGTGATGAGCCGCCATGCCGAGGAGCGGGCAGGAAAGACGTTGGTCGGACGGTCCGGCGTGACGCTGTCCGGCTATGCGGATCGCGTCGATCTGCTGGCCGGCGGCATGGCTGACATACTGGACTACAAGACCGGCTCCTCGCCCTCCAAGGCGCAGGCGCATACGCTGCTGGCGCCGCAATTGGCCTTGGAGGGCGCGCTGTTAAGGCGCGGTGCCTTCAGGGATTTGGGCGCGCGCGAGCCGTCGCAGCTGGCCTTCATCAGGCTGAAGCCGAACGGCGAGGTGTTCGAGGAATCCATCCTCGAACACAACCGACAGCCGCGGACGGCTGCCGATCTTGCAGAGGAGGCCTGGGCGCGGCTGGAGAAGCTGCTGATCCACTATGCCGACCCGGAGACCGGCTATCTGTCCCGTGCGCTACCGTTCCGGGAGGGCGAGACGGATGGCGCCTACGACCATCTTGCGCGCGTTCTCGAATGGTCGGCCGGCGGCGATCCCGGCGACGAGGGCGACGAGGCATGAAGAAGCCCTATCCGATCCCGAGTGAAACCGCTTCCAGCCAGGCGCGTGCTTCCGATCCGAACAACTCCGCCTGGGTGTCGGCCAATGCCGGATCGGGCAAGACCCATGTGCTGGCCCAGCGCGTCATCAGGCTGCTGCTGCGCGGCACCGATCCGTCGAAAATCCTGTGCCTGACCTATACGCGCGCCGCGGCAGCGAACATGTCGAACCGGGTGTTCTCGACCCTGTCTGAGTGGACCACGCTTAGCGAGGTCGATCTTGCGGCCAGGGTGGAGGCGCTGGAAGGCCGGCGGCCGGACTTGGAAACCATGCGCCGCGCCCGTCGCCTGTTTGCCGAGGCGCTGGAAACGCCGGGTGGGCTGAAGATCCAGACCATCCACGCATTCTGCGAATCGGTGCTCCATCAATTTCCCCTGGAAGCCAACATCCCCGCCCATTTCGAGCTGCTCGACAGCCAGATGGAGGCATCGCTTTTTGCCGCCGCGCGCCGCGAGATGATCTCCGGCACGGCTGCTGGCGACAGGGAACTGGCCGAGGCGTTCGCAACCATTCTCGACCGCGGCGGGGAAGCCGGGCTCGATGCGCTGCTGGGCGAGATCGTGCGCAAGCGCGACGGCTTGAACTCCTTTATCGACGCCATCGGACGCTACGACACCCGCTTCCAGCCCCTGTTCGATGAGTTCGATTTCCGCCCCGGCCAGACCGCCGACGGCATAGCCGCCTCGGCGTGGCCATTGCCCGGCTTCCCGCCGGATTACTTCGGCGCGTTTGCCCATGCCGCCGAAGCAGCCGACGCCAGGACGGTGCTGAACAATATCCTGCCCTATGCGCGTCTGGCTTTCGCCGAGGACGATCCGGTGCGCCGGCTGCAACTGCTGTCGAGGGCCTTCCTCAAGACCGGTGGCGATGCCTATGATCCGGGAACGGCATTCAAGAAAGCTCTGGTTAGCCAACTGCCCGATCTGGCGGACCGCTACCTGACAGCGGCCAAAGCGATCATTCAAACCGTCGACCGGCTTGCCCTGTTCCGGATGCTCGAGGGCACGCGGGCCGCGCTTACCATCGCCGACTGGCTGATTGCCCGCTACGAGATTTTGAAGCGCAGCCGTGGCTTCCTCGATTTCAACGACCTGATCACACGCACGGTCAGCCTTCTGGCGCGGCCCGACGCCGGTCCCTGGGTGCACTACAAACTCGACCAGGGCATCGACCACATCCTGCTCGACGAGGCGCAGGACACCAGCCCCGATCAATGGGAAGTGGTGAAGCGGCTGGCCGAAGAGTTCTTTGCCGGCATTGGAGCCCGCGACGCCAACAATCGGACGGTCTTTGCCGTCGGCGACGAGAAGCAGTCGATCTATTCCTTCCAGGGCGCCGCGCCCGACTCCTTCGCTGACAGCCGGCTTTTGTTCGCTGGTAAGGTGCGCGAAGCCGAGGCGTCGTTTGCCGACCTCAAGCTGACCTGGTCGTTCCGCTCGACCGACGATGTGCTTGCCGCCGTCGACCGTGTTTTTGCCGACCCTGTCGTCAGGAGGGGCATCAGCCACGATCCCGATCCGCTGCGCCACCAGGCGATCCGCACCGACGCGCCTGGCTATGTCGAGGTCTGGCCATCGATCGGGACCGAAGCCGTCGACGAGCCGGACGACTGGACGCAGGCCATCGATCACGCGCATGCACCGGCGGTGCGCGTGGCCGAAAATGTCGCCGCCACGATCGCCGGGTGGATCGGCAGGGGCGAGATCATAGAAGGCCGCGGCAAGCGGCTGCGGCCGGGCGATGTGCTGGTCCTGGTGCGCAAGCGGGACCGCTTCGTGCACGCCCTCACTCGTGCCTTGAAGCGCCGCGACATCCCGGTTGCCGGCGCCGACCGGCTGAGCCTGCCCGGCCATATCGCGGTCAAGGACCTGATCGCGCTCGGGCATCTCCTCATCCAGCCGCAGGACGACCTGTCGCTGGCCGCAATCCTGTGCGGCCCGATCTTCGACCTGCCGGAAGAGGCACTCTTCACGCTCGCCGCGCAGAGGCCGCCCGGCATGTCGCTGCTCGCGTCGCTGCGCACTCAGGCGGGCGAAGGTGGACGACTTGCGGACATTGCCGCGCAACTCGAGGCCTGGACGAACGAGGCCGCCTTCAGGCCGGTGTTCGAATTCTATGCCAGTCTCCTGGCGCGCGATGGCGTGCGCGCCAGGATGATCGCGCGCCTCGGTCCCGAGGCCGGCGATATTCTCGACGAGTTTTTGAGTTTCTGCCTTGCCGAGGAACGGACCGGCCTGCCTGGGCTCGAGGCCTTCCTGGCGACGCTGGAGAATGCCGGTCCCGAGATCAAGCGCGAGATGGACCAGACCCGCGACGAGGTTCGCGTCATGACCGTCCATGCGGCCAAGGGGCTCGAGGCGCCGGTCGTGTTCCTGGTCGATGGCGGCTCCGCCCCGTTCAGCGACCAGCATCTGCCGCGGCTGATGCCTTTCGCCGGGTCCGGCGCCCATTGGGACGGCAAGGGCTATCTTTGGCGCTCGGCCAGCGATGTCGCCAATGGCTTTTCGAAAGCGGCGGCGGCAAAGGCGCGGGAACTCGCCGACGACGAATATCGGAGGCTGCTCTATGTCGGCATGACGCGTGCCGAGGACCGGTTGATCGTCTGCGGCTATCACGGCAAGCGGGCGCCGAATGCCGGCACCTGGCATTCGATCGTCAGCCGCGCCCTGATCGGGGCGCCGGAAAGCGAACAGCGGGAGCATCCCGCCGGTGGAGAGCCGGTGCATCGATTCCATGTCACGAAGCTGCCGGGTGTTGCCCTGCTTTCCGGCGCGCAGGCTGACCCGGCCGATGCATTCGCACCGCTGCCCACCACGCTGTTCCACCCCCTGCCGCCCTTCGAGGATCTGCCGCGTCCGCTGTCGCCATCAGGCGCCTCGGCGCTGATCGATGAAGGCAAGGAGGCCGTGGTGGACAAGGCCTCGCCGGTGCTGGATGCCGATGTTGAGCCGGGTTTCGCGGTGATGCGGGGGCTCGCCCTGCACAAGCTGCTGCAGATGTTGCCCGGCATTGCCGAAGACAGGCGCCATGAAGCCGCGAAACGCTACCTTGCCCGCGTTGGCACCAAATGGCGTCCATCAGAGCGTGAGGATGCTTTAGCTTCGGTCGACGCCATCCTTGCCGACGCCGCGCTGGGGCCGTTGTTTGCGCCATCGTCGCGCGCCGAGGTCGCCATTATGGGCAGCCTCGAGGTCAAGGGCAGGAACCGCTCGATTTCCGGCAAGATCGACCGCCTTGCTGTGACATCGGACACTGTTTCGATCGTCGACTACAAGACCAACAGGCCCGCTCCCACCTCGCTGGCCGAGGTGCCGCCAGCCTATGTCCTGCAACTCGCGCTATACCGCGCCCTGCTGCGGCCGCTCTATCCAGGACGCGCGGTGAAAGCGGCCTTGTTGTTCACCGAAGCGCCGCGGCTGATCGAACTGCCGCCCAGCGTCATGGATGACGCCCTTGCCCGACTCACGGGACCGTGACACAAGACCTGCTTGAAGAAGGGCGCGATAAACACCACATTTGGTGCGACAAAGAACTCTCGAAAGGATTTTCCGCATGGGTGCCACCGTCAAGGTCGACAATAGCAATTTCCAGGCCGACGTGCTCGACGCCAGCGTGCCGGTCGTGGTCGATTTCTGGGCTGAATGGTGCGGTCCTTGCAAGCAGATCGCGCCCTCCCTTGAAGACATCGCCACCGAACTCGGCGCCAGGGTAAAGATCGCCAAGCTGAACATCGACGAAAATCCGGAGCTTGCCGCGCAGTTCGGCGTTCGCTCGATCCCGACGCTGATGATCTTCAAGGGCGGCGAAGTGGCCGACATCAAGGTCGGCGCCGCGCCCAAGACGGCACTGTCGCATTGGGTCAACGGCAACCTCGCCTGATCGACCTGAGACATCCTGTATCAAGCCCGGCCATTGCGCCGGGCTTTTTGTTGGCGTCATCGCTGAGCCGCGCTGGCCCTCACGTTCCGGCACCCCATGTCTTCTGTTGGTGAAAGATAAGGGAGAACGACATATGACCGGATCCGCCAAGGCCACCGTCTTCATCGACAATGATCGCGTCATCGTCACCGAATACCGCTTCGAGCCGGGGGACAACACCGGCTGGCACCGCCACGGCCACGACTATGTCGTCGTGCCGCTGATGGACGGCAAGGTGAAGCTTTTGACCAAGGATGGTGAAACCTTCGCCGAAATGAAGAAGGGGGCACCGTATTTCCGCAAGGAGGGCGTCGAGCACGATGTCATCAACGCCAACGAAGGCGAGTATGCCTTTATCGAGATCGAGCTGAAATAGACCGCAGGGCGGCCGGCAGGCCCATGGCGGATCGCGACCGCGCGCTTCTGCTGGCCCGATCGTCCGGTCGAACTCATTGTCTACGTCGTTTCGCCCCTCTGGTCAGCGCAGGAACAGCGTCAACGAGGCGCACCACGGCCGCAAGCAGCGAAGAGCGCCCGGCGGTGAGGCGCGCCATGCCGTGGCCGGCGGCGTCGCGAACCTTTACCGGCACGTGCAAAGGCGAGCCGGCCCCAGTACCGAACCACCGAACGCCCTCTTCGACAAGGTCGACTTCGAGCAGATAGTCACCGGCTCGCGGCGGAGCGGTGACGTCGAGCGTCATGTATGCCCGGCCGCCCGGCTGTATCTCGCGCTCGAGGGCGGTCCTGCCATCCGACCATATCGACATCTCGCCGGTGCCGGCCAGCCAATGGTTTGCCAGCATCAGGCCGCTGCAGGCAAAGGGGGCCCAGGCGACAGGGCTGGTGTTCTTAACCTTGACGGGCACACGCAGAATTTCGCCGGGCTGAAGCTCGAGCGACTTGAAGACCGTGGAGAGACGGCACTCATACAGTTCAGGAGGACTCGGACGCGCGACGGGTTCTGGCTGGCGTCGCGACGAGGCCCAGTCGGCGGCAGCCTGCAGAGCCTGTGCGATATGCTCCATGGCCGCACCGAACATCACCTGCGAATAGCGGGCGTCAATCATCTCGATGCGCAAGCCGGAGGGCGCCAACTTGCGAAGGCCCGCTTCCGGATGGCGGAAATATCTGTAGGGATTGAACTTGCTGTTCAAGGCCGGAAACAACGCCACCGGCGCCGGCACCGGCACCGTGCCGCAGATGTCGGCAAAACGGCAGTCGGCGGCGGCCAGCAGGCGCACGTCGCACTTCCTTGCTACCAGCCGGCGGGAGATGGCGACGCCGATCGTCACACCCTGGCAGTTGCCGCCGATGATCACGGGGCCGCCCTCGGCGATCTGCGCGATCTCGTCGACATAGCGGTCGATCAGGGCGTCGGCCAGGGGCGTGCCATACTCCAGCAACAGGGCTCCGGAGCGCATCACATAAGCGGGGAAGCGGCCGTTCATCGCCGTTTCGAAGTGCCGGGCTTCTTCGGAGGTTTGCACGCACCAGAAGACCGGAACGCCGTGATGTCGATTGCCCACGCGGCGCACGAAGCCATCCGTAAGCGCGGGCTCTCCCGGCCATCTTTCGGTCAGCTGGCGTAGCCTCTCGGCCAACCAATCCGGCAGG
This sequence comes from Mesorhizobium sp. ES1-1, assembly GCF_020164785.1. Taxonomy (GTDB): domain Bacteria; phylum Pseudomonadota; class Alphaproteobacteria; order Rhizobiales; family Rhizobiaceae; genus Mesorhizobium. Next base: position 264,272 of record NZ_JAIUGX010000006.1, on the reverse strand, counting down.
CCGGGCTCTGGCGGCGGCGCCACGGGCTCTGTCCTGTTGCCCGACAGATACGTTGCCAGTTCCGCAATGCTTAGCCTGCCCGGGAAACGCTCGAACTGCACTTCTATGCCAAACTCCTCCTCAAGCAGGAAGGACATTCGTATCGCCAGCAGGGAATCGCCCCCGATCGCGAAGAAATCGGTATCGCGGCCGATCTCCCCGTCGACGCGCAGAAGATCTCCCCAGATCCTGGCTATCCTCGATGCGACGTCCGTCCTCCCCGCGGCTGTTGCCTGATCGGCGGTTCGCGCCGCCAGATGGCTCACCCGGCGGGCGATTTCGGGATCTGCGAGCAGGGCCGGAAGGGCCAGCCGCCGGACCTTGCCGAGCGATGTTCGCGGTATTTCGTCGGGAGAAATGAGCGCGACCAAACGCGGCACGAAACGGAATGACCTGGCCATCGCCTCCCGGACGACATCGGCCACCGCCACGGACGATGTCGCATCGGCCGGCTCGGCCACCACGAAGACGGCGCACGGCGCGCCCAGCGCGGCTTCATCCGTTTCAGACGCGCCGCCCAGGGGGGCGACATAGACTTCGTCACGGCCGGTCTCGTTCCTGAGGACCGTCTCGACCTCATGGCAGGAATACTTCCTGGCATTGACGATCAGCGTCTCCTTTTCCCGCCCGACGACCGTCAGCCTGCCGTCGCGCAACAAACCCAAATCGCCGGTCCGCAACCAGCGGTCGGGAGTGAACAGTTCAGCGCTGGCCTCAGGGTCGCCGACATATCCGTCGGTCATCGTCGGGCCACGCACCTCGATCCGCCCGACCGCTCCCTCCAGGAGAAGGCCGTTATCGCCGACGATCCTTACCGCGTGGCCGGCGGTCGGCCGGTCGAGTTCCGGCGGCTCGTCGGGGCGCTGCGAAGCGTCCCCGGCGAAGGGTGTCCGCCCACCGACAACGGGGCCGCATTCAGAAAGCCCGTAACCGAGGATCAGCGCATCATCGCGCAAGCCGAACTTCGCCAAGCTGGCCAGGAAGCGCTGGCAGGTCCGGCTAGAAATGGCCTCGGCGCCGATTCCGATCTTGCGGACCTTGTCGAGGCGCCAGCGCCGCTCCGGAGCCTCCGCCACCGCGCGCAGGACCAGCGACAGGCCGAAATTGGTCATGGTCGCATGCGTGGCTCCCGACATTTCAAGCGCATCCAGCCACGACGCTGGGTTGGCAACGAAGCGGCCGGCATCGAGGTGGATCTTCCGAGGCAGGTTGGGCATGGCGTGCCCGATGCCCATGACATGATCGAACGCGGCCCATGACAGGAAGCCTTCCGCGTGGGCCGCGTCGGGCAGTTGCGGCCACCAGCGGGCCAGCGATGCGCGATGCGACAGGCCGACCAATCTGGGCCGTCCGGTGGTCCCCGAAGTCGGGATCGCGAAGCTCATATCGTGCGGCAGTGTCGCGACCACTGCGTTGTCAGGATTTGCAGCGGCGGCAACATCGGCGAACCGCATGAACGGCACGTCCGGACGCCCCGTCGGCACGAAATCGTCGCCAATGATGTGGAGGGCGGACACCGCACGCTGCAAGCTTGCCAAGACCTCCCCATCGATTGCCTTACCGGCGCGGGCGGCATGGGTCATCGGCACCGCGACATAGCCGCCGATCGCCGCGGCCCACAGGGCCGGCACGATCCGCGTGGCATCGGCCATGCAGATCAGCAGGGCATCTCCAGTCTGCATCCCGCGGTTTCGGCAGCCGCTGACCAGCCGATGGGCAAGCGCGAGCGTGTCCCGGTACGAAACCGCTGCCTGTTGACCTTGCGAGCCAAAGTAAAGGAAGCCGCCGTCCGGGAACCTGGCCACGCCTCCGGCAATGGCTTCCGCCATGCTGGCGAAAGGCGGGTCCGTTGCAGTATCGCCGACAGACAGCGCCGGTCTCATCGGATTTGCCTGGCAATCTCGGGAAGCGACAGACTGTAGTATCGCTCGATCTTCGCGATCTCGGATTCAACGTCCCGGCGCCCCTGCTCTACGTCGAACCAGTTTTCGGACGAATAGTGGATGCTCGGGTAGCACGCCCAATGCAAAGCGACGTCGGCTGGAAGTCTTCGACGAGCGGCGAGGTAGGCCCGGCGCATGTGATAATGGATCGTCAGCAGCATGACCGAGCCGATGGCGCCCCGGCCGAACCGGCTCTGCAGCATGTCCCAAGCGAACGCGACATTCTGTTCGGTGTTGACGGCCCTGTCCTCGACCAAGATCGCGTCGGCGGGCACGCCTCTTTGCCGGGCCAGCCTCGCCATCTCATGGGCTTCGACGGCTCGCAGCTTCTCATTGTATCCGCCGGTCAGCAAAAGCGCGCGCACCATCCGGGCCTCGAACAGCTCGACCGCGCGCGCCAGGGGTCGCGCCGGATTGCTCATGCCAAACACGATCGCGACATCGGCGTTGGCCTGACTGTCGCTCGGGAAGAAGCACTGCGTGATCAGCTTCGTGTCCATCCCGGTCCCTGCGCAACCGCCTGCCATCGACGTTGCCTGCTGGATAAGGCTCTCCTGCGATTGACTCCGGGTCAATGGCGTTGACGTGACCACTAGATGTTCCTGTGCGGAGGGACAAGAGCGACCGCTTGTGCGCCGCGATGGCCGCGGACAGGCCGGCGGAGGCTTCCCTCAGGTCGGCGGCGTTCCGTTCTCCGCCAGCACCGCGCCGGCGAGGTACAGCGATCCGCCGATCAGGATGCGCGGCGGTGGGCCGTCCCAGGTGTCGCGCAGCAGCATCAGCGCATTGGCGACGGAACTGACCGGCTCGGCCGAAAGGCCGGCCTCAACGGCGCGGATCGCCAGTTCGTCATTGGGCACGCCGGCATCGCTCATGCTGACTGGCACGGTGTAGACATGCCGGGCGAGGCCCTTGAAGGCGCGGAAATAGCCGCTCTGGTCCTTGGTATTGATCATGCCGGAGATCAGCAACAGCGGACGCGGGTTCTTCTCTTCCTGCTCGGCCAGCGCCTCCGCAACGACCACCCCGGCACCCGGATTGTGACCGCCGTCGAGCCAGATATCGGCGCCCTTCGGCGCCAGCTCGGCCAGCTTTCCCTGCGCGAGCTTCTGCATCCGGCCAGGCCAGGCGACATGAGTCATCGCTTTTTCGGCCGCACGGTGGCTGATCTCGAAGCCGGCGGCCTTGACCGCGGCGATCGCGGCCGCCGCATTGGCGAACTGGTGGCGCCCGGGCAGCCTCGGCGGCGGAAGGTCCATCAACCCGTCCTCGTCCTGATAGACCATGCGGCCATTTTCCTCGAAGGCGAGAAAATCCTGGCCGTAGACGAGCGTGGGACAGCCGAGCCGCTCGGCGGTCTCGATCAGCACCTGCAGCGCCGTCTCGCTTTCCTGGGCGCCGATGACTACCGGATGGCCGCGCTTGATGATGCCGGCCTTCTCGGCGGCGATCAGTTCGACACGGTCGCCGAGATAGGCCTCGTGGTCGAGCGACACCGGCATGATGACAGATACGGCAGGCGCCTTGATGACATTGGTGGCGTCGAAACGGCCGCCGAGACCCACCTCGATGATGGCGGCATCGGCGGGATGTTCGGAAAACAGCAGGAAGGTGACGGCGGTGAGGATCTCGAAGACGGTTATTGTCTCGCCTTCATTGGCTTTTGCGACACGGGCGATGGCGTCGGCGAAGACCTTGTCGTCGACCAGCCTGCCGCCGCCATCGGCGGCCAGGCGGTAGCGCTCGTGCCAGTTCACCAGATGCGGCGAGGTGTGGACATGCACGCGGTAGTCCGCCGCCTCGAGCAGCGCACGCGAAAAGGCCGCGCAGGAGCCCTTTCCGTTGGTGCCGGCTATGTGGATGACAGGCGGCAGGCTGTCCTGAGGATTGCCCAACCGCTCCAGCAGCCGCGAAATGCGATCAAGCGAAAGGTCGAAGCCTTTCGGATGCAGCGCCATCAGGGCTTCGATTTCGCGGTCGGCAGCGAGCGTGGTCATGCAAGGGTCCTAGCGCAATATGGGCCATGACGCACGGGCATCCGCCGCAACGTCACGGGCGCCGATGCCTCCGCGTCAGGCCTGCGGCCTGGCTTCCGCCGAAATCACTGCAGGCGGCAGGATTTCAGGCTCCAGCGGCTTATGCTCTTCCGGCAGCTTGAGCAGTATTTTCAGCAGCTTCGCGATGGTTTGACGCAATTCCAGCCTGGAAACGACCATGTCGACCATGCCGTGCTCCATCAGATATTCGGCGCGCTGGAAACCATCGGGCAGCTTCTCCCGGATGGTCTGTTCGATGACGCGCGGCCCGGCAAAGCCGATCAGCGCGCCGGGCTCGGCGATGTGCACGTCGCCCAGCATGGCATAAGAAGCGGTGACGCCGCCCGTGGTCGGATTGGTCAGCACCACGATGTAGGGCAGGCCGGCTTCCTTCAGCCGGTCGACTCCGACCGTGGTGCGCGGCAATTGCATGAGGGACAGGATGCCTTCCTGCATGCGGGCACCGCCCGACGCGGCAAACAGGATCAGCGGCCGCTTGCGCTGCAGCGCTACCTCGAAACCATGGACGATTGCGTCGCCGGCGGCCATGCCGAGCGAGCCGCCCATGAAGGCGAAATCCTGTACCGTGACTACCACCGGCAGGCCCTCGACAGTGCCCAGCGCATTGATGATGGCGTCTTCCAGCCCGGTCTTGGCCTTGGCATCCTTCAGCCGGTCGACATAGCGTTTCTCGTCACGGAACTTCAGCGGATCCTGCATTACCTTGGGGTTTTCCAAAGTCTCGTATCTGCCGTCGTCGAAGAAGAACTTCAGCCTTTCCTTGGCCGAGATCTTCATGTGATGGCCAGACGACGGGATGACGAACTGGTTGGATTCGAGATCCTTGTGGAACACCATCTCGCCGGTCTCGGGATCCTTGATCCAGAGGTTCTCTGGCATGTCCGCCCGCCGTCCGAGCATCGAATTGATCCTCGGACGAACGTAATTGGTGATCCAGTTCATCGCTTCGGCTCCTGTCCTGACGAAGGGTTGGCGCCTGCCCGCCAAGAATGGCTCCGGTCTTGTGGCAATTGCGCTCGAAATCCTGATCTAGGAGAACTATTCGGCGGCAGCAAGGCGAGCGGTTCGAACCCCTTGCGCAAGACCGCTGACCAAAGCGGTGACGACTTCCACCGGATCGCCGGTTTTTTCCCCGTTCGCCCCAAGCACATTCGCCACCGCAGCGACGATGGCGGTGCCGACGACAACTCCGTCGGCGTTGGCCCCGATCACCCGCGCCTGCTCGGCGGTCTTGACGCCGAACCCGACACAAATCGGCAATTCGGTATGGCCCTTGATCCGCTTGACCGCCGCCGCCACCTTGCTCATGTCGGCCAATGCCGCACCGGTAATGCCTGTCATCGAAACGTAGTAGACGAAACCCGAAGTATTCTGCAGCACCTTGGGCAGGCGCTTGTCGTCCGTGGTCGGCGTTGCCAGCCGGATGAAGTTGATCCCTGCCTTGAGGGCGGGGATGCAGAGTTCCTCGTCCATTTCGGGAGGTAGGTCGACGACGATCAGCCCGTCGATGCCGCTAGCGATCGCGTCGCCGAGAAAACGATCAACACCGTATTTGTAGATCGGATTGTAATAGCCCATCAGCACGATCGGCGTCTTATCGTCGCCGGCCCGGAACTCGGACGCCATCTTCAGCGTCTTGACCAGCGTCTGGCCGCCCTTCAGCGAACGCAGGCCGGCGGCCTGGATCGCTGGGCCGTCTGCCATCGGATCCGAGAACGGCATGCCCATTTCAATGATGTCGGCGCCTGCTCCCGGAAGCGCCTTCATGATCGACAGCGAGGTCTCATAGTCGGGATCGCCACTCATGAAGTAGGTTACAAGCGCCGGACGGCCTTCGGCCTTCAGTTCCGCCATGCGGCGGTCGATACGGGTCGTCATCTTAAAGCTCCATCCCCAGGATCTTGCCCACCGTGAAGATGTCCTTGTCGCCCCGGCCGCACAGGTTCATGACGATGATCTGGTCCTTGCCCATCTTCGGAGCCCGCTTGATCACCTCGGCCAGCGCATGCGCCGGCTCCAATGCGGGGATGATGCCCTCCAGCCGGGTCAGCAGCTGGAACGCCTCGAGAGCCTCGGAGTCCATGATCGGCACATATTGCACACGGTCGATCTCCTTCAGCCATGAATGCTCTGGTCCGATGCCGGGATAGTCGAGCCCGGCGGAGATGGAGTGGCCTTCCATGATCTGGCCATCGGAGGTTTGCAGCAGATAGGTCCGGTTGCCATGCAGCACGCCAGGCGAACCGGCGGTCAGCGAAGCGCAATGCTCCTCGCCCTCAAGTCCCTTGCCACCCGCCTCGACGCCGACGATCTTCACGTCCTTGTCGTCCAGGAACGGATGGAACAGGCCGATGGCGTTCGATCCGCCGCCAACGGCGGCGACCAGCAGATCGGGCAATCGTCCTTCCGCTTCCAGCATCTGTTCCTTGGTTTCGCGGCCGATCACGGACTGCAGGTCGCGCACGATTTCTGGATAGGGATGCGGGCCTGCCGCGGTTCCGATCATGTAATAGGTGTCGTCGACATTGGTCACCCAGTCGCGCAACGCCTCGTTCATGGCGTCCTTCAGCGTGCCGTGGCCGGACGTGACCGGCACCACTTCGGCGCCGAGCAGCTTCATGCGGAAGACGTTCGGCGCCTGGCGCTGCACGTCGGTGGCGCCCATGTAGACCACGCAGGGCAGGCCGAAACGCGCCGCGACCGTTGCCGATGCCACGCCATGCTGTCCCGCGCCGGTCTCGGCGATGATGCGCGTCTTGCCCATGCGCTTGGCCAGTAGGATCTGGCCCAGGCAATTGTTGATCTTGTGGGAACCCGTGTGGTTGAGCTCGTCGCGCTTGAAATAGATCTTTGCTCCGCCGAGGTGTTCGGTCAGGCGTTCGGCGAAATACAATGGGCTGGGCCGGCCCGTATAGTGCTTGTTAAGATGCTCCACCTCTGCCTTGAACGACGGATCGTTCTTGGCGAATGTCCAGTGCTTCTCCAGGTCGAGGATAAGCGGCATCAGCGTCTCGGCGACGAATCGTCCGCCGAAAATGCCGAACATGCCCTGTTCGTCAGGGCCAGTACGGAAGGAATTGGGTGTCGCCGGCTTGTTCATCGCCGATCTCCTGCGTCTTGGGGGTGGAATACGCTCAGGCGGCGCGGTCGTCGCGTGCTGCCCGGACGGCCCGGAAAAATTGTTCGATCAACGACGGGTCCTTGACGCCCGGCGCGCTTTCCACACCCGAGGAAATGTCGATGGCGGGCGGGTTAGCAAGCCGAAGGGCATCGCCGACATTGGCGGCGTTGAGCCCACCGGAAAGCATGTAATCGACATCGGCGTCAAGGCCGGCAAGGATGCGCCAGTCGAAGGCCACGCCGTTGCCTCCCGGCAAGGCGGAGCCCTTTGGCGGCTTGGCATCGAACAGGAAACGGTCGGCAACGCCGATGAATGGCTTGATCCGTTCGAGATCAACGGCATCGCTGAGTGGCAGCGCCTTGATCACCGGCAGGCCATAGCGGGCCTTCAGCTCCGTCACCCGCTCGGGTGTTTCCGAGCCGTGCAGCTGCAACATGTCGGGCTGCATGGCAGTAACGATCTCATCCAGGAAGGCGTCGCTTGCGTCGACCGTGACCGCGACCGCCAACGCCTTGCCGCGCACCGCCTCGCGCAGCCGGCCTGCTTCGGCAGGCTCGACATAGCGGGGGCTCTTGGGGAAGAAAATAAAGCCGACATGGCTGGCTCCGCCGGCGAGGGCCGCCGCGAGCGCCGCCTCGGTCTTCAAGCCGCAGATCTTGATGTCGAGCGCCATGGCGCGGGGATTGGCATGAAACGCGGCGAAAGTCGAGAAAAAGCACGCCGTTGCCAGCGTGGCAAATAGCGCTACCTTTGGTTCGACTTGATGACAGGCGGGAGAGACTCATGGCGGACGCAACCATTGCCGAATTGAAGCAGAAGATCGCACAGGCGCGCGAGGTCATCGCCCATCTGATGGACCAGGCCGCCTTCAACGGCGCCGAGGCGCACCGCGCGCTCGACTATTTCACTGGCGACGCCTTCGACGCCGACTTCCTGCCCTGGCCGCACCATGAAGACGAGGGCTTGCGGCCGGAGGAGTTGAATGCGGCGAATGACGGTTGAGCGGTTCTGACGGCGCTTACTTACTTGCGGCATCTACTCGAACGCAATCGACTGCAAGGCGCCGCCATTGCGCTTGAGCCAGGCCTTGCAGCGCTCGGTGTCCGGGCAAAGCTCTTCGCACAATTTCCAGAATTTCGGGCCGTGGTTCATCTCCTTGAGATGCGCCACCTCATGCGCGACGAGATAATTGATCACCGGGGAGGGCGCCATCATGATGCGCCAGGAAAACGACAGATTGCCCTCGGACGTGCAGGAGCCCCACCGGCTTGACGTGTCCTTGAAGCGGATGGCCTTGGCGCGCTTGCCCAAAGCCTGCGTATGCTTGGCCACCAACGCCTCTATCTCTGATTTCGCCTCGCGCTTGAGGAAATCGGCGATGCGCCGCGGCAAATGAATGCGATCGCCATGCGCGATCAAGAGCGGACCGTGCTCATCGTTCGAGACGGTCACCGTGCCACGCTTCGAAGGCTCATGGACGATGCGATGCGGCACGCCGCGAAGCGGGATCTTGATGCCGGGCCGCACCTGCGGCCGGTTCGGCACCTTGGCCAGCCGCTGCTCCAGCCATCCCTGATGGCGGTCGAGGAACTTCTCCACCTCGCCCCGGCGCAGGCCGGGGGGCACGGTGATGCGCAGGCCGCGGCCACCGGAATCGATGCGCAACGTCAGTCGCCTGGCGCGATCGTTCTCGACGATCTTGAGCGGCAAGGAACGGCCGGCAACCACGTGCTCGCGCTCTTCGACAGGCGCGGGCTTGGGCTTTGTCGGGGTGCGGAAGAAGCCGAAGGACATTGGCGCAGCATTACGCGATTCGAGGAAACGAGTAGAACAAAAAAGAAACGGCGCCGCTTTCGCGACGCCGTCATTTGCGCGGTGACCGCTTGCCGTGCTCAGTCGTCCAGCAGGCCCGAGCCCTTTGTGGGCTTGGTGTCGGTCGTCGTCGGCGCCGACGATTTGTTGCGGTTGGCCATGAAGCGGTCGAACTCGTCCTGATCCTTGGCGCGGCGCAATTCGCGGGCGTACTCGTCGAACTGGGTCAGCATCTCGTCGAGCTTGCGGCGCTCCTCGTTGAGGCGCTCCAGCTCTTTTTCCCGCCAGTCGTCGAAAGCGACATTGCCGGTGCGGGCAGAACCATTGCCCCAGCGTGCGGCCTTGTCGGAACCGCGGCGGCAGCCGGCGAAGATGCCGTCGGTCGCACGGTTGACGTCACGCTTGAAACCTTCAAGCCGATCGCCCCAGATGATGTAGGCGAGCATGGCGAAGCCGAGCGGCCAGAACACCATGAAGCCAATCACCATCAACGCGATGGTTGCCGGCGTCCAGGCCGGACGGATCAATGCGGATGTGTTCATTTCTCCCATTCCTTCGGTTGGAGACAGCCAGATCGGCTGCGTGGAATCGAAATGGGATAGCAAAAACGGCGATTCAAGACAGTGTCCGCCAAAACCGGACAAGACTATGAAAAGATTATCGCTTTTTGAAACTGTCGAGGAAAAGAACGACCAGTCCTCCGACCAGGCCCCAGAAGGCAGCGCCGACGCCGAACAATGTCAGTCCCGAAGCCGTGACGACGAAGGTGACGGTGGCGGCCATCCGCTCCCCCTCCTCCTTCAGCGCGATCGACAGCGCGTTGGCCAGCGAAGCCATCAGCGCCAGGCCGGCGACCAGCACGATCAGGCTCACCGGCAGAACGGCGAAGATCGCCACCAACGAGGCGCCGAAAATCGCGAAGACGAGATAGGCAAGCGCGTAGAACGGCCCCGTCTTCCAGCGCTCCGCGGGGTCCGGATGGACGTCCGGCCCTGTGCAGATCGCCGCCGAGATCGCCGCCAGGTTGGTGGTCGAGCCCGCAAACGGCGCCGATAGCAGCGAGAACAGGCCGGTGACGCCGATCAGTGGACCGGGCTCCGGATCGTAGCCGGCGGCGCGCAGAACGGCGAGGCCGGAAAGGTTTTGCGACGCCATGGTGACGAGATAGAGCGGCAGCGCAAGGCCGATGATTGCCCTGGCGCTGAATTCAGGCGCAACAAACGTCAGCGTCGACAGCTCCGGGGTCGGCAGGCCGCCGACCCGGCCAGTCAGGAAGGCGGCGAGGCCGCCGCCGATCAGCACCGCCAGGACCGAGAGCGCCGGGTTGAACAGGCGAATGACGAAAAAGGCCGCGATCAGCGGCAGGATCAACCATGGATCGACCGGGATGGTCTTGACCGCGTTGAGGGCGAAGGTGACCACGATGCCGGCCAGCATTCCCGAAGCGACGGAGGGCGGTATCCTGGAGATCAGCTGCGTCAAGGGGCGGAACAGGCCCGTGGCGATTAACAAGATGGCGGTGACGATGAAGGCCGCGACAGCGTCATGGATCGAAAAGCCGGTCGATGCCGCGATCAGCGCCAGGCCCGGCGTCGACCACGCCGTGATGACGGGCATCTTCGTGCGGCAGGACAGCCAAAGGCTCTCGATCGCCATCGCCAGGCAGATCGCCGTCACCCAGCTCGCCGTCTCGACCTGCGTCGCGCCCACCGCCGTGGCGGCGGCGATGACGACGGCCAGCGTCCCGCCGAAACCGACGATAGCCGCCACGAAGGCGGAAATCGGAATGGACAGGCGCATCAGCTTCCCCTCTGCACCATGGCGGCGACGCCCCGCACCAGCATGTCGAGATCCTGCGGTCGCGACAGGCGATGGTCGCCATCGGGAATGAGCGACAGCGTTACGTCGTCGGCGGGCAGCAGGCTGACCAGCTTCAGCGCATGGCTTGCCGGCACGTCGGCGTCGGCCAGTCCCTGTAGAATGTGCACCGGGCAATGCGTGTCGATCGGGCCCGTCATCACCCTATTGTCGCGCCCATCCTCGATAAGCGCCCTTGTGTAGATATAGGGCGCGGCGGAATAGTCGGATGGCTCCTCGAAGAAGCCCTTTTCGGCAAGGTCGCGCTTGCGCGCCTCGGTCAGGCCCGGTTCGACGAGTTCGCTGGTGAAGTCGGGGGCGGGCGCCAGCAGCACCAGGCCGACGACGCTGAAGTCGCCAGTTTTGCGCAGCTCCTGCACCATGCGCAAGGCGATCCAGGCCCCCATCGAGGAGCCGACGAGGATTTGTTCGCCGCTTGTGAAATGTCGGTACACGGCAAGACTTTGCGACAGCCATTTCGAAATCGTGCCGTCGGCAAAGGCGCCGCCGGATTCGCCATGGCCGGAATAGTCATGGCGCAGGAAGGCGTGGCCTTCCTGCGTCGCCCAGTCCGACAGCGTCTGGGCCTTGGTGCCCAGCATGTCCGATTTGTAGCCGCCCAGCCAGACGACACCCGGCGCGGCGCCGGCCGCGTGGCGTACCGCGATTCTCGAGCCGTCGACATCCAGGAAGACAGGGGGCGTGTCGGTCATCGCATTTTTCCTAACGCCTCTCCGTGGCGCAGCGGTCTTTTGGCACAGCCGACGCCGAAGCGGAAAGTGCTCGCCACGCTTCTTTGTTTGGTGCAGGCCCGCGACCAGGGTGATTTTCTGTCAATGCTGTGCTATTGACTCCGCCCGCGCGCTCACCACATTGGCGCGTCCACGCATCGATACCAAAAACCCTGAACGAAACGGCCAAGGAGACCACGACCATTCGCAGACCTTTCAAAGCAGCGGCGCCAACCAAGGATGGGCCGCGCTCAAACCGTGATATCCGGGTTCCCCGGGTCCAGCTTATCGACGCCGAAGGCCAGAACCGCGGCGATGTTTCCATCAACGACGCGTTGCTGCTCGCCGAAGAGGCTGGGCTCGATCTCGTCGAGATATCGCCCAATGCGGTGCCCCCCGTCGTCAAGATCCTCGATCTCGGCAAGCTGAAATACGCCAACCAGAAGAAGGCCGCCGAGGCGCGCAAGAACCAGAAGGTCATCGAGATCAAGGAGATCAAGATGCGCCCGAACATCGACAGCCATGACTACGAGACTAAGATGAAGGCGGTGCGCCGTTTCTTCGAGGAAGGCGACAAGGTCAAGCTGACTCTGCGTTTCCGTGGCCGCGAGATGGCCCATATGGAACTCGGCATGCAGCTTCTGAACAAGGTGCGGGAGGAAGTGGCGACCATTGCCAAGGTCGAGGCGGAACCGAAGCTCGAAGGCCGCCAGATGATGATGGTGCTGTCACCGCGCTAAAGTCGATCGTTTCAGGACGCATCGGCCTGACATCCGTTTCGTCGCTGTGTTGCCTAAAGAGGCATGATGCCATGCATGCCTTTGAACACGATGACGTCAGGCTTGGTCATCGCGCTAAAATCCGCCTGAATCATGTCCCAGGGCGTCCCGGCGATCAGCGGGACGTCTGCTTCTTGGCCAGATGCCGCGATCGCCGGCAAAGTTCTTCGATCGGATTCCTCCATGGTCAATGAAGTCAAGGTTTCCGGCGTCAAGGCCGTCAAGCATGGCCTGGGCAACTATCAGGAGATGCGCCGGCTGGTTCTTGCCGTACTTGTGGTGGTGCTGTTTCTGGCGCTGCTGTTCGGCCAATCGACCTTCCCGCCGAATACGCCGGTGCATGAATCGATCGAGATGTTCGGCGTGCTGCTGATTTTCCTGGGCATTGTCGGGCGGCTCTGGTCGACCCTCTACATAGGTGGACGCAAATCGTCGGAAGTGGTGACGGGCGGGCCGTACTCGATCACCCGCAATCCGCTCTATGTCTTCTCGACGCTGGCCGCGGCTGGCGTGGGCGCCCAGATCGGCTCCTTCTCGGGCATCATCCTGTTTGCGCTGCTTTGCGCGGGCGCCTTCCACATCGTCATTCTGCGCGAGGAGAAATTCCTCAAGGAGGCGCTCGGTGCGCCCTACCAGGCCTATCTGGACAAGGTGCCGCGCTTTTTCCCGAACCTGTCGCTTTACCAGGAAGGCGACACAGGCAGCTTCAGGCCGCGCCTGCTGCTCACCACACTGCTCGACGGGCTGGTATTCCTCATCGCGCTGCCGGTGTTCGAACTGATCGACGGTGCCCAGCAGTCCGGCATGCTGCCGATCTGGTTTACGCTGCCCTGATCGGACAGTTCGTCGCGTCCCACCTCGCGGCGAATGTGCGGCGAGGCGGGTGTTGCGCGCGGGCCGTCTTTGACGTATAGGACCGCCGTTCAAGAAAACCGCCCGGCAGGGCATGCCGTGGCGGTTTCATTTGCTTTTCGGGCTTTGGTCGGCCTGAAGCGAACAAGACAAGAGGCGTGGAGTGCCGGAGGCACGACAGGGACCTCATAGAAACGGAGTAGCAAAATGCCCAAGATGAAGACCAAATCGGCCGCCAAGAAGCGGTTCAAGATCACAGGTACGGGTAAAGTCCTGTCGGCTGCGGCCGGCAAGCGTCACGGCATGATCAAGCGTTCCAACAAGTTCATTCGAAATGCCCGCGGCACGATGGTTCTGGCTGAACCGGATGGCAAGAAGGTCATCAAGAATTTTCTGCCGAACGGCCTCTGAGCCTTCGGTTTCAGGAACAGCGTTTAAGGAGATCATGACATGGCACGCGTAAAGAGAGGCGTCACCTCGCACGCCAAGCACAAGAAGGTCCTGAAAGCCGCCAAGGGCTTCTACGGCCGCCGCAAGAACACCATCCGCATCGCCAAGCAGGCGGTGGAAAAGTCGATGCAGTACGCGTATCGCGACCGCAAGAACCGCAAGCGCTCGTTCCGCGCTCTGTGGATCCAGCGCATCAACGCCGCGACGCACGAGCATGGCCTGACCTATGGCCGCTTCATCGACGGCCTCAACAAGTCGGGTATCGAAATCGATCGCAAGATCCTTTCCGACATGGCCATCCACGAGCCGCAGGCTTTCGCAGCCCTGGTCGCCAAGGCCAAGCTTGCGCTCGAATATCTGAAGAACACCACGCCGAACGCTTTTGAAAGCGCTGTCGCCTAAAGCATGATGCCAAAAAGTTGCTGACTTTTTGGACGACATCATGCTTCAGGGGAATTAGCGAGGAGCGCGATCTTCCCGAAAAGTCTGCAACTTTTCGGGATCGAGCTCCGAGCCCAGCGCTTCCCAAGCATTCGCAATTCTGATTTGGGGAACCCGCGCTGGCACGGCTGGCGCGGGTTTTTCTTATGCCCGATGTAACCGAATTGGTGACACGCCCGGGGATGGCGCGTTGCCCGACCGAGAGAGTTTTCGCCGTGAACGCCAACGCTGGAAATCTTGAAGCCCTGGAAGCTTCCCTGCTCGCAGATATCGCCTCGGCCGCCGACGAGGCGTCGATCGAAGCCGTGCGCCTCGCCGCCCTTGGCAAGAAGGGATCGATCTCCGAAGTGCTGAAGACGCTGGGCGCGATGAGCGCCGAGGAGCGTCAGGTCAAGGGGCCGGCGATCAACGGCCTCAAGAACCGTATCACCGAGGCTCTGGCGGCTCGCAAGGCAGAACTGAAGGACGTGGCAATCACCGCGCGCCTCGCCGCCGAGAAAGTCGATGTGACCTTGCCGGTGCGCCAGTCTCCGGCAGAGCGTGGCCGCATCCATCCGATCAGCCAGGTCATCGACGAGATCGCGGCGATCTTCGGCGACCTCGGCTTCGCCATCGCCGAGGGGCCGGATATCGAAAGCGACCACTACAATTTCACCGCGCTGAATTTCCCCGAGGGACATCCGGCGCGCGAGATGCACGACACTTTCTTCTTCCAGCCGGACGACAAGGGCGAGCGCAAGCTTCTGCGCACCCACACCTCGCCGGTGCAGATCCGCACCATGGAGAAGCAGAAGCCGCCGATCCGCATCGTCATTCCGGGCAAGACCTATCGCCAGGATTCCGACGCCACCCACTCGCCGATGTTCCATCAGGTCGAGGGGCTGGTGATCGACAAATCCGCAAATGTCGCCAATATGAAGTGGGTGCTGGAGGAGTTCTGCAAGGCTTTCTTCGAAGTGCCGTCAGTGAAGATGCGCTTCCGGCCGTCCTTCTTCCCGTTCACCGAGCCCAGCCTCGAGGTCGATATCCAGTGCGACCGCTCGCGGCCGGGCGAGGTGCGCTTCGGCGAGGGCTCCGACTGGATGGAGATCCTCGGGTGCGGCATGGTGCATCCCAATGTGCTGCGCCATGGCGGGCTTGACCCGGACGAATATCAGGGCTTTGCCTGGGGCATGGGCATCGACCGCATCGCCATGCTCAAATACGGCATGCCGGACCTACGCGCCTTCTTCGACGCCGACGTCCGCTGGCTGTCGCATTACGGCTTCCGTCCGCTCGACATGCCCACTTTGTTCGGCGGCCTCAGCCCATGACGGCGCCACATGCCGGTGGTTGCCGCTGCGGCGCCGTGCGGTTCGAGGCTTCAGATGAACCGCAGCAGGTCAGCTATTGCCATTGTGGCGATTGCCGGCGGGCGACGGGCGCGCCGGTCTCGGCCTTTGTCGGCTTCGCGGTGGAACGGGTGGCGTTTACCGGCAAGGCGCTAAAGATGTTCGAGAACGGGCCGGTTACGCGCTCCTTCTGCGGCATCTGCGGCTCGCCTATCGCCTATGTCGATGAGCGGCTGGAGGATGACATTTATTTCATGCTCGGCGCCATGGACGCACCGACCGATTTCGAGCCGACGCTGCATGCCTATGTCAGCGAGCAACTGCCTTACCTGCATATGTCGGACGACCTGCCGAGACTTCTGAAAACAAGCGTCAAAAGACTAGACGGAACACAGTCATGAAATTCACCCTCTCCTGGCTCAAGGATCATCTCGAGACCGACGCGCCGCTCAGCGAGATCGTCGAGCGGCTGACGTCGATCGGCCTCGAAGTCGAGCATGTCGACGACAAGTCCAGCCTGAAGCCCTTCGTCATCGCCAAGGTGCTGACGGCGGTGCAGCACCCCGATGCCGACCGGCTGCGGGTGCTGACCGTCGATACCGGCAACGGCAAGCCCCCCGTGCAGGTCGTCTGCGGCGCGCCCAATGCCCGCGCAGGCCTCATCGGCGCTTTCGCCGCGCCCGGCGCCTACGTGCCCGGCATTGACGTGACGCTGACGGTCGGCAAGATAAGGGGCGTCGAAAGCCACGGCATGATGTGCTCCGAGCGGGAACTGCAGCTGTCCGACGAGCATAATGGCATCATCGACCTCCCCGAGGATGCGCCGGTCGGCACCAGTTTCGCCGCCTATGCGCATCTCGACGATCCTCTGATCGAGATCAATCTGACGCCCAATCGCCCGGACGCCACCAGCGTCTACGGCATTGCCCGGGATCTGGCGGCGAGCGGCCTTGGCACGCTCAAGAGCGATCCCATCGAAGCGATAGCTGGCAAGGGCGAGACGCCGGTCAAGGTGACCATCGAGGCGCCGGAGCTTTGCCTCGGTTTCGCGTTGAGGCTGGTGCGCGGCGTCAAGAACGGTCCGTCGCCAAAATGGCTGCAGCAGCGGTTGATCGCGATCGGCCTCCGGCCGATCAGCGCGCTAGTCGACATCACCAACTACGTGACCTTCGATCGCGGCCGACCGCTGCATGTGTTCGACGCAAGGAAGGTTGCCGGCAATCTCGTCGTGCGTCATGCGCGCGACGGCGAGAAGGTCCTGGCGCTCGATGGCCGCGAATACACGCTGACCCCGGACATGTGCGTCATAGCAGACGACAACGGCGTCGAATCGATCGCCGGAATCATGGGCGGCGAGCATTCGGGCTGCGACGAGCACACATCGGATGTGCTGATCGAATCGGCCCTCTGGGACCCGATCACCACCGCCCGCACCGGCCGGACGCTCAGCATCATCACCGATGCCCGCTACCGCTTCGAGCGCGGCGTCGATCCCGAATTCATGGTCCCCGGCATCGAACTGGCGACCAAGCTGGTGCTCGATCTCTGCGGCGGTACGCCGGCGCAAACCGAGGTTGTCGGCTATGCCGGCCACACCCCCAAAATGGTGCGCTTCCCGCTGGCGGAAGTGAAGCGGCTGACCGGGATCGAGGTGCCGGGGGCGACCAGCCTCGATATCCTCTCTCGCCTTGGTTTCAAGCCGGAAGGCTCCGGCGATGTCGTCAATGTCGCCGTGCCGTCCTGGCGCCCGGATGTCGACGGCAAGGCCGATCTGGTCGAGGAGGTCATGCGCATCCATGGGGTCGACAACATCGTCTCCCAGCCACTCGGTGCACACGACGCCGTCAACGGCAGGATCCTGACCACGCTGCAGATCCGCACCCGCACGGCCAAGCGCGCGCTTGGCGTGCGCGGCATGATGGAGGCCGTCACCTGGTCGTTCATCCCGGCTAAACATGCGGAACTGTTCGGCGGCGGCCAGACCGCGCTCAAGCTCGCCAACCCGATCGCCGCCGACATGTCCGACATGCGGCCTTCGCTGCTGCCAGGGCTGATCGCCGCTGCCCAGCGCAACGCCGACAGGGGCATTGGCGACGTCGCGCTGTTCGAAGTGTCGGGCACCTATGAGGGCGACGGCGCGGACCAGCAGCGTCGCGTCGCCGCCGGCGTGCGTCGCGGCACCGCCAAGCTCGAAGGCTCCGGCCGCAACTGGGCCGGCAATTCGGGCCCGGTTGGCGTGTTCGACGCCAAGGCCGATGCCATAGCGGCGCTCGAGGCCTGCGGCGCGCCGGTCGATCGCCTGCAGATCGAGCCCCGCGGTCCGGCTTGGTATCATCCCGGCCGTTCGGGCACGATCAAGCTCGGCCCGAAGACCGTGCTCGGCACATTCGGCGAATTCCATCCGAAGACGCTGGAGGGGCTGGATGCCTCCGGGCCGCTCTGCGGGTTCGAAGTGTTCGTCGATGCCGTGCCCGAGCCGAAGGCCAAGCCGACGAAGACAAAGCCGAAGCTGGAACTGTCCGCCTTCCAGGGGGTGAAGCGCGATTTCGCCTTCGTCGTCGACAAGTCGGTCGAGGCGGGCACGCTGGTGCGCGCCGCCCTGGCCGCCGACAAGAAGCTGATATCGGGAGTTTCGGTCTTCGATATCTTCGAAGGCGCATCACTCGGCGAGGGCAAGAAGTCGATCGCCATAGAAGTGTCGATCCAGCCGCTCGAGCGGACGCTGACAGACGAGGATTTCGAGGCCCTGGCCAGGCGTGTCGTCGAGAATGTCGGCAAGCAGACCGGCGGTGTCCTGCGCGGGTAGGCCTTCATGCAGCTCACGTCGGAAGAACAAGGGGTCGTGCCAAGCTGCTCGGCCCCTTGCTCCATCCCGTCAGCCATTCACCAGCGCCAACGCCTCGTCCGTGTAGCGCTTGCCCATCACCTTGTCCGGCGACAGCGCGTCGCCGATCGCCGCCACCTCGGCCGCGCTCAGTTCGATCGCGGCCGCCGCCGTGTTCTGCTCCAGATGGCGGATCTTTCGCGCGCCGGGGATCGGCACGATGAAATCGCCCTGATGCAGCACCCACGCCAGTGCCAGCTGTGCCGGGGTCACGCCTTTTTCAGCCGCCATCTTCTCCAGCGTGGCGATGATAGCGGCATTGGCAGCCATGGCATCGGCCTGGAAGCGGGGCAGCGTGCGGCGCCAATCGTCGTCGCTCAGAGCCTCGGCTTTGGCGATCGTGCCGGTCAACAGGCCACGGCCAAGCGGACTATACGGAACGAAGCCGATGCCGAGTTCGCGGCAGACGGCGAACACCTCGTCTTCGGGGTCGCGGCTCCACAGCGAGTATTCGCTTTGCACGGCGGCGATCGGGTGCACGGCATGCGCCCGACGGATGGTCGCCGCACTTGCCTCCGAAAGGCCGAGCGCCCGCACTTTTCCCTCACGCACGAGTTCGGCCATGGCGCCGACCGTGTCCTCGATCGGTACGCCGGGGTCGACGCGGTGCTGGTAGTAGAGGTCGATCACATCGATGCCGAGCCTCTTCAACGAGGCTTCCGCCACCGCTTTGACGTGTTCCGGACGGCTGTCCACGCCGGCCATGCGCTCGACGCCTGTGCCTTCCTCCAAAATCCTGAAGCCGAACTTGGTAGCTATGGTGACATTGTTGCGCACCGACTTCAGCGCTTTGCCGAGCAGGATTTCGTTCTCGTAAGGGCCATAGACCTCAGCCGTATCGAAGAAATTGACGCCGATCTCGACGGCGCGGTGGAGCGTCCGGATTGCCTCGGCTTCCGCTTGACCGCCATAGGCGAAGCTCATGCCCATGCAGCCGAGGCCGACGGGATAGACATTCAATTCGTTTCCTAACTTGCGGGTTTGCATGACGCGTCTCCTTGTTGCGATGCGCCAGAAATAGCGCCTTGCACCGTGTTCGATAATCGGCTCTCATCTGCGCAGGCTGTAGCAAAATATAGATCAATGAATCGCGCGCATCTTTCCCAACTGGCCGTACTGGCAACAGTGGCCCAATGCGGTAGCTTTCGCGGCGCCGCGAGGGAATTAGCCATCGCGCCTTCGGCGGTCAGCCATGCAGTGTCCAGCCTGGAAGCCCGGCTCGGTGTTCGCCTGCTCTCGCGCAGCACGCGCAGTGTCGCGCCCACCGAAGAAGGCGCGCGATTGCTGGAGCGATTGCGGCCCGCGCTGTCGGAGATCGATCTGGCGCTGGAGACGGCGGTCGAGGCGCGCGACCGGCCGGCCGGGAACCTGCGGCTCAGCGTCCCCCGCACGGCGGCGCATCTTGTGCTGACGCCACGGCTGGGCGCCTTTGCGACGGCCTATCCCGACATCGTGCTGGAAATCGTCGTCGAGGATCGCTTCACAGATGTGGTCGAAGGGGGATACGATGCCGGCGTGAGGCTGGGCGAGAGTCTGCAGCGAGACATGATCGCGGTGCGGATAGGGCCGAATCTCCGTGGCGCGGTGGTCGGCGCGCCGGCCTATTTCGAAGCCAATCCCAAGCCGCGCCACCCGCGCGACCTGGCCGGCCACCGTTGCATCCGCTTTCGCTTCTCCAGTGGCATCCTCTATCGCTGGGAATTCGAGAAAGATGGCGAGGCGATCGAGATGGCGGTGGAGGGGCCACTGATCCTCGACGAGGACCATCTGGTCGCCCAGGCGGCGGTCGATGGCGCCGGGCTCGCCTTCGTCTTCGAACCCTATGTCCGCGCGCCGCTGGCCAACGGCAGGCTGATCCGCGTGCTGGAGGACTGGTGCCCGCCCTTCGACGGCTTCTTCGTCTACTACCCCAGTCGCCGCCAGATGCGGCCGGCGCTCAGGGCCTTTGTCGATTTCTTCAAGGTCAGCGGCTAGCCGGCGGCAGTGAAAGAGCAGTCTCTCACTTTGAGTGTACGCCTTGCCAAGGTGGGGCTGCCTCTCACCTGGCTGCCGGCATCCTCTCACCGTAAATAGTGCGAGGGACGCTGTCATCGTCAGGAAGAAAGCATGGTCCAGACCCGTTTGCCATTTATGCAATCGGCCATCACCAACACTGCGACCCGCTACGGCTGGGCAACCATCCTTCTCCACTGGCTGATCGCGCTGATCTTCCTGGGTCAGCTCGGGCTTGGCTTCGTCATGGTGCGGCTTACGAGCCAGCGAACGGCGTTCGAACTGATCCAACTCCACAAGTCCCTGGGCTTTCTGCTGCTTGGCCTGATCATCCTCCGGATCGCCTGGCGTCTCGGCAATTCAACGCCGCCCTTGCCGCTCTCGGTTGGCCAGTGCGAGCGTCGCACCGCGCCGCTCGCCCACCTGGCGCTCTATGCGTTTCAGCTTGCCCTGCCTTTGTCGGGCTGGGCGCTGGTGTCGGTGTCGACGCTGGAGATCCCAAGCCTGCCGTTCAACCTGTTCATCATGCCGAACCTGCCGCTCGCCGAATCGGATGCCGCCGAAAGTTTCTGGGCGGCCGCGCATTGGTATCTCGCCTATGCCGGCATGGCGCTGGTCACGGTCCATATCGCGGCGGCCTTGCGCCATCACTTCCAGCTCGGGGATGCCGTGCTGAAGCGCATGATCACGCCATCGTCAGAATAGACGTGGAATAGAGCGCCGGGTTCGGTCGTTCATGGACCCGAGGGCGCAGTAAAGGGCGCCGCCTCCAGAAGGAATATCCCATGTATGCGCGCATCCTCGGATTTGCGGCGGTCGCCGCTTGCCTAGCCATGCCTGTCTCAGCGGCCGTCGCGCTTGGCGACGCCGCCGGCACCTATTCGATCAGCCCCGCTACATCCAGCATCCGCTTCTCCATAGGCAAGGTCGGCGGCGGCGGGCTCAATGGTTCCTTTGCTCGCTTCAAGGGCTCGATCCGCATCGATAATGGCGATGTCGGCCGCTCAGAGGTTAACTTCACCATCTTTCCCGAAAGCGTCGGCACCGGCCAGGGCCGTATCGATGCATTCCTGCGCTCCGACGCCGTGTTCGATGCGGCCAACAGCCCCGAAATCCGGTTCCGTTCCACCAGCGTGACGCGCACCAGCGACACCACAGCACTCGTTGCCGGCCGGCTGACGGCGCGCGGCAAGACGTATCCGGAAAAGTTCACGGCCGAGCTTGGCGGCCTCAAGGGCGGCACCATTAAATTTCATGTCACGGGCAAGGTGCTGAGGTCGCGCTATGGCATGGATGTCGGCACGCCGATCTATTCCAACATCGTCGATTTCGACATGATGCTGACGGGAAAAAGGGGATAGCGCGGCCTGGTTCCTCTCCCCCGCAACGCGGGGGAGAGGTGGCTCGGGCGAAGCCCGAGACGGAGAGGGGGCGCCTTCGTGGTGGCAGCACCCCTCGATCAGACATACGTCCAAGGGTGCTCGAAGCGGCAGGTTGGGCACTTCACGAAGGCGCCCCCTCTCCGTCCCGGC
This sequence comes from Mesorhizobium sp. ES1-1, assembly GCF_020164785.1. Classification (GTDB taxonomy): domain Bacteria; phylum Pseudomonadota; class Alphaproteobacteria; order Rhizobiales; family Rhizobiaceae; genus Mesorhizobium. Next base: position 242,451 of record NZ_JAIUGX010000006.1, on the reverse strand, counting down.
TTCGCCGGGCTACCTCTCCCCACTTCGTGGGGCGAGGAAACCCACACCCCGCATTGGCTTTTCCGCAGATTTCAGGCAAGTCTCCTCACCTATAACCGACAGGGAGAGAGTGCGATGTTCCGATGGGGTGTGTTGTCGACGGCCAAGATCGGTCGCGAGCAGCTTTTGCCGGCGATCGTGGAGTCGGAGAACGGCGTGCTGGCGGCGATCGCCAGCCGCGACCTGTCGAAGGCGAAGGCGCTGGGCGAGCGCTTCGGCGCCCGCCACGCCTTCGGTTCCTATGAGGAGTTGCTGGCCTCGCCGGAGATCGACGGCGTCTACATCCCGCTGCCGACCTCGCAGCACGTCGAATGGACGGCGAAGGCCATCGAAGCGGGCAAGCATGTTCTGGTCGAAAAGCCGTTGGCGCTCGACGCCAGGGAGATCCCGCCACTGATCAAGCTGCGCGATCAGAAGAAAGTTCTGGTCTGCGAGGCCTTCATGGTCATCTACCATCCGCAATGGATCAAGGTGCGCGACCTCATTGCTGCCGGCGCCATCGGCAGGCTGCGCCATGTCCAAGGCGCGTTCTCCTATTACAATGTCGACCCAAACAACATGCGCAACCAGCTCGACCTCGGCGGCGGCGCGCTGCCGGACATCGGCGTCTACCCGACCGTGTCGACGCGCTTTTCGACCGGCAAGGAGCCGCTGCGCGTTCAGGCGAAGATCGAGCGCGACAAGAAATTCGGCACCGACATCTATTCTTCGATCCGCGCCGATTTCGGTGATTTCGAACTGTCCTTCTACCTGTCCACGCAGATGGCGGCGCGCCAAGTCATGGTGTTCCACGGCGAGACGGGTTTCATCGAACTGTTCTCGCCCTTCAATGCCGGGCTGTACGACCATCATAGGGTCGAACTGCACAACCAGAATCACAGCGAAGCGCAGGTATTTCGCTTCCCCGGCACGCAGCAGTACCGGCTCGAGGTCGAGACCTTCGCGCGAGCGGCACAGGGCAGCAAGGAGCGTGTCTTCACCCTGGAGGAGTCCATCCTCAACCAGAAGGTCATCGACGCAATCTTCCGCGCCGGCGACAAGGACGGCAGCTGGGAGACCGTCTGACCTCCGTCGGGAATTGGCGGCTGATCCCGGAGGAACAATGGCTGACGACGCGGATGTGATCATTGTCGGCGCGGGCCTGGCCGGGTTGGTTGCAGCCGCGGAACTGGCCGATTCCGGCAAGAAGATCATCATTGTCGACCAGGAGCCGGAGCAGTCTCTGGGCGGCCAGGCATTCTGGTCGTTCGGCGGGCTTTTCCTGGTGGATTCTCCCGAGCAGCGGCGCATGCGCATCCGCGATTCGCACGACCTGGCGCTCGAGGACTGGATGGGAACAGCCGCTTTCGACCGGCCTGAGGATTTCTGGCCGCGCAAATGGGCCGAAGCCTATGTCGCCTTCGCCGCCGGCGAGAAGCGCTCCTGGCTTCTGCAGCGGGGCCTGAAATTCTTTCCAGTCGTCGGCTGGGCCGAGCGCGGCGGCGGCAACGCCATTGGCCACGGCAATTCGGTGCCGCGTTTCCACATCAGCTGGGGCACCGGCCCGGGCGTGCTCGAACCGTTTGTGCAGCGCGTGCGCGAGGCGCAGAAGCGGGGATTGGTCAGCTTCAGGTTTCGCTACCGCGTCAACGAACTGACGCGTACGGGCGCGGTCGTGACCGGTATACGCGGCGTCATCCTGCAACCGAGCGCCGTTGAGCGTGGCCGCAAGAGTTCGCGCGATGTGGCCGGCGATTTCGAGTTGCACGCGCAAGCCGTGATCGTCGCCTCCGGCGGCATCGGCGCCAACCATCAGCTCGTCCGCGAAAACTGGCCGCAACGGCTCGGCGCGCCGCCCAAGCGCATGATCACCGGTGTGCCTGACCATGTCGACGGCCGCATGCTGGCGATCACGGAACAGGCCGGCGGCTCGATCATCAACCGCGACCGCATGTGGCACTATGTCGAGGGCATCAGGAACTGGGCGCCGGTCTGGACGGACCATGCCATCCGCATCCTGCCGGGCCCATCGTCCCTCTGGCTCGACGCCCGTGGAAAGCGCCTGCCGGTGCCGCTTTATCCAGGCTTCGACACGCTGGGCACGCTCTCCCACATCATGAGTACGGGCTTCGATTATTCCTGGTTCATCCTGACCAAAAAGATCATCCAGAAGGAGTTCGCGCTGTCGGGCTCCGAACAGAACCCCGACCTGACCGGCAAGAGCTGGCGCCAGGTGCTCGGCCGCGCCACTTCGGGCATTCCCGGGCCGGTGCGCGCCTTCATGGAGAAGGGCGAGGACTTCATCGTCGAAGCCGACCTTTCGACGCTGGTTGCCCGCATGAACGCGCTGGTCGGTGGCGAGCCGCTGCTCGATCTTGCTCAGGTCGAGCGAGAGATTCGCGCGCGCGACCGCCAGCTCGACAATCCGTTCTCCAAGGACATGCAGGTCACCGCCTTGCGGGGAGCGCGGGCCTATCTGGGGGACCGTCTCATCCGCACGGCCAAGCCGCACAAGATCCTCGACCCGGCAAGCGGGCCGCTGATCGCGGTGCGGCTGAACATCCTGACCCGCAAGACGCTGGGCGGCCTGCAGACCGATCTCGACAGCCGCGTGCTGGGTGCCGATGGCGAGCCCGTGCCCGGGCTCTACGCCGTTGGCGAAGCCGCGGGCTTCGGCGGCGGCGGCATGCATGGCTATGCGGCGCTCGAAGGCACCTTCCTCGGCGGCTGCATCTTTTCCGGCCGTGGCGCCGGCAGGGCGGCAGCGGCCGCCGTGCAATAGGATCCCGCTATCCCCACTCTACAAGAGCCGGTCGCCCTTGCCGAGAGCGGTCACCGCCTCGACGATCCTGGTGAAACTTTCGCCGGCCCGACCGACCGTATGCCGCGCTCTGAGATAGCCATGCACCAAGCCTGGCTCCTCGACCCAGACGGCGCTCCCGCCGGCTGCCATGATCCGGTCGCGATAGGTCTCGCCATCCGATGATAGCGGATCGCATTGCGCGGTAATCAGCACCGTCGGCGGCAGGTTGGAAAAGTCGGTGTCGGTAAGCGGAGCCAGCGTCGCATCAATGCCACGATCCGCCCCGCCGGTGCGTATATGCTTGTAGAATTCGAGGTCTCGGACCGTCAGCATGGGCGCTTCGGCATGCGTTACATAGGACCCTTTCGAGCGGTCGCCGCCGAGGCCTGGATAGATCAGCACCTGGCCGACAGGTCTTCTCGCGCCAGCACGCGTGGCATGGCTGACGGCGGCGGCGAGATTGCCGCCGGCGCTGTCGCCGCAAAGCAGGATGGGACGATCGCGCGTGGAAGCGGCCCACGCGAAAGCCTTTATCGCATCGTCGAAGGCGGCCGGATGCGGGTGCTCCGGCGCCAGCCGGTAGTCGACGGAGACTACCTCGTGGCCGGTTCGGGCGCAGAGCTCGGCACAGACATCGTCATGGCTCTCCAGTCCACCGAGGATGAAGCCGCCGCCGTGGAAGTAGAGCACCGTCGCTGCCGCCTGCGTCCCGCCTCGATAGATGCGGATAGGGATTCGGTGGGCAGGGGCATCTACCGTGGACGTTTCAACGATGACGCCCTGGGGATAGCCGGCAAAGAATTCCCGGCACATACGGTCGTATATTTCCCGCTGCTGTACGATCGTGTAGTCGATCGTGTCGGGCGGGTAATAGGAATTGGTCCGCTCGATGAACGCCCATGTCTCGGCGTCGATGAGATTGGTGTAGTCGGTCATGGTGGGCGCGCCGCCATCTCAGACGTCACTTCCCCTTCCAAACCGGGTCGCGCTTCTCGGCAAAAGCGCGGAAGCCTTCCATATTATCGTCCGATCCATACAGCGCATCCACCGTCGGCAATTGCCGTCGCGTCACGCGGTTCATCGCATCCTGGAAAGTCAGCGACTCGGCCACGCGCGCCGTCTCCTTGATCGCTGCGAACACCAGCGGCGGGCCGCCGGCCAGGAGCCGGGCGATCTCCCAGACGCGGTCCTCGAGCTTCTCCTTGGGCAGAACCTCGTTGACCAGGCCCCAGCGATGCGCTTCGGCGACATCCATCCAGCGGCCGGTCAGCAGCAGGTCCATGGCGACATGATAGGGGATGCGCTTCGGCAGCTTGATCGTCGCGGCGTCGGCCAGCGTGCCGGCGCGGATTTCGGGCAGGGCGAAGGATGAATGGTCGGACGCATAGATGAGGTCGCAGGACAGGGCCAGTTCGAACCCGCCGCCAACAGCCATGCCGTTGACGCAGGCGATGACCGGCTTGTTCAGGTCGCGCAGCTCCTGCAGGCCGGCAAAACCGCCGACGCCATAATCACCGTCGACCGCTTCGCCGCTGGCCGCGGCCTTCAGGTCCCAGCCGGCGCAGAAGAACTTGTCGCCGGCGGTCTTGACGATGGCGACGCGCAATTCCGGATCGTCGCGGAACGCCTTGAACGTCTCGCCCATCAGGCGCGAGGTCTTCAGGTCGATGGCGTTGGCCTTGGGCCGGTCGAGCGTGACCTCGAGGATGGTTCCCTCGTGGCGGGTGGAAATGACCTCAGACATTCTTGTTCTCTCCCAGCACCAGCAATGCGTCGGCGATCCAGGCGCCCTTGCCTTCGCTGCAGACGATCAGCGGATTGATGTCGAGCTCCTCGATCTCGCCCGCATTCGCCTGCACGAAGGCGGCAATGCCCGCGATGGCGTCGATCGCGGCCGCGACATCGGCTTTCGGACGGCCGCGATAGCCGTCCAGTAGCGGAAACAATTTGAGGCCGCGCAGCGCCGCCTCGATGTCGTCGCGGGTCGCCGGCAACATCAGCGTGACGCTGTCGCGAAGCAGTTCGACGAGCACACCGCCGGTGCCGAGCGTCATCACCGCGCCGAACATCGGATCGCGGGTGAAGCCGACCAGGAGCTCGGCGACACCGTCGCGCACCATGCGCTCGACATAGAGGCCGGTGCCGAGTGGCAGCAGATCATGCGCCGCCGCGCTGACGGATTCGGCATCCCTGAGGTTGAGCCTGACGGCACCGACCTCGGATTTGTGGCTGACGCCCAAGGCCTTCACGGCGACAGGGAAGCCGAGCGCCATCGAAGAAATGACGGCCTCGACCGCATTCCCGGCGCGCTCGCCTTTCGGCACCGGAAGCCCGGCCTTGATCAACCGAGACTTGGCCTCTGCCTCGTCCGGGGTCGCATGCTCGCCGCCGGCCGCTCCTGCAGCGGAGGTGTCGATCGGCTGTGCCTGCGGCTCGCGCCAAGCCCAGCCGATAAAGGCCGCGGCCTGCGCGGCGTCCATGGCCTCGGAAATGCCGAACAAGGGCACCATGCCCCTCGCCATGAGTTCGGCGGTATACTCCTCAGGCAGGTTCTCAGGCAGCGAGGAGACAATCGCGCCATGCGCCTCGTTGGTCTTCAGCGCCGATTCGAAGGCGCGCAGAGTCGCCCACCAGTCGGTGACCGAACAGCGGTCGGGTCGCGGAAAGTCGAGCACCAGCATGTTCAAGTCGAAACCGCCCGACACCATGGCGGTGAAGGTGGCGGTCATCGCCGGTTCATTGTTCCAGATGAAGGTGTGATAATCGAGCGGGTTGGCGACGGCCACCAGAGGTCCAAGCGTAGACTTCACATGGGCGCGGTGCGCCTCGGTCAGCACAGGGAATTTGACCCGGCGGCCCTCGGCGCTGTCGGCCATCACCGATGCCTCGCCGCCCGAGCAACTCATCGAGGACAGCGTGTAGCCCGGCAGCGGCCCGGTGATGTGCAGGAGCTTCAGCGCCTCGATGAAGGCGGGGATGGAATCGATGCGGGCGATGCCCAGCCGTTTCAGGAAGGCGCCCGAAGCGGCGTCCGAGCCGGCCAAAGAGGCGGTGTGCGAGACCGTCGCCTGACGCGCCTGTTCAGAGCGGCCGACCTTCATGGCGATGATCGGCTTCTTCAGTTCCCGCGCCCTCGCGGCCAGTCTTTCGAAGCCGGCGACCGAATCGAAGGCCTCGATATGCAGGCCGAGCGCCGTAACCCTTTCGTCCTCGATCAGGCCGAGCGCCATTTCGGACAGGCCCGTCTGCGCCTGGTTGCCGGCGGTCATCAGGAAGGCGATCGGCAGGCCGCGCTTCTGCATGGTCATGTTGATGGCGATGTTGGACGACTGCGTGATGATGGCGACGCCCTTGCCGCCTTCGGCCAACCTTATGCCGCCATGCTGGTCGGGCCACAATAGCGCACCGTCCGCATAGTTGATCAGGCCATAGCAGTTCGGCCCGATGATCGGCATCGACCCGGCGGCGGCGACAAGTTCGGCCTGCAGCCGCTCGCCGTCGTCGTCATAGGCTTCGGTTTCGAGGAAGCCGGCGGCAAAGCAGACGGCCCCGCCTGCGCCGCGTTCCGCCAGGGCCTTGACGACCTCGATGGTCAGATGCCGGTTGACGCCGACAAAAGCGGCATCGGGCGCGCCCGGCAGGTCGGCCACTGAACGATAGGCTTTGCGGCCGGCGACCTCGTCCTTGGTCGGATGCACCGGCCAGATCTCGCCGGCAAAACCCATCTTGATCGACTGCGCGACGACGGCGGCCGCCTGTATCCCGCCGAACACGGCTATCGATTTCGGGCGTAGAAGGCGCTCGAGTTTGTGCATGCTCAGGCCCCGAACGGGCGCAGCAGCGCCCGCGAAATGATATGGCGCTGGATCTCCGACGTGCCTTCCCAGATGCGTTCGACACGGGCGTCGCGCCAGATGCGCTCCAGCGGCAGATCATCCATCAATCCCATGCCGCCATGGACCTGGATCGCCTCGTCGGCGACGAAGGCGAGCATTTCGCTGGCCTTCAACTTGGCCATGGCCATGTCCCGGTCAGTGACGGTGCCCTGATCGTATTTCCAGCCGGCTTCGAAGACCATCAGGTCGGCGGCCTTCAGCTCGCTCGCCATGTCGGCGAGCTTGAACGACACGCCCTGAAACTTGCCGATCTGCTGGCCGAATTGCTGGCGTTGCGCCGCATATTCCACCGCGTGGCCAAGCGCCCGCTCGGCACGGCCGAGACAGGTGGCGCCGACCTGCAGGCGGGTGGCGCCGAGCCAGGAGTTGGCGACTTCGAAACCCTTGTGCACTTCGCCAAGAACCTGGGCGGCCGGCAGCCGGCAATCGTCGAATTCCAGGATAGAATTGGTGTAGCCGCGATGCGAAACGTTGCGGTAGCCGTCGCGAACCGTAAAACCTTTGGTGCCCTTGTCGACGAAGAAGGCTGTGATCTTCTTGCGCTTGCCGCGTGGCGAATCCTCCTCGCCCGAGGCCATGAAGACAATCGCGAAGTCGGCCAGATCGGCATGGCTGATGAAATGCTTGGTGCCATTCAGCACCCAATCGTCGCCGTCTTGCACAGCGGTCGCCTTCATGCCGCGCAGGTCTGAGCCGGCGCCCGGTTCGGTCATCGCCAGGCAGTCCCATTTCTCGCCACGGATGCACGGAAACAGGTATTTTTCACGCTGCTCCGGCGTTCCGGCTAGCAGGATGTTGGAGGGGCGCGCCACGCAGGTCCAATGAAGTGCGTAGTTGGCGCGGCCGAGTTCCTTTTCGTAGAGTAGCCAGCTCACCGTATCGAGCCCAGCGCCGCCGACCTCTTCGGGCATGTTGGCGGCGTAGAGACCGGCCTCGATCGCCTTGGCCTTGATCTCCTCGATCAGGTCGCGGCGCAGGACACCGGTGCGCTCGACCTCACGCTCATGCGGGTAAAGCTCGTTCTCGACAAAGGCGCGCGTCGTTTCGACGATGAGTTTCTGTTCTTCCGAAAGACCGAAATCCATTGGCTCAGCCCTTCTTCTTGCCGGTCTTTTTCTTTTCGGCCTTCTTCACCGGCTTTAAAGCCTTGGCCTTCTCGCCCGCCTTGGAAGCCAAAGGCTTCTTGGCCGCCAGCTTGGCGAGCTGCTTGGTGTAGTCCTTGTGCAGTGCGCCGGCGCCCCAGCCTTTACCCTTGTTCTGCTTCGACAGCGCGTCCATGATGGCGACCAGATTGTCATCGCGGATCCTCTCCAGCTCGCGGATCGACAGGCCATGCGCCTGGTCGTCCGACTGGGTTGCGATGAGGTCGACCAACTCGTCGTTGAATTCCGGAACGTCCATCAGCTTGGTCCATGGCCACTGCAGGCAGGGCCCGAACTGCGCCATGAAGTGGCGCATGCCGGCTTCGCCGCCGGCGACGCGGTAGACCTGGAACATGCCCATCTGCGCCCAGCGCAGGCCGAAGCCATAGCGCATGATGTCGTCGAGTTCCTCGACCGTGCAGATGCCGTCCTTGATCAGCCACAGCGCCTCGCGCCATGCTGCCTCCAGCAGACGGTCGCCGACAAAAGCCTCGATTTCCTTGCGGATGACCACCGGCTTCATGCCGATCGAGGCATAGATCTCCTTGGCGACCTCGATTGCTTCGGGGAAGGTCTGTTCGCCGCCGACGATCTCGACCAGCGGCAGAAGATAGACAGGATTGAACGGATGGCCGACCACCAACCGCTCCGGATGTTTCTTCATGGCCACCTGCATGTCGGTCGGCTTGATGCCGGAGGTCGACGAGCCGACAATGGCGTTGGCCGGCGAATGGGTGTCGATCTCGGCCAGCACCTTATGCTTGAGGTCGAGCCGTTCGGGCACGCTTTCCTGGATGAAGTCCGCATCGGCAACAGCCTCGGCGATGGTCTTGGCGAAGGTCAGCCTGCCTTCCACGGGCAGGCCGCCCGGCACCATCTGTTTGTAGGCGCGCCGCGCGCCCTTCATCACTTCGGAGACCTTGCGCGACGCTTCGGGATCGGGATCGAAGATCGAAACGTCGATGCCGTTGAGCAGCAGGCGCGCCACCCAGCCGGCGCCGATGACACCGCCGCCGATGGCGGCCGCCTTGTTGATGATGCTCATGCTGACGCTCCGGTTCTGGTACTGGCGGTTTCTGAATCGACGAGAGGCACGCGTTCGCCGGCGCGGATCACCGCCGGGTCGTATGCCTTGCGGGCAAAGACCTCGAGCACGAAAGGCCGGAAGAACTCGATCGGCAGCGTGTCGTAGTCGGGGTCGAAGCTCGACTGGTCCCAGCGCTCGCAGAATTGGTCGCAATCGTCGAAATAGGCATGGCCGGCGAAGCGGTCGCGCGCGTGGCGATTGCCGCCGACATGGTGGGCGTAATAGAGCCGCTGGAAGTCGCCATGCTTTTCCACCACCCAGGTGCATTGTTCGCGCACGAACGGCTTCAGGATCGAAGCGGCATATTCGTCATGATTATAGGGCGCGTAGATGTCGCCGATATCATGCAGCACCGCGCAGGCAATCCAGTCCGTGTCGGCGCCGTCGCGCCAAGCGCGTGTGGCCGCCTGCAGGGAATGGCCGAGCCGGGTGATCTTGTAACCCGAAAGACCCTCGTCGAGCTGCACCAGCGCGTCGAGCAGGCGCTCGCCTGTCCTGGCGGCATAATCGGTCTCATGCGCGGTCAGGAACGCGTAGTCGTCCCTGTCGCCATCCTTCATCGCGGTGAATTTGACGGTAGCCATGCCGGGTCCCTCCAACTCAAGCCGCTATCGGCGCCCGCTTGGTCAAGTTCAGCTTCTTGCGCACTTCCTCGGGCCCCAGGACGCGGGCGCCCAGATTGGTGACGATGCTGGCGGCGCGCTCGACGAGCTGCGCATTGGTCGCCAGGACGCCCTTGTCGAGCCACAGATTGTCCTCGAGGCCGACGCGGACATTGCCTCCCGCGAGAACGGCAGCGGCGGCATAGGCCATCTGGTTGCGGCCGATGGAAAAGGCCGACCAGTTCCAGGTTGACGGCACATTGTTGACCATCGCCATGAAAGTGTTGAGGTCGTCAGGCGCACCCCATGGCACGCCCATGCAGAGCTGCACCAGGGCGTCGGCATCGAGCACCTTTTCCTCGACCAGTTGCTTGGCGAACCAAAGATGGCCGGTGTCGAAAGCCTCGATCTCCGGCTTGACGCCGAGCGCCGTCATCATGCCGCCCATGGCGCGCAGCATGCCGGGCGTGTTCGTCATGACATAGTCGGCTTCGGCGAAATTCATCGTGCCGCAGTCCAGCGTGCAGATCTCGGGCAGGCATTGGCGCACATGTTCCACGCGGTTACTGGCGCCGCCCATGTCGGTGCCCTTCTCGTTGAGCGGCAACGGCGCCTCGGGCGAGCCGAACACCATGTCGCCGCCCATGCCGGCGGTCAGGTTCAGGATGACATCGACGTTCGCCGCGCGGATGCGCTCCGTCACTTCGCGATAGAGATGCACGTCGCGCCTCGGCTTGCCGGTGTCGGGGTCGCGGACATGGCAGTGGACGATGGCCGCACCCGCCTTTGCCGCGTCGATGGCAGAATCCGCGATCTGCTTGGGCGAGCGCGGCACATGCGGGCTGCGATCCTGGGAGCCGCCGGACCCGGTCACGGCACAGGTAATGAAGACCTCACGGTTCATCGCGAGCGGCATCGAATGTCCTCCCAATCGAGATAGCCATGCATGTCGTCCAACAGTGGAAAGCGCTTTGGAGTGACGGCATGCACCAGTAGGGCCAACAATGACTGACTTGCCGGAAACTGCTTTGCGTTTTACGAAGCTCTCATGATCAAAAGCGAAAAGCCAACGATCTTTCGCGCCGAACGGTCGCCGCTCAAGGTGACGTTGCTGGTGTTTTCCGGCTCGTCCATCATGTGCGTCGCCTCGGCCGTCGATCCGCTGCGCGCCGCCAACCGCATTTCCGGCGAGACCTTGTTCGATTTCAAGCTGGTCTCGGTGACCGGTGAGGCTCCGGTCACCACTTGCGGCCTGCCAGTGGCGGTCAGTGGCCGTTTCGATGCGGCCGAACCGACAGACGTTCTTGTCGTCGTCGCCGGTTTCGGCACCCAGAACTACGCAACATCAACCCTGCTGTCAGGCCTGCGCCGCGCGGCGCGGACGGCGCGCGCCTGCGGCGGCGTCGAGGCCGGCACCTGGCTTGTGGCGCGCGCGGGCCTGCTGGAAGGACGCAGCGCCACTACCCACTGGGAAGACATGGAGGATTTTTCCTCGGCCTTTCCGGGCGTCGATGTCCGGCCCGACCGCTATGTCATCGATGGCCCGGTCTTCACCTCGGGTGGCGCGTCGCCGACCTTCGACCTGATGCTGCATCTCATTCGCACGCGGCTCGGCATGGCCGTTGCGCTCGATGTCGCCAGCGTCTTCATCTATGATCAGGCCCGCGCTGCGACGGACGCGCAGCCACTGGTCTCTCTCGGCCGGCTCGACGGCTTTGACCCACGCCTGGCGCAGGCCATCCGGCTGATGGAATCGCATGTCGACCAGCCGCTGACCATAGACGCGGTGGCCAAGCGCGCCGGCGTGACGGCGCGGACATTGGAAAGCATCTTCCGCAAGTCGATCGGCGAGACGCCGGGCGCCTACTATCTCAGACTGCGCCTGGGCGCGGCGCGCCGGTTGGTCGTCGATACGCGGGTGGCGATGGCCGATATCGCCGCGCGCACCGGCTTCTCGTCCGCCGCGGCGTTTTCAAGGGCATTTTCAAGGGCTTTCGGCGAAGCGCCGGTCAGGTTGCGCCGCGGTTAGCCAGGGGTATGGAACGTGCGATCAGGCGGCGTCCCGGCGGTCACCGTCGAGTTGCGAGCGCATCTGCTTGACCAGCCGGATTTCAAAACGGTTGCTGACGGCGCGATCCCATTCGTTCGAGAGCCTTGCATCGTCGGTCTTGCGCGGCATGGCCATCAGCCGATCGATGATGGAGCCTGTTTCGCCCGGTGAGAGCAGGGCGTCGATTTCATGTTCGTTCTGCATCGGTTCGCCTCCTTCTTCGGCTCCGCCACGCAGCATCCTTATAGGAGATTCGTGACGGCTGTTTGAAGGCAAGAGCGAGGTGATTGGAGGGCGGCAACGGGCAAAACGATGTCGCCGCTGCCCACCTTTTGGGTAAAGCCATTCTCTCGGCTGGATCGAACGCTAGCCACCAACGTTTTTCGGTACCTTGGCGGGTCTGGTTCAAGAGCCGATCGTTCAGACGTATCTGTTGACGATGTTTTCCAGCAATTCCTGGCGGCCGGACTTCGGCTCAGGCTCGATCTTCTGCTTGACGACGCGCTCGGCGATCTCTTCCAGCGTCCTCTTGCCGGCAAGCATCGCCTTGCCTTCAGAGGTGTTCCACCCGGCATAGCGTTCGGCCAGCGGCGCCGACAACGCCTTGTCCTCGATCATGCGGGCAGCGGCCTTGAGGCCGCGCGCGCAAGAATCCATGCCACCGATATGCCCGATCAGCAGGTCCTGCGGGTCGAGCGACTGGCGGCGCAGCTTGGCGTCGAAATTGGTGCCGCCGGTCTTGAAGCCACCTGCCTGCAGAACCTGGTAATAGGCCAACGCCATCTCCGGCACGTTGTTGGGGAACTGGTCGGTATCCCAGCCCGACTGGTAGTCGTTGCGGTTCATGTCGATGGAGCCGAAGATGCCGAGCGCATTGGCCAGCGCCAGTTCGTGCTCGAAGGAATGTCCGGCCAGGATGGCGTGGCCCTGCTCGATATTGAGCTTGACCTCCTTTTCCAGGCCGAAGCGCTTGAGGAAGCCGTAAACGGTCGCGACATCGTAATCATACTGGTGCTTGGTCGGCTCCTGCGGCTTCGGCTCGATCAGGATGGTGCCCTTGAAGCCGATCTTGTGCTTGTAGTCGACGACCAGGCTAAGGAAGCGGCCGGCCTGCTCCTGCTCGCGCGCAAGGTCGGTGTTGAGCAGCGTCTCATATCCTTCGCGCCCGCCCCACAGAACGTAGTTTTCGCCCTTCAGCCGCTTGGTGACGTCGATGCAGCTTTTCACTGTGGCCGCAGCGTATGCAAACACATCCGGGTCGGGATTGGTGGCGGCGCCCGACATGAAACGGCGATGGGAGAACAGGTTGGCCGTGCCCCACAGGAGCTTGACACCCGTCTGCTTCATCTTGCCGGCAAAATAGTCGGCGATCTCGTCGAGACGCGCGGCGCTCTCGGCAAAATCCTTGCCCTCCGGCCGTACGTCGGCGTCGTGGAAGCAGAAATAGGGCGCGCCGAGCAGCGAGAACATTTCGAAGGCGACGTCAGCCTTCAGTTTTGCCAGTTCCATCGTGTCGACGCCGCCCGCCTTCGGGAACCACGGCCGGTCGAAAGTCTGGCCGCCGAACGGATCGCCCCCCGGCCAGGCAAAGGAGTGCCAGTAAGCAACCGCAAAGCGCAAATGGTCTTCCAGCCGCTTGCCTGCCACCACCTCGTCGGGATTGTAGAACCTGTAGGCGAGCGGATTGGTCGAGTCCGGCCCTTCATATTTGATCTTCTGGATGTCGCCGAAAAACCCGCTGCTCATGATTTTCTCCTCTCGAATGGCACCCTGATTACCTCAGGCGTAATTGGTTGCGTTCTTTCCCCGGGCGAAAACGGTCGCGTCAAAGCCAGTCAACAAAGGAGACAGACCATGGCCGACCTCAATAAGATCGCCGGAGGTTACATCGCCGCCTGGAACGAGAGCGACGCGGCCCGCCGCGCAGCCTTGCTCGAGGCGATCTTCACCGACGACGTCAGCTACCGTGATCCGCTGATGCAGGGTGATGGACATGCCGGCGTCGGAGCGCTCATCGACGGCGTGCAGCAGCGCTTTCCCGGCTTCCGCTTCTCCCTGAAGGGCGCGCCCGACGGTTTTGCCGACACAATCCGCTTCTCGTGGAACCTCGGCCCGGAAGGCAGCGAATCCGTCATCGAAGGTACCGACATCGGCATCATCGAGAATGGCCGCCTGAGGAACGTGACCGGCTTTCTGGACAAGGTGCCGGCGCAGTGAGGCTAGTTGGGTAAAGACGGTCCGAGGCACCCCCCTCTGGCCTGCCGGCCATCTCCCCCGCAAAGGGGGAGATCGGCTGTCGGGACGACCTTCGCCAATGACCAATGTCGAAAGGAATGAGGCATCGCCAAAGCTGCCAATCTCCCCCCTTGAGGGGGAGATGCCCGGCAGGGCAGAGGGGGGCGCCTCGCGCCTGCTCACGCCGTAACGCCCCTTATCGCAGGATACAGCGCCCGGTAGCGGTGATAAGCGTCTGCATACGCTTCGCCAAGCGCGGCGTCCGGCTCGATCGTGGCCTCGGTTCTGGGTGCCGTGCAAACCGTGAGCGGATCCGCCCCTGTCGCCGCAATCAGGCCGAGCCGCGCCGCGCCGAAGGCGGCGCCGAAGTCGCCGTCGGCGGGGATGTCGACCGGCAGGCCGAGCGCGGTGGCGATGGATTTCAACCAGTAGCGCGAGCGCGAGCCGCCGCCAATGGCGGTCACGCGCGTCAAGGTCGTGCCGGCGGTCTTCAAGGCTTCGAGACTGTCGCGGAAGGCAAAGGCGACGCCCTCAAGCACCGCCTGGGTCAGCACGGTGCGGCTCGATTCATGCGCCAGCCCCGTGAACGAACCGCGAATGGCGGCGTCATTGTGCGGCGTGCGTTCGCCGGAGAGGTAGGGCAGGAAGGAAACTCCTGTCGGTGCCTTCAGCGTCTCGCCGAGTTCAGCGGTCAGGTCGCCGGCGCCCTTGCCGGTAATCTCCGACAGCCAGTTCAGCGAATCGGTCGCCGACAGGATGACTCCCATCTGGTGCCAGGTGTTGGGCAGCGCGTGGCAGAAAGTGTGCACTGCGCTGGCCGGGTTCGGCAAATAGGAAGCATTGGCGGCAAACAGAACGCCCGACGTGCCGAGCGAGACGAAAGCGTGACCGGCGCCGACGGTCCCCATGCCGCAGGCCGACGCTGCGTTATCGCCGGCACCGCCGGCGATCGGGATGCCCGCTCTCACACCCCATTTCGATGCCAGTTCGGCACGCAGCGAACCGGCCTTCTGGCTGCCTTCGACCAGGGACGGCATCTGCCTCTCATCGAGCGATGTGGCGCCCAGCAATTCCGCGGACCAGGCCCGCTTGCCGACATCGAGCCAAGAGGTGCCGGCCGAATCCGACATTTCCGAGATGTGCTCGCCGGTCAGCCAGAGCCGCAAAAAGTCCTTGGGCAGCAGGACCTTTGCCACTTTGGAGAAAATGGCGGGCTCATTGTTCTTGACCCAGGCAAGCTTCGGCGCGGTGAAGCCGGGAAAAACGATGTTGCCGGTGAGCGCGCGAAAGCGCGGATCTGCGTCGAGTGCGGCCGCCTCGGCATGGCTGCGCGTATCGTTCCACAGGATGCAGGGACGCAGCACTTGATCAGCGGCATCGAGCAAGGTCGCGCCATGCATGTGCCCCGACAGGCCGATGCCTTCGACAGCGGCGAATTCCCTGGGGTAAGCGGCCTTCAATTGAGCAATTGCCGCCTCGCAGGCGCGGATCCACTCGGCCGGGTCCTGTTCGGACCATCCAGGATGCGGCCGGGAAACATCCATGGACGCGTGGCCGGAGCCGATGACGGTTTGGCCGGCGTCGATCAACAGCGCCTTGACGCCTGACGTGCCCAAGTCGAGGCCGAGATACATGATGTCCTCCCCATGCCGTTAATTTTTTTCGGATCCCGAAAAAATCTGGCTTGGCCAGTTTTTAAGACAAGATCGGCCTGTGGTCAATTCTCCGACAATTCGGCCGCGCGCCGCGAAAGCAACGCCGACAGCGGACTATCGGACCGTGACATCGAGCGCTCGGCCGTGAGCGCCCTCGCCAGCGCAGCCTCGCCGGCACGCAAGGCGGCCTCGATCAGCGTCAGGTCGATGACGTCGCGCTGGGCGTGGCTGCCGCCGAAACGATGGGCGATCGCCCGGATCGGGCGGATCAGCCGAACGGCTTCTTCATATCTGCCTTCGCCGAACGCCTTGATGGCGAGCGTCAGCGGATGGCCGACGTCCCGGGTGAAGGCAGCGTTGTCACCGCTGCCGCGCATGGCTTCCACCTGCGTCTCGAGCAGCGCTCGCGCCGGCGCTTCAAGTCCGCCGCCGACGAAGGCCATCATGGCGTGGGCATCGTTGAAGGCATAGTCGCCGAAGCCGGCCTTGGGCCAATTGGCAGCCAGCGCCGCCCAGCGGTGGCCGGCATCGACGCCGCCGAGATAGAGCCGCCAGAGGATTGCCGAGGCATCGACCATGTTGAGTGCCATGGCTGACGGCGTGCCGTAGATCGGACCATCATAGAGGGCGAGAACCTCATCAATTTCGCCCAGATCATAGTGGAACAGGGCCAAGTGCCACCAATTATGCACCTGCAGGAAGCTGTCCCGCGTCCACGCTTCAGGATTGGCGCGCATCCAGGCGATGCCATCCCTCTGCCGGCTTTGCATTTCCATGACATGCGCCACGGCATGCTGTGCCCAGCCGTCGCGCGGCTCGATCTCCACAGCGCTGCGGCCAAGCTTCTCGGCCCTGCCATAGTCGCCCATCTCCTCCAGCCCGAAAGCCTGCATGCCTAGGATGGCATGGTAGCCCGGCATGCCGCTTTGCCAGGACGGCAGCGCGCGGCCAATGCGGTCGCGCAGCATGCGGGCATTGCCGGTGAAAAAGTCGATCTGGTGGCCCACCTGAAGCCCGACAGCGTCCAGCGGGAAGTCGATTGTGATGTCCTCGAGAATCCGGCCCGCCTCATGCCATCGCCCTCCTGCGAGATGGCCGAGGGCCATGACATGCGCCTGCTCGCGCGCGTTCGCCGCGAGCGGCAGTGCCGCCTCGTGGCAAGCCTTGGCTATCGCCGTAGCGCCTCGTTCGGTGGCGAGGCCGAAGAGATATCCCTTGAACACATGCGCCATGACGAAGCCGGGGTCCTGCGCGAGGGCGCCGTCGATCGAGGCGACGGGATCTCCGATGAAGCATTGCAATTCCCGCACTGCCCGGCCGTACGAAGCGAACCCGCCTTCCGTCGCCCCCGACAATGTCAGACCGAATGCATCTCTGACCGGCATGCCCCCTCCTTCAAAAAGCGCGTCCGATCCAAGACCATGGACAGCCGCCGTGCGGCGGTCTTTGGCTTTGCCGCCTTCAATTGCCTGAGCGCATCGCCATTGTCGCGATGCCGGCGCCGACGAGCAGCGTGCCGCCGGTTCGGTTGAAGATGCGCACCGCCCTCTCGTCTCGCACGACGTCGCGGGCACGCGCGGCGACCAAAGCGTAGCCGAAGGCATTGGCGAAAGCGAGCGTCAGGAAGGTCGTTTCGAAGATCAGCATCTGCGTCCAGAAATCGGCGTGCCGGTCGAGAAACTGCGGCAGGAAGGCGACGAAGAAGGTGATGCTTTTCGGGTTAAGCGCGGTCACCAGCCAGGCATGCGCCATCATTCTCGCCGATGACGCTAGGTCGGTGCGAGGTTCGGCTTGCAGCATGCCGCCGGCGCGAAACAGTTTCACGCCGAGATAGATCAGGTAGGCCGCGCCGATCAGCTTCAGGATGGTGAAGACTGTCGCCGAGGCCGACAGCAATGCGCCGATGCCCAGCATGGACAGCGTCATCGCTGTGAAATCGCCAAGCGCCACGCCGGCCGCCATCGGCAAGGCGGTGCGCCAGCCCTGGCCAAGCGCATAGGATACGACCAGCAGTATGGTCGGACCCGGAATGATGAGCAGGATCGTCGATGCTGCGGCGAAGGCGGCCCAGGTCTCGAAGGACATGTCTGTCTCCTTGGGTTAAGGACAAGGATAAATCCTCAACCCCGGCAGAATGTAAAGTGCCTTCGCTTCTGCTTATGCGACAACTCCCTATCGAGGAGCCAGACGCGCTTTTACGTGCTTGTTCGCGCCGTCAATTTCGAAAGCGTTGGGCCGGCGTCAGTTCACGCCAATTCGCGTGCTCCTGATATCGGCCACGCTCACATTGGCACCGGGGACCAGGGCGGAAGCGGCAATGGCGGCGCCAAAAAGCTTGAGGTCGGTGTTCAAGATCTCGCACATGGATGCCCCAGTTGGTCGTCTCGGGTTAAAAAGCGCCGGTGCCCGGAATGTGGCTCGATCTGGGTCTTTTTGTGTGGTGGCGACTTCGAGCTGTGAGCAGCGGGGCCAAGGGACCGGAATCGCGTGCAAACGCTGCGATTGACGCATTCACGCTTTATCAACCATGATTGGTGAAAATGCCTGCTATCCGGCGAGACCGTGCTTCCCGCCGACAGCGTAGGTTTGGGTATATGCGTGAGTTACCGCGAGATCCGGCGCCGAAACGAAACGGCGACGTCATGGAAACCGATCAGATTTGTTCTCGCCGTTCGATCCTGTCTGGGGCAGGGGCGCTCGCGCTGCTTGGCGTCGCCGGCTGTTCGACCACTGACCTTAGCTTGCCTGCGCTCGAACTCGACGACGTCAATACCGGCTCGGTGCGACCGGTCCGCCCCTCGATCAGCGTCGACAAGAACATCACCAGCCCCGATGTGATGTATGCCTCGCTGACCGACAATGGCTTCAACGTGCCCGCGGTGCCGTATCTCAAGGTCAAGCCGGAATTCCGCCGGCAGATCGTCGTCGATACGACGGGCGAGGCGCCCGGCACCATCGTCGTCCATCTCAACGAGCGCATGCTCTATCTCGTCCAGCCGGGCGGTGAAGCCATCCGCTATGGTGTCGGCATCGGCAAGGATGGCTTCCGCTGGTCTGGCCGTGCCAACATCCAGTATGGCAAGGAATGGCCGACCTGGACGCCGCCGCCGGAGATGATCCAGCGCAAACCGGAACTGGTGAAATGGCAGGGCGGCCAGCCCGGCGGGCTCGACAACCCGCTCGGCGCTCGCGCGCTGTACATCTACCAGGATGGCAAGGATACCGGCTATCGCATCCACGGCTCGCCCGAATGGTGGAGCATCGGCCAGGCCATGTCGTCAGGTTGCGTGCGCCTGATCAACCAGGACATCATCGATCTCTATAGCCGCGTCTCCAAGAAAAATCCTGTCGTCGTCATGTGAGTGTTCGGGCCGCCGGTCGGCGGCCTTCTGTTTGGCTTTGACGATACCCACTCTTCCGTTGCGCGATGGCGAAAGACAGGCGAATGTGCCTGCGATTCATTGCCAGGGAGACGTCAGGAATGGCCGGAACTTTCGTTATCGCGCAGGGCGGCGGGCCGACCGCCGTGATCAACCAGACGGTTGTCGGGGCGACGCTGGAAATCCGCAAGCAGCATCCCGGTGCCAAGGTGCTGGGTTCGATCCACGGCGTGCGCGGTATCAGGGACGGCAACTACGTCGATCTTTCCGAAATTCCCGAGGACAGGCTTAGGTTGATCGCCGGAACGCCGAGCGCCGCGCTCGGCTCGACGCGCGACAAGCCGGATGCCGCCTATTGCGACGTGATCCTGAAGGGGTTGAAGAAGGCCGGAGCCGATGCCTTCATCTATATTGGCGGCAACGACACGTCGGGCACGCAGCAGATCCTCACCGATGCGGCCGCCGGCGAGATCGCCTTCGTCCACGCGCCGAAGACCATCGATAACGATCTAGAGGAAAACGACCACACCCCGGGCTTCATCTCGGCCGCTGAATTCGTTGCTGGCGCCTTCCTCTCCGTCGATCTCGATTTCCGCGCCCTTCCCGGTATCTATGTCGGCATCGTCATGGGCCGGCATGCCGGCTTTCTGACTGCCGCGGCCGCCGCCTGGCAACTCGATCCGGAAAGCGGCCCCCACCTTGTCTACGTGCCGGAGCGGCCTTTCTCCGCCGCCGCCTTCATCGACGACGTGCGCGCCACGCTCGACCGCCACAAGCGCTGCATCGTCGCGGTGTCGGAAGGTGTGAGCACCGCCGACGGCAAGGCGCTGGTCGAAAGCCTGGTGCCGCCCGATAGGCTGGAGCGCGATGCGCATGGCAACGTCAAACTGTCGGGAAGCGACCTGCCTGCGGCGCTCGAACGCGCTCTCGCCGAGGGCCTGCCGGGCAAGCGGGCGCGCGTCGACGCGCTGGGCTATATGCCGCGCGGTTATATCGGCGCCATAAGTGCCGTCGACGCGCAGGAGGCTTTCGACGCCGGCGCCTTCGCGGTGACCGTTGCCGAACAGGGTGGCGGCTCGGTGGCGCTGCAATATGACGGCACCAGGACGGTTCTGAAGAAGGTTCCGCTCCAGAACGTCGCCGGCAAGACCCGCCACATGCCCGACGATTTCATGAAGCCCGACGTGAACCAGCTGTCCGATGCAGGCATGGCCTATCTCAAGAGGCTGGTGCCGGAGAAATATAAGGTCGGAAAGCCATTCGTTTGATGAATGGCGCAGCATAATGTCTGGCTTGTCACCGATGCCAAGCTGGTTCAGCAGCACCGTCGTCGACGACAAGACGACGATGCTGACCGAACCTTTCGTGCACAGTTTCGTGCGCGCCAACCTTTGGCATCTGCGTGGTCGCGATGCCGATCTGCTGGTCGATACCGGTATGGGCATTCGCCCGCTGGCGCCGGAGATCGAGACGCGGGACGGCAAGCCCCTACTGGTCGTCGCCACTCATATCCATCTCGACCATGTCGGATCGCTGCACGAATTTCCCTGGCGGGCAGGGCCAAGCATGAGTGCGGCGCATTTCGAAACGATGGATGATGCGGCGACCTATGCCAACATGTTCCATCACCTGGAAGGCGCTGTCTCCAGGCTGCCGGCTCCGGGCTGGAAAGCTGCCGACTACAAGATCCCGCCTGCGCCCTTGACGCGAACCCTGAACGAAGGCGACATGATCGATCTCGGCGACCGCCAGTTCCGGGTGTTGCATCTGCCGGGCCATTCCCCGGACTCCATTGCCCTGTTCGACGAGGCGGACGGAGTTTTCTTCGCTGGCGACGCCATCTACGATGCCATGCTGATCGACGATCTGCCGGACTCCAGCCGCGTCGATTACCGCACGACGATGCGGCGCCTGCTCGACCTGCCGATCCGCATCGGCCATGGCGGCCATGGACCGAGCTTCGACGCCAGGCGCATGCGAGAGATCGCATCGGGCTATCTGCAGAAAACCGAAGACATCCAGCTCTAGCGATGAGCTTGAGGGCGTGGCCACGGCCGACAAATGCTGAACCGCCCGTCATCCCGAAAGAATTAAATCTTTGTAATATCGGCGAAAAACCTAATTCGTCCGCATCGGCGTCCTAGATTCCCGCCCATCGACCTGCAGGACTGCCTCATGAAGCGAGACGGGCAGCCGCTGCAGTCGATACGCCGGATAGGCCGCCTCTTGAGACAGCCACGGCGCCGGACCGAATGTCTCGCATGGACAACGACCATGTCATCCCTCAAGATTCTTCGCAGACATCGCGTCGCCGCTTTGCTGGGCGCCGCCCTCATCATCAGCCCTGTTGCCCTTACGGTTGTCAGGGACAATCATGCACAGGCCGGCACGATGACCCCCGTCGTCGGCGTCACAGCGCCAAACGGCTCATTTGCGCCCATAGTGGCGGCCGACAAGCCGGCGGTGGTGACCGTCACCACCATCATGCAGGCTCAGCCTACCAGCAACGACGAAGGCGTGCCGCTTGGCAACTCGCCTTTCGATCAATATTTCCGCCAGTTCTTTGGCGACCAGGGCATCCCATCTCCACAGACGCCACCGCAGCAGGCACAGCGTGCCGAAGCGCTCGGCTCCGGTTTCATCATCGCTTCCGATGGCATCATCGTCACCAACAATCACGTCGTCGACGGCGCCACCTCGATCAAGGTGACGCTGGACGACGGCACTGTGCTTCCCGCCAAGCTCGTCGGCCGCGACGCCAAGAACGACCTCGCCGTGCTCAAGATCAACTCCGACAAGTCCTTGCCGACGGTCAAATGGGGGGACTCGGACAAATTGATGACCGGCGACCAGGTGCTGGCGATCGGCAATCCGTTCGGCATCGGCACCACGGTCACCGCGGGCATAGTCTCCGCACGCGGCCGCGACCTGCACAGCGGGCCGTTCGACGACTTCATCCAGATCGATGCCCCGATCAATCATGGCAATTCCGGCGGCCCGCTGGTCGACGCGAACGGCAATGTGGTCGGCATCAACACGGCGATCTATTCGCCCAATGGCGGCAGCGTCGGCGTCGGCTTCGCCATTCCCTCCGACCAAGCCCAGAAGGTCGTCGCCAAGCTGATGAAGGGCGGCTACATCGAGTATGGCTATCTCGGCGTCGAGATCCAGCCAGTGACGCCGGATGTGGCGAGCGCCATCGGATTAGACCATGCCGGCGGCGCGCTGGTTTCGCAGATCAATGGCGACTCGCCGGCAGCCAAGGCTGGCATCGAAACCGGTGATGTCATCACCAGCTTTGCCGGTCGGGAGATCAAGGATCCCAAGGACCTGTCGCGGGCCGTTGCCGATGTCGCTCCGGGCGCCCGCGAGACGCTTGGCGTGTGGCGCAAGGGCAAGGCAGTGGAAATCGCAGTCGACGTCGGCCGCAACGGTGACGATGTGAAGACCGCTTCCGCAACCGATGGCGACGCGCCGTCCGCCAAGCAAAGCTCGCGGGTCCCGGCGATCGGGCTCAGCCTGATGGACATCACCCCTGATGTCAGACAGGAGCTTGATCTCGCCGACGGTCAGGAAGGCGCCCTGGTCGCCAAGGTCAACCCGGACAAGGCGGCCTCGGCCTCGGGCATCCAGGCAGGCGACATCATCGTCGCCGTCAACCAGGCGCCGGTGAAGGACGCCAGGCAGGTCACGCAGGCAATCGCACAGGCCAGCAAGTCCGGCCGTAAATCGGTGTTGCTGCTGGTGGAACGTGACGGTGCTCAGATCTACGTAGCGGTGCCGTTTGCCAATGGCTGAGGCCTGACTGCTGGATCGGGCGGGGCTCGTGGGTGACGAGCCCTGCAGCGAGCACAATCAGGTTTGATCCATCAAGATTCCGGTTGCCCAGCCCGCAATCTTCGAGAACATTGCATCAGGCCGATAGTGGCTTGATGCAACAGGGGATTGCCCGAGATGGCCACCCGAGGTTTCTCTTCAGGACGGCGCCCGCCTGCCGATGGCGATGCGCGCATTCCGCCCGGCCAGTATCTCGAACAGGGCTTTCCGGTTCTGTCGGCCGGCCCCACGCCTAGGGTGCGGACCGAGGACTGGTCGTTCACGCTGAAGCATGGGCCGCGGCCGATCAAGAAATGGAACTGGGCCGAGTTCAACGCCCTGCCGCTGACCAAGATGACACGCGACATCCATTGCGTGACCGCTTGGACCAAGTTCGATACGGCCTGGCAGGGCGTGCTGGTCGACGACATCCTTGCCGATGCGGGGATCGAGCCGCCGACCGCCTATACTCTTGCACTTGCCTTCGATGGTTATACGACCAACGTGCCGACAAAGGATCTGACCGACGGCAAAGCCATGGTGGCCCTGCTCTATGAAGGCGAACCGATCATTGCCGACCATGGCGGCCCGGCGCGGCTGCTCGTTCCGCATCTCTATTTCTGGAAATCGGCCAAATGGGTGAACGGCCTGCAGTTCACGACCCGTGACGAGCCCGGCTTCTGGGAATTGCGCGGCTATCACATCTATGGCGATCCATGGCGCGAGCAGCGCTATACGGACGATCCATGAGCGATGCGGCCACGGCTCGGTCGCCCTGGCAGGCGGCCAGCATTGTCCGCATCGAGAAGCGCACGCCGCGCGTCACCAGCTTCTTCGTCCAGCCGTCGCGGCCATTCGCCTATCGCGCCGGCCAGCATGTCGATGTCAGACTGACTGCGCCAGACGGTTATCAGGCACGCCGCTCCTATTCGATTGCCTCCGCGCCCGATAATGACGGCGTAGTCGAACTGGCGATCGAGAAACTCGACGATGGCGAGGTTTCGCCATTCTTCCACGAGGTCGCGGCGGCTGGCGACGAGATCGAATTGCGTGGACCGCTTGGCGGGCATTTCGTCTGGCCCGATGATGATGGCGGGCCGCTTCTGCTGATTGGCGGCGGTTCGGGCGTCGTGCCCTTGATGTCGATGGTCCGCCACCGCGCCGCGCGCAAGTCCACGGTGCCCGTCGCTCTCGTCTTTTCGGCCCGGATCTGGGACGAGGTGATCTTTCGTGACGAACTGATCGCCCTCGATGATCGCGGGGACGGCTTCGATCTGACGCTGACGCTGACCCGCGAGGCCGCGCGCCGCCCATCCGACTATTCGCGGCGCGTGGATGTCACCATGGTCGCGCAAGTGATGGCGCGGCTGCCGGGGCCGCCGTCCCTCGCCTTCATCTGCGGCTCCAACGCCTTCGTGTCGGCCGCTGCCCAGGCGCTGATCGATGCCGGGGTGCCGGCGGGCGAGATCCGCACAGAACGTTATGGAGTTTGACCGTACGCCGGTCTCAAGAAAGGCTGTTCACCATTGAAATCCGCTCCGAGAGGTACCGCCGGTCGGCAGGGTCGCGGACGGTCGTCTTGCCTGACTTCTTCATTGGCGCCCATGCCGCGGTGGCCAGGCTGCCACTGCTCACCCGGGACGTCGGCCGATACCGGACCTATTTCCCGTTGGTGAGGCTGATCACGCCGGACAACACGTGATCGGCCATCTTTTGGCCTCCCGCTCAATTGGCTGGCGAGAACTTTGCCGACACCATCTGGAAGGGCAGGGCCCCATAGGTGGCGACGGTGGCTTCGTCGCTCCACTCGCGAAACTGCCGCGACGGACGCGCCTCGAGCGTCAGCGCTTGCCTGACCCCGTCCAGCATCACCTTGCCGCGGAAATGCAGCATCCGCTGCTTGCCGGATCGGCTGATGGCTGTGGCGCGCAGGCGAGCGATGTGGTGGTCGCCGGCATTGATTTCCATCTCTATGCGGCGGCGCACCGGCGGAATGTCGATCCTGACAATGACATCCAGCATCATCTCCCCGCTCGTTGGCGGACACGCGATGATTTGTGAAAACACCATTGGCGCCGGCGCTCCTGCCGGGCTGCGAGCGGCCCGTCTGCCGCGCCATGGCCGTGCCGGCGGCTCCTGCTGCAGCCGGCCCTTCTTCCGCTTCAGGCGCAATTGCTTGGCCAGCCCGCGCGACAGCCAAACCAAGCCGCCGAAATCCGTACGCGGCTTGGCCTGCAGCACCGATGACCAGCGCGACAGACCGAGCCGGTCGGCCATCTCGACGATCCTGCCCAGCGTCGCCTCCGGCACGGGAAGGTCGATCCCATGGGAGAGATAGGACAAAGCCACCGCCGCTGGGACGGCAAGGCCACGCTTGCCGACGATGTCGAGAAAGACGTCCCAGTCGACGTCACCACCCCGGATGGCGACGGCGCAATCGACAAGCCAGTCGCTGTGGGTGTGAGCGTCGAGCCCGCCATGGGCGATTGCCAGCGCCATGCGGTCGGCGGGCGAGGGCACAAAGACGCCGACCCCGCTGAACGCGGCAGGGATGGCCCGCCGCCAGATCGCCAGGTCGTCCTCGGCGCTTGGTTGCGAACCGTCATAGCCGAGTTGATGCAGGTCGATGTCACCGAAGCTGCCCTTGAAGAAGTTCATCGACCGCAGCGACGCCAACCGTGTCCGCAGATATTGCGCGCTGACACCCGAGGCGATCTGCCACTCGCGGTCGCGCAGGACATCGAAGACGGTGGCCATGTCGCGCGGACGCACCAATATAT
This sequence comes from Mesorhizobium sp. ES1-1, assembly GCF_020164785.1. Classification (GTDB taxonomy): domain Bacteria; phylum Pseudomonadota; class Alphaproteobacteria; order Rhizobiales; family Rhizobiaceae; genus Mesorhizobium. Next base: position 216,987 of record NZ_JAIUGX010000006.1, on the reverse strand, counting down.
CGATATCGTGCGCCACTCGCCCGCGCTGCGCCGACGCGTTCAGCGCAATGCGGCTGGCGCCCTTGATCAGCATAATGTCGGCGCCGGCCTCCACCATCGCCGCCAGCGCTGGTTCGGCCTCGCGCATCGCCATGCGCGACTTTGTCCATAACATCTTCTGCAGGCCGACAAGGCGCGGATAGGCGGAATGCGCGGCCAGCTTCCTGCCGAACCTGTCGGAGATCGCCGCGAGCAGCCGGTGTTCGCGGAAGGAGACGAGATCGATGTCGTTCTCGTCGAGCCAGCGTCCGGCCAACCGGCCAGCCAAATCCTCATCCTGCAGCAGCGCGGCCTTAAGCAACTGGTCGAGCTTGCCGGTGGGCCAGGACCAGCCATAGTCCGGAAACCGGCGGCCTATGCGGCGGAGAGCCATCAGGCGGTGCCCGCTCTGTTTCGCGTCCGCCTCTGCAAAGCGAGCCTCGCGACTTCGAGATAACCGCGATCGCGCGCCGGGTCGCGGCCATAGGAGAGGCTGCCGGGCCTGATGCGGCGCAAGGCCAGGACGTCGTCAAGCATGGTCAGGCCGAAATCCGCCTCGCGCACCCGCGCGATCCAGTCGATCATCTCGCCGCGCCCGCCCTGTGGGTCGACGATCGGGCCGACGCTCGCGACAACCTGGCGGCGGATCATCATTGTCGTGCGCGACCAGCCGGCCAACTCGGGCCCTTCGGGCAGGTCGGGCCGGTTGTTGCGAAACACGCGCCAATGCGAAAAGACGCCTGCGATGCCCGGGTTGCGGTCAAGATATTCCAGCTGCTTTTCGATTTTATGCGGCAGCCAGAGATCGTCGGCGTCGAGCGTGGCCACCAAAGGCGTAGACAGGGCCGCAAGCCCCCTGGTGGTGGCGCTACCCGGGCCGGCATTGTCTTGCCGCAAGACGGTGACCGGCAGGTTCATCGCGTTGATCACGGCAACGGTGTCGTCAGTTGAACCGTCGTCGACGACAATGACCGCTTCGGCCCTGACCGTCTGAGCCATCACCGAATCCAGTGTCTCCGCAATGGTCGCGGCCGCGTTGAAGGCGGGAATGACGACGCCGTAGCCGGTCATCAGAGGAACCGCCACTGCGCGAGGTCCTTGAAGTCGAAGATACCCTCGACACGGCGCAAACTAGGATCGCCCTTGCGGCGTTTCATCGACTTGTAGATGGCACGCATGAATTCGCGAAAGGGCACGTCTGCTTCCTTGGTCATGTTGCCTGGGTGGCGCCGGTAATAAAGTGCAACCGTATCGGGCATAGTGTATTTCGCGCCGCTCTCAAAGACCCTGAGCAGATAGTCGGTGTCCTCTGCTTGCTGGAAGTCCTCGTCGAAACCGCCGATGCGGTCGACCAGGCCGCGGGCGAAGATCCCGGCGGACAGGTGGATGCCCCGCACGGTGATGGAGTGGCTGCCTGCAGCCGGCTCCAGTGTCTCGCCATCCAGCTGGTCGACCAGCGTCATGCGCGAATAGGTCAGCTCAAGTTGCGGGTCGCTGTCGAAACAGGACAGATCCGCCTTGAAACGCCCTGCAGGAGAAATGTCGTCCGAATCGAGAAACGACACCAGGCGGGTTTGCGGCAGCAATTGCTGTAGGCCGGTGTTGCGGGCTTTCGTGACGCCCATGTTCGGCTGCTTGAAAAGGCGTATGCGGGACGTCTGGCTCATCAGCGAGCGGACGGCCTCGTTGGAACCGTCCGTGGACCCGTCGTCGACCACGATGATATCAAGATCGGCTTCGTCCTGTTGCCTGAGCAGCGAACGCAGAGCGGCGCCGACATAGGCCTCGCGATTGTAGACAGGCATGATCACGCTCAGCGTCATAGGTAGGTCCCCGACGGCTTGTGGCCGGCACGAATCGTCATGGTGGAAGGGCGTGACATCAGAGCCTCTGCCAATCGGTCGGGTTCTTGAATTCGAACATAGCCGGGACCGCAGGCAAGGATGGATCGGCTTTGCGCCGGCGCATTGACTTGTGGATCGCACGCATATGGTTGCGCAGCCTGCCGCCGTGGTCTCGGGTGACGTTGCCGGCGTGGCGCCTGTAGTAGATTGCGACCGTGTCCAGCAGCCTGTAGTTCGGGCCCGTCTCGAAAACGCGCAGCAGATAGTCAGTATCCTCCGACTGCTCGAACTCCTCGTCGAAAAATCCCACGCGAGTGAGCAATGCCCGGTCGAACAGCGCCGCGCTCAACGAAATTCCCCGCACAGTGATCGTCCGGCTGTCTGCAGCGGGCTCCAAAGCCTCGTCGTCTATCCGGTCGGCCAGCGTCATCAGCGAATAGGTCAGTTGCAGATCGGAGTCGGCCCTGAATTGGGCAAGGTCGGCCTGAAACCGACCCTGCACGGAAAGGTCGTCCGAATCGAGGAATGATACGAAGCTGGCATCCGGTGGCAGCTGCCGCAAACCTGCATTGCGCGCGGCGGCAACACCCCTATTGGCCTGCTGGAAAAGCCGGATGCGTGGCGCGTCAGTGGCCATTGCGCGCACGGCTGCGGCGGAGCCATCGGTGGATCCGTCATCGATGACGATGATATCCATGTCCACCTCGCCACATTGCCGCAGCAAGGATCGCAAGGCCGGGACGACGTAGCGCTCGCGGTTGTAAACCGGCATGATCACGCTCAGCTTCACGGCCCGCCCCGTGTTATGAAATCGGCGATCGTGCCGGCGATCTCATCGGGCCGCGTACCCAGCGAAAGCCGATAACACGGCAGGCGTCGCGTCAGGTCGCTGAAAAAGCGGAAGCCGCTTTCCCGCTCGCCAGGCATCTGGGCAATACCCGACGGCGCCAATGCGATCATGGCGTCCTTGCGCGACACGGGCATGATCGAGCTTGCCTCGCCACCGCTGATTTGGGGCACCATCAATGCAATCATGTCGAGCCGTGAGGGTGTCGGCCGGGTCGCGATGTCATCGACACGGAACTGATATTTGCCCTGCCAATTCAACGGACCGTGAGATCCTAGCCGCTCCTTCAATCCTAGCCTGCGGAAGCCTTCCGGATCCTGCTTGAGCGTGGAAAACAGAGGATGAGCGGTGACGCCGCCGGAAAGGTCGATCAGGACGTAGTCGTCGCCGACACTATCGAGCCCGTTGAGCAGGCCGGCGACCACCGTTCCGGATTTGCCGGCTCCGCCCGATCCGGCCAGAAGCACGCCCTTGCCGCCGATGCCCAAGCTTCCCGCGTGCGCCAGCCGCATGCCGCGCGCCGCATATTCCCAGTGCAGGAAGGGCCGTAGCGGCGCCCCGGGCTCCCAAGGCGGGAAACTGTCCTGCGCCGTCATCAACTGAACGCCGACGCGGCGCTCCGGGTCGTAGAACTGCCAGAAATCCAGGTCGTGGTAATGGTTGCCGCGCAACCCGGCTTCAGCGAGGCGGGTGGCGAAGCCATGCTGGGTGAAGAGGGCGTTTCCCCAGCTCTCCGGCGCGGCAATGCCGTTGATGCCGGGATGCGCGACGAAGATGCGGCACGCATCGGCCGGCGCGTCGTCGTCTCGCGCGGCGATGAAGCCGTCGACCACCGCATCCGCCAGCCCGCCCGGGCCCAACCGCGTAGTCAGCGTCAGCGCAGGCAGGCGGACCGCGCGCGTCAGGGGAAAGTTCGCGCTGCAGCGCTCCGCCTGCGCTAGCACATAGCGCGCGTAATCCGCCAGGTTATCGAGGTTAACTTTTGGCATTGCCTGTTCTACCCCGGCACCGCTTGGCTGCGCGGCCGCGAAGCGCCCAAGGCGCTCAGGTCGCCTGTTTGACCGCAGGCCAGCCGAGCGGCTCTTCGACCTCATGAATGGGGTCAACGACGATCAGGTCGGCAAGGTCGTCATGGATGTCGACCTTGAGCGGCTCGGTTGTATCGGCGAGTTGGGCGAGCAATGTCCCGGAAAGCGGCTGCGCCGGCGCATCGGAAACCGGCGCGAGCAGACCGAATTCGAGCAGTTGCGAAACGAAGCCATCGATGTCGGTGGCGCTGAGCGGTCCGGCGCCGGTCACGACACCGGCCAGTTCCGCGGCGGGCACCCCCGATGACAAGGCATCCCAAAGCCTGCTGCCCGAATCCGAGAAGCCGAAATATTTTCCGCTCGTCAGATCGAGGACGACAGCTTCGCCGTCGAAGGATTCAAAGACGATGTCCTTGCTTGCAATCGTATAGATGCCGGATGTTTGCATGGCTGTTTCCCCGCCAAGGCCCGAACAGGAAACGTTCCTCGGCTCCCAAGCTTCGACCCACCGTAGACGCGTCTAAACATTTGACGCTTCGTTGGCAAGACGGAAGCGCGTTGCGGGTCACGCCTCGATTTCGAGCGCCGAGCGCGGCTTCGAACAGCAGGCGAGAATGAAGCCATCCTCGATCTCGTGATCGAGGATGCCGCCATTGTGGCTCATCTCGACCTCGCCGGAAATCTTCTTGACCTTGCAGGTTCCGCATAGGCCGAACTCGCAGGCGGCGGGTATCCGCACGCCCGAAGATCGTGCCGTCTGTAGCACCGTCTGTCCGGCGACGCATTCGGCGTCAACATCCGAAAGCGCAAACCGGATGGCTGTCACGGCTTCGGCGGGGACAACGGTCCCGCCTTCGCCGCGGGATGCGAACGGCGCCGGGATCTCCTCGACCGTCGGTGCTGCAAAGCTCTCCTGATGGTATTTCGCCATGTCGAAGCCGGCAGCGTCCAGCATCTGCCGTACCGCGCGCATGAAGGGATCGGGGCCGCAGCAGAAGATCTCGCGATCGCGGAAATCCGGCGCCAGCAGGGGCAACCGGATCGCGTCGATGCGCCCCATATGGCCGAACCAGCCTTCGCGGCTCGACCGCTCCTCGATCATAAATCCGAGCGACAGGCCCGGCATGCGGCTGCCGAGCAGTTCGAGCTCCTTGCGGAAAATGATCTCTTCGGCACGGCGCGCACAGTTGACGAAGCCGACATCGGTCCATGGCGCGCAGTCGTTCAGCCAGCGCAGCATCGACATCATCGGCGTCACCCCGGAGCCAGCCGAGATGAACAGGTATTTTGCCGCCGGATGGCTGTGCAGCGAAAAATCCCCCGCCGGCCCGTAGGCCTTGACGTGGGAGCCGGTGGTCAGATTGTCGAACATCCAGCGTGTCCCGATGCTGCCCGCCTGTGCCTTCACCGTCACTGCGATCGAGAAAGGCCGTGAAGGCGAGGACGACAGTGTATAGGTGCGCATCAACGGCCCGTCCGCCGTCGGCAGCTCCAGCGTCACGAACTGGCCCGGCTTGTAGCGGAACCATGTCTGGTTGTCGGATCGGAAGGTGAAGGTCTTCACGTCCGGCGCCTCGTCGCTGACGCCGATCACTTCCAGGACCTGGAGCCTGTCGTCCCAAGGCGCCATCTGGTCGAGATGACGGTAGAGGCCAGGGTCGGTCGTCGCGTTCATCCCTCAGTCCTTCTTGCTGTGCTCATGCCGTGATCGAGAAACTGCGGCTCACCCTTGGGCGGCGTGAACTAGGCGACGCTGCGCAGCGCTGGGCGGCCGCCTTCGGCAAGACGCGGCCCGATGAATCGCGCGTACCAGTCGACGAACTGGATGACACCGCCCTCATGCAGTTCCGAATAAGGACCGGGCTCATAGGCGGGCGACAGGATGCCGAGTGCGTTCTCCTCGACGATGCGTCGATCCTGGTCGTTGGTTTCCATCCACACATGGGTGAGGCCGTCGATCGTGTAGTCGACGCCCTCGACCGCGTCCTTGTGAACCAGCCACTTGGTCGTCACCGCGGTTTCCGTCGCGCTGATCGGCAGCACCCGGAACGTAACAGCATGGTCGATGAGGATGTGGTTCCAGGTCGTCGGATAATGGTAGTGCATCAAGGTGCCTATCCGGTCAGCCGAGACCGTGTCCGACAGGTTCTTCCTTACTGCCGGCTTGCCATTCATCGTGTAGCTCACGGCGTCGCGCAGCAACGGCGCGCGGGTGGCGCGGTACTGTCCGGCCGGATCGATGCGGAACTTGCTCGGCAGTCCGGCGGCCTCGCATTTCGCCCAGTGGGCGAGCATTTCCGGGTCGCTGTCGGCGCCCTGCACGCCGGTCACGCTCGGCGCTTCCGGAAAGGTCTTGCACAGCTCCGGATGATTGCCCGCGCAGTGATAGCACTCGCGGTTGTTTTCCCAGACGAGCTTCCAGTTGCCCTTTTCGACAATCGTGCTTTCGAAGGCGATTTTGGCTTCGCGCAGGCGGTGTGGCAGAAGATATGGTTCGATCATCGCTCGCATCGGCGCGAAATCAGCCGGCTCTTTCGCCAGGCAGATGAAGACGTAGCCGCCGACGCTTTCGCAGGCGACGGGCTTCAGGCCGAACTGGCTCTTGTCGAAGCCCTCGGCCATCTGCCGTGCGAACAGGAGCCGGCCGTCCAGCTCGTAGGTCCACTGGTGATAGGGGCAGACCAGCTTGGCTGCTGTGCCTTTTTCGGTGTTGCAGACCCGGCTGCCGCGATGGCGGCAGGAATTGTGGAAGGCGTTGATCTTGCCTTGCTGGTCGCGGACGAGAACTACCGGATAGTCGCCGATTTGGACCGTGATGAAGCTGCCGGGCTTGGGCAGTTCGCAATCATGGCCGATAAACAACCAGTCGCGATACCAGATCAGCTCCATGTCGAGCTTGAAATAACCCGGATCGGTGTAGAAAGGCTGCTCCAGGGAAAAACCTTCCCTGCGGCTGTTCAAGAGCCTCAGCATATCGGCGCGAGCATCCATGTCCTGTCCTCGTTCCAAGGACTGAACTGGTGGTGACGGAGGAAGGATTGGAAGCGCGCCGACGAAGCCCGGCATGCATCGTCCGCCTCTTGATCGCCCACCGCGATCAGTCGAGTTCAACAATCTCGGGCTGGTTTCCGGGCTCTGGAGCTGTCCTTGCGGACCATCGCGACACCTTCCCAGGCAATTGCCCAGTGGTCTCCCGTAGCGACTTGAACTCCACCACCGTTGCGGGGGCAGCGCCGGAATCTGACCGGCTTCCCAATTCTCCACCTCGCCTTCACAAAGCGGCACCTGAGATATCGTGATCTAATCACGCTCGCCTGCACGCCATCGGCATGAAAACGACATCGCATCCATGCGGCGCGACACGGACGAGAATCATCGCCAATTCCGGGCTTGCAAGGCAAAAGGTTTCGAAAAGTGACTATTAGAGATTTCTAAAATCGAACCGAACGGTTCGTTTCTGTTGACAGTGCGTCCCGCATAGTGTGAACGCCGACATGAAAGCCGCCGATCAGCGCCGTCATGAGGTTACCATAAACCATTGAAAGCAATATATAAAAAATCCTGCTGGAAACCAATTCAGGAATTTCAAGCGCCTGATTAATGGTCCACCCCAAACAACTTCGTGACTGGAAAAGGACAAGCCGTCGTCCCACATCGGGGCGGTCCGAACGACGCGAATTAATAACAAGGCACGCCGCTAGACGGACAGCAAAAAGAAGATACTGGAGTACCAAAAAATGAAAAAGATCATCCTCACTGCCGCCGCCGTTCTGGCCATTTCCGGCAGCGCCTTCGCCGGTAGCGATCATTATGGTTCGAATGCCCCCGCAGCCACCGCTGTCGACAGCTCGTACACCGCTTCGATCAAGAAGTCGGAACCGGCTGCTCAGACGCCTGCCCAGGGCGCCGACCGTAACCTCTTCGGCAACAACTAACAGCCGATTTCCCCAGTCGACGGCGGCCAGCCCGCCGTCCTGGCGAAAACCGAAAATTCAGGAGTACCAAAAAAATGAAAAAGATCATCATCACTGCCGCCGCCCTTCTGGCGATTTCCGGCAGCGCCTTCGCCGGTAGCGACCATTTTGGTTCGGACGCTGCCAACCAGCCGGCCGTGACGTCGACCGACAATTCCTACACGGCTTCGATTGGAAAGTCGGCTCCGGCCACGCAGGCGCCTGCCCAGGGTGCCGATCATAACCTCTTCGGCAACAACTAACAGCCGAACCCCGGTAGCTGGCGGGCTTGGTCCGCCGCTCGGGTAATTCGAGAATTCAGGAGTACCAAAATGAACAAGATCCTCATCGCCGCTGCCGCCCTTCTGGCCGTTTCCGGCACCGCTTTCGCAGGCAGCGACAATTTCGGTTCCGACAATGCCAAGCAGCCTGCGGTAACGTCCTCCGGCGTGGACACGCGTCCTACGGCTTCGATCCGCAATGACGGCTCGCCCGTCTACAAGCTGCTCAATTCTGCTGACGCGCCGAAGTCGGCCCCTCAGGGCAGCGACCGGAACCTCTTCGGTCGTTGACAGCATCCGACTCCAAACTGAAAAAGCGGCGGGCCACTGGCCCGCCGCTCTTTTTTTTCGGTCGGGATGCCCGCCTCAGGCGGCTTTTGCCTCCGGTCTTTGGAGTGCGAAGGAATGTCCCTCCGCATCGAAAATATGCAGGTCTTCCGCATTGGCGGTCAGGCGTAGCGCCGAACCGCGTTTGACCTCGGAGTTTCCCGGTAGCTTGGTCACCAGAGGCAGGTCGGAGCGGCCGATGTCGACATAGACAAGCTGCACCTCGCCGAGTTGCTCGACATAGTCCACCGTTCCTTCGAACAGATAGTCGGCGTCGCCGGCGACGGCGAGATCTTCCGGACGCACGCCGAAACTGACCGATGTACCCTTGGCCGAGGCGGATGTCGCGAGCGGCACCGTCGCCTTGCGGCCGCCGACATGGCTTATGACGGTCGCCTCACCAGTCTTGTCGATCGTCGCCGGCAGGATGTTCATGGCCGGCGAGCCGATGAACTGGGCGACGAACAGATTGCCCGGCTTCTTGTAAAGATCCATCGGCGTGCCGACCTGCTCGATGTGCCCTTCCTTGAGGACAACGATACGGTCGGCCAGCGTCATCGCCTCGACCTGATCGTGGGTGACGTAGATCATCGTCGTTTCAGGCATCGATTCCTTGAGCTTGGCGATCTCGATGCGGGTGGCGACGCGCAGCGCCGCGTCGAGGTTGGACAGCGGCTCGTCGAAAAGGAAGACTTTGGGATTGCGAACGATGGCCCGGCCGATCGCGACCCGTTGGCGCTGGCCGCCCGACATCGCCTTGGGCAGGCGATCGAGATATTTGGTCAGTTGCAGGATCTCGGCCGCCTGCCGCACGCGCCGGTCGATCTCGGCCTTGTTCTCCTTGCCGATCTTCATCGAGAAGGCCATGTTGTCGTAGACCGTCATGTGCGGATAGAGCGCATAGGATTGGAACACCATGGCGATGCCGCGTTTCGACGGCGGCACGTCGTTGACCACTTCGCCGTCTATCCTGAGTTCGCCCGAGGTGATTTCCTCGAGCCCGGCAATCGACCTCAACAGAGTTGACTTGCCGCAGCCCGAAGGTCCGACGAAGACGATGAATTCACCCGACTTTATGTCGAGGTCGATGCCCTGAAGAATGTTCAAATTACCGTAGGACTTCTTCACCTGCCTCAGCGTGACATCGGCCATTGTTCCCTCCCAGTGGTTTGAATTCAGTCGATACGCCCGAACCAGGCGCCATAGCCGCCGAGCTTGATGGAGCCACCGCTCTCCCGGCCGGAAAAGCCGTGTCCCGGAAGAGGCTGTGGAGATCTTTGGCCAAGATCGAGGCTGGCCGGGGTCGCCCCCAGATTGAAGACGCAGACGATCTGCTCGTTGCCCTCGCTGCGCGTGAAGGCCACCACGTCGCCCTCACTCTCGATAAAACTGATGTCGCCCTTGGCCAGCGCCGGATGCATGCGCCGGAAGGCAAGGAAGCGCCGGTAGTGCTCGAGCAGGGAATTGTCGTCGCCTTGCTGGACATTGACGGCCTGGGTCAGATGCTTGGCCGGTACCGGAAGCCAGGGCTTTGCGGAGGAAAATCCGCCATTCCTGGCGCCTCCGTCCCACACCATCGGCGTGCGGCAGCCGTCGCGGCCTTTGAATTCCGGCCAGAAGCGGATGCCATAGGGATCCTGCAGATCCTCGAAGCGGAGGTCGGCTTCGCCGAGCCCAAGTTCCTCGCCCTGATAGATGCAGACCGAGCCGCGCAAGGACATCAGCAGCGCCGAGATGACCTTGAGATAGGCCGTCGGGTCGGGTTCATTGGCCGCCCAGCGCGAGGCGGGCCGCATCACGTCGTGATTGGAAAAGGCCCAGCACGACCATCCGTCGCTGGCGACCTTGCCGAAGGCTTCCAGCACCGCGCGGACCTTGGTGGCGCTGATCTTCTCCGGCGCCAGGAAGTCGAAGGAGTAGCACATGTGCACGCGCTTTTCCCCGGCGGTATAGGCAGCCACCACCTCGAGCCCGCGTTGTGAATCGCCGACTTCTCCGACAGCGGCCGTCGCCGGATACTCGTCGAGCAGGGCGCGGAAGCGTTCGAGAAAGCCGAGATTCTCCGGGCGGCTCTTGTCGTAGAGATGATCCTGGTAGTTGTACGGATTGACCGAAGGCGCCGTCTGGTCGTTGCGCTCCTCGGGTGGCAGCGGCGGATTGTTCTCCAGGCCCTGGCTGTGGAAGTAAAAATTGATCGTGTCGAGCCGAAAGCCGTCGACCCCTCGCTCCAGCCAGAAGCGCGTTGCATCGAGCAACGCGTCCTGGACCTCCTTGTTATGGAAATTCAGGTCAGGCTGCTCCGCCAGGAAATTGTGCAGGTAATATTGCTGGCGGCTGGTGTCCCACTGCCATGCCGATCCGCCGAAGATCGACAGCCAGTTGTTGGGCGGCGTGCCGTCCGGACTGGCATCCGCCCAGACATACCAGTCGGCCTTTTTATTGTCACGGCTAGACCGACTTTCCCTGAACCAGGGATGGTTGTCGGCGGTATGCGACAGCACCTCGTCTATCATCACCTTCAGCCCGAGCCTGTGCGCCTCGGCTGTCAATGCGTCGAAATCAGCCAGCGTGCCGAACATCGGATCGACGTCGCAATAATCGGTGACGTCATAACCGAAATCCTTCATTGGCGACTTGAAGAAGGGCGATATCCAGATGGCGTCCGCGCCGAGCGAGGCGATGTAGGGGAGCCGTTCGATGATGCCTTTCAGGTCGCCGATGCCGTCGCCATTGGAATCCTGGTAGCTGCGCGGATAGATTTGGTAGATCACCGCGCCTCGCCACCAGTCGCGATCGACGGCGAGGTCGGGTTTAGAACTGACTTTCAAAGCGGATTGCATGTCTCAGCCTCCTTTCACCGAGCCGGCAAGCAGCCCGCGGACAAAATAGCGCTGCAGCGAGAAGAAGACGATCAGCGGCACGATGATGGTCACGAAGGCCGATGTCGTCAGGATCTCCCAGTCGCCGCCGCGTGAGCCGAGCAAGGCATTCAGCTTGGCCGTCAGCACGATCTGGTCTGCCTCCGTACCGAGGAAAACCATTGCCACCAGCAGATCGTTCCATACCCATAGGAATTGGAAGATGGCGAAGGATGCCAGCACTGGAAACGACAGCGGCAGGACGATCTTGACGAAGATCTCGAAGTCGCTGGCGCCATCGATGCGCGCCGACTCCATGATTTCGCGCGGCAGGCCGGCAATGTAGCTCCGCAACAGGTATATGGCGAAGGGCAGGCCGAAACCGGTATGTGCCAGCCAGATGCCAAGATAGGTCTTGGAGGGCACGCCGAAGAAAGAACCGACGCCGTTATAAAGCTTCAGCAGCGGAATCAGCGACATCTGCAGCGGCACGACCAGCAGGCCGATGATCACCGCGATGAGCAGAGCGCGGCCGGGAAAGCGCATCCAGGCCAGTGCGTAGGCGGCAAAGGCGGCGATCAGGATCGGGATGACGGTGGCCGGAATGGTGACCGTCAGCGAGTTCATGAACGAACGGCCGATGCCTTCCGAAAACAGCACCGTCTTGTAATTTTCCGTGGTGAATTTCGGCGGCGCCGACGAGGCGTAGTAGATGCGCTGGCCGCGGTCGCCCTCGAAGGCCTTTGGCGAACTCATGACAAATGTGCCGTCCGCATCGACCTGAAGGGTAATGCCGTTTCCCAGATCGGCCGACGTGCCGGCCGGATATTGCGTGGGCGCCGCCGCTTTGACGCCGAAGGCGCTGATGCTGCGGACGGGGCCTTCGCCGAAGATGTTGCCCTGGAGCACGAACTTGCCGTCTTTCTCGGCCTGCGCCGAGGCCGGAGGCAGCCGCCCCGCCTCGGTCTGGCTGGAACTGGAAAACGAGTTCCACCATCCCGACGCAATGATCTGGCCCTTGTCGCGCAAGGACGAGACGAGAATGCCCAGCGTCGGAATTGTCCAGATGGCAACAAAGATGAGGACGGCGATGTGGACGCCGAAGCGGCTGGCAAAGGATTTTCCGGTCGCGACAGCCATCTCAATGCCCTTCCGTCTCTTTGTCCGCCTGGCGGATGTTCCAGATCATGATCGGAATGACCGCGATCATGATGATGATGGCGATGGTGGCGCCGCGGCCGAAATCGCCGCCGCCGCGGAACATCCAGTCGAACATCAGATTGGCCAGGACCTGGCTGTTCCACTGCCCGTTGGTCATGGTCAGCACGATGTCGAACACCTTGAGCACCAGGATGGTGATCGTGGTCCAAACAACGGCGATGGTGCCCCAGATCTGCGGCACCATAATCTTCCAGAAGATCTGGAACGGATTGGCGCCATCGATGACGGCGGCTTCCAGCGTCTCCTCGGGGATGCCGCGCAGGGCGGAAGACAGGATTACCATGGCAAAACCGGTCTGGATCCAGATCAGGATGATCATCAGGAAGAAGTTGTTCCAGAACGGCAGCGAGATCCAGACTTGCGGCTGGCCGCCGAAATGCTGGATGATGGCGTTGAGCAGGCCAATCTGGGTCTGGCCTTGGCCACGATACTCATAGATGAACTTCCAGATCACGCTGGCGCCGACAAAGGAGATCGCCAGAGGCAGGAAGATCAGGCTCTTGGCGATCGTGCCCCACCAGATCTTGTCGGTGAGCACGGCGATGATCAATCCGAGGAAAGTGCAGGCGGCGGGCACGACCGCCAGCCAGATGATGTTGTTGAGGATCGAGCTGCGAAACTCCCGGTCGCCGAAGGCCCATTCGTAATTGGCAAGGCCGACAAAGCTGGTGCCGCTACGGTCGAAGAAGGAAAGCCACAGCGTCGCGATCACCGGATAGATCAGGTAGATGGTCAGGATGATCATGGCCGGGCCGACGAAGAGCCACGGCCGGACGAGCCCCTGCCTGCGCAGATTGTCGATCGCAGCAGCGCCGGTCACGCCACGCGAAGGAAAGATCAGGTCGACCAGCTTGTTGGCGCCCCAAAAATAGGCGACGCAGCCGCCGACCCCGATGATGATGACCAATATGGCCGAGAAGATTTGAGCCGCCATGGGTTCCTCTCCCTGCGCATGATCCGACAAGGCCGAACGACCTTGGTGACGGGGCCAGGCGCCGATTCATTCGCTTGCAGCGCAGCCGCGGTGAATGCCTCTGCGGCCCCCCGTGTTCCTGCCGATGACCTAGGCCGCGGTAGATGCCGCCGTCGGGTCCGGGCCCGCCGGTCCGGATCCGGTGCGAGACGCGGACGCCCGGCCGGCCTACTTGATCGCGTCCCAGCTCTTCTGGATGTCGGTCGCGACATCCTGTGCCGACTTGCCGCCGACGAGGTCGATCATGCCGGTCCAGAAGGCGCCGGCGCCAATCTTGCCCGGCATGAGGTCGGAGCCGTCGAAGCGGAAGGTCGAGGCCTTGGCGAGGATTTCGCCCTGCTTCTTCAGCGCATCGCTGGCATAGGCGTCCTGGTTGACCGATTTGAACGGCGTCACGAAGCCGCCCTGTGCCATCCAGATCTCATGCGCCAGCGGCATCTTCAGGAAATCGATGAAGGCGCGCGCGCCCTTGGAATCCTTGGTGATCATGGCGAGCGTGCCGGCGCCGAGGACCGGCGTGCCGAGTTCAGGCTTGGAAGCATAGGGCGGGAAATAGAAGAAATCGGCGTCCTGGCCAATCTTGGTGCCTTCCGGGAAGAAGGTCGGGATGAAAGATGCCTGATGGTGCAAGTAGCATTTCGGCGGTACCGAAAAGAGGCCCTTGGGACTGTCGCGGAAATCCGTCGCAGCGACCGCCTTGGCGCCGCCGTCGACCATCTTGTCGTCGGTCGCGATCTTGCCGAATATGTCGATGGCATTCACCACCGCCGGATCGTTGAACGGAATTTCATTCTTCACCCATTTGTCATAGATTTCGGGTGACTGGGTGCGCAGCATGATGTCCTCGACCCAATCGGTCGCCGGCCAGCCGGTGGCGCCGCCCGAGCCGAGCCCGATGCACCATGGCGTGCCGCCATCGGCGATGATCTTCTTCTCGAGTTCGGCAAGTTCTTCCTGCGTCTTCGGCACGGTGTAGCCGGCTTCTTCGAAATTGTCCGGGGAGTACCAGACCAGCGACTTCACATCGGCCTTGTAGGGAAAGGCGAAGAAACCGGGCTTGCCATCCTTGTCCTTGAAAGTTCCGAGATCGACCCATGACTGGCCGGCGCCGTAATTGTCCTTGACCCATTTGGCGGTGTCGTCGCCGAGCGGCGTCAGCAGTCCCTTGGATGCCAGATCCTGGATCAAGCCCGGCTGCGGCAAAATGGCGATGTTGGGCGGGCTGCCGGCCTGCGTGTCGATGACGATCTGCTGCTCGTAATTCTCCGAGGAAGAATATTTGATGTCGGCCCCGGTCGCCTCCTGGAAATATTCCAGCACGGTACGCACCAGGGTTTCGTCCTCGCCGCGCCATGGTCCGAAGATGGTCAGCGTCTCGCCCTTGAGATCGACCTTCTTGAGCTCTTCGTAATTTGCCCAGTTCAAACGGGCATCTTCGCCCGGCTTGAACTTGAGTTCAGCCTGCGCTGTCGCGTTGAGGGCGAGCGTCGCAATCGCGGCGCTCAGCAAAAGCGTCTTCTTCATCGGTATTCCTCCCAGTGGCCACAACGCCGGACGAAACCTCCATCCCGCCCGCCGACGCATCGGGAATGTGACTCAGTTGAAAGGGAATAACAACAACTCACATCTGTCAGGCCATTGCAGAGCGCTTTGGGTTGGCCGGCCTCAGGCCGTGGGATAACGGTCCCTCTGCACCTGTTCTTGATTTACCATCCGCAGGGTGGCAACCAGCGAGACAGAGCCCAGCCATTCCTGCAGGATACGCCAATTGCCCACATTTCCGTTCTCCGAAGCTGATCCGATCCAGCATCCTGGCCCGCCTCCAAAAGCGTCCGAGGTGGTCATTGTCGGTGGCGGCATTATCGGCGTGACGACCGCGCTTTTCCTGGCAAAGCGCAACATCCCCGTAACGATTTTGGAGAAGGGGCGCGTCGCGGCCGAGCAGTCCTCCAGAAATTGGGGCTGGATCCGGA
Organism: Mesorhizobium sp. ES1-1; assembly: GCF_020164785.1. GTDB lineage: Bacteria > Pseudomonadota > Alphaproteobacteria > Rhizobiales > Rhizobiaceae > Mesorhizobium. Next base: position 201,664 of record NZ_JAIUGX010000006.1, on the reverse strand, counting down.
AGCAGGGACGGGACGCGGACGAATTGCCCATCGTCATCGAGGCTATTCGTCTATGGCGGCAACTGGCCGAGGAATGCGGCGAAGACATCGGGCTGACCGAGACAGGCGTAACCTACCTGGCGAAGTCGGACAAGGACATGGCGGCCTTCGAAGCCTTCATGAAGATCGCCGCCAGCCACGATCTCGACACGCGCCTCCTGGACGGCGACGAAACCGCCACGCTAATCAGAGGCATGTCGCGCAAGTTCAAGGGCGCGATGACGACGCCGTCCGACATGCGTGCGGAGCCCTGGCTGGCAGTGCCGGCGCTCGCCCGGCTTGCCGTTCGGCACGGCGTCAGGATCGTCGAGAACTGCGCAGCACGAACACTCGAAATCTCGGGCAGCAGGGTCAAGGGCGTGTGGACCGAGGCGGGATATATCGAGGCCTCCACAGTGCTGGTCGCGGGCGGCGCATGGTCGTCCCTGTTCTTGAAGAGACACGGCGTGTCCATCCCTCAGCTCAGCGTGCGGGTGACCGTAGCGGCGACCGAGCCCCTGCCGGAAATCTACGCGGGCGCGGCAGCCGACGACGACATCGCCTTCAGGCGCCGGCAGGATGGTGGGTACACGCTCGCCGCCGGCGGTAGCCATCTGCTGTACCTCGGCCCCGACGCATTCCGGCACGTCACCAAATATCTTCCAGCCCTCAGGGCCAATCCATTCGGGACGCGCTACTTTCCATTCGCACCGCCGGGCTACCCCGATGCGTGGTCGACGTCGCGGGCTTGGGGGCTGGAATCGCAGAGCCCCTTCGAGAGGCTGCGGGTGCTTAACCCACTCCCTGAACCCACCAAACTGCATTCGATAGATCGCAATTTCAAACGCCTCTTTCCGCAATTCGAAACAGTTCGCCTGAAGGCCAGCTGGGGCGGCATGATCGACGCCATGCCGGATGTCGTCCCCGTTGTGGATCGTGTCGAGGCCGTCGGCGGTCTTTTCGTCGCGACGGGAATGAGTGGCCATGGCTTCGGCATCGGGCCCGGTATCGGCCGGGTCGTTTCCGACCTGATCCAGGGAAACCGGAGCGGGCATGATCTCAGCCGCTTTCGCCTGTCGCGCTTCCATGACGGAAGCGCCATTCGGCCGGGTCCGGCCTTGTAGGGCACGTCTTGGGATTAATCCTTCGCTGCGGCCGCTTTGAGGTCCAGCAGGCCGTAGCCGAAATCATTGTCGCGCCCCTTGGGGCCGAGGTCCTTTGCCGTGACGGCGAGGGCCTTCTCGATATCGTCTGCCGAGCGGTCGGGCGAGGCGTGGATCAGATTGGCGATGGCGCCGCTGACGATCGCAGCCGCGAACGAGGTGCCGGTGACCACGTCGGAGCCGGCGCCGCTCGGCGCCACCATCTCGACACCGGGCGCCGAGATGAAGACATAGGCGCCGCGATTGGCCTGCGGCATCAGTCCGTCCCGGGCGTCGGTGGCCGTTACCGCGATGACACCTTCGAAGGCGCCCGGATAGCCATAGGGAGCCTTCGGTCCATTGTTGCCGGCGGCCGCGACCAGCACCATGCCCAGCGCGCGCGCATTGCGGCAGGCAACGCCGAGCAGCTCGTTCTTTGGCCCGACAAAACTCATATTGATAATGGCGACATTCTGCTCCGCCGCCCAGTCGAGCGCCGACAGGATGACGTCCATGGTCGACTTGCCGCCCTCGAAAGCGCGGGCGTGATAGATTTTGGCGCCGGGCGCCATGCCTTTCAGCGCGCCGACGCCGGCGATCAGCCCGTCGATCGAGGTGCCGTGATCGCGTTTTTCAATCGGCACGTCGGGCATTGCGTCAAACTGACCGGCGATCACGCCGGCCAACGCCGGATTGGTGTCGTCGATGCCGGTATCGACGACGGCGATCCGAACGTTTTCGCCGCTGGCCTGTCCGGCATCCAGCGCGATGCGGTCGAAGGCATAGTTTACGATGCCTGCGGCTTGCTGCAGCGAGTAGATGTGATTGGGTTCGCGCCGCTGCGTGCGCCCGTCGGTTGCCAGTTGTGCCAGCACGACCCCGACCGGACGGCCATCTGGAATGCCGAAGCGCACCAGCGTGGAGCCAAGCAGCAGAGACTGGCGCTGCGACCGCACCTGAAGCCCAAAGGAGGCAGCGATCTGCTGCACCGCGCCGGTATCGCCGTCGACCGTTACCAGCACCTCGTCGGGAACGAAATCGCCGACAACGGCCCGTGCCGGCTGGACGGCAATGAGATCGCTGGGCGAAATGACAGCTCCGTTCACGGCCGGATCGCCGTGGTCGTTGCCACCCGAAACCGCTGGGCCCGGCCGTGGCGTAGGCATCGGTGCCGGCGGCGCGGCGGGATTGGGAAACAGGTCGACGATCAGGGCGGGCAGGAAGACGGCCCCTGCCGCCGCATCCCCGGCACCATCATTGCCGCCATCCTCGGTGCAGTCGGCGCCGGCCGCGTTGGTCCCATTGCGGCAGTCGATTTGCGCACGATCGATATTGGGGTCGTTGGTCTGTGCCGACGCGGGGATCGCGGCAATGGCCGCCGCGGCCAGGATCGCCACAAGTCGAAGCGCCGCCTCAGCCACCATCAGCGGGCTTCCTTCCCTCGATCACGCTCTCCGCGAAGGGCTGCGCGGCGATCAGGCCGAGTAGCTTGGTGTAGTCGCCCGCCGTGTCGGCCGGGATGCCAAGCCGGAACACGCCGTCGGCGGTCGGTCCACCGACAATCTTCAGCCCGTTGTCGCCGAGGAAGCCCGAAATATCCGACATTGTGGCGCCAGGCTTGAACTTGACCAGGGCAAACGGCATTTTCGCCAGGTCGTCCTGGGTGCCGGCGATTTCGAAATCCTTGCCTTTGCCGCCGGGCTGCACCAGGGACTGCACCATGACTAGGGCGAGCAGAACCGCCGCGGCCGCCCAGGCAACGCCGACCGGCACCGCCATGAAGCGGCCCCAGGCCTGTGCCAGCCAGGATGAACTTTCATTCTTTCGCGCTGGCCCGGCCTCGGCTTCGAGCGCCCTGGCGAAACGGCTGAGCGCGTCGGCCGGCGGCCGGATCGCCTCATTGGCGGCCGATGTGCCGGAGAATTCGGCTTCCGCCTCGCCAAGGGCGGCAAGAGCGGCTGGATCGCTGGCCAGCCACTGCTCGACGGCTTCGAGGTCCGAACCTTCCAGCGAGCCGTTAAGGTAGAACGGCAGCAGCGTTTCCATCTCGTCGCGACGCGACATCTTTTCAGCGGCGCTCATGGCCACCCCCTGTCGTAACCGGCGGCTTTGAGTGCCTCGCCGAGTTTCTTGCGGGCGTAGAACATCCGTGTCTTGACGGTCGCGACCGGGATGCCGAGCACTTCGCCGATCTCGGTTACCGATTGCCCGTGATAATAGGCGAGATCGATCACCGAGCGATGCTCTTCGGGCAGGGCGTCGACGAAGCGGCGCAAGGCCGCGCCCTTGTCCTCCTTCATGGTGACGATTTCTGGCGTGTCGGCGCTGTCGGGCACGGCGGCCGCAGCCTCGTCGTCGATCCAGTCTTCCTTCCTCTTGCGCAGCATGGACAGCGCCTTGAACCGGGCGATGCCGAGCAGCCATGTCGAGACTTCGGATCGGCCCTCGAAGCCCGGTGCCTGTCGCCACAGTTCGAGGAACACCTCGTTCGCGATATCGTCAGCCATCATTTCCGATCCCGTCTGGCGCGCCACGAAGCGGTAGACCCGCGCGTGGTGACGCATGAACAGGAGCCGCACGGCGGCGCGGTCGCCCTTCGCGACCCGGTCGACGAGCGCGCGATCGGTCTCTGTCGCTGCCATCATGGCCGGTCGAGCCGCCTGGCTCCTGTCCATTCTGTCGCTGATCGGTGCAAAAAGGTTCATCCTCCGCCAAGGAATTTCGGAGGCTAACCGAAGACAGGGGAGGTTGCCAGTGGTCCCTTCCCCGTCACTATACGGGGAGAAGGTGCCGGCAGGCGGATGAGGGGCGGCGCCGACCTTGCCAAGTATCAAAGATGTTAGCGCTGCCCCTCACCCCTACCCGCTCCCCGTATAGGCACGTGGAGAGGGGGGCGGAGACGTACCGCTAATCCAAAAACGGCTTCGCCTTCATCGTTGCCGGCACGGGCACTCCGAGTCGGCTCAGAACCGTCGGCGCCAGCTGCAACTGATCAAGCAGGACCTCGCCATCGGGCCCTTGGCCGGGACCAAAATAATACAGCGCGAAATCCTGCATCTCGTCGTCATGGCCGCCATGGTGGCCGCGATCCGTCTGGCCGTGGTCTGCAGTGACGATGACCTCGTAGCCGCCTTCGATCCAGCGCGGCAGGAAGGCGGCCAGCATGCCGTCCATGGCGTAAACCGCATGGTCCATCTCGTGGCAGTCATGGCCGAAGCGATGGCCCATCGAGTCCAGCGTGCAGGTGTGCAGGATGCCGTAGTCGATGCCGTGGCGCTTGGTCAGCATGGTCAGCGTCGCGAACAGATCGACGTCGCTCGGCGTCATCTGGTTGCGCGCGTTGTAACCGGTCATGGTGTGGAACCGCCCATGCGTGATCGGCCCGCCCGGCTCATCGAACTCCATGTCGTCGACCAGGTCGAACGGATAGGCGCGGAAAAATTCGGCCCAATAGGAATGGGTGACGGCGCCGGTCTTGCCGCCGGCCTTGCTGACTTCGGAGAAGATGTCCGGTTGCTCGACGCGGAAGCGGTTCTCGTTGGACAGGATTCCGTGCACCTGCGGCGATACGCCGGTATGGATGGACGCATAGCAGCAGGCCGACGTCGACGGCAGCACCGAGCGCATTTTCCAGACCCGCGCCTCGCCCGACTGCACCCAGCCTTCGAGGTTGCCCATAAGGCGCCGCCAGTTTCGGTAGGGCACGCCATCGAGGATGATGAGCAGGAGTTTGGATTTGAGCGCCATGGGCTGCTCCATGCGTTGTATACGGAAATCGGAACGCCGTATGCCTTTTCTTGGCACACGGCGTTCTCGCGGGATCGGACGAAGGGCCGATGGGCTAGGCGTTGACCCAACATTCGGCGAGCGCGTAGCCATCCATCATTTCGCCGATGGGGCTCTTGGCAAAGCCGCCGATCTTGTTGGTCGCGACAGCATCGATGAACTGGTTGAAGAACGGCACGATCAGCCCGCCCTCGTCGCGCATCATCACCGCCATATCGTGATAGATGGCCTTGCGCTTGTCCTGGTCCAGTTCGCCTCGGGCCGCAAACAGCATCTTGTCGAACGCCGGCGACTTGAAGCGCGTGTCGTTCCAGTCGGCAGTCGAGACATAACCGGTGGAATACATCTGATCCTGCGTCGCGCGTCCGCCCCAATAGGAGAGAGAGAAGGGCTGCTTGTTCCAGACTTCGGACCAGTAGCCGTCGCCCGGCTCTCGCTTGATCTCGATCTTGATGCCGGCCTTGGCCGCGCTCTGCTGATAGAGTTGTGCGGCATCGACGGCGCCCGGGAAGGCGACGTCCGAGGTGCGAAGGACGATCGGCCCGCTATGCCCGGACTTCTTGTAGTGGGCAGCGGCCTTGTCGGGATCGAACTTGCGCTGTTCGATGGCCGTGAACAGGGGATAGGCTTCGTTGATCGGGAAATCGTTGCCGACCGAGCCGTAGCCGCGAAGGATCTTCTCCAGCAATTCGTCACGGTCCATGGCAAGCTTCAACGCCATGCGCAGGTCATTGCTGTCGAAGGGGGCCGTGTCGCAGAACATGTTGAAGGGGTAATAGCCCTTGCCCGACACGTTCTCGATGCTGACGCCGGCAATGCGCTTAACCAGATCGACGACCTTCGGCTCTACGCGGTTGATCATCTGGACCTGGCCGCCCTGCAGGGCTGCGAGGCGTGCCGTTGCGTCGTTGATGACGACGATCTCCACCTGGTCGGCATGGCCGGCCTTGTCGGCAAGCCAGTAATTGGCGAAGCGCTCACCGCCATGCCGCACGCCCGGCTGGTTGACCGCGACCTTGTATGGGCCGGCGCTAATGCCGGCATTCGGATCGTCCTTGCCGCCATTGGGCTGGATCACCAGATGGTAGTCGGCCATCAGGTAGGGGAAGTCGGCGTCGGCGTCGCCCAGCGTGATGATGACTTCCTTGCCGCTTGCCTTGACGCCCTTGATGTTTTTGAGGATGCCCAACGCGCCCGACTTCGACTTCTCGTCGGCATGGCGCTCGATCGTCGCTGCGACGTCTTCGGCGCCCACCGTCTTGCCATTGTGAAATTCGATGCCGTCACGCACCTTGATCGTCCAGGTCTTGGCGTCCTTGGATGCGCCGATATCCTCGGCGATCAGGTTGACCAGCTTGTTGTCCGGCGTCAGGCGGACGAGATACTCGCCCCAGAGCTTGTCGAAGCTGAAGGTGACCTGGCTGAGGTTCAGCGCCGGGTCGAGGCTGTTGGTCGACTCGCCGCCCTGCAGGCCCGCCTTGATGATGCCGCCCTTTACCGGTGTCGCGGCGAAGGCCTTGCCGGCGAGCGTCGTCGCCAGCGCCGCCGATACGCCGAGCGCCGCGGTGCGGCCAAGGAAGTCGCGACGCGATATGCGGCCCTGGCCGGCCAATTGGGCGAGATGGTCTAGTTCAGTTTTCATGTCCTACCCCTTGTTCAAAACTACCTAACATCTATCGCCGCGCGCGTTGCATGCTGATGACGATCGCCCCGCTTCGCTCACTTCCTTTGGCGAAACCTCGCCGGCCTGCCTGATGGCTCAGTTGCCGGCGCTGGCCATGCGTCGTCCCTTGATCGCCTTTTCCAGCCAGCCGATCTCCATTTCGGGGACCGATGACAAAAGCAGGTCCGTATAGGCATCGAAGGGCGGCGTCAGCACCTTGCTCTTTGGTCCATAGCGCACGACCTCTCCGCGATACATCACCGCGATGGAATCGGCGATCGACTTCACGGTCGCCAGATCATGGGTGATGAACAGATAGGCGACGTTCTCTTCCTTCTGCAGGTCGAGCAGCAGCTTGAGGATGCCGTGGGCAACCAGCGGGTCGAGCGCCGAGGTCACCTCGTCGCAGATGATCAGCTTCGGCTTGGCCGCGAGCGAGCGGGCGATGCAGACGCGCTGCTTCTGGCCGCCGGAGAGCTCGGCCGGATAGCGGTCGGAAAAGCCCTTGCCCATCTCGATCTTGTCGAGCAGTTCGGCGACGCGCGTGTCGCGCTCGCGGCCGCGTATGCCGAAATAGAATTCGAGCGGCCGGCCGATGATGGTGCCCACCGTCTGGCGTGGATTCATCGCCACATCGGCCATCTGGTAGATCATCTGCAGCTGGCGCAGATCCTCCTTCGGCCTGTCTGCAAGCCGGTTCGCCAGCGGCCGCCCGTCGAAGGTGACTGTTCCCTGCTCGGGTGGCAAAAGCCCGGTGATGGCGCGCGCCAGTGTCGACTTGCCGGACCCGGACTCGCCCACCACGGCCAGCGTCTGGCCGGGGTAGATGTCGACGGAGACATTTTTCAGCACTTTGATATGGCTGCGGCCGTAGGCGGCGGTGACGTTCTTGACCGACAGGAACGGCGTGGTGCCGGGGTTCTGTTCGGCATGCTCGATCTCGTGCACCGAGACCAGCGCGTTTGTGTACTCCTGGCGCGGCTCCTTGATGATCTGCCGCGTGCCGCCCCATTCGACCAGCCGGCCGTGGCGCAGCACCATGATCTCGTCGGAAACCTGCGCGACGACGGCGAGGTCGTGGGTGATGTAGAGCGCCGCGACATGGGTGTCGCGGATGGCGTCCTTGATCGCCGCCAGCACGTCGATCTGCGTGGTCACGTCGAGCGCCGTGGTCGGCTCGTCGAAAACGATCAGGTCGGGCTCCGAGCAAAGCGCCATCGCCGTCATCACGCGCTGCAGCTGGCCGCCCGAAACCTGGTGTGGAAAGCGTTCGCCAATGGTTTCCGGGTTTGGCAGGCTCAGCTTCTTGAACAGCGCGACCGCACGCTTTTCGGCCTCTGCTCGCGTCGCCGTTCCGTGCAGCAGCGTGGCTTCCACCACCTGGTCCATAAGCTTATGCGCCGGATTGAACGCGGCGGCCGCCGATTGCGCGACGTAGCAGACCTCCCGGCCGCGCAATTTGCGGAAACCGTCCTTGCCGCCCTTGAGGATGTCGCGGCCGTTGAGGATGACCTCGCCGCCGGTGATGCGCACACCGCCACGACCGTACCCCATCGAGGACAGCCCGATGGTCGACTTGCCGGCGCCGGATTCCCCGATCAGGCCCAGCACCTTGCCCTGTTGAAGCGTCAAGGAGACATCGTGCACCAGCACGATATTCTTCGGCGCCTCTCCGGGCGGATACACGGTGGCCTCAATGCGCAGGTTGCGTATGTCGAGCAGCACGCCTGTTTTCGGCTGCCCGGGCTTCGGCTTGGTTTCGGCCATCACCCGCGTCCTCCCTTCAGGCTTGTCGTGCGGTTGAGAATCCAGTCCGCGACAAGGTTGACCGAAATCGCCAAGGCCGCGATCGCCGCCGCGGGTATGAGTGCCGCTCCAATCCCAAAGACGATGCCGTCCTTGTTCTCCTTGACCATGCCGCCCCAGTCGGCATCGGGCGGTTGGACCCCGAGGCCGAGAAAGGACAATGTGGACAGGAACAGCACCGCATAGATGAAGCGCAGGCCGAGCTCCGAAACCAGCGGCGACAGCGCGTTGGGCAGGATCTCCCTGAAGATGATCCAGCCGCTCCCTTCGCCACGCAGTTTCGCCGCCTCGACATAGTCCATGACATTGATGTCGACAGCCACGGCGCGCGACAGGCGGTAGACCCGGGTCGAGTCGAGAACGCCCATGACCAGGATCAGGGTCACCAGATTGGTCGGCAGCACCGACAGCACGACGAGACCCATGATCAGCGTCGGAATCGACATCAAGAGGTCGACGAGGCGCGACAGCAGCGTGTCGAACCAGCCGCCGAACACCGCCGCCGAGAAGCCAAGGATGGCGCCCAGCGAGAAGGACAGCGCCGTCGCCAGCACGGCGATGAAGAGTGTAATGCGGGCGCCGTAGATCATGCGGGACAACAGGTCGCGCCCCAGATTGTCGGTGCCCAGCCAATAGGCCGAAGACATTGGCTCCCAGACATCACCGACGATTTCGCCATTGCCGTGCGGGGCGATCCATGGCGCGAAGACCGCGGCCAGAACGAACAAGGTTGTCAGGATGATGCCGATCAGGGCCGGGATGGGGATACGTTTGATATCGAGCATACCCGCCCCCCCTTATTTCGGATGTCTGAGGCGCGGATTGGCGACGATCGCCGCAATGTCCGCGATGATGTTCAGGCTGATATAGACGGCGGCGAAGATCAGCCCGACCGCCTGCACCACCGGCACGTCGCGCTTGGTCACGTGATCGACGAGATATTGCCCCATCCCCGGATAGACGAAGATCACCTCGACCACCACGACGCCGACGATGAGGTAGGCGAGGTTGAGCATGACAACGTTGATGATCGGCGCGATGGCGTTGGGGAAGGCATGCTTGCGGATGACGTTGAACGCCGAAAGCCCCTTCAGTTCCGCCGTCTCGACATAGGCCGACTGCATCACATTGAGGATCGCCGCGCGGGTCATGCGCATCATATGAGCCAGCACGACAAGTGTCAGCGCCGTCGCCGGCAAGGCGATCGCCTGCATCCGCTCGAGGAAGGGCATGCCTTCATAGACGGTCGAGATGCCGGGGAAGATCTGCCATTTCACGGCAAAGAAGTAGACGAGCACATAGCCGATGAAGAATTCGGGAAACGACGTCGAGGCCAGCGCCAATCCCGAGATCAGCTTGTCCACCCAGCCATTGCGGTAGCGAACCGCTATGAGGCCGAGGATGATCGCCAGCGGCACTGCGACGATCGCTGCCCAGAAGGCGAGGAACAGCGTGTTCCACAGGCGACCCTTGATCGATGTCGCGATATCCTGGCCGCTCGACATGGCCGTGCCAAGGTCGCCCGTCAGCACGCCGCCGAGCCAGTGGAAGTATCTGATATAGGCCGGGTCGTTGAGCCCGAGCTGCTCGCGCAGATTGGCGAGCGACTCCGGAGTCGCCGATTGTCCAAGGATGGCTTGCGCGACGTCGCCGGGCAGGATCTGCGTGCCGGCGAAGATGAGGACCGAAACGGCCAGTAGGAGGACAATGCCCAGCGCGATGCGCTGGGCAATTAGCTTCAATATGGGTGAAGACATGTCCGCAAAGCCGGCTCAGGCCTGCAGCCAGCACTTCGCCAGGGCATAACCGTTCATCAGCTCCTGATGCGGATCGTCGACCCAACCTTCCACCTTGGCGCCCGTGGCGTCGATGAACTGGTTGAACATCGGCAGGATCAGACCGCCATCGTCGCGTACCATGACGGCCATGTCGTGATACATCGCCTTGCGCTTGGCCTCGTCCAGCTCGGCGCGTGCGGCCAGCACCATCTTGTCGAAATCCGGCCGCTTGAAGCGGGTATCGTTCCAGTCGGCGGTCGACAGATAGGCCGTCGAGTACATCTGGTCCTGCGTCGAGCGCCCGCCCCAATAGGAGGCGCAGAAGGGCTGCTTGTTCCAGACTTCCGACCAATAGCCATCGCCCGGCTCGCGCTTGATCTCGAGCTTGATACCGGCCTTGGCCGCGCTCTGCTGGAACAGTTGCGCCGCATCGACCGCGCCGGGGAAGGCGACGTCGGATGTGCGCAGCAGAACCGAGCCGTCGTGACCGGATTTCTTGAAGTGGAATTTGGCCTTGTCCGGGTCGTACTTGCGCTGCTCGATCTCGGTGAACAGCGGGTAGGACGCGTTGATCGGGAAGTCGTTGCCCAAGGAGCCGTAGCCGCGCAACACCTTCTTCAACATCTCTTCGCGGTCGATCGCCAGCTTCAGCGCCATGCGCAGATCGGCATTGTCGAAGGGTGCCGTATTGCAGTGCATGATGAAGACGTAGTGGCCTGGACCGGCATGGTTGCGGATGGTCACTCCCGGAACCCGCTTGATGAGGTCGACGATCTTGGGTTCGACGCGGTTGATCATATTGACCTGGCCGCCCTGCAGCGCCGCCGTGCGCGCGGTCGCGTCGTTGATGACGATGATCTCGATCTGGTCCGCGTGGCCCATCTTGTCGCCTTGCCAGTAATTGGCGAAGCGTTCCCCGCCATGGCGCACGCCCGGCTCGTTGGTGGCGATCTTGTAGGGGCCGGCGCTGATGCCGGCATCGGCCTTGTCCTTGCCGCCATTGGGCTGGATGATCAGGTGATAGTCGCTGAGCATGTAAGGAAGGTCGGCATTCGCCTCCTTCAGCGTCAGCACGACTTCCTTGCCGCTGGCCTTGATGGACTCTATGCCCTTCATGTAGCCCAGCGCGCCCGACTTCGACTTTTCATCGGAATGGCGCTCGAGCGTCGCGGCGACGTCCTCTGCCGTCACTGTCTTGCCATTGTGGAACTCGATCCCGTCGCGGATCTTCAGGGTCCAAACCTTGGCGTCCGGTGACGAGCCGATCTCCTCGGCGATACGGTTCTCGAGCTTGCCGTCGGGCGAAAGCTCGACGATCAACTCGCCCCACATCTTGCCGAAGGCGAACGGCACCTGGGTCATGAACAGGGCCGGGTCGAGGCTGTTGGTGGATTCACCGCCGACCAGGCCGGCCTTGAGGGTACCGCCCTTGACCGGGCCCGCCGCGCGTGCCGCGCTTGACAGCAACAAGTTGGCGAAGGGCGCGGTGACGCCGAGCGCCGCCGCCCGGCCGAGAAAATCACGCCGGCTTAGCTTACCGGACGCGACACGCCGGCTAAGAAATTCCAGTTCATTCGACATTTTAGTTCCTCACTCCGTTGGTTCGGCTCTGCGGCCGATTTTCTTTTTTATTCTCGCAGGAATAATGAGGGTAAGCTAATGCCGTAAGCAAGACGAAATGCGACATGCCGTGGCGTAAATCGTACGTCGCTTTTGGACCAAGCCGGGCTCCGTTCAAAGAAGCGCGCGGGCAAGAGTTTCCTCGAAATTGCGCTCGAAAACGAGGGTCTCACCCTCATAGGCTTCGATTCTGGCGCTGAGGATGAAATTTTCTGCGTCGGATCTCATCTCGGCAGTTGTTTCGGTGCGTACCGACCATCCATTTCGCGACAGGGTCTGAGTCCAGTGCGTCCTTCCGGACGCCGACAATGGGTCGTCGGGATGAATCGTCCAGCTCTCACGGGCGACGCTGCCCGTGGCCAGCCCATGGTCGAGATCGCGCATCTCGCCGAAGTCATCATTGATCGAAAGTGTCACGATGCCCGTCTTCTCGTCGCGTGCGACATGACGCTCCGAATTGGGCGCGCGGATCGTTTCCGTTGCCCAGGGCAAAGCGCCTTCCGGCTCGGCGAATGACACTTCATCACCCCTTGCCGCAGGGCGAAGCGGGAGCCTCAGCGTTGCTGCCGAAAGATCGAGGCGCACCGGCTCCGGCGATGGCCAGATCAGCGGCCAGTAGGCATTCGACACGGCAACGCGCAACCGATGCCCGGCGGGCACGCGGTAGGCGCATTGATCGAGCATGATTCGCGCCGAGACGGTTTCGCCGGGTACAAGGGCTTCGGGGAACTCATGCGAATTGCGATGTGTCAGATTCAGCACGCCATAGGAAATGAGTTCCGAAGCGCCATCAGGATGGACGTCGCAGAGCCGGACCGCGATATTGGCTTGCCGGCGGTCGGACGCCACCTGGACCAGAACCTCCGGCGCACCGACAATGTCGATTGCTTCGGGCACCGGGGGCTGGTCGAAACACACCGACAGCGCGTCGTCGGGCCTCTGGTCGCCCGGCAGTTCGGGTCCGAAGGTGAAGGGAAAATACTCGCCGCCGGCAAGCCCGCAGCTTTGCGGCGAAGCCACGATCAGGGGCTCCTTGCCATCGGCCATCAACGCGATGTCCTCGGTCCTGATGCTGGGCGCCGGCCATTCCTGTTCGGCCACCCAGCGTCCGGGGCGTTCCGGGTGCCATCGGGCGGGGCGAACGCTGTTCATCACGTAGGCGCGATAGGCCGGGTCTGCCTCGACGCCGGTGTCGATGTCCTTCAGCCAGCGATCCCACCAGCGCAGGGCTTCCTGCAGAAAGCCGATGGCGGGTTTCGGCCCTGCGTAATGCGGGTACTTATGGATCCACGGCCCGATGATCCCCTTGACCGGCGCCTCGATGTTGGCGACCAGATTGGAGACCGTGTTGCGGTATCCGTCATGCCAGCCCCCGATCGACAGCACGGCTGCCTTCACCGCCGAAAAATCCTCGCAGATCGAACCGCGTTTCCAATAAGCGTCGCGGTGTTGATGGCTGAGCCACAAGGGTAACAGGAAGGGTTGGTGCTCCAGCCGTGTCAGCCACAGGTCGCGCCAGCGGTTATCGCCCGCAATCAAGGGATCGGGCGGCCGCGACGAATAGGACAGCATGGTCGATGCCCAGCCGAAATTCTCGGTCAGCAGGCAGCCGCCCTTGTAGTGGATGTCGTCTGCGTAGCGGTCTACTGTCGAGCACAGGCTGATCACCGCCTTGAGTGCCGGCGGCTGTTTGGCCGCTACCTGCAGGCAGTTGAAGCCACCCCAGGAAATGCCCATCATGCCGACATTGCCATTGCACCAGGGTTGGCTTGCCGCCCAGGCGATGACGTCGCATGCATCCTGCAATTCCTGCTCCGAATATTCGTCGTCCATAAGCCCTTCGGAATCGCCGTTGCCGCGCATGTCGACGCGGATGGAGGCATAGCCGTGGCCGGCGAAATAGGGATGGGTCAGTTGGTCGCGAAAGATGGTGCCGTCACGCTTGCGGTAGGGTAGGTGCTCGAGGATGGCTGGCACCGGATCTGTACCGGCGTCTTCCGGCATCCATACCCGCGCCGACAGCCGGCAGCCGTCCGGCATGACGATCCCCATGTCAGGAAATTCGACGACCTTGCGGGGAAATTCGGTGATGGTTTTCATGAAGGCATAACGCCCGCTGCCGAGGCGACTTTCAATCATCATTCGCGACTGGAGCAGCCAAAAAAGCGACCTGTGCCGTAACCCCTTCGAGACCTTAGTTCAGCGGAATCTCGTTATCCGCCTTGTTCGCTTGGTAGGCGCTTGACAGCTGGTCGTAGAGGGCTGAGATCCTGTCGATCCGCGCCTCCATCCGTGTGCGCTCCAACTCGGGAAGCGCCCTCACCATCCTGCGGATGGAAAAGCTCTTCCAATAGGCGTTCTGCGCATTATAGCCGCCAGGGTCGAGGGTGAAGACCTCCTTGAGTATCCTCAGATCATGCGGAATGGCGAAGCTGTCGCGCGAATCCTCGTGACTGAACAGATAGTAGAAATTGTCGAAGCCAGCCCAGGTGATTGCCGACAGACATAGCGAGCAAGGTTCGTGCGTGGCCAGGAAGATCGCCTCTCTGGTGTCGATGCGCTCCGCCACGGGCATCTCGTAGAAGCGCTTCAGGCAATGCACCTCGCCGTGCCAGAGCGGGTTTTCGATCTCGTTGTTGGTCTCCGCCAACACCAGCGACCGGTCATCCTTCCTGAGGATCGCCGCGCCGAACAGTTTGTTGCCTTGGGCGACGCCGTCTTCCGTTTTCGGCGCGATGTCCTGCTCGATGACGTCAAGCAGGCGGTCGATCAGCGAAATTTCGGTCATTGCCGGAAACCGTCGGGGAGATAAATCTCGTAGGGATGCGGGAAATGGAACTCTTCGAGGTTGGATCCGTCGCCGCCACGATCGACGATCAGGAAATCCTGCGCCTCGCCGAGCGGGGTCAGCACGCCGTGCCAGAGATTGCGCCGGTAGTTGATGCCTTGCCCGGGCGACGTGATGAAGGCCTGCGGCTCCCCCGGCCCCGCTCCGCCGTCAGGGCAGACGATGACCAGGAACGGACGCGGCGACAGCGGGATGAAGGCCTGGCTGCCAAGGGGATGGCGCTCGACCATGGTCAGCCTCAACGGCAAGTCGTAAGGTGTGCCGCGCACCATCGAAATGAGAACCCGGCCATTCGGTCCCGTAGCCTCGGCGGTGGCGAGATCATGGTAGCGCTCGGCCTTGCCGCCATTGATCGGGTAGTGATTGTCGCCGCCCATATCGATGACATCGCCGAAAGTTGAGAAGGCTTCGCGGGTCAGCGGCCGCGCGGCGACGCGGGTCACGGCGCCCGCCTGGCTATGCCGGCGCCGCCAAGCTTGGTGTGGCGGTTGACATCCTTGTAGAGGAGGTAACGGAATTTGCCCGGGCCGCCGGCATAGCAGGCCTGCGGACAGAAGGCGCGCAGCCACATGTAGTCGCCGGCCTCAACCTCGACCCAGTCCTGGTTCAGGCGATAGACCGCCTTCCCCTCCAGCACATAGAGGCCGTGTTCCATGACATGGGTTTCGGCGAACGGGATGACCGCGCCGGGCTCCAGCGTCACGATGGTCATGTGCATGTCATGGCGCAGATCGGCAGGGTCGACGAACCGCGTCGTCGCCCAGCGGCCTTCGGTGCCGGGCATCGGCGTCGGCGCGATCTCCTGCTCGTTGGTGAAAAAGGCTTCCGGTGTATCCAGGCCGTCGACGGCTTCGTAGGCCTTGCGGATCCAGTGGAAGCGGACCTCGGCCTCGCCTTCGTTGCGGACCGTCCAGCCGCTTGCCGGCGGCAGGAAGGCAAAGCCGCCGGGCTGCAGCACATGTTCCTCGCCGGCGTGCCGCACAGTCAACTCGCCTTCGACCACGAACAGGGCGCCTTCGGCGTCGGCATCGGGCTCCGGCCTCTCGCTTCCGCCGCCCGGCGCCACCTCGACAATATATTGCGAGAAGGTTTCGGCAAAGCCGGACAGCGGCCGTGACAGGATCCAGACGCGGGTCCTATTCCAGAACGGCAAGGCCGATGTGACGATGTCGCGCATCACGCCCCTGGGGATGACGGCGTAGGCCTCGGTGAAAACGGCGCGGCCCGTCAGAAGCTCGCTCTGGCCGGGGTGGCCGCCTTGCGGCGCGTAATAGGTTCTCTCTGGCATCCTGGTCGTATCCATGGGTCAAACCTATTGCGGCAGCATGTCCTTGAGGCGGAGCAGCGCGATGCGCTCGACCTGTTTGCAGGCGGTTTCAAATTCGATCTCGCGGCTGTTGCCGATGCGGGCCTCGAACTCGGCCAGGATCTGATCTCTGGTCTTGCCCTTGACCGCGATGATGAAGGGAAAGCCGAAGCTGGAGACGTAACTGGCATTGAGCGCGGCGAATCGCTCCCGTTCCGCGTCGGTCAGGGCATCGAGGCCCGCCGAGGCCTGTTCCCTGGTCGATTCCGCCGTTAGCCGCTTGGCAGCGGCGAGTTTGCCTGCAAGATCGGGATGGGCGTTGAGCACGCCAAGCCGCTCGGTCGCGCTTGCGGCGCGGAAGATGCGGCAGAGCGCGTTGTGGAGGCCGCGCGCCGTGTCGTGCGCCGGACCGAGTTCCAGCTCATAGGCTCGCTCGGCAATCCAGGGCGAATGCTCAAACACCCCGCCAAATGTGCGTACAAAGGCCTCGCGCTCCATTTTCGATGGGCGCAGCGCCGTCGGCTGGTAAGGATGGTTCTCATGCCAATGTCTGGCGATGTCGATGCGCCGCGCCAGCCAGACCTTGTCATGCGACTTCACATAATCGATGAAGCGCTTGAGTGCCGCCACCCGTCCCGGCCGTCCGACAAGGCGGCAGTGTAGGCCAATATTCATCATGCGCGGCCGGCCCGCCTTGCCCTCGGCATAGAGCGTGTCGAAACTATCCTTCAGATAGGCGAAGAACTGATCGCCGGAATTGAAGCCCTGCGGCGTGGCGAACCGCATGTCGTTGGCGTCGAGCGTGTAGGGGATGATGAGCTGGGCGCCGCCTTCGTGCTCGAGCCAGTAAGGCAATTCGTCGTCATAGGTGTCCGACACATAGTCGAAGCCGCCTTCCTGCGCTGCCAGCCGTACCGTGTTGATCGACGTACGGCCAGTGTACCAGCCGGTCGGCCGCTCGCCCGTCACTTCATAGTGGAGTTTGATCGCTTCTTCCATGTCGCGGCGTTCGTCATCTTCGGTGTAGTCGCGATAGTCGATCCATTTCAGCCCGTGCGAGGCGATCTCCCAGTTCGCGTCCTGCATCGCACCGACTTGCTCGGGCGAGCGGGCAAGGGCGGTGGCGACGCCGTAACAGGTCACCGGTATCTCTGCTTCGGTAAACAGGCGATAGAGCCGCCAGAAGCCGGCGCGGGCGCCGTATTCGTAGATCGATTCCATGTTCCAGTGGCGCTGGCCCGCCCAGGGCGCGGCGCCGACGATTTCCGACAGGAAAGCTTCGGAAGCCTTGTCGCCATGCAGCACGCAGTTCTCGCCGCCCTCCTCGTAGTTGATCACGAATTGCACGGCGACATGCGCGCCGCCTGGCCATTTCGGGTCCGGCGGATTGGGGCCGTAGCCGCGCATGTCCCTGATGTACCGCATAGTTCCTCCGTGCCCGGCATTGACGGCAGCCTGATGAGGATAGCGAAAGGTCCGCTTCCGCATTCCCCCATAATTTTTGAAACTGTTTTTGTCGCGCTGCGCTCGACCGCGACTTATGCATTGCCTTTAATTGGCACACAATTCATCAGTAATGTTCCAATTGGCGAATTCGTGACGCGGGAATGGTAACCCAATGGCAGAGACGTTGAAGGCAGACGGCGGACGCCTGACGACGCATGTCCTGGACACGGCGACGGGCAAGCCCGCAGCCGGATTGTCGATCTCGCTCTACCATCTCGATGGCGAGGCCCGGACACTTCTGAAGACCGTGGTCACCAATCCCGACGGACGTTGCGATGCGCCGCTGCTGGCCGGCGCCGAATTCCGCACCGGCGAATATGAATTGGTGTTCGCCGCCGGCGACTATCTCCGCGCCCTGCAGACGAAATTGCCCAATCCTGCCTTTTTCGATTTGATCCTGATCCGTTTCGGCATGGCCGATCCGGTGCACTATCATGTGCCGCTGCTCGTCTCGCCCTATGGTTATTCCACCTACCGGGGGAGCTGAAGCATGGCCGCCATACGCAACGAGATCCGCTTCATCTTGAATGGCAGAGATGTCGTGCTGTCGTCGGTTGCGCCCGACGCGACCTTGCTCGACTGGCTGCGGCTCGAACGCTCGCTGCGTGGGACCAAGGAAGGCTGCGCCGAAGGCGATTGCGGCGCCTGCACCGTCCTGGTCGGCAAACTCTCCGATGGTGGGTTGGTCTATGAAGGCGTCAACGCCTGCATCCGCTTTCTCGGGTCGCTGGACGCCACCCATGTCGTGACGATTGAGCATCTGCGCGGTGAGCCCGGCGGGATGCACCCAGTACAGCAGGCGATGGTCGATTTCCACGGCTCGCAATGCGGCTTCTGCACGCCGGGCTTCGTCATGTCGCTCTATGCAATGTGGATGAAGTCTCCGGATCCCTCGGCCGCGACAATCGAAAAGGCTTTGCAGGGCAATCTCTGCCGCTGCACCGGTTACGAGGCGATCATGCGCGCCGCCACAGCCATCTCCAGCTACGGCGAGGCTGCGAACGACCCTCTGGCTGTCGAGCGCGCGGAGATCACCGCCAGGCTGGAGGCCATGCATGACGGCGCGCGGATCGAGATCGGCACCGGCAATTCACGCCTCGTCGTGCCCGCCGACGCCGATGATTTTGCCGCCGTGCTGGATAAGGAACCGGGCGCTACCATCGTCGCCGGGTCGACCGATGTCGGGCTCTGGGTGACCAAGCATATGCGCGCGATCTCGCCGGCCATCTTCATCGGCGATCTCGACGGGCTGTGCGCCATCTCGCAGAAAGACGACGCCATCACCTTTGGCGCCGGCGTCACCTACACCGAAGCGTTCTCGACGCTTGCAAAGCGCATCCCCGCACTGGGCGCCCTGATTGATCGCATCGGTGGCGACCAAGTGCGCAATATGGGCACGGTTGGCGGCAACATCGCCAACGGTTCGCCGATCGGCGACATGCCGCCGCCATTGATCGCTCTCGGCGCGCGCCTGACGCTGCGCAGGGGCGGCACAAGGCGCACGATATTGTTGCAGGATTTTTTCATCGCCTATGGCAGGCAGGATCGACAGCCGGGCGAATTCGTCGAGGCCGTGCACGTCCCAGTGCCGCCCACGGGCACGCATTTTTCCGTCCACAAGGTCACCAAGCGGCGCGATGAAGACATCACGGCCACGCTCGGCGCGTTTTTCCTTGAACTCGCCGGCGACGGCACTGTCGCTGAGGTGCGCATCGCCTATGGCGGCATGGCGGCGACACCGAAGCGGGCCACCGCTGTCGAGAACGCTTTGCGCGGTAAGCCATGGACCGAGCAGACAGTCGAAGCCGCGATGGCAGCATACGCTGGAGATTTCGCGCCGCTGACCGACATGCGCGCCTCGGCCGAATATCGGGCCATGGTGGCGCGCAATCTGCTGCTTCGCTTCTTCGCCGAAACCAGCGGGACCAGCGAGCCGATCAAGGTTTCAAGGCACGCGGCGGCATGATGAACAAGCACGCAGATACCAGCCTCAAAGCCGAGAAGATCGCCGGCGGTGTCGCCAGCGATCAGCGGCATGATTCCGCCCACAAGCATGTCAGCGGCGCCGCCATCTATATCGACGACATGCCGGAGCCGGCAGGCACCCTGCATGGCTGCCTCGGCCTCTCGGCCGCGGCGCACGCCACCATCGTCGAGCTGGATCTTGCGGCCGTGCGTGCCGCGCCTGGAGTGGTCGACGTGCTCACGGCGGCCGACGTCCCTGGCGAGAACGACATTTCGCCGACCGGTCGTCACGACGAGCCGGTGCTTGCCGACGGCAAGATTGAGTTCTTCGGCCAGCCGATTTTCTGCGTCATCGCCGGCACGCGCGAGGAGGCCCGGCGCGCGGCCCTGCTGGCCGTGATCCGGTATGAGGAATTGCCGTTCGTCACCGACGTCGCCGCTCTCGACCCGAAGGAGGACAGGCTGGTTGCGCCGCCCCTCACACTGAAGCGCGGCGACGCCGCCGACGCGATCCGCCAAGCGCCGCGTCGGTTGAAGGGAAGGATGCGGATAGGCGGCCAGGAGCATTTCTATCTCGAGGGCCATATCGCCATGGCTGTGCCCGGCGAGGACCAGGACGTCACCATCTATTCCTCGACGCAGCATCCGAGTGAAGTCCAGCACATGGTGAGCCACGTGCTCAATGTGCCGAGCAACGCCGTGACGGTGGAAATCCGCCGCATGGGCGGCGGCTTCGGCGGCAAGGAAACGCAGGGCAACCAGTTCGCGGCCCTTGCCGCAATCGCGGCGAAGAAACATCAGCGGGCCGTCAAGATCCGCCCGGACCGCGATGACGACATGATCGCCACCGGCAAGCGTCATGACTTCCTTGTCGACTACGAAGTCGGCTTCGACGACGAGGGCAACATTCTGGGCGTCGATTTCATGTTCGCCGCGCGCTGTGGGTTCTCGGCGGATCTGTCGGGCCCCGTGACCGACCGCGCCCTGTTCCACTGCGACAACACTTATTTCTGGCCGGCGGTCCATGCCCAATCCGCCCCGCTCTATACCAACACCGTGTCAAACACCGCCTTTCGCGGTTTTGGCGGGCCGCAGGGCATGGTTGGTGCTGAGCGGGTGATCGAGGAGGTTGCCTTCGCGGTCGGCAAGGACCCGCTGGAAATCCGTAAGAAGAATTTCTACGGCACTTCGGACCGCAACGTCACGCCCTACCATCAGACGGTCGAGGACAACATCGTCGACCGGCTCGTGGCCGAACTGGAGGCGAGTTGCGGCTATGCCCGCCGCCGCCGCACCATTGACGCCTTCAATGCCAACAGCCGTTTCATCAAGCGCGGGCTGGCGCTGACCCCGGTCAAGTTCGGTATTTCCTTCACCGCCACCCATTACAACCAGGCCGGCGCCCTCGTGCACGTCTATACCGACGGTTCGGTGCATCTGAACCATGGCGGTACGGAGATGGGGCAGGGCCTCTACGTCAAGGTCGCGCAGGTGGTCGCTGAGGAGTTCCAGATCGACCTGGACCGGGTCAAGATCACCGCCACCACCACCGGCAAGGTGCCGAATACCTCGGCCACCGCAGCGTCCTCAGGCACCGACCTCAACGGCATGGCGGCGCAGAACGGCGCTCGTCAGATTAAGGACCGGCTGACCGATTTCGCCGCCGAGAAATACCAGGTGTCGCGCGACCAGGTGCTGTTCCTGCCCAACCGGGTGCGTATCGGCAACCAGGAGATCGCGTTCGCCGACTTGGTCAAGCAGGCCTACATGGCCCGCATCCAGCTGTCGGCGGCTGGCTTTTACAAGACGCCGAAGATCCATTGGGATCGTGACAAGGGCGAAGGACGACCCTTCTATTACTTCGCCTATGGCGCGTCCTGCTCGGAAGTTTCGGTCGACACGCTGACCGGGGAATATTTGGTCGAGCGCACCGATATCCTGCATGACGCCGGCCGCTCGCTGAATCGCGCCATCGATATCGGCCAGGTCGAGGGCGGCTTCATACAGGGCATGGGCTGGCTGACCACCGAGGAATTGTGGTGGGACGAGAAGGGCCGGCTTCGCACCCACGCGCCGTCGACCTACAAGATCCCGCTCGCCTCTGACCGGCCCAAGATATTCAACGTCCAGCTGGCGGACTGGCCGGAAGCATTCGAGCCGACGGTGCACCGCTCCAAGGCGGTAGGCGAGCCGCCGCTGCCGCTCGGCATATCGGTGCTGCATGCCCTGTCGGATGCTGTGGCAAGCGTCGCCGATCACAAAATCTGTCCGCGCCTCGATGCTCCGGCGACGCCCGAGCGCGTGCTGATGGCGGTCGAGCGGCTCAAGCGCGAAGCGAAGGCCGGACTTCCATAAGCGTGCAATCCGCCCGCAAAACCCTATTGTTCCCGTAAGGGAAGCGCATGATGACTTCGAAAGTGCAAAGCCTGGAAGACTTCCTTGCCGGCCGGCGCCCCGTCGCCCTGGCCGAAGTGTCTGGCACCAGAGGCTCGACCCCCCGTGAGAAGGGCGCCTTCATGCTCGTTTCGCGGGCGGCGATCTTCGGTACGATCGGCGGCGGCCAGCTCGAATACATGGCCATCGACAAGGCAAGGCAGATGCTTGGGGCGCCAGAAACCGGCCCGGGCGAAAAGGCCGATGGTTGCGCGACCCTCGACGTGCCGCTCGGCCCCGAGATCGGTCAATGCTGCGGCGGGCGCGTCGAAGTGACGATCCGGCTTGTCGACCCGGCGCTCGCCGCCGAACTGGTTGCGGCCGCGCGGGCCGTGGAGGCGCATCTCCCATATGTCTACATCTTCGGCGGCGGCCATGTCGGCCAGTCGCTGGCCTCGGCGGTAGCGCTTCTTCCGGTACGCGTTATCGTCATCGAGACGCGGGCCGAAGCACTTGAGGCCATGCCGGAATCGGTCGAGACACGGCTGACGCCGATGCCGGAGGTCGAGGCGCGCAACGCCCCCGCCGGCACCGCCTTCGCCATCCTTACCCATGATCACGCGCTGGATTTCCTGATTGTTGCCGAAGCGCTGAAGCGTGACGACACCGCCTATGTCGGCATGATCGGTTCGAAGACCAAGAAGGCAACGTTCCGGACCTGGTTCATGAAGTCGGCCGACGGCAGTCAGGTGCAGTTTGGGCGCCTTGTCTCGCCGATCGGCGGCGACGCCGTCAAGGACAAACGCCCGCAGGTCATCGCAGCGCTCGCGGCCGCCGAAATCATGACCGCGCTGGTCACCCATGCGGCCGCCTCGAATGCCGGCCACCAGGCGCCATATGACGCGGCAACAGGCGGCTGACCTCATCGTTCAGGTCACAGCTGCTCGTCGATTTCTCCGGTTCTCAAATCAGTTGCGAAGGTGTTTTCTGCGCGCCTTGGGACTATGAGGGAAAAGCAGATGGAAGTGCTGAAGATCGCGGCCTTTTCGGATGGGGATGCCGGCGGCAATCCCGCTGGCGTCGTGATAGGCGATGCCTTGCCCGATGCGGCCGCCATGCAGCGTATTGCGGCCGACGTCGGCTTCTCAGAAACCGCTTTTGCCGCGCCGCACGGCACTGGTTGGCGGGTCCGCTATTTCTCGCCGGAATCGGAAGTCCCCTTCTGTGGCCATGCCACCATTGCCCTCGGCGCGGCGCTGGTCCGGCAATTTGGCGATGGGGTTTTCCCGTTGACTCTCAACCAGGCGAGCATCACCGTCGAAGGGTTTCGCGATGGTGCCAATGTCGCGGCGGCGCTGCAATCGCCGCCGACCAGCAGCAAGCCAGCCCCGCCTCGGCTGGTTGCCGAAGCGCTGGAGCTCTTCGGCTATACGCCCGCCGACCTCGATCCCGCGATACCGCCGGCGCTGATCCACGGCGGCGCCGACCATCTTGTCCTGGCCCTCGGCACGCGCGAGGCGCTCGCCGCAATGGCCTATGAGATCAAGGCAGGGCAGACCCTGATGCGCCGCGAAGGGCTGGTTACGATACTCCTCGCCTTTGCCGAAACGCCGCGTCTTTTCCACACCCGCAATCCTTTTGCTTCCGGCGGTGTCTACGAGGATCCTGCAACGGGCGCGGCGACGGCAGCCTTCGCCGGTTATCTTCGTGACATAGGCTGGGCACATGGCGGCGCGATTGAGATCGTGCAAGGCGAGGACATGGGCATGCGCTCGCGCCTGCGCGCGGACATCCCGCCGGCCGCGGGCAGCTCGATCAAAGTCTCGGGAACGGCCAGGATGATGGACCAGGCATAGAAGCGTCGCTCCATGCGGAAGGGCGGCTCATCGGAGCTATCGCTTGCCTGCAAGGATCTCGTTGATCAGCCGCTGGCAACGCTCGGCCATGAAATCGAGCAGCAGTCGCACCTTGGGATCCTGCAATTTCTTGTGCGGGTAGACGGCGGCGAACTGAACCGGCACCGGCGGTGTATGAGCTAGAATGACCTTGAGCCGGCGGTCGCGGATGAACGGCTCGACCTCGAAGCGGGGTTTGTTGATGATCCCGCGTCCGGACAAGGCCCAGCCGGTGAGGACATCGCCATCGTCCGTGTCGTATGGTCCATGCACCTCGAATTTCTGAGGGCCGGCCGACGTCTGCAGCGTCCATACATATTCGCGCGCGCCGGAATAACGCAGCATCAGGCAGTCATGCCTCCTGCCGATCAGCTCCTGCGGCTCTGCGGGCTCGCCACGCGTCTCGAGATATTTCGGCGCCGCCACCAGCACGCGTTCGCATTCCATGATGCCGCGCATCCGGAGGCTGGAATCCTCGATGATGCCGAGCCGGAAGGCGACGTCGATGCCCTCCTTCATGATATCGACATTGTGGTCTGAAAGCCGAAGCCGAACCTCGATATCCGGATATTTGTCGTGGAAATCGGGGATGCCCGACGCCACGATCCGGCGGCCGAGACCGAGCGGAGCCGTGACGCGTACGGTGCCCCGCGGTTGGCCGGACAATGCCGAGACCGCGGCTTCGGCCTCCGTGATTGCCTCCAGCACCTGCTTGGCGCCCGGGTAGAAAACGGTACCGTGTTCGGTCGGCATCAGCTGCCGCGTCGTGCGGTTGAACAGCCGCACGCCAAGATGCTTCTCCAGTTCCTTGATGCGGTTGGACGCGACCGCAGGCGAGATGCGCATATCGCGGCCCGCCGCCGACAGGTTGCCGAGTTCGACGACGCGGACAAAGACGGCGATGTTGTCGAGATAGGCCATTTCGTCCGGGGCTCTCACGCGGCTACACGCGGCAGACTAGTATTTTCCAATTTTTTTTGAAAGTCATCGCGCACCTCACCTCTTTCCGTTTGCGTTCCAACCCGTAAAGTCGCGGGAATCCGCAGGGACGACTTCGATGATGGACTTCGCGATTTTCTGGGACTGGCTGAGCTTTGCCGTCCGCTGGCTACATGTCATCACCGGCATCGCCTGGATCGGCTCGTCCTTCTATTTCGTCGCGCTCGATCTCGGCCTGACCCAACGTCCCGGCATGCCGGTCGGCGCCTTCGGCGAGGAGTGGCAGGTGCATGGCGGCGGCTTCTATCACATCCAGAAATATCTGGTGGCGCCGGCCGAGATGCCGGAGCACCTGACCTGGTTCAAATGGGAATCCTACGCCACCTGGCTGTCCGGTTTCGCCATGCTGTGCGTGGTCTACTATGCCGGCGCCGACCTGTTCCTGATCGATCCCAACGTGCTCAACATCTCGGTGCCGGTCGGCATCCTTCTGTCGCTGGCGACGATCGGCGTCGGTTGGGTCGTGTATGACCTGCTGTGCCGATCGCCGCTGGGCAAAAGCGATACCGGCCTGATGCTGGTGCTCTACTGCGTGCTGGTGTTCATCGCCTGGGGGCTGACACATCTGTTCACCGGCCGCGCCGCGTTTCTGCATCTTGGCGCCATCACCGCGACGATCATGTCGGCCAACGTCTTCATGGCCATCATCCCGAACCAGAAGATTGTCGTCGCCGACCTGATCGCCGGCCGCAAGCCGGATCCGAAATACGGCAAGATCGCCAAGCAGCGTTCGCTGCATAACAACTACCTGACGCTGCCCGTGCTGTTCCTGATGCTTTCGAACCATTATCCGCTGGCGTTCGGCACTGAGTTCAACTGGGTCATCGCCTCGTTGGTCTTCATCATCGGCGTGCTGATCCGGCATTATTTCAACACCGTCCACGCCCGCAAGGGCAACCCGCACTGGACCTGGCTTGGCGCGCTTGTCCTGTTCATCATCATCATGTGGTTGTCGACCGCGCCGAAGCTGCTGACCGGCGAACCCAAGGAATCGGCGGCGGCTCGGGTCTATGTCGCGTCGGCGCATTTTCCGGCCGTGCGTGACACAGTGCTCGGCCGTTGCTCGATGTGTCATTCTGCCGAACCGGTCTATGAGGGCATCTATCATGCGCCCAAGGGCGTGATGCTCGACACCGACGCCAACATCGCCAACCACGCTCGCGAGATCTATCTGCAGGCAGGCCGCAGCCACGCCATGCCACCCGCCAACGTGTCGCAAATATCGGACAAGGAGCGCGCGCTGCTGGTGGCATGGTACGAAGGCGCGGAGAAATAGGCATGAGTTCGACCCTCCTGCGTGGCCGCACGCTGTCGTTCCTGCGCTGGCCGGAAACCATCGATGACCAGGCCGCCTGGCGCTACGAGGAGGATGGCGGCCTGCTGCTGCGCGATGGCAGGATCGTTGCTGCTGGCGCGTATAGCGATGTCGAAAGACTGGCTGGCGAAGCGACAGAGAAGATCGACCATCGGCCACATCTGCTGCTCCCCGGCTTCATCGACGCGCATGTGCATGTCCCGCAGATGCAGGTCATCGCCTCCTATGGCGCCGAACTGCTCGACTGGCTGAACACCTACACGTTCCCGGAAGAAGCGAAATTCGCCGACGCCCAGCATGGCCGCCGCATCGCGCGGCTGTTCCTCGACGAGATGGTGCGCCACGGCACCACGACGGTCGCCGCCTACTGCTCGGTGCACAGGGCGTCGGTCGAATCCTTCTTTGCCGAGTCGCATGACCGCGACATGCTCAACATCGCCGGCAAGGTGATGATGGACCGCAACGCACCGGAGGGGGTGCTCGACACGCCGCAATCCGGCTATGACGACACGAAGGCGCTGATCAAGGAATGGCACGGCAAGGGTCGCCAGCGCTACGCCATCACGCCGCGCTTCGCCATCACCTCGTCGCCTGAGCAACTGGAAATGGCGGGCGCGCTGTGCCGCGAACATCCCGACCTGCACATGCAGACGCATCTGTCGGAAAACCATGCCGAGATCGCGCTTACGCAGGACCTTTACCCCTGGTCGCGCGACTACACCGACATCTACGAGCATTATGGGTTGCTGGGGAAGAAGAGCCTGTTCGGCCACTGCATCCATCTGTCGGAACGCGAGGCCGACGCCTTGTCGCAGAGCGGTTCGGTGGCGGTGTTCTGCCCGACTTCGAACCTGTTCCTTGGTTCCGGCCTGTTCGACTACCAGCGCTATCGCCGCCGCGACAAGCCGCTCCGCATCGCCACCGCCACCGATGTCGGCGGCGGAACCAATTATTCCATGCTGCGCACCATGGATGAGGGCTACAAGGTGATCGCGCTGAACGGCGAGAAGCTGAACCCGTTCCAGTCTTTCTGGCAGATCACGCGCGGCAATGCCGAGGCACTGTCGGTGCAGGAGAGGGTCGGCACGCTGGAGGAAGGCACCGATGCCGATATCGTGGTGCTGGATGCCCGCGCCACGCCCGCAATGCGGCTGCGCATGGAAACGGTGACCACTCTGGCCCAGGAACTCTTTCTCCTGCAAACGCTTGGCGACGACCGCACGGTGCGCGAGGTCTATGTCGCCGGGCGGGCAGCGAAGACGGATATCGCGTCTTAGAAGCCGCGCCGTTGTACACGACTTGACCGCAGGGCGGCCATCGGTCAAAGCGTGCGGCGAAGCTGACAGGGGGACGACATGCCCGTTGCCGAAGACATCGCTCTGATCAAGAGCCAAGAAACGACGCTTGTCTTTTCCACCTTCGATGAAGCCGTCGCGTTCAAGATCGGTTCGGCCATCCGCGAGCGCGCGCTCGCTGAAAGCCTGCCGATCATCGTCGACATCAGGACCTTCGACAGGCCGCTTTTCTATGCCGCCATGCCGGGTTCCAACGCCTCCAATCCGGACTGGGCGCGGCGCAAGGTCAATGTGGTCAGGCGGTTCCTCAGAAGCAGCTATCGCATGGTGCTGGAGCAGCAGCGCCCAGACCGCGCCTTCAAGCTCGGTGAAGGCCTCGACATTGCGGACTATGTGCTGGCCGGCGGCGGCTTTCCGGTGACGGTCAAGGGCGCCGGCGTCATCGGCGTCATCGCCGTGTCGGGCCTGCCGGAGCGCGAGGACCACGGCGTGGTCGTCGATGCGATCTGCGAGCATCTCGGGATCGACAGGCGCGGACTGGCGCTACCGCCGGAAGCCGAATGACCCTTACTGACCCGAAATCGTTCCTCATCGCCATCTTCGACGCCGCAGTTGCCGCGGCCGACCCGGAACGCACCATCCGGGATCATCTGCCGGCCAGGCCGAAGGGCCGCACCATCGTCATTGGCGCGGGCAAGGGCTCGGCGCAGATGGCTGCGGCGTTCGAGAAGGCGTGGGACGGGCCGCTCGAAGGGCTTGTCGTCACCCGCTATGGCTATGGCGCCAAA
This sequence comes from Mesorhizobium sp. ES1-1, assembly GCF_020164785.1. Lineage (GTDB taxonomy): Bacteria > Pseudomonadota > Alphaproteobacteria > Rhizobiales > Rhizobiaceae > Mesorhizobium. The sequence continues at coordinate 173,561 of NZ_JAIUGX010000006.1, read as the reverse complement.
TGCGAACGCGTAGAGATTATCGAGGCAGCACATCCGGTGCCTGACGCGGCCGGGCTCGAGGCCTCGAGGCGCCTGCTCGAAAAGGTCCAGGGTTTGACGGCCGACGATTTGGTCGTTGCGCTGATTTCCGGTGGCGGGTCGGCCCTCCTGCCCGCGCCGGCAAAGGGCTTGACGCTCGCCGACGAAATCGCCGTCAACGAGGCGCTGCTTGCTTCAGGAGCGCCCATCGCAGCCATGAACACTATCCGCAAGCACGTCTCCACCATCAAAGGCGGTCGGTTGGCGGCAGCGGCGTGGCCGGCCAGGGTGGTTTCGCTGGTGGTATCCGATATCCCTGGCGATAATCCGGCTTTGGTCGCCTCGGGCCCGACCGTTCCCGACAGCGGCAGCCGCCAGGACGCGCTGGCGTCGATCTCGGCCTATGGCGTGAAACTGCCTGCAGCGGTGATGGCGCATATCAACTCTCCGGCCGCCGATGCCCCAAGCCCGGACGATGATCGTTTCTTGCGCAACGAAGTCCATCTGATTGCCTCCGCCGGCGTCTCGCTGGAGGCGGCAGCCGCGCAAGCCAAGCGCTTGGGCATCGATGCGGTCATCCTGTCCGACTCCATCGAAGGCGAAGCGCGCGAAGTCGGCGGCGTCCATGCCGCGATCGCTCGCGAAGTGGCGACACGCGATCGGCCGTTTCGGAAACCGGTGCTGATCCTCTCGGGCGGAGAAACGACCGTCACCCTGCGTGCTAAGGGCAAGGGCGGCCGCAACTCGGAGTTCCTGCTCGCCTTCGCCATCGGCATCAGCGGCGTCGATGGCATTCATGCATTGGCCGCCGACACCGACGGCATCGACGGGTCGCAAGACAATGCCGGCGCTTTCGCCGACGGTTCGACGGTCTCGCGGATGCGCGCGGCAGGCGTCGACGCCAAAGCAATGCTGGCTGGCAACAATGCCTGGACGGCCTTCAACGCGGTTGGCGATCTGTTCGTGCCAGGACCTACGGGCACGAACGTCAATGATCTAAGGGCGATCCTGATCAGGTAGAGCGCGAAAGGGGCAACACGCTGCCCAGCGCCCATCTCAAGTAGCCATCAGGGCCTTGACCTGCTTCATGTCGTGCAAGAACCGCGCGCGCTCCGCCTCCTTGTCCGCCGGCTCGTGGATGCGCAGGATGAAGGAGGGATGGATGGTGATGAAGACGCGCAGACCGTCCTCGCGCTCAATCACCTGGCCACGCATTTTCGTCACCGGGATTGCCTTGCCCAGCAGCGACAACGCCGCCGTCGCGCCGAGCGCCACGGCAAGGTCGGGCTTGATCAGCGCGAATTCCCTGTCGATCCACCAACGGCACGCCTGCACCTCGCCGGCATTCGGCTTGGAGTGGATGCGGCGCTTGCCGCGCGGCTCGAATTTGAAATGCTTGACCGCATTGGTGACATAGACCTTCTGCCGGTCGACCCCGGCATCGTCGAGTATGGCGTCGAACACCTTGCCTGCCGGGCCGATGAACGGTTTGCCGGCGAGGTCCTCCTGATCGCCGGGTTGCTCGCCGACGAAGATCACCTTGGCATTGTCCGGCCCCTCGCCGAAAACGGTCTGGGTCGCGTCGCGCCACAGCGGGCAGCGACGGCACCCCTTTGCCGCTTCGCGCAATTCAGAAGTCGTCGTGGCATCATCGAGTTCAGGCAACGCGTCCTGCTTCGGCCAGTGCTTGGCCTGCACCTTGGCGTGATGCGGGGCCGGCTCCGTCGGCATTCTGGCAATCATCTCTTTGGCGGCCTTGTCCGCTCCTGCGATCAGTTCTGGAATGAGCGAAGCCTCGGGAAGGTTCCGCCAGTACTTCTTCGGCATCTCCTTCTGCATTGCCTTCACCTTCAGCCGCGCCGGGTTGAAGATGTTCTCGAAATAGGTGCGCCACAGCGCCTCGGTGTCGTCCTGGTCGGGGGCATCGCCCTTGGCCGCGCCCGGCCCGATGGCCAGCCTCTCGCCGTCCCAGTCGGCGGAAGCATGCGGCGTCAGGATAGTCCAGCGCATACCGGTGAAACGCCTGACGAAAAAATCAGCGTTGCGCTCGACGATGAAATGATCCGGTTCGAACCAGGCAACGTAGCGTTCGTCATCGCCATCGCCGATCTTCCGGAAGCGCACGAAGGCGTGCATCTTGTGGCTGTCGCGTCGCACCGCCTTTTCCATGGCTTCAAGCCGCCTGGTGTCGGGATCCGACGCGATGGCCAGCAGTTTGGGCTCGATGCGCAGCCGCCACAGCAGCCGGTAGAGAAATGCAAACCGGCTGGGATCGGAATGGCAGAAGGCTGTTTCCGCTCGGCCGATGAAATCCCGTGGCACCACGAGTTGCGCGCCTGAAGGCACAGCCGGCAAATCTCCTGGCCTCTGCTCCGAGCCGATCGCGACGCTCCAATTAATATCGTCAGGCCCGACTTCATTGAGCGCCAGCCGCCGCGCAGCATCGCGCCAGCCGGCGAAATCGGTCTCGCTGTCGAGCCGGACATTGTATCGGGCCAGATTGAGTTCAGCCGGCTGCATCTCAAAACAACGACAGCTGTTCGCAGGAACGCACGATGGTTTCGCGCAAGCCGGCCTTGTCCGTGAGCGTGCCCGGTGTCCAGCCCTCCGCGATGATGAAAGGCCTGAGTTTGGCGATGGACTGGCAAATACGCCCGACATCCTCGAGGCGCAGCCGCTTATGGCGCCGCGTCGTCAGAATTTTCGCCACTACCTTCGTGCCGAGACCAGGCACGCGCAACAGCGCTTCACGATCGGCGCGGTTGATGTCGACCGGAAATTGCCCCCTATTGCGCAGCGCCCAGGCCAGCTTCGGATCGATGGCGAGGTCAAGCATGCCGTCGCTGCTGCCGGCCAGGATCTCCGGCTGCGAGAAACCATAGAAGCGCATCAGCCAGTCGGCCTGATAGAGCCGGTGCTCGCGCATCAGCGGCGGCTTCTGCAGCGGCAGGGCCGATGACGAATCCGGTATCGGGCTGAAGGCCGAATAATAGACCCGCCGCAAATGATAACTGCCATAGAGCCGCGCGCTGGTGTGCAATATGCCGTCGTCGGATGTCTTGTCGGCGCCCACGATCATCTGCGTCGACTGGCCGCCGGGCGCGAAACGCTCCCGCTTCTTTGTTCGCAGTGTCGGCTCGGCCTTTTCCTCCATTTTCTGGCGCAACTTCGCCATGGATAGGCGGATTGTTTCCGGCTTCTTCTCCGGCGCCAGCCGTTTCACGCCCTCGTCGGTCGGGAGTTCGACATTGATCGACAGCCGGTCTGCATAGAGGCCTGCCTTTTCGACCAGCTCGGCCGAGCTTTCCGGAATGGTCTTAAGATGGATATAGCCGGAGAACTTCTCCTCCAGGCGCAGCCGCCGCGCCACCTCGACCATCTCGCCCATTGTTTCGTCGGGCGAACGGATGACGCCGGAGGACAGGAACAGGCCCTCGATATAGTTGCGCCGGTAGAAATCCATCGTCAGCTTCACCACCTCGTCGACGCTGAATCGAGCCCGGCGCACGTTCGATGACGAGCGGTTGATGCAATAGCTGCAATCGTAGATGCAGAAATTGGTCAGCAGTATTTTCAAGAGGGAAATGCAGCGGCCGTCGGGCGCATAGGAATGGCAGATGCCCATGCCCTCGATGGAGCCGATGCCGCCGGTTTTCTTCGAATCTTTTTTCGTCGAGCCTGAAGAGGCGCAGGAGGCGTCGTACTTGGCTGCGTCGGACAGGATCGCCAGCTTATCACGGATGGTGGGCACGCTCATCCGTTCATGTTACGTTCTTATGACCCCGGGCGCTACATCATTTTGCGTTGCGGACCGAAAAAGTGAGATCACACCTCATACAGATAGAGGTGATAGTCGAGTTCGCTGACGGTGCGCGCCACCCGCAGATATTCGGACTGCTTGATAGCGACGAAGGTTCTGTGCAGGTCTTCGCCAAGCGCATCCTTCAGGAACGTCGATCCCCGTGCCGCCTCGATGGCTGAGCGCCAGTCGACCGGCATCGTCGTGCGGGTGACCGCCGCCTCGTAGCCATTGCCGGTCGTTTCCGGGCCGGGGTCGAGACCCTCATCCAGTCCCTTGACGATGCCGGCCAGCACGGTCGCCGCGATCAGGTAGGGATTGGCGTCGACACCGGAGGGCCGGTGCTCGATGCGCCGATTCTTTGCATCGCCGGCCGGCACGCGCAGCGCCACCGAACGGTTGTTGACGCCCCAGGTCGGCGCAACCGGCGCGTAGGATTGCGAAACAAAGCGCCGCCAGGAATTGGCGTGCGGCGCAAACACCAGCATCGATTCGGCCATCGTCTGGATCAGCCCGCCGAGCCCTTGCAGCAATGGCAGCGACCAGCTCTCGCCTCCGGCTTCGGCAAAGACATTGCGGCCGGCCTTGTCCTGCAGCGAGACATGGAAATGCATGCCGGAACCGGCATATTTCTCGATCGGCTTGGCCATGAAGCAGGCGGTCACGCCATGTCGGCGCGCCTGGGCGCGCACCAGCCGCTTCAGCATCACCAGGTCGTCGGCTGCCCGCATCACGTCTTTGCGGTAGTTAAGGGTCAGCTCGTATTGGCCGGGCGCATATTCGGAGATCACCGTCTCGGCCGGGATACCCTGTGCCTTGGCCGCGGCATAGATGTCGGAGAACAGCGGCTCCATGCCATGCAGGTGATCGACCGAATAGACCTCCGTCTTGCCGGAAACGCGGCCATCGAGCACCGCGCGCGCCGGCTGCACCTTGCCGTCGGCGTCGCGCTCGTTGGCCAGCAGGAAGAATTCCAGTTCGAAGGCGCCGGCCGGATAGAGGCCCCTGGCCGCCAGGATATCGACCTGCCTTGCCAAGGCTAGCCGCGGATCCGACGACATCGGCCGTCCATCGAGCATGTACATCGCCATCAGCAATTGGCCGCGCGGCGGATTTGTGCCGTAGAGCGGCACCAGCGTGCCGGGAATCGGCCAGGCCCGTAAATCGCCGTCGCCGGTGGTCCAGATCAGGCCGGTTTCGTGCACATCCTCGCCGGTGATGTCGAGGCCGAGGATGGAGATCGGCATATGGCGGCCGCCCTCGAAAATGCCTTTCAGCTCATGCCGGCGCACGATCTTGCCGCGGCCAACGCCGTTGGCGTCGGTCAGCACGATGTCGAAGGCCTCGATCTCGGGATGGGCCTCGAGAAAGGCCAGCGCTTCGGTGGGCGACGATCCCGAAGGAGACGTCACGATGCCATCAGGATTGTCCATGGCCGCTTGTCTCATGCCGCGAGCCTTGCCGCAACCGCGCCAAAGGCCGTGATCAGGCGGTTGACCTGAGCGGTCGACGTCGCGGGCGATATCAGCATCATATTGTGGAAAGGCGCGATCAGCACGCCACGATTGACCAGGGCGACATGGATGGCGGCTTCGAGCTCCGGAGCATGCGCAGTCTCGGCTTCCGCGCCATTGCGAAGCGGCCCGGGCGCACAGATGAATTCGACGCGGGCCCCCACGCGGGCGACGTGCCATGGAAGATCGTAGCGGTCGATCACGCCGGTCAGCCCGGCATCAAGCCGCCGCGCCAGATGGTCCATGCGCTCATAATTCTCATCGGTCATCACCTTTTCCAGCGTGGCGCGCATCGCGGCGAACTGCAGCGGGTTTGCCGAAAGCGTCGTGCCCATGCCGGAATAGCCCGGCTCCTTGGTCCTGTTGTAATCGGCGTAGCGCGAGGCGACCTCCTCGCTCATGCCCCACACGCTTGCCGGAATGCCGCCGGCGATAGGCTTACCAAGCACGAAGAGATCCGGATCGAGCCCATATTTCCTGGTGTAGCCGCCGGGCCCGGTAGAGATTGTATGCGTCTCGTCGATCAGAAGCAGGGTGCCCGCTTCACGCGTGAGCTTGCGCAGGGCATCGTGAAAGCCCGGATCGGCGAGCACCATGCAGGAATTGGTCAGCACCGGCTCGGTGATGACGCAGGCGACATCCTTGTCCCTGAGCGCCGCTTCAAGCGCGGGAATGTCGTTGAACTCGATGATTTTCGTCGCCCGGGTCAGGTCGCGGAACTCGCCCGCCAATCCAGGCCGGTTGACGGGCTTGCCATCGATCAAGCGCACCATCGTCTCGTCGACGGAGCCGTGATAGCAGCCATTGAAGACCAGGATCTTTTCGCGTCCCGTGACGGCGCGGGCAACGCGCAACGCAAAGCGGTTGGCGTCGGTCGCCGTCGTCGCGATCTGCCAGAAAGGCAGGCCGAAGCGCTGCTGCAACAGCGGGCCGATAGCGAGCGCATCTTCCGACGGCAGCATATAGGTCAAGCCGCGGCCGGCCTGGTGGCGGATAGCGCGGGCCACCGGCGCTGGCGAGTGGCCGAACATCGAGCCCGTGTCGCCCAGGCAGAAATCGTCGAGCCTGTTGCCATCGATGTCGATAATCGTGGCGCCTTTTGCGCTGTCGACCAGGATCGGAAATGGCGTCGGCCAATCGTTCATCCAGTGCATGGGAACGCCGCCGAAGAAGCCGGGCAGGCCGTTGCCGACCTTGGCCTCGGATTTCGGTCGTGCCACGCGGAAAGCCGCGCCCTCGGTCTCGCGCAACTCGGCGATGCGCTTACGGTCTATGCCGCCAATGGTGTTTGAACTGCTGTGCATGGAAACCCCTCTTGCCTCTACCTCTTAGCCAATCCACGGCCGCAATCGCAACTGGCCGAGCGCAGGCTTCCATTGGCTCAGCCTTCGGTGGAAGCGCTTGACCGTGCTGGCGACGTTGGTGCCAAATGAGCGCGAGTTGTTGGGGGAAACAATGCGGATCATGGGCTGCGCGACGATGCTGTTGTCGATGTTGTCGACGGCTGGCACTGCTTTCGCCTCGGGCGGCATCTGGTGCAATGTCGACGATAGTGCGGTGGCATTGGACGTCGCTGCCGGCGTCACCAGAGGCCTGGGCGGCCCGACTTTCAACTTTCGCGGCAACCTGGAAATCAAGGCGAGGGCGGTCGGTGATGGATTACGCAAGACTGTGTTCGAGCAATCCAACCTGACCCAATACTGGCTCGACAACAAGGAGTTGCGGCTGAACATCTACCACGAACAGGATGTCGCCAAGAGCTTCAGCTCCGTCGAATTGACGATCCTGACCACGGCCAGCGATGAAGGTGTCTATGATGGCAAATACACGCTTGCCATCTATGACAGCGCCGCCGACAGGGACAAGGACGGCGAGACCACCGATCTGACGGGCAAGGTCTCGTGCGGAGCCGAGTGATCGGCTGCGTCGGGCTAAGCCGAAATGTCGATGACGCCGCAATCCCCGGCCGCACTGCCGAACGCGATGCGGCGTTCTTGCCTGTCCCACATCATCGAGGTGACGGCGCCCTTCCCCTGCCGGCGCAGCAATACCTCCTTGGCGTCGGCGAAGCGGGCGGCGATCACCATCCCGTCGTCGTAGCCGATCGCGACGACATCCTGGCTTGGATGGCATGCCACGCAGGTCACCATCGTGTTGCCGCGCGTGCCCAGTTCCAGCGGCGCCTTGCCCATCGGCCCGTCCTTGCCTGAAAACGGCCAGACGATCGCCGCCGGCGCACCGGAACTTGCCAGCCACTTGCCCTTGGCGCTCCAGGACAGGCTTTTGACCTTGCCGGGATAGCCGGTCATGCGCATGTGCTTGCCATCGGCCAGCTTCCAGCCGTGCAGCGCGTTTTCCTGCATCGTGGTGACGAGGAAGGCGCCGTCTGGCGAAAAGGTGATGCCGGTATGGGCGCCCGCCCATTCCAATTCCACCGGCTTGCCCTCGGCGGCCGGGAAATGCAGCGTCGCGCCATTGTAGCGGGCAACGCCGAAGCGCATGCCCTTGGGCGAAAACGCCAGCCCCTCGACGGAACGCGGGTGCACAAACTCGCGCGTCTTGCCGTCGGCGAAGCGCACCAGGGCAGTCTTCCCGGTCGCATAGGCGATGGCGCCCTGCGGGCCGGCGGCGACGCTGGTGATCCACTTCTTGCCGGCACTGGCCAGTTCCACGACATCGCCGCCCGCTTTGACGGTGAACACCTTGCCGTCCTCGCCGCCGGTGATCAGCCGGTCATTGGCGGCATCGTGGATGGCCGCGAGCAGCCCGTCATTGGCCGGGACTGACTTGTGGCCATTGTCGAGCCGGTGGACTGAACCGTCGGCCAGCGCGAAATGCGGCACGTCGTCGAGGAAGACAGCGGCCATGCAATGGCCTTCGAGATCAAGCGGGGCGACGGTCGGCATGGCAAGTCTCAACGGTCATTCGTTCGTTCCAGCGCAGGATGACGGTGTCCACGATCGGAACCGGGCCGCCTTGATAGGTGAAGACAAACCATTTGTCCCAGTTTTCGATAAGCCAGAATTTCGAAATGGCGCGTTTTTTCTCGAACAGGCTTTCAGCCGGCAACACCGCCAGGACCAGACCTGCCTTGTAGCCGGATGCAACCATGAGGCCGAGGCCGGCCGCAGAGTCATGAGGATCGAAAACCAGCAGATCGACCGGGCCGGAGCCGGGCCCGAGATCGTAATTGTCGGACAGTCGGACCATATCGCCGACGATCAAGAAATCCTCGGCAAGAGCGAGCAGACGCGGCATTGCCTTCAGGTCAGGCGGCCTGGCAGGCGTCGAAACTGTTCTTTAGCCGCTCGGCGTCGAGGTCGCGACCGATGAACACAAGCCGGCTCTCATGTTTCTCGCCGTCCTTCCAGGCGCGCTGGTGGTCGCCCTCGATGATCATGTGGACGCCCTGGATCACGTAGCGCTCGTCATCGCCCTTGAGCGCGATGATACCCTTCAGGCGCAGGATGTTGGGGCCTTCCATCTGGGTAATTTTTTCGATCCAGGGGAAGAATTTTTTCGGATCCATTTCGCCGCCGCGCAACGATACCGACTGAACGGTCACGTCATGGATATCGGAGGGATGGGCGTGGTCGTGCCCGGCGTGGTCATGCCCATCATGGTCGTGGTGGTGGTGATCGTGGCCGTCGTGATCGTGATGATCATGATCATGGTCGTGATCATGATGATGGTGGTCGTCATGAGCCTCGAGGAAATGCGGATCGTTCTCCAACGCCCGCGAAAGATCGAAGGCGCCGCGATCGAGCACTTCGGACAAGGCGACGCCGGCGCGGCTCGTGCGATGGATTCTGGCCGCCGGATTGATGGCGCGGATGGTCGCCTCGACCTTGGCGAGTTCTTCGGGGGTCACGAGGTCGGTCTTGTTGAGCACGACGACGTCGGCGAAGGCGATCTGGTCCTCGGCTTCCTTGGAATCCTTGAGCCGCAAAGGCAGATGCTTGGCGTCGACCAGCGCGACCACCGCGTCGAGCCTGGTCTTGGAGCGCACATCATCGTCCATGAAGAAGGTCTGCGCCACCGGCACCGGATCGGCGAGGCCAGTGGTCTCGACCAGGATGGCGTCGAAGCGGCCGGGCCGGCGCATCAGCCCTTCGACGACGCGGATCAGGTCGCCGCGCACCGTGCAGCAGACGCAGCCATTGTTCATCTCGTAGATCTCCTCGTCGGATTCCACGATCAGGTCATTGTCGATGCCGATTTCGCCGAACTCATTGACGATGACGGCGTAGCGCTTGCCGTGGTTTTCCGACAGGATGCGGTTAAGCAGCGTCGTCTTGCCGGCGCCGAGATAGCCGGTCAGAACGGTTACGGGAATCTGCGTCTGTGCGTCGCTCATGGCCTTGCCTCGAAAAAAATGACCCTGAAGATCAGGGCCGCGAAAGGGGGTATCGCTCCATATAGGATGTGTGCCGGGCATTTGCACCAATCAAACCGCGAATGCTTGTCGGCGGGGAGGGGGTGCTGCGGGGCTAAAAAACGGCGGCGGTAAGGACCGAGGAACTATGGTTTCGCTTGACGCGACATTGTCGCGATCCTTCCCTATTGCGGCCAGGAAACGGCTCTGGGATTGCGAGAAAAGTCATTTGTCATCTAACTGAAATAATCATCTGGCATTAGCCACCGCGAATACTACAATGCTTGCCGGCAAAGCTGTTTGGCGCGCCGGCTCTTTTGATCGTCGATTGCCAACCGGCCGCAAGCTTCCATGCTGGCGGCGCCGGTCCTGCCGAAGAGGGAACGACCATGGCCAAGGCGGACAAGACCGCGACAATGAGCCGGCTGCATTCGGCGGCAAGGCTGGCGAGGACGGCGCTTGCGGCCCGGCTTCTGGCGCATGGCTTCTATGCCGGCCAGGACCAGATCATGCTGGCGCTCGATCGCGAGGATGGCCAGACACCCGGCAATCTTGCCGAGCGCCTTGGCGTCCGCCCGCCGACCATCACCAAGACGATCAACCGCTTGCAGGCGCAGGGCTTCCTGGAAAAGCGGGCTTCGGACTCGGATGCCCGACAGGCGCATATCTTCCTCACCGATGCCGGCCGCGAAACCATTCGCGCCATCGAGAAATCAGTGAAGAAGACCGAAAAGCAGGCGCTCAAGGGTCTCGACAAGAAGGACCAGAAGGCACTGTTCAAGCTGCTCGCGCGCGTTGAAGCCAATCTCCTGAACGAGGACCTGGCCTTGGTCGACGACGACGCCGAGTCTGACGACTGAGAACCGGACCGGGTGGTGATCAGGCTGCCGCTGCTCGGGCGCGTCCCTGGATCAGCGAAGCCCACCGCCCCGGCGTCATGCCGTAGGCCTTCTTGAACTGCCTGTTAAAATGGCTTTGGTCGCTGAAGCCAGCCTCGATGGCGATCTGCGCCAGCGGCTCGCCTTCGGTGATCATCCGTCGCGCACGCTGAAGCCGGCGCATCACCAGAAAACGGTGCGGGCTGGTCGAGAATGCGGCGCGGAAATGCCGCGACAAGGCATAGCGGTCGAGCCCGGTTATCGCTTCCAATTCCTCGGAGCGCACGGGCCGGGAAAGGTTTTCCGCGAGGTAATCCCGCGCCAGCGCCGCCGCCCGCCACGCCGTTTTGGCCATCGGCTTGGCCGGCTTGCCCGCATGCCCGACAAGGCTCCGCGTCAGTTGCGCGATGAAGTCGTCGACGAACAACGCCTCGAGGGGCCGTTCCAGCGGCCCCAGTGCTGAAAGCAGCGTCGTGCGCAAGACCCTGTCCGTCACCACCGCATCCCTGACGAAGGGCAGCGATGCGCCGGCCAGACAGTCCAGCATCAGCGACGGTTCGAGATACAGCATCCTGTAGCGCAGGCCCACTTCGGTGCCGGCGGCTCCGTCATGCAACTCGTCGGGATGCAGCACGATCACCTGGCCGGCCAGGCTTTGCCTCGCCGCGCCGCGATAGCGAAACGTCTGCACCCCATGCAGCGTCACCCCGATTGCATATGTGTCGTGACGATGAGGGTCGAAGGCATTGCCGTGGAACCGTGCCTCGATCCGTTCCATGCCGGCCGGATCGGGAGCGGAGATGATGCGGTTTTCCGCTTCGTCGTCGCACAAACGTCCAAGACCGGTGAAGGCCCGGCTGTCTAGATCGTGCGTCATCTGCTCCTTCCGCCTCCCGACGAGGCACACTCGAATGGTCAATGTCTCATGTTCGATACCAAATTTGCAATCGTGCTGCGGGAAGACCTCGCCGTCTGGCAGAAACTCAATGTCACCGCTTTCCTGACGAGCGGCATCATTGCCCAGTTTTCGGAGATCATTGGCGAGCCCTATCGCGACCGTGCCGGCAATCTCTACAATCCGCTGTCCATCCAGCCCATCATCGTGCTGTCCGCCGACCAGGCGACGCTGGCCACCATTCACCGGCGCGCGTTGGAGCGCGGGGTGACCTCGTCACTCTATATCGAGGAGATGTTCTCGACTGGCCATGACGCGGCCAACCGCGCTGTATTCGCCGAGTTCGCGCCCGAGGACGCGAGCGTTGTCGGCATCGCGCTCCGCGCCGAGAAGAAACTCGTCGACAAGATCACCAAGGGCGCCCGCATGCACACCTGACGAATATCCGGCAATGGGGAGCCTGCCGGCGGTTGGTCGTTGTGCCAGCAGGGCTTCGCCGGGATGTCCGGTGACAATTGGCTTGTCGGCAAGCGGCATTTCCCGCACAGGTGGGGTTCAGCCCAACTCCATCCGGCCCGCAAGTGAACGCTCCCAAAGAACATCCCGAACACGCGACGCCACCGGTGGCGATCCTGTGCATGCTTTCCACCTATGTCTGCTTCACCTTCCTCGACACCTCGAGCAAATATCTTGTCCTTGCCGGCATTTCGGTGCTGGTCGTCGCCTGGGTACGCTTTGCCGTGCATGTTCTGCTGGTTGGCGCACTGCTGCGCGGCTGGCGCGAGCCGGCGCGGTTTCGCCCGGTCAACCTGCCGGCGCATATCCTGCGCGGCCTGTTCCTGTTCGGTTCGACCATCTTCAACATCCTGGCGCTGCGTTCCCTGCAACTGGCCGAGACCACCTCGATCTATTTCTTCGGCCCGATGGTGATCACGGCGCTGGCCGGGCCGCTGCTCGGCGAATGGGCGGGGTGGCGGCGCTGGCTGGCGATCCTGTCGGCCTTTGCCGGCGTGCTGATCATCACAAGGCCGGGCGTCGGCGTATTCGGCATCGGGCATCTCTTCGCGCTGGCCGCGATGCTGTCGAACTGCTTCTACGTCATCATGACGCGCCGCATGTCGGCGAGGGAAACGTCCGAAAGCCTGATCCTCTTTTCGGCCCTGGCGCCGGCCGTTCTGCTTTTGCCACTGCTGCCGTTTTCATTTTCGCTGCCCCATGATGGCTGGCACTGGTTGGTTCTGATCATGCTCGGCGTGTTCGGCGGCGTCGGCCACTGGCTTCTGGTTCAGGCCTACCGGTTGGCCACGACCACGGCATTGGCGCCATATCCCTATTCCCAGATGGTTTGGATGATCATGTCGGGCTGGATCGTCTTCAACCAGTTCCCCGATCGCTGGACTTTGGTCGGCGCCGCCATCATTGTCGCCAGCGGGCTCTACATTGTCCATCGCGAACACCGGCTCAGGCTCCGCAGCCGCGCGGCCTCCGATGTCGAGGCCGAAGCCTTGGCAAAAAAACTTTGATTTGGCCCCGAACGATGGCATAACCCCGCCTTTAAACAGTTTAGGTCGTTCGGGAGCGCAAGGCGCTGGCACAAAAAATCAAGCTTTCGACGATCGCGGATGCGCTCGGCGTCTCCACGGCGACCGTTTCGCTGGCGCTCCGCGACAGCCCGTTGGTCGCCGGCGCCACCCGCGACCGCATCAAGGAGCATGCCCGCGCCATCGGCTATATCTACAACCGTCGCGCGGCCAGCCTGCGCACCTCGCGTTCGGGCATTGTCGGCGTCGTTGTCCACGACATCATGAACCCGTTCTTCGCCGAAATCCTTCGCTCGATCGAAAGTGAACTCGACCGCAGCCGGCAGACCTTCATCCTGTCCAACCACTACGATCAGCTCGAAAAGCAGCGCACCTTCATCGACACACTGCTGCAACTCGGCGCCGACGGCGTCATCATGTCGCCGGCCATCGGCACTCCGGCCTCCGATATCCAGATGGCCGAGGAAAACGGCCTGCCGGCGGTGCTGATCGCGCGTACTGTCGAGGGCGCCGACGTGCCGGTGTTTCGCGGTGACGACGCCTATGGCACCGGGCTGGCCACCAACCATCTGATCTCGCTCGGCCACAAGCGTATTGCGATGATCGGCGGCACCGATCAGACCTCGACCGGCCGCGACCGCTACCAGGGCTATCTCAACGCCATGGAAGCGGCCGGCCTCGAAGCCAAGCCATCCTGGCGCATCGCCGGCCCGCGCACCAAGCAGGCCGGCTTCGAGGCTGCCGGACAGTTCCTGGCGCTGAAGGACAGGCCGACGGCGGCCTGTTGCTGGAACGACCTCGTCGCCATCGGCCTGATGAACGGCATCGCGCGCGCCGGCCTTGTGCCGGGGGTCGACATCTCCGTCACCGGCTACGACGATCTCGAGGAGGCGGCGATCGCCACCCCGGCTCTGACCACGGTCTGGAACGGTCAGCGCGAGGTCGGCCGCCGCGCCGCCAGCGCGTTGCTCGACAAGCTCAACGGGCAGACGGTGCGGCCATCGCAGGAATTGATCAAGCCGGAACTGCATGTGCGCCAGTCGACCGGCAAGCCGGTGGAGCGTCCATGACACGGGCCGAAGAGTTGCAAGCGGTGTCCATTCTGGTGCCGGCGGGTTTCAACGACCACGCGGTGGGGCGCATCGACCGGACGTTCACGCGCATCGCAATCGCGCGCGCCGATGCCACGCTGGTCACCGACGAAATGCGCCGCACAGTGCGCGGCATTGCCTCTTATGTCGGCATCGACGCGGCACTGATGGATGCCTTGCCCAATCTCGAACTCATCGCGTCCTTCGGTGTCGGCTATGATTCGGTCGATGCCGGCCATGCCGCCGCGAAGAACATCATGGTCACCAACACGCCTGATGTCTTGACCGACGAAGTCGCCGACACCGCCATCGGACTGCTGATCAACACCATCCGCGACCTGCCACGCGCCGAGACCTGGCTGCGCGATGGCAGTTGGGCGCGCCAGGGCAACTATCCGTTGAGCCGGCTCACCCTGCGTGGCCGGCGCGTCGGCATTTTCGGCATGGGCCGCATCGGGCAAGCGATTGCCCGAAGGCTACAGGCGTTCGGGCTGCCGGTCGCCTATCACAACCGCAGACCGGTCGACGGCCTGGAATACGAGTACCACCAGACGCTGAAGGGTCTCGCTGAGGCGGTCGACACGCTGATTTCGGTGGTGCCCGGTACCGCGTCGACCGAAAAGGCGGTCAACGCCGAGATCCTGGCCGCGCTTGGCGCGAACGGTGTTTTCGTCAATATCGGCCGTGGCAGCACGGTGGACGAGGCAGACCTTGCGGCGGCCCTTGCCAACGGCACCATAGCCGCCGCCGGCCTCGATGTTTTCGCCGATGAACCGAATGTCCCGAAAGCGCTCCTCGATGCGCCCAACACGTCGCTGTTGCCGCATGTCGGTTCGGCATCGGAGCACACGCGCCGGGCCATGGCCGATCTGTGCGTCGACAATCTGGTGTCCTGGTTCACCGAACGCCGGCCGCTGACGCCGGTGCCTGAAACCGCTGATGTGAAGGCGCGCGGCTGACCTGCCGCCACAGCTGTTAACGCCAGATTAACCCTGTAGAATCATTCTTCGTCCTTATTCGTGGATGAAGACCCAAGATGAAGAAGACGCTTTCCATATTGGCCGTGGCCGCCGCTCTGTTTGGCTGCGCGCTTCTGCTTGACAGCGGCAGCGGCGAAAGTGCGGCCGCAGCGGTCACGCCATCCAACACTTTCACGCTGGTCGCCAATGGCGATGAAGGGGTTTGCACCGTCACGCGAGGCGACGCGCTGTCGGATAGCCTGTCACGCCTGACGGTGGCTCCGAACTGCCGCCAGCTTTTGCCTGGCGTGGAGCAGGCAAAATTCTGGCGCGAGCAAAATGACGGCGTGGTCGCTTTCAGCGCCAACGGCGTCGATCCGATCGTCACCTTCTCGGTGGCGGATGGCGATGGTTACGAATCCTATGCTCCGGCCACGCCGATCCTGTCGCTGGCGGCGGACAGGCCCGATAGCGCCGACTGATTATTCAGCCGCCGCGCGAGATCCGGACTTGGCGGCCGCGTGCAGGCGCACAGCATCGCCGAAGGCGCGGAAGATCTTGGCCGAGTTGCTGTCCGATTTGACCCAATATTCGGGATGCCACTGGACCCCGACGGCGAAGGCGCGGGCATCCCTCACAGAAACCGCTTCGACCGTCCCGTCCGTTGCGACGGCTTCGAGCTGCAATCTCGATCCAAGCCGGTCGACGGCCTGGCGATGCACGGAGTTGACCATGATGTCGCCCTCGCCGAATACGCCGGCCAGGCAACTGCCGGGCTTGATCGTCACTTTCTGGCGGATGCCGAAGCGCTCGTCCTGATTGTCGCTGACCGGTGCGCGGTGGTCGAGCGAGCCTTCGCGTTCCTGGATTTCGGTGCCCAGCGTGCCGCCCAGCGCGACGTTCAATTCCTGGATGCCGCGGCAGATGGCAAGCAGGGGCACGCCGCGCTCGATCGCCTTGCGGATCAGCGGCAGCGTCGTGGCGTCGCGCGCCGGGTCATACGGGCCATTGGCTTCGCTGGCGTCGCCGCCGTAGAGCGAGGGGTGCACATTGGATTTGGACCCTGTCACCATGACGCCGTCGACCGACGACAAAAGTTCGTCGAAGTCGAGCCTGTCGCCGAACGAAGGCACCAGTAGGGGAAACACGCCGGCACCGGCAATCGCGGCTTCCAGATATTGCTGCGGAGCGGCATGCCAGGTGTAGTTGTCGAACTGACGGACGTCGGTCGATATGGCGACGAGCGGCTGGTGCATTTTGGCTCTGTTTTCCAAATGGACAGGGGATGCGTTGCCCGCAAAATAGGCGATCGGCCGGCATTTTGCCATGCCCAGTTTCGCTGCGCTGCATTGTCCGCCAGATCCTCCTTTAGACTATAGTTGCACGGTGGCGTCGGCCGGCCATCAAATCCGGCGGCCATGCTGGACTCGACTCCTTGCCCGTGTATTGTTTCGGCCAACCGATACGGGAACCGAGGATTCCCCAACGTCGGTCTTTGGTCCGAAAGGGAGGAACTTCATGGATCGTCGTTCATTCATCCGCAAAGCCGGAGTCACCGGTGTCGGTGCTGCCGCAGCCGCAGCAACGCTGGCAGCGCCCGCAATCGCCCAGTCCAATCCCAAGGTGACATGGCGGCTGGCGTCATCCTTCCCGAAGTCGCTCGACACCATTTATGGCGGGGCGGAGGTGTTCTCCAAGATGCTGTCGGAAGCCACCGACGGCAACTTCCAGATTCAGGTCTTCGCCGCGGGCGAACTCGTGCCTGGCCTGCAGGCCGCCGACGCAACCACGGCCGGAACGGTCGAGGCCTGCCACACGGTTGCATATTATTACTGGGGCAAGGACCCGACATGGGCGCTCGGTGCGGCGGTTCCCTTTTCGCTCAACGCACGCGGCATGAATGCCTGGCATTACCATGGCGGCGGCATCGACCTTTTCAACGAATTCCTGGCCACTCAAGGGCTTTTCGGACTGCCGGGCGGCAACACCGGCGTGCAGATGGGCGGCTGGTTCCGCAAGGAGATCAACACCGTAGCCGACCTTTCCGGCCTCAAGATGCGCATAGGCGGCTTTGCCGGCAAGGTGATGCAGAAGCTCGGCGTGGTGCCGCAGCAGATCGCCGGCGGCGACATCTATCCGGCGCTGGAAAAGGGCACGATCGACGCCGCCGAATGGGTCGGCCCCTATGATGACGAGAAGCTCGGCTTCTACAAGGTCGCGCCCTACTACTACTATCCCGGCTGGTGGGAAGGCGGGCCGACCGTCCATCTGCTGTTCAACAAGGCCAAATACGAAGAGCTTTCGCCCACTTACAAGTCGCTATTGCACACGGCGGCCCAGGCCGCCGATGCCAACATGCTGCAGAAATACGATTACCTGAATCCTGCGGCGGTGAAGCGGCTGGTGGCGGGCGGAGCGAAACTGCGGCCGTTCAGCCAGGACATCATGGCCGCCTGTTTCGAAAAGGCCAACGAGGTCTATACCGAGATGGAGGCCAGCAACGCGCCCTTCAAGAAGATCTGGGAATCCATCAAGGGCTTCCGCAAGGAACATTACCTCTGGGCACAGGTGGCCGAGTATAATTACGACACCTTCATGATGGTCCAGCAGCGCAACGGCAAGCTTTAGAACTGGTGCGCGCCGGCTGATGATAGAAGCTGGCGTCGCCCCTCATTCGCCTGCCGGAACCTTCTCCCCGTATAATTACGGGGAGAAGAGAGCAGCCGCGCCGTCAGCGCTGTTCTTGCAAGGTTGACGATTGGCGAAATCCTCGACGGCGGCATGTTTTTCCCGTCACTTACCGGGAGAAGTGCCCGGCAGGCCGATCAGGGGCAGCGCCCCGCCGGATAGCATTCAGGCCAGGCCCGGCACAACCAGCACCTTGACCTCGCCGGGCGCCGGCGGATTGGCGATCACGTCGGCCGCTTCTTCCAGCGGCACCTGCCGGGAGATCAGCCTGTCGATCTCGATTGCGCCCGACGCGATAAGATCGGCGGCGCGGCGATGCGTGAAGGGGTTGAGGAACGAGCCGACCACTTTCAATTCCCGAAACAAGAGGTCGAAGGGCTCGAATTCGGCTTTCATGCCCTGCGGCGTCACGCCGACGATGACGACCGTGCCGCCGGCGCGGGCCAGCCGCATCGATTGTTCGACAGTTTCCTTCACCCCGGCGCATTCGAACACGACATCGACACCGCCGGGCGCGAGGCCGGATGGCCCGGAGATGGCGTAGATCACATCCGCGGCAGTGGGATCGACGGTGGAGGTGGCTCCAAGCTCCTCCGCGAGCGCGCGCCGCGAAGCCTGCCTGGTCGACAGGATGATGGTCGTCGCACCGGCCAGTCGCGCCAATTGCACGGTCAGCAGCCCGATCACGCCGCCGCCAAGCACCGCAACCGAGCCGCCCGGCCTGATCCCCGCCAGATCCACGCCGTGCAGGCAACAGCCCAGCGGTTCGCAGAAGGCGCCGTGCAGCGGATTGAGCCCTGCAGGCAGGATAAAGGCCTGCTTGTGGGGCAAGACCACATAGTCGGCGAAGCCGCCGTCGCGATGGATGCCGATGGCACTGAGATTGCTGCACAGATTGACCCTGCCGGCATGGCAATGGACGCATCGCCCACAGGCGATGTTGGGATCGCCGGTGACGCGATCGCCGACGCAAAAGCCCGACACATCGGCGCCAACCGCCTCGACGATGCCGGAGAATTCGTGCCCTGGCGTTACCGGCGGCCTGCAGGGGAACTCACCGTGGAACAGGTGCCGGTCCGTCCCGCAGACGCCGCAGGCTTCGATGCGCACAAGCAGATCGTCGGGACCCGCTATGGGTTTGCCGACATCCTGCAGGCCGATACTTCCGACTGCTTCCAGCCGCACTGCCCTCATCATTTTGGCGTCCCCAGGCATCAGTTGAAGCTCGGCGGCTGCGACAGATCAGGCTGCGGCCCCGCCGGTTGCGCGGGCGGCGTGTCGCCGAAGCTCGGCGGCTGTGAAAGGTCCGGTGGGCCGGACGGCGCCGCGGCGCCACCGGCTGGCGCCTTGCCGTCGGCGGGCGGTGGGCCGAGGGGCGACATCCCGGGCACGCCGGGCACCGTGTAGTCGATGTTGCCGGGGTCGACCACCGCGCCCTTGTAGCGCATCACCATCTGCGGGAACGCAATTGTCAGCCCGATCATGATGACCTGGATACATACGAAGGGCACCGCGCCCCAATAGATCTGGCCGGTGGTTACCGGCGCGACCTGCTTGCCGGTGAGGCGGTCGAGATAGGGCACGCGCGCCGCCACCGAGCGCAGGTAAAACAGCGCGAAGCCGAATGGCGGGTGCATGAAGCTTGTCTGCATGTTGACGCCCAGAAGAACGCCGAACCAGATCAGGTCGATGCCGAGCTTGTCGGCGGCCGGCGCCAGCAACGGCACGATGATGAAGGCCAGTTCGAAGAAGTCGAGGAAGAAGGCCAGGAAGAAGACGAGGAGGTTGACGCCGATCAGGAAGCCGACTTCGCCACCCGGCAGCGAGGTCAGCAGGTGCTCGACCCAGTGCTGGCCGTTGACGCCGTAGAAGGTGAGCGAGAACACCCGGGCGCCGATAAGGATGAACAGGACGAAAGCTGACAGTCGTGTCGTCGAGGCCAGCGCCTGCTTGATAACGTCCAGGGAAAGCCGGCCCTTCGCCGCGGCCATTGCCAGCGCGCCGACGGCGCCCATGGCGCCGCCTTCCGTCGGCGTGGCGATGCCGAGGAAGATGGTGCCCAGCACCAGGAAGATCAGCGCCAGCGGCGGAATGAGCACGATGACGACCTGCTGCGCCAACCGCGACATCATGTTGATGTTCAGCCGCTTGTCGGCAATCGCAACCGCATAGATGAAGAGGACGCCGATGCAGGCGCCAAGAATATCGGCATCGTCGCCATGGGCCGGCGCCAGATAGCGATAGGCCGCGTAGGAGATGGCCAGTGCAGCCACCAGCGCCACCAGCAGCGATGTGACGCCATGGCCGAGCGTGCGTGCCTCGAGCGGCAGCGCCGGCATCAGCTTCGGCCGGAAGATGGAAACGAGCAGGATATACAGCGCGTAGAGCCCGGTGAGGACCAGTCCGGGGATAAGAGCGCCCGCATACATGTCGCCGACCGAGCGGCCAAGCTGGTCGGCCAGCACGATCAGCACCAGGGATGGGGGGATGATCTGGGCCAATGTTCCGGACGCCGCGATGACGCCGGACGCCAGGCGGCGGTCATAGCCGTAGCGCAGCATGATCGGCAGCGAGATCAGGCCCATGGCGATGACGGACGCCGCCACCACGCCGGTGGTCGCCGCCAACAGCGCGCCGACGAAGATGACCGCGTAGGCCAGGCCGCCGCGGATCGGTCCGAACAGCTGTCCGATCGTGTCGAGCAGGTCCTCGGCCATGCCGGAGCGTTCGAGCACGATGCCCATGAAGGTAAAGAACGGTATGGCGAGCAGCGTGTCGTTCGACATCACCCTGCTGCCGTAGAAATTGTCCGGAAGCGCGTAGAGCAGCGGCCAGTCGAGGTTGATCGCGCCGCCCGAATAGGGCGTCAGCAGCACGCCGATGAAGAAGAACATCAGCCCATTGGCCGCCAGCGAGAAGGCCACGGGATAGCCGATCAGCATGAACAGGATCAGCGAAGCGAACATGATCGGCGCCATGTTCTGGGCGATGAACTCCATCACGAACGCACCTCGTCGGCGAGCGCCTTTGCTTCGAGTTCAGCCTGTTCGTGTGCGGATATGAAGGGGTTGGGATCCTCCATGTGTCCGCGCATGATGGCGATCTTCTTGATGATCTCGGAAACGCCTTGCAGCGCCAGCAGGAAAAAGCCGGCCAGCAGGATGGCCTTTGCCGGCCACACGATCAGGCCGCCGGCATTGGTCGACATTTCGCCGCTGTGGAACGACAGCGAAACATAGGGAACGAAATAGAACACCATCAGCGTCACGAACGGCATCAGGAAGAAGACATGGCCGAAAAGGTCGATGCAATGCTGCACGCGACGCGAAAACAGGCCGTACACGATGTCGATGCGGATGTGCTCGTTCTGCTTCAGCGTGTAGGCGGCGGCCAGCATGAAGGCGGCGCCGAACAGGTACCATTGCAGTTCCAGCCAGGCATTCGACGAGGTATCGAACACCTTGCGGATGACGGCATTCGCCGCGCTGACCAGGATCGCCACCAGGATCAGCCACGACACCGACCGGCCGATGAATTCATTGACACGGTCGATACCCCGCGACAGAGCGAGCGGCCCTTGCATGCAGTCCTCCCTTGTACGGAGGCGTGTCGGAAACCCCTCATTGCGTCACGCCGCGTGGCCCAACGGTATGCCGTGCGTGGCCGGGCGGGTCAACAAGGATGGGAGCTGCGAAAGTCCTCGGGCGCTGGAAGAGGCCGGATCCCCGTGGCCGCCGTGGCATCATGCAACCAAAGTCGAATGTCTCAGGCGACCTTGTCGATTTCGCGGTTGGCGCCGGCCAGCACCAGCGTGGCGACCAGGAAAACATATATCCAAGCGTCGCGCCATTCGACGGGGAAGTAGCCCGCCCACAGTGATTCGGCCATGCCGAAGGCGGCGGCGCCCAAGGCTGCCCGCGGCGGCGAAAGATAGCCGCCGACGGCTGTCACGAACAGGATCTTCAGCCCATAGACGAGCCCGGAATCGAAACTGACATTGCCATAGTAGAGGCCAGCCATGATCCCGCCGAGCGCGGCGAAAACGCCGCTGGACAGCACGGCTTGGCGGAACACGGCACGCACGTCGATGCCGCACATCGCGGCAGCCTTCGGGTCATCGGAGACCGCGCGCCAGCGCCTGCCGAAACTCGATCTGGCGAAAGCCCAGCTTGCCAGCCCGAGCGCCGCCAGTGCCACCGCGCAGTCGAGCAGCTGTATCAGCGTCAGCGTTGCCTTGAAGGTAGCGTCCCGCGCCAGGACGATGGGCTGCGCCAGCATCGGTGGCAGCCATAGATCATGCGTATCGGCGGCGATGCGGCTTGCCTCCGACAAGAAGAGCAGGACGCCGAGCGTGGTCACCACGACCGCATTGGGCGTGCGTTGCGCCAGCGGCTCGAAGACGTTGCGCGACAGAACGTGGCTGACCAGCGCGGCATAGAGGAAGGCGGTAACGACGCCGAGCGCCACTGCCGCCAGCAGCGTCAGCCACAATACCTGATATCCGAAGGCGGCTGTGAGGATCATCGTCTGGCCGCAGAAGGCGAACAGCGCGCCATGGGCAAGGTTGGTGCGGTGCAGGATGCCGTTGGTCAGCACATAGCCGAAGGCGAGCAGCGCATAGAGCGCGCCGGAATGCAGCCCGTTCAGCGCCTGCTGGAAAAAATAGAGCATGCAAGACCCTTCGGACCACGCCGTCCGCGACCGGAGATGAACGGGCGACATGCTCGACGCGGTCACGGAGACCGCGACCGAAACGATTGCATCGCCACATCTAACTTGTCAAATGCGTTTTATAGGTTAGATTTTGGCCATGACCGTAGCCTGGACCTCCCACCGCTTTACTGGCGGCGTGCTGGCGCTCGACACGGCGAACACCGTCGTGCTGCGCAGCGATCCGCGACGGACGTTCGACCGCTTCGAAGACCCGCTGGAAATTGCCCGTTTCGCCGATGCCGCGAACGGCTTTCGAACCGCCGAGCTTGGCGGCAGGCGGCTGGCGGTCGCCTCGCCGGTGGATATCGCACCTGTCGTCCTGTCGATCCGCGAGGCGACAGACAGGCTGTTTCGTCACGCCGCATCGAAGGGCTCGGTCGCCACCGCCGACCTCCCGGCATTCCTGACGGAATGCGCCAGGGGGCTGGCGGGCAGCCAGACGGAAATCGGCGCGCCCGGAAAGCCGTTTGGCGACCCGGCGACGCCAATCGCCTTCGAGGCGGCGCTGGCGGTGTCGGCCTTGTCGCTGCTGCGCGAGGACACCGTCGCAAGGCTGAGGATCTGTCCCAACTGCACTTGGCTGTTCATCGACAGAAGCCGCAATTCCAGCCGCCTCTGGTGCGACATGGCGGTGTGCGGCAACCGGCGCAAGGCAAGTCGCCACTATCACCGCCACCGCATGGCGGCCAGCGAGGTCAAGCATGCCTAGAGGGTTATTACATTCGGTCGTTGTCTCGCTGGCATTGGTCGCTGCCGTGGCGCTCGGCGCCTGCCGTGACACGGGCAATGACACCGAGGGCAAGCTGTTCGAGATTTCCGGCAAGATCTTCGTCTTCAACTATCGTCTGGCCAGGGCGACCTACATGGTCACGCTGCGGCCCCTGCGGCCGATGGGGGAGGGCCAGGTGGTGGTTGCCAGCTTCCAGGATCCCGCCGGCGGCCCGCCCCTCGTGGTCGAGCAGAAGGTCTGGCCGAAGCTAAACAAGGTGAGCGTGGAAAGCCCGGCGCTGACCTGCGTGGTGAAGGATAAGCCCTATGCGATCGCCATCAGCGTGAACGGGCCGGACGGCACGGTGCTGCAGAAGATCGACACCACGCTGATGTCGACGGAGGACCAGACGATCCTGCCCGATCGGCCGCTGGTGATCGACCAGCTCTACACGGCCAATCCCGATCTCGTCGGCCATCCCGACGGCAAGCTGCCGGGCGAGGCCAAACCGGATTGCTCCAAGGCTCGCTGACCTTTCCGAACCGAGCTCGCTCGAGGGCGTTTTTGGTCGCCGCGCCACGTCCCTCGGTGCGTCTCCAGGGGGGTTGGAGACCTGCATAGGCTGTATGTTTCGCGCCGCCTGGTGCCATCGATTTTATTTGACCTGCCTTGCAAGGGAAGAAAGGATGCGTCATCCGACTCCGACGTTGGCTGCCTGCCCCCGCGCGGCCTCCGCAGAGGAATTGCCTGATGACGCTTCATGACGTCGCGCTCGACGACAAGTTCGACCTCGCGAAGGAGCGCATCTTCCTGTCCGGCGCGCAGGCGGTTATCCGCATGCTTCTGATGCAGCGCGAACGCGACCGCCGCGCCGGCCTGAACACTGCCGGGTTTGTGTCGGGCTATCGCGGCTCGCCGCTCGGCGGCCTCGATATGCAACTGTGGAAAGCGAAGAAGCAGCTTGCCCAGGCCGATATCGTCTTCCAGCCCGGCCTCAACGAGGAACTCGCCGCCACCGCCTGCTGGGGCTCGCAGCAGACGGAACTGCTGGGCGAGGGCACCCATGATGGTGTCTTTTCGGTCTGGTACGGCAAGGGTCCGGGCGTCGATCGATCGGGAGACGTCTTCCGCCACGCCAATCTCGCGGGCTCGTCGAGGCACGGCGGCGTGCTCGCGCTGATGGGCGACGACCACATGGCCGAATCCTCGACCAACGCGCACGCCACCGAATTTCTGTTTGTGGACACAATGGTGCCGATCCTCAATCCCGCCGGTGTCCAGGAAATCATCGACTATGGCCTTTACGGTTTCGCCATGTCGCGCTTCGCCGGCACCTGGGCTGCGATCAAATGCGTCAAGGACAACATCGAGTCGACGGCCTCGGTCGACGCCTCGCTCGAGCGGCTCAACATTGTGGTGCCCGAGTTCGACATGCCGCCCGGCGGTCTCAACATCCGCAACGAGATCGACATGCTCGGCCAGGAGGAGCGGCTGCATGAATTCAAGCGCGCCGCCGCTTCCGCCTTCATCCATGCCAATGGGCTGAACCGCATCGTCTATTCCGGCGGCCATAGCCCGAAGATCGGCATCATCACGCTGGGCAAGAGCTATCTCGACGTGCGCCAGGCGCTGGAGGATATCGGCATCGACGAGGCCGCCGCCAACCGTATCGGCGTGCGACTGTTCAAGGTCGGCTGCCCATGGCCGCTCGACCTGCATCATATCGCCGATTTCGCCCGCGGGCTCGATACCATCATCGTTGTTGAGGAGAAGCGCTCCCTGATTGAGGTGCAGTTGCGTGAGAGCCTTTACGGCACTGCCACGCAGCCGGCCATTATCGGCAAGAAGGACGAGCGCGGTGACTGGCTCTTTCCCGCCAAGGGCGCGCTCGACCCCAACGAGATCGCCATAGCGCTTGGCGAGAGGATCGTGAAAACCATAGGTCCGTCCGAAGAGATATCGGCGCGGGTGGCAAAGCTGCGCCAGTTTCAGGCGATGCTGGCTGACGCGGCGGACATCGGTTCGCGCACGCCCTTCTTCTGTTCGGGCTGCCCGCACAATTCCTCGACCAAGGTGCCTGACGGATCGATCGCCGCCGCCGGCATCGGTTGCCATTTCATGGCCCTCTGGATGGACCGCAACACGCTTGGCTTCACCGCCATGGGCGGCGAGGGCGCGCAATGGGTCGGCCAGGCGCCCTTCTCCAGGCGCGACCACATCTTCCAGAACCTCGGCGACGGCACTTACAACCATTCCGGCACGCTGGCGATCCGCTTCGCGCTGTCGAGCGGCGCCAACATCACCTACAAGATCCTCTACAACGACGCCGTCGCCATGACCGGTGGCCAGCCGCATGAAGGCGGCCTGACCGTCGACATGATCGCCAGGCAGGTGCGGGCCGAGGGCGTCGACCGCATCGCCATCGTCACCGACGAGCCCGACAAATATGCGGGGAAGGTGCAGTTCCCCGCCGGCGCAACCATCCATCACCGCGACGATCTCGACCTCGTCCAGCGTGAGCTGCGCGACGTCAAGGGCGTGTCGGTGCTGCTCTACGACCAGACCTGCGCCGCCGAGAAACGCCGTCGCCGCAAGCGCGGTACCTTTCCCGATCCCGACAAGCGCATCTTCATCAACGAACTGGTTTGCGAGGGCTGCGGCGATTGTGGGGTGAAGTCGAACTGCGTCTCGATCCAACCGGTGGAGACCGAATTCGGCCGCAAGCGCAGGATCGACCAGTCGAGCTGCAACAAGGACTTCTCCTGCGTCAACGGCTTTTGCCCCTCCTTCGTTACCGTGCATGGCGCCAAAATCCGGAAGGCCGAGGGCCAGGCCGGCAAGGCCGATCCTCTTGAGGGCGTTCCGACGCCGGCCGAATTCCCGATCGGTGAGCAGGGCTGGGCGGCGATCATCGACGGCGTCGGCGGCACCGGCGTCGTCACGGTCGGCGCGGTCCTCGGCATGGCGGCGCATCTCGAGGACAAGGGCTGCGGCATGATCGACATGGCCGGCCTCGCCCAGAAGGGCGGCTCGGTGTTCACCCATGTCCGCATCGCGCGTACCCCCGACGACATCCATGCCATCCGCGTTTCGGCCGGTAAGGCCGACCTCGTGCTTGGCTGCGATCTCGTCGTCTCCGGCGCCAAGAAGGTGCTGAGTGCTGTGCGCGAGGGCCACACCATTTTCCTCGCCAACACCGCCGAGATCATGCCCGGCGAGTTTGCCCGTTCGGCCGATTTCTCCTTGCCGGTCGAGCGCCTGAAAAAGGCGATCCGCGCTGCGGCCGGCGACGACAAGGCGCATTTCTTCGACGCCACGCGCACCGCGACCGCTCTGTTCGGCAATTCGCTCGGCGCCAACATGTTCATGCTCGGCTTTGCCTTCCAGCATGGCGGCCTGCCGCTGTCCGCTGCGGCGGTCGAGAAGGCGATAGAGCTTAACGGGGAAGCGGTGGCGATGAACGTCTCCGCCTTCCGCTGGGGCCGCCGCGCCGCGCATCAGCCGGATTTCGTGCGCGGCCTGCTCGCCCAGCCGGGCAAGACCGGCCAATCAGCGGCCATTGCCGAAACGCTGGACGACATCGTCGCCCGCCGTGTCGCCTTCCTGACCTCCTATCAGAACGCCGCCTATGCCCGCCGTTACGCCGACCGGATCGCCGTGCTGCGCTCTGCCGAGGCCAGGTCTGTGCCTGGTTCGACCATTGTCTCCGAAGCTGCCGCCAGGAACCTGTTCAAGCTGATGGCGATCAAGGACGAATATGAGGTGGCACGGCTCTATACGGACGGATCCTTCGCCGCCGAACTGAGCAAGCAGTTCCAGAGTTACGACAGGATCGAATTCCATCTCGCGCCGCCGATCATGGGCCGGCGCGGCAATGACGGCAGCCCGAGGAAATCGAGCTTCGGCCCCTGGATGATGAAGGGGTTTCGAGTGCTGGCGGCAATGAAGCGCCTGCGCGGCACCGCTTTCGATCTATTCGGCTACAGCGCGGAGCGGCGGATCGAGCGCCGTCTGCTGGCGCAATATGAAGCAGATCTGGAGCTTGTCGCGAGTTCGCTGGGTCAAGGCAAGGTCGACGCAGCGGTTGCGCTCGCCTCGGTGCCCACCCTCATCCGCGGCTATGGTCACGTCCGGCAAGCCAGCATCGACAAGGCCGAGGGCGAACGCCAGAGGCTTCTCGCACGCCTTTCGGCTGCCGCGGCGCAGCCTGAGCTTCAGGCAGCCGAATGACCGACACGGCTTGTTTACCTGATCAACAGTTTCCTTGGGTTCCGCAGCGTCACTTTGCCCGGCCGCTATTCTGAAACAGCCTTTCTAAATCTTTCTTAAGGCGGATGTGGCACTGCTAAGGCCCCAAGAGTTGGGATTCAGGCGTTGAATCTGCGAAAAAAGAACGAGATCCCGGTCGACGTCTATATTCCGTTCGTGGAAACCCTTTTTCGCGACGGGATGACGCTTTCGATCGGCATTCTCGCGCAGACTTTCCTGATTGGTCTTGTCTGGTGGAAAAATGGCGACCCGCTTTATTTGCTGGTCGCCATCTCGATGATTCTCGTCGGCATTTTCCGCATGAGAAATTTTCGAAAATACAACAGCATGCCCTCGCCGACGACTTGGGAAGAGGCGCACAAGCGCGAGAATGACTATATTTTTTATGGCTCCTTGCATGGTTTGACCCTGGGCGCCTTCTGCCTGCTTGGCATCTATTTCGCGCGCGACGAATTCGCCGAGATCGCCTCCGTCTGTTTGACGCTGGCCACAGCCACCTCCATCGCCGGCCGGAATTACGGGTCGCCGCGCATGGTCACCATTCTGACCCTTGCCTTGACGTGGCCGATCTCGCTGGGCTTTTTGCTGCGCGGCGACATCTATCACGTCCTGCTTGGACTGACGGCTGCGCCGTTCCTGTTCGCCATCCGGAAATTCGCCAACACGGTGCGCGATGTGCTCTTCGCGGCTGTGTCGGAAGAGAAGAAGGCCAATCGCATCGCGCAGCGCTTCAACAGGGCGCTCAACACTATGTCGCACGGCCTGGTCATGCTCGGTCCGGACGGGCGCGTGGCGGTGGCAAACGCCGAGGCGGCGCACCTGATGTCGCTCAAATCGCCGGACGCGCTGCTCGGCAGGTCGATACACGGTCTTTTGATGCGCGGCGTAGCCGGCGGCATGCTGGCGCCGAAGGATTGCCGCTATATCGAGGCGCAGCTGACGCGCGCGTTGCGCGAAGGCCGCGACCGCAAGGTTCTGGTTTCCCTGGCCAATGGCCAGCACTACGAGTTCTCGGCCCGCGAAGGCAGCCAGGAACTGGGCGTCATCACCTTCGAGGATGTTACCGCCCGGGTCGAAGCGGAAGAAAAGATCCGCTTCATGGCGCGCTATGACAATCTGACCGGCCTGCCCAACCGCGCCTATTTCCACGAACTGGTCGCCGAAGCCATGGCTTCAGGCGACCGTGACCGTCTCTGCGCCCTGGCTGTGCTCGATCTCGACGATTTCAAGAGTGTGAACGACACGCTTGGACATCCGATCGGCGATGGATTGATCTACGCCGTCGCCGAACGGCTTGCCGCCATTGCCAGTCAGGGCATCAATGTGAGCCGTTTTGGCGGCGACGAGTTCATGATCTTCTTCGATCGCGTGGAGGACCAGAGCGACCTGACTGGCCGGCTCGACGAGATTTTCACCTCCCTGCAAGGGGAGGTAGACGTGGCGGGTCACGGGCTGCGTATCCAGTCCAGCGGCGGCGCCGTCCTGTCGCGTGTCGGGGATACGGATGTCGACGCCATGATCGTCAAGGCGGACCTGGCGCTCTACAAGGCCAAGGAATTGGGCAAGAACGGCTGGCGGCTGTTCGAAGCCTCGATGGACGCGGCTTTCCGCAACCGCCAGCTGATGAAGGCCGACCTTCGCGGTGCTGTGGAAAGCAGGAGCCTGCGGGTGGTCTACCAGCCGATCGTGGCGATGAGCACCATGCGCATCGCCAGTTGCGAAGCGCTGTGCAGGTGGGATCATCCCGATCTCGGCCCGATCTCTCCAGGCATCTTCATTCCGTTGGCCGAGGAAATGGGCATCATTTCCGAGATCAGCACCTTCGTGCTCGATGCGGCCTGCACGGAATGCGCCAAATGGCCGGACCAGACGAGCGTCTCGGTCAATCTGTCCGCCAAGGATTTCCGCAGCCGTGACGTCGTCGAAAAGGTTCGCGATGCGCTTGTCCGCTCCGGGCTAGCTGCCGGTCGGCTGGAGATCGAGGTCACGGAAACGGCGCTGCTCGACGACAAGTCGCTGACACGGCAATACATCGAGGAACTGAAGAAACTTGGCGTGCGCATCGCGCTCGACGATTTCGGCACCGGCTATTCGAGCCTGAGCTATTTGCACAAGCTGCCGCTCGACAAGATCAAGATAGACCGCTCGTTCCTGATGGACGTCACGCAGAACAGACGTTCGCTCGAACTGCTCAAGGGCATTGTGAACCTGTCGCGCCCGCTTGGGCTCTCCGTCACTGTGGAGGGCGTCGAGACCTTCGAGCAGCTCAAGATCCTGGCGCTCGAGGTCAAGCCCGACCTGGTGCAGGGATTCCTGTTCGGATCGGCGCTCAGCGCCTCCGGCATCGAGACGATGTCCAGTACCGTGTGGCCGTTTGCAAAGGACATCCAGACGGCCAGGAAAACGATACGTCGCTGACCGCACGTCTCCGCGGCGTCGTGAACTTCATTCCGTCGAGCACTCTGCGGCGTCGGAGCTGGATCGTCCCTCGCTCCGGCAATCTTGCGCCGGCATCTTTGCGCCAGCATTGGAGAGCAAGAAAACGATAGGATTTTAGTAATATTCTATTGAATGTTAACCTTAACAGATGGTAAACGATCGCCTTTCCATTTTCATCTTTACATCGCATAACCCCGTCGTAGTGTCGGTTGGGGGCGGTAGTGTACGGGGAATGAGTAGATGATTGTGCAGTTGAGTTCGGTTCGCTCCATAGCGGACCCGGACGGCAAGGAGGCCTCGGACAGCATGTCCGGCTTCGCCCGCAACGTCTCCGCGATGCTTGAACGGACTGAATATCGTCGGTGCGACAAGGGCGAGGATCTCGAGGATATCTACCGCCTGCGTTACAAATCATATCGCTCCAACGATATGGTGCCCGACAACGAAAATCAGACCATCCACGACGAACTCGACGAGACGCCGAATGTCTATCGCTTTGGGGTCTATATCGACCAGGAGCTGATCAGCACGCTTCGAATTCATCACGTCACGGCGGCTACGCCTATGTCGCCGTCCACAAAGGCCTTTGGCGACATCGTCATGCCGATGCTTGCGGACGGACTGAGCTTCATTTGCCCCAGCCGGTTTGCGTCAGATCCCGAATGGTCGCGCATCTATCCGCAGATCCCCTATTTGACGCTGCGGCTTGCCGGCATGGCGTGTTTTCACTTCAACGCGCCCTATTGCCTGTCCACCATTCGTGAGGACCACGCCGGCTTCTACAAGCGCATCTATTACTCCGAGAAGATCAGCGAGCCACGTCCGTATCCCGGCGTCTTCAACAAGGTCGTGCTCTACCGCGCCGACGTCAACGCCATCCGGGAGCGGTCCCTGTCGCGGTTTCCCTTCTTCCGCTCGACGCCAATGGAACAGCGCATGCTGTTCGACAGGCCGCACGCAGGGGAACTTGCGCCTCTGACGATCCTGCCGACCGCGAAATATTACCACGAAGCCGCGTGAAAACGCGCAAGCGCGCGATTTCAGGCGAGCGGAGAAGGAGCCTTTGGGCGCCTTCAGCGTTCTCGATCATGCCGAGGGCGGTATTCACTTCAGCCCATGGCTTGGAAGCCTGGTAAAGGAACACGACATGCACATTTCCCAGCTCGCCCTGACCCCGCTCATTTCGCTGATCGCGGGCGTACTGATCCTGGTCATGCCAAGGCTGCTGAACTACATCGTCGCTCTTTACCTGATCGTCGTCGGGCTGCTCGGACTGTTCCCGCAACTCGCCGGCTGACGGCGCTCCAGGCGGACTGGACCTGCCCGCCCCGCCGGTGGACGACAGCCCGTGAACTTTTCGCGCCGGCGTGACCCTGGTTACCGTAACGGTCCCACGCCCCCGCTCCGACGGCTGAAGATCATCCGTGATTACTCCTCGAGGCGCTTGACGGCCGCGGTGCGGCAAGAGCGCCATTGCTCTCGGCGCGGCTTTTCGCTATGTGCCTGAAAGATGTCTTCGAAGGGGTACTTCCATGGCTGATCACTCGGCGAACGGTCCTGTCGAACTGGGCGCGAAGATGGACTATGCCGAGCACGACCGCACCTATGCGGGGTTCCTCGCGCTGGCCAAGTACGGTTCGCTTTTCTGCGCGGCCCTGCTTCTGGCGATGGCTTTCGGCTTCTTCGCTGGCGGTTTCTTCTCGGCGACAATCCTGTTCGTTCTGATTCTGGCCGTCGGCGCCTTTCTCCTCCGATAGAAGTCTCCGACACCAAGTCCACGGCGCCGCCGCGAGGCCGGTCGGCGTCCCGCGGGAACAGTTTCCGGCCGAAAGGATCATGCGGTGGGGCAGACGGTTTTCATCCCTCGTGAACTCGATGGCAACGAGCCTCGAGTGGCGGCCTCGCCTGATACGGTGAAGCGACTGACCGCACTGGGTTTCGATGTCGTCATCGAGACCGGCGCCGGCACACGGTCGCGCATTCCCGACGAGGAGTTCGCCAAGACGGGCGCCTCCATCGGCAACCCTTCCGATGTCGCCAAGGCCGATGTCGTGCTTAAGGTGCGCCGGCCAAGCGAAGCCGAGCTCAATGGCTACAAAGCCGGAGCGGCCGTCATCGCCATGATGGATCCCTACGGCAACGATGCCGCAGTCGCGGCCCTTGCCAAGTCCGGTGTCACCGCCTTCTCGATGGAGTTCATGCCGCGCATCACGCGCGCCCAGTCGATGGACGTCCTGTCTTCACAGGCCAACCTTGCCGGCTACCAGGCGGTGATCGACGGCGCATCCGAATACGACCGCGCTCTGCCGATGATGATGACGGCGGCGGGCACCGTGCCGGCGGCGAAGGTCTTCATCATGGGCGTGGGCGTCGCGGGGCTGCAGGCGATCGCAACCGCGCGCCGGCTTGGCGCGGTCGTCACCGCTACCGATGTGCGCCCCGCCGCCAAGGAGCAGGTCGCTTCCCTCGGCGCGAAGTTCCTCGCCGTCGAGGACGAGGAGTTCAAGGCCGCCGAGACGGCCGGCGGTTACGCCAAGGAAATGTCGAAGGAATATCAGGCCAAGCAGGCGGCACTCACCGCCGAACACATCGCCAAGCAGGATATCGTTATCACCACGGCGCTCATCCCCGGCCGGCCGGCGCCGAAGCTGGTCTCGGCCGCGATGGTTGCGTCGATGAAGCCCGGCTCCGTGCTCGTCGATCTCGCCGTCGAGCGCGGCGGCAATGTCGAGGGCGCCGTGGCGGGGCAGGTTGTGACGACCGCCAACGGCGTCAAGATCGTCGGCCATCTCAACGTGCCGGGCCGCATCGCCGCATCCGCGTCCCTGCTCTATGCGAGGAACCTGTTCGCTTTCCTCGAGACGCTGGTCGACAAGACGACGAAGACGCTGGCCATCAATCGCGATGACGATCTGGTCAAGGCGACCATGTTGACCGACGGCGGCAGGATCGTCCATCCGGCCTTCGCCAAGGCCGACCCGCAGCCGCATGTCGAGCCGGCGGCGATCCCGGCCACGACAATGATTGCCGATGCCGAAGCGGCCTCCGCCATGGTGGCCACCGGGCAACCGGCCGAGTCGAAATCGCCCTCGTCGAAGCCGGAAGGGACAGCGTGATGGATCAGACCCTGCAGAAGGCGCTCGACCAGCTCGATCAGGCAAGCGCTGCGGTCCGGATGGCGGCGCACGATATGGCGACCGCGCCCGGCGCCGCCGATGTGGCCGGCGGTGCCGCTCACGCTTTGTCGGGTGGCGCAATCGACCCCTTCGTCTTCCGCTTCGCGATCTTCATCCTGGCGATCTTCGTCGGCTATTACGTGGTCTGGTCGGTGACCCCGGCGTTGCACACGCCGCTCATGGCGGTCACCAACGCCATCTCATCTGTCATCGTCGTCGGCGCGCTGCTTGCCGTCGGCATCGCCGCCTCGGGCATTGCCGCGGGCTTTGGCTTCGTCGCGTTGATGCTGGTCTCCGTAAACATCTTCGGCGGCTTTCTCGTCACCCAGCGCATGCTGGCCATGTACAAGAAGAAGGACAAGTAGAGCGCATGAACGCCAACTTCGCCTCCTTCCTCTATCTCGTCTCTGGCGTCCTGTTCATCATGGCGCTGCGCGGCCTGTCGCATCCGACCACCAGCCGGCAGGGCAATCTCTACGGTATGGTCGGCATGGGCATTGCCATCGCCACCACGCTGGCGCTGGCGACCCCATCGGCCGGGCGCTTCGGGATGATTGTGCTTGGGCTGGCCATTGGCGGCGGCGTCGGTGCCGTCACCGCACGGCGCATCGCCATGACTTCAATGCCGCAACTGGTCGCCGCCTTCCACTCACTCGTCGGCCTTGCCGCCGTGATGGTCGCGGCCGCTGCCATCTACGCGCCGGAAAGCTTCGGCATCGGCACAGACGGTGACATCCATGCTCAGGCGCTGATCGAGATGAGCCTGGGCGTGGCTATCGGCGCCATCACTTTCACCGGTTCGGTCATCGCCTTCCTGAAGCTCGACGGCCGCATGTCGGGCAAGCCGATCATGATCGGCGGGCGACACGCGATCAACGCGGCGCTTGGCGTCGCGCTGATCGTCCTGATCGTTCTGCTCGTGGCCACCGAATCCAAGCTGGTGTTCTGGCTGATCGTCGCGGCATCGCTGGTTTTGGGCATCTTGCTCATCATCCCGATCGGCGGCGCCGACATGCCGGTCGTCGTCTCTATGCTCAATTCCTATTCCGGCTGGGCGGCGGCCGCGCTAGGCTTCACGCTGGGCAATCTGGCGCTGATCATCACCGGCGCACTGGTCGGTTCATCAGGCGCCATCCTGTCCTACATCATGTGCAAGGGCATGAACCGAAGCTTCATCTCTGTCATTCTCGGCGGCTTCGGCGGCGAGACGGCGGCGGCAGCCGATGACGGTATCGAGCGGACCGTCAAGCAAGGTTCGGCCGACGACGCCGCCTATTTGATGATGAACGCGCAGAAGGTCATCATCGTGCCGGGCTACGGCATGGCGGTTGCGCAGGCCCAGCATGCGCTGCGCGAAATGGCCGACAAGCTCAAGGCCAATGGCGTCGATGTCAAATACGCCATCCACCCGGTGGCCGGCCGGATGCCCGGCCATATGAACGTTCTGCTCGCCGAAGCCAACGTGCCTTACGACGAAGTGTTCGAACTCGAAGACATCAATTCGGAGTTCGCGCAAGCCGATGTCGCCTATGTCATCGGCGCCAATGACGTCACCAATCCTTCGGCGCGCGATGACAAATCCTCGCCGATCTATGGAATGCCGATCCTCGATGTCGACAAGGCTCGCACCTGCCTTTTCGTCAAGCGTTCCCTTGGCTCGGGCTATGCCGGTATCGACAACACGCTGTTCTACAAAGACGGCACCATGATGCTGTTGGGCGACGCCAAGAAGATGACCGAGGAAATCGTCAAGGCAATGGATCACTGAACCGCGCAAACGGCGGTCCACCCCTCCAAACGAAAAGAGCCCGGTTCATCACCGGGCTCTTTCATGTCTGGATGCATGGGCTTCAACGGGTGGTGATGAAAACCGCTTCCTCATCGTCGCGTTGCCTGCCGCCAAGAGCCGCAGCCGCACTGGCGATGAAGGCACCGATGACAAGCGACAGGGCGCCGAGCAGGGCGAACGTTGCGCTTGCCTTGCGGGCGGCGTCGGCTGCCTGCTTGGCCTTGACCTTGGCGTCCTCCACCTTGGCGACCATCGCATCGACACGGGCCTTGGCATCAGCCTCGGAAAGCCCGGTGCGAGCAGCGACCAGTTGTGCCAGGTAAGTCTTGTCGTCGGCGGAGATTTCGCCTGCGACGGCGCTCGCCATCAGAATGCGGGAGGCCTGTCCGGTCGCTGCTGCATCGCTGTCGCCGTTCGCTGCGGCAAGCCGTGCCGGGTCGGCCGGGCGAAACAGGGAGTCGACGAGGTAGGACGTCGCATTGTCCGCAGTAGCACTATTCGCGTTGGCCGAGGCTCCGGCCGAAGCACCAAGCGCAGCGCCCGAAGCTACCGTGGAGACCGCTTGCACGCCGGTGCCGAGCGCGGAGGACAAGGCAGAGCCTAGAAGCCCTACGACCAGCAGCGTGGCCAATGCCCATGCAAGGAAGCCGTGGGCCGTGTCACGGAAATAGACTTCGTCTGTGTGAACGCCTACCCATTTCGTACGCAGGCGCCCGGCCAGATAGCCTCCGACACCGGATGACAGCCACTGGACGATCACCAGCCATATCGCCGTCGACACCGCGAAAGTCGTGATCGAAGCGCCGGAACCGGACCATGGCGAAACCATCGTGAGGCCAAGCCCGGAACCGAGCAACATCAGGATGAAGGTCAGTGTGGAAGCCGCGAAGGCGCCCGCGATGATCGGTCCCCAGCTGACGGCGGTGGACGACGATTCCGTCGAGGCGGATACGTCGACATCCGATAGGGTGGACTGCATCTCTGCCCCCTACCGTACGAACAGCATGATAAGGATGATGATCGGAATCGGAATACCGAGCAACCAGAGCAAAATTCCACGTCCCATGAAGGCCTCCTGTGAGAAATTGTGATCAATGCTTTCACAATGTCTTTCAGAGGGTTCCGTTCCGGGCGCTGGTAAAATGATTGATTGGCACAGCACGGAACCAATCCCGTGCCGCCTGCGGCAGCCAGGTCGATCGCCAGATCAGATATCCAGATTGGCCACCGACAACGCGTTGTCCTGGATGAACTCACGCCGCGGCTCGACCTCATCACCCATCAGCCGGGAGAACAGCGAATCCGCGTCCGTCGCGTCATTCACCTTGACCTGGAGCAGCGAGCGCACATTCGGGTCGAGCGTGGTTTCCCAGAGCTGTTCGGCATTCATCTCGCCGAGACCCTTGTATCGCTGCATGGTCAAGCCCTTGCGGCCGGTCGCGAAGACGGCGTTGAGCAGCGCCAGCGGCCCCGAAATCGTCTCGGCGACATCCTTGCGGCGCAGGACCGGCGGCACGTCATAGACCTCGCTGAGGCGTGGCGCATAGCGATCGAGCTGGCGCGCATCGGCCGAGTTGATCAGCGCCAGGTCGAGATGCGCATATTCCTTGACGCTGCGCACCGTGCGCTCGAACACGTAGCCGCCGGCGCCTTCGTTCGATGTCGACATGCGTCCGGTCCAGCCGCGCTCGGTGTCCTCGGCGATGATGTCCAGTCGCTTTGCCACTCGATCCGCCATGGCGTTGGCGCGACCGAGATCGGTGAACACATCTGGGTTGAGGCCGCCGGCGATCGCCGCCTGCTCCACCACGCCTCTGTTGTAGCGCGTGTGCAAGCCGTTGATGAGTTGGCGTACGGCCAGCGCGTCGTCGATCGCGCCACGCAGATCCTGGCCGGTGCGCACCTCGCCGGAGCCAAGCGAGAGCGACGCCTCCTCAAGCCCGGAACCGATCAGGAATTCCTCGAACGCCGCCTCGTCCTTGATGTATTGCGAACTCTTGCCACGCGTCACTTTGTAGAGCGGCGGCTGGGCGATGTAGAGATGGCCGCGCTCGATCAGTTCCGGCATCTGCCTGAAGAAGAACGTCAAAAGCAGGGTGCGGATGTGGGCGCCGTCGACGTCGGCGTCGGTCATCAGGATGATCTTGTGGTAGCGCAGCTTGTCTGCGTTGAACTCGTCCTTGCCGATCGAGGTGCCAAGCGCCGTGATCAGCGTGCCGATCATGTCGGAGCCGAGCATGCGGTCGAAACGGGCCCGCTCGACGTTCAGAATCTTGCCGCGCAACGGCAAAATGGCCTGGTTCTGGCGCGAACGGCCGCCCTTGGCGGAGCCCCCGGCGGAATCGCCCTCGACGATGAAGATCTCGGATTTCGCCGGGTCGCGTTCCTGGCAGTCCGCCAGCTTGCCGGGCAGGGAGGTGACGCCGAGCGAACTCTTGCGGGTGATGTCGCGGGCCTTGCGTGCAGCCTCGCGCGCCGCGGCAGCCTGGATCACCTTGTCGATCACCACCTTGCCTTCGGTTGGGTGTTCCTCCAGCCAGGTGCCGAGCGCCTCGTTGACCAGGCCCTCGACGACGGGACGGACTTCCGACGACACCAGCTTGTCCTTGGTCTGCGACGAGAATTTCGGATCCGGAACCTTGACCGACAGCACAGCCGTCAGGCCCTCGCGGCAATCGTCGCCGATCAGCGAGACCTTTTCCTTCTTGGTCAGTCCCGAAGACTCGCCATAGCCGGTGATCTGTCGCGTCAACGCTCCACGGAAGCCCGCGAGATGCGTGCCGCCATCGCGCTGCGGAATGTTGTTGGTGAAGGCCAGGACGTTCTCATGGTAGCTGTCGTTCCACCACATCGCCACTTCCACGGTGATGCCGTCACGCTCGGCCTTGATGGCGATCGGCTTCTCGATCAGTGGTTTCTTGACCCGGTCGAGATATTTGACGAACTCTTCCAGCCCGCCATCATAGTGCAGCTCATGGCGCACGATGTCGGCATGGCGCGCATCGGTCAAAACGATGCGCACGCCGGAATTGAGGAAGGCGAGTTCGCGCAGCCGGTGCTCCAGCGTGCCCAGGTCGAACTCGACCATGGTGAAGGTTTCGGCGGACGGGAAGAAGGTGATCTCGCTGCCGCTGCGGCCCTCATACGTGCCCGGTTGCTTGTCCTGCTCGTAGCTGCCCGTCGCCTTCAGCGGCGCGTCGGCATTGCCATGCGTGAAGCTCATCTCGAAGATCTGGCCGTTGCGGCGAATCTTGAGCTTCAGCCATGCCGAAAGCGCGTTGACCACCGACACGCCGACGCCATGCAGGCCGCCCGAAACCTTGTAGGAATTCTGGTCGAATTTGCCGCCCGCATGAAGCTGGGTCATGATCACTTCGGCCGCCGAAATGCCTTCGCCGGTATGGATATCGGTTGGAATGCCACGGCCATTGTCGATAACCGTCACGGAGCCGTCGGGGTTGAGCGTCACGGTGACGAGGTCGGCATGACCGGCTAGCGCCTCGTCGATGGCGTTGTCCACCACCTCGTAGACCATGTGATGCAGGCCCGATCCATCGTCGGTGTCGCCGATATACATGCCGGGGCGTTTGCGGACAGCGTCCAACCCCTTCAAAACCTTGATGGAATCGGCGCCGTACTCGGCGTCGGCGCCATTGGTGATCTCGTTCTGGTCGCTCATGAAAACCTGTTGTCTGGATGCCGCTTGCACAGCGCGAAAAACCGGCCCCGAATCGCGCCTCCGATATTGCCTAGATATAGGCGCGAAAGGCGGTTTTTCCAAGGTTTACGGGCATTTCCAGGCCGAATCTCGAGACTTCAGCCGGCTATTTTTTTCGAGCTTCGAACTTGGCCAGAAGGTTGCGCAGATAGGGGATCATGGATTTGTCCCTGGGCGCCAACCGGCCCGTGCGGTCGAGTTCCAACGTAAGCTCCAGAGCCTTGGCCAGAGCGACCTTCGGTTTCCTGGCCACATAAGCGTAGTTGATATAGGCCTGCACCAGGTCGAACTGCCAGATCGCATTGTCGGGATCGGACTTGGCCAGGCGCTGTCGGATTTCGAGGCTGGCCTCGAAGGCTTTCCGTGAGCCGTCGAAATGGCGCTGCTTGGTCTCCAGCATGCCGATTTCGGCAAGCGTGATCGACAGGTCGCGCTGCCAACCCGAATTGGCCGGGTCGAGCCTGGCTAGCCGGTCGGCGATGGCAAGACTGTCCTGATAGTTTCGCAGGGCGCCGCTGACATCGCCTTGCGCATCGAGCACGCCGGCAACCTTTTCCAGGCAGACCGAAAGGTCGCGCTGCCATTCGCTATTCCCCGGATCGGCGGCGGCCAGTTCGCGCGTCATAGCCAATGCCTGCTGATACGAATTCAGCGCTGCCGGCCAGTTCTGCTGGTCGCTGAGCGCATTGCCGATCTTGCCGTAACTGATCGACAGATCCCGCTTGAGATCGGTATCGTTAGGGTCACGGCGCACCAATTCTTCCGCGATCGTCCGGCTTTTCGTGTAGGCCGCGACCGCAGCTGTCACGTCGCCGCGCTCTCGCATCACGTCGCCAACCCTTTCCTGGCTGACGGCGACGGAGCGCTGGCGCTCGGGATCATCGGGTCTGTCCTCTGCCAGTGCGAGCCGGATCCGCAGACTCTCTTCAAAGGCCGTCTGCGCCGCGTCCAACTGGCCGGTGGTCCGGGCGAGGTCGCCGATTTCATCATAGGTAATCGTCAGGTCGCGCAGCAGAAGCGCGCTGTGCGGCGCAGCATCGGCCAGTTTCTGCTTGATCGACAGGCTCTTTTGATAGGCCTGGGCAGCGGCGCCGACATCGCCTTGCGTCGCCAGAACATTGCCGATCTTGTCGTGGGCCATGGCCAGGTCGCCCAACCAGTCTTTGTTGTCGGGCATGGCCGCGGTCAGGCCCTGCAGCATGTCCCTGGCGGCCTCGTAGTTCTCAAGGGAGCTCGGCAGATCGCCCTGCGTCATCCTTATGTTGGCAAGCTTGATATGGCTGATGGCGAGATCGCGCTTGACGCTCGGGTCTGTTTCTTGACGCGATCGCTGCTCGAGGTTGGCCATCAGGGCGGCAAAGGCATGACCGGCCGCCTCGACGTTACCCACCGTCGTATAGAGAACGCCGAGTTCTTCCAGAGCGCGGCTCTGGCGATCCGCCTGTTCCAGGGTAAGCGAGGTCTGACCGGCTTCGCCATAGAGTGCCAGCACGGATTCGTAGTCACTGATGGCGGTGGCGTAGTCGAGTTCGGCGCTCGCCGCGCCACCGGCCAGAAAACGCGTCGCGGCTTCCGACAGGGTGCGGCTGACGAAATTGACCTTCAGCGCGTTGCGGGAGACATTGTCGATCTCGGCGGCCCTGGCAAGGATCGTGCGGGCGCCCTCGAAGGCGCCGAGCGTAAGCTGTTCATCGGCCTGGCGGCGCAGTTCGCTGACTTTCGGGTCGTCGGAGGCGAGGGTCTTCATCTCGCCCCGCACCTTGACGAAGGCGTCGGCCGCCTCGCGCAACCGGGCATTCAGGCTGTCCGTCGAAAGATGGGCGGCATCTGCGCTGATCAGCGCCCCGTAGAGCGGTGCCAGCGGCATGTCGGCATCGCTGGCAATCTGTTCCACCTCGCCGCGCATCTGCGGCGTCACGTCGGCCA
This sequence comes from Mesorhizobium sp. ES1-1, assembly GCF_020164785.1. GTDB lineage: Bacteria > Pseudomonadota > Alphaproteobacteria > Rhizobiales > Rhizobiaceae > Mesorhizobium. The sequence continues at coordinate 133,064 of NZ_JAIUGX010000006.1, read as the reverse complement.
TGGCCAGCAAAAGCCGTTCGCGTTCGGGCAATTTTTCCTTGGCCTCGGCGGCAAAAAACAATCTCGGCAGGCCGCTCTCGACATAAGGCAGCTGCTTCCCGCGAGACAGATCGTAGACCTCCTGCTGCACCAGCGTCAGCACCGAGCGTATTTCGAGGCCGTCCGTGCCGAGATATTTGGCCAGCGCGGCCGTGAACGGCGAATTCTGTCCCGTGCCGTCGGCTGCCGTCTCGCCCGGCGCTGCCGAGAAGGCAAACAGGATGTTTTCCGCGCGGCCGATCCTGCCGAGACCCGGTTTGACCTTGTCCGATATGTCCTTGGCCAGCGAGGTCGCGCCGCGCCCTTCGCTGCCGCCGCTCGCCGAGAACGGATCGTTGCGGCAGGCGTCGAGCACGATCAGCCCGACCTTGGCGGTTGCCGCGACGGCCTCGCGCACCTCTTCCAGCGGCAGGCTCGTCTTGTCCAGCGCCTCGAGCGAGGAAGCGTCGGCATCGACCGGAAGCAGCCGATTCTCCCCCGAGATTTCGACGCCATGACCGGAAAAATAGACGAGCGCCACGTCGGCGCCCTTGGCATCGTCGCGGAAATCGTCGAGGGCGCGCCGCATGCGCTTGAGGTCGCGGTTGGATTCCAGCACCACCTCGAAGCCCAGCGTCTTCAGCGCGGATCGCATTGCCTCGCCGTCATGCACGGGGTTGGCGAGCGGCCGGACCAGCCGATAGTCGTCCTCTGCCACCACCAAGGCCACGCGCCGCTCCGCCGCTTCGGCGGCGGTGGTCGCGAAGATCAGCAGCGTCGCTAACAGCAGGCGCAAGTGAACCGCCCCCCGGCTGGTTGATCGGCGAGAACATTCCACCTCTTTGCGGCTTGAGCAAGCCGCGCTCTTGGTCGAAGCGGACCGTTCAAGCGGTCCGCATCGGCTTCAGCGCCTGGCTCCAGCGCAGCAACTCGTCGAGCATGGTCCTGGCGCCGGCCTGGACCTGTTCGCTGGCTTTGAAAGCGCCATGCTCGTCGAGCATTGTTTGATACATCGGCAGCGCGACGCCTTCTGAGATTGGCATGACGCCGACCGCGGCGAGCAGGGGCTTGAGAGACTGGGCCGCGCGCATGCCGCCCGATACGCCGCCATAGCTCAGGATACCGGCGGCCTTGTACTTCCATTCCCGCGACAGATAGTCGATCGCGTTTACGATCGCCGGTGCTACGAAGTAGTTATATTCCGGCGCCACGAACACGAAGGCGTCGGCGGCGTCGATCGCCTTCGACCATGCCTTAGTGTGCTCGTTCTGGTAGTTGCCGAGCCGCGGATGATGCGGCTCGTCCAGCACCGGCAGGCTGAAAGCGTGGATATCGGTCAGCACCGGTTCGAATTTGCCGTGCTCGCGCGCGAAAGTCTCCAGCCACTGCCCGAAAACAGGCCCGGCGCGGCCGGGCCGCGTACTGCCGATGATGATGTTCAACTGATGTTTCAAGGTGGGCTCCTTTTGCCTGGCGGTATCTGTTGGTGACTGTCACTAAGGCAGCGCGCCTCGTTGGACAAGGCAGGGCACGGCCACCGGCCGTCACGATCGGATGAACAGCCTGTCTGGTTCGGGCCTGCCAGGTCTTGCCGCCTGCCGTTCCGTCACATGGACGCCTGCATTGTCGGTCACTACATTGAGTGAAGCAGCGGAGCACTTCATGGACGCACAGCCCGCCCCCTTCGTTCCACCGGCGCCGAAGCCGCGCACGACGCCGCCCTCGACGCTGGAGATGATCCGCATTGTCTACCGCAATCCGCTCGAATTGTGGGGCGAACTCACCTACAACGAGCCGTGGGTTTCGGCCAATGGCGTTGGCGGCCATCTTATCGTCGCCAATGATCCGGGCCTCATCCGCCATGTGCTCGTCGACAACGCCAAGAATTACAAGATGGCGACGGTGCGCCAGAAGATCCTGCGCCCCATCCTGCGCGACGGGCTGCTGACCGCCGAAGGCGAGGTCTGGAAGCGCTCGCGCAAGGCGATGGCGCCGGTTTTCACGCCGCGCCATATTTTTGGCTTCGCCCAGCCGATGCTCAAGCGAACACGGGAGTTCGTTACCCGCTACGAAGCGGGCGGCACATCCGATATCGCCCATGACATGACGCTGCTGACCTACGATATCCTGGCTGAGACGCTGTTCTCCGGCGAGATATCGGGCGAGCCAGGCAGCTTCGCTCACGAGATCGACCGCCTTTTCGAGACCATGGGCCGTGTCGATCCGCTTGACCTGCTGCGCGCGCCCGACTGGCTGCCGCGCCTGACGCGTATTCGCGGTCGCAAGACCATGGCCTATTTCCGCAAGATCGTCACCGACACGGTCAAGATGCGCGAGGCCAGGTTCAGGCATGATCCCGAAGGTGTGCCGCAGGATTTCCTGACGCTCCTGCTGAAGGCCGAAGGACCCGACGGGCTGACGCGGGCCGAGGTGGAGGACAACATCATCACCTTCATCGGCGCCGGTCACGAGACCACGGCGCGCGCGCTTGGCTGGACGCTTTATTGTCTCGCGGAATCGCCTTGGGAGCGCGCCAGGGTCGAGCGGGAGATTGACGAGGTGCTGGCGCGCGAACCCGATCCGACCAAATGGCTCGACGCCATGCCGTTCACCCGGGCTGCCTTCGATGAGGCCCTCAGACTCTATCCCCCGGCGCCGTCGATCAACCGCGAGCCGATCGAGCCTGAGACGTGGAAGGATCTTTATATCCCCAAGCACGCGGCCGTGCTGGTCATGCCCTGGGTCGTGCATCGCCACCGGAAGCTCTGGGACCGGCCGGATGCCTTCCTGCCGGAACGCTTCCACCCCGGAAACCGTGAAAAGATCGCTCGCTTCCAGTATCTGCCGTTCGGCGCTGGGCCGCGCGTCTGCATCGGCGCCAGCTTCGCCATGCAGGAGGCGATCATCGCGCTCGCCATCCTCCTGTCGCGCTTCCGCTTCGATACCACGGCCGAGACAAAGCCGTGGCCGGTGCAGAAACTGACCACACAGCCGCAAGGCGGACTGCCCATGCGGGTCACGCCACGCTAGGCATGCCGATATTCAGGTGGTGCCGACCTGCTTCCGGTGCTCACGCAACAAGGGTGCGCTCCGCTCGGTTCTCGTAACGCACCATTCTGGCTCGGCTTTGACCGGAATCTCAAACGGTCTAAAACTTATGCTACGGGCTTGCGCTGCTGGAACTGACCGGCGGCGCGGAAGCGCCAGAGATAGCTCGGCAGGATCGTCGCCAGCGATTGCGGCTGGATGCCCAGCCCGGCAAACGTCCGTTTGGCCTGGATCGCCTCGTCGGAGACGACATTGTGCTCGCGCAGCTGCATCACCTGGTCCTTGGTCAGCAGCGGATTGGGCAGCAGGCCGAGGATGGAGGCCTGGATGTTGGCCAGCCACCACGGCACCGGCACCAGCAGGCGCTTGCGCTCGATCACTTCGAGCAGTTCTTCCATGCATTCCTTGAAGGTCAGCACCTTCGGACCGCCAAGCTCGTAGATCTGGCCGCCGTCAACCTTGCCGTCGACCGAACGCGCCACCGCCTCGGCGACGTCGCCGACATAGACCGGCTGGAACCTGGTCTGGCCTCCGCCGATCAACGGCAGCACCGGCGAGTAGCGCGCCATATTGGCGAAGCGGTTGAAGAATTCGTCCTCCGGGCCGAAATTGACGGATGGCCGGAAGATGACGGCGTCCGCGACCGTGTCCAGAACGGCCTTTTCGCCAAGCGCCTTGGTGCGCGCATAATCCGATTCGGAATCCGCATCGGCGCCGAGCGCCGAAACATGTGTAAGGCCGGCGCCCACCGAGCGGGCTGCTTCGGCGACGGCGCGTGCACCGAACTCGTGCACGGCGGAAAATCTCTGCCGGCCGCCCTGATGCAGGATGGCGACCAGATTGACGACATGGTCGGCGCCTTGCACCGCACGATCGACCGACCACCGCATGCGCACATTGGCTTGCACCGCTTGGATCTGGCCGACATTGCCCAGCGGCTGCAGGTGCCCGGCAAGATCGGGGCGCCTGCACGCCACTCTGACGCGATAGCCGCGCTTGGCCAATGCGCGCACCACGTGGCGACCGACAAAGCCCGATCCGCCAAAGACGACGACCAGCTTTGGGGTCTGCAGGATTTCGGTCATGGCTGGCTCCGGCGCTCGCAAGCTTGGCTGAAGCCGTTTCATAATCCGTTTCGCGCTAAAGGCAAAGGGGACGCGTCGTCGCTGTCTCCCTTGTTTCAACAGTGTCAGAATGCCTTGCCGATGCGGGCGTCGACCGAATGACGGTTGCCGCCGCGAATGACGAAGAACAGCAGGATCGCGGCCCACAGACGCGATAGACATTCTGTAGGAAATCGCAGAAAACCCCGTCTAAGCGGGGTTTTCCGGGTGACATCATTGCGAAGCCAGGGGCCGACGGAGCGGCCTGACCTGAGACGGTATCAGGAGGGCGTGAAGCAAGTACGCCCACCCCAGCCCTGAACATCCGACATGGTGCCACCAACCTTCTTGCAGGCCGCGATGAAATCGGCGCTGCAGCTGGCGAATTTTGCGTGACCGTTCTTGCAATAATGATCCTCGGTGGCTCCGCCGCTCGGGGCCGTAATGCTGCCGGGAGCGGCCGGTTTCACCGGAGCTGCCTTCAGATTGGCCGCCTGAGCGGCACCCATGAACGAGCCGAGAAGAAGAACCGCGGTAAGCATGGTGATCTTGGTGTTGGTCATGACTATTTTCCTTTTTCGGTTGAGTTTCCGAGGCGCGGAAGGAACATCCTCCGCGTGAAGCAGGCTTTCGCTTTCGATTTGCTGTTTCCCCCGGTGTGGATCGGGCAAGCTCGCCTTGCCCTGGACAAAGGTGGGTCGTCGCGACGTGCAGAAAGGTTCAGCGGCGCGCGCAAAAATCACTCCCTGCCGCGCGAGGGGCAGGGAGGGGCTAGATAACTATTTGATAAGTAAGTCTATTCAGGCAGAGTAGCGGGCCGCGAATTCGGAAATGCGCTCCACCACGGCCTTGGACGCGGTGATGCCGCGTGCTTGCGCCTTTTCGGCGGCTTCGGCTCGGGACCGCCCTGGCACGTGCACGCCGAAGCGCCGCCGCAGCCGATCGAGCTGATCCCGCATCCGCTGTTCGAAGTCAGGGTCTAGCAGCTTGGGCTCGATCGCCAGCACGAACAGTCCGGTTCCGGGGCTGTACGGCCCGCCGGTGAACGAGGGCGCATCGAGCGACCAGTTGGCGCCAGACAGGCCGGCCGCCAGCACTTCGACCATCAGAGCGATGTTGGCGCCGCGCTGGCCGCCGAAGGCAAGCATGGCGCCCTTCATGGCGGCGGCCGGATCGGTGGTCGGGTTGCCGTTGGCGTCCAGCGCCCAGCCCTCCGGGATGGTCTCGCCATCCTCGGCGGCCTTGCGGATGTTGACGAAAGCGGTGGCGCTCGAAGACTGGTCGATGACCAGTGGCGCGCCATCGGCTGCGGGCGCCGCAAAAGACATCGGATTGGTGCAGTAGACCGGCTTGACCGAGCCCGAGCCCGCAAGCATGGCGGGCCCATTCGTCGCGGCGAACGAGACCATTCCCCGCGCCGCCAGCCGTCCGGTGAAATAGCCGAGCGCACCGCACGTATAGGCGTTCTTCTGCGAGAAGATGGCGACGCCGAACAGCTTCGCGGTCTTGACGAGGTCCTCGATTGTGCGGTCGAAGCCGGTATGGGCGAGCCCGCCGCGCGCGTCGGAGAGATAGATCGCCAACGCGGGCCGGCTGATCACCGGGTCAGCATTGCCATCGATGCGTCCGGCTTCCAGCCCTTCCAGATAGTCGATGAAATGCGACAGTCCGACGGTCGAAAGTCCTTCCGACTCGGCGGCGATGATCGACGCGGTCAGCGATTGCGCCGCTTCCTCGTTTGCGCCGGCGCCGAGCGCCGCCATCCGGCATAGGCCTTTTGCCTGGTCGAGACTGAGTTGCATCGGATAGTTCCTGAGTGAGTAGGGATTGGGGATAGCGAGCAGCTAGTGCCAGTTGTCGGCTATCGTGTGTCCCGAGTCCCAAAACAACTACTCGCCATTCGCTCTATCCAATTTTGTTGGGAATCCGGGCCGCTATCCTGCCGAAGGCGAAGACCAGGATGCCGGTGATCGTCATGTAGATCAGGGCCAGCAGCAGCAGGGGTTCATAGGTCAGGTAGGTGTCCTGCCGCACCTTGGACGAAACGGCGAAGATGTCGATGACGCTGATCGTGGCCACCAGCGGCGTCGACTTCAACTGCAGCACGGTTTCGCCGGTCAGCGTCGGCAACGCCCGGTAGATGGCTTGCGGCAGCCAGATGCGCCGGAAAATCTTCCAGCGGCTCATGCCGAAGGCGCGCGCCGCCTCGAGCTGTCCTTTCGGCACGCCGGCGAAGGCACCGCGCATCACCTCGCCCTCATAGCCGGCGAAAGAAAAGGTCAGCGCCAGCACGCCATAAGGCCAGGCCTGCCGCAGGTAGGGCCACATCCAGGACCCGCGAATCCAGGGATATTGCGGAAACAGCGAGCCCAGTCCGTAATAGAGAAGCCATAGCTGGATCAGCAGCGGCGTGCCGCGGATGACCGTGCAGAATGCCTTGGCGGGTGCCGCGAACCAGAAGGAGCCGGTGGCCTGCGCCAGGCCGAGCGGCACGGCCAGAAGAAAGCCCAGCACGCAGGTGACGGCCAGTATCCACAGCGAGCGCCAGATGCCGGCTAGACCCATTTCATAATACTGCGGCAGCCAGTCCCAGCGCATGAAGAGAATGGCCGACAGGACGAGGCCGATCGCGATCAGGATCAAGACAATGCGGTGCGGTCGCAGCCATAGGGACGTCCTCGCCGCAACATCGATGATGGCCGTCTCATTTGCCATCAGGGCGCTTCCTTCAGCGAAGGCATGCCGCGGCGCGACCAGGCTTCGACGCGTCCGATGACGAGGTTCGAAATCAGCGAAACCAGCAGGTAGAGTGCACCGGCCGCGACGAAGAAGGTGAAATAGGCCTTGGTTACGCCGGCGGCCTGCCGCGTCGCCAAAGCCAGTTCGTAGAAGCCCACGACCGCCAGCAGCGCTGTGTCCTTGGTGGCGATCAGCCAGAGATTGGCAAGCCCCGGTATGGCGAAGGGCAGCATGGCCGGCAGCGTTATGCGCCGCAGCATCAGGCCGGGAGACATGCCGTAGGCACGGGCGGCTTCGATCTGTCCTTGCGGTATGGCCAGGATGGCCCCGCGTATCACTTCCGTCGAATAGGCACCCTGGACAAAGCCGAGCACAGCGATGCCTGCCGCCAGGCCGCTGATGTCGATGCGCTGATAGCCTATCGCCGTCAGTGCCTTGTTGATGAGGTCGGTTCCGGCATAATAGAGCAGCAGGATCAGCACAAGTTCGGGCACAGCGCGAACGATCGTGGTGTAAACCGCCAGCAGATCGCGCACCACCGGCCCGCCATAGAGCTTGCCATAGGCGCCGCCCGTGCCGATCAGCAGGCCCAGGACCGTGGCGCCGAGCGCGATCTCGATGGAATGGAGAAGCCCAAGCAGCAGGGCGCCGCCCCAGCCCGGCGGAGTGGGCGAAAGCAGGTCGATGATGCCGGCCGCGGAGGCCGAAAGAAATGCGTCGATCAGCGTCGCCCCCGAATTGCTGGCGCCCGCCGCTGTCAGCTCCGCTCAGCGGAAAGCGTGCGTGGACAGGTCAGGCGAGACCGCACGGCGCAAGGCCGTGCGGATTTCGTTCCTGCGCCGGCGACGGTCAGTTCGCCTGCTTATCGCCGCCATAAATATCGAAATCGAAGTATTTCTTGGTGATCTCGGCATATTTACCGTTGGCTCGGATTGCCTTGATGCCAGCGTTGATCTTTTCCTTGAGAGCCGTGTCTTCCTTGCGCACGCCGGCGCCGACGCCAGGCCCGAGCACCTCGTCGTCCGGCTCGACCATGCCCTTCAAGTCGCAGCAGGCCTTGCCCTGGTCCGATTTCAGGAAGGCGTCGAGTGCGATCGAATCCGCTTGAACCGCATCGAGACGGCCGGCGGCGAGATCCTGATTGGCCTCGTCCTGGGTTTGGTATTCCTTGATTTCCGCCGCGGTTGGGCCGAAATGCTTCTTGGCATAGGCCGCATGGGTGGTCGACACCTGCACGCCGAGCACCTTGCCCTTGAGATCATCGGGCGTAGCGCCGAACTTCTGGTCCTTCGGGCCAATGATGGCTGTCGGCGTGTTGTAGTACTTGTCCGAGAAGTCGATCGTCTTCTTGCGCTCCTCGGTGATCGACATCGAGCCGGCGATGAGGTCGATTTTCTTGGTCGTCAGCGCCGGTATGATGCCGTCCCAGGCGACAGGCGTGATGACGCAGTCGAGTTTCTCCTCAGCGCATACGGCCTCGATGAATTCGATCTCCCAGCCCACCCATTTGCCCGACGCATCCGGCGAGGTGAAGGGCGGATAGGGCTCGGCGGCGACGCCAACCTTGACCGGATCGGCCTTGGCCGCGCCCATGGCGGCGACGCCGAGCAGCAGCGCTGCGGCGAATGTCTTCAGCACGGTGTTCATGTAACGACTCCCAGTTGTTGGTTCCCGGACTTCTCCGCCCCGAGCTTTCCTAGCCGATGTTGCGGATGAACTGTTTCAGCCTGTCGGACTTTGGCGCACCGAAGATCTGCTCGGGCGGGCCTTCTTCCTCGACCTGACCATTGTAGAGGTAGACGACATGCGTCGCGACCTCGCGGGCGAACTTCATCTCATGGGTGACCAGGACCATGGTCCGGCCCTCGCGCGCCAGGTCGCCGATCACCCTCAGCACTTCGCCGACCAGTTCCGGATCGAGCGCCGAGGTCGGCTCGTCGAACAGCATCACGCGCGGATTGATGGCCAGTGCGCGCGCTATCGCCGCGCGCTGTTGCTGACCGCCCGAAAGATAGGCCGGGTAGACGTCGCGTTTCTCAGCCAGGCCGACGCGGGCAAGCAGCTTTTCGGCCTCGGCGATGGCGACGTCGCGCTTGACGCCAAGCACGTGCACCGGCACCTCGATGACGTTCTCGATCAGCGTCATGTGGCTCCACAAATTGAAATTCTGGAACACCATGCCAAGCTTGGAGCGGATACGCTCGATCTGCTTGCGATCGGCCGGAACCGTGTGGCCATGGCTGTCGGCCTTCAGCTTGATCTCTTCGCCATTGACGCGGATGATGCCGCTGGTTGGATTTTCCAGGCAGTTGATGCAGCGCAGCAGCGTCGACTTGCCCGACCCCGAGCCGCCGATGATGGCGATCACCTCACCGTCTCGCGCCGACAGCGATACGCCCTTCAGCACATGCAGCTCACCGAACTTCTTGTGCAGGTTCTCGACATGGATGGCTTCGGCGGCGCCTTTTTGCGCCATGTGTTTCTGTGCGGATGCGGCGCCTGGAGCCGTCATGCCTGCGACGCCCCGTGGAGCGGCCGAGCCCGTCGCTGCTGGTATCTTTTACCCATTACCCGTCACTGGACAGAGTTCCCATTCTCAAGATGGACCGTTCCACTTGCCTCCGTCAACCGTGCTTTTTTGGACCATTGATCATGGCTTGCCGAGTGGCTATTGGCAGGTGAGGGCTTTTCAGGAGAGTTCATTGGACAGAGCTTACGGGTCGCAGTCGATGGCCGGGCCGTTGAAGCGTGTGCTGATGCGCTCCTCCACTAGCGCCATGCGACATGCCAAGGCGCAGGAATGGCATTACGGCCAAGGTTTCGATGCGCGAAAAGCCGCTGTCCAGCATGAACAGCTCACCAGCATGATCGCGGCCTCGGGCGCCGAGATCGAATGGTTGACGGATGCCGATGACGGGCTGGCCGACTCCGTCTTCACGCATGATCCCTCACTGGTGACCGATCAGGGCGCGGTCATCCTGTCCATGGGCAAGGCGCTGCGCCGCGCCGAACCGGCTCTGCACGAAGCGGCCTACATCAGGATGGGCGTGCCTGTCCTGGGCCGCATCGATCCTCCCGGCCAAGTGGAAGGCGGCGACTGCGTCTGGGTCGATGCGAACACGCTGGCTGTCGGTCGTGGCGTGCGCACCAATCAGGATGGCATCCGGCAGCTTTCGGACCTGCTCTCGCCCAAGGGCATCTCGGTTCATAGCTACGACCTGCCGCTTTGGCAAGGCGAGGAAGCCTGCCTGCACCTGATGTCGGTGATCAGTCCGCTGGCAGACGACCTGGCCCTGGTCCACGCACCGCTTCTGCCGGCCGCCTTCTACCAGATGCTGCGTGCGCGTGGCATCCGGCTGGTCGAGGGCGACCCCGACGAGTTCATGGCATCCAACGGGCTCAGCCTCAATGTCCTGCCGACGGCGCCGCGCCAGGTCATCGCGGTTGCCGGCTTTCCCAGGACGGCGGCCGCCATGCAGGCGGCCGGCTGCACGGTTTCGACCTTCGAGGCGGACGCGCTCTGCATTGCTTGCGAGGGTGGCCCGACCTGCCTGACGCGGCCGGTGCTGCGCCAATGACAAGCGCCGGGGCTGCCACCGTCACCACCGTCGGCGAAGCCCTCATTTCGCTGCTTGAGGCGCATGGTGTCGATACCGTGTTCGGTATTCCGGGGGTCCACACGGTCGAGCTCTACCGGGGCTTGGCGCGCTCGAAAATCCGCCACGTCACGCCCCGCCACGAACAAGGCGCCGGCTTCATGGCCGATGGCTATGCGCGCGCCAGCGGCAGGCCGGGCGTCGCCTTCGTCATTACCGGGCCTGGGCTGACCAACGCGATCACCGCCATGGGGCAGGCGCGCGCCGATTCTGTGCCGATGCTGGTCATATCGGGCGTCAATGCCACGCCCACCCTGGGCAAGGGCCTGGGCTATCTGCATGAACTACCCGACCAGCGCGGCATGATGGAAAAGGTGGCGCTGTTTTCGACGCGCGTCACCGAGGCCGGTGAGCTTCCGGGCGCGCTCGCGCGGGCGTTCGCGCTGTTTTCATCGTCGCGGCCGGGCCCGGTGCATATCGAGATCCCGACCGACGTCATGGTCAAGCCGGCCCAAGGCTTAGCCGCCATGCTGGGCAATGCCGCACCGCCGGAGCCGGACGCCACGGCGATCGCGAGCGCCGCAAGGCTCGTCGCCGCTGCCCGCCGTCCGGTCATCCTGGCGGGCGGCGGTGCAAAGCGCGCCGAAGATCCGTTGAGGCGTCTGGCCGAGAGGCTGGGAGCGCCCGTCATCCAGACAGCCAATGCGCGTGGCCTGCTGCACGGCCATGCGCTCTGCGTGCCGGCAAGTCCGAGCCTGAAGGCGGTGCGGGCGCTGATGGCGGAGGCCGATCTGGTTATCGCCGCCGGCACGGAATTCGGACCGACCGACTATGATGGCTACGGCGACGGCGGTTTTGTCCTGCCCGCCAACCTGATCCGCATCGATATCGGCGCCGACCAGCTTGTCCGCCGCCGCGTAACGGTCGCGATCCACGCCGATTGTGGCGAGGCGCTCGAAGCGCTGCTCCTGCAAACCAGCGCCGTCGCCGGCAGCGAGAGCGGCGCGGCCCGCGCAGCAGCGACGCGCGAAGCTGCCTTTGCCGAGCTCGCGCCAGTGATGCAGGCGCAGGTGCGCGCCGTCGAGATGATCCGGGATGAACTGCCCGGCTCGATCATCGTCGGCGATTCCACACAGCCCATCTATGCCGCCAACCTTTATTACGACCATGATCGTCCGGGCGGCTGGTTCAACGCCGCCACGGGGTTTGGCGCGCTTGGCTACGGTCCACCCGCGGCGATCGGCGCGGCCATCGCAACGCCTGACGCGCCGGTGGTCTGCCTGACCGGCGATGGCGGCTTCCAGTTCACGCTGCCGGAGCTGGGTGCCACGCTCGATGCCGGCGCGCCGGTCATTTTCGTCGTCTGGAACAACAGAGGCTATCGAGAGATCGAAACCTCGATGCTCGATGTCGGCGTCGAGCCGGTCGGCGTGTCGCCCGCGCCGCCGGATTTCTGCAAGCTGGCCGAAGCTTACGGCATCGGCGCGCAGCGGCTTGCCGATATCGGCGACCTGCCGCGGGCATTGCGTGACGCTCGGGCGACCGGGTTGCCGCGCGTCATCGAAATCACCGTCGACTGAGTCGGAGACCTGCGTCGGTTTGCCAGCATGCTCCGTCATTCGCCGGGTAAGCTCCCGCCCGGGACGGATGACGGCAACGGTCGCGCCGCCTATGCGCGCCCACTCATGCAAAGTCGCGACAGCTGCCATGTCGAGATATCGGTTGAGTGATCGCGCAAAAGGCGCGACGCTTCGCGTCGGGCGCGGCAATCAGCATAATCATAAGAAAATTTCAGGAGCGGTCCAAAGGATGACGGAAACACTTCAGGGAAGGCATATCGTCGTGACCGGCGGAACCGGAGCGCTGGGCGGCGCGGTCGTCGGCAAGCTGCTGGACGAGGGCGCGATCTGCCATGTACCCAATGCCCACGCCACGGCGCCGGCCCATTTCCCCTTTGCCATGCATGACAGAGTCATGCTGGCGCACAATGTCGACCTCTCCGATCCCGCCAAGGTCGAGGCATTCTATAGCCAGGTTCCGGGCCTGTGGGGGTCGATCCATCTGGCTGGCGGCTTTGCCATGGCGCCGGTGGAAAAGATCGAGTCGGCATCCTTCGCCGAGATGATGGACACCAACGCGCGCACCGCCTTCCTGTGCTGCCGCGCAGCGATCCGCTCGATGCTGGCGTCGGACACGGCCGGCCGTATCGTCAATATCGCCGCGCGCGCGGCACTGGAGCCACGCAAGGGCGCCGGTGCGGTCGCCTACGCGGCCAGCAAGGCGGCGGTGGCGGCGATGACGGTGGCGATGGCCGAGGAGCTGAAGCACAAGGGCATACTGGTCAATGCCGTGGCGCCGTCGATACTGGACACGCCGACGAACCGGTCAGACATGCCCGACGCCGATTTCACCAAATGGGTCAGCCTCGAGGCAGCCGCCGAAGCCATCGCCTATCTTGCCTCGCCCGCCAACCAGGCGATGAGCGGCACGCTGGTGCCGCTCTACGGCCGCGCCTGATCGCGATCAAGCCCTGTGTTGGCCGGCCGGTGCTTTAAGAGCGATCCGCATGAAAGATGTTTTGAGGTTGCCCGACGGCAAACCCGACAGCGCTATAGAAGGTTCGAGGCGCCGGCCTCGATGACCTCGACCTCGTCGCCGATCGAGATCGCGCCGGCATTGTTCGGGATCGCGTTCTGGCCGAAGATGGTGCCGCCTTTCGAGGAGCGGTGGAGACGGCCAAGGGTTCGCAGAGGCTCGCTCGGGTCCGGCTGCTCGCCGCTGAGGGGGTCGCGGGTGGTGATGACGCAGCGCGAGCAGGGTTTTGCGATCCGCATGACGACCGGGCCGACGCGGATCGTCTTCCAGCTGTCTTCGGGCCACGCGCCCACAGCGTCGACGACGACGTTTGGCCGAAAACGCGCCATTCCGACGGGGCTGGCAAGATGGCCGTTCAAGTGGTCAAGCGAACCCTTTGTGGTCACCAGCAACGGGAAGCCGTCGGCAAAGCTGACATGGTCGCCGGGCAGGCCAAACTCCGGGTCGACCGGCCGGTTTTGCGGATCGTCGGAATAGACGAGGTCGACGGCCTCCCCGAGAATCGCCGACAGATAGGCGCCGGCTGCCGGATCGGCCGTTCGCGCCGCAACCGTATCCTTCCAGATCTTGACAGTTCGGGGCGTGGCGCCGGGAACCTCGACGATAAGGGAGCCGTGCTCTGCATGTTTCAGCAGAATGCCCGTGCCGCGAGGCTCGACGTCGATCGTCGTCATGGAAGGTATCTGGCGGATGGTCAGGAAGCGTCCATCCTTGTCGACGACCATCCAGCGGCGGTCCCCTTCCATTCCCATGGTCTCGATAGTGGCGCTCCGCACGGCATGGCCGCGCAGGCTCTTGACCGGATAGCGATAGAGTCCAACGACCTTCATGCGCATGGCCCTGTTGCCGAAGCGTGGAGTTGAAGGGATTGCGCCGCCATTGTCTTGTGCCAGCATCACGAAATGAAAAACCCGCGAGCCTTTCGGCCCGCGGGTTGCTTGGTTCGGGTCGCGCCGGAGGCGCGGCAGCCGATGCTTAGCTGCCCTGCTTCTTCAGCGCGGCACCCAGGATGTCGCCCAGCGAAGCGCCGGAGTCGGTCGACCCGTACTGGGCAACCGCTTCCTTCTCCTCGGCGATTTCCAGCGCCTTGATCGAGACCTGCAGCTTGCGGGTCTTCTTGTCGAAGGCGATGACGCGCGCATCGAGCTTTTGGCCGACCGAGAAACGCTCGGGGCGCTGCTCGTCACGGTCGCGGCTGAGGTCGTTGCGCTTGATGAAGGTCTCGATGCCGCTCTCGACGAGCCGCACTTCCAGACCGCCATCCTTGATCCCGGTGACTTCGCAGGTGACGACGGCGTTCTTGCGCAGTTCGCCTGAAGTCGCCGCCTCGCCGACCGAATCCTTGGCCAGCTGCTTGATGCCGAGCGAGATGCGCTCCTTGTCGATGTCGACGTCGAGCACTTGCGCCTTGACCATGTCGCCGCGATTGTACTCTTCGATGACCTGCTCGCCCGGACGGGTCCAGTCGAGGTCGGAGAGATGGACCATGCCGTCCACGTCGCCGTCGAGGCCGATGAACAGGCCGAACTCGGTCTTGTTCTTGACCTCGCCCTCCACCTGGCTGCCGACCGGATGGCTGTTGGCGAAAGCCTGCCACGGATTTTCGAGCGTCTGCTTGAGGCCGAGCGAGATGCGGCGCTTGGCCGGATCGACCTCGAGCACCACCACGTCGACTTCCTGTGTGGTCGACAGGATCTTGCCGGGATGCACGTTCTTCTTCGTCCACGACATTTCCGAAACGTGGATGAGGCCCTCGATGCCCGGCTCCAGCTCGACGAACGCGCCGTAGTCGGTGATGTTGGTGACGGTGCCTTTGATCTTCTTGCCGATCGGGAACTTGGTGCCGATCTCGGACCAGGGATCGCTCTCGAGCTGCTTCATGCCGAGCGAGATGCGGTGGGTTTCCTGGTTGATGCGGATGATCTGCACCTTGACCGTCTGACCGATGTTGAGGATTTCGGTCGGATGGTTGACGCGGCGCCATGCCATGTCGGTGACATGCAGCAGGCCGTCGATGCCGCCGAGGTCGACGAACGCACCATAGTCGGTGATGTTCTTGACGACGCCTTCGACAACCTGGCCTTCTTCGAGGTTCTGCACGATTTCCGAACGCTGTTCGGCGCGGCTTTCCTCGAGCACGGTGCGGCGCGACACCACGATGTTGCCGCGGCGGCGATCCATCTTGAGGATCTCGAAGGGCTGCGGGTTGTGCATCAGCGGGGAGACATCGCGGATCGGGCGGATATCGACCTGGCTGCGCGGCAGGAAGGCCACGGCGCCGTCGAGGTCGACGGTAAAGCCGCCCTTGACCTGGTTGAAGATGACGCCTTCGACGCGCTCACCCTTGGTGAACTTCTCTTCGAGACGGACCCAGCTCTCTTCGCGGCGGGCCTTCTCACGGGAAAGCATCGCTTCGCCAAGCGCGTTTTCGATGCGCTCGACATAGACTTCGACGGTGTCACCGACCTTGAGGGTGGTGTCCTTGCCCTTGACGCCGAATTCCTTCAGCGGCACGCGGCCTTCGACCTTGAGGCCGACGTCGATGATGGCCATGTCCTTTTCAATGGCGGTGATGGTGCCCTTGACGACCTGACCTTCGCCGGAATGGCCGGCGGTAAATGATTCTTCAAGCAGGCTCGCGAAATCGTCGCGAGTGGGATTTGCAGCTGACATTGTTTCTCCTGGAATACCCCGCATTTCGAGCGGGGCGGGCGCCGTAGGTTAGCGTTGCGTTGGCCTGCCGGCGCTCCGGGCTGCAAAAGCCCTGGGCCGCTGTTCAGGCGGCAATTCCGGCGCATGAAGAATGCTGGCAGGCTGGTTTACGCCCGATATGGGTATTTTCATCGCTTCCGGCAACGGAAACGCGGGAGAAAACCCGGATCAGGCCCTGTTTCTCATGGCCAGCGCGTCGTCGATGACAGCTCTGGCTGCGAGAAACGCGGCTTCTATAGCCATTTCACTGGTATCAAGCAAGTGCGCGTCGGCGGCAGGCTTCAGCGGCGAGTCGGCACGGCCCATGTCGCGCTCGTCGCGGCGCATGATATCGGCGAGGATCTCGGCGAAATCGGCGGTGCCGCCGATGCTTTCGATCTCGGCCAGCCGCCGCCTTGCCCGCACCTCGGCGCTCGCGGTCACATAGAGCTTGATGTCGGCATCGGGGCACACGACGGTGCCGATGTCACGGCCGTCGAGCACGGCGCCCGGCGGCGTCCTAGCGAACGCGCGCTGTTTTTCGACCAAGATGCGCCGCACCGTCGGAAACACCGCGACCTTGGAGGCGGCCTCGCCGACTGCGTGCGCCGACAAGACAGCACGGTCGAGCTTGGCTAGATCGACCTGGCGCGCGGCGGTCTCGGCCGCAGAGACATTGTCGAGCGGCAGGCCGACCTGCAGCATTGCATGGGCAACGGCGCGGTAGGTAAGGCCGGTGTCGAGCAGGTTCAGCCGGTAGTGGTCGGCGAGGCGTCGGGCCAGCGTGCCCTTGCCGGCGCCCGCCGGACCGTCGATGGCGATGGTGAAGACGTGTGTCATTGATAGGGCAACCAAGGGTACAGGCGTCGCTGTCCCGCCGACATCTCTGCACGGCTGGTCTCTCCGAAGAAGGTGCTCGCCATCACTCGATCTCCGCGCCCAGCCCCTTCATCAGCCCCATGAACTCGGGAAAACTCGTCGCGATCATCGCCTGGTCGTCGATGGTCACCGGTTTCTCCGTCGCCAGCCCCATCACGAGAAAGCTCATGGCGATGCGGTGGTCGAGATGCGTTTGCACGGTCGTGTCCTGACCGTTGGGATGGCCTCCGAGGCCCTTGCCGCCGGGCCTGCCGCGTACAGCCAGCGAGGCTTCGCCCTCGGTACAATCGACGCCGTTGAGTTTCAGCCCATTGGCGACGGCCGACAGGCGGTCGGATTCCTTCACCCGCAATTCTTCCAGCCCCTGCATCAGCGTCTCGCCTTCGGCGAAGCTCGCGGCAACGGCCAGCACCGGATATTCGTCGATCATGGTCGGCGCCCGCCCCGGCGGCACGGTGACACCCTTCAATTCGGAATAACGCACGCGCAGGTCGGCGACATCCTCGCCGCCTTCGTTGCGCGGGTCGAGAATGTCGATCTTGCCGCCCATCTCCTGAAGCGTCAGCAGCAGCCCGGTGCGGGTCGGGTTCATCAGCACGTTTTCGATGACAATGTCCGAACCCGGCACGATCAGCGCGGCCACCAGCGGAAAACCGGCCGAGGACGGGTCGCCCGGCACCGCGATCGTCTGGCCGGTGAGCTTGCCCTGGCCCTCGATGAAGATGTGGCGCACGCCGCGCTCGTCGGTCTCCACCGTGAGGTTCGCGCCGAACCCCTTGAGCATCTTCTCCGTGTGGTCGCGCGTCATCACCGGTTCGATGACGGTGGTGATGCCCGGCGTGTTGAGGCCGGCCAGCAGCACCGCCGACTTCACCTGGGCAGAGGCCATCGGCACGCGGTAGGTGATCGGCGCGGCATGCTTGGGGCCGTGCAGCGTGATCGGCATGCGGTCGCCGGGGGCCGCTTTCAGCACCTGCACGCCCATCTGGCGCAGGGGTTCCAGCACACGGCCCATCGGCCGTCCCGACAGCGAGGCGTCGCCGGTGAAGGTGGTCTCCATGTCATAGGTGCCGACCAGTCCCATGGTCAGGCGCGAGCCGGTGCCGGCATTACCGAAATCCAGCGGCCCTTCCGGCTGCAGTAGCGCGCCGTTTCCGGTACCGCGGATCACCCACTCGTCGCCGCGTTTCTCGATATGGGCGCCCATCGCCTTCATTGCCGCGCCGGTGCGCATCACGTCCTCGCCCTCCAGCAGGCCGGTGATGCGGGTCTCTCCGGATGCCAGCCCGCCGAACATGAAGGAGCGATGCGAGATCGACTTATCGCCCGGTACGCGGGCCTTGCCGGCAAGCGCCGGTGATTTGCGGGCGGTGGCCGGCTTGGCGGCGGCTTGAGACATGGGATTTCCCTGGATGGAATGCCGGCGGGCCGGCGCTTTACATGTGTTGCGGCGGTCTCGTATCACGGCCGGCCGCAATGGTCATCCCCATCGCCGTCACTTGGCGCGACGCCTTCCAATGCATGGTTTTGCAGGGCCGGCTTTTCGCTTTGACAGCGCTGCAAACTGTGGTTAAGGGGACCACTCTTTTACTGACGAGGCTTGCCGTGGCAAAAACCGAACTTGGCACAAAACGCATCGACCCGGAGACGGGGCGAAAATTCTACGACCTGAACAAGGACCCGATCGTCTCGCCTTACACCGGCAAGACCTATCCGCGCTCCTATTTCGAGGAAGGCAAGATCGCCGCCATCGAAGAGGAAGAGGAAGTGGCCGAGAAGGAAGTGGACGCCGAGGAAGAAGAGGGCGTCGAGGTTGTCTCGCTCGAAGAGGCCGACGAGGACGTCAAGGCCGACGATCTTCCCGATCTTGGCGACGACGAGGACGATGTCGATCTTGGCGACGACGAGGATGACACTTTCCTCGCCGACGAAGAGGAAGAAGACGACGACGTCGCCGACATGATCGGCGTCGGCGACGACGACGACGAGGTCTGATCCGCCTTCGCGCGTATGCCTTTGCCGGCTTTCGCGTCCTGAGAAGAAAAAGCCGCTGACGAAGGCTTGATATTGACGAAGGGCGGGGTTAGAAGCCGCCTGCACTGACGGCGCGGTCTCCAACCCGCGCCGGATCTCTTCGCCGGAAACGGCGCCGGCCGACTGCCGGAAGTGGGGCCATAGCTCAGTTGGGAGAGCGCTTGAATGGCATTCAAGAGGTCGTCGGTTCGATTCCGATTGGCTCCACCAGTCATCTCCTAGGATTTCAATACTCTTGGAAACAGCCACGTTTGGCTGTCATTCCGGCGACCGGCCCGGGCGCCCCTGCATAGAAGCCAGTGCCAATCGAAGTTATGAGCCGCTCGACCCCTATGGCTATCTCGCCCACCAGATCGCGCCAGCGATCAGCAGCAGGACGAAGACAAGCCAGAACAGCACTTGGCCGCCCCGGTTACCGCGCTTCTTATCGTATTCGGTCATCAGGCGACCGTACTCCGATAATCCGAAACTGATCAACCTGCCCGGCACGAGCCCCCAAAGGTGCAAAAGGGCCGGCGTCGCGCTTGCGCACGTCGGCGTGGCAGTCTGTCTCCACGAAAGGAACGAATGTCTCGACCGTGGCTTACCTAACGGTGCGCCTCGTCGTGCATCTCGTTCGTTGGAGAACTCATATGCCGGTAAAGACTATTGTGGCGTCGTCAGTCCTCCTTGGCCTGCTGACCGGAAGCTGCCTTGCGCAGACAACCGACGACCCGGCAATCAGCGCTTGCAAATCCACCGGCCTGTTGGCTCTTCAGGAAAAGTCGAAGGACATTAGCGACCTCGTCATCGACATGGAAAGTGTCGCGATGAGCAAGGCTGACACCGCCGTTGGGGACGTTCCAATCAAAATAGTCGTCCTCGGCGAGGCGTATATTGCTCGAAATGGCAAGACCGGCGCGGCGGACCGGTTCGTTTGCTTGGTAGGGGACAAAGGCAAAGTTCTGCTGACATTCTTCACAGCCAAGTAAAGCTACGGTCGATGTCTGGTAACGTGTGAGCCGATGGCATCCGCCCCAACCCAGATGCGGCCGCGAGTCGCCTGATCTCTATCGCGTTTGTCTTGACAGCTTTCCAAGCTCTTGGCACTTTCCAAGTCGAGGGAAACGGAAAGGGGAATCTCCATGAAGAAGACCTATCAAAAGCCACTGCTGACCAAGCGAGATAAGCTTTCAGCCGTCACTGCATCATGCGCGCCTTCCGAGCCGTGCCTTCCATAACTAGTATCGCCAAAGTTCGCGCCTTATCACAAAGCCCGCGGCTTCGGCCGGCGGGCTTTCGTGTTTTGGGCTGGCCTTCCATCAAATTTTATTTTGCAGCGATCCAGTCGCTGCTATATCCGGGGGCGGTAGGCTTTCGAGGAGGAAAGACTATGCTTTTCCCTGGCCAGTGCCTTGAACCCAATGAAATCGACATGCTCGCTCGGGTGTGCCGCGCAGTTTGTGCCGAACATGGACTGTCGCTCAATTCGCGGGAGGCCGAACGGACGGGATCGCGGTTATTGACCCTGTTCATGAATGGCTTGAAGCGCGAGCAGGAGTTGCTTGACGCGGAAAGGAACCGGGCTCGGATACTGCCGCCGCGAAGCCGCAGATCGGGTCATCGTCGCGTTGTGGTCCAAGCAACCCCTGGATCGGCCCCGGCCTAGTCAATCCCGCCCCGTACAATATCTCCAGACGGCGATGAGCCCGCGACATGCGCTAGGACGGGCTTCAAGGTCTCTGGGTAAACCAGCCCGCTGGCTCTTGTCGGCGGGCTTTTGCGCTTATGTGTTTGGTAGGATCGAACGGAGCACGTACCAATCATGATGCCATGGGCACGCCATCTGCTGGTAAAAGCCTAAGGTCAAAGCCTGCTTGTGGTGGCGAATTCCAACACATATAGATCGCTCTTATCCCATTCGGGGGTGTCAGGGCCGTTCAGATGCTCGGCGCCCGCCAACCCTCACATTGGCGCCTTGGCAGAAGTCTGTTCGACGCTGGCATGCAGTTCTTGAGACCAAATGATGATGCGAAGCTCTCTCTCAAGTCGTTCCGAACGCACGCTCGGGCTAGACTCCGCTGTCGCGTTGGGCCTTGCGGTGGCCGTGGTTTTCTTTCTGTTAAGCGGCACGCTTGCCTATTTCAATCTGCAGGCCGTGCGCGAGGGCAATCAGAAGATTGTTCAGTCCTATGACGTCATCGTGGCTCTCGATGGCTTGTTGTCCAGTGCCCAGGACGCTGAGACGGGCCAGCGCGGGTTCCTGCTGACAAACAATGAAAAATATCTCGAACCATACAGCGCCGCCCTGTCTGATATCCCGGCAAGGCTCAACGAGATCGTGCTGCTGACACGCGACAATCCTGCGCAGGAAAGAACGACCGCTGCGCTCAAACTGCATGTCGAAGCCAAACTCGCCGAACTCGCCAGGACGATCGAACTGCGCCGTACTCAGGGCCTGGAGGCCGCCTTGGCGGTCGTTAACGCCGATCGCGGCAAGACGGAGATGGATGCGATCCGCACACAGCTCGCTGCCATGGCCCAGGAAGAGGCGACGCTTCGCTCCAGGCGGCTCGCCGAGATGGATTCGGCGCAGCGGACCGCATTGGCCAGCGGCTTGCTTTCTGCCGTGCTGGGTATCGTGCTGACTGCCGCGATCGGCTTGCTGATGCGCAGGGCCACGCTGGCGCGTCGACGTGAGGAGTGGCTTCAGTCCGGCCAGGTGGGATTGGCCTCCGCGATCATCGGCGACCAGCAGGTTGAGCAACTCGGCAACAGCATTCTGGAATTCCTCGCAAGCTACCTTGGCGCCGTCGCCGGGGCCCTGTTTGTCGGCAGCGGCGACGTCTATCGGCGCGCAGCGACCTATGGCGTCCCCACCGACGCCAAAGTCCCGATGCAGGTCTCGCGCAGGGAAGGCCTGCTCGGACAGGCCGTGTCCGATGGCCGGTCCATGCTTGTCGCGGATGTGCCGGACGGATACCTCGAATTTGGCTCGGCGTTGGGTCGGAATAGGCCGAAGCATCTCGTCATCTTGCCCGCAAGCATCGACAGGCGGGTCAACGCCGTGCTTGAGCTTGGCTTCCTGCGTAGCGTCGACGAGCGCGTTGTCAGCCTTCTCGAAGAGGCGGCGCCGGCGATCGCGATCGCGGTGCGTTCGGCAAACTACCGTGGCGAGTTGCAAAACCTCCTCGAACAGACCCAACGCCAGTCGGAAGAACTGCAGACGCAGAGCGAGGAGTTGCGTGTCTCGAACGAGGAATTGGAGGAGCAAAGCCGGGCCCTCAAGGAATCCCAATCGCGGCTCGAACTGCAGCAGGTCGAACTCGAACAGACAAATTCGCAGCTGGAGGAACAGGCCCAGCAGCTGGAAGCGCAACGCGACGATCTGGAGCGCGTCAACGCCTCGGTCAATCTCAAGGCGCGGGAACTCGAACAGGCGAGCCGATACAAGTCCGACTTTCTTGCCAACATGTCCCATGAGCTGCGCACGCCGCTCAACTCCTCGCTGATCCTGGCCAAGCTGCTGGCCGACAATCCCGATGACAATCTCACCGCCGAACAGGTCAAGTACGCGCAGACCATTCAATCGTCGGGCAATGATCTTCTCAACCTGATCAACGACATACTGGACCTCTCCAAGATCGAGGCCGGCCATGTGGAAATCAGGCCCGAACCGGTCGCTGTACGTCGGCTGGCCGACAGCATCCGCCAGATGTTCGATCCCGTTGCGCGGGACAAAGGGCTGGCGTTCAAGATCGAGATCGCGCCGGACCTTCCCGACAGCATAGAAACGGATGCGCAGCGCCTCGAGCAGGTGCTCAAGAATCTGCTGTCCAACGCCTTCAAATTCACCGAGGTGGGCGAGGTCGCGGTTTCCATACGCGCCGTCGACGATGGGCAGATTTCCTTTGCCGTATCGGATACGGGCATCGGCATTGCCAAGGAGCAGCAGCAAAGCGTTTTCGAGGCATTCCATCAGGCCGACGGTACGATCAGCCGCAAATATGGCGGCACCGGCCTGGGGCTTTCGATATCGCGGCAATTGGTTCGCCTGCTGGGCGGCGCCATGGAGCTGGAGAGTGAACCCGGCCAGGGCAGCACCTTCACGATCACGATTCCGCTGTCCTATGACCCGTCCAAGGTCGCGCCCCGCGAGGCGCTCGAAAACATTGCTGCCACGCCCGCACTCCCCGGTATCGAAAAACCTCGCCCGGCGGCGCCGGCGCGGACCCGTACAGTCGAGGACGACCGGGACGGAATGCCCGACGGCAAATCCGACGGCAAGCGTGTGCTTCTGGTCATCGAGGACGACGCCAACTTTGCGTCCATCCTGCGCGATCTGTCCCGCGAGATGGGATTCCGCTCGATCGTGGCCGGGACAGCCGAAGAAGCGCTGGCCCTTGCCAAGGAATTCTTGCCGAGCGCCATTATTCTCGATGTCGGCCTGCCCGATCAGTCCGGGCTGGCGGTGCTCGACCGGCTCAAGCACGATGTCGAGACGCGCCACATTCCCATCCATATCGTCTCGGGCGGGGATCACGCGGCAACGGCGTTCTCGCTCGGTGCCGTCGGCTACGACCTCAAGCCTGTCAGGCGCGAACAACTGGTCGAGGTGCTGAAGAAGCTTGAGGCCAAGATCTCGCAACGCCTGCACCGCGTGCTCATCGTCGAGGATGATCGGGTACAGCGCGAGGCGATGGCGAAGCTGCTGACCTCTCACGACGTCGAAACGGTGACTGCCGGAACCGCGGCCGAATGCCTCGAGCTGTTGAAGAGCCAGACCTTCGACTGCATGGTGCTGGATCTGTCGCTCCCCGACGCGTCGGGCTATTCATTGCTCGAAACATTGAGCGGAGAAACCGCTTATTCGTTTCCGCAGGTGATCGTCTACACCGGCAGGGACTTGTCGGCGGCCGACGAACATCGCCTGCGCAAATACTCGAAATCGATCATCATCAAGGGCGCGAAGTCGCCCGAACGCCTTCTGGACGAGGTCACCCTTTTCCTCCATCAGGTGGTCTCGGAACTTCCCGACGAGCAGCAAAAAATGATCCGCAAGGCGCGAAACCGGGACGCCTTGCTGGAAGGGCGGCGCATCCTCGTGGTGGAGGATGACGTGCGCAACGTCTATGCGCTGACAAACATTCTGGAACCACGCGGCGCCGTCGTCGAGATTGCCCGCAACGGACGCGAGGCGCTGGACGCATTGGAAAAATCCTCCAGCCGCGCGGGCTCGGCGATCGATCTCGTGCTGATGGATGTGATGATGCCGGTCATGGATGGGCTCGAGGCGACGCGGGCGATACGCAAGAACGCCGCCTGGAAGAAACTGCCCATTATCACGCTTACCGCCAAGGCCATGCCCGATGACCAGCAGCGCTGCATCGATGCCGGCGCCAATGACTACATGGCCAAGCCGCTGGATGTGGAAAAGCTTCTGTCCCTCGTGCGGGTCTGGATGCCTAAGTGACGGACACAACTGCTTCGGAAAAGACGGAAGACATTGAAATCCGGCTCCTGCTGGACGCGCTGTACACGAGATATCACTATGATTTTCGCAACTATGCGATGGCCTCCATCAAACGTCGCCTGAAGCAGGGTCGAGAGCAGCTGGGGTTCCCGACCTTCTCGGCCATGCAGGAAAGCCTCCTGCACGATCCCGCCATGCTGGCGCATCTGCTCCGGTATCTGACCGTCCACGTCAGCGAGATGTTTCGTGATCCCTCCTACTTCAAGGCGATCCGCGAGAAGGTCGTCCCGCATTTGCGCACCTATCCCTCGCTCAAGGTCTGGATTGCCGGGTGCAGCAGGGGCGAGGAGCTGTATTCGCTCGTTATCCTGTTCCGGGAAGAAGGGCTCGAGGACCGCACCCTTTTCTATGCCACCGATATCAGCCAGGACGCGCTGCAGGAGGCCGAGGCAGGCATCTTTACAATGGACCGGATACCGCTGTTTACGGAAAACCATCGCAAGTCCGGCGGCAAGTCGTCCCTGTCCGATTACTATCAGGCGGCCTATGGCAGGGTGTCGTTCGACAAGAGCCTGCGCCGCAACGTGGTCTTCTCCGACCACAGCCTGGTCACCGACGCCGTGTTCGGCGAAATGAACTTGATCTCGTGCCGGAACGTCCTGATCTATTTCGATCGGGATCTGCAGGATCGCGCGCTTGGCCTATTCAAGGATTCGCTGGCGAGGAAGGGTTTTCTCGGCCTTGGCGCTAAGGAAAGCCTGCGTTTTTCCAACGAGGGTGCGGCCTTTACGGATTTCGTGCGTGACGAGAAGATTTATCAAAGGCGTGGCGACTGATGGGCGCTGCGGTGGGAGCCATCGTGATTGGGGCATCCGCAGGCGCGCTGGATGCGCTGTCGGTTATTCTTCCAGCCCTGCCGGAAGGCTTCAGCCTGCCGGTGATTGTGGTCGTCCATATCCCCCCCGACAAACGCAGCGTGCTTGCCGAACTGTTCCAGGCGAAATGCCGGGTTCCGGTTCGCGAAGCGGAAGACAAGGAGCCGATCGTTGGGGGGACGGTCTATTTCGCGCCTCCGGACTACCATCTGTTGGTGGAGGCCGACAAACATCTATCGCTTTCCAGCGACGAACCCGTCCTGTTTTCACGCCCCTCGATCGACGTTCTGTTCGAAAGCGCGGCCGACGCCTATGGCCCGGCTTTGATCGCGATCGTCCTGACCGGCGCCAACCATGACGGCGCCAAAGGAATGCGGGCTGTTGTCGATGCGGGTGGCAGCGGTATCGTTCAGAGCCCGGAGGGGGCTTTCGCAACCGCGATGCCCGAAGCCGCCATTGCGATGTGTCCGACTGCGAGCGTCCTGTCGCTGAGCGCCATAGCCGCCTATTTGCAAGAGGTTTGAGACCGGCCATGCATCCCGTCACTTGTCTGTTGGTCGACGATCTGGAGGAAAACCTCCTGTCCCTGGAGGCGCTGCTGCGCCGGCCGAATCTGGTTCTTCTTAAAGCCCGTTCGGGCGACCAGGCGCTTGAACTCCTGCTTCAGCATGATGTCGCGCTGGCGCTTGTCGATGTGCAGATGCCCGGCCTTAATGGTTTCGAACTGGCCGAACTGATGCGCGGCAACGAACGGACGCGACGCATTCCGATCATTTTCGTGACCGCCGGCAGCGCCGATAACCAACGCCGGTTCCGGGGCTACGAGGCCGGCGCCGTCGACTTCATCCAAAAGCCCATCGAGCCGGACATTCTGCGCAGCAAGGTGGAGGTGTTCTTTGAATTGTATCGGCAGCGCCAGCAGATAGCTGCGCAACGAGACGAGTTGGAGACGCAAGCGCAGGCGCTGCGGGAAGCCGGGCGGCGGAAGGATGAATTCCTCGTCACGCTGAGGGATGACATCACCCAGCACAAGGACGCCCGCGCCCAGCAGGAGGTGCTGCTGCGCGAAATAAACCACCGCATCAAGAACCTGTTCAGCGTCACCGCAGGCATGATCTCGCTCAGCGCCCAGAGCGCCAAGAGCGTCCAGGAGTTTTCGGTGGATCTGAAGGCCCGCCTGCACGCGCTCGGGCGCGCACATGATTTGACGCTGCCCGACCTGAGCAATCAAGGCGCCGCCGCCACCAAGACGACGGTGTTCGCCTTGATGAAAGCGATCTTGGCGCCACACGAACATGTGCAGCACTCGCGCATCCTGGTCAGTGGCTCCGACGTGCCGCTTCTGGGCAGTGCCCTGACATCGCTTGCGCTATTGCTTCACGAACTGGCGACCAATGCGGCGAAATATGGCGCGTTGTCGACGCCCACCGGCCGATTGACGATCGACGTTTCACGGGTTGACGCCGATCTTCATGTTGCCTGGGACGAGCGCGGCTCGCCCCCTTCGCCAGAAGGGTCAGGGCGCGAGGGTTTCGGAACGACGCTCGAAAGAGTGGCGTTGCGGGGCCTTAACGGGACCATCGAGAGGAATTGGAAAAGCGATGGGCTCTCCCTGTTGCTCAAGATCCCCTTGGCAAGCCTTGTGCCCACGCCATCTAACGCATGAGACACTCATGATTGCGGGACCGAACTTCCACCCTGTCCCGTAGGCCTCGCGCCAAAGGCAGACATATGGCAGAAGATCCATTCGACCTGCAGCGCTTCGTCCACGCGCAGGCGGACACATTCGAAAACGCGATCGGCGAACTGCGCGACGGCAGGAAGCGCACGCATTGGATGTGGTTCATCTTTCCGCAATTGCGGGGTCTTGGCAGGTCATCTACCGCGCAATTCTACGGCATTGCATCGCTCGACGAAGCCGTCGCCTATTTGGCGCATCCTGTTCTCGGCCCCCGCCTTGATCTTGCCACGCGGACGGTACTCGCCACAAACGGTCTGTCGCTGCGCGAGATTTTCGGCTCGCCGGACGACCTGAAGTTTCACTCGTCGATGTCGCTCTTTGCGATGGCCTGCCAGGTCGCCGACAATCCCTTCCGCGCGGCGCTGGACCGCTGGTTCGCCGGCAAGATGGATGAAGCTTCGAGGGACATCCTGAAGGGCTGAAGACTTAACTCGCGGTACCTCGGGTCCGGCTCGCTGTGCGGAGCCGCCTCGCGGCGGAACATGTGTCGCCCGGGGGCATTCTTACTATGCGAGAACCCTGGGGACGCGTATGGCCGGCGACAAGCTCACTACTTACAAGTCGAAGCGTGATTTTCGACAGACGCAGGAGCCGAGCGGTCAGGAGGCGGTCAAGCCTTCCAACCGTCTTCGCTTCGTCATCCAGAAACATGACGCCACGCGGCTGCATTACGATCTTCGCCTTGAACTGGACGGTGTCTTCAAATCCTGGGCGGTGACACGAGGTCCTTCCCTCGACCCGCATGACAAGAGGCTTGCCGTCGAAGTGGAGGATCATCCTCTGGACTATGGAGATTTCGAGGGCACAATTCCCAAGGGCCAATATGGCGGCGGCACGGTCATGTTGTGGGACCGTGGCTATTGGGAGCCGGAAGGGAAGAAAAGTCCGCAACAGGCGCTCGCAAAAGGTGATTTCAAGTTCACGCTGGAGGGCGAGCGGTTGCATGGCAGCTTCGTGCTGGTTCGCATGGCGCATGACCGGGAGCGGGGCAAGCGCACCAACTGGCTCCTGATCAAGCATCGCGACGACTTTTCGGTGGAGGCGAATGGCGCGGCAATCCTGGAAGAGAATGACACCTCCGTTGCTTCGGGGCGGAGCATGGATGCGATCGCCGCTGGCAAGGGCCGCAAACCCAAGCCCTTCATGCTGAAGGGCGGGGACATGGGTGCGGACGCGATCTGGGACAGCAGTACGGGCCTGGCGGCAACGGCGCGCAAAGCGAGCGCCAAAGCAAAAGGCAGGCAGCAGGGGGTTGTCGTCGATCTTCCCGATTTCATCGAGCCTCAGCTATGCGAGACTTTGCAGCGTCCTCCATCGGGTGGCGGATGGCTCCACGAAATCAAATTCGACGGTTACCGCATCCAGATGCGGGTGCTTGACGGGAAGTCGACGCTGAAGACCCGCAAGGGCCTCGACTGGACGGCCAAATATCCGGCGATCGCACGCGCCGCCGCCAAGCTTCCGGACGCAATCATCGACGGCGAGATCTGCGCTTTGGACGATAACGGCGCGCCGGACTTTGCCGCCCTTCAGGCGGCTCTGTCGGAGGGCAAGACCGATGAACTTGTCTACTTTGCCTTTGACCTTTTGTTCGAAGCCGGCGAGGATCTGCGGGCCTCTCCCCTGGCTGACCGAAAGGCGCGCTTGAAACAGCTCCTGGAGGACGCCGGCGAGGACCCACGCCTGCGTTTCGTCGAACATTTCGAGACCGGCGGCGACGCGGTTCTCCGATCGGCATGCCGCCTTTCGCTCGAGGGCATCGTATCGAAACGCGCCGACGCCCCTTACCAATCAGGCCGCACGGAAACCTGGGCAAAATCGAAATGCCGCGCCGGCCATGAGGTCGTCATCGGCGGCTATGCGACGACCAACGGCAAATTCCGGTCCTTGCTGGTGGGCGCGCATCGCGGCGACAATTTCGTCTATGTCGGGCGTGTTGGAACCGGCTATGGCGCTGCCAAGGTCAAGGAATTGCTTCCCAGGCTGAAAGCGGTCGAGGCGGCGAAGTCGCCGTTCACCGGGATAGGCGCGCCGAAGAAGGAGCCCGGCGTTGTATGGCTAAAGCCGGAAGTCGTCGCGGAAATCGAGTTTGCCGGCTGGACCACCGACGGTCTCGTGCGCCAGGCGGCATTCAAGGGCCTGAGAGAAGACAAGCCTGCCAATGAGGTCGAGACGGAGAAGCCGGCGCCTCCTGCGAAAACCCCTGTGCGCCAGCCGGCCCCAACCACCTCTTCCAAGCCGCCGAGGCGCGGCGGCAAGGCCGAGGTCATGGGTGTGCTTGTCTCAAACCCCGACAAGCCCCTGTGGCCCGATGCCAATGACGACACGCCGGTGACGAAGGAGGATCTGGCTCGCTACTATGAAGCGGTCGGTGCATGGCTGATCGACCACATCAGAGGGCGGCCATGCTCGATCATCCGCGCCCCGGACGGCATCGGCGGCGAGGAGTTCTTCCAGCGCCACGCCATGCCCGGGACGTCTAACCTGTTGGAGCTCGTGACGGTGTTCGGCGACAGGAAGCCATACCTTCAGATCGACCGCATAGAGGGCCTCATTGCCGTCGCCCAGGTTGGCGCCATGGAACTTCACCCCTGGAATTGTCAGCCGCAACACCCCGAAGTGCCCGGCCGACTTGTCTTTGATCTCGATCCAGGCCCGGACGTGCCTTTTTCGACCGTGGTAGCGGCGGCGCGGGAAATGCGCGACCGGCTCGACGCGCTTGGGCTTGTCAGCTTCTGCAAGTCGACAGGCGGGAAGGGGCTTCACGTGGTTACGCCTCTCGCCGTAGCCAAACGCAAGAAGCTCTCCTGGCCCGAAGCCAAGGGTTTCGCGCATGATGTCTGCCTGCAGATGGCCCGCGACAATCCGGAACTTTACCTGATCAAGATGGCGAAGAACCAGCGGCACGGCCGCATTTTCCTGGATTACCTGCGCAATGATCGCATGGCGACAGCCGTGGCGCCCCTATCGCCCCGCGCCCGGCCAGGCGCCACAGTCTCGATGCCTCTCACCTGGACGCAGGTCAAGGCCGATCTCGACCCGAAGCGCTTCACGATCCGCACCGTTCCGGCCCTGCTGGCAAAGACCACCGCATGGCAGGACTATGAGGATGGCTACAGGCCCCTCGAAGACGCCATCCGGCGGCTGTCGAGGTCGATGAAACAAGCGGCTTGATCAGGCATCGTTTTCGGCGAGGGTAAACACGGCCGTATTGTCATGCGTGTCGCGCAAACCCTTGTAGGACGCGTGCCGCAATTTCCCATCCTGCGACCACCCACGAAACTCTATTTCCGCCACCAGCACAGGCTTGGCAAAGACCAGCCTCTTGCCCTTGAGGGGCACGGCGGGCGTCTGTGTCCTGAGTTCGTCGAGCGCGCCACGGAGATCCTTCGCGACCTGGCCGCTAAATCCGGTTCCGACCGAGCCTACATAGACCCACCCATCGCCACGCCTGCCGGCAAGCAGGAGGCTGCCGATGCCACCCCTCGCGGCGGCCGAGGCTTCATATCCCACGATCATGAAGCTTTCGCTCTGGATGCACTTGATCTTCAGCCAGTCTCCGGTCCGGCCCGATTGGTAGGGCTGGCCGCGCTGCTTGGCGATGATGCCTTCGAGGCCCAACTGGCAGGCGCGTGCCAGGAGGCTGGCTCCGTCGACTTCGACCTCTTCCGAAAGGCGAATTGCACCGTCGCCATCAGCTGTCACGAGGTCCTCGAGCAGATGGCGGCGCACCGACAATTCCGTCCCGGTAAGGTCATGTCCGTCGAGATAGAGGAGATCGAAAGCCATGAGAATGGATTCCGTTGAAATCCTCTTGCCGCCGCGCCCGCCCAGCGACTGCTGCAGGGCTCCGAAGTCCGAGCGACCGTCGCCCTTCAGCACGACTGCCTCACCATCGAGAATGGCCGTTTGGACGTTCAGCTGCCTTGCGGCAGCCGCGATGGCGGGAAACCGGTGCGTCCAGTCGTGCCCGCCACGCGTGATGATGCGCACGCCGGACGGCTCGATATGCACCGCGAGCCGGTAGCCGTCCCATTTGATCTCGAAAATCCAGTCCTGCCCCGCTGGCACTTTCGACTTGAGCAATGCCAGGCAGGGTTCGACGCGCTGTGGCATGGGATCGTGCGGTGGCATGGGATCTTGCTGTGGATCAGCCTGCCTGGCATGGCGCCCGGGAAGCGCCCGCCGCGACGCAACCGTCGCTTGTGATGACGCGGATATGGCAGGAGCGGACGCTTGCCGTTTCCGCACGCCGGCCATCACCGTTTGCCCGGCCGGTTCTCAGATTCAACGGATTTGCGCAGGGCATCCATGATGTTGATGACATTGCCCGAGGGGGCCCTGCCTGCCGCGGCCTTGGGCTTGCCATTCCGCTTCGTCTTCTTGCGCTTCGCCTCGATGATTTCGAGGAGCTTGTCCTGCACCGGGTCCGATACCAGCTTGCTGTCCCAGTGGCGGGTCTGCTTCTTGATAAGCTGCTTGATGAGCGGCATCATCTCCGCGTCGGAGACCGCGTCCCCGATACCGCTAAAATAGCTGTCCTCGTCGCGCACCTCGTCGCCATAGCGCAGGGTCCACAGGACAATACCCTTGCCCCGCGGTTCCAGCATGACGGCCCGCTCGCGGCGCGCCAGGACGAGGCGGGAAATGCCCACCATGTCTTCGGCAGCCATGGCGTCGCGTATTACCGAGAAAGCTTCCTGGCCGACCGGATCGTCCGGCGAAAGGTAATAGGGCGTGTCGAGCCAGATCCATTCGATCGTATCGCGTGGCGAAAAGACGTTGATGTCGATGGTCTTTGTGCTGTCCAGGGCGACGTTTTCGAGCTCTTCCTCCTCAAGGAGGATGTAGTCGTTCTCGCCTCGCTGATAGCCCTTTACCTCGTCCTCTTCCTTGACCTCCTTGCCGCTGACCGCGTCGACATAATGGCTGATGACGCGATTGCTGGTCTGGCGGTTCAGCGTATGGAAGCGCACTTTTTCGCTGCCGGAGGTCGCCGGCGTCATCTGCACCGGGCAGGTGACGAGGGAAAGCTTCAGGTAGCCCTTCCAGTAGGGACGCAAGGCCATCTTGTTCTCCGATCACGCCGCGCGCTTGGAGCCGGCACTTCGTTTGGGTTGCTTTGCGTTTGCGGGGACGGGTGCCTTGCTCGCAGGCCGCTTTTCCTTGCCGCCCAGGCCTAAACCGGCGCTCTGACGCAGCGCCTGCAACAGGTCGCTGGCCTTGGAGGGCGGTGGAGTCTTCTTTTTCGGAAGCGTGCGGCCTTCGATCTTCGCCTTGACGAGTTCAGCGACAGCGGCATCGTAGCGGTCGTCGAAGGCCTTGACGTCGAATGAGCCTTTCTTGGTGTTTATGATGTGCTTGGCGAGATCCAGCATCTCGCCTTCGATCTTCATCGCCGGCACATCGTCGAAGGCCTCCTTGGAAGACCGGACTTCGTAATCGAAATTCAGCGTCGTCCCTATCAGGCCCTTGCCATGCGGACGGATCAACACTGTCCGCAGACGCCGAAACAGGACGGTCCGCGCCAATGCGACGACCTTGGCCTGCCGCATGCCGTCGCGCAGCAACCTGAAGGCGTCCGCCCCCATTTTGTCTGGTGTCAGGTAATAGGGCTTGTCGAAATAGACGTCGTCGACTTCGTCGCAGGGGACAAACGCCTCGATCTTGAGCGTCTTGTCGCTCTTGGGCACTGCCGCCGCGACCTCGTCGGGCTCGAGCACGATGTAATCGCCGTTCTCGATCTCGTAGCCTTTGACCTGATCTTCGCGGTCGACCGGGTAGCCCGTCTCACTATCGATGAATTCGCGCCGCACGCGGTTGCCGGTCGTTCTGTTGAGGGTGTTGAAAGCGATCCGCTCCGATGACGAAGCCGCCGTGTAGAGCGCGACAGCGCAGGCTACTTCGCCAAACTTGATATAGCCCTTCCAATTGGCACGCGCCGCCGCAACCATGATACCCGCACTCCGACACAACTTATACGAGTCACTAAAGCTACGTCCCGCCACTATGTTCCGAGTCGAAATGAATCTGTTTTCAAGAGCTTAGCTCGAATTTGGCGCCAACTCGCTGTCCCCGGCAAGCACCCGGCGATGCCCGATCGCGGCAGACAGCACCTAACGACACTGGTTGCGTCCCCACCTCGCGAGGATCATCGTCGGGTTCCAGGCCTCGCCAACTTGGGGGGCCTGCGGGCCCGCCGCCGTGCCGCCCCAGCGGGAATTTGGGGCCGCCGCCCGATTCGCGTTGATAGTGGATATTTGTCTTGCTATAGCCGGTCTGCTCAATGGAGGCCCCTCGCGATGCCCTGGTCGAACGACAAGAATTCCGAACTGGTAGAGCGGGCGCGGCGTGTCATTCCCGGCGGTATGTATGGTCATGAATCGACCGCGCTTTTGCCTGCCGATTTCCCGCAGTTCTTCAGCCGTGCGAAGGGTGCACGGCTCTGGGACGTGGATGGCAATGAATATATCGACTATATGAGCGCCTACGGGCCGAACCTGTTCGGCTATGGCAATTCTGATATCGACGCCGCAGCGCGCAAGCAGGCTGAGTTCGGCGATACGATGACCGGCCCTTCTCATGTCATGGTCGATCTGGCGGAAGCGCTGGTGTCGATGATCTCGCATGCCGATTGGGCGATGTTCTGCAAGAATGGCGGTGACGCGACCACGATGGCGATGACGACGGCGCGCGCCTATTCCGGGCGTCGCAAGATCATCGTGGCGGTCGGCGCCTACCACGGCAGCCAGCCATGGTGCACGCCCAACCGCACCGGCATCGTCGATGACGACCGCCGCAACATCATCACCTATGAATACAACAACATCGAAACCCTGGAGGCCGCTGTGCGCCAGGCGGACGGCGATCTGGCCGGTATCTTCGCCACGCCGTTCCGGCACGAAGTGTTCTCCGACCAGATGATCCCATCGGTGGAGTTTGCTCAAGCCGTGCGCAAGATTTGCGACGCCCAGGATGTCGCCCTCATCGTCGACGATGTCCGCGCCGGCTTCAGGCTGGCTCGGGACTGCTCCTGGTCGATCCTCGGCGTCCAGCCGGACATCAGCTGCTGGGGCAAGGCGATCGCCAACGGGCATCCGATTTCGTCCATGGTCGGCTCGCACCGGTTCTATGCAGCGGCGCGTTCTATTTTTGCGACCGGATCCTTCTGGTTCTCCGCCGTACCGATGGCGGCCGGCGTCGAGACGCTGCGGCTTATCCGAGAAACCAGATATCTGGAACAGACGGTCGAGCTGGGCGACAGGCTACGCGCCGGGCTGCACGAGCAGGCTGCCGCCTTTGGCTTCTCGCTGCGCCAGACAGGTCCATCCCAGATGCCGCAAATCCTGTTTCACGAGGATCCCGACATGCGGCTCGGATATGCATGGGTGTCGAACGCGCTTAAACATGGCGTCTATTTGCACCCCTATCACAACATGTTCCTGAATGCGGCGATGACGGCCGCCGACATCGACCAGACGTTGCAGGCGAGCGAACGCGCTTTTGCAGAACTGAAGGCAGACCGTACGCGAATTCCGGCGAACGAGAACCCCCTGGTACTCGCCCGGCTGAAGCTGGCCCGTTAAGGGCGGGGCAAGCCGGACCGGCTTTTCCGCGACCGTCAATAGTTGATTGCGAAGCTGCGCATCGGATCGTAGTGCGCTTCCCAATAGGCCTTCCAGATCGTCTTGCTGAGCGGCCCGACACCGCCATTGCCGACGGGCGTTCCGTCAAGCGTTGTGATGGGCATGACGCCGCCGGCGGTGGTCACGAACAGCAGTTCGTCGCAATCATAGGCGGCGCTCACGGGCACGTCCTCGACATGGCATTCGATGCCGTTTGCGCGGGCAACCTCAAGAACCGTCTTGCGCGTCACGCCTTCGAGAACGCCTCGCTTCGGGGTGCGCAGGATGCCGTTCTTGATGATGCAAACGTTGAATCCCGACCCCTCTGTCAGGTTTCCATCGCCGTCGGTCAGGATGGGATAGTTGGCGCCGCGGTCTCGCGCCTCGAACATTCCCCGCACGAAGTCACCCCATTGCAGGTTCTTGACGGTTGGATCGATCGCCCCCGGCGGCACGCGCCGCACGTCGCGCGCGATGATCGCCGATCCGCCGGTCTTCTGCATCTCTTCGCCCATGACCCAAAGGAATGGCTGTACGATGAGGTAGAGATTGTTCTCGATCTCTTCTGGACTGTACTGGCGGATGAATTTCAGCCCGCGGGTCACGATCATGCAGACATAGGCGTCGCGGATACCGCTTTTCGCAGCCATCTCTACCAGCTTCTGGCGAATTGCATCGCGGTCCAGCGGACTGCGGAGACGAAGCAGTTTCAGGCTGCGTTCGAACCGGTCAAGGTGGTCGTCCAGCCTGAAGAAGCGACCGTCCCATATGGACGGCACGTCGTAGGTCAGGTCGGAGTGCAGGAAGCCCTGGTCCAGTATCGGTATGCGCGCCTCGTTGATGGGATAAAGCTCGCCCTCGATATAGGCGACCCCTTGGGAGAGCGGATTGTCGCTCGCCTGCAACTCCGCCACCCGCTTTCGGTAGTCAGTGAAAATGAAATCCGTATAGGACACCGCAATCTCCGAAAGTGGATATTTTTTGATTATGTAAATTTGTTCCTAAGATGCTGATCAGTCAACTTTAATTCTGGTCTAGGACCAAAAAAAAGGCCCCGCGAGGGGGCCTTTTCTCCGACTGCTTTCGGCGTCTCAATTGTCGATCGAGATCTCGTAGAGGGGAACGTTGGAACTCGGCGAATTGCGTACCCCGTGGACCTTGCTGCCGAAGGCGAGAATGGTGTTCGGGCTGATCATTGGAATGATCACATTCTGGGCGCGGATCTTCTCGCCGATGTCGAAGTAGATCTTCTCGGCTTTCTCCGGCGTCGACTTCAACGCTTCCGCGAGCATGGTCTTGGTCTCGGGCAACAGGAAGGAAGGGTCGCGTTCGCCGCCGCCACGCTTTGCCCAGGGTGAATCGGGCGCCAGGCCGAAATAGCCAACATATTGCGAGGTGCCGTAGAAATCCGGTGCGAAGAAAACGAACGAAAGCGGGATGTGATCCTTCGTCGCCTTCTCACGCCAGTTGGGGAATTCGACCGGTTGCAATTCCAGCTTGATGTTCACCTTTGCCAGATCCTGCTGGATCTTCTGCATGGCGAGCGTGAAGTCGACGCCATAGACGTTCAGCTTCGGGTAGGTCGCGTCGAGGGTGAATCCGTCGGCATGACCGGCCTTCGCCAGCATTTCCTTGGCCTTTTCCGGATTGTATTCCGGAATTGGGTGGTTCGCGCCGCCAGGAAAATCGAGCGGGAAGGGCACGGAGATCAGACGGCCATTGCCCGTGCCGAGCGTGAACTCGATCAGCGAATTGCGATCGACTGCCATGGAGATGGCTTCGCGGATTTCCGGCGTCATCGGCACGGGGTTCGACACCGCGCCGGGGCTCAGCGTCATGTAGACGAAATTGTTGGAAGGCGCGGACTCGACTTTCACATTGTCGCCGGTCAGCGTTTTGGCCGTTTCCGGATCGATGTTCATGGCCACATCAGCCTGCCCGCTCTGCAGCAATTGAGCCTGCGCGACGGCATCGCCGACCTGGCGGATGACGATCTCGTCGACCTTTGCCGGCTCGCGCCAATAATTCTCATTGCGCTTCAGGCGCAGTTCGGCGCCAGGCTGGTACGATTCCAGCACGAACGGACCGGCGCCGACCGAGTGCGCCAGGAACCAGGGTTCCGCCTGGTCGGTCGTCGCGGCATCGGCGGCGGACGACGCCTTGCCTTCGGCCTGGGCTACATCGCTGTTGACGACGCCGAAATAGCTGGCCGCCAGGACGTTCAGGAGTTCCGAATTCGGCGCCGCCGTCTTGACGACGACGGTTGCCGCGTCAGGCGTTTCGATCGATGCGATCGAAGCGGCGAGGTCGGAGGGGCTACCCTTTATGTTCTTTAGCCGCTCCCACGACCATTTGACATCCTTGGCCTCGACAGGCGAACCATCGGAAAACTTGGCTTTCGGGTTCAGCTTGAAAGTGAAGGTCGTCTGGTCGGCGCTTGCTTCCCAGCTTTCCGCGATAACAGGGACCAGCTTGTTCTTAGCGTCGAGCCCGAGAAGGCCGTCATAGACCGCCGCGTTGTAGATCATGCAGGTGTCGCACCAGCCCCGCGTGATATCCAGCGAGTTGATGTCCATGTCGCGTGCGATGACCAGCGTCTTGGCGTCAGCGGGCGTGGCGATCGCTGCCAGGCCCAGCAGCATTGTCGCCGAAGCAAGGCTTTTCCAGCGCAGCTTCGAGAATTGATTGATGTTCCCCATTTTCATTATCGTGCTCCTCTTCGTTTTGGTCAGTTTAGGCAGTCTCGGTAATCAACTCCATCGCGCTCCGCAATTTGTCGGCCGACCCCAGCGCGGCCTTGTTCAGGACGGCCGATACGACGGGAGCCGACAGGCTGCCTGTCACGTGAAGTATCTCATGATCCAAATCATCGAAGGCGCGAGACTGGATCTCGGCGATCCAGTGGCGCCCGAGCGTGAAGCCGCTGGAGACCTGCTCGGCTATGATGGCCCGGTTTGTCTTTGCGACGGATTGCAGAACGAGCGGCCAGTCCGTGGAGAGTTGGCCAACGCTGCGCATGTCGATGATCTCGGCATCGATGCCGGTTTCCTCGGCGACCTTCAACGCCGTCGGCACCATGGCAGAGGTCGCCAGAACCGTGCAGGCCGATCCTGATCGCACGATCTTGGCCTTGCCGAGCGGGATGCAATAGTCGCGCTCGTCGCGCGGCACCATTCCCTCGCGTTGGTAGAATTCGACATGCTCGATGATGGCTACGGGATCGTTGGATTTCAGCGCGGTGTTGAGCAGCCCGACATAGTCGAACGGGCTGGTCGGCGACACGATGTGCCAGCCGGGGAAAAGCCTGAACAGCGCCGACGGGTCACCCGAATGCTGCGAGCCGTAACCTGTGTGGGGCGACACCCGCACACGCAGCACGACCGGCACGGGGAAACCGCTGCCGAACATATGGCGCACCTTGGCGATGCCATTGCCGATCTGGTCGGCGGCGACGAGACAGAAGTCGCCGAACATGATTTCGACCACGGGCCTCAACCCGCGCAGCGCAGCACCGAGTGCCACGCCTGTGAAGCCGTTTTCCGCGATCGGCATCGCCAGAACCCGGCCTGGAAACTGTTCCAGGGCCGAGCGTGTGAAACCGCTGACCCCGCCGCGAAGACGGTGCACGTCCTCGCCAAGAACAATGATGGTGGGATCCGCGGCCATTGCAGCGCTCAACGCCTCTCCCGCAGCGGTCACGAACCGGGTCTTGACCAGTTCGCCCTCGGCGAAATCCTCGATCTCGCGATATTTCAGGCCGGCGCTTTCCGATGGGTCCGCCAGGATCCCATCATCCACGCTTTGTGGCGAGGGCCACAGGGCTTCGGGGATGCGCGGCTGATTGCTTCCCGGCATGGTTTCCGTCAGCCGGTTGGCGGCCGCCTGCACCACGGCGCTGACGCTTGCATCGATATGGGCAAAGCCGGCGCTGTCCAGTATGCCGAGTGCCGCCAGGCGCTGCTCGGCAAGGCGCAACGGATCGCGTTTGAGCCACTCCTGTTCTTCCTCGCGGCTGCGGTAGCCGAACTCGCTGCCCGTCTTGCCACCGCTTTGGTGGAAATGCCGATAACATCTCGCCTCGACCACCACCGGCCCGCGCCCCTCGCGGATGATCGCGCGCGCGTCGGCCATTGCCTGGTGGACCGCCACGACATCCATGCCGTCGCATTCGATGCCGGTGAAGCCGAGCATGGGGCCGCGCGAGGCGATACGGGGCTCCGCAGTCACGTCGTCGATGTGCGTCGACACGGCGTAGAGATTGTTCTCCACGAAGAAGATCACCGGCAGCTTGTAGGCGGCGGCGATGTTCATGGATTCATAGGTCGCTCCCTGCAGCGAAGCGCCGTCGCCGAAGAACGTCACCGAAATCCCGTCGCGGCCAAGCACCCGATCCGCCAGCGCGTAGCCGACGCCATGCGGAATGTTGCCGCCGACGATCGCGCTGGTTCCGGCCACGCCGGAGGCCGCGTCGCGCATATGCATCGAGCCGCCGCGGCCCCCGCAATAGCCCGGCAGCAACCCCATGATCTCGGCCATCAGCCGGTAGACCGCTTCGCTCATCGGCTCTGTAAAATCGGCACTGCGGATATCGAAATAGGTCTGTGTCTGCGCATTGACGAGTTTAGTCAGGACCTGGTGGTGGGCGCGGTGCGTGCCGTTGATCTGGTCGTCGGCGCGCAGGATCGACATGGCGCCGACGGCCGCTGCCTCCTGGCCTATGCTGGCATGGGCAGGGCCGTGGACGAGGCCCGACTTTTCGAGTTCGAGGATCTTCTCCTCGAAGCGCCGGATCAGCTGCATCTGGCTGTAAAGCTGAACGAGGTCGCGTTCCGGCACGGCGGCCCAATCCGCCTCGTCGGTTTCGATCCTGTACCAGGGCGCCGATGGCCTCAGTTCATGCTTCCGCACCAGCTAGAGCCCTCCCATGGCGCTTACGCAAAGCCATGCTCCTCGGCTCTGGCTGGGGGCATTGCATGCTTTCTGGAGGTGGATATCCACCGTTCCTCCGACGTCCACGGGCGGACTTCGCACAACGATCTGGCTCACGCTGCTCACACCGGAAAACTCATGTGTGGAATTTAATTTCACAACCGTTTATCGACTATAGAGAGCAGATTTTTTGGCCGCAACAGAAAATCGCCGCCTGGTCGTGGACCAGCCATAATCGATAAAAGGCGCATTACCGGGCAGCACGCCTGCTGCAGATTGCCGGAGCCGCTCGCTTGTTTGTCCGGCTGAAGACGCGGAAGGTTTTGGAGTTAAGGAATGACGGGACAGCGACGGCCGGAAGTGATGTTGATAACCGGGGCGGCAAGTGGCATCGGCGCTGCGATCGCCAGGCTTGCCGTGCAAAAAGCCTATCGGGTTGCGATCGCCGATATCGCCTTCGATGCGGCGAGAAAGCTCGCCTCTGAGCTCGGCGACAATGCCTTGCCGATCGACCTTGATATCTGCTCGCCGCAGATGTGGCGGCAGGCACTCGATGCGACCCGCCAGCATTTCGGCGGACTGGACATTCTCGTGAACAATGCGGGCATTGCGCATCCCGGCCTGACAGCGGACGTGCCTTTGGAAATGCATGAGCAGACGCTCAAGGTGAACGCACTTGGGCCGATGCTCGGAGCCATGACGGTCATCCCTCATTTCAAGGCCCAAGGGTCGGGTCACGTCGTGACGGTGTGCTCGATGACGTCATTCCTCACACTGCCTGGCCTGGTGAGTTACGCTGCTTCGAAACATGCGCTGCGCGCCATGCATTTCGGCATCGCTCTGGAGGAGCGCGCCTCGCCGATCGATTTCACCATTGTCCACCCCGGTGCGACCGAGACGCCGATGCTTGAACTGGAAGCGGAGAAGAACGTCACCGCGGCATTTGCGCGGGCTGCCGCGTCTCCCGACGCCATAGCGGCGATCATCCTGAAGGCGATCAAGGCGAGAAAAGTCGAGGTCTGCATACCCTCCGCGCGAGGCCGCGTGGTCAAGGCGATCGGCGCCAACCCGCGCCGGCTGTTCGACGTCGTACAGAAGAACCAGGAGATTGGCGCCAAAGCCCTGGCCGATCGCAAGGCGTCACTATGACGGGTGCGCCGGATATTCGGCAGATCGAGGACGCGGCCAGACGGCTGGCGCCGGTTCTGCGCAAGACATGGCTGTTCGAGAGCGAGCGGCTGAATACGCATATTGGCGGCCGCCTGCTCGTAAAGGCCGAGACGCTGCAGCCTACGGGAAGTTTCAAGATCCGGGGCGCCTGGAACAGGATATCGCGGCTATCCCCTGGCGAGCTCTCCAGAGGCGTCTTCGCTCTGTCCTCGGGCAATCACGGGCTGGCTGTGGCGTGGGCGGCCCGACAAGCCGGCGCGCGGCGCATCGTCATCTTGATGCCGGTGGATGCGCCGCGCACCAAGATCGAGCAGACGCGGGCATTCGGCGCCGAAATTATCGCCTACGACCGCCGCACGGCAGACCGCAATGCGCTGGTTGCCCAATGGCGCAACGATCAGGGCCTGATCTACATACCCGCCTTCGATGATGCCGAAATTATTGCCGGCGCGGCGACCGTCGCTTATGAAACAGTTCAGGAGGCGGCGGCTTCGGACATTGCGATCGATCTGTTTACCGCCCCTTGTTCCGGTGGCGGTCTGATCGCCGGCAGCGCCCTCGCGCTTCGCTCCCTGTCGCCGAAAACGGAAATCTGGGGCGTCGAGCCCGAAGCCTATGACGATACGGCACGAAGCCTGTCGGCAGGCGAGCGGGTAGCCGTTTCCGCATCCGGCAAGACCATATGCGACGCCTTGCTGTCGCTGACGCCCGGCGAACTGACGTTCACGATCAACCGCAAGTCATTGTCGGGCATCGTGCGTGCCAGCGATGACGACGCGCGCGTTGGAATGAAGGCCGCGTTCGAAGAGTTCGGCCTGGTCGCGGAGCCAAGCGGGGCGCTGGCACTGGGCGCAATTCTCACAGGCAGGATGGACGTGCAGGGCCGCACGTTCGCCGTCGTGCTCAGCGGCCGCAACGTGGATCTCGATCTCTATCGGCGCGAGATCGCTGATACCGCTCTCGTCGACCCGTCACCCGCACGACTGGCCGGATGACGGGTATGAGGGTCGTAACTGACAATCTCGTCTATCCCGAAGGCCCGGTCGTGATGGCGGACGGTTCAGTCGTCCTTGTCGATATAGCGGATGAGAGCCTCAAGCGTGTCTTGCCGGATGGGTCTGTCGATGTCATTGCCACGATCCCGGGAGGGCCTAACGGTGCCGCGCTGGGGCCGGACGGCCGCATATATGTCTGCAACCATGGCGGGGTCGACTGGATCGATGTGCAGGGCGGCCGGCTGCGCACCGGAGCGCAACGGGCGGACTACCAGGGAGGCGGCATCGACGTCGTTGACCTCCAATCGGGACACGTCGAGCGCCTCTACGACCGGTGTGGCGATTATCAGTTGCGCGGGCCGAACGATCTGGTGTTCGACGGAACCGGCGGCTTCTGGTTCACCGACATGGGCAAGCGGCGCCAGCGCGATATGGATCTCGGCGCCGTCTATTGGGCCGCGG
Organism: Mesorhizobium sp. ES1-1; assembly: GCF_020164785.1. Lineage (GTDB taxonomy): Bacteria > Pseudomonadota > Alphaproteobacteria > Rhizobiales > Rhizobiaceae > Mesorhizobium. The sequence continues at coordinate 91,112 of NZ_JAIUGX010000006.1, read as the reverse complement.
CCGACGGCTCGGCGATAAAAGAGGTCATTTACGGTCTCATCTCCCCGAACGGCATCGCGCTCTCGCCGGATGGAAAGACGCTTTACGTCGCCGAGACCTATACCGGCCGTATCTGGTCGTGGACCATCGAAGCGCCCGGCCAGGTTCGAAAGCTGGATTGGCCTTCGCCGGCCGGCGGCGCCCTTTTCGCCAGCCCGGGCGGCCGCGCCCGGTTCGACGGGCTGGCCGTTACGCAGTCTGGCGCGGTTTGCGCGGCGGCACTCGACCTGTGCGCCATCCTTGAGTTCCGTGGGCCAGGCAGCGAGGCGATCGTGCACCCCGTCCCGGACTTGCTGGTGACCAATCTATGTTTCGGTGGCACCGACATGCGGACCTGCTACGTGACACTCTCGCACCAGGCACGATTGGTCAGGCTTGCATGGCACGAGCCGGGATTGGCCTTGCACCATTCCGGCTCACGAGCCATCGCCTAACCTGTCAGATTGCTGAATTCGAGCGCCGCTCGTTCGGGGAGGAACAATGACCGAAGTCTTCATCTGCGATTACATCCGCACGCCGATCGGCCGTTTTGGAGGATCCTTGTCGGCGGTTCGCGCCGACGACCTTGGCGCCGTTCCGCTCAAGGCGCTGATGGGCCGAAATGCCACAGTGGACTGGGAGGCCGTCGATGACGTCATCCTTGGTTGCGCCAACCAAGCCGGCGAGGACAACCGCAACGTCGCGCGCATGGCGTCGCTGCTGGCCGGCTTGCCAGTCGGGGTGCCGGGCGCCACCGTGAACCGCCTGTGCGGATCGGGCATGGATGCGATCTCGATCGCGGCGAGGTCGATCAAGGCAGGCGAGGCCGAACTCACGATCGCCGGCGGCGTCGAGAGCATGTCGCGCGCGCCTTTTGTCATGCCGAAAGCGTCCGAGGCATTTTCGCGCAATGCCGAGATCTACGACACGACCATCGGATGGCGCTTCGTGAACCCATTGATGAAAAAGCAATATGGCGTGGATTCGATGCCCGAGACCGCCGAGAATGTGGCGGCCGAATTTTCGGTCTCTCGCGCGGATCAGGACGCTTTCGCCGTGCGCAGCCAGGACAAGGCTGTCGCGGCGCAGGCGAACGGACGCCTCGCCCGCGAGATCGCGCCGGTAACCATCCCCCAGCGCAAGGGCGAGGCCGTGATTGTCGATCGGGACGAGCATCCGCGTGCGGGAACCACCGTGGACAAACTATCGCTGCTGCCGACGCCTTTCCGCAAGGAGGGCGGCACGGTCACGGCGGGCAATGCATCCGGCGTCAATGACGGAGCGGCCGGGCTGATCCTGGCTTCCGAGGCGGCGGCCAGGAAGCATGGGCTTACCCCGATCGCGCGGGTTCTCGCCGCGGCGACCGCCGGCGTCGAGCCGCGCTTCATGGGCATGGGGCCGGTGCCGGCCACAAAGAAACTGTGCCAGCGGCTCGGGTTGACCCCCGGCGATTTCGACGTGGTGGAACTCAACGAGGCTTTTGCCGCACAAGGCATTGCCGTCCTGCGGCAGCTCGGCCTGGCCGAGGACGCGGCGCATGTAAACCCGAATGGCGGTGCAATCGCGCTTGGCCATCCGCTCGGCATGTCGGGAGCGCGCATCACGGGCAGCGCCGCGCTGGAATTGCGGGAACGCGGCGCCAGACTGGCACTGGCAACCATGTGCATCGGCGTCGGGCAGGGCATCGCCATTGCCATCGAGCGGGTCTGATCCCTTCGCGGAGGCCGCTGGGCTTGCGGTCGTGGCCGCCCGCTGACCGGCGTGCCGGCATTTGAAGGACGCCGGGGTGAGCGCGCCGGCCTAATGCTAGATGGACTGCTGCCGAAGATCCCTTTCCACGTCGGCCAGGGCCTTCTCGAGTTTGCCGCCGATCTCTTCGACATCCGCCTCGTTGATGATCAGCGGCGGGCAGAAGCCTATCGTATCGCGCATCGCCCGGACGACGAGTCCATGCTCGTAGGCGCTGGCCGCCAGCTTGGCGCCGATCATGCGCGCCGGGGCGAAAGGTGCCCTGGTGTCCCGGTCCTCCACCAGTTCCACACCATACATCAGCCCGATCCCGCGCACGTCCCCGACAATGGACGAATTCCTGGTTGCATGCTTCAGCCGATCGAAAAGCAGCGCGCCCATCTTGCGGACCCGGGCGACGATTTCCAGTTCCTCGTAGATGGCGATGGCCTCCAGGGCGACGGCGGCCCCTACGGGATGCGCGGCATTGGTGAAGCCGTGCCCGAACGATGTGCCGCCTTCATTGTAGCGCTCCACCGCTTCGATGATCTTCGGCGCCACAACCACGGCTGCGAGCGGGAAGTGGGAGGATGTGATGCCTTTCGCCAGCGACATCATGTCGGGCTGCATGCCGACAGTCTGACACCCGAACCAGTTGCCCGTCCGGCCAAATCCGCAGACGACCTCGTCGTCGAGGAGCAATATGTCGTATTTGGTCAGGATCGTCTGGACCGCTTCGAAATATCCCGCCGGCGGCGGCAGGATCCCTCCGGCCGCCATCACCGGCTCCGCGATGAAACCGGCGACGGAGTCCGGCCCTTCCCGCAGGATCAGCCGTTCGAGTTCGGCCGCCAGCCGGCCAACGAATTCGCCTTCGCTTTCATCGGGCAGCTTCACGCGGTAACTGTTCGGATGCAGCGTGTGCACGAAACCCGGCAGCGGCAGTCCGAACTCGCGGTGCATCATCTCCAGGCCGCACATCGATCCGGCGACAATGGTCGATCCGTGGAAGGCCCGGTCCCTCGCAATGATCTTGCGCTTGGTCGGCTTGCCGCGCGAGGCGTGATAAAGCCAGGCCAGCTTGACCATGGTTTCATTGGCTTCGGAGCCGGATGTCACGAAGAAAGTGCGCCCGCCCTCCATCTTCGTCAGTTCGACGAGCTTCTTGCTGAGCGCCGCCGCCTTCGGGTTCGTGCGGCCGTAGAAGCTGTGATAATAGCCGAGTTCCTGGTACTGCGCGGCCGCCGCTTGTCCGAGGCGCTGATCGTTGAAGCCGAGCGAAGCGCACCACAGCCCCGCCATCGCATCTATATAGCGCTTGCCGCTCTCGTCTATGACGTGAGCCCCGTCGCCCTTGACCACGACATAGGCGCCTTCGCGCGATAAGGCCTGAGGGTTGGTCTGCGAATGGAAATGATAGGCGAGATCCATCGCATTGGTTTCGGTCGGCTCGTTCAAGGACATGGAGGTCACCGGTTGGCTTGATGTTGGGCGAGGGTGATAAAGAAATCGGCGTTCAATCTCATAGACGCGAGACCTGCGGGGGGCGGCGCCCGTAGCTGGCGTCAGGCGGCGGCAAGGGCTTCCTTGATCATGTTCCTGGCGATCAGGATCTGGTGGATCTGCGTGGTCCCCTCGTAGATCCGGAACAGACGCACGTCCCGGTAGGCGCGCTCGATGCCGTATTCTTCCATATAGCCGGCTCCGCCATGGATCTGAACCGCGCGGTCGGCAACCCGTCCGACCATTTCGCTGGCAAACATCTTGCAGCACGCCGCGTCGGTCGAGACGTTGTCGCCGCGGTCCTTGCCGCGCGCGGTCTCCAGCACCATGCATTTGGCCGCGTAGGTTTCGGCGCGGCTATCGGCCAGCATGGCTTGTATCAACTGGAACTCGGCGATCGGCTGGCCGAACTGTTTGCGCTGCATGGCGTAGGACAGGCTGTAGGCGATCAGGCGCTCGGCCATGCCGACGCAGAGGGCGGAAATGTGGAGGCGACCCCGGTCCAGCACTTTCATCGCCGTCTTGAAGCCCTGTCCCTCCGTGCCGCCAAGCACAGCCGATGCCGGGACCTTGCAATCCTCGAATATGACATCGCAGGTGTGGGAGCCGGATTGTCCCATTTTCCTGTCGATCTTTCCCAGCGACAGGCCGGGCGTCCTGGCGTCGATTAGAAAGGCGGTTACCACCCCTTCGGGGCGGCTTGCCGACTCCGTGCGGGCAAACACTGTGAAAAGATCGGCATAGGGCGCGTTGGTGATGAACCGCTTGGTGCCGTTCAGAATATAGAACTCGCCCTCCCTGCGCGCTGTCGTGCGCAGCGACGCCGCGTCCGAGCCAGCCTCCGGCTCCGTTAGGGCGAACGAACTGATAATGTCGCCTGTGGCGAGGCGGGGCAGATAATGGCGCTTCTGCTCGTCGGTGCCGTCCATGACGATACCCTGCGAGCCGATGCCGTTATTGGTGCCGAAAACCGAACGGAAGGCCGGCGATGTGCGGCCGAGCTCGAAGGTGACGCGGACCTCTTCCTCCATGGTCAGGCCCAGTCCGCCGAACTCCTGCGGAATGGAGAGGCCGAAAAAGCCCAGCTCGCGCATCTCCTGCTTGACGCCTCCCGGCACCCGGTCGGACCGGCTGACCTCCGCTTCGAGTGGAACAAGACGCTCCTTGACGAACCGGCGGACGGTCTCGAGCAATTGCTGGAAAATCTCGGGCTCAAGCGACATGGCGTGTCCGCTCGCCAAGCGAAGCCGTGTCGCTGGCATTGGCCAGCGCCAGCATTTCCTCGAGGATCGACATCGTCATGTCAGGCTGTTCCAGGAACGGCAGGTGGCCACAGCGCTGAAACGCATGAAGGCCGATACGACCGGGCAGGGCGTGGCAATGGCTGAAAGGAATGATCCTGTCCTGTATGCCGAAAATGATACGCGCCGGCATCCGAAGCCTTTCAAGGTCGGGGCGGATCGAGAAGGTCTGCGTGCCGTCACAGAAATGCAGCTCCGCAAAAGCCCTCAGCGAAGCCGAAAGCCCCTCATCCCTGCGCTGCTCCTCCACGCTGCGCAGGAATGCCTGCGAAAGGACGCCGGGGTCGAAGACCAGTTCCCGCAGCCAGGGCAGCAGGCTGGACGCCTGCCTCGCGGCGACGAAGCCTTTGAGGAATTCCTCCCGGATCTCGGGTCCGAGTCCGGCAGGAGAAATCATCAGCAGGGAGCGCACGGAAAGAAAGCCACGGCTGGCAAGCCTTGCGGCGACCGCAGCGCCGAAGGAATGGCCGACTACGGTCGCGCTGTCCACGCCTTGCTCCGCAAGCACGCCTTCGACCATATCGCAAACCAGGTCGAGATCGGCGGGGACCGTGCGGGGGGAGCCACCATGGCCCGGCAAGTCAACCGCCAGGAAGCGAGCATCCGGGCGGCCTGCGGCAAGCAGGGTCCGCCAGGCATTGTGGTCGGAGGCAAAGCCGTGCAGGGCGACGATGGTCCCCGCGCCTTCCTTCTGAAGCCAGACGGCGTTCAAACGAGCGCCGGTAGCCGCCTTCTGCGCGGCACCGGATGCCTTTGCCAGTCCGATCAAATCCTTCTTCTGGATGCGTCCGCGCGGCCCGGACCCCTGGATGGCCGAGAGGTCAATCGCTGACTGCTCGGCCAGGCGACGCGCCAGCGGCGTCGCGACGATGCGCGAGCCGCCATGCGAAGCTTGTTTATTGGTCGGCGGCTGCGGCCCGCCTGTGGTTTCGGCCGATGGCTCGGTCCCTGTCGTTGACGTGAGGGCCGGAGGCTGTTCGCCGGCGGCCAGAATGTGTCCGACCACATCCCCGACCCGCACCTCGTCGCCGGCCTTGCGCAGATGCACCACGGTGCCGGGCGCCGTGGCTTCGACTTCGACAGCCGCCTTGTCATTGTCGATCTCGAACAGGGCTTCGCCTGGAGCGACGGCCGCGCCGTTATCCTTCAGCCAGCGCGCAATGGTGCCGACATCGGTTTCGAGGCTCACTTTCGGGAATACAATCGCGACCGGCATGGATCATCTATCCCCTGTAGTCGAACCCGTCGGAGGGCGTCTCGCCGGCGTCGGGCTGTGCGAAAGGCGGGATGGCCCCCGTCAGGCGACCCTGGAGCTCCGCCACCAGGTCCTTGAGCCGTGGCGCGAAGCTGCCCAGACACTCCTCGACAGGCGCGAGATCCTTGATGCCGCCGCAGGTAATGGCAACCAGCTGCGACCCGTCCGTTGGGCGGAACGGAATGCCGACGGCATTGATATAGCTGTACCATTCACCGAAAGACGTGACGAAGCCCTGGCGGGCATAGCTCTCGCGTGCCCGATCGATGGCCGAGAGCATCACGTGCTTCCTGTCGGGGTGAGCTTCGACAAGCTTGGAAACAATCTTGTCGCGCGCAGCGTCTTCCATGGCCGCCATGTAGGCGAGCCCCATGGATGTCTGCCAGATCGGCAGGCGCGATCCGACGTTCAACCGCAGCGTTACCGGAGTTTCTGGACGGCAGTTGGCGACATAGACCATTTCCAGCCCGTCGCGCATGCCCATCGCGACCGCCACACCGGTGTCGATGGCCAACGCCTGCATCAAGGGCTTGGCCATGTAGATGACGGCGCTGCTGCTCAGCCCGGAATAGCCCAGCGATACGGTCGCCGGACCGACGCGGTAGCGACCGAGAGCGGGGTCGTAGATCAGGTAACCCAGGCCTATCAGCGTATAGGTGAGGCGCGAAATGGTCGCCTTGGGAAGGCCGGTGCGCTCGATCAGATCCTGATTGCCGAGCGAGGCGTCGGCTGGCGTGAAGGCGCGCAAGATTTGCAATCCACGCACGAGTGCGGAAGAATGCCCTGCATCCTCGCTCGTCGGCGCGATAATCGGCTTGTTTCGTTTTCGCATGCTGCTCCTGCCCTACAGCGCGGCGATGTCGTGACGAGCGATTCTACGGTCCCCGAGCCCGATTTCCGGCATTATAACGCTGCTTGAACCGGAAAGCGCTCAAATTTGGAACTTAATTTCATTTCTATTGACGGGTGTTTCGAGGCTTGTCAATATTGCCCAATGACCGCTCGAGGAGGGGTGGCAACCGGGGAACCCTTGGGAAGGCGATGCTGAATTATATTCTCCGGCGCGGCATCGCGATGCCCTTCATTCTCCTGGGCATCGTCACCATGGCGTTTCTTCTGACAACGGTCACGAAGGGCGATCCTCTGACGGCCGTCGTCAGCGAACAGCAGATGAACAACCCGGAAATCGTCGCAGCGGCGAGGCAGCGCTGGGGCCTGGATCGTCCCTTGCCGGAGCGGTATCTCATCTATGTCGGCAACCTGCTGCGAGGCGACATGGGCACGTCCTTCGTCACCCGCAGGCCGGTTTCGACAGATCTGGTGGCGCGCCTGCCGGCGACTTTCGAGCTGGTGCTCGCTGCCATGATCATAGGCAGTGTGGTCGGTATCCTTTTCGGGTTGCTGGCCGCCTACTATCGCGACACGGCGATCGATCAGGTCGCGCGTCTCTTCTCCCTGTTCGGATCTTCGGTGCCGATCTTCTGGATGGGCCTCGCTCTGCTGTTTGTCTTTTCAGTCTATTTTCAGGTCCTGCCGGGTCTCGGGCGGATCGATCCCCGCATGTCGCCGCCGCCCGTCATCACCGGTTTCATGACCATCGACACTTTGCTGGCCGGCGATATGACCGCCTTTAGGGATGCGCTGGCCCATCTCGTGCTGCCTTCCTTTGTCCTCGGCTGGACCGTCGCGGGCACCATCTCCCGCCTCGTCCGCGCCAACATGCTGGAAGTAATGGAGCGCGAGTTCATTCTGACGGCGCGCGCCAAGGGCGCAGGTGAGATAAGGGTGGTCCTGCGCCACGCTTTCCGCAACATATTGGTGCCGGTGCTCACCGTCATCAGCTACTCCTTCGCCTATCTCATCACCGGCGCGGTCCTGACGGAATCGGTGTTTGCCTGGCCGGGGGTCGGCAGCTACGCCGTTACCGCCGCACGGTCGCTCGATTTCCCCGCCATCATCGGCGTTACCATAGTCGGCGGCGTCATGTTCCTGATCACCAACCTGTTGACGGATATCGCCTATGTTCTTGCGAATCCCCGGGTCCGGCTGAATTGACGGTTGAGGCGATGGCCCTGGTCCAGACCACGCGAACGCGTTTCCAACTCCCCGACTGGGCAACGCCTACATTCATCGTCGGGGGTCTCGTCGTCCTGGCGTGGCTCGCGGCGACGGCTTTCCCATATTGGCTGGCGCCACATGACCCGCTCGAACTGGCCGGGCGCCGCTTGCAGGGGCCCAGCGCCAATTATCTGCTGGGGACGGATGCGTTGGGCCGCGACGTATTTTCGCGCATGATCCATGGCGCGCGGCACTCGCTGCCCATCGCCCTGATCGTCGTGACGAGCGCCGTCGTCATCGGCGCCGGCGCCGGCGCCATCGCCGGATATCGCGGTGGCCTGATCGGCGCTGCGATCATGCGGCTGGTCGATATCACGCTGTCGTTTCCGCCCATGCTGCTCGCCATGGCGGTCGCTGCGTCGCTCGGGCCGGGGCTTGGCAATGCCGGCATCGCGATGGTCGTGGTGTGGTGGCCGGTCTATGCGCGGCTGATGCGCGCACAGGTTCTCGAGGTGCGCGAGCGCGAGCATGTCGAGGCGGCCGTGGCCGCCGGCGCCGGACACTTTCGCATTCTCACCAAGCACATCCTGCCGCTGTGCTGGACACCCATCCTGATCAGCGCCACCATGGATATCGGCCAGGTCATCCTTCTCGCCGCGTCGCTGAGCTTCATCGGACTGGGCGCCACACCGCCGACACCCGAATGGGGCGCGATGATCTCGGATGGCGCGACCTATTTCTACAGCTGGTGGATCGCCTTTGGTCCTGGCATGGCGATCCTGACCGTCGTGCTGGGGTTCAATTTCATAGGCGACGGCCTGCGCGATTATTTCGATCCGAGATCGTCCAAATGACCGCGCCGATTGCAGAGGCCGATGGCGTCGACGCGCTGTTGCGCATCCGCGATCTCAATGTGGGGTTCTCCGGGCGCAACGGCACCCTGCCTGCCGTGCGCGGGCTGGACCTTCATGTGTCGCGCGGCGAAGTGCTCGGCGTTGTCGGCGAATCCGGGTCCGGCAAGTCCTTGGGCATGTTGGCGTCGCTCGGGTTACAGGCACGCAACGCGCTCGTCAGCGGCTCCGTTCGCTTCAAGGGCCAGGAACTGATCGGCCGGCCGCGGCGAGAGCTGCGCGCGCTCCGGGGCGCGCAGATCAGCATGATCTTCCAGGATCCGCTGTCATCGCTCAATCCTGTCATGACAGTGGGCGACCAGATCCGCGAAGCGCTCTATCTGCACAACCGTCAGATGACCAAGCAAAAGGCGACGCAGAGGGTTTTGGACCTTTTGCGGCTGGTGGCCATTCCGCAACCGCAGGGCAGGATCAACCAATATCCGCATGAGTTTTCGGGCGGCATGCGCCAGCGCGTCATGATCGCCATGGCGGTGGCCAACGATCCGGAATTGCTGGTGGCCGACGAGCCGACGACCGCGCTCGACGTCACCGTGCAGGCGCAGATTATGCTGATGCTTCGCGATCTGAAGGACAAGCTCGGGCTCGCCTTGGTATTGATCACCCACGACCTCGGCGTCGTTGCTGGCCATGCCGACCGGGTGGCGGTGATCTATGCCGGCCGGGTTGTCGAAGAAGCGGCGGTACGTGAGTTGTTCGCCGATCCGCGCCATCCTTACACGCGCGGGCTGATTGCTTCGATCCCGAAGCTCACAATGTCCGAAGACAAGCTCTATTCGATCCCGGGTGCGCCGCCCATGCTCGGCGCATTGCCCGGCGGGTGCGCATTCCATCCACGCTGTGCCTATGCCCAGGATGTATGCCGCAAGGTGGAGCCTCCGACCCACAGGGTGGGAACGCACAAATCTGCCTGCCACTTCGCCGCCAGCCTGCCGGCATGGAACGGAGGCCTTGGCGCCGCTGCGCCGGAAAATGGTGCCAATGACTGACGTCGCCGCTCTCACACCACAAGGCGACACACCAGGCACCGCATTGTCGGTCCGGAATCTGCGCAAGATCTTCCCGATCGTGGGGGGCGCGGTGATCCGCCGCGAGGTCGCGCAGCTCAAGGCGGTCGACGACATTTCCTTCGATCTCGATCGCGGCCAGACGCTTGGCCTTGTCGGCGAATCGGGATGCGGCAAGTCCACGCTGGGGCGCTGCCTGCTTCGCCTCATCGAACCAACCTCCGGCAGTGTCACCGTCGGTGGCGTGGATATCGTTTCGCTCGGCGCCGCCGAGATGCGGCAGATGCGTCGTCATCTGCAACTGGTTTTCCAGGATCCCTACGGTTCCCTGCATCCGCGTATGCGCATAGAAGACAGCATCGCCGAGCCGTTGCGTCTGTTGAAAATGTCGCGAGCACAGCGGGGCGAGCGGGTGCGGGAGATGCTCGATCTGGTCAATCTCGCCGCCGCGCACGGCAAACGCTATCCGCATCAGCTGTCGGGCGGACAGCGCCAGCGCGTCGTCATCGCGCGCGCTCTGGCGCTTAAGCCCGAGGTTCTCGTCCTGGACGAGCCGGTATCGGCGCTTGACGTCTCCGTTCAGGCCGGGGTGCTGAACCTCCTCCAGGAAATCCAGCAGAGGATGCAGACCGCCTATGTCTTCATAGCGCATGACCTGTCTGTGGTGCGGCACATCTCGCACAAGGTCGCGGTAATGTATCTGGGCAACTTTGTCGAAGTGGCAGCGGCGCATCATCTTTATGCACGGCCGCTGCATCCATATTCGCAAGCCTTGCTGTCCGCCGTACCCGTCGCGGATCCTGACCTGGAGCGGAGCCGCAATCAGATCGTTCTGAAAGGCGATGTTCCAAGCCCGATCAATCCTCCATCGGGCTGTCCGTTCCGCACACGGTGTTTCAAGACGCAGGACATATGTGCGCGAGTGAAGCCCCCGCTTGCTGAAGTCGAGCCTGGCCATCTCGTTGCGTGTCACTTCCCGGGGCCGGTCGAAAACGTCCTGCCCGGCCAGGCACGACTGGCCTAGGGCGTCCGCGAATGGGAGGAAACATGGCGCAATCCGTTGACGGCCGGCTCGGCGAGACAAGCGTCGCGGCCTTGCCGCTCACGGGTATAAAGGTCCTCGACCTTTCCCGAGTGCTGGCCGGACCTTGGGCGAGCATGAGCCTGTCGGATCTTGGCGCCGAGGTCTGGAAGATCGAGAATATCGAAGGCGGCGACGACACCCGCGCCTGGTCGGTTCCAAACTATAGGGGCGTCAGCACCTATTATCTTTGCGCCAACCGCGGCAAGTCCAGCATCGCGCTCGACCTCAAGCACCCCAAGGGGCTCGAGATCATCCATCGGCTCGCAGCCCAGGCGGATGTCGTCATTGAGAATTTTCGCCCCGGCACGGTCCAGCGGTTGAAGATCGATTATGACACGCTCAAGGCCGCCAATCCCGAGATCATCTACTGTTCGATTTCAGGCTATGGCCAGACTGGCCCGGAGTGGGACCGCCCAGGCTATGACTTTGTCGTTCAGGCCGAAAGCGGCTTGATGTCCATCACCGGTCCGGTCGACGGCGAACCTCAACGCATCGGTGTCGCTATGACCGACATCGTCGCCGGCATGGTGGCAGTGCAGTCCGTATTGGCGGCGCTTTACCAGCGCCAGCAGACAGGCGTCGGGCAATATATCGACATTTCATTGCTCGAATGCGCGATGAACACGCTGATCAATGTCGGCAGCGGATATCTGAACGCCGGCGTCATACCGCGCCGCTACGGGAACGCGCATCCGACCGTTGTCCCCTATCAGATATGTGAATGCTCCGATGGCAATTTCGCCCTCGCGGTTGGCAACGACAAGCAGTTCGTGGCGCTGTGCGAGAAGGTCCTGAACATTCCGGATGTGGCGGCAAATCCGCTTTACACCACGTCCGCGCTCCGCGCGATCAATCGCGACAGCTTGCTGGCGATCCTGGGTCAGTCTTTCCGGCAGAACACGCGCCATCACTGGATGGCCGCATGCCTGCGCCACGGTGTTCCCGCCGGCGAGGTCAAGTCCGTTCCGGAGGCGTTCGAGAGCCAGACCGTGAAGGCGCGCAACGTCGTTCAGACGCTCCAGAGCGACCATCTCGGACCTGTGTCGCTGGTCCGTCCGGCCCAAGGCCTGACCTCGCAGGAGCATGCGCGCTACAAGGCGCCTCCAATGCTAGGCGAAGACACCACGGCAATCCTGGCAGACGTCCTCAATTATACCGCCGACGAAATCGCGCAACTGCTGCAACTGGGTGTCGTGCGTCAGTTCTCGGCGCCGCAAGCAGCCTGAAGCGCGGCACGCGCTGGAAGCCGCGAAGCACTGCATGACCACATGCCCAGGATATGGTAGGGACTCGACCAAATTGGCAGATTGCCCTGCATAAACTGGAATGCGCTTCTTTCAGCGACCGACTTCGCAAAGGCGAATGCATGATGAAAAGCAAATCTGGTGCGGCGGTATCCGTCGATCGCCCTGCAAAGCGCATTGTCGCCCGGCAGCCTCAGCGAAAGCCGGGGCAAGTGCGATTCCGCAAGCTTCTCGAGGCACTGGACCAGCTTCTGGCCAACAACAACGTCCAGGATATCGGCCTGTACCAGATCGCGGCCCATGCCAAAGTTCCTAACGCTTCGATCTATCATTTCTTTCCGAGCACGGAGGCCGCTCTGCTGGCGCTGGCTGCAGTGCACCACAACGCGCTTCTGGATCTTTCCAAGGGACACCTGCCGAGCCCGCCGAAACGCTGGCAGGATGTGTTCCGATTGAAGCTGAGCGAGGCGGCGCACTATTACAACCACCATCCGGCGGCGCTGCGCTTGTTTCTCGGCGCCAATATCAGCATGGAAGTGAAGAGCGCCGACATTTCGCAGACCTATCGCCTGGTGGATGAGCGCGCCAAGCTTCTCGATCATTACTTCCACATGCCGGAGATTCCGGGCTGGCGCCGACGGCTTGCGACTTATTTTTCGGTGGTCGACGGCGTCTTCGGGCTCTCCTACACCGAAAATGGCACAATCACCGATGAATATATCGCGGAGGCACATCAGGCGGGCATTGCCTATCTCAGGTGCTATCTGCCTGAACTTCTTATCCCGCGTGAGCCATCAATCTAGCCAAGGAACGCCGGCAATTGCCGGATCGTCGGTCCGGCAAGCAGCCGACAACCTCAATTGATAATCGATATTTCTCATATTATGGAAGGCGCAGACGAGGTTGGATGTAGACGCGACGTAAGGTGCGGGCACAGGAAGATCATGCTGCTGAGGGCAGATCCTGTGGTTCGTGTCGCTCCATTCCCGCCACGGATTTGAATGTCGCGACGCCCGCTCAAGCCGGCGAATTGGAAGGCACCTGGCCCATGACAGCGCAACGAACGCGGCCGCTCTTGTTCGGCGCGATCGCCGACGACCTTACCGGTGGGTCGGAGCTTGCGGCCATGATGGTCGCGCGCGGTGTGGCGACCGGGTTCTCGACGGATGCGGAGACGCCGATCGACCCTGCCTCGCTTGCCCATGTGATTGCCCTGAAGACGCGTGTCATTCCCGCCGCCGAGGCCGTCGAGCGCACGCTTCGCGCCGCGCGAACGTTTCTGGCGGCCGGTTGCGAGCAGATCTTCTTCAAATATTGCGCCACGTTCGATTCGACGCCGGCCGGAAATATCGGGCCGTGCGCCGAGGTGCTGGCGCAATTGCTTGGGGCGGAAATGGTGCTGTTCTGTCCAGCTCTGTGCGAGACCGAGCGGACCGTATTCCAAGGCTATATGTTCGGCGGCTCGCAGATCCTCGCGGAATCGCCCAAGCGGTTCGACCCGCTGACGCCGATGACGGATTCCAATCTGGTGCGTGTGCTGGCCGCGCAAAGCACCGTCCGTGTTGGTCTCGTGCCGCATCCGGTGGTCGACAAAGGCGCGCAGGCGGTGCGCTCGCACTACCAGCGCCTCGCGGCCGACGGAATCCGCTTCGCGATTACCGATACGATCTATGAGCGCGACCTTGCGGCAATCGCCGAAGCCGCTGCCGACATGCCGCTGTTTACCGGCAACGCCTCGGTCGCCGCTCATCTCCCCAGCGCCTGGCGCCGCCGCGGCAAGCTTGGCCAGCCCGAGGCCATTACACTGCCTGCCATAGATGGTCCTGCCGCCATCCTTGCCGGAAGCGTGGCGCCGCGAACGGCGGAGCAATTGGCCGAGTTCGGCAGGCGCGGCGAGGTGTTCACGGTCGATCTTTCGGCCGTTCTTGCCGGCGAAGACATAGCGGCGCAAGCGCTCTCGGCGGCCCAGCGAGCCATCGCCGCAGGCACGCCGATTGCGATCGTCACCACGGCCCCGCAGGATATGGTGGAAAATCTGCAGGCCCAGCACGGGCGCGAGGTTGTAGCCCGGGCGGCCGAGGACTTCCTGGCCGATATGGCCCAAGAGCTGATCTTCGCCTATGGGGTTCGGCGCCTTATCATCGCCGGGGGAGAAACCGCCGGCGCAATCGTTGCGAAACTTCCGATATCGCGCTTCGCGCTCGGGCCGTATCAGGGCCTGGGCACCGGTCGCATGGTGGCGGAGATGCCGTTTCCGGTGGCTCTGATGCTCAAATCCGGAAAACTGGGCGCGCTGGACGTCTTTTCGGCCGTGCTCGACGAGATGACGCGGCCGGTCAGCATAGAGCCTTATGTCGACGAGTGGCCGCCGCAAGCGAGGGTTCAATGACCAACCTGATCGATCCGCGCCAAACCCTCGTCGATGCCGTGCGCCATGTCGCGGCGAAGGGCCTGAATAGTGGGACCTCGGGCAACATCAGCCTGAGGCTGGATACAGGCATGCTGATCACTCCGACCGGCATTGCTCCCGATGCCCTCGGGCGGGCTTCCATGGTGGAAATGAGCCTTGATGGCGAATGGCAGGGAACGGTTCGCCCGTCGAGCGAATGGAACATGCATGCGGCGATCTATCGGGCAATTCCGGAGGCCGAGGCGATCGTCCATGCCCATCCCGATCATTGCGTTGCCCTGTCCTGCCTGCGGGAATCGATCCCTCCCTTCCACTACATGATCGCATCGTTCGGGGGCGATGATGTTCCATGTTCCGACTATGCGCCTTTCGGCACAGAGGAATTAGCGCAGGCTGCGGTAAGGGCGCTTGCCGGCAGGAACAGTTGCCTCCTGGCCAATCACGGCATGATCTCTTTCGGCCCCAGCCTTGCCATCGCGCTCGCCCGCACGCAGAAGCTCGAGACCCTGGCCAGGCAGTACCTGCTGGCAAGGTCCGTGGGGCGGCCGGTCATGTTGACGGAGGAGGAACTTGGCGTCGTCAAAACCCGCTACAAGACCTACGGGCAACAAAGCCCAAGTGATTTCTGAAGGCGGTAACGATCCGAGGCGGTCCGCGTACCCTTCGGACCGAATATTCAATGGCGAAACAACGGTTTTCGAGCAGGATATCAGCCCATGCCTGCGCGACTTTCGTTGACGGCGTCTCGGTGCACCGACAATGAATTGGCCGGCTGTCCGCGCTCGATGGCCACTTAACCATTGTCGTAACCTTATTTTCCGATACGAAGTGTGCCGACAGGTAGAGCCCATCTCCGATGCCAACATTCTCCGTGAACCATGTTACGGTCTACCGCTACAGGCGGCCGGTCCGCTTTGGCGAACACGTGCTCATGTTCCGGCCGCGCGACAGCTACGACCAGAGGCTGCTCGACGTGTCGTTGCGTGTCAGCCCGCAGCCGAAATCCGTCCGCTGGACCCATGATGTGTTCGGCAACTGCCTGGCGCATGTGAGCATAGCGGAGATGGCGGACGAACTGCGCTTCGAAACCAATATCAGTCTCGAGCATACGCCGCAGGCCGGGCCAGACTTTCGCACCGACGAGAAAGCCCTGGTGTACCCGTTCCGCTACCCTCCCGACGAATTGCCGGACCTGGAAAGCGCCATCCGCAGACAATTCGTCGACGATGGCGGCGAAATCGAGAAATGGGCCCGCCAATTCCATAGCGGTGGTCCGGTGGTCGAGACCGGCAAGCTGTTGATGACCCTCTGCTATGCCATCCACGAAGGATTTACCTACAAGCGCCGGACCGAACACGGTACCCAGGCGCCGATCGTAACACTGCGATCGAAACAGGGCTCATGCCGAGATTTCGCGTTGTTGATGATGGAAGCGGTCCGCGCTCTCGGCCTCGCCGCCCGTTTCGTCACAGGCTACATCTACGTCGCGAGCCGCGATGGAAAACCCAACCTCGGCGGCGGATCGACGCATGCATGGTGCCAGGTCTATCTGCCGGGCGCCGGATGGGTCGAGTTCGACCCCACCAACGGCATCGTCGGCAACCGGGACTTGATCCGGGTTGCAGTCGCGCGCGATCCGTCACAGGCCGTCCCCCTGTCGGGGAGCTATTACGGCAAGGCCTCGGACGATCTCGGCATGACGGTGCGGGTCAATGTAACGTCTGAAAAGCATCCAGGAGAAGAGGCCGAAAAAGCCTGGCAACCGGATCCGGTCTAAGGCGTTAGAAGCTCCAGCAACAGGGGGCATCATGAAAATCCGCGCCGGCTTCAACATCGCCTATCAATGTCCCCAGCCGACGCAGATGCTGCTGGTTCTGGACGTCCATCCTTCTCGCCGCGCCGACCTACTCAGCGAGGCGACCGTTGCGTTCGATCCCCGCGTCGAGGCGCGCGGATATACCGACAGCTTCGGCAACGCCTGCACCCGCGTCACCGCGCCGGCGGGCACAATCCAGATGTCATCGGATTTCGTAGTGCACGACAGCGGCCGGCCCGATGTCGTGGCTTGGGACGCCGTGCAGCACGATATCAAGGATCTGCCCGATGAAGTCCTCGTGTTCCTGCTTGGGAGCCGCTATTGCGACACGCAACGGCTCAGCGATTTCGCCTGGGCCAACTTCTCCAATACACAACCGGGCTGGGCGCGCGTCCAGGCAATCTGCGACTTCGTGCATGGCCATATAACATTCAACTATCAGAACGCAGACGCCATGCGCACAGCCTATGGCGGCTTCATCGACAGGCAAGGCGTGTGCCGCGACTTCGCTCATCTTGCCATCACGCTATGCCGATGCATGAACATTCCGGCGCGCTACTGCACCGGCTATCTCGGCGATATCGGTGTTCCGCCCGTTCCGGATCCAATGGATTTCAGCGCCTGGTTCCAGGCATATCTGGGCGGCAACTGGTATACTTTCGACGCGCGCCACAACAAGCCGAGGATCGGCCGGATCTTGATGGCGACGGGCCGCGACGCGACGGACGTGGCGATCTCGACCAGCTTCGGTCAGTCGCAGCTCACCCGCTTCGAGGTCATTACGCAGGAAGTCGATTAGCTTCGTGCGACCGGGGCATCGCTCCACCTAAATCCGCGCCTCGGCCGGCGAAACTGCCGGTCAGGTGACATCGCCGTAATTGTCGTCGCCAGATCAAAGGAGAATTTCTAATCGCGGCAATGGATTTGGAATAAACGGGCTCCACACGATCTGTGGAACGGGCAATCTGCTGGCGGTCTGTTGTTCACCTGCCTCGCGGACGGCCGCAGGGGTGTCGTATTGACCTGTCACGTTCGCAGAAGGGCCCGCCGCCATGCCAAATCCATCAGTCGTCGGCTTCTCCGGCAACATCACGCGACCCTCCAAGACGCGCGCCTTCGTCGATCTTGTCGCTAGGGATATCGCCTCGCGCCACGGTCTGTCGGCGGTCACCTATGATATCGAGGATCTCGGCCCCTCGCTCGGCGCGGCGAGATCGGCCCGCGACCTTGACGGCCAAGCCATGGCGATCCTGGAGAAGATCCTCGACGCCGATGTGCTCGTCGTGGGCTCGCCGACCTACAAGGGCAGCTATACCGGTCTGTTCAAGCACGTCTTCGACCTGATCGACCCGGCCGCGCTGCGCGGAAAGCCGATCGTGCTGACCGCGACCGGCGGCGGGGAGCGCCATTCGCTGATCGTCGAGCATCAGCTTCGGCCGCTCTTCGGCTTCTTCGAGGCTTTCACCCTGCCTACGGCCGTCTATGCCACCGACAAGGATTTCACCAACGGCGTGCTGCATTCGCAAGCCATCCTCAAGCGTGCGGCCCAGGCCGTGGAGGAGGTCGGCCTCGTGCTGGCCAACCGTCCGGCATCCAGGATCGCCGCGGAATAGCCAGCCGCCAAGTCGAGCCGCGCGGATCGAAATCCGCAAGGCGAGCCCCTCGCGCTTACCCCCGATTTACGACCGGCGACTACAACGTTCCTGTCTGATTCGTTCGGCACAGGAGCATCATGAGCAAAGCCCTCACATCCTTCGCATTGGTCGCGGTGCTGGCCGCGTTGCTCATGGCGCTGAGCCTGGCGGTGGCCAGGCACGGTTATCCCTACGGAGCGATCGGCGTGAAGCGGCTGGACGCCATTGCCGATGCCGGGACGTTCATTCCGCTTGCAGCGGTCTATTTCTTCAGCGCGCTCTTGATGATGGTCCTGCCGATCAGGGCGGCCGGCATTGTCCTGACCCACGCCGCCGATGCCCTGTTCTGGACGGTGATCGTTCTGCTCGCGGCGATCCTTGGCGGACTTGTCGCCAGATGGGCGTTCGGCCAGGGCGCTGCCCTGTGGGCGCTGCTGAACTGGCGGTTCCTGTTTGCCGCCGCGGTGATCGGGTGCCACTTCGTCATGAACGAACTGCGCCGCAATGTGTTGCTGCGCAGCCTGTTTTTCGTGATCTTCGCCGCTGCGACCGTGGCCTGCCTGTTCTGGTCGTTCACGCTCTGAGGATAGCGGCTAGTTTCCGGCTGCGATGTGGCCGGCGGCCTGCTCCATCCATGTCCAGAGATACGCAGCAAGACCCCGGTCGACATGGATGCGCAGTTTGTCCTCGTGCCGGTAGGCGATTGCATTGATGCCGGCGAAGGAGAGTGCTGCGCTGGGGCTCGCCTGGTTCGGATCGAGCGTTGCCCCGCGCGCGATGAAAGCGTCGACGGCCGTACCTTCGATCTCGAACGCCCGCAATCCGGCGCTGATCGGCGTTACCGCGAAGCCCTCCGGGTGCCACCCGGCCGCAATGGTGAGCGGCGTTCCCGACACAGCGAGCAGCCTGTCACGCGCCAGCCGCACCGTGTAGCGATCGCCGCGCGCGGCGCCGAAGGCGCCCACGCCTGTCCCCTCCAGGCCTGAGACGTTCGCCCAGGCATCGAGATCGCCGCTGACCAGGACCTGGTCTAGGCCAGCCAGGGCCCGCACCATAAGGCCGGGTGCGGTGATCGCCGCCAAATCCCAGTCAGGCGTTACGGACCATTTCTCCGCCAGATCACGCATGCAGCCGGTCTCCTGCCGGGTCGAAAGCGCAAGGGGCGGCGATCGTCGCGGTCCTGATCTTGCCGAGATGCTGGATTTCGATCGCCTCGCCATGGCGAGCTCCACCGCGTTCGATCAGGCCAAGCGCGACCGGTCGTCCAAGCGTCGGGCTTTGGTAGCTCGAGGTGACAAAGCCCTGGCTGCGCAATCTACCCTCAATTCGCGTGATGCCATGTCCCCCTGTCGGCAGCGGCGCTTCGCCCTGAGGCACCGTCAGACCGACCAGCTGCATGCGATTGCCGCGCGATGCCTCATCGGTGAACAGCGAACGGCGGCCGACATAGTCGGCCTGGCGTTTGGCTCTGGGCGCATCGCTCCCGAGATCATGCGGCAGCGTGGTGCCGTCGGTGTCCTTGCCGATGACGATGAAGCCCTTCTCGGCCCGCAGGATCATCAGCGCCTCCAGACCGATGAGGACGGCATCGAAGGCTTGGCCGGCCTGACGCAGATGCGCCCAAAGTGGCTCGGCGCGATCCGCCCGGATCGAGATCTCGTAGCTCCTGTCGCCGGTAAAACTGACGCGGGCTATGCGAACCTCGTCCCCGCCATAGCTGCCATGGCCGATTGCCATGTGCGGCAGGACCGCATCGTCGAGCGACAGGCCCAGTTCCAATGTTTCAACCAGCTTCCTGGCATTCGGACCGGAGACGGTCAGCGTCGCCATGTCGGCGGTCGCGTTGTGGATGTAGACCGCGCCCCTCCCGAAACGGTCCTGTCGCCATTCCTCCAGCCGGGCATGCACGGCCGCGACATGCGAGGAGGAGCACGACACCACAAAGCGATGCTCGTCCAGCCTGACCAGCACGCCGTCGTCGAAGACTACGCCGTTCTCCGACAGCATGAAACCGTAGCGGCAGCGGCCGGGTTTCAGCGTGGACATGGTGTTGTAATAGATGAAATCGAGGAACTCCGCCGCCTTGGGCCCGATCACCTCGATCTTGCCGAGCGTGGAGCCGTCGAACAGCGCAACGGATTGACGGGCGCGCAGGGCCTCGTCCTGAATGGATCTGTCCGCATCGGCGCCACCGCCATAATGGGCCGGCCGCAGCCAGCCGCCATATTCCTGGAACACGCCACCGCTGGCGCGGTGAACGTTTTCCAGCGGCAGCCGCCGCAACGGCGCCAGCATTTCGCCGACACGCACACCGGCGAAGCTCGGCAGCGGCACCGGCGTGAATGGCGGCCTGTAGGTGGTGGTACCGACCTCCGGCACTGTACGGCCGGTGATGGCGGCCATCAACGCCAGGCCGGGCAGGTTGGAGGTCTTGCCTTGGTCGGTCGCCATGCCGAGCGTGGTGTAGCGCTTCAGATGCTCGACGGAGACGAAGTTCTCCCGTGCCGCCAGTTCGACGTCCTTGGCCGTCACGTCGTTCTGGTAGTCGATCCAGATGCGCCCTTTCGAACCCGGCATCGGCCACGCGGCGCTTATACCGCCGGTCGACTCCGGCCCGGTGCTGCGTGGCGCGGGTTCCGCCGTCTCCCCTAGCGATGCGACGGCGTTCACTGAGCTGGCGAACACCTCCGACAACGAGACCGCTCCAGAGGCGGCGCCGGCAACCGCGATGCCGTCGACGGCATCGCCCGGCAGGAAGGCGGCGCGCTGCTCGCTCCAGGCGAGCTTTCCCCTGGCCTGGCCGAAGAGATGGATGGTCGGCGTCCAGCCGCCCGACACCAGCACGCAATCGGCGTCGAGCCTGGTGCCGTCGTCGAGCGTCACGCCCTCGACACGCAATCTGCCGCTGGCGGAGGCAAGCGCCTGTCCTTTGACCAGTCGCACCTTGGCCGGCGTATCCGGCATGCCGTCACGCCTGATGTCGACAAGCGTGACATCGGCTCCGGCTTCGGCCAGTGCCGCCGCAACTTCATAGGCGCTGTCATTGTTGGTGGCGACGACGACGCGGCGGCCGACCAGCACGGCATAGCGCCGGAGATAGACGAGCGCGGCATCCGCGGACATTATGCCGGGCAGGTCGTTGTTGGCGAAAGGCAGCGGCCGTTCGATGGCCCCGGTCGCCAGCACGATCTGGCGCGGCCTGACCCGCCACAGCGTGTCCGGTCGGCCGTCGAAATGGCGCTGGTTCAGCCCCACCAGATTGTGGTCGTAGATGCCGAAGGCGGGGGTCGAAGGCAGGATCACGTGACCGGCGCCCGCAAGCTGCGCAACCGACTCCGCCACCCATGTTGCCGCCGGTTTGCCGTCGACATCGCCGGCGCGGTGGGCGAGCGATCCGCCCGGCTTCCGCTGGTCGTCGACAAGGGTGACGGACAGGCCCGCTCCGGCCGCCAGCTTGGCCGCCGCCAGTCCGGCCGGTCCCGCGCCCACCACCAGCAAATCGCAGTGATGATTGATCTGGTCCGCTATGCCAGGCGAGGTCCAGTCCCTGTCGACCTTGCCCAGGCCCGCCATGGCGCGGATGCGCGGTTCGAACATGTGCCAGTCAGGCCACATGAACGTCTTGTAGTAAAATGCCGCCGGGATGAAGCGGGCAAATCGGTCGAGGAACGCGTTGCGGTCGGTCTGGGCGGTGGGCGTGGCGTTCACGCTTCTGGTCACCAGCCCGTCGCGCGCCGGCTCGGTCGTGGCACGAATGTTCGGCGCCGAAGCCAGGCTGCCGCCGACATCGACCATTGCATTCGGCTCCTCGACGCCGGCGCCCCAGATGCCGCGCGGCCGGTGATATTTGAAGCTGCGGCCGACCACCGCCACATCGCCGGCCAGCAGAGCCGAGGCGATGGTGTCGCCGGCAAAGCCATGCACGGTGGAGCCGTCGAAGCTGAA
Organism: Mesorhizobium sp. ES1-1; assembly: GCF_020164785.1. Taxonomy (GTDB): domain Bacteria; phylum Pseudomonadota; class Alphaproteobacteria; order Rhizobiales; family Rhizobiaceae; genus Mesorhizobium. The sequence continues at coordinate 69,198 of NZ_JAIUGX010000006.1, read as the reverse complement.
GCGGATCGGCCGCGACCGGTCGATGGCGCTGCCGCCTTTGGCGAGGCGCGAGGCGGTCACGCCGCGTGCTCCCCGCCAAGTGTCGTCACCGACAGCACCGTGTGGCTGACGGTGTCCCGTTCCATGACGAAGAACTCGCCGCAATTCATGTGAACCCAGATTTCGCGTGCCGTGCCCTTCGGATTGGGCCGCAGATAGAGGTAGCCGGCCCAGCCCTCAGCCGGCATGCCGGCGCCGTCGGGCCGCGCGTTGCCGGCATGGCCGCCATAGTGGAATTCGCTCTCGTCGCGAGGGCCGCAGAACGGGCAGGGGAAAAGCTGCATGATTGCCTCTAATGCGCGATGCCGGAGCCGGCCGCTTCGTCGATCAGCCGCCCGGTGGCGAAGCGGTCGAGATCGAAAGGGCGGCTGATGTCGTTGTGCTTGCCGGTGGCGAGCAGCTGCGCCAGCAGCGTGCCGCCCGCGGGAATGGCCTTGAAGCCGCCGGTGCCCCAACCGCAATTCAGGAACAAATTGGGCAGCGGCGATTCGCCGATGATCGGCGAGGAATCGGGCACGACGTCGACGATCCCCGCCCATTGCCGCATCAGCTTCAACTGTCCGAAAATCGGGAACATCTCCAGCAGGCCCGCGATCACACCTTCGAGCGTCGGTAGATTGCCGCGTTGCGCGTAGGAGGGGATGCGATCCAGCCCGCCGCCGATGACGATCTCGCCCTTGTCCGACTGGCTGACATAGACGCCGTTTGCCGGCGACGACAGAACCGTGTCGAGGATCGGCTTGACCGGCTCGGACACGCAAGCCTGCAGCGCATAGGAGTTGATCGGCAGCCGGAAGCCCGCCTTGGCCGCCAGATGAGAGGAATGACCGGCCACCGCCATGCCGATGCGCTCGGCGCGGATGGCGCCGCGCGAGGTCTGAACGCCCCGGCAGCGGCCGCCTTCGATCATGAAGTCGGTGATCTCGCAGTTCTGGATGATGTCGACGCCGAGCCGGCTTGCCGCGCGCGCATACCCCCAGGCGACCGCGTCATGCCGCGCCGTTCCGGCCCTGCCCTGCCAGACGCCGCCGAAGACGGGGAAACGGGCATTGGCCGAGAAATTGTATATCGGCGCCACGCGGCGCACGTCGTCTGGAGAAAACAGCTCCGCGTCGATGCCGTTGATCTGCATGGCGTTGACGGTGCGCGCGCCGACTTCCATCTCGGCAGTCGAGTGGCACACATTGACCATGCCGCGTTGCGACAGCATCACATTGTAATTGAGGTCTTTCGACAGCCCTTCGTAGAGTCGATGCGCCAGTCCGTAGAGCTCAACGCTTTCCGGATAATAGTAATTGGAACGCACCACAGTGGTGTTGCGGCCGGTATTGCCGCCGCCGATCCAGCCCTTTTCCAGCACGGCGACCCTGGAGATGTTATGGTTCCTGGCCAGATAGTAGGCGGTCGCCAGCCCATGGCCGCCGCCGCCGATGACGATGGCGTCGTAGGACGGTTTTGGCTCGGGCGAACGCCAGGCAGGCTGCCAGCCGGTCTGACCGGCAAGACCCTCCTTGAAGAGCGACAGAGCTGAATAGGTTCTTGTCATGACGGGCCGGAAAGGGCTGGTTTGCGGAAGGACGGTCGGTCGTTGCAGGAGGGGACCGCGATGAGCGAGCCCCCCTTCTTCGACGCCGGGAACATGGCTTGTCAACTCATATCGATACTAGATCGCGATGAACCTGGCGCTGCCGTACAGACAAGTTCACACGCCGAAGCAATCCGCGCTGGATGGGCGTTTTATTTGGGATTTTTGTCGGGATGAACGCAGCACTGTATACTTTCCCGCAGCGCATTTGTCTGTCAAATACGGGTCCAGACAGATGCCGCCTCTCGGCCAGCCAGTAGGAAAGACAAGACCATGACTCTGCTCCGGAAGAACCTCATTGATGGCGAATGGGTCGGCGACGCCGGTTCGCGCAACATCAATCCGTCGGACACCAGCGACATCGTCGGCGAATACGCCTCGGCGGGAGCCGAACAGGCAAAGCAGGCGATCGCGGCGGCCAAGGCGGCATTTCCGGCATGGTCCCGCTCCGGCCCCCTGGCCCGCCACGCGGTGCTGAAAAAGACCTCCGACGAGATCATGGCGCGCAAGGATGAGATCGGCCGCAATCTGGCCCGCGAGGAAGGCAAGACCTTGGCCGAGGGCATCGGCGAGACCATTCGCGCCGCCCAGATCTTTGATTTCTTCGCGGGCGAGACGCTGCGACTGACTGGTGAAGTCGTGCCCAGCGTGCGGCCCGGGGTTGGGGTCGAGATGACCCGCGAGGCCGTCGGTGTGGTCGGCATCATCACGCCCTGGAACTTTCCCATTGCCATCCCGGCCTGGAAGATCGCGCCGGCGCTGGCCTACGGCAACACCATCGTCATCAAGCCCGCGGAACTTGTTCCGGAGAGCGCCTGGTCCATCGTCGACATCCTGCATCGTGCCGGCCTGCCGAAGGGCGTGCTCAATCTCGTCATGGGCAAGGGCTCGGTGGTCGGCCAAGCGATGCTCGACAGCCCCGATGTCAACGCCATCAGCTTCACCGGCTCGGTCGGAACCGGCAAGCGCGTCGCCGCCGCGAGCGTCGAGCACATGCGAAAGTTCCAGCTCGAAATGGGCGGCAAGAATCCGCTCGTCGTGCTTGACGACGCCGATCTTGGCACTGCCGTCGATTGCGCGATCAACGGCGCATTCTTCTCGACCGGCCAGCGCTGCACCGCCTCCTCGAGGCTGATCGTGACCGAAGCCATCCATGACCGCTTCGTCGACGCCCTCAAGGACCGCATGGAAAAACTGGTGATCGGTGACGCGCTCGATGCTCAGACCCAGATCGGTCCGGTCGTCGATGCGACCCAGTTGAAGCAGGACGAGGATTACATCGCCATCGGCGTCAGGGAAGGCGCCACGCTTGCCTTCGGCGGTGAAAGGCTCGACCGCAAGGCACCGGGCTTCTACCTTAGCCCCGCGTTGCTGACCGAGGCCACCAATGCGATGCGCAGCTCGCGCGAGGAGATTTTCGGCCCTGTCGCCAGCGTCATCCGCGTCAAGGATTACGACGAGGCGCTGGCTGTCGCCAACGATACCCCCTTCGGCCTGACGTCGGGCATCTGCACGTCAAGCCTCAAGCACGCCACCCACTTCAAGCGCAATTCGGAGGCCGGCATGGTGATGGTCAACCTGCCGACCGCGGGTGTCGATTTCCATGTGCCCTTTGGCGGCCGCAAGGGGTCGAGCTACGGTCCGCGCGAACAAGGCCGTTACGCGGCGGAGTTCTACACCACGGTGAAGACGGCCTATACGTTCGCGGGCTGATCGGACGCCGGCCGATCGGGCCGGCGACCGCCTATGCGGATCAAGAACCGGACTGGCTGAAGCAATGACGTTGAAGGATCTGGCCTGGCTCAACCCGCCGCCGCACCACACCATCGAAGGCGATGTCGTTAAGGTCCGCACCGGCAAAAAGACCGATTTCTGGCGAGAGACCTTCTACGGGTTCTGGCGCGACGACGGCCACTTCCTGCATCGGCCGGTCGAGGGCGATTTCACCGCCGAAGTCACGGTCGACGGACGCTACGAGACACTCTACGACCAGGCCGGACTTATGGTCCGGCTCAGTGAGACACACTGGGTCAAGGCCGGCATCGAATACACCGACGGCGTGATGTATCTCTCCGTCGTCGTCACCAACGATACCTCGGACTGGTCGCTGGCCACCATCCCGGCCGGGCCGCATGGCGTCACCATCCGGCTGACGCGCCACGCCGAGACGATCCGCGTCCAGTACCTCGATGCGTCCGACGGTCATTGGAAGCCTGTGCGGCTCGCCTATTTTCCGATCTCCGCTGCCGTCGATGTCGGCATGATGTGCTGTTCGCCGCAACGCGAAGGCTTCGAGGTCAGCTTTTCAGGCTTTTCGATTGGTCCGCCGATTTCACGCGAACTCCACGATTGATAGCACAAGGAGCCGGATGCCGTCGGCTTCGACATGCCCGTCGGCATTGCAACCGCGGTGGCGCCCGGGCTAAAGCTGGTCGATGGGCATGTCGCGCTGGCGGGCAACGGTCAAACGAACCGTCTATTCGAAGTCGCTGCGGTTTCTCGGCGTTCCCCCCGTCCTGTGGTCGAAAGGCATCGGCCATTTCTGCGATTTCGCCGGGCCGGCCTGGTACCGTTGCGCGCCGACCGAATCCGCACAGAGCGATTCGTTCTTCCGCCGGCACTACACTGGCGCGCATGGCCTGGTATGGGTGCGCCTGAGCACTCTCGCCAGGGATTCGCAACGTTGCGATATCGACACGTTCGCCAGGATTGTCCTGCCGACGATCAGGGCTCCCTTCACGTTGCTGACCACCGATGGCGATGCCTCGGTGCCGTCGGATCTAGCGGAGGAGACCGTCGACCGTCTGCTCGCCAATCCTTTCCTGGTATCGTGGTACACGCAGAATTGCGATCGCGCTGACCCCAGGATCAAGCCTTTCCCTATAGGCCTCGATCTCCACACTTTTCGGTCCTTCACAACGCCCAACACCATGGTGAAACAACTCGAAACACTAAGCGGTAGGCGGAATCGCAAGACCGAATCACTGAAGATATTCTGCGATTTCAAAGTCAGCCGAGGCTCCAGGCAGCGCCGGGAGCTGATCGATGCGCTGCATGGATGCCCCCATGTCGACTTTCTGGAGCGGCATGTGGCGCAGCAAGCGATATGGGAGCTCTATTCACAGTATCCGCTTGTCCTGTCCACCGAAGGAAACGGGATGGATTGCCACAGGATGTGGGAGTTGCTCTATCTTGGCTGCATCGTCATCACCAAAACCTCGCCATTGGACCCGCTCTATGAAGGACTGCCGGTCATTGTGGTCGATGACTGGCGGCAGGTTTGGGACCTCGATCTGCTGGAGCGCGAGGTCAAGAAACTCAAGCCGCTTACCGAGCCTGGCTACCTCTGGCAAAGGCTGAGGCCCGAGACCTATCTGAAAGCCATGCGGCAGGAATTGGCTTCGCGCTGAGACGCGCAACGGCATATCGATTGTCGTCGCGCCGTGCTAGCGGTGCCCGATGGTTCTAATCGCCATCACGGTCCACGAGCGCGCGGAGTTGGTCCGCCATTGCTTTGCCACGGCCGCCGAATTGATCCTGCCCGAGGGTTCGGAGATTGTGGTCTATGACGACGCAAGCCCGACCCTCGACACGGCGAGGCTGATCAGCGAGGCAGGGCTTTGGGCCAGGCTCGAGCGCACGCCGGTGAGACAGGGCGCCTCGGGGATGATCACGGAAGTGTGGCGATCATTCCTGGCATCGCGTCATGAGTATCTGCTTTTCCTCGACAGCGACATGATCATCAACCGCGACGCCATTGGCGCCGGGCTTGAGCAACTGGCAGGTTTCGACGGGTTGCTGACCCTCTACAATTCGATCCTGCACGCTGGCGACGCGGCGGGGGCCGATCTCGTTCGCAAGGCCAGGATCGGCAACGCCGGGACGCTTTGGCGACGTTCTCTTGCGAGCCTGGCGCTCGAGGGCGTGGGTGGACAGCCTCACATAGACGACCGTTACTGCGAGCACTTCAATGGCTTGAAAGTGCCACTGGCCGCCATGAGACGTAGCCGCGTCCAGCATCTGGGCATTCACGGCGAGAACTATCACCCATATGGCGGGCTCGACCACGGCAGCGGATTTGTCCCGGACTCACCGGCTCAGTCGGCGGCGCTCGTCTTTGCACACGACCATCTCCTGACCTGTCAGCAAGCCTTCCTGCCAACCGCATACTGGCTGCGGGAGCGGCGCGAAAAATCACTGCTGCGCCGTCTGACCAATCGTCTCCGCCCTCGGGCAAGGTGAACCGGCCCGGCGCCTCATCACGGCTCCATCACCACGGCACATGGAGTATTTCGAGTTTCGGCAGGCCGACCGGCCTGATGCCGAGATCGTTTGCGAGAAGGCCGAAGGCCTCGGTTTCGATCAGGTCCCTATAAGGAATTTCCGGGAAGCGCAGGCCGCCGCGATGCAGGCCGGCATCGACCAGAAGCATGGTGCCGCCGACCGCATCCAGGCCGACGAGGTCGAGATGCCTGAGATCGCTGAGGTGATAGCGGCTCTGCGTCTGCACTGGCGGCTGGTGCAAGCCGCCGCGTATGTCGCGATAGTAGCGGTAGTCCTTCTCATGGCGTGTGATGACGAAGCTGTTGAGATCGAAGCTGCGGCCGCCGGCAACCTTCACGCAATTAGGCACTACGATGCGCTGTCCCGTGGCAAGCAGCCGATTTACGACATCGGCGGGAAAGCGCCAGACATCGATGTCGATCCACAACGCCCAATCGTCCTCATCATCCAGCCCGTGATCGATCAGATAGTTGCGGACCTTGGCAATGGCGCCCCGCCTCACGCGCTGCATGCGTGGCCTGGCGCGCCTTACCCTGTCCAAGGTGGTGCCAACATGGCTTTGCAGCACGACAATGTCGCGATATTCGCCGGCCAAGCCTGCCGTAGCAGCCTTCAACCGGTCCCAGCTTCCATCCACGCTGTCGCCTTCGCAGAACACCAGCTTGATTCTGTCTTTGGGGTAGTCGAGACCGCCGAGCGTTTCCAGAAACGGTTGGATAAGGTCGGCGGCATCGCGAAGCGGCACCAGAACAGCGATGTTGCGGCCTGCGGGCAGCGGCGCCGCGAGCGCGGCAGTGCTGACGCTTGCTTTCGCCGCCGTTTCATCCAGATGCGGACGGCGCGTCAGGTGATACCATAGCCGGTGCGCTTGGCTGCGAAGCTTGCTGCTCCAGTTCGGCGGCGGCTCCGGCTTCCACCATGTGCCCGCCCAGTGGTGGATCGAAAGGGGCGCCGTATCTGCATCGGCTTCAGGCTTCGAACCGCCCGACAGTACAGGCGTAAAGAGGCCCGAAGGCTGAATGGCGAAGGCGTCCTGATCCGCGAAACCACGCTGGGCTGAGGTCAGCAGGCATGGTCCCGTGGCATCCAGAACGTTCTTGGCATGAGCCAGGCCCCGCATCATCGACAGAAGATGCAGCCAGAACGGATGCCGGGGCGGGCTCGCCATCGTTCCGTTGAACAGGAGGTAGGGCAGGCCGCGAAAATCCGACTGGATGGATGCCTGCGAAACGGGTTCCTTGCCCACCACGATCCGGGTCTCGTGCATGATCGGATCGAAGGGTGCAACGCATTCGCAGTCGATATCCGCGTAGACGCCGCCGAAATGATGCAGGAGCATGTAGCGGGCTGCGTCCGACCGCTCCACGCCGTTCACGTAATCGCAAAATGTCGATAGGAAATCCGCATAGTGCTCGGCAACGAATTCGAGCAGCATCCGGTCGCTCCAGAACATCACGGTCCAGTCCGGATTGTGCCGTTTCCAGCTGTCGGCATAGGGCTGGAAGCGCGCGGGTATGCTGTCGGTCTTCCATGTCTGATGCAGGATTGGCGGGATCATTGGCTGCTCATGGATGGATGGTGGGAAGGATGGCTAGTGCTCATGTGGCGCTCTTGTCCAGTCCAATCCCGTCGCGGACGGCGTCGCGAATGGCAAGCGGCCCGAATCTCTCCCACACCGCCTTGTGCGCCAGCAGGCGCTGCCGTGCGCGGCGCTCGCCATCGCGACAAAGTTCCACAGCCATGTCGGCAAGGCTCTCATCGGCGTCCGACAGCAGCAAATAGTCATCCAGGCCAAGGCCTTCGGCCGCCAATGGCGTGGCGACCAGCGGCACGCCCCAGGCCATCGCCTCCAGAATCTTGATGCGCGTGCCGCCTCCCGCGGTAAGCGGCACGATGCTGAGATGCGCCGCCGAAAGCAGCGGCACCATGTCTGGCGGGTCCTCGACAAGCTCGACGCCCGGCAAGTCGCCCAGCGCCTGCACGGCCGGCACCGGGTGACGCCCGCCGATAACAAGTCGCGCGCCGGGAAAGGCCTGCCGGATGCGAGGCAATATGGCGTTGGCCAAGCGCTGGGCCGCATCGACATTTGGAGCGTAGCCGAGATGGCCGGCAAACAGGATCACCGGGAAGCCGTTGCCGGAGGAGGGTTCGGCGGGCAGGGTCTCAGGAATCTTTTCGGCGTGCGGAATCCCGTTCGGCACGACATGGATCGGCACGTTGCGCCGCGCGAGGGCCGCGAGCTTGGCGCCATCCTCATTCGAGCAGACCCACACCCTGTCGACAATCGACAGTGCCTTTCTTTCCAGGCGCTGGATGCCGAGGGCGGCGGTGAGCTTGGTCGTGCCGGGTCGTGCCGCATCCCCACGGTCCAGCTGCCCCGCCAGGTCGGATTCGACATTGTGCATGTCGAGGATGAGCTGTTTGGCCAGTCGCCGCAAAGGCCGCAGCAGCTTGAACAGTCCGATGCCCTCGACCACGATGGTGTCAGGCCGGAACTCGCGGACAAGCCCCTCCAGACGCGCCAGGGCGGCTCGGGAAACGCGCTGCTCCGCCCTTATGCGCCACCACCCGATCGAGCGCGTACGAGGTTCGCCTTCCACCGACAAGGCCTCGCTCCGGAATGGCGGATCGAGCGGTCGCGGGCCGGCGGCTTGCGGCCTTACCGAAACCAGACAAACAGGTCCGAATGCCCCCGCCGCCACGGCATTGCCGTGATTTCTCAGATCGGCGCCGGACGTCGGCGGATAGGCGGGATCGTTACACACGATCAGCGTGCGTTGCCTGGTAGCGGAACTGGTTGCTGCGAATTCCGTCCGCGGCCTGGCCAAGCTTCCGATCGCGACACGGGCACGATATTGCAACGCTTTCCAACTCCGAGCGAAAGCCTTGTGCGCACGGACGGCGCGCATCATTCGCCCTGCGTCCTCATACATGCGGTGCCTGATGAGTTGCCTCGCGATCCGCAGTGCTATCCAGGCTTTTCTCCACTGAACGACCTCCCTGTCGACGCCCGGCAGGGCCAGTCTGTTGAACTCCAGCGCCATCGCAAGAAATGTCGCGCGAGGCGCGCTTATGAAGCGTCGCGCCATTCTTGCGTCATCGTGATGGTAGACAAGCACTGCCGTGGGGACGGTTACCACCTCTGCGCGCGCGAGCAGCGACGCCCAGTAGCATGTGTCCTCGTCCAGGCTAATTCGCTCCGGAAAGCGAAGTGCGGCGGTCGCCGCCGCCACCACCAGCGCGCTGCCCATCGCGATCGGCCATGTTTCGTTGAGCAGGTACCGTCGGACATTCCCGGCGCGGTCATCCGTATATCCCAGAGGCGGCTTCAGCTTGTCGGGTCGGCCGCTCGTGCGGCGAATGCAGGCACCGATCGCAAGGCCGGCGTTGGGATTGCGCAGGAGCGCGCCATGCAACGACCCCAGGCCTCCCGCCACGACTTCGTCGTCCGCATCGAGCATGAATATGAACTTGCCCCTGGCTCGCACGATGCCGACGTTTCGGGCAGCGCCGGCGCTGCCCGCGCGGGTAGCCACTGCCTCCAGCGGCAGCCCGTATTTCCGCGCGCTTTCGATCGAAATGCGGGCCGTCCCATCGTCGGAGCCGTCATCGACCAGAAGGATTTCGCTGATCAGCGCTTTGTCGGCAACAAGGCTGCGCAGCGTGCTATCGATTGTCGACGCGGCATTCCTGGCCGGGATGATCACGCTGATGTCCTTCGGCGACTGCGATACGCTCATTGTGCCTCGAAGAACCCACGATCGAGCAACCGGTCATAGACGCGTTTGAGCGGCGCGACGGAGCGAAGCGAAATATCGGCAAGGCTGGCGATCGGCTGCGGATCGACATCGAATGGCGACCGGCCCTGGACCCACTCATAGGACGACCCGTCCCTGAGCATCGACGGGCTGGCAACCACATAGCCGCCAAGTGCCTTTACGTGGCCGACCCGACGCAGACCGGAATAGAGGCTCGATGAGATGGTTGGTTCCTCCGTTCTCAGATAGACGTGGAAGCCGTTGGGCGACCTGGCGAGCGGCGTGCGCTCGGCCAGCGACTGATGCATCCTTGACCAGTCTCGATAGCCGCTGACCTTGTCGAAATCCAGGATAAGGAGATTCGCGTACCCTCCGACGATGCCGATATTGCCGGAAGAATTCTGGAACCAGCGGCTGACGTCATCGCTCGTGGGCGGCCTCTGCGACAGCTGGAAGGCCACCGATCTGAACGCCAGCTCCTTGAGGTTCTTTCGACGCGTCTGCAGATGCAGCGGGTTATAGTCCATGCTCTCGAGGTCGAGATGTTTGCCACCGCTTCGCAGCGGCACACAGATGTAGCCCTTGGCCAACAGCTGGACTGCGTAGTCGGCGTTTGGTCCAGACAGCATCACCGGTCTTTCGTTGCCGCAAGGCGTCAGGCTGATAATCTTTGCGCCAAACGGGTTGCGTCAAGCAGTATGCATCGAATCCGGTGTCTGTCCTGTGATTCTACATGGAGCGCCCGCGCGCGGGTTTCATCGTCCAGACTACGCCAACCATCGCATGGAACTTCGCTCCAGGATGAAGTGAGCCGGGTTCCCCGGTAGCAGTCGCAACCATCCTCATGCCTTGTGCCTGGGTCGGGAAGGGTTCGGCCGGTGGGCTTTTCGGATCAGGCTGATGTCGCTGCCGTCGACAAGGAAGGCGGCAGGCCCGATCCGGTCACGCTGCATCGCCGCCCTCCTTCGACAGCCATCCCCCTGTGAAGCCCGCCTTTTGCAGGCCGCGGCGAATATGCGGGTTGGACCGCATGAGCCTCCAGATCAGGCGGGAGCGATGGTTCTCGATCATCATGACCGCGATGCCCTGATCCAGTCCGTAGTGACCTTCCGAGACCCAGCCGTGCCGGCCGAACTTTCGGCGGTTGGCCAATGTCGGGTTGAAGCCGCTCGGCAGGCGGAAATTGTCGATCACTCCAGCGTAGCGATCGCCCAGATGACGCAAGCCGGCGATGCAGATTTCCGGAGCGAAAGGCAGCGACGCCAGATAGGACCAGGGCGCGATGGTGCCGTCATCCGGCCCGAAAGGCGCGCCGCGCGCCGCATAGCCAGAAAACCGGTACGGCCGGCGCTCGATGCTGGCGCGAAACCCACCTGGCCCATCGCCTGCCGAAAGACCCCAGAGGTTTTCGTTATAACCGCTGAAATCGTAAGGATTGCGGCGCGCATAATCGCGATGCAGGTAGGTCGCGCGGCGGCTGTTTTCGAAATAGTCCGAATCCTTTTCGCGCATGAACGCATCGCGGATGCCGGCGAAGTCGATCCAGGCGTGCGAAAATTGGTGCATGAACAGCGGGCCGCCATAGAGCACATCGTAGCCATAGATATTTTCCCACTGATAGGTAGCCGTCCACCCGGAGTAGCTGTCGTCGGAACTCGGCCTATCGGGCGACGCCATCGACAGGACGTAAAGGATCGTTGCTTCATTGTAGCCTTCCCAGCCATAGTGCAGGAAACCGCTCTTCGGCTTCCAGCCTTGGCGCAGGGTTGAGGTGCTTCCCTGTGCCCATCGCCAGTCGACGCGTCGGTAGAGCGCTTCGGCCAGTTCGCGGATTTCGCGCTCTTCCTCCTTGTCGCCGGAGAAATAAGTCCCGGCTACGAGCACGCCGGCCATCAGCAAGGCCGTGTCGACCATGGACAGTTCGCAGCGCCAGGCGCGAAGGCCCGTATGCATGTCCAGGAAGTGATAGTAGAAGCCCTTGTGGCCGGTGACATCCTCGCCATTGCCTTGCCGGCTTGTCCAGAAGAAGCGCAGCGTCGCGAGGGTCAGTTCGGCGGCATCATCGCGCGTTATCCAGCCGCGCTCGACCCCAATCGGATAGCAGGACAGGGCGAAGCCGACGACGGCAATGCTGGCCGGCGAATTCGGCCGGGATGTGTCGGCGACCAAGCCGTTCTCCGGGTTAACGTTTTCACGGAAATAGTCGAAAGCGGCGCGCTGATAGCGGTCCAGAAGATCGTCGTCGGACAGCGCGGCGGGTTCTGTTCTAAGCAAGCGATGCAAACTCCATACTGATGGCCGCGGCTCTCAAAGGCGGGAGGATCAGGCCTGATGCAAGGGTGCGGTCGCGCCCGCTGACTGGCAGTCGCCGTTCGGGCCTCGCCGCTCAGTGACCATCGCCGGACTGAGATAGTCCGCTCTTCCCATCCAGCCGATGGGAAGGCGCGGTAGGTGCATCCGCGCTTTGGGGAAGCGGCAGCGTCGTGTGGCCACTGCCCACTCCATGCTCTCGAAATGGGGGACGTCTTTGCCCAAACCTCCGGGACCGCAGCGAAACACGATGTTCGTGGAATTGTCTGAAGGCATGTTTCCGGATTGCATGCTGCGCGCTGGACATTAAAATCCGTGCGCGCTCCGTTCGTTGCCTTATCACGCGGATTTGTAGTTGCGCCGACGCGCTCAGTAGGTGGCGCGGCCGCCGGACACGTCGAACACGGACCCGGTCGTGAAAGAGCACTCTTCCGACGCGATCCAGCAGATCAGGGCCGCTACCTCCTCGACCTCGCCGAACCTGGCCATTGGAATCTTGGACAGCATGAAATCGATGTGTTCCTGGCTCATCTGCTTGAAGATCGCCGTGCGTACCGCCGCCGGCGTGACGCAGTTTACCGTCACCTTGGTCTTGGCCAGTTCCTTGCCGAGCGACTTGGTCAGCCCGATCACGGCGGCCTTGGATGTGCTGTAGGCCGACGCATTGGGATTTCCTTCCTTGCCCGCGATCGAGGCGATGTTGACGATGCGGCCGTAATTGCGCTCGAGCATATGCGGTACCAGCGCCTTGTTGCAGTGGAAGACGCCGTTGATGTTGATCTCGATGACCTTGCGCCAATCCTCGACCGAATAGTTCCAGGTCGTCATATTGGGACCGGTGATGGCAGCACTGGTGACCAGGATGTCGACACCGCCAAGGGCTTCGATCGTAGACCGTGCCGCACTTTCGACGCCGGCGGCATCGGCGACATCGACCGCCACCCCGTGCAGCCCGGAGATCAGGCTTTTCGCCTGTTCGATCTGGACCGGATCGCGGTCCCAGACGCTGGCGCGTCCGCCCTCGTCGACAATCCTCTGCGTCACCGCCAGGCCGATCCCCGAGGCCCCGCCGGTGATCACGGCCGATCGACCGGCAAACCGTCCTGCAAACTTCGACATATGATCTCCCTCCGGCCGGCGCGAATGTGAAGTCAGATGCCGCCGAGTTCAAGCAGGGAATGGTATCGACCGGGAGATATCGCTGGGCCAACGCATCATCATGGCGGCATGCATCGCCGTCGACTCTCCGACGGCGATGCCGACACATCCGTTATCTTGGCCGTGGATGGCCGGCCAGGATCAGTGGCACCAGCTCCCGCTCGGCAGGCCCCGGCTCCGGTCACCGTCCTGTGCCCGGACCGTGCCAATGGCATCAATTTGGAGGACCAGGCGACCGGTCACCCTGGTAGAACATGGCAATGGTTGGACGGATCCGGGTCGGCGGCTCACCTTTCCGCATGCACCCGGCTGTAAGATAAGGTGACTGGACTGGCCATTGAGCGTCGGCTCCTATAGGCTATATTGCACTGCACAATGGAGAAGCCGTTTATTGCTCGTCCTTGTTCGCGACCGTCCACGGGTCCGGCCGATCGGGTGCTGAGATGAAGATCCCGAAATCCATCCTGGTCGATCCCGCGAAGAACTCGGCCTATGGCAGCTTTGCCGTAGCCGTGTCGGTCTGGACGTTTTCCTATTCGGTGATCTTCGGCCAAGTGCTGGTCCTCGCCTATTATGCGGTCTGGCTCCCTCTCATCCTGGTCGATCACCGGCGGTTCATGCGGCGCCTCTCCAGTGCCTGGCTGCCGCTCCTGTTTGCCGCCTATATCTGCCTTTCGATTTTCTGGTCGGCGGCGCCCGGAACCACGGCGCGGACTTCGGTCCAGTATTTCTCGCACATCCTCTGCGCCTACGTCGCCGCGCGCACCGTCAGCGTGCGGACCCTGACGATCGGGGCCTTGATCGGGATATTCGCCGTCCTTCTCTACTCGCTCAAGGTCGGCGCCTATTCAGCCGACGTCCTCGACGGCACTTACAATTTCGTCGGAGCCTTCGCCTCGAAGAACCAGATCGGCTTTGTCGGCTCGCTCGGTCTCTATTTCAGTGTGGTGTTTCTCGCCTTTTACAGGCGGGGGCGGCTGAGCCTGATCCTGACGGCGCCTGTCGTGCTGTTGTCGGCGTATCTCCTGGCTATCTCGCATTCGGCAACCTCGATGGCCTCGATCCCGGCCGTACTGGCGCTGGTGGCGCTGCTTGCCATGAGCAAAGCCCTGTCGCGCCGTTATCGCCGTGTGCTCGTCCTTGTCGGCGCCGGCCTGCTGGCCGTCGTCGCCGTCGTCGCTCTCAACCTTGGGCTGATGGATTTCGTCCTCGGCCTGTTCGGCAAGGATTCGACGCTGACGGGACGCACCTATCTGTGGGAGCAGGGCTGGAACGCGGCCTGGAAATCGCCGGCCCTTGGCGTCGGCTATGCTGCTTACTGGGTCCAGGGCTCCTCCGAGGCTGAGCGACTGTGGAACGAGTTCTACATCACCGCGCGAAGCGGGTTCCATTTCCACAACACCTACATCGAAGCCCTGGTGGAACTTGGCTTTATCGGCGCGGCGATGGTCTCGCTCATCATCCTGCGCACGCTCTTCGGTCATCTCGCGGCCGTCGTGCTGAGGTCTTGGCAGGCCGATCCCGTCGTCCTGGCCGGCGTGATGGTGCTGCTTCTGATCCGATCGTTCGTCGAGGTCGACATTCTCAACCCCTACATCATGGGGTCGTTCCTGCTGTATTACAGCTATTTCAGGCTCGCGCCGGTACCGGTTGCGCAGCGCCGACGGACTCCGATTGGCGTCGCGGAAGCAGAGCCGGCAAAGGGTTGAGCAGGAACCCGGCCTAACGACGCAAATAGCCCGGCGATGCCGTGATCTCACGGATAATGCGGGCGGGGTTTCCTGCGACCAGGCTGCGCGGCGGCACATTCCTGGTCACCACGGACCCGGCTCCAACCACGCTGTGGTCGCCAATTTCGACCCCTGGCAGGATGATGGAATTGCGGCCAATCCAGACATTGTCGCCGATCACCACGGCTCGCGTCTTGACGCCGGCGCCTTCATCGATCTCGTGATAGTTCGAATCCTGGATGACGACGCAATCGCCGACAAGGCAGTGCTTGCCGATGCTGACCGCTTCCGAAACGTCGATCATGACGCCGCTGTTTATGAAGGACCTGGCGCCGATGGAGAGGCGGGCATTCCGCAGCACGTGGAACCAGGAACGGGATCCGAATCCCCTGAAGGAGACAAGGGATCCAAGTTCGACGAGACCTCTCCCCGCAATGTGCGGCGCGATGCCGAACACCGACACGCGATCGGCGATCCGAATGCCTCGAGCGCGCCACAGGGAGGTATAGATCCTGCCCTTGATAAACCGTCGGACACGATGGACGTTCATGACGTAACCCTTCTGGGCCGTATTGATCATGCCGTGGGCGGGAGCATTCGCGGGCTGCCCTTCTGCAAGGTTGAAGGACACGGACCCTGACAGGCTAATCGGCGCGCGAGGTGGCCAATGCTTATTGGCTGGCCAACGGCGCCAATTTCACCTTGATCACGTCGCCCGGCAACACGGGTGTATTTTCCTGAGCGGCGATCTCGCTGCTCTTGCCATCGACGACCCGCACGAGTGAATAGACAAGGCTCGGCTGGTCATTGTCGCCGGCGGCTCTGATCGATGGATCGTTGGCCACAACCATCAGGCCCTTCTGCATGTTCACCCTGAGCGCTGCCTCATTGAGGTCGGCTTCGGTCTGCTGGCGGTCTACGGCAAGAGTGGAACTCAAGGAGTTCCGGGCATCGATGGCGTCCTGCGTCGCCTTGCTGATCGATTGCCGGGCAGTCAGGATGGCGGTTTCATAGTCCAGGATCTTGCCCTGAAGGTCGGCGACCGTCTGCTGCGAATCAAGCAGCCGTGAATTGGCGACAAGTCCTTTCTGTGCCAGCGGGCCGATGCCGGCGAGCTGCTGCTGCGCCAGGTCGACCTGTTTCTGCTGGTTGACGACCTTCTTCTGTAGCGACTCGATTTCTGCCTGCAAGACGCTTTTCAATTCGTCGAGCGCCTCGAGTTTCAGCTTCAACGCCTTCTGGTCGGCCGCCAGGATCGTCATCTCGTCGGCAACGATCGCCGGCAGTCTCGGATCGCCCTCGACCTCCTTCGGCACTTCGAAGCTGGCCTGGTTAGCCATATCGGCGTCGATGCGCGCGCGCCTGACGATAAGCCGGACGTGCTGGTCGTCATAAATGTCGAAATTTCCCTTGGCGGTGACCAGGTCCTTGCCGAGTTGAGGCCCGTAATCGGCAATCCGCCTGATGCCACCGGCGACACTGACAGCCTTCAGCACCGTCAACTCGGGCACATAGGGGAACTGCCCGGGCGTCTGCACCTCGCCTGAAATATAGAACGGTCGGAACTGCGCCATTTCGACCGAGGCTTCGGGCTTGTCCGGCAGCGCGAGCTTACGCTGCAGCGCTTCCCCGATCGCGGCGGCGACTTCGGATGTGGTTTTTCCCGACGCGGGCAGCTCGCCGACGAACGGCACCGAGAGCGTCCCGGCAGGGCCGACCGTGTACTCGCCATTGACCGCAGACCAGTCGCGGAATGTGCCCTCGACCGTCTGCCATTCCGCAACACGGATGGTGAGCTTGTCTTGCGAGCCGAGGTGATACTCGTCGGCGGCGGCGACGCCAGGGACGAGCAGCGACATGGCGAGGCACGTAGCCGCAAGCCGTACACTCAGGCGGGCCGAACAAGGGCCGCCGCGAAAGGCTTTCAATTTAGCGTTTTTCAACTGAACAATCCGATCCGCTTTAGCCCCATCGCCCGATGCGCTAGCCGCAGAATGTCGAGCCGGAGCTGGTCCCGGAGCCCGGCCGGTCAATAAGAGCCGCGCGACATCCAGACCGCCGGAACCGTCTTGATGATGATTCGCACGTCCTCGATCAGCGACCAGTTCTCGACATAGTGGCGGTCGAAAGCGACGCGGCTGTCATAGGAGACATCATTGCGGCCGCTGACCTGCCACAGGCCGGTCAGGCCCGGGCGCGACTTAAGGTAATAGACCGCGGAGGTGCCATAGATATCCAGTTCCTCGAGCACGACTGGCCGAGGGCCGACCAGACTCATGTCTCCCTGCAGGATGTTCAGGATCTGCGGCAGCTCATCAAGGCTGAGCTTCCTCAAGACCGCGCCGACACGCGTCACGCGCGGGTCGTTCTTCAGCTTGCGCGTCGTCAGCCATTCCACCTTGGCTTCTGGGTTGCTGGCAAGATAGGCAGCCAGCGCTTTGTCACCATCCGGAACCATGGTGCGAAACTTCAGGCAATGGAAGACCCGCCCGCCGCGTCCGATGCGCCTGTGGCCATACATGATCGAACCACCGTCCGAAAACTTGACGAGCAAGGCTATCATCAAGAACAGCGGACTGAGGGCGATCAACCCCACTAGAGCGCCAACGATATCGAAGCCACGTTTGACCAGACCGCCGATCGGCGGCGGAACATCGGTGTCGGCCTGCGAAAAGTCCGCGGTGGCCGACTTGGCAACATCCCTCATGCCGAAAACTCCATGCGTTGAACGAATGGTTCAGCGCACGATACCAAAAAAATGTTGCAGCGCAACACACGATTTCCCGCAGCCTCGAAATAGTCTCGTTAGGATTTGACTAAATAATAAGCTAGTCATGCACAAATTTCAGAACGGGAAACAGATTTACGACAATAAATGGGCGCCATCGGAAGAACGAAGGCTGGTTTGCGGCGGATTTTAGGCCACCTGGTCGATCTCAGGTTCTGAATGGCATATTAGTGCTTTGGAATGTCATGATGGTCGCGCTAACCCAGGAAAACTACTGTCAGTCGTCTTAAAAATCCGCTCAGGAGGAGGCAAAGTTTGTCCGATCCCAAGTCCTCGGTGTGCATTGCAGCATGCTGGAATCCCTGGCAAAATACTAACCAAAAATATCTGGAGTTGCCCTTGCCGCACATTGTTCGCCTTAATACAATTGCAGACTATTACCTGTCAGTGTGGCGACGGGTTTGAAAGGCCGGAAACAACCGGCCGAGTGTGGGCGACTAAAAAGGCCCATGCCACAAGGGACGACGCTCGGGTGGGGCAATCATTCAAAGGACCCGGGCCGGTTTATGGGCTGTTGGGTTTATGGCGCTTCCAAAATTCATCGTCGGAATGCTGTTCGCGCTTGCGATCGTCATTGGCTGGTCGTGGCTGGGCGGAGCGTCGGTGGGCACGACGCTGGTGCGCGTCATCGTCTGCGCCATTGTCATCCAGGCAGGCTACTTCGTGCTTGTCTATGCCTTGATCGCCACCAGCACACCCACGCCTGCCGACCTGGCTCGCGACGCGGAAAGAAAACTGAAGTCGTCCGAGGTCCGCGAAAGCGAGAAATTGGGCGCCAGGCGCAGCCTGCACTAGCTCGACGCAAACCCGCGCTGAGGCTGGCTGCCGCGCGTCCTCGGCAGCTGAATCTGTCCGAATGGATCCAAGCGGTCATTTCTCCTCGCATGAGAGCGTTCTCTGATGCCCATCGGTCGGGTCTCTTCGCCATGGCTGCCGCTAACCGTGCCTGGTTTCTGCCGACCGGACCGGCCGGCCTGGGCGTGCGCCATCTCCGATGACATCGACATCTTATCCCGTTATGGAGATTCGCGCGGGCTTTGCTGGTGAGGGCGAACACAAGTCGATTACCTGTCAGGAGGCAAATCCATGTCGATGACATCACCTGAAGTCTGCGTCATCATCGCGGCCAGGAACGCGGCGCCGACAATTGCAACTGCCATTGCCTCAGCCTTGCGCGAACCGGAGGTGGTGGAAATAGTCGTCGTCGACGACGCCTCCACCGACGAGACCGCGGCGGTCGCCAGGTCCGCCGATGACGGAAGCGGGCGGCTCATTGTGATGCGTTTTGACAACAATCGCGGCCCTTCGGTCGCACGTAACGCCGCGATAGCCGGCTCGAGATCGCCCTTCATCAGCATTCTGGACGCCGACGACTTCTTCCTCGAGGGCCGGTTCCGCAATCTGTTTGCAGCCTCCGACTGGGACTTCGCGGCCGACAACATCATGCTCATCAGGGACGGCACAACGGAGGATGCCACGAAAATCGTCGCCCCGCGATTTGCCGCCGATCCGGAATTCCTTGATTTCGACCGCTTTGTCGAAGGCAATATTTCCAGGCGTCGGGTACAACGAGGAGAACTTGGTTTTCTCAAGCCGGTGATCAGCCGTGAGTTCCTTGACCGCCACGGCCTGCGCTACGATGAGAGTCTGCGCCTCGGCGAAGATTATGAGCTCTATGCGCGCGCGGTCGCGTGTGGTGCGCGGTTCAAAATCATCCGCTCCTGCGGCTACGGCGCCATCGTCCGCGCCGATTCGCTCAGCGGTCGCCACAAGACGCAGGATTTGAAGCGCCTTGCCGATGCGGATCTGGCGTTGCTGTCGATCGACCGCCTGCCTGAAGCTTCAAGGGCGGTGTTGCGGCGTCACGAGCGGCACGTGCGCGACAAATACCGGCTGCGCAACTTCCTCGATGTAAAGGCCGAGAGCGGCCTGGCAGCGGCCGGGGCCTATGCGTTGTCCAGCCGGTCCAACCTTATGCCCATCCTTCGCGGTCTAGCCGCCGACAAGCTCGACGGCCTGTCTCGGCGCGTCGGCCTGGTGTCAAGCAACAGGCAAGTACCGCCACTGCGTTTTCTCATGGCTGGCAGAGGTCTAGCCGAACAGCCGTGACCCCGGTCAGACAGATGGCGTGGCCGTCTGGCATCCGCCGAACGGCGGACCATTTCGGTCGGAATCATGAGTTTACGAATTGGATGGTTGCCTCGCGGCCCCGTGGATGGCACTCTATGTTGCGGTGCAGCAAATTAGCGACAAGCGAAATTGGCCCTGCGAACCGGCGAATCGGCCGGTCGGTGAAGAGAACGGATGGCGCGTTCAATCTCATACCCCGCGGAGAGGTTTTTCGGGAGGGTGACGGAGGAAATCGAGGTTGGCCCGTTCAAGCGCGGTCCGAAACGTCGACTTTGGGTTGGGGGCAAGCAGCACAAAGGTGAGTTTGAAATGAGTTCGGATCTAAAAACAACGGCCACCATGCCAAGCCCCGCAAAGCCATTCACCCAGGCTGACCCCACACGGCTCAGTCCGGTCTTGGCGATGCTTGCTGCGGCCGCTCTCGGGGGCCTGTCGACGACCCCTTCTTTGGCGCAGGACATGCCCACGTCGCCGTCATTCGTCGATGATTTCAAGAGCTTCGACCGGGGACGCTGGTATGTTTCCGACGGATGGAACAATGGCAGCCATCAGAATTGCACATGGTCTAAGGGACAGGTCGCCGTTTCCGAGGGCGTTCTGTCACTCGGCTTCGAAAAGCAGAAGCTGAAGGATCGCGACTTCGCCTGCGGCGAGGTGCAGACCAAGCAGCGCTTCGGCTACGGCACCTATGAGGCGCGGATCAAGACCGACACCGGCTCTGGCCTCAACGCGGCATTTTTTTCCTATATCGGACCGAACGATAAGCAGCCCTGGGACGAGATCGATTTCGAGATACTCACCAAGGACACCTCCAAGGTGCAGGTCAACGCCTATATCGATGGCAAGGGCAAGAACGAAAAGCTGGTCCCCGTCCCAGGCGGGACGGACACCGCTTTCAACGACTACGCTTTTGTCTGGCAGAAGGACAGCCTGCGCTGGTACCTCAACGGTCAGCTGGTCAACACCATCACCGATCCGGCGAAGCTGCCGAGCCATGCGCAGAAGATTTTCTTCAGCCTTTGGGGAAGCGATACGATGAAGGGCTGGTTGGGGGCGTTCGCCGATCCGGGCCGCAAGGTCACGATGCAGATAGAGCGCGTCGCCTTCACCGCCCTTGGCGATCCCTGCCAGTTTCCCGAATCGCTGGCATGCACCGTAAAATAGTCGAGAATGAATTGAACTGGCTGGACCGGCGCTCGGCCGCTTTGCATGGGAACGAAACCGAATGAATTTGACGGTCTTTGGAATTGGCTATGTCGGTCTGGTACAGGCCGCGGTGCTTGCCGAAGTGGGGCACCAGGTGGTGTGCGTCGACATTGACGCGGAGAGGGTCGAGCGCCTCAACCAGGGCTTCGTCCCGATCTTCGAGCCTGGGCTGGAGAGCCTGGTCAAGGAGAACCACGCCGCCGGCCGCATCAAGTTCACCACCGATGCGGCCGCCGCGGTAAGGCATGGCGAGATCCAGATGATCGCGGTTGGCACGCCGCCCGGCGAGGATGGTTCGGCCGACCTCAAATACGTGCTGGCGGTCGCCGAGACCATCGGCCGCGAGATGGACAGGCCCAAGATCGTCGTCGGCAAGTCCACCGTCCCGGTCGGCACCTGCGAGAAGGTCAAGGCCAGGATCGCCGAGACTCTCAAGAAGAGAGGCCGCGAAGACCTCGCTTTCGACGTGGCTTCCAACCCGGAATTCCTCAAGGAAGGGTCCGCGGTCGCCGACTGCATGAAGCCTGACCGCATCATCGTCGGCACCAACAGCGAGGATACCGAGGCGGTGATGCGCGAGCTCTACGCGCCATTCAACCGCAACCATGAGAAGATGATCGTGATGGACGTGCGCAGCGCCGAATTCACCAAATACGCCGCCAATTGCATGCTGGCGACCAAGATCAGCTTCATGAACGAGATGGCCAATCTGGCCGAGCAGCTGGGCGCCGACATCGAGGAAGTCCGCAAGGGCATCGGCAGCGATCCGCGCATCGGCTACCATTTCATCTATCCGGGCCTCGGCTATGGCGGCTCTTGCTTCCCCAAGGACGTGCGGGCGCTGATCAAGACGGCCGAGGGGGTGCAGTTCGACGCCAAGCTGCTGCGTGCCGTGGAGGAGCGCAACAACGCGCAGAAGTCGGTGCTGTTCGACAAGGTGACCGGCTATTTCAAGGGCAATCTGAAAGGCAAGACCTTTGCGCTCTGGGGCCTGGCCTTCAAACCGAACACCGACGACATGCGCGAGGCGCCGGCCCGGGTGCTGATGGAAGCGCTCTGGCAGGCCGGTGCTAAGGTGCAGGCCTATGATCCCGAGGCGATGCAGGAGTGCCAGGCCATCTACGGCCTGCGCGACGACCTGCTTCTGTGCGGCACCAAGGAGGCGGCGCTACGCGGCGCCGATGCGCTGCTGATCGCCACCGAGTGGAAGAGTTTCCGCGCGCCATCCTTCGATGCGCTCAAGGACGCGCTGACCACGCCGGTCATCTTCGATGGCCGCAATCTCTACGACCCCAAGGTCCTCGCCCGGCATGGCATCGAGTACCACTCGATCGGCAGAATGGCGGCATGACCAGGATTGGGTCAGCCGGGATCACTCGATCCCGGAGCCCGTCGCCACTTCCGTGACGGCGCGGGCTTCGGGGTAAATTGAGGTCGATGACGCGGACGTCTTTTCGGCCGCGCCGACGAAACGCGAGGAGGTCTAAGCCATGAAAGTTCTGTTCGCGATCGGCAATGGCTATCTGCCCGAATTCAGCGGCGGAGTTCAATCGAGCACCCATCACCTGGTCCAGGAGCTGCAAAGCCGCGGTCACCAAGCCGCTGTCCTGGCGTCGCTGTTTGGCGATGGTCTTTTTGGGATGAGGGCGCGGCTCAAGATGAAGCTGCTGCGCCAGCCGGCCGCCATCGACAATTTTCCAGGTTACCCCGTCGCGCGCGCATGGTTTCCATGGGAGGCCGTCGGGTTTGCCAAGGATTGGTTCAAGCCCGACGTTGCCGTCGTCCAGTGCCACCAGTCGGTTCCGATAGGCAAAGCCCTGCAGAGCCTGGGCGTTCCGCTCGTGGTCTATTTGAGAAACGTCGAATTTCACGAGCTGGGCGGCGATCCCCGCGACCTGCATTCGGCCGTCTATGTCGCCAATTCCGACTTCACCGCGAAAACATACAAGCGGGAGTTCGGAATCGATTCGACCGTCATCCCGCCGACCGTCGATCCGGAGCTCTACGCCACCGCAACCACAAGGGATTTCGTCACTTTCATCAATCCGTACAATGAAAAAGGTTTCGAACTGGCGGTATCCATTGCTCGCCAATGTCCCGAAATCCCGTTTCTCTTCGTGGAAAGCTGGAAGCTCAACGATGACCACAGGGCCCTGATCGAGCAGACGATTGCCCCGTTGGCCAATGTCAGGTTGGAAAACCGCACCAGCGACATGAGAACCGTCTACGGGCGAACCAGGATATTGCTTGCGCCGAGCAAATGGGAAGAGGCCTGGGGGCGGGTTGCCTCGGAAGCGCATTGCAGCGGAATTCCCGTCATCGGGTCGAATCGCGGCGGACTGCCGGAGGCGATCGGGCCCGGCGGCGTCGTGCTGGACTACGACGCTCCCATAGAGGACTGGGCCGGCGCGGTCAGGGCCCTCTGGAATGATCGGGCCCGCTACGACGGGCTGTCAGCGGCAGCATCGGAATTTTCCAGGCGACCGGCGATGGATCCTGCACGGCAGTTCGCCGATCTGCTTGGTGTCCTCGAACACGCTTCGCAGCGTCGCTCTCTCCAGGTGGCCTAGAGCAATTCCAGGTAAACGGTGAATTGCTCTAAGCGAGCCCCTCTCAGCGGCTCCACGCGCTTCAGGGCTGCAAAACTCTGGCTGCAAGCCGACGCGTATCGTTCCTCGGCAATCAGGACCGATAGGCCGGACGGCCCGCGGCCAGGCGCAGGAGCTCGAATTGCGCGGTCAGCATCAGCACCATGATGACCGCCACGACCCCCGGCTTGGCCCAATTCTCCATGCTTGCCCTGACCGTCCACCGCGATTGCTGGATGGACTCGCTGGCAAACATCCTGGCGGCCCCGACGATCCTTGCCGGCTTCATCCTTTCCAGGTGCCAGCGTCCGCCGACCACCCTGCGACGCTTTCGGATAAGATCGATCATTTTCGCGCGCGTGGGATGCCTGACGATCATTTCAGGCAGGTAGCGCAGCCTGTGCCCTGCCGCCACGATGCGCCGTGAACAGTCGATATCTCCGCCCGACAGCAGATCCTGATTGAAGCCACCGATCGAGAGCAGGAGCTCGCGCTTGCAAAGCCAGTTGGCCGTGACGCAATGGCCGAACCGGACATTGACCTCCTGATTGAAGGCGGTCAGTTCCTCGTAGCGCGCGGCGAACGGCCCCGCTTTGTCCTCCCGAAACAGCGTGATGTGGCCGGCATGGAGGTCTACATCGGGAAGGCGCGTGGTCGCGGAGATCGCCTGCATGACCCAGTCCGGGTCCGCCACGCAGTCGCCATCGGTGAACAGCACATAGTCGCCGCGGGCGGCGGCAAGTCCGAGATTGCGCGCCCGGTACGAGCCCGGCTGCGGTTCAGACAGCAATGTGACGAAATCGAACCGGTTCACAATTGCCACCGTGCCGTCGGTCGAGCCATTGTCGACGACGATGACCTCGAAACGGTCCCTTGGCGCTGTCTGTTCGGCAATCGATTGAAGCGTCGCCGCGATGCGGTCTTCGCCATTCCACACCGGGATGATGATGCTGATGTAGGGATCTTCAGCCATGGAAAACGCTCCTCGCGGTTGCCGCGACCATCAATTGGCTCTCTTCAGCCTGCCCTTGAGCGCCTGATAGCCATTCTCGCCGAGCACGGTCCGCGCCGCCTTTTTCAACATCGCCTGGCGTCCGGCGGGCTCGCCCGCATGCTTCAGCCTATTGGGCAGATTTCTGGTCGCTTGGCCGAGCGCCGCCAGCGACATGGGCTGCGGCAGCATCACCTGATGCGTCTCGACGCAAAGGACGGGTTTTCCCGAGAGCCTGGCGATGTTCTCCGCCTGACGATACTCGCTTTCGATGAACAGGAGGGCGCCTGACTTCCTGTAGAAGTCGGCCTTGAAGCTCCCATGCACCCCAAGCCGCTGCCTTTCGGCCTTGCTTGGCAGGTCGAGCATGATCAGCTTGTCGTATCGCACCTCATGCTTGTCGAGCCATGCCTCGGTAAGCTTCCGGTACTTCTCCAGCCGGCTGGTGACCAGCCAGCCGATCTTGCGGGTCGGCCCATGCAGCGGCCGCGCCTCGCCGAGGAATTTCTCATAGGCAGGTCCGTCATCGTTTTCCGCCTCGGTCGGGTCAAGGCAGAGCACACCGTCGATATCGACGCAGCTTTGTTCCAGGAAGATGTGGTGCATGAAGTTCCATTGGAACATGCGCGGATGCGGCACCGTCTCGAACACGAAATCGATGTCGTCATGGCGGGGCAGATGGCCATAGACCGACGCGAAGATGAAGTCCGCCCGTATCCCCGCCGCCTCTATGCGGCGGCGCGCTTCGCGCATGGCGTCGCCACGGTTCACGCTGTCGTCGATCACCAGGATCTTGCGCATCTCGGCCACCCCCCGATCAAGGGACGCCCGACGCTTGGTGCTGATTCCGGACGTGTAGATCTTCCCGTCGATGAAACTGTCGAGGTCGGTCATCGCGATGTTGGCGGTCAGGCTCACCAAATTGGCCGCCAGGATGCCGCTGCGCGGCACGCCGACCACGAGATCGATGTCGCGCGGCAAACGATGCAAATGGGCGACGATCGTGTCGTTCATGTCGGCTATCGAGCGATAATGCATGGTCCAAATCCTTATCGTTCGTTCATGGAGGATGCCGAGGCCGCTGACCTCGTCAGTCCGGCAAGGCTAGTTTGCGTCTCTTTCCATCAGGCGCGGACTTCTGGCCGGGAGGAACTTCAGCACCTCGCGCATGGCTTCGCGCCCGGCCGCAAACAGCATCGCCACGGCGAAGGTCACCGCGTAGGACAGCACCACGGCCGCCACCAGCGCCGCGAGCCGGGGCTCGGGCAGAATCGATCTGGCAAACCAGACCGCCGCCAGCGCCAGGTGGGCGCCAAGGACGAACGGTGTCGCCGCGCGCAGCATGTCGATCGCACGCAGCGGACCGGTCTTGCCGATATAAAGCCAGAGAAATGGCGTCCTCAGATATTCGCTGACCGCATAGGCGATCGCAACGCCCAGCGCGCCGTAGGGCAGGCCGATGATGAAGGCCAGCACCGAGGTCACGGCAGTGACAATACCCCAGCGCATGAAGTCGCCGGAGCGGCCCTGGCTGACGAAAAGCCAGCCCGCCGGATTGTTGAGCGGCTGAAGCAAGCCCGCAAACCCGAGCGCCAGAAAGATGCTTGCGCTGCCGCGCCACTGCTCGCCCAGCACGAACGGGATCAGCACATCCGACATCGCGGTGGCGAAGGCGACACCGGGAAGAGCGACCATCAGGATAAGCGGAATGACGCGAAGATAGGCGCTGCGGTAACGGTGAGGTTCGTCCTTCAGCCTGGACAGAGCCGGTACCATCACTTTTGACAGGGGGTTGGTGATCTGGCTCAGTGGAAACAGCAGCAGCTTGTAGGCGCGGTCGTAAAGGCCAAGCTGGGCCTCGCCCCAATATTTTCCGATCAGCACATTGTCGAGGTTGCGGGCAAAGAAATTGGCGAAGTTGAAGCCGGTGATCCCGGCCCCGAAATTGATCAGCGTGCTGATTCCGGCAACCCTGCGCGGCAGACCAGGCCTCCAATGCGAACTCCCCCAATAGCAGAGCGTCGGCAGCACGGCTGAGGTCAGCGTGCCGGCGAAAAGCGCCCAGTAGGAGCGGTCTATGAAGGTCCAGGCGATCGAGACGGCCAGGCCGGCTACGGCACCGATGATGTCGATGATTGCCAGGCGGCCGAACTGCATGCGGCGCGTCAGCAGTGCAAGATGCTGGGCGCCAAGCCCGTAGGTTATGATTTGCAGCCCGAACGCGGCCACCAGGCCGGCGACGCGCGGTTCGCCGTAGAACGCCGCGACCAGGGGCGCCGCGCCGGCGAGCACGCAAGCCAGGGAGGTGCTGACCGCGACATTGATCCAGAAAAGATAGTTTACCTCCTCGCGCCGCAGGCCGGTTTTCTGGACAGTCGCCTGGGTCAGACCGAAATCCTGGAACAACGCTATAAATGCCAGCACCGGCGCGCACATCGCCAGGACGCCGAAATCCTGAGGCGATAACAGCCGCGACAGCACGATGACGGATACGATCTGCGTGCCGACCCGCACCGATTGCGCAATGGCGGTCACGACTGCTCCGCGTCCGACGGACTTGCGCAGCGAACCTTCCGGCGGGTCGAATGCATTGGCTTCCAAATTCAGGATTCCTGATTTTTGCACGGATTCCAAACCCGAAAATCCGTGACCGCCGCCTCGGACAAACTACGACAATAATTTTGCAGCGCAACAGAAAACGTCGATTCTTGCTACGCTGCACCAAAAATGTTGCGATGCAGCAAGACCTGTACTACGATCCTCCCTGGGTGGGCCAACAGCGGTAGAGTCTTGATGCTGCACGTGTTGTACCTAGTCCATGACGTGTCGGACCCGGCGGTGCGCCGACGGATTACGATGCTCAGGGCAGGCGGCGCCCGGGTGACCCTGGCGGGCTTCCGCCGAAGCGCCGATCCGATCGTGGCTATCGAGGGATTGCGGCCGATAGACCTCGGTGCGACACGCGACGGACACTTTGCTCAACGCATCGCGGCGGTCGCGAGGGCGGCCGTCTCAATAGGGTCAACGCTCGGCCAAATCCCCAGGCCCGACCTCATCATCGCTCGCAATCTGGAAATGCTGGCGCTTGCGCGGCGCGCAAACTCGGCCCTCGGTGCCTCGGTCCCGATCGTCTACGAATGCCTCGATATCCATCGTCTGTTGCTGCGCGGCGACATGCTGGGGAAGGGGCTGCGCGCGACCGAACGCTTTCTGGCCCGGGACGTGAAGCTTCTTGTGACCAGTTCGCCGGCCTTCATTTCCAATTATTTCGACCCCTACGGTCAGGTCGCGGCGCCGATCGAGTTGCTCGAGAACAAGTATTTCAACGCCGTCGCTGTTCTGCCCGATGAAAACCCCGGCGCACGCGATCTTGCGGCTCCGCCGTGGCGAATCGGCTGGTTCGGCGCGCTACGCTGCCGCCGCTCGCTCGAACTGCTGGCCGAGTTTTCGCGCCGCATGGAGGGGCGCTTTGAGATCGTGCTGCGCGGCCGGCCGGCCTTGTCCGAATTCCCCGACTTTCACGGCTATGTTGAATCGGAGCCGTTTCTGTCGTTTCGCGGGCCCTACCGCAATCCTGAGGACATGGCGGCGATCTACAGGGATATCCATTTTTCATGGGCGATCGATTTTTTCGAAGCGGGGCGGAACTCCGAATGGCTTCTGCCCAACCGGCTCTATGAGGGCTGCCGCTTTGGTGCTGTACCGATCTCGATGGGCAACACCGAGACAGGGCGGTTCCTCAACCGGCAGGGAATCGGCGTCCTGCTGCCGCAGGCAACGGCAGGTGCCCTCGACGCCGCCCTCGGCGGGATGGACCAGAACCGCTTCAGCCGCTTGACGTCGCGCGTGGCCGCTCACGATCCGAGCATGTGGAGCCATGATCGCGGCGACTGCCGGGCGCTGGTCGAAAGGCTTCGCCATCTGACCAGCTTGCGAGGCCCGCTGCCGGCCGAAGCCTTGGCATAAGGATCGACATCGCCCGATGACGCAAGCGCTCCCCGCCATCCTGATCGTTGTTCCTTGCCTGAATGAAGCGGCCCATATCGGCGCGCTACTCGATCGGCTGCGGCCATCGGCCGCGAGGCTTGGTGCCAGGATCGTTGTGGCCGACGGCGGCAGCACCGACGGCACCCTGGCCATCGTGACCGATATCGCTGGCAAGGATTCGCGGGTTACGCTGCTTCACAACAATCGGCGCATCCAAAGCGCGGCGATCAACCTCGCGGTGGCGACCTTCGGCGAGGGTGCCGACTATCTCGTCCGGATCGACGCGCATGGCGGCTATCCCGAGGATTATTGCGAGCGGCTGGTCGAAGAGGCTTTGGCCACGGGCGCCGATTCGGTTGTCGTCTCGATGCTCACAAGCGGCAGCGGCGCCGTTCAAAAGGCTGCCGCTGCGGCGCAGAATTCCAGGCTTGGCACGGGCGGCTCCAGGCACCGGCATCTTTCAGCCGGCGAGTGGGCCGACCATGGTCATCACGCGCTGATGCGGATATCGGCTTTCGAAGCCGTCGGCGGCTATGACGAGACCTTCAGCCACAACGAGGATGCCGAACTCGACTATCGGCTGAAACAGGCTGGCTACCGCATCTGGCTGAGCGGCAAGACAAGGATGGTGTACTATCCGCGCACCTCATTGAAGGGTCTCTATGTCCAGTATCTAGGCTATGGCCGGGGCCGCGCCAGGAATGTGCTGAAGCACCGGGTCGTCCCCAAGGTCCGGCAGATGGTGCCGCTGCTTGTGTTTCCCGTCGTTCTCCTGTCGGTCCTCTCTTTCGTGCATTGGCTGGCGGCGGTGCCGCTTCTGCTTTGGGCGTCGGTGTGCCTGGGCTACGGTCTGTGGACGGCCATTCGCCAACGCAATCCCGATATCGCGCTGGCGGGCATCTCGGCGATGATCATGCATCTCGGCTGGTCCGTCGGCTTCTGGCTGCAGCTTCTGCGCCTCGGTGCCCGGCGCGAGGTGGCCTGATGGCGGGCAGGAACCGGAGTATCGACATCGGCGTATGCACGTTCCGCCGGCCGGAACTGGCCGACACGCTGCGCTCCCTCGGCGCCATGGACGTGCCCGAAGGGTTCGACGTGCGTATCATTGTCGCCGACAATGACGACACGCCGAGCGCCCGCGACTTGGTAGCGGCGCTGTCAGCGGAATTGTCGCTGCCGGTCATCTACCGGCATTGCCCGGCGCGCAACATTTCGATCGCGCGCAACGCCTGCCTCGATGCCAGCTCGGCCGATCTCGTCGCCTTCATCGACGATGACGAGACGGCCACGTCCCGCTGGCTGGCCGAGTTGGTAGAGACCTCACAGTCTAGCGACGCCGCGGCCGTGCTCGGCCCCGTCAGAGCGCTTTATCGGCCCGACGCGCCGGACTGGATGCGAGAGGGCGATTTCCACTCGACCTTGCCCGTCTGGGTGCGCGGCGAGATCCGCACCGGCTACACCTGCAATGTGCTGCTCAGGACCGGCGCCGACAGTCTGCGTGGCCGGCGCTTCAGCCTGGCCCGCGGCCAGACCGGCGGCGAGGACACCGAGTTCTTCGACCAGATGCACAAGGCCGGCGGTCGCATCGCCTTCGCGCCCGAGGCCTGGGTGGACGAAATGGTGCCGCGCTCCAGGGCCGCGTTCGACTGGCTCGGCCGCCGCCGCTTCCGTGTCGGCCAGACGCATGGTCACCTGCTAGGCAGCAGCGCCGGCGGCTTCGGCTTAGCCCGGCAGGTTCACCTTGCCAGGCAGGTTGGTCTGGCCTTTGCCAAGGCGATCTACTGCTTCGCCGTCGCGCTTCCGGTTGTCGTCGATCCGGTGCGCAGGAACCGCAGCGTGCTGCGCGGCATCATGCATGTCGGCGTCGTCAGCGGCCTTTTGGGCGTTCGCGAAATCCGCCTCTACGGCCAGCCGTCGCCGCAGGGAGGCAAGCGTGCCTGACGCCAGCCTGGTACCCGATGTTTCCTTCGTCATCGCTGCCTACAACGCCGAGGCAACGCTGGACCGTGCGATCGGCAGCGCCATCGCTCAGAAAGATGTCAGCGTCGAGATCATCGTCGTCGACGACAAGTCGAGCGACGCGACGCTGGACGTGGCGCGGGCCTACCCGCCGGAGATCGTCCGCGTCGTCGCCCTTGCCGGCAATCGGGGCCCAGGAGGGGCCCGCAATGCCGGTATCGAGGCCGCACGCGGCCGATGGATCGCGGTTCTCGATTCCGACGACGCGGTCTATCCCGGCCGGATCGCCGCCATGATCGCGCGCGCCGAAAAGGCGGATGCCCAGATCGCCGTCGACAATCTGCGGGTCATCGGCGAGGACGGTGTCGCCGGGGATGCGATGTTTCCGAGGCAATATCTGGAAGACCTGCGCGAGATATCGCTGGCGACCTACATCGCCGGCAACATCGTCTTCGAATCGACCTTCAACCTCGGCTATCTTAAGCCGATCTTCCAGCGCCGTTTCCTGGATGAAAACCGGTTGCGCTATGATGAGAAACTGAGGATCGGCGAAGACTACATCCTGCTGGCCAACGCCTTGGCCAAAGGTGGCAGGTGCGTGGCCGAGCCCGATATCGGTTATGCCTATCATATCCGCGGCGGCTCCATCTCGCGCGTGCTCGAGCTTCACCATGTCGAGGCGATGCGCGAGGCCGATGCCGAGTTCGCCCGCGGCGTCTCTATGGATGCCGATGCACGGGCGGCGTTTGCGCGGCGCGCCCGCGGTCTGCGCAAGGCAATCTCCTTCCTGTCGATGGTCCAGCACATCAAGGCGCGGTCCCCGCTCAAGGCGATCGGGACGGCGCTCAGCGATCCGGCGGCGGTCGGCCACATGAGCATGCCGATCGCGGCGCGGTTTCGAAGAATGGCGGCAAGGTTTGCCGTCGGGGCGGGGAGATGAAGATGCAACTCGATGAAAGGACGGCCTTTGCCTGTGAAGAACTTGAATTCGGAGCGCTGGAATTGACCGTCGGCATGCTTCAGACATTCGTTCAATCGCACGAACGCCAGGAAGAAGCCGCATAATGCCCATGTTCCGGGAGCATTTTCAGAAAGCGGCGCCGCCGTGGGCGGGCCGTCCGTCGTCCACGGGGAAGCGTCGGCCATTCGCCATGATGCTGCCAACCATCGAGGCGCCTGCAAGCCGCAGCATGTTTCCAAAAGCGCGTTCCGGTTTTTGGAAAGGCTCATGCCTGAACACTGAGATGGAGCCTCATCCCGACCCTCGGATAGGGCACGCTATGGAATTGGACCGATCATGAATTATGCCAACTTCCCTCTCGACAAGAGAATGCCATTGCCGAATTCAGATCAGGAAAACGGCGAGGATTTTATCGATGTCGAGCAGTTGCTTGGCATGGCCGCGCGGCAAGCCAAGGCGGTCCTGGTGTGCGCCGTCATCGGCCTTATCCTCGGCGTGCTTTATTTGCAGACCACGCCACCCAAATACCAGTCGGCCAGCAGCGTGCTGATCGACGAAGGCCTGAACAAGATCGTCGACGACATCTCCGCGGCGTCGACGACGATGCAGACCGATTCCGCCATTTTGAGCCAGATCGAGATCCTGACCTCGACACGTCTCGCCGCGGTGGTCGTCGACAAGCTGAAGCTCGACCAGAACGACGCCTTCATGAACCCTCCCCAGTCGGCGCTTGCCACTGGTGTCGGCTTTGTCCGGGGGCTTATCCAGTCTGTCCGCCCCGGTTCGCCGGCCGACAGCGGTGACATCACCAAGGCCGACGCGGCCACGCGCGAGGCGATGATGGCCACGTCGCGCCGCGACTATGCGATCCTCAAGCTGCAGAGCGAGATCAAGGCCGAACGAGTTGGGCGAAGCTTTGTGATCGCCATCGGCTACCAGGCGACGGACCCGGCGCTCGCGCACGATGTCACCAAGGCCTATGCCGATGCCTACCTCGCCGATCAGCTCGATGCCAGCTTCGACGCCACCGAGCGCGCCGCGGTCTGGCTCCAGGGCCGGCTGACGGAACTGCGAGAGAGTTCCCAGGCAGCCTCGCTCGCGGTCGAGACATTCCGGGCTCAACACGGTCTGGCCGCCAACAGCGATGGCCAACTGATGAGCGACAAACAGCTTTCGGACCTGAACGCGCAACTCATCGTGGCGCAGGCCGACACAGCGCGCGCCAGCGCCCGTTACCAGCAATACAAGACGATCATCGAGAGCGGCTCCGACAACGCGTTCAACGATGCCGCCATATCGAGCGACCAGCCGAGCAGCTCGGTCATCTCGGCGCTCAAGACCCGCTATCTCGCCGTCTCCAAGCGGCTGCAGGATGTAGAGGCCAATTTCGGCTCCGAGCATCCGCAGGCGGTGGCACTCGCCAAGGAGAAGGCTGATCTATCGACGCAGATTTTCGGCGAGCTGAAACAGCTGACCGAAAGCTATCGCAACGAATACGAGGTGGCGCAGGCGCGCGAGACCGCGCTCCGGGCCAATGTGGCGGCGGCGCAGGGCAAGAGCTCCGTCGACAACCAGTCGCGCGTGCAACTTCGCGATCTCGATCAGAAGGCGACGGCCCTCACCACGCTTTATCAGACATTCCTCGGCCGCTATGAGGAGGCCGCGCAACAGCAATCCTTCCCGGTGGGCAAGATCCGCATCATTTCGGACGCCTCGATGCCGCGCACGGCCTCGAGCCCGCGCACGGTCGTAGTTCTCGGGCTCTCGTTGGTGCTTGGTCTGGTGATGGGCGCCGGCCTTGGCGGGTTGAACGAATTCAACGAACGGTTCTTCCGGACAGGAGAGGATGTCCGCGACCGCGTCGGCCTCAAATTCCTAGGCTATCTGCCTACAATCGGCGGCAAGCTCGGCAAGCAGGACAAACCGGGCGATAGCCGGGGTGATTCCAAAGCCGCCAAATCGATGGCGGCCGCCGAAAACCGGGCCCGCATGCGGGTGAGCATCGAGTCCCCCGCGTCGATGTTCTCCGAGACGCTGCGTAGCGCCAAGATCGCCTTCGACGTCGTCATGGAAGGGCAAGGCAGCCGCGTCATCGGCATCATCTCGGTGCTCCCTGGCGAGGGCAAGTCGACGGTCGCGGCGAACCTTGCCGGGCTGCTTGCCGCCAATGGTGCCAGGACGCTGCTCGTCGACGGCGATCTGCGCAATCCCGGCCTCAGCCGCGGCCTCGGCATGGAGGCCGAGCAAGGCTTGATGGAAGCGGTGGTGAGCGGCCAGACCTGGCAGTCGGTCGGCAAGATCGACCGGCAGACGAAGCTGGCGATTGTTCCGGCCGTGCCGCGCGGCCACTTTTCTCACACCAGCGAACTTCTCTCCTCGGCCGGAATGCGGCGTTTCATCGAGAACGCCAAGGAAACATTCGAATACATCGTCGTCGACCTGCCGCCGCTCGGCCCGGTCGTCGACGCGAAGGCCTTTGCGCCGCTGGTGGACGGTTTCGTCCTCGTCACCGAATGGGGGCGCACGCCGCGCGCGATGGTGCAGTCCTTGCTACATGCCGAACCCTATGTCGCAAACAAGATCGTTGGTCTGGTGTTGAACAAGGTCGATCTGAAAAAACTGGCCAGATACGGATCGTTCGGCGGATCCGAGAAGTTCTTCGACAGGTACTCGTCCTATTACCTGGAGAAGTCGGACGTGCGCGGCAAGGAATCCGTCTGACGCCGGATTGATGCCCTCAAAGGCTGAATCCGCGTTCCTTCAAGGCAGCGATGATCTCGTCAAGAATAACCGGATCGTCGATGGTCGCCGGCATCGTCCAATCTTCCCTGTCGGTGATCTTCTGCATTGTTCCGCGCAGGATCTTGCCTGACCGCGTCTTGGGCAGGCGCTTGATCGTCACAACGGTCTTCAGGGCGGCGACAGGACCGATACGCTCCCGCACCAAGGCGACCACCTCATTCTCGATGAGACCGAAATCGCGCGCGACACCGGCGTTCAGCACCACGAAGCCGAGCGGCACCTGGCCCTTCATCGCATCGGCAATGCCGATCACGGCGCATTCGGCGACGTCGGGGTGGGCGGACAGCACTTCCTCCATGGCTCCCGTCGACAGGCGGTGGCCGGCGACATTGATGATGTCGTCGGTGCGGGCCATGACATAGAGATAACCGTCCTCGTCGACCATGCCGGCATCGGCCGTCTTGTAGAAGCCGGGGAACTCCTCGAGATAGGCTTGGCGAAAACGCTCATCCGCATTCCACAGCGTCGGCAGGCAGCCGGCCGGCAGCGGTAGCTTGACCACCACATTGCCCAGCGTGCCGCGCGGCACTTCGTGACCGGCATCGTCAAGCACCCGGATGTCATAGCCTGGCATAGGCACGCCCGGCGAGCCGTATTTCACCGGCAACACGCCGAGGCCGACCGGGTTGATCGTCATCGGCGAACCGCTCTCCGTCTGCCACCAATGGTCGATCACCGGCACGTTCAGCTTCTGCTCGGCCCATTTGATCGTGTCGGGATCGGCGCGCTCGCCGGCCAGGAACAGCGTGCGGAATTTCGACAGGTCGTATCTGGGAATGAAGTCTCCCTTCGGGTCCTGTCCCTTGATGGCCCGGAACGCCGTCGGCGCGGTGAACAGCGCGACGACGCCATGGTCGGATATCACCCGCCAGTAAGTTCCGGCATCCGGGGTGCCGACGGGTTTGCCCTCGAACAGCACGGTGGTGCAGCCATGCAGCAGCGGCCCATAGACGATGTAGGAATGACCAACCACCCAGCCGACATCGGATGCCGCCCAGAAAACCTCGCCCGGCTTGACGCCGAACTCGTTCTCCATCGTCCATTTCAGCGCGACCATATGGCCGCCATTGTCACGCACGATGCCCTTCGGCTGGCCGGTCGTGCCCGACGTGTAGATGATGTAGAGCGGGTCCGTGGCGAGCACCGGCACGCAGTCGACATTGGCGCCGGCCGCGCGCTCGCGCGCGACGGCGTCGGCGTAGTCGATGTCGTAATGATCCTTCAACTCGCAGCGCAATTGGTCGCGCTGCAGGATCAGGCAGGCGTCCGGCTTGTGCCGCGACATCTCGATCGCCTTGTCGAGCAGCGGCTTGTAAGCAACGACGCGGCCGGGCTCCAGGCCGCAGGAAGCCGAAATGATCAGCTTCGGCTGGGCGTCGTCGATGCGGGTGGCAAGCTCGTGCGAGGCAAAACCGCCGAAGACGACTGAATGGACGGCGCCGATGCGGGCGCAGGCCAGCATGGCGAAGGCGGCCTCCGCGACCATCGGCATGTAGATGATGACGCGGTCGCCCTTGCGGATGCCACGGTTTTTCAGCACCGAGGTCAGGGCCACCACCTCGCGTTTCATCTCGGCATAGGTGAATTTCCGGACCTGGCCGGTAATGGCGCTGTCATGGATCAGCGCAATCTGGTCGGCGCGGCCGCCCGCGACATGGCGATCGATGGCGTTGTGGCAGGTGTTGCAGGTGGCGCCGGTAAACCAGCGTCCGTAGACGCCGGCGCCGGCATCGAAGACCTTGTCCCAAGGCGAGTACCAGTCGATGGCCTCGGCCGCGTCCGCCCAGAATTTTTCCGGATCGCGTTTCCAGCCGTCATAGACCTCGTGATAGCGTGAAGCCATCCGTGCCCTCCCCAGGAACGATTTGCTGTCTTTGGGAACAGCCTAAGCTGTTTTTTTGGAGCATGTCTTCCCTGATTTTCATCTGCAGGGAAACATGGGTATGGCTGGACCGGGGACCTGCTCGCCGCAGGGCATCGGCCACGGGTTCGATCGGCGCCAATCGCCGTAGCCGGTCAGCCTTGCCGACAGGTTCGCCGCCGAAGCCGTTCTGAGATTCGAAAATGCCGCTTGTTCTAGATGGGCAAGGCCACGAGCATGAGGCCGACGCCGCCGGCAATCAGAAGGGCCGCCGCCAACGCTTTCCTGTGCCGTTCAAAGCTCGTCGGAGCCCGCTTCCAATTGTAACGCATAGTGTACCCCCCAAAGAACCCGGTCGATATTACCTTACTCTAGGGAAGAAAATCAACCAGCCGTCCCGTTGCCGGTCCACGCGTCGACCTCTCGCGCTGAACCCTTTTCCAGAAACGGTGCCGACGGGAGAAGGCTGGCAAGCTGGGATATCTTGGCCGGAAAAGCACCGGCCGCAGCCATACCGGCCGCCGGCGGGTTGAACTGTCGGACCGATAGACAGCGTCCCACCGCCGCGCTATCTGCATTCTTGGGATATCGATTGCTTGGTGGGAGTCGGAATGGAAATCGCCTCTGGAACGGTTCTGCGGCTGGCGGATGACGCCTCTGTTCAGCATGTCGGTGACGGCGCCGTCGTGCTGTTGGCGCGCAGCGGCCAGCTCTATACATGCAATGGCACGACCGAAGCCTTTCTCGACAAGGTGGACGGCCAGCGCAGCCTCGATCAGATCGTCGGCCTGCTCAGCGAGGAGTTCGAGGTCGACAAGGGTACGCTCGACGAAGACATGGCGTCGCTGGCCACGGATCTGCTTTCCGAAGGCATCCTCGCCGCTCCTGTTGAATGACGGTGACGGGTTCTCTCCTGCGCGCCCTGTTTCGCTGTCACCTCTGGGCGAGCGCGCGGCTCATGCCGTTGCTGGTCCGGGGACGCAGCTTCGAACAGGTGCTTAGATGGGCGCCTCTTGCCTCTCCAACCCCCTATCGCGGCTTGCCCGCCGCTTACATCGTGACCAGCGTCAACCGCACCGTGCGCCATCCCTGGCTGATGCGCGACCGCAGATGCCTGCGGGAAGGGCTGCTTGGCCATCGCTTCCTGCGCCTGGCGGGTTTCGATCCGGAGCTGCGCTTCGGCATCGACCCTCGATCCATGGATGCGCAGCGCCTGTCGGCCCATTGCTGGGTATGCCTCGACGGCAGGCCGGTGGTCAGCGACAGCCTGCCAGGCATGGTTGAGATCTATCGTCACCACGCAGCTTCGCGCCAGGCGCGACCAGCTTGACCGGGCCTTCCGCGTGTTACGACCTCAATGGTCGCGTCCTCGGTATCCATGCCGAAAACCCTGGCCTGTTGCGGATTTTCGACAGGATGCTCGGCAGCCTGCGCGTTGCCGAAACCGCCGGGCCAAATTTCCGCCTGCGCATCGGTGAAACCGAGCCGCTGGACGAGACGCCAAACGGATCGCTGGTCTTCGACGGCGAGATACCGGACGACGGCTTCTGCCGGATGATCCAGGACGGCGGCACCATCCACCTCATTTTTCCCGCCCGCCAGACCGCTTCGATCAATGGCCAGGAAGGGTGGGCCGAAATCCGAACCCGTCCCGGCGTGCAAGCGCCGTGGACGCCCTCGATGCTGGTGCTGGATTCGGCACTCGACGCAGGCGGCCAGCACATGCTGCACACGGCGGGTCTGACGCTGCCTGGCAACGAGGCGGTGGTATTGATCCACGCCCCCAGCGGCACCGGCAAGACGACCACGTCGCTGGCGCTGGCGACACAAGGTTTCGGCCTGTGCTCGGACGACGCCATGATCCTGGATGCCGCTTCGGGCAGCGTCGTTGCCTGGGGTCTGCCGCGCGCGGTCAAAATCCACCAGAAGACGGCACAAATGATCCCGCAGGTCGCCCCATGCCTCGGCCCGGATTGGGATCGCAATGGCGAACAGCCCATCGCGCTCGAACGGCTGAGCGAGATCGTGCGCGTCGACAACGCGGCCGCCCGGCCGGTGGCCGCGCTGCTGCACCTCGCGCGATCGGCCGACAGCCAGAGCCGGCTCGTTCCGATGGCTCGCACCGACGCGATGGTGGCGCTGGCAATGGACAATGTCCGCACCGGGATGACCGGCCTGCTGCCACTGCAGAAGCGCCGGCTGGAAACCATCGCCAAGCTGGTTTCGTCGGTGCCGACCTTCAGGCTGGAGGTCGGCGCTCGTCCGGCGGACAGCGCCTCCCTGATCGGCGAAGCCCTGGCGTCGCGCGACTGAGCGATCGGGTCAGGCGGCTTGCGGCCTGGGCTTGGCCAGCCGCTGGATCCAACGGAAGACATCGCGGCGCAGCCGCGAGCCGATCTTGTCCCTGGAATTGACCCGGAGCAGCGTGTTGGCGGTGATCAGCCGCTTGGCCAATCGGATCGAGAGGTCGGGCTTGATCCGGCCGGCGAGTTCAAGTGCGCGTCGCTCGCCGAACAGTCGGCCGGTTACGTCGAGCACGATCGCCAGCTCCAGTTCGATGCCTGTCATTCGGGCAGCGTCAAGCACGCGGGCTTCCTCTTCAGGAGTTTGCAGCGATCTCACCCCTTGCAACACGTCGACGCAAAGCTGTAGGCGGTGGAATTTGTGACCGCCGGCGGCATGCACGATAGCAATCGTCAGCAGCGCCGCCGGCGTGTCGGTCGCCTCGCCATCGATGATGCCCAGCTCGCGGAACCCCAGCGACAGCCGCCGCCGCATGCCGGTGTCGTGTACGAGATCGCCATGCAGTTCGACCAGCAGGCTGGAGTTTTCCTTTTCCAGCCATTTGAACTCCTGCAACTGGTAGGATCCGGCCTCGTCGCCGCCGAGCTCGAAACCGCACGCCGCGATTACCTTGTTGGCCCGCGACAGATTGGCGGGCTCGACGAGGATGTCGATGTCGGTAAATGGCCTGTCGGCCGCGTGGCGATAGAGCTTTCGCGCGAAGACCGGCCCCTTGACGATCCGCGCCGGAATGGCCTCTTCCGCCAGTCCCTTCATGATGCGACCACCATGGAATTGGAGCAGCATCGATTGCCCGGTGGCGATTGTTGCTTTGTGGCGCAGATCCTCCAGCCTGGCTTGCAGCGCCGAATCTCCGGGCAGATGCGCATCGCCGCGCTCCCTGAGCTTGCGCAGCATGATCGGCAGGACGCCATGGAATTCCGCATTATCGAGGAGGGCACACAACGTCTTCGCCGACATGGCATCCTCGACCGCCGGGGCAGCCGGATCGGCGTAGCGCAGCAGCAATCTTTCTTCAACGGGAGCGAGGTGTGGCAGCATCAACCTTGGACAGTCATGGCGGAAGAATCTTCCGATGATTACAGAAAAGCCGGGAAGAGGCCAACACCGTGCCGTTGGCTGCGCGCATCCCGAAGCTTACGCAGGCTGCGCCGACCTGCCGGAGAGGTGCAACGCGGCCATGAAGCATGTCATCAGGCTGACGCGATCTTGACAGCCGCCGCGAAGGCCTCGGCAACGGCATGGGCTCCGGGATCAATCACGCCCTGGAGCTTGGCGCCTATATAGGCGGAACGCCCGGCCTTTGCCTTGTCCATGGCCGAGGTGGCTTCGGCGCCGACCCGTGCCGCTCTTGCCGCCTCCTCCAGGCCATTGGCGTCGAGCGCCTTCAGCGCCGGCTCAAGCGCATCGATCATGGTGCGGTCGCCGGGGCTTGCGCCGCCGTAGAAGGTCATACGTTCGAGACCTGAAAGCAGTGCGTTGGCCAGGCTTGCGCCACCTGAACGGGCCTGGGCCGCGGCCGTGAAGAAGATCGACAGCAGCACTCCGCTCGAACCGCCCATGGACGAGCTCAATATATCGCCCATCGCGCCCATGGTCGCTGCAGGATTGGCAAGCGGCAGTGTATCGAGCCGTTCGAGGATGCTGCGCGCGCCGGTTGCCACCGTGGAGCCTGTGTCGCCATCGCCCGACTTGGCGTCCAGTCCGTTCAAGGCGGCTTCAAGTGAGATAAGTCTTTCGCACACCGCGACGATCAGGCGCCTCGTACCAGCATCCTGGCTTGCCCTATGCGAGGCGGGTTGTTCGGCCGCTTTCACGATGGGCACGACAACTGGTGCTGCAATCGGCTTCGCCGGCATCCAAGCGTGCGGCCCCACCGGCGCCAGCAAGGCTTCCTGGCGCGCCGCATCCAGCCGGATCAGCGACAGCGAGAAGCCATTCATGTTGAGCGCCGTCATCAGCGGCCCAGGGCCGATCGTCATCTTGACGGACTTGGCGAATGGCGAGCCAAGCACCGCATTGGCGATCAGTGACATTTCGAGCGGCGGCACGGATCCCAGATTGTTGATCAGAAGCGCATAGGCAGCCCTGGGATCAAGCCGTTCGGAGAGGCGCTCGGCCATGATCGCAACCAGCCTGTCGGCGCTCTGCACAGCGATGCGCTCGACACCGGGTTCGCCATGGATGCCGAGGCCGAGCTCACCATCGTCTGCGCCGAACCTGTCCTCATGCGGTTGGCCCGGAATCGAGCAGGACGACAGCGACATGCCAAGCGAAACGATGTCCTTGGCTGCTGCCCGTGCGACCGCCGCGATCTCGGCGAGGTCATGGCTGGTCTCCGACAAATGGCCCGCTATCTTGTGTACGAACAGCGTGCCGGCAACGCCGCGCGGCTGGTTGATGTCAGGCAGGGCAATGTCGTCGGCCACGATCACCATCTCGACGGCAAAGCCTTCCGCGCGCGCCCTCTCGGCCGCCAGACCGAAATTAAGGCGGTCGCCCGTGTAGTTCTTGACGATCAGCAGGCAGCCCGCCGGACCGGTGACCGCGCGAATGGCCGCCAGCACCGCTTCGACGCTGGGCGAGGCAAAGATCTCGCCCGAAACCGCGGCCGTCAGCATGCCCTTGCCGACAAAGCCGGCGTGCGAGGGCTCGTGGCCCGCACCGCCGCCGGACACGACACTGACTTTCGACTTGTCCCAGTCGGCGCGCAGGATGACCTTGATTTCGGGATAGCCGTCGAGCCGCACGAGATCGCCGGCGCCGCTGGTCCGCAGCAGCCCATCCAGCGCCTCGCTGACGATCGTTTCCCTGCGATTGAAAAAATGCTTCATTGTATCCCCCCGATCATCCGCAATCGTCACTCATTCCCAACGCCGGTTGCAAGCTCGATTTGAAGATCGTGCGAAACCGCGTCCGTCGCGAATGCGCCAAGCAATCAGTCTAAGCGCCTGGCGCTCACCATCACTGTCCGGATCGGCGGTGCCGGCGGCAGCAGCGCGCGGACGTCGGCGAAAGGAAAGGTCGGCTCGAAGCGAAACGCTTCCGCCAAAGAGCCCTGAACGCCGTTGCACTGTCCGGCGCGAAATTCGTTCTGCGTTCGCGCGATATCGACGAAGCGCTCCGGATCCTGCGACTGATGCATTCGGATCGCCGCAGCCTTGATGTCGGCATGGGCGGAAATATCGACATAATGCGTCGGGGCAAAGCCGGTGCCGCCCATCGTGTCGGCATGCAGAACCGGAACTGCGAACGAGGCCGCGATGCGCACCCCATCCGACAGCGCGCGGTGGTCGCCGTGATAGTCGTTGGGCGCGTGCGTGATCGCCAGGTTCGGACTCGTCTCGGCGATCAGCGCCTTGAGCGCCGCGATCAGCGCGGCATCGGCGACCAGCGCGCCATCGGGGAAGTCGAGGAAGCGTAGCTCGGCGCCGAGCAGGCCGGCTGCCTGGCTTGCCTCCTCCCGGCGTGCCCGGGAAAGCGCCGCCGGATCGCCCATGCCGCCCTTGGCGCCGTCCGTGGCTATGGCAAAAACCAGTTGTGCGCCTTGCGCCGCATAGGCGGCCATCGTACCGAACATGAAGATCTCGATGTCGTCAGGATGCGCGCCGAGGGCCAGTATCTTCAAGTCTCTCTCCCCCGGAACGGAAACACGTGACGAACGGTATCCTGCTCGCCCTGATCGCCTACGCAAGCTATTCGTGCGGGGACGCCGTTGTCAAAAGCCTGGGCGGGCAGTTCACGGTATTCGAGATCGGCTTCTTCTCGACATTGTTCGCCGGCTGCTTCTTGTTCTTCAGCAGGCCGGCCAATGAGCGCTGGCGTGACTTCTGGCGTACGAACCGGCCTTGGGCCGTGCAGGCCCGCGCTTGGGCCGGCATCGCGTCGGGCGTGCTCAGCGTCTATGCCTTCACCACCATCCCGCTGGCGGAAGTCTATGCGCTGGTGTTCCTGGCGCCGCTCTGCGTCACGATCCTGTCCACCATCATTCTCAAGGAGAAGGTCGGCCCGTGGCGATGGCTGGCGGTCGTCTTCGGGTTCGCGGGCGTCATGCTCGTCGTCAGGCCGGGTTTCCGCGAATTGCAACTTGGCCATCTCGCTGCCTTCACCATCGCGTTCCTGGCCGCCACCAATGTCATCCTGATGCGGTCGCTGGCGCAGGAGGAAAAGCGCACCACGATGCTGGGCGTGCTGGTCGGGTATGGGCTGCTGTTCAATGGCATCGGCGCCGCAGCCACCTCGTTCACGCTTCCCGATGCAAGGCAATTGGTGTGGCTGGTGATAGCCGGCGCCTTCACCGCCGGCGGACAGCTGCTGCAATTGCTGGCGGCCAAATACGCGCCGGCAAACCGCGTCGCGCCGACGCATTATTCGCAAATTATCTGGGCGGTCATCCTTGGCGCGCTGTTCTTCCAGGAATATCCCGACTGGCTGTCATTGGTCGGCCTCGCGGTCGTCGGCGGCTCCGGCCTGCTGACGATGGTGCGCGAGGAGGCGAGGCTCGGCACGGTGCGCTGGAACCCGTTTTCGCGCACCAGGCTTTGAGCCGGTTGCACGGACATGGTGACCGCTGATATGCGACCGCGATGACCACGAAACCCCTGCCAGAACTTCCGGTGTCAGCCGTGCTGGCGGCGCTGGGCGAAGCGCTCGGCCATGGCAGCAGCGCCGTGCTGGTGGCCCCGCCGGGCGCCGGCAAGACGACGCTGGTGCCGCTGGCACTGCTCGACGCGGACTGGCTGGGTGACGGCAAGATCGTGCTTCTCGAACCGCGCCGGCTCGCCGCGCGGGCGGCGGCGCGCCGCATGGCCGACTTGCTGGGGGAGGAGCCGGGCGCCACGGTGGGCTACGCCATGCGCATGGAGAACCGCAGCTCGGCCCGGACACGGATCCTCGTCGTCACCGAAGGCGTGCTGGCGCGTATGATCCTCGACGATCCCGACTTGCCTGGCGTCTCGGCGGTCATCTTCGACGAATTCCACGAGCGCTCGCTCGACGGCGATTTCGGCTTGGCGCTGGCGCTTGACGTGCAGGGCGCGCTGCGGCCGGACTTGCGCCTGCTGGTCATGTCGGCGACGCTTGACGGCGCGCGCGTCGCCAAGCTCTTGTCCGGCGCGCCGGTGATCGAGAGCGAGGGTCGCGCCTTTCCCGTCGATATCCGCTACGACGAACGGCCGGCTGGCATTGCCGTCGAGGACGCCATGGCCAAGGCCATCCGCGCCGCGCTTGCCGATGAGAGCGGCAGCGTGCTCGCCTTCCTGCCCGGCCAGCGCGAGATCGAGCGCACTGCCGAGCGGCTGGCGGGCAGGGTCGGCGGCGATACCGACATCGTCCCGCTCTATGGCCAGCTCGACGGCAAGGCGCAGGACGCCGCGATCAAGCCGGCGCCCGCGGGCCGCCGCAAGGTGGTGCTGGCGACCTCCATCGCCGAGACCTCCATCACCATCGATGGCGTGCGCGTCGTCATCGATTCCGGCCTGTCGCGGCTGCCACGCTACGAGCCGGCCAGCGGACTGACCCGATTGGAAACCGTTCGCGTCAGCAAGGCCTCCGCCGACCAGCGCGCCGGCCGTGCCGGGCGAACGCAGGCCGGCGTCGCTATTCGGCTGTGGCGGGCGGAGCAGATGGCGGCACTGCCAGCCTTCACTCCACCTGAAATCCTCGAAGCCGACCTTTCCGGCATGCTTTTGGATTGCGCTGCCTTTGGCGTCTCCGATCCCGCTCGCCTAGCCTTCCTCGACACTCCGCCCGCGCCTGCGCTCAACGAGGCAAGGGCGCTGCTGCGCGCGCATGATGCCATCGACGAGGCAGGTCGCCTGACGCAGTCAGGCGCAGCGATGCGCAAGCTCGCCTTGCCGGTCCGGTTGGCGCACATGGTCGCCGAGGCCGCCCGGAACGGCCATGCCGCCGAAGCGGCGATGCTTGCCGTACTGCTCACCGAGCGTGGCCTCGGCGGGGAGGGCGCCGATCTTGAGCGGCGGCTAGCCAGGTTCCGGTCCGAACGATCGCCGCGGGCGACAGCCGCACGACAACTGGCCGAGCGGCTGGCCAGCCAGGCCGGAGGCGTGCAGAACGGCCAGCTTGTTGCCGCCGGTCTCCTGCTCGTCCACGCATGGCCCGACCGCGTGGCCAAGGCGCGTGGCGAGCGCGGCCGCTTTGTCCTGGCCAATGGCTCCGGCGCCATGGTCGACGCCGCCGACCCGCTGGCGGGAGAGCCATTTCTGGTGGTCGCCGATCTGCAGGGCAAGGCGCAGAACGCGCGCATTGCGGCGGCGGCGCCGATCGGCGAGGACGATATCCGCGCCACGCTGGCCGACCGGATCGAGACGCGAAGGCAGACGAGCTTCGATCGCGAAAAGCGAGCAGTGCGCGTGCGCGAAACAGTGCGCCTCGGCGCCATCACGCTTGCAGAGCGCATGCTGCCGCCGCCGACCGGCGCAGA
The DNA here is from genome assembly GCF_020164785.1 of Mesorhizobium sp. ES1-1. GTDB lineage: Bacteria > Pseudomonadota > Alphaproteobacteria > Rhizobiales > Rhizobiaceae > Mesorhizobium. Next base: position 24,315 of record NZ_JAIUGX010000006.1, on the reverse strand, counting down.
AGCCGACCGCGCCATCCTCGATGCCTTGCGCGAGCATGGGGTTTCTTTGCTGACCTGGAGCAAGGAGGCGCAGACGCTGCGCCAGCGCCTTGGCTGGCTGCATCGCGGTCTTGGAGAACCCTGGCCCGATATGTCCGACGCGGCTCTGCTCGAGCGCCTCGACGATTGGCTGCTGCCGTTCCTGTCGGGTGCTGCATCTTTTGCCGCGATCGATGCCGGCGCTGTCTCGGCCGGGCTGGCGACGCTGGTGCCGCATGGTTTGCAGCGCAAGATCGACACATTGGCGCCAACCCATTTCAACGCGCCCTCGGGCAGCCATGTGCCGATCCGTTATGACGGCGAATGGCCGGTGCTGGCCGTGCGCGTGCAGGAACTGTTCGGACTCGATAGCCATCCCTCGATCGCCAACGGCACCATGCCGCTGACGCTCGAACTCCTGTCCCCGGCGCATCGCCCGATCCAGACGACGCGCGACCTGCCGGGCTTCTGGCGCGGCTCCTGGGCAGAGGTGCGCGCCGAAATGCGCGGGCGTTATCCCAGGCATGTCTGGCCGGAAAACCCGCTTCTCGCCGCCGCCACGGCCCGGGCCAAGCCGCGCGGGACCTAGCGCTTCGGCCTCCGCGGCTGTAATCCATGGCCATGATCAACGTTTTGCGTTCTCCCGACTTCCAGCAGAGCCAGAGGCTGCGGCTAAACACGCTGATCCGGCTGCGCTGGCTCGCCATTGTCGGCCAGAGCGTGACGGTCGTCTTTGTCGCCTATGGTCTGAAGTTTCCGCTCCCGGTCAGCCTCTGCTTCGCGCTGATCGCCTGCTCGGCCTGGATGAACCTGTTTCTCGCCTTCCGCTTTCCCGCGGCGCACCGGCTCACCCCCTTTGCGGCCTTCGGCATTCTCGTCTTCGACAGCCTGCAGCTTGCCGGCCTGCTCTACATAACCGGCGGCCTCACCAATCCATTCGCGCTGCTGATGACCGTGCCTGTCGTCATTTCGGCGACGTCCCTGCCGCTGCGCCTGACCGCCATTCTCGGCGTGCTGGTGATGTCGGCCGCAACCCTGCTGGTGTTTATCCATCTGCCGCTGCCCTGGTATGACGGTGCGCCCCTGGAGATGCCCTTTATCTATGTCGCCGGCCTATGGATGGCGGTGCTCTCCTCGATCGCCTTCACCGCCATGTACGCCTTCCGCGTTGCGGCCGAGGCGAGGCTTCTGGCCAACGCGCTTGCCGCCACCGAACTCGTACTGCAACGCGAGCAGCATCTTTCGGCGCTCGATGGACTTGCCGCGGCCGCCGCGCATGAACTCGGCACGCCGCTGGCCACCATCGCCCTTGTCGCCAAGGAGATGGAAAGGGCGCTCGGCAAGGACCCGGTCTATGGCGAGGATGTGACCCTGCTTCGTTCGCAGAGCGAACGCTGCCGGGAAATTCTCAAGCGCCTGACGAGCCTGTCGTCCGAGGGCGAGGCGCATCTCTCGCGCCTGCCGCTGACCTCGCTGGTCGAGGAGGTCACCGCCCCGCATCGCGATTTCGGCATCTCGATCAAGCTTCGTCCCGGCGAGCGTAAGGGGGCTGAACCGGTCGGACGTCGCAACCCCGGCGTCATCTACGGCCTCGGCAATCTGGTCGAGAACGCGGTCGATTTCGCCCGCGAGAGCGTCAGCGTCCGCTGGAGTTGGGACGAGGCCACCGTGAGCTTCTCGATCATCGACGACGGACCCGGTTTCCCCGCCGAGATCATCGACCGCATCGGCGAGCCCTATATGTCGACGCGACAGGGCAACGAGGCCGGAGGTGGCCTCGGCCTCGGCCTGTTCATCGCCAAGACGCTGCTCGAACGCTCGGGTGCCACGCTCGATTTTCGGAATTCGAGCGGCCTGGGCGAGGGCGCCGTGGTCAACATATCCTGGCCGCGCAGCGTCTTCCTCAATCCGGAAGTGACATCCGCCAGTATGTTCGACACCGCCTGATGACGTTTGAAGCTCTTAAAATTGGACAATGAAGGCACGGAAGCCTATTTGCGTAAAATTAAGGCAGCAGGAATTTCAAACATTATGACTGGCGAAGAACATATTGGCGCAATGGTCGAAGGCGACGACACCTCGTTGCTCCTCGTCGATGACGACAAGCCGTTCCTGACGCGCCTGGCCCGCGCCATGGAAGCGCGGGGCTTCGTGGTGGAGACGGCAGAGAGCGTCGAGGAGGCGGTCGCCAAGGCGCGCTCCAATCCGCCCGCCTACGCCGTGGTCGACATGCGCCTGGGGGACGGCAACGGCCTCGACGTGGTCGCCGCCATCCGTGAGAAGCGCGACGACTCGCGCACCATCATCCTGACCGGCTACGGCAATATCGCCACGGCGGTGACCGCCGTGAAACTGGGGGCGGTCGACTATCTGTCCAAGCCGGCCGACGCCGATGACGTCTTCGCAGCACTCACCCGCACGGCAGGCGAGCGCGCCGCGCCGCCGGAAAACCCGATGTCAGCCGATCGCGTCCGCTGGGAGCACATCCAGCGGGTATACGAAATGTGCGAGCGAAACGTTTCCGAAACAGCGCGCCGGCTTAACATGCATCGCCGCACCCTACAGCGCATCCTGGCCAAGCGCGCCCCGCGCTAGGATCGCCAAAAACGCGGAGCAATTGCTTCGAACCAGTTTCTCTATGGCGGAGCATTCCGTTGGAGAAGTCGGCGCCGCCCCTCATCGCCCTGCCGGGCACTTCTCGCGTATAGTGTGGGGGGAGAAGGGGGCTGGCCGCAATTTCGGCGTTCACCTGAAACGCTGCTGATTGGCCAAACTGCCGGCAAGAGCGTCCCTCTCCCCGTCACTTACGGGGAGAGGATGCCGGCAGGCAGGTGAGGGGCAGCGCAAACGCTTGTAAGAGAGACTAATCGGGCAAAGTCGGAATTTGCATCTTAACGGAGGCGACATGCAGGACCTGAAGCAGCGGCCGGTTTCCGTCCTGCGCGCATTCCTCGACGGCGAGGCTGCCGGGGGCATCATCCTTATGGCGGCTGCTGCCCTTGCACTGATCGTCGCCAACTCGCCGCTGGCAGAGACCTATTTCACCGCCCTGCATGCCTATCTCGGTCCGCTGTCGGTCTCGCACTGGATCAATGACGGGCTGATGGCCGTGTTCTTTCTGCTCGTCGGGCTCGAGATCAAGCGCGAGATGCTGGACGGCCAGCTGTCGTCCTGGTCAAGGCGCGCATTGCCGGGGATCGCCGCCGCCGGCGGCATGCTGGTTCCAGCACTGGTCTACGTCGCCATCAATCGGGGCAATACCGCCGCGCTTTCCGGTTGGGCCATTCCCACCGCCACCGACATCGCCTTCGCGCTCGGCGTTCTGTCGCTGCTCGGGAGCCGCGTGCCGGCCTCTTTGAAAATCTTCCTCACGGCGCTGGCCATCATCGATGATCTCGGCGCCGTCATCATCATCGCCATCTTCTATACGAACGGCCTGTCACTGGCCTATCTCGGCGCGGCCTTTGTCGTCATCGCCCTGCTTGCCCTGCTCAACCGCATGCGGGTGATGACGCTTCTGCCCTATCTCGTGCTTGGGGTCGTGCTTTGGGTGCTGGTGCTGAAATCCGGCGTCCACGCGACACTTGCCGGCGTCGCCCTGGCGCTGACCATCCCGCTCCAGCGCACCGCGGGTACGGGCCATGATCTCGATCGCTCGCCGCTGCACCGGCTCGAGCATGGCCTGCACAAGATCGTGCCCTTCGTCGTTATCCCGATCTTCGGCTTTGCCAATGCCGGCGTCTCGCTCGCCGGCCTCAGCCCTAGCGCACTGGTGGAGCCGCTGACTCTAGGCGTTGCCGCCGGCCTCGTCGTCGGCAAGCTGGTCGGCGTGTTCGGCTCCTCTGCCCTCGCCATACGGTTCGGTCTCGCCGACCTGCCGGCCAATGCCACATGGTCGCACATGGTCGGCATCTCGCTGCTCTGCGGCATCGGTTTCACCATGAGCCTGTTCATCGGCCTGCTCGCCTTCGCAGGCGACGTCGCTCTCCAGGATGCTGTCAAGGTCGGCATCCTCGCCGGCTCCTTCATCGCCGCCATCCTCGGCGCCGTGGTGCTGCTGATGGCGCCTGTCGCAACCGGTACGGACAAAGCGGAAGAGTAGCGCGCTACTCGCTCTCGCCGTCCGACGCCGGGACCGACACACCGGCGAGTTCCGCCGCCAGCAACCGCGAAGCGCCGGCGCGCGCAATGCGCAGCATCAGCGCCTTGCGCGTCGCCGCCGCCATGCGGTGCTCGGGCGCGTCGCGCATGATCTCGGCGCCGTAGCCGTCGGAAAGGATGAAGCCGCATTCCTGCGGAAAGATATCCGAAGGCACGCCGGGATGCGTGGCGAAGAAGAAGCGGTCCGAATGCAGCCGATAGTCGGGCCATTTTCGGTCGACCCGGAAATCCTCGATCGACGACTTGATCTCGATGATCCAGATGTCGCCCTGACGGGTCAGCGCGACAAGGTCGGCGCGGCGCCCGGTGGCTAGCGACAACTCCGGCAGCACATGCGCGCCCATCTCCCGCAACAGCCGCTGCACCCCGCGCCGCACCAGCATGGCGCGCTCGGACTGACGACCGTCGATGAGCGGGTTCAAGGGAATCGGAGACACGATTGGCATGCCGGCAGCATGCCAGATTCTGTTCACGGTTTGAACCTGTTTCTGCGGTGCGGTTCGTCTTGTGATGGAGTTCGGCGGCCGAACTTGAGCGTCCGGCGACATCGCCCGGTAGCCGAACGGCGCCGCCCTGGACGCTGCTCAGCCATTTATTGCCAAGGCGAATGCGAAAGGCCCAGCCAGGCAGTCATCCCAATCAAGGCTACCAGTAACAGATATTCCAGCGCCGTTCGTAGCAGAGGCGGTTTCTTCAAGGCAATTCCATCTGCGCGCAGGCACTGATCCCTGCCGGCATCTGCGTTCCAAGCGTCCGCTCGGAGGCAAGCCAGCGCTAATATAACGGAAGGGCATCAGATTAGTTTCGTCGCAAAACCGGTGAAGGTCTCGGCTAAAGCGAAACCGGTCAGGCTTGCGCGGTAAGGCCGGCGGACGGCTCTGCTCCCGCCATGTCGTCGAGGATCGGGCAGTCCGGACGCTGGTCGCCATGGCAGGCGTCGATCAGTGTGCGCAGGGTCGAGCGCATAGACTGCAGTTCGCGTACCTTGTCCTCGATCGCCTTGACATGGGCGGCGGCGATCTCGCGCACATCGTGGCTGGCGCGGCTTCGGTCCTGGTAGAGCGCCATCAGCTGGCGGCAATCGTCGATGGAAAAGCCGAGATTGCGGGCCCGCCGCAGGAAGGCCAGCCGGTGGATGTCGTCGCTGGAATAGTCGCGGTAGCCATTGTCGGCGCGGCGAGGGCTGATCAGCCCGATCTCTTCATAGTAGCGGATAGTCTTGGCCGGCAGGCCTGAGCGCTTGGCTGCATCACCGACATTCACGGCGCATTCCCCTTTTCAGGCATGTGGTGCGCTTGGGCCATTGAATTTACTTCACAATCCTGTGAGGCCTGTTGCCGAAATGCCATAGTGATCCGCTTACCCGCGCGTCAGTTCCCACATATAGGCATCGTGCGCTTGGCAAGCAAAGCAAATGACAGCATGAATGTCGGCGAGAAAGCGGCCGACTCGTGCCGCTGGTTGGACGGGCATCGGATCACCACATGCGCATGAAGTCGTTTGCTATTGTCGCCGCCCTGGCGCTGTCCTCTGCTATTGCCGGTTGCAGCACAGTCGGCTCGCAGTTGTTCACCAACGACTACGCCGCGGTCAACGACGCCGGCTACCAGCTTCCGCGCATTCCGATCGAGAAGGTGCCGATGAAATACCATCGGCAGGAAGTGAACTACGACAGCAACGAGCGACCCGGCACGATCATCGTCGATACGCAGAATAAGTTCCTCTACTTCATCGAGGGCGACGGCCGCGCGATCCGCTACGGCATCGGCGTCGGCCGCGAGGGCTTCGAATGGCATGGTACTGCCCACATCGCGCTCAAGCGCGAATGGCCGACCTGGACGCCGCCGCGCGAGATGATCAAGCGCCAGCCCGAACTGGCCCAGTACGCCGATGGCATGGAGCCTGGGCTGCACAACCCGCTTGGCGCCCGCGCGCTCTATCTGTTCAACAAGGGCGGCGACATGGGCTACCGCCTGCACGGCAGCCCGGAATGGAATTCCATCGGCAAGGCGATGTCGTCCGGCTGCATCCGCCTGATCAACCAGGACATCATCGACCTTTATGACCGCGCCTCCGTCGGCGCCAAGGTCATCGTGATGTAAAGACCAAGATCCCTGGCGGGATCATGGTCTGGCAGGAAGACAAGTTTCGTACGCGGACCGTCTAGGCAACAACGGACGTCCCAAGCAGAAAACCGGGCAATCTGGCCCGGTTTTTTGTTGTCTGCAAAGCGGATGGGAAACGGTCTTTACGAGACCTGTTCGACCTGCTGCACCTCGGGCACGAAATGCCGCAATAGGTTCTGGATGCCGTGCTTCAGTGTCGCCGTCGACGACGGGCAGCCGGCGCAGGCGCCTTTCATGTGCAGGAAAACCGTGCCGTTCTCGAAGCCTCGGAAGGTGATGTCGCCGCCATCCTGGGCGACCGCCGGGCGCACCCGCGTGTCGAGCAGCTCCTTGATGGTGACCACGAGTTCCTCGTCGGCCTTGTCGTAGAACTCGCCGGTCTGGCTTGTCTCGGCGGCAGGGCCTGCCTTGGCCATGACAGGCGCGCCGGACATGAAATGCTCCATGATGGCGCCGAGGATAGCCGGCTTCAAATGTTGCCAGTCGGGACCATCCTTGGTCACGGTGATGAAATCATAGCCGAAGAATACGCCGGTGACGCCGGGGATTTCGAACAGCCGGCCGGCCAGCGGCGAGGCCGCGGCGGCCGCGTCGGCGTCGCGGAAATCCGCAGTGCCTTCCAGAAGCACTTCCTTGCCCGGCAGGAATTTCAGCGTCGCCGGGTTTGGCGTCGATTCTGTCTGGATGAACATGGCCGTCTCCGTGCCCGTCTGGGGCAACCAGTTTGGAATAATTCTAAATAGGCCGAGTCAGCCGGACATTCAAGCGAACAGATTGGCTCAACACTCGGCTGGCGGAATGTTTTTGCGTTCTCCGCCACGCACTTCGAGCGGCGCCGGCCAGCCACCTGACGATCGGCAGGTCACGCCAGGCTGTCAATCTCCTCGTCGGAAAGGTTCTGCGGCACCACCGTCACCGGGATGGGGAAGGCAGCGCCCTTGCCGGCCACGGCGCCGACCAGCGGCCCCGGGCCTTCCTTGCCGGCGCCGGCCGCCAGCACCAGGATGGCGATATCCTGGTCTTCCTCGATCAGCTTGTGGATCTCATCCGTCGGCTTGCCTTCTCGCACCACGATCTCCGGCTCGATCCCGAGCTTCTGGCGCACCTTGTTGGCATAGACGTCGAGCGCGGCGCGCGCCGTGGCGGTCGCCTCCTCGCGCATGATCTTCTCGACGCCCAGCCAATGCTGGAAATCATCAGGCTCGATGACATAGAGCAGAACCAGCGTTCCGCCGGTGCTTTGCGCGCGTTTCGAAGCATAGGCGACGGCGCGCTCGCATTCCGGCGTATCGTCGATGATCGTCAGGAATTTTCTGCGATGACCGGCTTCGCGGCTGAGGCGTTTGGAGACCATGTCTATCTACTCGGTATCATTTGGGCCGCAATCTGCCACCACCGCGTACCGGCGGCAAGCGCCGGTACGATTCCGGTGCGGCGCCATCAAGCCTGCAGCAGCCCGATAATGTCGCGAACCGTCTTCATCGTCCCCTCGGCGAGCACGCCGGCGCGCTCCCCGCCGTCCTTCAGCACCGCGTCGACATAGGCACGGTCATTGGAAATGCGACGCATTTCGCTGGCAACCGGCGCCAGCTTTTCCACCGCCAAGTCGGCCAGCGCCGGCTTGAACACCGAAAACTGCTGGCCGGCGAATTCCTTCAGCACGTCCGCCTTCGACATTTCGGCGAGACCGGCATAGATGCCGACCAGGTTCTCCGCCTCCGGCCGGGCTGCCAGACCGTCAAGCTCGCTCGGCAAAGCTTCCGGGTCGGTCTTGGCCTTGCGGATCTTCTTGGAGATGGCGTCGGCATCGTCGGTCAGGTTGATGCGCGACAGGTCGGACGGGTCCGATTTCGACATCTTCTTCGAGCCGTCGCGCAGCGACATGATGCGCGCAGCCGGCCCCCCGATCACCGGTTCGGTCAGCGGGAAATAGCCGTGCACGGTCTCCTCGCCGACCTGCATCTCGACACCGACGCCGAGCCTGGCGATGCGGTCGGAGAAGTCGTTGTTGAATTTCTGCGCAATGTCGCGGGTCAGCTCGAGATGCTGCTTCTGGTCGTCGCCGACAGGCACATGCGTGGCGCGGTAGACGAGGATATCAGCGGCCATCAGTGAGGGATAGGCGAGCAGGCCCAGCGACGCGTTCTCGCGGTCCTTGCCGGCCTTGTCCTTGAACTGCGTCATGCGGTTCATCCAGCCGATGCGGGCCACGCAGTTGAAGATCCAGGCCAGTTCGGCGTGCTGCATCACCCGCGACTGGTTGAAGACGATATGCTTCTTCGGATCGATGCCGGAGGCGAGGAACGCAGCGGTGATCGACCGCGTCTGGTCGGCGAGGTCTTCATGGACGAGCTGCGCGGTCAGCGAATGCAGGTCGACGACGCAATAGATGCAGTCGGATGTGTCTTGCAGGGCGACGAATTTCTTGATGGCGCCGAGATAATTGCCGAGATGCAGATTGCCGGTCGGCTGGACACCGGAAAAGACGAGTGGCTTGAAGGCGGACATTCTTGTTCCTTTGGCTTGTGGAGGGCCGTTTCGCGCGCGGCGAAAGTCTTGCGACGGCGCGCTTATGGACGAAGACACCGTTACGATCAAGATGATCCTAAAGGTGGACCGAGGGGCGCTATTCCTCGATGTCGGTCTTTGCGGCGGCCGGCGCGGCCTTGCGCCCGACATTGCGGCGGATCATGCCGAAATCGGTGCCGCCGGTGGCAAAGGCCGCGATGAAGTAGAGCAGCGCCCCGCCGGCCACCAGCGACAGCAGCGTCGTCGCCTTGACGACCAGCGGCGAGCCGGGGCCAAGCCTGACGGCGAACCAGTGCTCGGCGAAGTAAAGCGCCACGCCCATGATCACGGCTGAAAGCACAAGCCGTGGGATGCGCTTCAGGAGCGGCACGTCGCGCCCCCAATGGCCGCGCCTGATCAGCACGCCGAGCAGCATCGAGGCGTTGACCCAGCCGGCTACCGCGGAAGCGACGGCGATGCCTGGCGCTCCCATGCGAGGAAACAAGGTCAGGGCCGTGGTGACGTTCACGGCAACGGAAATAGCCGCGAAGATCATCGGCGTGCGCGTGTCCTCACGGGCGAAATAGCCTGGGGTAAATGCCTTGATCAGCACGAAGGCCGGCAGGCCGAGGCCGAAGATCGCCAGGATCGCCGCAACCGTCGGCGTCGAGCCGTTGGCCGCGAAGGCGCCCCGCTCATAGACCAGCCGCACGATCGGCTCCGACATCACCCAGAGCGCGGCGGCAGCGGGCAGCGTCAGGAACAGCGTGAACTCGACGGAGCGGTTCTGCAGATTGGCCGCTTCGATCAGATTGCCGGATTTCAGGGCCCGCGACAGCTCAGGCAGCAGCACGATCGCGACGGCGACGCCGACCACGCCGAGCGGCAGCTGATAAACGCGATCGGCATAGGCGAGCGAGGAAACCGCGCTGTTCTGCGCCGAGGCGATCGCCGTGCCGATCAGCTGGTTGATCTGGGTGATGCCGCCGGTGATCGCCGCCGGTAGCGCCAAGACCAGCAGACGCTTGACGGCTGGCGTCATCTTGGGGCGACGGAAGCCGATCGAGATGCCGGCATGGCGCACGGCGACCCAGACGATCGCCAGTTGAACGAGGCCGGCGGCGAGCACGCCCCAGGACAGTGCGTAGCCGACGGTCACTGCGTCCGAGCCCTTGTACCAAGCATAGGCAAGCACGCCGATCAGGATGATGTTGAGGAACACCGGCGCCACGGCGGCCGCGAAATAACGGCGCAGCGAGTTCAGCATGCCTGCCATCATGGCGCCCAGCGACATGCAGATCAGATAGGGGAACATGATCGTCGCCAGCGTCACCGTGGTATCGAACTTGCCCGGAATGCCGGCAAAACCCGGCGCTACCAGGTAGCGCACGATCAGCGGCATCGACAGTTCCATGACGATGGTCAGGGCCAGCAGCGCCGTGAACAGCACGCCGAACACCTCTTCCGAAAAGCGCTTGGCGCCGTCTGTGCCATGGGTCTCGATCTCCTTGGCGAACAGCGGCACGAAGGCGGCGTTGAACGCACCCTCGGCGAACAGCCGGCGAAAAGTGTTGGGGAACTGGAACGCGGCGTTGAAGGCGTCCGCGACCGGCCCGGTGCCGAGGGCGGCGGCCATCAGCATCTCGCGGCCGAAACCGAGCGCGCGGCTCATCAGCGTGCCGGACGCGACCGTTGCGAATTTCTTCATGAGGCTCATAAGTCTGGAAACTGCCTGCGAAATTGGGACAAGGAGAGCGCTGTCGTCACTCGGCGGCGGCTTTGGCCTTGGCGCCCCGCTCGGGCACGATGCCCTCCAGCGTAGCGATCAACCGGTTGCGGGTGGTGGCGATGCGGGCCGGACTGTCGATCTTCTGACCGGTAAGGTCGGTCACATAGAAGGTGTCGATGACCTTTTCGCCGAAAGTGGTGATGTGGGCCGACGCGATGTCGAGCGAAAGGTCGGACAGCGTCCCGGTGATTTCCGATAGCAATCCCGGGCGATCCAGGCCCTCGACCTCGACGACCGAAAACCGGTTCGAGAGCGTGTTGCGGATTTCGGCGCGCGGCGGAATCTTGAACACTTTGGCGCCGCGCCGGGGTTTGGTACGCTTCTCGATCATCTCCGGCAGCCAGCTCTTGCCCGACAGCACGTCCTCGATCAACCGGCCAACGCGCTCGGCGCGCCGTCGCTCGTCCTCGTCGCGATCGAATTCCCGCGAAATGAGAATCGTGTCCAGGGCGCGGCCGTCCGCCGTGGTGAAGATCTGCGCATCGACGATGTTGCCGCCGGCCCCCGCACAAGCCCCCGCAATCACCGAAAGCAGGCGCGGATGATCCTGCGCCAGCACGGTGATTTCGGTAACCCCTTCGAATTGGTGAGTCTTGACCATTGTAGCCAGCCTGTTGCCGGCCGCGTCCGCGTCACGGATGAATTCGGCGTGGCGCAACTGGTCCGGCAGGTCGACGGTCAGCAGATAGTTCTCATAGTGCAGGCCGACATAACGCTTGCGCGCCGCGTCCGGCCAGTCGGCCAGCGCCTCGGCAAGGCGTTCACGGGACGCGGCGGTGCGCTGGGCGCGCGACACTTCCGAGAAGCCGCCGGTCAACAGCAGCTCGGTCTCGTAATAGAGCGTGCGCAGCAACTGGCCCTTCCAGCCATTCCAGACCCCTGGGCCGACGCCTCTGATGTCGCAGACGGTGAGAATGAGGAGCAGCTTCAGCCGCTCGACCGACTGCACGATCGAGGCGAAATCCTCGATCGTCTTGCGGTCGTTGAGATCGCGGGTCTGCGCCGTCATCGACATCACCAGATGATTCTCCACCAGCCATGCGACGGTCTCGGTGTCGGCGGGCGAAAGCCCCATATGCGGGCAGATGCGGCGGGCGATCCTGGCGCCGGCCTCGGAATGGTCCTCCGGTCGGCCCTTGGCGATGTCGTGCAGGAGCACGGCGACATAGAGCGCCTCGCGGCTCTTCTTCAGCCCCGGCATCAGCGTGTGCGACAGCGGGTGGACGGTCTCGCCGTCGCCGCGCTCGATCTCGGCCAGCACGCCGATGCAACGGATCAGGTGCTCGTCCACCGTATAGTGGTGGTACATCGAGAACTGCATCATGGCGACGATCTTGCCGAAATCAGGGATCAGTTTGCCCAGCAGTCCGGCCTCGTTCATGCGCCGCAAATTGAGCTCGGCATTTCGGTCCGAAGTCAGGATGTCGAGGAACAGCCGATTGGCCTCCTCGTCGCGCCGCAGCGACTTGTTGACCAGTCCGAGCGACCGGGTCAGCAGTTTGAGCGCATCGGGATGGAATTCCAGCCCATGCTTGTCGGCGAACCAGAACAATCGCAGCAGATTGACCGGATCGCGCTCGAACACCAGGTCGTCGGCGATGTTGATGCGGTGGTTGTCGACGATGAAATCCGAAGTGCCGGCAAGCTTGCGCTTGCGGCGTTGAAAGGTGAGGAAGATGCGGTTGAAGCCCGGCACATGCTTGGCCTGCTCTTCTTCCAGCGCGGCGCAGAAGATGCGGGTCAGGTCGCCGACATCCTTGGCCACGAGGAAGTAGTGCTTCATGAACCGCTCGACGGCCGACAGGCCGGGGTGACTGGTATAGCCCAGACGTTCTGCAATCTCTCGCTGAATGTCGAAATGCAGCCGCTCCTCGGCCTTGCCGGTGAGGAAATGCATGTGGCAGCGCACCGCCCACAGGAAATCCTCGGCTTTCTGGAACTCGCGATACTCGCTTTCGGTGAAGACGCCCTTGTCGACCAGCTCCTCGCCCGTGCGGACGCGGTAGAAATATTTGCCGATCCAAAACAGCGTCTGCAGATCGCGCAGGCCGCCCTTGCCATCCTTGACATTGGGCTCGACGAGATAGCGGCTTTCGCCGGCCTTGGCGTGACGCTCGTCGCGTTCGGTAAGCTTGGCCTGGACATATTCGGGCCCGGTCGTGCGCACCACCTCGTGGTCGAAGCGCAGCATCAACTCGTCATAGAGCTTGAGTTCGCCCCACAGGAAGCGCGCCTCCAGAATCGAGGTGCGGATGGTGACGTCCGTGCGCGACAGCCGCAGGCACTCGTCGATGTTGCGTGTGGCGTGGCCGACCTTCAGGCCGAGATCCCACAGCATGTAGAGCATGTATTCGACGGTCCGTTCGCCCCAGGGAGTCTGCTTGTTGGGCAGCAGGAACAGGAGGTCGATGTCGGATCCGGGCGCCAGCGTGCCGCGCCCGTAACCGCCAACAGCGACGACGGCCATGCGCTCGGCCGAGGACGGGTTCTTGACCCGGTAGACATGCTTGACGGCGAAATCATAGAGGGCTCGGATGATCTCATCCATGAGATAGGAGAGCCGCGCCGCGCAGGCGCTGCCGCCGCCATCTTCCTTCAGCATCCGCTCGGCCGTCCTGCGGCCTTCGGCCAATCTGCCCTTGAGCAGTTGGAGGGCAGCGGAACGCACGGCTTGTGAAGAGCCATCCCCGGCGGTGGCGGCGGTCAACGCCGTCATCTCGCGGCGCAAGGCTTCGCCGTCGATCAGTTCTTCAAGCTTCAGGGAGATTTTCGCCATTGGTAATGGGTGGCCTTGCCTTTTGGGCGGCGTCTATAGCGCGTTTTCGTGTCGCTGGGTATGGGCGAAAGGATCCGTTCGTCCTGGTGGTCGAATGGGATGATCATCTTGCGTCTCATCCGGCAGAAATTGCCTATCTGCCGTCCCAGGCGATTGAACTCGCTTGTGATTTTCTTGCCAAGAGCTTTCGCGTGGCGTCCTGCCAGGCCACTCTCCTTCCAGGCGTTCACCCGGTCCAGCTTGAGCAGGCTTGGCAGGCCTAAGGATTTCTCGCCCAGGTACTGATCCTGTAGGCACAGAGCCGGCACAAGTTGGTAGATCCTCTTGCCGGACGATGTCGGAAAGATCGGATTGAACATTAACTGGTCGACCGGAATTCCTATGTCCCTGGTCGCGTCCACGAGATCTCGAGCCGCCTGCCTCGAGATAATGTAACCTCCCGTGCCTATATGCACGTCATGAAGCCGGGACAAGAAGAAGCCATGGCCGGCCGCCAGGCGCTTGCGGCCGACGAGGGTTTTCTGGAAGACGGTTTCCAGCTTGATGATATCGGCGTCCGCTGGAATCCAGCCGGTATCGCGGAGCAAGGCCCCGGCCGTCGTTGTGAAGACGAGGTCGTCCTCGAAGACGGCGACATGGCGGTCGCCGCCTTTGGCGATCATCTCCCAGCAAGCCCTGTGGCTGAGCAGGCAAGCGATTTCGGTGTCGGCAAGACGGATCTTCGTTCGGCGTTTGGCACGCAGCGGCATTGTGGCCAGATCCGGCCGGCTCTCGGCATCAACCGCCTCGATCCGCGAGAACTGAATTCCGATTCGGGCAAACTCGCTCTTCATATGGGCGAGCCGGTCGAGGGACCGATCGAGGTTGATGAGCAGGCATTTCATTTTTGGGCAAATCGACATTGGTATCGAAACCGGCTGAAAGCGGTGCTGAATAGCACGGGGGCGCTGGCTGCGTCCGGATTTCTTGCAGCGATCGCAAGACCAAGCCGCGTCATCCGGGAAAAAGCGGGATACGCCCTTGACCTTCCAGTTACTGGAAGCACTACCTCCGCGTTTAAGCACTGGCATTGGGCATTTTTGCATGACGCATTCAGACCACGCTCATCACGCGCACGGCACTCATGGCGGCTGCTGCGTCCCGAAGGCTACGGCCGGCGACGCCGCCGTGGTGCGGGACCCTGTATGCGGCATGACCGTCGATCCGGCGGCCGGCAAACCTACCGCCGAACATGAGGGTCATCTTTATCATTTCTGCGGCGAGCGCTGCCGCACGAAATTCGTCGCGGAGCCGAAGAAATATCTCGGCGACAGGCCGAAGCCGGTGCCGATGCCCAAGGGCACGCAATACACCTGCCCGATGCACCCCGAGATCATCCGCGACAAGCCCGGCTCCTGCCCGATCTGCGGCATGGCGCTGGAGCCGATGGGCGTGCCGGGTGGCGACGAGGGGCCGAACCCCGAACTGATCGATTTCACCAAGCGATTCTGGGTCAGCGCCGTCCTATCGATCCCGTTGCTGGTCATCGCCATGGCGCCGATGCTGGGCCTAACCTTCCGGGGCCTGATTGACGAACGGATGATGGTCTGGCTGGAACTGGCGCTGGCCAGCCCGGTGGTGCTCTGGGCGGCCTTTCCCTTCTTCCATCGCGGTTGGGAGTCCATCCTCAATCGCAGTCCCAACATGTGGACGCTGATCTCGCTCGGCGTTGGCGCGGCCTATCTCTACAGCCTCGTTGCCACGCTGTTCCCGGACATCTTCCCGCACCAGTTCCGCGACCATGGCGGCGCGGTGCCGGTCTATTTCGAGGCTTCTGCGGTCATCGTCGCGCTGGTCTTCCTCGGACAGGTGCTGGAGTTGCGCGCCCGCGAACAGACCGGTTCGGCGATCCGCGCGCTGCTCGATCTCGCGCCCAAAAACGCCCGGCTGATCGGCGCCGACGGCTCCGAGCGCGACGTGCCGCTCGACACGGTCAAGGCCGGCGACCGCCTGCGCCTCCGCCCCGGTGACGCCGTGCCGGTCGACGGCACGGTGCTGGAGGGCCGCAGCTCCGTCGACGAATCGATGATCACGGGCGAACCCTTGCCGGTCGAGAAGACCGAAGGCGATGCCCTGACCGGCGGCACGCTAAACAAGAACGGGTCGCTGGTCATGCGCACCGAGCGGATCGGCGCCGAAACGACGCTGGCGCGCATCGTCGAACTGGTCGCCAGGGCCCAACGCTCGCGCGCGCCGATCCAGGGGCTCGCTGATCGCGTTTCTTTCTACTTCGTCCCGGCCGTGGTGCTGGTCGCGGTCGCCGCCTTTGCGATTTGGGCGATCCTTGGCCCCGAGCCCAGCCTGGCCTTTGCCATCGTCTCGGCCGTGTCCGTGTTGATCATCGCCTGTCCCTGCGCGCTCGGCCTGGCCACGCCGATGTCGATCATGACCGCCACCGGACGCGGCGCGCACGCCGGCGTGCTGATCAAGGAAGCCGCCGCGCTGGAGCGCTTCGCTTCCGTCGACACGCTGATCGTCGACAAGACCGGCACGCTGACGGAAGGCCGGCCGAAGCTGACCGACGTCCTCGCCGCGAACGGCTTTTCCGAAGACGAATTGCTGGTGCTGGCGGCTGGCCTGGAGAAGGGGTCGGAGCATCCGCTTGCCGAGGCCATCGTCGAGGGCGCCGCGAGCCGTGGCTTGAACGTGAACGAGGCCGGCGGCTTCGAGGCGATCACCGGCAAGGGTGTGGCCGGAACTGTATTGGGAAGGAAGGTCGCGCTGGGCAATGCCGCCATGATGGCTGACCTCGGCATCGATATCACGCCCCTTTCTGCCAGGTCCGTTTCTCTGCAGACGGAAGGCAGAACGGTGATTTTCGTTGCGGTTGACAGGGTGTTGGGCGGCATCGTTGCCGTCGCCGATCCGGTCAAGGCCACCACGGCCGAGGCGATCAGGTCGCTGCACGCCAGGGGGCTGACGATCGTCATGGCGACCGGCGACAATGAGCGCACGGCCAGCGCGATCGCCAGAAGTCTCGGCATAGACGAGGTCCGCGCCGGCCTATTGCCGGAGCAGAAGGCCGCGCTGGTCGAGGATTTACGAGCCGAGGGCAAGATCGTCGGCATGGCCGGTGACGGCGTCAACGACGCGCCGGCCCTGGCCGCGGCCGATGTCGGTATCGCCATGGGCACTGGCGCCGATGTGGCGGTGGAAAGCGCCGGCATCACCCTGGTCAAGGGCGATCTCAACGGCATCGTCAGGGCGCGCATCCTCGCCCAGGCGACGATCCGCAACATTCGCCAGAACCTGTTTTTCGCCTTTCTCTACAATGTGCTCGGCGTGCCGGTCGCGGCCGGTGTGCTCTATCCGCTCACCGGCACGCTGCTGTCGCCCATGCTGGCTGCGGCGGCAATGAGCCTGTCGTCGGTCTCGGTGATATCGAACGCGTTGCGGCTGCGGGCGTTGAAACTCTGATCCCAGCCCCCAAATACCAACCCGAACAAAGGAGACCTTGAATGACCCTGGCCAAGAAGATCGTGCTGTTGCTGATGGCGGCTGGAATGCTGCTTGCAGTCTTCCTCGAAAGCGTTCCGGCGCAGGCGGAGGAGGCGAAACATGACATGACCGGTATGGCGATGGGTGCCGAAAGCCCGTCGACGCAGGGCTACAAGGCCGCGATGGACAAGATGCATGGCGACATGATGATCGACTATACCGGCAATGCCGATGTCGATTTTGTCCGGGGCATGATCCCCCATCATCAGGGCGCCATCGACATGGCCAAGGTCGAGCTCGCCAATGGCAAGGATCCGGAGATCCGCAAACTTGCCGAAGGCGTCGTCGCCGCGCAAGAGGCCGAGATCAAGCAGATGCAAGCCTGGCTCGCCGCCCACCCGGCCAAGTGAGAATTTCCGCGGCCATGCCCGTCGCGAGGGCCATTCCGGATCTTTCGGCCTGTGACGCCATCTGAGCTCAATGGAGTTTGCCATGCCTTCGACCATCAGGACCACCACGCTGCCCTCCGGCGAAGCCATCGCCGTTCTCGGACAGGGTACATGGAAGATGGGCGAGGATTCGCGCCGTCGCGTAGCTGAGGTCGACGCGCTCAAGCTCGGCCTCGATCTTGGCGTCACCCTGATCGACACCGCCGAAATGTACGCTGGCGGCGGCGCCGAGGAGGTGGTGGCCGAGGCGATTGCAGGGCGCCGCGACGAAGTCTTCCTGGTTTCGAAAGTGCTGCCGTCCAACGCGTCGCGCGCAGGCGTCCAACGCGCCTGCGAGAACAGCCTGAAGCGCCTGCGGACCGACCGCATCGATCTCTATCTGCTGCATTGGCCGGGCAGCATCCCGTTGGCTGAGACGGTCTCCGCCTTCGAGGCCCTGATGGACGCCGGCAAGATCCGCCACTGGGGCGTCAGCAATTTCGACACCGAGGAGATGGAAGAGCTGGTTGGCTTGGCCAACGGCGACAATGTCCAGACCAACCAGGTGCTCTACAATCTGGTCCGGCGCGGCATCGAATACGATCTCGCGCCCTGGAGCCGAGCGCGCGGCATTCCGCTGATGGCCTATTCGCCGGTCGAGCAGGGCGCATTGGCGAGCAATGCAAGGCTCGACGCGGTCGCTGCCCGCCACAATTCGACGGCGGCGCAGATCGCCCTTGCCTGGGTGATGCACCAGGAGGGCGTCATCGCCATCCCCAAGGCCAGCAGCCAGGACCATGTTCGCCAGAATGTCGCAGCGCTCGACATTGCGCTTACGGGCGAGGATCTGGCCGATCTTGACCGCGCCTTCCCGCCGCCGACGCGCAAGCGCGGGCTGGAGATGATCTGACTATTTCCCGACCAGCCCCTTCAGCCGGTACAGCGCTTCAAGCGCCTCCCTCGGCGTCATCTCGTCCGGGTTGATGTCGCCGAGCGCCGCGCTGACGGCATCGCTCTTTACCGGCTTCGGCGCCTCGCGTCGGACCGCCACGGAAAACAGCGGCAGATCGTCGACGAGGCGATTGGTCTTGCCGGAAACCTCGCCTTCCTCCAACTGGTGCAGCACTTCCTTGGCCCGGTCGACCACCGCTTCCGGCAGTCCCGCCAGCCGCGCCACCTGCACGCCATAGGAACGATCGGCGGCGCCCTTGCCCACCTCATGCAGGAAGACGACATCGTTTTCCCACTCCTTGACCCGCATCGTCACATTGTGCAGGCGCGCCAGCTTGCCGGCGAGCGAGGTCATTTCGTGGAAATGCGTGGCGAAGATGGCCCGGCAACGGTTCTTCTCGTGCAGATATTCCACCGCCGCCCAGGCGATCGACAGCCCGTCGAAAGTGGCCGTGCCGCGGCCGATCTCGTCGAGGATCACCAGCGCGCGTTCGCCGGCCTGGTTGAGGATGGCCGCTGTCTCGACCATTTCGACCATGAAGGTCGAGCGGCCGCGTGCCAGATCGTCGGAAGCGCCGACGCGCGAGAACAGTCGATCGACCACGCCGATATGGGCCGAGGTCGCAGGCACGAACGAGCCGGTCTGGGCCAGGATCGCAATCAGCGCGTTTTGCCTGAGGAAGGTCGACTTGCCGCCCATATTGGGACCGGTCAGCAGCCAGATCGCGCCGTTCTTCGCGTTGCCTTCCGGCGACAGGTCGCAGTCATTGGCGACGAACGGGCCGTCGCCCGAGCGGCGCAATGCCTGTTCGACCACTGGATGGCGGCCGCCCGCAATCTCGAAGGCGAGGCTGGAATCGACCACGGGCCGGCACCAGGCCTCGCTCTCCGACAAAAGCGCGAGCGCAGCCGACACGTCGAGGACCGCGAGCGCCTCTGCGCCGGCGCGGATCTTTTCCGCTTCGCCGACCGCCTCCGTCGTCAGCGCATCGAAGGCGGCAAGCTCGATGCTGAGTGCCCGGTCGGCGGCATTGGCGATCTTTGTCTCGAGTTCGGCGAGTTCGGTGGTGGTGAAACGCATGGCATTGGCCATGGTCTGGCGATGGATGAAGCGCGCCTTGGCGCCATCGCTGCCGGTCATGATGGCGTGGTGGTTGGCGGTCACCTCGATGTAATAACCGAGCACATTGTTGTGCCGTATTTTCAGCGAGCGGATGCCGGTCTCCTCGATCAGCGAGCGCTCCAGCCCGGCGATGACCTTGCGCGATTCGTCGCGTAGCGCCCGCATCTCGTCGAGATCGGCATGGTAGCCGCCGCGCAGGAAGCCGCCGTCGCGCTTGAGCAGCGGCAGTTCGTCGCCAAGCGCCTGCGTCAGATGCCGGGCGAGCGCCTCGGGCAGCGCCTGGATGGCAGCGAGCGCGCACGTCAGTTCTTCCGGCAGGCTGGTCCCGGCAAACGTCGCGGCGATGGCCGCTGCCGCCTCGAAGCCGGCGCGCAGCGCGCCGAGGTCGCGCGGCCCGCCGCGATTCAGTGCCAGCCTGGACAGCGCGCGCGGCATGTCGGCGACGCTCTTGAGGCTGCTCCGCACCGCCTGGCACAGCTTGGTTTCGGCGCGGAAAAACGACACCGAGTCCAGCCTGGCGCCGATCGCGGCCGGATCGGTCAGCGGCGCCATCAGCCGGTCGGCGAGCAGCCTGGCGCCGCCGCCGGTCACTGTGCGGTCGATGGCCTTGAACAGCGAGCCTTCGCGGCTGCCCGAGAGCGTGCGCAGCAGTTCCAGATTGCCGCGCGTCGCCGGGTCGATGAACAGGGTCGAGCCCTGCTCCTCGCGCTCTGGCCGCGACAGGGGCGGGCGCTCGGCCTTCTGCGTCTTCTCGACATAGGCGATGGCGCCCGAGATGGCGGACAACTCCGCGCGCGAGAATGCGCCGAAACTGTCGGGCGTCGCCACGTCGAAGAAGCGGGCGATACGCCCCGTCGCCGAGGCCGAATCGAACAGCGAGGGCGGCTGCGGATTGGCGACGCGGCCGAGCACGTCGAACACGGCTTTCAGCGCGGGATCATGGAACACCGGCTCGGCGACGATCAGTTCGCGCGGATCGACGCGGAAGATGTCGGCCAGCAGCCGGTCGGCGGTGGTTTCAGAGACCCGGAAGGCGCCGGTTGAGATGTCGATCCAGGCCAGGGCAAAGGCGTGTTCCGCTCCGCCCTTCACCCGGCCCAGCGCCATCAGGAAGCTCGATTCCGACGGCGCGAGCAACTTGTCCTCGGTGATCGTGCCCGGCGTCACCAGCCGCACGACGTCACGGCGCACCACGGATTTGCCGCCGCGTTTCTTGGCCTCCGCAGGATCCTCGATCTGCTCGCAGACGGCAACGCGGAATCCCTGGCCGATCAGCTTCTGCAGATAATCGTCGGCCGCATGCACCGGCACGCCGCACATCGGAATGTCGTGGCCCTGGTGCTTGCCGCGCTTGGTCAAGACGATGCCGAGCGCCCGGCTGGCCTTTTCCGCGTCGTCGAAGAACAGCTCGTAGAAGTCGCCCATGCGGTAGAACAGCAGCGAATCCGGGTTCGCCGCCTTGATCTCGATGAACTGCTCCATCATCGGCGTGACGGCAGCAGAGGCCGTTGGCAACGTCGTCATCGCCTCGGAACCGTCGGGCTCGTTCGGAATGTGCATGTTCATGCGCGGTAAGCTAGCAGATGTGATGGCCGGGTTTAATGGCGAGGCCTAGAAAAGCAGGGGAAGACTGCATTGCAGCTCGCAGCCCTGACAGCCCCCATCCGCTTTGAAGCAGCTTTGCCGAGCTTGGCGGTTTACACGAGCGGCGCGTGGTCTTAATTCGGAAGGACACAGGCACCCATGTCAAGGAGGTGCTGCATCGGCGAGGAAATCAAGACATCATGGCCAGGAAAACCGAGAACAGCGGCCCGTCCGTCAGCGCGCAGGAAGCGCTCGAATTCCATGCCATGGGCCGTCCCGGCAAGCTGGAGGTCGTCGCCACCAAGCCGATGGCGACGCAGCGCGATCTGAGCCTCGCCTATTCGCCCGGGGTCGCGGTCCCCGTCCTGGCTATCGCCGAGGACCCCAGCCGCGCCTTCGACTACACGACGCGCGGCAACATGGTCGCCGTGATTTCCAACGGCACCGCCATTCTTGGCCTCGGCAATCTCGGCGCCCTGGCTTCGAAGCCGGTGATGGAAGGCAAGGCGGTGTTGTTCAAGCGCTTCGCCGACGTCGATTCCATCGACCTCGAGGTCGACACCGAGGACGCCGACGAATTCATCAATTGCGTGCGCTTTCTCGGGCCTTCCTTCGGCGGCATCAATCTCGAGGACATCAAGGCGCCGGAATGCTTCATCATCGAGCAGCGCTTGCGCGAGCTGATGGACATCCCGGTCTTCCACGACGACCAGCACGGCACCGCCATCATCTCGGCCGCCGGCCTGATCAACGCGCTGGAAATCACCGGCCGCGACATGAAGACCACGAAGATGGTCTGCAACGGCGCCGGTGCCGCAGGCATCGCCTGCATCGAGCTGATGAAGGCGATGGGCTTTTCGCCCGAAAACATCATCCTGTGCGATACCAAGGGCGTTGTCTTCCAGGGCCGATCCGAAGGCATGAACCAATGGAAGTCGGCGCATGCGGTCAAGACCGATTCGCGCAGCCTGGCCGACGCGCTGGACGGGGCCGATGTGTTCCTCGGCCTCTCGGCCAAGGGCGCGCTGACGCCGGCCATGGTGCGGTCGATGGCCAAGAACCCGATCATCTTCGCCATGGCCAATCCCGACCCCGAAATCACGCCCGAGGAAGTGGCCGAGATCCGCACCGACGCCATCATGGCCACGGGCCGCTCGGACTATCCCAACCAGGTCAACAATGTGCTCGGCTTCCCCTATATTTTCCGCGGCGCGCTGGATGTGCGGGCCACCACCATAAATGACGACATGAAGATCGCCGCCGCCCGCGCGCTGGCCACGCTCGCGCGCCAGGATGTGCCCGACGATGTCGCTGCCGCCTATCAGGGCAACCGGCCGAAATTCGGCCCCAACTACATCATCCCGGTGCCGTTCGACCCGCGCCTGATCTCGGCCATCCCGATCGCTGTGGCCAAGGCGGCGATGGATTCGGGCGTCGCCCGCAAGCCGATCCTCGACCTCGACCGCTACGCGCAGGAGCTCTCCGCCCGCCGCGACCCGATCGCCTCGACCCTGCAGCGCATCTATGACCGCGTCCGCCGCCAGCCCAAGCGCATCGTCTTCGCCGAGGGCGAGGAGGAGCAGGTCATGCGCGCCGCAGTCGCCTATGTGAACCAGAAGCTCGGCACCGCCATCCTGCTTGGCCGCGACGATGTCATCAAGGAGAACGCCCGGCATGCCGGCATCGACCTCGACAGGCAGGGCGTCGAGATCATCAACGCCCGGCTGTCGCGCCGCAACTCGATCTACACCGACTATCTCTACGAGCGCATGCAGCGGAAGGGCTTCCTGTTCCGCGACTGCCAGCGGCTGATCAACAACGACCGCAACCATTTCGCCGCCTGCATGGTGGCGCTGGGCGATGCCGACGGCATCGTCACCGGCGTCACCCGCAACTATTCGACCGCGCTCGACGACATCAGGCGCGTCATCGATGCCAAGCCCGGCCACCGCGTCATCGGCGTGTCGATCGTTCTGGCGCGCGGCAGGACGGTGATCGTCGCCGACACCGCTGTGCACGATATGCCCAATGCCGAGCAGATCGCCGACATCGCCGAGGAAGCAGCCGGTTTCGCCCGCCGCATGGGCTACGAGCCGAGGCTCGCCATGCTCGCCTACTCCACCTTCGGCCATCCGCAGGGCGAGCGCTCCGAACGCGTGCAGGAGGCCGTACGCATTCTCGACAAGCGGCGCGTCGATTTCGAATATGACGGCGAAATGGCCGCCGACGTCGCCCTCAACGCCCGCGCCATGGCGCAGTACCCGTTCATCCGGCTGACCGGCCCGGCCAACGTGCTGATCATGCCGGCCTTCCACTCGGCCTCGATCTCGACCAAGATGCTGCAGGAGCTCGGCGGCTCGACCGTCATCGGCCCGCTCCTGGTCGGCCTGAACAAGCCGGTGCAGATCGTGTCGCTGAACGCCAAGGACAGCGATATCGTCAACATGGCGGCGATCGCGGCTTATACGGCGGGGACTTGAGGAAGGAGTCCAACCCCGGACGAAAGTCGTCTGTACAGCCGCAAGGCGCCAGCTCTAACCCGGCGCGAAAACCCGGGCGGCCTGAATAACCTCGCCGACCTGATCCGCTCGCAGCAGGTCGATCGGATTTCGCCCGTCAAGCTCCGCCGCCGGGCGTGTCAGCCACAGCCAGGCCAGCCTCGGATTGCCGATCAGGGACAGCACGTCGCTTATGCCGGCGACCGGCCTGCCGTCCACGAATTGCGCAAGCGGGAAGACATGCTTGCGGCCGCCCTTGCGCAAGGCGATGACCTCGCCCCGCCTTTGCCAGCGATGCAGTGTGGAGCGGGCGATGCGCAGGTTTTCTTCCAGATAGGTCGAGCCGGCGACCCGGCCGGCCCAGTCCTCGATCAGCATCGATTCGAGATCGTCGGTCCGCGGCAGCGCAGGCGAGAGCTCGGTGCCGGCCTGCAAGGGTGC
This sequence comes from Mesorhizobium sp. ES1-1, assembly GCF_020164785.1. Classification (GTDB taxonomy): domain Bacteria; phylum Pseudomonadota; class Alphaproteobacteria; order Rhizobiales; family Rhizobiaceae; genus Mesorhizobium. Next base: position 435 of record NZ_JAIUGX010000006.1, on the reverse strand, counting down.
GGACAAAGCCGAGGAAGCATCGGCGGTGCCGGCCTCTGTGCGGCGCGCGGCCTCCGCCGCCAGGGCGCGGACGAATTTCGAGGCCAACGCGGGAAGGTCGGCATGGATGGTGTCGATGGCACGCCGGTGTTTGGGCGACAGCGAGGTGACGGCGGCGGCGATCCCGCCAGCAATTTTGCCGACCGAAACCATGGTCGATTGGTTGATCGCCTCGTCATAGCGGGCAAGTGCGTGCTCCACCTGCTTGGAGACCATTTCCGCGAAGTCGTCCTGTCCATGGCGGGTTATGTGAAATCTGTTCATGCTTCTGTCTTCTGGCCGCCGTCGCTCCTCCTCGGCTGCGGCCGGTTGCTGGATTCTAGAGCGTTTCCTGTTTTGGGAGAATCGTAGGATTCCCATCGAGGCTTGTTTGTGATTCAAGATGCTGGCTGGATT
>NZ_JAIUGX010000005.1 GCF_020164785.1 Mesorhizobium sp. ES1-1 | reverse complement strand
GCCAGCATTTCGAATTTCCCGCAGCAGTGCGAAGAAACGGCGGCCACTCTCAATCGTCGGTCGCAGGCGTCAGCTCCAGCTCGGCCGGCGACAGCCCCTGCCGCAGCTGCGACAGCCGGAATTCATCGACCCAGTAGGCCTCGCCGTCGACCAACACTCGCGCGCTATACTGGCCGGCCGAAAAGCTCTGCGCGGTGACGTACACCTTATGCTGGTCGAGTGCTTTGCGCACCGCGGCGCGCTTGGCCTTTTGGCCTATGACGGGACTGAACATGACGCTGCCCTCGGTCGCCATGACACAACACGGCCGCTTGCGCGGCCCGGCGACTGGCCTCAAGCATGACGCAGGGCGACTATCCTGTCAATTTCGCGGCACCGCGGATGCCTGGCCTCGACACTTTGCCGGTTCCGGGGAACCGAAAAGCAAAAGGCGCGATCGACCGATCGCGCCTTGCAGTTACCGACCCGAACCATGATGTTCGGGCGGGCAGACCAATCCCGGCCGCTCAAGGCGGTGGCGGTATATTCGATCCGACCGGCTCGGCCGTGACAGCAGAGAGTTTCTCACGCTTTTCCAGCGTCGGCTTGACGTACTTCTTCACCGATGGTGCTCCTCGTTCAGACGGAGGCAAATGATCCGCTTCGCTGCCCTCTGTCAACCGGGCCGGGCCTATCCCTGCATGATCCTAACGGGCATTTTCGGTGCTTGCCGGGAGGGGAGAACGGCATGTAGAAACCAGGGCACGCGGACGGATCGCGCCGGGAGGATTAGACAATGCCTGAGAGCGAATTGCCGCTGGTCATCAGCGCGCCGGAACCGCGCACGCTCGACCTGATCTTCACCCCGGAGCAGCTCGCCCGCCTGCGGAAGCGATACCGCATCGTCGAGACGACGCCGGAGGGCCTGGCCGGCCTTCCCGCCGATGTGCTGGCGCAGGCGCGCTACATCATCGGCCAGCCGCCGATCACGCCGGAGACGCTGGCCGAGATGAAAGCGCTGCGCTGCGTCTTCAATGTCGAGACCAATCTGCTCAACAACATGCCCTACGAGACGCTGTTCGCGCGCGGCATCCATGTCGTCACCACCGGGCTGGTGTTCGCCGAGCCGGTCGCCGAGCTTGGCCTTGCCATGGCGCTCAACCTCGCCCGCAATATCGTCGACGCCGACCTTGCCTTTCGCCAGGGCAAGGAGCTCTGGGGCGGCGACGGCAACCAGACGGCGCGGCTGCTCTCAGGCGCCGATGTCGGCATTATCGGCTTCGGTGATCTCGGCCGGGCGCTGAACCGGCTGCTGGCAGGCTTCCGCACCCGCACCCGCGTCTTCGATCCCTGGCTGCCGCCCTCGATCCTCATCGACAATGGCGTGGAGCCGGCTTCACTGGACCAGGTTTTGACGCAAAGCGACTTCGTCTTCGTCGTCGCCTCGGTGACATCCGAGAACCAGGGCTTTCTCGGCGCGGAGGCCTTCGCAAGCATGCGCGAGGGCGCCGCCTTCATCCTGCTCAGCCGTGCCGGAATCGTCGATTTCCCGGCACTGATGGCAGCGGTGAAGAGCGGCCACATTGTCGCCGCAAGCGATGTCTTCCCCGAGGAGCCGCTGGCGCTTGACCACCCCGTGCGCACCCTGCCCGGCTTCCTGCGCTCGGCCCACCGCGCCGGCGCGCTCGACATCGCCTTCAAGCGCATGGGCGACATGGTGCTGGAAGATATGGACCTGATCGATCGCGGGCTGCCACCGCTCAGGTCGAAGCGTGCCGAGCGCGAGACGGTGTCGCGCATGCGATCCAAACCGGCCGACAGGAACTGATCGCCGCTCACACAGCGGCCTTGGAACCTTTAGTACAAAGCCGCGTTATCAGGCCGGATCGTTCTCCCATTCGATCCACCTCCTCCATTCAAATACCCCGTCAGGCTTCGGCCGGCGGGGATTTTTGTGTCAGCCAGCCACGACTGCCGGAGGCAAGCCTCGGCCGTCGCGCGGAACGATCATCCTGCGGCGAAGTTTTGTAACCAGCCGGGCGGTGGGACGCCCGGCCGACTCCAGAGGGCCCGTCACGATTCGCGTCGGTGGCGGGCCTTTTGCATCCCGCTTTCTGCTTGGTTCGGAACGGCTCGTAAGGAACCTTCGGGGCCGCCCGACGTTGGTTTTCGCACAGCCAATCAATTCGTGAAAAGGAACAGTTCCATGGGAAGCACCAGCGACAAGGCATCGGGTCTCGCCAATCAGGCAGTCGGCAAGACCAAGGAAGGCGTCGGCAAGGTCGTCGGCAATGATCGCCTGCGCGCCGAAGGCGCTGCGCAGGATGCCAAGGGCAAGGTCCAGGAGGCGGTCGGCGACGCCAAGTCCGCTGTGAAGGATGCCACCAACAAGACCGCGGCGAAGATCAACAAGAATCTCTGATCGCGTCTCGATCTGAGAAGCCGACAAAGGCCGTCCGCCCAAGCGGGCGGCCTTTTGTTTGGCGCGGTGCGGGCCCGGAACGCTTCGCAACCGCAAGCATTGAAGTATCAGCGCGGCACGCGCTCAATCCTGAAGGGTCCCGACATGGCAAGGCAAGCATCGAAACCGGCTGACAACGCCGCGACAATCCACGATCAGAAACTCGAGCGCGGCCAGGGCGGCGAATTGCACCAGACCGCCTCCGGCTCGACACCGGTCTTGACGACCGCGCAGGGCGGGCCGGTTGCCGACGACCAGAACTCCCTCAAAATCGGCGCGCGCGGCCCGACGACCCTCGAGGATTTCCACTTCCGCGAAAAGATCTTCCATTTCGACCACGAGCGAATTCCCGAACGCGTCGTCCATGCGCGCGGCTATGGCGCTCACGGCTATTTCGAAACCTATGAATCGCTGGCCAAATATACGCGCGCCGACATCTTCCAGCGCGCCGGCGAAAAGACGCCGGCTTTCGTGCGGTTCTCCACGGTCGCCGGCAACAAGGGTTCCGCCGACCTGGCGCGCGACGTGCGCGGCTTCGCCGTCAAGCTCTACACGCAGGAAGGCAACTGGGACCTCGTCGGCAACAACATACCGGTCTTCTTCATCCAGGACGCCATCAAATTCCCGGACCTGATCCACGCGGCTAAGGCCGAGCCCAACAGCGACTTCCCGCAGGCGCAGACGGCGCACGACAATTTCTGGGACTTCATCTCGCTGACCCCGGAGAGCATGCACATGATCATGTGGGTCATGTCCGACAGGGCGATCCCGCGCTCCCTGCGCTTCATGGAAGGTTTTGGCGTCCACACGTTCCGGCTGCTCAACGCCAAGGATGAATCGACCTTCGTCAAGTTCCTCTGGAAGCCAAAGCTCGGCCTGCAATCCGTTGCCTGGAACGAAGCCGTCAAGATCAACGGCGCCGATCCCGACTTCCACCGCCGCGACCTCTGGGACAACATCCAGGCCGGCAATTTCCCCGAATGGGAACTGCAGCTGCAGTTGTTCGACCAGGACTTCGCCGACAGTTTCGATTTCGATATTCTCGACCCCACGAAGATCATCCCCGAGGAGGTGTTGCCGCCGATCGCGGTCGGCCGCCTGGTGCTCGATCGCATGCCCGACAATTTCTTCGCCGAGACCGAGCAGGTCGCGTTCATGACGCAGAACGTGCCCCCCGGCATAGACTTCTCCAACGATCCGCTGCTGCAGGGCCGAAATTTTTCCTACCTCGACACGCAAATCAAAAGGCTGGGCAGCACCAATTTCACCCATCTTCCGATCAACGCGCCGAAATGCCCTTTCCACAATTTCCAGCAGGACGGGCACATGGCGATGCGCAACCCGACCGGACGCGCCAACTACCAGCCGAACTCATGGGGCGAAGGTCCGCGGGAATCGCCGGCCAGGGGGTTCCGCTCCTTCGCCGAGGTCGAGGCTGGACCGAAGGCTCGGCTGCGGTCGGAAACCTTCGCCGACCATTACAGCCAGGCGCGCCAGTTCTACATCAGCCAGCTGCCGGTGGAGCAGGACCACATCGCCGCCGCGCTGACCTTCGAGCTCAGCAAGGTGCAGACGCCGGCGATCCGCGAGCGCGTCGTGTCCCATCTGCTCAACATAGATGACGGTCTGGCCGCCAAGGTTGCGGACAGCCTCGGATTGCAGGCCATGCCGAAACCCGCCCAGGCCGCCATGCCCACCCGCACCGACCTGCCGGTATCTGAGGCGCTCAGCATCATCAAGAACGGGCCGGGCCGCTTCGAGGGCCGCAAGCTCGGCATCCTCGTCACCGATGGAACGGATGCGGTGCTGCTCGAGGCGCTGAAGCAGGGACTGACGAAAGCCGGCGCCAAGTTCGAGATCATCGCGCCGAAGGTCGGCGGCGCCAAGGCCAGCGACGGCAGCTGGATCGATGCGCAGCAGATGATAGCAGGCGGGCCGTCCGTGCTCTACGACGCCGTAGCGCTTCTGCCGGCCGAGCCTGCCATGGCGGACCTGCTGAAGGAATCGACAGCCCGCGACTTTGTTGCGGATGCCTTCGCGCACTGCAAATTCATCGGCTTCGTCGACGCGGCGTCGCCTCTGCTGGCAAAGGCCGGCGTCGTGGAGGATGAGGCGGTGATCCCGCTCGCCTCGGCCAAGGATGTCTCGGGCTTCATCACCAGCCTTGGCAACCTGCGCCTGTGGGCACGCGAGCCCAAGGTGAAGCTCTCGTAAAGCAATCGATCAGGCTCGAAGCGCGGGCGGCATTCAAAGCCCCCCGCGCCCGTTCAACAGCCGCGCTTGGCGGCCTTTGCGTGCAGCCCGGTCTTGAAGATCCGTCTGAGGATATCGCGGGCGATTTCGCTGCGGTGCTTGTCCTGGTTTCGCAACTCGATGCCGCCCAGCCTTGCCGCTTCGCCTGTCGTATGATCCCAAACCATCCAACGGCCGGACGGATCCTGCAGGCATTCAAATCTGTCTTTCGGCAATAGATATTCCCATCGGTGTTGGCCCGAGCGTCTAATCTCCTCCGATAAACATCAAGGCAGGTTTGGTTGTGCGAAGGCAGCATCAGCGGCCAAATCGCCATCAAGCGCGGCATCTACCGCCATCCGGGGCCTGAATCAATCGCGTTAGCGGCATCGAACCGACCGAAAGCGTCGATTGGCACGCTTTCGGGCAGCGCGGACTGGCTATTGCATTGCTGCAGGCGTATGATGCGTCTGTCGCCAGCCATCTCACGGGCACTGGCGCTTGAGAGTGTCAATCGTGCTCCCGCCCCCTGCGGGAGTCAGATACTTGATCGATCAAACCGCCACATCGACTGTCACCGCCCCGGCGCCGGCCTATCCGCTATCCTCCATTTCCGGCTTCCGAAACGAGCTGTTGCGCAGGATGAGCGCTGCGGATCTCGCGCTGCTTAAGCCTAGTTTCCTACGGGTGGCATTGCCGCTGAGAATGCCGCTCGTCACACCCGATGTCCCGATCGAAGCCGTCTATTTCATCGAGCACGGCATAGCCTCGGTGGTGGCGCGCACGCCCGCCGGACAGGAGGCGGAAATCGGTTTTATCGGCTGTGAAGGCATGGCTGGATATTCGCTGGTGATGGCCGACGACCGCTCGCCGCTGGCCTGCTACGTCCAACTCGAGGGCGAGGCCATGCGCATCGACGCGGCCAGCTTCAACGCCGCTCTGGCGGCCAGCCCGACCTTGCGCCTGTTCCTGCTGCGCTTCGTCAATTACCTGCAAGTCCAGACCGGATTTACGGCGCTGGTCAACGCGCGGCTGAAATTGACGGACCGGCTGGCGCGATGGTTGCTGATGTGCGACGACCGCGTTGTGGGAATTCGGTTTTCGATCACCCATGAATTCCTTGCCACCATGCTGGGCGTAAGGCGCCCTGGTGTAACCGTCGCCCTGCAGGAGTTGGAAGGTCTTGCCCTGATCCGGTCACTAAGGGGAGAGGTCGTCATCCTGAACCGCCCCGGTCTGGTTGCCCTTGCCAGCGGCGGTTACGGTGTTCCGGAAGCGGACTATTCCAGGCTCTTCGGCGCACTCAATTCCGTGGTCCGATAACCGATCAAGGGGACTTGACCCCTCCCCGCCAGGGACATTGCAGGGGTTCATTCGCGGTTAGCGGCAGCGGGCAAACTCTTGTCGGTCGCCGGGCAGAGAAATGTCGGAAACGTACAATTGATAATCACGCCGCCCGGCTGAACTCATTCTGGACGATCTCCAGGAGCAGTCCCTTATTGCCTCCACCGACCGGCGGCCTCGAGTGCCAGTCGCAACCGGTTCGGTCGAACTCGAGGGGTGCGTTGTAAAGCTCCGCGAAGCCCAGGATCAGGCGCTCGGCGTCGCTTGCACACAGGTCGCGGTGACGCGCTGCCACCTGCGCCGCCAGGACTGGCACATTGATGATCCCGAAATCATGGATTGCCTTCACGAGCGTGTGATTCAAATCGTCCCGCAGTTCGATCGGGTAGTGGTTCATGCTCAACTCCTGTCCTTGGACCGGGTTTTGCCCTCAAGTCCAGCATGCACCGCAGCTTCGGTTAAAGCAAGACCGTTCTTAAAATTATTTAGCAATATCAATCAGTTAGTAGTTTTAGCCAATGGATAAAGCGATACACTGTTAGTAGCTACCGCAACAAATGTTTTTGACGGCATCGGAACAAAACGGGCCAGTGACCAATTGTGAGCAGCGTAGGTGTCCTACTCATTCCGCTCACGGCCTTTGCCCAACAAGGAGCCTCGCGATGACAGACAATATTGAGCGTCCCGAACGGCTCCAGGTCATGCTGAACGAGGACGAATTCGCCGCCCTGGACACATGGCGCTTCGACAAACGCATGCCGAGCAGAGCCGCCGCTGTGCGGGAACTTCTGCGCCGCGGCCTGGCTGCGGAAGGCTTTCTTCGAGCCAAGACCGGCACGCGCTCCTCGGATTTTGGACTTTTAAACGCCGAAGAAGACGAGCCTCGCCCCGCACAACCGCCGCCTCGGTGACGGCAGGCTTGTCGCCACTCCGCCATGGGCCGAAAGACAGCGCGAAAACCTATCGACGAGAAATAAGGTTCTCGCAGACGCTATATTCGAAAACGCTACCTTCCCTTTCGTCCACCACCCTGAACCAGTGAGGCTGCAAGGCCCGGGTCGATATCGCCTTGCCGGTGATCTTCTGCAGCGCTTCAAGAGCGGTGTCGCCGCTAGCGACGTGCGACGCCGATAGACCGTCACCATTCATTTCGTCGATCTGAAAGGGTGGCATTGCGTCCTCCTTACCGAGACAGCATGTGAGCGTCTTTCCTGTGCAAACTTCGGCAGGGGCGCCACGGTTCCTATAGAGCAGCGCGCTTTTATGAATATGTTGGCATCGGCGGAATCGATTTTCGCCGCAATTGCAAGGCGCGGTCGAAGACCTCTCGATCGATGTCCTACGTGCGCGCCGTTTCGGAGGAAAGTCGCCGGCATGAACAAGGTGCTTTTCGTTGCCGCCGATTTCCTGTCCCGTCCGCCGGGATTCTACGTGATGGTCCTTGCCATGGTTGTCTGCACCGCCCTGGTGCCGTTCGGCATGACCAACGTCGTCACCTACGCTCTCTCCGTCGCCGCCATCGTCATCACGGGCGTCGTGCTGATCCAGGGATATCGTGACACGGCCGCCATTCACGCCAAGCTTGACGAGATCATCGTCGGGCTCAACCAGACCAGGAACGACGTGGTCGGGCTCGAGCACGCCGATCCCAAGGAGATCAAGGAGAAGCTCGCCAAGCTCGAAGAAGAGGCCGCGCGGGCCTCCTAGGGATCTCCTTGACGCGCCGGGTCCGCACGATCGCGCTCATGGCCCGATCTACACTGCCCTGCACCGCCCCGCGCTGACCGTCAGACGTTCCCGCAAAGACCGGATTGGATTGCCGAGCCGAGAAAATCCGGGACGAGCCCCTGCCGAGAGAGTCTGACAATCATTCCGAAGCAATGAGCAAATAGTCCCAGACGAGATCGCAATCTCTTTAGCCGAACCAACGAGGCCAACTTCGTCTGTGACCTCTCGTTCCATGTCAGAACTATATAATTTTCTGGGAACCACTGCCGAAATTCCAAGTTCCTTCATCGGTTCGCAATCAAGCGGCACAATGGAGAACGGACATGGTGAAAATTCTCGCAGCAGCAATGTTGACCCTTAGCCTCGCCGGCGGCGCCATGGCGCAGAGCTCCGGCACGGATGGCGGCAACAGCAATAGCGGCCAGGGCACGACGAACGGCGGTACGGCTGGCGACAACAACAGCGGCAACTCTGCCGGCGGCACCGCGGCAGGGACCCAGACCGATCAATCGGGCGCCACCGACAAGTGCAAGACCGGTGCCGATGGCAAAACAACCACGGGCGATGCGGCGACCACACAGCAGGAAGCCCAGAACTGCCCGTAAGCATTTCTGCGGACTTTGAGTTCCAGTGCTAGCAGAGCCCCGGTCTTGTGCCGGGGCTTTTGCTGTTCATGTAGCGCCTTGATTGTTCCGCGCGAAGCAGCGCGGGAGCTTTCGAGCCGAGCCCGGCAGCAGCCGCCCAACCTGCTCCAGCCGAAGCTCGAGCAAAACCGGCCGTCTACACTACGCCGCCAGCCTGCTCGACGGCATAAACGCCATGACAAATGCCCGACAACCAGCTGATGCTGGCAGCGGGCTTTAATAAGCGGATCGTTGGATTACGTGGTCACCGAAGCGGGGACGGCGACGATGGTCGAGAGCTTTTCGCGCTTCGAAAGAACCGGCTTTTCGTAGGTCTTTTTCATCTGATTTCCCCTAGCCAAATCGACAAGTCACATGGCGCGAGAAGCGAGATTCTGTCAAGCCTTGCCGCAACGGCTCGTCGGGCGGAGTTAGCCGGTCGGCAAAACGGCTGCCGCCAAAGCAATGCTGCGCGTCCATCGGTGCTGCTAAACCCTGCTCACCGCCCCATCATCATGCCGTAATGCACCGCCAGCAGGTCCAGCCCGACCTTCAGCAGTTTCGTCACCACGTCGCGGCCCTCGCCGGTCTTTTCCGCGACAGCCTTGACCGACTCCGCGGCGCAGCAGACGTGTCGCACCACGGCGGCGACCTCCCAGTGGCCGAGCGCCCTGGTGGCGGCGGCATGGGCGCGGCCGGCGTCGAGCACGCTGTCGGCGATACCGCCGCCATGGCTTCTGCCGTCGACGCGCTCCGTCCAGCGCATCGGCTTGACGCCGGCCTGCTGGCTGCACTCGAAATGCTGGCGGTAGCGCAACCCCGCCTCGCGCTGCTGACCCGTCAGCGAAGTGATGCCGAGCAACGGGTCGACATTGCGCACCCGCACGATGCCCCCCGTCGCGGTGAAGCCATCATTGGAAACCTCGTAGACACGCCGCGCCTCGAGCGTGCCCGCGGCCAGCCGCGTGCGTCCGAGAGCGTCTTCCCGGAGCGCGAAATCATGGCCGATCTCGCGGCGGATGCGCACCTGCTCGGCCTCCTCCTCAGGCAGTTTCGGCGCCTGGGATTTGGCGGCTTTGGATTTTCTGGGCATGGGTGGCTCCTTGGTTGGGGGGATCGAGTGTGTGGCCTTGCAGGACCTGGGTTCCTCGCCCCCGCTGGGCGGGGGAGAGGTGGCTCGGGCGAAGCCCGAGACGGAGCGGGGGCAGCGCCGCGATCGATGAGATGGCGAAACGAAAGATAGATCGCCCTCAGCCGGCCATGACATCACGCACAGTGTCCCCCTCTCCGTCCCGGCTACGCCGGGCCACCTCTCCCCCACTGTGTGGGGGCGAGGAACCCAAGACTTGTGAGGCCGCGCGTCGCGCAATGAGTTCGCGCATCACCCGCCGCTCGCGCACTTCGATGCAGAGTTGCGCGCTGGAGGGGCAGAACTGGGCGTTGCCGCTCTTCACCTCGCCGCGCACGAAGCGCTGGATGGCCGCCTGCAGATCGCCGAGCTCGGCATCCCGGACGGCGCCGAGATAGCCGCGCATCTGCATCTCGACGTCAGTCAGCGCCGATTGCGGGAAGCATGAGAACATCGCCGCCAGCGCCTTCGTCGCCTGCTGCAATTCGGCTGCGGTCATGATTGGCGATCTCCTCGATGATGGTTTTGGCGGCGTCGGTATGGGTCTTCGGCCGGTGCCAGCCGGACGGCTTTCTCGGACCGCGATGCGATGAACCCCGCACATTTTCCCCGGACAGGCCGTGGGGCTTTTCCCGGGAAAAAGCGGAAGCTTTTTCACTCTGGTTTATGGAGTCTGGAAAATGCCGCGGCAAAGCGCCGGCATTTGCCGCGGCTCGGGCCTTGGTTTTCAAAGCCGTGGCCGCCCCGCCGCGTGCGCCGGCGGCCGCTCTGGCTTCGCTTTTGCCGCTCGCCTTGCGCAGTTCCCTGGTCAGCCGCTTGTGGCAGATCTCGCCGCCCTCGCGATCGAAGAAGGTCATGAGGTCGCCGCCGATGACGCGCCACTTCTTCGGCGACAACCGTGCCACGCGCGCCAGCCTGGCATCGTCGTCGGGCAGCCGCCCGCCGGCGTTCCACATGGCCATCAGCAGCAGCATGTAGGCGCCGATCTGTTCGGTTGAGAGTTGCAGCGTGTCGCCGATGAAATCGGAAACATAGAGCTGCATGAACGGCCGCTCACTCATCGCACGCCGCCCGGAAGGAACCGTTTTGAATGGAACCAGCGCCGAATTTCGACGTTTTTACGCGTCCCTGCCAAGGAGAGATCTGCCGATGACAGCTTTCATGCCGATTACGCTGCGCTTTTGCGACAACCGGACCATGCTGGTCAGCTCGGTGGCCGAGGCCGCGAAGGCGCTGGGTCATCAATGGCCCGACAAGACAGCCCCGGATTATGTCGAAGCGGCGCGGCTGGTATCGCTTGCAGTCGACGGCACCTGCACCCAGCGCATCGCCTTCGACGCGCTGAAAAAGGCGGCGGGACAGCAGAACATCCTGCTCGCCAAGCCGAGAAGCCGCGCCCATGAGTGGCTGGACGCGGTCGCCAGTCCCTGACTGTGGCAAGCCGGCTGAAGGAAGGCTGCAACCACCCGCCGCCACGGTGCGTTTAGCGTTGGATCGAAAGCTGCCCGCAAGGCGGCAGCGGAGGTAAACGCCATGGGTACGATGAAGATCGGAATGCCTGTCAAGGTAAAATTGGACGAACAGGTCGAGGAGATCGAGGGCGTCAGCGATGCCGCCGATTTTCTGCAGCGCTGGCCCGTCGAGCGGCGCGGCCACGTCTACCGCAGCGCGCTCAATGCCTGCAGCGCGGCGATCACGGCACAGATTTCCGAATCCGACGCGATGAAAGCCTTCACCGGCTTCGCCCGCGTCACCGGCATTCTGCTGGCGGAAGGCGGCCCGGCGATGCCCGAAGCAGGGCCGGTACACGGCCGCATGCCCAATCCGGTGCGTCATCTGCCGAAATAGCGCTCCGCCTCGCTTGTCTCGCGCTTTGTTCATGTCGGATCCTCTCGGCTCGTCGCGCTTTTGCCTATGCACGGGGGACTTCCCCTGCTGCCACCCCTCGCGCTGGGGGCGAGGACTAACAGCGCTCAGCCGGGCTTGGCTTCGAACACACGGCGCTGGAAGCGAGCCTGATGGTAGGCGCAATAGCTTTTCAGCGAACGTGTCCGCATGCCGCAGCACAGCATGTCGGCGCCCGGACGCCCGCCTGGTTCGTGCGTCTCCCGCTCGTCTTCCATCGTCAGGTAGAGCGGGGCGCGGCAGCGGCCGAAAAGACAGTCGATGAATCGCATAGCCACGCCATGTGGCTGGCGGCCGATGGGCTCGCGGCGCGGCGGCGGCACCCGCAGGCGATAGACCAGCCCATCGGCGATCAGCACGCCCGCCTCGCGGACCGGCAGGCGCCGTGGCTGCCGCGCCTGCACCGGCTGCCGCTTCTCTGCGCCGTTCAGTTTGGACGCCGGGGCGCCCGTGGCAAAATCTGCCTTGCCTTTGCCCGCACGACCATGCGCTAGAGCCTTGGCCGGCTCCCGCCTCGCCCGGTCGCCTGCAGCGTGCATGGCGATGGAGGGCGTCGCCCGGCCATTGGCAAAGCCGATCTCGCCCAGCATGGCGTTGCGGTGAACGATGCCGATGATGGCATTGCGCGAGACAGGACCGCCGCGCAACACGCTGAACTTCGCGGCGATCCTCGAGGCGGAAAGCCCCTCCCTCAGCCAGCGTGCGATCTCCTGCAATTCGACGTCGGTATAGCTTGGCATCTGCGGCCTCCTTCCATGGGTCCGCCTTCGGCCGCGCATGAAGTCGCGCCGTCGGCAAAGCGTCGGGACCCGGCCCAAGGGGGCCGGCTGTCGTGCTGTCTGTTCGATCCGGCTTGGCTGCCCGTCAGCGTGGGTGGCGCTGCTCTGGCTGCGCCGGCGGTTCAACGCTGCCGGACAGCAACACCTCGGCGGATCTTCTGTCGCGGGCGGAAACCGCCCTGCCCGTCATCCGGTCAAGCAGGATCACGGTGCCGTCCTGGGTGAAAATGCATGAGCGCCGCGGCATGCCGGCCGTGCATAAGGAAGCCCGATGCAAAGGGGGGCCGGAGCCGAGGGGAGCGGCGGCTCCGGCCGTTCCGGTCGCCGCCAAGGGGCGCACCGGACCCGAGGCCGATGCTGTGGAGCATCGGGCCTCGGGCTTCGCCCCGGCCGGGGAGGATGACAGCCGGGACGGAAGGGAATTGGTGGCGGCAGGGACCGCCTTGTGGGCCTCCAGCAAGGCCCGCGCGTCGTCGCTATTGGATGTAGACAGCTTGTTCATGTTCTCGATATAAGCATAACTCAAATACGCATGCAAGTCATTCTTTCATAGACGAGAGCCGCTTTCATCCCTCAGATGGTCGCCATGGCGAGAACGGAACTGTCAATTAGGGTCGGTGCGGCGATCCGCCAGGCACGCAAGCAGCGAGGCATGGTCATGCGCCATATCGCCGAGCACAATGACACCGACGTCGCGGCCGTCGGCAATTGGGAGACGGGCCGCAATCTCCCCAAGACCGAGAATCTGTTGAAAACCGCCGCCTTTCTGCGCGTCGACCCGGTCGCGCTCGGCCAGGGGCAGGTCGTCTTCCTCGACGATGCCGGGCCGGTGGCCGACGCCGAGATCGTAACCGACTCAGGCCCGCTACCCGCAGGATCCCAGGACATCGAGGTGCTGGGCGCCGCGGTCGGCGGCGATGACGGCGACTTCACCTTCAACGGCGAGCCGGCGGGCTACGTCCAGCGCCCGCCCGGCGTGCGCAACCTGCCGAAGGTCTTCGCGCTGCATGTGCTGTCGGATTCCATGGTGCCGCGCTACGAGCCCGGCGACCTGATCTATTGCGGCGGCCGCGATGCCGTGCCCGGCGATCATGTGGTGATCGAGACCTTTCCGGAAGAAAACGAGAAAAACGGCAAGGCCTTCATCAAGAAGCTGGTCAAGCGCACGGCGGCGGAGCTGGTGGTCGAGCAGTACAATCCGCCCAAGACGCTGACCTTCGACCGCTACGCGATCAAGCATGTCTGGCGGGTGATTCCGCTGAAGGAATTGCTGGGGTACTGAGCATTTGCCGTCCGGCGCACCAACCTGTACCTGGTTTTGCGCCGCAGGATCTCTCAGGGGTCGCGGCATGGATCCAGGGTCTACGCCGCGTCGCTTCGCTTCCTGCTCCGCCCTAGGATGACGAAGTCACGGAGACTGAGGCCACCGTCGGCCTGAGACCGCCACCCAGATAACGCGCAACCCATTGAGAAGCAGCAAATGGTATGCGCGACTTCGCAGATCAGCCGAAGCGAATTACCCTTCGTCATCCTAGGGCGAGCAGCCGCAAAGCGGCGTCGCGGAGACCCTAGGATCCATGCCGCGACCCAAGCCGAAGGGCACAGCGAAGCAGAACAAAATCCTGACAGCTGGACCTCCCAGTTCTAAACTCCCCACCCTCCCTCAAGCTCGTCTCGATCCCTCCACGGACACCTCTCGATCGTTCAGCATCCGCGCTTCGCTGCGCAGGCGCTGGCGGTCGTCGATGAACGCTGCCTGGATCGCGATCGTGGCGCCGGGCAGCCCCTCGGCGCGGCAGGCCGAGCAGACGATGCGGCCCGACAAGGCCGACAGCGGCGTGTTGCCGGTCACCCCGAACCGCTTCAGCTGGTCGGGACGCCACCACCGGTTTCGACCGCAATCGCCGCACTCGACCGCGATCGAGGCGACCTGAGCGACCACTGGTTCCTTCCCCGGCAACACCATCGCCGTCCCTGCCTTTCGTTCCTGATTTGTTCTTATATTCAGGCTTTTCATCTCCAGAGTCGAGTCGCGCTTTCCGGACTCCACCAAAAGTTTCTCTTATGCAAATTTTTGAGTTATGCTTTCAATAACTCAAACACGAATCGGCTTGTGTGCCGATTTCGCCGCCCAGGGGCATTGATGGACGACGTCGATTTCGCCCGCGCCTGCGGATACAGCGGCGACAGCCCCGCCTTGCTCGATGCCTTCTCGGCAATCCGTCATAGCGGCATCGCGCACGCCCGGCAGGACCATGCCAGGCGCAAGGCGCTCATCGACATGCTGAAGCAGTCGGAACTGCTGCTCCTTGCGGCGCTCGCTCCGGCGCTGTCGGAGGAGGAAGCCATCGAGGATGCCGCCCGTTTCATCGCCTTCTGGCGCAACATGCCGCGCTGGCGCCAGGAACGGCGCCTGACCGACCTCCACAGGGCCAAGCAGCAACGCCTCGTCGCGCGCTTCTTCCGCCGTTACGCCGGCCAGGTGTGGGCACGCGAGGCGGCGTAGGGCAAGCGCCTATCGCCTCACCCGTGACTTCAGCCAGCGGTCGAAGGCCACCGCCAGGATGAGGATCAGGCCGATGACGATGCTTTGCGTGTAGGAGGAGACGTTGTTGAACTGTAGCCCGTTCTGCAGCACGCCGATGAGCGCAGCGCCCACCACCGTGCCGCCGACCGAGCCGATGCCGCCGAATAGCGAGGTGCCGCCGATGACGACTGCCGAGATGACCGTGAGTTCGTAACCGATGCCGGCGACGGCTTCCGACGAATTGAGCCGCGCCGAGAGCACGAAGGCGGCGAGCCCGGCGAAGAAGCCGACGATGATATAGACGGAGACCAGGATGCGGTCGACGCGCAGGCCGGACAGCCGCGCCGCCTCGGCATTGCCGCCCACCGCATAGACCGCGCGGCCATAGCGCGTGTAGCGCAGAACGATGTGGCAGAGCACGGCAGCAATGGCGAAGATGATCGCCGGGACCGGCACGGGGCCGATCAGCCCGGTGCCGAACCAGCGCATCGAAGCATCGAAGCCCGAGATCGGGCCGCCATTGGAGATGGTCAGCGTCAAGCCGCGGAAGACCGTCAGCCCGCCCAGCGTGACGACGAACGGCGGTACCTTCAGCCTTGTGATGATAAGGCCCTGCACGCCCCCGGCGGCGGCGCCCACCGCCATTGCTGCCAGCAGCGCCGCGAACCAGCCATAGCCTTGCGTGCCCGCGGTCGACAGCGACAGCGTGTTGGCAGCGCCCCCCTTGGCGACGACGGCGGCGACCATGCCGCAAAAGGCCAGCAGCGAGCCGACCGAGAGGTCGATGCCGGCGGTGAGGATGACGAAGGTCATGCCGAGCGCGATCAGCCCGGTGATCGAGATCTGCCGCGTGATGTTGAACAGATTGATCGGATCCATGAAGCTTGGCTTCAGCAGGGTGAAGACGACGATCAGCGCCACCAGGAAAAGCAGCGGCCCGAAACTCATCAACAGCCGCGCGACATTGATGCCGCCGCGCTGGTCCTGTTCGCTCACGCTCATCGTGCCTGCCCTTCGTACTGCGCCATGCCCTCATCCTGCGGCTTCCTGTCGAGCGCCATCAGTTCCATCAGCTTCTCCTCGTTTGCCTCGACGCCGGGCATCTCGCCGGTGATGCGGCCGCGCCGCATGGTGACGATCCGGTCGGAGACGGCCAGCACCTCGGGCAGCTCGGACGAGATCATCATCACCGCGATGCCGCGCGCCGCCAGCTGCACCAGGATCTGGTGCACTTCCGCCTTGGCACCGACATCGACGCCGCGCGTCGGCTCGTCGACGATCAGCACCTTGGGATCGCGCGCCAGCCAGCGCGCCAGGATGACCTTCTGCTGGTTGCCGCCCGACAAGCCCTCGATCGCCTGTTCGGGCGAGGCCATCCGGATCGATAGCATCTTCCTGAAGCCCGACAGCGCGTCGCGCTCGCGGCCCTCCGCCATGACGCCGAAACCGTTGCTGAAACGGCCAAGCGAGGCAACGGAGAAATTCGGCAGGATGCCCAGGGCGGCAAAGATCGCCTGGTGCTTGCGGTCCTCCGGCACCAGGCCGATGCCCAGCGCGATGGCGTCGGCGGGCGAAGCCGGCGCGATCGGCTTGCCACCGAGCGTGATCGTGCCGTCCGCGATGCGATCGGCGCCGAAAATAGCGCGCGCCAGTTCGGTTCGACCGGAGCCGACGAGGCCGGCGACGCCGAGGATTTCGCCGGCCTTGAGATCGATGTCGACGCCGTCGAGCACGATGGCATGCGGCGCCTCGGGGTCGCGCACGGTGCGCAAGGACCGCACCGACAGGACGACATCGCCGGCCACCGCGCGCTGCGCCGGCCGAGCGTAGAGCTCGGAGGCGGCGCGGCCGACCATTTTCTCGATGATCCGTGGCAATTGTATCGGCCCGCTCTCGCGGTCGAGATGTCCCGCCAGCCGGCCGTCGCGCAGCACCGTCATGCGGTCGCAGATCGCGGAGGCTTCCTCAAGCCGGTGGGTGACGAACATGATGGCGACCCCGTCCTGGCGCAGCCGGTTCATGATCGACAGGAGGCGCTGCACCTCGGTCTCGGTCAGGGCCGAGGTTGGCTCGTCCATGATGATCAGACGGCTTTTCAGCGACAGGGCGCGGGCAATCTCGACCAGCTGCTGCTCGGCCACCGACAGCGCCGAAACCGGCGTCATCGGATCGATGGACAGGCCGACGCGGGCGATGATGTCGCGGGACTCGCGCTCCATCCGCTTCCAGCTCACCAGCCCGAGCGGGCCGGTCGGCGCGCGGCCGATGAAGATGTTCTCAGCCACCGTCAGCGTCGGGATCAGGCTGAGCTCCTGGTAAATGGTGACGATGCCAAGCCGCTTGGCATCCTGCGGGCTCGAAGGCGCGTAATCGGCACCGTCGAAGACGATGCGCCCGCTCGACGGCGGCATGACCCCCGACAGGATCTTGAGCAGCGTCGATTTCCCCGCGCCGTTCTCGCCGAGCAGGCCGAGGATCTCGCCGGCGCGGATGTCGAGCGAAACGTCGCTGAGCGCCGTGACGCCGGAAAAACGCTTGGTGACGCCTTCGACGGCAAGCAGGACGGGCGATGGCGATGCGGCTTCAGCTGCGGGCAATGGTTGCTCCCCGAGACACGAGACGTCGGCGCCGCCCCTCACCCTTACCCTCTCCCCGTGAAGAACGGGGAGAGGGGGGCGCCAGCGTTGCGGCCAAGTCCCTTCTCCCCGTCACTATACGGGGAGAAGGTGCCGGCAGGCGGATGAGGGGCGGCACCAACTTCTGTGATTGATATTGCTGACGGTGCTGTCCCGCCGGCCTCACCAATCAGCCTACTTCGTCTCGCTCAGCCTCTCCGCCTTGTCGAGATTGTCCTTGCCGATGACGATGGGCGTCAAAAGCACCAGCTTCTCCTTCGGCTCTGTCTTGTCCTTGGCGTAGGCGACGGCGATCTGCACGGCGGTGCGCGACTGCTGGCCAGGGAACTGCTCCACCGTGCCGGCGAGCTTGCCGTCGCGAACCGCCACCAGCGCCTCGGGAAGCGCGTCGAACCCATAGATCTTGACGTCGGTGAAGTTGCGCGCGGCACACGCCTCCATCGCGCCCAGCGCCATGTCGTCATTGGCGCAGATGATGGCGTCCGGCTTGCCATTGGCGGCGAGCCCGGCCTCCGTCACCGACAGCGCCTCGGCGCGGGCGAAGTTGGCGGTCTGCTCGAAGACGATCTGGTACTTGTCCTTCAGCGGATCGAGCACATTGTGCACGCCCTTGTTGCGGTCGATGGCCGGACCGGCGCCTGGCTGGCCCTGCAGATGGAACAGCTTGGCCCCGTTGGGGAAAGCCGCCACCACGGCCTGGGCCTCCGCCTCGCCGCCCTTGACGTTGTCGGCGCCGACATGGGCCAGGATGCCCTCGACATTGTCGACCCGGCGATCGATCGTCACCACGGGCACGCCGGCCTTGACCGCTTCCTCGATCGCCGGCGCCAGCGCGTTGACGTCGAGCGGCGAGATGACGATGGCATTGACCTTCTGCACCAGGGCCGCCTCGATGTCGGCGGTCTGCTTGGTGGCCGAGTTCTGGCCGTCGCTCTCGGTCAGGTTGACGCCTTGCGTGGCCGCTTCCGCCTTGATCTCGTTCAGCATGTGCACGAAGAACGGAAAGCCGAGATTGGGCACCGAGCCAAGGATGGTCAGCTTGTCCTGCGCAAACACCGATGGCGCGGCCAGCATCATGGCTCCGAACGCCGCGGATGACATCAGGAATTCACGTCTGTTCATAGGATCCTCCTCCACAGGGACGCATGATCCCCAGGGCGGGATCGGCCTTGGGAAAGGATCATGCGCCGGTTCAAAGTGTTGGAGCACCCTCCATCGCCCGGATGGGCGCGCCGCTCCAGCTGATGTCAGTTGCAAAAATTGCCTCCCGCCGCCATCAGCGTCGCGATGCTAACCCACGGTCAGCCGTCTGCGCAACATTCAATGGAGCGCGCCGGCGAATTATCGGAATTGTCCGGGTTTTGGCACGTCCCTCGGCCGCGCCGAGCGGCTCATTTGCCCTGGCGTTTGGGCGGCGTCGCCGGCGTCTGCCGCGGCACGCCATAGGGCCGCCAGCCATGCACCCGGTCGCGGCCCGCCGCCTTGGCGCCGTAGAGCGCTTCGTCGGCGCGCCGAAGCAGATCGGCGATCTCGATGGTCGCCGCGCCCGGATCGAAAGTCGCCGCTCCGATGCTGACGGTGACGATGCCTTTCTCGCTTCCCCCATGCGGCAGCCCAAGCTCGTGCACCTTGCGCCTGAGATTTTCCGCGATGACGAAGGCGCCGCGCGCATCGGTTTCGGGCAGGATGACCGCGAACTCCTCGCCACCGTAGCGGGCCGCCGCATCGGCCGGCCGGCGGGCCGTGGCCTGGATGCATCGGCTGACGGCGCGCAGGCATTCGTCGCCTTCCGGATGGCCGTAATGGTCGTTGAACCGCTTGAACCAGTCGACATCGATCAGCAGCAGGGCGAGCGGTTTGCCGGAGCGCTGGCTGCGCAAGAACTCGCGCGCCAGCGCTTCGTCGAAGGCGCGCCGGGTCAGCAATCCCGTCAGTCCATCGCTATGCGCCAGAAGGTTCAGCGCCGCATTGGCGGCCAGCAGTTCTTCCTGCACCTTTTTGGCGGCGGTAATGTCGGAAAGCACGCTGAGGCTGCCGCCATCTGCGGTCGGCCTGGTTCGGATGTCGAGCCAGCGCCCGTCGGTCAGCCTGATCTCCAAATTGCTCGCGGTCGTGCGCGAGCCGACGATCCGATCGATCCAGGCCTCGACCTCCTCTGCCGGCACGTTCTCCTCGCCGCGTTCGACCGACTGGCGCAATATGTCGCGATAGTCGGCGCCAGGGACCCGAAGGTCGGCGGTGCGGGGAAACATGTGACGATATTGGTCATTGCAAAGCGTAAGCTTGCCCTCGGCATCGAACATCACCAACCCGTCGGCCATGTGGGTCAGGGCCTCGGTCAACCGGATCCGGCTTTCGGCCAGTTCGGCTTCGAGCTGCCGGCGCGCGGTGATGTCGCGGTTATGCGTGATCAGGCCGATGATGTTGCCGGCCCTGTCGGTCAGCGGCGCCTTCAGCGTCGCAAGCCAGCCGGAGCCGCCGCCTTCATGTTCGAGCCTTTGTTCGATCGTGGAAGGCACGCCGGCCTTGAGGATCGAAAGCTCGTCCTGCCTGAACTTGCTGGCTATCGCGCGCGGATAGAAATCGAAGTCCGTCCTGCCGATCAAGGCCTTGGCGTCGCGGGCGCGCATCAGCTCGGCCGTTGCCGGATTGGCGGCGATGAAGCGCCCTTCAAGATCCTTGACGTTGAGGCAGTCGGGCAGCGCCTCGACCACCGCTTTGTAGATGCGGCGCGACTGCAGGGCCTCGATGCGGCGCCGCTCCTGGTACAAGGTCAGCCCGGCCAGCATGATCGACAGGAAGATCAACAGCGGCGACGGCAACGCGACGCGCGGCAGGACCGCCTGCATGACATCCCTCGGCAGCGCCAGCAGCCCTAGCAACGAACCGGCGCCCGCCGCCGCCGCCAGGTTCAAGATGTCGAGCCGTTCGGGGGCGCGGCCTTTCAGCGCCAGATGACCGACGATCCCGATGGTGGTCGCGATGCCGATCCCTACCGCGCCCGCGAACGCCCCGATGCCGCCTTCATGGAGACGATACGCGACCGCCGAGAGCCCTGCCAGGATGCCCGCGACCGGGCCGCCGAAGAACCCGCCAAGCACGATCATGGTGCTGCGCAGGTCGATCAGGATGCCGGGCTGCAATTTCATGGGCGTCATCATCACGATGACCGCACCCATACCCATGAGCAGGCCGAACGCCGTTGCCCGCGTCACGGCGGCGCGCCGGTCCAACCACACATGTGTATGGATCCAGACAGAGACGAACATCGCCACGACAGCGACATTTGCCAGAAGCTCGGACCAGGGCGAACCCATGCTGCACGCGTCCATCATGCGCCGACCATTCGACGCGGTCCTTCGGGATAGCTGCAGGCAAGAAAACAAAGCGTTACGGGGCCGACTTCAATTGTTCGTTTCATACAAAATGCGCCGCGGTTCTTGATCCCCGCTGCAGCGCGCGCATGATTTTCACTTCCCAGCTCGCGGCCCGGCCCTAGCTTGGACAGCTGATTTCGTTCTCAAGGGAAGAGTTCCATGAAGCCAAAAGTCATCTGCCATATGCTCGCCTCGCTCGATGGCGGCCTGCATCCCAGCCGCTTTACCGCCAGCCCTGAAGGCGGCAAGGCCGAGTGGTCGAGCGTCTATGAGCGGGTCCATGGCGAGCTGGAGGGCGACGCCTGGATCGTCGGCCGCGTCACCATGGCCGAGATGAGCAAGGCCGCGGCACACGAGCCGGCCCAGGCCGGCACGGTCCAACGCCCGCATCATTTCGCGCGGCGCGATGCGGGCTCCTATGCCATAGCGCTCGATGGTTCCGGCAAAGTCCACTTTTCCAAACCGGACATTGGCGGCGATCACGTTGTGGTGCTGCTCGGCCGCGATGTCGCCGACAGCCATTTGGCCGAGCTTGCCGCCGACGGCGTCTCCTACATCGTGTCCGAGACGGCGGAGATCGACCTTGCCGCCATGCTCGACGTGCTTGGCCGCGAACTCGACATAGGCCGCCTGCTGCTCGAAGGCGGCGCGGGCATCAACGGCTCCTTCTTCGCCGCCGGCCTTGTCGATGAGCTAAGCCTTCTCGTTGCTCCGCCATCGATGGGCGGGCGGGCAACCAGGGCTTCGTCGAGTTCGGCGAGAGCGGCCTGGCGGGCAGGATGCACTTGACGCTCAAAAGCTGCGAAACGCTGGAGCATGGCCTCGTCCACCTGCGCTACGCCGTTAATGCCCAGTGAAGGCCGTGCCCGGTAGTGTCTCAGTTTGCAATTCAGGGAATTGCGATCGGCGTTCGACGCCTAAAGCATATCGCCCAATAGTGACCATCGACTTTGGAGAACAGTTTGCATGAAAACAGAGGCCTAAAGCGCGCCGCCTAACCGATGTTGTCACAACCTACTTCTGCTCTGCTCGCATCTTGCTGATCAGATCGCGGATTGCAATCGTGTTTTCTTCGATGGCCTTGGTGTTGCTCAGAGACGCCTCGATCGACGCTTCATTTGCCTTCAACAACGCGTCGGTCCTCTTTATCGCTGCGTCCGATCGACTAGTGAACTCTCTAAATCGACGCCTCGCGCCCGACGTCGCGGCCCAGTATAAGCCACCAAATAATATAAGGAGGCCTCCCATCCACAAGTAGCCGTCCAATTCTGCCATGACTCGCCCCAACAACAGCTCTAATTGTACTGGCGGCGGTGCCGTGTGGTGTCAACGGGAAATCTACATACACGTGCCAGGCGACGAGTGGGCAAGCAACTGACTTCATCGCATTCAAACTGAGAAAATTGCGCGCCTTATCCCTTGAGTTAGTTCTCGGTACAAAAAAGCCTCCAATCCGGCGATCTCGGTTGGAGGCCTTTTCGGCGCGGATGCTTCGGTCGATCAAACAGGATATCGCATCGCCTCGAGATCGGCGATCAGCGTCGGGCCGGTCGGGTGCCAGCCGAGCCGCTCCTGCGTCAGCGCGCTGGAAGCAGGCAGGTCCATCGGGGCGAACAGCGCCATCCAGCCGAAATGCTCGGCCACCTGTTCCGGCGCGATCGAAACGACCGGCAGTTTCAGGCCGCGCCCAAGCGCCTCGGCGATGGCGCGCACCTCTACGCCTTCCTCGCCGACCGCGTGATAGCGCGCGCCGGGTTGCTGTTTTTCGACGGCGAGCCGGTAGAGCCTCGCCCCGTCCAGCAGATGCCCTGCGGCGTATCGGTTGCGGCCCTCCCCGACATAGGCCGAGACGCCCTTCTGGCGCGCGATCTCGATAAGCGGGGTGATGAGGCCCTGCTTGAGCGGGTTATGGACCTGCGGCAGACGCACCACCGACACATTGACGCCGGCGTCGAGCAACGCGTTGGCGGCCTCTTCCGAGGCAATGCGCGGATTGGGATGGTCGGGATTGAACACATCCTCGCTGGCGGGCTCGCCATGTCCGGGGCTGCCGATCCCGACCCCGGACGTGATCAGCAGCGGCCGATCGGAGCCGGCCAGTGCCTGGCCGAGCGCGGCGATGACCCGCCTGTCCTTCTCGCAATTCTCGGCAAAGCGCGAGAAATCATGGTCGAACGCCGTGTGGATGACCGCCTCGGCCTTGGCCGCGCCGTCGCGCAGGCCCTCTGGCTCCTCGAGCGTTCCACGGTGGACCTCGGCGCCCGCCGCAAGGAGCGCATCGGCGCCGGCATCGGAGCGGGTGACGCCGACAACCTGGTGGCCCGCATTGATGAGTTCGGTGACGAGAGCCGAGCCGATGAAGCCGGTCGCACCGGTGAGAAAGATACGCATGCAAAATCTCCTGACGATTGCCTGCGCACTATCGCTGGTCTATTATTCCATTAAAGTAGTGATCTTATCATGGTATAATGGCTAACAGGACACAACCCAGCTCCGCCGGCACGCTCGCTTCTTTCCTGAAGGACCGGCGCACCCGCCTCGATCCCGCCTCGTTCGGCCTTTCCGGACGCCGGCGCACACCTGGACTGCGCCGCGAGGAGGTGGCGCAGCGGGCCAACATCAGCCCGACCTGGTACACATGGCTGGAACAGGGGCGCGGCGGCGCGCCCTCGGCCGACGTGCTGAACCGGATCGCCAAGGGCCTGCTGCTCACCGAGCCCGAGCGGGAGCATCTGTTCATGCTCGGGCTGGGGCGCCCGCCGGAGGTCCGCTACATCGGCGCCGAAGGCGTCAGCCCCAGGCTGCAGCGCCTGCTCGACACGCTCGATGCCAGCCCCGCTCTGGTCAAGACGGCCACCTGGGACGTCGTAGCCTGGAACGATGCAGCGCGGGTCGTGCTGACCGACTACAGCACCCTGCCCGCGGGCCAGCGCAACATATTGCGCTTCATGTTCCGCAGCCCTGTCATCCGCGCCAAACAGCATGATTGGGAAAATCTCGCGCGTTTCGTCGTGGGCGCGTTCCGGGCCGACGCGGCGCGCGCCGGCGCGGTCTCCGAGGTTACGCGGCTCGTGGACGAACTCTGCGACGCCAGCCCGGAATTTGCCGCGCTGTGGAAGGAAAACCATGTGCTAAGCCATGGCGACGGGACAAAGCGCCTGAAACACCCCGAACTGGGCGATGTCGAGCTGGAATACTCGTCCTTCGCGGTCGACGGCCGCCCCGACCTGACCATGGTTGTCTACAACCCCGTCGACGGCACGGTCGCGGAGCATATCCGGATCCTTGCGCGAAATCTTAGCCGGAAAGAAGCCTGAACCATGGCCTGTCGCGCGGTGTGGCGTTTGGCGTTAGCCAAGGCCCAAGGCGCGGGCCAGACGCTGTCTGAGCGACCGCAGGCGGCGGCTGCGTGAAAACCTATCGATCCGCTGCCGCACGCCGCGCATCGCCTCCGCGTGGATGGCGTCGGCGCTCATCGTACCGGAGCCGAGCCGCAAGGGCTGACTGGAGGCGGGTCGCATGATGGTGCGCAGCGCATCGGCATGCAATTCGGCATACCGGCTGTAGTCGACGCCCCCGTCCCAGCCGGGCGGACGCGACATGACCGTTGGATTGGTGTTGATTTCGAAGGTCTGGACCCGCCCGTCGACAAGTCCGTAGTCGATGCGGCCGTAGTCGATGTCGGCCAGCTCGAAAATGCGCTGCAGCTGCACTGCATGCGGATTCTCCTCGACATAGGCTCGGTTTTCCGCACGCTCGGCGTCGCCCAGGATTGCTTCGGAAAACTTGATGTACCAGCCATGGCTCGAGAAGCAGTGCTGAGGATAGATCACACGGCCGACCTTGAATGCGGAATATTTGCGAAACCGGCCGTCGGGCGACGGCGCCGTGCCATACTCGACGATCATCAGATCTGGATCGGTTCGCACGCGCTTGGGCATGCCGGCGATCGCCCTCTCCAGTGCATCGGCATTGTCCAGCAAGCCCGTCAGTGGCGGATCATGGCGGCTCTCCCAGCGCACGAAAACCGGAAAGCGGCGGATCGCCTGGCGGTCCCCCAGCCGATGGACGTCGAAGTCATTGCAGCCTGCCGCCTTTAGCCGCCTTAACAGGTCGAAACGACGCGGCACCGACGCTGGGTCGTTAAGCAGCAACACATTGGCATCCTGCGACGCAATGGTCTTGTGCAGTGCGGCTGCCGTCTGCAACTCGGCCGGTGCCAGTCTATCCAGATCGGTGAAGATAAAGGTACCGGGCGCGATGACGCCGAGGTCGCCGAGCCGCTCATAGGGTATGATCCGTACGAGATCGCCGAGGCCATTGTCGTAGTAGCCAAGCAGCACGCCGATCGTGTATGCGTGCTGGCGACGGCAGAGATAATAGACGGGTCCTGGGCTGATCGTTTTCGCCATGATCAATTGGTTTTAGCGCCGGACGATTGCCCGGCTTTCGAACGCGAAACGGTTGCAGGACGATGCAAACTTCTTCTGCCGGCGAGGTGCGCGACAGCGCCTGGAACAGCGTGCGTGCCGGAGCATTCAGCGGCAATGCCGATATCCATGCAATGCTTGATGAAATGCGCAGCGAGCGTCCCGTCTGGAAGTCCCCGTGGGGCGATGTCTACGTCACCAAATACGACCTGGTGTCCGATTGCCTGGCGGATCGCAGACTGTCGCATGTGCCGCCGGGCGGCGACGTTGGGCTGGCGGATTCCGCGCTGCTCGATTGGCTGATCTACCGGGAAGGCAGCGTCCATGGCGCCCTTCGCCGCGCCCTGCAGCAACCTTTCATGGACAACGGCATGGCTGCGCTTCGCGCCGTGGCCGCTCTGGCCGTCGAAGACCTGGTCGTCGCACCGGATCTGTCCGGCACCGTCGATGTAGTCGCCGCTTTTACGCGCGCCATACCGGAGCGCATCATTTGCGGTCTCATCGGCGTGCCCGACAAGGACATGCCTTTGCTGCGTCACTGGTCGGCGTCTGTCAGCACCATCCTCGACAGCGGCTTCGACGATGCATTCGGCAAACAGCCAAACGCGATCGACGAGATGTCCGCCTACTTCGTCGATCATTTGCGTGGTCTGCTTGCGCATGGGCGCATGCCGCCCCTGCTTGGAGGATTGCCGGCGCTGGCTGAAACGCTGGGGTTGACGACAGCCGGGCGTAACATCGCCCTGCTTGCGTTCGCCGGCCACGAAACCACGGTCCATCTGATCGGCAACATGCTGTTTCATCTCGCCCGCCACCCGGCCTTGTGGTCGGCCCTGCGCGCCGATCGCCGGCTCGTGCCGGCGGCGGTGGCCGAAACCTTGCGTCTGGAGAGCCCGGTCCAGAAAATCTGCCGTTGGCCGCTCGAACCGATGTCCATCGGCGATTGCCGGTTCGAAAGGAACGAATCGATCGTGTTGCATGTCGGCGCAGCCAATCGCGATCCGGACCAGTTTGCCGATCCGTCCCGGTTCGACCTCCAGCGTCCGGGCAGGCAGAGCCTTGCCTTTGGCCGCGGCGCCCATGTCTGCATTGGGCGGGCTCTGGCCGAAATGGAAGGCACGATGGTGCTGAATGCGGCTCTCGATCGCTGGACGAGCATCGAGCCGGTTGCCGCGATCTGGGCGGACAACTCCTCGATTCGAGGGTTGAAGACGCTGACGCTTCGCCTGGTGCCTTGATCCCGCGCATTTTCGGCGTCCATCAAGGTTCATCTGCAAGCCCCTCCGCAAAGCTGACGGCGCCGTAGCGTTTCAGGTTGCCGCTGTCGAATTCAGCCAGGCAGGCCAGTTCGACACCCCTGAAATAGTCAGGGTTGGCTCTGAGGAAGAACGCGGCAAACTTGTTGCGGGAAGCGGTCTCGGCAACATCGGCCCATTCTTGTCGCAGGTGCCCCTGTGACGGTCCGAAATCGACCAGGCCCGTTGCCGCGTCGAAAAAGCGACCGTAGCGGGCTGCGGCTATCGCGTCGCGGATCGTCATAAGCCCGCTCGAACCAGCATGGTCGTCGATGGCGGGAACGAACTTCCGAAAGAAGTTGGGCAGGATGCGGAACGTCCTGTGTCCGCCAATGATGGAGAACCAGAAGAGGCGGCCCTCGATGCCGGCTTTGGCTTTGCCCGCCGCCCTGAAAAAGCCTCGCAGCAATACCGGATCGCCCCAGCGAGCGGAATGAAGGACGGTGTCGCCGGAGAAGAGGTAGTGGACCGTCTCCGCGCCGACCGTCATCTGACGGACAAGGTAGGTCGAGAAGCCTATGATCCTGCCCTCGTGACGGATGATGACGACCGCGTCTTTTTCCGACAGATCCCTTTCGAACATCTCGCGAGTGGTCGCGTCGTAATAGCGTTGGTGAAGCGAAAACATCTCGTCGCGGTCGCGCCTGTCGACGTTGTGGACCGGCATTATGGTGGATTGCACACCGTCGGCTTCTTGCGTTGCAGGTTGCACCAGCCGCTTCATCCTCACTATATTTGTTCGTCGCCAGTTTGGGTCGCAATCTGTCAAGCTGATCAGGAGCCTTATATCCCGGCCTCCGCGCCTGAATAGCCGAAGATGCGGCGAAGGGCGCGGCACCGCCAGTTCACCGTCCAGATTTCAGACGTTTTCAACGCTTTCTTGTGGCTGCCGACACTGCGCGTTGAAGCCGGCGCCTCGGACAGTTCGGTGCGGTAGGAACGCCATACGCGGTGAACAAGGATCTCCTTTATGCTTGCCCTGACCGCAGGATCATCGGCGAGGACGCCGGAGCCCGGCGCCAGGTCGAAGCGCGTCCAGACGGCCTCGAGCGCCTTCTGCGGGTTGGCTGCGGCTTCCTCGTAGCGCACGAAGACGATTCGCTGCCTGAGGTGCTCGTCGCGAAGCTGAGCACGGAAGACGGCCAGGTAGGATCGATTATAGGTCTTGGCCAGCCTCGAAACGTCGCGCCGCGTCGCGGGCGAATCGCGGCCGAGCTTGAGCTGCTTTTCGCCGACCTTGAGAATCGAGGCGATCACGTCCTTGGGCTCGCGGACCGACACAGCGAAATTGGCATCCGGCAGCAATGTCGCCACCACAGGTATCATCGGGGATATTTCGACCGTTCGAACCACAAGACAGGCGGGCTTGCCCGAGTTGAGCCAGGCATCGGTCAGACGCTCCCTCACGAACTGGCTCGTGGCCGCCAGGAGATGATCCCGCGATTTGAAATAGTCTGCCGCAAAAGCGCTATCGCTGTTCATGTAGGTCCGGGACAGCAGCAGGAAATCAGCAATGTAGCGCGCTGGCGCCACGCGATCGCCGGTATCGGGCGACGTCAGGATAAGCCGATGCAACAACGAAGTCCCGCTGCGCATGCAGCCTGTGACAAAAATCAATTTGAAAGGAAGCGCTGAAGAGATCATGGGCCCCATTGTCAAAGGCAACTGGATTCTGGCTTAAATCGTGTCCGGCTAAACGCCAATTTTCTCAAAGGTCGGTTGCATCTTAACCCGTTCTTGCGGAATACAACCCGGAATTTGTGGTTCGGACTTCAGGCAAGGAACCAGTTCGCGGCAGCATGGCCAGACAACCACACAAAGGCACACGGGCCAGCAGCAAGCCGCCGGGCGTCAGCCTCAACCGCGCCCTGTCGAAGCTCGGCCTCTGCTCGCGCACGCAGGGCGAGTTGCTGATCGCCGAGGGGCGCGTGCGCGTCGGCGGCAAGGTGGTGCGCGACGCTTCTGTCCGCGTCGATCTCGAGCGTGACCGCATCACCGTCGACGACATGCCGGTGGTTGCCGAGCGCAGGGTCTATTTAATGCTCAACAAGCCGCGCGGCCTGGTCACGACCCGCGACGACCCGCAGCAGCGCGGCACCGTCTATGCCTGCCTGGAGGGGCTCGACCTGCCCTTCGTCTCGCCGGTCGGCCGGCTCGACAAGGCGAGCGAGGGCCTGCTGCTGATGACCAACGACACCCGTTTCGCCAACCGGCTGCTGGACCCCGCCTCGCATCTGCCCAAGACCTATCATGTGCAGATCGGCACGGGGCCCGACGAGGCGACGCTGCAGACACTGCGCGCCGGAGCGACCGTCGACGGCGAAACGCTGACGGCGAACCGCATCGAACTCCTGCGCAGCGGCGGCCGCACAGCCTGGCTGGAAATCGTCCTGGACGAAGGCCGCAATCGCCACATCCGCCGGCTGCTGGCGGCGCACGGCATCGACGTGCTGCGCCTCATCCGCATCGCCATCGGCCGCCTGCCGCTCGGCGACCTCGCCAAGGGTTCGGCAAGGCACCTGACGCCAGAGGAGCTTGCGCTGCTGGCCGATTGAAGAAGTTGCCCGTAGAATCAATCGGCGGCGGGTGTCGCTCGACACCGTCTGAAGAGACAAATCCGTGCTCTGGAAAAAATCGCACTGCGGGCGATCATTTCTCCTGCCCCGCGCTGTCTTAACCCGTAGGTGCCGGGCTGTTCCGGGCCAACTGGAGCAAGGTGGACAAATGGGATCGTTGCAGGGACAGAATGTCGTCGTCGTTGGAGGCAGCCGGGGTGTCGGCCGCTGCATCGCCAAAGCCGCATTCGCGGAAGGCGCGGCAGTGCTCGCCGTTGCCCGTGGCGCGGCGGATTTGCAAGAACTCTCCTGGGAGGCTTCGGGCCTCAAGACACTTGCCGCCGATGCCACGCAGGAATCGGCGCCGGATCATGTGTTCGCCGCGCTGGCGCCCGACATTCTGGTGCTCTGCGCCGGAGCCCTGGCGCCGTCGGCACCCCTGCAGGACCAAGCCTGGGATCGCTTCTCCGTGAATTGGGAAACGGACGTCAAGGCATCGTTCCTGTTCTGCAGGGCGGCCCTCCAGGGCCGGCTGAAACCTGGCGGTCGCGTTTTGCTGCTATCCAGCGGCGCGGCATTCACCGGCGGCCCGCCGAACTCCGGCGGCTATTCCGGAGCCAAGCAGATGCAGATGTTCCTGGCGGCGCACGCCCAGAAGGAGGCCGACCGGCTCGGGCTGGGACTGCGCTTCATGGCGCTGGCGCCGATGCGCATCATGGCCGGCACGGGTGTCGGCGATCACGGCATCGCGGGGATTGCCGCCTACCTCGGCATCAGCCCGGCCGACTTCCTGGCCAGCCTCGACGATGTGCAGACGCCGTGCGATGTTGCCGAGGCGGTGGTCGCGCTTGCCGCCGGCAGGCACCAAGGTACCGCGTTTACCGTCAGCGCCAGCGGACTTGCGGCAACGCAATGAGGCCCGCAGGGCGCCGGCCAACGCCATCGTGGTTGTACCGTCATGAACGATGATCCCGGCTCTTCCGGACTGCCGGGCGCGACAGGCCGGCCGATCCTTGATCGGTCGACCTTCGAGCGCCTCACCCTAACTCACCGCCGTGAGCTGAAGCTGCATTGCTACAGGATGATGGGCTCCCTGAACGAGGCCGACGATCTCGTCCAGGAGACGTTCCTCAAGGCGTGGCGCAGCCGCTCGCAGTTCGATGGACGCGGCTCGCCGCGCAGCTGGCTCTACAGGATCGCCACCAACGCCTGCCTGAACGCCGTCAAGTCGCGATCCTCGGCAAATCGAATTCTGGTGGCTGCGAACCGGCCGCCGACCGAAGGCCGTGCCGCGGCCGGGCCGGCCCCGGAACTCGCCTGGCTCGAGCCCTACCCCGACTCCGAACTGCCCGACCTCATCGAAGGCGAACCTGGACCCGAAGCGCGCTATGAAAGCCGCGAAGCCGTCCGGCTTGCCTTCGTTGCCGCCATCCAGCACCTGCCGCCACGCCAGCGCGCGGCGCTCTTGTTGTGCGACGTGCTCGGCTGGTCAGCGCTGGAAACCGCGCACCTGCTTGGCGGCTCAGTCGCCTCGGTCAACGGCGCGCTGCAGCGGGCACGCAGATCCCTGGCGCTGCGCTACCCTTCGGGGCGTCCGCTGCAGCGGATCCAGCCCGATCCTGAGGAAGGCAGGCTGCTCGAACGTTACATGCAGGCCTGGCAGGCTGCCAACCTGAGCGGTTTCATCGAGCTGCTGCGCGAGGACGCAACCTACCACATGCCGCCCTGGCGGGACTGGTATCGAGGTCGCGCGGCGATCCACGCATTCTTCGAGACCGTATGGAGAAATTTCGATGGCTACCGAGCGGTGGCGACCAGAGCAAACGGCCAGAACGCTGTAGCGATTTATGCTCGCCGCACTCACCAACCGGAATGGCTGGCTCAATCGCTGCATATCATGGAGCTCGCCGATGGTGGTATAGTATCGCTGGCCGTCTACGTTGGCCCGCTCGGCCCTGGACTGTTCTCAGCCTTTGGCCTGCCGCCGACCTGGCGGGAGCCGCACGACTTTAATTGCCACCCTCAACGCTCCTGACAGGAAGCTGGCAGGAGCGTTGGCGTATGGATCGCTTCAGGGGCCGATCGGCTTCGGAGCTCAGGAGCCAAGCCGATGAATTTCGTCTCTGTCCGCATCATCACCTCGGACGTCCAGCGCCTCGTCCGCTTTTACGGCGAGATTACCGGCATGCCGGTAACAAGCTACACCGAGGACTTCGCGGAATTGGCGACGCCCGCCTGCACGCTGGCGATCGCCGGCACGCGCACGCTGCAGCTGTTCGGCGGCGACATTGCACGGCCGGCCGACAACCAAAGCGCCATCATCGAGTTCCGCGTCGGCGACGTCGATGCCGAATTCGCCAGGCTGTCGGACATGCTTGGGGATGCCTTGGTGCAGAAGCCGACCACCATGCCCTGGGGCAACCGCTCGCTCCTGTTTCGCGACCCCGATGGCAACCTCGTGAATTTCTTCACCCCGGTAAGCGCCGAGGCGATCAGCAAGTTCGATAAGTAGGCTGCTTCGTCATCCTAGGGCGAAGCAGTCGCGGAGCGGCGTCGTGCGGACGAAGCGACAGCGTTCCGTGCCCACCCGGAGCCCGCTGGCCCGCCCTACTTCTCGTTCCACCGGCGCATGACCGGCTCGCCGAGATCATGCTCGTAGCCGAGCACGCTGATGCTGGCCGTATCCAGCACGAACAGCGCGCCGCCTTCCGGTGGCAGTCCGATCCAGCGCGCCGCCAGCACGCGCAGGAAATGCGCGCTGGAAAATATCAGCATGTCGGCATTGGCCGCGCGCAACCCGGCGATGATCGCGTCGGCCCGGGCGCCGACATCGGCCGCTGTCTCGCCTTGCGGGCAGCCGTCGCGAAACACCGTCCAGCCGGGCCGTTCGGCCTGGATCTGCCTGGTGGTCAGGCCTTCATAGGCGCCATAGTCCCACTCCTGCAGGTCGTCCTTCTTCATGCTTTGCGCGCCGAAGCCGGCAAGCAGGCTGGTGTCGTAGGCGCGGCGCGATGGGCTCGACCATACCGCCGAAAACGACAGGCCTTTCAGCCGCTCCGCCAGCCCCCGTGCGGCCGCCTCGCCGGCCGGCGTCAGCGGCATGTCGGTGCGGCCGGTATGCTGCCCCGAAAGGCTCCATGCCGTTTCGCCATGCCGGACCAGATGGATCTGCGGATACGCGCTCATGTCGGTGCCCCTCGAAGTCGTCGTACCTTAGAGGAGGGTACGGCAAAGGGGAATTCGGCTGATGCGAAAAGTCAGCCATCGAGCCCCCGGGGAGCTCGCCCTCGCCCGGCCTTGACCCATATCAAGGTGACATAGAGATGGACCGGGTAGCGAAGCTATATCAAGACGAACCTGATCGGGCTCCCGACACCCAACGCTGCCCCGCGGAAGAGGTAATAATTTTCATGTACAAGCATCTGCTCATTGCTACCGACGGATCCGAACTGGCCGGAAAGGGCGTTGCCCAGGGCATCGCGCTGGCCGCTCGCCTCGGCGCCGCCATCACCTTCGTCAACGTCACCGAGCCCTTCCCGCTGTTTGCCTGGGGCGGCGCCATGGCCGGCTATGCCGCCGGCGACGAACTGGCGATCTACAAGGAAGAGGCGGGGCGCTTCGCCAGGCAGGCGCTCGACACATGCAAGGCTTCGGCGGAAGCGGCCGGCGTCAGCGCCAAGACCCTGCATGTCGAGGACCGCAAACCCGCCGAGGCGATCCTGGACCTGTCGCGGTCGCTGGCCTGCGACCTCATCGTCATGGCCTCGCACGGGCGCCGGGGCCTGGGACGGCTGCTGCTGGGAAGCCAGACCGCCGAAGTGCTGTCCTTCACCGAAATCCCGGTTCTCGTCGTTCGGTAGGTCTGCCGCGCCCAAAGCCCCGATGGGCAGTCGCCTCGCGCGAGCCGCAGGTGCCTGCCCGCCGCCGTTGCGCCTTCGCATGAGGCCGCCGGGGAACGCGACAGGCCCAAATCGCTCCTTGCATATCACCGGTTCGTGACGTAGCCTGTTTACATATAGGCAAAAAAATCCGCGGTATTTTTTCTCTTTGTGAAAGACGGAGCGCTTGCGCGAACATCTCGACCTGAGCGATCGGCGGCTGGTGAAGCTCTTGTCGCAGGATGCGCAGCCGGGCATCAATCGCCTTGCCGAGTCGCTGGCGATTTCTGTGCCGACGGTGCGCGGCCGGCTTCGCAATCTGATCGACCGCAACCTGCTCAAGATCGTCGGCCTGCTGAACCTGAGCGAGCGCCCCGAACTGATCTCGGCCATTGTCGGCATCAATGCCCAG
Organism: Mesorhizobium sp. ES1-1; assembly: GCF_020164785.1. Classification (GTDB taxonomy): domain Bacteria; phylum Pseudomonadota; class Alphaproteobacteria; order Rhizobiales; family Rhizobiaceae; genus Mesorhizobium. The sequence continues at coordinate 309,805 of NZ_JAIUGX010000005.1, read as the reverse complement.
GGTCGCGGCCGGGCCCGCGAACTGGCGCGGCGCATTTCCGAACTGCCTTTCGTCAACTCTGCCTCGGTGGTCACCGGGCGCTTCGACATCATCGTCGATGTGACGGTGGCCGGCGACGTCGCCGACCTCTACCGCGTCACCAGCGAACTGATCCCAGGCGCCGGCGACCCCGGCGAGGTCGTGCGCAGCGAGACCTTCGTCGTCATGGCGTCATCCAACAAATGGGTCAGCCTGCCCGAAGGCTGCTGGTCGGATGACGTCGTCCGCAAGGAGAGTGCATGAAGATCGCGGTTCTCGGCGGCCTCGGCCTGCAAGGCCGGGCGGCAATCGCCGATCTCGTCGCCAGCGGTGTCGATGAAGTGGTCTGCGTCGATACGGCCCCCGATGGTGCGGCGCGGCTGGGCGGGCTGACCGACCTTGCCCGCGTCCGCTTCGTCGTTCCCGAGGGTGCGATCGGCCCGGCGCTGGCCGGCGTGCTTGCCGGTGTCGACGCCGTCATCGACCTTTTGCCGCAGCCGCTGATGCGCCAGGCGGTCGAAGCCGCGATCGCGACGCGCACCCCGCTGGTCACCACCAATTACGGCAAGGCCATCGCCGATCTGGCGCCGGCCGCCGAACAGGCCGGCGTTTCGATCATGCCCGAATGCGGGCTCGACCCCGGCATCGACCTGGTGCTCTACGCGCGCACCGCCAGGCAGTTCGACGCCATCACAGCAATCGATTCCTATTGCGGCGGCCTTCCCGAACCCAAGGCGGCGGTCGAGCCGCTCCGCTACAAGGTGAGCTGGAACTTCGACATGGTCCTGGTCAGCCAGAACCGCGACAGCGTGATGATCGAGGACGGAAAGCATGTGCCGGTGCCGGCCGCCGACCAGCACGACAACCGGTTCATCCACGAGATCGAGGTCGCCGGCCTCGGCAGGCTGGAGGCCTTCCCCAACGGCGATGCGCTGCACTATGTCGAGATGCTCCCCGCCGCGCGCGGCCTGCGCCGCTCCGGCCGCTATACGCTGCGCTGGCCCGGATGGTCGGCCTTCTGGGCGCCGCTCAAGCAGCTCGGCCTCCTCTCCGGCGACACGCTGGCCGGCACCGGTATCAGCCCGCGCGAATTCCTTGCCCGCCTGCTCGGGCCGCAGCTGCAATACGGCGCCGACGAGAAGGATCTGTGCGTGATGCGCAATGTCTTTTCCGGCCTCGAGGGCGGCCGCCGCAAGACGGTGACATCGGACCTGATCATCGAGCGCGACCTGGCCTCGGGCCTGTTCGGCATGAGCCTCGGCGTCGGCTATCCCGCCAGCATCGTGGCGCAGATGCTGGCGCGGGGCGAGATCACCACGCCAGGCCTTTTGAACCCGCTTACGCATGTGCCCCATTGCCCGTTCTTCGACGCGCTGGCCACGCGCGGCATCAAGGTCGCCGAGACGGTGGCCTGGGACTGAGGATTTTCGAACGGTGGACGCCGCCGGCAATGGCGCCGCCGCTCAAAAAAGAGCCCACGGGTCTCCGCGGGCAAGCAACCAACTGGGAGGAATGCCACATGAAGATTGCCAGATTTACCACCAGACTGTTCATCGCCGGACTTGCTCTTGCCGGACTGGCCGCATCGGCCAGCGCCGGAGCGCTCGACGACATCGCCAAGCGCGGCGAGCTGCGCGTGGCCGTGCAGACGCAGGGCCCCCCCTTCTCGCTCGTCGGCGCCAATGGCGAGCGCACCGGCAGCTCGGTCGAGCTGGCCGAGCTGATGGCCAAGGAGATGGGCGTCAAGATCAAGTTTCTCGACTTCGATTGGGACGGGCTGATCCCGGCGCTGCTCTCGGGCAAGGCCGACCTGCTGGTCGCCGACATGACGCCGACGCTGGCGCGCGGCATGAAGGTCGCGTTCACGACGCCATACATGTACACCGGCAGCACCGTCTTCACCAAGGCCGACAGCAAGTTCAAGACCACCGAGGACTGCAAGGCCAAGGGCACCAAGATCGCCGTGCTGCTCGGCGCCACCGGCGAAAAGGAAGCCAAGAACGCCTTCCCGGACGCCGACATCAAGAGCTACAAGGGCGGCGGTCCGCTGCTGCTCGACGCCGTCAACAACGGCCAGGCCGATTGCGGCGTCAACGACGTCTCCGCGGTCAAGGGCCAGTCGACGGCCTATCCGGCCGGCACCTTCACCATCATGCCCGACCTCCTGTCCAAGGAGCCGCTCGCCTTCGCCACGCGCTATGACGAGCCCGATCTCTTGATCTGGATGAACCTGTTCCTCAACCAGGTGACCATAGACGGCCGCCTGCAGAAGAACCTGGACTACTGGGTGAATTCCGACGCCTGGAAGAAGGATCACTGAGGAAATTAGGAAGTAGGAATTAGGGAGTAGGAAGTAGAGGGCGCTGGGTGGCGGGTACGGCCCGCTTCAGCAGCTCTCTACTTCCCAACTCCCGTACTCACTACTCACTCCTCCGGCGCTCATGCTCGAAAACTTCAGCTTCCGCACCATCGTCGAATATCTGCCGCTGTTCGGGCAAGGCCTGGTCACGACCGTGTGGCTGTCGGCTCTGTCCTTTCTCGGCGCGCTTGCGGTGGGCATCGTGCTGTGCGCCATGAATTTGCAGCGCGGCTGGCTGTTTCGTGTCCCCGCCAAGGCCTATATCGACGCCGTGCGCGCCACGCCGCTTCTGGCGCAGCTCTATTTTCTCTATTTCGGCCTGCCGCGGCTCGGCCTGGTTCTGCCCGAACTGGTCGTCGGCATCCTTGCGCTGTCGCTCAACAGCGGCGCCTATGTCGCTGAAATCATTCGCGCCGGCATCCTGTCGATTGCGCGTGGCCAGGTCGAGGCGAGCGTCGCCTCCGGCATGACCTATGTCCAGCGCATGCGCCTCGTCATCCTGCCGCAGGCCTTCAAGGTGACCATCCCGCCGCTGCTCGGCCAGGCGATCGTGCTGGTCAAGGATTCGGCGCTGCTGTCGCTGATCTCGGTTGCCGAGCTGACGCGCGCCGGCCAGCTTCTCGCTTCCGACCGCTTCATGCCGGCAGAAGGCTTCCTCACCATCGCGGCCTTCTACCTCCTGCTCTATTATTGCCTCAAGGGGCTGGCCGCGCTCTCCGCCCGCTGGCTCGGCACGGCCGGGGCGCGCCTATGATCTGGCAGCAATTCGTCAGCCTTGCCGGCTCCTATCCCCTCGCCCTACGCGGGCTGGGCATGACCGTGATGCTGTCAGTGATCAGCCTGGTGCTGGGCACCCTGATCGGCTTCGCCCTCGGCATAGTGCGCACCGGCGGCAACCGGCTGATGGCGGGCGTCATCGGCGCCTGGGTCGACCTGATCCGCGGCACGCCCTTCCTGGTGCAGATCTTCCTGATCTTCTTCATCCTGCCGGAATTCGGCATCGAGCTCGACGCCTTTACCGCCGGCATCATCGCGCTGACCAATCTCGCCGCCTGCTTCATCTGCGAGATTGTCGCCGCCGGCATCCGCTCCGTGCCGACTGGCCAGGTTGAGGCAGCGCTGGCGTCCGGCCTGTCGCGCTTGCAGCGCATGCGCCAGGTGGTGCTGCCGCAGGCGATGCGCATAGTGCTGCCGCCGCTGGTCGGGCAATATGTGCTGCTGATCAAGGATTCCTCGGTCGTCTCGGCCATCGGGCTGACCGACCTCACTCGCGTCGGCTGGCTGGTGGTGCAGCGCGTGCCCAATGGCCTGCTGGTGTTCTTCCTCGTCGGCGTCGGCTATTTCATCGTCTGCTATCCGCTGATCCTGCTCGCCCGCCGGCTCGAAAGCCGCCTGGGCGCGGCCCATGGCGAGGTGCAGCTATGACATCGAACCCCAAAGGTCCGGCAAGCATGACCACGACAGGCATGATCGACTTTCGCGGCGTCAACAAATGGTTCGGCCCGCTCAACGTGCTCAAGGACATCACGCTGAGCGTGCAGCCGCGCGAAGTGGTTGTCGTCTGCGGCCCGAGCGGCTCGGGCAAGAGCACGCTGATCCGCTGCATCAACGGGCTGGAGACGATCAAGGACGGCGATCTCATCGTCGACGGCCAGCGCCTGGGCGACCCCGCCACCAACATGACGCGGCTGCGCACCGAGATCGGCTTCGTCTTCCAGTCGTTCAACCTCTATCCGCACAAGACCGCGCTGGAGAACGTTACCCTGGCGCCGATCCATGTCCGCAAGATCCCGCGCGCCGAGGCCGAGCAGGCCGGACGCGAGTTGCTGGCCAAGGTCGGCCTCGCCGACAAGGTCGGCGCCTACCCGGCGCAGCTCTCCGGCGGCCAGCAGCAGCGCGTGGCGATCGCCCGCTGCCTCGGCATGCGGCCCAAGATCATGCTGTTCGACGAGCCGACTTCGGCGCTCGACCCCGAGATGATCTCCGAAGTGCTGGACGTCATGGTGGCGGTCGCCGAGGAAGGCATGACCATGATGGTGGTGACGCATGAGATGGGCTTCGCCCGCAAGGTCGCCCAGCGCGTGGTTTTCATGGACGCCGGCGCCATCGTCGAGAGCGGCACCCCGGACGAGTTCTTCTCACACCCCAGGACCGACCGCAGCCGCGCCTTCCTGAGCAAGATCTTGAGGCATTGAATTGTCGGGAGCGCCTCTCGGCGCTCCCCTTCACTGTCCTGCCCTCCGCTCAGCAGACGAGCAAGTCGTCTCGCTCAGGCCGCCGTCGGATAGTCGATATAGCCCTTGGCGCCGCCGCCATAGAACGTCGCCTTGTCAGGCGTGTTGAGGCCGGCGTTGCGCTTCAGCCGGTCGACAAGGTCCGGATTGGCGATGAACAGCTTGCCGAACGCGACAAGGTCGGCCCTGCCCTCGGCAACGGCCTTTTCGGCCAGTTCCTTGTCGTAGCCATTGTTCGCCAGCCAGGCGCCGCTGCCGCCGGCATTGCGGTAGGTGGCCTTGAGTTCCGAATAGTCGAAAGGCTTGCCGCCCTGGCTGAAGTTCCGATCCCCGCCGGTCGCGCCCTCGACGATATGGACATAGGCAAGGCCGCGACGGCCGAGACCCTCCACCACATGGTTGAACAGCGGCTGCGGATCGGTATCCGAAGCGTCATTGGCGGGCGTGACCGGCGACAGCCTGATTCCGGTCCGGCCGGGGCCAACCGCGCCCGCGACCGCGTCGACCACCTCGAACAGGAAGCGCGTGCGGTTCTCGATCGAGCCGCCATAGTTGTCGGTGCGGTGGTTGGTGCCCGAGCGCAGGAACTGGTCGACGAGATAGCCATTGGCGCCGTGGATCTCGACGCCGTCGAACCCCGCCACCTCGATCGCCGCCTTGGCGGCGCGGCGGTAATCATCGACGATGCCGGGGATCTCGGACGCGTCCAGCGCGCGCGGCTCGGAGGTCTCGGCGAACTCGCCGCTGCCATCCGGCTTGACCAGGAACGTCTTGGACTTTGCCGTGATCGCCGAGGGCGCCACAGGCTTGCCGCCGCCGGGCTGCAGTGAGTTGTGGGAGATGCGTCCGACATGCCAGAGCTGCACCACGATCTTGCCGCCACCCTTGTGAACGGCGTCGGTGACGCGCTTCCAGCCGGCAAGCTGGTCCGCGCCGTAAAGGCCCGGCACGTTCGCATAGCCCTGGCCCTGATGGCTGATGGCGGTGGCTTCTGTCACGATCAGACCGGCCGTGGCGCGCTGCGAATAATAGGTGACTGAGAGATCGCCGGGGACTGCATTGGGCGAACGATTACGCGTCAGCGGCGCCATCACGATGCGGTTCGCAAGCGCGAGGTCACCCGCCTGCAGCGGATCAAAGAGTGTGGTCATTGGAAAGCCTTTCACGGGGGATTGGGAGGGTCGTCAGAGATCGGACAGGGCGGCCTGGAAGGCCGCGATGGTTTCTTCATTGCGCTTGTAGAACACCCATTGGCCAACGCGCCGCGTGGTGACGAGGTCGGCCGACGCCAGCGTCGCCAGATGCGCCGAGACGCTGGATTGCGCCAGGCCGCGATTGTCGAACTGGCTGGCGCAGACGCCCATCTCGAGCGGGTGCGCCTGCGCGGCAAAGTGCCGTTCGGGCTCCTTCAACCAGGCCAGCACATCGCGCCGAAACGGGTGCGCCAGCGCCTTTAGTATGATGTCTCGGTCCATGCTAACCCTGCATCGATCTCACCCGATATATAGATCGGGCAGAGGCGATATCCAGAAACTCGGTGCTATTCTTGGCCGCTATCGGAGAATGCGTTTCCCGTAGGGCCGCGAGCTATCTCCAAAGCAGCGCCCTACGGCGCCCCCTCTGTCCTGCCGGACATCTCCCCCACTTGTGGGGAGATCGGCAGCTTCGGCGCGCAGACCGTATTCCCACGCTGCAGATTGACGAAAGCGCGGATGGCAGCCAATCTCCCTCCTTGTGGGGGAGATGTCCGGCAGAACAGAGGGGGGCGCTGGCCCGCCAGCCTCCGGTATGTTTCGATCACCCCCCCCCCGAGGCCAAGGAGCATCCCCCAAAAGAGCGGCGCGTAGCAGGGTTTCATGACCGGCGTTCGGCTGTGCCTGTGAAGGGGCGCAGGCTCGCCGTCACGTCACCGCCAGCACCTTGCCGGTGTCGTGCTGGCGCACGAAATCCACGCGCCGGCCATCCCAATGGTAGCTGTAGTGCCGGCCCTGCACGGGGATGGTGATGACGTCGGGCCAGAAGATGCCGATGCATTGGCCGCCGGGCATGCGCACGCTGTTCCACACCAGCCCGTCGCTGCCTTGCGCCCGCAGCGCCCGCCCCTCCGCCTGCGAGGCGGTGTAATCGCCGGGGTCGAGCACGCCGGGCACGGCGTTGACGTCATCGAGATCGCAGTCGACGCTGCCGATCAGCACGCGGAAGTCCGCCGTCCAGCCTGGTTCCTCAGCGGTGGCGCGCATGAAATTCTGGTGGTGATGGATGGTCTCGGCCAGCGCCACATCCTCCCTGTCGCCGGCATAATAGAGACCGTAGCTGCCATCCGAAAAGCGGCCGGGCCGCAAGGTCGAACAATGCACGAAGGGCGCCATGACGAAGCTGGCGCCGGGGCCGGACACCCGCCTTGCGGCCGGCACCTTGCCGAGGTCGCCGATCTCGAGCCGGATGCGCGGGTTGGTCTTCTCTTCGACCGAAGCCAGCGCGTCCCAGTCGCGCGGATCGGCAATGTCTTCGAACAGGTCGATCGGCGGATGGATGGAACGAATGATGCGGAAGGTCTGGTGCCAGTGGACGCGGCGCCGGACCGCGAGCCCACTCACCACGCGCCTCGCTCCGCATCCAGCCATTCGCGCATCGTGGCAAGGTCGGAGATCTCGCCGCGCAGCATCAGGTCGAGCGCGGATTGGCCGCCGAATGTCGCATTGGGCTTGCGGATCCAGGCATAGCCGCGCGCCGGCTCGGTGAAGAGATAGCGCAGGCCTTTGTGGATGCCCATCAGATGCGCCATGCGGGTGCGCAGGTCGCGGTCGATCCGCCCGATGCCGCCTTCCTGCCACCGTGCCCCCGTCTTCCAACGTGCCCAGGTGCGCGCCGACATGCCGCCGAGCAGGATGCAGGCCTCGCTATCGGTAAGGTTCCACGCCTTGAACATATTGACCGTGGTGCGCGCCAGCGCGCCGGCCTCTTCATCCGATATGGCCGGACCGACGGTGACGGGTGTGGTGACGATGGATTGAAGCTGCACTGCTCACCTCTGCTATTGGCAGAGATATAGCATGTGTTTGCCAAATGGCAAGAACCGACGTTCAACCGACCACTTCAAGAGCGGCCGCCAACCAAAGCCGCGCTCTACGGCGCCCCCTCTGTCCTGCCGGACATCTCCCCCACGGGTGGGGAGATTGGCAGATTTGGCGCCGGCTTTCATCCTGCACCGTTGGAGATTGGCGAAAACGGTGATGAGAGCTGATCTCCCCACCCGTGGGGGAGATGTCCGGCAGGACAGAGGGGGGCGCCGTAGAGCGCGAGTTTGTCCCTATCCAGGGGGCAAATCGAACCCGTCCGCCTCACCCCGCCAATGTCTTGCTCATATAAACCGTCATCCCGCCCATGAACGGCTCCTCCCGATCGATCCCATAGCCCAACCGTTTATACAGCAACACATTGGCCTCGAAGGCGCCATTGGTCAGCAGGCGCAACTCGGATCGCCCCGCTTCGAGCGCCTTGTTTTCGGCCCGCTCCAGCAACAAGCGGCCGATCCCCCTGCCCTGCGCCTGCGGCAGGACGCAGAGATTCTCGATCCAGACATGGTCGTCGGCGAGCATGGTTTCAATCAGGCCGACTATGCGGCCCTCCTCGATGGCGAGATCGAACGGATGTTCGGCGACGGCCCTGTCGTAATCGGCGCGCATCGGCAGCGGCTCGCGGCCGATCAGCGGCACCCATTTGGCATAGGCGGCGCGGACGATATCGCGGATCGCGGCGGCATCCGCCGCCTCGGCCGGCCGAAACCGGATGGAAGAATTCTTGGTCATGAATAAGCTCCAGGCATGGAAAACCCCGCCGGCTGTTGTCACGGGCGGGGCTGGAAACGAACTCTATCGGTTGATGCGCGCCTGAAGATGGGCTGGATAACGGTCGCCCTGCACTGTGATGGCCGACAATGCCGTCTCGATGCCGGCGAGATCGCCGACGTCGAGCACGAGGCTGGCCGCGCCGATGTTTTCCTTAAGCCGGCCGAGCCTAGTGGTGCCGGGGATCGGCACGATCCAGGGTTTGCGCGCCAGCAGCCAGGCGAGCGCGATCTGGGCCGGCGTCGCGTTTCTGGCGGCGGCGATGGCTCCGAGCGCTTCGACCAGTCCCTGGTTGGCCGTGCGCGCCTCGGCCGAGAAGCGCGGCAAGCCGTTGCGGAAATCATCGCTGGCGAAGGTGGTGGTCCCGCTGATCGCGCCGGTCAGGAATCCCCTGCCGAGCGGGCTGAACGGCACGAAGCCGATGCCGAGCTCTTCGAGTGTCGGCAGAATCTCCATCTCAGGCTCGCGCCACCACAGCGAATACTCACTCTGCAGCGCCGTCACCTTTTGAACCGCATGGGCGCGGCGGATGGTGCCCGCACCTGCTTCCGACAGGCCGAAATGGCCGACCTTGCCCTGCGCGATCAAGTCCTTGACCGTGCCGGCGACATCCTCGATCGGCACGTCGGGGTCGACGCGATGCTGGTAGAAAAGGTCGATGCGGTCCGTCCTCAGCCGCTTCAGCGCCGCCTCGGCGACAGCACGGATGTTTTCGGGGCGGCTGTCCAGGCCGCGCGACGGCTGGCCGCCCGGAAAGCCGAATTTCGTCGCGATGACCACCTTGTCGCGCACCGGCGCCAGCGCCTCGCCCAGCAATTCCTCGTTGACGAACGGGCCATAGGCCTCCGCGGTGTCGAACAGCGTGACGCCGTCATCCACCGCCGCGCGGATCAGGTCGACGGCCTGCGTCCTGTCGGTTGCCGGGCCATAGCCAGAGCTAAGCCCCATGCAGCCCAGGCCGATGGCCGAGACTTCGAGGCCTTTTGTTCCCAGTGTGCGCTTCTGCATCATCGTCCCCTTTGCTCAGCCCTGGTACTGCGCGTCGCTGACATGCTCCATCCAGTCGACGGCCTTGCCGTCGAGCGCTTCCTGGATGGCGATGTGGGTCATGGCGGTGGTCGAAGCCGCGCCATGCCAGTGCTTTTCGCCCGGCTCGAAGCGGACCACGTCCCCGGGCCGGATTTCCTCCACGGGTCCGCCCTCGCGCTGCGCGCGTCCGCAACCGGCGGTGACGATCAGCACCTGCCCGAGCGGATGGGTGTGCCAGGCGGTGCGCGCGCCGGGCTCGAAGGTGACGGCATTGCCGGCGGCACGAGCCGGCGCGATCGCCGCAAAGAGCGGATCGATGCGCACCGTGCCGGTGAACCAGTCCGCCGGACCCTTGCCGGAAGCCTGGGAACCGCTTCGCTTGATATCCATGTCTTGTCCTTCTCGAATGCCGGGCTCGCCGCGCGACTATGGGCTCGACCATCGACCCTTGTCACGGTCCGATGCTACATCCGGCATGTGGGGTCCGCGAGACAATTGGCAAGATCGCGCTGCCGACCCCGCGCCTTTGCCGGGATCCCGTCCGCAGCCACTCGACGCGGCCTCTCGCCGGTCGCGGCGGCGCCGGAACGTCTGGACTGTCGTCCCGATCGTTCTATCTTTTGCGCCGTGCCGACCGCACCGGAGCCATCGCCATGACCGAGACCGACCTCTATCGAGCCTATATAGACTGCCTCAACAATCAGGACTGGGCTCGCCTGCACCGCTTCGTCCATGACGAGGTGCATTATAATGGCGACCGCGTCGGGCTGTCGGGCTACCAGAAAATGCTGGAACGCGATTTCCGAGAAATCCCGGACCTCTATTTCGACATCCAGCTGCTGGTCTCCGACCCGCCCTTCATCGCCAGCCGCCTGCAATTCAACTGCACGCCGAAGGGCACCTTCTTCAACCTGCCCATCAACGGCCGGAAAGTCTCCTTCAGCGAGAATGTCTTCTATGAATATCTCGACGACCGGATCAGGCACGTCTGGTCGGTGATCGACAAGGCAGCCATCGAAGCCCAGCTCGGCTGACGCAAGCGATCTTATTCAGCCGGCTTTGCCCGACGCGCCGGAGCTTTTTTCCGCTTGGCCCGGTTGTGGGCGATGGCGGCACGGACCAAATCCTTGAGCCCCTCCTCATTGATCTTGTCGTCCTCGAACAGATCGATCGCCCGCCAGACCTTGCCGCCGAAGCCATTGTTGAACAGGCCTTGCGGGTCCGGCAGGCTGGCGCCATGGGAAAAGGTGAGCTTGACCTTGTCCTTGTGAGCGTTGCCGACGGCGATGATGCCGTCCAGCGACCACACCGGGCTTCCCATCCATTTCCACTCCTCGACGATCCCGTCATCGGCGTCCAGTATGGCCTTGCGGACGCCGGCCAGCGTCGTGCCGCGCCAATCCGTCAGGCCTGCGATCAGGGCGTCGATCTGCTGCGATGGGCTCATCGGCCTCACCAACGCGCCAGTTGGGTGATCTGCACGAGGTTGCCGCAGCCATCGTCGAGCTGCGCGATGGTCGAACCCGTCGTCTCCGTCAGCGGCATGGTGAACATCGCACCCCTGGCCCTGATGCGCTCATGGTCTCCCTTGAGGTCGTCGGCGAAGAACATGATGGCGGGCTGGGCCTGCGTGAACATGGCTTCCTGATAGGCCCTGGCGGCCGGATTGTCGTTGAGCTCCAGCTGCAGCTCGGTCCCGTCGGGCTCGTCCGCCGAGGCCACGGCCAGCCAGCGATATGACCCGTTCGAGAAGTCGGCCTTCTTGGCCAGGCCCAGCACATCGCTGTAGAAGCGCAGCGCCTTCTCCTGATCGTCCACATAGATCTTGGTCAGCTTGATCTTCATCGCCATTCCTCCTTCATCTCAATCGATGCGCTCCAGCACCTGCTCCAATTGGGTAACGAAACGCCGCCAGCCGCTGGTGGCGCCCCGGTAGGCCTGCTCCTGGTCCGGCCGGAAGCCTCTCTGCTCCATGCGCAGGCGCGTTCCCGTGCCGGTTGGCGTCAGGGTCCAGGTGACGACGCTTTCCAGGCCAAGCGCGTCCCATGTGTAGGACAGGGTCCTGTTCGGCTCGATGGCGGTGACGCGGCAGTCGATGACGATGCTGATGTCGGGCCGCGGCGTGTTGCGCAGGGTGAAACGATGACCCGCCACCGGGCTGAAATCATTCTTCATCAGCCATTCCTCGATCAGATGCGGCTGGGTCAGCGCCCGCCAGATCTTCTCCGGCGGATAAGGCATGTCGCGCTCGACGATGACGGAGCGCGTTTCGGCCGCGGCTCCGGTCATTGGTCCATTCTCCGCAGCAGATCCTCGAGATCGTCGAAGCGCGCTTCCCAGAACGCCTTCATCTGTGTGGCCCAGTCGGTCAGCGGCGCCAGCGCGTCGAGCTGGGCGCTGTAATGCGTCTGCCGCCCCGCCTGGCGGTCGCGCACCAGGCCGGCAAGCCTCAGGACACCCAGATGCTTCGACACCGCCGGTTGCGACACCCCCGACTGCGCCGTCAGCGCACCAACCGTCTGCTCGCCGTCCCGGCACAAACGCTCGAAGATCGCCCGCCGCGTCGGATCGGAAAGCGTCTTGAACAGCAGGTCTTGGGCGGTGGTCATGCCAATCGATAACTCGTTGGTTATTGATTGACGTATAACCAACGAGCTATGTATCTGTCAAGCCCCCCTGAGGGGATGGCTCCAATCGGGGATTGCAAGCGGGGACGGTGGCTTGCAAGGGCAGCTTGCAAGGTAGAGCTCTACGGCGCCACCCTCAGTCCTGCCGGACATCTCCCCACGGGTGGGGAGATTGGCCCCTTTGGCGCCCCGCGCATCCCTGCGAAGTTGGAGACTGGCGAAGTCCGAGATGACAGCCGATCTCCCCCCGTGTGGGGGAGATGTCCGGCAGGACAGAGGGGGGCGCCGTAGGGCTCGACCCCAACCCCTGTGCCCCCTCCGTCAGTCCTCGAACGAACTTGCCGCCGCGTAGATTGCCGCCAGCGTCTCGATGCCGGCCTGGTCGGCGCTGTCGAAGCGGCCGGGGGTCGGGCTGTCGAGGTCCAGCACGCCGAAGACACCATCATTGTCCTCCAGCAGCACCACCAGTTCCGAGCGCGAGTCGGCATCGCAGGCGATGTGGCCGGGAAAGTCGTGCACGTCCTCGATCAGCATCGACATGCCAAGCTCGACCGCCGTTCCGCACACGCCCTTGCCGACGGCGATGCGCACGCAGGCCGGCTTGCCCTGGAACGGCCCGAGCACCAGTTCCTCGTCGGATGCGAGGAAATAGAACCCGGCCCAGTTGAGGTCCGGCACCATCTGGAAGATCAGCGCGGCGGTGTTGGCGGCATTGGCAATCGGATCGCTTTCGCCTTCCAGCAGGCCCTTCAACTGCGCGGCGAGGTCGCGGTAGAAGGCCGCCTTATCCGACGTCTGGATGGCCTTGGCCACGAACATGACTGTATCTCCCTGGCGAAAGTCTCGTTGCGCCCGGCGCAAGCCAAGCACCGCGCCACCACATTAGGTCAATCACCTCCCCGGCGATAGTCGCCAGGCCCGGCATGCCGCCGGCGCGCGGTGTGGAGGGCTGCCCGGACGTTTGCCGCCAAGGAACGCCGTCCTACATCGGGCGCTTGGGCTCACCCTTTTGCGGCGTTGCCAAATCGGAGTCTGATTTCTTGTGCTTGTCGGCCGCGATCCTGCGGATGCGATCGAAGCGGCTTTCCGCGGTGGCTTCGGTCGAGACGACCGTCTGTGGCTTCCGCGCGAACGTGATCATGGATCCGTCTCCTGGGCTAGAGGCCTTCACCGGGAGGGATGCTCCCGGTGGTAACCCGGCTCCCCTAAGGAGCCGGGATGTTTGATCGCGCTCGGTCGGGCCTGAGATGCCTCGCAGAAGCCTGGCGACAGCCCGAACCGATCGTTAGTAGCCGCCCATGCCGCCCATGCCGCCGCCGCCCGCGGGTGCGGCGTCCTTGGCCGGCATGTCGGTGATCATCGCTTCCGCGGTGATCAAAAGCGCGGCGATCGAGCCGGCGTCCTGCAGTGCGGTGCGCACCACTTTGGCCGGGTCGACGATGCCGGCCTCGATCATGTCGACATAGACCTCGTTCTGGGCGTCGAAGCCCTGATTGTGGTCCGTGCTGTCGGTGAGCTTGCCGACGACGATCGAGCCTTCGACGCCGGAATTCTCGGCGATCTGGCGGATCGGCGCTTCAAGCGCGCGAAGCACGATGGAAATTCCCGCAGTGACATCGGCATTGGCGCCGTTGAGGCCGGCAAGCACGGAGCGTGCGCGCAGCAGGGCGACGCCGCCGCCGGGCACGATGCCTTCCTCGACGGCCGCGCGCGTTGCGTTCAGCGCGTCGTCGATCCGGTCCTTCTTTTCCTTCACTTCCGATTCGGTGACGCCGCCGACGCGGATGACGGCAACGCCGCCCGACAGCTTGGCCAGCCGCTCCTGCAGCTTTTCCTTGTCGTAGTCGGAGGTCGTCTCCTCGATCTGACCCTTGATCTGGCCGACGCGCGCCTGGATGGTGTCCTTGGTGCCGGCGCCGTCGATGATCGTGGTGGTGTCCTTCTCGATCAGCACGCGCTTGGCGCGGCCGAGCATGTCGATGGTGACGTTTTCGAGCTTGATGCCGAGATCCTCGGAGATCATCTGCCCTGCCGTCAGCACCGCGATGTCTTCAAGCATCGCCTTGCGGCGATCGCCGAAGCCCGGTGCCTTGACGGCCGCGACCTTGAGGCCGCCGCGCAGCTTGTTGACGACCAGCGTGGCCAGGGCCTCGCCCTCGACGTCCTCTGAGATGATCAGGAGCGGTCTGCCGCCCTGCACCACTGCCTCCAGGATCGGCAGCATAGCCTGAAGATTGCCGAGCTTCTTCTCGTGGATGAGGATGTAGGGCTCTTCCAGCTCGACCCGCATCTTGTCGGCATTGGTGACGAAATAGGGCGAGAGATAGCCGCGGTCGAACTGCATGCCCTCGACGACGTCGAGCTCGGTCTCGGCGGTCTTGGCTTCCTCGACGGTGATGACGCCGTCATTGCCGACCTTGTCCATCGCCTTGGCGATCATCTCGCCGACGCTGGCATCGCCATTGGCGGCGATGGTGCCGACCTGGGCGATCTCGGACGACGACTTGACCTTCGTGGCCTTCGCCTTGATCTCGACAACGACGGCGGCGACCGCCTGGTCGATGCCGCGCTTCAAATCCATCGGGTTCATGCCGGCAGCGACCAGCTTGGCGCCTTCGCGCAGGATCGAGGCGGCCAGCACCGTGGCGGTGGTGGTGCCGTCACCGGCGAGATCATTGGTCTTCGAGGCCACTTCGCGCACCATCTGTGCGCCCATGTTCTCGAACTTGTCGGCAAGCTCGATTTCCTTGGCGACGGAGACGCCGTCCTTGGTGATGCGCGGCGCGCCATAGGCCTTGTCGATGATGACGTTGCGGCCCTTCGGGCCGAGCGTGACCTTCACCGCATTGGTGAGGATCTCGACGCCGCGCAGCATGCGATCGCGCGCTTCAGTGGAGAATTTGATTTCCTTGGCAGACATTGTTTATTCCGTTCGAATCTGGAGGGGAGCAGTCGCCTCGTAGAGCGACCTGCTTTCTTGAAGTCCTGAAGTGCTGCCTGCGCGTCCCGAAGGATACGCGGCGATCGTCAGGCGGCCTGCTTGGCTTCGATGCCCTTGTCGATGACACCCATAATGTCGGTTTCCTTCATGATCAGAAGCTCTTCGCCGTCGATCTTGACTTCGGTGCCCGACCATTTGCCGAACAGTATGAAATCGCCGGCCTTGACGTCGAGCGGCACGAGCGCGCCATTTTCGTCGCGTGCGCCGGGCCCGACGGCGATGACTTGCCCTTCCTGGGGCTTCTCCTTGGCATTGTCGGGAATGATGATGCCGCCCTTGGATTTGATATCGCCTTCGGCGCGCCGGATGACGACGCGATCGTGGAGTGGCCGAAACTTCATGAGAACTACTTTCTGGGGCCGGCATAGGCGGCCGCGTCTCCCATATAGGCGCTTTGGCACTCGATAGATAGGAGTGCCAAAAATTATTCGCTGACCCGATTAAATATTCAAAGTATTATTTTGGCCGGCCTTTTCGTGATATGCGTCCGGGGCCAAATATTTCAAAAGATTGAATTTTGCCGATTCAACGCCTATTTATCGGACGAGTTCACTTTCACGATTTCAGGGACAAGGGAGATTTCTTCGATGGCTGAAGGCAATCAGACGATCATGGAAAAAGCTGAAGCCCGCTTTGTCGACAAGCAGAAAAAGACGGCCGAGCGCAACAAGGCTACCGCCGAGTACATGTCCGAGGCCAAGGCCCGCGAGATCAAGACCGCGAAGCTCCGATCCTTGCGGCTCGCCAAGGAAGAGGCCGACCGCGCCGCGGAGGCCCTGAACCCGACGCCGAAAAAGAAGCGGGTGACCAAGAAGGCCGCCGCGGCGACAGAGGCCAAGACGTGAGCCTGACCTTCCCCAATCGCAGCCGCAGCTATGACGAGGCCGGCAAGCGCATCCGGTTCGTGGGGCATGACGGCATGTTCCAGATCTCCTTTTCCGTCGCCGCCGATGCGATGGCGAAGATGCAGCCGGCGGCAGCAGCCAATGAAGCCGGCTATCTGGCCACGTTCGACACGCAGAGCAGCGCCATCCGCGACGTCGCGGCCAGGGCCTACGATCGCACCCGCAAGAGCGTGTATGTGCTGACCGCGGCCGATTTTGGCTGATCTGTGCAGTGACTGCCGCTCAACGCCGATCCCGGTTTTGATCGGGACAGGCAGCCATGCGCCAGCAATTGCTCCAGTCGGGCGATGATGTCCGATGCGATGATGTCCGATGCCAGGAGCCGGCCTTCGTCCAGCAAGCGAACATCACGGCGCCGACGTCTCGGCAGCGCTAGGAGCGGGAGCGCGCCGTCGCCGGGCTTGCAAATCGCCCTTCGGGTGCCATTTCTAGTCCGGGCAACCGGTGCCCGACTCACCGGCCGGAGACGTTGGACTTTTGACGCAGCGAAGCGGCAGCGCCGACCTGCCGCTGCATGGCGGGCGGGTCCCGAAATGGCTCGGCGATCGCATGACGCGCCTTGGCGCGGTGCTGTGCGAGGCCATCATCCATCATTACGGCCGCGACGAGTTGCTGCGCCGGCTGGCGCATCCCTTCTGGTTCCAGTCCTTCGGCGCGGTGATGGGCATGGACTGGCACTCCTCCGGCATCACCACCAGCGTCATCGGCGCATTGAAGCGCGGGCTGACGCCGCTGTCGGGTGAACTCGGCATCCATGTCTGCGGCGGCCGCGGCGCGCATTCGCGCAAGACGCCGCATGAACTCGAACGGATCGGCGAGCGCGTCGGTATCGACGGCGGGGCCCTGGCCACGGCAAGCCGGCTGGTCGCCAAAGTCGACAGCGCCGCCGTCCAGGACGGTTTCGACCTCTACCTGCACGGCTTCATCGTCACCGACGACAGCCGCTGGGTGGTTGTCCAGCAAGGCATGAACGGCGACAGCAAACTGGCGCGCCGCTACCACTGGCTGTCGGAGGGCCTCGGCAGCTTCGTCGACGAGCCGCATGCGGCGATCGAGGGCAAGCGGCAAGGCGAGATCGTCAACCTCACCGACCGCCGCGCCGAGCGGTCGCGTGGCGCCCAGCTCGACCTGCTGCGCCAACTCGGCCCCGATCGCATCGTGCGCGAATTCGCCGAAATCGAACCGTCGAAGGCTCCGCCCGCCGCGCAGCCCATGCTGCCCAATCTGATCATGCCCGCCCACCATGATGTCCGCGAAAGCGACATCGTCATGCGCCGCCTGCACGGCAATATCTCGGCGGCGATCGAAAGCGGCCCGGCGGATTTCCCCGAATTGCTGCTGGTTCCGGGCGTCGGCGCCCGTACCGTGCGGGCGCTGGCCATGGTGGCGGAGGTCGTGCACGGCGCGCCCTGCCGCTTCTCCGATCCGGCGCGGTTCTCGCTCGCCCATGGCGGCAAGGACCGGCATCCGTTTCCGGTACCGCTCAAGGTCTATGACGAGACCATAGCGGTGATGAAGTCGGCGGTCCGCAAGGCGAAACTCGGCAACGAGGAAGAGCTTGGCGCCTTGCAGCGGCTGGACGGACAGGCGCGCCGCCTGGAGCGCTACGTCACCGGTCCGAGCCTCAAGGAGATCGTCGCCGGCGAGCTCGACCAGTCGCACGAATTGGGCGGCCGCTCCGTCTTCGGCTGGGAGCCGCCGCCGGCCGACGCTTCCGTCTCTCCCACGGGACCAGCCACGGGACGCCGACAGCGCGGCGGCTGAGCGGCACCCGAGCGTATCCTAAAAGCCGAAGAACAGGCGACCGATCAGCAGTCCAAGCGCCGTGACGACCAGCGGGAACAGCAAGGGCGCTGCCTTGCTGAACAATGAGACTTTTGTCTCCTTCGGCGGGACGTAGCGCGCGTTGCCGAGATTCTTGGTCATTCCATCCTCCAGGCACGCCCATCCATTAGCAGATCCTGACTTACGCATGGCCGAATTAACGACTTGCAAAGAAAATGGATCGAATGGCCGACAAAGAATTGGTCGAGGAGCCGGACGCCACGCTGGGAAAATCGCCGTCCGGCCGGAACCGAATGCACCCTCTCCGTGTTTGGGCGTTCGGGGTTCATGGATATGCAGACTTCATGTGAAGGCGCCCACGGACGCACATGACAAGGCCGTGGCCTCACCGCCACCGAGCATGAAGCCCGTTCGGGCCGGCTAGTCGCCGGTAGACTTGACAAGAGGCCCTTTTGGCCACGACTACCATCTCGACAATCGTCCCGACCTGACCACGAGACAGCATGCCAGCAGTTGACATCAACACCGCGAGCGACCGCGGCCATGCCTTCCTCGCCGGCGGTGGCCAGCTCGGTAACCTGATCGCTGCTTTCGACTGGGCCTCGACATCGATCGGTCCGATCAGCGGCTGGCCGCAGAGCCTGAGGACGGCGACATCGCTCATTTTGCGCTCCAAGGTGCCGATCGTCATGCTGTGGGGCGAAGACGGCGTCATGATCTACAACGATGCCTATTCGGTCTTTGCCGGCGGGCGCCATCCGCGACTGCTCGGCTCCAGGGTGCGCGAAGGCTGGCCGGAAGTGGCCGACTTCAACGACAATATCATGAAGGTCTGCCTGGCCGGCGGCACGCTTGCCTATCGCGACCAGATGCTGACGCTCAACCGCACGGGCGAACCCGAGCAGGTCTGGCTCGACCTCGACTATTCGCCGGTGCTCGACGAGAGCGGCGAACCGGCCGGCGTCATCGCCATCGTCATCGAGACGACCGCAAAGGTCGCGGCGGAACGCTGGCGGGCGAGCGAGCGCGACCGTCAACGCCAGATGTTCGAACAAGCGCCCGGTTTCATGGCCATGCTGTCGGGGCCCGACCATGTCTTCGAGCTGACGAACGCCGCCTACAGGCAGCTGGTCGGCCACCGCGACGTTATCGGCAAACCCTTGCGCGAGGCCTTGCCGGAGGTGGCGGGTCAGGGCTTCGTGGAACTGCTGGATCATGTTTTCACCAGCGGCGAGGCCTTCATCGGCCATGCCATGAAAGCGGAGCTGCGGCAAAGCCCCGATGCGCCCGAGGAAGACCGTTTCATCGACCTGGTCTACCAGCCGGTGCGCGCGCCTTCCGGCGAAGTGATCGGCATCTTCGTGCAGGGCGTCGACGTGACCGACCGGCTTGCGGCCGAACAGGCCCTGCGCCGCAGCGAGACGCAGTTCCGCACCTTCGCCGAATCCATGCCGAACCATGTCTGGACGGCGACGCCCGAGGGCCTGCTCGACTGGTTCAACCCGCGCGTCTACGAGTATTCCGGAGCAGCAGTCGGAGACCTCGACGGTCAGGGCTGGTCCACCATCGTCCACCCCGACGATCTTGAGCCGGCCGGCGAAAAATGGCGGCAGGCGCTCGCCGAGGCCGTCTTCTATGAGACCGAGTTCCGGCTGCGGCGGAGTGACGGAGTCTATCGCTGGTTCATTTCGCGCGCCGTTCCGATCCGCGACACCGATGGCGTTATCCTGCGCTGGATCGGCACCAACACCGACATTGACGACCAGAAGCAGGCGGCGCAGGCCCTGCTGCAGAGCGAGCGCCGCCTGCAGCTGTCGCAGAACGCCGCCGGCATAGCGTCACTCGAACTCGACATCGCCAGCGGGATCGTCGTCGGTTCCGAAGGTTTCTGGGACCTCTGGGGACTGTCGCCGCGCGACAGCGTGCATATCAGCGTGCTTGAGAACATCGTCATCCCCGAGGACAAGGACGTCCGCTCCAACCAAGAGAGCCGCGAGCAGGGATCGGCGGCGCCGCATGTCGAATACCGCATCCGGCGGCCCGACAATGGCGCGCTGCGCTGGCTTTCGCGCCATGTCGACTTCGTCCATGACGAGACCGGCAAGCCGATCAAGATGTTTGGCGTCATGCAGGACGTCACCGACCGGCGCGAGGCTCAGGCGAGGCAGGAACTGCTCACCCACGAACTGGAGCATCGCATCAAGAACATTTTGGCGATGGTCGCGGCCATCGCCTCGCAGACCTTGCGCAACACCGACATCGTCACCGCCAGCGCTATCTTCAACGAACGGCTGCGCGCGCTGGCCAATGCGCATGACATCCTCAACAAGACACGCTGGACCAGCGCCTCGATCCGCGAGGTGGTCGACAACACCATTGCCTCCTTCCCGGCCGAGCAGATCCTCATTTCGGGCCCCGCGCTGCCAATCAACCCGAAGATGGCGCTGACCTTGGCCCTGGCCGTCAATGAGCTTGCCACCAACGCGCTGAAATATGGCGCGCTGTCGGTACCCGAAGGCCAGGTATCGATCGAATGGTCGCTGCAACCGTCGGCCGAAATGGACGGACAGGCACGGCTGGTCTGGCGCTGGCGCGAACAGGGCGGCCCACCGGTTGTCCCGCCCAGCCGTCGCGGCTTCGGCCGCTTCCTGATCGAACGCGTGCTGGGCACCGATTTCGGAGGGTCGGTACGGATCGATTACCATCCCGACGGCGTTGAATGCGAGTTGAACGCACCGGCACCCCAGTTGCCGACCGGTCCCTACTGACTTCACAGCCGCTACCGACTAGATAGAGCGTAACATGACCATGCAGCCCTCCACCACTGTCCTTGTCGTCGAAGACGAAGCGTTCCTGTTGTTCGCGATCGCCGACGAGCTGCGGGAGATGGGCTTCGAGGTGCTGGAAGCCAGCAATGCCGACCAGGCGATCGCGGTGCTGGAGCGCCGGCAGGATATCGCCATCCTTTTCACCGACATCGACATGCCCGGTTCGATGGATGGGCTGCGCCTGTCGGTCGCCGTGCGCGACCGCTGGCCGCCGGTGAAGATCATCATCACCTCGGGCAAGCGGCAGCCGGCGCGGGAGGCGATGCCCAGCGGCGGCGTTTTCCTGCCCAAGCCCTATGCCCCGGAAGCCGTCGCCGCGACAATCAACGGCCTGCTCGGCTGATCCGGAGCAGCAATCCAGACGTCAGGCCTGCTACTTGCCGCAGTGGTGATCGTTGATCTTGTTGAGTGCGTTGGCGTCCGGGCCGACGCGATCGTAGGAGCAGGGTCCGGCTCCAGTGGTGAACATCTGCTGGTCGTAATAGCGCGGGCCACCGAACAGGAAGTTGATGAGGTCGTTGTCGGCGGGAACGTAGCGTTCCGGCTGGACCTTGTGATGCTGATGCCTGTCTCCGGCAAGGGCCGAGGCACAAGCGCCGAGGGCAAGAGCGATGGTGAGGATCGCGAGGCGGTTTGTCTTCATTGCAGCACCTTTCTGGCATCCGGAATCGCACAATATATGCAAAACCGCCCGCCGGACAAAAGTTCCCTCCATATGGTTTCGCGGACCTGTCGGACGAACGGCAACAGCCCATGTTCACCCGCAGGCTCGATTGGCTCTTGCCGAAGACGGCATCCTCGCTCATCCCTTGAATCGACCGCAACTCGGGAGCCATGATGACCGACGCCAGCCTTCACATCGTCGAAGCGACGATCGAGCAATTGCGCCATGCGCTCGAGGAAGGCACGGTGACCAGCGTCGAGTTGGTCGGGGCCTATCTCAGGCGCATCGCCCGTTACGATCGGCATGGCATCACGCTGAATTCCATTCCCGTGCTCAACCCGCTTATGTTCGAGGAGGCCGCCGCCTCGGACCGGCGGCGCCGCGACGGCGCCGTGCTCGGACCATTGGACGGCATCCCCTACACGGCCAAGGACAGCTACAAAGTCTCAGGCCTGACGGTCGCCGCCGGTTCGCCCGCCTTCGAGCATCTCGTCGCCAACGAGGATGCCTTCACCATCTCCCGGCTCAGGGCCGGAGGCGCGGTGCTGATCGGCCTCACCAACATGCCGCCAATGGCCAATGGCGGCATGCAGCGCGGCGTCTATGGCCGCGCCGAGAGCCCCTATAATGGCGACTTTCTGACCGCTGCCTTCGCGTCCGGTTCGTCCAATGGTTCCGGCACCGCCACCGCGGCCAGCTTCGCCGCCTTCGGGCTCGGCGAGGAAACCTGGTCGTCCGGCCGCGCGCCGGCCTCCAACAATGCGCTGGTCGCCTACACGCCCTCGCGCGGCGTCATCTCGGTGCGCGGCAACTGGCCCCTCGTGCCGACCATGGATGTGGTGGTGCCGCACACGCGCAGCGTGCCCGACATGCTTGAACTGCTCGATGTCATCGTCGCCGACGACCCCCAGACGCGGGGCGATTTCTGGCGCGCCCAGCCCTGGGTCAAGCTGCCGAAGAGTTCGCAACTGCGGCCGCCGCGCTACACCGATCTGGCGCTGGCCGGCTCGCTGAAAGGCATGCGCCTCGGCGTGCCGACCATGTATATCGGACGCGACGGCGGGGCCGACAAGCCGATCGAAACCCGCGCTTCGGTGCTTGCCCTTTGGGAACAGGGGGCGGCGGATCTGGCCATGCTTGGCGCCGAGGTGGTGGAAGTCGATTTCCCCGTCGTCTCCAACTATGAGCGCGACCGCCCCGGCGCGCGCACCATGGTTGAGCGCGGCTTGGTGCCGGCAGAATTCGCCGAGCGCGAGATCTGGGACCTTTGCGTCTGGGGCTGGGATGACTTCCTGCGCGCCAATGCCGACCCGGCTCTGCCCGACCTTGCCTCGGTCGATGGTCCGAAGATTTTCCCCCAGCCGCCGGGCGCGCTGCCCGATCGCTATGAGGGTGGCTTCGACCTGGCGGAATATGTCGAGCACGCCAGGCGCGGCGTGACGCCCTTGGCCGATATTCCGGCGCTGGAAGCCGGCCTGCAAGGGCTGGAGGCGACAAGGCGGATCGATTTCGAGGACTGGCTGGACGCGCGAGGCATCGACGCCGTGGTGCTGCCCGCCGTGGCCGATGTCGGTCCCGCCGACGCCGACATCAACGAGACGTCCGCAGCACTTGCCTGGCGCAATGGCACCTGGGTCGCCAACGGCAATCTCGTCTGGCGCCATTTCGGCATCCCGACCGTCACCGTGCCGATGGGGACGATGACAGACATCGGCATGCCGGTCGGCCTGACCTTCGCCGGCAAGGCCTATGATGACGAAAGGTTGCTGCGCATGGCCGGCGACTATGAACGCGCCACGCAACGCCGCACCGCGCCGCCGCGCACGC
This sequence comes from Mesorhizobium sp. ES1-1, assembly GCF_020164785.1. Classification (GTDB taxonomy): domain Bacteria; phylum Pseudomonadota; class Alphaproteobacteria; order Rhizobiales; family Rhizobiaceae; genus Mesorhizobium. The sequence continues at coordinate 286,680 of NZ_JAIUGX010000005.1, read as the reverse complement.
CGCCGCAGCCCGGCGATTTCTTCTCCAACCGTCCAGCGCCTGCCGGGAACCGCGACAGGCCGGCGCCTCGCATCACCCTTGCCGCCGAAACGCGCCCATCCGGCGATCAGGACGAGATTGCCGTCACCGTCGACCTCTCTGGCGACGCCATCGAAATCGAACGGGCCGGCGTCCAGGTGCATGTGAACGACGAGACCGTCGCGCTGAGCCGAAGCGGCGTCCGCTTCACCGGCCGGGTGCTCGTCCCCGCCGCCGAACACCGGCCTCTGCACAGCACCTGGCGCGGCTCCTACGGCTCGATCGTCATCGCCGTGGTGAGGCTGGCCGATGGCCGCACCGCCGGCGCCTACACGGTCACCGGCGGCATCGAGTGAGCGCCATGTGCTATGAAGGAAGTGACGCCAGCCAGGCTTCCCAGAATTGTTGCTGCATGTGGACAAAAACCGGAACGACGTCGGGGCCTTCGTCGAATATGTCGATCACATCGCCCCTTTGAGGATGTTCCCCCATCTTGACCTTCACGGCCATCAATCCGCGGCTCTCGGTGATCACTGTATTTTCGGGAAACACATACGCACTCGCTCCGTAGCAAAATGGCAGCAAACCATCGACCTCCAAATCCTGGCGGATCTGAAACAAGGCTTCAAAAAAATCCTCTTCTTCGGCCTTGATCATCTTGCCTCGATAGCTGCATGTCAGGCTGCAGACGGTATCGTCGGCGTGCAGAGTAAATACGGCCTCCTCGTCTCCGCCGGTGCCTCCACCGATCAGGAACACGGTACGTTTTATAGCCATTTCCCACCCCCTCGCATTGGCTGACTCCTAACGATGGCGGCCAGTTTTGCGGCCATCGCGAGCATGCGAATGTAGCCACAACCATACGATGACGGAATAGGACAGTGCAATCAATCCGTGCGGATCCAAACGCCCTTGGTGTTGAGATATTCGTCGAGATGCTCGGCGCCGCCCTCGCGGCCGTAGCCGCTCATCTTGTAGCCGCCAAACGGCACCGCCGGATCGATGGCGTGGTAGGTGTTGACCCAGACGGACCCGGCGCGCAGCCGGTTGACCAGTTGGTGCGCCTTGCCGAGGTCGCGCGTGAACACGCCGGCGCCCAGCCCGTAGGGCGTGTCGTTGCCGCGCCGCACCGCCTCGTCCAGCGTATCGAAGGGCAGCGTCGAGATCACCGGGCCGAAGATTTCCTCCCGGGCAATGCGCATGTCGTCGGTGACGCCGGAGAACACCCCAGGCGCGATGAAATTGCCGGCCCCGAGCGGGCCTTCGGTGAGGCGATTGCCGCCGGTGACCAGCCGAGCGCCCTGGCTGGTGCCGTCCTCGATGAAGCCGGCGACGCGCTCGAGCTGCCGGGCCGAGATCAGCGGCCCGATCTCGGTTTGGGGATCGGCGCCGTCGCCGATCCTGAGCTTCGCCGCAAAGGCGCAAACCCGCTCGACGAATTCGTCGTGGATCGGCCGCTCGACGAACAGCCGCGACCCGGCGATGCAGATCTGGCCGGAATTGGCGAACACTGACATCGCCGCGATCGGCACGGCGCGTGCGAGATCGGCGTCCGCGCACACGATCACCGGCGACTTGCCGCCGAGTTCCAGCGAGACGCGCTTCATGTTGCCGGCCGAGGCGCGCAGGATGCTCTGGCCGGTGGCGGTCGAGCCGGTGAAGACGATCTTGTCGACGTCCATATGGGCGGCGAGCGGCGCGCCGGCCTCCGCGCCGGTGCCGGTGACGACGTTGACGACGCCAGGTGGCACGCCGGCCTCCATCATCAGCGCGCCGATCAGCAGCGGCGTCAGCGGCGCTTCTTCCGATGGCTTCAGCACGATGGTGCAGCCGGTCGCCAGCGCCGGGCCGATCTTCCAGACCGAGGCGGCGGTCGGCGCGTTCCAGGGAATGATCGCGCCGACCACGCCGACCGCTTCCTTGCGGGTATAGGACACGATGTCGCCCGGCAGCGAATTGCCGATCGTCTGGCCATGGATCGAGGTCGCCATGCCGGCATAGAAGCGCAGCATGCCGAGCACGCGGGTCTTGTTGGCCAGCGTGCGCACGATCGGCATGCCCATGTCGGTGGTGTCGGAGAGCGCGACCTCCTCCCAGTGGCGCTCGATGAGATCGGCGATCCTGAGCAGCAGCAGCTGGCGCTCATAGGGCTTGAAGCGGCTCCATGGACCGTCGAAGGCGCGCCGCGCCGCCGCCACCGCCAGGTCGATGTCGGGCGCACCCGCGAGTGGCACGGTGCCGATCACGGCGCCGGTCGCCGGATTGCGGGTCTCGAGACGGCCGCCGCCCCGCGCGTCGCACCAGGCGCCGTCGATCAGCATCTTGCGGTGCCGTCCGTCGATCGGCGTGTGCAGCGACGGAATGTTTGCCGACAGGGTCATGGCGCCATCCTAGCGGCTGCGAACCGGCGCGGTCCAGCCGCCGCGATCGAAGCGAAAGGCCGCCGCCCGCCCTTCAGCGCCAGCCCAGCGCCGGCGCGACATGGGTCAGGATGGCCTCGAGGACATGGGCGTTGTAGTCGACGCCGAGCTGGTTCGGCACGGTGAGGAGCAGCGTGTCGGCTTCGGCGATCGCCTCGTCCTGCGCCAGTTCCTTGATCAGCACGTCCGGCTCGGCGGCGTAGCTGCGCCCGAAGATCGCCCTGGTGTTTTCCTCGATGAAGCCGATCTGGTCGCGGCTCTCATTGCCGCGGCCGAAATAGGCGCGGTCGCGGTCGTCGACCAACGCGAAGATGCTGCGGCTGACCGAGACGCGCGGCTCGCGCCCGTGGCCAGCCGCCTTCCAGGCCTCGCGGTAGAGGCGGATCTGCTCGGCCTGCTGGATGTGGAACGGCTTGCCGCTCTCATCGAATTTCAGCGTCGAGCTCTGCAGGTTCATGCCGAGCTTGGCCGCCCATTCCGCCGTGGCGTTGGTGGCCGCGCCCCACCAGATCCGTTCGCGCAAGCCTTCCGAATACGGCTCGAGCCGCAGCAGGCCGGGCGGATTGGGAAACATCGGCCGGGGGTTGGGCTGGGCGAACCCCTCCCCCCGCAGCGTCTGGAGGAAAACCTCGGCGTGGTGGCGCGCCATGTCGGCATCGCTCTGGCCCTCCGGCGGCGCGTAGCCGAAATGGCGCCAGCCGTCGATCACCTGCTCGGGAGAGCCGCGGCTGATGCCAAGCTGCAGGCGGCCGCCGGCGATGATGTCGGCGGCGCCCGCATCCTCGGCCATGTAGAGCGGGTTCTCGTAGCGCATGTCGATGACGGCGGTGCCGATCTCGATGCGGCTGGTCCTGGCCCCCACCGCCGCCAGCAGCGGAAACGGCGAGGCCAGCTGACGCGCGAAATGATGAACCCGGTAATACGCGCCGTCGGCGCCGAGTTGCTCGGCGGCGACGGCGAGGTCGATGGATTGTAGCAGCGCGTCGGCGGCGGAGCGCACCTGCGACTGCGACGAGGGTGTCCAGTGCCCGAACGAGAGGAAGCCGATTTTTTTCATGGCCATGCGATATAAGGATGCGGGTCTGGCTTCAATGCAAAAGCTGAGCGGCGGCCTTTACGCCGCCCCCAGCGATGACCGCAGCAGCCGCGACAGCCGGTCGGCGAAGGCGCGCGGATCGGTTGGCTTGTCGCCGTCCAGCACCCGCGCCTGATCCAGAAGCAGCCGCGTCGCGTCTTCGCGCAACGCACCATCCGTGGTCTCGGCGGCGAGCGCCTTGACGGTCGGATGATCGCGATTGATTTCCAGGACCGGCTTGGCCGCCGACTGCAGCCGCCCGGCGCCCTGCAGCATGCGTTCCATCTCTCGGTCATAGCCTTGCTCAGAGGCGACTAGACAGGCGGCGCTTTCGGTCAGCCGGTCCGACAGGCGGACATCGGACACGTCGTCGGCAAGCTTTTCCCTGGCGAAGGCAAGGAATGCGTCCAGCTCGGCCGTGGCCGTCTCGGTCGGCGCGGCATCGCCCTCGGGCCTCGCGAATTTCGTGAGGTCGGCGGCGCCCTGGGTGATCGACTTGAACGTCTTGCCCTCGAAGTCGGGGGCGTTCATGGTCCAGAAACTGTCGATCGGATCGGTCAGCAGCAGCACTTCTATGCCGCGCGCCCGGAACCCTTCGAGCTGCGGCGAGGCCTTGAGCTGCTCGAGATTCGTACCGGCGAGGAAATAGATGGCGTCCTGCCCCTCCTTGGCGTCCCTGACATAGTCGGCGAGCGACCGGTGACCCTCGCCCGAAGCGGTGGAGCGGAAGCGCGCCAGCGCCAGCAGCTGCGTGCGCCGTTCGAAATCCTCGTAGATGCCCTCCTTGAGGACGCCGCCGAAATTGCCCCAGAGCTTCGCGAACGCCACGGCGTCGCTCTCCGCGAGCTTCTCGATCTCCTTGATGATCCTGCCTGTGACGCCCTTGCGGATGGCGGCCAGGATCGGGCTGTCCTGGATCATCTCGCGCGACAGGTTGAGCGGCAGGTCGGCGGTGTCGACCAGGCCCCGGACGAAGCGCAGATAGCGCGGCAGGAGTTCCGCATCGTCTGTGATGAAGACCCGCTTCACGTAGAGTTTCATCCGGCCCTTGCGGTCCGGGTCGAGCATGTCGAAGGGCGGCGATCCCGGCACGAAGGCAAGCGCGACATATTCGTGCCGCCCCTCGGCGCGGAAATGCACCGTCAGCGCCGGATCGTCATATTGGCCGGAAACGCCGCGATAAAAGTCCTTGTACTGCTCGGCGGTGATGTCGCCCTTCGGCTTCGTCCACAGCGCGGTGCCGTCGGTCAGTTCCGCCGGCTCGGCGCCAGCCTTCTCGATGATGGAGATCGGCACCGGGACGTGGCCCGACTGTTCCTTGACGATGCGCTCCAGCGTCCAGCGCGACGCATAGGTCTTGGCGTCCTCCATCAGATGCAGGATGACGCGGGTGCCGCGCGCCGGCGCGTCCGCCGGCTGTGCCTGAGCAACGCTGTAACTGCCCTTGCCGTCCGAAGACCAGAGCCAGGCCTCGCCGGAGCCGGCGCGGCGCGAGACGACATCGACGCGGTCGGCCACCATGAAGCTCGAATAGAAGCCGACGCCGAACTGGCCGATCAGCTGCGCGCCCTCGCCGGCCTTGTTGGCCTCGATGCGCTCCATGAAGGCGCGCGTCCCCGACCGCGCGATCGTGCCGAGCGCCTCGATCATCTCGTCGCGGCTCATGCCGATGCCATTGTCCTCGACGACAAGCCGGCTGTTCTCCTCGTCCGGCGACAGGAGAATGCGGCTGGAAGGATCGCCGGCCAGAAGTTCGGGTGCCGCGATCGCCTCGTAACGCAGTTTTTCGCAGGCATCCGCCGCGTTCGAGATCAGCTCGCGCAGGAAGACGTCCTTGTCGGAGTAGACCGAGTGCACCATCATGTGAAGAAGGCGCGCCACATCGGCTTCGAAGACATGGTTCTCGGCGGCTCGTTCCTCGGTGCTCGTCGTCATCTCTGCAACCCTTTCCACGGCAAATCCCGGCGACGAAATGGCAAGCGCCGCGGCGGATTTCAAGACCATGCTTGATGGCGGTTAAGCGCGCCAACCAGGCCCACCTTGTTTATGCGAATCCGCGCAAACGGCTAGTGCGACGGCCGACGCCTGTCGCCAGCAATACGCCGCTTGCCGACCGCGTTCTTTGGCAAAGGCTCGCCGGCGGCAAGGTTAGGACACCCACCCGCTTGGCCCCCCACCGATCATGCGTTGGCGAATGATTTTGTTCGGCGCCGGAACGAGTCAGGCTTGGGCAAGTTAGACCCGAACGCAACAATCACATCTCAATGCGTCGATTAACATTTGTTGTAGGAATGCATTCGGGACTAACATCAAGGGACTCATTTATGGACGACTTGCTGGGAAAATCTCATTACAGACAACCGGAAGAACAAAAGACTTTACTTCTGTGTTTTTCCCATCTTCGATGGAATTTTGTATATCAGCGTCCACAGCATATTCTCTCTCTTGCCGCAAAAACCAGGCAAGTAATCTATTTCGAGGAGCCGATCTTCGAACAGGTACCACAAGCCTCCCTGCGTTCGAACGATGTCTCCCCGTCAATCAAGGTCGTCACGCCGATTCTGCCGCACGGCACCAGTGAAGCTGACGCCATCGCCACGCAGCGGCGGTTTGTCGACAGCCTGGTTGCTTCCGCGCCGCGCAACCTGTTGACGACTTGGTACTACACGCCGATGGCGCTGCGCTTCAGCGACCACCTTTCCTGCGATGTCTGTGTCTATGACTGCATGGACGAGCTTTCCGCATTCAAGAACGCGCCTGTCGAACTGGTTGAAATGGAAAAGCGGCTGCTGCAACGCGCCGATATTGTCTTCACCGGCGGGCAGAGCCTGTACGAGGCCAAGCGCGGCATGCACGGGTCGATGTTTCCGTTCCCGAGCAGCATCGACGTCTCGCATTTCCATCAGGCCAGGGGCTCCGGAGCCGATCCGTTGGACCAGGCAGGAATACCGCACCCCAGAGTCGGCTATTTCGGCGTCATCGATGAACGGCTCGACGTGGACCTGGTGGCGAGCGCGGCGGAGCGCATGCCGGACGTGCATTTCATCCTGATCGGACCGGTTGTGAAGATCGATCCGCAAAGCCTGCCCAAGGCCGCCAATATTCACTGGCTGGGCGGCAAGGACTATTCGGAGCTTCCCGCCTATCTCCGCCATTGGGATGCCGGCTGGATGCCGTTCGCGCTTAATGCGGCCACGCGCTACATCAGCCCGACCAAGACGCCCGAATTCCTGTCTGCCGGCGTTCCCCTCGTCTCAACGGCGATCGTCGACGTGGTAAGGACATATGGCGCGGAGGGACTTGTCGACATCATCGACGCGCAGGATGTCGAGACCAAGCTCCGCGCCCTGCTCGCCCGTCCCCGCGACGCCTTGCTGCCACAGGTCGACGCCTATCTGGCCGACATGTCCTGGGAGAACACCTGGGCGGCGATGTCGAGACACATCCAGCGCGTGCGCTCCACCAGCAATGTCCTGCAGTTCCGGCGGAGTGCGTAGACATGTTCGACTGGCTGATCGTCGGCGCCGGCTTTGCCGGCAGCGTGCTTGCCGAGCGCATCGCTTCGCAGCGAAACGAAAGCGTCCTCCTGATCGACAGGCGAAGCCATATCGGTGGCAACGCCTATGATTGCTACAACGAGGCCGGGATCCTGATCCACAAATACGGGCCGCACATCTTCCATACCAATGCGCAATCGATCGTCGACTATCTCTCGGCGTTCACGCAGTGGCGACCTTACGAGCATCGTGTGCTCTCCCAGGTCGACGGCCAGTTGCTGCCAATTCCCATCAATCTCGATACGATCAACAAGCTTTATGGGCTCGACCTGACGTCCGAGGAGCTGGAGCAGTTCTTCGCGTCCCGGCGCGAAACGGTGGAAGAGATCAGGACAGCCGAGGACGTCGTGGTCAGCACGGTCGGCCGCGAGCTCTATGAGAAGTTCTTCCGTGGCTACACCCGCAAACAATGGGGCGTGGACCCGTCACAGCTGAACAAATCGGTGACGGCGCGCGTCCCGACCCGCACCGATCGCGATGACCGCTATTTCGGCGACAGTTTCCAGAACATGCCGGCCGGCGGCTACACCCGCATGTTCGAGCGGATGCTCGACAATCCGAACATCAAGATCATGCTGCAGACCGACTACAGGGACATCCAGTCCCGCATTCCGTTCCGCCGCATGATCTATACTGGGCCGATCGACGAGTATTTCGACTGGTCACTGGGCCGTCTGCCATACCGGTCGCTGCGCTTCGAGCACGTCACCATCGACCGCGAGCAGTTCCAGCCTGTCGCCGTGGTCAATTATCCGCAGACGGAAGACTATACGCGCATCACCGAGTACAAACACCTGACCGGTCAGCAGAGCCCGAAGACCAGCCTCACCTACGAATATCCGACCGATGTCGGCGACCCCTACTACCCCGTGCCGCGTGCGGAAAACGAAGCGCTGTATAAACGCTACGAGGCCCTTGCGGCCAATGTTGAGGACGTCTGGTTCGTCGGGCGGCTGGCGACATATCGCTATTATAACATGGACCAGGTCGTCGGCCAGGCGCTGGCGACGTTCGCACGCATCCAGAAGAGCCTGCCGCTGGCCGGTTCGACGCCGGCAGAGGCCGCTGAATGAACGATGCGCTGGAGATGTGGGGCGGCGTGGAATGCAGCCATGTCCGGGTTGGCGCCACCCTGCGCGACCAATTGACGGAGACCGGCCATTTGCACCGAATGGACGATCTAGACCTCATCGCCGGCCTCGGCATCAAGACACTGCGATATCCCGTCTTGTGGGAGAAGGTCGAAGCCGAGCCGGGCCGCCATGACTGGAGCTGGACGGATGCCCGGCTGCAACGTCTCCGCGAGCTGGGCATCAAGCCGATCGCCGGTCTCATGCACCACGGCAGCGGGCCTTCATGGTCAACGATCCTCGATCCCGATTTCCCAGCTGATTTCGCAAGATACGCCGCAGCGGTCGCGCAACGCTATCCATGGATCCGTTCATACACACCCATCAACGAGCCGCTGACGACCGCCAGGATCAGCGGGCTCTATGGCGTATGGCATCCGCATGGCGTCAGCGAGGAAACCTTCCTGCAGCTTGTCGTCGCCCAATGCCGCGCCACCGCATTGGCGATGAAAGCGATCCGCGCCCACGTCCCATCGGCTCGCCTGGTGCAGACGGAAGATGTCGGGCGGATCTTTTCAACCGAACATCTCGCCTATCAGGCGGATCACGAAAACGAACGCCGCTGGCTGGCGCTCGACCTGCTGGCCGGGCGTGTCAACGCCTGTCATCCCTTCCATGAGCGGCTGCTCGATGCCGGCGTGCGCGAAGACCACATCGACGAGCTGCGGGCCGAGCCCTGCCCGCCCGATATCATAGGCATTGATTACTATCTCACCAGCGACCGGATGCTCGACGAGCGGACAGAACTGTACCCGCACGACGCGATTGGCGGGAACGGGATCGATGCCTATGTCGACAGCGCGGCCGTGCGCTGCATCGACCAGCGGGACTCGGGCTTGAGCGAGAGGATCGACGAGCTCTGGGCACGCTACCGGCTGCCGATCGTCGTTACCGAACTGCACAATGGTTCTACCCGCGACGAACAGATGCGGTGGCTGGCCGAAGGATGGCGCACCGCACAGGCGGCCAGGGCCAATGGCGTCGACATCCGCGCCGTGACGGCCTGGTCTTTGTTCGGCGCTGTCGATTGGAATTCGATGCTGTCGGCGCGGCATGGTTTCTACGAAAGCGGCGCATTCGACATGCGCTTTGGGATCCCCCGCCCCACGGCAGTCGCGCGCGTCATAAGGGAGCTGGCCAAGCGCGGCGTCTGCGACCACCCGGCGCTGGACCGGCCCGGTTGGTGGCGCGATGACCACGATGGCGCGACCGGACGGCATATTGTGCTGCTGGGCTTCGGCCGCATGATCTCCACCATGGAACAATGCTGCGCAGCGCGCAGGCTGGCGGCATCAGCGGCAACGCCGGAGACCGTTCGGCGGACCACGAACGCCGACGCCTGGGTCACGATCCAGGTCGACGAGCGCGGCCAGGGCGCATTGCCGGGCACGATCGTTGCGCGCTTTCCCGACGGGGGCGAACTGAAGCTGAGACACGCCGCCAAATACGCGCCGGTGGACGTGGCCAACGCGGTTCTCGACCTTGTCATAGACAACCATCGCGGCGCCTTCGAACTGTCGAGGGCCCGGCCCGCCAATCAGTATGAACTGGTCCCCCTGTCGCCCGCGGCACGCTTCACTCGTCCCGAGTTCGAAGTCACCAGCAACGTCGCCTAGGGACTGCCTCCGGCGCGCGAAATTACACAGCGCGTCGTCCGTCAGACGCATGAAGAGTCCCGGCAGCATCAGGTTACCTCGCACATCGCGGACGAGCTCAAACAGTTAAAAGAGGAACCTAACCGAAGATGAGTGCTTGTAATCTCGTAATAGAGGCTGCAGCGGATGGACATTGCATGGCACGGTATTTTTTCGATCTGCACGACGGCCACGAGTTTACCGATGACCGCGAAGGCGTCATCTGCGACACACTGGCGGAACTGAGCGATCATGCGGTCAGCGTACTTCCCGATATTGCCCGCGAAGAACTGCCCGGCGGACCCAGCCGCCGCTTCTGGATCAAGGTTCGCGATGAAAACGGGGCCTATGTGTTCCGCGCCTCCCTGGCACTGGCGACGGCCTGGCTTGTCGAAAACGCCGGCGGCCGCCCGCAACCCGGGGAGGATTTGAAGGTGGCCGCGCTACGCCGCACCCACGAACAGGTGAAGGCGATAAGACGCGACCTGGCCGAAGACGGGCTGTCGTTGGAGATGGCGGAAATCGACAGCTTGATCGGCCAGGCGCAAATCGAGGCCGAGCGGATGATCAAGAGCCTGTCGCAATCGCAGCTGACCGAGCACGTCGCCCGCTGACGCCATAGTTATGCCAGGCGCGGCCCGAGCGCGCCTTGGAGCGTCTGACAGAGCCGGTCAGCGTCGAACGGAGCATCTGTTTCGGAGGGTTCCAGGCCGACTAGGAAATCAACCTTAGCTGCCAAGCGTCTCGGGCGAGCGCGCCTCGACCGCTTGATCGCTGTCGGCGCCCCGCACCGACATCAGCAGATCATCCATTGTTGCGGGCGCTGGCTGCTGGCGCGATATCTTCGCGATAATGTCGGCCGCGATCTCGGCACCCAGTTCGTGGCTCGACACAAGCCCCTGGATGAACGGCCGATCCGACAGGAGCCAGGGAAGCGACGCAATGTGGATCTCGCCCGATGCCAGGCTCGGCGATCCCTCCTGTCGACCGCTTCGTGCTTCCGATTCCTCCTCCATGACGGCGAAATGGTCCTTCAGGCCGGCAAAGAGGATATCGTCATCCTTCACCGCTCCCTCGCCGACAGCATTGATCAGCACGTCGAAGTTGAGGCTTGCCGTGGCGCTCTTCACGCAATGGGCACGGCCCGACGAGTCGATCTCGTAATCGTCGCCCAGCCGTTCGATGCTCAGCACACCCGCCTCATGCAAAGCCAGGAGCCGCTCCACCGACTGCGGCGGAATGGCCGCGTAATTGTCGATGAACATCCGCTTCATGCCGCGGTCGAAACGCTTGCGGTCCTCCGCGCTGAAATGCGCGACCGCGTCTTCCATGATCTCATGCATGCGCAAGATGGCGTAGCGCCACGGCACGGTGTGGCTCGCCGCCCGGTTCGCCATGACCTCGCGCAGATTGGCGCGCGCCCAGGAAAAGGGCTCGGACTCCGCCCTCGGCGCGAAATAGGCCGGCGGGAAACTATCCGCATCCAGGCGCGACAGCCTGATCGCGCGCGACCACTGGGGATCGCTCGTCTCCAGCTGTGCCTTGAACAGCGACATGACCCGGTCGAGCAACGCGTCGCTTCCGGCCTTTATGGCTTCGTCGACGGCCTCTTGCGTGAAGACCTCGAGCTGCTGGTAGGGAAACGGGCAGAAGAAGTCCGCCTCCGGCAGCAGGCCGTTGCGCGACATCATGGTGATGCGCAGAGCCTCGGCATCGGGGCGAGGAACGAACGAGACGGCGTCCGGCGCGTCGGTAAACTCGCCGTGGTCGAGGGCGATGGATATCGCCGCGTCGATTCCGCTCAACGACGTGCCCAAAATACCGATGCGCCCTGCCGGCAGCCCTTGCAGGCGCCAGGTGGGATACGGACTGTCGAAATAGGTGCGGTCGCCCCCGGCCGCGTCCTGCCTGTCGACGGTATGACCTGTGGCAACGACGACATGGTCGAACTTCGCCTCAAAGGCGACGCCATCGCCGATCCCGTTGACGGTGACATACCCTTCGGCGGCTTGGATATCGTCGACTTGATGATGGGTCAGGACCTCCACCCGATGACCGAGTGAATGTGCCTTCTCGACCAGTTGGAAAAACTGGTCTCGAAAATAGGTGCCCAGCGTGACGCGCGGAAAGAACGCCCTGTCCGTGACGTCATGCGCCGTCAGACCGAGGCTCTCAAGACCCCCCTGCGACAATGACCGCAGCCAATCCGCAAGGCTGACCAGCAAGGGCGGCAGCTCGATGCTGGCAATGTTCGCCAGCAGCGCCTCGTGGTTTGTGTCCTGGCGATACGGCATGCCGGTGCCAGCGCTGCCGGTCTTCTCGTAGATAGTAATCCTCAGAGGCACGTTGCTGCCCATGAGCGCGTGCAATGTGTAGATGGCCGTGGGACCTGACCCGATAATTCCAATTCGTGACATTGAGGCTTTCGAGCGCCGGCCCTGAAAGCCTGCCTTTGAGGTGTGAGCTACAAGAACAGTTTTGCGGGCCGGAAGTTCCTTGCGGATCATTGAGTTAAGCAGCCGGCCTTCGGGCATCCTTCACGCGGGACGGGCCTTGTTTATCGCTCACCGGCCGGAACAAAGGCACCAAATGAAGGTTAGGCTCCCAGCACATGTGTGCATGAAAGGACCTTCCTCATGAAAACTAGACTACTTCTCGCTTCCCTGGCCGCGGCCACCGCCATGACTTTCGCGCTGCCCGCTTTGGCCGCCGACAGCGCCCAGGACTTCGTCAACAAGGCGGCCGTGGGCGGCATGTTCGAAGTGGATTCCAGCAAGATCGCCGAGGGCAAGGCCCAGGACCAGGGCGTCAAGGATTTTGCCCAGAAGATGATCGACGACCATGGCGCCGCCAACGCCAAGCTTGAGACCATCGCCGGCGAGCAGAAGCTGACCGTTCCGAAGGAACTGGACGCCAAGCACAAGGGTGACGTCGACACGCTGCAGAACGCCAAGGACCCGATCGACAAGCCCTACGTCCAGATGCAGCGCGACGCCCACAAGGAAGCCGTCGACCTGTTCGAAGGCTATGCCAAGGATGGCGATAATGCCTCGTTGAAGACGTTCGCGCAGGAGACCCTGCCGACGCTGAAGATGCACCGCGACATGGTCGAGAAGATGGCCTCCATGGCTCCGGCCGCTGCCACGACCGACACCACGGCGCCGGCCGCAACGACCACCGACACCACCACCGCGCCTGCCGCGTCCGGCTCTGACAGCACGACTCCGGCCGTCGCAACCCCCGATGAAAACAACCCGGCGGCGCCCGTTCCAGGCGCGAACAGCTTCACCGAGAACCAGGCCAAGGGCCGCATCCAGGATGCCGGCTTCTCCGACGTTTCGGCTCTGACCAAGGACGACCAGGGCATCTGGCGCGGTAAGGCTACCAAGGACGGCAAGACCGTGGACGTCGCTCTGGACTACCAGGGCAATGTCGTCGCCGGCGCCAAGTAATAACCGGATCAATTAATTAACCCCATCAAGGAGATTTGAGATATGAAAACCGTTACAGGACTGTTCGACAATTATGACGACGCTTCCGATGCCGTGGGCGAACTGGAAGCCTCGGGCGTTCCCCATTCCGATATCAGCATCGTCGCCAACAATGCCGACAACCGCCTCGACCACACGGACACGTCCCACATGGACACGTCCAACGCGGCAGACGACGCCGCAGGTGGCGCCGGTCTGGGCGCCGTTGTGGGCGGAGCCGGCGGACTGCTGGCCGGCCTTGGCCTGATGGCCATTCCGGGCGTCGGTCCGGTCGTGGCGGCGGGATGGCTGGCCGCTACGGCGGTTGGCGCGCTGAGCGGTGCGGTTGTCGGCGGCGCCGCCGGCGGCATCGTGGGTGCGCTCACGGAGTCGGGCGTCCCTGAAAACGATGCCCATGTTTATGCCGAAGGTGTCCGCCGCGGCGGGACGTTGGTGACGGCCAGGGTCGACGACGCTCTGGAAACAGAGGCCCGCAGGATTCTCAGCCAGACAAACTCGGTCAATCTCGAACAGCGCCGCAGCGAGTATCAGGCTGATGGCTGGACCCGTTTCGACGCGGACGCCGATGCCTATGATGCGACCACGATCGGTCGCGACGGCGCTCGTGACGTGAACCGCATCTAGTTTCCGATACGCAAACTCCCGGCCGAAGCGCTGCTTTGGCCGGGAGTTTTTTAATTGCCGAGCCGGGATTGGCTGGAGGTCAACGCATAAGCCCGGCCGCACGCAAAGCGTCCTCGATCGTCTTGGAGATGCCCGTCGCTGCGGCCCGTTGAGGGCCTTTCGCCGCTTCAGCGGCATGATCCATACGGACCGCGCGGGGATTTTCCACCGGCGTCCTACGCTCGACCGCCGTACCGGGCGCTTTCTGCCGTGACGTTTTCTTTCGCTGAACGTCAGTGTCTCTCGTCAGCCCCCAGAAAGTCGCCATCCGGCGCGTGGAGGATATGCCGGCTTCAATCATGAACGGCGCGGCATTGCCCAGACCGTCCTCGCCGTGGGTCTTCAACGGTGTGCCATGGCCCATGCCTGCAATCGTATATCTCTCGATGACCTCGCGTCCGGCATCATCGCACCACACCTCACGCTTATGTCCATCGACCGTTTCCGTCCTAGGCTTGCCGGAGCCGATACGATGGACGCGGTGCCATTGGCCGAGAATGGCATCCGCATTGGATGGCGCCACGGTGGTGTCGGCCGTTCCCTGCCAGATCGATAGCGGTGGCCACGGCCCGGTGTGAGCCGAGGCGTCCCTGAGCCGCCGCTGGAGTTCCGCCATGGTCGGCCCGCCATGACCGCGCATGCGGTCGAAAGCTTGCGGGATCGTCGACGCGCTGCCATGCGCCAGGCCGGCAATGATCGCGCCGCCGCAAAACAGTTCCGGATATGACGCCAGCATCGAGGCCGCCATGGCCCCGCCGGCCGACAGTCCGGTGACGAAGATGCGCCGGCGGTCGAGACCATGCGTTGCCACGACCGTGTCGATCATCTGGCGGATGGAGAGCACTTCGCCTCGATCCCGCCTTGTGTCGTCAGGCACGAACCAGTCGAAGCAGAGATTGGGATTGTTGGCACGCTGCTGCTCCGGATACAGCACGGCGAACCCCTCTTCGTCCGCAAGCGTCGACCAGCCGGAGCCATGGTCGTAGGCGGAAGCGGTCTGCGTGCAGCCGTGCAGGACGACGACCAGCGCTGCTTCGGGAGGCAGATCGCTGGGAATATAGCAGCGCGCGCGAAGCGCGCCCGGATTGGACCCGAAAGCGCCGAGGTCCGATAGCCGGTCGAGATGAATGTTTGTGGCAGGACGCGGGCCGCCCCGCATCGCGGCCAGACGGGCAATGGTGTCGGAGATGTTGCGCAAAATCGATATCCTTGCTGGGCGTATGGTAACGCGTCTCCAAGGACATCGTTGCTGCACTGCACAATAACAAGCTTACGCCAGGGCATGACCAGGTATAGGATAGCCGATGGTGGGCCGCCATCGCGCTGACGCGTGAGCGCCCAGCAACCCAATATCGGCGCCACAAAGGAACCAATGGCCGGGATAAAGCTTCTTGCCATGACGGCGTGGAGCCGGATCCGGAGATCAAGGAAATGGGCTTTTTCGGCAACATACTCTCGAGGTTCACCGGCGGCAAAAAAGATGCGCCTGCGCCCAAGCGCGGCGGTGATATGCGCAAGGCAGCGGGGGCCGGTCCGGCCGTAGCCGCGCATTCCAAGGACGCCAAGAGTTCGGGCGCGACCGGGCAGAATCCCAAGGCGGCCAGAAAGAAATCGACCAAGTAATGCGACGGCGGCGGTTTGGCCGCCGCTCCCGCACGCGACCCCAAATCCCGGATCATGACAGCAGCTGGGCTCAAGGATGTTGAACGCACCTCGCATGCCACCCAACCCAATGCTCGAGCAGCCGGCGAGCATGCATCCGGTAACGACCAGTCATGCGCCCGAAGGCTCAGCCAAGACACCGGCCGGGCAGCAGGCGAGCCAACCGCAATCGCAAGTTTCTGACCCGATACGCGCACCGGCCGACCGTACGCCCGATCTTCGGCGAGAGTGAAGAACTCTGCCTCGACCGAAAGCTTGTAGCGGCGGCAAAGGCGAGAATTGCAGCCGGTCCGGTGCCCATGGCCCGAAGACCCGGCGTGCGCTCGTTACTCGCTCTCAGTCGCGCGTTGACGATGTCGAGCAACGCCCATCATACGCAGGCGCAACGTTTAACGTCCCGGCCTCTGTAATTTCAGTACGGACCTTCTTTTATCGCTTGTTTTCCGGCTAAGCATGGAACGCTCATGGGAAGCGAGAGTTGTCGGCCAGACGGAGGCTGACAATGATTATCGATGCGCATCTTCACACCTCGGGACAGGAGACTTCCGAAGATGTCCTGCAAACACTTGATGATGCCGGGGTCGATATCGCCTTCCTGTTGGCGCCGTTCCTGACCGATCCCTATTCTCTCGAAGACCGGGACTCCTTGCGCGCCGGAAACAAATATCTCTCGCGTCTCGTCGAGCACCACACCGATCGGCTGGTGGGCTTCGCCGTCGTGAACCCGCTGCACCCGCAAGCCGCGGACGACCTCGAGGAAGCCGCCGGATTGCCCGGCATCCGCGGCCTCAAGATGGTGCCTACCGGCTGGTATCCCTATGACGACTGCGCCCATCGCGTTTACGAAGTCGCAGCGCGCTTCGACCTGCCGGTCCTCTTCCACAGCGGGATCTTTATCGACGGCCGGTCCGGTAGGTTCTGCCGCCCAGCCTTTTACGAGGCGATCCGCGATCATCCCGGGCTGAGGGCGACGCTGGCCCATCTCGGCTGGCCGTGGTGCGACGAGGCGAATGCCGTCGGCGTGATCGACCGGATCAACGGCGTCAGCCCGCAAGACAGCCAGTTCAGGTTCGACATTTCATTCGGTCCGCCGCCGATCTACCGCGAGGAGGTGTTCAGGAAGGCTCTGGACGTGATCGGACCGCGTTCGATACAGTTTGGCAGCGATCGTTTCCTGCCTTGCAGCGGCGCCCACATCCGCAGCGCCATCGACGAGGTCAATGCCCTGCTCGACCAGTTGGACGTATCCGCGGCCGACCGTGAGGCGATCATGTTTCGAACGGCGGCGGAATGGCTGAGACTGCCCGCCGCCCTCTCACCGGAGATTGCATGATGCCCAAAGCACCTCACGTCGTGACAGGGAATTCCAACTCCCCGACGTCAAGGATCCATGTCCTCGAGGTACTCGGCAACGCCATCGTCGGAGGGATGGAAAACTACGTCAAGAACCTCATCGCCCACCTGCCTGTCGACGATTTCAAGGTGACGGTTCTCTGTCCCTTCGAAAGCGCTTTCACCAGCCAGCTCCGCGCACAGGGGCATCAGGTGTTCATCGCTCCGTTGCGCGATGATCCGCCGTGGCGGACCATCGAAATGATCTGCACCCTGATCCGCGAGAGCCACATCGATCTCCTCCACGCCCATCTGATGAATGCCCATACGGTTGCAGCCATCGCCGGCCGGCTGACGGACACCCCCACTGTCGCCACCCTTCACGGCATGAGCCTCCACCCACAGGAAATCAGCGTCATCAGAACGACCGGAAGCCACACGATCGTCGTCTGCCGCGAAGCCTGGTCGCAGGCCATGGCGGTTGGACTGGCGTCGGATACGGTGAGCCTCGTCCCGAACGGGATCGACCTGGCGGTCTACAACCCGGTGTCCGCGGATCGGTCGATCCTGCGCAATGCGATCGGGATCGGACCCGACGATCTCCTCATCGGCTTTGTCGGCCGGCTGGCCTGGGAGAAAGGTCCCGACAAATTCGTCAAGGCCGCCGAACAGATTCTGCAGCACAGGCCCGATGTCCATTTCGCTCTGGTTGGCACCGGCCTGATGGAAAACGAGCTCCGGGCAGCGATCGAGCGTGCCGGCATCGAGCACAATGTGCATCTCGCGGGCATGTGGCAGGACCCTAGCAAGGTCTATCCCTCCCTCGACCTGATGCTTCACACGTCCAGGGCGGACGCCATGCCGCTGGCCATCCTGGAGGCAACGGCCTCTGGGGTGCCGGTCGTCGCCATTGGCGTTGGCGGCGTGCCCGAATTGATCGAGGCCGGCGAAACCGGCCTCCTGATCGGCACCAACGAATGGCCGGGGATCGTCTCCGAGTATCCCGGCGACTGGGATGGCGTGGCAAAGGCGGCTCTGACCCTGATCGACCACCCCGAACGCTTGCAGCGCATGTCGGCCGCGAGCGTGCGACGGGCCGCCGCGCTTTACGACATCAGACAGTCGGCGGCGTCGACAGCGCAGATCTTCCGGCAACTGATGCGCGTCAGGCGGGAAGCGACGCGGCTTCATTCCGTCTCGTAGGAGCGCCGGGCCAGGCTCTCAGCGGAGCGCCTGGGCCGGCTTGCGCCGCGCCTCGCTCACCGTCAGCCATATGGCGGAGACGATAAAGTAGAAGGAGCCGAAGGCCGCATAGGGCGCGACATCGGTGATGTCGATCGTCTCCGCTCCGCCCGCCATCTTGACGAAGAAGATGCCCGCCAGCGCCGACTGGGCGCCGCTCAGCACCATTGCCCATTGGGCGCCGGACTTCCAGCGGCGCATGGCTGTGGCGAGTTGGAAGATGCCGGACAGGACCGCCCAGATCCCGAAGACGGCGAGCACCGCATTCATGCTTCTGCCGAGCGCCAGGGCAACCGCCACGGTGGTGATGACGCTGATGATGAAGTTGAGCAGCTGCGGCTTGTTGCGGCTCAGGCCGCCGGTGCGCTGGGCGTCGATGAAATTAGCCACCGCGTCCCAGGCCGGATAGGCGACCAGCATGAGTGCCGCCACCAAAGGCATCGTCTTGGCAACCGCAAAGGCCAGAACCACCCACGCCGCCGAAACGGCAAAGCGTGTAAAATAATAGCTCTTCAGCCAGGCGCGGGAGGATCGCGCCGGATCGGATTCATTGGTCATGGCAAGCATCTGATTTTCCTTCATATAAGTTGGTTGACAAAGCCTCGCGTCGGCATCCACTGGGCCGCCGGCGCGATAGCCAATTGATGAGTGCTTTCACATCGGGGGAACGACGCCATCCTTGCCGACCATGACTTGGCGCCCGAGCACGCCGCCGGCCGCTTTTTCAGCAAGGATGAACACCACCGCGCCGGGCACGAGGTCGTCCTTCGTGGCTGCGGCCAGGGTGACGACCGGCGTGCCGTCGGGGATGGCGATCTTCTTCTGCTGGCCATGGTAGGACACGGTCAGGGTCCGTCCCTGGATGTCCTCGACCGCATTGGCCACGGTTGCGTTGGTCATGGTGCTCTGGGGCTTAAGGTCCCAGCCATAGCTGCCCTCCCCTGCACCCCGCAGCGCCGGCGGGAAGATGAGGACTTCGAGCGCGCCGTCGCCGCCCTCGGCCTTGGCATCGAGGCGATCCCGACAAAATCGCCTGGCTTGATGTCGGAGACCTGTGCCCGTGCCACGGCCGCGACCTTCCAGCCATCGGCCAGGGCGACGTCAAGCGTCTCGCCCTCCCGGGTCTTCACTTTCAGCACCGAAGCACCGAGGGTTTCGACCATTCCCCTGACGTGGAGTTGCTGGACCTTCTGCTCGTCGGCGCGCGCGGGCCCGCTCCATAGTGGAAATAGAGTGAAGCTGATGGCGACGAGCGCCGGCAGAATTCTAGGTGTCATAGCGGTTTCCTTACCTACTAGTTGGTAGTTTGTTGAAGTATCAATATGAGAGCGGCGGCGGGGCTCGCCGCCGCGCACAAGCACGTGTCAGTGGATCGTGGTCGACAGGCGCCGCAGGGTTGGCGTCAGGATTGCCTCGAACAGGGCGGGATTGCCGCAGGCACGCGCCGACAGCATCGCGCCATGGACGGTAGCGATAAAGATTTCGGCTTCCACTTCCGCCGATCCGGCGAATTGGAGGCCCCCCTGCTCCGCGCCGCGCCGCATAACCTCGGTCAGCCAGGACGACAGGAACCGGAAGTAAGCCCGCACCTCGACGGCAACCTCCGGCGGCAGCGCCGGTAGTTCGCTGGCCAGCAGCGCGCAGACGCAAAACGGGACGGTCGCGTCCTCGATGCACTTCGCCCAATGGCCGGCATAGGCCTGCAGGACGGCGAGCGGATCGGGAACCTTGCGTTCCAATTCCGCCATGCCGGCTTCCGCCTGCTCGCGATGACGCGCCACCAGTGTGCGGACGAGGTCGACCTTGCTGGGGAAGTGATGATGGATGCTCGCCTTGCGGATCCCCACCACGCCAGCGATGTCGGCGTAGCTGAAACCATTATAGCCGCCGGAAACGATGAAGCTCCGCGCCGAGGCCAGGATTTGATCGGAAGTCATGACAAGATTGCTCATGCAGCATACCTACCTACTAGTAGGTTTGGTGTCAATCGCAGATTTCTAGGCTATCACCTGTTTGCCCTTCGAAGACCGGATCGCTCTTGGCCGATGCGCCAATCATATGGTAGAATCCACCTATGAAATCACCAAACTCCAGGACCGGTCGATCCGCGAAAACCGGCCATTTTTTGCTCGGCAGCAGCCGTGGGGCGAAAATCAGTGAGGTCGAAGACCTGAAGGTCTCGGCACGTATGGGCAGGATCTTGACCGAGAGCGCCAGCCGAGGTCTGCTCGGCGATGAGCGCCGCACGCTAATCAAGGAACAGATCCGCAAGAAATAGGCGCCGTGACCTACGCCGCCGACACCGACCCATTGTGCTACCCCGGCACGACCGTGCTGCGGAATCTACTTGGTATCGAAAGCCAGGATGAGCTCGATGAGTTCGAATTGGCCTTATTCCTGACCCGTGCCGATGAGCCGCTGCCGGCTGGCAACCTGGACTATGCTCACTATCTCGAGTTGCACCGCCATCTGTTCCAGGACGTCTACGACTGGGCCGGTGAACTGCGCACCATCCGCATCGGCAAGGGCGGCAATTGGTTTGCTTATCCGGAGTATATAGACGTCGAGATGCAGCGTGTGTTTCGCAAACTCGGCGACCCGGATGCCCTGGCCAATCTCGACGCCGACGCGTTTGCAGCGCTGATGGCCCATATCCTCGCCGAACTCAACGCAGTGCATCCTTTTCGCGAAGGCAACGGTCGCACGCAACTGACGTTACTCGCCATGCTTGCCGAACATGCCGGATTCACTTTCGATGCCAACGTCCTTGAGCGTGATCGCGTGATGCAAGCGATGATTGACAGCTTCGCCGGCGACGAAACTCCCCTCGCCTCGTTGATCCGCGATATTATCGCCTAGCCTCGATCACATGTCATTGGAGCGACGCCCAAATCTGCTGAGCGCGTCTTTCGTCGCCATGGCAGCGTCTCGTGGGCACGGCCGTCGTTCGAATCCGAAACGCCCAACAGGACGCCTACAGCACCTCGAACAGCCCGGCTGCTCCCATACCGCCGCCGACGCACATGGTGACGACGACGTATCGCACGCCGCGCCGCTTGCCTTCGAGCAGGGCGTGGCCGACCATCCTGGCGCCTGACATGCCATAGGGATGGCCGATCGAGATTGCGCCGCCATTCACGTTGAGCCGTTCATCGGGGATGCCCAGCCGGTCGCGGCAATAGAGGACCTGGACTGCGAAGGCTTCGTTGAGCTCCCAAAGACCGATATCGTCCATCGACAGGTCGAAGCGCTCGAGCAGGCGCGGCACCGCGAAGACCGGCCCGATGCCCATTTCGTCCGGCTTAGTGCCGGCGACCGCCATGCCGACATAGCGGCCGAGCGGCGTAAGGCCGCGTCGCTCCGCCAGCCGCGCTTCCATGACGACGCAGGCCGACGCCCCGTCCGACAGCTGGCTGGCATTGCCGGCCGTAACCGTCCCGCCCGGGATCACCGGCTTCAGCGCGGTGAGGCCCGCGAGCGACGTGTCGGGCCGCGCGCCCTCGTCGCGACCGAGGACGATCTCGCCGAAGATGACGTCTCCTGTCGCCTTGTCGACCCGCTTCATCGTCGCCGTTGTCGGTACGATCTCGGCGTCGAACCGACCGGCAGCCTGGGCTGCCGCGGTGCGTTGCTGCGAGGACAGCGCATAGAGGTCGCAGGCTTCGCGCGCGATGCCATAGCGTCGCGTCACGACTTCCGCCGTTTCGAGCATCGGCATGTAGGCATCTGGATGCATCGCGGCCAGCGCCGGGTCCGGCGTGGTCCGCAGTTCGTGCGTCTGCACCAGCGAGATCGATTCCACGCCGCCGGCGACGATGACGTCCATTCGGTCGACGATGATCTGCTTGGCTGCGGTGGCGATGGTCATCAGCCCGGACGAGCATTGCCGGTCGATCGTCATTCCCGGCACCGTCACCGGGAAGCCCGCGCGCAGGGCCGCCATGCGGCCGATCGTCTGCTGCACACCCTGCGGCAGGGAACAGCCGAGCAGGCAATCCTGGATCTCCTCCGCTGCGACGCCGGCACGCTCGACCGCCGCGTTTAGGGCGTGCGCCGCGAGCGTCGGCGCCGGCGTGTCGTTGAACGCGCCGCGATAGGCGCGTCCGATCGGCGTCCGCGCCGTCGAGACGATGACCGCGTCGCGCATCATGACCGCACCGCCTTGGCCGGAGCGACCTCGGCGCTGGCAAGCTCACGCTCGGCCTGCATGAAGCCGTATTCGGGCACGATCTCGCCGGCGCGCTCCGAGATCGCATCCCAGTCGCGGACCACCGGTTCGCCGGCATCCACGCCCGCGCCAATATGGATCCCTTGCGTCAGGGTGATGTTGGCCCGCGCGAAATGACCGGCGCCTGCGCACAGGATCGCCCGGTTTGGAGCGTCCTCACCGACAAGCGCCAGCAATCCCGGGCTGACCAGCGCCGGATCGAGCAGGTCCAGATGCTGTTTAGACAGCACTCCATCTGTCATCTGCGTCGCGGCGGTCGGCGCCAGGCAATTGACCCGGATACCATATTTCTCCCCCTCGATCCCCAGCGTCTGCATCAGCCCGACCAGCGCCATCTTGGCCGCGCCATAATTTGCCTGGCCGAAATTGCCATAGAGCCCGGACGAGGAGGTCGTCATCACGATCCGTCCATGGCGCTGCTCGCGCATGATCTCCCACACCGCCTTCGAGCAGATCACCGCGCCCATCAGGTGGACGTCGAGCACCAGGCGGAAATCGTCGAGGCTCATCTTCGCGAAGCTCTTGTCGCGCAATATGCCGGCATTGTTGATCAGGATGTCGACGCGGCCGAACTGCTGCACAGTCTGCTCGACCATCCCGGCGACGGCGGCCTCGTCGGTCACCGATGCCGCGATGGCGATGGCCTCGTGCCCGGCAGCAATGATTTCCGTCACCACGCGATCGGCCGCCTCACGTGACAGATCATTGACCACCACCGTCGCGCCCTGCCGCGCCAGGTACATGGCGTGAGCGCGGCCAAGCCCGCCGCCCGCACCGGTCACGATCGCGATCCGTCCCTTGACTGACATCCGGCTGAACCTCCGATTTTGACGGCATCGACCTAGCAAAACTAATATTCACTCACAAGATAGCGAAGATTATGCCAGCCCTTTCGACGGGATGGATAGCATATTTCAGCCGCCGCCATATTCGGCCCGCAGCCTCAGCTTGTCGATCTTGCCGGTGGCCGCCAGCGGCATGCGCGGCAGGCGATGGATCGCGTCGGGAATCCACCAGGACGCGACCCTCCCCCGCAGGGAGGCCAAGAGGGCTTCATCGCTGATCGTCCGGGCTTCGCGCATCTCGACCAACAGGACCGGCCGCTCCCCCCATTTGGCGTCCGGCCGTCCGATCACCGCAGCCAGCGATATCTCCGGCAAGGCACCGATCACCGCCTCGATCTCAGCCGGATTGATCCATTCGCCGCCGGATTTGATCAGGTCCTTGACCCGGCCGGTGATGGCGAGGTTCCCCTGCCCGTCGATCCGCGCCAGGTCGCCGGTCGCGAACCAGCCTTCCGCGTCGGTGGCCTTCTCATCCTGGCCGAAATAGCGTTCGACCACGGCGGCCCCGCGCACGCGCAACTGTCCCTCGACGCCACGCTGAACCGGCAGCGCACGTCCCTCGGCATCGGTGAGCAGCAGGTCGACGCCGATGGCGGGACGCCCGGACAGCGGCGCCCGCGACGGCTCGTAGGGCGGCGCGACCGTGCCGGATGGCGAGAGCTCGGTCATTCCCCAGCTCGTCTGCACTTTGACGCCGAGCCGGCTCTCGATCCGCTCCATCAGCGCCGGCGCGATAGGCGCTCCGCCGACCGTGATGCGCTTGAGCGTCGGCAATTTGCCGCCGGTCGCCTCGACATGTTCTACAAGACCGAGCCAGACGGTCGGCACCCCCACCGCCATGGTCACCTCCTCCTCGACGATCAACCTTGCCAGGCTGGCGCCGTCAACCGCGCGGCCCGGCAGCACCAGCTTGGCGCCGACCGCCGGCACGGCGAAGGGAAGCCCCCAGGCATTGGCATGAAACATCGGCACGACCGCGAGCACGCTGTCGGCGCCCGTAATCGCCATCACATCCGCCTGCAACACGCGCAATGTGTGCAGAAAGCTCGAGCGGTGCGTGTAGGTGACGCCCTTGGGGGCGCCGGTCGTGCCCGAGGTGAAGCAAAGCCCGCAGGGCGCCGTCTCGTCGAAATCGCCCCAGGCCACCTCGCCTTGCGATTGCGCGATCAGGCGGTCGAGCGATTCATGCGGAGGATCGGCAACGAAATCACGCGACCCGTCGATCACCCAGACATGGTCTATCGCGGTGCCGTGGGCGATAATCTCCGTGGCGAGCGGCAGGAGGTCGGCGCTGACGATGAGGATGCGGGCCTCGGACAGGCTTGCCATCGCGGCGAGCTGCGCGCCGGTCAGGCGGGGGTTGAGCGTGTGGCAGACCGCGCCCATGCCCATGATCGCAAACCAGGCCTCGACATGGGCGTGGCTGTTCCAGGCAAGCGTCGCGATCCTGTCGCCGGCGCAGATGCCGAAACCCTGCAGCACAGCCGAAATCTTCATGCTGCGCTGCATCAGCGCGGCATAGCCGATCCTGTCGCAGGTGCCGTCCGCGCGTGCGGTCACCACCTGCGCGTCGGGATGCCACCTTGCCGCATGCTGCAGAAATTTCTCCAGCGTCAGCGCATAGGGCTGCATGGTGCCGTCCATCAGCGGCGCCTCGATTCGCCGATATTCACTATCAAGCCAGTTAGCAATTCAATCGACCTTGTATGTCCATGTTCCCCCTGCCGCCGCTTCATCGAACCGATGCTCTCAGTGGATGGCGGCGTTGAGGATACTGGCGGCGCTTGCTTCGGCGCGTGAGAACTCCGCGGCGATCGTGCCGCTTTTGGCGACGAGGATCCGGTCGCACGTGTCCAGGATTTCAGGCAGGTAGGACGAGATCAGGATGACGCCGGCGCCGCTGTCGGCGAAGCCGCGGATGATCTGGCGTATCTCGGCGATCGCCCCGACATCGACGCCGCGCGTCGGCTCGTCGAAGATCACCAGCCTTGGATTCTGGATGAGCGATTTGGCGATGACCACCTTCTGCTGATTGCCGCCCGAAAGATACAGGACCGGCCGCTCGACGCCGATGCTGCGGATCGACAGTCTGTCCACCCATTCGCGGGCCAGGGTTCGCATTCTCGCCCGCGGCGTGATGAGCCGGCGTCCGCCGAACTTGGCCAGCCAGCCCAGACCGATATTTTCCGCGATGCTCAGCGTGTCGAAGAAGCCGTCCAGCTTCCGGTCCTCGCTGATATAGGCGATGCCGTCGGCGACCGCCTGGGCCGGCACGCCGTAACGCACCTCGCGGCCATCGAGCCAGATGCGGCCGCCGCCGAAATTGCGCTTGGTGTGGCCCATGATGACCTTGGCGACCTCGCTTCGGCCCGAACCGATCAGGCCCGCGAGGCCGGTGATTTCACCCGGGAAGATCGAGAACGACATGTTGTTGACCATGCTGCCCATGCGGATGTTCTCGACCCGCAGCACCGGCAGCGCGGACCGTGGCGGCCGCCTCGCCACCGGCATCTTGCCCTGCTCCTTCAATTCGTCGCCGATCATGTGGTGGATCAGCTTGGCGCGATCGAAATCCGCCGCCGGACCGGTCGTCATCATCCGCCCGTTGCGCAGCACGGAGATGCGGTCGGCATAGGTCAGGGCCTCCTCCAGCGCATGCGAAATGAAGATGATCGCCACGCCGCTCTTCTGCAACGACTGCATCAGGTCGAACAGATGGTCGGTTTCCTCCGGAGTGAGGGCCGCGGTGGGCTCGTCGAGGATGATCACCCTTGCCTGGTTGAACACGGCGCGCGCGATCTCGACCATCTGCCGCTTGGCCGCCGAGAGCGTGCCTGCCAGTTGCGAGGGATCGACCTTGAAGTTCAGCCGCTGCAGCACCTGGCGGGCCGCGCTACGCACATGCCGCACGGAATTGAACACGCGCTCGCGGCCAAGGAAGATGTTCTGCGCCACGGTCAGCTGCGGCACCAGGCTGGTCTCCTGGTAGACCATCGAGATCCCGAGCCGGCTGGCATCCTTGGGCGAGGAGAAGGTGACGGTCTGGCCGTCGATCATCAGCACGCCTTCGGAAGGCGTGACTACCCCGGCGATCAGCTTGCAAAGCGTCGACTTGCCGGCGCCGTTCTCGCCGACCAGCGCGTGGATTTCGCCCGGCATCAGGTCGAAATTCGCGCCGGCAAGCGCTGCTGTGTTGCCATAGGTCTTGGTGACGTTCTCAAGGCTGACGACCGGCTGGGCGATCATGGCATCGGGCTCCCGCGGCCAAGGTTCAGGATCTCGCTGCTGGCCCGGCTGATGGCGATCAGCTCGCCGTTCCACGAACAGACGTCGCAGATGGCGTGGCGGCTTCCATTGGCGCGCGAATGCGCCGAGGCGACCGGCATCAGCTTCTCGTCCAGTTCGATGACCAGCCCGTAGGAAAAGGACGGCGCCCAGGGTTTCACGTCGCCGAAGAGCCGGGCGGCGCCGAGTTCGATCGGAAAGTCATGGCTGAACTCCGGCGTCGCGCGCGGCGAGATCCAGTAGCGCGGCTCGAGATCGGCCTTCATGTCGGCCACGAATACCTCCTCGTTCTTCAGGAATTCGATCAGGGGATCGCGCCTCGACAGGCAGGCCATCACATAGCCGGTGTCCGTCCTGCGTATGCGCCCGAGATAGCCGGGATAGCCCGGCTGCAGCGCGCGGCCAGACGCATCGACGAGGTCGGCCCGCTCGAGTTGCGAGACGATGAAGCCGCCGGACAAATCCGGAGCGATGCCCATCGGGCAATGCAGCCCCCGCGCCAGGACACGCGGTTCGCCGGAGCGGTGGATCACCACCACCTTGCCGCCCGCCGTCTCGTCCCAGGGCGCGACGGACAGGACATCCCGGTCATCGCGGTAGCCATTGTCGACGACGGCGATCTCGTCCCTGGATAGGAACAGGCAGTCCGTCACCGACACGAGATCGGACGGGACGGACCAGCCTTCGACGGGGCGGCCGCCGGGATCAAGCACTTTGAGAGCGCCGCCTTCCAGGCCGACCGCGACGAGCCCGTCGGCGCCGCATGACAGCGCCGTCACCGGCCGGTCGAACGCGGCCCAGAGCTCAGCCTGGTTGCCCCATGCGCGCAGGCGATGGATGCGCATGCCGGAACTGAAGAGCAGCTGCCCGTCGGGACAGACGCACATGGCCTCGGGCTGCTCGGCCCGCATGCCGGGCGCCTGGTCCAGCCGATCATTGGGCCCGAGAATGCCCTCCAGGGTCATTCCAGGGGCTTGCCTGGCCTTGGACGCGAACAGCATCAGCCGGTCCTCCCCCAATAGCTCGCCGGCCCGGTCCAACCCGCATCGGCGCCGTCGAGAGCAAGGCGGCCGATCTTATCGTTGGTAACGCCGCCGAGGAACAGCGCGCCCCGATGCTCGCGCATCGAGGTGATCATGTAGAGCGGACCGTTTGGGGCGTCCCAGAGTGCATCGACAACCTTGCCGAGGCCGTCCGTCTTGAGCACGCCGCCAATGTTGAGATTGCCGAAAAGCCAGTTCGTCGGCGGTACGCGCCTTGTCATGCGCCGCCGCAATTCGGGATATTTGAGGACCTTGTCGAAGATCGGGTTGCGCATGCCGGCCAAGGCGACCCAGTAGCCCCCATCCGACGTCCGGTTGATGTTGTCGGGGTAGCCCGGCAGCCCGCTGAGAAACACGCGCGGCCCGTCGGACAGCCTGGCCAGGTCGAAGATCAGGATCGAGCAGGCCCATGTGCTGGCGACCAGCAGATGCTTGCCGTCATGCGTCAGGCAGACGCCGTTCGGGAACAGCAGATTGTCGCACACCGTCCGGGTCTTGCGGCTCTTCGGGTCGAAGCTGAGCAGGCGGCCATTGGGCCGTCCCTCCAGGAGGTCCAATCCCCAATTGTCGATGTCGTAGCGCTTGGTCGCGTCGGTGAAGTAGATGACGCCGTCCGGAGCGATATCGAGATCGTCCGCCATGCGGATCGCCGTGTCGTCCTGCACGCTGAACAGGCTGCGGCTCGTTTCGTCCGTCAATAATTCGACCGCGCCTTCCATGGTGACGCGGATCAGGCCCATGCCGGCCACGCATGTCACGATCCGCCCTTCCCGGTCGAACGCCAGGCCGAGCGGACGTCCGCCGATCTTGGCCAGCACGCTGACGTCGGAATAATCGGGCGCGGCGATCTTCAGGATGCAGCCATTGCGGTTGCCGCAATAGAGATTGCCCTCGGCGTCGAGGATGACGTCCTCGGGTCCGTCGACCCTGCCGGAGGCCAGGATTTGCGCCGCCCTGAGCTTTGGTTCGATCTCGTTGGGCATCAGACCTTTCATGCCCTGCACGGGTCCGGCGTCGAGCGCCACCGGATCGAGATAGGTCGAGGCCAGCAACCGGTGCCGGTTCTTGCGGAACCTGACGTCGATCGTCAGGATGAGGATGATGATGCCGCCCATCCATATCTGGACGAAGTCGCCGCGATAACCGGCATTGATCATGGCGTTGTTGAGGAGGTAGATCGTCGCGAAGCCGATCAGCGCCGTCACGGGCGACCCCTTGCCGGGCACGAAGCCGCCCAGGCCGACGACCAGCGCGGTCAGCGCAAAGAACTCCATGCCGATGCCGGTATCGGCCACGCTGATGCTGTTCTGGCGGGCGGCGAACAGGAAGCCGGCGAGCCCGACGATCAGCCCGGCCAGCAGATAGGCGAGGAAGACGGTCGTCCGGACCGGGATGCCGCCATGGCGCGCCGCCTTGCGGTTGCCGCCGACGGCAAGGATATGCCAGCCGAACCGGAGCTGGCGAAACAGCACGAACACCAGCACCGAGACGATGATCAGGCACCAGGCGCCGATCGGCACGCCTAGCAATTTCTCGAAGCCGATCCAGTCCCACAGATCGTCGGTGCGGCTGCTGGTCGAGATCTCGACCAGTTCGGCCTGCGCGGCGATCGCGAACAGCGCCCTGACGGCGATCATGGTGCCGAGCGTCGTCAGCAGCGCGCCGCAGCCGAGCAGGCCGGCAACGATCCCGTTGACCGTGCCGACCACGGCCCCCGACGCAAGGGCGAGCAGCAGCACCGCTGGGACCGGCAGTTGCAGGATGTGGAAGCAGTAGAGCGCGACGAAAGCCGACATGGCGAAGTTCGATCCGACCGAAAGGTCGATGCCGCCGGCCGCCACGACGATCAGCAGGGCCAGCACCACGAGGCCGCCATCGGCGGCGTATTGCGCGAGGTTCTGAAGATTGGCCGGGGAGAAATAGTCGTCGGTCGTCAGCGCGATCCCGACCAGCACGCACAGCAGGGCGAGGAACGGAATGGTGCTCTCGATCCAGCCCTTGGCCAGAATGTCCGCCAGAACGCGACGCGGCGACACGACCCAAAGGGGTACATGTTGCTTCGGCAGGCTGGCGAAGTCGATTTGGGCGGGCATGGCGCTTTCCAGGCGATGGACGGCGGGGCTCCGGGAGCCCCGCACGCGTGTTATTCTGACGATCGGCCGCCGCTTACATTTTCCAGCACAGGCTGGCGTCGTATGTCGGCCCAGCCTTGATGATCTTCATGGGCGAATCCACGCTGAGCATGGAGCCGTCCTTCGCGGAAGCTCCCTGCAGCAGCAGGTCGATCATCGTGGCCGCATCGCGGCCCTGGCCGTCGGCGTCGTAGCTCCACACGCGGTCGAGGATCTTGTCCTCAACCGCCTTGCAGGTGACGTTGTCGCCGCCGCCCGTGGCGTAGACCAGCACCTTGTCCTCGAGCCCGGCGTCCTTGACGGCGTGGCCGGCGCCCATCGTATGGACGTCCCAATGGCCGAAGATGGCGCAAAGGTCGGGGTTCTGCTGCAGCACGGTCGCGGTGATCTGGCGCGCCTTCTCGGGCTCCCAGTCGGACGCCTGGTTGGAGACGACCTGGATTTCCGGATGGTCCTTGAACACCTTGAAGGCGGCATCGTTCAGCATGACGCTGTCGGCCGCCGTCAGCTGTCCGGGGATGATCGCCACCTTGCCCGATTTGCCGGAGCCGGCGCCGCATTCCTTGACGATGTCCTCGGCGACGTCATGGCCGATGCGCGTCCAGTTGGCGCCGACGAAGGCGGAGGAAGGCTGGTTGGACTGCAGGTTGAGCTGCAGCACCTTGATGCCGGCGGCCTCGGCCTGCTTGATCTGCCGCGCCAGCAGCTGGACGGTCGGATTGTGGACGACGAGAACGTCGGGCTTCTCGCTGATCGCCTTGGCCAGCAGTTCGGCCATCGCGCTGCTACTGAAGGCCGGGTCGCGGATTTCCAGCGTGTAGCCATGAAGCGCCGCATCCTCCTTCATGCGGCGCGCCCAGCCTTCGGTGAGCGAGATGCCCATGGCGATCGGGATGAAGATCACCTTCTTGCCGGCGATATCGGTTCCGGCCGACGTCGTTCCGGCCGAGCCGAGCGCCACGGAAGCGCTCAGCACCAGCGCCATTGCCGCGCCGCGGATGCGTTTCACGATTGTGTAGTCCATGTTCTCCTCCTTGGTTGTTTTCAGTCTTAGAGATCGCCGACAGTGTCGGTTTCGGTATCCCTGGGGTTGAGGTAATTATCGATGACGATCGCCAGGATCAGGACCAGCCCCCGCAGCGCGTCCTGCGTCTGGGTGGTGAAGTTCATCAGCGTCATGCCATTGCGCAGGACGGCGATCAGGGCCGCGCCGATAAGAATGTTCCTGATGCCGCCGCGCCCGCCCCTGAGCGGTATGCCGCCCAGCACCACCACCAGGATCACGTCGAACAAAAGGGTTCCGCTGCTGACGGTGCGGAAGTCGACCGCGCCGCTTGCCGCCGAGGTGACGAGACCGGCCAGAAGCGCGGTGATCGAGGCAAAGACATAGACGATGACGGTTGCCCGTCGCACCGGCAGGCCGGTCAGGCGGGCAGCCTGGTAATTGTCGCCCATGGCGTAGATGACGCTGCCCGCCGTCGACACCTTCAGCAGCAGCGCGGTCGCGATCAGGGTGACGATCATCAGCGCCACCGGCACCGTCACGCCGGGAAGGATGTTCCCGGCCAGGAACATCACAGCGGGGTTCGACTTCGGCAGCAGCAGGATGAATTCGCCGCGCAGGATGGCGAAGCGGAACACGCCGGTGACGAACATCGCCGAGGCCAGCGTCGCCAGCATGGCCGAGATCCCCACATAGGCGATCAGGAACGCGTTGACGAAGCCGACAAGAGCCATGGCGACGATCGCGACCAGCAGCGCCACGGATGCGGGGCTGCCGCCTGAGACCATGACGCTGAAGATGGTCGCGCCCGCCACCATCTGGGCGATGAGGGAAAGATCGAGGCCTCGCGAAATGATCACCACGGCCATGCCGCAGCTGAGCATCACCAGCGAGGCGGAATTCGACAGCACGACCCGGAGGTTTCCCGTCGTCGCAAACCCATCGATGAAGACGGCAAACAGGACGACCAGCCCGAAAGTCACGGCCAGCACGACACGTTCGAGAATGCCGCCCTCGCGGCTGCCGACCATTTTCGAGAGAGCCGTTGCCGTCACGGCAGGCACCGCCCAAGCGCGGGACGCGTGACGGCCCGCAGGAGGAGCAATGCAGGGCTCATCGCGCGATACGCGCGGATGACGCTCGCAATCCTTGGCTTGCGTGACATGTCCTCTCCTCCCAGGCGAAGTGATAGCAAGAACTACATTCACTAACAAGATAGCGAATATCATTGTTCACAGCGCTGGACATGCCACTGCGTTCGCAGCACTCAGCAATTGCGGAGGATGAAAGGCTCGGGCTGCAACAGGATCGCCAGGAGCGCAGGCGCCTCAGCTGCAGTGGGACACGGATGACGGTAGCGTTAGCCCGCCAACGCCAGTGTCAGCCGGCCAAGTGGCGACGAATGCGAGCTTTGCCTTGGCTTCAGGTCGCCGGCTTGACGCAGATGGAGCGGATGCCCGCGGCCATGAAGGTCGCCATCCTTTGCTTGACGGCGACGAAGTCATCCGACTGGCATAAACCGCCCGACAGCTTGTCGATACGGCCGGTTCTCGCAAGGGTGAGCATCAACGCGCCGGTGACGAAATGATAACCCCAGAAAATGTCCTCCTCGGCGGAGCCGGGAAGCGCCTTCTTGAGCAGTTCGATCAGCCGCAGCACCACCGGATCGAAATGCTTGTCCATCAGTTCGGCGCCCCATTGCGGCGTGTTCGCAACCTGGGCGCCAAGCGCCGCATAGTTCTTCCAGCCCTCGTCGCCTTCGATGTAGAGGTCGAGATCGGTGTCGAGGAAGGCATGCAACGCGCCTTCCACCGTGGGCTTGCCTTTCGTCGCTTCATCGTAATCGGCCAGCGCCTTCATGCGCCGGTCGCTGGTGACCGCCGCCCTGCGCGCAAAGACGGCATCGAACAGCATCTTCTTGTCGGTGAAATAGTAGTTGATCAGCGTGTGATGCACGCCGATGGCCTTGGCGACATCCTTGAGGGCGACCCCGTGAAGCCCATGCTTCGAGAACAGATATTCGGCGGTGTCGAGAATCTGCTCGATCGTCTCGGCCCGTTGCTCGGCCTTGGTGCCACGCTTGCGCCTCGCGCCGCTTTCCTGAGACAATCCCATTATCCTTCCACTTCACTGCCGAGTGGATCGCGCCGTCCCAGCGGACCAACCAATGCACCCCTTAACAAGCGACGCCACTTGCGTCCATTTCCCTTGCCTGCCGCGGCGGGCCTGGCAATTCGACGCATTCAAAGGATCGACCAACGCGCCATCCAAGTCAATCTTCACTGGCCTGATAGTGAATGTAGGATGGGCGACCGGGCGGCGGGGACGTGTTGCGCCTTCGGTGATCGGCAGCGGGGGCCTGCGATTGCCGGTACGCGATCTGGCTTGGACGCGACTCCCGCAAACGCACCCGGAGATCTTTATTGCTCGCTGAAAATGACCGCTGCAAGCCTGTCTTCCAGGGAAGCCAGCAGAGCTTGATCGATGCCGGTTTCGATGCCCCTCGCCGCGAAATGCCCAACCAGCGCGCCGCTGCGCAGATTGCCGGCCGCGCCCGGCGCGTAGGGACAACCGCCAAGCCCGCCGACGGAGGAATCGAAGACCCTCAGCCCGAGATCCCAGGCGGCGTCGACATTGGCCAGCGCCATTCCACCCGTATCGTGGAAGTGGCCGGCAAGTTGCTCGGCCTCCGCCTCTTCGAGGGCGGCCAGCACCATGGCGTGCACACGATCGGGCGTTGCCTTGCCGATCGTGTCGGCGACCGCGATCTCCGCGCAGCCGAGGTCGCGCAGCCTCGCCACGACCTTTGCCGCGGCGCCGGGCTGGATCGGGCCTTCATAGGGGCAATCGACCGCGCAGGATACATAGCCGCGCACCGGCAGGCCGTGCTCGGCGGCCAGTGCGATCACCGGCACGAAGCGGGCCAGACCATCCTCGATGCTGCAATTGGTATTGCGCATCGAAAACGTCTCCGAGGCGCTGGTGAACACAGCCAATTCCTGGGCGCCCGCCGCGATCGCCGCCCGCGCGCCCTGCTCATTGGGCACCAGGGCGGAAAGGACGAGCCCGGCGCGCCGGGCCGCGCCGCGCATCACCGCGCCATGGTCGGCCATCTGAGGCACCCATTTCGGGGAAACGAAGGCCGTCGCCTCGATGCGGGCGAAACCGCAATCGGCCAGTATGCCGATAAGCTTCAGCTTCTGGTCCGTCGAGACAAGCCGCTTCTCGTTCTGCAGCCCGTCGCGCGGGCCGACCTCGACGATCGTAGCCTGTCGCTTGGCTCCGCTGCGTTCAGTGGACGGCCGCATACATGATCTTTTCTTCGGACGCCTCGTCGATGGTCATCTCCTCGACGATGCGCCCCTGGCGCGCGACCAGGATGCGGTCCGACAGATTGAGGATTTCGGGCAGATAGGACGAGATGACGACGACGGCGGCGCCCGCATCCGCGAGTTTCTCGATCATCCGGTGGATCTCCGCGATCGCGCCGACATCGACGCCGCGCGTCGGCTCGTCGAAGATGATCAGCGACGGCTCCT
This sequence comes from Mesorhizobium sp. ES1-1, assembly GCF_020164785.1. Classification (GTDB taxonomy): domain Bacteria; phylum Pseudomonadota; class Alphaproteobacteria; order Rhizobiales; family Rhizobiaceae; genus Mesorhizobium. The sequence goes on along the minus strand of NZ_JAIUGX010000005.1, from coordinate 252,381 downwards.
GGATCAGCGATTTGGCGATCACCACCTTCTGCTGGTTGCCGCCCGACAGTTCCACGACCCTGGCGTCGCCGCCGATCGAGCGAACCTTCATCGCCTCGATCCATTCGGCCGATTGCCGCCTTGCCTCGCTCATGCCGATCAGCGAAACCGGATTGGATCCCTTCGCCAGCTTGCCCAGGAACACGTTCTGGGCGACACCCATCGTGTCGAACAGGCCGTCGAGCTTGCGGTCCTCGGTAATATAGGCGACGCCACGGCGCACGGCCTGGCGCGGCACGCGAAAGCGCACCGTCTCGCCACGCAGCTTGATGCGACCGCCATGGAAGACATCGCGCTTCAGAACGCCGGCGGCAATCTTCATCATTTCGGTGCGGCCGGCTCCGACCAGCCCGAAGAGACCGGTGATCTGCCCGGCAAACACGGACAGGGTGGCGCTGCGGACGGCCTTGCCCATCGAGACATTCTCGAGCGCCAGCACCTTTTCGCCGGGAGAGCGCGCGACACGCCTGGCGGCATCGTCGCCATAGAGCGTGGCGGTCAGCTGCCGACCGACCATGGCCTGGACGATCTTCTCGCGGGTGAAATCGCTTGCATCGCCGGTGACGATCAGCGCCCCGTCGCGCAGCACGCTGATGCGATCGGCGATCGACAGCGCCTCCTCCAGCGCATGGGAGATGAAGATGACGGAGGCGCCCTCGCCCTTCAGCCGCTCGACCAGGGCGAAGAAGTGCTGCTTCTCTTCCGGCGTCAGCGTGGCGGTCGGTTCGTCGAAGATGAAGATGCGCGCCTTGTGGTGGACGGCGCGGGCGATCTCGACCATCTGCTTCTTGGCCGCGCCCAGCGTCGAGACCAGGGCCGTCGGCTCGACATGGAAGTTCAGGCGCTGGAGATGTTGCTGCGCCCTGATGTTGACGCCGCGCAGCCGGTTGAAAAACCCCTCGTCGCCTAGAAAGATGTTCTGGGCCACGTTCATGGAGGGAACGAGGTTGGTCTCCTGGAAGACCATGGCTATGCCATGCTTCATGGCCTCGGCGGGGGACGAGAAATTCACCGGCTTGCCGTCGAGCAGCATGTCGCCCGAGGTCAGCGGATAGAGGCCGGCCAGCACCTTGGTCAGCGTCGACTTGCCGGCGCCGTTTTCGCCGAGCAAGGCGTGCACTTCGCCGCGCCGCAGCGTGAAATCGACGTCGCGAACCGCCGCATTGCCGCGGAATTCCTTGGTCGCCTTGCGAAACTCGACGATCTCATCCATGCGCGGACCCGCCGTCATTTGTCGCAGCCAGGCGCAGCAGCGTGCCCGATCCGCGCGAGGTGGCATAGACGTCGCCGCCATGTTCCCACACGGAGGTGATGCCGTGCATGGCCCCGTCGGCGCGGCTGTGCCAGCTTTCCCGCGGTACGCCGTTCTCGTCGCAACGAGCGACGAGGCCATAAGAGCGCGACGGCGCCCATGGCTTCAGCACGCCCATCTGTCGCACCGAACCCTGGCTGAGCGGCTGGTCGGGCCTGGCCGATCCAGCAAGCTCCGGTCCGATCCATTCGTCGGGATCGATCGTCGCCATCATCTCGCGGCGATAGTCGTGCTCGCGCAGCACCAGTTCGAACAACTGCCGGCGCGGCGCGAACAGCGCCATCCACAGGCCGCCGCCGGAAGCCGGCGAAAGCCGCGACGGATAGGCCGGCAGATCTTCTAACATGGCCACCGGACGCGACGCGGATTTCGGGTCGAGCGCGACGATGCGGTGGCGCCAGCTTTCGCTGACCGCCAGGCGACCGTCGCCGAGCAGTGCGACACCGTTGGGAAAGGCCAGCCCGCTCGCGATCACCCGACTTGATCCGTCGGTCGCGCCGACCGCGACCAGCACGCCGCTGGCGCCACCCTCCATCAGATCGCGTTTCCAGTCGCGCGCCGGATGGTCGCGGGAGCCGACGCAGACGAAAAGCGTGCCATCAGGCGCGAAAGCACCGGCTGTCAGGCAGGACCGGTTCGCGCCCTGCAGATCGACGCGCTGCCACCCGCCCGGCTGGCCGACGTGTAGTCCGTCGCCCTCGACGCCGACAGCTAGCCGCCCATCCGGGGCCGAGGCGACAAAGGTGATTGGCGCGGAAAAGGCCGCGATTTCGACCGCTGCCACGCTGGCGCCATTCGTATCGATCCGCAACAGCCTGGGCCCGGCACTGCACAGCAAGCCGCCTGAGGTCGCGGCAAGATTGTCGATTGTCGGAAGCGACAGCAGGCGCTCGGCCTCCTCCAGCCGGTTGTTCGGCTTGAAGATGCCGTCCATCGCCGGAACGCTGATGCCGGCGTCGCCGGACGTGAACAGCCCGCGGACAAAGGCGCCAAGGCCCATCAGCGCTTCCCCCAATAATCGCCCTGCGATGTCCATTCCGGGTCGGCGCCTTCGATGCGGACGCGGCCGATGCGGTTGTTGGACACACCGCCGAGATAGAGCCAGCCCTTGTGCTCGCAGGTCGAGGTGATCGAGGGATGGTTCTCGCCGGCTTGATCCCACAGCGCGTCGATGATCTCGCCGCTTGCCGAGACGCGCAGCACGCAGCCGCGATTGATGTTGGGAAACATCCATTCATCGGCGGCGATGCGCCTGGCCATGCGGCGGCGGAAGGCGGGCTTGCGCATCGCCAGGTCGAAGGTCTTGGTGCGCATGCCGAGCAGCGCGATCCAGTAGGTGCCGTCCGAGCCGCGGTTGAGGTTGTCGGGATAGCCGGGAAGATTGTCGAGAAAGATTTCACGCTTGCCCTTGTTGGGCCCGTCGAACCAATAGCGGTTGATGCGGCACGCCCAGGTCTCGGCGAACAGCAGCGACTGGCCGTCGCGGCAGATGGTGACGCCATTGGGGAAGATCAGGCCGCGCAGCATGGTGCGCGTCGAGCCGGTCTTCGGGTCATGGCAGATCAGGCGGCCATTGCCCCTGCCCTCCAGCGCATCGACCGCCCATTCCGACATTTCATAGCGGATCGTCGCCTCGCTGAAGAAGATGCGCCCGTCGGGCGCGACGTCGAGGTCGTCGGGAAGCCGCAAGCGGGAATCGTCGATCACCGAGAGCAGGCTGCGGTTGGTTTCATCGGTGACCTTCGCGACCTTGCCATCGGGCGCGACGCGGTAGACGCCCATGCCGCCGACGCAGGTCAGCAGATCGCCATTCGGCGCGAAGGCGAGACCCAGCGGGTGACCGCCGATGCGGGCGAAAACCTCGCTGCGCGCATAGTCGGGCGCCAGGAAGCGCACGATCGTGCCGTGCCGGGTACCCGTGTAGAGATTGTCGTCCCGGTCGAGCACCACGTCTTCGGGCCCTTCGACCTGACCCAGCCCGATCAGTTGCGTGGCGCCAAGCCTGTCGTTGACGGCCAGCACGTCGTTCTCGTCGCGGGCTTTCTGCTCGGCAAGCTTCAGGTAGGTCGGCGATATATAGACCTTGTTCAGGAGCTTGCCGCGGTTCTTTACCCATTTGGCGTCGAAGAGCACCGCCGCGATCAAGACCAGGCCGAGGATCAGCTGGTTGACCGAGCCGGGCATCGACAGGCGGATGAGGCCGCTGGTCAGGATCAGCACCAGGATCGAGCCGATCACCGCATTGCCGACCGAGCCGCGGCCGCCGCCGAGCGAAACGCCACCCAGCACGACCGCCGTCAGCACCGCGATCTCCATCCCGATGCCAGTGTCGGCGCCGGTGCTGCCGAGCCGGGCGGAGAACAGGAAGGCCGCCGTCGCCGTCAGTATGCCCGAGGCGACATAGGCGAGGCAGACGGTGAGCTTGACGTTGATGCCGGCATTGTAGGCGGAGCGGCGCGCACCGCCGACGGCGCGCAGGCGCCAGCCTGGCCTCAGGCGAGACAGAAGGATATGCGCGCCCACAGCGATCACCACGAAGATGATGAATGAGACGGGCACGCCGTGGAACGATCCGAAGCCGATCAGGTCCCATGTCGGTGACACCGGCATCGAACCGACGATCGCGCTGGCCACGCGCGGGAAGATGATGTCGTAGAGCGCGCGGTAGATGACCAGCGTCACCAGCGTGGTGATGAAGGCGCGCAGCCTGAGATAGCCGATCAGGACCCCGTTCAGGAGGCCGCAGACAATGCCCGTGGCAAGCGTCGCCGCCAGCGCCACGCCGACCGGCAGGCCGAGCACATTCATCGACACCAAGGCGGCCAGCACGCAAAGCGCGAACATCGAACCGACCGAGAGGTCGATCCCGCCCGACAGGATGACGATCGTCAGCGCCAGTGCGACCAGCCCGAACTCGGACAACTGCCGGGCAAGATCCGAGAACGTCCCGACCGACAGGAAGCCCGGAATGATCCAGACCATGATCAGAACCGTGGCCACCAGCGCCAGTGCGGGAATGACGTTGTCAATCCAGCTCTTGGTGAGGAGTTCTCCGAACAGGCGATCCGGCACGAACCGGTATCGCAGTCGCAGAAGCGTGTCGCTGGCGGCCATCGGTTCCGTTGTCCGTTACTTCAGATCGTCCAGGGTCCAGCAATTGCGCTGGTTGACATTGGCCTTGGTGATCTGGGTGAGCGGATTGAAGTACAGCGTCTTGGTCTCTCCCGCGGCGCTGTCGGACAGTAGCAACCGCGCGATTTCCGCATTCAGGATTTCGCCCTGCAGCGGCACGTTATAGCTGATGTAGAGGTTGAAGAGGCCGTTCTCGACATTCTCGCAGCCCACCTTGTTGCCGCCGCCGCTGGTCACCAGGAACACCTGGCCGCCCTTGCCGGCCTGCTGGATGGCCGACGCCGTGCCGGTGTCCTGATTGTCCCAGATGCCGATGGCGCCACACAGGTCCGGATGCTGCTGCAGCACCGTGTCCATGATCGACCGCGCCTTCTCCGGATTATATTCTGTGGCCTGCTGCGACACGACCTGGATGTCGGGATGCTGGTTCAGCACGCGGTAGATGCCGTCGAGCTGGAAGACGTCCGAGGCTGCTGTCGGAACACCGGTGTCGATGGCGACTTTGGTCGATACGCCCTTGCCGGGGCTGCACTTGTCGACCACGGCCTGAGCCGCCTGCTCGCCGATCTCGGTCCAGTCGGCGCCGACATAGGAATCGGTCTGCGTGTTCGATTCCAGATTGATCTGCACCACCTTGATGCCGGCCGCCTGCGCCTGCGCCAGCAGCCGGGCGTAGGACTGGATGTCCGGGTTGTGCGCGACGATCAGATCGGGCTTTTCGCTGATCAGTGACTGCAGCGCCTTGGTGCCGGCATCGGTGCTCCAGGCCGGGTCGCGAATCTCGAAACTGTAGTTCAGGCGCTTGGCCTGCTGCCGCATCACCGCCGCCCAGCCTTCCGTCAGGTCGAAGCCCATCGACAGCGGCAGGAAGACGACCTTCTTGCCTTCAAGCGTCTTGCGGAACGTGGTCGAGCGCGGATTCTCTAGGCCCTTGTCCTGCGCGCTCGCCGTGACGATCCCGGTAAGCGCGATGCAGGCCACGGCCAGCCATCTTGTTGTCTTCAGAAGTCGCATGGTTTCCTCCCATTGCAGTTGATGTTGAAATTGGCTCCTCAGAGATCCCCTTGCTGGGATGTCTGCTCGTCGCGCGGGTTGACGAGGGAATCGATGACGATGGCCAGAAGCAGGACCACGCCCTTGACCAGGTTCTGGATCGTGTAGTCGATGTTCATGATCGTCATGCCGTTGAGCAGGATGCCGACGAAGACCGTGCCCAGGATGACATTGCGGACCTTGCCGTGGCCGCCATTGAGGCCGATCCCGCCCAACACCACGACCAGCAGGATGTCGTAGATCATCGTCGAGTTGAAAAGCCGGGCATTGATCGCCGAAGCCGACGAGGCAAGAATCAGTCCCGCCCCATAGGCGATCAGGGCGCTGATGGCATATTGCGCGACGACCATCGGCCGATAGGCGATGCCCGTGATCTTGGCGGCGGCCGGATTGTTGCCCATCGCATAGATCTGCCAGCCGAACCGCGTGCGGCTGAGCACGAGATGGAGCACGAGGCAGAGCGCCGCGAAAGCCACCACGGTGACCGGGACGCCAAGGACGCGGCCCTTGCCGATCAGCGAGAACCATCCGGCGCCAGGCGGCACGTTCTGCATCTCCAGCGTAAAGAAGAAGGTCCTGCCCAGGCCGTAGATGACCGAGCCGGCGGCCAGCGTCGCGAAGATGGGCGCCACCTCGCCGAAGGCGATCAGCGAGCCGATGAGCACGCCGGCGGTGATGGCGAACAAGGCGCCGATCAGCAGCGCGAACTCGAGTGAATAACCCGAGCGCGCGATCACGAACGCCCAGGACACCGAAACCACCATGGTGGCGATCAGCGACACGTCGATGCCCCTGGCTATGACCACCAGCGCCATGCCGAGCGCAAGGATGCCGAGGATCGAGACGCTGCGCACGAGAGCCAGGAGGTTGCCGGCGCTGAAGAAGGACGGCAGCAGGAACGAAAACAGAGCGAAGGCCAGCACCGCCAGCGCCAGGACGATGCCTTCCTGGCTTTTCAGCAGGGTGGGCAGGCGCGGTCCCGGGTTTGCGGTCGCTTCGCTCACCGCTCAGGCCTTCTCTTTGCTCAGTCTCGCCAGGATCTCCCTGGCGCGGTCGACGCGGACGTCATGATTGGCCGCGAGCTCCATCGCTACCTTGTCCACATCCTCGCCGACGGCTCCCGCCACGATCGCGATGTTGCGCGCATGAAGCGCCATGTGGCCGCGCTGTATGCCCTCGGTAGCAAGCGCGCGCAGCGCCGCCATGTTCTGTGCGAGACCGACCGCAACGGCGACCTCGGCAAGCTCCTGCGCGGTCTTCACAGCAAGCACTTTCAGCGCGGCGCGTGCCGCCGGATGCGTCTTGGTGGCGCCGCCGACCAGGCCGAGCGCCATCGGCATTTCCAGCGTGCCGACAAGCGCGCCGCCGGCATCGAGTTCCCAGTGGCTGAGCGACGTGTAGCGCCCGCCGCGCGCCGCCCAGGCATGGGCCCCGGCCTCGATCGCGCGCCAGTCATTGCCGGTCGCGACCACGACCGGATCGATGCCGTTCATGATGCCCTTGTTGTGCGTGGCCGCGCGATAGGGATCGACCAGCGCCAGCGCGCAGGCCTCGACAATGCCGGTGGCCATGCGCTCCCCGGTGAAGTCCTTGGTCGCAAGCGCTTCCGGCGTCAGTCGGACCCGGGCACGCGCCAGGCGCAGATCGGCCAGATTGGAAAGGATGCGCAACCGGACCACGCCGCCGGATAGGCGCTCGATCATCGGCGCGACCGCCTCGGCCATGGTGTTGACCGTGTTGGCCCCCATCGCGTCGCGCACGTCGACAAGCAGATGCAGCACCACCATCGGCCCAACGGGAGTGTCTTCGAAGACCTGCACCTCGATGTCGCGGCAACCGCCGCCGAGCCCGACCAGGATGCGGTCCTTTTCGTTGGCCGCGGCCACGATCTCGTCGCGCCCCGCGAGCAGCCGGACGCGCGCGCCATGCGGGTCGGAGAGGCCCAGTATCTGCACCTGCGCCCGCATGACAGGCGCAGTGCTCGAGGTTTCGAACCCGCCGCAGCCGCGGGCGATGCGCGCCATGTAGGACGCGGCGGCGACGACGGAGGGTTCCTCCACCGCCATCGGGATCAGATAGTCGCGGCCGTTGATGGTGAAATTGGTGGCGACGCCGAGTGGTATCTCGAACGTGCCGACCACATTCTCGATCATGCCGTCGGCAAGGTTGAGCGGCAGGACGCCGCCTCCGCGCAGCGCATCGAGGTCGGTTTGCGCAAGCCCTGCGGCATCGCCGATCGTCGCCAGGCGATCGGCCGGCGACAAGGCGCGAAACTTCTCGATGCGGGAATTCAGTCGCGGCTCGACGCCGCCCAAGACTGCTCCCATGACCGTCGCCTCCCTGCGAATGCACTTTTCTTGTTGAGCGACCTATCGCCCAACTGATACCATCAGACAAGGTACGGTTTTGAGAAACAGTCGGTAACTGTACCAGCTCATTTCTGGGCACACCGCGAATAGGGAGCGAGGATGACGCGCGCCGAGGCCGTGGCCAACGAGATCAGGAGGCGCATCGATGCCGGCTCTCTCGCCGCCGGCGCCAAGCTGCCGTCGATCCGCAAGGCCGCCGGCCAGTTCGACGTCTCCAAGAACACGATCGTCGATGCCTATGACCGTCTGGTCTCCGCCGGCATTGCACTCTCCCGGCCGGGTGCCGGCTTCACCGTGGCCGAACGCCCCCGGCAGCGGCCCGGCGAGCGTCCGCTGCACGTGGCCGAGGCCGTCGACATCGCCTCGCTGCTCAACGCGCAACTGGAGGAGAGCTTCTCCATCCGGGTCGGCGATGGCCGCCCGCCGGCATCGTGGATGGAGGAATCGGAGGTGCGGCGCCATCTCGGCCTGCTGGGCAGGAACCACCGCTCCAGCAGCGACGGATACGGCTCGGCAATGGGCCTGCCCGCACTGCGCGAGCGGCTTGCCTTCGACCTGATGGAGCGCGAGATCCAGGCGACGCCCGAGCAGATCCTGCTCACATTCGGCGCCAATCACGCGCTCGACCTGATCATCCGCCGCTTCCTGGTCGCCGGCGACACCGTGCTGGTCGACGACCCCGGCTATTATCCGTTGTTCGCCAAGCTGAAGCTGGCCCAGGTCCGCATGGTGGGCGTGCGAAGGACCGCCAACGGCCCGGACCCCGAAGACCTCGCCCAAAAGGCAGAGCGCGAGCGGCCCAAGATTTTCTTCACCCAGTCGCTGGCGCACAATCCGACCGGCAGCTCGACCAACCTTCCCACAGCCCATGCGATCCTGACCATCGCTTCGCGATATGACATGCTGGTGGTCGAGGACGATCCGTTCATCGATCTGCCGACGGTACATGGCGTGGGCCTGGCTCCGCTCGACCAGTTGCGCAACGTCATTTGCGTGCGCACCTTCGCCAAAACGCTGTCGGCCAGCCTGCGCTGCGGTTACATCGCGGCGCGTCCCGACCTGATCGCCTCGCTGGCCGAGTTGAAGATGCTGACCACCGTCAACAGTTCGGGACATATCGAGCGGTTGATCCATGGGCTGATCAGCGAAGGCCACTACCGGCGCCACCTGAAGCGGCTCGCCCAACGCGTGCGCCAGGCGACGGAGGCGGTCGTCCCCCGCCTGCAGAAGACGGGCCTCAAGCTTTTTGCCGAGCCGACCGGCGGCTATTACGTCTACCTCGAACTGCCAGATCATATCGATGATATCGCGCTTGCCCGCGAGGGCGCCCGCGAAGGGATCTTCATCGCGCCGGGCACCGTCTTTTCGCCGGAGCGTCAACCGACGAAGCGAGGCATCCGCGTCAACGTCGCCTGGGCCTCGGACCCCAAATTCTTCGATTTCCTGGTGCGGGCGACGGGCGCCGGTCCAAACCGACCTTAGCGTTGACGCAGGCCGATGCCAGGTCGCCCTCACCCAGCCGCGGACTTGGCAAGACGCGCCATCTGGCTATATTACAGGACATAGTCTGGAGATGGTCATGAGCAGTTCGCAGAAGCGCGCGATACAGAATTATCGATCCCGCCTCGGCGAGCGCGGACTCGCGCGCTTCGAGGTTCTGGGTCGCGATGCCGACCGCGAATTCATCAGATCGCTGGCGCGCCGCCTCGCCGAAGACGGTCCCGAGGCTTCGCGTCTCCGCGCGGCGGTCAGTCAAATCGTCACCGGCGAGCCACCAAGGAAGGGCGGCATCCTGGCCGCGCTTCGCCGCTCTCCCCTCGTGGGCGCAGGTCTCGATCTGACCCGCTCCAGCGAGGAAGGACGTAAGGTCCGTTTTTGATGCGCTACCTTCTCGATATCAACATCATCAGCGACATTGCGAAACCGGCCCCTTCGGACTCCCTGCTCGCCTGGATGAGCGAACAGGCCGACGAGGATCTTTTTGTTGCGTCGCTGACGGTCGCCGAAATCCGCCGGGGAGTTCTGGAGAAGCCGGCCGGCAAGCGCCGCGATAGCCTCGACGCTTGGTTTTCCGGGCCGGAGGGCCCTCAGGCGCTGTTCGCGGGCCGCGTGCTGGCTTTCGACGAGAATGCCGGCCTGATCTGGGCGCGGTTGATGGCGGACGGCAAGGCTCGGGGTCGGCCGCGCAGTGGGCTCGACATGATCATCGCCGCCGTCGCCGAGACTCATGGCTGCACCGTCGTCACCGACAATGAGAAGGATTTTTTCGACATCCCGATCATCAATCCGCTGCGCGGGGCGGTGTAATGGTCGGCGGCACCTGAAGGGGCCAGCTTTTCATTCAGCCTCCTCCAGGCTGCCATACCAGCAGATGATCTTGCCGTTCGCTCCGACATTGGCTGCGCCTCTGGAGCGCAACCGCCTCCACGGGTCGGCGGGAGAACCGCGCACGCGAAAGACCGTGTCTATCGGATTGCCGCTCTTGAATGACGCGTTCATGGCGTCCCAGGTCGGCTTGAGATCGTCGGGATGCAATGCGTCCAGCCAGCCAAAACCTGTCCATTGGTCGCCCGTCTGGCCGGAGATTTGCAGCCATCGCTGGCTGACATCGAGGGCGCGTCCTTCCGGATCGATGATCCACGGAATCTGAGGCAGCAACTCCATCATCTGCCGAAAGTGCCCCTCGGCCGCACGCCTTGCTTCCTCCGCCCGCCTGATCGGCGACAGGTCCACGATCGCCACGGACACGCCGACCACTTCCCCCGCTTCGTCACGCGCCGGCTCGTAAGACAACAGGATCGTCCGGCTCTCGCCGGCATCGGACACCGGTGTGGTGATCTCGACGCCGGGAATAGCTTCGCCGTCCAGCGCGCGAAGAAGGTAACCTTCGACCAGCGGGAAGAGGCCGGGGACCGTTTGCGCGACGGTGTTGCCGATATGGTCCTCCAAGGGGCGCCCATTCATCTGGGCCAGTCGTCGGTTCAGCATCTTGTAGCGCAGATCCCTCCCGATAAACGCCAGTCCGACCGGTGCGCCGTCATACACGGCCTGCAGTTGCGCCAGCCGGACCGAGGGAAGAAGATCGAGGCTGGACAAACGGCCCGGAACATCCGTCGACATCGCCGCGACGCCCTTGGCGCGAAATCCCGACACCGTTTTCGGCAGATCCTCGGCCGGCATCGGCTTTCCATAGAACCAACCCTGCGCCAACTCGCAGCCAAGCCACTGAAGCATCTGGGCCTGTTCGAGCGTTTCCACCCCTTCGGCGGCGGTTATCAGCCCGAGGCTCTGTCCAAGGCCAACGACGGCGGCAACGATTTTGCGGCTGTCGCGGCGCTCCGCCATCGAACCCACGAAACTGCGGTCGATCTTGAGTTCATCGAATGGCAGCGACTGGAGATGGGTCAAGCTCGAATAGCCCGTTCCAAAGTCGTCGAGACCCAGCTTGCAGCCCATGGCCTTCAAGGCCGCCGCGATCATTCGCGCACTGTTCAGGTCTTCCGTCAGCGCACTCTCGGTGATCTCGACCATCAGACGTTCCAGCGAGAACCCTGATTGCTCGGCAATTTTCTGGATATCCCTTGGCAAGCCGAGGCCGCGCAACTGAACCGGAGATATATTGACCGAGAGGTTCAAATGATCCGGCAGCTTCGCCATCGAAGAGAATGCCAAGTGCAGCAATTCCTTGGTCAGGCGGTCGATCCAGCCGTCCTTTTCCGCGAGCGGTATGAACTCGCTGGGTGGAATCCATCCCCGCGCGGGATGTTTCCATCTGGCGAGAAGCTCGAAACCATGCAGGTCGCCGACCCGCAGGTTGACCAGGGGCTGAAAGTGCGGGCGGAAATCTCCATTGTCGAAAGCTCGGCCGATTTCCTCCCGCTTGATAGACACAATAGCCCCCACGACCCCAATGGCCTGCCATTCCGTTCCGGGCCGCCCACTTGGCCTCAGGAACATAGAACGATCGTAGACCTATTGTGCCAGGATACCTAGGGTCCGGGAATGACGCGGTTCTTCTCAATTTCGTTAATTGCCGTCCCTGCCTCCACCTATTTTGGATCTGCAGAATCCCATCAGGGTGCGGCCGACAGCGATGCGGCCGGAAACCAGGCGACGTGGTGGTGATTGGCGATCTCCAGGCGTTTGGCGGCACTGTCCCTTCCCTTGTCGACAGCCAAGGATTCAAACGGCGCTGCGCCAAGCGGCCGTGCGGCTCTTCTTCCCGAATGCCTCGACCATCGCCGCCGAATCCAGATCGCCATGGCCCTGCGCGACCGCATCCTGCATCAGGTCGATCAAGGCGTCCGGGAATAGCCTCTGCATTCCGGCATGCACGGTTGCGTCCGCCAGCAGCCGCGCGCCGGCCAGATCCGTTTTCAAGGCCGATTGAACATCCGAATAATCGCCCGCAAGGATCATCTTCCGGAACGATTGCGAGCGGGCGTTTATCTCGTCGAGGAAACAGGGGATCAGGCTGAAGAACTGGTCGATATCCAGTCCCGAACTTCGCGAGAATGCCGCGCCGTGCAGGATGCCGATCGTGCCGGCGAAATAGACGCTGAGGAAGGCGAAGTCGCCCTGCACGGCGCCATCGATGCGCTCTCCCATCAACGTCGCCCGTCCCGCCAGCGCCTTTAGGACAGGTTCGATCCGGGAGAAAATGGCTTGAGGCCCGGCAAAGAAAATCACCGCCGTCGGCGCGCCGATCTGGGCCGGCGTAACCGCGATCTTGGCGTCGAGATAGTCGATGCCGGACGCCTCCGCGAAGCGCTGGAGGTCATGAACCTGGTCCGGGGTGGCTGTAGACATCGCCACCAGGACCTTGCCCCTGAGCGCGTCGACCACGTCCTGTTGCTCCAAGACATCATGGGTCGCGGCAAAATTCGAAAAGCAGGTGAACGCGACATCGGCGTCTAGGCAGGCATCGCCGGCTGTCTGCGCGACGCGGCATCCGGCCAAGCCCTCCAGCCGCTCCCTCGATCGGTTCCACACCGTTACGTGGTGCCCCGCCTCGATCAGAGCCTTGGCTATCGCCGTGCCCATGCTGCCGGTGCCAAGCACGGCCACGCGATGCCCGGTTGTCGGTGACGGCATGTTGCGCTGCTCCTCAGTGGTTGCGCCAAATACCTGCTGACCTGCTCACGTCTCGACGGCGCGGCGTCGCGCGATGAGCTGGCCGATCAGGACCGTCGACAGCGCGAACAGCCCGAGCAGGGTAAAGACCGCGTTGACCGACGGAGTGAAGCCGAAGCGCATCTGGTTGAAGACCCAGATCGGCAATGTCTGGGATGGGCCGGCGAGGAACAATGTCACCATCACCTCGTCCGCCGACAGGGTCAACCCAAGCAGCATGCCGCCGATCGCCGCGCCGCGGATCAGCGGCAGAACGATCAGCAGGAAGCTCTGCAGGCGGCTCGCGCCCAGATCGAGAGAGGCCTCGAGAAGCGAAGGATCGAGGCGTCGAAGCCGCGTCAGCACCATCAGCATGGTGATGGGCATGATGAAGCTTGCCTGGCCGATGACGACACGAGCCAGGCCCGGAGGAACACCGACGATTTCCGTGCCGAGCACCATGACGATGCCGAGGACGACGGAGGGCATGGCGAGCGGCAGCGTCAGGAGCAGTTCGACAGCGCGCGAATAGAGCAGGTTGCGATAATGGAGCACAAGCGCGAACGCCGTCCCGACGATGCTGGAGATGATGACGACGCTGACGGCGACGATCAGCGAGCGCTGTCCGGCTGCGATCAGTCCCGAATTGCCTGCGAGCTCGGCATACCATTTGAAGGTCAGGGCGTGCAGCGGGAAGGCCTGCAAGGTCGAATCGTTGAACGAGAACACGACCATCAGCAGCAGGGGAGCGTACAGAAAGGCGACGACCGCGCCATAGAGTATGGCGCCGCCGATATAGCTTAGCCGAGCCCCCTCGCCGGCTGCCGGCGGCGGCGCCGAAGACGGCGCCTCGTCACCGGAAAAAACCCCTCGCTGCGGGCACGACCACAACACGACCGCCACGACGATGGAAACGGCGGCGATCAGCGCGATCGAAAGTGCGGCCCCGAATGGCCAGTTGCTGGCTATGCCGAACTGCGAGGAAATCAGCACGCCAAGCGTGGTTCCGTTGATCCCTCCGACCATGGACGGCGTCACGTAGTCGCCGACCGTGACCAGGAAGGCGAGGCTGAAGCCGATGGCGAGGCTGCGCCGGGTCAGCGGCCAGATGACATGGCAGAAGGTCTGGAACGAGGTTGCGTCGAGGTCCTGCGAGGCTTCGATCAACGATTGCGGTATCTTCTCGAAGGCGTTCAGCGTCGACACGAAGATGAACGGGATGGAGATGTAGGCAAATGTCAGCACCACCGACGAGCCGGTATACAGGAATGCCGAGGACGGGCCGTCCAGCACTCCGCTCGAAACCAGGGAGGAATTCAGCACACCGTTCTGGCCCAGGATGAGACGCCAGGAAAACACCCGCATCAGCAGGCTGATCCACAGAGGAACCAGCACCAGCACGGTCAGGATCGAACGGTTGTTCCTGACCACCCGGCCGACGAAATAGGCCATCGGATAGGCGACCAGGGCACCCAGGAAGGCGCCGAGCAGGCTAAACTGGAAGGTCTGCTCGAGCAGTCGCCAGAATCCGGCCGAGTTCCACAGGCGCACATAATTGGCCAGCGTCGGTTCGAACTTGATGCGTCCGCCGGCCACCGACAAGAAACTCGTGCCGATCAGCAGCAGGTTCGGGATCAGCACGATCAGTGCCAGCCAGCCATAGACCGGCACTTGCGGCCAATCGATGCGCAACCTGAAGCGCGCCGGAACTGCTGGGGCGGCGAACAGCGCCATGTCGGCCGATCTAGACATGAAAGACGTTTGCCTCCGCCAGGTCGAGGCCGATGGTCACAGCCTGGCCGGCAACCAGGCTGTCGGCACGGCTGGCCGGCACGCTGCCCATGATCCGCAACTCGCCGCAGCGGACACCGACCTCGATGTTGGTGCCGAGGAACAGCACGTCTTCGACAATGCCGGAGAGCCGGCTGGTCGCGGAACCGTCCTTGTCGGGATAGATTCGGACATTGTCGTAACGCACCGCCACGCGCGCCGTGCCGGACCTGTCGCCGCGAATTTCCGGGAATGTCACCCCGCCGATCGACCCGACATAGGCGCCGTGGCTGGAGGTGAACTCCACCGGCAGCATGTTGGAGTTGCCGACAAATTCGGCGACGAACTCCGATCTCGGTTTGAAATAAAGGTCCTGCGGTCGTCCCAATTGCGCGATCCGCCCCTCGCGCATCACCAGCACCCGGTTGGACATCGAGAGCGCCTCGCCCTGGTCGTGGGTGACGTAGACGAAGGCGATGCCAAGCTCCTTTTGCAGCGAGACCAGCGTGTGCTGCATCTGCTGGCGCAGGCGCAGGTCGAGGGCGCCCAGCGGTTCGTCGAGAAGCAGCAATTGCGGTCTCGACACGATGGCGCGTGCGAGCGCGGCGCGCTGCCTCTGGCCGCCCGAAAGCAGATGCGGCAAGCGGCCGGCCAGTGATTCCATGGCGACGAGCTCCAGAGCCTGCATGGCCTTCCTTGTCCGCTCGGGCTTTGCCATGCCGGCCATGCGCAACGGATATTGGACGTTCTCGCTGATCGTCAGGTGCGGGAACAGGGCGTAGCTCTGGAACACCGTGCGAAGGTCGCGCTTGTTGGGCGGCAGATGCGTGACATCGCCGCCGCTCATCATCACGCGGCCCTCGTCGGGCCTTTCGAAGCCCGCAATGGTGCGCAGGATCGTTGTCTTTCCGGAGCCGCTCGGGCCGAGGATCGAGAAGAACTCGCCCGCTGCCACGTCGAACGACACTCTGTCGAGCGCTCGCTTGGTGTTGCCGGGATAGGTCTTGGAGACGCCTTCCAGGCTAAGCACATGGTTGCCGACCGATTGCTGCATCGCAGTGGCTCCGGTTCTGGTTGCCTGCCGCGGGGCTTAGAGAATCCCCGATTTGAAATCGTTCCAGATCTGCAGGCGACGCTCTAGGTCTTCCGGTTTCTGGAAGACGACCAGCTTGTCCCAGAAACCGGGAGTGGCGGAATCGACGATGTTGGTGACCTTCAGCGCGTCCTCGCTGAGGCCTGCGGCACGCGCGGATTCCGCGCTGAGCACGCCATTATTGGTCGACTTGGCGATGAAGCGCGACTGCCACTGCGTGCCCAGATTGTCGTTGAGGAACTTGTAGACGATCGGGCGGTCGCCTTGCGGTGAGATCGAAGCGCAATCGATCCAGGTCGGCGTGCCTTCCTTGGGCAGCGAATATTTGAAGTTCTTGCCCTTGGCCTGGAGCGAGGTGACCACCGCTACATTCTGGCAGTATCCGATCACGGCCTCGCCCGCGGCGTAGATCGTCGACGCGTCGTCGAAGCCCCGCGCGATGACCCGGATCTGCCCATGCAGAGCGCGCAGGGCGTCCGTGCACTTGCCGAATTCCTCTTCCGTCAGGTTGAAGGGATCCTTGGCTCCGACATAAAGCGCGATCATCGGGAAGCTGATCGTGCAGTCGTCGAACATGTTCACCTTGCCCTTGTACTTCTCGTCCCAGAGCGTCGCCCATGTCGCCGTCTCGGCTTCCGGGACGACGTCTGCATTGTACATCAGCGGTTGCGTGCCCCAATTATAGGGAACGCCGACCAGCTCGCCGTCGACCGTCGTGAACTTCTGCCACGGCAGGTGGGACGATATGTTGGAGGCGTTCGGCAGTTTGGAGACGTCGATCTTCTTGATCAGTCCCGCGCCCTTGAAGCGCGACAGGGAGCCTGTCTCGACATAGAGCACGTCAGGCTGGATCGCGCCCGAGAAGGGCTGCGAGTAGAGCTCGTCCTCGGAGCCGATGCGGACCGCGCGCACTTCCGTATCGTTGGCGCGGCCCCATTCCTGGATCCAATCATCGTCGTGATATGTTTCCCAGGTGAGCAGCAGGATCTGCTCGGAGGCGTTGGCCGGACGGATGATGTTCGGTGCGAACAGCGAACCGGCGATTGCCGCGCCACCGGCCTTGAGGATCGTGCGACGGCTGACGGCTTCATTCAGAAGTTTTTTCATGCCCAGGTCCTTTCCCATTTTCATGTCAGGAAGTGAGCAATCGCCGTGCCAGATGTCGGCGGCCTCTCCACGCGATTGTCGCCGAGAGTCGGGACCCCTGCAAGTGGTTGATTCGATAGGCTGTTCGCGGGCGCAGCCCGGCCGTGCTTGTTTCTGTCCTCCCGCAGCCGGTTTATCGCCGTCGCATCGGTGACGAACCAGTCTCTCGCGTGAGACAGGGATCGGGGGTTGCCCGCCCGCATCAGCCGAACCGCCTTGGTGAAAAAGCCTCGATCGGCACGCGCGGCGGCTTGCCGGCGATAAGATCGGTGACCAGATGCCCTGTGGTGGCGCCTGCCGCCATGCCGACATGGCCATGGCCAAAGGCGTAGACGACATCACGCAGACGCCGGGAGTGTCCGATGACGGGCAGCGAATCCGGCATGCTTGGCCGAAAACCCATCCAGACCGAAAGTCGATCCTCCGGATAGTTTTCGCTGAGGCCGGGAAACAGCCGTTTTCCGAGCTTCAGCAGGTTGCGTGCCCGCCTCCAGTCCGGAGCCGCCTGCAGCCCCGCGAATTCCACGGTGCCCGCAAGCCTGAGACCTGTTTCCATCGGCGTCGCCACGAACTTGCCGGATGTGTCCATGATCGGCAGTCGCGGCCGCGCCTCGGGATTGCTGACGATGATGTGGTAACCGCGTTCCGTATCGAGCGGGACGCTGTCGCCGAGCTCTCTGGTGAAGCGTTTCGAATGGGCGCCGGCGGCGACCACGGCGCGGTCCGCGGCCAGGAAGCCGGCGTCCGTGCGCAGTCCCGACAGCCTGTCGCCCGCAAGCTCGAAGCCGTCGACCCTGGCGCGCTTGATCTGGCCGCCATCGCGCAGAAAGGCATCGGCAAGGGCGTTGACCAGCCGTTGCGGGTTGACCGTATGGCCATTGCCCGGCAGGAAAACCCCCAACTGGTAGTCGTGCGACAGACTGGGCTCCAACTGCCAAAGGGCGTCGCGCTCGAGCACCGTGTATTCGATGCCGTTGCTTTCGCGCAATTGCCAGGCGAACGCGTCGGCCTCGAAGTCCGCACGGGTCAAATAGACCATGAGATGGCCGTCGCGCCGCAGCAGGTCGAGCGCCCCTGCATTCTCCACCAACGGCCGGTAGGCGCCCGGCGAATCCCGCAGCAGGCCGGCCAGTGCCGCCGCCTGCTTCTCCACCCGCTCGCGCGAACCTGCCTGCAGGAACCGCAGCAGCCACGGCGCGATGCTGGGCAGATATGGCCATCGGATCGACAAGGGTCCGAGCGGATCGAGCAGCCACCCCGGCACCTTGGCCAGATTGCCCGGCATCGACATCGGCACGACCGAGGACGGGTTGAAGCAGCCGGCATTGCCGAAGGAGGAGCCGCCTGCGATCTCGCCCGGTTCGATGATGGTGACGGCGAAGCCTTCGCGCAGCAGCCAGCTCGCGGAGCAGACGCCGATCACGCCGCCGCCGATCACCGCCACATGGGTCTTGGAATGAGCTGGCCGCCCCGCCTCGCTCATTGGGTTGCACCGGTAGCCGGCGGACAGCGGAGCCCGCCGAACCGTCCATCCATATAGACCAGCGGGTGGAGCTCGTCGTCGATCAGCCGTGTTTCCACCACCTCGCCGAATACCACCGTATGCGTCTGCACTTCCATCGCGCGGTGGATGCGGCAGTCGAAGCTCGCCAAAGCTCCGGTCAGCGCCGGGGCGCCGGTCGACAAGGTTTCCCATTTGCACAATTCGAACCGGCGATGGCGGTCCTTGGAGGAACTGAACAGCCGCGCCGTTTCCATGTCGGCTTCGGCCAGCACATTCACGCAGAACCGGCCGGATGCCAGCATCAGATCGTGGCAGGAGACGGATTTGTTGACGCAGACCAGCAGCAGGGGCGACGGATCGGCCGAAACGGACGTAACCGACGTCGCGGCGAAGCCATGCGGCTGCTCGCCGTCTATGGTGGTGACGATTGAGACGCCGGCGGCCAGGCGGCGCATTGCGAGCTTGAACTCGGCAAGTTTGAATTCGATTGGATCAGGCATGTCGGTCTCCTTCAGACCCAGTCGGGCGGTGTGCCGGCAAGCGGCAACGTCCGGTGGGTTGGAAGGAGCAACGCAAGTCACGTGCCAGCCTGATGCAAGCGTCGATCCGGGTTGGATCGGCCGCCAAGTTCGGCGCCCTTGACAGGCTGGGCTCAGCCGCGCACGACCTTCTGGGCGACGATCCCATGCGCGCGCATCTTGCGGTAGAGCGTGGCCCGGCTCATGTCGAGCGCATCGGCTGTCCGGCTGACATCGCTGTCCAGCCGCTCGAGCGTCGATACGATCATCCTGCGTTCGGCATCCTGCAGCGCCTGGCGGGGATGCGGCGCCTGGGCGGGCATTTCAGCGGCTCCGGTTCGCGGCGAGGCGAAGTCGGCAAGCAGCAGGTCCTCGACCTCGATGACGCCATTTTCGCACACACGTCGCGCCCGCTGCAGCACGTAGCGCATCTCACGGATATTGCCCGGCCAGGCATAGGTCCGAAGGACGGCGACCACCCCGTCGCTGAGCCGGACGGGCGGGCCGGACCTGTCGGCTGCAAGCAGGCGCAGGGCAATGTCGAGAATGTCCTTTCGTTCACGCAGCGGCTGCATGTCGACGACCACGCCCGCCAGGCGATAGTAGAGGTCGCGCCGGAAGCGGCCCTCGGCGACGGCGGTCGAAAGATCGTTGTTGGTCGCAGCGATGATGTTGATGTCGACCGTCTGGGTCTTGGCCGAACCGAGCGGGCTGACCTCCCCGGTCTCCAGGACCCTGAGCAGCCGCGTCTGCAAGGACAGCGGCATGTCTCCGATCTCATCGAGGAAAAGCGTGCCGCCATCGGCCTGCTTGAGGCGGCCGACATTGCCTTCCCGCTTGGCTCCCGTGAACGCGCCGGCGCCATAGCCGAACAATTCGCTGTCGATCAGCGACTCCGGAATAGCCGCGCAATTGAAAGCGACAAGCGGCTTGTCGCAGCGATCGCCTTCGCGATGCAGGGCGCCCGCCAAAGTGTCCTTGCCGACGCCGGTCTCGCCAAGCAGCAGGATCGGCAAACCACTGCCGGAAATGCGCCGCAGCAGCCTGGAAAGAACGGTGAGGCGAGGATGCGAACCGAGGCACTGTTCGATCGTCGGGCCCTGGGAGGGGGCAATCTCGATCGCCGGTTCGACGCCGGGACGGGCGGCGGGTTGCGCAACCTTGGCGATGGCGCGTCTGGCCGGCACCGGCCTTGGCGCGATGATTTCCGCCTCGTAGAGCGCTTCGGTATCGAGCCGTCTCAGGCCGAGCTGCCTGCCGTCCCTGGTGATGCTGTCGCGCGCCTCCGGCGTGCCCTGGAACAACTCCCAAAGCGTCGCCCGGTTGAGGCGCTCGGCGATGGATCCGAACACATTCCGCGCCTGCCGGTTGGCGCCGACAATGCGCTGCTCCTCGTCCAGGGCCAGAAGCACGGTCGAGCCGTCGCCGCGGATTTTCAGGATCGAGCTGCCGGGGAAGTGATCGAGAAAGAGCTGGTTGCTCAGCCGTTCGGCCGTGTTCATGGTCAGGCCGGCGGCGAGCGCGAAGGTGTCGGAGGTGATGCGCGGATCGCCCGTCGCAACATTGAGAACGCCGATCATTTCCGCGTCGGCCGACATCACCGGCGCGGCCACACAGGAGACGGAGGCATAGGCGCGGAAATAATGCTGCCGGCCCAGCACCATCACTGGGCGGCGTTCGATGATGCAGGTTCCGACGCCGTTCGTGCCGACCGCGCCTTCCGCCCAGATCGTGCCCGGCCGCTCCAGCTTCAGATCTTCGTCGTTCTGCGGATCGCCACGATAGCGCAGGATGATGCCGGCCATGTTGGAGAAGCTGGCGCAGAAATTCGAACCGCGCAAAGTCGACTGCACGAATTCCAGCTCGTTCTTGATGGTCTCCAGGTTGGGGTCGAACGGCTCGCAGAGCTCAACGACCTCGCGGTCGCTCAGCGAGGAAAGGCGTGGGTTCGCATTGGGGTCGAAGTGATAGCGTTCCTGGCAGCGCTGCCAGGAATTGTCGAGGCTGGCCAATCCGCCGACGGCCGTTGACTGCGCGACTACACGGCCCAATGAGTCCATGCGGAGCTTGTCCTCTCTGATGCATCGGTCCGAAATCAGGATCGGCCTTCGGAAAGCACGATACGGAGATTCAAGGTAGCCGAGCATTTTTCGCGCGTCAAAGTGGACGCAATCTCGCTCATATGTCCACAAACTATGCAGCTTTGAAATCTGCCGTCAAGATAGGCAAGTCAGCGTCTTGGCGTCAATGCGCCGTAGTGTTCGCTCCCGGCGCCATCGGAGCCGTAGCGCGGCATCAGAAATGAGACGACTTTCGCTGCCGCGAGACGGCTTCCAGCAGAACACGCAGCGAAGCCCCAGCCGAACACGCGGAAATCAGCCCCACGCGTCATGTCGGCCACAATGGCACGGGCCTTGCTCAACCCTCCTCACTGGAAACGAGTAAGGAGATTGCGATGAAACTCGCGTTTTTCATGATGCCGATGCATAATTTGAACCGCGATTACCACACGACCCTGATGGAAGACGTGGAATCGGTCGTGCTGGCTGAAAAGCTCGGTTTCGAGGAGTGCTGGGTCGGCGAACATTACACATGCGAAATCGAGCAGATCTCGTCGCCGATCACCTTCCTTGCATTCCTTGCCAGCAAGACGAAGACCATCAAGCTCGGCACCGGCGTTCTTCCCTTGCCGCTCTATCATCCGGTCATGGCAGCCTCGCACGTCGCCTTGCTCGACCATCTGACCGAGGGCAGGCTCATCCTAGGTGTCGGCACGGGCGCCTTGGGATCCGATTTCGAGGCCTTCGGCATGCCCGACGCGAACCGCCCCGAAATGATGATGGATTCGCTCGACATCATCCAGCAGATCTGGGCCGGCAGTGCGCCTTACGAGATCAAGGGCAAATATTGGAACGTGACGCTCAAGGACAATGTCTGGCCCGATCTCGGCGTCGGCTCCTTCGGCAAGCCCTATCAGCTGCCGCACCCGCCGCTCGCTCTGTCGGTCAGCAGCCCCAACTCCAATTCCATCCGCATCGCCGCGCAGCGCGGCATGATGCCGATCTCCGCGAATTTCGTCGCCTCCTGGGTGGTGAAGACCCATTGGGACACCTATGCCGACGAGCTGAAGAAGCTCGGCAAGAAGCCCGACGGAAACCAGTGGCGCGTGGCGCGTTCGATCTTTGTCGCCGACACCGACGAAGCGGCCGAAGCCTATGTGAAGACCCCGAACGGCGCCTATGACTGGTATTACGACTACATGTTCACGGTCTACCAGCGGCTTGGCGCGGCCAAATTGCTGGCGCCGACGCGCGAAACGGCCGAAGCCGACATCACCTATGAGATGGTGCGCGACAGCTTCGTCATCTGCGGCAGCGTCGAGACCGTGACCCGCAAGATCCTCGAGCTGCGCGACGAGGTCGGGCCCTTTGGCACGCTGCTGATGA
Source organism: Mesorhizobium sp. ES1-1 (assembly GCF_020164785.1). Lineage (GTDB taxonomy): Bacteria > Pseudomonadota > Alphaproteobacteria > Rhizobiales > Rhizobiaceae > Mesorhizobium. The sequence continues at coordinate 229,887 of NZ_JAIUGX010000005.1, read as the reverse complement.
CGGCGCATGATTGCAAGGACAAGGCCGTGATGCACAAATCCATGGAACTGCTTGCCACGCAGGTGATGCCGGCGGTCAATGCCGAGCTGGAAAACAGCCGCGTCAAGCTTATCGCCTGACGCCAGGAAAGATCGGAGATGGACATGCGACAAGCCGAAACGGACGTGCTGGAGCCGGGCAAGCTGTGGTGGAACTGGTTCGGCGAGCATTATTTCGTGCCGGCCAGCACGGTCCTGCCGCGCAGCGAGGAGGATGTGCGCCAGGCCGTCCTTGCGGCGGCGCGGCTTGGATTGCCCGTCCGCTCGTCCGGCAGGGGGCACGCCAACACGCCTGCCGTGCCGACGCCGGGTGTCCACATCGACTTCCGCGCCTTCAACGAGGTCCTGTCCCTGGACAGGGAGCAGATGCGCGTCACCGTGCAGCCCGGCATCAGCGTCGGCGAACTCAGCCGGTATCTGAGAACGCAGGGCATGTCGCTCAACAACCAGGGCGACATCGACACGCAATCAGTCTGCGGCGCGATCATGACGGCGACGCATGGCGCGGGAATAACCTTGCCATGCATGTCGATGCAGATGATCGCCGCGCGGATCGTGACCGCCGACGGCAGCTTCCTGGACCTTTCGGCCGAGGCCGACGGCGAACTGTTCAAGGCCTTCCGTGCCTCGATCGGCATGTTCGGCGTGGTCGTATCCATCACGCTGCAGGCGGTTCCATCCTACAACCTCTTCAAACGGTCCTGGAACGCCGACATCGAAGACTGCCTCGGCGGGCTGCATCAGCGGCTGGAGGACAACAGGACGTTCTGGTTCTTCTGGTTGCCAAGGCGCGAATCCGCCGACCTGTTCGTCCTGCCGAGCGGCGTGCCCAACCTGGCCAGCCGCGATTACGACATCTGTCATATGCGCAGCTACAACGCCGTGCCGGTCGATGAACCGGCCCCCGCCCCCGAGCCCGGCTCCCAATTCGACCATTCCTCGGTGATCTTCCCGAACCTCTACGAGCCGAACTTCCGCGAGATCGAATATGCCGTGCCGTTCGAGGATTTCGAGGCGACTTTCGACGAGGTCCGCCATCTCTTCCTCCAAAAGCACAAGGACTTCACCTTCCCGGTCGAATGCCGGCCGGTGAAGGCGGATGATTCCTATCTTAGCGCCTATGCGGAGCGCGATGGCTATGCGCTCTCGGTCTCGGGACCGTTGGAACCGTCGACCTGGGCCATGCTCAGGGATGTCGATGCCATCTTCGATCGGCACGGCGGGCGCCCGCACTGGGGCAAGCATCATTTCATGACGCAATCCAGGCTGGAAAAACTCTATCCGCGCTACCACGACTTCAAGAGGATGCGCCGTGAGCTGGATCCCGCCGGCATGTTTCTCAACGACCATCTGCGGGCGCTGTTTGCCTGAAGCGCCAACGCCGCGCGGGACCTGAAGGACTTTCCATGAACCAGCACATTCTTGGACGCACCGATGTCGTCCGCAAACTGATCATCGACGGGCGCTTCGTAATGCCCATGGAAGGCCGGACATTCGGCACGTACAACCCGGCGACGGGCGAATTGCTAGCCACGATCGCGGAGGGCGACGCGCGCGACATCGACCTGGCGGTTGCGGCGGCACGGCGCGCCTTCGAGGGGCCGTGGTCGAAATTCACGCCGTTCCAGCGCCAGGAAGTCATCCTGAAATTCGCCGACTTGGTCGACCGCCATTTCGAGGAATTCAGCCAGCTCGACACGCTCGACATGGGCATGCCGATCACCATGACGCGCGGCCGCCGGCAACGCGCCATCGGCATGCTTCGCATGTATGCCTCGATGTGCGTGACGATCGGCGGCAGAACCCTGCCCAATTCCCTGCCTGGCGATGTTTTCGCCTATACGCTCAAGGAACCCGTTGGCGTGGTGGGCGCCATCACGCCATGGAACGCGCCGCTGACCAGCACGATCTGGAAGATCGGACCGGTTCTTGCGACCGGCTGCACCATGGTCCTGAAACCGGCGGAGGATGCGCCGCTGACCGCGCTGCGGCTTGGCGAACTAGCACTGGAAGCAGGCGTTCCGCCAGGCGTGGTCAACGTGGTTCCCGGTCTCGGCACCGTGGCCGGCGCTGCGCTTGCCGCCCACATGGATGTCGACAAGGTCGCTTTCACGGGATCGGACGCCACCGGCCGCCGGATCATCGAAGCCTCAAAGGGCAACATCAAGCGGCTGATGCTGGAACTCGGCGGCAAATCGCCAGACATCGTCTTCGCCGACGCCGATCTCGACAAGGCGGTCGCCGGAACCGCGATGGGCATCTTCGGCAATAGCGGCCAGATCTGCAGCGCGGGCTCCCGATTGCTGGTCGAACGGTCGATCTATGACGGCTTCGTCGAGAGAGTGGCCGATTTCGCCAAGGCGCTGAAGGTCGGCAACGGCATCGAGCCCGACACGCAAATCGGCCCGGTCGTCTCCGGCAAGCAGATGGAGCGCGTCCAGTCCTATCTCGGCATTGGCGTCGGCGAAGGCGCCGAAATCGTCGCCGGCGGCAATCGTCTCGTCGACGGTGAACTCGCGCAGGGACATTTCCTTGAACCGACGGTCATGAAGAACGTCACCCACGACATGCGCATAGCCCAGGAGGAGATATTCGGGCCCGTCGTCACGGCCATCCCCTTCGACGATGTCGGCGAGGCGCTGCGCATCGCCAACTCGACCGTCTATGGGCTGGGCAGCGGCGTCTGGACCCGCGACGTGGCCAAGGCGCATGGGGTGGCAAAGGGCATCCGCTCAGGCACCGTCTGGGTGAATTGCTACGGAGTGCTCGACCCGGTCATCCCCTTCGGCGGCTACAAGATGAGCGGCTATGGGCGGGAGTCCGGCATCGACCATGTCGAGGAATATCTCTCGACCAAGGCCGTGGTGCTCCAGAACGGCTGATGCATCGCGGCCCGGACTGGCCCGGACATGACAGGCACTGGCGCTGCGCGCCAATCGACGGATATTTGAGGAGAAGGCCTTGACCATCAAGCGCACCGATTTCACCGGTCGTTTCCATCGCATCGTCGAGGTCGGCGGCACCGTCTATCTGGCCGGCGTCACCGCGCGCCATGGCGGCGCGGATGTAGGCGGGCAGACGGCCGATGTGCTGGCGCAGATCGATGAGCTTCTCGCCAAGGCCGGCGCGTCCAAGCGCGATGTCGTCACCGCCAATATCTGGCTGGCCGACATCGGCGATTTCGCCGGCATGAACGCGGCCTGGGATACCTGGGTGGATAAGGAGCACGCTCCGGTACGCGCCACGGTGGAATCGAAACTCGCCCGTCCCGAGCTCAAGGTCGAAATCCAGGTCCAGGCCGTCAGGCAGGACTGAGACGGCGAATGTTCTATGGGCTTTGCACGCATGCCGACAGAGCGGCTAGCAGCGAGCCTGACCTTGGGTCATGGCCTTCGAACTGCCGGAGCGTGTTGGTCACGTAGGAGAAGCCGGTCTTCAGCGTCGGCCAGGCGCCGTGCAAGGATCCGCCGGCGCCGTCATGGCCAAAGCCCACCGGAACGCTGCCAAACAGAGCTTCCCTCGTCTGCAAACCGAATCCGACGCCGTAGGCCAGTTCCTGTTCGAGATAAGGCTCGACGCCGCGCGCCAGACAAGTGTAGCCGAGCGCGATCGTCTCCGGCCTTAGAATGCGGGTCCCTTCCAGTTCGCCGCCCCGCGCCAGGCATCCGTAGAGCCGTGCCGCGGCGCGCGCGGACGCAATGCCGTTGCCGCCCGGAACCTCCGCCGCGCGCCAGGAGCGCGAGTTCAGCGGCAGCGGGTAGGGTCTCGACCTCGGCGGATTGTCCCAGATCGACCAGGCCACGCGGTCCGTATCCAGATCGCTGCGTTTCGCCCCATAATTTTCGCCGCGCTCGAGCACCGCGACGCGGGGCTCCTGTTCGGGCGGAAGACCGATCCAGGCATCGAGGCCGAGAGGCCGCGCGACATCCTCCGCGAACAGCCGGCCGACACTGCGGCCATCGATGCGCCGGATCAGTTCGCCGCAAAGCCAGCCGAATGTCAGCGCGTGATAATACAATATCGTGCCGGGTTCCCGCACCGGCGACTGGTCGGCCAGCAATCGCGCCATGCGGACATCGTCGGTCGCCTCTTCCACCGAAACCGGAGTGGCAAGGCCAGGAAGGCACGCCTGATGCGAAACCAGGTGCCGAACGAGGATCCGCTCCTTCCCGCGTGCGGCGAATTCGGGCCAGTAGGCGCCTACTGGGCTGTCCAACTGGAGTTGCCCGCGCTCGATGAGGAGCAGCAGGCACGTAGCGACGAAGCCCTTGGTGCCCGAAAAGATTCCGGCGATCGTGTCCTCGCGCCAGGGCCGGCGACTTCCGCTGTCCGCCCAGCCTCCCCAAAGGTCGACGACCGTGCGCCCATCGACCACAGCCGCAAAGCCCGCTCCATGATCGCCGCGTTCGGTAAAATTGGTGCGGAACTCGTCCGCCACGGCTTCATATCCAGGCGCGACGAAGCCATGTATACGGACCTCAGCCGCATCACCCATCGGTCCACCGTCAGTTGGCAAAGCCGATCTCCATCGGCTGCGGGAAATGGCACGCGGCGAAATGCCGGGGCTCGATCTCCACCAGCGCCGGTTTGACCTTTGCGCATATGTCCTGCGCCTTGAAGCAACGTGTGCGGAACGGGCAGCCCGACGGCGGATTGATCGGGCTTGGCACGTCGCCCTTGAGCAGGATCTGGTTGCGACCGCGTTCGATATCGGGGTCGGCGACGGGAACGGCAGACATCAAGGCCTGCGAATAGGGATGCAGTGGCCGTGCATAGAGGCTCGCCGCCGGCGCCACTTCGACGAAGCGGCCGAGATACATAACGGCCACGGTATGCGAGATGTGGCGCACCACCGACAGATCGTGCGCCACGAAGACATAGGCGGTCTGCAATCTCTCCTGGATTTCCTTGAGCAGGTTGAGCACGCCGGCCTGGACCGAGACGTCCAGCGCCGATACGGGCTCGTCGAGCACGACCACCTCGGGCTTCAATGCCAGAGCGCGGGCGACTACTACGCGCTGTCGCTGGCCGCCGGAGAGCTGATGCGGGTAGCGCCTGCCGTAATCCGCGCCGAGGCTGACCAAATCGAGCATCTCGGCCACCCGTTCGCGCCGCTCCGAGCGCGTCATGGACGTTATCCGCAACGGTTCGGCGATGCTGTCGGCGACGCGCATACGCGGATGCAGCGATCCGTACGGATCCTGGAAGACGAGTTGCAGATGGCGGCGCATCGCGCGCATCGAGGCCGCGTTCAGCGAAACGACGTCCGTGCCGTTGACCTCGACGCTGCCCGCCGTCGGCTCGATAAGCCTCAGCAGGCAACGGCCGAGCGTCGACTTCCCGCAACCGGACTCACCGACCAGGCCGAGCGTCTCGCCGGCCTCCAGGTCGAAGGACACGTCATCGACCGCCTTCAACTGCGCCACCTCGCGCCGGATGAAGGTTCCGCCCATCATGGGAAAGGACTTTGACAAATGTCTCACCGACAAGGCGAATTGGCCTTTGCCGGAGTTCGATGAACGATCGATGGTTTCAGCCATTCTGGCCCTGCCTTTCGGCTTCGTTGCCGCGATCCCAGGGCGGTAGCCTGTCGGCGAAGTGGCATGCCGATCGGTGCCCGCCGAAAGCCATCGTCGGGGGCGCGGTCGTCCGGCAGATGTCCTGGGCATGGATGCAGCGCGGATGGAAGGCGCAGCCTTCGGGATAGGCGCCGAGCCGCGGCGGGGCGCCGGGGATCGAATAAAGCTTGGAGCCTGTCGCGGTCAGCTTGGGGATCGAGGCGATGAGCCCGCGCGTGTAGGGATGGCGAGGATCGGCGAATAGGTCATGCACCTCCGCCTCTTCCACCACCTGGCCGGCATAGACGACCGCCACACGGTCGGCATGGCCGGCGACGACGCCAAGATCGTGCGTGATCAGGATAAGCGCCAGGCCGAGCTTCTCCTTCAGCTCTCGCAGCATCCGCATGATCTGCGCCTGGACCGTGACATCCAGCGCCGTCGTCGGTTCGTCGGCAACGAGAAGCTCCGGGTCGTTCGCGATCGCCATGGCGATCATCACCCGCTGGCGCATGCCGCCCGAGAATTCATGCGGATATTGATTGATCCGGCGGTCAGCCTGCGGAATGGCGACAAGCTCAAGCAGGTCCAGCACCCGAGCCGTGGCCCCCTTCCCGGTCAGGCGGCGATCATGCAGGAAAAGCACCTCACGGATCTGGTCGCCTACCGTCATGACCGGATTGAGCGACGACAGCGGATCCTGGAAGATCATGCCGATTCGCGAGCCGAGCAGCGAGCGCATGTGCTTGCGCTGACGGCCGACAAGCTGCTGGCTGTCGAAGTGGACCGATCCGCTTACCACGGCGTTGCGGGCCTGCAATCCGAGGGCGGCCAGCATGCTGAGCGACTTGCCGGATCCCGATTCGCCGACAATGCCAAGCACGCCGCCTCGCGAGACATCCAGGTCTATGCCGCGCACCGCCAGCAACGTGCCGCTGCCGGTCGAAAAACCGACCTTGAGATCGCGGACCCGCAGGAGCGGCTCGGCCGCAGCCGGGGCAATGGTCATCGCGGCCGCCGTCATTTGGACGACCTAGGATCGAAATAGTCGCGTAGGCCGTCGCCGATGAAATTGAAGCCGAGCACGATAGTCAGGATGGCCATGCCTGCCCCGAAAGCGATCCACCAATTGTAGAAATAAACGGTGCCGTCCGAGATCATCGCTCCCCATTCCGGGGTCGGCGGCCGCGCACCGAGGCCAATGAAGCTCAACGACGCGCCGAGCAGGATAACCTGTCCGAGGTCCATGGTCGCGCTGATCAGGACGGGCGTCCAGCACAGGGGCAGGATATGCTTGGTCAGGATGCGAAAATCGCTGGCGCCGGCAGCAACCGCGGCCTCGACATGTTCGCGCTCCCGCACTTCCAAAACCTGGGCCCGCACCAGTCGCGCATAGATCGGCCACCACACCACCACCATGGCGATGGCGGCATTGCCGAGCCCGGGGCCGAGCGAGGCGGCGACGGCCATGGCCAGCAGGATTGCCGGAAAGGACAGGGTGATATCGACCAGCCGCATGATGGCCGCGCCGACGAAGCCGCCCCTGTAGCCGGCGATGGCGCCGGCCGCCGTGCCGATGAGCACCGCGCTGATTACCACCAGGACGGCGATCGGCAAGGACTGCCTTGCGCCATAAACGGTGCGCGCAAACACGTCGCGCCCCAGCGCGTCCGTCCCCAGGAGATGGTCGGGACTGGGCGGCTGCAGACGGCGCCCGGCCAGATCGAGAGGGCTGAACGCCGACAGCCAGTGCGGGAACAGCGTGGCGAACAGCCAGAAAAGCACGACAGCGCCGCCGATGACGAATGAAGGCGACACCCAGGAGGGGAGCCTCCTGCGCATGGTCTTCGGCCGGATGATTGCCATGGCCATCAGTTCAACCGGACGCGCGGATTGGCGAAGACATAGGCGATGTCGGTGAGCAGGTTGGTGATCAGGAACATCATGCCGCCGACGATGGTAACGCCGATGATGGCCGGAAAATCCAGCGACCGCGCCGCGATCACCGCATAGCTGCCGATGCCGGGCCATCCGAAGACCGCCTCCGTCAGCACCGCTCCGGTGATCAAATAGGCGAATGTGTAGCCGAGCACGGTGAGAACCGGCACCAATATGTTGCGCAACGCATGCCGGAACACGACGCGCAACTCGCCGGCGCCCTTGGCGCGCGCCGTCAGGATGAATTCACGCTCCATGATTTCCAGCATGTTCGCGCGCACGATCCTGGAAATGGAGCCGGCCACCGTCCAGCCGAGCACCAGCGACGGCAGGATGAGATGCAGCAACGCATCCTTGAACGCCGCCGGATTGCCCGCCAGCAAAGTGTCGACCACCATGAAGCCTGTCAGGCTGGGCGGCGGGGTCAGGCGCGCATCGAGGCGTCCCGGGCCCGGCAACAGATGGTAGTGGACCGAGAACACGAAGAGGAGTGCGAGCCCAAGCCAGAAAATCGGCACGGAAGATCCAAAGAGCGAGAACAGCCGCGCGGTTTGATCAATCACCGAGTCGCGGTAATACGCGGCAAGCAGGCCGAGCAATATGCCGGTAGTGCTGCCAATCGCCATTGCCGCGATGACCAGTTCCAGTGTGGCGGGCAGCCGCGCAGCGATGTCCCGGGACACAGGGCGGCGCGTGACGAAGGACGTTCCCATGTCGCCGGTCACCAGGTTGGCGACATAGATCACGTAGCGCTCCGGCAGGCTGCGATCGAGCCCCCAGCGCGCCTTGGCGGCCGCCACTATCTCCGGATTGTTCATCTGCCTCTCGCTGACGATCGCCGTCAGCGGATCGCCCTTGGTGATCGTCGTCAGCAGGAAAGCCAGGGTGACGATGCCGAGCAGAATGAAAGGCATCGCAACGGCGCGCCTCATTATGTAATTGAGCATTGGCCTCTTGTCCGTCGCACCTCTTGTCGAGGAGCGATCATCCTGTTGATCTGACAGCGTGGCGGCGGACCTGGCCCGGCGCTGGTCGTCCTCTCAGCCAGCATTCCGGGCGCATGGTTTGCCGGGCAGGCTTGGCCTCGGCGGCCACCGACGGGACGCCAGCGGCCGTCCGTCCCTTGCGGGCGCCATCAATCGTCGAGCGACACTTCGTAGAGCGGCAGGATGCAGATTGCCGAGTTGCGCATGCCATGGACCTTGCTGCTGTAGGTCAGCAGCAGATTCGGGCTCATGATCGGGATGACGACATTGGCGTTCTTGATGTTCTCGCCGATCTTGAACCAGACCTTCTCGGCTTCCTCCGGCTTGGATTTCAGCGCCTGCGCCATCAGCGTCAGATTTTCCGGGATCAGGTAGGACGGATCGCGCTCCGCGCCACCGCGCTTGAACCAGAGCGTTCCCTCGGCCAGCCCGAACGTCTGCACGAATTGTGACGTGCCGTAGAAGTCGGGCGAATAATAGCCCACGGTAAACGGGATATGGTCGGTGCTGATCTTTTCGCGCCAGGCCGACATCTCGACCGGCTTCAGATCGAGCGTGACATTGATCTTGGCCAGATCCTGCTGGATTTTCTGCATCATGATCGACAGGTCTACGCCGTAGACGTTGAGCTTGGGGAATGTCGCGCTCAGCGTGAATCCATCGCCCTTTCCTGCCTTGGCGAGAAGCTCCTTGGCCTTTTCCGGGTTGTATTCAGGGATGGCGTGACCGTCGGCCCCGGGGAAGTGGAGCGGGAACGGAACTGAGATCAGCTCGCCATTGCCCTCGCCTACGGTGAACTCCCTCAGTGCCTTCCGGTCGATGGCGATCGATATCGCTTCGCGGATCTCAGGCGTCATCGGGAACGGATTCTCCACGGCGCCAGGCGCCATGGCGACATAGATGAAATTGAACGACGGCACGGATTCGACCTTCACGTCCGGCGACGTCAGGGTCTTGGCGGTCTCGGCGTCCACCTGCATGGCAACGTCTATCTGGCCGCTCTGCAACAGCTGCGCCTGCGCGACGGAATCGGCGACCTGCCGCATCACGACTTCGTCGACCTTCGCCGGCTCACGCCAGTATTTTTCATTGCGCTTGAGCCTGAGCTCCGCCCCCGGCTCATAGGACTCGAAGACGAACGGGCCCGACCCCGCCGAATGCGCCATGAACCAGCCCTCGCTTGCATCGGACTGCGCCGCCTCGGTGCCGGCGATGGCCTTGCCTTGCGCTTGCGCGACGTCGCTGTTGATGATGCCGAAGAAGGTCGCGGAGATGATGTTGAGGAATTCCGAGTTCGGCCCCTTGGTCTTGACGACGACCGTCTCGGCATCGGGCGACTCGACCGTATCGATCGTGTCGGCGAAACCGCTCCCATTCGACTTGATGTTCTTGAGCCGCTCCCAGGACCATTTGACGTCCTTGGCTTCGACTTTCGAGCCGTCCGAAAAGGTGGCCTTCGGGTTGAGCTTGAAGGTGAAGGTGGTGAGGTCGTCGCTCGCCTGCCAGCTCTCGGCGATGACCGGGACGAACTTGTTGTTGGCGTCCAGGGTCAGCAGCCCTTCGTAGACGGCTTCATTGTAGATGATGCAGGTCTCGCACCAGGAGCGGTGAATATCGAGCGAATTCACATCCATGTCCCGCGCGATGACGAGGGTCTTGGCCGACGCCGCACCGAAGGAGAGCGTCAGTGCAACGAAGGCCGTCGCCGCCAACAGGCCTTTCCAGCGCCGGCCATGGCCGGCAAAGTAACCCGATATTCCCACTGACATGACAATTCCCCTTGTTCGTTTTTCACTGCGGGCCGTGCACGTTGCGCCGATCGACCCATGCCCTTGTGCAGCAATGCAGGCATGATTGGACCACGGCGTACAGGCGGACATCTTGACCGGGTTGGGAGCGTGGCGGATGCTTTGCTCTACCGATAGCCGAGACGATGCAAGGGGCGTGCCAACAATCCCGGGCACACGACATCGGCTCGAACGGGCCGCCATGCGGGCCTGCCGGCCACCGCGTCCTTCCAGGCTTCTCGCAAACGCGATCACGGTCTCAATTGCGATACCGGGCGCGACAACCCCGCCATCGCCATGGCTGGCGGGCTCGCACGATGGCCGATCGCGCGGCCATGCGTTCGTCAACCTGTCTAACAACTGCGAACTAACGATCCTTTTCAGCTGCGGAACCGGCGAGGTGCTCCGTGTCAGTTCCTCAACCCGCGCAGTATCAGTTCCGCGACTTCATCGTGGAACGCCGTTCGGCCGAATTGCCTGACTGCGAAGGGGCGCAAGGCCCAGATATCGCAGACCGCGTCGACGAAATTGGCAGCGATCTCCGGCTCGACTGGGCGGAACTCGCCGGCCGATACGCCTTCGCTGACCAGTTGGGCGATCTGCAGCAGGAGTTTGCGGTATTCGGCCAGAACGCGTACCCGCGCGGCCGGTGAGAGGGATTTCAGTTCGCGGTTGAGGACGCCGACATCCCTGCCGAACCGGTCGCCCTTGTCGACGATCGCGGCAATCGTTGCCCGAAGCTTTTCGGTCGCCGTGTCGCAGTTGACGGTAGCCTGGTCGACATCCGTGCGCACCCTGGCCATCGTCCAGATATAGACCAGCTCGAGCATCTCGTCCTTGCTGGCGACATACTGGTACATGGTCGGCACATGCATGCCGGCCGTGTCGGCGATCTCCCGCATCGTGGCGTTACCGAAGCCCTTGCGGGCAATGACAGCCGCCGCAGCGGCCGCAATCTGTTCGCGTCTCTTGTCGGCCGGGCTCATCGTTTCCACGGGCGTCGCCGCATCATCGGGCTCGGGCTCGACGGGCTCAGGCGAAAGAGCTGACGCATCCGGGGACACAATCGCTTCGGCATCGACGACAAGATAAGTCATGCTGACGGCGCAGACGGCCTTGCCGTCCTCGTCATGCACAAGGACCTGCCAGTTCATCGTCGAGCCGTCGCTGAACAGCGCCGTCGCCTCGCCCTTGAGCCGGCCGGCCACGTGGCGCGAGAACAGGCTGGTGCGACATTCGATCTCCTGGGCCGACCGCGCCTGGCCCAGCATCGACGCCGCGCCGGCCGCTGCGAGCTGGCTCGCAAAATCCGTCAGCAGACCGAGGGGCGAGCCTTCCGAACGCACGCCCGGCACCGCCATGCGGCCGACCACCTTATCAGGCGTCGCGGAGGTGATCGTCACGGCTGGCGACCATGCCGAAGACATTTCGAGCTTTCCCATATTCCTCCCTCGCTGCCGCGGCGCAACGCATGTCCTTCATATTGCGCAAAAAATGGAATTCCAATCGCTTGACTCGAACAGCCTCCATGCGCTTCATTACTGAACGATCAGTATTACCAGACTAACGCGTGTTTTCAAACGTCATGGAGATGGGAATGTCGTGCAAAATCGGACGGCTCGCGGCTTGGGCGGCAGTTTCAGCCCTCGCCATCGTGGCGTCGGCGCAGGGGGCCGGTGCCGAACCGCTTGACCTCAAAATCGGAGCCTTGCTGGAATCGACCGGCCCGCTGTCGGAACTCGGACCGCCGGCCGAAAAGGCCATCAACCTGTCGGCCACTGTCGCCAACAAGGCGGCCAAGGACGCGGGCGTCGAGGCCAAGGTGACGATCGTCTCGGCGGATTCGCAGGGCGATCCCCAGGCCGCGCTCTCGGCGACGCGCACCCTGGTCGACAAGGGCGCCTCCTGCATCATGGGGCCGTCGACGACGCCGGAATCGATTTCGGTGCTGAACGGTATCACCATGCAGCGCAAGATCACCCTTTGGCCGCTGGCGTCGAGCACCCGCCTGCGGACCGTCAAGGATGACGGCACCATCTACCGCCCCGTGCCGGCTGACGATTTGCAGTCGAAGGCGCTGGTCAAGGCCATCGAAAATCATGTCGGCAAAGGGAAGGCCGTTGCGATCATCTTCCGCAACGAACCCTATGGCGACGCGCTGTCCAAGAGCTTCACCACGGACTGGCAGGCCGAAGGCGGCACAATATCGAGCACGATCTCCTTCGATCCCCAGCAGGAAAGCTTCGATTCCGAGGCCGGCCAGGCGGTCGACACCAATCCGGACGCCTATGTCGTGATCGACTATCCGGAAACCTACGCCAAGCTCGGCGCCGCACTGGTTCGCACCGGCAAGTTCGACGCCAAGAAGGTGTTCGTCGCCGACGCGCTGTCCTTCGCCAAGGTGCCCGACAATATCCCGCCCGAAGCGCTCGAAGGCGCCTATGGCGTGGCTGGCGGCTCGCCGACGGGAACGGATGCGTTCAAGGCGTTCAACAAGCTGTGGGACGAAGCGGGCGGCGTTGCCAATGCCTCCTACACCGCCAACAGCTTCGATGCCGCCATCCTGTGCTTCCTGTCGGCGGTCGAGGCCGGTTCCACCGAACCCGGCGCCATCCGCGACAAGATCCGCTCGGTGACCAAGGACGGTGCGCCACAATTCACCATCGAGACCCTCGCCGATGCGGTGAAGACCGCCGCCACTGGGAAGGAGATCGACTATGTCGGCGTCTCCGGCGCCTTCCGCTTCAAGGACAATGGCGATCCGTCGTCCAGCCTCTATGACGTCTTCCAGTATCAGGGCGGCAAGCAGGTCAAGATCGAACAGGTCAACGTGAAGTAAGACTGGTGACCGACACCACCCAGACCGAGAGGACGGAAGCCAGGGCTTCCGTCCTCTCATCCGCTCTTGCCGCGCTGCCGCGCCCTGCCCTGCTGCTGGCCGTCCTGATCGTCCTGCTGTGCGCGCTGGTCATCGCGTTCGGGCCGGTGCGAGCATTGCAGGCTACGGTCAACGGCTTTGTCGCCGGCAGCTACACCGGGCTCGGCGCAATCGGACTGACGCTCGTGCTCGGCGTGCTCAAGCTCGTCAATTTCGCGCATGGGGACCTGCTCGTCACCGGCGCCTATTTCACCATCCTGTTCGCCTGGCTCGGTCTGCCCCTGCCGCTGGCGATGCTGACGGCCATGCTGGCGACGGCGGCGCTGGCGCTCGCCACCGAGAAGATCATCTGGCAACCCTTGCGGCTGGCGAAGGCCGGCAGCCTGCAGCTTTTCCTGTCGGCCATCGGGCTTGGCCTCGTCTTGCGTTTTACGGTGCAGTTCTTCGCCGGCAGCCAGGTCAGGACGCTCGGCGCCAATGTCGTCACCTCGATCGCCATCGGCCCGCTTCGGCTGGGCACGCTCCAGGCGCTGGCGCTTGTCGTCGGCATTTCGGCGATGGTCATTGTCGGCCTGGTGCTGCGCTTCACCAGCATCGGCAAGGAGATGCGGGCTTTCGCCGACAATCGCGCGCTGGCGGAAGTGTCCGGCATCGACACGCAGCACATCATCAACGTCACCTGGATCGCCTCGGGCTTCCTGGCCGCGCTGTCCGGCATCCTCTACGCAACCGCCATTGGCAGTTTCAACCCGAATTTCGGCATAACGCTGCTGCTCAGCCTGTTCGCCGCCACCGTGCTCGGAGGCATCGGCAACCCTTACGGCGCGCTCGTCGGAGGGCTGGTGATCGGCCTTTCGCAGGAATGGTCGACGCTGCTGTTCAACGCGCGCTGGAAACCGGCGGTCGGCTTCGCGCTGCTGATCCTGATGTTGATGTTCATGCCGCAAGGCATATTTGGCCGGGCAAAGCGCCGCTCATGAGCATCGATTTCTGGATCAATGTCGGCGTCCTTGCGGGCATTTACGGCATCTTCACGCTGGGCCTGCAGCTCAATGCCGGCTTCACCGGCCTGCTCAATTTCGGCCAGGCCGGCTTCATGGCGATCGGCGCCTACACGGTCGGCATCCTGGTCGTCGACCGCGGCTGGTCGCTGTGGCTGGCGCTGCCGGCCGGCATCGTGCTGGCCGTGCTTGCGGGCCTGTTCGTCGGCATCGCGTCACTGCGGTTGCGCTCCGACCATTTCGCCATCGCCACCATCGCCTTCGCCGAGATCGTCCGCTACACCCTGCAGAACGCCGCCTTTTCTGGCGGCAACCAGGGCGTTCTGGGCTTCGACGCCGAATGGCGCGCCGTATCCGACTGGATGCTGCCATGGCTCGCCACGATCGGGCTTGGCGCCTACACGCAACTGCCGCTGTTCATCGTCGTGTGGCTGGCCTTCGTCGCGCTTCTCCTGATGATGAAGGGACTGCAGGCGACGCCCTGGGGCCGTGTGCTGCGCGGCATTCGCGAGGACGAGGACGCCACCGCAGCCCTGGGCAAGGACGTGTTCGCCTACAAGCTCCAGTCACTGGCGCTGGCCGCCGCACTCGCGGCGGTCGCCGGCTTCTTCGTCGCGCTCAACGTCACCTATCTCTACCCGACCGTCTTCGATCCGACCTTCACCTTCTTCGGTTATGCGCTGCTCGTGCTGGGCGGCTTCGCCAGCTATGGCGGCGTGGCGCTCGGCAGCGTGCTGTTCTGGACGCTGCTGGAAGGCACGCGGCTGATCGAGACGTCGCTCTCGGCCGGCCAGCAGGCGTCGCTGCGCTTCATCATCGTCGGCGTGTTCCTGCTGTTGATCAGCCGCCTGCGGCCGCAGGGCCTGCTCGGCAATGTCAACGAGATGCGGGTGCGGCCATGAGCGCGGACGCCATCCTCGAGGTCGCCGACGCGGTCAAGGATTTCGATGGCCTGCGCGCCGTCGATGGCGCGAGCTTTCATGTCGAGCGCGGCTCGATCACGGCGCTGATCGGTCCCAACGGCGCTGGCAAGACGACGATGTTCGACCTGCTGAGCGGTTTTGCCAGGCTGAATACTGGCACCATCCGGTTTGCCGGTCGGTCGATCGGCGGCATGGCGCCGCACAGGATCGCGCGGCTCGGCCTGGTGCGCACGTTTCAGCTGACGCGGGTGCTGGCCGGCATGTCGGTCATGGACAACATGCTGCTTGCCGCTCCCAGCCAGCCCGGCGAGCACCTGCCGTCGCTGATCCTGGGTCCGCGCCGCGCCCGCGCGGCCGAGGCCAGGTCACGGGCAGATGCGCAGGCCCTGCTCGAAACCTTCGGCCTGCGCGACAAGGCCCGCGACTATGCCGGCGCGCTTTCGGGAGGCCAGCGCAAGCTTCTGGAAATCGCCCGCGCGCTGATGACCCAGCCGTCCCTGGTGCTGCTGGATGAACCGATGGCGGGCGTCAACCCGACGCTCGGCCGCGCCATCCTCGACCACATCGCCGCCCTTCGCGAACAGCGCGGCACCACCTTCCTGTTCGTCGAACACGATATGGACGTGGTGATGAGCCGCGCCGACCGGGTGATCGTGATGGCGCAGGGCCGTGTCATCTCGGCCGGCACGCCGGCACAGGTGCGCGCCGATCCCGCCGTGGTCGAAGCCTATCTCGGCAGCGCGTCCCCGGAGACGACTGCATGAGCGGCCAAGTCCTCACCGTCGCCGGCCTCGTCGCCGGTTACGTGCCGCAGGTCGACATCCTCAACGGCGTCGCCATCACGGTGGCAAAAGACGAGATCGTCACTGTCGTCGGCCCCAACGGTGCCGGCAAATCGACCCTGCTGAAGGCGCTTGTCGGCCTCGTCACGCCGAAGAGCGGACGCATCGCGCTCGAGGACAAGGACATTGCCGGCCTGGCGCCGAGCACCATCGTGCGCCAAGGGCTCGGCTACGTGCCGCAACGCGAAAACGTGTTCGAGACGATGCCTGTCGAGGAGAACCTCGAGATCGGGCTGAAGCCGCGCCGCGACCTGCCGCTCAGGCTGCGCCTGGAGGCGATGTACGCGCTGTTTCCGCGCCTGCGCGAGCGGCGCCGGCAGATGGCCGGAAGCCTGTCGGGCGGCGAGCGCCAGATGCTGGCCATGGCGCGGGCCTTGATGCCGCAGCCCAAGGTGCTGTTGCTCGACGAGCCGACGGCCGGACTGGCGCCGCGCTTCGTCGACCTGATGTTCGAGCAGGTCGCAACCATCAACCGCTCGGGCGTCACCATCCTGATGGTGGAGCAGAACGCGACGCGCGCACTAGCCATGTCGCATCGCGGCTATGTCCTGGATCTCGGCCGCAATGCCTATGAAGGCGAAGGGCCCGCGCTGGCCCGTGATCCGAAGGTCGCCGATCTTTACCTGGGAGGACTTCATGGCTGACGCAGTGGATTTCGAGGCGCTCGATGCCATGGTGCGCGATGCGCCGTTCCATCGCTGGCTGGGTGTCACCCTGAAGTCGCTTACCGCAGACAGCGTGGAGATCCTGCTGCCATGGCGCGAGGAGTTCGTCTCCGACCCCGTGGTGCGCTACACCCATGGCGGCATCCTGGCGGCGCTGATCGACCTTGCCGGCGACTATGCGGTCGCGGCCAAGCTCGGTCGGGGCGTGCCGACCGTCGACATGCGGGTCGATTATCACCGCGCCGCACAGCCTGGCGCGCTTGTCGCCCAGGCCAGCGTCATCAAGCTCGGCGGCACGCTGGCGACGGCGGAGGCAAGGGTGTTCGACGAGCAGCAAAGGCTCGTAGCCAGCGGACGCGGCGTCTACCTGACCCTGACACGTTAGGACTGAAAGGAAACGACATGAGCGTCGAACTCGACCATATTCTCTGGGCAGCCCCCGACCTCGATGCCGGGTCGGCGCTGATCGGCCGGCTCACTGGCGTCACCCCGGCCCGGGGCGGTTCGCATCCCGGTTTCGGCACCCGCAACAGCCTGCTGTCGCTCGGCGGCATTTATCTGGAGATCATCTCGCCCGATCCGGCGCAGTCGCTCGAAGGCAACCGCGGTGGAAGCATCGCCGCGCTGGCCGAGCCGGGCCTCGCCACTTTCGCCGTGCGCACCACGGATCTCGATGCCTATGCGGCCGCGGCCGCCCGGGCCGGCATCCGCACCCGAGGTCCGATCGAAATGGGCCGGACGCGACCGGACGGCGTGCGGCTCGACTGGGCCTGCCTCTATATCGAGGATACCGTCTTCGGCGAGATGATCCCCTTCGGCATCGACTGGAAGGCCTCGCCGCACCCAGCGGCGAGCACGCCCACCGGCGCCACGCTGCGCGAATTCACCGTGCACCATCCGCAGGCCGACGCACTGGCCCGCATCTATGGCGAGATGGGCATCGAAGTTGCGGTGCGGCTTGCCGCCAGGCCGGGGTTTCTCGCGGTCCTGGGCACGCCCAGGGGCGAAGTCGTCCTCACCGCGTCCTGACAGCACCAGGCCATACGTATCCGAAAGCGAGTCCCCTATGCCGATCACGCCAGACAATCCGCGCTGGAACAATCTTGGTTATTGGAACCACGATGCCGCCGGCCTCTATCCCGACAATATCGCCATCATCGACTTGTCGCGCGAGCCCGCGCGCGAGGTCCTCTACCGCGAACTTGAAGAGCGCCTCGACAGGGCGGCCCGGCTGCTGGTCGATTCCGGCATGCAGCCGGGCGACAGGCTGGCGCTGTCGGTCAGCAACCGGTTCGAATTTGTCGAAACCTTCTTCGGCGCCATGCGCGCCGGCATCGTGCCGGTTCCCCTCAATACCAAGCTCGGCGCCGAGGCGCTGGAATACATCATGCGCGACGCCGAATGTGTCGGCGCGATCGTCGAGGATT
Organism: Mesorhizobium sp. ES1-1; assembly: GCF_020164785.1. Taxonomy (GTDB): domain Bacteria; phylum Pseudomonadota; class Alphaproteobacteria; order Rhizobiales; family Rhizobiaceae; genus Mesorhizobium. The sequence continues at coordinate 211,844 of NZ_JAIUGX010000005.1, read as the reverse complement.
CGGCCAACCCGCATGTCGCTCCGCTGGTCGAGCTGATCGGTTGCAAGGTCAGGATCGCCTTCGAGACATCGCGGCCCGGCTGGGTGGATTACGAGACGGCGCTCGCGGCGGCCGAGCCGCGCTTCGATCCTGTGCGGCTGGACGACGACCATCCTTCCTTCCAGCCCTACACGTCCGGCTCGACCGGCCGGCCCAAGGGCGTGGTGCTGACCCATGCCGGGCAGGTCTGGTGGCTCGGCTGCCTGCAGAAATACTGGCCGGGCCTGCCCGAGCACCGGGCGCTGGCGGCCGTGCCGCTCTACCACAAGAACGCCATGGCCGGCGCCATCAAGCCGATGCTGAGCTGGGGCGCCTCGGTGGTGCTGCTGCCGAATTTCGAACCGCGCCGCTTCCTCCATGCGCTGGCCGACTATCGTTGCACCCATGCCGGCGCCGTTCCGGCGGTGTTCACGCTGCTGCTGCAGGAACGCGACCTGATCGAGACCCTCGACTTCTCCGCGCTCAAGGGCCTGAAGATCGGCTCGGCCCCGACGCCCAAGGAACTGCTCGACGCCGTTGAAGCGGCCTTCGGCGTCGCGGCCTCCGAAAGCTATGGGCTTACCGAGGGCGGCCCGGTGATGATCGGCACCCCGACCGATGGCCGCCCCGTGCCGCATGGCAGTTGCGGCGTCGTGTGGCCGGAAGGGGAAGTCAAGCTCGTCGATTCGGCCGGCAATGAAGACCCGTCCTATGGCGAATTGCTGGTGCGCAATCCGGGCGTCACGCCCGGCTACTGGAAGCTGCCCGAGGTCAACAGGCAAAGGCTGCAGGACGGCTGGCTCAGGACCGGCGACGTCTTTTCCAAAGACCAGGACGGCTTCTTCTATTTCCGCGGCCGCACCGACGACATGTTCAATTCGGGCGGCGAAAATGTCTATCCGCTCGAGATCGAGAACATGCTGCTGCGCAACCCCGCCGTCGCCGAGGCTTCCGTGGTGCCGGTCCCGCACCGCATCAAGGGCGAGGTGCCGGTGGCCATGGTGGTCAAGGCCAAGGGCCGCGACATCACCGAGGAGGAGCTCAAGCAGTTCTGCCTCTCGGTCGGCCCTGCCTACGCCCATCCGCGCCGGATCGTCTTCACCGAGGAACTGCCGCTCAATGGCCCGGGCAAGATCGACCGCAAGGTCGTGCAGCGGATGATGCTCGAGCGTTTCGGCACGCTGGGCTAGCCGGCTGCGGGGCCACTCCGGGACACAGCAAGACAAGAAACGATACAGGGAGATCACGCATGCGCGCCGTCGTAACCTATGAACATGGTGGCCTGGACCGGATGGTTTACGAACCATCCTATCGCGACCCGGCCCCGGAAGCCGGGGACGTGCTGGTCAGGGTGCGTGCCTGCACGCTCAACTATCACGACGTCTTCACTCGCAAGGGCATGCCGGGCATCAAGATCGGCATGCCGCTGATCCTCGGCATCGACGTCGCCGGCGAGATCGCCGCCGTGGGCGGCGACGTCCAGGGCCTGCGGGTCGGACAGCGCGTGCTGGTCGACCCGATCGAGCGCGTCAAGGGTGGGCTGCTCGGGGAGACTTTCGATGGCGGACTTGCCGAACTGGTGCGCGTGCCGGCGCACATGATCATCCCGCTCGACGACGAAATCAGCTTTGCGGACGCCGCGGCGCTGCCTGTTGCTTATGGCACCGCGTACCGGATGATGGTGACGCGCGGCAAGATCCAGCCTGGCGAGAAGGTTCTTGTCCTGGGTGCGTCCGGCGGTGTCGGCACCTGCTGCGTGCAACTCGCCAAACAGGCCGGCGCGACTGTCATCGCCTGCGCCTCGAGCGACGAGAAGCTCGATCGCCTGAAGGCACTGGGGGCCGATTTCGGCATCAATTACGCGCAGGGCGACTGGGTCGCGGAATGCCGCCGCCAGTTTGGCCGCGCCCGTGTCTTTGGGCACGACGAAGGCGGCATCGATGTCGTCGTCAATTTCACCGGCGGCGACACATGGGTGCCTTCGCTGCGCGTCATGCGTCGCGACGGCCGGCTGCTCACTTGCGGCGCCACCGCCGGCTACGATCCGCACGAGGATCTCCGCCTGATCTGGACCTTCGAGCTCAACATCGTCGGCTCGAACGGCTGGTCGCGTGACGACGTGATGGCGTTGCTCGAACTCGTCAAGGCCGGCAAGCTGAAGCCTGCGCTGCACCCGAAGCGGTTTTCCCTCGAGGATGCGGGGGAAGCCATGCGGCTGCTGGATGACCGGCAGGTCTACGGCAAGGTGGTGATCGAACCCTGACGGGAACGCTGGCGGCGCCCATTGGATGCCGCCAACCCCCCACTGTCGCCTTGGTGCTACTTCGCGGAATCCAGGCTGTCGATCGCCTTGACATTGGCCGCCGACGGACCGTTCGGATCGAAGTCAGAGGCCAGCCAGGAATCCACGATCGCCTTGGCCAGCTCCGGTCCGACCACCCTGGCGCCCATGGTGATGATCTGCGCGTTGTTGGACTTGGCCGCCCGCTCCGCGGAATAGGTGTCATGGGTGAGTGCCGCGCGAATGCCCGGCACCTTGTTGGCGGCGATGGAAACGCCAATGCCCGTGCCGCAAAACAGAATGCCGCGATCATGCCTGCCGGCGAGAAGCTCTTGTCCTGCCTTCGCGGCGAGGTCGGCGTAGTAGCCGGCCTGGCTGAGGTCGGTGACCTCCAGGTCAGGCTTGGTGGCAAGATGCGCCGCGATGACATCGAGCAAGGGCTTGCCCGCGCTGTCGGCTCCGATCACGATTTTCACTGTACGTCCTCCTTGTAGGCAGGCGGGCTGGGCAATTCGCCGACAGTCGCCGCGACGATGGTCAAGATGCGTATGTAGTCGCTGACGTCCCAGGCGGCACGGCCGATGAACAGCCCATCGACACCCGGCTGCGCGATCAGCTCCGCGGCATTCTCCTGGTTGACGCTGCCGCCATAGAGCACGCGCGGCGCGCTCTCCAGCAGGCCGGCCGCGACCGACTTGATAAAGGCGTGCTGGCGCTCGACATAGCTTGCGCCGGCCGGGGTTCCGCCCTCGCCGATCGCCCAGACGGGTTCATACGCGAACAGCACCTCAGAAGGCGCGCTTGCCGTCTCCAGAAATTGCAGCGCGCACCTCACCTGATCTCCAATGATCTGGTCTGCACGGCCGGCGTCCCGCTCGGCCTTCGTCTCGCCGACGCAGATCAACGGCGTCAGTCCGTGGCGGATGGCGGCGGCGGTCTTTAGCCCGACGGTTCGGTCGGTCTCGCCGAAATGCGCGCGCCGTTCGCTATGGCCGATCTCGACCATGTCGAGGCCGCAATCCCTGAGCATGACCGGCGAAATCTCCCCGGTCCAGGCGCCTTCGTCGGCCCAATGCATGTTCTGCGCGCCGACTTTCGTGCGCGTCGACGCCAGGGCGCGCTTCACCTCGCGAGCACTGGTGAAGGGCGGAAGGATGAAGGGCTGGATCCGGGCGTCGAGCCCGGGCACGAACGCCGACAGCGCCTCGGCGAAGGCCAGGCCTTCCGCCAGCGTCTTGTTCATTTTCCAGCTGGTGCCCACCCAATAGGGCGCCAGCGCCGAATGCGCGGTTCGGCTGCTCTGGTCCATCTAGGTCAGCGCCGGATGCGTTCCGAGGAAGGACGCGCCGACCTCCGCGCAAAGCGCAAGCGACACGGCGCCCGGATCGGGATGGCCGATGCTGCGCTCGGCCAGCGGCCTCGCGCGGCCAAGCCTGGGCGTCATCGACGCGGTTGCCTCCGCGGCCGCGCGAGCGGCCTTCGCCGCCGCTTGCCAGGCATGCGGCAGGGACTGTCCCGCCGCGCTTTCACGCTCCAGCGTTTCGACGAAGGGAACCAGCGCGTCGACCAGCGTCTTGTCGCCGGGCCGCGCCCCGCCCAGCCGCGTGATCCCGTCCAGCGCCAGGCGCGCTCCGGTGACGACGGAATGCGCCTTGATCGCCTCGTCGTCGCGGAAGACGTCGCTCCAGGCGCGCAGCAACAGGCCCCAGAGCACTCCCGACGTGCCGCCCGCCCGGTCCGCCCATGCATCTCCGGCGGCTGCCAGCACGCTTGCGGCCCCTGCTCCGGCGGCCACCGCGCCTTGCGCCGCCTTCACGGCTGATGCCGCGCCACGGCTCATCCCCTGACCGTGGTCCCCATCACCGGCAATGGCGTCCAGGCGGCCAAGCATCTCGCCATTCGTGTTCAGCATCGACTCCATCTCGGCCAGCAACGAGGCTACGCATGCGCCGCCGGCGCGGGACGGCGCTGAAGCGGGCTCATACACGGCCTCGGCGTCGGCCTCGTCGACCATGGAGGGGGCCGGCTCGACGGCAATGATCTGGCCCTTGCGCAGCACCGGCGCGTCGCTCGGCGCCCGCCAATAGCGCTCCAGTTCCTCGTCCAGCCACATCAGGCTGAGCGAGCACCCCTTCATGTCCAGGCTGGTGACGAATTCACCGGCTTCCGGCTCGACGACCTCCAGGCCATGCGCCGCCAGTTCCGCCGCGACGCCCTGCCAGAGCACGAAAAGCTCTTCATATTTGGTTGCGCCGAGCCCGTTGAGCAGGGCCGCAACCTTGCGCGTCCCCTCCGGCCGCTCGGCGACGAGCTTGTCGACCAGCAGCCTGGCCAGATCGGCTGCCGTCGGCATGTCCTCCTCGCGGATCCCCGGCTCGCCATGAATGCCGAGGCCGAGCGCCATCTTTGCATCGGGAACTGTGAACAGCGGTGATGCGGCGCCCGGCAGCGTGCAGCCATCGAAGGCGACGCCGAATGACACCGTGCGCGCATTGGCCAGCCGCGTGAGGCGTTCAACCTCGTCGAGCCCGAGCCCGGCCTCGGCGGCGGCGCCCGCGACCTTGTAGACCAGCACGGAGCCGGCAATGCCGCGGCGTTTGGCAACCATGTCGGATGCCGCGCTGGCGACATCGTCGGTCACCGGCACAATGCGCACATCGATGCCTTCGGCGCGCAGGCGCTCGGCCGCCACGCCGAAGTTCAACACATCGCCCGCATAATTGCCGAAGCCGAGGATTATTCCGCCGCCCTTGTCCGCATGGCGGCAGACACGCGCCACGGCGGCGGTCGAGGGCGAGGCGAATACGTCGCCGGCCACCGCCGCGTCTGCGAAACCGGGGCCGACATAGCCCGCGAAGGCCGGATAGTGGCCGGAACCGCCACCGACGACGAGCGAGACCTTGCCCTTGGCGACCGCGGTCGATCTCACCACGCCGCCCTTGACCAGCCGCACGGTGCGGGCATGAATGGCGCAGAAACCGGCAAGCGCGGTTGTCGCAAAATCCTCCGGCGCGTCGTGGATCGTTGTCATCTTCCTCGTCCCGTTCGCTCTAGCGCAGCGACGTCGCCACGACGCCGCCATCGACGGTTAGCACGGCGGCATTGACCTTTTCCAGTTGCGCCAGATGCAGGAACGCTTCGGCAATGTCGCTGGCCGTGACCTCGACGCCGAGCAGGTTGCCGGCCATGTATTCATGCGGCGTCATCCCGCGCGCGCCGGCGCGCTCGACGATCATCTGGTCGGTCATCAGGCCCGAGCGGATGCGCCCGGCATTGATGCCGTTGGCGCGGATGCCTTCGCGGCCATGGTCGACCGCGTACTGTTTCATCAAGGCGAGCGTCGCGGCCTTGGGGATGCCATAGGGTCCGAAATCCTTGCCCGGATTGACCGACTGGTTAGAGATGTTGAACAGGATCGACCCGCCCCGCCCCTGGCGCCGGAAGATCTGGATCGCCGCCTGGCAGGCGTTCTGATGGCCGAAGAAATTCAGTTCGAAACTGCGCCGCAACTCCTCCATCGGCAGGTCGCCGATCGCGCCCTGCTGCGCCGACCCGGCGTTGCTGACGAGGATGTCGAGACCGCCGAGCTCGCTGGCCACCGATTCCAGCACACGCTTGACCGCATGCGCATCCGTGACGTCGCATTGATAGGGCGTGCAGCCATGGTCCTGCGCCAGCGACGCCAGCGCGGCGTCGTTGATATCGAGTGTCGCCACGGCCGCCCCCGCTTGGGCGAAGACGCGGGCGATCTCGCGGCCTATGCCGCTCGCCGCACCGGTGACGGCCATGACCTTGCCGCGCATCGGTTTCCATGCCCCCTGGGGCATTGTCTCGTCCAAGACCATCGTCAGGCCGCCCTTGCCTGCTCCAGATCGCGAAACAGGGCGTAGGCCTTGTCCGCTCTCTCGCCGTGATGGACGATGGCCGCGAGGGCCTTGAGCATGGCGACCGGGTTGGACGACTGGAAGACGTTGCGGCCCATGTCGACGCCGGCAGCACCCTGGTCAATCGCCAGCCAGGCCATCTGCAGCGCCTCGCGCTCCGGCAGCTTCTTGCCGCCGGCGATGACGATCGGCACCGGGCAGCCGAGCACGATGCGCTCGAAACCCTCCTCGACATAATAGGATTTCACGAATTGAGCGCCGAGCTCGGCGGCGATGCGCGTCGCCAGGCCGAAATAGCGGGCATCCCGCACCATGTCCTTGCCGACGCCAGTGACCGCCATGGTCGGGATGCCGTAGCGCGTGCCGGTGTCGATGAGCTTGACGACGTTGGAGATCGATTTGTGCTCATATTCGGCCCCGACATAGACCTGCGCGGCCATGGCGACGGCGCCGAGCCGGATCGCATCGTCGATATCGACGGCGACCAGTTCGTTGGAGAGTTCAGTCAGGATCGAATTGCCGCCCGAGCAGCGCAGCACAACCGGCTTGTTGACTTCCGGCTGGATGGTGGCGCGTAAGCCCCCGCGCGTGCACATCAAGACGTCGGCATGCTCCGCCAGCGGGGCGATCGTCAGGTCCATGCGTTCGAGCCCGGTCGTCGGTCCCTGGAAATAACCATGGTCGAAGGCCAGCATGACAGTGCGGCCGCTGGCCGGATTGAAGATGCGCGACAGCCGCGCCTTCATGCCCCAATCATGGTGGGCGGCGCCCTTGAGGTAGAAGCGGCTCGTGTCGGCGGGACGGTCCTTGCCCCAGTCCTTGCCGTCCTTGATGTCGTCGAGATCAGCCATGTCGAAGTCCTTTTGGTGGGTCCGGCGAGGCTCACGCCCCGGCGGTGAAGTCCTGCATTGCCTTGAGGATCAGCGAGACCGAGATCGCACCCGGATCGGGATGGCCGATGCTGCGCTCGCCCAGCGAGCGTGCCTTGCCGGTCGTGGCGATCATTGCCTTGCTGGCCTCGACCCCATCCAGCGCGCCTTGCGTCGCGGCCGCCGTCACCGCAGCGAGGCCCTGGCCGACGGCGGCGCGGGCGGCGCGCGACGCTGGCGCCAGCGCGTCGACCATGGTCTTCTGGCCCTCGGTCACGCCGCCGCGCTTGAGCACGGCCGCAAGCCCCTCTTCCAGCGCCGTGGCGAAGGACGCGTCATCGATGACACCGGACGCGGCGAAAGCCTTGGAGCCCGCCCGAAACAGCGTGCCGAACACGGCGCCCGCAGCGCCGCCTGTGTTGGACAGGATCGCGGTGCCGACGGCCTTGAAGGCGCCCTCCGCACTTGCCGCTTCTTCAGCCTCCAGCGCAATCAGCGCCGCCTCGAAGCCGCGGCGCATGCCGACACCATGATCGCCGTCGCCTATGGTCAAATCGGCATTGGTCAGCACATCCGTCTGATCGATCAGCGATTGCGCGACGGCGCGCATCATGTCGCGCACCGCACTTGCATCGAGCGTCCCGGTCATCGCCGTCACATCCTTGAATAGCCGAGCGATTCCGCCGGCATGTCGAGATAGCGCTTCAGTTCGTCGTCGAGCTTCATCAGCGTCACCGAGAAGCCCGCCATCTCCTGCACCGTCAGCCAGGTGCCGACATCCGTCCGGTGGACCGATATGCCTTCGCGCTCGAGAATGGCGCGGATGCGCCGGTTGACGATCAGCATCTCCATCATGGTGGTGGCGCCGAGATTGTTGATCATCAGCGCCACCTCGTCGCCCCTCTTGAACGGCAGGTCGGCCAGGATCTTGTCCATCAGCTCGTCGGCGATGGCATCGGCGGATTTCAGCTTCTGGCGCGCGATGCCGGCCTCGCCATGCGCTCCCATGCCAACCTCGATCTCGTCATCGGCAAGTTCGAAGGTCAGCTTGCCGGTCTCCGGAATGGAGCCCGCGGAAACCGCCACACCCATGCTGCGCACCCAGCCCTGCGCCTTGCGGGCAACGCGCTCGACCTCGTCCAGCGTACCGAGTTCGGAGGCCGCGCCGCCGGCGACCTTGATCATATAAATGTCGCCGGCGATGCCGCGCCGGTCGTGCATGCGCTCCGGCGGGGCGGCCGCGACATCGTCGCAGACGCGCACGGTACGAACCTCGATGCCGTCATCCTCGAGCAGTTCGACGGCCATGTCGAAATTCATGTTGTCGCCGGCATAGTTGCCGTAGAGGAACAGGACGCCCTTGCCGCGATGCACCGCCTTGGCGGCCGCCGCGATCACGTCGGGAGACGGCGCGGCAAACACGTTGCCGCACGCGGCGCCGTCGCCCATGTTCTTGCCGACGAAGCCATGGAACAGCGGCTCATGGCCGGACCCGCCGCCGATCAGCAGCGCCACCTTTCCGTCCGGTATGTCCTTGCGGATCAGCGCCGGCTTGCCGTCAAGCTTGTAGACGCGCCCGTCATTGGCCAGGGCCAGCCCCTCGATCATTTCGGGGACGACGCGTTTGACGTCGTTGAGGATCTTCTTCGGATTAGCCATGGTCTTCCTCCTCCGGTGTCAGTCGCCTGTCGGGCACATGATCGAGGATCATGAAAAGCACGACCCCGGCAAGCAGCACCGGGAAACCGATGACGAACAGCCTGTGCGTGAAGGGCTGGCACAGCATGGCGAAGCCGCCGAGGATCAGCACACTCGCCAGCCGGTAGAACCATTTCTTGCTGAACAGCGTGCCCATCAGCCGTTCCCCTCGACCTGCGAGATCCGTCTGCCGCTGGCCGCGTCGAACAGGAAGCCGCCGCCCTTCGGCACGCGGAACGCGCAGGCATCGCCCTGGGTGAAGGGCACCGACAGCGGCACCACCTTGCGGAACGAACCGGCTGACGTCTCCACCTGGATGGCGCGCTCGTAGCCTCTGTTATCGACGGCATAGATCGTGCCCAGGCTGGCGTCGGCCAGATCGCTGCCGCCAACCTCTATGTCCTCGGGCCAGACGCCGAGCACGATTTTGCCCCTGGCTGAGGCGACCGTGCCGAATTCGCCGACCGGTATGCGCTGGCGCGCGCCTTTGACGACGACATGGCCGTCTTCGATACCGGCCTCGAAGAACGCCATCGAGGGGCTTCCGACCAGCCTGCCGACAACCATGTTTGCCGGCAGCCGATAGATTTCCTCGATGGTGCCCGCCTGCTGGATGACGCCGCCATCGATGATGCCGATCCGGTCGGCGATGGCGATGGCGCCATGATAGTCATGCGTGGCGTAGAGCATTGTCGAGCGATGCTGGCGGTGGATCTGGCGCAGTTCGGCGCGCAGACCCTCGCGAAGCTTGAGGTCGAGCGCCGACAGCGGCTCGTCGAGGAGGAACATCACCGGACGGCGCACCAGCGCGCGGGCGATCGCGACCCGCTGACGTTCGCCACCCGACAGTGTGTCGACGTCACGGTCGAGCAGATGCGAAATGCGCAGCAATTCCGCGGTGCGGCCGACGCGAAGGCTGATCTCGGCTTCCGATTCCCGGAACGCCGGCGACCGCAGAGCGAAGGCGATGTTGTCCTTGACGTCGAGCACCGGCAGAAGGTTGAAGCCTTCGAAGACGATGGCGACATCGCGGCTGCCGGGATCGGCGTCGGTGACGTCGCGCCCGGCGAGGCCGACACGGCCGGCATCCAGCTCGATCAGCCCGGCAGACGCCAGCAGGGTCGAACTCTTGCCGGCACCGGTCGGGCCGAGCAGCGCGAAGATCTCGTTGTCGTTGACGGTAAGGTCGAGGTTACGAAGCGCGGCCTTGCCGCGATAGGATTTCTTCAGTCCCCGCAGTTGGAGCATCGGCTCGCTTGTCATGCTGCGACCTCCGCGTCGACGCGGCGGCCGGTGGCGGCGTCGAAGAACAACAGCCCGGCTGGATCGAAATGCACGCTGCCTCCGGAGCTCGAAGGCGAGCGGCGCTTGTCGACGCCCTGGTGGATCGTGTCGCCGATGCGGAAAGAGAAGAAGCGCTCGCGGCCGACGGAGAAGACATCGTCGACTGGAATGGCGACACCGTCGGCATCGTCGGTCAGGTGCACGTTCAGCGGACGCACGCCAAGCTTCAACGGCCGCTTCGAGGACAGCGCCCAGGCAGGAAGCCGGTCGCGCAGCGCCGTCAGGGTGACATCGCCGTCGCCCAACTTCAACCCGCCCTCAACCGGCGCCAGGTCGATCAGGTTCATCGAGGGCGAGCCGATGAACTGGCCGGCAAACACATCGATCGGCTCGAAGAACATGCGGTCGGGTTCGGAGACCTGGACGATGCGGCTGTTGTTCATCAGCACGATGCGGTCGGCAAGCGACATCGCCTCGCGCTGGTCATGCGTGACATAAATGGTCGTGACGCCGAGCTGACGCTGCAGGTGACCCAGCTCCCAGCGCATTTCCTCGCGGAACTGCTCGTCGATCGCCGACAGAGGCTCGTCAAGCAGCAGCACCGCGGGTTCGCGGATGACGGCGCGTGCCAGCGCCACCTTCTGGCGGGCGCCGGGCGGCAAGGCGCTGGGATAACGCGCAAGCTCGTCGCCGAGCTTGAAGATCTCGGTGACCCAATCGAGCTTGCGGGCGATCTGCGCCTTGGCGACGCCTCGCGCCTTCAACGGGAAGACGATGTTTTCCTTGATGCTGAGATGCGGGTAGAGCGAGACGAACTGGAAGACCATGGCGATGTTGCGTTCGCTGGCCGAAAGCTCGTTGACCCGCACGCCGTCGAACAGGACATCGCCGCTGGAGGCTTTCACCAGGCCCGCGATGCAGCGCAGCGTCGTCGTCTTGCCGCAGCCCGACGGTCCGAGATAGACGACGAACTCGCCGTTCTTGACGGTCAGGCTGACATCGTCGACCGCGTTGAAGGCGCCGAACCGCACGCTCAGGTTTTTGAGGGTGATCTCGGCCATCAGTACTTCTCGCCCATCTTGGTCAGATGCCGGACGAGGATCATCGACAGGCCGATAATGATGACCAGCAGGATCACCGCGAGCGCCGACGCTTCCCCGGTGTAGAAATAGCTGAATGCCGTTTTCGCCACGGAGAAGGAGACGGTCTCGGTGCTCGATCCCGGACCGCCGCCGGTCAGCGCGACAAACAGATCGTACTGCTTGAAACTGTCGATCAAGCGCAGGATCAGCGCGATGAACAGCACCGGCGCCGACATCGGCAGCGTGATGCGGAAGAAGCGGTACGCGGGACTGGCGCCGTCGACTTCGGCGGCTTCGTAGATGGTCTCGGGAATGCCCCGGAACGCCGCCGTGGCCAGAAGCACGATGAATGGCGTCCACATCCAGGTGTCGGCGGCGGCCGCCGCCCACAGCGCGGGGTTCGTCTGGCCGAGCCAGTCGACCTTGGCGAAGCCGGCCGACGACACCAGGAAATTGATCACGCCCCATTCCGAATTGAGCATGTAGCGCCACAGGAAGCCGACCACGACCGGGGACAGCATCATGGGCATCATCAGCAAGGTGAAGATGACGTCGCGACCGCGGAAATTCTTCTGCATCTGGTAGCCGACGAAGATGCCGATCAGCATCTGCAGCGTGACGCAGATGAATACGAACTTGCCGGTGAAGATGAATCGCTCCCAGAGGTCGGGATCCGACAGCAGGAACTTGTAGTTGTTGAACCCGACCGGCTTCATCGTGGCTTGCCGCAAGGCCGAGAAATTGAAGAAGGAATAATAGATCAGCGAGAAGATCGGATAGGCGACCATGAACAGCAGGATCGCCAGCGTAGGCGACAGGAACCCGAAGATCATCAGACGGCCCGACGAGCGCTTTCGCAGCTCTGTCTGGCGCGCCGCGTGGGCGGCGGCCTGGCTCTCGGGATTCAGGGAATTAGCGGTGCCTGCCATGGCCTACCTCCTCCCCAGCACGCCGAAGGTCATGCCCATCAGGAGATGCTTGCGGATCAGGTAGAAGAAGATCAGCACGGGAATGATCAGGACGACGCCGGCCGCGCAAATCTGCGTCCACTCGATGCCGGTCGCGCCGGAAGCGGCGGAGATCTTGACGGGAAGCGTCTTGGCCTGGGTGGTGGTCAGGATGGAGGCGAAGGCGAATTCGTTCCAGGCGAAGATGAAGCAGAAGCCGGCAGTGGCCGCGATGCCGCCCTTCACCATCGGCAGGACCAGCTTGAGGAAGGCGTACATGCGGGTGTAGCCGTTGACGATGGCGATCTGCTCGACCTCCTTCGGGACGCCGTCGAAGAAACCCTTCATGATCCAGGTGGCAAGGCCGACATTGGCGAAGATCGATACCAGGACGAGGCCGGTCCGCGTGTCGGCCAGGCCAAGCCGCGCGAACATCAGATGGTAGAACACCAGAACGGCGACCGGCGGCAGCATGCGCGTCGACAGCACGAAGAACATGAAGTCGCCCTTGCCTATGAAATTGAAGCGCGAGCAGACATAGCCGGCAAGCGTGCCGAAGAAGACGGCGAGCGACGTACCGGCAACCGAGACGATGACGCTGTTGACCAGCGAATCGAAGACGCCGACGGCCGACGCGCTGTCCTTAGCCGCGCCCACTCCAAACACGGCCTGGTAGCCACTCAAGTCCGGCGTGAAGAACAGTTTTGGCGGCATGGTGAAGAAGTCCATGCGGCCTTTGAAAGACGACAACAGCAGCCAGAAGATCGGCCCGACATTGTAGACCGTGTAGAGGGCGAGCAGGCCCAGCACGAGCCATCTGGTGGCAAGGTCAATCGACGATGTCTTCGAATGGGTCATGACGACCTGTCGTTGGGCCGGCGCGATGCGCCGGTTGCTGATGCCTAAGGGGTGAGTTGGACGGAGCACGCGGGAAACCCGCGTGCTCCTAGCTATCGTGTGCGTTATTCGACCGGAACGACCGCGTCGACGCCGACCGGCGAAATGACCTGGTCGGGCACTTCGGGGGCTTTGTCGCCACGCTTGATCTCGTAGCCGGCCCGCTCGAGCGTCCGCTCGTTCTTTTCCGCGGCGTCCGACAGCGCCTGCTGTACGGTCTTGGCGCCGGTCGCTGCGTTGGAAATCTCCTGCTGCAATTCGTCGAGCAGCACCGGATATTCCGGCAGGTGCCAATAGTCGTTCAGATATTGGAGCGCCGTCGAGAACTGGCGGTTATAGGAGTTCAGGCCCTGCCAGTCGGGGCTGTCCAGCACGGCCTTGAGACCGGTCTGGCAGACGGCGGCATAACGCTTCTGCTGCTCGGGCTGGAAGTACCATTCCATGAACTTGGTCAGCTCGGGCAGTTTCTTGGAATATTTGTTGATGCCCATCCCCTGGCCGCCGACCGAGAACTGGCGGCGGAACTTCTTGTCGCGGCCGATGGCGCCCGGCAGGACGGCGAAGCCGATCTTGTCGGCGAACTTCGAGACCTTCGGATCGACATTGGACCCGTTGAAGTAGAACCACTGCATGGCCATGGCGACCTGGCCCTGCTGGATCGCGGTATTGACCTCGTCGAAGCCCCAGTTGGTCGATCCCGGAGGACCGAACTTGAACATGTCGACATAGGCCTGCACGCCATCCACCGATGCCGGCGAATCGAGGTAGCCCTTCACTTCCATGGTCTGCGGATTGTAGAGCTCGCCGCCGAACGACCACAGGAAGGAATTGGACGCGGTTGTCGCGAAATCATAGTCGCGGCCACCCATCTGGCCCCAGCCATAGAGGCCCTTGTCCGGGCGCGTGAAGAATTCGGCGACCTGCTTGGCGTCCTGGTAGGTCTGCGGCACGACGAGGTCGCGGCCATACTTGGCCTTGAACGCTTCCTTCTCCTTGGGGTCCTCGAAGAGGTCCTTGCGGTAAGTCAGGCCATAGGCGTCCTGATTGGCCGGCAGGCCGAAGAACTCGCCCGAACCGTCCGGATATTCGCCATAGCGCGACAGCGACGCGGCGGGGAAGATGTCGGCCTTGAGATAGCTCGACTTGTCGAAGATCTCATTGAGCTTGACGGCATGCTGGGCAAATTCCGCGGTGGACTGGCTGTCCCACATGGCGAAGTCGAAAGCGTCGCCCTGGATGGCGAATTCCGAAGCGATCTTGTCATGCCATTGCGGACCATAGGGAACGAGCGCCGGGACGATCCTCACCGATTTGTCCGGATAGTCCTTGGCGATCGTGGTCAGTGCGTCGGCGCAGGTGCCTGCGTGCCAGACGAAGGTCAGGTCGGTGGCGCGGGCGGAACCCGCGGTTGCAGCAAGCGCGGCTGCAAGCGCTGCGGCTGACGCCATTAGACGCATTCGCATGCTCATGTTCATTGTCTCCTCCACTGAGTTCAACGGGGCAATGGCCGTTCCCGACCTTCTCCTACCCCTGAGCCGAAGCCTAGGCACGGGCGTTAAAAATATCAACTCAAAAGTTATAAGTAGCGCATTTTCATGTTAACTCGGCTCCCGGCGTCCGCCAAAAACAAACGCTAACACGCCGGTCGAAGCGACCATGCTGCACCGCAACAGCCAATCTAAGCGTAGGATTATGTATGCTTTCGGGTTTTGGCAGTCGAAATCGGGCAAGGCCGCGCCCCGCACTGCAATATCGAATTTTTGATATCTTAACATATTTCTCTGGCGAGAACGACCAATGATGTTAAAAGCGTCGGCGGGACCGCGGCGGGAGCGCAAGCCTTGGAATCCGAAGACACGCAACATTTGTCGAAGGCGGAGCAGCGCCGTTCTGAAATCATCCGCATCCTGATGGAGAGTGGAACGGCGCAGATCAAGGATCTCGCCGTCATGCTCGACGTGTCCCTGATGACCGTCCACCGCGATCTCAACGATCTGCATGACCAGGGCCTGGTTCGCCGCATACGCGGCGCCGTATCGGTCGAGAAATCGGTGCTGCATGAAAGCAGCTACCTCTACCGCGCCCGCCAGCATGTTGAGGAAAAGCGACGGCTGGCGCGCGCCGCCGCTGCTCACATCGAACCGGGCAACGCCATCGTCTGGGACGACAGTTCGACGACTTACCATGTCTGCGACTTCATCGAGCAGATGACGCCGATTACCGTCATCACCAACGCCCTGCCTGTGATGGAGCGGTTGCGCGACAAGCAGGACGTCGAACTGATCGGGCTGGGAGGCAAGTACCACCGGGTCTATAACGGCTTTTTCGGCATAGCGTGTGAGCGCGCCATCCGCTCCTACCATGTCGACGTCGCCCTGATGTCGACCACCACCATCCAGGGCATGTCGCTCTACACGCAAGACGAACATGTGGTGCGCGCCAAGCAGGCGATGATGGAGATCGCCCGCAAGAAGATCCTGCTCGTCGACGAGAGCAAGTTTCATTTCTCGGCCCTCAACTACGTCTGCGAACTCACCGCCTTCGACGTGGTCCTGGTCTCGCAATCGGTCGACCGCGCCGTCGTCGAATTGATGAAGCAGGCAGGCGTCAAGCTCGAACTCATTTGAGCCGGCGGCGCACCGTCGGTCCCCACCCCCGGAACGAAAGAAAAGCAATGTCTGAAATCGGTAAGGCCCGCAGGCTGGCGCGGCTGCTCGACAAGAACTCGGGACGCATGCTGTGCGTGCCGCTCGACCATGGCATGCAGATCGGGCCGATCCCCGGCATCGCCGACCCGGCCCCGCTGATCGACATCGTCGTCAAGGCAGGCGTCGACGCGGTCATCGTCAATCCCGGCATGCTGATCCGTTACGGCCATCGTCTGGCCGGCGGACCCGCCGTTATCCTGCGCCTCGACCAGACAACCATGTGGCGCCACGACACACCAACCGGATATGCCGACACCCACAGCCGCCTCGTCGCGACCGTGGAAGAAGCGGTGCAAATGGGAGCCGAAGCGGTGATCACCTACCTCTTCACCTGCAACAACCGCCCCGAGGAAGAGACGAAATCGTTCGAGACAGCCGGGCTTGTCGCATCCGAATGCCGCAAATGGGGCCTGGTGCACGTCATCGAGGCGATGGCTGCGAAGGGAGGCTTCGTGCGCGCCGATGACCCGGCCGTCGTGGCGATGAACTGCCGCATGGCTGGCGAACTTGGCGCCGACATGATCAAGACCGACTGGTGCGAACCGGAACGCTTCGCCGACATCGCCCGGCAATCGCTGGCGCCCATCGCCGTCGCCGGCGGCCCGGCTCTCGCCACGGTGGAGGACACGTTGAGCTTCGCCAAGGACGCCATCGCTGCCGGGGCCACGGGCCTGATGTTCGGACGCAACGTGTTCCAGCAGGCAGACGTCGCTCAAGCCCTGACGAGACTGGCGCAGATCGTGCACGGACGTTCCGAAGCCTAGAGGCCCTAGGCTGCCTTGCGGGCGGCGGCGATCGCGACCCTGCCGCTCTACCGTCTTTTCCTGAACATGATCAGGCAGGCGGAGAACAGCGCGACAGCGGCAAGCCACGCAATGATCGCGCTGTCGGGCATGCCGGGAAAGCGTCTTGTCCTGACGACTGGGAGGTCATTGTCTGGAACAGCAAGATCCGGTGCTTTGATGGCCGCGGCTGCGACATGCGGGCGGCCCAATTCGGCTCTCAGATCATGCCGGCTGCCATGCCGGATCGAGTAGGCTCTCGTCAGTTCGGCACCCAATAAAAAGATGATCGATGAATAAAACAACCAGAGCAGGATGATGAGGAGACCTCCTGCAGCGCCATAGGAGGACGCCACGTTGCTCGAGCCCAGGTAAAGGCCGATCAGCGTCTTGCCAATCGTGAAAAGCAGCGCGGTGACGAAAGCTCCGAACATGACGTCTCGCCACTGCAGCGTCCGATCCGGAAGGACCTTGTAGATTGCTGCGAACAAAAGCGTGATCAGCGCCAACGACACGACCGTGTTGATAGCCTGCAGGATCATCGCGCCAAGCGGCAGGTGCGCCGTGATGAAATCGCCAAGCAGGGAAATTGCCGCGGTGGCCGCCAGCGAGACCAGCAGGAGGAACCCCAGGGCCGCGACCAGGCCAAGGCTGGCCGCCCTCGCCCGGACGAGGGTCGAGAGCGATACGGGCAAGGGCTCGACCTTCCAGATCTTGTTGAGGGTCGACTGCATTTCCCCGAAAACGCCGGATGCCGTCACCAGGAGCGTAACCACGCCCACGGCGGCGA
Source organism: Mesorhizobium sp. ES1-1 (assembly GCF_020164785.1). Lineage (GTDB taxonomy): Bacteria > Pseudomonadota > Alphaproteobacteria > Rhizobiales > Rhizobiaceae > Mesorhizobium. The sequence goes on along the minus strand of NZ_JAIUGX010000005.1, from coordinate 194,604 downwards.
CCATAACGCCCGACGACGTGTCCTGCGCGCTTCGCAGCGCGGTTTCCATCAGTTCGGCACTTTGAGGTCCCATCAAGCCTGACATTTGAGCCGACAATGCCACCTGTGCGGCATCGTGCCCGAAGACGAGACCAGCTATCGCAACAACAATCAGCAGCACCGGCGACAAGGCTGTCACCGCGAAAAATGCCATCGCCGCGCTGTGGCTCATCGCGTCGTCAGCGAAGAAGCCGACAACGGCTTCCCTCACGATTTCGTAGGATTCTTTCGCACTGACGAGCATTGCTTGTCCCCTTGCCGCATTCAGACCCGCCTGCCAATTCGCGCCGGCTTCTTTGAACTTCCAAGGCTGTCTTATCGTTCCTGCTCCCAGTCCCGGCATATGTCGCCGCCGAAACATTTGTCGGCAAAGACCCGGCCTGCTCTCGCAAGCGTGAGCGGCGGACGGGAACCTCCGACCTGCGGGCAGGTTGGTTAGCGTTATCCTCAGCAACCCGGACCGCACCAATGGCCAACCATACTATCCAGCCGCCTGTCGCCGTCGAGCGGCGGCCGTTACATGCATTGCTTGTCCCCTTTCCCATCGTCTGTTTCACCGGCGCCCTGCTGACCGACATCGCATATTGGCGCACGGCCGAGATGATGTGGGCCGATTTCTCTGCATGGCTGCTGACCTTCGGGCTGGCTTTCGGCGTCCTGGCGGCGCTGGCCGGCCTGTTCGATTTTTTCACCAACCGCCTGGTGCGCCATTACTCCCGTGGCTGGCTGCATATGATCGGCAACATCGCCGTGCTCGTCCTGTCCGTGCTCAACGCCTTCATTCACACCCGCGATGCCTGGACGTCGGTCGTGCCGACCGGGCTGGCGCTTTCAGCGGTGGTTGTGGTGCTGATGATTGTCACAGCATGGCTCGGCCGATCCATGGCAACATCTGAAATGGCGGGAGCGAACCGTTGATGCGTATCTCCATGAAGTCCCGAAATATAACGGCGGTGATGCTGTTGAGCGCGACCGCCTTGACCCTGGCGGCATGCAGCGACGACGCCGCTGATCCAAGCACGCAGATCGGCCCCAATCCGACGCTGCCCGAGCCGCAGCAATATTTCATCCCGCCCATGAACCTGGCCAAGGTCGTCGGCTGGACCAAGGATGAAACCCCCACGGTGCCGCAAGGCCTGCGGATCCAGGCCATGGCAAGCGATCTCTCGCATCCTCGATCGCTTTACACGCTGCCCAATGGCGATGTGCTGGTCATCGAGTCGCAAAGTCCGGGCACCGAGCCGATCAAGCGGCCGAAGGACTTGATCATGGGTCTTCTGCAATCGCTCTCGAGCTCCAGCCCCGGCGAGAAGAAGCCGAGCAACCAGATCACCCTGCTGCGCGACGCGGACGGTGACGGCGTTCCCGAAACCAGGACCGTGTTCCTGGATCATCTGAGTTCGCCCTTCGGCGTCGCCCTGGTCGGCAATGATTTCTATGTCGCCAACACCGATGCGATCGTGCGCTATCCCTATACGGCGGGAGCAACCAAGATAACCGAGCCCGGAACGGTGCTGACGCCACTGCCCGGCGGGCCCATCAACCACCACTGGACAAAAAGCCTTGTCGCCAGCCCTGACGGCGCATTGCTCTATGTCGGCGTCGGATCGAACAGCAATATCACCGAAAACGGCATCCAGGCGGAGAAGGACCGTGCCGCGATCTGGGAAGTCGACAGGGCGACGGGCCGGTCGAGGATTTTCGCCGGCGGCCTGCGCAATCCGAACGGCCTCAGCTTCGAGCCCAAGACCGGCGCGCTCTGGGCCGTCGTCAACGAGCGCGACGAACTTGGTCCGAACCTCGTTCCCGACTACATGACCTCGGTCAAGGATGGTGCGTTCTACGGCTGGCCCTACAGCTATTACGGCCAGCATGTCGACCCGCGCGTCATGCCGCAGCGGCCCGATCTCGTGGCCAAGGCGATAGCGCCTGATTACGCGCTGAGCTCGCATGTCGCGCCGCTAGGCATGACCTTCTACACCGGCTCCATGCTGCCGCAAGCCTACCAGGGTGGCGCCTTTGTCGGAGAGCACGGAAGTTGGAACCGGCCGGCGCTCAACGGCTATAAAGTGGTCTTCGTGCCGTTCAAGGACGGCCATCCCGACGGCGTCGCTCAGGATTTCGTCACCGGCTTCCTTAACGCCAAGGACGAGGCGCGCGGCCGGCCTGTCGGCCTCGCCGTCGACAAGGCAGGAGCGCTGCTGATCGCGGACGATGTGGGCAACAAGGTCTGGCGCGTGACGGCCGCTACCAAATAGCTCCACTAGGCAGCGGAGTTCATGTTGGTCTTGCGCGCTCGCGGCTAAGGCTGCATCTGCATGGAAGCCGGCGTCGGCATCATGTTGGCGTTAAGGTTTGCCATGATCAACATGGAACCGAACACCACCAGTCCCACGACGAACACGCCGAAGGCGAGGGCAAGGATGTTATTGGTGTCCTCCGGCCCGCTGGAGATGTGCAGGAAGAACACCAGATGGACGCCCATCTGCCCCACGGCCAGTGCTGCAAGCAGGATCGGCACGGCGGGACCATAGACCAGCCCGGACTGCGCCGCCCAGAAAGACGCAAGCGTCAGGATTGCGGCCAAGCCCAGTCCGATAAGGTAGGTCTTGACGCTCCGCGACCCGTCACGGTGGCGGCCGGGCGCACGTCCCTGCGGCGCGGCATCCTGCTCTTCCATCAGCCAGCTCCCAGATAAACGATAGTGAAGACGCCGATCCATACGATGTCCAGCGCATGCCAGAAAAGCCCGAAGCACAGCAGTCGCCGCATCACCATCGGGCGGAGGCCAAGCGTGGCCACTTGCGCCGCCATCACGGCAAGCCAGCAAAGGCCTACCGTGACATGCAGGCCATGCGTGCCGACAAGGGTGAAGAACGCCGACAGAAACGCGCTGTGGGTCGGGCCGGCGCCTTGCGCGACCATCCCTAAGAATTCGAAGAATTCCATCAGGACGAAGGCAAGGCCCAGCGCGAATGTGATGCCGGCCCACAGGTAGATGGCCAGTCCCTGCCGCCGCTCGACAGCCAGCGACATCATTCCGCAGGTGAAGCTCGAGGCCAGCAGGCAAGCGGTTTCGATCAGCGTGTATGTGCGGTCGAAAAGCTGGGCGCCCGAGGGACCACCCGCCGTCTCCTTCGCCAGAACCGCATAAGCGGCAAACAGGGCCGCGAAAATGACGATGTCGCTCAACAGGAAGAGCCAGAAGCCGAAACGAGCGACGATCTCCGTGGAAGCCGGCCCGCGTTGCGACAGCGGGATATCGCCGGCGTCCTCCTCGCCGGGCGTGCCGGATGCAACTGCCGCAATCATGCCGGCGCCCCCTTCCGGTGCGACCCCTCGCCAAGCTCAGCGGTGGAAATCTCCGCGGTCGTCGCGGTCGTCCAGGCGCGCGCCAGCCCGCTCGCGACGATGCCGCCAAGGCCTGAAGCTGCCATCCACCCTATGTGCCACACGAGCGCAAAGCCGAGCATCACCGCGAAGAAGGCGATGACCACGCCGACCATCGAGTTTTCCGGCATCTCGATCGGAGCGATCGGAGGGGGTTCGCCCGGATGCTTCCGGCCGCCCTGCTTTCGCGCCCAGAAGGCGTCGCGGCCTTCGACCTCGGGCAGGATGGCGAAGTTCCACGCTGGCGGCGGCGACGGCACCGACCATTCGAGGGTGCGGCCGTTCCACGGGTCCCCAGTCTCGTCGCGGGTTGCATCGCGCTGGCGGATGCTCACAACGAGCTGGACGACGGCCAGAACGATGCCTGCCGCGATGACGAGCGCGCCGATCAGCGCCACGATCATCAGCGGCTGCCATTCGGTCTCGGGATAGTGCTGCATGCGCCGCGTGGCGCCGACGAGGCCCAGCGCATAGAGCGGCATGAACGCGAGATAGAAGCCCACGAACCAGCACCAGAAGATCGCCTTGCCCAGGCCCTCATGCAGCCTGAAGCCGAAAGCCTTGGGGAACCAGTAGGTGTAGCCGGCGAACGCGCCGAACAGCACGCCGCCAATGATGACGTTGTGGAAATGCGCGACGAGGAACAGGCTGTTATGCGTCACGAAGTCGACGGGCGGGATCGCCAGCAGCACGCCGGTCATGCCGCCGACGACGAAGGTGACCATGAACCCGAGCGCCCAATATAGCGGAACGCCGAAGCGGATCTGGCCCCCATAAAGGGTGAACAGCCAGTTGAAGATCTTTACCCCCGTCGGCACGGCGATGATCATCGTCGTGACGCCGAAGAAGCCGTTGACGTCGGCGCCGGCGCCCATGGTGAAGAAGTGGTGCAGCCAGACCATGAACGACAGCACGCAGATCGCCATGGTCGCCAGCACCATCGACCGGTAGCCGAAGACCGGCTTTTGCGAGAACGTCGCAATGACCTCGGAGAACACGCCGAAGGCCGGCAGGATGAGAATGTAAACCTCAGGATGGCCCCAGGCCCAGATCAGGTTGATATACATCATGGCGTTTCCGCCAAGCTCGTTGGTGAAGAAGTGGAAACCCAGATACCGGTCGAGCAGCAGCATGGCGAATGTCGCCGTCAGGATCGGGAAGGCGGCGATGATAAGCAGGTTCGACGCCAGCGCGGTCCAGCAGAACACGGGCATGCGCATGTAGCCCATGCCCGGCGCGCGCAGCTTCAGGATCGTCGTCGTCAGGTTGATGCCCGAGAGCAGCGAGCCAACCCCCGATATCTGCAGCGACCACAGGTAGTAGTCCACGCCGACACCCGGCGAATAGGCGATCTCCGACAGCGGCGGATAGGCGAGCCATCCGGTCCTGGCGAACTCGCCGACCACGAGCGAGAGATTGACCAGCAGCACGCCGGCCGCCGTGAGCCAGAAGCTGACCGAATTGAGCACGGGAAAGGCGACATCGCGGATGCCGAGCTGCAACGGCACGGCAAAATTCATCAGCCCGACCATGAAGGTCATCGCCACGAAGAAGATCATGATCGTGCCGTGCGCGGAGAAGATCTGGTCGTAATGCTCGGGCGGCAGATAGCCTTGCGCGCCGCCCGCCGCGATCGCCAGTTGCGTGCGCATCATCAAGGCGTCGACGAAGCCGCGCAATAGCATCACCAAAGCCAGGACGACATACATCACGCCGATCCGCTTGTGGTCGACGCTGGTGATCCATTCCTTCCAAAGGTAGGGCCACAGACCTTTCCAGGTGATCAGGCCAAGCACGGCGAGCCCGGCCAGCATGGCGAGGCCCGAGGCCGCAAGCGGGATGGGCTGGTCGAGGGGAATAGCGGACCACGTCAGTTTGCCGAACATGTCAGTGAGCCTGCGCATGGGAGGATGTTGACGCGACCGATCCCATCATGCCGCCATCGCCCCCGACGATCGCCTCGAACAGGCCGGGCGACACCGACGCGAAAGCCCGCGGCGCTTCGGCCGTGCCCGGCTTAGCGAGCGCCGCGTAGGCAGCCTGATCGAGAGCGTCCGGCCCCGCGCGGGTCCTGGACACCCACTCATCGAATTCCCGATCCGGCACGGCCTCCACCTCAAATCGCATATCGGAAAAACCGCTGCCGCTGAATTGCGCCGACAGGCCGGGATAGCGTCCCGGCCTGTCGGCCTGCAGGCTGAGCCGTGTGACCATGCCTGCCATCGTATAAATCTGGCTGCCGAGCTGCGGCACCAGGAAGCTGTTCATCACGGTGGCCGAGGTCAGCCTGAAGCGGATCGGCCGGCCGGCGGGAATGGTGAGCCGGCCGACGCTGGCAACGCCTTGCTCCGGGTAGATGAACAGCCATTTCCAGTCGAGCGAGACGACCTCGACATCGACCGGCTGTGCGTCCGAAACCAAGGGGGCATAGGGGTCGACCTGGTGCGAACCGATCCAGGCGATGCCGCCCAGGAACATGATCACGAGCGCCGGCACCGCCCACACGACCAGTTCGACGCGACCGGAATACTCCCAATCGGGCAGGTAACGAGCCTTTGCATTGCCGGCGCGGAACCACCAGGCCGTGGCCAATGTCAGGATAATAACCGGGAGGATGACCGCCAGCATGATAGCCGTCGCGTTGAACAGCATCGTCCGCTCTGCCAATGCAACCGGCCCCTGCGGATCGAGCACGCCAGCATTTTCCATCGCGAGCGTCACCGCCTGGCCGATTTGACGAGTACGGCGGTCGTGACCGCACCACAGACTCGATCGGCGCCATCCTCGCATGCGTCAGAGGCGCCGGACATGTCCGGGGCAAATATGTTCCGCTTCATCACCTGACCGTCACCAAGGTTGAGTCATCACCATGCCGTCAAAGTGACGCAGTTCATACCACACCCCTCCGGCCCTGTGCGCCCTGACTAACATCGCGGAACTCAACTGGTTCAAACGTTCACGGCTTTTTGAGCGTTGCTTTGGGTCGATGCGGCTGGCCTGCTGCTTGCCCAAAGCTGCTGCGATGATGGCCGCCAACTGACGCGGCCCGATCCCAAAAGCATGTGGCCTTGATCTGGATCAAGGCGGCGATGAGCCCGCTGCCGGATTTGTGTCCCCGCGAAGTGGCGTTTGCACGTCGCAATCCAGGTCGGGGGCATCTCATGAAATTCGGCACACCAATCGTCGCGCTGGGTCTTTTCACCTTTGCGGCTCTCCTAGCCGCCGGCTTTGGTGTGGACGAGCCCTTCCGGCAGCATATGTGGGTGCTGTTCATTGTGCTGCTCGGTTTTGTCGCGATCCTGCTGCGCAACACGAATTTCCAGGTGGCAGCACCGATCGACCCATCCGCTTACATGGATGGTCCAATCCGCTACGGCGCCATCGCCACGATATTCTGGGGTGTGGTCGGCATGCTTGTCGGCGTGGTCATCGCGCTGCAGCTGGCTTATCCGGATCTCAATATCGAGCCATGGTTCAATTTCGGCCGCCTGCGGCCGCTGCACACATCCGGCGTCGTCTTCGCTTTCGGCGGCAATGCGCTGCTTTGCACGTCCCTCTATGTCGTGCAGCGCACGTGTCGCGCCCGACTCTTCGGCGGCGATCTCGCCTGGTTCGTGTTCTGGGGCTATCAGCTTTTCATCGTCATGGCCGCGACCGGCTACCTGCTCGGCATCACCGAGAGCCGCGAATACGCCGAACCCGAATGGTATGTCGACATCTGGCTGACCATCGTCTGGGTCGCCTATCTCGTCCTGTTCCTCGGCACGATCCTGAAGCGCAAGGAACCGCATATCTACGTCGCCAACTGGTTCTACCTCTCCTTCATCGTGACCATCGCGATGCTGCATGTGGTCAACAATCTCTCCATGCCGGCCTCCCTGCTTGGCTCCAAGAGCTACTCCGCCTTCTCCGGCGTCCAGGATGCGCTGACGCAGTGGTGGTACGGCCACAATGCCGTGGGCTTCTTCCTTACCGCGGGCTTCCTCGGCATGATGTATTACTTCGTGCCCAAGCAGGCGAACCGCCCGGTCTATTCCTATCGGCTGTCGATCATCCACTTCTGGGCGCTGATTTTTCTATACATCTGGGCTGGTCCGCACCACCTGCATTACACGGCCCTTCCCGATTGGGCGCAGACGTTGGGCATGGTGTTCTCGATCATGCTGTGGATGCCCTCCTGGGGCGGCATGATCAACGGCCTGATGACGCTGTCGGGCGCCTGGGACAAGCTGCGCACCGATCCGATCATCCGCATGATGGTGATGGCCATCGCCTTCTACGGCATGTCGACCTTCGAGGGTCCGATGATGTCGATCAAGACGGTCAACTCGCTGTCGCACTATACCGACTGGACGATCGGTCACGTGCACTCCGGCGCGCTCGGCTGGGTCGGCATGATCTCGTTCGGCGCGATCTACTACATGGTGCCGAAGCTCTGGAACCGTGACCGGCTCTATTCTCTGAGGCTCGTCACCTGGCACTTCTGGCTGGCAACGCTCGGGATCGTCGTCTACGCGGCGGTGATGTGGGTGTCCGGCATCATGCAGGGCCTGATGTGGCGCGAATACGACGAGCAGGGCTTCCTGGTCTATTCCTTCGCCGAAACGGTCGCCGCCATGCACCCCTATTATGTCATGCGCGCTCTCGGTGGGGCCATGTACCTCTCCGGCACCCTGATCATGGCCTGGAACGTCGCCATGACCATCCTCGGCCACCAGCGCGAGGAGCAACCGATGACGGGCTCCGTGCCCTCCCTCCAGCCTGCCGAATAAGGAGCCGAAAATGGGCTTGATGGACAGACACGCAATCATCGAGAAGAACGCCACGCTTCTTCTCGTCGGCTCCCTCCTCGTGGTCACGGTCGGCGGCATCGTCGAGATCGCACCGCTGTTCTATCTCGACAACACGATCGAGAAGGTGGAAGGCATGCGCCCCTACTCGCCGCTCGAACTTGCCGGGCGCAACATCTATGTGCGCGAGGGCTGCTACCTCTGCCACAGCCAGATGATCAGGCCGTTTCGCGACGAAGTCGAGCGCTACGGGCACTACAGCCTTGCGGCCGAGTCGATGTACGATCACCCCTTCCAATGGGGATCGAAGCGTACCGGACCGGACCTCGCCCGGGTTGGCGACCGCTACTCGAACGAATGGCACGTGCAGCACCTCAGCGCGCCTCGCTCCGTGGTGCCGGAATCGATCATGCCGAGCTACGCTTTCCTCAAGGATACGCAGATCGACGTGAAGGACTTCTCGACGCATCTTGTCGCCAACAGGCGTGTCGGCGTCCCCTATAGCGACGACATGGTCTCTCACGCCAATGCCGACCTGATGGCGCAGGCCGATCCCAATGCCGACCCATCCGGCCTCGAAACCCGCTATCCCAAGGCCAAGGTCGGCGACTTCGACGGCAACCCGCAACAGGTCACCGAAATGGATGCCCTCGTCGCGTATCTCCAGATGCTCGGCACTCTGGTCGATTTCAAGAACTACGACGACGCCGCCGGCTACCGCTGAGGAGCTTATCCATGGACTACAATTTGATGCGCGAATTCGCCGACAGCTGGGGCTTGGTCGCGATGGCGCTTTTCTTTGTTGGGGCAGTTGCCTTTGCCCTACGCCCCGGCAGCCGCAAGCTGGCCGACGAAGCCGCCCGGATCCCCCTTGAGGATGACTTGTCATGAGCGACCAGCACATCGATGAAATCTCCGGCGTCTCGACCACGGGTCACGAATGGGATGGCATCCGGGAACTGAACAACCCGCTTCCGCGCTGGTGGGTCATAACGTTCTACGTCACCATTGTCTGGGCGATCGGCTACACCATCGCCTATCCGGCATGGCCGCTGCTCCACTCGGCGACCAGCGGCGTGCTTGGTTACTCCAGCCGCAACGAGGTCAAGGGCGAGCTGGCCGCGGCTGAAACGGCCAAGGGCAAATATGTCAGCGCGGTGGAATCGAAGACCGTCTCGGAGATTGCCGCGGACGATACGCTGCGCGAATTCGCAGTCGCCGCCGGCGGCGCCGCATTCAAGGTCAACTGCATACAGTGCCACGGCTCCGGCGCCCAAGGCTCCAAGGGCTTTCCCAACCTGAATGACGACGACTGGCTGTGGGGCGGCAAGGCCGACCAGATCCAGCAGACCATTACGCACGGCATCCGTTTCGCCGCCGATCCGGACACGCGCCTGTCGGAGATGCCGGCCTTTGGCGACATCATCACCAATGACCAGATCGCACAGGTCAGTGCCTATGTCGCCAGCCTGTCGGGCAAGGTCGCGGATGCAAGTCTGGTCGAACCCGGCGCCAAAGTGTTTGCGGAGAATTGCGTAGCCTGTCACGGCGACAATGCAAAAGGCAACAAGGAGCTCGGCGGCCCAGATCTGACCGACGCGATCTGGCTCTACGGATCGGGTGAAGCCGCAATCGCCGCGCAGGTCCGCGCACCGAAAATGGGCGTCATGCCCGCCTGGGGCGCGCGCCTGGGCGAGACCAAGGTCAAGGAGTTGGCGGTCTACGTCCACTCGCTTGGCGGTGGAGAATAAACGGGGGGCTCTTTGCCCTTCACCGCCAAGGCGACGAGGCCCGGCATGTCCGGGCCTCGACTTTTTCGCTGCGGTGACCCGGATTGACTTGCATCAACGCGCCTGACCTTGCCCTGCGGCATGACTTGCCGAGGCCGGTAGCCCGAGCATGGATAAATGCCGCCTGTGCGAATGGAGACGCATGTGCTGGACAATACGCAGGTAGAACGGCTTGAGGCCGAGGCGGTCAACTCCGCCAAAACCCGTCAGCCACTTTACGCGGCACGCAAGAAGATCTTCCCGAAACGCGCCTCCGGCAATTTTCGCCGCTTCAAGTGGCTGGTGATGGCGATCACGCTGGGCATCTACTATTTGACGCCCTGGTTGCGGTGGGACCGGGGACCGTTCGCCCCGGATCAGGCCGTGCTGCTCGATCTCGCCAACCGGCGCTTCTACTTCTTCTTCATCGAGATCTGGCCGCAGGAGTTCTACTATGTGGCCGGCCTTCTGGTCATGGCCGGCGTCGGTCTTTTCCTGATCACCTCGACCGTCGGTCGTGCCTGGTGCGGCTACACATGCCCGCAGACCGTATGGGTCGATCTGTTTCTCGTCGTTGAGCGCGCCATCGAGGGCGATCGCAACGCACGCATGAAGCTCGATGCCGGGCCCTGGACTGCCCGAAAGCTTCTGCTGCGGGTATCGAAACACGCCATCTGGCTGGTCATTGGCGCGGCGACCGGCGGCGCCTGGATCTTCTACTTCGCCGATGCGCCGACGCTGGCCCGCGACCTCTTCACAGGCGCCGCGGCGCCCATCGCCTACATCACCGTCGCCGTGCTGACGGCGACGACCTATACGTTCGGCGGTCTGATGCGCGAGCAGGTCTGCACCTACATGTGCCCATGGCCGCGCATCCAGGCGGCCATGCTCGACGAGAATTCCCTCACCGTCACCTACAATGACTGGCGCGGCGAACCGCGCTCGCGTCACGCCAAGAAGGTCGTTGCCGCAGGGCTGCCCGTCGGCGATTGCGTCGACTGCAATGCCTGCGTCGCGGTCTGTCCAATGGGGATAGACATTCGCGATGGCCAGCAGCTCGAATGCATCACCTGCGCGCTGTGCATCGACGCCTGCGACGGCGTCATGGACAAGCTGGGCCGAGAGGGCGGACTGATCTCCTACGCCACCCTCTCCGACTACAACGCCAACATGATGCTGGCGACCGCGAGCGGTTCCACTTCCGTCAATCCGTCGCTGGTCAGGAAGGCCGACGGCACGTTCACCGACAAGCTGGCCCACTTTCATATCCGCAAGATCTTCCGGCCACGCACTTACATCTACATGGCTGTGTGGTCGCTGATCGGCGTTGGCCTGCTCTATTCGCTGCTGACGCGCGACAGGCTGGAAGTCCACGTGCTGCATGACCGCAATCCCCAGTTCGTCACGCTGTCCGACGGTTCGATCCGCAACGGTTACACCGTCAAGCTGCTCAACATGATCCCCGAGCCAAGGACGATCATGGTCACCATGCAGGGCCTGCCCGGCGCAGAGATGAGCGTCGTCGGCATCGATCTGCCCGTCGGTCGTTCCGTCCCGATTTCGGTCGAGCCCGACCGGCTGAAGATGCTGAAGATTTTCGTCCGCCAGCCGGCCGGCCATATCCAGGGCGCGGCGCAGACCTTCACCTTCCGCGTCGAGGACAAGGCGAGTTTCGAAGCGGACGAATACACCGCCACCTTCAACGCACCGGAGATCGCCAGATGACCGCCAAGGCGCAAAAGCCACGCGAATTCACCGGCAAGCACATGTTGGCCATCATCCTCGCCTTTTTCGGCGTGGTCATAGCGGTCAACGTGACGATGGCGACGTTGGCCAACACCAGCTGGACCGGACTTGTCGTCGAAAACACCTATGTGGCGAGCCAGCAATTCAACAAGAAGGCGGAGGAAGGGCGCGCGCAGGCAGCCCTCGGCTGGGTAGGCAAACTGACCATCGCATCGGGCGAGGTCCGCTACAGCCTGACCGACGCCGCCGGCAAGCCTGTTCCCTTGCATGGGGTCAAAGTGCTGTTTCGCCACCCGGCCTACGAGTCCGAGGACAAGTCCGTCACCCTTGCCCTCGCCACGGGTCAGGAATTCGCCGCGCAACACGTGCCCAGGGACGGGGTCTGGATCGTCGAAGTGGACGCCGATGCCGGCCTCGCCAAACCCTACCGCGATGTCCGCAGGATCATAATCTCCCATGGGGCGCTGCAATGAGCTGTTGTGCGCCAGGCGCGGAAATGGCGCTGGATCTGGATGGGGTCGCCTCCGTCCTGCCATCCTCGCAGGAGATCAGGCTGGCAAGCCGGTCGCTTGGCGATGACCTGCGCCAGACCGACCTTTCGGTTCCCACCGTGCATTGCGCAGCCTGCATCCAGGCGATCGAGACGGCGCTTGCAAAGCTTCATCGCGTTGAGGACGCTCGCGTCAACCTGTCCACCAAACGCGTGTCGGTCAAATGGCGCGGCGACGAGGTCCCGCCTTTCGTCGCGGCGCTCGGGCGGCTCGGCTACCAGGCGCATCTGTTCGACCCCGAGGCGGATGAAAGCGACAAGACGCTTTCGGAGCTGATTCGTGCTGTCGCTGTCGCCGGCTTTGCGGCGGGAAACATCATGCTGCTTTCGGTCTCGGTCTGGTCCGGCGCCGAAGGCGCGACCCGCGACCTGTTCCACTGGGTCTCGGCCCTGATCGCGATCCCGGCGCTCGCCTTCGCCGGCGGCATCTTCTTCCGCTCGGCCTCGAACGCGCTGCGCCACGGCCGCATGAACATGGACGTGCCCATCGCGGTCGGCGTCTCGCTCGCCTACGCCATGAGCCTTTACGAGACCATCAATCACGGCGATCACGCCTATTTCGACGCGTCGGTATCGCTGCTGTTCTTCCTGCTGATCGGCCGCACACTGGATTACGTCATGCGAGAGCGTGCCCGCACTGCCGTGAAGGGCCTGTCGCGTCTGGCCGCGCGGGGCGCCCTGGTGCTGCGCGGCGACGGCGCGCGCGATTATCTGCCGGTTGGCGAGATTGAACCGGGCATGCAGCTCCTGATCGCTGCCGGCGAACGGATCCCCGTCGACGGCAAGATCATCCGGGGGACATCGGACCTCGACTGCTCCCTGGTCTCGGGCGAGAGCACGCCAAGGAACGCCGTGCCGGACGACACCGTGCAGGCCGGCATCCTCAACCTTACCGGCCCGCTGACGATCGTGGCGACGGCCGCCGCCAGGGATTCGTTCCTGGCGGAAATGGTCCGGCTGATGGAGGCCGCCGAAGGCGGGCGGGCTCAGTATCGCCGGATCGCCGACCGCGTCTCGGCGCTCTACGCGCCGGTGGTTCATCTCACCGCCTTCGTGACTTTCCTCGGCTGGATGGCGGCGACCGGCGACTGGCACCGGGCGATGACGATCGCCATCGCCGTCCTGATCATCACATGCCCATGCGCGCTCGGCCTCGCCGTGCCGATCGTCCAGGTGGTCGCCGCACGGCGCCTGTTCGAGAACGGCATCATGGTCAAGGACGGGTCGGCCATGGAGCGCCTGGCGACGATCGATAGGGCGGTGTTCGACAAGACCGGCACGCTTACGCACGGACAGGCCCGGCTCGTCAATGCGGCGTCCATCGACCCGGCTATGCTGGCAATCGCGGCAGGCATGGCGGCGCATTCGCGCCACCCCTATTCAAAGGCCATTGCGGGCTTGGGCGGACGGCATGAATTCGATGCCGTCAGCGAGCATCCGGGCTTCGGCATCGAAGCCAAGGCCGCCGGGAGCATCTGGCGGCTGGGCCGGCGCGGCTGGGCCGGATGGCAGGCGCCAACCGGAAGCGGCGGCAGAGATGGCGATGGCGGAACGGTCCTGGCGAAAGACGGGGTGTTTGTCGCCACCTTCGAGTTCGAGGATGTGCTGCGTGCCGATGCAAGGGCAGCGATCGAGCGGTTGAACGACACGCAGGTTTCAGTGGAAATGCTGTCGGGCGATACCGAGGCCTCCTGTCGCAACGTCTCTGGCATGCTGGGTATCGACGACTTCGTTCCGTCCCTGTTGCCGTCCCGCAAGGTTGAGCGCATCGACACCATGGCGAAAGACGGGCACAGGGTCCTGATGGTTGGCGACGGCCTCAATGACACGCCCGCATTGAGCGCGGCGCATGTCTCGATGGCTCCGGCGACCGCCGCCGACATCGGCCGTAACGCGGCCGATTTCGTCTTCTTGCGCGAAAGCCTGCTGGCAGTGCCCCTCGCCCTGGAGGTCTCGCGAAAGGCGGGAAGCCTGATCCGCCAGAACATCGTCATTGCAATCGTCTACAATGCCGTCGCCGTGCCGATCGCCATATTGGGGCATGTCACGCCACTGATCGCGGCGATCGCCATGTCCGCCTCTTCGCTGCTGGTCATCGCGAATGCACTGCGCCTGCAAGGCCTTGGCGCAGATCCAGCGGCCCGAACCGCCGGGCCGGGCAAGCGCTCCGGCGCCGGACAATTGGCGCAACCGTCGTGACCACCCTCGCCTATCTCATCCCCGTGGCGCTGTTCCTCGGCGCGCTTGGACTTGGCGGCTTCCTATGGGCGCTGAGGAGCGGTCAGTATGAAGATCTCGAGGGTGCCGCCGAGCGCATTCTCATCGACCGAGACGACAAGCCTGGCCGCTGATGCGGGAAAACACGCGGCGAATTGGCAAATTCACTGATCTCGTCGGCAAAATCAGCTATGCTTTATACATCGATAAGACCGATCGAATATCATCAATACTGACTTTACTGCATCTTAGGGGAATTCATCTACTGCAGGGTTCCAATCCCAGGAGATGATAAGTCTTGCTACACGCGGTTCTGCAACTCCTGCCGGGTCGGTTCATGGACGTGCGCATGCGCGTGTCGGACGGCTACGAGACGCGGGTCGTCGAGCGGCCCGGACGCTGGATGGAGCCGGCCGAGCTGGAGCAGCTGACCCGGGATCTGTGTCTGGTCGCGTCGAAGACGCTGAAGGCAGACAGCCTGACCTATGGCGTCTTTTCCGGCGACCGCGGCCGCCTGGAACAGTCCATCATCACCATCGTCTACAGGCGCAGCGACGGGCGGCCGATTGCCTTCAACGCGCTGGCCCTGATGGAGATCTCGCTCGCCCGCAAGCCCTATGAGGTGCTGCATCTGGGCCTGGTCATGGTCGATCCGGACGAGCGTAGCCGCGGCCTGAGCTGGATCCTCTACGGCCTGACCTGCTTCCTGATGTTCCTGCGCAATCAGCTGAGGCCGATCTGGATCTCCAACGTCACCCAGGTCCCCGCCGTCGTCGGCATGGTCGCCGAAGCCTTCACCAATGTGTTTCCCGGCCCGCATGCCGGCGCGCGGCGCTCGCTGACTCATGTGCTTCTGGCGCGGCAGATCATGGCGCGTCACCGCCATGTCTTCGGCGTCGGCCCCGAGGCCGGTTTCGACGAAGAACGCTTCGTCATCACCAATGCCTATACGGGCGGCTCCGACGATCTGAAGAAGTCGTTCGACGACGCGGCCAAGCACAGGGACGAGACCTATAATGAGTTCTGCCACAAGGAACTCGATTACGGCCGGGGCGACGATGTGCTGCAGATCGGCCAGATGAATTTCCAGGCCGCGCGCACCTATCTCGCCGACGCGGTTCCGCGCGGATCACTTGCCGCCCTTGGCGTGGCCGGGGCCGCCGCCACACTCCAGCGGCTGGTGCTGCCGGTGGTTCACTGGGCCGACTCCAGCCGCCAATGGAACATGTTGAGACCATGGACACGCTAGGATTCAGCTACGGGGAATTCACGATCCGCAACATCGCATTCGCCAGCGAAGCCCAGCAGACCAGGCTGCGGAACGCGACCGTGCTCGTCTGCGGCACCGGGCGATGAGTTTCGACGGCACGCTGGTCGCCGACACCATCACCTCGCTCGCCGCTTTGATCGGCCTGCTGATCGTGATCTCGGTCGTCGGCGGGCGCGACCTGGCCGATCCGCTGTCAAGGCGCTTCCTGTTCGGTCTGAGGGTGCTGGCAGCGCTGCTCGCCTGCCGCATCCTCGACTGGACCACGGGCCTCGCCATCTTCCGCTTCGCCACCATCGTGGCAGCGGGTCTGCTGCCGCTGGCGGCGCTGCTGCTCACCGAGGGCTTGCTGCGCCGGCATGCGCCCTTCGCGCTGAAATTCTTCGCCGCAGGCGGCGCCGCGCTGTTCTTCTTGCTGGCCCTCGTCCCGGAGCGCTTCGCCGAACCCTGGCGGATGGCCGCGCTCCTGGCCTTCCAGTTCGGTGGCTTCCTGGCGATCGGCTGGCTGGTGATGAAGCGCGATCGCGGCAGTCTTTCGGCAGCCGAGAACCGTACGGTCGAGCGCATGGCGCTGTCGCTGCTTCTGATCATTCCGTTCATGATCACGGATTACCGGCCGGGTCTGTTCGAGGTTCCGGTGCGGCTCGGCGGCATCGCCATCCTGTTCCTGTGCTGGCTGACGATCGGCCTCGGACGCGCGAGCCTTGGCCACCGCGACACGATCGGCGCTTTCGCCGTCATCGCCCTGAGCTCGGTGTTTGCCGGGCTGGCGCTGGGCGGCATCGACGATCTCGGCTGGCGCGGCAGCGTGCAGGGCGTGGTGATCGTGCTTTCCGCGACGCTGCTGGCCGTCATCTACAATGACAGCGTCAGCCTGGGAGCCGAACAACGCCGCGATTCGCTGCTGCGGCACATGGCCGAAGGCGACCTCACGGATTCGGCTGGTTTCCTGCGTGGCCTGCAGCATCATATGCTGGTCGACGGGGCGTTGATCCTGCCTGCCGCCGAGCTTGGCGATTTCGACCTCAAGGCGCTGGCCCGGGCGCTGCAGCAGGTTCCCGTGCTCACCCTCGCCAATGCGCAGCCGGACGCCCGGTTCGACCAGGATATACGCGAGCAACTGGCCTGGCTGTTCGAGAAGTACGAGGCGACGCATGTGCTGCTGGCGACGCTCGAGCCGTTGAGCGTGGTGGCGCTCAACATGCCGGCGTTGGCCTCGTCGCCGGGCGTCAAGATGGAACTGCGCGCCGTCCAGCGCATGGCCATGCTGATCTCGCAGCGGGAGGCGAAGGGTTGATCGCCATCCTCCAGCGCGACATGGCCGTCTTCTTTCGCGCGCCCTTCAATGCCTATGGCGACGACACGCCCCACGTCTCGCCGATGCTGAGCGACCTCAAGCGGTTCATGTCGGCCAAAACCAACCCGCTTTCCGCCGCGAGCTTGTGGGCTGGATGCGGCTGGCGCGCTCGCATCCGCGCTACGATGCCGACGGCCTCAATCTCGACGCGCTGCGCATGGGTTCGCTGGAAGGATTCAGCGCTGGAGCGGTCCTGGGAACGCGGCTGTTCGAAGCCATCGATGCGCTGGGATTGGGCAAGGCGCTGACGGGCGAAGGATCGAAGACGAGGTCGGCGGCGGCGATTGCGCTGTTCCACCGCCCGCGCGAGGAATCTCCCGTGGAGTCGGGCAGCGCCTTTTACCGGTTCTGGCTCGGCCTGACACGGCTCGGCTTCGCTGCCTGGCCGATGGCGGCCGTCGCCGATCACCCGCAAAGTGCGGAGATCTGCACCCGGCATTTTTCCATCCCGGCGGAGCGGCGGCTGATCAATGCGCTGCGGGCCGGAATTGCGGGATCCGTACCCGGCCGCGCACGGTTGCCGCTTCAAGGGCTTATCGTCTGAACAGGCCGGCGTCCCGCGCCGGCCTGTTCGCGTCTCCGATCAGGCGGCCTTGATCTTCATGGCTTCCTGGTCGCGCACCATTTTGCTTATGCCGGCAAAGTCGAGCTTGCCGGAGCCAAGCACGGGCACCTTGGCCACCACCAACACTTCGGCCGGCACCATCAAATCCATGGCGCCATTGGCCTTGGCGAAGGTCAGGAACTCAGCCCGCGTGGCGCCGGCGGCCTCGGTGATGAGGATCAGCCTCTCGCCCTTGCGCGTGTCCGGCACCGTGGCGACGGCCGACAGCGAGCCCTTCCACAGTTCGCCCGCCAGCGCCTCGACCGCCGCCAGCGAGATCATCTCGCCGCCGATCTTGGCGAAGCGCTTGGCGCGGCCGCGAATGGTGATGAAGCCGGTTTCGTCGATATCGACGATGTCGCCCGTGTCGTGCCAGCCATTTTCAAGTGGCTCGAGCACGCCGGGCTTCTCGGCCCGGAGATAGCCGGCCATGACATTGGGTCCGCGCACGAAAAGCCGTCCGCCATCATCGACGCCGGGCACCGGGTCGAGGCGATATTCCATGCCCGGCATGATTTTGCCGACGGTTCCGGAGCGGTTGTACATCGGCGTGTTGATCGAGATCACCGGTGCCGCCTCCGTCACGCCATAGCCCTCGAGGATGCGCACGCCGAACTTCTCCATATAGGTCATGCGCGTCGCCGCCTTAACCGGTTCCGCGCCGGCAAAGCAATAGCGTATCGAGCGGAAATCATAAGGGTGCGCGGTGCGCGCATAGCCGGACAGGAACGTGTCGGTGCCGAAGATGATCGTCGCATTCGAGCCGTAGATCAGCTCCGGCACGATGCGGTAATGCAGCGGCGAAGGATAGAAATAGACCGGCACGCCCGAGATCAGCGGCAGCACCGTGCCCGCCGTCATGCCGAAGGAATGGAAGATCGGCAAGACGTTGAAGACCTTGTCGCCCGAGTGGAAGTCGATGCGCGAGGCAGCCTGGGCGGCGTTGGCAAGGATGTTGCGGTGCGTGAGCACCACGCCCTTCGGCGTGCCTTCCGAACCCGAGGTGAACAGGATCACCGCCGGATCGTCGGGCTTGCGGGCAACTCGCGGCCTGCTCTTGCGCAGGAGGCCGAGCAGCTTGTCCTTGAGGCCGATCGTCGTGCGCAGATCGTCGAGCCAGACGATGTCGACCGAACGGCCGAGTTCCTCGACGACGGGACCGAGCTTTGCCTGTTCGACGAAGGCGCGCGAGGTGAGCACGGTGCGCACTTCGGCGGCCTTGCACGCAGACAGGATATTGGCCGCGCCCGCGGTGAAGTTGATCATCGCCGGGACCTTGCCGGATGACATGACGCCAAGCAGGGCGGCGCAGGCGCCATTGGCATTGGGCAGCATGACGCCCAGCGTCGGCTGGCCGGCATAGAGTTGTTCGAATTTGGCGCCGAGCACGGCCGCGGCCGTCAGCAGCTTGCCGTAGCTCAGCGAACCGGTCACCGGATCCTGCACGGCGAGTTGCTTCATGCCGCGTGTGGAGGCGGTCTGGATGATCTTTTCCAGCACCGTCCTGTCGATATCCTGGGTGCGGAACACGAGATCCGACATCACCTGGTAGAGGGCATTGCCGGCTGCGGCGCGACGCTTGCGGCCGCGCAGTTCCGGCTCAACCTCGAGCTTGACCGGTTCGAGAATGGTCACCTTGACCTTCGGAAACAGGCGGCGGCGCCCATGCTGGGACGACAGGCGCGAGAAATAGCTCTTCTCCAGCCCGTCGATACGCACCGGCACGACCATCGAGCCGGTCTTGTCGGCCACCATGGCGGCGCCATCATAGACCTTCATCAAGCTGCCGGTGACGGTGATGCGACCCTCGGGGAAGATGACCAGCGGGTCGCCGCCCTGCACGATCTTGATCAGCGTTCGGGTCGACATCGGCTTGGCCGGGTTGAGGGGCAGAGCGCGGGCGAGCTTCATGAACGGCTTCATCCACCAGGCCTGCGCGATCGTGTAGTCGATCGCGAAGACCGGCTCTTCGTCGGTCAGCGTCAAGGCGAGCGGGCCGTCGAGAAAGCTGACATGGTTGAGCGCCAGGATCGGCGCCTTGCCGGCCGCCTTGAGGTTCTCCATGCCTTCGACCTCCAGGCGCAGGAAGGCCCGGAACAGGATGGAGACGAAATCGCGGAAAGCGTTGGTCGGCAGATATTTCAACATCAACCAGGCGGCGGCGGCGTTTGCCGCGGCGAGGCCGAACAGGATTCCTCCGGTGGAAACCTTGGTCTGGATCGCGGCCACAACAATGCCGCCGACGGTCATGAAACCTGCATTGACGATGCTGACCGCCGCGACGACGCGGGCGCGGCGCGCCTCGGGCGACCAGGCCTGCACGGCAGCGAAGGTGGGCACGACGAGGAAGGCGCTGGCGATAGCCATGCCGGCCAGGTCGATCGCGACACGGAGGGTGTTGGGCCCGGCGAAGAAGACGCCAAGCGTTTCGGCCGCGGCCGAAGGCTGCATGCTCCAGATCGTCCAGGCCAGGTGCAGGCCGAACAGCGCCAGCAGCGCCGTGCCGACCGGCGCCGGCAGCAGCACAATGCGTCCCTGCGACATCCACGCCGCGATTGCCGAGCCGATAGCGATCGAAACCGCGAACACGGCGAGATAGACGGTGACCGCCATCTCGTTGCCGCCAAGCGAACCCTTGATCAGTGTCGGCAGGATCGACAGGACGATGGCGCCGATCAGCCAGAACCACGACGTCATCAAGCCCGCGCGCCAGATCCGCTTGTCGGTGCGCAGCTCGCTGACCTGGCGCCAGGTCGAGCGGAAGATGTTCCTGTCGATGACAAGGTCGGGGGCCGCCGAACCCGTCGAGGGAATGTAGCGGCTGACAAGCCAGCAGGCGACGGCAAGCATCATCATGATCGGTCCGAAGACCGTGACGCCGATCCCGTCGGCCGAGACGACGCCACCGGCGATGGTGCCGCCGAGGATGGCGGCGAAGGTCGCCGATTCGATCCAGGCGTTGGCGCGCGGCAATTCCTTGCGTTCGAGGTGATCCGGCAGGATGCCGTATTTGATCGGGCCGAACAGGGCCGAGATGATGCCGAACATCAGAAGCGCCGTCATCAGCACGGGAATGGACGACAGGGCGATGCCGGCGACGGAGACTGCGGCCGCCGCGATCTCGGCGAACTTCAGCCGCTTGGCTATCAGGGCCTTGTCGAAGCGGTCGGCGATCTCTCCGCCGAGCGCAGAGAGGAACAGGAAGGGGGCCATGAAGACGGCGCCCGCCAGGGTGACCAGCGACGCCGCCTGGTCCGCCGCCAGCGTGAACAGAATGAGGAACACCAGTGTGTTCTTGAGGAAATTATCGTTGAAGGCGGACAGGAACTGCGTCCAGAACAAGGGCGCAAAGCGCCGGGACGTCATCAGATGACTTGTCGGACGGTTGATCGGGGCGATTTCCATAGCGGCGACTTCCATTGGGCAAGACCGGTGCAATCCTTCTGGGACCGATCGGCGGCCTTGCGCGGTTTGAGCCTGGTGTAACGGGAAGGCCGTTACACTTCGTTACTGCGGCTGACTTCCATCAAAAGCTTCTCGGTCTTGGCGTCTTCCAGCCGGTTGATGAAACGGCCTGCCTCTTCCGAGTCACGCATGGTCTTGGTGATGGTGATCGAGGTGTGCACAAGCATGATGGCGGCCATGGCGTAGAACCCCTTGGCGGCGAAGCTCGCCTCCAGAAAGTAGATGCCGCCGGCCATCATCGATGCGGCAACAGCAAAACTGACCATGGTGAAGGTCTTCCAGGCGCTTGAGTCCTTGGGGGCGTAGGTATTCGGGGACATCGGTATGATCCTTTTGTTTCGGGGTTAGGTCGGGTCGGCGTCGGTCTGTTTCAGGCCTGATGCAGTCAGGCCGGCCTGGCGATCTTGCTGGCCAGCCGTTCGAGCACGGCGTCGGCGCTGCTCCTCAGCGGCATGCCGCAGCCGGCCGCCGCCAGCTTCTCGCTGACCGCCGCAGGGTCGCCCGACTGTTCCATTTCGGCCATGGCGGCGGCGGCCGCGTCGATTTGCTTTTGCCTTGTGCGCAGGCGGAGCAATGTCTCCTCGGCATCCTTGAGCGCCGACAGGCTGGAGCCGGGCGCGCTTTCACGCAGACGCTGGGTGGTATCGACCGCGGCGACGATGCGCTGGCCGCGCTGCAATTCGCGCAGCCGCATCTCGGAAGCGCGCACAATCCGCTTCAGCCGCTCGATCTCGGCGCCGAAGGTCTTCTGCGCCTCGTCGGAGGCGTCGCGTTCGGCTTCCAGCAGGGCGATGGTTTCGGCTGCTTCGCGGGCAAGATCATTGCGCCCCTGTTCGAGCGCCGCCATGGTCCGCTGCTCCAGATCGTCGATGCGGGCGACGAGCTTCTTGAATTGCGCGACCTCCTGATCGTTCTGGGCAATGGCGATTGCCACGGCCCGGCGCGCGGCGGCAATCGCTTCGGCGCAATCGCGCACCTGCTGGCGCAGGATCACCAGCGCGTTGCGGTCGACGACCGCTTCGGCTGCATCGTGGCTGCGGCCACGCACAAGGGCAAAAAACTGTTTCATCGTTCCGGTTTCTCCTCTATGAACGTTGTTCATGATTGCAACGTAACACATCATGAACAGCGTTCAAGACAAAAATGAACGTCGTTCATAATTTCGGCGAGGAAGGTTAATGACCGCAGCACGGGACGCCAGGCGTGAGGACTTGAGGGGCAGGCTGATCGAGGCCGCGCGAGCGCGCATCCAATCCGCAGGCCTGGCCGGGTTGCGCGCCCGCGACGTCACGGCCGATGCCGGCTGCGCCCTGGGTGCGCTTTACACCGCCTTTGCCGATCTCGATGAGCTTGTCCTGCATGTCAATTCGATCACGCTGGCCAAACTTGGGGCCGCCCTGCAGCACGAGGCGGCCGGGGCAGCGGCGCCGAGAGCAAAGTTGATGGCGCTGGCCAAGGCCTATCTCAGCTTCGCACGTGACAACCGCATGGCGTGGAGGGCCCTTTTCGAGCATCGCATGACGCCGGGTGTGCCGGTGCCCGAATGGCATCTGGCCGAGCATGCTGTCCTGATCCAGCATCTGGTCGACCCACTCGCTACACTGCTTCCCGCTCTGGACAGGCCGGAACTTCTTGCCCGCGCGCGCACCCTGTTCTCGGCGGTGCACGGCATCGTCACTGTTTCGCTCGAAGACCGCTTCATCGGTCTAGCGCCAACAGACCTCGAAGGCGAGTTACTGACCTTCGTCGCCACCCTTGTGGCGGGCATCGAAAGCACCAGTGGAAACAGAAGGCGGGCCGTGCATCAGGAATCCGCCTCCACCCTTCCCTAGGCTTAAAGATGACGGCGCCGGGCGAAGCCGGATGCCGACCCCGCACCTGGGACACAGCGCCAACGCCCCTGTCCAAGCGGCGAAGTACCTGACATCGAGTGGTTGAAACCAAACGCCTTGAACTCGCGTAGCTGCCATTTTCCGGGCGGATGCGTGGATGCATTTCAGGAAGTTTCGCTGCCAACAGTGCCTGGGTTCGGGCAAGGTCTTTCAATGCAGCAAGAGCTTGCGGACCCAAGGCACCTGCTGTCCCACGGGCACGCGCCGTCGACAATGCAAGGGCGCGGTCATCACATGCACGGTTTGCCGGGGCAGCGGGCTGCGCAATACGCCCTGATGTGTGTGTCCCCTCGGCAACATGTTGGGAGAATGCAATATACCCTTTCAATTCAGGATTGTCCGTTCTGGGTGTGGCGCCATATTGGTGCAGTCACCTCGAACGCCAAAGAGCCTCCTATGAAGCGTCTTTTTGTCATCTCATCGCTGTTCGCTCTCGCAGCGAGCCCCTCCTTCGCTGCTGACGCGGTGGTCATGGAACCGGCCTCGGCCTTCAATTGGACCGGCCTCTATGTCGGCGGGCACGTAGGCTACGGCTTCGGTCAGACCGACGCTACGTTCAGTGCTCCGAACACTCCGGGTTTTGCCGCTACCCAGGACTACGATGTCGACGGATTTCTCGGCGGCGTGCAGGTCGGTTACAACTATCAGATGAACTCACTGGTCCTGGGTGTCGA
This sequence comes from Mesorhizobium sp. ES1-1, assembly GCF_020164785.1. Lineage (GTDB taxonomy): Bacteria > Pseudomonadota > Alphaproteobacteria > Rhizobiales > Rhizobiaceae > Mesorhizobium. Next base: position 170,844 of record NZ_JAIUGX010000005.1, on the reverse strand, counting down.
AGCCGATTTCAGCGGCGCCGATATCAATGGCGGCTCTGACGAGATCAACATTGGGGTCCGAGGCGATACCTACGACACAAAGATCGACTGGTTCGGCACCGTTCGTGGCCGCGTCGGCTATGCTATGGATCGCACGTTGATCTACGGCACCGGCGGTTTGGCATTTGGCAGCGTGGAAAACCGCTATCTTGACGGACCTGACAACAGCTTTTCGGAGAAGAGCACGAAAACCGGTTGGACGGCCGGCGCAGGTATAGAGTACGCATTAGATGATCACTGGTCGGCGAAAGCCGAATATCTCTATGTTGACCTTGGAAATCAGACGATCGACTACGGTGGCAGCAACACCGAGTTCGACAACAAATTCCACACCGTCCGGCTCGGCCTGAACTACAAATTCTAGCTTCTCGCCATAGCGAGCTTCGGCGGCAGCGCCACGACTCCGGCACTGCGGGAATACGCTTGGTCGCGCCGTCGACTTCCCTGCCTTCCGCTACGAACTTCGGCTTGGTCAATCCTGACCGGCCGGACTGACAGGCTTGATGCAGCGTTGGACGTGGCAAGCAGGTATAGCTGACGTCGCCTCGCAAGGTTCGTCACCTATCCAACGAGGGCCAGATTTTCGAAGCCATTGCGCGGCTCGATTTTGCTTGTGCATGAGCATGCGAATTGTAGCCTGCTCCTAGATCGTTCGGCCAGCATGTATACCCCAGCATGTGTACCAAGGACCATTCATGCCCCTGAAAGCAGCGGCCCATGTGGAGGCCATGTCTGCGTTCGCACTGGCGAATCTCGGCGGCCATGACCGGCCGACCCTGGCTCAGAACGAAAGCGCCTTTCCGCCCAGCCCGAGAGCGATCGCTGCTGGCCAGGACGCGATTGCCCATAGCCACCTCTATCCCGACCCGGACTGGACGGAACTGCGCGAAGCGATCGCGCAAGCCTATGGGGTCGAACCTGATTTGATCTTGTGCGGCGCCGGCTCGATGGATCTGATCAGCTGCACCATCGCGGCGTTCGCGGGGCCGGGCGAAGAGGTACTGGGCACATCCTATGCCTATAATTTCGTGGCCTCCGCGACGGCCCGCACCGGTGCCGTCTACGTCAAGGCCGAGGAACAGGATTTCGCCGTCTCGGTCGACAGCATCCTCGCCGCTGTCACCCCCGCAACGCGGATCGTCTTCGTCTGCAATCCCGGCAACCCGACCGGCACGGTCATCCGCAACGCCGAACTGCTGCGCTTGCGCGCCGCCTTGCGTGGGGATGTGCTGCTCGTGATCGACCAGGCCTATGGCGAGTTCGACGATCAGGACCCACGGCCTGTCTTTGCCCTTGTCGCGCGCAGCGACACTGTCGTGCTGCGCACGCTTTCCAAGGCTTATGGCCTGGCCGGCGCGCGCGTCGGCTGGGGATTGTTTGCGCCTTCAATCGCCGCGGAGGTGCGCAAGATCCAGAACTCCAACCAGGTCACCACGGCAAGCCTCGCAATGGCGGTCGCGGCGGTCCAGGACCAGGACTATATGCGCGAAACGGTGGCCCGTACGGCGCAGATACGCGATCGGTTTGCGCAGGATCTGCGGTCAGCCGGCTACCATGTTCCGCAGAGCCGGACGAACTTCGTGCTGATCGGCTTCTCAAGCGCAGAAGCCGCGCAGACCGCCGGGAGAACCTTGCGTGAGGCCGACATCATCGTCCGGGGCCTGGGCGGTTACGGCCTCACGGACTGTCTGCGCGCGACGGTCGGCCCGCAAGAGATAATGGACCGAGCGCTGCGCATACTGATCGACATGCGCAGCGCATAGATTGAGGAGATTTGAAAATGCCGTATTTGCCCGCCCGCGATTTCATCGGCTACGGCGACAAGCCGCCGGCCGCCGAGTGGCCGGGCGGCGCCAAATTGGCGCTCAACATCGTCGTGAATTATGAGGAAGGGGCCGAATACAGCATCGGCGAAGGCGACGGTGTCTCCGAGGCGATCCTGTCGGATCTTGCCGTGTCACCGGCCGTGCCGGGCCTGCGCAACCGCAACATGGAATCGCTCTATGAATACGGCTCCCGCGTCGGCGTCTGGCGGCTGTTGTCGCTGTTTCAGGACAAGGACATCATCCCGACTTTCTACGTGGTGGGCCGCGCGCTCGAGCTCAATCCGGAAGCCGGCAAGGCAATCGCAGCACTTGGCAGCGACATCGTGTGCCATGGCTGGCGCTGGATCGACTACGCGCCGCTGAGCGAGGACGAGGAACGCCAGCACATCGCGATGACGGTCGACACCATCCAGCGCCTGACGGGCATTCGCCCGCTCGGCTGGTACACCGGCCGGCCCAGCCTCAACACAAGGCGGCTGGTGGCCGAACATGGCGGCTTCCTCTATGATTGCGACGACTACAATGACGACCTGCCCTATTTCGTCGATGTCGATGCCAAGCGGCATCTGGTCGTGCCGCACAGTTTCGACAACAATGACAGCCGCTTCTCGCGTGGCTCGGGCCTGGAGACCGGCAGCCAGTTCTTCGAATATGTCAGCGATGGCGTGGACTGGCTGCTGGCCGAAGGCGAGAAGACACCGCGCATGATGACCGTGTCGCTTCACTGCCGGCTCGCCGCAAGGCCCGGCCGCATGATCGGCCTCGCCCGCTTCCTCGACAAGATCAAGGCCAATCCCGACATCTGGATCTGCCGCCGCTCCGACCTTGCCCAGCATTGGCTGGACCGGTTCGGCGGCTGAGCCGACCCACGCCCAAGGGACGGGCGAAACCCTTCGCCCGTCGGCCGTGGCTCACTACTTGTTCGGCACCTCGTAGACCTTGCCCTTCCAGGGCGCCGCGTCGATCTGGTCGAGCGCCATCACATAGAGCACCTTCTCGTCCGGTCCGAAGGCGAAGTTCGGCATGGATGGCGACGGCACCGAAAGCGTGCGCACGAGCTTCGCATCCTTGTCGACGACGAGGATCTTGCCTGGCGCGTCGAGCGAGCGCGGGCTCTGGCCGATATACATCTCTCCGGCCTTGTCCATCTTGATGCCGTCGGGCCAGATATGCGGCTGGTTCGGGAACAGATCGTCGAGGCGCAGGAAGACCCGGCGGTTGCTCAGCGTGTGGTCGGACTGGACGTCGAACTCGATGATCCGGTTATCCTCCGTCTCCACCAGATAGAGGATCTTGCCGTCATTCGACATGACAAGCCCATTGGCATTGTGCAGGTCGCCCGCAACCTTGGTCACGCTGCCGTCCTTGCCGATGTAGTAGGCCGAAGCGTCGATCAGCGGGCCGCCCTTGCCCGAGCCGGTGAAATAGACCCCGCCATCCTTGTCCGGCGCGAAGTCGTTGGGTCCGCTGAACGGCTTGCCGTCCTTATCCTTGTCATAGGCCGGCAGAGTCTTGCCGTCGGCGGAGATGCGGCCGATCAAATTGCTGTCGTAGCAGGTGACGAGGAATTCGCCGGTCGTGGTCGGCAACACAGCCGAAGGGCCGCAGCCATCCATCTTCCAGAAGATCTCGTTCTTCTTGCCGTCCCACACGGTCACGGTGCCGCGGCCATATTCCACGTAGAAGAGCTTGTCCTGATACCAGATCGGTCCTTCGGCGAACCATGCGGCGTCATTGACGACCTTGACGTCTCCCGCGTTTGCGGACGATGCGAGGGCAAGGGCAAACAACGTGCCCAGCAGATACCGTTTGATCATGCGATTCCCCTTTGTGCCAGCGGTTGAAATCTTCCCCGAGTCGGGTTCGCCGGCGATACCCGCCATCGTGGTTCTTTCGGCAGCCGGCTGGGGCCAAAGGGGCAAAGCCTATGCCCGCAGCCGCTTGCCTTCGGGGTCGAAGGGCGGCTGCTTCAACAGCACCGCCTCATGCGGCCTCCCCAATATGGCGACCGATACCTTGTCTCCAGGCCGAGCCGAGCCGGCCTTGACGTAGCCGAGCGCCAGCGACTGCTCGACGAAATAGCCATAGGCACCGGACGATACCTGGCCGATCGGCGTGCCGTCCGGCAGGAAGATCGGCTCGCCGCCGGTCGCGTCGGCATCCTTGGCTTCGATCGACAGCATGATCAGCTCGTCGCGCGCCGGCCTGTCGGCGACAGCGGCATAGGCCTCGCGGTTGAGGAACTCGCCTTTGTCCATCTTGACCAGCCGATCGAACTTGACCTCCTGCGGCCAATATTCAGGCGAGTATTCGCGGCTCCAGCTGCCATAGCCCTTTTCGACGCGCAACGACATCAGGGCGCGCGAGCCGACCGGTCCGGCGCCGATTTCACTGCCGGCCTTGAGCAGCGCCTCGTAAAGCGCGACCTGGTCGGCTGCCTTGCAATAAAGTTCCCATCCCAGGTCGCCGGTAAACGAGACGCGCAGCGCCACCACATCGACGCCGGCCACCGAGATCCGCCGCGAGCGCATGAAGGCAAACGCCTCGGTCGACAGGTCTGCATTGGTCAGGCGCTGCAGCAATTCGCGCGACTTCGGGCCGGCGACGTTGAAGCCGGCCAGCTCCTCGGTGCGAGAACGGAACGTCGTGCCTTCAGGCAAGGGGACGGCCTTGAAGAACCTCTGGTGGAAACGCTCGGCCATGCCGGAACCGAACACCATGAACTCGTCGTCCGCGAGCTTCGTGACGGTGAAGTCGCCGGCAATGCCGCCGCGCTTGCCGATCAGCGGCGTGAGACAGGAGCGTCCGATTTCCGTCGGCATGCGGTTGGCGAACAGCGCGTTGAGCCAAGCCTCGGCGCCCGCGCCTTTGACCTCGTATTTGGCGAAGTTCGAGACGTCGATGATGCCGGCATGCTCGCGCAGCATGCGCGCTTCGCGTCCAACGGGGGCCCACCAGTTCTGCCGCGTGAAACCGATCGTCTCTTCGCGCGGCTCGCCCTCGGCAGCGAACCAGAGCGGATGCTCCCAGCCGAAATTGAGGCCGAACACCGCGCCCATCTGCTTTTGCAGCTCATAGGCGGGCCGGGTGCGGACCGGCCGCCCGGCGGCGCGCTCCTCATTGGGGAAATGGATCTTGAAACGGTGGCTGTATTGGTCCTGCACGCGCGCCTTGGTGAAAGCCTTGCCGGCCCAGTGTCCGAAGCGCGCCATGTCCCAGGGGAACATGTCGAGCGAAGGCTCGCCCTCCATCATCCACTCGGCCGCCAGCTTGCCCATGCCCCCCGACTGCGAGAAGCCCGGAATGATGCCGTTGCAGCAGAAATAATTGTTCAGTTCCGGCACCGGCCCGAACAGCACCGCGCTGTCGGGCGACCAGATCATCGGCCCGTTGATCACCTTCTTGACGCCGGCGGTGCCGACGGCCGGCACGCGCGCGATCGCGCGCATCATGTTTTCTTCGATGCGGTCGAGGTCGTCGGGAAACAGCTCATGGCCGAAATCCAGCGGTGTTCCGTCCTCCGCCCAGAACTTCATCTTGCGCTCATAGGCGCCGATGAGCAGGCCGAGCCCTTCCTGGCGCAGGTAATATTCGCCGTCGCGATCGGCGACCGAGGGTAGGCGGCGGCCCATGGCGGCGATTTCCGGGATGGTCTCGGTGACGAAATACTGGTGCTCGGTGGGGATCAAAGGCAGCTGCAGGCCAGCCATGGCGGCGACCTCCCTGCCCCACAGGCCGGCGGCGTTGACAACCCATTGCGTGTGGATGTCGCCCTTTGGAGTGCGCACGATCCAGCTGCCGTCGGGCTGCGCCTCGGTCGCCGTGACCGGCGTGAAGCGGTGGATCTCGGCGCCGCGCTGGCGCGCGCCCGCCGCGTAGGCGGCCGTGACGCCGGACGGATCGACATTGCCCCCTTCCGGCTCATACATGATGCAGCGTATGCCGTCGAAATCGACCAGCGGGTGCAGTCGCTCCGCTTCGTCACGCCCGACTTCGTAGAAATTCATCTTGTAGCGCCGCGCCTTGGCCTCCTGAAGCCTCAGCTGATGCTCGCGGGCCTCGGTCTGCGCGAGATAGAGCGAGCCCGGCTGGAAGATGCCGCAGCCCTGGCCTGTCTCGGCCTCGAGTTCCTTGTAAAGCGCCATCGTATAGTGCTGGAGGCGGCTGATATTGGTGGAATCATGCAGGCCGTGAATATTGGCCGCCGCGTGCCATGTGGACCCCGAAGTCAACTCGTTGCGCTCCAGCAGGACCACATCCGTCCAGCCGAATTTCGCAAGGTGATAGAGGATCGAGCAGCCGATCAGGCCGCCGCCGATGACAACGGCTTGTGCATGAGTACGCATAGCGAGATTTCTTCCCTTGGTTCGGCGACTTTTCTTCTTTGCGCTTTCGGCAAGCGCCTTGGAGATCTGTTGGCTGGCGGGACGATCACAGTCGCCTAGCGTGCCCGGGGGCGCAACATGCGCCCCTGGGCTTTTTGCCGTGGTGGCTGGCTCTAGGCCTTGTCGAGCCAGACCTTGTCCAGCTGCAGTTCGAAGGTCTGGTGCATGCCGAGGTTCTTCACATAGGTTTGATGGTGCCGGTACAGCGAACGCCAGAACGCCTGCACCAGGATGCCGGAATCCTGCAGGATGGATTCGACGTCCTTCATCAGTTCCTTGCGCTTCTCGACATCGGGCATGGCCAGCGCCGCGTTGAGCTTCTTGTCGAATTCGGGGTTGGCATAGCCGGACTCGTTCCACGCCTCGCCGCTGCGATAGGCGATCGCCAGCACCTGGACGCCGAGCGGGCGCATGCCCCAGTCCGTCGTCGACCAGGGATATTTCGTCCAGTCGTTCCAGAACGACGACCCCGGAATGATGGTGCGCTTGACCTTGAAGCCGGCCTCCCGCATCTGCGCGGCGACGACGTCCGCGGGGTCCTTCACATAGTCCGCGTCGTAGGAGATCAATTCGAACTCGTGATCCGTCTGGCCCGCCTCGGCCATCAGCGCCTTCGCCTTGGCAATATCGCGCGGAACTTTCGGCAAGGGGTAATATTCGGGATGGATTGGGCAGACATGGTGGTTTTCGGCGACCTGTCCGAGACCGCTATAGCCGAGCTTCAGCACCGTCTCATTGTCGACGGCGAGCTGGATGGCATTGCGCACCCGCTTGTCGTCATAAGGCTTGTTGGTGACGTTGGTGCGCAGCACGATGGTTCCGGCCGTGACGACGGGCTCCTTGACCAGTCCCATGCTGTCATAGAGGTCGACCGTGCCGCCCACCGTCTGGTAGTTGCAATCGATCTCGCCGGCCTCGAAGGCGCTGGCGATAGCGGGGTTGGACGCGTCCGATCCGTAGTCGGTCCAGTCGACGCCATCGAGATAGGGGTCGCCGCCGAACCAGGTGAAGTCCTTGCGGCGCCGCACCGAGGCCGATTCGCCGACCTTGTAGGAGATCAGCTCATAGGGACCGGTGCCGGGGGTCTTGAGCATGTCGCCGCCGTTCTTGTCGAAATCGCGATGGACGATGACGGCGGGATAGTCCGCGAAGCCCGGAATGATCGTGACGTCGGACTGCTGGCATTTCAGCTTTACCGTGTGGTCGTCGACCTTGGTGATGGCGCCGGCTGCCGCTTTCTTGGTCGCGGGATCGATGAGGGAATTCATGCGACCGGCCATCGAATTGCCTTCGGCAGCCTTGTCGCACCAGCGCTCGATATTGTGGACGATGTCGTCGGCATTGAAGTCGTCGCCATTCGACCACTTCACGCCCTTGCGCAGATGCAGCCTGTATTCGGTGGCATCGTCACTGACTTCCCAGCTTTCGACCAGATGGCCCTCGAAGGTGAAGTCGGTGGTGTAGCGGATCATGTAGTCATTGCACTGGCGCATGACATTGGCGATCTCGGACCAGTCCCAGGAGCGCGGATCCTTCATTTCCTTGATGATCATCTGCATCTTCAGGATGCCGCCCTTCTTGCCCGGCTCCAGGGCCGCGGCCTCCGCCGGCGACGAGCCAATCATGGAATAGGCGAACGCCGTGGAAGCGCCCATCGCGCTCGCCATGGCAAGAAACTCGCGGCGATCCATGCCGCCCTTCCTCACTTCGTCTGCGTAGCTTTCGATGACGGCCGGGACGCGGTCACCGTTGCTCTTGAAAATCGTCATTGTGATTCTCCGGTTTGGGCTTTCCGCCCGTTCATTCCCCTTACGACGGGGATGTTAGAGGCGATGCAAAAATCCCGGAAGGGCTTGGGCCGCGCCAAACGCCCGAAAACCGGCCAACAAGACCTAAAAAAACAAGGCCATTGGCGTGTCAATTTTTGAGTTTGGCGGAATGCGCTGACCTGCGGAGCACTGCGCGTTAAGCGCCATCCTCCTGCGCCCGCAGGAGAATCCACTCCCGCACGGTGCGAGCGATGGTTCCCTTCGAAAGCTGGTTCTCAGTGAGGTAGTAGTTCCATGGGCTCGCCGGCCGGACGGGAAACGGTTCGACAAGCAGTCCACGCCGCAGATAGGCGTGGGCAAGCGAGCGCTGGGTGGCGACGAGCCCTGCCCCCATGGCGGCAAGTTCAAGCGCGATGTTGGAAGCATTGGTCGTCAGGCCCTTGTCGTGATCGTCCATGTCGACGCCCAGCGCCGACGTGACGACCTGCCAATATTCCTGCCGGCCATGCACGAAGATCCAGTCGACCTTGAGGATATCGTTGGGCTGCTTCAGCGCATCCTCGCCATCCAGCAGCGTCGGCGCGCACAGCAGAACCAGTTCGTCGTTCCACAGCGGGATGCCGGCGGGCGGGCGGTCATCGAAACGCCGCGTGGAAATGGTGATGTCGGCGATCTGCTCGCTGAGGTCCTCCCAGATCGTGCCGTGCAGCACGATCTCGATCTCGGGATGTTTCTTGCGGAAGGCGGCCATGCAACCCGCCAGCCAGTTCTCCGCCAGGCTCATCGGGCAGGAGACGACCACTGTGCGATTGCGCGACGAGGTCACGATCGCCTCCGTTGCCTGGTCGATCTGGTCGAGCGCCTGCCGCAAGGTCGGCAGGAACGCCTCGCCCATTTCGGTGAGCTTGAGGCTGCGTGGATAGCGGATGAACAATTGCCGGCCGATGTAATGTTCAAGCGCGCGGACATGCGTGCTGACCGCCGCCTGCGTGTATCCCAGTTCCTTGGCGGCCAGGGTGAAGGAGAGGTGCCGGGCCGAACTCTCGAATGACCTGATATAGTTCAACGGGGGCGGTGGCTTCATCTTTGGGCTCCTGCAATGCGCAAGGAGAGGTAAACCACGGATGTGCCGGCATTCAATTGCGGGCAAGCGACAAGACATAGATATTTTTGGTCAAAGCCGCCGAACTAATTGCGTGAAAGCGCGATGGACCCAAATTAATGATGTCGTGACGCAGAGGGGAGAGATGCCAGTGGCTGTGCCGTCGCATCGGCGTGAAGGGCCTGACGCGAGTAGCAGCGTAGCCGTTCGCCTTGCCGATTTCGTGTTGCGGCGGCCCGCAAACGTATTCCCGGCCCCTGTCCTGGAGCAGGCGCGCTATCTCCTGCTCGACACGCTCGGAATAGCCATCGCAGCCGGCCCCATGGAAGCCGGCCGGATCGCCCGCGACACCGCCCCCCTTCTCTACGGCTCCGCCGATCCGCTCTATTCGGCGCGCATGCTTTTCGACGGCCGCCGCGCCAGCATCGCCGGAGCCGCTTACGCCGCCGCGACCCAGATCGACAATCTCGACGGCCACGACGGGTATAGCCCGACCAAGGGCCATATCGGCGTCGCCGTCGTTCCGGCGCTGGCGGCGCTGGCGGAGTCGCTCCCCGACCTCAGCGGCCCGGAAGCGCTGGCCTCCCTTGTCGTCGGCTACGAAGTCGCCGGCCGGGCCGGGATAGCGCTGCACGCGACGGTCTCGGACTACCATACATCGGGCGCATGGAATGCGCTCGGCGTGGCCGCGCTTGCCGCAAGGCTGCGGCGGCTCAGCGACGGGCAATTCCGGGAGGCCCTCGGCATCGCCGAATATCATGGCCCGCGCAGCCAGATGATGCGCGAGATCGCCACGCCGACCATGCTGCACGACGGCTCGGGCATCGGCGCGCTGACCGGCCTGTCCGCCGCCGTGCTGGCCGAACGCGGCTTTACCGGCGCGCCGGCAATCACGGTCGAGGATCCCGAAGTCGCTGCCCATTGGCAGGACCTCGGCGCCTTCTGGCAGGTGCTGCATCAATATGTGAAGCCCTACCCGATCTGCCGCTGGGCGCACGCCGCAATCGACGCAACGCGCGGCCTGTTCCTGGCGCACAATCTGACGCCGTCGGACATTGATCATGTCGAGGTCAACAGCTTCCACTACGCCGCGACGCTGTTCGAAGGCATGCCGGACACGACGTCGAAGGCGCAATACAGCCTGCGCTTCGCCGTTGCGATCTTCATCATGCATGGCCGCATCGGACTGGAGCACATTTCCGGCAGCGGGCTCGAGGACGCAGCCGTTGCCGAGATGCTGAGCCGCATCACGGTCCGGGAATGCGAGCGCCACAGCGCCCGCTTCCCCGCGGGGCGCTGGGCCGATGTTGCAATCACGACCACGGATGGACGCGTCCTTGCTTCAGGCGATGTCCATGCGCGCGGCGGACCGGAGGCGCCGCTGACCTCAGCTCAGATCGAGGCCAAATACCTGGAGTTCGCGACGCCGGTACTTGGGCAGGGCCGCGCCATGGCGATCCGCGACGCAGTCCTTTCGCTTGCCGATCAGGACAGCCGCTTCTTCGATCTATCGGTATTGCTTTACGATCCGCCCCTCGTCAGCATGACCCTCCAACGGCCAGCGTGGTAGCCTGACATGCCGCTCAGGCTTCTGAAATACGGTCTCAGCAGGGACTATCCGGTCAGCGGCGACATTCCCGCAACGCCCGATCTCAAGCCATCCTACGATGTCGTCATTGTCGGGGGCGGCGGCCACGGCCTGGCCTGCGCCCACCATCTGTCGAAATATCACGGCATAAGCAGCGTTGCGGTCATCGAGAAGGGCTATCTCGCGGGCGGCAACACCGCGCGCAACACCACCACCATCCGCTCGAACTACATCACACCGGAAGGCATCGCCTTCTACAAGGAAGCCGTCGAGCTGTTCGAGGGCCTCTCCCAGGAACTCGACTTCAACGTCATGTTCTCGCAGCGCGGCCAGCTGACGCTGGCGCATACGGAAGCGACCCTGCGCAGCTTCCATTCGCGCGCCGAGATGGGCAAGCATCTTGGCACACGCACCGAAGTCGTGGATCAGAAGATGGTCGAGGAGCTCGTGCCGTCGCTCAACATGGACTATGGCGGCGCGCTCGAGATTCTCGGCGGGCTCTGGCATGAGGACGGCGGCACCGCGCGGCACGATGCGGTCGCCTGGGGCTATGCCGCGCAGGCGTCGCGACGCGGCGTCGAGATCCATCAGCGTACCGAAGTGGAAGGCTTCGAGGTCGTCGGCGACCGGGTCCAGTCCGTCAAGACCAGCCGCGGCCGTATCGCCTGCGGCCAGGTGCTGATCGCCACCGGCGGGATGAACTACGACGTGGCGCTGATGGCCGGTGTCGAACTTCCCATCCGCTGCTATCCGCTGCAGGCGATGGTGACGCAGCCGCTGAAGCCGTGGCTGCACACGCTGGTCTCCTCCGTCTCGCTGCACACCTATCTGGTGCAGTCCTCGCGCGGCGAAATCGTCATTGGGGGCGGCTCCGACCCCTATCAGCTCTACTCGACGCGCTCGACCCTCGACATGAAGGAACACCTCGCCGAAGGCGCCGTGCATCTCTTCCCCTTCCTGCAAGGCGTGCGTCTGCTCCGGCAATGGGCCGGGATCACCGATATGACGCCGGACTACAGCCCCATTATGGGTGCCAGCCCGCTCCAGAACCTTTGGCTCGATTGCGGTTGGGGGACGTGGGGCTTCAAGGCAACGCCGGTCGCGGGCAAGCGGATGGCGGAGACCATCGCCAAGGGCCGCGTCCCCGACCTGTTGAAGCCGTTCGCACTGGAGCGTTTCGAGACCTTCCGGCTGCTCAACGAAATGGGCGCGACGGCGGCCAGTCACTGATGAAACGCTACCAACCATGAAGATCCTGACCTGCCCGATGAACGGCCCGCGCAACATAGACGAGTTCCAATCCTTTGGACCCGTCCGCGCGGAGCCGGATCCCGATCGGACCGCCGACGCGGACTGGTCGCGACATCTGTTCCGGGCCGAAAACCGCAAGGGCATCGTGGTGGAGTGGTGGCGTCACGTGCCGAGCAATTACTTCTTCCTGGCCGAGCGCGACCTCGTCACCAACGAGGTCCTGCGCACCTTCGACGCTTCAGAACGTTGGGCTCATCCATGAATAGGCTGGCTGAGCCCTGGGGCAACCGGATCGACCGAACGCGTTCCGTCCGCTTTACATTCGAGGGCAGGAATTTCGAGGGCTTCGCCGGCGACAGCATCGCCAGCGCGCTTGCTGCATCAGGCCAATGGGTGCTGTCGCGTTCCTTCAAATACCATCGGCCGCGCGGCATCCTCTCGATGACCGGAGCCGATGCCAACACGCTGGTGCAACTGCCGTTCGAGCCGAATGTCGCTGCCGATCGCACGCCGATCAGCGAAGGCCTCAGCGTCAGCGCGCAGAACGTTAACGGTACGCTCGAACGCGACCGCGATGCGATCATGGACAGGCTGGGCCGATTCCTGCCGGTCGGCTTCTACTACCGCACCTTCATGGGACCGCGCCGCGACAGCTGGCTGAAATTCTGGGAGCCGATGATCCGCCGCAAGGCCGGGCTCGGCGTCGTCGACACCACGGCCCCGCGCCGGCATTTCGACAAAACCCATCTACACTGCGACATCCTGGTGGTCGGCGCCGGGCCGGCGGGACTGAACGCCGCCATCGCTGCCGCCGAGGCCGGCGCGGATGTCGTGCTTTGCGACGAGAACCCGGAGATCGGCGGTTCGCTGACCTATGGCCGGCATGATCCGGCGCTCCTTGCCGACCTGTCCTCCAAGCTGGAAGCGCTGCCAAACCTGCGCCTGCTGACCGGCACCGTCTGCAACGGGTGGTATGAGGACAATTGGCTGCCGCTGATCCAGGGCAACCGGCTCTTTCGCACCCGGGCGCGCGCTGTCATCCTGGCGACCGGCTCGATCGAGCAACCCGCCATTTTCCGCAACAACGACCTGCCTGGGATCATGCTCGGTGGCGCCGCGCAACGCCTGATCCGTCATTACGCCGTTCGCCCAGGACAAATGGCCGTTGTGCTGGCCACCGGCGACGAGGGTTATGGCGTGGCGCTCGATCTGGTCGAGGCCGGTGTCTCGGTCGCTCTCGTTGCCGATCCGAGATCCGGCGGCGAGCCCGGCCTCTTCGAAGCCGAATTGCACGGCAAGGGCGTGGCCATCCGGAAGGCGGCGACGATAGAAGCCGCCGAGGGGACGGCGGGCAATCGTCATCTGGCGCGGGTTCGTGTCGGCGGCCGCTGGATCGCATGCGACCTGCTGGCTGTCTCGGCCGGCGAGGTGCCCGCCTGGCAGTTGCCTTGCCAGGCCGGCGCGAAGGTCGGTTATGACGCCGCCGTTGGAACCATGACGCTCAGCCTGCCCCCGTCGCCGGTCCACCTTGCCGGCTCCGTCGCCGCAGACGGCCATCTGCAGGACGCGATGGCCGACGGCCGTCGCGCGGCTGCTGCCGCCCTCTCAAGGCTCGGGCACGCCGTTGCAGAAGACAGGATATTGCCCAGGCCTGCGGTAGCCGGTCCGATCCATGTGCTGCCGATCGTCCCCCACCAGAAAGGCCGCGACTTCGTCGATTTCGACGAAGATCTGCAGGTCAAGGATCTGCAGAACGCGGTCAAGGAAGGTTATCGCGAGATCGAGCTGGTCAAACGCTTTACCACCGTCGGCATGGGCCCAAGTCAAGGCCGCCATTCCGCGCTGGCAACGTCGAGGATCGTTGCCGAGGCGACCAACCGCACTGTCGCCGAAGTCGGCGTCACCACTGCGCGCCCGCCGGTTGGACCGGAAACGCTTGGCGTGCTCGCCGGTCACCACGAACCGCTCGAGCGGCGCACGGCATTGCATGCCAGGCATCTGGCGCTGAACGCGATGATGAAGCCCGTAGGCGCGTGGTGGCGGCCGTATTTCTATGGCGATGCCGGGGCGGCCGAAAAGATGATCCGCGACGAGATCACGACGGTGCGGCAAGGGGTCGGGCTGCTCGACGTGTCCACGTTGGGCAAGCTGGAACTTCGCGGCCCGGATGCCGGCGAATTCCTCGACCGCCTTTACACGATGGCGCATGCCAATCAACCGGTCGGTCGTGTGCGCTATTGCCTGATGCTCAACGAGATGGGCTCGGTGGTCGACGACGGCGTCGCCTACCGCATGGCGGACGACCGCTTCTATGTGACCGCCACCACCGGGGCTGTGGCGCGGGTCTATGCCGACATGCTGTTCTGGAACGCGCAATGGCGCTTGCGGGTCGATGTCCTCAACCTGTCCGGCGCCTTCAGCGGCCTGAACGTCACCGGCCCGAAAGCCCGCGCCGTGCTTGAGGCGCTGGACAGCGACATCGATTTCGGACGCGAGGCATTCCCCTATCTCAGCGGCCGCGAAGGCGTCGCCGCCGGCGTGCCCGTGCGCGTCATGCGGATCGGCTTTACCGGCGAGTTGAGTTACGAACTGCATTGTCCATCCAGCCTCGCACCCGCCCTTTGGGACGCCGTGACGATTGCGGGCGAGCCGCATGGTTTGAAGCCTTACGGTCTCGAAGCCTCCCGCATCCTGCGCCTGGAGAAGGGTCACATTCTGATCGGCCAGGACACCGACGCGATCACCACGCCCGACGAACTCGGTTTCGGCTGGGCGGTGTCGAAGAAGAAGCCGTTTTTCGTCGGCAAACGGTCGATCGAAATGCGCGCAAGGCTGGGCCAGTCGCGCCAGCTCGTCGGCCTGCGATTTCCCGCCGATGCCCGGGATCTACCCGGCGAAAGCTGCCTCGTCCTGCGCGGCAATCATCCTGTCGGTCAGGTCACCTCTATCGGCTTTTCGCCGACGCTCGGCTGCACCATCGGGCTCGCCTACGTCCATAAGGATGATGCCGTCGAAGGCAGGCTGGTTACGGTGAAATGCCGCAACGGCAATCTGGTCGAGGTGCCGGTGGTCGGCCATGCCTTCTTCGATCCCGCCAACGCACGGCAGGAGATGTAGGTGGCGCCAAGTTCGGTCTTCCCCTTCATGGCCGGCGGCGCGGCGCACGGCACCAAGCTGCCGGTCGGCGCGGTGACGCTCCACGACCTGACGGCCACTCCGCGTTTTGGCCTGAAGGGCGGCGGCAGCGCCGCCTGGCTCACGGCGCACGGCGTCTCGCTGCCCGCAATCAATCGTATCGGCTCGCATCACGGAATGCGGATTCTGCGCCTCGGCAACGAGGACATCCTGCTGCTTGCCGAAGGCGCCGGCGACGCGCTCGCCGACCTCAAGGCCGCCTGGACGAAGGATACCGGGCCGAAAGCCTATTCATCGTGGCGCGAGGAAGGTTGGGCGTGGATGCGCCTCTCCGGCCGGCACGTGCCGCAAGCGATGGAGCGGCTCTGCGCGCTTGATCTCCGGGCCGGTGCGTTCGGCGTCGACGCCATAGCGCAGACACGCGTTGGCCACATCGAGGCGGTCACGTTCCGCTCGCAAGAGGGTTTTGATGTACTGTTCGACGTCACAGCGTCGGCCTACTTCGCCAGGGCGACAGCAGCGGCGGCCATGGACTGCATAGATTTGCCGATCGATATGGAAGGACACATATGACCCGCCCGCAAGGAACCATCGCCCCGATCCTGACGCCTTTTGAGAGCGATGGCCGCATCGCGCGCGATCTCTGGATATCGCACGCAAAATGGGTGCTGGGCCAAGGCGCGCATTTCCTGTCGCCCTTCGGCACCACGGGCGAGGCGCTTTCGCTATCCCTGCGCGAGCGCATGCAGGCTCTGGAATGGCTGGTCGAGGCCGGCATCTCACCGAGCCGAATGATGCCCGGTACCGGCGTCACCGCGCTGTCCGAAACCGCGGAGCTGTCCGCCCACGCCGTCGGGCTCGGCTGCGCCGGGGTAATGGTGCTGCCATCGTTCTTCTACACCGCCGTCGGCGACAACGGCCAGGCGCGCTACTACAGCGAGCTGATCGAGAAAGTGGCGAACCCCGCCATGAAGATTATCCTCTACCACATTCCGCAGAACTCCGGCGTGCCCGTCAGTCCTGCCCTGACCGCCCGCCTGAACGACGCCTTTCCCGACACCGTCGTGGCTTACAAGGACAGCGGCGGCGACTGGAACAATGCGGCGGCGGTGATCGCCGCGGCGCCTGGCGTCGCGGTCTTCCCGAGTTCGGAAGCGCAGCTGACCAAGGGGCTCGCCAGTGGCGCGGTCGGCTGCATCTCGGCGACCGTCAACCTCAATGCGGCGGCCATCCGCGCGCTCTACGATCGCACGGTGGCCGGAGAAGAAATTGCCGAGGCCGACGCGGCAATCAAGGCGTTCCGCAAGATCATCCAGGATGCCGGCCTCATCCCGGCGATGAAGGCCGTGCTGGCCGTGCGTTCGGGTGACAGGCGTTGGCTGAACCTGCGGGCTCCGCACGAGAATGCAACCTTCGAAAGCGGTGAGAGGCTTGTTGCGGCGCTCGGTCCTGCGGCCGACCATATTGGCTTGAGCTGAGCAACACCGTGTCGGCTGATCCATCCGTCATCCTGCACACCGATCGGCCGGCCGCGGCGCTGGCCGTGCTCGAGGAGACGCATCCGGATCTCACGGTGCATGCCTGCGACAGCTATGCCGCCCTGCCCGAACTGATCGACCGCGTGGCGGCGGAAGTGGTCTACTCCGTGCGCTTCGACGGCACGCCGCGCTATCCACGCCAGGCCCTGATCGAAAGCCCGAGCGTGAAATGGGTCTCCGTGGGCGGCTCGGGCACCGATCATCTCGGCCGTTGGGACCCGGAGCGGCTGACTGTGACCAACGCGGCTGGCGTTGCCGCCGGCATGCTGGCGGAATACGCGCTTGGCGCCATGCTGTCCTTCTCGCTCGACCTGCGCGGCTTCGAACGCCGCCGGCAGGCGCGGCAGTGGGGCGACGGCCGGGTTGAGCCGATCGAAGGCAAGACGGTACTGATCATCGGCCTTGGCAAGACTGGCACGGCGCTCGCCAGCCGCGCACGGGCCATGGGCATGCGCACGCTGGGCATCCGCGCGCGTCCGAAGGCCATGGACGGCCTCGACGAGGTGCATGGCCCGGATGCGCTGCCGACCCTGCTTGGGCGTGCCGATTTCATCGTCTGCTGCGTTCCGCTGCTGCCTGCAACGCGCGGCCTGCTCGGTGCTGCGGAATTCGCCGCGATGAGGCCGTCTGCCGTGCTGATCGACATCTCGCGCGGCGGCGTCGTCGAAGAAACCGCCTTGCTCGCTGCCCTTGACGGCAAGCAGATCAAGGGCGCAGCGCTCGACGTCTTCGCGACCGAGCCCCTGCCTGCGGACCATCCGCTGTGGGGCTATGAGAATGTCGCCATCACCCCGCATTGCGCGGCGGTCTATGACGGCTGGGACATCAAGTCGGTCCGCATGTTCGCCGACAATCTGAAGCGCTACCGCGGCGGCGCGCCGCTTGAAAATGTCGTCAGTCCCGAACGCGGTTACTGAAGCCAAGAGGAAAGCAGCCACATGACACAGGACAGGCGCGGCGGTGGTCGCAGGGGAAAGGCCGGACGCGGCGGAGGCGGCATCGCGCAACTGCCCTGGGAGCAGGTGAAGAACCCCTACCCGCCCATGCAACTGCTCGATGAAGAGCGAATGGAGCGGCTGCACGACACGTCCATGCGCATCCTGTCGGAACTCGGCATCCGCGTCATGAGCGACCGGGTGATGGAACTGTTCGCCGCTGCGGGCGCCATCGTAGATCGCGAGGAGAAGGTCATCCGCATCGACGAAAGCCTGGTGCGCGGAGCGCTGCGGGCGGTGCCTTCCTCCTTCACGCTGACCAGCCGCAATCCGGAAAAGCAGGTGCATCTTGGCGGCAACTCGCTGGTCTTCGGGCTGGTCGCCGGCCCGCCCAATGTCCACGACCGCATCAATGGCCGCCGCCAGGGCAACCTTCCCGACTATCAGAACTTCATCCGGCTGGCGCACCACTTCAACGCCATCCACATCATCGGCAACCAGGTGGTGGCGCCGATGGAACTGCCGGCCAATTCGCGCCATCTCGACACCTATTACGCCAACTTGACGCTCAGCGACCTCTCCTTCCATTGCACGGCGATCGGCAGCGCCAGGGCAATGGACGGGATCAACATGATGGCGATTGCGCGCGGCATTTCCGTAGAGGAGATGCGGACCTCGCCGGGCGTGACGACGATCATCTCGATCAACTCGCCACGCCTGTTCGACGACGCCATGGCCGAGGGTCTGATCGCCATGGCCGAGCATGGCCAGCCGGTGACCGTCACGCCGTTCACCCTGATGGGCGCTATGACGCCCGTGACGCTGGCCGCCGCGCTTTGCCAGCAGAACGCCGAAGCTCTGTTCGGCGTGGTGCTGACGCAGCTGGTCAACCCCGGCACCCCTGTGATGTACGGCGCCTTCACCTCCAATGTCGACATGAAGTCGGGCGCGCCGGCCTTCGGCACGCCGGAGAACGCCAAGGCCAACATCATCGCAGGCCAATTGGCGCGACGCTACAATCTGCCCTACCGCACCTCGAATGCGAATGCCTCGAACGTGGTCGATCTGCAAGCCGCCTACGAGACGGAAATGGCGACATGGGGCGCGGTTCTGGGCGGCGCCAATTTGATCTACCATGCGGCGGGCTGGCTGGAGGGCGGCTTGACGGCGTCCTACGAAAAGCTCGTGCTCGATGTCGAGATCCTGCAGAACATGATGGAGTTCCTGCGCCCCCTGCCCTTCCAGGAGGACGATCTCGGTTTCGAAGCGATCAAGTCGGTTCCGGCCGGCGGCCATTTCTTCGGTGCCGAACACACCATGTCACGCTACACGACCGCCTTCTACCAGCCGATGCTGTCGAACTGGCAGAACCACGGCGCCTGGGAGGAAGCCGGTGGCAAGGACGCGCTCGAGCGAGCGACGGAGCTCTGGCAGCAGGCGCTGCAGGACTACGAAGAACCGGTGATGGACCCCGCGATCCGCGAAGAGCTCGATGCCTATGTCGCGCGACGCCGAGAGGAGATCGCCGCCAATCCGGAAGGTTGAGACCGAATGCCCTATGACCTCGTCATCCGTCACGCGACGCTGATCGCCGGCGACGGCTCGGCACCTTTCGAAGCCGACATTGCCGTCACCGATGACCGGATCGCCGCCATCGGCCGCCTGGAAGATGCAAAGAGCAACGGGGAGATCGATGCCCGGGGCAAGGTCGTGGCTCCGGGCTTCATCGACGTCCACACTCATGACGACGGCGCGCTCCTGGCGCCGCACGGCATGGACCCGAAGATCAGCCAGGGGGTCACTACCGTGATCGCCGGCAATTGCGGCGTCAGCCTGGCACCGCTGCTGCTCGACAGGACGCCGCCACCGCCCTTTACCCTGGTCGGTGGCCAGGAGAATTTCCGCTTCGATCGCTTTGCCGGGTATGTGGCCGAGCTCAGGCAACGCGGCATCGCCACCAACGCGGCTCTCCTCGTCGGCCACACCACCTTGCGCCAGCGCTGCATGGAGGTGACAGACCGCCCGGCCAACAAGGCCGAGACGGCGGCCATGCAGGAGGTCGTGGAGCAGGCAATGGCGGAGGGTGCCTTCGGCCTCAGCACGGGGCTCGACTACCCGCCGGCGGTGAAGTCCTCGACCGAAGAGGTCATGGCGCTGGCCGAGACGGCGGCCGGCCTGGGTGGCCCCTATGTTACCCATACGCGTAACTATTTCGAGACGATGGACGAGGCGATCGAGGAAGCCATCGACATTGCCGACCACGCAGGCGGCAAGCTGTTCATCTCGCATCACCAATGCACCGGCCGCGCCAATTTCGGCAAAAGCCTGCCCTCTCTGGCAAGGATCGACCGGGCGCGCGAGACGATGGACATCGGCCTGGATGTCTATCCCTATGCCGCGAGCTCGACCGTGCTGCGGCTGGAGCGTTGCGACACCGGACTGAAAATCCTTGTCACTTGGTCCGATCCGCATCCGGAAATGGCCAGGCGCGAGATCGCCGATATCGCGCGCGAATGGAACTGCACGGAGCGCGAAGCGGGCGAAAGGCTGTTGCCGGCTGGCGCCGTCTACTTCCAGCTCGACGAGACGGATGTGCGCAACATCATCGCGCATCCACGCACCATGATCGGCTCCGACGGCCTGCCGCACGATATTCATCCGCATCCGCGCCTCTGGGGCACGTTCCCGCGCGTGCTCGGCCACTACGCCAGGGATGTCGGCCTGTTCAGCCTGGAGGAGGCGGTGTTTCGCATGACCGGCCTGCCGGCGCGGGAATTCGGCATCGAGCAGCGCGGGCTTCTGGCCGAAGGCAATTTCGCCGACCTCGTCATCTTCGATCCGGCGACGATCATCGATACCGCAACTTTCGAAGAACCGCACCGGCCCGCCGCCGGCATCGAGCATGTCTTCGTCAACGGCGTGGCCGTGTGGAGCGGCGGCGGGCCGACCGGAGCACTGCCCGGCACCGTGCTCAAGCCCTCGGCCTCAAGAGTTGTCCGCGGCGCATGCGGCTGCCGCGCCGATCACAGGGCCTCGTAGATCCGGTCCACCGTTTCCAGCGTGTAGACGAACTCCACCGGCCGCGTGCAGCGCCAGCCCTTGTACGGCCGGCCGCCGAGCGCCTTCAGCGCCTCGGGCAGGCGCAATATGCCGCCGCCATAGAGCCGGTTGGCCATGTCGAGCATGCCGGTGCGGTGCATGGCTTCGCTCATGCTGCCGCAGGCCTCCTTCACCAGCCAGACCCTGAACCCTTGATAGACCGCGTCGAACACGCTCTCGGTCACACAACTGTCAGTTAGCACCCCGGTCACAATCAGGTTCTCTATCTTGAGGTCGGCAAGCCGTTTTGACAGATCGGTGCGGCGAAAGGCGCTCGGCCAGTGCTTGTGAATGACGATGTCGCCGGGCAGCGCCGCCACCTCGGCGCAGATTGCGGCGCCATCGCTGCCCGCTATCGCCGAGCGAAATTCCTCGGTCAGGATCTCTTCCTGCCTCGCATAGCCGTCGCGTTCTTCGGGCTTTACCCAGGCCTGCGCATGGATGACGGGCACCCCCGCTGCGCGGGCGGCTTCGATCAGCGCGGCCGCATTGGCGAGCACCTTGTCATAGCCGATGACCGGCCAGGCCGCATCGGGACGGTATTCATTCTGGAGATCGATGACCAGCAAGGCAGTGGCGGCAAGGTTCATGGCTGTCCCGGGAGATTGTCAAAGTCGGTGAGGAACTGGAGAAGCAGGCGGATCGCCTGGTCGAGGTCGGCGACCTCCATGGCTTCATGCGGGTTGTGGCTGCCATTCTCGTTGCGCACGAAGATCATGGCGGTGGCAATACCGGCGCCGGCAAAGCTGGCCGCGTCGTGCCCGGCTCCGCTCGGAACATGCGGCGCCTCGATCCGCAGCGCGCCGGCGGCACGGTCCAGCCTCGCGATCAAGGCCGGCGACATCGTCGCCGGCTCCCAGGTGAAGCGCGGTCCGGGCTCGAAGCTGACGCCGCGCTTCCGGCCCAGTTCGGAGAAAAGCGCGTGCAGCCTGGCCTCGATCCGCTCCAGTACGGGCGCCTCGGCGCTGCGTACATCGAGCGTAAAGCGAAGCTCGCCCAGCACCCGGCTGCCGCCATGCTGGCTCGGATCCGATTCGACCCGGCCGAAAGTGATTGTGGCCTCGCGCCCGTCACGCTCGAGCGCGTCCCATTCCGCTTCGAGGCCGGCGACCAGATCGGCAAAGCCGAGCACGCTGTCATGGCGGGCAAAGCGCGGCTCTGCGCCTGAATGCGCATAGGCGCCGAGGCATTTCGCATCGACATAGCGAAACCCACCGGCGATCCCGGTGACGATGCCGACTGGCGCGCCGGCGGCGACAAGGCGCGGTCCCTGCTCGATATGCACTTCGACGAAGGCCGCGATCCGCTCGCCATCGATGCCCGCCACGCCGCGCCGCACCGCGTCAGGGTCGAAACCCTCCACCAGCATATGGTCGGCCAGCGTGCGTCCGCTGTCCGACCGCCTCGCCTCCAGGGCTGCCGGCTCCAGCAGGCCGAGCGCGGCCTGGGAGCCCGGATAGGAGAGCGGAAACCACACCGCCTCCTCGGCGCGGGTCGCCAGCACGATCAGGTCGCGCGGCAATTGGATGCCTCGCCCGACCAGTTCGGCCATCACTGCCAGCCCGGCCAGGACGCCGGCGGCGCCGTCGAAATTGCCGCCATGCGGCACGCTGTCGAGATGCGAACCGATAAGGATCGCCGGCAAATCCGAATCGCGGCCCTTCAGCGTGAGGTAGAGATTGCCTGCGGCATCGACGCGCGCCGTGGCGCCGAGCTGCTCGGCCTCGTCGCGGATGAGGTCGTGGGCAAAACGCTCGCCCGGTCCATAGGCCGCGCGGGTCACGCCCGGAGGATCGGCGGTGGCTTGCGCAAGCCGCTCCAGCAATTGCCCGGCCAGCCTGCCGCCTTCTGTCAGCGCGGCATTGCTCATGAAGCAGACTGCATGGCTTGAAGATCGACGCCGCGCAGCCGGTGCGGCGTGAGGTCGTCCAGCATCACGCCTTGCCTGGCGACATCGTCAGGAAGCCCCGTCCGGGCGATCAGGCTGGCGCAGACACGCGACAGCGCCGGCGAGGTCTTGATGCCGTAACCGCCTTGCCCGACCAGCCAGATGAAATCCGGAACCTCGTCATCCGGCCCGACCACCGGCGAGCCGTCGGCGACGAAGGTCCGCAAGCCGGCCCATGAGCGCGACACGCGCTGCACCTCGATCGTGGTGGCCCTTTCGAGACGCTCCGCGCCGATGGCCACGTCGATATCCTCGGCATAGGCGTCCATCGGCTCCGACGGCGTGGCATCGGCCGGCGAAACGAACAGCTGCCCGGCATCAGGCTTGAAATAGAACTCCGCGCCGACATCGTTGACCAGCGGCCAGTCCGCTATGTCGACGCCGGCCGGCGCCGGAATGTTGAAGGCGGTGCGGCGCTTCGGCTGCAGGCCGACTGGGCGCACTCCGGCCACGACGGCTACCTCGTCGCCCCAGGCGCCGGCGGCATTGACGAGCGTCGGTGCAAGGAACGTTCCTGCTGGCGTCTCGACCTGCCATTGGCCGCCTTGCCGGTCGACCGCAATCACGCCTGCATTGGTGACGATACGCGCACCGCGCGCGCGGGCGCCGCGCAGATAGCCCTGATGCAGGCCATTGACGTCGATGTCCTTCGAATGCGGTTCGATATAGGCGCCGGCGAGATAGTCGGCGCGCAGCACCGGTACGCGGGCGATCGCCTCGGCCGGGCTCATGGCAGCGATCGATGGCACCAGCGCCCGCGCGGCCGCCATATCCTCTCGAAGCAGATCGAGTTGATCCGCGCGCGCCACGGTGATCATGCCGCGCTTGCTCAGCAGCGGATAGTCGCAGAAGCCGGTCGGCGGTTCGGTCAGGAAAGACCGGCTGGCCAGCACGATCCGCCGGATGATGCCGTTGCCGTAATTTTCGGTGAAGCTCGCCGCCGAGCGCCCGGTCGTGTGGTAGCCGCAATGGCTTTCCCGCTCGAGCAGCACCAGCTTTGCCGAACGGGATATCTCGAAGGCGGCGCCGGCGCCGGCTATGCCGCCGCCGACAATGATGATTTCCGTTTGCTCGGCGGCACTCATCTCAACTCATCCTTCAACTGCTTGTCGCCCTTGCCGACGCGCGGCGCGGCAGGCGGCTCCCCCAGGCGGCCGCGCCGCGCACGGTCGCGGGCGCCGCGGCCCTCGGCCAGATTCTCCGCCATCGAATTCTGTGCGGCGCAATCCGCAAGGGCGAGATCGGTGACATAAGGCACCGGCCTGCCGGCGATCGCCATGCCTTTCAGCCTCGCCCAGACGGCGCGCCGCTTGCGCACCTGATGCGACTGCAATTCGCTGATTTCGGCAATGCTGGTCTCGCGCTTGACCTCCAGGGTGCCCGCCTCCACCGCCGCGTCGAACAGGTCGAGCCCGCGACTTGTACGCACGATGATGCTGTTCAGCGGCTCGTCCTCCATTGCCGGCCCGCCATTCAGCCAGGCGTCATGGACGGCGATATCCGCCACCTGGCCGATAGCGTCCGGGCAGATCTTGCAGCGCGGCTGGATCATCCATTTGTCCTCGTCCTCCCACAGTTGCCGGTAGGTCAGTTCGAAGGCGCGGCCGTCTTTGGTTTCGATCCGGTTGAGGCCAGGATTGCCATGGCCGCGATAACGAAACAGCGTGAGCTCATCCTCGGCGAGCCCGAAACGCTGCAGAACCTGTTCCGATTTCGACAAATCCGATGCGCCGCCGCAGACGAAGGCCAGGGCATAGCGCATATACTGGTCGACGCGCCGATCGAGCCGCGCCAGGTTGCGCACGGCGGTGATGTCGCAAGGCTTGGCGATCAGCGCGAAAGGCTGACCGCGGTCGAGGACGTCGCCGAAATCCATCAAGGTCGCAGCGGGTCCATAGCGCGATCCGGCGCCCTCCAGCATCGAAACGGCATCGAAGCTCAGGCGCCGCTCATTGCGCATCGGCTGTGAGCGTGACGCGGAGATATGCAGCACGAACTTGACGCGTCCGGTGCTCAGCAGGAACTGGCCGAGCGCCGTCAGCACCCCGCCTCCCGATCCGACAAAGCGGACCGTCGGATCTCCAGCTCGGCCGAGCACAAGTCTTTCGACGGGACCCCAGACAGTGTCCGACAAGGCTCCGTCGCTCATCTGCGCCGGGGGCGGACCAGCGATGCGCGTTCCCGGGCAGACGGCGTTGATCGTGACCAATGTTTGCCTGTCCAGCACCTCTGTCGCCACCGGCCGCTCGCGCCCTTCGGGAGTCATCACCATCTCGACCCTGCCGGCACCGGCGATCGAACGGCAGAGGCCGCAACCGATGCACAGGCCGTTCTCCACGATCTCACCGAGCGACAGCGGCTCGCCCGCGCGCGGTGTGTCCTGGCTGGTTCCGGCGAGATCCATCCGCTTCGATCTCAGGCCGGTTCCGAAATGCGTCTATATTGATCGGGGCGGCGATAGAGCGCGAAGTTGAAATTCACCTTCCGGCAGGTCTCGATCAAATCGAGATCGGCGCGGTGGACGATGATTTCGTCATCGAGCGACATCGCCTGCGCGGCGATCTCGCCGGTCGGCGCGATGATGCAGGACCCGCCGATCAGGGCCTGGCCGTCTTCGAGACCCGCCTTGGCGGCGGCAGCGACCCACAGCGTGTTCTGGTAGGCGCCTGCCTGCATCGGCAGATGGTTGTGGAACATCCTGAGATGCGCCAGCGCCGGCGCCTCGTCGAGCAGCAGCGGCGTGTTGTAGCCGAGCAGCGCGACCTCGGCGCCATTGAGGCAAAGCATGCGGTAGGTCTCGGGCCAACGGCGGTCGTTGCAGATCGCCATGCCGATGCGCACGCCGCGATAATCGAAGACCGGGAAGCCGAGATTGCCCGGCTCGAAATAGCGCCTTTCGAGATGCGTCGTGGTGCCTTCTTCCGGCTCGCTCGACCCCGGCACGTGCATCTTGCGGTAGCGTCCTATGAAACGCCCGTCCGGCCCGACCAGGTCCATCGTGTTGAAATGGCGCGTGCGGCCGTCTTCCCTGGCGATTTCACAGTAGCCCAGGGCGAAGCCGATCCTGAGGCGGACAGCGGCATCATAGAGGCGCTGCGTTTCGGGGCCGGGCATGGCCTGTTCGAAGAAGGCGTCTATCTGCGCCTGATCGTCGATGCGCCAGCGCGGGAAGAAAGTGGTCAGCGCCATCTCGGGGAACACGGCAATCTCGGCCCCAGCGGCTGCGGCCTGTTCCAGCAGATGGACGAGACGATCGACCGTCTCGCCCCGCGTCGCACTGCGCTGGATAGGCCCGGTCTGCGCGACCGCGATAGTCAGGCATCGAGCCATGGAGTCGTCTCCTCGACTGGTTTTCCCGAGCGGGCGGGATCGGCCGCGGTGCGCTCGACGAACTGTCCGAACCCGGGCCGCACCTGCAGCTGGCCGTCGGCGATCACAGGGAGGCCGCGCACCAGCACTGTGGTCGGCTTGCCGGTCACGCTCCTGCCCTCGTAGGGCGTGAAGTCGACACGCGAATGCAGCGCCTGGTGCCCGAGCGTCCAGGTGACCTGCGGATCCCATAGCGCCAGGTCGGCGTCGAGCCCGACTTCGATGCGCCCCTTGGCATGGGCCAGCCCATAGATCGCGGCGGCATTGCGCGAGGTGAGATCGAGATAGCGCCCGAGCGTCAGGCGGCCCGTCAGCAATCCTTCCGAAAACAGCAGCGGCAGCCGCGTTTCGATGCCCGGAATGCCGCTCAGCGTGGTTGTGAAACCCGGCGTCTGCGATCGTGCGATCTTGTCGGCGAAGAAATAGGGAGAATGGTCCGAAGACCACAAATCGATGCCGCCATCGATCAACGCCTGCCACAGATGCCGATGGCTGCGCGGCGAGCGCGGCGGCGGCGAAAACACAAAGCGCGCCGCGTCCATGGCCGGCCGGTCGAGGTCGGCTGCGCCGATGAACAGATATTGCGGGCAGGTCTCGGCAACGGCATCGACCCCTCGCCCACGCGCCCGCTCCACCTCCTCAGCCGACTGCCAGGAGGAGACGTGCACGATGGTCATGCGCGCGCCGGTCATTTCGGCAAAGGCCAGCGCACGATGCGTTGCCTCGCGCTCCATCGTCTCGCTGTGGGCGACGACATGATAGCGGATATCGGTGCGGCCAAGATCGACCAGCCGCTGCCGCGTGCGCCTTATGGCCGCGTCGTTCTCGGCATGCACCATCACGATCCAGCCCAGTCCGCTCGCCGCGTCGAGGACGCGAAAGAACAGGTCGTCGTCAACGGCGAAGCCCTGATAGGTCATGAACAGCTTGACCGAAGCAATGCCGCGCGTCGCGAGCTGCATCAGCTGGCTCTCGACATCTTCGCCGGTGCCCATGGTCACCACGGCATGAAGACCGTAGTCGATCACCGCCCGACCTGCTGCACGATCGAGCGCGCGGTCGACTGCGGCGACCGTGCTCATCTCCGGACCGGGCATGCCGAAGGGAACGATGCATGTCGTGCCGCCAAAGGCAGCCGAGATGGTGCCGGATTCGAAATCATCGGCATTGCCTGCCCCGCCCCAGACCGGCTGGTCGAGATGGCAATGCGCGTCGATGCCGCCCGGCATGACCCAACGACCACCGGCGCCGATCAAGGCTTTGCCGGCCAAGCCTGTCCCAATGGCGGCGATACGACCGTCATCGATGGCGACATCACAATCGGCCCACCCGTCGTCGAGGGCAACGCGTCCGCCTTTGATCACCAGCTCATGCATTCGGTTTGCCCAACCCAAGCGCCGTCAGTCCGCCGCCGCCGTCACCATGATCTCCACGCGATACTGGTCTCCGGCAAGCCGCGCCTCCACCGTTGCGCGTACCGGCATGGCGCTGCGGTCGATCCAGGCATCCCAGGCCGTGTTCATCATGTCGAAGTCGGCGATGTCGCGCAGCCAGATCTGGGCGCTCAGCAGTTTCGATTTGTCGCTGCCGGCCTTGGCCAGAAGCGCATCGATCTTGGCAAATATCTGCTTGGTCTGCGCGGTCGTGTCGCCGGAAAGGTCGTCCGCCGTCAGGCCCGAGACGTAGACGGTACCGTTGTGCCGCAACACGCGGCAGAAGCGCTGGCCGTTCTCAAGGCGTTCGATCGTCATTCCGTTGTCCCCTCTCGGTCTTTGGCAGGCGACCTATCGTAGGGACCGCGCAAAAGGACTGTAAAGCCTGCGAACACCGCAACATGGCATTTCGGCTTCCCGCATGACCAAAAAAAATGACGCCATAGCCGTGTCAATCTTCGCTTGCAGCATGCATGACGCGGTGTAGCTTCTGTCTGGGAGAGCAGTCGCTGGCCAGCGTGACTGCCAGGGGAGCCGTCGCAATGCACGACAATCCAGCGCCGGTTGACGACCCCGGTTGCGATCCGTCCCTGTCCGCCTAGCTTCATTCATGGGATCGATCGCTCAATCCGCGATGCGCTTCTGGCGGAACGCTGAACGCTCCCGCGCAACGCTGCCGATGATGGCAAGCGTCTGCCTCGCCTGTATCGGCAGCGCCATGCTGACTACCGCCGTGTCGTTCCACCTCGGCAAGGCCGGCGTCGACCCCCAGACCGTCCAGATCGTGCTGACCGCCTATCCCGCCGGTTTCCTGATCGGATGCCTGATGACGCGCCCATTGGTCAGCCGCTACGGCCATGAGCGGACATTCCTGCTGGTCCTGGCGACCGCGCTGATGTCGGCGGTCGGCTTTGTCGTCACCGACTTCATGCCGGCCTGGTTCTGCATCCGGCTGCTCGGCGGCATGTCGATGGCCTCGATGTTCGTCATCTGCGAGAGCTGGATCAACCTCTATGCCGAACAGCATAATCGCGGCGCGCTGTTCGCGCTCTACATGCTGACGACGGCGATCGCCGTGCTGCTTGGCCAGGTCCTCGTGGCGCTGGTCGGTCCGCAATCACCGCATCTGTTTCTGGTCGCGATGGCGACGGTGCTCGCGGCCTTTGCCCCCAACCTAGCCGGGCTGCGCTGGCCGGCGCTGCCTTCGGTGCCGGCCGATCCGGCGCCCGCGGCCGGAGCCAAGGCAGACAGGCGGCTTGGGCCGCTGGCGCTTTTCAGGCTGGCGCCTGTAACGGTCGTGGCGATTTTCCAGGGCGGCATCACGAACATGAACGTCTTCGTGCTGACGCCTCTCTACGGAACGCAGATCGGCCTGTCGGCGGCCACCACGGTCTGGCTGGTGACCACGATAAGCATTGCCGGCATGGTGGCGCAGACCCCGGTGGGCTGGCTTTCGGACCGTCTCGACCGCCGACTGATATTGTTGGTGCAAGGACTGGTGTCTGTGACGGCCTGTGCCTCCATCGCCTGGCTCGGCAGCCTGTCGGCGCCTCTGCTCTTCGTGTTGTTCTTCATCTATGGTTCTACGGCCCTGACGATCTATCCGGTGGCCATGGCCTTCGGCGCCTCGCAGCTTCATAGCCGGCACATGGTCGCCGCCTCCGGCACGCTGCTCCTGCTCTACTCGATCGGCAATGTGGCGACGCCCGGACTCGCGGCGGGATTGATGGCGCATCTTGGACCTCCCGCAATGTTCCTGCTGCTCGGCGGCGGCGCAGCCCTGGTGACATTGGCCGCCTGCTACAATCTCCTGCGCCGGCCCGTCAGAGCGCCGGTCATGCAAAGCGTCGAGGAACGGGTATGAGGACGGCGCGATGAACCGTCTCCAAGGCAAAATTATCCTGATCGCGGGCGCCGCAAGCGGCATTGGCGCCGCCATCGCGCGGCGCTGCGTTGCCGAAGGCGCCAGCGTGGTCTGCGCCGACCACGATCTCACGGCGGCGCAAGCCCTCGCCGATGAGCTTGGCGGTGCCGCTGCCGCCTGCCGCTGCGACGTGACCGATGCAGGATCCGCCAGCGACGCCGTGGACATGGCAAGGCAGCGCTTCGGCCGGCTTGACGGGCTGGTGCATAACGCCGCCGCGCCATCGACCAACGCCACCGTCGTCGATCTCGACGAACAGTCCTGGCGTCGCGAACTCGACGTCAGCCTGACCGGCGCCTTCCTGATGAGCAAATTCGCGGTGCCGTTGATGGCGGCAGGCGGCGGCGGCTCGGTGGTGTTCATCGGTTCGCAGTTCGGGCGGGTCGCAACCGCCAGGGCCGTTGCCTATTGCGCCGCCAAGGCGGGACTGATCCATCTCGCCAAGGCGATGGCGGTCGACCATGCGGCGGACAAGGTGCGCGTCAACAGCCTGTCGCCGGGCGCGGTGGCGACGGCGCGCCTGCTGCGCAGATTTCCAGACTTCGAGGCTGCCAATGCGGGCCTCGGCCCCGCCCATCTGCTCGGCCGCATCGCGGAGCCCGATGAGATCGCCGCGGCTGCGGCCTTCCTGCTATCGTCGGACGCATCCTTCGTCACCGGTTCCGACATGCTCGTGGATGGCGGCTATGCGACGCGCTGATCCCGTCCGTTCAGCTTCAAAGGAGTTCATATGACCCTGCTTGTCACCGGTGGCACCGGCTTTGTCATGAGCGTGGTCGCACGCGCATGGCTCGACCGCGATCCGCAAGCCCGGGCCGTGATCTTAGACCGGTCCGGCCTCGACGCCGCCGCCGAAAAGCACTTCGCTCCGGTGCGCGACCGGCTCACCGTCATCACCGCCGATATCCTCGACCCGAAGACATGGTCCGCGGCCCTGAATGAGCACGCCATCACGGCGATCGTGCATGGCGCGACGATCACGCCCATCTCGCGCGGCAGCGCCTCGGAGGCAAAACGCCAGCCGGAGGCTGAAGACCCTGCCCGAATCGTCGACGTCAACCTGATGGGCACGGTGCGGATGCTGGACTGGGCGCGAGACCGACCGGACCTCAAGCGCTTCGTCTATGTCAGTTCCGGCTCCGTCTACCGCCACAATGGGCCGGACTGGAGCAGCGAGCCGCTGCCCGAAGACGGCTATGTCGCGCCCTTGACGCTCTACGGCATCTCGAAATTCGCCTCCGAGATGGTGACCAATCGCTATGCCGACCTGTTCGGCCTGTCGGCCGTCTCGGTGCGGCTTGCCTCGGTCTACGGGCCGATGGACCGTGCCACCGAGAGCCGCAACTTCCGCCATGTGCCTAACCGCGTCGCGCATATGGCCCTGGCCGGCGAGACGATCAGGCCGAACAGCCTGGACCCTGTAGGCGACTACGTCACGTCGACCGACGTTGCCGACGCGATCCTCGCGCTGATCGACGCACCGCGCCTCAATTATCGCCACTACAATATCGGCTCCGGTTCCAGCCAGACGATCGGTGAGATCATCGGCTGGGCAAGGGAACGCGCACCCGGACTGAAGGCCGAAGTGACATCTGGAGAAGACGCCAACATCGTCCAGGATGTGAAACTGAAAGGCGGCATGTGGGGCGCCTACGACATCGCCCGCATCCTGCGCGACACGACTTGGCGGCCGCGTCCCGGCAAGGAAGCCTTCCACGCCTACATGGACTGGATAGCAGCCAGCGAAAACTGAACTGCCAGCCGCAGGAGACCAGCCGATGCCGACCGATCCGCAGCAGGTACCGCAACCGCGCGACTTCGTCGGTTATGGTCCGCACCCGCCCCTCGTGACCTGGCCCGGCGGCGTCCAGCTCGCCATCAACCTCGTGTTGAATTACGAGGAAGGCTCGGAATATTCATGGCTGGAAGACGGACGCAACGACAATTGGGGCGAATATAATCTCACCTCGAGCCCGCCCGTGCGCGACCTCGGGACCGAGACGCATTTTGAATATGGCAGCCGCGCCGGTGTCTGGCGGCTGGCCCGGCTGTTCGATCGCCACGACATCCCGATCACCATCTCGGCTTGCGCGGTGGCGCTGGAACGCAATCCGCCCTTTGTGGAGTGGATGAAGACGCGCCGGCATGACCTGCTCGGCCACGGCCTGCGCTGGATCGATTACACGACGATGGAGCGCGACGAGGAAAAGCGCCAGCTGCATGAAGCGGTGGCGCTTTATGAAAAATTGCTGGCGCGGCGGCCCCTGGGCTGGAACTGCCGCTCGCTGCCCAGCGTCAACACGCGCGATCTGCTCGTCGAGGAGGGCGGCTTCCTCTACCATTCAGATCCCTGCAATGACGACCTGCCCTATTTCCTCGACCATGGCGGGACAAAGATTCTGGTCGTGCCCTATTCCAAGACGCTCAATGACAGCCGCTATCTGGTGGCGCCCGGCTACAGCAATCCGCGCGACTTCGCCGAGGATTGCCGCTCGGCGATCGATTATATGCTTGACGAGGCCGGCGAGACGGGCGGCCGCATGCTGACGATCGGTATCCACGCGCGCTGGATGGGCCAGCCCAACCGGGCGTCCGGCTTGCGCGAGGTGATCGAACACGTGAAGCGGAACCCGGCCGCCGCCTTCATGCGCCGCGAAGACATTGCCCGCTTCTGGCTGGAGAACCATGCCCGCTTCGAGCGACGCGGCTGACGGACCAGGGACGCCATGTTCGAAACGCTGATCCGGGGAGCCATCATCGTCAACGCCGGGGGGTTGGAGCGGCGCGACGTGGGCATCAGCGGCGGCCGTATCGCGGCACTTCTGGCGCCGGGCGAGATGGCTTCGGCGAGGACCATCTTCGACGCTTCCGGCTCTTATCTGCTGCCCGGCTTGGTCGACGCGCATGCGCATCTGCGAGAGCCCGGACTGACCCACAAGGAGGATTTTTCCTCCGGCACGCATGCCGCCGCCCTCGGCGGTGTCACCACGGTGCTCGATATGCCCACGGACGAGCCGTGGACAGCCACGGCTGAACAGCTTGCCGACAAGATGGCGATGACCGAGGCTCGGATCCATGTCGATGTCGGTTTGCAGGCCGTGGTCAGCCGCGACTTGTCGTTGATCCCCCGCTTGCTCGGCCTCGCACCGGTCTCGTTCGAGCTCTTCACCGCCGACGTGCCCGATGACTTCCTGTTCGCTACATCCGATGCCGTGGCCGGGGCGTTGAAGGCTTTCGCCGGCAGCGACACTTTGATCGGCATCTCGCCCGGCGATCAATCGATCCTGACCGGCAGCGCAGCGCTCGATCGCTCCGGCACCATCGCGGCCTTTCAGGCCAGCCGGCCGCCGCTGGCCGAGGCCAACGGCATCGCCCGGGCGCTCATCGCCGCGGCTGCGGCCGAGAGCAGAATTCATGTGCGCCAGATCAATTCCGAACTCGGCGTCGAGACATGGAGCCGGCTGCGCGGCATGGCCGACGCCAGCGTCGAGACGACGCCGCAGAACCTGTTCTTCACGGCGACGGATTACGAACAGCAAGGCGCCAAGCTGAAGGCCTCTCCGCCGCTGCGCTCGCCGCATGATGTGGACGCGTTGCGCGCTGCGCTGAGCGCCGGTCTGATCGACATCGTCGCCACCGACCACGCGCCGCACGCGCCAGCCGAAAAGGCGGCATCCTATGCGGCCTTCGCCGACATTCCAGGCGGCCTGCCCGGGCTGCAGACGCTGCTGCAGGCCATGCTGAAATTGGTCGACGACGAGGTGATCGCCCTGCCCGATCTAGTACGCATGTGCGCCCGCAATCCAGCCGAGCGCTTCGACCTAGGCTGCCGCAAAGGAAACATCGCGGTTGGATACGATGCCGATATGCTCATCCTCGACCCACGCCAGTCCAGTTCGATCGCCAATGAAGACCAGGTGTCTCGAGCGGGCTACACGCCATTCGATGGCTGGACCGTCCAGGCGCGGCTGACAAACGTCTTCCTGCGCGGTCGCGAGATCGTGCGCGAGGGAAAACTGATCGATCCCAAATTCGGACGCGTCGTCACCCGGGAAAGCTGAACACCATGCCACTGCTCGCCAACAAGATTGCTATCGTCACCGGAGGCAGTTCCGGCATAGGCCGCGCCATCGCGCTGAAATTCGCGTCCGAGGGCGCGAGCGTCGTCATCGCCGACCCCGCCGAGCCGCCGCTCGAAGGCGGCGAGGCCACCGCGGACTTGATCCGCGCGGCGGGCGGAACCGCTCTCTACATCCCGACCGACATCTCCGCCTGGAGCGCCGTCGACGCACTTGTCGCCACGACGGTGGACCGGTTCGGACGGCTCGACGTCATGGTCAACAATGCCGCGATCTACACCAGCACCAACCTGATCGACACCACGCCGGCACAATGGCAGCGTGTCATCGGCGTCAACCTCACCGGCTTCTTCTACTGCTCCAAACGCGCTGTGATGCAGATGCTCGCACAGGCGCCCGTCAACGAAGCCCGCGGCCGCATCATCAACATTTCCTCGCAGCATGGCATGGTCGCCTGCCCCGGCGATCTTCCCTATTCGGTCAGCAAGGGCGGCATCGTGCAGATGACGCGGCAGATCGCCGTCGACCACGCCGAAGACCTCATCATCTGCAACGCCATCGCACCGGGCAAGATCATCACCGGCAAGCCGGGCGTGGCCAACGACCCCGACGCGCTGGACTATTCGCACCGGCGCACGCCTTGGCCGCGGCTCGGGCAACCAAATGACGTGGCAGGTGCGGCACTTTTCCTCGCCAGCGACATGGCAAGCTACATCACCGGCATCAATTTGATGGTTGACGGCGGCTGGATGGCCGGCTGACCAGCGAGCTTCTAGGCCGCCTTCACGATGCGAAATCCTTCGACTTCCTTCACCACCGGCAGGCCTTTCCAGCGCTCCGAATCGTGAAGGATGATCAGCCTGTCGAGATCGCCGCCGATCTCGGTATTGATGCGATCGATCGTCTTGAGCTGATCCCAGACGCTGCCGACGGCGTTGTTGAGCGGCTGGTAGACGCCGTCGTGCTTGTGGCCGGTGATCTGCCGGGACGAGTAGACGCAATCGCCCGAAAGGACGATGCGTCCCCTCGACGTTTCGACGATCACGAATTGCTGTCCCATCGTGTGGCCCTGCCCAAGACGGACATGGATCCCCGGCAGGAGATTGTCCCGGTCGCCATCGACCAGGGTCAGCCGGTGTTCCACCGAAGCGTCGAAAGCCGCGCGCAGATCGTCCGGGTCGATAATGGCGGTGAGGAAGCCATATTGCACCGGCAGCGCCATCGCCTCGTGCCAGGACAGCAGCTCCTGCTTTTGCAGATAGAGCCGGGCTTTCGGGAACTGATCGATCGAGCCCATATGGTCGAAATGCGCATGGCTGACGATGATGTCGGTGATGTCGTCTGGCGCCAGCCCCAGTTCGGCCAACATGCGGACCGGGGAAATCCACCAGGGTATGCCGAATTTATCGGAGAAGTTGGGTCCGGCTTCGGTCTTCATGAAGCCCGTGTCGACAAGCACGTTGCGGTCGCCGCGCCGCGCCAGGATAAAGGAAAAGGGCAAATCCGTGGGGCCGTCATCATACATCCCGTTGACCAGATCGACCCATGGCTGGTTCTTCGATCGTGCGAACTCGATGACATAGATTTCCCAGTGCTCGGTTTGAGCCATGGCGTCCTCCTCAGCTTTCGGCAAGTGAGCGGCCGAGGCTGGAAAGCCCGACAGCGATGATCAGGATGGCGCCCTGGAACACATATTGTGAGAACGTCGGGGCGCCGAAAATATTGAGGCCGTTGAAGCCGAAAGCAATGATCAGCGCGCCGACCAGGGTTCCCAGCACGTGGAACTCGCCGTCGCGCAAAGTTGCCGAACCCAGGAACACCGCTGCGAAGGCCGTCAGAAGATAGGAATCGGCAGCACTTGTCGTGCCGCTTCCCAGCCGCGACGCCAGCAGCATGCCGGTGAGCGCGGCGCACATGCCGGAGATGACAAAGCCGAGTGTCTTGATGCGATCGACATTGATGCCGGCCAGGCGCGCCGCGGCAGGGTTGCCGCCGACCGCCTGGATCTCCTGGCCGATCGAGGTGCGCTCGACCAGCACCCACAATATGCCAAGCACAAGGACCATGACGACGATGTTGTTGGGGATGCCGAAAAGCCAGCGGCCGAGCGAGAGCTGCAGGAAGGCCTCCGGCACGCCGGCAACGATGGGCACGCCGGCGGAGTAGGCGAAGGCGA
Organism: Mesorhizobium sp. ES1-1; assembly: GCF_020164785.1. Taxonomy (GTDB): domain Bacteria; phylum Pseudomonadota; class Alphaproteobacteria; order Rhizobiales; family Rhizobiaceae; genus Mesorhizobium. The sequence continues at coordinate 135,248 of NZ_JAIUGX010000005.1, read as the reverse complement.
TGCCGGTGATGATTGTCCCGACGCCCAGCGTCGCGATCACCGAATTCACTTTCATCTTGGTGACGATGAAGCCGTTGACCAGGCCGATCAGCGCGCCAAGGGCGAGCACGATGGCGATGGCCAGGGGGATCGGCAGCTTGTCATGGACGATGAAGCCGGTGACGAGAATTCCGTGCAGGCTTGCGGCAAAGCCGATCGACAGATCAAGCTCGCCGACCACGACCGCCAATGTCAGGCCACCGGCGATGATCATCGCAAGCGAGGCCTGGTTGAGGACGTTGGTGAAGTTGCCCAGGGTCGAGAATGCTTTCGGCGACAGGATCGAAAAGGCGATGATCATCGCCAGCAGTCCTAGGATGGTCGCATAGCGCGCGAAAAGTCCGAGGCCGGCTTTCGCACGCGGTGTGAGGCGCCTGTTATAGGTGGCATCGCTCATCTGATCGTCCTCCCGGTCAATGGCTTCGCTCGCCATAGCTTGCCTCGACAATGGCCGAGCGCGACATCGATGCGCCGCTCATTTCGCGAACGACAACGCCTTCCGCCATCACCAGCACGCGATCGCACAGGTCCGGCAACTCGTCGGGTTCCGACGAGATGACGAGGACCGCCATGCCTGCCGCCGCCAGGTCGCGGATCTGGCGGTGGATCTCCGCTCGCGCGCCGATGTCGACGCCGCGTGTCGGTTCGTCGAGAATGAGCATGTGCGGCGCGCGCTGCAGCCATCGGCCGATGACCACTTTCTGCTGGTTGCCGCCGCTCAGCCGGCCGACGGGATTGTCCGCGCTTGCCGTCTTGATCGAGAGAAGTTTCATCGTCTCGCGAGCCAGGGAGGATTGCGCTTTTCGGCTGAGAAGCGGCACCCTGCGCCCGAGCACAAGCTTGTCCAGATTGACCAGACCAAGATTGAACGCGACGCTTTTCGTCAGGAAAAGCCCTTCCGTGCGTCGCTCCTCCGGCACAAGGCCTATGCCGGCGGCAACTGCGGCTTGTGGCGTTTTCGGCGCGTAGGCCTTGCCCCTGAAAGTCATGCTGCCGGAGTCCGGCCGATCGGCACCGTAGATCAGCCGCGCCAGCTCGCTGCGTCCGGCGCCGACCAGGCCGCCAATGCCCAGAACTTCCCCCTGTCGAAGCTCGAAACTGACGCCCCTCACCTTGGGCAGGCGTGTCAGGTTGCGGACGCGCAGAACGACCTCGTGGTTTTGCGGCACGTAATCCGGCCCGCTGTCGCCGCTGGCAGTGTCGCCGCCCACGATCGCCTCGACCAGCGCCCTGCGCGTCAAGCCGGCACGCGTGAATTCGGCGACGGAACTGCCGTCGCGCAAGACCGACACCCGATCGCAGAGTTTCAGGATCTCGTCGAGGCGGTGCGAGACATAGAGCACGGCGACCCCCGAGGCCGAGAGATCCGCGATGATCGTGAACAGCTTCTCGGCCTCCGCGGCGGAGAGCGAGGCGGTCGGCTCGTCCATCACGATAAGCCGCGACTTGCGCACCAGCGCGCGGCAGATATTGATCAGCCAGTTTTCGGCGGTCGACAGCCCTTTCACATTTGCATTGAGCGAGGCGGTGATGCCGACGCGTCGCGCGATCGGTTCGACGTCGCGCGCGATCGCTGCCCAATCCGTCAAGCCGAAGCGCGATCGTTTCGGCACGCCCAGCATGATGTTCTGGAGGACGGTCATCCCCGGAACGAAAGCCAGTTCCTGATGGATGAAACTCATCCCCATTGCCGTTGCGCGGTGCGGTGTCTCGACAGCGACTGTCTGCCCATCAATCTCGATCGATCCCTGATCCGGATGGTTGAGGCCGGCAAGGATCCTGATCATCGTCGACTTGCCCGCACCATTGGCGCCGACCAGCCCGTGCACCTCCCCCGCGATGATGTCGAGGGAAGCATCTCGCAACGCCCGGGCGCCGCCGAAGGCCTTGCCGATGTTGCGCACGACAAGAAATGGAGGCGCCGCAGGCGCCCCCATCTCAATTGCCGCATTTCCTGTCACCCGATCGGTCAAAAGCTGGCTGCGCCTACTGGATCGCGTCAGGATGCTTGGCCAGAAAATCCGCCACCGTGTCCTTGGTCACCAGCACCGCCGGAACCTCGGCGGCCTTCGGCGTCCAGCCCTTCCCGGCCGCGGCAATCTCTTCAACCATCTTGGCCATGTTATAGCCTTCGGTGTAGCTGTCTTGCCAGGCCGTGGCGGTCATGAAACCATTCTTGATATTTTCAAGAGCCTGGGCATTTCCGTTGATGCCATACACCATCACATCGGTGCGGTTCTGGGCACGCAGCGAGCCGATGGCACCGATCGCGGGATCGTCCCAGCAGCCCCAGATCGCCAGCTTCTCGTCTCCCGCGGGATGCGAGGCCAGCCATGCATTCGCGTATTGCGCGCCATCTTCAAAGTAGCCGGGAATGCGCACCTCGTTCTTGGTCACCTTGATGTCGGGATATTTGGCGACCATTTCATCCATCACCTGCTCTCGGTTCCGGCAGACTTCTCCGGTGTGATAGGTCAGGGCCAGGATGGATCCCTTGCCGTTCATGTTCTTGAGCATGAGGTCCACGACCGGGATGGCCATCGGGCCGCCCGAACCGTTGGTGGCGGCGACGGTGCCGCCCAGCCCACCGCCCCAGGTGACGACGGGAATGTTCGCGGAACCGGCTGCGGCGAGCCCGGCCCCGATGGAAGAATAGGGGAACACCATGTCGATGATGGCATGCGCGCCAAGCTGGGCGAAGTTCTGGATGGCAGCGTTGGCCTGGTCCGCATTGCCCGCGGCGTCGACGACGGTGACTTTCCAGCCGAGTTCGTCTGCCGCTTTGGTCGCGCCTTGGATATAGCGGACGTTGTTGGATTCGGTGGCGCTGATGGAAACGATGCCCAGGAGGGGCTTGTCGGCTGCCCTGGCCTGCGCGCCGGACAATGCCAGAGCCGCGGCCAAAACGCCGAACGTCAGGTTTTTCATGTTCTCTCTCCCTAGTGAGGTCGGACGCGGGCCTGCGAATGGAAGCCGATCATCGCCTAACCGTTTCGGCAGATTTTCTCATTCTGAACCGCTTCGCAACAAAATTCGTGCAAAGAGACCCAAAATAGGCGAAGTATTGAGGCTAAAAGTCAGCTAATCGATTAGCTAAGAGAGCAGATGGCCACCATAAAAGACGTCGCCGAAGCCGCCGGTGTATCAACGGCCACGGTCTCCGCCGTCGTCAACGACAGCGCCTATGTCAGTCCCGAACTGCGCAGTCGTGTGCTCGCCGCGGTTCGCGAGCTTCGCTACGCCCCTTCGCTGGTGGCGCGCAATCTGCGCAGCGGGCGCAGCCAGCTGATCGCGCTTGTCGTGGCCGACCTGGCAAATCCTTTCTATGCCCGCATCGTCACGGCAGCCGAGGCGGCAGTCGCCGCCTGGGGCTACTCGCTCGTGTTGTTCAACAGCGACGAGAAGCCCGATATCGAGAAGCGCATTTTTTCACGCATTCGAACATTGGGCTGCGACGGCTCGGTGATCGTTCCCGTCGGCGCCGAAAGCCATTACCAGCGACGTGATTTCGAAGGCGGCGCGCCGGTGGTCTTGCTCGGCCGTTCGATTGGCGACGCCGGCGTCGACACGGTCACCATCGACAATTTGTCGGCCGGAAAGCAGGCGACCAACTACCTCCTCGATCTCGGCCATCGCGATATCGGCTCGATCACCGGTCCCAGTCAGCTCACCACGGGCAGCGGCAGGCTGCAGGGCATGCTCGACGCGATGGCGGCCCGCGGGCTTGCCCCGAAGACCGGGCATGTGCGCTCCGGAGAGTTCCGCGAGGACACCGCCTATTCGGTCGCGCGCGATCTGCTCGGACAGCCGGACCGGCCGACCGCCCTTTATGTGGCCAATGGCGTCATGGCCATCGGGGTCATGCGGGCCGTCGCCGACCTCGGACTGCGCTGCCCCGAGGATGTGTCGATCGCCTCCACCGATACGGTGGCTGGAGCAGGCGGACTGAAGCCGCGGCTGACCCGCACCGAGCATCCGGTCAAGGACATGACGAATGAGGCTCTGCGCATGCTGGTCGACCGCATTGAAGGGAAGGTCGCCGAGCCCTCCCGCAACGTTGTGTTCCAGCCGGCGCTCGTGGTCGGCGAGAGTTGCTCCCCGTTGAAATCTTCCCACATCCCGGCGTGAGCCTGGTCTTCGATCAGAATCACCGGAGCTTCGCGTGATTTCCCCACCTCGGCAATGATCGTTGGAATCCGACCGTCACATCAGTAACGTCAGTTGACTTGGAACTGGCGGTTGCCTTCGCGCAATCACCAGGAATACTCTGCGGACCGCGTGCCATCTGGTGATCCGCTGACAATACCGGACGAGATGATCACTGATCCAAGGCAATCCTGACGAGAGGCACACGCCATGGCTGACACGCCGACGCCTAGCCCCGCGCTTATCGCCGCCCTCACGACAGAGCATTTCGTCCAGCAAACGGCCATCAGCACATCCATCAGCGAAATGGCGTCGCGGACGACGATCTACATCATGTCTCTATCCAGCGCTCTGGTGGCAATCGGCTTTATGACGAAGTCTTCCGAGTTCTTTCTGCCGTTTGTCGCGGTTGTGCTGCCATCGGTCTTTCTGCTGGGTGCTTTTACGGTTCTGAGGCTGGTCGACATCGCCGCTGAGAACATGCAGGCCCATATCGGCATTGCGCGGATCAGAGCCTTTTATCGGACCCTTGACGACGAAGCTGCCTTCCAGTTTTCCAGGGAGTTCGGTCGCTGGCCTGAAAACGACGCCGAGCCATCGCTTCGCACAGGGCCGCTGCTGGCATATTTGACGACGGCCGCGACGATGATCGCATTCGTCAACGCCATCGTCGCCGCGGCGGGCGTTGCTCTGCTGGCATCATTCTTCGGTGCGGAGCTATGGCTCGCCCTGTGCCTTGGTCTGGGAACGACGACCGGCTTGATGGCGCTATTCTATTTCTACCAAAGGCTTCGCACAAAAGGCATGGTCCGCATCGCCAAACCCTATGGTTCTGACAAAAGCGTTCTTTGACGGGTGCAGCGATTTGAGGGCGTCGGACCGCATCTGTAATCGAGCCACCCAACGCAGTTCCCGTTGCCGCAGGCGCTGTCGGGGCGAAGCAAGGCTGTGCGCCAAGGCGCAACGATGAACCCGTCCGATCGCGTCCTGGTGGTTGCCGGTTCTCGCTGTCGGGGGCGGCTAAGATTGTTCGCCTGGCAAGCTAGTCCTGTCCGGGATCTCCGGTCAAACCCGCTTTGCCGATACCGGCCATGGCGGCCGCCTCGTCATTGTCGGACGTGCATCCGGAAATGCCCACCGCGCCCAGCAATGCGCCGGCGGCATCGCGGATCAGCACGCCTCCGGGCACCGGCATCAGGCTGCCACCGATGGCGTGCGTGGCGGCGGCGATGAAAAATGCCTGATCCTTTGCCCGCTTGAACAAGGAGCGCGATCCCATGCCGAGCGCGACAGCGCCATCTGCCTTGGCCCTGGCGATATCGGTCCGTTTCAAGCTGGTCCCGTCCATGGCCGCGGCGGCCTTCAAAGCGCCGCGCGCGTCGAGCACCACCACGCTGATAGGCTTCATCCCCTCTCGTTCGGCATGCTCGATCGCACCCGCTGTAATGGTTTGAGCCTGGCTGAGTAAAAGGGTCATGATGGTCCTCTTGGCGATTCCGTAACAATGCAACAGGGCGTAGGGTTGATCAACAGGACGGGAGTTTCTGCTGTCGGCAAGATCTGCCGATCAAAGTGGGCAGAGGCCCAGGCAGCCGGAAAGATGCACCCATCAGTCGATATCCGGCCGAAAACATGATCACATGGCGGCTTGCGAGATCGCCGGAGGCGTGCGCGCGATCCACGGCGCCGATCGCTCGTAGGCCCGTGCGATCTGAAGCAAGCGCCGATCGCCTCGCGGCCGGCCGATGAGCTGGACACCTATACTACGGCCCCGGTCGTCGAAGCCGGCCGGAGCAGCAAGCACCGGGTGGCCCGAGAGAGTGCCGGGAATGACGATCTCCATCCAGCGATGATAAGTATCCATGGCCCGTCCTGCGATCTGGCGGGGCCAGGAGATCGTGGCGTCGAAAGCGAAAACCTGGGCGGTCGGAAGCGCCAACACATCAAAACGGCTGAACGCGCCGTTCAGCCAACGAACCCAATTGCTTCGGATGACGCTGGCCGCATGGATGTCGGCGGCGCTCAGACGCAGCCCGCCCTCGATTTCCCATCGCAATTCCGGCTTCAGCTTTTCCCTGCTTTCGGCATCCTCGTAGCGTTGCGCGTGTCCCGCCGAAACACTCCACTGCCTGAGCGCCATCCACGACTTCCATAACAGGGCCGGGTCGAAATACGGCTCGATCGGCTCGATGATCGCGCCTTGCGCCGCAAGCGCCTCGAGGCCATTGCGCGTCGTGTCCAGCAGATTGGCGTCGGTTGGATAGTAGCCGCCCCAGTCCCCGATCCAGCCGACGCGCAGCCCCCCGACATCGCTATCCAAACCAGCAGCGAAGCTCTCGGCTTCGGATGGCAGGGAAAGCGGAAAAGCTTCGGTTTCACCGGCAAGCGTATCCAGCAACCGAGCCAGGTCGCGAACCGACCTTGCCATGGGGCCGGACGTGGACAGCTGATGCAGGAACAATTCGTCCGCCGGCAGGTCGGGCACCCGCCCGAACGACGGGCGGAAGCCCCAGATGTTATTCCAGCCTGCGGGATTGCGCAGGCTGCCCATCATGTCGCTACCGTCGGCGACCGGCAGAAGGCGCAAGGCCAGCGCCACCGCGGCGCCGCCGGATGATCCGCCCGCGCTCAAGGAAGGATCGTAGGCGTTGCGGGTGGTTCCGAAGACGGGATTGTAAGTGTGGGATCCGAGGCCGAACTCTGGCGTGTTGGTCTTGCCGATGAAAATGGCACCGGCACTCCTTATGCGTTCTGCCATCAGACAGTCGGCGTCAGGCACATTGTCGGCATAGAGGGGAGAACCATAGGTGGTCGTCAGACCCGCGGTCTCGGCCAAGTCCTTGATTGCAACAGGCAATCCGTGAAGCCATCCGCCATATCTCCCGGCGGACAAGGCGGCATCGGCTGCTTGCGCATCCTGCATCAACGCCTCGGGATCCCGCAGCGAAACAATCGCGTTGAATTCCGGGTTCAGGCGCTCGATGCGATCAAGATGATCACGCATCACGCGCTCACAGGAAAGCCGGCGCTCGGCGATGGCGCTCGAGAGTCCGGTCGCGTCGCCGTCGACGCTTGGAGTGCTCGCATGGTTCATCGAAGGTCCTCACCGGCGCGAATGCGATCTGTGGCCAAGCTCGTCGTTCCGGCTGTCAAGCCGCATACCTCATGTTTAACCGCGTTGCACCGAGCTGAGAAGCCGCAGCTCAGACTGCCCCCGCCCTGTTGCGGCCTGTCGACTGTAGGGAGGATTGCCGGTAAGCGGCCCTAAGGACTCCGCATCAACGCCCTCTCCGTTTCGAACGGATTCGGGTCAAGCCGCCGGTTCGCGCACCGGAACAAATGCACGCGCGGGACGTAGAGCCTCGATTCACCGGAGAGGCTACCCATGCGCGCACTGACCTGGCACGGCAAACATGACATCCGCTGCGAGAGTGTACCAGACCCGACGATCGAGGCGCCTACGGATGCGATCATCAAGATCACCTCTTGCGCCATTTGCGGGTCCGATCTTCATCTCTACAACGGCGTCATCCCCGACATGCATAGCGGCGATGTGCTCGGCCACGAGAATATGGGCGAAGTGGTCGAAGTCGGATCTGGCGTCTCCAATCTGAAAGTCGGCGACCGCGTCGTCGTGCCCTTCGTTATCGCCTGCGGTGAGTGCTTTTTCTGCAAGCGCGGAGCCTTCTCAGGCTGCGAGCGCTCAAATCCGCAGAAAAGCAAGGAAAAGGCCGAGACATTGTGGGGCCATTCGCCGGCCGGACTGTTCGGCTATTCGCACCTCCTCGGCGGCTTTCCCGGCGGCCAGGCGGAATATCTTCGGGTGCCCTACGCCGATGTCGGGCCGATCAAGGTGCCGGCGGGCCTGAGCGACGAACAGGTGCTGTTCCTGTCGGACATATTCCCCACCGGCTACATGGCAGCGGATTTCTGCAACATCCAGCAGGGTGACACGATTGCCATCTGGGGCTGCGGACCTGTCGGACAGATGGCGATCAGGAGCGCCTTCCTGCTCGGAGCCGAGCGTGTCATCGCCATCGACACGGTCCCGGAGCGCCTGGAACTGGCTCGCGACGCGGGTGCGATCACCATCGATTTCCTGGCTGAAGATGTCTACGACCGCATCCAGGAACTCACCAAAGGACGCGGCGCCGACGCCTGTATCGATGCCGTCGGAACCGAGCCGCTCGCCAATTCCAGCTTCTACGCGATGGTAGACAGGGTGAAGGTCGCGACCTTCATGGGTACGGACCGGCCGCATGTCCTGCGGCAGGCAATCCACTGCACGCGCAATTTTGGCACGGTCTCGGTTGTTGGCGTCTATGGCGGCTTCCTCGACAAGATCCCGTTCGGGTCCGCCATCAATCGCGGACTCACCATGCGAATGGCCCAGACGCCGGTTCAAGGATACTTGCCCAAGCTGATGGCGCATATCGAGAACGGTGACATTGACCCCTCCTTTGTCATCACCCATACGGCCAGCCTCGAAGAAGGCCCCGATCTCTACAAGATGTTCAATGACAAGAAGGACGGCTGCATCAAAGTCGTCCTCAAGCCATAACAAGGAGCGCTCAAATGGCTGAGACCTCACGTCCCCTGGCAATCATCACCGGCGCCTCCAGCGGTATTGGCCTGCAAATCGCCAAGCTCGCTGTTGCGGCAGGATACGACCTCGTCATCGCGGCCGACGAGCCTGAGATCAACGACGCAGCCTCCGAGCTTGAAGCGGGAGGAGCCGTTGTTCGAGCCATACAGGCCGATCTCGCCACCATCGAAGGTGTCGATCAGCTCTATGATGCCGCGCGTGAACTGGCACGCCCGGTGGAGATCCTGATTGCAAACGCCGGACGCGGCCTTGGCCACGCGTTCCTCGAGCAGGATTTTGACGAGGCCAAGCGCGTGGTCGACACGAACATCGTCGGCACCATCTACCTCGTGCAAAAAATCGGGCGCGACATGCGCGCGGCAAACAAGGGCAGGATACTGCTGACCGGTTCGATCGCCGGCTTCATGCCCGGCTCGTTCCAGGCGGTCTACAACGGCACCAAGGCCTTCGTGAACAGTTTTGCCTTTGCGCTGCGTAACGAACTCAAGGACACCGACGTCACGGTGACCTGCCTGATGCCGGGAGCCACCGACACTCGGTTCTTCGAACGTGCCGATATGCTCGATACGACGGTCGGCCAGCAGGAAAAGGATGATCCCGCCGATGTCGCCAAGACGGGTTGGGATGCGATGATGAGAGGCGATGGCGACATTGTCAGCGGGCTGAAGAACAAATTGCAGTCCGCAGTTGCCAACATTACTCCGGCCGGCATGCTTGCCGAGCAGCATCGCAAGATGGCAGAGCCCGGTTCGGCTGACAGTTAGGGGGCACGGCGCTCCCTCGCACGGAGCCTGCACATCTGACATTGAACGCCGTCGGCACCAGATCGGCGAACTGGAACGGATCGCAACTCCAGAAATCTGCGTTAGAGCAAGGTTGCACGCTGGCTTGCAGCCTGTGCGCAGCAGACCAATTCCCTTGCGATGTCGCCCCGCTTACGACAGGATTGTCGCAACCGGAGAATTGCCTATGACGCTGGATATGTTGCGATCCGACCCTCTGCCGCTCGACGCTGCGCCTGCGCAATACCTCAACCTGGACCCGTCGCTTTATATCCGCGACGACATCTGGCAGCAGGAACGGCGCAGCATCTTCGCGCAAAGCTGGCAGTTCATGGGGCCTGTCGCCTCGGTCGCCACATCAGGCCAATACCTTGCCATCGACATCGCCGGCACGCCGGTCTTCGCCATCCGCGGCCGCGACGGGACCTTGCGCGGGTTCAAGAATGTCTGCCGCCACCGCGGCGCGAAACTTCTGGCCGATGGCGCCGGAAAATGTGGGCTGATCGTTTGTCCCTACCACAAATGGTCCTTCGCCGACACTGGACGGCTGGTGCAGGCGCCATGGTACGGCAAGGATCCCGCGATTATCCCTGAGGACTGGCCGCTGGAGACGGTGCAATTGTCGCAATGGCGCGGGCTGCTCTTTGCGTCACTCGAGCCGAAGGAGAGCCTTCTCGATCAACTCGGCGCTCTGCCGGCCGAACTGGCGGACGAGCCGCTGGAGACCTATGCCGCCACAGATCAGGCCACGGTGAGCTTTGCGGCGAACTGGAAGATCTACACCGACAATTTCGTCGAAGGCTACCACATCCCCGGCACGCATCCCTCGTTCTATGCTGCCATCGACTTCGAAGCTTTCCAGACCACCGCCCATCCCGGTTATGTCCGGATGACAGCACCGCCTAAAGACGGCCTCTTCTATCGCGGCAAATGGCTTTGGATGTGGCCGAACTGGACGCTGTCGCTTTTCGATGGCGGCATGAACGTTAGCCGCATTAACCCGACCTCCCCGCACCACACGGACCAGCACTACCATTTTTTCTTTGCAGACACCTCCGAAGAAGGATCCGAGACCAGGGCGAAATCCGTGCAAGGCACTTTGGCCGTGGTGCGCGAGGACTACACGATCTGCGCCGATACGCATCGCAACTATGCCGCCGGCGCCTATAGCTCCGGGCCGCTCTCGGGGCGGCATGAGCGGGGAGTGCAGTATTTCCAGGAACGGGTCGCTGCGGCACTGGAGCTGTGAGGGTGGCTTGACCGCGCACTCTCCCCGTGCGTCGTCGCCTGGGCCGGTCGGCCAGTTTAGCCAGACGGAAAAGGCCGCTGCTGACCCCTGCCCTTCGTGGCCGGATATTAGCGGGCGGCCCAAGGTCCATGGCCATAGGGTATCTGCGCAATGGCGCTTGGGAGGACTATCGAACACCGCCTTGCCGTTTCGCTGGAGGCCCGTCGCTCGGCGCGGCGGGCCTCCAGCGGCAATCGGTTTAGTTATAAACCTTCACGATCTTGCGCGTTGAGGGATCGACAAGAACCGTGCGGTTATCAACCACGACATAACGGTACTTGACGTTCGGGACCTCGTGCAGCTCGACCGTGTCCGGCAGGGCTGTGCCGACATTCAGCTCCACGCCGGGAAGCTTCACAGAGGCGAGCGGCTGCTTCTTCACATACTCACGGACGACCGTGTCCTGCTCGGGTTGAATGATGATGTCCTCGGCCGCCGCGACGCCGATACCGGCGAGCAGCATGAACGATGCGGCTGCAGCAGAAAGATACATTTTCATAATCAATCTCCTTTTCAGATCAGGGCCGACCACATGCCGGCACCTGACCGAGAAACTTTTGCCTCGGCCTCACCGTTCCCGCCGGGGGACTTCAGTCGGGCAAGCGTCAGACCTAAGTCTGACACAGGCAAGCAACGGTCCTAACGCTTAATTATTGCGGAACTGCCTGCTCGTCCTGACATTGTCTCCCCAGGAAACGCGGGAGAAAACAGATGGATAGCAGTGTTCGGCGGGCCGGCTGGTTGCTTGCTCCATTGCTTGCAACCGCGCCCCATTTCTTCTCGCCCGGACCATTCCTGGCTGACAGGTATTCAGATCATCGCAGCCATGTCCCTTCCTGCGCTGATAGGGTTCGGGCGCTGCACTTGTGCGGCGCCCGAGCCTTAATCTCACCCTGCCAAGCAGGTTCCCAGACCCCGCATGGAGGCGAGAGCTGATGTTCAGCGACAAAGAAACCCGTTTCCTGGAGGCAGCCCTGCTCGCGGCGGTGCCCATTTGCGTCGCCATAACCGCTTTGGTCGCATTGCTGACCCTGGGGACGCTGTGAAAATGTCTCGGGCAAGCGCTAGAGCCGACCGGCTCTCCGCGATGTCGTTTGCAGGCTGGAGGCACCCCGCGCCATAGCTTACTTATCGATGGGCTTACTTATCGATGTGGTCTTGGCGCCTCGCAGGCATGGTCGTTATAAGCCCGCCGACTGAAGCACTGTGTGCCCCTCTGCCACGGTCATGTATCTATCGGCGTCGCCATGGTGCGGCAAAAGAACTGGAACGGGTTTCTGACCCGTGCGCCGGCGGCCGAAGCGTGGAACGGCATCCAGGAGGTTTCGCGTGTAGGGGTGCTGGGGGTTCTCGATGACGGCTCGGGCCGGCCCGCACTCGACGATCCGTCCCCGGTGCATCACGGCGATCCGGTCGCACAAGCGCGCGACGACGGCCATGTCATGCGAAATGAAGAGGTAGGAGAGATCGCCCTGCTTTTTCAGGCCGGCAAGCAGATCCAGGATCTGCGCCTGGATGGTCACATCGAGCGCCGAGACCGGCTCATCGGCGACGACGATCCGCGGGTTTGGCGCCAGCGCCCTGGCTATGGCAATCCGCTGCCGCTGGCCGCCTGAGAATTCGTGCGGATAACGGTGCGCGAACTCTCGCTTCAGCCCAACCCGATCGAGCAGGTCGGCGACCGTCGCATTGATCGCCGGCCAGTCGAACTCGCCGCGTGCGAACAGCCCTTCCCCGATCTGCCGGCCTACGGTCAATCGCGGATTGAGCGAAGAGTATGGATCCTGGAAGATCATCTGGCATCGTCGCAGTTTCTCGCGACGCAGCTGCGGCGACAGGTCATCTATGCGCGCGCCATCGACATGCAGTTCTCCCGCAGAGGGTGTGTCGAGCCCGACGGCAATCCGCCCCAGCGTCGACTTGCCCGACCCGCTTTCGCCGACGATCCCCAGCGTCTCGCCCTTGCCGAGCGCAAGGGAAACGCCGTTCAGCGCATGCACGGTTCGCCGGTTGGCCGTGAACGACTTCCGCAGGCCTTCGATCTTGAGACAGGGTTCCGACATCATGGCCGGACCCCCGCCACTTCCAGTTCGCGCTGCCTCAACCCCCTGTCGACCGTCAGGTGGGAGGCGAGCAGCGCCTTGGTGTAGTCGTGCTTCGGCGAATGGAGCACCTCGTCTACCGTACCAATCTCCAGGATGCGCCCGCCACGCATGACGGCGACACGATCGGCGGTTTCGGCAACCACGCCGATATCGTGCGTAATTAGCAGGATGCCGGAGCCCGAGCGCGCCTTGAGATCGACCAGCAGGTCGAGCACCTGAGATTGCACGGTGACGTCGAGGGCGGTCGTTGGCTCGTCGGCGATGAGGATGCCCGGGCGAAGCGCAAGCGCCGCGGCAATCATGATGCGCTGGCGCATGCCGCCCGAAAGCTGATGCGGATATTGTGCAAGCACGCGGTTAGGCTCCGGTATGCCCACGTCCTCAAGCCAGGTACGGGCAGTCGCCAGCGCCTCGCGACTTGAGACGCATTTGTGGCGCACCAACCCTTCCGTCATTTGCCGAGCGATGGTGAGGACCGGATTGAGCGAGGTCATCGGCTCCTGAAAGATCATACCGATCTTGGCGCCGCGGACATTTTCCATCTCACGGCGGCCGAAGCCCGCAATGTCCTGCCCCTCGATCTCGATGCGGCCGCCCATCCGCGCCGCCATCGGCAGCAGCTTCATGATCGAGAGAGACGTCATGCTTTTGCCGCTGCCGGATTCGCCGACGAGAGCAAGGATTTCGCCGCGAGCGAGATCGAAACTGATCTTGTCGATCGCTTGGAAGCCGCCTGACTTGGCTGGAAAGCTGACGGAGAGATCCTGGACGCGCAGATAAGGGATGCTCATGGCCGACCCTTCCGACGGGGATCGACAAGGTCTCTCAGACTGTCACCGATCAGATTGAAGGAGAGCACCGTCACGCAAATGGCAGCGCCTGGAAAGATCAGGATCCAGGGCGCCTTGTTGATGTAGTTGCGGCCGGAGGCAAGGATCGCGCCCCATTCGGGAGACGGCGGCTGGACCCCGAGGCCGAGGAAAGACAGGCCCGCCGCGGACAGGATGGCCGAAGAGAAGCCAAGCGTTCCCATGACGATCAGGCTTTGGCCGATGTTGGGCATGACATGCACGCGAACCAGCCGGCTGGAGCGAATACCCGCAAGCCTTGCCGCCTCGATATAGGGCTTGACCCTTTCCGCTGCGGCAAGCCCGTATGTGACCCGTGCGTAGAAGGGGACGAGGCTGATGGCGATCGCGAGCGTGGCGTTCTCGATTCCAGGCCCGAGGAAGGCGACGAGCGCCAGCGCGATCAAAGTGTCCGGGAAGGAATAGAGCACGTCGATGAGACGAAGCAGAACCCCTTCGACCGCCCGGCCCGCAAAGGCCGCGATCAGGCCGATCAGCCCGCCAATGAAGAGGCCGCTCACCACGGCGGTGATGCCGATACCGAGGGACAGGCGGCCCCCAACGAGCACCCGGCTCAAAAGGTCACGCCCGAACTCGTCCGTACCGAAGAGATGCGCGGCGGAAGGTGCGGCAAGCCGTGGGCCGGCGGCCATCCGCGTCGGATCGAACGGCGCCAGATAGTGGGAGAGCAGCGATGCGGCGATGACCAGGGCCGCCAGAGCGAGACCGAAAACCACGCTGACAGGCAGGCGCCGGCTCCATACGGGAACTTCAGTCGTGGTGCTCATTGCTGCCTCATGCGCGGATCGAGAAAGCTGTAGAGGATGTCGATCAGCATTGAGACGATGACCACGGAGGTGGCGAAGACGACGATGAAGCCCTGGATCATCGGATAGTCGCGCTCCAGCATGGCCTGGACCGCCAGCCGGCCGATGCCGTTCCAGGAGAAGACGTTCTCGACGATCACCTGGCCGCCGAGCAGGTAGGCAAAGACGAGGCCGACGACGGTGACGATGCTGATCAGCGCCGGCCTCAGCGCGTGCACGAGCAACACCTGGTGTTCACGCAGACCCCTGGCACGGGCGGTGCGAATATAGTCCTCCTCCAGCACGTCAACCAGCGCCGAACGCGTCATGCGGGCGACCAGCGCGCAATAGGTCAGGCCCAGCGTCAGGGCCGGCAATAGGATGTTGCGCCAGTTCGACCCGGCGACGGGCAGCCAGTTGAGCTTCAGGGCGAATAGCTGGATCATGACAAGGCCAAGCCAGAAGGCGGGGATCGAGACGCCAAGCACGGCAATGAACATCACGACCGTATCGGCAACCCGGCCCCGGTTGACGGCCGCTACGAATCCGAGCGGAATGCCGATCGCCAGCGCCAGTCCAAGGCCCGAAACCGCCAGTGCGAACGTGTTGGGCACGCGTTGCATCAGCAGCCGCAGGACGGGTTCGTTGCCGCGGATGGTCGTGCCAAGGTCGCCCTGCAGGACACGCGCGAGATAGTGCAAGACCTGCTGCCAGATGGGTAGGTCGAGACCGAGTCTGCTGCGCATTTCGGCCATCGCCTCCGGGGTGGCGGATACGGACTGCGCCATCATCGCGGTGACGGGATCGCCGGGGACGACGTGGATGAGCAGGCCGGACAGGATGATCACGACAATTACGGTGACGAACGCAACGAGAACTCGTTTTGAGATCAGAAAGAGCATCGGAACCCATCCGGTCGATGCACCGCCCTGCCTACCGGCGACAGGGCGGTGCCGAACCTACTATTGCTTGAGGGTCACATCATTGAACAGGAGGGATACCATGAACCCCAGCTTGAAGCCCTCGACCTTCGCGTTCGACGCCATCAACCAGTTCCAGCCCGGGGACAGCAACGGGACCGTATAGGAATTCTCCATCAGATATTTTTCGACATCATGGATTTTGGCGGCGCGCGCGTCGCCCGAAAGCTTGCGCTGCTCATCGAGCATGGCATCGACCTGCTCGTTCAGGCCCATCTCGACAAAACCGGGACGCTTCCAGAGGAAATTGAGGTAGTCCGGATCGACGCCCGACATGCCCATCGTCCAGACGAAGGGCTCGCCATCGGTGCGCTTGTTCTCGCTGGTCATGTGATCGAAGTGAGCCGCGACCTCGCGTGTCTCGATCTCGGCCTGGACGTTGATGGCAGCCAGGTCCTGCTGCATGATCTGATGCATCTGGTCCCAGCCCGAGAGCTTATGGGCCAACAGCTTGATCTTCAGCGGCTTGTCGGCGGTGTAGCCGGCCGCTTCCATGATGGCCTTGGCGCCTTCGGGATCATATTTGGCTCCCCATGTGGCGCACAGCTGTTCGTCGGTCGCAAACAGCTTTGGCGCGACCGGACAGTTGGAGGTATGGACCAGGCCTTCGAAGGCGATGTTGGCATAGGCATCGCGGTTCATCGCCATGCCGATCGCCTTCCGAATATCGGGATTGTCGAGCGGCTTGATCTTCCAGGAGAAGGCCGCCAGCACCTGCTGGCCTGAAAGCTCGGCGGCGTAGACCTTGAAATTGCTGTCGCTCTTCAGATCAGCCGTTTCCTCCAGCGAAGGCTCGACGAGATCGGCTTCGCCCGAACGCAGCGCCGCCATACGGGCGACCGCTTCCGGGATCACCTTGAACGTCAGCTTGTCGATATGCGGCTTGCCCGGGTTCTCGATGAGCGGATTGAAATTTTTGTAGTCGGCATTGGCCTGAAGCTCGAGGCTATCGTTGCGCGTCCAGCTGGCGAACTTGAACGGCCCGGTTCCGATCGGCTTGAATTCGGCGGCGGCAAATGACGACGGGCAGACAAAGCCCGCTTGGATGCCGGTCAGGAAGGACATGAACGGGCTGTAGGGCTCCGACATCGAAACCTTGAGCACTTTGCCTTCCACGCTAGTGCCTGTGATCGGTCCCCAGAGCGAACGGTCCGGATTGACCGTCGCCGGGTCGATGGCGCGATCGACCCGCGCCTTGGCGGCGGCGGCGTCGAAGGTGCTGCCATCGTGGCACTTCACGCCGTCGCGGATCGTGAAGGAGTAGGTCTTGCCGTCCTCCGACATCGACCACTCGCTGGCGATGCCTGGATGCACCGTGCCATCCTCGGCCATGGTCACCAGCGTGTCGAAGATCAGATTGGTCATCTGAAGCGACTGCGTCGTGCTGGTCTTGTCGGGATCGAGGCTGTCGGCATCGACGGCGCGGGCGACGATCAAATCTGCTGCGCCGGCGGCGGAGAGGCTCAGGCCTGTCCCAAATGCCGCTGCGGCCAACAGGGCGCGGATATGCTTGGAGAGATTGTTCTGTTTCATGCTTCGTGTTCCCTTTATTATTTGGTTGGACTGCATGTAGGTGTCAGGCGACGGATACTGGCGGACGTTTACCTGCCCACGGCCTCGCAACTTCAAGCTGGGACGCCAAGCGGAAGAGCAGATTTTCGGCGCCTGGGGCGGCCGCGAACTGCACGCCGATAGGCAGGCCATCGGCATTCCAGACGAGCGGCACCGACATGGCGGGCGAGCCGTTTACGTTGAAGATATGGGTGAAGGGCATCCAGGAAAGATAAAACTCGTAGTGTCCCCGCATGGAGGTCGCCTCCGGGAAGTCCTCATGGGCGAGCGGCGGCTGTGCGAGGGTCGGCGAGAGGAAGACGTCATACCGGTTGAAGGTCGAGGTAACGGCGGACGCGACGGCGTGCAGGCGTGTCGTCGCGACGTTGACCTCGACCGCCGAGATGCGGTTGCCGGCCTCGATCATTTCCCACAGCATTGGTGGGAAATCCTCTTCTGTCAGCTTGCGTCCGAGCACCTGTTCCTCGAGCCGCATATCTGTCGCATACTCAGCCAGGATAAAGGTTTCAAACGCGCTCCAGCCATCGTCGGGCAATGCGATGTCATGCGCCTCGCAGACATGGCCGAGGCTTTCGAGCAGCTTTACCGTCTCGTCGACCGCCTTGACGCAGTCGGGATGGGTCATTGCCCCATAGGGCGCCCTGGTGGAGACGCCTATGCGCAGTCTTCCGGGCTCGCGGCCGACTTGGCTGGCAAAGCCGCCACCCGATGGGCTGTTGAAAAACTGCCCCGGATGGGCGCCCTGTGTTGCGTCCAACATGGCTGCGCTGTCGCGCACGGAGCGGGAGAGCACATGTTCGACCAGCATGCCCTGCCAGGTACTGCCCGACGGAGCGACTGGATTCCTGCCGCGCGTCGGCTTGAGGCCAAAGCAGCCGCAGACAGAGGATGGCACGCGGATCGAACCCCCGCCATCATTGCCATGCGCCATTGGCACCACACCTGCCGCCACGGCGGCCGCCGTGCCGCCGCTAGACGTTCCAGCCGTGCGTGTCGTGTCCCATGGATTGTTGGTGACGCCGTGCGCACGCGAGCGCGTCGTCCAGTCCATGGCAAGCTCCGGAACGGCGGTTTTGCCGAAGATCACCACGCCTGACTTCTTGAAGCGCCGGACGAGCTCGGTGTCCTCAGCCGGCTTGACCGAAGCGCGCGGCGGCCATCCGGCGCCGGTGGGCTGACCGCCGTAATGCGCCGTCAGGTCTTTGAGCAGGAAGGGAACGCCCTTGAACGGACCGTCAGGGAGCTCCTCCTTGATGAACCGGCGGGCTTCTTCCTCGAATAGGGCAACAACGGCGTTCAGCTTGTCGTCGACCGCCCTGACACCGGCAAGCGCCGTATCCAGCAGTTCGCCCGGCGTCACCTCGTTTTTGGCGACAAGGTCCGCGAGCCCGGTGGCGTCGAAATTCTGGTATTCGCTGAGCTGCAACGTCCTGGATCCCCGTTCGGCATTTTCGCAAAGCTACGGCGTGCCGAAATTTCCTGCATGATCCCGAGGGGTGAGACGGAAAGAAATTTCGTATCACCCGAAAGAGTGATACGCCTTGGCGCGACCAACTGAACGCACGGATGTCTGTTGTCGCAGCAAGCAAGCCTCATCAATCTTCACATTTCGCCGCCCCGTGCTTCGTCCGGGATGATCAACCGGCCGCGGCTGACCGCGCTCGCCCGCCTGCTAACGCAATACCGGCTTTGCCTCGTTCATGCGCCTGCCGGTTCGGGCAAGACGACGCTGCTTGCGCAATGGCATGAATCGCTGCTGGAAAGCGACGTCAAGACGGTCTGGTATTCGGCCGGCGAAGCCGATCGCGATCCCTTCGCCTTCGCCGACGGCCTGATGCTGGCTTTCAAGGCAAGTTTCAGCGAGATCGGCGCGTCCATGGCGGCCCGCGACGAGCCCGATGCCATAACCCGCCTCGTTGCATTGGTGGTGCGATGCGTCGAGGCCGCGCCGATTGCGCTGTTCGTCGATGATTATCATCTCGCGGAAGGCGGCGACGGCGGCGAAACGATCAATCGCATCTTCGCGGCTCGTATACCGAACATGACGATCGTTCTGGCCAGCCGCACCCGCCCCTCGATCCCGATCGGCCGCCTGCGCGTCAGCGGCGAAATTCTCGAAGTGCCGGTGGAAGACCTGTTTTTCGACGAGGCGGAGACCGAGGCGTTTTTCCAGGCGTCGTCGGGCGTGACGCTGACCTCCGAGGAGAGCCGGCAGATGCACGGCTATACGGAAGGCTGGGCGGCCGGTCTGAGGCTCGCGTCGCTCGTGCTCGGTCGTACGCCAAGCGCGTTCGCCGCCACCCCGCCGACCGGCAGCCATCGCGCTTTCGCCGAGTATTTCCTGGAGGAGGTGATCCTAGGCCTGCCGGAGAAGATCTGCCGCTTCCTGGCCATGACTTCAATCCTCGATGCCCTGAATTCAGGCCTCTGCAATGCGGTTACGGGCTGGGAGGATGGCAGCGAGGTTCTGGAGTATCTCGAGGAAGTCCAGCTTTTCGTGGTCAGATTGCCGGGCTCGCAGCGCTGGTACAAGTATCATCATCTGTTCCAGGAGTTCCTGCTGGCGCGGCTTTATGCCGAGACGCATGCCGATATCGCCGCGCTGCATTCCCGCGCCGCCCAATGGTTCATCGAGAACGGCTCGCCAATGGAGGCCGTTCGACATGCCTTCCTCGCCCGGCGACCGGATTGGGCGGCCGAGATGATCGAAAGCTATTGCCTCTACGACTATCTCAGTCACGGTCGCTTCGAGATCTTTTCGCGCTGGATGCAGCAATTGCCGCGCGACGCGCGCGAAGAGCGCCCGCTTCTGCTCTTCCTCCAGGTCTGGCGCTTCATCAACATGCGCCGGTTCCTCCAGGCCGAGCAGACACTTCGCACGATCGAGGATCTCGCCGCCGACAAGACGAGCCGCCTATCGGTCATCGCGCGTGAAACAGGCCTGGACGTCGACGGTCGATTGCACCTGATGCGGGCCCTGATCGGCGCCTATGGTGGCGATATCGCCGGCGGCCTGGCCCATATCGACGAACTCGCGGGCCGGGAACTCGATCACCTTGCCTTTGGCAGCGTGGACCTCGATTCTATTCACAGCTACTTTGCCCTCCAGGCCGGCGATCTGACGCTTGCAGAGAAGCTCACCTGGCGCGCCAAGGGCATCTATGACGAGATCGCCGTCCATTGGGGCGGCCTTCATTCCCGCGCTATCGCAGCCATGTGTTACATTGCGAGAGGCTTGATGCAGGAAGCCAAGGACGTGGCGGAGGACGCACTGCGCATTGCGCGCGGCAATTTTGCCGAACATTCCTACATGGTCGCGCTGCCATCGGTGCTGCTGGGCGTCGTCGCCTTCGACCGGGGCGATTTCGAAGAGGCCGAGCAGCTCTGGATACGAGCTATGCCCTCGGAAAACGCGACCGACGTCTCCGGACTGTGCGAACGCGTACTCATCGCCACGACGGGCCTTGTCCGCGTCTACGACGCTACCGGCCGATCGGACAAAGGCACCAATGTGCTGGTGCGGGCCAGCCGCCGCGCCTATGAGACAGAGGACTTCCGCCTGGAGTTCCAGCTCGCCATCGAGCGGGCCAACCGCGCTTTCCGCCTTGGAAATCGGTCCGAGGGGCTGCGGGAGTGGGAGCGTCTGTCCTTGCATCTGCCGGAAGCCGAGCGTCGTTTTCCGGCATCCGCTTGGCAGATCTGGGATCCGTTCCACGTCGTCACGGCGCGGGCGATGATGGAAACGGGCCAAGCCGCCGCCGCGGGAGAAGGGCTGCGCGATGTCGAGGCAAGGGCCGGCCGGGAGGGACGGCTTCTGAGTGCCCTGCAGGTTTCCCGCCTGATCGGGCAGCTCGAAGGAGCCACCAGAGCGCCCGCAAGCGAGCAACAGGTGAAGGTGGGTAGGCTGCAAGACGTCTACCTCGATATCGCTCCTGCGAACGCCCGGCAGGTTTTGTCGCCTCGACGCGCCGTCAGCGTGTCGGAGCCCCTCGCCGGCGCTTTGACCAGACGGGAGGAAGAGGTCCTCGAGTTGATGCGCTGGGGCCTCTCCAACGGCGAAATCGCCGCCAAACTCCGCATCAACATCAACACCGTAAAATCCCACACCAAGAATCTCTTCTCCAAGCTCGGCGTCAAAAGCCGCACACAGGCTGTGTTGAAAGGGCTGGGATAATCCCGACGCAGCCGGCCAGAAGTCTCTCGATCCGTGCTCGTCGGCCCGCTCAGCATGTCATCCGGCCCGTGCCATGGGCGCCTGTAGCGCTAGATCAACAGTTTCCTGGCCTGTGAAAGCCTGCCGGGCCTCTTGGTCGAAACGCTGGCGATGGAAGGTGCCTCGTTTCTGCGGCAGCCCCAGCGCAGCTTGAAATGGCTCAACCCCGCGCAGATCGCTTTTGCCACGGGGACACCGATCTCGGGTCGGGAAAGGTCGGCGAACCAGACCCGCGAACCACAAACTTCGGTGATTTCGTCCAGCAGGTCCTCGACGTTGCCTCCGCCAGTGCGTCCCAGGCCATCGGCAGGCTTGCCGATGGCGAAACGGAAATTGCGAACGTCGGCAAACCTCTTCCAGCGGCTCATCCGGCAGTCGTCGGCGCTCACTGTTTTGTTGCGGGGCCGTTCGATCCTTTCGGCATGAGCCTGCATGGCAGCCTCGGACTGTACCAATTCCAGAAACGCGGAGCTGGCGGCTTTCCTCACATCGAAGCCGGCTCCGAAGCCGGCGGCCATGCCCTCGCCGCTGTCTTCGCCGCTGATCGCCGCGACCACTGTGGCAGTCCGGAAGGAGGATATATCCAGAAGCCAAAGCCTTCGTCCGGTGTCGAGCCGATGCTGCCTGATAGAAGACGTCAAGCCTTGGTCATCAAGCTGCGCGACATCGAGCCGCGGTCTCAAGCAGCCTCGGTGCCACCAGATGCCGGTGGCGTCTCGCTCGGCGAGTTCAAGCAAGGCGCGAGCCCTCGCATCGGCCCGCGTCATGCCCGCGGCGCAGCCATTGGAGTCGACGTTCAAGCTTGCATCGCCATGGGCGAAGTCGCCAAATCGGCCGTAGCAAAGAAATGCCGGGCAAAGCGCGGTCGCGTCGTCATGGAAGCTTTGAACCTGCACCCATAGCCCGGGATTGACCAGCCGATCCGGCGGAGGGATTGTATCCCAGCCGCGCCAAACTCTGCTGAGGCGGTGGCGATTGTTTATCTGCTCCGGCGAGAAGCCCAACACATCGGCCGCATCGATCCTGATCGCACCGACCGGGCATGCGATATGCGCTGACGCTACGTCGTCGGCTCGGCAGGCCCAGCTGCAAAGCTCCGCGGCCTCTCCCAGGCAAGCCAATACGGCCCTGGCAGCATCGAGGCCTTTGCCACTTGCTGTAATCCGCTCCTCGCTTCGTTCGAAGGGAGCGATATTGGACATTGCCAGGAAACCGCCTGGAACGTCGAACACTTCAACGCCAAGGTCGTATCGGATAGCGAAGCGCAGAAGCGGCAGGCCATTGTCAGGCGCGGCATTAAGGGTCGCGGCCAGATCCGCCAGGACGAGATCACGGGGGCTCGACCGGCGACTCCCGGTGAAGCCGTCTTCAGTCCGCGTGACCGACAGGTCGCGTGGCGCCAGGGACGCGAGCTTTGTCCAATGCGGCCCTTGCAACAGCAACTTGGCTCTTCCAATATTTTAGCGTCTGCTGTTTACGTTGGGATAGCGGCTAAATCCATCGGCCGAAACGAGACGATAGCCGACGGAGTTGACAATTTCCACAGACGGTCTGGCGATTAGGCTAATCGGCGGTTTCGAGCTTCGCAAAGGCTCGGAGACCCTTTCGCTGGTCAAGCGGAAGGCCTGTGCCATCCTTGCCTATCTCATACTGAGTGGCAGGTCACGCGAGACGCGCGGGCGACTGGCAGCCTTGCTTTGGAGCGAACAGGACGAGGAGCATGCCCGCGGCTCGCTGCGCCAGAGCATCAAGGATCTCAGACGCCTGGCAAGCGAAACCAGGCTCGATTTCCTCACGGTGGACAAGCTCGTCCTTGGCATCGATCCGACGGCGATACGCTCCGACATCGATGAGCTCGAGCAGGCATTTGACGACCGCAATTACGACCGGGCCCTGCTGCTGCTGGGGAAAGCCAGGGATGGACTTTGCGCTGGATTGCATGACTGCGATCCCGTCTTCGACAATTGGCTGAGAATGCAGTCGACCATGATGACCGACAGGCTGGTCACACGGCTGGCAGCCGCGCTGGCGGCCGAGACGGACCCGAGACAGCGCAAGTCCATCGCGGCGTGTATTCTGCAACTCGATCCGTTTTTCGATGATGCCGTGGTGGAGACCATCCGGCGCGTCTGTCAGGAAAGCGGCTATGCAAGAGCGCGGGCCTTCTTCGAGCGCTATGCGGCCGAACTCAAAGCCGACATGGATCTGCGGCCGCCAGGAGAGATCCTGCGCCTCATGGAGGCGCTGAAACCCGGCGAGGACGAAGCCAAGCAGGCAACCGGCCCTAGTCTTGCGCAGGGCGCTCACGACAGCCGCGTTCCGGGCAAGCCGATGATCGCCATCATCATTGCCAGGCGCGAAGCGGAAAATGAACATCTTCAATTCGCCCTGGCGACGGAGCTCCTGGCTTCGATCTCTCGCTTCCGGCATTGGACGGCTTTGTCGACGGAGTTGCAAGCCAGCCGGATCTCGTTCGAGGAGGTACAAGTCGCCGCGGGCGAAAACGTGGATATCGGCGTGCTTATCCGCCTTATCGACGCAAACCTGCCGGCCGTGTTCGAGATCACCTGCTACGACTTCCTGCAAGGAGGGGAAGCCTTCAGCCTGACTGTTCCTTCCGATCCGTCGTCATGGCGCTCGGCGTTCAACGAGGTCTGCGCGCGATTTTCCGCGCGGCTCCAGATTGCCTTGTCCAGTGCCACGCTGCACCGCATATCGCAAAACTCACCAAACCACTTTTCAGCCTATGATTGCTGGCTGGACGGTCAGCGCCTTTCGATCATGTGGCGCAAGGATACCGAAGAGGCCGCCATCGCCCGCTACGAGGAGGCGATCCGGCTCGATCCTGATCTATCCTGCGCCTATTCGAGCCTTGCAGCGGTGCTGAACTCGCGCTGGATCGTTGTTCCGGGAGCGCCTTCAATCGGACAAGACCTCACGCGCGCCTTCGAACTGGCCAAGCGTGCGGTCTTGCTCGACCCATTCGACCATCGCAATCAGGTCAATCTGGCCTGGAGCCACCTACTTGCGCGCCGCTGGGATCTTGCGGATTTCCACTTCAGCCTGGCGCACGAGCAGAACGCCGGCAATCCCGCGACGCTGATCGCCTACGCGCTGGCCAGCTCGTTCATGGGATATCACGAGCGGGCGCTTGAGCTTTCGAAGCGATGTTTCGAACTCAATCCGATGCCTGGCGCGCACTATCACGGCTATCAGGCGACCATTGCCTTTTTGGCGGGCGACCTTGAGGGGTGCGTGGACGCCGCGGCCAAGTGCGATCAGTTGTTCGCTGACATCCCAGGCTGGTCGGCTGCGGCCCTGGCCCTGATGAAACGCAATCGCGAGGCCGGCAACGAATTCAGGCGCTTCCTGCGCAACCTCTCGGCCGCATGGCAAGGCCCGGGCAGGCCCGATCGCGCCCTCGCCGTCGAGTGGCTGAGTACCGCCTTTCCCATTCGCCTGCCGGCCGACCAAGCGAAACTGGCGAGCGGCATTGAACTGGCAGCTCAGTCGGGCTGAAGCAACGATCCCGAGCCACGCCCACGACCCTATTTGCAGCGCGACATGACGTAGTCGCCTAAGCGGCAGTGATAGGCACGCAAACGATTTTTCTTGATCTGGTTGGCTGGCCCGGCGTTCGGGTCGGTCTTGTAGTGATCGGGAAATGTGTACTCCTCGCCGGGACCATCCACCGGCGCAATGGTGTCAACCGTCTGCTCGACGTCGCCGGTGAAGGGAAAGGCGATGTTGGCGACCAGGTCCTCGTCGAAGTACGGTCGGATGGTGATCTCCTCCCAAGTCTTGTCCCTGGGCGTCATAAACCCACGCAACAGATCCTTCATCCCCTGCTGATCTCCATTTCTGAAGACCGCTTGTTTGGCCGGGTCCTTGATCAGGTCCCGGATAAATTCGCCAAGCGCTTCGAACTGCACATCCTTGAACTTCACCATGTCTGCTTCCCCCGCTAGATCCGCTATTCGAAACCTTGACTGTTGATCATCCCGACAAGCACTTCGTCCGGCACTTTCGCAGTATCATTGAGATCGAGCAGTCCTGCCAGCGTTTTCGGCTTCACGTCGGCTATGAGCCTGCCAGACGAGAAATTCGTATCGGGCGCCTTGAACAGTGCGGATGCGATCGTGGCGCCCACGACATAGGAGCCAACCGGACCAAGATGGCTGCCATCGCCGCCCAGAACGGACGCCTCCTGGATGATGTAGTAGGAGAGAGGCGTCTGAGCCAGGAACTGCGGGTTGCGTTGCAAGGCTGCCCGAAGCCGGCCGGCATTGTAGACGTAGCGTTCGGCGCAAGCCGCCGTGGGCAGCATGTCATCGCCAGCCAGCACCGGCACGTCGATTGCATCATCGACCAGAGCGGCCTTCACCGCGCCCGCCAAATCCTGACCGGACGGCAGGCCCAGATCATAACAGCGCCAGCAATCCATGAAGGCAACCGGCCGAACCGTACCGTTCAACTCCGCACTCAGCCCGGCAATAGAAAGTTCTTTCGAAAGGAACGGTGAGATGCGCCGGGCGCTTTGAGCTTTGGATTCGGGGTCCGCCGAGGCAAACCGGCTCCAGTCGACGACCCAGTTCTCCGGTATCGGGATCTCCCCACCCGGGCGCAGGCTGGAGAAGGACAGCATTTTCCGTAAATTGGCCGGGGTTCCGACCGAGCTGTCGTTTACGACATAGAACTGTCGCACCATGGCGTGGGCAAAGCGCGACGCCCCGAACGTGAATTCCAAAGGCAGCGCGTTGAATGTCTCGAGTGCCGAAACACCCTTGCCTTGGAAGTCATCGCTGGCGAAAAAATGATCCCAAATCTCGGGAGCCAGGATCTTTCTGAGATAGTCGTTGATGATCACGGTACGATAAACCGACGTCAGGTAGATCCTGGCACGCCTGTAAGCTTCCGCTGGATCGGACGTGCCGCTGCCGAGCAGCAGATCCACGATCCTGTTGTGGATGCACATGAGCGTGCACAGGAGTTGCGAGAGGACAAGATTGTCGTCGTTTCGCGGATCCGCCACCAGGGGTCGATAGGGCGCCCGCCGGCTCTCGGCATTGATGAACCCGCCCGACATGTCGATGCGCGGCAGATCCCGACCCGGGGCCACCCTGCGGTCGACCGGAAGCATGGTGTCCTTCATACAGGGCAAGCCGATCGGAAAGCGGCAGGCTGTGAAATCTGCTCCATCGGGATAATCGTAGAGATGGGCGTCGACGGTCGGCCCTCTTCCATAGAGTCCTGAAAGGTCAAGACCTTGCGAGGACGCGTTCTTCAGATGATGGATCTTGCCTGCCGGTTGGGGCAACCCGAATATCTGGCTGAAGACGATGTCGTGGAACACGAACTGACCGAAATAGGTAAAGCCGGCCGGTGTCGGGCTGAGATCACGGTCTTCGAGGCCGTCGATCGGACCAACCATTTCAGCTGTGATGTCCAACAAGGCCGCCTTGGTACGGTCTATGGCGCTCTCGTTTTCCGTTGCCGCGAACAAGGCGATGGGCATGTCCGCGAGGGACGGGAATAGCCTCATGCCCTGCAAGGTCGGCTGGTCGTTCAGCCCGTGATCTGAACTCTGATTCGACCGGTTGGGTATGTTAGCGGCTTCGAAGGAGGACGTTTCACCGTGGAGCATCAAAGCAACCTCGTTTTGGAGATGATGAATGCGGCCAGGCCCGAGCTTGGCACGAATCGGGGAGCAGAAACAGACCTGCCCCGTGCAGCGGAAAATGGCGGGGCCGTGCCAGCGATCACGGCACTGCCGCGGTGAGCTTCGGCCCCGCCGAGACGGCGACGAACAGCACACAGCAGAGAATTAGACCCGCACCCAGAAACCCGTCGGGCGAAAGCCGTTCACCGAGCAGGGCGGCGGCCGAAATGGCGGCGAATACGCCTTCTCCGCTGCAGATCACCGCGGCATGAGACGAGGTAGTGTAGCGCTGTGCAGAACTCTGAAGGCAAAAGCCGACAGCTGTCGAGAACACGCCAAGCATCAGGAGTTCGGGCCAGGCCGCCACGATAGCCGGAACCGTCACCCGACCTTGCAGCGCAAACGGCAGCGTGGCTGCAGCCGTTCCGACGAACTGCGCGGTCGCTGTCGCGACAGGTCGGCCATGCGCCTGCACATGGCGCCCGAGTTCCACCGTCCATACCGCAAAGCAGGTGGCGGTCAGGATGGCAAACGCGTCGCCCGCGGTTGCCGAACCATTGAAGCCGCCGGCCAGGAGCGCTGACCCCACGACCGTCAGAACTGCGACGAACAGGATCAGTGCGCTTGGGCGCTCCTTCATGATCAGCCACGCGGCGACCGGCGTGATGACGGTGGAAGCGCTGATGAGGAGGCTGGAGTTCGTTACTGTCGTGCTGACATAGGATAATTGCTGGACCACACTGCCCAGCGCAAACAGCAGGACCACCCTGGCCACACTTGCGAACCAGCCAGTCTTGGCGGCTGGGGTGCGCTCCCGGACCGCGAAGGGCAACGTCACCAGCCCGGCGATCCCGCTGGTCAGGAAAACGACCGTCATGGGATCGAGGTGGGCCAATACGGTTTTGTGGGCGACATTTCCCAGGCCCCAGATGACAGCGGCAAGCATCAGCAGGGAATTAGCCTTGAATCTGGACATGACTGATCGCATCGCCACGGCGGGCAATGGCTCCTGAGGTTTTGATGCGGTTTGAAAATGATGGGCCAGGTCAGACCAGCCCTTCATCGTCGAGGGATTCGTATTCGCCGGAAGCCGGCCCTGCCCGGCTCTCGACCTATGCCGGGCTGGCACTCGCAAGGTGCGATCTGCGCAAGACGGGCATGGTGGGCAGCAGGACGGGCTTTGGCGTTTCGTTCTGCTCGAAACTGACGCTGCGTTGAAGAAGGGGAAGAATGGCTTCCGGCGTTGACGACACCATCTGCCCGCATCGCGTTGACGAGTTCATGAAGCCGGCTTCCGACATGCTCTCGAAGACGCTCAGAAGTGGCGACCAGAAACCCTTGAAATTCGCCAGGACCAAAGGCTTGCAGTGCCTTTCCAGCTTGCGCAGCGTCATGACCTCGGTCAGTTCCTCAACGGTACCGATGCCGCCGGGCAGCGCCACAAAGGCATCCGCGTAGTCGAACATGAGCTGCTTGCGAATACTCATGTCGGGAACTGAAATCGTCTGGCATCCCGGTGACAGCATCCTCATCCGCTCGACCAGGAACTGGGGCGTAATGGCGACGACAGTGCCACCCGTTTCCGCCGCGGCAATAGCGACCTGGCCCATGAGGCCGTCACAGCCTCCGCCATAGACAAGGCGGATGCCGGCCGCGGCGATCGCCTCGCCGAGAACGGTGGCGCAACGGGCGTGATCGGGGTCGTTGCCAAGCATGGCTCCGCCGAAGACGCAGATGGTGCCGATGCGGCGCTGCGAGGGGTAGGAGCGGCCGATCTGTTCCGCGGAATTGTCGAATGATGATCCGAACATGGTGTCTCTCCGTTGAGTTTGAATTGTGAGGTTGGGTCAGCTCGCGGCGCGATCATGGGCGGCGCGAGGATGGCTCGACCGGAACAGAAGCAGGTCGGCCCAGGACCACAGCAGGTAACAAGCAAACAGAGTGGCAGGGGTGGACCAATGCGGCTGCTCGCCGCTCCCGATCTGAAACAGCGAGGCGTGAAGGTCGTTTCCGGCAGCGACCAGTGCGGGCAGACGGCTCAGAAGAACCATGGTGCGAAACAGGTCGAACTTCTGGCCCGGCAAGCTGAGGATGCGGGCACCCGGACGGTGGCAGGCACTGCCGAATTTTCCAACGGAATGAAGCAGGCCCGATGTCAATGCCAGCAACGGATGGCCAAGTTCAAACAGGGCAACACCAAGGAAAACGGCGCCGACGCCGGACAGGAAATCGCCGAGGCGGTTGAGGTTTTCGCTGGGTCTGGAACGTCCATTCCAGGCGCGATGGTAGACTTCGCCGCTGGCGAAGAAGATCGCCGTAGCCGAGGTCATTGCGATGGCGGCGAAATTGCCCGTCAGGCAATGGCTTATGGCGGCCGGGGAACCTGCCCAGGGAAGCTGGTTCGGATCCCTGGATGCAAGGATCTGCACAGTTACCCCCTGGCAGAGGCCAAGGAGATTTCCGATGTTGTAGGCGCCGCCCGGACCAAACATCCGATCCGTCAGAACCCTGCGCACAGCTGGCAGGCTTATCCGTGGGGCGATGAAAGAAAGTGCTCGGCCACGAGCCGGATTATTGCCTGCGGCCGCGTTCAGCGACTTGTCGATGTTGAGCGTCATCTCGGGTTCCTCCTTGATGACGCATGCTTTGCGGCTCTCTGCGTGATCCGATCGTGAATCGCGCGCAACGCGTCGGAGACCCGGCATTTTGGAGGCAGGTGGAGGCGCTGATTGCGCCGGCCTTACGACCAGGCCAGCGGAGCGCGGCCATGCGTCGCCGCCCGATGCCCTGGCGAGCTTTGCTTCTGGACACAGCATTGCCTGATGCCACAAAGTGATCCGATGATCCGGACCCTATCGCTCGCTGAAATCGAAACGCTTATCGACTGGGCTGCCGACCAAGGCTGGAATCCGGGCCTCCACGACGCTGCCGCCTTCCAGGCCGCCGACCCGGACGGCTTCATCGGCGCCGTCGTCGATGGCCAAATGGTCGCCGGCATATCCGCCGTCGCTTACGACGCCGACTTCGGCTTCATCGGCCTCTACATCTGCCGCCCGGACATGCGCGGCAAGGGCATCGGCAAATCCGTATGGGACGCGGGCATGGCGCTGCTCGGGGGCAGGACGATCGGCCTCGATGGCGTCCCGGCCCAACAGGCCAATTATCGCAGAATGGGCTTCGCGCCGGCGTATCGCACCGTCCGCTTCAGCGGCGAGGTCGCGCCGAAGCCGGCCGGGGCATGGCCGACAAGCCTCAAGACGATCACGCCGGACCTTCTGCCCTGGATCGAAGCCTTCGATCGAACCTGCTTCCCGGCCACCCGGCCAGCCTTCCTCGAACGCTGGACCGCCCCACCGCACATAGCGCTGGTGGATATGGACGGCACCTCCGTCCGTGGCTACGGCGTCGCCCGTCAATGCCGCGAAGGTTTCAAGATCGGCCCGCTATCTGCAATCGACCTCGATACGGCCAAAGCCATATTCTCGGCTCTGGCGAACCGCTGCTCAGGCCCGGCTCACATTGATGTGCCCGAGGCCCAGGCCGGGTTGGCAAGCGAGCTGACCGAGCGCGGGATGTCCCCGGGTTTCGAGACCGCCCGAATGTATTTTGGCCCGCCTCCAACGATCGCAGCCGAGCGGGTCTTCGCCGTCGGCACTCTGGAGCTGGGCTGAAACGCACTGTGTCGGCCGCCATCACAGTCAGCGAGTCAGCGGCGCGTCAGAATGTAGGCGGCGTGTTCACCCAAAGTATCCGCACGGTTGCCGAACCGGCGTTGCGATAGCCGTGGCCAAGTTCGGAGTTGAAATAGAACGCGTCGCCGGCCTCGAGCGCCACCACATTTGTCTCGACGAGCAACTCGAGCGAACCTTCCAGCACATAGCCGAATTCCTGCCCCTTGTGGCTGATGAGCTCCAGACTGCCGCCGCCGACCTCGATCACATGGATATTGATCTGCAGCAGATATTCGGGGCCGGACGGCACGAGCTGTTCGAGCACGACGTGGTTTCCCGATCGCCGGTGGCCCGTCTCCATGCGCTGGCGATCGTTGCGGCGCAGCACGAAGACCTCCGACGCATCGTGCTGAAGGGTACCAAACATGGCGTTCATGTTGATGCCCAGCGCCTGCACCAGCCGGTGCAGCGCAGCCATTGAAGGTGTTGCCCGGTCGTTTTCGATCTTGGACAGATAACCTTCGGTCAGCCCGATGCGGGCGCCGAGCTCCTCCAGACTGAGACCGAGCACCTGCCTTGCGTGGCGCAGCTTCACGCCGATCTTCGGTGCTTTCATGCCGTCGTCCAAATCAGGTCCGCGTCTTCAGCCAGTTCGCCAGCGTCGCCAGGAGGAAATCGACCTCCGCTTGGGTGTTGTAATGCGCCAGTCCGATGCGCACGACGCCATTGCGCTCGGCAAGCCCGAGCCGCCTGATCGGCTCCAGCCCGTAATTGTGCCCATGCCAGAGAAAGATGCCTTCCGTCGCCATCGCTTTGGCGACGTCGGCAGGATCGACGCCATCGATTGTCACCGACACGGTCGGAACGCGGCGGGCCTGCGCGCCCGGATCAACAATGCCTTGAATGGAGACGCCATCGATCTTGGATAGTCCGGCAATCAGCCGCGCCGTCAAACCGCGTTCGTAGCGATCGGCGACTTCGATCCCGGCCACGATGCGCTCGCGGCGCGTCGCGTCGGGATGGATATTGCCAAAGGACTGCCCAAGCCAGGCATAATGCTCGACCGCGCCGAGCACCCCGGCTAGCGCCTCGCGGCTCGTCGTCCCCGTCTCGAATTTCCCTGGCGGCGTGTTCGAGGCGGCTCGCACCTTATAGGCAGTCAGCGCCTGCAGGAGATCGAACCGTCCCCACAACACGCCATGATGCGGCCCGAAGAATTTGTAGGCCGAACAAACCAGGAAATCGCAGCCGAGATCCTGGACGTCGATCACCCGATGCGGCGCGAATTGCACCGCATCGATATAGCTCAGCGCACCAATCTGGCGGGCGCGCGCGGCGATCCTCTTCACATCGTTGATCGTGCCTGTGACGTTGCTGGCATAGCCGACCGCGACCAGACGCACCTTCTCGTCGATCGTCGTCTCCAAATGACTGAGGTCAAGTTCGAAGGTTTTCGGGTCGAAATCGATCCAGCGCACCTCCAGCCCACGGTCCTCGGCCAGCATGAGCCACGGCGCGACGTTGGCGTCGTGGTCCATGCGCGTCAGCACGATTGCGTCGCCTGCCTTCAGATCGCGGCCGATGGCGCGCGACACCGCGAAGGTCAGCGTCGTCATGTTCTGACCGAAAATGACCTCGCGCCGATCGGCGGCGTTCAAGAAATCCGCCATCGCCTGGTGGGCGTCGTCGACCATGGCCTGCGCGGCGACCGACGTTTCGAAATAGCCGCCGAGATTGGCGTTGGTGTCGATCATGGCGCGGGTCATGCGCTCGATCGACCGGCCAGCCATCTGGGTCCCCGCCGGATTGTCGAAGAAGATCCAGTTCGCCGACCTTGCGCCTTTCGCCATGGCCGGAAAGGCAGCGCGAACCGTGTCTATATCCATCTTTCATTCCTCCCCGACCGTCGGCGCGGCCCGTGAGCCACGGCCGCCGACCATTCCCAAGCGTTAGCTGGCCGCCTCGTGAATCGCGAAAGCGCGCGCCGGAAAGCCCGATCCCCCCTTCGGCTTCGGCCAGCTTGCGACGATCAGCGCTCCCGCTTCAGGCAGCTTGTCGAGATTGGCAAGCAGCTCGATTTGCCAGCAATCGCGCGAGAGCACGTAATATTCCAGGCTGCCATCGCCAGCCGACGTCGCGACGCCGGGGTCGGTGTCGATGCCCTCGTGACCGATGGCGGTGACGCCGCGACGCTCGATCAGTTCTTCCAGCACCGGCTTCGACCAGCCCGGCGTATGCGAGACGCCGTCCGAGGACCTGTTCTCGAACTTTGCAATGTCCGGCCAGCGCGGCCACCAGCCGGTGCGTAGCGCAACAAAGCATTTTTCAGGTATGCGACCGTTTCGGGCCTCCCAGGCGGCGATATCGTCCAGTGTCGGCGTTGCGTCCGGATCGGCGGCGACCCTCTCGCTAATGTCGAGAATAACGAGCGGCAGGAGCATCTCCGAAACGGGTAGTTCGTCGAGCGTGCGGCCGCCATCGATGAAATGCACCGGTGGGTCGACATGCGTACCCCATTGGCCGACGAAGGCATAATGGTGGACCTGAAACGAGTCGCCCTTCGAATGGTCGAGCACCGTATTGCGCTGCTCGTCCGGGAAGCTCGGGAATTTCGGCTGCCCGGGGCGAAAAGCATGCGTCAGATCGGTGAAGGTCGCGGCGGATAGCCGCGACCTGTAGATGTCCCAAAGCGAGCCTTGGCCCGACAAGATCACGGCTCCGCGACGAAGCTGGGCGCTGCTTCGCTGGCGAGCATCAGCTTGCCGTCCTTGACGCCGATGACGGAGACCGACTTGTCCGGAACCGAGACGCCAGGCCGGTAAGTGATCGTGCCCGTAACGCCGTCCAGCCCGGATGTGGCGGCAAGTGCGTCACGAATCTTGGCCGGATCGGGCGCGCCGGCGCGCTTGATCGCGTCAGCCATCAGCTTGATCGAATCGTAGCCCAGCGCAGCGAAGGCATTCTCCGGAGCGTTGCCGACCGATTTCGTATAGGCGTCGATAAAGGCCTGAACCTTCGGGCTAGCGCCCTCGCCGATATAGGCATGGGTCGTAAAATAAGTGTCCTTGGCCGCGTCGCCGCCAACCTGGAGCAGCAGCGGCGTGTCATAGCCGTCGCCGCCGACGACCGGCAGGTTGATGCCTGCCTGGCGCAGCTGCTTCAGGATCAGGCCGATCTCCTCGGCATTCGACGAGGCGTAGATGAAGTCGGGCTGCGGCGATAGCGCCTTGAGCTTGGCGATCTGGGCGGTAAAGGTCTTGTCGCCGATCTTGTAGGTGTCGCGTTCCAGGATCTTTCCACCGCCATGCTCATAGGCGGTGACGAAATAGTCCGACAGCAAGGTCGTGTATTCGGTGCCGATGTCGGTCAGCAGATAGGCGGTCTTGCCGTTCAGCTTGTTGAGCGCGAACTCGGCGCCGACAGCAGCCTGGACGTTATCGCCGAAGGCGGCGAGGAAGATCTCGTTGCCGAGCTGGCTGGGCAGTTTGGGCGAAGTCGCGCCGGGCGTGATGAATGGGATCTGCGCCGTCTGAACCTGCGGCCCGATGGCCAGCACCGAATCGGAATCGGCAAAGCCGACGATCCCGACGACTTTGTCGCTGTCGATCAGCTGGCTGGCAACGGTGGAGATAGTCGTCGAATCGCTCTTGGAATCGTAAGTTACCAGTTCGATCTGCTTGCCCAGCACGCCGCCTGCGGCGTTGATCTCGCTGGCCGCCAGCTTGGCGCCGTTCAGCATGGGACCGTCGAGAGACGCCTGGATTCCGGTCAGGTTTGCGGGATAGCCGATCTTGATTGTGTCGGCAGCGAGAGCCGTGCTGGCTGAGGCGATGGCGAAAAGTGCGCCCAGGCCCAGGCCGATGGTACCGCGTCGAGTGAGTTTGATCATCGTTTTCGTTCCTCTGTCTGGTTCACCACTGCCGATCTTTGAGTTAACCCGAACGTGAATTCGCGTTCCCCCATGATCCCCTTCGGCCGGAAGATCATGATTAGAATGAAGATGAAGCCGAGCACGATCTGACTGGCGCCAAAGAGGGCCGGGACCGAGAACTCGCCGATCGTGAAACCGCGCTCGACCGACCGCAGAACCTCCGACAGGAGCGAAACGCAGACGACACCGACCAGAGCCCCGGACAGCGAGCCCATCCCGCCGAGCACCAGCATGGTGATGAGGCTCATCGTCAGCGAGAAATAGAACGTGTTGGGCGAAAACGAGCCCAGGTAATGTGCGTAGAGCGACCCTCCGACGCCCGCGAAAAAAGCGCCGATGACAAACGCGATCAGCCGCGTTCGCAACACGCCGATGCCGACGGCGCTGGCCGCGATCGTATCGTCGCGCACCGACTTCATCGCGCGGCCGAAGGGCGAATAGACCAGCCGCGCCAGGACGAAGAGCGTGATCGCCAGCCAGCCGAACACCCATGGCAGCGTGGTTTCCAGCGGCACGCCGGTAAAGGTGCGGGCGCCGCGGGTGAAGTCCGAAGCGTTGATCAGCACCACATTGACGATGATCAGGAAGCCCATCGTGGCCACAGATACGAAATAGCCGGACAGGCGCATCAGGGGATAGCCGACGACCACCGCGAGCAACGCGGTCAAAACGCCCGCCACCAGCGTGGCTGGCAGAAAAGGCAGGCTGAAAGCATGCAGGAAAGCTGGGAGATGCGGCAGCAGCGCCAGCTTCTGCTGGACCGGGATGGACAGGATGCCCGAGATATACGCACCGGCGCCGATGAAGCCGACATGGCCGAGCGAAAACACCCCGGTGAAGCCGTTGCTGAGCGATAGCGACAGGACCAAGATCGCATTGAGCGCGATCAACAGGATGATACGGACGAAATAGTCGCTGAGCACATGCGGCGCACCGAAAGCGACCACGGCCCCGGCCACCAAGGCAAAGAGCACGCAGAGCTTTATCCGCGCTTCCCGGCTCACAGCTTGATCTCCCGGTTTGGCTGCAGCAATCCGCCCGGCCGGACCAGAAGGAAGGCTATCAGCACGGCGAAGACGATGGCGTCGCGATAGGACGAGATGCTGCTCGGCAGGAACGCCACGATGAAGATCTCCAATGCGCCGAGAATGTAGCCGCCGACCAGCGCCCCGGCGATCGACCCGAAGCCGCCGATGATCGCTGCGACGAAGGCCTTGAGAAGCGGTGTGAACCCCATCTGCGGCTGCACGACGCCGGCTTGCGCAGCCCAAAGGATGCCGGCGAGGCCGGCATAGGCGGAAGCAACGATGAAGGCGACGATTATCAGCCGGTTCACGTCGAGCCCGACAAGCTGCGCCGCCGACATGTCCTCGGCCGCCGCGCGCATGCCGAGGCCGGTCGTGGTGCGGGTGATGAACCAGCCGAGCAGGAGCAGCGACACGAAAGTCAGGGCAATGGTCAGCAGGTTGATGCTGGTGAAGGTTATGGCGCCGTTCGACAGTTCCCATGACGTGTTGAGAAAGGCTGGAAGCGGGAAGTTGCGCGGCGACGACGTGAAAACCAGGATGCCGACATTCTCGATGATGTAGGTGACGGCAAGACTGGTCAGCAGCCGTGCTACGTCCGGGGCGTCGCGGATCGGACGGTAAGCGATACGCTCGATAAGGAAGCCGGCGACGGCGGCCGCTGCGATACCGCAGATTACGGCGACCGGGAAAGGAACCCCGATCCCGACCAGCAGCGCGACCCCGAAGGCGCCGACCATCATCACGTCGCCATGCGCGAAATTGGTAAGCTTGAGGACGCCGAAGACGATCGAGAGACCCACCGCCACGAGGGCGTATAGGCTGCCAAGGCTCACCGCGTTGACAATCTGCTGCAGCATATAGTCCAGCTGGGTCATGTCGCCGCCCCGAGATATGCCTGCGCTACGCGCTCGCTGTCGCGCAGTTCCGCCGACAGGCCCGATAGGGCCACCTGACCGGTGCGCAGCACATAGGCGCGGTCGGCCAGATCCAAGGCTAGCTTGATGTTCTGCTCGACCAGCAGCATGGTCATGCCCTGAAGCTTCAGCTCCGCCAGCGCGCTGAAGATGTGCCGCACCAGCAGCGGTGCGACGCCGAGCGACGGCTCGTCCAGCAGCAGAAGCCTTGGCGCCGCCATCAATGCCCGGGCGAGCGCAAGCTGCTGCTGTTCGCCGCCCGAAAGCGTGCCTGCCAGCTGCTTCAGCCGTTGTTTGAGGATGGGGAACAAACCGAACATCCGCTCGCTATCGGCGGCGACTGCGTCCTTGTCGGTGCGCGTGCAGGCGCCGAGCCGCAGATTGTCTGCCACCGTCAGCCCGCCGAACAGGCGCCTTCCTTCCGGACATTGAGCAATGCCCAGCCGGACGATCTTGGCCGGCGCCATGCCGGCGATCGATTTGCCGTTAAAGCTGATCCTGCCGCCGCGCGGACGGGACAGGCCCGAAATGGTGCGCAGCGTGGTGCTCTTTCCAGCGCCATTGGCGCCCACCAGCGCCACGACTTCGCCGGCATGCACATCGAGCGAAATACTCTTCAGCGCCCGCACCGCGCCAAAATTGACTTGCAGATCCTCGACCTGAAGCAGGGGCGTGCTAGGCGTGTCCAAGATACGCCTCCCGCACTTTAGGGTGTTCGCGTACCTGTTCCGGGGTGCCGACGCAGATGACCTCGCCAGCGGCCAGAACCTGGATGCGCTCGCACAAAGTCATGATCAGATCCATGTCGTGCTCCACGACCACGACAGTCACGCCGTAGCGGTCGCGGATCGTCCGGATGAGTGCTGCCAGCATCTTGGTCTCATTGGAATCGAGCCCGGCGGCAGGTTCGTCGAGAAGCAGCAGTTCCGGGCCGGTCGCCAATGCGCGCGCGATCTCAAGTCGCCGCTGATCGCCGTAGGGAAGATCGGCGGCGGTCCTGTCGGCCTGTTCCGTCAGCCCCATGAGGTCAAGCAATTCACCGGCTTTCTGTCGTGTCGCGGCTACACGCTCGCGGTAGCGCCGGCCGCGAATAACCGTGTCGACGGTGCCGACAGGATGACGAAGCTGCGCTGCGGCCAGAACGTTCTGCGCGACGCTGAGGCTGCCGAACAGACGCGATCCCTGGAAGGTGCGTGCGATGCCCATCGCAACGATCTGCGACGTGCGCATCCCGGCGATGGGCAGCCCCTTCATCTCGATGCTGCCTGAGTTTGGCTGGGTAAAACCGGTGATGAGGTTGAAGAGCGTGCTCTTGCCCGAACCGTTCGGCCCGATCACGCCGACGATTTCGCCCTCGTTCAATTCTATCGCATGATCGCGAAGCGCAACCAGCCCTCGGAAGGCCTTCGTCAGCCCCGCAGTCCTCAACAGTAATTTGCTCGGTACTGGTCTGTCCACGCGCCGGCTTGTTCCCCTGTCGGCCGAGCCCCCCAATGGCCCTGTCCAAGGTCGAATGGACAATCGAACGATTGCGATGTCAAGTCTTATTCCTGGAAGGAAAGATTGATGACTCGGTCATGGCGCGCACGTGAATGAAAATCCACGGATCGTCAGATATCAGCACCAACGATGGCGCCGATACCGGCTGTCAGCGCCATTGCGAGGGCTCCCCAGAAGGTGACGCGAACGGTCGCCCTCAAAACGTTGGCGCCGCCGGCTTTTGCCCCGACGGCGCCCAGAACCGCCAGGAACAGGAGCGAGGCAACAGACACCGTTACGGCGAGCCAGGCCGCCGGCGAGACAAGCACCATCGCCAATGGCATGGCCGCGCCAACCGAAAATGCAGCCGCAGAGGTCAGCGCGGCCTGGATTGGCCTGGCGGTGGCCAGCTCCGAAATACCGAGTTCGTCACGCGCGTAGGCCCCAAGCGCGTCCTTCGCCATCAGTTGGTCGGCGACCTGCAAAGCCAGCGCCGGCTCCAGGCCACGCTTGACATAGATCTCCGCAAATTCTTGTCGCTCGAGATCTGGCTGCGTCGCCAGTTCCGCCTTCTCACGGGCCAGATCGGCTAGTTCTGTATCGGACTGCGAGCTGACCGAAACATATTCGCCGGCTGCCATCGACATCGCACCGGCGACCAATCCGGCAACACCGGCCACCAGGACGTTGGAGGCCGCGGCATTGGCTGCCGCCACACCAATGATCAGGCTCGCCGTCGAAACGATGCCGTCATTGGCGCCCAGCACGGCGGCGCGCAGCCAGCCAACACGGGATACGAGATGGTTTTCACTGTGCAGGCGGCTCATGACATCACCGCGCGCGCCGTCCGGTGGGCCGCACCATCCTGACCAGCACATCCGATTTCACGTAGAAATGTTGCCACAGCGCCGCGGCGGCATGGAGGCCAACGACAATGATAATCAGCGGCTTGGCGAGTTCGTGGATCTCACCCAATGCTCGAACGCCGAAATACCATACCAACGCCCCGGTGATCGGCATCCCGAAAATGAAAAGATACAGCAGGAAATGAGCGGCGGCGCCAATCCGCTTTAACAGGAAGTTTTCATAGGGCGGCGGCGCCGGCACGCCACGTGAGAGGCGGACCGCAATCCGCCAAATTCCCAGCACCAGGACGGCCAGACCGACATAGACGTGAATATTCGCATTGAAGATGTCGTCCGATGCGGGTTCGGTGGCGCGCGAGAACGCCCGGTAAGCCGGCTTGATATCCTCACCGACTGCAAGCTGCAGGACGACCAGCGCCGCGATTGCCCAATGCAGCACGACCTGGGTTCCGGTGTATCCGGCTGGCTCGATGGCAACAGTCATCGGCGGTCTCTCGTTCGAGAACCTTCCTAGCTTGCCGCTTATGCGACAACCTTGATCTGGGACAATCAGGTTTGCCGTCCCCTCGGGCTTTCACATGTCGGCGCTGAGCGATCTGGCTGACAGCCAGTTGTCAGCCGGTTCGTGGGACATTGCATCCCAAGCGACCCAGATGGGTCATCTCAGCAAGGTTCAATGTGGAAACCCAATCCGATGAAACAGATTGCCTTGTCACTTTTGGTGATCGCAGCTTCCGGCGCCTATGTCTGGGATCAGGCCGGCGAACGGCAAGCCGACGATGTGCCTGGTTCGGCATCGCCGGCAGACGCGACAAAGGTGCCTGCCTATGCCACGTCGATGTTCCGGACCTTGCCGCCGCCCTCACCCCAGTTCACAACGAGATACCCCATCGCCAAGGAAACGACTGCGGGCAAATCGATCGCAGCCAATCGGCCAAATGATCCGGTCAAACAGACAGCGGTAGGGGTGGCGCCACAAACGCCGCCAGCACCAGCGGAGCAGCCAGTGGCGCCGGCTGTTGCGGGTCCTAGGCCATCAATCCCTACATTCGCCGTGACCCCAGCCGTCTACATACCTGTTCCGCAGCCGAGGCCGGCATATCCGGGTGCGCCCGCACATCTTGTCCCCGCGGGTATGAAGGTTGCCGCACCGGGCTATGCCGATGGCATCTACACCGGCCCCACGGCCGACGCCTACTACGGCATCATTCAAATTCAGGCCCTCGTCCAGGGCAGGCAGCTCAGGGCACTGAAAGTGCTGAAATATCCATCGGATCGCCGCACCTCCATCAGCATCAACAGGCAGGCGCTCCCCATGCTGCGCGACGAAGCGATCAGCGCCCAGAGCGCCAATGTCGATATTATTTCGGGGGCGACGCTGACCAGCCGGGCTTTCATTCAGTCGCTGCGCGGCGCGCTGAAGAAAGCGTCGTCGTAGATCCATGCGCGAAACGCGCATTTTGATGGGCATGCCCATTACCGTTGACGTCGGCGGCGTGTCGAACGGTGAGCTGGTCGAGACAGTCTTCGGCTATTTCGATCATATCGACCGGCGCTTCAGCACATACCGGGCCGACAGCGAGATCATGGCCATCAACCGCGGCGACGTTCCCGTCGTCGGCTGGAGCGGCGAGATGAACGAAGTGCTTGCTCTGGCATGGCGGACGAAAGACGAGACGGACGGTTATTTCGATATTCGCAAGCCGGACGGGTCGCTCGATCCTTCCGGCATCGTCAAGGGTTGGGCCATCCGCAACGCGGCAGCCATCGTTCAGCGTGCCGGCATCCGCGATTTCTTCATCGAGGCGGGGGGCGACGTCCAGTCCTGCGGCAAGAACGCTTCGGGCCATGACTGGAGTGTCGGCATCCGCAATCCCTTCAACGCCGACGAGATCGTAAAGATCGTCTGTCCCCGCGGTCGCGGAGTGGCGACCTCCGGAACTTATGTCCGCGGTCAACACATCTACAACCCGAATGGGATCGGCAGTCCCATCCAGGACATCGTCAGCCTAACCGTCATAGGCGCCGATGTGCTCGAGGCCGATCGTTTCGCCACCGCGGCCTTCGCCATGGGGCGGGATGGCATTTTCTTCATAGAGCAGACGCCTGGTCTCGAGGGCTATCTCATCGACGCCAATGCCGCGCCACACCGACAACCGGGTTCGGAGCCCTCTGCCTGCAATGATCAAGACCATCGACCGATTCCTCGATCAGCTGACGATGTACAGGCTGATCCTCTATTATCTGATGGCGCTGATCGGCGCGGCGTTCGTTCTCGGCTTCGTCAAGCTGGTGCCACATGACCCGATTGCGCTTGCCTTCACGACGGCCCTGTCGCTGGCGGTCTGCTGGATGACGAACAAGGTCTTTGAGCGGATCTTTGCCGTCCCGGCCAACAACGAGTCCGTCTATATCACCGCGCTCATTTTGGCGCTTATCCTTGATCCGGTGGCCACCACGGACATCAGGGGAATCGCGGCGGTGGCATTCACGTCCGTCTGGGCGATATCGTCCAAATTCATTCTCGCCGTCCGCCGGAAGCACCTTTTCAATCCGGCCGCGCTGGGCGTGGCGCTATGCGCTCTGCTGCTCGACCAACCTGCCACATGGTGGGTTGGGGGCAATCTGCCCTTGCTTCCGCTTGTGCTCGTTGGAGGCATCCTGATCGTGCGGAAATTGCGCCGCCTTGATCTTGTGTCCACCTTCGTTGTCGCGGCGCTGACCACCATCCTGGCAACCACCGATCCGTCGCAGTACTCGACGGCGTTTGTTGAGACCCTGGCTTCGTCGCCTCTGCTGTTCTTTGCCTTTGTGATGCTGACCGAGCCGCTGACGGCACCGACTATGCGATGGCCGCGCATCGCCTTTGCCGCCATCATCGGCTTTCTGTTTGCTCCCAACATCCATATCGGCTCGTTCTATTTCACACCGGAACTGGCGCTGCTTGCCGGCAACCTGTTTGCCTATGCGGCAGGCCCCAAGGGACGCTTCGTGCTGACTCTCGAGCGCATCGAGCAATCCGCCGTCGACAGCTTTGACTTCGTCTTCAGCTCCACCGCGCAAGCTCGCCTTCGAGGCCGGCCAGTATCTTGAATGGACGCTTGGCCTTGATCGTGCCGACAATCGCGGCAACCGCCGCTATTTCACGGTCGCCTCGGCGCCGACGGAGGAAACGGTGCGCCTGGGGGTCAAGTTCTACCCACGATCGAGTGCCTTCAAGCGCGGATTGATGACCATGAAGCCAGGCAGCACCATTCACGCCGCGCAACTGGCCGGCAATTTCACTCTCCCTGCCCGGCGTGAAACCAAGGTCGCTTTCCTGGCCGGAGGCATCGGCATCACACCGTTCCGGTCGATGCTGCAATATCTCCTAGACCGCAAGGAGCGGCGACCGATCGTCATCCTCTATGGAACCGAGGGCCAGCAGGACATCGCCTATCGCGACATGCTTGACGCCGCCAGGCAGGAACTTGGAATCAAGACCATCCATGCTGTGGCGCGAGGGGGTGAGCGCGGGCAATATCCCGGCTATATCGACGAGCGGCTGATACGTCTGGTCATACCCGACTACCTCGAGCGGACCTTCTACATTTCCGGCCCGCAGGCGATGGTCAAGGCGCTGCGCCGGAAGCTGCGCGCCATGGGCATTCGCCGCTCGAAGATAAAGGTCGACTATTTCCCGGGTTTTGCATGAAGCCCGTTCAACCGTGCCGCAGCAAGGAAATAGTCACGATCAGACCCGGATCCGCGTTCGCCATGGCAAGGCGTCCGCCATAAGCCTCGACGATCTCCGAAACGATGGCCAGGCCGAGGCCACTACTGCCTCCCTTGCTGTCAAGCTGGACACCACGTGAAAGGGCCGACGCCCGATCGGCATCCGGTATCCCTGGTCCGTCATCAGCGACACTGACGGTGACCTCGTCCCAGCCGGTGTATGCACGGATATGGACTGACGATCTTGCATAGCGCGCGGCGTTCTCGACCAGATTGCCGAGAATCTCCGACAAATCCCCTTCGTCGATTGGCGCGGTCAGATCTTGGGCGACATCCAGCTTGAACGAAAGCTCCTTGCCGCTTGGCGTCCGCTGGACGACTGCAACGACGCCAGAAGCGACATTGGACACAAGACACGAGGCCTTACCCGAGACGCCTGGTGCGAGGCGGGCGCGCGCGAGCTCCCGCTCGACATGGCGCCGGATCGCGCCGGCGCTCTTCTCGATCTCGTCGGCGAGATCCGTCTCCCCCTTCTTGCGCAAGGCACGGATGTCGGCCGACAGCACTTGCAGCGGCGTCTTGAGGCCATGCGCCAGATCGGTCGCGCGCGAACGGGCTCGGGCCAGAGCCTTCTCCTGGGCATCGAGAAGACGGTTGATTTCGTCCGCGAGCGGCTGCACCTCTTTTGGCGCCACCACATCAAGCCGTGCCGCTCGCTGTGCGATCACGCTTCCGACGGCGATCCGCAAGGTCTCCAACGGCGCAAGACCGATGGTGATCTGGATGAAAAACGCAGCCATGAGAGCCACAGCGAGCATCAGAAGGGCTGGGGCAAGGTCACGAACATATTCGCTTACAGAAACCTCGACGGTTCGATGATTTTCCGCCACGACCGCGCGAAAGGAGCGACCTCCGGCGTCGATGATTGTACGCTCGACCGCAATACTGAGTTCTCCGCCGGGGCCGATGAACTCCTCGACCGTGCGCAGCTCGCCACTTACGCTGCGAGCAGGAAGGGCCAGCTTCGCGTCCCACAAGGATCGTGAGCGCTCGACACCGCCGGAGGCGATGTCTTCGACCTGCCAGTAGTAACCGGACAGCGGATTGGCGAAGCGGGGGTCTGTGAGCACCGGGGCTACCACCATCTGACCGTCGCTTGTGAAGCTTGTTGCTCCGATCAACTCATTGAGGTCGACCGTCAACTCGCCCACGACACGCCGCTCGACGTGAAGTTCGAACAGGTAACGCAAGGCGGCGCCGGCTATGGCGAGCGCGACAAGAATCGAGATCGCCGCCGCCAGCCACAGCCTGAAGCGGATCGAGTTGCCCATCAGGCGCCGTCATCTTGCATCAGATACCCGAAGCCGCGCCGCGTTTCGATGATATCGCTGCCGAGCTTGCGTCGCAGCCGCGCAACGATGACCTCGATCGCGTTGGGATCGCGGTCGTTCCCCGAATCGTACAAATGTTCGGCAAGTTCGGTAGGCGCCACCACTCGACCGGCGTGATGCATCAGAAACGCCACCAGCCGGTATTCCAGCGGCGAAAGAGAAATGGGAACGCCCCGGAGCGAAACACGCATCTGGCGCGTATCCAGAAGCAACGGCCCGGACTTCAATACGGGCGCCGACTGCCCGGCTGAACGCCGCAGGATTG
Organism: Mesorhizobium sp. ES1-1; assembly: GCF_020164785.1. Classification (GTDB taxonomy): domain Bacteria; phylum Pseudomonadota; class Alphaproteobacteria; order Rhizobiales; family Rhizobiaceae; genus Mesorhizobium. The sequence continues at coordinate 90,945 of NZ_JAIUGX010000005.1, read as the reverse complement.
CCCGTAACCGGGCGAGCAGCTCTTCCATTTCAAAAGGCTTGGGAAGATAGTCGTCCGCGCCGGAATTGATGCCGTCGACGCGCTCCGTCCACGTCCCCCTTGCGGTGAGGATGAGAACCGGAAACCGGCGCGCATTGGCCCGCCAGCGCTTCAAGATCGTCAGGCCGTCGAGCTTGGGCAATCCGAGATCCAGAATCGCGGCGTCATAAGTCTCGACATCGCCAGCGAACCAGGCAGCCTCACCGTCCTGTACGACATCGACCGCCATTCCAGATGCTCTGAGGACAGTTGCAATATCGGCGGCGATGCGGGGCTCGTCCTCGGCGAGAAGGATCTTCATCAGTCGCCCTCGCCATCGCGCATGATGACACCGGCACCGGCATCGACCTCGACTGTCCTCCGCCGGCCATCGGCACCGACGACCTGAAACTGGTAGACCCATCTGTCGGCTTTGCGGATGAGATCGACCGCAACTATGTCGCCGGGAGCTTTGGCTCGGACGAGATCCAGTATGTCGGCAAGGCCTTTGATTTCGCCATGCTCGTACAGATCGCGCGCCCGGTCATGGTCGCCGTCATCGTCCACGTCGGCGCGCGCGGCGAGTGGCTCGAGCAGGACAAGCCCGGCCAGGCCAGCTATCGCCAGGCGCTTTAGAATCGCTCTCATGAAGGGTGCATGTTGCACGTCGAAGCTTTCAATCTGCTGTCAATCGTCCTCAGCCGCCAGCAAGCAAAGGTCCTCTATCAGCGTCGTCGCGTCCAATCATGGCCGCGCCGAGAAGGATACGAGGCCATGCGCATTTCCATGCTTCTGCTAGCCGTACTCGCCGGCCTGGCGAGCTTTGGCGTCCCCGCCGCTGCCGAATCCGACGAGGGGTTGTGCGAAGCGCCCTCCTCCGCAGCGCCTTCCGGGCCCATCGACCTCGAGGCCATCCCGATGCGGAACCCGGCCACCTCAAAGGCCATCAAACGTGTTGGCGATGACGAGTGCCGTGACGGCCACGTCCTCGGCGCAGCCGCATTCAGCGGCGAGGACGACGGCGACGCTCTTGAAGACGACGACTAAGCCCTCAAACCGCTGTTCGCGACTTTCATCCAAGCCGCGGCGTTGCGGACGCCGCCCACCAACCGAACGCCCCGTCCTGCAAGGCCGCGTGCTTTTCGCCTGACCTACGGAGATTCCTATCATGATACCAATCCAGCATATTCATCCCATGCTCGTGCATTTTCCCATCGTCCTCATCTACGCACTGGCGGTGATCGACGTTGTGGCGCTCGCCCGCGGCCAGGCGGTAACAAGGCGTTCTGGCGCCGGGACGATTTCGACCTTTGTCGCGCTCGCCGCGGGGGCCTTCGCCATTGCAACCTGGTTCTTTGGCGGACTCGCACTCGATCATGCCGAAGCGGCCGGCTTCAGCAGCGAGATAGCGGAGATTCACGAGAGTCTTGGCGGCATTACGGCCGTCGCCTTTCTGATTTGGGGTGTCGTCAGGCTTGCCCTTTGGGTCCGCAATCGCGAGCTGGGGCCAGCTTCTATTGCGGTTCCAATGATCGAAATCGCAGGGGCGGTTCTCGTGACCACTACAGCATACTACGGCGGCCTCCTGGTCTACGATCTCGGCGTCAACGTCTCCAGGGCGGCTGTGGGCGGCTAATCTGCCGGATTGACTTGCGCGCCGTCGTCGGGCCTGTCGACGGCCCGCGACGGGCCGTATGGCTGCATTTATTGCCTTGCCCGAACTTTCACTCATGAGCGGTTCTTTGGGCATGCATCGGCCGGGCTACGGTTCTAGCGGCGGCGAACCGCCCTGCTTTCGATCGATGCGAGCGTCCGCTCTGATGATCGAAGAACCAGCGTTTGGTCAGCTCCGAGGCCAACAGATAGAGCGTGGTGATCGCGACGAGTCCGGCAAGAACGGGCAGCGGCAAAGGCACGAAGCCGAACAAGGCCGCGAAAGGCAGGTAAGGGATCATGATCGCGACAATCCCGATCCCCAGCGTAAGCCAGGCAAGCAACGGGCTCGGACGGCTCGTCCAGAAAGCCCTGTGCGTACGCACGATGAGCACAATGGCAAGCTCTGTGAGCAACGATTCGACGAACCAGCCGGTCTGGAATGCGGCCGCGGTTGCGTGCGCGAAAAAGAGCAGGAACGCGAAGGTCGCGAAGTCGAACAGCGAGCTCACCAGACCAAAGCTGACCATGAACCGCCGCACAAAGCGGATGTCCCAGTGGTGCGGCCGGCGCAACTGATCCGCATCCACATTGTCGGTCGCAATGGCGAGCGAAGGAACGTCGGAAAGAAAATTGTTAAGCAGGATCTGCGCCGCCAGAAGCGGCAGGAAAGGCAGGAATAGCGAGGCCACCGCCATGCTGGTCATGTTGCCGAAATTGGCGCTTGTGGTGATCGAGATGTATTTCATCGTATTGGCGTATGTCTTGCGGCCATCATCGACGCCGCGCACCAGAACGCCCAGATCCGGCTTGAGAAGGATGATATCAGCCGCTTCGCGCGCGACATCGACGGCGCTGTCCACAGAGATGCCGATGTCGGCCTCATGGAGGGCCGGGGCATCATTGATTCCATCGCCGAGGTAGCCGACGACATGGCCCCTGCTCCGCAGGGCCTGAATGATGCGCTCCTTCTGGTTGGGGTCGATCTCCACGAAGAGGTCGGTGTGCTGGACGGCTGCGAAGAGCGCGCTCTTGGTCAGCTTCGACAAATCCTCGCCGGTCATGATCCTGTCAGCGCGCAAGCCGATCGCCTGCGCGAGATGTGTGACGACGTAACGGTTGTCGCCTGAAATGACCTTTACCGCGACGCCACGGCGGGCGAGCGCTGCAAGCGTCTCCCGGACGCCATCCTTTGGCGGGTCGAGGAAAAGCAGGAACCCCGCGAAGGTGAGATCGATCTCGTCTTTACGGCTGAACGTTTTCCGGCTTTCAAACCGGCGCGTCGCCAGCCCCAGCACGCGGTAGCCTTGCGCGCTCCAGCTGCGGAATTTTTCGTCGATTGCCGCACGGTGCGTTTCATCGAGGGGTGCTTGCCCCTTGGCCGTTCGCACGAAGCTACAGGTCTCGAGCACATTTTGGACCGCGCCTTTGGTAATGAGAAGGTCCTGGGCGTCCTTGGTCCCCACGACAACGGATAGCCGCTTGCGAATGAAATCATAGGGGATTTCGTCGACTTTCGTGAAGGCCGCCAATGATGCGCCCTCGCCCGGCGCACTGGCGATTGCTTCGTCCAGGGGGTTCGTCAGTCCTGTCTGCAGGGTCGCGTTGAGACGCGCCCACAGCAGGATATCGCTTGACGCATTGCCGTCGGCGTCGAGCCCTGCATCGAGACGAACGACGCCTTCCGTCAGCGTGCCGGTCTTGTCGGTGCATAGAAGGTCCATGCTGCCCAGATTTTCGATGGCATCGAGACGGCGTACGATGACGCCATTGGCAGCCATCGCGCGAGCCCCCCTCGCCAGCGTCACGCTGATGATGGCCGGAAGAAGTTCCGGCGTCAGACCAACAGCCAATGCCAGCGAAAACAACAGCGATTCGATCAGCGGGCGATGGAGCATCAGATTGGCGAAGAACACCAGGATGACAATCGCCAGCATGATCTCGGTCATCAGATAGCCGAACTGTCTTATCCCCCGTGCAAATCCCGTTTCGGGAACCGTTCGCTCCAAGGCCGCGGCGATCGATGCGAATTCGGTGCGGGCGCCGGTTGCTGCCGCGAGCACGGTTGCAGTGCCGCTACGGACGGATGTTCCCGTAAAGACCGCGTTGTTGCGCAGAGTGAGCGAGGCGTCCGGTGCCGACCGCCCCGGCGCCTTCACGACCGGAAATGTTTCGCCGGTCAGCACCGCCTCGCTGACATTGAAGTCGCGCGCCTCCAGGATGATACCGTCGGCGGGGATGAGATTTCCGGCCGAAAGCCTGATCACGTCGCCCGGGACGATGTCTCCGGCAGCAACCGAGCACTCGGTGCCATCTCGCAACACAATGGCCTTGCGTGAAATCCGCTGCTTCAGTGCTTCTGTCGCACGCGAGGCGCCATATTCCTGGGTGAAGCTCAGGACGCAACTTGCCAGCACGATCGCGCCGATGATCGCCGCCTCCTGGCCTTCCCCGACGAAAGCCGACACGCCGGCCGCGAAAATGAGGATCAGGACCAGCGGGCTTCGGAACTGGCGGGCAAACACTGCCAAGGCCGAAGCGCTTGACGTGGACGCCGGTGTGTTTCGACCGAATTTCACGAGCCTTGATGCCGCTTCCGACGCAGCAAGCCCCGAGGCCGAGCTACCAAGGCGCAGCACGAGGTCCTTGGTCTCGATCGACCAATAGGCACCATCCCCCGGCGAGGCGAGTTCCTGGTCGGCTTCGCCAATCATTAATACGACATCAAGCGGCTGATGCCGCTCTCATCGATGAGCGTGCGGGTGACGCCTCCAAACGCCCATTCTCGCAACCGGCTGTGGCCATAGGCGCCGGAGACGATCAGATCCGCATGGATTGACCGAGCAAATCTCAGCAACCGGTCGCCGTCGGCTTCGCCGGCGATCAGTTCGGTTCGTGCCCTGATACCGTGATGTTCGAGAAAAACCGCGACATCGGCAAGGCTGTCACGAATGCTCTCGTCGCTGTCCGTATCTATCGTAGCGACGACGACCTCGTTGGCTATGGCCAGGAAAGGCAATGCATCGGCGATCGCCCGTCGCGCCTCCCTGGTGTCCTTCCAGGCAACAAGAACGGTTTTCGCCCTGACATGTTCGACATTGCTGCCGGCGACCAGGACCGGCCGGCCGGCGCCGAGTACCAGGCTGCCAATATCCGCCGCGCGAAAGACATTTTCCCCTTTCTCGCTGCCGGTAATGATAAGATCGGCGGCTCGGGCCGAAACGCTGAGGAAACGGGTTGGGCTGCACACGGCTTGCCCCCATTCGCTCACGATTGACGCCGGAACCAGCCCCTCGAACTCGGCACGCAATTCGGCGAGCCGTTTTTCGATTTCCGTGCGCTGCATCTGCATGATCTCGCCTTCGTAGACCATGCCGTCCCCCGTCGCGACCAGGGGTGGGACATCCGCTGCTGCCAGACCGATAAGACGGGCGCCAAACCGCTCCGCCAGCTCGATCCCCAATTTCACCATGGCCGCCGGAGGCGCATCGACGGCAAGGTTCACGATAATTGACTTGTAGGACATAGTTGGCGCCTTTCGCTGATGCGGTCGAATGGTTGATAGAGTGCACCTGCCGGCGCTCGACGCCTTGATGCCGGTCAAACACGCGCCGATTGCGGGCCGCCTTCGAGAGAGCTCGCCTCCTGTTTGCTCGAGGGCATTCTGCGGCGGAGCCACATCCTGGCACGCCATGCCGTCGAGGCGCGATCAAAAGCCCTGGATGCGGCCGCCTCCCGGTTCGTCACGCGCTCGGTACTCCAAAGCAAGTCTCATCTCGAATTGAGATAGCGCAACGCTGGGTGTGCCGATTGATCCGGCGCAATGCGCGGATGCCTGAAACGTCTGACGATGGAGACGACAACCTCAAGGAGCACGTCATGAGCCAGATGTCCCATACCTCCTTCGCCGGCTTCACCCACGCTGCCCAGCAGGCGCAACAGTGGGTCAACGAGCTTGCCAAGGAGCTCTGCTGGAGCGAACCGAGCGCGTGCCGGCTCCTGAGGTCGGTTCTGCATACGGTGCGAGACTGGCTGCCGCTAGCCGAAACGGCCGACCTCTCGGCGCAACTGCCTGTTCTGATCCGTGGCATCTACTTCGAAGGCTGGAACCCATCGGTGGCTGTGTGCGAGCGCAAGAAAAGTGATTTTGTCCTCAGCGTCAGGACTAGTTTCGGCTATGATGACGAAGTCGATTTCGATGTCGCGATCACTGCGGTTTTCAAGCTTCTCGACCGCCATATCTCGCACGGCGAAATCGTGCAGGTCAGGAACTCGATGAAGAAGTCGCTTCGAAGATTGTGGCCGGTGGATTGACCGATGTTCCGCCACCGGGAAGACGCTGGCAAGAAGCTTGGCATAGAGCTGAGCAAGCCTCGGCTGCATCGGCCCGTCTTGCTGGCATTGCTGCGCGATTGGACTCCTGTCGCCGCGAAGGTGGCGAGGACTCTCCGACGCCGCGCGGTCTGCCTTAGCCGGCGCGGCACGTTTCCGGCCCGGCTCAAAAGTCCTGAAGAAAAGGAGATCACTTCATGCTGATCCGCACGCTTTCTGCGTTGGAATCCACCAAACTGCTCTCGGCCAACCGCGTTGGCCATCTGGCATGCGCAAAGAACGGGCAACCCTACGTGGTGCCTTTGCACTATGCCCATTCGGATAATCACCTCTACGCGTTCTCCATGCCGGGCAAGAAGATCGAATGGATGCGGGATAATCCGCTGGTCTGCGTCCAGGTGGACGAACGTGGCCAAGGGCGAGGATGGAGAAGCGTCGTCGTCGATGGCCGCTACGAAGAACTGCCTGATCGTATCGGCCACAAGCTCGAGCGCGATCACGCCTGGGCTGTCTTGAGCAAGCACAGCGACTGGTGGGAACCCGGCGCACTCAAGCCGGTCGTTCCTCCGACGGCCGACAGTGCACCGCATGTATTCTTCCGGATCCTGATCGACCAGGTGTCCGGACGGGAAGCAAGCGAGTAGTCGCCTCCTCAAGTCTCGCGAGAAATGTTGCCGGCGTTCGATGCGCCCGTCGGCGTCGGCGTAATTGGCGCGCATCGATCAAATCAAAAGGCATCGCATGACCGAGTCCACCTTGCGACGCGCATTGCTGGTCATCGCCATCCTGGGCCTGGCCGTCGGCCTCGGGGTCTGGCGAACCGGGAACGGCCCTCTTGAGGCTGATACAATTTGGACGTTGGCGACCTTGCCGGTCGTCGGCGCGCTCGCCGTTTCGATCCTGCGTGACTTCTGGATCGGCCGCTTCGGCGTCGATGCAATTGCGCTGGTGTCGATGTCGGCCGCGCTTCTGCTTGGCCAACCGCTGGCGGCAGTGGTGGTCGCCATCATGTATGCCGGCGGTACCGTGCTCGAGGACTTTGCCCGCGGCCGTGCCGAGCGTAATCTCAAGGCCCTCACCGACCGGTCGCCGCGTGTCGCGCATCGAGCCTCAAAGCTCGGGATCGAGACGATTTCCGTCGAAGACGTCGCGGTCGGTGACGAGCTCCTGGTCCTGGCCGGGGAACTGCTCCCGGTCGACGGCATCCTGCTCGATGAAACGGCTTCTCTGGACGAGTCGGCGGTGAGCGGCGAGCCGCTGCCGGAGCGGCGCGGCGTGGGCGACGTGCTGCGCAGCGGCACGCTCAACGCGGGAGAGTCCTTCGCCATGCGGGCTTCGGCCGTCGCGGAACAGAGCACCTATGCAGCGATCGTGCGCATGGTGGCTGCGGCCCAGACCGCAAAATCCCCCTTCATCCGCATGGCCGATCGCTTTGCCCTCTTCCTTCTGCCAGCCACCCTGCTGGTTGCCGGCGCCGCCTGGTATGTTTCCGGCGATCCGATCCGGGCGCTTGCCGTGCTGGTCGTCGCGACGCCCTGCCCGCTCATCCTCGCTGCTCCCGTCGCCTTCATCGGCGGTGTCTCGCGTGCCGCCCGCGCCGGCATCCTGATGAAGGGCAGCGCGGCGCTGGAAGCTCTTGCGCAGGTCCGCACCGCGATCTTCGACAAGACGGGGACATTGACGATCGGTGGCGCCGAGCTCATCGAAATCGAAGCCGCGCCCGGCCGCGACGAGGACCAACTGCTGCAGTTCCTGGCATCCCTGGAACAGGCATCGCACCATGTGCTCGCCGACGCGATCATCCGGGCGGCGCGCGCCAGGCAGCTGGTGCTTTCGCATCCGCGCGATGTCCGCGAGCATCGCGGCGCCGGCGTGAAGGGTCGGGTCGAGACCATGGCGGTCGCCGCCGGATCGCGGGCGCTCGTGCTCGCCGACGGCCCCCTGCCCGACTGGGCGAAAAGCGGCGAGGAAAGATACCGGGATGAGCCGGTGCTCAGGGTTTTTGTCGCGCTCGATGGCCGACTGGCCGGCATATTTACTTTCGGCGATGCGCTGCGGGTCGATGCGCGTGATGCGCTGGCCAGGCTACGCCTGGCTGGCATCGCGCGCATGGTCATGCTTACGGGCGACGACGGCGCGGCGGCTGCGCGCATGTCCGTCTTGCTGGACCTCGACGCCGTTGTCGCCGATGCAACCCCCGCCGAAAAAGTCGCGATGGTCGAAGCCGAGAAAGCCCTGGCCCCGACAATGATGGTCGGGGACGGCATCAACGATGCACCCGCCCTTGCCGCCGCGACGGTCGGCGTCGCCATGGGCGCGCGCGGGGCGACCGCCTCGTCCGAGGCGGCGGACGTCATCGTTCTGGCCGACAGGCTGGAGCCCGTGGCCGAAGCGGTTGCGATTGCGCGGCGAACGCGGGCAATCGCTTTGCAGAGCATCATTGCCGGGCTGGCGCTGTCGGGTCTGGCCATGATTGCAGCGGCCATGGGACAGATTTCCCCCGTTGCCGGGGCGCTGCTTCAAGAGGCAATTGACGTGGCCGTCATCCTGAACGCATTGCGCGCCCTTGGCGATCGACATCCAGGGGGCGCATAGTGGACGACAACAGGATCGGTGTATGGCCATGGAAGAGCAGAACATCGTGGTTTGCAGCAAATGCGGCGGTGTCAACCGACTGCCGCCCGGTCGCAGCGCTATGCAGGCGAAATGCGGAAAGTGCAGCACCCGGCTGTTTTCGGGGCATCCGGAAAGATGTCGACGGCGCGACCTTCGATCGTCAGATCGGGCGCAGCACTGTGCCGGTCGTCGTCGACATCTGGGCACCGTGGTGCGGTCCCTGCAAGGCCATGGCTCCGGCCTTTGAAGCGGCGGCCATTGAACTGGAGCCGCATGTCCGCCTGATGAAACTGAATTCCGACAAGGAAGTGGCTGTTGCAGCCAGGCTCGGCATTCGCGGCATCCCGACCATGATCCTCTTTCATGGCGGCCGGGAGATTGCGCGTACATCCGGCGCCATGGCGGCTGGCCAGATCGTCAGGTGGGTCCGCGACCGCCTGCCGACCCTCGGCGCCTGAAACCGTGGACCCGCTGATCGCCAGGTTCGGACTGGCCCTTGCAATTGGCCTGCTGGTCGGCCTGGAGCGCGGCTGGCAAGAACGGGATGCGCCCGATCGCAGCCGCACGGCTGGCATCCGCACGTTCGGCATATCGGGCCTGCTCGCCGGGGTTATGGCCGCCTTGGCAAGCGCGCTGAGCGCGGTCTCGGTCCTGGTCGGCGGGTTCATCGCCTTCGCGGCAATCTTCGCCCTGTACAAAGCGCGCGAGGCTGCCCATGACGAGGATTTCAGCGTCACCAGCGTGATCGCCGGACTCGCCGTTTTCGCGCTTGGCGCGCTTTCCGTCGCCGGTGACTATCGAGCGGCCGCGGCCGGTGGCGCGGCACTGGCGGCAATCCTGGCCAGCCGCCAGATCCTGCATGGTCTTTTGAAGCGGCTCACCTGGATCGAATTACGCTCGGCCCTGATCCTGGCGGTGATGACGGCAATCATCCTGCCTCTGCTGCCGAACCGGACGATGGATCCATGGGGCGGCTTCAATCCCTGGGAGGTCTGGTTCCTGACGGTGCTGATGGCCTCGATCTCGTTCGCCGGCTACGTCGCCGTTCGACTTCTGGGAAATACACGCGGCCTGCTCGTCAGCTCACTCGCCGGCGCCATCGTCTCTTCCACCGCGGTCACCCTGGCGCTGGCCCGCAACGCCGCCCCAGCAAGCAATCCGCTGCCATTGGCGGGAGCGGCAGCGTTGGCTGCGATGGTTTCTTTGCTGCGCGTCTGCGCCGTGGTTCTGATCATCGAGCCAAGCGTCTTGGCCTGGGTCGGCATTCCGGCCGGCTCTGCCGCCGTCGTCTTCGCCAGCTGCGGGGCATTGCTCCTCGCTCGCGGTGGCCGCAATGGCGAGGGTGGCGCCGTGGCGCACAATCCGTTCGAACTGGGTCCATTGCTCCTGTTCGCCTTGGCCTTTGCGGTCGTCGCGACCGCGAGTGCCGGACTTGCCGCTCACTTCGGTGGGCGGGGTTTGCTGGCGAGTTCGATGCTTGCCGGGGCCTTCGATGTCGACGCTTCGGTGCTTGGCGCGCTGCGCCTGGTCAAGCATTCGGTGTCAGTCGAGACCGTGGGTCAGGCCGTGCTCGGGGCGCTGGCGGCAAATGCGGTGGGTCGGCTCTCACTGGCGGTATTTGCCGGTCCGATCGGCTTCTGGTTGCCGCTGGCCGGCGCAACCCTGGCCGCCGCGATTGCCGGCACAGCCGCCATGTTGTTGCTTGCTTCGGGATAGAAGCGCTGTTCTCGGCGCTCTTTGATGCGGATCAAGGGCCAGTTCCCGCACCGCTCTATGAAACTCCGTAAAAGGAGTTTGCCATGACCAGTCTGAAAGATCTCACTCCCAATTTCCGTCACGTCCGGCTGTTGCTTGCGCGGGAAAAGGGCCATCCCGAAGGTGACCGTTTGGAGGGCTACGATGTACTCGCCCCATTGACCGGCGAAGGCCGGCTCGATGCGGAAGAATGGAAAGCGCACAAGGCCTCCTGCCGCGTTCGCCGGTTTCGCGCCGGCGAGGAGGATCTGATCGGCCGGCTGAGGCGCAAGCCCGGCGGACAGTGGTATTTCGACTATGCCGAAGGCGATCGCGACGACGAGATCGGCTTTCATCTCGGCGATGAACGCTTCGTGACCGGCGAATATGTGTCGATCGCGCGCAACGGCGCCATGCACACCTACCAGGTGGCACAAGTCGAGCGGCCCTGACCCGTTTGGGACAAGCTGCCTGGAAATAAAGCATGTCGCGACGCGTCCTCATCGTGGTCGGCCATCCCGACCCCTCCCCCGACCGGCTCTGCCGCGGTCTCGCCAAGGCCTATGGCGAGGGCGCGGAAAAGGCGGGGCACGCCGTTCGCCGGGTCGATCTGGCGACAATCGATTTTCCGATGCTGCGGACGATGCAGGAATTCGAGCACGACGCGATCCCGGAGAGCCTCAAGGATGCAGCCGACGCGATGCTCTGGGCTGAGCACATCGTCTTTGTCTTTCCGCTGTGGCTTGGGACCGTGCCGGCCATGCTCAAGGCATTCCTGGAACAGATCATGCGGCCGGGAACGGCCTTTGCGTATCCGGACAAGGGCGGAGGCTTCACCAAGACATTGCTTCGCGGCCGCTCCGCACGCCTCGTCGTGACGATGGGCATGCCCGCCCTTCTCTACCGGCTGTGGTTCCTCGGACACGGCATCGCCGGCATCAGGCGAAACATTCTCCATTTTGTCGGCATCAGTCCGGTGCGCGAAACCTTGTTCGGCATGGTCACTGGCGCCGGCGATGCGACCCGCGCGAAGTGGATCCGGCAAATGCGTGCATTGGGAGAACGCGCCGGATAACCCTCGTCGATTGTCAATCGGGTACCGGGACGGAATGGCCCAAGTATAAACAGGCGAATTCGTATTGCCGTCGATGAGGATCAAACGATTGAGGTCGGATGAGACTCGGGATCTCTCAAGTCACACCTCTGGAGATCGAATCTTATTTGACCCGTGTCAAAGCTGCCGGCCTCTTTTTCCTATTCACTGCCTCCCATGACAGCCTTCAAATCTTGGGAGAGCACCATGACCACGGCCGACATCAACATTCCTGTTCGGAAAATCGCGACCGCGGCTCCGTCGAAACTTCGACTGGGTTCCCTGACCGCATTGGTCATCGGTTCCATGGTCGGCTCCGGCGTGTTCAGCCTGCCGCAGAACATGGCGGCAGGTGCTGGCCCTCTCGCCATAATGATTGGTTGGGCGATCACCGCGGTCGGCATGCTGGCGCTGGTCTTCGTCTATCAATCGCTGGCGACCCGCAAGCCCGAGCTCGACGCCGGCCCCTACGCCTACGCCAAGGCGGGCTTCGGCCCCTTCATTGGCTTCAACAGCGCATGGGGCTACTGGATCAGCGCTTGGGTCGGCAACGTTTCCTACGCAGTCATCGTGTTCAGCGCCCTATCCTATTTCTTCCCAGCCTTCGGCGACGGGAACACCTGGCAGGCGGTGCTTGGCGCGTCTATCTTGCTGTGGCTCATCCACATACTGGTCCTCGCCGGCATCCGTCAGGCCGCTGTCGTGAACCTGATCGTCACGGTGGCCAAAATCGCTCCGATTGTCCTGTTCGTCGGAGTGGTTGCCGTTGCTTTCAAGCTGCAGGTCTGGTCGCTCGACTTCACGGGTCTCGGCAACGCCAGTCTTGGCTCGATCACCGCGCAGGTGAAGAGCACGATGCTGGTCACCCTGTGGGTCTTCATCGGCATCGAAGGCGCCAGCGTGTTCTCCGGCAGGGCCGAGCGCCGCAAGGACATCGCCACGGCGACGGCGCTTGGCTTCTTCACTTGCCTCGCGCTCTATGCGCTGGTGTCGCTACTGTCGCTAGGCATTCTCAGCCAGCCCGAACTCGGCGCGCTGAAGAACCCATCCATGGCCGGCGTGCTTGAAGCGGTCGTGGGCCCCTGGGGCGCCATCCTGATCAACATCGCGCTGGTCGTGTCCGTTATCGGCGCCTTCCTGAGCTGGACGCTGCTCGCCGCCGAAATTCCGCATGTCGCCGCCAAGGACGGCACGATGCCGAAGTTCTTCGGCCATGAAAGCGAGCGCGGCGTGCCGTCGACCTCGCTTCTGATCACCAACCTGCTCGTCCAGGCCTTCCTCGTGATCACGCTTTTCGCGCAGAGCACCTATCAAGCCCTGTTCTACATTGCGTCCGCCGCGATCCTGGTTCCTTACATTTTCTCCGGAGCCTACGCGGCCAAGCTCGCATTGACCGGAGAGAGCTACCAGAGCGGTGATCAACGCGCCGGTCCGCTTTTTGCGGGGTTGCTGGCAACGATCTACGGACTTTGGCTCGTCTATGCCGCAGGGCCCGCATATCTTTTCATGTGCGCGATCCTCTATGCGCCCGGCATCATCTTCTACATCTGGGCGCGCCGCGAAACCAACCAGCGCGTGTTCCATCCTGTCGAAGCGGTGCTCGCCGTAGCCCTCGTCGTCGTCGCCATGCTCGCCGTTTACGAGATGTGGACCGGCGCCGTCAGCGCACTGTGAAAGGATTGGTTCGATGACGAAGCTGGGTGTCCATTCCGAAGTCGGCCGTCTGCGCGAAGTGATGGTCCATCGTCCTGACCTCAGCCTGCGCAGGCTGACACCGGAAAACTGCAAGGCGCTGCTCTTTGACGACGTTCTGTGGGTCAAGCGGGCTCGCCAGGAACACGACGTCTTTGTCGATGCGTTGCGCGAACGCGGCGTTCTGGTGCATTCCTTCGGCGAGCTCTTGGCCGAGACGATGAGCCTGTCCATAGCCCGCGACTGGCTTCTGGACCGCCGGGTCCATCCCGGTGTCGTAGGGCTCGACATGGTCGACGAACTGCGCGGATGGCTCAACGAAATGGCGCCGGAGCAATTGTCGTCTTGCCTCGTCGGCGGCATTGCCCGGGCGGAGCTTCCTTTCGAACCCAAGGGGCTGACCGGACGGACGCTCGCTCCCCAGGATTTCGTCCTGCCGCCTTTGCCAAACCAGCTGTTCACCCGCGACAGCTCCTGCTGGATCTACGGCTCGGTCTCCGTCAATCCCATGTACTGGCCCGCGCGGCGCCCGGAAGCGGCCAATGTCGAAGCCGTCTACCGCTTCCATCCCCGTTTCCGCGAAAGCGGTATTCCCTTCGTTTCGCCGGACCTGGGCACAGGGACCAGCCTCGAAGGCGGCGACGTCATGCCGATCGGCGGCGGAACGGTTCTTGTCGGCATGGGGGAGCGCACCACGCCGCAAGCCGTGGGCGACCTCGCGCGCAACCTGTTTTCCGCCGGCGAGGCGACACGCGTGATTGCCGCACTGATGCCGCGCGACCGCAGTTTCATGCATCTCGATACGGTCTTCACCTTCTGCGACCGCGACTTGGTGACCATGTACCCTCCGGTCGTCGACCGGTTGCGCACCTTCTCGCTGCGTCCGGGCGATGCAGAAGCGGCGGTCGAGGTCACCGATGAGACAAAGCCATTCACGACGGTCGTCGCTGAAGCCCTCGGGTCGAGCTCGCTGCGCATCATCGCCACCGGCGGCGACCGCTACGAGGCCGAGCGCGAGCAATGGGATGACGGCAACAATGTCGTTGCGGTCGAGCCCGGTGTGGTCATCGGCTATGACCGCAATGTCTACACCAACACGCTTCTGCGCAGGGCGGGCATCGAAGTGATTACGGTCGAAGGCGCCGAGCTCAGTCGCGGCCGCGGCGGCGGGCACTGCATGACCTGTCCCATTGCGCGCGATCCGATTTGATCCGAAAGGAGATCCCGATGTCGATCAATCTTCATGGCCGCTCCGTCCTGACCCTGGACAATCTCACGGCCGACGAGATCCGCTTCCTTCTCAAACTGGCGGCCGACCTTAAGGCGGCAAAGCTCGCCGGCCACGAGATCCCGCGTCTGGTCAGAAAGAACATCGCGCTGATCTTCGAAAAGGATTCGACGCGCACACGCACAGGATTCGAGGTGGCGGCCTATGACCAAGGCGCCCACGTCACTTATTTCGGTCCCACCGGCAGCCATATCGGCCACAAGGAATCCATGAAGGATACGGCCCGCGTGCTTGGCCGCATGTATGATGCCATCGAATATCGCGGCTTCGGCCAACACCAGGCCGAACTGCTTGCCGCGCATGCCGGCGTGCCGGTCTACAACGGTCTAACGGACGAGGCGCATCCGACGCAGATCCTCGCCGACTTGATGACCATGCGCGAATTCACGCACAAGCATCTTTCGGACATGACCGTCACCTTCGTTGGCGAAGGGCGCGACAACGTCGCGCTGTCGCTGGCGCTTGGAGCCGCCAAGGTCGGCATCGACATGCGCATTGCCTCGCCGGGGGAACTCTGGCCAGACGAGGAATTCTGCGCACATGTCCGCGACCTGGCGGCGCGCAGCGGCGGCCGCTTCCGGCTCGACGAGGACGTGACGGCCTGCGTGCAGGACGCTGATTTCATCTACACCGACGTCTGGATGTCGATGGGCGAGGACAAATCGGGCTGGGCCGAGCGCATTCGTCTTTTGACGCCTTACAGAGTCACCCACGATGTGATGGCTGCCGCCGGCAACCCCCACGTCAAATTCATGCATTGCCTGCCCGCATTCCACGACACCGAGACCGAGATCGGTGCCTTCATCGCGAAGGAATACGGCATCGACTGCATGGAGGTCAGCGACGAGGTCTTCGAGTCGGCTGCGTCGATTGTCTTCGACCAGGCCGAAAACCGCATGCACACGATCAAGGCCCTGCTTGTCGCCACGATCGGTAACTGAAATGCTTATCGTCGTCGCGTTGGGCGGAAACGCGCTGCTTCGCCGTGGTGAACCGATGACGGCCGAGAACCAGCGCGTCAACATCAAACGCGCCGCATCCGTGCTTGCCGAACTCATCGGCGAAGGACATTCGGTTGTTGTCACGCACGGCAACGGCCCGCAAGTCGGCCTGCTCGCGCTTCAGGCCGCCGCCGGCCCAGGCGACGGGGCGTTCCCACTGGACGTTCTCGGAGCCGAGAGCGCGGGCATGATCGGATATGTGATTGAGCAGGAGCTCGCCAACCTTCTCAAGCAGCGGCTGTTCGCAACCCTGCTGACGCAGGTGACCGTGGACCCGCGCGATCCAGCCTTTGTTCACCCGACGAAGCCGATAGGCCCGGTCTACGACGAGGGAACCGCGCGCAAGCTTGCCGCCGAACGCGGCTGGCAGATCGCGCCGGATGGCGACAAATGGCGCCGCGTCGTGCCTTCCCCAAGGCCGCTGGAGATCCTGGAAGCGTCCGTGATTTCGTTTCTGGTCGAGCACGGCGTGATCGTCATCTGCACCGGCGGCGGCGGGGTTCCGGTGGTAGCCCGGGATGACGGCAGTCTTTGCGGCGTGGAAGCAGTCATCGACAAGGATCTGGCAAGCTCGCTGCTCGCCCAGCAATTGAAAGCCGACATGCTGCTCCTGTTGACCGATGTCGACGCCGTCTATGTCGACTACGGAACGGCGACCGCCCGGGCGCTGCGGCGCGTGGGCCCTAAGCAGATATCGGGAAGGGATTTTCCCTCCGGTTCCATGGGACCGAAGATCAGCGCCGCAAGCGAATTCGTCGCGGCGACCGGCAGGCCAGCGGCGATCGGCAAACTGGATGATGCTTGCAGGATTGTCAGAGGGGAATGCGGTACTTGGTTCGAGGTCAGCGCACTGCCTCCGCCAAGCCAGCCTGCGAGGCGTTAGGCAACGGCCACCGCCCAGATGACATGATCCGCCATAGAGCCCGTTGCGACCTATCCGCCCGCGCAACAAGATTGCGCGATCGAAACGTAGCGCCCACGCGACGTTCATTTTTTACACGCTCTATGAAAGCCATCCTGGCTGCTCGGTTTTGTAGGCTCGCCGGCCGTTGCGTTGGCTCGGCGCGGCCGCCCTGGTGACACCGCGACGGGGGACGGGTGCCGCACGACTCAGTAATTTCCCGTAGGGACATAACCGAATTTCGCTGACCGCGGATTGGCGCGATTGCTGTGTCAAGGTTCACCGGGACAACAGCCATGCACGCCTACACCGCCTCCAGGATTTCGCTGCCGTCGCATTCTGCTCAGCCAGGCTTGCCGGAAACATTTGACCCGGCACCGGCGCAGCCGGTCAGCTTTTTCGCCGCCGGTGCGGAGATCTATGCACAGGGCGAGAAGGCCGGGGCCTTCTATCAGGTCGAATTCGGCGCCGTGCGCATCTACCGCCTGCTCGCCGACGGCCGCCGCCAGATCAGCGCCTTCCACCTTGCCGGCGAGACCTTCGGCTTCGAAGCCGACTCGACGCATCATTTCTTCGCCGAAGCGATCAACGCGACCGGGGTCCGCGTCCTTCGCCTGGCAACTGGAGCCGAGATGGCGCGTCAGCTGCTGCCCTTGGCGCTCAAGGGCCTGACGCGCGCGCAGGAACACCTCCTGGTCCTCGGGCGCCAGAACGCCATCGAACGTGTCGCCGCCTTCCTGGTCGACATGGCGGAGCGCCAAGGCGGCTTGCGGCAGGTGGAGCTACCGATGTCGCGCATGGATATCGGCGACTATCTCGGCCTCACCATCGAGACCGTCTCGCGGGTCTTCACCCGGCTGAAGGACAAGGGCGTCATTCGCCTGCTCAACCTGCGCAGCATCGAGATCCTCAAGCAGGACGCGCTCCACTGCATGAGCGAATGAGGGGGCTCCCCGCGCAAGAGAGACGACAATGACGGCGCAGAGCCGGCCTCAGATCAAGGATGCTAGGACGATGGACAATAGACTCACCACCCATACCGGCCTTCGCTTCGAAGTGCGCCGCGCGCGCCCGGAAGATGAGCCGGCGCTGGCGGAATTCTTCACCCACGTGACGCCCGACGATTTGCGATTTCGCTTTCTCGGCGCCATGAAGGAAGTTTCACATGAACGGCTGGTGGCCATGACGCGGTCCGACGACGCCCATGTCCATAATTTTCTTGCCGTCTCCGACGACGGAATGCTGATCGCGGTTGCGACGCTGGCAAGCGATGCAGCCGATCGAAATGGCGAGGTTGCGATCTGTATTCGCGCGGATCGCAAGCATCTGGGCATTGGCTGGGAGTTGCTCGCCTATATCTCGAAATATGCCGAACGACTCGGGCTGAGTGCCATCCAGTCGATCGAGAGCCGTGAAAACCGCGCCGCGATCGAAGTCGAGCGTGACTCGGGCTTTACCATCACCACCGATCCCGACGATGCGACGCTGGTTCTGGTCCGGCGGGAGCTGGGGGCGCGACCGGCCGTCTAACCTGCCGGTTCGGCCCTGGTTCGACCGGGCTGGCCGTAAGCAATCTCTTGAAAATCATGTCTTCGGCATCGTGCCGCTGTTGGCGCTGGTGTTGCCCAGCCACCGCTGACCAGCGCGTGGCGCTGACCCAGATTGTGCTGGCTGCGGCAGTGGCGGCCGCGCAGGCCGTTTGCAACGGTTCTGCCAAGTCATCGTCGATCTCGGGCAGGTAGCGCGGCGGCAATGATGCAGCCGTTGAGGTCGCCAATCCGCAGCTGAAAATGGGGTGACGCTGGCGGTACCTCTAGAAGGCGGACCGGATCTCATGGATTCGATGAACTGATGGATCGGGATGGCACCGGCGACGTTGCGTCCTATATGAAATAGGCTCCTAGAACCGGAGCCGCTCCATCCCGATCCGAGCCAGCTGCCATGATTTCACCTGCGACCCCTGAACAAACCCGGGCCATTCGGATGCAGCTTCCAGCGCTTTCGAACAGCTATGCGCAATTGCCGGAGCGCTTCTTCGCACAATCGGAGCCTAAGCCGGTCTCCGAACCCAGTCTGATCCGCTTCAATCGGGCACTTGCCGACGAGCTAGGGCTCGATGCCGACCAGCTTACCAGCCCGGACGGGGTGCAGATGCTTGCCGGCAACAGGTTTCCCGAAGGCCTGCAGCCGGTCGCCTTGGCCTATGCGGGCCATCAGTTTGGAAATTTCGTGCCTCAGCTTGGTGATGGCCGCGCGCTGCTGTTGGGCGAAGTCGTGGACGTGAACGGCATTCGCCGCGACATCCAGCTGAAGGGATCGGGCCCGACGCGTTTCTCGCGCAATGGCGACGGCCGTGCGGCCCTCGGCCCCGTGCTGCGCGAATATGTCGTCAGCGAAGCGATGGCCGCGCTGGGCATTCCAACGACGCGAACCCTGGCTGCGGTGCTCACCGGCGATCCGGTCTATCGCGAGGTCCGGCTGCCGGGCGCGGTCCTTACACGTGTGGCTGCAAGCCATATCCGCATCGGCACGTTCCAATATTTCGCCGCGCGCCATGACACGGAGGCGCTCAAGATCCTCGCGGACTATTCCATTCAGCGTCACTTCCCACAGCTGGCCGGTGAAGCACGGCCTTATCGCGCTTTGCTGGCGGCCGTTGTCGCCGCGCAGGCGGAGCTGGTGGCGCGCTGGATGCTGGTCGGCTTCATCCATGGTGTCATGAACACCGACAATATGGCGATCTCGGGCGAGACCATCGACTATGGCCCCTGCGCCTTCCTCGATGCTTATGACCCGGCCACGGTGTTCAGTTCCATCGACCGCGTCGGACGCTACGCCTATGCCAACCAGCCTCGTGTCGCGACATGGAACCTGGCGCGCTTTGCCGAAACGCTGCTGCCGCTGATGAGCCCGGACGAAAACGAAGCCGTGGCCGAAGCTGAGGATGTGCTGAGATCGTTCCAGGCGTCCTACGAGACTGTTCTGCAGCGCGGTTTCCGCAGAAAACTGGGGCTTCTGACCGAGGCGGACGGCGACTTGCAGCTCGCGGCTGATTTTCTGGATGTGTTGGCTCGCGGCGAGGCCGACTTCACGCTCGCATTCCGGCGCTTGGGCGACGACCTCGACACGGCGCAAGGCCAGGGAGCGACCCGGCAATTGTTCCCGGATCCGGACGCATTCGACGCTTGGTCCGCGCGGTGGCGCGAGCGGATTGCCAGCGAACCAACCGACAGCGCCACGCGCCGGGCAACCATGCACGCGGTAAACCCGAAATTCATCCCGCGCAATCACCGCATCGAGGAGATGATCCAGGCGGCGTTGGGCGGCGACTTCAAGCCATTCGAGGAAATGCTCGAGGTGGTTACCCGGCCCTTCGATGAGCAGCCGGGCATGGAGCGCTACGCCGAACCGCCACAGCCGGATGAGCGGGTGCTGCAGACCTTCTGCGGCACCTGAGGCAATCAGTCTCGCACCGGGCCGGCATCCGGGCGCCGCTTCAATCGTTTTTTGAGGACGAACGGAACAAGGATTTCTAAGCGAGGTTCGGCTGTCGGAACAATGCATCATTGAAGGAGAACAACATGCATTTCGTGAAGACGCTTGTTGCTGCGATCACCATCGGTGTGAGCAGCCCGGTTGCAATGGCTCAGACCGCTACTGTGTCCCCGCAGGAATTCG
This sequence comes from Mesorhizobium sp. ES1-1, assembly GCF_020164785.1. Lineage (GTDB taxonomy): Bacteria > Pseudomonadota > Alphaproteobacteria > Rhizobiales > Rhizobiaceae > Mesorhizobium. Next base: position 70,939 of record NZ_JAIUGX010000005.1, on the reverse strand, counting down.
TCGCGGCCGCTGCCAGTTCGGATATGTTCGAGATCCGTTCGAGCGAATTGGCCTTGCAGAAATCGCACACATCAGCCGTGAAGGAATTCGCTCGCATGATGATCAAGGATCATACGAAATCGTCCAAGCAGCTCATGGCGGCCGCTAAGAAGGACGATGTCGCCGTGGCTCCCGAGATGACGAGCAAGCATGCATCCCTGTTGAAGGCGCTGGGCAATGACAACAGCGAGGCATTCGATGACGCCTACGTCCAGGCTCAGTTGGCAGCGCACCAGGAAGCCCTGGCATTGATGACATCCTATGCCAAGGGAGGCGAAGCCAAGGACTTGAAGGCACATGCCAAAAAGACCGCGCCGATCATCCGCGAGCATTTCAAACATGCCAAGCAACTGGGCAAGACCGGTTCTGAGGGCTGAGGACCTCGCCGCCCACAGCTGACCGGCTTCCGAGCCGGTCAACATGCCTTCGCCAGGAGTGTCAGAGATGCCGGAAACACCCGATATGCCGAACTCAAGACCGAGCGACTTCGCCAATGATGAGCCCATCCGCCCGGAAGATGCCGCCTTGTTGGACAGCCCGGCGGGTCATAAAGACAGGCACGGCGCCGATCCCGGCTTTATTGGAGCCGACGATGTCGACCAGCCAATCGGTGCAAGACCTCGCAGCGAGATCACTGGCCGCCATGATGAAGGGGCCGGCGCCAATGAGACGATCGACGGTCTGAGCGAGACTGAGGAACTGACCCGCAGTTACGCTGAGGACATACCGACCAGCGACGATGAAGAGGACGAGGAAGACATCCCCGTCTTCGAGAGGGGCCGAAGCAGCACCGAGCTTTGAGCCGAATACCTAGCTCGATGAGCCGCGACACGAGACGAATCCGATTTCGTCTCGTGCAATGGCGCTGGCGGCGCCCTCCCACTGGCGCTTTACTCCAGCGGCTGTCGGCCGGCCCGGTGGCATCGATGCTAGGCCAGCAGCATCATACGCAGGTCTGCGCCCCCGCGCTTATTGTGCCTGCTGCGATCCTCCTGGCACGATGAGCGCACCCTGATTGGGCTTCGAGTATTCGAACCCGATAAAGAACACGGTCACGATGACGGCACAAATGACGACGATCACCACGAGTGCGACGCGCGAGAACGGTGTGCGTGGTTTTTGATCCTGTAGCATCAGGAGCCCGCCGATCGGGTAGGCCGGCGATAGGCGAAGTCCAGGCCTGAACAGCGGATCACAGCGGGTTTCCGCCGGTCACGGGGATGACGGCTCCGGTGATGTAGCTTCCGTCTCGCGAGGCAAGCAACACATATGCGCCGGCAAGCTCGGCGGGATTTCCCGGTCTGCCGAGCGGCGTGTTCTTTCCGAACTGCTCCACCTTTTCCGGCGGCATGGTGGACGGGATCAGCGGTGTCCAGATCGGCCCGGGGGCCACGGCATTCACCCGGATCCCGCGTTCCGCGACCATCTGGGCGAGACCGATGGTGAAATTGACGATGGCGCCCTTGGTCGTCGCATAGGCAAGCAATTGCGGTGACGGCTTGGAAGCCTGAATCGAGGCGGTGTTGATGATGCTGGCGCCCTCCCCCATGTGTGGGATAGCCGCCTTGCTGAGGTAGAACTGGCTATAGATGTTGGTGCGGACGGTCAGGTCCCACTCTTCCGAACTGATATCCTCGATCCTGTCGATCGTGTCCTGGTGCGCGGCGTTGTTGATCAGGACGTCGATACGGCCGAATTCCGCGACGGCGCGCTGGACGATCTCGCGGCAATGGGCCTCCTGCGAGACGTCGCCCGGCATCAGCACCGCCTTGCGCCCGGCTTCCTCGACCCAGCGCGCGGTCTCGCGCGCATCATCCTCTTCATTGAGATACGAAATGAGGATATCCGCCCCCTCACGAGCAAAGGCGATCGCCACGGCACGACCGATGCCCGAATCGCCGCCGGTGATGATTGCCGCCATACCGTCGAGTTTCCCGCTGCCCCGATAGCTTTCCTCGCCATGATCGGGCCGCGGCGTCATGTCTTCGGTAAACCCTGGCATCTCCTGCTGCTGTCTGGGCAGCGGGTTTTCCAGGATTGTGCTGTCAGATTGCGTCTGCATGGCTGGCCCTAATTCCCTAAAGATTGCTGGAACTTGTATTTGTCCAACCAGCGAAGGACGCCGTTGTTCCCTGAAAGAAAGCCGGCAACCGGCGGCCTCCGAACATGCGCCGACCCTGCGACGTTAATCCGCACGGACTAGCGTCGCAGGGGCTTACAGGCATCACTCTCGCCAAGCCCGATAACTGCAGGCTCAGCTTTTCGCTGTCTGGCCGGCTTCTCGAAGCTCGGCATAGCGCAATGTGACGACGGGCAGATTTTGCTCGAGCCACTCGGCCATCGCCTCTTCTTCGCTCAGGTTCTGCTGCAGGATTTGCTGGGCCTCCTGCAGACCGCCGGCTTGCGCCAGCACCAGCAACGAGTTGTACGCCGCGATTTCAAAATTCTCGAAAGCGTAGTTTGCAAAGCTGTTCTTGAGAATCTCGTCGCCCGCCATCGCGTGTCCTATCGTTGCGAGGCTGCCGACCATGGACAATGCTGTGTCCTTGAGGGTGGACGGCTCCTTGTCGAATCCACTCAAGATCGATTCCAGGCGAGTGATCTGGCCCTCGGTCTCCCGGATGTGCTGCTGCAGCCGGCTGGCCACCTCAGGATAATTTTCGATGCGCGCCACCTGGGGCTTCATGATCGAAAGAGCCTGATTTTCCATCGCGTGTGCATTGCGAAGGCCATCGATGAAGATCGCACGGGTCTCGGAGGTAAAATCGGTGTTCATAAGCGTCTCCTGCTGTTGAACAGCCCCAACCACGCTCTAGTCGAATTGTTCCGGCAGACTTATGGCCCTGCCCTCAGCGCGGATTCACTAAAAGGGATGAAGGTTGAAGACCGCGGCAGCGGCCGCCTAATCATTCCCGAAATTTATTCTTGGCAAGCACGGAACAAGCTTTCCAGTTTGAATTTACGAGCGAATGAGCTTTCCATGGTTGATCATCGGCATCCTTCTGGCGGTAATCTTTGTGTCCTTGAGACGGCACAATATGTCTATGCACGCCAAGCTGGACCGCCTTCTCGCAGAGCAAGCCCGTCGGGAACGCGACAGACGCCAAGGGAGGAAGTTCGATGCATAGATCACGACGATGAACATCCCCGGCAAATCCTGCATTGTCAGCTTAGGGGAAATCGAGCCGCGTCTGGCGAGATGGAATTTGCAGCAGGAGGTGCGCCGCTCGACACCATCAGCCTGGGCGACATGAGGCTCCTGTCAACGCACATAGCGACGCTAACGGGCAACGCGATGGCGTCACGCACGATCTCGGTCAGGACATCCTAGCCCAGGAACCAATTAACCAACGCGAGACACCCCCGGATCGATTGCCAAAGCTCCCCGTTTACCGGGATGACCGCAGACACCCCCGACAATCATGATCGTCGCAATCGTCGACGGCGTAAGCTCACCGGCGAGATATGCGACGGCTTGAGAGATTCAGACGTCGCTGGATCGAGGCGAAATGGTCGTGGTGTCGACCTTGCGGGCGGCGCCAGGAGGCCAGAGGCCGCCCACGATTCGGTGACAATCAGACGAGTCCGCGGAGGCTGGGTCGTGCGGGTATTGGAAGGCGGTCAGATATCGTGCCGGTCATTCACCCAGGAAATGTTTGCAGCCAATTACGCAGCCGGGCAGCGCCTGCGCTTTCGCCATCTGGCTCTGGCCAGGACCATGCAGGACAGATGGTAGCTCCAGCACGTCATGGCTGCGATCCCCTACACCCCGATGGCGGCACTGCAGTGCAGTTGTTGCATCCGCGTCGACGCGGTGCACCGTTACTTTGAAAATAAGGGTTCGCTTTCCGGCGCGCCCTCTAAGGAGCCGGCACACACAAAGTATTAACCAAGCTACAAATGCGTATGCAACGTTTTCGTGTGCGGGAAGTAGACGTTGAAATGAAGGATAATCACATAACAATGGATACAATCCATGACCATGATAGCGAACAGGTCATTGCATTGCGCATCCTGACAAGTCTCGCCAATCGGCCAAAGGGATCGATCGTCTCTACGGATGAAACCTGTGCGGACTTTCATCGTGCATGGCCGGCCTGTGGCTTGGCGGATAGCCAGCTCAAGAAGCATATAGTCGCGGCGGCCATGTCACTGGGCCTCGTTCCTGTCACGGACCCACTCTGGAAGCTGCCAAGTTGGGGCGACGGAAAGCGTATCAGATCCCGTTTCTTCTCGTTCTGACCCGATGCTTCGTCTCGTGCGTGCCCACGGTCTGTCGGACTTGGCAAAGCGCATCCTAAAACGGACTCGCTTTGTTGAAGCTTGCCGCTCCGAGCGCGCGGCGGTCAACGGAATTCTACTGACATCGATCGCTGGACCCGACGTTTCTCCACCGCATGGCAGAAGCTGACAAGCCTTGGTGCCCACCATGTCATCCGCAGGACTATCGTCGGTAGGTTCGTTCGTGTATTCGAACAGGGCAAGATCACGACGCATTCAATTGGTCATGAGATCGCCGCCGGGAGACCCTCCAGAGATCGTAGCAGAGCCAAATCGACTGAGCGATCAGGTGCAATGCCATAGCCGGCCATTCAACACCCTCTCTGACCAGCCCCGATATGCAGACAATCATGATAAATGATGCACTGTTGGCGACTATAGGGCGCCACGCAAACCAGCGGCGCATGGCCCAGAGAAGAACTCGGCTGACCACGAAAGCAGAGAACAGCGCACCAAGCGCTAGGCCGATCGCATAGGCTACCGTCATAAGGTCGTTCCTCTACTCCCCTGGGCGTCATTCGCGCTCTGGGAACACGCAAAGAGACAACCTCTGAAGAAGACTTATGCGAACCGCATTATGGTAAGTGAGCGTTGTACGGACGACACGGTCCCCATCTAGAAGCCCGAACCGCAAAAGCCGGCCGACGGAACCGCGGAACTTGGTTGAAACGAAAACGTCTTATCCGTCGATTTCAATCTGCGATGACGGCATAAAGGCTGTCACAAGCGACAATCTTTCGCGCTTCGTAAGAACTGGCCTCGTGTATTGCTTCTTCATGGATTTTCCTCGCTCCCTCAGCTTGGAAGGTGCCGGTCGGATCTTTCGGTGTCAAGCGGCCGCACCACGTGTTCAATTTCCCGGCTCAGGCGTTAGCCTAGGATTATTTCAGGGCGGCGGGATGGGAGACTTTGCGGGCTCTCTTCGCGATGTCGCGTTTAAAGCGAATGGTGAAACTCCCGCCGCAAGCCGCGCTTGAGTGGGGAGTCAAATTCCAAAGCGAAAACAACACAAAATACAGAAATGGTGGGCCCGGAGGGACTCGAACCCCCAACCAAGCGGTTATGAGCCGCCGGCTCTAACCATTGAGCTACAGGCCCCACGACGGCTGGATTAATGTTTTTCGCATCGCCGCACAAGGCTTTCCCAGAAGGCTTTCGCAGAACGCCCAAATCAACCCATAATCCCTGTTTACGCGACCCGTGCGACTGGATCGCGTACTAAGGAGATTTTCATGACCAGACACCTATTGCCTCTCGCGCTTGCCGCCGCGATCGCCTTTCCGGCGATGGCCGGCGCGGCTGATTTACCGACGCCGCCCCGCATCATTGTCAGCGGCGAAGGCGAGGCCACGGTGGCGCCCGACCTGGCGGTCCTGACACTAAGCGTCATGCGCGAGGCCAAGACCGCGCGCGCCGCGCTCGATGCCAACAATGACGCCATGGCCGCCGTGATCGCGGCGATGAAGTCGTCGGGCATCGTCGACCGCGACCTTCAGACGGCGGGCATCCAGATCAACCCGCGCTACAACTACACCAACAAGCCCGACGGCAGCCAGGATGCCGAGCTTGTCGCCTATCAGGTGACCAATACGCTCTCGGTCCGCGTGCGCGATGTCGACAAGACCGGCGAGGTTCTCGACAAGGCGGTGACACTCGGCGTCAACCAGGGCGGCGGCGTCGCCTTCACCAATGACGACCCGGCAGCCACCGTCAACGAAGCGCGCAAGAGGGCGGTCGCCGACGCCTTGGCGAAGGCCAGGACACTGGCCGAAGCCGCCGGGGTCAGCCTCGGCCGAGTTTTGGAGATCACCGACCAGAACATCGCGCCGGTGCCGATGCCGATCAACGCCAAGGCCTTCGACTCCGCACCCCGCGCGGCAGTTCCGATGCAGGCTGGCGAAAACTCCTACTCCGTGCAGGTCACGGTCACGTTCGAGCTTAAGTAGGCTGCCGCTCCGCGAACAACCTGCCTGCGGCCGAGCGATCGTCCATGGCCGGTATCAAAAAACCCCGCGGGAAATGATCCCGCGGGGCTCTTGGAGCCGCCGCCTTCCGTGGAAAGGGGCTCAGCTAGTCCAGGCGAACCCTCAAGGGGTCATGCCTGCGATCGACAGTCCAGCCGTGACCGGTCTCCCGCTACCCCATGAGGAGTGAACGGGACCCTGACCTCAGCGGTAGATGACCGGGCAGCCGCGCTCGTTGGCGAACACGACGACGACGCGATCCCCATACTGGCGGCCGGCCACCTTCACCGTCCGGCGGTTGACATCGAGGATGCGGACGCGATGCAGGCCCATGCGCTCGGCCTTGCCAAGGGCGCGTTCCGGCGAGCAGCCACGGCGCCATTCGTCGCGGCGCCAGTCATCGCGGCGCCAGTCTTCACGGCGATGGCGGTAACCGTCCTCGCCGACATAGACGCCGACACGCGCATCGTCATTGTTGCCGAGGCCGAGATAGAGATTGTCGGCATGGGCGGGGATTGCCGCCAGTGTGCCGAGACCGACCAGGGCCGAAAGCGCCGCTGTCTTGATCTTGTTGAACATGTCTTCTCTCCTTGTTGCGGGCTGTGCCCGTTCTGGTGAACCAATGGGCGCAGAATGCACTTGCCTGTCTGAACTCTTGACGAACCGCTCGTTCATATGCGGTTCATGTGAAATATAATGGGACGCTCCAGACGTTTCCCCGTACATAGCCGTGCAATGGCGCAAGAACGCCTGATCCGGCGCCCGGTTCCTCCTTCGCCCGCATCGAAGGCGGATCGATCGCTGGCGATCAGGGTTCCTCCGCCAGCATGAAGTCGAAGTAATCCTCCGGTTCGGCAAGATCGGTTTCGCTGGCGTTGACCCGCCCGCGGACCGAAACGCCGGCCTCATGGACCGTGTCGGCGCTGCCCGACAACAATCGGTGCCACCAGTAAAGGTCGCGGCCCTCGGCCACCAGCCGATAGGCGCAGGTGCTGGGCAGCCAACTGATGGTGCGCACATTTTTTGGCGTCAGGCCGACGCAGTCCGGGACACGTGCCAGCCGGTTGGCGTAATCCGAGCACCGGCAGGTCTGGTCGTCGAAAAGCCGGCAGCCGACACTGGTCCAGTAAATCTCGCCGGTATCCTCATCCTCCAGCTTCGACAGGCAGCACTTGCCGCAGCCGTCACACAGCGATTCCCACTCGGCGGGGCTCATCGCTTCCAGCGTCTTGGTTTTCCAGAAAGGCGTATCCATTTGCGGGATGTGGCCTTCGGCGGCGGTGACGTCAAGCGCGGCGGAGCTTGGGAAGGCCGCAACCTCGCGAAAGACACGAAGTTGCCTTCAAAAGGCCGGCCAATAGCCCCTTACCACTCCTATACGCGCTGAACTGGAACCAATCAGCCCACGATCGGTTTCGGCAAGGATGGGACCCCACAAGGAGAATTTTCAATGAAACGCCAACCACGGATTCTGGCAGGCACCGCACTTGGCCTGCTGATGGCATCCGCGCCGTTGGGCGCGTTCCCGCTTCAGGGGAGTGCCGCGTTCGGCCCTATGCAAGGCAGCGCGACACCGCTGATCCTGGCGCAGGACGCACCGGCGGAGGACGGTCAGCAGAGCGACCAGGAGCAGCGGCGCAAGAAGAAGCGCGAGCAGCAGCAGCAGACCGAACAGGCGCCGGCCGCCGAGCAGGCAGCTCCTGCAGAGGAGCAGCAGCCGCGCAGGAAGAAGCGCGACCAGCAGCAGCAGAGCGAGCAGGCGCCGGCCGCCGAGCAGGCAGCTCCTGCAGAAGAGCAGCAGCCGCGCAGGAAGAAGCGCGACCAGCAGCAGCAGACCGAACAGGCCCCGGCCGAACAGCCCGCGGGTGAAGCCCAGCCAGCCAATGACAACCAGGATGTCAAGCCCGGCAGGAAACACAAGCAGGACCAACGCAAGGAAGCGCCGGCGGTCACACCTGAAGCCGCGCCGACGCCGAAACAAGCGCCTGCCGCAGGCGAAGCGCCGGCAACCGAGGCTGAACAACCCTTGGACAGGACAAGGAAGAACGGCAGGAAGCCCGTTGAAGAGCAACCAGCAAATGGTGAGCAGCCGGCGACTGGCGAACAACCCGCCAATGGCGAGAAGCCGGCAACTGGCGAACTTCCGGCCAATGGCAACAAGGTTGCTCCCGCCCAAGGCGAAAACCCCGTGCAGGGCGAGGCGCCCGCCGACCCGAACGCGGCCCCCATCCTGGACAGCCAGAAGGATGCCGAGCGCAAGGAAGGCGGCCGCAGGCGTGACAAGAACGGCCAGCAACAGAACGACGCGCAGGGCTCCCAGCAGGGTGGCAATGAAGCCAACAAGCCGGTGGCTGCTCCGGTCGACCAGGGCCCGCCGCCTGCTGACGACAAGGCCGCCCAGCAGGAGATCAAGCGCGAAAAATTCGTTCCCGTCACCGAGGAGAAGGGCAAGCGGCTCGACCGCGCGCCCGACGAGAACATCCGCGACCGCCGCCGTCCGAAGGGCGTCGACGTGCTTAAGGAGATCGGCGACCGCGTCATCATCCAGTTGGGCGACCAGACGATCGTCCAGAGCAATGATGGCTCGCGCCTGAACCGCGGCGCCAAGGACGTCTATTACGAGGATCTGCCGCAGGGCCGAACTCGTGAAACCGTGCAGCGCGGCAATGGCGTCGAGATCGTCACCATCCGCAACCGCTACGGCGATGTCGTCCGGCGCTCTCGCATCACGCCCGATGGCCGCGAATATGTGCTGAGCTACGTCGACGAACGTGACTATCAGGACGAGGGTGACTGGCGCGATCCCGGCGATGACCTGCCGCCCATGCGGCTGACCATCCCGCGCCGTCAGTACATTCTCGATTCCGAGGAGGTCGAGAGCCCGGACGACTATTACGAGTTCCTCGAACAGCCGCCGGTGGAGAAGGTCCAGCGTCTCTATTCGATCGACGAGGTCAAGCGGTCGGCTCGTGTCCGCGACATCGCCCGCCGCATCGATCTCGACACGTTGAACTTCGAATTCGGCTCGGCAACGATCTCCGACACCGAGGTCCAGAAGCTCGAGGGCGTCGCCAGTGCGATGGAGAAGCTGTTGAAGAAGAACCCAGCCGAGACCTTCCTCATCGAGGGCCATACAGACGCCGTCGGCACGCCGGAGGCCAATCTGGCCCTGTCGGATCGCAGGGCGGAATCGGTCGCCGAGGCGCTCACCAATGCCTTCGGCATCCCGCCCGAAAACCTGACGACGCAGGGCTATGGCGAGGAGTATCTGAAGGTCAACACTTCGGGGCCGAACCGCGAGAACCGTCGCGTCGGCATCCGCCGCATCACCTCGCTGGTGGCACCCGTTGCCAGCAACGAATAGAGTGGTCGTTCAGGAGCTTACCGCAAGCTCCTGAATCACGCTGGTAGACACGGGCCCATCCCGGCTTCCGGGATGGGCCCGTCCCAGGGCCATCATTCGGCCTTGGCAGGAATTACATCGATACCCGCCGCGCTCATTGAATCGGGGGGCGGTCAACACCAGATTGAAGACTGGGCGTTCCCTGCCCCGTCCCGACTCCAGCGGGACGCATTAAGCCCCGCCGGCCCCCTCCGGCGGGGTTTTTTGTTTCGAGGTCCGGCACCTTGCAAAGCGGCGCGACCTGACTGAAATACGGACCGCACCGTCAAGGGAGCCAACCGGAGCAACTCATGAAGCGTCTCGAACTCGCCATTGAATCCATCATCCTGGCCTCTCGCTGGCTGCTGGTGGTGTTCTATCTCGGGCTGGGCGTGGCGCTCGCCATCTATGCCTTGTCGTTCGGCAAGAAGCTCTATGAGTTCATCACCGTGGCCTTCACGCTGGGCGACACCGACACCATCCTAAAGATGCTCGGCCTCATCGACGCGGCGCTGGTCGCCTCCCTGGTGGTCATGGTCATCATCTCCGGCTACGAGAACTTCGTCAGCCGCTTCGACGACCATGATGGCGGCGTGCATTGGCTGGGCACGATCGATGTCGGTTCGCTCAAGGTCAAGGTCGCCTCGACCATCGTCGCCATCTCTTCAATCCACCTGCTGCAGGTGTTCTTGAACTCGTCCTCCTACACCACCCAACAGCTGATGTGGCTGACCATCATCCACCTCGCCTTCGTCCTCTCCGCGCTGATGCTGGCCTATATCGACCGGCTGATGGGCCTGAGCAAAGGCAAGAAGGGCGAGGAAGGCTGACGCCAACAGTGGGGCGCCGTAGCGTCCGAGAATCGCCTCCCCCATCCGTCGCTGCTCCCTCCGCGCCACCTTCCCTCACCGAAGGGAAGGCGGCGTGCCCATTAGATGAGCGTCCGCTCGCGCGTTCCTTTCCCCGCGATCGGGGGTCCGAAGGATGGGCGAGACCCGTGGCTCGCCCCGGCAAGGTGGATCGGCGAAGCCGAGACGGAGTGGGGTCGACCAGCGGCTACCCTCAACGACTATGGCCGACAATGCGGCGCCCCTAAAAGACCGAGCTGATCTGGCTGTTGCTGCCTTCGAACACCTCGTCCGGCACGAAGAAGTCGCCGGCCAGCGGCCCCGTGGCGCCTGGCGAATAGATCGAGAAATCGCTGACGCCCTCGGCGCGCAGCACTTCCTCATCGATGTAGAAATTGCCTGATGTCTCGCGCGATGGCCGCAGGAAGATAGCGTGCGCGGCGTCGGCCATGATGTCCGGAGAGCGGCTCATCGCCGCCACCGTCGCGCCGCCCAGCAGGTTGCGCACCGCCGCCGTGTCGATGGTCGAGATCGGCCACAGCGAATTCACCGCAATGCCATCTTTGGCGAATTCCGCGCTCATGCCCAGAGTGCACATCGACATGCCGAACTTCGCCATCGTGTAGGCGACGTGGTTCTTGAACCATTTGGCTTTCATGTCGAGCGGCGGCGCCAGATTCAGGATGTGAGGATTGGCTGCTAACTTCAGGTGCGGGATGCACATTTTGGACACTAGGAAGGTGCCGCGCGTGTTGATCTGATGCATCAGATCGTAGCGCTTCATGTCTGTCTCGAGCGTGCCGGTGAGCTGGATGGCGCTGGCATTGTTGACGCAGATATCGATGCCGCCGAATGTCTCTACGGTCCTTGCCACCGCCTCGGCCACCTGCGCTTCGTCGCGTATGTCGCACAACACAGGCAGGGCAGTGCCGCCGGCCTCTTCGATTTCTTTCGCCGCCGTGTAGATCGTGCCGGGCAGCTTGGGATGCGGCTCGGCGGTCTTGGCGGCGATCGTGACGTTGGCGCCGTCGCGCGCGGCGCGCAGCGCGATGGCCAGCCCGATGCCGCGCGACCCGCCGGAGATGAACAGCGTCTTGCCCTTGAGCGACATTTTCCCTCCCATGGCTAATCTTGTCGCGCGATCCTTGCCCGTGCCGCCGGCGGATACAAGAGGCCGCGTTGGCAAGCTATGGTGACGCAGCGGAGGCTCGCCGGATCTGCTGGCTCCGTCTTTGCAGGTCGGCAAATCAGCCGAAGGGTGCGATCAGACCAGCACCAGCCCCTGACGCATGGCGATCGCAATGGCGTCCGTGCGGTTGGCGGCCCCCAGCTTGATCAAGATGGCTGCGACGTGGAACTTCGCGGTATGCACGGAAATGTTCAGGCGGCGCGCGATCACCTTGTTGGGCGCGCCTTCAGCCAGGAGCGCCAGCACCTCGGCCTCTCGCGGCGATAGTGTCGGCCGGGTGGCGGGCCCCTCCTCTTGCGGTTCCTCGCCAAACAGCCCTCCGTCATCGCCGGCTCCGCCGGCGTCGCCGCCGAAATCGATATCGTGCTTTGGCGCCGAACGCCCGTCGCTGGAGACCCGGTAGCCGGCCGCCACAAGCCGTATGGCGGCAGCGATCAGATCTGGGTCCGCGCCCAGGGGCAGCACCGCATAGACCTGGCCTTCCGGCTGGCGGTCGCGTACCGACAGCAGCACCTTTGGGGTTGCGCCGTTGCCGGGCCGGTCGATCCATGCGGCGCTGCTGGCGACCGCATCGTCAATGACCACGACATCGGCGATCGCGCCGCCCCCGGCCATGACGGGCAACAGGTCATTCGCCATGGCTAGCGAGGCCGACAGGCGGCCGGCGCGCGCCGCGTCGCGCAGCGCGACCAGCACCACCAGCCGCCGCTCCTCGCTATTGGTCTTGCGCCTCTCCAGAATGTCGCTTTTCATATGTCCTCTCAGCTCAGCGGCTTCTCACCGATGGTCAATGCCATCTCGCGCTGTTCGCCGGCGCGTATCACGCCCAGCGTCACCGATGCGCCGGCGCTGTCGGGGCCAAGCCTGCGGATCAGGTCGCGTGGACCCCGCACGGTCTCGCCGTTCCAGGCCACGATGATATCGCCGAGCGAGAGGCCCGCAGCCTTGGCCGGCCCTTCGTCGTCGAGGCTCACCACCATGGCGCCATCGGCGCCCTGGTCGCGAACCGGATGCAGGCCGGCGCCCAGATAGCCGCGCGCCACATGACCCTTCTCGCGCAGCGTCGCGACCGCGCGCTCGATCGTCTCATAGGGCATTACCAGCGCCTTGTGGCGCGGCCCGAACAACAGCATGCCGATCAGCGCCCCCTTGGCGTCCAGGACCGGACCGCCCTCGAAGCGGCCGCCGGCCCCGACTGCCAGATTGATGCGCCGGTCGATTGTGCCGCCGCGCATCGACCGCCAGGCCGGGCCGACCTCGCCGACCGAACCCGAAACCGCCAGCGACGAACCCTGGCTGCTGCCGATGGCGATGGCGACATGGCCGGGCCGGACCGCGTCCGCCCTGGCCAGCGGGGCGGCATTCACCGCGGTGGTTGGCTTGAGCACGGCGACGCCGGTCGACGGATCGCGGCCGACCAGTTCGGCCTTGACCTTCTCGCCCGAGGCCAGCACCAGTTCGATCTCCTCGCCGGCCTCGACGGCTTCCTCGGCGGTAACGAAATAGCCCTCGCTCCAGTGAAACGCGGTGGCGGTGCGGTGATGGTGCGTTGCAAAGCTCGCCGTCGCCGGCGCCGCGCTCGCGGCGATATTGGCTACTGCCTCCGAAAACGCGGCTAGATTGAACTCACTCATATCGATCTCTCGGTGTTGTTGCATGCCCCAGATATCGCGCGATGGCGCGCCAAGAGGTACTCGCCTGACGGCTAGTTGCCGGTTCGGCTGGCCATGTGGTCAGGTCGCGGCGGTTGTTGCCGCTCCGCACATATAGTGACGATCAAGCCTGAAAACACGGAGCCCGCCATGGCCTTCGCCGCTGCAAAATTGCCAAATGACTACACGCTGCTCGACGCCTATTCCATGACCGTCGCCGATGCGGTCGACCGCATCGGTCCGGCCGTCTGCCGCATTGAGCGCATCGGCGGCCAGGGCGGCCATGGTTCGGGCTTCGTCATCGCGCCTGATGGGCTGGTGATCACCAATTTCCACGTGGTCGGCGATGCGAGGACCGTTCGCGTCTCGATGCCCGATGGCGCCTCCAGCGAAGGCCGCGTGCTCGGCCGCGATCCCGACACCGACATCGCCCTGGTGCGTGCCGATGGCAGCTTCGCCGATGTCGCGCCGCTGGGCGACTCCAAACGGCTGCGGCGCGGCCAGATCGCCATCGCCATCGGCAATCCGCTCGGCTTCGAATGGACCGTCACCTCGGGCGTCGTCTCGGCGCTCGGCCGCTCGATGCGCGCCTCGACCGGCCGGCTGATCGACGACGTGATCCAGACCGACGCGTCGCTCAACCCCGGCAATTCGGGCGGGCCGCTGGTGTCGTCGGCGGGCGAGGTGATCGGCGTCAACACCGCCATGATCCACGGCGCGCACGGCATCGCCTTTGCGGTGGCGTCCAACACCGCCAACTTCGTCATTTCCGAGATCATCCGCTTCGGCCGCGTGCGCCGCGCCTTCATCGGCGTGTCGGCCGACACCACCAACCTGCCGCGCCGCGCGGCACTCCTGTCCCAGGTGTCGACCAGCACGGCGGTGCGGCTGCGCAGCGTCGAAAAGGATGCGCCGGCGGCAAAGGCCGGCTTGAAGGAGGGCGACATCATCGCGGCGATAGACGGCCGCCCCGTGACCGGCGTCGACGATCTTGTACGCATGCTCGACGCCGAGCGCATCGGCCGCGAGACGCTGTGCACCGTGGTGCGCCGCACCGGCGTCAGCCAGGTAACGGTGATGCCAGTGGCGAGGGCCGGTTGAGGCGGCACGCCGCTTGGACCGAAAGGCGGGGGCGTCGCTGAGGCGTCAAGAGGCCTGCGTGGCGGGCTCCGGCTCGTCCTCGGGCACCTCGCCCGGTTCGAACTCGTTGAAGCAGCGCAGCTGGCGCTTGAACCGATCGATGAGCCAGGCTGCGGCAGGCTTGGGGCTGGTGTCGTAGCGCCGCATGGCAAACAGCGGTGAACGCGTTTCGCTGAACGGTTCGAGATCGATTTCCACCAGCCGGCCGCTGGCCAGATCATCGGCGATCAGCCAGCGCGGCAGGCCGCCCCAGCCAAGGCCCTCGCGCATCAGCATATGCTTGGTGCGCATATCAGTGAGCCGCCATGTGCGGTAGGCGAAGACGCCGAAATCGCGCCCCTTTGTGCGTTCGGACTGGTCGGTGACGACGAGTTGCGTGTGCTCGCGAGCATCTTCGATGGCCACCGGTCCGGGCAGCAACGCCAAGGGGTGGGTGGGCGCGGCGGCCAGCACGATCGACATGAAGCCGATGCGCGTGAGATGCACCTCGACATCGCCCAGCAGGCCGCCAATGCCAAGGTCGGCCTGGCCGCTGACGACATGGTCGGGAATCAGGCCGAGCGTGCCGATATGCAAGCGCAGCATGACCGTGGGGAACTGCGCCTCGAACGCCTTCAGCACCCGCACCAGCACCGGCGCCGGCAGCGCCGCGTCCACCGAGAGCGCGACTTCGGCCTCCAGCCCCTGATGGTGGCCGTCGACGCGTGAGCGGATGCGTTGCAGGACGCTGACCATGCGCCTTGCATCCTCGAGCATCGCCTGACCGAATTCGGTCAGCTGTGGCTCGCGCGTGCCCTCGCGCTGGAATAGCTTGAGGCCCAGCTGGCTCTCGAGATTGGCGATGCCGTAGCTGATGACGGACTGGGCGCGGTTCAACCGACGGCCGGCCGCCGAGAAGCTGCCGGTTTCGGCGACGGTGACGAAGATCTGCAGCTGGTCGAGCGTTGGGTTTGGCTGCATGGCTCATCCAGATAGTCGATTGATTATATCGATAATATGCCAGTTTTTCGAATGGGTCAAAAGATCCATATGGACGAGGACAATTCATTTCCAAACTCTGGAGACCTCAGATGTCCATACTTCTCGTAACGTCCAGCCCGCGCGGTGCGGCTTCGCATTCGACGCGCATCGCCACCGAATTCGCCGAGAAACTGATCGCCGCCAATCCGGCGGAGACGCTTGTCGTGCGCGACCTCGTCGCCAACCCGCTGCCGCACATCGACGCGGATTATACGGCCGGCATCTACACGCCTGCCGAGTCGCGAACCGCGCGCCAGGCCGAAGTCGTCGGTGTTTCCGACGCGGTGCTCGACGAACTCTTCGCCGCCGATACGGTGATCCTTGCCACCGGCTTCATCAACTTCAACATTTCCTCGACGTTGAAGTCGTGGCTCGACCACATCGCCCGCTCCGGCAGGAGCTTCGCCTATGGCGAGAACGGCCCCAAGGGCCTCGTTACCGGCAAAAAGGTCTATATCGTCCTCGCCTCGGGTGGCGTCTATTCCGAAGGCGCGGCAGTGCAGTTCGATCATGCAGTACCCTATCTGCGCAGCGTGCTGGGCTTCCTCGGCATGACCGATGTCGAGGTCATCCGCATCGAGGGTGTCGCCATGGGCCCTGACGCGGTAGCCGCCGCGCTCGGCAAGGCAAACGCCAAGGTCGACGCTGTCGTTGCCGCCAGCCGCGCCATAGCGGCCGCCGCGTAACGGCGCCGGATCCAATCCGAACGAAAGGCAGGCCTGCACGCCTGCCTTTCGTCGTCAGGCTTCCTTCGCCTCGTCCTGCCGCACGTCGGAGAGCGGCGGCAGTACGACGGCCGGATGGCGGCCTTCGCGCAGCATCAGGCCGAGGCTGTAGTCGACGGCCAGCTTCATGGCGCCGAGCGCCGTGCCGGCATCGCCAAGAGAACTGACGGCGATGCGCGTCGGCCAGGCAAGCTCCGCCGCCACCTGCTCGACGGTCTGCGTCATCAGCGGGTTCCTGCCGACACCACCGCCAAGCACGATCAGGCCGGGGTCGAGCATGCCGATGCAGCCGGCCGCCAGCCTGCCTATATCGGCGGCATGGCGCGCCACGGCTGCCGCCGCCGGCGCCGAGCCCTCAAGCGCGCGTGCGAAAAGGTCCTTGGCCGAATCGGGTGGCGCGCCTTCCCCGTCTGGCCAGTCGGCGCGGCAGCGCTCGACCAGCGAGCGCGAACCGAGATAATGTTCGAGGCCCTCGCGATAGGGCGTCTCGCTGGCCGACCACGGAAACGGCATGCGGCCGATTTCGCCTGCCGCCCCTCTGGCGCCCCGGAACAGGCGGCCCTCGGTGATGAAGCCGAGGCCGACCCGCACGCCGACCTGCAGGAAGGCGAAGGTCTGGTGGCCTTGCGCCGCGCCGAAATGCATCTCGCCGATGGCCGCGCAGTTGACGTTGTTTTCCAGGATGATCGGTACGTCGACATGGCGGCGCAGATGGCCAAGCACGGCCGACGGTCCACCCGGCCGGTCAAAGCGGTCGTTGGAGACGATGCGCGGCACCGCCACCGCGATGGCACGGAGGGGATTGGGCCCCTTGCCCATCGCAGCCATGGTGGCCTGCGCAACGGACAACACGATCGCGCCGACCTCGTCGGGATCGCTGGCACCGTCTTCAGGTATCGGCTCTTCCGCCGCAGCCAGTGGCTGGGCATCTATCGAATAGGCGACGGCACGCACCTGCGCGGCTCCGACATCGATGCCGATTGCATAGCCCGCACCCGGTCCGATGCCGTAGATCGTCGCTGTGCGCCCGATGGCGCCGCGCTCCCGCCCGCGCGAGGCAACGAGGCCGAGCGCGCTCAGCTCCGACACCGCCGCCGACATGGTCGGCTTCGACAGATCGAGCATCGCGCCGAGCTTCGGCCGCGTCATCGGCCCATGCGCGGCCAGCACCCGCAGCACGGCGCGCGCGCTGTCGGTCAGGTTGGGGATGTCAGCAGCCGCCATCTCAGCCGTCCCACCTCGCTCCGAAATCCCGCCGTCTGTCGAGGAGAGCCCGATCTACTCACGACTCAAGCCCCTATGCTGACCTCAATGCCTCATTGCCGGGCGGTTTGGCAATTTCCATGCTTCCGGGAACAGGGCGTCAGACCTCGGTCGGCGACCATGGCTTCAGCTTCGTATCGGTCTGGCGGTAGCGGAATGTGATGTTGGTCAGGCCGGCGGCGTCCTGCATGTCGCCGACAATAAGCTGAATGGCGATGATCTCCAGGATGGCGTCGGCCATCGCATTGCCGAGCGCCGGAATGGAGATCACCACCAGCCCGTCGGCGGAAGCCACATCGCTGCGCCTAGTCACCAGGACCGAAGGACAGCCGAAGCCGGCAACGTCCTGCGCGATCTTGACCTCGCGGCCATCGCCGATGGCGATCAGCCCGGTTGCCGAGTCCTGCGACTCCATCGGCCCGTGCAGATAGTTCAGCGTATCCCATCCGGACGCCGGTATCCGCACCGCCTCGCGGATCAGCATGGCCGCTTCGCCGGCGTTGGCGAAGCCAATGCCGGCGCCGACAATATCGATGGATGTCCGGCCCCGCAGCAACCGCGCCGCCTCCCCTGCCCGTTGCGTGTCGGAGAGCACGGTTGCGACCGCGGCCGGCAAACCGGTCCAGTCGAAGCCGTTGCCGGCAAGCCTGTCGATCAGCATTCCGAGCGCGAGCAAGGTGCCGGTGTAGCCGGTCGAGCTCGCGCCATTGTCGTCACCCGAATCCGTGGCGAGCACGGCGCCGGTGAGATCGGCCAGCGGATTGTCGGCGCCACGGCAGACCGCGAGGCGCGGTGAAGCCGACGCCTCGCGCATGATGTCGAAGATTTCGCGGCTCTGCCCGGAAGCCGACAGCGCGATGAAGGCATCGGCGGCTTCATCGGTGCGGCCATAGAGATCGGTCGGCGTATAGGCGAAAGCCCTGATGCCGGCGGCGCGCAGATAGAGCGCGCCGGCCAGAGCGGCCTGATAGCTGGCTCCGATGCCTGCCAGGCCGATCGTCTTGCCGGCGAAAGCGCCGAGCTCGAGACCATCCAGCGATCCGGCCACCGAGCGCCGGCCGATCTCGAGACTTTCCGTCTGCCGCGCCACCGCCTGGCGGTAGCCGATACGCTTCATCATTTTCAAACAGCTCCAATTTCCGGGAGGGGCGACCGGCCGAAGAGCAGCCGCTTGGCCAAGGCGACAGCGCCAATCACCGGCGGTTCGCGCAGCAACACCACCTGGCTGGACGGCGAAACCTTCGCCATGGCGTCGACAAAAGCCGTCATCAGCATCGGCTGCTCGGTGATGACGCCGCCACCGGCCACGACAAGGTTGGGATTGGCGCCGCGCCGGATCAACAATTCGACCAGCGCGGCCAGACCCGCCCCACCATCCCTGATGACGCGGATGGCCAGAGGCGAACCGGCCTTTGCCGCATCGAACACGGCATTGGCATAGCGGCCCCAGACGGCAGCGCCACGCGTCTCGTTGAGCAGGATGCCGAGCTTGGTCTGGTCGCCGGTGTCGAGTTCGCGCATCAGCGCTCCGATCAGCGGGTCGCCGCCATCCTCGCCGCGGTCGAACGAGCGGCGGATCGCCTTGGCCGCCTCGCGCACCAGAGCGGCAGCGCTGCCCTCGTCGCCGAGGATCCAGCCCCAGCCGCCGGCGGCCAGCATCCTGCCATCGGCGGTGCGCGCCACGGCGATCGAGCCTGTGCCGGAAACCACGCCGATGCCGTCTAGGTGACCCGCGGCCGGCACCATCAGTTCGGCATCGTTCACCACCTGGACGGCACCGCCGGTCCTTTCGGCCAGCAGCGCCTGGAAGCGAAGGCATTGTTCGCCGGTGTCACAGCCATGCGCGCCGACCGCCAAAGCGGCAGGCGCGACGCCGCCGCACAGATCGGTGACGACGCCCGCCAGCGTGACCGCATCGGTCTCCATCTGGCGGATGCGCCAGCTCTCCGTCACCAGAACCTTGTCGGCGATGGTGCGCTCGCCTCGGCACGCCATCACACGTGTCTTGGTGCCGCCTATGTCCACGCCTGCAATGATTTCCTGGGTCACGAATGTCCACCGCAAAGCCGGTCGAAGCGGGCTGCCTCGCCCAAATCGATATTAGTTAGGAAACTTTACAAACTATCTTTCCAGACGGCAAGAACTATGATTTGATAATCGTCGTAAAAAGCGCATGAAGCGCATTGGGAGATTGCAAACATGAGCAAAAGAAGGATTGGTCTGGCCGTCGCCACCGCGTCTTTCGCATGGGGACTGGCAGCCGGCGTGGCGCATGCCACCGACATTTCGTTCTGGACCTGGCGCCAGGAAGACAAGGCCGCCTACAACGAACTTTTCGCCGATTTCACCAAGGAAAACCCGGACATTCATGTGAAGTTCGAGTCGTTCCCCGACGAGAACTATCCGACGATCGTCTCTACGGCGCTGGCCGCGGGCAAGGGTGGCGATGTCATCCACACCCACGCCTATGGCTGGCTGGAGCAGTTCGTGAAGGCCGGCTATTTCGAGCCGCAGGATCTCAAGACCGTGCCTTCTCTGGCCAACCAGCCCGCCGACGCGCTGATCGCGGGCACCTATCGCGCCGACAAGAAGGTCTATTCGCTGCCCTTCGCCTCGCAGACGCTCGGCCTGTTCATCAACAAGGATGTCTTCGCCAAGGCCGGGCTGACGCCGCCTACGACCTGGGACGAGTTCATCACCGTCAGCAAGGCGCTGAAGGAAAAGGGCATCTATCCCCTCGCCAACGGAATGGGCACCAGCTGGTTCAACGAGATGTTCGTGGCCATCTTCACCAACCCGTTCCTGGGTCAGGATTTTGTCACCGACCTGACATCGGGCAAGACCACTTTCAAGGATCCTCGCTATGTCGCCGCGCTGGGCAAACTGCTCGAGTTGCGTGACTACATGCCCGACGGCTTCGAAGGCATCGACTATGACACCGCCGGACAGCTCTTCATTAGCGGCAAGGCGGCCATGCTCGCCGGCGGCAGCTTCGACATCGCCAGCTACCGCAGCCAGAACCCTTCAATCAACATGGACTTTGTCGCACCGCCGGTGGCCAAGGCCGGCGACGTGCCGCAGGTGACCAAGTTCTTCGACGGTGGCTATGCGGTCAACGCCAAGTCGGCCAACAAGGAGGCGGCGCTCAAGCTGGTCAACTGGATGGGCACCAAGGAGTTCGGCGACAAGTTCTCTGCACTGCTCGGCAACATCTCGCCCATCAAGGGCGTCGTCATCAAGGACGAACTGCTTTCTCATGTCGCCAAGTTGAACGAGACCGCCATGCCGCATATCAATGTCGTCTACTTCCGTTTCGAGAAGCCGACGGGATCGGAACTGCTGCAGGGCGACATCACCAAGATGATGTCGGGTTCGATCACGCCCGACCAGCTGGCCGCCGACCTGACCGACGGCCTTGCAAAATGGTACAAGCCTTTCCAGGGCAAGTGACATGAACAGCGGCCGGCGCCACATCACAAAAGCCTTTCCGTGGCGCCGGTCTCTCTGGATCGCGGCCCTGCTGACACCGGCCCTGATCGTCATGGTCCTCTTCGTGCTGTGGCCGCTGCTGTCCGCCTTCCGCCTCGCCTTCTATGAGTTCAACGGCTTGCAGCCGACCGGATTCATCGGCTTCGAAAACTTCCGCAAGGTGCTGTTCGAACAGCCTTATAGCGGCTGGACCTGGAACGCCTTCAAGCACAACATCATCGCCTTCGTGGCCTTGATGGTGTTCGAGAACGGCACCGCTTTCCTGCTCGCCTACGCCTTGCTCAAGGCCTTGCCCGGACATCGCATCCACCAGGTCATCGTGTTTCTCCCTGTCGTGCTCTCGGCCGTGATCGTCGGCTTCCTGTGGAAACTGTTCCTGCATCCGCTGTTCGGCCTGGTGAACCAGACGCTGGCGCTGGTCGGCATCGGCGCCATTCCGTGGCTGGGCAATGAGCATACGGCGCTGGGCAGCATCCTGTTCGCCAATGTCTGGCATTGGCTGGGCTTCCCCACCCTGGTGCTTCTTGCCGGCATGCAGCGGGTCGGCAAGGAGGTGATCGAGGCCGCCCGTCTTGATGGCGCCGGCGATTATGTCCTGATGACCCGCATCATCTGGCCGCTGATTGCGCCGAGCGTCACGATCGTGACCATCCTGACCTTCATCGGCAGCTTCAACTGGTTCGAAATCCCCTATGTCATGGCGGGCCTCACCGGTTCGCCCGGCGGCGCCACCGACGTGCTGGGCCTCTATTTCTACCGCACCGCCTTCGGCTCGACGACCACGGGCATCCAGGATTTCGGCCAGGGCAGCGCGCTGGCGGTGATGATGTTCATCATCGTGGCCGGGGTCACGGCGATCGCGCTCCGCTTCCTGCGCCGCCGCGAGATCGAGCTATGAGCGCGGCCACCGCCCCCAAGGGTGAGCTGCTGAAGAACGGCGCCATCCAGCTGATGCTGGCGATCAACGCGCTGATCATGGTCTACCCGCTGTTCGTCATGGTGATGTCGTCCTTCAAGACCAATGCCGAGATCTTCTCGTCGCCCTTCGCCCTGCCTGCGCATTTCTCGCTTTCCAACGCCGAGCGGGTTTGGAACGAGACCAACTTCGTGCGCTACCTCGCCAATTCGCTCGGCATCACGGCCGCCGCGGTGGCGCTGATCCTGCTGTTCAGCACGATGGCCGCCTACGCCATTGCCCGCTACCAATTCAGGCTGGGCGCGCTGGTGCTGATGTTTTTCCTGAGCGGCATGACGGTGCCGCTGAAGCTGGCAATCATCCCGCTCTTCATCCAGCTGGATTCGCTCGGACTGGTCGACAGCTATGCCGGCCTTGTGCTGGTCTATGTGGCGATGGGGATTCCTTCGGCCGTATTCATCATGACCGGATTCCTCAGGACCCTGCCCCGCGAGCTGGAAGAGTCGGCGCGCATGGACGGCGCCAGCGAACTGCGCATCATGCGCTCGATCATGCTGCCGCTGGCGCGCCCGGCTCTGGTCATCGTCGCGATCCAGAACGCGGTGCCGATCTGGAACGATTTCTTCTTTCCCCTCGTGCTGATCACCTCGGACGAACTCAAGACCTTGCCGCAGGGCCTGACCGTCTTCGTCGGCGAGTTCACCACCGACTGGGGCGTGCTGTTCACCGGGCTGACCCTTGCGGCACTGCCGATCACCCTGCTCTACATCGTGCTGTCGAAGCAGTTCATCTCCGGCATCACCCAAGGTGCGGTGAAATAGGCCGGCCAATAACGAGGATCCCAGACGTGGCGAACCAGAACAAGATCATCATTACCTGCGCGGTCACCGGCTCGATCCACACGCCGTCAATGTCGCCCCATCTGCCGGTGAGCGCGCAGGAGATCGCGGACGCCGCGATCGGGGCCGCGGAGGCCGGCGCGGCGATCGTCCATCTGCATGCGCGCAACCCGGCCGACGGCAGGCCGGACCAGTCCCCGGAGGCCTTCGCGCCCTTCCTGAAAGTAATCAAGCAGCGCTCGAACTGCGTCGTCAACATCACCACCGGCGGCGCGGCGACGATGAGCGTCGAAGAGCGGGTCAAGCCGGCCGCGACCTTCGCGCCGGAAGTCGCCTCGCTCAACATGGGCTCGATGAATTTCGGCCTTTACCCGATGCTCGAGCGTTTCAAGACTTTCGAGCATGAGTGGGAGCGGCCCTATCTCGAAGGCTCGCGCGACCGCATCTTCCGCAACACTTTCGGCGACATCGAGCACATCCTGCGAACCTGCGCCGAAAACGGCACGCGTTTCGAGATCGAATGCTACGACATCGGTCATCTCTACACGCTCGCCCATTTCGTCGAGCGCGGCCTCGTCAAGGCGCCGTTCTTCGTCCAGAGCGTGTTCGGCATCCTCGGCGGCATCGGCACCCATCCAGAGGACGTCGCCCATATGAAGCGCACCGCCGACCGCCTGTTCGGACAGGACTATCGCTGGTCGGTGCTGGGTGCCGGCCGCAGCCAGTTGCCGATCGCCACCCAGGCCATCGCGCTCGGCGGCAATGTGCGTGTCGGGCTGGAGGACTCGCTGTGGATCGGCAAGGGCCAGCTGGCGAAATCCAACGCCGACCAGGTGCGCAAGGTGCGCCAGATCATCGAGGGTCTCGGCGCCTCGGTGGCCACCCCTGACGAAGCGCGGCAGATCCTTGAACTCAAGGGCGGTGACAAGGTCTCTTTCTGAGGAATTCTCTATGAGCACGGTTAGCATTTCGGGCGTCGAGAAGGCCTATGGCAAGGCGAAGGTCATCCACGGCGTGTCGGTGGACATTGCGTCGGGCGAATTCGTCATCCTCGTCGGCCCCTCCGGTTGCGGTAAGTCGACCCTGCTCAGGATGATTGCCGGGTTGGAGGAGATCAGCGCCGGCGAGATCGCGCTAGACGGCCAGGTGATCAACGACGTCGCGCCGAAGTCGCGCGACATCGCCATGGTGTTCCAGAACTACGCGCTCTACCCGCATATGACGGTGCGCGACAACATGGCCTTCGCGCTGACGCTGAAGAAGGCCGAAAGGCGCGAGATCGACGCAAAGATCGCGCGCGCCGCGACCATCCTGGGCCTGCAGGATCTGCTGGACCGCTATCCGCGCCAGCTTTCCGGCGGCCAGCGCCAGCGCGTCGCCATGGGCCGCGCCATTGTGCGCGACCCCAAAGTGTTCCTGTTCGACGAGCCGCTGTCGAACCTCGACGCCAAGCTGCGCGTGCAGATGCGCACCGAAATCAAGGCCCTGCATCAGCGCCTGGGAACCACCATCGTCTATGTCACCCACGACCAGGTCGAGGCCATGACGATGGCCGACAAGATCGTCGTCATGAATGGCGGCGTCGTCGAACAGGTCGGCGCGCCCCTCGATCTCTACGACCGGCCGGCCAACCTGTTTGTGGCGCAGTTCATCGGCTCGCCGTCGATGAATATCGTACAGGGCCGCACCACGGCTGACGGCTTCACCGCGAGCGACGGCACCGTGTTACCCTCGCCGCCATTCGGCAAGGCGGAGAACGCCATGGCCTGGGGCATCCGGCCCGAACATCTCAGGCTCTCCGACAGCGGCGTGCCGGCGCTGGTCGAAGTGGTCGAACCGACCGGCGCCGAAACCCTCGTCATCGCCAAGGCCGGCGCCAACACCCTGATCGCTTTGCTGCGCGAACGCGTCCCCGTGATACCGGGTCAACACATCTTCCTGGCGCCGGACCTGACGCAATTGCATCTGTTCGACGCGCAGGAACGCCGCATTACGCTGCCGGTCCAGTAGGGCTGGGCCCGGACGAACGTCCGGCGATCGCTAGCCGATAAGATGCCGCAGCAGGCCGGCGGCAAAAACGCCAATCAGCACCGTCGGTAGCATGGAGAGCCGCGTCGCCGCGATCAGGGTGATTGCAAGCGCGATAAGATCGGCGGGGTGGCTCGAAACGAAGGCCGGCGCGATGACCGAGATCAGCACGCAGCCGGGCGCCGCCGCCATCACCGCCGTGGCGCGGACGCCGAGCGGTCGATTGCGCAGCACGATATAGCCGCCGATCCGCGTCAGATAGGTCACGCCGGCCATAAGCGCGATCGTCAGGACAATTGTTGCGTCGATCATGCGTCACTCGCCATCAGCCAGGCAGCAAATAGCCCCGACGCCGCACCGGCCGCGACATACCAGGCGCCGGGAACGAAGAGGTAGACAAGGGCCGCAACGACGAGGCTGACCAGCCAGGGCCGCGCCGCCGCCATGCCGGTCCACATGCCACGCATCAGCACGAGGAAGACGGCCGGAAACGCCATGTCGAAACCGTAAGCCTCGACATCTCCCAGCACCGGCCCGAGCAAGGCGCCGAGCGTGGTGAAGCCGACCCAGGTGGCATAGACGGCGAGCGACGCGCCCATATAGTAGGGCAGGCTGAACGCGGGGACGGTCCCGTCCGCAGCGCGCCGCCGGGCGTCAGCCAGGCCAAGCGCCCAGCTTTCGTCGCATAGGAAGAACAGCGCCGGAAACGCCTTGCGCCGCGGCAAGTCGCGCAGGAATGGCGCAAGGGCCGCGCCCATCAGCAGATGACGGCTGTTGACGAGGAACGTGACGGCGACAATGAGCAGGATGTGCGGCGGCGAGGTCCACAGTTGGATCGCCGCGAATTCCGAGCCGCCGGCGAAATTCAGGCCGGTCATCGTCGACAATTCCAGCGCGCTCAGCCCCTTCTGCGTCGCCTGCGCGCCCAGCACCAGCGCATAGGGAATGGTGCCGAGCAGCACTGGGCCGCTTGACGCTACGCCGCGGCGCAGCTCGGATCGCGGCGCATCGGCCCGGGCTTCGGCGGACTGTAACATGCTCATGCCTTGCGATCGGCAAGCTCGCCGCCTGCCGCCTTTGGTTGCGTCTGCTCTCGGATGATGTCGGAGCAACCATAGCCATTTCGGACCGCAATTTGGTTGCAAAGATTGTCAGAATTTATTTCAAATTGGCATGCTATGCTAGGAAAGAGCTGACAGTTGGAATTATTGGCCATGAAATTGGATGAGATCGACAAGCGGATTCTGCGCGCGCTGCAACGCGACGGGCGCATGGCCAACAATGATCTGGCCAGCGAAGTCGGCCTGTCGCCTTCGCCTTGCCTGCGGCGGGTCAAGCTGCTGGAGGAAGCCGGGATCATCGATGGTTACGTCGCCGTGCTCAACCCGGCGAAGATCGGCAAAAGCCTCACCTTCTTCACCCGGATCTGGCTGAAGACGCAGGACGAGGACACGATCGCGCATTTCGCGACCGAAGTGGCCAAGCTGCCCCAGGTCATGGAATGCTATCTGATGCTTGGCGATTGCGACGCCATGGTGCGCGTCGTGGCGGCCGATATCGACGATTACCGCCGCTTCCAGTCGGAGCATCTGAGCCGGATCCGGGGTGTCCAGAACGTCAAGACCGACGTGCCGAGCTGGACGATCAAGCAGACGTCGGAACTGCCGATCTGATCCGGGCAGGTTGCCTCCCCGCCCTTCGAGGATAAAATCGAGGCCGATTGTAGGACCGGCGAGGCCGACGCCGTCCTTGGGAGGCAGCACGCAAAGCGTTGCGCGGCGGGACAAAGAAAAAACTTCGGAAGCGAAAGGACAAAACATGGCAATCGCAAAGAACACGATCTGCGTTTGGTATGACAAGGACGCAGAGGCCGCAGCCCGGTTTTACGCCGAGACCTTTCCCGGCAGTTCGGTGGGAGCCGTGCACCGCGCTCCCACCGACTATCCGTCCGGCAAGGCTCAAGATGTCCTGATGGTAGAATTCACCGTTGCGGGCATTCCGTGCCTCGGCCTCAATGGCGGGCCGATGTTCAAGCACAGCGAGGCCTTCTCCTTCCAGATCGCCACGGATGACCAGGAGGAGACGGACCGCTACTGGAACGCCATCGTCGGCAATGGCGGCCAGGAAAGCGCGTGCGGCTGGTGCAAGGACCGCTGGGGTATTTCCTGGCAGATCACGCCGCGTGTGTTGACCGAGGCCATGGCCGCCGGCGGCGCCGAGGCCAAGAGGGCGTTCACGGCGATGATGGATATGCGCAAGATCGATGTGGACGCGATCGAGGCAGCGAGGCGGGGCTGAGCTGTCGCACCCGCAGTCAAGCAGGGCGCTAGCTGAAGACCCGCTCGCCCTGCTCGTCCACCAGTTGCATGCCCTTCTTGATCGAGATGTCGACGGCATCATCGAGCCCGGCGAAGCGGTCGGCGCGGATGAATTTGTGTTCCTTCACCACGCCGTCGATCTCCTTAGAAACAATGCCGCAGGTCTGGTATTGACCGTCCGTCTTGTAGGGCGTGGCGCTTATCAGGAAGCCCTTGTGCTCGACCTGCTTGGCCGGCGCCGTGCTCTTTGGAGCGGCCGCTTCGCCATCGCCACCACCGCCGAAAAGACGCTTCAGAAAAGACATGGGCTTCCTCCAACAGCATTCATCCCGCGCAACTAGGATTGCGCGGGATGAATTTCACTATCGGTCCTTTGCGCAACGGGCAAGGGCCGGCGGAAGGGAGCCCTGTTACTTGCGCGACAGCGCTTCCAGGGCCTCGGCGGCGCCTTCGAGGATAGCGATGGCTTCCGCCTGCTTTTCAGGGGAGGCATCGACAAAATCGCCAAGTGCCGCCCGCAAACGGTGGCGCACGGCACGAAACTCGTCGCGCGCTTCAGAACGGCCGCCCCGGCCTTCGCGCCGGCCCTCGCCCTCATCGTTCCAGCCGAACCAGTCGCGCGCCTTGGCCATCTTGCGGCCGAAGCGCTCAAGGTGCTCGAGCACGCCGTCGATCATCTCGCGATTGTCGGCAAGATGCGCCTGGCCGGCTTCGGTAATCGAAAACACCTTCTTGTTGCCGTCGGCTGTAGAGGCGGCATAGCCGGCCTCCTCCAGGAATGTCAGCGTCGGATAGACCACGCCGGGGCTTGGACTATAGATGCCGCTGGTGCGCTCCTCCAGCGCCTTGATGATGTCGTAGCCATGGCGCGGCGCCTCGGCCAGCAGCGACAGCGTAATCAGCTTGAGGTCGCCATCGGCCAGCATGCGCCCGGCGCGGAACAGGTCGCCCGGCCCGCCGCGTCCGCCGCCACCCCGGCCGCCGAACGGGCCGGAACCGCCGCCGCGGCCGCCGAACTTGCCGGCCATATGCATGAACATGCGCTCGCCGAAATGATGATGTCCGAAATGATTGTGCATGAGTTTCTCCTTGAGTTGTATCTTACGATATATCTCAATTAGGGAAGTACAGTCGACGAGTCAAGATATATCTTACGATGTATCTGATCTTCGACGCTCCCCTAGCGGAAGGGGTGCAACTGCTTTTCGAGAAGGACGCGCTACGCGACAGGCAGGATCACCAGCGGCCTTGGCGCCGGTTCCAGGCGTAGAGCAGGGCGGCAAAACGATCATAGGCAAAGCGGGTCAGCGGCAATGCGATCGGATTGCCGAACAGGGATGCCAGCCAGCTCTCGCCCGGCGTGGCCTCCCAGACCGCGATCGCCACATCGGCGCCGGCCAGCAGGCGGCCCTGCCCATCTGTCGCATGAAGTCGCCGGCGTATATCCTCCAGCGAGGCGCCAAAACGGGCAAGGGCTGCCGGCTCCAGATTGATGTCGCGAAATTCAATCCGACCGGCCCGTATGGCTGTGAGAAGCCGCCGCTTCTGCCGACCGATGCCGGCGTTGCAGACCGGGCATCGCGTGTTGTACCAGACGGTCAGATCAGGACTGCTCTCTTGCTCGGGCATCATCCTCAGCCGTGGCCATGCCGATGGTGCAGGTCTGGATAGTGCGGATGCCGGTGGCGCATCGGAGCATGCCGGTGCCAATGCGAATGCGGTTCGCTGACCGGGCCGTCATGATGGTGCTGGTGGTGCTCGTCATGCACATGGCTGTGCTCGTGTTCCAGTGTCTCGTGGTCGTGCTCATGCTCATGGCGCTCCGACAGATGCAGCCACAAACCGACACCCATCAGGAATCCGGCCATCGCCAGCTTGACCGTGACGGAATCGCCAAGGATGGCGATCGCCAGCAGCGCGCCGATAAACGGCGCCAGCGAATAATAGGCCCCGGTCCGCGCGGTGCCGAGATGGCGCAACGCCAGGATGAACATCACCAGGCTGACGCCGATGCCGAGGAAGCCGACGGCCGCGGTCGCAGCGACGATCGACGCCGCGGGAAAAGATGCGCCGTCGGCAAGCGCCAGCCCGACATTGACGACGCCCACCACCAGACCCTTGAGCATGGCGACCACCACCGGGTCGGTCGCCGAGATCATGCGGGTGAAATTGTTATCGATCCCCCATGCCACACAGGCTCCCACCACCAGCAGGGCGCCCGGATTGAGGGCAACGCCATTGCCATCCCACGATAGCAGCACCGCGCCGGCTAGAATGGCAAAAGCGCCGAACAGCAGGCGGCGATCGACATTTTCGCGGTAGGCAAGCCAGGCGATTGCCATCGTTGCCAGCCCTTCCACGTTAAGCAGCAATGCAGAACTGGATGCCGTGTTGAGGCTGAGGCCGTACATCAGCAGCACGGGCGCGACGACACCACCCATGCCGATCGCTAAGGCGAGCCAGGGAATATCCCCGCTCCTCAGTTGCGCTTCGCCGTCCATGGCCTGCTTGCCCCGAAGCAGGCGATACAAGGCAAGGCCAACACCGGCGCCAAGATAGAGCAGGCCGGCAAGCATGAACGGATTGACCGTAACAAGCAGCAGCTTGGAGAGCGGCGGCGTCGCCCCGAACAGCGCGGCCGAGCCAAGCGCAAGCGGCACGCCGGGCCACAGATGGGAGTGAGAATGCGATTGCGACATATCTGCATCCTACCACGGCATGGCGCGGGGCCACGCTCAAATGAAAAAGGGCGCCTCGACGAGCGCCCTTGATCTTTAGAACTCGAAAACCTCAGCTGTCGAGGAAGCTGCGCAGTTTGCGCGACCGGCTCGGATGCTTGAGCTTGCGCAGCGCCTTGGCTTCGATCTGGCGGATACGTTCGCGGGTGACCGAGAACTGCTGGCCGACCTCTTCCAGCGTGTGGTCGGTGTTCATGCCGATGCCGAAGCGCATCCTGAGCACACGCTCCTCGCGCGGTGTAAGCGAAGCCAGCACGCGCGTGGTCGTCTCGCGCAGATTGGCCTGGATCGCCGCGTCGATCGGCAGGATCGCCATCTTGTCCTCGATGAAGTCGCCCAGGTGCGAATCCTCCTCGTCGCCCACAGGCGTTTCGAGCGAGATCGGCTCCTTGGCGATCTTCAGCACCTTGCGCACTTTCTCCAGCGGCATGGCGAGCTTTTCGGCCAGTTCCTCCGGCGTCGGCTCGCGGCCGATTTCGTGCAGCATCTGCCGCGAGGTGCGCACGATCTTGTTGATCGTCTCGATCATGTGCACCGGGATGCGGATGGTGCGCGCCTGGTCGGCGATCGAACGCGTGATCGCCTGCCGGATCCACCATGTCGCGTAGGTCGAGAACTTGTAACCGCGGCGGTATTCGAATTTGTCCACCGCCTTCATCAGGCCGATATTGCCTTCCTGGATCAGGTCGAGAAACTGCAGGCCGCGATTGGTGTATTTCTTGGCGATGGAGATGACGAGGCGAAGATTGGCCTCAACCATTTCCTTCTTGGCGATCGCGGCTTCGCGCTCGCCCTTCTGCACCTGGTTGACGATCTTGCGGAATTCCAGGATCGAGATCGCGGTTTCGGTGGCCAGATGCTGGATCTCGGCACGCAGGTCGCGAATGGCGTCCTTCTCGTTCTTGGTGAATTCCTTCCAGCCGCGCGAGGTCAGGTTGCCGATCGCCCGTGTCCAGTTCGGGTCGAGTTCGGATCCCTGATATTCCTTCAGGAATTCCTCGCGCCGAACGCCATAGCTCTCGGCCAGCCTCAGCAGCTTGCCTTCGTTCTGCACCAGGCGCTTGTTGATGTCGTAGAGCTGCTCGACCAGCGCCTCGATGCGCGCCGTGTTGAGCGACAGCGACTTCACCGCCTTGATCAGCTGATCCTTCAGTTCCTTCAGCCGGCGGTCCTGGCTGGGCGACAGCGTGCCGGCCGCAGCCAGACGGTTCTCGACCTGCTGGTCCTGCAGCTTGCGCAGTTTCTTGTAGGTGTCGGCGATGACGTCGAGCGTCTCCATCACCTGGGGGCGCAGCTCGGCTTCCATCGCCGCCAGCGACAGGCTGGCTTCGTCCTCGTCTTCCTCGTCGTCATCGACCAGCCCGCGCGTGTCGGCGGCGACATTGGTGATGTCGTCCTCCTCGTCGCGGCCGCGGCGTGGCTTTTCCTCGGCCTTCGGCGCTTCCTCGACGCGCTCGACCACCGGCGCCTGCTTGGCTTCGGGTCCGGCATAGGTCGCTTCAAGATCGATGATCTCGCGCAGCAGGATCTTGGATTCGTTGAGCTCGTCGCGCCAGATGATGATCGCCTGGAAGGTCAGCGGGCTTTCGCAAAGGCCCGCAATCATCGTCTCGCGGCCGGCCTCGATGCGCTTGGCAATGGCGATTTCGCCCTCGCGCGACAGAAGCTCGACCGAGCCCATCTCGCGGAGATACATGCGCACCGGATCGTCGGTGCGGTCGGTCGGCTCTTTCTTGGTGGTCGTGGCGGCAACGGCGGTGCCGGTCTGCTCGGCCAGCTCGTTGGCGTCTTCCTCGGCATCGGCCGCGGTGTCGGTGGCTTCGGGCTCCTCGCCCTGCTCGTCGTCCTCGACAACATTGATGCCCATGTCGGACAGCATTGCCATCGTGTCCTCGATCTGCTCGGAGGTGACTTCCTCCGAGGGCAGCACCGAATTCAGCTCATCCATGGTGACATAGCCGCGCTTCTTGGCGGCCTTGATCATCTTCTTGACAGCATCATCGGAAAGGTCGAGCAGCGGCCCATCGGTGGCGCCTTCGCGTTCGGTCTCGGCCTCTTCCTTTTCCTTAGTCGCCATAATTTTTATCTTCTCCAAGCGGCTGCTATCGAAGCCGCGTAAGCTGTCGGACCAGTCAAACCGGATGGGCTCGCTTATGAAACGCGC
Organism: Mesorhizobium sp. ES1-1; assembly: GCF_020164785.1. GTDB lineage: Bacteria > Pseudomonadota > Alphaproteobacteria > Rhizobiales > Rhizobiaceae > Mesorhizobium. The sequence continues at coordinate 38,944 of NZ_JAIUGX010000005.1, read as the reverse complement.
TTCACCGGGCCAGTAACCGCATTGACTTTGCCTGGTGCATACCGTTGCCCCAAAACCGGGTTCCACTCTTGGGCGACATGCATTAAGTCCAGATTAACCCTGATATCTGTGGCAGGCATCGTGCCTGTCCAGTGATCAGTTCCTCACATCGCTTGTTTCCCGTCGACGCGGGTTCGGGTTAACGTTTCGAATCGTCCTGATTCCGCCATTCTGCCAGAAGGTCAAGCGCCTCTCGCATGATTCGCATGAAAAAAGCGAATCAATTACCCGACTTAGCCCGCTTCGCGGCGTCCAAAAGCCCGACGACGTCTTGACGCTTTTGCTCGCGTACCGAAGCCTTTGCGCCCTTCCAGGCCGGTAAAGTTCTCCGGCGTTCTTGTGCTTTGCGCATGATCTTCCTGCGCAAACGTTTCGCGTTTCCAATATGCTCAGGCCCGGCCGCCCCTGCCGGAGGACACGCCAAATCCTTCGATCAGCGCTTCCTTTGCCTGCACGTCATCCAACTGGGCCTGGATCTCTACGATATGGCGGAAGACTTCATCCGACGGATCCGCATCCATCGCCGCCTCCGCCTCTTTCAGTTCCTTATGTAAGGTGCGCGCGCTGCGCTGCAAGTGCAGCGCCTGGTTCAGGGCGTCGCGGGCATCGTCAAGGGCGGCATCCTCGAGCGCCGGCCATTGCCGCGCCCGCCTGATCAGCCCGACCGCCCGCTCCCAGATCTCCATGCAGCCGGCGCGCGCTATTGTCGCGATCACGGCCTCCCGGTCATCGGCAGTGTCATGCGCCATCGCGTCGAGGATCGCGGCGTGCAGCCTCCTGAGATCGGAATTGGCGAGGTCGAGGAACTCGACATGGGCGAAATTCTCGTCGATCAGCGCCGGATGGTTGATCAGCGCCACGATGATCGTCGCCTCGCGCACCGACATGCCCTCGCTGCCGCGCTTGACCAGCGCTGAACGGCCGAGGCTTTCGGTGATCGCGGTGCGCCCGCCGCCGGCCTTGGCGAACTGTCCGCCGGGCGCGGCGGCCTTGCCCTGGCCAGGGCGCCAGTCCTGGCGTCCGCCCGGACGGCCTTGCCGCGCGCCGCGCTGCGCACCGAAGAAGCTCAGCACCCGCTCGCGCATTTCCTGTTGATAGTGGTAGCGCAGGCTCTCGTCGCGGATGCGGCTCGTCAATTCCCGCAGCGTCTTTTCGAGTTCCGCCCGCCGCTCGGGCGTGTCGAACACACCGCCGGCCGTCTCGCGCATCCATAACAGGTCGGCCAGCGGCCGCGCCTCGGCCAGGACCAGACGGAAGGCGTCCGGTCCCTCGGCCTTGACCAGATCGTCGGGATCCTTGCCCTCGGGCAGCAGCGCGAAGCGCGCCGAGCGCCCGGCCTGCACCGAAGGCAGCGCCATGTCGGCGGCACGCCACGCAGCCTTCAGTCCGGCCTTGTCTCCGTCGAAGCAAAGCGTCGGCTCGGCCGCCATGCGCCACAACAGTTCGAGCTGGTTTTCGGTGAGCGCGGTGCCGAGCGGCGCAACGACATTCTCGAAACCGGCCTGCGCCAGCGCGATCACGTCCATATAGCCTTCGACCGCGATGACCGTGCCGCCCTTTGCCAGCGCCTTTCTGGCGCGGGCGAAATTGTAGAGCACATTGCCCTTGTGGAAGAGCTCCGTGTCCGGCGAGTTCATGTATTTGGCCAGCGCGTCCGGCGCCAGCGCCCGGCCGCCGAAGGCGATGATCTTGCCGCGCGAATCCGGAATCGGGAACATGATGCGGTCGCGGAACCAGTCGTAGGAAACCGGGATGTCATCGCCATGCCGTACCAGACCGCACGCCTCGATATCGGCCTTCGGCACGCCCCTGGCCGCCAGATGCTCCTTCAGCGCGTTGCGGCTGTCAGGCGCGTAGCCCAGCCGGAACGACTGCTGCGTCGCCGGCGTCAACCCTCGGTCGCGCAGATAGGCGCGCGCCTTTGCCCCCTCAGGCCCCTGCAACCGGTCCTGGAAGAAGGCGGTCGCCATCTCCATGACGTCGGTCAGGCTGGCGCGCTCTTTCTCGCGCCGCTCCTCCTGCGCATCGCGCACCGGCATCGGTACGCCGGCCATGTCGGCGATCTTCTCGACCGCCTCCGGGAAGCTCATTCCGTCGAGTTCGGTAAGGAACTTGAAATGATCGCCCGACACGGAACAGCCGAAGCAATGGTAGCGGCCCTTCTTGTCCTCGCAGTGGAAGGAGGGGCTTTTCTCGCCGTGGAAGGGGCAGCAGGCCCAGTAGTCGCCGCGCGGCGCGTTGGTCTTCTTCCTGTCCCACGCAACGCGCTGGCCGATGACCGATGAAATCGGCACGCGGTCGCGTATCTCGTCGAGGAAGGCGGGTGGAAAGCGCATTGGGCAACTCGTTTGCCACCCATATAATCATGCGCGCCAAATCCGACGACCCCCAATACGGGCCATACCCGGTTTCCACAGGGCAAAAGCAAGGAGGCGGCCATTGCTGGCCGCCTCCCATGTCCGGCGTGTAGCGAAAACTACCGCGCGGCGATCGCACCGAAGATGATGCCGGAGACGATGCTGACCAGCACATAGTCGTTGCCGACGCGGATCCACTCCTGGCCGGGACCCGGGCGACGCAGACCGTAGCGGTGATAGTCGCGGATCGGCTGGTGGCGCTTCCAAGACGAGTACCTCTGGCCATTGCGCCAGTTGCTGCGCTTTACGACGACCTTCTTCTTGATGACGTGTCTCTTGACGTCCCTGTGGGTAGGCTTTTTCCAGTCGACCTGGGTGTAGTCGGAGCGCGGCGCGACCGGGGCATTCACCGGGGCTGCCTGGCCGGTGAGCGACGTGGCGGCGAGCATGGAAAAAGCGAGCGTGGACAGGATGATGCGTTTCATGAAATCTCTCCTTGGTTGTCGATGCGCAACAAATAGCAACCGGCGGATGAACCGAAACTGAACGTCAGCATTACAATTTCGTAATGAAATCCTCCACTTAATTCAAGAATTTGAACATCGTGACAAAGTTCAGCTGAGGGGCTCGCCATGACTCCGATGCCCACCTTGAGAAGACGCGCTTCTGCTGGTTGCTGGATGGTCCGTCGATATCACGACAGCGTCCGTCGCCTGCCGGCGGTCCTTGAAATCGACAAATTATTATTATCCGGCTAAAATGTTCCGATACCCATCCACGACTGTAGCGCCATGATTCGAATCCCCCTCTTCCGCACTGACGGCCGCGCTCTCCGCAGCCGAGCGGCGACCAGCGCTCGGACGCTTCGATGAGCGGCTCCGTCGTCCTCCTGCATCTGGCCGGCGCCGTGGCGCTGATGCTGTTTGCCACACGCATGGTGAAGACCGGCGTCGAACGCGCCTATGGCGACGTTCTGCGCCATCGCCTGCGCGCCACCATGCGCAATCCGGTCATGGCGGTGCTGGCCGGCACCGGGCTTGCCATCGCCTTGCAAAGCTCCACCGCCGTCACGCTTCTGGTCGGCTCCTTCGCCGGTTCAGGCATCGTCTCGGGCGCCGCCGGCCAACTTGCCGTGCGCGGCGCCGAGATCGGCTCGGCCCTGGTGGTCAAGCTGCTGACCTTCGATCTCACCTTGCTGGTGCCGCTCTGCCTGATCACCGGCACGGTGATGTTCATGGCCACCGAGCGGCGCGACTGGCGCCAGACCGGCCGCATCCTGGTCGGCATCGGCCTCTTGATCCTGTCGCTGGAAATGATCGGCCAGGCGTCGGAGCCGTTGCGCAACAGCCAGTTGCTGCCGGTAATCCTGAATTACTTCTCAAGCGATTCCATCACCGCCTATCTTCTGGCCGCCGTCGTCACCTGGCTGTTCCAGTCGAGCATCGCGGCGGTACTGCTGATGGCGACGCTGGCAGGCCGTGGCTTGATCACGCCGGAACTCGGCGTCGTCCTCATCCTCGGCGTCAATCTCGGCTCCTCGATCATCGCACCGATGCTGACGCGCTCGTCGAGCCCCGAAGTGCGCGTCGTGCCGATCGGCAATTTGCTGATGCGCGGTCTCGGCTCCCTGGTCATGCTGATCCTGGTCATGATCGCCAAGCCGAGCTTCGCCTTCCTGGGCACCACGGCGGCGGACCAGATCGTCAACGCCCACATCCTGTTCAACGTGCTGATCCTGCTGGCCGGCCTGCCGTTGGCCAGCCTCGTCTATCGCGCCTCCGAAAGGATCGTGGCGCTCGGCACCAAGCCGGCGCCTGCCGCCTCGCTCGACGTCATCGAGCTCTCCGCGCTCAACGAAAGCGCACTCGACATGCCAAGCCAGGCCTTGGCCAACGCCACGCGCGAAGTGGTGCGGGTCTGCGAAACAGTCGAGATCATGCTCAAGCGCATCATCGAGCTCTACGAAAGCGCCGACGCCGACAAGATCAAGGCGCTGGCGGCGCTCGACGACCGCGTCGACCGCAAGCATGCGGCGATCAAACTTTATCTCGCCAAGCTGACCCGGAACCCGCTGAGCGAGGACGAGGCGCTGCGCTGCCAGGAATTGATCGGCGCCTGCGTCAAGCTGGAGCAGGTCGGCGACATCATCGTTCGCAACATGCTGATGCATGTGAAGAAGAAGTTCGAGCGCGGGCTGGAATTCACCGAAGAGGGCTGGAGCGAGCTGCTCGCCTTCCACGGCTCGGTGCTGGCCAATGCGCGGCTTGCCTTCAACGTCCTGGTGTCACGCGATCCCGAGACCGCGCGCCAGCTTGTGCTCGAGAAGGACCAGTTGCGCGCCCGCGAAAAGGAAACCAGCGCCAGCCATTTCGTGCGCCTGCGCGACGGCACCGCCAGAAGCGTCGAAACCAGTTCGATCCATCTCGACACCATTCGCGACCTCAAGCAGATCAACTCCCTGCTCGCATCGATGGCCTATCCCGTCCTCGAAGAGCGCGGCCTGTTGACCGGTTCCCGGCTGAAGGTCGGCTGAGGCATCGAAGCTGCCAATCTCCTCGACGAAGGGGGAGATTGGCTCGTCACTGCCTCGCACTCCTCCACTCAAGAAAACCTAAACCCGCGTCCAAAATTTCTGGATTGCTCCCCGCATCCATCCGTGGTTTGAGGCCGTTCCCAGCCAAGGCCGTTTCATGTCGCTGCCGCTCATCGCCCTGTTCATTGCTGCCTTCGCCTTCGGCACCACCGAATTCGTCATAGCCGGCGTGCTGCCGCAGGTGGCGCAGGGGCTTGGCGTTTCCGTTCCGACATCGGGCTATCTTGTTTCGGGCTATGCCTGCGGCATCGCCATCGGCGGCCCGCTGCTGACGCTTGCCACCAAATCGCTGTCGCGCAAGACCCTGCTGCTCGGGCTCGCCATCGCCTTCACCATCGGCCAGGCGGCCTGCGCGCTGGCGCCGGATTTCACCTCGATGCTGCTGTTGCGCATTGCCGTGGCGGTTGCGCATGGGGCCTATTTCGGCATCGCCATGGTGGTTGCCGTCGGCCTGGTGCGCCAAGACCAGCGCGGCATGGCGGTGGCGATCATCCTGTCCGGCCTCACCGTCTCCAACGTCATCGGCGTGCCCGCCGGCACCGCGATCGGCACCATCTGGGGCTGGCGTGCCACCTTCTGGGTGATGTGCGGACTGGGCGTGGCGGCAACGCTGGCCATGGCGATCCTGCTGCCGCGCACAACGGGATGTCAGGCAAAGCCCGCCGCCTTCGCCAGCGAGGTCCGCGTGCTGGCGCGCCAGCAGGTGTGGACCTCGCTGATCCTCATGCTGATGCTGATGATCGGCCAGTTCGGCCTGTTCACCTACATCACCCCGACCTTGCTGGAGGTGACCGGGCTGGACGAGGATCTCGTGCCATGGGTGCTGCTGCTCAACGGTGTCGGCGCCACGCTTGGCGTCTTCCTGGGCGGCAGGCTCTCCGACTGGAAGCTGATGCCGTCATTGATCATCATGCTTGCCCTGCAGGCAGCCACACTCGCCGTCATCTATGCCGTCAGCCCCTACCCTGTGCCGATGGTCGCGGCGATCACCGTCTGGGGCGGCCTCAACTTCGCCATCGGCACCCCGATCCAGACCCGCATCCTGTCCTGGACGGCGGATGCCTCCAACCTGGCCTCGTCGTTGATCCCGTCGGGCTTCAATGTCGGCATCGCGCTGGCAGCCTCGCTAGGCGCCGCGATGCTGAATGCCGGCTATGGCTACCGCAGCCTGCCGATGCTGGGCGCCATCGCCATGCTGGTTGCAGTCGTGGTGGCGCTGGCCTCCTATATCTGGGAGGGGCGCGCAAAAGCGACGCCGCCGCAGCCGGCCCTGGCGGAGTAGTCGGCTCTTATCCCTTCGCCTCCTTCAACACATCGATGAAGGCGCGAAGCGCCGGCGGCACCAGCCGGTGGCCTGGATAATAGAGGAACAGGCCGGGAATGGGCGGAGACCAGTCGTCGAGCACCTGAACGAGCTCGCCCCGCTCGAAATACGGCTTCGCGGCTTTGTCCGAGAGATAGGCGATCCCCATGCCGCGGGCGGCCGCCTCGGCCATCAGCTCCATCGTGTCCAGCGTCAGTGCGCCGGGGACATCGATGGCGATCTCCTGGCCATGTCTTTCGAACTCCCATCGATAGAGCTTGCCGCTCGGCAGCCGGAACCGGATGCAGGTGTGAGCCCTCAGATCATCCGGCACCTTCGGAGCCGGTCGACCGGCAAGGTAGGCCGGCGATGCGACGGCAATGAAGCGTGCCGGCCCGCCGAAGCGCACGGCGATCATGTCCCGTGGCACGGCCTCGCCCAGGCGGATGCCGGCGTCGAAGCCTTCGGCGACGATATCGACCAGCCTGCCCTCGGTGACGAGATCGAGCGAGAGCTTCGGGTAGCGCGCCAGAAATGCCGGCACCACGGAGCCGAGCAGCAGCCGGGCGCCGATCTCGCTGGTGTTGATCCGCAGCGTGCCTGACGCGAGGCCGCGAAGATCATCGACCTCGGCCAGGGCCGCATCGATATCCGACAGCAGCGGCTGCAAGCGCGTGACCAGCCGCTCGCCTGCCTCGGTGGGTGCCACGCTGCGCGTCGTGCGGTTGAGCAGGCGCACGCCGATGTCCCGCTCCAGCGTCCGCATCATGTGGCTGAGCGTCGAGGGGGAAAGCCCGAGATCGTCGGCTGCCTTGCGAAAGCTGCGATGCGAGACGATCGCGGTGAGCGCCGTCAACTCCGGGAGTCCGGGCCTGCCATTCATGGGATATCTTCATCAAGTCATGCAAAACTGAACGGATAGTATCATGAATTGGGAAGCGTAGTCTTGGGCGAAGTCAACAATGAAAGGACATATCCCATGACCAGGACATGGTTCATCACCGGCACCTCCTCCGGTTTCGGCAGGCTTCTCACCGAAAGGCTGCTGGCGCGCGGCGACCGTGTCGCCGCCACCGTGCGCAAGCCACAGGCGCTCGCCGATCTGCAGGCATCGCATGGCGATCGCCTGTGGATCACCTCGCTCGAGATGACCGACAGCGACGCGATCCGGGCAGCGATCGACAAGGCCTTTGCCGAGCTTGGCCGCATCGACGTCATCGTCAGCAATGCCGGCTACGGCCTGTTCGGCGCCGCCGAGGAGTTGGGCGAAGACCAGATCCGCGACGTGATCGACACCAACCTCATCGGCTCCATCCAGCTGATCCGGGCAGCCTTGCCGCATCTGAGGCGCCAGGGAGGCGGCCGGATATTACAAGTCTCCTCGGAGGGCGGACAGATGGCCTATCCCGGCTTCAGCCTCTATCACGCCACCAAATGGGGCATCGAAGGCTTCGTGGAATCCGTTCGGCAGGAGGTCGCACCCTTCGGCATCGGCATGACGCTCGTCGAGCCTGGCCCGACATCTACGAACTTCGGCGGCAGCCTGGTCAGTGCCAAGCCCGTCAATGACTATGCGAACACGCCCGTCGGCGACTTGCGCCGGGCTTTCTCCGAGGGCTCTTTCGAGCTCAAGGGCGATCCCGCCAAGATGGTCGAGGCGATGATCGCCTCCGTGGCGCAGGATTCCGCGCCACGACGACTGACCTTTGGCGCGACGGCCTACGCCTCGATCCGCGACGCGCTCCAAGGCAGGCTGGCGGAACTGGAGGCACAAAAGGGCATCGCACTGGCGATGGACATCGACGCCTGATTGGGGGGATCGGCCTCGAGGGATACCTGCGCCTTCAGCGCCGCGATTGCCGCGGCCGCATCCGGCCTCGGCTCGTCGCGCATCGCGCTGTGCGCCGACCACCACGGTCGAGGATAGAGGGACAGCCCGACCCGTCCTTATTTACGGCAAAGCCGCGTTCCATCGCTGGAAACGCGGCCCTGCTTGTGTCCTTGGGAGGACGGAAGTTCTTGGCCGGCGCATGCCGCGCCGGACTGTGCGAACTCAGGCGATGTCGAAGCGGTCGGCGTTCATCACCTTGGTCCAGGCCACTACGAAATCCCTCTTGAATTTCGCCTTCGCGTCCGCTGTCGCGTAGACTTCGGCCAGCGCCCGCAACTGCGAATGCGAGCCGAAGATGAGGTCGGCGCGGGTGCCGGTCCACTTCACGTCGCCGGTCTTGCGGTCGCGGCCTTCGAACACGTCCTTGGCGTCGGAGGTCGCTTTCCACTCCGTGCCCATGTCCAGCAGGTTGAGGAAGAAGTCGTTGCTCAGCGTCCCCGGCTGGTTGGTGAAGACGCCGTGCTTCGACTGCCCGGCATTGACGCCGAGAACGCGCAGGCCACCGACCAGGACCGTCATTTCCGGCGCCGTCAGCGTCAGCAATTGGGCGCGGTCGACCAGCGCCTCCTCGACGGTCAACCGCTGCTTGCCGCTGACATAGTTGCGGAAGCCGTCGACGGTCGGCTCGAGCGGCGCGAAGGAGTGGATATCCGTCTGCGCCTGCGAGGCGTCCATGCGACCCGGCCAGAAGGGAACTTCCACGCTGTGTCCGGCGGCCTTCTCGATGGCCGCATTGCCGCCCAGAACGATCAGGTCGGCCAGCGAGACCTTCTTGTTCCCGGTCTGCGATGCGTTGAAGTCGTTGGCGATCGCTTCCAGTTGCTCGAGCACCTTGGCGAGTTCCGCCGGCTGGTTGACGGCCCAGTCCTTTTGCGGGCTGAGACGGATGCGCGCGCCATTGGCGCCGCCGCGCTTGTCGGAACCGCGGAAGGTCGAGGCCGAAGCCCACGCCGCAGATACAAGCTGCGAGACCGAGAGGCCGGACTCCAGGATCCGGGCCTTGAGCGCCTCGGCGTCCTGCTCGTCGATCAGCACATGGTCTACTGCCGGAATAATGTCCTGCCAGGGCAGTTCTTCCTTGGGCACGAGCGGGCCGAGATAGCGTGCCACCGGCCCCATGTCGCGGTGGGTTAGCTTGTACCAGGCGCGGGCGAAAGCGTCCGCGAACTGGTCCGGGTTCTCGTGGAAGCGCCGCGAGATCGTCTCATAGGAAGGATCGAAGCGCAGGGCCAGATCGCTGGTCAGCATGGAGGGCGCATGGCGCTTGGCCGCATTGTGCGCGTCCGGCACGGTGCCGGCACCGGCGCCGCCCTTCGGCGTCCACTGGTGCGCGCCGGCGGGGCTCTTGGTCAATTCCCAATCGAAACCGAACAGATTGTCGAAAAAGTCGTTGCTCCACTTTGTCGGCGTCGTGGTCCAAGTCACCTCCAGGCCGCTGCTGATCGTATCGCCGCCCTTGCCGCTGCCGAACCTGCTCGCCCAGCCCAGCCCCTGCTGCTCGATGTCGGCGCCTTCCGGTTCCTCCTCCACCAGCGCCGCGTCGCCGGCGCCATGCGTCTTGCCGAATGTATGACCGCCGGCGATGAGCGCGACGGTCTCTTCGTCATTCATAGCCATGCGCCCGAACGTGTCCCTGATATCGCGCGCCGAAGCCAGCGGATCGGGTTTGCCGTTCGGCCCTTCGGGATTGACGTAGATCAGGCCCATCTGCACGGCGCCGAGCGGGCTCTGCAGATCGCGGTCGCCGCTGTAGCGCTCGTCGGCCAGCCACTTGCCTTCCGGACCCCAGTAGATGTCCTGCTCGGGTTCCCAGACATCGGCGCGGCCGCCGGCGAAGCCGAAAGTCTTGAAGCCCATCGATTCCAGCGCGACATTGCCGGTGAGGATCATCAGGTCGGCCCAGGATATCTTGCGGCCGTACTTCTGCTTGATCGGCCACAACAACCGGCGGGCCTTGTCGAGATTGACGTTATCAGGCCAGCTGTTCAGCGGCGCAAAACGCTGCTGACCCGCCCCGGCGCCGCCCCGGCCGTCGGCGATCCGGTAAGTGCCGGCGCTGTGCCACGCCATGCGCACGAACAAGGGCCCGTAATGGCCGAAATCGGCCGGCCACCATTCCTGCGAATCCGTCATCAGCGCGTGTAAATCCTTGATCACGGCATCAAGATCGAGGCTCTTGAATTGCTCGGCATAATCGAACGCCTCGCCCATCGGATCGGACAAGGGCGACTGCTGATGAAGAACCTGGACGTTGACCTGATTGGGCCACCAATCGCGGTTGATCCGACCGACGGCGCTGTGCACGACCGGGCATTTGCCCGTGCTGGGATCATCCGTATGTGCGTCCATGATAGTCTCCGATCGTGGCTGTGTTGAGCGTCGTGCCAACCGCTGCGTGAACAAGGGCTCGATGCCCTTGGATAGGTCCGCTCCATCGCCGGCCGGGCGGTAAGGAGCTCGAATATGCGAATGTCCTGCTGCGGCGAGCGTGCCCTGGACAAAGACGGTCCCAAAACCGTGTCGCATCGCCCGCTCGCACACGTGCGGGGCGTCGTGACACCGGCAGCTCTGGTCTCCCTCAGAGTCCCTATAACAGTACAAACCGATTATTTTAAGTTGGATTTCCTGATTACAGCGATAAGATGACATTATGACAAATCTGACGCTGAAGCAGCTGCGCTATTTCGAGGCGCTGGCGCGGCACAGCCATTTCGGGCGTGCGGCGGATGCGTGCGCGATCTCGCAGCCCGCCATCTCGGTGCAGATCAGGGAATTGGAGGAAACGCTGGGTTCCGAGCTGTTCGAAAGAGGTCCGCGCCAGGTCCGGCTGACAAATTTCGGCGAGGCCTTCGCTCCTCGGGTCCGCGACATCCTGCGCTCCGTGGACGAGCTGACGGATCTGGCGCGCGCCTCCCGCGACCATCTGGTGGGACGGCTGCGCATCGGCGTGATTCCGACGATTGCGCCCTACCTTCTGCCCGCCATCATCGGCAACCTCGCGCGCATTCATGACGGTCTCGATATCCATGTGCGCGAGACGCAGACGCAGAAGCTGATCCAGGAACTGGCCGACGGCCGGCTCGACGCTGCCATCGTCGCCCTGCCGGTGTCGGAACCGTCATTGACGGAAATCATGCTGTTCACCGAGGACTTCGTGCTGGTCCGCCCCGGCGAGGACGAAGGCAAGCCGGTGCCCAACCGCGAAATGCTGCGCGAGATGCGGCTGCTTCTGCTCGAGGAAGGCCATTGTTTTCGCGACCAGGCCCTGTCGTTCTGCAACATGCATTCGGTGCGGCCACGCGAATTGCTGGACGGCAGTTCGCTGTCCACCCTGGTCCAGATGGTCGGCGCCGGCGTTGGCGTCACCTTGATCCCGGAAATGGCCGTGCCCGTCGAGACCCGCTCCGCATCCGTTTCGATAGCCCGCTTCGCCGATCCCCAGCCGTCGCGGACGATCGGCATGATCTGGCGCAAGACGAGCCCGATCGCCAGGCAGCTCCTGCAAATTGCCGATGTGGTTCGCAACTCGGCCGAGACCACGCGCCTGCAGCACAATAAAAAACCGCTCCCCTCGGCCCGCCGCTCCATGGGCGGTCGCTCGGCAGGGTCGGGCAGATCGCCAACCTGAATCAGGCGTTGAACAAGATGTGTGTCGCCGTCCGGCGCGCGACGATTTATGATTGGAATCACAATCGTCCTTCGAAATGAGCACCGGTCCATTGCGGTTGGTATCTGTTCCGCTGGGTGTCGTCGCCACCCTTCTCGTCGCCTTCATGGTGCTGACGGCGTCGGCAAGGTCCTTCGCCGCGCTGCAGCCATCCGGCATACCGGCCTGGCTGCAGGCCCATGTCGGCGACGGCGACGGCCAGATCAGCCAGGTGGTGCTGGAACGGGCGCGCGCGCTGTACCTGAAGAAGGTCGCGCAGGGCGCCGTCAGCAACCCCTGCTACTTTGCCATGGATGCGACTCGCCCCAGCGATTTGGGCAACGGCGTGCTTGGGCGCCGTTACTACGTCATGTGCGAAGCCGACCATTCGTTTCGCGCGATTTCGTCCGGTCACGGCAGCGGACGGAATTTGAAAGGGGTCGTCGATTTCTCAAATGGCAAACGGTGCGCGAAGAACTTCGGCAATGCCATGGATTCGTCCTTGACGGCCGGCGGTGCCTACATCACCCGCGAGGCGAAAACCTCGTTCAAGGGCTTCTATCGCGCAGGCGCAAAAAAGGACGCCGCTTTCCTGCGCACCTTCATCCAGTTCGATGGCGAAGGCGAGGCCGCGAACGCCAGGCCGCGGGTGATCGGCGGCCACGCGGCCCAAGTGCTGCGCGCCACCTGCATGCGCAAGAATCCGAACAGCTCCTACGCCGACCGTGACGGTCTGGTGCCTTTCGGCAAGCTGGTGGACTATGCCGGCGGACGCAGCAATGGCTGCACCAGCTGGTCGCAGGCGGATGCCAGCCAGATCATCGCGATGGTCAAGGGCAACCCGACGACCCTCTATATCTATCCGGAATCGCGCGATATCGCCGCCGTTGCGCAAGCCGCAAAGAACCATTCAGCGTCGGCCCCCTACTGGAATGCATCCTGCTTGAAGGAAATCGGCGCGCCGAAATTCTGGCCGCGCAAGACCCTCGAGCCGATGATCGAACAATACAGGAAGGATCATCCGGCAGCGCCGCCGCAGCCGCTGCCCATGTGCAAGGAATCGTAAAACTACGGCTACTGCAGCAGGCTCTTTACGATGCCGCTCGCCTTGCCGAAATCCATTTGGCCGGCATATTTCTGCTTCAGCGCCGCGATCACCTTGCCCATGTCCTTCTGGCTGGCCGCTCCCGTCGCCGCGATCGCGTCGCGCGCCGCCGCCGTAACAGCCGCATCGTCGAGTTGCGTGGGCAGGAAGGCGCGGATGATCTCCATCTCGCCGCGCTCCTGCGCCGCCAGCTCAGGTCGCTTGCCGTCGTCGAAGGCCTTGGCCGCTTCCTCGCGCTGCTTGACCATCTTGGCCAGGATCTGCAGGATTTCCTCGTCGCTCGCGGGCTCTTTGGCCGAGCCCCGGTTGAGGATATCACGGTCATGGATGGCGGCCTGGATCAGCCGCAAGGTCGGCAGGCGGTGCTTGTCCTGCGCCTTCATCGCGGTCTTCAGGGATTCGGCGATTTTGCCACGCATGATGCTGTCTCCTTCGGTCGGCGCGGACAATAGCGCCGGGCGCAAGCCAAGGCAAACACCGATACTGTCTGGCAAACCGCTGATATTGCTTGATGAAATAAAAGCCGGGGCGGTTTGGCGTCGTCATTGACCAGCCTGCCCCCTTCCCCTATGTACTGGGCCTTGCATGAACTGAAGCTTGACTGCGTGGAAGCCGCGATTTCGCCGCTTCGCGCCGTTTGCCGCGCGGATGGCTCGACGGGCCGCTTGCAGCGCGGCTCGATAGGAGTGCCGCCATGGCCGAGATGACCGCCGCGTCGACCCCCGCTTGGGCAATTGAAAAGCCGACCGCTTTGCTGGTGCTGGCCGACGGCACGGTCATCGAGGGTCGGGGGCTGGGGGCGACGGGCTCCGCCGTCGCCGAGGTCTGCTTCAACACCGCGCTCACCGGCTACCAGGAGATCCTCACCGACCCGTCCTATGCCGGACAGATCGTCACCTTCACCTTCCCGCATATCGGCAATATCGGCACCAATGACGAGGACATCGAAGACCTGAACCCGGTCGCCCGCGCCGGCGCCGTCGGCGCCGTGTTCAAGGCTGATGTGACCAATCCGTCCAACTATCGGGCCGCCGCCGGTCTCGACCAATGGCTGAAGAAGCGCGGCATCGTCGCGCTATCGGGCATCGACACTCGTGCCCTGACAGGGCTGATCCGCGAAAAAGGCATGCCCAATGCCGTCATCGCGCACGCGCCCGATGGCGTCTTCGATATCGACGATTTGAGAAGCCGCGCAGCGGCGTGGTCAGGCCTGATCGGCCTCGACCTCGCCAAGGAAGTCACATCCGGCCAATCCTCGGTCTGGCGCGAGACGCCCTGGGTGTGGAACGAGGGCTTTGGCGAGCAGGATGACCCGACCCTGCACGTGGTTGCCATCGACTACGGCGTCAAGCGCAACATATTGCGGCTGCTCTCGGGCCTCGGCGCCAAGGTCACCGTGGTACCGGCCAGCACCGGCGCCGAGGACATCCTCGCCATGCGGCCCGACGGCATCTTCCTCTCCAACGGCCCCGGCGACCCGGAAGCCACCGGCGACTACGCCGTGCCGGTCATCCAGGACCTGCTCAAGACCGACATCCCGCTGTTCGGCATCTGCCTCGGCCACCAGATGCTGGCGCTGGCGCTCGGCGGCAAAACCGCCAAGATGCACCAGGGCCATCACGGCGCCAACCATCCGGTCAAGGAGCACACCACCGGCAAGGTCGAGATCGTTTCGATGAACCACGGTTTCGCCGTCGATGCCGATTCCCTGCCCGACGGCGTCGAGGAGACCCATGTCTCTCTGTTCGACGGCTCCAATTGCGGCATCGCCCTCACCGGCCGCCCGGTATTCTCGGTCCAGCATCACCCCGAGGCCTCGCCCGGCCCACAGGACTCGCACTACCTGTTCCGCCGCTTCGTCAACCTGATCCGCGAAAAGCGCGGCGAAGATTTGATGGCGGAACGGGCCTGATCGCAGCGAGCTTGATGGTCGACGCCTGAGCAACCTGTGACGCGTCAACCGACTTTCAGTTTCCGCTCGGCGATGAGCCCTTCGACAGTGTCGTGATGGCGGAGAATTTTGACGTCCTGTCCCGGCTCAGGCCACTGGCCGCCCTTCGCTGGCCTCTAGGATAGTGAACCATTGCTGACGATCGAGATCGATCTCCAGCGCCTTCGCCATCAACGCCAACCTTTCCGGCTTCATCGATCCGATTACCGGCACAAGTCGGGCGGGATGGCGCAGCAGCCACGCAATGGCCACCGAGACAAGCTCACCGGAGCCGAGTTCGGCGGCTACCGCCGCGAGCGCCGCACGCACCCGGGCCTCACGCCCTTCCTTGCCGGTGAACAGCGAGCCGCCGCCGAGCGGCGACCAGATCATCGGCGCATAGCCAAGGCGCTGCGCTTGGTCGAGGCTGCCATCGGTGAGCGCCGTCGTCTTCAGCACCGACATCTCGATCTGGTTGGTGGCGATCGCAAACGGCAGCCGCGAGGCCAAAAGTTCGAACTGCGAGGGCGTGAAATTCGAAACGCCAATCGCCCTCACCCTTCCTGATTTGACTAGGTCGGCAAGTGCCGCGGCCGTCTCGTCGGCATCCATCAACGGGTCGGGCCGGTGTAGCAGCAACAGGTCGAGATAGTCCGTGCCGAGATTGGCCAGCGAACGGTCGACCGAGGCGGCGATATGGCCAGCACTGGTGTCGTAGTGCTTCAGCCGGTTTTGCGGTCGGTTGGCGCAGACCAGCATGATGTCGCATTTCGAGACCAGTTCGATCTTCTCCCGCCGGCCTTGCCAGCGGGCCATTCCAGCCCCGAAAGCCGCATGTACCTCACAATTTCCGTAGATGTCGGCATGGTCGAAACTGGTGAGGCCGAGATCAATGGCGCTGGCGATGAGCCACGCGATCTGGTCGGCATCCCGACCGCTATCGCCGTCAAGCAGGCGGCGGGCGCCAAGGACCAGCCGCGATAGCGAAACGTCCTTTGTCAACGCGATGCGGCTGTCGCAGCTCATCCCTGTGCCGCATCCTCGGCGACGCCGCTTGTTACAGTTGCGCGCGCTACCGGCTTCGCCACCTTGGTGACGAAGACGATTAGCGCCAACACCAGGAAGCATGCGCCCACCAAATAGGGTGCGCCTCCGAACGTCACAGGCGCGCTTGGCCCGGTGAACCAGGAGAAGACGGCCGTGTAGAGCAGCGGGGTGATGATCGAGGTGATCGAGAAGATCGAGGTCATGGCTCCCTGGAGTTCGCCCTGCGCCGAAGGCGGCACCTTGGCGGCGGCAAGGCTTCTCAGTGGCGGATCGGCCAGCGCCTCGAGACAGCCGACGACGATCACCGCATAGACCATCCAGCCTTGCGACGCGAAAGCGTAGCCGAAGGCCCCAAGCGCCGTGAAGGCCAGCCCGACGGCAGCCGTCTTCCACTCGCCAAGCCACGGCACCACGCGAGGCAGCACGGTGCCCATGACGATCGCGCCGCACAGGCCGAAGGCGCCCAGCGAAAAACCGATCTGCTGCTCGCTCCAGCCGTAGCGATAGCTGGAGACGAAGGACCAGACTGCCGGATACATCATGTGACCCAGCGTCATCAGGAAGAAGACCAGCCCGATCCAGCCGATGCCTTCATATTGGCGCATCTGCAACAGCGTCCCGACCGGATTGGCGCGTTTCCAGTCGAAGGGACGGCGGTGCTTCTCATCGAGCGTTTCGGGCAGCAGCACCAGGGCGATCAGGAAGTTGAGGAAGGCCAGGCCGGCGGCGAAATAGAACGGGACGCGCGGCCCGAACGTGCCGAGCAGCCCGCCGAGCACCGGTCCGATAACGAAGCCCACGCCGAAGGCCATGCCGAGCAGGCCGAAATTCCTCGCACGGTTCTCGTCGTTGGAAATATCGGCGATGAAGGCGGAAGTCGTCGAATAGCTGGCGCCGGAAATGCCGGCCAGCACCCGCCCGATGAACAGCATGGGATAGGACCATGCGACCGCGCAGATCAGATTGTCTATCGAAAACGTCAGCACCGAGGCGAGCAGGATCGGTCGCCGTCCGAACCGGTCGCTGAGACCGCCCATGATCGGCCCGAAAAAGAACTGCATCGCGGCGTAGACGAAGAACAGCCAGCCGCCCTCGATCGCCGCCCCGCTTATGCTGACGCCGCTCAACTCCTGCAAATAGGCGGGCAGCACCGGCATGATGATGCCGAAGCCGATGATGTCGAGCAGCAGCGTGGTGAAAACCAGCGCGAGGCCCCGCCTGGCGGTCTTGGGGTCGATCATGACGGTCAAGGTCTCCTGCATGCGCCCCGGGGCGAAGGCGGCCGAACCTTATAATCATGCTCGCCTCAAGGAACAATGAGGGAACAGGAGGAACTTGTTATTCCTGCCTATTCCTGACGCATGCGCGCCATCAGGTCGACATCGGAATGCGCGAAGTCGGGTCCGACTCGAAATCGTTCTGACGACGGGAGGGAGGACAGCCTCTAGAGGGGACCGCTCAGCGTGTTGCAGTCGGAGACCTTACCGCTCTTGTAGCCGCGCGCCAGCCAGGTCTGCCGCTGCTGCGAGGTGCCGTGGTTGAAGCTCTCCGGCACGACATAGCCCTGCGTCTCCTTCTGCAGCGTGTCGTCGCCGATCTTCTGGGCAGCGTTCAACGCGCTTTCCATGTCGCCCTGCTCCAGAATACCTTTCTGGGCGGTGAAGTGAGCCCACACGCCGGCGTAGCAGTCGGCCTGCAATTCGATGCGCACCGACATCTGGTTGGCCTCGGCCTGGCTCGCGCCTTGGCGCGCCTGTTCGAACTGAGACATGGTGCCCAACAGATTCTGCACGTGATGGCCGACCTCATGCGCGATCACATAGGCACGGGCAAACTCGCCGGCCGCGCCGAACTGCTGCTCGAGTTGCTGGAAGAAACTCGTGTCGAGATAGACCTTGCGGTCCCCAGGGCAATAAAACGGGCCCGCAGCGGAAGACGCGGTGCCGCAGGCCGAGCGAATCTGGCCGCTGAACAGCACCAGCTTCGGGTCTTCGTAGGTCTTGCCCATCGACTGGAAGATGCCGCTCCAGGTGTCTTCGGTCTCGGCCAGCACGGTGGCCACGAACTGCTTCGTCTCGTCATTGGCCGGTGCGCCGGCGCCGCTGTCCTGGCCGCCGCTATTGTCGGTGGTGATCTGGCCGTTGCCGCCGGGCAGCAGCGATCCGCCTTCACCGGTGAGAAGCTGCAGCGGATTGATGCCGAATACGCCCCATGCGATCAGCGCCACAACGCCAAGGATAACGATGCTCGACAGCGACATGCGCCCGCCGCCGACGCCGCCGCCGATCGGGATGCGGAACTGACCGGGCCCGCCTCCGATGCCGCCGCCGCCGCGATCGTCCTCGATGTTGTCACTCTGACGACGGCCTCTCCAGAGCATGGCAACTCCTCGCGTTCCGGTGTTCCGGCAAAGCCGGCTGCATCCAACACACAACTAGCCCAATGGTTGCGCCAAGTCACAGCATTTTTCGACCCCTAAGGAGCGCGCTAGCCCGTTCTCCGCTCTGGCAGCGGCGCGAGAACATCTGTAGCATCCGCGTGGAAGAGAGGCCCGCAACCGGGGTGAGCGCGGCTTGAAGACCATCGCTGAACTCCTGTCGCTGCTTGCAGCAATGGTCTGCCTCGGTCTGGCGCAGGCCGGCGCGGTCACGCTCGATTCCAGCGTCGCCATCACCGATCCCGCTACCTTGCAGGCGCTCGAACGCAATGGCCTTTCGATCAGCCGCCTGCTCGGGCCGGCGCTCGGCCTCACTCGCGAAGTCGACAATCGCGGTCTCTTTTCGGTGCCGGCCCTGGCAACGGTGCGCGATACCGTCAAGCGACAGATCGCCGACGAACCGAAGACCAGCCCCGACCCCTATGTCGCCGCCATGGCCAGGTCCAAGGACACGAGCCAGCGCTTCAATCCGAACTACATCGATGACGACGGTTCGACGCTCGACCTTACAGGTGTCGTCAACCGCATGGATCGCGGCTATCTCGGCCACACCGAATGCGGCGAGATCCGGCTGATCTACCGCTTCCACTATTCGGTCGCGGAAAAGCCGGCAAAGGGCAAGGCCGGGCAGCGCATCTCTTCGCGCCTGCCGCTGACCATGAGCCTGGTGTTCAACGCCAGGCCAAGGCAGGCTCAGGCACGTGGCTCCAAGGATCTGCCAAGCGCCACCGATCCGTCCTGTGCCGATGTCGCGCAACGATGGCTGTCCGCCGGGCGCAAGGACCTGCCGCCCGAACAGCTCGCCGCCTGGCTGCGGTCGGAAGAAGGTCCGCTAGCCGGCGCCATGCTGAACTCCTCACAGATCATGCGGCTTGAACTCAACATGCAGGTGTTGCGCCTCTCGGCTTCGACGCGCCGCGATTTCGGCGGCCATGCCGAATATCTCCTGAAGATCTTCAAGTGGGACCCGTCCACATCGACCTTCTACGAAGCGAAGATGGAAAACCAGATCGACCGGGCAACGGTCCTGGCCGACGTCAAGTCCTTCTCCAAATGGCTGCTCACCGACCGCAATATCTATGACCTCGACCACGGCCGGCTGGTCATTGACGAGAAATTCCTCGCCAAGAGCGCAGTTTCCGTGGCCCCGGGCGGGCTCGGCCGGTCGCAGAACAACATCGCCTACGGTCTGGTCGACGATAGCGAGATCGATAAGGCACTCAGGGATTACGTCGCCAAAGGCAACACGCTTTCGACCATCAAATCGGTTGCCGGCTTCAATCTAAGGCTCAATGAAATGAGCTGCACCGGCTGCCATCAGACGCACGGCATAGCCGGCTTTCACTACACCGGAGCCGATCCGGCCGGCGAGCCGCGCCGCAACGCCGTCTTCGTGCCGGGCTCCGCTGTGTTCTTTGCGGATCTGCCGCGACGCCGCGCCATCGTCGAGCAGTTCGCCGCCGGCGGCCACCCGGATTTCACCCGCGGCTTCGCCGCCCGCCCGGACCGCAAATACGCCGAGGCGCTGAAGGGAACCGACCTCTATGACGGCTGGGGTTCGATCTGCTATCGCGGCGTCGATGAGAGCTTCAAGGACTGGACCTGCGGCGCCGGCCTGCGCTGCGCCGGCGTGCATGAAAGCGCCATCCATCCCGGTTTCGGCACCTGCGTCAGCGAGGCGGGAACGGCGGTCGGCGACCCGGTTGAGTTCGGCGAGATCAAGATGTCGACATGGGGGAGCGACCAATATTGTCGCCTCTCGCCAGCCACCGCCAAGGCGTGCGCGATAGATCCGGCGCGCGACAAGAAGCCTCTCGTGAAATTCGCCGGATACGGCGCGGCGCGGCAGCGCTACGACAACCCGCCGCAGATGACCGGCGGCTTTCCCGGCGGCATGCTGCGCAAGGCAAGCTGCGACAAACTTCCCGACGAAGCGACATGCGGCCGCCTCGCCAAGACCGGCTTCAACGATTGCATCGCTTCCGGCAGGGACCACAAATTCTGCACCAAGGAGTTTACCAAGACGGCGGGCCTGCGCGCTTGCGACAAGGCGCATCCGTGCCGTGAGGACTATATCTGCACCGCCGGCTACGATGATTTGGCCCAGGCCAAGCCCGGCAAAGGCACCTGCATCCCGCCCTATTTCATCTTCCAGTTCCGCGTCGACGGCCACCCGCGCAGCTGGGTGCAGGACGTCCGCGACTAGATGGCCATCGCTTCGATTAAGCTGCCGAGCCCCTAGTCCTTCTGCTTGGCGCCGGCGCTCTTGCCGTCCGAGCTCTTCGAACGCTCCTCGAAACGGTCGGCGCCTTTCTTCAGCGGGTGGCCGGTTTCACCTTCGGTCTTGCGCTCATCCTTGGCTGCTGCCTCGCGCAGCCCCTTGGCCGCCTGCTTGCCTTTTTCGGTCGGTGCCTGTTCGACGCCCATTGCTTCCTCCCTTGCCGCACGACAATTCGCGCGATCCCGAAACAACGCCCATGGCATCGAGCGGTTCCGATGGCGTCGGTCGACAGACTGGCGGAGGTGCGGTCAGCGTGCCGTCATCGCCTTGCGGAACGCTTCCAGCGTCTCGGCGCTGACGTGATGCTCGATGCCCTCGGCATCGATGCGCGCCGTCTCGGCGCTGACCCCCAGCGAGCGCAGGAAGGCCTCCACAGTCTGGTGGCGGATGCGGCTTTCCTGCGCCACCTTGCGGCCGGCATCGGTCAGGAAAACGCCGCGATAGGGTTTTCTGGAAACCAGCCCGTCAGCGCACAGTCTGGTCAGCATCTTGGCCACGGTCGGCTGGGCAACGCCGAGCCGCGCGGCGATATCGACTTGCCGTGCCTCATTGCCGTCTTCGATCAGGTCGGCAATCAGTTCGACATAATCCTCGACCAGCGCGCCGCGCCGGGCTTCGCGCTGCTGCCGGAAGCCCTCGGAATGAATTTCCGCGTCCGGCAGCGGCAAGCGCCGGACCGGACTGTTCTTCGACGGCAATACAGGCTCCTCCAGAATGATCCCTTTGTGCTTTCATAGCACAGGCTTTCATTCTTCATGGGTCTATCCGCATCGCGGCGACGGCGCAATCGTCCCATTTTCGGCGCCTCCCGACAATCTTGCCGCACGCCGGCCAAAAAGCACAAACAATGAAATATAGCCTATTGCATAATGTTGGGCGCGCCATAGATTATGAATTCGTAGCCAATGCGCCTGGGAAGTTTTCTGCATGTCCGAAGCCACAGCCCGAAGTTCCTCATGGCGGTTCGCCAGGCCTGACGAGGACGATCAGCCCAGCCTGCAGGAAGTTAATTCCTCCATCGCCGTGCCGAGCTCCGGCGCCTGGTTCCGCCGCCTGTTCGCTTTCATGGGCCCCGGCTACATGGTTTCCGTCGGCTATATGGACCCCGGCAATTGGGCGACCGATCTCGCCGGCGGCGCCCAGTTCGGCTACACGCTGCTGTTCGTCATCATGCTGTCCAACCTGATGGCGATCCTCTTGCAGGCGCTGGCGGCACGGCTTGGCATCGCCACCGGCCGAGATCTCGCCCAGGCCTGCCGCGCCTATTATCCGCGCCCCGTCAATTTCGTGCTCTGGATCGCCTGCGAACTGGCCATCATTGCCTGCGACCTGGCCGAAGTCATCGGCACGGCGATCGCGCTGCAGTTGCTGTTCGGCATTCCGCTGATCGGCGGCGCAATGCTGACCGCGCTCGATGCCTTCCTCGTTCTGCTGTTGATGAACAGGGGCTTTCGCTATCTCGAAGCCTTCGTCGTCGCGCTGCTGATCATCATCTTCAGCTGCTTCGCCATCCAGATCTTCGTCGCCGCGCCGCCGCCGGGCTCGATCCTGCACGCCATGTTCGTCCCCTCGTCGCAGATCGTCACCAACCCCGCAATGCTCTACATCGCCATCGGCATCATCGGCGCCACCGTCATGCCGCACAATCTCTACCTGCACTCCTCGATCGTGCAGACCCGCGCCTATGAGCGCACCGACAAGGGCAAGCGCGACGCCATCAAATGGGCAACGGCGGACTCGACCATCGCGCTGATGCTGGCGCTGTTCGTCAACGCCGCCATCCTCATCGTCTCGGCGGTTGCCTTTCATGGCACCGGCCACCAGGATGTCGCGGAAATCGGCCAGGCCTTCGAGCTGCTGTCGCCGCTGCTGGGCTTGAGCATCGCCTCGATCCTGTTCGCGGTCGCGCTGCTCGCCTCCGGCCTGAACTCGACGGTGACGGCAACGCTAGCCGGTCAGATCGTCATGGAAGGTTTCCTGCGCCTGCGCATCCCCAACTGGGCCCGCCGCTTGCTGACGCGTGGCCTCGCCATCATCCCGGTTGTGGTGGTCACCGCCCTTTATGGCGAAAAAGGCACGGGCCAGTTGCTTGTGTTCAGCCAGGTGATCCTGTCGATGCAACTGCCCTTCGCCGTCGTCCCGCTGGTGCATTTCGTGTCCGACAGGAAGAAGATGGGCAGCCTCGCCATTCCCCGCGGTGTGGCCGCGCTCGCCTGGGTGGTTGCAGCTATGATCCTCGGGCTCAACTTCAAGCTGCTCTACGACACGATGTTCGGGGTCGGCTGAGCCCCTCCACCACTGCCGTGCCTGCAAAAATTCTGGCATCGTGTCGGGACGGCGCCCGGTCGCCCGTCCTTGGGCCGAAGTCCGGCTTCGAAGGCCAGGACGCAGAGCCCAGGAGTGAACCATGAGAAAGATCGTCGCCTCAACCTTCGTCAGTCTCGACGGCGTGATGCAGGCGCCGGGCGGGCCGGAAGAGGATCCGGTCGGCGGCTTCGAGTTCGGCGGCTGGACCTTCCACTACTTTGACGAGATAGCGGGAACGGCAATGGAGGACCTGTTCTCCAAACCGTTCGACCTGCTGCTCGGCCGCCGAACCTACGACATCTTCGCCGCCTACTGGCCGTACCAGAAGGATTCGATCGCCGATGTCTTCAACCCGACCACCAAATATGTGGCGACACATCGCCCGGACACATTGAGCTGGCAGAACACGCAATGGCTTGGACCGGATATCGTCGCGACGTTGCGACGGCTCAAGCAGGAAGATGGCCCGGACCTGCTCATCCAGGGATCGGGCGAACTGATCCAGGCACTGCTCGCCGCTGGGCTGATCGACGAAATCCGGCTGATGATCTTCCCTTTGCTGCTGGGGAAGGGCAAACGGCTGTTCGGCGATGATGCGATCCCGGCCGCGCTCAGGCTTGTGAAGTCTCAGGCTTCCAGCACGGGCGTCATCATGGCGACCTATGAGCGCGGCGGCGAGATCAAGGTCGGCTCCTTTGCCACGCAAGAGCCGTCCGAAGCCGAACTCGAGCGGCGCAGGACCTGGAAGTAAGGCGGTCGGTCTTGGCGCCAAGTCTAGAGCTCAGGCCGCCAGCGGCCGCCGGGTGAGCCCATCCCTGATATGCCGCGCGAATTCCTGGGCGGCCGGGCTGACGCCATGCTCCGGCAGATGCAGGTTGATCGAGAAATTCGGCAGCGGCGGCAGGCCGGCCTCGAGAGGCAATATGTCCAGATCGGCCGGCACGGTCGAGGCCAGCCAGGCGGTTACGGCGAGGTCTGAGCGCACCGTCGCCATCGTGGCGTCGATGTTGCCGTTCTCGAACACTGTTCGCCACTCCAGCCCATGCTCGCCGAGCGTCGACAGCACCGCCGGTCGGAAGGCGCAGGTGTCGGCGACCATCGAGACCGGCAGCGGCCGCTTGGCGGAGGCAACGCCGCCCTTGGCGCCGACCCAGACCAGCCGGTCGATCGCCAGGCATTCGCCTGACGTCGGACCGATCCGTTCCTCGATCACCGCCAGATTGATGGTTCCCGCCGCAAGCGCCGACGCCAGCTCCGGCGACGAGGCGCAGACCAGCGAGATCTCGACCCTCGGATAGGCTTCGGCATAGACCTTCAGCACGGGCGCCAGCAAGGTGCCGACGAGATCGTAGGGCACGCCGAGCCGCACCCTGCCGCCCACCGGCGTACCAGCCATCTCCGCCCAGATCTCGTCATTGAGCCCAAGCAGGCGCTTGCCCTTGCCGAACAGGCGCTCGCCGGCATGCGTCAGCCGAAGTCCACGGCGATCGCGCTCGAACAGGCTCGCGCCGAACATCTCCTCCAGCCGTTTGACCTGCTGGCTCACCGCACCCTGGGTGAGGTGCAGCGCGTTGGCTGCCGCCGTCATGGTCCCCTTGTCGGCCACGGTCACGAAGGTGCGGATCAGGGTCATGTCGAGGTTTCGAAGCATACACAGCATTATGGCTGCTAATGGCAGGCATGGCAAACATTGCATTTACTGAAGCTCGGTGCCGGCTACGATGGCAGCCCTGTGCAATTGGACTTCGCATGATCGAGCCCATCCTTCCCCTCGTCCTGTTCGCGATCGTCGCCACCACGACGCCCGGCATCGCCACGACCTTGTCGACCGCGTCCGGCGCGCAATTCGGCTTCCGCCGGTCCGTGCCCTTGTTGGTCGGCAGCGCCGCCGGCCTTGCCACCGTGACGGCCGCGGCCGGCGCAGGCCTTGCCGGCCTGCTGCTGGCAGTGCCTTCGCTGGAGCTGACCATGAAGATTGCCGGCTCGGCCTATCTTCTCTGGCTGGCGGTCAAGATCGGCCGCGCTGGGCCGCCCAATCTCGACATGACCATGGCCACGCCGAACAGCTTTCTCGGGGGCGCCGGCGTGCAATGGCTGAACCCGAAGGGCTGGGCGATGGGTTTGGGAGCGGCGGCGTCCTTCGCGGCTCTGGCCAGCGGACCGCTGCAACTGGCGCTGCTGCTCGGCGCCACGTTCGGCCTCGCCGCCGCGGCCTCCCTGTCGCTGTGGTGCGTCGCCGGCATGGTTCTGGCGCGGCTGCTCAAGACCGAATGGCAATGGCGTGCCCTGAACATCGTGCTGGCGCTGGTGCTGGCCGCCTCGATCATCCCGATGTGGCGGTCGTAGGAGAGTAGTTCTGGCAGGACCTTTAATTCCTCACCTGCGGCCATTGTCGTATGCTGCGTCGGTCGATCCCCACGCCGTCTCGGCTTCGCTCGACACCTCTCCCGATCGACGGGGGAGAGGAAAGGCACCAAGCCTTTTGCCGCCAAAGCTTCCTCCAAGGATCCCTTCCTTTCCCTCTGGAGGGGGGAAAGGTGGCGCTGCGAAGCAGCGACGGATTGGGGGAACCACGTGGCAATCGAGCGGCGGGCCGATCATCCAAGCCAGGCACAGACGGCGTGAGGACGACGGCCCCTATCGACCCCCACTCCGTCTCGGCTTCGCCGAGCCACCTCTCCCCCGATCGACGGGGGAGAGGAAGGGCGCTAGGCTTTTTGCCGTCTACGCGGGTCCAAAGAGGCTCCCTTCCTTTCCCTCCGGAGGGGGGGGAAAGGTGGCGCTGCGAAGCAGCGACGGATTGGGGGAACCACGTGGCAATCTAGCCTTGCGCCGATCAGTCACGACATGCGAGGCCGATGGCATGATCGAGGACGCGCGCTGATCACGCCAATCGTCATCGCGAGCCGGATGGGCTTCAAACCCCGTACCGTGCCGCCGGCTTGTCGGCGTGCAGGCTGCCGTAGAAGGCCTGGCGGGCGCCGAGGAACGTGTCGAGCTTGGCCGGGTCGGCCAGCGCCGGCACGGTGACGGCTTCGCCTCTGGCAAGACCGACCAGGGCGGCATCGACCATATCGTCCGCCGTCATGACGATCTCCTTGGGAAGGGCGTCGACGTCGCTACCGGCAAGCTCCCAGAAATCGGTCCGCGTCGCGCCCGGCAGCACTGCCTGCACGGTAACTTCGGTGCCCGCCACCTCGCGTTGCAGCGCCTCGGTGAAGTTGACGACATAGGCCTTGGTGCCGCTGTAGATGCCGCCAAACGCGGTCTCATAGGCGAGCACGGAGGCGATGTTGACGACGGCGCCGCGGTTCCGGGCCAGCAGTCCGGGCAGCACGGCACGGGTCAGCCGCGTCAGGGCGATGACATTGACCTTGATCATGCGCTCGGCCGCGTCCGCGTCGGCCGTCGCCACCACCTGCTGGCCGCCGAGGCCGGCATTGTTGACCAGCAGCGTGACGCTGTCATCGGCGGCTATAGTCCGCTCGACGCGGCGCACATCATCGTCGTTGGAGAGATCGGCCGTGATGAAGCTCACCTTGCGGCCGTAGGCGTAACGCAGCTTTTCCGCCAGCTCGTCCAGCCGGTCGGCGCGTCGCGCCACCAGCACAAGATCGTACCCCTGCCCCGCCAGCCGGTCGGCATAGACCGCGCCGATGCCGGAAGAGGCCCCGGTGACGACCGCCGTTCCCTTGTTGCCTTGTTCGCTCATTGTCTTGTTCCTTCTGTTTAACTGTTCGCCGCTGGCGTCGGCATCTCCCGATCGCCAAGCTGCATAAATCAATTAGTGGTATATGCCACTAATTGCCAAATAGGCATATGCCACTATCTTGTCAACCGGTGGATAGGGGATTATCTTTCGGCCAGAAGCTGGTTATCATACCGGCGCCAAGGACCCATGATGCCCAGGGATAGCCTGCCCGGCCTCACGCTCTGCAACAATGCCATGCTGCGCCGGGCGACGCGCAAGATCGGCCAATATTATGATGATGTGCTGGCGCCCTCGGGCCTGAAGGCCACGCAGCAGGGCCTGCTCTACCAAATCCATATTGGCGATGAGCCTGCCATGGGCGCCATTGCCGCATCGCTGATCATGGACCTCTCGGCGCTCGGCCACACGCTGAAGCCGCTGATCCGCGACGGCTATGTCGAGACCTTCGCCGATCCCGACGATCGCCGGGTCAAACGGGTGCGGCTCACGCCGTCGGGGCTGGTCAAGCTCGACGAGGCCATGAGGCTGTGGCGCCGTGCCCAACAGCACTTCGAGGACAGGGTGGGCAAGAAGAAAGCGGCAAGCCTGCGCGAGGCGCTCGACGATATCGCCTCGCTGGATCTCGACCCGCCGCCGGCCACGCTCTGAGTATTGCGCCGGCGTTACGGGCCCAGTTTACTCGGCGGCGACGGCCACCGGCCTCGCCAACATCCTGCCGGCCAGCACGATGCCCAGCCCGATGAGCGGGAAGATCGCCGCGACCAGGCCGAGGTCGGCCGGCGCACCATAGCGCAGCACGCCGCCACCCACCATTGCGCCCAGCGCCACGCCGAGATAGAGCGCCGAGCCGTTGAGCGAGAGCACGATCGGCGCCGCGTCGGGCGCCAGCCTGATGATGCGGCTGGCCTGTGCCGGAGGGAAGGCCCAGCCGACGATGCCCCATGGCACCATCATCGCCATCAGCACCGGACCGGCGATCTCGCGCGGCAGGAAGGTCGGCACCACCGACAACAGCACCAGCATGACCGCGCTCAGCGCTAGCGACCAGCCGACGGTGCGGGTCGCGCCGAAGCGGTCGGCCGCCTGGCCGCCGGCAATGTTGCCGATGACGGCGCCGATGCCGAAGGCGAGGAGCATTCCGGGCAGCGCGATCTCGCTCAGCCCGCCGCTTTCGATGGCCAGCGGCGCGACATAGGCAAAGACGGTGAAGGCGCCGGTCAGCGCCAGCAAGGTCGTCAGCAGGATCGGCATCACGCCGGGACGCAGGGCGGCGCCAAGCCTTCGCCGCAGCGGCAGCTTGGTGCCGATGATGCCGCGCGGCAGCCGGTACCACAGAATGGCGCCGGCAAGCGCGCCAAGGCCGGCGATGGCGTAGAATGTGCCGCGCCAGCCGGCGAAGGCAGCCACCAGCGCGCCGAGCGGCGCGCCGACGGCGACGGCGACCGTGGTGCCGCCGACGACGACGGCGATCGCCCGCGCCCGGTGACGGTCATCGACCAGTGCCACGGCCGTTCCCTGCGCGGTCGCGGCGAATAGGCCCGACGACAACGCCATGACGATGCGCGCGATCAGCAGCAATTCGAAGGAGGAGCTCAAGGCCGCTGCGATGTTGCCGAGGACGAAGAACACCAGCGTCCAGAGAATGACCCGGCGCCGGTCCCATTCACCGGTGAGCGTCGCCAGGATCGGCGTGCCGACCGCGTAGGCCAGCGCGAAGGCGGTGATGAGCGTGCCGGCCAGCGGGATGGAGATGCCGGCATCCCTGGCGATATCGGGCAGAAGGCTGGAGATGACGAAGCCTTCGGTCGAGATCGTGAACGATCCGAGCGCAAGCCAGAAGAGACGCTTGTCCATGGCATGTGTCCTTAGTTCAAAAGTTATTGAACAATTGGACATAACAGGCCATGATGTCAATGAAGCCGATCGAAAATAGCTGAAGCCTCCTGACAGCCCTGTGTCAGCACGGCCGGCCGGCATAGATCCGATAGGAGAAACGGCGTGTACGGGCACGGCAGGACGGATGCGTTGAAATCGGCCGCGACTGTGCTTAGGTTCCGGCCATGACCTTGCCACATCCCAATACGGACCAGATCAGCCTGCCGATCGTGCTTGGCGTGCTCGGCGATCCGACGCGTCTGGCCATCGTGCGCTACCTCGCAAGCAAGGAGGGCGTGCCGCTCAACTGCAGCCAGTTCCTCGATCTCGGCTCCAAGACCAATCTGAGCTACCACCTCGCCAAATTGCGCGAGGCCGGCGTCACGCGCGCTGAAGTGGTCGGCACCAGCCGGCTGATCACGTTGCGCCGCGCCGACCTCGACAGCCGCTTCCCCGGCCTGCTCGACAGTGTCATCACTGCCGCCGGCGATGATGCCGCTCTGCCGATGATTGGCGGCCACAATATCGAAGTGCCGGCCTGACCTTGCGGGATTTGGGGTTCCTGGCCCCACGTGAATATCGGAGAGGCGGCTATGGCAGCGCTGGTCGACCCCCACTCCGTCTCGGCTTCGCCGAGCCACCTCTCCCCCGATCGACGGGGTAGAGGAAGGGCGCGAGCCTGTTGCCGCCAGCGCTGTTCCAACGAGACTCCCTTCCTTTCCCTCCGGAGGGGGGAAAGGTGGCGCTGCGAAGCAGCGACGGATTGGGGGAACCACCTAGCCATCAAGCCTCGGGCCGATCAATCAAGATATCTGGAAATAGCCAATGCCGAAGTGCGGCAAGGAAACCAAGTCCTGCTAGGGTAGCGTTCCGACCAGTCATTCATTCCACGGAGTCGCACCCATGCGCATTGCCGTCCTCGCCGATATCCACGGCAACGTGCTGGCGCTCGACGCCGTGCTGGAGGATCTCCGGCAGCGCGGCGGCGCCGAGCTGACCGTCAATCTCGGCGACAGCGTTTCCGGGCCGCTCTGGCCGCGCGAAACGATGGCGCGGCTCGAGGCGCTGAATCTGCCGACGGTGCGCGGCAATCACGACCGCCGCGTCGCCCGCGATCCGGCCGATGACGACATGTGGCCCTCCGATGCCTATGCGCAGGAGCGGCTGACGCAGGCGCAACGCGAAGCCCTGTTCGCCCAGCCACTGACGCTGGAGATCGCGCCCGGCGTGATCGCCTTCCACGCCCGCCCCGATCATGACGAGAAATACCTGGCCGACACGGTCGTCGATGGCCGCTTGGTGCGCGCGCCGCTGGCCGCGATCCGGCGGCGGCTGGAAGCGCTCGACCCGGCCTGCCGCATCGCGCTGTGCGGCCACAGCCACCGGACGGAACTGATCCGCATCCCCGACGGCCCCGTCATCTTCAACCCGGGCAGTATCGGCTGCCCCGCCTATGATGATTCGACGCCGCCGGCGCATGTCTCCGAGCAGGGTTCGCCGCACGCTCGCTACGGCATCGTTACATTGGGTGGGCAAGCCGAGCCTGACCGTTTCGAAGGGATCGCCGTCGATTACGACCACGAGGCAGCGGCCAGACAGGCGGAGCAGGCCGGCCGGCCGGAATGGGCGCACGCTCTGCGGACGGGCTTCTCAGGCTGAACGCGTTAGCGTTCATGCCAGGCCGAACGCAGTTCGTGCCTCCAGGCTGAACGTCTTCGTTCATGCCAGGCTGAACGCAGTTCGTGCCTTCAGGCTGAACCCCTTAGCGTTCATGCCTCAGGCGGAACGGCTGAACATAACCTCCGAATTTTCGGGCTTACATGGCGGCGCGCGGTCCCTTATAAAACCGGCCGGGCATGCGGTGGGCGCGATCCGCCGCGCCATCGTATTTGAGTATCAGCGACCGGCCACATGATGAGGCGCACAGTTTCGCTCCCAACACCCCTGCATGCGCTGGTCGCCGTTCCGTTGCTGATGACGGCATGGCTTTCGGCCGCTCCGGCCATGGCCGAAGAGGAGCCGGATCTCGTCATCTCCATCGTGTACGGCGTGGCGCCGAACGACCTTCTTAATGTCCGGGCCGCCGCCTCGGCCGTCGCCAGGATCGAGACCCGCCTGGTCAATGGCGACAGCGTCACCAATCTAGGCTGCAACGATGTCAACGGCTACAAATGGTGCCGCATCGAGGGCGCTGGCAAGACGAAGTTCACCGGATGGACGCCGGCGCGCTATCTCATCCCGCTCAACCCTGCCCCCTATGTCGAGCGCGCCGCCGAGGCGAAACCGGCCGAAGCGCCACAGGTCGCCGCTACAGGCGCAGGTGATGAAACGGATGGACCGCAAACTGCGCCGCAAGTCACGGCGAACAATTCCGATGCAGACGCTGCCACCAGGGCTCGGCTTTCCGCACCGCCGCCCGACCTGACGGCGCGCCTTGGCGGAGTTGATCCGGCCCCTCCCGCCGAAAGCACGCTGAAATCCGCTGCCGACATCGGCCGCGCGGCGATGCAGGACGCATACGGCCTCGCCTTTGCGGCGCAGGAAAACCCGACGGCCGGCGAAATCAGGCAAGCGCCCGCCGCAGCCGCCGCAGAGGCGTCTCTGCCAGCGCCTGCGGCCGAAGCGCCGGCTGCCGCAACGGCGCCCACCGAGGAAGCCGTCGCCGATCCGGCCATCGGCCCCGATCCTGTCGATGACAGCACCGCACCGGTTGCGAGCGGGATCCCGATCCCGACGCCGCGCCCCGGCCGAACTGTTGAAGCATCCGCCGTCGATCCGCAGGTCGTCGCGCGGGTTGAGCCGCCGCAGCCACTGGCCCGTGCTCCCGACGCGACCGGCGAAATCCCCTGCGCCCGCTATTTCGGCCAGCCGATGACGCGTTGCGAGGTCAGCGTCCTGCGCAACGGCAGCGGCAAGGCCGACATCATCGTGACATGGCCCGATGGCGGCACGCGCGTCATCTCCTTCTACGCCGGCCAGCCCGCCGGCTCGAACTCACGCAGCGACTTCCGCTTCACCAGGGAAGGCAGCCTCAACATGATCCGCGTCGGCGCCGCCGAACGGTTCGAGGTCACGGACTCGCTGGCGCTGGGGGATTAGCTGATGTTCGGAGGTCGGCGGGACAGCACCCCCCTCTGTCCTGCCGGACATCTCCCCCGCAAGGGGGGAGATTGGCAGCTTCAATCCCAGCCATCCGTTTTCAGCGTTGAGAATTGACGAAAGCCGTCGCGCCATTCGATCTCCCCCCTTGCGGGGGAGATGCCCGGCAGGGCAGAGGGGGGTGCGACGGATCGCGGCGTTTGATTGTTGGCAACCCCGCCCAATCCCGCATTTTCGGGGTTACATCCGCGAGACTCTTCCCTATAAGGCCCTCCTAGCCTGATACCAGAATCGCGAGCACAACCGGCCGGGTCTTCCCGTCCCGGTTTTTTGTGCAAGCCGCCCGCCGAACGGATCTTCGCCATGCCAAGACGCACTGACATCAAGTCGATCCTGATCATCGGGGCCGGCCCCATCGTCATTGGCCAGGCCTGCGAGTTCGACTATTCCGGCACCCAGGCCTGCAAGGCGCTGAAGGAAGAAGGCTTCCGCGTCATCCTGGTCAATTCCAACCCGGCCACCATCATGACGGATCCGGAACTGGCCGACGCCACCTATATCGAGCCGATCACGCCCGAGGTCGTCGCCAAGATCATCGCCAAGGAACGGCCCGACGCCCTGCTGCCGACCATGGGCGGCCAGACCGCGCTCAACACCGCTTTGTCGCTGCGCCGCATGGGCGTACTGGAGCGCTACAATGTCGAGATGATCGGCGCCGACGCCACGGCCATTGACAAGGCCGAGGACCGCGCGCTGTTCCGCGAGGCGATGCAGAAGATCGGCCTCGAAACGCCGAAATCGATGCTGGCCAATGCCACCGACGTCAAGAACGCCGACCGCAAGATGCATGAGGCCGAGCGCGCGGCGCTCAAGGCCGAGGCGCCGGCCGAACTCGATGCCGCGCTCGATGCGCTGGAAACCCGCTGGAACCTCGGCGAAGGCGACCGCAAGCAGCGTTATATCAGTCATGGCATGGCGATCGCAGCCCAGGCGCTCGACCATGTCGGCCTGCCCGCCATCATCCGCCCCTCCTTCACCATGGGCGGCACCGGCGGCGGCATCGCCTACAACCGCGCCGAATTCTACGACATCGTCCAGTCCGGCCTCGACGCCTCGCCGACCACCGAAGTGCTGATCGAGGAGAGCGTGCTCGGCTGGAAGGAGTATGAGATGGAGGTTGTCCGCGACAGAGCGGACAATTGCATCATCGTCTGCTCGATCGAGAACATCGACCCGATGGGCGTGCACACGGGGGACTCGATCACCGTCGCCCCTGCCCTGACGCTGACCGACAAGGAATACCAGATGATGCGCAACGCCTCGATCGCGGTGCTGCGCGAGATCGGCGTCGAGACCGGCGGCTCCAACGTGCAGTTCGCCGTCAACCCGGCCGATGGCCGCCTCGTCGTCATCGAGATGAACCCGCGCGTCTCGCGCTCCTCCGCGCTGGCCTCCAAGGCGACCGGCTTCCCCATTGCCAAGATCGCCGCCAAGCTCGCCGTCGGTTACACGCTGGACGAGTTGGAGAACGACATCACCGGCGGGGCCACGCCGGCCTCCTTCGAGCCGTCGATCGACTACGTCGTCACCAAGATCCCGCGTTTCGCCTTCGAGAAATTCCCCGGCGCCGAGCCGGTGCTGACCACGGCCATGAAATCGGTGGGCGAAGTCATGGCCATCGGCCGCACCTTCCAGGAATCGCTGCAGAAGGCTCTGCGTGGCCTGGAAACCGGTCTCACCGGCCTCGACGAGATCGAGATTCCCGGCCTTGGCTCCGCCAGCCATGCCGACGACCGCAACGCCATCCGCGCCGCGCTCGGCACGCCGACGCCCGACCGGCTGCGCATGGTGGCGCAGGCGATCCGCATGGGCACCTCGCTGGAAGACGTGCACGCCATGTGCAAGATCGACCCGTGGTTCCTCGAGCAGATCGCCGACATCGTCGCCATGGAGGCCCGCATCCGCGAGCACGGCATTCCCAAGGACGCCGTCAATCTGCGCATGCTGAAGGCGATGGGTTTCTCCGATGCCCGCCTTGCCTCGCTGACCAGGAGCGATGTCGAGGTGATCTCCAAGATCCGCGACAGGCTCGACGTTCATCCGGTCTACAAGCGCATCGACACCTGCGCGGCCGAGTTCGCCTCGCCCACCGCCTATATGTATTCGACCTATGAAGTGCCCTTCGCCGGCGCGCTTGCCAACGAGGCAAAGGTCTCGTCGCGCCGCAAGGTGGTCATCCTCGGCGGCGGACCGAACCGCATCGGCCAGGGCATCGAGTTCGACTATTGCTGCTGTCACGCGGCCTTCGCGCTGCGCGATGCCGGCTACGAAGCGATCATGATCAACTGCAACCCGGAAACCGTCTCGACCGACTACGACACATCGGACCGGCTCTATTTCGAGCCGCTGACGGCCGAGGACGTGCTGGAAATCCTGCGCGCCGAACAGGCCTCGGGCGAGCTGGTCGGCGTCATCGTCCAGTTCGGCGGCCAGACGCCGCTGAAACTCGCCGATGCGCTGGAGAAGGCCGGCATCCCGATCCTCGGCACCTCGCCCGACATGATCGACCTGGCCGAGGACCGCGACCGCTTCCAGAAGCTGCTGCACAAGCTCGGCCTCAGCCAGCCGAAGAACGGCATTGCCTATTCGGTCGAGCAGGCCCGCCTCGTCGCCGGCGAGCTCGGCTTCCCGCTGGTGGTGCGCCCCTCCTATGTGCTGGGCGGCCGCGCCATGCAGATCATCCATGACGAGAGCATGCTGCAGAGCTACCTGCTCGACACCGTGCCCGGCCTGGTGCCGGAGGACATCAAGCAGAAATACCCCAACGACAAGACCGGCCAGATCAACACGTTGCTGGGCAAGAACCCGCTTTTGTTCGACACCTATCTCTCCGGTGCCATCGAGGTCGATGTCGACTGCCTCTGCGATGGCACGGCGACCTTCGTCTCCGGCATTCTGGAGCACATCGAGGAAGCCGGCATCCATTCGGGCGACAGTGCCTGCTCGCTACCGGTCCACTCTCTGCCTTCCGACCTGGTCGACGAGTTGGAGCGCCAGACATCGGCGCTGGCCCGTGCACTCCATGTGGGCGGCCTGATGAACGTGCAATATGCGATCAAGGACGGCACGGTTTATGTGCTTGAGGTCAACCCGCGCGCGTCGCGCACCGTCCCCTTCGTCGCCAAGACCATCGGTCGTCCCATCGCCAAGATCGCCGCCCGCATCATGGCCGGCGAGACGCTGGAAGATGCCTTCGCCCATTACGGCG
Organism: Mesorhizobium sp. ES1-1; assembly: GCF_020164785.1. Classification (GTDB taxonomy): domain Bacteria; phylum Pseudomonadota; class Alphaproteobacteria; order Rhizobiales; family Rhizobiaceae; genus Mesorhizobium. Next base: position 4,054 of record NZ_JAIUGX010000005.1, on the reverse strand, counting down.
CCATGCCCGACCCGCGCAATCCCGGCCACATCGCGGTCAAGGAAGCCGTCTTCCCCTTTGCCCGCTTCCCCGGCGTCGACATCCTGCTCGGCCCGGAAATGCGCTCGACCGGCGAGGTCATGGGCCTCGACCGCGACTTCGCGCTGGCCTTCGCCAAGAGCCAGCTTGGCGCCGGCGTCGACCTGCCCCGCTCCGGCACCGTCTTCGTCTCGGTGCGCGACGAGGACAAGTCCGGCATATTGCCGGCGGTCAAGCGCCTCGCCGGCCTCGGCTTCAAGGTGCTGGCGACCTCCGGCACCGCCCGCTTCCTCGCCGAAAACGGCGTCGACGCCCAGAAGATCAACAAGGTCCTGGAAGGCCGCCCCCACATCGAAGACGCCATCCGCAACCGCCAGGTGCAGATCGTCTTCAACACGACGGATGGCCAGAAAGCGGTGTCGGACTCCAAGTCGCTCCGCCGCGCCACGCTGATGCAGAAGGTGCCGTATTACACGACGCTGTCGGGCGCGGCTGCGGTGGCGGAGGCTATTGCGGCGCTGAAGGCAGGGAGCCTGGAGGTCAGGCCGTTGCAGGAGTATTTTGCGTAGCAGACTGTTAACCGCGCCACGCTCAACCGCCCATCCCGTCAAGTCCTGTACTACCTATCGATCGACGACTTCTCTTTTCAATTGCGTCAGATATGCATCTACCTATAGTGCAAGTATGCCCATCGAAAGCAAAAACGACTCCATTCAGCCGGCACCGGTGGCGCCGCCTAAACCACAGACAGTCCCAACCGACTCTCTGCGACCTAATCCTCACAATCCTAGAGTTCTCTTTGATGAGGAGCCGTTAAAGACTCTGGAAGCGTCCATTCGAAAAGTCGGAATCTTAGTTCCTCTCACAGTTTACCGCGCGACAGGGTCTGCCAAATACACAATTCTCGACGGTCAACGACGCTGGATTTGCGCGCAGAGAATCGGTCTTAAAGATGTACCGATTAACGCGGTCACCGAACCTTCTCTGGCCCAAAACATCGTAACGATGTTTCAAATTCATAAGCTTCGAAAAGATTGGGAGCTTATGCCGACTGCATTGAAATTAGGTGTTTTGATCGACGAGCTAGAGGAAAGTCGTGAATCAGCACTGGCAGATCTCACTGGACTGGATGTCGCGGTTGTCACAAGATGTAAAAAGCTGCTGTCATTCGAGCCAGAGTATCAAGATCGAATGCTCGATCCTGAACCAGCTAGAAGGTTAACGGCAGACCTATTTATTGAAATGTACCCCATCGTGACCGACCGGTCTGTACGGAACGCGGCTTGGTACAGCCGCAAGAAGATAGTTGATGCATTTATCCATAAATACACTGGTAAGAAATCGGGGTTCAAATCTGTCACTGATTTCAGAAAAATTAAATCTTACCTTACGATAGCGAGGAAAGCAGATCGAGAAACAGAAATTGTAAAAAAACTGCATAATTTGATCGAGAACGATGAAATTATGATCTCGGATTTAGAGATAGAGGCTGCCAGAATTCACCGAGAGGCTGAGACTCTGGCCAAGCAGCTAAGCAAACTTGGTCAAGACATATCATCTATAGATCCGGATAGTTTTTCTGCCGAGGAAGATCTGTGGGTAGAAATTGAAAATTTTTTAATCCTTGTTAGGAACAAGTTGGCAGAGGCGGAGAGGCGTTCAGTTCTATGACGGCTACTGAGGAGGGAAAAAGGGCGCCTGCAGAGAACGATAAAGTTGAATTGGCCAGCGAAGAACAGCTAGTCGGTTGGGTTGAGCGATTTTCGGACTATCGCCACAGGCCGAGCAAGAAGGCGCTTTTGGCGTGGCTTGAGCGCTTTTTGCCCGAGCACGTGATCATCGGGCATAAGCTTCTCGATGCGGTGCAGGTTGTCTCAGAAATGGAAATCCATCAGGGCTACAAGGATGCTCTCGCCGACCTCGGAGGGTGGAGCAAATCCGCAAAAGAGAGAGCTGGACGTTGGTACTTTGTCGGAGTTGGGAGCGCAGGTGAAAGCGGCCCAGCTATGCTTCGAATGTTTCGCGAGGCGAACGGTTTGACGTCTGATAGCTGGCAAAGCTTTTTTATTACGGCAAAAGACCTTCCTAGACTTGCACTTAGCGCGTTCGACCACGTTGTATTTGTGGACGATTTCGCTGGGACAGGAAATCAAATGGTTGACTATTGGCCGATTATGGAAGAATTAGTTGCGTCGGAGGCGAAATGTTACTTGCTTCTAACAGCAGTTACTACCGACGCAGCAAAGGCAATCAAAGATAAAACCGAGCTTGAACTAAGAGCCAGCATAACATTAGAAAAATGCAAGAATGTCTTCAGCGAAGAATGCAAAATTTTTACGGATGACGAGAAGGCGGCGTTAGAAAAGTACGGAAAGATCGCATGGAAAGACCATCCTCGCGGATTTGGCGGATGCGGACTTACTCTGGTTTTAAGCCATAAAACTCCTAACAATACTTTACCGGTTCTTCATGCCAATCACGATCGGTGGGAGGGGCCATTCCCACGCAATCTGATAAAGGCAGCTTAATCAGAATGAGCGAAAAAGAGCTTCGGTAACCCGTCCCCGTCGTGCAGCGTTCGACGCTAAGGTAGAGGCTCTTTCAAGGCTTGATCTAGTAAATCCGGTATAGAGCTCGGCTACGTCCGGATGATCCGCATTGGAGACGACTACATAGGCCCCCTTGTCAGCAAGTCGCTTTGCAGTGGCCGCCAAACGCTCTTGATCAGCCCAACTAAAAAGCTGCTCGTTCCAATCCCGAAATCCATTAAAATTATGCTTCGTGACATATGGCGGGTCAAGGAATACCAAATCCCCTTCACGAACACTCTTTAGCGATACGCGAAAGTCAACATTCAGTATTGAGATATTTTTCTTCGAAATCAGCCTCGAGCAGCGGATCAAATTCGCCCTATCAAATATAAAATCACTTTGCGGAGCCCCGTAAGGAACATTAAATTCCCCTTTTCCATTAACGCGATATAAGCCATTCCAGCACGTCTTGTTGAGATAGAGAAATTCGCCGGCCCTCCTCGGATATTCCGAAGAGCGCCCTGATCTTATCTGATAGAAAAGTTCTTTGGATGGCTTTAGCGGATCAAGATAGTCACATAAATCCTTGCAATGATCTCGAACCGAGCGCCAAGTCTCGACCAACTCTGTGCTTACATCTGACAAAGTGGCTCGGTCAGGCTCAAGGGCAAAAAAAAGGGCTCCGGAACCCAGAAAGGGCTCGTAGTAACGCCCGAAGGACTTTGGGATTAACGGGATAATCTGAGCCAGGAGGCGCTGCTTCGATCCGGCCCAGCGCAAAAATGGGCGAGACCGCTCGTCGTACAGAGAATCCGGCACGACTATAGGCAAGTTACTATTTTCCGTGTTGGGCATGCTGATCGCACTTGCACGAGGAAGCTAGGACGAATCCAGCCACGTTTGCTGATTCTACCGAGATTGCATTAGAGCCGGTCCTGACATTCAGTTCCATTGGTAAATCTCCAAACCCCCAAAGGATCTGCGGCGACCTCGTGGGTGTCACCATCGCTGTCTTGGCGGCGATCCCACAGCCGCTGGGCCTAAGCAGCATTTCGCCCATTTTCGACAGCGTCAGATCGCCCACTCACCCCACCGCCACACACTCAATCTCGATGTCAAACTCCATCGGCCATGACGCCACCGGCACAAAGCTCCGCGCCGGCGGGTTGACGCTGAAATACTTCGCGTAGACGCGATTGATGGCGGTGTAGAAGCCGGAATTTACGGCGTAGATGCGCACCATCACCACGTTTTCCAGCGAGGTGCCGGCCGCTTCCAGGCAATGTATCAGCGCCTTCAGCGAGGCCTCGGTCTGCACCTCGATGTCGCCGCGCACCATCTCGCCGGTCACCATGTCCACCGGCGGCGTCGCCGAGATGAACACGAAGCCGTTGGCCTTCACCGCCGTCGAGCAGGGCAGGCCGAGCGCGCGCACCTTGGCCGACATGACGGGGACTTCGATGATTTCTTTTTTCATGGTGGTGCTCCGTTTGGGTGGACGGAGC
>NZ_JAIUGX010000004.1 GCF_020164785.1 Mesorhizobium sp. ES1-1 | reverse complement strand
AAGCACTGGATGCGCCAAGCTCAGAAACGCAGCGTCGAGGACACCTGGCGCCACATCGGCCACCTCGTCGAAACCATTGAGGCAACCGAATGCAGGAACTACTTTGAAAACGCAGGATACGCTTCCGTCAAAACGTGAAACGCTCTAGTTCGTCACCACGATCCGCGTGTTGCCGAAACCCACTTCCCGCACCATGGCGTAGAAGGCCGCGGCGTTGGCAGTGTGCAACCGCACGCAGCCATGCGAGGCCGGCCTGCCAAGCTGCCTGACGGCGCCCGTTCCGTGGATGGCGTAGCCGCCGTGGAAGAACACGGAATAGGGCATCGGCGACATGTGATATTTGCGCGAATACCACATGCGCGCGGTTCGCTGCGGCTTGTAACTCCCACGCGGGGTGAAATAGCCGGGACGCGCTGTGGAGACACTCCATCGATAAACGGACAAACCATATCTGACGGTCATGGTCTGCGACGACACATCTATATTTGCGACGAGGCTGGCCGCCCCGCTCTGCCCAGAAGTACCGAGCAGCATCGTGACGAACACGATGGCTATTAGAATTGTCTTCTTCATGCGATCAAACCCCCTTTGATTGCCCTTGCCTGCCCCCATCCTGTCTTTCATTTTTTTGATGGCAGGAGAACTCGCTAACACACAGTCCTTGACCAATTCGCCAATCCAAAGCAGCGAATTTGAACGATTTCGCGCGATAGTTGCCGCGACGACACGTCGTGCCGCTGGTCCGATGACACTTGCAAAACAGCGGCGATCGCTGCTCAACTCACACGCATGAATGACCGGCTGCTGCAAATCATCGATGGAAGGCGCGATGAAGTCGCCGCACTGACCGCTGATCTGATCCGATTCCCCACCATCAACCCGCCTGGGGACGCCTACCGGCCATGCGCCGAATATATCGCGGCCCGACTAAGCAAGCGTGGCTTCGAAACCGAGTTCATCCGCGCCGAAGGCACGCCGGGCGATACCGACCGCTATCCGCGTATCAATGTCGTCGCCCGTTTCGATGGGCGCTCTCCCGGAGCCTGCGTCCACTTCAATTCGCATATCGACGTCGTCGAAGCCGGCGAAGGATGGAGCCTCGATCCGTTTGCCGGCATTGTGAAGGACGGCAAGGTCCACGGGCGTGGCGCCTGCGACATGAAGGGCGGACTTGCGGCCTCGATCATCGCTGCCGAAGCCTTCATGGAAGTCTTCCCGGACTTTCCCGGCGCAATCGAAATATCCGGCACCGTCGACGAGGAATCCGGTGGCTTCGGTGGCGTCGCCCACCTTGCCGGTCTCGGTTATTTCTCGAAGCCCCGGGTGGACCACGTCATCATCCCCGAACCGCTCAACAAGGATCGCATCTGCCTTGGTCATCGCGGCGTGTGGTGGGCGGAGATCGAGACCAAGGGCGAGATCGCGCATGGCTCCATGCCGTTCCTCGGGGACAATGCGGTGCGTCATATGGGTGCGGTGCTGCACGCCTTCGAGGAGGAATTGTTCCCAGCGCTCGACCGCAAAATGACCCGCATGCCGGTCGTGCCCGAAGGGGCAAGACGCTCGACCATGAACATCAACTCGATCCATGGCGGCCAGACGGAGGATTTCCGGCCCGGCCTGCCCTCGCCCAACGTCCCCGATTCATGCCGGCTGACCATCGACCGACGCTTCCTGCTGGAGGAGAAGCTGGACACGGTGAAGAGCGAGGTGACCGCAATCCTTGACCGGCTGAAACGTGAGCGCAAGAAGTTCGACTACCAAATCCGCGACATCATGGAAGTGCTGCCGCTGATGACCGAGCGCGACGCGCCGGTCGTAAAGGCGGTTGCGCAGGGTATCATGGCAGTTTTCGATCGTGAGCCGGAATATGTCATTTCGCCCGGCACCTACGACCAGAAGCATATTGCCCGCATAGGGCACATATACGACTGCATAGCCTATGGCCCTGGCATTCTCGACCTCGCCCACCGGCCGGACGAATGGGTCGGGATTTCGGACATGATCGAATCGGCCAAGGTGATGGCGATCGGGTTGAACGTATTGTTGCGGGGCACGGCCACCGGCTGATCAGAAGAGCGGCCGCGCCTCCTGCGGCCGAAGCGGAAAAACATTTCCCCGGTGGTGACCGCGCAGCACGAAACGCAATTTACTCCTCGGCGAAATAACGCTTCTATCCGACCGCCTCGAGCATATGGAGTTGCGCGATGAGAATTTGGAAAACCATCCTGGCCGCCGCCGTCTTGTCGCTCTCCGCAGATGCGGCGTTCGCCGCGCGCGCCGACCTCGTCATAGGAATTCCGCTGGAACCGCCGCACCTCGATCCGACGGCCGGCGCGGCCGCCGCCATCGACGAGGTCCTCTACGCCAATGTGTTCGAAGGCCTGACCCGCATTGGCCCGAACGGCGAGGTGCTGCCGGATCTGGCCGAAAGCTGGACCGTTTCCGACGACGGCAAAGCCTATACGTTCAGGCTGCACAAGGGGGTGAAATTCCACGACGGAACGGACTTCGACGCCAGTGACGTGAAATTTTCGCTGGACCGCGCCCGCGCCGACAATTCGGTCAATGCGCAAAAAAACCTGTTCGCGGCCATCGACAAGGTCGATGTGGTCGATCCCGCCACCGTGCAGGTCACGCTCAGGAACGCGCAGGGCTCCTTCCCCTACAATATGGCTTGGGGCGACGCGGTGATCGTAGCGGCCGAGTCAGCCGGCACCAACAAGGAAAAGCCCATCGGTACCGGACCATTCAAATTCCAGTCCTGGGCCAAGGGATCGTCGATCACCCTGGTGAAATCCGATGATTACTGGGGTACTCCGGCGTTTCTCGACAAGGCCGAGTTCCGCATCGTGCCCGATGCCGCCGCCGCCGTGCCGGCGCTGCTCTCAGGCGATATCCAGGCCTTTCCGTTCTTCGACCCCGACAGTGTCGCCCAGATCAAGGACGATCCGCGTTTCAAGGTGGTGATCGGCTCGACCGAAGGTGAGACCATCCTCTCGATCAACAACAAGAAGCCCCCCTTCGACAAGCTGCAGGTCAGGCAGGCCATCTCCTACGCGCTCGACCGCAAGGCGATCATCGATGGCGCCTCGGCCGGCCTCGGCCTGCCGATCGGCTCGCACATGTCGCCGGCCAGCAAGGACTATGTCGACCTGACCGGCCGCTACCCGCATGATTTGGCCAAGGCCAAGCAGCTTCTCAAGGAGGCGGGTGTCGAGAACGGCTTCAAGGCCACGCTGAAACTGCCCCCGCCCTCCTATGCCCGGCTTGGCGGCGAAATCATCGCGTCGCAGCTGCGCGACGTCGGCATCGATCTGGAAATCATCCCCGTCGAATGGGCGCAATGGCTGGACCAGGTGTTTGCCAAGAAGGACTACGACCTGACCATCGTTTCGCACACCGAGCCCAACGACATCGATATCTATTCCCGCAAGGACTATTATTTCAATTACGACAATCCGGCCTTTGATAAGGTCATCGCCGACCTGAACCTTACTTCCGACGAAGCCAAGCGCAAGGTGTTGCTGGGACAAGCCCAAAAGATCCTGGCCGACGACGCCGTGGTAGGCTTCCTCTACGAGCTACCCAAGGTCGGCGTCTGGGACGCCAAACTCCAAGGCCTGTGGGAAAATGCGCCGATCCAGGCCAATGATTTGACCAAGGTGAAGTGGAGCGAATGAGGCGGCTGGCTAAACGCTTGCGCTCCGTGCCACGCCCCTCTGCCCTGCCTGGCATTTCCCCCGCAAGGGGGGAGATCGGCAGCTTCCGCGCCACCGACAACCATACAGCGTTGGCGATAGGCGAAAGGACCAATGTGAGCTCAATCGCCCCCCTTGCGGCGGAGATGTCCGGCAGGACAGAGGGGGGCGGGCCGGAACGCGATCTTTGTCCGGCCAGCACGCTATACAATATCGCGCAAGCCCCAACATCGTCCCCTAACCCCCGATGAGCGCCTACGTTGCAAAGCGCCTGGCCACCGCCATCGCCACGCTGGTTCTCGCCTCTATGGTGGTGTTCGCGGTGCTCGAAATCCTCCCCGGTGATCCCGCGCGGCTGATGCTGGGCATGAACGCCAGCGCCGACCAGCTGCAACTCTTGCGCGACCAGATGGGCTTGAACGCGCCGCTGCCGTGGCGCTACCTGCACTGGGCGGGCGGATTGCTTAGCCTGGATTTCGGCCGCTCCTACACCTATTCGGTGCCGGTCATCGATCTCGTGCGCGAGCGGCTCGCCGTATCGCTGCCCCTGGCGCTCATCGCGCTTGCCCTCTCGACCGTCATCGCTATCCCGGTCGGCCTGTTTTCCGCCGGCCGTCGCGGACGCGCCGGTGACACGCTGGCGATGGGCACCGCCCAGCTTGGCGTCGCCATTCCGAATTTCTGGTTCGCCCTGATGCTGATCTATGTCTTTGCAGTCTGGCTGCGCCTTGTCCCGGCAGGCGGATTCCCGGGCTGGAGTGCCGGCGCCTGGCAGGCGCTGCGATCCCTTCTGCTGCCGGCCTTGGCGCTTGCCCTGCCGCAGGCCGCGATCCTGGCCCGCGTCACCCGCTCGGCGCTGATCGAGGTGCTCAACGAGGACTATATCCGCACGGCGCGTGCCAAAGGCCTGCCCTACCGCGCGGTCCTATGGCGGCACGCATTGCGCAATGCGATGATCCCGGTGCTGACCATCCTTGGCCTGCAATTCGCCTTCCTGCTTGCCGGCACGATCATCATCGAGAATGTCTTCTACCTGCCCGGCCTCGGCAGGCTGGTGTTCCAGGCCATCACCCAGCGCGACCTGATCGTGGTGGAAAGCGTCGTCATGCTGCTGGTCGCGGCGGTCATCGCCGTCAACCTCATCGTCGACCTTTCCTATGCGATCATCGACCCGCGCCTGAGAAACCGGCAGTGACGGTGCACCCGGACATTCCTCGGGAGACCGTCACTGGCATCCTTGCCAGGTCATTCCGCAACGGCGCCTTCGTGGCCGGCTTCGTCATCACCATACTGGTCCTGGCGACGGCGATCGTCTCCTATTTCTGGACGCCTTACGACGTCACCAGACTGGTCATATCGGACAAGATCCAGGCGCCCTCAGCGGCGCATTGGTTCGGCACCGACCATTTCGGTCGCGACATCCTGTCGATGATCATGGTCGGCGCCCGCAATTCCATCGCCGTGGCGCTAATCGCGGTCGGCATCGGCATGGGTATCGGCGTGCCGCTCGGCGCGTTTGCTGCAGCGCGCGGCGGCCTTGTCGACGAGGTGCTGATGCGCATCAATGATCTCGTCTTCGCCTTCCCCGCCCTTCTGTCGGCCATCATGATCACGGCCATCTTCGGGCCGGGCGCCGTCAACGCCATCATCGCCATCGGCATCTTCAACATCCCGGTCTTTGCCCGCGTCGCCCGCGCCGGCGCGCTGGCCATCTGGCCGCGCGAGTTCATCCTGGCCGCTCGCGCCGCCGGCAAGACCAGCACTCAGATCACTGTCGAGCACGTGCTACCCAACATCGCCACGCTGCTCCTCGTGCAGGGCACCATCCAGTTCGCCCTGGCCATCCTGGCCGAAGCCGGGCTGTCCTATCTGGGCCTGGGCGCGCAGCCGCCTTTGCCCAGCTGGGGGCGGATGCTGTTCGACGCCCAGACTCGCATGGTCGTGGCGCCATGGATGGCGATCTTTCCGGGCATGGCGATCGTCATCAGCGTACTGGGCCTCAATCTTCTGGGTGACGGCATTGCCGATATTCTTGATCCGAAATCGCGGCGGCGCCGATGAGCCTGCTCGAAATTAAGAACCTGTCGCTATCCATCGGCGACGCGCCGATCCTCAGGGAAGTGGAGCTATCCGTCGCGAGCGGCGAGGTCGTGGGATTGGTGGGTGAATCAGGCTCCGGCAAGTCGATGACGGCACTGACGCTGATGCGGCTCCTGCCCTACGCCGCGCGCGCCACCGGGCGCGTCACATTCGACGGCATCGACATCCTCGCCGCAAGAGAGGACCAGATGTGCGCCCTGCGCGGCGCCGATATCGGCATGGTGTTCCAGGAGCCGATGACCGCGCTCAATCCGGTCAAGACGATCGGCGAACAGGTGGCCGAGGGCATACGCTGGCACACCAAAGTCACGCGCGCGGAAGCGGAAGAGCGTGCCCGAAAGATGTTGGACCGCGTCGGCCTGCCGGAGGCGGAATTCCCGCTGTCTCGCTATCCGCATCAACTCTCGGGCGGCCAGCGTCAGCGCGTCGTCATCGCCATCGCCTGCGCATTGAAGCCGAAACTGCTCATCGCAGACGAGCCGACGACGGCGCTCGACGTCGTGCTGCAAGCGCAGATCCTCGACCTGTTGCGTGATCTCGTCGCCGAGAGCCGCATGGGCCTGCTATTGATCTCGCATGACCTTGCAGTCGTCACCGAGATGGCCGACCGCATCACCATCCTGCGCCATGGCGAAGTGATGGAATCCGGCGACACGGCGCGCACGCTCTCCGAACAACTCCACCCGTATACGCGCCAGTTGGCACAGGCCTCAATGCATGTGCCGGAGCGCGCCAGGCCGCATGGCGGGGCCGCGGGCCAGCCCCTGCTCCAGGTCGACGGCGTGACGCGCGACTATCCAGGCCGCCGCGTCTCGCTGTTCAGCCGCGCGCCCGACACACGCGCCGTCGACAATGTTTCCCTGTCGATGGCGCCCGGGCAATCGGTGGCGCTGGTGGGACGCTCGGGCTGCGGCAAGTCCACGCTTGCGCGTATGATCCTGGCGCTCGATCGGCCGAGTTCGGGCACGATCCGGTTCCGCGGTGAAACCATCACTGGCAAGAGGCAAGCCGAGTTGAAGCCGGTCAGGCGCGACATGCAGGTCGTCTTCCAGGACCCCTACGGTTCCTTCGACCCGCGCCAGAAAGTCGAAAGACTGGTCGCCGAGCCCCTGCACGTGCTGGATAAGAAACTGTCGCGCGCCGAGCGCCGCGAGATGGTGGCGCATGCTCTGCACGAAGTCGGGCTCGACCAGCGCGACCTCGACAAATATCCGCACGAATTCTCAGGTGGCCAGCGCCAGCGCCTGTCGATCGCGCGTGCCATCATCACTCGGCCCAAGCTGATTGTCGCCGACGAGCCGGTGTCGGCGCTGGACGTTTCGATCCGCGCCCAGATTCTTGATCTCTTCGCAGAGCTCAACCGCAGACACGGCATCGCCTACCTCTTCATCACCCATGACCTTACCGTCGCTCGCGCCATTTCGGACGAGGTACTGGTCATGCATTGCGGCAAGATTGTCGAGCGCGGCAAAACAAGCGAGGTTCTCGGTCATCCGCGGTCGGACGCTGCGCGGGCTCTTGTCGCCGCGGCTCCGGATCTGCGCGTCGCGATTGCGCGGCGCCTGCGCGAACAGGGCTGAGCGAACGCTTCCCGAAGCGGCTCGTTGCTAGTCTTCCCGCTTCACGCCATCGACCGGGCTGATGTCGAGCAGCTCGAGCGTGCGGCGAAGCAGGCGCACCTCGCTGTCGGCCAGGTGCGAATCCGCCTTGGCGATCTCAGCCATATGGAGGGCCAGTTGTTTACGTCGGTCCAGGTCGAGGTCACGGAACAGCGCTATGGCCTGCGAGCCATTGGTCTCGTAGCCGAACTCGTTGAGATAATCGATGACGCTGTCGATGCTTGTTTCCGGTATGCCAAAGGCATCCCTGCAGATGCGCCGAAAGGCGATCATCTCGCTCTCGCTGACCGAACCGTCGGCCAGGATCATGCGGAAAAGCATCAGGAGTTCCGCCGACAGGACGGGATCGTCGGCCACCTTGCGCACGCCCGGGTCGCCATCGAAGATAGAGCGTATCTGGTTCAGCAGTGCGAACGCCATCACGGTCCCTTTCCGATTCGCTCATACGTAGCGCGAAATCGGTCTTGCGCAAACCGGATTGGCGTGATCGAACCTTCCGATCGCGCGATGCCCGCCATCGTCACCACCCCATTGCTCCATCGATCCGATGTTCGATCTCGCCACCCACACCGTCGTCATGCTCGCCTTCGCCGCCTTTGCCGCGGGCTTTGTCGATTCGATCGCGGGCGGCGGCGGACTGATCACGGTGCCCGCCTTGCTCCTTGCCGGCTTTACGCCGGTGCAGGCGCTTGCGACGAACAAATTGCAGGGCATGTTCGGCTCGGCTTCGGCGACCATCCACTACGCGTCGAAAGGGCATGTCGACCTGCGCCGACAGTTGCCGTCGGCGCTGCTGGCACTCGTCGGCGGTGCCGTGGGCGCCCTGCTGGCAACGGTCGTGCCGGGCGATATCCTGCGCGCGGTGTTGCCGATCGTGCTTATCGCCATCGCCCTCTATTTCGCGTTGAAGCCCAACATGAACGACATTGATCGTACCGAGCGCCTGTCGCCTTTCCTGTTCGGACTGACCCTTGTTCCGGCCATCGGCTTCTACGACGGGCTGTTCGGTCCGGGTGCCGGCTCCTTCTACATGCTGGCCTTCGTGGCGCTGGCCGGCTACGGCGTGCTGAAGGCGACGGCACATACGAAACTGCTCAATTTCGCGTCCAATTTGGGGGGCTTTATTGTCTTCGCCGCCTATGGCGTCGTCTATTGGAAGATCGGCCTGATGATGGGGATCGCCCAATTCCTCGGCGCGCGTGTCGGGGCCAGCCTGGCCATGCGCATCGGCGCACGGCTGATCAAGCCGTTGCTGGTGATTGTCTGCCTGGCGCTTGCCGTAAAGCTACTGGCCGATCCCGCCAACCCGATGCGCGTCATGATTGGTGTGTGATCACGGCCACTGATAGAATACCGATGTTCGAATCATGTCGGAGGAGCCAGTCATGAATCTCAGCGCACCTACCCAGATCGTTTTCATTATTTCTGTTGTTATCGCCATTATCGGCGTTCTCGCGGCACTTGGGGTTCTCGCATTTATCCCAGTCGCCTCGGTATGGATCGTCACCATCGCTTTCGTCGTGCTGGCCATTGGCTGCCTGATGCGCGGCGCGTAGCACCTTAAATCCAGGCTTAACACGAAGCGCCCGGTTAGAGGCCGGGCGCTTTTGGTGCGGACAATGCAGCGATCCTAACGCGCAAGCGAAAAAATCGCATCGCAGTCGAGATGGGTCTCCAGTCCGACCGCAACCTCATCGAGCGCTCGCTCGACCTCGGCGCGATAGTCGATGCCGCCGCCCTTGATGCCGAGGCTCTCGAGGAACTTGCCACGAAATGCATCGGCGCCGAACAGTCCGTGGAGATAGGTGCCGATCACCTTGCCATCGGCGGAGATCGCTCCGTCCTCGGCCCCATTGATGATTGCCGACGGCCGTGCGGTGTCTGGTCCCGTGGTGCGGCCGAGGTGGATTTCATAGCCGTCCAGCGGCAGGTCGAACGGCACGGATCGCGCACTGATGTTGCGCACGGTCTTTTCCGCCTCCATCACCGTCTCGACGTCTAGCAGGCCGAGCCCGTCTGCCTCGGTGACGCTGCCCTCGATTCCGTCGGGATCGCGCACGATACGGCCCAGCATCTGGTATCCGCCGCAAATGCCGACCACATGGCCGCCGCGCTTGCGGTGGGCAAGAAGATCGCGGTCCCAGCCATTTTCCCGAAACTTCAAAAGATCGCCGATGGTCGACTTGGACCCTGGAATGACCACCAGACCGGCATCGGCTGGCAGCGGCTTTCCCGGCGGCACGAAGACGACCTCGACCTGCGGTTCGGCCTTGAGCGGGTCGAGATCGTCGAAATTGGCGATACGGCCAAGCATCGGCACAGCGACTTTCAGCGCCCGCGCCTCACCGGATGCAAGCCGTTCCAGCACGACCGAATCCTCCGAAGGCAATCGCGCCGCCGCCTTCAGCCATGGCACGACGCCGAAGCAGCGCCAGCCCGTGAACCTCTCGATGGCTTTCAGGCCGTCATCGAACAGCGAAACATCGCCGCGGAACTTGTTGATGAGATAGCCGACGATCATGCGCCGATCTTCTTCCGGCAGGATCAGATGCGTGCCGGCGACCGAGGCGATGACACCGCCTCGGTCGATGTCGCCAACCAGCACCACCGGCACATCGGCGCGCGTGGCAAAACCCATGTTGGCGATGTCGCGGCTGCGAAGGTTGATCTCGGCCGGCGAACCGGCGCCCTCGACGATGACGAGATCAGCACCCTCGCCGACCTTCGCCCAGGAATCGAGCACGGCTTCCATCAGCCGACCCTTGAGCGCCTGGTAGTCGCGCGCACGGGCCTCGCCGAACACCTTGCCCTGGACGATGACCTGGGCGCCGATATCCGTCTGGGGTTTCAGCAGCACCGGATTCATGTGCACGGACGGCGCGACGCCACAGGCGATCGCCTGCAGCCACTGCGCGCGGCCGATCTCGCCGCCGGCATTGTCGCCGCCTTCTATGTTGGCAACGGCGGCATTGTTGGACATGTTCTGCGGCTTGAATGGACGCACGTTGAGCCCGCGGTTCCTGGCGGCCCGGCACAGCCCCGCCACCAGCACCGTCTTGCCGACATCCGAACCCGTGCCTTGCAGCATGATCGCCTTGGCCATCAGGAACGGTCCTGCGTCGCGGTTCCGGTGATCGTGGATTTCTGCGCCAGCGGCCCGCCTCGCCAGACGTAAAGGGCTACAAGTGGCTCCTCGCCGGTTCGCATGGCGTGATTGACGTTGGAAGCATGGTGCACGACCTCGCCGGCGTCCCGCCGGCGAAACGCGCCCTCGCCCATCCGCCACTCGGTGCCGCCGGTCAGTGGAATATAGATCTCCTCGGCGACATGGTGGTGATCGGGGTAAACAATGTCGGGCCCCAGGATCAAAAGGCCGGCCGCAAACTCGTCATTGGCGAAATGACCTCTGGTGCCCAGTACTTCCAGCCAGCCATAATTGTCGACGAAGCGCTTGCTGAAATCCGCCTCCGTATAGGTCTGCCCCCAATGCAATTCGTCGCATCGCTGCGCCACCCATCGCACCAGCTTCTTTGCATCGGGCGACGCGACCGCGGCTGCACGATCGAGATGGCGAAGGCAGGCGAGTGGATGCGGCTCGAGCGAGCGGCTTGGCGCCTCCCAGCCGATGCGCGCCACCACATCGCGCACCATGGCATCGTCCACGGAAGCGAGATAGGCACGGAACCGGCCCAGCAATTCGTCGAAACTTGTCGTCACATCGCGCTCCGGGTTGGCGCACATCCACTCCGCCGCGGCTCGGGTTGCGCGACGCCATCATTGGTCTAGATTGCTACGCGCGCAAAGCCAAAAACAACAGGCCAGCGAGCCAACCCAAGGAGCACGCCATGGACGCCGCGGTCGATGCGAGCACCAGCCAGTTCGAACTCAACGAGGAACAGCGGGCCATCCAGGAGATGGCGCGCGCTTTTGCCGCCGACCGGGTCGCGCCGAATGCCCTCGTCTGGGACCGCGAACGGCATTTCCCGGCCGATGTCATCAGGGAGTCCGGGCCGCTCGGCCTCGGCGGCATCTACGTCAGGGACGATGTCGGCGGCTCCGCCCTCGGACGGCTCGATGCTGTGCTGATCTTCGAGGCCTTGTCGCACGCCGACCCGGCCTTTTCGTCCTTCATATCGATCCACAACATGGTGGCCTCGATGATCGACCGCTTCGGCAATGACGAGCAGCGTCAGCGCTTCCTGCCGAAGCTCACCTCGATGGAGTGGCTGGCCAGCTATTGCCTGACCGAACCCGGTTCCGGATCCGACGCCGCGGCCCTGAAGACGCGGGCGGTGAAGAGCGGCTCAGACTACATTCTCAACGGCACCAAGCAGTTCATTTCCGGCGCCGGCGACAGCGATATCTATGCCGTCATGGTGCGCACCGGCGCGGACGGGCCGAAGGGCATTTCTACCATGATCGTACCCAACGATGCGCCCGGCCTTTCCTTCGGCGTCAACGAACACAAGATGGGCTGGCACATGCAGTCGACGCGCCAGGTCATTTTCGAGGATTGCAAGGTGCCTGCCGAAAACCTCTTGTCGGGCGAAGGTGCCGGCTTCGGCATCGCCATGGCTGGGCTGGACGGGGGGCGGCTGAACATCGCGGCGTGTTCGCTAGGCGGCGCGCAATCCGCACTCGACAAGGCGCTGGACTACACCGCCCAGCGCAAGGCGTTCGGTTCCAGGATCAACCAGTTCCAGGCACTTCAGTTCCGGCTGGCCGACATGGAGACAGAACTGCAAGCGGCCCGCATGTTCCTCTATGCCGCCGCCGCGAAGCTCGACCGCAAGGCACCCGATGCCGGCAAATGGTCGGCCATGGCCAAGCGCTTCGTCACCGATACCGGTTTCACCGTCGCCAATGACGCGCTGCAGCTGCTCGGCGGCTACGGCTACCTGCACGACTACGGCATCGAGAAGCTGGTGCGGGATTTGCGCGTGCACCAGATCCTCGAAGGCACCAACGAGATCATGCGCGTCATCATCGCGCGGGCGTTGATTGGTAGGCAGTAGGCAGTAGGCAGTAGGCAGTAGGCAGTAGGCAGTAGGCAGTAGGCAGTAGGCAGTAGGTGAAGGATGACCGGCAAGATCAACTCGTACAAGGATCTTATCGTGTGGCAGCAGGCGATGGACCTAGCCGTAAGCACCTACTGCTTGACCAAGACATGGCCGAAAGAAGAACTTTATGGCTTAACCAGCCTAATCCGCCGCTCGGCCACCTCCATCCCGGCAAACATCGCCGAGGGTTATGGCCGGGACAACAGAGGTTCTTACCAGCAATTTCTCCGGATAGCCCAAGGCTCGCTGAAGGAGTTCGAGACAATCTCCAGATCGCTGAGCGCATCGGTCTTGCCACACATGATCAAGCTCATCAGCTACTGTTAGCGACCGAGGGCCTCGGGAAAATGCTTCGCAAACTCATTATCAAACTGGCGCCCGAATAAAGCGCCTACTGCCTACTGCCTACTGCCTACTGCCTGTCCAGGAGCACCGTCATGACAATCATCGCCTTCATCGGCCTCGGTAATATGGGCAATCCGATGGCCGCCAACTTGGTCAAAGCGGGGCATGCCGTGCACGGTTTCGATTTGGTCCCGGAGAATCTCACGGTCGCCCGCGATCATGGTGTCGTCATCATGGCGAACGCGCCGGCAGCGGTGAAGGACGCCGATGTGGTGATCACCATGCTGCCGGCCGGCAAGCATGTGCTGTCGGTCTATGAGGACGTTGCTCCCAAGGCGAAGACCGGCGCGCTGTTCATTGATTCTTCGACCATCGACGTCGAGTCGGCGCGCAAGGCGCATGCCACAGCGGCTGAACACGGCCTCTTGTCGATCGATGCGCCAGTCTCGGGGGGTACCGTCGGGGCCACGGCCGGCACCCTCACCTTCATGGCCGGCGGCTCCGATGCGGCTTTTGCCGCTGCCGAGCCGATACTGAAGCCAATGGCCGGACGTGTCGTCCATTGCGGTGGCGACGGCGCCGGACAGGCCGCCAAGATCTGCAACAACATGATCCTCGGAATTTCGATGATCGGCGTCGCCGAAGCCTTCGTGCTGGCCGAAAAGCTCGGCCTGTCGCATCAGGCGCTGTACGACGTCGCCTCGACCTCGTCGGGCCAATGCTGGTCGCTGACCACCTATTGCCCGGTGCCCGGCCCGGTGCCGACCTCGCCGGCCAACCGCGACTACAAGCCCGGTTTTGCCGCCGCGCTCATGTTGAAGGACTTGAAGCTGGCGCAGGAAGCAGCGCTTGGTTCAGGAGCCGTAACTCCACTGGGTTCGGAGGCGGCACAACTTTATGCGCTGTTCAACGCCCAGGGGCATGCCGACGCCGACTTTTCCGGCATTATCAACTTCTTGCGCGGCGCTAATACATAAGTCGCTAATATAACTTGTTTTTCTTCGGTATTGGCAGAAACCCGGCAAATTTAGATTTGCTTAAGCTCTCGATAACCCGGCGGTAACGATGTTTCTGTAAAACGGATTGCGAGGCGGACATATCGCACCGCCCGGCGCTCCGGATCAGGTCTCGCGTACCGGAGCCCGTAAGTCTCGACAAGTGCCCAACATGTTTCGCAAAATGTTTGCGTAGCGAAACTCCATGCGTATCTGGCAAAGCCGCGTTCCCCTGGAGCGCGGTTTTTTGCGTTTTGCTCCGGACGAGTCGGAAGGCGGTCGACCGGAAATGCCTTACATTCGCCCGCGCGCGCCGCTCGGGTCATAGGGCGAATCGGCGATCACCCTTGCCGGCCGGCGCTGGCCGAGGATCGACACTTCCAGCTCGGTGCCCACCAAACCAAGGTCCAGCGGCAACAGCGCCAGCGCGATGTCGTGACCAAAAGTGTAGGAATAGCCCGCCGAAGTGACGTGGCCCACGAGCTTGCCTTCGCGATGGACGCCCTCGAAAGCAAATGCGCTGGCACCATCCGTGTCTATCGACAGTGTGACGATCCGGCGTGCCAGTTGCGTGCGCTTTGCTTCCAGCGCGGCACGGCCGATGAAATCCTTATCGAGATTGATGAAGCGATCGAGACCGCTCTCCCAGGCTGACATCTCGAGATTCATGTCGCGATACATCGCCCGGTAGGATTTATCGAGACGCAGCGACTCAAGCGCCTGAAGCCCAACCAGCCTCAGCCCGTGCGCCTCTCCTGACGCCAGGAGCGCGTCAAGCAAGTGCCGCTGGTAGCAGAGTGGGTGATAGAGTTCCCATCCCAGTTCGCCGGAGTAGTTGACGCGCAACAGCCTCACATCGCTCGCCATGCCGACAGTGCCGGACCGGGCGCTGAACCATGGGAAGGCTTCGTTGGAGAGGTCGATTTCCGTCAACGGCTGCAAGACATCGCGGGCTTTGGGCCCAACAATTGTGAAAGCACCGCGATCTCCACTGACATTGCGCAGCTGCACGCTGCCGTCCTTCGGCAGCAGCCGGCACAGCTCATCGAAATTCAGTCGTTCGGCGCGCGGCGTCGAAATCAGGTAGAACTGGTCGCTCCGCAGCCGTGCCACAACATACTCCGCCTGCACGCCGCCGCCCGCCGTCAGGTGATGGGCAAGCACGACACGGCCGAGGCTTGGCAGCTTGTTCGCCAGGATTGCGTCGAGCCAGCGTTCGGCTCCTGACCCGCTGACCTCGAACTTGGTCATCGGCGTCATCTCGACCAGGCCGGCGGCCTTGCGAACGGCCTGCACCTCCGCGTCGACGTAGCTGCCCTTGGCAGTCCAGCGCCAGCTGTAGACATTACGCGCTTCGACGCCTTCGGGTGCGAACCAGCTTGGCATCTCCCAGCCGTTCAACACGTCCCATACCGCGCCGAGCTGGCTCAGGCGGTCGTAGGATGGAGCCGTTTTTTGCGGTCGCGACGCCGGCATGTCCTGGCCGGGATAATGCTGGGTGGCGTGGGTGCCCCAGGCTTCCCTCACCTTTTCCCGGGTCCAGTTCTTGTTGGCATAGTCGCCGAACCGGCGAGGATCCAGTTCCGCCGTGTCGAGGCTGTTGCCACCCTCCACGATCCGCTCGGAGAGGTAGTAGCCAATCGCTCCGCCCCAAAGGATGCCGCCCGGCACGCCTTCGGCGAGCCACACATTCTCCAGGCCCCATGCCTGGCCCATCAACGGCAGCTCATCGGCCGTCATCTGGAAGGGTCCTCGCACGTTCCGCTTGAGGCCGGCGCGGCCGAGCGCGGGAACCAGCTCGGTGGCGCGCTCCCAGTTCCAGGAAACGGCGTCGAAATCCTCGTCCAGCAGATCGGCGCCGAACCATTCCGGCACGCCGTTTTCGGCGAACAGCTTGAGCTGTTCGGTCCGCTCATAGGGACCGAACATCAGCCCGTCGCCTTCCTCGCGCAAATAGCCTTCGAAACCCTCATCGCGGAGGATCGGCATTTCCGGAAAGCCACTTCGCTTGCGTTCCACGATTTCGGGAACAGCCTCTGTGATCCAATACTGATGCAGGATCGGGATCGCCGGAATGTCGAGCCCCAGCATGGCGCCCGTCTGGCGAGCATAGTTGCCGGTTGCGAGGATGACGTGTTCGCAGACGAAATCGCCGCGAGTGGTCCTGACCTTCCATTCGCCGCCCAGCATCCGCTCGAAACCCACCACCTCCGTGCCTAGATGCACCTTTGCCCCGAGGTCGCGCGCACCCTTGGCCATGGCCTGGGTGACGTCGGCCGGCGCAATGTGGCCGTCGTCGGGATGGTAGAGAGCGCCAAGCATCTGCTTGTTGTCGAGGAGGGGCCAGATCTCCCGCGCCTCCGCCGGCGATACGATGCGGGCCTGCACACCCTGCGTCTCGGCGACATCCATATAGCTCTTGTACTCGTCGAGCCTGTCCCGCGTGTTGGCAATGCGCAACTGGCCGCATTTGTGCCAGCCGACCTTCTGACCCGTTTCGGCCTCCAGCCTTTCATAGATCTCGATCGACCTGGCGATCATGCGGCCGATATTGCGGCTGCGCGCATAAGAGGGGATGAGCCCGGCCGCATGCCAGGTCGAGCCTGCCGTAAGCTGCGTTCGCTCCAGCAGGGCGACGTCGGTCCAGCCGCGCTTTGCCAGGCCATAGAGGATGCCGGCACCCACGCAACCGCCACCGACCACGACCGCACGAACCGAACTCGCCATATGCACGTGCCCCTCAAGAGATGTTACCGACCGGATGGACACATCCGCACAAGAACATGCAGAAGCCGCTTCAGCGGCTCTGCCTGACCGGTATTAAACCACCGCCACCAGAACGGTAAACGGTTTTGGTGCCCGTCGATCGTCTGGAAGTGACTCTCGTCAGGTCTTGCGGGACAGGCGCAGAAAATTGGCCTTCACGGCGCGGCTGGCCGGCGTCAGCGCGGCGCTGATCGACCGCTCCGCCGCAACGCCGTTGAGCAACGATGGCGTGCGACCGGAAAGCAGTTCCGGCCAGAAGCCCAGCGCCGAACCCAGGAAGGAGACATGCGCGGCAAGGACACCCTCGGCCATCGCGGCGGTCTTCTCGTTCACCGCAAGTGCGCTCTCCGTGCCCCAGGGCTCCCTGCTGCCGTGATCCATCGCCATCAGCGGCAGGCGCATCATCGCCACCAACGGCGCCAGCATCAGATCGGCGCCGATGCTGGCGGCTTCTCGCGCCTGTCGGCTCTTGCCGGCTTTTCTCATCGTTGTCCCCCTTGTCGCGGCCAGGCCGCTGCCTCCCACACTACGCATGAGGGGATGAAGTTGTTCCTGACCAAGAAGCATGTCGTGGAACGCCGGGCGATCTCGTCTCACAAGGCCGCCCGGCAGGAGGCGCCGGCTCTTACAGCTTGCGCAGGTCCGCCTGCGCGAGATCCAGCGCCTTCCCGATCCGCTCGCAAGCCATGTCGATGGTGTCGCCCGTCCAGATCAGCGGTGGCGACAGGATCATCGTGTCGCCTGTGGCGCGCAGCATCATGCCTTGTCCGATCGCGTGGTCGCGGACGGTGACCGCGGCGCTGCCGCCCGGCAGGAACCGCTCCCGCGTCGCCTTGTCCTTGACGATCTCGATCGCACCCATCAGCCCGATGGATCGCACTTCGCCGACCAGATTATGCCCGGCGATGCGCTCCTGCAAAGCCTGCGCGAAATAAGGGCCGGTATCGTTCCTCACACGGTCGACCAGCCCTTCCCGCTCGATGATCTCGAGATTCTTCAGCGCAACGGCACAGGCCACCGGGTGACCGGAATAGGTGTAGCCGTGATAGAACTCGCCGCCCTTCTCCACCAGCGCCGCGGCGATGCGATCGCCGACCAGCAGCGCCGAGAGCGGCTGGTAGCCGGAGGTCAGCGCCTTTGCGGTGGTAATGGTGTCGGGCTCGATGCCGAAGGTCTGCGCCGCGAACCATTCACCGGTGCGGCCATAGCCGGTGATGACCTCGTCCAGCATCAGCAGCACGTCGTATTTGCGGCAGATGCGCTGGACTTCCGGCCAGTAGCTCGCCGGTGGGATCTTGACGCCGCCTGCGCCCATCACCGGCTCGCCGATGAAGGCCGCGACCTTGTCGGGGCCGGCTTCGAGGATCGCGTCCTCGACCGCCTTTGCCGCGCGCAGGCCGAAATCGTGATCGCTCTCGCCGGGCAGAGCCAGCTCGAACGCATAGGGCATCATCACATGGACGATGTTGGGAACCGCGCCGCCGAGCTGCTTGTGCATCAGGTCCATGCCGCCCAGCGACGTGCCCGCGACGGTGGAACCGTGATAGCCCATTTTGCGCGAGATGATGCGGTTCTTCTCCGGCTTGCCTTCCAGCGCCCAGTAATGGCGCACCAGGCGCAGGGCCGTGTCGTTGGCTTCGGAGCCTGACGAGCCGTAAAACACCTGGTTGATGTGCTTGGGTGCGATCTCCGCCAGCTTCTTCGACAGCAGCACCGGTGTCGGCGTCGAGCATTTGAAGAAGGAATTGTAGTAGGGCAGCTCCTTCATCTGCGCGTAAGCCGCATCGGCCAGCTCATCCCGGCCATAGCCGATGCTGACGCACCAAAGGCCAGCCATCCCGTCGAGGATTTCCGCCCCTTCGGAATCGTAGATGAACGGCCCGTTGGCGTGGGTGATGATGCGCGAACCGGTCTCGCGCAATTCCTTGTGGTCCGTGAAGGGATGCAGATGGTGCGCGGCGTCGATCTGCTGAAGCTGCTTCAGCGAATAATTCTGGTAGGTCATATCGATATTTCCCTCTGAAATTCATGCCGGCTGGTGCCGGGGCGAATGTTTCAGAGGCGCACAGGAGGCGAATAGCCGATGCGGGCGCACAAACGCAGAAGCTCGGCGCGCAGGGTCCGCGATGACGGTGTCACCGCGACCCGGAATGCGCGTGCCGATAGCCTAGCGTGAGCCATGCCAGGCATCTTAGAGCAATTCCTGCAAAAGTGCGAAACGGTTTTGCGTTCGGATTGGCTGGGACCAACGGTTCAGGTCAAATGGAGGTTACGGCGCACCACTCCTGTTCTAGTCGCCCGAAACAAGTTCAGGCCGTGGCGCTCAGCGCCCTTTGCAGGAAGACATATTTCATCGCCGTCTGCGCCGCTTGCGGTCTGCGGTCGCCGCGACCGCCATGTCCGCCTTCCGTCTCCTCGAAGAACAATGTCCTGGCATGACCCGCCTCCTGAAGCCGGGCGGCCATCTTGCGGGCATGGCCCGGATGCACCCGATCGTCGGCCGTCGATGTGGTGAGCAGGACAGGCGGATAGGCGATGCCCTCCTCGACATGCTGGTAGGGCGAATAGGCTGAAAGCCATTTCGCGTCTTCCGGCAGCGAAGGGTCGCCATATTCGGCCATCCACGAGGCGCCAGGCGGCAATTGCGTGTATCGCAGCATGTCGAGCAGTGGCACCTCGATGATAACGGCGCCGAAAAGCTCGGGATGCTGCGTCAGCGAAACGCCGGTCAGCAGGCCGCCATTCGAGCCGCCCTGGATCCCCAGCGAGGAAGCCGTGGCGATGCCTCGCTCGACGACGTCCCGCGCCACCGCGGCGAAGTCGTCGAAGCCGTTCTGGCGGTTGCCTTTGAGCGCCGCCTGGTGCCAGGCCGGGCCGAATTCGCCGCCGCCACGAATACAGGCCTGCACATAGGCGTTGCCCTTCTCCAGCCAAAGCCTGCCGCGTACGCCGGCATAACCGGGCAGCAGCGGCACTTCGAATCCGCCATAGCCGTAGAGCAGCGTCGGCACCGGACGCTTCTGGTCTCTCCGCCTGACGACGAAATAAGGGATCATGGTGCCGTCCTTGGAACGGGCCTCGAACTGCTCGGAGATGAGTGGTCCGGCATCGAAGCGCGCCGGCTGCGACTTCACCGTCTCCAGCGTTTCGCCATCGTCGTCCGACCAGATGATCGAACTCGGCGTCAGGAAATCAGTGAAGGAGAAAGAGACGCTGGAGCCGAAATGCTCGGCATGGCTGATGCCGACCGTGCCATTGTCCGGCAGTGCCACGGGCTTCAGCGACCACGCTCCCGCTTTGCGCTCGCCGACAAGAACCTTGCCGCGCACATTGTCCATCAGGCTTATGAAAAGCCGGTCCTGAGTGCGGGCAAGCCCGCTGATCGACACGCGATAGGCCGGCTCTAGCAAGGTTTCAACGCGTCCGATCACACCGGTCTCAACCCAGTGCGCCAGATCGAGCGAATAGAGACCGTCAGGCTTGCACGTCGTGCCGTCCGGCGCGGTCCACGGGCTGCGCACACCGAAGACGAACTGATCCCGAAACACGGCCGTATCGGTCGTGTCCTCCGGCAGCGGCAAGCGTCTGTTTTCGCCGGAGGGCAGCCGCAGGAACATGTGCGACGCGAAGAAGTTGAGCGTCCGCGCCAAAAACAGATAACGCCTGTCGCCGTCGAATTCGACGCCGGCGCCAACGGCAAGGTCCTGCTTTTGCGCCTCGAAGACCGGTGTCGCCTCTTCCAGGCGAGTGCCGCGCTTCCAGAACTTGATCACACGGGGATAACCGGATTCGGTCTTCTCGGAATCCTCGAAGGCCGCCGAGACGATGACGGTGTCCTTGTCCAGCCAGCCAAACCCGGACTTGGAGGCCGGCGCGCGAAACCCGCCTTCGATGAATGACCGGGATTCAATATCGAACTCCCGCATCTCATTGGCGTCACCACCGTCCGGCGACATCGACAGCAGGCAGCGGCTGAAATCCGGATAGAGCCGGCTGGCGCCGCTGAACACCCATTTGATCCCTTCCTTCGCCGCAAGCTGATCGAAGTCGAGGATCGTTTCCCACACCGGCTTCTCGCTCTTGTAGGAGGCAACCGTGGTGCGCCGCCACAGGCCGAGCGCATTGGTCTTGTCCTGCCAGAAATTATAGACATGGCCGGCAATGGCCGCGCCAACCGCGATGTTGTCCTCAGCCGTCATGAGGTCCAGGGCGGTCTCGAACGAAGCTTGATAGGCCGGGTCGCCCTGCAGTTCGCCGATCGTCACCGCGTTCTGGCGATGCACCCAGTCGAGCGCTTGCTCGGACGTCCTGTCTTCCAGCCAGAGGAAGGGATCGTCGTTTGCGGCTGCGGGTTTCGTATTGGGCAGGGTCATGGAATCTCCGAGAGGCGATGCTTCGGCATGCAACATCGACATGCCGTATCCGATATTCAATAGCCGTGGTTCATGAAGCGAGGTGCAACCCTACCAGCCGGCCGGTGCCGTCATGCGCGCCCGCGTCGGCGAACCGACGAGCGGTACAACGCGAAGAAGACCAGCAAGGCATCGAGGCATGCGATCACGACCGGCAGCCCAAGCGGGCCGATGGCCTGCATCAGCAGCCCTGCCCCGGGCGGACCGACAATGCCGCCGACGCCCCACATCAACGCGAAGGCGGCGTTGCCGGCGACCAGCACCGAGCCCTTGAACCTGTCGCCCAGTTCGACCAGCGCCATTGTATAGACGCCGTATCCGACGGCCCCCATCACCAGGAGCACTACCCAGACCAGCGGTGTCAGGATCAGCAGCGGAAGCAACAGGGCGCAGGCCGTTGTCGCCAGAGCGCAAACGATGATCATGGCGCGGCCGCCATAACGCTCCGCCAGCAGACCGAGCGGAATCTGCAGCAGGATATTTCCCAGCGAAAGCGCCATCACCAGCGCGGCCAGAATGGCTTCAGCCAGGCCGTAGCGCCCGCCGAAGACCGGGAGGAGCGCATAAGTGCTTTGCTGCACCGCTGCTGAGACGAGGACAGCCAGCAGCAGCGCTGGCGCCATGCCGGCAAAGCCGAGGAGACCGCCATTTGATTGTCCGTCATCCTCGAAACCGGCAAGATCCGAAGAAACGGCGTGAAGGATAAACGCGCATAACAGAAAACCGACAACCCCGACCGCGAATGGAGCCCAACCCGATGTGCCGATCAACGTCAGGGCGAACGGCCCGGTCGCATAACCCGCCCCCAGCACCGTGTTGAACACCCCCATGACCCGGCCGCGGCGTGACGGCGGCGCCAGCGAAAGGGCCCAGACTTCGCCAAGAACATAAAGCGGGTTGATGACGATGCCGAGGGCGAAGCGAATGAGGAACCAGCCGACCCAGTCCTGAAGATGGCCGATGGCCATGAAACAGAGCGCGCCGATCAGCGAACAAGCCACCGCCAGCCTGCGCGCGCCCACCAGCCGGACCGCCGTCGGCACGAAGGACGCCGACAGGACGAGACCGAAAGGCATCATGGCCGCCGACAGGCCGATCAGCGCCGGCGAGAGGCCCTGCTTCTGCATCAGCAGCGTGAACAGCGGCGAGCTCAAGCCCTGCGCCGCGCCGAACATCGCCAGCGCGGCGGTTACGCCTGCGAGGGCCGCCCACTTGAGGGGCGGCTCGGCTGATTGGACGGGTGAGGTCATGGCGGCTCGCGACGAAGATTCGGGCTAGCCCTATCGGTCGGACGATGCTTGCGGAAGCCTCAGCAGGATGAAATCGGCGAGCCAAGGCTCGGCCGCTCTGGCATGTCGCTTCCCTCGTCCTAGTGGTCGCCGCCTCCGCACTGACCGGCGGAGCGCCGGTCCATTATGCCGCCCGCTATCGCATCGCACGAGGACCATCATGACTGCCGCCCTACAACCCGCAGACCCGGCCATGACGCCCGATCGCGCCCGCCGCGGCGGGCGCGCCGGAAAGCGCGCCGGCGGCTCGTCAGCATTCGAACAACCGGCGTTTCGCCAGATGAGGAACCCGCTCGCGCCGACAAGGCTCGTTTCGGAGGACGAACTCGAATCGATCCACCTCGCCTCCCTGCGCGTGCTGCGCGAAATCGGCGTTGACGTTCTGCATGACGAGGCTCGTCGCATCATGAAGGCGCATGGCGCCGATGTGCGCGACGGCTCCGAGCGGGTGCGCTTCGACAGCGACATGATCCTCGAACTCGTGTCGCACTGCCCCTCCGAATTCACCATGCATGCCCGTAATCCAGCGCACAATGTCCGCTTCGGCGGCAATAATCTCATCATCTCGATGATGGCATCCGCTCCCAACTGCTCTGACATGGATGGCGGCCGTCGCCCCGGCAACCAGGCGGATTACCGCAACTTCCTGCGCCTTGCGCAGATGCACAACATCCTGCACTGCACGGGCGGCTATCCCGTTGAACCGACGGACATCCACCCATCGGTCCGCCACCTTGAATGTATTCGTGATCTTGCCACGCTCACGGACAAGGTGTTCCACGTCTATTCGCTGGGCAAGGAGCGCAATGTCGACGGCATCGAAATCACCCGCATCGCGCGCGGCGTCAGCCACGAGCAGATGCTGGAGGAACCGTCCGTCTTCACCATCATCAACACCAACTCGCCGCTCAAGCTCGACGTGCCGATGATGGAAGGCATCATCCAGATGTCGAGCAAGGGTCAGGTCGTCATCGTCACGCCGTTCACCCTGTCGGGCGCCATGGCCCCCGTGACCATCGCCGGCGCGCTGGTACAGCAGAATGCCGAGGCGCTGTCAGGCATCGCCTTCGCCCAGATGGTGCGCAAGGGTGCGCCGGTCGGCTATGGGGGCTTCACCTCCAATGTCGACATGAAATCCGGCTCGCCCGCCTTCGGCACGCCTGAATACATGAAGGCGCAGCTCGTCGGCGGCCAGCTTGCCCGCCGCTACAATATTCCCTACCGCACCTCCAACACCTGCGCCGCCAACACGGTCGATGCGCAGGCGGCCTACGAAAGCGTCTTCTCGCTGTGGGGCGCAATCCAGGGCGGCGGCAATCTGATGATGCATGCGGCCGGCTGGCTGGAGGGCGGGCTACGCTGCTCCTATGAAAAGACCATCCTCGACATCGACCTCCTGCAGATGGTGGCCGAGTTCCTGACCCCGCTCGACCTCTCCGACGAGGCGCTCGGCTTCGACGCCATCCAGTCCGTCGGCCCCGGCGGCCACTTCTTCGGCACCCAGCACACCCAGGACCGATACAAGAACGCCTTCTACTCGCCGATCCTCTCGGACTGGCGCAATTTCGAGACCTGGGCCGAGGCCGGATCGCCGACGGCGATGGAAAAGGCCAACAAGGTCTGGAAGGAACGCCTGGCGTCCTATGAGGAACCCTATATGGACCCCGCCATCCGCGAGGAACTCAACGCCTTCGTCGAAAAACGCCGGTCCGAAGGCGGCGCCCCGACAGATTTCTGATCGGTGGTTTTGCTTGGTGGATCGATCCTTCGTATGAACTTGATGAACAGTCGACCCCCACTCCCTCGAGCTTCGCTCGACACCTCTCCCCCGGTCGACGGGGGAGAGGAAGGGCGCGAACTTATGTCGCCTGGCTCCCTTCCTCTCCCTCCGGAGGGGGGAGAGGTGGCGCCGCGTAGCGGCGACGGAGTGGGGGATGGCGTTGATGAAACGCGGAGCCGCCGCAGCGCCGGAACAACGAACCGGGCGCGAAACCTCCGGAAGTCCGGGAACCAAGCCGAAGCATTGCTTTGGCTCGAGCTAAAAACGCGCAAGCTTGGCGGCTACAGATTTGCGCGTCAGTTCTCTATTGGGCCTTTTTTTGCTGACTTCTGCTGCCGCGAAAAATGGCTCGTTGTCGAAATCGACGGTTCGCAACACGCTGGCAGTTCTTATGACCGCCGCCGCGATGGTTTCATGCGCGCCCAAGGCTATTCGATCCTCCGCGTCTGGACCCAGGACGTCCTGACACACCGCACTTCCGTCTGTGAAACCATTCTGGCAGCGTTGGATGGGAGGCTCGCGGAAAACGTGGCCACATCAGATCTCCGTTTTGTCTTCACATCGCACCCCTTCGATTCAGTCCCTTCAGAAACGGATCTATCTTCATGAAATCCCATGTAAAAGCGGTTGTTATCGGCGGCGGCGTCGTCGGCTGCTCGGTGCTCTATCACCTGGCGAAGGCCGGCTGGACCGACATCATGCTGATCGAGCGCTCGGAACTCACCTCCGGCTCGTCCTGGCACGCGGCTGGCGGCTTCCATACGCTGAACGGCGACCCGAATGTCGCCAAGCTGCAGGCCTACACCGTGCAGCTGTACAAGGAGATCGAGGAAATCTCCGGCCAGTCCTGCTCGCTGCACCTGACCGGCGGCGTGATGATGGCCGATACGCCGGAGCGCATGGATTTCCTGCGCCTCGCGCACGCCAAGGGCCGCTATCTCGGCATGGACACGGAGTTGATCACGCCGTCCGAAGCCAAGGCGATGTTCCCCCTGATGGACGAGACGAACTTCGTCGGCGCCATGTGGGACCCGGTCGAGGGCCACCTCGACCCGTCCGGGACGACCCACGCCTATGCCAAGGCGGCGAGGAAGCTCGGCGCCGAGATCGTGCTGCGCAATCGCGTCGTTGAACTGACGCAGGACGTCGATGGCACTTGGAACGTGGTCACTGAACAGGGCACGGTCAAGGCCGAGCATGTCGTCAATTGCGGTGGCCTGTGGGCGCGCGAGATCGGCCGCATGGTCGGCGTCGAATTGCCGGTCCTGGCCATGGAGCACATGTATCTGCTGACCGAGCCGATGCCCGAGGTCGAGGAATTCAACAAATCCACCGGCCGCGAAATGGTTGGAGTGCTCGACTTCAAAGGCGAGATCTACACCCGGCAGGAGCGCAACGGCATCCTGCTTGGCACCTATGAGAAAGCCTGCAAGCCGTGGTCGCCGGTCAACACGCCGTGGGATTTCGGCCATGAATTGCTCCCGCCCGACCTTGACCGCATCGCGCCATCGCTGGAGATCGGCTTCAAGCATTTCCCCGGGATCGAGAAGGCTGGCATCAAGCAGATCATAAATGGCCCCTTCACCTTCGCGCTCGACGGCAATCCGCTGGTCGGCCCGGTGCAGGGCCTGACCAATTTCTGGTGCGCCTGCGCGGTCATGGCCGGCTTCAGCCAGGGTGGCGGTGTCGGCCTCGCGCTGTCGAACTGGATGGTCAGTGGCGATCCCGGCTTCGACGTCTGGGGCATGGATGTCGCGCGTTTCGGCGAATGGGCAGGCCTGCGCTATACCAACGCCAAGGTGCGCGAAAACTATTCGCGCCGTTTCTCGATCCGTTTCCCGAACGAAGAGCTTCCGGCCGCCCGTCCGGCGCAGACGACGCCGCTCTACGACACCATGCTGGCCAACAATGCCGTTATGGGCGACAGCTGGGGCCTCGAGACGCCGCTCTGGTTCGCGCCGAAGGGCACGGAACCGAAGGACATCGTCTCCTTCCACCGCTCCAATGACTTTGGCCCCATTGGCGAGGAAGTGCGCGCCACGCGTGAGCGCGTCGGTGTCACCGAGATCGCCAATTTCGCCAAATACGAAGTGTCTGGTTCGGGGGCGGAGGAATTCCTCAACCGGCTGATGACCAACCGCATGCCCAAGACCGGCCGCATCGTGCTGACGCCTATGCTCAACGAATTCGGCAAGCTGATCGGCGACTTCACCATCGCCAAGGCCGGCGAGGACCGGTTCATGATCTGGGGCTCGTCGGCGGCGCAGAAATACCACATGCGCTGGTTCGAAAAGCATCTGCCGAAAGATGGGCCAAGGGAATCGGAGGTGCGCATCCACCGCTTCGACCAGACGCTGGTCGGCCTGTCGATCGCCGGCCCGAGATCGCGCGACCTGTTGCAGAAGCTGGTCGATGTCGACATCTCGACCACCGCTTTCCGCTTCATGGATTTCCGTGAGATGGCGGTCGGCGGCGCACCCTGCATGGTCAACCGCATCACCTACACCGGCGATCTCGGTTATGAGATCTGGATGGCGCCGGCATATCAGCGCCTGGTCTACAAGGCGATCAAGGACGCCGGCGAGGAGTTCGGCCTCGTCGATTTCGGCATGCGCGCATTGCTGTCCATGCGTCTGGAAAAGAACTTCCCAACCTGGTACCGCGAGTTGCGGCCTATCTACGGGCCCTTCGAGGGTTCGATGGACCGCTTCATCAAGCTCGAGAAGAACGACTTCATCGGCCGCGAGGCCGCCGCCAGGGAACATGCCAACGGCCCGAAACTGCGCCGTGTCTCCTTCATCGTCGATGCCGCCGACGCCGACGTCATGGGCGACGAGCCGATCTGGGCCAAGGTCGCCAAGGACTTTGGCACGGTTGAAAAGCCGCATGGCTACGGCGCGCCGCGCTTCGACGACAAGGGCGAGGAAGCGCGTGGATCCGAGGCTGCTGAGGGCTCGTCAGCCGTGCGCGGCATCGTCGATGGCGACTGGCGTGTCGTGGGTTGGGTGACGTCGGGCGGCTATGCGCACTATGTCCAGAAGTCGATGGCGCAGGGCTATGTGCCGGCGGCCTTGGCCGCGGACGAAAGTGCGGGCCTGTTCGAGATCGAGATCCTCGGACATCGCCGTCCCGCCCGCATAAATATCGAGGCGCCTTTCGACCCGAGCGGCGAGAAGATGCGGACCTGAGGTCCATCCGTGGAAAGCGAAGCGCCGAAAGGCAGTTTTGGCCGGCACCGCAAGATCATGCCGTTCGAGCCAGGCTCCATCGAAGCGCTGCGCGAAGCGTCGCGCGAAAAGGCGGCTTCGCTCAACCAGCATGTGTTGGGCTACGGCGCCCAGGCTGAAAGCGAATGGGCGGCGGCAGGCATCGCGGCGCCCGATCTGCCGGCAATGCGCCAATACCGGCTGGGGCGCATCCGCGCAGAACTGAAGCGACGCGGCTATGCCGGCGCCCTGCTCTATGACCCGGTCAACATCCGCTACGCCACCGACAGCACCAACATGCAATTGTGGGTGGCGCATAATCCGACACGCCATTGTTTCGTCGCCACCGAAGGGCCAGTGGTGCTGTTCGATTATTTCTCCTGCGAGCATTTGTCCGACCATTCCGGTATCGTCGACGAAGTGCGGCCGGCCACATCGTGGATGTATCTCTACGGCGGCGAATTGACCGAGCAGAAGGTTCGCCGTTGGGCCGCCGGCATCTCCGATCTGGTCCGGGACCATGGCGGCGGCAACAGCCGCATCGCCGTTGATCACATCAATCCCGAAGGTGTCGAAGAACTTGCTCGCCTTGGCGTGTCGATCGGCAATGGCGAAGCCGTGATGGAGAATGCGCGGCTGATCAAATCGCCCGACGAAATCCTCGCCATGCGCCGCGCCATTGTCGCCTGCGAGGCGGCGATGGGCGAGATGGAGCAGGCGTTGAAGCCCGGCATCTCAGAGAATGAGCTGTGGGCCGAACTGCACCGTGCCAATATCGCGCGCGGCGGCGAATGGATCGAAACCCGGCTGCTGACATCCGGTCCGCGCACCAATCCATGGTTCCAGGAATGTTCGTCGCGAGCCATCCAGAGCGGCGACCTCGTCGCCTTCGACACCGACCTGATCGGCCCCTATGGCTTCTGCGCCGACCTGTCGCGCACCTGGCTATGCGGGGATGCGATGCCGAGCAATGAACAGCGCGACCTCTTCCGCATCGCGGCCGACCAGATTGCGCATAATATAGAGTTGATGCGGCCCGGAATATCGTTCCGCGACCTCGTCGAACGGTCCTCGGTGCCGCCGGAAGATTGTTTTCCGACGCGCTACGGCGTCCTCTATCACGGCGTCGGTCTGGCCGATGAATACCCAACGCTGCCGCACGCCACCGACTGGACCGAGGACACACCCGACGGCCTGCTGGAACCCGGCATGGTGTTGTGCGTGGAAAGCTATATCGGCCGGCTCGGTGGCCACGAGGGCGTCAAGATCGAAGAGCAGATCCTGATCACCGCCAATGGCAACGAGCAGCTTTCGACATATCCGCTGGATAAACGGCTGCTCGGCTAAGTGAGATCCGCAAGCGCCTCGCGCATCGCGACGACGAGATTGTCCGGCATTGTCCGCGCCGTGATGAATGGGAGGCCCTTGCGCCGAGCGGTCCAGCCGACGACCTCCAATTCCCGCGCCGCGGGCTCGAAACGCTGCGCCAGCGCCCAGCTCTCGCAATCGATGGCCGCAACGTCCGCCCTGCCCTGCGCAACAGCGACGATCGAGGCTCGATGTCCGCCGCTCTGGATGCGTTGCGGGAATATGTCGAGGCTCTCGCCAACCGCCGCGAGATCGCGCGTCAGGGCAATGATGCCGGACATCGAATCAAGGCCGTTGAAGGTAAAGCGCTTGCCGCGCAGCAGGTCGAGCGGCACGGATGCACTGCCATCGGTGGGTGAGCGAACCTGCGGCCCCTCACCCGCCCGCATCACCAAAGCGCTTGAATAAAGTTCGCCGCTGCCACCTTCATAGGCATCATAGCTCGGTTGGCCGAGCACCTGGACCTGGCGGGACAGGCCTAGTTCCATCGGCCCCCAGCAAGTCTGGGCGAAAAGCAGCGCAGGATGCAGCCACAATACGTGGAAATCGAGCGCCTCGGGCGGCAAGGTCGCCGGGTCCGGTGCGAGCAGCTCACCTTGGGCATCGCGAATGCCGCCGTGCACAGCCGGAAGGTCGCCATTCCGTCTGACGATCATCTCCGGCGCGTCGATACCCCTCAGCCGCAGGGCATCGCGCAATGATGCCCACTGGGCATTAACTTCGGGGCGCGTTTCAGGCCAGTCATACATCGGCAACGCCGCAACGAATTCGCTCATGCCGCTGTCTGACCGCTACGTCTTGAAATTAAAGGGAACGCGGAAGCGCCGACGGGGACGCGCCAAGTCTATTCCTTCGGCGGCTCGGCTGGCACCGGCGCACTGCCAAGCCCGCTGATGCCGCGCGCTCTGACACGCGGCTTAAACGCCCGGCCGGCATCCGGCACGCGACGAAGCACCGGATGAACGATCGGCTCCTTCGCCTTGAAGGCGTAGGATTTGAGCAGAGCGAAATAGTTCGGATAGACATAGCCATTGTTCATCTTGAGCCACTCGTCGCGACGGTCGCGGAACATTGTCGGCAGCCGGTACCAGGCGACGGTCGGGCTTTTGTGATGGATGAAGTGCAAATTGTTGTTGAGAAACAGCAGCGACAGCGGCGAGCGCTCGATGATGACCGTGCGGCCTTCCGGATGCTCGGACCACTGATGCTCGGCAAAGGTGCGGATGGCGATCAGCGACTGGCCGAACCATACCGGCACGAGGATGTAGAGCCAAATGGGAATGCCGAAGCCGAACTGCACGATCGGGACCACAATGGCGAGACCGATCGCATGCGCGAGCCATGCTTTGCGGATCGCCTTGTCACCGGCGATCAGATGCTTGGCGTCGTCGATGAAGAAGCCGATGCAGGACAGCCAGGGGCCGAGGAAGAACCGGCCGACCATTGTGTTGTTGATCTTGAGCAGGAATTTCATCAGCGGCGGCAGCTCTTCATGCTGCCAGAGCGCCTTATAATAGCTTTCCGGATCGTCGAGCGGATCGGTCAGCCGCTCGTCGGCGTGATGACGCAAATGCAGCGTCTTGAAGCGGCGGAACGGCCAGACGAGGCCGATCGGCAGGAAGACGAAGGTTTCGTTGACCAGCGCGCTGCGCGTCGGATGGCCATGCAGCACTTCATGCATCAGCGAGGATTGCAGCGCGGCGACAAAGGCCAGAATGACGAGCGCGACGAGCGGGTAGTTGGGCCAGATCAGCAGGCCGGCCGCGAGCCATGCACCATAACAGAAGAGGGCGAGAATGACGGTCGGCCATTCGATGGCAGGTGCCCGTTGCCGTCTGATGCTCTTGCCTGCCATGGTATCGACCACTGCCCCTTCAGTCGCCGGAACCCCAATTGATTCCTGACAGCATAGTGTCAGGAGTGTTTCGGTGCCGCAACGCGACAAGGCGCACATTCTGTTGCGATTGCGCATTTTCAGCCGCAGTTGTTATGTATTGTAAACAGACATGCGGATTCATTTACGCGTCGAACCCTCCATGGAGAGGTTTGGCGAAACTTTTTTCTCACTCTGGATGGAGCCACGCATGGACAAGCGCGACCTGTCGACAATCTTCCGCGAGCGCCTGAAGATGCTCTTGACAAGGTCCGATCTCAACCAGTCGGCCTTTGCGACGGCGGTGGGGATCGATCGTTCCGCTCTTTCGCAGCTGCTGTCTGGAGCCTCCACGCGACTGCCCCGCGCCGAGACGCTGCTCAACATCGCCGCGGAATTCAAAGTGTCTCTCGATTGGCTTCTCGGATTGAGCCAGGACGAGGGACTGACCGGAGAAATCCGCGAGAGCCTCGAGATCGAGGAAGCGCCCGACGGCTTCGACCGGACCCTGCTGGCCAAGTGGCACGCCGAGGCTGCGGGTACCAAGATCCGCTACGTGCCGGCGGGTATTCCGGATCTTTTGCGCACCGAGGCGCTCGTCGAATACGAAGCGGGGATCGCCAACAAAAGCCGCCAGGCCCAGGCGGGGGAGACCCAATATCGCATCGACTATAACAGGCGGCCCGAAACCGACATGGAGGTTTGCATGCCTCGCCACACGCTGGAGATCTTCGCGCGGGGGCTGGGCGTGTGGGACCGTTTTCCCGAAGCCGAGCGCCGCGCCCAGCTTCTCCACATGGCGGCGTTGCTCGACGATCTCTATCCCACTTTCCGCCTGTTCCTCTATGACGGACGCATGCGGTATTCGATTCCCTACACCATCTTCGGACCCTATAGGGCAGCAATCTATGTGGGCGACATGTACCTGGTGCTGAACGCTACCCAGCCGGTGCAAACGCTCATCCACCATTTCGACAATCTGATCCGCGCCGCCGACATCAATCCCCACGAGGCCGCCGGCTTCGCCCGCAGCATGGCCGACATGCCGCTCACATTGGACGCGGGACGAACATCCTGACTGCCGGACCCGGCGCTGCCATCGCCAATTTCATTGACTACACATAAAGACTTCTTTATATCCTTATTCGATTTCGAAACATGAAGGCCAAACCGATGACCACCACCAACCCGATCGATGCGCTGCTGGCGGAAAAGGGCGTGCTGCTGGCTGATGGGGCCACCGGCACCAATCTGTTCGCCATGGGGCTTGAAGCAGGCGAGGCGCCGGAGCTGCTGAACGAGACGGCACCCGACACCATCACCCGCCTGCACCAGAATTTCGTCGACGCCGGCGCCGACATCATCCTTACCAACTCCTTCGGCGGCACGCGCCACCGCTTGAAGCTGCACCATGCGCAGGACCGCGTGCATGCGCTGAATAAGCGCGCGGCCGAGATCGCGCGGGCTGTAGCCGACAAGGCCGATCGCAAGGTGATCGTCGCCGGCTCCGTCGGTCCCACCGGCGAATTGCTGGTGCCGCTTGGGGCCATGACCTATGACGAGGCGGTCGATGCCTTTGCCGAGCAGATCGAGGGTCTGAAGGAAGGTGGCGCCGAAGTCGCCTGGATCGAGACCATGTCGGCGCCGGACGAGATCCGCGCCGCCGCCGAAGCCGCCATCCGCGTGGGCCTGCCCTACACCTACACCGGGTCATTCGATACCGCTGGCCGCACCATGATGGGACTGCTGCCTAAAGACATTCACGGCGTAGCCGACGGCTTGTCGCAGGCGCCGCTTGGCGTTGGCGCCAATTGCGGGGTCGGCGCTTCCGACATCCTCGCTTCGCTGCTCGACATGACCGACGCGAAGCCCGAGGCGACGGTCATCGTCAAGGGCAATTGCGGCATCCCGGAATTCCGCGGCACCGAAATCCACTACTCGGGCACGCCCGAACTCATGGCGGACTATGTCAGGTTGGCCGTGGACGGCGGCGCGAAAATCATAGGTGGCTGCTGCGGCACCTCGTTCCAGCACCTCGCCGCCATGCGCAAGGCGCTCGATGCTCACACCAGGGCGGATCGCCCGACAGTCGCGGCGATCGTCGAGCGCATCGGGCCGATGCGCAACAAGGTGGCGACGGAAAACACCGCCGAGACCAGCGAAGCCCGCCGCGAGCGCCGGCGTGGGCGCGCCTGACGCGGCTTGAAAGTCGTCAGGCTGACGCCTTCGTACCTCAAGATACGCAAAAAAAGGCCGGCAAGGAATGAATCCCTCGCCGGCCTGCCTCACCCGCCCGTCGGCCGGTTTCCCCTGTCAGAACGATCCCATCTGAAAGAAACCGGCCGTCATCACCCCTACCGATTACCGCCCAGCGCCGAGGCAAGGCGCACAAGCGAGAGGAACTCGGACCTGTACCCAAACGGGTCGGCTCCTCGAGCGGCAGTGGCGATCTCCATGATCTTGTCGTAACCGAACTTCGCGGTCGCATCCTCGTCGCGCAGCTTCTGGCCGAAGGCCGCGACGGCTATCGAGAAGCGCTGGTCGGTGCTGGCCTGGTCGAAGGACGCGACTTCATTGGCTGATGTCACCGGCGTGGTGATCAGTTTCGAGACGTCTTCGTTGGGCAGCTTGTAGCGGATCTTGACGAAGGCATATTCGCCGGCATTGGCAACGCCGCCATTGTCCACCGACGCCTGGCCGTAGCGCAGCGGGTCGATCTGCTCGCCGCCGCTGCCCTTGGGCGTGATCTCGTAGATCGCAGTGACCGAATGGCCCGACCCGATATCGCCGGCATCGACGCGGTCATTGTTGAAATCCTCACGTTTCAGCGCCCGCGTCTCGTAGCCGATGAGGCGATATTCCGAGACCTTGTTCGGGTTGAATTCGACCTGGATCTTCACGTCCTTGGCTATGGTGAACAGCGTCGAGGAGGCATCCTCGACCAGCACTTTCTCGGCCTCGGCCAGCGTGTCTATATAGGCTGCGGTGCCGTTGCCGTTCTGGGCAATGGTCTGCATCATCTGGTCGTTCAGATTGCCGCGGCCGAAACCGAACACCGACAGGAAGACCCCGGTCTGGCGCTCGCTTTCGATCAACCGCTTCAGGTCGTCATCGTCGGTTTGTCCGACATTGAAGTCGCCGTCGGTGGCGAGCATCACCCGGTTGACGCCGTCCTTGATGAAGGACTGCTGGGCAAGCCTATAGGCCTCCTTGATGCCCGCCTCGCCCGCAGTCGAGCCGCCTGGTTGCAAATTGTCGATGGCGTTGAGAATCTTGTCCTTCTCGGCAACCCTGGTTGGCATCAGGACGGTGCCGGCGTCACCCGCGTAGGTGACGATGGAGATCGTGTCGTCGGTCTTCAGCTTGCTGACGAGCAGCCGGAACGCCGATTTGAGCAGCGGCAGCTTGTCGGGTTCGTTCATCGAACCCGAGACATCGATCAGGAACACCAGATTGGCCTTCGGCTGCTCGGTCGGCTTGACGTCAAAACCCTTGATGGCGACATGCATCAGCTTGGTGTGGCTGTTCCACGGCGTCGGCATGACGCTGACGGCCGAATTGAACGGCGTCGAGGCGGAGTCCGGCCCCTTCCAGTCATAGGGGAAGTAGTTGACCATCTCCTCGACCCGCACCGTATCGGCCTGCGGCAGGTAGCCTTGTTTCAGCGAACCGCGCACGAAGGAATAGGACGCCGTGTCGACATCGATCGAGAAGGTCGACACCGGGTCTTCGACCGCCGCGTGCACTGGATTGGTCCTGAAATCCTGGAGGCGGTCGCGGTCTTCGTCCTGCTGCGCGATTTGATCCGCGGGTGCCATCGTAGGCGACGGCGTCATAAGCTTGGACTTGGCGGTTGGCATACCGGCAGTCCGAGACGGCTTGCTCAGCCCTGAGTAACCGAAGCCTTCGACGGTCGGCGCGAGTGTCGGTGGCGCAGGCTGGGCCGGCGCAAACTCTTGCTGCGTATTCAGTCGCGCAACGCCGCCTGAAGCCAAACGGTCCGATTTCGGCGCGGCTGGCGCGACCAGCGCTTCCGTCGCATCGCGGCTTTCCACATCCGCGTCGGCCATCTTGTCCGTTGCCAGTTCGGTGCGAGCCGGCTTCGGTTCGGCGGTTGTGGGCTTCAAGGTCGCCGGCTTGTCGGCCAGCGTTTCGGTGATCTTCTGATCGCCGCCGAAGGTGGACGGCTGTTCCCCCAGCATATGGAAGGTGGCGTATCCGGCGATCGGCAGGGCGACGAGCCCGGCAATGGCCGGCGTGGCAATGAGTTTCTTTTGCATGATCTCGCTCCAGAGCTTTTGTGCTCGCTCTGTGAGACGAAGGCCGCCGACCGATCCTTGGGCGACGGACGAAATATTTTCCTGATCATAGGCACGCATCGCGGCCTCGAAGGCACGAGCCTTCGCGCTTTTGTCAGGTGCCGGTATCGCTGCGTTGCGCAGCCTGTTGAGTTCGTTGTCGTCGACCATGGTCACACTTCCCCGGCTGAACGCATCAACGTCTTCAGCCGTTTCTTCGCCTCATGGATGTGCCAGGAAACCGTCGCCTCCGAGATCGCCATCGCCTCGGCGGTGACCGCGTGGCTCAGGCCCTCGCCATAGACAAGCAGCACCGCGTCGCGCTGCTTGTCTGGCAGTTGCCTTACCGCCGCCCACAGCGCCTCGACCGGGTCCTCGCTCTCGGCCGCCGCTTCGCCGGAAATCAGCGCATGGACTCCATAAGCCTCGGTCTTGACCGTCTCGCGCGCCGTCTTGCGCATCATGTCGCGCGCCGCGTTCATCGTCACGGAATAGAGCCAAGTGGTGAAAGAGCCGCCGCCGCGATAGTCACGGATCGCCTTGCCCAGCCGCACGCAGACTTCCTGGGCGATGTCCTCGGCATCGGCCTTCCTGCCGCACCAGCGATAGGCGGTGCGATAGACGAAGTCATAGTGACGCTCCAGCAATGTGCCGAAGGCCCCCCTGTCTCCGCCCTTCGCCCGCCCGATCAGTTCGGCGTCGGAGGCTTCGCTTTCATCCAGCATCATCGCCATCATTTGCCTGTTGGACGAAGGCTAATGACGGTTCCTTGGGGTGATGCAAAGATTTTTTTACTACATGGTCAGGCGGCTGCCCGAAGGTGTGTTTAGATTCACGTCAGGCCGAGCCGAAAACGGGTGATATCGAGAACTGAAGCGGAGCGTGCTTGAGTACGTGAGCATCGCAAGCGCAGGTATCAGGCGTTTGCAGGCCGGGCTCACCTGGATATTCAGCACACCTGGCCGGCGACCCAGCCGGACGACCAAGCCCACTGGAAATTGTAACCGCCCAGCCAGCCGGTGACGTCGACGACCTCGCCGATGAAGAACAGGCCAGGCACGGATCTCGCCTGCATCGTCTTCTGGTCGAGTCCACCGGTGTCCACCCCGCCAAGCGTCACTTCGGCCGTACGGTAGCCCTCCGAACCGGCGGGCTTGATGCGCCAATCGTTGACGGCGGCGTCGACCGTTCTGATTTGAGCATCCGAAAGATCGGCGAGGTTGCCGCTCAGCCCGGTGCGCTCGGCGATCGATTGAGCAAGCCGTTTCGGCAGGTGGTTTGCGAGCACCGTCTGCACGGCCTGCCGCCCATTGCCACGCTGTGCTCTGCGGACGAGGTCCGTGACATCGACGCCAGGCAGCATGGCGATGCGGATTTCGTCGCCCTCGCGCCAGTAGGAGGAGATCTGCAGGATGGCAGGCCCGCTGACGCCGCGATGCGTGAACAGCATCGCCTCGGAAAACCGTGCCTTGCCGCACGAAACGTCCGCGTCGACCGCATTGCCTGCCAGCGGCGCCAGCTGCTCGAGTGTGCCCGCGTCGAAGGTCAGCGGCACCAGCGCCGGTCGCGTTTCGACAATCGCAAGGCCGAACTGCTCGGCAAGCGCATAGCCGAAGCCTGTCGCGCCCATCTTGGGGATCGATTTGCCGCCGCACGCCACCACCAGGGACTGGCAAGCGACCGCGCCGGTGGAGAGGGAGAGCACGAACCCCTCGCCGGCTGCGCGAACGTCCTTGACCTCGGTCGACAGGGACAACTCGACGCCCCTGCCCTGCATTTCCGAGACCAGCATGTCGATGATCTGTCGCGCGGAGCCGTCGCAGAACAGCTGCCCCAGCGTCTTCTCGTGATAGGCGATGCCATGACGCTCGACCATCGCGATGAAGTCGCGTTGCGTGTAACGGCTGAGTGCCGAGATGCAGAAATGCGGATTGTCCGAGATGAAGTTCTTCG
Organism: Mesorhizobium sp. ES1-1; assembly: GCF_020164785.1. Taxonomy (GTDB): domain Bacteria; phylum Pseudomonadota; class Alphaproteobacteria; order Rhizobiales; family Rhizobiaceae; genus Mesorhizobium. The sequence goes on along the minus strand of NZ_JAIUGX010000004.1, from coordinate 465,650 downwards.
GGCTGGCGTGGATGTTGGTGAAATTGCATCGGCCACCGCCCGAGATGCGGATCTTTTCGCCAGGCGCCGCGGCGTGATCGAGGATCAGCACCGTGCGAGCCCGCTTGGCGGCCTCCACGGCGCACATCATTCCGGCGGCGCCGGCGCCGATGATCACGACATCGTAGGATTGCATCAGGCCAGCCGTTCCCGCTCGGCCCGCTTTTTCAAGGGCCTGTCCGTCCGGCTGCCTGATAACGCGAACAGGCCGCGCCGCCAACAGGCAAGAACGGCCTGGGACAGGCTCAGATCAGCGTTTCAGCGAACAGCGTGCCCAACCTTCGCCAATGGCGTTCGGCGCCTGCCTCGTCATAGACGCTGTGGTCCGACACGCACCAGCCATGCGCCATCCCGACATAATTCTCGATCATGTGGTCGACCTCGGCATTCCGCAGCGCCTCTGCCAGCCGCGTCGACTGTTCCGGGGGGAAACTTCTGTCGATGCCCGCCATGCCGACATAGACCCTCGCCTTGATGGAGGCCGCCTTGCGGTGCGGGCTATCGGCCGCATCGCTGGCCAGATTGCCGCCGTGGAAACTGGCGGCGGCCTTGATCCTGTCGGGGTAGGCCGCGGCTGCATTCAGCGCCCGGGCGCCACCCATGCAATAGCCGACCGTTCCGATCGGTCCGGTGACGCCTTCGCCGGCGAGCGCATCGAGAAACACGGCACTGTCCCCGATGGTCATCTCCTGCGTCGTGCCGGTGACGAGCGCCATCACCGCGGCCTTGCTCTTTTCCTCGGAGAAAGCGGTCTTGGCGTCGAATGGTCCATAGGGCGCGCTGCGATAGAAAAGGTCGGGTACCAGCACCGCGTAGCCCAGCTCGGCAAGCCGCTCGGCCATCTCGTCGAGCGCCGGGCGCGGTCCGAAGGCATCCTGGTAGAGAATGACGCCGGCCTTCACCGGGGAAGCCGTGCTCGAGCCGAACAGCCCGGCTCTGGCTGTGCCGTCCCTGGTCTTGATCTGAAAGTCCTGTTTCGTCATTGCCTGCTCCGTTCGCCAATTGGCGGATAGATATCGACGTCAGCCGCCCGGGCAAAGCGCTCCCTGAAATAGGCGGTCAACATTTCGTGCGAGGCTGCGTAACACTTACAAATCCGCGAATGCCGCCATATGAAAGGCCTGGACCTCGGCGGGATAGCGATAGGCGGTGCCGTGGGGACAGGCGTTGCGGTCGAGGCAGCCACCTGTGCGGCAGCGTTGGCCATCCGCGCCGCGCACATGCGCCAGGCAGGACTGATAGGCGAATGCTTCACCCGAATAGGCGTTGACCGGGCAGGATCTCAGGCAGGGTTTTTCGACGCAGGTGTCGCACAGGTGCGGCGCCGTCTCGATCGCCGGAACGGGAATCTCGTCCTCGAAAAGCAGCGCGCCGCGATAGGCATGCCAGAGACCATAATGCGGATGCATGAGAATGCCTAGCGGCGACGGCCTCAGCCCCTCCGCCCGCATCGCCCATTGCTGGAACGGCAGATACGGCTTGTCCGAGGGAGAGACGGCGCGCGCTCCGAATTTCTCCGCTACGGCGCCGATCACTTGGCGTGACCAGGTGTCGAGCGGATTGGCGGTGGTATGTGGCTGGTCCTCCCGCCAGCGCATGAAGTGCGGCCAGGGTGAAGCACCCGCCTGCCCGACCAGAAGGACAGATTTGGCTGGAGCGCCTGACAGGTCGCGCGCCGGCGTATCGTTTGGGCCGAAATTCAAGCCACCGCGAACAATCAGACCGTCTGAGCGAAGCGCCGAAGCCATGGCTTCCACGGTGACCGGAGCAATCATCCCTTCTTGACCGGATCGGAGAACGCGCTCCGCCAGACTTCCTTGTGGATGATGTTGGCGACTTTAGCCCCGCCTGATTCGGGCTCCTTTCAGGTGAAAGCGTCGGGCATCGACCCCTTCTTCTGGGCGATGAAATCCTTCAGCGCGTCGTCGATAGCCGGATCAAGGTAAGGAGCCTCGTAGGTTTCCAGCCAGCGGCGGGCGAGTTCGTTTGCGCGTTGCGGCGCGGTCTTCTCTCCCTCAGCCAGCCACTGCTCGTAGGAATTGTTGTCGGCGATGTTGGAGCGGTAGAAGGCGGTCTGGAAGTTGGCCTGGGTGTGGTCGCAGCCGAGATAATGGCTGCCCGGGCCGACCTGGCGGATGGCATCCATTGCCTGGCCGTTCTCCGACAGGTCGACGCCCTCGGAAAATTTCTGCGTCATGCCGAGCTGGTCGATGTCCATCATGAACTTCTCGTAGCAGGAGGCGAGACCGCCCTCTAGCCAGCCGGCCGAATGCAGCACGAAATTGGTGCCGGCCAGGATGGTCGAGTTCAGCGTGTTGGCGCTTTCATAGGCCGCCTGCGCGTCCGGTATCTTCGAAGCGCAGAGCGAGCCGCCGGTGCGGAACGGCAGGCCGAGCCTGCGAGCGAGCTGTGCCGCGCCGTATGAGACCAGCGACGGTTCCGGCGTGCCGAAGGTCGGCGCACCCGACTGCATCGAAATCGACGAGGCGAAGGTGCCGAACAGCACCGGTGCGCCAGGCCGGATCAGCTGCGTGAACGAGGCACCGGCCAGCACTTCGGCCAGGACCTGTGTCAGCGTGCCGGCGACCGTGACCGGGCTCATCGCGCCAGCCAGGATGAACGGGGTCACGATGCAGGCCTGGTTGTGGCGCGCATAGACTTTCAGCGCGCCGAGCATGGTCTCGTCGAACACCATGGGCGAATTGGCGTTGATCAGGCTGGTCAGTACCGTGTTGTTCTCGACGAAATCGTCGCCGAACACGATCTTGGCCATCGCCACGGTATCTTCGGCGCGCTCGGGCGCGGTGACCGAGCCCATGAACGGCTTGTCGGAGTACTTTATGTGCGAATAGATCATGTCGAGATGGCGCTTGTTGACCGGCACGTCGACCGGCTCGCACACCGTGCCGCCGGAATGGTGGATCGACGGCGCCATGTAGGCGAGCTTCACGAAATTCTGGAAATCCTCGATCGTCGCGTAGCGCCTGACGCCATCGAGATCGCGCACGAAGGGCGGGCCGTAGACTGGCGCGAACACGGTGGCGTTGCCGCCGATCTGGACCGAACGTTCCGGATTGCGCGCATGCTGGGTGTAGATGGACGGTGCGGTCTTCAGCAGCGAACGGCACAGGCCCTTGGGGAAGTGGATGCGCTCGCCCTTGACGTCGGCGCCCGCCTCTTTCCACAATTGCAGCGCCTCGGCATCGTCGCGGAAGATGATGCCGATCTCTTCCAGCACGGTATCGGTGTTCTTCTCGATCAGCGCCAGGCCTTCCTCGTCCAGCACTTCGAAGACATTGATCTTGCGCTTGATATAGGTGAGCTGGGTGCCGGGGCCGCCGCCCGAACGCGCTGCCCGCCGCGCGGCAGCGCCGCCGCTGGCGCCGCGTCCGCGCCGTGCGTTTGACGCTTCCTGGTCGATTGCCGCCTGATCGCTCATGCTGTTCTTCCCTGAATTTGTTCTCGCCGTGAATCCGGCGCGGCCGCTGATCGCCGCTTCTGCCCGGATCGTAGCCATGCACCCTATTCGAAACGGCCCGCCAGCGCCAACGCCTGTCGCAAAATCGACAAGAATTCCAAGAGAGTTACGGTCGCTTTCCTTTTGCGCGAAGTCGCAAATCAGCTATGGACACATACCCCCAGCGGGTTAGGTATGAACGCGAATATTTTGTGCCTTGCGACACAGTCGCGATGCCGGCAGGAGCTCGATACAAATGGCCGACGACGAGATCATCCTTTCCGAACTGTCCGACGACGAACTGGTGCAGCAGATGCACGACGATCTTTATGACGGGCTGAAGGAAGAGATCGAGGAAGGCACCAACATCCTGCTCGAGCGCGGCTGGGTGCCTTACAAGGTGTTGACCGAAGCGCTGGTCGAGGGGATGCGCATCGTCGGCGAGGACTTCCGCGACGGCATCCTGTTCGTTCCCGAGGTTCTGTTGTCGGCCAATGCCATGAAGGCCGGCATGTTCATCCTGCGGCCGCTGCTGGCCGCCACCGGCGCGCCCAAGCAGGGCAAGATGGTGATCGGCACCGTCAAGGGCGACATCCACGACATCGGCAAGAACCTGGTCGGCATGATGATGGAGGGTGCGGGCTTCGACGTCATCGACCTTGGCATCAACAATGCGGTCGAGAAATATCTCGATGCCATCGAGCAGCACAAGCCCGACATCATCGGCATGTCGGCGCTTTTGACCACGACCATGCCCTACATGAAGGTCGTCATCGACACGATGAAGGAAAAGGGCATCCGCGACGACTATGTCGTGCTGGTCGGCGGCGCGCCGCTCAACGAGGAATTCGGCAAGGCCGTCGGCGCCGACGCCTATTGCCGCGATGCGGCCGTGGCGGTCGAAACCGCCAAGGACTTCATGAAGCGCAAGCACAATATGCGGGCTTCCGCCTGATCATGAAAAGGCCGCCAGTCATGGCGGCCGTTTCTCGTAACTCGGGTCGCGCTTAATATCGCCCGAGTTAATTGGCGGCGTTCGCTACTCTCTTGCCGGCATTCTGTGTCGCGTCGACGGTGCCGGCGGCATCCTTGCCGACGCCACGGATCGTGTTCGCGCACCCGGAAACCAGCAGTGCACTGGCGAGCATCGCTACAACTGCATATGTCTGTGTTTTCATGGACGGTCTATCCCTCTCGCGGTAAATTCGCCTCACAGCAACGAAAGCCGGCTTAGCTGGTTCCATGGCAAAGACAGAAAAGAACATAATCGCCCACCCCGACAGGCTGCTTGTCATCGCCTGTGGAATGCTTGCGCGCGAGGTACTGGCCATCAAGGACAAGCTCGGCCTCGATCATCTGGAGCTGACCTGCCTGCCGGCGGAGTTCCATTTTCATCCGGACCGCATAGCCCCGGCGATGGACAAGGCCATAGAGAAGGCCAGGACCGAGGGCTATCGAAATATCTTTGTTGGCTATGGCGATTGCGGCACCGGCGGCCTGCTCGACCGCGTCCTGGAGAAACATGGCGTGGAGCGCATGGCGGGACCGCACTGTTTCGCCTTCTATCAGGGCATGGAAGCCTATGCGAACGTCGCCGATGGCGACATGATGTCTTTCTACATGACCGATTTTCTCTGCCGCCAGTTCGATGCCTTCTTCATGAAGCCGCTTGGCCTCGACCGGCATCCGGAATTGATCAAGGACTATTTCGGCAATTACGAGAGGCTGATCTATCTGGCCCAGACCGACGATCCTGAACTCGACAGGGTCGCCGAGAAGGCCGCCCTGCTGCTCGGTCTCGCCTATGAGCGGCGCGCCACCGGCTATGGCGATCTCCCGGCCGGGATGGCGCGGGCCGCCGCGCACGCTTGAACATCACCGGGAGGAATTTTGATGCTGGTTCGCTCATTGCTGCTGTCGCTGTGCCTAGCGGCGTGTTCCGCCCTGCCTGCATTCGCCGACGGCGAGATACAGAAACTGATCACGCCTGCCGACAAGGCGCGGCTCGACAAATACAGCGAGACCCGCAAGGCCGCCCTGGCCGAGGCGAAAGCGGGAAACCCGGCCGACATCAGGCAGCTCGACGCCTTGCTGGCAAAACCGCTGGTGCCTTTCTCCGATGGCGACCTGACCGGTAACTGGCGCTGCCGCACCATCAAGGCCGGCGGACTGTCCCCGCTCGTCATCTATGGCTGGTTCAAGTGCAAGGTCACCGACGACGGTTCCGGCTGGCGCCTGGAAAAGACCAGCGGCTCACAGCGCACCAAGGGCCGCTTTTTCGATGATGGTGAAAAGCGCGCGATCTATCTTGGATCGGGCTATGTGAATACCGATCCGGCAAAACCCTATGGCAGCGGCCCGCAAACCGACCAGGTCGGTTATGCCTTCCGCAACAGTGCCAGGGAATGGCGCATCGAGCTGCCCGCACCCTACTATGAATCGAAGCTAGACATCCTGGAATTGAAGCGCTGATCCGCGAGTCCGGCACGGCTGCCCGATGCCAGGGGACGCCTATCCGCGCGCGTCGCAAACGAATAAACGCACCTTTCATTTTACGACATTCAAATGCGTCGCTTTTGAATGCGCGCGCGTCGTCCCATAACAAGCGGCCCCATTGCGCATGCGGCAATGCTCGACGGATCGAGGAGTGAGATTTTCATGGCCGATCTGATCGTCGTCTACTGGCGCGACATACCCGCCCAAGTCATCGTCAAGAAGGGCCGGCAGAACGCCAAGCGCGAACTGCCACTGCGCTTCACAGAGGCGATCGACATGTGCGCGATGCGCACCGGCGCCGGCGGCACCGACGATTATCTGGCCGAATGGCGCAAGGCCGATCCCGTTCCGGTCAGCGACGATCTCGAAGCCGAGGTCGAGAAGGCTTTTCAGGACCTCGACGGGAAATACGACCGTGAGCGGCTGGTCGCTCTGGTGAAGGCGGGCGGCAAAGACAATGTCTGAAACCGTTCCTGCCAAGGATGGCGCCACGGTTGTTCAGCCGGTCACCCAGGCAACCCTGGTAAAGAAGGCGGCGCCGAAATCCGACTACAAGCCGGCCGACGTGTCGCCGCAGCGGCGCGTGCAGCGCTCCTTCGCGGTCCGGCTGTGGTCGATCAGGCACTCGCGCCTGCTCGAATGGTTCTATGCCCGTTTCGCCGACACCTTCCTGCTGCTGCATCCCCTGTGGAAAGGCATCGGCTATGGCCGTGTCGAAGGGCCGATCAAATTTGTCGAAAGGCGCGTCAAGGGCTTCATGTTCGACTGCCGCATGTGCGGCCAGTGCATCCTGTCGTCGACAGGCATGTCCTGCCCGATGAACTGCCCCAAGCAGCTGCGCAACGGCCCGTGCGGCGGCGTGCGCGCCAATGGCAATTGCGAGGTCGAGCCCGATATGCCCTGCGTCTGGGTCAAGGCCTGGGAAGGCTCGCAGAACATGGTGCACGGCGACAGGATCTTGGCAGTGCAGAAGCCGGTCGACCAGTCGCTGCGCGAGACCTCGGCCTGGCTGCGCGTCACCGCGCAGGCGGCGGCCGCGCGCGAGGCCGCCGCCTCGGCAAGGACCGGGGCATCGGTATGATCGGCAGCCAGCGCGACGAAAACCCGGCCGGCATCCACCTGCCGCTCGACCCCCTGCCCGGCCACACATCACGCGGCCGGCTGGAGCGCGTCCTGCGGCGCGGCGAGTTCGCGGTGACGACGGAGCTCAATCCGCCCGACAGCGCCGACCCGGAAGACGTCTACAATCGCGCGAAAATCTTCGACGGCTGGGTCGATGCGATCAACGCCGTCGATGCATCCGGCGCCAACTGCCACATGTCGTCGGTCGGCATCTGCGCGCTGCTGACCCGCATGGGCTACGCGCCGATCATGCAGATCGCCTGCCGCGACAAGAACCGCATCGCCATCCAGGGCGACGTGCTGGGCGGCGCGGCGATGGGTGTCGCCAACATGCTCTGCCTGACAGGCGATGGCGTTCAGGCCGGCGACCAGCCCGGCGCCAAGCCGGTGTTCGACCTCGACTGCATGTCGCTGCTGGAAACCTGCCGCATCATGCGCGACAATGGCAAGTTCCTCTCCGGTCGCAAGCTGACGACGCCGCCGCAGATTTTCCTCGGCGCCGCCATCAACCCGTTCGCACCGCCGATCGACTTCCGGCCGCATCGCCTTGGCAAGAAGATCGCCGCCGGCGCGCAGTTCGTGCAGAGCCAGTATTGCTTCGACGTGCCGATGTTCCGCGCCTACATGCAGAAGGTGCGCGACCTCGGCTACACCGAACAATGCTTCATCCTGGTTGGCGTCGGTCCGCTCGCTTCGGCCAAGACAGCCAAGTGGATCCGGTCGAATGTTCCGGGCATCCACATTCCCGATTCTGTCATCAAGCGCCTGGAAGGCGCGCAGGACCAGAAGAAGGAAGGCAAGCAGCTCTGCATCGACATCATCAACGAGGTGAAGGAAATCCCTGGTGTCTCAGGCGTCCATGTGATGGCCTATCGCCAGGAGGAATACGTCGCCGAGATCGTCGATGAATCCGGCGTGCTCAAGGGCCGCCAGCCATGGAAGCGCGAAATCCGCCGCGACGACCAGATGGTCGCCGACCGGCTCGAACACATCCTGCACGACGATATCACCGAGACCCAGGTGGACATGGTGAAGACGGCGCACTGACGGCCCGACCGACCACCATTCGCTTGAACGGAACCAGATAACGATATAAAGAACTCTTTATATCACGACGGAGAGATTTCATGACCCGGACCATCGTCGCCTCGGCGACACGAGAAATCATCATCGGCTTCGACCAGCCCTTCTGCGTGATCGGCGAGCGCATCAACCCGACCGGCCGCAAGAAGCTGGCCGCGGAGATGATCGCGGGCAATTTCGAAACCGTGATCAGGGACGCGCTCGAGCAGGCAGCCTGCGGCGCCACCATGCTCGACGTCAACGCCGGCGTGACGTCGGTCAACCCAAACGAGACCGAACCCGGCCTGCTCGTGCAGACGCTCGAGATCGTGCAGGGCCTGGTCGACCTGCCCCTGTCGATCGACAGCTCGGTCACCGCTGCGATCGAGGCGGCACTGAAGGTCGCCAAGGGCCGCCCGCTGGTCAATTCCGTCACCGGCGAGGAAGAGAAGCTCGAGGCCATCCTGCCGCTGGTCAAGAAGTACAACGTGCCCGTCGTCGCCATCTCCAATGACGAGACCGGCATTTCGATGGATCCGGACGTGCGCTTCGCCGTCGCCAAGAAGATCGTCGAGCGCTGCGCCGATTTCGGCATTCCGGCGCATGATGTCGTCGTCGACCCTCTGGTGATGCCGATCGGCGCGCTGGGCGATGCCGGCCGCCAGGTGTTCGCGCTGTTGCGCCGCCTGCGCGAAGAGCTCAAGGTCAACACCACCTGCGGCCTCTCCAACATCTCCTTCGGCCTGCCGCACCGCCATGGCATCAACGCCGCCTTCATCCCCATGGTGATCGGCGCCGGCATGACCTCGGCGATCATGAACCCGGTGCGTCCGCAGGAAATGGAAGCCGTGCGCGGCGCCAATGTGCTGAACGGCACGGACGAGAACTGCACCAACTGGATCCGAACCTACAAGGACTACAAGCCGGCCGAAGGCGGCCAGGCGGTTGCCGCGCCGACTCAGGTCAACGCGCCGGGCGACGGCGCTGCCGGTGGACGCCGCCGTGGCGGCCGAGAAGCCCGCATGAGCCGGGGATAAGCGCGCAATCGTGAATTCACCCGCCAACATCACCGATCCGCTCGTTCTGTTCATGCCCTCGGGCAAGCGCGGGCGGTTTCCCGTCGGCACGCCGGTGCTCGATGCCGCGCGCCAGCTCGGCGTCTATGTCGAAAGCGTCTGCGGCGGACGCGCCACCTGCGGGCGTTGCCAGATCGAAGTGCAGGAAGGCAATTTCGCCAAGCACAAGATCGTTTCCTCCAACGATCACATCTCGCCGAAGGGCCCGAAGGAAGAGCGCTACGAGCGCGTCCGGGGGCTGCCCGAGCGGCGACGCCTCTCCTGCTCGGCACAGATCCTCGGCGATCTCGTCATCGACGTGCCGCAGGACACGGTCATCAACGCGCAGACCATCCGCAAGGATGCCGATACCAGGGTGATCGCCCGCGATGCGGCCATCCGCATGTGTTATGTCGAGATCGAAGAGCCCGACATGCACAAGCCTCTGGGCGACCTCGATCGCCTCAAGATCGCTTTGATGAAGGACTGGAACCTCAACAGCCTGGACTTCGATTTCTACCTCCTGCCGCAGGTGCAGGGCATCTTGCGCAAGGGCAACTGGACCGCCACCGCCGCCATTCACAAGGATGCCGAGACGGAGACGGCGCGGGTGATCGCGCTGTGGCCGGGCCTCAAGAACGAAGCCTACGGGCTGGCCTGCGATATCGGCTCGACCACCATCGCCATGCATCTGGTGTCACTGCTGTCGGGCCGTGTCGCCGCCTCGTCGGGCACGTCGAACCCGCAGATCCGGTTCGGCGAGGATCTGATGAGCCGCGTCTCCTATGTGATGATGAACCCGGATGGCCGCGAGGGCATGACGGTTGCCGTGCGCGAGGCCATCTCGGGCCTCGTCGATAAGGTCTGCGCCGAAGGCAATGTCCAGCGCAACGACATCCTGGATTCCGTCTTCGTCGGCAATCCGATCATGCACCATCTGTTCCTCGGCATCGACCCGACCGAACTCGGCGGCGCGCCTTTCGCGCTGGCAGTTTCCGGTGCGGTGCATATCAAGGCCTCCGACATCGGCCTCAAGCTCAACCAGGGCGCGCGGCTCTACATGCTGCCCTGCATCGCCGGCCATGTCGGCGCCGATGCGGCGGCCGTAACGCTCTCCGAAGGCCCGCACCGCCAGGACGAGATGATGCTGATCGTCGATGTCGGCACCAATGCCGAGATCGTGCTCGGCAACCGCGCGCGCGTCGTCGCGGCCTCCTCGCCCACCGGGCCGGCCTTCGAGGGCGCCGAGATCTCGGGCGGCCAACGCGCCGCGCCGGGCGCCATCGAGCGCGTGCGCATCGATCCCGACACGCTGGAGCCGAAATACCGCGTCATCGGCTCGGAACTGTGGTCCGACGATCCAGGCTTCCTCGACAGCGTGCAGGCGACCGGCGTCACCGGCATCTGCGGCTCCGGCATCATCGAAGTGGTCGCGGAAATGTATCTCTCCGGCATCATCTCGGAGGACGGCGTCATCGATGGTGGGCTCTCCGCGCGATCGCCGCGCGTCACCGCCAACGGCCGGACCTTCTCCTACGTGCTGAAGGAAGGCTCCGACTCATTGAACGACGATGGGCCGAAGATCACCATCACCCAGACCGATGTGCGCGCCATCCAGCTCGCCAAGGCAGCGCTTTATGCCGGCACCAAGCTGTTGATGGAAAAGCAGCATACCGACCATGTCGACCGCATCCATTTCGCCGGCGCCTTCGGCTCGTTCATTGATCCGAAATACGCCATGGTCCTGGGCCTGATCCCCGATTGCGACCTCGACAAGGTCTCGGCCGTCGGCAACGCCGCCGGTGCCGGTGCCCGCATGGCGCTGCTCAATCGCGGCTATCGCCGGGAGATCGAGGAGACGGTCAGCCAGATCGAGAAGATCGAGACCGCGCTGGAGCCGAAATTCCAGGAGCATTTCGTCTACGCCATGGCGCTGCCCAACAAGGTCGATCCGTTCCCGAAATTGTCGGCTGCGGTGAAGCTGCCGCCGCGCAAGACGGTGAGCGAGGATGGCATCGCCGGTGACGCCACTCCGCGCCGACGCTCGCGCGAAGGCCACGAAGGCCGGCGGCGCGGCCGCGAATAGGGGCCGATCGCCTCAAACTCGTTTGTATGCAAATGTTTCCGGACCGTTTGATCCGGAAACCGAAACGCCGTTTTGGTGAAATCGGCCAGATACATAGCGGGCGCATTCAACCGGCATCGAATGGCAGGCGGGAAACATCTTCCTGCCGCCATAGTCCAAGGGAGACAATGATGTCGATGCTCGAAAGCCTGGGCCGCTATGGCGCGGCCATCAAGAATGCCCATGACCGCAATAAGGCCCGCCGCATTCTGAACAGCCTGCCGCCGGAGATCCAGAAGGATATCGGCTGGCCGGTGTCGCCGCGGGCCAGCGAAAAGGCCGTCCTCTTCGGTACCATCTGGACCGCCGCGCGCGGATGACCTTCGCTGACAAATGCAAGCTACTGGGCACCCGCCGGGGATATCGCACATCCTCGGTGGCTCTTAGCAACCGGCTGCGCGCCGCGCTGCTGCCGCGTCGCTGAAACGCTGGCGAGGCGGAACGGATCACACCACCGTGTGGACGCGCCGTAAATCTTGACATTTTCGGCCACGATACGATCTTCGGGAGAGGGGATTTCTCTTAGTCGGCTGCAGCCGAAGTTCGTGTACCCGCATGCCTAGTTTCAAGAGCCACCTCGTATCCTTCGTCCTCCGGCACAGCCGCAAGAAGGCGTTTTCCAGCCCGGAAAACCTGCAGCGCTGGATCGCAGCCGCGCGCAGGACGGAGGACCACCGCCCGCCAGCCGCGTTGCATCGGCGTTTCCAAATCGAGATACGGCTGGTTGATGGCTTTCCCGTCTATGAAATCGCTCCGACGGCTGGCCAGCGAAAGCGGATTCTCTACCTGCACGGCGGCGCCTATGTCTTTGAAATCACGCCCTATCATTGGCACCTGATCGCCGAGATGGCTGACCGGCTGGGGTACGGCATCACCGTGCCTATCTATCCCATAGCCCCCGAGCACGATTTCCATGCCATGTTCGGCATGGTGGGCGATGTCTATCGCGGAATGCTGGACGAGACGGACGCCGATGACATGATCTTCATGGGCGACTCCGCCGGCGGCAACATGGCCGTGGTGCTGACCATGATGGCCGCGGAAGAAGGCCTGCCCCCGCCGTCGCGTCACGTGCTGATTTCACCGGGACTCGATATGTCGCTCTCCAACCCCAAGCTGTTCGAGGCCGAACGCAACGATCCCTGGCTTGGCATTCCAGGTGGCCTGGAAGCGATCCGGCTCTACAGTGCCGGCATCGACCGCAAGGACTGGCACATCAGCCCACTCTACGGCGATCTTTCGGTGCTGCCGAAGACCCTGCTCTTGACCGGCTCGCGCGACCTCCTGACCCCCGACAATTTGATCTTCGCCGAAAAGGCCCGAGCCGCCGGCGTCGAGATCGACGTCGTACACGAGCAAGGCATGGTCCATGTCTGGCCACTGATAGATATGCCGGAGTCGCGTCGCGCCCGCCAGCACATCGTCGATTTTCTCAAAGGCGATCGCTGGCCGGTCATGCAGGACAACAGAGCAAGTGTTCAATCCGCCTCCACCTTGGCGGCGGAGTAGCGCTTCAGGTTCCGGTCCGACGTTGTCGGGGAATCAGAACTTTCCTGTTTCGCGGAACACTTCGAACGTCGCCCTTATATGATCGGCCACCGCCTTGACCGGAGCGCTGGCATCGGGCGCCACCACCATTGCCAGGCTATAGGTGCCGATGTCGGGCATCCCGTCCTTCGGGCAGAGTTCGACCATCTCGTTGCCGAGGAATGATTTCGGCAGCGGCGCCACGGCGAGATCGGACATGATCGCGGCGCGCTGGCCCGCCGTGTGGGCGCTCATATAGGCGATCCGGTAGTTGCGGCCCTCGCGACCCAGCGCATCGAGTGCGCCGGCCCGCCACGCGCAGCCCTCTTCCCACAAGGACACCGGCAGCGGTTCGCGCAGATGCGCGCAGCCGCCCTTGGCGCCCGCCCAGACGATGGGCTCGGTCAACAGAACCTCGGCACCGATGGCGCTGGTCTTATAGGAATTGGTCAGCAGCGTGATGTCGAGCGCCCGGTCGTCCATGCGCCGACGCAAATTGATGCTCTGGTCGATGGTGACGTCGACGGCAATGGACGGATGCGACTGCGCGAAGCGCTTCAGCACATGCGGCAGCACGCGCTCGCCGTAATCGTCAGGCGAGCCAAGCCGGACAACGCCGACAATGTCGGGAATGATGAACTTCGACACCACCTCGCGGTTGATTGAAAGCAGGCGTCGGGCATAGCCGAGCAGCACCTCGCCGTCGGTGGTCAGCGTCACGGAACGTGCGTCCCGCGCGAACACCGAGCGGCCAAGAATGTCTTCCAACTTCTTGATCTGCATGGAAACAGCGGACGGCGTGCGGAACACGGCATTGGCGGCCGTGGTGAAGCTGCCGGTTTCGGCGATGGCCACGAAAGTCCGCAAGACATCGAGATCGAGCAGCGGCAAGGGATGATTGAGCGGGGCGTTCATGGGAAGCGGCCTTCAATTTTTCTGATACAAAGCATCATTCCATTTCGTTTGATTGAACATCAGATCGGGAGGATAGTCAACATCATCAAGGCAGACCGCGTGGAAGTGACCAGAAAACGACTACGATCCGGACCTGCCCAAGACGTGAACTGAAGCTGAAACATACCCGATGTAACCAGGCAGGGGCCTCGCGTCCCAGCCCCACTCAAAAAGGAGATCGATATGTCCATCCTGTCGTCCATCGGTCGAATTGCGACCGAGTTCAACGCGGCCCGTGCCCGCTACCAGACCGAACGCGCAATCCGTTCCCTGCCCATCGAACTGCAGAAAGATATCGGATGGCCTGAAGCCGCCGATGCCAAGGCCGCCCTTCGCCACGGCGTTGGATCGTGGGCAGGAGCAAAGTAAACCGTGTTGGCACAAGTCTGAAGGCCTGCCGCGCTGACAGCCCGGCAGGCCTTTTCTAATTCATTCGTATTCAAATGAGTTTCTTTAGCCATGTCGGCGGCGCATGGCGCATATGAGAAAGCCGCATGACGTCGCCTCCTCGGCCAACGCCTTGTAAGCGATACAGATTTAGGCGCTCTGCCCATATATGTCGCATCGCATGTCGCTTTTCATATCAAGCGCTTCGTTTTTGTCATTTTGTTTTCCTTTGCGCGGGCCTATATCAGCGCCAGCAAACGAGCTGCCCCACTCCTTCAGCGAAGGCGACCCGTCTGAGCAACCGAATGGAGATGAATCATGAAGCTTTTTGCCCGGCTCTTTGCCCGCCGCGAAATGAACCTCACCACCGCTCTTGAGCGCCAGCGCCTGTCCAACACCATGCCCGGACAGACCGGTGCGATGGCGGCGGCGCGCCTCGGTTTCGTAGCCTGACTCATTTAGGGCAACGTTCCCTGCCCTTCACTGCAACGCCGCCCGGCTTCAGCCGAGGCGGCGTTTTCGTTTGCCTTTGCAGGCCCTGCCTGCCCATTGACCATCCGGCGCCCGGGCCTTGGGCAAGCAGACGAACAATTGCCCATTTGCGACCCATGTCGCAAATTTAATGTTCTCCAAAACTCCGGACCAATTGACACGCATGGTTTTTCCTGATGTCGCTGTGCTATTCGCGACATCCTGTTCGCGCCATGGCTGTGGGAGGTCCCCTTGAACGCCGCAAAGCATCCGATCAAGCGATCGTTTGTATTCTTCCTTATTCCCGACTTTACCATGATCGCCTTCGCGACGGCGCTGGACCCGTTGCGCTCGGCCAATCGCATGCTGGGCTACGAGGCCTATCGCTGGCGCCTCGCCAGTATCGACGGCAAGCCGGTGCGCGCTTCGAACGGGGTCGAATGCGCGGTCAATACCTCGCTGGAAGAAGAGCGCAAGAAGATGGCCGGCCCCGAACGGCCGAATATGGCCATCGTCTGCAGCGGCATCGATGTCGAGCGCTACCATAACAAGTCGGCGTTCGCCTGGCTGCGCGAGGAGTACAATCGCGGCGTCGCGGTCGGCGGCCTATGCACCGGCGCGCATATTCTTGCCGCCGCCGGGCTGCTCTCGAACAAGCGCTGCGCCATACATTGGGAAAACTTGCCCGGCTTTTCCGAGGCGTTCCCGAAGGCCAATGTCTTTGCCGATCTGTTCGAGATCGACCAGAACATCTACACCTGCGCCGGCGGCACCGCCGCGCTCGACATGATGCTGAAGCTGATCGGCGACGATTTCGACGACAATCTCGTCAACCGCGTGTGCGAGCAGGTGCTGACCGACCGCGTGCGCAGCCCAACCGACCGCCAGCGCCTGCCGCTGCGAGCCCGCCTCGGCGTCCAGAACTCGAAGGTGCTGACCATCATCGAATTGATGGAAGCAAACCTCTCCGAGCCGCTTTCGCTGATCGAGATCGCCGATCATGTCGACCTGTCGCGCCGCCAGATCGAGCGCCTGTTCCGCACCGAGATGGGACGCTCCCCTGCCCGCTATTATCTCGAGATTCGGCTCGACCGGGCTCGCCATCTGCTGATCCAGTCCTCGATGCCCGTTGTCGAGGTGGCGGTTGCCTGCGGCTTCGTCTCGGCCTCGCATTTCTCGAAATGCTACCGCGAGCTCTACGCCCGCTCGCCGCAGCAGGAGCGGGTCGACCGCAAGCAGTTGCTGGCGGCCTGATGCCGATCAGGCTTCGGCCGGCTGCCCTTGCGCGGTCCGCATTGCCTCGACGCGGATGTCTTCGGTCAGCCGCGCTTTCAGGCCGGAGAATTCCGGGCTGGTCTTCAGCGTGTAGTGGCGCGGATGCGGTAGATCGATTGCGACGTCCGATTTGACGCGCCCGGGCCGCGCCGACATCACGATCACCCTCGACGCCATGAAGATCGCCTCCTCGATGTCGTGGGTGACGAACAGCACCGTTTTCTTGCGCCGTTCCCAGATGCCCAGCAATAGTTCCTGCATCAGCCCGCGCGTCTGGTTGTCTAGCGCGCCGAAAGGCTCGTCCAGCAACAAGATTTCCGGGTCGTTGGCCAGCGCACGCGCGATCGCAGTGCGCTGCTGCATGCCGCCGGAAAGCTGCTTCGGCCAATGGTTCTCGAACCCTCTGAGCCCGACCAGATCCACGTAGGAAGCCACGATGGCGTCCCGCTCCTTTTGCGCGATGTTGCGTTCGCGCAGGCCGAAGGCAATGTTCTGCCCCACCGTGAGCCAGGGAAACAGCGTATAAGACTGGAAAACCATGCCGCGATCCGGGCCCGGCCGCGTCACCGCCTTGCCGTCGAGCAGCACGCGCCCTTCGCTCGGTGCTTCCAGGCCGGCGACGATGCGCAGGAGGGTCGACTTTCCGCAGCCGGACGGCCCCAATATGGTGATGAAATCATTGGCCGCCACCGCCAGGTCGATCGGCGTCAGCGCCTTGACCGGTTGCCCGCCCCGCACGCCGGCGAACGTGCGCGAGACGCCTTCGATGAGAAGCTTGCTCACGCCAGGCTCCATGGAAAAAGCCAGCGATTGAAGGCCTTGAACGCGAAATCGGACAACAGCCCGATCAATCCGATGACGATGATCCCGAAAATGATCTGACCCGTCGCCAGCCGCGACTGGCTGTTGATGATCATGTAGCCGATGCCGGAGGATGAGCCGATCAGTTCGGCGACGATCACATAGGTCCAGGCCCAGCCCAGCACCAGCCGCAGCGTCTCGGCGATCTCAGGCGCGTTGGCCGGCATGATCACCCGCTTGACGATGCCATTGTTGGTGGAGCCCAGCGTGTAGGCCGCCTCGACGAGGTCACGCCGCGTCGATCCGACCTTTACCGCGATGATCAAGATGATCTGGAACACCGATCCGACGAAGATGACCAGCAGCTTCTCGAGTTCGCCGATGCCGGCCCATAGGATCAGCAGTGGGATGAAGGCCGACGCCGGTAGGTATCGAGCGAAGGAGACGAACGGCTCTAGAAACGCTTCCACGGGCTTCCAGGCACCCATGGCGATGCCGAGCGGCACCGCGACCACGGACGCAAGCACGAAGCCGCCGAAGACCCGCCAGATCGTGATCAGGATGTCGAGCCAGAAACGGTCCTCGACCAGCAGCCGCCAGCCATCCCGCAGCATCGACAGTGGATCGGCAAGGAAGATGCGGTTGACGTGGCCGCCCAGCGTGATCCACGCCCAAAACGCCACGAACAGCACGAAGAAAGAGATGCCGAGCACCGTTCGAATGCCCGGCGAAACCGGATGCAAGGGGCGCATCGTCAAACCAATCCTGTTCAGGCTACCAACCTACCCGCCGAAAAGACGGCGCGCTCTGCGCGCCGCCGCATATGGTCAAGCCGGGACCGTCAGTTCGACACGGCGCTCACATCGGCCAGAGTGGCGACATCGGGTGCTTCCTTGATCAGGCCCATCTGCAGCAGCAGATCTCCGGCCGTCTTGGAGAACTCCTGGAATTCCTTGGTGAAGAATTCCTTATTGTCAGCCTTGTCGGCCCATTTGAGGTATTTCGCCGAATCCTCGAATTCCTTGGCCGACTGTTTCACATCGGCGCCCATGATCTCGTAGGATTTCTGAGGATCCTTCTTGATCAGGTCGAGCGCGTCGAAATAGCTGTCGGCGAGCGCCTTTGCGGCGTCTGGATTGGCCTTGAGGAATTCGGGCGTGCAACCGACCGTGTCGAGCACCATCGGATAGTCCAGCGTTGTCGCCAGGATGTGGCCCTGATCGGCCTTGTCGCGCACGGCCGAGATGAAGGGCTCGTAGGTGACGGCGGCGTCGTTCTGGCCGGCAAGAAATGCCTGCGCTGCCGCATCCGGTTCCAAATTCACCACCGTCATATCCTTCGTCGACATGCCGGCCTTGTTCAGCACCCAGGCCAGCATGAAATAAGGCGAGGTGCCCGGCGCCGAAGACGCAACGTTCTTGCCCTTGAGGTCCGCCACCGTCTTGATGTCGTTTCGCGCCACGATGCCGTCGGCGCCATAGGATTTGTCGAGCTGGAAGATCTGCTTGGTGGTGACGCCGCTGGCGTTCCAGACCAGCCACGTCTCCACCGTCGTGGCGGCACATTGCAGGTCGCCACTGGCGATTGCGAGCGGGCGGCTCGCCTGCGGCACCTTTTTCAGCGTGACGTCGAGCCCATGCTTTTCGAAGAGGCCAGCCTGCTTGGCAAGCGTCAGCGGCGCGAAGCCGGTCCACCCACTGATGCCGATGGTAACCGATGTGGCCGCCATAACCGGGGCAGACAGGCCGACGGAGAGCGCCAGGATCGAGGCGAAGATGGCAATTCTGTTCATATGGAGTTCCCCTTTTGTTTTATCTCCGGGGAATTGTCTCACAGACGCCTATCGGCTTGTCAATCAACAGGATGGTGAGGTGCTTGCCGGCAGGGGCGCCAACTCCTCCCTAACAAATGCGCGCCGGCCAGTTTGCGAATGGTCTTGCTCAGCGGCCGTCGAACATACCGCTGCGGTTGCGCCACATCTTCTCGCCAATCTGACAGTCGCTGGCGGGCGTGTCCCGGGCCAGGGCCAATGGCCGACGGCCCGCCTCTTCCGCCGCCCATTGTGGTGACGCCGGACCGGCCAGTTCCAGCACAAGCTTGCGGCGTATCGCTTCGGGAAACTGCGTCCAGTCATTGACCGGAATCATGAAGGCACCGGGCCCGCCGATGACGCAGTCGCTGTAATAGCGGTCGAGATTGTCGACATCGTAGCCGCCGGAAAAGCCGCCCCGGGTCATCAGCGGCAAACCGTTGATGATGATACCTTGCCTGACCAGCCCATCGCGGGCGACGGTGACCGGCACGCCTTGGTTGTTGGGGCCATCGCCAGAGATATCGATGACCCGCTTCGTTCCCTGGTGCCCGCTTTCGGCGAAGAGATCGCCGCCGAACTCCAGCGCACCGGAGATCGAGGTGCGTCGGGCGCTATTGGGCGGATGCGCAGACATTTGCGCGACCACACGCTCTGCATCGGCACGGCTGGCGACGACAGTCCATGGCACGATCACCCGCTGCCAGCTGCTCCCGGCCCATTCGACATAGGTGACGGCGATCTTGCCATAGGCTCCATCGGCGATGGCCCGCAGCACATTGTCATGAGTCAGCGCCGCCGCGTAGCCCCGCCGCTGGATGTCAAGCTCATCCGCCGACATCGACAGCGAAACATCGACGGCCAGCACCAGCTCTACATCAACCGGTTCATCCGCGCGGGAACCAGGCGCCAGCCAGAACAGCAGCACCAGCGCCGAAAGGAGACGTCTTGCACGGCAGGAAGCAGACATGCCGCAACGCTAAGCGAGAATTGCATTTCGGCAAAGAAAAAAGCCCGTCCAGCCGGGCTTTCAGTGGCGACCCAAGAGCTCAGCCACGCGGCTTCAAATTCTCTGGGTCGTAGAGCGGCTTGTAGCCGACCGCGGCCACCTCGACCGGATAGGTCTCGCCGAAATACTCCAGTTTGAGCTTGCGGCCTTCCTGGGCATAAGAGTGCGGCAGATAGGCAAGCGCGATGTTCTTGCCGATGGTCGGGCCATAGGCCACCGATGTGGTGAACGAGCGGCGGCCGAGTTCGTCGACCAGCGTCTCGCCGGTGGCGGGATCCAGCACGGGCATGATACCGACCGGATAGCGCGCGACACCTTTCGAATCGGTGTTTTCGGTCATCACCAGCGTGCAGAGCATTGCTGGCTGGTGCTCGCGGGCCCGATACTCCAGATGTTTGGCCTTGCCGCAGAAATCGTTTTCCTTGACCTTCGGGCGTGCCAGATCGGCTTCGAGCAGATTGTACTCGGTTAAAAGGTCGGCGTTCTGGAGGCGCAGGCTCTTTTCCATGCGGCGCGTGTTGGCATAGGTCTCGACGCCGAACGGCATCACGCCGGTGGAGCGCAGCGCGTCCCAGACAGCCAGGCCGTCCTCATAGCGCATGTGCAGTTCCCAGCCTTGCTCACCGACATAGGAGATGCGGAAAGCGGTGACGTCCTTGCCGCCGATGCGCACCGGCTTGATCGCCGCGAAGGGGAAGTTCTCAATCGACAGTCCGCCCGGATTCTCGACCACCTTCTGCAGCGTCGCGCGGGCATTCGGGCCCCATATGCCGATGGTGACATATTTCTCGGTCACATCGGTGATGGTGACGTCGAAGCCTTTGTCCTGGGCAGTGCGGCGCATATACTGGAAATCACGCGGACCGGCATCGGCGCCGTCGATCAAACGGCAGCGGTCGGCCATGCGGATGACCGTGAAGTCGGCGCGCACCATGCCCTCCTCATCGAGGAAATGGGTGTAGATGCCCTTGCCGATATTGTTGTCGCCGCCGATCTTGGCCGCGCACAGCCACTCCAGCAACGCGACATGGTCCGGCCCTTCAATGTCGTACATCGAAAAATGCGACAGGTTGACGATGCCGCAATCCTCGCTCATCGCGAGATGCTCGGCATTGGAGACGCGCCAGAAATGGCGGTTGTCCCATTCGTTCTCGCGCACCGGCACCCGGTTGCCGTATTTCTCCAGAAGGTGCTCGTTGGCGGCATAGCCGTGCGCCCGCTCCCAGCCGCCCAGTTCCATGAAATAGCCGCCGAGTTCCTTCTCCCGCTCCCAGAATGGCGAGCGCCTGATGTTGCGGCCCTTGGAGAACGGCTCGCGCGGATGCACCGCCGGATTGTAGACCTTCATCGCCGTTTCGGTGCAGCGATCCCAGATGAATTGCTCCTTGGTCTGGTGCGGATAGAAACGCGCATAGTCGACGGCGTGATGGTCGATCCCCGTGCGGCCGTCGGTCATCCAGTCGGCAATCAGCTTGCCCATGCCCGGGCCGTCCTTGACCCAGATCGCGACGGCGTACCAGAGTCCACGGACCTTCTGACTCTCGCCCATCGACGGGCCGCCATCGGCCGTCACCTGCAGCAGACCGTTGAAGGAATGGCTTTCATTGTAGCCCAGTCCGCCCAGGATCGGCGTCAGCTCCATGGCGCGTTCGAGCGGCGCCAGGATCTGCTCCATATCGAGGTCGCGCTGCGACGGCGACAAGCGCGCCTGGTCCTTCTCCAGTAGGTCGCGCGGGTGGCAGAGACGCGGATTGGTCTCTTCGTAATAGCCCCACTCGATCTGGCCGCCCTCGGCGGTCTTGGGATCGCCGGTATCGCGCATATAGGCCGAATTGCCCTGGTCGCGCAGCAGCGGCCAGCCGATCTCCTTGCCGGTGCCTGCGAACTCATTATAGGGGCCGAAAAAGGTCAGCGGATGGTCGATCGGCATGACCGGCAAATCCTCGCCGACCATCTCGGCGATCAGCCGGCCCCAGATGCCGGCGCAGACGATGACATAGTCCGCCTCGATGGTGCCGCGATCGGTGACAACGGCGCTGATGCGGCCGTCCTTGACGACAAGCGACTTCGCGGGGGTGTTGGCGAAGGATTTAAGCTTTCCCGACGCCTCCGCCTGGTCGACAAGCTTGCCGGCGACCGTCTGCGAGCGCGGAATGACCAGGCCGGCGTCGGGATCCCACAGGCCGCCCTGCACAACCGCCTCTTCGATCAGCGGGAATTTCTCCTTGATCTCGGCCGGTTCGATCAGGCGTGCACGTGTGCCGAACGCCTTGGCAGAGGCGATCTTGCGCTTGATCTCATCCATGCGGCCGTCATCGCCAACGCGGGCGACTTCGAGCCCACCGATGCGGGCGTAGTGGCCCATCTTTTCGTAGAAATCGATCGAGTAGAGCGTCGTCCAGCAGGACAGGAAATCATGACTGGTCGTGTAGCAGAAGTCGGACGCATGCGCGGTCGAACCGATATCGGTCGGGATGCCCGACTTGTCGATGCCGACAATGTCGTCCCAGCCTCGCTCGATCAGATGATGGGCGATCGATGCGCCGACAATCCCGCCAAGGCCGATGATGACGACCTTCGCCTTTTTCGGAAACTCTGCCATGGCCCGCTGCTCCAAATGCTGTGGCGGGCGGCGTCGGCGCCCGCTTGATCGGCGCACAATATGCAGGCGACGGCCACCGCGCCACCGCCTGTTTGCGACACGCCGCAAGTGCCCCGCGACCCGGCATGGATCAGACAAAAGTGCCTGCTCAGGCGAAGGCCCAGATGTCCTCGGCCTGGAAGCCGACTTGGTAGCCGGCGGTCTTCAGCTTGACCACAACCTGGCCGATCTCGGCGGCCGGCAGCGCGCCGACCTCGACCTTGATCATGCCGGGGCGGTAGCGCTTGAGGTCGAGCTGTTCGAAGACGATCCAGTCGGCGCCTTCGCAGTCGACGAGGAAAGCGTCGATGTGGGTGATGCCGTTACGGTCGAGCAGCGTCTGCAACGTTTCCGATTGCACCTCGATATCCCTGAGATGCGGCGCGAACTTGTTGAAGTTGGCGTCGGCCTCGCCCCAGGCATTCTTGCCCGACATCAGATTGGTGTCGGTCACCGACGAACAGCCAATGAACTCGATGGGCAGCGTGCCGGCCTCGAGCGCGGCGGCGTCGAAGGTGTGGACGGTGATCGTGCCCTTGCTCTTCGTCACCGCCACCGGCTCGATAATGAACCGGCCTGTATCGGGGTAATTGGCGCGCAGCCGTTTCTGATTGTAGGGGATCGGCTCGACCAGCATGGCTCGGGCGTGCGGAATCCGATGCAGCCAGGGTGTCACGTCATCGAACAGCGCGCCGTCGCAGGCACCGACATTGACCATCTGGAACGGCCGGCCCGCACCGCCGAATCGCGCCTTCAGTGCCGCCTTGGCCAAGAATTTCGTGCCGCGCAATGAGGGCCCGCGATCGAGCAGGCCGGCCGGAAGGCCGAGGGACAGCGCAACGCGCGCAAGGCTGGATACTGAACTCATGGCTTGTCTCCGGGAATGACGTTCGAGGTGGCGTGATGCCGCTCGCGGCCCATTGCCGACCACAGCGCCATGAAGGGCGCCGCCAGGAGCAGGAAGGGCGGGATCAGGTGGGGGAAGTAGATGCGCGTGTCGTGGATCGGGAAAACGGTGAATTTCGCCAGCGCGCCCAGTACCAGAGCCGCGAACAGGATAGCGGCCCGACGATCGAGCCGGAAGCCGGCTCGGGCGGCCGTGTACCAGCCGGCGAGCGCCAGCACCGACACGCCGACCCAGCTGTTCATGTTGAGGGCGCGCAGCAGTGACGCGGCAAACGCCCTGAGATAGGCCGCGACCGAAAACGGCGGTTCGAACCCATCCATATTGTAATGCTGCTCGATGCTGGAGAACAATAGATGCGGCCACCAGCCGGGATGATGAGCCCAGTGCGAGATGGCGAAATAAGCAATGAAGGACGCGGCAAAGCCGGCCAGCGCACCCCATGCCTTTTGCCGGAACGCGACCAGCAGCACCGCGAAAACAGCCAGGAAGACGATATTGTCGGGGCGCACCATGAAGCCGAGGAAAAGCAGGATCGCCGTTGCAGCCTCGCGGCCGCGGACATAGGCGTAGAGGCCACCCAGCAGTAGCGCCGATCCGAGCAGATCCGGCGTCGAGGCGCGCGCGGCGTCGCCAAAGTCAGCCATGATCATCACGGCGCCGATCACCGGCGCCAAAGCCAGGGCCTGCTCCGAGCGCAGCCACAGCAGCACGACAGCGCCGAACAGCAGCACGGAGAACACCGACACCAGGCGCATCGCCTCGACCGGCGACATCACCGAACTCATCGTCGACAGGATCTCGGCATAGAGAAACTTGATCCGGTACATGCCGAGCAGCGAATGGAAGTCCGCGGCATTCTCCGTCATGTGGCTGCGAAAGCCGCCGCCATCGTCCGTCAGCGCCTTATAATCGCTCGCAGACACGCCGGCCTTGACGGTACTGTAGGCGTAGTCATGCAGCGCCTGCACGTCTGGATAGGTGCCCTCTTCCGATATGGCGAGATAGGGCAGCATGTCCCAGTTGGCATCCGGCATCACCCATGCCGTGAACGCCGTCAACAGGATGTACAGCGCGAAGGACGCCGCCCCGATCGGAGCGGCCAGCCGCGCATAGGTGCCCTCGGCCCACGCCAGGCCGGTCCCCACGAGCCGGTCGAGCGGGTGTTGCGCCGCGGGAGACCTGGTCAGCATCGTTATGTCCAAAGGCCTTCTCTCAACGGACCTGACTTTTGACGAAATCCTTGACGATCGACACGATGCCCCGCGACAGAAGGCTGTCGAAGGCGTCGACGAAGCGGTCGACATGTTCGCGCTGGCAGATCAGCGGCGGTTCGAGCCGGATGACGTTGCGGTTGTATTCGGTGAAGGCGACCAGGACGTCGTAGTCGCGCAGCAGCAGCGCGCCGACGAAACCCGACAGCGAGCCCTTTAGCTTGTCGTCGAGAACGCTGACGATCGGCCGCAGCACCATCGGCAAGGTCTGCGAGAAGTCGTGGAATTCGAGGCCAACCATGAAGCCCTTGCCGCGCACGTCCTTGATGATCTTCGGATATTTCTCCTTGAGCACCTGCAGCCGCTGCAGGAGGTAGTCGCCGGTGACGGCGGCGTTGTCGATCAGCCCCTCGTCATAGAGCACGTTGATGCCCTCGATCGCGGTGACGCAGGCCTCGCCCATGCCGCCGAATGTCGCCATGGCGTGGATCATCGCCGTCTTCGGCGTTCCATAGGCCTTCATGTAGATTTCGCGGCGCGCAATCATAGCACCGACCGCCGCCTTGCCAGCGCCCAGCGACTTGGCCAGCGCCGTCACATCGGGCACGACGCCGTAATGCTCGAAGGCATAGAAGCGGCCCGAACGGCCATAGCCGCACTGGACCTCGTCGGCCACCCACAGCACGCCATATTGGTCGCACAAGGCTCGCAGCTTCTGCCAGTATTCGGCCGGCGCCTGGATGATGCCGCCACCACCCTGGATCGTTTCGAGCACAATCACACCGACTTCCGGATCGGAGCGGAACAGGCGCTCGACCGCATCGATGTCGGCGAAGGGAATGCGGACGGTGTTCTCGGCCATCTTGAAGTCGGCGCGGTAGAGCTGGCCGTCGGTGATGCCGAGCACGCCCTTCGTCTTGCCGTGGAAAGAATTCTCGGCATAGACGATTTTGGGCCGTTTCGCGCCGGCGGCGCGTTCGGCGAGTTTCACCGCGGCTTCCATCGCTTCCGAGCCGGACGAGCCCAGGAACACCATGTCGAGATCGCCGGGCGAGCACTTGGCGATGTTGTGCGCAAGCGCTGCCGCGTACTGCGACATGAAGGCGATGGCGATTTCCTGGCGCTTCTCGTCCTCGAATTTCTTCCGGGCTTCGAGAATTCGGGGGTGGTTGTGCCCGAAGGCCAGGGATCCGAAGCCGCCGAAGAAATCGAGGATCTTGCGGCCGTTCTGGTCGATGTAGAACATGCCCTCGGCGCGCTCGATCTTGATCTTGTGAAAGCCGAGTAGCTTCATGAAATGCAACTGGCCGGGGTTGAGATGCGCCTTGAACAGATCGGTCATGCGCGCGACATCCATCGACTTCGCCTGCTCGACGCTGATCAGGTCGGGCTTGGCGATGGTTGCCGGCGACCGCGCCGGCGCGCTGACCACGGCGCGCGCATTCGTCTGTTCGGGCTTGGTCATGACGGTCATCTCAATCTCCTGTCTGCGCGCATGGCCAGGGCCACGCGCAACGAAAGCCGTTTGGCGAGCCTCTTATTCGGCCGGCACATGTGCGGTGGCGGCGATCTGCCCCGTCTTCTTGGCGCGGTACTCGGTGTAGGCGGCGATCAGCATGTCCTCGTCGCGATAGTGCGGCACCCAGCCGAGCTGGCGTCCGGCCTTGGACACGTCGAGCACGCATTCCTCGTCGGCGATCAGATATTGCTCGGGATCCATGATCGGCATGTTCATGAGGTCGAGCAGGTCGAGCGTGCGCTTCACCGCCCAGCCCGGCGTTGGCACCAGGATCGATCTGGACCCGGCATGCCTGATCAGATCGCCGAGCAATTTCTTCACCGGCGGCGGGTTGAGCGAACCGAGATTATAGGCCTCGTTGGGCACGCCGGCCTTCCAGGCGGCGCGGGCAGCTTCCGCACAATCGAAAACGGAAATGAACTGATAGGGATTGCGGCCCGAGCCGATCATCGGCACCGGCAGATTCCAGTCGATGAGCTTGAACAGCTTTTCGAGAATACCGAGCCTCCCAGGCCCAATGATCAGGCGCGGGCGGAACAGCGAAATGGATATGCCGCGCTTGCGCCACTCGGCGGCCAGTTCCTCGGTCTTCTGTTTCGACCAGCCATATTCGCCGAGCGGCGCAACCGGGTGATCCTCCGTCATGGGCCGGGTGACCGTGTGGCCATAGATCATGTCGGTCGTATAGTGGACAAGCTTGGCGACGCCCGCTTTGTCCATGGCCTGCATGATGTGCTCGGTTCCGTGGAAATTGACCGGGAAGAAGAAGTCGTGCCGCTTGGCACGCACCTGGATCGGCGACAGCATCTTGGCCGACAGATTGTAGACCATGTCGTCGGCCTTGAGCCTCACCGCGGCAACGGACGCCGGGTCGGTGACATCGCACTTGATGAAGCCGACGCTGCGATAATGCGGCAGATTACTCTTGACGATGTCGGCGACCAAGACCTCTTCGCCATCGGCCACAAGCTTCGGGGCAAGGTGGCGCCCGACGAAACCGTCGCCACCGAAAATCACATGTCTCATCGAACGGTCTCGCTGTGAATCTTGTCGGACGAAAGGGATGCCGTTTCCACCCTATGCCCACGCCCGCTCTGCGCGATTAGGATCGTGCCGACGCAGATGAAGGCGATGCCGGCGATGCGCCAGCCATTGAGGTCCTCGTGAAAGACGAGGTAGGCCACGATGGCTACGGCGACGTAGGCGAGGCTGAGGAACGGATAGGCAAAGGAAAGCTCGACCTTGGACAGCACATAAAGGTGCGACGCCATCGAGATGACGAAGGTGCACAGGCCGAGGAACACCCAGGGACTGAAGACGATTTGCAGCAGTTTGACGACCGGATTGACGCCGTCGAATGAAATCGGCCCGAGCGACATCATTCCTTGCTTCAGCATAAGCTGCGCTGCGGCGTTGGTCATGACCGTAAAGAGAATGAAGACGATATATTTCATATGTTCCCAGCCAGCCCGGCACGCCTTGTACTACAAACCCGCAAACATTTCGTGAAGTCACAAATATGTTCTGGGTGAACCGCATGTTTACGATTCGCTAACCAAGAATTACTCAACTTCTATCTATTCGGCCGCCTCCGCCGAACCACGCTCCGTGTTCAGCGTCATGGCGGTCCGCGCCCAGAAGCTCGACATGAAGGCAGGATCGCGTAGCGCCTCGAGCCGAGCCCATTCGGGAAAGGACGAGGCGAAGATGTCTGCGCTCATGCGGGCGTCCTTGTAGGGATTAACCGCGCCCCCCGCGTCGACCGTGATGCGATCGAGTTCGCGCAGCAGTGCCAGCGTCGCCGGCCCGCGATTGGGGAAGTCCAATGTCAGCGTGTAGCCCGGACGCGGAAACGACAGCAGCGCCGGTGAGCGGATCGAGCCGAAACGCTTGAGCACAGTGAGGAATGATCCCTGTCCGACCCGCCTCGCGGCCGACAGCAAGGCCGGCACGGCTGTGCGCGCCATCTGCTCCGGCACCACGCTCTGGTGCTGGAAAAGCCCTTTGGGGCCGTAAAGCCTATTCCAGTCGCGAACGCCGTCGAGGGGAAAGAAGAAGCCCTGATAACCAACTTGGCCTGGCCCCGTCGATCGTCCCTTTTTCCACCGGTAGGCAGCGTTGAAGGCCGTTAGGAACGGCCAATTGAGGACGTTGAAGGCCGGCTGGAACGGGACCGAGAGGGAGCCTCCGGCACGTGAGGCCGCATGTGATCCATGTTCGGCATGATTGCCGGTAAAGAGCAGACCACGACCACTATTGCGCCCGGCGGCAAGCTGGTCGATCCAGGCGACAGCGTACTCATTAGCCTGATCGGCCGCCTCGGCCAGGCCGAAGAATTCGCCGAGGTCGCGAAACGGCGTCACCCTCTCGACGATATCGAGTGAATGCACCCGCATCAGCCGGATCGAGGCCGACAGGATCAGGCCTGTCAAACCCATGCCACCGATCGTCGCCGCGAACAGGCTAGGATTGTCCGTGGCTGAGCAGCGCCAGGTCCTGCCGTCGGACCGCAACAGCGTGAAGCTCTCCACATGACAGCCGAAACTGCCGCGCCGATGATGGTTCTTGCCATGTACGTCGTTGGCGATGGCGCCGCCGAGGGTGACGAACTGCGTGCCCGGGACGACCGCCGGGAAAAAGCCATGCGGCGCCGCATGTGCGATGATCTCGGACAACAGCACGCCGGCGTCCGCCTCCAGCACGCCCGTTTCGGCTTTGAAGGAACGGATATTGTTGAGCGGCCGCATGTCGATGACCGTGCCGGCCTCGTTCTGGCAGGAATCGCCATAGGAGCGGCCATTGCCGTAGGCAAGCAGCGATGCCGGCCTGGCCTGGCCTCGCCTTAGCAGTGCGATGCCGTCCTCGACCCCAATCGCGCGTGGCGCCGGCGGCGTGGCACGGCCAAAGCTTTGGAACTGTTCGGGGGCCATGCCTACCAGCCTCCGGCTACCAGCAGCACCGCGCCGATCAGCACCACGATTTGGCTGCGCCAGTCGCGGATGATGAAGACGACCGGATCATCATGCATTTCGTCGCGCCGCGCCAGGATCCATACTCGCATGGTGAGGTAGAGCACGATCGGCGCCAGCGGCCAGATGAGCCAGGGATGAGGATAGAGCTCGCGCACCGCGACACTGTCCATGTAAAGAGCCAGGACCAGCGCCGACGAGAAGGCCGAAGCCATGCCGGCCTGGGCGACGATCTCCTGGTCCTCGGTGCGATAGCCCCGCCCTGCGATGCGCTCGCCGGGCGGAATCGCCGTGGTGCGCAGTTCGACGAAGCGCTTCACCAACGCCAGCGACAGGAAGAAGAAGATCGAGAAGGCGAGCAGCCAGAACGATACGTCGACGCCGGTCGCGGCCGCTCCGGCCACGACGCGGATCGTGTAAAGGCCGGCGAGGGTCAGAACGTCGACCAGCAGCATGCGCTTGAACGACAATGAATAGGCCGTGGTCAGCACTATGTAGCCAGCGAGCACGCCAAGGAATTCGAACGACAGAAACAGGCTAGTGCCGATGCCGATCGCCAGCAGCACCAAGATCGCGCCAAGACCGAAAGGGATCGACAGCGCCCCGCTGGCAAACGGCCTGTTGCGCTTGGTGACATGCTTCCGGTCGAGCGCGAGATCGAAGAAATCGTTGAGAATATAGATGGCCGACGCCACAGCGCTGAACGCGATGACCGCCAGCAGGCATTGCCAGATCATGTCGGTATTGAAATATTCGTGCGACAGTACCATCGGCACCGCGATCAGCGAGTTCTTCAGCCATTGGTGGACGCGCAGCATCTTGACCAGCGTTCGGAATGTCGGCCTCGGAGCCAGCATCGTTTCCGCGCCATGCGCCGCCTGCCAGCGCGCGGCATGGCGGTCGGGTGCGACGACGATGGCGTTGCGGGCGGCATCGAAGACTTGGAGGTCATGGCGGCTGTTGCCGGCGTAGTCGAAGCCGCCGTCGCCATAGGCCGCGATCAGCGACGCGCGTTTTTTGCCCGAGGTCAGATTGTCGAGGCCGTCGGTCGCCAGGACGCGGTCGAAAACGCCGAGATGGCTGGCGATGGCATCCGCGAATTTGCGCGGCGTACCCGTTGCCAGCACGATCTTGCGGCCATCGGCATGTTCGGCGTGGATGCGTTGCAGCAACGCTTCGCGATAGGGCAGCGACGCGGGATCGATGTCTATGCGTTGGGCGATCGCCTGCTTTAGGCGGGCCGGCCCGCCGGCCGCCCACAAGGGCACGAGAAAGATATAAAGCGGGTTCTTCTTGAGAAGGATGAACAGACCCTCCCACAACAGGTCGGTCGCAATCAGCGTGCCGTCGAGGTCGACTGCAAGCGGTATTGTGTTCCTGTCCGACCGCGCGTCCATCCGTCCTGACCTGCCAGCCTGCTCCGGGCAGGCCGGAGTTCATCGCGCCGCTTTTCGGCGTCGTGGAGCGGGTATAGAGGGCAACAGGATAGCGAAGGTTAAAACGGCTGGCGCAGGGGCTATTCGGAGAGCTGTATTTCCCTCATTGTCGTTAAGCAAGAGTCACCCGGAACGATAAAAGGCCGAGCAAAGCGCCCGGCCTTTTCTGTCATGCCGTCCAAGATTACTTGATGCGGGCCACGCCGCCCGAGATCTCGATCGTTTCCGAACCGGTCAGGGCTTCCAGGTCGCCATTCGGCAAGGTGACGAAACACCCGCTGGAGCAGAACTCGACGGTTTCGCCTGCCGCCAGCGCGAGGTCCGTCTTGCTGCCGCCTTCGGTCACGACCAGCGTACGGGTCTCGGCGTCCTTGTTGACCGCGCTGGCCGCATCGGCCGAGCCGGCGGCGAGAGCCAGGGCGACGGCAGCGACAAGAGACTTCCACATGGTGCGATATCGGTGTTCCCACCGCCTCTGTTGCATTTCACAAGGCATTCTCGCCTTTGCATGGAAGCTTATATGAGTTGGAAGCTGAACCGCAACTGAATGCCGCATTCATGCCGCAATGCTTTGACGTCTTCGAGTCCGCGCCCGATCGAGAGCCTCCGCAGCAAAACCAAAGCCTAGCTAGTCGGGGTCGGGCTTGCGCGCCTTGCGCCCTGGTCTTGCAAGCCGTTTTGCCTCGGCGCCGGCCGCCAGCCTGGCTTGCTCCTGCTCGGCGAAGGCGGCCTCGATCTTGTCGTCATCGGTGGGCCAGGCTTTGGGCTTGCTCATCTCGACTACGGCGCGCGGCGTCGAGGGTATCTCGATGTGCTCGTCGGCGAACCGCTCGAGCACCGCGAACCGGATGTCGTTCTGCACGATGTTGCCGTTCATCACATCGGCCAGGAACACCCGGATCTCGAATTCGAGCGCGGCGGCGCCGAAATTGGAGAATAGGACAAACGGTTCGGGATTCTTCAGCGTCAGCGGGTGCGAGCGTGCAATGTCGAGCAGGACGGCATGGACCTGCTTGACGTCGCTGCCATAGGCGACGCCGACCCTGATGTCGATGCGACCGAGCTTGTTGCGGTGCGTCCAGTTGCCGACCGCATTGTTGATCAGGTTCGAATTGGGCAGGATCACCGACTGGCGCTGGAAGGTCTCGATCTCGGTGGCGCGCACGCTGATCTTCTTGACCGTACCGCTGACATCGCCGGCGACGATCCAGTCGCCGACCTTGAACGGCCTCTCGGCCAGCAGGATCAGACCGGAGACGAAATTCGACACCACGTTCTGCAGGCCAAAACCGATGCCGAGCGAAAGGGCGCCGGCCACCAGCGCCAGGCTGGAAAGGTCGATACCGGCGGCTGAAATGCCGACCAGCGCCGCCAGTGCGACCCCGGCATAGCCGACCGCCAGCCGGATCGAGTTGCGCACTCCGGTATCGACCTTGCCGCGCGCCATCACCGATCCGTCGAGCCAGCCCTGGAACCAGCGTGTCAGGAAATAGCCGATGACGAAGATGACGATGCCGGAGAGGATCCCGGTGACCGAGATCGTCACCGAACCGATATTGATTCCGGTTGCGAGCTTGTAGCCCCAGGCCTGGATATCGCCCGGCTGAAACCCCCACATCAACAGGATCAGGGGCAGGAAGACCAGCACGATCAAGAGGTTGATGCCGATGCTGACGACGAGGCCGAACTGGTCGAGCGCCGTGTCCTCGTAGCTCGAATTGGCCGACAGCCAGCGCCCGATCGAGGTGTTGGCGAAAGCCCCCTCCTCGCCGATCGCCCGCGCCGACAGGAAACCGATATAGGCGGTGACGAGTGCAGTGCCGGTGACGACGACCTGCAAGGACACGAAAAGGGCCAGGCCGATATAACCGAGCAAGGCGGCGACGATGGTGAACAAGCCGAGAGCCAGTGACAAATAGCGCAACCAAGCCGGCCAGGGCCGCCAGCTGCCGTCGCTCGACTTGAACGGCCGCAGCATCGACATCAGGATCAGGATGATCCCGACAACAATGGTGGCGACGAAGCTGCGGGCGATGGTCAGGGAAAGCGGCGAGCCCATCTTGTCGTTGACCACCGACAGGAAGGTGTTGAAGCTGATAACGACGGCCATGGCAGTGGCCAGGCGCACCAGCCAGCGTGCCGGCCCGGTTTCGACCGGGATCAGGCGCCAGTTCGGCAACCGAGGCGAAAGAGCCGCGTTGGTCAGGCGGTTGACGCAGAACACCACCCCGATGACCGTCGCCAAGGCGTTGAGAAACAAGCCGATGTCGCCCCTCAACACGTTGTAATAGTTGAAGAAGAAAATGGTCGAGCCGAGAAAGGCGCCGACCGCCACTGTCGGCAGCAAAGTCGACCAGAAGGCCACCGATAGGCGGCTGAGATAGGACGGATCTTCGATGGCCGGATTGGCCTCGAAGACGCGCCCGAACAACCGCCTGCCGCCCACCAGCAGAACCAGGGCCAGCCCAAGCGCCACGAAAGTCGCTGCGACGATGGCCTGGAACTTGAACCTGAACGCGAAGCTCAGCCATGACGACACGGCCTTGTAGAAATTGCCGAACTCTTCGGTGGCATCCGAAAAGACTTGCGGGCTCAGCGCATCCGACAGCACGTATCGCTTGGTCAGGAGATTGCGAAACAGCTCGCTGCGCATGTTGCCGATCTTGTCGAGGAGACCGCTGATGCGGATCGACAGGGTCTGCGCAATCGAGATGACAACGTTGATCTCCGCCTTTTCGGACACCAGCGCCTGGCGCTCGCCGCTGACTATGTCGGGCTCCGGCGGCTGTCCGGCGGCGGGCGCCGGGCCGAGCTGATCCAGCCTGGTGTTGATCTCACCGAGACGCGTGCGGAAGGCGAGCGCGCTGTTCAACGACTGCCGCGACAGTTCCTCGAGTTGAAGACGGATCTCGACAAGGCTGGCGTCGTCCTCGCCGTCCTCGTCGATCTTCTTTTCGAAATTGTCGGTCTTGGCCGTCAGATCCTGCAGGATTTTCTGCTGGTCGGCGATAAGACCCGCGGGCGCTTGACCCAGCCCCTGCGCCGACGCGTCGAGCGACAGCGGCGCCAACACGACGAGCGTCAAAAGCAGAATGAGACGTAGCAATCTCGACAGCATGATGTGTGGGCGACTCATCGACGGCAGGGCAATCTGAAACCTTTTCCCTGATAAAGACGGCCATATGATGGGGCAAGCGGCGCATCGGGCCCGCGGTTCCCGATCTCTGGCTCGCCATCGTCGCCCCATGGCTGGCCCAGTCACAGGTCACCGGTTCACGGGTCGGCCAGTCGAAAAGCCATGGCGCAATACTGGCCTTGCGGACGCCGCCTGCTCTATAGTCTGCCGCATCGCCCGAACCGGATGACAATGATGGCAGAGTATTCGGCCCTTTCGCTGCTTGCGAACGCGCTCAAGGGAAACAAGGACTGGAAACCAGCCTGGCGCAAGCCGGATCCGAAGGCGTCCTATGACGTCATCATCATCGGCGGCGGAGGGCACGGGCTGTCTACAGCTTATTATCTTGCCAAGGAACACGGCATCACCAATGTCGCCGTGCTCGAAAAGGGCTGGCTGGGCTCCGGCAATGTCGGCCGCAACACCACGGCCGTGCGCTCGAACTACCTGTTGCCTGCCAACACCCGCTTCTACGAACATTCGATGAAGCTCTGGGAGAACCTGTCGCACGATCTCAATTACAACGTCATGTTCTCGCAGCGTGGCTGCCTAAACCTGGCCCACACCCCCGCGCAATTCGATGATTATGCAAGGCGCGGCAACGCAATGCGCCATCTCGGCGTCGATGCCGAACTGATGACCACGGCGCAGATCAAGCGCCTGATCCCGGCGCTGGACGTTTCCGACAGCGCGCGTTTTCCGGTGGTCGGTGGCCTCATGCAACGGCGCGCCGGGACCGCCCGCCACGATGCCGTCGCGTGGGGCTACGCGCGCGGTGCCGACCGTCGCGGTGTCGACATCATCGAGAATTGCGAGGTCACCGGCTTCCTACGCGATGGCGACCGCATCACCGGCGTCACGACCTCGCGCGGCGACATCCGCGCCAAGAAGGTCGCCGTCTCGGTAGCCGGCAGCACCGGACGCGTCATGCGGCTGGCCGGCATCGAGACCATGCCGATCGAGAGCCATGTGCTGCAGGCCTTCGTCACCGAATCGCTGAAGCCCTTCATCGATACCGTCGTGACCTTCGGCATGGGCCATTTCTACCTGTCCCAGTCGGACAAGGGTGGCCTGGTCTATGGCGGAGACATCGACGGCTACAACAGCTACGCCCAGCGCGGCAACCTACCCGTCGTCGACGAGGTGATGAGCGAGATGCTGGCACTCTTCCCGGGCCTGGCCCGCGTGCGCATGCTGCGCTCATGGGGCGGTGTCTGCGACATGTCGATGGACGGATCGCCGATCATCACCACCGGCCCGCTGCCCGGAATGTATCTGAACTGCGGCTGGTGCTATGGCGGCTTCAAGGCCACGCCGGCCTCCGGCTGGTGCTTTGCCTGGACCATCGCCAAGGACGAGCCGCACGACCTCAACGCCTCCTTCACGCTGGACCGCTTCCACCGGGGCCTGGTCATCGACGACAAGGGCCAGGGTGCCACCCCCCGGCTTCACTGAGCAAGGCGACATTAGGAACATTCCGTGCTGATCACCTGCCCCTATTGCGGCCCGCGCGACGTCATCGAGTTCACCTATCAGGGTGACGGCAACCGGGCGCGTCCCGAACCGGCTTCGCAGAATTTCGAAGCCTGGAATGCCTATGTCTATGACAGGCTGAACCCGGCCGGCGACCACAATGAGATATGGCAGCATTCCGGCGGATGCCGGGCGCATCTGCGGGTCGTGCGCAATACCCTGACGCACGAGATCTCGAGCGTCACCTTTGTGCGCGGCCATCACGGCTCGGCTTCGCGGCCTGAGGCGGAGGACAGATCATGAGCCCGCGCCGCACCGACACCGGCGGGCGCATCGACCGGCTGAAGACCATTCGCTTCACCTTCGACGGCACGGCCTATACGGGCCATGCCGGCGACACTCTGGCCTCGGCGCTGCTGGCCAAGGGCGTCATCCTTCTCGGCCGTTCGTTCAAGTACCACCGCCCGCGCGGTCTTCTGACCGCCGGCGTCGAGGAACCGAACGCCCTGGTGACCGTGCTGAAAGGCGAGGTTCGCGAGCCCAACATTCCGGCGACGATGGTCGAGATCCATGACGGGCTGGTGGCCGTCAGTCAGAACCGGTTTCCCTCGCTGGCCTTTGACATCAACGCCGTCAACCAGCTTGGCGGCAAGCTCCTGTCGGCGGGCTTCTACTATAAGACATTCATGGGGCCTGTGGTCGGTCCGCTCAAAGGCACGCGTTTCTGGATGTTCTGCGAGCATTTCATCCGCCGCGCCGCCGGCCTCGGCAGCGCCGGATCGGCGAAGGACACCGCACGCTACGAACGCATGAACGCCTTCTGCGACGTGCTGGTGGTGGGTTCCGGCCCCGCCGGCCTCATGGCTGCCAAGGCGGCGTCCGATCAGGGTGCCCGCGTGATCCTGGCCGACCTCGAACCCCGCCTCGGCGGCTCAGCCAACTGGACCGGTGAGACCATCGACGGCGCGCCGGCCGCCGATTGGGCGCGCCGCACCGTGGCCCAGCTCGAGGGCCGGGACAATGTCAGGCTTCTGCCGCGCACCACGGTCTGGGGCTATTACGATGGCAACACGCTGGCCGCCCTGGAACGGGTCAGCGACCACAAGGACCAGCCCGGCAAGGGCGAGCCCCGCCATCGCCACTGGGCGATCCGCGCCAAATCCGTTGTGCTGGCCACCGGCGCCTTCGAACGGCCCCTCGTCTTCCCCGGCAATGACAGGCCGGGCGTGATGTTGGCGCATGCCGCCGAGCGTTTCGCCAATGAGTTCGGCGTCTTGCCAGGCCAGCGGATCGCGCTGTTCACCAACAATGACAGCGCCTATCGCGCTGCCGTTGCGCTGAAAAAAGCCGGCGCCGCCATCGCGGCCATCGTCGACGTGCGACCCGAGCCCTCGGCCGACATGCGCGAGCTGGCCACCGAAGCCGGGGCCGAGCTCCTTGCCGCTCATGCCGTGATCGCCACGGAAGGCGGCAGGGCGCTGTCCGGCCTCAAGCTGCAGCGCTTCGACATGAGCAATGGCGCCCTCAACGGTGAAGCGCGCAGCATGCACGCCGATTGCCTGCTGATGTCAGGCGGCTGGTCGCCAACCATCCATCTGGCCAGCCAGGCCGGCGCCAGGGCGGAATGGGATGCCGCCAGACAAGCATTCCTGCCGCCGAAGCCGGCCCAGGACGGACCGGTGCAGCGCTGGATCGGCGCCGGCGCCTTTACCGGCAGCTTTTCGACGGCTGCGGCAATGGCCGAAGGTCGCGCAGCCGGCATTTCCGCGGCCGGGGCGACAAACACGCCGGCGGCATTGCCGGTGGTCGACGCCGTGCCGGGCGATCCCGATCCGGCGCCGGTCTTCGAGATCAGGGCCAGCGGCAAGAGCTTTGTCGATTTCCAGCATGACGTGACGGCGGAGGACGTTAGACTGGCCCATCGCGAGGGTTTTGTCTCAGTCGAGCATCTGAAGCGCTACACCACGCTCGGCATGGCGACCGACCAAGGCAAGAGTTCCAACATTCCCGGCCTCGCCATCATGGCCGAAGCGTTGGGCAAACCCATCCCCGAGGTTGGCACGACGCGCTTCAGACCCCCCTTTGCGCCGGTGTCGATCGGCTCACTGGCGGCGGAGCGCTTCGGCGACCTGCGGCCCGAACGGCTGACGCCTATGCATGACTGGCACCTCGCCAATGGCGCGACAATGTATTCGGCCGGCCTGTGGTACCGGCCGATGATCTACGCGCTTGCGGGCGAGACGGTCGAGCAGGCCTATGTCCGCGAGGCCAGGGCGACACGTGAAAGCGCCGGCATCGTCGATGTCTCGACGCTGGGCAAGATCGCCGTGCAAGGCCCGGATGCGGCCGAGTTCCTCGACCGCGTCTACACCAACATGTTCTCGACGCTGGCCGTCGGCAAGGCGCGCTACGGACTGATGCTGCGCGAGGACGGCCTCGCATTCGACGACGGCACTACCTGGCGTCTTGGCGAACAGGATTTCTTGATGACCACCACCACCGCGAATGCCGGCAAGGTGATGCAGCATCTGGAATATTTCCTCGACGTGATCTGGCCGGACCTCAAGGTCCATGTCACCTCGGTGACCGATGAGTGGGCGGGCGCCGCCATCGGCGGACCAAAGGCGCGGCAGATCCTCGCGACCTGCGTCACCGGCACCGCCGTCGGCAACGCCACCTTGCCGTTCATGGGCATCGTGCGCGGCCGCATAGCGGATGTTCCGGTGATGATTTGCCGACTGTCCTTCTCCGGCGAGATGGCGTTCGAGGTCTATTGTGGCGCCGGTCATAGCACGCATGTCTGGGAAGCTCTGCTCGACGCCGGCAAACCGTTCGGCCTGGTCACCTACGGGCTCGAGGCGCTGGGCACGATGCGCATCGAGAAAGGCCATGTGACAGGCGCCGAGATCGACGGCCGCACGACGGCGCGCGACTTGCATCTCGACTGGATGCTGTCGAAGAAGAAGCCCTTCATCGGCTCGGCAATGATGGATCGCGAAGGGCTGATCGCGTCCGAACGGCTGGAACTGGTCGGCCTGATCGCGCTCGACAATAGGCCGCTCAATGGCGGCGCGCATATTGTCGAGGAGGTGGACGAGGCCAATCCGCATGATTCGATCGGTCACATCACCGCCTGCTGCTATTCGCCGGCGCTGGGCAAGTATATTGCGCTGGCGCTGGTCAAGGGCGGCAAGGCGCGTCGGGGCACGCGCGCCCACGTCTCCGATCCCCTGCGCGGCCGGTTCGGACCGGTCGAAATCGTCTCCAACCACTTCTACGATCCGGACGGGAACCGCATGCATGGTTGAGCGCCAATCCCCGCTTGAGCCCGATTTTCATGTCGGCTCGCATGGCAATTTCGAGCACGGCGTCGAAGTCATCCTGACCGAAACGCGACCTGACTCGATCGTGCAGCTCGCTGCCTGGCCGGGCGAGGAGAAGATGTTGATAGCCGCCATCCGCACGGTCACTGGGCTTGCACTGCCCGACGGCGCCGGCGCCGGCGTGAGCGATGGCGTGAAATCGGCGTTCGGCTTCGCTCCGGGAAAGTTCATCGTCGCCGGCGAGGCGGAAGGCCTGGCGGATGCGTTTGCCAAGGTCGTAACCCCCGTCATCGGCACCGTCACGGACATTTCCCATGGCCGAACCGCCATCCGCATCGCCGGCCCGAAGGCCGAATGGGTGCTGTCGAAGTTCTTTGCCA
Source organism: Mesorhizobium sp. ES1-1 (assembly GCF_020164785.1). Taxonomy (GTDB): domain Bacteria; phylum Pseudomonadota; class Alphaproteobacteria; order Rhizobiales; family Rhizobiaceae; genus Mesorhizobium. Next base: position 427,026 of record NZ_JAIUGX010000004.1, on the reverse strand, counting down.
TCGACTTCGCGCTAACCGCCTTCGCGGTCGGCGCCGGCCGGTCGACCGTCCATCACGACATTTTCGCCCAGATCCAGCGTACCGGTACCGATCAGTTCGACATCTATGTCTTTCGCTCCTTTGCCCGTTCGGTCTGGAAGGCGCTCTGCCGTGCCAGCGAGGAGGTCGGCTACGACGTACAGTGAAGACCGCAACTGGCATCAACGCCGGCCGGCTCTGCCGCTAGAGAATTCCGCCCCGCGCGCCCATCATGGCTCGATGGGTCGCCCAAATGGCTCAAGGGTTGGAACCCCATCTCAGACTGGCGCATTCGTTTGGTTCGAACAGCTTCATGACCGCAGAACTATCCGCCGGCGCTACGGATCGCGCCGATGTGCCCGCCCGCGCCTTGCTCCTGCTGCCGCTGACGGTCGCATGCGGCGTGTTCATGACCAGCCTGGACCAGAACGTGGTGGTGACCGCGCTGCCTGGTATCGGCGAAAGCCTCGCTCGGCCACCAAGCCAACTGGGCCTGCTGATCACCGTCTATGTCGCCAGCCTGATCATCTCGATGCCGCTTGGCGGCTGGGCCGCCGACCGTTTCGGCCTGCGCAATGTCTACTGCTTCGCCTTGCTGGTATTTGCGGCGTCGTCGGCGCTGTGCGGGCTGTCGAACGACATCTGGACGCTGGTCGGCGCCCGCGCGCTGCAAGGCTTTGGCGGCGCCTTGATGGGCACGCTTGGCCAGGTCGTCATCCTGTCGACCTTCCCGCGCAGCCGTACGCTTAAGATCAACATGTACATTTCGCTGGCCGGCCAGTCCGGACCGCTTGTCGGGCCTCTCGTCGGCGGCGCGCTCACCACCTACATTTCCTGGCGCTGGATCTTCTTCATCAACGTGCCGTTCGCGCTGGCAGCCGCTGTCCTTGCCGCTTCGCTGTTTCCGACGGTCACCAAACCGGTGCGGACGCCATTCGATTTTCCGGGCTTTCTGCTGGTCGGCAGCGGCATGGTGCTGTTGGTCTTCGGCATGGACTCGCTTGCTGCCAGAGATGCATCCGGCAGCGTGATCGCAGCCGAGCTCGCGCTGGCGATCGTCATCCTGACGGCCGCCTCCGTCTACTGCCTGCGCGCCCGAAACCCATTGCTAGACCTGAAGCTCCTGCGCATCCGCACATTCCGCATCTCCTTCCTCACCGGCGGCGGGCTCGACACGATCGGTTTGAGCTCTGTCGTCTTCCTGCTGCCGCTGATGTTCCAGCTCGGTTTCGGCATGAGCGCGGTGCAGGCGGGATCTTTGACCTTTGTGGCGGCAATCGGATCGCTGATCATGCGTGTCTTCATGCCGCGCCTGCTCAACCGCTTCGGCTTTCGCCGTGTGCTCGTCGTCAACACGCCGATCGTTGCGGCAGTGGTCGCCGGCTTCGCCCTGATAGAGGCCACGACGCCGGTCTGGATCGTGCTTGCCTATATCTTCGCCTTTGGCGTCCTGCGCTCGGCGCAGTGGGCGTCGACCGGCAACCTCGCCTATTCCGACATAGCCCCCGACCAGCTCGCCCGCTTCAGCGCGCTCTACTATATCCTATGGCAGCTGGCGGTGGCGATCAGCGTTGGCCTGGCGGCGGCGCTGCTGTCTTTCCTGGCCGGCGGAGGGCCTGCCGTGACCAATGATTTCCGCATCCTGTTCCTGATCGAAGGGGTAATTACGCTGTGCGCGCTGCTCGCCTATCTCAAGCTGACGCCGCAGGACGGCGCCCATGTCAGCGGCCATGGCGCGCAGATGAATATGGATTAGCCGGCAGTTGCCGGCATGCCGCGTTTCTATTCGCGGAACGTCACCCACTCTTCCAATGGCACGCGGTCGGTGCGGAAGGCGTTCTCGGGCTTAGAGGTGTCTTCGTGGCCGAGCGCCATGCCGCACACCACGATTTCCTCGTCTGGAATGTTGAGCACAGGCCTGATCTGCCGATGATAGGGGGCGAAGGCTGCCTGCGGGCAAGTGTGGAGGCCCCGCCCTCGCGCCGCCACCATGATGTTTTGCAGGAACATGCCATAGTCGATCCAGGAACCCTGGTTGAGCCGGCGGTCGATTGTGAAGATCATGCCGATTGGGGCGTCGAAGAAGACGAAGTTGCGGTCGTGCTGAGCCCTCATCTTGTCGACCTCCCGACGGCCGATGCCGAGCGCGCCATAGAGGCCGAACCCATTGGCGCGGCGACGGGTCAGATAGGGTTCGAAGAACTGGGTGGGATAATACTTGTACTCGTCCCAATCGGCCTTCTCGGCGCGAATGCCCGAGTTGAGAATGGCATCGCTTATCCGCTGCTTGGTCTCGCCCTTGGTGACATAGACATTCCAAGGCTGCATGTTGGTGCCGGAGGGAGCCCGCGCCGCAACCGCCAGGATCGCGCGGATCGTGTCGTCGTCGACCATGTCTGGCAGGAATGCCCGTACCGAGCGGCGGGACACGATTGCCTCGTCGACAATCTCGGCATCGCCCGCCATCCGGGTGTTGTTGTCCAGCATGGGTCGTCCCTTGACCGCTCTTCTTGATCGGACGTCCCCAATCGCCCTTCGCGCCCGAGCCTTTGCATGAAGCACCAAAATCGTGCAAGCAAATCTTCCGGAGCGGTGAAAATCCGCTTGATTTTTTCATGGGTCTGATCTTTCATGAAAATTGATCTATTTTTTTCATGAAGGGCCGCTTTGTCCTCAAGCCTCGCCAAGACGTCGCAAGAGCCTGACGAACGCCTCCTGGCGAGCGATATCAGGGCCTTGCGCAAGGCGCGCGGATTGACGCTGGCCGAGATCGGCTCGAAGCTTGGCCGTTCGGTCGGATGGGTCAGTCAGGTCGAGCGTGGCCTGTCCGTGCCGTCAATAGGTGACATCAGGGCCTTCGCCGAGCTGTTCGGCGTGCCGGTCAGCCTGTTCTTCAGCCATGACGTTCCAGCCGAGATCGAGCGCGGCGTGGTCGTGCGCGTGGGCAGCCGCCGCAGGCTTGGCACAAGCGAGTCCGGCCTGGTGGAGGAGCTTCTGTCGCCCGACCTCGGCGGCAGTTTCGAGATGCTGCGTTCTGTCTTCGCGCCCGGCGCTGCCCTCAGAACCGAGGCTCGCCGGCCGACCGAGGAAGCCGGCTTCGTGGTCTCCGGCGCCTTCGACATCGAGATCGCAGGGGTCTGGCATCGGCTCGGCGAAGGCGACTCTTTCCGGTTCGACGGCAAGCCGTTCCGCTGGCGGAATCCCGGCACTGAGCCGGCTGTTGTCATCTGGGTGGTTTCGCCGCCGGTCTATTGAACGATAAATCATTTCGCTGAACGAAGTCTGGAGAAGAACATGGCCGGTTTGCCGAGCACAGCACGCGTAGTGATCATCGGAGGCGGCGCCGTGGGCACCTCGGCTCTCTATCATCTTGCCAAGGCAGGTTGGACCGACTGCGTGCTTCTCGAAAAGAACGAACTCACCTCCGGCTCCACCTGGCATGCCGCCGGCAATGTGCCGACCTTCTCGTCGTCCTGGTCGCTGATGAACATGCAGCGTTATTCGACAGAGCTCTATCGCGGGTTGGCCGACGCCGTCGGATATCCCATGAATTACCACGTCACCGGTTCACTGCGGCTTGCCCACTCTGTCGAGCGCTTGCAGGAATTCCAGCGCGCCAAGGGCATGGGCCGCTACCAGGGCATGGACATCGACGTGGTGGGCGTCGAGGACATCAAGCGGCGCTATCCCTTCATCGAGACGCATGACCTGAAGGGTGCGCTCTATGACCCAAATGATGGCGACATCGATCCCGCCCAGTTGACCCAGGCTTTGGCCAAGGGCGCCCGCGACCTTGGTGCCAGGATCATCCGATTCTGCCCGGTTACCGGCGCGCGGCGAGAGCACGACGAATGGGTTGTGGAGACGGCGCAGGGTGAAATCCGCTGCGAGGTCGTCGTCAACGCCGCCGGCTACCGCGCCGCCGAAGTGGGCAGGATGTTCGGCCGCGACGTGCCGATGATGGTGATGAGCCACCAGTACATCCTGTTCGAAGAAATCCCCGAACTGGCGGCATGGTCGAAGGAGCAGGGAAGGAAATTGCCGCTGCTGCGCGACGTCGACACCTCCTACTATCTGCGGCAGGAAAAGAACGGCATGAATCTCGGCCCCTACGAGCGCAACTGCCGCGCGCACTGGGCAACGCACAACGATCGGATGCCCGAGGACTTCTCCTTCCAGCTGTTTCCCGACGATCTCGACCGACTCGAAGATTACCTTGCCGATGCCGTCGCCCGCGTGCCGATCCTCGGCACCGCCGGCCTGTCCAAGGTCATCAACGGGCCGATCCCCTATACGCCGGACGGCAATCCGCTGATCGGGCCGATGCCCGGCGTGCCGAATGCCTTCGAAGCCTGTGTCTTCACCTTCGGCATCGCCCAGGGCGGAGGTGCGGGCAAGGTGCTGGCCGAATGGGTGACGCAAGGCCAGACCGAATGGGACATGTGGTCCTGCGACCCGCGCCGCTTCACCAGCTTTGCCTCGGCGCCCGACTATTGCGTCGCCAAGGGCATGGAAATCTATGGCAACGAATATGCCATCCAGTTCCCGCACCACCCCTGGCCGGAAGGTCGCGACAGGAAACTGTCGCCCATCCATGACCGCCTCAAGGCGCTTGGCGGCCGCTTCGACGCTTATAATGGCTGGGAGCGCGCCATCTGGTACGCGCAGCCCGGCGACGACATTTCCGAGGAAGCCACGCTCACCTTCCGCCGCGACGGGCCCTGGCAGCATCGCGTCCGTGAGGAATGCCTGGCCGTGCGCGACGCTGCCGGCATTCTTGACCTGCCGGGCTTCTCGCGCTTCAACCTCGAAGGTCCGGGCGCTGCCGAATGGCTTGGCCTGCAGGTCACCGGACTGGTGCCGAAGCCCGGCCGCATCGGCCTGGTCTACTTCGCCGACGACAAGGGTCGGATCGTCACCGAGATGTCGGTCGTCCGCCATGACGAGCATCTGATGACGCTGATAACCGCGGCGGTGGCGCAATGGCACGATTTCGAATGGCTGGAATCGCACATGCCGAAGGACGCGACCTTCAGGCTGATCGACCGCACGGAAGACTATTCGACCCAGATCCTCGCCGGCCCGAACTCGCGCAGGATCCTCGCCGAGGTTTGCGGAGCCGATCTTGCCCTGCCATGGCTGACGCACCAGGAAACCAGCATCGCCGGCAGCTGGGCAAGGCTGGTGCGTGTGTCCTTCGCCGGCGAACTCGGTTGGGAAATCCACACCAGGGTCGAAGACACATCAACCGTTTTCGACGCCGTCTGGGCGGCCGGCCAAAAGCATGGGTTGAAGCCGTTCGGCATGTACGCGCTCGATTCGCTCAGGCTCGAAAAAGCCTACCGCACCTGGAAAGGCGACCTGTCGACCGACTATTCGCTCCTGCAGGGTGGCCTCGAGCGCTTCGTCAGATGGGACAAGCCCGATTTTCGCGGCAAGGCGGCGCTGCTCAACGAAAAGCAGCAGGGCGTGAAGAAGCGCTTTGTCACGCTGGTCATCGAGAACCCCGGCGACTGCGACGCTCCTTCCGTCTCGACATTGTGGCACGATGGCCAAATCGTCGGCGAAACCACGTCTGGCGGCTGGGGCCATCGCATCGACAAGTCGATCGCGCTCGGCATGCTGCGCGCCGATCTGGCGGAACCCGGTACCATCATAGAGGTCGAAATTTTCGGCGACCGCTTCAAGGCGATCGTGCAGAAGGACGAGCCGCTCTGGGACCCGAAGAACGAGAGGCTGCGCGCATGAAGAAAGTCGTCCTAACCGACGGCGGCATGGGCCAGGAGCTGGTCCGGCGCAGCAAATCCGAGCCAACGCCGCTTTGGTCGGCCAGGGTGCTGATCGATGAGCCCGATCTGGTGCGCGACCTGCACGCCGAATTCATCCGTGCCGGTGCCCGCGTCATCACCATCAACACCTATTCGGCAACGCCGGAGCGTTTGGCCCGCGAGGGTGCCGAAGATCTGTTCAAGCCGCTGCAGCAGCGCGGCATCGAGTTGGCAAGGCAGGCCCGAGACGAGGCTGGCGACACGGCGATCGCCGGCTGCCTGTCGCCCCTGTTCGGCAGCTACGCGCCGGCGTTGACGATTTCCTACCAGGACACGCTGGACATCTACCGTCGGATTGTCGCCGAACAGGCCGATGGGGTCGATCTGTTCCTGTGCGAAACCATGGCGTCGGCCGACGAGGCGCGCGCGGCTGTTACCGCCGCATCAGAAAGCGGAAAACCGGTATGGGTGTCGTGGACGCTCGCCGATCACGGCAAGCCGCGCCTGCGCAGCGGTGAAACGATCGCCACGGCGGCAAGCGCGCTAGACGGCTTGCCGTTAGCGGCGCGGCTGTTGAACTGCTGCCGGCCGGAAGCGATCACGGCGGCCTTGCCTGAACTGATCGAACTCGGCGGCCGGGTCGGCGCATACGCCAACGGCTTCACCTCGACCGAGGCGCTCAAGCACGGCGGCACCGTCGATGTGCTGCACGCCCGTCACGACCTCGGTCCGGATGCCTATGCCGAACAGGCAACTGGCTGGATAGAGGCTGGCGCCGAGATTGTCGGCGGCTGCTGCGAAGTCGGACCGCCCCATATCGCCGCTCTGCGCGACCGGCTCGAACGGGCGGGCTATGAGATTTCGGGAGATATCCATGCCTAGACCATCATCGCGCATTTCCGGCATCGTGCCGTCGGGCAAGGATGGCTGGGAAGTTCACTCCGCCGCCTGGGCCCGCAAGGAAGCCGGTGAGGACATCATCATGCTTTCTGTCGGCGACCATGACTTCGATACGCCGGCGGAAACGATCGGGGCCTGCGTGACCGCGGTTCGCGGCAGCAATCACCACTACACCCCGCTTGCAGGCGTGCCGCGCCTGCGCCAGGCCATGGCGGCGGCGTCGAGCGCCTGCACCGGCGTCGAAACGACGCCAGAGCAGGTGATCGCTACCCCCGGCGGGCAGGCCGCTCTTTACGCCTCGGTGCAGGCTGTTCTCGACCAGGGGGACCACGCCATTGTCGTGGCTCCCTACTACGCCACCTACCCCAATACGTTCAGTGCCGCCGGCGCCAGCTTCACAGTCGTCGAGACGCCGGCCGAGGATGGTTTCCAGCCACGCGCCGACATGATCCGCGCAGCGCTCAGGCCAAACACGCGCGCCATCCTGATCAACACGCCGAACAACCCGACCGGCGCGGTGTATACGCGTGAGCGCTTGGAGCAGGTGGCTGAAATCTGCCGCGAGCATGATCTCTGGATGCTGTCGGACGAGGTCTACTGGACGCTCGGCGGCGGGGAGCACGTCTCGCCGCGATCCTTGCCTGGCATGGCTGAACGCACGCTGGTCATCAATTCCATGTCCAAGAGCCATGGCATGACCGGCTGGCGCATGGGCTGGCTGACAGGCCCCCAGGAGATGATCACGCTGCTGACCAATCTCAATCTGGTGACGACATACGGGCTGCCCGCTTTCATCTCCATCGCCTGTGCCGAGGCGCTCGAGGAGCGGTATGGCGTGAAGGACATCGCCGAGCGCTACGCGGCGCGCCGCACCGTCTTCCTCGATGCAGTACGCGGCATGAACGACGTCACCGTGCGCGGTTCCGAGGGCGGCATGTATGTCATGCTCGACATATCCACCATCGAACCCGACGACGAGAAATTCGCCTGGGCCTTTCTCGACGCGGAGAATGTAGGCGTGATGCCGGGCTCCAGCTTTGGCGAAGCCGCCGCCGGCCATATCCGCGTCAGCCTCTGCCAGCCGGAGCCTGTCCTTCAAGAGGCCGCGCTTCGCTTGCGCCGCTTTACATCCAGCTATCGTCGCGAGGCCGCATGACCAAGACCATACCTACCAAAGCCCGCGCTGTAATCATCGGCGGCGGAGTTTCCGGCTGTTCGGTCGCCTATCATCTGGCAAAGCTCGGCTGGACGGATATCGTTCTTCTCGAACGAAAGCAGCTGACCTCCGGCACGACCTGGCACGCCGCCGGCCTGATCGGCCAGTTGCGTGGCTCGCAGAACATGACTCGCCTGGCCAAGTACTCGGCCGATCTCTACGTCAAGCTGGAAGCCGAGACCGATGTCGGCACCGGCATGCGCCAGGTCGGCTCGATCACCGTGGCCCTGACCGAAGAGCGCAAGCATGAGATCTACAGGCAGGCATCGTTGGCACGCGCCTTCGATGTCGACGTCCGCGAGATCTCCCCCCGCGAGGTCAAGGAGATGTACCCGCATCTCAACGTCTCCGATGTCGTCGGCGCCGTGCACCTCCCCCTCGACGGCCAGTGCGACCCCGCCAACATCGCCATGGCGCTGGCCAAAGGCGCGCGCCAGCGCGGCGCGACCGTCATGGAGAACGTCAAGGTCACCAAGGTTCACACCAGGGCTGGCCGCGTCACTGGCGTGTCCTGGGCGCAGGGCGAGGACCAGGGCACGATCGAGGCCGACATCGTCGTCAATTGCGCCGGCATGTGGGCTCGCGAACTGGGCGCGCAGAACGGCGTGACCATCCCACTTCATGCCTGCGAGCACTTCTATCTCGTCACCGAGCCGATACCCGGCCTCAGCCGCCTGCCGGTACTACGAGTCCCCGACGAGTGCGCCTATTACAAGGAGGACGCCGGCAAGATGATGCTCGGCGCCTTCGAGCCGGTGGCGAAGCCGTGGGGCATGAACGGCATCCGCGAGGATTTCTGCTTCGACCAACTGCCCGAGGATATGGACCATTTCGAACCGATCCTGGAAATGGGGGTCAACCGCATGCCGATGCTGGCGACCGCCGGCATTCACACCTTCTTCAACGGCCCCGAGAGCTTCACACCGGACGACCGCTACTATCTCGGCGAGGCGCCGGAACTGTCGGGCTACTGGATGGCAACGGGCTACAATTCGATCGGCATCGTTTCGTCCGGCGGCGCCGGCATGGCGTTGGCCCAGTGGATCAACGACGGCGAAGCGCCCTTCGACCTCTGGGAAGTCGACATCCGCCGCGCCCAGCCGTTTCAGAAGAACCGACGCTATCTCAAGGAGCGCGTCTCCGAAACGCTCGGCCTGCTCTATGCCGACCATTTCCCTTATCGGCAGATGGCGACCTCCAGAAATGTACGACGTTCGCCGCTGCATGAGCATCTGAAGGCGCGCGGTGCCGTTTTCGGCGAAGTCGCTGGCTGGGAGCGCGCCAACTGGTTTGCCCGCGATGGCCAGGAGCGTGAATACCGATACTCTTGGAAACGGCAGAACTGGTTCGACAATCAGCGCGACGAGCATCTAGCGGTCAGGAATGGGGTCGGTCTGTTCGACATGACCTCCTTCGGCAAGATCCGTGTCGAGGGCCGCGATGCCTGCGCCTTTCTGCAGAAGCTCTGCGCCAACGACATGGACGTCGCACCAGGCAAGATCGTCTACACGCAGATGCTCAACCAGCGTGGCGGCATCGAGAGCGACCTGACAGTGTCGCGGCTGTCGGATACGGCCTACTTCCTCGTCGTGCCCGGCGCCACGCTGCAGCGTGATCTCGCCTGGCTGCGCAAGCACCTGAAGGACGAATTTGTGGTCATCACTGATGTGACGGCCGCCGAAAGCGTGCTCTGCCTGATGGGCCCCGACGCGCGGACGCTGATCCAGAAGGTCAGCCCGAATGATTTCTCCAACGAGGCTCATCCGTTTGGGACGTTCCAGGAGATCGAGATCGGCATGGGCCTGGCCCGCGCCCACCGCGTGACCTATGTCGGCGAACTCGGCTGGGAACTCTATGTCTCGACCGACCAGGCAGCCCATGTCTTCGAAGCAATGGAAGAGGCAGGCGCCGACGTCCGCCTGAAGCTCTGCGGCCTGCATACGCTGGATTCCTGCCGCATCGAAAAAGCGTTTCGTCATTTCGGCCATGACATCACCGACGAGGACAATGTGCTCGAGGCCGGGCTTGGTTTCGCGGTGAAGACCGCCAAGGGCGACTTCATCGGCCGCGATGCGGTGCTGAGAAAGAAAGAAGCCGGATTGAGCCGGCGGCTGGTGCAGTTCCGGCTCAAAGATCCCCAGCCCTTTCTGTTCCACAATGAAGCGATCCTGCGCGACGGCAAGATCGTGGGGCCTATCACGTCAGGCAATTACGGCCACCATCTCGGCGGCGCCATAGGCCTGGGCTATGTGCCATGCCAAGGCGAGAGCGAAGCGGATGTATTGGCTTCATCCTACGAGATCGAGATCGCCGGCGAGCGTTTCACGGCCGAAGCATCGATTAAGCCGATGTACGATCCGAAATCGGAACGGGTGAGGATGTAACGCCTGCCTTCGCTCCGTTCAGGGGCGACCTTGGCCGAAGAGCCGAAGAGGGCGCAACCAGTCGGCGTCAGAACGCGTCCATTCTGCTGGCCATTTTGCACATGAACGCCTTGCGCGATGCATCCGTGGATAGGTTCATCCCATAGTGCGCCAGATAGGTCACCGAAGCACCCGGCCTTACCGTGGCGCGCAGCATTCGCTTGATAAGCCTGCGCGGCGGGTCGCCCATCAGCATCGCGCGGAACCTCCCGCCGCCATAGGTGGTGACCGCCACGACCTTACGGATATTGTAAAGGGACGGCTGCGCCTTGCCGTTGACCAGCTTGAACGACACGCCGGGCAGGAAAACGCGATCGAAGAAGCCTTTCAGGATCGCCGGGAAGCCGTAGTTCCACACTGGGTAGGAAAGCACCAGGGCATCGGCTCGCAGCAGGCGCTCGACGTAGGGCGCCGTCGCGTCGCCCGGGCCGCGCTCATTATGGTACTCCAGTCGCTCCCGGCGCGTCAGCCGTGGATCGAAGTCTTCGGCATAGAGGTCGCAATCATCGACAGTGTGGCCGGCCGCCTGCAGCCGCACGACAATCGTCCGGTGCAGTCCGGCATTGAAGCTGGTCTCGACCGGATGCGCATAGAGGATGAGGATGTTCATCCCACCCGCTGCAGCCCCTTGAACAGGAAAGTCCGTCCCGAACGGTAGTCATAATCCGGATTTTCCCAGGCGATCATCTTGCCGGGGTTGAGCAATCCTTGCGGGTCGGTTTCGCGTTTGAAGGCGAGCTGCACGGCATCCGTCTGCTTCATGCCGCCCTCTTCCAGCGTGTAGCGATGCGGATTGAAGATCGGGCAGCCATTCTCCTCATGGAGGCGGATGATCTCGTCCAGCCTCTCTTCGGTGGTGAATTTCACCAGCGGCAGGCCAAAACAGGTGATGTTGCCGTCTAGCCGCACGAATTCGAGATGCGAGAACACCTCGTCCGGAAACATCGCGTCCATCTTCTCGACCAGCGCCAGCTGGTTGGGGAAGGGATAGAGCGATTGCAGATAGGTGATCGAGGGATCGACGCGCAGCGCCCGCAAGGTCGTGTGGTTCCACGCCAGTTCATAAGCAGGCGGCAGGCCCTTCTTGTCTTCGATTGTCGCGGTGGCGGCATTGAAGATGATCTCGCCGCCGGCTCGGCGGGTGAAGGCAAGGAAAGCATCCAGCCCATGCTGCGCCACCATGACCACGCAGATGCTCTGTCCTTCGCTCAGGAATTTCTGGTGCCGCTTGAAATATAGCTGCGGTATGGGAGCCGCTATCGGCGTGATCAGCTTGGTCAGGATGCCGTCCTGGCAGGCCAGCGCGTTGCCGTAGCGCGCCGCCGGCATGAAACTGTCAAAGCCAACGATGACGTCGACCCACTCATAGGCCGCCGTCAGCGGCATCTCGACTTCCGTGATGATGCCGTTGGTGCCGTAGGCGTGGGTCACCTTATGTAGGTCCTCGCCGGTGAGCTCGAGCACTTTCGGCTCTGCCTCCATGGTCACCACGCGCAGGCGAAGCACATTGCCGAAATCGCGCAATCCGCCGAAATTGATCGAGCCGACTCCACCGGAGCCGCCGGCGATGAAGCCGCCGATCGACGCCGTATTGTAGGTGGAGGGGAACAGCCGCAACTCCTGGCCCGAATGCGCCCGCGTCGCCTTGTCGATGTCGGCAATGACAGCACCCGGCCCGGTCACCACACGGCCCGGCGCGATCGATTTGATCTCGTTCATTTCGGCCAGATTGAGCACGACGCCGCCCGACAGCGGCATGGCCTGGCCGTAATTGCCGGTGCCGCTGCCACGTGGCGTCACCGGCACCCCATGTCGATGGCACGCGGCCAGCACGCGGACTAGTTCGGCATCGTCCTTCGGCGTCACGATCATGTCGCCGGTGACATTGTCGAGCTGCTTTTTCAACACCGGGCTGTACCAGTAGAAATCGCGACTCTTCTGCTGGACGATGGCCGGATTGTCGTCGAGCTTCAGCCCATCGAGATCGCGTTTGAGCGCCGAAACATCCATCATTCCACCATCAGTTCGTCGAGTTCCGCATAGTCCGGCAATTCCCGTTCGATCGCGTGCCCGGCGCGCACGACGATGCGATCCGATTCCGGCCGCGACAGCAATTCCGTCCAGCTCCGGCCTTTGAACACGATGAAATCGGCGTCGCCGCCGGCTGCAAGCGTGCCGAAACCGTCGAGCCTCATCACCTTGGCCGGGGTCGCGGCGACCGCTTTCGGCCAATCGGCCACCGGATGGTCGAAGTGCAGGATGCGCGTCGCCATGCGGTAGACCTCCAGCATATCGAGATCGCCATAGGCATAGAACGGATCGCGCGTGTTGTCCGAGGCAACGGCGACGGGGATGCCCCTCGCCTTCATCTCGTGCAGCAGCGTCACGCCGCGCCAGCGCGGCGTCGTCTGGTCGGAACGCCGATCCTGCAGATAGAGATTGCACATCGGCAGCGAGACGACTGCCAGCCCGGCCTTCGCCACCTTGTCCAGCGTCTCGAGCACATCGAGATCGGGCTGGCGCGCCAGCGAACAGCAATGGCCGACCAGGATATTGCCCTCGAAGCCGCTCCACAGGGCCGCCTCGGCAATCTTCTTCAGCGAGATAGCCGCAATGTCGTCGGTTTCGTCGGCGTGAAAATCGAGGTCGAGCCCGTGCTCGATTGCTTTGGCGAAGACGTGGTCGAGCAATTCTTCCAGGTCCGGCAGCATATAGGTGACCACGCCGAGAACGCCCTTCGCCGCGGCAACCCGCGCTGCCAGAGCGTCGAACCACTTTTTGTCACGCACGCCGTCGATGCCGAGCAGGCACGCGCCCTGCAACTCGATGCGGCCGCGCCACTCGTCGCGCACCGCCTCGAACACCGGCCAGGAAATCTCCTCCTGCGGCGGGACACTGTCGAGATGCGTGCGCAAGGCCCGGGTGCCATGCGCATAGGCCGAGCGCAGTGAAAAATCCATGCGCCGCGCAACGTCCTCGGCATTCCATCGCGCGACGCGGTCGGCGCCGGCGGCATTCAGCGCGCCCATGAAAGTGCCGTCCGGATTAGGCCTTCGCGGCCAGATGTGCCCCTTGTCGATGTGGGTGTGACAGTCAACGAAGCATGGAAGCACGATGCGCCCGCCGAGATCGGTGGCATTTGCATGCGCTGCAGCCCGGTCATGCGGCGTGATGGCCGCGATCCTACCGTCGGTGACGGTGACATCGACCAGCGCAAAGCCATCACTGTCGGATATGGCAGCCAGGCCGGGTGTCACGGACTGATGAACGCGGGCTTTGGCGAGGCGGTAGCTGCGAGCCGTTGGGATCAAGGCTTGCATGCCCTATCGCTCCTGCTTCAGCGCGCTTTCGTGCCAGCGCCGCAAAATGAGATGCGAAATGAGCGACAAGACGAGAAAGATCAGGATTCCGGTCAGCGAGATCAGGAGAAGCGCAGCGAACAGCCTCGGTGCATTGAGCCGGTAGCCCGCCTCGATGATCCGCGAGGCCAGTCCCGACGATTGTCCGGTCGTCCCAGCAACGAACTCGGCCACCACGGCGCCGATAAGCGACAGGCCCCCGGCGATCTTCAAGCCGCCCAGGAAATACGGCATCGCCGCCGGCAGGCGAAGATAGCGCAACTGCTGCCAGCGCGTCGCGCCGTTGAGCTTGAACATGTCGCGCAGATTGCGGTCCACGGAGTTCAGGCCGAGCGTGGTGTTCGAGAGGATCGGGAAGAAGGCGACGATCCAGGCGCAGAGAAGAAGCTTTGCCGTCTGGTTGTTCACATAGATGTTGATCAACGGGAAGATCGCCACGATCGGCGTCACCTGCAGCACGATCGCGAACGGGAAGAACGACATCTCGACCCATTTCGATTGCGCGAACAGCACCGACAGCCCGACGCCGCCGATAACGGCCAGGGCCAGGCCGAGGAACGTGATGCGCAAGGTGACCAGCAGCGACGAAAACAGCAGGCCCGCATCATTGTAGAGCGTCCACAGCACGACACCGGGGCGCGGCAGGATATATTGCGGAATCCCGTTCCAGACGCAGATGCGGTCCCACGACCAGATTGCCAGGATCATGATCGCGAGAGGCAACACCCAGCGCCCGATTTCCTCGAGACGCTGCTGGCGCGCGCGCCGCGCTTCCTCGGGATCGAGTTGGAGGACCCCGTCATCAATGGCCGTCATGATCCCCGCCTGCGGTTGAGTTGATGGCATTGACGAGCACACTTGAAGTCTGCCGGCACAGCGCGGCGTAGTCGGGGGAAGTGCGAAACGCCTCGTCGCGTGGATAGGATGCGCCAATCGCCAACTCGTCGAACACCCTGCCCGGCCGAGCCGCCATAACGACGACGCGGTTGGAGAGGAACACGCTTTCGAAGACGCTGTGGGTGACGAACACGACCGTGAAGCGCTGGTCCTGCCAAAGCTCCAGCAGGTCGTTGTTGAGCTTGAACCGCGTGATCTCGTCCAGCGCGGCGAACGGCTCGTCCATCAGCAGGACGCGCGGTTTGGTCACCAAGGCTCGCGCGATGGAGACACGCATCTTCATGCCGCCCGACAATTCGCGCGGCACGGCGTCCTCGAAGCCGGTCAGGTGCACGCGCGCCAGCATCTCCCTCACCGCCGGCGCAGCCTTGGCCCGCGAAATGCCCTTCAGCCTGAGCGGCAGCCAGACATTGTCGAACACGCTCGCCCAGGGCAGCAATGTCGGCTCCTGGAAGACGAAGCCGATGTTGGAGCGATCGACAATGCCGCCGTCGCGCCAGTCGAGCAGCCCTGAGGTTGGCGTCGATAGACCGGCGATCAGCCGCAGGGCCGTCGACTTGCCGCAACCCGAGGGCCCGAGCAGGCTGACGAAGTCGCCTTCCCGGATCGCCAGGTTGACGTCGCTCAGCGCCGTCACGCCATTGGAGAAGACCTTGCCGACGCCGCGTAGCGCCAGCAACGTGGAAGGTCCGGCCGCCGCGCTGGATCGCGACAGCGTTAGCTCCTCGCCCATCACGCCGGTCCGGCCTATTTCTTCAGCTCGATCCCGACGCCCTTGTTGACGAAGGTAAGCGTGTAGGCCTTCTTGATGTCGATGCCGGCAGGAGCGACCTTGGCCTTGACCATCTTGTCGTAGAAGCTCTGGATGCGCGCGTCGCTCATGGCCCCGATGCCCAGCTTTTCGGTATCGCCGGAATCGGCCAGGCCGAACTTCTTCATCTGCGCGATCGAGAAGGCGATCTGCTCGTCCGTCATGTCAGGATTGTCTTTCTTGATCATGTCGTTGGCCGCTTTGTTGTCGCCGTAGAGATATTTGTACCAGCCCTTGGCCGAGCCATCGACGAAGCACTGGACGACCTCCGGCTTCTTGTCGATCGTGTCCTGCATGACTTCGATCGTCGTCGAATAGGTATCCCAGCCATAGTCCGCAAGCAGGAACTGGTTCGGCACGAAGCCACCTTCCTTCTGCACCGCGAATGGCTCGGAGGTCACATATCCCTGCTGGATCGACTTCTTGTTGGCGAGGAAGGGCGCGGTGTTGTAGGTGTAGGGCGCACGCTTGGAAGCGTCGAAGCCAAGCTCGATCACCATCCACTGGAAGAAGGTCTGCACGCCCTCGTCACCCAGTATATACTGGTCGGCGTTCTTCAGATCCTCCCATTTGTCGAGACCCTCGCCCGGGTGGGACATGATCACCTGCGGATCCTTCTGGAAGTCGGCGGCAACCACGCGCATCGGAATGCCCTGCTGGACCGCGTCGAAGGCCGACAGCAAATTGCCACCCATGTAGAAGTCGATCTTGCCGGCCAGAAGCATCGGCCGGCCGCTGACCTGCGGTCCGCCCTGCAAGATGGTGACGTCGAGTCCACAGGCAGCGTAGGTGCCGTCGGCGACGGATTGGTAGTACCCGCCATGCTCCGGCTCGGCCAGCCAGTTGGTGCCGAACGTGACCTTCTCATTCGCCGCGGCGCTCAAAGTGCTGGCCATCAGCAGGGTCATCGCCGCCGCCGAAAGCTTCTTTTTTCCGTACATCTACACCACCCCCTATTTGCTCCGGCGCGCCACGCGCCGAGCTCGACACCGAAGATTCAAGAAGCAAGACACATGCCACCGGCCGCTCTCGCCGGGACCCGCCCGCCTGCATCACACCATCTGCGAAAGCTGGAAGGGTCGTGCTGCACGGGAGGCATCGTGCCTATTTTTTGAACGCCTGTCCACAATCGCACTCGCCACATGCACTGACGTCTTGAAGCTGGAATGCATCCGGCCCTAGGCTGGCGGCATACAGGAGATTGCCATGTTCAAATTCCTAACCCCGAAGTCGATCAAGCCGCCCTTTGCCCGCTATAGCCATGCGGTCGAGGTACCCGCGGGAAAGCGCCTTGTCCTCTGCTCCGGCCAGGTTGCGATCACGGTGGACGATCAGATACCCGAAGAGGCCGGCGCCCAGGCGGAGCTCTGTTTCCGCAATATCGAAGCGATCCTGGGGGAGGCCGGGCTGGGACTTCGGGATATCGTGCGCATCAACGCCTACGTGACCGACCGCGCCCATCTGAGGCCCTATATGGACGTTCGCGACCGGCTGTTTTCGAGCCCGGCGCCTGCCTCCACCTTGATGATCGTCAGCGGATTTGCCCGAGCCGAATTCAAGGTGGAGGTCGAAGCCATCGCGGCTGGCTGATCGACATCAGGCTCGTCCCGCGCTAGGTCTCACCGATCATCGAAGAGGCATGACATGACCGCTGCAGGAAGACGCGTCCGGTGGGGTGACTACCGGACAACGGAATATGCCTCCATCGATCCGGAGGCTACAATCGCCGTGCTGCCGGTAGCCGCGATCGAGCAGCATGGACCTCATCTGCCTGTCTCGACCGACACCTCGATTATGAACGGCATGCTCGACACTGTGATCGCCCGCCTGCCCGACGATCTCGACATCCGCATCCTGCCGGTCCAGGCGGTCGGCAAGTCCAATGAGCATCTGCACGCGCCCGGCACGCTCACTTTGCCGGCAACGACGCTGGTCGAGGCCTGGACCGAACTCGGCCTGTCGATCGCGCGCGCGGGCGTGCGCAAGCTGGTCGTCGTCAACTCGCATGGCGGCAATGAAGAGATCATGGGTATCATCACGCGCGAGTTGCGGGTGCGCGAAAAGATGCTGGCGGTGAAGACGAGCTGGCAGCGTTTTGGCCGCCCGGCCGGCATGTACACCGAACTCGAGGATCGGCACGGCATTCACGGCGGCGATGTCGAGACGTCGCTGATGCTGCACTTCCGGCCGGAGCTGGTGGACATGGGGAGGGCCGACAATTTCCTCTCCAACGTCGCGATGGCCGAGAAGGAATTCGGATTGCTGCGCCACACGGGCACCCACGCCTTCGCCTGGATCGCGAGCGACCTGAACCCGAATGGCGTGGTTGGCGACGCCAGCATCGCGACGGCCGAAAAGGGCCGCCTGACCGCTGAATATCAGGCTGACGGTTTCATCAGCCTGCTGCGGGATGTGCGGAAGGCCAAGCTGGCCGAATGGCTGAGGTAACTACACATCGATCTTGAGCGCGAACGGCGTGCCTTCGAAGGCATCCGCGCCGCGCCCGATCGATTCGATCGCCTCGATCATGCGGCCATTGCGATCAAGCAAGGCGTCGGCCACCGCGATCAACCGTGGATTGGGCGTCGCCGAGGGTGACAGCGCCCTCAGCGTTCGGGCCAGTTCAACCTCGTCGCGCTTCGGCGCCAATGCCGCAGCGATGATGTAGGCTGAAGCGGTCGAGCGGCTGATGCCGGCGTAGCAGTGCACGACCATCGGCTTTGCCCGGTCCCAGCGGCGCGCGAAATCCAGCAGGTTGCGAACGTGGTCTTCGCCCGGCATGGTCATGCCGTCCTGTGCCGCCGCAATGTCGTGCATCACCAGGTGAAGATGGTTCTCTCTCGCGATCGATGCCGGACGCATCACTTCCGTGCCCGCCGCTAGCAGCGACAGCATTCGGTCGGCCCCGGTTCTGACCACCGTTTCCTCGATCTTCGACAGCGAGCAGACATGGATCATAGTCGTCAGTCCTTCGATCGATTTTCGCGCCGTGACGCCCATCCGGCAAGAGCGGAGCCGAGCCGCCGCCATTCCTCTTCGCTTCCAGGCAGACCGGCGCGCAACACATCCGGCCTATCGGCGAAGTGCCGCAGCACGATGCCGTGCTCGCCGAGCGCGCAAAAAAGGCCGGCGGCGTCGGAAAGCCGCAGGTACCGGTAAAGCGTGGTGCCGCCCGCCACCGGAACGCCGAAGCGTCCGAACAGGCCATCGAGCCGCGCCGATGATTCGGCGAGCGATGTCCGCATCGCGTCCTGCCAGCCAATATCGGCAAGCGCCCGGATGCCGTATTCCAGAGCCGGACCGGCAACGGCCCAAGGCCCGAATTGCCTTTCCAGCAACCCAGCGGTTTGTGGATCTGAAAGCGCGAACCCAAGCCGGAGGCCGGCCAGGCCGAAGAACTTGCCGAAGGAACGCAGCACGACAATGCCACCCTGGCCGACATCACCGGCGAGGCTTTGGTGACGCGGGCCGACATCCATGAATGCTTCGTCGACGACCAGCAATCCGTCTTTGGCGCGCAGCGCAGCAGCCAGAGCCAGCAACCGCTCCCGTTCGACGACGCGCCCATCCGGATTGTTGGGGTTTACGATGATGGCAAGATTGGCGCCGGCCAGAGCCTCGAAATCGCTGACCTCGGCCACGCTGTGCCCGGCTATCGCCGCGGCGCGGGCATGTTCGGCATAGGTCGGCCCCAGCACCAGCGCCCTGCCCGGGGCGATCAGGGAGGCGACGCGCGGCAGCAGGATCTGCGTGCCCGGCGCCGCTGCCACATTGGCCGGCGATGGCGCTCCGTAGGCCTTGGCCGCGACCGCCCTCAGCTCAAGCAGCCGCCCGGCTTCCGGCAACCGCGACAGGGCGGTGGCGGGCAGGTCGAAAAGCGGATAGGAGTGCGGGTTGATACCGGTCGAGAGGTCGACGAAAGGCAACACGGCGTTTGGGAAAAGCAACCTCGCCCGGCCGAGACTTCCACCATGGTCCACCGCTCCATCAAGAAGCTTCATGTCAGTCCTGATCGCTTTCCTGTCATTGGCCGTCGAATTCTTCCTGGGTTATCCGGACTGGCTGTTTCGCGCCATCGGCCACCCGGTGACGTGGATCGGCAGGCTGATATCCTTTCTCGACCTGAAGCTCAATCGCGCCACTGATCCCGACGCCCTGCGTCGCCAACGGGGTGTCCAGGCCTTGCTGGTCATCGTGCTGGTGCCCGGTGTGATCGGCCTCTTCATGCAGATATTCCTTCTCTGGTTCGTTCCCCTGGGGCTGGTCGTCGCCGCCCTCCTGGCGACATCGCTGCTGTCGCAGAAAAGCCTCCACGACCACGTCGAGGCTGTCGCCGACGCGCTCGACAGCGGCGGCCTCGCCATGGGGCGCGTCGCGGTCTCGCGCATCGTCGGCCGCGATCCCGAAACGCTGGACCGAGCCGGCGTTTGCCGTGCGGCCATCGAAAGCCTGGCCGAGAACTTTTCCGACGGCATCGTCGCTCCCGCCTTCTGGACCGGCGTCGGCGGCCTCGCCGGCGGCGCGGCCTATAAGGCGGCTAACACGGCCGATTCGATGATCGGACATCGCACTCCGCGCCACGAGGCTTTCGGCTGGGCGGCGGCGCGTTTCGACGATTGGATCAACCTGCCGGCGTCGCGGCTGAGCGCGCTGCTCATCGTGCTTGCGGCGTTCCTGGTCAAGCGAGCCGACCCAGGCGGTGCCTGGCGCGCCGTGTGGCGCGACGCCAAAAAGCACCGTTCACCCAATGCCGGCTGGCCGGAGGCGGCAATGGCCGGCGCGCTGGGGCTCGCCCTTGCCGGACCGCGCAGCTATGGCGGAATTCTGGTCGACGATGTCTTCATGGGCGAAGGCGGTCGCTGCGAGGCTGACAGCGTCGACATAAGGCGGGCGCTGAAACTCTATCGCGTCGCCGACTGCCTGCTGATTGGTATGTTCGGGTTGATTTCGATGGTCGTCATTTTAGCTTGATCTCAACCCCGGTCAGCTCTCTCCCGGAGGAAAGGAAGGGGGCCGGGCCGCAACAGCTTCGCGCCCTTCCTCTCCCCCGTCGATCGGGGGAGAGGTGGCTCGGCGAAGCCGAGACGGAGTGGGGGTCGACTAGCCCGACAGTCGCGTTTTCGCGCCAGTCGCGTCGCGCTTGCCTGCCTACGGCC
Source organism: Mesorhizobium sp. ES1-1 (assembly GCF_020164785.1). GTDB lineage: Bacteria > Pseudomonadota > Alphaproteobacteria > Rhizobiales > Rhizobiaceae > Mesorhizobium. Next base: position 406,478 of record NZ_JAIUGX010000004.1, on the reverse strand, counting down.
TCGTGTTCGATAACCGCCTTCCCCCAATCCGTCGCTGCTTCGCAGCGCCACCTTTCCCCCCTCCGGAGGGAAAGGAAGTGAGCCCTGCCGGGAGCGTGGCGACTGGGCCAAAGGCTTACCCACGACAGCAGGCAAAAGACCTCAGAACTCGATACCCTGCTGAGCTTTCACGCCCGCGGAGAAATGGTGTTTCGTCACCCCCATCTCGGTGACCAGGTCCGCAGCCTCGACCAGCGCCGGCTTGGCATTGCGCCCGGTAACGACGACATGAAGCCCTTCGCGACGGGCTTTCAACGCCCCAACCACCATGTCGAGATCGAGATAATCGTAGCGCAGCGCGATGTTCAATTCGTCGAGCACCAGCAGGCTGATGGATGGATCTGCCATCAATTCGAGCACCTTGGCCCAGGCGGCTTGCGCCGCGGCAATGTCGCGCTTCAGATCCTGCGTCTCCCAGGTGAAGCCTTCGCCCATTGTGTGCCAGACAACGCGATCGCCAAACGCCGCGAACGCATCCTTCTCGCCGGTGTGCCACTTGCCCTTGATGAACTGGACGACCCCGACGCGCCTGCCGTAGCCAAGCATCCGTAGCGCCAGGCCGAAAGCGGCTGTCGTCTTGCCCTTGCCGGGACCGGTATTGACGATCAGGAGCCCTTTCTCGACCGTCTTGCTGGCCACCTCGGCGTCCTGCACCGCCTTGCGTTTGGCCATCTTCGAACGGTGACGCTCCTCGTCCCGATCGTCGATGGCCTTTTCGTCGATGTCGGTCATCTCACTTCACCTTGAGCGGCAGCCCCGCCACCATCAGCAACACGCTATCGGCGACCGCCGCGACCTGCTGGTTGAGCCGGCCTGCGGCATCGCGGAAACGGCGCGCCAGTGCATTGTCCGGCACGATGCCCTGGCCGACTTCATTGGAAACCACGAACCAAGCCCCGCGCGGCCGCGACAGTGCGTCCGCCAACCGGCGGCATTCGAGCTCGAGGTCGTGTTCGGCCAGCATGTGGTTGGTCAGCCACAGCGTCAGGCAGTCGACCAGCACCGGCCGATTGTCCGGCAGAGAACCGAGAGCGCCGAGAAGGTCCAGCGGCGCATCCACGGTCACCCAGCCTTCGCCACGCCGCGACCGGTGCAGCGAGATGCGCTCGCGCATCTCGTCGTCATAGGCCTGCGCCGTGGCGATATAGGTCCATGGCGAAGGCAAGGCCGCCGCCAGGGTTTCGGCGTGCGCGCTCTTGCCGGAGCGCGCGCCACCGATAATGAAGGTCAGCTTGCCCTTATCAGGCAAAGCTGTCGCGCAGGCTGGTAGCGGTACCGGTGAAGCGGCTCCGGACCACACCCACGACCGCACCGAGCACCAGCCAGAACACCAGATTGGTGAGCGTCACCGCCACCACGAACTGATGGTGGAGGCCTTCGGGGATCGGCGTCTCGAAGCTCTCCGGCTGCGGCGCGCCGACAATATGCGGAGCGACGATCAGCAGGACACCGAGGATAGTCATCGGCAACGATTTGCGGAAGGCAATCAGGCCAAGCCCGGCGGCGGTCGCGGCTACCGTCGCCCACCACCAGGTCTGGCGCTGCATGAGATCGGCCGCCGGCATGGCCGGCAGTTCCGGCGGCAGGCCAAGGCCAGGAGCGAGCGTGAATACGGCAAAGCCGGCAAGTCCCCAGAACACGCCCTGGCGCCAGCCGCCAATGCCTCCGGCGAATTCCGAAACAGCGACCAGGATCAGCGCGAAGCCGATTCCGGTGACGATATTGGCAAGCACGCTGAACGCGAACCGCTCGAAACCGTCGGCCGGAGCCCAACCTTCGTCTTCCATCGGGGCGGCCGCTTCGGCAGGCGCCGGTGCGGCGCTGCTCATGGCATTGGTGGTGCTGGCGGCCGGTGCCGCTGCATGATCGTGCTGGTGGCCGCCAGCCTTTTCAAAAACTTCGGCCTGGTAGATCAGAGGGTCGGTGGCAAAGGCCTGCATGCAGGCGAGAACGACGCCAGCCACGAGCCCTGCGATCGCCGCGATGAACACGACGTTGCGAAACAGGTTCATGATGTCAATTCCTCGTCAGTGGCAGGGAAACGCCATTGAGTGGCGATAGTCGTGCGCGGCGTTGTGAACCACCTCGATATGCGAGAAGCCGACAACACCGACAACGAACAGGCCGAGAAATGCAGTGAGCACCAGCTGCATGAAGCGCGACTGCGAGGAGACGGAAGCGCCGAGGGAAACGGAAGCGGTATTCATCTATGTCCTTTCGCCCTCCACCCGAGGGCCTGTCAGTTTGCCGTCGCCGGCAGGTCTCCTGGCTCGCGGATAAGCGCCCTTCCCCACCTTCCCGAAGACTAATCTTCAGTGGCATATGGAGAGGACTACCGCACACAGTTGCGGGGGCAGCCACGGCATTGGACGACAAGTCACCCGTACCGCATTCCCTCTTGGCTCCAAAGCGGAACCGACGACAACCGGACTATAGGGAAAATCGCCGCGCGCGGCAAACCAAATTCCGCCGGCAATCAACGCGAATGCGCCATGCCGCGAGATCGACTGTCCGGGGCACAATTGACAATTCCCTTGACCGGGTGTCGGCTGGCTTCTTTAGAGAAGGTCTGCCATGCAGCCCATTGCCGGCGAGCGCGATCCTTACAATGGCCTGAGGCGGGTCGAACCGACGCTGCCCTCGTCGGCCTATTGGGATGCAGCCGCCTATCAAAGCGATCTCGACGCGATCTGGTACAGGAGTTGGCTGCTCGTCTGTCGCGAGGCCGATCTGGCGCAGCCGCTGTCCTTCCGCACTTTCCGCGTCGGCACGCAGGAAATCATCGTGCTGCGCGACGAGACCGGCGAACTGCGCGCTTTCCACAATACCTGCCGGCATCGGGGCTCGCAGCTCTGCCAGGAAAGCGAGGGCCGGCTGAAGGCGCGGCTCATCACCTGCCCATACCACGCATGGTCCTACTCCCTGCGCGGCGACCTCGTGCGGGTGCCGTCAAAAACGCTGCCCGATGGCTTCGACAAGGCCGATCATCCGCTTTATCGCGTCGCACTCTCGGTTTGGCGGGGCTTCGTCTTCGTCAATCTCGTCGAAGACGCGGCCGGCACGGCGCAATCGTCCTTTGATCCTGCCTCCGCCGACCTTGCCAACTGGCCGCTGGAAGCCCTGGTGACAGGCTATGCGCTGCGCAAGGTCATGAACTGCAATTGGAAAATCTTCTGGGAGAACTTCAACGAGTGCCTGCATTGTCCGGGCGTCCACAAGGACCTGTCGCGGCTGGTGCCGATCTATGGCCGCGGCCTGATGGACCGCCATGACGATCCTGACTGGACCCGCCAAGCCGATAATGATTCGCCGGAATTCTCCGGCGGGCTGCGTATGGGCGCCGAGACATGGTCACGCGACGGGCAGGCGCACGGGCCGGTCTTCGCCGGACTGACACCGGCCGAACGCGCCGCCGGCCAGACCTATGCCACCAGCCTGCCTTCGATGTTCGTCGTCGGCCATGTCGATTATGTCAGAACCGTGCGGCTGATTCCGCTCGGGCCCGAGCAGACCGAACTTGTCGCCGAATGGCTTTTCGCGCCCGAGGCGCTGGCCTCGACCGACATCGAAAACATCGTCGGCTTCGGCCGCCAGGTGCTGGAGGAGGATGCGGCGATCTGCGAGGTCAACCAGAAGGGCCTGCGCTCCAAGCGTCACTCGGCCGGCGTACTGATGCCCGAGGAATACGAATTGCACCGTTTCCATGAGTGGGTCCGCGAACGCCACGCTGCGCTCCCGCCAATGCCCTGAATATCCAAGCTATTTCGGCCGCCGCGAAGCCCCGCTCGGCCGGCTGACCAAGCGTCAAGGGCATTGCACCAGGCACGCGAGAGCCAATTGCGCCTCTAGGTCGGCAATAGGGGACGACGTCTTCTTTTGTCGGGCGCAACCGTGCTAGTCGTCCTGGCAGCTGAATCAGATCGCGAGACCATGAGCATCCATACGCCGACCGCACCTGCCGAGGATTCGCCAAGGCGCATCCTTGCCATCGACATCATGCGCGGCGTCGCGCTCGTCGCCATGGCGAGCTACCATTTCACATGGGACCTGGAGTTCTTCGGCTATGTCGACCCCGGCCTCACCGCCTTCGGCTGGTGGAAGATCTACGCGCGCTGCATCGCTTCCACCTTCCTGTTCCTGGTCGGCGTCAGCCTGTACCTCGCCCATGGCCGTCAAATCCGCTGGAACGGGTTCTGGAAGCGGTTCGCCATGGTCGCCGGCGCAGCGGTCGCCATCTCGGTGGTCACCCGCATCGCCACGCCGGACAGCTTCATCTTCTTCGGCATCCTGCACGAGATCGCGCTCGCCAGCTTGCTAGGCCTCGCCTTCCTGCGGCTGCCGGCATTGCTGACGCTTACCGTCGCCGCGCTTGTCGTCGCCGCGCCCCTCTATCTGCGGTCGGAGGCTTTCGACCATCCCTGGCTGTGGTGGGTCGGCCTGTCGACGATCAATCCCCGGTCCAATGATTTCGTGCCGCTGTTTCCATGGTTCGGCGCGGTGCTTGTCGGCATCGGGTTCACGAAACTCGCCTCCGCGTCTGGGCTAAGGGCGCGCCTGGCCGCGCTCGTGCCTGGCCGTTGGGCCAATCCACTGCTCTTCATCGGCCGGCACAGCCTGGCGTTCTATCTGATCCATCAGCCGCTGCTGATCGGCTGCGTCTGGCTGTTTTCGCAGGTGATGCCGGCCAATATCGAAACTCCGCAAGTCAATTTCCTGAAAACCTGCCAGCGGTCGTGCGAGCAGTCGCGCGACACCGAGTTCTGTTCCAGCTACTGTGTGTGCATGTTGGATACGCTCGAGAGCGAAGCCTCGTTGGATCGCCTCTATAACAACGACCAGACCGCGGAATGGAAGTCGCATGTGTCCGATCTGGCCGGCATATGCACTGCCAAGACAGAAGACAAGCTGATGGAGCAGGGGGTGAGATGACCGAGAACCAGCCGAAGCCGGGGCTCATACCATGGCCGCCGCTGATTTATGTCGCCGCCATCGCCATCAGCATCGTGCTTGGTCTTCTCTATCCGCTGCCATGGATCGGCGATCTCCTGGGCGACATCCTTTTCGCCGCTGGCTGGGTGGCGCTGTTCGGCGTCTTGTCGCTCTGGTTCACCGCCATCCGGACGATGGTTCGGGCCAGGACAACGCTCAATCCCAACGGAATGCCGGATCACCTCGTCACCACAGGTCCCTTCGGTATCACCCGCAATCCGATGTATCTCGCCAATACGCTGCTTCTGATCGGTATTGCCTTCATCTCAGGCACCGCATGGTTCCTGCCACTGGCGTTCATCGCAGCCTTCGCGACGCAGAAAATGGCGATCGAGGGCGAGGAAAAGGTGCTGGCTACGAAGTTCGGCAAGAAATACCGGGATTACGCCAAGCGCGTTCGACGCTGGATCTGAGCGGCTTCAGGTATTGACGCCAAGTTCGACCAGCCGTTCGACGCAGGACTCTTCGGCCTGGTCGAGTTCGGCCAGCGTCTCCTCGAGGTCACGACGCTTCTGCCTGAGATCCTCGCGCTTTTCCTCGATGCGCTTGATCATCAGCTTGAGCTGGCCCACCTCGCCGGGCGGCTCCCGGTACATCTGGATGATTTCACGGATCTCGTTGATCGAGAAGCCGAGCCTTTTTCCCCGCATGATCTGCCGGATGAGGTGGCGGTCGGACGGACGAAACAGCCGCGTGCGGCCGCGCCGCACCGGTTGCACCAGCCCCTCATCCTCATAGAAGCGCAGCGTTCGCGTCGACACGTCGAATTCGCGCGTCAGCTCGGTGATCGAATAATACTCCCGCATCGTCACTCCCACGCGCCGGGATCCGGTACGATCGCCTTGCGCCGCGCCAATCAATCCCCGAACCCACTCCGCTCGTGCCGGAATCGACACGTTTACCCAGCGCGAGCCTCGCACGGCATTTACGTAAAAGTCAATTTAAGGGTCGCGTCAGGATATGCCAAACCACCAGGTGGCGATGCCGAGGAAGGCAAAGAAGCCGACGACGTCGGTGACCGTGGTGACGAAGACAGCCGACGCGACGGCCGGGTCGATCTTGAAACGGTCCAGCAGCAGCGGGATCAATATGCCGGCCAGTGCAGCCGCAAACATGTTGATGATCATCGCCGCCGCGATGATCCCGCCCAGATTGTTGTCGTGGAACCAGATCGCGGCGACGATGCCGATCAGGACGGCGAAGACGATGCCGTTGATGAATCCGACGCCCATCTCGCGGCGAATGATGCGGCCCGCATTGTAGATGTCGAGATCCCTCGTCGCCAGCGCGCGAACGGTCACCGTCATGGTTTGAGAGCCCGCATTGCCGCCCATCCCGGCCACGATGGGCATCAGCACCGCCAGTGCCACGATGTGTTCGATGGTCCGGTCGAACAGACTGATCACCGATGCCGCCAGAAATGCAGTCCCGAGATTGACCAGCAACCACGGTACGCGGGAGCGCGAGGTCGAAACGATACTGTCGGACAGTTCTTCGTCGCCGACGCCGCCCATGCGCAGCAGATCTTCCTCGGCTTCCTGCTGGATGACGTCGACGACGTCGTCGATCGTCAGCACGCCAACCAGCCGCTCGTTTTCGTCGACCACTGCGGCCGACAGAAGGTCGTACTGCTCGAATTCCCTGGCTGCCTCTTCCTGGTCCATCGTGGCCGGGATGGCGTGGCGCGTCTCGTGCATGACCTCTCCGACCTTGACCGCGCGCTTGGCGCGCAGGATCTGGTCGAGGTCGATGGCGCCTAAGAGCTTGAAAGTCGGATCGATGACGAAGATCTGGCTGAACCGCTCGGGCAGGTTCTTGTCCTCGCGCATGTAGTCGATCGTCTGGCCAATGGTCCAGAACGGCGGCACGGCGACGAACTCGGTCTGCATGCGCCGACCGGCGGTCTCTTCGGGGTAATCGAGCGATCGGCGCAGCCTGATCCGTTCGGTGAACGGCAGCTGCGACAGGATTTCGTCCTGGTCTTCCTTTTCAAGGTCTTCAAGAATGTAGACCGCGTCGTCAGAATCGAGTTCCTGCACCGCCTGCGCGATCCGCGCATTGGGCAGGTTGTCGACAATCTCCATGCGGATCTTCTCGTCGACTTCGGTCAGCGCCGAGAAGTCGAAATCCGCGCCCAGCAGTTCGACCAGCCCCCGCCGCTGTTCGGGATGCAGAGCCTCCAGCAGGTCGCCCAGTTCTGATTGATGCAGTCCGTCGACTTCATGCTTGAGCGCGACCGTATCGCGGTCCGCTATCGCCGCACCGATCTGCGCGAGGAAGGAGGAAAGGACAACGCCATCCTCGCCATAGATGTCGGCGTGGTGTTCGTCGGCGGCCCTCGCGCCGGTCGTCCGCTCGTGCTCGCCTTCCACCAGCGCCTCCGCCATCGCAAACCCAAAAGCTGCGTTTGGTCTAAAGCATCGAACCCAAGAGTGGAAAGCGGTTTCGGCAGGAGAATCTCGCGCCGGTGCCGGCGGCGCCGCCCGGATCAAATATCGGTGAGACTTGGGAAGCGCCCCATTGTCCTCACGATCGTCACGAACATCGCAGCCATCAGCGAAGGTTCATGATTATGCGACAATTTGTTTGCCCCTATGTCAGCGATGGCCGGCGCTACACCGCGACGATCTGGGCAAAGAACCGGGATGACGCATCCAGGCGGATGCGCGAAATAGCATGGGGCATCGACAGCGGGCCCTCGGGCCAACCCTCCCCTCTCAGGAGGCAGCCCCAGCCGGTCCAAATCGTTGTCCTGTTGCTGATCGCCGCGGGCATTCTTGCCACGTCGACAAACTTCCTCGACCGAGAACTGCGAAAGATCGAAACGGCCGCCCACAGTAGTGGCCACCATCGTCTGGTTTAGTAAGGTCACTGGCGTAAGTCTGCCACGGTTGGCCTCAGAGTCGGGCCGGCAAACTACGATCAGCCCTAAGGCGCTTTAGTGATGATGGCTACACTGCGCAGACCAGAGGGCGGGCTACGGCAAAAGCGTGGCGCAGAAGGCAAGCGTACCCAAGCGCGCACACCGTGTGTGACAGCCCTCTGATCCATGTGACTGGATGGGACTTCGGGCCAATGAGGATGGGTAATGTCCAATGAACTGAAGATCACAAGGCGGAGGGCGTTGACCGGCATAACCGTCGCTTCGATAGCAGGGTTACCGGTTGAAAGAACCGAAGCCGCGGTTGGTGGCGAGTCGCCTCAAGCAACCAGTGAAGTTTATACTACGACAGAGACCATACCCGGAGTGAGCATCCGGGCCGAAACGAAAGCGTTTAGGACCAATGGGTACTACGAACCAGGTTCGGGTGGTGAGGCGGCGTATCGGCGGGCGCCCTCAGAACCATCGCATCGCGGCAAGGTGCAATCTGGCGATGGGAGCTGGTGGGAGTTGTTCCGACCGCAAGTTGTCACGCCATTCATGTTCGGCGCGAAGGGCGACGGCACAACGGATGATGCCTTAGCGCTCCAGTCGTTTTTCGATTACCTAAGCCTGTATGATACCGGATCTGCCGACACGTCAGGCCAATTCCTTACCTCGGCACCGTTAATGATCGGACCCAGTTCTGGGCTCATGGCTACGGCTATGATTCGTGGCAGGATGCAGATCACTGCTACAGCGCCGCTGGCTGAGATGGTAACCTTCAGGAACACTTCCCGGCTTGTTTGGGATGGTCTGTTGCTTCTCGTCGGCACAGGCGATGTAGCCTTCGAGAGCAGGACATGCGGTCACGGGGTTGTTTTTAAGGGCAACAGTCGCTTCCGGATTGGTGGACTCTCATGCCGGTTCTTCCAAGGATGGGGAGTGTATATTTCCGGCCAAAGACCGAATAACAACAATCGTGGTACTTACGGAGCTATACAAACATACGATTGCGGTTCTGGACACAGATCAGGAAGCCTAACCGCGAACTATTTATCTCGATCCGATGAGGGCCGCTCGGGCTCAGCCGCCCAGCGGACAATACTAACCGTAGATCTTCTTCCGCCGACATGGATTGATCCTTTATTGGGCCATTCACCCACATTTATCACGATTGGCAGCAAGGTTCATTATCTCTACGCAATCGACAGGAATCATAGCACGCTCTCTGTCTTTCCTTGGGTGGACCGCCAACTTTTATCAGGCCGTTTGGTCTACATGTTTGGTGGAGGGGTTATGCCCTTGGGCGGCGACGCCGGCCAATTAACCTTCTGGGGTGTCGATGCAATCCGCTGCGGCATAGCTTATGGAAGCGCCGCGCTTTATGGATCAGATGTAGCCTCTCTACAGGCACAGTCATGCGGGGCAGCTATTGCACTTGGAGCTCATCCAGCTGGTGCATCCTTCGGAGGCGTTTTTACGAAGCCGTATTTCGAAGGGAATGTTTTTGACGTTCTTCGGGTTTCCCGTGCCGCTCCTCCGCTGCTGTCATACCAGTTGGTCGACTTCACTGGGCTTGCATTGTCCAAGTGTCAGGCCGTCGGTGCGCCAAGACTTAAAGGAAACGGTATTTCGGACGTTTACAATGACATGCAAGGGGTCAAGGGCCTGACGGCGTTAGGCGTATTTGAGAAGGGCAGGAACAATTCGTGGGGCACGTCTTCAAAATTGACCTTTGCACTAGATCGGTCCGACAAGGTTCTTCATGTTCGAAGGCCCGACAACAAGCCCATCACAATCAATCTCTCTGCCGATCCCAACCTCAACGCCGCTTACGGTTACGATAGTGGGCGCCTTATTATCTCTGGCGACGGAATGCAGGAACAGCCCCGAGGCACGATCTTGTTCGTGGCTCCGCCTGGCGAAATCATCAACGGAGGAATGACCGACGCGACTGTCTCCTTCAAGGGCTTCTGGGGCCCCGCCGAGTTCACGATATTCCGACTTCCGGAAGGTGATTGGCGCGTAGTACTGGTATCCGGTCGACAAGACCCCGCTCTCGTGAAGTTCATCGCGACTGACGAAGACGCCACTCTTACGCCATGGTCAACGGCACCTCACGTTATCCACAACGCAACATTGACCTCACATCGAGCCCTGATTCTTGAGGTTGCGGATGCGGTCGCAGGGGTGACTCGATATAAAGTCACCCGCAGCGGAGGTGGCGAGTTCAACCTTAGCGTCGGCGGATTAATGAGCCTCGATCACAACAGCTTTTGCAACGTGCTATTCGATGGGTCGAAGTTTGTACTGACGGATTGCGGGAGTCTCTGATAGATGCTTACAAACATCCGCATCTCCGTCAGAATTCTTTCTTGATGCACCCTCCTATCGGAACTTAGGGCGGCGAGTTATCCGATTTGACGTCATTGGGCGATATAAAGCCGAATATGTGTCCAATAAAGCTGACGCGGAGATGGGGAACACAGCGTGAAGTGGTATCTCTACAAAGAACCGATCGTCGCTTTTTTTGGCATATCCAAAGATGCGCTGCATATTCATTTCGGCCTTGTCGCATTTGCCGGGATTGCCTTGCTATGCCGACGGCGGTCTCGTAATCCGCTCCTGATTGCGTGGATCGCAGTATTAGTGCTTGAGGTAGTGAACGAAGCGCTGGATTATCTGGATTGGAACATATTTCGCCCTGATATGGCGTCAGACCTAATAAACACGATGTTGTGGCCGTCTCTCTACTACTTGGGGGCGTGTTTATGCGCCCAATCAAGGCAGATGAAGACCGACTAGCCCGCTCGTGCTTATACCCGTGTCGGCCGCAAGTCCCCAGCCGCCGAAGCACGTCCAGCCTATATGATCTGTTGAGCGCCTACACCTTTCCGATGTCGCAGAGTAAAGGAAGGTTCTGTTCATCCCGTTCTTAAGGTCGGCCTGCCTGTTTTGCTGGCGCTATTCGATTTCGTAGGTGATCCATCGAAAGAACATGCCGATGATCGACGCCGCGGCCCCGATCACAAGGCAAGTGACCAAAATCGGGCTTTCGGATGCGCTTGGCCAACCGACAATCGCCAGAAGCACAACACTCCCGCTGGGTGGCGATTTTGGAAGTGTGGAGAATCCGCCGGCCCTGACAGCACGGCACCATCCTCTATTGTCCGATTCTTACCAAGCCTGATCGGCCCTCACAAAAAGTGTACCGCTTCTTGCACAAGGCGGATTTCCGGCAGCTCGCCTTGGACTGTAGCGCCGAAGCCTGTCCAGCGAAGTTGGTGAGCATGGGACGTGTCCGCGACAACCCAGATCCCGCGTCTAACGACCACCCATACGATCGGGATCAATTCGCCGCAAAACATGGTCTTAGCGTAAAGGCAGCGGAGGTCATCCTGTTGGCGAACGGACCGTCACGCGTGGCATGTGACGCTGCGGCCCGTGCCTTCGCTCAGGCCATTGGCGTGCGGACGAATACGCGCAAGCAAGGGGAGCGCTAGAGCGACCTCCCGGCTTAGACCGTGAGACCTCTCAACCTCATGGGAGATTGAGCCCGGTCCTTTTGTCCAGCATGACGAGGCTTATTGCGGCTGGCACCCTTTAGCTACAAAGGGTCGTTAGACTTAAAGTCGGCAACGCTGGATCTCGCCATCGTCGATGCTGTGGCGGCGCGGGAAGAAACAGGCCCGACGGCCGGAGCCAGCGGCCCGCTATGCCGAGCGACCCAGTGTCAAGGCTAAGTTTCCTGGAGCCCGGAGATGACAATAACCTGCGCCGCGATCGACCCAAGACGATCGCGCTTCAGCAATACCGGCTTTTCGTAAGCTTTCTTCATCGCGTTCTCCCTTGCTTTCCCTCGACGAGAAAGTGCCCTGCGGCCGCAACGGCTGTCAAGGAGTTGAGAACGCCGCCCGCAATACCGGGAGTTTGAACGAGCCCGCTAACAGCAAAGGGCTCGCGTTCTACGATCCTGGGCCGGAGTCCTGTCAGGCGCGGCACTGCTGGCCGGAAGTCAGCAGATATCCCGCCACCAGCGGTATCGGAAGCATCTTGACGGCGCAAATACCCGGACCCATATCGCCGGTCGGGCGTTGGCCAGCTCGGTCCTGCCCACATCGAAACTCAATTGTTCGTTCGATTTGGAGGATCCTATGAACGATCGGATGTTTGACAGTCCTGTCATTGTACGCAGCGGAGGCAGCCTGGGTCAGGAGATCGTCAGCCTGCACGATGCCCTCGAATTTCCGTCCTTGTGGCCGAAAGAAAGGCGCGGGGTAATCTATGAAACCGCCCTTCGCGCCTGCCGTAGAGCTTTCGATGGCGGATACCCGCTGTCGGCCGCACGCGATGCGTTTTGCGGCTTTGCCAAGTCGGCCAGGATTTACGAGGACATGAGCGCTGCCTTGCCTTGGGCGATCCCGGAGAATCGGTCGCGCGGCGGTGGCTTGGTTGCTTAGTGGCGGAGCGAGAGGAGGCTTGCGATGTTATCGAAACCCTTTGAGAGACCGGTTCGTGTCTGGGTTGGGCTGGGTTTCCCACGCCAACTCAACACCGTTGCCGACGCCTATCAGTTTGCCATGGAATGGTGCGGCAACAGCCCGGAACAAAAGGCGGCCGTACGCGCCTGCAAGGCCGCCTTGGCCGGAGATGTCGACGCGGAGACCGCGCGCGGCGTTTTCGTTGCCTTCGCGCGCAAGAAGGACATACTGATGGAAGATGGGATCACGATCCCCTTCCCCGGCAAACCGAAGCCCAGCCACGTCTAAGTCGCAAAAGACGCCCTCACAGAAAGCCCTGCTGGCTTCCCGCCAGCGGGCCCTGTGGGCTGGAGCAAGGATCAGAAGCGCCTAACGCCACGCCCGGCGGGCGTCGCAAAGCCCCGGCCGTTAGCAGCAAATCGACTGCAGGAAAATTTGAATGGTGCGGTCGAGAAGACTCGAACTTCCACGGGTTGCCCCACAGCGACCTCAACGCTGCGCGTCTACCAATTCCGCCACGACCGCACGTGGTAGAGCCGGAACCGACCGGCTCGCGGCGTGTAGCAAATCGTTCCCGGTGAAACAAGTGCGCGCAGAGCAATAATCGCCAGCGATTGGCCTAACGCTCTATGGAAGCGGAACGCGCGGTCCGAACTGGACCTTTCGTTCTGATGTCGCCATATGAATGGCGACGCACACCCCCAGAATTGCGAGGCGGTTTCGGGTGGAAACGCGCAAGCAAAGTGACACGCCATGCCAGACCGCAGCCAGATTGCCACGTCGTTCCTGCCCCTCCCCGGTTCGGCACCGGTGGAATGGCGCATCGAGCCCGGCCTCACCGCCTACCCCGATGCTCTCGCATTCATGGAAGCGCGCGCCCAGGCGATCCGAAGCGGAACCGCCGGCGAAATGGTCTGGCTGGTGGAGCATCCGCCGCTCTATACGGCCGGCACCAGCGCCCGCATCGAGGACCTGATCGACGCGAACCGCTTTCCGGTGTTCGCGGCGGGGCGCGGGGGCGAATATACGTATCATGGGCCGGGCCAGCGGGTCGCCTACGTCATGCTTGACCTGAAGCGGCGCCGCGAGGATGTTCGCGCCTTCGTTGCCGCCCTCGAACAGTGGATCATCGGCACGCTTGCCGCCTTCAACGTTCACGGTGAACGGCGTGAGGACCGCGTCGGCGTCTGGGTGGTGCGGCCGGATCGTCCTTCCCTGCCGGACGGCTCCCCGGCCGAGGACAAGATCGCGGCGATAGGCATCCGGCTGCGGCGATGGGTAAGCTTCCACGGCATCGCCATCAATGTCGAGCCAGATCTCAACCACTTCAGCGGCATCGTTCCGTGCGGCGTGCAAGACCACGGCGTCACCAGCCTTGTCGATCTGGGCCTGCCAGTGGGTATGGCGGACCTTGATCTGGCCCTGAGATCCGCCTTCGAAGATGTCTTCGGCCCCGCCACTGCGTTGCCCATCGAGGCGGCCCGCCAGACGGCCTGAAACCCGCTGGAAAGATCCTAGATCAACCGGGCGGACGCCCACAGCACGCCGTAGCCATGGATGATGAACACGGCCAGCAAAGCCGCGGCCATGGCCAGGCGGTCGACGGTCTGGATCGGCTGCAACTCGTAACGCGGCTTGACCCCGCTGCTCATCGTCAGAAGGCTGAGGATCGAAAAGACCGCTCCGGCGGCAAGCAGGAAGCCGGAGGAAAAGCCTGCCCGCCACCCCACGGCCAGGAAGGCCGAGAGCAGGAAGAACGAAGCTAGCGCCAGGGCGGCCGGCCCCGGGCAGATCTGCCGAAGCACCTGGCCGCCATCGAATTTCCAGACCGGCACAAGGTTGGCGATGTTGAAGAGGGCCGCGCAGCCCGCAAGCGCGGCCAGCAGGGCGGCTGAGGCCTTGTGTCCCTCGGCGCTGGCGAGCACGCTGGCGGCAATGATGATCGGCACCAGGAAGGCGGAAAAGCCCGCACCCATCAGCGCCACGAAGGCCACTTCGAAACGGCTGTTGTAGGGTCGTCCGCCAATGGCGATGCCGCCGAGCAGCGGGATGAAGATCATCCGCGCGCTGCTGTGTCCCATCAGGCGGAACGCAGCCATATGGCCGAGCTCATGCAAGGCAACCACCGACGTCAGGATCGCCGCCAGCGCCAGCCCTCCCAAATGAAGACCGAAAAACGGCCAAAGGATCAGGGCCGACAGAACGGCGAAACCGACCTGACTGAGAGGATGCTCAAACCAACCGCCCTTGCGGTAACGGCCGGTCTCGGCCCAGCGCCGCAGTTTGCCGAGCTCGCGGCGCATGGCGAAATAGCGAAACACCAGAAAGGCCAGGCCGCGATAGCGGTCGGTCTGGCTCAGCGTGACCCGCGTGCCGCCGCCTTCGCTTACCAGTTCAACGGTCTCGCGATAGTCCGTCCAGAACGAAACGTCGAGCGCGGTATCGTCGATGACGCGCATGGAAAAGCTGCTCCCCTCGACGACATCCGAGAGTTGCGATCGGCGTTCGATCGGCTTGCCGTCGCGACCTTCCCAGGACAGCATGATGCGAACCATGCCCTGCTCATCCAGAGCTTCCGCCGACAGGATTTCACCGGACCACCCGGCATCGGCGCCAAGCGGCCACAGAGCCTGCCAAAGGCGCTGACGGTCCGTTGGCACCAGGCGGCTGAGCCTCACCGTGCGCAGCCCCAGCGGAACGCTCATCAGAAGAAAGATCAGTCCGAGATTGCTGCCCACGAGGATGGCCGTGATGATGGGCGACACGCGGCGTTGCTCCTTGTCTTCGGAGCAACCTAATGTCGCTGCGGCAAGAAAAGCTTAACAGCCAGCCAGCCGGCTGGGCTTCGTCACTTCCTAGATACCACGAGGTTTACATCCAGAAGAGCGTTGCGCCCCCTGCTGGAGGGCACGGGGCGGGCCTCCTTGTTACATGGCGCCGATCCATATGGCCATGGACACAAGGAAGGCACTCATGCAAACCAGCGAGACGACATCCTGAACCAGATCGGTCATAACTCTCTCCTGTTTTTGATCCGTTCACATTTTGTTCTAATTTTGTTCGAATGTCAACGATCGTCGTGCGGCTGCGTTACGGATTCCGGGCGATCAAATCGGCAAGGTTAAGAAAGTGTTGCGGAGATCGTGTCTTGGCACCACCCGAGCGGAGCACGCGCGAAAAGCGGATCGCCTCCCAGTTACCAAGCCCGGTCCGAGAGAGGATCAGCCCGAGCCGAGAGGTACGATTTTGCCGTCGGCCAGCGTGACGCGGCGGTCCATGCGCGACGCCAGTTCGTGATTGTGGGTGGCGATCAACGCCGCGAGGCCCGATTGCTTGACCAGTGCACCCAGCGCCTCGAACACATAGGACGCGGTGACCGGATCGAGATTGCCGGTCGGCTCGTCGGCCAGCAGCACCAAAGGCGCATTGGCGACCGCGCGGGCGATGGCGACACGCTGCTGCTCGCCGCCGGAAAGCTCGGCCGGCCTGTGCGACGCCCGCTTGCCGATCTGCATGTAGTCTAGCAGCTGCGCGGCGCGCTCCGACGCTTCCTTGCGCGACAGCCCCTTGATGAGCTGCGGCATCATGATGTTCTCAAGTGCGGAGAATTCCGGCAGCAGATGATGGAACTGGTAGACGAAGCCGACATCGTTGCGGCGAATCGCGGTGCGCTCGTCGTCCGACAGGCGCCCGCAGGCACGGCCGGCCAGGATCACGTCGCCGGCGTCGGGACGCTCCAGCAGGCCCGCTGTGTGCAGCAGCGTCGACTTGCCGGTCCCCGAGGGAGCGACCAGCGCCACCATCTCGCCGCGCTTCAGCGAGAAATCCGCACCGTTGAGAATGGTAAGCTTGCGCGGCCCCTGGACATAGTGCCGCTCGACGCTCTTCAACTCGATAATGACCTCGGCCACTATTCGTACCTCAAGGCTTCGACAGGATCGAGGCGCGCCGCCCGCCATGCCGGAAACACCGTCGCCAGGAAGGATAGCCCGAGCGCCATCAGGATCACATAGGTGGTCTCGCGCGGATCCATCTTCGCCGGCAGCTGGCTGAGGAAATAGAGTTCCGGATTGAACAGCACCTTGCCGGTCATCCAGGAGAAGAACTGGCGGATGGATTCGATGTTGGTGCAGATCAACACGCCGAGCAGGACGCCGGCGAGCGTCCCTGTGACGCCAATCGCCGCCCCCGTCATCAGGAAGATGCGCAGAATGGCGCCCCGCGAGGCGCCCATGGTGCGCAGGATGGCGATGTCGTGGCCCTTGTCCTTCACCAGCATGATCAGGCCCGAAATGATGTTGAGCGCCGCCACCAGCACGATCAGGGTGAGGATCATGAACATGACGTTGCGCTCGACCTGCAGCGCCGAAAAGAAGGTTTCATTGCGCTGGCGCCAGTCGACCATGTCGATGGGCCGCTGCGCCGCCTCCTCCACCTTCGGCTTGAGCGCGTCGACATCGTCGGGATTGTCGACATAGATCTCGATCGTCTGCGCTCGGCCATCCATGTTGAAATAGAGCTGCGCTTCCGAGAACGGCATGTAGACGATGGACGTGTCATATTCCGACATGCCGACTTCGAAGATCGCCGTGATCTTGTAGCCCTTCATCCGCGGTGTCGTGCCGAGTGGCGTGACATCGCCGTCCGGCGAGATCAAGGTGATGGTGTCGCCGAGCGTCAGGCCGAGATTTTCGGCCATGCGCTTGCCGATGGCGACCCCCTCGCCACCGTCGAACTGAGCAAGCGAACCCTGCTTGATGTTGTTGGCGACAATGGAAATCTTGGCGAGATCGTCACCGCGTATGCCGCGCACCAGCGCGCCGGTGCCGCCGCCGACATTGCCCTGCGCCAGCACTTGCCCGTCGATCAGGGGAATGGCGTATTTGACGCCGGCCACGCCGTTGATGCGGCTGGCGACCTGGGCGAAGTCCTCCAGCGGTGAATCCAGCGGCTGCACGATCAAATGGCCGTTGACGCCGAGGATACGCGTCAAGAGCTCAGCCCGGAAGCCGTTCATCACCGCCATGACCACGATCAGCGTGGCGACCCCCAGCATGATGCCGAGGAACGAGATCGAGGCGATGACCGAGATTACTGTTTCCTTGCGTCGAGAGCGCAGATAGCGCCATGCCACCATGCGCTCGAAGACGGAAAAGGCGCCTGCGCCTTCCGACCGTGCCGCCACTGTCGCGCTCATGCGGCGGCACCAAAGCGCTTCTTCGCCTCGGCGATCGCCAGCGTCTCGCGCTCGCCGGTCTTGCGGTTCTTGATCTCGATCTCGCCGGCGGCCACGCCGCGCGGCCCGACGATCACCTGCCAGGGCAAGCCGATCAGGTCGGCGGTGGCGAACTTGCCACCCGGCCGCTGGTCGGTGTCGTCGTAGAGCACATCCTTGCCGGCTGCCGTGAAGGCGGCATACAGCTCGTCGCAAACACGGTCGCACTCGGCGTCGCCGGCCTTCATGCTGATCAAGCCGATGTCGAAAGGCGCCACCGCTTCCGGCCAGATAATGCCGTTGTCGTCATGGCTGGCTTCGATGATCGCCGCCACCAGCCGCGACGGGCCGATGCCGTAGGAGCCGCCGGAGACGAAATGCTCCTTGCCGTCGGGACCGGTCACCTTGGCGCCCATTGGCTTTGAATATTTGTCGCCGAAATGGAAGATGTGGCCGACTTCGATGCCGCGCGCCGAAACCCTATCGGCATCACCGATCTGGTCCCAGGCCGCGTCGTCGTGCATTTCGTCCGTGGCGGCATAGGGCGTCGTCCAGGTCGTCACGATGTCGCCGATCTCGGCGGCGTTGGCGAAGTCGGTATTCTCGCCGGGCACGTCGAGGGAGAGATAGTCGCGATGGCAGAAGACCTGGCTCTCGCCGGTCTCGGCCAGGATGATGAATTCGTGGCTGAGATCGCCGCCGATCGGTCCGGTGTCGGCCCGCATCGGGATCGCCTGCAGACCCATCCGCGTGAAGGTCCGCAGATACGACACGAACATCCTGTTGTAGGCCGCCTTTGCGCCCTCGAAATCGAGGTCGAACGAATAGGCATCCTTCATCAGGAACTCGCGCGAACGCATGACGCCGAAGCGCGGCCGCACCTCGTCCCGGAACTTCCATTGGATGTGGTAGAGATTGAGCGGCAGATCCTTGTAGGACTTGACATAGGCGCGCACGATCTCGGTGACGACCTCCTCGTTCGTCGGACCGTAGAGCATGTCGCGGTCCTGCCGGTCCTTTATGCGCAGCATTTCCTTGCCGTAGTCGTCATAGCGGCCGCTTTCGCGCCACAGATCGGCTGACTGGATCGTTGGCATTAGGATTTCCAGGGCACCGGCACGATCCTGCTCTTCGCGGATGATGCGGCAGACCTTGTCCAGAACCCGCTTGCCCAGCGGCAGCCACGAGAAACTGCCCTGCCCCTGCTGCCGGATCATGCCCGCGCGCAGCATAAGCCGGTGCGAGACGATTTCGGCCTCGCGCGGATTTTCTTTCAGGATAGGCAGGAAATAGCGCGACAAACGCATGGACTGGTCCGTGAGTGAGGAGGGCCGCGCCAGAATCGGCGCGACTTCGGCTTGCTTGACCCGGCTTCATAGCCATTTCATGGCGGAATGGGAACCCGGGCGAAGGCGGCACATCGACGCCTTCCGGGTCACGCCAAGGTCGAGAAGCGACGGGCCAGTGTCATCGGTTCTGACCCTCCAATTCTCCGGGCACGCCGACGCGGCAAGTGCGGCGAGGGCCTGGCCGAAGTTAATGATCGTTTCCCAAGCAAAGCCTGCCGCACTATTGTGCAGTGCAGCACGAGAATGCCTGTTTAGAGGCAAAATTCTTCGTGACATTTTCCATCGCGTTAGGCTAATGTGCCCCGATAACCGAGAGAGCAGAAAAAAATCTGCTCTCCTACGCGGTCAAAGTCTTGGGAGGATGCGATCTAGGCGCGGTTACTCGCTGCCGCCGGAAACCGGAAACAGATCGGACGCGTTTAAATTGCAAGGCCTCGTGCCTTGCATTTTTTTTGTGCAATCACCGGCTTGACGCAACACGCTGCCAAAACGCGTTACCTTGGCTGAGCGAATTTCCGCCCGAAGGCAGAGGCGCTCACCGGCGCCGCGCAGACTCCGAATGAACGAAGAATGCCTCTGCCAGACGCCCTATTTCGGCGAGGCTTGGCCAAATTCCGGCACGATGTGGGGGACGTCGTTGAGGCTATATCCCAACACATGCGTCAGCCAATAGAAAATGCCCATCAGGATTGCGGTGGCGATCGTCGTGCGCAGCACCGCGCGCAGCATATGCGACCCGCGCGGCGCACTCGAGACCGTGCCAAGCGTCACGTCCTGATCCTCGTCTTGCGTCTTGATGCTGAATGGCAGCACGGCAAACAGCACGACCCACCATGTCGCGAAAAACAGCGCCGTAAACGAAACCCAGCTCATGATTGCTCCAGTTCGATCAGCGTGCCGAAGAAATCCTTCGGGTGCAGGAACAGCACCGGCTTGCCATGCGCACCGATCCCCGGATTGCCGTCTCCCAGCACGCGTGCGCCCGCAGCCTCGAGCCGGTCGCGCGCGGCGATAATATTGGCGACCTCGTAGCAAAGATGATGCATGCCGCCCGCCGGGTTCTTCGCCAGGAACGCGGCGATCGGCGAGCCCTTGCCCAGCGGTTCCATAAGCTCGATCTTGGTGTTGCCGACATTGACGAAAACCACGGTCACACCGTGTTCCGGCAGCGCCTGAGGCTCGGTCACTTCGGCGCCGAGCGTGTCGCGGTAGGCGGCAACGGCCGCGTCCAGATCCGGCACCGCAAGCGCGACATGGTTCAATCGTTCGAGCATTGAGCGCTCCGCTTAGGGATCAAGGCAGCAGTGCAGTATAGAAAACAAGTGCAGCGCACGGCTGCTACTCCCTACTCCCTACTCCCTACTCCGTCACCGCGTGACGAACACCGTCACCAGCGGCTTCTTGCCCCAGGCTTCGTTGGCGGCGCCGCGCACGGCACGCCTTACCGCTTCCTGCACCATGTCGAGGTCTCTTCGACGCTGGCGGGGAATTGAGTCCACCGCGCCGATCGCCGCATCGATCATCAAATCCTCCAGCGTTTCGCCGCGAGCATCGGCCTCGGCAACGCCGATGGCAACCAGATCAGGGTCGCCGGCAAGCTCGTATTTGTCGTCGAGCACGACGTTGACCGCGACATGGCCGGCAAAGGACAGCTTGCGCCGGTCGCGGATGCCCATGGCTTGGTCGGTGCCGATCAGCCTGCCATCCTTGTAGATTCGGCCGAACGGCACCTGGCCAATGATGGTTGCAGGCCCGGGAGCGAGCCGCAGCATGTCGCCGTCGCGAACCTGCGCCACCTGGCCGATGCCGGACATCGACATCAATGACCCCTGAGCCACCAGATGCGCCGCCTCGCCATGCACGGGCACGCCGATTTGCGGGCGGACCCATTCGTACATCTTGCGGAGTTCGCTGCGGCGTGGGTGGCCGGAGACATGCACCAGCGCGTCGCCATCCTCGATGATCTTGATGCCGAGATCGATCAGCCGGTTCTTGATCTCGAGGATTGCCTTCTCGTTGCCGGGAATGGTGCGCGAGGAGAACACCACTGTATCGCCGGCCGTCAGCGACACCGATTTCATTTCGTCGCGCGACAGCTTGGCAAGAGCGGCCAGCGGCTCGCCCTGGCTGCCGGTGCAGATGATGACGAGGTTTTCGCGCGGGATGAACCCGAAATCCTCCTCGGCGATGAACTCCGGCAGGCCGTCCATGTAGCCGAGTTCGCCGGCGACATCGATGACGCGCTTCAGCGAACGGCCGAGCACCAGGCATTGCCGCCCGGCGTCGCGCGCTGCCCTGGCAATGGAAACGATACGCCCGACATTGGAGGAAAAAGTGGTGACGGCGACACGCCCCACAGCAGCCTGGATAACGCCCTTGAGGCCTTGGCCAACCGCCACTTCCGATGGTGAATCCCCTTCACGCATCGCATTGGTGGAATCGCAGATAAGCGCCAGCACGCCCTTGTCGCCATAGGCGCGGAAACGCGCCTCGTCGGTCTTGGGTCCGATCGTCGGCTCCGGATCGATCTTCCAGTCGCCCGTGTGGATGACGGTACCCGCTGGCGTGGTGATGGCCAGCGACATCGGCTCGGGAATCGAGTGCGCCACCGGAATGGCCTCGATCTGGAACGGCCCGACCGTGAACGTCTCGCCCGGCCTGTAGATCGTCACCGGTATTTTCGGCGCGCCATGCTCGCCCTGTCGCTTGGCGTCCAGCAATCCGGCGCTGAACGGCGTCATCCAGACCGGCACTTTGAGCTTTGGCCAGGTGTCGAGCAGCGCGCCGTAATGGTCCTCATGCGCATGGGTGATGATGATCCCGCGCAGATTGGCGAGGTTCTCCTCGATGAAGCGTGTGTCGGGCAGCACAAGGTCCACCCCCGGCAGGCTGGCATCCGGAAACGTCACGCCGACATCGATGACGATCCACTCCCGCGCGCTGGCCGGGCCATAGCCGTAGAGGGCGAAGTTCATGCCGATCTCGCCAACGCCGCCGAGCGGCACGAAGACGAGTTCGGCGTTTGCCGCTTGCGCCATGATTTTATCCTTCCTGGCCCCGGGCCAGCCCAAAAAAGCAATTCCGGGAAAACTGTTTAACGATTTCCGTCACGAATTGCGCAAAAACAAAGAGGTAGAGCCGATCCCGAACAGCCCTAGGCCCCGGCCGAGGCGACCGCGCCGAAATGCACGTCACCGGCGGCGATCGTTTGAACCGAACCTCTATCGTCGCGGATCACGAAACGGCAGTCCTCGTCAATGGTTTCGAACACGCCGCGCACCACCTTGCCGTCAATCCTGACCGCAACCTCGCTGCCCAGCCCCGCCGCGCGCGCCAGCCAGCGCCGCCTGACGGCGGCAAGGCCGCGGCCTTCATCCCAAAGGCGGATATTCTCGCTCCAGGCGTCCGATAAGGCCAGGAACAGCGTGTCCGCGTCGCAGCCAGCGCCCAAGGCCCGCAGCGATGTCGCCGGATAGGGCAAATCCTCCGGATATGCCACCACGTTGACCCCAATACCGACAGCCACCGCGAAGCGACCACTGTCGAGGATGGCCGATTCCAGCAGAATGCCGGCGAGCTTGGCGCCCGAAGCCAGCACGTCATTCGGCCATTTCAGTTCGAAACGATTCTGGCCCGCGCTTGCACCGTCGACGCCAATGGCGATGCGCCCCTTCGGCACCACGGCGTCGAGCGCGTCGGCCAGCGCCAAACCGGCCACGAAGCCCATCGTCGCGGCAAGGCGCAGTTCGCCGTTGGTGATGACGAGCAGCGTCGCGGCGAGGTTGCCTTCGGGCGTCGCCCAGACGCGCCCGCGCCGCCCGCGCCCGCTTTCCTGCTTGCTGGAAACGACCCAGAGTTTTCCGGGATCTCCGGCCCTGGCGTGTTCCAGCGCCACCGTGTTGGTGGAGCCGATACTGTCATGCGCCTCGAGCCGGAAGCCTTCCGCAGCCGAGGTTGGAGCCAGCCGAAACGTCATGCCGTCTAGAAGAACGTCTTCGCGGCGGCTTCGGCATAGGTGCCGATCGGCCCGCCGATCAGCACATAGAACAGCACGAAGGCGCCGGAGACGCCGAGCACAAGGCGCAGTTCGCTGCCCATCGGCAGGAAGCCGCCGACGGGCTCGTCGAACCACATGATCTTGATGATGCGAAGGTAGTAATAGGCACCCACCACCGACGACAGTACGCCGATGATTGCCAGTGCGTAGAGATGGGCATTGATGGAAGCGAGGAAGACGTACCATTTCGCCCAGAACCCGGCGAGCGGCGGAATGCCGGCCAGCGAGAACATCAGGATGGTGAGGATCGTCGCCATGACCGGATTGGTCGATGACAGGCCGGCCAGGTCGCTGATCTGCTCGACATGGCCTTCCTTGCGCCGCATGGCGAGGATGAAGGCGAAGGTGCCGAGCGTCATCACCAGATAGATCAGCATGTAGATGGCAACGCCGCGCACGCCTGCCTCGCTGTTGGCCGCGAGGCCGACGAGCGCATAACCCATATGGCCGATTGAGGAATAGGCCATGAGGCGCTTGATGTTGGTCTGGCCGATGGCCGCGAAGGAGCCGAGCACCATCGAGGCGATAGAAATGAAGACGATGATCTGCTGCCAGTCAGACGCGATCGGCTTGAACGCGCCCATGGTCACGCGCACCATCAGCGCCATTGCCGCCATCTTCGGCGCCGCCGCCAGGAATGCCGTCACCGGGGTCGGCGCGCCCTCATAGACGTCGGGCGTCCACATGTGGAAGGGCACCGCCGAGATCTTGAAGGCTATTCCCGCCAATACGAAAACCAGGCCGAAAACCAGTCCAAGCTGGCGCTCGCCGCTGCCGAGCGCGGTCGCGATTTCCTGGAAGCCGGTATTGCCGGTGTAGCCGTAGACCAGGCTGATGCCGTAGAGCAGCATGCCCGACGAGAGCGCACCAAGGACGAAGTATTTCAACCCGGCTTCGGTGGAACGCAGATTGTCGCGGTGGATCGCAGCAAGCACGTAGATGGCCAGCGACTGCAGTTCGAGCCCCAGATAAAGCCCGATCATGCCGTTGGCCGAGATCATAAGCATCATGCCGAGCGTGCACAGAAGCACCAGCACCGGATATTCGAACTTATCGAAATGCTCCGCCTTGGCGAAACGCACGGACATCAGCAGCGTCACCGCCGATCCGATGAGCGCCAGCACCTTCATGAAGCGCGAGAAGGAATCCTGGATAAAGGCATTGCCGAAGGCGCTGCCCTGACCGGAGTAGAGAATCAACCACCCGCCAGCGATCACCAGCACTGCGACCGCCAGGCCGGTGACCAGGGTGCTTGTGTTGGCACGCGAATACGCGCCGACCATCAAAAGCGCGAGGGCTCCGGCGGCAAGGATCAACTCCGGCGTGGAGAGCGAAAGACTGGCGAAAAGGTCCGGCGTCATGGTTCGCAAAACCCCTGGTCAGTTCGCCGCCGCGGTTTGCGCGGCGCCGATGGATGCAGTGACATTGGTGACGAGCGACTTGACCGATTCGGCCGTCGCGTCGAAGACGGGAGCGGGATAGACGCCGAAGAAGATGACCAGCACCACCAGCGGATAGATGATCGCCTTCTCGCGTGTCGACAGGTCGAGCAGGCCCTTGAGGCTATCCTTCGTCAGGGCACCGAAGATCACCCGACGATAGAGCCAGAGCGCATAGGCGGCAGACAGGATAACGCCGGTGGCCGCGAAGAACGCCACCCAGGTGTTGACCCGAAACACGCCGAGCATGGTCAGGAACTCGCCGATGAAACCCGAGGTCCCCGGCAGGCCGACATTGGCCATGGTGAAGATCAGGAACACGGTCGCGTATTTCGGCATGTTGTTGACCAGGCCGCCATAGGCCGCGATCTCACGTGTGTGCATGCGGTCATAGATGACGCCGACACACAGGAACAGCGCGCCCGATACCAGCCCGTGGCTCAGCATCTGGAAGATGGCGCCCTGCACGCCTTCCTGGTTCATGGCGAAGATGCCCATGGTCACGAAGCCCATATGGGCGACCGACGAATAGGCGATCAGCTTCTTCATGTCCTGCTGCATCAGCGCCACCAGCGAGGTGTAGATGATTGCGACGACGGAGAGCGCGAAGACCAATGGCGCGAACATCTCGGACGCCAGCGGGAACATCGGCAGCGAGAAGCGCAGGAAGCCGTAGCCGCCCATCTTCAAGAGAATGCCCGCCAGGATCACCGAGCCGGCCGTAGGCGCCTCGACATGCGCGTCGGGCAGCCAGGTATGGACCGGCCACATCGGCATCTTCACCGCGAAGGAGGCGAAGAAGGCGAGCCACAGCCATGTCTGCATGTTGGCCGGGAAATTATGCGTCAGCAGCGTTGGGATGTCGGTCGTGCCGGACTCGAAGAACATCGCCATGATGGCGAGAAGCATCAGCACCGAACCGGCCAGCGTGTAGAGGAAGAACTTGAATGAGGCGTAGACGCGCCGCTTGCCGCCCCATACGCCGATGATGATGAACATCGGGATCAGGCCGGCTTCGAAGAAGACGTAGAACAGCACGATGTCCAGCGCGCAGAACACGCCGATCATCAGCGTCTCGAGCAGCAGGAAGGCGATCATATAGGCCTTGACGCGCTTCTCGATCGATTCCCACGAGGCCAGGATGCAGAGCGGCATCAGGAATGTCGTCAGGATGACGAAGAGCATCGAGATGCCGTCGACACCCATGTGATAGGAAATGCCGGAGTCGAGCCAGGCGACCTTTTCGACGAACTGGAAGCCGGCCTGCGAATTGTCGAAACCGGTCCAGATGAACAGCGAGACAAGGAAGGTGAACGTCGTCGTCAGCAGCGCGATAGCGCGGATGTTGCGGCGCGCATTGTCGCTGTCATCCCTGATGAACAGGATGAGCAACACACCAACGAGCGGAAGGAAGGTGACCAGCGAGAGAAGATTGGACCAGGCGGTCATCAGAGCATCATCCAGGTGACGAGTGCGGCAACGCCGATCAGCATGGCGAACGCATAATGGTAGAGGTAGCCGGTCTGCAGCTTCATGGCGCGGTCGGTGATATCGACGACGCGCGCCGAAATGCCATCCGGCCCGATCCCATCGATGATGGTGCCGTCGCCGGTCTTCCACAGGAAGGTGCCAAGGCGCTTGGCCGGCCGCACGAACAGGAAGTCATACAGCTCGTCGAAATACCACTTGTTGAGCAGGAAGGCGTAGAGCCCGCGATGCTGGGCGGCGAGGTTGACGGGCATCTCCGGCGAGCGGATGTAGAACTTCCAGGCCAGCGCGAAGCCGATGAGCATGGCGATGAAGGGCGACAGTTCGACCCACAGCGGCAGTTCATGGATCTCGTGCAGGATATGATTGTCCGGCAGCGTGAACAGCGACGCCTTCCAGAAGTCGGCGTAACCTTCGCCGATGAAGAAGCCATGGAAGATGATGCCGGCAAACAGGGCGCCCGCCGCCAGGATGAACAGAGGCACCAGCATCACCGGCGGCGATTCATGGACATGGTGCATCACATCGTGGCTGGCCCGTGGCTTGCCGTGGAAGGTCATGAAGATCAGCCGCCAGGAATAGAAGGAGGTGAAGCAGGCGGCGACGACCAGCAGAACAAAGGCGAGGCCTGCGACCGCATTGTGGCCGGCAAAGGCGGTTTCGATGATGGCGTCCTTGGAGAAGAAGCCGGCAGTGCCGATGACCGTCACCGGTATGCCGACGCCGGTCAGCGCCAGCGTGCCGATCACCATCATCCAGTAGGTGGTCGGGATCAGCTTCCGCAAGCCGCCCATCCTGCGCATGTCCTGCTCGTCGGAAACGGCATGGATGACCGAGCCCGACCCAAGGAACAGCAGCGCCTTGAAGAAGGCATGGGTGAACAGGTGGAAGATGGCCGCACCATAGGCGCCGACGCCGAGCGCCACGAACATGTAGCCCAGCTGCGAGCAGGTCGAATAGGCGATGACGCGCTTGATGTCGTTTTGCACCAGGCCGACGGTCGCCGCGAAGAACGCGGTGAAAGCGCCGATGAATGTGACAACGGTCAGCGCCGAATGCGACAGCTCGAACAGCGGCGAAAGCCGCGCCAGCATGAACACGCCGGCCGTCACCATTGTGGCCGCGTGGATCAGCGCGGACACCGGCGTCGGACCTTCCATTGCGTCCGGCAGCCAGGTGTGCAGCGGCACCTGCGCCGACTTGCCCATGGCGCCCATGAACAGCAGCAGGCAAACGATGGTCATGGCCCCCTGCCGATCCAGCGCATGGCCGAGAAAGGTCAGGACGGCAGCGCCATGCGGCGCGCCTTCAGCGGGGATGAAGGTGGCAGCATTGGCGAAGATTGTGCTGAGATTCACGGACCCAAACAGCACGAACACGCCGAAGATGCCGAGCGCGAAACCGAAATCGCCGACGCGGTTGACGACGAAGGCCTTTATTGCTGCGGCGTTGGCCGACGGCTTCTTGTACCAGAAGCCGATCAGCAGGTAGGACGCAAGGCCAACACCTTCCCAGCCGAAGAACATCTGCACCAGATTGTCCGACGTCACCAGCATCAGCATGGCGAAGGTGAACAGCGACAGATAGGCAAAAAAGCGCGGCCGGTTCGGGTCGTGGTGCATGTAGCCGATCGAATAAATGTGGACCAGTGCCGACACCGTGTTGACCACCACCAGCATCACCACCGTCAGCGTATCGATCCGCAACGCCCACGACGCTTCGACGCCGCCCGACTGGATCCAGCGCATCACCGGCACGGTGAACGCTTGCGCCTCGCCGAAGCCGACGCTGAAGAACGCAACCCATGACAGCACCGCTGATATCACCAGGAACCCGGAGGTGATGTATTCGGACGCCTTGGCGCCCAGCGACGTGCCGAACAGGCCGACGATCAGGAAGCCGAGCAGGGGAAGGAAGACGATGGCCTGATACATGGTGGTTCCGTCAACCCTTCATCATGTTCACGTCTTCGACCGCGATCGAGCCGCGGTTGCGGAAGAAGACGACGAGAATGGCAAGTCCGATGGCAGCCTCTGCCGCTGCGACCGTCAGCACGAACAGTGCGAACACCTGGCCCACCAGATCGCCCAGCGCCGCCGAGAAGGCGACGAAGTTGATGTTGACCGCCAGCAGGATCAGCTCGACCGACATCAGGATGACGATGACGTTCTTGCGATTGAGGAAGATGCCGAACACGCCGAGCGTGAACAGGATCGCCGATACGGTCAGATAATGCGCGATGCCGACAACCATCTCAGAGCCCCTCGCCCGACTTGACCTTGCGGATTTCCATGCCTGTCGCCGGCGTGCGGGCGACCTGGGCCGCGATAGACTGCCGCTTGACGCCTTCCTTGTGGCGCAGCGTCAAAACGATCGCGCCGATCATGGCCACCAGCAGGATGAGGCCCGAAACCTGGAAGTAATAGAGATAGTCCGTGTAGAGTATGTCGCCGAGGGCGGCGGTGTTCGAACGCGCCACGAGATCGGGGATGGGTTTCGACACTGTCGAGGCCAGTTGTGGCGCGAAGGTGTAGCCGCCGAGCACGACGATCAGCTCCGCCGCCAGGATCAGCCCGACAAGCGCGCCGATCGGCGCATATTGCAGGGCGCCGCTCTTCAGTTCGGCAAAGTCGACGTCGAGCATCATGACGACGAACAGGAACAGCACCATGACCGCGCCAACATAGACGACGAGCAGGATCATCGCCAGGAACTCGGCGCCGGTCAGCATGAACAGGCCGGCCGCATTGAAGAAGGTCAGGATGAGGAACAGCACCGAATGCACGGGGTTGCGCGACGAAATGACCATGAACGCCGATGCCACTGCGACAAAGGCGAAGAGGTAGAAAAAGGCCGCCTCTAGTCCACTCAGCATGGGTTCCCCCGGGTTCCTGTTCGAACATGGCGCTGACGCCGCGTCCGATATTTGCGACCGCCTCCGGTCGGCAAGGTGCGTGTTCCTAGCCCATGTTCCGATCGGGTTGAAAGACCTGATCGATAGAAACATGGGCCATTCTGAATTCCGGAAGATGATCTCGTCCGAAAAGCCTGCAACTTTTCGGGATCATCCTCTGGACGAGGCCCCTCGCCCCGTCCTTGCGTCAAATATCAGCGATAGGGCGAGTCCAGCGAGATGTTGCGCGCCAGTTCGCGCTCCCACCGGTCGCCATTCGCCAACAGCCTCTCCTTGTCGTAGTAGAGTTCCTCACGCGTCTCCGTCGCGAACTCGAAATTGGGCCCCTCGACGATGGCGTCGACAGGGCAGGCTTCCTGGCAGAAGCCGCAATAAATGCACTTCACCATGTCGATGTCGTAGCGCACCGTGCGGCGCGTGCCGTCATTGCGGCGCGGCCCCGCCTCGATGGTGATGGCCTGTGCCGGGCAGATCGCCTCGCACAATTTGCAGGCGATACAGCGTTCCTCGCCATTGGGATAGCGCCGCAGGGCGTGCTCGCCCCGGAAGCGCGGGCTGGTCGGCCCCTTCTCGTGCGGATAGTTGATCGTCTCCTTCGGCGCGAAGAACTGGCGCATCGACAGGAAGAAGGCGCTGACGAAATCCTGCAGCAGCAGCGATTTTGCGGCTTGAGCGAGCGCACCCATCAAAGAGCTCCCGATAGTTTCATACCCTGAACCCATCCGACAATCGGCAGAAAGACAAAACCGAACAACGCCACGCCCCTGAGGATACCTCGGCCTGGCGTAGGAAACTCAGGCTTCAGCCAATAGCTGCGAAGCAGAAAGAATTCGACCGTTGCAAACACGAAGCCTACGATCGCCCCACCAATTTCATAGGACATCACGCAAACCCCGTGATCTTGAGGAAGGCCGCGGTGAGGACGACCATGAACAGCGAGATCGGCAAGAACACTTTCCAGCCGAGCCGCATCAGCTGGTCATAGCGGTAGCGCGGCACGAAGGCCTTCACCATGGAGATGCCGAAGAACACGAAGCACACCTTCAGCACGAACCAGATGACGCCCGGCACCCAGGTGAACGGCGCGAAGTTGAACGGGGGCAGCCAGCCGCCGAGGAACAGGATTGTGGCTAGCGCGCACATCAGCACGATGGCGACATATTCGCCGAGGAAGAACAGCAGGAACGGCGTCGACGAATATTCGACCATGTGGCCGGCGACCAGTTCCGATTCGGCTTCCACCAGGTCGAAGGGCGGCCGGTTGGTCTCGGCCAGCGCCGAGATGAAGAAGATGACGAACATGGGGAACAGGGCCAGCCAGTTCCAGTCGAGGAAGGTGTTGGGCAGGCCAAGTCGCGTGCCCAACCCGTCATGCTGCGACAGCACGATGTCGGTCAGGTTGAGCGAGCCGGCGGTGAGCAGCACCGTGACGATGACGAAACCGATCGAGACTTCGTAGGACACCATCTGGGCGGCCGAACGCAACGCGCCGAGAAATGGATATTTGGAGTTGGACGCCCAGCCACCCATGATCACGCCGTAGACCTCCAGCGAGGAGACGGCGAAGACATAGAGGATGCCGATATTCACGTTGGCGACGGCCCAGCCATTGCTGACCGGAATGACCGCCCAGGCCGAGATCGCCAGCACCGCCGATACCAGCGGCGCCAGCAGGAACACACCTTTGTTGGCGCCCGATGGGATCACCGGCTCCTTGAAGACGAACTTCAACAGGTCGGCGAAGGCCTGCAGCGTGCCCCAGGGGCCGACGACGTTGGGGCCGCGGCGCAGTTGCACGGCCGCCCAGATCTTGCGGTCGGCGTAGAGGACGTAGGCGACGAAGATCAGCAGCACGACGATCAGCACGACCGACTTCAGCAGGATGATCAGCGCCGGCAGCACGTAGAAGGAAAAGAAAGTATCCATGCTTATTCCGCCGCCTGCTTGAAGCCGCTCTTGGCCAGTGCCGAACATTCCGCCATCACGGCCGAAGCCCGCGCGATCGGATTGGTCAGGTAGAAATCCGTGACCGGAGATGTAAAGGCGCCCTTGTTCAGCTGCCCGCCAATCAGCGCCAGCTTGGCCACATCCTCGGCGTTGCCGGCTTCGACCTGATCGATGCGAGCCATATGCGGGTAGTCGCCATACAATTTCGCGCGCAGCTGCGCCAGCGAATCGAACGGCAGCTTCTTGCCCAGCACATCGGACAGCGCCCGCAGGATCGCCCAGTCCTCGCGCGCCTCGCCCGGCGCGAAGCCGGCACGGTTGGTCTGCTGCACGCGGCCTTCCGTGTTGACATAGGTGCCCGACTTTTCGGTATAGGCCGCCGCCGGCAGGATGACATTGGCGCGGTGCGCGCCCTGGTCGCCATGTGTACCGATATAGACGACGAAAGCGCCGCCAGTCCTAGCCATGTCGATCTCGTCGGCGCCGAGCAGGAACAGAAGTTCCATCTCGCCCAGCATGCCCGCGACATCCTTGCCGCCCTCGCCCGGCACGAAGCCGAGATCGAGACCGCCGACGCGGCCAGCCGCATTGTGCAGCACCGCAAAGCCGTTCCAATCCGCCCGCGCCGCGTTGACGGCGCCGGCGAGCCGTGCCGCCTGGCCGAGCACCGCCGCGCCGTCGGCACGCGCCAGGGCGCCTTGGCCGACGATGATGAGCGGATGCGTAGCCTTCTTCAGCTTCTGGAAGAACTTCCCATTGCCGTCTGCCAGATCCTTCAGCGAATCCGGCCCCGCGCCCAGCTGCTCGTAATCATAGCGCGTATCGCCGACATCGCCGATCACACCGACGGGCAGATTGCCCAGCCGCCAGCGCTTGCGGATGCGGGCATTGAGCAGTGAGGCTTCATAGCGCGGATTGGCGCCGATGATTAGCACCGCGTCAGCCTGCTCGATGCCTTCGATGGTAGGGTTGAAAATATAGCTGGCCCGGCCAAACGCCGGGTCAAGCGCGGCGCCGTCCTGACGGCAATCCGTGTTCTTCGAGCCGAGCGAGGCCATCAGCTGCTTCAGCGCGTAGATCTCCTCGACAGCGGCGAGATCGCCGGCAATAGCGCCAATTTTCTCGGGCGCCGTCTTCGACACCGCGTCCTTGATCGCAGCGAACGCCTCGGCCCAACTGGCCGCAACGAGCTTGCCGTCCCTGCGCACATAGGGACGGTCGAGGCGCTGCGTGCGCAGGCCGTCCCAGATGAAGCGGGTCTTGTCGGAGATCCATTCCTCGTTCACCGCCTCGTTGACACGCGGCAGGATGCGCATCACTTCACGGCCGCGACTGTCGACGCGGATCGCCGAGCCGACAGCGTCCATCACGTCGATGGATTCGGTCTTGCTCAGTTCCCACGGCCGCGCCTGGAAGGCAAAAGGCTTCGAGGTCAGCGCGCCGACCGGGCACAGGTCGATCACATTGCCCTGCAGTTCCGAAGTCATCGCCTGTTCGAGATAGGTGGTGATCTCCGCATCCTCGCCTCGCCCGATCAGGCCGAGCTCCGAAATGCCGGCGACCTCCGTGGTGAAGCGCACGCAGCGCGTGCAGTGGATGCAGCGGTTCATCACCGTCTTGACCAGCGGGCCGATATACTTGTCCTCGACCGCACGCTTGTTCTCGTGATAGCGCGATGAATCCACGCCGAAGGCCATCGCCTGGTCCTGCAGGTCGCACTCGCCGCCCTGGTCGCAGATCGGGCAATCCAGCGGATGGTTGATCAGCAGGAACTCCATCACGCCTTCCCTGGCCTTCTTGACCATCGGCGTGTTGGTAAAGATTTCCGGCGCTTCGCCATTCGGCCCCGGACGAAGGTCGCGCACATTCATGGCGCAGGACGCCTGCGGCTTGGGCGGTCCGCCCTTAACCTCGATCAGGCACATGCGGCAATTGCCGGCGATCGACAACCGCTCGTGGAAGCAGAAGCGCGGCACTTCCGCGCCCGCGTCCTCTGCTGCCTGCAGCAGCGTGTAGTGGTCGGGTACAGTGATCTCTTTCCCGTCGACCTTGAGCTTTGCCATTCGCCTCGAACCCCTGCGGATTTCCCGCAATCTCAATTTCCGGGCGCGGCACAAGCCGCACCCGGCATTTCATCATTTCGTGGCGGCCAACGCCGCCGCCCGGGCAATCCAATCATCGCGGCCGACCCGGCCGGTGAGCGAAAGATAATCCTCGACCCAGGCGATCTCGTCCGGCGTCCATGCGGCGATCTGCGCATAGGTCCAGATGCCGAGGCCGTTGAGCACCTTCTCGAGCTTCGGGCCGATGCCCGGTATCGCTTTGAGGTCCGACGGCTTCGCCGGGCGATCCATGGCTATCGGCTGCCGCAATTCCCTCGGCGACACCTTGGCCGGCGCGGCCGTCGCCCGCTCTGTCTCCACGGCCTCGCGGGCGACCATGTCCGTCACGTCCTGCGCGAAGGATTGCGCCTCCGCGATAAGTGTCCTGGTTGCCGCACGGGCCTTGGAGGCAGTCTTGGCCGTCTGCGAGACCCGCTGCGCGCGCGCCTCGAAATCGTCGACGATGGGCTGCATCATGCGCTGCGAAGCTTCCGCCGCGCCGCTGAAAGCGCCCATCCACACGCCGAACGCATGGTTGGCGAGGCCGATGCCGAGCGCCGACATTGCCGCCGCACCCGCGACAGGATGCGCGAAAAGGTTGACGGCGCTCGCCATCTCCTTCGGCATCATCCTGATCAGGTCCTGGTTCATCTTCTCGATCTGGTCCAGATTGGCCAACAATGGGTAGGCTTTCGAATAGGGCGACATTGGATCTCCTTAGTCGTTTCTTCGTGTGCCCCAGCCCGGCTTCCTCTTTATGGGCGTTTGCCCGCGTTCAGAATGGTCTCTATTCCGCAGCCACCAGCACGGGCTCGGCCCGGTGCGCGTTGCGCGAAAACTCGTCGATGCGGCGCTCCACCTCGCCGCGGAAATGCCGCATCAGGCCCTGGATTGGCCAAGCCGCCGCATCGCCCAGCGCGCAGATCGTATGGCCCTCGATCTGCTTGGTGACGTCGAGCAGCATGTCGATCTCGCGCTTCTGCGCCTCGCCGCGCACAAGCCGCTCCATCACCCGCCACATCCAGCCGGTGCCTTCGCGGCACGGCGTGCATTGGCCGCAGCTCTCGTGCTTGTAGAAGTAGGACAAGCGCGCGATGGCTTTGACGATATCGGTGGACTTGTCCATGACGATGACGGCCGCGGTGCCGAGGCCGGATTTGAGATCGCGCAGCGCATCGAAATCCATCGGCGCGTCAATGATCTGTTCGGCAGGGACCAGCGGCACCGAAGCGCCGCCCGGGATCACCGCCAGCAGATTGTCCCAACCGCCGCGAATGCCGCCGCAATGCGTCTCGATCAACTCGCGGAACGGGATCGACATGGCTTCTTCGACGGTGCACGGATTGTTGACGTGACCCGAGATGCAGAACAGCTTGGTGCCGACATTGTTGGGCCTGCCGAAGGACGAAAACCAGGCCGCGCCACGACGCAGGATGGTCGGCGCCACCGCGATGGATTCGACATTGTTGACGGTGGTCGGGCAGCCATAGAGGCCGACATTGGCCGGGAATGGCGGCTTCAGCCTGGGCTGACCCTTCTTGCCTTCGAGGCTTTCGAGCAGCGCCGTCTCCTCGCCGCAAATATAGGCGCCGGCGCCATGATGCATGTAGATGTCGAAATCATAGCCAGACGTATTGCCCTTGCCGATCAGCTTCGCCTCATAGGCCTCGTCGATGGCCCGCTGCAACGCCTCGCGCTCGCGGATGAATTCGCCGCGCACATAGATGTAGGCGGCAATGGCGCCCATGGCGAAGCCCGCGATCAGCGCGCCTTCGACCAGCGTGTGCGGGTCGTGCCGCAGGATGTCGCGGTCCTTGCAGGTGCCGGGCTCGGATTCGTCGGCATTGATGACGAGATAGCTCGGCCGCCCGTCGCTCTGCTTTGGCATGAACGACCATTTCAGCCCGGTCGGAAAGCCGGCGCCGCCACGGCCGCGCAGGCCCGATGCCTTCATCTCGTTGACGATCCAGTCGCGCCCCTTGGCGATGATGCCCGGCGTGTTGTCCCAGGCGCCGCGCGACATGGCACCTGCCAGCGACCGGTCGAAGCGGCCGTAGATATTGTTGAAGATGCGGTCTCTGTCCTGAAGCATGTTTCTTCCTCAGACCGGCTTCTTGCCGTTTTTGTCGTCCCCGACGCCGCCGGGCACGACTTCAGCCCTCGTCGTCGGCCCGGTACGCTGCTTGGAGACCACTTCGACTTCGGGAGAGGTCATATTGGCATTGGCTGCCGAATGCCCAGGCGCCGATGCGCTGACCGCCTTCTCATCCGCCGGCGCCACCTTGGCCGCCGAAGGCGACTTCAAGGTTGGGTCGGTTTCAACCGCGGTGGTCCTCGGCTTGCCGGCGTTGGACGGCGCGGCAGCGGCCTCGGTGCCGGCAGAGGCAGCTGGATCCGCCGGCGCAGCGGCCTGGGCAGCCCTGCTGGCAGCAGCGGCTTCCTCGTCGCGCGTAGCCTTGAGGATCGCCTTTTCACTGGTCAGCGTCGTCAAGCCGGTGATCGGCTCCGACGTGGTACGGCCATTCTGCGGCCCCGGATTGACCGACGCGCCCTTGCCGGCATCATAAAGATCGATGATCTCGGCCAGCCGTTCCGGCGTCAGGTCTTCGAACGTGTCCTTGAAGATCATAACCATGGGCGCGTTGACGCAGGCGCCGAGACATTCGACCTCTTCCCACGACAGCGTGCCCGCGTCGTTGGTGTGGAACTGGTCGTGATGGATCTTGGAACGGCAGACGTCCATCAGCGCTTCCGAGCCGCGCAGCATGCAGGGCGTGGTGCCGCAGACCTGGATATGCGCGCGCGTGCCGACCGGATTGAGCTGGTATTGCGTGTAGAAGGTCGCGACCTCGAGCCCGCGGATCCGCGGCATGCCGAGCATGTCGGAGATCGTCTCGATCGCCGCCTTCGTCACCCAACCTTCCTGCTCCTGCGCGATCATCAGAAGCGGGATGATGGCCGACTGTTCCCGGCCCTTCGGGTATTTCTTGATCCATTGCTTCGCCGCCGCCGCATTCGCCCGGTTGAAGGCGAAGGAGGCTGGCTGGACGCTGGCTTCTGCGAGACGGCGGACTGACATTTAACGATCGACCTCACCAAACACGATGTCGAGGGAGCCGAGAACGGCGGTGACGTCGGCCAGCATGTGGCCCCGGCACAGGAAGTCCATGGCTTGCAGATGCGCGAAACCCGGCGCGCGCAGCTTGCAGCGATACGGCTTGTTGGTGCCGTCGGAGACCATGTAGACGCCGAATTCGCCCTTGGGCGCCTCGACGGCAGCATAGACCTCGCCGGCCGGTACGCGGTAACCCTCGGTGTAGAGCTTGAAGTGGTGGATCAGCGCCTCCATCGAGCGCTTCATCGCCGCGCGTTTCGGCGGAACCACCTTGCCGTCCAGGTTGGATACCGGTCCGGTACTATCCTTGCCGAGCAGAAGGTCGACGCACTGGCGCATGATCCGCGCCGACTGCCGCATCTCTTCCATACGCACGAGATAGCGATCGTAGCAGTCGCCGTTCTTGCCGACCGGAATGTCGAAATCCATCTCCGTATAGCATTCATAGGGCTGCGATTTGCGCAGGTCCCACGCGGCCCCCGATCCGCGCACCATGACGCCAGAAAAGCCCCACGCCCAAGCGTCC
This sequence comes from Mesorhizobium sp. ES1-1, assembly GCF_020164785.1. Lineage (GTDB taxonomy): Bacteria > Pseudomonadota > Alphaproteobacteria > Rhizobiales > Rhizobiaceae > Mesorhizobium. The sequence goes on along the minus strand of NZ_JAIUGX010000004.1, from coordinate 369,954 downwards.
GCCAGCGATACGATGCCGATATCGACGTTGCGTTGCTTGAAGATGCGGTTACCGGTCAGCAGCCTGTCGAGATCGTCGAGCGACTTGAGGAACGGATCGATCCACTTGCCGATGTCCTCGACCAGTTGGCGAGGCAAATCCTGATGCACGCCACCGGGGCGGAAATAGGCTGCGTGCATGCGCGAGCCGGAGGCGCGCTCGTAGAACACCATCAGCTTTTCGCGTTCGACAAAGCCCCAAAGCGGCGGCGTCAATGCACCGATGTCCAGCGCCTGCGTCGTCACGTTGAGGATGTGCGACATGATGCGGCTGATCTCGCAGTAAAGCACGCGGATCAGTTGGCCGCGCCTTGGCACTTCGATGCCAAGCAGGCGCTCGGTGGCGAGCGCGAAGGCGTGCTCCTGGCTCATCGGCGCGCAATAGTCGAGCCGGTCGAGATAGGGCAACGCCTGCAGATAGGTCTTGTTTTCGATCAGCTTTTCCGTGCCGCGATGCAAGAGCCCGATATGCGGATCGACGCGATCGACGACCTCCCCATCCAGCTCCAGCACAAGCCGCAAGACACCGTGCGCCGCCGGATGCTGCGGGCCGAAATTGATGTTGAAATTGCGGACGGAGGTCTCAGCCATGGATCGCCCTTGGCGAATAGTGAATGGTCAATTGTGAATGGTGAATGGTCATTCGCGCTCTCCCTCGAGCGATCGAACGAACGAAACTAGCCTTTTGCCCAACCGGGTGAAGCCCGGTTCCAGACTTGCGGCCTGCTCCTTGGACAAGAGCCCCACGCGTCCACAGAGCATTGTATGCGTTTCGAGTTCCTTTAATGAGCCCTGCGCAATACGAAGGAATTGAATAAACGGTCGCCTCTGAGCGCGGCCGAATCCTTCCGCAATGTTCGCAGGTACAGAAGCAGCGCATCGCCGCATCTGAGCCGCCATTCCGTACATTTCCTCGCGCGGAAACCCACGCGTTAAAGCGTAAACGGACTCGGCGATATCCATCGCCTCCTGCCAGACGATGAGATCGCGATAATCCCTTATAGCTTCCGGCGTTTTGTCCATTCACCATTCACTATTCACCAATCACTGTTTGGCTTTCTCATCGCCCGGCAGGACATAATCCGTCCCTTCCCAAGGCGAGAGAAAATCGAAATTGCGGAATTCCTGCTTGAGCTCCACCGGCTCGTAGATCACGCGCTTGGCCTCATCATCGTAGCGAAGCTCGACGAAACCGGTCAGCGGGAAATCCTTGCGCAGCGGGTGGCCTTCGAAACCGTAATCGGTCAGCAGACGGCGCAGATCGGGATGGCCCGAGAACAATACGCCGTAGAGATCGTATGTCTCGCGCTCGAACCAGTCGGCGCCGGGAAACACGTCCGTGATCGACGGCACCACGGTCTCCTCGTCGGCCTGAAGCTTGAGCCTGATGCGCGCATTCTGCTTCGGCGACAGGAGGTGGTAGACGACGTCGAAACGCCTAGCCCGCGACGGATAATCGGCTCCGCAGACATCGATGATGGAGATGAACTGGCAGCGCGCATCGTCGCGCAGGAAAGTGACGACCTCGACCAGGTCGCGCGCGTCGACATGCATGGTCAACTCGCCATAGGCGATATCGGCGTCATGGACGCGGCCGATCAGCTTCTCGCCGATATAGGTCGACAGTTCGCTCGGAGATGCGGTCATGGATTTACCGTTCGATCGTGCCGGTGCGGCGGATCTTCTTCTGCAGCAGAAGAATGCCGTAAAGCAGCGCTTCGGCGCTCGGCGGACAGCCGGGAACATAGATGTCGACCGGAACGATACGGTCGCAGCCGCGCACCACCGAATATGAATAATGATAGTAGCCGCCGCCATTGGCGCAGGAGCCCATCGAGATGACGTAGCGCGGCTCCGGCATCTGGTCGTAGACCTTGCGCAGCGCCGGCGCCATCTTGTTGGTCAGCGTGCCGGCGACGATCATGATGTCGGACTGGCGCGGCGAGGCACGCGGCGCCACGCCGAACCGCTCCGAGTCATAGCGCGGCATCGAAGTGTGGATCATCTCGACGGCGCAGCAGGCCAGACCGAAGGTCATGAACATCAGCGAACCGCTGCGCGCCCAGGTGATAAGCGCTTCGGTCGAGGTGACCAGGAAACCCTTGTCGGCCAGTTCGTCGTTGATTTCGAGGAAGAAGGGGTCATCGGCCCCCACCGGCCTGCCGGTGTTGGGATCGATGATGCCCTTCGGCTTCGGCGCGACGAGGGTGCCTGAACTATCGTTCAATCCCATTCCAGCGCTCCTTTTTTCCATTCATAGGCGAAGCCGATGGTCAGCACCGCCAGAAATACCATCATCGACCAGAAACCGAGCATTCCGATCTTCGAGAACGACACCGCCCAGGGAAATAGGAAGGCCACTTCCAGATCGAAGATGATGAATAGGATCGACACCAGGTAGAACCGGATATCGAACTTCATGCGGGCGTCGTCGAACGAGTTGAAGCCACATTCGTAGGCGGAAAGCTTTTCGGGGTCTGGATTGCGGTAGGCCACCAGAAAGGGCGCCACCAGCAGCGCGAGGCCGACAACCAGCGCCACGCCGATGAATAGGACGATGGGCAGGTACGAACTGAGAAGTGCGTTCATGCTCGGCTTTCTGTTGGCGCCAATCCGAATTGATTACAGCACCGGACCCTGATGCGGAAGCGTGACAGTTTAACCGCCGAAGCGTTTTAGGGCCTACGCTGCAACGCGGCGAGGGTTAGCGCAGCGCTTCCAGCGAAGCAAGTCAAACCTTGTTCAAAAACGACGCGCTGGACTGCATGTCGCGGCAAAACTGGTGCGATCGCCTCCTGTTTGATTTCCTTCATTTCGTCCTCCACTTTGTCTGCTGACACGCCACACGGCAGAACCCTGCTATCATGGCGCGGAATCAAACTCGAACCTCGCTCAATCACGCCTAGAGTGACGCCGGAATGAAGGAAAAAATCTCGCTCCCCATGGCCCGGCGCATCGCGCTGGCTGCGCAGGGATTTCTCGATCCCCGTCCCGCCACCGTGCCGGATCGGCGGCATCTGGCCCGTGTGATGTCTCGCACCGGTCTGCTGCAGATAGATTCCGTCAGTGCCGTGGTGCGCGCGCATTATATGCCGCTTTATTCGCGGCTTGGCCCCTACCCGCTCTCGCTGCTCGACAACGCTGCCGTCACCCGCAGGCGCAGCGTCTTCGAATACTGGGCGCACGAGGCGTCGTTCCTGCCGGTCGAGACATACCCGCTGATGCGCTGGCGCATGCAGCGCGCCGAACGCGGCGACGAAATGTATCTAGGCCTTGGCAAATGGGGCCGAGAGCACGCCGCCTATATCGAGGAGATCTATCGCTCGGTTGTCGACCGCGGCCCGATCGCGGCGTCCGCTCTTGAGGGCCAGAAGGGCTCCGGCGGCTGGTGGGGTTGGAGCCATGCCAAGCATGCTTTCGAATGGCTGTTCTGGGCCGGGCGCATCACCACGGCGCACCGTCGCGGCTTCGAGCGTTTCTACGACCTGCCCGAGCGAGTGCTGCCACAGGCGATTCTCGATCTGCCGGTGCCATCGGCCGAGGATGCGCATCGCGAACTGCTGCGCATCTCCGCCCGCGCCCACGGCATCGCCACGTCAGGCGATTTGCGCGACTATTTCCGCCTTTCCCCCGCCGACATGAAAGGCCGGCTCGAGGAACTGGTCGAAACCGGTGATTTGCTACCGGTGCGCGTCGATGGTTGGGACAAGCCGGCCTACCTCCACAAGGACGCCCGGCTGCCGCGAAAGATCGATGCCCGTGCTCTGCTGGCGCCATTCGATCCGGTTGTCTTCGAGCGCTCCCGCACCGAGCGCCTGTTCGATTTCCACTACCGCATCGAAATCTACACCCCGGCCGAGAAGCGGCGTTATGGCTACTATGTGCTTCCGTTCCTGCTCGGTGACCGGATCGTCGCGCGCGTCGATCTTAGGGCCGATCGGCCGGCGAGCGTCCTGCGGGTCCACGCGGCCTATGCCGAGCCAGGCGTGCCGCCGGAGACGGCCGCTCACTTGTTCGAAGAATTGACGCAGATGCAGGGCTGGCTTGGACTGGAACGCATGGAAGTGACGCCGGCGGGCGACCTTGGCCCGGCGTTGGCCGACATCGCTATGTCGTAAGCCCGCGTTGACACCAATGCCTGCAAGAGCCTAAATCCCGGTCCAGACGGTCCCTTGCCCGCAACGGCAGGGGCTAAGAGGGAATGCGGTGCGGGATCTAGGTCCCTAATCCGCGGCTGTCCCCGCAACTGTAAGCGAAGAGCCAAGGCCGAAAGCCACTGGGATGTTCCCGGGAAGGCGGCACCAAGGCGATGACCCGCGAGCCAGGAGACCTGCCGTCTGCGACAAAGAATCCGATAGCCTGGCGGGTTTCCGGGCAAGGAGCCCGGCTTTTGGACCAGAACGGCAGTTTTTCGGCTGGCACAGCGGACAATTCGTCCGGCAACGGTGAGGCTTTGACCGGCGTCACCGTGATCGTCTGCGCCTCCTGCCGGGACGAAGCCGGCTCCGACGGCCATCCGCGCGCCGGTGAACTGCTGGCGGCTGATACGCGCCGCGCTGCATCTGGTGAAAACATCCAGGTCCGCACAGTCGAATGCCTCGGCAACTGCAAGCGCCGGCTCAGCGCCGCCATGCTGCGCGATGGCTGCTGGAGCTATGTGTTCGGAGATCTGACCGCGGCCAGTGGGGATGACCTCGTCGCCGGCGCCAAGCTCTTCGCGACCTCGGCGGATGGGCTGATCCCGTGGCGCGGCCGCCCGGACTCCCTCAAGCGCGGCCTAGTGGCCCGCATACCACCTCTCGACCTGTTGAAGGATTGATCATGAGCGCTTCCGTCTCCCGCGTCCCCTGCACCGTCGTCACCGGCTTCCTCGGCGCCGGCAAGACGACGCTGGTCCGCCATCTCCTGGAAAACGCCGGCGGCAAGCGCATCGCCATCATCGTCAATGAATTCGGCGATATCGGCATCGACGGCGAAATCCTCAAGGGCTGCGGCATCGACACCTGCCCGGAGGAGAACATCGTCGAACTGGCCAATGGCTGCATCTGCTGCACCGTCGCAGACGATTTCGTGCCGGCGTTGGACCAGATCCTGGCGCTGACGCCGAAGGTCGACCACATCCTGATCGAAACCTCCGGCCTCGCCCTGCCGAAGCCTCTGGTCCAGGCTTTCCAATGGCCGAGCGTCAAGAGCCGCGTTACCGTCGATGGGGTGATCGCCGTGGTCGACGGCCCGGCCCTGGCCGAAGGGCGCGTCGCCAACGACATGGACGCCCTGCAGGCGCAGCGCGCTGGGGACGACAGCCTCGACCACGATGATCCGGTCGAGGAAGTGTTCGAGGACCAGATCGCCTGCGCCGACCTGATCATCCTCTCGAAGAGCGATCTGATGGACGGTGCCGGTTCGGCGCGCGCCAACGCTATCATCAACGAACACTCCGCCCGCGCGGTGAAGATCGTGCCGACGTCTCATGGCAAGGTCGATCCCTCCGTGCTTCTCGGCCTCGGGCTCGCCGTCGAGGACGACATCCAGAACCGCAAGTCCCACCACGACGGCGCCTTCGATCACGAGCATGACGACTTCGACACGTTCATCGTCGATATTGGCTCGGTCGCCAACCCGGAAGACCTGGCAGAGCGTGTCGCCACGGCCGCCGAACAGGAAAACGTGCTGCGCGTGAAGGGCTTCGTCGAGGTCGGCGGCAAGCCGATGCGGCTTCTGCTGCAGGCCGTAGGGCCGCGTGTCAATCATTACTACGACCGCGCCTGGACCCCCGAGGACGATCGTCGCTCGCGCCTGGTCGTCATCGGCCTCAAGGGACTGAACCGCCCCGCCATCGAGCGCATACTCGCCGGCTGATATCGGACCCGCCGCGATGCATATCCTCACCACGACGTCCGCCTCGCTCGACGATCTCGCCGAGCCGGTCGATCTGCGGCAGACGCCGGCGGATATCGTGGCCCTGTCCTTCACCGACAGCGATCTCGGCGGACTGGCTTCCGCCTGGAAGGCCGATGAGGGCCAGCTGCCATCGATGCGGCTGGCGGCACTTCGCGACCTGCGTCATCCCATGTCGGTCGACCTGTGGATCGACAGCGTGGCGCGCCATGCCAAGATCATCCTCGTCCGCATCCTCGGCGGCTACGAATGGTGGCGCTACGGCTGCGACCAGCTTGCCTCGACCGCTCGTGCGCGCGGAATCAAACTGGCGCTGCTTCCCGGAGAGTGCCGCGACGAGGATCTCCGGCTGGTCGAGGCCTCGACGCTGCCTCGGGAGGAATTGGACGGCCTGCTCGGCTATTTCCGCGAAGGCGGTCCGGCCAATATGAAGGCGCTGGTGCATCGGCTGGCCGGGCTGGCGGGATCACAGGCTGATGTAATCGAGCCGGTCGCCGTACCAAAAGCCGGTTATTACGAGCCGAACCGCGGTGTTGCGCCCCTCCCCCTCGTGGGAAATACCGGGCCGCTTGTCCCCATTCTGTTCTACCGATCGATGCTGCTCGCGGCCGATGTCGCGCCGATCGATGCGCTCTTTGAGGCGCTGGGGCAGCGCGGCTTGCGGCCCGTTCCCATCTTCGTCGCCAGCCTCAAGGACCGAGCATCTCTGGACTTCGTCGAAACCGCCTTCGCCACACTCAAACCGGCCGCCATCATCGCCGCCACGGCCTTTGCCTCCGGCGCGGAACCCGGCGTGGAAAACCTGTTTGACCGCGCCGGGGTGCCCGTCTTCCAGGTCATCGTCGCCACAACCCGCCGCGACGTCTGGGAAAGCAACCAGCGCGGGTTGGCGCCCGCCGACCTCGCCATGCACGTCGTTCTGCCCGAACTCGACGGCCGTATCCTTGCCGGAGCGATTTCCTTCAAGGGCGAAAGCGAGGCCGACCCGGCGCTCGGCCACCGCGCCTTCGCCAACCGGCCTGAGCCCGACCGCGTCGCGCAGGTGGCCGACCGTATAGCGGCCTTCGTCAGGTTGCAGGAGACCCCCCGGGCGGCCCGCAAGCTGGCCATCCTGATACCCGATTACCCAAGCGCGCCGGGTCGAACCGGATACGCCGTCGGCCTCGATGTGCCGTCCAGCGTGCTGGCCATGCTGCACGACCTGAGGGAACAGGGCTATGCCGTTGAAGGGATTCCGCAATCGCCGCGCGAGCTGCTGCGGATGCTGGAGCGGGGCGGGCATGGACTGGGACTGGACGACTATTTGAAGTTGTCCACCGAGTTGCCGAGTAATGCGATTGCCGCAGTTGAAGCAGCTTGGGGAAAGGCCGAGGACGAAATACGTTTGCGCGAGGCGCCCCCCTCTGTCCTGCCGGACATCTCCCCCTCAAGGGGGGAGATTGGCAGCTGTCTCGCCGACACCTCTCCTGCAACGGTTGAGATTGGCGAAGGCGCGGACAACAGCTCAATCTCCCCCCTTGAGGGGGAGATGTCCGGCAGGACAGAGGGGGGTATACGCGCGCCAACCTCGGCCCACTTCCCATTCCGCGCCGCCACCTTCGGCAACGTCACCGTCGCGCTCGCGCCTGATCGAGGCCGTTCCGCCGACCGCCGCGCCGACTACCATGACCCGACGCTCCCGCCGCGCCACGCCCTCCTCGCTTTCGGGCTCTGGCTGCGCAAATCGCTCGGCGTGCACGCCCTCATCCATATCGGCGCGCACGGCACGTTGGAATGGCTGCCCGGCAAGACCGTCGCGCTTTCCCAAAGCTGCTTTCCCGAGATCGTCGCCGGTCCCCTGCCCGTCATCTATCCCTTCATCGTTTCCAATCCCGGCGAAGCGGCCCAAGCCAAGCGGCGTATCGCCGCCGTCACCCTCGGCCATCTGCCTCCGCCCCTGACCGGCGCCGGACTCGACGATAACCAGCACAAGCTCGAACGGCTGGTCGATGAATATGCCCAGGCCGATGGGCTCGACCGGCGCCGCCGCGACAGGCTGGCGAAGCTGATCGTCGAAACCGCGCAGAACACTGGCCTCGCCTCGGAAGCCGGCGTAGCCAACACGGACGCCCCCGACGAGGCCCTGCGCCGCATCGATGCCTGGCTCTGCGACCTGAAGGATTTCGCCATCAAGGACGGTCTGCATATCTATGGCCGCGCTTCCGAAGACGAGCCCGACGCCATGCGCCGCCAGAGCGCCGATGCAGAGAAGACGGCGCTGCTCGCAGCCCTCGACGGCCGCCACGTCAAGGCCGGCCCGGCCGGCGCGCCGGCGCGTGGCCGCTCCGATGTCCTGCCCACCGGCCGCAATTTGTTCACCTCCGATCCACGCACCATGCCGACGCCGACGGCCTATGAGCTAGGCCGGGCCGCGGCGGAGGAAGTCGTGCGCGGTTACATGCAGTCGCATGGCGACTGGCCGCGCTCGCTTATCATCGACCTCTGGGGCTCGGCGTCGTTGCGCACCGGCGGCGAGGAGATCGCCCAGGGTCTTGCGCTGATGGGCTGCCGGCCGCAATGGGATTCGGCAACCGGCCGCGTCACGGGCATAGAGGTGTTGCCGCCGGCCACGCTCGGCCGGCCGCGCGTCGACGTGACCTGGCGCATATCGGGCCTGTTCCGCGACATGTTCCCGACCCAGATCGCGCTGATCGACGCCGCCGCCGCCGCCGTTTCCGCGCGAGACGAGGACGACTCGGAAAATCCGCTGGCGGCGCAGACCCGCGCCGACGGTGGGATCAGCCCGCGCATTTTCGGCACCTCGCCGGGCACCTATGGCGCAGGCGTCGAGGACCTCTTGTCAAGCGGCGGCTGGGCCGAGCGTGAGGAGATCGGCCGCGCCTATCTCGACGCCACATCGCATGCCTATGGCGGCGCCGGGGGCGAAGGCGTCCCGGCGCCCGGCGCCTTCAAAGGGCGCATCGCCGAGGCAGATCTTCTCGTCCACACCGGCGATGATCCCGGCCGCGACATTCTCGAAGGTTCCGCCGATGTCGCCTTCATCGGCGGTTTCTCGGCAGCCTTGTCGACCCTGGGCAGGAATGCCGACGTCATCGTGCTCGACACCACCGACCCGCTGAAGCCAAAGCCGCGCTCGGTTGGCGAGGCGGTAGCACGCGTCGTGCGCGCCCGCGCCGTCAATCGGCGCTTCATATCGGGCCAAATGCGGCATGGTCCGCGAGGCGCTTCGGAATTCGCCGAGACGGTGGACCGGCTGGTCGGCTTCGCTGAAACGACCAATGCCATCCCCGGCGCGCTGATCGAGGCCGTTCACGACGCCTATGTCGGCGATCCCGACGTTCGCGCGTTCATCCTGCGTGAAAACCCGGCCGCCGCGAAAATCATCGCCGAGCGCTTCCTGTCGGCCCGACGGCGCGGTCTCTGGCATCCCTTGCGCAATTCCATCGACGACGATCTTGCCGCGCTGATTGCCGAAGCCCAGGCGCTCGGGGTTGCGGCATGAACGCCTTCTCGCGTCGCGGCGCCTGCCCTGCCTTGGCAGCCCCCATGCAGACCGGCGACGGCCTGCTGGTGCGGCTCAACCCTGTCGCTGGAGGATTGTCGCCGAAATCACTGATCGGCCTGGCTGAATCGGCCCTCCGGCACGGCAATGGCATCATGGAAGTCACAGCGCGCGGCAGTTTGCAGATACGCGGGCTGACGGCCACGAGCGCCGCGCTGCTGGCAGCGGAGGTCGATGAACTGGGCATCGAGGCGCGGACCGGGGTGCCGGTCGAGACCGGGCCCCTCGCCGGCACCGATCCGCGCGCGATTGCCGATCCGCGGCCACTGGCCGAGCGGATCAGGCTGGCGATCGAGCAAGCCGGGCTGACGCCACGGCTCGGGCCGAAGGTTTCGGTCGTGGTCGATGGCGGCGGGCAACTGACGCTGGACGCGTTGACGGCCGATGTGAGGCTGGCGGCGGTGCGCGAAAGCGCTGGTGTTGTGTGGGCCGTATCTGTCGCTGGTGACGGCCAAACCGCAAGGCTGCTTGCGACGGTCGAGGCCGATGCAGCGCGCGATATTGCCTTGGCCGCTCTGCGAATGGTTGCCGAGAAGGGCCGCGACGCCCATGCAAGGGATTTGTCCGAGAGGCAACTGACATCCTTGGCAAACTGGCACTCCGTCCCACCCCCCTCTGTCCTGCCGGACATCTCCCCCGCAAGGGGGGAGATTATGCCTTCTTCACTGCTTTCGCCAATCGCAGACATCGCACCTGGCACTGAGGCGGCAAAACAGGAGCCAGCAGCCGAACTGCCGATCTCCCCCCTTGCGGGGGAGATGTCCGGCAGGACAGAGGGGGGTGCCTCGCGCCCACCAATCGGTCTTTTCCCCTTAACCGGCCACGTCGTCGCCCAAGGGATCGCCCTTCCCTATGGCAGCCTATCTGGGCGAGATCTTATCGACCTTGCCAGCAAAGCCTCGAACCTCGGCACCACCGAAATCCGGCTGGCCCCAGGTCGGGCGTTGCTTTTCCTCGGGCAGCCGGCAACCGCCAACAGTCAGCTCCAGGAGACTGCCGCGACCCTCGGCTTCATCACCACCGCCGATGATCCGCGCACCCGTATCGCAGCCTGCCCCGGTGCGCCGTCCTGCGCCTCCGGCCGCATCGCCACGCGCGACATCGCCGACGCGATCGCCGCAGAAAACGCTGAGCTGCTCGACTTCACCCTGCACATTTCGGGCTGCGCCAAGGGCTGCGCCCATCCCGGCCCCACTGTGCTGACGATCGTGGGCGGCGAGAACGGGGCCGGACTTGTCGTGAACGCGACGGCGAAGGCCCTTCCTGCCGGCTACAGGCCGGGCTATGACGCCGCGCGCGGCATAAGTCGCGTCGCAGGGATGATCCGCGGCGCACGATATCGAGGCGAAACCGTCGCCGCCTGCCTGACAAGGCTCGGGTCGGCGATGATCGCCGAGGCTTACCGACAGGAATGAGCATGGTTGCCTATGACTACATCCATGACGGCGCGGCGATCTACGAGCGCTCCTTCGCCATCATCCGCTCGGAGGCCGACCTGTCGCGTTTCTCCGAGGCCGAGGCCGACGTCGCGATCCGCATGATCCACGCCTGCGGCCAGGTCGAAGCCGCCAGGCATTTTGTCTTTTCCACCGATTTCGTTGCCGCGGCCCGCACCGCCTTGGCAGCCGGCGCACCGATCTTCTGCGACGCAGAGATGGTCTCGCATGGCGTGACCCGCGCCCGCCTGCCCGCCGGCAATGAGGTGATCTGCACCTTACGCGACCCGCGCACGCACGACATCGCCAGGGAGATCGGCAACACCCGCTCGGCTGCTGCGATCGACCTGTGGGGCGAGCGCATGGCCGGTTCCGTGGTCGCCATCGGCAACGCACCGACCGCACTGTTCTATCTCCTGGAAAAACTCCGCGACGGAGCGCCGAAGCCGGCGGCCATCATCGGCATGCCGGTCGGCTTCGTCGGCGCGGCGGAATCGAAGGATGCGCTGGCGGAAAACTCCTACGGCGTGCCCTATGCCATCGTGCGCGGCCGTCTCGGCGGCAGCGCCATGACCGCCGCAGCGCTCAATTCGCTGGCGAGGCCGGGCCTGTGAACGCTCTCCCCAAAGGCCGTCTCGTCGGCGTCGGCACCGGTCCGGGCGATCCCGAATTGCTGACGCTGAAGGCTGCGCGCGTGCTGGCCGACGCCGATGTCGTCGCCTATTTCGCCAAGCGCGGCAACAACAGCAATGCCCGCGCCATCGTCGCGGCACGCTTCCGGCCCGACATGGTGGAACTGCCGCTGCTCTATCCCGTCACCACCGAAATCGACAAGATCCACGACGACTACCGTTCCCAGATCACCGGCTTCTACGAGGAGTCCGCCATGGCTGTTGCCGGACATCTCGAGGCCGGCCGGATGGTCGCCGTTTTGTCCGAGGGCGACCCGCTTTTCTACGGTTCCTACATGCATCTGCATGTGCGGCTCGCCCATCGCTTCCCGACCGAGGTCATTCCCGGTGTGACCGCCATGTCGGGCTGCTGGTCGCAGACCGGCCTGCCCATCGTCCAGGGCGACGACGTGCTCACGGTGCTGCCGGGCACAATGAGCGAGTTCGAATTGACGCGTCGCCTCGCCGACACCGATGCTGCCGTGATCATGAAGGTTGGCCGCAATTTGGCGAAGATCAGACGGGCACTGGAAGCAACCGGCAAGCTGGCGCGCGCCGTCTATGTCGAGCGCGGCACTATGGCCGCAACCTTATCAATGAAGCTGGCAGACAAGCAGGACGACCGGGCGCCTTACTTCTCCATCGTGCTTGTCGCCGGCTGGTCCGGCCGTCCCGGTGTGGCGGGAGGCGACGCATGAGCGGTCGTGTCACCGTCATCGGCCTTGGGCCCGGCAATGCGGACCAGGTTACTCCCGAAGCCAGCCGCGCCGTCGCCGAAGCGCAATTCTTCTACGGCTACAAGCCCTATCTCGACCGGCTCGACCTGCGCGCCGACCAGACACGCGTCGCCTCCGACAACCGCGAGGAACTCGCCCGCTCCAAGGACGCCCTCATGAATGCAGCCGAGGGCCATGCCGTCGCCGTGGTCTCGGGCGGAGACCCCGGCGTGTTCGCGATGGCGGCCGCGGTCTGCGAGGCGATAGAGTCCGGTCCTGCCGCATGGAGAGCCGTCGATGTCGCTGTCGTGCCTGGGGTTACCGCCATGCTCGCCGTGGCCGCGCGCATCGGGGCGCCGCTCGGCCATGATTTCTGCGCCATCTCGCTGTCCGACAATCTTAAGCCGTGGGAGCTGATCGAACTGCGCCTGCTGGCGGCGGCCGGCGCCGGCTTCGTCATTGCCCTCTACAACCCGATCAGCAAGGCGCGCCCCTGGCAGCTTGGCCGGGCCTTCGAGTGCCTTACCGCCATCCTGCCCGGCACCACGCCAGTGATCTTCGGCCGTGCGGCCGGCCGTCCCGACGAGCGGATCGAGGTGTATCTGCTGGCCGATGTCGATGCGCAAAAGGCCGACATGGCGACCTGCATCATCATCGGCTCGCCGGAAACCCGCATCATCAAGCGCGGCGACAAGCCGACGCTGGTCTACACGCCACGCTCGTCGTCGGGTCAGAGAAAATGATCCACCCCACGCTGCTCGATAAGCGCGACCAGCGCTTCGACGGTTTCAGCCGAGGGCACCTTCGGCAGATCGGGCCGGCGCACCATCACCACCTCGATGCCAAGCGCCCGCGCGGCAGCGATCTTGCCATAGGTCGCCGCGCCACCGCTGTCCTTGGATACGAGAATTTCAATGTGATGTTTCTCGAGCAGCGCGCGTTCCTCCGCCTCGTGAAACGGCCCGCGCGCCAACAGGTACGTCGCGTCGGGAACCGCAAGTTTCGGCTCGACGGGATCGACGCTGCGGATCAAATATTGATGTTGGAGCGCGGCTTCGAAAGCGGCAATTTCTTGACGGCCGAGCGCCAGGAAAACCCGGCGTGGCGCCGTTCCAAGCGCTTGCACGGCAGCGCCGACCGTATCGACCGGCGTCCAGCGGTCGCCTTCGACCCGCTCCCAGCCCGGGCGCCGCAGGGCGACAATCGGCACGCCGGTCTTGCGCGCTGCTTCCGCTGCATTGGCCGAGATCCGCGCGGCATAGGGATGCGTGGCGTCGATCATCAGCTCCTTGCCTGTCTCCGTGAGATAGCAAGCCAACCCTTCGGCGCCGCCAAAGCCGCCGACCCTTGTCGGCACGCCCTGCGCGACCGGGCTTTCGGTACGGCCGGCCAGCGACAGCGTGACGGAAGCGCGCGACGCCAATTTCCCTGCCAGTTGCCGGGCTTCCGTTGTGCCGCCAAGGATCAGAATTTTCTTCATGGGCCCCACGTTGAACAGCGTCGCCGCCGCCCCTCACCCTTACCCTCTCCCCGTGAAGAACGGGGAGAGGGAGGCGTCGGCGTCCGAGCTTCTCCCTTCTACCCGTTACTATACGGGGAGAAGGTGCCGGCAGGCGGATGAGGGGCGGCGCGACATGTCAAAAATCAGGCAGCCAACACCCCAATGGCTCACCATCGTCGGCATCGGCGAGGACGGCTTAGCGGGTCTGGGCGACGAGGCCAAGCAGCGGATTGCGCAAGCCGAATTTATCTTCGGCGGCAAACGGCACCTGGCGCTGATTGCCTCCCTGGCCAAAGGGGAGCCGCGCCCCTGGCCCGTTCCCTTCGATGCCGGCATGGCCGATGTGCTGGCGCTTGCCGGCAGGAACGTCTGCGTGCTTGCCTCTGGCGATCCGTTCTTCCATGGCGTCGGGGCCACCCTCGCCCGCAAGGTCGGGCCGCAGGACATGCATGTCATCCCCGCGCCGTCAGCCGTTTCGCTGGCAGCCGCACGGCTGGGCTGGGCGCTACAGGACATCGAGGCAGTCTCGCTGCATGGCCGGCCGCTGGACCTGATCCGACCACTGCTGCAGCCAAGGGCGCGCCTTCTGGTCCTGACATCGGACGGGCAAGCCCCCGCGGCAATTGCCAGCCTGCTCACCGAACTCGATTTCGGCCCTTCGCGGCTGACCGTTCTGGAGGCGCTCGGCGGTCCAAACGAGAATTTGCGCACGGCCCGCGCCGACGCCTTCGATCTCGAAAACGTCAATCCTCTCAACGTGTTGGCTGTGGAAGTTGAATCTGGTCCCGACGCACGCATCCTTCCCCTAGCGTCGGGTCGGGCCGACCATCTGTTCGATCATGACGGGCAGATCACCAAGCGTGAAATCCGCGCAATCACCCTATCGGCGCTGGCGCCGAGGCGCGGCGAACTGCTTTGGGACATCGGCGCCGGCTCCGGCTCCATCGGCATAGAATGGATGCTCGCCCATCCCTCGATGCGCACCATTGCCATCGAGGCCGACCCGATCCGCGCCGCCCGCGTCGCCCGCAACGCCGCCGCCTGCGGCGTTCCAGGCCTCGTCGTGGTCGAGGGCAGCGCCCCCGGCGCGCTTGCCGGGCTCGAGACACCGGACGCGATCTTCATCGGCGGCGGGGGTAGCGAAGAAGGCGTGTTGAACGAGGCCATCGAGGCGTTGCGAAGCGGCGGCCGGCTGGTTGCGAATGCGGTGACGCTGGAGATGGAGGCCCTGCTGCTCACCCAGCACATGAAGCTCGGCGGCGATCTTGCTCGGCTTGCCATCTCCCGTGCTTCGCCGGTCGGCTCCATGCAGGCCTGGCGGTCCGCCATGCCGGTCACGCAATGGAGTTGGCTGAAGCCATGATCGTCGCCGGCATCGGAAGCAGAAAAGGGGTCAGTGTCGACGAAGTGGTCGCAGCCATCGAGACCTCTATCGAAGCGCACGGCCTGACGATGGCGGCGTTATCGGTGCTGGCGACGAGCGATTTCAAGAAGCATGAAGACGCGATCACCTCCGCTGGACATCGGCTCAAACTTCCGGTCGTCATCGTCGACCCGGCCGCGATCGAGGCTGCCGCATCAGCTACAATCAGCAACTCCAGCATTTCGCAACACCTTGCCGGCACTCCATCGGTTTCCGAAGCCTCGGCCCTCGCCGCTGCCGGAACCGGGGCAAGACTGCTTGGCCCACGCACTGTCCTTGGCCCTGTCACCTGTGCCATCGCTGTCGGCGGAGATGACGCGCCATGACCGTTCATTTCATCGGCGCCGGCCCAGGCGCGGCTGACCTCATCACCTTGCGGGGCGCGCGCCTGCTGGCCAATTGCCCCGTCTGCCTCCATGCCGGGTCCATCGTCGCGCCTGAATTGCTGCAGCACTGCGCGCCGGGAACGAAGCTGATCGACACGGCGCCGATGTCGCTCGACGAGATCGAGGCCGCCTATCTTGAAGCTCACAACGCAGGCCAGGACGTTGCCCGCCTCCATTCCGGCGACCTGTCGGTCTGGAGCGCCGTTGCCGAGCAGATCCGCAGGCTGGAGCGGCACGGCATCCCTTACACACTGACGCCCGGCGTCCCCTCCTTCGCCGCAGCAGCCGCTGCCCTGCGCCGCGAACTGACCATCCCCGAGGTCGCGCAGAGCCTCGTGCTGACGCGCGTTTCCGGCCGTGCTTCGAAGATGCCGCCCAACGAAACGCTTGCCGGTTTCGGTCGCACCGGCGCCACGCTCGCCATCCATCTGGCTATCCACGCCATCGATCGCGTGGTTGCCGACCTGACGCCGCATTGTGGCGGCGATTGCCCGGTGGCGATCGTCTTCCGCGCCTCCTGGCCGGACGAGCGCGTGCTGACGGGCACTCTGGCCACCATCGAGGCGCTGCTCGCCGCCGACCCGATGGAGCGCACGGCGATCATCTTCGTCGGCCGCTCGCTGGCGGCGCGCGATTTCGGCGAGAGTTCATTGTACGACGCCCATTACCAGCGGCGTTTTCGGGGACGGGACGGATTGTGAGCGGCGTTACCGACAAGGACGGCGGGAACGCCACGCTCGTACAGGCGCTCGCCCGGCTGAACTTCAAGCCGCGCCGGCTTGAGCCCGGCCATGTCTGGCTGGCCGGCGCCGGCCCCGGCGACCCCGGCTGCCTGACCGTGGAAGTGCTGGCGGCCTTGGCCGAGGCGGATGCGTTGGTCTATGACGCGCTGGTTTCGCCTGATGTCGTGGCCGTTGCGGGAAATGCCGAGCTCTTCTTTGCCGGCAAGCGCGGCGGAAAGCCCTCGATGAAGCAGGACGACATCACCGCATTGCTGGTTCGACTGGCGCGCGACGGCCGCCGCGTCGTCAGGCTGAAGGGCGGCGACCCCTATATTTTTGGGCGCGGCGGCGAGGAAGCCTTGGCGCTCGTACGCGAAAATATTCCCTTCCGGGTCCTGCCCGGCCTGACCTCCGGTCTCAGCGCGCTTGCCGCCACCGGCATTCCTGCGACCATGCGCGGCATCAACAAGGCGGTAATCCTGACGACCGGACACGCCGCCGGCACCGACGACGACATCGATTGGGCGGCCATCGCGCGCACCGGCCAGCCGGTCATCGTCTATATGGGCATGTCCAATCTGCCCATCATAGCCGCGGCCTTGCTCAATGGCGGGCTGGCGCCATCGACGCCCGCTGCCGTCATCGTTGCCGCTACGACGCCTCAGGAAAGGATCGTCGTGGCTACGCTTGCCACCATCACCGAAGAGGCCGCTGCCGCCGGGCTGGCCTCGCCGGCGCTGATCGTGGTCGGCGGCGTCGTCGCGATGCGGGCGGCCTTGATGGGGCAAGCATGACGGCCCGCGCCATCATCATCGGCGCGCCGCGCTCCGGCTCCGGCAAGACCAGCGTCAGCATCGGCATCCTGCGCGCATTGACCCGGCGAGGCCTGAAAGTGCGTGGTGCCAAATCCGGCCCCGACTATATCGATCCCGGTTTCCATACCGCCGCCACCGGCCTGTCCGGCGTCAACCTAGACAGCTGGGCGATGCCGCCATCGCTGCTCAACGCGCTTGCCGCGCAGGCGGCCGACGACACCGATTTCGTCATCCTCGAAAGCGCCATGGGCCTGTTCGACGGCATCCCGTCCTTGCCAGGCCGCACCGGCTCCGCCGCCGACCTCGCCCGGCTCTACGGCCTGCCGGTGCTGCTTGTGCTGGACGTATCAGGCCAGTCGACCACGGCGGCGGCCGTCGCCAAGGGCTTCGCCACCTACGACCCGGATGTGCGCATGGCCGGTGTCGTGCTCAACCGGCTAGGCAGCGAGCGCCACCGCCGGCTCTCCGCTGATGCCATCGAGGCGATCGGCCTGCCAGTGGTCGGCGCCATACTGCGCGACCCGACGCTGACCCTGCCCGAGCGCCATTTGGGTCTCGTCCAGGCCGGCGAATATGACGACCTGATGGCGCATCTCGATCGGCTGGCCGACATGGCGGAAAAGTCGCTCGACCTCGATGCCATCATGGCGCTGGCGACACCTTTTACGCCGGCGGCGGGCGGCTTCGACGAGGCACTGGCGCCGCCGGGACAACGCATCGCGCTGGCCGAGGACGCCGCCTTCACCTTCCTCTATCCCCATGTCGCCGCTCATTGGCGCCAGGCAGGCGCCGAGATCGTCCCGTTCTCGCCGCTTGCCAACGAAGCGCCCGGTGAGGATTGCGATGTGTGCTGGCTGCCCGGCGGCTATCCCGAGCTTCATGCCGGCCGGCTCGCGGCAGCGGAGGCCTTCAGGGCCGGCATGGCGAGATTTGCCGCGACCAAGCCCATTCACGGCGAGTGCGGCGGGTTCATGGCGCTCGGCCAAGCTCTGGAGGACGCGGCAGGTCAAACCCATGCAATGCTCGGCCTGCTCGGCCATTCCACCAGCTTCGCCAAGCGCAAGATGAATCTCGGCTACCGCGAGGCGCGGCTGCGCGCCGACTGTCCGTTGGGCTCGCAAGGCGCGCTGATCCGTGGCCACGAATTCCATTATGCGCAAATGACGGCGAGCGGAAATGACGAGCCGCTGGCCGACCTCGCCGACGGTCAGGGCAATCCGGTCGGCGCATCTGGGTTCCGGCGCGGCCAGGTCAGCGGCACCTTCTTCCACGCCATTGCGAGGGGCTAGAGCAATGCCGAAGCCTCGCAACCGCATCTGGGAAAGGATCATGCTCAAGCTGCGGAGCGTCAGCCTTTCGCCACGACAGATCGTCGACGACATCGCACTCTGCCTGGTCTTCTTCACCAGGCTGCCTTTGCCGGTCCTCGACTTTCGCGGCCGCCGCCTCGCCGCCGCAATCTGGGCGGCGCCGCTCGCCGGCCTCGTCGTTGGCCTGATCGGCGCCACCGTCTTTGCCACGGCGGAACGACTCGGCCTTGCCATGGGGCCCGCGGCGGCGCTTGCCCTTGTTGCAACGGTGCTTACCACCGGCTGCCTGCACGAGGACGGATTGTCCGACGTTGCCGACGGTTTCGGTGGCGGCAAATCGCGGGGCCGCAAGCTGGAGATCATGCGCGACAGCCGCATAGGCGCCTATGGCGCCATGGCCTTGGCCCTGTCGCTGCTGATCCGCTGGAGCGCACTGTCGCAATTCATCGACCCCACTCAGGCGCTTGTCGCCCTCATTGCCGCGCACGCGGCCTCACGCGGCGTGCTTGGCGCCTTCATGCACAGCCTGCCTCCGGCGCGCGACGACGGCCTTTCAGCCGGCGCCGGCACGGTTGCGTTGGAAGTCGCCATCGTCGGCGCCGTGCTCGGCGCGGCGCCGCTCCTGCTGCTCGGTTTTGGTGGCGCCGTCGCCGCACTCGTCCTGCTCGGCCTGCTGTTTGCAGCCTTCCACGCGCTCTGCCTCAACCAGATCGATGGCCAGACCGGCGACACGATCGGCGCTTTGCAGCAGGTGGGCGAGATATCGGTGCTGCTCGTCGCTTCCGTGGCTCTTTCCTAATCCCTTTGGCCTGATTCTTTTTCGGAGACCTTGCCCCCATGCCCTTTAAATCGCTCGATGAATTGCGTGCCGCGTGCCTCGAACTGCCTGCCGGCAGCGATGTCGCCGCCCTGGCGGTTGCCAACCGGCAGGACACGCTCACCAAGCCGCAGGGTAGTCTTGGCCGGCTGGAGACCATAGCCGCGTGGCTGGCGCGCTGGCAGGGCCGCGACATGCCTAGGCTCGACCGGGTGAAAGTGTTCGTCTTCGCCGGCAATCACGGCGTCACCGCCCAAGGCGTGTCGGCCTTCCCGTCCGAAGTGACGGTGCAGATGGTCGCCAATTTCGCCGGCGGCGGTGCCGCGATCAACCAGCTCGCCCGCATCGCCGGGGCCGAGCTCGATGTCATCCCCCTCGATCTCGACCGTTCCACGGGCGACTTCACCCAAATGCCCGCAATGGACGAGACGGCGTTTCTCGCTGCGGTTTCGGCCGGCTATGACGCCGTGACTGACGATCTCGACCTGATCTGTTTCGGCGAGATGGGCATCGGCAACACCACGCCGGCAGCAGCCATATCGGCCGCCCTGTTCGGCGGCGGCGCGGAGAAATGGACGGGGCGCGGCACCGGTGTCGATGATGCCGGCCTGAAGCGCAAGGTGATCGCCATCGAAGCCGGCCTGAAGCGCCACGCAGGCGCCCTTGCCGACCCGCTGGGCGTTGCCGCGGCGCTCGGCGGCCGCGAGCTCGCGGCCATCTTCGGGGCCACGCTCGCCGCTCGTCATCTCGGCATACCGGTGCTGCTCGACGGCTTCGTCTGCACGGCGGCCGCCGCCCCGCTGGCCAAGCTGCACCCGACCGGCCTCGCCCACACCACCGCAGCCCATGTCTCCGCCGAGTCAGGCCATCGCGGCCTGCTCGAAGCCCTCGGCCTGCCGCCGCTTCTCGATCTCGGCATGCGTCTCGGTGAAGGCTCGGGCGCATGCCTTGCCGTCAACATCGTGCGCTCGGCGCTGGAATGTCATGCGCATATGGCTAGTTTTGCCGAGGCTGGAGTGTCGGAGAAGTAGGTGATTAAGCTTGTAGGGCAGCAATCGTACGGCAGTTTCGGTAGCCTCCGCGCGGCCCGCCGCTTCGCTCGGCCGGGCGACCAATGCGTCCGAAATGGTGACCACAAGCTGCCGTGTTCATGCCTTTGAACGGCAAAGCCCGCGCACCGAAATGCGCGGGCTTTTGAACCAAACGGTTGACCAAGCTTAGGTTGGGCAGCCGTAGCTCGGACAAGGCGCGGCCGTTACGGTCGAAAGCTTTTCGCGCTTGTCTAGAACCGGCTTTACGTAGGTCTTCTTCATTCCGATGTCCCCGTCAAAAATGTGCACGACACTATCCTTGACCGGTACCTGGGCGCTTTGTCAATGGTGAGAAACGCCGACCGCTGGAGAGAGACGGGAAGCGCTACTTGTGCCGACAAACGCGCATAGCCGCGCTTCTCGCCTTCAGGGTCTTTCCACCAAGTCTTCTAGGAATTTGGTGGGTGCGCACAGGATTGAACTGTGGACCCGCTGATTAAGAGTCAGCTGCTCTACCAACTGAGCTACGCACCCACTAGGCCGGCAAAAACCGGCGTTGGCGGGCATATAGCCGCCACCATCGGTCCTGTCCAGCCCTGCCGGAATCATTTCCCGACAAATCGACAAGCCTGCGGGTGATCAGACGAAAAGCTTGCCTTCCGCGACCTTGACCGCATTGCCGCCGATGCGCGCGGAGGCCAGCTTTCCGCCCTGCACGGTCAGTTCCAGGCGGATGCGCGAGGGACGCCCCATCTCCAGCCCCTGCTCGATCCACAGCTGTGAAATACCGTCCGTCGGGGCGTCGAAATGCATGATGGCTCCGGCGAAGGCGGCCGCCGCCGAGCCGGTCGCCGGATCCTCATAGGACGGCGTGCCAGGCACGATCATGCGGACATGGAACGCGCTTTCATGGTTCACAGTCTCTCGGCAATAGACATAGGGGCTGGCAAAGGCCCATTCGCTCTTGCGCGGCGCCAGTTGAGACCACGCCTGGTTGTCGAGCTTAATTCGGCCTGCCGCCTCGAGATTGGCCACGGGGATGGTCACATAGGGCACCCCGGCCGACCAGAAACCTAACTGATGATTCTCGAAGCCGATTTCGTGCGGCGCCAGTCCGAGTGCGGCGCCGATAGCATGGGGATCGGCCTCGAGCTTTAGTGGCTCGGGCAGTCTCGCCAAGTCGAACTCGGCGAAAACACTCCCATCGTGCCGGCTGACGGCGCAACGCACCGGGCCGATATTCTCCTCCAGCACGAAAATGCCGGCGCTGCCCTCCTCCGCGAGTTCGGCCAGCGCGATCGCGGCACCGACCGTCGGATGGCCGGCGAACGGCATTTCATAGTCGGGCGTGAAGATGCGGATCCGGTTCTTATGCCTGGGATCGTCCGGCGGCAGCACGAAGACCGACTCGGACAAATTGAACTCGCGTGCGATGGCCTGCATCGCTGCCGCATCCAGGCCTTCGCAATCCAGCACCACGGCTAGCGGGTTGCCAGCCAGCCGCTCGGTCGTGAACACATCGTAAAGCAAGTAATTGCGGGTCTTCATTCCTGCCTCAATCCCAACATGGGCGAAATTTAATTTGATATTCGAACCATCTAGCCTGATCTGTGCACAGACAGGGACATTGCGCATCATAGGGGTCCGGCGTGGACCAGATTGTCAATCTGCCAAAGACGGAATCGGATTCCGCCATCGAGACAGCGCTCGGCCTCGACATAAAGGGGCGGAGCCGGACGCGCCGTCGCACTTGGTTCTATGCCTTGCTGACCTTGGTCGTGCTTGCCGCGGGCCTGGGCCTCTATCAGTGGTACGCGGGCACCCCCGCCAGGATGGACTACATGACGACGCCGGCCGCCAAGGCCGATCTCACCATTCAAGTGTCGGCGACAGGCACGCTGCAGCCGCTCACCCAGGTCGACATTTCCAGCCAGCTCTCCGGCATGATCGGCTCGGTCGCCGTAGAGGAGAACCAGCAGGTCAAGAAGGGCGACGTGCTGGCAGCCCTCGACACAACCAAGCTGCGTGTCCAGATCGAGCGCGCCGAGGCTTCCGCCAAAGCGGCGGCCGCCAATGTCGAGGATGCAAAAGTCACGCTTGACGAGAACGAAAAGGCGTTGGTGCGTGCAATTGCCTTGACCAAGCGCGGTATGGCCACCGACCAGTCGCTCGAAGCCGCGAACGCGACGCGCGACCGCTCCAGGGCTGCTCTCGATAGTGCCGAGGCCAATCTCGCCATCGCCAACGCTGACCTGAAATCGCAGCAGACCGACCTTGCCAACAGCACCATCTATGCGCCCATCGACGGCATCGTGCTGACGCGCTCGGTCGATCCGGGCCAGACGGTCGCCTCCTCCCTCCAGGCGCCGGTGCTGTTCGTCATTGCCGCCGATCTCAGGAACATGGAACTCGTTGCGGCGGTCGACGAGGCTGATATAGGCGCGGTCAAATCGGGCCAGCATGCCCGCTTTACGGTCGATGCCTTCCCGGATCGGCCCTTCGATGCCGAGATCCGCGACATCTCCTATGCCTCGGTCACTACCGACGGCGTCGTCACCTACAATTCGCGGCTTGAGGTCGACAACAACGAGCTTTTGCTGCGGCCGGGCATGACCGCGACCGTGTCCGTCGTAACACGGCAGGCCAAGGACGTGCTCACCGTGCCGTCCACCGCCTTCCGCTATCGTCCGGCGCAGCAGGCCGCCCGTGGCTGGAGCCTGAGCGATTTGTTCACCGGCCGCATGGGCCGTCCCAACCGCCAACGTCCGGTCGCGCCTCCCGCGGACGGCTTGCGCACATTGTACGTATTGGAGAACGGGCGTCCTAATCCAGTCAACGTCAAGATCGGCTCAACCGACGGCGAACTGACCGAGATCCTCTCGGGTCTTGAAGAAGGCGCGCAAATCATCACTGCGTCGCAACAGCGGAGCTGACGCCGTGGCTGCCGGTGCTGCCCTCATCACCTTCGACAAGGTCTGGAAGAGCTATGGCCAGGGCGAAGCCCGGGTTCATGCGCTGGCTGGGGTCGACCTTGCCATAAGGCGCGGCGAATTCGTCGCCATCATGGGTCCTTCGGGCTCCGGCAAGTCGACGGCGATGAACATCATCGGCTGCCTCGACACGCCGACGGCCGGAACCTATTCCTTCATGGGCATCGATGCCGGAAGGCTCGACCGCAACCGTCGCGCCATGCTGCGCAATCTCTATGTCGGCTTCGTCTTCCAGGGCTACAATCTGCTCGCGCGCACCACGGCGGCGGAAAATGTCGAACTGCCGTTGATCTATCGCGGCGTGGCCGCGCGCGAGCGCCGCGACCTGGCCATGCAGGCGCTGGCGCAGGTCGGGCTTGTAGGACGCGAGCACCACACGCCGGCGGAGCTGTCCGGCGGCCAGCAGCAGCGCGTCGCGATCGCGCGCGCCATAGTGACCAGGCCGACCCTGCTGGTGGCCGACGAGCCGACCGGCAACCTCGACACCGCCCGCACCCACGAGATCATGGAGTTGCTGACCCGACTCAACACCGAGCTCGGCCTGACCATCACCATGGTCACCCATGAAGCCGATGTTGCCGAATATGCCGAGCGGACGATCGGCTTCCTTGACGGGCATGTCGCTTCTGACCGCATGAAGGCGGAGCTGGCATGATCTGGGAAACTGTCCGGCTTTCGCTCCGCTCCATCCGCCGCAACGTTCTGCGCTCTTTCCTGACGCTGCTTGGCATCGTCATCGGCGTTGCCGCGGTCATCGCCATGCTCACCATCGGCTCCGGCACCACGGAGAAGGTCAAGGCCGACATCGCCAAGCTAGGAAGCAATCTGCTAGTCGTCCGCTCGGGCCGCCCGGCCGGGCCCGGTGGCCCAGGCGGGCTCGACCAGGTGGTGCGCCCGCTGGCCGAAAAGGACCTGACGGCCCTGGTTGCGCATCTCACCGGTGCACGCGCCATCTCGCCGGCCTCGCAGAAGCAGGTGCGTGTCATCTTCGGCACGGAAAGCCTGACATCGGGCGTCACCGGCACCGACAGCGCCTATCTCGATGCCCGCGACTGGAAGCTTGTTTCAGGCCGGCCGTTCAGTGATTCCGAGACCCGCTCCGGCACCGGCGTGTGCCTGATCGGCGAGACGGTGCGCCAGCAATTCTTCGGCGCCGGCGATCCCGAGGGCGAGATCATCCGCGTCAACCGCACCTCCTGCAAGGTCATCGGCCTGCTCGAGCCCAAGGGCTACACCGGCTTCGGCCAGGACCAGGACAATGTCGTGCTGATGCCGCTGCACGCCTATCAGCGTCGCATCGCCGGAAACCGCGACATCGACAACATCTACATCGCCGCCGACGACCGCACGCCGACCAGCGAGCTGCAGCCGCGCGTCGAGGACATATTGCGCGACATCAGACGCATCACGCCCGACCGCGAGAGCGATTTCGCGATTCGAGACATGACCCAGATCGCCGACGCCATGGCCAGCGCCACCGCCACCATGACCGGCATGCTCGGCGCCGTCGCCGGCGTCAGCCTGCTGGTCGGCGGCATCGGCATCATGAACATCATGCTGGTCTCGGTTACCGAGCGCACCCGCGAGATCGGCATCAGGCTGGCCATCGGCGCGCACGAGAAACACATCCTCATCCAGTTCCTGGTCGAGGCGACGGTATTGTCGCTGCTCGGCGGCATCATCGGTATCCTGATCGGGCTGGCCCTGGCCGGCCTTGCTTCGCTGACCTTGAGCATCCCCTTCGCGCCGAGCCTGGCGGTTATCCTGCTCGCCGTCGGTTTTTCCGCCCTGATCGGCATGGTGTTCGGCTTCTTCCCGGCGTTGCGCGGCGCCAGGCTCAACCCGATCGACGCGCTCAGGCACGAGTAAGCGCCCCTCCACCAGGCGTCCGGCCGCTTCTGCACAGCTTTGTGCTTCGGCGTGCAGGTTTGACCCATCGACTCTGAAGCCGTCTGGAATACTCAAACTTCGCCCCGAGCGATTCGGTAGCCGTCACGCTAGCTGGGAATCCTCACATGGACAAAGCGACGACCATCATTGGCATAGACTGTAGCCCACGCGCCTCCAGCAATTCAGGGCGGATGCTGGCCGAGGTTCTTTGCTCGCTCGAGAGTGATCCTCGCGTGAAGGTCATGGAACAGGTCCGGCTGGCAGATGAGCGCATCGACTGTCTCGGATGCGAGCAGTGTTATCAAACCTTCGGATACCACTGCGACGGGATCGATCGTGTCCTGTCACTCATCATGGAGTCGGACGTAATTCTGATGGCTACCCCCACCTGCTTCGGAATGCCGTCAGCACTGGGAGTCGTCCTGCTCGACAGATCGGATCCCCTGTGGCGCGACGGACAGCAGCTCAAAGGAAAACTCGGAGCGGTGATCGTCAACGGCGCCACGGATCCCGCTGAGGATCCAAGCGTGGGCGTATGCGCGGGCAACGTAATGAAATTTTTCGACCAGCACGAGATGACCTGCGCCCAGCCAGCCAATCTGGGGGGAACGCTTGCATATCCGGGGCAACGGTTTCCAAGCCCGCTCCCCGAGGGAACGACGGGCGTTCTCAAGCAACTGGCTGACGATATCCGGCAGTGGATCGCAGACAGGTGACACTGGCGCATCTCTTGCGGCCTGACATGCTGAGACACGATGGCCCTAACTGACTCTGGCCGAGGAAGTACAGATGAACAAGAAAGCGCGACTGATCTTGGTGATGGTGATCATAGAAGCCGTCCTTGCGGGCATCTGGTGGTATCTCGCCCGCTTCGGCATGGCCAATCCCGACCGCGTCACTTCGGATTTTCAAACGGTTGTCGGTCAGACGATGGGGATGGCCATGGGCGGATTGCTGGGGCTTGGCCTTGTCTTGTTCTTCGTCGCCGCCCGCAACGACGGCAAGGCAGCGCGGAACAAGGCGCGCCCCTAATCCTTGCCGGCGAAATGCCACTCGATCAGCGGCTTCATGTGCGGCATCAGCCCATCTGGCAGATCGTTGGCGTCGCGGATGATCACCGGCTGCTCGATCTCGGGCTCCGCCTCGGTCGCGACGAAGGCGCGGATGCGCTCGGCGACCAAACCAGCCGGCGCCGTCACGTGATAGCGGCGGAAGATCACCGTGCCACTGTTCGCCGACAAGGCGTGATAGCGGTCCCCGCGCCTGGCGGTCGATAGATCAAGGCCGGTCTCCTCGCGCACCTCGCGGAGCATGTTGAAGTCGACATCGACCAGCCCGTCGCGGAAATCGACCGGCTCGAACGAGCCGGCGGCGAAATAGACGCGCCCGGCATTGACGGTATGCGGGCCCATGCGGATCGCCACCAGCGCATTGTCGCCGGCAACCAGCATAGCATGCGCGAAGGCATGCTCGGCGCCGGAACTTTCGCGCCGCGCGCGCCAGAGCATGAAGGTAGAGTAGCTGACGGCATGGCAGCGGCCGACGAGGCGATTGTCGCGCCAGGCGAGCTGCGACAGCAGCACCATGGTGCCGTCGAACAACGCGGGATTGGCCGAGGTCTCGCGTTGCCAATTCTCGGCGATCGCCTTAGCATTATCCAGCGCGAAGGGATGCGGGGCCGGGTCGAGCCGGACGTCGACGGCGTCGACCGGCAGGATGATATTGCGCGGCAGGTCGAAATCCATGGTGATCATGCCAAGTCGAGGGTGATGGCCACCGGGCAGTGGTCGGATGCTTTCGGCCGGTCCCAGCCGGCTCGCGGAAAGCGCTCCACCTCCTGTCCCGGCGGAAATATGGTGCGCCAGGGCTGGCCGTTGCGGACGATGTCGGGTATGGCCGTGGCGTTCTTGGCCGCCAGCCCCTTCGACAGCAGGATATAGTCGAGCTGGCACAGATGCCGCTCTCGCGGTCCCCGCGTGTGATACAGAGTCCAGCGGTTCATCTGCGGCCGTCGCTCGACCACGTTTTCGCAGAACCCGCCCTCAGTCAGCACATCGATACAGGACAGGGTCTCGTCGGCGACCTCGAAGCGATAGCCGTCGAACTCATCGCCCGCGATCTTCACACGTTGCCGGTAATCGTTCATGTCGCCGCAGATCGCCCAATCCTTGTCGGCGGCCTGATTGCCGAAACGCTCCTCGATGATGCGGCGCACCGCCCGCGCCTCGGCAATACGGACCGGCATGGTCGCCTCGCGACCGTCGAGGCCGTTGCGCGGCGAGCCCATCGACTTGAAGTGCACGAGATAGAGCGTCAGCGGCACGCCACCGATGGTAAGGTCAATCTCCAGGCAGTCGCGCCGGAAGATGCGCTCATTGGCCTGATTGCCGAGAGCCATCAGTTCAGGGGTGTGCATCCCGAACTGTTCGTAGGTAAGATAGGCATGGCTGGTCATGCGCACGAACTCGATGGGCTGGCCCTGGGCGGTCTCGTTGCGCATCATCACAGCCACATCGATGCCGCGCATATCATTGCCTGATGTGGTGTATTTCTGGCGGAAGCCCTGCCCCACCATCTTGAACAGATAGCCATATTCGAAGGCCTTCAGGGCCTCGATGTTGTCGACCTCCTGCAGACAGATGATGTCGGCGCGGGTTGCCGCGATCGCCAGCGCCGTCAGCTGGCGCGTATCGTCGGACTGGGCGATGGCGCGCGCCTGTTCCAGCATCCTGTATTCGGCCTCGCTCTGGATGTCGAAGAGCGCCAGAGTGCGATCCTCGTTGAGCTGGTTGCGATAACCGGAGAAATCGAACCTGTTCATCAGGTTCTCGACGTTGAACGTGGCAAGGCGCAGCGGCATGCCCGGAGCTTTGCCCGCAAGTGCGGCGGAAAACAAGGCCGCCGAACCACCCGCTGCGATCGATGAGCGCCGGGCTATTCGCGTCATGGTTGACGGAACCTTTCCGTTCATCCGCCGTTCAGACGCAAAGGTCCACTGTGGCCCCATCCTCGGGTAGGCGTGGGGCCTTTATCTCTTGGAGAGTGTTATGAACTCGCTCTTGTCCTCAACGGTCAAATCCGGGCTGATCGCCTTGGCCGCCATATCTGGCGTTACGTCGACATCCCTTGCCGGCCCGGTGATTCAGCCCGGCCTGTCAGTTCCTGCAAGCACCGCCGCGCCAACAATTACCCAGGTCAGGGATAATTGGGCTGGCGGCAACGATTGGAGATGGCGTCGGTCCGGCAACTGGAGCGGCAACCATTGGAATGGCAAGCATTGGAACGGCAACCACTGGAACGGCGGCGATAACTGGCGGTGGCGTCACCGCCATCACGGCGGTCGCTACTACGACGATGGCGCCAGCGCAGCGATCCTCGGACTTGGTCTTGGGCTAGGCCTGGGGAGCATGTACAACAACTACAATTATTACGACGCTCCGGCCCCGCGGCGCTATTATCGCGCAGGCCGGCTTTCCAATGCCCACGTGCAATGGTGCTACGATCGCTATCGCTCCTATCGGGCCTACGACAATACGTTCCAGCCCTATAATGGCCCGCGTCAACAGTGCTGGTCGCCCTATAGCTGAGTGGCAGAGCGGCTGTAGCCGAGAACCCAACAGACATGAAAACGGCGCCGTGTGGCGCCGTTTTCATTCCTAGGACTGGACCGGTCAGTTCTTGGCCTTGTCCACCAGCTTGTTCTTCGAGATCCACGGCATCATGGCGCGCAGCTTGGCGCCGACCTCCTCGATCTGGTGGCTGTCATTGTTGCGGCGGATGCCTTTGAAGCGGGACATGCCGGCGCGATATTCCTGCATCCACTCCGACGTGAACTTGCCGGTCTGGATATCCTTCAGCACTCGCTTCATCTCGGCCTTGGTCTCAGCGGTGATGATGCGCGGACCCGAGACATACTCGCCCCATTCGGCGGTGTTCGAGATCGAGTAGTTCATGTTTGCGATGCCGCCTTCATAGATCAGGTCGACGATCAGCTTGACCTCGTGCAGGCACTCGAAATAGGCCATTTCCGGCGCGTAGCCGGCTTCCACCAGCGTCTCGAAGCCGGCGCGGATCAGTTCGACCAGGCCGCCGCACAGCACGACCTGCTCGCCGAACAGATCGGTCTCGCACTCTTCGCGGAAATTGGTCTCGATGATGCCCGAACGACCGCCGCCGACGCCGCAGGCGTAGGAGAGCGCCAGATCCAGCGCATTGCCCGAAGCGTCCTGATTGACCGCAACCAGGCACGGCACGCCGCCGCCCTTCTGGTATTCGCCGCGCACAGTGTGGCCGGGGCCCTTCGGCGCGATCATGACGACGTCGACGCTCGATTTCGGCTCGATGAGGCCGAAATGGACGTTGAGGCCGTGCGCGAAGGCGATCGCGGCGCCATCGCGGATGTTCGGCGCGATCTCGTTCTTGTAGATGTCGGCCTGCAGTTCATCTGGCGTCGCCATCATCATCAGGTCGGCCCACTTCGCGGCTTCCGCCACGCTCATCACCTTGAGTCCATCGGCCTCGACCTTCTTGGCCGTAGCCGAGCCGGCCTTCAGGCCGATGGCGATCTCCTTGGCGCCTGAATCCTTCAAATTGAGCGCATGCGCCCTGCCCTGGCTGCCATAGCCTATGATGGCGACCTTCTTGCCTTTGATCAGGTTCAGATCGGCATCACGATCGTAATAGACACGCATTTTGTCTTCCTTCCCGTTTATTAATTAGAGGCCTTGCGGCCCGGTTTTGCTCCGAACAGAGCGAGAAACTGCTGCGCCGCCCGCGCGGCATCGCCGCCGATCGCCACCTCAGTCAATTCCAACCGGTCGCCAAGCAGCAGACGGATCTGCACGTCCCGGGCGACCAGCCCGAAAAAAGTGCGAAACGCCGTCTCGGCGTCCGCGAAATCGAGCAGCCCGGACTGCCTGCCGGCTTCCAGCACTGGCTTCAGCCTCTTGGCCAATGCGAAGCGGCCGTTCTCCAGAACGACGGCGCCAAGATTATCCTTGCCGGAGCCCGCATGACCGACCGCGACGCGGTTCAACGCGATCGACGTATCGCTGGAGATTACCCTCAGCCAATCGGAGGCAAAGCGCTCAAGGCTTGCCGTCAGCGAGGCAATGTCGAGGCCCTTGGCGTCGACCGGCGCCACCCGCACCTTGGAAGCCTGCCACTGGACGGTAGCTGTCAGCAGGCCGTCGCGGTCGCCAAACCATTTGTAAAGCGTCTCCTTGGAGCAACTCGCCCGGCGCGCAACCGCCGCCATGGTCAATTGATCGCCCTCCTCGACCAACAGCCGCAGGGCTGCGTCGAGGACGGCCTTTTGCCGCTCCGTCAGCGCTTCCGCGGTCTCGATGTCTGGTACGATGTGCAACACGCTCTTCCCTCAAGGACGGCTCACAGAAACCTCCTGAGCCGTACCGTACGTTACGGTTCGGCATATTGCGCAATCCGTTCCCATGCGCAAGAGGGCGGATTGGAATATT
Source organism: Mesorhizobium sp. ES1-1 (assembly GCF_020164785.1). Lineage (GTDB taxonomy): Bacteria > Pseudomonadota > Alphaproteobacteria > Rhizobiales > Rhizobiaceae > Mesorhizobium. The sequence continues at coordinate 339,271 of NZ_JAIUGX010000004.1, read as the reverse complement.
GTGTTGACGCTTCCAGACGAGGTCTCGTGCCGACTTTACCCAGTTTCCCAGCAGAGAGGCTTCACGCCCTCTGTCAGCGAAGACATCCTTCCCTTCAAGCCTCGTCGGCCAAGCGGCCCGGCCATTTCGCTTCCGCAAGTCCTATCCGTCTGAACGGGTCAATCACGGTCCCGGCCACCATTGAAGCAAGCAGCCTCGGGACAGGCGGGAGTCTCGCCACCCTCGCCACCAGCCTGTCACGCAAGAAGGGCAGCGCCACGGAGTCCGATTGATAGAATGGTGTGAATGCCAGCGAAAGCGCCTGGAAGACGCGAACATGCCAACGTCGTGCTGCCACATAGGCTTCGAGCGCTGCTTCGACGCTTCCCGTCCGCGCCAGCGCATAGCTCAGCGCAGCGGCATCGAGCAGCGCCATATTCGCGCCCTGACCCAGTTGCGGACTGGTCGAATGCGCCGCGTCGCCGATCACGGCCAGCCGCCTGCTGGTCGGGCGCTTCATTGTGTGGTGCCCATAGCGCGCCAGCGAAAGCTGATCGAAACTGTCGATCTGGCTGGTGTATGCCCGGCACTCGGGCCACAGCCGCACCACCCTCTCCTTCCATCGTTCCAGGCCCGCCGCGCGCACTGTGTCGGCGTCAGCCGGCTTCAGGCTCCAAAAGAAGGCCGCCATCTTTCCGGCGCCGGGCTCCGGCCGGCCTATCGGCAGCACGCCGATCATCATGCTGGCTTTGTCATAGCGCTGCAGCAGCGCGTGCTCGTCGAAGACCTCGCCGCGCCAGGCGAGCGACGCCCAGAAGGCGCCATAGACAAGCGGCCGTGGCTCGCCTGCCTCGGCGTTGCGTCGAAGTTTCGACTTCGACCCGCTGGCGTCGACGATCAGATCAAACGACCCTATCCGTCGCCCGCTGCGGCCAATCAGCGTTGACCGTTCGCCGACTTCCGTGGCCTCGACCTCGACGCTGGTCTCGATGCTGACCGCCTCGCGCCGGGCCGCGCGAAAAGCACGCCGAACAGCGCCGACCGATGCACCGCCAGGCCGAAGCGATGGCCGCGTTGCGCATCATATCGGACATCAAGCACCGTGCGGCCGGTGCCGGCCTCAGCGCCATGCAGCCGGTCGATGCGGCTGCCGAGCGCAAGAATCTCATCGAGCAGCCCGAGGTCGGCAAGCACGGTCAGGCCGGTCGGCTGCAGGATTAGCCCGGAGCCAACGGGCTTTGGTTCTTCAAAGCGCTCGAAGACGGTGACGTTGTGCCCGGCGCGCTTAAGGTAGAACGCCATGGCGAGCCCCGCCGGGCCGGCGCCGGCAATCGCGATATCGTAGGAAATGCGGATGCCCCCAGGCTAATTGCTCCGGACATTCCTTCAGCGGCTGGACGAAATCAAGCCAAGGCTCCGGTTTGGCCGGCTGCTCCGGCCATCGCCCCATCAAATCGCGCGCGCGCGGCGCGCACGGCGTCGTGGTTGAGTTCGGCCCACTCAAGCAGATGCCGCAAGGCGCCGAACATCGATCGTCCGAGATCGGTAAGGCTGTATTCGACGCTCGGAGGCTTGGTTGGAAACACTTCGCGATGCACATAGCCGTCACGCTGCAGGTCACAAAGCGTTTGTGTGAGCATACGCTGCGAGATGTCGGGAACCAGCCGCCGCAACTCGCCGAACCGATAGGGCTGCTCGGCCAGCGCTGCCATCAGCAATGAACTCCATTTGCCGCTAAGGCCCTGGATCACGTCACGGACCGGGCAGTCAGACAGGTTTCCACCACCGGTCATCGCCTTGTAGACGTCGAGCTTGGATTTCAGATCGACGATGCGGCTGTCCATGGTGGTTACCCTTCCGTGCCTACCTTCCCAAAAACTGCCTCCTTTACGCCGACGGGTCAATTCCTATTTTAGCGCTGGTCTCTTTTTGAGACCGCCCCTCGAACCGCCCTCGGCGCAAAGTCAGGATTTTCCATGACCGCAACCCTTCTCGTCACCGGCGCTTCCGGCCAGCTCGGCCGCAGCGTGATCAATCATCTGCTCGACACCTACAAGGTGCCGCCGGCGCAGATAATCGCAACCACTCGCACGCCCGCGACCCTGGCCGACTTGGCTGCGCGCGGCGTCACCGTTCGCGAGGCCAATTTCGACGACACGGCTTCGCTTGCCGCGGCCTTCGAAGCCGCCGACCGTATGCTCATCATCTCGACCAACGAACTGGCAGTGCAGGGAAAGCGGCAAGAACAACAGCTCGCCGCCGTGGCCGCGGCCAAGCAGGCGGGCGTATCTCATATCCACTACACCTCGATGCCGACCCCTGAAGGTTCGCCCATCCTCTTCGCACCAGATCACTACGCCACCGAACAGGCCATCAAGGCGAGCGGGATCCCCTACACGATCTTCCGCAATGGCTGGTATGACGAGAACCTGTTCATGGCGATGCCGCAGGTCCTTGCACCGGGCCAATGGTATACATCCGCCGGCGATGGCGCCATCTCGTACGGCGCGCGCGACGACTACGCGGCCGCCATTGCTGCCGGCCTGGCCTCGGACGCGAGCGAAAGCACGACCTACACGCTGACCGGCCCGAAGGCCTACACGGCGGCTGAAGTCGCCGCCCTCGTGACCGAAGTCACGGGCAAGCCCATCCAGATCGTCCAGCTCTCCGACGATGCGCTGACGGAAGGCATGAAGGCAGCTGGCCTTCCCGAGCCGATCGCCAGGCTTCTTGTCTCCTTCGACGCCGCCACCCGGGCCGGCGGCCTGGGCATGGTGACGGACTCTGTCGAAAAGCTCTCGGGCCGTAAGTCGGTTTCGCTCGAGCAGTTCCTCCAGAACAACAAGGCCGCCCTGGTTGGCTGAAGTCAGCACGGCGGAAGGCTTGGACCTTCCGCCGTGCTACTTCGATGATTTGAGCAGGCCGAGCCTGACCAGGCTCTCGCCGGTCGCGGCCAGTGCCTCCTCGCGCGGACGCGGCGCCCAGCCCAGCATGCGCACCGCTTTGGCGCTCGAGGCGTTCTTGGTCTTGCCCAGTTCCGGCACGATTTGTGCGGCTTCGGCGCTGAACAGTCCGACGAACCCGACCAGCCAATCGGGTAGCACCCGCGTCGAGACGCGCCCGGCCGAGGCGCCCAGCCGCGCTTTCAGGGTCTCCGCCATCTGCCGGACCGTCATGAAATCTCCCGCGACCGCCAGGAAGCGCTCGCCTCTAGCAACGGGATTGGTCATCGCGCGCAGGTGCAGGTCCGCTACGTCGCGCACATCGACGACACCGAACGACAGGCGCGGCAGGCCCGGTATCGCACCGTCCATCAGCCGCCGGATGAATCCGGTCGAGGTCGAATGATCGGCACCAAGGACCGGGCCGAAGATACCGACCGGATTGACAACCGCGAGTTCCAGCGAGCCGCCCTCTCTGGCAATGAAATCCAAAGCCGCTCGCTCCGCCAGCGTCTTCGATTTCACATAGGCACTGACCTTGCCCGAAGGGTCTGTCCAGTTCTCCTCGGTGAACGGCCGTCCGCCGGCTGGCGGCTCGCCATAGCCTATCGCGGCGAAGGATGAGGTCAGGACGACGCGTTTGACTCCGGCGTCACGTGACGCCCGCAAGACCCGCAGCGCCCCCTCCCGGGCCGGAACAATCAAATCGTCCTCATGCTTCGGCACACCGGGCGGGAAAGGCGACGCGACGTGCAGGACATAGTCGCAACCGGCGACGGCCGCCGGCCAGCCGGCTTCGGTCATCAGGTCGGCGACAGCGAAGGAGAGTGCGGCTCCCGGCTCCGCGCCCCCGGCCTTGAGCATGCGCAGCACGTCGGCTTCTCGCGTCGCCGATCGCACGGTCGCACGCACGCGATAGCCGGCCTTCAGCAGATGGAGAATGCAGTGAGCGGCGAGAAAACCTGAGCCGCCCGTAACAAGCACCAATTCGCCGCGCATTGCCGCTCCTGAACGAGCCGTCACCTCAAATGGCGACCTGCGTGCCGATCTCGACCACGCGGCCCGTCGGGATCTGGAAATACTCGGTCGCGTCGGCGGCCGTGCGCGCCAGGCCGATGAACAGCTTGTCTTGCCACACAGGCATGCCCGAATTGGGCGAGGCCTTGAGCGAGCGGCGGGACAGGAAGAAGGAGGTCGTCATGATGTCGAACTTCCAGCCCTGCTTGCGGCAGATCGCCAGCGCGCGCGGGATGTTGGGCTGCTCCATGTAGCCGAAGGTCAGCGTCACCCGCATGAACAGCTCGTTGACCGTCTCCATCTTGACCCGCTCGCTGTCGGGCACCACGGGCTGCGGTGCCGTCACCACAGACAGGATGACGTTCTGCTCATGCAGCACCTTGTAGTGCTTCAGGCTGTGCATCAGTGCTGTCGGCGCGCTCAACGGATCGCTGGTCAGGAACACGGCGGTGCCCGATACCAGCTGCGGCTTCTTCTTGAGCAGATTGCCGGCGAGGAAATCGAGAGGAATCTCGTTGCGACGGGTCTTGTCGAACAGATAACGGCTGCCGCGCACCCAGGTCCACATGGCCGTCACGATCGTGAACGCCACGGCAAGCGAGGCCCAGCCGCCTTCAAACACCTTGACGATGTTGGAGGCAAAGAAGCCGACGTCGATGAAGGCGAAAACCGCCGTCATCGCGATGGCCACCCACAACCGCCATTTCCAGATGCGCGTCATGACCACGAAGAGCAGCACCGTAGTCACCAGCATGTTGCCGGTCACCGAGATGCCATAGGCCGAAGCGAGCTTGCTGGACTCGCCGAAGCCGACCACCAGCATCATCACGACGAGCGCGAGCAGCAGGTTCACGCGCGGCATGTAGATTTGGCCGGACTGCCTCTCGGAGGTGTGCAGGATCTCCAGGCGCGGGAGCATGTTGAGCTGCACAGCCTGCCTGGTCAGCGAGAACGCGCCCGAGATCACCGCCTGGCTGGCGATGACGGTCGCCATGGTCGCCAGCACCACCATCGGGATCAGCGTCCAACCTTCGTTCATCTCGAAGAAGGGGTGGCCGACCACGCCGTTCTTGGCCAGCACGAAAGCGCCCTGCCCGGCATAGTTGAGGAGCAGGCAGGGAAACACGATCCACAGCCAGGCGAGCACGATCGGCTTGCGGCCGAAATGTCCGAGATCGGCATACAGCGCCTCGGCGCCGGTGACGGCCAGGAAGATGGCGCCGATGGTGACGAAGGCGACGTCGGGCGAATTGATCAGGAAGGCGACGATATAGTGCGGGCTGATCGCCCACAGGATTTCGGGGTCCGCAACGATGTGATTGAGTCCGGAGAGGCCGATGGCCAGGAACCACACCGCCGTGATCGGACCAAAGATCAACGCGACGCCACCGGTTCCGAAACGCTGTACCGAGAACAGGATCGCCAGGATGACCAGGGTCAGCGGTACGACATAGGGTTGGAAGGTTGGCGTGACCACATTCATGCCCTCGACCGCCGACAGCACGGAAATCGCTGGCGTGATGACGGCGTCGCCGAAGAAAAGGGACGCGCCGACAATGCCGATGCCTAGAATCACAGCCGAGCGTTTGGGGAAACTGCCGCGCGCCAGAGCCATCAACGACAGCACGCCGCCTTCGCCGCGGTTGTTCGCACGCAGAACGAAATTGATATATTTGACGGTGACGATGATCGTCAGTGACCAGATGATCAGCGACAGCACGCCCAGAATATCGCCGCGTTCGGCGACATTGCCGCCTGAGGACGCCACCAGCGCCTCGCGAAAGGCATAAATCGGGCTCGTGCCGATATCGCCATAGACCACGCCGAGAGCGCCCAGCATCAGAATCTTGGTGCTGTGCTGTTCGACCTCCGGATGGCTCGATTGTTCGACGGGTTCTGCCTCACTACCAGCGTTGGCAAGGGCCATGGACGACACTCCGATAAGCGCGCGGTGCTCTACGCTTGCTGCGATGCAATATCAAGTGCCGTGGCGTCATGCCCGCCATGACGGCGGCGCACGGCTGCCACCGCTACCATCCGCAAGCCTTGAGAAACCTGCCCACGGTAGCGGCCATGCCATACTCCAAGGCGTCCGCTGTCAACCCATGGCCGATCGAGACTTCGGCCAGAGCCGGAATGCGTCTGGCAAGCGGAGGGATGTTGCTCACCACAAGGTCGTGACCGGCGTTGACCTGAAGACCGGCGGCGATGGCGGCCTCCGCGGTTTTAGCCAGGCTTTCCAGTTCCCTGAGCGCTTTGGCGGAATCTGAATGATAGCCGCCGTAAGGACCCGTGTAGAGCTCTATCCTGTCGGCGCCGGTGTCGCGCGCTGCCGTTACGCCGAGAGGATCGGCATCGGAAAACAGCGATACGCGAAAGCCTCCCTTCTTCAGCCGCCTGACGATAGGCGTCAGGAACGCGGACTGGCCGGCGAAATCCCAGCCATGATCCGACGTCGCCTGCGCCGGGTCGTCGGGCACCAGCGTCACCTGTTCCGGCTGGTGCTTTTCCACAAGCGCGAGGAAATCCTCCGTAGGGTACCCTTCGATGTTGAATTCGGCCTTCGGAAACTCATCGTCGATCAGGGCCCGGATCTCGGGCAGATCCGAATGGCGGGTGTGCCGCTCGTCGGGCCGCGGATGCACTGTCAGCCCATGCGCCCCGGCCGCCAGCGCGATGCGGCCAAGGCCGGTCACGCTCGGCCATGGCAGGTCGCGCCGGTTGCGCAGCATGGCCACGGCATTGAGATTGACGGAGAGCTTGGCTGGCATGTGGAGAGCCTCGGAGATCATTCGACGCGCCACCTTAATGGGTTTGGCGGGAACAGACAGGGGGTTTCGGGTGTTCCAGCCATGACGACGATATGCTGAAAGGAACCGCACATGAATTTTCTGGATTCCATGCCGGCGATACGCCGTATCGAGACCAGCCGTGACGATCTGTTCGCCATCGACGTCGTCGGCCATGTTTCCTCCGCGGACGCGGAAAACCTGTTCGGCCTCTTGGAAGCAGCCTACGCGCTGCACCCCAGGATCGATGTCCTGGTGCGGCTGATCAATCATGATGGGGTCGATTGGGCAGATGTCGCGAGCGAAACTTTGAAACAAGGCGAGGCCAACGCCAAGCAGCATGTCGCGCGCTGCGCATCGGTCGGTGAACCCAATTGGATACCGGATGTGCAAGGCTGGTTTAGCGCGCCGATCCCGATAGAGCTCCGGCATTTCAAGGCCGAGGACGAGCAGGACGCCTGGCAGTGGCTTGGCGCCACGCCCATCGACGAGCCCGTGTGACGACCGACTATCTCACGATGGTCAGTCGTTCGGCCGCCCGGGTGATGGCGGTGTAAAGCCAGCGCTGCCGGGTCTCCTTGAAGGCCCAGCTTTCGTCGAACAGCACGATCTCGTTCCACTGCGAGCCCTGCGCCTTGTGCACCGTCAGCGCGTAGCCATAGTCGAAATCGTCGAAGCGCTTCTTCTGTTGCCACGGAATGTCTGCGTCTGGGTCTTCGAACGCCGCCTTCAGCAGCTTGATCTTGGCGACACCGCGATCCGGATCGTCTTCTTCCGGCGCCACCAGCAGGTTGATGCCGGGCTTCACCGTCTCGCGCGACGAGGTCATCACCTTCCACAACGAGCCGTTGAGCAGACCCTTGGCCGGATCGTTGCGCAGGCAGACCAGCTTGTCGCCGGCCTGTGGGTAGTCGGCGTTGAACCCCTTGAGCTCGCGCAGGCGGTGGTTGTAGCGGCGCCGCGTGCGGTTGGTGCCGACAAGCACCTGGTCGGCCTTCAACACAAGGTCCTGGTTGACGTCTTCCTTGCCGATCACCTGCGCCGTGCCATAGTCGCCGCGCATGAACTCACGGCCTTCGCGCACGTCCAGCGCCAGCCGCAGGATCGGGTTGTCGCGCGCCTGACGGTGGATTTCGGTGAGGAGTATGTCGGGTTCATGGTCGGTGAAGAAGCCGCCGCCCGAGATCGGCGGCAACTGGCCGGGATCGCCCAGCACCAGGATCGGCGTGCCGAAACTCATCAGGTCGCGGCCGAGCTGCTCGTCGACCATCGAGCATTCGTCGATGACCACAAGTTTTGCCCGCGAGATCGGGCTTTGCCGGTTGAGCGAGAAGGTCGGCGACATCGAGGTCTTGCCGGTGACCTCGTCCTCCACCGATTCCTCGCCCTTGGGCCGGTAGATCAGCGAATGGATGGTGCGGGCATTGACCGCGCCCTTGGAACGCAGAACCTGCGCCGCCTTGCCGGTGAAGGCGGCGAACTGCACCTGACCGTCGACATGTTCGGCGAAATAGCGCGCCAGCGTGGTCTTGCCGGTGCCGGCATAGCCGAACAGCCGGAACAGTTGCGGCTGGCCGACCTTGAGCCAGCGAGCAACCGCCTGCAACGCCTCATCCTGCTGGGGGGAGAATTCCATCGGCTCGACAGACCGGATTCGCAAGGGAAAGACAAGGAGCCGCCACCATCGTGGATGGCCGCGTGAGGGCCGTAGGCCAATCAGGGTATCAGGTGGATGTCAGAACGTAAAGAGAACATGTCGACTGACGAATTTGGAATTGAGCGCCTAACTCCCGACTGCCGGCCCGGACCTCGTAAGGATTCGCATACAAGCTGGTCTTCCGAAATTCAAGTGGAGGAAAGCTGTTTCCTACCTCCGTAGGATTGCAAGCGGCAACTGCCCGGAAATGCCACAATGACATACATATAATTCCTGATGATGGAATGCGGAAGCACAATCCTGAACAGACATATTCTCGCCTATGCGGTGGCTTTCACATGTCTGGCGGTCTTGGTGACCGGCACTGCAAATGCCGATGAAGTGCCTTTCTTCGCCAACAGCAATGTTCCTGATTACTCGGCATGGATGAACGTGTGGCGGGGGCACGGCAGGCCGCAACCTTATTCGCGCTCAGTCGTGCATCATAACGGTTTGACGCATGTCGAAGAGACTAATGATGGACGGAGCGAGATCTACTATGGAAATTTCTTCGGTAACGTCGTCCTACAGGCGGAGAAAAACGCCGCCGGAGACTTCACTTCGTTCCGCGTCAACACGACTGCAACGCAAGGCGGCTACCTGGATTTACGCGGTTCCAGGCTGACGGTCGAGAGCGATAGTCAGGCTGGTGAACGTTGCAGATGGTGGGAGATCGTCCGGCAGTCCTTACAGGACAGGCAGCAGAGCGGACCGTTATGGTTCAGCTGTCTGTCCGGCGACGGCATCGAAGTCGCTACAAAAGTGTTGTTTTCCGACGGAACGCCAATGGCAAAAACGCAGTTGGTGAAACTGGTGAGAAGACCCGTCGCGGATTCTGAAGTGAACCCGCCGGCGATTCTCTTTGACCCTGGCTTCTGGCTGAAGCCGTTCCGTCAGTATTCCGCCAAGCCTGCTACCGCTGCGGACTTCGAAGCTTCGATGGTCGGACGAAACTCGGAAATCAAACTGTTGAGGCACTATCCCTGGCGATCTGAAGAGTTTCGCGGCAAGGACGGCTCCAGCCGTTTCATGGTTTGGAACGAACTCGAAAACCAAGGCATCCGCGTCTACTCTTCCAAAGGCCACCAGCACCTCGATGCCTCCCGTAGGCCGCTCAATCCCAAGTCTCCATGGGATAGCTTCGACCACACAACAGGTCGCGTCGACCTAAACAAATCTGAATCACTTGAAGAGAGCTGCGCCTGGTTCGACATGATGCCCAACGTGGCCGACGCTGGACGTAGGCAGTGTCTGACCGCGGACGGCATTCCGTTGCGGGACGTGATTACGTCCGGATGGGGAGGTGGTGAAACCTACGAGGCTGTCAGCATCAAGCGCCGCTCGGTCGATCTGAAGGAGATGATCGCGCCTTTGGAATTGCTCGATCCATCGAAATGGGGCTTTTCTGTTGCGAACTGACCAGCCGTCCGTTGCAGCTATGCCTGACCCCTCGTAGGCCAATTGACACCGAGACAGGACCGACAATCGGATCCTATGGTCGAACCGGTCTATCGGTTGAGCCGCTACGAGTTCCGGTCGGGCCGGGATCGTTCTCCAGCAGGATCGGCTTGCCATGCGGCGTGGCGTGAGCGGCGCGCTCCCAGGCCTGCGCCACCGCATCGACATCGGATTTGACAGCCAGTCCTTTCGAGGCCAGCAACCCTTCCAGCGCGGCCAGCCAGTGCTCGTAATAGTCGTGTCCGTCGGCGGCCGCGCCCGGCTTCTTGACCTCCGCCGACAGGGCACCGGCCCACTCGCTCCACGAAAACAGGCCCTTCTCGTGCAGCGCCACCGTCATTGCGAAAGCCTCGGCCTGCCAGGGCTCGGCGAAGACCGGCGCATCCACGCCTGGCGGCAATTCGGCGGCGGCGCCGTCACGCCGGCTCAAGATAGCTCTCCCAGGCGTCGATCGATACGGTCAGCGTCGGATCGGCGCCCTCGCCCCATATCTCGATGCCATCGAAGACCACCGTGTAAACCCATTGCGGGTTCTCACCCTCTCCATGCGCATTGGTGTCCGGAAAGACAAAGCCGCCACGCACGGCCTCGATGAGGCCCGGTCTGTCGCGCGCATAGCGCGGCAGCCTGGTGTGCCCGGTCGGATTGAAATTCTTCGTCCGCACATGCTGGCCGACCTTGAAACGTGCAGGCGTGACGACCGGCCGGTCGCAGGGACCGCCCTTGGCCAGCACAGCCGGCACAGTCTCCGCCTTCAGCACCCTTTTGGGCACCGTTGTCGGATCGAGCGCGTCACCTGCCGCGAGATCGCGTTCGCTGACGAAGCCGTGACGTTTGAGCAGCGTCTCCAGCGCCTTGATCCAGATCTCGTAATAGGAGGAGGCATAGTAATCGGCCGGATGCAGCGATTCCCGCGCGTGCCGGCTCTCATCAATGTTCCACGCGCCCATGGCGCCGGCGGTGAGCGTCACGCCGAGCGCACGCTTTTCCCACGCGGCGTGGAAAGTGGGTTCGTCTCTTTCCGGCGCCACGGGGCCGAAGCCCATCTGTCCGCCGAGATCCTGCGGCCCATTCATGCCGGCTGCCCAGCCTGTTCCGGTTCCTTGGCCAGCCCCGTGCCGATCATCGCGTCGCGGCTGACGAGGTCGGCCAGCCGCTCCTCGCTCCAGCCTTCGGTGCCAGCAGGCCGCATGGGCACGACGAGATAGCGCAGTTCCGCCGTCGAATCCCAGACGCGGATCTTCATGGTCGCCGGCAAGGCCAGTCCGAATTCCTCGAGCACGCCGCGCGGATCAATCACCGCGCGCGAGCGATAGGCCGGTGCCTTGTACCAGACCGGCGGCAGGCCGAGGACCGACCACGGATAACAGGAGCAAAGCGTGCAGACGACGAGATTATGCGTGTCCTTAGTGTTGAAAACCGCCTGCATGTGCTCGCCCTGGCGCCCGGAATAGCCGAGCGAGCCTATGGCGGCCGTGGCGTCACTTCTCAGCCAGTCGGCGAATGCCGGATCCGCCCACGCCTTGGCCACCACCCTGGCGCCGTTGCGCGGACCGACCTTTGTCTCATAGGTGTCGACGATAACATCGATCGCGGCCGGATCGATCAGTCCCTTCCGGGTCAGGATCGTTTCCAGCGCGCGGACCCGTGCCGCGAAGGGATCAAGCTCATTGTCGTGGTGATGATCGTGTGACATCGCGACAAATTACGGTCCCACTTGCGCCGCCGCAAGCGCAAGCCCTTGGACCAGTCGCCGGCGGTGGGCTATTCGGCGGCCGCCTGTTGCGGAGACATACTTTCCCGCGGCGTGAACAACGAGGGCTGGTCGCCATCTTCGACCTGGCTTGGCCCGCCTTTGCCTCTCGACCACAGTGCGAGCAGCCAGCCGGAGAAGATTTCCATGTAAACATAGATCACCGGTGTCACGAACAGCGTCAGCGCCTGCGACGCCACGAGGCCGCCCACCACCGCCACGCCGAGTGGCTGGCGCAATTCGGCGCTGGCGCCGGTGCCGAGCGCGATCGGAATGGTGCCCATCAGCGCCGCCAATGTCGTCATCATGATCGGGCGGAAACGCATGATGCAGGCCTTGCGGATGGACTCGATCGGCGACATCCCGTCGCGGCGCAATTCGAGCGCCACATCGATCATCATGATGCCGTTCTTCTTGACGATGCCGATCAGCATCAGGATGCCGATCACGGCGATCACCGACAGATCCATTCCCGCCAGCCGCAAGGCCACCAGTGCACCCAGGACCGCCGAAGGCAGTCCTGTCAGTATGGTCAGCGGGTGGATGAAGCTCTCGTAGAGGATGCCAAGCACGATATAGATGGTCAGGATGGCGCCGCCGATCAGCAGGCCCTGATTGGCGAGGGAATCCTCGAACGTCTTGGCCGTGCCGGCGAAGGTGGTCGAGATTTCCTTGGGCAGGCCAATCTTGTCCTTCAGCGCATTGATGTGGGTGACACTGTCGCCAAGGGCGACGCCCTGCGGCAGATTGTAGGAGATCGTCACCGCCGGCAGCTGGCCGAGCTGGTTGAGCGTCAGCGCGCCCGCGGTGCGATCGACGCGCGCGAAGGCGCCGAGCGGCACCAGGTTGCCGCTGGCTGTTCGAACCTGGATGGCCAGCATCCGTTCCGGCGACCAGGCGATCTTCGGATCGAGTTCCATGATCACCTCATAGCTGTCCGCCGAGCCGAAGATGGTCGAGACCTGCTGTGTGCCGAAACCGCCATAGAGGCTCGAACGCAATGTGTCGGTGTCGACGCCGAGCGTCGCGGCCTTGTCGCGATCGACCACGAGCGTTGCCTGCAAGGCGTTGTTCTGCAGGTCGTTGGTGACGTCGGTGAAAGCCGCGTGGTCCGTCGCCATCGCGTCCGACAGTTTTTGCGCCCAAGTGTCGGTCGCCTGCGTGTCCAGGCCCTGCACCACCAGCTGGTAGGCGCTGGCCGATGAGCGGGAGCCCAGCCGAAGGTTCTGGACCGGCTGCATGTAGGTCTCGATACCGGGCACATTCGCCAGTTGCTTGCGCAGGTCCGAGAGCACCTTGTCCATGTCCGGGCGCTGGTCCTGGTCTTTCAACTGCACATAGAGCTGGCCCTGGTTCAGCGCCCTTCCGCCCCCGCCGGCCGAATAGGCAACATGCGAGACATAGGGGGAGCGGGAAAAGACGTCAGCCACCTGCCCCTGCAGTTTGACCATGGCGTCGAAGGAAATGTCCTGTCGCGCGATGCTGGTCACCGAGATCTGGCCGATGTCTTCCTGCGGAAAGAAGCCCTTGGGCGAAATCTGGATCAGCCAGACGGAAGCCGCCGCCGTGGCGACGAAGACTAGGAACACCAGGAAGGTGTGGCGCAGACAGAAAGTCAGCATCCAGTCATAGCCGCGCAAGAAAAAGTTCTGCTTCTTGTCTGGATCGTGCGCGGCATCACGATCGGCTTTCGAGACCGACAGCAGCCTCGAGCACAGCATCGGCGTCAGCGTCAGCGAGACGAACATCGAGGCCAGGATGGCGACCGTCACGACCACGGCGAATTCGTTGAAGATGCGCCCGATGACGCCGCCCATCAGAAGCACGGGGATGAAGACGGCGACCAGCGATATCGAGATCGAGATGATGGTGAAGCCGATCTCGCGCGCGCCTTTGAGCGAAGCCTCGAAGGCCGACAGCCCGTCCTCCTCCATATGGCGGAAGATGTTCTCCAGCATGACGATGGCATCGTCGACCACAAGCCCGACCGCCAATGTCAGTCCCATCAGCGAGATGTTGTCGATCGAGAAGCCGCATAGGAACATTACGCCGAGCGTTGCGATCAGCGAGATGGGCACCGCCACCGCCGGGATGATCGTCGCCGTGACCCTGCGCAGGAATATAAAGATGACCATGATCACCAAACCGATGGTGAGCAGGAGCGTGAACTGAACGTCGTCGACGGCAGCCCGGATCGAGGTCGAGCGGTCGTTGAGCAGCTTGATGCTTGCCGCCGCCGGCATCTGGTCCTGGAAGGATGGCAGCATCGCCTTGACACGGTCGACGACGTCCACCGTGTTGGCGTCGGGCTGGCGTTGCACCGCCAGGATCACCGCCCGGGTGCCGTCATACCAGCTAGCCGTTGTCGTGGTTTCGACCGAATCGATGACGCGGGTGACCTCGCCCAACCGCACCGGATGTCCATTCTTCGTCGCGATGATGAGATCGGAGAAGCCCGCCGCGTTGTTGAGCTGCGTATTTGCGGTGATGGTCAATTGCTGCTGGTTGTTCTGTAGAACGCCGAGCGGCGTGTTGCTGTTGGCGGACGCGATGGCGGTCTGCAGCTGGTCGATCGAGATGCCGCGCGCCGCGAGCGCCGTCGGATCGATCTGGACGCGCACGGCGTATTTCTGCTGGCCGAAGATCGACACCTGCGCCACACCGTCGATCGTCGACAGCGATGGCGAGATGACATTCTCGGCGAAGGCATCGAGATCGGTCAACGGCACCGTATCGCTGACCAGTGACATCAGCAGGATCGGTGCATCGGCGGGATTGACCTTGCGATAGCTTGGAGGCGCGGTCATTTCCTGCGGCAGTTGGCGTTGCGTGCGCGCGATCGCCGCCTGCACGTCCGCCGCCGCCGCGTCGATGTCACGGTTGAGCACGAACTGGATGGCGATGGAGGTCGAGCCGAGCGAATTGGTGGTGGAGATGGAATCGATGCCGGCAATGGTGGCGAACTGCTTGATCAGCGGTGTGGCCACCGAAGTGGCCATGGTCTCAGGCGACGCGCCCGGCAGCGAGGCCGACACATTGACCACCGGGAACTCGGCGCTCGGCAACGCCGCGACCGGCAGGAACTTGTAGGCGAACAACCCTCCCAGCACGAGGGCGAACGACATCAGCAGCGTGGCAACCGGCCTGCGGATGCAGAATTCGGAGATCATTGCGATGCCCCGCCGGTGCCGGTCGCCGCAACTTTGGCAGCAGCTTGGCCGTCGCTTCCCGCGGCGGCTTTGCCTTCATGCACCGCCGCACCGTTCTTCAGCCTCGTCTGGCCCTCGACGACAACGCGCTCACCGCTGTTCAGTCCCTGGCTGATGGCGCTGTTCGAGCCTTCCGTCATCGCCACGCTCACCGGCCGCATCTCCACCGTGTTGTCCGGCTTGACCACATAGACGAACGGTCCCTTCTGGCTCGGTTGAACCGCTACCGTCGGAACCGATGTCATGTGCGGCATGGTGCCGGCTTGCAGGACGACATTCACATATTGTCCCGGCCAAAGCGAAAGATCGGCATTCGGCACGCTCGCCCGTGTCGCGATCGTGCCCGAAGCGGTGTCGACGCTGGAGTCGACGAAATCGAGCGTCCCCTTGCCGATGGGCGTCGGGCTCCCGTCAGTGGTCAGCGTCACTGCGCCTTGCACCGGCGCGGCCAGCGCCTTGTGCAGCAGCGCAAGATTGCTTTCGGGGAGATTGAAGTTGACCTGCAGCGGATCCATCTGCGTGATCGTCAGAAGCGGAGTGGCCGTGCTGCTGTTGCCGCTGCTGGTGGTGACGAGATCGCCCACGGCCACGCTGACCGCGCCCAATCTGCCGGAGATCGGCGCCGTGATCGTGGCGAAGCCGAGCTGGACGTTGTCGGCCTCGATCGTCGCCTTGTCGGCATCGACGGTCGCCGCGGCAGCCTTCTGTGCCGCTGCCGCCTGGTCGTATGTTTGTTGCGTGCCGGCCTGCTTGGCGACGAGATCCTTGGCGCGCTGAAGATCGGATTGGGAACTGGCCAGCATGGCCTGGTCCTTGGCCAGCGTTGCCTGATCCTTGGCCAATTGTGCTTTCAAGGCGCGATCATCCAGCGAAAAGAGAACGTCGCCCGCCTTGACCATTTGTCCGTCCTTTACGGCGATCGACACGATCTGGCTGGACACCCGCGCGTTGATGTTGACCACAGCGGGCGAGGAAACGAAGCCAATGGCATAGCGCCGGACCGGGAAATCAGCCGTCGATGCTACAGCGGAGAGGATCGACGTCGAACGCGACGTGCCCGCTGCCTGCTGGCCAGAGGCAGGCTTGTCGGATGCAACGGCCTGCTTCTGGCCGATGATTTGTTGCACTTCGCCAAGCAATGTCGGTGACAGATAGAGCGCCGCCGCGACGACACACGCCACCGCCAGCAGCGAAACGACGAATTTTCCACGCATCGAAAAGGCCTCTCCGTCCGACACGCCGCGGCAGGGTGGTCGTATTGCAGCGAAACACACGGCCGGTGCCGTGACTTCGTCGAATAGATAGCGCCCAGCTTTGTCCGAAAAGGGCCAAAAGACGGCATTACGAAGATTTAATGTGCACTGCACAATGGACGTGCGACCTGCCGGTGATCCGGACAGGCAGCCGTGCCGGACACCGCAGGTTTGGCTTTAAGCCTTGCCCAGATGCCTCGGCCAAAACGCCTGATGAAGTTCGGCGGCCTCGTCTTCAAGGATCGGGCCGATCACGGTGACGACGCGCGCGCCCGTTTCCAGGACCGCACGGCTGGGCACGTTCAACCCAATCCCGGCGATCTCGCCAAGCCGCGCTTCGGAGCAGGCAAACACCATGCGCCCGATGCCTGACCAGTAGATTGCGCCAGCGCACATCGCGCAGGGTTCGGTGCTCGTGTAGAGGGTGCAGCCAGCAAGAAAAGCCCGGTCGTAGTCCCGCGCCGCCAGCTTGACCAGGTTCAATTCGGCGTGGTTGGTCATATCATGCCCGGTGAAGACACTGTTCTCGGCGCGCAGGATGACCTCGCCGTCCTTCACCAGCACGGAGCCGAACGGCTCGTCGCCGCGCTCCATTGCCGATTTCGAGAGCGCAATCGCCTCGCGTAAGAACGGCTCGTGACTTTCCATCGGGGCCTCCCAAGAGGTACGGCGAGATATCTTGGCTGGAAGACAAGGGATTTCCAAGGGGCTGCGCCGAAGTCTTTGGGCCGGTCCTCAGCGCAACATCGGCCAAAGCGTCGCGGCCAGCATCACGCCCATCACGATGTTGAACCACTTCAACCGCACCGGGTCCGACAGGAATCCGCGCAGCGCCGTACCGAATCCCGCCCAGATCGAAACGCTTGGAAGGTTGACGGCAGCAAAGGCCATCGAGATCAGAGCCACCGAGATGAATGGGTGATCGGGGTTCGTGTAGACCGCCATGGCGGTGATCGCCATCACCCAGGCCTTGGGGTTGACCCACTGAAACGCCGCCGCCTCGATGAAGCGCATCGGCCGCGCATCCGCCTCACCCCTGCCGCTCAATGAGCGCGACATGGCGATCTTCCAGGCGAGATAGAGCAGATAGGCGCCGCCGGCGATCTTGAGCGCGTTGTGCAGCGCCGGGAACGCCGCCAGCACCGCCCCAAGCCCGAAGCCGACGGCGAGCAACAGGACCAGAAAGCCGATGCTGATGCCCAGCATGTGCGGCACCGTCCGGGCAATGCCGAAATTCACGCCGGAGGCCAGCAGCATGAGGTTGTTCGGCCCCGGCGTGATCGATGTCACAAAGGCGTAGACGAGCAGAGCAAGGAACGACTCGAGTGACACGATGTCCTCCCGGACAAAAACAGCGCCGTCGCTCCACCATTGGGATGCGACCGCCACAGCCGGCCGCGGCGGGCGCGCCACCCTTCGAAGCTCGCGTATACCGAGAAATGACGACTACATCGCCTGCGGGCCGCGGTTCAAAGCAGCCACGCCGGTGCGGCAGATCTCGATCAGGCCGAGCGGCTTCATGATGGCGATGAACTGATCGATCTTGGTGCCCTTGCCGGTGATCTCGAAGATGAAATGCTCGGTGTTGGCGTCGATGACGCTGGCGCGGAACGCATCGGCCAGCCGCAGCGCCTCGACTCGGGCTTCGCCGGTGCCGGCCACCTTGACCAGCGCCAGTTCCCGCTCCAGCGGCCGCTCCTGGCCGGATTCGTGCGAGCGCACGGTGAGATCGACCACGCGGTGAACCGGCACGATGCGTTCGAGCTGGTGCTTGATCTGCTCCAGCACATGCGGCGTGCCGCGCGTCACGATGGTGATGCGCGACAGGTGCTTTTCATGCTCGGTCTCGGAAACGGTCAGGCTCTCGATGTTGTAGCCGCGCCCCGAAAACAGACCGATGACCCGGGCAAGCACGCCCGGCTCATTGTCGACCAGGACGGAGAGCGTGTGGTTCTCGGGCTTCTCGGTTTCCTTGGCAATGAAATAGGCGGAGCCGGTCGGTTGAAGCTGTGCGTTCATGACATGAATCTCGATTTCAAACTCTTGTTCTAACTCTGCGTTCGCGCACGGCTTCTTGCGACAAGCCTGCTCGGACACGACTGGCTAAACCAGCTCCCTGCCCTTGGCGTCGATGGCGTTGGCCACCGCTTCGTCGGTCGCCTCGTCGGGCAACAGCATCTCATTATGCGCCTTGCCGGACGGGATCATGGGGAAGCAGTTGGCGAGGTTCGCCACGCGGCAGTCGAACAGCACCGGCTTCCTGATCGAGATCATCTCCTTGATCGCATCATCGAGTTCATCCGGCTTTTCGCAGCGGATGCCATGGCCGCCATAGGCCTCGGCCAGCTTGACGAAATCGGGCATCGCCTCGGTGTAGGAATGCGAAAGCCGGTTGCCGTGCAGCAGCTGCTGCCACTGCCGCACCATCCCCATATATTGGTTGTTGAGGATGAAGATCTTGATCGGCGCGTCGTGCTGAACCGCAGCGCTCATCTCCTGCATGGTCATCTGCACCGACGCGTCGCCCGCAATATCGATGACCAGCGCATCGGGATGCGCGATCTGCACGCCGAGAGCCGCCGGCAGGCCATAGCCCATCGTGCCGAGGCCGCCCGACGTCATCCAGCGGTTCGGTTTCTCGAAATGATAGTGCTGCGCCGCCCACATCTGGTGCTGGCCGACCTCGGTGGTGATGTAGGTGTCCATGTCCTTGGTCAACTCGTAGAGCCGCTCGATGGCATATTGCGGCATGATGACGTCGTGATTCATCTTGTAGGCCAGTGAATCGCGACCGCGCCATTTGGCGATCTGCTCCCACCAGGGATAGAGCGCCTTCTTGTCGGCCTTGGCGCTCGCCCGCCACAACCGCACCATATCCTCAAGCACGCGGCCGACATCGCCGATGATCGGCACATCGGTGTGGACGTTCTTGTTGATCGACGACGGATCGATGTCGATGTGGATCTTCTTCGAATTCGGCGAAAACGCATTGAGCCGCCCGGTGATCCGGTCGTCGAAGCGCGCGCCGATGCAGATCATCACGTCGCAATCATGCATGGCCATATTGGCTTCGTAGGTGCCATGCATGCCGAGCATACCCAGCCAGTTCTTGCCCGATGCCGGATAGGCGCCCAGCCCCATCAGCGTCGAGGTGATCGGGAAGCCCGTCAGATCGACCAGTTCGCGCAGCAGATGGCTCGCTTCCGGGCCGGAATTGATGACGCCGCCGCCCGAATAGATGATCGGCTTCCTGGCGCTGGCCATCAGCTCGACCGCAGCCTTGATCCTGTCCAGGTCCCCCTGGACCTTGGGCTGGTAGCTGGTGCGCGGCGCAATCTGCGGCGGCACGTAGAACCCCTTGGCGAACTGCACGTCCTTGGGGATGTCGACCACGACCGGCCCGGGACGGCCCGTCGTCGCGACATGGAAAGCCTCGTGAATCGTGGCCGCGAGGTCGTTGACGTCCTTCACCAGCCAGTTGTGCTTGGTGCAGGGACGCGTGATGCCGACCGTATCACACTCCTGGAACGCGTCGGAGCCGATCAGCGATGTCGGCACCTGGCCGGTCAGGCAGACCAAGGGAATGGAGTCCATCAACGCATCTTGCAGCGGGGTCACCGCATTGGTGGCGCCGGGTCCAGACGTCACCAGCATCACTCCAGCCATGCCCGTCGCACGCGCATAGCCCTCCGCCGCATGGCCGGCGCCCTGCTCGTGGCGGACCAGTATGTGCTCGACCTCGTCCTGCTGGAAGATCTCGTCATAGATCGGAAGAACAGCGCCGCCCGGATAGCCGAACACATGCTTGACGCCATTGTCCTTCAGCGCCTGCACCACCATTTCGGCGCCCGTCATTTCGCGCCGCTCACTCTGTCCGTTGCTCATCGGTATGGTCCCGTACTGTCCGCCGTCTGGCGATTGCTGGTCGTTTAGTCGTGTCATGGGCAATAAAAAAGGCCCCCGAGGGAGCCTGTGTCTTGCGCATGGGGGGGGTTCGCCCGGCGGTTACACCGCCTTGCCCACGCGCCTTCCTACTACGAGAATGAGTGCCTTTTTCATGATGGCGGACAATAGGATTGGTTTTGCAGCGCTGTCAACGGCCAATATGCGGGCGATTTATCACAAGGGGCCGATGGCGTCGCCCAGTCCTGGTCGGGCAATTGCAGGTCCTTTCGTGCCAAATGCATGGATAACCCGTTGAAAACACTCCAAACTATTGGAGGACGTGACGCCGGACCAGTTTTCGCGAAATACTTCGCCCGTTCCGGACGCCCATGTCCGACTCGCATCCGCTCGATCAAGAAGCGGTCCGACCACGGAGGAAACGCATGCTCGACAAGGCCCCAAACAAGAAACTGTCCGACTTGCTCGATAAATTCGGCGGCGCTCTCGCCGCCGGCGACATCGAATTGGCGGTCGATTGTTTTCAGGAGGACTGCTACTGGCGCGACCTCGTGGCCTTCACCTGGAACATCAAGACCATGGAAGGGCGCGACCAGATCCGAGACATGCTGAAGAGCCAGTTGTCGAAGACCAAGCCCTCTCACTTCGCGATTGCCGAGGGCGAGGACGCCACCGAAAGCGGCGGGCTGATCGAAGGCTGGATCAGCTTCGAGACGGATTTGGCGCGCGGTTTCGGCCACATAAGGCTGAAAGACGGCAGGATCTGGACCTTGCTCACCACCATGGTCGAGTTGAAGGGCCATGAAGAGCCATCCGGCTTTGCGCGGCCAATGGGCGCCAAACATGGTTCGGGCAAGAACCGTCCGACCTGGAAGGAGGAGCGCGAGAAGGAGGCAGCCGAGCTGGGCTTCGTGACCCAGCCCGACACGGTCATCATCGGCGGCGGCCAGGGCGGCATCGCGCTCGGCGCGCGGTTGCGGCAGCTCGGCGTGCCCACCATCATCATCGAGAAGAACGCGCGGGCTGGCGACAGCTGGCGCAACCGCTACAAGTCGCTCTGCCTGCACGATCCGGTCTGGTACGACCATATGCCTTACATCGACTTCCCGAAGAACTGGCCGGTCTTCTCGCCGAAGGACAAGATCGGCGACTGGCTGGAAATGTACGCCAAGGTTATGGAGCTGAACTACTGGTCTTCCACGGAAGCCAGGAGCGCTTCCTATGACGAGGCGACGAAAGAATGGACGGTCGTCGTCCGCCGTGACGGCAAGGATATCACGCTCAAGCCAAGGCAATTGGTGCTAGCCACAGGGCAATCCGGCAAGCCCAACATTCCGAAATTCAAGGGCATGGAGAGCTTCAAGGGCGAGCAGCACCATTCCTCCAAACATCCCGGGCCAGACGCCTATGTTGGCAAGAAGGTCGTCGTCGTCGGGTCCAACAATTCGGCCCACGACATCTGCGCCGCACTTTGGGAAGCCGGCGTCGACGTCACCATGGTGCAGCGCTCTTCGACCCATATCGTCAAATCCGACACGCTCATGGATATCGGCCTCGGCTCGCTCTATTCGGAACAAGCGGTGCAAAACGGCATGACAACCGCCAAGGCGGACCTGATTTTCGCTTCGCTGCCCTACAGGATCCTGCCTGACATCCAGATCCCGCTCTATCAGAAGATGAAGGAGCGTGACGCTGCCTTTTACGAAGGACTGGAAAAAGCCGGCTTCATGCTCGACTGGGGCGATGACGGTTCCGGCCTGTTCATGAAATATCTCAGGCGCGGTTCGGGCTACTACATCGATATCGGCGCCTCGCAGTTGATCATCGACGGCGCCATCAAGCTGAAGAGCGGCGTCGACATCACGGAAATCAGGGAGCACTCGGTGCTGCTTAGCGACGGCACCGAACTGCCCGCCGATGTCATCGTCTACGCCACGGGCTACGGCTCGATGAACGGCTGGGCGGCGGACCTCATCTCGAAAGAGGTCGCCGACAAGGTCGGCAAATGCTGGGGACTTGGCTCGAACACCACCAAGGATCCAGGCCCCTGGGAAGGCGAGCAGCGCAACATGTGGAAGCCGACCCAACAGGAGGCGCTTTGGTTCCACGGCGGCAATCTCCACCAGTCGCGTCACTATTCGCAGTTCCTGGCGCTGCAGCTTAAGGCCAGGCAGGTCGGTTTGCCTACGCCCGTCTATGGGCTGCAGGAGGTGTACCACAAGGGTTAGCTGCGAGCGCCCCCGCCTCGGGGCGCCCATGACCGGCAGCCGACCTGCCCCGCTTGCGGCCGGTACGCTTCCAGCAAATCTTTGTGCTGGTCAGTCCGCCATGCGGTGGGTGGACGGTCGAGCAGCGTCACCGTGCCGAACAGGATGTCTCCGTCCGAAGCAACACCGCTTGTCTACAATCGTAGCGGGTTTCTTAAGCCCTCTTAAACCCTCCTGCCTCATCCGACCTTAACCCAGGTTTCGTAGGATCACAGCTTGGGAAATGGGAAACGGCCTCTCCATGTTTGTCGAACACGAAGCCTCCGTCGGCGAACTGACATCTCAGGAACGCCGCGACGCGATACAAAGCGAACGGCGCAT
Organism: Mesorhizobium sp. ES1-1; assembly: GCF_020164785.1. Taxonomy (GTDB): domain Bacteria; phylum Pseudomonadota; class Alphaproteobacteria; order Rhizobiales; family Rhizobiaceae; genus Mesorhizobium. The sequence continues at coordinate 316,684 of NZ_JAIUGX010000004.1, read as the reverse complement.
ACTCGGCAATGTGGTGCAATGCGACGGGGCCCGCGCCACCATCAGTGCCTATGCCGATGACATCGACGGCGCAGTCACAGGCCTGTGGACAGTCGGCAAGATGATTTCCATCAATCTGGGCGCGACGCGAACCGTCGGTCTGGTCTATGCGATCGGCAAGTCGGACCGTGCCTGGAGCAATGAGGGCCAGAACCCGATCGAGGTCAGCATCGAACTTATCGGAGAGGTGCGCGACGCAGCCGAGCCCGGCGCCAAACCGATCTTCGACCGCGGCATCACCACCTACCCCCATATCGGCGCCGTTGCGCATCGCATCCGCAGCCACGACCTGCAGGCCGTCTATGACCTGGCTGGGCGTCATTCGATCACCATCGGCGCGCTTTCCCAGGACGAGGCGATCGCCGCCAACATCGCTATCGACGACACGCTGGCCCGACACTTCGCCATCGTCGGGACCACCGGCGTCGGCAAATCCACCGCCGTTTCGCTGCTCTTGCGCAAGTCGATCGTGGCGCGGCCCGACCTGCGCATCCTGATCCTCGATCCGCACAATGAGTTTGCGGCATCGCTTCCTGAATATTGCGTCCGGGTCGATTCCAAGACGCTCGACCTGCCGTTCTGGATGTTCAAGCTGGAAGAATTCGCCGAGGTGCTGTTTCGCGGGCGCGAGACCGTACCGGAGGAAATCGATGCGCTGCGCGACCTCATTCCGATCGCCAAGAACCTCTACCGAACGCCGAATTCGGGTGCGTTCCTGCGGCGTGGCGGCGATGGACTGACCGCCGATACGCCCGTGCCCTACCGCATCGCCGACCTCATCAAGCAGATTGACGAGCGCATGGGCATGCTGGAAAGCAAGAATGATCGCCCGACCCTGAAATCGTTGAAGACCCGCATCGAATCGGCAGCTTCGGATCCGCGCTATCGGTTCATGTTCAATTCGCGCCTGATCGAAGACACCATCCACGAAACGATCGGCAACATCTTCCGCGTGCCGCATCATGGCCGCCCGGTGACCTGCTTCGAAATGGCCGGCATGCCGTCCGAAGTGGTCAATTCCGTCTGTTCGGTGCTGGCGCGCCTGGCCTTCGACCTCGCCTTATGGAGCGAAGGCAAGCTGCAATTGCTCCTGCTATGCGAGGAAGCGCACCGCTACATGCCCGCCGATCCGCGGCTCGGCTTCGCGCCGACCAGGCACGCGCTGTCGCGCATCGCCAAGGAAGGTCGCAAATATGGCTGCTATCTCGGCGTCGTCACCCAGCGTCCAGGCGAACTCGACCCGACCATCCTGTCGCAATGTTCGACCTTCTTCGCCATGCGACTTGCCAATGAGCAGGACCAGGCGATCATCCGCTCGGCGATCGCCGATTCTTCGGCTTCGACCCTGGCCTTCCTGTCGTCGATGGGCCAGCGCGAGGCCATCGCCTTCGGCGAAGGCGTCGCGACGACCATGCGGCTGAAATTCGAGAAATTGGCGGCCGAACTGATCCCCGGCGCCGCACGGCACGAAGAGGACACATTGAAGTCCGGCGAAGTCGATCTGGTCGCAATCGTCGATCGGCTGCGCAACGTACCCACCCACACGCAGCAGGGCATGCCCTTCGCTGAAGTGGTCGATTCCAGCCGCCAGGCCGGCGATCCCGATTATCGCAAGCCGCAGCCTTCCCGCATCCAGCCCGACGAAGACTTCGACATGCGCTACGGCCTCAAGCCCGCGACATTCGGCCTACGCCCGCGGAGCGGTTGAGTCCAATCTCCGGCCGATCGACTGGAAGAAGCACCAAGCCAACAGGTCCGGCTTCGCGAGCGCCTTGGGTAAATCCCGTCAGGGAATTCGTCAGCCTGAGTCCTGTTTTCGAGAACCGGAGCGGAGCGGACATTCAGTCCATGAGCACCGGAAGCGCGAAAACAGCTGCAACCGGCCGCGATTCAAGACGGATTTTAGGCGCAGACCCGGTTGCGGCCTTGCCTCTTGGCCTCATAGAGCTGGCGATCGGCGCGACGGTAGAAATCCTCCGCCGTCTCGTTCCCGTCCCAGACGGCAAGCCCGACGCTGGTGGTCACCTTGAGGCGCACATGACCCGACAGGACCGACATGCTGGCAATCGCTCTGCGGATGCGCTCTGCGAACTTCGCCAGGAGTTCGGAATCCATGTTGGGCGTGACCACGGCGAACTCCTCGCCGCCCAGCCGTGCCACCACGTCGTGATAGCGCGTCATGTCCTTGAGGCAATTGGCGACGGCCCTAAGGACGTCGTCGCCGACATCATGGCCGTGGCTGTCGTTGACCGACTTGAAATGATCGAGGTCGAGGATCATCAGGCCGACGGGCTTTTCGATGCGCCGGAACTCCTCCAGATACTCCCTCAGCGCATCGTCGAAATAGCGCCGGTTCTGCATGCCTGTCAGGCTGTCGGTCAGCGCGGCATGTTCCAGCGTTTCGGAACGGGCGCTGAGCGATACCGTCATGGCGCGCAGCTTGCCCTCTTCCTTGGCCTGCCTGCGGATCAGCGGATAGATGAAGAAGATGCCGAAGAACAGCGCGGTGGCCAGGAGGACTCCGATCGCCACCAGCAACTTATTGAGATAGACGACCTTGTCGAGACTCGAAACCGAGTGCAGTTCCGCGGTGAAGCTCTGCATCTGCCCATAGCTGTAGAGGGTCACCAGGCCGGCGGCCAGGATCACGAAGATAAAGACGAAAAACGCTGATTCCGCCTTGTGGAAACGCATCTGCTCCCCAGTCGAAAAGCACCCGCCGACCTTATGACATGGCCGACCTTACGGAGGGTTAAATTCCGACAACCATAACGCGAAACCTTCCCTGAGCGTCAACTTTTCAGGTTGTAGAGAAGATGCGCGTCATAACATGGTTTCCAGATCGTCACGAGAATGGATACGTTGCCATTCCGGCCCCATTTGGTGCCTGAACCACGTCGCCTGCCGCTTGGCATATTGCCGGGTCGCGATCTTGGCGCGCTCGATGGCCTCGGCAATATCCATCTCCGCAGCCATCGCGGCTCCCAATTCGCGAACGCCGATGGCTTTCATGGCCGGTAAATCCGGATCAAGGTTTAGCGCCGTCAACCGCTTCACCTCCTCGAGCGCGCCCTGATCCAGCATCCGGTCGAAGCGCGCCTGGATGCGGCCGACCAAGGCCGCGCGATCAGGCTCGATCACAAACAATCGCGCACTCTCCCTGTCGATCAGCGGGCGCCCGCGCTCAGCCTGCCACTCGAGGATCGAGCGGCCCGACGCGTCCAGCACTTCAAGCGCGCGCACCACGCGCTGGCTATCAGTCGGCTTCAAGGTCATTGCGACGGCCGAGTCCTGGCGCAGCAGCAGATCGTAGAGTTTGACGGCGCCTTGCTCCTTGAGTTCGTAGCGCCAGCGGTCACGAATCCGTTGCGGAATTTCGGGCATTTCGGAAATGCCCTCGGCCAGCGCGCGGAAATAGAGACCGGTGCCGCCGACAAAAATCACCGGCCCTTTCCCCAAGACTCCATCGTCGATCAGCCTCATCACATCACGCAGCCAGGCGCCGGTGGAATAGGCGGTGGCAGGATGGACATGGCCGTAGAGAAAATGCGGCGCACGGCCAAGATCGGCAGGACCCGGTCGCGCGGTCAGCACGTCGAGGACCGAATAGCCCTGCATGGAATCGGTGTTGACGATCACACCACCCTTGCGCTGGGCCAGTTCGAGCGCCAGCGCCGACTTGCCGCTCGCGGTCGGCCCGGCTATCAGGATCGCGTTCTTCACGCGGCCCTCGCCCGCCTGTCCGCCGGAATCTTCCATGCCGCTAGTCGCCACCCTTGTTTCCCATCCCACCGAACGCGCCTTGTCGGCGTCGCTTGCGAATATGGCGTCGCAGGCGGTCGGCGCAAGCGCTGTTGCATGGCTTGACGAAGGCATCGCCTGCGATCTTGCCTTGCCGTTGACCATGGACGCCGCGGATGCTCTTGCAACCCTGCGCACCGCACTCGCGACGCAGTCGATCGACGTGATCGTGCAGCAGGCTGAAACGCGCCGGAAGAAAATCCTCGTCGCCGACATGGATTCGACCATGATCGACCAGGAATGTATCGACGAATTGGCCGACGAGATCGGCGTCAAGGATCGCGTCGCCGCCATCACAGCACGATCGATGAATGGCGAGATCGCCTTCGAGCCAGCCTTGCGCGAGCGCGTCGCATTGCTGGCAGGCCTCGACGCCGCCGTGGTCGACCGCATCGTCGCCAATCGGCTGACGCTGGCTTCCGGCGGTGCCACCCTGGTCAAAACCATGCGGGCCAACGGCGCCTGGACGGCTCTCGTGTCAGGCGGGTTCGAAGTTTTCACAACCCGCATCGGCGCCTTGCTCGGCTTCCAGGAGAATCGCGCCAACCGGCTGCTGGAACAGGACGGGCGGTTCATCGGCCTGGTCCGAGAGCCGATCCTGGGACGGGCTGCAAAAGCCGAAGCGCTGATCGAGATTTCAGCGCGCCTCGGCCTGACACCGGGCGACGTTATCGCCGTCGGCGATGGCGCCAACGACCTCGACATGATTCACCTTGCCGGCACCGGGGTAGCGCTGCACGCCAAGCCCGCGGTGGCGGCACAGGCAAAGGTCCGCATCGACCATGGGGACTTGACCGCGCTGCTCTATATGCAGGGCTATCGCCGGGACCAGTTCGCTCAATGAAACCTATGCGCACCGCGCGTCTTATCCTGCGCAACTGGCAAGAGCGCGACCGCGAACTCTTCCATCGCATCAACTCCGATGAGCGCGTAATGGCATTCTTCCCGTTCCGGCGTGACCGTGCCGCCGCCGACGCCAAGATGGACGAGATCCGCGCATTGATCGACGAGGCGGGCTACGGCTTCGCGGCGGCCGAGATCGCCGCCACTGGCGAATGTATCGGCTTCGTCGGTCTGTCTGCAACAGAGGACATCGACGTCCTGCCTGCGGGTGCGATCGAGATCGGCTGGCGTCTGGCTCCTGAATTCTGGGGCAAGGGCTATGTCACCGAGGCCGCTCAGGCTTGGCTGACATACGGTTTCGAGACATTGGCAGTCGACGAGATCGTCTCCTTCGCGGTCGCGCAAAACCACCGCTCGACCGCCGTGATGAAGCGCCTCGGCATGACGCACGATCCCTCAGCCGATTTCGATCAGCCCGCTATTCCCGACAGCCATGCAGCGCTCAGGCGGCATGTGCTCTATCGGCTGTCGCGCGAAGACCGGCAGACGAAAAAGGCGGCTGGTTAGCCGCCTTTTTGAACTCGCCGGATTGGATCTCCATCCAACCGTATGGATTGTAAAATCAGTCCATACGGATCGTCACGAAACGCAACTCGCCCGTCTTGGAAGCCAGCATCAGAAGCGCATTCTTGCGGCCTTGCTCCTTAAGCGCGCCGATCCGCTCCATGACGTCCTTCGGCGTGGCAACGGATTCCTGGGCGATCTCGGTGATAACCTCGCCGGGCTGGATGCCGCGTTCGGCGGCAGCAGAATCCTTGGCGACGTCGGTGATCACGACGCCAGAAACATCGGCGGCGATGCCGAACTTCTTGCGCGTCTCGTCATTCAGTTCTCCGACGGTCATGCCAAGCACCGAGGCGGTCGAAACCGGCGGTGCCTTATCGCCCTTGTCCTGATCCGTGTTCTTGTCGTCCTCGCCGCTCGCGAGCTTCTCGCCATCCTCGAGGCGGCCGAGCGTCACCTTCACGGTTTGCTCGACACCCTTGCGCACGACCAGCACATCGACCGCCTTGCCAACCGGGCTTTCGGCGACCACGCGCGGCAGGTCGCGCATTTCATGGATGTCCTTGCCGTCGAACTTGATGATGACGTCGCCCGCCTGGATGCTGCCATTGTCGACCGGCCCACCCTTGATGACACCGGCCACCAGGGCCCCCTTGGCGGTCGCCATGCCGAGGCTCTCGGCGATGTCGTCCGTCACCGGCTGGATACGCACGCCGAGCCAGCCGCGCCGGGTCTCGCCGAACTGGCGCAACTGGTCAACGACGCCCGAGGCGAGTTGCGAGGGGATCGAGAAGCCGATGCCGATCGAGCCCCCCGAGGGCGAAATGATCGCGGTGTTGATGCCGATCACCTCGCCGGAGGTGTTGAACAGCGGGCCGCCCGAATTGCCGCGGTTGATCGCGGCATCCGTCTGGATGAAGTCGTCATAGGGACCGGAATTGATGTCGCGGTTGCGGGCAGAGACGATGCCGACCGTAACCGTGCCACCGAGGCCGAAGGGATTGCCGATGGCCATCACCCAGTCGCCGACACGCATCCTGGTCGAATCGCCAAATTTGACCGCCGTGAGCTTGTGGCCCTTCGGGTCGACCTTCAACACCGCGACATCCGTCTTGGTGTCGGTCCCGACGAGTGTCGCCTTTAGCGTGCTGCCGTCGGAGAAGTTGACCTCAATGTCGTCGGCGTCGGCGATCACATGGTTGTTGGTGACGACGATGCCTTGCTCCGCATCGATCACGAAACCAGAGCCCAGCGATTGGACCTTTTGCGATCCGCCATCCTTGTCGCCACCCCGGTTCTTGAAAAAGTCGTCAAAGAAATCCTGGAAGGGGGAGCCTTCGGGAAGCTGCGGCATCGGCACCGCACCTGGGCCTTCCGTGCCCTTGACCGTTTGCGAGGTCGAGATGTTGACCACCGCGCCAAGCAGCCCTTCCGCCAGATCGGCGACCGAGGCCGGTCCGTCGGCGGCGAAGGTCGGCGTCGTGAAAGATGGGACAGACGCAGTGCCTAGGAGCAGTGCCGCCGCGCCCGCGATCAGCGTCCGCCGCGCCGCGCGCAAAAGAGAATTGGATGTCATCGAGAAGCCTCCCGGTATTTCTGAAAGAAAAAGCGCTTCGACGAAAACGCCGCGTGGCGCCATGTTGGCAAGAAATACGGCACGTTTGCGGCTATGACCATCCGCCAGGGACAAATCACCCCTTGCCCTATAACGAAGCGCCCGCCCTCATCCACTCCGGACGAGCCAGACGATGCCGACACCGATGGCGATCGACGCCAACCCGGCGATCCTCAAGATCGTCTCAGGCAGCGACAGCACCTCGGTGGCAAGCTTCCTGGCCAGGCCGGGAAAGCCGCCATAGACCAGACCTTCTATCACAAGGACGAGGCCGATGGCGGCGAGAAAATCCTGCACCGGCGCCTACTGGCCGGTGGCGGGTTGAGCCGCAGGCGCCGCGGGTGCCGGCGGCGGAACAACCGGCCCCGAAGTGGACGAGCCCGGCGTCGACGGCGTCTCCTTGCCGCTCGGATCCCGGAAGAAGCGGAAGAACTCCGAGCTCGGCGACAGCACCATCGTCGTTCCGGTATTGTCCAGAGCCGTGCCATAGGCGTTCATCGACCGGTAGAAATCGAAGAAGGCCGGATCACGCTGATAGGCTCCCGCGAAGGTCGCACTGCGCTGGGCTTCGCCCTCGCCGCGAAGGATCTCGGATTCCTTGCGCGCCTCGGCAACGATCTCGACCACTTCGCGATCGGCGCGCGCCGTGATGCGTTGCGCCGCTTCGTTGCCCCTGGCCCGCAGCCGCGCGGCCTCAGCCAGGCGTTCGGCCTTCATGCGGTCGAAGGTTTGCTGCGAAACCTCGGCAGTGAGGTCGGTGCGGCGGATGCGGACATCCTCGATCTGCAGGCCAAGCGACGTGGCGTCGGGCCTGAGCTGGTCGCGAACCTCGCGCATCATAACCGCCCGCTCTTCGGAGAGAGCGGCCTCGAAATCGCGCAGGCCGTAGACGCGGCGCAAGGCTGCGTCGAGACGCGTGCGGAGCCGCGCTTCGGCCAGTTCGATCTGACCGGAAACCGCGGAGCGGAAAACACGGGGATCCGAGATGCGATAGGCGATGAAGGCATCGACCTCATAGAACTTGCCGCCCGACACCTGCACGCGGATATTGTCGAGGTCGAAGCGCAGCACCCGGTTCTCGATAAGCTGCACCGTGTCGGCGTCGAAGAACGAGAACGGCGCCTTGAAATAGATTCCCGGCTCGCTCTTGACGTCGACGATCTCGCCGAACCTGAGAACCAGTGCCTGCTGGCGCGCATTGACCACGAAGACCGACGAATAGATCAGGAACAGAATAACCGCCGCGACGACGACGAAGATGGGGAGACGATTGGCCATCACTGGGCACCTCCCGTCACGCCGCTAGCGGCCGGCACCGGCGCCTTCGGCTGCAATGCCGGCAGCGGCAGATAGGGGACAACCCCTTGGCCGTTGCCCTGCTCGACGATCACCTTGTTGGAATCTTTCAGCACCCTCTCCATGGTTTCGAGATAGAGGCGCTTGCGGGTCACGTCCGGCGCCTTGGCATATTCGTCATAGACGGAGATGAAGCGCTGCGCCTCGCCTTCGGCCTCCTGTACGACCCGGTTCTTGTAGGCGGCCGCATCTTCGCGGACCTGTGCGGCCTCGCCGCGTGCCTGGCCGAGTTTCTGGTTTGAATACTGGTTGGCCTGCTCGACGAACTTGTCTTCGTCCTGCTCGGCACGCTGCACCTCGTCGAAGGCGTCGGCCACTTCGCGCGGCGGCGCCGCGTCCTCGATCGATACGGCGTTGACATTGAGGCCGGCCTTGTAGCCGTCCAGCGTCGTCTGGATGATCTCACGCACGGAAGCTGCGATACCCTGGCGATCGTCGCGGAAGATGTCCTGCGCCGGCCGGCGGCCGACAGCCTCGCGCATGGCGCTTTCGGCAACCTGCCGCAGCATTCCGTCTGGGTCGGAGACGTCGAACAGATAGGCGCGCGGATCGGAGACCTGATAGGCCACCGAGAACTGGACGTTGACGATGTTCTGGTCGCCTGAGAGCATCAGGCCATTGCCGCTGGTGTTGCCGCCACCGATGTCGACGAGCTGCTCGGAAATCTTTGCCGTCTCCACGGTTTCGAGGGGCCACCAATGGAAATGCAGGCCGGGCTGGGACAGCTCAGGTTTCGGCTTGCCGAAACGCAGTTCGACAGCCACTTCGTCGGGCTGCACGGTATAGACCGCCTTGAAGGCCCAAAGCGCCACGAGCGCCACCGCGATCAGAGCGAAAATCGCCGGGCTTGAGCCCCCGCCGCCTGGCAGTGCGCGGCGCAGGCGGTCCTGGCCGCGGCGGATGATGTCTTCGAGGTCGGGAGGCGAGCCCTGCGGACCGCTCGGTCCCTTCGGACCCTGCCCCCAAGGCCCCTGATTGTTGCCGCCGCCACCCCATGGGCCGCCACCGCCGCTCTTGTCGTTCCAGGGCATGAATGTCCTTTCGCTTGGAATTCCCTCAAGCGCCGGAGTCTCGGCGCAAATCCAGTCAGTTTCTTCTATAGGGACGCCATGAAGCGCTTTCAACGCGATGCGGTGCCGACTTGGCTCGATTTAGGCCGGTCGCGACCCTTTGTCGTCTTCAATGCCCGTTTTTGGCTGCTCTGTCTCGGGGCGTCGCTCGTAAACCGAATAGCGCGTGGCGTGGCTGTCCTTTTCGCCGGCCGCAACGTCCTCCGAACCGACGACGCGCCAGAACTCGGGATCGATGGCGGGGAAATGCGCATCGCCTTCGACCGTGGCCAGAACATGGGTGACATGCAGCCGGTCGGCCAATGGCAGCGCCTGGGCGTAGATCTCGCCGCCGCCGATGACACAGACTTCGTCCACCCCAGCCATGCAGCGCCCACGCACCCTGGCCAGCTGGATCGCGGCCTCCAGCGTGTGCGCCACCTCGACCCCCTCGGCGCGCCATGCCTTGTCGCGGGTGACGACGATGTTCAGCCTGCCCGGCAACGGGCGGCCGATACCTTCGAAGGTCTTGCGGCCCATGATGATGGGCTTGCCCATAGTGTCGGCCTTGAAGCGCCGGAGATCGGTCGACAGCCGCCAGGGCAGCCCTCCATCCCGTCCAATCACGCCATTCTCGGCGATGGCAACATAGATCGCGACGTCCATCAGTTCGCGTCCCCGCCATTGCTGTTCGACGGATCGAGGATCAGGATGTCAATGTCGTGCTCCGGATAGAAATCCTCCGCGGTCATCTGGAAGGTTGTCGGGCTGGTTTTCCTGACATTGTCGCCGCAGAACGAGACCAGGGATTTAGGGTTGCCCTTGTCGACGGTTAGCTTGAACTTGCCGATGCTGCCGGCCGCCCAGTTCCCCCCCGTCGTCAGTATATAGGCGATCCGGCTCTCGTGGTACGGAGGATAGCCGTCCGGACCGTTCTTCGCGGCCTTCCGCACGGCGTCCTCGAATCCACCGTCCATGCAATAGCGGGTCTTGTAGCTGGCGTATGGTCCTTGGAACTGGCCGTCGTAAAAGAAGCTGACCGAGGACGTGCCGCCGACGCTTGGCTTGTAGCGATGGGAAACATGAACGTCTTTGTTGGCCGGAAAGGTCGAGCGCCACCAATAGGTCGAGCGGAGCTGCCAGAACGGCGCATAGGCGGGGGTCGTGCCGTCCGCAGACTCCGCGCTGTCCTCGATGATGATGCCGCGGTTGACCCAGTCCTCGACCACAGCCGGCGCCAGCTTGGCCAACGCTGCCTTGGCCGCATTGCCGAACGGATTGAACGGCACATTCTGCGCCTTGAGGTCGGCGCTGATGTCGATGCCGAGAGCGAACACTTTCTGCTCCAGCTGCGGCTTTGCCGCCACGCCGTCGATCGTCACCTCGAAGCCAAGGAAATTATCGCTCTGGTCCTCGGGGATCGCCGGCATCTCCTCGGGATCGCCCGATATGTCAGGCATCGGGAAGGCGACGATCGCCTCCACGTCCTTGTCGGTGTTGTTGTGGAAGACATAGTCGACCGTGACCTTTTGCGGCGAGATGAACAGATCCTCGCTCTGCATGGCCACCGCGTCGCTCCGCGACAGGATCAGGCCGCCGGTGCCGAGCTCGGCGACCGAATCATTGGCCAAGGCTGGTGCGACGCCCAGCGTCAGCATGGCGGTCAGGACGTATCGCAACATGGAAGCCCCCTAGGCGATGATTGCCATGTGAGCCTAGCGATTTCAATGTGGCGTTTCAAAGCCCTTCGAGACCGCAGGGGCCGGTGGCGACGCGGTCTGGACTAACCGGCCTCGATCGGGCAGGAGTTCGCTCCATGCGAAAGCTTCTCGTCATCGGCATCGGCGCCGGCAATCCCGACCACATGACCGTTCAGGCCATCGACGCCCTCAATCGCGCCGACGTCCTGTTCATCCCCGACAAGGGCGAGGCAAAGAACGACCTCGCGGATCTGCGCCGCCGGATTTGCGACCGCTTCGTCACCAACCCCAACTCGCGCCGTGTCGAATTCGACGTTCCGGTGCGCGCCGAGCCGGCGCCCTCCTATCGCCCGACCGTCGATGACTGGCACGAGGCCATCGCCGCGATCTACGAGGGCCTGATCCGCGACGAGATTGCCGGGAATGGCTGCGGCGCTTTCCTGATCTGGGGCGACCCCTCCCTCTATGACAGCGCGCTGCGCATCCTGGAACGCGTGCGGCTGAGGGAAAATGTTGCATTCGAGTTTGAGGTGATCCCCGGTATCACCGCGATCCAGGCGCTCGCCGCCAGCCACAAAATGGCGCTGAACCGCATCGGCGATTCCATCCTTGTCACCACTGGCCGCCGCCTGACCCTGGAAGGCTTGGCCGACAATGCCGGCAGCACCGTCGTTATGCTCGACGGAAAATGCGCGTTCAACACCCTGGCCGACAAGGATCTGATTATCCATTGGGGCGCCTATCTCGGCACACCGGACGAAATCATCATCTCCGGCCGGCTCGCAGATGTCGGCGCACAGATCGAAAAAGTTCGCGAGGAAGCCCGCCTGAGGAAGGGCTGGATCATGGACACATATCTGCTGCGCAAACCGGGCGAGGCGTAGGGCAATACGATAGCAGCGCGGCATGAAGCATGTTGCGCCTCTGAACTACTCGCTGGGGACTTCCCTATCCCGCGTCGATCTCCGATTGCAGCGCCTGCATATGCGTTGCCGCGGCCGCCGTCGCGGCACGCTCGATGGCGCGGAAACGGCTGACCACAGCAAGGCCGACCGATGTCAGCTGCGCGCCACCGCCCCTGCGACCGCCTGTTTGCGCGGCGACCAGCGGCTTGCCGAACACCCTGTTCATGTCCTCGACCAGGTCCCAGGCGTGCTTGTAGGACATCTCCATGCCGCGCGCCGCGGCCGAGATGGAGCCAAAGGCCGCGATCTGCTCCAGCAGCTCTATCTTGCCCGGCCCGATCCGCCCGTCGGGATCGAGATTTATGCGCAAGCTCAGCGACGGCATGTGTTCTCCATCATCACGCACCAGCCATTCTAGACGTTCTTAAGCCATACCGCTATTCCAAAAGGACATAACGGTGGATCAACCATGAATATCGCTAGGCAGTCCGGCGCCGGTGTTGGCGCGGTCGAAGCTCACCGTCTTGACCACGGCGAAAACGTGTCCGCCAAGCTGAAGCTTCAGCATTTGCCTGGATTGTTCGGTGATGCGCGCCAGCACGGTTGCGCCATTGCAATCGATGGCAATGTCGACCGTCGGCCCCTCGCCCCGGCCGATGGCGACAATGGTGCCAGGCAGAATGTTGAGCGCGCTCAAACCGGTTGGCTGTTGCGTGGCGATCATCACATCGCGTGCCCGGATACGGATGCGCACCGGGGCGCCCGCCTTCATTGCCAGGCGCGGCACGCGGATCTCGCCGGCCGCTGAGGCGAGCACACTCATGCCGAAGCTGTCGTCATGGCGCAGCACCCTGGCGTCGAGCACCGCGCCGCCTTCGCTGCGCTCCTCCGCCGGCAGGAGGTCGAGCCTTTGCATGACCGCCTCCGTAGGGCCACCGGCAACGACCTTGCCTTGCGCCATCATCACCACGTCGCTGGCGAGCCGCGAAACCTCGGCCACCGAGTGGCTGACATAAACGATCGGGATTTTCATCTCGTCGCGCAGCCGCTCGATATAGGGCAGGATTTCGGCCTTGCGCGCCTCGTCGAGCGAAGCCAGTGGCTCGTCCATGAGCAGCAATTTCGGACTGGCCAGCAGCGCCCGGCCGATAGCCACGCGCTGCTTCTCCCCGCCCGACAGTTTTGCCGGCCCCCTGTCCAGCAAAGAGCCGATGCCGAGGAGGTCTACAACGGTGTCCATGTCAGCGTAGCGCTCGCCCGGCGGTGTGAACCAGCGGCCATAGCGCAGATTGCCGGCGACGCTCATATGCGGGAACAGCCGCGCATCCTGGAACACCATGCCGATGCGGCGCTTGTGCTTCGGCACGAAAATCCCAGCGCCCGAATCCACGAGCACGCGGCCGTCCACCTCGATGCGACCCTTGCCGGGCCGGATAAGCCCGGCGATCATGTTGATAAGCGTCGTCTTGCCCGATCCGGAAGGGCCGAACAGCGCCATGAGCCGCCCGCCGCTCTCGAAGCGGGCATCGATGGCGAAATCGCCGAGCCGATGGCTGATGTCGACGAGGACGCTCATTCGATGCCCATTCGCCGGCCGACGCGCCGCGCCAGGACTTCCGAGGCGACCAGCGCCGCCATCGAGATCATGATAGAAATCAGCGTCAGCCGCAGCGCGCCCTCGTCGCCGCCCGGCACCTGTGTGAAGGTGTAGATCGCCGAGGGCAAGGTCTGCGTTTCATTGGGGATGTTGGACACGAAGGTGATTGTCGCGCCGAACTCGCCCATCGCCTTGGCAAAGGCAAGGATGGCGCCGGCTATCAGGCCGGGCAGGATCAGCGGCAGCGTGATCGTGACGAATACCCACAAAGAACTGGCCCCCAGCGTTCCGGCCGCCGCCTCCATCCGACGGTCGACAGCCTCTATCGAGAGCCGGATCGCCCTCACCATCAGGGGAAAACCCATGATGCCACAGGCCAGTGCGGCACCTGTCCACCGGAATGAAAAGACGATGCCCAAGTGCTCGGCGAGAAATGCGCCCGCCGGACCGCGCCGGCCGAAGGTGAGCAACAGCAGGTAGCCGGTCACCACCGGCGGCAGGATCAGCGGCAAATGAACCACGCCGTTGAGCAACGTCTTGCCCCAGAACTGTCCGCGGGCAAGCAGCAGCGCGATCAAGATACCCGGCGGCAGGCTGAAAAGCATCGCCACCGTCGCCACCTTGATCGACAGCCAGACCGCATTCCATTCGTCGGGACTGAGATCCAGCAACCAGGTCATATTGTGAGGTCAGGCCCTTTTCAGTTGCTGGGCGCGAGCACGGTAAAGCCGTATTCCTTGAAGAGTGCGCCGGCCTTGGCGGTCTGCAAGCATTTCAGCAAAGCTGCCGCATGCTTGTCCTTCGAATCCGCGGTCTGGGCAACCGGATAGATGATCGGCGGATGCGACGCCTCCGGGAAGGTGCCAACCACCTTGACCGTCTTGTCGGCATTGGCGTCCGTAGCATAGACGATACCCAGCGCGGCTTCGCCGGTCGACACCAGTTTCAAGGCCGCGCGAACGTTCTCCGCCTGCGCGACCTTGCCTTCGACCGACGACCAGACGCCAAGCGATTCCAGTGCCGCCTTGCCGTACTTGCCGGCCGGCACGGCTTTGACATCACCCATGGCGAGCTTGCCGTCGCCGACCAGCCTGGCCAGGTCAAAACCGCTCTCGATCTTGGTTTCAACCGTCGAATCCTTCGGCGCCACCAGCACGATCTCGTTGCCGAGCAGCTTCACCTCGGTGTCGGGCTTGGTCAGCTTCCTGTCGGAGAGATATTTCATCCAGTCGAGGTCGGCCGAGATGAAGACGTCGGCCGGCGCTCCACTCTCAATCTGCTTGGCCAATGCCGAGCTCGCCGCATACGATACGGTCGCGGCCTCGCCGACATCGGCCTCGCAGGTCTTGTTCACCGCATCGAGCGCGTCCTTGAGGCTGGCCGCCGCGAACACAACGACTTTGCCTTCGGCATGTGCGGCCGGCACCGCCGACATCAACGTCGCCGCAAGCCCGCCCATGGCGATCGCCCTCAACCCGAACTCTCTGCGAAACATCGGAAACTCTCCCTCATCTTAAAGTCTGATGACCGATATATCCGGATGAATATAACAAGGGAAGGCTTTTTGCGCGGCGCAGACAGTGTGCCGGGGTGGCGGAAGCCCGAGATGATGAGGTCGCGTACCGCGAAGGAGATTTTCAGCGAAGATTCAGCTCACGCAAACAAGCCTACGCCGTGTTCAAGGTCGCCGACGTGCTGTCTGTATGAATTGAAAGCGCGCTTCAGACCGCGATCGGTGCCTTAATGCTGGCATCGGCGACGTAGTTTTCCAGTCGGAAATCCTCGAAGCGGAATGCGAAGAGGTCCTTGACCTCCGGATTGATCCACATGGTCGGCAACGGCCTTGGATAACGCTTCAACTGCTCGCGCGCCTGCTCGAAATGGTTCGAGTAGAGATGCGCATCGCCCAGCGTGTGGACGAAGTCGCCCGGCTTCAGCCCGGTCACCTGCGCCACCATCATCGTCAGAAGCGCATAGGAGGCAATGTTGAACGGCACGCCGAGAAAAATGTCACCCGACCGCTGGTAGAGCTGGCAGGAGAGCCGTCCCTCGGACACGTAGAATTGGAACAGGCAGTGACACGGCGGCAGCGCCATAGCCTCCACCTCGGCCGGGTTCCAGGCCGACACGATCAGCCGGCGTGATTGAGGGTTGCGGCGTATCTCCTTGAGAAGATTCGCGATCTGGTCGATCGAACCGCCATGGCCGTCCGGCCAGGAACGCCATTGCTTGCCGTAGACCGGGCCGAGGTCACCATTCTCGTCGGCCCATTCGTCCCAGATCGAAACTCCATGGTCTGTCAGGTACTTGGTGTTGGTGTCGCCCGCCAGGAACCACAACAACTCATGGATGATCGATTTGAGGTGCAGTTTCTTGGTCGTGGTGACCGGGAAGCCTCGTGCCAGGTCGAAGCGCATCTGGTAGCCAAAGACGGAGCGCGTGCCGGTGCCGGTCCGGTCGCCGCGATCGGCGCCATTGTCCAGCACATGCTGCAGAAGGTCGAGATATTGGCGCATCGGCTTCGGTTTCGATTCGGTTATACCCGGCATCATAGCGCGCGGTGACGTGACATCAAATAGCACCCGGCCGCCCGCCTTGCGACCAGCTTAGCCCTGGCTGGCGCCGCCGCTCATCTGGCTGCGGGCATCTTCTCCTAGTTAGTGACGAGCAGAAATGCCCCGCCAATGAGGGTCGTGCTGACGTCCGGTGATTGCCATCAAACGCCGCTCGCGACAAAAGTCTCAGAGCGTCTCGAGCTTACCCAGATCCCTGGCCACGAGGTAGTAAAAGGTCACCCGGCTCTTGCTGTTGTCGGCGGCCAATGCCTTGCAGGCTTTTTCGATCGCAGCATCGGCCTTCGCCGCGTCGCTGACGCCGAGTTTCTTGGAAATCCAGTTCTCCTTGACCCGCTCGAGTTCCTTGGCGTCCGCGCAGGAAACCAGGGCGGAATCGCGATCCCTGAGTGCAATGCCCAGATGCTTGACGATCTTCTCGACCGCGTCGGCGTTTGCCGCGGCGTCGTATTTCTTTACGTCTGCAAGATAGTCGGCCATCAAAATCCCCTCATCGTCGCCACGGTTCCGATCGATGAGGGCTGTGGCGCTCAGCGCTGTCGCGCTCGGTCTTGGGCTCCTCACCGCCTGCGAAGCTTCGGTTGAGACCACGTCCGAGTCAACCCTTCGGAAAGGCGGTTTCGGTCGCGTGACAAAGTGCAGTAGCGGCCTTCCATTTTCGATGATCGGGACCTATATTCGGTTTGTCGGCTTGACCGACTATGGCGATAAATGGGCGATGAAATAAGCCGTTCGGACCCGGGGGCGGTACCCGGCGCCTCCACCAAAACCCGCTCGAGACCAGAGCGGCTTTTGCTGGGGGCGAAATAGGATCGACGAAGGTGTAAAGATCGTACTTTTGCCCGGCATAGTACCACCGTCATCGGGCTAAACCTGTAGTTGCAAATGACAACTATGCGGAAGCACGTCTCGCTGCTTAATGCAGTGCGATAGCTTCAAATCAAGTCCTAGGGGTTCGCACTTCTAGGCGGGGTTCGGAGGTACCTGGCAACAGAAACCTCCACTTCTCCCCTTCTTACGTTCTTCTGGAATATCCTTGGCCCGGGACACCAGTTCCCGCACGCAAGTCCTTGTTCGGCCTGCATCCGCGAAGGCGCCAACCGGTTCCGGCAAGAAAAAGGCCGGGAACGCCCGGCCTTTTGGTACAACATGCGGTGATTGCCCTACTCCGCCGGCGCTTCGACGGCTTCGCGCGAACGGCCGAGCGTAAACCTGGCGAGAGTGAACGAGATCACCGCGCAGAGCGTGATGCCTGCCACCATCGGCAGCGGCGTGCCGTCGAAGAACACGCCGGCGACGCCCATGGCAAGCGCGCCGATGGCGAAGTGCAGCGTCCCCATCAGCGCCGAGGCCGTACCGGCGATTTCGCCATGCTCTTCCATCGCCAGCACCGAAGTCGTCGGAATGACCAGGCCGAGAAAGCCGTAGCCGATGAACAGCAATGCAGCCATCACATCGAGCCGGTCGATGCCGGTCGCCATGACCGCGAGCAGCACCACCATCGTGGTCGCGTAGCCGGTCACCGCGATACGCACCACGCGGCGCAGCCCGAACCGTTCCGACAGCACTCCCGTCAGCTGCGACATGCCGATGAAGGCCACCGCGTTGATCGAGAAGAACACGCTGTAGACCGAGGGCGACAGGCCGTAATGGCCGATCAGGATGAAGGACGAGCTCGACAGGTAGACGAAGAAGCTGGCAATGCCGAAACCGGCGATCGCCACCAGGCCGAGGAAGTTGCGGTCGCCCATAAGCAGGCGGTAGCCCGACAGCGCGGTGCCGAAGGAGGAACCGACACGGTCCTCGACCGGCCGGGTCTCCCTGAGCGAGGTCGCCAGAAGGATGGTGGCCAGCGCGGCTGCGCCCGTCACAGTCCAGAACACGGCGCGCCAACCGAAATTCTCGATGATCTGGCTGCCGGTCAGCGGCGCCAAGATCGGCGACACCGAGAACACCAGCATCAGGAGCGACATCAGCTTGGCGGCTTCGGTTCCGGTGTGCAGGTCGCGCACGATGGCGCGCGGCACGGCCATTCCGGCGCTGGCGCCGAGGCCTTGCAGGAAGCGGAAAGCGATCAGCCATTCGATGGTCGGCGCCATTGCCGAACCGACGCCGCCAGCCATGAACAGCGCCAGACCGCCATAGAGCGGCAGCTTGCGGCCGACCATGTCGGAGATCGGCCCGACTACGATCTGACCGAAGCCCATCGACAGGAAGAAGATCAACAGGCTCATCTGCACGGCCGCGGTGCCGGCGTTCAGATCCGCACCGATTGACGGCAAGGCCGGGAGATACATGTCGATCGCGAAGGGGCCGATGGCGGACAAAAGGCCGAGCACGACCGCGATGCGGAGGAATTTGGGAGTCATGATAAAGGCTTTCTTTCGAATCTGGTTGCAGCCGCCAGGCGACGTCTGACCTTAGGACGTTCCATCCCGTAGGATTCCGACTCCCGCAGGAGCCGGTTTATTCGTCTCTCCGAGCCGAAATCTCGTGTCCACAAATTTAGACAGTCTTGTCTAAATCGTCAATCGCCTCTATATGGTTTTCATGAGATTGGGCGCTTCTCCTGACACTTTCCGGCCACGCGGCCACGAGGCCAAGCGTCTATCCATCGTCGATGCAGCGGCCGGGGTGTTCTGCCGGGAGGGCTTCGCAGGAGCCAACATCGATCTCATTGCCGCCGAAGCCGGGGTCTCGCGCCAGACCATTTACAACCATCATGGCGACAAGGAAAAGCTGTTCGTTGCCGTCGTGCGCGATCTCACCGAACGCTGCAATGCCGGCATCTTCGCCACCATCGCCACCTTCCCCGACCAGCCTAACGATCTCGAGGTAGACCTTGTCGGCTTTGCAGTGCGTCTGAACCAGAACTGCATCTGCAACCGCGATGGAAAATTCCTCCGCAAGCTGATCCAGACCGAAGGCGAACGCTATCCCGAACTGTTTGCCGAATGGCGTGAACAGGGCCCAGGTCGAACATGGCCGGCAATCGCCGCTCGCTTCGCCCGGCTTGCCTATGGCGGCTACCTCGATATCGAGGATCCCGACGTGGCGGCGCGCCAGTTCCTCGGCCTCGTCAATGCCGAGTTGCAGACCACTTTCATGCTCGGCGGTACACCAAGGGAGAACGAAGTTCTGCAATCCGCGACAAATGGCGTGCGCACCTTCCTGCGCGCCTTTGGCAAGCGCCGAACGGTGGCTCCGGTTGATAAGCAAAGCGCTATCGCCAGCGCCTGAGCGATCAAATCATGGCAACAGGCCTCGCTTCCTCGCTGCGGTGATCTATATGCGGTTTACGCCGCGCTCAAGCTTGACTACAGCTATGCGGACGATTCAACGGAACCCGACCGCCACATGGCCGACGACCACATACGCTACGACATTCTGGCCCAGGAGGCGTTGCGCGGCGTCATGCGCAAGGTCCTGGCAGAGGTCTCGCGCACCGGCCTCCCCGGCAACCACCATTTCTTCATTACTTTCCTGACCGGCGCGCCCGGCGTGCGCGTGTCGTCGCGCCTGCGCGAGCGTTACCCCGAGCAGATGACCATCGTCATCCAGTTCCAGTATTGGGACCTCAAGGTGACGGACACCGGCTTCGAGGTTGGGCTGTCCTTTTCCGATGTGCCGGAGAAACTCGAAATTCCGTTCTCGGCCGTACGCGGCTTCTACGATCCGTCGGTCAACTTCGAACTCGAGTTCGACGTGAAGACCGACGTCGCGGCAGCGGACGAACCGGCGGCACAGCCGGCTCCCGAGCCGCTGACCATCGTTTCGGAGAAAAAGCCGAAGGCCGAGAAGAAGTCCGCGGCCGAGCCTGAAAAGCAGCCTGCGGCGGCGGCAGACGCCGGGGCCAAGGGCGCCGACGTGGTGTCGCTCGACGCCTTCCGCAAGAAATAATTCTACGGTTCGCGCCATGGCCGACATCGTCAATCTCCGCCAGGCCCGCAAGCAGAAGGCAAGGCTGGAGAAGGAACGGGAAGCCGCTCATAACCGCGCATTGCACGGCCGCAACAAGGCCGAAAAGGAACGCGACCGCCTGGCCGCCGAGACAAGCGAAAGGTTCCTCGCCGGCCATCGCCGAGAAACCTCCAGCGCCGAAGACGACCGTTGAGCGCCTCGGCGTGAGCGCGGTCGAAAAACGCTCGGTGACCATTCGCGGCCACCGCACCAGCTATTCCCTCGAAAAACCTTTTCATGACGATCTCCTCGCGATCGCCACAGCCAGGGCTTTGACGCTCGCCGCCCTTGTCGCCGAAGTCGACGCGACGCGTCCGCGCGACACCAACCTGTCCTCGGCGCTGCGGCTTCATGTGCTGGAATGGGCGAAGCGCAGCGCGGGTTCCTAGCTCCGAGTTGACTCAACGGCCCGTTTGCTGCCTCACCCGCCGTTCAGCGACTTCAGGAGATTGTCGATCGCCGACGGCGCCAGCTTTGGCTTCTGCTCCGGCGGATTGTCGTTGGCCGGCGGCAGCGGCGTGCGCTCGACCTTCGGCGCCTGTTCGGCCTTGCGTTCGGCCTCAAGCCTTGCCTTTTCCTGCGAGGCAATGCGGTTCGCGTCCTCGGTCTTCTGACGCTGTTCCTCACCGGCCTGAGCCTTGGCCGCTTCGTCGGCGGCCCGCTGCTCGGCGGCAGCCTTGGCATCCGCATCTGCCTTTGATTTGGCTTCCGCGTCCGCCTTAGCCTTGGCTTCCGCATCGGCCTTCGCTTGAGCTTCCGCCTGGGCCTTCGCCTGAGCTTCCGCTTCCGCTTCGGCCTTAGCCTTAGCCTTAGCCTTAGCCTCGGCCTCGGCTTTGAGCCGCGCCGCTTCTTCCTGTTTGCGCAGTTCTTCGGCGGCCTTGTCGCGCGCGTCCTGCAGCGACGCGTAGTAGCGCACCTCGCGCCGCAGCCGCTGCTTCTCGAGCAGTGCGGCCTGCATGGCCTCGACGCGCTGCTGTTCCTTTTCAAGCGCCCGCTGGGTCAGGAACTGCGCCAGCGGCTCGCTGTCGAATTGTCGTTTCACGGCGCCGAATGGCCCTTCAGCGGTGAAATTCATGACCGGCTCGGAGCCGACCAAGGCCTCGTCACCGGGCCGATAGGTGATTGCTCCCTTGGCCAGGACGGTGCTGGCATTGAGGTTGGCCGTGATATCGGCCGACAAGGTCGCCGCCGGGTTCTCCAAGGTGATCGGTGGCGCCCTCAGCGTGCCGCCCGCAACCGTGAACGCGATCTCGGTATCCTTCGCCGCAAAACTGCCATCGGCGGCGATCTGCGGCGCGAAGCCGGCGGTCTTGGCTACATCGATGTCGCGCCCGATCGCGTCCGCCTTGGCAAGCAATGCATTTAACGCGTCAGGATTGGCGCCGGCGATCCGCAAGCTCCTGAGCGTCGCCGTGCCGGAACCCGAGAGAGCCGCCACCATCCCATCGACCGTCTTGCCGCTCGTCGACAACGACGTCGAGAAGTCGCCGCTACCGCTAATGCCGGCATCCGGCAGCATGGTTGCAAGATCGGCGCCCGCCAGTTTCATCTGGCCGCTGAAAAGGCCGGTACCCTCATTGTTCTTCACTTCGAACAGGCCGGTGAGCGCACCGCCGAGGAACTTTGCCTTGAGATCCGAAACGCGAATGCCCTCCTGGTCCAGCTTGAGCGAGAAGGCCGCGTCATAAGCCGTGGCGAATGGGCCCGCAGCCAGTGCCGCCGTTGTCAGGTCAAGATCGGCTGTAAATGGCAGGCTGGATTTCGGGCTGAACGGAGCCGAAGGCCAGGCGCCGCTATTGTCCGCTCCATCCTTGTCCGGCAGAAAAGCGGAATCACCAAACAACGCTACCGCAACCGGGTCGAGGTCAAGTTCGTCGAGGGCCAGCGCGCCTGCCAGATGCGGGACGCCGTCCTTTGTATCGAGGTTCACGTCGCCGGATACAGCGGCTTCGTTGATGGCTCCGCTGAGATTGTCCAGCACCAGCAACCCGTTGCCATAGTCGCCCTGGGCCGACAGTGTCATCGACATGCCCGCCCCCATGCCCGGCAGGCCGACGCCCGATGTCATCAGCCAAGGCTCGATGTCGGCGGCGTCGAGGCTGAGCTGGCCCTTGGCGGCGACACCTTGCGCCGTGTCCGATACCGTCCCCTCGAAAGCGGCCTTGAAGTCGTTGCCGGTGAGGCTGAAGGTCGTGGCCAGGCCCTCGCCAAGCGTGCCCTTGGCCGAGACATCCGTGCTCGCTTCGCCCAGCATGCCAAGCGGCAGCGCCGGCAACCCGTAGAGCGCGAGCAGCGCCGTCGCATCAGGGTTCTTGGCGTTGAATGTAAGCGTCATCGGCGCCTCGAGGAGCCTGTCGGCCGCCCCTTTCCCCGACAGCGACGCGGAAAAGGCCGAGCCACCGGCCTTGCCCTGTCCGCTGACCGCCAGACCCGTGGTGCCGTCGCGGTTGTCGGCGGCGCTCGCCACGAGGTCCAACCGCGCATCCTGGAACAGGTCGGGATAGGACGCGGCGCGGCTCGCCAGCCCTTTCAGCACGGCATTATCAGGATAATGCTGCGCTGCGACGTCGATCAACGGCTTCAGATCGACGGCGACCACCGATGCATCGAGCTTGCCGGTCGGGCTCGCCGGGAAATCCTTGATCCGGCCGGTAGCGCTGATCGAGGCACCGGCCAGCCCGCCCACGGACAGCCGGTCCACTTCAAGCAGCCCGTCGCGCAACCTGAGCACGGTGTCGACCGTGTCAGCGGTGAGTCCTGCGGCGCTGACCGGGCCGGCCTTGATCTGGAAATCGAGATCGCTGTCGGCAAATCGGTTGGCGCCCTCGTCGCTCACGAAAATCGAGGCAAAGGCCGCCAGCCCGTCGACGTCGAGGTCGCCGCCCTCAAGCCGCATCAGCACCGACGGCTTGGCATTGTCGGGCTGGCTCGCGTCGATGCGTCCGGAGAATTTCGCCTTGCCCAGGATGAGCTCGAGATCGCTGAAAGACTGATGATTTTCCGACAGATCGACTTTGGCCTTGAAGCCGGCCGCGGGCAGCCGGCGGATCGCCTCGTCGACATCCTTCGAAAGCCATGCGGCAAAGCCGGAGGGTTGCGCAACGGCCAGCAACAGCGAGCCGGTGAAACCGAAATGGCCCTGCATGTTGAGCGCAAGCAGGCCGTCGGCCTCCAGCTTGGTGCGACCGGGCAAGGTCGCCGCAAGCGACCTGACCTTCCATCCGCTTTCAATCGGCTCGGCTGAGAGGTGGACGTCGCGCACTGTGGTGTCGCCGGCAACCACCGCTGGCAGCCTGACTTCGACGGAGCCGGGCATCGTCGGTTTCGGCAGGTCGAGCAATGCCTGTTCCAGTCCGGCAATGCGCTGCTCCAACGTCAGTCCGGTGCCGGCCTGACCGCCCACAGCCTCGTCCAGCTTCACCTGTGCGCCATCCGCCTCGATGGCGAAGCTCGGCTTCAGGCCGAGATCGACCGAAGCTTTGCCATCGGCGGTGTAGGGATTGTCTAGCGGTCCCGTCTCGAAACGGAACTCGTCGACGCCGAGCTTCTGGTGGTCGAGCGAAAACTTGCCGTTCAGCCGAAAGCCCGGATCGGCCTTGCCGGCGCTGGCAGCCACCAATTCGCCATCCGAGCCGTACGGCCCGGTGGCGTGCTTATCGGCACCGGAGATCTTGAAGTCGCCGGAATAGACGGCCGCGCCATCGAGGATGCCGGCATTGCCGTCTGTTTCGATGACCAGCGGATAGTCATCGGGATCGGCCCTCACCCGCAACCGCATCTGACCGGAGCCCTCAGCCTTGCCGGTGGAGGCCGCAACAGTGGCGCGAAGCCCGTCCAATTTAAGCGTGCCATCCATTCGCCATGGGCCGGCGAGCGACTTTGCCGAGATGGTCGAATTGATCTCCGACAGGAGATGGCTGCGCCCGCCCGTCGCATGGCGCAACTCGATCCGCCCATCCGTCACAGTCAGCTTCTCGATCGAGATCTGGTTGAGGTCGAAGGGCGAGGACGGCCGCATCGCCCAGTCGACGGTGCCGTCATTGGCGATGTCGATGGTGGCTTTCGGCCGCACCAGCCGCATGTCGAAGATCAGCACTTCGCCGCGCAGGAACGGCGCCAGTTCGGCATCCATCGAGAACGTTTCAACCGTCATAGCGGGCTGGCCGCCGGGGCCACCGGCCACGGCGACATTCGAGAAAGTCACCGAAGGAAACGGCAGAAGTCTTGCCGTTGCATCCCCCTGCACTGTCACCTTGCGGCCCAGAATGGCGCTCGCCTCGCGCTCGAATTCGGCCCGGTAACCCGTCCAGTCGACAAAGTACGGCACCACCAGCGCCGCGAGCAGCACCAGCACGAACAGGCCACCAAAGATCACGAAAAGACGTGCGAGCATCAGCTCCGAACGGATTGGTTGAGATTCAGCGGCACTCTACCCGCATCCGCGTGTCGATAAAGAGGCAATTCTGTTTCGCGGATTCTTTAGGATGCATTCGACAGTCTGGAGCAGCCTGCCTTCTTCCGCGAAGATTTGAGGCAGTGGCGCGCCGGCCGAGGCAAGCGGCACCTCTAGCGGAGCAGAGTTTTGGCTGCCTTCTATTGCGCCGCGCCAGGCAGGATCTTGCCTGGATTCATGATGTTCTGCGGATCGAGCGCCTGTTTGATCGTGTGCATGATGTCGACGCCGTGGCCAAGTTCGCGGCGCATGAAGCCGATCTTGCCCTGGCCGATGCCGTGCTCGCCTGTGCAGGTGCCGTCCATTGAGATCGCCCGCAAGTTGAGGCGGGCGACGAACTCCTCACAGCGCGCGATCTCGTTCGGGTCGTTCACGTCCATCAGCACCATTGTGTGGAAATTGCCGTCGCCGGCATGGCCGACGATGGGGGCGATCAGGCCCATCTCCGCGATGTCGGCCTCGGTCTCGGTGACGCATTCGGCAAAGCGCGAGATCGGCACGCAGACGTCCGTCGATAGGCCCTTAGCGCCGGGCCGCAGCGTCAGCGATGCCCAATAGGCGTCATGCCTTGCCTTCCACAGCTTCGTGCGTTCCTCGGCGACGCTGGTCCACAGGAACGGCCCGCCGCCATTCTCCTCGGCGATCATGCCGAAGGTCTCGGCCTGCTCGGCGACCCCGGCGTCGCTGCCATGGAATTCGACGAACAGGCATGGGCTCTCCGGATAGTCGAGCTTCGAATAATTCTTCATTGCCCGCATCTGCAGGGCATTGACGAGTTCGATGCGCGCCACCGGAATACCCATCTGGATGGTCGAGATGACCGCATTGCAGGCGGCCTCAAGGCTCGGAAACGGGCAGACGCCGCCGGAGATCGCCTGCGGGATGCCCTGCAGCTTCAGCGTCAGCGAGGTGATGATGCCGAGCGTCCCTTCGGACCCGACCAGCAGCCGCGTCAGGTCGTAACCGGCCGAGCTCTTTTTCGCGCGCTTGCCGGTCGTCACCGTCTCGCCATCGGCCATGACGGCGGTCAGCGAAAGCACGTTTTCGCGCATCGTGCCGTAGCGCACCGCATTGGTACCGGACGCCCGTGTCGCCGCCATTCCACCAAGCGAGGCGTTGGCACCGGGATCGATCGGAAAGAACAGGCCGGTGTCGCGCAGATGCCGGTTGAGGTCCTCGCGCGTCACCCCGGGCTCGACTGTGCAATCGAGGTCCTGTGGATTGACCGACAGAATGCGGTTCATGCGCGAAGTGTCGACCGAGATCCCGCCGCCGGGCGCGTTGGTATGGCCTTCCAGCGACGAACCGACGCCGAAGGCGATCACCGGCACGCGATGCGCCGCGCAGGCGCGCACGACCTCCTGCACTTCGGCCGTCGTCTCCGGAAAGACGACGCCGTCGGGCGCCTGAGTCGGAATGTAGGTCGTGGTATGCGCATGCTGGGCACGGATGGCCTGGCCGGTCTGGAAACGTTCGCCCAATTGCTGCTTGAGGATGCCGAGAACCGCTGCGATTCCCTCTTCGTTGCGTTGAACCGGATTGAGGTCGCTCAGAGCCATGTATTCCTCCGCGAATGGACCAGCGCCCACCTTGCCATGCAATTATCCATGCGTAGTCTCACCAGCGGGGCTATGTCCAGCGCCAGAACAAGGAAGTTTCAATGCCCATTCCCGCCCCCTTCGTCTCCCAGCCAATGGGCATTCAGAAGGACTGGATCGACTATAACGGCCATCTCAACATGGCGTACTACAACGTGCTGTTCGACCGCTGCTCCGACGAGGCCTTCGCGGCGATGGGCATGGGCCTGGACTATGTCGAGCAGCGGCGGCTCACCATCTACACCGCTGAAGTCCACGTCTGCTACGTGCAGGAACTGCATCTCGACCACAAGGTCACGGTCTCGCTGCAACTGATCGACCATGACGAGAAGCGCCTGCGGCTTTACCAGGAAATCCGCCACGTCGACGGGTGGCTGGCCGCCACCTCGGAACAGCTTGCCCTTCATGTCGACATGTCCGGCCCGAAGGTCGCGCCCTTCCCCGCCGATGTCCTGGCCAAGGTCGAAGCCATGCGCGCCGCCCATGCGGGGCTGCCGACGCCGGAGCGCGCCGGTCGCTCGATCGGGATTCGTCGCAAGCCAGCTTGAAGCGACTCTGCGACCGCGTTAACCTTACCGGGGTTTTAACGGGAACAAGCCAATTGAGCCGTTGAACGACTCAGCGGAGCGGTCGAGAACGGTCCGCACAGGGTCGCTATATGGGGCGGCGGGCGACCCGGTTCGAGGGACGTGCATGAAAACCGACATCAAGGTCGAGGTCGACAGGCTTGCCGCCGATCCGCGCATCACCGACTATGATTTCTGGCGCTCGCTCAAGAACGTCAACAACGAGATCTTCCATATCGCCAACAACAACGAGCCCATCCCATTCGACATGATCCGCTGGCGCGCCATCCTCAAGCGCGCCCGCCTGAAGCGCGGCTTCATATAGGCAGCACCGCGCAGCTAGGGACATGGCAAGCCGCCCAGTTCGGGAATATCAGGCATTTGTGGGCACATCGGGTCTGCTCCCGATCGCCCAGGCTGCGACAAAGAAGCTCCAGTCTGAACCAATTCCGCTTGTTGGCCGTTGTCCCTCACGAAAACGGCTTGGAGTACATTATGGATTGGAAGGGGAGCAAGGAATCGGCGGATGCGTGGCATATGACGGATAACCTGCATGCTGAGCAGGGCAAGGGCGACCCATTCGCCGCAGCCATTCGTGCCACGCGCATGTCGATGATCATCACCGATCCTCGTCAGCCCGATAATCCTATCGTATTCGCCAATGACGCGTTTCTGAAACTTATCGGCTATGAGCGTGACGAGGTCATGGGCAGGAACTGCCGCTTCCTTCAGGGACCCAACACCGACCCATCGTCGGTCGACCGGATCCGCGTGGCCGTCGAGGACGGAACCGATGTGAGCATCGACATCCTCAATTATCGCAAGGACGGGTCGACATTCTGGAACGCGCTCTACATAAGCCCGGTCTTCAACGACAAGGGCGAATTGCAGTTCTTCTTCGCGTCACAGCTCAACGTGTCCGACCGCAAGCGTTCCGCGGATCGCATTGCTGCGGACAAGGACCGTTTCGAGAAAGCCGTCAAGGAACGCACCGCTGAACTCGAAGCGGCGCTCGAAGCCAAGACCACATTGCTGCACGAGGTCGATCACCGGGTGAAAAATAATCTGCAGATGATCTCGTCATTGATCATCATGCAGCGCCGTACGATCAAGGACGAGGCGATCCGGGCGTCGCTGACCACTATGCTCGAACGCATCGAAGCCCTGAGCACGGTTCACCGCCGGCTCTACCAGTCGAAAGATGTCAGCCGTTTCGATGTCGCCGACTTCGCCAAGGATCTCGTGACAGACCTGCTGGCGGCCTCGGGACGAGCCGAAATCGAGCCGGCGCTTGAACTCGAGCCGATCATCATCCCGGCCGAGAAGGCCACGCCCGTGGCCCTTATGGTCAACGAGTTGGTGACCAATGCTCTCAAGCATGCGTTCAAGGGCCGGCCCGACGGAACGACGGGCGGCCGTATCGGCATCAAGATGAACCAGCCCGATAGCCACTTCAATATCGAGGTTTCCGACAATGGCGTCGGGATGGACAGCGCAACCGGAGATGCCTCTTTCGGCATGCGCCTGATCAAGTCGCTTGCCCGACAGCTTCACGCCGATATCGAATGGCGCGATGCCGCCCCGGGCACCAGAGTCGTCATTTCCATGCCCAATGAAACGCGTCAAAAAGGAAGCTTCTCATGACCGCGCCGCTCAAGGTCTTGATTGTGGAGGACGAAGCTCTGTTGGCCATGGAACTGGAAAGCCTTGTCGAGGAGGCCGGCCACAGCGTCGTCGGCTGGGCGACGTCGGCGTCCGAAGCCAAGACCATGGCCGACTCGGTCGAAGCCGACATCGCATTCGTAGATATCCATCTGAGCGACGGACCCTCGGGGGTTGACGTGGCTGAATATATTGGCAGGAAAAACAGCTCGATGGTGGTGTTCATGACCGCCAACCCGAAGCGCATACCCGACCATTTCGCTGGCGCCGTAGGCGTGATCGCCAAGCCCTATACGATGAATGGGCTGATGTCCTCGCTGCGGTATCTGCAGGAGTGCATTAGGCGCCCGCCGCCCGTTTCCACGCGCCCGGCAGGATTTACACTCTCCCCGCTGTTTGAAGAGACGTTGGTGTCGGCTGCTTGATGCTGCACGCCGACCTGTCGGGCGTGCAGTTCGGGCTCAGAGGCTGAGGCCAACCCATTGGCGGGCCGCGATGCGCAAACGCGTTCTCTCTTATCGTCGACCATGCCTCCCATGGTCGACGAAACGGGATGGGAGTATAGCTGGCAACGCGGGGCAAGGCCGCATGCCAGGAGGATGGTCCATGGACGTACAGCAGATCGTCAACGCCGTTTCGCAAAAGGCCGGCCTCGATCAGGCGACGACCGAGAAAGTCGTCGGCACCATTTTCTCGGTTCTGGAACATGAGGCGGACGGCACAAGCGCCTCCAGCTTCTTCGCCCGCATTCCGGGCGCCGATGCCCTGGCGCGGCAATATGATGTGATGAGCGGCGCGCCTTCGCAGGGCGGCGGCTTTCTGTCGTCGCTGGAGGGCGCGCTCGGTGGCGTCCTTGGCGAAAAGGCCGGCGCGCTCATCAACGGCTTCGCCGCCCTCAAGGCGTCCGGCTTGACCATGGCGCAAATTCAGCAGGCAGGCCAAACCCTGGTGCAGCAGGCGGAAACGGCGGCTGGTCCCGGACTGACCAACCGCGTGCTGGGCTCGGTGCCCAGCCTGAAGAGCCATCTCGGGCTTGGCTGAGGACGGACTTGCCCCGTCTCCCCTGACGAAGGCTGGCAGGGTATGACGGCATCCGCAGGCAGCGCGGAGTCGGTCAGCCCAGGGGCCCGATGGCCCGCCGCCTATTTCGGCAGCGCGTAGGCCATGACATAATCGCCCGGCTTGGTGCCGACCGAGCCATGGCCGCCTGCGACGATCACCACGAACTGGCGGCCGTCGGCCACCGTATAGGTCATCGGCGTCGATTGGCCGCCGGCAGGCAGCCGCGCCTGCCAGAGCTGCTTGCCTGACGTCAGGTCGTAGGCGCGCAGATAATCGTCCACCGCGGCGCCCAGGAACACCACGCCGCCGGCGGTGATCATCGGCCCACCAATGCCGGGCACGCCGACCTTGAACGGCAGCGGCAGCGGCGTCATGTCGTAGACGGTGCCGTTGCGGTGCTTGTAGGCAATCTTGCCGGTGCGAAGATCGGCGCCCGCAACATAGCCCCATGGCGGAGCCTGGCAGGGAATGCCGAGCGGCGACAGGAACGGCCCCATCACCACGGCATAGGGAGCGCCCTCATTGCGGTTGAGCCCCTGTTCGCTGCCGCGTCCTCCATCTGGCGGAGGCACCTGGTCGCGCGGAACCAGCCGCGACTTGAACGCCAGGTAGGTCGGCATGCCGAACATCACCTGCCGCACCGGGTCGACAGCCACGCCGCCCCAGTTGAAGGTGCCGAAATTGCCTGGATAGATCAGCGAACCCTGCACGGAAGGCGGCGTATAGCGGCCCTCATAGCGCAAGCCCTGGAATTCGATCCGGCACGCCAGCTGGTCGAACATGGTGATGCCCCACATGTCCGCGCCGGTGAGCGGGTTGGGGCTGAAGGACAGGTCCGACACAGGCTGCGTTGGCGACGTATGGTCGCCTTCGACGGCACCGCCCGGCGCGGGCACTTCCTTGACGGCGAGGACCGGTTCGCCGCTGCGGCGGTCCAGCACATAGAGGTCGCCCTGCTTGGTCGGCCCGACCAGCGCCGGAACCACGCTGCCATCTTCCTTGGTAATGTCGACGAGGCTCGGCTGCGCCGGCACATCCATGTCCCAGAGGTCGTGATGCACAGTCTGCCGCACCCACTTCAACTGCCCCGTATTGAGGTCGAGCGCGGTGATGGACGACGAGAATTTCTCGACATTGGCGCTGCGCCCGGCGCCCAGCTGATCCGGCGTCTGGTTGCCGAGCGGCACATAGAGCAGGCCGAGCTTCTCGTCGGCGCTCGGCGTCGACCACATGTTGGGCGAGTTCGCAGTATATGTCTGGCCCGCGGGCAGCGGCGTCGTCTGGTCGGGATTGCCGGAATCCCAGTTCCAGACGAGCTTGCCGCTGCTAGCGTCATAGGCGCGAATGACGCCGGACGGCTCCTGCGTCGAATAATTGTCGTTGACCGCCCCGCCTACGATGATCTTGCCGCCGGCGATCAGCGGCGCCGATGTCGAGTAGTAATAGCCCGATTTCGGATAGGGCATGTTGGTCAACAGGTTAAGTGTTCCGCCCTCTGCGAAGCCCGGGCAGACCTGGCCGCTGGCGGCGTCGAGCGCGATCAGCCGCGCATCCGAGGTCGG
This sequence comes from Mesorhizobium sp. ES1-1, assembly GCF_020164785.1. Taxonomy (GTDB): domain Bacteria; phylum Pseudomonadota; class Alphaproteobacteria; order Rhizobiales; family Rhizobiaceae; genus Mesorhizobium. Next base: position 285,779 of record NZ_JAIUGX010000004.1, on the reverse strand, counting down.
CAGGTAGACCCGGCTCGCACAGGCCTGGCCGGCGGCGATGGCCGGGTCGGCATAATAGGAGACGCCACGGCAGGTCTGGTGCTGGCGATCCTTGTCGAGCTTGACCTGGGGATCGTAGCGCCATTTCTCCTTGCCGGTCGCGGCGTCGATGGCGATGGCGAAATTGTGCGGCGTGCAGATGTAGAGCGTGTCGCCGATCTTCAGCGGTGTCACCTGGTAGGTGGTCTCGCCGACGTCGCCTGGTCCCTTCACGTCGCCGGTTCGGTAGGTCCATGCGGGCTGCAGTTTGGCGACATTGTCGGGCGTGATCTGGTCTAACGGCGAATAGCGCTGGCCGAACTGGGTGCGGCCGTAATAATGCCATTCGCCGGCCGGCACGTCATTGCCGAGATTGGCGTTGGCGGCCACCTTGTCGGTGGCGAGGTTGCCGGCAAGATCCTTCGGATCCGTGGTCATGGAATAGCCGGCCACCGCCAGCGACGCCAGCACGGCCAGGATCATCGGCGCTCGGCCGTCGGGGCCGATAAGTCCCCGCCTCGCCCAGGGTGTCAGCAGCCAGAGCGCGATCAGCACGATGACGCCGCCGCGCGGCGCCAGTTCCCACCAGTCGAAACCCGTTTCCCACACGGCCCAGGCCAGCGTTGCCAGCACGATCCCTGCATAGAGCCATAGGGCCGTCGACCGGCGCCGGTAGAGCAGCCAGCCCGTGATCAGGAAGGCCAGGCCGGTGATGACATAATACCAGCTGCCGCCGACCGAAGCCAACCATAGGCCTCCTGCGCCAAGCGCGAGCCCGATGATGAAAAGGATCAGGGAGGTGATGGTGACAGCCAAGACGATACTCCTTCGACTGTTTTCGCCAGCGGCGCTGCTTTCGGCAGACCAGACATCCAGTCTTACCGAATTGCCTGCCCGACCGGTACAGCTTTTCTTCTCGCTGCAGCGCCTGTCAAGCAAAGGTGACCGGCGGACGCTGCGCTCCTTGGTCCCACGGCGCCGGGAATGCGGTGCATTCGCGTCACTCGACCGCTTCGCCGGAACAAAACGTAGACAGTTCTGGTCTTTCCCGACCGAATCATTACATTCGGAGGAAGATGTCCGGCTTTTCGGAAGACATGCCCTTTTTCGACGAACCCGATGCGCGGCCCACGGCCCCGTCGGGCATTGCCGCGCGCGCCATGGCCGCCCGCAGCGGCCACAACAATGCGCCCGATTATCTCAAGGGACTCAATCCCGAGCAGCGCCTGGCGGTGGAAACCACCGAGGGGCCCGTCCTGGTGCTGGCCGGCGCCGGCACTGGCAAGACCCGCGTCCTGACCACGCGCATCGCCCACATCCTTGCCACCGGCAAGGCCTTCCCGTCGCAGATCCTCGCCGTGACCTTCACCAACAAGGCCGCGCGGGAAATGAAGCTCCGCATCGGCTTCCTGATCGGCGAAGGCAATGTCGAGGGCATGCCATGGCTCGGCACCTTCCACTCGATCGGCGTCAAGCTGTTGCGCCGGCACGCCGAACTGGCCGGGCTGAGATCCGACTTCACCATTCTCGACACCGACGACGTGGTGCGGCTGATCAAGCAGCTGATCCAGGCCGAGGGCCTGGACGACAAGCGCTGGCCGGCCAAGCAGTTCGCGCAGATGATCGACGGATGGAAGAACAAGGGCCAGGGTCCCGCCGACATTGCCGAGGGTGACGCCCGCGCCTTCGCCAACGGCAAGGGCCGCGAACTCTACAAGGCTTACCAGGCGCGGCTGCAAACGCTGAATGCATGCGACTTCGGCGACCTCTTGTGCCACCCGATCCGCATCTTCCGCGCCAACCCGGATGTGTTGAAGGAATATCACAAGCGCTTCCGATACATCCTCGTGGACGAGTACCAGGACACCAACACCGCCCAATACATGTGGCTTCGCCTCCTGGCGCAGCGGCCGGAGAGCGGGCGCGCGTCAACATCGACGGATCTGCGAACGGCCGAAGGCCGCAAGCCCGACCGGGCGTCGGCCGGCCAGACCGCCCCCGCGGAGGCCAGCGAGCGAAGCTCGCGTACGGCCGCGAGCGAAAACAAGGTCAACATCTGCTGCGTCGGCGACGACGATCAGTCCATCTATGGCTGGCGCGGCGCCGAGGTCGACAACATCCTGCGCTTCGACAAGGACTTTCCCGGCGCTACCATCATCAGGCTGGAGCGCAACTACCGCTCCACGGCGCACATTCTCGGCGCTGCCTCCCACCTCATCGCTCACAATGAGGGGCGCTTCGGCAAGACCCTGTTCACCGACCGCGACGAGCCCGAGGACGGCAAGGTGCATGTCCACGCCGCCTGGGATTCCGAAGAGGAAGCCCGCGCCGTCGGCGAGACCATCGAGAGCTATCAGCGGCAGAAGCACAATCTCAACGACATGGCGATCCTTGTCCGCGCCTCCTTCCAGATGCGGGAGTTCGAGGATCGTTTCGTCACGCTGGGCCTCAACTACCGCGTCATCGGCGGGCCGCGTTTCTATGAGCGCATGGAAATCCGCGACGCAATGGCCTTCTTCCGCGTCGTCGCGCAAGGCGCCGACGACCTCGCCTTCGAACGCATCGTCAATGTGCCGAAGCGCGGCCTCGGCGAAACCACCATCCGCCAGATCCACGACACCGCCCGCGCGCTGCGTGTGCCGATGCTGGAAGCAGCCGCCAAGCTGGCCGAGAGCGACGAATTGAAGCCAAAGCCGCGCGCTTCGCTGCGCGAAGTCACCGCCAATTTCGAGCGCTGGCAAAAGGCGCTGGAGACCACGCCGCACACCGAGCTCGCCGAGACCATTCTCGAGGAGAGCGGCTACACCGACATGTGGAAGAACGATCGCTCGGCCGAAGCGCCGGGCCGGCTGGAAAACCTCAAGGAACTGATCCGTTCCATGGAGGAATACGAGTCGCTGCGCTCCTTCCTCGAACATGTCGCGCTGGTCATGGACGCCGAGCAGAACGCAACGCTCGACGCCGTCAACATCATGACGCTGCATTCGGCCAAGGGCCTCGAATTCGAGACCGTTTTCCTGCCCGGCTGGGAGGAAGGCCTGTTTCCGCACCAGCGCGCGCTCGACGAAGGCGGGCGCTCCGGCCTGGAGGAAGAGCGCCGCCTCGCCTATGTCGGCCTTACCCGCGCCAAGAAGAACCTGCATCTCTGGTTCGTCTCAAACCGCCGCATCCATGGCCTGTGGCAGTCGACCATCCCGTCACGCTTCCTCGACGAACTGCCGGAAGCGCATATCGAGATCGCCGAAGGCGGCAATTCCTATGGCGGCTATGGCAATTCCTATGGCGGCGGCTCGTTCGCCTCCGGCCGCGGCGGCCAGGGCGCGGGGCGGCAGAACCCGTATGGCGCGTCGCGCTTCGACAATGTCGGCGCCGACACTGAAAAATCCGGCGCCTTCTCGAACACCTATGCCACACCGGGCTGGCAGCGAGCGCAGGCCAACCGCACCGAAGCGACCGACCGCAATTGGGGCTCGCGCTCCGGCCACCAGGTCGAGCGCATCGGTTATGGCGAAACCGATAGCGGCTACGGGGCCGGCCGCACCTCGGTGAAGGGCCGCACCATCGACGGCGAACTGGTCGCCAAATCAGTCTCCGACACACCCTCCGCCTTCAGCGTCGGCGACCGCGTCTTCCATCAGAAATTCGGCAACGGCAACATCTCCGCCATCGAAGGCAACAAGCTGACCATCGACTTCGACAAGGCCGGCCAGAAACGCGTTCTGGACGGATTCGTCGCGGCGGTGTGATCTTGGGGTTGGCAGGTCCGAAGTCGGTCAATCCACCTTCTTCTCGCCCGCTTCGCCCGCCTCGACGATATCGCCCGTCGTAAACAGGATTTCTTTCAGCTCCGCGCGCCAATCGTCCTTTATCCGCAGCAGGAATTCGAGGTTCATGCCGAAATGCTTGAACTCCTCCTGCTGCGCATTCTTCATGATCGCGCGGGCCTGGTCGTTTTGCTCGACCGACATGCGCTGCTCGTACCAGCTGATGGCTTCGGCCTCCTCGATCAACGAGGTGATCATGCGGGCAAAGGTGCGCACTTCCTGCGACAGCTCTTCCGGCGGTTCGTGATACTGATCGAAACCCATGTCGTCACCCTTTCCGATAATCGTTCGACGAACGGTACGTCATTGCTGCAACTCCGCCAACGCCCTTTGCACCGGCGCCGGGGAAATCTGGATCGGGCCGGAGAACGGCACGTCCATGTCGAGGATCAGATAGACCGCTCCGGCGATCAGCGCGGCCGACACGACAAACGTTGAAACCGTGATTGCATTGCGCGGTGCCCGGAACCCGAAACTGGCAAAGATCAACCCCAGCCACGCCACCAGCATGGCGATCAGAGGTCTGGGAATCGAGCCTTCCGACTGTTCGATCAGCACCCAGCGCTGGTCCAGCACTTGCCGCAGGCGCTGGCGGGCATCCTGCAACAGGAAATCATGCGCGGCATCGATCGTCGGCAAAGCGTTCATCCGGGTGCCGATTTCTGTCAGCAGATGCTCGGACAGCCGGTTGGCGACGACCGGATTTTCCTCGGTCTGCGACCATTGGCTGGCGACCCTCTGCACATAGGCGGCCAGCGGCTCACGCACCGCATCGGCTTCCTGGCCATATTGGCGCAAGGTCCTGTCGAGCAGGATCAGGTCGGTCGCATAGGCGTGGACATTGTGGTCGACCGATTCATAGGTGTTCTTGGCGGAATTGATCATCAGCCCCAGCACCAGCGATGTCATCACGCCGAACAGGTTGGCTGCGAGCCGCAGGACATTGTTCGTCTCATCATCGCGGTGCCTGGCCGGAAGCCTCGGCCAGATTGCGATTGTGGCCAGCGGAGCCGCCACCAGGCAGAGAAAAATCACAAGGGCGACGGCTTCATCCTGCATGGCCGCTATTTCTGCACGGGAAGCACGGATTGCCAATGGCCGTTGCGGCGCTTCCCAGCCCTAGGACACCGGCAGCGCGCCGCCCTCCTGCGTGCGCTTCGCGATGAACTCGTCGAGCACGCCCGACGTTGCGGCCGCCGACGCCGGCGGCACGAAATCGGCGAGCGTGCGCTTCCAGATGCCCGTTGCGCGCTCGGTCGCCGTCTTCGAGCCGCTTTGCGTCCAGTTGCCGAAATTCGACCAGTCGGCGACCAGCGGTTCGTAAAAGGCCGTGCGGTAGCGGGCCATGGTGTGGCCGGCCGCGAAGAAATGCCCGCCAGGCTGCACTTCAGCGATCGCCTCGAAGCCGATGGCATCGCTGTCGCCGGCAGTGGGTACGCAGAGTTCGGCAATCGTCTGCAACGCCTCGATGTCGGTGATCAGCTTTTCCAAGGACACGCTGAGGCCGCCTTCCAGCCAGCCCGCCGCATGGATGCACATCGTCGCCCCGGCCAGGACCGACCCCCATAGCGCGAATTGCGTTTCGTGCGCGGCCTGAGCGTCCGAAATATTGGCGGCGCTGCCGCCGCCGGACCGCCAAGGCAGGCCGGTGAAGCGCGCCAGCTGGCCGGCGCCCAGCGTCGCCTTGACGTGCTCAGGCGTGCCGAAGGCCGGCGCGCCCGATTTCATGTCGACATTGGACGAGAACGATCCGTAGACGACCGGCGCGCCCGCGCGCACGATCTGCGCCAGCGTCAGGCCGGCCAAGGCCTCGGCATGCTGCAATGTCAGCGCCCCTGCGACGGTGATCGGCGCCATGGCGCCCGCCAGGCAGAATGGGGTGATGACCAGGACCTGCCCTGCCCGGGCAAAATCGATGATGCCTTGCGCCATCGGAATGTCGAGCTGACGCGGCGAGTTGGTGTTGATGACGGTGTAGCAATGGGCATTGGCCAGGAACTCGGACTGTGACAGGCCGCGCGCCAACCTTATCATCTCGAACCCGTCCTCGACCTGGGGCGTGCCGCGCGCAAAGACGAACGGAAACTTGTCCGACAGGGTCAGTTGGGCGCGGTTGACGGCATAGTGGCGAATGCGGTTGTCGACATCTTGCGGCTCGATACAGGGTCCCAGCATGTGCAGCACGTCGAAATGCTGAACAAGCCGCATAAGATCTTCGAAATCGGCCAATGTTCCAGCCCGCCTTCCCCGCTCGAGGTCGGTCACGTTCGGCGCGCCGGAGCCCGCCAGGAAACTCATCGAGCCGAGTTCGAGCGTCAGGTCGCGGGCGCGCGACCCGGCGTGGGCCTGGATGGATCTCGGTGCCGATGCCAAGGCCGCCGCCACCATGTCGCGGCCCATGCGCACCATGTCGGTGTCGGGATCGACCAGCGCGCCTGCTCCCGCGAGGTAATCGCGCGCCTGCGGCAGCAGCACCTTGATGCCGAGTTCATCCAGCACGCGCAGCGCGGCATCGTGGATCGCCGCCACATGGTCGTCGGAAAAGATCGGCTGCGGCAGGAAGGGGTTTTTCAGCGAATGGTAATTGGTCTGGCGGCTGCTCTCGCTGCCGGCCTCGCCCAGGCGCCCGCGTCGGCGTTCGCGTCTGCTGTCCCGTGCGGCGTCATCGTCCATGGTGATCCTCGGTACCGCCCATTGCCCTGCCGTCAGCAGCGTCCCGACGCGGAGCGCTCTAAATCTTGGCGCCCCACCGGCGTCCAACGCCGCCTGTCACGCAAGCATCATGTTCGCGCCGTAGACCGACATGCAAGGGCGCACCCGGATCGTCATTGGTGCCTTTTGCAGTCCGGCCCAGGCCCACCCGTCCACGGTGCCCTGCGCATTAAAGAGGATCATCCATGAAACACCTATCCAGAAATGCGTCAGTCTGCGTCGCCCTGGCATTGTTCACGGCGTCGACGCCGGCTTTGGCCGACAGCACGGCGACCGTCGGCGGCACCAGTTTCATCAACAAGGGACTGGTCGGCGTCGGCCGCATCCCGGCTGCCCAGCGCGACAAGTTCGGCGAGACCTTCGGATCGGGTTCGGGCATGGCGATCGACACATCCGGATGGGCGCATGACCAGGCCGGCTACAAGGGTTCGCTCTGGCTGCTGCCGGACCGCGGCTACAATGTCGCCGGCACCACCGATTACCGCCCGCGCCTCAACACGATCGGAATCGAGTTCAGACCGGTCCCGCCGGGCGCGTCGCCCGCCGCCGGCCAGGAGCAGACAGGTGTGAAGGCGACACTTGCCGACACGCTGCTGCTGACCGACGACAAGGGCGCCGACGCGACCGGCCTCGATCCGCTGTCGGATGTGCGTCCGGCCTCCGGCGACATGCCGATCCTGCCGGCGGCCACCAATGGCAAGCTCGCCGTCGACAACGAGGCCATCGTGCGGCTGCCCGACGGTTCGATGTTCATTTCCGATGAGTACGGACCCAACATCTACCGCTTTTCCGCCGAGGGCCGCCTGCTCTCGGCGACCCAGCCGCCGGCGGCGCTGGTCCCGATGCGCAAGGGCACGCCGAACTTCTCCTCCGACAATCCGGGCCCTGGCGCCGCCGATCCCGATCCGAAGGATCCAGAAACCGGCCGCCAGAACAACCAGGGCCTCGAAGGCATGGCGATGACGCCGGACGGCAAGTTCCTCATTGCCGTGCTGCAGTCGGCGCCGCGGCAGGACGGCGGGGATTCGCCGGCGACCCGGCAGAACACGCGGGCGCTGGTCTATGACGCGTCCGACCTCGGACACCTCAAGCTGGCGCACGAATATGTCGTGCCGCTGCCGGTGTTCAAGGACGCCAAGGGCAAGACCAAGGTCGCCGCACAAAGCGAGATCGTGGCTTTGTCGGACACCGCATTCATGATGCTGGTGCGCGACAGCGGCAACGGCCAGGGCTTGAAGGGAGACGCCTCGCTGTACCGAGAGATCTCGATCGTCGACGTTTCCGCCGCCACCGACATCGCCGGCAGCGCCTTCGATGCCGCGGACAGGCCAGTCGCGGTCAAAGGCGGGCTCGATGCGTCGGTGACGCCGGCCAGACTTGCGCCGTTCATCGACCTCAACGACAGGGCGGAGCTTGGCCGCTTCGGCCTGCACAATGGCGCGCCGAACGATCACGACAATCTGTCCGAGAAGTGGGAAGCGATGTCGCTCGCCAGCGTACTGGACCCCAGATTGCCCGACGACTATTTCCTGTTTGTCGCCAATGACAACGACTTCCTGACCCAGGACGGGTTCCAGGTCGGCGCTCCCTACAAGGCCGAAGACGGCGCCAATGTCGACACCATGTTCTTGGTCTATCAGGTTACGCTGCCGGGGCTCGCCAGGAAGTAAGGGCCAGGCGCCGGGGACAGCACCCCCGGCCGGATCTTGGCGCTATTTAAGGAACTCCGCATCCTTCGGCACGCCGGCATCGATCGGCTCGGCCGTCCTGTTCGACACCGCCATGTTCTTGCCGGCGGCCGACAGGTTCGGGCGAACGAAGACCTGCGCAGGGCCGTTGACGCGGCTGTATAGGTCGATGATGTCCTGGTTCATGAAGCGCACGCAGCCCGACGAAGCGTTCTTGCCGATGGACTCCCATTCGGGCGTGCCGTGCAGCCGGTACATCGTGTCCTTGCCGTCGCGGAACAGATAGAGGGCGCGCGCGCCAAGCGGGCTCTGCGGGCCAGGCGGCATTCCGTCCTTGTATTTGGCCAGTTCCGGCCGGCGCTTGATCATTTCCGGCGGCGGCGTCCACACCGGCCACTTCTTGCGCGCCTGGATCACGGCGCTGCCGGTCCAGCCGAAACCGGCCTTGCCCAGGCTGACGCCATAACGCATGGCCTTGCCGTCTTCGCGTACCAGATAGAGGAAGTGCTCGGAGACATCGACGACGATCGTGCCTGGCTTTTCGCCGGTCGGGTCGGCCACGATCTGGCGCACGAATCTCGGATCGAGCTTGGCAACCGGGATTGCCGGCAATTGATAGCCTTCATCGGTTCGCGCCGCATACATGCTGGCCGTGTCGCCTGATGCCGGATCGGCAGGTGCGGGATCGCCTGTTGCCGGATTGGTTGGCGCCGCGGCCATCGGCGGCGCGACGTCCGTCGTGGTACAGGCTGAAAGCCCCAGCGACGCCGCGCCCAAAGCAGACGCACCCAGGAACGCGCGCCGGCTCAGGCGCTCGGAAAACAGCGAAGTATTGGACATTGGCCCCCCGGCTATCCACACATCCGATAAGGATGTCCTGGGAGCAATATCCCATTCCGATCGTTTTGAGAACAGGTTACAGCAATGGGCCTTGTCCCACTGTGCTGACCGTTCGCTTGGCCCGGCAACCGGGCAAATCCAGATAAACCTTGCCGAGTAGCCGCCATGACCGAAAAAATGCTGCCGCGCCGGCGCACCGGCGACCTGACCAGCGGTCCCATTCCCCGAACATTGCTGCTGTTCGCCTTGCCTGTGCTCGGCTCCAACGTGCTTCAATCGCTCAACGGGTCGATCAACGCCGTCTGGGTTGGCCGCTTCCTGGGCGAATCGGCGCTGACCGCGACCTCCAATGCCAACCTTGTCCTGTTCCTCATCCTGGGCACGGTGTTCGGCATCGGCATGGCGGCCACCATCCTGGTCGCACAGTCGGTCGGCGCCCGCGACCTGCCGGAGGCGCGCCGCATCGTCGGCACCAGCGCCAGCTTCTTCTTCGCCATCTCGGTGGTGTTCGCGGTGTGCGGCTGGATCTGGGTCGACGCGATCCTCAACGCGCTCGGCACACCGGCCGATGCGTTGCCGCTGGCACGCTCCTATCTGCGCATCATCTTCATCGCCGTGCCGATGATGAACCTTCTGTCCTTCGTCATGACCGTGCTGCGCGGCGCCGGCGATTCCCGTACGCCGTTCTTCTTCATGGCGTTGGCGGTGGCGCTCGACATCGTGCTCAACCCCTTGCTCATTCGGGGCATCGGCCCCTTCCCCGAACTCGGCATCGCCGGATCGGCAATGTCGACCCTGATCGGGCAGACCGTCAGCGCGATCGCACTTCTCATAGCGCTCTATGCGCGCAGGCATCCGCTGCGGCTGGCCGGCGCCGACCTGGCGCTGCTGCGGCCGGACCCGGCCTTGCTGCGCTTCGTCGTCTTCAAGGGCGTGCCCATGGGCCTGCAGATGATCGTCATCTCGGCATCGGCGCTGACGGTGATGGGCATGGTCAACGGCTACGGCTCCCGTGTTGCCGCCGCCTATGGCATCGCCGCCCAGCTATGGACCTACATCCAGATGCCGGCGCTGGCCATCGGCGCTGCGGTCTCGTCCATGGCGGCACAGAATGTCGGCGCGGGGCGCTGGGACCGGATCGGCCGCATCGCCGCCTCCGGCGTCGGCTTCAACCTGGTCCTGACCGGCGCGCTCGTCGCGTTGCTGTGGCTGTTCGACCGCTCGATCCTCGGCCTGTTCCTCAGCCGCGAGAGCGCCGCGATCGACATCGCCGTCCACATCAACACCGTGGCGTCGTGGTCGTTCATCCTGTTCGGCATCACCATCGTGCTGTTCGCCACCGTACGCGCCACCGGGGCCGTGATGCCGCCGCTGATCATCCTGGTGATCTCGGTCCTTATCGTGCGTACCGGCTTTGCCTATTTCATGCGGGGCTTACTCGGCGAGGAAGCGCTCTGGTGGAGTTTTCCCGCCGGCTCGATCACCTCGCTGGTGCTGGCCGCCGCCTACTATCGCTTCGGCAACTGGCGCAACACGCACATGATCGAGGACAGGCCGGCCGGCGGCGAGCCCCCGGATACCGGCCTGGGCGTTCCCCGACAGCGCGCCGGTCTGTCGACTGGAACACCGAACGGTTGAGAACCGGATCGAAGCCTTTAACGGCGGCGGTCGCCTGGTCTAGACTGCCGGGAGCGGGATAAGGGACCTTCATGGGCAAAGGCAGGGTCGAGGCATTCACCGATGGCGTGGTCGCCATCATCATCACCATCATGGTCCTGGATTTGAAGGTGCCCGAGGGTGAGGACTTTTCGGCCTTGCTGCCGCAATGGCCGGTCTTCCTGTGCTACGTGCTGTCCTTCGTCAATGTCGGCATCTACTGGAACAATCTGCACAACATGTTTCACACCGTGCAGCGCGTCGACGGCCGCGTCCTGTGGGCCAACCTGCATTTGCTGTTCTGGCTGTCGCTGATGCCCGTCACCACCGCCTTCATGGGCGAAAACCATTTCGCCACGGTTCCGGTCGCGGTCTACGGTTTCGACCTCGTCATGTGCGCGACGGCCTACACCATCCTGGTCACCGCGCTGCATCGGCTGCACGGACCGGACACTGCCTTTGCCAAGGCGGTGGGCAATGACCGCAAGGGAAGGCTTTCCCTCGCCGTCTACATCGCCGCCATAGCGCTCACCTTCGTCGACCGATGGATCGGAGTGGGGCTCTACGTCGCCGTCGCCTTGGTATGGCTGGTGCCGGACACGCGTTTCTCGCGGGTCCTCGATAGATAGCCTATTTGCGCATAGCCTTCAGCTTTTCGGCCACGGACGCGGCAAGATCGCCATAGCGCTCCTCCAACCGTTCGGCCGCCTTGATGATCGGGAAATCATGGCCGAACTTTTCCAGCGCCATACGCAGTTTCTCGACGAATTCGGCCTGTTTTTCCAGTGCAGAGAACAGCGTTCTCACCTGCGCTTCGCTGATGTCGGGATCGGCAAGCATTTGCGGCACTTCCCGTCCCATCTGGTCCCCGGTGCGCGTCTGCTCCTTCAGAATTTCAACCCAGTCCGTCAACAGGCAATCTCCATTACCACGCCAACATGCGCGGTAAGGACCTGAGTGGTCAACCCGGGCACGTGCCGTTACGGGCTTGCACCGGCCTGTACCAGCACTAAGTTGCGCGCATAAAGCAAGGAAGCCTGCCTATGATCACCGACGTCGAAATCCAGAACGCTCTGCCCGCGCTTGGCCGAGGCAAAACCGCCGTGATCACCGGCGCCGCCAGCGGCATCGGCCTCGCGGCCGCCAAGCGGCTGGCGCTGATGGGCATGAAGATCGTGCTGGCCGACATTGGCGGCACACGCCTCGACGATGCCTCCCGCGCCGTCGCCGCCATCGCTGGCGATGAAGCTGTGCTCGCCGTGGCGACGGATGTCTCGAAGGCCGATGAGGTCGACCGCCTCGCTGACCGGGCATTCGGCGCGTTCGGCGGCGTGTCGATGCTGATGAACAATGCCGGCATCGGCAACAACCCCGGCAAGCCGTGGGAAAATCGCGAAGCCTGGAGGCGGCTGCTGGACATCAATTTCTGGGGCGTCGTCCATGGTGTCGAGGCTTTCGCGCCGCGCATGCTGGCGGCTGCAAAGCCCGGACTCATTGTCAACACCGGCTCCAAGCAAGGCATTACCACGCCGCCCGGCAACCTCGCCTACAATGTCTCCAAGGCCGGCGTGAAGACGTTTACGGAGGGCCTTGCCCACGCGCTGCGCAACGAGCCCGGCGCCCATGTCGCCGCGCACCTGCTTATCCCGGGCTTCACCTATACCGGGCTCACCGTGGGCGCCACCGAGAAGCCGGCGGGAGCATGGACCGGCGAGCAGGTGGTCGATTTCATGCTTGAGTCGATGACGCTGCGCGACTTCTACATTCTGTGCCCGGACAATGAGGCGGCGCGCCCACTGGACGAAAAGCGCATGGCCTGGGCAATCGGCGACATCATCGAGAACCGCCCGGCCCTGTCGCGCTGGCATCCCGATTACAAGGAGCCCTTCGCGGCGTTCATGAAGCAATGAGATGACGGCCCGAACTATGCAGCGCTCTTCTTGTTAGCCGTACGCTTGCGCGCCTCGACTTTGTTCGCAGCCATGGTGGCGATCTTCTCCTCGCGCTGCTGGTCGTAACGTTTCGCCGCCTTCTCGCATTTCGCCCGGATTTCCTCGACTTCCGACTCGGTCAAATGCTCGATGCCGATGAAGTGATTGTGACCTTTGCTGACACGGATCAGTTCGTCGAGCTTGGCCTGCATGGCGGCGCCGTCGCGGTTCTGGGTATTCTGGATGAGGAACACCATCAGGAAGGTGATGATGGTGGTGCCGGTGTTGATCACCAATTGCCAGGTGTCCGAGAAGCCGAACACTGGTCCGCTCACGCCCCAGACAATGACGATCAGGCAACAAGCGGCGAATGTCAGAGGCAACCCGGCCAGATGGGCGACTTTGTTGGCGACCTTGGTGAAGATTTTTTCCATGATCCAAGTCCATTAGTGCCCCCACAAGAAACACTTCGCGCGGTGTCCGGTTCCCCACCGCAGCAACCGAACCGCCGCGATGGCGGCCACGGACCGGCTCCGCCTATTGGCGGGCGGAAGCTGAAATGCCGTCGGACTCCCAGCGATCGAGGAACATCTCGATGGACATGGTCTGCATGTCGGGAACAGCGCGAGCCAGCTTGTCGACCGGCCAGTCCCACCAGGCCAGGCGTTCGATCCGTGCCGCGATGTCGTCGACGAAACGCGGCCGCAAGGGTCTGGCGGGCACGCCGGTCGCGATCGTGTAAGGGGCCACATCATGCGTCACCACTGCATTGGCGCCGACGACTGCGCCATTGCCGATATGCACGCCCGGCATGATCACCGCGCCGTGGCCGATCCACACATCATGGCCGATGGTCACTTCTTTCGCCTGCCGCCGCTGGCGGAACGCGGCATCGACCCCCAGCCAGCGGAAATACTCGTTCGGCCTATAGCTGACCTTGTGCTGAGTCAGCCGCTCGATTGGATGTTCAAGCGCGTTGAGACGGCTGTTGGCGGCGATCGAACAGAACTTGCCGATGGTTGTGTAGATGGCTTCCGAATGGCGCTCGAAATAGGAGAAGTCGCCGACGGTCACCTCGCGCAGCACCACTCGCTCGCCGATCGAGACATAGCGGGCGAGTTTACATGCCTTCAGTTCCGCCGTCGTATGGATGCGCGGTGCGGAATCCTTTGGCACGAGAGCTTCGGAACGATCCATGCCGGCCGCTTTACCCCCGAGCGATTGCTCCCGCAAGGCGGCAGCAATCGTCCGTGAGCCAGTCGCAACGCGGCGCTGGACGCCTATTTCGGCTTTCCGTTGCTCCACACCACGTTCTGTCCGTAAAGCGGCACCGTGGTCACCGACATCTTGGCCGAGCCATCCTGGACCTGGCGCGAATGCGACAGGTAGATCAGCGTCTCGTTGGCTTTATCGTAGATGCGGTTCACCACCTGCTTCTTCCAGATGAGGCTGATGCCTTGCTTGAACACTTCCTCGCCGCCTTCGCCCATGTCGATGTCACCGATGGTGATCGGGCCGGTCTGGCGGCAGGAGATCGAGGAATCGGACGGGTCTTCGAACCAATTGCCCTTATGCAGCCGGTCAATGACACTTCGATCGAAATAGGAAACGTGGCAGGTGACGCCCTCAACTTTCGGGTCCTTGATCGCTTCGACGATGATATCGTTGCCGACCCAGTCCACGCCGACCTTGCCGACTTCCTCGGCCATCGCGTTGGCGGCGCCAAGCATCGTGGAGGCGGCCAGTGCGCTGCCGATGAGTTTTCGCCCGGTCAATCGTGGCAAGCCAGCCTCCTGCGTTTCGAGTTGCCGGTCACAGGTGGGACGAACCGCGCAGCTTTGCAAGTCGCCTGGCTAACCAAACCGCGAACCGGTTGCGTCAACGCGACCTCTTTGCGTCCGGCCAAACGAAACACTATGGTCGCACGCTCTCGAAATCTGGATTCTCGCCACCGCGCCCAGAGTTCACAGCATGTACAGTTCTGCTTGGGTCAACCGCTATGTCCACTCAACCATCCCCCACAATGCGCTTCATCCTGATCGGCATCCTCGTGCTGATGGCGGGTGTCACAGGGATGATGACGTTCAACTGGTACAGAAGTTTGTATGGCGGCAAGCCCTATGGCGACGCCTTCACCCTGGTCGACCAGAAAGGCGCGCCGATCACACAGGCCGCGTTCAGAGGCCAGCCGAGTGTGGTGTTCTTCGGCTTCACCCATTGCCCGGAGGTCTGTCCGACCACGCTGTTCGAACTCGCCGGCTGGCTGAAGACCCTTGGCGACGACGGCAAGAACCTGCATGCCTATTTCGTCTCGGTCGACCCGGAGCGCGACACGCCCGAAGTGATGAACACCTATGTGAGCAATTTTTCCGACCGGATCACCGGCATCACCGGCGACCCCGATAAGGTCCACGCCATGGCCAAGTCCTTCGGCATCTATTGGAAAAAGGTCGACACCGGCGACGGCGACTACACGATGGACCACACGGCGTCGGTCCTGCTGCTGGACGGCAAGGGCGAGTTTGCCGGCACGATCGCCTATGGCGAAGGCGCGGAGACCGCCATCGCCAAGCTGAAACGGCTGGCGGCCAAAGGCTAGGCGTGACCGTATCGCGTCACGCTCAACAAGAATGGAATCCATGACCCAGACGCGGCTGCATTTCATCACCGGCAAGATCGAGGCCGAGCGCGTCTTCGCGGCGTTCGAAGTAGCCTTCGAGGATGACGGCCTGCCGATCTCGGTGCTCGAGGTCGACGAGGACAAGGACATCCACGAAGTCTCGCTCTATGCAGATGACGACGTCGACGATGTGGAGGCGCGGGTAAAGGACATACTCGCCGGTCTTTCGCTGTCGCCGCTCATCGAGCGCGAGGCGCTGCCGGACGTGGACTGGGTCGCGCGCTCGCTGGAAGGATTGAAGCCGGTGCGCGCCGGACGTTTCTTCGTCCATGGCGGGCATGATCGCGCAAAGCGACACAGCGGCGAACTCGCAATCGAGATCGAGGCCGGCCTTGCCTTCGGCACTGGCCACCATGGCACCACGTCAGGCTGCCTGGAAATGCTGGAGAAGGTCGTGCGGCGCGAGCGCCCGCGCAACGCGCTCGACCTCGGCACCGGAAGTGCGGTGCTGGCCATCGCCGTTGCCAAGCTGGCGCATATTCCCGTGTTGGCCACGGACATCGATCCGGTGGCGGTCAGGGTCGCCGCCGCAAATGCCCGGCTCAACCACGTCAAGGCGCTGATCGAGACGGTGACCGCGCCTGGCTTTCACCACCCGATCTTCGGCAAGCGCGCGCCCTTCGATCTCATCGTCGCCAACATATTGGCGCGCCCGCTGATGCGGCTGGCGCCGCAGATGGCCGGTCATATCGCACTTGGCGGCTCGATCGTGCTCTCCGGCATCCTCGAGCGCCAGCGCGATGCCGTCATCTCGGCCTATGTCGGTCAGAATTTCCGCCATGTGCGCACCTTGCACCGCGAAGGCTGGGTGACCATCCACCTCAAGCACTGAGACCGGCTTGGACCAAGCCCAGCCTGTTGTCAGCCAGGCGACGCCGTAGCAGTTTGCCCCCCTGGAAATCGATTCCGATTTCCAGGGCCGTAGGCTACGGTCGCGCGAATAGAGGAGGCCCACAATGTTCCAGACCTTCGATTCCGCAGGCGACCCGACCGTCGGCAAACCGCGCGTGGAACTGCTGCGCAAATGGATGGCGGAGAATGGCCTCGACGGGTTTGTCATTCCGCGCGCCGACGAACACCAGGGCGAATATGTCGCCGATCGTTCGGCTCGGCTGAAATGGCTGACCGGCTTCAGTGGCTCGGCCGGTGTCGCCATCGTGCTGCGCGAGCGGGCCTTCGTCTTTGTCGACGGCCGCTACACGTTGCAGGTGCGCGGCGAGGTCGATCTTGACATCTTTTCGATCGAAAGCCTGGTCGACAATCCACCTGCCTCCTGGCTCAAGGACAATCTGGGCAAAGGAGCGCGACTTGGTTTCGATCCGTGGCTGCATACGATCAGCGAGGTCAAGGCTCTGCAGGCCTCGGCGGACAAGACCGGAGCGGTCCTGGTGCCGCTCGACCAGAACCCGATCGACATCATCTGGGCTGATCAGCCGGAAGCGCCTGCCGCCCCCGTCGAGATTCACCCGATCGGCTTTGCCGGCGAGCTGGCCAGGGACAAGCTGGCGCGGCTCGCGGCTGCCATCGGCTCGGATGGCGCCACCCACGCCGTACTGACCGACCCGTCCTCCATCGCCTGGGCCTTCAACATTCGCGGCGGCGACGTGCCGCACACGCCTCTGGCTCTGGGTTTCGCCATTCTTGCCGCCGACGGATCACACCAGCTGTTCATGGATCAGCGCAAATTCTCGCGCCAGGTCGCGGCCTATCTCACGCAGCTTGCCGATCTGCACGGGCCGGCTGAGTTCGAAGCGGCGGTTGTTGCCCTCGCCAAGGATGGCGCGAAGATCGCGCTCGATCCGGTTCTGGCGGCGGACAAATTGCGCATGCTTGTCGAGGAGAATGGCGGCGCCGTCATCGCGGCCGCCGACCCTGCCCGCATTCCGCGCGCCACCAAGAACCAGGCCGAGATCAATGGCAGCCGCGCCGCTCACCGTCGCGACGGCGCCGCCATCGCCAAGTTGCTGTGCTGGCTGGACCGCCAGGAGCCAGGGAGCCTCGACGAGATCGACGTCGTCACCAGGCTGGAGGAGACCCGGCGGGCGACCGGCGAGGAAACGCAGATGCCTCTGCGCGACGTGTCCTTCGACACGATCTCGGGCGCTGGCCCCAACGGCGCCATCATGCATTACCGCGTGTCGCGCGCCACCAGCCGCAAACTTCAAGCGGGCGAACTGTTCCTGCTCGATTCCGGCGGCCAGTACCAGGATGGCACCACCGACATCACCCGAACCGTGCCCATCGGCGAGCCGACCGAAGAGATGCGCGAACGCTTCACCCTTGTGCTGAAGGGCATGATCGGCATCTCCACCTTGCGCTTCCCCGCCGGCACGCGTGGCTCCGAGATCGACGCCGTCGCCCGCGTGGCGTTGTGGCGGCACGGCTGCGATTTCGCCCACGGCACCGGCCATGGCGTCGGCTCTTACCTGGCCGTCCATGAAGGGCCGCAGCGTATCGCCCGTACCGGCACAGAAAAGCTGCTCGAGGGCATGATGCTGTCCAACGAGCCCGGCTATTACAAGGAAGGCTCCTACGGCATCCGCATCGAGAACCTCATCCTGGTGACGCCGGCGGAGCCGATCGAAGGCGGCGACATCGCCATGCACGGCTTCGAGACCCTGACCCTGGCGCCGATCGACAAGCGGCTGGTACGCACCGACCTGCTGACGCGCGACGAACTGCAATGGCTCGACGCCTACCACGCCCGCGTGCTGGCCGAGATCGGCCCGATGCTCGACGGCGAGACGCTGGCCTGGCTTGAGAAAGCGACTGCGCCCCTGCCGCATGACGCGAAGATTTGAAGTGACCGATATTCAACTTGGAGGACTGCCGCGCTGCCCCTCATCCGCCTTCCGGCACCTTCTCCCCGTATAGCGACGGGGAGAAGGAGGCTATCATCGCCGCCTTCGCGAATCTGACGTTGCAAGAACGGCACCGGCGTTGCCCTCAGTTCCCTTCTCCCCGTCACTATACGGGAGAAGATGCCGGCAGGCAGATGAGGGGCAGCGCCAACGGTCCAAACCGATGGCGCCCGCAAGATCAGCCCACGAACTGCCGAGCCGCGATCAACACCGCGGCTCCAGCCAGAAACATCGGCATCAGCCCGCCGCGCAGCGACACCAGAGCCGTGACCACGAGTGCAGCCCATTCCGCTGGTCCTGCATTCAACATTTCAGGCGCCACCAGCGTCGTTAGAACTGCCGCCGGCACGGCGTTCAATCCTGCCTCTACGCGCGGATGGATGTTCTCGAAACGCGAGATGACCAGATGCCCGCCGATGCGCGTGAGATAAGTCGCGATCGCCGCCGCGATGATGATCCAGAATGTCGTGCTCACGGTCGCGCCTCCACGCCGCTGTGGCGGGGCGGCAGGATGACGGCGAGCAGGATGCCGGTGACGGCGCCGATCGAAACGTGCCAGGGCGAGCCGACCGTCTTGTAGGCGATGATGGAGCCGACGGCGCTGGCGACGACCACCGGCAGCCACA
The DNA here is from genome assembly GCF_020164785.1 of Mesorhizobium sp. ES1-1. Classification (GTDB taxonomy): domain Bacteria; phylum Pseudomonadota; class Alphaproteobacteria; order Rhizobiales; family Rhizobiaceae; genus Mesorhizobium. Next base: position 266,943 of record NZ_JAIUGX010000004.1, on the reverse strand, counting down.
GGGGCCGCTTGCGGAAGCCCAGCACAAGACCCAGGAAGTAGATCGGCAGCAGGAAATCGATGCCGAGCGCATGGGTGTCGGGGATGAGCTTGCCGAACACTGCGCCCAACGCGCTTTCGACAATCCACAGAACATAGACCGGCAGCCCAAGTCCGAGATACCAGGCAAAGCCGACCGTCTGGCCGGACTGCGCCCTCGCCTCGGCCACCGCGAACTGCGGATCGGTCAGGATAAAATAGCCGAGCGCCTTCTGGATCAGCGGCCAGTGCGCGATGCGTCGCCCGATGCCGGCGGAATAGAGCACATGGCGGAAATTGACGGCAAAGATCGACAGCACGATGAGCCACGGTGCGACATGCTGGCCGAACAACTGGATGCCGACCATCTGACTGGCCCCGCCGAAGACGAGCGCGCTCATCAGGAACGCTTCGAGGACCGAGAACCCCTGCTCGACCGCGAGTGCGCCGAACAAGACCGCGAACGGCGCCGATGCGACCACGACCGGCATGGACAGCCGCACGCCTTGCCAGAAATCGCTCTTCGCGCTGCTCTCGGAAATTGCATCCGTCGTCATCGACCACTCCCTCGGGAGCGGCGGTATTTAGGTGCAGCCGCCAACCTTGTCACACGAATTCGCTTGAGCCAACGATCAGCGGAAATGATCGTCAGGCCGTCGGGACCGAACCCTGATCCTGCGTGGTTCGGCCCTCGATTGCCCTGCCCCAATCCAGCAGCGGCTTTGCGCGCACAGCGAAATCGACGAGCTCGTCCGCCAGCGCCGGACCATGGATCGCGGCCTGATCGATGGCGTGCCGAACGACGAAATGCCGGTTGCGGATCGCTGTGACCAGGTCTTCATCGGTGACCTGTTCGAAGCCGCGCGGCGTGCGCTTCATGCAGCCTTCGGCGTCGAGTTGAAGCCCCTGCTTGCTCAACGCCGCCACCATAGCGCGAAATTCACGCGGCTTCATCGCAATCGCCTTGCGCATCGCCAGCAGCAATTGCGGCCCCGGCTGCCACCAGGCCACTCCTGCAAAGCAGCCCTCCAGCCCGATATGAACATAGAACACGCCCTGTTCCATCTTGCTGCCATCGGGAGACAGGATCGCCGACAGGTGCCGGTTGTAGGGCCGTTTGTCCTTGGCAAAGCGTACATCGCGGTTGATGCGGAACAGCGATTTCTTGCGGTCGCCGCGCAGGCCAAGCCCGGCCTGCGCGAAGCGCTGCGTCAGCGTCTCGACCAGGTCGCCCAGCGGATCGCGCAACTCGCTTTCGAACAGGTCGCGATTTTCCAGGAACCACTCCCGGCTCTGGTGGAAATCCAGCGCTTTCAGGAACGGGATGGCCTTTTGACCGAAGCCCTTGAACGCGCCTTCCATCACGCCTTGCCGATCCGCGCCAGCCAGGCGTCCTCGTCGATCACCTCGATGCCCAGCTCGCTGGCAAGCTTCAGCTTGGAACCGGCGCCAGGCCCGGCCACCACCAGATCGGTCTTCGCCGACACCGAGCCCGCGACCTTGGCGCCGAGACGTTCCGCCATCGCCTTGGCTTCCGGGCGCGTCATCTTCTCCAGCGTGCCCGTGAACACGATCGTCTTGCCCGCGACGGCACTGTCTGCCGAGAGGGTCACGATGTAAGGCTTCGGGTGGACCTGTTCGAGCAGCGCGTCAAGCACGGCATCGTTGCGCTCATTGCCGAAGAAATCGCGCAACGCATCGATCACCGTATCGCCGATGCCGTTGATCGATGGGAAAACCGTGTGCGGATCATCGGCCGCAGCCGTCTCCTTACCGACCCGGATCAGTTCCTCGACCGTCGAGAATGTCTTTGCCAGCAAGGCGGCGGTCGTCTCGCCGATATGGCGGATCCCGAGGGCGAAAATGAAACGGTCGAGCTCAGGTTCACGGCGCGAATCAATGGCGGCGAACAGCTTGTCGAGGCCTTCATAGTTGCGGTCCTCGACGCCTCGCACATTCTTGCGGGTCTTGCCGGACGCGGCCTCGCGCAGCCTGGCCTGCTCCTCGCGCCGCTCGGCCAGCGCCTTGGTGACGGCGGTACGGCGCTGCTTGAGTGTGAAAATATCGGCGGCGGTCTTGATCAGTCCGGCATTGAAAAACAGGTCAATATTTTCCGAGCCGAGGCCTTCGATGTCCATGGCGCCGCGCGACACGAAGTGACGCAATTGTTCGACGGCCTGCGCGGCGCAGATCAGTTCGCCGGTGCAGCGGCGGCGCGAATCTTCCTTGCTGGTCTTTTCGTTGACCTCACGCGTCGCCGGCGAGCCGCACACCGGACAGACATGTGGGAATTCGTAAGGCACCGCATCTGCAGGGCGCTTGTCGATGACGACGCTGACGATCTGGGGAATTACATCCCCTGCCCGCTGGATCACGACAGTGTCGCCGATGCGCACGTCGATGCCGTCTCGAATCGGTTGTCCGTTGCTGTCGAAGCCCTTGATATAGTCTTCATTGTGCAGCGTGACATTCTCCACCACGACGCCCCCAACGCTGACGGGGGCCAGCCGCGCGACCGGCGCCAGCGTGCCGGTCCGGCCGACCTGGATGTCGATCTTCTGCACGGTGGTCATCGCCTGCTCGGCGGGGAATTTGTGCGCGATCGCCCAGCGCGGCTCGCCGGTGGCGAACCCCCACCGCCGCTGGAGCTCGAGCTGGTCGACCTTATAGACGACGCCGTCGATGTCGTAGCCGAGCGACGAGCGCTGCTCCTCGATGAGGTGATAGTGCGCGACAAGGTCCTCGACCGATTTCGCCCGCACCATCAGGGGACTGATCCTAAATCCCCAATCGGCGAATTTCTGCACCGATTCATACTGCGTCGCTGCCGGATCCTGCGTGGTATAGCCCCACGCATAGGCGAAGAATTTGAGATTGCGGCTGGCGGTGACCGAAGCATCCTTCTGGCGTAGCGACCCTGCCGCAGTGTTGCGCGGGTTGACGTACTCCTGCCCACCCAAGGCGGCCGAACGCTGCTTGAGAGCCTCGAACTCGGCGTAGGTCATGTAGACCTCGCCGCGAATCTCGATGATCTCCGGCCAGCCTGACCCTTCGAGCTTCTTGGGAATGTCGGCGATCGTCCTGAGGTTAGCGGTGATGTCCTCGCCGACTGCGCCGTCACCGCGTGTCGCCCCCTGCACGAACACCCCGCCCTCATAGCGCAGCGATGCCGACAGCCCGTCGATCTTCGGCTCCGCGGTGAACGCGATCTCAAGGTCCTTGTCGCGGTCGAAGAAGCGGCGGCCCCGTTCTATGAAATCGGCGACGTCCTGATCAGTATAGGCCTTGGCGAGGCTGAGCATTGGGACGGCGTGGCGCACCTTGGTAAAGCCTTCCGCCGGCGCGGCGCCGACCCGCCGCGACGGCGAATCCTCGCGGATCAAAGCCGGAAAACGCGCTTCCAAGGCAAGGTTGCGCCGCGCCAGCGCGTCGTACTCGGCATCGGTGATAACAGGCGCGTCCTCGGTATGATAGCGCCGGTCGTGCTCGGCGATCTCCTCGGCCAGGCGCTTCAGTTCTGCCTCGGCCTCGCTCTGCGTCAAGGCATCGACTGGTTTTTCGGACATGTGCACACCCGGCTGCTGTTGGTGCGGACAATAGATCAGGAATTGGAGCGGCGGGAACCAGAATCTGGCAAAACAACGCGCAAACAGCGGCATGCAGCCATCTGCTGACTCAGTTCAGAAGCCTCAGCCTGGACAGGATCAGGAAGCGCCGGTGTTCTCACGTAGCAGTCGCTCGGCGGCTGCGCGGGCCTCGTCGGTGATCGTCGCGCCGGCCAGCATGCGCGCGATCTCTTCCTGCCGCGCCGGCCGGTCCATCTCGGCAATGCCTGTCGCGACCCGGTCGGCGCCGCCGGACTTGGAGATCAGGAAATGGGTCGCTGCCCGAGCCGCCACTTGCGGTGCGTGCGTCACCGAAAGCACCTGGACGCGCTTCGACAGCCGCGCCAGCCTTTGGCCGATGGCATCGGCGACGGCACCGCCAACACCGGTGTCGATCTCGTCAAAAACAAGCGTTGGCGCCGAACCGCGATCAGCCAGAGCCACCTTCAGCGCCAGAAGGAAGCGCGACAGCTCGCCGCCGGATGCGACCTTCATCATCGGCCCGGGCCGCGTGCCGGGATTGGTGCGCACCCAGAATTCGATCTGGTCGATGCCTTCTTCCATGCGGTTGTCGGCATCGCTTGCCAGTTCGACGATGAAGGCCGCGCGCTCGAGCTTCAGCGCCGGCAACTCGGCCATGACGGCCTTGGTCAGGCCGACGGCCGCGGCATGGCGAAGCGAGGAAAGCTGCGCGGCGGCGCTGTCATATGCCTCGCGCGCCGCCGCCGCTTGCTTTTCCAGCCCGTGCAGACGCCCCTCGCCGGCATCGAGATCGGCGAGATCGGCCGACATCGTGTCGCGCAGTTGCGCCAGATCGTCAACGGCGACGCTATGCTTGCGGGACGCCGCCCGCAACGAGAACAGCCGCTCCTCGGCCTTTTCCAGCCGCTGCGGATCATATTCGGTCGCCCGCAACGCTGCCTCGACGCCAGATTGCGCCGCGTCCAGCGACAGCATCGCCTCGTCGAGCGACTTCACCACATCATCGAGCAGGCCGGGCGCTTCCGTTACCTTGCGCTGCAGCCGTCTGAGCAGGCTTGCCAGTTGCGGCAGCGGCGAGGACGGGCCGGAGAGCACATCCTGAGCATCATGGATTTCCGACGCGATCTTTTCCGCCCGCATCATTGAAGCACGCACTTCAGCGAGGTCGGTCTCCTCGCCGGGTTGCGGGTCGAGCTTGGTCAATTCCGCCACTGCGGCACGCAGATAGTCCGCCTCGCGGGCGGCCGCCGCCACCTTGGCGCGATGACGTGAAAGCTCCTGCTCGCAGTCGCGCCAATGCCGCCACGCTTCGGCCGTCGAGCGAACGACGCCGACATGGCCGCCGAACGCATCGAGCAGCTCGCGGTGGGCGCCGGGATCGACGAGAGCGCGTTCGTCGTGCTGGCCGTGGATTTCGACCAGCGCGCGGCCGACATCGCGCATCAGAGTGACGCTCGAAGGCTGGTCGTTGACGAAGACCCGGGTGCGGCCGTCCGCGGTCTGCAAGCGACGCAGGATGATATCGCCATCATCGTCGATGGCGTTCTCGGCAAGCAGGGCGCGAGCAGGATGGTTGCGCGGCACGTCGAAGACCGCGATGACCTGGCCCTGCCCCGCGCCATGGCGCACCAGAGACGCGTCGCCGCGCGCGCCGAGCGCCAGCGACAGGGCATCGAGCAGGATGGATTTGCCGGCGCCGGTCTCGCCCGTCAGCACGGAAAGACCGGGCGCGAAGTCGATGTCCAGCTTCTCGATCAGGACGATATCGCGGATCGACAGTCTGGAAAGCATCTCTACGCCTGCATCAGGCGCCGGTGATCAGCTTCCCGGCCTTGGAAATCCACGAGCCGGCGTTCTCGCGCGGCGCAAGCCCATTGCTCTGCAGCAGCTTGTAGGAGTCCTTGTACCACGGGCTGTCGGGGTAGTTCGTGCCGAGCACGGCCGCGGCCGTCTGCGCCTCGGAGGTCAGCCCCAGCGCGTAGTAGCTTTCGGTCAGGCGGGCCAGCGCTTCCTCGACGTGACGCGTATTGGAATACGTCTCCACAACGGTGCGGAAGCGCTTGACTGCGGCGATGTACTCGCGGCGCTCGAGATAATAGCGGCCGATCTGCATCTCCTTGCCGGCGAGCTGATCATTGGCAAAACGGATCTTTTCCTTGGCATCGTCGACATATTCCGACGTCGGCCAGCGCGTCACCAGATCCTGCATCGTCTGCACGGTCTGCCGCGCTTCCTTCTGATCCTGTGTCACATCCTTGATCTGCCGGTAGTAGCTCAAGCCGATAATGTACTGAGCATAGGCGGCGTCATCGGTCGACGGGTAGAGCGTGAGATAGCGCTTGGCGGAGCTGATCGCCTCGTCATAATGGCCCTGGCGATAATCGGCGAAGGCGCCCATCACCATCGATTTGCGGGCAAACTCCGAATAGGGATGCTGGCGGTCGACCGCATCGAACTTGCGGCTCGCCTCTTGCAGGCGGCCGGCGTTCAGATTGGCGAGGCCTTGATTATAGAGCACATCCGCCGGCTCGGTCTGGTCGACATAGGTCGACAGGTCGATATCCTTTTCCGACGACATGCAGGCCGAAAGGAGGAGCGATGGAACGACCATCGAAAGCGCCAACAAGACGGAAGGCCGCGGCGCTTTCGATTGACCAATTCGCTTGAAGACCATGATTGGATTCCGCCCTTTCGGCGTTGTTTCAATGCTTGTCGCATGTCGCCGTCACAAAACAAGCAAGCAACTTCAAGCGCCATGCACTAATCGACGGCAGCAGCCATAAACCATAACCGCCGTGCCGGGCAACGCTATCTCCGGCCAATCGCACATTTTTGTGGCGGTCGGGCGCTACCTGGCCAACCAGGCGATTTCCCCAAGGGGTGATACATCCATGCAACAGCCCGTGGGTCGTTCTGAAATCCGAAAAACGGCGAAGAATCAGATCATCCAAGGCGCGTAGAGTGGAGCCTTGACGGCGTTCATCTCGGCGGTCCGTCCCCGTTCGCGGCGCGTCGTCTCGACGATCTCGAACGCGGTGCGGTCCGACAGCAGCCGGCGCAAAGCGGCGGCATTCATCCTGTGGCCGCCACGATAGGAGCGGAAGCAGCCTATGAAGCGGGCGCCGGCCAAGGCCAGATCGCCCATGGCGTCAAGCGTCTTGTGGCGGACGAATTCATTGGGGTAGCGCAGGCCGCCCATATTGATGACGCGGTGATCGTCGCCGATAACCAGCGAATTCTCCAGCGACGAACCGAGCGCATAGCCGGCCGCCCACAGCCGCTCGACATCCTTCATGAAGCCGAAGGTGCGGGCGCGCGCGATGTCGCGGCGAAAAATATCGGCGTTCAGGTCGGACGCGAAAAGCTGACGGCCGATGGCCGGACTTTCGAAATCGATCTCGATCTCGAAACGGGTGCCGTCATAGGGCCTGAACTCCGCCCACGAGGCGCCGTTCTCGATTCGAACCGGCTTGATCACCCTGATATAGCGCCGCTTGACCGGCAGCGCCTCGATGCCGGCCTGATCGATGGCATCGACAAACGCCATCGCGCTTCCGTCGAGAATGGGGACCTCGCGGCCGTCGATCTCGATCACGACATTGTCGATGCCAAGTCCGAATAGCGCGGCCATGATATGCTCGACCGTGGCGATATGCTCTCCGGCCGGGTCACCCAGCATGGTGCAGAGATCCGTTGCACCAACTTCCGAAACCAGGGCGCGGAATTCACGGATTTGACCGCTTTCGTTGGACAGATGGAAGACGACGCCGGTATCGGCATCCGCCGGCACGAAGCTGATGGAAACTTCCTTGCCGCTGTGGACGCCGGTGCCGGTAAGCGACGCGCGCGTCTTCAATGTCGTCTGATGGTCGTGCAAAACAATCCCCATAAGCCCGTATTGCCTGGGTCCGCTTCGCCACTGGAGCGCGCGGCTCTTGTTTGAATCGGCGGGCGAGGCAATTTCCCCCGAAATCCCGACGCACCGACCATGGTAGGCAGCCAAGATAATGTTGCGGGTGGGATACTCCAAATCACGGTTTCTTACCCTTTGTAACCGCTCGCCGAGATCCAAGCCCAACGTAACCTCTTGATATAGCATGCTTTTAAACGTTAATGGGCAAGCAGTAACCCTGCTCGCCCGTTAACAATCATTACTGTGCGTTTACCAATCAGTTGGCTTGGCGGCGCAGGAAGGCCGGGATTTCCAGCTGATCGTCGTCGTGAGTCGGCCTCACCTGCGGCGTCAGGCGGCCCTGGTCGTCGAGTTGGCCGCGGCGCGGTGCGTAGAGCTGCGAATCCTGGCTGGCAAGACGGCGCACTTCAGGCGCGGCCTGCCGCAGCTTGGGTTCACGCGGCTGCGCCGGTTGCAGGCGGGCAGGCTCTTCCTCGCGGCGGGTCAGGCCATTCGTCAGGCGCTTCAGAAGGCCCATCGGCCCGCTGTTCTCATGATCCTGCGGACGGCCCTTGGCATCCACCTCGGCCTTCACCACCGGCGGAAAGTCCTCGACGCGCGGCATGCGCTGCGGAGCCATCTGGACCGGGCGCGGCGCTTCGGTCTGCAGAACTTCGCGAGGCTGCTGAACCGGCTGGACCATCTGCTGGACCACGGGCTGCGGCATCGGCTGCGGCGCTGCGGGCGGAGCCTGGAAGATCTTGCTCTGCGGACGGAAATCGTCAGCGTGAGCAACGGGCGCCGGGCGCGCATGGGCCATGGCCGCGGCATTCGCTTCAGCCAGGTTGATCGCTTCGGCGACCGGGTCGACGGCGCGCGGTTCGTAAGCCGGCTGCTGGACAGCCGACGGGCGGTTTTCGACGGCGGCGACCGCGGGACGGCCGGTCGGCTTCGGCGGCGCGCTGCGGATCGAGATCGGCGCGGCGGCGATTTCAGCCGCGGACTTGTCGATGCCCGTTGCAACCACCGAGACTCGGATGACGCCTTCGAGTTCCTCGTCGAAGGTGGCGCCGAGGATGATGTTGGCGTCCTGGTCGACCTCCTCGCGGATGCGGGTGGCGGCCTCGTCGACTTCGAACAGGGTGAGGTCGCGGCCGCCGGTGATCGAGATCAGCAGGCCCTTCGCACCCTTCATCGAGGTCTCGTCGAGCAGCGGGTTGGCGATGGCGGCCTCGGCGGCGGCCATCGCGCGGCCCTCGCCCGAAGCTTCGCCCGTGCCCATCATTGCCTTGCCCATCTCGCGCATCACCGAACGCACGTCGGCGAAGTCGAGGTTGATCAGGCCTTCCTTGACCATCAGGTCGGTGATGCAGGCGACGCCTGAGTAAAGCACCTGGTCGGCCATCGCGAAGGCATCGGCGAAGGTGGTCTTGTCATTGGCGAGGCGGAACAAATTCTGGTTGGGGATGACGATCAGCGTATCGACGCATTTCTGCAATTCCTCGATGCCCAGATCCGCCGTCTTCATGCGGCGCTGGCCCTCGAAATGGAACGGCTTGGTGACGACGCCAACGGTGAGGATGCCCTTTTCACGCGCGGCGCGGGCAACGACCGGTGCTGCCCCGGTGCCGGTGCCGCCGCCCATGCCGGCGGTGACGAAGCACATATGGGTATTGGTCAGATGATCGAGAATCTCATCGATGCATTCTTCGGCGGCCGCGCGGCCGACCTCAGGCTGCGATCCGGCGCCAAGACCCTCGGTGACATGCGCGCCAAGCTGGATCAGCCGGGAGGCCTTCGACATGGTCAGCGCCTGCGCATCGGTGTTGGCAACGACGAACTCGACGCCCCGCAGACCCGCGGTGATCATGTTGTTGACGGCATTGCCGCCACCGCCGCCGACACCGAACACGGTGATGCGCGGCTTAAGCTCGGTGATGTCCGGCTTCTGCAGATTGATGGTCATTGTCTCCGTCCTTTTGCCTTTAACGCCGCTTCGCCGCCGCGGCCGCCTAATGGGGCTGTCCCCGTCAATTAGAAACTGTCTCTCAACCACTGACTCATGCGATGCAGTTTTCCGCCTGTTCCGGTCATTCTCAGACCGGAAATTCCTTTCGCATGATGGCTCTCGAAACTCGCCATCTGCGGATAGATCAGAAGCCCGACCGCGGCCGAAAACGCCGGGCCTTTCGCCGCTTCCGGCAGACCTGCCACGCCAAGCGGACGGCCGATGCGCACGTTGCGCCCCAGAATGCGCCTTGCCGCTTCGGGAAGGCCGGCCAGCTGGCTGGCGCCGCCCGTCAGCACGACGCGCTTGCCGACCGCGTTGCCATAGCCCGACTTGTTCAGCCGGTCGCGCAACAGTTCCAGCGTCTCTTCGATGCGGGCACGCACGATTCGGGTCATCACCGAGCGCGGTATCTGCAGCGGCACGTCGCCATCGTCGCCGATCGGCTGGATCGACACCAGGTCGCGGTCGTCGGCGCTGCCCGGCAGGGCCGAGCCATGCATCACTTTCAGCCGCTCGGCGGCATCGAGCGAGGTCGAAAGCCCCTTGGCCATGTCCAGCGTGACATGATTGCCGCCGATGGCGATGGCGTCGCCATGCACGAACTTGCCTTCCGAGAACACCGAGATTGTCGTCGTGCCGCCACCCATGTCGATGCAGGCGGCGCCCATTTCCAGTTCGTCGTCGACCAGTGCGGCCAGGCCGCTGGCATAGGGCGTCGCCACCATGCGCTCGACCGACAGATGCGAGCGGTTGATGGAAAGTTCGAGATTGCGCATCGGCGCGGCGTCGCCCGTCAGCACATGCATGTCGACGCCGAGCGTGTCGCCAACCATGCCGCGTGGATCGCGCACGCCGCGCTCGGCATCGAGCGAGAAGCCCACGGGGAGCGAATGGACGACCTCGCGCTCGGCCTTCAGCGCCTGCTTGGCGCCGGCGCCCAGCACGCGCTTGATGTCGGCCTCGTCGGCCTCATGGCCGCCAAGGTTGATGGTCGCCGAAAAAGCTTCGCTCTTCAGCCTGCCCGCCGTCATGTTGACGATCAGCGAATCGACCGTCAGCCCCGCCATGCGCTCGGCGGCGTCGACAGCAAGGCGGATGGCATGTTCGGCCCGGTCGAGATCGACGATCACCCCCGACTTCACGCCCTGCGATTTCTGGTGGCCGATGCCGACGACCTGGATTCGGTGCGAGCGGCCGCGCAGCAGCTTGCCGTCTTCGCGCGGCTTGAGCTTGGCCACCATGCAGCAGACCTTGTTCGAACCGACATCCAGCACCGTAAGGGTGCCGGAACGGCGCGACGAGGCATCGCCAGAACCGCCGAGCCAGCTCATATCTTCGTCTCCGGCTTGTGTTTCAGGCTCTTCGGCTTCTCGCTGAGCGCGGCTTCGCGCTGCGTCGCGGCTTCTGGCGTCAACTGCACGACCAGCCGGTCCGACAGGCGCATGTCGACCGCCGCGATATCGCGCGACAACAACCCATTGTCGTGGTCCATGCCGACAAGTTCGGCGATGGCCTGATCCTCGCCATCCTCGGGAAGCTTGACGGTGATGCCGTTGTCGAGCTTCAAGTCCCAGCGCCGCTCGCCGACGCGGACATAGCCTTTGACCCGGCTGGCGAGCTCGGGATATTTTTCCATCCTCGCGAGGAAATCGGGCGCCATGGCCGGCGCACCGGTGCCGATCAGCAGCGGCAGCAGCACCTGCTTGCCGCCGGAGAACGGCGCGATCACGGCGCCATCCTGCTCGATGACCGAGAGCTTATCGCCCTGCTGCCACAGCGCGAAGGCCTTGCGCTCCTCGACGCGCACTTCGAGCGTGTGCGGATAGACCTTGCGCACAGCCGCGACCTCGATCCAAGGCAGGCCCGAAATCCGCTCGCGCGCCGCCTCGACATCGAAGCCGATCAGCGACGTCCAGCCGTCGAGCTCCAGCCTATCGAGGATGTCGATCTCCGAGGTCTGGCGATTGCCGACCACCTTGACCTGGTCGACGGCAAATCCGGTGCGGGCGGTGATGCTTTGAACGATACCGTCGGCGTGGCCGCCGAGACAGGCGCCGTAGACGCCGCTCGAGGCAAGCAGCACGGCCGACATGACCCCCATCAGGAAACGTGGCGGCTGCACTTCACCGACGCCCAGTCGCGCCAGGACGCGCACCGGGCGGCGAAGCATGCGCGGCAGCACGAAATGGTCAAATGACAACGACAGGCCGAACAACGCTGGCCCAGCCGCGCTCCTCTCCCTACCTTGTCCCCATTTCAACGCAGACACGAAGCGTCCTCCACCATCCAACTCAACAAATCGCCAAACGAGTGCCCAGCCTGGGCGGCGATCTCAGGCACCAGCGACGTCGGAGTCATTCCCGGTTGGGTGTTGACCTCGAGCCAGACGATCTCGCCGTTTTCGGAATGCCGATCGTCATACCGGAAGTCCGACCGGGAAACGCCCCGGCAGCCGATCGCTTGGTGAGCCTTGAGCGCCAGTGTTTGTATTTTTTGGTAAATATTCGGTGAAAGTTTTGCGGGGCATTCGTGCTTTGATCCCCCGGCGACGTATTTTGAATCATAGTCGTAGAAGGAATGGCCGGTCGGAATGATCTCGCAGACCCCCAGCGCCACGTCGCCCATGACAGCACAGGTAAGCTCGCGGCCATGCACGTAGCGCTCCACCATGACGGTGTCGCCATATCGCCACTCGGACGAGCCGATAAGCTGCGGCGGATGCGACTGGCCTTCATGCACGATCACGACGCCGAAGCTCGACCCTTCGTTGACCGGCTTGACCACGTAAGGCGGCTTCATCGGATGCTTGTTCTGGATGGCGAAGCGGTTGGCTACCTTTGACTCGGCGACAGGGACGCCGACAGACTTGCCGACCCGCTTGGCCTGCTCCTTGTTCATGGCCAACGCCGACGCAAGCACGCCGGAATGGGTGTAGGGAATGCCAAGATATTCGAGGATGCCCTGGATGGTGCCATCTTCGCCAAAGGGACCATGAAGCGCGTTGAAGGCGACATCGGGCTTGAGTTCGGCAAGCACCGAGCCGACGTCGCGCCCGACATCGACGCGGGTGACTTGGTAGCCTTCCTTCTCGAGTTCATCGGCGCAAGCCTTTCCCGACGACAGGGACACGGGCCGCTCGGACGAAAACCCACCCAGCAGGACGGCCACATGCTTGTTTTTCATTCCCCGTCATCCCCTCTCACGGCGGACCAAAAACCAAGATTTTCCGCAACATTGAGTCAGAGTCTCCCGGCAGGTTGCCCCCCCCAGACGGAAAACGCTGAAAACGCGTCGAACGACTCAAATCAGGAAACGCTTTTAAGCAGAGAATCAGAGAGTTGATTCACTGGCAAGTGCTTACGATTCCGAGAGATTCACTTTCCGTGAAAACGGATGCGAAAACCCTCTCATTGAGTCTTTGGAGCAACGGTTACGACGCTGTTTCAGCGCTTGCACTTCATGTATCACATGAACTTCAGACCGGGCTAAAGGAGCTGCCCAAGAAACTCCTGGACGGCATGTCCCGGCCGGAAATTGCCGATGCGCTTGATTTCCCACTGCAGCCGGATTCCGGAGTTCTCGAGCACCCGAGCGCGCACGGTCTCGCCGAGATATTCGAGGTCGTAACCGGTCGCCGTTCCGGTGTTGATCATGAAGTTGCAATGCATCGGAGACATCTGCGCGCCGCCGATCATCAGCCCCCGGCAACCCGCTTTGTCGATCTCCTTCCAGGCCGACGTGCCTTCCGGATTCTTGAAGGTCGAACCGCCCGTCTTCTCGCGGATCGGCTGCACGGTTTCGCGGTGGTTCTGGACCGCTTCCATCGCCGCCTTGATCGTGGCCTTTTCCTCGGCAAAGCCCTCGAGCACGGCCGAGGTGAAGATGAGCCCGGAGTGCGCCGATGAATGGCGATAGGCATAGCCCATCTCGGCACTGCTCAGCGTATGGACATTGCCGTGGCGGTCGAGCGCACGCACTTCCACGACACGCTCGCGCGTCTCGACGCCATTGGCGCCGGCATTCATCCTCAGCGCGCCGCCAATGGCGCCTGGAATACCGTGGTAGAAATGAAATCCCCCGATCCCCGCTTCATAGGCCGCGGCCGCCACGCGCTTGTCGGGGGCCGCGGCGCCGGCCTTTATGGTGGTCGGTGAAGTGATTTCCGTCTCGCCAAAGCCCTTGGCCGAAAGGCGGATGACAAAGCCCGCAATGCCACCGTCGCGAACCAGCAGGTTCGAGCCGATGCCGACCATGGTCAGCGGGATTTCCTCTGGCACCGCCTTGAGAAACGTGGCGAGATCCTCCTCGTCGGCCGGCTGGAACAGCACTTCGGCCAACCCGCCGGCGCGAAACCATGTGATCTTGTCCATCTCGGCATTCGGCGTAAGGCGCCCGCGCAAGCCCGCAAGCCGGTCTCCGAGTCGCTCGATCAGAGCCTGGCCGCGCATCATGAGACGGTCCCGCCAAGCTCCTTCGGAAGCGCGTAGGCCCATTGCGTGATGTTGCCGGCGCCAAGGAAGACGACGAAGTCGCCGGGCTTGGCGAGGTCACGAATGATCGGCGCGATATCGGCCGGCCCTTCGATGTAACGGGCATCGCGATGGCCGCCGGCGCGGATGCGCGACACCAGCTCGTCCGAGGTGACCCCGTCGATCGGATCCTCACCCGCGGCGTACACTGGCGCCACCATCACCGTATCGGCATCGTTGAAGCAGGCGGAGAACTCGTTGAACAGATCATGCAGCCGGGTGAAGCGGTGCGGCTGGGCGATGGCGATGACGCGTCCCTTGGTCGCGCTGCGCGCCGCCTTCAGCACCGCCGCGATCTCGACCGGATGGTGGCCGTAATCGTCGAAGACGTCGACGCCGTTCCAGGACCCCGTATGCGTGAAACGGCGCTTGACGCCGGCAAAGGACGACAATCCCTTCTTGATCGCCTCGGCCGACAGGCCAAGCTCATGCGCGACGGCGATCGCGGCCGTGGCATTCGAGACGTTGTGACGGCCGGGCATTGGCAGGCGAAGCCCCGATATCGTGGTCTGCCCGCCGCTCTTGCGGTCGCGGATCACGACGTCGAATTCCGAGGTTGCGCCCGCCATGCGGTGGTTGGTGAAGCGCACATCGGCCTGCGCGTTCTCGCCATAGGTGATGACCCGGCGATCCTCGATGCGGCCCACCAGCGCCTGCACCTCCGGATGGTCGGTGCACATCACGCCGAAGCCGTAGAACGGCACGTTCTCGACGAATTGGCGGAACGCCTCGCGCACCTTGTCGAAACTGCCATAGTGATCGAGATGCTCGGGATCGATATTGGTGACCACGGCGATCTCCGCCGGCAGTTTCAGGAAGGTGCCGTCGCTTTCATCGGCCTCGACCACCATCCATTCACCATCGCCCATGCGGGCGTTGGTGCCATAGGCGTTGATGATGCCTCCATTGATGACCGTAGGGTCGAGCCCGCCCGCCTCAAGCAGCGTGGCGACCATGGAGGTCGTGGTGGTCTTGCCATGCGTGCCGCCGATCGCGACCGCCTGGCGGAAACGCATCAGTTCGGCCAGCATTTCGGCGCGGCGCACGATCGGCAGCAATCTCTCTCGCGCGGCGTTCAGTTCAGGATTGGTTTTCTTGATCGCTGTCGAGACGACAACCACCTCGGCGTCACCAAGATTCTCGGCCTTATGGCCGACGAAACACTCGATGCCCTTGTCGCGCAACCGCTGCACATTGGCGCTCTCGGCCTGGTCCGACCCCTGCACCTTGTAGCCGAGATTGTGCAGCACCTCGGCGATGCCGCTCATGCCGATGCCGCCAATGCCAATGAAATGCACAAGGCCGATGGTCTGCGGCATCTTCATGGTTGCGTCCCCTTCCTGAATTCCGAGACTGTTTTTTTGGACGCAATAGCCTCTGCGAGATCGGCGAGCAACCGCGCCGCGTCATGCTTGCGAACCGATTTGGCCGCCTGGGCCATGGCCGCGAGCCTATTATGGTCGCTCAGCAGTGCCAGGATCTCCGCCGCGAGCGCAGCTGGGTCGAGTCCGGGCTGGCGGCGCATCACCGCACCGCCCGCATCCACCAGGATTTGCGCATTGTGACCCTGGTCATCGTCGAGCGCGTGCGGAAGCGGCACGAGGATGGACGGCCTCCCGATCACGGAAAGCTCCAGCACCGTCGACGCGCCGGAGCGCGAGACGACGAGATGGGCTGCGGCCATGCGCGCCGGCAGATCGGAAAAGAACGGCGCAACCTCGGCCTCGATGCCGAGCGCACGGTGGCGTTCGCTGACCCGCGCCTGGTCCTCGCCGCGCGCCTGCTGCACGATCCTCAGCCGCGAGCGCATGGCGGCCGGCATTGCCGCAACCGCCTCGGGCACCGTGTCAGAAAAATAGCGCGCGCCCTGGCTGCCCCCGAAGACAAGCAGGCGCAACGGCCCGCCGGGCTCGGGAGTGGCAAAGGGTGTGCCGGCCACGTCGAGCACCGCCTGCCGGACCGGATTGCCCGTCTCCACGATTTTTGTGGAGAAGGGACCGGACGCCTTGAGGAAACCCCCGGCGATCGCCGTCACGCGTGGCGCGAGCGCCTTGTTGGCGCGGCCCATCACCGCGTTCTGTTCGTGGATCAGCGTCGGCACCCGGCGTCGCGTCGCGGCGAATAGCGGCGGCAGCGTCGGATAGCCGCCGAAGCCCACCACGGCACTCGGCTTGAGCCGGGAAATCAGCGCGGACGATTGCCGGAATCCGCGCCACAAGGCCCAGAAGGTCCTTGCGACGGCCAGCGGCTGTCTCGAGCCGAACGTGCCGGAAGCGATGGCGTGGATGCCGTCGCCGGGAAATTTGCCGGCATAGCGCTCGGCACGGTCGTCGGTGGCCAGATGCACCGACCAGCCGCGCGCTTTCAGCTCATGTGCCAACGCCTCGGCCGGAAAGAGATGCCCGCCGGTTCCGCCCGCCGCGAGAAGGATGACGCCCTTGGCCATATCACTCCGCCGGAACGGCGCGCTGCGACAGGCCAAAGCCCATCTGCTTGCGCTTTTCCGGCCGCTTGCGCGTCAGCGCCAGCACCATGCCCATGGAGATGGCGATCGCGATCTGCGACGAGCCGCCATAGGAGATGAAGGGCAACGTCATACCCTTGGCCGGCATCAGCTGCAGATTGACGCACATATTGATGACGGCCTGCAGGCCAAAAACGGTGACCAGCCCGCCAACGGCATAGCGGGTGAAGTCGTCATGCTCCTTCAGCGCCGCGTTAAGACCGCGCAACACGATGAAGGCGAAGATCGACATGATGAAGAAGCACATGATCAGCCCGAATTCCTCTCCCGCGACCGAGAAGACGAAATCGGTATGGGCATCCGGGACGATGCGCTTGACGGTGCCCTCGCCCGGCCCAACGCCGAACCAGTTGCCGTTGATCAGCGCCTCGCGGCCCATATCGACCTGGAACGTATCGCCTTCCCCGGTCAGGAACTTGTCGATGCGCAACGCGACGTGCGGAAACACCGTGTAGGCGGCGAACACACCACCTACGCCGAGGCCGCCCAGCAGGATGATCCATATCCACGGCAGCCCGGCCATGAAGAACATGATGCCCCAGGTGCCGGTCGTAAGCATCGTCTGGCCGAGGTCGGGCTGGGCGACGAGCAACGAGACGACCAGAACCAGCAGCAGCATGGCGAACAGATTGCCTGGAATGTCGGGCTGGCGCTTGTGCTCGGCGAACAGCCAGGCGCACATGACGACGAAGGCGGGTTTCAGGAATTCTGACGGCTGGATCGACAGGCCGGCCAGAGACACCCAACGGCGCGCGCCCTTCACCTCGACGCCGACATAGAGCACCGCCACCATCAGCACCAGCATCAGGCACAGCATGATCAGTGCCATGCGCCGGATCTCGCGAGAATCGAGGAACGAGACCGCCAGCATGACACCGAGCGCCGGCACGGTGAAGATGATCTGCCTTGTGGCGAAATGGAAACTGTCGAGGCCGATGCGCTCGGCCACCGCCGGGCTGGCGGCGAAGGACAAGACGATGCCGAGCCCCATCAGCGACAGGAACGCCGCCAGGAACCAGCGATCGATAGTCCACCACCAGGTGGCAACCGGACTTTTGTCGAGACGGCTCTGCATTAACGTGCCCCTCCGATGGGCTTCACACCCGCGACAGCATTCACGGCTTGCCGGAAGGCCTCGCCGCGAACCTCGAAATTCTTGAACTGATCGAAACTCGCGCAGGCCGGTGACAGCAGCACCACCACCTCGCCACCCTCGTCGCCGGCCGCGTCATGCGCGGCGTGCTCTACCGCCGCGGCCAGCGTGCCGGATATTTCATACGGCACGGCCTCGCCCAGCGTCGCCGAGAAGGCAGGCGCGGCCTCGCCGATCAGATAGGCCTTGGCAATGCGCGGAAAGAAGCCGCGCAACGGCTCGATGCCGCCTTCCTTGGGCAGGCCGCCGGCAATCCAGTAGATCCGCGGGAAGCTCGAAAGCGCGGGCGCAGCGGCGTCGGCGTTGGTGGCCTTGGAATCGTTGATGAACAACACATGGTCCTTGCGGCCGACCTGCTCCATGCGGTGCGCAAGGCCCGGGAAGCTTTCCAGCCCGGACTGGATTTCGCCAAGATCCAGTCCGACCTTGAGGCAGGCGGCAACTGCGGCCAGCGCGTTTTGCGCATTGTGCTGGCCTCGCAGCGAACCGATGCCTTCGAGGAAGGCGATGCGGCTGTAGCGGCCATGCACGGCTTCCATCAGATCGGTGCCGTCGGCGAAATAGCCATCGGTGAGCGGCAGCCGCTTGGAGATGCGTATCACATCCCTGCCCGTCCGCTCGAGCCGCTCGGCGATCTGCGCGCACCAGGAATCATCGATGCCGACGATGGCGGTTTCGCTGCCGGCCACCAGCCGCTCCTTGATCGCCGCGTAGTGCTGCATGGTGCCGTGCCGGTCGAGATGGTCGGGCGTGAGGTTGAGCAGGATGCCGGCCGTCGGGTTGATCGAGGGCGCGAGATCGATCTGGTAGGACGAGCATTCGACGACATAGTGCCGGTCGGGCGTTGGCGGATCGAGCGTCATCACCGCGCGGCCGATATTGCCGCCCATCTGGGTGTCTCGTCCCGCCGCCTTCAGTATGTGCGCGCTGAGCGCGGTCGTTGTCGACTTGCCGTTGGTGCCGGTGATGGCGATGAAGGGCGAGTTTGGCGCTGCGAGAACCCTCTCGCGGCAGAAGAGCTCCACATCGCCGATAATCTCGACACCGGCGCCACGCGCCAATTCCACTGTCCAATGCGGCTTGGGATGGGTCAGCGGCACGCCCGGCGAGAGCACGAAAGCCGAGAACTTTGCCCAGTCGGCGCCGCGCAGATCACTGGTCGCGATACCCGCGGCGCCAGCCTTGGCGACGCTTTCGGGATTGTCGTCCCACGCCAGCACGTCGGCCCCGCCCTCGATCAGCGCCCGTGCGGTCGCAATTCCCGAGCCACCGAGCCCGAAGAGCGAAACGCGCTTGCCTGCGAAGGATGCCGCGGGGATCAATTGGATGCCTATCTGAGCTTGAGGGTGGAAAGGCCGACCAGCGCCAGGATGACGGCGATGATCCAGAAACGGATCACCACCTGGCTTTCGGTCCAGCCGAGCTTTTCGAAATGATGGTGGATCGGCGCCATCAGGAACACGCGCTTGCCTGTCATCTTGAAGTAGCCGACCTGGATGATGACCGAGAGGATTTCGACGACGAACAGGCCGCCGACGATGACCAGCACGATTTCATGCTTGGTCGCGACCGCGATCGTGCCGATCAGGCCACCCATGGCAAGCGAGCCGGTGTCGCCCATGAAAATTGCCGCCGGAGGCGCGTTGAACCAGAGGAAGCCGAGGCCGGCGCCGATCACAGAGCCAAGCACGACCGCGAGTTCGCCCGTTCCCGGCACGAAATGGATCTGCAGATATTCGGCGAACACCGCATTGCCGGAGAGATAGGCGATGACGCCGAACGACGCGGCCGCGATCATGATCGGCACGATTGCCAGCCCGTCCAGGCCGTCCGTCAGATTGACCGCGTTGCCCGCGCCGACGATGACGAAGCAGGAGAACGGTATGAAGAACCAGCCGAGATTGATGATAAATTCCTTGGCGAAGGGAAATGTCAGCGACGAGGAGAACGGCGCCTGGCCGTTATGCATGATCACCCAGGCGGCGATGCCCGCGATGACGAATTCAAGCGCCAGCCGCGCCTTGCCGGAAAAGCCGAGATGCGATTGCTTGGTCACCTTGAGGTAGTCGTCGTAAAAGCCGATCGAACCGAAGCCCAGCGTCACCAGCAGCACGACCCAGACATAGATGCTCGACAGGTTCGCCCACAACAGCGAAGAGCCGATGATGCCCGACAGGATCATCAGCCCGCCCATGGTCGGCGTGCCGGCCTTCTTGAAATGGGTCTGCGGCCCGTCGGCGCGGATCGGCTGGCCCTTGCCTTGCCGCAGCCGCAGCGAATTGATGATGCCCGGCCCGAAGATGAAGACGATCAGCGCCGATGTTATCAGCGCGCCGCCGGTACGGAAGGTGATGTAGCGGAAGACATTGAAGACCGAGACCTTGTCCGCGACATCGACGAGCAGTGTAAACATGCGCTTTCGTCCCCCGACCAGACCTAGGTCTGTTTGCTGCTTGTTGTTTCAGCCGGGAATTTGCCCAGCAGCGCATCGACCAGTTTTGCAAAACCGATGCCCTTCGACGATTTGACCATCACCACGTCACCTGGCCGCAGCGCCGCCAGCAGCACCGGCTTCAGTTCCTCGACGCCGGCGTAATATTCGGTCTTGACCTCGGCGGGCAGCGCCTGCGCCAGCGCACGCATTTCCGGACCGCCGAGGAAGACGGTCTGCGTGGCGGTGCCGACAATGAGACCTGCAAGCGCCGCATGCAGCTTGGCCGAGTGGTCGCCAAGTTCGAGCATATCGCCCAACACTGCGATGCGGCGGCCCTCGCCGGTCACCGGAGTCGCGTTGAGCAACGCCATGGCGGCGGCCATCGAAGCTGGATTGGCGTTGTAGCTCTCATCGATGAGCGTGATCGGTCCACCGGCCTGGCCGGAAGCAGAGCCACCGGGGTGACGCAGCACATGCCGCTTGCCGCGCCCGCGCTCGGCGGAGAGATCGGCCAACGCCAGCGCCACCTTGTTGAGATCGGCGCCGACCAGATGCGCCGCTCCCAGCACCGCCAGCACATTCTGCACCATGTGACGGCCAGGCGCGCCGACGCGGGCGATCATGTCATGACCGTCGATCCTGGCGGCAATGTCGGAATGGTCCGCATGGAGATCGCATTCGACCAGTTTGAACGTTGAGCGCGCATTCTCGCCGAAGCCATAGACATGCTCGACACCGGCGGCATGCGCCATCTTGTCGAGCAGCTTGAAGCGAGCGTCGTCGCGGTTGAGGACGGCGGCCCCGCCGGGCTCCAGCCCTTCGAAGATCTCTGCCTTGGCCTTTGCGATCTCATCCAAATTGCGGAAAAAGCCGAGATGGGCCGCCGCGATCATGGTGACGATGGCGACATGCGGTCTCACCATCTTGACCAGCGGCCGGATCTCGTCGGGATGGTTCATGCCGATCTCGAAGACGGCATAGTCGCAATCGTCGGGCATGCGCGCCAGCGTCAGCGGCACGCCCCAATGATTGTTGAACGATTGTGCGGACGCGTGCACCTTGCCAACCGCCGACAGGACATGGCGGAGCGCTTCCTTGGTGGTGGTCTTGCCGGCCGAGCCGGTCACCGCGATAATTTTAGCTTGCGAGCGGGCGCGTGCCGCGACACCAAGCTTTTCCAGCGCCGCCAGCACGTCTTCGACGACGATGATCGGCGCCGTCAGCCGGCCGAGCGAGGGCAGCCTGCCTTCCGCCACCACCAGCACGCCGGCCCCGGCCTTGATGGCCGCGGTGACGAAATCATGTCCGTCCATCGCCTCGCCCTTGATCGCGAAGAACGCATCGCCGGGCTGCAGGCTGCGGGTGTCGATCGAAATGCCGGATATGCCCTCCGGCATCGGGCCGAGCGGCCGCCCGTCCATCGCGGAAACCAGCGCCTCTGAGGTCCATAGCAGGCTCATGCGGCACGCTCCAGCAGCGCGGCGCGCACCTCTTCATGATCGGAAAAGTGCAGGGTCTGCGACCCGACCGTCTGGCCCTCCTCATGGCCCTTGCCGGCAACGATCAGCGTATCGCCGGCGTGCAGCATGGCCACAGCCTCGTGGATCGCCTGGCGCCGGTCGCCGATTTCAATGGCCCCGGGTGCGGCGACGAGGATGGCCGCACGGATTGCCTGCGGCACTTCCGAACGCGGATTGTCGTCGGTGACGATGACGACATCGGCAAGACGCGTTGCGATCTCGCCCATGATCGGCCGCTTGCCGCGGTCGCGGTCACCGCCGCAGCCGAACACGACAAGGACGCGGCCAGTGGTGAACGGTCGCACCGAGGCGAGCACGTTTTCAAGCGCGTCCGGCTTGTGGGCGTAATCGACATAGACGGGTGCGCCATTGGCGGTGGTGCCGACGAGGTCGAGCCGGCCAGGCGCGCCCTTGAGTTTCTCAAGCGCCATCAGAGCTTTGGCGACAGGTGTTCCCGTCGAAATGGCGAGCCCGGCCGAAACTAGCGCATTCGCAATCTGGAAATCGCCGGCCAGCGGCAGGTCGATCTCGTACAGCTCGCCTCCGGCCTCGACTTCGGCGCGCTGGCGATGGCGCTCGTGCTCGACCCGCTTCAGCCTGAGGAAATCGCCGTTGCGGCCGACGGTGAGCACGTCGAGCCCAGCAGCCCGTGCCGCCTGGACCGTAGGCGCCGACCAGGCATCGTCTGCGAAGATGACTGCCGGAGCGCCTGTCGGCAGCAACGTGTCGAACAGGCGCAACTTCGCTCGATGATAGTCTTCGACCGTTGGATGATAGTCCATATGGTCGCGGCCGAGATTGGTGAAACCGCCGGCGGCAAGCTTCACACCGTCGAGACGGCGCTGGTCGAGCCCGTGGCTCGAGGCCTCCATCGAAGCATGGGTGACGCCGGCGTCGGCCAATTCGGTGAGCAATTGGTGCAAGGCAACCGGATCGGGTGTCGTCAGCGAACCGTAATCATTGCGGCCAGGCGCCACCACGCCCGTGGTACCGATCGAGGCGGCGGCATAACCGGCCTGCTCCCAGATCTGCCTGGTGAAGGCTGCGACCGATGTCTTGCCGCTGGTGCCGGTCACCGCGACCATCACTTCCGGTTGCTTGCCGAAGAAACGCGCCGCGCTGAGCGCCAGCGCCAGGCGCGGATCATCGACGGTCATCACGGGAGCGCCCAATGGGCCAAGATGCCCACCCGGCCCGGCAACGATCGCGACGGCGCCACGCTTGATTGCGTCGTCGGCATAGGCCGAGCCGTCCGCCTTGCTGCCCGCGAGCGCGAAGAAGACCACGCCAGGTTTTACCTGGCGTGAATCCGAGGAAATCCCGGTAATGTCCATATCGAGGGAAGCTGTTCCTTGGACTGGCAGGATACCGGCTAGATCTCTGAGCTTCATCGAGTCCCGTTCACCGCAACAAAATAGCGCGCAGTTGCCGGCGCGCCCCAAGAATCACTGATAGGAAACCAGCGTTGCACCGTTTTCATGGCTGAAATCTGGCTTCACGCCAAGCATGGCTGCGGAACGCCTGATGATATTACCTGCGATAACCCCCGCATTCGCCGCCGCGACGTCTGTCATTCCGGGCTTTTCCGGGTGTGGCGCATCGGCAATCGTGAACACGAGATATTGCGGGTCGTCCATCGGGAAGGCCGCAACGAAGGTGTTGAAGTTCAGGTCTTTCGAGTAGCGTCCGTTGATGACCTTCTCGGCGGTTCCGGTCTTGCCGCCAACGCGGTAGCCGGGCACCCGGGCGTTTCTGGCCGAGCCCTTCTCGGCATTGAGCGTATAGAGATAGCGCATGCCCTCGACCGTCTTTTCGGTGACGACCCGTTTGGCCGTGGCCATCGCCTCCTGCTCGCTGCGCACTAGGAACGTCGGCTGCATCAAGAATCCGCCATTCATCAGCGCCGCGCAGCCGACAGCCGCCTGCAGCGGCGTCGTCGAGACGCCATGGCCGAAGGCGATTGTGAACGAATTGACCTGCTTCCACACCTTCGGTTCGGTCGGGCGCGCGACTTCCGGCAGTTCGGTCTGCATTTTCTCAAGAATACCGAGGCGATGCAGGAATTCGCGGTGCCCCTCGATGCCGACCATCTCGGCCTCCCTGGCCGATCCGATGTTGGATGAGTAGAGGAACACTTCCGGCAGCGACAGGATACGGTTCTTGCCGTGGAAATCGTGAATGGCCTGATGGCCGACGCGGATTGGATGCGAGGCGTCGAACCGGCTTGCCATCGTCGCCTTGCCGGAATCGAGCGCCATCGCCGAGGTGAAGCTCTTGAAGGTCGAGCCCATTTCATAAAGGCCGGCGGACATCCGGTTCAGCCGGTCCTTTTCCTGTGCGTTGTACGGGTTGTTGGGATCAAAATCCGGCACCGAGGCCATAGCCACCACTTCCCCGGTCTTGACGTTGAGCACGACTGCCCCGGCGCCGATGGCGCGATAGCGTTCCAGCGCGGCGGCAATCTCGTCGCGCACGATATGCTGGACGCGCAGATCGATCGACAGCTTCACCGGCTTGAGATCCTTGGCAATCGCCAGGCCCGACGCCTGCAGGTCGCTCAAGCCCTGCTCGTCGATGTATTTCTCCATGCCGGAGATGCCCTGGTTGTCGATGTTGGTGAGACCGACGACGTAGGACGAGGTCTCGCCGCTCGGATAAAAACGGCGCTTCTCGGTGCGGAAGCCGAAGCCGGGAATACCAAGCTGCATGATGTCGGCCTGCTGCTTGGGCGTCAGCTGGCGCTGCAGCCAGACGAAGCCGGCGCCGCTCTTGAGCTTGTGATAGGTCTGCTCGTAGTCGATCTCGGGCAGCACCGTCGACAGTTTCTCGATCGCCTCGTCGGCATCGACGATGCGGCGCGGTTCGGCGAACAAGGATGCCGTCTTGATGTCGGTCGCCAGCACCTCGCCATTGCGGTCGACGATGTCGGGCCGCGATGCGGTGACCCGGCTCTGCGGACCGCCCGACAGGTCGGGGGTCTGGAAGCCGAGATAGACCAGCCGTCCGGAAATGGTCGAGAAGATGCCGAAGAACACCGCCATCGTCATCACGATGCGTGTCCTGCCCCTGCCGCCGGTCGCCTTGCGGGCACCATCGACGATGATCGAGCCGTCTTCAGCCGTCCTGGCGCGACGCTTCAGCAGTTTGCCGATCATTGGGCGATGCCTCCGGTCACCACGGGGTCCTTTTCCGAACTTTCGGCCATGCCGCCCTGCCGCCCGGAAAGGATGTCCTGGATGTCGAGCGCCTTTGCCGGCAGGTCACCGACGCCGACGATCTGGTGCGCGCTGACAGGCTCGAGATCGAGCTGCGATTTATAGAGTTCGGTGAGCCTTTGCAGTCGCGACGGCTGCGTAAGCAGGCTCCAGTCGGCCTTGAGCAGGTCGATCGTGTCCTCTTCGTACCGTATCTGCGCATGGATCTTCTGCACCGTGGCCAATTGTTCCTCGGCCTCGCGCTTGGTCTTGTAGGTAAGGGCGGCCGCCGAAACCATGACGGCGATCAGGACAATGTCGCTGGTACGAAACACGTGCTCACCTCTCTTCCGGCTGGTTGATGCCGGGAAGCTTTGGAAGGCCGAAAATCGAAAAATCGCCGGTGCGCGCCGGAGCCTCGGTACGGACCGCCGCGCGCAGCCTTGCCGAACGCGCGCGCGGGTTCGCGGCGATCTCGGCGTCACCGGGCGTCACGCCGCCGCCCGCCTTGCGGAACGTGGCGGTGCGTGCCTGTGCCTCGGGCAAGTGGCGCGAACCGGTGACCGCGTCGGCACGGTCGGCGATGAAGCGCTTAACGATGCGGTCTTCAAGAGAGTGGAAGGTCACCACGACGAGCCGCCCGCCCGGCTTTAAGGCGCGTTCGGCCGCAAACAGCGCCTTGGCGAGCTCGCCGAGTTCGTCATTGACGAAGATACGCAGTGCCTGGAAGACACGGGTGGCCGGATGAATCTTGTCCTTCGGCGCCCGGCCGACATGCGTTTCGATGGCGTCGGCGAGTTCCAGCGTGCGTTCGAATGGACGCTTTTCACGGCGAGCCTCGATCATACGGGCGATGCGGCCAGCATGGCGCTCCTCGCCGAGAAAGCCGAAGATGCGGGCGAGATCGCCCGGCTTGAAGCTGTTCACGACGTCGGCCGCGCTCAGGCCCGCCTGCGCCATTCGCATGTCGAGCGGCCCGTCGGCACGGAAGGAAAACCCGCGCCCGGCCTGATCGATCTGCATCGAGGAGACGCCGATGTCGAGCACGATGCCGTCGGCGCTTTCGACATGGTCGTCCAGTGTCGAAAACGGCGCCTGCACCAGCCGCAGCCTGCCGGCCGATTGCGCCTCGAGGTCGCGCCCGGCTGCGATCGCATCCGGATCGCGGTCGATCGCCACGACGGAAGCTCCCGAGCCAAGGATCGCCCTTGTGTAGCCGCCGGCGCCGAACGTCCCGTCGATGATGATATCGCCCTCTACAGGCGCCAGTGCTTTGATCACTTCGCCGAGGAGGACCGGAATGTGGCGGGGCGATCCGCCAAGGGCGTGGCCATCTTCGGCGTGGAGATCATCGCCGGGACCAGCGGTCATGCCGATTGCTCCCCGGGCTTCGTCCCCTGCCGAAGCCGCAAAAGCCGGGCTCGTGCCTGCGCCCCATAGGCCGCAAGCCGTCCCGGCTCCCAGATCTGAAAGAAATTGCCGCGCCCGACAAAGGCCACTTCCGCCGAGATGCCCGTATGTTCGCGGATGAAATCGCTCATCGTGATGCGCCCATCCTGGTCGAGCTTCAGGAAGGTGCCGTCGCCATGACAGAAGAACGACATGTCGTCCGCCGTGCCCAGGAAGGGATCCTCGAGCGCGATGCGCTGCTCGTAGCGATCGAGCAGGTCCAGCCCGCCCACATCCATCGCCGGCAGGTCGAGGCAACGCAGGCCATAGAGTTCCGAGTAGCCGCGTTTCTGCACGACGGCGCGGAAATGCGCAGGAACGGACACTCGTCCCTTCGCGTCGATCCTGCTCACCGTGTTCGATAGAAACCGGTCCATCACGCGTTACGGCAGCTCGCGCCGCCGCACCCCTCTGCATCCTGTCGAGCGCGTCGCCCCAACGCGTTCCCTGCCCCGAACCGGCCTCCCCCACAGAGGTAAAAATCGGCAAACGCGCAGCCATTGCGGCTGCCCGATTGGCGTACGCTTTACCCTGACACGGAACGAAGGCTTGAGTATCGGAATGGGATATCATGGGGCACTATGGGCGTCAACGGGAATAGGCTTGTCAGACACGCATTGCGACCAATCGAGATAGCCGCAACGGCGCACCTACTCTTTATGGGTCATTAAGCCTAACGAAGCGTTTAGACCCGCCTGGCCCAACCCCACGCGGCTTGCTCCGGCTCGCCGCCCCGCATAGCGTCGACACACCGCATTCGCCCACCGACACAAGGATCAAGCTCATGTCCGAGACGGCAAACTCGCGCGCCGCCGCACTCTCCCATCTGCGTAGCCACGGCTTCACCAGTGGCGACCCGATCCCCTTGCCGCTGACCATGGCGTCGATCTTCCACACGCCGGGTGTCGAGACCGGGGTCGATCAATATGGCCGCTACGACAACCCGACCTGGCGCGCCGTGGAACATGTGCTCGGCCACCTGGAAGACGCGCAATGCGTGAGCTTTCCATCTGGAATGGCGGCGATATCCGCGGTGTTCTTCGCCCTTCTGAAATCGGGCGATCGCGTGCTTCTGCCGGCGGACGGGTACCATGCCACGCGCGCTATGGCCGAACGCTTCCTGAAGCCGCTCGGCATCACCTGTGATAGCAGGCCGACGCCGACTTTCCTCGACGGCGGCTTCGAAGCTTACCGGCTGGTCTTCATCGAAACCCCGTCAAATCCGCGGTTGGACATCTGCGATATCTCCGCCGTCGCCAAGGCCGCCCACGAACAGGGGGCAATTCTTGCCGTCGACAACACCACGATGACGCCATTTGGCCAGCGTCCGCTCGACTTCGGCGCCGATATCGTCGTCTCCGCGGATACCAAGGCGGTCAACGGCCACTCGGACGTGCTGTTCGGCCATGTCGCCAGTCGCAACGCCGACATCATCGCGGGGGTGACCGACTGGCGTGCGATGGTCGGCGGCATTCCCGGACCGTTCGAAGCCTGGCTGGTGCATCGCGGCCTCGAGACTCTCGAGGTGCGCTTCGATCGCATGTGCTCTTCCGCCGAGATCATCGCTCGACGGCTGAAGGAACATCATGCGGTACGCGGCCTGCGCTTTCCGGGCCTGGATGGCGACCTGTCGCACAACCTTGCCCGCGCACAGATGGACCGTTTCGGCTTCCTCATCTCGTTCGAGCTCTCGTCGGAGGAGAAAGCCGAGGATTTCATCAACAATTGCCAACTGATCGAGGCGGCGACCTCTTTCGGCGGCGTCCACACATCGGCCGAGAGGCGATCGAAGCGAGGCGATGCAGTTCCGGCTGGCTTTGTGCGCCTGTCGGTCGGCTGTGAGCCGGTGGAAGAGCTGTGGCGAGCAATCGCAGAGTCGCTGGACAGGACCGGCGGCTGACCTGACCGATCAAAGGCCGCGCATCCTGCTGAATCCTTAGGGGATTCGGGGGAGAAACTGCCAGCCGGCCTGTAAGCCGGGTTCTGTATGGCCCCCGCCCCTTGCAAGGCGAGAACGTGGCGGCCATTCATCTTGGGCGCATGTTGCCATGCGCCTCACGCAACCTACCCGGACGGTGAGCCGGAAACAGCCCTCGAGAGTTTCCCCTCGCACCGTCCCTATTCGGTCTTGCTCCCGGTGGGGTTTACCGTGCCGCTCCTGTTGCCAGTCGCGCGGTGGGCTCTTACCCCACCCTTTCACCCTTGCCACGAGCCCGGCAAGCCGGGTCGTGGCGGTTTGCTTTCTGTGGCACTTTCCCTGGGGTCGCCCCCGCCGGCCATTAACCGGCACCGTGTTTCCATGGAGCCCGGACTTTCCTCACCCACGGCCTTTCGGCGTTTGCAGGTGCGGCCGCCCGGCCAGCTGGCAGGGCGTATAAAGGGGTTCACGCCGCAAAACGCAAATGAAAAAGCCGGCCTTGGAGGAAACCGTGCAGCGCCTTGCGGGAGACGATTTCGTTACAAGCTGCCCCGTTCCCTCCCGGTGGCCCGGTGGCCTATAGCGCCGCCATCTGCACCTTGACCTTGCTGCAATAGGCGGCTGAAACCGGGTTCATGCGTGTGGCGGCGTGGCCGGCATTGTATTTCAGGATCGTGCCGCAGGTCGTGCCGCCGCCGAGATCCTGCGCCATGGCGAGATACTTCATGCCGTATTTGATGTTGGTATCCGGATCGAACAGCCCCTTGTCCGCGCCGCTGTAGCCCATCATGCGCGCCGTCGCCGGCTTGATCTGCATCAGGCCGATCTCGCCGGCACTGCCCACCATGTTTGGACGGTAGTTGCTCTCGATCCTGATGACCGCGTGCGCCAGGGAAACCGGCACCCCGTAGGTCGCTGCGTAACGCGCGACGATCGCCGAGTACTGGCCATCGCCTGCCGGCGCCGTCGGCAAGGCAACGGGTCTTGCGCCAATCGACGCCGTCGTCATCGTGTCGACGGCCATATGGGCGCGCCTGGACCTTTTCTTTGCCTTCAACGTCTTGGCGTGGGTCAAGCTTGCCTTTTCGACTTTTGCCGGAGCGCGCTTCGTCACCTTGGCAGGGCTGGTCTTCGCCGAGGGTGACGAGAGTCCCTGGTCGGCACGCGGGCTGAGCGGAGCGGAATGTGCGGTACTGAAGGCAACACTGAATACTCCGGCAGCAAGAGCTGCCGTTACAACGGTCAATTTGTGCATGTGATCCTGTTCTGTCTGCACCGCGCGAAGGTTTCAACGCGGCAACGCCTGATCAATATCGGGCCACCGCTAGATTGGAGGTCCGACGTCTGTACAGCAGCCGTTTGACGCTCGATTTAGAGCCAATGAAGGCCGGACAAATCACTTTGCGCGACAGTTTGTAACTTAATGATTCGGTAGCTTTTACTTGGCCCCAGCCTTCCTCTACGTCACTGGACCAGGGAAGCGAGGAGCCTCTGCAATGTCCGGACGGTCGAACGGTCGGCAACCCCGTCAACCCGGCGCTGGCGGAAATGGCGCTGAAACGCCTCCACCACAATTTCGGTCTGGCGGTCGAAAACGCCTGATATCTCCACGGCATAGCCGTACAATGCCAGCATCGACTGCAGCGCCTCCACCTGGCCGCCGGCGGCCCCGACTTCCAGGACCGGTCCCCGCCTGATCGGCGCGGGCGCCACCAGATGCCCTATGCCGGCAGCGAACAGTGCCGCCCACGGGAATTTTTCACCCGGATCGACCTTGCGGCCGGGCGCGATATCCGAATGCGCCAGCACCCGCTCCGGGGCAATCGCATGTCGGCCCGATATTCCCTGGCAAAGTCTGATCACCGAGCCGATCTGCCGCCTGGGAAAAGCGGGGTAGCCCAGCGAATGGCCGGGATTGACGACCTCGATGCCGATCGAACAGGAGTTGATGTCCGTCATACCTGACCACGAACTCTTGCCAGCGTGCCAGGCGCGGTCGCTTTCCCTGACCATCTGCACGATATGGCCGTTCTCATGCACGAGATAATGCGACGAGACCTCGCTGGCTGGATCGCAAAGCCAGGATTCCGCCCCGGTCCCGGTCGCCATGCCGGTATAGTGCAACACGATCATGTCGGGCTTCAACGGCCCGCGCCGCGGACCGAAATTCGACGATACCCTGACCTCGGCACTCGGCTCGTCGGGCAGGAAGCCGCTCATGCGTGGCGCAGGCCCCGCTCGATCATCTCATAGGCAGCGTTGATCGCCGCGACCCTTGTCGTAGCGATCTTGATGAATTCCTGCGGCAGGCCGCGGGCGATGAGCCGGTCGGGGTGATTGTCGGACACCAGCTTGCGGTAACGCTTCCTGACCTCTTCGAACGGCTTGCCGCGCTCGATGCCGAGGACGACGTAGGGATCACCTGCGCCGAGGTTGACGTGACGCGCCATGATGGCTTCGTAATGCAAATTGTCGATCTGGAAGATTTCGGCGATGCGGTGCAGGAACTGGCCTTCTCGCTCATGCACCAATCCGTCCGCTTTGGCGATGTGGAACAGCCCGTCGAGTATATCTTCCAGCATCACGCAGTTCGAACGACCCGAGCCGCACATCTGCGCCATGCGCTCGGCATAGGTCTCGAACCCAGCCACATCGCGCTGGGCTAGATCGAACAGCCGCGCCACATTGCGCGTTTCCTGCTGCGGAACTTCGAATATCTGCTGGAAAGCCCTGACCTCGTCCTGGGTGACGATGCCATCGGCCTTGGCCATCTTGGCCGACAGGGCAATCATGGCCACCGAGAACGCCACGCGCCTGCGCAGGTCTGCATCGCCGGAAAAGACCGTGCGAACAGCCTCTACCACGTCGGAAACACCAGACGAGGTTGAGGATGAAACACGGGTAACAAAGTCGCCGAGGCGATCCCAAATCGACATGACGGCTTATTAAAGCGGCTGCCGCTCGCTATCAAGCCGCGATGCGCGGCATGCGCTTCACGGCAGCAACTCCACGCCAAAGAAAAGGCCGGCTCGAGGCCGGCCCTTCCGTTAGGCTCTGACTTCCGCTCTGCGATTACTGCGCGGGGGCCGGAGCCGGTGTTGCCGGAGCCGGTTCGGCTGGCTTCGGAGCATCGGGCGTTGCAGGCTTCATCGGCTGCTCTGCGGCTGGAGGATTGGTGCTCTGGGTCGTGGTGTTGTCGGTGCCGCTATCGCTGCAGGCCGCGACGCCGAGCAAAGCAAGAGCCGAAACTGACGCAAGAATAAGCTTCTTCATAACATCTCTCCTTTTATCAACGCCGCCGCTCGCGGTGGCGCTCGGAGACAAAATGCACCGGCCTACAATGGGTTTCGTAACGTTGCGTTTCCGCATGTAACATCATTGGCGCGCGTTGCTGCTTGCGCATCGTCACATTAACAAGGAGACCTCGAACAAAACGCCGGAGAAAGCCGCGATGACCACGAAGTGGGATTTCTGGATCGACCGCGGCGGCACCTTTACCGACGTCATCGGTCGCGACCTGCAAGGGAGCTTGCATCCACGCAAGCTTCTCTCGGAAAATCCGGAGGCCTATTCCGATGCCGCCATCCAAGGCATTCGTGACCTTCTTGGCCTCGAAGCCGGCGCGATCCCGCCGGGCCTGATCGGCGATATCAAGATGGGCACCACGGTTGCCACCAACGCGTTGCTGGAACGCAAGGGCGATCGCGTGCTGCTGCTGATCACCAAGGGCTTTCGCGACGCCCTGAGGATCGCCTACCAGGCGCGCCCGGACATCTTCGCCAAGGAGATCATCCTTCCGGAACAACTTTATGAACGCGTGATCGAGATCGAAGAGCGGGTGCGCGCGGACGGCTGCGTCGAGCGCCTGCTCGACATCGCCGCCTGCCGGCCGGCAATCGAACAGGCAAAGGCCGACGGCATCGATGCCGTCGCCATAGTGTTCATGCATGCCTGGAAATTTCCCGATCATGAGAAGGCCGTTGCGAAAGTCTGCCGCAGCATCGGCTTCGGCCAGGTTTCGGTCAGCCATGAAGTTTCGCCACTGATCAAGCTGGTGGGCCGGGGCGACACCACCGTCGTCGATTCCTATCTGTCGCCGATCCTGTCGCGCTATGTGCAAAGGGTAGCAGGGGAACTGGGCAGCGGCCCGCGCTTGATGTTCATGATGTCGTCGGGGGGCCTGACCGCCGCCGACATGTTCCGGGGCAAGGACGCGCTGCTGTCGGGCCCGGCAGGCGGCGTTGTCGGCATGGTAGAGACGGCGAAGCGCGCCGGATTCGGCAAGGTCATCGGCTTCGACATGGGCGGCACGTCGACCGACGTCGCCCACTATGACGGCGCATACGAGCGCGCCTTCGACACGGAGGTCGCCGGCGTACGCGTGCGCGCGCCGATGATGCGCATTCATACCGTCGCCGCTGGCGGCGGCTCGATCCTGCACTACGAGGCCGGCCGCTTTCGGGCCGGACCGGACTCCGCTGGCGCCAACCCGGGTCCTGCAGCCTATCGGCGCGGTGGGCCGCTGGCGGTCACCGACGCCAACGTCATGCTGGGCAAACTCCAGCCGGATTTCTTTCCGGCGATTTTCGGGCCCAGTCAGGACGAGCCGCTCGACGTCGCCACCGTGCGGGCAAAATTCGCCGCACTTGCCGCCGAAATCGGCGATGGGCGATCACCTGAAGCGGTCGCCGAGGGGTTCATCACCATTGCCGTCGAGAACATGGCCAACGCCATCAAGAAAATCTCCGTGCAGCGGGGCTACGACGTCACTGAATATCTGTTGAACTGTTTTGGCGGCGCCGGCGGCCAGCATGCCTGCCTGGTCGCCGATGCGCTGGGCATGGAGGCGGTGCTGATCCACCCGTTCTCCGGCCTGCTATCGGCCTATGGCATCGGATTGGCGTCTGTCTTCGCCTCGC
Organism: Mesorhizobium sp. ES1-1; assembly: GCF_020164785.1. Classification (GTDB taxonomy): domain Bacteria; phylum Pseudomonadota; class Alphaproteobacteria; order Rhizobiales; family Rhizobiaceae; genus Mesorhizobium. The sequence continues at coordinate 233,796 of NZ_JAIUGX010000004.1, read as the reverse complement.
GCGAGCAGGCGCTGTTGAAGCAGCTTAGCGAAGAGTCCAGAACCGAGATCGAGGCTCTCATTGCCAGCTTGAAAGAAGCCGTCATCGCCGAACTCGCCGCACAAGGCATTTCGGAGGAAGCCGTCGCCGCGAAACCGGTGCTGCATATTCGCTATGATGGTACAGACACGGCTCTGCCGGTGAATTTCGAGTCAGGCTCGATCTTCCAGGCCAGGCGCGATTTCGAGATCGCACACAAGGCACAGTTCGGTTTTGTCTATGCAGACAAGCCGATGATCGTCGAGACCGTCGGCGTCGAAGGCACCGACACCGGTGGCACCGTTGACGACGAAACTGATTCGGAACTTCAGGATATCGTCACAAGACCTGCACAAACCCGCAGAATATTTGCCGAAGGTGAGTGGCGCGATAGCGGCGTCTTCCTTCGCGATGTGCTGAAGCCCGGCAACTGGATAGCCGGTCCCGCCCTGATCATCGAGCCGAACCAGACAATCGTCGTCGAGCCGGGCTGGCAGGCCGAAATCACCGCTCGAAACCATGTGCTGCTGCGCCGCGTCATGACAAAGCGCCGGCAGGCCGCCCTTGGCACATCAGCCGATCCGGTGATGCTGGAAGTCTTCAACAACCTCTTCATGTCCATTGCCGAACAGATGGGCGTCACCCTGCAGAACACCGCCTATTCCGTCAACATCAAGGAAAGGCTGGATTTTTCCTGCGCCGTCTTCGACCGGACCGGCGCGCTGGTCGCCAACGCGCCGCACATGCCGGTGCATCTGGGCTCCATGGACCGCTCGGTCGAGACAATCATCCGGCTGAACTCCGGCGACATCCATCCCCGCGACGTCTTTGCCCTCAACGCCCCCTATAATGGGGGCACGCACCTGCCCGACATCACGGTGGTCACGCCCGTCTTCGACGATGCGCAAAGAACAATCCTGTTCTGGGCGGCCTCGCGCGGCCATCACGCCGACATTGGCGGCACGGCGCCGGGCTCGATGACGCCGCTCGCTACCACTGTGGACGAGGAAGGCGTGCTGTTCGACAATTTCCGCATCGTCGATCGCGGCTGCTTTCGCGAGGAAGAGCTGCATACGCTGCTCATCGATCATCCCTATCCGGCCCGCAATCCGCACCAGAACATCGCCGACCTCAAGGCGCAGATTGCCGCCAATGAGAAAGGCGTCGCCGAACTGCGCAAGATGGTCGCGCATTTCGGACTCGATGTGGTCGAGGCCTATATGGGCCATGTCCAGGACAACGCCGCCGAAAGCGTGCGCCGCGTCCTGGAACGGCTGCCCGACACGTCGCAATACGAATACCCGACCGACACCGGCCAGGTCATCAAGGTCAAGATCACGGTGGACCGGCAAAAGCGCGAGGCGACGGTCGACTTCACCGGCACGTCGCCGGTCATGAAGAACAATTTCAACGCGCCGGAGCCGGTCGCGCGCGCGGCTGTCCTCTACGCCTTCCGTGTCATGGTCGAGGATATGATCCCGATGAATGCCGGCTGCCTGAGGCCGATCAACATCATCATTCCCGATGGTTGCATGCTTAAACCCGCCTACCCCGCGGCCGTCGTCGCCGGCAATGTCGAGACCTCGCAGCACGTCACCAATGCCCTGTTCGGCGCCATGGGTGCGATGGCCAATGCCCAGGGAACGATGAACAACCTGACCTTTGGCAACAAGCAATATCAGTACTACGAGACGATCTGTTCCGGCTCGCCGGCCGGCCGGATGAACTCCGGGCGAGGATTTGACGGCACATCCGGAGTCCACACCCACATGACCAATTCCCGCCTCACGGACCCCGAAGTGCTGGAACTGCGCTTCCCTGTCCTGCTCGAGGACTTCCACATCCGCCAAGGCTCCGGCGGCAAGGGCAAATGGAACGCCGGCGACGGCACAAGGCGCACCATCCGCTTCCTGGAAAAGATGGAATGCGCCATCCTCTCCTCGCACCGCAACCGCCCGCCGCAAGGATTGGACGGTGGCGGCGATGGCGAGGTCGGCTCGACGAAAGTCCGCCGTAACGATGGGGCGATCGAAGTGCTCAAAGCCTGCGATCAGACCGTGCTACAGCCTGGGGAGGCCGTCATCTTGACGACACCAACGCCAGGCGGGTTTGGCAAAGCCTGACCGGCGTCAACAGGCTGTCACCGGCCTGTCATGCCCCTGGGTTACCCGCTTGCGGCAAAGCAAGTGGGGAATCATTTGGCCATGACGGACGTCTCCTCGGATCTGGTTTTTCGCCGTGGCAAGAAAGTTGGAAAGGCCGTCTATCAGAACCGCGCTCTGTCGAAGGCCGGCATGTCCGAGCGGCTGTTCGCCTTCCTGTTTTCCGGCCTCGTTTACCCGCAGATCTGGGAAGACCCCGACGTCGACATGGACGCGATGCAGCTTGGCAAGGGCCATCGCGTCGTCACCATCGCCTCGGGCGGCTGCAACATCCTGGCCTACCTCACCCGCGCGCCGGCACGCATCGAGGCTGTCGACCTCAACGCCGCCCACATCGCTCTGAACCGGATGAAGCTCGAGGCCGTGCGCCGCCTGCCCTCGCAGGGCGACCTGTTCCGCTTCTTCGGCGCCGCCGGCACCAGCCACAATTCGCAAGCCTACGACCGGTTCATCGCGCCGCACCTCGATCCGGTCAGCCGCCACTATTGGGAGCGCCGCGACTGGCGCGGCGTCAGGCGCATCGGTGTCTTCGACCGCAATTTCTACCGGACCGGCCTGCTCGGCCTCTTCATTGCGATGGGCCACCGCACGGCGAAATTCTTCGGCGTCGACCCGGCCGGAATCATGCAGGCCCGCAACATCGGCGAGCAGCGCCGCTTCTTCCATGAGGAGCTGGCGCCGGTCTTCGACAGGCCATTGCTGAAATGGGCAACGTCGCGCAAGGCCTCCCTGTTCGGCCTCGGCATCCCGCCGGCGCAATATGATTCGCTGATCACCTCGGGCGACGGCACCATGGCCAGCGTCCTGAAGGCGCGGCTGGAAAAACTCGCCTGCGATTTCCCCCTGCGCGACAATTATTTCGCCTGGCAGGCCTTTGCCCGCCGCTACCCCGAACCCGGCGAGGCCGCCCTGCCCGCCTATCTGGAAAAAAGCAACTACGACACCATCCGCGGCAATATCGACCGCGTCGCCATCCACCACGCCAACCTGATCGAATTCCTCGCCGGCAAGGATGCCGGTTCGGTCGACCGCTTCGTTCTACTGGATGCGCAGGACTGGATGACCGACGAACAGCTGAACGGGCTTTGGTCGGAAATCAGCCGCAGCGCTTCGGCCGGCGCACGCGTCATCTTCCGCACCGCCGCCGAACCCACGCTCCTGCCGGGCCGCGTCTCCACCTCGCTGCTCGACCAGTGGGCCTACCAGGACGAGGCTTCGCGTGACTTCTCGGCCCGCGACCGTTCCGCCATCTATGGCGGCTTCCACCTCTATGTGAAGCGCGCGCCATGAGCACGACGGAGCTGCCGGCCGGCCCCGAATTCAACGCCAACCATGCCGAACTGATGGATGGCGTCTACCGCTGGCAGCGCCATATCTACGACCTGACCCGCAAATACTATCTGCTCGGCCGCGACCGGCTGATATCAGGGCTGGATGTCCTGCCGGAAGGCACCGTGCTCGAACTCGGCTGCGGCACCGGCCGCAACCTCATTCTGGCCGCCCGCCGCTACCCCGAAGCGCGTTTCTTCGGCCTCGATATCTCTGCCGAAATGCTGGAAACGGCGCGCAGGGCGATAGACCGCGCAGGTCTGTCCGCCCGCGTCACCCTGGCACGGGGCGACGCCACCGATTTCGATCCCAATGCGCTCTACGGCCTTGAGCGCTTCGACCGCATCTTCATCTCCTATTCGCTGTCGATGATCCCCGATTGGGAAAAGACAGTAACCGCAGCATTGGCGGCGCTCGCCCCCGGCGGCTCGATGCACATCGCCGATTTTGGCCAGCAGGAAGGCCTGCCCGGCTGGTTCCGTACCTTGCTGAGCGGCTGGCTCCAAAAATTCCACGTCTCGCCGCGCGAAACTCTACGGGATGTCCTTGAATCGGAAACATATAAAGCGGGCGCAACCTTCCGTTTCCGCACACTTTATCGCGGCTACACCTGGCTGGCGGTGATTGGGCAGCCAAGCCGCTAATGCAGCGCCTTCACCAGGGCGCCCACCATCGTCTGCGGCCGGTAACCGAGCTTCGCCGGGGTCAGCCCCAGCCGCACCACCACCAATTGCTCCGAGGGGATGATGGCGACAGTCTGCCCGTCATGCCCCTCCATCCAGTAGGTGTCACTGGGCAAGCCGGCGGCCACGCCAGCACCCGGATTCTCCTCGTCGCCCGGCGCTTCCAGCCACAGCTGGCCCTTGCCATAGACCTTCGAGGCCGAAGCCGGCTCGCGCATCCAATCGACGAAACCGGCCGGCAGGATCTGGTTGCCTTTCCAGACGCCGCCCTGAGCCAGGAACTGGCCGTAGCGCGCCCAGTCATGTGCCGTGGCGTAGAGATAGGACGAGCCGACAAAAGTCCCCTGCTCGTCGGTTTCGAGCAAAGCACTGTGCATGCCTATCGGCCCGAACAGAGCCGTGCGCGGCCAAGCCAGGGCCTTGGCCTTATCGCCGATCGCGTCCTGCCAGAGCCGTGACAGCATCACAGCTGTGCCGCTCGAATAGGAGAACACCTTGCCGACGTCGGCGGTGAGCGGCTTGGCCTGGGCAAAGCCCGCCATGTCGGGCTCGAGATAGAGCATGCGCGTTACGTCGGCGACATCGCCATAATCCTCGTTGAACGCCAGACCGCTCGACATCGCCATCATGTCGGCAACGCTGATGCCGGCACGACCGTCGGCCCTCCACGACGCGAACAGACCCTTGTTGTCGACGGCCATCTTGCCGTCCTTGACCACCGTGCCGATGATTGCGGCATTCACCGTTTTGGTCATCGACCAGCCAAGCAATGGCGTCGTGGCCGAAAATCCGTCGCCATAGCGTTCCGCGACGATCCGGCCGTTCTTCACGACCAGGATCGCTCGCATGCCCACTCCGGCCAGTGCGGCATCGTCGAGCAGCTTCGCGACCACCGGATCCTGTGAGGCATCCACGCGCTCGCCATCCGGCCACAGCGCGTCCTCGCCGGCTGCCCGCGGTTCGACACGGATTGCCGTGCGACGTGCCTTGCCGACGTCGCCATCGGGAACCGAAGCACAGCCCAAACCGTCCCGGGCGACGGCAACGCTCTTGCCGAGGAAACCAAGCAGGCCGGCTGAGACCGTGCCGCGGTTCTTGTCGACCGAGACGCGCATCAGCCGCAGCAGGGGATGACCGGGCGCCTGCACGTCGACGGCCAGCACTTCATCCGGATCGCGTCCGGCAACGAAGACGTTCGAACACACGATCTTGGCCGAATAGCCTGAGCCGACGCGGATCAATTCTGGCGGGGCGACATAGAGCCAGGCAAACAAAGCGGCAATCGCCAGCACGATCAGGCCAAGCATCCATTTGACGATCTTGACCGCAAACCGCATTGTTTCCTCCCGGGCTGTCGCCTAAGCCTTATGTCATCGAATTGCCGCCATTGCTTCCGCAAATTGGAGGTCCTTGTCGCGCCATCAACGGATTATCAACCATGATAGGCGATCACAGGGATGGCTGTCCTCCTGCCGGGCATTGAGATCGCAGGACGACGGACACGAATGCCGGGTGATGCGTGGGGCGATCGCTCGGAGGGGGCCGGACCGGCCATCTGCTCATACAGACCCATCAGTGACCGGCTGATTCCGGCTTGGAAGTTGCGATGCGCCGTCTTGCGGCCCTTTTCATGCTGACGCTGCTTGGCGCGTGCTCGACCGTGGACGATCTCTCGCCGCTGTCGCCATCCAGCAACCCGACGGTTGCCGTGCGCGCGCCGCGATTTGCCGATTCCAAGCCGCACGAATGGGACAGCGGCGCGCCGTGGAACTATGCCGTTCATGGTACCGATGTCTCCAAATACCAGACCTCGGTCGATTGGCCGACGGCCAGGGCCAGCGGAATCTCCTTCGCTTTCATCAAGGCGACCGAGGGCGGCGATCGCTTCGACCCGTATTTCGACGAGCACTGGTCGCGCACGAAGGCCAACGGGATTCCGCGCGCGGCTTATCATTTCTTCTATTTCTGCACGCCGGCCGCCGTGCAAGCGCGCTGGTTCATCCAGAATGTCCCCGTTGACCGCTCGGCCATGCCTCCGGTTCTCGACATGGAATGGAACCCGCAATCGCCGACCTGCCGACTGCGTCCCGATGCGGCCACGGTGCGCGCGGAAATGACCACTTTCCTTCAGATCGTCGAGCGGCATTACGGCAAGAAACCGATCATCTACACCTCGGTCGACTTCTTCGACGACAATGAACTGTCCTCCTTCCGCGGCTATCCATATTGGCTGCGCTCCGTCGCGGGCCATCCGCGCGAGAAATACGGAAGCCACCCCTTCACCTTCTGGCAGTACACCGGAACCGGTATCGTACCCGGAATGACCGGCAAGTCCGACATCAACGTCTTCAACGGCAGTGAATCCGCGTGGAGAAAATGGCTGCGGCAGAACACCCATTAGGCTGAACGGCAGCACTCATGAGTCAGATTGCTCCCATCCCATCGCGTTGAGCGAGCAGCGAGCAGCGAGCAGCGAGCAGCGAGCCGCTTTCAACACCGCGCCGGGGAAGAAGAAACGTTGACACCGGACCTGTCGCCTGCTTTTCGACACAGCCAGCGGTGACGAGTGCAACCGCCGGGCGATCCAAGGCGTTGGGGCGCCAAGGCTAGCACGATGATCCCCCGTCCGTTTCGAAAGGAAGCCGATGCACTTGCGTCTCCATGCTCTCGCGGCGCTGTTCATGTGCGCCACGGCCCTGCCGGCAATGGCGCAGCAATGCGGCGGCGATTTTGAAACCTGGAAGCAAGGCGTTGCCACGGAAGCCAAGGCTGCCGGCGCAGGCGCTGTCGGTCTCGCGGCGCTGGAAGCCGCCACCATCGACGAGAAGGCGCTGGCGCGCGACCGCGCGCAGGGCGTCTTCACCCAGACCTTCATCGAATTCTCCAACCGCATGATCTCGGCCTACCGGCTGAAGCAGGGCGCGGCCAATTTAAAGAAATACGCGGAAGTCTTCGCCCGCGCCCACCAGCAATTCGGTGTCCAGCCGCCCATCATCGCCGCATTCTGGGCGCTCGAAACCGATTTCGGCGCCGTGCAGGGTGATTTCCATACGCTCAATGCGCTCGTCACGCTGGCGCATGATTGCCGCCGTCCGGACCTGTTTCGGCAGCAACTCGTGCCGCTCCTGGAACTCATCGACCGCGGTGTCGTGCCGGCCGATGTCGAGGGTGCCTGGGCCGGCGAGATCGGCCAGACGCAGATCCTTCCGTCCGACTATCTGGCGCATGGCGTCGACGGCGATGGCGACGGCAAGATCGACCTGCGCGGCAGTGCGCCGGACGTGATCATGACCACGGCCAGCAAGATACAGTCGCGCGGCTGGAAGCGCGACCAGCCCTGGATCGAGGAAGTCCGCGTGCCCGATGACATGCCGTGGGACCAGACCGGCCGCACCAACAAATTGCCGTTGACGCAATGGGCGCAGTGGGGCGTCACCTATCCCAGCGGTGCGCCGCTCGTCGACAATGGCCTGAAGGCCGGCCTGGCGCTGCCAATGGGGCGCAAGGGCCCGGCCTTCCTCACCTATGACAATTTCGATGTCTACCTCGAGTGGAACCAGTCCTTCACCTACGCGCTGACCGCGGCCAACCTTGCGGCCCGTCTTGCCGGCGCGCCCAGATTCGACCCGCGCAATCCCGAACCCGGCCTCGATGGCGACCAGATGAAAGCCTTGCAGACCAAGCTGGAAGCCAGGGGCTATGACGTCGGCACCGTCGACGGTATCCTCGGCACCAACACCAGGGAAGCCATCCGCAAGGAACAGATGCGCCTCGGCATGGCCGTAGATGGCTGGCCGACGCCGGAGTTGCTGGGGAAATTGTAGCTCATCTTCCTTCTCCCACAGGGCAGAAGGAAGAACTCAGTCCGCCATCGTCTCCAAGCTCGCAAACCCCTGTGGCGCGTCGCCTTCGTCGAAGGGCGTCGTCACCTCGACGAAGGTGTCGGGATAAAAGCCGTTGAAGCGGGTCCTGAGCGACAGCGAGTAGGCGCCGATATGGCCGATCTCGATCCAGTCGCCGGTATCGACGGTTTCCGGCAGCCAGAACGGCCGCGACAGGATGTCGACGGAATCGCAGGTCGCGCCGCAGACCTTGAAGGGCACGATGTTCTTCTCCTCGCCATTGCGCGAGCGGATCGCGGGGTCGGGAATGAAGCGTGCCGGCAGGGTGATCTTGCCGGTCCATGAGTCCGACAGCGACGCCCAGATGCCATCATTGATGTAGAGCCGCTTGCCCTTGCGCAACAGCACGCGCACGATGAGCGACAGGCAGCGCGCAACGATCACCCTGCCCGGCTCGGCCACCAGCGGCATCTTGTCGAACTGGTATTCCTTGAGGTCGCCCGACAGCCGTGACATGATCTGGCCGAGCGACGGCATCTCGACCTGCTTGCGGTTTGGGTCGAGCCCGTATTCGGCCGGAAAGCCGCCGCCGACATCGAGCCCGGCAATGTCGAAGGTCAGCCGGTTGCGCACCCAGTCGGCCGAGGCCAGCGCCCGCTCGTAAGTGTCGGGATCCTCGATCTGGCTGCCGACATGGAAGCAAAGGCCAACCTTGTAGCCGGTGCGGTTGAGCCGCTCGGCGAGCTCGACGGCATAGGCCGGTCCGGCGCCGAATTTCTTCGACAGTTCATAGGCGGCATGGCCCTTGGTCTGGACGCGCACGAACACGCTGATCGTGCCCGGATCGATGTCGAGCGCGCGCACCACCCTTGTCAGCTTGGTGATCTCGTCCTCATGGTCGAGCGAGATGACGCGGATGGCGTATTTCTCCAGCGCCAGCTTGATGTCCGACTGCGCCTTGACGGGGTGCATGTAGAGCATCTCGGCGTCGCTCGAGACGGCGCGCACGGCGGCGAACTCTCCCGGCGAAGCGACGTCGAAAGCGGAGACGCCGGCCTCGACCAATGCTTTCAGCACGATCGGCTCGCCATTGGTCTTGACGGCATAGGCCGTCTTGCCGGGGAACATGCCCATGAACTGCCTGGCATCGTCCTTGAGCACCTGCGGCCGGAAGCAGTAGACCGGATCGTCCGGGCGAAGCGCCAGTGCCGCCTCGCGGGCATTCTCGAATCGCTGCATCGACAAATCCTTGATCTGAGCCGCGCACAATTAAGCCAAGCTAACGGCCAATGAAAACAATTCTGTGTCTTACGCGCCTGACGCAGCGGCGCTAGTCTCGAGCGGCGCTATCGTTCGCGGCGATCGGGTTTCGGGTGGCGCTTACCGCGGGACCCGATATGCCCATCCGGATATGCCTACCGGATATACCCATGTCCGACCGCTCGCTCAGGGATGATTTTCACATGGCAATTGCCGCTGCATCGCCGCCGCGCGGTCCAATGACGCTGACCGACTGGGGGCAGTTGCTACTGCTCGGCGCGATCTGGGGCGGTTCGTTCTTCTTCGCCCGCATCGCGGTCGCCGAGCTTCACCCGCTGGTGCTGGTGCTCTTGCGCGTCGCTATCGCCGCGATTGCGCTCCAACTGTATCTGATGATCCGTAGACCGTCATTCGGCCTCGCCCTTCCTCACGCCGGCCTGTTCTTCCTGCTGGCGCTGACCAACAACGTCGTGCCCTTCTCGCTGATCTTCGCCGGCCAGACTCAGCTTGGCGCCGGGGTCGCCTCGGTGCTCAACGCCACGACGCCGTTCTGGACGCTGCTCTTCGCCAATGCGCTGACAGCAGACGAAAAACTCTCCTGGAACAAGCTCGCCGGCATTGCGCTGGGGGTCGCCGGCACCGCTGTCATGATCGGCCCTGGCCTGCTTGCCGGGCTGGGCGGCCCGGTCTGGGCAAAATTCGCTCTGATCGGCGCTTCCCTGTCCTATGGCGTCGCCCTGATGATTGCCCGCCGCTTCAAGGGCGTGCCCTCGCCGGTCATCGCCACCGGGCAATTGACTGCATCCACCATCATCATGATCCCGGTGGTGCTGCTGACCTATGGTCCAGAAGGTCTTTTCATGGCGTCGCCGCAGGTCTGGACGGCGGTGTTCGCGCTGGCGCTGCTCTCCACGGCCTTTGCCTATATTCTCTATTTCAACCTCGTCGCTTCGGCCGGCGCCACCAATGCGTCGCTGGTAACGCTCATCGTGCCGGCCAGCGCGATGCTGCTTGGCTTTCTGTTCCTCGGCGAACGGCTTGAACTGTTCGAGGTCGGCGGCGTGATGCTGATCGCGCTGGGACTTGTCACCATAGACGGACGGCTGTTCGGGCGGCGGTAGCACCTCATCATGACAGGCCATCGAAGCTATCTCCGGCTGCCTGTCCGGCTCGAAGGTGCCTTGCCGTCAGTAGGCGACGCGAAAGCTTTGAGGGCCCATCACGCGTATCGTAGACTCCAGACCCTTTCCCAGCGCGACGCCTAGGCTCCTCAATTCCACGCCCGCGGCTCTTGGACCGACCCCGCTTTCTCCATCGGGCGCCGGAAATGTGTCGAAGGAGTTCGGAAAACCCGCGGCGCGACTGTTGGGGCCGCCATCGCCATCGTCGGGCGCCGGATAATAGGCGTTCGGATCGGGACGCGACGCATTCGGATCGGGCTTCTTGTTTGGATCCTCGGGCTCTGGCTCGGTCACGACGGGAACACCTTCGGTCGCCTCGCCGCCGGCATCACCCTCATCCTTGGGCACGCCACCCCCCGAATTGGTCGACGTGTCGACGCCTCCATCCTTCGGGATCGGCTCGGTGCCACCCCCCGCCCCCCCCAAGACCATCTGACCGATACCCATGCCAATCACCATAACTCCCGAGAAACCCAGCACGACGGCGGTGGCAGTGGCGCCCTCTATTGCAAAAATCGTATACCCTGCGGCCGCCATCGCGCCGCCAACGATGCCCTTGTCCTTCGCTGAACTGTGGCCAGACGTCCTTTGGTCAGCAGGAGACTTACCTCTTCCAAACGGGCCGCCCAGTTCGGGCGCGCCGCCATTCATGCCAAATCCGCCCCCAAGGCCAAATGCCCCGCCCAGTCCGGAGTTGCCGCCAACACCAAAGCCGCCGTCGAAACCAGCTCCACCTCCGAGACCAAATCCACCGCCGGCCCCGCCGGGCTGTCGGCTGCCATTGTTTCCGAGACCTGACCCGCCGCCGAGACCATAGCTGCCATCCGGCCCGTACCCTCCGGCTGCTCCAAAGCCACCGCCAGGCCCATATCCGCCGCGGCCCTGGCCGTTGCCAAAGCCAAAGCCGCCGCCCGGTCCATAGCCACCACCGGGGCCATGGCCGCCGCCCGGCCCATAACCTCCGCCGGCGCCAAAACCACCACCGGGTCCGTATCCGCCGCCAGGTCCATAGCCGCCTCCACCGGGGCCATAGCCGCCCGGCCCGTAACCTCCGCCGACGCCAAAACCACCGCCGGGTCCGTATCCGCCGCCAGGTCCATAGTCGCCACCACCGGGGCCATAGCCGCCCGGCCCGTAACCTCCGCCGGCGCCAAAACCACCGCCGCGTCCGTATCCGCCGCCAGGTCCATAGCCGCCACCACCGGGGCCATAGCCGCCACCACCGGCGCCATGGCCGCCGCCTGGCCCGTAACCTCCGCCACGACCGGTAAATTTACCAAACTGTCCGTTAGGCACCGTGCGCGAAATTCGGCCTGGATCCAGGCGTTTGACGTCGTCGGGGCTGAAGAGTTCGACCGTAGAAGAACTTGCGTTGACGGCAAAGAGACCGTTGCGTTGAGCCAATGCACCCGCCGGCACGAACTTCGACCAGACGCGCAATGCGTAATCGGCAAGTTCGTCGTCGCAGAACGCCCATGTCGATTCGATCGTTGTCGAGAGGATCGACTCGAATCCCGTCGCATCCCTTCTCGTTTCGATGAACCGGCAGAGATATTCCAGGAAGGAGAGACGCGAAATCATGTCGAGCGACACGACGCTTGCCGTCATTCCCGCGATGAAATTGTGGACGGTCAAAGCGGCTTGCTTCGGCTTCAACCTCTTCACGAAGCTGGAGTGAACCCATACGTTTCTGCCCATCAAGCTGCCAGCGAGTTCCGCACCGAAGGCGAGTGCGGTCGGTATCGGGGCTGACAGCGCCAAAATCATGCGGAAGTAGATCAGGCCCGAGCCTGTCTGGTAGGGCGCGTTGCGATAGTCACCCTGATTGCGGAAAATTACACTGCGGACCGCAATTGCCTTGTTGGGCTGTTCCATTTCATCGCTCCCAGTACCCGCGATCCCCCGGACGGTCGCGTCGACAGCTGAGGACCGAATTTTCCGCATTGGCCAGCGGCCGGTGGCAATCGTTCCGTTCCAACAACGCGAAAGTCTCGATCATCGGCACCCGAACGACGGCATCAATATACCCTCGGTAATGCGCAGGGGCAGTCGTCATATGCCGACTGTCCGCGACGGCCGATGCAGCAGTCTCGGATCCCGGATACCATCGTCATGACGGCGTGGGCTATGGGCGGTAGGGCTGTGATGGCACGGCCCAGACACACCGCCGTCACAATTTATTCACAGCCGTGAACCGGGGTTTTCGCTAGGAGTTTCAAAGCCTAATGCAGAAAGCCCAACCGCAGGATCGGCAATTGCGGCGCGATTCGGCACATTTCCGCTTGCCTGTGGCACAAATGAACCTAGACTCCCTGACATAGCTCTTTAAGAGGAGGCTATGTCGTCATGGGACTTACGAGGCCTATCAACGCATTGATGATCTGTGCAGCGTTTGCGTTCATCGGAGCCCTCATCATGGGCTTTCTTCCCTGACCGCCAAGACGGGAAGACCAACATCCAACAGTTCGAAAGGCCGGGTATGTACCCGGCCTTTGCGCATCTTGGGGCCTTCGCGTTAAGCCGCTGCTGAACCCGCCACCTCATGCGAGCGGATGCCGATCATGTGGCAGATGGCGAAGACCAGATCGGCCCGGTTCATCGTGTAGAAATGGAAATCGCCCACGCCGCGTTCCACCAGGTCCATCACCTGTTCCGCGGCTACCGCCGAGGCCACCAGCGCGTGTGTCTGCGCGTCGTTGCGCAGGCCTTCGAAGCGTTCGGCCAGCCAGGCTGGAACCAGCGCGCCGCAACGCGCCGAGAAATTGGCGACCTGGGTGAAATTATGCACCGGCAGGATGCCAGGCACGATCGGGATGTAGATGCCCGCGCGGCGCACCCGTTCGACATAGCGCTCGTAGAGATCATTGTCGAAGAAGAACTGGGTGATCGCCCGCGTCGCGCCATTGTCGACCTTGCGCTTCAGCATGTCGATGTCGGTGGCGAAGTCGGGGCTCTCGGGATGTTTCTCCGGATAGGCCGAAACCGAAATGTCGAAATCGCCGGCGCCCTTCAGGGCGCCAACCAGTTCAGCGCCGTTGGCATAGCCTTCGGCATGCGGCCGGTAGGCCGAGCCGACGCCTTCGGCCGGATCGCCGCGCAAGGCGACGAAGCGCTTCACGCCCAGATCGGCGAATTCACGGATCACCGCATCGACCTCATGGCGCGCGGCATCGACGCAAGTCATGTGGGCCGCCGGCGTCAGGCTGGTCTCCTTCAGGATGCGTCCTATGGTGCGCGCCGTGCGCTCGCGTGTCGAACCACCTGCGCCATAGGTCACCGAGACGAATTGAGGATCAAGTGGCTCGAGCCGCGTGACCGTGTCCCAAAGTCTCGCCTCCATCTCGTCATTCTTCGGCGGGAAGAACTCGAAGGAAACCGTGACCTTGTCGCCAATGTCGGGGCGGCGGGAGAAGCGGAACTGGTTCATCAGGCGATTTCCCCTACCGGGTTCACTTTTAGCTGACTGGCGTCGGCGGAAGGATCGGCCACCAACAGGCGGCGGTCGCGGCCGAGCCAGAGCTTGACGGTAAGCTTCGCCTCGCTGCCGCCGCGCGGCTCGAACTCCTGGGAATCCTCCAGATCGAGTCCGGCTTCGCCAAACCAGTCGGCGATCTGCCGGTCGGAAAAGCCGAGCCTCGCATGCGCGTGCTCTTCGCGCAGGAACTCCAGCGTGTGCGGCGCGAAATCGACGATGACCAGCCGGCCTGCCGGACGCAGCAACCGCGCCGCCTCGTGGATGGCGCGGCCAGGATCGTCGAGATAGTGCAGCACCTGATGGATGGTGACGAGATCGAAGGCGTCGCGCTCGACCGGCGGCGAAAAAATATCACCTTGCCGTACCTGCGCGTTCGAAACGCCGGCCTTGTCGAGATTGGCGCGCGCCACGGTCAGCATCTCGCGCGACATGTCGATGCCGATGCCGCGCCTGTAGAGCGGGGAGAATATCTCCAGCAGCCGCCCCGTCCCGGTGCCGAGATCCAGCATCGCCTGGAACGGTCGTTTGCCGACCAGTTTCAGCAACGCCGCTTCGACCGCACGGTCCGGCACATGCAGCGAGCGAATGTGATCCCAGCTCGCCGCGTTCACTGAGAAATATTGGGCAGCGCGGTCCTGCCGCTTGCGTTTGACCGAAGAAAGCCGCTCGAGATCGCGCTCGACCTGCGGATCGGCCCCGCGAATTCCGGAAACCAGGCCGGTAACGAAGTCGCGCGCGGCATCCGTGTCGGACAGCCGGAAGAAGGCCCACGAGCCTTCCTGGTAGCGGCCGATCAGCCCGGCCTCCAGCAAGAGTTTCAGGTGGCGCGAAACGCGCGGCTGCGATTGGCCGAGAATTTCGGTAAGATCCGAAACGGTGAGGTCGCCACGCGACAACAGTGCCAATATGCGCAGCCGGCTGGATTCGGCCGCTGCCTTCAACGTATCCACCATGGTGTCGAGCGAGACATGCATCAGCGTATTCTCTTTGAAAAAGATATAAACATATGTTTATGTCGATTTTCAGTGACGTGCAAGCCCTATGTCGCTCTGGGACAAGAAAATGCCGCAGGCGTGAGATGGCGAATAAGGACCGATCATTCGACAGGGCCGCGCATCGCGAGGTAAACATGACTTCATCAAGCAATATGTTCGAGGCACGCGAAGGCGAACGGAGGCTGGATCAGGATCCGGCAACCATGCCCCCAGACGGCGGCGTCGTCTTCATAGGGCGCTTCACATCGTCCTGGAATGCGCGCGACACCTGCCCGAAGAACATGCGGGCCGCGCGCGCGGCTGGGCAGCCGGCGGTGCTGACCGTCGACGCACCCTATCGGCCTGGGCTGCAGGGTCTGGAGCGTGCCAGCCACATCATCATCCTGTCCTGGCTGCACCACGCGCCGCGGAATCTGATTGTGCAGAAACCGCGCCATGCGGCTGATGCCAAAGGCGTATTCGGCTTGCGCTCCCCTGCCCGGCCGAACCCCGTCGGCCTGCATGTGGCGAGGCTCGTCGGGCTCGACATCGGAACGGGACGCATCGACATCGACGCCATCGATGTCCTCGACGGCACGCCGTTCATCGACATCAAGCCTTATTTCGCCTCGACCGACGCCATTGCCGAGGCGACGGTAGAGGGGCGCGAGGAGCGATGACAGCGCCGACCGGCCGACGCCGTGCCATTGCCAAGGCGCTGACAGCGCTTCTGCCGTTGGCGCCCTATGCCGACATGGAAAAGATCCGCACTGAGGCCGGCGCGGTGCACATGAAGACCTTGCCGCCGACGATCGCTGTATGGCTGGCCACCATTGCCCATGTCCGTCATATGCACACCGACTATGACAAGCTGCTGGGCGAGGGTTACGACCGTGACTCCGCACGCTTCTTCGTTATCGAACAGACCAACACCGTGCTGACCCGCTGGCGCGCTACACGTCTGCTCGATGCCGATGACGAAGAGGATTGACGGCCATCGGCCATTCCTTGGCCCGCTCGCACAGCGGCGCGGCTCCGGTTCAAGCTCGGTAGATCCATTGCTCCGGAATGCGCACGGAGATCTCTTCGCCGGCCCTGATCGTCCCCGGCTTCTCGACCCAGGCAACGACGCCGCGCAGGCGCTTGGCGGCTTTCGGGAATAGTAGGGCACCGGCTTCCACATCGGCCATGCCGGCGTTTTCAGCCACAGCCCGCCCGGATAGACGGCACGGCCGGTTCAGACCGTCGACCTTGATCGTCACTCCGCCCTTGAAGAACAAAAACGTGCCCGCCGGCAGCGTGGAGAGGTTTGGCACACCCTCGATGAGAAGATTGGCGCCGATCCATTCCGGCTTGATCTCGGCGACGTCCATCCGCTCGGCGACAACGGCGAGTTCATCGGCTGCGACGATCGACAATTGGCGCTCGTTGCGAATCTCGGTGCCGCGCGGATACCAGGGTTCGCGCCCGCCCGACCGCCGCGTCGGCCCGGCGTGGAAATCGCCTGATATGCCGTCGAAGCCGAGCCGCAATTCGTCCACCGGGCGCGTCTGGAAATGATCCGACGCTGCGACGTAGAGCGCGGCGGCCTTGGCGACAAGCTTGCGTCCCGGAGTGATTTCCGCCGGCTTTTCTACCTCGGGAAAGAGATCCAGCATGGCGGTCCGGTTTTTCGTCATGCCTGTGTTATCCGTGCCGGCTTTTTCGGCGTCCAGTTCAAAGTGCTGATTGTCGGATCAACTTCGACGATGAGACTCCGATCACGATCTTCTGACCGTCCTTTGCACCGCGCCCAATTGCCGCCCCGCCATGCCGGCTTCATGGTGAGGAGGAGGCAGGCCAAGGAGGTCACCATGCGTCCCGGCGAGGCGATTCTGCTGCTTTGGCTGGCCTGGGCAGTGTCCTGGGCAGCGGCCGCCTTCTGGGCCGACAGGGTCGAAAAACGCGCCGGCTTCCGGGCCGAAGCGCCTTACCGCACAGTGCTGGTGCTCGGCGCCATCTTGTTCTTTGTTCCCGCGCACGGCTATGCCGGATGGCTTCGCCTGTGGTCTCCCAACCTTGCCGAGGCGTGGATCTGCGTCGCGCTGGTCGCCGCCGGCCTCGCCTTCGCCTGGTGGGCGCGGCTGCATCTCGGTAGGCTTTGGTCGGGCACGGTCACCGCCAAGGCCGACCACCATGTCGTCGACACCGGCCCTTACGGCCACGTCCGACACCCGATCTACACCGGATTGCTGCTCGCCATCCTTGCCACAATGGCTGCCAAGGGCACGGTCTGGGGCGTTGCGGGAGCTGTGCTTCTCATCATTGGCATCGTCATCAAGGCAAGGCTCGAAGAAAGCTTCCTGCGCGGCGAACTTGGCCCCGCCTATGACGACTACGCGCGGCGGGTGCCAATGCTGGTCCCCTTCACGCCGGCCTGACAGGCGAAGACGGCGAACGCCGGCTCAACCCAATTTCGCCGCCGCACTGCTTTGCCAAAAATGGTCGATGGCACCGTCGATCTGAACCCAGCTGTGCTTAGACTCTTCGAAAATCGACCTGACAGGCGGCGGGAATTGCGGGTCGGCAAGCGCACCGACGGCAACACCGATCATCGACGGCAGCCTCTCGGCCTTCCAATAGACCGTCGACCCGCAGTCCGGACAAAAATAGCTTTTCACCTTGCCGCCGCTCGCCGCGACGCGCGTAAACTCTTTCGAGATCCCCGCGATGGCCACAGCGTCGGCCGGATAGAAAGCACCGACGCCGAAGGGTGCCCCGGTCCTGCGCTGGCAATCGAGACAATGGCAGGCGACCACGCGCCTTGATGGCCCTGGAAGCGTCAGCGTAAGAGCGCCGCAGCAGCATCGGGCATCAATCATTGGAATCCTCCTTATCTGAAACGAGATCGAATTGGTCCAAGCCCCCAACACAGCCTGTGTTGAAGGTCGAATCAGGCTGAACGGGAGTGGAAGAAAGCCGCGAAGCAACCGGGTGTGGTCGGACTTCAAAAGCCAGGATGGCCCTTTCGGGCCAGGGTCATTTCGACATCAATATGCCTAGAGCATCCTGATCAACGCGCCGCCGATCGAATACCCCGCGCCGAAGGCGCAGATCAAGCCGAAATCGCCGGGTTTCATGTCGGCATGGTGCTGGGACAGCGCGACAATGGCGCCGGCTCCCGCCGTGTTGCCGAGCTTTTCCAGAACCATCGGGGCGCGGTCGTTGTCGACCTCATGGCCGAACGACAGTTTCAGGATCATGGCGTTCATGCGGGCATTGGCCTGGTGCAGCCAGAACCGCCTTACAGCCTGCGGCGTCAGCCCATGCTCGGCGAGGAATTCGACGATGAATTTGTGCCCGGCGACGGTGACTTCCTTGAACACCTTGTTGCCGACCTGCTTGATCAGGTTGCCCTCCAGATTGATCATGTAGGGATCATCCTGGGCGGTACGGGTGTGATAGCCGAGATTGGTACGGATGTTGTTCGACATCTGCGTCCAGATGCGCGTGTCCAGCACTTCGAAACGCCCCGGTCGCCTCTCGCCCTGCGCCAAGCCTTCGACGACCATCGAAACCGATGCATCGCCGAAGATGAAATGCGTCTGTCGGTCGCGAAAATTGAGATGGCCGGTGATGATCTCGGGCGTCGTCACCAGAATGCGCTTGTGCGCGCCCGAGCGGACCAGATTGACCGCCATGTGCAGGGCCGCTGCCGCGGAAGAACAGCCGAGCCCCATATCGAAGCCGGCGCCCGTCGTGCCCAATGCTTCCTGCATTTCGATGGCGATCGCCGGATAGGGCCGTTGGTGGTGCGAGGCCGAACAGATGATCAGGTCGATGTCCGACGGCTTCAGTCCCGCATGGTCCAGCGCCTTCCTGGCCGAGGCGATGCCGAACTCCGCCTCCAGCGACAGCGCATCGTCCGGCCGCGCCGGAATGCGCGGCGTCATGCGGGTCGGGTCGAGAATGCCTTCGCGTTCAATGACATGACGCGAGCGCACGCCCGAAGCGTGGACGATGAAATCGCTATCGGATTTCTGCAGCACGGTTTCGCCGGTCAGTTGGCGCCGCGCATTCTCCGTGTCGACCCAGCTGTTGAAGCTCTCGACCAGTTCTTCATTGGTGATGACGGCTTCCGGAATTTCAGCGCCAATGCCGCTGATGATGACGCGATGCATGTTCAGTTCGTCCCATCCGCAGGCGTTGCGGCTTCATTTGGGCGCCGAAATGCCTCGGCGCAACACTTTTCTCATCGCGCCGGTTTACGCCGGCTTAAAGCAAGGGGTTTGGATCGCTGAGGCCGGCTCACCAGGCGCACAGCTTGGTGCTCGTCTGCGGGTTGTTCCAGCAGGCGCCATCGTCACGGCTGCGCACATATTGTCCCGGCAAGGGCAGATTGCGGTGGCCCAGATTGACAAAGCCATAGGCGAAGCCCGGCCCGTCGATCTCCAGCACATAGGTCGGATAGCCCGGCGCCGAAATGCGGAAGCTGCCGGCATCGTCGATCGCCCGGTAGCTGCAGGGAAAATAGCCGTCGTCGGTGGTGAAGCAGCGCGCCCGCTTGGCCTCGGCCGAAACCGAGAATGCCAGCAGCGCCGCCGCACAAGCGCCGCCGCCGAGAACCATCCTTTTCAATGCCATCGCCTTACCCCTTGCCATGGGCCATCCTGGCCCACCCCAGGTGAATTGGCCACGTTGGCGAAACAGGGTCAAGACGCCGCTGCCGCGAAGGCGAAACCGATATTTTCTATCCGGCCCGCTTGGCGACAATGAAGATGCGAGGGAAGCGCAGCAGCACCTTGCCATTCGCCATTTTCGGATAAGCCCCTTGGATCCTGGCCGTATAACTATCCAGGAACATGTCGCGTTCGTCCGGATCCAGCGGGTCGAGGAACGGCTTCAGTCCGGTCGATTTCACCCATTCGACGATTGCCCCGGCATCGGCCAATGGATGATTGTAGGCCGTATGCCAGATGTCCAGCCGTCCGCACAGCGGCGACAGAAGGTCGTAATAGAAGGACACCGATGGCAACGGTCCGCGCGCCGCACCTTTCAGCTTTGTAGCGAAGGGCATCTCGGCGGCCGTGTCGCGCATCAGCTGGTGCGAGGGCTCGCGCATATTGTCGGGCATCTGGACCGCCAGCGCACCGCCAGGCGTCAGGAAGCCCAGCAGCCGCTGGAACACCGCCGGATGCGTCGGAAGCCACTGGAACACCGCGTTGGCAAAGATCACGTCCACCGGCTCGGCCGGCGCCCATGTCGCGGCGTCCGCCAGGTCGAAGGCGACATCGGGCAGGCGCGCCCTGGCCTTCTCGATCATGTCGGGCGAAGTGTCGAAGCCGCTCACTTGCGCATCCGGCCAGCGCTCGACCAGAAGCTCGGTCGAGTTGCCCGGCCCGCAGCCTATGTCGACGACCCGGCGCGGGAAATCGACCGGCACTTGCGCGACCAGATCGCGCGCGGGCCGCGTGCGCTCATCCTCGAATTTCAGATATTGGGCGGCGGACCAGTCGGGCTTGTGCGGAACGGCGCCATTGTTCATCGATAGACCTCGCGACGATTGCCTATTTCCACGACAAGGACAACAAGGCGGCTATCTTGAAACTGGACGATGATCCGGTAATCGCCGACACGAAACCGCCACGCTTCTTCTTTCGTTCCGACCAAGCGTTTGGCGAGCGCTTTTGGGTCCGGATGTTCCAAAACTCGCCCGGAGAGAAAGTTGAGTATGCGGCGCTGATCCTTCGTGGAAAGCCGTTCAATGTCCTTCCTGGCCCGCTGCGTGAACTCGACACGCCAACTCATTCAGCGGCAGGCTTGCTGGTGCGCTCCTCGGCCTCACGAAGTTCAAGACTCCGGATCATGTCCTCCAGAGGGACACGAACGCCATCGTCACTCCCGATGCGTTCATCGGCAATCCTGGCGTCCTGCCAATCCTCGATAGCCCCGAGGATCGCATCGACCGCGACCTGATCGGAGGTTCGACCGCTGGCCTTGGCCATCTCGGCAAGAAGCGTCTCTGTCTTTTGCGGCAGTTTGACTGTGATCATGGAAAGCTCCGTCACACAATTTAGGTCAAACGCCCATCTCCCGCAACGGCCAGTCGCCCTACCGCGTCAGCCTCTTGTAGGTCATGCGGTGCGGGTTGACGGCATCCGGGCCCATGCGGCGGATCTTGTCCTGCTCGTAGTCCTCGAAATTACCCTCGAACCATTCGACATGGCTGTCGCCTTCGAAGGCGAGTATATGCGTCGCCAGGCGATCGAGGAACATGCGATCGTGCGAGATGATGACGGCGCAACCGCCGAAATTCTCCAGCGCGTCTTCGAGCGCCGCCAGCGTTTCCGTGTCGAGATCGTTGGTCGGTTCGTCGAGCAGCAGAACATTGCCGCCGGTCTTCAGCATCTTGGCCAGATGCACGCGGTTGCGCTGTCCGCCCGACAGATTGCCGACCTTCTGCTGCTGGTCTCCACCACGGAAGTTAAAGGATGCGCAGTAGGCGCGCGTATTGGCCTCGAATTTGCCGAGCTTGACCACTTCGGCGCCGCCGGAAATCTCCTCCCACACCGTCTTCGACGGATCGAGCGCATCGCGGCTCTGGTCGACATAGCCGAGCTTCACCGTCTCGCCGATGCGCACGGAGCCCGCATCGGGCTTTTCCTGGCCGGTGATCATGCGAAACAGCGTCGTCTTGCCGGCGCCGTTCGGACCGATGACGCCGACGATGCCGCCGGGCGGCAGTTTGAACTCCAGACCCTCGATCAGCAGCGTCTCGCCAAAGCCCTTGGTCAGGCCTTCCGCCTCGATCACCACATTGCCGAGCCGCTCGCCATGCGGAATGACGATCTGGGTGTCGCTCGGGCGCCGCTTGTCGGCAGCATCCAGAAGGTCCTGGAAGGCCTGGATACGCGCCTTGGACTTGGTCTGGCGGGCCTTCGGGCTCGACTGGATCCATTCGCGCTCGCGGCCGATGGCGCGCTGGCGGGCGTCGTCCTCGCGGCCTTCCTGCTTGAGCCGTTTGGCCTTGGCTTCGAGATATTTGGTGTAGTTGCCCTCATAGGGAATGCCGCGGCCGCGATCGAGCTCGAGGATCCAGCCGGTGACATTGTCGAGGAAGTAGCGATCGTGGGTGATGATCATCACGGCGCCCGGATAGGCGCGAAGATGCTTTTCCAGCCAGGCCGTGGTCTCGGCGTCGAGATGGTTGGTCGGTTCGTCGAGCAGCAGCAGGTCCGGCTGGCGCAGCAACAGCTGGCACAGCGCTACGCGCCGGCGTTCGCCGCCGGAAAGCTTGGTGACATCGGCATCCTTGGGCGGGCAGCCCAGCGCTTCCATCGCCATCTCGACCTGCTGTTCGAGATCCCACAGGTTGAGCCGATCCATTTCGTCCTGAAGCTTGGCCGACTCGTCGGCCGTCTCGTCGGAATAGTTCATCATCAGTTCGTTGTAGCGTTCGATGATGGCGGTCTTGGCGGCGACGCCTTCCATGATGTTCTCGAACACGGTCTTGTTCGGGTCGAGTGCCGGCTCCTGCGCCAGATAGCCGACAGTGGCGCCCTCGGCGAGCCAGGCTTCGCCGTTCCATTCCTTGTCGATGCCGGCCATGATCTTGAGGATGGTCGACTTGCCGGCACCGTTCGGGCCGAGAATGCCGATCTTGGCATCGGGGTAGAAGGACAGATGGACGTTCTCGAGCACCTTCTTGGTGCCGTAGGCCTTGTTGAGGCCGGCCATGTGATAGATGAACTGGCGTGCCACGCGCGCTTTCCCTGAAAAATGACTGGCCCAGCAGAACTGCCTGGATCCGTCGAATTGAATGGAGGTTGGCCGCTATGTAGGCGATGCGGCGCCGAACGGCAATCGCTTTCGCCGCGTCGCACCGACCATGGCCGTTCTGACCGCGAATTTTCGCTTGCCAAATCGATCTCTGAAAGCTCCGGTTAACCCTTCGACGGCAAAACGGAATCAGGGTGAATCGCCGGCCTTGCCGCGATTTTGGATGAGAGATCGGGTCGACGGCATTGCTGAATAGTTTTCTGCTCCTTGCCGAGGCCGTGGTCTATTTCGCCGTCATGGCGGCGCTCTTTCGCTTCAGGAAGCGGATCGGCCTGGGCGTGTTCATCTGCGCGCTTGGTGTCATGCATTTTCTCGAAACCTATCTCGCCAGCGTCTTTTACGTCGCCCTGCCATTCGGCATGGTCTCGCCCGGCTCGGCGGTACTGTTTTCGGGTAAGCTCGTGATGCTCCTGTTGCTGTATATGAAGGAGGACGCCGCCACCGTCCGTCAGCCGATCTATGGCCTGCTGCTCGGCAACGCCTTGATGATCGCACTGGTGCTGCTGGTGCGCATGCATGCCATCGCGCCGCTTGCAAACGGCAGGCTGCCCGACATCGGCTTCATCGACGAGATGGGCTGGCTGATGGTGTGGGGCACGGCGCTGCTCTTTATCGATGCCATCCTGATCATCCTGCTTTATGAAAGGCTTGGGCGCTCGCTGCGCGGCGCGCAGTTCACTCGGATCCTCATTTCCGTTGCCTGCGTGCTCACCTTTGACCAGGCCGGGTTCTACACCGCCCTGCGTCTCCTCTCCGACGCGCCGACCGCAGTCTTCTTCGGAGGCTGGTTCGCCAAAATGGCCGCCGCTCTGACTTTCAGCACGCTGCTCATCGCTTATCTCAAATGGTTCGAGGACCGCCGCATCCCCATGCCGCGCGGCCTGACGGACATCTTCGACACGCTGACCTATCGCGAGCGTTACGAAGCGCTGGTCGAACATGTCGGACGCGACGGGCTGACCGGTCTCCTCAACCGTGGTCGCTTCGACAGTGACGGCGAGCTTGCCGTGCAGTCCAGCCTGCGCATGGCCCGGCCGCTCAGCCTGCTGATCATCGATGTCGACCATTTCAAGCTAATCAACGACCGTTTCGGCCATGCCGAGGGCGACAAGGTGTTGAAAGCGGTGGCGGCGCTGCTCGCCGAAGCGGCAGGTTCGGAAGATCAGGTGTTCCGGATCGGTGGCGAGGAATTCGCCATCCTCAGTTCGCGCCCGCATCCGGTGGCAAAGCTGTTCGGCGAAAGCATCCGCTACGCCGTCAAATCATCGCCAAACACCCGCCGCTTCGACCTGACGATCAGCGCCGGCGTCTCCAGCGTCAGCGAAAGCACCCGCGGCCTAGCCGACCTGTTCGCCCTCGCCGACCACCGGCTCTACAAGGCAAAGTCGACCGGACGCGACCGGATCGTCGGCGAACCCGCCATCAACGAATCCTCTGCCGCTGCATGGACAAAGTCCGTGCAGTCCTGACGCTGTTCGCCTCACGACCTCTCCCGGCGCGTCATGGGCCTCGAGGCTCACGCGCCCAGCTCGCGACTACTGGAAACCGATCGCGTCGACCGTGCCTGTCGGGCAGCCCGCCTTGTTGGTCGGCACCGAAGCCTGCAACAGGTCCTTGAGCGAACTGTTCGGGCCGATCGGGCCGGCGAGGCCCAGCGTCAGTTCGCCGATCAGTCGCCTGCCGTTCGACGGATCGATGACGCAGGATACACGAACGCGATCCCCCGCTCCGGCGCCGAAGGCATTGTCGAAGGCGCCACGTATCTGATCGGCCGTCAGCTTGCCGCCGATGCTCTTGGCGAAGAGATCGCGCACGGGCGAGGCGTTGACAGCGCGGATGAGATTGAGCGCGTCGGAGAAATACTCCTGCTGGCCTTTGCCGTAGCAGGTGCCGTGCTTGATCCATTCGTGCCGGTCGAGCTGCGAAGCGGTTCCCGGCATCACCCGGACGAGCTCGGCGCGTGTTGCAGCGTCGAGCTTTACCGGCGGCAGGTCCTTCCAGTGGGCCGGAGTGTCGTTGGCCTTGTCGGCCGCCGTCGCCTCGCAGTAGAAGTTGCCGTTCGGCTGCGGCCAGAGCCCGTGCAACGTGAAATGGGTCGCCTCGAAACTGTTGGCGTTCTGCGCCTTGCATTCGGCTTTGTTAGACTTGGTCTCGCAAAAAGCCGGCTGCCAGCTCAAAGCGAAGACGTATTCGGGTTTGCCGGAGGCGGCCGGCTTGCCGGAGCCGGCCGCCTCCGGTGCCGTCGCGGTGGCCGCGCTGCTGCCGGAGACGTGACCACAGCTGACCTTCACCCAGCGGCGCTGCGGATCTGCACCCGGAACCAGGATGAGATAATGCGTCGGCGCATCCTTGTTGCCGGCAAGCAGTTGATAGCCCTGACCGGCGTCGGTCGAGACGTTGCCAGGATTCTTGCCGTTCTTGATCGCCTGCGTTGCCGGACAAGCGGCATCGGCGACGAAGGTCCCGCTCATCTTCACATCGGCATGTGCAGCACTGGCCAGTGACGCCGCCAGCATGGCCAACCCGAAAACAACCCCAACGCGCATGGAAATCCCCAGTTGAACAAGTGGCAACAGCCTGCCGCTGTCTCCGTGTCAGAATTGCGATAGTTCGCTGGTCGAACGCAAGAAACATCGTCGCAAAGATCCAGCGGGCGCATTGACGCGATAGCGCGGGCGGGCGCACACAGGCTGCGCCGTCATGGCGGCCAGAACCGGAGACCGAGCGGCATGTCATTCAGCCAGCAGCGCGTCGTTGCCTCCCCGACCGGTGCCCGCCTCAACCTCTTTGTCCGGCACGCCGATGGCCGTCCTCGCGCGGTGGTGCAGATCAATCACGGGCTGGCCGAGCATGCCGCGCGGTATGCTCGCTTCGCCGAGTTCCTCGCTTCGCGCGGTTTCCACAGCTATGTCCACGACCATCGCGGCCATGGCGCGACCAAGGCGCCAGACGCGCCGCTCGGCAGGTTCGCCGACAAGGATGGTCCCGCCAAGGTGATCGCCGACGTCGACGCCATCCATGATCTCATCGCCACCGAAGAGCCGGACCTGCCGGTCATCCTCTTCGGCCATTCGATGGGCGCATCGGTGGCGTTGAATTATCTTATGCACCACTCGCCACGCGTGCATGCGGCGGCAATCTGGAACGGCAACTTCTCGGCCGGACTGCTTGGACAGGCGGCGTTGGCCATCCTCGCCTGGGAGCGGTTCCGGCTAGGCTCCGACGTGCCGTCGCGCCTGCTGCCAAAACTGACGTTCCAGGCCTGGGGCAAGGCGGTTCCCAACCACCGCACATTGTTCGACTGGCTGTCGCGCGACGAGGCCGAGGTCGCGAAATACATCGCCGATCCTCTATGCGGCTGGGACGCCTCGGTATCTATGTGGACCGACGTCGTCCGCATGGCGGTGAACGGCGGCAGGGATGCTGGCTTTGCCGGTATACGGCGCGATCTTCCGGTCGCAATCATTGGCGGCGAGAAAGACCCCGCCTCGGATTACGGCAAGGGCATCGTCCATCTCGCCCAGCGCCTGCGCGCAATGGGCTTTTCGAATCTCGTTTCAGAGGTTTACCCCGACACCCGGCACGAAAGCCTGAACGAGGTGAACCGCGACATCATCATGATGGATTTCGCCGCCTGGGCCGAAGCCGCGCTGAAGCGGTAGGGACTGGCCCATCGCAAGGGGTCGTGACAGCCCGTGCCGGGCTTGATAGAGGCTCTGCTGTCACGGCAATCACGATGATTGCGGCCATCACGGTGATCTATGAGCGAACCCCCGCTGAAAGGCGTCCGCGTCGTCGAACTCGCCCGCATCCTGGCAGGTCCCTGGGCGGGGCAATTGCTCGCCGATCTCGGTGCCGACGTCATGAAGGTCGAAAGCCCCGACGGCGGCGACGACACCCGCAAATGGGGCCCGCCCTTCGTCATCGCCAAGGATGGCGAGAACCTGTCGGCCGCCTATTATCATTCCTGCAATCGCGGCAAACGCTCTATCGCCATCGACTTTTCGACGCCGGAAGGTGCCGAGACCGTGCGCCGCCTGATCGCCACCTCGGATGTGCTGATCGAGAACTTCAAGCTTGGCGGCCTGAAGAAATACGGGCTCGACTACGACAGCCTGCACAAGATCAATCCGCGCCTGATCTATTGCTCGATCACCGGTTTTGGCCAGTCGGGGCCCTATGCGCCTCGCGCCGGCTACGACTTCATCATCCAGGCCATGGCCGGCATGATGTCGATCACCGGCGAAGTCGGTCGTGAGCCGCAAAAAGCCGGCGTCGCCATTTCCGACATCTTCACCGGCCTTTATTCCGTCATCGCCATCCAGGCCGCCCTGCGTCATGCCGAGAAGACCGGCGAGGGTCAGCACATCGACATGGCGCTGTTCGACACGCAGATCTCGGCGCTCGGCAACCAGAACATGAATTACCTCATCTCCGGCCAATCTCCGGTGCAGATGGGCAATGCGCATATGAACATCGCGCCTTACGAGGTGGTGCCGGTCCGCGATGGCCACATCATCCTGGCGGTCGGCAATGACGGCCAGTTTGCTAAATTCTGCGCCGCCGTCGGGTTGGACCCGCTGTCCGTGGATCCCGACTTTGCCACCAATCCGGCGCGTGTCGCAAACCGGGTGAAGCTGCGCGAGCACATCATCGAGGCGCTGAAGGCCTTCGATCGCGATCCGCTGCTGGCTCGGCTGGAAGCCGCCGGCGTGCCGGCGAGCCCGATCAACACAATCGGCCAGATGTTTGCCGATCCGCAGACGATCGCACGCGGCATGAGGCTCGACCTAGACGACGGCCATGGCAATGTCCTGCCATCGGTGCGCGCGCCCATGGTCATGTCTGAAACGCCGCTCGTCTACGAGCGCCCCTCGCCGCGGCTCGGCGAGCACACGCAAGAAATCCTTGCCGAACTGGAGAAGTCTGGACAATGAAGACCGGCGGACAATTGATCGTCGACGCGCTGGAAGCCAACGGCACCGACCGCATCTATTGCGTGCCAGGCGAATCCTATCTGGCGGTGCTCGACGCGCTGCATGATTCATCGATCCGCACCATCGTCTGCCGCCAGGAAGGCGGCGCGGCGATGATGGCCGATTGCCACGGCCGCCTGACCGGCAAGCCAGGCATTTGCTTTGTCACGCGCGGCCCCGGCGCCACCAACGCCTCGGCGGGCATCCACATCGCCATGCAGGACTCGATTCCGCTCATCCTGTTCATCGGCCAGGTCGCCAGCCACGCCAAGCATCGCGAGGCCTTCCAGGAGGTCGACTATTCGCGGTTCTTCGGCGACATCGCCAAATGGGTGGTCGAAATCGACGATGCCTCGCGCATTCCCGAATTCGTCACCCGCGCCTTCGCGGTGGCGACATCGGGACGACCCGGGCCCGTCGTCATCTCGCTGCCCGAGGATATGCTGACCAGAATCGCCGACGCGCCGGCCGCCCTGCCCTATACGCCGGTGGAAACCCGTCCCGGCGAAGCCGAACTCGCTACATTGGAAGACCTCTTGGCCAACGCCAGACGGCCCTTCGTCATTCTTGGCGGCACGCGCTGGGACACAGACTCGGTGGCAGGCATGCGCGCCTTTGCGGAAGCCTGGTCGCTCCCCGTCGGCTGTTCCTTCCGCCGGCAGATGCTGTTCGACCATCTGCATCCGAACTATGCCGGCGATGTCGGCATCGGCATCAACCCGAAGCTGGCGACGGCGATCAAGCAGGCCGACCTCGTGCTGCTCATCGGCGGCCGAATGGGCGAAATGCCGTCCTCCGACTACACGCTGCTGAAGAGCCCCTACCCCGATCAGATGCTGGTCCATGTCCATGCCGATGCCGGCGAACTCGGCCGCGTTTACCGGCCGACGCTGGCGATCAATGCGTCGCCCGCTGCCTTTGTCGAAGGGTTCGCCAAGCGCAAGCCGGCTTCGGAGCCGGTCTGGGCAGGCGAGACGCCAAAGCTCCATGCCGCCTATCTCGACTGGTCGACGCCGCCAGAAAGCGGTCCCGGTTCGGTCCAGATGGGCCCGATCATGAAATATCTCGAAAAAATGCTGCCCGACGACGCCATCCTCACCAACGGCGCAGGCAACTACGCCACCTGGGTGCATCGTTTCCACCGCTTCCGCCGTTTCGGCACGCAGGCCGCGCCGACATCGGGCTCGATGGGCTACGGCACCCCCGCCGCTGTGGCCGCAAAGCAATTGTTCCCGGAGCGCCCCGTGGTCGCCTTCGCCGGCGACGGTTGCTTCCTGATGAATGGGCAGGAATTCGCCACAGCGGTGCAATATGACCTGCCGATCGTCGTCGTCGTCGTCAACAATGGCATCTACGGCACGATTCGCATGCATCAGGAACGCGAATATCCGGGCCGCGTCGTCGCGACCGACCTGAAAAATCCCGATTTCGCTGCCTTGGCCCGCGCCTATGGCGGCCATGGCGAGACGGTGGAGAAGACGGCGGACTTCGCGTCTGCCTTCGAGCGGGCCAGCGCCAGCGGCAAACCCTCGATCGTCGAGATAAGGCTCGATCCGGAGGCCATCACGCCGACCCGAACGATGAGCCAGATCCGCGACAAGGCGTAAGGCAAGAGGCGGTCGCCCGCCCCTCGCCCCTATGCATGGCTACATGGCCTTTTCGATCTGCCCGCGGATCTCGCCATCCTTATGGGCGGCAGTGTGGACGTTGACGTAGTATTTGCCGGCTTCCAGATCGGCGGCCTGGGCATCGGTAAGCGTCGCCGATCCCTTTATCGGGCTCTTCAGTTTCTTGAACGGGATGACCGGCGGAGCGTTTTCACCCATTGCCGCCGGGCCGTGGATGTGAGCCGCCGTCGCGGGCCCGCTGAGGCCGGAATATTTGACGTTCCAGCTGAGCGTCTTCTTGACGGTATCGAACGTCAGCGTGGCCGAACCCTTGCCCTTCGTGGTGACAGGCGGGCTCTGCTGGCTGCCGTCGAGCGTAGCCTTGTATTTCACCATCTCCGCCAGCGCCGGCGAAGCAAACAAGGCGGTTGAAATCGCCAGCGCGGAAAGCACAGGCAGGAAAGTGTTCATGCGCATGGAGAACCTCCTATTGGATGTCACATGCGTCGCGGCCCAAGCGCGCGCATGCAGCAACCAACGGCCGAATGGCCAGATGTATCCCGGCACACGCTATCGTGAACCCGCAATGGAAAAGGGGCGGTCGCCCGCCCCTTTGTCGCATTCGTCGATCCGAGCAGCCTTTTACTTTACGGCCTTGTCGGTGATCGCGGTCGTGTAGGCGCCCTTGGGCTCCTTGGTGATGATCTTCTGGTCGAGCAGCGCCTTGGCGGTGCGCTCGTAGGTCGCCGGGTCGAGCTTGCCGTCGGCATTGTCGATCAGCTTGGCGACTTCGCTCATCATGCGCTTCTGGTGGTTTTCGTCCTGGCCGCCGCCGTCCATGACGATTTCAGCCGCCTCGTCATTGTTGTCGATTGCGTATTTCCAGCCCTTCATCGAGGCGCGCACGAAACGCACCATCTTGTCCTCGAAAGCCGGATCCTTGAGCTTGTCTTCCGAGGCATAGAGGCCGTCTTCGAGCAGGTCGTTGCCCATCGCGGAATAGTTGAACACGGTCAGCTGTTCTGGCTTGTAGCCGGCGTCGATCAGCTGCCAGTACTCGTTGTAGGTCATGACCGAGATGCAATCCGCCTGTTTCTGGATGAGCGGCTGCACGTCGAAGCTCTGCTTCAGCACGGTCACGCCGTCCGGTCCGCCCTCGGTCTTCAGCCCGAGCTTGTTCATCCACGCGTAGAACGGGTACTCGTTGCCGAAGAACCAGACACCGAGCGTATGGCCCTTGAAGTCTGCTTCGGTCTTGATCGGCCCATCCTTCGGGCAGACCAGCTCCATGCCGGCCTTCTTGAACGGCTGTGCGATATTGACCAGCGGCACACCCTTTTCGCGCGCCGCCAGCGCACCGCCCATCCAGTCGACGATGACGTCGGCGCCGCCTCCGGCGATCACCTGCTCAGGCGCGATGTCGGGGCCGCCCGGCTTGATGTCGACGTCGAGGCCCTCGGCCTCATAGAAACCCTTGGCCTTGGCGACATAGTAGCCGGCAAACTGTGCCTGCGTGACCCACTTCAACTGCAAGGTCACCTTGTCGGCGGCCATCGCCTGGAAGGCGGCCAGCGACATCGCGCCAGCCAGAACGGGAATAATCAGTCTTTTCATTTTTCTACCCTCTGAAGTTAGTGCCCTGTACCCACCGCCCTATCCACCACGGACAGAGGGATGCCAAAACGTGACGGCTCTTTCGATAAGAGCGACCACGCCATAAAAGACCGAACCCGCAAGGGCTGCAACCGCGATTTCGGCCCACACCATGTCGATGTTCATCCGCCCGACCTCCGTGGAGATGCGGAAGCCCATGCCGACGACAGGCGTGCCGAAGAACTCCGCGACGATGGCGCCGATCAGCGCCAGCGTCGAGTTGATCTTCAGCGCGTTGAAAATGAAAGGCGCCGCTGCCGGCAGCCTGAGCTTGATCAGCGTCGGCCAGTAACCCGACGCATAGGTGCGCATCAGGTCGCGCTCCATATGGCCGGAGGCGGCAAGGCCGGCGACCGTGTTCACCAGCATCGGGAAGAAGGTCATGATGATGACCACCGCCGCCTTGGACTGCCAATCGAAGCCGAACCACATCACCATGATGGGCGCCACGCCGATGATCGGCAGGGCCGACACCATGTTGCCGATCGGCAGGAGCCCGCGCCGCAGGAACGGCACGCGGTCGGCAAGAATCGCGGTGATGAAGCCCGCGCCGCTGCCCACGACATAGCCGAAGACGACTGCCTTGAAGATCGTCTGCCGGACATCGGCGCCGAGTGTTGGCAGCGAATTGGCGATGCGCACACCGATAGCGCTGGGTGGCGGCAGCAGGATGAAGGGAATGCCGGCGCCGCGCGTCACCGCTTCCCAGATGATCAGGATCCAGGCGCCGAAGATGGCGGGGATGATCAGGCGCAGACCCGTCCGTGCCCAGTTCGCCATGGGGCGCACCGACGACAGCACCGCCACGCAGCGCCAGCCAAGCAGCCAGGCCGCCATAAGCAGCAGGAAATACGGCATCAGTGCCGTGCCTTCGAAACCCGCTATGCCTGAGATCAGCAGCCAGGCGGCAAGATGAGCGCCGACGAACAGCACCACGGCTTCGGCGATTGGCGGCATGCATATCATCGAGATCAGCGCCGCCAACATGACCAGGCCGAGCATCAGCTGCTTGGTTGCAAGATAAGGATAGTTGAAGCTGGCGGTCGGATCGGCAATGGCAGCCGCTTCCGGCTTCGACATTGCGCCGAGAGCGATTGCGCCCAGGCACAACAGGATCGCCAGCACTGTTTGCCAGTAGGGCTTCAGCCAGGTCATGCAGGTCTCCCGCCCATGGCGCGGTCGACGAGGCGCCCGGCAATGCCGACCACCATGACCAGAAGCGCGGCCACCACCGAGCCGGCGACCAGCGCCGACCAGATGTCGATCGACTGGCTGTAATAGGCGCCGGCCAGCAGCTTGGCGCCGATGCCTGCCACCGCGCCCGTCGGCAGTTCGCCGACGATGGCGCCGACCAGGCTGGCGGCGACCGCCACCTTCATCGAGGTGAACAGGAACGGCACCGAGGCCGGCACGCGAAGTTTCCAGAAGGTCTGCGTGCCGCTGGCATTGTAGGTGTGCATCAAATCGAGATGCATGATCTCGGGCGAGCGCAGCCCCTTCACCATGCCCACCGTCACCGGGAAGAACGACAAATAGGTCGAGATCATCGCTTTCGGGATCAAGCCTGTAACGCCGACCGCCGCCAGGACAACGATGATCATCGGCGCCACCGCCAGGATCGGGATCGTCTGCGAAGCGATGATCCACGGCATCAGGCTGCGGTCGAGCGTCGTCACATGCACGATGCCGACGGCAATGACTATGCCGAGCCCGGTGCCGAAGGCAAAGCCGAGCAGCGTCGAGGACAGCGTCACCCAGGCGTTGTAGACGAGGCTGCGGTTGGAAGTGATGGGCCGCAGAAAAGTATTCTCGAAAAAGTTCACCGCCACCTGATGCGGCGCCGGCAATGTCGGCTTCGGCTGCGACAACGTCTTGCCGATGAGTTCGCCGAAGGTGGAAGTCTCATTGGCGCGGCGGTCGAGATCACGTTGGAACGGCGCGTTGAGGACCACCGCCATGATGTACCAGAGAACAACGACACCCACGAGGATGGATGTCACGGGGATGAGCTTGTCGCGGAAGCTATCCATCTAGCGAGCCCCGCCTGAGCGCTCTCCTCTCCCCGCCGGGGAGAGGGTGGCCGGAGCGAAGCGAAGGCCGGGTGAGGGGAAGTGTATTTGCCCCTCAAGCACCGCTAATATTGTATCCAAAACCGCCCGCCGCTCCGCCAAAACCTCGTGATTCCAGAAGCGAAGAACAGAATAACCGTGGCTGTTAAGCCAAGCTGTCCTGCTTTCATCCGTCGCGGACTCGGCATGTTGACTGCCATCGATCTCAACGATCAGGCTCTTCTCGCGGCAGAGAAAGTCAGCGAAGAACGGTCCAAGTGGCACTTGCCGTACGAACTTGTAGCCGTTGAGATGACGCCCCCGGAGCTCGCCCCAAAGCCGATAGTCGGCCTTCGTCTCGTCAAACCGCAACTCTCGGGCACGAGCGGTTGCCCCAACCTTCCTCTTGGATGGATGGGCTGGCGCCACCCCCTCACCCGACCTCCGCTTCGCTTCGGCCACCCTCTCCCCGGTGGGGAGAGGAGGAAGCTCATCTTGCCTTCCCTCAATCATCATAGCTATGTCCCGCCCTAAGGCCGTCGCGTACGCGCGCGGCGATCGCCAGGAATTCGGGCGTCTCGCGGATGTCGAGCGGCCGCTCCTTTGGCAGCGTCGATTCGATGATGTCGGAGACACGGCCCGGCCTCGGCGACATCACGACGATGCGCGTCGAGAGATACACGGCTTCGGGAATGGAATGGGTGACGAAGCAGATCGTCTTGTTGGTGCGGGCCCAAAGCTCCAGCAACTGCTCGTTGAGATGGTCGCGCACGATCTCGTCGAGCGCGCCGAACGGCTCGTCCATCAAGAGCAGGTCGGCGTCGAAGGCAAGCGCACGCGCGATCGAGGCGCGCTGCTGCATGCCGCCCGAGAGCTGCCAAGGGTATTTCTTCTCGAAGCCCGAAAGGTTGACGAGGTCGAGCGTGCGCTTAATGCGCTGGGCCTGCTCCGCCCTGGGCAGGCGCATGATCTCCAGCGGCAGGCCGACATTGCGCTCGATGGTGCGCCAGGGGAACAAAGCCGCCGCCTGGAAGACGTAGCCGTAAGCGCGCTTCTCGCGTGCCTGTTCTGGCGACATGCCGTTGACCGAGATCGTGCCGGACGTCGGCTTCTCCAGATCGGCTATGACCCGCAGCAATGTGGTCTTGCCGCAGCCGGACGGGCCGATGAAAGAGACGAACTCTCCCTTGCCGATGGTCAGGTCGACATTGGAGAGCGCCTGCACCGGCCCGTCATTGGTCTGGAAGGTGAGGCCCAGTTTGCTTGCCGCGACGACGGCTGGCGACATCGCGTTCATTAACGATCGCCCGCCTGCGACCGGGGCGCCGGCCGGATACCGATTGCTTTTATCGCGATGTTGTTTTCCACTCGCCCCGTCCCATTGATCTTGTCCCACTCGAACCGACGCCCGGAGTTTCCCGATGTCGCCCAAACCCACCTGTCACCTTATCCGCCCCCAAAGCACCTATGAAGGCAAGCAGGGATTGACCTATTTCGCCGGCATCGCCAGCGAAACCGTTGGATCCGCCGGCATCTGCATGCACGTGCTTACCATGCCGCCCGGTGCCCGCGCCAAGGCGCATCTGCATGAGAACCACGAAACGGCGATCTATGTGCTCTCGGGCGAAGTCCATACCTGGTATGGCGACCGGCTCGAACATCATATCGTCGTCAAGGCGGGCGACCTGTTCTACATTCCCGCCGGCGTGCCGCATCTGCCGGCCAATCTGAGCAATGCCCCATCTTCCGCCGTCATCGCCCGCACCGATCCCAACGAACAGGAAAGCGTCGTCCTGTTGCCGGAGCTCGATGCGCTGGTCGCCTGAAAAGGCCGCGACCGCCGTCATTTGCACCGGGAGACTTCGCCCATGACATTGCCGTCTTCGTCGGTCACCACCAGCTTCTTCGCGTTCTTGGCGCTGCGCTTGATGGTGAACTTGGTCGGCTCCTGTCCTTCCTCGCCTTCCGCCTCGCAGGTCGCCGTCACCACCAAGGATCCGTCGGCCTGCGCTTGTTTGTCGCTGAACGTGCAGGCGCTGGCCGCGGTGATCAGGTCCGTGTCGGTCAGAAGAAGCATCTGGTCAGCTGCCACTTCCTGGCCGTTCCTGTTGATGCAGCCATATTTATCGCCGTAGGGCTTGCTGAGATCGATGCCAGCAGCCGCCACCTGGCTGGCCGCCATAACCACAACAACAGCGAAAAGAACTCCCGCCCGCCGCACGTCAGACTCCCGTCGCCGGAATGCCCGTGCGTTCGACCTTGCGCGGCGCGGTTATATCCTTCCACGTAGACAGCGCCCGGTTGACCGCTGCGTTGGGTTCACGGCCGACGAACTGGCCATGGCCCTGCTTCGCCTTGACCTCGGCCTCCTCGATCGACAGCTCCCCGCGCGAGAACACGAAGCGCGGCAGGCCGGTCACCTCGAACCCTTCGAACACATTGTAGTCGATGGCGGATTGCTGCGTCCCGGCGCTGATCGTCTTTTTGCGCTTCGGGTCCCACACGACGATGTCGGCATCGGCGCCTTCGACAATGGCGCCCTTCTTCGGATACATGTTGAGGATCTTGGCGATGTTGGTCGACGTCACCGCGACGAATTCGTTCATCGTCAGCCGGCCGGTGCCGACGCCCCTGGTCCATAACACCGAGAGCCGGTCCTCGAGTCCTCCGGTGCCGTTGGGAATCTTGGTGAAATCACCGACGCCATTACGCTTCTGCTTGGTGGTGAAGGCGCAATGGTCGGTCGCCACCACTTGCAGCGACCCTGCCTGCAGGCCGGCCCATAGCGAGTCCTGATGCAGTTTGTTGCGGAAGGGCGGGCTCATCACGCGCCGCGCCGCGTGGTCCCAGTCCTTGGCGAAATACTCGGTCTCGTCCAGCGTCAGATGCTGGATGAGCGGCTCGCCGAACACGCGCATGCCCTTCTGCCGTGCCCGGCGGATCGCCTCGTGGCTCTGCTCGCAGGAGACATGCACGACATAGAGCGGTACGCCCGCCATATCGGCAATCATGATGGCGCGATTGGTGGCCTCGCCCTCGACTTCCGGAGGGCGCGAATAGGCATGGCCCTCGGGACCGTTATTGCCGGCGGCCAGCAGCTTCTGCGAGAGCGCGGCAACCACGTCGCCATTCTCGGCATGCACCAGGGGCAGCGCGCCGAGATCGGCGCAGCGCTGGAACGACGCATACATCTCATCGTCGTCCACCATCAGCGCGCCCTTGTAGGCCATGAAGTGCTTGAACGAGGTGATGCCCTTGTCGACGACAGTCGCCATCTCGTCGAACACCTGCTTGCCCCACCAGGTGATCGCCATATGGAAGGAATAGTCGCAGGACGCTTTCGAAGTCTTGTTGTCCCACATCTGCAAGGCTTCCAGCAGCGATTGCTGCGGCGCGGGCAGGCAGAAATCGACCACCATCGTCGTGCCGCCGGCCAACGCCGCCCGCGTGCCGGATTCAAAGTCATCAGCCGAATAGGTGCCCATGAACGGCATCTCGAGATGAGTATGCGGATCGATGCCACCGGGCATCACATAGCAGCCGGTGGCGTCGTACTCATGGTCGCCATGCAGGTCCGGACCGATGGCGACGATCTTGCCGTGGCTGAACAGCACGTCGGCCTTCCAGCTTCGGTCGGCGGTGACGACGGTGCCATTCTTGATGACTTTGGTCATTTTCTTGTTCCCTTGCTCGATACGCTTCTGCGAGCGCTTTGCTTGTTCGCGTCGTATGACGACTTCAGCTGACGCCAATTCTCCTGAAGTCAGCGTCGCCCCTCACCTGCCTGCCGGCATCCTCTCCCCGTTTAGTGACGGGGAGAGGGGCGCTGTCATCAGCGACTTCGCCAATCCCAAACTTTGTAGAAATGGCGCCAAGTTTTGGCCAGCCGCTTTCTCCCCGTCACTATACGGGGAGAAATGCCCGGCAGGGCAATGAGGGGCAGCGCGGCCGTCGGCAGAATAACTCAATCCCATCCGAGACCTCTGGTCCCAACGCCGAAGTCGAGCGTACAGCGCCAACGCTTCACTCCACGATACCCGCCGTCTCCACCACCGCGTGGAACAGCACGTCGGCACCCGCCGAGGCCCATTCCTTAGTGATCTCCTCGGCCTCGTTGTGGCTCAACCCGTCGACGCAGGGACACATCACCATGGCCGTCGGTGCAACGCGATTGATCCAGCACGCGTCGTGGCCCGCACCCGAGACGATATTGCGGTGGGAGTATCCTAGCCGTTCGGCGGCGTCGCGGATCGCCTTGACGCAGCCGGCATCGAAGGTGACCGGGTCGAAAGCGCCGACCTGTTCTATCCCGTATTGGATGTCGAGCGCCTCGCAGATCGTATCTATCCCCTCGCGGATGCGGCCATCCATGGCGTCGAGCACTTCCTTTTCCGGTGAGCGGATGTCGATGGTGAAGACGGCGCGCCCGGCGATGATGTTGCGCGAGTTCGGGAACACCTCCATGTGGCCGACTGCGCCAACCGCATCAGGCTGGTAGTCCATGGCGATCTCGTGCACCAGCTCGATCACGCGGGCCATGCCAAGGCCGGCATTGCGGCGCTTGGGCATCGGCGTCGAGCCGGTATGGGCTTCCTTCCCGGTGAGCGTCACCTGCAGCCATTTCAGCCCCTGGCCATGGGTGACGACGCCGATGTCGATGTCTTCATCCTCGAGGATCGGTCCCTGCTCGATATGCAGTTCGAAGAAGGCGTGGATCTTGCGTTCGCCGACCTTCTCGGTGCCGTTCCAGCCGATCCGCTCAAGCTCCTCGCCGAATTTCTTGCCTGCCTTGTCGGTATGCTCATAGACGTCAGCCTGGTCGAGCACACCGGCGAACACGCCGGACGCCATCATCGCCGGGGCAAAGCGCGAGCCCTCTTCGTTGGTCCAGTTGGTGACCACGATCGGATGCCTGGTCTTGATGCCGAGATCGTTGAGCGAGCGCACCACTTCCAGCCCGCCGAGCACGCCGAGCACGCCGTCATATTTGCCGCCAGTCGGCTGAGTGTCGAGATGGCTGCCGACATAGACCGGCGGCAGGCTTGGGTCGGCGCCTTCGCGGCGGGCGAACATCGTGCCCATCTCGTCGAGGC
Organism: Mesorhizobium sp. ES1-1; assembly: GCF_020164785.1. GTDB lineage: Bacteria > Pseudomonadota > Alphaproteobacteria > Rhizobiales > Rhizobiaceae > Mesorhizobium. The sequence goes on along the minus strand of NZ_JAIUGX010000004.1, from coordinate 195,677 downwards.
CCATTTCGAGCCCCGCCTCCTCGCACCAGCGCTTGAAAAGATGCCGGCCTTCGCCATCCTCGTCGGTCACGGTCTGGCGGTTGTTGCCGCCGGCAATGCCGGGGCCGATCTTCGCCATCTCCATCAGCGAATCCCACAAACGGTCTGAATTGATTCGCAGATTCTCGCCGGGTGCGGCCATTCGTAGTCCTTCCATTACAACTGAACGGGTGGCGGCGGTTACCGCCGCCACCCGTTCAGGCAAGCGAGTGCTAATCTATCGACCTCAGCACTTCCCGCACATGGTCGATTAGCTCGTTGATCTGGCCCTTGGTGATGATCAGCGGCGGCGACAGCGCGATGATGTCGCCCGTGGTGCGGATCAGCGCGCCGCGCTCGAACGCCTTGACGAAGGCCGAGAAGGCCCGCTTGGTCGGCTGGCCGGCAATCGGCGCCAGTTCGATCGCGCCGATGAGGCCGATGTTCCTGATGTCGATGACGTTCGGCTCGCCCTTCAGCGAATGCAGGGCGTCTTCCCAATAGGGCGCCAGCTCCTCGCCGCGCGTCAGCAGCCCCTCTTCCTTGTAAGTGTCGAGCGTGCCGAGTGCCGCCGCGCAGGCGATCGGATTGCCCGAATAGGTGTAGCCGTGGAACAACTCGATCATATGCTCGGGGCCGGTCATGAAGGCGTCGTGGATCTCCTTCTTGACGAACACCGCGCCCATCGGGATGACGCCGTTGGAGACGCCCTTGGCGGTGGTCATGATGTCCGGGGTGACGCCGAAATAGTCGGCCGCGAAGGGCGTGCCGAGACGGCCGAAACCGGTGATGACCTCATCGAAGATCAACAGGATCCCATGCTTGGTGCAGATCTCGCGCAGCTTCTGCAGATAGCCCTTGGGCGGCAGGATGACGCCAGTGGAACCGGCGACCGGCTCGACAATGACGGCTGCGATCGTCGACGCGTCATGCAGGGTGACGATACGCTCCAGCTCGTTGGCGAGTTCGGCGCCATATTCCGGCACACCCTTGGTGAAGGCGTTCTTTTCCGGCAGATGCGTATGCGGCATGTGGTCGACGCCGCCGAGCAGCGTGCCGAACATCTTACGGTTGGTGACGATGCCGCCGACCGAGATGCCGCCGAAATTGACACCGTGATAGCCACGCTCGCGGCCAATCAGGCGGGTGCGCGAGCCCTCGCCCTTCACCCGATGATAGGCGATCGCCATCTTCAGCGCCGTCTCCACCGATTCCGAACCGGAATTGGTGAAGAACACATGGTCCATGCCCTTGGGCGCCAGGTCGACCAACCGGTTGGCAAGTTCGAACACGATCGGATGGCCCATCTGGAAGGCCGGCGCGTAGTCGAGCTCGGCAGCCTGGCTCTGGATCGCTTCGGTGATCTTCGGCCGGCAGTGGCCTGCATTGACGCACCAGAGACCTGCGGTGCCGTCCAACACCTTGCGGCCGTCGCTGGTGGTGTAGTGCATGTCCTTGGCCGACACGAACATGCGTGGCGCCTGCTTGAACTGGCGATTTGCCGTGAACGGCATCCAGAATGCGCTGAGATCGTTCGGCGTGACTTTCAGCCGGTTGGACATGACCAAGACTTCCCCTTGTACCCTGTTTCGGTGCGCCCAACGCTTGGTCTTTGTCGCGCTTTCATGTTACGCAAATTTTGACCGATTGGACAAACGTTAGCACCGCCCTATCGGCGGTCAAGGGATTACTAGCGGAAATGCGGCTCCTGAAGTGCGTTCCACAGGGCAGGGAAAAACTGGTCCAGAGAATTGGTCCAGATGGCCGCCAAGGCGAGGGTTTGCAACGGTGAGCGTCGGCACTGAAGCCCCTCGCCGCACCCGCATCCAGCAGGAAAAGCGCGAACTCATCCTGGAGGCCGCGCTTGAAGTGTTCTCCGCCCATGGCTTCCGCGGTTCGACCATCGACCAGATCGCCGAAGCGGCGGGCATGTCGAAGCCCAATTTGCTCTACTACTTCCGCCGCAAGGAAGACATCCACGAGACGCTGATGCAGCGCCTGCTCGACACCTGGCTGGCGCCGCTCAGGGAACTGGACGACATCGGCGACCCCCTGACCGAACTCAGGGGCTACATCAGGCGCAAGCTCGAAATGGCGCGCGACTTTCCACGCGAGAGCCGCCTCTTCGCCAATGAAATCCTCCAGGGCGCGCCGCGCATCATGCCCCTGCTGGAGGGTGAGTTGAAAACGCTTGTCGATGAGAAGGCCTCGGTCATCAAGGGCTGGATGCGCGCCGGCAAGATCACCAGGACCGATCCGTGGCACCTGATCTTCTCGATCTGGGCGACGACCCAGCACTATGCCGATTTCGATGTCCAGGTCCGCGCCGTGCTGGGCCCGAACCGCGGCGGCGAAGGCCGCTTCGAGGACGCGGCACGCTTCCTGGAGCAACTGTTTCTCGATGGCTTGAAGCCGAAGACCTGACTGTCTAACCGAGGCTTACCCCTAAACTCCTTGTTCCGCGGGTGCTCAGCCCGGACTCAGGGACGACGGAACTGGGGGTGCCGCGCCCACTCACCCACTCCGTCCCTCATCCAGCAATGTCCGCAGCTTGGCGATCGTGTCCTGATCGGCCAGCGGCGTGTAGACGATCAGCTTCATGTCGGAGCCGTCATCGATCGACAGGCTCATATGTTCGAACACCATCGCGCCAGCGATCGGATGGCGGATGTGCTTGAGACCGGAAAGGCGATGCGTCACGTCCCGTTGAGGCCACCATGCACGAAATTCCGGGCTTGAGTGCGTCATGAGCGAGATCAGCCGCTCGAAGTCTGGATCACCGACATACTTGGCATTTTCTGCGCGGAATGCGGCAAGGGTTGCGCGAGCGAGCCTTTCCCAATCGACCAGCAACTGCCGCCGTCGCGGATCGGTGAACATCCCGTGCACGATGTTGCGGGCGTCGCCTTCCAACAGTCCGTAATCGCCAAAGATGGCGACAGCCCCGGCATTCCACGCCAGCACATCCCAGCGCGGGCCGACGACGTAAGCGGGCTGAAGGTGAAGACTGTTCAGCATATGCAGCAGCGGGCCTTCGACCTTCGCCGGCACGATACGGCGGCGCTCGGGCTGCTGGCGACCGGCAAGGGTGAACAGATGCCGTTTCTCCGCCGGGTCGAGCCGCAGCGCCTGGCACAGCGCCGTCAGCACCTCCGTCGACGGGCGCACGTCCCTGCCCTGCTCGAGCCAGGTGTACCATGTGGTGCCGACGCCGGCGATCATGGCGACTTCCTCGCGGCGTAAGCCCGGCGTGCGCCGACGAGTGCCCGCCACTATGCCTGTCGTCGATGGTGCCAGCCGTTCGCGCCGTGAGCGCAGGAAGGCGCCGAGTTCGCGGCGGCGGCTGTCATCGGAAGTTTGGGCAACCAGATCCATCGCATTATTATAGCAGTATTGATACCAGCATAAAGTTTGAACTGTCTGTCGCGTTCCTGACCCTCCATTTTGCGCCACATCCTCACCAGCGCAACCGAATGGAGCAAATCATGACCGGCAGGATCGAACACACCGTCATCATCGGCGGATCGTCAGGCATCGGCCTGGCGACAGCGCGCAGGCTGCTCGGCCCTTCCATGAAGGTGACGATCACCGGGAGAAACCAGGAGAAGCTGGACAGCACCTGCGAAAGTCTTGGCGGCAAGGCGGACACAGCAGCCTTCGATGCCTCCAAACCGGATCAGGTTCGCCAGTTCTTCGAACGCCTGGGTCCGTTCGACCACCTTGTCCTGGCGGCAAGCGGCGGCAGGGGGCTTGGGCCATTCGCAACCCTCGACCTTGCGGATATTGCGAGCGGCGTCGATGAAAAAGTCCGCCCGCAGCTCTCCTGCCTGCAGGCAGCCCTGCCGACGCTCGACAGATCGGGCTCGGTCACCTTCGTCGCGGCGGTGTCCGCGCAGGTCGCTATGCCCGGAGTTGCCGGGATTGGAGCGATCAATGGTATGCTGTTGACCGTGACGCCGGTCCTGGCGGTGGAATTGAAGCCTTTACGCGTCAACGTCGTTGCGCCCGGCGTCATCGACACGCCCTGGTGGGATTTCATGCCCGCCGAGCAGAAGCAGGCCGTTTTCGCCGACTATGCCGGCAGGACGCCTGTCGGCCGCATCGGGAAGGCCGACGACGTCGCCTCGTCCATCGCGTTTCTCGTGTCCAACAGCTTCGTCACCGGCCAGGTGCTGACCTGCGATGGCGGTCTGAGATTCGCCGCGTAGAATGCGCAGGACATTGACAGCGCGCCTCGCCTGTCGGGGCGCTCAAAGTTGACTTCTCAGCCACTCCAGGGTTTCGCCAACGCCAACGAGGCCGTACTGCGCCGCGGTCTTCGCCATCGGCCTGATTCGTATCGAGATGCCGCCGGCATCATTCACAGCCTCAAACCCGTTTTCGTCGGGCGTGTCATCACCGAGGAAGACCGGCCGGCGGCCTGCGAAGGGCGCGATGGACATGAAGCGCCGGATTGCCGCCCCCTTGGCGGCTTCGAGCGGCAGCAGCTCCACGCCGGCATTGCCGGGGACCACCCGGTATCCCTTGGGCAATGTAGCAAGGGCGCGCTCGACAAGCTCCGTCGCGCGCGGCAGCAGGTGCGGAGCGGCGCGCGTGTGGATGGCCAGCACCCTGCCCTTGCGCTCGATATGGGCCTGACCATGGCCCAACTCGGCCTCGATCTCATCCGCGAGAGCGGCGATGTCGGCGGGCTCCCCGGCAGCCTCCACGGCGTCATCAGGCGTCAACCTGTGTTCAAGGCCGTAGAGTCCGGCGGCGCGAAGTTTCAACGGTCGGAAAAGATGGTCGACCGCCGCCACGGAGCGGCCCGTGACGACGGCCAGCGCTCCATCCAGCTTGCGCTCCAGATCCTGCAGCAGGGACCGTAGCTCCGCGCTGACCGACACCGCGTCCGGATGGTCGGCATGTTCCAGCAGGGTGCCGTCAATGTCGAGGAACAGGGCCCAATCCCCGGTCAGCAGGGCTGGCGGGGCTGCAAGTGCTTCATTTATCACCTTGCCACCCTTTTCCGTTCGGCTATCGAGATGACATTGTCGTGGACTGGGGGCGCCGCGCCACCGGTCACCTTCTCCAGGTCACCGCGCTTGCGCAGGCGCGCCGCGTCGAGAAGCATGCTGCCGGCCCAGCGATAGACATTGTTGTTGCGGACGATCTCGCGCATGGGCCGCATGCGCTCGCGCTGTTCGTCGGGCGTCATGGTCAGCGCCTGCAACAGCGCCTCGCTCATCATGGCGGCGTCGTAAGGATTGACGATAAGCGCTTCCAGCAGCTCCCGCGATGCGCCGGCGAAGGTGCTCAGCATCAGCACGCCCTGCTCGTCGTCACGCGCCGCGACGAATTCCTTGGCCACCAGATTCATGCCGTCATGCAGGCTGGTGACCATGCAGATGTCGGCACCGCGATAGATTTCATAGACCTGTTCCTGCGAGTGGTGTTCGGCCACCATGATGACCGGCCTGTAGCCCTCGCTGCCATAACGCTCGTTTAGTTCCTCGGCATAGCGGTGGCACTCATCATGCAGCAGCTGATAGGCCGGCAGCGTACCCCGGCTGGGTGCGGCTATCTGCAGGAAGACCAGTTTGCCGATCCATTCGGGGTGTCGCTTGAACAATTCGTCCAGCGCCTGGAATCGATCGAGAATGCCCTTGGTATAGTCCAGCCGCTCGACCCCGACAGCCAGCTTCACATCCGGCTTCAGCGCAAACCTTTCGCGCAGCCGGGCACGGCAGTCCTCGACGTCGGGCAGTTTCGCCAGCAGCTCCGCCGGCCATTCGATCGAGATGGGATAGGCATGCACAAGCGTCGTCTGGCCGCCATAGGAGATGGCCGCGTCGGCGCGCTCGATCCGGCTCTCGAGGAAGCGGTCGACGCTTTCGGTGAAATTGTTGGCGTGGAATTGAGTGTGGAAGCCGATGATCGAACTGCCGAGCAGCCCCTCCAGAATGCGCTCGCGCCATGGACAGATGCTGTAGACCTCCGAGTTCGGCCAGGGGATATGCCAGAAGGTAATGATGATGGCCTCGGGCAGCCGCTCGCGGATCATCCGCGGCAGAAGCGCGAAGTGGTAGTCTTGTACAAGCACGATCGGCCGCTCGTTGCGGGCCTCGGCAACCACCGTATCGGCGAATTTGCGGTTGACGGCCTCATACGCTTCCCAGTCCGACAGGCGGAAAACCGGCCTGGTGAAAGCTATGTGGCACAGCGGCCAGAGACCTTCATTGGCGAAGCCGAGATAATAGCCCTGATATTCATCCTCCGTGAGCCAGACCCGGCGCAGCGTGTAGGACGGATTGCCGGGCGGCACCTGAACCCGATCATCCTTGTCGACGGTCAGCCGGTCCGCCGTTCCGCCGCCATAGGCGATCCAGGTGCCGGCACAGGCGCGTGTGATCGGCTCGAGCGCCGAGACCAGGCCGCTCGCCGGAACCAGCAGCTCAATCCCGTCATTCGCGATCCCGTCATGTCTCGTGTTGTGGATATAGGGCTCGCGGTTGGACACGACGATGACTTGCGCGTCCGGCAAGTCGACGGCCAGAATCTTGCGCAAGGTTTCGGGCGACCATGTCACCAAGGCGGAATCGACCGACTGAGCGTTTTTCTCGAACTCCCGGATCACTTTGCGGGCGGCTTCCGCGGCCACGTCTTCGCCGGATGGCCGGGCAACAGCTGGAGGATGAGCGCGGCGGTGGCGGGACAGCGAGAAGAAAACGGCGAAAGTGGAAAACCCCAGGCTCGCGATGATCAGGACCCAGAGGAGAGCCGCGCTATAATCGGTCATTGGAATGCCAACTCGTTCCGGCCGTTCGGCGGCCGCTTGCTGATGTTTCGATTTGAAATTTGTCCGCGGGCAATCAGCTCACTGCCCGAGGTTGCGTTTTCGCAACGCACAAAACCGGGATCGGTTCCGGCCTCAACACCTCATGTTCGGACGATAAGCGGCACCAGCCCCTCATGCCGGTCGGCAAGGAAAGCCACGACACGGTCGCCGACCCGTTGGAACGTCAGATCGACCCTCGTGTCGCCGACGCCCAGATGGCGCAGCGTGAGCGTGTCGATACCGATCGGCAGACGCGGGCGGGTAACGCGTATCTCTCCATCCCACCCATCGATCTCCAGCCCGAGACAGGCTTGCATCAGCATGAAGGCCGAACCGGCCGACCAGGCCTGTGGCAGGCAGGCAACCGGATAGGCGATCGGCGCCTCGCCCGGGGCACGAGTGAATCCGCAGAACAGTTCCGGCAGCCGCATGTTGAAGTGGACCGCCGATTCGAAGGTTCCGCTCATTAGGCGGACCACGCTTTCACGTTCGCCATACCGCGCCAGCCCCGCGCCGCAGATGGCGGTGTCATGCGGCCATATCGAGCCGTTGTGATAGGACATCGGGTTGAAGAACACGGCATCGTCGGCCAGCGTGCGCAAGCCCCAGCCGGAATGGAATGAGGCGGAAAGAAGCTGGTCGGCGACCATCTTCGCACGTTCCGGCTCGGGAAGCCCGACGAGCAGCAGATGCCCGGCATTCGAGGTTCGCACCTTGCAGGGCTCGCCAGCGCCATCGATGGCCAGGGCGTAGAAGCCGAGATCCTCCAGCCAGAAATCGCGCTCCACCGCGATCCGCATGGCCTCCGCGCGGCTCTCCCAATGATCGGCCCTCTCATCCTCGCCACGGCGTCGGGCGAGCTTGGCCAAGCCCCGAAAGGCGGCAAAGACATAGCCTTGTACCTCGACAAGCGCGATCGGGCCCTTGGGGATGCGGCCGTCGGCGTGGAAGACGGAATCGAAACTATCCTTCCATCCCTGGTTGGCGAGCCCGGACTCGGCGGCCCGCTGATAGGTGACGAAGCCGGTCTCGCGGCCCGCCTCCTCGGTCCATTCGGCGGCCGCGCAGAGCGACGGCCACAGCCTGTCGATGAACGCCATGTCGCCGGTACGATCGGCATAGGCACAGGCAAGATGGATATAGAGCGGCGTTGTGTCGACGCCCCCATAGTAGCGGCCGAACGGAAGCTCCCGCAGCGCCACCATTTCTCCCTTGCGGGTCTCGTGCATGATCTTGCCGGGCTGCGAATCGCTGAATGGCGATGTCTCGGTCGCCTGATGCTCCGCCAGGAAGGCGAGCACGCCGCGCGCCAGGCCCGGATTGAGCCACAGCATCTGCAGCGCCGAAATGACCCCGTCGCGACCGAACGCCGTCGAGAACCAGGGGATGCCGGCATAGGGGTAAGGCCCGGTCGCAAGCTCGGTGGTCAGCAGAGCCACATCGGCGCGGGCACGCTCGATCCAGTCGTTGAAGACGCGGCCGGAGCTGTGGACCGTCGCGCCATGCCGGCGCTTGGCCCGCATGCCGAAGCGTGCACGCGCGGCGGCGGCCCGGAAACGGTCGCGATCGGGCGCTTCCGCCGCCTCGGACCCGACTTCAATGTAAAGCACCTTGCTTCTGCGCTTGCTCACCGCGAGCAGGAAGTCGGCGCGGTCCGTTGTCAATTGGTCCGGCGCCTGCGAGAAAGATATCGCGGATGCCCGGGAAACCCCGTCCAGCCCGTCATAACGCAGCAGAACGCTGCTCGCATTGGTCTCGGCAACATGAGCCACTCCGCGCCTGGCGCGTGTCGAGCCGCGCACTTCGAACATATCGCGGAAATCCGCGGCAAAGCTTAGGGAGACCCTGATCGTCGTGCTTTCACGGCTGTAGTTGGACAGGGTAATCCTCTCGAACAGCCTGTCCTGCCAGATCAGCCTGACGCGTTCGATATGGATTGCGCCCTGCGGGATTTCGCGGCCGATCACGCTCTCGATGGGCAAATTGGTCAGGTTGGTGGTGAACAGCACATTGTCCTGGCTGAGCGACGCGCCAAGCAACGATGTCTGCCTGCCGCCTACGGTCAGCCGGAATTCGGACAGCACCCTTGTGTCGTCGCGAAAGAAGCCGTCGCCGGCGCCGCGTATGTCACCATAGGCGTCGGCAACGACGAAACAATCGCCCTGCTTGAGTGCGAAGAGCCGGTGCGGTTCACGCGGCGCCGTCTCGTCCAGTGAGGCAAGCGCCACGGCGGGATCGAGCTGTCGCTCGTCAAGTTTTGCCATCTGTCACACATCCCTGTGATTTCGCGCCGGCACGGCGCGGTTCACGATGCCTTCGCTTCGACGGGGACGCCGACCAGCCGCGAATAGGCAGCCAGATAGTCGCCCGCCATTCTCCTGGCGGAGAACCGCTTTTCGAAGACGGCCCTTATCTTTCGCCTGTCGAGCCGCAGCAGTTCCGGCACAGCGGCAACCGCGCCATCCATCGTATCGGCGATAAAGCCGGTAACGCCTTGATCTATGATCTCCGGCAGCGCACCGCAATTCCAGGCGATCACCGGCGTACCGCAGGCCATCGCCTCGATCGCGGCAAGGCCGAACGGCTCCGGCCAGTCGATCGGAAACAACAGCCCGGCCGCCTTGCCGAGGAACTCGGCCTTCTGGTTCTCCTCGATCTCGCCGACATAGTCGATGCGATCGCCGTCGATCAAGGGCTCGACCACTTCGTGGAAATAGGCGCGATCATCATCGCCGATCTTCGCCGCGAGCTTCAGCCTCAGGCCCGATCGCAAGGCGATCTCGATGGCGCGGTCCGGCCGCTTGTCCCGAGAAAAACGGCCGAGAAAGACAAGGTAGGGTTCCTCCGTCGCCGTCTCGAAATTCGGCTCATAGAGGCCAGTCGGCAATCCATGGTGGATCGTCGACAGCCAGTTGGCCTTGGCAAGCCCTGCCCTCTGGCTGTGCGAAATGGAGATCATCGGAAAGCGCGGAAACCGTTCGTAGGCCGGCGCCAGGTCGACGTAATCGAGCCTGCCATGCGGCGTCGTCAGAGTGCGCCCGGCCATATCCTCGAAGAAAGAAAAGTGCAGGAAGTGGCTGAGATGGAAATGGATGACGTCGAACTCCCGCGCCCTGTTCCGCACCTCGGCAAGCATGGAAAGATGCGCGGCCGTCTCGGATTTCAGCGGCCGCGGATCGAGGCGAAGCGCGCATTCGCGGCCCGGTACCAGCGTTGCGGAGGTCTGGCTGTCGCCGCTTGCAAACAGCGTCACCTCGTGTCCGAGGTCGACCAATGCTTCCGTCAGATAGGAGACTATGCGCTCGGTGCCGCCATAGAGTTTGGGCGGCACCGATTCATAAAGCGGCGCGACATGGGCGATTTTCATATCTCATCCTGGATGCAGGGCATTCAGGGGTCGAAATGCGTCAGCGCCGCGATTGGTTCCGATATCGGCCTCGCCGCGTTCAGGGCACCGCCGCAGCATTCCATGACGGTGGCCGCTGAGGGCAATCAGGCCGCTTTGGCTGACGCCATCGGATGAATGGCCTGGAACGGGACGCACAGCCGATTCCAGACATTGATCATCCCGACAGCTACCGACAGCTTGACAAGTTCCTCTTCCGAGAAATGCTCCAGCGTGCGGGCATAGAGTTCGTCCGGCACGCCATTGCCCGCGATCAGGGTCACGGCTTCCGTCCAGGCGAAGGCCGCGCGCTCCCGGTCTGAAAAGAGCGGCGATTCCTTCCAGGCCGCGACCAGATAAAGCCGCTGCTCGGTCTCGCCGTCGCGCCTCGCCTCGCGGCTATGCATCTCGACGCAGAATGAGCAGCCATTGATCTGCGAAGCCCTGAGCTTGATCAGATGGAGCAGGCTCACCTCCAGTCCGCATTCATCGACCGCCTTGTTCAGCGCCGACACGGTCTTCATCAGATCGGGCGCCTTGGCAAAAAACTGCAGTCTTTGTTTCATCGTCTTGTCCTTTCCTGAGTGTTTTCAGCTTCGCTTGGTTGAACCGGATTTCTGCGGCCGCTGGTGGCGCTCCACGAAGGCACAGCTGGCGGCGATCGATCTCGGATCGCCTTCTGCCTGGTACTCCGCCACAATGTCCGAGAGCCGCGTCTCGGCAAGCGCGGCGCGATAGGCTCGCTCCGCCCTCAGCATCGCGGCGTTGATCCCGCAGGGTTTTACGTAGGCGGACGCATCGAGCTTGGCCGGACCATTGCGGCGGATCTCGCCGCAGCGGAAAGCCGGTTCGCGGCCTTCTATGGCCAGCACGATGTCGAGCAGCGTTATCCGCTCGGCCTCCCGCGCCAGCCGGTAGCCGCCCGCCGGCCCCGGCACCGATTCCAGGATACGCGCCGCAGCCAGCATGTTGAGCTGCTTCAGCAGATAGCTCGGCGACAGGCCAAAGGACTCCGCCAGCGCTGCCGCTGGCATGGTGCTGTTCCCGGCGAGGCTCGCCAGCGTGGCCGCGCAGTGGATAGAAGCTTCAACGCCCTCGCCCAACTTCATCGTGCCGATCTCCAATTCATGGATAGTTTGTATCGTGGATAAGATGTATCCGCAATAGAAAATGGAGAAGCATCTGTCTTCAATCGGAAAAGACGGCAGTGATTGGGCGAAGTCGGCGAGGGCAGCGTCTTTCTCCCCGTCCCTATACGGGGAGAAATGCCCGGCAGGGCAATGAGGGGCAGCGCCGCCCGAACCAAGCAAGGCCCACCGTGCGAACACGCAGGCGATTGCGCGATCGTAACTGATGAGGGGAAGACAAGGGCGCAGATTATCTCGAGAGGGAAGCGCTGCCCAGCATCCGCCTGCCGGCACCTTCTCCCCGTATAGCGACGGGGAGAAGGAAGCGGCTGCGCTCTCGACGCTAAACTACTCCGCTGCCACCTTGGCCATCGGGTTGTTGGGATGCGTAGTCCAGTTGGCGTAGATCGGCGAGACCGGCTTGCCGGTGCGCTGGTCCAGCATGCCCGCTGCCAGCGGCTCCATCGTGATGCAGTTCTCCACAGGGCAGACATTGACGCACAGATTGCAGCCGACGCACTCAGCCTCGATCACTTCGAAATACCTGACGCCATTGACCATGTTGGTGATCGCCTGGTGCGAAGTGTCCTCGCAGGCGATGTGGCAACGGCCGCATTTGATGCAGGCGTCCTGGTTGATATGGGCCTTGGCGACATAGTTGAGGTTGAGATATTGCCAGTCGGTGACATTGGGCGTGGCGCGGCCGATCACATCGTCCAGCGTGGCGTGGCCCTTCTCGTCCATCCAGTTCTCGAGGCCGGCGATCATCTCCTGCACGATCTTGAAGCCGTACGTCATCGCCGCCGTGCACACCTGCACATTGCCGGCGCCAAGCGCCATGAATTCGGCGGCGTCGCGCCATGTGGTGATGCCGCCGATGCCGGAGATCGGCAGCCCGCGCGTTTCCGGATCGCGCGCGATCTCCGCAACCATGTTCATGGCGATCGGCTTCACCGCTGGGCCGCAATAGCCGCCATGCGACCCCTTGCCGTCGATGCTGGGCATGGGCGCGAAATTGTCGAGGTCGACGCCGGTAATCGAGCTGATCGTATTGATCAGCGAAACGGCATCCGTTCCACCTGCATGCGCCGCCCGCGCGGGCTTACGGATGTCTGTGATGTTGGGCGTCAGCTTGGTGATGACGGGCATGCGCGTGTACTGCTTGCACCAGCGCACAACCATTTCGATATATTCCGGCACCTGGCCGACGGCCGCACCCATGCCGCGCTCCGACATGCCATGCGGACAGCCGAAATTGAGCTCGATGCCATCGGCACCGGTCTCCTCGACCAGCGGCAGGATGGCTTTCCAGCTTGCCTCTTCGCAAGGCACCATGATGGAGGCGACCAGCGCCCGGTCCGGCCATTCCATCTTGACCTGCTTCATCTCGCGCAAATTGGTCTGCAGGTCGCGGTCGGTGATCAGTTCGATGTTGTTGAGGCCGAGCAGCCGCCGGTCCGCGCCCCAGATCGCGCCGTAGCGCGGCCCGTTCACATTGACCACCGGCGGCCCTGCCTCGCCGAGCGTCTTCCACACCACGCCGCCCCACCCCGCCTTGAAGGCACGGATGACGTTGTAGGCCTTGTCGGTCGGCGGCGCCGAGGCGAGCCAGAACGGATTGGGCGATTTGATGCCGACGAAATTGTTTCTGATATCAGCCATTCTCATGCCCTCCCGTTCGAGGTCAGCGTCCGATGAATGCTCTCGGCCGCGTCGCGGCCCTGTGCAACGGCCGAGACGGTGAGGTCGTCGCCGCCGAAAATGCAGTCGCCCCCGGCCCAGACCTTGGCAAGCGTGGTGCGCCCTTGCGCATCGACCTTGATGCGGCCGGCCTCGAGCTCGATCGCCGCACCGCTGCCGTTTAGCGCCGTTGGCAAGAAACTTTGGCCGATCGCCTTGAACACCTGATCGGCGACGAGCGTCAGCGTCTCACCGGTGCCGGCAAGCCTGTCGCCGTCCATTGCCGTGTATTCGACTTCGATCCCGCTGACCTTGCCGCCTTCGGTGATCACCCGCCTGGGCTGCAGCCAGTGACGGATGGTAACGCCATTGGCGGCAGCCAGATCCTGTTCGAACTCGGAGGCATTCATATGCTCCTGGCCCCGGCGATAGCAGATCGTCACCTCCTCGGCGCCGAGCAGCTTCGACTGCACCGCCGCATCGATTGCCGTCATGCCGCCGCCGATGACGACGACACGGCGGCCGACAGGCAGGCTCGCAAGATCGCTGGCCTGGCGCAGTTCCGCAATGAACTCCACCGCATTGGTGACGCCGTCGGCGTCCTCGCCCTCGGCGCGCAGGGCGTTGACGCCTCCCAGCCCCATGCCGAGGAAAACCGCATCATAATTGCGGACCAGGTCGGAGAGCTGAAAGTCGCGGCCAAGCGCCTTGCCGTTCTGGATGTCGATGCCGCCTATGGCGGTCACGTAGTCCACCTCTGCCTGGGCGAAATTGTCGACGCTCTTATAGGCGGCAATGCCGTATTCATTGAGGCCGCCAGCCTTAGGCCGCGCCTCCAGAATGGTAACGTCATGGCCATAACGGGCGAGCCGGTGCGCGGCGGCGAGCCCGGCCGGGCCGGCGCCGACGATGGCGACGGTCTTCCCGGTCGGCGCGGCGCGCGGATAGAACTGCTTGTTCTCGCTCATCGCGACGTCGGTGGCATAGCGCTGCAGGCGGCCGATCTGCACCGGCTTGCCTTCAGCGATCTCTCGCACGCAGACTTCCTCGCAGAGCGTCTCGGTCGGGCAGACCCGGGCGCACATGCCGCCGAGGATGTTCTGGTCGAAGATTGTCTTGGCCGAGCCGATCGGGTTGCCGGTCGAGATCTGTCGGATGAACAGCGGGATATCGATCGAGGTCGGACACGCATTCATGCAAGGGGCGTCGTAACAGAAGTAACAGCGATCGGATTCGACCAGCGCCTCGTGGTGATCGAGCGGCGGGTGCAAATCGGAAAAATTATGCGCGTACTGGCCGGCCGGAAGCCGCCCGCCGGCAATGCCTTCCCTGTTCTGTCCTTCTGGCATCCTGAGCTTCCCATGTTCTCGTTTTGAGAAAGGCTAGCATGTTTTATTTTTTTATCAATTGGTCAATTTTTGACGCAAACAACTGAAAAGACTGCATAAAAATATGACATTCTTGATCAAGTTAAGCTCTGTCTCTAGCAAGTAGTCTCATCGCCGCCACCAGCTCCTGTAGCCGTCACAGATTGCCATCATGGATGCGGAAGGCTTCAAGATGGCTGACCGTTTCGGAGAGATATTCCGTACCGGGCAGATATGGCCGCGGGCCTGGGCGAGCACGCCGGTCACGAAGGTCGAGCGGCCGGTTCACCGCGCTTACCTGGTGCCGCAAGCTCAAGCGGGAGCGACATCCGGCGCATTAATAGGCCCTTGGTTGCCACAGAGAATCGAACCGGCCCTTCAGGCAAGTTGCGGCGCCGAGCCACGACGATCATTTTTTTCGAGCTTGTCGGTATTCGATTGCGAGGAACGTCCTAGGATCGGATCGAACCAAATCCGTACGCAAGCGAAGGAGACCGATAATGCCGAAATCGCCAATGCCCTTCTTCTGGTACGAGTTGATGACATCGGACCTCGACGCGGCCGAAGCCTTCTACACCGCCGTCATTGGTTGGAAGGCCGAGCCTTTCAACCAGGCGCCCGGCATGCCGCGTTATATCGTGGTCAACTCCGCCGAAGGCGGCGTCGGCGGGCTGATGACCATGCCCGAGGGGCCAGCAAGCGCGGGCATGCCGCCGGCCTGGCTCGGCTACATCAAGACATCCGATGCCGATGCCTCCACCGAGGCTCTTGTGGCGGCGGGCGGTGCGGTGCACCGGGAGCCCTCGGACATCCCCGGTGTGGGCCGCTTTGCCGTCGTTGCCGACCCGCAAGGTGCTACCTTCATGTTCCTGCAGCCCAACGGGGCGGACCAGCCGCCGCTGCCCGCCACGACCCCCGGCCATGTCGGCTGGCACGAACTTTACACCAGTGACTGGGAGGCGGCCTTCGATTTCTATTCCGGTCAGTTCGGCTGGACCCGGGAAGGCGATTTCGACATGGGCGAAATGGGAAATTATCGAACCTTCGCCGCCGGGCCTGCCTCCGGCGGCGGGATGATGGACAAACCCGCCCAAATCCCCGTCCCCGTGTGGCAATTCTATTTCAACGTCGATGCAATCGATGCCGCGGCCGCGCGCGTCACCGACAATGGCGGCAAGGTCATCATGGGCCCGATGCCGGTGCCCACCGGCCAATGGATCATCCAGTGCCAGGATCCGCAAGGGGCGCATTTCGCCTTGCTGGCGCCGGTGAGATAAAGCTGTCCAGCGTGGCGCCGGCTCACTCCGGAGCAAGCACCGCCACTTTGAGCTCGGCCTTCCTGGCGCCGCTGAACTGGACGGTGGCCGGGCCGGCGGCAAGCTTGAAGCGAATGCTCTTGCGGATATCCCTGCAGGTTTTCACGGCGCTGTAGCCCGCCGATTTGACGGTGTGGCCATCCTGGATGACATCGATCCAGGCGTCCCCCGAGAGACTGATCTGGATCGCTCCCTCGGGCGGCACCTCCACGCTGGCGACGGCGCCGAAGGTGCCCTCCGCCGGAGAGCGCTCGGGCGGCAGCGTGAAACCGGCCTTTTCCGCCGGGACCAGCGCCAGGTCCGCGGCGGCGCCTACCGCCAGTTCGGCTCCCGGCGATGTCGCCTGTGCGGCCGCGAACAGGACCTGCTCCCGCGTCACCGGCCATTTGAAGGCTTCGCAACCCGCGTCTTCGGCGGTTGCCGCGCTACCGCATGCAAGGATTGCGAAGAGGGCGATGATGACTTTTTTCATGGCGAAGAGACCCCAGTTGCTCGGAAACACTCTCGCCACATATACAACCATAGCGGTATCAATGCAACTATGACGTGAGCGCGTAGGGGCGAAACTGCGGCAGCGTGTCACCGCTTGTTGATGGCGACAGCCACGACGTGAATGGCCGATGCCTGCGCGATGATCTATGGCCGTACGCGGGAGGTGCATCGGAGTTCAAATGAAGCTGTTCGAAAGCCTCTCCCCTTACCGGCCGCAAGCGCTCGGCGTGCTGCGCATCATGACCGCACTGCAATTCATCGAACACGGCACCCAGAAGCTTTTCAACTTCCCTGTCAGCGCCGCGCCACACGCCCTCGGCGGCCTGTCGCTCACCGCTGCAATTCTCGAATTCGCTGGCGGCATCCTGCTGGCGCTTGGCCTGATGACGAGACCGGTCGCTTTCCTGCTCGCAGGCGAAATGGCCGTCGCCTATTTCATGGCGCACATGCCGCGCGACTTCTTCCCGGTCAACAATGGCGGCGACGCGGCGATCTCCTTCTGCTTCATCTTTCTCTATCTTGTGTTCGCCGGCCCCGGCGCGTTCGCGCTGGACAATCGCAGGGCATGACGCCTCGCAGCGGTTAACGCCCGTCTCAAGATTCCTTTTATGATTTCGGCCTATTGCTGTTCCAATGCGTAGGTCAAGTTTGAGTAAAATTGTAGCGCTCGGCGTTCTGCTGGCCCTGGCGGCCTGCGCGACGGCCCCCAGCCACATCAACAATGTCTGCGCCGTCTTCGACCAGAATGACGGCTGGTTCGACAATTGGCAGTCGGCGGCCGAGCGCACGCAACAAAAATATGGCGTGCCGGTTCCCGTGCTGATGGCGACGGTGCGCAAGGAGTCGGGCTTCAAGAGCAATGCCAGGCCGCCCCGCACCAAGCTGCTCGGCTTCATTCCCTGGAAGCACGTCTCGACTGCCACCGGCTTCTCGCAGGCGCTGGACGGCACCTGGTCGCAATATCAGCGCGAGACCGGAAACTGGGCTGCGCGCCGAACGAAATTCGCCGACGCCGTCGATTTCGTCGGCTGGTACCATTCCAAGACGTCGGACACATACGGCGTCGCCCGCAACGACACCTACAATCTGTATCTCGCCTATTATCTCGGGTGGACAGCCTATGGCCGCGGCAACCGCGGCGACGCCGCCGTCCAGAGCTATGCGCGAGCGACCGACAAGATGGCGCGTGACTACAGCCAGCAACTGAGCCAGTGCGGCAACTGACGTGCCGCCGTGGCCGGCTCAGTTCGGCTCGCCGTCGTCAGGATCCGTCACCCCACCGGTTTCCGAGACCTCGTCGCGGACCTCATGATTGCGGGCGCGTGAGACGGCTTCGCTCTCTTCGACTGCTTCCCCGATCGCATCGGCCTCCGCATCGCCCCGCTTGCCGTGCGGCCGGTCAGGCGGCGTGCCGGCAAAGCCCGGCCCTTCGCCATGCGGCGCATCTTCCGGCACGCCCTCATGGGCTGCATGTTCCTTGTCGAATTTGATCACCGGTTCCATTGTCGCCAGCACATCGTCCGACAGCCAGCACAGGCTCATATGGCCGCCGCCAAGATGCTTGACCGGCGGCACCTTGGTCTCGCACAGATTGTCCGGGACCAGCTTCTTGTAGCCGCAGCGCGTCTGGAACGGACAGCCCGACGGCGGGTTCATCGCCGAAGGTATGTCGCCTTCCAGCACGATGTGACGCTTGACGACGCTTGTGTCGGCGATCGGGATCGCCGACAGCAGCGCCTCCGTATAGGGGTGATAGGGCGGAGCGAAGATCTGGTCGGTCGTGCCCTGCTCGACGATATAGCCCAGATACATCACGACGACGCGGTCGGCGATGTAGCGCACGACGGACAAATCGTGGCTAATGAACAGCATCGTCGTCTTGTTCTTGCGCTGGATGTCCATCAGCAGTTCGGTGACTGCCGCCTGCACGGAGACGTCGAGCGCCGAAACCGGCTCGTCCGCTACCACCACCTTGGCGTCGCCGGCAAAGGCCCGCGCCACGCCGATGCGCTGCTTCTGGCCGCCGGAGAGTTGGCGCGGCTTGCGGCTCTCGAAGGCGCGCGGCAGCTTCACCAGGTCGAGCAGTTCCAGCATGCGCTTGCGGCGGTCGGCAACGGTCTTGCCGACATTGAACTTCTCCAGCGTGCGGATGATCTGCGAGCCCACCGAATGGCTGGGATTGAGAGTGTCGAACGGGTTCTGGAACACCATCTGGATCGACGATACGGTCTCGACGCTGCGCTTCTCGATGCTGGTCGACTGGATTTCCTTGTTGCCCAGCGTCACGCTGCCCGAGCTTGCCGTCTCCAGCCCCAGCAGCACCTTTGCCAGTGTCGACTTTCCGCAGCCGGATTCGCCGACGATGGCGACTGTTTCGGATTCGCGCGCCATGAACGAGATCGTCTCATTGGCTTTGACGACGCGGCCTTCACTTGAGCCGAACACCTCGCTGCCGCCGACCTTGTAGTATTTCCTGAGGTCCTCGATCTTGAGCACCGGCGCGCCGGGCACGACACGTTCATTGACCTTCTTGGCGCCGGGCGGCAGCGCCTCCCAGTCGATCTCGTTGAAACGCACGCAGCGCGAGAAATGCCCGTCATGCCCCGCAACCTCGATCATCGGGATTTCGGCGGCATTGCAGACGCCCTCGACGAAATGGTGGCAGCGTGGCCCGAAATTGCACCCCTTGGGCCGCTCATGCGGCAGCGGCAGTTGCCCGGGAATGGAGATCAGCGGCCGTGAATTCTTGTCGGCGCCGGGCAGCGGGATCGAGCGGAACAACCCTTGCGTATAGGGGTGGCGCATGCGGTCGAACACGTCCTTGATCTTGCCCGTCTCGACCGCCTCGCCCGAATACATCACCGTGATGCGGTCGCAGGTCTCGAGGATCAGGCCGAGATTGTGCGAGACGAAGATCATCGAGGTGCCGAACTGCTCGCCCAGCCCCTTGACCAGTTCGACGATGCCCGCCTCCACCGTCACGTCCAGCGCCGTGGTCGGCTCGTCGAGCAGAAGCAGCGCCGGTTTCGACAGCAGCGCCATGGCGATGACGATGCGCTGCTGCTGGCCGCCGGAGAGCTGGTGCGGATACGACCGCATCATGCGCTCGGGATCCGGGAGCTTGACGGACCGCACCATGTCGAGCGAGCGCTTGTAGGCCTCTTCCTTGGACACTTTGTCGTGGATCAATGGCACTTCCATCAATTGCTGCCCGACCTTCATCGCCGGATTCAGGCTGGCCATCGGCTCCTGATAGATCATCGCGATCTTGTTGCCGCGAATGGCGCGAAGCTCCTCCTCGGAAAGCTCGCCCATGTCCTTGCCCTGGAACTTGATCTTGCCGCCGACGATCTTCCCGATATTGGAGAGGTCGCGCATGATGCCGAGCGACACTGTCGACTTGCCGCATCCCGACTCGCCGACGATGCCCATCGCCTCGCCCGGCATGACCGTGCAGGAGAAATCCATGACGGCGGGTATTTCGCCCTTGCGGGTGAAGAAGGAGATCGACAGGTTCTCGATCTCGATGATCGGCCCGTTGGTTTGCGCTGCGGGATTTCGAACTGCCTCGTTCATGGGTCGCTCCAATCCAAATTTACCAGGTGCGGGCCACAGGTCCGCAATCAGTCCTTCATCGATTGCTCACGCAGCGAGTCGGCCAACAGGTTCAGACCCAGCACGAACGACATGAGTGCGATCGTCGGCGGCAGCGCCGGGTGGATAAAGGAGCGCAGCAGGCGGCTGGCGTCCTTGATCGCGGTGCCCCAATCCGGGCTTTCCGGCGCCAGACCTAGGCCGAAATAGCCCAGCGTGCCAAGCAGGATGGTCGTGTAGCCGATGCGCAGGCAGGCATCGACGATCAGCGGCCCGCGCGCATTGGGCAGGATCTCCCACAGCATGATGTACCAGGGCGATTCGCCGCGCGTCTGCGCCGCCGCCACATAGTCGCGCGTCTTGATGTCCATCACCAGGCCGCGAACGATGCGGAAGACGCCGGGACTGGACGCGAACACCACCGCCACGAAGATGTTGAGCTGGTTGGGTTCGATATGGACGATGTGCAAAGGGTCGGCGTCGAAGACAAGACCGACATAGATCCAGCCGCCGACGATCAGCGTCAGGCCAAGCAGGATGTAGATCCGATCCGGCCGGTTCTTGTAGCGGGTCCAGACCAGCACGCTGAAAAAGACGATGGGAAACAGGAAGAACACCCCGGCGAGCGCATACGGGATCGGCGTATCCATGATCCCCGGCGTGACCAGCAGGTAGAACAGCAGGATGACGGGGAAGGCCAGCACGAGATTGGCCAGGAACGACAGGACGGAATCGATCTTGCCGCCATAGTAGCCGGCAGGCAGGCCGAGCGTGATGCCGACCATCAGCGCGAACCCGGTCGCGGCAGGCGCGATGATCAGCACGATCTGGCTGCCATAGACCATGCGTGAGAACACGTCGCGCGCCAGCTTGTCGCCACCGAACAGGTAGACCAGTCCCGATTGCGGCTCGATGGCGCCCGGCAGCGTGTCCTTCATGATCGGGATCTGGCCGAGCGGATCGAAGGGCGCGACGGTCGCCGCGAAGATCGCAGTAAACAGCCAGAACAGGCAGATGAACACACCCGCTATGCCGACGCCGCTATCGAAAAGCTGCCCATAGAGCGCGAGCTTCTTCTTGTAGAGAAAGCTCGCCCCCATGACGATGGCGAGCGCGACCCATACCGGCCAGAAGCGCCAGAGCACTTCGAGGAAAATGGAGGAGGCGCCGATATATTGAGCTTGCATGCGCCGTCTCTCCTACTGAACCCGGATGCGTGGATTGAGGAACGCGTAACCGACGTCGGAAATGAGCTGCGTGATCAGGACGATGAATACCGACACCAGCGAACAGCCCAGCAAGAGATCGATGTCGTTGTTGCCGGCGGCCTCGACCAGCGTGTAGCCGAAGCCCTGATAGCGGAACATGACTTCGACGATGACGACACCGGTCAGCAGCCAGGGAAATTGCAGCATGATGACGGTGAACGGCGCGATGAGCGCGTTGCGCAGCGCATGCTTGACCACCACGCTCTTGAAGGACAGGCCCTTCAGCCGTGCGGTGCGGATATATTGTTGCGTCATCACCTCGACCATCGAGGCGCGCGTCATGCGCGCGATATAGCCGATCCCGTATATGGCCAGCGTGATCACCGGCAGCGTGAAATTGTAGAAGGTGATGCCTTGGCTCGCCGATGCGGCCGACCCGTTGAGCCAGCCCAGCCATGAGGCAAAGATGACGGTGAAGATCACCCCCGACACATATTCGGGCGTTGCCGTCGAGGCGATCGAAGCTATCGACAGGACGCGATCCGTGCGGGAGCCTTCGCGCATGCCGGCCAGGATGCCGATCAACAGCGACACTGGCACCATCACCGCCAGCACCCAGAACATCAGGATGCCGGTGGCGCCCAGCGCCGGGAATAGCTTGGCAGCCACGGTGTTCTTGAACTTGGTCGAGCAGCCGAAATCACCCTCGAGCACGCCCGAGAAGGTCGGCACGGTCGGGTCGTTGCAGAAGGAAAACCGCTGCGTCACCTTGCCGGTCGCCGGGTCGGTGATCGGCTGCTCCGGCAGGACTCCGAGCCACTGGCCGTAGCGGACGAAGAAGTTCTGGCGATAGCCGTGATTTGCCAGCCAGCTTTCCAGCTGCTCGGCCGATGTGTGCATTTCGGTCTGGCTGATCGCCAGTTTCTTCAAATTGGGTTCGAGATTGACGAGGAAGAAGACGACCAGCGTCAGGCAAAGCATCGTAAGCAGAATCGTGCCGATGCGTCTGATGATGAATGAGAACATTGCGCCCCCCTGCCGGCCGGGTTGGGGTCTCAGATAAGGTCAACCCTGTTTCGAAAACCTTGCGACGACACGCCGCCGCTGCATCTCGTGCAACGGCGGCGATCCCGGAAATATGAGGCGCTGACGCCCCCCATATCCCTCAAGCCATGGTCAAGCCTGTTCGAGCCAGACCTTGCCGAAATCGTGCTCGTAGGTGGGGTGCATCGAGTGGTTCTTCACCTCGGGCTTGATGTTGATGTAGAGCTTGCGCCAGTAAGGCTGGATGATGATGCCGGAATCCTGCAGCATCTGCTCGATATCCTTCATCACCACCTTGCGCTTCTCCGCATCGGCGATCCCGAGGGCCTCGTTGACCTTCTTGTCGAAGTCCGGATTGGCATAGGCCGTCTCGTTCCAGGCTTCGCCTGAACGGTAGGCGATGGCGATGACCTGGATGCCCAACGGACGCATGTTCCAGTTGGTTTCCGAGAACGGATATTTCGTCCAGTCATTCCAGAAGGTCGAGCTCGGCAGCACGGTGCGCTTCACCTTGATGCCGGCCTCGCGCAGCTGGGCCGCGATCGCGTCCGTGGTGTTCTTGTGGTAGTCCTCGTCGTTGCTGATCAGCTCGTGTTCGAAATCGATCACGCCGGCTTCCGTCAGCATCTGCTTGGCCTTGGCGATGTCGCGCGGGATTTTCGGCAGTTCGACATATTCCGGATGGATCGGCGCGACATGGTGGTTTTCCGCCGGCGTGCCGGCATTGCCGTAGCCGAGCTGCAGCACCACCGAATTGTCGACGGCCAGACACATCGCCTGGCGCACCTTCTGGTCACCATAGGGTTTGGCGTTGATGTTGAAGCGCGAGACCACGGTGGCCGCGGTCACCACTTCCGATGCGGGGGCGCCGACGTCCGCGATGATCTTGACGTAATCGGCCGTCGTCTCATGGTTGGTTTGCACCTCGCCGGATTCGAAAGCCGAAACGGTCGCCGCCGGATCGGTGCCGTAGTCGATGAACTCGACGCCGTCGAGGAACGCCTCGCCCTGCCACCACTTGCCGGTGGTGCGTCGCTTGTAGACGACCTTCTGGCCAACGTCATAGGACACGAGTTCGAAGGGACCGGTGCCGATCGGGCAGTTCTTGAAGTTCGCGCCCTTCTCGTCGAAGGTCTTGTGCACGATAAGCGCCGGATAGTCCGTCAGGTTGGCAATGAGCGCGATGTCGGGCTTGGTCAGCTTCAGCTTGACCGTCATGTCGTCGACCTTGGTGATCGACCCTTCGCTCAGCTTCTTGGTCTTTTCGTCGACGAGGCTGCCGAGGCGGCCCGGCATGGAGTTGCCCTCGGCGTTCTTGTCGGCCCAACGCGTGAAATTGTAGATCACGTCGTCAGCGGTGAACTTGTCGCCATTGTTCCACTCGACGCCCGGGCGCACATGCAGAGTATACTCGGTCGCGTCGTCGTTGATGTCCCAGCTCGCCAGCAGGTAGGGCGCGAAGGTGTACTCCTTGGTGTACTTGACCAAGGGCTCCAGCGCCTGGCGCTCCGCGTTCGAGATCTCCGACCAGTCGGCCGTCCGCGGATCCTTGGGGTCCTTCACGGACATGGCGACTTTCAGAACACCGCCCTTCTTGCCCTGCACATCCTCGGCCTTGGCCGGGGTTGGGGCCGCGAGGCCGAGCAGGCCGTAGGCCATGGCTGTCGAGGCGCCGAAAATGCTGGCCAGCGCCAGGAATTCTCTACGGTCTACCGTTCCCGCCTTGGCTTCTTTGGCCATGGCCAGGATGTGATCCGGAACGTTGTCGCCGTTGCTCTTATAGATTGTCATAACTAGCTCCCATTGTTGGCTTTCCGCCGATTAACATTCCGCATCCAGGTCACGATGTCAAAGACGTCATGGACCTGGAACTGAACATGCAGCGAATGTGCAACTTTGGAAAGGGAGCGGTGCGCGCGATAACGACAGTCTTGGCGCAAAAGTGCTAGCGCGCCCCGATTCCGCCAAATTCTCACGGGGCGTCCAAACTGGAATATTGGCAGGGATAACGACAGTCCCAGTTCCGGCCATGATGAGGGCCAGGCCGTCAATATTCCTTCTCGTAGAAGATGCCGCCCTTGGCCTCGCCACCATCATTGGCCTCGCCGCGCAATTTGACGCCGCGCCCGACATTCAGGTCGATCGTCGCCTTGCCGGAGCCCGGCTTGTCGCCCTTCTGGATCGTCACATAGGTGCGGTCGTTCAGATACTTGCCGGCCGAGACGGATGTACCGCCCTGGTCATCGGTAGTGACGTCGAGATCATCGACGCCGATCGCGCTGCGCAGGTTTTCCAACAGCGAGGTCGAGCCGCCCACCCCGGCCAATTGGCCGGCCGCCTCGGCAAGTTGGGCGATCTGCAGAGGCGACAGGTTCGACATGGAGCGCCCGAAGATAAGCTGGGCCAGGACCTCGTCCTCGGGCAGCGCCGGCACCGAGGAGAAGTTGAATTTGGGGTTGTTGGCCTCGCCCGACACCACGATGGTGACGGTGGTGCTGCCCGTCGTCGTGGTCGCCGTCAAATTGAGGTAGGGCACCAGCGACCCGGAGAAGCCGACCGTTCCTTCGGAGAAGGTCAACCGCTTGCCCAGGATCGACAGCCGCCCGCGCTGCAGCGTAAAGGTGCCGACCGCCTGCGGCGACGAGGCCGGACCGGTCAGCCGCAGCGACCCGCCCAGTTCAGCGTCGACGCCCCTGCCCTGGATGAAGATCTGGTTCGGCGCATTGACGGTGACGTCGAGGACGAGGCCACTGCCACCCTTTCCCCCGCTGCTCGTCGCCGGACGGAGCGCCTTGTCCTGGGCCCTGACGGCGCTCGGCGCATTCTTGTGCTTGACGTCGAGCGCAGCCAGCGAGCCCGGCAATTTGTCAGGAACCGTGATCACGGTCTTGGCGAGATTGACGGTTCCGGCGATGACCGGCGCAGAGACGAGCGGGCCCTTGATCGTCAGGTCGCCGCCGAGATTTGCGGTAACCACCCTGCCGTCCGTGTAGCGGCCGTCAACCAGCTTGATCGACAGATTGGCCGGAAACCCCTGTGCCGGATCGATGCCCACCGTGCCGCTGGCCGACAGGCTGCCGCGCGTCGACAGCGTTCCGGTGAGCCGGTTGATCCTGGCGACGCCGCCGCCAATCGATATGTCGGCCGCGAGGTCGTTGACCGCGAGGCCGGAACGCGCGTCGACAAGACGCGCCCCGGCGGTGCTGACGCTGCCGCCGATGACCGGCGATGTCGCTGGGCCGCGCACCTGAACATTGACCTTGGCCGTTCCAGCCAGCGACAGGCCTTGTGCGGCGAGCTTCTGCGCAAGGATGCCGAAAGGCACGGAGCCGTTGAAGTCGAGCGCGAGCGCCGGTGTGCCCGAAGTTGTCACCGTGCCTCCGCCCTTCAGTCCCAGCCCACCACCGCCGCTGACAGTGGCGTCGAATGTCAACTTGTTGCCGGCAAACGATCCGGAGGACGAGACGCTTACCGCGCTGATGCCGGCGCCCCTGGTCTGCGAGGTCTGCACGCCTGACGCGTCGAGTTTGAAAGCGACGGATGGACTGGCCGGCGTGCCGGTCACCTTTGCCGTGCCCGAGATCGAGCCGGCCGCGTCGAGACCGGGCGAGAAACTGTTGGCGAGCGACATCGGCACCCGCGCCAGGGTCGCATTGATGTCGAGAGTTGTACCGATCTTGCCGGTCACCGTCGCCGTGCCGCCGCCGAGGTTGAGCACCAGCCTCTCGAGCGTCGTCGAGCCATTGGCGATCGTCACGGTCGAGGCCTGGGCGATGGCGGCCTTGATGCCCTGGACCGTCGCCTGGCCGGAAACGAGTTCGATGGTCGTCGTGCCGTTCACCACTTTCACGCGGCCGGCCGCCTTGGCGGGGATGCCCTTGACCGTCGCGCCGCCGGAAAAGCCGGTCCAATCGCCGTCGCGTTTCAGGTCGACATCGATGCCGTTGATGACCGTGCCGCCCGAGGTGACGGTGTCGGCACGTATCTTCCCGGAGATCACCGGCGCGGCCAGATAATTGGCGATCAGCGCATCGATGGAGACAGCCTTTGCCTGCAGGTCTCCGCGCGAGATCGAGGCCGTGGTGGCCTTGATCGCAACCTGCGGTCCCGTGGCATTTTTCGTGAATGCGATCGTGCCGCGGACATCGCCTTCCGCCTTTTCCAGAGCCAGCGCGGCGAGCGGTCCGATATCCGGCAGGTCGAGCGAGACCGTGCCCTCAGGAACGAACTTTTCATCCAGCGCCAGATCGCCTGAAATCCTGTTCTTGCCGAGCGACAGCAGCAGGCCGTTGATGGCGCTCTTGCCGTTTGCCGTCGCCAGCACCGCGCTGCCCTGCAAGGGCTGGCCGGCGACATTGCCGGTGAGCTGCACATTTGCTGCCGGATTGGCGGCATCGGCCTTGCCGGTGGCCGTCAGCTTCAGCCCGGTGATCTCGCGCGCTGCGACCAGGAGCCGGTCGCTGCTCACGGTCAGAGACAGGTCCGGCGCGGTCGCCGGGCCTTGAGCGTTCAAGTCGAAGGCGATGGCGCCCTTGGCGTCTTTCGACAACAGGGAGATATCGGTGAGCGAACCCGTGATGCCTGCTGCCACCTTGTTGTCGGCGAGGCTCGCCTGCCCCTGCGCGCTCAATGCACCCGACGACAGTTTCAACCCGTCGACGTTCACATTGCCTGCGTCATCGCGCTTGAGTGTCGCGCTGAGTTGGGTGCGTTCGGCAAGCACTCCACGAGCGGCCGACGGCAGCGCCGCCGATGCCGCGTCGGCTTTCAGGTTGAGGTCGATCGCGCCGTCCGCCAGGGAGACCCGGCCGGTGAAGACGCTGTTCAGCGCATCGCTCGTCACCGAGCCGCTGTCGATGGTGATCGCGTCGGCGGCAAGGGTCCCGTCGACCTTGGCTCTAACCTTGCCGGCGATCAGCGGCGCGATCGTCGCATTGTCAAGGCCGATCCTGTCCGCCGAAACCGTTGCCGAGATCGGCCCGGTCCGAGCCTTGAGATCGAACGCTTCGGAATGCAGGGCAAGCGTCATGCCTTCAACCTTGGCAGGTTTGGTGGCGACGGAGGGCAGCGTCGCCGAAATGTCGAGGCGCGGCCGAGCGCCCTGCCCGGCCGCCTTTACCGAAAGGGTCTGCAGTTCGAGCTTTATCGGGCTTTCCGCGCTGCCAAGCGTCAGCGGCAGGCTTGGCCCGGCGGA
This sequence comes from Mesorhizobium sp. ES1-1, assembly GCF_020164785.1. Taxonomy (GTDB): domain Bacteria; phylum Pseudomonadota; class Alphaproteobacteria; order Rhizobiales; family Rhizobiaceae; genus Mesorhizobium. The sequence goes on along the minus strand of NZ_JAIUGX010000004.1, from coordinate 168,435 downwards.
TGCGAGGTCGAGCGTGAAGTCGCTGGAGCCGTTCGGGTTTATGGTGCCGGCGGCCTTGCCCGAAATCTTGTCGCCGCTCAGCGTCGCGTGGTCGAGAGCGACGCCGCCGGCCATTGTGTAGCTGCCGGCCGCGTCGACTGCCAGCGGACCCAGCGCGGCCTGGCGCGTCTGGCTGGTCTCGACGCCTCCCAGTTGCGCGTTGAACCGGACATCTGGCGCGGCCGCCTGGCCGCTCACCCGCGCCGTGCCGCTAAGCGTGCCCACGGCATTGAGCCCCGGCGAAAAATCATTGGCAAGCGCGGCCGGCAGGGCAGAAAATTCCGCTGCCAGGTCGAGCGTCTCGCCCGCGGTTCCAGACACCGTCACGGAGCCGCCTCCGACATCGAGCGCCAGTTTTTCGATGCTGGTCGTGCCGTTGGCGATGCTCAGCGTCGAGGGCTGAGCGATGGCCGCCTTGATGCCGCGGATCGTGGCTTCGCCCGAAACGACCTCAACGCTGGTGACGCCGTCTGCGATCTTGAGCTGGCCGGCTGCGGTGGCCGGAATGCCCGCTATCGTCGCTCCGCCGGTAAAATTGGTCCAGTCGCCGTCGCGCTTGAGGTCGACGGCAATGGCGCCGATCTGCGTGCTGCCCGAAGTGACGTTGTCCGCCTTGATCGAACCCGCAAACGCCGGCGCCTTCAGATAGTTTGAGATCAGCGCGTTGACGGTGATAGCTTTGGCCGTGACGTCGCCGCGCGCGATCGCCGTGCTTTGCGCATCGATCGCGACGGACGGGGCGTCGCCCTCTTTGCCGAAATTAATGGTGCCATTAATGTCTCCCGTCACCGCTTGCCCGGCAAGTGCCGCGAGCTGGTCGACGGCAGGCGCGGCAAGCGTCAGCGTGCCCAGCGGCAGGAATTTGTCGTCCAGAGCCAAATCGCCCGAAACCTTATTGTCGCCCAGCGAAACCAGGAATCCTTTGATCGAACGCTTGCCCTCGCTCGTCACCAGCTCCGCCTTGACGTCGAGTGCCTGCTCGTCCACCAGACCGGTCAGGGCGATGGTAGCGGCGGGGTTGGCGATATCCGCCTTGCCGCTCGCGTTCAGCTTGATGCTCTTCACCGTGCGGCCGGAGGCGGTCAGGCTGTCGCTGTCGGCGGACACCGTGAAATCGGGCGCACTCCTGGCGCCGCTGGCCGAAAGGGCGAAATCGACGCCGCCGGCGACAGGCACACCGACCGTCGGCGACAGGACCGAAACGTCGCCCAGCGTGCCCTTGATATCGGCCTGGATGTCGGTGCCTTGCGCGCTTGCCGTACCGCTGGCGCTCAGCGTACCCGATGTGAATTCGATCTCGTTGGCGGCGAAGGACCCCTGCGGATCGCGCGTCGCCGACGCCGAGAATTTCACCCGCGCGCCGAGCACGGACGCGATCTGCGGCGGCAGCGCGGTGGACACCGCATCGGCGTTCATCTTGAGCTGCATCGACAGATCGGCGAGCGCGACCGTCGCCGTCAGCGAGGCGTTCAGCGCGTCCGACCGCAACGTGCCCTGGTCGATGGCAATGGCGTCCTTGCTGATCGAACCGGCGAGATCGACATCGACCTTGCCGGTGACCAGCGGAGCCAACGTTGCCACGTCCGTGTTCAGCCCGCCGGCTTCCAGCTTGACGGTCACCGGCCCGGCGCGGTTCTGGATGTCGAAGCCATCGGAATGCACCTGAGCCACCAGATCGTCCAGCCGCGTTCCGCCGGCCACGATAGAGACGAAGGAGGCGCCGATGTCGACGGCCGGCGCCCTGCCGTCACCGAAGGCACGGGCGGTCGCGTTCTTGATGGCGAGCGTGATCGGCTGCGCCTTGCTGCCGACGCTGATCACCACGGGCGGCCCCTTGGTGGCGAGTTCGACGGACAGATCGCTGGCACCCGCCGGATCGACGATGCCCTTTGCAGTGCCGTGCACCGCGTCGCTGTCGATATTGGCCCGCTCGACGCTGATACCGCCTGCGGCTGTCGCGACGCCCGCGACATCGAAAGTGGTCTTGCCGGCGAACAGCGGCTTCAAATTCTCCGGCAGGAAGCGCGCGAAATCGCCATCGCCTTTGGCCTCCACATGGTTGCCCTTGTCGGTGAGTTGGTGGCGGCCGGTCAATTGGGTGACGATCTTGCCATCGACGCTGAAGGTGCCGATACCATTCCAATTGGCGAGCGAGCCGGTGCCCGATACGGTGATGTCAACCGGCGGCGCATCGGGCAATTGAAGCAGATTGGCGATGATTCCGCCCGCCGGCTCCGATGCCTTGAGGTCGAGGTCGAGCCTGTTATCGGCCGGTGCGAAGTGGATCTTGGCGTCGACCTTGCCTTGCTTGCCGTCGTGACGGGTAACGTTGAGCGTCGTCTCGACGGCCAGCGGCGCGGCATCAGCCTTGAGCATTCCCTTGGCGGCGAGTTCGGCAATGCCGCTGCCGGCAAGGTCCTGGCCGAGTGCGATTTCGGGCAGGTCGAACTGCTTGATATCGACCGAAACCGGCAGGGTCGTGGTGCTGCCCTGGGCCTGCTGACGGGTCGAGGCCACCGGCAGCCGCGCCAGCTCTATCCGTTCAGCGGCGATGCGGTCGGCGCTGAAGCGTTTGGATAGCAACGCCAGAGGCGACCAGTCGATTGCCACCTTGCGCGCCACCAGCCAGGCGCCCTCGCGGTCCTCGAGAACCACATGGTCGACGCTGAGATTGCCCGACCAGACGCCATCGATGCCGCTGACGGTGATCTTGCTGTCGTCGCTTGAGGCCACCCGCGAAATGATGCCGGCGAGATTGTCGCGTCCGCGCTCGGTCTTGGTCAGCACCACCAGGGCGCCGATCGACCCGGCAACCACGATGAGCAGCGTGTAGAGGACAATGCGGAGAATGCGCCAGACCGTCTTCATCGCTCAGAACGCCTGCCCAATGCCGGCATAGATGCCGAAGGTCGGATCGCCGGGGTCCCGGTTAAGCGGCACCGCGGCATCGATCCGCAGCGGTCCGAACGGTGTCACGTAGCGCAGTCCGACGCCGGCGCCGACCTTGACGTCGGAGAAGTTCGGCACCGATTTCGTCGAGACCGAGCCGGCATCGACGAACGGCACGATGCCGATCGTATCGGTGATGGCGATGCGCATCTCCACCGAGGTTTCGAAGAAGGAGAGTCCGCCGATCGGCTGGCCGTTGAAATCCTTGGGGCCGATGCCCTGATAGGCGTAGCCCCGCACCGAGCCGCCGCCGCCCGAATAGAAGCGCCGGTCGGCCGGCACGTGTTCGAGGCTGGTGCCGACGATCGAGCCGACGGCGACCCGTTCCGCCAAGACGAAGCGCGACGCCGAATCCACCGACTGATAGGCCGATCCCTCGCCCCTCAACTTGAGGAAGGCCGCACCGCTCAAAATGTCGTAGCTCGGCTCGGCGTAAGCCAGCAGCCTGAAGCCGCCGGTGGGGTTCAGCCGGTTGTCCCTGTTGTCGTACACATATTGCAGCGGGATGCTGGCGATGAGGTATTTGTGCTTGCCGAAGGCATCGGTAACCCGCGAATAATCGAGCGCAACCTCGGCTGAGACGGTCTGCTTCTTGTCGAGTTCGTAGGACAGGCCCGTGTTGCCCTTGACCGAGAAATGGTCATAGGCATCGGGATGCTCGAGCACCGTCTTGACGCCGGCGAAGAACTTCGACGCCGGCCCGACCACGCCCGGCTTCTCGAACATGATCCCGGCATTGTAGTTGAGTTCGCCCAGATCATTGCTGCCAATGCCGCTGATGGCGCCCTCGATGCGCAGCTTTTCGGCGTGGCCGAAGAGGTTGCGGTGGCCCCAATAACCTTCCAGCCCAAGTCCCTCGGTGTTGGACAAGGTTCCGCCAAGACCGAAATACCGGGGCTTGCGTTCGCTGACCTGGACGCCGATCGGAATGTTGCCGTCGGCGTCGAACTTGTCGGCCTCCTTGAGGGTCACGCTGTTGAAGACCTCCAGCGCCAGCAGCCGGTCGCGCGCATCGCTGACCTCGTCGGGTGAATATTGCCGGCCGCGTTTGAGGCCGGTCATGTATTCAGTGAAGTCGCGATCGACCTTGTCCGTGCCTTCCACCGTCGTCGCGCCATAGCCGGCGACCGGGCCGGCCGCCACCGTAAGCGTCACGTTGAGCGTCGAGGTGGCATGGTCCGCGACGATCTGTCGGTCCGTCACCTTGGCCAGCGGCCTGCCTTCCTGCTTCAGTGTCCTGACGATCAGCGCTTCAGCCTTCAGCACGGCTCCCGAGCCGGCATCGCCGCCGGCGATGAGGCCGTAATCGGCGCTCAGCAGTCCCGCAGCGTCACCCGCAAGCCTGATGGTGCCAAGGGTGAATTTCGGGCCAGCGACAATCTCGACCACCACCGGAATTGGCTGCGGACCCTTGAATTCCGCATCGGGCGGAAGCTCGTCGAGCGGCTTGCCGTCAATGGTGATGGTGACGACACCCTCATAGCGTGCGTCGGCGTAGAGCGCAGCGACAAGCTGTTCGCGATCACTCCGCGCCTTGGCCATCAGCCCCAGCGAACCGGCCACCGGATGGTCGACATCGCTCTCCAGGGATGATGCGTTGGAAAGCTTCTTGACGAGGTTCTTGTCGGCGTCGGGCGCATTGATGGTGACGGCGTAGCGCAACGGATCGACAATGTCGGCGTCTTCGTCGCTGGACGAGCCCCAAAGCTTGAAGCCGAAAAGCTCGAAGGCTGCCGCCGGTCTTGATTCACCAGCCAGCGCGGCCGCGCAGACCGCAGCCAGAAGCAGGGCGCGCGGAAGCCGGCGCCGTGGCGCCGTGCCCCCTGACATCTGCTCTTCATGCGCCGACATTAATCACAACCTAGGATACAAAACTAAAATTGGAATGAAGTTTTGAAGCGCTCGTAAAGGGGCCACAATCCAATTGTCTGAAATAGGACGGGCTTGGAATTCACACCTTTTGCGTCTTCGCAAGAATGCGTGATCCTTTTCCTATGGACGTACTACCGGCGTTGCGCCGGAAAGGAAACCGTTGGCGGGCGGAACCGCCGTGTCCTGTGTTGACAAGCTTGATTGAAGCTTGATCATTCCGGGACGTCTGCACTGTCTGGAGGGTGGAATGACAATGCGCGCGGCTCGTGGCCTGTCGATTTTGATGCTTTTTCTCTTCGCCTGGGGCTCCGTCGCGCAAGCGGCCGAAGCGCGGCGAATCGCAACGACCGAAAATTCCGACTATTTCGGCTTTGACCTTCGGTCCGAACAGAATGTCACGCTCGACCAGTGCAAGACGACCTGCCTGGGCGATCCTGCCTGCCGCGCCTTCACCTACAACAAGAAGGCGAAATGGTGCTTCCTCAAGTCAGACTACAACCAGTTGAAGACGTTCAATGGCGCGGTGGCCGGCAAGATCGTCACCATCGACGGCGATCCCGACATCGGCGCGCCGCCGGAACTCGCCTTCTTCCCCGGCTGGATGGCGGACCAGGCACAGCAATATCGCAACAAGCTGCTCGGCCCGGCCTATGAAAAGCCGACTGAAGGCATTGCTGGCCTGACCAGCGCCGCCGCACAGGCCGTGCTCGCCGGCGACCACCGTTCCGCCATGCTGAAATATGAAGCCGCCGTCTCGGTCCTGCCCGACGACGGCCGGCTCTGGCTTGATTTGGCGCGCGAAACACTTGCCGTCGAGCCCGCCGCCAACACTTCGGAAGCTTCCACTTTACCGGCAAACGGCACTTCTGCCGCCTTCAATGCCTACAAGCTGGCGCGTACCGCCAGGGCGCGAGCGGAAGTGCTGGCGCTGCTCGGCAAGGGCCTGGACAAGCGCGACCTCTACCGTCCTGCCCTGCAGGCCTATGAAGCCAGCCTTGCCCTGGAGGCGTCTCCCGCCGTCCAGGCAGACTATGCCGATCTCAAGGCGCGCAAAGGCTTCCGCGTCATCGACCACACTGTCGATGCCGACACCAGCGCGCCGCGTATCTGTGCTCAGCTTTCCGAGGACCTGGTCAAGACCGGCGTCGACTACGCGCAATTCGTCACAGTCGACAACGCGGCGCCGAAGGGCGTCGAGGCCAAGGACAAGCAGATCTGCGTCGAGGGCCTCGAACACGGCCAGCACTATGACGTCACCTTCCGCGCAGGCTTGCCGGCGGCCATCGGCGAAGTCACTGCTGCGCCCGTGGTGCTGTCGATCTATGTGCAGGACCGCGCTCCTTCGGCCCGCTTCACGGGTGATAGTTTCGTCCTGCCGGCGGGCGCGCGCCGCGGCATTCCCGTCGTCACCGTCAATATGAACGCCGCGCAAATGAAGCTCTATCGCATCGGCGATCGTTCGCTGGCACAGCTCCTATCGGGCTACCAATTCCTGCACCAGCTCGACAGCTACGACATTTCGAATATTTCCGAGCAGATGGGCGCGCCGGTCTGGCAGGGTCAGCTCGACATTGCCAACGATCTCAACAAGGAGGTCACCACTTCCTTCCCGGTGGACGAAGCGCTGCCCAGGCGCAAGCCCGGCGTCTATGTGCTCACGGCCGAGGCCGTTGACGGCAAGGGCGATGACTACAGTTCGCTGGCGACCCAGTGGTTTGTCGTTTCCGACATCGGGTTGTCGACCTATGCCGGCCAGGACGGGCTCAATGTCTTCGCCCGCTCGCTGGGTAGCGCGAAGCCGATCGCCGACGCGGAGTTGACGCTGGTGGCCCGCAACAATGAGGTTCTGGGCACCGCCGTATCGGACGCCGAAGGCCACGCCGTCTTCAATCCCGGCCTGACGCGCGGCGACGGCGGCATGGTGCCGGCCGTGCTGATGGCCAAGCAGGGCGACGACGATTTCGTCTTCCTCGACATGGGCCGCGCGGGCTTCGACCTGTCGGACCGTGGTGTCACCGGGCGCGCGGCACCGGGCGCGCTGGACGTCTATGCCTGGACCGAACGCGGCATCTACCGCGCCGGGGAGGATGTCCATGTCGCGGCACTTGCCCGCGACGGCGCAGCCAAGGCGGTCGAGAACCTGCCGCTGACCTTCATCTTCTCTCGCCCAGACGGCGTCGAGGACCGCCGCATCGTCAGCGACGGCGCATCCGCCGGCGGCCATGCCGTCGACCTGCCGCTAGAGCCTAACGCCATGCGCGGCACCTGGTCGGTGTCGATCTACACCGATCCCAAGCAGCCGGCGGTCGCCACCCAGATGTTCCTGGTCGAGGATTTCGTGCCGGATCGCATCGAATTCGACATGACCGCCGACAAGAAGGAGATCGCGCAGGGCGAAACCGCGAATATCAGCATTGACGGCCGCTTCCTTTATGGCGCGCCGGCGGCAGGCCTGGCGCTGGAAGGCGAATTGACGCTCTCGACCTCGCGTGACTGGGATCGCTTCCAGGGTTTTTCGTTCGGTCTTGCCGACGAACAGTCGGCCGAACCCACGGTAACTCCCCTCGCCGATCTGCCGGTGGTGGGGGACGACGGCAAGGTGACCTTCCCGGTCTCGGTCGAGCAACTGCCCGCGACCACCAAGCTGGTCGACGCCAAGGTAACGGTGCGCATGCGTGAAACAGGCGGACGCGCCATCGAGCGCTCGCTCGAGATCGGCATCCGCCCGCAAGGCCACATGATCGGCATCCGGCCGGACTTTGCCGACAATGAGGTACCGCAGGGCGGCACGGCCAAGTTCAGCCTGATCGCCGTCGATCCCGAAGGCAAGCGCGAGGCCCTGAAGGGCGCGCGCTGGTCGCTGGTCAAGGTCGAACGCAATTACCAATGGTACCGGTCGAACAGTTCCTGGAACTACGAGCCGGTCACCTTTACCAAGTCCATCGCCAACGGTCAGGTCGACCTTGGCGCCGACGGCGACGCGACCGTTTCCGTGCCTGTCGATTGGGGCCAGTACCGGCTCGAGGTCGAAACATCGGACCCCGAGGGACCGGCGACCAGCTATGAGTTCGATGCTGGCTGGTACGTCTCCTCGACCACCACCGAAACGCCCGATGGCCTGGAAATCGCCCTCGACAAGGACAGTTACGCTGCGGGCGAAGTGGCCAAGCTGAAGGTCTCGCCGCACTTTGCCGGTGAACTCCTGATCAATATCGGGTCCGACAAGCTGCTGAAGACCGTCACGGCCACCGTGCCGGCAGGCGGCGGCACCGTCGACATTCCGGTCGGCGAAGACTGGGGCGCCGGCGCCTATGTCACGGCAACCCTGTTCAGGCCCGGCGATGCGCAGGAATCGCGCATGCCGGCCCGTGCCATCGGCGTGAAATGGCTCAACGTCGATCCCGGTTCGAAGAAGCTCGCGGTTACATTGACGCCGCCGGACAAGACGATGCCGCGCCAGCAGCTGTCGATCCCGGTTTCCGTGGCCGGCGTGCAGCCCGGGACCAACGCCTATGTCATGGTCGCCGCTGTCGATGTCGGCATCCTCAACCTTACCAACTACAAGGCGCCGGATCCCGAGAACTGGTTCTTTGGCCAGCGCATGCTCGGCATGGAGATCCGTGACCTCTACGGACGTCTGATCGATGGTTCGCTAGGCAATACCGGCAAGATCAGGACCGGTGGTGACGGCTCCAACATGCAGGCGCAAGGCAGCCCGCCGACCGAAAAACTGGTCGCCTTCTTCTCCGGTCCGGTCGAGCTTGATGCCGACGGCAAGGCGAGGATCGACTTCGACATCCCGCAGTTCAACGGCACCGTGCGCGTCATGGCTGTCGCCTGGACCAAGGAAGCGGTCGGCCATGCCCAGTCCGATGTCATCGTTCGCGATCCGGTGGTGATCACCGCCGGCTTGCCGCGTTTCCTCGCACCCGGCGACAACGCCGTCATGCGCCTTGACGTTGCCGACACCGACGGCCCCGCCGGCGACTACGCGCTGTCGATCGAGACCACGGGTGACCTGTCGACCGGCGACAAGCCATTGCCCGCGAAGCTCACGCTCGCCCCAGGCAAGCGCCAAACGCTGACCGTGCCTCTGGTTGCGGCCGTGGCGGGCGATGCCTCGCTCACCATCACGCTTGCCCATGCCGACGGCACCACGGTCGAGCAGACGCTTTACGTGCCGGTACGCCCGGCGCAATTGCCGGTGACCACCCGTCTCGTGGTCGACCTCAAACCGAATGGCGGTGCACTGCGCGTCGACAAGGAGTTGCTGGCGGCAAGCCTGCTCGACGGCGCCTCCGTCAGCGTCGGCGTTTCCCAGGCAGCGGCCTTCGACGTTCCGTCGCTGCTGATGACGCTCGACCGCTACCCCTATGGTTGCGCCGAACAGACCACCAGCCGCGCCATGCCGCTGCTCTATGTCAATGACATGGCCTCCAGCATGGGCATGGAAAGCGATCCCGACCTGCATGGCCGGGTCCAGGACGCTATCTACAAGGTGCTGAGCTACCAGTCCTCGTCCGGCAGCTTCGGCCTCTGGGGCCCGGGGTCCGGCGATCTTTGGCTCGATGCCTATGTCAGCGAATTCCTGACCCGGGCGCGCGAGCAGAAATACGACGTGCCTACCCTTGCCATGAACCAGGCGCTGAACAATCTGCAGAACTCCCTTGGCTACGACCAGAGTGTGCAGGATCGCGGCAGCGAGATCGCCTACGCGCTCTACGTCCTGGCCCGCAACAAGAAGGCCTCGATCGGCGATCTGCGCTATTATGCCGATACTCAGTTGGAAGCCTTCTCGAGCCCGATGGCCGTTGCTCAACTGGCGGCGAGCCTGGCGCTCTACGGCGACACCCAGCGATCGCAGGCGACGTTCGAGGCCGCTCTCCGGCTCGCCAAATCGGCGACGGAGTACGACTACTATCGTTCCGACTATGGCTCGCCGCTGCGTGACGGCGCGGCGATGCTGGCCCTGGCGGCTGAGTCAAAGCCGGTGCCGACGATCGTTCCTGAACTGATCAAGCTGGTCACAAGGGAACGCGCCGAGGCCAGGTGGACCAGCACACAGGACGAAGCCTGGATGCTGATGGCGGCGCGCGCGCTGAAGGAAGGCAATGATGCGATCACGCTGACTGTCAATGGCGCGACGCATTCGGGCGGCTATTCCAACCAGGTCGATGGCGGCGCGCTCGCCGACAGCCCGCTGGAAATCGCCAACACCGGCAAGACGCCGCTGCAGGCCTTGGTCACCACAGTGGCAGCGCCGGTAGAGCCTTCGCCGGCCGGCGGCGACGGCTTCACCATCGAGCGCACATACTACAAGCTCGACGGCACCGAAGCCAATGTGACGGAGGCAACCCAGAACGAGCGCTATGTCGTCGTGCTCAAGGTCAACGAGCAGAACAGCTGGCCGTCACGCCTGCTGATCACGGACCTATTGCCCGCCGGCTTCGAGATCGACAATCCGGGCCTGGTCTCCAGCGCCCAGCTGACGAACTTCTCCTGGCTGGCACAGACTGATGCCGCGCACCTCGAATTCCGCAACGACCGTTTCGTGGCGGCTTTCAACCCAGCCGACGGCGACCACGACCACAATCTGACGCTTGCCTATGTCGTGCGCGCCGTGACGCCCGGCACCTACGCCCACCCGGCAGCAACGGTGGAGGACATGTACCGGCCGCAATACTCGGCCCGCACCTCCACCGGCATGATGGAGATCAAGGCGCCGTAAGGGGCTATGATGACGATGGACAGGACGATGGCGCTGCCCCTCATCCGCCTGCCGGCACCTTCTCCCCGTGGAAAACGGGGAGAAGGGTCGAGCTCCAACATTGGCATCCCCCTCTCCCCGTTCTTCACGGGGAGAGGGTAAGGGTGAGGGGCGGCGCCATGCTTTCAAGAAGAGTCCTTCGCCGGGCGGCTATTGCCGGCCTTTCCCTCGTTTCGTTTACGGCAATCGCGGCCGCCTCCCTGTGGGAGCTCGACCGCGCCTTCCCACCTCCCCTTCCAGCCGAACTCACGGTCTCCACCGAAATCCAGGACCGCGACGGCCAGCTGCTGCGCGCCTTCGCCACGCCGGACGGGTACTGGCGGTTGAAAACCCGGCTAGACCAGGTCGACAAGCAATTCGTCGACATGCTCGTCACCTATGAGGACAAGCGCTTCTGGGACCATGAAGGCGTCGACCTCCTGGCGCTGGGGCGCGCCGCCGGCCAGTTCGCCACCAGCGGCCATATCGTGTCCGGCGGATCGACGCTGTCGATGCAGCTTGCCCGCCTGATCGAGCCACGCGAGAGCCGCAGCCTCGGCTCCAAGCTCAAGCAGATGCTGCGCGCCATCCAGATCGAGCGGCGGCTATCTAAGCGCGAGATCCTCGAACGCTATTTGACGCTGGCGCCCTATGGCGGCAATCTGGAGGGCGTCCGCGCCGCCACGCTCGCCTATTTCGGCAAGGAACCGGCGCGGCTTACCGTTTCCGAAGCCGCCCTGCTCGTTGCCCTCCCCCAATTGCCGGAAAGGCGCCGGCCCGATCGCAATCTCGGGATTGCCCATGCCGCCCGGGACCGGGTGTTGGCTCGCATGGTGTCTTCGGGCCTGCTTGGCGAACGCGAGGCGGCCCGCGCCGCGCTGGATGACGTCTCCGGCCTGCGTCGCACCCTGCCGGCGCTGGCGGCTCACGCTGCCTATGCGATGCTGCCCAGGGCCGTGCCCGGCGAGCCGCTGCGACTGACGATCCGCAAGAGCGTCCAGGTAGGGCTGGAGCAGGTGGCGCGCGATGCCGCCACCAGGCTCGGGCCCCGCCTCTCGGTCGCCATGGTGCTGGCCGATTCCCGCACCGGCGACATTCTGGGGGAAGTCGGCTCTGCCAATTTCTTCGACGCCAGCCGCTCCGGCTGGATCGACATGACAAAAATCGTCCGCTCGCCCGGCTCGACGCTGAAGCCGTTCATCTATGGCCTTGCCTTCGAGCAGGGGCTGGTGGCGCAGGAAATGCTGATCGAGGACAGCCCGGTCGACTTCTCCGGCTATCGCCCGAAGAATTTCGACATGGGCTACCAAGGTGATGTCAGCGTCCGCCAGGCGCTGCAATTGTCGCTCAACGTGCCTGCCATCCGCGTCCTCGACGCGGTCGGGCCCGCCCGGCTGATGGCGCGTTTCCGTCAGGCCGGCGTGAACCCAGTGCTGCCGGTCAACGAAGCGCCCGGCCTCGCCATCGGGCTTGGCGGCGTGGGCATCACGCTGCGCGATCTTGTCCAGCTCTACACAGGGCTCGCCAATGGCGGCAAAACGCAGGCGCTGCATGACGGCACCGAGCCGGCCGGCGCCGAGCGCGCGAGCACCACGATCCTCGATGGCCAGGCCAACTGGCAGATCACAGACATATTGTCGGGCGTCAAACCGCCCGAAGGCGCGTTGCAGCGCGGCATCGCCTACAAGACCGGTACCTCCTACGGCTATCGGGACGCCTGGTCGGTCGGCTTCGACGGACGCTACGTGCTGGGCGTCTGGGTCGGCCGCCCCGATGCCGGCGCTGTTCCCGGTCTCTCCGGCTATGTCTCGGCCGCCCCTGTTCTGTTCGAGGGTTTCGCACGATCGGGCTTGGCCGCCGTCCCCCTGCCCGGCAAGCCACCCGGCATGTTCACCCCCAAACGCGAGGATTTGCCGGTGACGCTCGCCCGGTTCGGTGCGGGCGCCGACGGCCTCGTCCAGGCGGCGCCGACCGAACCCGCGCCCACCATCATCTTTCCGCCCAACGGCGCCCGCGTCGACCTCGCCACCAATTCGGCCGACGCATCGCCGCTGGTGCTGAAGCTGCAAGGCGGCCGCGCGCCGTTCCGCTGGCTGGCCAACGGCAAGCCGCTGACCGGTATCGACCGCCGCCGCACCGCGACCTGGATGCCGGACGGCGCCGGCTATTCGACGCTGACCGTCATCGACGCTGCCGGGCGCGCGGCCAGCGTGAAAGTGTTCGTCGAGTAGGCGAAGCCGACGTCCGCCTGGGAGCGAGGGTCGTCAACCCCTGGCGGGGCCGGCGGCCAACCGGCGCGCCGGGTTGAGGAAAAAATTTCTCGGATTGGCGATTTTTCGCTGAACATTTTCTTCAGTCGGGTGAAAGATGCAACATTCGTTGCATCTAAATTCTATTAATTCGATAGAGTTCGCTTCATATTAATGGAGGCGGGAATGCAACCTCATTTCAAGAAACTGCTGGGCGCGCTGGTCGCAACGTCTGTCCAGTTTGGTACGCTCGGTTTCGCGTTTGCCGACACCACCATCCTCAACGTGTCCTATGATCCGACGCGCGAACTCTACAAGGCCTATGACGAGGCGTTCGTCGCGCACTGGAAGGCGGAGACCGGCGAGACTGTTACCGTTCAGCAGTCGCATGGCGGATCGGGCGCCCAGGCGCGCGCCGTGATCGATGGGCTCGACGCCGATGTCGTGACGCTGGCACTCGAAGGCGACATCAACGCCATCGTCTCCAAGTCGAAGAAGATCAATCCTGACTGGCGCAAGAAATTCGAAAATAATTCAGCACCTTACACATCGACGATCATCTTCCTGGTTCGCAAGGGGAACCCGAAGGGCATCCATGACTGGAGCGACCTCGTCAAGGACGGCGTCCAGGTGATCACGCCGAACCCAAAGACCTCCGGCGGCGCGCGCTGGAACTACCTGGCGGCCTGGGCCTACGCCAATGCAAATGACGGCGGCGACGAAGCCAAGAACAAGGAATTCGTCGGCAAGCTCTACGCCAATGCGCCCGTGCTCGACACCGGGGCGCGCGGCTCGACGGTGACGTTCGCGCAAAAGGGTATTGGCGACGTGCTCATCGGCTGGGAAAACGACGCGTATCTCGCGCTCGACGAGTTCGGCGCCGACAATTTCGACATCGTCTATCCGCCGACTTCGATCCTGGCCGAGCCGCCGGTGGCTGTTGTCGATGCCAATGTCGATGCCAAGGGCACGCGCAAGGTGGCGGAAGCCTATCTCGGCTGGCTCTATTCCAAGGAGGCCCAGACGATCATCGCCAAGAACCACTACCGACCGGCCAAGCCCGAGCTCGTGGCGCCGGCGGATATGCCGAAGACGCCCGACATCAAGCTGATCTCGATCGACGATCCGCTTTTTGGTGGCTGGAAGAAAGCACAGCCTTACCATTTCGGCGACGGTGGTATATTCGACCAGATCTACAAGCCGGCCCAGTGAGCTAAACAGATCAGGACGATATGACCACAGCACCCGCGCCAGCGGGGTGGCGGTTCAGGCAGCCGAGTGTCATTCCGGGTTTCGGATTGACGCTCGGCTTCTCGCTTGCCTACCTCACCCTGATAATCCTCATTCCTCTGTCGGGACTGGTCTGGCGCTCGGCCGCCCTTGGCTGGCCCGAATTCTGGTCGATCGTCACCGATCGCCGCACCGTCAACGCGCTTGAAATCAGCTTCGGCACCGCTTTCGTGGCGGCCGCCGTCAACGTCGTCTTCGGCACTCTTGTCGCCTGGGTACTGGTGCGTTACCGCTTTCCCGGCCGGCGCGTGGTCGACGCGATGGTCGATCTTCCCTTTGCCCTGCCGACGGCGGTGGCGGGCATCGCGCTCACCACGCTCTACGCGCCGAACGGATGGATCGGCAAATTGCTGATGCCGCTCGGCATCAAGGTCGCCTACACGCCGCTCGGCATCGTCATCGCGCTGATCTTCATCGGCCTGCCCTTCGTTGTGCGCACCGTGCAGCCGATCATGGAAGAGATCGATCGCGAGGTCGAGGAAGCAGCTGCCACGCTGGGCGCCAGCCGCTTCCAGATCATCACCCGCATACTGTTTCCGGGGCTGGCGCCGGCCATCACCACCGGCTTCGCGCTTGCCTTCGCGCGCGGCGTCGGCGAATACGGATCGGTCATCTTCATCGCCGGCAATCTTCCCTACAAATCCGAGATCGCACCGCTTTTGATCGTTATCCGGCTTGAGGAATACAACTACCCGGCGGCGACCGCGATCGCGGCGATCATGTTGCTTTTGTCGTTCGTTATGCTGCTCATCATCAATCTTGCACAGTCATGGAGCCGCAAGCGCTATGGCTGACCCCGAGATCAAATCCTGGGCACCAGATCATGAGAGCCGTTCGGCAGCGGTCACCGAAAGCCGGCCCGCGCAGGCTGTCCTGATGGCCATCGCCTTCGGCTTCCTCGGCATCTTCCTGCTGCTGCCGCTGATCATCGTCTTTCATGAAGCCCTCGCAAAAGGCCTGGACGCCTATACGCAGGCGCTGAGTGATTCCGACACTCGCTCGGCGATCCGGTTGACGCTGCTGGTCGCGGCCATCTCCGTGCCGCTCAACGTCGTCTTCGGCATTTCGGCGGCCTGGGCGATCGCCAAGTTCGAATTCAAGGGGAAGGCGTTCCTGACCACGCTGATCGATCTGCCCTTCTCGGTCTCTCCCGTGATATCGGGACTTGTCTACGTGCTTCTCTTCGGCGCGCAGGGCCTGCTCGGCGGCTGGCTGAAGGCGAATGGCATCCAGATCTTGTTCGCGGTGCCCGGCATCGTGCTCGCCACCGTCTTCGTCACCTTCCCCTTCGTCGCGCGCGAACTGATCCCGCTGATGCAGGAACAGGGCAATGGCGACGAGGAGGCGGCGCTTTCGCTCGGCGCCAATGGCTGGCAGACCTTCTGGTATGTGACGCTGCCCAACGTCAAATGGGGACTGCTCTACGGCGTTCTCCTGTGCAACGCACGGGCCATGGGCGAATTCGGTGCCGTGTCCGTTGTCTCCGGCCATATACGCGGCCTGACCAACACCATGCCGCTGCATGTCGAAATCCTCTATAACGAGTACAACGCCGTCGGCGCCTTTGCCGTCGCCTCATTGCTGGCTGGCCTGGCACTCGTCACGCTGGTCTTGAAAACACTTCTCGAGATGCGCTACGGCGCCGAGATCGCCGCATCGCGCGGGCATTAGAAGGTTCTGCCGATGGAAGTTCGCGTTGCCAACGTGCGCAAGGAGTTTGACCGGTTTCCGGCCCTGCACGACGTGTCGCTCGACATCAAGTCGGGCGAGCTGATCGCGTTGCTTGGCCCTTCGGGTTCCGGCAAGACGACTTTGCTCAGGCTCATCGCCGGACTGGAGCGGCCGACCCGCGGCAAGATCTTTTTCGGCGACGAAGACGCCTCCCACAGATCCATCCAGGAGCGCAATGTCGGCTTCGTCTTCCAGCATTATGCCCTGTTTCGCCACATGACGGTGGCTGACAATATCGGTTTCGGGTTGAAAGTCCGGCATGGAGCGACGCGCCCGCCGGCTCAGGAAATTCGCCGCCGCGCGTCCGAACTGCTCGACCTCGTGCAGCTGTCAGGCCTCGAAAAACGCTATCCCGCGCAACTTTCGGGCGGCCAGCGCCAGCGCGTGGCGCTGGCGCGCGCCATGGCGATCGAACCCAAGGTGCTGCTACTCGACGAACCCTTTGGAGCGCTCGACGCGCAGGTGCGGCGCGAACTGCGCCGCTGGCTGCGCGAGATCCATGACCGCACCGGCCACACCACCGTCTTCGTCACCCACGACCAGGAGGAGGCGCTGGAGCTTGCGGACCGCGTTGTGGTGATGAGCCAGGGCCGCATCGAACAGGTCGGCACTGCCGACGACATTTACGACACGCCTAACTCGCCCTTCGTATACGGCTTCATCGGCGAGTCGAGCTCGCTGCCGGTGAAGGTCGAGAATGGCGAAATCTGGCTGGCCGACCGCCCAATCGGACTGTCTGCGCCCCATGCTCCCCCTGGCGACGCCACGCTCTTTTTCCGCCCGCATGATGTGGAACTTCTCGATGGCTGCAGCGGCTGCATCGCCGGTACGGTCGTTGCCAGCCGCCGCGTCGCCGGCACGAGACGTGTGGAGCTCGAAATAGGCGGCCAGCGCCAGCGCGTTGAGATCGAGCTTCCGGTTGGCCATCCGGCCGCACAGAAAAGCCGGGTGGCATTCCGTCCCGGACGCTGGAGACTGTTTCCGGCCGCTTGATTCCGAAGGGCTCTTCGAACCAGTTCTGGTTCGTTTCTTCCTCGCCCCTGCCCCCAGCGGCAGTCGCGCCTGGAACCGTTGCCGGGCTCGCGCGTTAGGCGCATCATGTCAAACCTTTATTGGCCTGGCTGCGAGGGTTGCTGGAGCACGATGAAGGCGCATAACTGTCCACATCGGTTTTGGTCCAGATGAATCGGCCGCCTCTTGCGACGGATCTGGTGGTCGACCAAGGAAGCCACACCATATTGGCAGCTTCGAGAGGTGAGAAGCGATCACGCGTTGCTCTGGTCGTGGCCGAACTTTCGCGCCGCTGGGCGCAATTGTCGCTAGCTCTGCAGTTCCTGATTGTTGGCGGCTTCGGCCTGGTCGTCTTGATGCTAGTCGTCGGCCTTTGGGTGACATGGCAAATTCGAGAAGGCGTCATCAAGAATGCCGCCGGTACAACCGCTCTGTACGTCGACAGCGTGATCGCACCTCTTTTGCCGGACATGCGCACCGGCAACGAGCTGACCGATGGTGTGAAGCAAGCCCTGGACGAGACCCTGGACCAGGGTGCGCTCGGCAAAAGATTGGCTTCTTTCAAACTTTGGCGGCGAGACGGCAAAATCCTCTACGCGACGGACAGTGCCCTGATCGGCAAGGTGCTCACGCCGAGCAAGAACCTGATTGCTGCCTTCGGCGGCAGTGTCGCAGCCGAATACGACAATCTGGACCCCGCCGAGCAGGAAGAGCAAAGGGACGCCAAGTCGCCCTTGCTCGAAATCTACAGTCCGGTTCGCGAACCTTGGTCCGGCGAAGTCGTTGCGGTCTCCGAATTCTACGAAGTCGCCGACGACTTGCGGGCGACGCTGGCGTCCGCCTTGTGGTGGAGCTCGCTCGTCGTGGCCGGAGCCACTGTCACGGCGCTCGCCATGTTGTTCGCGATTGTCCTGCAAGGAAGCCGCACGATAGTCAGCCAGCGCTCCTCCCTTGAGGGCCGGCTACGCGAATTGCAGGAGTTGCTGGCGCAGAATTCCGCGCTCCGGCAGCGTGTCCAGCGCGCCGCCGGCCGGGCCACCGCCCTCAACGAACGCTATCTTCGTCGCATTGGCGCGGATTTGCACGATGGTCCGGCCCAGCTCGTCGCCTTAGCGGCTTTGCGACTGGACAGCCCGCTTCTGTGTGCCCCCGACACGCCCCCGTCGGAGCGACAGGCCGAAATCGCCAACATTCATCATACGTTGGGCGATGCGTTGCACGAGATTCGCGCCATTTGCCACGGCCTGGTCTTGCCTCAGATCGAAACGTCGGGGGTCGCCGAGATATTGAAGCTGGCGGCCTCGGAGCACGAACGCAGAACATCATCCGACGTCGAACTCGAGCTTGCCCCTGATCTGCCGGAACTCGGAACATCTGAAAAAATCAGCATTTATCGCTTTGCCCAGGAAGGGCTGAACAATGCCTGGCGTCACGGCAAGGGAAAGGATCAAACACTGAAAGCCATGATCAAGGACGGCAGATTAATGGTGCAAGTCACCGATCACGGGCCGGGCTTCAAGGTCGTGACGCGCGAAGGGCTCGGACTGGCTGGGCTTCGGGAACGCATTGAAAGCATTGGAGGCCATTTTGAGACGGTTTCGAGCGCAGCGGGGACGGCCTTGACGATCGCCCTTCCTTTGGAGAGTTAGGACAATGAGCGGTCCGGTCCGTATTGCCATCTTCGATGACCATCCGCTTTTTCGTGAAGGAGTCTCCCGGAGCATCGCCGAGGTCGGCGGTTTCCTCATTGTAGGCCAAGGCGCCACTGCAGCCGAAGCAGAGGCGCACGCGGCCAGCGGTGAGCAAGACATCGTCCTTCTCGACATCAGCATGCCCGGCGGCGGGCTTGAAGCCGCCGCGAGGATTCTGGCAAAGGCCCCGTCCCAGAAAATCGTCGTCTTGACCGCATCGGAAGTCGATGCGGACGTGGCGCGGGCGCTGGCAATCGGCGTGCGCGGCTATGTGGTCAAAGGTGTCGGGGCCAACACCCTCGCCGAAATCCTGCGGGGCGTCGCAGCCGGGGAGCGCTACGTATCGCCTACACTGTCCGCGAGACTGCTCACGGACCTGATGCATCAAAACAAGGGAAAAACCGACCTTGTCAGCCAATTGTCGGAGCGCGAGGCCGAAGTGCTCAACATCGTGGCCGAGGGGCTGAGCAACAAGGAGGTCGCGATCAAGCTTGGTCTGCAGGAGAAGACCGTCAAACATCACATGACGCAAGTCATGACCAAGCTCAAGGCTCGCAACCGCACAGAGGCGGCCATCCTTCTGCATCAGTCGAAAAAGCGCGACCTGTAGCTGTCCGGCGATGCCTATCTGCTTTTAAGGCGCAGGATGTCAGAGGGCCGGGCGCGCCTGTTTATGATTGTTCTGCCCATTTTATCCATCATCATGAAGCGACCGGCTTCGACCTTCTCCGTAATCCCATCCTCATGCACAACTTGGATGGTGCCGCTTTGAACGTCGGCCTTTTGAGCTTCTGCAGCCTTGGCAGCATTTCCCTTATTACCGGAGTTGCTGTTGCCGTTCCCGGAGTTCCCGCCGTTGCCGTTCCCGGAGTTCCCGCCGTTGCCGTTCCCGGAGTTCCCGCCGTTGCCATTCCCGGAGTTCCCTCCATTGCCGGAATTGCCACCGTTTCCGTTGCCACCCCCCTTGGCATGAGCGTCCGCGAGTACGAAACACGGCACGCCGGCATCCGAGAGCTTGATCGCGTAAGGAGAAAGCACAAGCGCCGCTGTAACGACGAGACGCTCCGCTATGACGATCACTCGTCGCGATTGAGGTCGGGGCATTCAACACCTCCGTTCAGCGGCCGGACGCCAGTTTGAGGGAGTAGCATTCCCTTGATCACCGTCCTCTCGGCCTGGCGAGCCATTTGCGTGACAAGTGCTCGAGCCGAGAAGGTAACTTCGTCTATGTCTCTTTGCCCCTGAAATCTGGTTTAAGTGTGTGACTGACGCCTGATGCTGACATGCAGCCCTTGGATTCAAGCAACCTCGACCTGCAAGGTCTCAGGCGAGTGGACACCGACGTCAACCGAAAGCGGTGCTGTCTGTTCCTTTTGGGGCCGAGGGCCATAGTGACTGGACAAGACCCTGCCGTCTGGCTGGCGGATCTCGACGGATACCACATTGCCGATCAGCATGTTGATCTGCAGCATGGCTATCACGTGAGCATTAGCTGAGTTCTCGTCCGGAAATAAGGTCCGGGCAAGTTCGCCTTCTTCGCCGTACCAGACAACCGTGCAGGGCAAACCTGCCCCCTTGCGAGTCTTTCGAACATTCGATGGTCCTGTGCTCTTGGCCTCAGCGGGGGGCACTGAATTCATTTGATCGCTCCTTGCCTGGCTAGGCGACTTGGCTTGCCCTTTAGGTCGGCGGGAGTGCAGGGCTGCCTGAGATCCAGACAGCCCTACTACCGGCGCATGAAGGGACATGATGCGCTGGTTAGGACTTCACGCGAACGCCACCGGTAGCAACATGAATGTCATGCACACTGCCAAGATGGGAAACAGCAGCCACCGGGCTTCATAAACACTCCGTTCCACGGCACATCTCCAATATTAATCTTCAGATATTCGTTTTAAGACAGACCGGCTGATATGTCCGATCTTGGCGATGCAGCGCTTATCCTCTCGAATTCGCTGGCTGCCCGAACCATCATGATGAGCATCGTGAGGACCAGGATCCACACCGCCACCCGTGCGCCGCTCTTCAACCGCGATTTATGAGAGAAGGGCATGACGCGAGACGAGTACATCAGCCGCGGCGCCAATCGCAAACGCGCACCTTCTTGACCACCCAATGATGGTGGCGGCGAGTCTTGATGATCTTGACGGAGCAGTGCCGGTTACGGTGCCACCTCTGATCTTCGTGACGATGGCGGTGCCAGCTGCGATCTTCGTGATGGCGCCAATGACGTCGATACTGGCCATCATTGTTATCGTCGGTGCTGATTACGACACTTGCGGCTTTTGCCGGAACGAGAACGGATGAGACGGCAGATAGTCCGATCATCACCGCTAGGATAATTTTCTTCATTTCAGATTCCTCCTGCTGGATAGTGTTGGCGGGCTCGGTTGAGCGACGCCTATGCAATCCTGGTGAAACCCAGTTGTTCCGGACTTTACGGAGCTTCGGACGTATGCCTTTCCAAGGTCGGACTTAGGTCTGATGCGGGAACGCGATAGTCTTATACGTGGAACGGAGACACTACCGGTCCGTTGTCCCAAGACTGGTTCTTTAGCATGAAGTGAAGGTCACAAGTAGTCTATCGTAGGGATTTTGTGGACTAGATCGCAATTCCGTAAAACATTCTTTTGCACGGATCTATAAAAATAGAATGTCGAGAAGATCTAAACAGCCGATATCATCAAGGAGACGAAAATGAAAAGACTTATTCGGAACGCAGCTATCTCCCTGTTTGTCATTGCAGGGACAGGCTCGGCATTCGCACAAGACGTGGTGGTCGTGCAGCCCGAACAGCAGACCATCGTGCGGGAATATGTGAAGAAGCAGCCTTTGGCCTCGGTCAATCTGCTGGGTGTGGAGCTGAAGCTTGGCTCTTCAGTGCCCGACACGGTCGAATTGCGCGAGGTGCCGAATGTGAAGTATCGTGTCGCTGTCATCAATGATCAGACCGTCCTTGTCGACCCGGACACGCATCAGATCGTCGAAATTCTCAACTAACTCTATATGACATTTCTTAACGCGGGTGGGGCCGTTCCGGCGCCACCCGCGCCAATGCGCTTGCTGCGGTAATGCAAGATTTTGCAGGCAGAAAAAGCGTCAGTTGGAATAAAATACTCCGGTTAGCCATTTTAAGCGACGCATTTTCTTACATTGAGATCCGTCCCTTGCTCTCTGTGCCTCGTGCGGACTCCAGTGACACGGCTATGTTCAGGTCGTGACCGCATTGCATCCGGAGCCCTTTTCATGAAGCGATTTTCCCTCGGCGTCGCCGCTCTCGTCGGCCTGTTCCTCGCGTCCTCCCAAGCTTGGTCGGCGGACAAATTGCTGAACGCCTCCTATGATGTCGGCCGCGAACTGTTCGTCCAAATCAACAAGGCCTTCATTGCGGCGCACCCAGGCGTGAGCATCGACCAGTCGCATGCCGGCACTTCGGCTCAGGCCCGCGCCATCGCCGAAGGGCTCGCCGCCGATGTCGTCACCTTCAACCAGGTCCCCGACGTCGATTTCCTGGTCGGAAAAGGGCTGATCTCTGCCGACTGGCAGAAGGATTTTCCGGACAATTCCTCGCCCTTCTATTCGCTGCCTTCGTTTCTTGTCCGCGCCGGCAACCCCAAGCATATCAGGGATTGGAACGATCTGGTCCGCGACGACGTCCAGGTGATCTTCCCCAACCCGAAAACATCAGGCAATGCGCGCTACACCTATCTGGCGGCCACCGCCTACGCCAAGGAAGCCTTCAAGGGCGACGACGGCAAGGTGCAGCAGTTCATCACCAAGCTGTTCGCCAACGTGCCGATCTTCGATACCGGCGGCCGGGCCGCGACCACCACTTTCGTGCAGCGCGAAATCGGCGACGTGCTGATCACCTTCGAGTCGGAGACGCGCGGCATCCGCAAGGAATATGGCGACGACAAGTTCGAGCAGGTCACACCATCGGTTAGTCTGCTTGCCGAGTTCCCGGTCGCGATCGTCGACAAGGTCGCCGATGACCATGGCTCGCGCGATCTCGCCAAGTCTTATCTCGACTTCCTTTACACGCCGGAAGGTCAGGAAATAGCCGCTCGCAATGGCCTGCGGACACGCGATGCGGCCGTGTCCGCCAAATACAAGGCCGATTTTCCCGAGATCCGCCTGCTGACGGTTGAAGATGTGTTCGGCGGCTGGGACGAGGCCCAGCAAGAGCACTTTGCAGCCGGCGGCCTGCTCGACCAGGCCTACGGCAGCCGCTGACATTGCGATCGAGTTGAATGAAAAGCCGGCGCGTCGCCGGCTTTTCCCGTTTGATGCGCTGGAAATCCGGTTTGCCGGGGGAATATCGGCGGCGTTCAGACAAAACGTTAGAAAGAATCAACGCGTTCGTGTCCAACATCTCCCTCCAATGGTTGTCTTGCCTCGCATCAGCTGGGGCAAGTGTCATCATTTGCACACAAACAGTCGCCAGATGCGGGTGGCTGGGGCTTTATGGGTTGATCAGGGCATGTTGACGAAAAAGGGCAAATACGGCCTCAAGGCACTCGTGCATCTGTCTGGCCTGCCGACGGGCCAATTGGCCTTCGTCAACGACATCGCCATCGCCAACAACATCCCGAAGAAATTTCTCGATGCGATCCTTGGCGAGTTGCGCAATGCCGGTTTCGTGCAAAGCCGCAAGGGCAAGGAAGGCGGCTATCGCCTCGCCCGCCCTGCATCGGACATCAGGATCGGCCATGTCGTGCGCGTGCTGGACGGGCCGCTGGCCCCGATTCCCTGCGCCAGCCGCACGCAGTACCAGCGTTGCGAGGACTGCGACGAGGCGACCTGCCAGGTCAGGCACATGATGCTGGAGGTGCGCCAGGCGATCGCCGAGGTGCTGGACAATCGCAGCCTCGCCGCCATGCGCGACGCCGACAATGATGATTTTCCTGTCGAACTGACCTCGCGGATATAACTCCGGTTTCTCAAACCAAGCCGAGCTTGTCGGCAAGGCCGACGCGCTGGACCTTGCCGGTTGGACCCTTGGGGATCTCCTGCAGAAACAGGATGTGGCGCGGCACCTTGAACTCAACGATACGGCAGCGTGCAAAATCGCGGATCTCATCGGCGTCGGCTGAAGCGCCATCCGTCAGCACGATGGCCGCGCCCACCTCCTCGCCAAGCATGGCGTGCGGCACGGCGAAAGTCACCGCCTGCGCCACCAGCGGATGATCGAGCAGCACATTGTCGACCTCGAGTGGTGAGATTTTCTCGCCGCCCCGATTGATGATTTCCTTCAGCCGGCCGGTTATCTTCAGGTCGCCGTCCTCGTCAATCAGCCCCTCATCGCCTGTACGAAACCAGCCGTCCGTGAAGGCCGTGGCGTTGGCTTCAGGATTGTTGAGGTAACCGTCGTGGATGTTGGCGCCGCGCACCGCAATCTCGCCTTTTTCGCCGACGGACAGGATAGTGCCCTTGTCGTCCAGGATCGTCACCTCGGGGCCGGCAGGCAGTCCGACCGAGCCCGGCTTGCGACGCGCCGGTGGCAGGCCATTCGAGGTGATCTGGTGCGCCGCCTCGGTCATGCCATAGGCCTCGACCACCGGGCAGCCGAACACGCGTTCGAGATCGTGGAAGACGCTAACGGGAAGCGCCGCCGAGGACGAGCGGACGAAACGCAGCCTCGACTTCGCGATGACGTCGCCGTTGCGCGCCGCGCGCGCCAGGATCGCCTGATGCATGGTCGGCACCGCGCTGTACCAGCTCGGCCGGAACTCGGCCAGCCAACCGTAGAATTTGAGCACGTTGAAGCCCGGCGTGCAGATGACAGCGCCGCCGACTGCTAGCTGTGCGCTGACCGCTGCCGTGAGCCCGTGAATATGGAACAGCGGCATCACGTTGAGACTGATATCGTCTGCCGACATCGCAAGCGTTCGGGCGGTGTTGGTCATCGACGCGTGCAAATGGCGCTGCCGCAAGCCGACGATCTTTGGCAGTGCGGTAGTTCCCGACGTGTGCAGGACCAGCGCGAAGTCGTCTGGTCCGTTTAGCTGCATCTCGTTCAAGTGGGCCGAGCCGGCGATCGCCAGCTCGGCATCGCCCGACAGAACAAATTCACCGGCCCTGGCGCCTTCGGTCAGGACAACATCGAGCACCGGAATGCGCAGCGCCTTTGCGGCATTGCGCGCGGCATCGCCCATGCCCTGTCCGCACAGCAGGAGCTTCACATCGAGATCGCTGAGATAAAAGCGAAATTCGTCTTCGCTATAGGCCGGATTGAGCGGGGCCGCCGTCGCCAGCGCCGACACCGCAAGAAAACAGCTTGCCGTCTCAGGGCCGTTTGGGAGCACGATGCCGACAGCAGTGTTGGGGCCAAAGCCACGCCCGGCGAGATCGCCGCACAATTGCCCAACAAGATTGGCGAGGCCGGCAAAGCTTAGCGGCGGCCGGTCCGGGGCCATCAGCGCCACCGCCGCCGGCTGCCAACATGCCAGTTGCGGAAGTGCGTGGGATAGCGCCTGTTTCAAGCTTGAGCCTTGAATGCCGATCACCATGGTTTCCGCCCGCGCCGATTGCGCGCCCGTGAAAGACGCAGTAAAGCGATTTTTGGACACCCGCAAGAACAGGTGGATACCGAGCGGATGAGGCTGCCGTGGTTGGGGAAATCCCGCAGAGCCGGCCGGACACCGTCCTCCGCCGACACTTTCCACACCGAGACCATCGCCGACGTGCTGGTCCCCGGAAGAGCCGAGCACGTCCGCTTCTTCGGCCGCAGACTTGTCAGTGCGGGCAGGTTGCGAACTTTCAACAACAAGGATTTGCGCGAGTTGCTGCTGGCTGCCTTCTATCTCGGCGTCGCTGCGGTGCTGCCCGCAAGCCGGTGGGCTGCTGTCTGCAGCCGCGTATCGGGGTTGCGCCTGAAGCGTCACATGCGCAAAGAGTTTCCGCGCTACGGTGTCGCTACACGCGCGGTGCTCGGCAGCGACATCGATGCAGAAAAGCAATTCAGGGCCTTTCGGGCCGCCGCCCACCGCTGGCGCCTCCTGGTTGCCGCGCATCTCGTTGGCAACAAATGGTCTCCCGTTATTCGGCTGGAAGGTCTTGAAGGCCTGCAGGCGGCGCTGGATCGCGGCCACGGCGCCATCATCTGGTGTGATCAGTTCACCTCTCAGACGGTCATAGGCAAGCGCGCACTGTATGAAGCCGGGATTGAGACGCACCAGCTTAGTGTCAGCGCCCACGGCATCTCCGGCTCTAAATTCGGCCGGCGCTTCCTGAACCCGATGCTGATCCAAGTCGAGAATCGTTTCCTGAAAAGCCGGATCGTGTTCGACCGCGCCGACGCCTACCACGTCACCAGCAGGATCCAGAAGATCCTCGGCAACAACGGCGTCGTGCTGATCACCAACGCCGTACATGCCGGCTCGACCTTCACAGAAGCCGGCATTGGCGAAAACGGCTGGACCCATCTTGCGTCGTCGCCGACGAATTTTGCTGCAAGAGGCAAGGCCGCGCTGTTTTCCATGTCGACCTTCGAGACAGATCCGTTCCGCCAATACCTGGCCGTTGTGAGCCCCGAACTCGTGCCGGCCTGGACGCCGACGGGCGAGCGCGCGCCGAGGGCCGGCGGCACGAAGAACATGACGTTGCAGGCCGAATACGTATTGCTGAAACGCGACCACCTGTTGGAGGCGCTGAAACTCTATCCGGAGCAAATGATGGTCTGGTTCGGCCAGCATCGGTTCACCGAACGGCCCGGAAACGTCTTGCCCGGCGATGGCGATTTATGACCGTGCAGTCAGCATTGTCATCGCCGCGGTGACGATATTGGCAACGGGAAGTGTCGCATCGACCGCGAGTGCCCGTTCATCCGCTCCTGGCCGTTCGAGGATGGCGAACTGGCTGTCGACCAGGCTCGCCGGCATGAAGTGGCCCTTGCGGTTGGCGACACGCAGCTTGGCCGAGACGGGATCGATCTCCAGGTAGAGAAAGACGATTTCCCCGCAGAACCCGGTCAGGCGCTCTCGATAGGAGCGTTTCAGAGCCGAGCAGGCGGCAACCACTCCCTCGCCCTGCGCCGCCGACAGTGCGATGCGCTCCCCGATCGCATCCAGCCAGCCAGCGCGCAGCTCGTCGGTGAGCGGCAGGCCGCTTGCCATGCGCGCCACGTTTTCGGGCGGATGCAATTTGTCACCCTCGATGAACAAGGCGTCCAGGGCTGCCGCAAGCGCGGTGCCGACAGCCGACTTGCCGCAACCGGCCACACCCATCACCACGATGGCCGGGGCCACGCGGCCCGCAGCGCCGGTCGGCGCCTTTGCCGGCTTTTCGTCCACGGTCAGCGGCTTGCCGGCGCGCGGCCGTAGAGCAGCAGCATGGCGACGATGACGACGCCATAGATGATCTGGCGTCCCGCCTCCGGCATCTGCATGACCGACAGGATGGATTGCAGCAGCGTGATCAGGATAACGCCGGCGACCGTGCCGAGATAGGAGCCGCGTCCGCCCAGGATCGAAGTGCCGCCAAGCACCACCGCGGCGATCGAGGGCAGAAGATAGGCATCGCCCATCGACTGGGCGGCCTTCGAGGCATAGCCCGCCAGAAGCACGCCTCCGAAAGCAGACAGCCCGCCCGACACGGCGAAGGCGATCATCACCACACGCCTTGTATCGATGCCGGACAGGTAGGCCGCGCGCTCGCGGTTGCCGATCCCATAGACGGTGCGGCCGAAGCTGGTGCGGGTCAGCGCGAACACCATGGCCGCGCCGATCAGCGCCCAGATGATGACCGCGTTCGGCACGCCCGGAATGGTGAAGCCCGTGGCCAGGTAGCGCATGGCGACAGTGGCTGAATCCTGCGGCGAGAAGCCGCCGGTATAGACAACCATGAGTCCCTGCGCGACGGCATTTGTGGCCAGCGTGATGATCATCGACGGGATGCGCAGATAGGCGACGCCGATGCCATTGACGATGCCGATCGCGACGCCGCACAAGATGCCGAAGGGAATGGCCAGAGCCACGCCGGTTGGACCATAGGCCGCCGCCGCGCAGGCCATCATTGCGCCCGCGGCCACCGACCACGGCACCGACAGATCGATCTGGCCGAGCAGGATGACCAGCATCATGCCGGTTGCGATGACCCCGAGGAAGGAAGCCACCTTAAGCTGCTGCAGGAGGTACTCGGGCGACAGGAAGCTGCGCGAATACAGGCTGCCCAGGAACAGGAGCAGCACGATACAGGCAAAGGCCGTCAGCACCGCCGGATCGGCGCGGCGGATGAATTTCGGCATGCGGCCGGCAATGCCGCCAAATGTCGTTTCGCTCAAAGGAACCACTCCAGCCGGTTGCGGACCCTAAACAGGGCGAAGGCGCCGAGACTGACGGCGATCAGCAGGATGACGCCCTGGAACAGCGGCTGCCAGAGCGGATCGAAATCGAACACGAACAGCAGATCGCCGATCGTGCGGAAGGCGAGCGCGCCGAAGATGGCGCCGATGGCGCTGCCCTTGCCGCCGAACAGCGACACGCCGCCGAGAACCACGGCAGCGATCGAAAACAGCGTGTAGGAATTACCGCTCGCATAGGCCGCCTCGCCCGTATAGGTGAAGAAGGTCAGGAACAGGCCTCCAATCGCCGCCAGCAGCCCGGCCAGCGTGTAGGCCATGAACTTGCCCCGGCGGATCGGCACGCCCGACATGTAGGCGGCCGTCTCCGACGATCCCGCGGCATAGGCGGCGCGCCCAAGCACGGAGCGGCTGAAGGGCACCCAGACGACCAGCACCACGGCCAGCAATACCACCAGGCTTGCCGGCACCAGTTCGAACACGCGCCCGGTCAGCGCGTCGGCCAGATCCTCATTGACCGATCCGCCCGGAAAAGGCCGCAGCAAAAGGCCGATGCCGTAATAGACGGCACCCGTGGCGATGGTGGCGACGATCGGCTGCAGCCGGCCGTAGATGACGATCGCGCCGTTGATCGCACCGCAGACGAGGCCAACGGCCAGCACCGCGACGACGCCGAACGCTGTCTCCATGGGCGTGCCGACCACCAGCCAGGAGGCCAGGCAGTTGGTCAACAGGAAGATCATGCCGACGGACAGGTCGATGCCGGCAGTGATCACCACCAGAGTCTGCGCCATGGCGACGAAGGCCAGGAGCACGCCCTTGTTGGCCGCCGTCTGCACCACATTGGCGTTGAAGCCGGCCGGGTGGTTGGACGTGTAGATGATGAACATGACGATGAAGATGCCGAGCGCCAGCAGGGTACCGCGCTGTTCGGCCAGCCAGTAACGCCAATCTTTCACGCACTTGCTCCCAGGCCCACCGGGCTCTCCTCGCCATGGATGTTGAGCGCGCTGGATATCAGCGCCCGCTCCGTGATCTCGGCCCCAACCAGTTCGCGCTTGACCGCGCCGTCATAGAGCACCAGCACCCGGCCGCAGCAGCCGATCAGCTCGTCATAGTCGGTCGAGTAGAACAGGATCGCCGCGCCCGCATCGGCGAGCTTGCGCATCAACTGGTAGAGCTCCTGCTTGGTGCCGACGTCGATGCCGCGTGTGGGATCGTTGAGCAGGATGATGCGGGGCTGGCGCATCAGCCATTTGGCGATCACCACTTTCTGCTGGTTGCCGCCCGACAGGGCGCCGACCGGGATGTCGAGGCCCGCGGTCTTGATCGCCAGCAGGCCGACCATGTCGTCGATCAGCCGTTGCTCGGCGGCGCGGTCGATGATGCCGGCCTTCGAAAGCCGATCGAGCGCCGCGAAGGACAGGTTCTCGCGCACCGTCATCGGCAACATCAGGCCTTCGGTCTTGCGATCCTCGGGGATGAGCGCCATGCCGATATTGTTCTCGCGCGCCGCGGCCGGGCTGGCGATGGCGACGGGCTTGCCGTCGATAAGCACCTGGCCGGTGAGGCCGCGCAGCACGCCGAAAAAGGCAAGCAGCAGTTCCCGCTGGCCCTGGCCGTCCAGACCGCCCAGGCCGACCACCTCGCCTGCCCTGACAGTCAGCGAGATATTGTGCAGCCGATCCGTCCAGCTGAGGCCGCGGGCTTCCAGGATAGGCACTGCCGTGGCCGCAACGGCGGCAGGCTTCGGCGGGAAAATATGGCTGTACTCGCGGCCGATCATCAGTTCGACCACTTCATTGTCGCTCTTCGTGCCGGCCTTGTAGCTGGCGACGTTGCGGCCATTGCGGAACACGGTGCAATGGTCGGCGAGTTCGGCGATTTCGTTCATGCGGTGCGAGATGTAGAGCAGCGCCAGCCCTTCGGACCGCAGCCGCTTCAGCACCGCGAATATTTTCGAGACATCCGCGGCCGTCAGCGCCGAGGTCGCCTCGTCGAGGATGAGGATGCGTGGCTTGCGGGCCAGCGCCTTGGCGATTTCGACCATCTGCCTGCGCGACAGCGGCAGGTCCTTGACCAGCGACAGCGGATGGATGTCGGCGGCTCCGGCGCGCGCCAGCGCATCTTCCGCGATGCGGCGCTGCGCCTTGCGGTCGATCATGCCGAAACGCTTCGGCGGATCGGAAATGACGATATTGTCGGCGACGCTAAGTTCGGGGATCAGTGACAGTTCCTGGAAGATGCAGACAATTCCGGCCTTGTTGGCCGCGCCGGGCGAAGCGAAGGTCACTTCGCGCCCGTCCAGCATCATGCGCCCCTCGTCGGGCGCCACCACGCCCGACATGACCTTGATCAGCGTCGATTTGCCGGCGCCGTTTTCACCAAGAATGGCATGGATGCTGCCGGCTTGTATGACAAGCTCGGCCTTCTCGAGTGCCCGCACGCCGCCATAGCGCTTGGATATGCCCTCCATGCTGAAGAGCGGAGCCGCACCGTCCATCAACCCTCCCAAGGTGGCTCGTGACATTGGAGGCTGGCGCCGCGGCCTGCCGCGGCGCCAGCAACTACCAAGCCAGACTTACTGGTTTTCCTTGGTCTGCCCCATGATTTCCTGGGCACTGAAGTTGATGCCGCAGGTGGGGAAGGAATTGCCGACGAAGAAATTGTCGGATTCCTTCGGGAAGTAGTCGGTGCCTTCCTTGAAGTTCGGATCGGAAGCGACCGCCAGCGGCAACTTCACCTCCTGCGGCACCACTTCGCCCTCGAGCGCGGCGATAGCGGTCTTGATGGCGACAGCGACCTGGGCCGGACCGGAGCCCGCCGACGTGCACTTCAGCCCGTCCGCCGAATGCGCAGCGCAGTACTTGCGGAAGCCGTTCTCGGTTTCGCCGCCGAACGGCACGAAGGGATGCTTGGCATCGATCATCGCCTGGACGATGCCGGTGTCGCCGCCCTGGCCGGTGATGCCGTCGAAAGGACCGTTGGTGGCGATCGCGTCGGCGGCCACTTTCTGCGCCACGCCGTCATCCCATTTGCCGGCGACTTCCGTGACATCCCACTTCTTGCCGGAAGCGTCGAAGACCTCATGGATGCCGTTATGGCGGTCGGTGTCGACCGAGGTGCCGGCGACGCCGCGCACTTCGAGGATCTTGCCGCCATTCGGCACCTTTTCGACCAGCCACTTGGCCCACAATTCGCCAAGGCCCTTCTGGTCGACATTGACGTTGATGGCGTCCTTGGTGTCGAGGATGTTGTCGAAGGCGACCAGCACGATGCCGGCCTGCTTGGCGCGCTTGATCACCGGACCGAAAGCGGTCGGGTTCTGCGCGTCGGTGACGATGGCGTCATAGCCGGAATCGATGAAATTGTTGATCGCCGAGATCTGCGCCGGCACATCCTCGCCGGTCGAGACGACCTTGAATTCCTTGATCTTGGCCTTCACTTCGGGCTGGGCCGCATAGGCCTTGGCCGTCTGCACCATTTGGATGCGCCAAGTATTGGCGATGTAGCCATTGGCAAAGGCGATCCGGAACGGGCCTTCCTTCTTGGGATATTTGAAGAACTTCGTATCCGCGCTCCAGGGCGCGAAGCAGTCCGCCTGCGCGGCTGGACCGGAAACGACCTCCGGACCGGCAGCCATGGCGGCCGAATTGAGCATGACGAATGCACTGGCGGCAACGATGCCGCCGACGAGTGACTTGATCATCGATATTCCTCCCGATTGTAGTCTGTTCGTGGTTTCGTTCTGCGAGTCTCACGCGCGGCCGGCCCTTGCCGTTTCCTCGCATGCAGTATGTCGCTTCTGGTTGCCGAAACTGGCCCTCCCCCTGTCGCAACCAGCGCCGCAAATTATCATATTATCCATAAGAAACAAGAACGGGTTGTCGCTTATGTATAATAAACAGGGCCCACCTCGCTGACCGCAGCCCTGTTGGATGAAGATGGTAGCGCTACCAACGGACGCTGTAAACCTGATTTCGCGAGCCACCGGCCTTGTTTTTAGCGAGCCGTGCTCTCGCGGCGCTTGAGTTCGAAACCAAGGTCGGCGACCCGCTCCTGCGGCCTGTTGCCGGCGATCGCCGCGAGCGCCATGGCGACCGCCCGTCTGCCGATTTCATATCGGGGGGTTCGGATGCTGGTGATCGACGGGAACGCCACCTCCATCATGTCGAGATCGTTGAAACCCACGATGCCGATCGTCGTCGGGACTGAGATCGAAGCGCGATGGCATTCGAAAAGCACGCCCAGCGCGATGTCGTCATTGTTGCAAAAAACGCCATCCAGCGTCGGCATCTTGGCCAGGGCATCGCGGAACAACTCGCGTCCCAGCGTGACACTGGATGGCACCGGGGTCGTGGTGACGAGGCGCGGGTCGAACAGGCAGGCCTTTTGCATCGCCGCGCGGTACCCGGCAAGGCGGCGCTGCGAGCGAGGGTCCATACGCGCGCCGATGAAACCGATCCGGCGGTAGCCCGCCTCGATCAGGTGTTCTGTCGCCCTCCGGCCGCCATCAAGATGCGAGAAGCCGACCATCATGTCCACCGGGTCCGGCCCTATCTCCATTACTTGTACAACCGGACAGCCGGCATTCTGCAGCAGGTTCCGCGATGCCGGCGTCTGGTCGATGCCGGCCACGATCAACGCCGCAGGCCGCTGCGAGCCGAACAGCTGCAGCAGCCGCTCCTCCTCAAGGCCGGAATAATGCGTGTTGCCCAGCTGAATGCGGAACGGGCCGTCCGACAGGCTGTCATAGATGCCGCGCACCACTTCCGCAAAGACGTTGTTGGTTAGCGACGGCACCAGCACGCCGAACACTTCGGCGCGCGCGGAAGCCAGCGCCCGCGCGTTCGGATCCGGCACGTAGCCGAGCTCCTCGACCGCCGCCTCGATCTGACGGCGCAACTCTTCCGAGACGCGACCGGGCTCGCGCAGGGCGCGAGACACGGTGATGGCGCCAACGCCGGCCAGGCGCGCGACATCCGCTATCGTCGGGCGGCCGCCACCCCGGCGCGAGCGCGCCTTCAGCAAGGCCGTGGCCCCAGCGCACGTCTCGTCCGCGCAATCATCCCAGCTATCGCCATCCCACCGGCCTTCGTCCCCCGACTTTGGTCGCGCGGCGACTGCCCCCTGTCACCCAAGGAATTGTCCGCCCGTTATGGTCTGAAGCGTCTCAGGCCATCACGGCCGCGTCACGCCTCGTTTTCCATATCAACAGGCCGATCGCCAGCACGTTCAGCATATTCCAGGCGATGCCGTTGAGGAATGCCGCCGCGTAGGAGCCGGTCAGATCGTAGATCCAGCCCGACATCCAGCCGCCGATCGCCATGCCGAAGATCGTGGCCATCATGACGATACCGATACGCTGGCCCGCTTCCTTGGCCGGCAGGTATTCACGAATGATGATCGCATAACAAGGCACGATGCCGCCTTGCGAAAGCCCGAACACCAGGGACACGACATAGAGCGAGGCAAGCCCGTCGAAAGGAATGTAGAACAGCAGCGAAAGGCATTGCAGCACAGAGCCGATGAGCAAGGTCTTCACCCCGCCGATGCGGTCGGCGATGAAGCCCGACGCAAGCCGGCTGACGACGCCAGCCGCCATCATGATCGAAAGCATGTCGGCGCCTTGCGCCACGCCATAACCGAGATCCATGCAATAGGCGACGATATGGACCTGCGGCATCGACATCGCCACGCAGCAACCGAGGCCCGCGACAACCAGCAGCGCCTGGAGAGCTGCCGGCGACAACGAGATCGCCTGCACCGGCCTGGTCCCCGGCGATCCTGCCGCGGCAGCCGGCGGAGCGCCGCGGCGCAGCATCAGCACCAGAGGCACCATCGTCACCAGGCAGAAAACGCCGATCGCGGCATAAGTGAAGCGCCAGCCTTCCGTTTTCATCATCGTCGGGATGATCGTCGGCCAGATTGCGCCGGCAAGATAATTGCCGGCCGCCGCCGCTGTCACGGCGACACCTCGCCTGCGGTTGAACCAGTGCGAGATGTCGGCGATCAACGGCCCGAAGATCACGGATGTGCCGACGCCGATCAGTATTCCCTGAGCCAGGCTGAATTGCAGGAGCGACGTGGACACCGCCGCGAGCAGAAGGCCGGCCGCGAGCCCGACCGAGGACAGCAGCGCCGGGAGCCAGTATCCCATGCGATCGATGGCACGGCCGATCAACACATTGCCGGCTGCAAAGCCGACCATGGTCGCGGTGTAGGGCATGGATGCAGCGGCACGATCGACGCCGAACTCGGCCTGCACTGCCGGCAGCACGACCACGACGGCCCACATGCCGACGGCGCCGATTGTCGCCAGCAGCATCGAGATGGCCAATCGCAGCCAGGCGTAAGGGCTGTCTATGCCGGGGCTCGGCCGGCTGGAAAGGGTTGGGGTCAAAGGCGTTTCCTGTCGGCAATCTGGAAGATCGGTTGCCGTTTGGTTCACTATCGGCGCATTCGCGGCGTAAAGCAGCGCCACAACCGGCAAATCCGTGGCTCCAGAGCGGGAACCGGCGCCTATGGCCGGAGTTTCGAAGCGAACCACCTTGAAAAACGGAGTTCGTCATGACAGCGAAGAAGAAATGGTCGGCCGATGTGACCGAACACAGCGACGCAATGGACCTCGAGGATCATGTCTTCGAATCCGACGATCCAAAGAAGATCGCCGCCTCTCTCAAGCGCTCCGCCGAACATAGCGACCGCCGCAAGGCCGAGCCGTTCCAGTCCGCCATGTCGATGCTGAATTTCTACATCAACCGCGCCGGCAAGAACCTGCCGGCGGCGCGCAAAAAAATCCTGGAAGACGCCAAGGACGAACTGCGAGCCGCCTTCGGTCGCGACAGGGAAGACTAAGGCGGCCTGCGCAAAATCGCCAAGCGGTCCCGCCAAATTCGCCGGAATTGGACCTAGTGACAGGTCCTGCTTGTCTTCACTTTGCCCCCTGGCCTCGTTACGGGGCGCAGGGGCGAAGCATGACAGTCAGGATTGGCATCAATCCCATCACTTGGACCAATGACGATGTCCCGGCGCTTGGAGGCGACACGCCCTTGGAAAGCTGTCTGTCGGAAACCGCGCTTGCCGGCTACTCCGGCACCGAACTCGGCGGGAAGTTTCCCAGGCAAAGCGAAACGCTCGGGCCGATCCTGTCGTCTTATGGGCTCGACCTGGTTTCCGGCTGGTATGACGGGCGCATCTTCGATCGTACCGTCGAGGAGGAGTTTGATGCGATCATTCCGCATCTGACCTTGCTGCGCGACCTCGGCGCGACGCTTGTCGTCTATGCCGACACATCGCGCGGCCGCCATGACGCGATCTTTGCGCCGATCTCGCAGCGCCCTCACCTGACCGAAAGTGAATGGCCGGCCTACGGGGAGAAGATCACCCGACTGGCCGACCGCATGGCAGAATTCGGTGTCGGCATGGCCTTCCACCACCATATGGGCACCATCGTCGAGACCGACGACGAGGTGGACCGTTTGATGGCAAGCACAGGCAGGAGCGTCGGCCTGCTTTTCGACACGGGCCATTGCCTGTTCTCCGGCGGAGACCCACAGGCGTTGTTAAGACGGCATCTGGACCGCGTCGTGCATTTCCATTGCAAGGATGTTCGCCGCCCGGTGCTTGAAAGGGCGCGGCAGGAGGATATGAGTTTCATGGCGGCAGTCATGGAGGGTATCTTCACCGTGCCTGGCGATGGTTCGGTCGATTTCCTGTCACTGTTGAAGCCGCTGGCCAGCCGCGGCTACGAGGGCTGGATCGTCGTCGAGGCCGAGCAGGATCCCGCCAAGGCGCATCCCTTGACCTATGCCAGGAAAGGCTACGCCTCGCTGCTTGCGACTGCCCGCGAGGCCGGCTTCGACGTGGCGACACGACAGAGGACCTGACCGGCGCAAGGGCGCATGGTGACCAATCGGGCGCGCGCCGAGGCGGGGGTAGCGACGCGAAAGCGCCCGGCGATCCGCGCCGCACTTCTCCCTGTGCGGTGCGGATCGCGGACATCGTTCCGGCCCTTCTGCTTTCGGCCTTGAGACCGGCCGCCAGCCGTGCCTTGATGTGGATGAAGGAGTGGACATGGCTTTCGAGGAAGCGCTAGGCGTGGAACGGCTGTGCACGATCCGAGAGATCGCCGACCACGCCAAACTCGGGGCAGCGACCGTCCACCGCGCCCTGAAGAACAGCCGCGAGATCCGGCCCGAGACGAGGCGGCTGGTGCTCGACACGGTCTGCCGCCTCAACGAGGAAAAGATCGCCCGCGCGGCGCGTTATGTCGAGGGGTGACATGATACCGGGAATTGGAGGCCGGCTTTCGGAAAGGTTCATGGGCCGAAATAGAGATGGATCCGGACGATGCTCCCGCCAATCCTCGTCATGATCTAGACCGGCTGCATGCGACTTTCCCTCGACATCATGTCGGTAGACCGCGCGTCGGACGAGCCGATGCATCGGCAGATCTACGGGGCGTTGCGACGTTTCATCCTCGATGGCCAGATACCGCAGAACACGCTTTTGCCATCGACGCGCTCGCTGGCCGAGGATTTGAAGGTCGGCCGTAACACGGTGATCGCCGCCTACGACCAACTCCTCGCCGAGGGCTTCATCGAGGCGCGTGCCGGTTCGGGGACCTGGGTCGCGCCGATCCAGCGCGACCGCCCGCTGGTCTCGCTGCGAGCCGGGCTCGGCGCTCCGCAAAAACTGTCGCGGCGCGGCCAGACCATCGTCAACGGGCCGCAGCCGCCGCGCAATGCCGGCGTCATCAACTTTCATCCAGGTGTCCCAGAAACGGCGTCCTTTCCCTTCAGCATCTGGTCGAGCCTTCTGGTGCGCAATGCGCGCAGCCGCGACGAGAGCCTGCTCGGCTACCTGTCCTTCGCCGGTCATCCCGGCCTGCGGCAGGCCATTGCTTCGACCATCAGCCTGTCGCGCGGGATCAACTGCACCGCCGACCAGGTGATCATCGTTACCGGCGCCCAGGCAGCACTTGACCTCGCGTCGCGCGTTCTGATGGATGAGGGCGATCATGTCTGGATGGAGGAGCCAGGCTATCTCGGCGCCAAGAGCGCGTTCCTGGCTAGCGGCGCCAAGCTGGCACCGCTGAAAGTGGACCGGCGTGGTTGGCATCTTTCCGACCCGGCCCTGCCGCCGCCCCGGCTGATCTATGTGACGCCGTCGTGCCAGTGGCCCTTCGGCACAATCATGCGCATTGAGGAGAGGCTGCAGCTGCTCGACATCGCCGAGCGCCACGGCGCCTGGGTCGTCGAGGACGACTATGACGGCGAATACCGGTATCGCGGCCGCCCGGTGCCGGCGCTGCGCGGCCTCGATCACGCCGACCGCGTCGTCTATATCGGCAGTTTCGGCAAGACTTTGATCCCTGCCCTGCGCATCGGTTATCTGATCGTGCCGCGCGAACTGTCGGTTCCGTTCGACAGGGCGGTCAGCATCACCGGCCAGTTCGCGCCGCTCATCCTGCAGGCGACCGTCAACGACTTCATCACCCAGGGCTATTTCGCCACCCATCTGAAGCGGATGCGCCGGCTCTATGCGCGCCGCCAGGCGAATTTCGTCAAGCTCTGCCAGGACCATCTGTCCGAGTGGCTGACGGTGACGGAGAACGATTCCGGCATGCAACTGCTGGCGAGCTTTACACGGCCATATAAGGACGGGGATGTTGTCGCCGCCGCGCTCAAGGAAGGGCTGGACGTCCAGGGCATTTCCATCAACTACCATTCCAGCGAACCGGAGAACGGACTGCTGCTTGGCTATGCGGCGATGGACGAACGCCAGATCCTGCGCGCCGTCCTGGCCCTGCGCGCCGCGTTCATCAGGCTGGACAGAAGCTAGCGCCAAGGGCTCCCGGCATAGCTGCCGGTGCGTTCATGCAAGAGCCCTTGGCGGAAGTGGGAGCTACTGGTTGATTTCCGGTTCGACGAGTTTGGCCAGGTTCCGCAGCGATTCCTGCCAGCCGAGATAGCAGGCCTCCACCGGAATGACATCCGGGATCCCGGCTTGCGTTATATCGACCTCCGTGCCGACGGAGACCTTCTTTAGGACGACAGTTACCTCGATCTCGCCAGGCAGATTGGGATCGTCGAACCTGTCGGTGTAGCGCAGCAATTCGCCGGGGACGAGCTCGAGATACTCTCCGCCAAACGAGTGGCTGCCGCCATTGGTGAAGTTGCGGAACGACATTTTGAAGGTGCCGCCAACCTTGGCCTCCAGATGATGGACGGTGCAAGTGAAGCCATTTGGCGGCAGCCATTTAGCCAGCGCGTCGGCCTCGATAAACGCACGGTAGACCTTTTCCGGGCTGGTGGTCAGGACGCGATGCAGACGTACAGTGCCGGGCATTTCGATACTCCTCTTCAGTGCCTGGAAGATGCCCCAAGGACGGGCGGTGCCGGCCCGATCCGACATCGGCTCGTCGGTTTTTTGCCGGCGGCGTTCTTTTGCTACGACAGCGCCCGGGAAAGAACAACGCGTGCGCATTGCCGGGGCGCTGGACACGGACCCGGCCTCCCGCACCTTGACGCGAATAATGGAGGTACGCGTATGGGCGCTTCGTTCAAGCTTGGCATTGTCGGTGGCGCAGGCTGGCTGGGCGGAGCAATTGCCGGCGCGGCTTTGGCAGCCGGAACCGTGCGGGCGGAAAATCTCACGCTCTCTTACCGGCGCAACAAGCCGGACCGCTTTTCCAGCGCCTTATGGACCACCGACAACCAGATGCTCGCCGATCGTTGCGATGTCATCCTCATCTCGGTACGGCCTGAGGACTGGCCTTCCCTCGATCTAAACGCCAGGGACAAATTGGTGATTTCGGTCATGGCCGGCATCCGCCTCGCCGCGATCGGCGAGAAGCACGCCACCTCGCGCGTCGTGCGCTCGCTGCCGAACGCCGCTGCCGAAGTGGCGAACTCCTACACGCCATGGATCGCCAGCGACAATGCCACACAAGCCGATCGTGACTTCACCCGCGCCATCTTCGATGCCTCCGGTGTGCAGGATGAGGTCGGCAGCGAGCGCGACATCGATTACCTCACCGGACTTACCGGCTCGGGTCCCGCCTTCCCTGCCCTGCTGGCGCACGCCATGATGCGTGACGCGGTCGCCTTCGGCCTAGCGCCCGAAATCGCGCGGCGCGCCGTCAACACGGTGCTCACCGGAAGCGGGCGGCTGCTCGAAGCGCGAGATGCCTCACCTGCCGAAACGGTGCATGCTTTCCTCGACTATCGCGGCACCACCGCCGCCGCGATCGAGACCATGCGGCAAGCCGGTTTCGAGCAGGCGGTGGCGAACGGACTGGCGGCGGCGTTCAAGAAGTCGATTGCGATGGGTAACTCTGATTGAACATCATCTCGGACGCTTGACCCAGCACAAGCTTTCAGGGCGGTGACCGCTCCGCCCCCGATCCGCGCACGCTCAGTTGACGCTGTCGAACTTTTGCAGATCCACGGGCGCCGCCTTGCGCAGCTCGACCTCGTCCAGCGACGCATGTTCGAGAGCTACCCGCGCCGCCGCATCGATGTTGTGGATCATGTCGTCGATCTCGGCACCACCATGCGCCGGGTTCATGGCGATCATGACCGTGCGGTTGAGGATGTCGAGCGACCTCTTACCGAGGTCGTCGGCATAATCCAGCCGTAGCCCCTTGTTCTCCGGCAGCGTGTAGGGATTGAGCGCCGGATGATGCGCGCCCTCATGCATCAGCACCTGGTCCCACTGGGTGAAATTATGGCGGCCGGTCTTGCCGGCAATGACGCTTGGAATGGTCGCCGAGAATGTGCGGGCCGCCTGCTCGCTCGGCAACAGATACATAACCTGCGCCGCGCAATCATCATCCGGGCTGTTCATCGGCGACGGTATCAGGCCGAGATTGCCGAGATGCCGTGTGCCCGCCAACACCTTCTTCTTCTCCGCTCGCATCGCCTCGATGATGCCGTCGAGCCTGTCCAACTGAACATTGAGCATGGCTCCCATCAATTCGGAGGCGCGAGCGCCGATGCCGGCGAACGGCTTGATGCTGTCGCTGCGCCCCTGCCAGTAGAAATGGCAGGGGTCGATCGCACAGCGCGCGCGTTCCGCCACTTTCGGATCGCTGGTGGCGATGCCGCCGCCCTCGCCCGAGGTCATATTCTTGAAATAGTTGAAGGAGTAGGCGCCGACGTGGCCGATCGAGCCGAGCTTGCGCCCGTGGTACCCGCCGCCAATGCCCTGACAGACATCTTCCAGCACCAGCAGGCCGCGCTTGGCCGAGATCTCCATGATCGCGTTCATGTTGCAGGCCGCGCCCCACATATGCACCGGGATCACCGCCCTGGTGCGCGGGCCGATGGCATCGCGCAAGGCAGCGGGATCTATGGTCAGGCTCTCGTCTATGTCGACGATGACTGGAATGGCCCCGACTGACAGTACCGCGGTCGCCGTCGCCATATAGGTGTGCGCCGGAACCAGCACCTCGTCGCCGGGGCCGACGCCGAGGCCGATCAGCCCGGCGGCAAGCCCATAGGTGCCGCTGGCGGCGAGCGCGAAATGTTCGACGCCGAGATGACGGGCATAGCGGCCCTCGAAGCGGTCGCACTCGCTGTCCTCGCCATAGCGAAACAGTGCGCCCGAGCGGATCACCCTGGCGATAGCTTCGATCTCTTCCTCACCGGCACTGTACATGGCGGTCTCCCTTGTTCGATGGTGCTCACCCTGTATGCTTGCCCGCCCTGTTTGAAAGAACCACTCCGCCTTGATCGGACCAAGCCATCCAATAGCCACGTACCCCGCCGGGTTCGACTGGCGGCAAATGAAATCACCATTCCAATTAGCCGCTCGTTGGAAAAATCGTACCCATCCGATTCCGAAAAAGTGGCTCTGTCGGAACGGCCGGTTTGGGCGTTCCATCGCGTCCAGTTGGGCAAACGGTCGGGTTCCATGCATCACGGAACACACTTTGGAAGACCCTCGCGGCCGGCCCTCAGCCGGGAAGACCGCCGTTCATGAACACCGCCGCTCCCCGTCGCCGCATTGTCCTGCATGAAGACGATGTCGGCATGTGCCACGGCGCAAATAGCGCTTTCCTCGAACTGACGGCGCTGGGCGTCTGCAGTTCCGGCGCGGTGATGGTGCCTTGTCCCTGGTTTCTCGAGATGGCCGAGGCGGCCGCCGCGGATCCTGCTATCGATCTCGGCGTCCACCTTACGCTCAACAGCGAGAAGCAGCACTATAAATGGCGACCGCTGACCTCTCCGTCCCGCGCGGCGGGCCTGACCGACGAGCTCGGCTATTTCTGGCCCGATGTCGCGACCACCCGCCGCAAGGCCGCGCCGCAGGCGGTCGAGACCGAATTGCGCGCACAGATCGACGCCGCCTATCGCGCCGGCATCGATGTCACCCACCTCGACGCGCATATGGGCGCCGCGCTGTCGCCGGAATTTTGCGATATCTATATCAGGCTCGGCCTGGAATATCGCCTCCCCATCCTGCTGACCAAGTCCCTGTCGGCCTATTCGCCCAACGACAATCTGGTCGGCGTCACTGAACAGGCGTTCCAGACAGGCGTCGCGCAGGCACGCGCCGAGGGCTTCGTCATTTTCGACGCCGCCATCCAGACGACTTGGAGCCGGCCCCGCTCGCGGCCGGTCGAACCGGCTTATAAAGCCCTGGTCGAGGGCGTGCGTGACGGGCTGACGTTCTTTTGCCTGCACTTCAATGCGCCTGGTGAGCTTGAACTGATCGAACCGCGTTCCGCCTATATCCGCACCGAGGAATATGAATTGTTCCGGGACCAGGGGTTCCGCGACTGGCTCCGCGCCCAGGATATCGACATCATCGGCATGAGGCCGTTGCGCGAGGAGCTTCGCGCGGCGCTTGCGAAATCGACCGGCCCCGGCAACGCGGCCGACGCACACCAATCGGCATCGGCAAAGGCCCGCAAAGCGGCCGCCCGATCCGCGACGTGACCGCTCACCGCGAGCGGCGCACGCCAAGAGGAGAACGAGAGCCTGTCCATGACGGGCTTTTGCACCGCAACGGCAATGGGAGACTGAAATGAAGACAATATTGAAAATGGCGCTCGGCGCTGTCGTCTCTGTGGGCGTGCTCGCCGGCATTGCGCAGGCCGCCGGGCTGAAAGACCCGAAAGACGTCCGCATCACTTTCGTCGTGCATGGATCGGCATCGGACCCATACTGGTCGGTGGTCAAGCGCGGGGTCGACGACGCGGCGGCGCTTACCGGCGCCAAGGTCGAATATTACGCGCCGCAGGTGTTCGACGTCGTCGAACAGGCCCGG
This sequence comes from Mesorhizobium sp. ES1-1, assembly GCF_020164785.1. Classification (GTDB taxonomy): domain Bacteria; phylum Pseudomonadota; class Alphaproteobacteria; order Rhizobiales; family Rhizobiaceae; genus Mesorhizobium. Next base: position 126,279 of record NZ_JAIUGX010000004.1, on the reverse strand, counting down.
CTGCTGGACGCCGCGGTCGCCACCAAGCCGGACGGCATCGCCGTGTCGATCGCCGACGCAAACGCGCTCGGCAAATCGGTCAAGGCCGCACTTGCCGCCAACATCCCGATGGTCGTGCTGGATTCGGGCGAGAAGGAAGGCGCCGAACTCGGCACGTCGCTCTATGTCGGCACGGTTTCGGAATATGAGTCCGGCAAGAAGGCGGGAACTCGGCTGGCCAAGGAAGGCACGCTCAAGGTCGTCTGCATCAACCACGAGGTCGGCAATGTCAGCCTCGACCAGCGCTGCCAGGGCGTCAATGATGGTCTGAAGGCGGCCGGCGGCGCCGCCGAGGTTCTGACCGTCTCACCCGATCCAGCCGATATCCAGCGCCGCACCGAGGCCTATCTGTCGGCGCATCCCGACACCCAGGCCGTCTTTGCCCTCGGTGCCACCGCCGCCAATCCACTGATCCCGTTTTTCCGTGATCACGAGCTGTTCGGCAAGATCAAGCTCTACACATTCGACATCAGCCCCGAGGTCCTGGATTCGGTGGTCGCCGGCGAAATGGGTTTCGGCATGGACGCCCAGCAATATCTGATGGGCTACCTGCCGGTCATCTACCTGGTCGAACAGGCAACGCATGGCTTCTGGCCGCAGAACAATTCCTACACCGGCCCGCTGTTCATCGACACGCCCGACAAGGCCAAGGCGATCCTGGCGCTGGCCAAGGACGGCATTCGCTAGCCGGAGAGAGACCCTGGGGGCGCGCGCGAGCCCCTCCCCGGGGTGTCTGATCGATGTTGCGCAGTAAGCGATTGGGGAGCCTAATGGCTGCCGTGGAAGACAAGGCGATACCTTCGGACATACCGGCTCCCGGCTCTCTGGCCAGTGACCGCTTCGGCATGACCTCGAAGCGGGCGGCCGGCGCCGACGAGCGGTTGGCCAGCACCGGCAGGCTGACCCAATGGCTGCGTCGGCCCGAAGCGGGCGCCGCCGGCGGGCTCCTGGCCACAATCATCATCTTTGCGCTGCTGCCGGGCGCGGCGAACCTCTACTCGCTGCAAGGGTCAATGACCTTCCTGACCCTGTCGGCGGAACTCGGCATCATCGCCACCGCCGCCGCCCTTCTCATCATCGCCGGCGAATTCGATCTCTCCGTCGGCTCGATGGTCGGCTTCGCCGGCGTCGTCATCGGCCTGACGGTGAAGTACTGGGGGCTGCCGCTCTGGGGCGGCATAGCCTGCGCCTTCGCCGTCGCCATCCTCACCGGCTATGTCAACGGCCTGATCGTGGTAAAGACCCGCCTGCCCTCCTTCATCGTCACCCTGGCCTCGCTTTATATCCTGCGCGGCCTGTCGATCGGCATCACCCGCGCCGTCACCGGCCGCACGCAGATCCCCTATATTCTCGACGGCGCGCCGGATCCCGGCACGTCGGCCCTGTTCAACGGGCACATATTCGCTGGGCTCTTCCACTGGATGGGTTCGCAGGGCTGGATCGCGACGCGCAGCGACGGTATTCCCTTCGTCGCCGGCATCCCGATGTCCATTGTCTGGTGGCTCGGCCTGACCGCGCTCGCCGGTTATGTGCTGACCCAGACCAAATACGGCAACTGGATCTTCGCCACCGGCGGTGATCTCAACGCTGCCCGCAATGTCGGCGTGCCCGTCGACCGCGTGAAGATCAGCCTGTTCATCTACACCGCCTGCGCGGCGACGCTGCTCGCCACAATCCAGGTTATGGAGGCCGGCTCCGCCGACACAACGCGCGGCCTGCTCAAGGAGTTCGAAGCCATCATCGCCGCCGTCATCGGTGGCGTGCTGCTCACCGGCGGCTATGGCACCGTCTACGGCGTGCTGTTCGGCGCCCTGATCTTCGGCCTGGTGCAGATGGGCATCTTCTATACCGGCATCGACACCGACTGGTTCAAGGTGTTCCTCGGCATCGTCATCCTGATGGCCGTTCTGGTCAACAACTACATCAGGCTGAAGGCTCTCGGACGCGGAGGCGGCAAATGAGCCAGTCTGCCCAGACCATCCATCCCGCCATGGAACTTCGCGGCGTTTCCGTCAGCTTCGGTTCGGTGCGCGCGCTGCAGGACATCGACATCAAGGTCTACCCTGGCGAGGTTCACTGCCTGCTCGGCGACAATGGCGCCGGCAAGTCGACGCTGATCAAGGTGCTCTCCGGCGTCCACCGGCCGACCAAGGGCGAAATCCTGGTCGACGGCAAGCCGGTCGTCTTCCGCAGCCCGCGCGATGCCCAGGACCTCGGGGTGGCAACGGTGTTCCAGGACCTCGGCATGATCTCGCTGATGTCGATCACCCGCAACTTCTTCCTCGGCCGCGAGCCCACCCGCAGCAGCCTGCCCTTTTCGCGCATCGACAAAGAAGGCGCCAACAACATCGCCCGCCAGGCGATGGCCGATATCGGCATAGACGTGCGCGACCCGACGCAGGCCGTCGGCACGCTGTCGGGCGGCGAGCGCCAATCGGTGGCGATCGCGCGCGCCGTGCATTTCGGCGCCCGCGTGCTGATCCTTGACGAGCCGACCTCGGCGCTCGGAGTGCATCAGGCGGCGATGGTGTTGAAATTCATTATCGAGGCGCGCATGCGGGGCCTGGCCGTCATCTTCATCAGCCACAACATCCATCACGCCTATCCCGTCGGCGACACCTTCACGCTGCTCAACCGGGGCCGCAATCGCGGCACCTATGCCAAATCGGACATCTCGCGCGATGAGGTTATCTCGATCATGTCCGGCGGCGAGGATTTGAAGGCGGTCGAGGCCGAGATAGCCGGCCTGCTGGCGCAGATCGGCAACCGGTCGCCAGCGATCGCATCCTGACCAACCCCTTGAGAATCTTCAGAAAGTGACGGCATGAGCAGGTTAAGGGCCGGGGTCATCGGCGCCGGCATGATTTCCCAGGTCGAGCATATTCCCAACTTGCTGGGCCTCGCCGGCCTGTTCGAACTGGTTGGGGTCACCGATCCCTCACCCATCTCGCGGCAGTTCGTCACCGACACCCATGGAGTCCGCGGTTTCGAAACGCCCGAACAGCTTCTCGACCAGCGCCTCGACGCCGTCATCATCGGCTCGCCGGACCCCCTGCATTACGAACAGGTGCTGGCAGCCCTGAGCCGGGGGCTGCACGTGTTCTGCGAAAAGCCGCTTTGCTATTCCCCGGCCGAGATCGCCGACATCGCCGCTGCCCGCGACAGGGCGGGAAAACTGGTGCAGGTCGGCTATATGAAGCGTTTCGACCCAAGCTACCGGCTGGCGCTTGAGTCCCTTCCCGGCACGGCCGGAACGCTTCGCTCCGTGTCGGTCGAGGTCAACGACCCCGACGCCTGGCCCTTCATCGCCCATCACCGCTACAAGCGCGGCGGCGATATCCCAAAGGAGTTGATCGCGGCCGCCATCGACAAACAGCGGCAGCAGGTGGAGCGCGCCATTGGTATACCCCTGACCGATCTGGCTTTCCGTGGATTTACCGGGGCTTACAGCTCCGCCCTGATTCACGATGTCAACGCCGTGCATGGCCTTCTCGACGCGCTCGAAGTACCAGACGGCGAGATCGTCGGTGCGCAGATCTTCGCCAATGGCGATGGGGGACAAGGTGCGGTCAAGCTGCTCGATGGCCAGGCTTTGTGGACCATGACGCATCTGACCGTGCCGAAGCTTGCCGACTACCGAGAACGCATCACGCTGTTTTTCGACGATGCCAGCCTAGAACTCGAATTCCCTTCGCCCTGGCTTAACCACCAGCCGACACGGCTGACGGTGAAAACGTCGCAGGGCCACACTCTCTCGACAAGAGATTTGCGCGCCGGCTACGCGGAAGCCTTTGTCGAGGAGCTGCGCGGCTTCTGGGGCGCAATCGTCAACGGCGACCCTGTCCTGAACCCGCCCGAACACGCGGCCCGCGACCAGGCGCTTCTGGTAGGCCTGACCCGCCTTCATCTGTCGGGTTTGACATCCTGACCGCGGACACAATGGGCGGGCGGCGTCGGCACGATCACCTATCTGGACTGGATGACGCCGTCGGTGTTGGCCAGCAGCTTGCGCACCGCGCTGCGTGCGGCGTCCGGCCGCCGCAGCCTGATGTTCTTCTCGATCGTCTCGTGCAGTTTCTGCGCGTGGCTGAGATCGTCGAGTTCACGCGTCGTATAGGCAAATAGATGATCGAAGGCGGATTCGATCAGCACACCCAGCGGCACGAGCAGGTCGTTACCCGAGGCGCGCAGGATGGCGAGGTGGAAGCGCGTGTCGGCCCGGGTACGCTCCTGCAGGCTGGTCGCCTCGCCCATCTCCCTGCAGGCCAGGCTGATCTCGGCCATCTGCTCGTCGGTGCGACGCATGGCGGCGAAAGCCGTAGCCTCTGGCTCGATAATGTGACGGAACTCCTGCACGGTCTTCAGGAAGACCTCGCGGTCCGGCGATGTCGCGTACCAGGCCAGCACATCGCGGTCGAGCAGGTTCCAGCGTTCCTTCGGTTCGACCCAACTGCCGATCTTCGGGCGAGAGGCCAGCAGGCTCTTGGCCATCAGCATCTTGATCGCTTCGCGCACGGCCGAACGACTGACACTGAAGGTTTCCGACCATTTCGCCTCGTTGGGCAGGATCGTTCCAGGCGGATAGTCGCCGCGCACGATCCGCAGGCCGATCTCGTTGGCCAGCGATGTGTGCACGCTGGCACCGGGGATGCGTGCCGCGTCGGGCGGGCGCACGCCCGCCGGACGCTCAGCCGCCGCCGCTTTCGCCGTCGATTTGTCCTTTCTCGGCTTCGCGTCCCGCATGGATCCAGAAAGTCCGGTTTCAGCAGGCAGTCAAGCGCGGCCAACGGCTCGGCGGGCAATGCCGGCTGCTTTGCACAGATGAACCCGCTTTTCGCCCAGTGATCAGGCCGTCTTGACGTATTTGCGCCAGCTGTGCTCCGGCCGGAAGCCGAGCACGTCGCGCGCCTTGCGATTGGACAGAAGCGTCTCGTATTCCCCGAGATCGGCTTTTACAGGGACGCCCGGATAGAACCGCTTGAGAAGTTCCGCCGTGGGCAGGTCGGACGATGTGTCATCATTGGCGGCGTTGAACACCTGGAAGCCGAGCCCGTCTTTTTCGATGGCGCGCAAGGTGATCTGGCCGAGATCGCGCGCGTCGACATAGCTCCAGGCGATGCGCTTGCGAAAACCTGGATCTGCGAACCATTTCGGGAAAAGCGAATATTCGTGCGGCTCGATGACATTGCCGATGCGCAGCGCATAAATGTCGATGCCGCTGCGCACGGCGAAGGCGCGCGCCGTCTTCTCGTTGACGATCTTGGAGAGGGCGTAGCTGTCCATTGGGTCGACGTCATACTCTTCGTCCAGCGGGAAATGCGTCGGATCGCGCGGCTCGTTGGCGAAGACCAGCCCATAGGTCGTCTCGCTGGACGCGATCACCACCTTGCGGATGCCGAGCTTCACCGCAGCCTCGATGACATTGTAGGTGCCCATCGCATTGATGCGGAACACCTCATTGTCGGGCGTGATCATGATGCGCGGTATGGCTGCGAAATGCACCACGGCGTCCACCGGCTGGGCGCGCAGCGACGGATCGAACTCGTGCAGGCCCATATAGCTCGACAGCGCATTGAAGACCTGCCCGCTGTCGGTAATGTCGGTGATCAGCGTTCGAACCTTGGGATTGTCGAGCGGCTTGGTGTCGATGTTGAGCACCTGGCAGCCCTGCTCGACCAGATACTGCACGACGTGCCGTCCGGCCTTGCCGCTGCCGCCGGTGAACATGATCCGCTTCGTCATTTTGATCTCCAATGCTGGGTATTTATGTGTATTGTCAGACAATAAGCCGCTTCGCAACCGCCGGTTCCCCCCAAAGCGCGATTGCGGACATCACCAGTGCAAACAGGACGAGACGACATGAACACGACTGCTGCCAGCGAGACGATCGGCTTCATCGGCCTTGGGCTGATGGGGCACGGGATAGCCAAGAACATCGTCGACAAGGGTTATGCGCTGACCTTTCTCGGCCGCAAGAATCGCAAGCCGGCGGAAGACCTGCTTGGCCGGGGCGCCAGGGAAGCCGCCACTTCGCGTGAGGTTGCCGCCGCGTCCGACATCGTCTTCATCTGCGTGACAGGCTCGCGCGAGGTGGAGGCCATCATCCGCGGCCCCGGCGGCCTGAAGGAAGGATTGAAGAAGGGCTCGGTCGTCGTCGACTGCTCGACCTCCGATCCTGTCTCCACCGTCGCTCTCGCCGCCGAACTCGCGGCGCTCGGCGTCGACTATGTCGACGCCCCGCTCAGCCGCACGCCCAAGGAGGCCTGGGAAGGCACGCTCGACGCCATGGTCGGCGCACCGGACGCCGTCTTCGCCCGGGTCAAGCCGGTGATCGAAACCTGGGCGGGGCGCATCGTCCATATCGGCGACACAGGCGACGGCCATCGCATGAAACTCCTCAACAATTTCATCTCGCTCGGCTACGCCGCGATCTATTCCGAGGCACTGGCGCTGGCGCAGAAGGTGGGTATCTCGCCGCCGCGCTTCGACAGCGTCATCCGCAACGGCCGCATGGATTGCGGCTTCTACCAGACCTTCATGCGCTGGACACTGGAGGGCGATCGCGACGCGCATAAATTCACCATCGCCAACGCCTTCAAGGACCTTACCTATCTGGAATCCATGGCAGGAGCCGCCGGGATCGCCAACCCGCTCGGCAACGCCACCAAGAATTCCTTCGCCGGCGCTCATGCCACCGGCCCAGCCGAGCAATTCGTGCCGATGCTGGCCACACATATCGGCAAGGTCAACGGCATCGACCTGATGCCTTCCAAGGATGGGGTCAATCAGACGATCTGAGCCGGACCGGCCGCCTTACCGGGGTCCCCGTCCGATCGCGGCGTCGGTGTCGGCCAGCAGCCTGTGCACCGCATTGCGGGCTGCGGCGGGGCGCTGCAGGCGGATGTTCCTCTCGATAGCCTCATGCAGTTTCTGTGCATGCTGCTGATCGCCGACCCGCTGCGTGGCGTACGCGAACAAATGGTCGAGCGCGGATTCGATGAGCACGCCCAGCGGCACAAGCAGGTCGTTGCCGGACGCGCGCAAAATGGCGAGGTGGAAGCGTGTGTCGGCGCGAATGCGCTCCGGCAGGCTTGCCGCCTCGCCCATCTCACGGCATGCCTTGCTGATCTCTTCCATCTGCTCGTCGGTCCGCCGCATTGCGGCGAACGCGGATGCCTCCGGCTCGATGATACGCCGGAACTCGTGGACGGTGCGCAGGAAGGCTTCGCGATCCGGCGATGTCGCGTACCAGCCCAGCACGTCACGGTCGAGCAGGTTCCAGCGCTCCTTCGGCTCGACCCAGCTGCCGATCTTGGGTCGCGACGCCAGCAGGCTCTTCGCCATCAGCATCTTGATGGCTTCGCGCACCGCCGAGCGGCTGACATTGAAGGTCTCAGCCCATTTTGCCTCGTTGGGGAGAATGGTGCCGGGCGGGTAATCGCCGCGCACGATGCGCAGACCTATCTCGCCGGCCAGTGAAGCATGGACGCTCGAGCCTGGAAAATGCGCCGCGTCGGGGCGTCTCAGGCCTGCCGGTCGGTCGGCGGGGGCCGCCTTGCCGACATCCGATTGCTTCTGTGATAGGTCGTCCGGCATCCACGGTCCAATGCGTCGGCAGTTCCGTCCGCAATGGTTCCGGGCCCGTGCGGCGCGCCGATATCGTTGCCGAAATTCAGGTGATGCACGTGCCAAGGCTGGAGCCGGTTGCTCCGCCAGGGCGTCGCTTCGGAAAAGGGGGCGCCCGTTGCCAGGCGCCCCTTGATCCAACTTACTTCTGGATGCAGGTGTCGACCGTGTCCTTGGTGCATTCGTCAAGGCCGGTGAACACCGGATCGGCGACAGTCTTGCCTTCGATGAGATCGATCATCACCGCCGGCGCCTTGTAGCCCATTTCGAACGGACGCTGACCAACCAGCGCGGTCACGAGCCCGTCCCTGGCGATGGCCACCTCGTCACCGATCGTGTCGGCTGCGCCGATGACGAAATCATTGCTGGCGATCTTGTCCTTCAGCGGGCCTATCAGGTCACGGTAAGGCTGCGGAGCGCCGAACAGCGGCCAGCCGCCCATGATGCCGAACGCATCGAGCTTGGGGTTGGCGGCGAGGATGTCGGTCATCGCCTGAACGCCCTTGGCGCCGTCATCATTGGTGAACACCGGGCAGCCGGCCACTTCGGTCCAGCCACCTTCGCCGGCAAGCGTCGCGAGACCTTCCTTGCCGGTCAGCGCGTCACGCATGCCTTGCGCGCGGCGCAGGATGTTGTCGGCGGCCGGGTTGCCCTCGATCGTGCAGATCGTTCCGCCGTTCGGCTTGGCCTTCTTGATGTACTCGCCGATCTTCTTGCCCATCAGATAGTTGTCGGTGCCGAGATAGGTCTTGCGCAGCGCCGCATCGTCCTTGCCGAGGTCGGCGTCGAGGGTCATGATCGGGATCGTCGGATTGGCGCTCTTGATCGTCTGCGCGATGAGCGGGGCGTTCGACGGCGAGATCGCCATCGCCACCGTGTCGGCCTTGCTCAGCATGTCCTGCACGATCTGCGCCTCGCCGGCCTCGTCCGACGTTGATGCCGGTCCGGTGTAGAAGCACTCATATTCCGAAGACGCGTTTTCCTTGTTCCATTTTTCGCAGCCCTGGTGGATGGCTTCGAAGAACGGGTTGTCGAGACCCTTCACCACGATGACGAGCTGTTTCTTGGCCAAAGCCGGCCCGGCGCCCAACGCCATGGCGGCGACGGCGGCGAGCAAAAGTGTTTTCCTCATGTCAGTCCTCCCTTGAAACAGACGGACACGGCGTGCCCGCCACACAAATCGACCGGATGCGTGATGACAGAGGTTCGTTGCACGAGCACTCATGTCCCAGGCAGATCGATAAGCATTTCCCGATCGCCTCAGGCCGGCTCCACATGCGTGAACCTAGCCATCGGCCGATAAGACCCACGCCGGTTCCAGCCAGCTTCCCGGCCAGGCATCGGCATGATCTCCTCCTATCCTTAGCTAATATCGTCGTGTCGACGACGTCAATCCTATTTGTCCTACAAAACAGATTTTTGCTGTGAAGGAGCCCCCTGTTCGTCTGACAATTGATTGACGCGCGCCGGCTTTTGCGTAAAAGAACGCTGACGCTGTTTCCGGGAGGAGCCGGGGAAAGCGAGGCCAAAGCAGCGCCCGCGCGACGAGCGGGGAACAGCAGCAGGCAACAGAACGGGGAGGCTAGAAGGCTGGTGGCGGTTCTCGAACTCACCAACATATCAAAGCATTTCGGCGCCATTCAGGCCGTCAACGACGTATCGTTGTCGATCGAGCCCGGCCAGGTGGTCGGACTGATGGGCGACAATGGCGCCGGCAAATCGACGCTGGTCAAGATGATCGCCGGCAATTTTCCGCCGAGCCACGGCAGCATGCGGATGGATGGCAAGGAGCTTGTCCTGCACAAGCCGGTGGAAGCCCGCCAGCACGGCATCGAGATCGTCCACCAGGACCTGGCGCTGTGCAACAATCTGACCGCCGCCGCCAATGTCTTTCTCGGGCGCGAATTACGCCGCGGCGTCGGACCGTTCCGCATCCTCGATTACGCTTCGATGTACAAGCGTGCCGGCCAGATCTTCGCCGAGTTGAAATCCGAGACCCGTCCACGCGATCTGGTCAAGCAGATGTCGGGCGGCCAGCGCCAGGCGGTGGCCATCGCCCGCACCATGCTTTCGCAAGCCAAGATCGTGCTGATGGACGAGCCGACCGCGGCGATCTCCGTGCGTCAGGTCGCCGAGGTGCTCAATCTCATCCGCCATCTGCGCGACCAGGGTATCGCGGTCGTGCTGATCAGCCACCGCATGCCAGACGTCTTCACCGTCGCCGACCGTGTCATCGTCATGCGGCGCGGCCGCAAGGTCGCCGACAAGACGATCGCATCGAGTTCGCCCGAGGAAGTCACCGGGCTGATCACGGGCGCGATCGAACAGGTTTGATATCAGGCGTTCACCACGAACAGCAGATGAAGGTCGCCGATGGCACTGACAATTGACCAGCCGATCGAACACAAGCAGCAAACCCTGCCCGCCAGGCTGTTTGCCAGCCAGACCTTCTGGGTGGTGATCGCGGTGATCGTAGCCTGCCTGTTCCTGTCGTTTGCCACGGACGCCTTCGCCACCTCGAAGAACCTCTACAACATCACCCGCAACATCACCTTCGTCGCCATCATCGCCCTGGGGATGACCTTCGTCATCATCACCGGCGGCATCGACCTCTCGGTGGGCTCGGTGCTTTGCCTGTCCTCCATGGTTCTGGCGGTGACGATGCATGCAGGCTACTCGATCGAAATCGGCATTCTGGCCTCGATCGCAACCGCGCTCGCCATCGGTGCCTTCAATGGTGTGCTGATCGCCTATCTGGGCTTTCCGCCCTTTGTGGTGACGCTCGGCATGCTGTCGATTGCGCGCAGCCTGGCCATGGTCGCCTCCAATAACACCGTCGTCTTCCAGTTCGGCCCGGATCACGACAAGCTGCTGGCGCTCGGCGGCGGCGCCTGGGTGTTCGGCATCGCAAATCCGGTGCTCTACACGATCCTGCTGGCGCTGATCACAGGCTTCACCCTGCGCTGGACGAAGTTCGGCCGCCACATCTTCGCCATCGGCGGCAATGAGCATGCCGCGAGGCTGACCGGCGTGCCGGTCCGCCAGATCAAGGTCGCCGTCTACATGATCTCAGCGCTGTCGGCGGGCATTGCCGGCATCATCCAGACCGGCTGGCTCGGCGCCGTCACCACCAATATCGGCACCGGCATGGAACTGCAGGTCATCGCAGCCACCGTCATCGGCGGTGCGAACCTCGCCGGCGGCGTAGGCACCGCCTTCGGCGCGATCGTCGGCGCGGCGCTCATCGAGGTGATCCGCAACAGTCTCGGCCTGCTCGGCATCAACGCCTTCTGGCAGGGCGTGTTCATTGGCGGCGCCATCCTGATGGCCGTGTTGTTCGACCGCATCCGCAACTTCAGGCGCAGCGATTAAGCCGGCCGTGCCAAGCCCCTTGTTTGATCTCGCGGGCCGGTTGGCGCTGATCACAGGCTCCAGCCAGGGCATCGGTTTCGCTCTGGCCCGAGGTCTCGCCGAACACGGCGCAGCCGTCGTGCTCAACGGCCGCGATGCCGGCAAGACCGGGGCCGCCGTCGAAAAGCTGCGCGAAGCCGACTTCAGTGCGCACGCCTCCGTCTTCGACGTGACAGACTCCCGCGCGGTGGCGGCGGAAATCGACAGGATCGAGGCCGCGATCGGTCCTATCGACATCCTGATCAACAATGCCGGTCTTCAGTTCCGCGCCCCGCTCGAGGACTTTCCCGAAGAGCAGTGGGAGCGGCTGTTCAGGACCAACGTCTCGGGTGCCTTCCACGCGGGTAAGGCCGTCGCCCGGCACATGATCGGTCGGGGCCGGGGCAAGATCATCAACATCGGCTCGGTGCAGAGCGAATTGGCCCGGCCCAACATCGCGCCCTATACCGCGACGAAGGGCGCCATCCGCAACCTGACGCGAGGCATGTGCGCGGACTGGGCGAGGCACGGCCTGCAGATCAACGCCATCGCACCAGGCTATTTCCGCACCGAGATGAACCAGGCGTTGGTCGACAATGCGGAATTCTCGGCCTGGCTGGAAAAGCGCACACCGGCGGGCCGTTGGGGCAATGTCGACGAGCTGATCGGCGCCGCCGTTTTCCTGGCGTCCGACGCATCGTCCTTCGTCAACGGGCACACGCTCTATGTCGACGGCGGTATGACCGCTTCGGTTTGACGGCGCACTGCCGAACCTCTGTCGTTCCGGAGCCTATCGCTCAGTCTGAAAATCAGTCCCGCCTCGGTGCCCGGCATGTCAACCGGCCCGCCGCGCCTTGACGTATGCCCGAACTCAGCCGCACAATCCCCGGGCGTGCGAAGGGAGGCCAGTCGCCCGCGGGAGGATATACCCATGACGGAAGCGATCAGGCTCTACTGGGGCCGGTTCGGACATGTTTCTATCCTGAATGTCGCAAGCGACTTCGTCACCCATGCCCATGTCGAGGCACATCTGATCATATGGTTGGAAGGCACGGCCGGCGAGATGACAATCGGCCGGGAGACGGTGCGGCTTGGTCCATGCACCGCAGCCGGCATCAATTCCTTCCAGCCGCATAGCCACGTCCTGTCGCGGAACGGGGCGCCCGGCCTGTTCCTGGCCTTCTACATCGACCCTGATTGGGCGCGTCGGCGCCGTGATCTGCCCTCGTCCGCGCCATTGTTCCAACAGGCCGCAATCACGCTCGAACCCTGGCTGCACCAGGCGGCCGCCAATCTGCTCGACCACCTCACCGACAATGAAAGCATCGATGACGTCGCCAATTACGAAATCGAGCGCTTCATCGACAGTGTGCTGGACGCGGCCGACGCTTCGTCGCCGCGGGAGGCACGTCTTCGCGTCCATACGATGCAGGACTTTCGCGTCCGCAAGGCGATCCAGCTGATGAAGGCCAATGTCTGCGAACGCATCTGCTTCGACGAGGTCGCGCGCAGCGTCGGCCTGTCACGGCCGCATTTCTTCGCCCTGTTCAAGGAGCAGACCAACCTGACGCCCAATGTATATTGGAACACGCTGCGCATGGAGGAAGCCGTGCGGCAGCTGCAATGGTCGCGCGAACCGCTGATTTCGGTCGCCTGCAATCTCGGCTTCACGACCCAGGGCAATTTCTCGCGCTTCTTCCGCGACCATGTCGGCGTGCCGCCGACGCTTTATCGCGAGGCCGCCAGGGCGATCGCCTGAGGCGCGGAACGGGCCTTTTTCAGACTCCTTGATACGCGTTTGAGACGCATTGATAAGCGCCGAGGCAATGGCCCGCCTACCCTAGCATCCTGTCGCAGTTGCAAGGGAAAATCCTATGGCGAAAGTCACCATCTCCAGCGTCATCGACGCGCCGGTCGAAAAGGTCTGGGCACGCATACGCGACTTCAACGGTCTGCCCGGCTGGCATCCGCGCATGGTCGAAAGCCATATCGAGGACGGCAAGGACGCTGGCGAAATCGGCTGCGTGCGGAACTTCCAGCTGGCCAGCGGGGCCCGCATCCGTGAGAAGCTGCTCGACTTCTCCGATGACAATTTCCTCGTCAGCTACTCCATCCTGGAGACGCCGCAGCCCCTGACAAACCATAAGGCGACGTTGCAACTGCGGCGCGTCACCGATGGCGACCGCACCTATGCGGAATGGACCGCCAGCTTCGACGCCGCGTCTGAGGAAGCCGACAAGCTTGCCGAGGGCATGGGCGCAAACGTTTTTCAGGGCGGTTTCAACGCTTTGAAGAGCCACTTCTCCGGCCAGGGCTGACGGAGACAGTCATGGCGCTCGCCTTGCAGACCTTTTCGACCCTGAAGGACGCCAATGCCGCCCTGCAGTCGGCAGGCACGCGCTATCTCGGCGGCGGCACCCTGGTCGTGCGCGCCGCCAATGAGGGCGACGTCTCGGTCACCGGCCTCGTTCGCTCGACGGAGCCATCCCTTTCGACAATAGACGTTTCCGACGGCAAGGCCCGCATCGGCGCTTCGGTGACGATGGCGGCGGTCGCCCGTCATGCGGAACTTGGCTTCCTTGCCGGGGCGGCGCGCGCCGTCGGCGGGCCGGCCGTCCGCAACATGGCGACTGTCGGCGGCAATCTCTTCGCGCCCACGCCTTATGGGGACTTCGCGGTTGCCCTTCTGGCGCTCGATGCCACCGTCACGACGGAGGATGGCGAAACGCCGATCGACGCCTTTTTGGCGCACCGCGACGTCAGCCGCGCGATCGTGACCTCGGTCGGCTTTTCCGTGCCCCAAGATGGCTTTCGCTTTCTGAAAGTCTCCCGGGTCAAGCCGAAGGGCGTTTCAGTGCTGAGCATCGCCGCCCTGGTCGAACGGGCAGCCGACGGCACCATAGCCTCGGCCCGGATAGCCCTTGGCTGCATGGCCGACAGGCCGATGCGCGCCAAGGCGGCGGAAATGGCGCTGGTCGGCGCAAACCTGACGAAGGAAGGCATCGCACCGGCCCTGGCCGTTGCCACTGAAAGCACCTCGCCGGCCACCGATCCGATCGCCAGCGCCTGGTATCGCAACGAAGTGCTGCCGGTCCATCTCGGCCGGTTGCTGCTCAGCTAGTCAACTGTCGGGGGGCGCGTCTGTCCGATTGCTCGGGCAGGCGCGCAAGGAGGAAAAATGGCGAAGGTCCCGGTCCAATTCACGCTCAATGGCAGCGAGACGGCCGAATTCATCGACAGCGGTTCGACGCTGCTGCATGCGTTGCGCGACAAGATCGGCGACACCTCGCCGAAGGGTGGCTGCCATCAGGGCACCTGCGGCGCCTGCTCGGTCATCATCGACGGCGAACTCCGGCTTTCCTGCCTTACATTGGCCGAGAACTGCAATGGTACCGCCATCACGACGACGTCCGGCCTGTCAGAAGGCGGCGTCCTGCATCCGCTGCAGCGCGCCTTCCTCGACGCTTTCGCCTCGCAATGCGGCTTCTGCACACCGGGCATGATCATGGCCGCCAAGGTGCTGCTGGACCATACGCCCAATCCCAGCCGCGACGAGGTGGTCCAAGCGCTGTCGGGTAATATCTGCCGCTGCACGGGGTATGAGCCGATTATCCAGGCGGTGCTGCTCGCGGCCCGCGCCAATTCGCAGAACGCGGCCTGAAGGACCAACAGAATGGAACTGCGCAAGAATTACTTCGCCGATGTCCGCAAGGACGATCTGCACGAGATCGGCCAGGATCGGCCGCGCTCGGATTCGCCCGGCCATGTTACCGGCAAGACCAGTTTCTTTGCCGACCGCAACTTCCCCGGCATGCTGCATCTGAAGATGGTGCGCAGCCCCCATCATCATGCCCGGATCCGCTCGATCGACACCTCCGAAGCCGAGAAACATCCAGGCGTCGCAAGGGTGCTCACGGCCAAGGACGTGCCGCATAATGTCTACACCATCCTGATCCTGATCCAGGTCGGCCCCGAGGACGAGACCGTGCTGGCCGACGGCAAGGTGCGCTTCAAGGGCGAGGCCGTTGTGGCGGTACTGGCCGATACCGAGCGCGCGGCACAGGAAGCCGCGGCCAAGGTCAAGGTCGACTACGAGGTGCTTCCGGCCGTCTTCGACATGGAGGAAGCGCTGAAGCCCGGCGCCCCTCTGGTCAACGAATATCACGGCCAGAATTATTATCTCTACGACAGCGGCGAGTGCCGCAAAGTTCGGTTCGGCGATGTCGAGGCTGGCTTTGCCGAGGCCGACCACATTCTCGAACAGAGCTACCAATCCTCGCCAATCGAACACGCGCCGACCGAAACCACCGGTTGCGTGGTGGCTCCGGCGGGCAACGACCGCTTCACCTGCTACACCAACACCCAGGCGATGTTCTTCACCCTCGACAACACCTCGATCATCCTGCAGATGCCCGGAAGCAAGCTCCATTTCGTCGGCGGCACCGTCGGCGGCGGCTTCGGCGGCAAGGTCGACGTCATCGTCGAGCCGATCGCCATCCTCGGCGCCAAGCTCACCGGCCGGCCGGTCTCCTTCATCTACAGCCGCGAGGAAGAAATGCAGATCTCTTCGCCGCGCGCCGCCGAGAAGGTCGTCATCAAGGACGGCGTCATGAAGGATGGCCGCATCGTTGCGCGTAAGGTGACCGGCTACACCGACGCCGGCGCCTATTCGCGACACTCGCCCTATGGCGCGCAGAAGGGCGCCGGCCACTATCCCGGTCCCTACACCATCCCCAATGTCTGGATCGACACCTATTGCGTCTACACCAACCGCACCCCCTCCTCCGCCATGCGCGGCTTCGGCGTCACCATCGGCGATTTCGCGCTGGAGGTGCAGATGGACAAGCTGGCGCGGCTGATCGGCATGGATCCGCTCGAATTCCGCTTCATCAACGCCTATCGCGACGGCGACATGAAGGCGCATCGGCAGCCGACCGAAGGGGCGGCGCTGATCGAATGCATGCAGGAAGCCTCGCGCGCCGCCGATTGGCCGGTGGCGGAGAAATACATGGCGATGTCGTCCTACGCGAAGGGAGCTTGAGATGGCGATCAAGCGCGGACGCGGCGTCGCCGCGATCAACTATCCGACCGGCATGAATCTCGGCGGCGACCCCACCCAGGCGCTGGTGCATTCGACTCCGACCGGTAATTTCATGGTGACGCTGTCGTCGGTCGACCTCGGCCAGGGCATGAAGCAGATCATGGCGCAGATCTGCGCCGAGACGATCGGCGTGCCGACCGACCGCGTCGTCGTCGACACCGCCGACACCGATACCGGCCCGCACTGCATGGGCACGTTCGCCTCGCGCGGCACCCACCGCGCCGGCAACGCTGTCATCCAGGCAGCCAAGGAAGCGCGTCAGGTGATGCTGGAAGTGGCCGCCGAGGAACTGGAGGTCAACGCCTCCGACCTCGAGACGGACGGCCTGGGGAACATCCTGGTCAAGGGCGCGCCGCAAAAGGCGATCTCGATCTTCGATGTCGCGCTGTCGGCGCATTTCAAGCGCGGCCGCTCGATCTCCGGCCGCGGCATGTTCCTGATCCCGCGCTCCTATCCGGAGAAGGAGACCGGCGCGATGAAGCCGTCGACCTGCTACGCGCATGCTTGCACCGTCGCCGAGGTCGAAGTCGATGACGAGACCGGCGAGGTCACTGTCCTGACCGTGAAGAACGTTTTCGAGATCGGCCGTGCGCTGAACCCGAAAATGGTCGAACAGCAGCTTGTCGGCGGGTCCTGGATGGGCATCAGCCACGCGCTCTACGAGACGACCGAACCCTATTATCCCAACCGCGACCATGGCGGCACCGACTTCAACCAGTATCTGATGCCAGGCCCCGGCGACCTCGCCGAAACCGAGATCATCGTGCTGGAACGGCCCTCGGCCGACGGGCCCTATGGCGCCAAGGGGCCAGGCGAAATGTGCGCCAATCCGCAGATTCCAGCGGTCGCCAATGCCGTGTTCGACGCGGTCGGCGTGCGCATCGACACGCTGCCGATCACGCCGGAGCGCATCCTGCGCGCGCTCAGGGCGCAAGCGGCGACCTGAGCGGCAACATGTCCGGAGCGAACGCCGAAACTGTCGCGATGTCGCCGGAGGCGGTAGCGCAGCATCTGGCCGGTTCACGCTATCTCGCCGACGAGAGCCTGGCGACCGCCATCTTCCTGGCGATCCGGATGGGCAAACCCCTCCTGCTCGAAGGTGCGCCCGGCGTCGGCAAGACGGAGGCGGCCAAGGCTGTCGCTACGTTGCTCGGCCGCGATCTGGTGCGCCTGCAATGCTATGAAGGCATTGACGCCGCGCACGCTCTCTATGAGTGGAACTACCAGCGTCAACTGCTCGCCATCCGCCATGCCGGCGAGCAGGACATCGACATTTATGACGACCGTTTCCTGATCGCCCGTCCCTTGCTGCAGGTGCTTAGGGCGCCGCAACAGCGCGTGCTGCTGGTCGACGAGATTGACCGTTCGGACCATGAGTTCGAGGCCCTGCTGCTCGAATTTCTCTCCGACTTCCAGATCAGTATACCCGAGCGCGGCACGATCCGCGCGGCGGCACAGCCGATCGTCATCCTGACCTCGAACCGCACACGCGAACTCGCCGAAGCGCTGCGCCGGCGATGCGTCTACCATTGGATCGGCTATCCCGATGCCGAGCGTGAGGCCGCCATCATCATGCTGCGCGCCGGCGATGTCGCACAAGCCACCGCACGCGCGGTGGCGGCGGCCGTGCAGACCATCCGCGCCAGGCCGCTTGCCAAGCCGCCTGGCATCGCCGAGGCGGTAGAGTGGGCGAACGCCGCGACCATCCTGGAAAAGGGCGGCAGCCCTTGGCCGGAAGCCTTCCGCCGCGCCATTGGCGTGCTGATCAAGGATGAGGAGGATCTCACCTACATCGCGCCGGAGCTTGGCCGGATTGTCGAGGAGGCGCTGGGGTGATGGGCGATCTGAACGACCCCTTCTCCCCGTTCACGGGGAGAAGGTGCCCTGAAGGGGAGGATGAGGGGCAGCGCCATCGTGGGCAGAAGGTGGCGCCGCCCCTCACCTGCCTGCCGGCATCCTCTCCCCGTGAACGGGGCGAGGAGAGCTTGCCCCGCGCCGCCCAGCCCTTCCTCCACTTCGGCCGCCTTTTGCGCCGCTATGGCTTTGCCGTCGCCCCGGAGCAGGTCTCCGGCTTCATGCAGGCGGTGACATTGCTTGGGCCGCGCTCCATGGGCGACATCCGCCAGGCGGCGCTTGCCACCTTGGCGCCGCCACCCGACCGCCGTGAGGAGTTCGAAGCGCATTTCCAGAGCCATTTTTATGGCAGCACGCCGGCAATGGTCGAAGGCGATCCGGACGAGGAAACCCGCGTCAAGGATGATGGCGGCGCAGACGACGACCGCATGGAGGTCGAGCAAAGCCAGGAGGGCGGCGAACTATCCTCGGCCCGCGAGCAGTTGAGCCTCCGCGAATTCGAGCGCGACGAGGACAGGCTGACCGCCTTTCGCTGCGGCTTGTCGAGCGCGCTGCCCTCGCGCCGCTCCTTCCGCACCGTGCGCACGCATTCGCGCGGCAAGCTCGACCTGCGCCGGTCGCTGCGCGAGATCGTCAGCGCGGATGGCGACGTCCCCTCGCCGCTGCTGCGCCGCCGCCAGACCGTGGCGCGCAAGCTCCTGCTGCTGATCGATGTCTCCGGCTCGATGAAGCTGCACACGGCCGATTATTTGAAGCTCGCGCATGCCGCCGTTCAAGGCACGGACCGCGCCGAGATCTTCACCTTCGGCACGCGACTCACCCGGATCACCTCGGCCCTGCGCCTGCGCGACCGAGATCAGGCGCTGGCACGCGCCGCGGCCCAGGTGGATGACTGGGACGGTGGCACCCGCATGGGGCCGACGCTGCTTGCCTTCCTCTCCGTGCCGCGCTTTTCGTCTTTCGCGCGCGGCGCCGCGGTGGTCATTCTCTCGGATGCGCTGGAACGCGGCGACCATGCCGAGTTGGAGATGGCGATGCGGCGGCTGAGCGCCCGCGCCTTCCGCCTTTCGCTGGCGACCCCGCTGGCCGGCGATCCGCGTTTCCGGCCGGAAACGGCGGCGCTGCGCGCTATCCTGCCTGACCTCGACGATCTGGTCGACGGTTCGTCTCTCGCCGGCCTTGGCGATTTCATCCTGTCGCTCGCCCGCCCTGCCCCGCACGCGGCGACAATCTGGAAGAGGGTTTCGTGATGCAGAAGACCATCGACGCGCATTTCCACATCTGGCGCCAGCAGGACCAGCCTTGGCTGGTCGGGCCGATGGTGCCACGCATCTTCGGCCCTTACGAACCCATCCGCCGCGACTATCCGATCGAGGAGTTTCTCCAGGACCAGGAGGGCGCCGGCGTCGAAAGGGCCGTCTATGTTCAGACCAACTGGGCCAAGGAGGATTTCGAGAAGGAAGTCGCCTTTCTGCAGAAGACAGCCGACGAGACCGGCTGGCCCCACGCGATCGTCGGCTACACAGACATGACGGTGGACGATATCAGGCCCCAGATCGACCGCTTGATGAAGTATCCGCTGCTGCGCGGCGTGCGCATGCAACTGCACTGGCACGAGACGCCAGCCTTCCGCTTCGCCAGTTCGGCCGATCAGGTCATAGATCCCAAGGTGCGCGCCAATGTACGCCGGCTCAAGGACTACGGCCTGTCCTTCGACCTTCAGCTCTTCCCTGCCCAAATGAAAGACGGGCTAACGCTCGTGGGCGAAAACCCGGAAACCAACTTCATCCTCACCCACGCCGGCATGCTGATCGGCATGGAGCCGGAGACGACCGAAGCCTGGAAGGCTGGCTTGCGCACGCTCTCGGCCGCGCCCAATCTCTACGCCAAGCTTTCCGGTCTCGGCACCTTCGTGCACCGTAACGATCCGGCGCTGATCGCCTACATCGTCGACAACGCGATCGACATCCTTGGCAGCGACCACTTGATGTTCGGCTCGAACTTCCCGATCGAGAAACTGTGGACCAGTCACGCGGAGCTGATCAAGGCGCACCGCGCCGCGGTCGCAAAGCATGGCTGGGCCGCCGAAGCCGACATTTTCTGGAACACGGCGGAGAAGGTATACCGGCCTGTGTAAGCGCTGCCCCTTCCTCCCCTTGCGAGAGAAGGAAACGACGCTTCGCCTCACTTCACGTCGAACTGCGGGTCGACCGGGATCTGCAGTGCGGTCACCATGTGATTGGTCTGGCCGGCCAGTCCGATGATCGATACCAGCTCGCCATGCTGCGCATCGGTCATGCCTTTGGCCCGAGCAGCGGCCGTGTGCGAGTGGACGCAATACGAGCAGCCATTGGCGGTCGACACGGCGATGTAGATCATCTCCTTGGTCAGCGGGTCGATGGCGCTGTCGGCAACCATCACCACCTTGAGCTGTTCCCATATGCGCTTCAGCGCCGCCGGATCATTGGCCAGCCCGCGCCAGAAATTGTTGACGAAATCCGATTTGCGCGTTGCGCGGATGTCGTCGAAGACCGCTTTCACCGCCGGAATTCGTTCAACCTCGGCATCGGTCAGGAGTTTTGTGGTGGCCATCGCTTTTCCTTCTGTATCTTGATGAGGTCGTTGAATCAGGTCTCAAGCAAAGTAGGCTAATCGGCTCTTATGATTCAGCTTTTTATGCGGGTAGGATCAGAAGCGTTCAAGTTTGCGGACCCCTCACCCTTCGTCATCCTAGGGTGGAGCAGGCGCAAAGCGCCGTCGCGAAGACCCTAGCATCCATTCCGTGACGTCCGCCGGTGAACTCAGCGGAGCAGAATTCTGTGCCGCTGCGGCGCTTCGGAGTCCCGGCATGAATCCTCGGGTCTGCGCCGCGTCGCTACGCTCCTTGCTTCGCCCGTGGATGACGAACTGACGAACGGGTGGCGCCGCAAGCTCGAAGCTCCGGCACACTGTGCATACCCTCCAACAACAACCTAATGCACCGCCGCATACATGATCTTTTCCTCGGTCGCCTCCGCCGGCGAGAACTCCTCGACGATGCGGCCCTGGCGGCACACCAGGATCCGGTCTGACAGGTTCATGATTTCCGGCAGGTAGGAGGAGATGACCACCACGGCCAGTCCCTCGTCGGCCAGACGGTTGATGATCTGGTGGATCTCGGCGATGGCGCCGACATCGACGCCGCGTGTCGGTTCGTCGAAGATGACGATGCGCGGCTGCTGCACAAGGCCCTTGCCGATCACCACCTTCTGCTGGTTGCCGCCGGACAGCTCGACCACGCGGGCATTGTCGTTGATCGCCTTGATGTTCAGCGTCTTTGCCCATTCGGCCGAGAGCGTCCGCATCTCCTGCTGGTTGATCACCCAGGCCTTTTCGCGGCCCGCCGCCAGCAACCCGCCGAACAGGTTCTCGGCGATGCCCATCGTCTCGAAAATGCCTTCGCTCTTGCGGTCCTCGGTGACATAGACGATGCCGTCGGCCACCGCTTCGCTGGGCACGAGATAGCGCACCGGCTTGTCGTCCAGCTCGATGGCGCCGCCGCGCCGGAAGTCGCGCTTGTAGATGCCCGAGATGATCTTGAACGTCTCGGTGCGGCCCGATCCTATCAGCCCGAACACGCCGGTGATCTGGCCCTCGAAGATCGAGAAGGAATTGTTGCGCACGACATTGCTCATCGAGATGTCCTGAACCGACAGGACCTTCTTGCCGGCCTTGCGCAGCCTGGCCTCGTCGCGCTGGCTGTAGATCTGCCCCGACAACGTACGACCGACCATGGCGGCGACGATCTTGTCGCGGTCGAAGGCCGCCGTGTCGTCGGTGACGACCAGCTCGCCGTCGCGCAGGATGGTGATGCGATCGGCGATCATCAGCGCCTCTTCCAGCGCGTGGCTGATGAAGACGATGGAGACGCCGCTCGCCTTCAGCCGCCGGATCAGCGCGAAGAAGTGGCGCTTTTCTTCCGGTGTCAGCGTCGCCGTCGGCTCGTCGAAGATGATGATCTCGGCATTGTGGTGGACCGCGCGCGCGATCTCGACCATCTGCCGCTTGGCGGCGCCCAATGTCGCCACCATGGCGTTCGGGTCGACCGGGAAGTTCAGCGACTGGAGGAACTGCTGCGCCGAGATGTAGGTGCCGCGCAGCCGGTTCAGGAATTTTTCCGTGCCGAGATAGAGGTTCTGCGCCACCGTCATCGACGGCACCAGGCTGGTTTCCTGGAAGACCATGGCAATGCCGGCCTGAAGTGCAGCATGCGGCGAGGCGTAGGCAATCTCCTGGCCCTTGTGGAACATCTTGCCGGAGGTGGCGTCGACGACGCCGGCGATGATCTTGGTCAGCGTCGATTTGCCGGCGCCATTCTCGCCGAGCAGCGCGTGGATCTCGCCCTTGCGCAAGTCGAAGCTGACAGTCTTCACGGCGGGCACGCCGCGATAAGTCTTGGTGATGTTCTCCAGACGGACGATCGGCTCCATCAGAAACCTCCCGATGCGATGTCGAGGGCCAGCACGCAGTCGCCGCCCCTGGAAGCGACGAAGAGCCGGCCTTCGCTTTCGGCCACGCTGCAGATGCCGTGCCGCGAGCCGTTGGCGCGGCTGTGCAGGCTGAACTGCGGCTGCATGTCCGGGTCGAGCTTGACTACCAGCCCATAAGAGCGGCTTGGCGACCACGGCTTGTGGATGCCCATGGTGCGGATGGCGCCGCATTGCAGCGGTTCGAGGAAGCTGCGGCTGGAGGCAAGCGACGGTGCTATCCAGTAGGCGGGCGGCACCTGGTCCAGCATGTCCTGCCGGTAATGCGTTTCCTGCAGCACGAATTCGATCAGCCGGTTGCGCGGCGCGAACAGGGCCAGCCATGCGCCCCCATCGCCGGATGGCGAAAGTCGTGCGGGATAGCCGGGCAGATGCGTCAATACGGTTGAGCGGCGGCCGGTCGTGCCATCGAAGCGGACAAGCTGATGACGCCAGCTTTCGCTGACCACCACATCGCTTCCAACAGGATGCAGCCCATAGGGAAAGGCGATGTCCCCGGCCACCTTGCCGAACGCGCCGCCTGCAGCGTCCCGCTTCCAGAGCGAACCGGACGCGCCCTTCTTCATCAGGTCGGCGGCCCATTGCGATGGCGCATGCTCGGCCGAGCCGTTGGCCAGCCACAGCGTGCCATCGTCGGCATAGGCGAGCGCCGTGATGCAGCGGACGCCGGCCGGGAGCGCAACGTCCTTGCCCGATATCAAGAGCTTACCGGTTTCGAGCCCGACCGTCAGTTCTCCCGATGGCGACAGCGCCAGCGCGGTGACCGGAGAGGGAAAGGTCTCGACGACCTTCGGCGCGTCACCGGCCCGGATCGCATACACGCCATTGCCGCTGGAGGTGAGCAGACTGTCGCCTTTGGCCAGCAGATTGTCGGGCTCGGTCAGTTCGGCGAAAGCCGGTGCATCATCGAGCTGCGTGTTGGGCCGGAAGGCGCCGTCGAGCGGCGGGATGGTGACGGCCTTGCCGCGGAAGATATCCAGGATCGGATCGAGGATCATGATCTCGCTCCCCAATAGGAAGCGGTGCTGGTCCAGTTCGGGTCAGCGCCAGAAATCCTGTAGCGGCCGATGCGGTTGTTGAGGATGCCGCCGACGAACAGATAGCCCTTGTGCTCGCGCATCGAGGTGACCATCGGGTGCGCGCCGCCCGTCAGGTCGCCCATTGCCTCGACGATGCCGCCCTTCTCGTTGAACTTCACCACGCCGCCTGTGTTGATGTTGGGGAACAGCCATTCGTCCTGCGGCAGCCGCCGCGTCATGCGCTTGCGCATGTCGGGATGGCGCAGCGACAGGTCGAAGCTCGGCGTGCGCATGCCCAGCCACGCCATCCAGTAATTGCCGTCCGACGCCCGGTTGATGTTGTCGGGATAGCCCGGCATGTCGCGGATGACGCATTCGGCGGTGCCGGCCTTCGGCCCTTCCAGCCAGTAGCGATGCACGCGGCAGGCCCAGCTTTCGGCGAAGAACAGCGACTTGCCGTCATGCGCCATGCACACCCCATTGGTGTAGCGGTAGCCGTCGAGCAGCGTTTTGGTCGAACCGTCCGTCGGATCGTAGACCAGCAGGCGGCCGGTGGCGCGGTTCTCGATCGAATCCAGCGCCCAGTCGTGTGCGTCGTAGCGCTTGGTCGAGTCGGTGAAATAGATGCGGCCGTCCGGCGCGATATCGCAGTCGTTCGGGTCGCGCAGCCGCGCGTCGTCGACGATCGAGGTCCAGGAGCGCGCGGTCTCCGCCGACAGCCGTTTCACCTCGCGCTCCGGCGAGACGGAATAGAGCCCCATGGCGCCGACGCAACTGATGAGGTTGCCCGCCTTGTCGAAGGCGAGCCCGAGTGGAAAGCCGCCAATATGGGCAAAGACTTCCGACTTCACATAGTCCGGCGCGAAGAAGCGCACGATCTCGCCATGGCGGGTGCCGCAATAGAGATGGTCGTCGCGGTCGAGGATGACGTCCTCGGGACCCTCGAGCTCGCCAAGCCCGATATGGTCGGCCGCCGACAGCCGGTTGTCGAGCTCGTAGGGCGTGCCGGAGCCGGGAGCCGCCGACTGCGTCGCGCCCATCTTCAGGTAGACCGGCGCGACATAGACCTCGTTCAGGACCTTGTGGCGGTTCTTCAGCCAGCGGATATCGATGGTCACCGCCACCGCCAGCATGATGCCGAGCACCATTTGGTTGGTGCCGGTGCCATAGCCCAGCCGGATCAGCCCGTTGGTCATGGTCAAGACGATGATGGCGCCCATCAGGCCTTTGATCACCGAGCCGCGCCCGCCGCCAAGGCTGACGCCGCCGACCACCGCCGCCGTCAGCGCCATGATCTCCAGGTTGAGGCCGGTGCCAGGCCCTGCGCCGCTTAAGCGGCAGGCGATGAGGAAGCCGCCGATCGAGGCGCAGAAGCCGGAAAAGACATAGGTCATGAACACGGTGCGGCGCACGCGGATGCCGGCATTGTGGGCCGAGCGGCGGGAGCCGCCCACCGCCAGCACATGCCAGCCCGGCCTTGAACGCGTCAGCGCGATATGGGTGACGATGGCCAGTATGATCGCCAGCCAAACCGAGACGGAAAGGCCCCAGAAGGTGCTGTCGCCGATGAAATCGAGCACATCCGAAGTGGCGGTCGAAAGCTGCACGTCGGCGGCATAGGTGGTGACGAGGATGTCGAACAGCGCGCGACCGAAGATGAAGGTCACCAGCGTGGTCAGGAAGGCGCGCAGCCTGAGATAGCCGACGAGGTAGCCGTTGATGGCGCCGAAGATCAGGCCGGTGGCAAGCGAGGCGGCGAGCGCCAGCCAGATCGATTGTTCGAGGATGAAGAAGACATAGACGGCGGAAAAGCATGACAGCGCGAAGATCGAACCGACCGACAGGTCGATGCCGCCGCCCAGCATCACCACCGTCATGCCGGTGACCACCATCGAGAACTCGCCGAGCTGGCGGGTCGATTCCTGCAGCGAGGTCAGCTTGAAGAAGCCCGGAATGAGCGAGCCGAAGGTCGCCAATGTCACCACCAGCGCCAGGAACGGGATGGCGTTGTCGGTCCAGCGCTTGGTCAGGATCTCGCCGACAAGATGATCGGGCACGAGATTGTAGCGCCAGGACTGGAGGCGTTCGCGAAAGGACATTGGCTGCTGCTATTCCAAGAGAAAAGAAAAAGGGACCCGGGCTATAACCGCCTCAGGTTGCGCTGCCCCTCACCCCTACCCTCTCCCCGTATAGTGACGGGGAGAGGGGGTCACCAGCGTTGGCATACTCCCCTTCTCCCCGTCACTATACGGGGAGAAGGTGCCGGCAGGCGGATGAGGGGCAGCGCTAAGCTTGGGAAGCCTGGCTTACTTCGCCGCCGCTTCGGCCTGCAGCGCCTTCAGGTCCCAGCAGCTGTCGGGCTTCAGGTCGGCCTTCGTCGTCGCCTTCTCCAGCGTGTAGATATAGGTGTGCGAGGTGCCGGCCGGCTGGCCGCTCTGTAGCAGGAACTTGATGATGGCGTTCATGTCGCCCGACTGGCGGGCAAGATCGGTCATCACCACGGCGCCGTAGGTGCCGTCCTGCAGCTTGTCGCAATCGGCCGCCTTCTCGCCGCCGCCCGTGGTCACCAGGAACACCTTGCCGTCGAGCTTGGCGTCGCGGATCGCGGCGGAAGCGCCAGTCGCGTCACCATCCCAGAAATCGATGATGGCGCAGATATCGGGGTTCTGCTGCAGCATCGTCGTCGTCACATTGCGCGAGGTCGTCGCATCCCAGTTGGAGTCGGGCTTGGCCACGACCTTGAAGTCGGGATGCTTGTCCAGCACCTTCATGATGCCGGCATACTGGTAGAGGCTGGAGGAGTTCGCCTGGTCGCCCTGCACCAGGCCAAGCTTCTTCGAAGAGTTTTCGCCGCAGCCCTTGATCGCCGCTTCGGCCTCGAGCTGGCCAAGCCTGTCCCAGTCGCTACCGACAAACGCATCGGCCGGGAAGTTGGCCGGGTTGTCCACCAGGATCACATAGGTGCCGGCGGCCTGCGCCTTTTTCATCAGCTTGGAATAGGAATTGAGGTCCGGCGCGTGGATGATCAGCACGTCCGGCCTTGTGTCGGAGGAGATGGCGTCGGTGATCGCCTGCGCGCCGGCGTCGACCACCCAGTTCGGGTCGCGCGTCTCGAACACGCCGCCCCAGCCTTCGACTTCCTTCTTCAGGAAGTGGGCCCAGCCCTGCGCCAGGTCGAAGCCCATCGCCAGCGGCACCAGCATGACGCGCTTGCCCTTCAGCGCCTGCGCATAGGCGGCCGGGCCCGGATCGTCGGCGGCGAAGGTCGGCGCCACGAAGGCGGTGACGGCGAGCGCCGTGGCCGCGGCCATGAATGTTCTGATGAATTTCATATCGGATCCTTTCGTTGCATTTGTCATTGCCGGCCGATCGGAACGGATCGGACGGGGTACCCCAAGCAGGATGGGCTAGCCCATCTGCCCTAAATGTCGCCCTGCTGGGCGGTCTGTTCGTCACGCGGATTGATGATGCCGTCGACGATGATGGCGCCGAGCAGGATCGCCGCTTTGATCAGGTTCTGGTATAGCAGCGGAATGTCGATGATGGTCATGGCGTTCAAAAGGATGCCGATCAGCGCCGCGCCGACGAGCACGTTGCGCACCCCGCCGCGTCCGCCGGACAGGCCGATGCCCCCGATCACCGCCACCAGCACAATGTCGTAGAGCAGTGTCGAGTTGACGACGCGGGTGTTGATCGAATGCAGGCTGGCCGCCGTCAGCAGGCCTGCGATCAGTGCCACCAGGGCCGAAAGCACATAGCGCAGCACCAGCATCGGCCGTACCGGAATGCCGATGTTGCGCGCGGCGACCGGATTGTCGCCGGCGAAATAGATGTAGCGACCCCATTTTGTGTAGCGCAGGAACAGGAAGAAAAGGAAAGCCAGCCCCGCGAAGACGAAGACCTCGATGGGAATGTCGAGAAAGCGCCGCCCGCCGAGCAGTTCGACCCAATGACCCTGAGGCACCGGCACCGCGTCCTGCGTGATCAGTTGCGAGCGCACGTAGCCGAAGACGAAGGAGCCGGTCGCCAGGGTCACGAAGATCGCCGGCACATCGGCATAGGCCACGAGGAAACCGTTGAGCAGGCCGATCGCGAGCACGCCGGCCAGCACATAGGCGAACGCCAGTCCGTCCGGCGTCCCGGTGTTGAGAAGCTGCAGGTACCAGGCCACCGACATCGCCATGATAGCCACCGCCGACAGGTCGATGCCGCGGCCGATGACGACGACCGCCATGCCAAGCGCCAGAATGCCCAGCACCGACACCGATCGGACAATGGCGACGAGATTGTTGGGGTCGATGAATCCCGGCAGGCCGATTGCCGCGACGACGAACAGCACCACCGCTATGGCAAAGACAATGCCTTCCTGGTTCAGGCTCCTGAAACTTGGCCGGCTAATCGTGTTCATGTCCGCTTTCGCCCCGATGGCAGCGCTGCCATCCCCTAAAACAAAGGCTAATCGGCCGGGCGGCGGTTCGTCAAATGAATCCGCGACCAGCAGACAGCCTGAAGTCGATATTCATCGAGTGGACGCATTGATTGCCGAAACTGGCGCAATGCCCGGAAACTTCAATATTTTTGGCAAATGGTCGCCCCGTCGGCTATGGTGGCGAACGTTCCGTTTCGATGCGGGCCGACAAGGCGCAATTTATGTCCGCCTCCGGCAGGAATCCGCGCTCAACGCTTCGGTGCGTGGCCGGAAACCTCGATGCCTGCCGTGGCCGGCAAAGCGAGGAAGAGGAACGAAGTCGCCAGTCCGACAGCTCCGATCGCCAGGAAGGCGATTCGAAAATCGAAAAGGTCGAGCGCCGGCGTGTCCCTGGCGATCCGCGACAGGTTGAGGATTGCCGCGGCAAGGGCGACGCCAAACAACATCGCCACCTGCTGCAGCATCGAGGACAGCGTCGCCGCCGAGCTGCGCTGCGCCGCCTCGATGTCGGCGAAAGCCAGCGTGTTCAGAGCCGTGAACTGCATCGAGCGCGACAGGCCGGCGATCAACATCAAAAGAACCACGAGAGCTTGCGGCGTCTGCGGCGAGATTGCGCCGCAAGCCATGATCGAGGCCGAGGCGACGATGCCGTTGACGACCATCACCGAGCGGAAGCCGAAGAGCCGCAGCGTTGGCGTCGTCACGGTCTTCATGCCGAGATTGCCGAGGAAATAGGCCAGGATCATCATGCCCGCGTCGATCGGGCTGAGACCGAAGCCGACCTGGAACAGCAACGGCAGCAGGAACGGCGTCGCGTTGATCGCCACCCGGAAGATGGTGCCCGCCGCCAGAGTCGAGATGGCGAAGGTCAGCACCTTGAACGAAGAGAGGTCGAGCAACGGATGCGCCGCGCGCCTCAGATGCCGTATGGCCAGCCAGCCGATGAAAAGGCCGGACCCGATCAGCACGACCGTCGGCATCGCGCCATCCTCAGGGTGCGCGATGCGCTCGAGTCCGTAGAGCAGCAGGGCGAGCCCGGCCGACGTCAGCACGAAACCCGGCCAGTCGAGGGGCTTGGGGTCGGCCTCCCGATCTCCGGGAATGAAACGGGCCACCAGCGCCAGCCCGATGACCCCAAGCGGGATGTTGATGAAGAAATTCCAGTGCCAGGACAGATAGGTGGTGATGAAACCACCGAGCACCGGCCCGACGACAGGCGCGAACAGTGCCGGCCAGGTGATCAGCGCCGTCGCGTTGAGCAGCTCGGACTTCGACGCGTTGCGCAGGACGAGAATGCGACCGACCGGTGTCATGAGGGCGCTGCCCAGGCCTTGCACTGCGCGGGCGACGACAAATTCGGCCAGATTCTGCGAGAAGCCGCAGGCGAGCGATGCCAGGGTGAACAGCGCGATCGCAACGAGGAAGACGTTGCGCGCGCCGAAGCGGTCGGCGAGCCAGCCCGACAGCGGCACGAAAACCGCCATGGTCAGCATGTAGACTGTGATGCCGATGCTCATCGCCACCGCAGGCACGCCAAAGGAGGCACCCATCTGCGGCAGCGAGGTCGATATGATCGTCGAATCCAGCAGCTGCATGAAAAAGGCAATGGCGACAATCAGCGCCACGCGCCGCGCGTTCGTGGCCGTCTCGGTCAAGGCTTCGTATCTGGAATGGCAGTCATGACGGGTCCGGTTTGAACAGCATCCGGCCGGCTGCGTCCAGAGATGGTGCAACAAACTTTCGTGTCGCATCGCGGCCTGCTATGGGAGAGCGGGGGCGACCGAGGGAACTGTGCGCGTAAATGAAGCCCATCTATATCGACTATCTCAACGCCCTCGACATCGAAGCGCTTGCCATGACCGACGGCGAGATCATTGCCGCGGTCGAGGCCGGGCTCATCGCCCAGGGTAACGGCCAGACCGTGATCGAGCCGCGTGTCCATCTCGAACCGGACCCATCCTTCCATGGCCATTTCAACGTCTTGCGCGGCTATGTGGCGCCACTCGACACGGCGGGCGTGAAGATCGTTGGCGACTATGTCGACAACTATTTGCACGGCCTGCCCTCCGAATTCGGCATCCTCAATCTGTTCGATCCGCGCACCGGCACGCCGCGCGCCATCCTCGACGCCACCGTCATCACCGACATGCGCACCGGCGCCGTTACAGCGATCGGCGCCAGACATCTGGCGCGCAAGAATTCGAAGGTGCTGGCCCATATCGGCGCACGCGGCACGGCCTACTGGAACGTGCGCCTGCTCGACCACCTGTTCGACTTCGACGAAATCCGCGTCCACTCACGCCGTCCGGAAAGCCGCGACGTCTTCGCCGCCAGGCTCTCCGCCGATCTCGGAAAGCCGGTCACCGCTGTCGCCGACTGGCGGAGCTGCATCGAGGGCGCCGATATCGTCGTCGAGGCCTCGCGACTGCCGGAACCGCAACCCCTGCTCAAGACCGAGTGGATCAAACCCGGCGCCCTGGTCGTGCCCTATGGCACGATGAGCGCGGTGGAGCTGTCGCTGACCGACATCATGCAGAAAATGGTTGTCGACGATTGGGGCCAGTGCAAGGGCGGCAAGTTCGGGTCCCTGCGCGCCCATGTCGAGACAGGCAGGCTGAGCGAAAAGACGCTGCATGCCGAGCTCGGCCAGATCGCCGCCGGTCTCAAATCCGGACGTGAAAGCGACGACGAAACCATCCTGTTCTGGCATCGCGGCCTGTCGCTGTCCGACATCGCGCTCGGCAAGGCGATGCTCGCCAAGGCGCAGGCGCAAGGCATTGGCCAGAGGCTGCGCTTCGCATGAACGCGCTCGTCCTTTCCGGAGCCGGTGTCCGTATCGAGGATATCGCCGCCGTCGCACGCGAAGCGCGCAAGGTGGAGATTGGCGCCGATGTCATCGCCAGGCTGGAGAAAGCGCGAACCGTTCTGGACCAGGCAGCCGCATCCGGCCAGCAGGTCTATGGCCTGAACACCGGGCTCGGCGCCAATCTGGGCACCGCGGTCGAGGGTGATGCCAGCGCCTTCCAGCGGCAACTGCTCGAAGGGCGCAGCGGCGCGGTCGGCGAAGCGCTGCCGGTCGAGGCTGTCAGGGCAACGATGATCGCGCGGGCGGCGATGCTTTCAACCGGCGGCTCCGGCCTTTCGCCCGCGGTGTTCGTCGCTTTGGTCGATGCGCTCAATGCCGGCGTTCATCCGGTGATGCCTTCGCTGGGCTCTATCGGCGCCGGCGACCTGGTGCTGATGACGACGCTTGCCCGTATGCTCACCGGCGAAGGCGAAGCCGACTATCAAGGCCGGCGCATGCCGGCGGCCAAGGCACTGACGATGGCGCGTCTCGCCCCTGTCGGCCTGGCGCCAAAGGACGGGCTGTCGCTGATCAACGCATCGGCGGTTTCCGTGGGAAGCGGCGCGCTTGCAGTGTCGGACGCACTTTGCGCCCTTGCCCAGCAGCAGCAGGCCGGCGCGCTGACGATGGAAGGTCTCGCCGCCAACCGCACCATCCTCGATCCGCGCCTGCACATGGCCCGCCCGGCCGCCGGCCAGCAGGAAGCCGCCAAGGCGCTGCACGATCTTCTGGCCCGCGACGAGGCGCCAGCGCCGACCACCATTCAGGATCCACTGTCGATCCGCTGCATGCCGTCGATCCATGGCGCCCTGATCGACGCGATCGGCCAGGCGAGACAAGCCGTCGAGATCGAGCTCAATGCCGCCGCCGACAACCCGCTGGTACTGGGCGACGACGACCTTGTCCTGTCGACGGGCAATTTTCACACCGCCGCACTGTCGCTCGCCTTCGAGACGCTCGGCCTGGCCATCGCGCAGTGCGCTGCCGCGAGCGCCGCCCGCTTCATCCAGCTGACCGGCTCGGGCCGCAACGGCTTGCCGAAATATCTGTCGCCCATCGGCGGCGCATCGGCCGGCTTCGTGCCGCTGCACAAGACAGCGACATCGATCCTGGCCGCCATCCGCCACAAGGCCAATCCGGTGATGCTCGACTTCCTGCCCGTCTCGGAAGGCGTCGAGGACCACGCAACGCAGACGCCGCTCGCCGTGTCGAAATGCGCCGCCATGATCGCGCTGTGGCGGCGGCTGATCGCCTTCGAGCTGATGGCCGCTGCCCAGGCCGTCGACCTGCGTGAGGGGTTGGAGCTGGCACCACGCACCGCGGCTGTCCACGGCGCGATACGGGCGCTAATTCCGGTCCTCAAGCAGGATCGGCCGCTCGGCATCGATGCCGAAACGCTCCACGCCGCTCTTACCGGCGGCACCTGGCAGCCGGGACTATTTCGGGCCGACCTTGTCGAGGAAACGCTCTAGCTCGGCCGGATCCATCCGCACGACATGCCTGTCTTCGGGATAGGCGCCGCTGTTGACGTCGGCGACATATTCGGAAAATGCCGCCACCCGCTCCGCCTGCAGCCTGTCATATTCGGCGGCGAAATTGCGGTAGACTTTGGAGTGGCGCGGCATGTGGCCTCGGTTCTGGCCGAGTATATCGTCGGCGAACAGATATTGCGCGTCGCAGCCGGTCCCAGCCCCCATTGACAGCATGATCAGCGACGTGCGTTCCGAGATCGCCTTGGCCACCTCGACCGGCACCACCTCGATTTCGGCGCCGATGGCGCCGGCGGCCTCCAGCTGCTTCACCGCCTCGAAGATCTGCATGGCGGTGTCGGCGGTCTTGCCGACCGCCTTGAAGCCGCCGGTCCAGGTCGCGCGCGACGGGATCAGACCGACATGGCCGATGACGGGAACGGCGTCGTCGGCCATCCGCTTGATGGTGGCATAGCCCGCGCTGCAATAGACCGCGTCGGCGCCGGCCTTGTAGAGCCTGAAGGCCCAGCGCAAGAAATCATCCGCCGTGCCGATCTCGAAGAAATTCTCGCCGGGCATGGTGAACAGGCTGGGCGCGGCATCGCGATACGCAGGGTTGAGCACAAGTTCAGGGGGCACGGAGACGATGTCGACCCCTGCCCGCTCGGCGGCCTCCGCCTCGTCCATCGTCACGACGCGCAGCATGGTCAGCTGGCGCTTGCCCTTCATGGCGCGCAGATCCGCCACTGTCGGTCTTTTTCGGCTCATCGAAGTTCCCCCTCTGTATTCCCCGACGGATCAGCCGACCTGGATCAAGACCCTGCCGGCCTCGACCTTCACCGGGTAGGTCGCGAGATTGACGCAGACCGGCGCGCCCTTGGCCGCACCTGTCTTGTAGTTGAAGCGGCCATTGTGCTTCGGGCATTCGATGATGTCGTCCATCACCAGCCCGTCGGCCAGATGGACCTTCTCATGCGTGCAGAGACCATCGGTGGCGAAGAATTCATCGTCCGGGCTGCGATAGATCGCGAAGGTGCGGCCGTCATGATCGAAGCGGATGACATCCTCTTCCTCGACATCATCGACACCGCACGCTTCGACCCAATCACCCATGCCTGTTCTCCGCCTATTCCGCCGCCGCCGGTATCGTCAGCGCGTGAAACTCGTCGCGATAGGGCCGCGCCGTCGGCGGCAATTCGCGCTTGAGGAAATAGTCCTCATACCGAAGCTGTTTCAGCAGCACTGGCCAGACCTCGCGATAGGCATGCCACATCGACGGGTTCGGCGCCGGCAGATCATGCTTGATCAATTCGTGCAGCCTTGGCAACGCATGATAGGGCACCATAGGGAACATGTGATGCTCCACATGGTAGTTCATGTTCCAGTAGATGAACCGGCTGATCGGGTTCATATAGACGGTGCGTGTGTTCAGCCGGTGGTCGACGACATTGTCGGCAAGGCCGATATGCTGCAGCAGGCCTGTCAGAACCATGTGCCAACTGCCATAGAGGCGCGGCAGGCCGATCAGCACCAAGGGCAGCAGCGAGCCCATCGCGATCGCAAGCGCGATGGTCGCGACATAGATCGCGACATGCCAACGGGCCGCGATCACCGCCTTGTGCTGTTCCATCTCGGGGATGTAGCTTTTCTCGTCCTCGGACAGTCTGCCGAACGCCTGCCGCACCAGCGTCGGCAATGAGTACCGGAAATCAAGGATGCCGGTGAAGGCGAGTGCCGCCCGCAGAAGGTCCGGCGGCCGCATCACCGCGATCTCGGCATCGCGACCGACAATGATGGTGTCGGTGTGGTGACGGGCGTGGCTCCAGCGCCACTGGACCGGATTGCGCATCACCATGAAGGAGGCGATGTGGTAGACGACATCGTTCATCCAGCGCGTGCGGAACGCCGTGCCGTGGCCGCCTTCGTGCCAGCGCGAGTCGCTCGACGAACCGTAGAGCACGCCGTAGACGACCAGGAACGGCACCACCCACCACGTGCCCCAGAACCATATGATGCCGGCGGCGGAGCCCGCTATGGCCGCGATCCAGATGATGGTGTCGCGGATCGCCGGCCCGTCGGAGCGCTGCATCAGCTCCTTCATCGCCTTGCGCGGCAAGTCGGTATGATACCATTCGGCCGAAGCAAGCCCGGTTTCGATCGCGATCCGCGTGCTTTCGCCGACCAGGCTGTAATCCCGCTTTGTCTTGACCGCCGTCGCCATCGTCACCTCCTGCCCCGCCTACAGGCCGTTGGCGCGGAATTTCCCGTCGAGGAATTTTTTCGCGCGCGGCACGTCATCCTCGGTCAGGTGCTCGATGATGACCGGAATGTTCGGGTGCTTTTCGCTGAGCCGTTTCAGATAGAGGTCGTAGTTGAGCGCACCGAGCCCGGGCGCCGGCAGCTCGATTTCGCCGACGCCGCGAAAGGTCAGCCCCTCATGCGCATCGGCGTCGCCGATATCGGCATGCTTCTCTGACTTGTCGCTGCCCGACCGCTTGACGTCCTTGGCATGCGCGATCCGGATCTTGTCGGTCAGCGTGTCGAACACCTGGTTCAGCACCTGATCCATGCGGTCGATGTTGTGTGACTCGAAATAATTGGT
Organism: Mesorhizobium sp. ES1-1; assembly: GCF_020164785.1. Lineage (GTDB taxonomy): Bacteria > Pseudomonadota > Alphaproteobacteria > Rhizobiales > Rhizobiaceae > Mesorhizobium. The sequence goes on along the minus strand of NZ_JAIUGX010000004.1, from coordinate 91,379 downwards.
CGGGTCCATCAACAGGCCAAGGCCGGGATGGTCGACCTGCGCGAACATCCTGACCGTTTCCTCGACCGAACCGACGACATTGTTGACATAGGTCTCGAGCAGGAAGACCGCGCCATGATCATAGGCGGTCTGGGCAAGATCAGAGATCACCTTGCGGCATTCCTCGAACCCTTCCTCGGTCTTGTTCCTGGGATGATGCACCCAGTCGGACTCGGTGTTGTAGGTGCCGGTCTCCGAGATCACGTAAGGCGTGCCAAACGCGCGCGCATTGCGGATGATCTCCTTGAGATAGCCCACCCGCTTCGCGCGCTCTGCCTTGTCCGGGTGGATGATGTTGGTGTAGCCGGATATGCAGCAGATCGGCAGATTGTGGTCGCGAAACGTGTCGCGCACCGTCCGCGCTTTGTCGCGCGTGATCTGGCCGGCCGACAGGTCCATATCGCGGAAATGCAGATCGAGCTGCACGGTGTTTAAATCGAGGGCGCGGATTTTCTTCGCCGTCTCGGCAAGGCCGTACGGGAAATAGCCGGTGAAAATACCTGCCTGCATCATGATGTGAAGTCCTCCGGTAAGCGATTCAACAACCAAGCAATTCAGCAGTTGGGCGTTCAGTCAGTGGAGATTTCGGAAAGCCTGATCGTGCGGCCTTCAGCCATCGAGCGATAGCCGGCCTCGACCAGCGCCATGGTCTTGACGTTGTCGGCGACGGACAGCGCCGGCGGCGTCCCCGTCTTCACCGCATGCTGCAATTGTTCCATCACGCCGATGAAGGCATGGGGAAACCACATCGTGTCCCAGTGCGGGCTGACCCACTGGCCGCCCGTTGCTTCGGTCGAGGCGTAGGTCAGGGTCGAGGCGACGCCGGTCGGCCAGCCGATTGTCCCCTTGGCGACGCCCCTGGTGCCGTCGACCCGCCAGTTGATGTGCTGGTCGTCCTGATAGCCCTGCTGGCGCGGGCCCGACCAGACATCCTCCAGCGACACGGCAAGCACGCCGGACGGGAACCGCAATGTCGATACCGTGATGCCATCGGAATGGTCGAACGTCGTGCGCGGGTCCTTGCGCGTCAGCGTGGTGATTTCGTCGGGGTCGCCGAACAGGAAGCGCAGCACGTCGAGATGATGCACGCTCATATTGGCCAGCGTCAGCCGGTCGTAGTCGGCAAGGAAGGCCTGCCAGTGCGGGATCGCGTGCATGTCGATCTGCGCGAACACGATGTCGCCGAGCGCGCCGCTGTCGATGATCTGCTTCAGCACGCGCATCGACTGGTCGTAGCGCATGTTCTGGTTGACCGAGAGGATCTTGCCAGCCCTTGCCGCTTCGTCGCGCAGCTTGATCGCTTCCTCGAGCGAAAGCGCCAGCGGCTTCTGCGCCAGGATCGCCTTGATATGCGGCTGCGTCAGCGTGTGGCGGATCAGCGCCGGCTGCTGGTCGGGCGGAAAGGCAAGGTCGACGATCTGGACCTGGCTGTCGTGGATCAAGTCTTCCGGCGTGTCGTGAACGGTCGGGATATTCCAGCGCGCCGCCACCTTCTCGGCGCTGCCCTTGGTGCGCGACGCGATCGCCACCACCGGGAACCCGGCCTGGGCGTAAGCCGCTAGATGGCATTCGGCCATGATCATGCCGGCGCCGACGCAGCCGATCCGGTATTCGCTGGTGCGAACCGTCACATCCGGCTCGAAGTCCATGCCTGCCATCCATTCCTCCCGTACCGGACAGGATATAGCGCCATAGGCCGGGCATCTGCCAAGGCCAGCACCATCATTTCCCATCACGAGCCGGCCGGGTCGGGAACGACACCGCAGCCGGCATCGGCGCGTCACCTGTCGGGATAGAGCGCCTTGGCAAGATCGCGGATCGCGTCGGCCGTGCGCGGGCCGAATCCGATCATATAGGCGCCGTCGAGCACGATGAGCGCCTTGTTCCGCGCTGCCGGCGTTGCCGCGAGCACGCGATTGCCGAACACCTGCTCGGGCGTTGGCCCGCCCTTGCCGTCGCTCATCATCAGGATTGCATCCGGCGCCATCTCGATCAGTTTTTCCTCCGAAGCCGGCTTGTAGCCTTGGACCGCATCCATCGGATTGAGGCCGCCGGCGTAGCGGATGATCGCATCGGCCGATGTTCCGGCGCCAGCGGCGCTCAGCTTCACCAGGCCGTGGAAAAACACCACCTTCTTGCGACGTTCGGGCGGAATTTTCGCCGCCAGACCGGCGGCGATTCGGAATGCTTCCAGCACCTCGCCCGAAACCACCTTGCCCTTGTCCTCGAGTCCGAGCGAAGCGGCGATCAGGGTAATCTTGCGCTCGATGCCTTGCGGGGTGTTGTCCTGCGGGATGAAGACGATCGGGATCGCCAGCGACTTCAACACCTCCACCGCTTCGGGTGGCCCACTGTCCTCGGCCGCCAGGATCAGGTCGGGTCGCAGGCCCGCCAGCCCCTCCACCGATAGCTGGCGGCGGTAGCCTACATTGGGCTTCCCGGTCATCTCAGGAGGATATTTGCTGCCGCGATCGACCGCGATGATCCGCTCGCCGGCGCCGAGCGCGTGGACGATCTCTGTGACATCGGAGCCGAGCGTCATGATCCGGGCACCCTCACCCGGCGCGACAGTCCGGCCCAGCGCGTCGACCACCCTCTCCGCTGCCATTGCCTTGAAGCCGCAGGACGGCGCCAGCAGCGCAAGCGCCAGCAACAACACCGCCCCTATCCTGCTGCCCGGCCACGGCCCAGCCGTTCTGCCGTCTTCGCCTTTGCCGCCGACCATTGCGTCCGCTCCTGTAGGAATGTTCCCTGAAGAAAAGCCGGCCTATAAATTTAAAGTTGACCCTTGTCATCATGTTTTAATAGTGGCCCCTGTCCCGACCGCTTCGTCGCGGGATTGGGATCCATGCCAGCCACGGCCGTTCGGCCATCGCCAGCAGATTGCGTTGCTTGGGGGCTGCACAGGATGAGAACGAAAACAACCATGATGGCGGGCACGGCGCTCGCCTTTACGCTAGGCCTTTGCGCGACGCCTTTGGCCGGCGCTCAGGCGCAGGGGCAGCAGAAAAAGCCCGCCACCGCCAAGGCCGACCGCCTGGCTTCGGCCAAGGCTACGCAGGACCAGCCGGCGACCGTGCTCGACCTGATCACCATCTCGGCAACAATGATCAAGACGGCTGTCATCGACTCGATGGCTGCCATCAGCGCCATCGATGAGGATGAGATCGACCGCATCCAGCCCGACACCGCCGCCGACATCTTCCGCACGACGCCCGGCGTCGCCGCCTCGATGAACGGCGACGATCCGGCGACCGCGATCAACATTCGCGGCCTAGAACAGTATGGCCGCGTCGTGGTGACGCTGGACGGCGCCCGGCAGGACTATTGGCGCGTCGGCCACGGTTCCGGCTCGTTCTATGTCGAGCCGGAGCTGATCAAGGACGCCACCGTCATTCGCGGCCCGGTGTCGAATGCCTATGGTTCGGGCGGCATTGGCGGCGTCGTCTCCTTTGAAACCAAGGATGCCGGCGATTTCCTCGGCAAGGACGAGCGCTGGGCGCTGAGCGAGAAGCTCGGCTATGAGGACAATGGCGACGGCTTCACCACCAGCACCACCGGCGCCTACCGCTTCAGCGACGATGCCGACATCATCGGCAACCTCATCTACCGCGACCGCGACAGCTACACTGACGGCAATGGCGAAAACGTGCCATGGACCGGCGAACGTATCACCAGCGGCTATATGAAGGCGACGCTGCGTCCCGCCTACGGCCACGAACTCAAGCTCGGCGCGATTCTGCAGCGCTTCAACGACCAGGTCACCGGTTCCAGCGGTTCGACCTCGCCGACGCTGAGCCGTTACGACACCGACACGACCAACCAGACCTACACGGCTGCCTATACCTGGAGGCCTGACGACAACGAGCTGGTCGACTTCAGCGCCAATGCCTACCACAACCGCACGCGCGCCGAGCAGACGCAGGTCTGGCCCACCGCGGGGATCGGCAATTTCCGGTTCTACGATGTCGCTACCACGGGCTTCAACGTCAAGAACTCCTCGCGTTTCGATGCTTGGGGACTAGCTCATACGCTGACTTACGGGCTCGACTATTACTCTCTCGAAGCGTCCTCGGAAGCCGCACATTTCGGCGCCGGCGAACAGCAGGGCTACGGCACCTTCCTGCAGTGGCAGGGCGATTACGAGAACTGGCTCCAGGTGATCACGGCCCTGCGCTACGACGGCTATACGCTGGATGGCGAGACCAAAACCGCGCCGCCGGAGCAAGCTTCGATTTCGGGCGACCGCTGGTCGCCGCGCCTGACCGTCAGCGTAACTCCCGTCGACGGCTTCCAGCTCTACGGTACCTATTCCGAAGGCTACCGGGCGCCAGGCCTGCAGGATGTCTTCCGTGGCGGCGGCGCGCATGGCGGCAGCGACACCTATGTGCCCAATTTGCTTCTTCAGCCGGAAACGGCAAGAAACTGGGAAGCCGGCGTCAACTTGAAATACGAGGATGTGTTAACTCCCGGCGATCGACTACGGGGAAAACTCAATTTCTTCCACACGGACGTTGAGGATTATATCGACGTCGACCTCACTGTCATGCCTCGCACAGCGATCAATATCGGAGACGCGCGTATGAAGGGCGTCGAGGCCGAGATCGTCTATGACTATAATTGGGGCTTCGTGAATCTGACCGGTGCGTTGATCGACGCCAAGGTCGTCAGCGGCGTCTATTCCGGCCAGGCGCTGAACAACACACCGCTCGATCGTTTTTCGGCCACCGTCGGCTTCCGCATGCTGGAAGACCAGCTCACCATCGGCGCGCAATATCTCAGCGTCGGCGAGATCACCCGCACCAGCCGGACCAATCCCAATGCCACGCCCGCCATCAATGACGGGTTCGAACTTGTCAATGTCTTCGCCAACTGGCGCATCAACGACAATGCCAAGCTAGACTTCGGCGTCGATAACATCTTCAACACCGCCTACACCGACCCGCAAAGCGCGTGGTCGACCTCGGCGGCAACCGAACAGGGCAAGGGCCGCACCTTCAAGGTGGCCCTCACCGGCAGGATCGGAGGCTGACATGAGCGAAGCATCGCTGCGCGAACTTGCCTGTGAGGCGCGGCTTAACCTCCGGCATCTGCCTGACTACATGGACAGCATCGCCGACAGGCTGCGGAGCTTCGAGGCCGGTGAGTCGCATCACGGGCAGCGCATCGATTTCCGTTTCGCCTTCGGCGCCGCATCCATCGACGTGGAGCAGTTGGTGATGCGGGCCCATGCGCCCGACCGTGACGGACTTGCCCGCATCAAGGACCTGCTGGCCACGGCGGTGCAGGTCTATGCCAAAGACGAGAACCCCGAGATCGTCTGGACCGGCGATCTCTCCGGCGAGACCAGCCTCGCCCAATTCCGCGAGATGACGGTGACCGAGGTCCGCGACCTCACTCCGCACATGCGCCGGATCCGCTTTGCCGGTGAGGACCTCACCCGCTTCGCCAAGTTCGGCGGCATGCACATTCGCATGCTTTTTCCAACCCGGGACGTGCCTGATCCGCTCTGGCCGGTGCTCGGAGGCAATGGCCTGCCGGTCTGGCCCGCCGATGACCGGCGTCCCGCGGCGCGCGTCTACACAATCCGCGCGCTCGACGCGGCCAGCGGCATCATCGATGTCGATTTCCTCGTCCATCCCGGAGAAAGCGTCGGCTCCGCCTGGGCCACTCAGGCGGCGCCAGGCATGAAGGTCGGCATCATGGGTCCGGTCGGCCGGCCGGTGCGGCAGGCCGGGTGGTATGTCATGGGATCGGATGAAACCGGTCTCCCCGCGCTGGCGCGCATGCTGGAAACGCTGCCGGCGCACACCCGAGGCGTCGCCTTTGTCGAAATCGCCGATGAGCGCGAGAAGCAGAAGATCGACAACGCAACCGGCATCGAATTGCACTGGCTGACAAGGGACGGCATCCCGGCGGGCGAGGATAGGCTGTTGACGGAGGCGGTCCGCTCGGTGGCTTGGCCGAAAGACGTGTCCACCTTCGGCTGGTTCGCGGCGGAAGCGGCCGCCGCCAAGATCGTGCGCGAGCACTGGCGCGGCACGCTGGGGCTCGGTCGCGATCAAACCCTGGCGGCGGCTTACTGGCGCCGTGGCGCCGCGGGATTGATGGCGGGCTGAGGCCTGAAGGGCATGGCAGCGGGATGAGCAGCGTCGGCGCTGTCTTCAGATCTTGACGATCGCCCCGCCGTCTTCGCGTATACCAACCAGAACTTGATCGCCGGAAACAATACCGGCGATTTCGCACACCACCAGCGGCATACGTATCCCATAGAGAAATTCGGCGACGATCGCCCCCACCGCCAGGATCGGGTCCGGCCGTTCGATCAGGATGCCGGCCGGTGCGGTGCCCCTGCGGATCGCCTCGGCCAGCACCGACGATGACGACGACGAGCCGCGTCCGCCCGGCATGACGAGAATCTTGCCGGCCACATTCTGGCCGAGGCCGGGATGGGAGTGATCTGTGATATCACCTGTCTCAACGTCGATGCCGCCCCAGAAGCTGAGCGCCTGCGAAAGCACCAGCGCCTGTCCCTCCGCTTCGCCGAGCACCAGAAAGGTTCCGGATCGCTCCACCGGGCGCGTCATGGTGCGCTCCGCACGACATGCCCGGCCGCGGCGGATCGGATGCAATCCTCCACGTCGGCGAAGGCGACGGTCACGCCGATATTGCCCGGAGCGTAATGCGCCCATTTGCCGGAATTGGTCATTACCACGCCGTCGAGCCGCTTCAGGATCGACGTGACATAGGTGCAGGTATCGGCCACCGGGATCAGGCCGAACGCCTCCATCCCGGCCAGCGCGCCCTCTTCCTGCAAACGGGTCAATGTCGCACGGCCGGTGTTGACGTAGATAGGGATGCCCCTTCCGGGCGCGACCGCATGCAGCAGAGACAACAGGCGCACCCATTCCTCATGCGAGAAATGCGGCGTGCCCAGCGATACGGCCGAAAGCGGCGCGCCATCCGGCACCGCCGACAGCCTGGCCAGCGCATGGTCGATATCGGCCTGGGTGACGCGGATCGTCTCTTCCGGCGCGTGGCCTTGGAACGCCTCATCGAGCGTCCCGGCTTCCGGCGTGATGCCGACCGCATGGAACAACGCCACGGCGCCGGTCGTCGCCGCCGCCGCACCCAGCGCCTTCAGCTGGTCTTCGTCGCGCGGCCGAGGCAGGCCGGAGATCACCGGAATGCGATCGCCGCTGGCCTGCCCGACGATCAGCCCGACGCCGACAAACAGGCTGTCGCTCGGCGCCGGTTCGGCAATATCCAGTTCGAACAGGATGCGGCCACGCCGGTTGTCGCTCAGATGCAACCCCCAGGCCGGCGCACGCCCGGTCAGGGCACAGCACAGATCGATGAAATCACCATAGCGGTTGGTGCGCGCGCCGATCACCGAATTGGCAAACACGATGGCGTTGGATTCACCCCAGGCGATCTGCTGGCCGAACTCCGGCCGAAAGCGCGTCTGGTAGGGCGCGCAGGTGAAAGTCGCCTGGCAGCCAAGTTCCATATGTGCCGTCATCAGCCGGCGCGCAGGTACCTCTTCGCCCTCCGGCATCTTCACCATGCCGGGATGGATGAGATCGAACGAACCGACATTGAGCGTCGTGGGTACCCGCACGCGCCCGCCGCCCTCGACCAGCCTTTCGACGAAATCGAGGCCGGCCTTGCCGTGATAGAGGCAGCCGTCGATATGGGCCCCCGATATGTCAAGCAGGCTGCCAGCGCCGATCGCGTTGGAGAATGCCACGAGGATCTTCATTGCTGCGGCGGCGGACGGACCTTGGCCGCCATCGAGCACGGATCGGTCCTGAGCAGTCAGTTCGAGCGTCATCGGTGCTCCGGGCCCATGCCTGACAAGATGGCGGGACAGCGCCCCCCTCTGCCTTGCCAGGCATCTCCCCGCGAGGGGAGATTAGCCATCATCTTTGACTTCGCAAATTTTCAGCGCTGGCGGAAGAGCAGCGGCGCGCACCCTGCCAATCTCCCCCTTGCGAGGGAGATGGCCGGCAGGCCAGAGGGGGTGGGCGGGAACGCACACCTCCGCAGTTGGAGGCCCGCCCCTCAGCCCGCCGGAAGCAACACTGTGCTCTCCGGCGACCAGCGCAGCACCACCTCCTGGCCCTCTGCCAGCCTGTCGGCCCCGGTGTTCTGCACGATCACCTTCAGCGTCTGGCCGGCACGCTCGACGAAGTAGGTGCTGTTGTTGCCGGCGAAGATGCGCTTCGACACCTGCCCCTTCAGCACGTTGTCATTGGTAGTGTCCGGAGCCCCGGTGTCGGTGGCAATTCCTATGCGCTCGGGCCGCACGGCGCAGCTCGCCTTGGCGCCGGCGGCGAGCGTGGGACCCGCACCCGCCTCGATCGCCGTGCCGTCCGGCAGACGAATGCCATTGCCCGTCGAGTCCCCGCGAAAGATATTGGCGTCCCCCAGGAAGGTGGCGGCGAACTCGGTCTTCGGCCGGTCGTAGATTTCCTCAGGCGGGCCTTCTTGCACCAGCCTGCCGTCTCGCAATATGCCGACGCGGTCGCTCATCGTCAGCGCCTCTTCCTGGTCGTGGGTGACGAAGATCGTGGTGATGCCGATCTCGCGCTGAATGCGTTTGAGCTCGATCTGCATGTCGACGCGGAGCGCCTTGTCGAGTGCGCCCAGTGGCTCGTCGAGCAGCAGCACGCGCGGCTTGGTGACAATGGCGCGGGCGAGCGCGACGCGTTGGCGCTGGCCGCCGGACAACTGGTGCGGGCGCCGGGCACCAAGCGTGCCGAGTTGCACGAGATCAAGCGCGCGCTGCACTTCTGTCGCGATAACCACCTTGGCCTCGCCGCGCACCGAAAGGCCGAAGGCGACATTGTCGGCGACGCTCATATTGGGAAACAGCGCATAGTTCTGGAACACCATGCCGATGCGTCGCTTCTCGACGGGCACGCGCTCGACGCTCTCGCCGCCGATGGAGATGCGGCCGGAGTCAGGAAAGTCGAAACCGGCGATCTGCCTGAGGAGCGTGGTCTTGCCGCTGCCTGATGGACCCAGCAGCGCATAGAAGCCGCCATCGGCAAAGTCGATGGAGACGTCGTCCAGGGCCTTGTGCGCGCCGAAGCTGCGCGAGACGTTCGAAACCTGCACGCCGGCCATTATTTTTCTCCGCCGAATTTGAAGAAGCGCGCGGTGAGCAGCATCAGCGCCATCGACACCACGATGATGATGGTCGACACCGCGTTGATTTCGGGCGTGAACCCCTTTCGGATCGCGGCGTAGATCTCGACCGGCAGCGTCGTCTGGCCAGGGGTCGCCAGGAAGTAGGAAACGACGAACTGGTCGAACGATACTGCAAAGGCAAACAGCCCGCCGGCAATGACGCCAGGCATGATCCACGGCAGCGTGACGCGCCTTGTCACCTGCCACTGGTTGGCGCCGAGCGAGCGCGCTGCCTCCTCCAGTTCCGGCGCGAAGGTCTGCAGCCGGGCCGAGACGACGACGATGACATAGGGCAGTGCCAGCGCGACATGGCCGAGCAGGATAGCGAACAGGCCGCGCCCGATGCCGACGCCGAAGAAGAAGATCAGCATTGCCGTGCCGGTGATCAGCCATGGAATGGCGATGGGCGGGAACAGCAGCGCCTGCAGAAATTTCTTGCCGCGAAACTCATAGCGGAACAGCGCGAGCGACGCCGCCGAGCCGAGCACCACGCAGATGACGGTGGTGATGATCGCGATCTCGATGCTGTTGCGCGTCGCCGCGATGAGTTGGTCGTTCTGCCACAGCGAACCGTACCATTCCGTCGTCCACTCGAACGGCAGCTGGTAGAAGGGCGAGACGTTGAACGACATCAGCGCCATGATGATGATCGGCAGATAAAGGAAGGCGAGCAGCAGCCAGATGTAAAGGCGGCCCAGCCATTCGAGGATGCGGGTCGTCGCCATCAGGTGGCCCTCCGCAGCACCGGCGAGGCAATCGCCAGGATCACCAGCACGACGGCCAGCAGGATGAAGGACAGGGCTGCCCCGAGCGGCCAGTTGAACACGGCGACGAACTGGTCCTCGATCACCGTGCCGTAGAAGGTGCCGGTGCGGCCGCCGAGAATGCGCGGTTCCATGAATGAGCCCACGACCGGAACGAAGATCAGCGCCGCGCCCGCCACCAGGCCCGGCATCGACAGCGGGATGATTACCCTCTTCAGGACCTGCAATCGGGTGGCGCCCAGCGAGCGTCCCGCCTCGATCAGCGAGTCGTCTATTGCCTGCAAGGTCAGGTAGCAGGTGAGCACCATGTACGGCACATAGGAGTGCACCAGGCCGATGATCACGGCCGGATAGGAATACATCAGGTCGATGTTGATCTTGAACGGCAGCACGGCGTTGAGCGCGGTGTCGAGGATGCCGCCTTCGCGCAGCACCATCGCCCAGGAGAAGATGCGCACCAACCCGTTAGACCAGAATGGCAGGATGACCAGCAGGAAGATCGCCTCGCGGCTGCGGCCCTTCAGCACCTTGGCCAGCACATAGGCGGCGGGATAACCGATGACGATGCACCACAGCGTCACCTCGAGGCCGAGACGCAGCGAAGCGAGCAGCAGGGTGAGGTAAAGGCTCTGCGAGAAAAAGGCGGCATAGTTGCCAAGCGTGAACGCCCACGCTTTTCCCGACAGCGGCAGGTCGGTCATGAACGAGAAAAAGACCATGGCCGAGAGCGGCAGGAAGATCGCCACCGTCAGCCAGAGATAGGCCGGCGCCAGCAGCGGCAGAGCCGATCTCAATCCGCTGCGCGACGCGACCGCTCCCTGTACCGCCATGCGACGCTCCTCCCCAGGATTGAAGGATCCAGTTGGCGCGAAGCGCCGGCTGGATCCGGACGCGGTCTCTACTTCACGTCGACCTTGAGCTGCTGCCATAGCGCCAGATAGGCCTCGCGCTGCGCGTCGGTGATCGGCGCCTGGAACTGGATGCGCTTGGCGACCTCTGGATCGCCCATGACCTTGCGATTGAAGGCGTCCTCAGGCAGCGCTTCCACCGCCTTGGTGTTGGCGGAGACCGGCGCGCCAACCTTGGTGACCCATTCGACATAGAATTTCGGGTCGATCATCCAGTTGATGAAGGCCTGCGCGCCTTCGACATTCTTGGAGCCGGCAGGAATGGAAAACGCATCGAGCCAGGCGACCGCCCCTTCCTGCGGGATTACCAGCGAGACCGGCAGCTTGAAGTGCGTTTTCGCGCGGTCGGCCGAGCCGCTCCAATAGGTACCGATGTCGATCTGGTTGGAGGCGACCATCTGGTTCCAGTCGTTCTCGGAGCTCCAGAAAGTCTTTATCTGCGGCATCAGCGAGGTGAGCTTCGCCTTGACGGCTTCCATATCCTTAATATCGTTGATGTTCTGTCCGGTGGCGATGGCTCCGAACTGCACCGCCTCGACCGCGTCGTCGCGGATGATGACGCGGCCCTTATGCGCGGGATCCCACATTTCGGCGATCGACGTCGGCGGCTTGTCGAAGGATTTCTCGTTGATGGCGAGTGCTGTCAGGCCCCAGACCCACGGCACGCCATAGACCTTGCCCTCATGCTTGAGCATGGGCGAGCCCGCCTTGTCAGGACTGATATTGGCATAATTGGACAGCTTCGACACGTCGATCGGCTGGATCAGCTTTTCCGCCATCGCCTGGTCGTTGAAGGCGGCGTTGATCATGACCACGTCGTAGAGGCCGGGATTGGTGCGGATCTTCGTCAGCATTTCCTGTTCGGAATTGAAGAAGTCGTTGACGACCTTGTTGCCGGTCACCTTCTCGAAAGCGGCGACGGCCCAGGGCTCGTCGGCCCCATAGCCCTTCCAGTTCAGCACATGCACGTCGGCGGCACCGGCGGCCAGCGTAAGCGCGGTTGTGAAGACGGCGGTCGCCGTCAGCAGGGCAGTCAGTTTTGGCAGGCGCATGTCGGTTCCTCTCTTTGTTTGCCCGCTTGGCGGGGCTTGTCAGGCTGTTTGGTGGGCCTTCTGGTTCTGGCCCGGCGCGCCGGTCTCGGGCGTCAGGGTCAGGAAAGTCTCGATTTCGCTGTCGGTCGGGGCCGATGATCCGCCATGGCGGGTCACCGAAATTGCCGCCGCGGCATTGGCGTAGCGCGCCGCCTCGAAAGGCCCCGCGCATCTCGCCAGCGCGCTGATGAAAGCGCCGATATGAGTATCGCCGGCGCCGTTGGTGTCGATTGCGGCAACCCTGAAGCCCGGAATGGCCTGCGCCGTGCCATCAGCCAACCGCACGTAACAGCCTTTGGCCGCGGCACGGATGATGACACCCGCCGCCTTTGGGCAATGGTCGGCCAGAAGTCGTGCCGCCATCGCTTCGACCTCGGCCGGACCGGCGATTTCGCTGGCCTCGGTAGCGTTGCAGCTCAACCATGTCGTGCGGGCAAGAACTCTGGACAGGATCGGGCGTGGAATATCCGCGACGACAGGCGTTGGATCGAAGACGAAAAGCGTTCCGGGAGGCAGCGCTTCGATCCAGTCGGTCAGTGTCTCACGGCTGCCGGGATAGCTCAGCGTGTAGCCCGAGGTGAACACCCAATCGCCGGGCGCAACCGATACCGGCGCCATCATGTCGGGGCTGAGCACACTTTCCGCGCCGGGCCAGGAGACGAAAGTGCGCTCGGCGTCGCTCGAGATCATGGCGACGCAATTGCCGCTGTCCATGACATGCGACGGCGGCGTCACCGTCGCGATTCCCTCGGCGGCCAAGGCGCCGCGCAGGAAGTCGCCATTCGGTCCGCTGCCGAGCTGGCCGCCGAAGACCACTTTCATGCCGGTCCGGGCGGCCGCGACCATCATGTTGAAGCCGCCGCCGGCGACCTGGGCGAAGCTCGATGCGGTCTTTTCCGTGCCGGCTGCCGGCAAGGCGTCGATGCGGTAGACGTAGTCCACCACGGCGCTGCCGATGTGGATGAGGCGCCCGCTCATGCCGCGGCGTCCTTGTCGGACCCGCCTTTGGACAGCCGCCTCGCGACGAGGTCCTCCGCAAGCGCGCGGACCTCCGCAAGATCGAAACCGACAAGCCTGGCGATATGTTGTTGCGGCAATCGTGAAAAGCCGGTGCAGGCGCCGGCCATGCCTGCCGCGATGGCACCGATCGTGTCGGTGTCGCCGCCGAGGTTGGCGCTGATCACCGCCGCTTGCCAGGGGTCGCCATCGGCGACCTCGAGCACGGCGAAGGCCGCCGGCACCGATTCCTGGCTGGCGACGCCGGTGCCGACCAGATCGGTGATCAGCCGGATCGCATTCTCGACCGTCTTGCCGCGCACAAGGTCTTGCGCCCAGATGATGCGCGCCCCGATATCCCCGCCAGTCACCCAATTGCCAAGCGTCGCACCCTGCCGGGCAGCGGCGACGGCAATGTCGCAAGCCGCTCGCCACCCGCCGCCCTCAATGCCGCGGCTGACGGCCGCCGCGACCGCGCTGGCCGAGGCGATGGCGATCGTGGTGTTGTGGGTTGCCCTGCAAGTCTGCGCCACCTTGGCGACGAATGCATCGAGTGGTTCCAGCGGCATCATGATGCCGACCGGCGCGATGCGCATCGCAGCCCCGTTGGTGTCGCCGCTGCGTCCGGCCTCCTCGGCCGGCACACCGTTGTTGATGGCGTCGATGGCGCGCTTGGTCGAAGGCCCCAGCAGATCGTAGCTGCCGCGCGCCTTGACCTGGCGCTCCCAATCGAGCAGCGCATTGACCCAGCGCGTGTGGTCGAAGTGTTCGCCGGACTCGACCAGGATGCGACCAAGCAGCAGCGCCTGTTCGGTATCGTCGGTGATGGTGCCCGCCACAAGCCCCTTCGACACCGGATGTTCGGCGAAGGGCGCGACGAAATCCTCGACATGGCCGTAGAGCTCGGCAATCCGTGCCGGGGACAGAAGCTGCGTCGGCATGCCGAGCGCGTCTCCGAGCGCTCCGCCGACGAGCGCGCCCATCGCCCGGTCGAACATGTCGCTGGAGACGTCTGCCATGGCTCAGAACCTCATGTGAAGCGCAAAATGCGCCGGGTTGAGCAGGCTGGTGACATATTCGATTGGCCGGTCGTCAGCGGCGCGCGTCAGCCGGCGGCCACGCAGGAACGGCGTCCCCTGCGGGCAGCCGAGAATGGCGGCGTCCTCGGGATTGAGCATCTCGATGCCGACCCACTCCTCGCCATGGTCCGGAATGAGCCCGGCGGCGCGCAATGTCTGGTGCAGCGAGCCCTCGCGCAGGCCACGCAGCGGCACATCCTCGAGTTCGGGAGACAGGGGCAGCCGGCTGCGCTCGATCGAGATAGCGTGACCGTCGCTGGCATTGGTGCGGGCGCGGTCCACCGCGATGAACAACGGGCTTTCGATGCCAATCAGCGCAGCGAGGCCAGCGTCCTCGATCACTTCGAGCCGCAACGTCCTCGTCTCGGCATTGGCGCCCGCATTCGCCAGCGCCCGCGACCAGCCGATGGCGTCGTCGACCGGTTTGCCGTCGAAAGTGACAAAGGAGCCGATGCCGACTTTGGTGGTGATCAGGCCGCGGCTGGACAATTCCTCCAGCCCTTTGCGGACGGTGTTGCGGCTGACGGAAAAGCGCTGGACGAGTTCACTCTCGCTTTGCAGGCGGTCACCGAACCCGAGCATGCCAGAGCGGATTTCATGTTCGAGTACGGTGGCGATCTGCTCGGGCTTGCCCGTGCCAGGTAACAGCTGAACCGCCCGCCGCATCATATAGGTACCTGTTCATTGAACCTGTATAGTCCTGTTCAATAGCGGCACGCCAATGGTGTGTCAACGCTCGCGCTATCTTGATCGGCAGGCCCTCGGGCTCCACAGGATCGGATTGCACGGATCCGGCAACCACTACTTGATCGACTTCTGTGAAAAACAGTCAAACGGTCCCGAGAGGTCCGAATGCTGGCGTCCCGCGGGCCTCGACAAGTATGTCCGCCTCGATCGCCGCTTCGAGGAAGGCGGCACGCGCCACCCACGCGTCTCTCCTGCCCTCCAGCACAGCCAGGCAAGCCTTTCGCGCGACAGTGTGCCTCTGTCCCGTCGCGACCGGCCAGCGGTTCATCAGGATGTCAGCGGCTTGAGCCACGCGCTCAACATTGAAGACCCTCCGTCCCGCTCTTCCGAGCGCGACTTTGACCGGCTCATCGAACTGTTGGTCTTTCACGCGCCACCTTTCTACGTCGGACGTGCCGCCTCAATTTCCGCTGTCGTGATAGGTTCCGCTGCGGAACAGCATTCTCGGCAACGGCCCGCGGACCGCTCCAGCACCGATCAGAAACGGCCTGCTACACACTGTCTCTGAATCCGTCCATCGATGTCAGGTGTTTGCAAAGTCCCAAGCCCAAAAGCAAAACCCGCCACGGCGTAGCCGAAGCGGGTCTTGGAGGAGGATGAAGGTGGGACCTTCATCTCTTGTTCCACGGGGGGGCGTGGACCGTGTCAACCATAGCAAACCGATCGGCCATGCTGGATCACAAGCCCAATTGCTTGCATCACGATCAGGTTACGGCGTCGCCCCAAAACATATGCTCTGGCTGACTAAATTCGCCCAAGCACGACAAGCACGATGATGATGAGGAGCACCAGCCCGAGACCACCGCCGCCATAATAGCCTGTTCCGTAAAAAGGTCCGCCGCCGATGCCGCTGAAACCTCCCAGCAGGGCAAGTACAAGAATAATGATCAGTATGGTTCCTAAGCTCATGGTCTTCCCGCTCCTGTAGGCGCTGGTGCGCCGGGTCCAACATCTCGCAATTGGGATGTTGCTGGGGATGTGAACGCGTTCGAAGCGTTAGCGTTCCATGGTCAGCGGAATTCTCCGGACCGCGGGATATGATCCGGTTACTGAGGTTACAAGGTTCAGGGAAGGAATTTTGTTCGGAACTATCAATGGCCCCAGGGATTGTTTCCATAGTCGCAACGCGACGAGATCACAGAAATGGAGATAGACCATGTTCATGAAAATCCTCGCGGCTTCGGCCTTTACAATTGCTCTCGCAACGTCTGCTATGGCGCAGAATGCTAACACAAACGGCGCCGATGGTTCCGGCGGTAGCGGCCAGTCGGTTACGGTTGACCCGAATACCCCCGCCTCTCCGGCCCCGGTCGATCCGGCAGCCACAAACAGCACGACGGGCACCTCGGGTGCGATGAATTCCAACGCCGACCAGAACTGCCCGACCAATCCGCAGGGCGCGCAGGCCGACGCGAGCGGCAATGCGACGGCACCGACGGTAAACGACAGCAACTGCGGTAAGTAAGCAGCTGGCAAGACTGACTAACAACATAAAGCCGCCGGGTCACGCTCGGCGGCTTTATCCCTTAGCGATAGCGTCTTTTGGAAGGATCCTGCCGGACGTGCGGATCTCCAGGGGCAAGTGCCGGCGCGGCACCCTGGCGAGCAGCCTTCTCCAAAGCACCCACCGCTTCACCAGGCGGCTGTAGGCCAGGTGCAATACCCTGCCGTCCGCAAGGTCGAAGGCCACAGTCCCCCATCGCCGAACCGAAGGCTCTCCGGTCGGCGGTCCAAGTCTTCGTATCCGAAAGCCAAGCCTCACGTTCGAGCCGGCACAGGTGATATAGATACCCGGCATCATTCCCAACACCCGCCACAAGCGCGCGACATGGTCGATCGACATCGTGCTAGAGATCATCAGGTGGTGAGCCTCCAGGCGCGCCCAGACAAAATCTCCGGCGGGTTGCGGTTCGCCCGACAGCATGCCGCGGCAGTACGCCGGCGCAGCCTCGCTTACCAGCATTCGCATCGCGGTTGCGTTGCGGTCCGCCAGGATCTCGCTCGACGCCCAGTCCGCCTCTGAAAACGCGACTTGCCCAACAATGTCGCCTTGATCGAAACCGGCGGACATGTTGTGCAAGGTTACCCCGCCATGAACAGTATGAAGGCCATCCACGGCAAGGCGATGGATCGGGTGCGGACCCCGATAGGCGGGCAATAGGGCTGGATGAAGATTAAGCCCGCCCATGGCAAACCCGCCGAGGAATTCCTGTGGTATCAGTTTGGGAAAAGCATGGCAGATCAGCACGTCCGCCTGCACTTGCGACACGTCTCGGCCAAGTTTGTGCCAGTCGTATGGAGGACCGAACTCGATCAGCTTGACCTGGATGTTCCCGATATAGCGCCTGAGCAGGAACCTGCGTTTCAGGCGCCTGCGAGAATTGCCGATACTGAAGCCTTGCGGCCGGCGCCGGAAGGCCGGCACGATGATCGCGCCAATCCGGTGACCTGCCTCCAGCCACCCTGCAAGCATCGGTCCGGTGGAAGCGGAGATATCGAGAACAAAAACCGCTGTGAGCGGCGCCGCTTGGGAAGGCTTCTCGCTCCGCCTCATCCGTGGAACCGCGCGGGCTTTATGAAACGGCCTCCGCGCGGACCGGCAGCTTCCAGCCCGGCCTGACGAAATGGCAGGTGTAGCCGTTGGGGTACTTTTCGAGATAGTCCTGATGCTCGGGTTCGGCCTCCCAGAACGGACCCACCGGCGCGACCTCGGTCACCACCTTGCCAGGCCACAGGCCCGAAGCATCGACATCGGCTATGGTGTCTTCGGCTACACGCTTCTGTTCCTCACTGGTGTAGAAGATGGCGGAGCGATAGCTCAGCCCGACATCATTGCCTTGGCGGTTGCGGGTCGTCGGATCATGGATCTGGAAAAAGCGCTCGAGCAGCGTTCGGTAGCTGATTACCGCCGGGTCGAAGTTGATCTCGATTGCTTCCGCATGGCTGCCATGGTTGCGGTAAGTGGCGTTGGCCACATCGCCCCCCGTGTAGCCAACACGGGTGGAACTGACGCCGGGATAGCGCCGGATCAGGTCCTGCATGCCCCAGAAGCAGCCGCCGGCCAGCACTGCGCGTTCGGTGGAAGTCGCCATAGCACATCTCCTTACAGGGCAATCTCCGCTCGCAAACGGAGCCAGAGTTGCGCAAACATATTGGGTGCTGCCATAAATGGGCATTGCGGCCCATTTCGTCCAGTACGCACTGTAACACCATGCAACCTCTGCTCCAGCGGGCGGAGAGGTATCTGGGAGATCAGCGGGGACAGCCCTGGGGGCCACCTTCAAACTCACTTGACCAGGTTTCCAGCCCTGGGTGGAGTCATGTCCGACGGGTTGTGTGTGCCGGGCAGAATGACGGCGAAGTTGACCTCCACTGGGGCCGCCACACGCGACCAGTCGACCAGCACGGTCTTGACGGGCAATGCCCCAACCCAGGGCCGCAGCCCGGGCGGCACCTCGCTGCCCGACCAGACCAGCAGCATGCCCTGGTCCCGCAGCCGTTGCGGCGTGATCCATGGCGCCAGCCGCATATCGAGGCCAGTGAAGATCGACGGTTTGTCACGGGCATCGAGACCGGCGAGCATGGCCAGATCATCGTCGCCACCGACGATCCCTAGGCGAGCCTTGGTTGCCTCGTGCCAAACCGTTTCAGCTTCATCGGACACCAGTTGGGCCGGCCAGCAGACAGGCTCCAGATGTCCGATCGCCCCACAGGCGGTCGCGCGGGTCGCCGCATACACTGCCGACATGACGACGATGCAAACGCCGGCGCAGGCAGCCAGCCTGCGCAGTTCGGCGGTGCCGAGCCGGCTGCCCAGGCAGGCAATCGCCACGACGCCGACAAGATTGTACATCGGCGCGCCCCACGCCTCGCCTGCCCCGGTGAACAGCGACGCCACCATCATCAGGGTCGCCGGCCCCAGCCCCATCCACAGCAGATAGTTGAGAGCGCGTGGCTCGACTTGCGCCTGGTGCAAACCGTCGGCGGGCCGACCGCGTCGCAACAGGCCGGATATGGAGAGGACGGCGACAAAGCCGGTCAGCCCCGCCAGCTGGACGCCGATGTAATAGAGGCGGGCGCGGTGGGCCATGACCCATTCATTGCGACTCGCGACATAGGTTAGGGGCAGGAAGTCGATGCGATAGAGTGCGATCGCCAGCGGTGCGACGATGCCAATGAACACCACGAGCGCAAGCCAGGGCCAGGGCGCACCAAGCCGAGCGCGAGCCCGCGTGTCGCACAACAGCCAGGTGGCGCCGAACAGCAACAGCAAGCCGGTGGAGAATTTCGCATAGAGCCCGACGCCGGAAACCAATCCGAGCGCAAGCCACCACCCTGGCCCGCCATCGCGGGCCGCCCGCCACAAAAGCCACGCAATGGCGGCCCAGAACGGCATCTGCGCGTAGTCGTGGTTGAATTGCGGCGTCGGCCAGCCGAAGAAATAAATAGTCGGCATCAGCAGCACGGCGGCCAGCGCGCGGGGCCGCCCGAGAATGTCGCGGGCAAGCAGATACACCAGGATGAACGTCGAGGAGATCGTCAGTTGGGCCAGCAGGTACTGGGGCCAGCGGAACGATCCGGTCAACAGGTGGCTGGCCTCGAGCAACCAGGCCGGAAGTTGCGGATGCTTGTATGTCAGCAGCACCCACTCCCGTCCCCACATGAAGCCTTCGACGACATCGCGGGGCGGAGCCGTGTCGACAAGCGCCGGCATCAGCGTCCAGCAGGTAATCTGCGTTACGCAAAGAATGGCCAGCCAAAGCTCGGGACGACGTACCAGGCCGAACGATAATGGCGGCGAAACCGGGCCCACCGCCTGGCCTGCCTGCAGCCAACGATCTATCGTTTCGTCAATACCAGCCATATCGGGCCCAGGTCAGGTCGCAAGGTCTACGAAGAAGCGCAAAGTCGACTGACGAAAAGCTACAGCCAGCGCACCACTCGAAGACCAGGATTGCGCTGGAATTTTGGCGTTCCTGTCCGTAGGCAGGATGCTTCGTGACAATCACTTGCGGCCATCGGCTTCCCCGATGCATCACCGCCATGCCGTCATGGACTAGCGCGAATTGAACTTCCGGCTGTCGCGGAAGCCGTGCTGGTCATCCTCTCGTGAACCAAAACGCGAAAGGCCCGCCATCCCGTGCGGGATGGCGGGCCTCGACGTGAGACGTAAGTGACGCAGGCTAGCCATTGTCGCCCAGCGTCGACTTCAGCTTGCGCACCGCAAACTCGAACAGGATATCCGAAATCCACATGGCGCAGACACCGATCAGGAAGGCGGCGGCCAGCGTGGTGGTGTCTTCGGACGGATCGGGCATAGGCAGGCCGGTCGTCTTGAAATAGGACACCGCCGGCAAGGTGAGATAGGCCGCCGCAAGCGCTCCGCAGATCGGCGAGGCAACCATTTCACGCAGCTTGTATCGATGCCGCGACAGCG
Source organism: Mesorhizobium sp. ES1-1 (assembly GCF_020164785.1). GTDB lineage: Bacteria > Pseudomonadota > Alphaproteobacteria > Rhizobiales > Rhizobiaceae > Mesorhizobium. The sequence continues at coordinate 71,123 of NZ_JAIUGX010000004.1, read as the reverse complement.
CGCGCAGGACACCGCCGGCAAGGCCGGCGGCAACCACGGGTCCCTTGATGCCGAGCAGGTCGAAGAAATCGTGCATCATGTCGTCGTCCTCCAGGTCCGTTTGTGATGGGCCGCCGACCCGCCAGCCTTAGGCAACCCGCCCGGCGGCATGCCCGGGTCGGGCACAGGCGCGGCCGTCACGGCTTCCATCCGCACAATCTCTCGCCCTTGCGATTGTGCGCCAGAAGCGCCTTGACCTCGGCATTCGACAATGTGTCGACCGTCGCCGCCGACAGCCGCAATGGACTGGAGATCGTGCAAAATCCGCCCCTGGCGGAGACGCAGCCGGATGTCGAGGACAACGCGAGGATCACTGCGAAAATCAACCCTTTGCCCATGATTTGAGCTCCTTTCGAGCGTCGGCGGCAGGCAGTGTGCCGATATCGTTCTGCACCTGGTCCGCGATGTCGTGCGCCGCCGCTTCAGAAGCCGCCTGCCTCGCGCGCTCTGCGCGTTGGCCGGCCAGCTTCTGCCGAAAGCCCCAGCCGAGTGCGGCGATGACGGCGCCAACGATGCCGAGAACGGTTGGATTGTTGAGCAGGAGGGAGAGAAGCGCGCTCATTGGTTCGCCTCGTCTCTGACCAGATAGCCGGCGGCGAAGACCGCAACAGGCAAGAGCGTCGCCCACGTCTGCGGATCATACCAGGACGGCCAGACATTGCGCACGAAGACGCCGGAGACGGAGACGGCCGCGGCGGCGATCGTCGCTGCCGTGAGTTTGTTGGTCGGACGAATGGTCGGTTGTTTGATGGTGGCCATGGTCAGAAAATTCCTTGCAAGGCGGCAGCGATATGATGCCAAGCCGTGTAGGCAACGAGCAGGCAGGCGGCGATGGCGCCTCCGGCCTTTGCGGCGAGCAGCACGTGAGCGCCAGCCGGAGATGCCGGCGCCATCCCCGCTGCGTCGCCGGCAGGCGTTGCGGCCTCGGGTGGGAAAGACCCAGATGATGCGGGCTCGACAGGCGCGTCCGCCGAGGCTTGCGCCGACATCAGCAATGCCTGGGACCTCACCGATTTTACGCGGTCCGACCAGCCGCGCCCGAAGGTCGACCATGTCGGCAACCGCTTGAGAAACGCCAGCCGCGAATCGCAGACAAGGTCGATGACGACACCGGCCGGCTTGGCCTTGGCGGCGGCAAGAGTAGCAGGCCCGATGCGGCCGTCCTGAACGGTGCCGACCACCGCTTGAAGATATTTCGCGGCTCGGCTCGGGCCGCTATTCACGGCGAAATCGAACACCGCGTAGTCGACACCATCAGGCAGTTCCGCACCGAGCACCGCGTCCCAGTAGAACCGCCGATAGACCGTTGCCACCTGCCCGTCGCTGATCTTGCGCAAATCGGCCTTAGTGGCGTCGGCCTTTACATAGCGCCTGAAATTGCCGAGCGTTACGCCCTTCATGGTGGCCCCGCCAGGGTCGGCCGGATTATCCGACCAGCCACCTTCTGATTTTAGAACGAGCGCAAGCGCCCGCGCGAAATTGCGGTCCATAAGAGTTCCTTTCCGATTATGTCCAGATACAACCCGCACGTTGGCGGCGGCGATCAGGCGAAAAACGGACTACACGGTCGGAATCATCTCGATCGAAGTGCAGAGCGATGCAGTCAATAACTCAGCGCCATACAGCGACAATCCAGCAGCGATACCCCAGATGTGGGCCATCGAATTGCGAACAAGATTGGTAAAGCTCCAGCTACTTTATCGTCGGGCAAGCCAGAAAGCTCAGATCGAGAGTACGAATTCCTTCAATTCGTACCCACCGGCCAAGTCGCAAAGACCGACGAATCTCTCACCGAGACGCTGAAAAATGGTGGCTTGGGAGCGGCCGTCGATCTCATCTGCACTCCGCCCGAGAACAAGCAAACCGCCATCTGCGACCGTTGGCGCAACAGCACTTACCGCCCGCTCAACTTGCGGCCGGGGAAAGTTGCGCTCGCCGAGGGCGTTCATTACCCGGACGATGTCGTATCTGGCTTGCTCAGGCTCAAAGAAGCTTTCAGATGCCACAGTGAAGCGGGCGTCCGTTTTAGCCTTGGAGATCACATTCGGGTGTAGCAGAGATATCCGCTCTAGCGCCTCTATATCCGGGGAAAGGACCCTAGCGAGAAGCAAGTTTGCCCTTCGGTTACGCAAGGCAAAAGGTCCCAACGCGACTTGCATCATCGTTCGGTCCTTGTCGTAGAAAATGTGGAACGGGCCGCGCCGGGCGGCCCAAAGCGTGTCGTAATAATCGCTTGATCGAACGCGAACCTCGGGTATCGCTTCGCTCAGGAGATTGAATAGGTCGAGGGATGTAACCCCATCCGAAGCGGCCATGTCGTGCACAGCGATCGAGGCAGGCAACAGCTCACGAGCAGTTGACAAAATTGCCTGATCTAAGTGCCAGTGACGATGCTGCCGCGTCATTTTTAAGGTATACGGGCCAGCCTTCATGGCGGCAAAGATCCGGGTTCGCTGCTCGTCAGTGGCGTTTCCAGTTAGGCCGGTGAAGGCTGGGGTAAAAATTCGCATGCTGCAAATTCGATGATGGGCTGCATAATATCAAGTCCAACTTACATCGATTTGGCCTTGCCCCCCAGCGCCCCCAACAGGCGTTCCGCCAGTCCCTGCATTGCCGCCTACTCCGATAATGAGCGTGAGCGAACTTCCAGGTGTTAGGGCGCCCAATGTAAATGTTTTGATACAGAGACCACCCGAACCGCCGCCCCCGGCTCCAGCCGATACGCCCCTTCCTCCCCCACCGCCGCCGCCTGGCGGGTTACCGGGGTTGCCAGGGCTATTGGCTGTGGATTGTGTTGCCCCACCGGTTCCGCCGCCCGCCGGCGCATCAGCTCCGGCGCCTCCGCTTGAGCCTCCTGTTGTTCCTGGGTTACCAGCCGTGTTGATGTCACCGCCAGAGGCCGTACCACCTGCCCCACCGGCCTTCGAGCCTGCTGCGCCAACGCCACCAACGCCCCCATTGGCTACCAGTGACCCGGTGCAGGTTGAAGCACCACCAACGCCCCCAGAGCTAGTGGCGCCGTTGGCCCCACCGCCCCCGCCGCCCCCTCGCAGCGTGATTGTCAAAGAGGTCGAGTAATTTGGAACGACGAACGTTGACGTTCCAGGAGTCGTGAAAGATTGGGAGCCTGGAGTAACGAACAATGATGTGGGATAGTAAGAAATGCTCGGAATGCTCATTGGAGGGCCTCGATCGTGGCCGTTACACCAGCGTCAGATTTGTGTATATGCAGCTTGAACTTGTGGCCGCTGGTCATCGTCAGACTGGAGCCCTTCGGGTAGCCTGTAGCGAAGCCGGAGAAGGTGACAACGCCAGCCGAGGCACCGTTGGTTATGTCCAGTTCTAGATTATAGCTGCCCGACGTCGAAGGCGCCGCGAGTGTAAACGCTCCGTTGTTGATGCATTTGCGAAAATTGCCTCCTACTGGCGAAGGGGCATAGGTCCCGCTCGACTTGGTGCCATCGTCTGCGACCACCGAAGTAAACCCCGCCGTGATACCAGTGTTGTCCACCGCCTTCTGAAGCATCGCCGCTGCAATCTCCGACAGCGTGTCGAACGCCGTCGACACCCCGCCCAGCACCACGTCGACTGCCGCTTTGACGAAGCCCGTTGTCGCGATCTGCGTTGTGTTCGTGCCGGCCGCCGCTGTCGGAGCCGCCGGCGTCCCCGTAAACGTCGGGCTTGCCTTCGGTGCAAGGCTTGACATCGCGACTCCGCTATCCTTGGCGATCTTCCCCGTTGTGCCGTTAAACGTAACAATGTTGTCGGTTACGGCCGAGGCGGGGCCGGCAATCAGATCGACGGCCTTAATCCCGCTATCCTTGCCTACTTTCCCGGTTGTCCCGCCAAAGGTGACGATGTTGTCGACCGCCGACGAAGCCGGGCCCGTGAAGTCTCCGGCGCCCGCTCCATCAATCCCCTTGTCGCCGGCCCGGTCGAACATCAGCCAGACGCCGCCGGCCGTCGTCGGCAGGGTGCCGGTGCCGCTGACATAGCTGAGCGTCAGCTTGCGGTAGCGCGTTGCCGCCATCAGATCGTCGCGCAGCTTCACCACCTGGCCGTCCTTGCGGTGATAAAGCCGGAACTCCTCGAACCAGTCGGTGAGCGTCGAAAACACCTTGAAGCGGCCGGATTGCATGCGGTCGAGCATGTCCATCAGCCCGGCCTCGACCGAGACGGAACCGTCGGCGAATTGCGCGTGGCGCGACAACATGTTCAGCCCGTGCGCGCCATATTGCTTGGCAAGCGCCACGCCCGCCCCTTCAAGCGTCTCGCGGCGGCCGTCACGCGGCCACGCCCAGGGCAGCCAGTCGCCCCAGGGCTTCAGGGTCAGCGTCTGCATGGCGGGCGTCTGTTGCGAGGCGCGCGCGGCCTTGCAGACATAGACGACATCGGCCTCCGTATCCCAGGCGAGCTCGACCGCGGCCGAAGGATGGTCCCAGCCGAAATCGAGCGCGCCCAGCCGCGGCCAGTAGCGCGGCAGCCGGAACGGCTCGCAGGCGATCAGCGCCTCCGCCACCGGAAAGATGCGCCCCGAGCCCAGCACCGGAATACCCCGCGCCCGCGCCTCGCGCTCATGCTCGGGATAGGCCGCAACGATGGCCGCGCGTTCATCGGCCGAATAGTGCGCTGCATCGTCGATTGTCATGAAGGTGACGTGACGCGACATATCAGCCTGCCCTAATATTTAGCCAAATACAGCAATCGGCATTGCTTATACTGTGGATCCGGTCCATGTTTGCTTGGGGATTTGGGGAGCATACATGATCCGCATAGCAATTATGGTGGCCATCGCCGCCGGGACGTCTGCGTGCCAGTCGAACGTGCCGTATGATACGAGCAAGAAGACCTGCAGGATGTATGTGCTCAGAGGATTCCAACACGAAGTCTGCACCCCTGACGAGCCGAACAAGGTCTGCAACATCTGGTTCAATCGGATCACAGGTGACGAAAGGCTGTGGTGCCAACCGCTGACCCGGAAAGCCACCGATCCCAAGGCCCGCGCCAGGCAGCTTGCAGGCAGCCACTACCCATGAGCTCGCCTTCCCTTCTCCCCCTGTGGGGTAGGGCAATCGCATATGAATTTCCCGAAGGCTTTCGCCCTACGAGTACCCCCACCCCTAACCCCTCCCCACAAGGGGGAGGGAGACTTGGTCAGCGGTGATTTCGGAAATGTGCCGAGGTTTTCACACGGATCAGCAGATAGGCAGGGCGCGCGGCAGCGTTCCCTCCCCCTTGTGGGGAGGGTTAGGGTGGGGGTCCCCTTCGAAAGAATCCATATGCGATAGCCCTACCCTGTGGGGGAAGGAAACGCGCCGTGCGCTTCTCACCCCTTCCCCAACCGTTCCACCTCGCCCGCCGACAAAAACAGCAGCACCACATCGCTCATGCCCAGCAGCGGCGTGAAGGTCACGATGGTGATGCCGCCGGTGGCATTGGTGCGGGTCAGGCCTTCGGAATAGATGTCGAGCGGCGGTTCCTCGTCGAACCAGACGCCGTGCAGCGTCTCGCCCTGCCATTTCTCGCGGCCCTTCTCGAAACTCTTGAACGACAGCACGCTCTCGCCGGCCTGCACATCGCCGCCGCCGCCATGGCGCACCACGACGCTGTCAAGCGCGCCGGGCGCGCCGCGGCCCATGATGGTCTGGGCAATAGCATCGGCGGGGATCATGCCGGTGCCCCAGGCCTGCTGCTGCTGCGGAGGGCCGACCAGCACGCGCTGCGGGTTGTCGCGCGTGCCCTCGCCGGTCACCCCCGCCGCCCACAGCCGCACCGGCCCGTCGAACATTTTGCCCCGCCACCAGGCGGGGTAGCGGCCGGTGAGGTGCATGGCCCACTCCGCGCCGCCGGCCCTGGTCTTGCCCAGCTGGTTGCCGGCCATGAACAGCCTTTCGCGATTGGTCGCGCCAGCGGCGTGGAATTCAGCCTGGCGTTGATAAGGCGCGTAGGTCGCCAGCAGGTTGTTGCGGCGTCTCCGGTCCAGCTCCGCAAGCAGCGCCAGATATTCCGTCCGCGCCGCCTCCGGCCGGCTCGTCGAGGAACGGCCTGAGAATGGCTTCGAGGCTGCGGATGCGGCTGCGGATCTCCTCATCGCTCAGGCCGTCCAATTGGTTGATGGTGACAAGCGCGTCTCCCGAAAAATCCTTGGGCAGCACCGAAAGCACGATCTTCAGATATTGGTCCGGCTTGTCGGCCCGCACTTCGGCGATCACGCCGGCGCCATGTGCGCGGAAATCGGCGCGCACGGCGGCGAGGAAATCATCGCCCAGTGTTTTCTTGCTTCGCTTCGGGCGGGGTGGAGGCGCGGCGGCCGTGCCGGCGGCAGCACGCTTCGCCGGCCGTGACTTGCGGCGCGCCGGCCTCGCGGCGGCGTCAGACATCGGCCCGACCCGTGTCAGCGGCATCGCCCGCGCAATTGGCAAAACCCGCCTTTGAGATCGATCTGGCCGGCTTCTTCGAGCGCGGCTTCTTCTTCGCCGCCTTGCCCTTCGCGCGCTTCTGCTTTGCCGGGGCAAGGTTCGCCGCAACGGCTCGTCCTGCCACCCGCGCCCGGGCTTCAAGCCGCGCCAATATCAAGCCAACGACCGGGCCGCCGGTTTCAGGCTGCGGAAAACTGAAGCCGCCGGCGCCCCTCACCATCCCGATCCGCACGCCCGGCGCGACCTGCTCGATCCGGCCAAGACGCGACTGGGGTGCCGCGCCCTCGAACTCGCCGATGGCGCTGACGACGTCCTGGCCGTCATCGCCGGTAATGATCGTGGCATAGCGGGGCATGGGATTTCTCGCGGAGTGGATCGTCGGATGGAGGCCGGCACTCTACGGCGCCCCCCTCTGTCCTGCCGGACATCTCCCCCACAGGTGGGGAGATCTGACGCCGCGACGGCTTTCGCTAATCGCCGGCATCGCAGGATAGGCCGCAACGCGCAAGCTGCTGATCTCCCTCCTTGTGGGGGAGATGTCCGGCAGGACAGAGGGGGGCGCCGTGGAGCACCGGCTTACGGAAAAAGGATCACGGCCATAAAACACAAAACCCGCCTCGGCGGGCGGGTCAGCGGCGCAAATCAGCACCATGGACAAATATATAGCATGGCTGCCTTCACCCGGTCAACACATGTAAGAAAAGATTCCTATAACGTTGAGCCTTGGGTGGCACCCGTCCCCCCCACATTGCTTAAAACCCCCATCGGTGGGAAACTGCCGCCTCGATGGGAGGACGGCATGAGCAACGTCACCACGCATTACGGCAGCGACGGCATTGTGGAGCGCATCCTCGCCGCCATTCCCGATGCCACGATAGGCAGCCTCAGCGCCGAGCAGCTCTATCCGTTCGACCAGCTGCATGGCCGTGAACTGATCGCCACGCAGGACCACGCCGCCCGTCTCGCGCCCTCGCCTGGCGACCGGATCCTCGATATCGGCAGCGGCATTGGCGGCCCGGCTCGCTTCCTGGCCGCGACCTATGGCTGCGACGTCGAGGGGGTCGACCTGACGCCGGCTTTTGTCGAGGCGTCCAACCGGCTGACCGAGCTCTGCGGCCTGGGCGAAAAGGTCCGGTTCCAACAGGCTGACGCAGCGAAACTGCCGTTTGCCGACGCGACCTTCGAAGCGGCCATCTGCTTTTATGTCGGCATGAACATCGCCGACAAGCCTGCCGTGATCGGCGAGGCCTTCCGGGTGCTGAAGCCTGCGGGCCGGCTGATCTGGACCGAAGCGGTGTTGGCCGGTGGCGAGCCCTATTACCCCCTGCCCTGGGCGATCGCCCCGGCCGCGAGCCATCTGGTCGACCGGGCCGCGCTGCAAGCCCTGTTCACCGATGCCGGCTTCCGGATCGACGAAATCATCGACGAAACCGGCGACCATGTCGAACTGGCGCGCAAGAGGGCCAGTTCCGGCATCGTGCCTTCCCCGGCGCAGCAGCAGGCCAACGAGATCGTGCTCGGCGCCGAGTTCGTGCAGCGGCGCAAGAACTACATAGGCAGTCTCAGCGACGGCAAACTGGCCTCGCTGGCAATCATCGCCTCGAAGACGGGCTGAGCCCAGCACGGGCTTGCGGGAAAAAGCAAAAACCCGCCTGGGCGGCGGGTCGTCGGCCCAAATCAGCACCATGGGCAGATATGTAGCATGGCCGCCCTCATCTGGTCAAGGTCGAAAGGACAATATTCCTAGCGGCAGGAGGGCCACATAGTAGCCTGCGGCTGGCGCGCCCTTCACGCCCGTCCCGGCCATCCGGCCTTCACCGCAAGCACCCGGCCCGGGCCATGCACGGCGGCGAACAGCAGGCCGGCCAGGAAGGTGAAATGGTCGATGAAGAAGCCGAACTCCGCCTGGTTGGCGGCCCAGTGGCTGGGGCCGTGGAAGGCGAAGCCGAGGAACAGCACATAGGCGCCGGCAACCAGGGCTGCCTGCGAAAAGAAGGCGCCGGTCAGGAAGCACAGCACCAGCGCGACCTCCAGGATCGCCGCGCACCAGGCCAGGAACAGCGGGAATGGAAAGCCGGCGGCGGCGATGTAGCCGGCGGTGCCAGGCATATCCATGATTTTGAAGCTCACCGCCATCAGGAAGACCGCGGCGAAGATCAGCCGGGCGATGAGCAGCGCGGCGGTCCACAGGGGCGTTTGGGCGATTTCGGGCGACATCTGGTTCTCCAATGTGCAGCGATGCGGAATTTTCGCTCACAGGACGCGCGGGCGCCCCCCGGCCCGACATCCCGGCGAAGTTTTTCTGAGGCAATCGCGGTGAGCGCCGCCGTCTGCCAATCTCGAGTCCGCTTTGTCGGCTATGGTATGGTGCTTCCGTTCAATGGGGGAATCGGACATGGCCAAGGCATTGACCATCGGTGTGCCGCGACATCCGGCGACGGGCGCCGCCTATGAACAGGATTGTCGGGAGGCGCTCGGTCGCCATCTCGACGCGCTGCTCGACAAGGTCGAGGCCGCCGGCTGGGACCGCCGGCAGGCCGCCTCGGCGCTGATGTATCTCGCGGCCATGCGCCTGAAGCCGGCCTGAGACATCGCAGCGCGCTGCTGGCTGCGGATCGGAACGGGCAAACCGGCGCCGCTTATTGTCAATGCCGGTGGAACACAGCGCCGCGATCCGTGTTATGACCTGTTGATCACGGGATCGCGCCCGGAAGCCGCGCCAATGGGCTTCCACCCAAAGCAGAAGCGAGATGCGACATGGCTGACGACAAATCCAAGACCAAACAGGACCGCAAGCTTGTCTCGGGCGAAGAGCCCTATGAGGTTGCCGCCTTCGCCAAGAAATACGGAATTCCGCCCAGCGAGGCGCAGACCATCATCAAGCGCTATGGCCCGTCCAGGAAGAAGCTTGACGCCTATATGGCCGCGCGCGGCTGACAGGCGCGGGCCAGAAGGCTTCCGGCAGAAACAGATCGGCGCGCCCACCGTTAAGGCCGACGCCGAGCCGGTCCTTGGCGCAACCGGGATCAGGGAGAGCCGCGACCATGTCCGACACCATACGCAGGACCGGCGGCTGCCTCTGCGGCGGCGTGACCTTCGCGGTCACCGGCGAGCCGGTCAGGGTCGGCCTCTGCCACTGCAAGGATTGCCGCAAGGCCGGCGGCTCGGTCTTCTCCGCCTTTGCCATCTGGCCGCGCCGGGCCTTCGAAATGACCGGCATCGTCAGCTCCTATGGCACGCGAAGCTTCTGTCCAACCTGCGGCGGCCGCGTCGCCTGGGTTGATGACAAGGAGGCCGAGGTGATGATCGGCAGCCTCGACATCGCGCCGAGCGACCTTGCGCCCCAATATGAATTGTGGATCGGCCGGCGCGAAACCTGGTTGCACGCCTTGCCCGGCACGAAGCAGTTCGCGCATGACCGGGACGCCCCGGACGATGGCGATTCGGCTGCCGTTACCCCTCCGCCGGGCGCCGTCGCGATCGACTGAAATTTGGCTCCTCGCTGCTGGAACCGCTTCATGCCGACTGACGTTACCAGACGCTTCGCAGTGGATGGAGACGTTAGCTTTGAACGACAAGATGTTTCCTCGACCGATCAGGCTGAAATTCGCTCCGGAGCGCGAGCGCATCGTGCGCAGTGCCTGGGAAGGCCTTGAATGTCTGGGCGACTGGCCTGCGGGCCAGGGCAGACGCTACCGTGCGGCGCTCCGCAGCTGCCGCGACGCGCTGGATGGCTGGACGCCGCCCGAGAAGGCGATGCGGGCCATGATCGATGCCGCACGCGAAGCTCACTTCCTCCAGTAACCGAGTAATCCAATGGCCGCTCTGATGCTCACGGCGCCGATACGGATCAAGCCGGCCGGCTCGGACACGATCCGCGATGTCGTGACAATACATGATGCTAACGAGATCCTGATCGACTGGCCGCAAGCCAGGCGTGGGCCGTTCTACCAGGCCGCGCGCGAACAGGTGCAGGCCGCCCTCGATGGCAAGGCCACCGCCGCGCAGGCGCAGGAAGCGTTTGCCGCCCTGTGCGATCACGCGGGCATCCTGGTCCGCTAATCCTCGGACGCTAAGCTCCAAAGAAAAACGGGCGAGGTCCAGACCTCGCCCGTTTTTCGTTGGAAGTTCGCAATGGTCAGGGAGCCGAAACCTCGCCTTGCACGATGGGGTGCGACGATTCAAATCCAAAGCTCTTCGGCGCCATCAGCATCAAGGCAATGACGATCGCGATCGAGGCAACAAAAGTGGCGGTGCTGGCGATGTCTCTCACGGTCCTGTCCTTTCGAAATCGGTTTTGACAAAAACGTTTCGCCGGGAGCGAGGTTCCGGTCCCGGCGGCGCCGGGACAGAAAATTAACTATTGTGCCGGCGGCTGTGGCGGCACCTCGCCCGGCTTAATCACCGGCGTCTTGCCCTGGTCGGGAGCCGGCGCCGTCATGTCGTGATCGCCGGTTGCCGGCGGCTTCAGCACCCCGCCGCAATCGCCCAGCGTCTGGCTGAGATTGTCGCCGGTCGCCGGCTTCTGCTGGCCCTCACTGTCCGTCTTCGCTTGGCAGTTGGTGCTTTGCGAGGGCGGCAGGGTCTGGTCGGGCTGGGTCTGCGCCATTGCAGGCGCCGCCGCCAGCAACAGAACGCTGGATAAGATGATGCGCGTGTTCATCGACTTTCCTTTCGTTTTACCGGCCCGACCGCTTGAGCCACTAAGCGTGGCATCACGACGAGCCCAGACAGATGCGTCTCTGAAGACACAACGCGTGCCGGCGCGAAAGGTTTTCAGGTTTGTCTGGAGTGGGCGCTAATCCGCCTGAGTGGTGGCCGTTTCCGGACTTGCGCCCTCGTCTGGGCCCGCCACGCCACCTTTGCGCCGGGGCTGGAGCCGATGCAGAAGCCCGGCCACGATCAGCACGATCAGCGTGCCGAAGCCGGCGACCTGCCACAGGCCCAATCCGCAGGCAACGCCAATGGCACCGGCCAGCCACATGCCGGCGCCGGTGGTCAGCCCATGTACCTCGCCGCGCGAGAACATGATCGAGCCGGCGGCGAGGAAGGCGACGCCTGCGGTCACCGCCTCGACCACGCGGATCGGGTCGACGCTGATCGATTCGCCCGCAAACATCGGCGCATGAATGATCTCGATCGTCAGGATGCCGAAAGTGGCCGCGGCGACGCAGACGAGAATATGCGTGCGCAGCCCCGCCGGCCGTTCGCGCCATTCACGCTCGAACCCGATGATCGCGCCAAAGAGCGTGGCCAGCAGCAGCCGCGCCGCGATCACCGGGAACGAGGTGTAGGTCGGGTGGCCGAATTCCTCGACGAGTTGTTCCATCATGTCCCTCCAAAGCCAGACTGTGACAACGTGGTGACAGGGGAGCGGTTCCTGGAGGAGAGAGGCTGCGGATGCAACTTGGAACAATCGGCCCGCCGCAGGCGAGCCGCTGGTGTCAGGGGTTGAACGCTCGACTGACGTCCGCCACCGCGATCTCCACGCCGATCTGCGGAACGATGATGGAGTCGAGCGGCGCCGTCAGCGCCCAGCGAACATGGCCGGGGCCGCGCTCCATGGTAGCCGCGCCGTTCAGCGATTGCGGCGCGACCCGTTCCAGGACGACCGTGCCGAACCCCTTGCGCGTGTTGTCCTCGGCGCTTTCAGCCTGAGCCGGCGAGGTCTCGTCCCAGACGAGATTCAGTTCCCGCTGGCCGTCAGCGCCCGGGATGATCTGCCAGGTGATTTCGATGCGCCCGTCTTCGCCGCCCAGCGCGCCATATTTGGACGAGTTCGTTCCCAGTTCATGGAAGGCCATGCCTAGATTATGCACCGCGTTGGGCTGCAGGGTCAGCAGCGGCCCGGACAGCGAGACCTGCTCCTCATGGCCGAACGACTGCAACTGCTCCTGGATAAGGTCGAAGAGGCTGGCGCCCGCCCATTCCGAATTCACCAGCAGGTCATGCGACCGCGACAGCGCCATGATGCGGGAGCGGACAAGCCCTTCGAACTCGCGCGGATCGGTCGAGCGTTTGCTCGTCTCCCTGATCATCGAAAGGATCACGGCGAACTGGTTCTTGACACGATGGTTCACCTCTCGCAGCAAGATCCTGATCCGGCGCTCGCTTTCCTTGGTCGAGGTGATGTCGCGCGCGATCTTGGAAGCGCCGATGATCTCGCCCGCCCTGTTCCTGATCGGCGAAACCGTCAGCGACACGGCGATTATGCTGCCATCCTTGCGGCGCCGCACGGTTTCATAGCTGGCCACGACCTGGCCCTTGCGAACCCGGCCGATAATATCGGCCTCCTCGTCCCGCAGATGATCCGGAATTAGCATCAGCACAGACTGGCCTATCGCCTCTTGCGCGGTGTGGCCGAACATCTGCTCGGCCGCGCCGTTCCAGCTGGTTATGATGCTGTTGAGGTCCTTGCTGATGATGGCGTCGAAGGAGGAATCGACAATGGCCGCCAGCCTAGTCTCGGCGGTGATCTCAGTCAGACCGTCGCTGCCCTTGACTTCGGTCATGCCCAGCTTTCCTCGGGTCGGCATCAACCCTCTCGGCTCGCAACGCTTCACTCTGGCTCGGCCGCTTCGTCACCACGAGTCCGGGCCGCGCCCAGCAATGCCTGATCTATGATTGGGTTGCAATCACCGCGCCACATTCCGCCAAGGCCACGGACCTATCAAGCGATGGTCGCCAGTTGCAAAGCGTCCGTTCTGTGAAGGCTGGTCACGCGCGAAATCCCTGTAGAGGGAAGATTGCCGCCATGTACGAAAAGGCTCGGGTCCGAGGTTTCTTCATCAGACTCGAACGGCAGACTGTCGACGGGAGCTCTTTGCGGGCAGTCCTCATAGCCATGGTCGCGGCTGCCGCAAGACGAACAGCACCTGGTCCATCCCGGTTCGCTTCCCGGCCACGGGCGTGTGGTCTCGTATGAGTTGCTGCTGTCCATACCCGGAAATGCGCTACTCGAAGATTGGTTGCGCGCCGCACCCTGCTCAGAGGGAACCGCCGGACGGGATCCGAGTTTCCGACGCAGACCCTACGGGTGAACAAACCGCTTGAGGTGCCATATGTCCTTCCGCCGGATAGTGCTGACGACTGCAGCGGTCCTGCTTGCCGCGACCGGTCTCGCCGATGCGCGCCCGGACACGCGCAAGATGAGCTGCGAGCAGCTTCGCGACCTGATCCGAAGGCACCGTGCCGTGGTGGTGACCACCGGCCCTAACACTTACGACCGGTATGTCCGTCAGTTCGGCAATGAATGCGATTGGCCGGAAGTGCCGATGTCGGCCTACGTCCCGACGCGTGACGGGAGCTGCCCGGTCTACCGTTGCCAGGAGCCCGTCAACAACTTCCCCAACTGAGCGCGGACACGCGACGAGACGACCTCTTTATGCGGACCCGCGTTGATCCCGCCGCGCGAACCAGCTAGGGGTGTTCGTCTGGCAAGCATTCCCGCTTCGTCTAATGGTAGGACAGCGCCCTTTGAAGGCGTGAATCGAGGTTCGAGCCCTTGAGCGGGAACCAGCCTTGGAGCTGTTGGCCGATACGCCGGTTTTGCACCGTCACCGCCTGAAACCATTTCCCGCAGCCTGCGTTGTCGAGCGTCAGACACAGGAGACCACTTATGACCGTCAGCTGCCGTATTTCCATCGATAACCGGCCGGAAGCGGCCGACGCCCTTTTCCAGGCGGTCCCCCGCATTGGCGAGAGCGTCGCCCTGTCCATCGACGGGAATACGCAGGAGCTTCGGGTGTCGCGGGTGGTCCATGTCACCAACAGTTCGCCCGAAGGCGCCTCGATCATCGTCGAGGTGACGTCGAACATACTTTAGCGACAGCCCATTTCTGGGCTTCAATATCACCAGCTCCGTCGATGGATGTCGAGATGAACGTCAATCCTCGCCGTCGGCGGGGCCGTCGGTACGGCCGGGGGGCAGGATTCCATAATCCTGCGACTTGACGCCAAGATCGGCTCGCAGGAATCCCTCGGACGCGAGACCGCGCCGCAGCAGCTCCCTGACTGCGGCCGAGCGGCTTGGCATGCGATTGTCGAAACGCCAGTTCTCAAGTGCCGCCAGTTCATCGGCGGTCAGCATGATCTGCAATCGTTCCGGACGCTCAAGTTCTGCCAAGACGCGCCTCCTCGCTCAATGTTCGACAGATCGAGTGAGTACTTGACTAACTCTACCCACAGGTAGGATGGCGCGCAAAAAACGTCAAGAGCGGCGAAAGCATCCTTTGAGCGTCACCCCCATATAGCTGATCGATCGTCTCTGCCTTATTTGGATAACTATACTAACTAATTGATTTATATACGCATTTAATCGGAAGTTACTTGCTGTGGCTGTTTGATCGGCGCATGGTGCAGCCTGACAAGAACCGTTCCCACGGGGAGGTTTCCAAATGCGCTACAACTATTCCAGGACGCTGCTCGAGGATGTGAGTTCGTCAGTCAAGGCAGCCTTCACTTCAGCCGGCATCGTCAACATCTCGGTTGTGGCTGAGCAGATCAGGCTGAGAAACCTGGCGGAGAACGTCGCTCTCGAGGACGTCGAACATCTTGTTTTGCAGGCAGCGCAGCTTCTAGGCGCCGCCATAGAATTCGATGTGCTGCCGGAGGGGCATGACCATTCCCCGCTCAACGGTGACGGCAGAAAGCCGTCCGACCCTCCCTACTCGACTTCGGTCCAGTAGCGGAAAACGATCGCTCGAACTGCGTTGGGACGTCTCGCTGCGACGTCTGGAACAAGTTGCGCCCTTGCGAATTATACCGTCGCCCACCAGAGGAGGATGCTGTGAAAGAACTGCGCGGTCTCCTAGCCGAACTGTCTTCCAACTGGCTCAAGCGCCGCAAGACGCAAGCGCCTCGCAAAGCGGATTCCGTGAAGGCGGCTTCCGCGGTCAAGCAGCCCTATGCCGAGCACAAGCCAAGGCCACGGCCGGCGCACAAGCCCAAGCCGATCTCGACCCGGGACGTCGCTTCCAACATGTGAAGCTCGGCGCGTCCGATCCCATTGGTCGGCTCGCCGATACTCGCCCGATCCTTAGAGCCCGATGCCTGGATGAGCCGCACGAACCATCGCAGGACAGTCCTAACTCGTGGCTGCCGCGGCCGAGGCCTTCCGCGCGGCTGCCCGAGGCCGCCGTGTCCGGCGCTTGGCCAATTTCAGCACCACGGCCGGCTCCTGCGACAGCGCGCCGACGGCCGCGTCCACCATGCCGTGCGCGACGAAATCCGCGTTGAGGTCCTCCTCCAGCTTTACCGCTGCTTCCTTGTCGCCGGTGCCGTCCTCCGACCAGAACACGATCCCGACGCGCAGTGAGGGCTTCGCTCTCTTGAGCCGGCGAACCAGAAACCGTGCATGCTTGACGGAATCGCGGTTGAGGAAGCCGACAACGACTGTGTCGATGCCCGCCAAGTCGAGGTTGCGGATGCTCGAAGGTTCCATGTCGGCGAAACCGGCTGTCGCCGCCGTCGCCCCCTGGACCTGCAGCACCTGGGCCAGCATCGCGGCGGCGGCGTCGTCGAGTTCCCCACGCCCGCCGGCGCAAAGCACCGACAGGCCGGCGCCGTCAGGCAGGTCCACCTGTTCCTCGGCGGCGCCATCGTCATCCGCGTCGGCCTCGCTGGTGACCACCGTATCCTCCTCATCGTCCGCTTCCTCCCTGGCATCCTCGTCGAGATTGGCCACGAGCGTCAGCGCGCTCGCCGCCACCTGTCGTCTTTGCACGTCGCCCATCACGCCGCGCGCCCGATCGCGTTCGCCCAGCAACAGCGCGGGAATGGCCACCTTGTGGTAGAATTCGACCAGGTATTTTTCCTCCAGTATCTCCTCGGCGTGGTCGGTCGCCTCGTCGGGATCCCCGGCCAGTAGCCGTTGGTAGAGCCGCGCATGGGGTTCAAGTACGGGCTCGTTGCCGAACAACACGTCGAGGAATTCAAACTGCGGCACATGCCTGCCCAGCACCACAAGGCACACGGTGAGCGGCGTCGACAGGATTAGCCCGAGCGGCCCCCACAGCCAGGTCCAGAAGATGGCCGCGACGATGATCGCCAGGGGCGACAGGCCGGTGCGCGAACCATAGAGCCAGGGTTCGATGACATTGCCGGTGATCAGTTCCATCATCACGAACAGCGCCGCGGTCCACAGAAGCAGCGACCAGCCGGGCGCCACTGCCAAGGCCAGGAACAGCGGCAACAGCATGCCGATGGCCGGGCCGATATAGGGAACGAAACGCAGCGCCAGCGCCAGCAACCCCCACAGCAGCGCATTGGGGATGCCGAGGATCCAAAGTCCGGCAGCGATGGGGATGGCATAGACGATGTTGACCACCAGCTGCATCAGCAGGTAGCGGCCGACGCGCTTGCCGGCATCCCGGAGCGCCTCCGTGGTGCGGTGCAGGTCGCCATAGCCGACCAGCCGGATGAAGCGGTCGCGCAGATCCTCCCGCTCGAGCAGCATGAAGATGACGACGACGATGATCAGGCCCGCCGATCCCAGCGGGCTGATCAGCGGGCCGACTATGTTCTGCAGGACTTCGAGCGGTTTTTCACGCGCGACGATCTCGACTGGCACCGGATCGCGCGGCGGCTTGTCCGGCGTGGCGGCCGGCAGCGAAGCGTCCTGCCGGTCGATCTCCTGGCCGACACGCTCGATCACGGCGCTCAGCCTTGAGACGATGCCGCCCCCGACGCCGGTTTCCTTGAGCGAGCGAATCTTGGTCAGGATGTTGGTCTGATAGATGGGGATGTTCTGCGCCAGTTCGCTGACCTGCGTGGCGACGACGAAGCTGAACAGGGCGAGCGCCGCGAAAGCGCCCACCACGCTGGCAATGACAGCGGCGATCCGGGGGATGCCGATGCGCTTGAGCCCCGACACAAGCGGTGCCAGCGCGAATGTCAGCAGCAGCGCGATGGCGATCGGCA
Source organism: Mesorhizobium sp. ES1-1 (assembly GCF_020164785.1). Taxonomy (GTDB): domain Bacteria; phylum Pseudomonadota; class Alphaproteobacteria; order Rhizobiales; family Rhizobiaceae; genus Mesorhizobium. Next base: position 53,745 of record NZ_JAIUGX010000004.1, on the reverse strand, counting down.
GGAACACCTCGCGCCCGAAATAGAGCGCCGCCACGGTCGTGACGATGGTTGCCACATTGGGCAGGGTTGTCCGCGGATGGGAAGCGGAGGACAGCATGTCCTCCAGAGCCGGCGCTGCCGTGCCGTTTCGGCGATTGGCCGCCATGTGGTGTCTCCCCCTGCCAGGCGCCATGATCGGATATAATGAGCCGGCATCCATCCTATGCCGGCAGTGACCCGCTGGCCACCATCAAGTCCAGGCATGCGATAATGTTCCCCGGCGCGCTCGATCAGCGCGCCGCGTTGCCGGCCAGTGGGCCCTCGATCAGCGCGCCGCGTTGATGGCCAGAGGGCGCTCGATCAGCGCGCCGCGTGCCTGGCCAGCGCATGTTCTATAAGGGCGTCGATGATCTCGCCATAGCCGATGCCGATCGCCGCCAGCGCCTTGGCATACATCGAAATGTCGGTGAAGCCGGGAAGCGTGTTCACCTCGTTGAGCAGCAGGCCGCCATCCGGGCGCAGGAAGAAGTCGACGCGCGCCATCGCCTCGCAGCCCAGCGCCTGGAAGGCCTGGCCCGCCATCTCCCTGGCCCTGTCGGCGACCTCGGCCGGAATGTCGGCCGGCACCTTGACCATGGCGCCCTCGGCATCGAGATATTTGGCCTCGTACGTATAGAAGCCATGCTTGCCGGCCGGGATGATCTCGCCGGGCGGCGACACGGTCATCGACCCGTCGGCGCGCTGCAGCACCGAACATTCGATTTCGCGGCCTTCGACGAACTCCTCGATCAAAACCTTGCCGTCATAGCGGAACGCTGTGGCGACGGCCTCATCGAAACCGTCGCGGTCATTCACCTTGCTGACCCCGAAAGACGAGCCCTGGCGCGCCGGCTTGGCGAAGAAGGGCAGGCCGAGCGCGCCGGCGATCTCCTGGAAGGAACCGGCATCGCCTCGCAGCAAGGTGATGGAGCGGGCGACGGGAATCCCTGCCTCGCGCAGCAGCCGCTTGGCGACGTCCTTGTCCATGGCCGCAGCCGAGGCCAGGATGCCGCATCCGACATAGGCGACATCGGCGACTTCCGCGTAGCCCTGCACCGATCCGTCCTCGCCGAACGGGCCATGCAGAACCGGGAACACGACATCGACCGGCGGCAGGTCGGGCCGGCCGCCGCCATTTGTGACCGCCACCAGTCTGCCCCTGCCGCCGGGCAGCAGGGCGACCTCGATGCCATTCTCGGAAACCGAAGCCCCTGCCCCGTCGCCGGCGGCCATGGGCTGGTCCTGCAGCAACCATCTGCCGGTCCGCGAAATCGCGATCGGCACGATGTCGTAGCGCGCCCGGTCGATAGCCGTCAGCACATTGGCCGCAGACAGGCGCGACACGTCATGCTCGGCCGAACGCCCACCATAGAGAATGGCAACCCTGCTCTTCATGAAAACCCCTCAAGATCAAATGCTGACGGCAATGCCGCGATTGGCAAAGAAACGATCGAAATCGGATGGCGCCAACTGTGCGTTTGCCTGTGTGGCGCTGGTATGGCCGGACGGATTGTGGAAGCGGAAATCCTGTTCGGACGCCGCCGTCACCAGCACCAGATGGCCGCCCTTGGCGGGCGGCTCGCGGTCCGGCCAGCGGATCCAGCTGCTGACCGAAGCGATGAAGAAGCGCGAGCGCCCCAGGATCGCCGGTATCTCCGCCGTCGCGACATTGGTCATCACCTCAGCCCGCAGCCCGAAGGCCTCCCGCACGAAGCTGACGAAAGGCGCGTAGATCAGTCCCTTGATCGCGCCATCATTGACCACGTAGCCGCCATATCCCGTGCATCGCCTGGCCAGTTCGATCGTCGGCACGATCTCGCCGCGCGTCGCCAGGATCATCTTCAGGCAAGCCATGCCGCAGATGTTGCCGGCCCAGAGCGCATATTCGTCCAGCGTCCGGGCGCCGGACCCCTGCCATAGCGGATCCCGCCTGAGCGCCTCAGCGCCTTCGGCGAGCACGTCCATGGTCATGCCGGGCGTTTCCCACTGGCTGAAAAACGGCACCGCTTCGGGCAAGGATCCCATCCGACTCCTCGGGCGACTTGATCCGGTCCCGTATACGCGGACAGGCGGCGATGGGAAGCCGGTTAGTTTAGAACGTGATCTTCACCGAAGCGGCGCTGCGCGTGTGGGGACCGTGATGGACGGCCTCGATATTGTTGCCGTCGGGATCGAGCAGGAAGGCCGCGTAATAGCCGGGATGATAGGAGCGCTCGCCCGGCGCGCCATTGTCCTTGCCGCCGCCGGCCAGCCCCGCCTTGTAGAAGGCTTCGACCATGGCGTGGTCCCTGGCCTGGAAGGCAAGATGATGTCGGCCGGTGAGCTTGCCGAGCGCCGCCTGGCTGTCGGCGCTGGAGACGAAGAGTTCGTCGCACCAGAAGTAATCATCCCCCTCGCCACCGATCGGCACGTCGAGCGCGCCCAACACCGCCTCGTAGAAACGCCGGCTGGCCCGCAGGTCCTTTACAACCAAATGGATGTGGTCGATGAGCCGGCCGCGATACAATTCCTGGGCTTCCATGCGCGTTCCTCCAAGCAGGCGGCAAATCTACGCATCGATGGGGAGCCGTCAATGCCAGCGGATGGCCAAGGCTTGAGGCTGCTGACAGACCCTGTCTCGCGCCGCGACGCGGAGATCACCCGTCGCAGCTGTCCGCCGGCCGCATAACAAAGAGCCCGCCGGAGGGGGCCGGCGGGCCTTTGGAAAGCCAAGCTGGGGCTTTCGGCTGTCTGCGGGGGGTCAGACGGGGCAAGAACGCAGATCCGACCAACTGGTTCCAGCGTTTCTGGAACTTTCCGCGCCAAGACAGGTTTCGTGGCCGGACGGGAGATATGGATTGGACGTTTTTCAGAAGCTCGAAAGCCTGGTCGACAGCGCCGGCGCAGACGATGTGGAAGCCGCGTCGGCCTTGACGCGCAAGCTGAAGGGCGCGTCGGAACCGATCCAGGCCGCCATCGACGACTTCATGCTGGACTTTCGCACGCTTGTCTTCGTCGTTGAAAGCGGCGAAGACGGGCACGCGCGAACGGCGCGCAAGCTGGCGCGAGCCAGGCTTGCCAGTCTGCAGCAGCTGATGGGTGTCGAGGCGTAGGCACGCCCCCCAACCCCTCACCCCTTCAGCAGCGCCGCCAGCCGCGGTATGCCCTCGGTGACGGCCCGACGGTCGGCAAGTGTGAAGGACAGCCGCAGCGTATTGCGCCCGGTTCCATCGGCGTAAAACGCGTTGCCGGGCACGAAGGCAACGCGTGCTTCCTTCACCGAGCGTGCCAGCAATTCGGTGGCATCGGTCCCGTCCGGCAGCGTGACCCAGACGAACATGCCGCCGTCGGGGCGGCTCCAGGTCACACCCTCTGGCATGTTGGCCTCGAGCGCGGCGAGCAGACCGTCGCGGCGCTGGCGATAGGCGTCGATCAGCTTGTCCACCTGGGCGTCGAATACGGATTCGGCCACGCGGTGCATCACCACCTGGTTGATCGACGGGCTGTGCAGGTCGGACGCCTGTTTCATCAGCACCAGCTTTTCCACGATATGGCGCGGCGCGCAGACCCAGCCGACGCGCATGCCCGGCGAAACGATCTTCGAGAACGAGCCGGAATAGAGCGTGCGCGCTTTGTCGATGCCGCCGGAACGGGCACAGTCGAGGGCCAGGATCGGCGGCTCGCCCTGGCCGTCATAGCGAAGAGCGCGGTAGGCGGCATCCTCGATGATTGCGATGTCGAGTTCGCCGGCAAGGTCGAGCACCTGTTCGCGCTGCTCGCGGTTCAGCGTCTCCCCGGTCGGATTGGCGAAATCCGGCACCAGATAGGCGAACTTGACCTTTCCGCCCTTGGAAGCCGCGGCGGCGCGATAGGCGTCGGGGGTCATGTTGCCGCCTTCCGGCCGCAGCCGGTCGTAGCGCGGCTCATAGGCATTGAAAGCCTGCAATGCGCCGAGATAGGTCGGCCAGGTCACCAGCGCCGTGTCGCCCGGCGACAGGAACAGCTTGCCGAGATAATCCAGAGCCTGCTGCGACCCTGAGGTGATGAAGATATTGGCCTCGTCGCATGCGACGCCGAGCTTGCCCATCTGGCCGGCGAGCCAGCGCCGCAACGGCAGGAACCCTTCCGAAACCTGATATTGCAGCGCTGCGCCGGCTCCGCCGCCGCCCAGCACATCGGCATAGGCATCCCGGATAGCTTCCGCCGGAAACAGCGCCTGGTCGGGGATGCCGCCGGCGAACGAGATGATGTCCGGCTTGTCGAGCAGCTTCAGGAGTTCGCGGATTTCGGAGGCTTTCATGCGCGACGAGCGCGAAGCCAGCAGGTTCATAAGGGTCACGCACGCCTCCCCGGACGTTGATATAGGTCAACCTAGCTGACCTATATCCGCTTTGCCTGGCGATTTGAATAGGGCCTGAGGGTGTTGCGGTATACGCCAGTCGCCGCCGGGCGGAACGGCTACAAGTTCTTGGCAACGGGGGCGGTGGCAACAAGGGGCGCCTTCCCTTCTCCCCTTGCGGGAGAAGGTGGATCGGCGCGCAGCGCCGAGACGGTTGAGGGGTGTTCCAGCGGAGTGAGGCGTCGGCATTCCGTGGAACACCCGTCATCCGACCTCGCTTCGCGAGGCCACCTTCTCCCGCAAGGGGAGAAGGGAAGGCGCGCTACTGCCAACTCCAGTTCGTCTCTCAATCGCCATCCGCCGGCCTGGCCTTGCCGCACTGCGCCAGCACCTTGCCGATCGCCCCTCTCGAGCCCTTCAAGGGGAATCTGGCCTGCCCATATTTGGCCGAGCCGACCGACACATCGCCTTTCCCGCGCAGCAGGTCGAGCAGCGGATCGGCCTTGGCCAGATCGGCCACATAGTAATTGTACATCTCCTCCAGCCGCAGCGTCTTGCTGACAGTCTTGCCATCCGCCTTGAAGTCGAAGGAGCCGCTGGCGTCGGGCTCCCCTTGCCCGCCGGCCGCCCCAAGGTCATAGCTCAACACCGGATTGTCGAAGCAGGTCAGCATCAGATACGCATCGCCTTTGGGCCCGCCGCAGACCGAGGCGGTCAGCACCTTGCCGCCCTCGTCATCCTCCATCTTGGCGCTCCAGCCGCTGCACGACGCGGCAAAAGACGGCGACGCCGCCAGTAACACCGCCATCGCACCGGCGATAGCAAGGTGGTTTATTCTCATGACTTCCCCTCCCACATTTGCAGAACCCGGCGGCAGCCTATAGGAAAATCGGCCCTGTGGCATGGCCCTGTCGGCCAAGATCGCCCTGTTTCGCGGAGAGAGTGTTGAGACACTGCGTGCGCCTGTATCTCCTGGTGGCGGCCTTGCTGGCCTTGCCGCTTGCTGCGCATGCCGAATGGAAGCCAGTCGAGCGGATCGAGCCCTACGCCATTTCCGGCCGGACCGGGCAAGAGCTCTATCGCTCGATCGGCGAAAACGGCCCGCTGATCCGCGGCGCCAAGACGCGCACCATTGCCTACACCAATTTCAAGCTGACCTGGAGCGGGCGGGACTACAAGCCAAGGGGCAAGGACTGCGTTGTGGCGTCGGGCAAGCCGAAGCTCGTCATCACCTACACTTTGCCCAAGCCGTCGGGTCCGTTGCCGGCCGCGGTTCAGAAGAGCTGGGACAGCTTCATCGCAGGCGTCACGGCGCATGAGAAGGTGCACGGCGCCACCATGATCCAGATGGTCCACGACGTCGAGGCGGCGATCGACGGCCTGACGATCGCCGACGACAGCAGATGTACCAGGGCCAGAGCCGAGGTGGTCACGCGCCTTGACGCCATATCGAAGGCGCGGGTGCTCGCCAGCCGGGATTTCGACCGCGTCGAATTCGGCCAGGACGGCAATCTCATCAAGCTCGCCTTTGCCCTGGTGACCGGGCCCTGACGGGGGCGCCGCCAATATGACGATTTTCCAAAGGCTTACGGGGCGGGTTTGAATCGGATTGTGCCGTTCAAGAAGTCACGCGACGGGCCGAGAATGGCTGACTGGCGGGGCTGATCAGCCCCAGGGAACTGGCAGGTGGTTCCCCCAATCCGTCGCTGCTGCGCCGCGCCACCTTTCCCCCTCCGGAGGGAAAGGAAGGGAGCGTAACTGGACAAGCGCTGACGGCAAAAAGCCTGGCGCCTTCCTCTACCCCGTCGATCGGGGGGTCCGAAGGACGGGCGGGACCCGTGGCTCACCCCGGCAAGGTGTCGAGCGAAGCTCGACGGAGTGGGGGTCGACCAGCGCGGCAAAGCGAAAGCCCGCCGCCCCCTCACAACGCGCGGATAACGCCCCCATCCACCCGGATGTTCTGCCCGGTGATATACCCCGCTCCATCCGAAGCCAGGAAGGCGATGGTCGCGGCGATTTCCTCGCTGGTGCCGTAGCGCTGCATCGGCACGTTTTCGCGGCGCTCCTCGGTGGCCGGCAGGCTGTCGATCCAGCCCGGCAGCACATTGTTCATCCGCACATTGTCGGCCGCATAGGTGTTGGCGAAGATCTTGGTGTAGGCGGCGAGCCCGGCGCGGAACACGGCCGAAGTCGGGAACATCGCGCTCGGCTCGGCCACCCAGGCGGTCGAGATGTTGATGATGGCGCCGCCCTTCTGCTTGACCATCTGCGGCGCCACGATACGCACCGGCCTGACGACGTTGAGCAGGTAGACATCCATGCCGGTATGCCACTGCTCGTCCGTGATCTCCAGGATCGGCGCGCGCGGCCCGTGGCCGCCGCTGTTGACCAGCACGTCGATGCGGCCGAAGCGCTCCAGCGTCAGGTCGACCAGGCGCTGCAGGTCGTCGTTGGACTGGTTGGAGCCGGTGACGCCGAGCCCGCCCAATTCCTTGGCCAGCGCCTCCCCCTTGCCCGAAGAGGACAGGATGGCGACCTTGAATCCGTCGGCCGCGAGCCGCTTGGCCGCCGCCGCGCCCATGCCGCTGCCGCCGGCCACGATAACGGCTGTCTTTTCTGTGCTCATCGGTTTTTCCTCGTCGGGTTGGCGATTTCAGCGCCGGTATAGCCGGTTTCGCCGATGAATTCGAATGAGAAAGGCTGAATCGACCGGTAGAAAACTTGGTCAGGTCGCGCTGCCCCTCATTGCCCTGCCGGGCATTTCTCCCCGTATAGAGACGGGGAGAAAGAAGCTGGCCGCACCCTCGGCGCTCTTTCTGAATCGCTGGTCATTGGCCGCGACAGCCTCCCTCTCCCCGTCATTACGGCGAGAGGATGCCGGCAGGCAGGTGAGGGGCGGCGCGGACCTTCGTTGGCTTTACGCGGAGTGGCCTTACCCCTCCACGGTCTCCAGCTCGCTGAGCAGCGTGCCCTCCATATCGGGCTCCTCGCCCGAGCAGACGCACAGCATCTCGGCATCCTCCGCGCCAACCGAGAGATAGGCGTGGCCCATGGTCGAATCGATGTAGACGCTCTCGCCCTGTTTCAGCCGCACCGGCGCATACTGGTCGGTGTGGAGTTCGATCTCGCCCTTGAGCACGATCAGGAATTCCTCGCCGGCGTGTTTGGTCAGCGGCCCGAATTCCTCCGGCGTGCGCGCACGCGCATAGGCATGGATCGGCACCATGCGCTTGCGCACCAGGTCTGTGGCCAGATAGCGGTAGTCATAGTTGCGGGTCAGCTGGCGCAGCGTGGTCGAGGGGGACGTGACCGAGCGCCGTGTGCGCGCAGCCGGCTGCTTGCTGGACCCGCTGAGCAGCTCGGTCACATGGATGCCGAGGCCCTCGCAGATCTGCAGCAGCTTGTCATAGCCCAGCGACATCTGGTCGTTCTCGACCTTGGACAGTGTCGAGACCGCGACGCCAGTCAGCGTGCTGACTTCCTGCAGGGTCCAGCCATGCGTCTTCCTGAGGCCCCGCAAACAGTCTCCGAGGTTCGGTTGCTCCGACATCGTCAGCTCCTGGCACGGCGATCCGTACACCGGCCTTCTAGGTAGTCGAACTCCAGCCCGCTATCAACAATACCAACGGTTTTCTTATACGCGAAACGTTGACTGGATAGGAAATTATTTTTACTACTTTCGCATGCCGTCGCACACCTCCCAGAAAATCATCGTCATTGGCGGCGGCATTGCCGGCCTCTCGCTGGCGGCCGCCGCGCAGCAATGGGCCGACGTCACGGTTCTGGAGCGCGAGCCGCATCTCGGCTACCACGCCAGCGGCCGCTCGGCGGCTCTGTTTTCGGAAACCTATGGCAACGCGCCCGTCCGCGCCCTGTCGCTGGCCAGCCGGCCGGCGATCCTCGACGGCGGTTTCGCCTCGCACCGGCGCGGCGCGCTGCATGTCGGCGGCGTCGCGGACGGCGACGCCGTCGACCGTATGGCCGCCGAGATGCAGGCTCTCCTGCCCAGCGTACGCCGCGTGTCGGCGGCGGAGGTCAACGCTCTGGTCCCGGTCATCGCCGCCGAAACGACCTGCGGCGGCGTACATGAACCTGGCGCACTTGATATCGACACGGCCAGCATGCTCGCCGCCTCGGCCGCGGCGCTGAAGGCCGCTGGCGGCAGCATCCGCACCGGAGCGGAGGTGCATGCCGTTTCCCGGACCGAGCGAGCCTTCGAGGTCACCAGCAGTGCCGGCACCCTCCATGCCGACATCGTCGTCAATGCCGCCGGCGCCTGGGTGGACGTCGTGGCCGGCCTGGCGGGGTTGCCCGGCTTGGGCTTCCGGCCCAAACGGCGAACCGCCTTCCTGTTCGACCCGCCCGTGGGGATGGACGTCCGCGAATGGCCGCTGGTGGTCGACCTGCACGAACAGTTCTACTTCAAGCCCGACGCCGGCAGGCTGATCGGCTCGCTGGCCGACGAGACCGACTCCGAACCGTGCGACGCCTATCCCGAGGACATCGACGTCGCCATCGCGGTCGACCGCATCGAACAGGCGACGTCGCTGCGCATCGGCCGTCCGTCGACCCCCTGGGCGGGCCTTCGCACCTTCGCTCCCGACCGCACACCGGTGATCGGCTTCGATCCGCGCCTGCCCGGCTTCTTCTGGCTCGGCGGCCAGGGCGGCTACGGCTTCCAGGTGTCGCTGACGCTGGCGCGGATCGGCTCGGCCCTGATGCGCGGCGAGCCCCTGCCCGACGACATCGCCGCGCTTGGCATCACCGCCGCGGCACTCGCTCCCGACCGGCTCATCGCTCCAAGGGCAACGCCATGAACGTCACCCGCCCCGCCGTCCTCCAACCTCACAGGAATCTGCCATGAAACCCATGCGCGCATTGCTCGCCTCGTCCCTTCTGGCCTCGTCCCTGCTTCTGGCCGGCCAGGTTTCCGCCAAGACGCTGGTCTATTGCTCGGAAGCCAATCCCGAAACCTTCAACCCGGCCATCGGCATTGCCGATTCCACCATGGACGCCGCCGCCAAGACGATCTTCAACCGGCTGGTCGAGTTCAAGCCGGGCACGACGGAAGTCGGCCCCGCACTGGCCGAAAGCTGGGATGTCTCGCCCGACGGCAAGACCTACACGTTCCATCTCAGGCACGGCGTCAAGTTCCAGACGAACGAGCACTTCACGCCGTCGCGCGAGTTCAATGCCGACGACGTGCTCTACACCTTCAACCGCCAGCGCGATGCCAACAACCCGTATCACAAGCTGGGCGGCGGCAATTACGAGTACTTCAATGCGCTCGGCATGGGCACGCTGATCGACAAGATCGACAAGGTCGACGACTACACCGTGCGCTTCACGCTGACCGCTGCCAACGTCACCTTCCTGCCCGGCATCGCGCTCGACTATCTCTCCATCCTGTCGCTCGAGCAGACCGAGAAGATGGTCGCGGCCGGAACGCCGGAACTGATCGATTCCGCTCCGGTCGGAACGGGACCGTTCATCCTGCAGGCCTATGTGCCCGACAGCCAGGTCCGCTACGCCGCGAACAAGGATTATTGGCGCGGCGCCCCCAAGATCGACACGCTTGTCTTCGCCGTCACGCCGGAGCCGACCGCTCGCGTCGAGCGCCTCAAGGCCAATGAGTGCCAGGTCGCCGCGCCGCCGCCGCCCAGCGCCGTCGCCGAACTCAAGACTGACCCCGACATCACCGTGCTGGACCTCAAGGGCCAGAACATCGGCGTGCTGGGCTTCAATGTCGAGCACAAGCCGCTGGACGACGTGCGCGTGCGTATGGCGCTGGCCAAGGCGGTTGACCGCAAGGCGATCGTCGATGCCGTCTACGCCGGCGCCGGCACAATTGCCGGCAGCGTGGTGCCGCCGGTGCAACTCGGCGCCGTCACCGATGCGGGCATCGACTTCGATCCCGACGGCGCGAAGAAACTGCTGAAGGAGGCCGGCCATGAAAGCGATCTCAAGATCAGCCTGTGGGCGATGCCGGTTTCGCGCCCCTATAATCCCAACGCCAAGCGCATGGCCGAGATGATCCAGGCCGACTGGGCCAAGATCGGCGTCAAGGCGGAGATCGTCAGCTTCGAATGGGGCGAATATCTCAAGCGTACGGCGGCGGGCGAACAGGACGCCTATCTGCTCGGCGGCAGCAGCGACAATGGCGACCCCGACAATATGCTGAGCTATCTCCTGTCCTGCGACGGCGTGAAGGGCGGCTCCAACCGCTCGCGCTGGTGCAACCAGGATTTCGAGAAGCTGCTCCAGCAAGGCCGCGTCACCGCCGACCTCAAGCAGCGCGCCGACATCTATGCTAAGGCGCAGGCGATCCTGAAAGTCGAGGTTCCGGTGGCGCCGATCGCCCATTCGGTGGTGGCGATCCCGATCCGCAAGAGCGTGCTGAACTATGTCCTCGACCCGTTCGGCCGGCAGAACTTTTCTGCCGTCGACATGGCAGAGTAGGACGCCGCTTCCCCTTCTCCCCTTGCGGGAGAAGGTGGCCGAGCGAAGCTTGGTCGGATGAGGGGTGTTCCAGCTTGGCACCGACTGCATTCCGGCCAACACCCCTCATTTGTCTCGGCGCTGCGCGCCGATCCACCTTCTCCCACAGGGGGAGAAGGAAGAAAGGTGAACCATGCCAAAAGACCTCACTTCCCTGCTCGACGCCTACATCGCCGATGGCGCGGTCGGCGCATCGCTCGCCTATTCGACAGGGGCGACGCCCACCGCCATTGCCGCCGGCCTCGCAGACCGTGACGATGGCGTCCCGGTGACGCCCGACCGGCTGTTCAAGATCGGCAGCTGTACCAAGACCTTCGTCGCCGCAGCCCTGGTCAAGCTCGCCGAGAGCGGCAAGCTTGACCTCGGCGCGCCGATCTCCTCGTGGTTTGCGGACCTGCCGGGCGCCGGGGGCATTTCGGTACGCCAGCTGATCAACCATCGCAACGGCCTGCCGGAATTCGAATATTACATTCCGATGGATGCCGGCCGGCAGTGGACGCCGCAGCAACTGGTCGATATCGCCTTCGCCTCAGACAAGCAGAAGGCGCCCGGCGGGCCCGCCGTCTACAACAACACAGGCTATGTGCTGGCCGGCATGGTCATCGAGTCCGTCTCCGGCCAGTCGCTGGGCGGTTATGTCCGCAGCGCCATCCTCGAGCCGCTGGGGCTGGAAAACACTTGGTCGCCGGCAACCGAAGCGTTTCCGCAGAGCGCGATGGTGCGCGGCTATTATCACCGGCCGCCACCCGCGGAAAACGCCCCCACCGACCTCGCCTCCGGCGGCGAGATGTGGCGCATGGAAGGCGTCCTGCCCTATTCCGACGATCTGCAGGATTCCTCCGACCTGTTTCCCTATAGCGGCGCCTATGGCTGCGGCGACATGGTGTCGACGCCATCCGACATGGTGATCTTCATGCGCGGATTGTTTTCCGGCCAAGTGTTGTCGCCGCCCTTCTTCGCCGAGATGTTCGACGGTCGCGTGCCGGTCAGCTTCCCCGGCACGCGCATGCGTGAAACAGGCGCCGGCATGTTCAACAGCCTTTATGGCGGCCGCGCCTTCTACGGCCATCAGGGCAGCATTCCCGGCTATGTCGCGGTCATGCAGCACGATCCGGCTTCGGGCCTGACCATCGCCATGACCAGCAATGTCGGCTCCGGCAACCGGCTGTCCTTCCAGGCCAGCGGGCTGCACCCGGTGGTGGACAAAGCGATCGGGATCATTCTGGGCGACCGGTGATCTCCGGCCTGTAGGAGGTTAAGCCGAGGGAGCGGGACCGGGCGTGGCGCGAAACACCGCCACGGCTGCTGCGACGATGGCCGCATTGTCCTTAGCCACCGTCCCGTCGGGCAGCGTCCTGCCGTCCTCCAGCCCGACCCGCGTCGACCAGCGCTTTCGATGCGCAAGTTCGACAAACGGCCAGACCGTGGCGTCGGAGCCGTGCAGCAGGATCGGCCGCCGCACTTCGGCGCGTTCGAGCACGGCGGCGATGCCCTGCGCCTCGTCGAGAGCCGCAGAGAAGTCCTGGATGTCGATCTCTATCAGGATGCGCAGCACCCTCCCGTGCCCGGCCAGCGCCACGAAGCGCTCGGCATCTGCGACGCTGGCCAGCCCCGCCTCGATGCCGATGGTGCGCAGGCGCAGAAGCTCCATCACCGCGGGCGCATCGGCTTCCGACAGATTGACCGAGGCGTAGTCGGGCGGCTCGCTCCAGGCGGCGATCGCATCGCGGGTCCGCTCCGCATCGTTCTCGATCCAGGCGCCGGTCGAGACGCCGACCAGCGTGCCCGGGCATGCCCGGCGAACCGCCAGCACGGTCTCGTCGACCGCCGACAGGCTTTCGCGCCACTCGGCGCCGCGCGGATGGATGTGAAGTTCGGCCGCGCCGGCGGCGATGCAGGCCGCGGCGTCCCCGGCCATGGCTTGCGCGTCGAGCGGCAGCCTTGGATGAAAATCGCGCGCACGCGCACCGTTGATGCAGGCCTGGACGATCATGCTCTTACCTCGGGCAAGCAAGCCCCCAGTCTAGCCGCATGGCAGGGCTACGCAATGCGCGACCGACATGGCCGCCTTGAAGCGTGGCATTTGATTAAAACCGGGCTGTGGATATTTACCCGGCATTTCGCCAGAGCCGACAAGGTCAATTAGGGCGGGATAATGGAGGGAACCTTGACCAGCGATTTTACAGCCGCCCATGTCCACCTCGAACGCGCCTGTTACTATCTACGCGGCAATGACGAAACGAGCCGTTCGCTGCGTGACACGCTGGACCTTGTGATCGAAGCGGTTGTGGAGGCGCAGCACAGGCGGCCATCGACGGAGGTCGTGGAGTTTCCGCACCAGGCGGCGCGGTGAGGCTCGTCGCGCGTGGTCTCCAGCAGCGGAGCGCTAATCAGGATATCCTGCGGATCGGCGGCGTCGCGGCCCCGGCCGTCGCTCGGCCGATGATCGCCTCCAGCGGCTCGGGCCGGTGCAGGAGGAAGCCCTGGCCGAATGCGACGCCCATGTCGCTGAGCATCGTCACCGTGTCCTGCCGTTCGATCTTCTCGGCGACGACGACGCAGCCGGCGCTGCGGGCAATGCTGGTGATGGCCAGCACGATCTCGCGGTCGAAGCGGCTTTCCGTGATGTGCTCGATGAAGGAGCCGTCGATCTTGATCGCGTCGACCGCAAAGCGCCGGAGATATTCGAAGGAACTCATGCCGGTGCCGAAATCGTCGAGGCTGACCCTGCAGTGCCGCTGCCGCGCCTTGCGCACGAACCGTTCGGCGGCGTCGAAATTGGTGACGGCGGCTGTCTCTGTGATTTCGAAGCCGATCCCCGAATGGGTCGCTCCGGTCTCCTCGATGACGCTGTCGACGAATTCCCACAGCTGCGGGTCGCTCAAAGTCTGCGCCGAGAGGTTGAAGCCGAGCGTCACCGCTCCAGCGCGCAGAGTCTCGCCGTGCCGCGACAGCGCGGCGCGTATGATCCAGCGGTCGAGCCGCGAGGCGAAGCCGAAGCGCTCGGCCACCGGTATGAACTCGCCCGGCGGCACCATCCCGCCATTGCGGCCGACCAGCCTTGCCAGCACTTCGACATGGCGGCTTTCATGCCATGGCCTGTCGAGCAGATGGATTTCCTGGCCGAACAGCTTCAGCCGTCCGTCCTCCATGGCATCGACCGTGTCGGCGGCAATGCGGGCCGCGTTGAGCCCGCCCGAACCGGGCTTGGCCGTCGCCGAGAACATGGCGTAACGGTTGCGGCCGGCGGCCTTGGCCGCGTAGCAGGCATCGTCCGCGCAGGCCAGCGCGTCCGCCACCGTGGTGTCGCCATCCGCGATGAAGGCGATGCCGATCGAGGCCGCAAGCTTGCGCGACGGCGATGTCGTGCCGAGATCGGCCTCGCGCACCGCGCCGAGCACGGCCGTGGCGAGGCGCTCCGCCCGGGCCGCGTCGCAATGCGGCACCAGCAGCGCGAATTCGTCGCCGCCCAGCCGCGCTGCGTCCGCCCCTGGCGGCAGGCAGGAACGGATGCCGTTTGCAACGCTCTTCAGCGCCACGTCTCCGGCCGCATGGCCGGCAAAATCGTTCAGCGCCTTGAAGTAATCGAGGTCGACATAGAACACCGCAAGCGGCACTCCGGCCGCGATGTGATCGAACAGCAGCCGGTCGAAGGCCGGGCGGTTCCACAGACCCGTCAGCGCGTCATGCTGGGCCGCATGGGCAAGTTCCCGCTCGCGAAGCTTCTCCTCGGTGATGTCGCGCACCGAGCCGAGGGTCTGTCCGGCCGATAGCGGTTCTGGGATGAAACGCAGCAGCGATTCCACGTGCCGGACCTCGCCATCGCGCCTTATGATGCGGTACTGGACGGCCACGACGTCCGGCGTGCCGGACGGCGCCAGATGCGCCTGCACGGCCGCGTCCCTGTCCTCGGGGTGCAGATAGCTGTGCCAGAGGTCGTCGGGCACCTCGTCAGTGTCAGCGACCAACCCGAAAATATCACGTGTGCGCTGGTCCCAGTAGCTTTTCCGGGTGGCGGCATCATGATGCCAGATGCCGGTCCCGCTCGCGGCCAGCGCGAGGCGGAAGCGCACATTGACCCGCTCGAGTTCGGCTTCGACGGCCTTCTGCCTGGAGATATCGGTTTGCACGCCGACAAGGCGAATGGGCTTGCCGTCCTTGTCGCGCTCGACGATGCCACCGCGGTCGAGCACCCAGACCCAGTGGCCCTGCTTGTGCCGGAGCCGCAACTCGGTATCGATCCTGTCGGTCTCGCCGGCAATGTGGCGTGCGCCATTGGCCAGGGCGTGCTCGCGATCGTCGGGATGGATCAGTTGCAGCCAAAGGTCGCTGGCATTGGGAAGCTCATTGTCACCATAGCCCAGCATTCGAGCCCAAGTTGCCGAGTAGAAGCAGTCGCCGGAGCGAAGATCCAAGTCCCAGACGCCAAGCTCGGCACGTTCCAGTGCCTTCGCCCACAACGTTTCCGTCCGATTTTTATTGTCCTGGCCCGCCATCTTCTGTTTCGCTTGTTGCCCGCCCGACGCAATCTGAGGCAAAACCAAAGAAGAAACAGTTACCGCCGGATTCGTACCAAGAATAGCGATCCCAGGCAGCCGGTTTATCGGCAGCCTGTGCCGCAGAACTTGCGGTCGGCCTCATCGACCATGGCGATGGGCAATCGGATGCGGATGTAAGTGGCTGGATTTGCGATCGAACCCAGGCGGCGACTTAGGAAATCTCGAAAGGGATCAGAAACCTATGCGCCTGACAGTCACGTACCAAGCCGTCAAAGTAGCTTCGGCCTAATTGTGTTTGGCCCAAAAGTCCTTCCATTTTGGGAACAGAGGCTTGGCGTCGCGCGCCCGCGTCAACTTGACAATCGCCGCCATTTGTTCTCTATTTGTTCGCATCCATCAGCAGTTTCGGAAATGCACGGCATGGAGACGACAGCCACCATCCTGCATGCCGATCTCGACGCCTTCTATGCCTCGGTGGAGCAACTGCTCGACCCTTCGCTGCGCGGCAAGCCTATCGCGGTCGGCGGCGGCGTTGTGCTCGCAGCGTCCTACGAAGCGCGTGCCTTCGGCGTGCGCGGCGGCATGCCGGGGCGAAAGGCGCGCGAGCTCTGCCCGCCATTGATCTTCGTCAGCGGCAATTTCACCCATTACCAGCGGCTGGGCGACGCCGCGATCAAAGTGCTCGACGATTTCACGCCGGTGGTCGAGCGCATCTCCATCGACGAGGCCTTCGCCGACGTCGCCGGCTGCACGCATCTGTTCGGCCAGCCGCACGAGATCGCCACTTCCATACGCCGCCGCGTCCGGGCGGAGCTTGGCCTGCCGATCTCGATCGGCGTTGCCCGCACCAAGCATCTGGCCAAGATCGCATCGCAGGTCGCCAAGCCCGACGGGCTGGTTGTGGTTGAGCCCGGCACCGAGCTTGCCTTCCTGCACGACCTGCCGGTCGGATTGATGTGGGGCGTGGGCCCGGTGACCAGGGCGCGGCTTGCCGAGATCGGCGTCGAGACCATCGGCCAGCTGGCGAGGACCCACAGCGGCGCCTTGAGCCGGCTGCTCGGCCCCGCCGCCGGCGAAAAGCTGGCGGCGCTGTCGTGGAATCGCGACCCGCGCAAACTGGAGACCAGGCGCCGGGCGCACTCGGCCGGCGCGCAATCGGCGCTGGGGCGCAAGCCGGCTGTGGCCGATGTGATCGTTCCCACCCTGCTGCATCTGGCCGACCGCGTCGCCAGCCGGCTGCGCGCCAAGGGACGCCCCGGCCGGACCGTGACGGTGCGCGTGCGCTTCGCCGATCTCAGCGCCGTCACCCGCTCGATCACGCTCGACCAGCCGGTGTCAGCGACGGCGACGCTGGCCGAGATCGCCGGCGACCTTGTGCGCGGCGTGCTGGCCGACCACCGCGCGGAGACGACGATCTCGCTGCTGGCAATCTCGGTCTCGCAGCTGGAAGAAAGCACCGAGCTGCAGTTCGACCTGCCGCTCGGCCTGGCTGACGAGAAGCGCCGGCCCGGCAGCAGCAAAGGCCTGGCGCGCCTGGGCGCCGATCGCGCCATAGACAAGATCCGCGAACGCTTCGGCAAGCAGGCGGTGGGCTATGGCAGCGTGGCGCTGGAGGCGGCGCGCTCGGTGCCAGACGAATTCCGGGAGCTGGCGCAGAAGGAATTGTGAGGCGACGGCCCTGCGGCGGCACGGATCGGCCTTGGCGCCGACCTGCTTGCCAAATCCCGCCGTGCCGCCCATACAGCAATCAAGCGCGTTGCCCTGCAACACGCTCGGCGTCCGACATCGTCCTGCCAGGAAATCTGCCAATGCCCGCGACATCGTACCGTTGGTTGAAGCCGTGACGGTCGCAGACCAGGCCAATACGCTCGCCGGCCTTGGCTGGTCGGACTTCTTCGGCGACCAGCTCGACGCTGACGAATCCGGCCTCATCCCGACGCGCATCGCCATGGTGCATCGCGACCGCATCGCCGGCCTTTCCCACGCAGGCCAAACCGATCTCACCCTTGCGCCGCAGGACAGCACCGGCGACTATGCCGTCGGCGACTGGGTGCTGGTCGAACCTGCCAGTCATCTGCTGAAGCGCCGCCTGACCCGCAAGACGGTGCTGGAGCGGCGCACCCAGGGTGGCAGGGTCCCGCAACTGGCCGCAGCCAATGTCGATACGCTGTTCATCGTCACCTCCTGCAACGCCGACTTCAACATTGCCCGGCTCGAGCGCTATCTGGCGCTGGCCAATGAGGCCGGAACGACGCCTGTTATTCTGCTGACCAAGGCCGACACGGCCGAAGACGCCGAGACCTATCGGACACAGGCCGCCGCACTGCAGCGCGGACTGCCCGTGGTGATGCTGAACCCGCGCGCCGCCGACGCGGCGGACGCGCTCGCCCCATGGTGCGGTCCGGGCCAGACGGTGGCACTGATCGGCTCCTCCGGCGTCGGCAAATCGACGCTGGTCAACAGTTTGGCCGGATCGGCGCAGCAATCGCCGCAACAGACCGGAGCGATCCGAGAACATGACGCCAAGGGGCGACACACCACCACGGCGCGGTCGCTGCACGCCATTGCCGGCGGCGGCTGGGTGATCGACACGCCGGGCATGCGCACATTGCAGGTCAGCGACGTCGCTTCGGGCATCGACACGCTGTTCGCCGAAATCACTGAACTGGCGCCGCTGTGCAAATTCCGCGACTGCACCCATGTCCATGAACCGGGCTGCGCGGTCCAGGCCGCGATAAAGGCAGGCACGCTCGATCCCGAGCGGCTCGCCCGCTGGCGCAAGCTGTCGCACGAAAACCAGCACAACACGCCGGTCCAGAGCGGTCCGCGCGGCGGCAAGTCGCCCGCCGTCAAATCTTCCGGCGCCCGCGGCAAGCGACGCTGAGCCGCCGGCCTACTGCCTACTGCCTACAGCCGCGCCGTGCCGAACACCCTGTCCCAGAAGATCGAGGTCACGCCGAAATTGGCGTTGTCGTCGACATGGTGATGCACCGCATGCCGGCGCTTCAGCGTGTAGAGATAGCTCGAATGGGCGGGGTGCCGGTGATGGATCAGGTGGTGGATGGTGATGTACCAGAGGTAACCCAGCATCAGCCCGCAGCTCACCGCGCTGGCGGTCGCGAAATCCGCAAGCAGCCATACCGGGAGAAACACGACAAGCCCGTGTACGCCAAGGCTTAGCCAGGTCGGCGTGCCGACCGGACTCCGTTCCTCGACATGGTGACGGTCGTGCAGATCCTTGATGTAGGGGATATGGTGGAGCACGAACCGATGCAGCAGATACTCGGTCAGCGTCCACAGAACGAGGCAGGCGACGACCGTGCCTATCCAGCCCGGCGCATCATGCTCTCCCGCCTCTGCCAATCCCGCCACCGCGAGTATGACGATCACCAGCGGATACACCACGAAGTCGCTATAGTAACCGATAAGACCGAGTTGCATTCAGCCCACCTAGCCTTCGATGCCGCCGTGCAGCGACCACCCCATATTGCCGACCTCGCGTCCGGTGATCAATGGGGATGCGGCTGACATAGCGTCGCAATGGACAAACGCTCGACGATTTGAGCAGGATGGCGGATAGCCGATCCCGGCACCGGAGGAAACAGTGGCCAAACGCAGCGCCGGCTTGCTGATCCATCGTCGAGAGCATGGCGAGACCAGGGTCTTGCTGGTTCATCCGGGCGGCCCGTTCTGGGCGAAGAAGGATGATGGCGCATGGTCGATCCCCAAGGGCCTCGTTGACGGCGACGAGGACGAGTTGTCGGCGGCGCAACGCGAGACCGAGGAAGAACTCGGCGTCAGGGTCGATGGCCCGCTCACGCGCCTCGGCGAATACAGGCAGCCCGGCGGCAAGATCGTCATCGCGTGGGCGGTGGAAGCGCTGACGCCGATCGATGTCGCCGCCATCAAAAGCAACAGCTTCACCATGGAATGGCCGCCGCGATCGGGCTCGATGAAGGCGTTTCCCGAAGTCGACCGGGCCGGCTGGTTCAGCCTGACCGAGGCCGAGGTCAAGATCCTCCAGGGCCAGCGCCCGATGCTGTCGGATTTTGCGAAGCAACTGGGAAGTGAGTGATCTCTCCCTCGTGGGCAGAGCCATCGCATAAGGATTCCATCGAAGAGCGACCCCCACCCTAACCCTCCCCACAAGGGGGAGGGAACGCTGCCGCGCGCCCTACCTATCTGCTGATCTGGGGGAAACCTCGGTAGATTGCAAAATCAGCACCAAGTCTCCCTCCCCCTTGTGGGGAGGGGTTAGGGGTAGGGGTATTCGTAGGGCGAAAGCCATCGGGAAATTCATATCCGATTGCTCTGCCCTCGTTGGAGAGATCGGCTAGCCGCGACCTCTAAGCCTCGGCGATCACCGCAATGGAAATCCGCAATCCGGGAACGCGAACCGGCAGCTTGGCGCCCTGGCGTGCCGGCGGGTCCTGCGGAAACCATCGGATCCATTCTTCGTTCATGCCTGCGAAATCGTCCTCTTCGAGCAGGATGACGGTCGCACTGACGATTTGCGCAAGCGACGAGCCCGTGGCGGCGAGGATGGCGGAGATGTTTCTCAGGCACTGGCCCGTCTGTTCCTGGATAGAGGCGCCGACGATCGCGCCTGTCACGGCGTCATAAGGACCTGTGCCGGAAACAAACACCAGCCCGGCTGCCTTGACCGCCTGGCTGTAGGCAGGTGGCGGCTTCGGAGCATCGGCCGCCCGGATGATTTCGATCGACATGACAGCGGCCTCCCCGTTTCAAGCAGGCGCGGAGTGATTTCCAGTGCCGGCAACCAACTGTAACGCCGCTCACGCCGCATGGGAATTGGTCATTGCCGGCGCAGTCAGGCGAACCGTGCCGCCGTCCACGCCCCGCCGGCCGCGTTGGATTCCACCGCCGCCGCGACAAACTTCACGCCGCGCGCGCCGTCGACCACGTCGGGCACCTGCGCGGCGCGGGCCGGATCGACCGTGCCGCCCGAGCGATGCGCGCGGATGATGTCGGCGGCGTCGCGGTAGAAATTGGCGAAGGCCTCGATATAGCCCTCCGGGTGCGCGGCCGGCATGCGCGAGAGGCGCCGGGCTTCGGCGGTCGAGCCGTGGCCGCCGCGCACCAGCGTGCGGGTCTCCTCGCCATAGGGCGAGAAGCGCAACTCCTCCGGCCGGCCGCCCGACCATTCGAGCCCGGCCTTGTCGCCATAGATGCGTACCGAAAGATCATTGTAATGGCCGGGCGATGTCTGGCTGGCCAGGATCGTGCCGCGCGCGCCGCCCGTCCAGCGCACCAGCACATGCGCATTGTCGTCGAGCCGGCGGCCCGGCACGGCGGTGAACAGATCGGCCGAAACCTCCTCTGCCTCGCTGCCCGAGATGAAGCTTGCCAGGTTGAAGGCGTGCACGCCTATATCTGCCAGCACGGCCGACTGGCCGGCGCGCGCCGGATCGGTGCGCCATTGCGCCTGCTTCTGGCCCTCGGCGTCGATGGGCTTGGTCAGCCAGTCCTGGATATAGGCGCCGTGCACCGAAACGATGCGGCCGAGTTCGCCGGCGGCCACCATCTCGCGCGCCTGCCGGACCATGGCGTAGCCGGTATTGTTGAGCGTGACCACGAAGCGCCGCTTTCTCGCCTTCGCCAGCGCCACCAGCGCCTGCGCCTCGCCCAGCGTCGTCGACAGCGGCTTGTCGCAGATCACGTCTATGCCGGCTTCCAGGAAAGCCGTGGCGATCGGCGCGTGCAGATGATTGGGCGTGACGATGACGACCGCCTCGATCCCGTCCGGCCGCGCGGCCTCGGCCTTGGCCATGTCGTGGTAATCGCCATAGCTGCGCTCGCGCGCGATGCCGATCTCGGCGGCCGAGGCGGCGGCGTTCTCGGGATCCGACGACAGGGCACCTGCCACCAGTTCGATCTGGTCGTCGAGGCGCATGGCCAGACGGTGCACGGCGCCGATGAAGGCGTTGCGGCCCCCGCCGACCATCCCGACCCGTAAGCGTTGGCGCGTCGAACCATCTGATGTTGCATAGACCATCTCGAACTCCTCCCGGATGCGATCGGCATGGATGCCCTCCGGATGCCGCTAGCATTTTCGAACAGGATTTCCAATTTCCATTTTGTAAAACGAACATGCCGGGCTAACCTGATCGTTCAGGCTTGGGAGGGTCCGGATGACGAAGCGTTTGGCGGCGCGGGGAAGCTGCCGTGATTCCAGTCGACGAACGTTCCAATGCAAAGCGGCCCGGGTCGCCGCGCGCTGCCGTCGGCGTTCTGCGTGAGCGGGGCGCGCAAGCCATCGGCGCGATCGATCGCCGACGAGGCGGGGACCCGCAAGCGCGGACGCTCGCTCGCCGCCCTCGGCTATATTCAGCCGCGCACCTACGAGGAGCTGCGCGCCGTGCTCTCTTCGGGCACAGTGCATTTTCCCAAGCGGCTGCGCCAGGTCGCGATCTTCCTGTGGCAGCACCCGAGCGACGTCGCGCTCGGCACCATCGCGCAGGTGGCGGCCCAGGCCGGCGTGCAGCCATCGACATTGGTGCGCTTCGCGCAAATCTTCGGCTATTCCGGCTTTTCCGATTTCCAGGGCCTGTTCAAGGATCACGTCAAGGGATCGTGGCCCGAAGGACGCGGCGTCGAGCGCGCAGAGGCCGAACCCAATGCGGAGCTTCATTTCCTGCACGGCATGGTCGGCGCCTCGCAGGCCTCGCTCGGACGCATCGAGGCGGGCTTCGACCTCGAAAGCTTCGAGAAGATGGTGGCGCTGCTGGCTGCCGCGGACCTGGTCTACGTCATCGGCTCCAAGCGCGCTTTTCCCGTCACCACCTATCTGTCGCTGACGCTGTCCCAACAGGGCGTGCGCAATGTGCTGGTCGACAATGTCGGCTCGACCGCGCTCGACCAGGTCGGCTGCATCGGCAGCCGCGATGCCGTGCTGGCCGTCTCCTTCAGCCCCTACAATTCGATCACGCCCGACCTCGTCGCCGTGGCGCATGAGCGCCAGGCCCGCATCGTCACCATCACCGACAGCACGTTCAGCCCGCTGATCGGGCTGTCGGACAGTTGGCTTGAGGTCGTGGAGTCCGACTTTGCCGGCTTTCGCTCTCTGGCGGCGTCGCTAGCGGTCGGCATGGCGCTTGTCCATGGCGTCGTGGCGAAGCGGGGCACGTGAGGTGGTTGCGCAGCTATCGCCAAAGTCGGCGCCGCCCCTCACCTGCCTGCCGGCATCCTCTCCCCGTATAGGGACGGGGAGAGGGGCGCTGCCACCTGCGATTTCGCCAATCACTACCGTTGCAAGAAAGGCGCCAGCGTCGCGGCCAGCCCCTTCTCCCCGTTACACACGGGGAGAAGTGCCCGGCAGGGCGATGAGGGGCAGCGCCGGCTTTGCCAATCGATAGCCATCAAAGCAGGGCGCACCGATTGACTATCCAGAATTTTCATTCCATGTTCTAAAAAATAGAAACTGTGTTCCAGGGAGGAACCGTGGAGATCAGGCTGGAAGGCAAGGTGGCGTTGGTCACCGGATCGACGCAGGGCATCGGCCGGGCGATCGCCGAGACGCTGGCCCGTTCCGGCGCCGCCGGGCTGCTGGTCACCGGTCGCGAGAAGACCCGCGGAGAAGCCGTAGCCGCCGAGCTTTCGCAGTTGGGCACCCCGACCATATTCGTCGCCGCCGATCTCTCCGACGCTGCCGCCCCCGCTTTGCTGGCGCAGGCCTGCATCGAGCGCTTCGGCCGCATCGACGCGCTCGTCAACGCCGCCGGCCTGACCGACCGCGCCTCCTTCCTCGATGCAGGCCTCGACGATTGGGCATCGCTGTTTGCCGTCAACGCGCGGGCGCCGTTCTTCCTGATGCAGGGCGCGATCGCCGATATGAAGAAGCGTGGGGAGCCTGGCGCGATCGTCAACATCCTGTCGATCAACGCCCATTGCGGCGCGCCGGACCTTGCCGTCTATTCCGCCACCAAGGGCGCGCTGGCAACGCTGACCAAGAACGCCGCCAACGCCCATCGCTCCGACCGCATTCGCGTCAACGGCATCAATGTCGGCTGGACCGACACGCCGGCCGAACGCGCCATGCAGGCCGACACGCTCGGCCATGGCCCGGGCTGGCTCGATGCCGCCAACGCGTCGGTGCCCTTCGGCCGCCTGTTTTCCGCTCAGGACGTGGCGCAGCTTGCCGTCTTCCTGCTTTCGGATGCCGCCGGGCCGATGACCGGCACGCTGGTCGACCAGGAACAATGGGTCGTCGGAGCCAACCGGTGAGCGACGCGGCCCGCCAGACTCTTGGACCATCCCTGCTCGAGCGCCTGCCCGTGTCGGTGCAGAAGCCCGCCTATGACCGCGCGGCCCTGGCGCCGGGTATGGCGCATCTCGGCGTTGGCGCCTTCCATCGCGGCCACCAGGCCGAATATACCGACGATCTGCTGTCGCTGCGCTTCGACCGCTGGGGCGTGGTTGGCATCAACATCCGCCCGCCTCTGCTGGCCGATACGCTTGGCCGGCAAGGCGGCCTCTACACCAGGCTCATCCGGGACAGCCAGCGCATCGAGGCGCGCATCGTCGGCAGCATCGTCAAGGTGGTCGACAGCCAGGAGAGTGCCGCACCCGCGCTCGATGTCCTGGCCGCGCCTGAAATCGACCTGGTGACGATGACGGTGACCGAGAAAGGTTACTGCCACCGCCCCTCCAGCGGCGAACTGGACCTCGATCATCCCGACATCGTCCACGACCTTGCCAATCCGGAAACGCCGCGCAGCGTCCCCGGCATCCTGGTCAGGGCGCTCGAGTTGCGTCGGGCCACGCATGGCCGGCCGGTGACGCTTCTGTCCTGCGACAACATCCAGACCAACGGCGTGATCCTGGCCAATGTCGTGCGCGCCTTCGCGCAGAGGCGCGGCACCGGCCTCGACGACTGGATCGCCGCCAATGTCGCCTTCCCTTCGGCGATGGTCGACCGTATCGTGCCGGCCACCACCCAGGCCGATCTCGACAGCGTCGAACGCCATTTCGGCTATCGCGATGCCGCCGTCGTCGTCGGCGAGCCGTTCCGGCAATGGGTGATCGAGCAGAAATTCGCTGGCCGCGTGCCGCGCTGGGATCTGGTCGGCGCCACTCTGGTCGATGACGTCACGCCATTCGAGCATCTCAAGATGCGGGTGCTCAACGGGGCCCAGACGACGCTCGCCACGCTCGGCGTGCTGGCCGGCCTCGAGCACACATTGGACGCCATCGCCGACCCGCTTCTCTCGACCTTCGTTCACCGCATGCTGGTCGAGGAGACGCTGCCGACGCTGACGCCGGTGCCGGGCATGGACCCGTCGGCCTATGTCGAGCAGAGCCTTGGCCGGTTGCGCAACACGGCGATCCGCCACCGCAACCACCAGATCGCCACCGATGGGTCGCAGAAGATCGTCCAGCGCCTGCTCAACCCGATCCGCGACCGGCTGCGCCAGGGCGCCGGCATCGGGCTGCTGTCAGTACCCGTTGCCGGCTGGATGGCCTATCTGATCCAGGCCTCGGACCGCTTCGGCAAGCGCTGGCCGGTGTCGGACCCCTATGCCGGCAGGGTCGCCGCCATCGCCGACGAAACCGGCCACGATCCGCGCGCGCTGGCCGCCGCGATCATCGCCATCGACACGATCTTCGACCCCGGCCTCGCCGCGAACGAGACGTTCCGCGCCGCCGTGACATCGGCGCTCGGCGCCATGCTCTCGGACGACCCGATGGCGGCCGTCAGGGACAGTCTGGGACAAAGCGAGGCCGCACGGTTGAAGCGGACAGCGCAATCGGCATAGTAGGCATCGGTCGTGAGACCAGGGGAGGCGTGATGAAACTTGGAGTGCTCACCGCACCATTCGCGGAGACGCCGCTTGGCGACGTCGCCGCCTGGGCAAGCTCCGCCGGCTTCGAGGCGCTGGAAATCGCCTGCTGGCCGAAAACCTCCGGCGCCACGCGCCGCTATGCCGGGACCAGCCACATCGACGCGGACAGCACTTCGCCTGCCCAGGCCAAGGAGATCGTCGCCTCGTTGGCGGAGAAGGACATCTCCGTCTCCGGCCTCGGCTACTACCCCAACCCGCTCCACCCGGACGCGGCGCATCGCGAGGCTGTCATCGGCCACCTCAAGAAGGTCATCGTGCTGGCCGCCAATATGGGTGTGCCCGTCGTCAACACCTTCTGCGGCGGCGACGCCTCGAAGACCGTCGACGTCAACTGGCAGGACGCGCTCAAGGTCTGGCCCGAAATCGTCGCCTTCGCGCGCGATCATGGCGTCAAGCTCGCCTTCGAGAACTGCCCGATGATCTTCAGCTATGACGAATGGCCGGGCGGGCACAACATCGCCTATTCGCCGCAGGTCTGGCGCCGCATCCTCGAAGCCTGGGGCGGTGATGTCGGCATGAATTTCGACCCGTCGCATCTGGTCTGGCAGATGATCGACCAGGGCCGCTTCATCAGGGAATTCGGCCCCTACATGCTGCATGTCCACGCCAAGGACCTGATGATTGATCATGATGGATTGTACGAGCGCGGAATTCTTTCATCCGGCATAGGCTGGCAGGTGCCGCGCATGCCGGGGCTGGGCGATGTCGACTGGAGCGGCTTCTTCTCCGGCCTCTACCGCGCCGGCTATGACGGATCCGTCATCATCGAACATGAGGACAGGCGGTTCGAGGGCAGCGACGACAAGGTGAAGCGTGGTTTCCTGCTCGCCCGCGACGTGCTGCGCCCGTTCGTCAAGTGAATGAAGGCGCGCCGTTTGAATCGGATTGTCAGCGCCGCGCCCTAACGAGTTGAACTGAAACTGAAAACAAAGTGGAGGAAGTCTAGATGAAGAAATATGTGACCATGGTCCCGCTCCTTGCGAGCGCGGCCTTGCTGGCCTCAGTAGGCGTCTCGTCCGCCGCCGGCAAATACACGATCGGCATCTCCAACACCGTGCAGGGCAATGGCTGGCGCGAGGAGATGGTCTGCGCGATGAAGGCGCAGGCGCTCGCCTCCGGCGAGGTCACCAAGCTCAACATCGCCCACCGCAACACGGATGCCGCCGGCCAGCTGGAGGACATCCGCAATTTGATCAGCGCCAAGGTCGACGCCATCGTCGTCAACCCGGCCGATCCGGCCGGCATCAAGGCGGGCCTGGAAGAAGCCACCAAGGCCGGCATTGTCGTCGTCGCCGTCGACCAGGCGGTCACCGAACCGTCGGCCTACATCATCTCCAACAACCAGGAACAATACGCCTATCTCGGCGCCAAATGGCTGTTCCAGCAGATGGGCGGCAAGGGCGAGGTGTTCTACATGCGCGGCGCCGCCGGCGCTTCCGCCGACAGCGATCGCGACAAAGGCTTCAAGAAGGCGCTGGCCGAATTCCCCGACGTGAAGGTCGCGCAGGAAGTCTTCACCGGCTGGCAGCAGGACCAGGCCAAGCAGCAGATGCTGTCGTTCCTCGCCACCGGCACGCCATTCAACGGCGTCTGGACCTCCGGCATCGACAACGTCATCGTCGACGCGATGGTCGAATCGCAGGCGCCGCTGGTGCCGGTGGTCGGCGCTGACAATGCCGGCTTCGTCGGCCAACTGAGCTCGGTCAAGGGGCTCGTCGGCGCGGCCGTCACCAATCCCGGCTCAATCGGCGGCGCCGGCGTGACGCTCGCCCTGCAAATCCTCGATGGCAAGAAGCCGGCCCAGCAGACCGTGCTGGTCGATCCGCAGCTGTGGGAGAACGCCACCGAGGAAGGCAAGGCCAAGCTGAAGGGCGCGGCCGACCCGTCGCTCAGCCCCGAATGGCCGGTCTCCATCTCGATCCCGGACTGGACGACCTACACCAAGGAGCAGATCGTCGCCTGCAAGGGCCCGGGCGAGTAAGGCTTGGTTGATGGCGTAACGAGGACGGCGAACTGCCGTTCTCGTTACTGAAATTGCGCTCTACGGCGCCCCCCTCTGTCCTGCCGGACATCTCCCCCACAAGGGGGGAGATTGGCAGTCCCGACGCCGGCCCCTCTTCTTTCGACGCTGAAAATTGGCGAAAGCAAAGGTGACGGCCGATCTCCCCACCCGTGGGGGAGATGTCCGGCAGGACAGAGGGGGGCGCCGTAGAGTGCCAGCAGAAAAGTTTCTGATGCGGACAGCAATTTGACCACCAGCCCCCTCCTCGACGCCACGGGCGTCGCCAAGAATTACGGCGCGGTCGCGGCACTTCGCAACGCGTCGCTGTCGGTGCTGCCCGGCGAGGTGCATGCGCTGATGGGCGCTAATGGCGCCGGCAAGTCGACGCTGGTGAAGATCCTGACCGGGGCGATCTCGGCCAATGCCGGGCGCATCCTGATCAAGGGCGAGGCGCGCGACATCCGCTCGCCCGCCGCGGCGCGCCGCGCCGGCCTGCTGCCCGTCTACCAGGAGCCCTCGCTGATCCCCGATCTGGACGTCCTGTCCAACCTCAGGCTCACCGGCACGCCGGTTGAGCCCTTCCGTGCGTGGGTGCGCGAACTTGGCATTCCCGACCTCGATATCCGCGACACGGCGCGCGACATTCCGCTGGCCGTGCTGCGCGTGCTCGACCTTGCCCGCGCGCTCGCCGTAGAGCCCGACGTGCTGCTGCTCGACGAGATGACCGCGGCGCTGCCCGCCAACCTCGCCGAAAAAGTGCTGGAGGTGGTTCGCCGCCAGGGCGACAGCGGCCGCGCGGTGATCTTCATCTCGCACCGCTTCGTCGAGATCGCCGCACTGTGCGACCGCGCCACAGTGCTGCGCGACGGCGAAACCGTCGGCGTCGTCGACATCGTGCCCGGCGTCGAGGAGAAGATCGTCGAGCTGATGCTCGGCACACGCATCGTCAAGACGCACATCGCCGCCCGCACCGCCGAGCAGAAGGCGGCCCCCGCCCCTGCCCGGCCCCGCATCGCCGTGCGCGACCTGCGCGTCGGCACCAAGCTCGCCGATGTCTCCTTCGATCTCGCCGACGGCGAGGTCGCCGGCGTCGTCGCGCTAGAAGGCCAGGGCCAGGATGAATTGTTCGCAGCCCTCGCCGGCTCGATCCGTCCGTCCGGCGGCACCATCGAGGTCGACGGGCAGCCGGTGAAATTCTCCCACCCGATCGACGCCATCCGGGCCGGCATCGCCTATGTGCCGGGCGACCGCTCCGAGGCGCTGGCCATGCAGCGCTCGGTGCGCGAGAACATCGCCCTGCCCTTCAGTGCCGCGCTGCGCAATTGGGGGCCAATTCCGATACGCCGCGAGCGGGCCAAGGTGCTCAGCGCCATCGAGCGGCTGCAGATCGACACCCGCGCCCAGGGCGAGGTGCAGCGCCTGTCGGGCGGCAATCAGCAAAAGGTCACCATCGCCCGCTGGATCGCGGCGGATGCCCGCACCATCCTGTGCTTCGACCCGACGCGCGGCATCGATGTCGGCACCAAGCAGGAAATCTACAAGCTGCTGCGCGAACTCGCCGGCAACGGCAAGTCGGTCCTGTTCTACACGTCCGAGCTCGAAGAGGTGCAGCGCGTCTGCGACCGCGTCATCGTCATCTTCGGCGGCCGCGTCGTCGACATCTTCACCGTCGAGGAGGCCGACGAGCCGGCGCTGATGCGCGCCGCCTACGGCCTGCCGCGCGGCGCCGAGGCCGATATCGGCATCCTGGCCGACCCGTCATCGCCTTCGGCGACGGCGCCGGAGCCGACGCCATGAGCCATCTGTTGCGTCGCCAGGGCTGGGTGCTCGGCCTGTTCGCCCTCTTCGTCGTCCTGTTCATCGTCACAAGGCTGATCCAGCCGGCCTATGGCAGCAATGATTTCGGCTCGCTGGTGCGCGCCGTGCTGCCTTACGCCTTCGCCGTCGCGGCGCAGACCGTAGTCGTCATTGCTGGCGGCATCGATCTGTCGGTCGCCGCCATGATGGCACTGACCAGCGTCACGGCGGCCTCGATGATGGCCGGCGCCTCCGAAGAATACGCGCTCTTCGTGGTCCCCTTCGTGCTCGCCATGGGCCTGGTGCTCGGAGCGCTCAACGGGCTGCTCATCGTCGTCACCCGCGTGCCCGACATCGTCGTCACGCTCGCCACTTTGTTCGTGCTGCAGGGCGCCGCCCTTCTGGTGCTCGACGCGCCCGGCGGTGCGGCCGCCGAATGGCTGAAGGCGCTGATCTCCGGCACCGTGCCGATACCCGGCCTGCCCGATGCCATCGACGCCTGGCTGCCCAAGGCGCTCCTGGTGCTGGCCGTCTGCCTGTGCATCGTCTGGATCCCGCTGCGCCGCTCGCGGCTCGGCCTATCCATCTACGCCATCGGTTCGAGCGAGCTGGCGGCGTTCCGCTCCGGCGTTCCGGTCAAGCGCACGCGCATCATCGCCTATGCGCTGTCGGGCCTGTTCGCCGCCATGGGCGGGCTGGCGCTGACCATGAGCACCGGCATCGGCGCCCCAATCCCCGGCCCCTACCTGCTCGCCAGCGTCGCCGCGGTAGTGCTGGGCGGCGTCGCCCTGGGCGGCGGCAAGGGCGGCCTGCTCGGCCCCATCATCGCCGTCTTCGTGCTGCGCCTGGTGCGCACGGATCTCACCCTGCTCGCCATCGATCCCAACGTCACCGCCATCATCGAAGGCCTGATCATGGTGGCCGTGGTGATGTTCGGCGCCTTCATCACCATGCGGGGGCGGCAGTGAGCGGGAGCAGCGCTCTACCGCGCCCCCCTCTGTCCTGCCGGACATCTCCCCCACGAGGGGAGAGATCAACAGCTTTGGCGCCCCGCTCTTTCTTGCGGCATTGGAGATTGGCGAAAGCCGCGAAGACAGCCAATCTCCCCACAAGTGGGGGAGATGGCCGGCAGGCCAGAGGGGGGCGCCGTAAGGCACTGCCCATCCAGAACATCGGACCAACCCCATGAGCACATCAGCGATCACGCCTCCGCCCGTTCCGCTCGGCCGCCGCGTCAAGCGCTTCATGGCCGATCGGCCGCTGGTGCCGCTGCTCATCCTGCTGGTCGTCCTGGTGGTGATCCTGCAGATCCTGCGCCCCGGCATCGTCAACGAGCGCTGGATCGCCAACACCATCAAATTCGCCATTCCGCTGGCCATCCTAGCCGGCTGCCAGACCATGACCATGCTGACCGGCGGCATCGACCTTTCGGTCGGCACGGTGGCGACGATGAGCGCCTTCATCATGGCGACGCAGATCGTCAACCAGGACCCGGCCGTGGCCTTCCTGCTGGCGATGATGCCGGCGGTGCTGATCGGGCTGGTCAACGGCATCGGCGTCGGCGTCTTCCGCGTGCATCCGCTGATCATGACGCTGGGCACCAGCCTGATCGGCACCGGCTGCCTGCAGGTCTACCAGCGCACGGTGATCGCCTCGGGCGCGAAGATCCCCGACTTCCTCGCCTGGCTCGGCACCGGCGTCACCCGCCTTCCCGAGGCATGGGTGCCCTCGGAGCCGGCGCGCCAATGGCTGGCCGATACCGGCATCGGTTTCGCCTTCCCCAACGCCCTGCTGCTCTATGTGCCGGTCGCCGCGCTGATCGTCTTCACGCTTGCCCGCACCGGCTTCGGCCGCCTGCTCTACGCCGTCGGCGACAATGAGCACGCGACGCGCCTCTCCGGCGTGCGCTACTGGCAGGTCATCACAGCGCTCTACATCACCTCCAGCGTTCTCGCCGGCATTACCGGCCTGCTTTATATCGGCCTGATCAAGGCGCCATCCCTGTCGCTGGCCGAACCGCTGGTGCTGCCTTCGGTGGCCGCCGCCGTCATCGGCGGCACCTCCATCTTCGGCGGCCGCGGCGGCTACACCGGCACCGTCGTCGGCGCGCTGATCCTCACCGTGCTGACCACGCTGCTGACCATCCTGCAAATGCCCGAAGGCGCGCGGCGGATGCTGTTCGGGCTGATCGTGCTGTTCGTCACGGCGGCCTATCTGCGGATTGTCGAGGAACGGTGAACGGATAGAAGCAGCGCAGCAAGACCGGACGACCCGCTGTGGGGCGGCAGCGCCGGCTCGAGGATTGTCTCCGCCTGTTCGCATGCAGGCCTGTTCGTACGCAGGCACGCGCCCACACGCTTCCCTGAGCAGTGTCCCTGATAAAAAATGGAACATCATCCGGCGCGCTAGGTTCTGTCTGATCTCGCAACCGACAACCAGCTGC
The DNA here is from genome assembly GCF_020164785.1 of Mesorhizobium sp. ES1-1. Taxonomy (GTDB): domain Bacteria; phylum Pseudomonadota; class Alphaproteobacteria; order Rhizobiales; family Rhizobiaceae; genus Mesorhizobium. The sequence continues at coordinate 22,307 of NZ_JAIUGX010000004.1, read as the reverse complement.
GGCTCGATGGAGGCAATCATGCTCAGGCTCATCACGGCAACCTTGTTTTGTGGAACGCTCCTGGCCACGACTGCGATGGCGCAGCAGAGCGGATCGACCTCTCAGGGTACGGGGCAGTTGCAGCAGGTCGCCCGCTTCGACCACCAGGTGACCGGAGTGAGCGTTTCGGAAGATGGGCGGATCTTCGTCAACTTCCCTCGCTGGACGGAGGACGCGCCGATCTCGGTTGCCGAGGTGTCCCGCGACGGCCAGATCAAACCCTATCCGGACGAGGAGTGGAATTCCTGGCGCAATGCCAAGAAAAACAAGATGTCGGCCGGCGATCACTTCGTCTGCGTCCAGAGTGTCGTGGCGGATGGCCACGGCAATCTGTGGGTCGTCGATCCGGCCGCGCCGGCCACCGCGGCGGTTGTGCAAGGCGGGCCGAAGCTCGTCAGGATCGACCTGAAGACGAACAAGGTTGCACAGGTGATCCACTTCGACGAGGGGGTGGCGCCGCAAGGCAGCTACCTCAACGATGTTCGGTTCTCGCAGGACGGGCAATTCGCCTTCCTGACCGACGCCGGCGCCAAGGGTGCCCTTGTCGTGGTGGATCTCAAGAACGGCAAGGCCCGGCGCGTGCTTGACGGACACCCAAGCACCCAGCCGGAAAAGGATGTGGTGGTGAAGACCGACGGCAAGGAGTTGCGCCGGCCCGACGGGCGCGGCGTGGAATTTGCTGCCGACAGCATTGCGCTCTCCGCCGATGGCCGTACCCTTTACTGGAAAGCGCTGACCGGCCGGACCCTCTACCGAATCGCAACGGATGCGTTGCAAGATCCGGGTCTATCCGCGAAGGACCTCGAAGCCCGGGTGGAACGTGTTGCCGAAACCGAACCCACGGATGGGCTCTGGATCGACCGGCGCGGCCGGTTCTACCTGAGCGCGATCGAGGAGGATGCGGTGAAGGTTCTCGACGGGGACCGCACGACCACGCTCGTGAAGGACAAGCGGCTGCGTTGGCCCGACACGTTCTCGGAAGGCCCCGACGGGAGCATCTATGTCACAAGCTCCCGCATCCAGGACATGAGCTGGTTCAAGCCCGAAAACGGTCCGCGTCTCAAGACGCGGCTGTGGCGCATCGGGCCTGAGCAGGGCGCGGATCCCGGCTCGGTCAAGCAGCCCTGAACACGCTGGTGCATCGGTTCGGTTCGATCATGCTGTTCGTAACGGCCGCCTCGCCCCGACCGCTGGCTTAGTTCCGCTCTTGCTTGAGATCGCCCGTGGCACGCGCCGGGCTACGCTCCATGCTGCATGCCCGAAGGCTTGGAACCGGGCCGCGTCAGCCTTGCTCTATTGCGGCCCGGGGGCCCGCCCCTGCGGACACAAGTAACCGCTTCGTAACCACGGCAGCGTGCAATTCATAAGCAATCGCTTTGTCAACCATTTGCAGGTAAGGTGTTCCAATAAACAAGAAGAAACCGGGCCCGCAATGTTCAAATTATCATCTGTTCGCGCTCGTTTGATTTCTTACTATTTGCTCTCCGTCGCGTTGCTGGTGGGCGTCAGTGTCTATGCACTGATCCAGATGCTGGCGCTCGACAGACTGACGGAATCCCTCGACCGCAGGTGGATCGTGGGCACGCGTGTTCTGGGCGAGATGGCGGATCTGCTCTCCGAGACACGCCTGGCCGAAACCCGGCTTGCCCTGGCGATGGACCAGCAGACGACCGACAAGGCGGTCGCCGATGCTGACGGCTTCCTCACATCGCTCGGTTACCAGCGGGCCGCCTATGGGCTGTTGCACAAGACCGAGGAAGAGCAACGCCTGCTGGCGACCTTCGACAGCGCCTGGGACAACTGGGTGGCGCAACATCGCGCATGGCTGGCGCTGCCGCCGGACCAACGGCTGGCGACCTCGCCGGCCTTCCAGAGCGGCGCCGAGGCGCTCTACCAGAGCGCCGACGACGCCATCGACGCGCTGGGCGACGTCAACGCGGCGGGAGCGGCCGCGGCCGGCGCGCGGGCCGACCACATCGTCGACACATCAGGGACGATCTTCGGGATTGTCGTCTTCTTCGCATTGCTGCTGGCGAGCTGGGTGACATGGATCATCCACAGCAGCATCTCGCAGCCGCTCGCCTCCATCACCAAGGCCCTGTCGGAACTGGCCGCCGGAAACCGCGGCATCGTCATCCCCCAAGTCGGCCGGCATGACGAGATCGGCAGCATGGCCGCGGCCTTCGAAGTGTTCCGCAACAACGCCGTCAAGCTGGAGGAGTCGCAGGCCCTTGCCGAGGCGCTGGCCCGCTACGACACGCTGACCGGCCTGGCAAACCGCCGCGTCCTGGCCGAAGAGCTCGAGAAAGCCTTGAGCCGCGTCGATCGCGGCGAGGCGCCCTTCGCGGTGCTGCTGATCGACCTCGACCGCTTCAAGCCGGTAAACGACATCCATGGCCACAGCGCCGGCGATCTCGTGCTGGGCGAAATCACCGCGCGACTGCGGGCGGTCGTGCGCAAGCACGACACGCTGGCGCGCATCGGCGGCGATGAATTCGCCATCATCTGCGACCTGGCCGACGAGGGTCGCGATTCCACCAGCATGCCGATCGCCCTTGCGGAGCGTATCATCGCGGCGGTCGCAGCGCCGGTCGCCATCGGCACGAGGATGGTGGAGGTCGGCGCCAGCATCGGCATAGCACTCTGCCCCGCAGACGGCGTGAATGCGGAGGCGCTGCTGCGCGCCGCCGACATCGCCATGTACCGCGCCAAGCAGGCGGGCCGGGGACGGTTCCGCTTCTACGAAGAGAGCATGGACACGGAACTGAAGGCGAAGGCGGCGATGGAAGCCGACGTCCAGCGCGGCCTGGCCGCCAGCGAGATCGAGCCGCACTACCAGGCGCTGATCGAGCTCTCCGGCGGGCGGCTGCTCGGCTTTGAAATCCTCGCGCGCTGGCGCCATCCGGAAAAGGGCCTGGTCGCGCCCGACCTGTTCATCCCCGTCATCGAACGGCTTGGGCTGATGACGGAGTTCACCCTGACCATGTTGCGGCGGGCCTGCCTCGACGCGAAGGAATGGCCGGCCGACCTCAAACTGTCGCTCAACGTGTCGCCGCACGAACTGACGGATGTTCTTTTCCCCGTCCGCCTGCTTGCCGTCCTTGCCGAAAAGGACTTCAAGCCGAGCCGGCTGGAGATAGAAATTACCGAGAACGCCCTGGTGGCCGACCTTGCGACGGCCAAGACGATCCTCCAGGCGCTGCAGAATGCCGGCATCAAGATCGCGCTCGACGATTTCGGCACGGGCTACTCCAGCCTGTACCATTTGCGCGAGCTCAAGCTCGACAAGATCAAGATCGATCGCAGCTTCATCAAGTCCATGAAGGACAATGCCGAAAGCACGAAGATCGTGAACGGCATACTCGGCCTTGCAAAGAGCCTGGCCCTGCCGGCGACAGCGGAGGGGATCGACGACGCCGATATACTGCTGCGCCTCAGCGACGCCGGCTGCGAGATCGGACAGGGCAATTATTTCGGCAAGCCGATGCCCGCAACCGACGCCTCGAAAATTGCCCGCCAGCCGCGCGGCAAGGGAAAGCTGCGCGTCGTCGCGTGAGCCGGGCTGCGTGATCTATCCACGTCGCTTGTCAGCCCTGTAGGCCAAGGCTCAGGGCGCGCGCGCCGCCACCACCAGCGCGCTGATGCGTCCCCTCACCTCGCCTTGCCCGAACCGTTGCGCAATGGCGTCCGCCGCGACCTGCGTCGCCGCCTCCAGCGAGCCGCCACGCGCCTCGATCTCGGCGCGCAAGGGCGTGCCCTGGCAATAGGCGGCGGCTGCCTCATAAGGCGACGACGCCGAGCTCACCGCTTCCACCGTGTCGATGGCGACATCGTGGAACCCGGCCGCATGCAGATCGGCGCGGATGGTGTCCGCATCGTGATAGCCATGCGGCGTCCTGGCCAGGAAGAGCGGCGGATCGCCGGGAAAGAGCCGGCCGAGCGCCTGTGTGACCACATCCGCGAACTCGTTCTCTTCGATCGCGCTCCAGACATTGAACAGGAAATGGCCGCCGGGCCGCATCACCCGCCGCGCCTCGCCATAGGCGCCCACCCGGTCGGGGAAGAACATCGCGCCGAACTGGCAGACCACGGCGTCAAAGCCTGCATCTTCGAAAGGCAGCGCCTGCGCATCGGCCTGCCGCCAGCTGATGCGCGCGTCATGCGCCATGCGTGTCTGCGCGTGGTCGAGCATGGGCTGGTTGAGGTCTGTGGCAACGATGCGCGCTGACGCGGGCAGCGTCGCCGCCAGCGCCCGCGTAACCACGCCCGTGCCGGCCGCCACCTCGAGCAATGTAGAAGGCGCGAGCTTCGCCACCCGCTCGGCCAGGTCGCGCGCATAAGGCTCGAAGATGAGCGGCACCATTGCCCGGTCGTAGAATTCGGGAATGGAACCGGTGAACAGCTTGTCGCTCGTCGACATGGCCCCTCCGAGAGTTTCGACATTGTCCCCCCATCCTGTGGCACCAGCCACATCGTCGTCAATGGCCCTTTGCAGTCTTGGCGATGGTTCGGCGCGAGAGCGGCCTGCAATGAAAACCGGGCGAAGCAGCCTGCGTTCACGAAGACGGGACTATTCCCCGCCCACACGACGTTGTTACGGAGCGGGCGTTTTGGTGCAACCTTGCAGATACAAATGTGGAGCATTGAACACGCCTCGTGTGGTCGCCGCAACCAGGCGGCGGCCGTTCGACCGGCAGGAGAGGACGATGTCGATGTTTGAAACGCTGGCCCGCTACCGGGCGGCCTACAGGGATGCGCGCGAGGCGCGCAGGGGCGAACGGATACTGAACAGCCTGCCGCCGGACATCCAGAAGGACATTGGCTGGCCGGTCACGCACCACCCCAAACGGCTCTCGTCGAACAGCTGGGGCAGGATCCTCTGACCGCGCCGCAGGGCCGGGGCGCATACGATTCCACGCCGGCTCCCATGCCGTGTCCCACAGGCGCGTGAGAAGACAAGGGCCCGGCCGCAGAACCATTTCAACCGCAACCAACAGGAGCAAGACCATGACCGAACACACAGACATCGCGACCAATGGCGTCAATGTAGCCGCCCTGCTCGGCGCTCGCGAGGCGCTGAAGGACGCGCCCGAGGCCGCCCGCTTCAAGTGGCGCGCGACCAGCGAGTGGGTGAAGGGCACCCACAACCGCGCCATCGTCGACGGCTTCTTCGGCCTCGGCGAGGAGCAGAAGCACCGCCAGACCTACACATTCGAATCCGACCATCCCGAGATCTTCGCCTCGCAGGACAATGGCGCGACGCCGGTGGAGTTTATCCTGGTTGGCCTTGCCGGCTGCCTGACGGCCGGCATCGCGGCGGTCGCGCAGAACCGCAACATCCAGCTCCACTCGGTCAAGGCGACGCTGGAAGCCGGCATGAACATCCAGGGCATTCTCGGCGCCGATCCGGACGTGCGCAACGGCTTCGACGGCATCAAGGTGCATTACGACATCGACGCCGACGCCAGCGCCGACGACATAGCCGCACTCGTCGCGCAGTCGCAGAAGCGCTCGGCCGTGTTCGACATCATCACCAACCCGACCGATGTGACGGTCACCACGAGCAAGGCCTGATGAGCAGACGCGCACAGCGCGCCATCGCCGGCACCGTTGACGTCGTCGTCATCGGCGCCGGCCATTCGGGCCTGGCGATGAGCTGCCTGCTTGGCCGGCGCTCGATCGGCCATGTGGTTCTGGAACAGGGCGAGATCGCCAACAGCTGGCGCACGCAGCGCTGGGACTCGATGCGCCTTCTGACGCCGAACTGGATGGCGCGGCTGCCCGGCCATGCCTACCGGGGCGATGACCCGGACGGCTATATGCGCGCCGGGGCGCTCGCCGATTTCATCGCCGCCTATGCCAAATCGTTTTCCGCGCCGGTGCTGACGCGCACCCCTGTCGGCAGGGTCTCGCGCGGCAGCCGTGGCTATCGGGTGGAGACGCCGCGCGGCGACTGGCTGTGCCGGGCCGTCGTGCTGGCGTCCGGCGCCTTCTCCAAACCGTCCGTGCCGCGCCTGGCTGAATCCATCCCCGCCGCCATCGAACAGCTCCCTGCGCAGGCCTACCGCAATCCGCGCCAGCTTGCCCCCGGCGGTGTGCTGGTCGTCGGCGCCTCCGCGACCGGCCTGCAATTGGCGCAGGAGATCCAGCTCAGCGGAAGGCCAGTCACCCTTGCCGTGGGCGAACATGTGCGGCTGCCGCGCCTTTATCGGCAGCGCGACATCCAATGGTGGATGCTGGCGACCGGCGCGCTGGACCAGCGCATCGAAGAGGTGGACGACCCCGACCGCGCCCGCAGGGTGCCCTCGCCGCAGCTCGCCGGCACGCAAGAGCGCGCCACGCTCGACCTCAACCTGCTGCAGCGGCAGGGCGTGCGGATCGTCGGGCGCCTGGCCGGCATGCGCGGCGCGACGGCGCAGTTTTCCGGGTCGCTGCGCAATGTCTGCGCGCTGGCCGATTTGAAGATGAACCGGCTGCTGGCCTCGATCGACCAATGGGCCGAGGCCAGCAGGCCCGAAGGCATCGGCCCCGCCGAGCGCTTTGCCGCCACCGAGATCCCCGAGGCGCTGCCGCTGGCGCTGCAACTGGGCCAAGACATAAGCACCGTGCTGTGGGCCACGGGGTTCCAGCCGGACTTTTCCTGGCTGGACCTGCCGGTCTTCGACGCCAGGGGCCAGCTCAAGCACGATCGCGGCATCGTCGCCATGCCCGGCCTCTATGTGCTCGGCCTGCCCTATCTGCGCCGCCGCAAATCCAGCTTCATCCACGGCGCCGAAGACGACGCCCGCGAACTGACCGCGCATCTGGCGGCGTATCTGGACAGCACGGCCGAGAGTGCGGTGCGCCTGCGCGCGGTGGCGAGGTGACGGGCGGGGGGAAGCTTGATCGGGCGGCTTCGATGGCGGCGGCCCGGAAGGCGCCTTGGCGCGCCGGAGCCTCCTTTGATGTCTCACCTTGTGCGTTAGAGAAGGCGCATGTCTGAGCGACCGGTTTGGGACCGAGTGCGGGCTGTCCGGTTCTGATTAATCGACGCAGAAAGCCGCCGTTCGGCACCCGAGCCCCTTGTCACCGTTCGGAATGCTGCGTACGCCGACCGAAACTTGCCATTCAAAGACATCCGATTTTGGCTCAAACGAAGAGCGACCTGATCGCTATAGCGGCAACCGGACGAGACTGCATTCGTTAAACGCCTAGCCGCGAAAGGTCGTCTTCCGGCCAATCCGCAAAGGTGCGAATACTTCGCTTGTTGAAGGGATTCGAAGATGGCGATCGACTACAAGCTTTCGAAGATTGTTATCAGGAAATTTCGCGGCGTGGACAACATGGAGTTTGATCTTCGCGATGGGTTTCCAACCTTGCTCATTGGCTCGAATAACGCTGGCAAATCCACGGTACTAACTGCAATCGCGCTGACTCTGAACAACCCGTCGTTCAGCCAATGGACTGCAGAAGAGATGGACTTCTATGTCGACACCAATGGCAGCCGCGTCAACGAGTTTGTGATCCGAGTGCTATTCAGTGCCGATCGTGAGGAAGGGTACCCGGCGGTTCATGGCGTGGGGGCGGTACAAGTCGTCTATGGCGTTCAGATGAAGGGCAAGAGGACGAAGGCCGGCAAGATCAGTTGCAGCCGCACATTGCTCGACTCAAATCTGCAAAGCATCACGATCTCCACCAGGTCGCCGCTGAGCGTTGGCGACAAGCAGAGGTTTGCGGAGCATGACGTGAACTACCGGCCCGTGAACGCTCGCCTCGACGACATTTACGACTTTATGCCCGAGGTCTGGCTATTTAAGCCGCAGAACATCGAGGCGTCTTTGTATGTTTGGAGAACGGGCCCGATCCAGAAGCTATCGAAGCTGCTGGCCCAGCGGTTCCTCGTTGACGATTGGGTGCTCGAAGTACCGGGCGGGAGTCGCAAAATGCCCGACGCCTTACACGCGGCATACGGTTTCTTTCGCAGAGCCGTCGATGACTTCCCGTTCTGGAAGAATGAAATGAAGCCCAAGCTTGAGGAAATCTTCGGACGCTACGTGGGCGCGCCCGCCCAAATCGACCTCAAGCCCAGCACGCAAGTCATTGAGGACTGGCTGGCGCAGCAGCTTGCCATTTCGCTGGCGACAGATCCGGAGAGTGCACCGACTCCGCTCCGTAGTATGGGTGATGGGTGGCAGGCAGTGATCCGACTGGCGGCACTGGAGGCGCTTACCGAGTTCAAAGACCTTATCAAGGAACGGGTAGTGCTTCTGCTTGAGGAGCCAGAAACCCACCTGCATCCCCACCTACGCCGGCGAATCCGCAAGGTTCTTGCTCGCCTTGCTGACAAGGGTTGGGTGATCGTCATAACGACGCACTCGCCGGAACTGGTCACCTTCGATTCCAAGCAGGTGATCCACCGCCTAGTTCGCCACGGCGGCAAGGTGTTGTGCGGGACCGTTCACACGGATTCGATCGATCCCGAAGCAAAGCTCCAGTCCAAGCTCGACGAGCGGGGTGCGCATGACTTCCTGTTCAGCAACGGCGCCATTTTCTGCGAGGGCAAGGACGACGGCTTCGCGACGCGGCTGGGCTTCGAAAAGACCGGCGTCGACTATGACGGGCGATCGATAAGCATTACGCAGTGTGGTGATCGGGGCAATCCCTGCCTTTACCTCCATCTCCAAGCAGCTAGGCATCCGATGGTGCGCGCTGACAGACGAGGACTTGCTGCCAGATGGAGCTGTCAAGCCTATGACAACGAAGGCACGGCAGAAAATCCAGAAGCACTTGAGTGCCACCGACCTGATTTTAATGTGGCCGGGTGATTTGGAACGGTGCTTTGGGGTGATGACGGGAAAGGCAACGCCGGAAGTGGTGCTGAACAAGCTTTGTGATCCTGCGTGGCAGACCGCACATCCAGACTTCAAGAAGATTCTTGCCGACTTGGCCGCGTGGATTGATCCGAATATTGCGATCTAGTTGACGGGCGCGCCCCGGCGACCTCCCAGACTATCCGACAGCCAGGTCTCCCGCTAGCCTACCAAAAGCCTACAGTCTCTTTCCACCCAATAGCGGTTGTCGAGAGCTTCTCGGGGTGACTGAAGACGGGCGGAGGACATAGCATGACTAGTAATTTCCCGCGCAGAATGAGGGCAGGCGAATGTTAGATCATCGATCGAGATGGAGTGTTCTCCGGCGTTTGGGAAACTCCCGCGTTGCTTCGGCGACCATTGTGGTACCTCTCGTAGGTTATCTCCTGCTGTTCAACGCCCAAATCGTACAATATCTTAGCATACACACCGAATTTTGTGGGCAAACCGAATGTGTCCCATCGGTACGGCTTCTGTTGCTGTATCTCGGCGCCTGTTCGATCGCGACAGGGGCAGCGCTGTACGGCATTAGATGCCCATCGCTCATCAAAAAATATGACTCGGCCGCGGCCTTCTTCGACGCCGAGAAAGCCTATTTCAGCCAACCACGAAACCACGACTATCTCTTAAAGCTAATCAGATTGGGAACAGAGACAGAGCCGCTGGCTAACGACGCGCCGGATTTCAGCTACAAGGGCGCAATACGGGACATCGATCCGAATTGCCTCGCAGATCCAATGGGAGAGCTTTATCGGCTCCTTAATGTCTCGCGTTCGAAAAGCAGAGTGGCCGCGCTCGTGGCTTATTGCCTCGGCATCTTGTTGCTACTTATTCCCAGCGCGATAACGTTCGGCCAAGTGTTGGCGTCCTTCGATTGGAGCAGCTTAGCGTCGTAACTCCGGTATCGATCTATACGGTGCTAAACCGTCGGTCTGCTTTTGCGTGAGAGGGTGCTTACCCTCACGCGTCTGCCCGCCTTCCAGCTCCGTGGTGCCAGCCAGCGCTGGCGGATTGAGAGTGACCCAATTCCCTCTCCTGGGGCTTCATCGGCCAAAGGAGAAACGGGACTGCCAGAAACACGGAATAAAGGGGCCATTTCCGGAAGACCCGGTGGCAGCATGTGATTGGCAAAAGCCGACATTCTGCTGGAGCCCTCCGGAATGTGCTTGGACGGGCTTAGTCTGCCTCGACTAAGGCCAAGGCGATCGCCTTTGAGATGGCGATCCCAGTAAGCTGCTCTATCCATAGCCACTGACCAGACGGGTTGATTTCCAAAAACACCAAATCTCCCTTGGTGTCTTCCACAAAATCGATACATCCGAAGTGCAATCCCAGCCGATCCATTAAAGAAAAAACCATGTCATTAACACGGTCACCTAACTCAACGGCCACGTGCGGCAAAAGACCTGACACATTCATAAATCTGAAATCTGTCTTGGTATCTTCCCGTGACTGTGAGTCTATCGAACACGCGAAGATTTTTCTCCCCACTACTGTGACTCTGATATCGCTTCTTTTCTCTATACGTTTTTGAAAAATGGCCGGCGACCATCGTAGAGTTTCATAGAGCGAACCCGTCATATCTTCCGTTAATTCTCTCGTATACATATACTCTGTTTCGTATTTAAAACCAAAGTCGAATTTACTTCTCTCGGTTGGAGATAGAGCATTGAAGGCGGCCTGGTTAAATCTACGTAAGGGAACTTGGGAGGCCGAGACAGCTTTGAAAATCGTGCGTCCAACGTTCTTGGAGAAGGCTAAAGCCTCCAATGCGCTATTCGTAATAACCGTTGGCGGCACCACGAACCCAATGCTTTGAGCAGTGGTAAGTTGCAGCACTTTATTCGACGCAATTTTTTCTCTATCTGGCCTATTGAGCCAAAAGCAATCATCAAGGTGGGGCAATCCTGAAAGTAAAGAGGACAACTCGCTGAAAGCGAGCATTGTGGAAACTTCGTCAAAACTTGACGGATAGATGGGAAAGCCCCAACGCCTCATCCATACAGAAGTCGGCTGAAAATCGGCAATTTCCTTGTTTTCGATCCGAAACGATGGACCGCCTTGCCCTATATTTGCCGTCCAAAGATGCGAGGAAGCTGCGAATTCATAGTCAACGCGGAGCACCTCGGCGTCAAAATCCTTCAAATGGTGGATTACATGATCTGTGCAAACCTCATTAAGTGAGGAAAAAATTAGAACCCGAGCGTCGGTCACCTCTAGTATCTAGATGGTGGTATCACCCAACTCACCCGGCCCTCCGCCGGCAGGCGCGGTCGATCCTACGCCTTCCCCGAATGGCACGACCTGCGAAAAGGTGTCACCATTCGTCATCGCTGTGTCCGAGAAGACACTCGTATGACCATCAGCCGACTTAACATCGTGTTTTACAGCCCACTTGAGTATAAACGGCTTATCGATTTTTCCGCCTTCGATTTCGCCTAGCACATAGGTCTTCTTGTCGCTCACGGACTCGCTCCATGTTGGTGTGAATAACGCTCGTCTAATCCCACCGGGCTGCAACGCTGCGCGGGCTACCTGTTTTCACTCCGCCCAATTCGCAGCCCTCTGAATATGATGGCAGCGCTTTGCTCTGCTTAGAAGCCATATTATTTCGCTACTGATCCGCGTTTGCAAGCGGGTGCTATTTTAATGATGACCGAGCTAGCGACAAAGGTGATGTCCAAGGCAAAAAGCAGGGTTGGCCGCTGTCCAAAATGGACGCGCACTACACCTACAGTTCATGCTCCGGCAGCGTCTGCTTTCAAGCTGTGATGTTGGAGTTGAAGGCCGAGATGCGGGGCGCAAATCAGTCGTCCACCCCCACTATCCCCGCAATCCCCACCAGCAGCGCCGCCTGCTCGCCCACTCAGTGGCCTTCCCCCGCCGCAGGCGAAGGTGTCGGACCGATTGCGCACAGCGCGGCTGCGCGCGCGTGCCTCAGCCTGGCTGCATCATTGCGTTGCGGCTGCGCCAGGCCTGGGGGCTGAGGCCCTCCCAGCTGCGGAATGCCCGGTAGAACGAGGTGGTGTCCTGGAACCCGAGGATGCAGGCGACCTCCGCGACATCGGCATCGGGGTCCGAGAGCAGCTTGTGACCCAACTCCTTTCGCGCCTCCTGCACCAGCGCCCGAAAGCTGCCGCCCTCGTCGGTGATGCGCCGCTGCAAGGTGCGCTCGCTCGTCCCGAGGTTGCGCGCCACAGCGGAGATTTCGGGGCGCCCGCTGGCAAAGCCGCGCTTCAGCACGGCCTTGACCTGCTCCGAGAACGAGCTGCGAGGCCTCAGCCGGCTAAGGCTTTCCTCCAGCGCGGGGGTGATGATTTCGATCAGCTCGGCATTGTAGCCGGGAAACGGGCGATCGAGATCGGACGCCTTGAACACGAGCGTGTCGTTGGCTTTTCCTGGGACGATGGGGCAACCGAAGAAGCTGTCCTGTGCGGCGGTCGGCGCACCGCTGCGGGTCAGTTCCAGCCGCAGCGGGGTCAGTCGCTGGCCGGTGCCGCGCCGGCCAAGCGACAGCAGAAACGCGAAGCTGACATCGACCGAGAGGTCCGGTTCCAACGCTTCGGCGTGAAACCAATATTTGTGGATATGGACCTCCGAACCGCGCTCCTCCACCGTGATCCGCTCCGGCATCGTGAACTGCTTGAACCGCGCGACGCGCTTGATGCCGTCGCGGAAATCGCAGGCGTGGCATGCGGCCACGAACATGGGCTGGTGGCCAACCGATTCCGTCGCCTGAACAAAGCGGAGCCAATAGTCCGGGTCCCCCGCGAGGTCCGACATCGCGGTCCACAGGGAGAACAGTTGCGCGGTGCTGACGAAGCGCCTGATATCGAGGTGCAGCGTCACCGGCAAGCGGGCCTGGCGCAGCACCGCAACCGGGTTCAGGCCGGTCGCCTGCATCGCCGACCAGAAGGACTGCTGCAGGCGGCATTTGTCGGGAATGCTGTTTGTCATCTCGGCACATCATCAGCCCAGCTTGATTTGGCGGTCAAGACCGTGACGCATTGTGCTGCGCCACGGCCCGGTGTTGCGTGAGCGGGGCGCGCCCATCACGTTGCCCGGTCCGGCCTGCGCATGTCACTTGAGCTCGACCCGGGCATGGTCGGCGCAATGCGCGACGAGCGCCTGCCTTGCCACCGTCCAGGCGTCGTCGCCCTCGTACAAGGCCGAGCGCAGATAGGCCCATGTCGTTCGAAGGACGATCTCCAGGCGCTCCGGGTCCTCATCGTCGGTTTCCTTGGCATCATAGCCCGCTATGCCGCCGAGGCCGTGCTTGCCGCCGATAATTGTCATGAGGGCGTCCGCGCCGCGGCTGTCATGGAAGGCGTCGGCATGCCAGGCCGGACCACGGACCGTCAGATGCGCAGAGGCGTCCTCATCGCCGATCACCACCAGGGTCCTGGTGGTCAGATGGGAGAAGTCGGGGTTGAAGAAGGAGTAGCGGCTCGCCGCCATCTCGCTCAGCGAAGCCCCGCCATTGCCGGGCGCCGTCAGCATGATCCCCGCGGCGATGCGCGGTTCACGCATGTCGATGTTCTGCGCGTCCGGATCGTTCGGATCGGTCAGCCGCGCGCCCAGCAGAAGGCCTGCGGTCTGCCCGCCCATCGAGTGGCCGATGACAGCGACGCGGCTGCGATCGATTTGGCCCGCGATTGCCGGGACGGCAGCCTCGATCGTGTCGAGCTGGTCGAGAATGGCCGTCATGTCTTCGACGCGCGAGCGCCAGAAGAGCGGGCCGCCCGCAGAATCGGCCGGCATGCCCGCGACCTTCGAATTGAGGTGGGTTGGCTGGATCACGACGAAGCCATGCTCTGCGTAGAAATTGACGAGCGGCCCATAGCCATCTTTCGACGGAAGGTAGAGCGAGGGCCCATGGCCATGCGAAAGCAGCACCACTGGCAGCTTGTCGCCGATCACAGGCGCCGTGATGCGCAGTTCGAGCGGGATCGGGCGGTTTTCGACCTGGAGGACCACGGGGTTGATCGAGATCGTCTGGCTCGGATCACTGACCGGGATCAGCAGGGCATCCTTGATGAGATTGTTCATGTGTCTTACTCCATCTGGCCGGGACCGATGTTGGCCGGGTAAGATCACGCTATGCCACCTGCCGCGTTTGATCATTGGCGCTTTCCGCCAATCGATTTGCATATGACGCCAAGCGAAGCGTTCGACCGGCAGCGGGGCGCGTGCAGTCCAAGCTTGGATCAAACCACCCCCAGGGCGCGCCGGGGCCTCCTTCGATGTCTCACTTTCTGCATTCTGCCGTCCGCCCGAATGTCGGAACCGGAGCCGGCCATACGTCCTTTGGGTGTCAATCAAGGAGGAATTCCATGAACGCATTCAACGCAAAATCTTCCTCGGCCATTGTCGCGGTCAGCGATCTCGATCGGGCAAGGCGCTTCTATAGCGATGTGCTGGGACTTGAACTCAACGACGAAGCCATGGAAGGCGTGCTGGTCTACAAGACCGGTGCGACGCATCTCGTCGTCTACCCTTCGGACTCCGCGGGCACCAACAAGGCCAATGCCGTGGTGTGGGACTGCGGACAAGATATCGACGCCATCGTCGCCGACCTGCGTGCCAAGGGCGTGACCTTCGAGCGCTATGAGATGGAAGGCGTGTCCTACAAGGACGGGGTCCACGATGCGAACGGGTTCAAGATGGTCTGGTTAAAGGACCCCGACGGCAACATCCTCCATCTGAACAGCGCATGAGCGTGATGACTAAAGCGCCGCAGCAAGGGCCGTTCTTTCACGGCACGATCGCGGATCTACGCGTGGGTGACTTGCTCACGGCAGGATACCGCTCCAACTATCGTCCCGAGGTGATCATGAACCATGTTTACTTCACCGCTCTTGTGGACGGTGCCGGGCTTGCTGCTGAGATCGCGGCGGAGCTTTCCGGGCGCGGCGCGGTCCCACGTGTCTATGTCGTCGAGCCGACCGGGCCGTACGAAGACGACCCGAACGTGACGGACAAGAAATTTCCCGGCAATCCCACCCGCTCCTATCGCAGCAGCGCACCACTCAGGGTCGTCGGCGAGATCACGCAGTGGACACGGTTGACGCAGGAGGCGCTCCAGATGTGGAGAGAGCGACTGGCCGCCCTGCGTACGAACAAGCGAGGCGAGATCATCAACTGACGCACGGCGTCCTCGCGACTGGCACCTCTGCGTCGGCGGCAAATCTCACGCCGGCTTGCAGCCTGTGCGCAGGAGCGCCAATTTCCTTGCGATGTCGCCCCGCTTACGACAGGATTGCTTCGCCGGTCCAGCGGCATGGTAAGACGAGTTGAGTGCGTCGCGGCAATCGGAGCCTGCGCGATGGGGAAAGCAGCTCGGCGAACGCCGCTTTGACGACCAGGTTTAGCGGGCGCTCTTGCCACCCCGCACCATCCCCCCAATCCCCTCCAGCAGCGTCGCCTGCTCGCCCACCCAGAACCAGTGGTCCTCCCCCGCTACCTCGACGAATCGCGCCCCTTCTATGCGCGCCGCCAGGTCCCGGCCGGCCTCGACGCGCACGGCGCGGTCGCCGCTGCGGTGCAGGACCAGGGTCGGCGCTTTCACCCTCGACAGAAGCGGGCGCACGTCGGCGTCGCGCAGGGCGCGCAGCAGGCCGGCCAGGGCGCCTGGGCTGGAGGCGGCCCTGAGCAGGCCGGCCCACCAGACGCGCGCCTGGCGGTCGCTGGCGACGCTTGGCGCAAAGGTCTCGATTTCAGCCGGCCCGCCCCAGCCGGCCAGCAGGCGCCGCTGCCAGAGGTCGTATTGCGCCGGAGTGAGCGCGTGGGGATAGTCGGGCGCGCGGCTGCCCTTGGCGAGCGAACCCCACAGCACCAGGCCGCTCAGCCGGCCGGGGTGGTCGACGGCGAAGCGGATGCAGCCCGGCCCCCCCTCGGAGGCGCCGACCAGCAAGGCGCGGCGGCTGCCTGCGGCGTTCATCACCGCCATGATATCGCGCGCGGTCGCCTCCACGGTCGGGCTGGCGCCGACGCGGTCGGACAGGCCCATGCCGCGCCGGTCGAACAGGATCAGCCGGCCGAGCCGCGACACGGCATCAAGCCAGGCGCGGCAGTGCGGGTCTTCCCAGATGCGCTCGACATGCGAGATGAAGCCCGGCACCAGCACGATGTCGGCCGGGCCGTCGCCCACGGCGTGCCAGGCGATGTGGATGCCGTCGACCTCGACATAGCGCGTCCTCGGCGCCTCGGCATCCGGCGCGCGCAGCAGAGCGAGCGTCGCGGGGTCGGGCGCGACGCCCAGTTCGTCGCGCAGCAGCCGCGCGCAGGCTTCTAACTGGCGCTCGGCCGCCGCCTTGTCGCCCGCCGCCAGATGCGCGCGGATGAGATGGCGGTGCGCGCTTTCGCTCAGCGCGTCAAGCGCCGTGAGCCGCGTGGCATGGAGGACGGCGGCGTGGGCATCGCCGGTCGCGATCCGCGCTTCCACCAGCCGCTCCAGCGCCTGCATCAGCCGGCTGCGCAAGGCCTCGCGGCGGAAGAACACCCATTCCTCGAATTCCGGGCAATCCGGCAGCGAGAAGCCGGCGAGATAGTCGCCTTTGTAGAGTTCGGCGGCCGCCTCGAACCGGCCGGCATCGCAGGCGCGCTCGAAGGCGCCTGCGTCGATCTCGACGGACAGCGAGGGGGCAAGGGCGAGCGACGCCGCGCCGGCGGCGATGATTTCGCAACCGAAAGCCATGCGGATTTTGTAGAGCGTGCGCCTCAGGCGAGCGCGTGCGGCGTCCGCGTCGGCCTCTGGCCACAGCAGCGTGGCGGCGACATCGCGCGCTATCGGTCCGCCGGCCTCGGCCAGGTGGATCAGCAGCGCCGCCGCCTTGCGCAGCGCAAGCTCCACCCGCCGCCCGTCCAGGCGGAACTGGGGAAAGCCGAGAAGGCGCAGCTCCAACCGCTCCATCGATCCGCACGCGGCCGCCCGGCAGTTCAAGAGGACGCCGAGGGGACGCCGGCCGTCTATCCATCCCCGCGACGCCGGGCCGCTGAGGCCCCGGTCAGGAACCCTTGGAGCGAGAAATGCCGTCGGTCAATGCCTCCCCTCATCTCTTGGTCGAAGCTTACGCGGACGCTGCTGGCGGCTCGTCAAGGCAGGGTGGTTGAGCCATGTGCCAGACCTGCCTGTCCTGGTATGCGCGCTGCGTCGCGCCCTATCTCGTCCATTTCGGCTGCTCGGCCAGAGCCTTCGCGCGGATGCGCGAGCGCGTCATTCCGCTGGCGCAGGGCACGGTGGTGGAGGTCGGCTTCGGCTCCGGCCTCAACCTGCCCTATTACGACCCCGCCCGCGTGACGCGGCTTGTCGGCATCGACCCCGACGGCACCATGCTCGGCCTCGCCGCAGCGAAAACTCACGCGCTGCCCTTCCCCGTCGAATGCCTGCGCGCCGGCGGCGAGAGCCTGCCGCTGGCCGATGGCTTTGCCGACACGGTGGTCGTCACCTATGCCTTCTGCACCATCCCCGATCCGCAGGCAGCCCTTGCCGAGATCCGCCGCGTGCTGAAGCCCGCCGGCCGGCTCATCTTCATAGAGCATGGCCAGGCCGCGGGGCCAAGGCGGCGCCGCTGGCAGCACCGCCTCAACGGGCTGTGGGGGTCGATCGCCGGCGGCTGCAACCTCAACCGCGATCCGCTGGCGCTGATCCGCGCCGCCGGCTTCCGCCTCGTCGACCGCCAGCACGGACGCTTCCCGCTACCTCTGTGGCACCTCGGCAACCACCATGCCGGCGTCGGATACCTGCGATGAAGGAGTCTTGCGAAGAGGACCCCCACCCATCACCGATTCAGCAATTTCGTCCCGCTGACGAACGGATTGCCCCTGACGTAAAACCGCAGCGGCCGATCGGCATCCTTGGTGATGCCGATCCTGACGCTGGCGCCGATCTCGCCGGCCTCGCTTTCGCCATGCGCCAGCCAGAGCGGACCCTGCCGGCAGAGGTCGAGCCCGTCCAGCGAACGGTCGATCCGCAAGGCCTGGGCCAGCCGTCCCGGCCCGCGCGTCAGGTCGCGCAACCGGTCGAGACCGCGATTGGCCCGCATGATCTCGATGCCGTCGAGCGGCTCGAGCGCCCGGATCAGCACGCCGGTCCCGATGCCCGCCGCCTCGCTGGAGACATTCAGCATCATCGAGATGCCATAGGCGAGATAGACATAGGCGTGACCGCGCTCCAGGAACATCGACCGGTTGCGCGGCGTCATGCCTCGGAAGCCATGCCCGGCGGCATCGCCGACGATATAGGCCTCGGTCTCGACGATCCGGCCGCTGACGATGCCTTCGGGCAGGGCCCGCACCACAAGCTTGCCGATCAGTGCTCGGGCGAGCGCGACCGTGTCGTCCGGCAGCTCGGCGCGGTCGATGGGCGGATAGGCGTCGGCCCCGCTCACAACCTCCCTATCGTCCATAGCCCAACTCCCCGATCATTGATGTCGCGCCAATGCATATTTCGCGCAACGTGGCTCTGGAGCAATGGCTGCTTTTGTGGACAATGCGTGGGGAAGACGGAGGAAACAGCGTGACCCTGACAAATCGAGACATCATCGAAGTAACCGAATGGCGCCGCCGGCTGCACCAGAACCCGGAAATCTCCAACGAAGAGGAGAAGACGGCGCAGGCCGTCGTCGACTTCCTCGCCGACACGCGCCCGGACAAAGTGCTGACCGGACTGGGCGGGCATGGCGTCGCCGCGGTGTACGATAGCGGCAAGCCGGGGCCGACGCTTTTGTTCCGCTCGGAGATCGATGCGCTGCCGATCGAGGAACTGTCGGGCCTACCGCACGCCTCGCGAGTGCCGGGCAAGTCGCATATGTGCGGCCATGACGGACATACGGCCATCGTGGCGTCGATGGGCCGCCAGCTGGGGCGGGAGCGGCCGGCGCGCGGCCGCGTCGTGCTGATGTTCCAGCCGGCCGAGGAGACTGGCAATGGCGCGGCCGGCGTCGTGGCCGATCCGCGCTTCGGCGAGATCGCTCCGGATTTCGCCTTCTCGGTGCACAATCTGCCCGGCGTGCCGTTGGGCGAGGTGCGGCTGAAGCCTGGCGTGGTCAACTGCGCCTCGCGCGGCATCCGCATCATGCTGGAAGGCAAGACGGCGCATTCCTCCATGCCGGAAACCGGCGTCTCGCCGATGCCGGCGATCAGTGAGCTGATGCCGGCCCTGCCGGCGCTCGGCCGCGCCACCTTCGCCGATGACGATTTCGCCATGGTCACCGTCACCCATGCGGAGATGGGCGAGGCCGTGTTCGGCATCGCCCCCGGCCATGCCGAGGTCTGGGCGACGCTGCGCACCAGGCAGGACGAGCGCATGGCCGATCTGTGCGCCGCCGCCGAGGCGCTGGTCACCAAGACCGCCGCCGCGCATGGGCTTGCCCCGACCTGGACCTATCACGAGGTCTTCGTCGCCAGCGTCAACGCGCCCGAAGCGGTGGAGCATCTGCGCCAGGCGCTGCGCGAGGAAGGCGTCTTGCATGGCGAGGAAGCCCTGCCGATGCGCGCCTCGGAGGATTTCGGCCTGTTCGGCCACAACGCGCCGTCGGCGATGTTCTTCCTCGGCGCGGGCGAACGGCACCCGGCGCTGCACAATCCCGACTATGATTTTCCCGACGATCTGATCCCGATCGGCTCGCGGATCTTCATGCGCACGGCGCGCAACCTGCTGGGCTGACCGGCGAGCTTGCCCGGAGTTTGGTCAGAGAGCCAAACTCCCCTGCTCCACCTCGCCGGCGTTGGGGTCCCCCGGCGCCGTCGCCCAGGCGAGTTCGACCAGCGTCACCGTGCGCCGCCCGGTTCCGTCGAGCTGGCACACGATCAGGCCCTGCTCCTCGATATAGGTCAAAAGCCGCCGGGCCCGGCGCATCGAGTGCGAGCCATAGGCGCGGGCGATCGCCGCGTCGCTGGGGCAAGGCCAGCCCTCCTTGGCGGCGCGCGCGATCATCATGAACACGCCCTGCATGTCCTCGGGCAGCACGGAGGCGCGCACCGAGACGTCCTGCCATACGTCGTCGCCCGCCGCGATGTCGGAGCCGAGCCCGGCGCGGGCGTGTGTCAGCATGCGGCGAAACTCCGGCAGGTCGGGCACCACCGAGGCCAGCCCTTCGATGCGGCAGCGCACGACGAACTCCTGGTAAAGCACGCCGATGACGCGGAACCCGGCATCGGGCTGCGCCAGTATGGCGCGCAGCACACGGTCGACACGCTCCCTGCGGTCCGCCAGATCCTCGGCGCTGGCCTGCGGCTGCGCCGGTTCGGGCCGCATCTCCCGGGCCGCTGATTTCGACGCCATCAGCTGGTCGAGCAGGTCCGGCGAGGCCGTCCGGCGCGGCGCGCGCACCGCCTCGGGCGGCGGCGCCGCCAGGATGATGGCGCGCGCGTCTTCCAGCGCCGCCTCCGGCAGCGGCAGCAGCCGCGGCGTGCCGTTGCGCGGGCTGGTTTCGGTCGGGCCGATGCGAAGCCCGAGCGGGCGGCGCGACAGTGCCGGCCCAAGCGCCATGAACTGCCCGCGCTCGAGGTCGCGGAACGCTTCCGCCTGCCGCCGCTCCATGCCAAGCAGGTCTGCCGCGCGCGCCATGTCGATGTCGAGGAAGGTGCGGCCCATGAGGAAATTGGAGGCCTCGGCCGCGACATTCTTGGCGAGCTTGGCGAGCCGCTGCGTGGCGATGATGCCGGCCAGCCCGCGCTTGCGGCCCCGGCACATCAGATTGGTCATGGCGCCGAGCGAGAGTTTGCGCGCTTCGTCCGAAACCTCGCCGGCCACCGCGGGCGCGAAGAGCTGCGCCTCGTCCACCACCACCAGCATTGGGTACCAATGGTCGCGCGCGACTTCGAACAGGCCGCCAAGAAAGGCGGCGGCGCGCCGCATCTGGTTCTCGGCGTCGAGCCCTTCGAGGTTGAGCACGGTGGAGACGCGGTGGATGCGCGCCCGCTCGCCCGCCGCCTGCAGGCCGCGCTCCGTATGTTCCTCGGCGTCGATGACCAGATGCCCGTGGCGCTCGCCCAGCGTCACGAAGTCGCCTTCGGGATCGATGATGGTCTGCTGCACCCAGGGCGCGCTCTGTTCCAGGAGCCGGCGCAGCAGATGCGACTTGCCGGAGCCGGAATTGCCCTGCACCAGAAGGCGCGTAGCCAGCAATTCCTCGAGATCCAGCGTCGCCGGGGCGCCCGCCGACGTATGTCCCATCTCGATCGCAACCGTCATGTCAGACTCAACGCTCCTTCGCAGATGGGCTTATCAACCCGGGCAGAGCCAGTCGAGCACCGATGGCCGGCGGGCGCCCGTTGCGCACAGCCAAGGCGCATGTCCGAGTGCGCCATGGTGCAAACTTTGGGTTGACCCCTTCGAACCGCGAGGCGACACTCCAGCGCCGTCATAGCCGCATGGAGGAGAACGATGGACCAGCCCGAGCAATGGCGCCACATGTCGAGCGCGCCCAAGGATGGCAGCCGCATCCTCGTCACCGTGCGCCCATCCGAACAGGGCCCGGCCGAGGTCGACCTCGCCTACTGGGCGCGCGCCGACCAGTTCGCCGGCGAAGGCTGGCGCGCCTCGGACTCCTCGCCCGGCCGCGTCATCGAATATGCCGACCCCGAACTGAAATGCTGGATGCCCCTGCCCGCCGCCAACCCCAGCCGCGCCACGATGCCAGCCCCCTGGGAGGGCGAGGACGCGCTGCAACTGGACGGCTCGGGGATCTAAGCGCCAAGGGCGAAGCTGCCGATCTCCCCTCGTGGGGGGTTGAGGAATGGTCCGCGAAGCGGATGGAAAGCCAATTGCTTGGCTTTCCAAATGACGAACGGCCGGCAGGCCAGAGAGGGGCGCCGTAGAGCGCTGACCTTACATCAACACCGATCGACAATGCCGCACACGCCATTGCATCCGCGAAACCGCGCAAACGCCAAGTCGATGCGCAAGATCATGACTGACGCCGAGCTGAAACTCTGGAACGAGCTTCGCGCGCATAGGCTGATGGGTCTGGGCTTTCGCCGCCAATATCCGATCGCCGGCTACATCGCCGACTTTGCGTGTCCGGCAAAAAAGCTCGTCGTTGAGGTTGATGGTTCGCAGCACGCCGAAGAGAGCAAGCTCGCCGATACCGCTAGGACAATGCGCCTCGAACGAGATGGCTGACCGTGCTCCGGTTCTGGAACGGCGATGTTCTGCACGACATCGAAAATGTCTGCCAGCACATTGTCATTGTCGCGGGTCTGGGGGGGCCGGACGGCTAGGCCAGCGGGCCAGCGCCCCCCTCTGTCCTGCCGGACATCTCCCCCACATGGGGGGAGATTAGCCATTCATCGCCGGTCTTCGCCAAACTTTCACTGCCGCAAGAAAAGCGCCAGCGGCCGAGCTGCCAATCTCCCCACCCGTGGGGGAGATGGCCGGCAGGCCAGAGGGGGGCGCCGTAGAGCGCTGACCTTCAT
>NZ_JAIUGX010000003.1 GCF_020164785.1 Mesorhizobium sp. ES1-1 | reverse complement strand
CCTACTGCCTACTGCCTACTGCCTACTGCCTACTGCCTACTGCCTACTGCCTACTGCCTACTGCCTACTGCCTACTGTCCCAAACTTATCCCTCCCCTCTGCCGTATATCCTCGCATGAACCTGATCTATGCCGCTCTCGCTTTTCTCCTCGCCCTTGTCCTTGGCCTTGTCGGCGTCACCCGCGTCGGTTCCTGGCTGATCGAGCGGCGCAACCCGGCGGTCGGCGAATTCGCCGACATCGCCGGCGCCCGCATACATTACGTCCACGTTCCGGCACCCAGCGGTGCGGACCTGCCGCCAATCGTCTTCATCCACGGCGCCAGCGCCAACCTGAAGGACCAGATGTTGCCGCTTCGGCCCTCGCTCGAGGGCCGCGCCGAAATGCTGTTCTTCGACCGGCCAGGGTTCGGCTGGTCGGGGCGCGGAGCGGGCAACAACGAGGAACCGTCGGCACAAGCCAACACCATCGCCGCCCTGATGGACCATCTCGGCATGAAGAAGGCCATTATCGTCGCTCATTCCTTTGGCGGCGCGGTAACCACGGCCTTTGGACGCGAGCACGCCGACAAGACCCTTGGCCTCGTTTTCCTGTCGCCGGCGACCCATCCATGGCCGGGCGGCGCCACGTCCTGGTACTATGACCTGACAACCATCCCCCTGCTCGGCAGGCTGTTTTCCGAGACCCTGATCTACCCGGCGGGCACATGGCAGATGGCTGGAGCGACAACCTGCGTCTTCTCCCCCAACAAGGTGCCGGACAACTATCTCGCCGCCACCTCGATCCCGCTTGTGCTGCGGCCATCGGCCTTTCGCGCCAACGCTACCGACGTCGAGGGGCTCTATCGCTACGCGCTTGCCGCAGCGCCCCATTACAGCGAGATCAAGGCACCGGCCGTGGTCATTTCCGGCGACCGCGACAAGGTCGTGTATGCGCGGATCCATTCGGTCGGCCTGGTGCGCGACATAGAAGGCGCGGAACTGGTCTGGGTGCATAATCTCGGCCACAAGCCGGACTGGATCGCCGCCGACCTCGTCGTCGGGGCCATCGAAAAACTGGCGGGCAAGGATATCGACCTGCAGGCGATGGCCAAGACCGTGGAATCGCGGATCGCCGGCGACGCTTACGGCGCCGGCGAATGTGCCGACATCAAGGAGCCGCAGGCCGAACTTGCGCCGACCTGATCAGATCAATCAAGAGGCCGATCCTACCGGCTGGCCTGAACGTCCGAGCCGACATAGGCGATGCGCAGCATGTTGGTCGAACCTGGGGTCCGCAGCGGGACACCTGCTGTGATGATGACCCGGTCGCCCGGCTTGCCGAAGCCTTCATCGAAGGCGATACGGCAGGCGCGGTTGACCATGTCGTCGAGGTCGCTGGCATCGGGCGAGACGACGCAATGCGTCCCCCACAGCAGTGACAGCCGCCGCGCCGTGTTGAGGATCGGCGACAACGCGATGATTGGCACTTGCGGCCGCTCGCGGGCCGCGCGCAGGCCGGTTGTGCCGGATGCCGTGTAGGTGATGATCGCCGACAATCTCAGCGTCTCGGCGATTTCGCGGGCAGCCAGCGAAATGGCGTCGGCGCCGGTCGCCTCGGGCTCGGAACGCTGTGCGTTGATGATGCCTGCATAGGTCGGGTCGGTTTCGACCTTGGTGGCGATGCGGTTCATCATCGCCACGGCCTCGACCGGATAGGCGCCGGCCGCCGATTCCGCCGACAACATGATGGCATCGGCGCCCTCGAAAACGGCGATAGAAACGTCCGAGACCTCGGCGCGCGTCGGCACCGGGGCGGTGATCATCGATTCCAGCATCTGCGTGGCCACCACCACGGGCTTGCCGGCGCGCCGCGCCGCGCGCGTGATCTGCTTCTGGATGCCGGGCACGGCCTCGAGCGGCATTTCGACGCCGAGATCGCCGCGGGCGACCATCAGCGCGTCGGACAATTCGATGATCTCGGCCAGCCGGGCGACAGCTTGCGGCTTCTCGATCTTGGCCATGATCAGCGCGCGGCCGCGCGCGATCTTGCGTGCTTCGGCCAGATCCTCCGGCCGCTGCACGAAGGATAGCGCGACCCAGTCGACGCCCGTGGCCAGCACCGCATCGAGGTCCCTGCGATCCTTCTCGGTCAGCGCGCCGACCGGCAGCTCGGTGTCGGGCAGGCTGACGCCCTTCTTGTCCGAGATCGTTGTCCCGGCGACGACGGTGCAGACGATCGCCTTTCCGTTGCTGCTCACGGCCCTAAGCTCGAGCTTGCCATCATCGATCAGCAGGCGATGGCCGGCTTCGACCGAGCTCAGAATCTCCGGATGCGGGAGATAGACCCTGGTCGATGTGCCTGGTTCGGGATTGTCGTCGAGCGTGAAGGTCTGCCCTTGCGTCAGCGCTTCCTTGCCATTGGCAAACTTGCCGACGCGCAGCTTCGGCCCTTGCAGATCGGCCAGGATGCCGATCGGCCGGCCCACCGTTTCCTCGACGGCGCGAATGCGTCCGACCAGCGTGCGCATCAGCTCATGATCGGTATGGCTCATATTGATGCGGAACACATCGGCGCCCGCTTCGAACAGTTTCTTCAGCATCTCCTCCGACGAGGAGGCCGGACCGATGGTGGCGAGGATCTTGACCTTGCGGCTGCGTCTCATTGACTGTTTGTTCCCGGGGCGGCCGAAGCGCCTCCCGTTGTGGACTCGTCGGTCAGCTGGACCATCCAGCTTGCCTGCTCACCCGTGTCATACTCCTGGAATCCGGCGCGCTGGAAGCCCCGGGCCACGCAGTCTGTCACGCCCGCGATCTTGAACTCTTTTTCAGCCACGCACATGTTGATCGGGCCGTCCCAGCGTCCGCCACGCTCGGCGTCTTCTGCATAGAGATAGTAAAACCTTGATGACAGCGGCCCTTCGATCAGCGTCTTGCAGCTTGATCCCTCGATGTGCCACCAGCCCTCGGTGATCCAGCCCGCCTTGGCGCGGTAGCCGATGCCGACGCCGACCAGGTTCTGCGTCGCGTTGCAGACGCGGAAATCGGCGCGCGCCGGCGAAGCTATGACCATCGCCGAAAAGCCCACGGTCAGGATCAGAAGCGGCGTGGCAAAGGCGGCGCGCATGCGCTGCCCGCCAGCCGAACCCATCCCAAAACCCCTCGAAAACCACATCAGCATCTCTCTGCGCCCCTTTTCGGAAAAGTCCAGGCGCATGTCAACGCGCCGTTTTGTCCAATTCCAATCGATTTAGAAAGGCGTCGGCACAAGGTTCGCCGACTCTCGCCAGATTTCCCGGGAAACCTTGGCCAAACAACGGCATTGCGCAAGCGTCGTCTTCGTGGAATGACGATAGCACCCTCCCCGGAAACCAGCGAACAGGCCATTTCCCTGCAATGACCCGATCCACAGTTTTCGCGCCTTTCGATATCGTCGAAGGCGACCGCAAGCGAGGCATCGTCCTTCTGGGCGATCATGCCCGACGCGAACTGCCCGAGGAGTATGGCAGCCTCGGTCTGCCGACGTCGGAGTTTGATCGCCACATCGCCTACGACATCGGTGTCGAGGCGGTGACGCGCGAGCTGGCCGCCCTGCTCGGCGTACCGGCGGTGCTCGCCAATTTCTCTCGGCTGTTGATCGATCCCAATCGCGGCGAGGAAGACCCGACGCTCATCCGCCAACTCTATGACGGCACCGTCGTGCCGGGGAATTATCCCCTTGCCCCGGAGGAACGCGAGCGGCGGCTCGACCGCTTCTACCGGCCCTACCATGACGCCATCGGCGCCATGGTCGCCTCCGTTGCGCAGGCCTCGGGGCAAGCACCGTTCATCTTCTCGGTGCATTCCTTCACGCCGGTGATGCAGGGCAGGCAACGGCCATGGCATGTCGGCGTGCTATGGGACCTGGACGACCGGGTCGCGCGACCGCTGATCGAGATGCTCGCCGCCGACGACAGCCTCGTCGTCGGCGACAACGAGCCCTATGACGGCGCGTTGCGCGGCGACACCATGTACAAACATGCCATCATCAACGGTTTCGCGCATGCGTTGATCGAAATCCGCCAGGACCTCATAGCGGATCAGCAGGGCGCGCTTGCCTGGGCGCAGCGGCTGGCGCCTATCGTTGAAGCGATCGGCCATCGTCCCGATATACATGAGGTGAGAATGTTCGGCTCGCGCACGGGGCCAGTATGACGGAGGTTTCGGTGACCGATCTTACCACGGAGCAGCAGCGCGATTTCGAAGCCGCCGCCTTTCGCCGGCTGGTCGAGCACCTGCGCGAACGCGCCGACGTGCAGAACATAGACCTGATGAACCTTGCGGGTTTCTGCCGCAACTGCCTATCGAACTGGTATCGCGAAGCCGCCAACGCGGACGGCATCGATCTGACCAAGGACCAGTCGCGCGAGATCGTCTACGGCATGCCCTATGCCGAGTGGCAGGCTTTAAACCAGACCGAGGCCTCGGACGCCAAGAAGGCTGAATTCGAGGCAAAGCGCCCTAAGGATCAATAGACAGGCAACGCCTGTGGCAATCACGTCGGCGAATGGCGGAGCCATACGCGACGTCGTCATCCTAGGGTGGAGCAGTCGCGAAGCGACGTCGCGGAAACCCTAGGATCCATGCCGGTACGGCCGTGACAGGCGCAGCCGTTCAGAATGAGGGGCGCGCTAACCATGCCTTATTCTGCACCGCAGCATCGCATAGACGCCACAGAATGGATCCTCGGGTCTGCGCCGCGTCGCTTCGCTCCTCGCCCGTGGATGACGACGGGATAGGTCATTTTTGCTAATCTCCAACGTGGTAGTCCGCCATGAGCGGTCTAGACTCCCTCCCTTGGTCCAAGCATGTCCGCCACCTTAGGCGCTTGACTGAAAATTGAATCGATCTAATTTGCCGCGCGAAGCCATTTCTGACCGGATTCGCGCAATGAAAGCATCAGACGCCATGCAGGCCGCCATTCGCGGAAGATGGGCCGTGGCGGCCATTTTCCTGGCCAACGGCTTCCTGACCGGCAGTTGGGCGCCGCAGATCCCGGTCTTCCTCACCCGGCTGGACATATCCAAGTTCACGCTTGGCCTGCTGATCCTGCTGTTCGGCGCCGGCGCCGTCACCGCCATGACCTGGTGCGGCCACCTGATCTCGAAGCATGGCTCGCGGACGGTGCTGCGCTGGTTCGGCCTGTGCGGCAGCCTCGGCCTGCTGGTCGTGGCGCTGGCGCCCAACGTGCCGCTTGCCGCTGTCGCCATGTTCATCTTCGGTGGCTCGATCGGCGGCATGGATGTCGCCATGAACGCCAATGCCGTGGTGGTGGAACGGCGCCTCTCCCGCGCGATCATGTCGTCCTCGCACGGTTTCTGGAGCCTCGGCGGCTTTGCCGGCGGCGCCCTTGGCGGCTTCGCCATCCAGAGCTACGGCCATCTCGGCCATGCCATTGTGGTGACACTGCTCGCCTTCGCGGCGGTCGCAGCCGCGGTCGGCCATCTGATCTCCGAGGACAGGCCGCAGGCCACCGAGCACCATAAATTCACGTTGCCGGCCAACCCGCTGGTCTACCTTGTCGGCTTGATGGCGCTGCTGACGATGATCTCCGAAGGCGCGGTGCTCGACTGGGCGGCCCTCTATCTGCGCCAGGAACTTGGTGCCGACCTCGCCATCGCCGGCCTTGCCTACGCCGCCTTTTCCGGGGTCATGGCGATCATGCGTTTCTTCGGCGACGGCGTGCGCAACCGGCTCGGTGCGGTCATGACACTGCGCGGTTCGGCTGTCGTCGCCGCGGTCGGCATGCTTGTCGCCGGACTTGCGCCCTCTCCCTGGATCGCCATCGCGGCCTTCGCCTTCTCGGGCATCGGGATCGCCAATATGGTGCCGATTCTCTTTTCCGCCGGCGGCAATCAGGAGGGCATGTCGTCGGGCACCGGCATGAGTGTCGTTACCACCATGGGCTATTCCGGCATATTGGTGGCGCCATCAGCCATCGGCTTTGTCGCCGAACATTCGAGCTTCGGTCCCATCTTCATTGCGCTGTCGGGGCTCTTGATCGTCGTCCTGCTGATGGCCGGGCTTGCTCACCGCGCCGAATTCGCTCCTGCGCCGGCCGAGTAGCGTTTGAGTTCTTCGTGGAGGAAGTCGGTCACGCGGCGGATGCGCACGCTGGTGCGAACATCGCGATGCATCGCCAGCCAGACCGGCAGCATCGGTAGCGGCAGGCCGGGCAAAACTTTCTCGATCAGCGGATCGCGATCGGCCAGCGGTTCCTGGCCGAGGCCAATCCCATTGCCTGCTCGCACCGCTTCCCACAGGACGATCTGGTTGTCGGCCCTGAAACGGAAATTGCTTCGGGTCACGGGAATGCCGTGCTGGCCGAAGGCCCGGATGATGTCGTCGCTGCGATCGAAGCCGACCAGTGCGTGGCCAAGGAGTTCGGCTGCTTCCAGGGGCCGGCCGCGCCTGTCGAGATAGGATTTGGCCGCGCAGGCACACAGCGCAATGTCGCACACCTTGCGGGCCACCAACTCGTTCTGCGCCGGCTCGACCATGCGGATGGCGATGTCGGCATCGCGCCGCAGCAGGTTCTCGACCTGGTTTGAAGCCACGATCTCAACCTCGATACCCGGTTCCTCGATGCCAAGCCGTGCCATCATCGCGGGCAGCACATGGGCCGCCACCACCTCGCTGGCGGCAATGCGCACAGTCCCTTCGATCGCCTCGACCGACCCCAGCGCCAAAAGGGAAAAGGCGCTTGCCTGCTCGCTGACCGCCTTGCCGCGCTCGAACAAGGCGGCGCCCGCCTCGGTCAGTTCATAGCCGCGCCGCCCGCGCCGGAACAGAGTGACGCCCAGCGCCTGTTCGAGCTCGCCGATATGGCGGCCAAGCGTCGGCTGGCTTGCAGACAGCTTGCGCGCGGCCGCCGACAGGCTGCCCGTCTCGGCCACGGTGACAAAGCTTTTGATCAGGTTCCAGTCGATCTCGCCCATTCATCCCTGAATAACAAGACTGCGTTCATAGTCAATTTCTATTCGCTTTCGAGAGGATCATATTCGGGCTGCAAACACCAACAAGGACACCAGACATGACTAGGATCACCCTCACCGCCGCCGCCTTCCTCATCGCCTGCAACAGCGCTTTCGCAGGCAGCGACAATTTCGGTTCGACCAATGGCGACCACCCCAGAACAGCCGCAACGGACAACATCCGCACCACTTCGATCGAAAAGACGGACACAGCCGGCCAGAAACCAGCTCTTCCCGGAAGCAACCGCGACCTTTTCGGCCGCTGATTGCACCACGCCCGCACCCAAATCCAGACAAGGAGCATTCCAATGACCAAGATCGCAATCCTGGGCGCCAATGGCCGGCTCGGCCGTGTGGTCGCCAAGGCCTTCATCGACGCCGGCTACGACGTCCGCGCCGTCACCCGCAACGGCAAGCTTCCGGCCGAACTCAAGGGAGCCAGCGCAATCGCCGGCGACGCGCTCGACCGCGAAGCTCTCATCCGCGCCACGGCGGGGGCGGACATCGTCTTCAACGGCCTGAATCCGATCTATACCGATTGGGGCAAGTGCCTCCCGATGGCCGAGAACGTCATGGCAGCCTGCCATGCGAACGGCGCCACGCACCTGTTCCCCGGCACAGTGTACAATTACGGCTCACCTATGCCCGAGGTCATTACCGAGGACACGCCGTACCATCCGACGACTGAAAAAGGTCGGATCCGCTGCGCTATGGAAGAGCTGTTTCGTCGCGAAGCCGATGCCGGCCGTGTGCGCACCGTCCTCTTGCGCGCCGGCGATTTCTTCGGCGGCACAGGCAGCGGATCATGGTTCGACCTGGTCGTCGCCGCCAAGATCGGCAAGGGCATATACACGGCGCCCGGCCCAGTCGATCTCGTGCATGAATGGGCCTACCTGCCCGATTTCGCCAAGGGCTTCGTCGCCCTGGCTGGAAATCTGACCAAGCTCGGCCCCTATGAGACGCTGAACTTTCCGGGCCACGCCATCACCGATCTTCAGATGAAGGCCGCGGCCGAGAAGGCGGTGGGCGGCCCCCTCAGGATGACCGCGATGGCATGGTGGGTTCTGCGCGCGGGCAGCCCCTTCGTGGCCATGTGGCGTGAGATCGTCTCCATGTCCTATCTGCGCTTCGAGCCGCACCGGCTCGCGTCGACGCGGCTCCAGGCCATCATCGGGGAGATCCCGCATACCTCACTGGATCAAGCGGTGGCCGAGGCTCTCTCCGACATCGGAATTACCACTGTGAACAGCCTTTCGAAAGTAGCCTGAGCAAGGCAGAGGACGGCGCGAAACTCAGATCCTGCCCATCAAAAGCAACACCAGGAGCACAGCCAGCACGACACCGATGATGCCCGACGGTCCATAACCCCAAGAGCGCGAATGCGGCCAAGCCGGCACCGCACCTATGAGGATCAGGATCAGGACAATGATGATGATGGTGCTGACCGGCATGAGACATTCCCCGCATTGCTGTTGGGGGAGACAATGCAAAAGGCCGTCCGGTTGTTCCGGACGGCCTTTGCGGTTCAATTCCGAAGTGCTCCTATTCGGCGGCTTTCGGGAAGGCGATCGCGGGTTCGTCAGCCGGGCCGGCCGTACCGGCCGACGCAAGCTTGCCTTTGCCGCGCCGGAACACTCTGCGGAAAAACGCATTGACGCGGCTGTTCTTGCTGCGCGTGAAGATCATCAGCATCGAGGGCGTCACCACCAAGGTAAGCAAGGTGGCAAAGGACAGGCCGAAGACGATCGCCGAGGACAGTGAGATCCACCATTGTGTCGACGGGGCATTGATCGTCGTCTCGTGATGAAAGATTTCAAGCCCGAGGCCGAAGGCGATCGG
This sequence comes from Mesorhizobium sp. ES1-1, assembly GCF_020164785.1. Taxonomy (GTDB): domain Bacteria; phylum Pseudomonadota; class Alphaproteobacteria; order Rhizobiales; family Rhizobiaceae; genus Mesorhizobium. Next base: position 513,625 of record NZ_JAIUGX010000003.1, on the reverse strand, counting down.
CAGCACCCCGAGGATCGCCGAAACCGCCGTCAGCACAACCGGCCGGGCGCGCTCGCGGCAGGTCTGCAGCACCGCGTCCATCTTGTCCCAGCCTTCGTGGCGCAGCCTGTCATAGGTGTCGATCAGCACGATGTTGTTATTCACCACCACGCCGGCCAGCGCGATGACGCCGATGCCCGACATGACGATGCCGAACGTCTCCCCCGTGATCAGCAGCCCGAGGAACACGCCCACCGTCGCCATAACCACGCAGGACAGCACCATCAGCACGCTGGTGAACTTATTGAACTGCATCAGAAGCACCAGGAAGATCAGGAAGATCGCGGCTCCGAATGCCTTGCCGAGGAAGGCGCTGGCCTCGGCGCTGTCCTCGTTCGAGCCAGCCAGCTTCCAGCGGATGCCGCTGCCGAGATTCATGTCGGTGACCGCCTTGGTGACCTCCTGCTGCACGGCCGCGACCTGGGCGCCTGCCGCGACATTGGCCTGGACCACCACGGTTCGCGCGCCATCGATGCGGTTGAGGACGCCGACCGTAGGTTCCGGCTTGCGCACGACGAAATTCGAGATCGGCACCGAGCCTTGCGCGGTCTGTACCCTGAGTTCGTCGAGCGTCGACAGCGTGCGGCGGTCTTCGGGCAGCCGCAGCCTGATGTCGACGGCATCGTCGGCGCCCGCCGGCCGGTATTCCGACAGCTTCAGCCCGTTGGTCACCAGCTGCACCACGGTGCCGACGGCTGTCGGGCTGATGCCATATTGGGCCGCCTTGGCACGGTCGACCTCGAGCGCCCAGTCGACGCCCGGCGGAGGCAAGCCATCGGAGATGTCGATGACGCCGGCCACCTTGGCGATCCGCGCAGCGACGGCACGCGCCTTGTCGTCGAGCCCCTTCGGGTCGATCGCCGAGAGCCTGATCTGGATCGCCTTGCCCGTGGGCGGGCCGGCTTCCGGCACGCGGACCTCGACATCGACGCCGGGAATGCCGGCCATGACGCCGCGCAGATCGTTCAGGATCTGGTTGGCCGATTTGCGCTCGCGCCAGTCGATGAATTCGTACTGGATGACGCCCACCACGTCTTCCGGCACGTCCTGGCCGCCGCCCTGCGTCTTGCCGACACGGGTATAGACCGATTTGATGCCGGGCCAGCCAAGCAGCCTGTCTTCGGCGATCTTCGTCGCCGTGTCCATTTCGGCCAGCGAAAGGTTGCCGCGCGCGTGGACATAGAGCAGGCCGTAATCGGGCTCGACGCTTGGGAAGAACTCGACACCGGCGCCATATTTGGAATAGGCGAAGCCGACGCCGAAAAGCAGCGCTACCGTCAGCAGAACGACAGTGATCGGGAAACGCACCGCCTGCTTGACGACAGCCATGTACCAACCATCGCGATTGCCGTCGTCATGATGCTTCGGCGCTTTAGCGAAGATCGCGCCCAGCGTCGGCGCGAACACCAGCGCGTAGAGCATCGATGCCGACAGCGTGACGATCAGCGTGATCGGCATGTACTTCATGAAGTCGCCGATGATGCCCGGCCAGAACAGCAGCGGCGAAAAGGCTGCGATGCGCGTCATCGTCGCCGCGATGACCGGGCCAGCCATGCGCTTGGCGGCAAGCGCGAACGCGTCTGCCTTGGGCATGCCTTCGCTCATGCGCCGTTCGGCGAATTCGGTGACGATGATGGCGTCGTCGACGAGCATGCCGACGGCCAGGATGAGGCTGAACAGCACGATCATGTTGATCGTGTAGCCCATCATCGCCAGCAGCAGGATGCCGATCAGGAAGGAGGACGGGATGGCGAGGCCGATCAGCAGCGAGGCTCGGCCCGACAGCGCGTAGAGAATGACGATGAACACCAGGATCACGGCGATCATCACGTGGTTCTGCAGGTCGCCCAGCAACTGGTTGACGAAGACCGACTTGTCCTGCGTGTAGGTGACGTGCAGTCCTTCGGGCATCGACTTGACGTAACCATCGGACACTTCCCTCACCTTGGCGAGCGTGTCGATCAGATTGGCGCCGATGCGCTTCTTGACCTCGATGGCGATGGCTGGCTTGCCGTTGAGGCGCGTGATCGTGGTGGCGTCGGCGAAGGTCGAGCGGATCGTTGCGATATCCTTGGCCTGCACCACGGCGTTGGGGCCGGCGACCACGGGCAGGGACGCCACATCCTCCGGCGTCTCGATCAGCGACGGCACCTTGACGGCATATTTGCCTTCGGAGCCTTCGATGTTGCCTGCGGCAACCAGGCTGTTGGAGGCGCCGACGGCGCCGATCAGCTGGTCGAGTTGCAAGCCGTAGGATGACAGCTTCATCGGATCGATGACGACTTCGACCAGATCGTCGCGCGCGCCCTGCAGTGAGCCTTCGAGAACGCCGGGGACTTCCTCGATGCGATCGCGCAGTTCGCGCGCGGCGGCGGTCAGAACGCGTTCGGGCAACTCGCCCGACAGCGTGACGACGAGGACCGGGAATTCGGAAATATTGACCTCGGTGACGACCGGTTCCTCGGCGGCCTGCGGAAGGTCGGCCTTGGCGTCCTGCACCTTGCTGCGCGTATCCTGCAGCGCAGTGGCCAGATTGGTCTGCGGCTGGAACTCGACGAGCACGTAACCGCCGCCCTGAAAGGCGGCCGAGCGCATCTCCTTCAGGCCTTTGAGGCTCTTCAGCTTGCTTTCCATCGGCCGCAACAGCAGGCGCTCGGAATCCTCCGGCGAAATACCTTGATAGATCAGGCTGACATACATCATCGGAATCGGAACATCCGGTTCCGCTTCCTTCGGGGTCGACTGGTAGGCGACCCAGCCGGCGAGCAGGAGGAACACCAGCACCGAAATGGTCAGGCGGGCATTGTTGATCGCGAGTTTGACGATATCCATGGCTAACGCCTGTTCCTAGATTTCAGGAGCCGCGGTGCAGCCGGCTACTGCGTGCCGGCGGACGCTTCGCCCAGCAGTTTCTGGATGGTCGCCTGGTCGGCGTCGACCGGCTTGACCAGATCGCCTTCTTTCACCAGTTCCTGGCCGGCGACGATAATGCGCGTATCGGCCGGTATGCCGCCGAGCACGAGGCCGGTCGGGGTATCGTCGACAAGGTCGATCGGGAAGAACGCCACCTTGTTGTCCTTGCCGACGGCGCGGATGCCGAGATCGCCCTTGTCGCCCAGCGTCACCACCGAGCGCGGCAGCAGGACAGCGTCGGTCGGCAGCGCACTGAGCGCGATTTCCGCCGTCATGCCGGCCGGCACGGAACCGTCGGCATTGGGGATCGCGACCTCGACACGGAAGGTGCGGGTCGCCGACGATGCATCGCGGCTGATGTAGCGCACGGTGCCTTCGACCGTCTGGCCGCTGACCAGCCGGACCTCGGCCTTGTCGCCGAGCTTGAGATAGCCGAGATCGCGCTCGCTGACTTCGCCGCGGGCAATCACCGGATCAAGCTTGAGGATCGTCGCCACCTCGCCGCCCTGCATGATGGAACTGCCAAGCTCCACCGGCACACGGTCTATGACGCCGTCGAACGGCGCCTTGACCTCGTTTCGATCGAGTTCGGCCTGTGCCGTTTCCAGCAGCGACTGCGCCGAGGTCAGGTTAGAGCGCGCGGTGTCGAGCTGCAGCTTCGGCAGATTGCCGGTCTTGGCCAGCCGTTCGGCCGCTTCGAGCTCGGCGCGGCGTTGCGCCACGAGTTGCTTGGCATTGTCGACCATCGAGATCTTATCCTCGGCGGCAAGCATCAATACGAGATCGCCCGTCTTGACGTGCTGACCCTGCTTGACCGGCAATTTGTCGATGACACCGGCGACCCGCGTTGCGAGCACCGCGCGCTTGTCGGCCTCGGTCAGCCCGGAAATGCGAATGGCGCGAGCATAGGTCTTGCGCGGCGGCGTCACCACCGCAACGGTGCGCGGCGCCGCCTGTGGTTCGGCTTTTGCCGCCTTCGGCGTGTCGGCGCCCGATGTCTTGGCCTGATCCACCTCTTCCGCCTTGGCGTTGTTCGCCGCTACGCTGCCGACGGACGAAAATTCGCCCGTCGCCATCCACGCCGCGAAACCAACAAGCACAACAACAGCTGCAAGCTTGTGAAACCTGATCTTCGGCATCGTCGTTTCCACTGTGGGTTCGGCACCGCGTCCTGGACGCGGGCGCGTCGCCGATATGGGTGCGCGCTGGGCCATGTTCAAATCGCCGTGAACGGCAGAGCGCGCTTCTACAGCAAAGTTGCATCCCGATATAGCTGGAAAGTTGCGACCACTTTGCGGTGCCAAGACGTGGCGACTTCCCGCGTTGGCCGCGGTTGCCTTTCCTGGGATAGGTCTGGCCCACGTTCTGCGCCAGTAGCGGCCCCGCGTCTGGCTTGCTGAGCAATCAAAAGCAGCGCCGTCACCTCAGTGGCAGCAGGCGTCAGCATGATGCGGTACGCGTCGGGGAGGCAAGCGCTTCCCCGCACCGGCGTTGGCGCCTATGCGGCGGTCCAGCCGCCATCGATGGAGATATGGGTGCCGTTGACCTGCGCCGCCGCGTCCGAGCACAGAAACACTGCGGCCGCCGCGACCTGCTCGACCGTGACGAACTCCTTTGTCGGCTGCTTCTCCAGCATCACCTCGCGGATGACTGCCTCGCGGTCCATCTTGTTGGCCTTCATCTGGTCAGGGATCTGCGCCTCGACCAGCGGTGTCAGCACATAGCCCGGGCAGATGGCGTTGCAGGTGATCTTGTCGCGGGCCAGCTCGAGCGCCACCGTCTTCGTCAATCCCATAATGCCGTGCTTTGCCGAGACATAGGCGGATTTGAAAGGCGAGGCGACCAGGCCGTGCGCCGACGCTATGTTGACGATCCGGCCGCCGCCCGCCTGCTTCATCAACGGGATGGCGGCCGCGATGGTGTGGAACGCGGAGGACAGGTTGACGGCGATGATGGCGTCCCATTTTTCGAGCGGAAAATCCTCGACCGGCGCGACATGCTGGATGCCTGCATTGTTGACGAGGATGTCGACCGATCCGAATATCTCCGCAGCCTTGGCGATCAGCATCCGGCATTCGGCCGGGTTGGACATGTCGGCCTTGATGTAGGCGGCCTTGACCTTGTGCTCCCTGGCGATCGCATCGGCGACGGCATGGTCGGCAGGCGTGTCGGAGAAGGAGTTCACGACGATGGCGTGGCCGGCGGCGGCCAGCGCCTGGGCGATGGCCAGGCCGATGCCCGATGTGGAGCCCGTGACGACGGCGGTTTTCGTGATGGACAAGGCGGACCCTCGAATGGTTGCAAGACTGCAAATATTGCAACGCAACATATCAGTCCGCGCAACGCAAAACAGCATTGGCGTGAAACGAGGGAAGACATTTTCGTCGCACGGGCACCCATCTGGGGTGTCGAGGCCAGGTTGTCTCAGGCGGCGAGGTCCGGCATCGGTCCGATATAGCGCGACTGCGGGCGGATCAGCCGTCCGGTTGCCTGCTGTTCACGCGCATGCGCGATCCAGCCGGCGACACGCCCCGCGGCGAAGACATTGCTGAAGGCCTGGCTTGGAAAGCCCGCTGCCTCCAGCACCAGCGCCGTGTAGAACTCGACATTGGTCTGCAGCGATCGCGATGGTTTGGCGATACGCAGCACCTCGAGCGCCGTTTGCTCCACCGTCTCAGCGAAGGCCAGCCTGCGGCCGGCCGGGCCTTCGGCGCCGATCTGCCGCACCACCGCCTTCAGCACGTCGGCGCGCGGGTCGCGCACCCTGTAGATCCGATGCCCGAACCCCATGATGCGTTCGCCACGCGCGAGCTCGGCGCGCAGCCAGCCGGCGGCATCGCCGTGCGCCTCGATCGCATCCAGCATCTCGATCACCGGGCCGGGCGCGCCGCCATGCAGCGGCCCTTTGAGCGCGCCGAGCCCGGCCAGCACGCAGGATGCCAGGCCGGCCTGCGTCGAAGCGACCACGCGGGTGGCGAAGGTCGACGCGTTGAGGCCGTGATCGGCAACGGTCACCAGATAGGTATCGAGCGCACGCGCCAGCGCCGGCGACGCAACCGCGCCCTCAAGCATCCGCAACATGTCGGCGGCATGATCGGCCCGGCCCTCCGGCGCGAGCGGCCGCTCGTCGCGCCGTTGCCGGAGCAAGGCCGGGGTCAGCACGGCGGGTGCCGCGATCAGCCGCAGTCCATCCGTCAGCGTGTCGCCGTCCGGCAGCATCGCCATGCCGGCGCGCATGGCACTGTAGATATCGAGCGGCGCCAGCAGGGGCAGCGACGGCAGAAGCCGCTCGAACACCTCTTCGCGCGCCGCGCCAAGTGCCTGCTTCAGCTCCGCTTCGCCGGGAAGGTCATCGAAGAACCCATCGAGCAGCAGCCGAACCACCCGCGCGAAGGTCCAGCGGCCAGCCAGTTCCGAGAGCGCATGGCCGCGGATCGTCAACCGACCGCCAAGGCCATCGACATCCGACAGGACGGTCTCGGCTGCCACCACATCGTCGAGCCCATTCGCCATTGCCTGTCTCCTTGAACCGCTTCCGGATGCGAGATAAGGCTTGATGGAATGCTCATCAATCTTGATCAAGTGAATCAATATGTCGGAATGGCTTTCCCGGGAAGAAGCGTTGGAGCGGCTGAAGGTACGGGCACAGACGCTGTACGCCTATGTCAGCCGTGGACGCATCGCCATGCGGCCCGACCGGGCGGACCCGAGACGAAGCCAGTACCGCGCCGATGACATCGCCGCTCTGGCGGTCCGCCGGGCACGGGGACGCAGCCCCTCAGCCATCGCCGAAAGCGCCATTGCCTGGGGCGAGCCGTCGATCGTCACAGCAATCTCGACCGTATCGCACGGACGTCTCATCTATCGTGGCCAGGATGCCGTCGAGCTGTGCGAGCATGCCACGCTGGAAGACACGGCCGCCGTTCTCTGGGACTTGCCTGAACCGCCGGCTTTCGACGTGCCGTCGCCGGATGAAGCGCTCGCAGACGGCCGCGCCTTAGCCTTCGCGCGGCTTGCTGCGCTGGCGGGCCAGGGGCGTCCATCGCTGGGGCGCGGCGCCGCCGCCTTGCATGCCGATGCGGCACAGGCGGTGGGCGTGCTGGCTGGAGCGGTGGGCGCATCGGGACCAGGGCGCGTTCATGAGCGATTGGCGCACGGTTGGTCGGTGGACGCGCGTGGCGCCGAAGAGATCCGCCATGCGCTCGTGCTGCTTGCCGACCACGAACTGAACGCATCGACATTCGCCGCCCGCGTCGCTGCTTCGACAGGCGCATCGCTGGCCGCCTGTCTCCTCGCCGGCCTCGCCACATTGTCGGGGCCGCGCCATGGCGGCGCCGGCGAGGCGGTGATGCGACTGGCCGACGATGCGGCTAGGCAAGGCGCGGATGCAACGATCGGCCTTTGGCTCGATCATGACCGTCCCTTGCCCGGGTTTGGCCATCCGCTTTACCCTGAAGGCGATCCACGGGCAGCGGCGCTGCTGAGCGGTGTCGAGGTCGATGACACGATGTCATTACTGCGCGACGCTGCCCTTGCCGCGACCGGGGAGCGCCCGAACGTAGACTTTGCGCTGGCCGCCCTGACGCGCAGGCTGAACCTGCCGCCCGATGCGCCCTTCCGGCTGTTCGCACTCGGCCGCAGCGTCGGCTGGGCCGCGCATGCCGTGGAGCAGATAACGAGCGGAAGTCTCATCAGGCCGCGCGGTCGCTATGCGGGGCCGCTACCCTAGATCACAGTGAACAAGGCGAGGCTGGCTGTCGGATCATTGGATCCGGAACGTCACGACATTGTGTCGAGCTTCCGCTGCATGGCGGCGATCTGCTCTTTGAGTTCCTGCAAATCATCAGGCTTTTCCGGCGCATCCTTCCGCGCCGGCTCGGCCTGGGCGGCGGCAGGCGCGGCGCCCCCGGGCGGAAACGGGGTGAACAGCCGCATCGCATTCTGGAACATCTCCATATTGCGGCGCGTCTGCTCCTCCAGCGCCTTGATCGGCGTGGTGATCTTCATCATGTCGAGCGGCGACTTGCCGATCGCGCCCTTCATCTGCTCGCGAAAGCGCTCCTGCTCCTTGGAGAAAGCGAGCATGGACTGTTCGAGGAAGCTCGGCACGATCATCTGCATCTGGTCGCCATAATAGGCAATCAACTGGCGCAGGAACGGGATCGGCAGCATGTTCTGCCCATCCTTGTTCTCGAGTTCGAAGATGATCTGGGTCAGAACCGGATGCGTGATGTCGTCGCCGGTCTTGGCGTCCTGAACGGTGAAGTCCTCGCCCTTCTTGACCATCTCGGCCAGGTCTTCGAGGGTCACATAGGTGCTGGTACCGGTATTGTAGAGGCGGCGATTGGCGTATTTCTTGATGATGATCGGATCGTCTTTCGCGGCCATCTGTATCCTCCCGGGACACCGGCGCGCCTGTTGTAAGGTGCCGGTAACGATTGTGCCTTTTTTGAGGATATGCCCAAAACCCGCGCAATTCCAAGCGGTTTGTGCAGTGCGGGATCATTAAATGCTGCACGGCGGCCAAAATTTGCTGCGCAGCATTGGACTGGCTGCTGCGATCGCGTCCCCCGCCCTGCCCGCAGCACACGGGACCCATGCCCAATTCAGGTTTGACTCGGGTTCTGGAAAGGGCAAGAAAAGTCCTTACACGCAGCTAACAGCCTGAAGTCTGGAGAAGAACATGTCCGCTTCCATCGTTATTGCCAGTGCCGCGCGCACGCCGGTCGGATCCTTCAACGGAGCGTTCGCGGCCACCCCGGCGCATGAACTCGGCGCCGTCGTCATCAGGGAGTTGCTGTCGCGCGCCGGTGTGGAAGCCGCCGAGGTCGACGAGGTCATTTTGGGCCAGGTGTTGACCGCCGCGCAGGGCCAGAACCCGGCCCGGCAGGCATCGATCAATGCCGGCCTGCCGAAGGAAACCACAGCCTGGGGCCTCAACCAGGTCTGCGGCTCGGGCTTGCGCGCGATTGCGCTCGGCATGCAGCAGATCGCCGGCGGCGACGCCAAGGTGATTATCGCCGGCGGACAGGAATCGATGTCGCTTTCAGCGCACGCCCAGCACCTGCGCGCCGGCGTCAAGATGGGCGACTTCAAGCTGATCGACACCATGATCAAGGACGGATTGTGGGATGCCTTCAACGGCTATCACATGGGCAACACGGCCGAGAATGTCGCCCGCCAGTTCCAGATCACCCGCGATGACCAGGACCAGTTCGCGCTCGCTTCCCAGAACAAGGCCGAGGCAGCGCAGAAGGCCGGCAAATTCAACGACGAGATCGTCGCCGTCACGCTCAAGGGCAAGAAAGGCGACACCATTGTCGACCAGGACGAGTATATCCGCCATGGCGCGACCCTCGACGCCATGACCAGGCTCAAGCCGGCCTTCGACAAGGACGGCACGGTAACCGCCGCCAACGCATCGGGCATCAATGACGGGGCCGCCGGCGTGGTGCTCATGAGCGAAGCGGAGACGCAGCGGCGCGGCATCACGCCGCTGGCGCGCATTGCCTCCTGGGCGACCGCCGGCGTCGATCCGGCGATTATGGGAACAGGACCCATTCCAGCGTCGCGCAAGGCTTTGGAAAAGGCGGGCTGGTCGGTAGGCGATCTTGACCTCATCGAGGCCAACGAAGCCTTTGCCGCCCAAGCCTGCGCCGTCAATAAGGACATGGGTTGGGATCCCGCGATCGTCAATGTCAATGGCGGCGCCATCGCAATCGGCCATCCGATCGGCGCGTCGGGCGCCCGCATCTTCAACACGCTGGTCTACGAAATGCGCCGTCGTGGGGCGAAGAAGGGCCTCGCCACACTGTGCATCGGCGGCGGCATGGGTGTCGCCATGTGCGTCGAGGCGCTCTGAGATGGAAGTGAACAGGGGGTAGCGAACGGGGAAGAACTGCGTCGGCGAAGGGACATTGGATCCCGACCTGCTATTCGCTACTCCCTGTTCGCGCCCCAACCAAAGGGAGGGAGCACTATGACCAAGGTTGCAATCGTCACAGGCGGGTCGCGCGGTATCGGCGCGGCGATATCGATGGCGCTGAAGAACGCCGGCTATTCGGTTGCCGCGAACTATGCCGGCAACGATGAGGCGGCGGCCAAGTTCAAGGATGTCACCGGCATTCCGGTCTACAAATGGTCGGTCGCCGACTATGATGCCTGCGCCACCGGCATCAAACAGGTCGAGGCCGATCTAGGCCCGGTCTCGGTGCTGGTCAACAATGCCGGCATCACCCGCGACGCCATGTTCCACAAGATCACCCGCGACCAGTGGAAAGAGGTCATCGACACCAACCTTTCCGGCGTATTTAACATGACGCATCCGCTGTGGGCCGGCATGCGCGAGCGCAAGTTCGGCCGCGTCATCACCATTTCGTCGATCAACGGCCAGAAGGGCCAGGCCGGCCAGGTCAACTATTCCGCCGCCAAAGCCGGCGACATCGGCTTTACCAAGGCGCTTGCCCAGGAGGGTGCGCGCGCCGGTATCACCGTCAATGTCATCTGCCCCGGCTACATCGCCACCGAAATGGTAAAGGCGATCGACGAGAAGGTCCTCAACGAGCGGATTATCCCGCAGATTCCGGTGGGTCGCATGGGCGAACCGGAAGAGATCGCCCGCTGCGTCGTTTTCCTGGCCTCCGAGGATGCCGGCTTTATAACGGGCTCAACGCTGACCGCCAATGGCGGCCAGTATATAGCCTGAAAATATTGCCGGAGTTTCGCGCAGTTTCGATACCGGCCGGTCTGCCGACCGGCCGATAGCGGCATCCGTGCCGGCTGTGCGAAACTTCGCTGCAACTTTGTGGGTTGCCGGTGGACAAGCTGTGGACAACACGAGATGTCGGGGTGGACAACACGCGGAGACACCAACATCGCCGACAGTCGCAGATTGGTTCGAGCTTTGGCTGAAACGTAAATCACGGCCGCTGGAATGTGGCTTCGCAGCCGTGATGCGACGAGCAAAGATCAACAATTCCATAAGCTTGCGCCGCGGCAATACGTTGGTGTGATCGCCGGCGGCAAAGGTTAATGCAGTTTGGGTCTCAGCATGAAACGGGCCACGTCGCCGATTCATCATGTGGTGAGTCTCACGACCGCGAATTCCACATATAGCCGTGAACAAAAGCTGAATCCGCAGGAGTCACTGATTCGTCGCCGATTCGTTCCAGACTCGTTCCATCCGTTAATCGCCAGCGCTCGAGACGTCCCACATGCCTCTCAAAGCAGTCGGTTGAACATTCCGCTTTCGCTTGGCGCTCTAAATCCCTATGTGTCGGCTGTCATACGCGCCATCCAGGGGCCGGTCCCGACAAACAGAGGCCAGAAGCCTTATTTCCAGGTCGATGAACATCCAGCCGAAACCCGCCGAGCCGCTGATCCTGTCGGGCCGCGACGTGACCGCCGTGCTTGGGCCAACCAACACCGGCAAGACCCATCTCGCCATCGAGCGCATGGTCGCGCATGAGAGCGGCATCATCGGCCTGCCGCTCAGGCTGCTGGCGCGGGAGGTTTACAGCCGCGTCTGCGAGAAGGTCGGAGCGCACAAGGTCTCGCTCATTACCGGCGAAGAGAAGATCCAGCCGGCCGGCGCGAAATATTCCGTCTGCACGGTCGAGGCCATGCCCCGAACGACCGAGGCTGCGTTCGTCGCCATCGACGAGGTGCAGCTGGCCGGCGACCTCGAGCGCGGCCACATCTTCACCGATCGCATCCTGCATCTTCGCGGTCGCCAGGAAACCCTGCTGCTGGGTGCGGCCACCATGCAGGGCATCCTCCAGCGCCTGCTGAGGGGCGTCTCAGTGGTGACGCGGCCGAGGCTGTCGCATCTGGCCTATGCCGGATCGAAGAAGCTGACCCGCCTGCCGCGGCGCACGGCGATCGTCGCCTTCTCCGCCGACGAGGTCTATGCCATCGCCGAACTGATCCGCCGCCAACAGGGCGGGGCGGCGGTCGTGCTTGGCGCGCTCAGCCCGCGCACCCGCAACGCCCAGGTCGCGCTATTCCAATCGGGCGATGTCGACTATCTCATTGCCACCGACGCCATCGGCATGGGCCTCAACCTCGATCTCGACCATGTCGCCTTTGCCCAGAACCGCAAGTTCGACGGGTTCCAGTACCGCAATCTGACCGCGGCGGAGCTTGGCCAGATCGCCGGACGCGCCGGCCGCCATCTGCGTGACGGCACTTTTGGCGTGACCGGCCAGGTCGACCCCCTGGACGAGGAGTTGATCACGAAGATCGAGGGCCATGATTTCGAGCCGGTGAAGGTGCTGCAATGGCGCACCGCGCAGTTCGACTTCGCCAGCCTCGACGCGCTGAAACGTTCTATCGAAACCAACGCCCCGGTCGAAGGCTTGACCCGCGCGCTGCCGGCGGTGGACGCCCAGGCCCTCGAATATTTATCGCGCGACGAGGACATCCGCGCGCTGGCCACCAACGCCAAACGCGTCGCGCTGCTTTGGGAGGCCTGTGCGCTGCCGGACTATCGCAAGATCGCGCCGGCCCAGCATGCGGATCTCATCGCGTCCATCTATACGGACCTCGCCCGGCATGGCCATGTCGACGAGAACTATATGGCCGAGCAGGTGCGCCGCGCCGACACCACGGAGGGCGACATCGATACACTGTCGCACCGCATCGCTCAGATCCGTACCTGGACGTTCGTGTCGAACCGGCCCGGCTGGCTGGCCGATCAGGCACACTGGCAGGAAAAGACGCGCGAAATCGAAGACAGATTGTCCGATGCGCTGCATGAGCGGTTGACGAAACGCTTCGTAGACCGCAGGACTTCCGTCCTCATGCGGCGCCTTAGAGAAAATACCATGCCTGAAGCCGAAATCAGCCCTACCGGAACCGTCCTCGTCGAAGGCCACCATGTCGGCGAACTGCAGGGGTTCCGTTTCACCGCCGACCAGAGCGCCGGCGGCGAAGACGCCAAGGCGGTGCGCACCGCAGCGCAGAAGGCGCTGGCCGCGGAATTCGAGGCGCGCGCCGAACGCTTCGGCGCCAGCGCCAATGCCGACATCGCGCTCGGCTCGGACGGCACGCTGCGCTGGATCGGCGCGCCGATCGGCACGCTGGTTTCGGGCGAAGACGCGCTGAGGCCGCGCCTGGTGTTGCTGGCCGATGAGCAACTGACCGGCCCGGCGCGTGACAAGGTCGCAGCGCGGGCGGAGCGTTTCGTCAATTTCCAGATCGAGTCGCTCTTGAAGCCGCTGGTCGACCTGAAGAACGCCGACCAGATCTCCGGCATCGGCCGTGGCATAGCCTTCCAGCTGGTCGAGAATTTCGGCCTCATCAACCGCCGCGATATTGCCGAGGAGATGAAGTCGCTCGACCAGGAAGGCCGCGCGGCACTTCGCCGGCTCGGCGTGCGTTTCGGCGCCTACCACGTCTTCGTGCCTGCCTTGATCAAGCCGGCGCCCGCCGGTCTGGTGACCTTGCTTTGGGCGCTGAAGAATGACGGCAAGGACAAGCCGGGCTTCGGCGATGTGGTCCATGCGCTCGCCTCCGGGCGCACCTCGGTGGTTATCGATCCGGCCTTCGACAAGGCCTTCTACAAGCTTGCCGGCTACCGCAATCTCGGCCGTCGCGCCGTGCGCATCGATATATTGGAGCGGCTGGCGGACCTGATCCGTCCGGCGACCAACTGGAAACCGGGTCTCGGCCAGCGTCCGGACGGCGCCTATGACGGCCAGGCCTTCATGGTGACGCCGCCCATGATGTCGATCCTCGGCGCCACCGCCGACGACATGGAAGAGATCCTGAAGGGCCTCGGCTATCGTGCCGAACCGAGACCGGCCGCCGAGGTCAAGGCCCGCCTGGAAGCCCAAGACAATGCCGCCCGCGAAGCGGCAGCGGCCAAGTTCGCAGCGGAAGAGGCCGCGCGTGCCGAGCAGGCCAAGGCCGCGGAGGCTGCCGCAACAGATGCGGCTCCTGAGGCAGCAGTTGAGGGTTCGGAACCGGCTGCCGCCGAGGCTGCGGTCGAAGCACCGGCCGAGGTCGCCGCGGAAACAGCAGCCGAGCCTGCCGCGCAAGAGCAACCCGAAGCTCCGGCCGAAGTCACGGAAGAGAGTCCGCTCGCTGCGGAAGCCATTTCTAACGTCACCGCCGTCGAAGGCGACAACGCTCTCACCTCTCCCTCGATGGGAGAGGTCGCGGCGCAAAGCGACGCGGGCGATGGCTCTGTCTCCGCAAGTGATGCTGGCGAAACCAGTGATGTGGTGGATGCTGACGGTGCCGTCGCTGCTCCCACCCCGGCGCTACGCGCCGACGCTCCCCACGAGGGGGAAAGTGAAGTGGCCGAAGCACCCAAGCCTATCCTGCTGTGGCGCCAGGGCCGTTTCGAACAGCGCCCGCGTCATCACGAAGGCCGCAACAATCGCCAGCGCAGCGGGCAGGCGCGCGGACGCGGCAATGCACCGGCTGCCGATGGCGCCGCACCGGCGGCTGCCGCGCCCGGCGAACGTCCGGCCCATGAGGGTCGGCGCGAGGGCCCGGGCAAGCCCCGCTTCGACCGTTCGAAGTTCAAGCCCAAGCCGCAGGCCGAAGGCGAACAGCGCCGTGACGTCCGCCCGCAGGGCGAGCGGCCCGACTGGAAGGGCGGCAGGCCGGAAGGCAAGGGCGGGCGGCCCGATCACGTCAAGGGCGGGGCAAAGCCGGCCTTCCAGGCCAAGCCGCGCGAGGAACGCCCTGTCCGCTTCGATCCGGACTCGCCCTTCGCCAAGCTCGCCGCCTTGCGCGACCAGCTGAAGAAATAGCCCGGCTCCGCTCCGATGGTTGCGCCGATGGCCGCCAGGGACCGACAGCGCATCGACAAATGGCTGTTCTTCGCGCGCGCCGTGAAGTCGCGTTCGCTGGCGGCGAAACTTGTGGTTGCCGGCCGGGTCCGCATCAATCGCGACAAAGCATCGCAGGCTTCCGACCAGGTCAAGCCTGGCGATGTCCTGACCATCACGCTCGAGCGGCGCATCTTCGTCTGGAAAGTGCTGAACTCGGGGGTACGGCGCGGCCCCTCCGAGGAGGCGCGGACCCTTTACGAGGACATGTCGCCGCCGCCGGTTCCCAAGGGCGACGAACCGCCCGACGCCATCCCGGCGCTGCGCGAGGCGGGCAGCGGTCGGCCAACCAAACGCGAGCGCCGCCAGACCGACCGCTTGATCGGCGAGGACTGACGGGATCGCACGGCCGACGCGCGCCTTCGGGAAGCTCTACCGCAACGGGTGACGGCCCTGCACTAACCGGCTGGCGTCATGACCCTCGTTGGGAATTCCATTCCGCAATGCCGGCGCAACCGGCGAAGGCCGCCCTTGCAAGCGCTGGCCAAAGACGTTACCTCACGCCAAAAGCCCAGCAAAACGGGACGTCCCGGAGTCGACCGATGACCTATGTCGTGACCGATAATTGCATCAAGTGCAAATACATGGACTGCATAGAGGTGTGTCCGGTCGACTGTTTCTATGAAGGCGAAAACATGCTCGTCATCCATCCCGACGAGTGCATCGACTGCGGCGTCTGCGAGCCGGAGTGCCCGGCTGACGCGATCAAGCCCGACACCGAGCCGGGCCTCGACAAATGGCTGCAGATCAACACAGAATATGCCGACAAATGGCCCAACATTACCGCCAAGAAAGACCCGCCCGCCGACGCCAAATCCTTTGACGGCGAGGCGGGCAAGTTCGAGAAATACTTCTCGGCGGAGCCCGGCCAAGGCGATTGAAAGCACGGCCGGCGAGGCCGCGTGACGTAGCGTAAGAGGTATGTTTTGCAAACCGTCTTGACAGGCGGTGCGAAGCCATGACCTTCGCGAATGCAGCAAAACCTTGATTCTTCCGACTTTTTGTGTTACATCAGCGAAACATGCCGGTGACACAACGTCGATTTATGGCGCAGACGCCCCAAATCACTGAAAGGTGAAAATCCCATCCCGGACCAGAGCTATCTGGGCCAGGCGGTCGCAATCATGCGGTTGGCCGGTCCCGGCCTTGCGGGTGGGTTCATCTGTTGTGCGGCTAACGATCGGTTTCCCCGATCGCACGAGTTCGGACCGGCAGGACGCCGGTACCACAACAAGGAGTTCAGGGCGTAATGGCAACGATCACCCCGCAAAAGAAGTCCACCGCTGGGCGTCATGGTTTCAAGACCGGCGAGTACATCGTCTACCCGGCGCACGGTGTCGGCCAGATCGTCTCGATCGATGAGCAGGAAGTTGCTGGACACAAGCTGGAACTGTTCGTCATCGACTTCCAGAAGGACAAGATGCGCCTGAAAGTGCCGGTCGCAAAGGCGACCTCCATCGGCATGCGCAAGCTGTCTGAAGAGGATTACGTCGAGCGCGCCCTCAAGGTCGTGCAGGGCCGTGCCCGCGTGAAGCGCACCATGTGGTCGCGCCGCGCCCAGGAATATGATGCGAAGATCAATTCCGGCGACCTGATTTCGATCTCGGAAGTCGTGCGAGACCTCTACCGCGCCGACAACCAGCCGGAGCAGTCCTATTCCGAACGCCAGCTTTACGAGGCTGCCCTCGACCGCATGGCCCGTGAAATCGCGGCGGTCAACCGCATGTCGGAGACCGAAGCCGTTCGCCTGATCGAGGTTAACCTCAACAAGGGCCCGAAGCGCGGCGCCAAGGCTGACAATGAGGAAGCCGAGCAGGAAGAAGCCGCCTAAGCTCCCGCCCCTGAATTCGATAAAAACCCGGCCTCGCGCCGGGTTTTTTGTTTTTTGGAAAGACGGGGTAAGGCGGCGCCTATGCCTCGCCGCCACCTTCCTTCTCCGCCTCCTGCTTCAGTGTCGCGATGAAGCGCCTGGTGCGTTCCTGTTGCGGCCTGTCGAACAGCACGGCGGACGGCCCCTTCTCGACGACGACTCCCGCATCGAGGAATACCACTTCCTGTGCGATCTTGGACGCCAGGCGCAGATCATGCGTCGCCATCACCATGGTCGTGCCTTCGCTCGCGAGCGTGCCCAGCACGTCGACCACCTCCTGCGCCAGCTCCGGGTCGAGCGCCGAGGTCGGTTCGTCGCACAGCAGCACCTTGGGCGATGGCGCAAGCGCCCGGGCGATCGCCACGCGCTGCTGCTGGCCACCCGACAGCGTTGCCGGCCAGGCGTCCGCCTTGTGCGCCATGCCAACCTTTTCCAGCAGGGCGAGCGCCCGCTCGCGGGCCTTCTCCGCCGGCCATCTCAGCACCGTAACCAGCCCTTCCATGACATTCTCGATTGCAGTGCGGTGCGGGAACAGCTGGAAGTTCTGGAACACCATGCCGGTCTGCAGGCGCAGACGCTGGATGTCCCTGGCCGAGACCCGGCCGCCCGGACGGAATTGGAGCGCCTCGTCGCCGATGCGAACCGTGCCCGAAGTCGGTATCTCCAGCAGGTTGATACAGCGCAGCAGCGTGCTCTTGCCGCCGCCCGAAGGGCCGACCAGCGCGGTGACGCTGCCTTCGGCGATGGTCACGGTGACGCCCTTCAGGACCAGATTGTCGCCAAAGCGCTTTTCTATATTGCCGAGGCTGATCATGAGCGCGCCTCCAGGAAACCGCCATAGCGGTTAAGCCGCCTCTCGAGCCGCGCCTGCAAGGCCGACAGTACCGAGCTCAGCGCCAGATAGAGGATCGCCGCCTCGACATAGAGGATCAACGGCTCGTAGGTGGTGGCAACGATGCGTTGCGCCGCCTGGAACATTTCCGGCACCGTGATGGCCGCCGCCAGCGACGTATCCTTGACCAGCGAGATGAAGGTGTTGGAGAGCGGCGGCACGGCGACCCGGCCGGCTTGCGGCAGGATGGTACGCCGCATGGCCTGGCTCCACGTCATGCCGATGGAATAAGCGGCTTCCCATTGCCCCTTCGGCACCGAACCGATGGCCGCGCGGATGATTTCCGACGTATAGGCGCCGACATTGAGGGTGAAGCCGATCAAGGCGGCGGTGAAGGCATCGAGCAGGATGCCGACGGAAGGCAGGCCGTAGAAGATAAGGAAAAGCTGCACCAGCAGTGGTGTGCCGCGAAAGATCCAGACATAGAAGCGCACGAGCGCGGCCACCGGCCTCGGGCCGAACAGCCGGCCGAGCGCTGCGCCGAGGCCGACGGTCAGGCCAAGCACGAAAGACAGGAGCGTCAGCGGCACGGTGAAGATCAGCGCCGCCCACAGAAGCGAAGGCAGCGACTCCAGCATCAGTTGCAGCCAGTGCGGCACGAACGGTCCTCCAGACTGATTGGCGACGCTCTTTCAAAGCGGCGCTACGGCGCCATATCACGACAAAAGCGGCGGCCCGTCAAAGACGGTCCGCCGCTGGTCGGAAATGTACGAACCGTCCTCGGTCCGCGCTCGGATCGCTATTTCGAGACGTCCTGGCCGAAATAGGTGTCCGCGATCTTCTTGTAGGTGCCGTCGGCCTTGATGTCGGCCAGCGCCTTGTTGATCGCGGCGACCAATTCCGGGTCGCCCTTGCGAACGATGACGCCGGAATAGTCGGCGTTCTCCTCCTGCGCGGCGATCTTCACATTGGCGTCCGGCTTGTGCTTCTTGAAGTCGAGGAACGACAGGCTGTCATTGATGGTGGCGTCCGCACGGCCGGTCAACAGCAGCTGGATCGACTGGTCGAAGCCATCGGTGCCGACGAGTTCGGCGCCATTCGCCTCGGCCAGCTTGCCGAAGTTCGAGGTCAAGGATTGCGCCGACTTCTTGCCCTTGAGGTCGGCGAAGGTCTTGATGTCGGTGTTGTCGCCGCGCACGATCAGCACAGCCTTGGAAGCGATATACGGATCGGAGAAGTCGTACTTGGCCTTGCGCGCGTCGGTGATGCCGACCTGGTTGATGACCGCATCATACCGGCTGACGTCGAGACCCGCGATCAGCCCGTCCCATTTGCCTTCCAGGAACTCGGCCTTGACGCCAAGCTTCTCGGCGATCGCCTTGGCGATCTCGACATCGAAACCGACAAGGGCTCCGGAGGCGTCATGATAGGTGAACGGCGCATAGGTGCCTTCCGTGCCGACCTTGAAGACCCCAGCCTGCTTGATCTGATCCAGATTGGCGCCGGCATGGCCCGATGTGATGGCCAGGGCTTGCAGTGTTGCGGCGGCGATGAGCGACTTGAGCCATTTCATTTTGCGTGATCCCGTAATTTGGCCTGTACTCAGGCTTAGCGTTAGGGCTGGAAACTGCCAGATGCCGATCGAAATAATAAGGAACAGATTTTCAAAAACGCGCTGTTTGAGAAACCACATACTCCATCTGCCGCTCAAAACGACTTTGACGCCGACCAAGCCGCGCAGCTTCTCGGGCAAGCCAAGCAACAGCTTCGCGACGCCGGAACCATGTCGCGCATGACACGTTTGGCAGTTCTAGGGCGGAGCGTCGCCATTTCAACCCGGCGCAGCCAGATCGACAGGTCGTCCGCTGAGCAAGGGAGCGTCGCATGATGGAAGACACTGCAGGACGGACGATGGTCCGCGCGGCGATGCGGGCCCCCTATCTCGAGCGCGACGAAGAGCATCGGCTCGCGATGCGCTGGAAAGACGACAACGACCAGAATGCTCTGCACAGCATCACGGTGGCGCATATGCGGCTCGTCATCTCCATGGCCTCGAAGTTCCGTCACTATGGCCTGCCGCTTGGCGACCTGATCCAGGAAGGGCATGTCGGCCTGCTCGAAGCCGCCGCCCGTTTCGAGCCGGAACGCGAGGTGCGATTTTCGACCTATGCGACATGGTGGATCCGCGCTTCGATGCAGGACTACATCCTTCGCAACTGGTCTATCGTGCGCGGCGGTACGAGCTCAGCGCAAAAGGCGCTGTTCTTCAATCTCCGGCGTCTTCGCGCTCGCTTGGCCAATGGTCCGGAACCCCTATCAAACGCCACGCTCTATCGGCAGGTCTCTGAGGCATTGGGCGTATCCGAGGCCGATGTCGCCATGATGGATTCGCGGCTGTCGGCGCCTGACTCCTCGCTCAACATGCCGATTGCCGACGACGCGGGTTCGACCGAACGGATGGATTTCCTGGTTTCGGATGATCCGCTGCCAGATGAGGTCGTGGGCGACACGATCGACGTCGAGCGACGCTCTGGGTGGCTGAAGGCGGCGCTTCACGCGCTCAATGCTCGCGAGCTGCGTATCATCGAGGAACGCCGGCTAAGCGACGAAGGGGCGACACTTGAGGCGCTCGGCGAAACGCTGGGCATCTCCAAGGAACGCGTCCGCCAGATCGAGGCACGCGCTATGGAAAAGCTGAAGATCGCCTTGGTGAAGCAGAACCCGGAATTTCGGGCGAACGCCGCCTGACACCGGCTCACTTGTCGGTGACGATCTTCACCTTGTCGCCGGCCGAAACCGCGGCACCCGGCGAAAGCGCGTTAAGGACGCGGAACAGGTCGAGCTTGCGGTCCACGCCGACCATTTGAGCGGCGAGCGTTCCCATTGTCTGACCGGGCTGCACGGTGAGCACGCGAATGTGCAGAGGCTTCAAGGCCGCCTTCTCTGCATCGCTGAGGATACGGAATGAGCCGCTGACCGATCGTGCCACGCCGTCCAGCGCGGTGCTGGCCGACGGCGCCGCCGTCAACAGCCTGTAGACCTGACCGCCGGCACGGATCACCGCAATGTCGAATTGCCAACCCTCGGCGCCGGCATGCGCGGTGGCCGCCTCATTGCCGTTGATGGTTTCCTGCCTGACTGTGCTTTCGTCGAGACCCGCCACCCAGCCGCTGCGGATATAGTCGGTCAGCGCACGGCTCTTATCGATCGACACGCCGTCGAAGCGAATGGCCATGTCGCCCGGTCCGGTGGCCGTCACGGCCGCGGCCGAATTGTCGATGATGAAGCCCTCGGGCACCGAGAACGAGACGCCGAGACCCGGATGCAGGAAGGTTTCGCCCCGAACATAGCCTTCCTCGGGCGTGTCGCCGTAAAGCAGGCCGTCTATACCGGCAAGGAAGGAATCGCGGTCGCGCGTACCCACGCCTGGCGCTCCGAACTGGCGGGCATGGCGCTGCGCCAGATCGATGCGCTGCGGCGTGTTGGGATGCGTGGCCAGGAAATCCAGGCTGGCATCGGTGGCGCCGCTTATCGAACGGAAGTCGGTGTAAGCCGACATCGATTGCAGGAAGCGGCCGGCGGCGAAAGGATCATAGCCGGCTTCGCCAATCGATTTGATTCCGATTGCATCGGCCTCAAGCTCCTGGTTGCGCGAGAATTGAGCAAGCCTGAGCTTGCCCCGGATCAGCGCTGCCTTGGCGGTCGGGCTATCGCCGAGCACGTCGGAGACGACCTTGGTCGCCAGGCCTTCCTCGGCCTCGAGCTGCTGGCGTTGCAAGCCATGGTTTGCGGTAACGTGGCCCATCTCATGCGCGATGACCGCGGCCAGCTCGGCCGAATCATTGGCCAGCGCCAGCAGGCCCCGTGTTATGTAGAGATAGCCGCCAGGCAAAGCGAAGGCATTCACATTGGGCGAATTGAGGATGGTGATGCGATAGGTCTGCGTCGGATTGGCAGACACCACGGTCAGATTGCCGACCACTTTGGCGACCATGCGCTCGAGCCTGGGATCGGAATACTCGCCGCCATAGGTCGCCAGGATTCGCGGATGCTGCGCCTTGGCCAGTTCGGCGAGCTTGTTGTTGGCGCCGACATTGTCGACGGTGATCGGCTTATCGGAAGGTTGGAACCCGGATTCCTGCACGTCCGGAGGCGTGAACATCTGGCAGCTTGCCAATGCCACGGCAAAACCGGCCAGTGCGAGGAAGCGCGCCAGCGGGTTTATTCGAGTTCTGTCAACGCCGATCGCCAGAACGGCTTCCTTTCAAGTCTGCGTATGACGGCGAAGATGCATCGATCTTCGCGCCCTTCATGCACTGCTTCCAAACTGCCACGGCATCCGTCGCGCGTCCCTCGGGACGGGCGGCGGATGCCGTGGGAAATCACGGCCCATGCCTGACCGATAGGCCGGACCTAGCCACACTAAGCCGGTCATGGCAAGCAAGCGTCTTAGCGCCTGCAATCGGTTTGACCGTAAATTATGTCCGCTTCCGGGCAATATCGCGTGATACGGCGCCCCCGGTGTTCGCGCCGATATAGCGTCGAAATACATCCGGACCAGCCCCCGCAAAGAATTCATCCGCCGTGCCCGTGGCCGCGACGGCTCCATTGTCCAGGAACACCACATGCTCGGCGATGCGTTCCGCGTCTTCGGGCTGGTGGGTGACGAACAGCACCGTCATGCGGCGTTCAGCGTGCACGGCCGCAACGAGATCGAGCATGTCGTCGCGCAGGGCCGGCCCAAGCGAGGCGAAGGGCTCGTCAAGCAGCAGGACCGGCCGGTCGCGCACCAGCACGCGGGCCAAGGCGACGCGCTGGCGCTCGCCGCCGGAGAGTTCGCGCGGCAGCCGCTTCTCCTTGCCGGCAAGGCCGGTGCGAGCAAGCGCATCGGCGACGGCCGCGCGGTCGCCCTCCGTCAACCGCAGCGACGGCGAACGGCCGAGCCCGGCGTTCTGCTCGACTGTGAGGTGGGCAAAGAGGTTGTTTTCCTGGAATACCATCGATACCGGCCGCGCGGAGGGCGGTTCGGCGCTCACATCGGTTTCCCCGATCAGGACGCGGCCGGATATCGGCCTCTCGAACCCCGCCACAAGGTTGAGCAGCGTCGACTTGCCTGAACCGCTCGGTCCCATGATGGCGGTGATCTTCGCGGCAGGGAACGCAACGTCGAAGACAAGCGGCGCCTCCCCATAGCTGAAGGACACCTTTTCCAACCGCACCACGGCGCCCTTTTCCGGCATCCCTTCAGGCGTCATGGCTTCTCCCCTTCCCAAGCCGGTCGGCCATAAGCACGAGGGCCAGACAGACGAAACCAAGCAGCAATGCCAGACCAGCGGCGTCCTGTGTTCGGTAACTGCCCATGCGCGCCAGGATCAGGTAGGGCAAGGTCCGCACGGAATCGCTGCCGAACAGCGCGATGACGCCGAGGTCCCCAAGCGACAGCGCCATGGCAAAGGCAAAGGCGGTGGCGAGCGGTCGCCGCAACGACGGCCAGTCGACCAGGATGAACCTGTTCCAGCCGGAGATTCCGAGTTGCGCGCAAAGCCGCTCATGCCGCTCGCTCGCCGCATCGTATGCTGGGCGCACGGCGCGCAACGCGAAAGGCATCGCCATCACCGCATTGACGGTGACGACCATGATCGGGGCGATGGCAAAGGCATCGCCGGCATGGCGCAGCAGCAGGAACCAGCCGGCGCCGACGACGATCGGCGGCACGACAAGGACGAAGCCGGCGCCCGTATCCGTGGCGTATTCCAGCATTGTCCGGGGGCCGGCTCTGCGGTTCACCGCCAGGGCCCGCCGCGCCATGGTCAGCGCCACCGAGAGCATGACCGAGAGCACCGCCGACAGAAACGCCAGCCCGACACTCGTCAGCGTCGCCTGCCGCACGGCGGTTTCGCCGGACAACCGCCCAAGATCGGCGCCGAGTCCCGCTGTAACCGTCGCCGCCATGGGTCCGACGACGAACAGCAATGCAAGCAGGATCAGCACGGCGTTCAGCCAGGTCTCGATGCTCGTGACGGACAGATGCCGGCGCTGCGCCACCGGCAGATTGGTGTCGCCGACAATATTGGCGCCGAGCCGCGTCAACGCCAGCACCACGGTAAAGGTCAGCGCGATCTGCAGCAATGTCAGCATGACCGCCCTTGCCGGATCGAAATCGAAGCGAAGGGCCTGATAGATGCCGACCTCCAATGTCGTCGCCGCCGGCCCGCCGCCAAGGATCAGCACGATCGTGAAGGAGGTGATGCACAGCATGAAGACAAGCCCGGCAATCCCGGGCAAGGCGGCGCGCAGCGTTGGCCATTCGATCAGCCGGAATGCCGGCCCCGCCCCGATGCCAAGTTGGCTCGCCAGACGCCACTGATCGTCCGGTATGGTCCGCAGCGCTTCGACGAACAGGCGCACGCTGAGCGGCAGATTGAAGAAGACATGGGCGACTAGTATCCCGGACAGGCCGTAGATACCCGGCCAGCCCTCGCCGCCGGCCGCGCTGAACAGACCGGCGAAATAGCCGGCGCGGCCATAGAGCGCCAGGATGCCGAGGGCCGCCACGATGGCCGGCAGCGCCAATGGTACGGCAAAGAGCTGCAGGATGAAGGCGCGCCCAAAAAAGCGTGGATGCCGCGACAGCGCGCGCGCCACGAACAGCGCCGGGACGACCGACAGCAGCATGGAGAGAGCCGCCTGCCACAGCGTGAAGCGCACGACGCGCAGCAGATAAGGATCGAAAGCCGCCCATGCGCCGGACAAGTCATGGATGCCTTCGAGAATGAGGCCGGTAAACGCGCCGCCGATCAGCACCCCGATCGCGGCAAGCGCGACGATGCCGGCGGTGACACGGGGGTCTGCCGGATAGCTCGTACGCATCTTGCTATCCACTGCGGGTGGTGATCGAGGGAAATGCTTGGCGAAGGTCCCGTTCGCGCCCACCCCCCTCCGTCCTACCGGACATTTCCCCCACAAGGGGGGAGATTGGCAACTTCCACGCCTCGCTCATTTCTGCGTGGTTGAAGATTGGCGAAAGCCGCAGCGCGCTCAATCTCAACCCTTGCGGGGGAGGTGGCCGGCAGACCAGAGGGGGGTGCCTTGGCGCAATCATATTAGGCCTGGACTTTACTTGCTCATCACCGCCAGCCATTCGTCGACCCAGGCCTTGCGGTTGGCTGCGACCTCCTCGGGGCTGAACATCAAGGTCTTGGTCGGTTTGACCAGCTTGTCAAAGGCCGGGTTGAGCGGCTTGTCGGTCCTGCCGGCCGGGAACATCCAGTTGGTTTCTGGAATGGCGTCCTGGAATTTCGGTCCGGTCATGAACGTCAGGAATTTGGCCGCCAGCGGATTCTTTGCCCCTGTCGTAGTGATGCCGGCAACCTCGATCTGCAGATACTCGCCCTCTTCGAACGACGCCGCCTGGTAGCGTTGGGTGTTTTCCGCGACCATGTGGTAGGCCGGCGAAGTTGTGTAGGACAGAACCATCGGCGCCTCGCCCTTGGTGAACAGGCCATAGGCCTCGCTCCAGCCCGGCGTCACGGTCAGCACCTTTTGCTTGAGTTTCGCCCAGGCTTCCGGCGCCTTGTCGCCATAGACCGATTTGACCCACAGAAGCAGGCCGAGGCCCGGCGTCGAGGTGCGCGGATCCTGGATGACGATCTTGTCGCCGGCGCGTCCTTCGACCAGTTCCTTCAGGCTCTTGGGCGGGGTCTTCAGCTTTTCGGTATCGTAGACGACGGCGAAATATCCATAGTCGAAGGGCACGAACACGTCGTCCTTCCAACCGCCCGGCACATCGACAGCGCCGACCGCGCCGTGCGGTGCGAAAAGGTTGGAAGCCTTGGCATCGGCGGTGAGGTTGGTGTCGAGGCCGAGCACGATGTCGGCCTTGGTCGATGCTCCCTCGAGCTTGACGCGGTTGAGCAACGCCACCCCGTCGGCGACCGAGACGAACTCGACTTCGCAGCCGCATTCGGCCTCGAATTCTTTCTCCACTAAGGGACCGGGCCCCCAGTCGGCGGTGAAGCTCTCATAAGTATAGACGGTGAGCTTGTCTTTGGCCAAAGCCGGTCCGGACGCCGCCAGGACGAGGGCTGAGATTACAGAGTAGAAAAGCGTGCGCATCGGCGCCTCCTTCGTTCGAATTGAAAGGAATTGAGGCGTCGGAAAGTCCGAAACGTCTAATCCCTCCGCCGGTACAAACCGGATCAGGTTCAGCGGGTTGGCGAGACTGCCTCTCAGCCGGTCCGCGAAGATCGCGTCCGGCACCCCGTTAGAGCGCTTCGAGACATAGGCCCGCCGGATCAACCGCGCAAGGGGGGAGTTTGCCGCCTTCCGTTTCCGGTGCCGGGCTGGTAAGGGCCTCAGCATATGAGCACATTCACCATCCTGCTTGGCGGCGACCTCATCGGCACGCCACGGCTCGACCGTCAGGTCGAGGGCTCTCGGACCATCGCGGCCGATGCCGGCATCGGCCATGCGCGACTGTTGGGGCTGGTGCCGGAACTGTGGGTGGGAGATTTCGATTCCGTGCCGGCCGATTTGCCGGATGAGCTCGCCTCCGTCCCCCGCCGAACCTTTCCGGCGGAAAAAGACAAGACCGACGGTGAACTGGCCATCGCGGCCGCACTTGAGCGCGGCGCAACCCATCTTGTGCTCGCCGGCGCCTTCGGCGGCAAGCGCGCTGACCACGCCTTCCTCCATCTGGCGCTGGCGCTGCGGCTTGCCGAGGCGGGAACGCAAGTGCTTCTGACCAGCGGCGCCCAGGAAGGCGTCCCGCTGCTGCCCGGAAAAGCCGGCTTCGACCATGCCGATGGCACGCTGTTTTCGATCCTCGGTTTTTCCGAGCTCGCCGGCCTGACTGTCACGGGTGCCAAATGGCCGCTCGATCACGTCAAGGTTGCGTTCGGATCGTCGCTGACAATTTCCAATGAGGTCAGCGGTCGCCTCGCAATCGAGCTCGGCCACGGCCGCGCGCTGTTGCTTACTCATCCCTATCCCCTGGCTGAAAGCTGACATGGCTCCACCTCTTCTCAATCTCGACAGGATAAAGCTGACCTTCGGCGGCACGCCGCTGCTCGACGGCGCCGCGCTGGTCGCATCGGCCGGCGACAAGATCGCCCTGGTCGGCCGAAACGGGTCGGGCAAGTCGACGCTTTTGAAGATTGCCGCGGGCCTGATCGAGCCGCAGGACGGCGAGGTGTTCCGCCAGCCTTCGGCGACGATCCGCTATTTGCCGCAAATGCCCGACATGGAGGGATTCTCGACCGTCCGCGCCTATGTCGAGGCGGGGCTTGGGCCTGCCGATGATCCCTATCGCGCCAGCTACCTGATGGAGCATCTCGGCCTGTCGGGCGAGGAGCGGCCGAACGATCTTTCCGGCGGTGAGGCTAGACGGGCAGCGCTTGCCCGCGTCATGGCGCCGGAGCCCGACATCCTGCTTCTCGATGAACCGACCAACCATCTCGATCTCGCGGTGATCGAATGGCTGGAGGACGAACTCGTCCGAACATCTTCGGCTCTCATCGTCATCTCGCACGACCGCCGCTTCCTTGAACGCGTGTCGCGCGCCACCGTGTGGCTGGACCGCGGCCAGACACGCAGGCTGGACAAGGGCTTCAGCCATTTCGAGGAATGGCGCGACCTGGTGCTGGAAGAAGAAGAGCGCGAACAGCACAAGCTCGGCCGCCAGATCGTGCGCGAGGAGCACTGGCTGCGCTATGGCATGACGGCGCGACGCAAGCGCAACATGCGACGGCTTGGTGAACTGCAGACCATGCGCAAGAACTTTCGCGGCCATCGCGGCGCCGAGGGTTCGGCGACCATGGTGGCCAGCGACGCGGCCGAATCCGGCAAGCTGGTGATCGAAGCGAAGAACATCGAGAAGAGCTTCGGCGACCTGACCGTCGTCAAGGGCTTCTCGACCCGTATCCAGCGCGGCGACCGCGTCGGCCTCGTGGGACCGAACGGCGCCGGCAAGACGACGCTTTTGAAGATGCTGACCGGCGAATTGCAGCCCGATGCCGGCTCGGTTCGGCTCGGCACCAATCTGGAGATCGCCACGCTGGACCAGAAGCGCGAGGCGGTCGATCCGCAGGAGACGCTGGCGCAATATCTCACCGACGGGCGCGGTGAGAACCTCGTCATCAATGGCGAGCAGCGTCATGTCGTGTCCTACATGAAGGATTTCCTGTTCAAGGCCGAGCAGGCCCGCACGCCGGTGCGCGAGCTTTCCGGCGGCGAGCGGGCGCGGCTGATATTGGGGCGCGTGCTGGCACGGCCGGCGAACCTCCTGGTTCTCGACGAACCGACCAACGATCTCGACATGGAAACGCTTGAACTGCTGCAGGAACTGGTCGCCGGCTTTGCCGGCACCGTCATCCTGGTCAGCCACGACCGCGATTTCCTCGACCGCACGGTGACCAGCATCATCGCACCCGATGGCGACGGCCGCTGGATCGAATATGCCGGCGGCTATTCAGACATGCTGGCGCAGCGTGGCGGCACCAGGCTGGAAGACCGCAAGGCCCGCGCCAGGGCCGAAGCCGGCGATGCGCCGGCGTCCGGCAAGAGCGCCGCCGTCACGCCAAAAGGGCCGGTGAAGAAGCTGTCGTTCAAGCAGAAGTTCGCGCTGGAATCGCTGCCCAAGAAGATGGAGGCGGTGACGGCGTCGATCTCACGGCTGGAGAACAATATCGCCGATCCCGCCTATTACGAGCGCGATCCCGCCTCGTTCCAGAAAACCATCGCCGCCCTCGACAAGGAACGCGCGACGCTGGCGGCGCTGGAGGAGGAATGGCTAGAGCTTGAAATGCTGCGGGAGGAGATGGAGGGGTGAAGGTTGCATGCAGCCTTTTATGCGCGTAAACTATGCGCATAAGATGAGGCCACCCCACGTTGCAATCTATACGCAAAACTCAGAGAACGTCGGTCAATACGTCCATTGATGCTGCGCTGATCAACGACGCCAAAGCGTTGGGCATCAACATATCACGCGCGGCGGAAGCAGGTATTGCGAAAGCAATCGCGGTGGAAAGAACCCGTCGATGGCAAGAAGAAAACAAGCAAGCCATCGAAAGCTCCAATGAATATGTCAGACGCAATGGACTGCCATTGGCCAAGTACCGGCTGTTTTGATGGCGCGTTACGACCTCTATCGGCGTGCCGAAAGCAGCGGTTATCTTCTCAACGTTCAATCGGACCTTCTTGAGGGGCTGAGCACGAGGGTCATCGTTCCATTGATGCCACCCAACATCGCCCCGGTCCCGGGCCGTCGGCTAAACCCGACCTTCGTTATAGACGGCAAAGATCATGTGATGGTCACACAGTACATATCAGCCTTGACGGTCTCTGAGCTGCCGAATGTCGAGGGAAATCTCTCCAGATATCACGACGACATCATCGCCGCGCTCGACATGCTTTTTCAAGGCTTCTGAACACGACGACAGCGAGCAAAACTCTCCTCAGCCCGCCGTCTTCGCCTGCCAGGCCTTGATCGCCTCGTCGAACACCTTCTCGCCGGGAATGCCCTTTTCCATAGTCAGCAGCGCCCGCCGCCCCGTCTTGTAGACCACCGGCACGTCGATCCAGTCCTGACCGCGCAGCAAGGTCAGATTGGCGTCCTCATCGGCCTTGGTATCGTTGAGCGCGACCAGGAAGAAGCCGTCGGCGATCTTGGCCGGAATTCCGATCAGCGGACTGCCGGCATCCTGTTCGGAACTTTTCATGGCGACGCGCAGGATGTTGTCGACACTGCCACCCTCGAAGCCGTCCGGCGTCAGGAAGATCATTTCAATGATATGGCTCGCCGGCAGCGTCTGGTCGGTGTTGCGGCGGATCGTCATGCGCAGCTGGATGTCCTTGCCGGGGATGGTCGCCTCGGCGCGGATCGCCGGCTCGGGCGGCAGGTCGCCCCCCGGCGATTCCTGCACCAGGGACCACACGATGCTGCCGGGTTCAGCCGAACCTTGCGCCGTGCTGGTCCGCTCCTCGTAGAAAATAGCCTTCTGGCCGACCGGCAATGAAGTTTCCGTAGCCGCGGGGGCCGGCGTGGCGCCTGCTGGCGCCGGCGGCGTGGCAGTCGCATTGGCGGGCGCCGCGGGTGCGGTTCCATTGGCGGGCGGCGTCGCGGGTGCAGGGTCTGTCGCCGGTGGCGTGGTCGCGGCCGGCGCGGCCGCTGTGGGCGTGCCTGCGGCCGGGACGGACGGCGCGGAAAAGGCCGGCGCGTTCGTCCCGTTCGGCGGCGTCGTAAGAGCGGCAACGGATTCGCCTTCCCCGATCCCGGCCTGCCCACCGGCCGGGCCCGGATCGACTTCGCCGCCCTGCGGCGTCAGCCGCTGCGTGAACTTGGTGCTGTCGGGCTCAACGGCCGGTGCCGCGGGCGCCGGCGTTGGCGCTGTATTGGCTGCCGGCTCGACCGGCGCCGGCTTAACCGGTTCGGTATTCGCCACCTTAGTTCCGTCGAGCCCCAGCATCTTGCCGAACGCATCCTTGTTCAGCCAGATGCCATAGCCGCCGCCGGCCACGACGAGCAGCGCGATGAGGGCGGCAATCATCCCGCCATAGCCGCGTTTGCGTTCGGCAGGACGCAGCCGCTCGAACGTATCGGACACCGGCTGCTCGTTGCTGTCGAACAGGTCGACTTCGTCGTCCGCACGGTTTGCGTCCATGCCTGCGAGCGCGGCTTCGGGCCGAACCGGAGTGGAAGGTGCCGGCGTCGGCTTTTGCCAGTTCGGCTCGAACTTGGCTGCGGGTGGAGGAGCGGGTCGGTAGGCGTCCGGCTTCGCGGCGGGTGGGGGCACCGGCCGGTAAGGCTCCGGCTTGGCGGGCGGCGCAGACCATGCCGGTTCCGCCTTTGCCGATTGGCGCGTGTGACTCGGCTGGTTCTTGTTTCGATCGATCGAGGAGAAGATATTCTCCAGTTCCGCGAGAGGGTCAGTCTCGGGGACGCTCTTGGTATAGTCCTG
Organism: Mesorhizobium sp. ES1-1; assembly: GCF_020164785.1. Lineage (GTDB taxonomy): Bacteria > Pseudomonadota > Alphaproteobacteria > Rhizobiales > Rhizobiaceae > Mesorhizobium. Next base: position 483,175 of record NZ_JAIUGX010000003.1, on the reverse strand, counting down.
CTCCACGTTGGCGATGGCATCCTCAAGCAATCGCTTCTGATTGCTGATGGCTTCAGCTGGCATCGGAGGCGTCTTTTCAGCCAGCTTCTTTCCCAGCATGGCACGAACGCTGGCATAGATGCGCGTACGCTTTTCAGGCGTATCGTCGCCATGCTTGGCCAGCGCCTGCTTCAGAATAGGAACGAAATCTACCATGCTTCGGTCGACCTGTATTTTGCTTCCGCGCCGGCCCCCGCAAATCGGCCGAGATGCCCGGAAAGGCTTCAGAAACTAGTCTTGAAAAGGATCGGTCACAAGTATCGTGTCATCCCGTTCCGGGCTCGTGGAAAGGAGGGCAACCGGCGCGCCGATCAGCTCCTCGATATACCTGACATATTTGACGGCCTGGGCCGGAAGGTCGTTCCAGCTGCGCGCGCCGGCGGTGGTGCCTTTCCACCCCTCCAGCGTCTCGTAGACCGGTTCGACACGCGCCTGGGCGCCCTGGCTGGCGGGCAGGTAGTCGATCATCTCGCCGTCGAGACGGTAGCCGGTGCAGACCTTGATCTCGTCCAGTCCGTCGAGCACGTCGAGCTTGGTCAGCGCAATGCCCTTGATGCCATTGACGGCGACGGCCTGGCGCACCAGCACCGCGTCGAACCAGCCGCAGCGGCGCTTGCGGCCGGTGACGACGCCGAACTCGTGCCCGCGCGTGCCGAGGAATTCGCCGATCTCGTTCTTCTGCTCGGTGGGGAAAGGGCCTTCGCCGACACGCGTCGTATAGGCCTTGGTGATGCCGAGTACATAGCCGATGGCACCCGGGCCGACCCCGGATCCGGCGGCCGCCTGGCCGGCGACGGTGTTGGATGAGGTGACGAATGGATAGGTGCCATGGTCGATATCCAGCAGGGTGCCTTGCGCACCCTCGAACAGGATGCGCTCGCCGGCCCGGCGCTTGTCGTCGAGGATCTTCCACACCCGATCCATATAGGGCAGGATCTGGTCGGCGACCGAAGTTAGTTCCTGCAGGATCGCGTCATGCGTGACCTCGGCATGGCCAAGCCCGCGACGCAACGCATTGTGGTGCGTCAGCAGCCTGTCGACCTTCAAGGGCAGCGTTTCCAAATCCGCCAAATCCATCACCCGGACCGCGCGACGGCCCACCTTGTCTTCGTAGGCGGGGCCGATGCCGCGGCGGGTCGTGCCAATCTTCGTTCCGGAATTGGAGGCCGCGTCCTCGCGGAATCCATCCAGCTCCCGGTGCAGTGACAGGATAAGCGCTGTGTTTTCGGCTATTTTCAGGCGGTCGGGCGTGACTTCGACGCCTTGAGCCTGAAGCTTCGCCACTTCGGCGACGAAAGCGTGGGGATCGAAGACCACGCCATTGCCGATGACGGACAGTTTGCCCTGCCGCACGACGCCCGACGGCAACAGGGACAGCTTGTAGACCTTGCCGTCAACGACCAGCGTGTGACCGGCATTGTGACCGCCCTGGAAGCGCACCACGACATCGGCACGCTCAGACAGCCAGTCGACGATCTTGCCCTTGCCTTCGTCGCCCCATTGCGAGCCGACGACCACCACATTGGCCATGTTTCTTTTCCCTTGAGACGCCGCCTGGCGGCTGGAAGACTGTTCAAAACGACAGGCCTCTATAACGTCAAGACCACGTCAGCGCGACCTTTCTTTGCCGTCGAAAATACCCCCAGGCACAACAATTTTCGGCTTTGACATCATTTACTTGCGCCGGTCGGGGCAATAGGCCCCGGCTAACAACGCGGTTTGCCGCCGCACCCTGGATCCAGCGATGCGTCGAAATGCCTATCTATTCCTGCTGCTCACCACCTTGCTGTGGGGCGGCAACTCGGTGGCCGGCAAGCTTGCCGTCGATCATGTATCGCCGATGACGCTTGTCTTCTTGCGCTGGGCGCTGGCCGTCCTCATCATGCTGCCGATCGGCTGGCGCACGATAAAGACCGACTGGCCGGTGGTCCGCAGGCACTGGTTTGTCCTGGCAGCCCTTGGCGCCAGCGGCTTCACGCTGTTCAACACGATCTTCTACACGGCGCTGAACTACACGACGGCGATCAACGTCTCCATCGAACAGGCGGCAATGCCGATCCTGATCATGACAGCCAATTTCGTCTTCTTCCGCCTGCGCGTGAACTGGGCCCAGATTGCCGGCGTGGTGCTGACCATCGCCGGGGTCATCCTGACAGCCTGTCACGGCGACCCGCGCCGGCTTCTGACGCTGGAACTCAATTTCGGCGACGCCATCATGCTGGTCGCGGTCGTTTTCTACAGCGGCTATTCGGTCGGTCTGCGGCTGAAACCGTCGATGCATTGGCAGAGCCTGATGCTGTCCCTGTCGGTAGCGGCACTAGTCACCTCGCTGCCGTTTTTCCTGTGGGAGGTCGCTGCCGGCAAGGTGATCGTTCCCGACACGCACGGCTGGGCGGTCATCCTCTATACGGCGATCGGCGCTTCGATCATCTCGCAGATTTCCTATATCAGGGGCAACGAACTGATCGGCGCCAACCGCGCCGGCCTGTTCATCAACCTGGTACCGATCTTCGGCACGTTGCTTTCGGTGATGATCGTCGGCGAGACGTTCCAACTCTACCAGGGGTTGGCGCTTGTGCTGGTGCTGGGGGGTATCGGCCTTGCGGAATATAGCGGGCGCAAGATTGCGAAGTCGTCTTCAGCCGCGACACCCTGACCAGGAAGGCGGGGACTCGGTCCCCGCCTTCCTGGTCGACGCAGTCCAGGCTCACATCGAGCTGATATCGAACTGCAAGCGTTTGGCCGAGTCGATCGACTTGTGCGCCTTGACCTTTTCCAGCACGGTCTCCGGGAACGGCGCGTCGAGATAGAGCAGCGCGATGGCATCGCCTCCCGGCCGGTTTCGGCCGAGCTGGAAGTTGGCGATGTTGACGCCATTCTCGCCGCACACCGTGCCGAGCAGGCCGATGATGCCCGGCGCGTCGGCATTGGTGGTGTAGAGCATGTGCTGGCCGACCTCGGCGTCGAGGTTGATGCCCTTGATCTGGATGAAGCGCGGCTTTCCGTCGGAAAAGCAGGTGCCGGCGATCGAGCGCGTCATATGCTCGGTCTTGACGGTGAGCTTGATGTAGCCGTCGAACACGCCCGATTTGTCGCGCTTGACCTCGGCGACGATGATGCCGCGCTCCTTCACCATGATCGGTGCCGACACCATGTTGACGTCGGCGACCTGTGGCCGGATCAGTCCGGCAAGCGCCGCGCTGATCAGCGCTCGGGTGTTCATGGTCGCGGTCGACCCGTCGAACAGGATCTCGACTTCCTTGATCGGATCCTCGGTGACCTGGCCGACAAAGGCGCCGAGCACCTCGGCGAGCTTGACGAACGGCTTCAGCCGCGGCGCTTCCTCGGCTGTGATCGACGGCATGTTGATGGCGTTGGAGACGGCGCCCTTGATCAAATAATCGGACATCTGCTCGGCCACCTGCAGCGCGACATTCTCCTGCGCCTCCGCCGTGGAGGCGCCAAGATGCGGCGTCGCCACGACATTCTCCATGCCGAACAGCTCGTTCTGTTCGGCTGGCTCGACCTCGAACACATCGACGCCGGCGCCCGCCACCTTGCCGCTTTTCAACCCGGCGACCAGGTCGGCCTCGACGATCAGCCCGCCGCGTGCGCAATTGATGATGCGCACGCCTTTCTTCATCTTCGCGATCGCCGCCGCATCGATGATGTTGCGCGTCTTGTCGGTCAGCGGCGTGTGCAGCGTAATGAAGTCCGCGCGGGCAAAGAGTTCGTCCAATTCCACCTTGTCGACGCCGAGTTCCTCGGCGCGCTTGTCCGACAGGAACGGATCGAAGGCGATGACATGCATCTTCAGACCGACGCCCCGCGTCGCGACGATCGAGCCGATATTGCCGCAGCCTATGACGCCCAGGGTCTTGCCGGTGATCTCGACACCCATGAAGCGGTTCTTCTCCCACTTGCCGGCATGCGTCGAGGCGTTGGCTTCCGGGATCTGGCGGGCGAGCGCGAAGATCATTGCGACAGCGTGTTCGGCCGTCGTGATCGAATTGCCGAACGGCGTGTTCATCACGATGATGCCCTTCCGGCTCGCCGCAGGGATGTCGACATTGTCGACACCGATGCCGGCGCGGCCGATGACCTTGAGTCTGGTCGCCGCGTTGATCAGCTTCTCCGTGACCTTCGTCGCCGAGCGGATGGCGAGCCCATCATACTGGCCGATCACTTCGAGCAGCTTTTCCTTGTCCTTGCCGAGGTCCGGCAGATAGTCGACCTCGACGCCGCGATCCTTGAAGATTTGCACGGCGGTGGGAGAGAGTTTGTCAGAGACGAGAACACGGGGCGCCATGGCGGCCTCCTTGAAATGGAATTGATCAGGGAAATGGGCGGCCCGAAAGCCGCCAGTCTGATCTCAGGCAGCCGCCTTCAGCGACGCCTTCTGCGCGGCGAAGGCCCAGTCCAGCCAGGGCAGCAACGCTTCGAGATCGGAAGTTTCGACTGTCGCACCGCACCAGATGCGCAGGCCGGGCGGTGCGTCGCGATAGGAGCCGATGTCATAGGCGACGCCTTCCTTGTCGAGCGCCGAGACCAGGCCCTTGGCGAAAGCCGCCTGTCCGTCGACGTCCAGCGCGCACACGTCCGGATCGGTGAACGACAGGCAGACCGAAGTGTTCGACCTTGTCTCCTCCTGGACGGCGAGATGACCGAGCCAGGATGACGTGCCGACGAAGCGATCGAGCACCGCGGCATTGGCGTCCGCCCGCGCGATCAGTGTTTCGAGCCCACCGACCGACTTCGCCCAGTTGAGCGCGTCGAGATAGTCCTCGACGCACAGCATCGACGGCGTGTTGATGGTCTCGCCCTTGAAGATGCCTTCGATCAGCTTGCCGCCCGAGGTCAGGCGGAAGATCTTCGGCAGCGGCCAGGCCGGCTTGTAGGTTTCCAGCCGCTCGACCGCCCGCGGCGACAGGATGAGCATGCCATGTGCGCCTTCGCCGCCCAGCACTTTCTGCCAGGAGAAAGTGACGACATCGAGCTTTTCGAAGTCGAGCCTCTGCGCAAAGGCGGCCGAGGTCGCGTCGCAGATGGTCAGGCCCTTGCGGTCCGCCGGGATGAAATCTCCGTCTGGCACGCGCACGCCCGACGTGGTGCCGTTCCAGGTGAAGACGACGTCGCGGTCGAAATCGATCTTGGTCAGGTCGGGCAATTCGCCATAACCGGCCTCGATCTTGCGCATGTCGGCAAGTTTCAATTGCTTGGCCACGTCGGTCACCCAACCCGAGCCGAAGCTCTCCCAGGCGACCATGTCGACCCCGCGCTCGCCGAGCAGCGACCACAGCGCCATCTCGACGGCGCCGGTATCCGACGCCGGCACGATGCCGATGCGGTAATCGGCCGGAACCTTGAGGATTTCGCGCGTCAGCGCGATCGCCTGTTCGAGCTTGGACTTGCCGATCTTGGCGCGATGGGAACGGCCAAGCGCAGCCGCTTTCAGCGCCTCGACCGACCAGCCGGGGCGTTTGGCGCAGGGACCTGAAGAAAAATTGGGATTTGCCGGACGGAGTCCGGGCTTCGTATGAGTCGTCATCGTGGTCTATCCTTCCAGATAGTGGCCCCTCGTTGGGGAGGGGTGGCCCACGGACGGCGATATGCGTTCAGGCTTCAGGCGTCAAGAGCAAAGTTTTTGTCGCTGACGGGACACCCGTTTAGCGTGAACGGGAAGCCCGTCCTGATTGATCCTCGGCGCCTACCAGAGATCGTAGCGCAGACCGAGCTTGACCTGATGATTGCTAATCCCCTTGTGGACGGGGTAGGTGTCCAGGTTTGCGGTGGAGACATATTCGGCGTCGGGCGCCGAAAAATACTGATAGCCGAGATCGACGGAAACGTTTTTCGTGAGCTGGTAGGCAAGGCCTGCGTTCAGCGTATAGGCGAGCGAATATTTGGTCTTCTCGTCGCTCAATACGAAATCGTCGGTCGGGTCATCATTGTTGGTGAAATAGCTCGCCGAAAGGCTGCGCTTGCTCTGGACGACGCCGACACCGGCGCCGACATATGGGGTGATGCCGACATAGGTTCCGAGATCGACATAGCCATTGAGCATGAGCGAGTAGGCATAGTTCTTCAGGGATGCCGATGCCGCTGTCCCCGCCGGCGGGTCCACGATACCTGTGTCGTCATAGCTCATGCCGACCTTGTTGCCAGGCAAATAGCCGAGATTGAGATCGGCACGCAGATAGTCGTTGAAATGGTAGCCGAAGCCGATGCTGGCGAAGACCGGATCTTCCTTCTCGCTGAAACTGGCGGGCGTGAAGGCAAAATTGTCGTCCTTGAAGCTCTTCTGCGCCAGATAGGAGACGTCCCCGCGCAGATACCAGCCCGAGCCGACCTCGACCGGCACATAGTCCGGCGCCTGGTCGACATAGATGGGCGGATCATAATCGGCCGCGTGCACCGGCGTCAGCGGCGCCAGAGCGACTGCGGCAAGCGCCATGCGCATAATGAGTTTCATGTCCCCGACTCCCGGATTTGGTGCCTCCGAAATATCGGAGGCTGCCATCGTTTCTGGGAGCATTGTTAACCATAGTGGTTAAGTGGCGGTTAAGGCTAACAGAGCGTTATCGGATTCATTTCGCAAGGGCATCGTTTGCCCCGGACCCCAACGAAAACCGCCCGGCTTGCGCCGGGCGGTTACCGATTTAGGATATTTCGAACCGGTTACTTGGTGTAGACCGGCTCCGGCTCGGGCGCATAGGCCTGCTGCGGCGGGGCGCAGTCCGACTTGCCGAACTGGTAGCGAAGGCCACCGCGTACCTCATGAGTGTCGAACCCGTGGTCGAAGCCGGGCCCGGCGCTGGTGGCATCAAACTCGAACATGCGGCCGCCCTGAATGTGGCTGTAGCGATAGCCGACGTCGAGCTTGACGCGATCGGTCATGCAGTACGATGCGCCGGCCATCAGAGCATAGGCAAAACGCCAGTTGGACGATCCCGGGTTGAATTCGGTGGTGTTGGGGTCGCTGATGGAGTCCCATTTGACATGCGCGCCGCCAATGCCGGCGCCGACGTAAGGTGTGACGCCATGCCATGTACCGAGATCGGCATAGGCATTTGCCATCAACAGCAGCGCCGAAAAGTGGCCGACTTCCGTCGAGAAGCAGGAGCCGCACGACGTGCTGCCGTTGAATTTGGATTTGAACCAGTAGTCGCCCGTGAAGTCGGCCCGGAAATGGTTGGTGATCTGATAACCGACACCAGCGCCGGCCGAAAACCCGCCCTTGAGCGATCCGGTGTCGAAGCTGCCGGTACCGCCCGCAGGCGTTCCATAAGTTATGTAGTCCGCGCCGCGGAACCTCGACTTGTGATAGTCGATGTCGCCGCGAATGTACCAGCCGCCGACATCGGCCGGCTGTTCATAGACCGGCTCCGGAGGCGCCTGTTCGACCACCGGAGGCTCCACGAAATCGGCTGCGAACGCCGATCCTGCCATGCCGGCGAACAGCGCCGCGCACAAGGCCTTTCTTACTGTATTGAACATGCTTGTCACCCCTGGAAGGTCGGAACGGCGATCGTGTCCGAATGCGATTGTCTTTCAGTCGTGGATAATGAATCCCAAAGGTTAAAAGGCATTTAACCCTGTTGCTTAACCACGAATATTTACAATTAAGACAAGGGAGGGTTCTGAGGGCTGGGCCGGTCGACGCTGACGGCAACAAAAAGCCCGCCGTGAGGCGGGCTTTGAAATTCCAGCCGTGACGCGCGCTTGGTCAGGCGGCGCTGCGGTTCTCCGAAATGACGCCGATAATGTCGTTCACGACAGCTTCGACCAGTGCCGGGTCGTCGCCTTCGGCCATGACGCGGATGAGCGGTTCGGTGCCCGAAGGCCGGATGACCAGACGACCGGCCTTGCCGAGGCGACTGCGGGCGTCTTCGATAGCTGCCTTCACCGGAGCTTCCTCGAGCGGCTTGCCGCCTGAAATGGTGACGTTCTTGAGAAGTTGCGGCACCGGTTCGAACTTCCTCGACAGTTCGCTGACCGGCCGCCCCTGGCGCTTGATGCAGGCCAATACCTGCAACGCCGAGACCAAGCCGTCGCCCGTGGTCGAGAAATCCGACAGCACGATATGGCCGGATTGTTCGCCGCCGACATTGAGCCCATGCGCCCGCATATGCTCGACGACATACCGGTCCCCGACCTTGGTTCGGTGCAATTGCAGCTTCATGTCGCCAAGGAAGCGCTCGAGCCCGAGATTGGACATCACGGTGGAAACGACGCCCCCTCCGGCAAGCCGTCCGCTCTGGTGCCAGGACTCGGCGATCATTGCCATGATCTGGTCGCCGTCGACGATCGCTCCGTTCTCATCGACGATGACGACACGGTCGGCGTCCCCATCGAGCGCGATGCCGATATCGGCGCGCACTTCGTGTACTTTCTTCTGCAGGCCGGCGGGATGGGTAGAGCCGCACTCCTTGTTGATGTTGAAGCCGTTGGGCTCGACATTGATGGCCACCACTTCGGCGCCGAGTTCCCACAGCGCCTCTGGAGCCACCTTATAGGCGGCGCCGTTGGCGCAATCGATGACGATCCTGAGGCCCGAAAGCGACATCGAACGCGGCAGTGTGCGCTTGGCGAATTCGATGTAACGGTCATGCACGCCATCGACGCGCTTGGCGCGCCCTAGCCCGTCGGAATCGGCGAGCGACAGTTCGATATCCTTGTCGAGCATGGCCTCGATGCGCTCCTCGATCTCATCGGAGAGCTTGTAGCCATCGGGGCCGAACAGCTTGATGCCATTGTCGTAGTAGGGATTGTGCGAGGCCGAGATCATCACGCCGATATCGGCGCGCAACGACCGCACCAGCATGGCGACCGCCGGTGTCGGGATCGGTCCGAGCAGGAACACGTCCATGCCGGCGGCGCAGAGCCCGGCAACCATCGCGTTCTCGATCATGTAGCCGGACAGCCGCGTATCCTTGCCCAGCACGACGCGATGACGATGGCTTCCGCGCTGAAAAGAGAGGCCGGCGGCCATGCCCACTCGCATGGCGATTTCCGCAGTCATCGGAAATTTGTTGGCCCGCCCGCGAATGCCGTCCGTGCCGAAATAAGTCCCTGCCATTTCAGTCGAATCCCCTGACGCTTCCCGGGCAACGTCCTGCCACAATCGATGGGCGTACTTTTATCACATTGTGTGATTATATGTTACCAAGTCCTTTGCGTGGATGCACTGCAAAGTATGGGCGTGGCGCCCCGGAATGCGCCTTCGCACCCGGGGAATACGCGCTATGCGAGCAAATTGACGCAGGTGCACCCGGCTGAAAGGCCCGCTTCGCCCCGACATCGCACAATGATTTCATCACCTTATTGAGAGACGGGCACTTTTGCCCAAATTTACGCCACTTGCCATCTGGCGCAACCGACCGTTGAGCGCTATTGATTTGCAGGGACGTATCATGGGCTGCCGCAACGGAGAAACGCTATGCTCATCCACCGACTTGTTACTTTGACCGGCCTTGCCGTGGCGACGTTGTACTTGGCTTCGCCAGCCAGCGCGTTGACGATGGCCGAATGCAGCACGAAGTATAACGCGGCCAAGGACGCGGGCACACTTGCCGGCGCGACCTGGAACCAGTTCCGAAAGGCGCAGTGCGGCACCGACGCAGCCGCCGCGACCGATACCAAGCCGGCAGCCGCCAAGCCCGAGACGGCTAAGCCCGCGGCTTCCAAGGCTGCCGAAACGAAACCGGCTGAAGCGAAGCCTGCCAAAGCCGCGGCCGAGGATACCGCCAAAGGCCTGACGTCCAAGGAATGCAGCGCCAAGTATCAAGCCGCGAAGGCAGCGGGTACGCTGAACGGCATGAAGTGGAACGACTTCCGCAAGGCCGAATGCGCAGCCGGCGCTTCCGCCGCCGCCGAGACCAAGCCCGCTGCCACGAAGGCCGCAACCACGACAGCCGCGGCCGACGCTTCGGGCAAGAGCCTGACCATGGCCGAGTGCAGCACCAAGTATCAATCCGCCAAGACGGCCAATACCCTGAACGGCATGAAGTGGAACGACTTCCGCAAGGCCGAGTGCGGCGCCAGCGCTGCTGAAGACGAGACCGTTCCGGCTCCGAGCGAAGCCAAGTACAAGAGCGAGCCGGCTAAGCCAACGGCTCCGGCACCGCAGGGCGTTACCTTCCCGACTGCCATCTCGCCGAAATTCGCCAGCGAGACCCCGGCCAAGGGCCGCATGCATACCTGCCTCGAACAGTACTACCTCAACAAGGACGCCAACACGCTCGGCGGCCTGAAGTGGATCCAGAAGGGTGGCGGCTTCTACAGCCTGTGCAATGCCAAGCTGAAGAGCTGATCGACACCCGCATCTGAGAAAACAAGGCCCGCGAGCCCCAAGGCTCGCGGGCTTTTTTATCGGCGGTCTCAGACGGGGCTCTCCAGTGCTTTGAGGAGCGCCGCCGTTGGCGACGTTGCCAACTGCGTGACGCCCGGCAGGGGGGCGTGAAGGACCGCAGCTCCCAACGATATCGCAATTCCAGGAGAGGAGCGAAAGCGCCTAGGGCAATTCCAGGAAAAGTGTGAAGCGGGTTTCCGTACGGAATTGCGTAAAGACAAAAGTTAGAGCGCTCTGCCGTTACCATGAAACGGTGAACCGCCCTAACGGCTTTCCTTGAGGAAGCGGTTCGACGGCTCCATAAAGCGATGAACGGCTCCAGAAAAGTCGCCGGGCCAGCGCCCAGCCTGGTCCCGCCGGACATCTTCCCCACGAGGGGGAGATTGGCTGACTTGCGGTTTTCGCCCTCTCAAAACAAGAACGCCGCGGTCAGGCCGCGGCGTTCGCTCAAATCGACTATTCCCAGGCTTAGCTGGTCGGCTGCGGTTCCATTCCGCCTTCAGGCTCGGGGCCCTTCTTGCGCCGTCCGGATTTCGGCACAGCCGAGCCGCGGCTTGGCGGTGAATCGTCGCCCAGGTCGCGCGAAGGCTTGTGGCCGGCGATCAACTGCTTGATCTCCTCGCCGGAAAGCGTCTCATACTCGAGCAAACCCTGCGCGATGGCCTCGAAATCCTTGGCGTGCTTCTTGATCAGATTGCGCGCCGTGGTCTCGCCATCCTCGATCAGCATGCGCACCTCATCGTCGATGATCTTGGCTGTTTCGTCAGACATATGCGTCGACTGCGCCACCGAATGGCCGAGGAAAACCTCCTGCTGGTTCGACTTGTAACGAACACGCCCGAGCTTCTCGCTCATGCCCCATTCCATGACCATGGCGCGGGCAAGGTTGGTTGCCATCTGGATGTCGCCGGAGGCACCGCTCGTCACTTTTGCCGGGCCGAACTTGTAGATTTCGGCTTCCCGCCCGCCAAACAACATGGCCAGCTGAGCCACCGCCTTTTCCCGCGAGAACGACACGCGATCGTTTTCTGGCAGGGTCATCACCATGCCCAGAGCGCGGCCGCGGGGAATGATCGTCGCCTTGTGGATCGGGTCGATGCCGGCGACCTTGACGGCGATCAGCGCATGGCCTGCCTCATGATAGGCCGTGTTCTTCTTCTCATCGTCCGTCATCGCCAATGTACGGCGCTCGGCGCCCATCATGATTTTGTCCTTGGCGTCTTCGAATTCGGCCATGGTGACAAGGCGCTTGTTTCGCCGAGCGGCAAGAAGAGCGCTCTCATTGACAAGGTTGGCAAGGTCGGCGCCGGAGAAGCCAGGCGTCCCTCGGGCAATCACTTTGAGATCGACATTCGGAGCCAAAGGAACGTTGCGCACATGCACCTTGAGGATCTTCTCACGGCCGGCAATGTCCGGATTCGGCACCGTCACCTGACGGTCGAAGCGGCCCGGACGCAGCAAAGCCGGGTCGAGCACGTCCGGACGGTTGGTGGCCGCGATCAGGATGATGCTCTCATTGGATTCGAAGCCGTCCATCTCGACCAGCAGCTGGTTGAGCGTCTGTTCGCGCTCGTCATTGCCGCCGCCAAGGCCTGCCCCACGATGGCGGCCGACCGCGTCGATTTCATCAATGAAGATGATGCAGGGCGCATTCTTCTTGGCCTGGTCAAACATGTCGCGCACGCGGCTGGCGCCGACGCCGACGAACATCTCGACGAAGTCCGAACCGGAAATGGTGAAGAACGGCACATTGGCCTCGCCGGCAACCGAACGCGCGAGCAGCGTCTTGCCGGTTCCGGGAGGACCGACGAGCAGCACGCCGCGCGGGATCTTGCCGCCAAGCCGCTGGAACTTCTGCGGATCGCGCAGGAATTCGACAATCTCTTCTAGGTCTTCCTTGGCCTCGTCGACGCCGGCGACATCCTGGAAAGTGATGCGCCCATGCGCCTCGGTGAGCAGCTTGGCCTTCGACTTGCCGAAGCCCATGGCTCGTCCGGAGCCGGACTGCATCTGCCGCATGAAGAATATCCACACGCCGAGGATGAGGATCATCGGCAGCCACGAAATAAGATAGCCGAACAGCGTGTTGGAGCCGTCGGTCTCGGGCCGCGCATTGATGGTGACGTTCTTGTCCTGCAGCCGCGAAACCAGCGCCGGATCGCCTGGCGAATAGGTCTGGAAGCCGCTGGCATTGTCCGTGTAGGTGCCGCTGATCCGGGCGCCGGCGATGGTCACGGTCTTGACCCGGCCCGCCGCGACGTCCTGCAGGAACTGCGAGTAAGGCACGTCGCTCGATGCCCCGCGTGTCTGCGGCGTCTGGAACAGATTGAACAGCGCAATGAGCAGGACTGCTATGATCGCCCAGAGCGCGAGGTTGCGATAGTTCGGATTCATCAATTGTCCCGTTGGCGTCCGCCAGGCGGACACATCATGAGAGGAAACTTGCGCCTAACATAGGGAGAGCGCCTTGCCTTGCCAAGCAGAACAGCACGTCTGGGTTAAGCTTTCGCGCCCCGTCGCTCGGTACCGTCGCCTCTGAGAGGCGAAGCCGGGAACGGCGCCGCGCCGATCAACCGGCCAACGGCCCGTGCCGGCGCCAGATCGAAGGACGGCAGGAACCGGGCGAAGGGCGCGACGAGCGGCTCCGACACGCCCGGCAATGCAAGGACCTCACTGGCTTTCCACAGAGCAGGCTCCGTCGCCAGGGCGGCACGCGCCAGGCTCGGCGGGATTTCCCCCTCGTCGACGACCAGACGCTTAGCTTCAGCCTGACCCAACGGCGCGATCAACATTGTGCGATGGACGTCGTCCAATGTGATCTGGCGGCGGCCATCCCAGACCATAGTGCCCATGGCCGTGGCGGCTGGCGGCAAGCCGCGCGCCTCGCGGCGCAGGAAGATCCCAGCACGGCGGAAATCGACCACGGTCCGCGACAATGTGGCGCAAAGAAATCCAGTCTTCAGCCGGCCGAAAAGCGCCTCGCCACGGGCCAGATCGGGGAGGAACCCGACCCCGCCGAGCGTGGCCAGCAGGATGCGCAATGCATAGATGGCCGCCGGTTCGTCGCCACAGGTCAGCAAAGCCGGGTCGAGGCGGATGAGCCCGGCGGCGGGCCGGGCGGCGAAGCGGACGATCAAATCCGCCGCGGCGCCACCAAGCCGGCAGCGTGCCGCCGCTTCTCGTTCGGCCAGCGCCAGCGCATCGTTCACAAGCCGTCCGCCGCCCTCCTCGGCAAGAGCCGTTCGCATGCGAGGCCTTTCGAAAGCACTGTCCGTGTTGGTCGGATCCTCCGCCCATCCGATCTGCCGTCGCCGCAGAAAATCGCGCAGCGCCGAACGCCGCGTGCCGAGCAGGGGCCGCACGATCCAGTCGCGGCAGTCGTGGAGGGTAGCCGGCGCCATGCCCGCAAGCCCCCGGCCCGTGATGTCGGCGTGGTCTCGGCCCGTCATATCGACGTGGCCCCGGCCCTCATCGCGTCCTAGGCCTTCCTGGCGTGCCTGTCGCATCAGCACCGTCTCCGCCTGGTCGTCGGCGGTATGTCCGGTCAGGATCAGGCCCATGCCTTCGGCGCGCGCGGCCTGGGCCAATAGCCGGTAGCGCGCTTCGCGTGCGGCCGCGGGCAGGCCTGTCGAGGGCTTGGGCCCAGACCAGGACAGGACCCGGTGGGGGATTGCATATGCGGTGCATAGCATCGCTACCGCCCGCGCTTCCGCCGCCGAGCCGGGCCGCAATCTATGATCGATCGTCACCGCCAGCAATTTCGTTGCCGGTGCGGTTCGATCGAGATGTTCTTTGAGAAGGAGGAGCAGGGCAGTCGAGTCGCTGCCGCCGGATACCGCCACGACAGCGCCGCTGGCAAAGTCGATATGGGAAAAAAGAGAGTGAGAAAGATCAGGCTCGGTGTCGAGCATCAATGCCCGTCGCGCGATCGGACGGCGGCATGCAAGTGTGGGCTCAGCACGCCGCGAGCGCCTTCTCCTGCTTGATGCGCTCCTTGAGCGCGCCGGAAATATCGGGATAGCGCTTGCCGACTTCGCTGAAAGTGGCGCACGCCACGTCATGCTGCTTGAGCCCGACCAGCGAAACGCCGAGCTTCAGCAGCATGTCGGGAGCTTTCTTGGCCTTGGGGTAATCCTTGCTGGCGGCAAGGAAGGTCTCGGCGGCGTCGCGGTATTTCTGCTGGCCAAGCAGCGATTCTCCCAGCCAGTAATGCGCGTCGGCGGCCTTCGCATTCTTCGGGAAGCGGGAGATGTGGTCGCGAAAGCCTTTTTCCGCCGTGCTGTAATCGCCCGACAGGATGAACTGATAGGAGTTGCGATAGAGTTCCTCCGGATCATTGGTGGCGGGCAGAGCCGCCACCACCGTGCCGTCGGACTTGCCGGCCTTGGCCGGGGCCTGCGGGGCCGGAGCGCTGTCCTGGGCCGGCGCGGCCGCCTGGGTGTTGCCGCCTGCATCGATCACGTTGCCGTTCTTGTCGACCGTGATGGTCCCGAACGTCTTTTCCGGCGCTCCGGCGCCGGGGATCAATTTGCCGGGATCGCCAACGGGTGATTCGACGATGACGTCCTCGACCGTCTTCCCCCCGCTGGAGGCTGCATCGGCCGGCGCCTGGCTTGGCGGTGCCGCGGCGACATCGGTATTGGTGTCGGTGGTGGCGTCCGACTTCTTCTGCGGCTGGCCGCCCTGCGTGCCGCCTTCGAGCTGCTGGAAGCGGAACTCGTTGTCTTCCTGCTGCTTGCGGATCTGTTCCTGCATCTGCAGGACCTGGAAATTGAGTTCCTCGATCTTGCCGTTCATCTGCCGCAGTTGCTCTTCCAGGCTGGTGACGGCGGCGCCGTCGGACTGTGCCATCTGAAGCTGGTCCGGCTTCTTCTTCTCACCGAAAATCCCGGGCAACTCCAAACCTGGCAGATGGAAGGAAAACCCGCTCTTTGCCGGGGTGCCCGTCGCCGAACCGCTAGCCAAGGCGGTGACGCCTGATAGGAGCAGCAGCGCAAGGGTGCCGCTCAGAACCGATCTCAAATGCATGTGCCTCTCGCCGTGATTTCGTTTGCCTGTCCACGCCTTCCAATCAAATGCGACCAGCCAAGCGCCCTCGGCTCATAGCAGGAGCCGAGACTTCGGCCAAATTTTGTTTCAAGCGTCCAGACAGGAAAAAGGCGGCCCGAAGGCCGCCTTTCAGGCAGGTGTGTTGCATTTTTGCCGCTGCCGGCCAGCGCGCGGTCTCCGCGCGCCAGTCGGAGGTCGAGAGCCTCAGGAACCAGCGCCGCTCAGCGTGGTGACCGCCCGGCGGTTCTGCGACCAGCAGGAAATGTCGTCGCATACCGCGACAGGCCGTTCCTTGCCGTAGGAAATCGTCTTGAGGCGGCTGGAAGAGACGCCCTTCGAGACGAGGAAGTCGCGGGTGGCGGCGGCGCGACGAGCGCCAAGCGCCAGATTGTATTCGCGCGTGCCGCGCTCATCGGCGTGGCCCTCAACGACGATGGCGTACTGCTTGTACTGGTTGAGCCATTGGGCCTGGCGGGAGAGCGTCGTCTGCGCGTCGGCACGGATCGAGGTCGAGTCGGTGTCGAAGAAGATGCGGTCGCCGATATTGACGGTGAAGTCCTGCGCCGAGCCGGGCGTGGCGGCGCCGGCGCCGTTGAGGCCAAGATCGGCCGCGCTGTTCGGCGTCTTCTTCGAGGCGCAACCTGTGATGGCGAGCATCGCCACCAGCGCGATCATGACCGGGTTTCTGGTAAGTGCTGCGATACGGCCCATGCCGCCTCTCCTTCATATTTTGAGTGATCGTATTCGAGTGATTTCGTTGATCACCCAGTAACCACGTTTGGGTTAACCTGCATTCAACAAACACGGTTAATATTTGGTTATTCACCTTGAAACCAAGGCCACATTTGGCGCGGACCCTAGGCGGAAATACGGCCAAAACGCGACCGCGGCATGGAAAAGGGGCCGAAACGGCCCCTTTTAAGTCGGTGTGGCAATTCAGCCGAAACTACTCCAGCAACGGCGACCAAGCAGGGTCGGAAGCAAAGTTCGAAGTCGGGATCGGCTGTTCGTTGCGGCCAGTCAGATCGACGGATACCAGCTTGGGGCCGCCTGCCGAATCGCGGAAGAACATCAGCACGCGACCATTGGGCGCCCAGGTCGGCCCCTCCTGCTGGAAGCCGGAGGACAGGATCCGTTCACCCGACCCATCGGTCTTCATGACGCCGATCTGGAATTCGCCGCCGCTCTGTTTGGTGAAGGCGATAAGGTCGCCGCGTGGCGACCAGACCGGAGTCGAATAGACGCCGTCGCCGAAGGAAATGCGGGTCTGGCCCGAGCCGTCGGCGCCCATGACATAGATCTGCGCGCGGCCGCCCCGGTCGGAGGTGAACACTACCTTGCTGCCGTCTGGCGAGTACGAGGGCGAAGTGTCGATGGCGGTCGAGTTGGTCAAGCGCGTCGTCGAGCGGCTTCTGAGGTCCATGGCGAAGATGTTGGAATTACCGTCGTCACGCAGCAGGCTCATGATCACCTTCTGGCCGTCCGGCGAGAAGCGCGGGGCAAATGTCATGCCGGGGAAATTGCCCACAAGTTCGCGCTGGCCGGTCTCGATCTGCAGCAGGTAGACCCGCGGCTGACCGCTTTCATAGGACATATAGGTGATTTCCTGCCGGTTCGGTGAGAAGCGCGGCGTCAGCACGATCGACTTTCCGTCGGAGAGATAGCGCACATTGGCGCCGTCCTGGTCCATGATTGCGAGGCGCTTCTTGCGGGCATTCTTGGCGCCGGATTCATCGATGAAGACGACGCGCGTGTCGAAATAGCCCTTCTCGCCGGTTATCCGTTCATAGATGGCGTCGGCGATGATGTGCGCGACGCGGCGCTGATTGGCGTCGTTGGCGAAGAACTGCTCGCCGGCCATCTGCTGACCGGCAAAGGTATCCCAAAGCCGGTATTGAGCACGAATGCGGCCATCCGCTTCCTTGCCGACGCTTCCGGTCACCAACGCCTGCGCGTTGATCACCTTCCAGTCGTCGAAGCGAGGCTGCGCATCCGGATTGGCGATCTTCTCGATGAAGGCGCCCTTGTCGATCGGCGCGAACAGGCCAGACCGTTTCAGATCGGCTGTGACGATTGCCGATATCTGCGCGCCAAGCGCGCCCTGAAAATCCGTGATGGCTATCGGCAGCGGCTCAATGTTGCCTCCGGTAACCTTGAGCTCAACTTTGGCCAGAGCTGGAACAGCAGAACCTGCCGTTATGCCCAGCGTCACCGCTAAAAGCACCAGGAGCGGATTGAGGAAAGATCTCATGTGTTCTCGCTTTTCTTCTTCGACTGTTCCAGCTCTCGGCCTAGAGGCCAAGCATCTCTCTTGGATCGAAAGTGACCTCGACATCATTCCAGATGTCATGCTTGCCGGCAGGGACTTGCAGACCCGCCATGTCGCATTTCTGGACGGCGCGTACGGCGCTTTCGTCGAACTGGCGATTGCCGCTCGACGTCGCCACGGTCGGGCGACCGTCAAGCTTGCCGGAAACATTTAGATTGAACTGAATCACAACCACAAAATTTTCCGCACCTTCCAGGCCCGCTGGGATGGACCAGCAACCCTTCAGCTGATCCTCCAAAGCGCCTTGCTCGGACTTCGACAGCTTCTGTCCCTGATCCTTTTCGCCGCCGAGCGACGCCTGCTGGGTCGACCGCTTGGCGCCGCCCCCTGATGGCTTCTGCTTGTTGAGAAGCGCCGAAATCTCGCCCTCATTAAATTGCTTTTCGTCCGACTTCGGCTTCGACGACGCCTCCTTGACTGGCTTGTCGGCATCTTTGCGGTCCGGCGCCTTGGCGCTTTCCGCCTGGGCCGGCTTCGGCCGTGCCTCGGGCGCGGGCGCCGAATTCGGCAGTTGCGTCTCTTCGGGCGGTGGCGGCTGGTCGATGGCCTCGGCGATCGCGTCAGGCTTGACCTCGGGCTTCGGTTCGATTGCGGCGGTCTTGTCCTGCGGCGGCGTCGGCGTCGGCACCTTTGCCGGAGTCGGCTTAGGGTCAACCTGCTTGACCGGCTCGGGCTTGACCTCTTCCTTGGGCGTGGGCACCGGCGCCACTTCCGTCGCCGGCGTTGGCTTCGGCTCTGCCTTCGGCTTGGGTGAGTCTTCGGACTTGGGTTTCTCGGTTGGGGTCGGCGCCGGCGGGGCTGCCGCCGACTTCTCGACCGGCTTGGGCTTTGCTTGGGGCGTGACCGGCTTGTCGGTGTCGACGCTGTTTTCCCCTACCTTCTGCGCATCCGGCACAACGTCAGGGCGCTGAGTCGGCAATGGCGCGGGTTTTTCGTGCATCACCGCTTTTTTGTCGCCTTGCAGCGTCTGCGCAACGTCCTCCATCGGAACGATATCGACGGCGACCGACTCGACATCGGCAGATGGCAGGGGGGCCGGCGCCGACAGCGTCAATAGGCCGAAGGCCAGCGCTACCGTGTGCAGGATCACCGATGTGGTGAGGCCGGTCTTCATCTCGCGTCTATTGACCCTGTTGTGGCAGCGAAAGCAGGGCGATGTTCTTGTAACCCGCACTTGTGATAAGGCCCATGACCACCATGGCGTCCCCGTAATTGGTGGTCTTGTCGCCTCGAATGAGGATGCGCTCTTCATAGCCGGTCTTTGAAATCGCCTGCAGCTTGGCGACCAGTTCGTCCTCGGGAATCTCAGTCTCCTGCAGGAAGATCTTGCCTGTTCCGTCGATCGTAATGGCGATCGGCTGCGTATCGGCGTTCAGCGCGCTGGCCTTGGTCTCGGGCAGATCGACCGGCACGCCCACCGTCAGCATCGGTGCGGCGACCATGAAGATGATCAAGAGCACCAGCATCACGTCGACCATAGGCGTGACGTTGATTTCCGACATCAGCCCATGATGACGGCCGCGCCGCCTGTGGCCGCGCCCGCCGCGCCCGCCCATGCCTACGGACATACCCATCTCGTTGCTCCTTAGGCCTTCGGCGCGACTTTTTCATCGATTTGGCGCGAGAGTATGGCGGAGAACTCGTCGGAGAACCCTTCCATGCGAACCGCGATCTTGCTCGCGTCGGAGGACAGCTTGTTGTAGGCGATGACCGCCGGGATGGCGGCGAGCAGGCCGATGGCCGTTGCCAGCAGCGCCTCCGCGATGCCGGGCGCCACAACCGCGAGGCTCGTGTTCTTCGAACCGGCAATTGCCTGGAACGAGGTCATGATGCCGATGACGGTGCCGAACAGGCCGATGAACGGCGCGGCGGCACCCGTGGTGGCGAGGAAGCCGAGGCGTCCCTCCAGCTTTTCCATCTCGCGGGTCAGCGCCAGATCCATCGCCTTGTCGATGCGGGTCTGCAGTCCAAGCGGCGTCTTTGCGCCCTTCTCGAAGCTCTTCTTCCATTCGCGCATCGCGGCAACGAAGATCGCGCCCATGCCTGATGTCTTGCGGTCGGCGAGCGTCCGATAGAGCTCTTCCAGCGACTGCCCGGACCAGAACACCTGTTCGAACCGGTTGAGCGCCAGCCGCATGCGGGCATAGGTCACCAGCTTGTCGACAATGATCGCCCAGGTCCAAACCGAGGCGCAGAGCAGCCCGATCATGACCAGCTTGACCACCCAGCTGGCCTGCATGAACAGCGACCAAATCGACAATTGCGCGCCCGGTTCGGCGAGTGCGATAGTTTCCATCGTGACGTCCTTAAGATTTTCCGGGCAAAGCTGGCGGCTGGCCCCTGGCATCCCTGTGGTCGGTTCGCGCGTAGCAACCATAACAACCCCAACCGTGCCGTTAGCGGCCTTTTCGGGGCAAATATTGGTGAAAGGAAGGCGTGCGACTCCGCCAATCTTCACCGAACTCTTCATGAACTGTTATGGTTAAGGATGGGTTAGTGAGTTCGGCGCGGCGCATTGCCGCGCCCGCTCCTACAATGCCGCCATCCAACGCGACGCCCCGGGTGGGTGAGCGCGTATACGTGGGCATTGGGAGCGCAGCGAGCTGCGGCGTGCGTGCCCGGCAACACCGGAATGTCAGAGCAGCTTGGGCATGAAAGCCGCCACCCATTCCTTGGGAAACCGCCTTGGCCGGCCGTTCTCGCCGATGATCGCGGCCTCGACCTTGGCCTCGACCAGCACCTCTTCGCCGCGCTTGAGCTGCTGCGCCATGAAGATGCGGGCGCCCGAAATTTCCTCGGTCCGTGTGTCGATGGTCAGAATGTCGTCGATACGGGCGGAGCCGCGGAAGTCGATCTCCATGCGGCGCACCACCCAGACTATTCTCTCGCCATGCTTGCCGCCGGCGAGTTCCGTGTGGTGCACGCCTGTCAACCTGAGATAGTCTGAGCGGCCGCGCTCGAAGAACTCGAGATAGCGAGCATGGTAGACGACGCCGGAGAAGTCGGTGTCGGCGTAGTAGACCCGCGCCATCAGCCTATGCCCAAAGGCGGTTACAGCGCCGGAAAGCCCCGCCATCAAAGCCGATTCACCATGATCGCCCATTGCGCTTCCTTTTTCAGTCCCGTCGAGGCACCTCTAGCCGACCGCGCTCCAGGCAATTGTCTCGTGCAAGTCGTTGTTTTGAAACCGCTGCACGCCTGTGGGCGACACACACTGGCTTGGCGCATGAACCCGATGGCACTGTTGACGGCGATGATCAAGACCTTGGCGGCCGCACTGTTGGGGTTGGCGGCTTTGGGAACGCCCGGCCAGGCGGCGACCTTTTCGATGAAGCGCGGCCTCAATCTCGACCAATGGGTCACGTGGCCCGGCGAGGATCGATGGGGTGACGCCAAGGCCATCCTGCCCTATCCGGAATGGCGCAAGTTCCTCAGGGATACCGACCTCAAGGCACTAAAGGATGCCGGCTTCGATTTCCTGCGCATGCCGGTGGACCCCTCGCCCTTTCTGTCAGACAAGACCATGGACCTGCGCGACGACCTCTACGCCAGCGTGCTGGACTCCGTGCGCATGATCAATCGGGCCGGGCTGAAGGTGATCGTCGACATGCACCTGATCCCGGCCGGCGGCAGTCGCAAGATCGGCGTGGCGCAGGTGATGGACGACCCGCGAACCTTCGACCTCTATGTCGAGGCTGTGCGCAGGATGGGCCGGACGCTGGCCGGCGAGGACCCGCTAAAGGTCGCCTTCGAATTGATGAACGAACCGATCGTCGACTGCGACAGCGACGGCACCAGCCTCTGGCCGGACCGTCAGCGCAAATTGTTCGCCGCCGCACGCTCCTCCGCCACGAAACTGACTCTGATCTTGACCGGCGCCTGCTATTCCGCGGCATCGTCGCTCGCAAAGATCGATGCCAAGGCGATCCCGGATGACAATATTATCTGGACCTTCCACTCCTACGATCCGTTCCTGCTCACCCATCAGGGCGCCACATGGGCAGGCGATTTTATTCCCTATGTTACGGGACTGCCTTACCCGCTGACCGCCGTTCCAAAGGCGCAACTCGACATGACGCTCGACAGAATCCGCGCCAGGATCAGGGCCGAGGCGCCGCAGGCCCGGCAGGGCGGCTTGCTCGCCTATCTCGACGAACAGGTCGCCAGCATGGACAGCCCCGACAAACTGCTGGGACTAATGGATGCGCCCTTCATTAAGGTCGAGGCGTGGGCGAAGGCCAATGGCGTCAGGCCGGAAAACATCACGCTTGGCGAGTTCGGCATGATCCGCCAGGAATATGGCAATGCCTATGTCGTGCCTCCCCGGTACCGGGCCGCCTATGTCAGGGACATGATCGCGCGTGCCGAGGCGTACGGCTTCTCCTGGTCGGCGTGGAGCTATGGCGGCGCCTTTGGGATCGTCGATGCCTTCGGCGGCGACAAGGCCGAGCCCGAAGTGATGGACGTGATCAGGTCGCTGCATTGAGCCGGGACATAGTGCATTATCCCAGATCTATAGACAGGATCTCTGGACGCATCCCGAAACGGACCGGCAATATGCTGAAGCCGAGCCCGCCCGAGACGATCAGATTGCGGCCGTTTTCGACGACATGGCCATAGGCGTAGCGATTCCCGAAACGTGACGGAACGACCGGTGAATAGCCGAACAGCCGCACCTGCCCGCCATGGGTGTGGCCGAACAGAGTGAGCGAAACCCGCCATGGCACGGTGGGGAAAATGTCTGGCTCGTGGGCGAGCAGGATGATCGGCGAGCGGTGGTCGCTGATCTTGGCCAGCGTGCCCTTAAGGTCATCCAGTCCTTTGAACCTAGTACGGCCCCAGCTCGGCCGCAACGCCAGTTGGTCGGCAAGCCCGGCGACCCAGAAGCCATGCCCGTCTTTTTCCAGGCGCACGACGTCGTTTTCCAGGACCGGAATGCCCGCTGCCTCCAGTGCCCTGCGTGCGATCGTCGGTCCGGCTCCAGCCGCCTGTGCACTCAGATCCTCCCACCAGTCATGATTGCCGAGGATCGCGACGGTGCCCAGCGGTGCCTTGAGACCTGACAGGGCCGGAGCCCATTCGGAGGCATTCACCCAGTCCCTCACCAGACGTGTGCCAGCCGCATAGTCGCCGAGCAGGACGATCAGGTCCGGCTCCAGGGCGTTAGCCTGATTTACCAGTGATCGGATCCGCTCCGGCGTCATCCACGGCCGGCAGGCATGGATATCGGCGAGCGCGACGATGCGCAGCTTCAAGCCATCGGGCCAATGCGGCGGCGTCAGCGCATAGCGCTTCACATGCGTCAACAGCATCGGCTCGATGCCGACAGCATAGGTGCCGAAAGCGGCCGCGGCCAGGAGGGACCCGCCGACAAGGCGCAGGAATGCGCGTCTGGTTATCATAGCATGGCTCCGACACCTGGATCGCGGCGGCATGCCCCGAAGCGGTGCCTTCGATAAAACCCATAATTGCGCCGGCAGCCCGGCTAAGTTTAGGAGATCTTGCGCAGGTTCTCGATCGCCTCCTCGCGCAGGTGCGGCGGAATCTACTCTTCCTGGAAGAGGTTGATCTGCTGCTGTGCCAGGTCCTTCGGCGCGTCGAGGCCGAGGTGGCGCCAGGCATTGGCCGTCAGCACCCGGCCGCGCGGCGTTCGCTGGATGAAGCCCTGCTGGATCAGATAGGGCTCGATGATGTCCTCGATCGCGTCGCGCGGCTCCGAAAGGCCGGCGGCGATCGTCTCGATGCCGACCGGCCCGCCGCCGAAATTGCGCGCAATCATGCCGAGGTAACGGCGATCGAGCGCGTCGAGACCGAGCGCGTCGACTTCCAGCCGCGTCAGCGCCTCATCGGCGATCCGGCGATCGACATGGCCATCGCCGGCGACGGCCGCGAAATCGCGCACGCGGCGCAGCAGTCTTCCAGCGATCCGGGGCGTGCCGCGCGCGCGGCGCGCGATCTCCAGCGCGCCATCGTCGCCGAGCGGCATCCGCAGGATGCGCGCGCCGCGCCGCACGATGTGCTCCAGTTCCTCGACCGAATAGAAATTGAGCCGGACCGGAATGCCGAATCGGTCGCGCAGCGGGTTGGTAAGCAGGCCAAGCCGCGTCGTGGCAGCGACGAGGGTGAAGCGGGCAAGGTCAATCTTGACGGAGCGTGCCGCCGGCCCCTCGCCGATGATCAGGTCGAGCTGGAAATCCTCCATCGCCGGATAGAGGATTTCTTCCACCGCCGGGCTCAGCCGATGGATTTCGTCGATGAAGAGCACATCGCCTTCCTCGAGATTGGTGAGCAGGGCCGCGAGATCGCCGGCCTTGGCGATGACCGGGCCGGAGGTCGAGCGGAAATTGACGCCCAGTTCGCGCGCCATGATCTGTGCCAGCGTCGTCTTGCCGAGCCCCGGAGGTCCGACGAACAGCACATGGTCGAGCGCCTCGCTGCGTCCCTTGGCGGCCTCGATGAAGACTTTGAGATTGGCCCGGACCGCAGCCTGGCCGACGAAATCGTCGAGCGTCTGCGGGCGCAGGGTCTGATCGGCATCCTCGCCGCGTTTTTCCGGAGCGATCAGGCGGGGCGACAGGCTCATTCGGGCTTACTCGCACAGGACCCAGGACCGGACAAGCCAGCGCTCACCGCGCCAGTTCCTTCAGGCCGAAGCGGATCAGCTTCGGCGCGTCCGCGTCTTCGCCTGCCGTCTTCAGCGCCGCGGCAATCGCATTGGCTGCCGTGTCGCGCGAGTAGCCGAGATTGACTAGCGCCGAGACGGCGTCTGTGATCGGCGCTGAAGCGACGCCCTCGCCGAGCTCCTGCTTCAGGCCGATCGTGCCGGAGGCGGTCCCGGCATAGGCCGGCGCCTTGTTCTTCAATTCGGTGACGATCCGCTCGGCCACCTTCTTGCCGACGCCGGGCGCGCGCGAAACCATGGCGATGTCGCGCAGCGCAATGGCATTGGCGAGGTCCGCCGGCGCCAGCGTCGACAGGATGGCCAGCGCCACCTTGGCCCCGACGCCCTGTACATTGTTCATCAGCAGCCGGAACCACTCACGCTCGAGCTGAGACTGGAAGCCATAGAGCCTCAACATGTCCTCGCGCACATAGGTCTCGATGAACAGAACCACGGCTTCGCCAGGCGAAGGCAGCGCGGCCAGCGTACGCGCCGAGCAATAGGCGACATAGCCGACACCGTGGATGTCGACGACGCAATGATCATCATCGATCTCGTCCAGCGTGCCCTTGAGCTTGCCGATCATGCCTGATCCATCATGGACGATCAGCCCTCATGGGTGCGTTTCGGGAGAAATGATGTCGAGATTCGGAAAGTAATTGCGGTAGCGGGCGGCGTCTCGCGTCAAAAGGCGGTGTCCCGCCACGCTTGCATGGGCACCAATCAAGAAGTCCGGCAATGTCCTTTCCCGAACGCCGCCGGCCCGCCGATAGCGGGAGTGCGCGACGCCGGCTAGGAATGCCGCATCCCAAGGCAGGAACTCGCGCTCCATCGCGAGCATGTCGGCTGCTTTTCTAAGCGCTGCCTCTGTCCTAATCAGCGGCGCCAACTCCGACCAGACGATTGTGTTGAGCACCAGTCCCCCTTCGCAGCGGCAGGATGCGATTGCGGAGGATGACCATCCTGTCAGCGGACCGGCCGGACCCCAGACGTCGATCAGGATATTCGTGTCAATCAAAGTCGAGATCTTCACGCGGCCCCCTCAACCACTCCATGTACTCGTCCGTCGTCATACCGCCCAGATCCAACGTCCCCTCCATGCGGTCAAGCAAATCGGTGAACCTGCGCAATCTCTCCTCCTCGGAGATGTTCTCATTGACGGCAACCAGTCGGACGCCATCGTCGGTGGCCACGAATTCGACCTCAGATCCTGGACCGATGCCCAAGTGATCTCGTATCGGCTTGGGAATCGTAACCTGGCCCTTGGTGGTGATACGCATGGTAATACCTCTCAGGTATTACTTAGCCCCGAGGCGTGAACAAGTCAAGAACATCGCTAGCCGGCAAGCGCCATCCGGTAGGCCACGCTCTGCCGGTGATGCGCGTGGCAAATCGCTATGGCAAGCGCATCTGCGGCATGTTCGGTGTCGAATATCGCCTTCGGCAACAGCACCTTCACCATCATGTGGATCTGTTTCTTGTCGCCATGGCCAACGCCGATCACCGCCTTTTTGACGGCATTCGGCGCGTATTCGGCGACGACGAGGCCGGCCCGCGCCGGCACCAGCATGGCGATGCCGCGCGCCTGGCCGAGCTTCAGCGTCGCCACGGCGTCCTTGTTGACGAAAGTCTGCTCGACCGCAGCTTCGTGCGGCATTGCGCTGTGCAGGATCTCGGCGAGGCCGTCATGCAACTGGCATAGTCGCGTCGCCAGTGCCGCCTTGTCATCGGACCGGACGGTCCCTGAGGCAATGAAGCGCAACGAGTTGCCAAGGCTCTCGACGATGCCCCAGCCGGTGCGTCGGAGCCCCGGATCGATTCCGATGATGCGAATCGCTTCCGCCATCTGGCAAGTTTACCTCCGGCCGACAGCGATGCCAGCGAAATGTGAACAAACCGGAAACAGGGCGAGCGTTGATCTCAGCCGCGTGCAAAAGCCGTGTTAAGCAGGCTGATCTGGTCGGAAACCGGATTCGTGCGGCGACCGACGGGTTGCATGTCCAACATGGCGCTGGCGCCGTAGATCTCGTCATCCATGCGGCGCACCAGCGCCTGCAGGCGCAACGAGCGGGTGACAAGGTCCAGAAAATCCGCAGGCAGTTCGCCCCATCCGGCGGCATCATCGTGCGCGGAGGCCGTGTCCAGGCGCACTTTGGATTTTTCCGAGGCGACCTGATCGCGGGTCATCTCGCCCGAATTCGCCGCGCGCTGCAAAAGCAGCCACGACGCGACCTGCATTAGCCTGGTGGTCAGCCGCATCGATTCCGCCGCATAGAGGGTGGCTGCCAGGCGCGACAGTTTCTTCGCCTCGGCGCGGCCCTTGCCGTCGAGATACTCCGCCGCCTGTTCGACCAGGCCCATGCCTTCCTGATAGAGCGGCTTGAAGGATTGCGAAAACACCCGACGTTCCGCCAGCTTGACGGTTTTCGCACCGCCCTTCGAAGGCTCGTTCATCAATACGCCCCTGCAACTTGCAACCGGCCGAATCGGCTCTCACCGTCCGTCCAGCACCCTATAAACGGCTGAAGCTTGAAAATGCGCTTCGGCGGCTGCGAAGGCAAGCATATGTTTAACAGAAGGTTAACGGGCCCCCGCGCTTCGGCGGATGGATAAAAAAAGAGCCGCGAAAACGCGGCTCTCAGGAGTTTAACAGGGAGGCGTCAAACAAAGTGGCTCCGACCACTCGGTAAGAATCCAGATAACTGGATGAACATAGTAAACACCTGTAAAGCTTAATGAAGCCTTAATGGCGGGCCTGTTTTTTGCGCTACCGGCTCTCGCTGTTCCAAATCGGCACGGATTGGACGCTGGACTGCGGTTAGGGACGGCTGCCACCAAGTGTCGCCAGAGCGGCATGCACGAACTGAATCTCAGGGCTTTTCCCAGACTGCCGGCAACGCGATGAACGCGAACAGCAGCATGCCTGCGTAGAAACCGATCGAGGCTATTCCAAGCACCGGTTCTATCGCCGGATTGCCGGCAAGCATGACAAAAAGGCCGATCATGAGCCCAATGCCGCTGATCGCCGTCAGCCAGAAATGGACGAGGGCCAGCGTCGTCCGGCCGACCGCCGGAAAGAGGTGATAAAAGAAGGCGAAGACCGCCGACATCAGCCAGCCGGCCACCATTATATGGGCGTGGGTCGGCATCTGGCCGTGGTCTCCGCTCATTGCCATGTGGATGCCGAGCGCCATCCCACACAGCGAATAGATAATTGCCAAGGTAAAGAAGTTCCGCGCTACCCCTTGCATGTCTGTCCCCCCAAATTGCTTTTCCCGCCCGCGGGAATGATTGCTTGTCTACGGTTGCCGTCGCCAACGAGACTTCGGCTGACGGCGCATTAGCATCGCCGGTGTTTCCAGACGATGTCGCGCCCACCCTCCCGGCGCCTTCGATAATAACAGAAAACAGCCGCGCGTCCGCTGCCTTGTGGGCGTCATGCCCTGCTAAAATGCCGAAACACAGCCAGGTTTTTCGCGACATCGTTCCGAAACAGGCGACACGCTAGAGGCCCCGCTTCCCCGGCGGCTGGCGCGGATCCGCCCGCCGCGAACATCAGCATCCTCAAAGGAGCACCTCATGGATTTGTACTCCATCGTCAAATTCTTCCACATCGTCAGCGCCATCCTGTGGGTTGGCGGCGGCTTCGTCCTGTTCCTGCTCGGCATGCTTGCCGAGCGTGGCGGAAACATCGAGGACAAGCTCTGGGCGATACGCGCCAGCGGCCAGTTGGGAGGCCGCTTCTTCGCTCCATTGTCCATGCTGACGCTGCTTTTCGGCCTCGTCATGTGCGGCTTCTGGGTCGGCTTCTCGGAGCTGTGGATCGTCATCGGCCTGGCCGGCTACGCCACGACCTTCTCGATCGGCATGTTCATCTTCAAGCCCACGGGCGAGCGCATGGGCGCCATGATCGCCGCGGAAGGCATCACGCCGGCCGCCCTTGCCATGGCCCAGCGCATGATGAGCGTGGCGCGCTTCGACTATGCGGCAATGCTCGTGGTTATCGCCGACATGGTGCTCAAGCCGACCGTGCACGACATCGGCATCCTTGCCGGCATGCTGCTGGTCCTGGTGGCCGGCGCAACACTGGCTTTAGGCGGCAATCGCCGGCTCGAGGCAATCGCCGCCTGAAACACGAATGCGGCGGTCAATCCCGAAGGCTAGATGAGACCGGCGATGCCATCCCACAGCAGCTTGACCGCCACCACCGCCACGGTTGCGTAAGTGAAGGGATAGAAGGTCTCGGGACGCATGCGCCGCACCAGCCAGGCACCGAGGACGGTCGAAACAGGGGCCAGCGGCATCAGCACCGCCGACGCGGTCAGATTGGCGGTGTCGAACTGGCCGAGTGCGAAATAGGGCACCAGCTTCAGCGCATTGGTGGCGGCGAAGAAGATCGCGGCGGTGCCCGACAAGACCTTCGGATCGAGGCGGATCGGCAGAGCGTAGACCTGGAAGGGCGGCCCGCCGACATGCGCGACGAAGCTGGTGAAGCCGGCGACCGTTCCCCAGATCGCGGCTGCAACGCGGTTGGGCGCGACGGCATGGTCGGAGCCATGCCGAAACTGCAGGTAGAGCCATCGCAGGACGAAGATGATCGCCACAGCGCCGACGATCAGCCGCACCGCCTCTTCGGTGACCAGTGCGGCAGTCAGCCAGCCCAGCCCGATACCGACGACCGCCCCCGGCATCATGTCGACCAGCATCTTGCGGTCGTAAACACCCCACCACGTCCACACCGAGACGATATCCATCAGACACAGGATCGGCAGCAGGATGGCCGCCGCCTGCACCGGCGGCATGGTCAGCGCCATCAGCGGCACGCCGACGAAACCGACGGCACCCCCGAACCCGCCCTTGGACAGGCCGACCAGGATGACCGCCGGAATGGCGGCGGCATAGAACCAGGGATCGCTGAGCAGGCCTGACATGGGAAGTGTACTGTCCGAGGAGAGGAATCCGGCTGAGGGGACTGTCCGGAGGCGTATCGGGCCTGAATAGCTGAGAATTCAGAATGCGGCGACAGCAAATGTAATGCGGTCTGGAGCCGGACCAGCGACGCGGGCCGTCCGCCTGTTCAAAGCGACGACTTTGCTCTATGCCGCAATCCAACCATCTTCGCCCGCCATAGGCGAAAACCGGGATCGAAGAACCATGAATGACGCAACGCCACCCAATCGCTGCCGCATCGTGCTGATCGCGCCGAGCGGTGTGCCGGCCGCCCGCATCACGGCGGCGTTCGATGGCGGCGACGTCGCCTCGCTAATCCTGCCCGAGAACGGCATGGACGAGGCCTCCTTCCAGGCCTTTGCAGAGCAGATCGCGCCGATAGCGCAGGCCGCCGGCGTGGCGGTCGTCATCGCTGGCGATACCCGTATCGCAGGTCGCGTTCAGGCGGACGGCATCCATGTCGAGGTTTCCAAGGCCGAACTCGCCGAGACGATCGAACATTTCCAGCCAAGGATGATGGTCGGCGCCGGTGGCGCCAAGACGCGGGATGATGCGCTCGAGCTTGGCGAGACGCGGCCCGACTACATATTCTTCGGCCGCTTCGGCTACGACAACAAGCCGGAGCCCCACCCGCGCAACCTGGCGCTCGGCAAATGGTGGGCCGACATGATCCAGATCCCGTGCATCGTCATGGCCGGCTCGGACATCGCCTCGGTCGAGACGGTGGCCGCTACCGGAGCCGAGTTCGTCGCGCTCTCGAGCGCCGTTTTCGCCGAGGGTGTCAATGCTGAAAGGGCGATCGCCCGGGCCAACGCGCTGCTCGACGAAACCGCGCCCCGCTTCGAGGATTGACGTGACGCCGGCCAGGCTTCTCCTTCAGGCGCTGCTCGCGACGGTCCTGAGCCAGGCCTGTGCCGCCGAGACGATTCCCCTGCCGCAACCCAAGCCGGATACGGCCGGCGTTCATACCGACAAGCCGATCGAGACGCAGCTGCCGCAGCCCGCCACCACGACCGAACCAACGCCGCTGCCGTCGGCGGATGCCATCAATCCCGACCGTTTCGGCGCACGGCCGGCTGACGCCGCCTATGGCGCCTTTCAGCGCGGGCTCTACAAGACAGCCTATAATCTCGCCCTGATCCGCGCCCAGAACGGCGACCCGGCAGCGCAGACGCTGGTGGCCGAGATCCTGTCACGCGGCTTGGGCGTGCCGCTGAACTCCTCGGAAGCGGCGAAATGGTATGCGCTGGCCGCCGAACAGGGCGTGCCGGAAGCGCAGTTCCAGTACGCGCTGATGCTGCTCGACGGGCGGTACGTCAAGAAGGACGAGAAGGAGGCCTATGCCCTGATGCAGGCCGCAGCCGAGGCGGGCAACCGGCTGGCGCAGTTCAATTTCGCGCAAATGCTGGTGCGGCAGGATCCCGGCGACGCCGGCCTGGCCAAGGCCGTGTCCTATTATGAGCGCGCCGCCGCGACCGGACTAGCCGACGCGCAATACGCGATGTCGCAGATCTATGCCAATGGGGTCGGCGGCAAAAGGCGCGATGACGCGCAGGCGAGGCGCCTGCTGGCGCAAGCCGCCCGGCAAAACTACGACACGGCCCAGATCGACCTCGCCGCCTGGATGATCGAAGGACGCGGCGGCGCGCGCGACCTGAAGTCCGCCTTCGGGTGGACCAAGCAGGCGGCGGAGAGCGGCAATGTCGCCGCCCAGAACCGCCTGGCGAAACTCTATATGCAAGGCCTCGGCACCGAACCGGACCTGGTGCTCGCAGGCGCTTGGTACATCGTAGCCCGCCGCGCCGGCCTTATCGATCCGGAAATGGATGATTTCCTGCAAGGTCTGAGCGACGACCAGACCAAGGATGCCCTGCGCAAGGCGAACCGCCTGCCTTGAGCGCCCCTCGGGGCGCGGCGGCGACTTGGCGCTCCCTTGCCTCTTCGGTTGATTTGTGGTCTTGGGAGCCCGAAATCGCGTCCCAGCGAATATCCATACCAGCGGCCTAGCCATTGGTAGCATCCCGGATCACCTCATCATGGCCAAGATCAATGGCAACGAAATCCGTCCCGGTTACGTCATCGAGCATGATGGCGGCCTCTGGGTCGCCGTCAGGACCAACACGGTCAAGCCCGGCAAGGGCGGCGCCTACAACCAGGTCGAACTGAAGAACCTGATCAACGGCACCAAGCTCAACGAGCGCTTCCGTTCGGCCGAGACCGTCGAGCAGATCCGGCTCGACCTCAAGGATTTCTCGTTCCTCTACGAACAGGACGACGCGCTGGTGTTCATGGACACGCAGAGCTACGAGCAGCTGGAACTGAACAAGGAGTTCGTCGGCGACCGCGCAGCCTTCCTGCAGGACGGCATGATGGTGACGGTCCAGCTCTACGAGGACAGGCCGATCGGCATTTCGATGCCAGACTATGTGACGCTGACCATCACCGAGGCGGACCCGGTGGTGAAGGGGCAGACGGCGGCCTCCTCCTACAAGCCGGCCGTGCTGGAGAATGGCATCCGCGTCCTGGTCCCGCCTTTCATCGGCGCCGGCGAACGCATCATCGTCGACACCAACGAAATCACTTACGTGCGCCGCGCCGACTGACGCGCGACGGCAGGAAGATTTAAAGATGGCACGATCAGCCCTCCTCAACGTCATGGTCCAGGCCGCAATGAAGGCCGGCCGTTCGCTGTCGCGCGACTTCGGCGAGGTCCAGAACCTGCAAGTGTCCTTGAAGGGTCCGGGCGACTATGTCAGCCAGGCCGACCGCAAGGCGGAGGACATCGTTTTCGCCGAGCTGTCGAAGGCCCGCCCCGGCTACGGATTTCTGATGGAAGAGCGCGGCGTGGTCGAGGGCGAGGACAGCCAGCACCGCTGGATCGTCGACCCGCTCGATGGCACCACCAACTTCCTGCACGGCATCCCGCTCTTTGCCGTTTCCATCGCACTGGAGCGCCAGGGCCAGCTCGTCGCCGGCGTCATTTACAACCCGGCCATGGATGAACTCTACACCGCCGAGCGTGGCGGCGGCGCCTTCATGAACGATCGCCGCCTCCGCGTCGCCGGCCGCACCAAGCTGGTCGACACGGTGATCGGCTGCGGCATGCCTCATCTGGGCCGCGGCCATCACGGCAATTTCCTCGTCGAACTGCGCAATGTCATGGCGGAAGTGTCGGGCGTGCGTCGCCTCGGCTCCGCATCGCTCGACCTTGCCTATGTTGCCGCGGGCCGCATGGACGGTTTCTGGGAGACCGGGCTGTCGGCCTGGGATCTCGCCGCCGGGCTCCTGATGATCCGCGAGGCGGGCGGCTTCGTTTCCGACATGGATGGCGGCCAGGACATGCTTGACAAGGGCTCGGCCGTGGCCGGCAACGAGATCATCCAGCGCGCCCTGCTGAAGGCCGTGAAAAAGCCGCTCACGGCGCGCTGATCGGCGCGACACGCTGATGCGCCGCGGTCGCAAAACCGCAACGGAAGCTTGAAATACTGTCCGGCGGTTACCCAGATATAGGGTGACGCAGGACCATGGATGACCGACACCAAGCCGCAACCCGACATCCCCTTCATGGGCCGCTGGCACTATTCCCGTGCGGAGATGATTGCCGACGGCATCGTCCACGCCGTCGGGATCGTTCTGGCGATAGCGGCCGGCTCGGCATTGCTGGCACTGGCCGCCTATCGGGTCGGCCCCGGCGAATACGTCGCCGCGGCCTTCTACGTGGTCTCGCTGCTCACCGTCCTGTCCGTGTCGATGACCTACAATCTGTGGCCAGTGTCCTCGCCGGCGAAATGGGTCTTGCGGCGTTTCGACCACGCCGCGATCTATCTCTTGATCGCCGGCACCTACACACCCTTCCTGGCGCAACTCGACGGCTCGCCGCTGGCGAACTGGATGATCGTGCTGGTCTGGATCGCCGCGGCCCTGGGGATCGCGATCAAGGTGTTCCTTCCCGGCCGTTTCGACCGGCTGGCCATCGTCTTCTATCTCGCCATCGGCTGGAGCGGCATCGCCCTGGCCAGGCCGCTAGTCCAGACGCTGCCGACCACATCTCTGATGCTCATCATTGCCGGCGGCATCGTCTATTCCTGCGGCGTCATCTTTTTCGCCTGGAAGCGACTGCGCTTCCACAACGCGCTATGGCATGGCTTCGTCGTGACCGGCGCCGGCCTGCATTTGGCCGCCATGGTCGATTGCCTGGTCGTAAGCCGCCTCTGAACAAGCCCGCGGGCACGGCAATATTGCCAATCGCCATTCAATTTGGTCACAATTCCGTTTAGAGTCGTGAGCGGCGCGATCGGCGGGCAGTGGAAACGGGGCACGGATGGCTTTTCTCAGATCCTTCGGCGTGGGCAGGCGTTCCGACGTCTTGATCTACGACCCGCATAAACTGTCGAGTCCGCAGGTCTTCTTGCTGACCATGGTGATCTTCCTCGCCATTGTCGCCTTTATCGCTGCCATCCTGACCCGCCAGATCTCGACCGCCTTTGGCAGTAATCCGGGCCTGAACGGCTTGATCGTCGGCGTGCTGGCGGTGGGCATCCTCCTGGCCTTCGGTCAGGTCGGTAGGCTGTTTCGCGAAGTGCGCTGGGTCAATTCGTTCCGCGCCGGCTCCGAGACCACCGAACCGGTGCTGCTGGCGCCGATGAAGGCGATGATCGGCCGGTCCTCCGCGACCGCCTTCTCGACAAGCTCGATGCGCACCATGCTCGATTCCATCGCCACGCGCCTTGACGAAAGCCGCGACACCTCGCGTTACCTCGTCGGGCTGCTTGTCTTCCTCGGCCTGCTCGGCACCTTCTGGGGGTTGCTGAACACCATCGGCTCCATCCGCGAAACCATCGAAGCGCTCGATCCCGGCACCGGCGATGCCGCCGCCGTGCTCGACTCGTTGAAGCAGGGACTTTCGGCGCCGCTGGCCGGCATGGGCACGGCCTTCTCGTCGTCGCTGTTCGGCCTTTCCGGCTCGCTGGTGCTCGGCTTCCTCGACCTGCAGGCCGGCCGCGCCCAGACGCGGTTTTACACCGAACTCGAGAACTGGCTGTCCTCGGTCACCGACCTGTCGTCGGACATCGTCGTCTCCGATCCGGCCAAGTCCGAATCCTCCGACGAGATCCGTGTGCTGTCGGAACGGCTGCGCAGCATGCAGGAGAATGGCGGCGGCGCCAATCCCCGCGTCGCTACCGCCATGGCCAATCTTGCCGACGGCATTTCCGGTCTGGTCAAGAACATGCGCTCAGAGCAGCAGATCATGCGCGATTGGGTCGAGGCCCAGTCGGACGAGCAGAAGGCGATGCGCAACACGCTGGAAAAGATCGCCGAGGCCCTAAAAAAGCCCGGGGTCCACTGACATGGCACTGGCGCGTGGGCGACGCAGCGATCGCCGTATCGATTATTGGCCCGGCTTCGTCGACGCGCTGTCGACGCTGCTGCTGGCAATCATGTTCCTGCTCACCGTGTTCGTGCTGGCGCAATTCCTGCTCGGTCGCGAACTCTCGGGCAAGGATACAGCCCTGTCGCGCCTCAACTCGCAGATCAACGAACTGACCCAGCTTCTGGCGCTGGAACGCTCGACGGCGCAGGACAAGGATGATTCGCTGGCCAATCTGCAGGCGTCGCTGTCGGCGGCGGAAGCGGAAAAGAGCCGGCTCCAACAATTGCTGGCGCAAGGCGCCGGCGCCGGCAACGCCGCCAACCAGCGCGCCATTGAGCTCAGCGGCGAACTCGATAGCCAGCGGCAGATCAGCCAGCAGGCCTTGAGCCAGGTCGAGATCCTCAACCAGCAGATCGCGGCACTGCGCAAGCAGATCGGCGCTCTCGAGGACGCGCTCGACGTCTCCGAGACGCGCGACCGCGACTCCAACACCAAGATCGCCGATCTCGGCCGTCGCCTCAACGTCGCGCTGGCGCAGCGCGTACAGGAACTCAACCGCTACCGCTCCGACTTCTTCGGCCGCCTGCGCGAAATCCTCGCCGATCGCGAGAACATCCGCATCGTCGGCGACCGGTTCGTCTTCCAGTCGGAAGTGCTATTCCCGACCGGATCGGACGTGATCAACGATGCCGGCAAGGGCGAGATGAAGAAGCTCGCCGACGCCATTATCGAGCTGCAGAAGGAAATTCCTCCGGAGATCAACTGGGTGCTGCGCGTCGACGGCCACACCGACAACAAGCCGCTCTCCGGCACCGGCCGCTACCGCGACAATTGGGAGCTGTCGACGGCCCGTTCGACCTCGGTGGTGAAATTCCTCATCGAGAATGGCGTGCCGGCCAACCGCCTGGTCGCCGCCGGCTTCGGCGAGTTCCAGCCGCTCGACCCGGCCGATACCGACGAGGCACGCAACAAGAACCGTCGCATCGAACTGAAACTCACCGAACGGTGATCACAACTGTTCGCCGACTAAGCAATGGCGAGCAGACCGCGACGTGTGGGGAGCCGTCCCACAGGCGCTTTTTCCTCACACGGCTAGCCAGACGGCGACCAGCGCAAGCACCGCCGGCGCGGCCTGGACGAACAGGATCTTGCGGCCGGCCGTCGCCGCCCCGTAAAGGCCGGCGATGGCCACGCACAGCAGGAAGAACATTTTGACCTGAAACCCGGCGGCGCCGAGGGTCAGTCCCCAGATCAGGCCAGCGGCAAGGAACCCGTTATAGAGCCCCTGGTTGGCGGCCAGCACCTTCGATGCGCTGGCGAATTCCGGCGTCAGGCCGAAGGCCTTATGGCCGCGCGGCGTGTCCCACAGCACCATCTCGAGATAGACGATGTAGACATGGATCAAGGCCACCAGGCCGACCAGGATGTTGCCGATCATTGCGTTCCCTCGATTTCTCGCGGCAGCATTTCACGCGTGACCTTGTTTGCGCAAGATGCCTGGCGGGATCAGGGCCCAGGGTTGCAAACATCCTGGCGTTGGTATCTTTTCGCGCCGTCCTCAATCACGGAAAACGCCATGTCCTTTCAGAAACTCGATGACCTCGGCCACAAGCTCGAAGCGCTCGAGCATGCGCTGGCCATCCTCGGTGCCGATGAGGCCACCCACATGGCGGTAGGCGGCGGCGAGAAGCGTGCCGAGGCGATGTCGGCGCTGGCGGGCATGTATCACACAAGGGCAACCGCGCCGGAAATAGGTGACTGGATCGCCGCCGCCGAGGCCGAGGCGCTGAACGACGAGCAGAAGGCCGCTATTGCCGAACTGCGGCGGCAGTACACCAATCTGACCTGTCTGCCTGTCGAATTCGTCGAGCGCCAGACGACTGCGCGCATGCGCTGCGAGCAATTGTGGCGCGAATTGCGCGCCAAGAACGACTGGACCGGCTTCCAGCCGGCTCTAGAAGGCGTGGTAGCGCTGGTGCGCGAAGAGGCCGCCCTACGCGCCGACGTACTCGGCCTCGCGCCCTATGACGCGCTGATGGAGCAATACGACCCCGGCAACCGCACCGCCGATATCACCCCCGTCTTCGCTGACCTGAAGGCTTTCCTGAAAGGGTTCGTACCCGAAGCGCTCGCGGTGCAGGAAGCGCGGCTGCGCCAGCGACCGCTGAAGCCGCTTTCGGGCACCTATGCGATCGACAAGCAGCGCGAGCTCGGCCTTGCCATGATGACCGCGGTCGGCTTCGACCCGACGCATGGCTCGCTGTCCGTGTCGCATCACCCGTTCTGCGGCGGCGTTCCCAGCGACGTTCGCATAACCACCCGCTACAAGACCACCGATTTCCTGTCGGCGCTGATGGGCGTGCTGCACGAGACCGGCCATGCGCTCTATGAGCAGAACCTGCCCAAGTCATGGGCCCACTGGCCGTTGGGCAAGGCGCGCGGCATGGCTGTGCATGAAAGCCAGAGCCTGTTCGTCGAAAAGCAGCTCGGCCGCAACCCGGCCTTCTGGCGCTGGGCCCTGCCGGTGGTCGAAAGGCATCTCGGCGAAGCATGGTCGCTCGAGGATATACTGCCGCATGTGCACCGAGTCGAACGCGGACTGATCCGTGTCGATGCCGACGAGGTGACCTACCCCCTGCATGTCATCCTGCGCTATGAATTGGAGCAGGAACTCGTCGGAGGCACGCTCGAGGTGGCCGATCTCCCCGAAGCCTGGGACGCCAGGATGCGCGACTATCTCGGCCTCTCGACCATCGACAATCCGGCCGACGGCCCGATGCAGGACGTGCATTGGCCCGGTGCCGCCTTCGGCTATTTCCCGTCCTATACGCTTGGCGCGATGATGGCTGCGCAGCAATGGGCGGCGCTGACCAGGGAGCATCCCTCCGCCGACGATGACCTCGCAAAAGGAAATTTCGAGGCGATCAACGCGTGGCGCCGCGAAAAAATCTGGTCGCAGGGTTCACGCTGGTCGACGCCGGATTTGCTCGAACGCGCAACCGGCGAAAAGCTTGACGCCAGTTATTTCGTCAACCATCTCAGGCAGCGTTACGGAAGCTAACCTATTCCGCAGCACCCCTGAAGGCGGTCGCCCCGCTCTCGAACTGCAGCTTGGCCAGCCGGGCATAGATGCCGCCCTTGGCGACGAGGCTGTGATGCGTGCCTTCCTCGACGATGCGGCCGCCATCCATGACCAGGATCCTGTCGGCCTTGAGCACGGTCGCCAGGCGGTGGGCGATGACGATGGTGGTGCGGCCCTGCATCAGCCTTTCCAGCGCGACCTGCACCAGCGTCTCGCTTTCGGCGTCTAGCGCGGAGGTGGCTTCGTCGAGCAGAAGGATCGGCGCGTCGCGCAGGATGGCGCGCGCGATGGCCACACGCTGGCGCTGGCCGCCGGACAGCGTCACGCCCCGCTCGCCGACCTGGCTGTCATAGCCTTTTTCCAGCCGGAGGATGAATTCATCGGCCAGGGCGTCCTTGGCGGCCGCCTCGATCTCGGCGTTGCTGGCACCCGGCCTGCCGAAGCCGATATTGTCGCGGGCCGTCGCCGCGAAGATGGTGACATCCTGCGGCACGATGGCGATGCGCTGCCGGATCGCGACGGGATCGGCTTCGCGAACGTCGACGCCGTCGATCGTGATCTTGCCTGTCTCCGGGTCGTAGAAGCGCAGGATCAGAGAAAAGACCGTGCTCTTGCCAGCTCCCGAAGGACCGACGATCGCCACCGTTTCGCCGGGCATGACCTGGAAGCTCAAGCCATGCACGGCGGCGCGGTCCGGCCTTGCCGGATAGGAGAAGGACACGCCCTCGAAGCTGATCGCGCCCTTGGCCACGGAAGGCAGTGGTTTCGGGTCGGCGGGCGCCTGGATTGCCGGTTTCTCCGCTAGGATCTCGGTCAGCCGTTCGGCCGCGCCTGCCGCCTGGGCAAGTTCGCCCCAGACCTCCGATAGCGCGCCAAGCGCGCCGGCTGCGAACACCGAATAAAGCAGGAACTGGCCAAGCGTGCCTGCCGACAATGTGCCTTCCAGCACGTCACGCGAGCCGAACCACAGCACGGCCACGACCGACGAGAAGATCGTGAAGATGGCGAAGAAAGTGAGGAAGGAGCGTGCGAAGATCGAGGACCGCGCCGCCGCGAAAGCGGCCTCCACCGCAGCCGAGAAATGACCGGTGACCAGCTTCTCATTGGTGAACGCCTGCAGCGTGCGCACGGCGCCGATCTGCTCGCTGGCATAGGCCGTCGCGTCGGCGAGCGTGTCCTGCGCCTGCCGCGACTTGCGCCGCACCGAACGACCGAAGGCGACCAGCGGCAGCACGATGATCGGAATGGCGGCGATGACCAGGCTCGACAGTTTCGGGCTGGTGACGACCATCATTGCCACCGCGCCCAGGCCGAGGATGACATTGCGCAAAGCGACTGAGGCAGTGGCGCCGACCGCCGACTTCACCTGCGTGGTGTCGGCGGCAAGCCGCGACACGATCTCGCCGGACTGCGCGGTGTCGAAGAAGGAGGGCGACAGCGTCGTCACATGGGCGAACACATCGCGCCTGATATCGGCGACGACGCGTTCGCCGAGCGTGATGACGAAATAGTAGCGGCCGGCGGATGCCGCCGCCAGCATGGCGGCCATCGCTAGCAAGGCGACGAAATATTCGGCGATGAACGTCGAGTTGGATGACGAGAAGCCATGATCGATCATGCGGCGAACCGCAAGCGGCAGGGCCAGCGTGGTCACCGCCGCGATGACCAGCGAGATGACGGCGCCGACAACCAGCGTGCGGTAGTGTGTGATATAGGGAAACAAGCGCCTGAGCGGCTTGAGCGAGCGCCTGCGCTCGTCTGCGCTGCTGGTTTGCGCCATGGCAGTGTTTCCTCTGGCCGCTCTGGATAATGCGCTCACTATGCGCTTGTCGCGGCCTTGTGATTCAATTCCGCCTGATGTATAGGCTCGCCGACCGTTTTAGAAGCCGTGGCTCCTCAATAGCCGCGGCTTTGAGTTTAAAAAAGAGGCGCATCGACGCAGGCTCATGCCCGTCGGCGCCGGCAAGCCAGGAACCGCGCCATGAAGACCGACATCCATCCCGATTACCACACCATCAAGGTCGTCATGACCGATGGCACCGAATACATGACCCGTTCGACCTGGGGCAAGGAAGGCGATACGATGAACCTCGATATCGACCCGACCACCCACCCGGCCTGGACCGGCGGCCAGCAGACCCTGCTCGACCGCGGCGGCCGCCTGTCGAAGTTCAAGAAGCGTTTCGAAGGTTTCGGCCTCTAAGCCAGACCGGCCTTGCAGATCAAAAACCCGCCCTCGTGGCGGGTTTTTTGCTTCAGCGAATGGTGGCGCGAACAAAGTCGCCGTTAATGGCGACCAGGGGCTTGACGCCGACGGTGTTGGGAAGCGAGCTGTCGACGAAGGATGCCGCCGCCGTCACCGAGTAGCTGATCGCAACCCCTTGTCCGAACGCTAGCGTGGCATCCAGCGCCTTGCCGGTGATGGCAATGTTTTCGTCATGTCTGACGCTGCCAAAAGCGAGATTGGCTTTCAGCGCGTCGCCTTTGAGCTCGACGATCGACGCATGCCCGTCGAGCGAGATATCGGCTGCCTTGCTGGTTATGGCTATGGTGGAAAAATTCCCAGCCATCCTGGCTTGCAGCGCCGCCTGGTTGATAGACACCGAACTTTCAGGTTTGATGTTTGCATTGATGTCGACCCTGCAGTCCGAAGGGTCCATCCATGACGACGGTGAAACATAGATACGCAATGTCGAGGCCTCCAGCTTCATGTCGCTGACAAGGCTGCAGTCATTAGCGAACCAGCTCGAATACCAGCGCGAGAACCAGCCATGGCGGCGGCTGCCGATCGTCGCCTGATAGGGTGCCGACGCCAAAGTCGTGATCCTGACGGAACTGGCTTCACCTGATATAACGATGGCGCTCACGCCATCAAGATCGAGGGTCTTGCCGGCCTCCCCGGTTGCCGGCGAGGCAAGTGCTACACTGCCGAATGACAGCAAAGCGAGAATTGCGAATTTCATTGATATCTCCGATCATGTTTGGCGGTCGGTTGGACCGTGGCGCTGTCGGAATGACCCACGACGTCGAGTTAGGCGACCTCGATCGCGATCCGGGACGCACGTGAACGCAATCCAGCTCATTGTCGGCCGCTGCCAGCC
Organism: Mesorhizobium sp. ES1-1; assembly: GCF_020164785.1. Classification (GTDB taxonomy): domain Bacteria; phylum Pseudomonadota; class Alphaproteobacteria; order Rhizobiales; family Rhizobiaceae; genus Mesorhizobium. The sequence goes on along the minus strand of NZ_JAIUGX010000003.1, from coordinate 442,242 downwards.
TTGGAACCACGCTTGCCATCATGATCTTCATTCCCTTGCCGTTCGTCGTTGCTCTGCTGCTTGTCATCCTGCTTGTGCAGATGATCCGCCGAAACGAAGCGGATCTGCGCGAGAACATCGCCTTCATTCTGCTGATGGCGGCCTATGCCTTGCAGTCGGTGCTGATTGGCATCCGCTGGGGCTATGATGTCAGAGCAATGATGCCGGCCCAGTCGGCGCTGGCGACGCTGATCGCGCCGCTGGCCTGGATCGCCTTCGGCAACCTGACGACGGAACCGTCGGAGCACCGCCTGTCACGGCTGTGGCCGCATCTGCTGCCGGCCTTCCTGGTTGCCTTGCTGCTGGCCTTCTGGCGCGAGCCGGTCGGACCGGTGATCATCCTCGTGTACTTGTCGTATGGGTTCGCGCTTCTCTGGCTCGCATTGTCTGGCCCGGACGTCCTTGTCGAATCGCGCCTCGACGGCGTCTTGCGATCCTACCGGTCGCTGTGGGTGACGGCGCTGGCGATCCTCGCGTCGCCGCTCACCGACATCATCATCAGTTTTGACATGCAATGGACCGGCGGAGTTCATTCCGGCGCGGTGATTGCCGGCGGCAACGTGCTGGCGCTGCTGCTGCTGGGGGGTGCCGCCGCGGTTGCCAGCGAAGCCACCCCCGCCGATGAAGACAACGAGCCTCGGCCGCAAACCTCGACACGCACTACAACCGAAGACTCGGCGATCGCGGCTGCGGTCGACGCGCTGATGCAGTCGAAGCAACTCTATAAGGATGTCGATCTCAACCTTGGGAGGCTCGCCAGGCGGCTCGGCCTGCCGGCACGTCAGGTGTCGTCGGCAATCAATCGCATCCACGCGTCGAGCGTGTCGCAATATGTCAACAACCACAGGATCGACGAGGCGCGACGCCTCCTGGCTGCGACGGACGAACCGATCACCCGCATCATGTTCGACGCCGGCTTTCTCAGCAAGTCGAACTTCAATCGCGAATTCCTGCGCATCACCGGTCTGAGCCCGAAGGCCTGGCGGCTTGGGCATCAGTTGCCAGCAGGTGCGAGGTCGGTCGCGTCGCTGTCGGGCCAATCCATGCCGGCGACATCGTTGTCGGCCAAGTCCTCGCCCGTGGGAGGAAAATGAACTCGCGCAGTGACACTCACTCTCCGGTCAGTTCCCGCAACGCCATGCGCTTGTAGGCCGCCACGAGCCTGTCGCCCTCATGCCGCTCGACCGAGATCGCCAGCCGCATGGCCGCTTCACCCATCTGCCAGATGAGAAAGGCCGTGGTCTCCAGGGCGACGGCGTCCGCACCGGGGCGCAACCGCCTAAGCACTGCTGTAAGGAACCCGGCATTGGCCCGGCTATCGGCGAGTTCGAGTTGCCGCAGCGCCTTGTCCGCCTGCGTGCCGGACCAGATGTCGCGCATGACCGGCTCGGCCAGGAAAAGGCGATAGTAGATGTCGACCAGTTCGGAAAAGGCTGATCGCAAGCCTTCGGCATCACTCACGCCGGCCAGCGTGGCCGAGATACAGGCCTGGCTTTCAGCGGTGTAACGTTCGGCCAGCGCCCGGATGATCGCCCGCTTGTCGGGAAAGAACTGGTAAAGCGAGCCGATCGAGACGCCCGCCCGTTCCGCCACTTCCCCCATCCGCATCGCGTCGCTGCCTTCCTCGGCGATCAGCGCCGAGGCGGCGGCCAGCATGCGCTCGACCCGCTCGCGGCTGCGCTGCTGGCTCGGCGTCCGGCGCGGCGAGGCGATGGGCTCATTGGACGGCGCGCCTTCCATGGTCGTCTCCAACAAAAGCGTCCGGTTAAACCGGCAACGAAGTGACTTGACGGAAAAAATACGAGGGTTTATCACGTTTAGCAAATGTGAGAACTACTCACGTTTAAACGAACCCTGACCCGGAGCAATCGACGTGATCGCGAAATTTCTTCCCAGCCTGACCTTCGTCGCGGCGCTCGGTGCCGGTGTGGTCGGCGGCGTGTTCTTCGCATTCTCCAATTTCGTCATGCCCGCACTCGCCCGTCTGCCGGCGGCGGGCGGCATTGCGGCGATGAATTCAATCAACATCACAGTCATCACACCGACCTTCATGACCGCGCTCTTTGGCACCGGCCTGATCTGCCTCGTGTTGATCGCCGGCGCCATCCTCGGCTGGGGTCAGCCGGGCTCGTTCTGGCTTCTCGCTGGCGCCCTGATCTATCTCGTCGGCAACCCTATCGTCACAATGGTCTTCAACGTACCGCTCAACGATGCCCTGGCCGCCGTCGATCCGGCCAGCAGCGACGGTGCCGCCGCATGGGCCGGCTATCTCAGCAGTTGGGTCATGTGGAACCACGTCCGAGCCGTCACTGCCATCGTGGCGCTGGGTTGCTTCATGATGGCGCGGCAGTGAAAGTGAACGGATCGCGGGGCTCCGGGTTCACGCCGGGTCTTTTGACACGTGCCCCTTGCGATCGGAGTGACCGAGGTCGCGCTCCGGATCGATGACATCACGAACCAGCTGCTTTAGCTTCGCCGCTTCGGGAAAGCCGCCGTCGCGCTTGCGGTCCCAGACCAGCACATCATTGCAGGAAATGGTGAAGATGCCACCAGTCCCCGGCACCAGTGTCACCTCGCCCAGCTCCGTGCCGAAGGTGGAGAGCAGCTCCTGCGCCATCCAGCCCGCCCGCAGCAGCCATTGGCACTGCGTGCAATAGGTTATGCGGATGATTGGCACGGATTGTCCGCTCACGCCGCGCTGAGCTTGGCCATGGTCTCGTCGTCGACTTCGAAGTTGGCGTAGACGCTCTGCACGTCATCGTCGTCCTCGAGCGTCGCGACCAGCTTCATCAGCGATTGGGCCCGTTCCTCGTCGACCGGAACATTGTTCTGCGGCCTCCAGATCGGCTTCACCGATTCCGCTTCGCCGAGCGACGCTTCCAGCGCCTTCGACACTTCGCCCATGCTCTCGAAGCCGCAATAGATGGTGTGGCCTTCTTCGTCACTCTCCACGTCGTCGGCGCCGGCTTCGATCGCAGCGTCCATCACCTTGTCGGCGCTGCCGGCGGAAGCCGGGTAGTAGATCTCGCCGGCGCGGTCCCACATGAACGACACCGAACCGGTTTCGCCAAGCGCGCCGCCGGCCTTGGTGAAGGCGGCCCGCACATTCGACGCCGAGCGGTTGCGGTTGTCGGTCAGGGCCTCGACAATGAGGGCGACGCCACCCGGGCCGTAGCCCTCATAGCGGACCGCTTCGTAATTCTCGGCATCGCCCATCGACGCCTTGTTGACGGCGCGCTGGATGTTGTCCTTCGGCATCGACACCGCCTTGGCGTTCTGGATCGCCAGCCGCAGGCGCGGGTTCATCGATGGATCGGGCGTGCCGCTCTTGGCGGCGACGGTGATTTCGCGCGCCAGCTTGGAAAACATTTTCGACCGCACCGCGTCCTGACGGCCCTTGCGGTGCATGATGTTCTTGAACTGTGAATGGCCAGCCATGGCACCCCTGTCGTGTTCGGCTAGAGCATGCTGCCACGAGGTATTCACCTCGTCCTGCAACATGCTCGAATTCAAAATGTCAGAGCGTCCAGGTGCAACCTTTGGAAGCACGGCGTTCTCTTTAGGAATGGCCGGCTTATAGATAAATCGGCTCAATTCGTCCAGCCGCAGCTATTGCATCTCGACCAGACATCGCGTGCGACGCCGTTGCGGCTCACGACGACGCAGATGAGATCAATGCTTCTCGCCGGACTTCGCTTTCCTGCGCCCGCGTGCCAGCATATTGAGGCCCTCGACCAGCGCCGAGAAACCCATCGCCGCGTAGATGTAGCCCTTGGGAACATGGTAGCCCATGCCGTCGGCGATCAGCGTCATGCCGATCATCAGCAGGAAGCCCAATGCCAGCATGACGATGCTGGGATTCCGGGCGATGAAGTCGGCCAGCGGCCCGGCGGCCAGCATCATCACGGTCACCGCGACGATGACGGCGATGTACATGATAGCGATCTCGTCCGTCATGCCGACGGCGGTGATGATCGAATCGATCGAGAACACCAGGTCGAGCAGCAGGATCTGGAAGATCGCTCCGGCCAGCGAGATCTGCAATGTCTCGCCCATCATGCTGTCCTGATGATCATCGGGATCGACGGTGTGGTGGATTTCCTTGGTTGCCTTCCAGACCAGGAAGAGGCCGCCGGCGATCAGGATCAGGTCGCGCCAGGAGAACCCATGGTTGAACGCGGTGAACACCGGCGCCGTCAGCTGAACGATGATCGAGATGGTAGCGAGCAGGATGAGCCGCATGATCAGCGCCGCCGATATGCCAAGCCGGCGGGCACGGGCCCGCTGCGCTTCCGGCAGCTTGTTGGTGAGGATCGAAATGAAGATCAGATTGTCGATGCCGAGCACGATCTCCAGCACCACCAGCGTCAACAAGGCGACCCAGGCGGTTGGATCGGACACGAATTGGAAATGCGGTGCCAGGAATTCAACGAGCTGCATGGAGGTCGTCCCCTACGATCTAGAGCAGTGTCGCCGGCAATTAGGTACGACCGAGCACTATATCAATGTCATGACCAGAAAGACGGAGCAGTTTCCTCAAGCCGCGGACCGCGGCGAAACGGCGCGATCTTCTCCGTCAGGCCGGTCCGATCGGAAATGGTGACGCCCACACCGCATAGGGTCGCTGGGCCGGTTGCCGCTTCGAAACGGCCCTTGGGCACTTTGGACAGGAACCGGTTGAGGGGCTCCTCCTTGTCCATGCCGAGAGAGGAATCATAGTCGCCGCACATGCCGGCATCCGACAGATAGCCGGTACCACCATTGAGGATCTGGTGATCGCCGGTCGGCTGGTGGGTGTGGGTACCAACGACAAGGCTGGCGCGGCCATCGACGAAATGCGCAAAGCACATCTTTTCCGACGTCGCCTCGGCATGGAAGTCAATGACCACCGCATCCGCCTGCTCGCCCAGCGGACAGGCGGCAAGTTCGCGCTCGCCCGCCTGGAACGGATCGTCGAGTTCGGGATGCATGAACACCCGCCCCATGATGTTGGCGACGAGCACCCGCGCGCCGCCCCTCGATATGTAGACGCCCGAGCCGCGCCCTGGCGTGCCTTTGGGAAAATTGGCCGGCCGCAGGAACCGCTCTTCGCGCGGCGCGAAGGCCAGGGCGTCGCGCTGATCCCAGACGTGGTTGCCCGTGGTGACGACATCGGCGCCGGCCTCGATCGTTTCGCGAAAGATCTCTTCGGTGATGCCGAAACCGCCGGCGGCGTTCTCGCCATTGACGATGACGAAGTCGAGTTTGAAATCGGAAATCAGACCCGGCAGTTGTTCCCAGACCGCCGTGCGTCCCGTCTTGCCGACCATGTCGCCGAGAAAGAGAAGTCTCATAGGATCCCGCAAAAAGCCGAAGCATGACTTTGGCAAGACCATGCGTCCAAAAATCTATCTACAATTGCGGCCGGAAGCGGCGCAACCCGCTCTCGGTGAGTATTTCGGTAAGAATGACGTCATGGTCCTCATTCGGCACCAGCGCCACCTCCTGACAGTCGAAGGCAATCCCGACCAAACGCGGGGGGCTTCCCTTCTCGATCAGCCTGGCGATGGCACGGTCATAGTAGCCGGCGCCGTAGCCGATCCGATGCCCGCGCGCATCGAAAGCGGCCAGCGGCACCAGCATGACCGACGGATCGAGCACTTCGGCCTCCTGATGCGGACCGACCGTGCCGAACCCCATCTCCACCAAGGGCGCACCGCGGACCAGTTCGCGAAAGACGATGGTGGTCCTGTCGAGGATGGCCGGCAGACAAAGCCTCGCCCCCTTCTCGCGCAAGGCATACATCAGCGGCCGGACATCGACCTCCGAGCGCATCGGCCAGAACCCGGAGACGATCTGGCCCGGCTCGATGGCGAGATGATCGCGCGCCGTCTTCGCCATTTCGAGGGCGATCTCCACCCGCCATAGCGCATCGAGCGCATCGCGGCGCTTCAGCGCCTCGAGACGAAGCTGTTTTTTCAGGTCTTTCGAGGATGTCATGCGGGGACGATAGAATGGCGGGATTTGGACGCAGCTACTGTAAGCGACGTTTTCTACCGCATACCGATGCAACGCGCGCACCAGTATCGAGTGACGATCCACACAACCGGTGGAGAGAGCGATCCCGGGACCTACAAAGTAGGTGGGCGCCGTATGAGAAAACCCACGGGTCTTCCCAGGGACAGCTCCCTAAGGATCGTTAAGGCCCCGGGGAAAATGTTCTCCTGCCGGGAAGCACAGACCGTCCCGCCCAATATAGGCCGCCGATTCGTCAAGCGCCAGCGGCACGGCCATTGTCGGCGGCATTATTCGCAATCCGTCCTTGCCACCAGACCAGCAGCGGCACCGCGAGCAGTTCGACGCAGAGTCCGGCCAGATGACCGGTCGACGGCGGTCCGGCCGTGATGAGTGAGACAAGCCGCGCCAGTCCTCCTGCAAACGTGCAGGCCGCAAGCAATCTGAAGCGCTCCGTTTTGGCCTCGATACCGGGAATACAACTGTACCAGCCAATGCCGATAGCGAGGAAGAATCCGGAGAGGAACCGGAAATGGCTGTCGAGATCGGCCGGCCAGGGCGCCCTGACATGCAGGAAACTTGGCCCGGCCAGCACGCCTGCGAGGCCGACCAGCACCGGCGTCGCCGCCAGCATTCCGACCACTATCTGCAGCGCCATCTTGGTGGAAGTCTGTCCCGCCATGCCCAACCCTTTCGGCCGCAAGGTGGCCGTGTCTCAGCAACGGATTTCCCAGTTGCGGGTTTCAAGCTCATTCGCCGCAGTCGGCCTGCCCTTGCACAGGCGGGGCGGCGTCCTTACGGTCCGATGAACAGACGGGGAGCAGGAATGCGTTTCGAAGGCACGGCGGCCTATGTCGCCGACAAGGATCTTATGGTGGCGGTCAACGCCGCGATCGCGCTCGAACGGCCGTTGCTGGTCAAAGGCGAGCCCGGAACCGGCAAGACCGAACTTGCCCGCCAGGTGGCAGCCGCGCTCGGCCTCGACCTGATAGAATGGCACGTCAAGTCGACGACGCGTGCGCAGCAGGGCCTTTACGAATATGACGCGGTGTCGCGGCTGCATGACAGCCAGCTCGGCGATGCCAGGTTCAACGACATCAAGAACTACATCAAACGCGGCAAGCTCTGGGAGGCGTTCGCTGCCGGCAGGAAAGTCGTGCTGCTGATCGACGAGATCGACAAGGCCGACATCGAGTTCCCCAATGACCTGCTGCAGGAACTCGACCGGATGGAGTTCTTCGTCTACGAGACCGGCGAAACCATCCGCGCCGCTGTCCGTCCCATCGTCATCATCACCTCCAACAACGAGAAGGAACTGCCGGACGCTTTCCTGCGCCGCTGTTTCTTCCACTACATCCGCTTTCCCGAAATCGACACGCTGCACAGGATCGTTGACGTCCATTATCCCGGCATCAAGCAGAATTTGGTGCGGGCGGCGCTCACCCAGTTCTACGAGATCCGCGACGTGCCGGGGCTGAAGAAGAAGCCGTCGACCTCCGAAGCGCTCGACTGGATCCGGCTGCTGGTCAGCGACGACATCGCGCCGGAGGACTTGCGCGCCGCCCCCAAGAACGCACTGCCCAGGCTGCACGGCGCACTCTTGAAGAACGAGCAGGACGTGCATCTCTTCGAACGGCTGGCCTTCATGGCCAGAAGGCAGCAATAGGCAGGCAGCTTTTGCCAAGAACCTTTCGGAGGAAATGACATGTCTGAGATTGTTGTCCGCCCGCTCGCGCAGTCCGACCACGACGACTGGAAGCGCCTGTGGACCGACTACCTCACCTTCTACGAGACCAAGCTGCCGGAAGAGGTCTACGCCATCACCTGGAGGCGGCTGTTCACGGCAGGCGAATTCGAACCGAAGGGTTTTATCGCCACGCTGGACGGCAAGGCGGTCGGCCTCACCCACTATCTTTACCATCGCTCCGGCTGGTCGGAAAAAAACAACTGCTACCTGCAAGACCTGTTCGCCGACCCCGATGTGCGTGGCAAGGGCATCGGCGCCGCACTGATCGAGGCAGTGAAACAGGAAGCCGCAAAGATCGGCGTCAAGAACGTCTACTGGATGACGCACGAAACCAACAGCACGGCGCGCAAGCTCTACGACCGTGTCGCGCGGAAGACGGGCTTTATCGAGTACGATTTGCTGTAGCGAGGCCATGTTCCTTCCCTTCTTCCTCGAACTCAAGGCTGCGCGCGTCCCCGTCTCGCTTCGGGAATATCTGTCGCTGCTGGAAGGGTTGGAAGCCGGGTTGGTCGACTACGACGTCGAGGGCTTTTATTACCTGGCCCGCGCCGCACTGGTGAAGGACGAGCGCTATATCGACCGTTTCGATCAGGTGTTCGCCCATGTCTTCAAGGGCATTGAGGCGCTAGGCGGCCTGGATGCAGTGGATGTCCACACCCTGCCGGAAGAGTGGCTGCGCCGGTTGGCCGAGAAACATTTGAGCGACGAGGAGAAAAAGCTTGTCGAGGCCCTCGGCGGCTTCGACAAGCTCATGGAGACCTTGAAGCAGCGCCTCGAGGAGCAGAAGGGCCGCCACCAGGGCGGCTCGAAATGGATCGGCACTGGCGGCACCTCGCCCTTCGGCGCCTATGGCTACAATCCCGAAGGCGTACGCATCGGCCAGCATGAGAGCCGCAACCGCCGTGCCGTAAAGGTCTGGGACAAGCGCGAATTCAGGAACTTCGACGATGCGGTCGAGCTCGGCACGCGCAACATCAAGATCGCCCTGAAACGTCTGCGCCGCTGGGTGCGCGAAGGTGCGGAAGAAGAGTTCGACCTGCCCGGCACGATCCACGCCACGGCCGAGCACGGCTACCTCGATGTGCGCGCGCGGCCGCAACGGCGCAACGCCGTCAAGCTGCTGATGTTCTTCGATGTCGGCGGCTCGATGGACGACCATATCAAGAGCGTCGAGGAGCTATTCTCGGCCGCCCGCGCCGAATTCCGCCAGCTCGAATATTTCTATTTCCACAATTGCCTCTACGAAGGCGTGTGGAAGGATAACCGCCGGCGCCATGCCGAGACCATCCCGACCTTCGATCTCATCCACAAATACGGCCCCGACTACAAGGTGATCGTCGTCGGCGACGCCGCGATGAGCCCCTACGAGATCGCGCAGCCCGGCGGCTCGGTCGAACATTGGAATAAGGAGGCCGGCAGCGTCTGGCTCGGCCGCCTGTTGCAGCAATGGCCAAACGCGATTTGGCTCAATCCGGAGAGCCAGAAGAATTGGGGTTACACCCATTCTATCGCGATGATCCGCGACATCTTCGGCGGCCGCATGTTCCCGCTGACACTGGCCGGCCTCGAAGGTGCGACGAAGCAGCTTTCGCGGAAGCATTGACCGCTTCCACGTCCGCAATCGCCAAAGTCGGCGCTGCCCCTCACTGTCCTGCCGGACATCTCTCCCCGTAAACGGGGCGAGAGGGCTGACCGCTATGTCGACGCCTTTCTTGCAAAATCGACAATTGGCGAAATCGCCGACGACAGCGTCCCCTCTCCCCGTCACTATACGGGGAGAGGATGCCGGCAGGCAGGTGAGGGGCGGCGCAGACGCCTGAGAGAAGCTGAGCTTCCGGAACAGACTTCGAATGCCAGGCACTGGGCAGGTCCGTAACAAATGCCTATCTTGATGCGAATACCCTTTGCACCAACAACAAGCCGCAAAGGCCGAGGAGATCAAATGGACACCCACACCTATTCCGTGACCCGCACCGACGCCGAATGGCGCGCCATGCTGACGCCGGAGCAATACGCCGTCATGCGCGGTCACGGCACCGAGCGGCCGGGAAGCTGCGCCCTGCTCTATGAAAAGCGCGCCGGCACCTTTTCCTGCGTCGGCTGCGACCAGCCGCTGTTCGAATCCAAGCTGAAATTCGAGAGCGGCACCGGCTGGCCGAGCTTCAACGATCCGGTTCCGGGCTCGGTCGAGAACACCATCGACCGCAGCTACGGCATGGTTCGCACCGAATGCCACTGCGCCCGTTGCGGCAGCCATCTCGGCCATGTCTTCGAGGACGGCCCGCCGCCGACCGGCCTGCGTTATTGCATCAACGGCGTAGCCCTGAAATTCGAGCCGGCCGCCTGAGCGAACCTCCATTACCTCTTTGCGAAGGGCGGCTCCGGCCGCCCTTTTTCGTGGCCGAGTTCTCAGACGACGACCGTGGCGATGAGCCAGACCGCCGAGCCGAGCATCATCAGCGACGCCTTGGCGCCGCCTGACTTCTCAGCGGTGCGCCAGACGGCGATGGTCAGGAACACGGCATAGGGGACCGGCGCGAAATGCACCGCGAGCACGAGGCCGAGCGGCATTTTCAGCCCCAGCAGGATGAGCGCCAGCACGGATGACACGACGCTGATTGCCGTGCCGACCAGAACCATGTCGCGCCAGAAAAGCTGATCAAGCGGCGCCTGTCCAAGCCATCGCGAGCGAAAGAAGGACCCGATCCCGGCTAGCGACATCGGCGCCTATCCCTGCCCCAGCACGTTGGCAACCGCCCGCTCGATGCGTGAGCATTCCGTGACCAGCCAATCGGCCATTGCCGGCCAATTGTCCTCGGCATAGCAGTTCACCCGCCACATCGAATTGATGCCCAGGCCCGGGCTGCTCTGCTCCGGCCCGAGCTTCAGCCTCGCTTCGATCGCCGGCCGGAACGGCTCCAGCCGTGACCAGCTTTGCGTGGCTCCGAATTTTTCGTTGCGGCCGAAGAAGACGCCGACATGGTTCTGCGCCGGCGCGACATACATGGAAAGGACCAAGGCGAAGTCGGGGAGTCCGCGCTGCCAGAACCAAGGCCCGCGCCTCGCCAGCCTCTCCCTCTCCTGGGGATGCCGTTCTTCGAACAGCGTCCAGAAGCCGCGATGGCGGAAGTCAGACCCGCGACGCGCGCCGAAGTCGAATTCGCTCATCGGCGACTCCGGAATTCATCAGCGGGTCACTCGCTCTACTCCATGCCGAGCGCGGCCATATACAGATCGAGGATGGCATCCTCCTCCTGGCGTTCGGCCTGGTCCTTCTTGCGCAGCCGGATGATCGTGCGGATTGCCTTGGTGTCGAAGCCGGTGCCCTTGGCTTCGGCGAAGACTTCCTTGATGTCGTCCGAGATGGTTTTCTTCTCTTCCTCAAGACGCTCGATGCGCTCGATCAAGGCACGCAACTGGCCGGCGGCAACAGTCTGGCTGGTCTCTGTGATATCGTCGGCCATGTTCTCTCCACGTCGTTGGAGCAATTCCACGAAAAGTGCTTTAGCGGTTTTCCGTCGGGAATTGCGTGAAAACTCGCCGCGACTCGTAAACCTGCCTAGGCGAATTGAGCCGGTTCGATGCCCGACCGGATGGCGCGGGTCAAGCCGTTATCGACACGCCGGCCGGGTCAGCCGACACAAGCCGACGGGCCCGGCTGTTTGCCTGATCCTAGCTGAACGCGATCAGCAGATCCTTGGCATCGATCTGGTCGCCGGCCTTGACCAGGACTTCGGCGACGGTGCCGTCCCGCTCGGCATGCAGTGCCGTTTCCATCTTCATCGCCTCGATGGAGAGCAGCACATCGCCGGCCTTCACCACCTGGCCGGCGCCGACCGAAAGACCCGAGACCACCCCCGGCATCGGCGCGCCGACATGCGCCTCATTGCCCGGCTCGGCCTTGCGCCGCGCTTTCGACGCGCCCGTATCATGGCTGCGGTCGGGCACCTTGATGCGGCGCGGCTGGCCGTTTAGCTCGAAGAACACGGTGACCATGCCCTTGTCGTCGACATCGCCGATGGCCAGGCAGCGCACCACCAGCGTCTTGCCCTTCTCGATGTCGACGAAAATCTCGTCTTCCGGCTCCATGCCGTAGAAATAGGTCGGCGTCGGCAGCACGCTGACCGGGCCGTAGGTTTCCTGCGCGCCAGCGAAGTCGGTGAACACCTTCGGATACATCAGCCACGAGGCGAATTCGAACTCCGACAGCTTGCGCTCGAGCTTCTCCTCGATCTCCTTGCGGCTGGCCTCGAGGTCTGCAGGCTTGAGCAGCGAGCCCGGCCGCGCTGTGATCGGCTTTTCGCCCTTCAGCGCCTTCTTCTGCAGCGCCGCCGGCCAGCCGCCTGGCGACTGGCCGAGATCGCCGCGCAGCATCGACACGACCGAGTCCGGGAAGGCGATGTCCTTGTCCGGGTTCTCGACGTCGGCGACCGTCAGGTCCTGGCTGACCATCATCAGCGCCATATCGCCGACGACCTTGGACGACGGCGTCACCTTGACGATGTCGCCGAACATCAGATTGACGTCGTGATAGGTCTGCGCCACTTCGTGCCAGCGCGTTTCCAGCCCCAGCGAACGCGCCTGCTCCTTGAGATTGGTGAACTGGCCGCCCGGCATCTCATGCAGGTAGACTTCCGACGCCGGCCCCTTGAGGTCGCTTTCGAACGCGGCGTACTGGTTGCGCACGGCCTCCCAGTAGAAGGAGATGCGACGGATCCATAGCGGGTCGAGGCCCGGATCGCGGTCGGTGCCCCTCAGCGCCTCGACGATGGAACCCAGGCAGGGCTGCGAGGTGTTGCCCGAGAAGGAATCCATGGCCGCATCGATGGCATCGACGCCACTGTCCACCGCCGCCAGCACCGTCGCCGCGGACAGGCCTGAAGTGTCGTGGGTGTGGAAATGGATCGGCAGGTCGGTCGCCTCGCGCAACGCCTTGAACAGGACGCGCGCCGCGGCCGGCTTCAACAGGCCGGCCATGTCCTTGACCGCGATGATATGCGCACCGGCGGCCTGCAGCTCGCCCGCCAAGCCGACATAGTAGTTGAGGTCGTATTTGGCCCGCGACGGATCGAGGATGTCTCCGGTGTAGCAGATCGCAGCCTCGCACAGCTTGCCCTCGGCGCCGACCGCGTCCATCGCGACGCGCATGTTCTCGACCCAGTTCAGGCAATCGAAGACGCGGAACAGGTCGATGCCGCCGCTCGCGGCCTGCTTGACGAAATGCTGCACGACATTGTCGGGATAGTTCGTATAGCCGACGCCATTGGCGCCGCGCAGCAGCATCTGCAGCAAGAGATTGGGGGCAGCTTCGCGCACGAGCGACAGCCGCTCCCACGGATCCTCGGTGAGGAAGCGCATGGCGACATCGAAGGTCGCGCCGCCCCAGCATTCGAGCGACAGGAGCTGCGGCAGGGCGCGGGCGTAGGTGCCGGCAATATTGGCAATGTCATGCGTGCGCATGCGTGTCGCCAGCAGCGACTGATGGCCGTCGCGCATCGTCGTGTCGGTGACCAGCACTTCCTTCTGTTCGCGCATCCAGGCGGCGAACTTCTCCGGCCCGAGCACGTCCAGCCTCTGCTTGCTGCCTGCCGGCACATTACCATTGAGGTAGGGCACCATCGGCGGCGCCGCGTCGGCCTTCGGCCGTGGCCGGCCCCGCGTCTCGGGATGGCCGTTGACCGAGACATCGGCAAGGTAGTTCAGCAACTTGGTCGCGCGGTCCTGCCGCTTGACCTGCTGGAACAGCTCCGGCGTCGTGTCGATGAACTTGGTCGTGTAGGAATTGTCGGCGAAACTAGGATGGTTGATGATCGCTTCGAGGAAGGTCAGATTGGTGGCGACGCCGCGGATGCGGAACTCCCGCAGCGCTCGGTTCATGCGGGCGATGGTCTCGGTCGGCGTCGGCGCCCAGGCCGTCACTTTCTCCAGCAGTGGATCGTAGAAGCGGGTGATGACGGCGCCGGAATAGGCGGTGCCGCCATCGAGGCGGATGCCGAAGCCGGTCGCGCCGCGATAGGCGGTGATGCGGCCATAGTCAGGGATGAAATTGTGCTCGGGGTCCTCGGTGGTGATGCGGCACTGCAGGGCATGGCCGTTCAGCATGATGTCCTTCTGCGCCGGCACGCCGGACTCCGGTGTGCCGATGGCAAAGCCGTCCAGAATGTGGATCTGAGCCTTGACGATGTCGATGCCGGTCACCTGCTCGGTGACGGTGTGCTCGACCTGGATGCGCGGATTGACCTCGATGAAGTAGAATTTCCCGCTGTCGGCGTCCTGAAGGAACTCAACCGTGCCGGCGCCGACATAGCTGGTCTCGCGCGCGATCTTCAGCGCATAGGAGCAAAGCTCCTCGCGCTGCGCCATTTCGAGATAGGGCGCCGGTGCCCGCTCGACGACCTTCTGGTTGCGGCGCTGGATGGAGCAGTCGCGCTCGAACAGATGCACGACATTGCCATGCGTATCGCCGAGCACCTGCACCTCGACATGGCGCGCACGCTCGATCAGTTTTTCGAGATAGACCTCGTCCTTGCCGAAGGCGGCCTTTGCCTCGCGCTTTCCTTCCGTGACCTCGCGCGCAAGGTCGGCTTCGGAACGGATGGAGCGCATGCCGCGGCCGCCGCCGCCCCAGGACGCCTTCAGCATCACCGGATAGCCGATGGTCTTGGCGAGTTCCTTCACCGCCTCCATGTCGTCGGGCAAAGGATCGGTGGCCGGGATGACCGGCACGCCGACCTCGATGGCGAGGTTGCGCGCCGCGACCTTATTGCCGAGCCGACGCATTGTGTCGGGCTTCGGGCCGATGAAGATGATGCCGGCCTCGGCGCAGGCATCGGCGAATTCCGGGCTTTCCGACAGCAGCCCATAGCCCGGGTGAATGGCATCGGCGCCCGAAAGCCTGGCGACGCGGATCACCTCGTCGATCGACAGATAGCTCTCGATCGGCCCCATGTCGTGGGTCAGATGCGGCCCGCGACCGACCTGGTAGCTCTCATCGGCCTTGAAGCGGTGGAGTGAATATTTGTCCTCCTCGGCCCAGATCGCCACCGTCTTGAGGCCGAGCTCGTTGGCTGCGCGAAACACCCGAATGGCGATTTCGGACCGGTTGGCGACGAGGATCTTCGTGATGGCCAAGGACGAACTCCAGACGTGTGGGGGAGGAACCGGCAGTCATGATTAGCGCGAAAATGCTGCAGCGCAAACAAAATCGCCGCTGACCAGGCCCGCATAAGGCGAATCTCAGCGGCAAGGCAACCCGCATCCGCGCCAACAGGCGACAAACACCCGCTCCGCGTCAGCCCATGATCGTTTTGCGGCTGAGATCGTCTCGCCGTCCCCGGATTGACTTAGACAAGCCTCGAAAAAAATGCCCGGCGCGAGCGCCGGGCATTTCTTGAAGATCAGGCCGAAATACTTACATCTTCTGGATGTAGGTATACTTGCCGTCGTCACCCTTCTTCCACTCGTACATGACATAGCCGGGCAGCGTCGGGTCGCCCTTCGCGTCATAGGACAGGTCGCCGAGCACGGTCTTGAACGGGCCGTTCTCATGCAGCGCCTTCGCAACGACCTGCGGATCGTTCGACTTGGCGGCTGTCGCTGCCGCCGCGATCGCCTGCATCGCCGCGTAGGAGTAGAGCGTGTAGGCTTCCGGCTCGAAGCCCTGGGCGCGGAACTTCTCGACCAGTTCCTTGTTGGCCGGGATCAGACGCGGATCCGGTCCGAACGTGTTGAGCGTACCGGCAACCGCGTCGCCCGCGATCGAAGCCAGTTCGTTCGACACGATGCCGTCGCCCGAGACCAGTGTTGCCTTCAGGCCCTGGTCCGCGGCCTGGCGGATGATCAAACCGGCCTCGGTGTGCAGGCCGCCCCAGTAGATGATGGAAACGCCGGCTTCCTTCATCTTGGCGATCAGCGCCGAGAAGTCCTTGTCGCCGACATTGACGCCTTCATACATGACTTCCGTCACGCCCTTGGCGTTCATCGCCTTCTTGGTCTCGTCGGCAAGGCCCTGGCCGTAGGTGGTCTTGTCATGGATGACCGCGATCTTGGCATCCTTGAAGTTGGTGGCGAGATAGCCGCCGGCGATGCCGCCCTGCTGGTCGTCGCGTCCGCAGGTGCGGAACACGTTCCACAGGCCACGCTCGGTATACTGCGGGTTGGTAGCGGCAGGGGTGACTTCGACGATGCCGTTTTCGGCATAGACTTCCGATGCCGGGATCGAGACGCCCGAGTTGAAGTGGCCGATCACGAACTTGACGCCGTCGCCGACGAACTTGTTGGCGACCGAGATGCCCTGCTTAGGATCCGACACGTCGTCGCCGACCTCGAGCTTGATCTGCTCGCCATTGATGCCGCCCGCCGCATTGATGTCGGCAACGGCCTGTTCGGCGCCCTTCTGCAACTGCGCGCCGAAGGCGGCATTCGGGCCGGTGATCGGGCCGGCGACGCCGACCATTAGGTCAGCCCACGCATTGCCGCTGAACGCGATCAGCGCGGTCAGGGCGACGGCGGACAAAAGTGACTTTTTCATTGAAACGCTCCCATTAACGGAGTGGGCGTGGATGAAGCTTTTCATGCGATGCCCACCCTTATCGCAGAAAGCATAGTTTGCCGATTTTCAGGCACTTGTCACGCCGATTCATCCTCGAAACGACGTTAATCATGAACGTCAACCTTTGGGTTTCCAGCTCAAGATTGAGGCTCGTTCGTAAAGCCAATTATACTGCGAGACCATCTGGTTGGTGCGCGTGTATTGATAGCCAATGAAACCGAGGATCATCAGCACGATGGTATCGACGACATAATAGTGCAGCGAGAACATTGTGCCGGCGAACAGCGCGTGGTGGATGAAGCGAATGGCGATGCCGAGGCCCAGCACATACGCAAACAGATGGAAGAAGCTGCGCCAGGTCTGCGCGCTGGCCCTGCCTGTCATCCATGCCGCCCAGCCGCCAAGCAGACAGGTGACGAAGAAGAACTGCCAGATCGACGGCTCCTCGTAGAGTATGCCTTGCATGGTGGAGTCTCCTGAACTCAGTGGTGTCCGCCTTCGAGATAGGCCGCGCGCACCTCCGGATTGGCGAGCAGTTCCTTGCCGGTGCCGCTCATCGTCACATTGCCGTTGACCATCACATAGCCACGCGTCGCCAGCTTGAGGGCGCCGAAGGCGTTCTGCTCGACCAGGAACACGGTCAACCCTTGCGTCCGGTTCAATTCGCGAATGGCGTCGAAGATCTGCTTGACGATCAGCGGCGCCAGGCCGAGCGACGGCTCGTCGAGCAGCAGCAGCTTCGGCCGCGCCATAAGCGCGCGGCCGATCGACAGCATCTGCTGCTCGCCGCCCGAGAGCGTGCCGCCGCGCTGCGCGATGCGCTCCTTCAGTCGCGGGAACAGCGTGAACACCTTCTCTACGTCCTCGTCATAGTGCTTGAGGTTGTCGAGGCTGGCGCCCATCTGGAGGTTTTCCATGACCGTCATGCGCGGGAAGATGCGCCGCCCCTCGGGCGACTGCGCGATGCGCATACGGGCAATCTCGTGGGTCGGCATCTGGGTGATGTCGGTGCCGGCGAAGGTGATCGTGCCGGCACGTGCCCTCGGCGCGCCGAAGATGGTCATCATCAGGGTCGACTTGCCGGCGCCGTTGGCGCCGATCAGCGCCACGATCTCGCCCTGGTTGACGGTGACATCGACGCCATTCAGCGCGCGGATATTGCCGTAATAGGTCTGGACGCCCTTGATATCGAGCAGCGTTGTCGCGGCCATTATTTGCTCCCTCCGCGCGGCTTCGCCGTCGGGGTTTTCGGCTTGGCAGTGGCCCGCTCGGAGGGCTTTCGCGGCGCGGTCGATGACTTCGCATCGACTTGCTCGGCCTTCGAGGCGCCTTTGGCGACCGTGATCCGTTCGCCGGTGCTGTGGCCGACAGTATCGCTCACCGGGCCTGCCATGAAGGACGAGGATGCCCCTGGCCCGTGAGCTGAGTCCGGCCCGATATCGAGCTGTTCGATCACATCCTCGTCGCCGACCTCGGTCAGCACGGTCTCGACCTCCTCGTCGTCGACGCCCAGATAGGCGGCGATGACACGCGGGTCGGTGCGAACCGATTGCGGGCTGCCGTCCGAAATCTTGCGCCCATATTCGAGCACGACGACATGGTCGGAGATCTGCATGACGACGGACATGTCATGCTCGATCAACAGGATCGAGGCGCCGGATGTCTCCTTGATGTCGATCAACAGAGTGTTCAGGGCCGCCGACTCCTTCGGGTTGAGGCCGGCCGCGGGTTCGTCTAGGCACAGCAGCTCCGGCCCGGTGCACATGGCACGGGCGATCTCGAGTCGCCGCTGTGCGCCATAGGGCAGGTCGCCGGCCGGATCGTCTGCGCGGTCTACAAGGTCGGCCTTTTCCAGCCAATGCTTGGCCAGCTCGACCGATTCCGCCGAGGCCTTGCGATAGCCACTGAAGCCGAACAGGCCGAGTATCGTGTAGCCCGACGCCTTCATGAGCTTGTTGTGCTGGGCAACCAGCAGGTTTTCCAGCAGGGTCATGCCCGAGAACAGGCGAATGTTCTGGAACGTGCGGGCCACCTTGGCCCGCGCCGGTATCTCATGGTTCGGCAGCCTTTCGAGCAGGAAGCGCGAGCCGTTGCTCCGGTTCAGCGTGATCATGCCTTCGGAAGGCTTGTAGAAACCGGTAATGCAGTTGAACACCGTGGTCTTGCCGGCGCCGTTGGGCCCGATCAGCGCGGTGATCTCGCCGCGTTTTGCGGTGAAGGACAGGTCGCCGATGGCGACCAGGCCGCCGAACTTCATCGACAAGTGCTCGACCTGAAGAATGGCATCGTTCATGGGCACACTCGCATTCATCAGCCGTGGCCCTCCTTGGTGAAGGAACTCGACACAGCCTTGCGCTCCTTCAGGAAGGCGGTTGGCTCTCGAGTGCCGACGAAGCCGCGCGGCTTCCACAGCATGACGATGACCATGGCCATGCCAAACAGAAGCATGCGATAGAGCTCCGGTGTGAAATCGGGGCCGAAGACCTGCTTGAGGAAATCGAGCTCGCGCAGCACTTCGGTGCCGCCGATCATCACCATGGCGGCAACCGCAATGCCGACCAGCGACCCCATGCCGCCGAGCACGACGATCGCCAGGATGATGGCCGATTCCAGGAAGATGAAGGATTCGGGGCTGACGAAGCCTTGCCGCGCGGCGAAGAACGAGCCGGCGAAGCCGCCGAACATCGCGCCGGTGGCAAAGGCGGTGAGCTTGGTCGTCGTGGTGTTGATGCCGAGCGAGCGGCAGGCGATCTCGTCTTCGCGCAACGCTTCCCAGGCGCGGCCGACCGGCATGCGCCGCAGCCTTATCGTGACGAAGGCGGTCAGCAGCGCCAGGGCCAGGATCAGGTAATAGAGGAAGATTTTGTAGTAGGCGCTCGACTGGGCAATGTGGAGCACCTTGGCGATATAGTTGGGATCCGAGACATTGAAGGTCATCAGCCCGAAGAAGGTGACTTTCGGAATGCCCGAAATGCCGGCCGAACCGTTCGTCACCTCACGCCAGTTGATGAGCACCAGCCGGATGATCTCGCCGAACGCCAAGGTCACGATCGCCAGGTAATCGCCGCGAAGCCGCAGCACCGGAAAGCCGAGCAGGACGCCCCAGAAGGCGGCCATGGCGCCTGCCGCCGGCAGCAAGATCCAGAAGGACAGGCCGTATTGCGTGCCCAACAGCGCATAGGCATAAGCGCCGACCGCATAGAAGGCAACGTATCCGAGGTCGAGCAGTCCGGCGAGGCCCACGACGATGTTGAGCCCCCAGGCCAGCATCACATAGATCAGTATCTGGATGCCGTAATTGTCGACCCATTTCAGCGAGCCCTGCAAGCCGCCGACGATCGACCAGGACATCAGCGACAGGACCGCCACGACCAGGATCGGGTAGAGGATCAGCGCCGCTATGCCGAGCTTGGTGAAGTTGGCATGGATGAAGCCGCGGAAATAGTAGATCACGCAGGCCAGCACATAGATGACCGACAAGGCGCGCAGGAACTGCAGATACCCGGCCGCCCCAGGCCCCACCCAACCTGCGAGCGAGTTGTTCAACGCAAACAGCAGCACGACCAGCACGACCGCAACGATGAAGGCCGGCAATTGGAAGAAACGCGACGCCGCGCTGGCCGGCAACAGGCCGGTGGCGACGTCGGCGATCTTCTGGTTGGCCAGGAACGGCTGGCCGTAGGCCACGTAGAGGAAGCGTCCGATGGCCGTCGCGACGACCACGGCGACGAGCAGCCCCCAGCGCGTCGTCAGCACCAGCTCATTGGAAATGTTCTGGCCGGTCTTGAGGCCGATGAACAGCACGAACAGGCCAAGCGATATGGCGCCGGCATAGAGGGCCTCGCGCAATGCGCGCTGCATGGGCGTGGCGACGACGTCGCGCTCCGGGTTTACGGTGACGGCCATTGTCTCAGACCTTTTCGACTTCTGGCCGGCCCAATATGCCGGATGGCAGGAAGATCAGCACGATTGCCAGGATCGAGAACGCGGCTACGTCCTTGTAATCGATCGAGAAATAGGCCGACCACATGCTTTCGATGAAGCCGATCAGCAGCCCGCCGAGCACGGCGCCGGGCAAGGAGCCGATGCCGCCGAGCACGGCTGCCGTAAACGCCTTCACGCCCGGCACGAAGCCATCCGAGAAGGCGATGACGCCGTAATACATGAGGAACAGCGTGCCGGCGACGGCGGCAAGCGCGGCGCCCATGATGAAGGTGATCGAGATCGTGCGGTCAACATCGATGCCGAGCAGCGCGGCCATCTTGCGGTCCTGCTCGCAGGCCCTTTGCGCGCGACCGAGCGAGGTTTTGTTGACCAGATACCAGAACAGCGCCAGCAGCAGCGCCGTGACCACCACGATGATGATCTGCTTCAGCGACACGCTGATCCCGTTGATGTTGTAGACTTGGCTGACCATTGGCGGGATCGGCTTGTTGCGTGGTCCCTGGGTCACCTGCACGAAATTGGAAAGCGCGATCGACATGCCGATGGCGGTGATCAGCGGCGCCAGCCGGAATGATCCGCGCAACGGGCGGTACGCCACCTTCTCGATCGTCCAGTTATAGAGGCTGGTGAGCAGCATCGCGACGATCATCATAACCAGAAGCGCGATCACGACCGGGACCGAATAGAATAGCGCCCCGAGTGCCAGGAAGACGATCAGCGCCGTGAAGGCCCCGACCATGAAAATGTCGCCATGGGCGAAGTTGATCATGCCGATGATGCCGTAGACCATCGTATAGCCGATCGCGATCAGCCCATAGATCGATCCCAGCGTCAGCCCGTTGATAAGCTGCTGGACAAAATACTGCATGTGTACACGGCTCCCCTGGAATGTCGCCCATGCAGACGCATTCCTTTTCGTATTTCCCCTAGTCGTAGAGTTTCGAGCCCGGATTGCAACGTCATTTTTCAATCATTTTGCGCGTTTGCGAGGCACGCCGTCCGATTGCTCGTTTTTCACCGCCCGACCCCTGGACTATCTCGGACCCTATCATTGGCATAACGCAATGTCTTTGACGAATCGAGCGCATGATGCAGCCGAATTCGAAGAAATCATCACACAACGCAGGAGATTGGAAGAATCGTTGCGCTGCTGACACGTTTCATTTTTTCGTCATCTTGCCTTCCCCAAGGTCAGGAATGCTCTCACGCGACCACGAATCCGTGCGCGAACGGGTCTCGGTCGTCGATGAAGATAGTGTTCAATCCGGTCATGCGCGCCCAGCCGCCGATCGACGGAATGATCGCCGGCTTGCCCGCCACTGACACCTCCCTCTCGACCTTGCCCTTGAACAACGAACCGATGATCGATTCATGCACGAAGGCGTCGCCGGTCTTGAGCTTGCCCTTGGCATGAAGCTGCGCCATGCGCGCCGAGGTGCCGGTGCCGCAGGGCGAGCGGTCGATGGCCTTGTCGCCATAGAAGACGGCATTGCGGGCATCCGCCTCCGCCACTGTCGGCTTGCCGGTCCACAACATGTGCGACAGCCTGTTGATGCCAGGGTTTTCCGGATGCACGAAAGTGTATTTCTCGTTCAGCCTTTGCCGGACCACCGGGCTCCAGGCGATGAAGTCGCCGGCGGAATGGTCGGCCATGTCGCGATAATTCGCCTGCGGTTCGACGATGGCGTAGAAATTGCCGCCGTAGGCGACATCCACGGTGATTTCGCCAAGCCCCGGACAGTCGACGGTCAGGCCCTCGGCATAAAGGAACGATGGCACGTTGGTGATGCGCACCTCTTCGACATCGTCGCCCACCTGCGTGTACTCGGCAATGACGAGGCCGGCGGGCGTGTCGAGCCTGAGCACGCCAGGCGTCTTCGGCTTGATCAGCCCATGTTCTATGGCCATCGTCACCGTGCCGATGGTGCCGTGGCCGCACATCGGCAGGCAGCCCGAGGTTTCGATGAACAAGATCGCGATATCGCAATCCTCGCGCGTCGGCGGGTAAAGGATCGAGCCGGACATGACGTCATGGCCGCGTGGCTCGAACATCAGGCCGGTGCGGATCCAGTCATATTCGGCAAGGAAGTGCGCCCGCCGTTCCATCATCGTCGATCCATGCAGCAGCGGACCGCCGCCGGCTACCAGCCTCACCGGATTGCCGCAGGTGTGGCCGTCTATGCAGAAGAAGGATTTCTTGGCCATGAGGCTCCTCGAAAATCAAAACCTTTGGGGACTGAAGGGACCCGGGTCGATCGCCGGAGCTTGCCCGAGGACAAGATCGCGGAGCAAGCGCCCTGTGGCGGCTGCCTGGGTCAGGCCGAGATGGCCATGGCCGAAAGCATAGAAGACATTGCCGGACAGGCGGGACGTGCCGATTACCGGAAGCGAATCCGGCAGCGACGGGCGAAAGCCCATCCATTCGCGGCCGCCGGATGGGTCGAGCCCGGGCAGGAAGCGTCCGGCCTTCTCCAGCATCGCCTTCGATCGGGCGAAGTTCGATGGCCGATCGAGCCCCCCAAGTTCGACCGCCCCGCCGACACGTAGGCCGGTCGAAAGTGGCGTAACGACGAAGCCGTGCCCGGAAAAGATCAGTTGCCGCTTCACGTCGAAGGCAGTCGCCGGCAGCGTCGTGTTGTAACCGCGCTCCGTCTCCAGCGGGATCCGGTCGCCAAGCGGCCTTGCCAGCAGATGGGACCAAGCCCCGGCCGCGATGACCAGCTGCTTCGCCTGCCGGGCCGTGCCATCGGCCAGCCTGAGCGTCGCGCCTTCCCGCCCGGCCCCGACATGCTCGATACGGGCTTTTTCAAAGCGCGCGCCCAACCCCTCGGCATAGGCCCACACCGCCTTTCCGAGCAGCTTCGGATCGTCGACTGTCTTCCATCCCGACACGAAGGTGCCCTTGATGAAGCGTGGCGAGAGGCCGGGCTGCAGCGCCGCGAGTTCATCGCCTGCCACATGGCGGAAGCCGATGCCGAAACGCTCGCGCGCGGCCCAGCCGGAAAGCGAGGCGCGGAATTCGGCCTCGCTTTCATAGAGTTCCAGCGAGCCATCCTCGCGCAGCATCCGCCTGGTGGCGGAGCGGTCGAGCAAGGCCATCCACTCGGCCTCGGCGAGCTTCATCATGCCGGCCTGGGCGGCGAGGCTCGCTTGGTATTTCCCGGGCGCGCCGGCGCGCCAGAAGCGGATCAGCCAGGGCAGGAGCTTCGGCAGATAGGCCGGAGGAATGCTGAGCGGGCCGAGTGGATCGGCGAGCCAACTAGGCAATTGCCGGATCATGCCCTTGTGGGCCAGCGGAAGCACATCGGAGAAGGCAAGGGCGGAAGCATTGCCCGAGCTCGTCTCTTCGCAGATGCCCGTCCGGTCGAAGACCGTGACCTTGCGCCCCGCTTCGGTCAGGAAGACCGCGGCGCAGATGCCGATGATACCGCCACCGATGATGGCGACGTCGAGTTGGGTGCCGCTTTCGCTGCTCAAGTACGGCCACCCATTTTGTAGTGAGGGAGCATGTGAATGAACCCTATGCGAACGCCACTCTCAAAACTGCGGCAGGGTCGGCCGCACCGCGAGTGCGTCCTTGATGATCTTCTCGACCGCCTTGCGGCGCTCGCCAGACAGCGGCTGGCGCGGCATGCGGACCCGGTCGTTGGTTTGGATGGCGAACACTTCGGCAAGTTTGATGTTCTGCACCAGATAGGTCGAAACGTCGAGATCGAGCAATGGCCGGAACCAGCGGTAGATGGCAAGCGCTTCCTCGCGCCGGCCCTGCGTCATCAGCTGATAGATGGCGACCGTCTCCCGCGGGAAGGCGGTGACCAACCCGGCGACCCAGCCGATGGCGCCGACCGACAGGGCCTCGAAGGCGAGATTGTCGACGCCTGTGAACAGGTCATAGCGGCTGCCGAAGCGGTTGATGATCTCGGTCGAACGGCGGATGTCGTCGGACGATTCCTTGATCGCCACGAAGCGCTGGTCCGACGCCAGCTCTTCCATCTGGTCGACGGTCACGTCGACACGATAGGCCAGCCGGTTGGAATAGATCATCACCGGCAGGTCGCCGGCCTGCGCTACGGCGCGCAGGGCCGCCACGGTCTCTTCCGTATTGGTGTGGTAGATCGGGCTCGGCACCACCATCAAGCCATCGGCGCCCTCTTTGGCGGCGCGCTTGGCGATGCTGGCGGCTTCGCGTGTGCCGGCCTCGTTCACCGTCAGCAGCACCGGCTTCTTGCCGGCGACCTTCTGTGCGGTCTTCAAAACCTCGATCTTCTCGTCATGCGACAGCATCGGCCCCTCGCCTAGCGAACCGCAGACGATGATGCCGTCGCAGCCGGCCTCCATCTGGAGGCTGAAGCATCGCTCCATTTCGGCGTGGTCGAGGCGGTCATCCTCGGTGAACTTCGTCGTGACGGCAGGAAAAACTCCGGTCCACATGTCATGTCTCCATCTGATATATCAGTCGTATATTTGTTAACAAATCCGCTGTCAACCCGGATTTCGCTATGATATATCGAGAATATATCAGGAGACCGCATTTGATATCCACGGAAGCAAGGACATCGGCTGAGCCGGCGGCGATCAAGGCCTACCACGTGCTCGAGCATATGATCGTTACGCTGGAACTGGCCCCGGCGAGCTTCGTGACGGAGGGCACGCTGATCGACCGGCTGGGCCTTGGCCGCACCCCGGTGCGTGAGGCGATCCAGCGCCTGGCCTGGGAAGGGCTGCTCGATGTGAGGCCGCGCGCCGGCATCGCGATCGCGCCGCTGCATCCCGGAGACTGGCTGCGTGTACTCGACGCGCGCCGCGGCGTCGAGGTCGTGCTGGCACGCTCCGCGGCGCGCTTCGTCACCCGCGAGGCCGCTGACCTGTTTCACGAAGCCGCCCTCGCCATGCAGAAGGCGGTGATCTCGGGCAATGTGCTCGCCTTCATCCAGGCCGACAAGGCACTAGACGAAGCCCTGGCCCTGGCCGCCGACAATCCGTTCGCCGCAAGGCTCGCCGCTCCTTTGCAGACGCACAGCCGGCGCTTCTGGTTCCGCTATAAGGCCGATACCGGGCTGGCCGAATCCGCCGAGCATCACGTCGCCCTGATCCGCTCGATTCTCGACGGCGACGAGGATGGCGCGGCAAAGGACGCAAAGCGGCTGATGGCGCTGCTGCGCGGCCATGCCGAGACCGCCGCCACGCGATAGGACGGTACCGTCATTCAAGCTGCCGCAGCCGAGGGCGAGGACGCGCAAGCCAAGCAATCGTGCGGCTAGTTCATCGTCGGGATGAGGCACTCGGTGCTGTCCTGATGCCGCCCGCGCGCCCGCCGCCGAAGGCGAGGACGCGCAAGCGAGCAATTGTCCGGCTAGTTCATCGTCGGAATGACGAACTCCGCGCCGTCCTTGATGCCGCCCGCGCGCCCGCAGCCGAAGGCGAGGACGCGCAAGAGAGCAATTGTCCGGCTAGTTCATCGTCGGGATGACGAACTCGACCCCGTCCTTGATGCCGCCGCGCGCCCGCAGCCGAAGGCGAGGACGCGCAAGCGAGCAATTGTTCGGCTAATTCATCGTCGGGATGACGAACTCGGCACCGTCCTTGATGCCGGACGGCCAGCGCGACGTCACCGTCTTGGTCTTGGTGTAGAAGCGGAACGCGTCCGGTCCGTGCTGGTTGAGGTCGCCGAAGGACGAGGCCTTCCAGCCGCCGAATGTGTAGTAGGCGATCGGCACCGGGATCGGCACATTGACGCCGACCATGCCGACCTGGACACGGCTGGCGAAGTCGCGCGCGGCGTCGCCGTCACGCGTGAAGATGGCGACGCCATTGCCCATCTCGTGGTCGTTGGCGAGCTTGATGGCGTTCTCATAGGTCGGCGCGCGCACCACCGAGAGCACCGGCCCGAAAATCTCTTCCTTGTAGATGCGCATGTCCGGCGTGACATTGTCGAACAGGCAGCCGCCCATGTAATAGCCGTTCTCATAGCCCTGCATGGAGAAGCCGCGGCCGTCGACGACCAGCTTGGCGCCTTCGTTGACGCCTGTGTCGACATATCCCTTCACGCGCTCCAGCGCCTGGGCGGTCACCAGCGGGCCGAAATCGGCGGAGGAATCCGTGGACGGGCCGACCTTCAGGCTTTCGACGCGCGGGATCAGCTTTTCCATCAGCCTATCGGCGGTGTCGTTGCCGACGGGAACCGCGACCGAGATGGCCATGCAGCGCTCGCCGGCAGAGCCGTAGCCGGCGCCGATCAACGCATCGACGGTCTGGTCCATGTCGGCGTCGGGCATGATGATCATATGGTTCTTGGCGCCGCCGAAGCATTGCACGCGCTTGCCTGCCGCGGTGCCGCGCGAATAGATGTAATGGGCGATCGGCGTCGAGCCGACGAAGCCGATGGCCTTGATGTCGGGATCGTCGAGGATGGCGTCGACCACCTCCTTGTCGCCATTGACGACGTTCAGGATGCCGGCAGGCAGGCCGGCTTCGAGGAACAGTTCCGCGATGCGCAGTGGCACGCCGGGGTCGCGTTCGGACGGTTTCAGGATGAAGGCGTTGCCGCAGGCGATTGCAGGCGCAATTTTCCAAAGCGGGATCATCGCCGGGAAGTTGAACGGTGTTATGCCGGCGACGACGCCGAGCGGCTGGCGCATCGAATAGACGTCGATGCCGGGGCCGGCGCCATCGGTGAACTCGCCCTTCATCATATGCGGCGCGCCGATGCAGACCTCCACCACTTCGAGGCCGCGCTGGATGTCGCCCTTGGCGTCGGCGATGGTCTTGCCATGCTCCCGCGCCAGGATCTCGGCCAGCTCGTCATATTCCTTGGCGACGAGTTCGAGGAATTTCATCAGCACGCGCACGCGGCGCTGCGGATTGGTGGCCGCCCAGCCAGGCTGCGCCGCCTTGGCGTTCTCGACCGCCGCGCGCAGTTCCGCCTGCGACGCAAGCGCCACCGTGCCGCGCACGGAGCCGTCCATCGGCTGCATTACATCCTGCTTGCGCCCGCTGGTCCCGGCGACACGCTTGCCGCCGATGAAATGACCGTAGTCGATCATGATTTCTCTCCCTGGATTCCGATGCCGCATTGTCCGCCTTTGGCGGGCGAATGGCAACGCGAGGGAGAACGCAACCGTTGTGCGTAGAATAGATATCATTTGACGAGCGGGCATTAATTCTCGCAAGTGGCAGCGCCGAACAATCTGCGAGGAATGCCGTGAACTGGGATGACGTCCGAATCTTCCTGGCCGTGGCGCGCGCCGGCCAGATCCTTGGCGCGGCCAGGCGCCTGGAGCTCAACCATGCCACCGTCTCGCGCCGGGTCGCCGCGCTCGAGGAGGCGCTCCGGGCCAAGCTGTTCCGCCGCCTGACGACGGGGAGCGAACTTACGCCTGCCGGTGAGCGCTTCCTCGACATTGCCGAGCGCATGGAAGCCGACATGATCACCGCGCGGTCGACCGTGGCCGGCGAGGGCGACGATGTCTCGGGCACGGTCCGCATCGGTGCGCCGGACGGTTTCGGCGTCGCCTTCCTGGCCAGGCGGCTGGGCGAACTGACCGCGCTACACCGCGAACTCACCATCCAGCTCGTCCCGGTGCCGCGGTCCTTCTCCCTGTCTCGCCGCGAGGCGGACATCGCCATCACGGTCGAGCGGCCGACGGAAGGCCGGCTGGTGGCGGGAAAGCTGGTCGACTACTCGCTCGGCCTCTTTGCTTCCCGCGCCTATGCACAAGCGCAAGGCTTGCCCAGGACAGCCGCCGAACTCGGCCGGCACACGCTCATCGGCTATGTGCCGGACCTGATCGTCAGCCCCTCGCTCGACTACGCGGCCGAGTTCAGCGCGGACTGGCGCACCAGCTTCGCCATCTCCTCGGCACTTGGCCAGGCCGAAGCGGTGCGCTCCGGCGCCGGCATCGGCATCCTGCACACTTTCGTTGCACGCTCGATGCCGGAACTTGTGGCGGTGGATGTAGTCGCGCCCATCCGTCGGGCCTACTGGCTGGTCTATCATGAATCGGTGAGGCCGCTGCGCCGCATCCAGATCGTCGCCAGCTTCATCACCAGGGCGGTTGAACGGGAGCGCGCGCTGTTTGCCTAATTCCCACGCTGGGCACAAAATGACAGATTACGGCGAGTCCAGAATGAAGGAGTTGGCCACGCGCTCGGCCTTGCCCGCAAGCCGCGTCCACATTTGCGCCACCTGCTCTGCGCTCTCGGCCATGACGCTGCAATTCACGTAGCCGTAGCGCGCGCCTCGGACCGAAAACGCAAATCTGGAATGGCCATAAAAGGTGGTATTGTCCTGCCGCACCGTGAAGTCCACGTCGGCAAGGCGAACAGGATAGTTGTCAGGAAAACTTGCAAGTTTGTCATTGGTGAAATCGGCTGTGGTGAACGAACTGCCGACTGTCTTCTTCCAATTGTGTATCGACCAGTTTTCCATGATTTTGCGCGTATCGGACTGTGAGCCCTTGGCCATTGGAACGTAAAGCGCAGCCGATACCATACAGGTGAGATCGGCAGACTTTACGCTCAGCTTTATCTCTTCTTCGGAAAGCGTCTCGTTGATCCAATCTACAGGAAAGGTCAGCGAGAACCCATTCTTTTGATCATGAACGGTGATGTCGGCGGCATTGGCCCCAACGGAGTAGACCAGAAACCCGACAGTCATGGCAACAAAGCAAAAGCGCATCACTGGTGCTCGCGAAATCCCAAGCGCAACAGCGCCCGGTGAGGTGTGCCGCCACCGAATACCACAATCGGGCGACACACACCGCCTTTTCCTTGCCACAAAACCGGCCAGTGTGACATCGGGCGGGCGATCGCCGGCCACCGGCAAGTCGCCGGTGACATCTCTCGGAAGCTGGCGCGGATAGACATGCGAGCCGTTCTTGCCATCCTGCCGCTGCTCCTAGTGTCCGCATGCGCCAACCCGTGGGCGGAAGTGCCGCAAGCGCAATTGCCCAAGCCGATCCGCTACGCCATGGCCCGCCCATCGCCTTTCGTATTCGACAATTACTGCGGTCCGGGCACCCGCACAGGCGATCTGTCCGCCCCGCCGGTCGACCGTCTCGACTCGGCCTGCCGTACCCATGACGCCTGCTACATCGCCCGCCGCAATCACTGCGACTGCGACGCCGCCCTCCTCGCCTCGGCCAAGGCGATACGTAACGACAGGACGGCCCCTCGCAAGATGCGCGGCGAGGCGGACCTGCTGATCGCCACTTTTACCATCCCTGTCTGCAAGGTCTTCCCGCAAGGTTTCATGCCACCGCGCGACCCGGCGCAATTGAGCGCCATGAAGGCCGGAGCCGCCGGGTGACCGGCCGCGCCTCCATCATCTCCGGCTTGGTTGGGCTGGTTCTCATCGCCCTTGCCGGTTGTGCCGGCACTGGCGGCAATGCCTGCGGCCTCTTGCCAGGACAAAAGGCCTGCAGGCAACCAGCGCTGGCGGCCAGCACGCCCGGGCCGCAAGTGGAAGCCTCACAGTTTTTCGGCGATGCCGGGACCGGCAACTATGAAAGACGGTTCCTTGCCCTGCTCGCCCATCATCAGCTCGGCGCCATGGATCGCGCCAATGGCACCGGTCCCTTTGGGCACGACCGCCACGCAATCCGCAACAGCGACTTCCAGGCAAGCTATCGGACGATGGAGCAATTGGCCGGACCGGTTGGGAGGACACATCCGGATCCGGTCGCTGGCGGCGGTGGCGACGGCTATTTCGCCGCACGCTGGCGGGAATCGCGGCAGACACTCTACATCGACGCGGCGGCGCGGCCTTTGGCAGCCAGGACCTTCGACTTTTCCGGCCTGCAGGCGCGCAGCACCGAGATCGTGGTGCGCCAGGCGGGCAGGCTATCGGTTGAGATCGTGGGCTCGTGCGACGGCGCGCTGGCAATCAAGTCCGGCGCCGGTTCACGCACGATCGCCGCGGGTGCCGCGTTTCGTTTGCGCCTGTCGGGCGAAGACGACGCGGTCAGCCTGTTCCCGAGCCTAGGCTTGAACCGTTGCTTGGTGAGAATCCGCTCCAGCCTCGCCCCCGCGGGGGCACCTCTCACAATCCAGCGTGAGGAAACGGCCGATCCGGCGCTCGCCGCCCTCGACAGCCGCTACCAACGCTGCCCGACACCGGATGCGGCGGACCTCGATGCGCTCGCCCGCGCCTTCTATGCCCCTCGCTGGCTTTCACAGACCTGCGCTATGCCGATCGGCGAGCCTGGGCTGCTGCGCAAGTCGCGTGACGGCTTCAACGCCAAGGTGGAGGCGCTGATGGGCGCGCCGCTTCCCGATGCGGCGATAGACAAGGGCGATCCCGAACTGCCGCTCGATTTCTCCCAGGCGCCGAGATTGAAGTTGATCTATCTGTCGTCACTGGAGTTCAAGGCGGATTTCTCCGGCCGTGTCATCGAACGGCTGATCCGCCATCACGCGGCGCTCGGCACCAAGGTGCGTATCATGGTCACCGACGTGCTGGAACGCGACAAGGACGACGCCATGCTGCATCGCCTGGCGGCGGAATTTCCCAATGTCGAGCTGCAGGAATATCGCTGGCGAGCTGATCCGGGCGCACCGATCGACGAGCAGATTTCACAATTGCACAAGGTCATGCATGTCAAAATGCTGGCGACGCTGGCATTTGATCCCGGTCGTTCGCGTGCCATCATCGGCGGGCGCAACATCCATGATGGCTTCCTCTTCCACCAGCCGATCGACCTGTCGCGCTATCCCAACCTTGAGCAATATGGCAAGACCGACGGGTTCTCGCTCAACTACTATTCGAACTGGAGCGATTTCGACCTTGAATTCACCGATCCCGCCACGGTCGAGACGCTTGCCGCCCATCTTTCGACCCTGTGGCTGCGCGATGCGGACACCAACATGGCGCGGCCCTTTTCGATTCCGGTCCGCTCCGGGCGCCCTCCACTCGGCAGCGCGCGACATTTCATCTCTATCCCCTATGAAGACGGACATGCGCTGGAGGACTATTTCGTCGAATTGATCGATGCGGCGCAACACCATATCCAGATCGTCAATCCCTACCTCAACCTGACGCCGAAGCTCAGCCTCGCCTTCGACAGGGCGCTGGCCCGCGGCGTCAGGATCGATATTGTCGGCCGCATCGACCTCAAGGGCGATATCGGAGGCAAGTTCCTGACCGCGCTCAACAAGCTCTTCGTCGAGAGATATGGCGACCGCATCGACATCCGCGAATTCAAGGCCCCCGATGTCGTGTTGCATTCCAAGATACTGATGATCGATGAGCGGCTGGTGACGATTTCATCGGTCAATCTCAATAACCGCAGCTTCTTACACGATTCCGAGAACGGGATGACGGTCCTCGATCCCGCATTCTACGCCAGGATGAAGCCGGTCTATGACGACTATGTCGCCCACTCCAACCCGGTCTCGACAAGGGTGACCATCCCGTTGGCCTACCGGCTGCTGTTCGACGACGGTTGGGTCAGGCAGGCGTTTTGAGCCTGTCCTGCGCTATCGCTGATAGCGGTCCTGCGCCAAGTCTCTTACGTCGATATCAGGCACACGGCTGGAGATGATGTCGGCCAGCACTTTGGCGGAGCCGCAGGCCATGGTCCAGCCTAGCGTGCCGTGCCCGGTATTGAGATAGAGATTGGACAGTTCGGTGCGGCCGATCAGCGGCGGGCCGTCCGGGGTCATCGGCCGCAACCCGCACCAGAACGTCGCATCCCGCAGGGCGCCGGCACCTGGGAACAAATCGCCGACCGAATGCTCCAGCGTGCGCCGCCGCGATTCATGCAGCCTGAGGTCGAAGCCAGAAATTTCTGCCGTGCCGCCGACCCGGATGCGGTCGCCGAGCCTGGTGATCGCCACCTTGTAGGTCTCGTCCATGACGGTCGACACGGGCGCCGCCGAAGCATCCTGGATCGGTACGGTCATCGAATAGCCCTTCACCGGATAGACCGGGATCGGCCGCTGCATCCGGCGCATGAAGCCCGCCGAATAACTACCAAGTGCCATCACATAGGCATCGGCGGCTCTCCAGCCCTTGCTGGTGCTCATATTATTGACGCGGTTGCGCATGCGCAGCACCCGGTAGATCGTCGTGTCGTATTCGAACTTGACGCCGCGCGCCACGCAGAGTTCGGCCAATTTGTCGGTGAACATCTTGCAGTCGCCGGTCTCGTCCGCGGGCAGCCTGAGGCCGCCGACGAATTTTTCACGCACGCCGGACAGTCCCGGCTCCGCCGCGATGCAACCGTCCTGGTCGAGGATTTCGTAAGGCACGCCGTATTTCTTGAGCACCTCGACGTCGCCACCCGTGCCGTCGAGCTGCTTTTGTGTGCGGAACAATTGCACCGTGCCCTGGGAACGCTCGTCATAGGCGATGCCGGTCGCCTCGCGCAGTGCCTTCAACATGTCGCGGCTGTACTCGGCCAGCGGCACCATGCGCGCCTTGTTGATCGCATAACGCTCGGCCGTGCAGTTGCGCAGCATCTTGACCAGCCATGTCCACATATGCGGGTCGAAGGCCGGCCTCACCACCAGCGGGCCATGCTTCATCAGCAGCCATTTGATCGCCTTCAGCGGAACGCCCGGCCCCGCCCAGGGCGACGCGTACCCCGGTGAAATTTCCCCGGCATTGGCGAAGCTGGTTTCCAGCGCCGGGGCCTTCTGGCGATCGAGCACCGTAACCTCATGGCCGGCCTCGGCGAGATAATAGGCCGTGGTGACACCGATCACGCCACCGCCCAGGACCATGATTCTCATCGTGCGTAACTCCAACCCGCTACCCGAGCCGGGCAGGCTTTGCCCTGTCTGCCGGATTTTGCCGCGTCCGCCAAGAGGCTAGCCATCGACGTATCGCCTGTGGAAGCGCGGGCCGAGGCTGGTCAGGATTTCATAGCCGATGGTGCCGGCGTGGCCAGCAGCGTCGTCGACGCTCTGCGACGGGCCGAGCATGTCGACGAGATCGCCCTCCTTGAGTGTGCCGGGTGGCAATGCTGAGATGTCGAGTATGATCGAATCCATCGACACCCGCCCGAGAAAGGGCAAGCGCACGCCCCCGAACCAGGCTGCCGACGCCGCCCGCCGGTGCCAGCCATCGGCGTAGCCAAGCGAGATCGTCGCCGCTGTCATGGGAGCCGCCGCGTGGAACGTGTGGCCATAGCCGACGCCAGCCCCGGCTTCCAACAGCCGAGTCTGCACGACCTTCGCCTGCAGTCCCACCACCGGCAGCATCGGGTTCGGCTCCGACGGCGTCGGATTGATTCCGTAAAGCGCAGCCCCCGGCCGGGCAAGATCGTAATGAAAGCTTTGCCCGAGAAAGATGCCGGAAGAATTGGCGAGCGTGGCTGGCGCTGCCGGCAACATCAGGCGCATGCGCTCGAAAGCCAGCCGCTGCCGCTCATTGGCGGGATTGTCCGGCTCGTCGGCGCAGGCGAGATGGCTCATCACCAGGCGGATGTCGATGCCCTCGAAGGCCCGCGGATCAGCGCCGATGCGCTCCACATCCCCTGAAGCCATGCCGAGCCGCGACATGCCGCTATCGACCTGGACCGCCGCCGGCAGCCTGCGCCCGGCTCCACGGGCGGCTGTCCGCCACGCAGCCAGCTGTTCGGGGCTGTTGATGACAGCGGAAAGATCAGCCGCGACCGCGTCCCGCTCCGCCCCAGGTGGGATGCCGTTCAGCACGAAAACGCTGGCGCCCGGACCAAGCACATTGCGCAGGGCGACCCCTTCGCCAAGCAGCGCCACGAAGAAGCTATCGCAGCCTTCTTTCATGAGTGCGGCCGCCACATGGCCCGCCCCAAGCCCATATCCATCGGCCTTGACCACGCCAGCGCATCGCACCCCGTTCAATCGTGTCGT
Source organism: Mesorhizobium sp. ES1-1 (assembly GCF_020164785.1). Taxonomy (GTDB): domain Bacteria; phylum Pseudomonadota; class Alphaproteobacteria; order Rhizobiales; family Rhizobiaceae; genus Mesorhizobium. The sequence goes on along the minus strand of NZ_JAIUGX010000003.1, from coordinate 408,133 downwards.
CAGCCGCCGATAATTCTCCCGGATCGCGCCAAGGTCGATGGTGAGAATGGCCCCGGCAGCCGCCGCGCTTGCTGCGGTGGAACCCTCGGGCGGCGTGCTCTTGGAGGCGTCGTCCATGGCGACCCTTCTCGTGGCGGATAGACATCATTAGGTCCGCCGCGTCGGCACTTCAACCAAGGGCGGTCGCGCCAGCAGCCGGCGTCGCGGAATTATCGCGCCAGATGCTGGAAGGCCGACACGACGTCTTCATAGACATGCCGCTTGAAAGGCACGATCAGATCGGGAAGGTCGCGCATTGGCCGCCAAGCCCAATCGTCGAATTCCGCCGTATGACCGCCTGGCGGCGGATTGATCTGGATTTCCTTCGACTCGCCGTGGAAGCGAAAAGCGAACCATTTCTGCGTCTGGCCGCGATACCGGCCCTTGAAGGCGACGCCGACGAGATGTTCCGGCAAATCATAATTGATCCAGTCCGGCGCCTCGGCCAGCAGCGAGACGCTGCGCATGCCGGTCTCCTCATAAAGCTCCCGCTCGGCCGCCTGCAGCGGTTGCTCGCCCTTGTCGATACCGCCCTGGGGCATCTGCCACAGTTGCGTCGTACCGGCGAACTCGCTGTCCGCTTCGGCGATGCGGTGCCCCACCCAGACCATGCCATCAGCGTTGAGGATCATCAGCCCGACACAAGGCCGGTAGGGCAGCGTTTCAGGATCGATTTTTTTCTTCGCCATCGTCGGACCTTGGTGAATGGTGAATGGTGAATGGTGAATGGTGAATGGTGAATGGTGAATGGTGAATGGTGAATGGTGAATGGTGAATGGCAATAACCCGAGAGCGCGACATCGGAAGGGGCTAAATCCTTCCTTCTATCAACTATTCACTATTCACCATTCACCCTTTTTGCGGGTCGATCGCCACCGCTGAAATCGGCACGATCTCGATGCCGCGCTTCTTGGCCTCGACAACCCAGGACGAGACCGTGTCGACAGTCAGGTCGAAGGCCGAGCCGATGCCGACGGCAGAGCCCTTGGCGCGCGCCGTCGCCTCGAGCTCATCGAGTTTCTTCAGGATGGCGCCGCGATCCTGCACGGCATCGATGGCGGCGTCGCCGGCAACGAAGGGCACGCCGTCCTTGAGCGCCAGGTCCGGCGCCAGGCTGCGCGCCGACGATCCGTCGTCGATATAGGCCAGGCCCCGTTTGCCAAGCTCTGCCATGAACGGCCCCATCGCCGACGCGTCGGCCGAGAAACGCGCGCCCATGTAGTTCATGACGCCGGTGTAGTTCGTCGTGCGCGACAGCGCCCAGTGCAGGTTTTTCAGGTTCTCGTCCGCGCTCGCGGTCACGGTCAGCGTGTTGCGGCCGGGGTTGACGTTCGGATAGTCGAACGGTTCGAGCGGCACCTGCATGATGACTTCGTGGCCGCTTTGGCGCGCCGCCTGCATCCACCGCCCGATGCTGTTGCCTTGCGGCGCGAAGCCCAGCGTCACCTCGGCCGGCAGCTTGGCGATGGCAGCCTGGGTGCCGGTCTGCGACACCGCGAGCCCGCCGATGACGATCGCCACCCGCGCCCCACGTGCGCCCGACCATGGCCGGGCATAGACGTCGAATGGCCGGCGGCCATCGGCCGCGCGAACAGGCAACGGACCGGTTTCGCTGCTTTCGATCAGTTCGGCGTCGGGAATATGAGCGATCTTCAGGTTCTGGCCAATGGTCGACGGGTCGTGGATCACGATCGCCGCCCGCGGCGGCCCATCGCCTTCCTCCGTCTGCACATGGATGATTTGCGGCCCGCCGGCCTTGGCCGGCGTATCTGGCTTTGGCGCCGCGACCGGGGCCAACGCACCGGGCGCTGCGGGCTCGGCCGTCACACTTGCTTTCGGTGTCGAAACCGCGACCTGTTGCGGCTTGCGAAAGGGCTTCTCCCTCAGCGCGATCGCTCCGGAAACCCCGACGATCGCCAGCACCGCCAAACTCGCCACAATCGCGCCGGAGCTGACCTTGCGGGCAACGCGCGGCGGCCGGACGGTCTGTCCGAGCGGGCGTTCGATGTCCTTGCCTGTGTCAGCCAAGCCTTGTCCCCTGGCGCGCGGCTTCGAAACCGGAAGCATTCAAAAAGGCCATGCACGTTCATCAGAATTGGAACGTCCTGGCGCCACAATGGCTGGCGCCTGTCCCCGAATCAAACTGCCGGAACCTTTCGGTCCCGGCAGCTTCGCATTGCTTCGTTCAGGCAGCCAGACTGTTGCTGCCCTTACTGGTTGAGAACGGCCTTTTCCGGGTTGGGCGGGAAGGCAGGATCGGTCTTCTCGCCGCGCAGCAACTGCTCGGCATAGATGAGCTGCAGATCGTCCTTGGGATCCGGCGGCACATAAGCCGCCGAGCCTGACCCGGTCGCGCTCTCGTCGGCGCCCTTGATATGGCCCTTGAGGTCGGATTCGCCGCGCGTCAGGTCCCTGCCCTGCAGTTCCGGCGGCAAAGGCTGGTCGACCTTGATGTCGGGCGTGATGCCCTTGCCCTGGATCGACTTGCCCGACGGCGTGTAATAGAGGGCCGTCGTCAGCCGCAGCGCGCCATTCTCGCCGAGCGGGATGATGGTCTGCACCGAACCCTTGCCGAAGGACTGCGTGCCCACCACCGTGACGCGGCGTAGATCCTGCAGCGCGCCGGCGACGATCTCGGACGCGCTGGCCGAGCCGCCATTGACCAGGACGATCATCGGCTTGCCGTTGATGTCGTCGACCTGCTTCGGCTTGGCGTCGAAGCGGGTGACGTCCTTCGGGTCGCGGCCGCGGGTCGAGACGATCTCGCCACGGTTGAGGAAGGCGTCGGACACGCTCACCGCCTGGTCGAGCAAGCCGCCCGGATTGAGGCGCAGATCGAGCACATAGCCTTTCAGCTTGTCGTTCGGCACCTGCTTCTTGATGGTGTCGATGGCGTTCTCGAGGTCGTCATAGGTCTTTTCGGTGAACGAGGTGATCTTCATGTAGCCGATGTCGTTCTCGACCCGGAACTTGACCGCCTTCACCTTGATGATGTCGCGCACCACGGTCAGTTCGATCGGCTTGTCGGCGCCCTGGCGCAGGATGGTCAGCTTGATCGGTGTGTTGACCAGGCCGCGCATCTTCTCGACCGCGTCGTTGAGGGTGAGGCCACGAACCTCCTCGCCGTCGATCTTGGCGATGTAGTCGCCGGCGAGCACACCCGCCTTGGCGGCCGGCGTATCGTCGATCGGCGTGATCACCTTGACCAGGTCGTTCTCCATCGTGACCTCGATCCCGAGGCCACCGAACTCGCCCTTGGTCTGGACGCGCATGTCCTGCGCCTGTTCGGCGTTCATGTAGGAGGAGTGCGGATCAAGCGACGCAAGCATGCCGTTGATCGCATTTTCGACCAGCGACTTGTCGTCGGGCGGCGTCACGTAATTGGCCCGCACCCGCTCGAAAATATCGCCGAAGATCGCCAGTTGCTTGTATGTCTCCGACCCCGCAGCGTTCGCCGCCGAGCCGGGTGCGCCATAAACAAGGCTCATGGCGGACGCGCCCATCAGCGCACCGGCAAACAGAAGCGACAGTTTCCGCATCATTCACGTCCTTCCAGATAAACGGTCCGCCCACCACGGGGCCGGATCGACGGGTTTTCCATCCTTGCGAAACTCGACATAAAGTTCCGGCGCGGCATTTCCATTCTTCGAGGCCGAGGTGCTTGCCACCCGGGCCTCTCCCATCGCGCCGACCGGCTCACCTGCGAGCACCGACTGGCCAGTCACGACGCTGATTCTGCTCATCCCCGCCAAGACGACATGATAGCCGTCGCCTGCGTTCAGGATCAAGAGTTGACCATAGGAGCGAAACGGCCCCGCATAAAGCACATTCCCATCCGCCGGCGCGGTGACGATGGCCGCCGATTGTGTCGCAACCATGTCTCCAAGCATCACCGCGCCGTTACCGTCGTCGGCGCCGAAGCGCAACTTGATCCGGCCCGTGACCGGCAGCGCGATCTGCCCCTGCAAAGCAGAAAAAGGCGCCGACGCTGTCAGTTGGTTGCCTTCGGGGACAGGCAGCGAGGCCAGTTCGGGGGCAGCCTCGCCGGCCTTTGCGGCGTCGGCGGCCTTGGCGGCATCGGCGGCCTTGCGGGTCTTGTCGGCCTGCGCCTCGAGCGAGGCGATCAGCTCCTTCAGGCTGCCGGCCTTCGCCGCCAGGGCTTCGGACCGCTGCTTCTCGGCGGCCAGTTCGGCCTGTGTGTCGGTTTCGAGTTTCTGCTTCGCTTCCAGCAGCATGGAAAGCCGCTTCTTTTCCGCGGTCTGGTCGCCTACGGCGGCCGTCAGTCGCGCCCGCTCCGCCTCGATCGAGCCGGTCACCCGCGACTGCTCCTTGAGGTCGGCCAGCAGCGTGTCTGCCTGCTGGCGCAGTTCCGGCACCACGGCGCCGAGCAGGATAGCGCTGCGCACCGACGACAGCGCATCCTCCGGCTTGACCAGGATCGCCGGCGGCGGATTGAGCCCCATGCGCTGCAGCGCCCCCAGCACTTCGGCCAGCACGTCGCGCCGTGCCGCCAGCGAAACGCGGATCTTCTCCTCCTGGGCCTTGAGGCCTTCGAGCCGCGCGCCGATATCCTCGATGTCCTGTCCGAGCTTCTGTTCAGTCATCGCCGACTGGATCAGGGCTGCGGTGATCGACGCGTGGTCCTTCTTGATCGTGGCGATGTCGGCGGCAAGCTTGCCCAGCCGCTCGGACGACAGCGTGATCTCCTTCGAGACCCGCTCATATTCGGCTCGGCTCTGGTCTGGATCAGGCGCCGTGTCGAGCGTGTTTTCCGCCCGCGCGGCATGAAGCGACAGCGCCAGCGCCGCGGCGATGCCGCAGCGCACGCGCCATGAGCCCGTCCTTGATTTCCAGTCTTCAGACATTGAAGCCCGATTCTATGCGCGGCTTCGTTAACGAACGATCAACCATGTTCGAAGCCCGTTTCGATTGCTGCAATCTGGCGCCGCATTGGGGCGGAAATCCAGCCGGCGCGCACTCGCCGATCATGAACGGTGGTAGGGATGACCGGACAGTATTGTGGCCGCCCGGTAGAGTTGTTCCCCCAGCATCACGCGGACCAGTTGGTGCGGCCAGGTCAGCGCGCCGAACGAAAGCACGAGTTCGGCTTGGCCGCGCAGCGGCTGGTCGTGACCGTCGGCGCCGCCAATGGCGACGAGCAGCGCCTTGCGGCCGCCATCTCGCAACAGGGCGATGCGGGCGGCAAACTCTTCGGAGGTAAAATTCTTGCCGCGTTCGTCGAGCAGGAACAGCGCGCTGCCTTGCTGCAGCTGCGCCTGCAGCTTCTGACCCTCGTCGCGACGGCGTTCGTTGGCGCTCTGGCCGCGCCCCTCGGCGATTTCGGTCACGCCGGAGAATTCAAGCCCCACCGCCGGGCCGCTCTTGGCGAAGCGCTCGAAATAGCGGTCGGCAAGCTCTCTCTCGGGGCCGGTTTTCATTCGGCCCACGGCATGAACTGATATCTTCATCCTCGCCTCTGCAAGCCGCCGATGCGTGTCACCCAGGGATGGGAACCGGCTTTGCGACAATGACACGCATCAAGAAAACGGCTTAGTGCAGGGTCTCTTCCTCGAGATCGGGCGCCTGCCACATCTTTTCGAGATTGTAGAAGTCGCGGACTTCGGGGCGGAAGACATGGACGATGATATCGCCCGAATCGATCAGGACCCAGTCTGCGCCCGACAGCCCCTCGACGCGCGCCGTGCCGAGACCGGCATCCTTGAGCGCCTTGAGCAGGTGGTCGGCGACAGCCGAGACATGACGGTGAGATCGGCCCGACGCGACGACCATGTAGTCGCCGAGGCTCGATTTCCCCTGTATGTCGATTGAGACAATATTTTCGGCCTTGGAGTCTTCCAGACTGGCAAGGACTGTCTTGATGGCGCGGGACACGGCGTCGTCTACGCTGATCCTGGCCGGCGAGGGCACCATATCGGCCCTCTTCCGCAGTGCTGTTCTCAGTGTATTTCCTTTCGCAGCAAGAACAACCAAATCACCCCTCGAAGCAGGTGACACTGCTTAGATAGGCAGAGTTGCGTTGCACTTTCAAGACGCAGCCCAGATCGGCCCCGCTGCTTCGCCGGTTAGAACGGTCCGCGGCCACACAGTAAAAGCGGAACCCACGCCTTCGGGAGGGGTTATGGGCGCATCGACCAATCGGAATCTCTAAATGGCGATCGACCCGCAAAACGCCTTTCTGTCCATCCAGACAAGCCTCGCGCAGCTGAGCACGCTGATCGTCTCCTATTCTTTCTCGGCCATCGGCGCCATCATCCTGCTGGTTGTCGGCTACATTGTCGCCGGTCTGGCTGAACGCTCCATCTTCGCCGGCCTTGGCCACATCCATCACTTCGACCAGACCTTGCGGCAATTCTTCTCCAAGATCGTGCGCTACGCCATCCTGGTGCTTGTCGTCATCATGGTGCTCGGCCAGTTCGGCGTTCAAACCGCGTCGATCATCGCCGCCATCGGCGCCATTGGCCTGGCCATCGGCCTGGCATTGCAAGGCACGCTGCAGAACATTGCCGCCGGCATCATGCTTCTGGCGCTGCGGCCATTCCGCATCGGTGAGTCCGTCGAGGTCGGCCCCATTGCCGGCACGATCGAGGAAATCGGCTTGTTCGCGACAAAGCTGCGCACCGCCGAAGGCATCTACATCCTCGCCCCCAATTCGACGCTCTGGAACCAGCCGGTGCGCAATTTCTCGCGCAACGGCGTGCGGCGCGGCGACATCACTTTGAGCATCGGCTCCTGGAACGACATCGACCGGGCACAGAAAACACTGCTTGCGCTCGCCGCCGCGGAAAAGCGCATTCGCCGCGATCCGGCTCCGATCGCCTTCGTGGCCAGTCTCGGCGACACGACCGTTTCGCTCACCTTGCGCTATTGGACATCGGCGGCTGATCATTTTTCAACCACCATCGACATGACCAAGCGTGCAAAGCAGGCATTCGACAGCGAGGGCATATCCATACCGCTGCCGCCGCCGGAAGCGCCCACGCCCGAAATCCGCAAGCAATGAACGATGAAGCGGCTCGTTGGCCGGGATCAGCTCAGTCCTTGGCCCGGCCTTGAGGCTCGTCGGGCGCGAAGGCGAGTTCCACGGGCAAGGGGGCCTGCGCCGACATCGGCGCGAAACTGCCAGTATCTGATGCTGGCACAGGCCTGGCCGCGATCACTCGCCACAGCACGAACAGGCAAAACAGCGTAGCGATGACGATCCCGACATAGATGAAGGTCGCGGTGCCGAAAACCACCGAAAGCGCCGTGACGATGCCCGGTACGACGAAGCCGGCCAGTGACCAGGCAAACAGCATCGAGCTCGACAGGGCCAGAAGCTCTTCCTTCTTGGCGCGGTCTGCTGCATGCGCGCTGGACAGCGAATAGATCGATTCCGCCGCCCCGTCCCAGATCAGGTAGATCACCACCAGGACCATCAGCGCGCCGCCATCGAAGACGATGGCAAGCAGGCTTGCCGCAATGGCCAGCATGGCGGCGCCGGCAAGAACGAGACGCCGATCCGTCCGGTCCGAAAGCCAGCCCAGCGGGATCTGCAGGATCAGCGTTCCGACCGGCATCGCCGACAGGAGCAGCGCGACGTCACCTTGCGAATACCCTTTGGCGGTAGCGTGTATCGGCGCAAAACCCGAAATGATCATCGACAGGCCGCCGACCGCCAGCATGCCCGCGATCCCTACCGGTGAGATGCGCCATGCCTGGCGCAAGGCCACCGAAGCCGCCTGCGGCGCCGGCGGCTGGGCAAGGCGCGTCAACCCGACGGGCAGGATCGACAGGGCCGTGAAAGTGATGCCGATCAACGAGGCCTGGGCGGTGTGGATGTCGACAATGGCAAGCGTTGCATAACCTAGGCCCAGCCCGGCCACGTAAGAGACGTAGAACACCGCCATGACCCGCCCGCGTATGGCATTGGGCAGCGCGTCATTGAGCCAGCTCTGCGCGACGATGAACAGGCCGCATATGGCAAAGCCGTAGAGGGCGCGTGCCGCGATCCACAACAAGGCGTGCGGTCCGGCGCCAATGGCGGCATTGGAAAGCGCGATCAGCGCCGACAGCACCATGAAGGCGCGGGCATGCCCGACACGGCGCACCAGCGGCCCGGTCAGGATGCAACCCGCCAAGCCGCCGGCCGAAAGGCCGGTGACGATAAGACCGGCCCAGATCGGGTCGAACCCCTCCACGCCAAGCCGCACGGGAATATAGGCGAACATCAGCCCATTGCCGATGGCGATCAGCGCCATCGACACGATGACGCTGGCAATCGCGATCAGCGGCGCGGGCTTGTCATCGGCTTCGGTAAGGTTTTTCCCGGGAATCGGCATGCCTAGGCAGGATTGCCCATGCAATGGGCAAAGGAAGCGATAAAAACGACATCGCCTGGGACGGAGTTGGCCGTTTACCCCTTTGCCAGTTCGCGGATGGCACTCGAAGACAGGGACGAACGGGGTCCGTGGATGAAGGTCCAGGCCGGGGCCTTGATGCGGGCGAGGCGCGGCGCATCGCCTTCGTCGACGCGGGCATAGTCGAACGTCTTGGCCACGACCGATGACAGGAAAGACAGCGTCGCGCCCGGGCGGTCGATGACCGCGATCGGGAAGGTCATGACGATCTGGCGCCAGCGCTGCCAGCGATGGAAATCGCGCAGTGAGTCGGCGCCCATGATCCAGACGAAATCGACGCCGGGGTTGCGCGCCTTGACCAGCGCCAGCGTGTCGGCCGTATAGCGCACATTATGTGCCGCTTCGAAGGCGGTGACCTTGATCTTCGGGTTCCTGGCGATCCGCTCCGACAGTTGCAGCCGCTCACTGAGCGGCGCCAGTTCACGACTGCTTTTCAGCGGGTTGCCCGGCGTCACCATCCACCAGAGCTGGTCCAGCGCCAGGCGCCTGAGCGCGATCTCTGCGACCAGGGCATGGCCTGCATGCGGTGGATTGAAAGACCCGCCGAACAGGCCGACGGCCAGGCCTTTCTCGGCATGCGGCATTTTGAGATAGGCGGAGGGGACGGGTTGCTGGGACAAGGACAGCATGGGGCTAAGCACCCCCCTCTGCCCTGCCGGGCATCTCCCCCGCAAGGGGAGAGATCACCTGTATTAGCGATGGCGCCAATCGTGTATCGTCGAAGATTGGCGAAACCCTCAATGCCAGCCAATCTCCCCCCTTGCGGGGGGTGAGGCGTGATCCGCGCAGCGGACGGAAAGCCGATTGCTTGGCTTCCCGAACAACGAACGCCCGGAGCGATCGCGAAGGGCCGGGTCCGGCAGGACAGAGGGGGGTGCCTTGGCGCAAGCGTCAGGCCTCTTGCGCAAGCGGCGTCAAGGCCTCACCTGCCCCGATCCGCGCACGCGGTATTTGAACGACGTCAGTTGCTCGACGCCGACCGGGCCGCGGGCGTGCATCTTGCCGGTGGCGATGCCGATCTCGGCGCCCATGCCGAACTCGCCGCCATCGGCGAATTGCGTCGAGGCATTATGCAGCAGGATCGCCGAATCGATCTCGTTGAAGAACCGTTCCACGGTCCGTGCATCCTCGGCCACGATCGCCTCGGTGTGATGCGAGGAGAAGGTCTCGATGTGCTCGATAGCACCGCTAATCCCGTCAACCAGCTTCACCGCGATGATGGCGTCGAGATATTCGGTCACCCAATCGGCATCGGTGGCCGGCGTGGCATCGGCAAAGGCTTTCAGCACCTCGGCGTCCGCATGGATCTCGCAGCCGGCCGCGCGCAAGGCGTCCAGGATCGGCACAAGATGCGTGGACGCCACGGCGCGGTCGACCAGCAGGGTCTCGGCGGCGCCGCAGACGCCTGTGCGCCGCATCTTGGCGTTGACGGCGATCCTCACCGCCATCTCTACATCGGCCGAACGGTCGATGTAGAGATGGCAGATGCCTTCGAGATGGGCGAAGACCGGCACGCGCGCCTCGCTCTGCACCCGGCCGACCAGGCTCTTGCCTCCGCGCGGGATAATGACGTCGAGCGTGCCGTCGAGGCCCTTCAGCATCTCGCCGACGGCGGCGCGATCGGTGGTCGGCACCAGTTGGATGGCGTCTTCCGGCAGGCCGGCGGCTTTCAAGCCTTCGACCAGGCAGGCATGGATGGCGGAGGACGAATTGAGCGAATCCGAGCCGCCGCGCAGGATCACCGGATTGCCGGCCTTCAGGCACAGCGCGCCGGCATCCGCCGTCACGTTCGGACGGCTCTCATAGATGACGCCGATGACGCCGAGCGGCGTGCGCACGCGCTCGATATGCAGGCCGTTCGGCCGATCCCATTCGGCGATGACGTCACCAACGGGATCCCTGAGTGCGGCGATCTCGCGAATGCCGTCGGCCATGGCGCGGATACGCGTCGGATTAAGCTTCAGCCGGTCCATTAAGGAGGCGGACAGGCCCGATTCCTCGCCATTCGAGACATCGATGGCGTTGGCGTCGAGGATCTCCTGTTCGCGACGGAGGATGGCGTCAGCCATGGCGGTCAGAGCGGCGTTCTTGGCGGCGGTGGTCGCAATAGCCAAAGGTCGGGCGGCAGCGCGGGCGCGGCGGCCTATGTCGGCCATCAGCGCCGCGGTGTCGTCCCCGGATTTTTCATGCAGCTTCAGCATGGCTCATCCTCCGCTTGTGTCGCCTCCAGCGTGACTCACCACCAGGTCGTCGCGGTGGATCATCGCCGAACGCGCCTCGTAGCCGAGCACGGTTTCGATCTCGGCCGTCTTCAGGCCCGCGATCCTTACGGCATCGGCGGCATCATAGGCAACCAGCCCGCGCGCGATCTCGCGGCCCTCGGGCGACAGGATCGCCACCGTATCGCCGCGCGAGAAGTTGCCGCTGACCAGCTTGACGCCGGCCGGCAGCAGCGACTTGCCCGAGGTGAGCGCACCAATCGCACCGGCATCGACCGTCAGCCGGCCGGCCGGTTCGAGCTGGCCCGCGATCCACGTTTTGTAGCCCTTGACCGGATTGGCGCTTGGCCGGAAGAAGGTAGCGCGCTCGCCCCGTTCGATCGCCAGCAGCGGCGAAAGCCGCGTGCCCGAGGTGATGATCATCGCCGTGCCGGCGGCGGTGGCGATCTTGCCGGCATCGAGCTTCGTACGCATGCCGCCCCGCGACAATTCGGACGCCGCGGCCCCCGCCATCGCTTCGATATCTGGCGTAATGCGGTCGACCACCGGAATGAATTCGGCTTTGGGGTCTTGAGTCGGCGGCGCCGTGTAGAGCCCATCAATGTCGGAGAGCAGCACCAGGAGGTCGGCGCCCATCATCGTTGCCACGCGCGCGGCCAGCCGATCATTGTCGCCATAGCGGATCTCGGAGGTGGCCACCGTATCGTTCTCGTTGATGACCGGGACCGCCTTCATCTTGAGCAGCGTCGAGATCGTCGCGCGTGCGTTGAGGTAGCGCCGGCGCTCCTCCGTATCGCCGAGCGTCAGCAGGATCTGGCCCGATTTCAGCGCCCCCTTGCCCAACGCGTCCGACCAGGCGCCAGCCAGCGCGATCTGCCCGACCGCGGCCGCCGCCTGGCTTTCCTCGAGCTTCAAGGCCCGCTTTCCAAGGCCGAGGATGGTGCGGCCAAGCGCGATGGCGCCGGACGACACGACGAGGATTTCGGCGCCGCCCTGCGCAAGCACCGCAATGTCGTCGGCGAGCGACGCCAGCCAATCGCGCTTCAGGCCGCTCGCGCGGTCGACCAGCAACGCCGAGCCGATCTTGACGGTGATGCGCCGGTATTTCTTGAGCGACTGCATGGCCTCACTTTTCCCAGCGAGTGTCGACCACGGGCACCGCCTCCGCCCGCGCCTCGGCGATCACCTTCATCAGGGCGCGCAGCACCGCCTCGACCCCCTCCCCGGTGACGGCCGAGAGCAGCATCGGCGCGCGGCCCGCGGCGCGCTTCAGCGAAGCGACCTTTTTCTTGCGCGCCTCGGGATCGAGCGTGTCGATCTGGGAAAGCGCGACGATCTCGACCTTGTCGGTCAGGCCGTTGCCATAGGCTTCAAGCTCGGCGCGAACCGTCTTGTAAGCCTTGCCCGGATTCTCCTCCTGCGCCGAGACCAGATGCAGCAGGACGCGCGTGCGCTCGACATGGCCAAGAAAGCGGTCGCCGATGCCCACGCCCTCATGCGCGCCCTCGATCAGGCCCGGAATATCGGCGATGACGAATTCGCGCGCGTCGATGCGGGCAACCCCCAGACCTGGATGCAGCGTCGTGAACGGATAGTCGGCGATCTTCGGCTTGGCGGCGGTGACGGCGGCTAGGAAGGTCGACTTGCCGGCATTGGGCAGCCCGACCAGCCCCGCATCGGCAATCAGCTTCAGCCTCAGCCAGATATTCATCTCTTCGCCCGGCAGGCCGGGATTGGCGCGGCGCGGCGCCTGGTTGGTCGACGTCTTGAAGTGCTGGTTGCCGAAGCCGCCATTGCCGCCCTTGGCAAGCAGGAAGCGCTGGCCGACCACGGTCAGGTCGCAGATCAGAGTCTCATTGTCTTCCTCGAACACTTGCGTCCCCGCCGGCACCTTAAGCGTGACGTCGGCGCCCTTGGCGCCGGTCATGTTGCGGCCCATGCCATGGACGCCGGTCTTGGCCTTGAAATGCTGCTGGTAACGATAGTCGATCAGCGTGTTCAGCCCGTCGACCGCCTCCAGCCAGACATCGCCGCCGCGCCCGCCGTCGCCGCCATCCGGCCCGCCGAATTCGATGAACTTCTCGCGCCGGAACGACACCGAACCGGCGCCCCCGTCACCGGAGCGGACATAGACCTTGGCTTGATCGAGAAATTTCATGGGCTTGCAGTTTCTGCTGACGGCTTTACGGAGCTGTTGTTTACGTGGCGGATAAGAGGATCGGCGAGGCACCTAGGACATGGTGGACGGTCTCGGGTCTCGTGACAGTTTCACATATAGCCCTCCGCCCAGGATTCCCAGGAGAAAGCCCGCAATGTGGCCCGGTTTCAAATAACCGTCCGAGATCAGATCCAGGCCGACACCGGGGAGAACAACGAGGCATATCAGGAAAGCCGCCGCGGCGCGATCGACTGCCCTCGCGAAAGCGAGGACCGAAGCAAAGCCGGCAAAGGCGAAAGTCGCCTGCGACGCGCCGGTTCCAACGTTCCACGGCGCCTCGATGAAGATAGGACTGACGATCGTTGCGAGTCCGCCGGCGACAAGCCAAAGCAGGAAGACCCAGCGACCACCCGTTTCTCTTTCGACCCGACCGCCCAGCAAAAGGATGCCTATGGCGTTCCACAGCATATGGAGTGGCTTGGCGTGGATGAGTTGCGCCGTAAAGATGCGCCAGACTTCAAATCCGGCCATGTCCTGAATGGTCGTTCCGCCATAATCCCTTAGAGCAGCTACGTTGACGGCGCCGAGTAAGGAATGGTTGGCGGAATAGAAGACGTAACTGGAAACCACAATCGTCAAGGCCGCCAGAAATGCCGACATGCCGCGCCATGAGATGTGAAAGCCGGACTTCATGAATTCCCTGTCAAACAAACCGTGACGCCAAGCGCATCAGCCTCTTCTTGAAGCAGGTCAAGCGCTTCTTGCCGGGAACTCCGCATCATTGACGCACTTCGCCGACGGTGCATCGATATAGGACAATACGATAAATGCTACACGTTGTTGCATCGCGCAAACTTGTCGATGGCATCGACAATCTCGGGCGGACAAGATGCCGCCGGTGCGCTTGGTGGGTTGGCCAACAAAGGACCTTGCTCTAGACAACGGCGGCGAAGGGCAAGGCGCTCGTGACATTGGCGGCGCGGAGCCGGCCGGAAGCATGTCGAGATGAAGCTTGTAACCTACAACATCCAGTACGGCGTTGGCCTCGACGGGCAATACAATATCCGGCGCATAGCCGACGCCGTGCGCGGCGCCGACGTGATCGCGCTGCAGGAGGTCACCCGCAACAATCCCAGGAATGGCGGGCGCGACATGGTCGCCGAGATCGGCGAAGCCCTGCCCGACTATTTCGCCGTCTATGGCAGCAATTTCGAGGCCAATATGGGCTCGCGCATCGAGAACGGGCGCGCCATCACCACGACCTTCCAGCTTGGCAACATGGTGCTGTCCAAGACCCCCATTCATCTGTCGCGCAACCTTCTGCTGCCGCGCAGCCGCAGCTTCGAAGCGATGAACTTCCAGCGCGGCGCGCTGGAAGCGCTGATCGAGACGCCGCTTGGCTTCATCCGCTTCTATTCCGTTCATCTCGACCATCGAAGCCCGGTCGAACGCGCCAGGCAGATCCGCTTCCTGCGCCGGCGCCTGCTGGACTATGCGCTCGAAGGCGGCGCTCTCTCCGGCGTCGCCGAGATCGGCCTGCCGGAAGTGCCGCACCCCGAAGCCTTTGTCGCCATGGGCGATTTCAACATGCTGGCCGGCTCGCCCGAATATGTGGAATTCGCCGGCCTGCCCGACCATGAATTCGGCATGCCGCTGACCGCCGACCTCGCCGTCGACGCCGCCATGCGCCTGAACGCCACCGGCGACGATCTCGTCAGCTGGGTCGATCCCCAGGACCCCGCCAATGCCAGCCGCCACAAGCGCATCGACTATGTCTTTACCAGTGCATCGCTGGCCGGATCGCTGAAGCGCCTTTGGGTCGACCGGCAAGCGGACGGCTCGGACCATCTGCCGGTCTGGGTCGAGCTGGGCTGAACTCCTAAGTCACGAACCATCCACGGGCCAAGAGGTCCCCTCTCCCCACGGGGAGAGGTCGGATTGCCCCGAATTGTTCTTCGCAATTCGGCTGGCAATCCGGGTGACGGGGCGGCATACGTCCTCCCAGGCATCCATCAAAAATGAACCCAATTGCGCAGGCTGGTCCACGTCTTGCGGTCGAGCCGATAGCGCTCGACCGGCACCTGGCCGGCGACGATCGAGTTCAGCATGCCCTGTCCGGCATACTGGAAGCCGCATTTGTGGATCACGCGGCGCGAGGCCGGATTGATGACCCGCGTAGAGGCGTGCAACACCTGGATCGACGTCCTCTGGAAGGCGAGGTCGACCAGTGCATGCGCCGCTTCCGTCGCATAGCCGCGCTTCCAGTGGGGCTCGCCGATCCAGTAGCCGAGTTCGAGCCCGCGATCGGTGGTGTTCAAACCGGCGCAGCCGACGAAAATGTCGGTGCCGGCCAGTGTCAGGGCATAGGCGATGCCGGCACGACGGGACCGCGTCATGGCCAGGAAGCTGCGCGCCTCGGCCTCGCCATAGGGATGCGGCATGCGGGCCAGCATTTCGGCGACATGGCGATTGTCGGCAAGCTCGACCAGTTGAGCGATATCGCCTTCATGCGGCGCCCGCATCACCAGCCGCTCGGTGACCAGCACCGGGCAATCTATTGCGTAACTATCGTCGTCCGTGTCTTCGGCTTCGGCAACCATGTGGCAATCCTCCAGGCACAAGAAAAAGGGGAGATGGAAACCCATCTCCCCTGATCCTTTTCCTGACCCGATCCATTCACTGGTTTGGCCAGACACCGGTTCCCGAGATGGGCGCCGGTGTTTTAGTGCGGAACCGGCTACTCCGCGGCTTTGGCAATCGGGTTGACCGATACGTAGGTTCGGCCATTGGCTTTTTTATTGAAAGTCACGGCGCCGGTCTCGAGCGCGAAAAGCGTATGATCCGTGCCCATGCCGACATTGACGCCGGGATGCCACGTGGTGCCGCGTTGACGAATGATGATGTTGCCTGGGATGACGGCTTCGCCGCCGAATTTCTTCACGCCCAGACGCTTGGAATGCGAGTCGCGACCGTTGCGCGACGAGCCGCCAGCTTTCTTGTGTGCCATCTAACTAACTCCGATGCGCCGCAAGGCGCTTGAATGGTCTTATGAACGCGTTCGCGTTCCGTTTCAAGTCCGATACGGCGCAGTTTCGCGCCGGTCGCCTACTTCTTGGCCAGTTCCTTGGCCTGTTCGCGCCAGTCATTGATCTGGTCGGTGCTGAACGGCATGTTGGCGTCGATCTTGGCGACATCCTTGTCGGTCAGCTTGGCAAGCTGGGCGAAGGTCGTGATGCCCTGCTCGTTCAGGTCCTTTGCCGCGACCTCGCCGATGCCGACGATCACGGCGAGATCGTCCGGCTCGCCCTTGGGCGCCTTGAACAGAGGCGCTGCCGCCGGCGCCGCTTCCGCTGACATCGTTGCTTCAGGGGCGGCTTCCGCCTTGGCTGCCTTTCTCGGCGCCTTGGCCCCTGCTGCCTTCGTCGGCCTGGCGCCCTCGAGCAGGATCTCGGAGATCCGCACGGTGGTTAGAAGCTGGCGATGGCCGATCTTGCGGCGCGAATTCTGGCGGCGGCGCTTTTTGAAAGCGATGACCGTGCGATTCTTGCCCTGCTCGACGACTTCGGCGGTAACCAGGGCACCATCGACGAACGGCGCGCCGAACGTGACATTGTCGCCCTCGCCATGCGCGAGTACGTGGCCGATCTCGACGATATCGCCGACATTGCCTTCGACTTTTTCGATCTTCAGGAGATCGTTGGCGGCAACGCGATACTGCTTGCCGCCCGTTTTGATGACTGCGAACATTTTTTGCCTTTCGCTGTTCGGTCGGCCTCGTGAACCGCGCAAGCGGTTCGGCCGTCTTTTTGTCAGTCTGCGGGTTCGAAAAACAAGCGGCGTGGAAGAAACCCTCCACGCCGATTGCGCGCTGTCCCTAACCGAAGGTTCCAGGCGAGTCAAGGCAAACAGCCATTCAAAGGCCGGCAGCAGCGAGAGGGCGTAAGATCGGCATGGCGGCCGAACTCGCCTGAGCCGTGCAGGGGGCTTGGCCGCGAGGCCCGGCCCCAATCCCAGCCCGTCTCGGGCAAGCCAAATAACTGGCGGATTGGCCTTGTAACCGGCCCGATCAGCCGTTATCTAGTGCGCCGCGCCGGCAACGGCCGACCATGACCGCGGAGAGGTGGCAGAGTGGTCGAATGCACCGCACTCGAAATGCGGCATGGGTGCAAGCCCATCGGGGGTTCGAATCCCTCCCTCTCCGCCATACCTTCCAAGCAAGAAATTGAAATCGCAGTCGAATCTGCAAGTCGGAATTCTTTTCCGACTTTGTTCCCCATTATGGTTTCGTGCATTTAACCAGCTGCCGCGGCCCTTACCACCGTATCGCTCGGTCGAAGTCACAATATCGACTGAGCAATCTCCCGGCATATTCCCCCTGACCATCGGCGCCCACTGCCTCGATCACCTTCTCCAGGCTTACGTTGGCTCAAGGTCGCTATTGTCGGTTTGGTACCAAGCCGCGCCCGGGCACCAGGTCCGGCATTCCGCCGAAGCAGCCTTCACGCGCGTCTTTAAATGGCGATTGTCGGGGCTGGAAGGAATGGTGAGTGTACAACGCCGTCTTATATCGAGGACGTGCGGCCACTGAGGGCTGCACGGTTCCGAGCACCGCTACCGGACAACCCGGATCCTGCACGAAGTGCTGTTGAATACCGCCCGCAGTCACCGGAGAGAAGTCGGGTTTATAGAATGGATAGCACTGGTCCGGTGGCTCCGATTTCAATCGCAGACGCTAGTATAGAAAGCCGATGATAAAAAGGCTACTGAACAACGCAACCAAACCAGTGCTTTCGGACGCCAAGCCAACTTGGTGGCATTAGCTGGCATGCCCCTGTCCCGTGCGTCAAAGTTTGGGAATGCCGCACCGTTGAAAAGCTTTTGATAAGCGTTGATCGAATTCGCCACTGCGGGGACCGGGAGGTTGGCCGGATCTGACTTTGGCTGAAGCCTCTCTTTCCCAACCACCGGCCGGAAACTTGTCCCATACGCATTTGCACAGCCTAGTGATTTGTTTGTCTGTAAAAATCCGCCTTGTAACGTCGATTCCACCGGACACAATTCTGAACTCTGGAATGGGTTGAACGCATAGGCCAGTGGTTTGCACGGATGACGCTTCAGCCGAACCCGTAAAATGGCCAAAAGCCAGTATTGCGCCAATAAGGGTTACTTTAGTCGGCGAAGTGGCCATTGTGATTAGCTCCGATGGCTCCGGACTGCTTGGTTGGTCTGATGTGGTTTCGGACAATAGTGCCAGCAATTGCGAAGGCGAACACCAACAGGAGATACCACAAGGAATGGTGGCTGGTGATAATGAGCATCGTACCTATCAAGCCAACGATCAGAGACAAGATATCGAATAGCAACATGCCAAGCATCCCAATCATACGGCCGCCTCCCCCTTAGTAGCCATAGAAGGAAATCTTAAACACCGCCGATATCACAACGACGGCCCATGCGCCTACACCCGCTATGCCGAAACCGATAATGGCCAATACAATGGAAAGACCACGGTTTGAGGGCCACAACCGTTTACTCTGATACCAAACGAGCCATGCGCCGCTGCCGAATACAAGCAATACGAACGTAACCACCAGAAGCGGAATTGCCCATGGGTAAGATTGGGAAAATTCAATCATTTGGCTCTCAAAATACCACAGTCAGCCGATAGACCCAAATTGCCGCCAAGACGCCTACCGCAAATAGGGCTGTGAAGAGTACCATGGAGGAAATCTTCTCGAGCATTCGGATAGGCGTCCTAATAATACAACGTGCAACGGTTTGGGTCTTCGGATCAACCAGAATGAGAATTTTTTCACCAGCTAAAACAATAGTGCTAACGAAGAACCAATTTTTTGCCTTAATCTGATCCGCCGCTCCGTTGTAACCATACGAAACAGTCACTTTCCACAATCAACTTCAGAATTGATCTCGGCCCACTTGACTACTACGCCTTCGATCCTCGCCCATTTCTTTCTTATCCGCTCACGTGAACAAAACCAAATGATGGTCCCCATGATCATTATGGCTATGAAGAGGTAGAAACCCGTTCCATCACCCTTATCGACCGAACCGAACCCGCCAACATGTCAGTAGGGCTTAGGAATAACGTTTGAACAGTGTGATGCCTATGCCTGAATAAATTGCTGGGAAAACTATCCTCACAAACTGATATTGCATCAACCCGAAGACGGCCAGAAGCGTGACGAATGGGACTACACCCAGCGAGTAATAAATCATGAATTTGGTTCTAGCTGTCATTCGTCACCGCGCCTCTGGATATGATTAATTTCATAAGAGCTACACTTTGTTCCCTAGCGACGCCTTAAGGACAGGACGTGCGGCCACTGAGGGGCTGCACGGTTTTCAGCACCGCTACCAGCTCGCTTTGCTGTCGCGTACCGGTCTTGGCGAATATTCGCTCGAGATAGCTTCGGCCCGTCTTCACTGTGAGATTTGTACTCTTGGTTGAGTCCTTCAGGGAAAGGCCGCATGCCAGGCTGATAGCGAGTTTAGCCTCGGCTCTCGTGAGTCCGAAAAGTTCACGAAGGCCTGTCTCGAAATCCTCCAAATTTCGCGGAGCGACTTCATTCGTCATGATCGCCGCGCGCCGTTGGTGGCCGCCCTCGAACAAGCGAGAATCGGCAAGCGGAGCGATCGATACGGCGAGTCCGGTGGCCGCTGTTTTGCCGTGGGCGAGCATCAAGAGTGAGCCGCCTATCTCCGGCGTCGCGCCGTTCTCCGACGAACAAGCAGTTGCGATCAGGCGTTGAATACGGTGCGTATCTGGCTGGTTGGCCGCTTGGATATGTCCATCCTTCAGCCTCAATGGCGTATGCTGCCGTGAGACCAAGGCTTCCGCAGCCTCGTTCATGTGGATCACGCGGCCATTCCCATCAACCACCAGTATACCGAATGGCAATAGCGACGAGAGGCAAGAGGACGCCATGACTCTCACGATCCTGGATGATTTCGCCGGCACGAAGGAGATGTGTGACCCACCTCCGATCCAACCTCGCTTAGACTGGCGCTGCGGCGAATATCCGTGATTCCATTCTTCCAGCTCACGGATGTTTTGCTGCCAACTTGCATCTGCATATTTTCCATCTGTCGTACTCCGTCCGGGAATTTTCTCGTCAAAGGCCCAGAAGGCCCAATGATCGGCGGGTTGCCGTCTCCTCACTGGGGTGACTCCTTCCAGTTGCGCCATTTGCGGTACTCGTCGTGATCCCAGCGTGAATCGGTGCGCCGGTATCGGCCTGCTCGTCGTGCTGTGATGATCAACAGATCGCGCCAGCGGGCGACCTCCACGGTCCGCCCCTGTTGGCTCACCGTGGCTCGATCGCGTTCGGCTATAATGGTTGTGATGCATCACCGGCACCTTGAGCGCGGTCCAGGGCTCACCTGCCGGTTTTCCCCGCTGGTATCTCAGGCCTGCAACTCTTCACGGCAGTAACGCGCTGGCATCGGATCGATCTGCCAAGCTCAGCCTCGAAACATCAAATGCCGATAAGCTCGAGGCTGCGGCGATCGGTTTATGGGGAGGCTGATTGACAGGCTGGTGGCCTGATCCGAGCTCCGACAGGCGCTTTGATCAACTTGACAAGGTGGGCGGGCGGCAGCATCCTCAAGCAGAGGTAAAAGAGAGGACACGTTCCATGAAGAAGACCTACGAGAAGCCAACGCTGCTCAAGCGCGATAGACTGTCAGCAGTCGCCGCCCAGATTGGCCCCTCCACAACGGTCGAGTAATCGAAGTCTCCATCGAGCGAAGACAGTGCAACGCCGGCTGTGGCCAGGTGTAAGCATTTGCCTTTGTTCCCGCCGAGGCTCCGATCCGAAACCCACCGCTCATCCAAGCCCCCTGCCGAAAGGTGCCCGGGCTTCCCTTTTGCGCAACACACATCGGCCCGTTCACGTTATCCTGATTGGCTGCTGAAGGGCGATCCCGCGAAAGCTAGGCGGAGGTGGGGCTTTCACGCCATTGCGGGTCGCCCCCGCGAAAGTGCCAAAAAAAGCCCGCCTTTTGGGGAGGCGGGCGAGTTGACAGAAGTGCCAGGGATCAACCCGGCACAGGGTCAACGAGCCGCCGCATGATTGGTTTCAAGGTCTTCGCTTCCCTTCCCTCAGCCGTTGCCGGCCGGCTTCACCGCGAGTCGCCGCCATTCGTGCCGGTGGGAAGAACCGGGCTTGCGGGCTGGTGTTGCACTGGCTTGGAAATTCCGAACACCCCGTCGTCGCTGCGGCCACCGGGCTTCTGGGCGAAGCTGGCCAGCAGCCCTGTCGTTATCTGGCGCGAGACGGCCTGCGAGAACAGGTACCCTTGCCCGAGACGGTAGCCAAAGGCGGTGAGTTGGGCGGCCTGGTCTTCACGCTCTATGCCTTCGGCGACCACCTGGATGCCGAGCTTGGCTGCGATCCCGAACAGGCCTTCGACGATCGCGACGCTCGGGTCCCCGGGCGTCAGGTGGTCGACAAAAGTCTTGTCGATCTTGATGATGTCGACGGGCACGGTCAGCAGATGCGTGAGCGATGCGAAGCCGGTTCCGAAATCGTCGAGCGCCACCCGCAGCCCGCGGTCCCGCAATGCCCTGATCCCCTGCGCCACCGCCGGATCATTGCGACCGAGATACACCGATTCGGTGACCTCGACGATGACGTGTCGCAACGGTACGTTCTCGCGGCTGAAGGCCGCCTCGATGCGGTCGTAGAGGCGACCGCTATGGAAATCCGCCGAGGAAATGTTCACCCCGACATGTTGGAAGGGTATGCCCTGCTCAAGCCAGCCACGAACGTCTGCGGCGACCATGGCCAGCATGCGGTCGGTCAGGCGCGCGGCGATATGCGCGTCGGCGGTCGCCTCCATGAATGCCGCTGCCGGCAGGATCTCGCCATCGGGCCGCCTCAACCGGCATAACGCTTCCAGCCCCACGATCTCGCGTGTGTCGAGCCGCACGATGGGTTGGTAAAAGGCATCGATCCTGTCGTCGCGCAACGCTGTCTCGACGTCGCGAATGCTCTCGATGCGATGGGTGATCGCGGTGCCGATGTCCTCTCTATAGAGAGCGAAGCCGCCCCGCTTGGTCTCCTTGGCATGATACAGGGCGAAATCCGCATGCTGGTGGACATCGTCGGGATCGGTATCGTCGCCGGACAGGAGCGCGCCACCTATCGTCGCCCGAGGTATGATGATGTGCCCGCCGCAATCGGCCTCAGGCGCAATCGCCTCGAGAACAGATTTCGCCGTCTGTTCCAGGCAAGCGACACCGGCGGTCTCCCTGACGATGACGGCGAACTCGTCGCCGCCCATGCGAAAAACACGGTCAGGCGCTACCGCCACGCCAATTCGCCAGGCCACGGTTTGAAGAAGCACATCACCTGTATGATGGCCGAACGTATCGTTGACGGTCTTGAGATTGTCGAGATCGATCATGAGCAAGGCCCATGATCCGGGCTCGACGCAGGAGATCTGCTCCATCGCGGCGTTGAAGCTGGCGCGGTTCGGCAGGTCCGTCAGCGCGTCCACATAGGCTTTGCGATCACGCTCCATCACCCGGTCATGGCGTTCCAGCGCAATGGCGCACAGATAAGTGCATGCGCCGACGACATCTTCCTCGCGCGGATTTGGGCCGCGCCTTTCCTTGAAATAAAAGGCAAAGGTGCCCATCACGTCGCCCAGCGCACCCCGGATCGGCGTCGACCAGCACGCCTTGAGCCCAAGTGACAATGGCAGGTGCTTGAAGTCGGACCATCGCGGATCGGTTTCGATGTCGCGCACTATGACCGGAACCCCAAGATATGCCGAACTGCCGCATGAGCCGACATTCGGCCCGATCATCACACCGTCAAACTCGTGCGAGAATGCGCCGGGAAAGCTTGGAGCGGCGAGAGGGTGCAACAGCCCGTTGCGCTGGACCTGCAGTATTGTGCAGAGCACACCGGGCAGAAGCACTTCAATCTCGAGGCAAAGCCTGTTCATCGTGGCTTCGAGGTTGTCGCCCTTGGCAATCAATTCCAGAATATTCTTCTGCAGATGAAGCATGGCAATCAACCGATGCGCTCGAGGCGGTTCGCCGGAGTCCGGGGCGTCGACGTAACCGCCAACTAAGCAAGCGGAATAGTAGGCGTAAAGCCCTCGGCGGGCTTTTAATAATGGTTTCTGCAATGCTCAAACGATCGTGTCGATTGCTCGACCAATCGGTCCGATCCTTTCCGGCAAATGGTGACCGCTGGAAGTTGGAATGGGTCCAGGGATCGGCCGCTTGATTACAAGTTTAAGGACATTTCGGCCTCGTTGTTGAGGTGACGGCGCTTAGCTGACCTTCGGCACGGAGCCAGAATGGCTGCCTCCCTCGCCAAGGGAGTCCTCCGATGCGCGCGAAACTCCGACCTGATTGGCGAACCGCCGGCATTGTCATCGCCATTTTCCTTGCGCAGTCGGTGGCCCCGTCATGGGCGGACGGCAAGATCGTCGGCTTCAGCGCCGCCATCGCACCGGGGACAATCGTTGTGCGCACCGGGGAGAGGAGGCTTTACCTTGTGCTCGGCTTCGGTGCCGCGCTGCGGTACAAGGTTGGGGTGGGCCGAGTTGGCCGGCAGTGGACGGGGTCAACGGTCATAGATGGCAAATACATCCGGCCAAACTGGGCGCCGCCTGACGCGGTCAGGCGAGACAAGCCTGGACTCCCGAAGCTTATCGCCAGCGGCGCACCGGAAAACCCGATGGGGGAGGCTGCATTGACCCTGGCGGGGGGCGAATACGCCATCCACGGCACCAATGTCCCCAATTCCATTGGCGGCTTCGTGTCCTATGGCTGCATCAGAATGTATAATAGCGACATAGTTGACCTCTACTCACGGGTTTCCGTGGGCTCACCCGTCCTTGTCACCCGATAATTTTGGAGTCGGCGTAAAGCCTTGCGGAGCCGAATCCCGGCAATTCACACATTCAAAAAATCGGCGGTCGGCCAAATACTACCGACATTGAGGAAATAAAAAATGAGCCGATAAAAAATAAATCATCCGGATAAGACCGCAAAAACACCAGATTATCCAATGATTTCAGCAGAAATATTGTTTAAATATTGTTGGCGAGTTCTTGGTTTTAAGGGATAAGATTTAGAATTTAACCAATTGTTAACACTCCAAGAGCGACTGTCGCGTCGGCTTGGAGACCAAAGATGCACACATTCGCAAAAAACCTCTCGATCGCCTTGGCGGCGCCGCTCGCGCTGATGGCCGGCGCGCACCGGGCCGCCGCCGCCGATGACCTGGCGAGCTTCGGTGTCCTGGCAGGGTCGACCGTCACCAACACCGGCGCCTCGGTAATCACCGGCAATGTCGGGGTAAGCCCCGGCAACGCCATCACCGGCTTCCCTCCCGGCCTGGTCGTCGACGGCGTCATCTACACCAGTGGCGGCGTGGTGGAGCAGGCGCAGAGCGACCTCACGACCCAATTTACGACGCTTAACGGTCAACCGCCTTCCAACAATTTGACCAGCACCAACCTCGGCGGCCTGACCCTGACGTCGGGCGTCTACAAATTCGACGATTCCGCCCAGCTGACCGGGCAATTGACGCTCGACGCGCAAGGCAACCCGAATTCGCGCTTCGTCTTTGTCATCGGCTCGACACTGACCACCGCATCCGCTTCGCAGATCAACCTCATCAATGCCGCACAGGGCGGCAACGTTTATTTCATCGTCGGCAGTTCGGCGACCCTGGGCACCGACACGGAATTCGCCGGCCAGATTCTTGCTTTGACCAGCATCACCCTGAACAACGGCGCGAACATCAACTGCGGTGCCGCGCTGGCGCGCAACGGTGCGGTGACGCTCGACACCAACACCATCTCGATCTGCGTTCTGGACCAGGCCACCATCGGCGACGTCCTCGATACCATCACGGCCGGAACCGGAGGCAACCAGAATTCCGTGGGCTCGGCGATCGACAGCTACGTCTCGGGCGGCGGCGTCCTGCCTGCGGAGTTCCAGAACCTTATAGCCTTCCTGTCGCCGACCGAACTGGACGACGCCCTATCGCAATTGTCGGGCGAGATCGGAACCTCAGTGGCGCCAGCCGGCATGCAGGCGACCACCTCGTTCCTGTCGCAGGTCTTCAGCGAGCTCAACGACGGCAGCGAAGGCCAATACGCTCCACAGAGCGAGCCCGTGCCGGACCAGGCGCCAGGCCCGAACGCGCCCGCGACCGTCAAGACGCTCGGATATGGACCGGATGAAGCGCAAACAACAGGATCCGTCCCCGGCCTGACCGCGTTCGATCGCACATCGTCGCCTGATCCGCGCCGCTGGAACGCATGGGTTGCCGCTTATGGTGACCGGACCACGGCCGACGGCTCGTTCACCGATGGCACCCATGACTTGACCATGGATTCGGCGGGGGTATCGGCAGGCCTCGACTACAGGATAACGCCCGACACCCGCGTCGGCTTTGCGCTCTCCGGCGGCCGCTCCAATTTCGATCTCGCCGACGGACTGGGCGACGGTCGCAGCAATGTCACCCAGGCCGCGATCTATGGTCGGACCAATCTCGACGCGGCCTATCTCGCCGGAGCGCTGTCGTTCGGCCATTACGACGTGAAGACGGATCGGACGCTGACATTCGACGGCGGCGACCATCTTTCCTCGTCGTTCTCCGCCTATGACGTCGCCGGCAGGGTCGAAGCCGGTTACAGGTTCAGCATACCCGAGACGACGATCCTTTCAGGCGCGACAGGCCTCACACCCTATGCCGCGCTCCAGGTGCAATCGTTCCATACGCCTTCCTATTCCGAGCCAAGCGATTCCGGGACCTCGCCCTTTGCGCTCAACTATGATGCGAACACGACGACATCAGTGCATACGGAACTGGGAGCGAAAGTCGACCACGTCATCGCCCTGCAGGACGCCACCGTGCTGACGCTGCGCGGCCGCATAGCCTGGGCGCATGACACCGGCCAGAATTCCGACATGCAGGCGAGTTTCCAGGGCCTGCCGGGCTCTAGCTTTACAGTGGCAGGGGTCGAATATGGGTCCGACGCCTTGCTGTTGTCGGCCGGGGCCGAAATCAAGCTGAAAGGCGGGTTTGCCGTCTCGGGACTGCTCGACAGCAGGTTCGCCAGCACATGGAAATCCTATGCCGCGACCGCACGGCTCAGCTACGGTTGGTGATACCGAGGAAGCCGGGAACCTTTCGGTCAACTCGTCAAAATCAGCGGCTCAACGCAGACTCCGCCCACGCGCGTCCGACGTGCATATTT
Organism: Mesorhizobium sp. ES1-1; assembly: GCF_020164785.1. Classification (GTDB taxonomy): domain Bacteria; phylum Pseudomonadota; class Alphaproteobacteria; order Rhizobiales; family Rhizobiaceae; genus Mesorhizobium. Next base: position 382,046 of record NZ_JAIUGX010000003.1, on the reverse strand, counting down.
GCTCGGGCTCCCGACTGGCGTGTTAATTCGGGATTCACATCGATGGCATACCAAAGGATCAACGGAGAGCCTGCGGATGGCGTGCCAAGGATGTCATGGGGGAGAGGACCTCGACTTCGCCTTTACGATGGCTTTCCAGCCGATCGTGAACCTGCGTGAAGGCGTGGTCTGGGGATACGAAGCGCTGGTGCGCGGCACCGATGGCGCGTCTGCCGGCCAAGTCCTTTCCCAGGTCACCAAGGACAATCGCTACAAGTTCGACCAAGCCTGCCGGGTCAAGGCCATAGAATTGGCTGGACGGCTTTTCCCCGGCGATGGCAGCCGCCTCTCGATCAACTTCATGCCCAATGCGGTCTATGAACCGAAAGCCTGCATTCGGGCTTCTCTCGGCGCCGCGAAGCGCTCGGGTTTCGATCCCAAGCGCCTGATGTTCGAATTCACCGAGGACGAACGGATCGGCGATCCGAAACATCTCGAAAACATCATCGCTGCCTACAAGAACATGGGTTTCGTCACCGCAATCGACGATTTTGGCGCGGGCTATGCAGGCCTCAGCCTCCTGGCCATGCTGCAGCCCGATATTATCAAGATCGACATGGCGCTGGTGCGCGGAATTGCCACTTCGGCGGCCAAGCAGGCGATCATCGCCAGCCTGGCTACGCTGGCGCGCGAACTCGACATCGCCTTGCTCGCCGAGGGGATCGAAACGCAGGCCGAGCTTGAGATCATCAAGGCCGCGGGCATATTCCTCGGCCAGGGCTATTATTTCGCCAAACCCGAAGTCGAGCGCTTGCCGAGCATCTCGATTTCCCAACCCTGGGCGTCCTGCGCCGGCGCCTTTCAAGGCCGCCTGCGCCCTCCAACCGCGGCCTGAGCCACCCGTACCATCGCGGATTTAGCGCGCTTCAGACCGACCCATCGGCTCGGTGGGCGGAGATCGCAGCGAGGAATGCTGGGCCGAACTCCTTTAGCTTGGCCGCGCCCACGCCATTGACTTCGGCAAAGGCGTCGATGTCGCTGGGGCGGCGCTCGGCCATGTCGATCAGCGTCCGATCTGAGAACACCACATAGGCCGGCACCTGTCGCTCCTTGGCGAAACGCAGGCGCAATGCCTTAAGGACGGCCAACAGCGAAGCGTCCAATCCCTCGGCGCCTGCGAGAGCCTCCTGGCCGCGCATCTTGCGCAAGGCCCGGCCGCGCGCCTCGACACGGTAATGGAACGAGGCTTCGTCTCGGCCGAGCGCATGACCCTTTTCCGAGATGGCGAGGCCGCCATGGCCGCCGGGATCCGGCTCGACAAACCCGTTCGCGACGAGTTGGCGGATCAGGGATTGCCAAAAGTCCTTCTTGTGCGCCACGCCGGACCCGAAGCAGGCGAGCTTCTGATGGCCGCGCGCCAGGATCTTCTCGGTCTCATGGCCGACCAGGATGTCGATGACATGGCCGGCGCCGAAACGTTGCCCGCTCTGGGCCATCGCCGCCAGGATGAGCCGCGCTTGCGCGCCGCCATCGGCACGCGGCGCCTGGTCGAGACAGTTGTCGCAATTGCCGCACGGTGCTGCCTCCTCGCCGAAATAGCCAAGCAGCACCTGGCGGCGGCATTGCGCCGTCTCGCAATAGCCGATCAGCGTGTCGAGCCGGCCATGCGAACGCCTCTTATGCTCGGCCGAAGCATCCTCGTCGTCGATGAACAGCCGGCGCATGCGGATATCGCCGAGTCCGAACAGCATATGCGCCTCGGCCTCCCGCCCGTCGCGGCCGGCACGGCCGATCTCCTGGTAATACGCCTCCAGACTGCCAGGCATATCCGTGTGGAACACATAGGCCACATCAGGTTTGTCGATGCCCATGCCGAAGGCGATGGTCGCCACCATGACGACGCCGGACAGGGTCATAAAAGCGTTTTGGTTCGCGTCCCGCGCCTCCTTGCTCATGCCGGCGTGATAGGCGAGCGCGGTCACGCCGTTCTTTTCGAGGAACGCCGCGATCTCCTCCGTCTTCTTGCGCGACAGACAATAGACGATGCCGCTGCGGCCCGCGTGACGCTCGATGAAGTCCAGCAGCTGGCGCTTGCTGTCCTGCTTGGCCGCGATGCCAAGCTTGATGTTCGGCCGGTCGAACCCCAGCACCAGCGTTTCGACGCGCTCGGCGAACAGCCTGGCTTCGATGTCCTTGCGCGTGCCCTCGTCGGCGGTTGCCGTCAGCGCGATGATCGGAACCCCCGGAAAGATGTCGCGCAGCCGCGACAGATCTTCATATTCGCACCGGAATGCCGGTCCCCACTGGGAGATGCAATGCGCCTCGTCGACGGCGATCAGGCTGACATCGAGCCTGGCCAGCGCTTCGAGCATCCGCTCGGTCATGAGCCGCTCCGGCGCGAGGTAAAGCAGACGCGTCTGCCCCAAGGCGACACGCCGCCACGCGGCGACGTTCGCCTCGCGGTCGATCGAGGAATTGATCGTGTCGGCGGCAACGCCGGCAAGGCGCAGGGCGGCGACCTGATCCTGCATCAGCGCCACCAGCGGCGAAACGACGATTGTCAATCCGCCCAGGACCAGCGCCGGCACCTGGTAGCAGAGCGATTTGCCCGCGCCTGTCGGCATGACTGCCAGGACATGGCGCCCGGCCAGCAGCGTCTCGATGACATCGGACTGGCCGGGACGGAAATTGTCGAAGCCGAACACGTCCTTCAGCACACGCCGCTTGGGATCGTCCGCCCGCATGCTCGCTGCCTGAACCGGCATCAGGCAGATACCGGGCGGCAAGCGAGTTGGCGAGGATCAGGGCGGATGGGTAAACCGGTCAAGCGACTCTCCGGGGGTGAACCCTTGGAGTAGCCCAGCCCTCAGGCGATCACAACGGCCCTTTCTGGGTCGCCATGTGCCGACGCGCGGATGGCATCCGGCTCACGGCCGCCTGGCAGGTCAATGGAATGGGGCGGCCAGCCAACGGCATCACTCGCCGCTGCTCGCTTGCTCCAGTTCGTCATAGTAGCGCTGAGCCATCTTGGCCTTGTCCGCCCGTGCCCTTTCCGACCGGCGACCGAATTCTTCTTTAAGGGTCTTGGACAACAGCAAGGCATATAGGCAGTATGCGATGGCCGCCGCCATCAGCAGGGTAACCAGCCCCATCGGCACCGAGCGGTCTGCCAGCCTGAGAATTCCAATGGCGCCTGCCAGCAGCGTGGAAAGAGCAGCCATGGCCGTAAGGAATATCTTCGCCGGCCATGACCCTTTCAGGAAGTAGTAGGCGCCGATAATATAGGCCACGCTGGCGATTCCGTTCACGACATTGGGCGGCTGTCGAAGGGCCAGCAGGGTCACCTGGGCCAGGACGCCAAGCACGCCGAATACAATGAAAATGCCGGCAACCGCCTGCATGTGAAGCTTACCGTTCATTCCACCCCCCTGTTCGAAGCCCTGCTCCCCCGGCATTCCAGCATTCAACCAGGGATTGCGCAAGATCTGTCGCTGGATTCCTTCGCCCCGCGCTATAGACTTGGCCAGGCAGGACAGGAGGAGCTCGATGCTGCAGGTGAGACAGAATGCACTGGCCGATCGGTTCCAGCAGCAGCGCGCCGCATTCGCGGCGCAGCCCTTTCCCGAGATCGGCGTCCGAAAGGACCGCCTGAAACGCCTTCTGGCGCTCACCGAGCGGCACGAAGGCGACATCTCCGCGGCTGTTGACGCCGACTTTGGCGGCCGATCGACCCATGAGACGCGCCTTGCCGAACTGTTTGTCGTGCGCGCCGGCATCCATCATGCACTTTCCCACCTGAGGGGCTGGATGCGGGAACGCCGCGTCGCGACCGCCATGCCGTTCCTACCGGGCCGCAATCGCCTTATGCCGCAGCCGCTCGGCGTGGTCGGCATCGTCTCGCCGTGGAATTACCCGTTCCAGCTTGCTGTCGCGCCTATGACCGCGGCCCTCGCCGCCGGCAATCGCGTGCTGGTCAAACCATCCGAACTGACTCCCGCCTTTTCGGCTCTGCTGGCGCGTCTGGCTAGCGAGCATTTCGCCCCGGACGAACTCAGCGTCATCACCGGCGATGCCGAGGTTGGGAAGGAATTCGTGTCGATGCCTTTCGACCACCTGCTGTTCACCGGCTCCACGGCGGTGGGGCGCCAGGTCGCGATTGCCGCTGCCGCCAATTTGACCCCGGTCACGCTGGAACTCGGCGGTAAGTCGCCCGCGATCCTCGATCCATCCTGCGACCTCGACCAGGCCGCTTCCAGCATCGCCTATGGCAAGCTGCTCAACGCCGGCCAGACCTGCATCGCGCCGGACTATCTCCTGGTGCCGAAGGGGCAGGCTGGAATTCTCGCCGCCAAGCTGGCAGCAGCGATCGGGCGGCTTTATCCAAGCCTGCGCGACAATCCCGATTACACCGCCATCATCAGCGATCGCCACCTTGAACGTCTGCGCGACATGATCGCGGAAGCCCGCGATGCTGGGGCGGACATCACCGAGATCAACCCTGCCGGGGAGACGCTTGGCGCCACCAGCCGCAAGATGTTTCCGACCCTGGTCAGGAATGCCGACCCGACCCTTCGGTTGATGCGCGAGGAGATTTTCGGCCCGGTGCTGCCCATTGTCGAATATGCCACGGTCGACGAGGCGATCGGCCATGTGAACCGGTCGGACCGGCCACTGGCGCTCTACTGGTTCGGCCGCGACCCCGGCAACCGCCGCCGCATCCTGCAGGAGACCGTCGCCGGCGGCGTCACCATAAACGATTGCATGCTGCATCTGGTGCAGGAGAACCAGCCTTTTGGCGGCGTCGGCGCCAGCGGCATGGGCGCCTATCACGGCGAATGGGGCTTCCGCACCTTCAGCAAGGAAAAGCCGGTTTTCCTCCAATCCCGGCTGAGTGCCGGAGGCCTTCTGCGCCCGCCCTACGGCAAGACGTTCGAGCGCGTCTTCAGCCTGCTGCGGCGCATCACTTGAGCATTGGGATCGCCTGCGTGCGCTACCCGAGGAAATCGGCGCGGTGCGGCGTGAAACTGTCGACCAGCCGCCCAGCCTTCAATGCCCTGACGCCATGCACAAGGCCGGACGGCACGATGAAGCTGCTGCCGGCATCGAGGATTTCGGTCCGGCCGTCGATGGTCACCTCGAAGCGTCCTTCGGCAACATAGCTTGCCTGGACATGCGGATGCGAGTGCAGGGCGCCAACCCCTCCCTCGTCGAAGCCGAACTCGACCAGCATCAGCTCCTCGGTGTGCAGGAGCACGCGGCGGCGGTTACCGTCCGGCGTCGCCGTCCATTCACCCTCGCCGGCATGCGCGAAAACTTTGGATTCAGTCATAATGGCTCCACGTTTCGGGTGCCCTTGGGCACGGATCGCATAACCCAGGCATGCGGCATGCGTCACAGCCGATAGGCTTTCTTGGCCAGCGTATAGGCCAATTCGCCGGCCAACTCATGCGCCTCGTCTTCGCGCAGCCTGTGCTCCGCAACGAGCCTAGCCAGGAAAGCGCAATCGACCCGTCGTGCCACATCGTGGCGGGCAGGAATCGAGGGAAAGGCCCGGGTATCGTCATTGAAGCCGACAGTGTTGTAGAAGCCCGCGGTCTCGGTGGTCTTCTCTCGATACCGCCGCATGCCTTCCGGACTATCGTGGAACCACCAGGCCGGCCCGAGCTTCAGCGCCGGATAGACGCCGGCCAGGGGCGCCAGTTCGCGCGCGTAACTGCTTTCGTCGAGCGTGAAGAGGATGATGGTCAGGTCACGTTCCAGCCCGACGCAATCGAGCAGCGGTTTCAGCGCCGTCACATAGTCGGTGCGTGTCGGGATATCAAAACCCTTGTCTCGGCCAAATCCGCGCAGGATGGCGGGCGAATGATTGCGGAAGGAGCCAGGATGGATCTGCATGACCAGCCCGTCATCCCTGCTCATCTTGGCCATCTCGGTCAGCATCTGGGCGCGGAACAAGCGCTTCTCGCGCTCGTCGACAGAGCCCTGCCGTATGCGGTTGAACAGTTCCTCCGCCGCCGCATCCGAGAGATTGGCCGTTTCAGCCGTCGGATGCCCGTGATCGGACGAGGTCGCGCCAAAGCACTTGAAGAAGGCGCGGCGTTGGCGATGCGCGTCGAGATAGCCGGCCCATCGGCCGGTATCGCTTCCGGTGATCTCGCCCAGCCTGTCCAGATTGGCTGAAAATCCCTCGAAATCCGGATCGACCACCGCGTCCGGCCGGTAGGCGGTGACGACCCTGCCCCGCCAGCCGCTGTCCCGGATCATCCCGTGCCATTCGAGATTGTCCAGCGCTCCTTCCGTCGTCGCGATCACCTCGATGTTGAAGCGCTCGAAGAGCGCGCGCGGCCGGAAATTGTCCGACTGCAGCAGGGTCGCGATCGTATCGTAATGGCGGTCGGCCGTCGCGGCGTTCAGCGGCTCCTCGATGCCGAAGAGATGGGCCAGCACGTGGTCGAGCCACAGTCGTGTCGGCGTGCCGCGAAAGAGAAAATAGTTCTCGGCAAAGCGCCGCCAGATCGCCCTGCCATCCATCTCGACGGGCGAACCATCGAGGCCGACGATGCCGAGATCCTCGAGCCGGACGCCCTGGCTGAACAGCATGCGCAATATGTAGTGGTCCGGGACAATGAGCAATTGCGCCGGATCGGGGAACGGCTCGTTCAGCGCATACCAGCGTGGATCGGTGTGACCGTGCGGGCTGACGATAGGCAGGTCTTTCACTCGGGCGTAGAGGTCACGCGCAAGCGCGCGCGAATTGGCCTCGGGCGGAAAGAGCAGGTCCGGATTGGTCAGCGCATGCATGGGACTGCGGCTCCTTCCAGGTTGGACAATCCGTAAGTTCGGGCGAAGGCGATGTCAAACTAGCTCCCGAAACGGGCATCCTTGCGGCAGGCGGAAACAGGTGTTACGCCGCTTGTCATCCGCCCCGCCGGGACATCTCGGTGCCACGCCGTGCAAACCTCTCAGCCCCTGTGATGTGATGACCAGAACCGCTTTGTCCAATGCGACGCTGCAACAGCTGCCACAGCCGGTCGAAATCCCCGGATATGATCGCGCCAAGGTCGCGCCGGGCATCGTGCATCTGGGCGTTGGCGCCTTTCACCGGGCTCACCAGGCCGCCTATGTCGACGACTGCCTGTCGGCAGGCGAGACAGGCTGGGGCATCGTCGGCGTCTCCTTGCGCAGCCCCGACACGCGCGACGCGCTGGCGCCACAGGACGGGCTCTACACGCTGGCCATCCGCAGCAGCGGCGCGGAAAAGCTCCGCATCATCGGCTCGATCGGCTCCATGCTCGTGGCGCCGGAAGACCCGGGCGAGGTGCTGGCGGCCTTGACCGACGCGCGCACTCGCATCGTCACGCTGACGATCACCGAAAAGGCCTATCTGCGGGCTGCGGGCGGCGGCCTCGACACCGCCCACCCCGATGTCGTTGCCGATCTGGCAAGACCGGAATTGCCGAAGACGGCGCATGGTTTTCTGACCGAGGCGCTCGCCCGGCGCCGGGCAGCCGGGATAGCGCCCTTCACTGTGCTTTGCTGCGACAATCTCCCGGCCAACGGCGCCACGCTGCACCGCCTGATCGTTGAATTCGCCGCGTTGCGGGATGCCAGGCTCGCCCGACACATCGCCGACGAAGTGGCCTTCCCATCGAGCATGGTCGACCGCATCGTGCCGGCCACCACCGACGACGACCGCGCGCGTGTTGCCCGCCAGCTCGGTGTGGCGGATGCCTGGCCGGTGATGACCGAACCGTTCAGCCAATGGGTGATCGAAGATCATTTTCCAGGCGGCCGCCCAGCCTGGGAACAATTCGGCGTCACCATGGTCGCGGATGTACGGCCCTATGAAGACATGAAGCTTCGATTGCTCAACGGCGCCCATTCGGCCATCGCCTATCTCGGCCTGCTCAGCGGTCATCCGACGGTCGACCGCGCTTTTGCAGATCCGGCGATCCGGCAATTTGTCGACGCGCTCTGGGCCGAGGCGATCCCGACGCTGCCGAGCGATGCGGGGCTCGACACGGCGAGCTACACGGCGGAACTCGCCCAGCGCTTCTCGAACACCGCGCTCGCCCACCGAACGGCCCAGATCGCCAATGACGGCAGCCAGAAGCTGCCGCAACGCATCATTGCTTCAGCCCTTGAGCGGCTTGAAGGCGGCGACCGGCCGGATCATCTGTCGCTGGTGGTGGCCGCCTGGATCGCCGCCTGCGAGGAGCGCGGCAAGACTTTGCCGGATGGCCATTTCACCGATCCGCTCGATGCAGCGCTTGGCGAAACCGCCACGAGGCAGCTCTCTTCTACCGAGACCGTCGCCTCGATTTTTGATCTGGCTGGCTTCGCCAAGGGAAAGCCGGAGGGCGAAAGTTTGATGGAGCTCACGGCCAGGCATCTCGAACGGTTGCGCCGTGGCGGACCGGCGGCTGCCTTCTCTGCAATGGGCACTTAACAAAAAAGCGAGGCAAGGCCCCGCTTTTAATCAAGTCATCCGCAGGCGAATTTTACGCCGGCAGGATGGCGCCCTCGAGCGTCGTGAGCTGGCTAAGGAACTGTTCCGCCTTGCTGCGGGACTGGTCGTCCTTGGCATCCGCGGCATCTTCCTTTGCTGCCTGGATGCGGCGGGCGAGATCCGCGCGGTCGACATCCTTCACGGCAACCGCGGACTCGGCCAGCAGCGTGCAGCCGGACGGAACGATGTCGGCGAAGCCGCCGAACACCACATAGCGTTCTTCCTGCCCGGACACGGTCTTCAAGCTGACCACGCCCGGCTTGATCGTGGTCATGACCGGCGCATGGTTTGCCATGACCGTCATCTCGCCCTCGGCGCCCGGAATGACGACCGATTCAACCTGCTCGGAAACCAGGAGCCGCTCAGGCGAGACCAGTTCGAATTTGAAAGCTTCAGCCATGATCAACCTAGCAAATGGTGAATGGTGAATGGTGAATGGCCTGAAATGCCCTTACCCATCGCCAATTTCCCGTCCGCTACTCCCTATTCACCATTCACTATTGACCATTCACCAGCTTAGGCCGCTTCAGCCGCCAGGCGCTGTGCCTTCTCGACCGCTTCCTCGATGCCGCCGACCATGTAGAAGGCAGCTTCCGGCAGGTGATCGTAGTCACCGTTGCAGAGGCCTTTGAAGCCCTTGATGGTATCGGCAAGGTCGACCAGCTTGCCAGGCGCGCCGGTGAACACTTCGGCGACGAAGAAGGGCTGCGACAGGAAGCGCTCGATCTTGCGGGCGCGGGCCACCGTCTGCTTGTCCTCTTCCGACAGCTCGTCCATGCCCAGGATGGCGATGATGTCCTGCAGCGACTTGTAGCGCTGGAGGATCGACTGCACCTGGCGGGCGACGGCATAGTGCTCGTCGCCGACGACCAGAGGGTCGAGCATGCGCGAGGTCGAATCCAGCGGATCGACGGCCGGATAGATGCCCTTCTCGGCGATGGCGCGATTCAGCGTCGTCGTGGCGTCAAGGTGAGCGAAGGAGGTTGCCGGCGCCGGGTCGGTCAAATCGTCGGCGGGCACGTAGATGGCCTGCACCGAGGTGATCGAGCCCTTGGTGGTGGTGGTGATGCGTTCCTGCAGCGCGCCCATGTCAGTGGCGAGCGTCGGCTGATAGCCCACGGCCGACGGGATACGGCCGAGAAGCGCGGACACTTCCGAGCCGGCCTGCGTGAAGCGGAAGATGTTGTCGACGAAGAACAGCACGTCCTGGCCCTGGTCGCGGAAATACTCGGCGACCGTCAGGCCGGTCAGGCCAACGCGGGCGCGCGCGCCCGGCGGCTCGTTCATCTGGCCATAGACGAGGGCCGCCTTGGAGCCTTCGCCGCCACCCTTCTTGTTGACGCCGGATTCGATGAACTCGTGATAGAGATCATTGCCTTCGCGGGTGCGCTCGCCGACGCCGGCGAACACCGAATAGCCGCCATGCGCCTTGGCGATGTTGTTGATCAGTTCTTGGATCAGCACCGTCTTGCCGACGCCGGCGCCGCCGAACAGGCCGATCTTGCCGCCCTTGGCGTAGGGCGCCAGCAGGTCCAGCACCTTGATGCCGGTGATCAGGATCTGGGCTTCCGTCGACTGCTCGACATAGGTCGGAGCCGGCTGGTGGATGGAACGCATTTCGATCGCGTCGACCGGGCCTTCTTCGTCGACCGGCTCGCCGATGACGTTGATGATGCGGCCGAGCATGCCCGGGCCGACCGGCACGGTGATCGGCGCGCCGGTGTCGCGCACTTCCTGGCCGCGCACCAGACCTTCGGTCGAGTCCATGGCGATGCAGCGGACGGTGTTTTCACCCAGATGCTGGGCGACTTCGAGCACCAGCCGGTTGCCGACATTCGTGGTTTCGAGCGCGTTCAGGATCGCCGGCAGGTGATCGCCGAACTGCACGTCGACAACGGCGCCGATGACCTGGCGGACCTTGCCGGTGACACCGGTCGCCGCGGCCGCCAGCACCGGGCTGTTTGCCGACGCACTCATCGGAACCACCGCCTTCTTCCGTGGTGCTGCCGGAGCCTTTGCCGGTGCCGCTGCCTGTACGGGAACCGCCGCCTTGGGAGTCGCTGCTTTCGCCATCCTCTTTACCCTTTTTCGTCTCTCTGTTTGTCACGCGTCCGGTTGAAGGCCTGCGGCCTCTGGAACCGCGCTAGAGCGCCTCGGCGCCCGAAATGATTTCGATCAGTTCCTTGGTGATCTGCGCCTGCCGCTGGCGGTTGTAGGTGATCGACAGCTTGTTGATCATCTCGCCGGCATTGCGCGTCGCATTGTCCATGGCGCTCATCTTGGCGCCCATCTCGCCGGCCGCGTTCTCGAGCAGCGCCCGGAAAACCTGTACCGAGATGTTGCGCGGAATGAGGTCGGAAAGGATTTCGCCCGGCTCAGGCTCATATTCATAGACGGCACTGCCACCGGCGACTGCCTCTGCCGGCGCCGAAGCGATGCCGGCAGGAATGATCTGCTGAGCCGTCGGGATCTGGCTGATCACCGACCTGAACTGGGAATAGAACAGCGTGCAGATGTCGAAGCCGCCCTCGTTGAACAGGGCGATGACCTTGCGGGCGATAGCGTCGGCATTGGCGAAACCGAGCGTCTTGACCTCACGCAGGTCGACGCGGTCGATGATCAGCGATGCGTAGTCGCGGCGCAGTATGTCGAAACCCTTCTTTCCGACGCAGATGATCTTGACCTGCTTGCCGTCGGCCAGCAGCTTGCGAATATGATCGCGGGCAAGCCGGGCGATCTGCGAGTTGAAGCCGCCGCAAAGACCGCGCTCGGCCGTGCAGACGACGAGCAGATGGACTTTGTCCTTGCCGGTGCCGGTCATCAACGCCGGAGCATCGCCACCGCCGCCGATCGCCTGGGTGATGTTGGCCAGAACGGACCCCATGCGCTCCGAATAGGGGCGCGCCGCTTCCGCGGCCTCCTGCGCACGGCGCAGCTTCGCCGCGGCGACCATCTGCATCGCCTTGGTGATCTTCTGCGTCGCCTTGACCGAGGCGATACGGTTACGAAGGTCTTTTAATGAAGGCATGCTTCAAACCTGATCCCGTCTTGTCGCTTCGCTCAGGCGAAGGTCTTGGCGAAAGCGTCGATCTCGGCCTTCAGCTTGCCGCGCAGATCGTCCGACAGCGCCTTTTCCTTGCGGATGCCGTCGAGAACGTCCTTGCCAGCCGCACGCATGTGGCTCAGCAGGCCCTGCTCGAACTTGCCGACCTGGTTGATGGGCAGCTTGTCCAGATAGCCGTTGACGCCGGCAAAGATCACCGCGACCTGCTCTTCGGTCTTAAGCGGCGAGAATTGCGGCTGCTTCAGGAGTTCCGTCAGGCGCGAGCCGCGGTTGAGCAGGCGCTGCGTGGCGGCGTCCAGATCGGAGCCGAACTGCGCGAAGGCCGCCATTTCGCGGTACTGCGCGAGTTCGCCCTTGATCGAGCCGGCAACCTGCTTCATCGCCTTGATCTGCGCGGCCGAGCCCACGCGGCTGACCGACAGGCCGACGTTCACCGCCGGGCGAATGCCCTGGAAGAACAGATTGGTCTCGAGGAAGATCTGGCCGTCGGTGATCGAGATCACGTTGGTCGGAATATAAGCCGAGACGTCGTTGGCCTGCGTCTCGATGATCGGCAGCGCGGTCAGCGATCCGCCGCCCAGATCGTCATTGAGCTTGGCGGCGCGCTCGAGGAGGCGCGAGTGCAGGTAGAAGACGTCGCCCGGATAGGCTTCGCGGCCCGGCGGGCGGCGCAGCAGCAGCGACATCTGGCGATAGGCGACGGCCTGCTTCGACAGATCGTCGTAGCTGATCAGCGCATGCATGCCATTGTCGCGGAAATATTCGCCCATGGTGCAGCCGGCGAACGGCGCCAGGAACTGCATCGGTGCCGGATCGGAAGCGGTGGCGGCGATGATGATCGAATATTCTAGCGCGCCGCGCTCCTCCAGCACCTTGACGAACTGCGCAACGGTCGAGCGCTTCTGGCCGACGGCGACGTAGACGCAGTAGAGCTTTTCCTTCTCGGGGCCGTTGTCGTGCACCGACTTCTGGTTGAGCATCGTGTCGAGGATGATGGCGGTCTTGCCGGTCTGGCGATCGCCGATGACCAGTTCGCGCTGGCCGCGGCCCACCGGGATCAGCGCATCGATGGCCTTGAGGCCGGTCGACATCGGTTCGTTCACCGACTTGCGTGGAATGATGCCGGGCGCCTTGACGTCGACGCGCTTGCGTTCGGTCGCCTGGATCGGGCCCTTGCCGTCGATCGGATTGCCGAGCGCGTCGACGACGCGGCCAAGCAGGCCTGGACCGACGGGAACGTCGACGATGGCGCCGGTGCGCTTGACGATATCGCCTTCCTTGATGTCGCGGTCGGCGCCGAAGATAACGACGCCGACATTGTCGGCCTCGAGGTTGAGCGCCATGCCGCGGATGCCGCCGGGGAATTCGACCATCTCGCCGGCCTGGACATTGTCGAGGCCATAGACGCGGGCGATACCATCACCGACGGACAGCACCTGTCCGACTTCGGAGACCTCGGCCTCCTTGCCAAAATTTTTGATCTGGTCTTTCAGAATTGCGGAAATTTCCGCGGCGCGGATGTCCATCAGCCGACCTCTTTCAGTGCAAGCTTGAGCGAATTGAGTTTGGTTTTAAGCGACGTGTCGATCTGGCGCGAGCCCATCTTAACCACCAGCCCGCCGAGCAGCGACGGATCGACGGTAACGGAAATGGTCACGTCCTTGCCGGCAACGCTCTTCAGCGCCGCCTTGAGTTCGGTCTGCTGCTCCGGCGTCAGCTCGTGCGCCGAGGTGACGTCGGCCGCTGCCTCGCCACGATGTTCGGCGGCGATCTGGCGGAACGCCCTGATCATGCCAGGTATGGCGAACAGGCGGCGGTTGCGCGCAACGACGCGCAGGAAATTGCCGGTCAGGCCGGCGATGCCGGACTTGTCGGCGATCGCCGCGATGGCCTTGGCCTGGTCCTCGCTTGAGAACACCGGACTGTTGATGAGGCGGGTCAGGTCGGCGCTGCTGGCGAGCATCGTCTCGAAACTGTTGAGGTCGGCCTCGACCTGGGCCACGGAATTGGCCTGCTGCGCGAGTTCGAACAGCGAACCAGCGTAGCGTTCTGCGACACCCGAGATTGGCGATGACGATTGAGCCACGGACCGTCTTTTCTCTTGTCTGACAGGTCTCGGATTGTTGGCGCGAGCGAGAACTCTGGCTAAATCTTTGACCTTACTGCATTTTTCCAAGCTCGGAGGCGCGGCTTCCGCTATCCCCGGCCGAAAGTCGATTGCCGTCTAGCACAGGCATTTTAAGACCGCAATGCGTCGTTCCGCATGGTTTTCAGGCACTATTGTCGCATCCGGCGAAAGACTGGCGCGCTACACGCAGGAATAGCGTTGGATTCATGGGACAAACCCGAATGCGAATGCAAGCGGCAGTGCCGCCAGCACCAATTCCACCAAAATGGAAACCCAATTGAAAGGTGTGTTGGCGCCATCCGACATCATCGACAGCAGGCGGCCAAAGGCGGTGAAGAGCCAGGAGAAACCGAGCGCCATGTAGACCAGCGGCTGCGCCAGCAGGACGCAGCAAAGGCCGACGCCGAGATAAAATCCCGACATCCTGCCGCGCCCCTCGGCGATCGCCGCCGCCTTCTCAGGCCTGGCCTGCAGGCGCAGGACGCGGAAGGCCAGTCCGGGCGCCAGGAAGAACAGGAGGCCGAGCAGCACGGTGAAGACGGCGCTCGACCAGGCCAGCCATTCACCCTGGCTCATCGGCCATGGAAACGTGAAATCCATACTGTCCCTCGAAATGCCTGTTTTGAAATTGCGGGCATTCTACCGGAGGCACAGACATATGCCAGAGGTGCCGGCTATTTAGGGCCTAGCCAGCCAGCGCGAGCCATCGCCGCCTCGGCATTGGCCCTCCCTTACTTTTTTGCCACCGAAGTTTCGTATTCTACGTCGTACATTCCCAATTCGAAGAAACGTTGGAGAATTTTCAGGGCGAGGGCGTGAGTGAATGACGCAATCTCGTAGGGCATCGTGTTCGAATGTTTGACGCCGTGGAAGCCAAACAGATTTCGACCATCGAACGAGTAAGGCAACGCAACGTTGCCATGGAATAGTGCGTTCCGGTATTTGTACAGATCACGAAATTTACCAAGTACGTGGTCTGACTTTTCGCCGTCCAGTAGCGCTCGTAATCGTAATTCCAAAACCCCGCTATTAGCTTTGTCCGACGAAGTCGACAGCATCGCCTCGATTGCAGCAAGCGACCACATAAACCCGATCAAGGGGTTTTCGGAGTTCCTAAAAATCTGGGAAACGTAGCTCACACCCTTCATAAATTGCGATTTGGGCTCACCGGTTATCTCTTTCGGTCTGCCCCATAGGAAGTCATAAACGTTCTTCGCGGATAACTTTTTCAATGCCACGACAGATGCGCAGTCACTTCTATTCTGAAGGTTGATCTTAAACCGCTCAGACGTAGCCCCATCACCCCCACTCAATGATACAACACGATTGACTGAGACCGCCAGCGGATCAGCAATGTGAGATGCCATCAGAATGGTGTAGGTTTTCAGCTCAAAATCTCTAAGGAGCTCGCCATGGAATACCACGCCTTTTGTGCGCCGCAGTGCACTCGCAAAATCGATCTCTGTGGGTGAGGCCTTTTCCTCAAATGACTTTCTAACAATTTCGCGGGAACGGTCGACGTACGTCGCGATCAGCTTTCTATCCAAGGCAATGTGGAAAACGAGGACTTTTGAAGTCTCACTCATCGTGTCAATGTTCGACGCGATCTTTCGAAGATGGTCTCCGTTTCGCTGCTCAATGGTGAGGAACGAATGAGGCGCATGGTCCATGCTCACCTTGCCACTCATTTCAAGTAGGGCACTCCAACTCGAAGTATCTTCGCTTCGAAATACTTTTGGTGCTAAAGCGATGATCTCGAACTTCTTATTCAATAAGGACTTCATTAACACTCCGGCGAGAAATTGGAATTATTTTGAATACCGGCCTGCTTGGACGCCGCTTCACCCTCGATGCATCCCGCCGTTTCCCAACTAATACCGCCGAACAGGCCAAGGGTTTCATGTGACATTCCGTTTTCGTTGAAGGCAGCCTATCGCTGGAAGCGTCAACCTCACAAAAAGCTCTGCGGGTCGATATCGACCTGCACCCTGACCGAGCCGCGCTGCTTCGGCCCATTGGTCAGCATGGCGCGGATGAAACCTTGCATGTCGGCGCGCTTCTCGCCCTGGATCAGCAGGCGGAAGCGGTGGCGGCCACCGAGCAGGGACAGCGGCGCCTCGGCCGGACCAAGCACGAACAGGTCGGCGGCCTCCGGCGCGGCGCGGCGCAGGCCGCGCGCATGGCCTTCGGCTTCGGCCCGCGTCACCGCGCTGACGATGACACCGGCCAGCCGGCCGAAGGGCGGCAGGGCCGCCCGTTCGCGCTCGGCGATCTCGCGCTCGTAAAACGCTTCGGCATCGCCGGAGACGATCGCCCGCATCACCGGATGGTCGGGCTGGAAAGTCTGCAGCAGGCCAAGGCTCTTCTTGCCGGTTCGGCCGGCACGGCCGGTCACCTGGCTGAGCAGCTGGAAGGTGCGCTCGGCGGCGCGCGGATCGCCATTTGCAAGACCGAGATCGGCATCGACGACGCCGACCAGCGTCATGTTGGGAAAATTGTGCCCCTTGGCGACCAGCTGCGTGCCGATGACGATATCGGCCTCGCCATGGGCGATCGCCTCCAACTCCAGCCTGAGCCGCCGCACGCCGCCCATGATGTCGGACGACAGCACGATGGTGCGGGCGTCGGGAAAATGCGCGACGACCTCCTCGGCAATGCGTTCGACGCCCGGTCCGCAGGCGACCAGATGATCCAGCGTGCCGCATTCCGGGCACGCTTCGGGACGGCGCTCATTATGCCCGCAATGATGGCACACGAGTTGGCCGCGGAAGCGATGCTCGACCAGCCAGGCCGAGCAGACCGGGCAGCCGAAGCGGTGGCCGCAGACGCGGCACAGCGTCAGCGGCGCATAGCCACGCCGGTTGAGAAAAAGCAGCGACTGCTCCTTCCGCTCCAGCGTCTGGCGCATATGGTCGAGCAGCACCGGCGACAGGAAGCCGCCGCGCGCCGGCGGTGCGCGCCGCATGTCGATCGACCTCAGTTGCGGAAGCGCCGCCTCGGCGAAACGGGCAGAGAGCACGGCTCTGCTGTATTTGCCCTGGCTCGCATTCACCCGGCTTTCCACCGACGGCGTCGCAGACGCCAGCACGACCGGCAGGCCGCCAATATGGCCGCGCACCACCGCCATGTCGCGCGCATTGTAGAAGACCCGGTCCTCCTGCTTGTAGGCGGGGTCGTGCTCCTCGTCGACAACGATCAGGCCGAGTTCCTTGAACGGCAGGAACAGCGCCGAGCGCGCGCCGGCGACGACGCGAACGCTGCCTTCCGCCACCTGCCGCCACACCCGTTCGCGCATCCTCGGCGGCAGGTCAGAGTGCCATTCGCCCGGCTTGGCGCCGAAGCGCTGCTGGAACCGCTCCAGGAAGGCATGCGTCAGCGCGATCTCCGGCAGCAGGATCAGCACCTGCTTGCCCTGCTCGAGTGCCGCCGCCACCGCCTCGAAATAGACCTCGGTCTTTCCCGATCCGGTGACGCCGTCGAGCAGCGTGACATTGAAAACGCCGGCCGTGACATTGGCGCGCAGCATCAGTGCCGCATCGCCCTGATCCGGCATCAGTTCCGGCGCGAAATAGCCAGGGTCCGGCGCGGCGACGACCGGGCGCGGCGGGATCATCACGGTCTCGAAGACGCCTTGCGCCTTCAGCCCCTCGATCACCGTCGACGACACGCCTGCCGCGTGCGCCAGGCCGGACCGGGTCCAGGCCAGCCCGCCCTCGGCTGCTTCCAGCACGCGCATGCGCGCCGGCGTCATCCGGTCCGGGGCGATCGGCCGCCGCTGCAATCCCTCGATCCAGGGTTCCGGATCGAACGCCTCCGGGGCGCGAAGCAGCATGCGCGCCACCATACCTGGAGGCGACAGCGTGTACTGCGCCACCCAGTCGACGAAGCGGCGCATGGCACGGTCGATCGGAGGGCAGTCGAAGACCTGCTCGATCGGCCGCAGCTTTTTCGCATCGACGCTCTCGATGGCGCCATCCCAGACGATGCCGGCAACCTGCCGCGGACCGAGCGGCACGCGCACGATCGAACCCGGCACAACGCGCATGCCGGCGGGCACCGCATAGGTGTAAGGGCGTTCGGCCGGCATCGGCACCAGCACGGGCGCGGCCGAGACAAAGGGCGAATCTTCGATCATGAGACGTGACCTTGCCCCGACTTTGGTCTAGATCAAAGGGCAACGCTGAACGTGCCTCGCTGGCACGACGAAATCCTCAGGAGACCGTCATGAAATTTTTTGTCGACACCGCCGACGTCAAGGATATCCGCGAGCTCAACGATCTGGGTCTGCTTGACGGCGTCACCACCAACCCGTCGCTGATCCTGAAATCGGGCGGCAAGATTGCCGAGGTCACCAAGCAGATCTGCGACATCGTCAAGGGTCCGGTCTCGGCCGAAGTGACCGGCACGGAATACGCCGAAATGATGCAGCAGGCCAATGTTCTCGCCAAGATTGCCGACAATGTCTGCATCAAGGTGCCGCTGACGCTGGACGGCCTCAGGGCCTGCAAGACGATCCGCACCGAAATGAATCGCATGGTCAATGTGACGCTGTGCTTCTCGGCCAACCAGGCCCTGCTCGCCGCCAAGGCCGGCGCCTCGTTCATCTCGCCCTTCGTCGGGCGCGTCGACGACATCGGCCTCGACGGCATGGAACTGATCCAGGAGATCCGCCAGATCTACGACAACTACGATTATGAGACCGAGATTCTGGTGGCGTCTGTCCGCACCGTGAACCATGTCAAGCAGGCCGCCCTGATCGGCGCCGACGTCGTCACCGCGCCGCCGGCGACGCTGAAGGCTTTGGTCAAGCATCCGCTGACCGACAAGGGCCTCGAACAGTTCGCGGCCGATTGGGCAAAGACCGGCCAGACCATCGGCTGAGCCCTTGCGGTTTCGATTGGGAAAGGTCGGCAACGGCCTTTTTCAATAAGCGATTTGGTGCCAGCGCACGGGAGGCCTGTTGATCCACTCTCGCTTGCTCCGCTATCTCGACGAGGTCGCCCGCTGCGGATCCATCCGCAAGGCCGCCATCACGCTCAACGTCGCGGCATCGGCGATCAACCGCCAGATCATCGCCCTGGAACAGCAGCTTGGCACGCCGCTTTTCGAACGCTTGCCGGGCCAGATGCGTCCCACCGCCGCCGGCGAGGTGCTCATCGCGCACGCCCGCGACACGCTCAAGCACCACCGCAAGGCCATCGAACGGATAGAAACGCTGAAGGATGCGCGTTTCGCCAGCGCCTCGATCGCCACCGTTGGCGGACTGGCCAGCGACATGCTCTCCTACGCCTTGGCCGACTATCGCCGTGAACGGCCCTTCACGCGCTTTTCCGTCAGTGTTCTGCCCTCGGACGAGATCGCCTTGCAGGTCGCCGCCGGCGAGATTGACCTCGGCTTTGCCTTCGACCTGCCCGACACACCAAACCTCACCGTCGCGGCCTCCATGGCGAGCGGCTGCGGCGCATTCCTGCTTCCCGACCATGAACTGGCTTCGAAAGCCCTTCTGCGCCTCGGTGACCTCAGGCGCTTCCCGCTGATCATGCCGCAGCCGGGCGTCATGCTGCGTGACCGGTTCGACCATGCTTGCGCATCGGCGGGCCTGTCCATCGAACCGGTGCTGGAATCGAACAGTTTCGAACTGCTCAAGCATTTCGCCCTTCTCGACCAGGGCATCGCCATCCTCAACCGGATCGACGTGCTGCATACCCATCTTTCGGGCGAAGCGATCTTCATTCCGATCGCTGAATTGTCCCGCTTCACGCAGACGCTCAGCGTCGTGCATCGCGCACGCGGCCGCCTGGCGCCGTTGCCCAGCCATCTCGTCGAGAGGCTAAGCAACCTCATTGCCAGTCAATAAAGCGAACAGCCCGCGATGGATGTGGTGTTGCCTTTTAGGCAACGCCGCGCGCGCTCTTTGATGCTTTGAAGCAGCGTCGTTTCGGCTAACATGCCCCTGGGAACACAACCAGCAAAAATGCTGCTCAAAAAAGGGGAACATCATGACAGCCGAAGCACCGCAACCACGCAGTCTCGCCACCACCGGGGGAGTCTCGATAGGAGGCGCACCCGTTTCCTACACGGCCATCATGGCGGCGCTTGTCGCCGTTCTGGCATTCATCCCGGCTTCGATCGTGGTCGGCGGCATGGGCGGCGGCTGGCCGCTGCATGATGTCATCCATCCGCTGCTCGGCCTCCTGCTCGGACCGATTGCCGGCCCGATCGCCTCGGTCATCGGCATTCTGGTCGGCAACGTCATCGCGCCCTACACCAATCTCGGTCCCTGGAGCCCCTTGATGGGCGCCATGAGCGCCTTCACCGTCGGCATGGTCATGTATCCGAACCGCTCGATGTGGTACGTGCCGTGGGTCATCACGCTGGCCGCCAACCTGTTCTACCTCTACCAGTCGCTGTCGTTCGGCATCGGCTTCTGGCTTTGGCTCAGCAACGTCTTCACAGTCGATGTCGCGCTGATCCTCATCGCCATCCCCCAAATCCGCAACTGGGCGATCGCCCAGATTCGCGGCGGCTCGCCCAGCCTTTGGCTCTATTGCGCCTATTTCGTCGTGTTCTTCTTCGGCTCGACGGCTGGCATACAGCTCAACTGGGTGCCGTCCTTCGCCACCAACCCGTGGCCTGCCGAGGTTTGGCCTCCGCTGGTGGTCATCATCCTGCTCGAACGTGTCGTGTTCACCGCCGTCGGCGCGCTTGTCGCCTTCGCGCTGCTTGCCGCGATTCGCCGCTCGCCGATCGCAAAGGCCAAGATGGCGGGCTACTGATGGCGCTGGCCGCGCAAGACGAGGATGAACGGGCCGCAGGCCCGCTCATCCGCTTCGACGGCGTCACCTACCGCTATCCCGGCGCCGCACGCCCGGCGCTGGACGCCATCAGCCTGACCATTAACCGCGGCGAGATCGTCGGCATCATCGGACCGACGGGGGCCGGCAAGACGACACTATGCCTGGCGCTCAACGGCATCGTGCCGCAGTTCTTCGGCGGCGAATTCTTCGGCAGCGTGCATATCAACGGCCTCGACGCCATCGATACGCCGACCAGCCGGCTGGCAAAGCTCGTCGGCATGGTGTTCGAAGATCCCGAAACGCAGATCACCGCCACCACGGTGGAAGGCGAGGTCGCCTTCGCGCTGGAAAACCTGAAAGTGCCGACGCCGCAAATGGCCGTGCGCGTCCGCGAAGCGCTGGACGCGGTCGGCCTTGCCGGACAGGAAGCCCGCCATCCCGCGAACCTCTCGGGCGGCCAGAAGCAGCGGCTGTCCATTGCGGCCGCCCTGGCTCTGTCCTCGGACATCATCGTGCTCGACGAACCGACCTCGCAACTCGATCCAGTCGCGGCCGGCGAGGTGTTTGCCATCCTGCGGCGCCTCAATCGCGACAATGGCCTGACCGTGATCGTCACCAGCCATGCCAGCGAGGAACTGGCCGAGATCGCCGACCGCATTCTGCTGGTCTCCGACGGCAAGGTCGTGGCCGAAGGACCGCCTGCGCAGGTCTTTGCCGAGACACGCATGCTGGCCGAACATCGCGTACGTCCGCCAGATATCGTGCGCAGTTTCGAGGCGCTGGCGCGCGCAACGCACCACCGCAAACCGCTCGCCGCGCTGCCGGTGACGCTGGCCGCTGCAGAACAGGCGATCGCCGCCAATCCGCTCCCATTTTCCTTGCCGGCTGTACCGGGCGATGCGCCGCGCGACCATTCGGTGGGGTCGGCGCTCACCGTCGAAGGCTTGACGCATGTCTATCCCGACGGGACACAGGCATTGCTCGGCATCGACCTCACCGTGGCGCCCGGCGAGTTCCTCGGCATTGTCGGTCGCAACGGCAGCGGCAAGTCGACGCTGGTGCGCCATTTCCTTGGCCTTTTGTCGCCGACATCGGGTGCGGTGCGTGTCGGGGGCGAGGACATTGCCGGTCTCAAGATCAGCGATCTGGCGCGGCGCATCGGCTACGTCTCGCAGAACGCCCACGCTCAGCTGTTTTGCGACACGGTCGCCAAGGAGGTCGGCTTCGCGCTGTCGATGATGCGCAAGCCGCAGGCGGAGATCGACGCGACCGTGGCGCGTTCACTGGCCGACATGGATTTGGGCTGGGCAGCGGGCCACCACCCTATGGCGCTCAGCCGGGGCGACCGGCTGCGCGTCGTTATTGCCGCCGTACTGGCGCTCCAGCCGCCGATCCTCATCTTCGACGAGCCGACCACCGGCCAGGACTGGCGCGGTTCGCTCGCCATTCTGGACATGCTGCGGACCTTGAACCAAAAAGGCAAGACGGTGGTGCTGATCACGCATCATCTCTATCTCCTGCCGGGCTACGTCAGCCGCATGGTCGTGATGAATGGCGGCAGGATCGTGCGCCAGGGCGGCCTGCGCGACGTTTTCCACGACGGCCCGGCCATGGCGTCGGCGGGCCTGGTGCCGCCGCAGACCGTGCGCTTCGCCGAACACGTTACCGGGCTCAGCGCCGCCCGGCCGCTAGGCCCCGACGATTTGGCCGCCATGCTCGACGCCCGGCGGGAGGTCGCCTAGATGGTCAGTTACGCGCTTCAACGTCTGCCCGCCGAAACCACGGTGGCGCGGGCCGATATGCGGGTCAAGTTCGCGCTGCTCTTGCTGGCGAGCTCGGTGATCTTCGTCTGGAACAGCATTCTCCTGCAGGCGGCGTTCCTTGCCTGTGTTCTCGGTTTGATGCTTTCGGCCGGCGTGACCGCCACAACCATCCGCAAGCTGGTTCTCATCGTGCTGCCGGCCCTGGTGCTGATCACCGTGATCCAGGGCCTGTGGAGCCCCTTTGGCAGGACGCCGGTGTTCACCGTGCCCGATGGCGTGCCGGTCCTAGGCTCGCTTCATATCTTCTACGTCGAGGGGCTGCTGTTCGGCCTCGTCGTCTGTTGCCGCGTCCTGATCCCGATGCTGGCCTTCCAGCTGGTGTTCATGACCAGCGAGCCCAACGACATCGTGCTCGGCCTCGTCCGCATCGGCGTCCCCTACCGCGTCGCCTTCCTGTTCTCGACCACTTTTCGGTTCGTGCCGCTGCTTTTCCAGGAACTGGAAGGCATCAAGGAGGCGCAGAGGCTGCGCGGCATCGACATCGACGATGTCGGCATGGTGCGCAAGCTCGTCGCCCTTGGCCGCATGCTGGTGCCCCTGATCATGATCTGCCTGACCAAGGCGCAGCTCATGGAGATTGCCTTGCAGGCCAAGGCATTCAGCGGTTCGGCCGACCGCACCAGCCTGCATCCGTCACGCGAGCAGCTGTCGCCGGGAGAATGGCTGGCGATCGGGACCTGCTTCGGCCTGCTGGCAGGGGCCATAGCCTGCCGTGTGCTTTATGGACTGGGAGGAAAAGTGCTGTGACCCTTCTGGCTCCTGACGCTAGGGTCGACTGCGATGCCGCCACGCTGGCCATGCTGGAGCGCCAGGCGGCGGCTTGGAAGTCGGGCGACTTCACCGCCGCCGCCGCCGATTGGCATCCCGATGGCGTGCTGACAGCTCCCGGCAACCGGGTGCCGCGCGCAGCGCTAGCTGCCACCATCGCCAATTTCTGTCGCGACTATGGCGACCTCGACGTCACCGTCACCACCGCCTTCTCCTCGGCCGACGGGCGGCGCGTGGCGCTGGAATGGCTGTGGGCGGTAACGCGGCTGCGCGACGGCGCCCGCAGCCTGACCGAGGATGCCATCCTCATCGATCTCGACAGCGATGGACGCATCCTGTCTTGGCGTGAATATTTCGACACGGCCACCGCCGTGGAAGATCACCACAGCCCGCGCGACACGGTCGCCGGTCAGCCAGCTTGAGTCCGCAATGAGAGTCCTCGTCGTTTATTGCCATCCCTGCGCAGACAGTTTCAATGCCGCGGTGCGCGACACCGCCCTGGAGACGCTGGCCGAAAACGGTCATGAGGTCCACATGCTTGACCTTTATGGGATGGGCTTCGATCCGGTGATGCATGGTGATGAATGGCGCCGTTACGGCGACAAGGAGGCCAATTTGGAGCCTGTCTACGACCGGGCCCGCGAACTTCTATGGGCGCAGGCGGTGGTCTTCATCTATCCGACATGGTGGTATGGATTGCCGGCGATGCTCAAGGGTTGGCTGGAGCGGGTTCTGGTGCCGGGCTTCGCTTTCGAAATGCCGACAGCCACGCGCGGGCCACGCCCGAAACTGCGGCACATCCGCAAGGTCCTGGTGATGACCACCTGCGGGGCGACGCCTTTCATGTCGTGGATCATGGGCCAGCCGGGACGCCGCACCCTGCTGCGCGGCTTCCGCTCCGTGTGCCATCCGCTTTGCGCGACAAAGTTCCTGGCACTCTACCGAATGGACAGCGTCTCGCCCGCGCAGCGCCAGACGCACCTCCAGCGCGTCAGGAAGACCCTGGCCACGCTGGGCCGGGCCAGATCATTCCAGAGCCACACGGTGCCGGCGGATTGAGGGGCGTGTCTAGAGCGGGGAACCCTGCCGCCACTTGATCCGTTCGACGGACCGCAGGGTCAGCCGGCCGAGTTCCCGAGCCTGACCAGATCCTGCGCGATCGACAATTGCAGCGCTTCGGCAAGCTCTCGCGCGGCGCGGTTCTCGGCGTCGATCTGTGCCCGGTACGAGGCGAATTCCTGGCGCGGCCTGTCGAACGATGAGGTGACCGAGCGCTTGCCCGAAGAAATCACCACGCCGGTCTTCGCATCGGCCAGCCTGTAGGCCGCGGTCAACGTCACCGTACCAGCGGTCGGCTCGTCCTCATCGGTCCCGACCTGCACGAGGACCGCGGATTCGACCGACTCGGTGACGCCGAGATCGAGCGAATAGACGGGCGAAGCCGGTTCGCCGGCACCGCGCCCGAAGCCGAAGATCAGATTGTTCCGCACCTGCTGGGCGTAACGCGACTTGACCGGCTTGATGGCGATCGACGCCAGTTCGGCATTGGCGCTGGTGCGCGCGCCGGGCGAGAGCGGCGCGTTGGAATAGAGCGGCCGCACGGTGCAGGCCGAGGCCAGCGCAAGCGCGCCGATCATGCCGGCAACCGCGATGCGCCGCAGCACATGGCGAGCGTCAATCTTATTCGGATCAGGCAACGACATTGACGATCCTCTGCGGCACGATGATCACCTTGCGCGGTGTTTTACCTTCGAGCGCTTTCTGCACGAAGTCGAGAGCCAAGACCGCTTTTTCGACCGCACCTTGGTCCGCGTCGCGGGCAATTGTCAAATCACCGCGCTTCTTGCCGTTGACCTGCACCGGATAGGTCACCTCGTTGTCGACAACCAATGCCGGATCGAAGATCGGCCAGGGCCGTTCGGCAACCAGATCGGTGCCGCCAAGCGTTTCCCAGCACTCTTCCGCCAGATGCGGCATGACCGGCGCGATCAGATGCACGAGGATCTCGACGGCCTCGCGGCAGGCGCCTTTCAGCGCCGAATCGGCCTTGCCTTCGGCGACGTCGTTGAGCGGCGTGGTCAGCGCATTGGCCAGTTCATAGATGCGGGCGATGGCGCGGTTGAAGGCGAGCTTCTCGATGTCCTCGCCGACAGCTTTCAGGATCTTGTGCGCCGCCTTGGAAACCGCCGCGGCTTCTCCGCCGCCGGCCGCCGTCGGCTTAACATCGGCCAGCGTCTCGGCCGCCATCGACACCAGACGCCAGACACGCTGGATGAAACGATGCGCGCCGGCGGCGCCATCGTCGGTCCACTCGACATCGCGCTCCGGCGGCGAATCCGACAGCATGAACCAGCGCGCCGTATCGGCGCCATAGCCGTCGGTGATGTCTTCGGGGCTCACCGTGTTCTTCTTCGACTTCGACATCTTTTCGAGCGGGCCTATAGTGACGGTCTCGCCGGTGGCCATCTCCACGGCTCGACGCTTGCCGTCCGCATCCTCGAATTTCACTTCGGTCGGCGCCAGCCAGCGGCCATTCGACGCCGTCCCCAGACGATAGGTTTCGTGCACGACCATGCCCTGCGTGAACAGGCCCCTGAACGGCTCGGCCAGGTCGACATGGCCGGTCTCGCGCATGGCGCGGGTGAAGAAGCGCGAATAGAGCAGGTGCAGGATCGCATGCTCGATGCCGCCGATATACTGGTCGACCGGCAGCCATTCATTGGCGGCCTTGGGGTCGGTCGGTTCGTGCACCCAAGGCGCGGTGAAGCGGGCGAAATACCAGGACGAATCGACGAACGTATCCATCGTGTCGGTTTCGCGCCGTGCATCTGCGCCGCACTGCGGACACGTCACATGCCGCCATGTCGGGTGGCGGTCGAGCGGGTTGCCAGGCCGGTCGAACTCGACATCGTCGGGCAGTTTGACCGGCAGATCGGCCTTCGGCACCGGCACGACGCCGCAATGCTCGCAATGGATCATCGGGATCGGGCAGCCCCAGTAGCGCTGGCGCGAGATGCCCCAGTCGCGCAGCCGGAAATTCACCTTGCGCTCCGCCATCGGCCGGTTGCCGATCGTCTTCTGCTCCAGAAGCGTCGCCACCTCGTTGAACGCCTTCTCCGGTTTCATGCCGTCGAGGAAGCGCGAATTGATCATCGCGCCGTCATCGACGAAGGCTTCGTCGATGACCTGGAAGGTCGACGGATCGCCGCCCTCGGGCATCACCACCGGCACCACCGGCAGGCCATATTTGTTGGCGAAGTCGAGGTCGCGCTGGTCATGCGCCGGGCAGCCGAAAATGGCGCCGGTGCCATATTCCATCAGCACGAAATTGGCGACATAGACCGGCAGCGTCCAGCTGTCGTCGAACGGATGGACGACGCGGATGCCTGTGTCGAAACCCTTCTTTTCGGCCGTCTCCAGCGCCGCCACCGAAGTGCCCATGTGGCGGACCTCGTCGATGAACTTCGCCAGCGCCGGATTGCTTTCAGCGGCCTTCCTGGCCAGCGGATGGTCGGCCGCGATCGCCATGAAGGACGCGCCGAAGATCGTGTCCGGCCTTGTCGTATAGACTTCCAGTTCATGCTCGCCGGCCACGTCCGAAGCCAGCGGCCAACGGATCAGCAGGCCTTCCGAACGGCCGATCCAGTTCTGCTGCATCAGCTTCACCTTCTCGGGCCATTCATCGAGGCCGTCGAGCGAATCCAGCAGGTCTTGGGCGAAATCGGTGATCTTGAAGAACCATTGCGTCAATTCGCGCTGTTCGACCAGTGCGCCCGAGCGCCAGCCGCGCCCCTCGATGACCTGCTCATTGGCGAGCACGGTCATGTCCTCCGGATCCCAGTTCACCTTGGAGGATTTGCGTGTCACCAGCCCCTTCTCGACGAAGTCGAGGAACAGCATCTGCTGGCGATGGTAATAATCGACGTCGCAGGTGGCGAATTCGCGCGCCCAGTCCAGCGACAGGCCCATCACCTTGAGCTGCTCGCGCATGGCGGCGATGTTGCGGTAGGTCCATTCCTTGGGGTGGACCTTGTTTTGCATCGCCGCGTTCTCGGCCGGCATGCCGAACGCATCCCAGCCCATCGGATGCAGCACGTTGAAACCCTTGGCACGCTTGTAGCGCGCCACGACGTCGCCCATCGTGTAGTTGCGGGTATGGCCGATATGGATGTTGCCCGACGGATAGGGAAACATCTCCAGCACGTAGTATTTCGGGCGCGGATCGTCATTCTGCGCTTCGAAAAGCTTCTTAGCGTCCCAGGCCTTCTGCCATTTCGGTTCTGACGCGCGCGGATTGTATCGTTCGGTTGCCATGGGATGTTTTTCACTTAAAAGCATGCGCTGACCGCGCGACGCTTTGCGGTTCATGAATGTGGTCCGGGTGTTCACCATGGTTTGGCAAACCCGTCAACCATATGGCTATCGCCTCGGTCGAAAACGCGGGTCAAAACAGCGGGATTTGCATATGAGCGACACTGTCCAACGGTTTTCCGCGGTGGAGGCCAAGATCGCCGCGGCGGAACGCGAGGCCGGGCGTGAACCGGGCGCCGTGACGCTGGTCGCTGTTTCCAAGACATTCGATGCCGCCGACATACAGCCTGTGATCGAGGCCGGTCATCGCGTCTTCGGCGAGAACCGCGTGCAGGAAGCGCAGGGCAAATGGCCTGATCTGAAGCAGGCCTTTCCCGATATTGAACTCCACCTCATCGGTCCGCTGCAATCCAACAAGGCAAGGGAGGCGGTCGCGCTGTTCGACGTCATAGAGACGGTGGACCGTGAGAAGATCGCCGCCGAACTTGCCAGGGAAATTGCCCGCCAGGGCCGCGCGCCAAGCCTCTACGTCCAGGTCAACACCGGTTCGGAACCGCAGAAGGCTGGCATCGAACCGCGCGAGGCGGTGGCTTTCGTCGCCCGCTGCCGCGATGTCCACGGTCTGACCGTCGAAGGCCTGATGTGCATCCCGCCGGCCGACGAGAACCCGGGACCGCATTTTGCCTTGCTGGAAAAGCTGGCGCGTGAGGCCGGCGTCGAAAAACTGTCCATGGGCATGTCCGGCGACTACGAGAGCGCGATCGCCTTCGGCGCCACCAGCGTCAGGGTCGGCTCGGCGATTTTTGGTAGCCGTTAGCCGGGCAGACCATTTCTTGCTGACCGCCGGTCGGACACAAGGCAACGCGGACACCGTCATCGCGGCTACCGCGCTAGTCCATGATCTCATCTTGTGACGCGCAACGTCACCGAATTCGATGATACAGGCGTGACGGTGCTCAACCCGTGGGACGACTAGCTGCCCGCGTCACATGATACGAAAGCCGGTATCTTTAGGCCAATCCAGATGCTTCATTGCACCAAGAGTTGAAACGAAACGTACCGTTCCTATTTGCTTAGCGTTATCATCATTCTCCTGGAGCGTTCCACATGCGTTACAACCAGCTTGGAAATACGGGGATGTTCGTCTCCGAACTCTGTCTTGGCACCATGACTTTCGGTGCCCCCGGCCAGAATGCCCAGTGGGGCCTGATCGCCAGCCTCGACCAGAAGGGCGTCAACGAGATCGTTGCCCGTTCTGTCAACGCCGGCGTCAATTTCTTCGACACGGCCGACGTCTATTCCTTTGGCGAATCCGAACGCCTGCTCGGCCAGTCATTGAGGGATCTCGGCCTCGACAGGCAGAAAGTCGTAATCGCCACCAAGGTCCACGGCGCCATGGGGGATGGCCCCAACCAGCGTGGCTCCTCGCGCGGCCACATCATGGATTCGGTCGATGCCAGCCTCGAGCGGATGCAACTCGATCACATCGATCTCTACCAGCTGCACGGCACCGACGCCGTGACGCCGATCGACGAAACGCTACGGGCACTGGACGATCTGGTCGCCAGCGGCAAGGTGCGCTATGTCGGCGTTTCGAACTGGCAGGCCTGGCGCATCGCCAAGGCGCTCGGCATCGCCGACCGCAAGGGCTTTGCCCGGTTCGAGACCATTCAGTCCTATTATTCGATCGCCGGCCGTGACCTCGAGCGCGAGATCGTTCCGCTCATCAACGAGGAGAAACTCGGCCTGATGGTCTGGTCGCCAATGGCCGGCGGCCTGTTGTCCGGCAAATACGGTCCCGGCGCGCCCGGCAATGGCGAGGGCCGCCGCGCCTCCTTCAACTTCCCGCCGGTCAACGAGGACCGTGCCTGGGCGGCCGTAACCGTCATGCGCGACATCGCCAGGAAGCATGATGTGAGCGTGGCCACCGTGGCGCTCGGCTATGTCCTGGCCAAGCCCTTCGTGATGAGCGTGATCATCGGCGCCAGCCGCATGGACCAGCTCGAACAGAACCTTGCCGCGACGCAGTTGAAGCTCGATACAGACGATCTGGTGCGCCTCGATGAAGTCAGCGCCTTCCCGGCCGAATATCCCGGCTGGATGCTGGAGCGGCAGGCCGCCGGCCGTCGGCCGGCGCCATTCGCACCGAAGGCGTAAGGCTGCGGGCAGTCAGGTCCGGTTCAAATCCGCGCTGTCACTCTTCCCCCGCGCCGGCGACGCCCCTCACCTGCCTGCCGGCATCCTCTCCCCGTAAAGGGACGGGGAGAGGGGCACTGTCATCAGTGCTTTCGCTAATCATGGACGTTGCATGAAAAGTGCCGGGACTGCGGCCAGCCTCCTTCTCCCCGTCACTTACGGGGAGAAGTGCCCGGCAGGGCGATGAGGGGCAGCGTCAGCTTCAATAATTGGCGTCATCACGTAAACGGAACGTACCGTCGTCGACGGGCTATTGCCCGCCCCTCACGCCAACCTGACGCTCTCGCCGAGGAAATCCAGAAAGGCGCGCACCCTCGCCGGCAAGTGCGGACCCTGACCGACATAGACGGCATAGGTGGCTTCCAAGTCGCCCGGATTGAACGGCTCCAGCAGCGGCACCAGCCGGCCAGCTTCGATATCGTCCGCCACATGCCAGCGCGCCAGACGGGCGATCCCCACACCCGCAAGCGCCAGCCCGCGCATCGTCTCGCCATCGCCAACGGTCGCATTGCCCGCGATCGGAACCATCCAGGCCTTGCCGTCGGCATCGAGAAATGGCCAGCCGTCGACATGCCGCACAAAGCCGAAGCTCATCAGATTGTGCATGTGGAGGTCGGCTGGCTCCAGCGGCGTGCCATGCGCCTTCAGGTAAGACGGCGCCGCAACCACAACCCCTGGGCTTTGCCCGAGCTTACGCGCAACCAGCCTCGATGCGCCAAGCGGGCCGGCCCGGATAGCGACATCGGCACGCTCCGCCATCAGGTCGATGACGCTGTCGGTGAGCACCAGATCGACCGTGATCTCGGGGTAGCGATCGAGGAAGCGCGGCAGGAGCTGGATCAGCCGGTGCACCCCGAACGGCACGTAGCTGTTGACGCGCAGCCGCCCGCGCGGTGCCGCGCCCGCTGCCGCTTCACGCTCCGCGGCGGCCATGTCGGCCAGGATGCGCCGGCCGCTCTCATAGAAGGCGCTTCCTTCCGGCGTCAGTTGCAGCCTGCGTGTCGAACGGCTGACCAGCCGGGCGCCAAGCCGCGCTTCCAGCCGCGCTATCAGCTTGCTGACCGCCGAGGGCGTCATGCGCAAGGCGCGCGCGGCGGCGGAGAAGCTCCCCGCCTCGACGACGCGCACGAAGACTTCGATCTCCCCGGAACGATTGATGTCGGGCCTAGCCATTCGTGAATCTATTTCACAGACAGTGTGCCGTGATCAAGTCTGGTTCACAGTGGGCGGCGGCACGATCTTCCCGGTGGGGCGCGGGACGGCGCCTCTCCTCACCGAAATGGAAGCCGCCATGCCTCTCGCTCTCTACGCCCTCGCCGCCGGTGCCTTCGGCATCGGCGTCACCGAATTCGTCATCATGGGTCTGCTGCTCGATGTGAGCAAGGATCTCGGCGTCTCGATCTCGTCCGCCGGCCAGCTCATTTCGGGCTATGCGCTAGGCGTCGTCATCGGCGCGCCGCTCCTCACCATCGCCACCGGAAACTGGCCGCGCAAGACCGTGCTTCTGGCCTTGATGGCGATCTTCACGCTGGGCAACCTCGCCTGCGCCCTGGCGCCAGACTATTGGACGCTGATGGGCGCGCGCGTCATCACCGCCTTCGCGCATGGCACCTTCTTCGGCGTCGGCTCGGTGGTCGCCACCGGCCTGGTTGCGCCCAACAAAAAGGCTTCGGCGATCGCCTTGATGTTCACCGGCTTGACCATCGCCAACATCCTGGGCGTGCCCTTCGGCACGTGGCTCGGCCAAGCCTTCGGCTGGCGGGCGACCTTCTGGGCGGTGACCGTGGTCGGCCTTGCGGCTTTCGCCGTCATCCTCGCCCTGGTGCCGCGCAGCCGGACAGCCCCAGAGAAGAGCGACCTGCGCGCCGACCTTGCCGTTTTGCGGCGCACGCCCGTGCTGCTCGGCCTCGCGACCACGGTGCTCGGCTATGCCGGGGTCTTCGCCGTCTTCACCTACATCGCTCCCCTGCTTACCGAGATCAGCGGCTTCGAGGAAGCGGCCGTGTCGCCGATCCTGCTTGTCTTCGGCGGCGGGCTGATCGCCGGCAACCTCGCCGGCGGCAAGGTCGCCGACCGCTGGCTGGTGCCCGCCGTGCTGAGCAGTCTCGCCGTGCTGGCGCTGGTGCTCGCAACCATGAGTTTCGCCATCCACAACAAGGTCCTGGCGGTCATCTATGTCGGCCTGCTCGGCGCCGCCGCCTTTGCCACAGTGGCGCCACTGCAGATGTGGCTGCTGGACAAGGCCGAGGGTGCCGGCCAGAGCCTGGCATCGTCCTTCAACATCGCCGCCTTCAATCTCGGCAACGCCGCCGGCGCGTGGCTCGGCGGCGCGGTCATCGCCCACGGTCTCGGGCTGGGTTCGCTGACCTGGGTCGCCGCCCTGCTGCCGCTCGCCGCGCTCGCTGTCGCCGGACTGGCGCTGCGTCTCGATCGCGGCACCGCGGCCGAGACGCCTGCCTCGATCGGGTTGTGACACCCGCCGGTAAAGCCGGATCAGAACCTCGTTTCCATCCATCAGGAGTGAAAAATGGACTATAGATCTCTCGGCGCATCAGGCCTGAAAGTGCCGGCGCTCTCATTCGGCGCTGGAACCTTTGGCGGCTCCGGTCCTCTGTTCGGCGCCTGGGGCACCAGCGACGCCACGGAAGCGCGACGCCTGGTCGACATCTGCCTCGAGGCCGGCGTCAATCTGTTCGACACGGCCGACGTCTATTCGGGCGGCGCGTCCGAACAGGTGCTTGGGGAAGCGATCAAGGGCCGGCGCGATGCCGTTCTGATCTCGACCAAGACTTCCTTGCCGATGGGCGACGGGCCGGCCGACTACGGCTCGTCACGTTCGCGGCTGATAAAGTCGGTTGACGCGGCACTGAAACGTCTTGGCACGGACTATATCGACCTGTTGCAGTTGCACGCTTTCGATGCCGGCACGCCGGTCGAGGAAGTCGTATCGGCGCTCGATGATCTCGTTCGCGCCGGCAAGCTGCGCTATGTCGGCGTCTCCAATTTCTCCGGCTGGCAGGTGATGAAGTCTCTGGCGCAGGCCGACAAGCACGGCTACGCCCGCTACGTCGCGCATCAGGTCTATTACTCTCTGGTCGGCCGCGACTATGAGTGGGAGCTGATGCCGCTCGGCCTCGACCAGGGCGTTGGCGCGCTGGTGTGGAGTCCGCTGGGCTGGGGTCGGCTGACCGGGAAGATCCGCCGTGGCCAGCCCCTGCCGGCAATGAGCAGGCTTCACGAAACCGCAAGCTTCGGACCGCCGGTCGAGGACGAACATCTCTACCGCGTCATGGATGCCCTCGACGCGGTGGCAGAACAGACCGGCAAGACCGTGCCGCAAATCGCCATCAACTGGCTCCTACGGCGCCCGACCGTGTCCTCCGTCATCATCGGCGCCCGCAATGAAGAGCAGTTGCGCCAGAACCTCGGCGCCGTTGGCTGGACCCTGACGCCGGAGCAGATGAAGACACTCGACGCCGCCAGCGAAGTCACCGCGCCATATCCGTATTTCCCCTATCGCCGGCAGGAAGGTTTTGCCCGGCTCAACCCGCCGGCAGTGTGAGCGGGTCGGACTGCCAGGCCGAAGGTTAGCGGGACAGCGCCCCCCTCTGTCCTGCCGGACATCTCCCCCACGAGGGGGAAGATCGGATATTGCTTCGGGTTTCGCCAATCTCCCGACGCTTGACCGATGATGCGGGGCGAAGCTGCCAATCTCCCCACTTGTGGGGGAGATGTCCGGCAGGACAGAGGGGGCGCCGTAGGACGCCAAACGCAACCGAGCCTGCACTGCCGCTCCTAATGCAACACGAACTCTCCATCCAGCTTGCGCCATTCGTTCGGCGCGATCAGCTTCTGGTGCGTGTAGACCACCGAATGCAGCGGGCCTTCGAGCTTCGCCTTCCAGAACTCGATGAACTTGATGAGCATAGGAAATTTCGGGGCGAGATCGTAGTCCTGCCAGACGAAGCTCTGCAGCAAATGCGGATGGTCGGGAAAATGATAAAGGATCTTGGCCGTTGTCAGGCCATAGCCTTTGAGCATCAGGTCCATTTCGGAATGGTCACGCATGGCAATCCCCAGATTGAGTCCGTTCCTCCCAACGTCATAATGTGCGCGCGGTTGCTTAACTGTCTATTGATTTGTGCGTATCCAAAAACAGTTTTCTTCGCTAGAACAGATGCTTAGCAGCGATCGAGGGCGAGTGCTGACAGCGGCAGGTGACGCCTCTGCGTCATCCCGCCGCGCAAACCGAATGTCTAATATTGCCGTCCTGGCGGAACTGGTAATAATGCCGCCGAATTCGCGGCCGCTTCGACGCGGCACCACCGGCTCGAGCCGGTGGACTGGTTCGGGAGGAATGCAGGAAATGTCCGAGGTTCATGTCCACCGCGTCCAGCCGGCGTGGAAGAAGAACGCGCTGATCGACAATGAAACCTACCTGAAATGGTACGCCGACAGCATCGCCAACCCGGACAAGTTCTGGGGCGGGCATGGCAAGCGCATCGACTGGTTCAAGCCTTTCAGCAAGGTCAAGAACACCTCCTTCGAAGGCGAGGTCTCGATCAAATGGTTCGAGGACGGGCTGACCAACGTCTCCTACAACTGCATAGACCGCCACCTGGAGAAGCGCGGCGACCAGACCGCCATCATCTGGGAAGGCGACAACCCCTACGACGACAAGAAGATCACCTACACCGAGCTTCACGAGCATGTCTGCCGTCTTGCCAATGTCATGAAGAAGCACGGCGTCGGAAAGGGCGACCGCGTCACCATCTACATGCCGATGATCCCGGAGGCCGCCTATGCGATGCTGGCCTGCACGCGCATCGGCGCCATCCATTCGATCGTCTTTGGCGGCTTTTCGCCGGACGCGCTGGCCGGCCGCATCGTCGACTGCGAATCGACCTTCGTCATCACCGCTGATGAGGGCCTGCGCGGCGGCAAGCCGATCCCGCTGAAGGAGAATACCGACAAGGCGATCGACATCGCCGCCAGGCAGCATGTGATGGTGAAGAATGTCGTCGTCGTGCGCCGCACGGGCGGGAAGATCGGTTGGGCGCCTGGCCGCGACGTCTGGTACCACGAGGAGGTTGGCTCGGTGACGGCCGACTGCGAGCCGGAGAAGATGAACGCCGAGGATCCGCTGTTCATCCTCTACACGTCGGGCTCGACCGGCAAGCCCAAGGGCGTGCTGCACACCACCGCCGGCTACCTGGTCTATGCCTCGATGACGCACCAATATGTCTTCGATTACCATGACGGCGATATCTACTGGTGCACCGCCGATGTCGGCTGGGTCACCGGGCACAGCTATATCGTCTACGGGCCGCTCGCCAACGGCGCCACCACGCTGATGTTCGAGGGCGTGCCCAACTACCCCTCGCAGTCGCGCTTCTGGGAGGTCATCGACAAGCACAAGGTCAATATATTCTACACCGCTCCGACGGCGCTGCGCGCTCTGATGGGCGCCGGCAACGAGCATGTGACGAAGACATCGCGCAAGTCGCTACGCGTGCTGGGCTCGGTCGGCGAGCCGATCAATCCGGAAGCCTGGGAGTGGTATTTCAACATCGTCGGCGACGGCAAGGTGCCGATCGTCGACACATGGTGGCAGACCGAGACCGGCGGCATCCTGATCACACCGCTGCCGGGCGCCACGGACCTCAAGGCGGGTTCGGCGACGAGGCCCTTCTTCGGCATCCAGCCGCAGCTGGTCGACGGTGATGGCAAGGTGCTGGAAGGAGCCGCCGACGGCAATCTCTGCATCATCGATTCCTGGCCCGGCCAGATGCGAACCGTCTATGGCGACCATGAGCGCTTCGTGCAGACCTATTTCTCGACCTACAGGGGCAAGTACTTCACCGGCGACGGCTGCCGTCGTGACGCAGACGGCTATTACTGGATCACCGGCCGTGTCGACGATGTCATCAATGTCTCCGGCCATCGCATGGGAACCGCCGAAGTCGAATCCGCGCTGGTCAGCCACGATAAGGTTTCGGAAGCCGCCGTCGTCGGCTACCCGCACGACATCAAGGGCCAGGGCATCTACAGCTACGTCACCCTGATGCGGGGTGTCGAGCCGAGCGAGGATCTGCGCAAGGAGCTCGTCGC
Source organism: Mesorhizobium sp. ES1-1 (assembly GCF_020164785.1). Lineage (GTDB taxonomy): Bacteria > Pseudomonadota > Alphaproteobacteria > Rhizobiales > Rhizobiaceae > Mesorhizobium. Next base: position 346,360 of record NZ_JAIUGX010000003.1, on the reverse strand, counting down.
CCATGTCCGCAAGGAAATCGGCGCCATCGCTGCGCCCGACAAGATCCAGTTTGCGCCGGGCCTGCCCAAGACCCGCTCCGGCAAGATCATGCGCCGCATCCTGCGCAAGATCGCCGAGGACGATTTCGCGGCACTCGGCGACACCTCGACGCTTGCCGATCCGGCCGTGGTCGATGACCTGATCGCCAACCGCCAGAATAAGAAGGCCTGATGTCGATATTGGGCACCGTCACCGACCTGTGGCGCTATCCCGCGAGTTCGCTCGCCGGCGAGCGGCTGGACGCTCTCAGCGTTGGCCGGACGACGGTCGACGGCGACCGCCTGTTCGGATTGGTCGATGCCTCGGACGGCGAAACCGCCCGGCCGGATCGGGGGCCGAAATGGCACAAGGTGCCGTTGATCCATGCTCGGCTGGACGCGGACAATCGCCTCGAGGTTGCGGTGCCGGGAGGAAACTGGCTGCCGGCGCCCGATCCGGAAACCGACCGTGTGCTTTCGGCCTTTCTCGGCTTCGAGGCTTCGATCCGGCCCTACCGTCGCGAGGATGCTCCGCAGGATTATTCCGGCCCGTTCACCAGCGAGCGCTACGCCAGGGCGCCGATCCATCTTCTCACCGCCGCGTCGATGGCCAGGCTGAAGGCGCTTCATCCGCAAGGCGTCCCGGATCCGCGCCGCTTTCGCCCCAACATCGTCGTCGACATGGCGGCCATCGTGGGTTCCTTTCCGGAAACCGAATGGATCGGCCGCAAGCTGGCGATCGGCGACCTGTTGCTGACGATTTCGGACCCCTGCCGCCGCTGCGGCTTCACCATCATCGCCCAGGACGGATTCGACGATGATCCGGGCATCCTGCGCAATCTGGTCCGCTACAACGCCCACAATTTCGGCGTCTATTGCACCGTCGACCGCGCGGCGCGAGTGGCCATCGGCGACACCATGCGCTTCGTGTGAGCTGCGCCGGAAGTCCATCCCGGCGCAGCCTTAGGGGGCCCGCTCCCAGCCTGTAGATTAGTCTCGAATTTCTATGCCACACCCCATGCGGCGATGACCCGCGATCTGCCACGGCGCCCTTTTTGCAGTTCGGCATCTTGTCATTTGCCGCAATGCACCCCATTCTGTCTGTGTGTTCAACAAATCGAAAGGAGGTGATCCGATGTCGAGTGATTTCGTTTTCCAGAACGTGGCCTCAGCGGATTGCACTTTCGGGAAGCAGTCTTCCCGTTAAGGCGCGAAATGCGCGGCGGATGACCCACCGGTCATCTCCAAGGGCCGCGCCACGGACGGAAACACGGAAGGCCGCCAGCTTCGCCAAGAAGCGGCGGCCTTTTCCTTTTTGGTCGCCGCCAGGCTCGATCGTTCGTTCAGCTCGGGCTCACTTGGTGACGGTGAGCCGCTCGATGTTCTGCACAATGGCGCTGAAGGCATCGTCCAGTTCCGGCCCCGTCGCCGCTTCGTAATAATGCTTCAGCGATGACGTGTCGGCGGTCGAGCAATGCTGCAGCACCGTCTTGGCCTGATCCCTTTCGGTCGATGTCATGGACGGATCGTCGAGATCGAAGCCGATCGTGAATATCTCTATGCCGTCGCGTTTCATGTTGGCGCAGATGCCTTCGGCATTGCTTCGCGACATCTGGCCGGCATTCTGTGATTTCGGCGCGCCGCGCCCGCCGGCGAATGCAGTGTTGAACTGGCCGTCCGTCATCAGGATAGCGACCTTGGCCACCTTCTTCAGGTCGAAATTGGCGGGGCCGGTCCCGAGCCCTGCATCGATGATGGCCGGTCGCCAGGTCGGTGAAAGCATATAATAGCCCCATTGCGCGGCGATGCCGCCGGCGGTCACGCCATCGGCCTTGAAGGCAGCGATCGTGTCGAGCAATTTCTGCTTGTCCGCCGTCAACGGAATGAGCGCCGGCTTGGGGCAGGTCTTCATGCGATCGTCGCGGTTGACCCTGGCAAGGTAGGTCTTGCCGCTGTTGTTCCGCCGAGGCTGGGATGGCCCGTCTGAGGAATAATCGGCGTAGCCATCGTTGTCCTTGCGCTCGGTGGCGCATTTGTCCGGGGCTGTCACCGCGGATACCGAAATCGGCGCATCGACGGGCGGCGGTAGATCCGGCCCGCCATTCTGTTCGACGAAGACGCTCCCGGCCAGGCCGCCCGTATTGACCGCCTCGGCGTAGGGAATGATCGAAACGCGCACGCGTGGATTGCTCGGATCGATATTGTTGTCCAGCAAATCCGTCACGGCCGCGGAAGCGGCGGTTTGCAGGTCGCCGATCTTGTTGGTCTTGGCCCGGACGTTCTGCGCCATCGATCCTGTCACATCGAGCATCATGGCCACTTCGATGGATTTGTCGGAATAGAGCGCGGTGGTCGAAGCGCCGACACGTCGCGTGTCGCTCAGGCCGAACATCGGGAAATACAGGGCGACATCGGCATGCACATCCGCCTGCACCGTCTTGGCGGTCTTGTCGACGATCAGCCTGTCCATGACGATCTGGTTGGCCTGCAGGACGCCGGCCTGACTGTTGGCATCGAGGAAAGCCTGCACCGATTTGTTGGCATCGGCCTCCCTGATGACCCCGGTCGTCAGGTCGCGCGCGGTCGACGTCACGGCGGCGTCGACCACGCCCTGCAGGCTCGATCTGGCATTGTAAAGCTGCGTTATGTTGACCGAAAAGCCGACCCCTAGCGCCAGGACCGACGCGGTAAGACCGAATAACACCGCTAAATTCCCGCCGCGATCTCTGGCGAAAGCGCGTGCCGCCTTAACAAAAGCTCCGTGATTTCGCATCCAACCCCCTCCGCTGCCTCGGCCTGCTGCCGTGGAGGTTCAATGCAGGATTAGAGCCGGGCGATACGGGCGGTCGGAGGGCTCATGTGGAGCACGCCCAAGTCATTGTTTTTGTTTGACTGCGAAACTCAGCGTGGTTAGCGCCTGGTTAAAGAACACGCGCTTCAGCGCGTACGTTTACGCCCTGTTTACCATGCTCGCGCCCTGATCACGTCGAAACTCATGAGCGTCCTGTTGCGGCACACGGTTGCTGTGCCGCAACGGACCACCTGCATCGAAAATCCGGGCAATCCGCCCTCAGGCCAACATCTGGGCTCTGACCGTCCTGTCGACGCCGTGATAGGGTGGGTTGAACAGATTGCCTTCCTGCTCGTAGGTCCAGACCTTGAACAGGCTAAGCCGGTGCGGGCCGAAACTATGCAGCAGCGGCACATCGGTGGCGTCGCGGCCACGCGCGATGACGACCCGGCCCATCCTTCGTGTGTTGTGGCGGGGATCGAACGTGTACCATTTGCCGTCGAGGAACACCTCCATCCAGGCCGAGAAATCCATCGGCGACGGATCGGCCGGCACGCCGATATCGCCGAGATAACCGTTCACGTAGCGGGCCGGGATGTTCATGCAGCGGCAAAGCGTGATCGCCAGATGGGCGAAGTCGCGGCAGACTCCGACCCTCTCGTCATGGGCCTGCGCCGCAGTGCGTGTCGATCGGGCATAGCCATAGCCGAATGACAGCCTGTTGTGGACATAGTCGACGATCGCCTGGACCCGGGCCCAGCCGGCAGGGACATGGCCGAACAGCTGCCAGGCGAGATCGCTCAGATGGTCGGTTTCGCAGTAGCGGCTGCCCAGGAGGTAGAAAAGCACCTCGTCCGGCAGCTCCGCCACCGGCACTTCCTTGGCCAGCGTGTTGACCTCATCAGGCTCCCCACTGTCCGAGACGACGGCATCATAGAGGATGCGAAACCCGCCGGCGGGCGCCGTGAAGCGGCGGCAGGTGTTGCCATGCAGATCCTGATAGACGGTGGTGGGTATGGAAGGCGACGTCAGCACGCGGGTCTGGCGCTTGATGTCGGCTTGCCGGTCCCTGTGAATCTCCAGCAGCGAAATCACCGGTGTGGCCTCGGTGCACTCGATCGCGATTTCGTAGCCGAGGCGGATCAGCATATAGCCCTCTTTCGATTGTCCAGGAAAAACCGTTTTGTTCAAACGCCGCAGGATTGACGGAGTTCCCGCGCGGCGTTGAAAAGACCTAAGGTGCGGCTTCCCATTCCGCGGACACGCCGCTAGGGTGCCCGCGCTCCCGTCAACACCCGTCAAAGGACGCCCATGTTCTCCGGCAGAAAATTCGCCGCCTTTCTTTTCGACATGGACGGCACGGTCCTGAATTCGACCGCTGCGGCCGAACGTGTGTGGAGCGACTGGGCGCGGCGTCACGGCCTCGACGTCGCAACTTTTCTGCCCACCATGCATGGCAGACGCGCGATCGAAACCGTCAGCCGGCTGGCGCTGCCGGGGGTCGATCCGCAGCGCGAGGCCGAAGAGATCACCCAGGCCGAAATCGCCGATGTCGATGGCATCGAGGCGATCGCGGGCGCCGCTGCCTTCCTGGCGTCGCTGCCAAGCCGGCGCTGGGCCATCGTGACTTCTTCGCCGCGTGAACTGGCGCTGCGCCGGATCGAAGCGGCGGGCCTGCCCCTTCCGGAGACCATCATCACCGCCGAGGACGTGCTGCACGGCAAGCCGGCGCCGGACTGTTTCCTGCTGGCGGCGCAGAGGCTTGGCGCCGACGCCGGCGACTGCCTCGTTTTCGAGGATGCCGTTCCGGGCATTCAGGCGGGGGAGGCTGCCGGCGCCGAGGTGCTCGTCATCACCGCGACGCACCAGCACAGGATGGAAACGCCGCTCGCCACTATTTCGAATTACAGCGACGTCAGGGTGGTCACCGACGCCAATGGCCGCCTCGCCCTCGAGATGAGGCAAAGCGCGGCGGCTTCCTAATCTGAAGTTCCGCGACTAGATTTTCGTCATAGGCATCAGAAATCGCTGGTCAGGCCCTTTACCTCCCAGTCGCCGTAGCGGCCGGGCTCCTTGCCGCCGCGGCCGCCGATTTCCTTCGGCACGGCGGCTTCCTTCTGGCGATAGTCTGTCCGTCGGGCTTCGGCCTCGGCCAAGGCGCGGCGGGCGGCCGGCGTCAGAAGCTTTTGCGGTGCCTCGTCGGTGGCGGTAATTATACTGATGTCTTCGGTCATGTGATAAATCCGGCGGATTGAACCCGGTCAATTGAAACTGCGGGCTGCGTTTCCCATCATATAGCGATGCAACGACGAGGATCGACCCCTTTTCCTCACCACCCGGACGGGAGCCGACGATGAACACTCTGCGCACCGCCATGCTTCTCGCCGCTATGACGGCGTTGTTCATGGGCGTCGGTTTCCTCATCGGCGGCTCGGGCGGCATGATGATCGCGCTGCTGGTCGCCGCAGGCACCAATCTGTTCAGCTATTGGAACGCCGACAAGATGGTGCTGTCGATGAACAACGCCGTGGAGGTCGACGAAGGGAGCGCGCCGGAATACTACGCCATTGTTGAGGCGATGGCCAAGCAGGCCGGCCTGCCAATGCCGAGAACCTATCTGATCGACAACCCGCAGCCTAACGCCTTCGCCACCGGCCGCAACCCGCAGAACGCGGCGGTTGCCGCCTCCACCGGCCTCTTGCAGGCGCTGACGCACGAAGAGGTCGCAGCCGTGATGGCGCACGAGCTCGCCCACGTCCAGCACCGCGACACGCTGACCATGACCATCGTCGCGACCTTTGCCGGCGCCATCTCCATGCTTGGCAATTTCGCCTTCTTCCTTGGCGGCAATCGCGACAACAACAATCCGGTCGGCTTTGTCGGCGTGCTGGCCGCTATGATCGTGGCGCCCCTTGCCGCCATGGTGGTGCAGATGGCGGTCAGCCGCACCCGCGAATACGAAGCCGACCGGCGCGGCGCCGAAATCTGTGGACACCCGCTCTGGCTGGCCTCTGCCCTTGACAAGATCGCGCGAGGCGCCGAACGCATCCGCAACCCCGATGCCGAGCGCAATCCGGCAACCGCGCATCTTTTCATTATCAACCCCCTTTCCGGCGAGCGCATGGACAGCCTGTTTTCCACACACCCGAGCACCGATAACCGCATCGCGGCCCTGCAGGCTATGGCGCGCGAGATGACCGGGAAAGGCGCAGCCGACGCGCAACGCCAGCCCGCGACACCTGCGCAGGCGGATCAAGCCGGACCGTCGGGGCCTTGGGACAGGGCTGCGCGGCCGGTTCCCCCAGCCGAACCTGACAAGCCGAAGCCCAATCCATGGGGTCGCAATCCGACAGGGCCCAGAGGCCGGTGGTCGTGAGCGTGGCCGACAGGGGTCCTCGACGTACGTTTTCAGCTAATCCAGAACATAGGGAAGACGGCGAATTCGTTGCCGGCCTCGCCGCCCGCAAGGCGGCGGCGCGACTGCTTGCCGCTGTCATCGACGCCAGAACGCCGCTCGATGGACTGACCGATCACGAGAACGGCCACCCGCAATACAGGGCGCTCGATCTGCGCGATCGTGGTCTGGTTCGCGCCATCCTGGTCACCGCACTGCGCTATCGCATGACGATCACGGGGCTGCTGGCGCGCCGCCTGGAAAAGTCGCTGCCGCCCAACGCCACCGCGCTGTCGCACATCCTGCATGTGGCGGCTGCACAAATCCTGTTCCTCGACATTCCCGACAGCGCCGCCGTCGACCTCGCCGTGACCCACGCCAAGTCCGATCCGCGCACGCAGCGCTTCTCCGGCCTCGTCAACGGCGTGCTGCGCACGCTGGCCCGCGCCAAGGAGACCGAACTGCCGGCAGCCCTTGCCGCCACCGACGAAGCCCCGGGATGGTTTTCCGACCGGCTCAAATCCACATACGGCACCGAAAAGGCCAGGCAGATCCTCCAAGCCCACCGCGTTGAGGCGCCGGTGGACTTCACGGTCAAGACCAATCCCGAACTGTGGGCCGAAAAACTGGGCGGCATCGTCCTGCCGACCGGCACCGTGCGCGTGGAAAATGCTGCCGGCGCCATCCCCGAACTGCCGGGCTTCGCCGACGGCGCCTGGTGGGTGCAGGATGCGGCTGCCAGCCTGCCGGCGCGGCTGTTCGGCGACATCGCGGGATTGCGTGTCGCCGACCTTTGCGCGGCGCCCGGCGGCAAGACCGCGCAACTCATTCTCGCAGGCGCCAGGGTGACCGCCGTCGACACCTCGAAGAACCGACTGGTTCGGCTTGCGGCCAACCTTGAGCGTCTTGGTCTGTCGGCCGAGATCGTCCAGGCCGACCTGCTCAAATACGAGCCGGCGGAGCTGTTCGACGCGGTGCTCCTCGACGCGCCCTGCTCGTCGACCGGTACGGTGCGGCGCCATCCCGACGTGCCTTGGACCAAGACCGCCGCCGACGTCGAAAAGCTCGCCGGCCTGCAAGAGCGGCTGCTGGCTCGCGCCGTCACCCTGGTCAGGCCCGGCGGCCGGATCGTCTTTTCCAATTGCTCGCTCGATCCGCTCGAGGGGGAGGAGCTCTACCGCGCCTTTCTGGCCGCTACCCCCGCAATCACCCACGATCCGGTGGGGCAGGGCGAGATTCAGGGCATTGATGCATTCCTGACGCCGCAAGGCACGCTGCGCACCACACCCGCCGACCTCGACCTCGGCACGCCCGAACGCTCCGGGCTGGACGGCTTTTTCGCCGCGCGCATGATGAGAGCCGGCTAAGGACGCGAGCTCAGGCGATAGCGGGCCTTTTTCAGGGAGAAACCGGTTCAAAACCGGATGAAGCGGGGCCTGCCGATGGAATTCGCCTTCGCACGAGTCGCTCGATCATATAAACTTGCGAGGGGGAAGAACCCGATCAGGAGGGGTCTTGGCACTTGCTGCCGGCAACACGACGCGTCTTTGGACGCTTGTCGCGAAGGAGTTCTGGCGCAAGACGCGCCGGCGCCTTCGTGCCGGCCCGGTTTATCGCTGGCGCTACTCCGGCCGGACGCCGGAACGCGTATTGATCGCGCCGCCGGACCTGCGTCTGGCCGACCCGCAGATCGCGCTCGAGATCTATTACGGCCGCTATCCCCTGTCGGGACATCTGGTTGAAACCGGCGGCAAGTCGCCGTTCCAGATCGACGTACCCAATCGCGGTTGGCGCAAGACGCTGCACGGCTTTCGCTGGCTGCGCCATATGCGCGCCGCGGGCACGGAACTCGCCGCCGCCAACGCCCGGGCGCTGGTTTCCGACTGGATCGCCATCCATGGAAGCCATATTTCCGGCGTTGCCTGGGAGCCCGGCACCACGGCCAAGCGCATCATCGCCTGGCTCCAGCATTCCTCGGTCGTGCTGCAGGGGGCCGAGTTTCCCTTCTACAGGGCGTTCCTGAAATCGCTTGCGATCCAGATCCGCTATCTCCGTTCGATGGCGCGCGAAATGCCGGATGGCAAGGACAGGCTGCGCGCCCGCATCGCGCTCGCCTTCGCCGCCCTGTCCCTGCCCGCGCCGGCGTCGGCGCTACGCGGCGCGACCCGCAACCTTGCCGAGGAACTCGACCGTCAGATCCTTGCCGATGGCGGCCACATCTCACGCAATCCGATGGCGGTGCTGGAGATACTCGCCGACCTTCTGCCACTGCGCCAGACATACGCCAACCAGGCCGAAACGCCGCCGCAGGCGCTAATGGGCGCCATCGACCGCATGCTGCCAGCGCTGCGCTTCTTCCGCCATCAGGACGGCAGCCTCGCCCGCTTCAACGGCATGGGCGCCACCATCCACGACCGCATCGCCACCATCCTTCGCCACGACGACACCGCCGGGTCGCCGCTGCTGCACGCGCCGCATTCGGGGTATGAGCGCCTGTCGATGGGCGGCGCCACGGTCATCGCCGACACCGGCTTGCCGCCGCCCATCGACGTGTCCAATGCCGCGCATGCCGGCTGCCTTGCCTTCGAACTGTCGTCCGGCCGCCACCACTACATCGTCAATGCCGGCATCGACACCTATGGGGCCGCAGAGTTCCGGCCGCTGGCGCGCGCCACCGCCGCGCATTCGACCGCCACCATCAACGACACCTCGTCGGCTCGGTTCAGCCACTCGCTGCGGGTCAACGACCTGCTCGGTTCGCCGCTGATCGGCGGGCCCCAGCATGTTCCGTGCAAGCGCATCGACCAGAAGGGCGTCCAAGGCTTCATCGCCCGCCATGACGGGTATCTGCAGCGCTTCGGCTTCCTGCACGAGCGCGAGCTCCGATTGTCCGCCAACGGCAATGTGCTGACCGGCCGGGACCGGTTCCAGCGCCCCGGCAACGCGGCGATCCGCAACAATGGCCGCGACTTCGTCACCGTGCGCTTCCACGTCCATCCCGACATCAACCTGCTGCAGGACGAGCACGACCGTCTGGTCCTGACCGGCGAGCAGGCTGATAGCTGGGTGTTCACCTGCACTGAAGTGGCCCCCGACGTCGAGGAATCGATCTATTTCGCTGGCCTTGGCGGACCGCGGCGCAGCCGACAGATCGTGCTTGCCTTCAAGGCATCGGAAGTGCCCGAGGTCCACTGGCAACTGACGCGCACCAGCACCGCCGGTCACCCGCAAAGCAACTGAGCGGCTCGGCGCCGGTTTGATTTCCCGATATCCTGTGCTACGGCGCGGCATCCTCCACACCAGCCGTGAAAGGCCGCCAGCTCATGGCCGTCGCCGCCAAGAACATCCCAGCTCCCGACCTCGTCCCGGTCCGTCGCGCGCTGCTCTCCGTCTTCGACAAGACCGGCCTCATCGACCTCGCCACCGCGCTTGCAGCGGCCGGCGTGGAACTGGTTTCGACCGGCGGCACGGCCAAGGCGATCGCCGAGGTGGGCCTGGCGGTTCGCGACGTCTCCGAACTCACCGAGTTTCCCGAAATCATGGACGGCCGCGTCAAGACCTTGCACCCCGCGGTGCACGGCGCGCTGCTCGGCGTACGCGACGACCCGGAGCATGCCGCGGCGATGCGCAAACACGGCATCGAGCCGATCGATCTCGTCGTGTCCAACCTCTACCCGTTCGAGGAAGTGCGCCGCTCCGGCGCCGACTATGCGTCGATCGTCGAGAATATCGACATTGGTGGTCCCGCGATGATCCGCGCCTCGGCCAAGAACCATGCCTATGTCGCCATCGTCACCGATCCCGGCGACTACGCCTCACTGCTGAATGCGCTGGAGATGAACATCGGATCGCTGTCGCTGGATTTCCGCAAGAGGCTGGCGGCCAAGGCTTTCGCCCGCACTGCCGCCTATGACGCCGCGATCTCGGGCTGGTTCGCCGAGGCGCTGGAGATCGAACATCCGACGTGGCGCGCCTTTGGCGGCAGGCTGGTCGAGGTGATGCGCTACGGCGAGAACCCGCACCAGAGCGCCGGCTTCTACGTCAATGGCGACAAGCGGCCGGGCGTGGCCACCGCGCGGCAGCTGCAGGGCAAGCAGCTCTCCTACAACAACATCAACGACACCGAAGCCGCCTTCGAGCTGGTCGGCGAGTTCGATGCCGGCCGGTCCGCCGCCGTCGCCATTATCAAGCACGCCAACCCGTGCGGCGTCGCCGAAGGCGCCTCCTTGAAAGCGGCCTACGCCAAGGCGCTTGCCTGCGACCCGGTCTCGGCCTTCGGCGGCATCGTCGCCGTCAATCGCATCCTCGATGCCGAGGCGGCGGAAGAGATCGTCAAGACGTTCACCGAAGTCATCATCGCGCCCGACGCCACCAAGGAGGCGGCGGCCATCATTGCCGCGAAGAAGAATTTGCGCCTGCTGGTCGCCGGCGGCCTGCCGGACCCGCGCACGTCGGGCATCACGGTCAAATCCGTCGCCGGCGGCATGCTCGTCCAGGGCCGCGACAATGCCGTGATCGACGATTTCGACCTGAAAGTGGTGACAAAGTGCGCGCCGACGGTCGCCGAAATGGCCGACCTCGTCTTCGCCTTCCGCGTCGCCAAACACGTCAAGTCCAACGCCATCGTCTACGCCAGGGACGGCGCCACTGTCGGCATCGGCGCAGGCCAGATGAGCCGCGTCGATTCCTCACGCATCGCCGCACGCAAGGCGCTCGACGCCGCCGCATCCGCCGGGCTTGCCGATCCGCTGACGAAGGGCTCGGTTGTCGCTTCAGACGCGTTCTTCCCCTTCGCCGACGGACTGCTATCGGCCATCGAAGCCGGCGCCACCGCCGTTATCCAGCCCGGCGGCTCGATGAACGACAAGGACGTTATCGCCGCCGCGGATGAACACGGCATCGCCATGGTGTTTACCGGTGTGAGGCATTTCCGCCATTGAGCGTGGTCCCTTCACCCGCAAGGGGGGAGGGACAAGCAGGCTATCCCGCCGGGCGATCCGCCGGATAGGGCGTGCGAGCCAGGATCGCCATGCCGGCAGCCAGGAACAGGATGATCACGGCCATGCCGAGCCGCGCGGAACCGCTGAGCGCGGTGATCGTCGCCACCAGGAACGGCGCCAGGAAGCTGGTGGCCCGGCCGGCCAGCGCGTAAATGCCGAAATAGCGTCCCGATTCCTCCGCCGTCACGCTGCGCGCCATGTAGGACCGCGATGACGCCTGCACGGGCCCGAAGGCCAGTCCGATCAGCAGGCCGTAGAGGATGTAGGCCTTCTCCGCCGCCGTGCCGAACAGCCCGCCGGAATCATCGGCCGGAAGTTGGATCAGGCCGAGCAGCGTGAAGCCTGGTCCGGTCGAGACGACGCCGACGGTGGCGATCGACAGCATCACCAGCGCAATCATCACCACCGCCTTGGAGCCGAGCGCCATATCGAGGCGCGCCGCGATCCAGCACCCGAAAATGGCGACGACGTTGAGGATGATGCCGAACAGGCCGATCTCGGTGATCGACCAATGAAACATAGAAGCCGCGAATGTACCGCCCAGCGCCAGCAGGGCGTTGACGCCGTCCTGGTAGATCATGCGGGCGATGAGGAAGCGGAAGATGCCGCCGCGCTTGCGCACTTCGCCCAGTGTCACCTTCAGCTCCGCCAGTCCCTCGCGCACCGCCGGACCGATGGGCAGGCCCTTGATGGCGTCCGGCGTGAAGAGGAACATCGGCAGGATGAACAGGAAGTACCAGCCGGCCGACAGCGGGCCGGTGGCCCTGGCATCTTCGCCCAGCTTCGGGTCGAGACCGAACAGCGGATCGATGCCGATGATGGTCTTGCCGGTTTCAGGCGAACCGGCGAGGCAGGCGACGACAAAGATCAGCGCGATCATTCCGCCAAGATAGCCGAGGCCCCAGGCGATGTTGGAGATGCGGCCGATTTCGCTTTTCGGCACCAGGCGCGGCATCATCGAATCGTTGAACACGGTGGAGAACTCCGCCGCCACGGAGGCCAGCGAAAACAACGCCACGACCAGGAACAGATTGGAGCCCGGAGCGGCGAACCAGAGCAGGCAAAGGCTGGTGATCTTGATCGCGGCGAAGAACCCGATCCAGGGCTTGCGCGGTCCGGTCTGGTCGGCGATCGAGCCCAGGATGGGTGACAACACGGCGATCACCAGGCCGGCGGCGGCGATGCCATAGCCCCAGACGGCCTGCCCGGTGGTGGGATCATCCGCCATGCGTGAAACGAAATACGGGCCGAAGATGAAGGTGGTGACGACGGTGAAGAAGGGCTGCGCCGCCCAGTCGAAGAACATCCATCCCCAGATGCCGCGCCCAGAGGCACACTGCACTGTCTCTACCGCCATGATGATTCCCTTGGCATCGCCCGCGTCGGGCGTCATGTCTGCATGTTTTGTACGACCGCGCAAACGACAAGCGTCGAACTGTCGTTCATTGCTCCTGGGCTCCTCGGCCCGCGCCCATCTAGGCTAAGCATAGGCCTTGTGTGACGGACGTGACTTATCAGGCCGGCACCTGATTGCCGCGTGGTTCCCCCAATCCGTCGCTGCTTCGCAGCGCCACCTTTCTCCCTCCGGAGGGAAAGGAGGGGCGCCCTTCCTCTCCCCCGTCGATCGGGGGAGAGGTGTCGAGCCTCACATCCCCGTCAAATCGCTCATCAGCCCCGAGGCGACGGACAGCCGCGACACGGTGATGTCGCCGCCTTCGGTTAGCGCCTGCAGCCGCTCGCGGATGGGCGCCACCCGCTCGCCGCCGGCTTCCAGCCATGCCGCCACCGGGTCGGCGGCATCGGCATGTGCGGTGAGCGCCGCCTCCGCGATGCCGCGCCGCGCGGTGCCGATAGTGTCCACGGCGCGTGAGAGCGCCAGTTGGTCGTAGTAATCCGACGGCGTGATCGAGCGCGCCGCGTCCTCGACGCGCGGAATGCGGAAAGCGTCACTGACCGCGAAATAGGCCTTTGCCGCCGCGACGATATCGGCGCCGGCCGTGCGCGCCGTCAGCGCTATGTCCGGGATCAGTTCCGCCACCTCGCTCAACGCCAGCTGTTCGGCGAGCTTTTCCGGGGCACCGGCCTTTAAGAGCCCGTCTCGCTTCTCCTCTATGCGCTGGCGCGTGAAGGCCGGCAGAAGCGCCACCAGCTTCGGCTCCAACGCTTTTCGGGCGTCCTGCAATTCGGCGATGCGCTCGACCAGCGGGGCGCTGCCGATATCGTTCTTCAGGTACCAGCCGCTGGTCACGTAGATGAGCCGGCTGACCGTCTCGTAGAGATCGACTTGGACCTGGCCATCGATCTGGTTGTCCAAGGCATCGATATCGCGATAGAGGGCCGGCAGGGCGAAGCCGTCGCGCACCACCGCGAATGTGCGCACCACGTCTGCGACCGTTCGCCCCGTGGCGTCCCGCAGCCGGTTGACGAAGGACGGGCCGCCGCGATTGACCAGGTCGTTGGCGACGACCCGCGCGATGATCTCTCGGCGCAGCCGGTGGGCATGGATCTCGGCGCTATATTTCTTCGCCATACGCTCGGGAAAATAGCCCATCAGGTCGCGGTCGAAATGCGCGTCGTCGGGCACGTCGCTGGCGACGATGTCGGAGAACAGCACGATCTTGGCATAGGCAAGCAGCACGCCGAGTTCCGCCCGTGTCAGCGGCTCGCCGCGCGCTTCACGCTCCGCCAGCGCCACCGGCGAGGGCAGCGTCTCGACGGCCCGGTCGAGCAGGCCGCGCGCTTCCAGCGCCGTCATGAACCGGCTCTGATGCGCAAGGTCGGCAAGGCCGCGCTTGTGGGCGATGGAAAGCGCCAGCGTCTGCTCGTAATTGTTCGACAGCACCAGCGAGGCGACTTCGCTGGTCATATCGGCCAGCAGCTTGTTGCGCGCTGAGCGGGTCAGCGCTCCCTTGCGCATCGCTGAGGCCAGCGCGATCTTGATGTTGACCTCGACGTCGGAGCAATTGACGCCACCCGAATTGTCGATGGCGTCGGAATTGCAACGGCCGCCATTCAGCCCGAACTCGATGCGAGCCCGTTGCGTGACGCCGAGATTGGCGCCCTCGCCGATCACATTGGCGCGCACTTCGAGGGCGGTGACGCGGATGGCGTCATTGGCGCGGTCGCCGACCTCGGCATTGGTTTCGTTGGATGCCCTCAGATAGGTGCCGATGCCGCCGAACCACAAAAGGTCGACCGGCGCCTTGAGGATGGCGGTCATGATCTCGACTGGCGTGGCTGTGGTCTTGCCCAGGCCGATGGCCGCCGCCGCGGCCGCCGGCAAGGTGATCGATTTCTGGCTGCGCGAGACGATGATGCCGCCTTCCGACAGCTTGGCCTTGTCATAGTCCTGCCAGCTCGAACGCGGCAGCGCGAACAGGCGCTCGCGCTCGGCCATCGATGCCGCCATGTCCGGATCGGGATCGATGAAGATGTCGCGATGGTCGAAGGCGGCGATCAGCCTCGTCTTCGGCGACAACAGCATGCCGTTGCCGAACACGTCGCCCGACATGTCGCCGACGCCGACCACGGTGAAGGGCGAAGTCTGGATGTCGCGGTTGATTTCGCGGAAATGCCGCTTGACCGCTTCCCAGGCGCCCTTGGCGGTGATGCCCATCTTCTTGTGGTCGTAGCCAGCCGAGCCGCCGCTGGCGAAGGCGTCGTCGAGCCAGAAGCCGTGCTTCTCGCTGATGGCGTTGGCGATGTCGGAAAACGTCGCCGTGCCCTTGTCGGCGGCGACGACGAAATAGGGATCGTCCTGGTCGCGCCGCACCACTCCGGGCGGCGGAATGACACCATCCAGGCCGATATTGTCGGTGATCGACAACAGGCTTGAGACAAAGTTCTTGTAGGCCGCCGTGCCCGCCTCAAAGATCGCATCGCGACCGGCGCTCATCGGCAGCTTCTTGGGATAGAAGCCGCCCTTGGCGCCGACCGGTACGATGACCGCATTCTTGACCTGTTGCGCCTTGACCAGGCCGAGCACTTCGGTGCGGTAGTCCTGGGCCCGGTCCGACCAGCGCAGGCCGCCACGTGCCACCGGGCCGAAGCGCAGATGCAGCCCCTCGACCTCTGAGCCGTAGACAAAGATTTCCCGCCATGGCCGTGGCGCCGGCAACCCTTCGACCGCTTGCGAATCGAGCTTGATCGCCAGCGACTGGCCTTTCTCCTTGGTATCGGGGACGAAATGGTTGGTGCGCAGCGACGCCTCGATCAAATTGAGATAGCGGCGGATGATGGTGTCGTCATCGATATTCGGGACATCCTCCAGCGCGTCCTGGATCTTGGCCGTGAGGTGCTTTGCCGCTACCGCACCGTCGGTCTCCGCCGTCGGGCCCAACCGGGCGACGAACAGCCCATGCAGGCCGCGCGCGATATCGGGATAGCGGTTCAATGCGGCGGCGATGAAATCCTGGCTTTGCGGAATGCCGACCTGTTGCAGATAGCGGCCATAGGCACGCAGGACGGTGATCTCGCCCGACCATAGGCCGGCGGTCTGGGCCAGGCCGTTATAGCTGTCATTGTCGACATCGCCGCGCCAGGCGGACAGGAAAGCGTCCTCGAACAGCTTGCCGCCATCGGCGAGGTCGATGGGCTTGCCGTAGCTGTTCTCCAGTTCCATGTCGTGGATGAAGACAGAGCCAGGCTGATCACTGGACGGATCGGCGGCGACTTCGAAGGTGCGCTCGCTGATGACGCGGAAGCCGATATTTTCTAGCACCGGCACGCGCCGGGACAGGGCCACCGGGGAACCATGATGGTAGATCTTCAGGGCCGCCTCATGCGGCTTCTGCCCCGCATGGCGATAATAGTCGATCGCGATCGGATTGGCGGCGTCGATTCCGGCAATGCGCGCGGCATCGGTCAGAGCCACCGCCGCACTGAAGGAATCCCGGTAGCTTTGCGGCAGCCGCGCCGCGATCGCCTTCAACGCCTGGTCGCCGCCACCGGCTTCCGCCGCTTCGGCCAGCGCATCGTCCCAGGTGCGTACAATGTCGCGGATTGCCGCCTCGATTGCCGACTGCTCGATCTTCGGCGTCTTGCCGCCGGAGCGCCCGATGATGAAGTGGACGCGCGCCAAACCGCCTTCGGGGAAGGCAGGATAATAAGCCGACAAACGACCTTCGAACACCGTCTTGAGATAGGTGCCGATCCTTTCCCGCACGACGCTGTCGTAGCGATCGCGCGGCACGAAGACGAGGATGGAGACGAAACGGTCGAACTGGTCGGCGCGCACGAGCGCCCGCACCCGCGGCCGCTCGACAAGGCCGAGAATGGCAGCAGCATGCTTCTTCAGAACCGGCACCGGCACTTGGAACAGTTCGTCGCGCGGATAGCTCTCCAGCACGTTGATCAGCGCCTTGCCGGAATGGTCGTGCCGGTCGAAACCGGACTTGGCGATGATGGTTTCGGCCTTTGACCTGAGATAGGGGATCTTCATCACCGAGCGCGTGTAGGCGGTCGACGTGAACAAGCCGACCATGCGCAATTCGCCCGCCAGCGCGCCCTTGGCGGTGTAGGTCTTGACCCCGATATAGTCGAGATAGATGCGGCGGTGCACCAGCGACTTGGCGTTGGCCTTGGTGACGATGAGCGGCTCCGGCCCATGCAGGAAGGCGCGGATTTCAGGCGTGGTCGTCACCGCCTCGGTGCCGCGCCTGAGCACCAGCACGTCCGGGTCGGCGAGAATGCCGAGGCCGGGTCTGTCGGCGCGCTCCAGATTGCCGCTCTCCGCGCCGCCGGAGTATTTGAACTCGCGCATGCCGAGAAAGGTGAAATTGTCGTCGCGCAGCCATTCGAGGAAGGCGATGGCCTCGGCAACGCTCTTCTTGTCGAGCGGCACGGCAGAATAGCGAAACTCGGAAATCGCCTGGTCGAGACGGGCCAGCATCGGCTTCCAGTCGCTGACGGCGGCGCGCACCTGGTCGAGCATCTTGCGAAGCCTTTCGGCCAGCGCGTTCGCTCGCTCATCCGTCAGGCGCGGAATGTGGACATGGACGACGCTCAGCCGGTCGTGATTGCCGTCGTCCTTGAGGGCGCTGCCATCGCCAAGGATCTCGTCGACGCCGGCCTTGCCATGGCGCACGACGATGACCGGGTGGGTGACGAGCGTCGGTTCCCCTGATGTCTCGGTGATCTCGCCCAGTATGGAATCGAACAGGAACGGCATATTGTCGTTGACGACTGTGATCACCGTCACCGGTCGGCCCTCGCGGAAGACGCCTGAATCGGCGTCGACGGCGACCACGGCCGCACCCTTCCTGTGTGCGGCGACCGCCTTTCCCGCGAGATCGGCCGCGCGTTCCAGGTCGGCCGCCTTATAGGCAGCAATGTCTTCAGCCGGGGCGCGGGCAAGCAAATAGTCGGCAAGCTTGGCTGGCCTGTCCTCCGTCTTCGCCGCCGGAGTTTTTTTCTTCGGCTTCGCTACGGATTTCACGCTGGCCATCGCACTTCCTCCCGTCGAATGCTTTTACGATTATGGTAGCAGAAGACGGGTATTTGGCGACAAAGGTTTGACGGCTTGCCGAGAATTATCCGAATTCGACGGCAAGGCGGCGGAGAACGAGGAGGAAGACCCCATGTCCGGTAAAATCACCGCTCTTGAGCTCGGCACAGCAGAGCTGAGCGAGGCGACGAAAGCCTATTTCGCCAAATGCGAGGAAAAGCTCGGCCTGGTGCCCAATGTCCTGCTTGCCTACGCCTTCGACGAGAAGAAGCTGCGCGCCTTCACCGACACATATAACGATCTGATGCTGGCGACTCCGGCCTTTCGAAGCTGGAGCGTGAGATGATCGCGGTGGTCGTCTCGTCGATCAACCATTGCTACTATTGCCTGACCGCGCATGGCGCGGCGGTTCGCCAACTCTCCGGCGACCCGGACTTCGGCGAGATGATGGCGATGAATTTTCGCGCCGCCGACCTTTCGCCCAAGCAGACCGCGATGCTTGAATTCGCGGTCAAGCTGACGGAAGAGCCGGCAAAGATCGTCGAGGCTGACCGGGCAGCACTTCGCGAGGCCGGCTTCACAAACCGCGACATCTGGGACATCGCCTCGACAGCGGCCTTCTTCAACATGTCGAACCGGGTGGCGGCCGCCGTCGACATGCGGCCGAACGACGAATACCACGCCATGGCGCGGTAATATCGAGCGCCAAGTTTACATCCAGGCCCAGCTAATGATCAGGATCGTGCCGCGATCGCCGCCGCCGCACCCGCCATCGTGGTGGCGCTGATGCGGTTTGCGATCCTCATGACGCGCTTGCTTTTCAGCAGCTTGCGCGCCTGCGAGGCGGCCAGCACCCAGGCGAGATCGATCGCGATAAGCACCACCGCCATGGTCGCGGTCAGTTCGACCCAGCCGACGACGTTGACCGAAGCGAGGTCGATGATCGTCGGCAGTAGCGCCAGGTAGAACATCATGATCTTGGGATTGCCGAGCGTCACCGCCATGCCGGCAAAGAACAGCTTCAGCGCCGAATCCTCGCGCGGCATTTCGCCCGCACCCGCCTCGACAGGCGCCGTCCACATCTTCCATGCGAGGTAGGCAAGATAGGCGACGCCGGCCCATTTCACGATGACGAAGGCGAAATGGAAGGTCTGCGCCACGACGGCCAGCCCGAACACCGCCAGCGACAGCCAGATGCCCTCGCCGATCCACATGGCGAGCAGGAACGGGAACACGTCGCGAAAACCTTTTGAGATGACCCGCGCCACAAGCGCGGCGACCGACGGACCGGGCGAGCCGGCGGCAACGAACAGAGCGGCGGCGAAGATGAGAAGGGAGGTGAGGTGCATGGCTCGGGGCCTCTGATTTAACTATCAGATATTAGCGCAAGCAAAAGACTTTCGGTAGCCGGACTGGACGGCGCTATGCGTGGCGCAACTTGGCGGGTCTATAAACGAAGAAAGGGCCGAGCATTGTTCGTGCTCGGCCCTTTCGAAATTTGGCAATTGCAGGTCAGGCCGCGCCGACCGCCTTGGCCGACTTCTCAAAGCGCTTGCGCTCATTGGGGTCGAGATAGAGCTTGCGCAGGCGGATGGTCTTCGGCGTCACCTCGACCAGCTCGTCATCCTGGATCCAGGCTAGAGCCTTCTCCAGCGTCATGCGGATCGGCGGGGTAAGCTTCACCGCCTCATCCTTGCCGGCGGCGCGGATGTTGGTGAGCTTTTTGCCCTTAAGCACGTTCACTTCCAGGTCGTTGTCACGCGAATGGATGCCGATGATCATGCCCTGATAGACCTTGACGCCCGGATCGATGACCATTGGGCCGCGGTCTTCCAGGTTCCACATGGCGTAGGCGACCGATTCGCCCTGCTCGTTGGAGATCAGCACGCCATTGGTGCGGCCGGGCAGCTCGCCCTTGTACGGCTCGTAGGCATGGAACAGCCGGTTCATCACGGCGGTGCCGCGCGTGTCGGTCAGGAGTTCCGACTGGTAGCCGATCAGGCCGCGCGTCGGCGCGTGGAAGACGATGCGCTGGCGGTTGCCGCCGGAGGGACGCAGCTCGACCATCTCGGCCTTGCGCTCCGACATCTTCTGAACGACGACGCCGGCATGCTCCTCGTCGACGTCGATGACGACTTCCTCGACCGGCTCCAGCAATTCGCCGTTCTCGCCCTTCTGCATGACGACGCGCGGACGCGACACGGCGATCTCGAAGCCTTCGCGGCGCATGGTTTCGATCAGAACGGCCAGCTGCAACTCGCCGCGGCCGGAGACGAAGAATGAATCCTTGTCAGGCGATTCCTCGATCTTCAGCGCGACATTGCCTTCGGCTTCGCGCAGCAGGCGGTCGCGAATGACGCGACTGGTCACCTTGTCGCCTTCGGTGCCGGCCAGCGGGGAGTCGTTGACGAGGAAGGACATGGTCACGGTCGGCGGATCGATCGGCTGCGCGTGCAGCGGCTCTGTCACCGCCGGATCGCAGAACGTGTCGGCGACGGTGCCCTTCGACAGGCCGGCGATGGCGACGATGTCGCCTGCCTGTGCTTCTTCGATCGGCTGGCGCTCGAGGCCGCGGAACGCTAGGATCTTGGAGATGCGGCCGGTTTCGACCAGCGTGCCGTCATGGTGCAGCACCTTGACCGGCTGGTTGGACTTCAGCGTGCCGGACTCGATGCGGCCGGTGATGATGCGGCCGAGGAAGGGGTTGGCTTCCAGGATGGTGCCGATCATGCGGAACGGGCCGGGATGCACGGTCGGCGTCGGCACATGCTTGATGACGAGATCGAAAAGCGGCGCAAGGCCTTGGTCCTTCGGGCCTTCCGGATTTTCGGAAACCCAGCCGTCGCGGCCTGAACCGTAGAGGATCGGGAAGTCGAGCTGCTCGTCGGTGGCGTCGAGCGCGGCAAACAGGTCGAACACCTCGTTGACCACCTCGACATGGCGAGCGTCCGGCCTGTCGATCTTGTTGATCACGACGATCGGCTTGAGGCCGACCTTGAGCGCCTTGCCGACAACGAACTTGGTCTGCGGCATTGGGCCCTCGGCAGCATCGACCAGCACGATAGCCGAGTCCACCATCGACAGGATGCGCTCCACTTCGCCGCCGAAATCGGCGTGCCCGGGCGTGTCCACGATGTTGATGCGCGTATCCTTCCAGTCGACCGAGGTCGCCTTGGCCAGGATGGTGATGCCGCGCTCCTTTTCCAAATCGTTGGAATCCATGGCGCGCTCGGCGACGCGCTGGTTGTCGCGGAAGGAGCCGGACTGCTTCAACAGCTGGTCGACCAGGGTGGTCTTTCCATGGTCGACGTGCGCGATGATCGCGATATTACGGATTTTCATGTTTCTGGGTCTCGGGAGCGTTGCAGACAGCAGGCCAAAAGGCGCTGCCTCTTTCGGTTGCGCGGCTCATACAGGGTTTTTCGCAATTGCGAAAGGGCACGCGAGACACCAAATACTCATCAAATCTTAAGCATCCGCGTGTGAAATGATTTTGTTAACCAAGGCGGAACCTTTCGGGGTCCGGGCAGTTCGACCATGATGACCGACAAACTCAATCGATTTTGGCCGCTGATCGCATCGGTGGCGTTCGCCTTGCTGGTGGCGGCCAACGCCGCCCAGTCGGCGGCGTCGCAAAATGAGTCCCGGCCTGACCTGGCCAACGCGCATTCGGCCGAGCAGGTCTTCGCCGACGCCCCAGACGGCGTCGATCCGATGGTGACGGGTCCGGTCAGTGCCGCTCTCAAGCAGAGACAGGACGCGGCCAATTGCGATAGCGCCGTCTGGCCGAACATTCCGATGGTCTGCTACCCGGACTGATCGCGGCGGTCTCTCCTTTGAGCGGGACGCGGGACGAAGCATTCGCAAGCGCCGCGCAACGGTTGCTCGCCTACGCCGACCGCACCGGATCGAGCGTGACCTTGTAGAGTTCGTTATCATCGCGATCCATCAGCCGCACCGTCATCTGTTCGGTGGCGCCGCTGATATCCACCAGGCCGAAGAACTGCAGTCCGACCGAGGGCGGCAGGTTCTGGCCCTGCTCAGCGGTCGGCGCCTTGATGAATTTGAGTTCCGGACCGAAGGTCATGTCGAGATCATTGGGACCGAACGTGCCGGCATGGATCGGTCCTGAGATGAATTCCCAGAACGGATTGAAATCCTGGAACTGTGCCTTGTCGGGATTATAGTAGTGCGCTGCCGTGTAGTGCACGTCGGCCGTTAGCCAGACGGTGTTGTTGATGTTGGCGTTCTTGATAAAGCGCAGCAGGTCGGCGATCTCGAGTTCGCGACCCTTAGGCGCACCATTGTCGCCATTGCTGACCGCCTCGGCGCCGGCCTTCTTGGCGCCATCATCCCAGACGACGACACCGAGCGGCATGTCGGCGGCGATGATTTTCCAGGTCGCCTTCGAATTAGCCAGCTCCCGCTTCAGCCACTTGGTCTGCTGCTCGCCCAGCATGCGCGATTGCGGCGTCATTGCATCCTGCATGTCCGGACCGTTCGGCCCGCGATAGGAGCGCATGTCGAGGAAGAAGACGTCGAGAAGAGGCCCGTAGGCGATCTTGCGGTAGACACGGCCGGGTTCGGACGGTTCGTAGCGGATGGTCGTCATCTCGTGGAAGGCGCGCGCCGCCCGCGCTGCCAGCACATGAATGGATTTCTCGGTGTAGCGGCTGTCGGCGGTCAGGTCCTTTGAATCCGACCAGTTGTTCAGCACCTCGTGGTCGTCCCACTGGTAGAAGGTCGGACAGATGGCGCTCAGGCCCAGAACGTTCCTGTCCATCATGTTGTATTTCCACTGGTCGCGATATTCATCCAGCGTCTCGGCGACCTTGCGCTTGCCTTCGATCATCACGACGTTCTTCCACTTGCCGCCGCCGGGCAGGTCGACCTCGTCCTTCATCGCGCCGTCGGCATAGATGGTGTCACCCGAATGCAGGAAGAAATCCGGCGTGTGTTTGCCAATGGTGGCATAGGTCTTCATGCCGGCCTCATCGATGCCCCATCCCTGGCCGGCAGTATCGCCCGACCAGGCCAACCTGACGTCGCGCCGCGAAGCGGGCGCGGTGCGGAAGCGGCCGGTGATCGGCTCGGAGACGGCGTTGATGTCGGCCAGATCGGCCGCCGTCATGCGGTAGAAGATGTCCTGGTCGGAGGCGAGATCGGTGAGCAGGCGCTTCACCGTATAGTCGCTCGCCGGCGAGGTCTCGAGCGGCGCCAGGCGGGTCGCATTGGCAAAATCCTGCGTCGATGACACTTCGAACATGACGCGCGACGGGCGGTCGGTGCGCGTCCAGACCATGCCGCTCGTCGCGTCGACATCGCCTGACTGGACCCCATGCGTGAAGGCCGGACGCTGGTTCGCACGCGAATAGTATGGAAGCGCAAGGCCGGAAACGCCGACCAAGCCGGCGGCGCTGGCGGAGGTGATGAAGGCCCGGCGGGTGATCGAGAGCGTGTTCATGGCTGTCTCCTGGATGGCGTTGAACGGTGCCCCCAGGGTCAAGCGTCAATGTTTCAGCGTGATCTCGAAACCATGAAGTTTTTCTGACAACGAACCCTTCCCCTTCTCCCCGTGTGGGAGAAGGGGAAGAGCGCTCATGCCGGCTGCGGCTCCGGATCGAAGGCCGGCCGGCTGGTGTTGATCAGCAGCGAGATACAGGCGGCGGCGATCGCCGTCATGCCGGCGATCAGGAACGCCAGTTCGTAATTGCCCTGCAATTCGCGCATCGTGCCGCCGAACGCTGCGGCCGTGGCCGCGCCGACCTGATGACCGGCGACGATCCAGCCGAACACGATAGGCCCGCTGCGGTCACCGAATGCCTCGTTGGCCAGCCTCAGCGTCGGTGGCACGGTGGCGATCCAATCGAGGCCGTAGAGAACCGCGAAGATGATCAGGCTGGTCGCCGAGAAACCGGAATAGGGCAGATAGATCAGCGACAGGCCGCGAATGCCGTAATAGACGCCGAGCAGCTTGCGCGGATCGTAGCGGTCGGTGAGCCAGCCCGACAAGGTCGTTCCGATCAGGTCGAAGATGCCCATCATCGACAAAAGGCCGGCGGCCTGAACCTCGCCTATGCCCATGTCGCCGCAAAACGCGATCAGATGCGTTCCAACCAGTCCGTTGGTGGTGAAGCCGCAGACGAAGAAGGTGGCGAACAGGTACCAGAATACACGCGTGCCTGCGGCGCGGCGCAGCGTGTTGAGCGTGTGCGCCAGGAAATTGCCCTGCGCCGCCGGCGGCGTCGGCGGCACGTCGTCGGCCTCGGCGCCAAACCGGACCATGCCGATCGAGGCCGGCCGCTCCGGCACCAGCAGCCAGACCAGCGGCAGAAGACAGGCGGTTGCGACCGAAACCGCGATGGCTACCGGCTTCCACCCGCCCGACTGGGCGAGCGAGGCGAGCAGAGGCAGGAACACCAGAAGGCCCGTCGCGCTGGAAGCCGACATCAGTCCCATGACGAGCCCGCGATTGGTCTTGAACCAGCGATTGACGATGGTGGCGCCGAGCACGGTGGCGACAGCGCCGGAACCGATGCCGGAAAACACGCCCCATGTGAGGAACAGATGCCATGGCTTGGTCATCACCAGGCTGAGCGCGGTCGACCCGGACATGATGACCAAGGAGGCGAGCAGCGTGCGGCGTAAACCGATCCGCTCCATCAGGGCAGCGGCGAACGGCCCGGTCAGGCCGTAGAGGAAGATGCCGATGGCGGCGGCCACCGAAACCACATCGCGCCCCCAGCCGAAGCTGTTTTCCAGCGGCAGCATCATGACGGCGGGGGCCGAGCGAAGGCCGGCCGCGATGAGAAGGCAGAGGAAGATGACGCCGACCACGACAAAGGCGTAGCGCTGGCCAAACGGGCGGGATTGAGCTATCATGTTACTAACCGGTACGTTACAGGATCAGCATGTATACGTACCGATCGGTAACACTGTCAATCGAGTCACAGGATGCCAACGGACAGAAATATTGAACTGACCATCAGCGACGGTCATGCATCGGCAGCGCCCAAGGCCGCCAAGAAGATCCTCGATGTGGCCTACGACCTGTTTTACCGGCGCGGCATCAGGGCGATCGGCGTTGACGAGATCGTCAAGCGCGCCGGGGTCACCAAGCCGAGTCTCTATCGCAGCTTTCCCTCCAAGGACGAATTGGCGGCCTCCTATCTCAGGCGCTACGACCTCGAATTCTGGAAACGCTTCGACGAGGCGGTCGACGCCCATCCCGGCGATCCGCGCGCGCAGATCAGGGCTTTCCTGACCCGCGCCGGCAAGCGGACCCAAATGCCGGATTATCGCGGTTGCGGCATGACCAATGCGGCGGTCGAATATCCCGAACGCGGCCACCCAGCCCGCGTCGTCAGCGAGGCCAACAAGCAGGAACTGCGGCGCCGCTTGCGCGCCATGGCGCTGGCGATGGGTGCGGACGACGCCGACACGCTGGGTGACGGCCTGCTGCTCCTGATCGAAGGCGCCTATATCAGCGGCCAGCTGTTCGGATTGGGCGGACCGGCGCAGTCAGTGGCCACGAATGCCGATCTGCTGATCGAAGCCAGCTTGAAGAAATAGCGATTGGCGCTACGCTGCCCGGGCTTGCAACGGAGCAGCCGGCCATGCGTGCCATTCTGATCGGGCTTGTCCTTGCCGGATTATGCGATGGGGCTCGCGCCGACGGCATTTCCAGCGCCTACACCGACCTCGACACGAAGAGGGACTGCGTCACCTATGCCAAAGCCGACGAGGGCGACGGCGACTGGGCCGAACTCGCCTGTTCAGGCTATCGCGGCTATCCGGTGCTGGTTGCCTATGACGACGCCCGCGAATCTCTGTTCTACGGATTTCCGCCCGGCGGCGACATGACATCTGCCTGGGAGAGCTTTTCAGGCTTCAATTCATCCGCAGCCAAAGTCGAATGGCGCATCGAGACCATAGGTGACAAGGCTGTGCCGTTCGCGGTGATCCATCGCCGCTCGATCAGCAACAGCGAGGATGAGGCCAAGCCGACCGAAGTGCTGCTCGTGGCCAAGGTCGGCCAGATGGACACGCGGGAAAGCTGCACTGTCGGCCTGGTGCTGGCCACCGGCAACCCGCAAGCCAACGACCAGGCGCGCAAGCTTGCCGATGAGAAGGCGCGCGCCTTCGCCTGCGGCAAGGACAAACACGTTGTCATCGGCAACGTGCCGCCCTTCGGTCGGGTAGATAATTGAGCGTCTAGCGACCTTGTACACGGGATAAGGACGTCGGTCCGCCCTGCCCCTCATTGCCCTGCCGAGGTCGCAGCCAGCTTCCTTCTCCCGATCACAATACGGGGAGAGGGTTCCGGCAGGCGGATGACGGGCAGCGCCGTATCTCAGCCTGTTCGTGCCCCGGGGCCGTTGCCTACTTCGCCGCCTTCGCCCGCTCGATCGCTTCGACGATCATCTTCTTGGCATAGTGGGAATCGTGCCAGCCCTCGATCTTGACCCATTTGCCGGGCTCCAGATCCTTGTAGTGCTCGAAGAAGTGCTGCACCTGCTGGCGGGTGATGTCGGGCAGCTGCGTGTATTCGGTGACGTTCTCGTAGCGCAGCGTCAGCTTGGGTGACGGCACGGCGATGACTTTTTCGTCCTGGCCGGCATTGTCTTCCATCACCAGCACGCCGATCGGCCGCACATTGATGACGCAGCCCGGCACCAGAGCGCGCGTATTGCAGACCAGAACGTCGATGGGATCGCCATCGCCCGACAGCGTATGCGGCACGAAGCCGTAATTGCCGGGATAGCGCATCGAAGTGTGCAGGAAACGGTCGACGAACAGCGTACCCGCTTCCTTGTCCATCTCGTACTTGATCGGCTCGCCGCCGATCGGCACCTCGATGATGACGTTGATGTCCTCAGGCGGATTCTTTCCGATGGCTATGGCTTCAATGCGCATGGCTTGTCCCTCTCTCGGTCCCTCTTTGATGAAAGACCGATAGCGGGAGGCGCGGCACCGTGCAATGCGGCGAATGGTGCTGGAGACGATCGGACGACTCACACGAGGCGAGGCGGGGCTGTCATTCCCAGACGAAGGCGACCTTCTTGAGTGCTTTCTGCTCGAATATCTCGACGCCCTCGGCGACGTCGCGGCCGCCAGCGCCGGCATAAAAGGCGAGCGCGTTCTGATTGTCCTCGAGCGCCCACACCACCATGCCCTTCAGCCCGCGATCGGTCAGCCGGGCCCTGGCCGCCGCGAACAGGCGACTACCCAGACCGATGCCCTGATATTCAGGGCGCATGTAAAGTTCGTAGATTTCGCCCTGTTGACGGAGTTCGCGCGCCCGATTCTTGCCGATCGTCGCATAACCGGCGATCTTGCCGCCGATCTCGACCACCAGAACGGTAGCGGCCCGACGGATGGCGTTAGCCCACCAGTCGGCGCCACGCCGGTTGATCATCGAAGTCAGCGTGCGGTGAGGAATGATACCCGAATAAGCCCCCTGCCATGCCTGAAGATGCACGTCGGCTATCGACTCTGCATCGCGCGGTTCGGCTCTACGGATGTCGATCGTCAGCGTATTCATGATTGATTAACCATAAACCCGGATCGCCCGATTGCAAGAGTCCCGGCGCAGCGCCAAACGCTTTCTTATCGGCGATCAAACTGGCCTTGGAGCGGGCCGAAAAGCTCAGATTTCGACGACATGATCTTCCAGTTCGTTGGTGTCGCCCGGCGTGACTGGGAAATGCTCGGCCAGCACCGCCCCCACCAATTCGATTGCCTTGACGAAGCCGTCGGCCAGACGATCGTCGCCGGCATGCGCGGTCAGGTCGCGTATGACGCCATCCCAGACATGCTGGCCGACCTTGGCATTGATGCCGCTGTCGGCCACCACCTCGGCATAGTGTTCGGCGATCGAGACGAACACGAGCACACCGGTGCGTGCCGCGGTGCGGTGGACGTTGCGGGCGAGGAACTGCTTGATCGCATTGGCGTGCGCGGCCTGGTAGCGCAACCCCCTTGGCACCAGATGGATTCGCAGGCCCGGCAGCGCCCACAGCAAGGCCAGCACGCAGCCTAGCGCCAGCAGCTGGGCGATGACGAAATGCGGCAGCCGGATCGACAACCACCAGGCCTCCAGCCCATAGCCGACGGCCAGGCTGGCGATCAGCATGCCTGCTGTCGCCATGAAGGCGGCTGGGAAGAAGTAGCCGTCGCTGGCGTGCGCCACGACGCAGTAGATTTCGCCATCGGTCGTCGCCTCGGCAGCGCGGATAGCCGCCGCAATGCGCTCGTGATCCGTGGGGCTGATCGATCGTGTTGCCATGATTGTCTCACCAGCTTCCTGAAGAACCGCCACCACCGGACGAGCCGCCGCCGCCCGAAAATCCGCCACCGCTCGAGCCGGACGACCAGCTGCCGCCGGAGCTTCCCGATGACCAGCCGCCACCCGACGAGCCCGTTATCCCGCCGCTACCCGACGTCGACCCGCCCGGCCCGCGGCCGTAGCGAAAGGTCATGCCCAGCCACCTGTAGACGCCAGGCGACAGTTTTGTGCCGAACATCGGCGGCAGGAACGCCATCGCAAGGCCGCCGAAAAACATCGTCGCCCACAAGATGAGGAACACAGTGACAATCGGGTCCAAGGGCGTGCTGCTGTCGGCGGGATTGCGTCTGCCGCGCGCCTCAAGCTCTTCCGGATTGCCTTCCAGCACCATGACCATGTCGTCGACGGCCTTCGAAATGCCGCCCGGAAAGTCGCCGGCGCGGAACGCAGGCACCATGTCGTTTTCGATGATCAGTTTGGTGTGGAGGTCGGTCAGCGTGCCTTCCAGCCCATAGCCGACTTCGATGCGCATCTTGCGGTCATTCTTGGCGACCAGCAGCAGCACACCATTGTTTTCTCCGGCTTGGCCAAGTTTCCAGAAACGGAACAGCCGATTGGCATAGGGCTCGATTTCCTCGCCATCGAGGCTCTGAATGGTGGCGACGACGATCTGGTCCGAGCCCTTTTTCTCGAAATTCGCGAGTTTCTGGGTCATCTCCGCCTTGGTCGCCTCGTCGATGATGCCGGCATTGTCGACGACGCGGCCGGTCAGCGCCGGCAAATCGGCGGCAAGGACAGCCAAACCTGAGAACAGGACCGCGACAGCGATCAGCACGAGCTGGACCGCCGCTGTGACGGGACCGGGCTTCGACGGACTGGTGGAAAATTTCGTCATTCCGTCACCAGCTACCCGAGGAACCGCCGCCGCCGGACGAGCCGCCCCCGCCGGAAAAGCCGCCACCGCCGCCGCCCGAGGACCAACCGCCACCCCCGGACGACCATCCGCCGCCAGAGGATCGCCGGCCAGGCTCGAAGGTCATGCCCAGCCAGCGGTAGCGTCCGGGCCCGATCCTCTGCCCGAAGATCGGCGGCAGGACCGAAGCCGCGATGCCGCCGAAGAAGATGATCGCCCATATGCCGATGAAGACGGTGAAGAAGAGATCGTCGGAATTGAACGGCGCCTGCTGGTTGCGTTCGCCGCGCGCCTCCAGCTCCTCGGGATTGCCCTCCAGCACCATGACCATGTCGTCGACGGCCTTCGATATGCCGCCCGAAAAATCGCCGGCGCGGAACGCCGGCACCATGTCGTTTTCGATGATCAGCTTGGTGTGCAGATCGGTCAGCGTGCCTTCCAGGCCGTAGCCGACCTCGATGCGCATCTTGCGGTCGCTCGGCGCAACCAGAAGCAGGACGCCATTGTTCTCCTTCGCCTGGCCAAGTTTCCAGAAGCGGAACAGCCGGTTGGCATAGGGCTCGATCTCCTCGCCGCCGAGGCTGGGAATGGTGGCGACGACGATCTGGTCCGAGCCTTTGGTCTCGAAGTCTGCGAGCTTCTGCGTCAGAGCCGCCTTGGTAGAGGCATCGATGATGCCGGCATTATCGACGACCCGGCCAGTGAGCGCCGGGAGATCGGCGGCGAGGGCCGTGAGGGGGAACAGGAGAAGGCTGGCAAGAAGGCCAATGAAGGAAAAGTAGGCGTTCCTTAGCACCCCCCTCTGGCCTGCCGGCCATCTCCCCCGCAAGGGGGGAGATCGCCTGTCAGCACCGACAGCGAATCTTCCGCAGCTCAAGAAACAATCGAAACCGCCAAAGCTACCGATCTCCCCCCTTGCGGGGGAGATGTCCGGCAGGACCGAGGGGGGCGCCATGGAGCACACGGCCGACAAGGGACAAGCTCACCAGTAATTCGTCACCCGCCCTGCTTGGTACCGAAATCGACCTTCGGCGGCTGCATCTTGTCTTCGTCCACGGTGAAGTTCGCGAAAGGCTGGTTGCTGCGGAACCACAGGCTTGCCCAGATCACCGAGGGGAAGGTCCGCAGCGTCAGATTGTAGTCGCGCACCGCCTGGATGTAGTCGCGCCGCGCCACCGCGATGCGATTTTCCGTGCCTTCAAGCTGCGCCTGCAGCGCCAGGAAGTTCTGGTTGGCCTTTAGATCGGGATAGGCCTCCGACACCGCGATCAGTCGCGACAGCGCGCTGGTCAGCCCGGCCTGCGCATCCTGGAACTTTTTGAAGGCGGCGGGATCATTGAGCGTTTCCGGCGTCACCGTGATCTGCGTCGCCTTGGCGCGCGCCTCGACCACGGCGTCGAGCGTGTCCTTTTCGTGCGAGGCATAGCCTTTGACCGTCTCCACCAGATTGGGAATGAGGTCGGCGCGGCGCTGGTACTGGTTCAGCACCTCGCTCCATGCCGCCTTGGCGTTTTCCTCGGCCGTCGGGATGGTGTTGTAGCCACAGCCGGCGAGCAGCGGCAGCACGATGGCCATCATCAGGAAGGCGGGAAGCGTGCGGAACACGGACGGGCAGGACAGGCGCTGGGCAAACATGATAGGTCCCTCGATAAGTTGCATGCGAAGCATTACCACAAACGGCGCGCAAGAAAATGACCCCTCCGCCCTTGCGTAACGGGCACGTGCAGGCAGTCCACAAGACCCTGTGAAGGGGCACGCGAACACGGTAAGGTTCGTTCGAAACGGGACATCATCATGGCCGACCGCCAGGACAGCGAGAGGGAATCACGCCGCATCCTCAACCGCGTCGCGCGCGAGACGGATCCGGCCGGCAATTCATTCGTGGCGCGACGCGCAAAGGGCATGGGCGATCACGTCGCCGCGGCCGATGTCGATCCCGATGATCCGATCGAAGTCTGGGGCACCCGCATTGGCCGCACGCTCGGCCTGCTTCTGACACTGGGCCTGATGGGCTGGCTCGTGCTTTACGTCATCCGGGGCAGTTAGGGATCAAGACACAATGAGCGCCGACCAACCCGACGCGCCGCGTGCGGTCATCGTCATTTCCAGCCATGTGGCGCGCGGCTCGGTCGGCAACCGCGCCGCCGTCTTCGCGCTGGAGACGCTGGGCTTTCCGGTCTGGGCCGTGCCGACGGTCATCCTGCCCTGGCACCCCGGTCATGGACGGGCCACGCGCATCGTGCCGCCGCTCGACCAGTTCAAGGCATTGATGGCCGACCTCGAGCGGGCGCCATGGCTGGGCGAGGTCGGCGCCGTGCTGTCGGGCTATCTCGGCGAGGCCGGCCAGGCCGAGGCCGTCGCCTCGCTGATTGCCGCCGTAAGGGCAAAAACTCCCGGCGCCCTCTATATCTGCGACCCGGTGATGGGTGATTCGGGCGGCCTCTATGTCCCGGAGCCGACGGCAATCGCCATGCGCGACAGGCTGATGCCGATCGCCGACATCGCCACGCCCAACCGCTTCGAACTGGAATGGATGGCGGGCGCGCCTTTGCCCGACTTGAAATCGGTGATCGCGGCGGCCCTTCATGCCGGACCCTCGACCATGCTGGTCACCTCCGCGCCCTCCATGATGACGGGTGGCACCGGCAATCTGCTGCTCGACGCCAGCCAGGCGCTGCTTGCCGAGCACCGGCTCATCGACAAGCCGCCGAATGGCCTGGGCGACCTGACGGCGGCTGTCTACCTCGCCCGCGTCCTGTCCGGCCAGCCGCCGATCAAGGCGCTGCAATCGACGACGGCGGCGGTCTACGAGATCCTGGCGCGCACCGCCAAGCGCGGCGGCGACGAATTGCAGCTCGAAACCGATGCGCAGAGCCTGTCGCACCCGATGGCGATGGTGCAGCTTCGCCATCTGACGCATCCGGGACGGGACCGCCGGGCGTGACGTCGGCCGACCTTGACCTCGTCCGTGCCTGTCTAACGGCGCAGCCATGCGCCTTGCATGACGATTGCCGGGCAGCCATCCGCGATTGGGCATTGCCCGCGACCGGCTTTTGCCGTTAGAGCGTTCTCACGCAACGAGCTGCCGCATCCAACCCGGAAAGGCTCCAGACGCCGCCCATGCCCCATCTGCCCGAACACCTTCTCAACGGATACCGCAATTTCATGAGCGGCCGCTATCTCACAGAGAGCGATCGTTATCGCGCGCTTGCCCGCGAGGGCCAGGCGCCCGAGACGATGATCGTTGCCTGCTGCGATTCCCGCGCCGCACCGGAATCGATCTTCGACGCCGGCCCCGGCGAGCTCTTCGTGCTGCGCAATGTCGGCAATCTGGTGCCACCCTACGCTCCGGACGGCGAGTTCCATTCAACCTCGGCCGCCCTCGAATTTGCCGTGCAAAGCCTCAAGGTGAAGAACATCGTCGTCATGGGCCATGGCCGTTGCGGCGGCATCCGCGCCGCACTGGACCCGGCGGCGGCACCTTTATCTCCCGGCGATTTCATCGGCAAATGGATGAGCCTGATCGCGCCCGCGGCCGAAACCGTGTCTTCCAGCACCTTCATGACCACGACGGAACGCCAGACCGCGCTGGAGCGGATCTCGATCCGCTATTCCATCGCCAATCTGAGGACCTTTCCCTGTGTCAGCATCCTCGAGGGCAAGGGCCGGCTGTCCCTGCACGGGGCCTGGTTCGACATCTCCAGCGGCGAACTCTGGGTGATGAACAAGGACACCGGCGATTTCGAAAAGCCGGAGATCGCATAAAGCGCGACCGCCGTCCTGAAATCGCCTGCAATTCGCAGGCGGTAATCTTTGAACGCTGCGACGGATATTGAAGCGGACCCCAGTCAGATGCCGTATTGCGGCTCCGGGGACCGTGTCCTACATCGGGGACACCTTACCCGCCTTCAGCGAAAGACCGTCCATGCCGTCCCCACAATCCGTCGACCTCGCCTCCCATCCGCTGACCGCGTGGCAAGGGCCGCTTGGCCTGCCCGATTTTGCCCACATCGGCGACGGTGATTTTGCCTCGGTCTTCGACGCCGCGCTGAAGGCGCATGAGGACGAGATCGAGACCATCGCCGGGAACCAGGACGAGCCGACCGTCGAAAACACGCTCCAGGCCCTGGAACTCGCAGGCGATGCGCTCGACCGTGTCTCGTCGATCTTCTGGTGCCGCGCCGGCGCTCACACCAATGATGCGATCCAGGCGCTGGAGCGCGAAATCTCGCCGAAAATGTCCAGGCATTTCTCGGCGATTTCGATGAACGAGAGGCTGTTTGCCCGAATCGACGAGCTTTACCAGAAGCGCGATGGCTTGGGCCTCGACGCCGAGACGCTGCGCGTGCTGGAAAAGACATGGAAGGGCTTTGTCCGCTCTGGCGCCAAGCTCGACGCCGAGGGCAAGAAGCGGCTGGCGGCGATCAGCGAGGAGTTGTCCTCGCTTGGCACGGCTTTCGGCCAGAACGTGCTTGCCGACGAGCGCGACTGGGCGCTGTTCCTCGATGAGGCAGACCTTGCCGGCCTGCCCGAATTTCTCAAGAGCTCGATGGCTGAAGCCGCCGAGATGCGCGGCCAGAAGGGCCGCTACGCCGTGACGCTGTCGCGCTCGATCTACGAGCCCTTCTCGACCTTCTCCGAACGCCGCGACCTGCGCGAGATTGCGTTCCGCGCTTTCACCATGCGCGGCCAGAATGGCGGCGCCACCGACAACACCGCCGTGGTGCGCGACACGCTGCGCCTGCGCGCGGAAAAGGCAAAGCTGCTTGGCTATGCCTCATTCGCCGCACTGAAGCTCGACAACACCATGGCCAAGACGCCGCAGGCCGTGCATGCCCTGCTCGACCCGGTGTGGGAAAAGGCGCTTGAAAAGGCAGCGGCCGACCAGCAGCAATTGGAGCGGCTGGCGGCGGAAGCCGGCAGCAACGAGAAATTCGCCGCCTGGGACTGGCGCTTCTATCAGGAGAAGCTGCGCGCCGAGAAATTCGCCTTCGACGAGGCCGAACTGAAGCCCTATCTGCAGCTCGACCGCATCATCGACGCCTGCTTCGACGTGGCGACAAAACTGTTCGGCATCACTTTCGTGGAAAAGCAGGGCATCGCCGCCTGGCACGAAGACGCCCGTGTCTTCGTCGTAAGGAATGCCGATGGCAGCGAGCGCGGCCTGTTCCTGGCCGACTATTTCGCCCGGCCGTCGAAGCGCTCCGGCGCCTGGATGAGCGCGTTGCAGTCCGGTTATAAGCTTGGCCACGGCTCGATGCCGATAATCTACAACATCATGAACTTCGCCAAGCCTCCGGCGGGCGAGCCGGCGCTGTTGTCGGTAGACGAGGCGAAGACGCTGTTTCACGAGTTCGGCCACGCCCTGCACGGCATGCTGACCGAAGTGACCTGGCCATCGGTCGCCGGCACCTCCGTCAGCCGCGATTTCGTCGAATTGCCCTCGCAGCTTTACGAGCATTGGCTGACGGTGCCGGCGGTGCTTGAAAAGCACGCGCTGCATGTGAAGAGCGGCCAGCCGATGCCGAAGGCGCTGCTTGACAAGATGCTGGCGACGCGGACTTTCGGCGCCGGTTTCGCCACGGTAGAGTTTACATCCTCCGCGTTGATGGACATGGCGTATCACGCCCGGCCCGATGCGCCAGAGGAGCCGCTGCGTTTCGAAGCCGAGACGCTTGCCGGGCTCGACATGCCTGACACCATTGCGATGCGCCATCGCACCCCGCATTTCGCCCATGTGTTTTCCGGCGAAGGCTACTCGGCGGGGTATTACTCCTACATGTGGTCGGAAGTGCTCGACGCCGACGCTTTCGCCGCCTTCGAGGAAACCGGCGACCCCTTCGATCCGGAGCTGGCGGAGCGGCTGAGGAAGAACATCTATGCCGCCGGCGGTTCGAAGGACCCGGAGGAGCTCTACACGGCGTTTCGTGGCAAGATGCCCTCGCCCGAGGCGATGATGGTGAAGCGCGGGCTCGTGTAGCGCGCCTCTCCCTTCTCCCCCTGCGGGAGAAGGAAGAACGCTACGCCTTCCACGGATCCGCTACCCTTGGCCAGATCGGCCGCGTCAGCTTCTTGTAGTCCGTCAGCGCCGGATTGCTGGGGTAGGAACTCGGCGCCGAGACATAGATTATCTCGGCGGCGATCGGTTCGAATCCGGCATAGAAATGGTTGGTGGACTTGATGAGCAGCACATCCTTGCTCATCGGATCGACGCCGATATTCGAGAAAACATCCGGCTCGAAGGTCTGCGTGCGGTTGGTGTTGAGGATGATGTCCACCTCAGTGCCTTCGATGCGAACCAGCGCCGCCGGCCCCAGTGTCACCCGGCTCGGGCCAAAACTCTGCCAGCCTTCCGTAACCGCCTTCACCACCTTGACGCGCGCGTCGATCGGCTCGCCGGCCAAGGGTCCGGCCTTGCCGCCGAAGCGCAGGTCGATGACCGCGCCCTCGCCCGCCGCGTGGCAGAATGTGACGGCGATCGGATCCCAGATCGTCGCGACCCCGACTTTGCCCAGGCCACGCGCCAGCATCTGGCGCAGCACGAATGTCCCATCGCCGGCGACACCGCCGCCGGGATTGTCCCAGATGTCGGCAATCACCACCGGCTTGCCCCGGCTTTCAGCCCGGACGGCGAGCGCGCGATCGATGCCGTCGGCCGTGTTCAGCATCGGCATCGCCGTTTGTTCCCGCAAAGCGTAGAGTTCGCGTCCGAGCTTCTCGGCCAGCGCATCGCCGGCTGCCTTGTCATTGTCGGTGACCACCAGGATGCGCGTGCCCATCTCAGGCACGTCGGCCGCCATGAAACCATGGATGACCGAGACCGACAGCACCCCATCCTTGCCGTGCAGGGCCTTGACGCGGTCGACGAAGGAGCGCATCGGCTCGCGGCTCGTCGGCAGCACCTGGATCATGCGGCAGTCGAAGGTCGAGATAACAGGCTTGGTCTCGCCGCGCGCCGCCGCCAGGCCAATCTCGACGACATGTTCGCCCCGCTCGTAGAAATCGGTATGCGGGAACTCGAGGAAGTAGGCCATGATGTCACAAGCCGCAACGCGCTTCGGCGTCAAATGGCTGTGCGGATCGAACTCGGAGGCGATCACCACGCCCGGCCCGACGATTGTCCGCACCCGTTCCAGCAGATCGCCCTCGCAATCGTCATAGCCTTGCGCCACCATGGCGCCATGCAGGCCGAGGATGACCGCGTCGACCGGCAGCGCCGCCTCGAGCTGGCCGAGGATCTCGTCGCGCAGCGCTTCGTAGGTCTGCCGCTGCACCAGGCCGCCAGGCTCAGCCCAGGTGGCGGTACCCTCGATGACGGTGAGGCCTTCCGCGGCCGCGCGGCGACGCAAGGCGACGATCGGCGAGGAACACAGGGTCGGCGTTTCCGGATGCTTGCCGGGCCTGGCATAGAAAGCCATCTCGAAGGAGGCCCGGTCGGTGGGGACGGGCGAGAAAGTGTTGGTTTCGGTCGCCAGCGAGGCGGTGAAAATGCGCATTGTGGGAGGTCCGCTTCGCTCTATCGGTTCGTGGCTGTTGCGGCCGGGCATGTAGACGAGATCGTTGGCCGTGGCGACAGCGGCGCGTTCAATGACATGAAAAACTCCGCTTTGTTGATCGTCCGCCTACTTCACCGCTCCCAGCGCCAGTCCCCTGACGAGGTAGCGTTGCAGCCATATGAACAGGATCGCCACCGGCAAGGTCGCCAGCAGCGTGGCCGCCATCACATGATGCCATTCGATGGTATAGCGGCCGGCCACCAGCGAGAACACCTGGATCGGCAGCGTATAGCTTTCCTGGCTGCGCAGCATGGTCAGCGCGACGACGAACTCGTTCCAGGCATTGATGAAGGTGAAGATCGCGGTGACGGCGATGGCCGGCAGGCATAGCGGCAGGAACACTTTCCTCAGCGTCAACCAGCGGCTCGCACCTTCCATCCACGCCGCTTCCTCGAGATCGCGCGGAATGGTGTCGAAATAGCTTTGCAGCATCCACACCGTGAAGGCGACGTTGAAGGCCATGTAGATGAAGCCGAGCGCGGTCGTCGACTCGACCAGCCCCCAGGCGGCCATCAGCCGGAACAGGCCGAGCACCAGCACGATCGGCGAGATCATCTGCGAGATCAGCAGGAACTGCCGGAAGGGGCCATAGCCGGCGAAGCGGAAGCGCGACATGGCGTAGGCCGCCGGGACCGAGACCAGGATGGCGCCGATCGTGGCGATGACGGACACATAGAGGGAGTTGGCGAGCGCCTGGCCAAAGCCTGTCGCCACCCACATATCGGAAAAGTTCGACCAGCGAAATTCGCTGGGCCACCAGGTCGGCGACAGAACTTCCTGCCTTGGCTTGACAGCGGTCAGGAACATCACGGCGAACGGAAAGATCGTCACCGCGATCAACGGCGCCAGCAGCAGCCAGGCGATGACAGTGCGTTTTAGCTTGCTGTTCATGCGCGTTGCTCCCGCATCGCAAGCCGCACATAGATCATGGTGAAGACCAGCAATATGGCGAACATCACCAGCGACACCGCCGATGCCTCGCCGAGTTTCCCGATGCGGAAGGCCAGCTTGTAGAGATGTGTGACCAGGATGTCGGTCGAGTTGGCGGGCCCGCCCTGCGTCATCACCCAGATGATCGGGAAGGAGTTGAAGACGTAGATGGTGTTGAGCACGATGGCGATGTTGATGAACGGCTTCAACAGCGGAAAGGTGATCTCGCGGAACTGCTGCAGCGGCGTCGCTCCTTCGAGTGCAGCCGCCTCGTAGAGATCGTCTGATATCGACGACAGACCGCCGAGGAAGATCGTTGTGGTGAACGGCACAGTAACCAGGATGCCGATCAGCACCTGCATCGGAAAGGCCGTCTCGGCGCTCGCCAACCATTGGATGTTGTGGTCGATGACGCCCAGCCCAAGCAGGGCTGAGTTCAGCATGCCGCTTTCGCCGCTCAGTGCCCAGCGCCAGACCACCGCGGTCATGGTCAGCGACACCGCCCAGGGCAGCATGATGATAACGCGCGCGATGCCGCGGCCGTAAAAATCAGTGTTGAGGATCAGCGCAACGGGGACCGACAGCAACAGCGCCCCGCCGACGACCAGCACAGTCCAAAGACCGGTGCGCCACAGCGCCGCCGTGAAATCGGGATCAGCGAGCAGGGCCGAGAAATTGGCAAAGTCATTGAACGCGCGAAGCTGCCCGAAACGGTTGACCTCATGCGTCGAGATCTGGATCAGGTCCCAGACCGGCCAGAAGATCACGACCGCCGCCAGGAACAGGCTGGGCAAGGTCAGGAGATAGGGCAGGAAACGATTTTCCATCGACTGGCTTTACCGCGTTGCGGGTGAGGTTGCATTGCGCCGGCCTGACAGGGTGACTTGATCCACCTTGTTCTTCTCTCAGGACTGCATGCAGGTTCGGCGCTGGCCTCACCGAGCTGCCCGTCCTCCGCATCCGTTGCGGAAGGGAGCCCTTCCTCTCCCCCGTCGATCGGGGGGAGAGGTGACGAGCGAAGCTCGACGGAGTGGGGGTCGACCCTTTGGCGCTAGGTGCTTCGCGCTTATGACCCTTCCGTCCGTTCAAGGCGGTTGGTGGTTCCCTCACTCCGTCTCGGCTTCGCCGAGCCACCTCTCCCCCCCTCCGGAGGGAGAGGAAAGGCGCCTGCTGTCGGCCCCTACTTCTTCAGCACGGCGTTGGCCTTGTCTGCCGCCTCCTTCAGGCCCGCCTCGGGGTCGCCGCCGAGATAGATCTTCTGCATGGCATCCGAGGTGATCTGAGCGACCTCTTCCCAGCCCGGAATGACCGGCGCGAAGCGGGCGTCGGGCAGCAGCGCGGTGAAGGCGGCCAGGTCGGCATTGTTGACGTAATAATCCATCTTGGCTTCTTCCTTGTTCACCGGCAGGAAGCCCTCGCCCTGCGTGAACTTGGCGCGCTGCTCCGTGGTGAACAGGAAGTCCATCAGCTTCCAGGCCTCGTCCTTGTTCTTGGAGTTCTTGAACATGATCATGGAGTCGGTGACGCCGTAAGTGCCGCGTGCGCCGGTCGGGCCGGCCGGGATGGCGGCAACGCCATATTTCAGCGTCGGCGCCTCTTCCTTGATCTGGTTGGACAGGAAGGGCGCGGTGATCATCATGCCGACCTTGCCCTGCTTGAACAGGTTCTGCACGTCCTCGCGGTTGTTCGAGGTGACGCCCGGCTCCGTCAGCCCCTCGTCGATCATCGATTTATAGAGCTTGGCGGCTTCGAGCGCTCCGGGCGTGCCCAGGCCTGAGGTGCCGTCCTTGTTCAGGATCTCGGTACCCTGCGACCACATCGCGTAATAGTAATAGACGTCGGTCTCGATCTCCTTGCCCTGCAGGCCGAAGCCGAACGCACCGGAGCCGAGCGCCTTGATCTTGCGCGCGTCTTCCTGCAGTTCGGTCCAGGTCGCCGGCGGCTTGGCGATGCCCGCCTTCTCGAACAGCTCCTTGTTATAATACAGGGCGCGCGCCGAGGCGGCTATCGGCAGGCCGTAGGTCTTGCCCTCCATGATCGAGGGCGACAAGAACGTCTCGATGAAACGGCCCTTGAACTCTGGCGTGATGTAGCCATCGAGCGGTTCCGCGACGTCCTGCTGGACGAAGTCGATCAGCCAGCGCGTGCCGATGATCGAGAGGTCCGCATTCGTGCCGGCGGTGATGTCGGTGGTCAGTTTCTGTAGCAGCACATCCCACGGCACCACTTCGAACTTGACGGTGATGCCGGGATTGGCGGCCTCGAATTCCTTCTTGACGTCGGCGAAATAGGGGCCGGTCTTGGCGCTGTACTCCGCTACGGTGACGCGCACCTCGCCCGCATCCGCGTGCGCCGCCAGCGCCAGCATGCTCATTCCGGCCATCAGGCCGACAGTCCACTTTGCAAAGCTCATGCGATGTCTCCCATTTGATGTCGCAGCCCGCGCGCCTCTTCACGTCGGGTCGGAATATTTGTGTGACTTTCCTACATTATCGATCATCTGATGCCTTGCAAGCGGATACTTATGTTGCTTAGTTACATTCGCAGACGCCGCCTGATAGGCTACGTTCAGCACTCGGGAAAGGACGGCCAGAGTGGTTTCGACAGCCGAGTTCGAAGGCAAGATGGTCGTGGTGACGGGCGCGGGCGGCGGCCTCGGCACGGCCATCGTCGCGCTGATGTCTCAGCGGGGCGCCAAGGTGATCGGCTGTGACCAATCCGCCGACGCTTTGGGGAGCCCGCATCTTGCCGGTCGCCACGTCTTCGATCTTCTCGACCAGTCTTCGATCGAGGCGGCGATCGCCGCCATCCTCGACACGGAGGGTGTGCCCGACATCCTCGTTAACAATGCCGGATGGACGCGCGCCGAGACCATTTCCGCGCTCGACCCCGGCAAGATCGAGCAGGAACTCGACCTCAACCTGACCGGCGTGATGAATTTCGCCGATCCGCTGGTCAAGGCGATGGCTGGCAGGGGCTCCGGCAGCATCGTCTTCATCTCGTCGGTCAATGCCATCGCGCATTTCGGCAACCCCGCCTATGCCGCTGCCAAGGCGGGCATCAACGCTTATGCCAAGGCGATCGCCGTCGAGCTCGGCCGCAGCGGTCTGCGCGCCAATGTCGTCTGCCCGGGATCCATCCGCACCGCCGCCTGGGATCACCGTCTTGCCAAGGATCCCGGAGTTCTCGGCAAGCTGCAGCGGCTCTATCCGCTTGGCCGCATCGTCAACGCCTCCGAAGTGGCGGAAGCCGTCGCCTTCCTCGCATCCGATCGTGCCTCGGGCGTCACGGGCGTCGTGATGCCGGTGGACGCCGGCCTGACGGCCGGGTGCCTGCCCTTCATCGACGACATACTGGGAGGATGACCGTGACCGACGTCGAGTTCCGCGACCTGTCGAAATCGTTCGGTCACCACAAGATCCTCGAGAACATCAGCCTCGACATCAAGAGCGGCGAGTTCGTCGTGCTCGTAGGCCCGTCGGGCTGCGGCAAGTCGACCTTGCTGCGCATGCTGGCCGGACTGGAGACGATCACCTCGGGTGACCTCAGGATCGGCGGCGTACGCGCCAACGACCTGCCGCCACAGCAGCGCAACATCGCCATGGTGTTCCAGTCCTATGCGCTGTTTCCGCATCTGAAGGCGGCGGACAATATCGGCTTTGGCCCCAGGATCCGCGGCGAAGCGCGCGAGGCGGTCGACCAGAAGGTCAAGAAGGCTTCCGGGGTCCTCAACCTCTTCTCCTATCTCGACCGCTACCCCCGCCAGCTGTCCGGGGGCCAGCGCCAGCGCGTTGCCATGGGCCGCGCCATCGTGCGCGAGCCGTCCGTGTTCCTGTTCGACGAGCCCCTTTCCAATCTCGACGCGCAACTGCGCGTGCAGATGCGCGTCGAGATCAAGGCGCTGCACCAGCGGCTGAAGTCGACCATTGTCTATGTCACCCACGACCAGATCGAAGCCATGACGATGGCCGACCGTATCGTGGTGATGAATGTCGGCAAGATCCAGCAGGTCGGAGCGCCGCTGGAGCTCTATGACCGGCCTGCCAACAAATTTGTCGCCAGCTTCCTCGGCTCTCCGTCGATGAGTTTCGTGTCCGGTGCTCTGAAGACGGCGCCGGAGGGGAAAAGCTGGTTCGAATCGGCAGGTGGCGGCCGCCTGGCGCTTGTCGGCAAGACGATGGCGGGCAGCGACACGGTTGAGGCCGGCATCCGGCCGGAGCATTTCGTCATCGGCGAGGCCGCCGACGCGATGACGATCAGGGTCGATGTTGTCGAGCCGACTGGCTCGGAGACCCATGTCTACGGCGCCATCGGCACCGACACGGTGCGCGCCGTGTTCCGCGACAGGGTGCCGGTGAAACCCGGCGATGTGTTGCCGGTCTCGGTCGATCCGGCCCACATCCACCTGTTCGACAAGGCGACGGGCCTGCCCGTGTGAAGACCGATATGAGGACACCAGCCGACATCATCACGCGCCTGCAACTGATATCGCAGGACGGAACGAAGTCGGATCGCAAGCTCGCCGCCTTCGTGCTTGCCGACCTTGACTTCGTCTCCAAGGCGGCGATCTCCGAAATTGCCGCGCGCGTCGGCGTCAGCGAGCCGACGGTGACGCGGTTCTGCCGCAACCTCGGCTGCGAGGGTCTGCGCGACTTCAAGTTCTATCTGGCGCAGGCCATCGCCATCGGCGGCCAGTACCTGTCGCCCGAACCGCTGAACCGCGACATCCGCGAACAGCGCATTGCCGCGGCCATCACCGAGGCGGCGATCTCGGCCATCCAGCGCGCCAGCGAAAATCTCGACATGACCACGCTGGTCGACGTCGCGGCGCGCATCGCCACCTCCGGCAATGTTCTGTGCCTCGGTTCCGGCGGCATTTCGTCGATGATGGCAACGGAGATGCAGAACCGGCTGTTCCGTTTGGGTCT
This sequence comes from Mesorhizobium sp. ES1-1, assembly GCF_020164785.1. Taxonomy (GTDB): domain Bacteria; phylum Pseudomonadota; class Alphaproteobacteria; order Rhizobiales; family Rhizobiaceae; genus Mesorhizobium. The sequence continues at coordinate 304,097 of NZ_JAIUGX010000003.1, read as the reverse complement.
GTCGGCGCTGGCGCAGGTCGACGGGCAATTGCAGCGCATGTATGCAGCCGTTGCCACGCCCGAAACCACCCTGGTCGCCTTTTCCGTTTCCGGCTATGCGCGCTCCGTCATCGATGCCGTGCAGGTCGCCCAGCAATATGGCGCCACCACCATTGCCGTCACCGCGCCGGACTCCGCTTTGGCCAGGGTGGCCGACACGGTGATCCATTTCCAGCCACTGGAGGACGGCAACATCTACAAGCCGACATCGTCGCGCTACGCGTTGCTGGCGATCGTCGACATGATAGCCACCTCCGTGGCGGAAACGCGCGGGCCGAAGGTGCTGGAGAACCTTCGCCGCATCAAGCAGAGCGTGAACACATTGAAAGTCGACGATCCGCGCCTGCCCCTGGGAGATTGAGTATCAGGATCGGCGTTCGAGGGCCTCGATGCCTTTCGCCAGCGTTGCCGGATCACCCAGAATGCGCAGGGTTTTCAGCCGGCTCGTGCCGCCGGCGATGACCGACACGGCCGATGCCGGGACGCCGAGCGCCTTGCCGACAAGTTTTTCCAGTGCCTTGTTGGCGGCCCCGTTTTCGGGCACCGCGCGGACGCGCGCCTTGAGGTGGCTGCGGCCGTCGGCTGAAGTGTCTGCCCCCTCAAGCCTGTCCAGTGCGGACTTTGGCGTCAGTCTGACGAAAACGTCGACGCCCTCGCGACCGATCCTGAAGACCGCGGCCGGTTGCATGGATCAGTAGAACAGCGACCGGACCGTGGTATCCAGGAAACGCTCCAGGAAGAAGATGATCAGGAGCACGATGATCGGCGTGATGTCGACGCCGCCGAGGTCCGGCAGCAGGCGTCGGATGGGACGGAACACCGGTTCGGTGAGCCGGTAGAGCATGCCGCCGATATTGTTGACGACCTGGTTGCGCGAATTGACGACGTTGAAGGCGTACAGCCAGGAGAAGACCGCCGCGGCGATGATCACCCACCAGTAAAGTTCGAGCGCGTAGATCAGCGTGTCGATAAGCGCGTTCATTCAAAGCTCCATTGATTGCGCGACATGTAGCCATTGCGCGCGACACCGGCAAGGGCAGGCTCCGAGCCTCACCATACGGACGCCCGAACGCCCCAGGATTCGGCAAAACCCCGCCTTGACAGAAAACCACCGTGCCCGATAAATGCGCCATCCGCTGGACGGGGCTGTAGCTCAGCTGGGAGAGCGCGTCGTTCGCAATGACGAGGTCAGGAGTTCGATCCTCCTCAGCTCCACCAGCGGAATTTCAAACTTCCGAGTTCACAGCCTGTTTTCGACGCTGATGGTGCGAGCGCGCCTTGTGTCGCGGCGCAGACACACGCTGCCGTATCTCGTTGGGCCTCCGGCAAGGCAACTCGCGGTAACGTGACCTGCGCTCAGCCCATCGGCGCGCGCGCCTGGCGACCTAAGCCCATCCTCCTCATCACAAATCCCGGAACCACAATATCACTGCGAAGTTGATATCCGGCCTGTCGCACAGGAGGCACGCGACGATGGCGCCCGAGGTCTGACCAAGACCGAAAAAGCAGCATTAGCAGGAGATACCAATGGCCAGAATCAAGAACGGCGCGCCCGGCACAACGGATCAGATGCCGCGATGGGAAGGGCCGCCCGAGAATCGTCCCGCCGGCTACTTGCCGGCAGAAGACAATCCAGATGTCGACCGGGATGCGGCGGGGGAGAACCTGCAAGATCCCGACCGGAGCGGTCTTACAGACGCAACGACGACCAAGGACAATCCGCCCTCCAGAGAGGATCGGCCTTCCAGAGAAGATCGTATCCGCGACCGAGCATACCAGCTTTGGGACGCGGATGGGCGACAGCACGGCAGCCATGAGCATCATTGGCATCAGGCAGCCCGCGAGATTGACGACGATAATGAAGGAGGAACAGATGCCGCGCGGTGACAAATCGAAATACACGGACAAGCAGGAACGCAAGGCCGATCACATAGCCGAGGGTTATGAGAAAAGCGGCGTGTCGGAGAAGGAAGCCGAGCGGCGCGCCTGGGCAACCGTCAACAAGGACGATGGCGGCGGGAAGAAGGAGGGTGGTTCGGGTCGCGGCAAGCACACGGGTCATCCGGCCGCTCACAAAGGCGGCGAAAAGGGCGGCAAGGCTGCCGCATCCCGGTCCGCGGCTGACCGTTCAGCCTCTGCAAAGAAGGCCGCCGCGACCCGCAAGCGGAATGCCGAACACCACGCTTAGTGGATGAAGTAGGCCGTGGAGGCGTTAGCCCTCCGCGGCCGACACAGGGCAGTGATACCGCCAATCCGAGCGCCCTCAGTTGCGGGCGCCGTCATAGTCGTATTGCGCTCGTTCCAGCTCAGGTCCATAGGTGATGGACCATTCGTAGAGAGCCTCGAAAGGTTGCCGTAGCGAATGGCCAAGCGGGGTGATCGTATATTCGACCCCCACCGGCGTGGCGGTTGCCAGCACCTCGCGGCGAATGAGCCCATTACGTTCCAGTCGCTTGAGCGCGTCTGCCAGTGCCTTGTGCGTGATGCCGTCAAGGCGCCGCATGATCTCGTTGAACCGCGAAGGCCGGGTGCACAGCACCGTCAGGATCAGCACCGACCATTTGTTGGCGATCTGCTCGAGCACGGGCCGAACCTTTTGAACATCGATCAGCGCCTCCGGTGATACTGGCTTGGGACGGCGGGGCGGACTGACGGACGCGGACCGGTCTTCAAGCAAGGCTGACATAGATATACTCCTCGATATCTGATTTACATATAGTGCGTAATTGACCGTAGGTATATGTTATATATCTGTGCTCCATCATTTTGATGGAGTGGTCACATGAGCAGATTGGAAAACAAGATCGCCCTGGTTGTCGGCGGCGCAGGCGGCATAGGTAGCGCCGTTTCACAGCGGTTCGCCAGTGAGGGTGCGAGGGTCTACGCCACCAGCCGCAAACCGGCCGAAGCGACGGGCGTCGGCAGCATCCGTTGGATACAGGCCGACGCTAGCGACAATGCCGACCTTGACCGCGTCCTCCAGCAGATCAGAGCTGAACAGGGGCGCATCGACATCCTCGTCGTCAATGCCGGCCTTGCCGAACATGCCCGGCTCGAGGACGTTTCGGAGGACCATTTCGACAAGACGTTCGGGCTGAACGTCCGCTCTCTCGTCTTCGCCGCGAAGAGTGCCGTCGATCTGATGCATCCCGGCGCCGCGATCGTGCTGATCGGCTCCATCGCGGGCGACATCGGCACTAAGGGATATGGCGTCTACGGCGCCACCAAGGCCGCGGTCCGCGCGTTCACTCGCACATGGGCCAATGAACTCGCGGCCAAAGGCATCCGCGTCAATGTTGTCAGTCCCGGCCCCACGGATACGGCAATGATGGCGGGGGCGTCGGATGAAATTCGCCAAGCCCTTGCCACCATGATCCCCCTTGGGCGCATGGGCCGGCCCGACGAAGTGGCCGCCGCGGTCCTGTTCCTCGCCAGCGACGAGAGCAGCTTCACGACAGGCGCGGAACTGGTGGTCGATGGCGGCATGGCACAGGTCTGACGCGATCAGTCGCGCAGAGTGTAGCCCAGCGGCAGTCTGACAAGCGAGTTGACGCCTTCGGGAGGTGCCGGGACAGTGGCGCCTCTCAGCATATCAAGCGCGCTGCGATCGAGATCCGCGTCACCGGACGACCCGATTATGCGCACCGAGGTGACGCGGCCCGAGAGATCGACATTGAAGGCGACGGTCACAGTTCCCTCCGAGCGGCGGGCTTTCGCGGCGCTCGGATAGCGTTTGTGCCGATTAATCCACGAGCGCAGCCGCGATTTCCACTTGCTGACGCCGCCGGAGCTCGATGCCGACTGCGCCGATGTCGGCGCCGCCGTCCTGGCGGCGGGCGGCGCATCGGCGCTGGCGACGGTGACCGTTCTGGATGGCGGAGCCTTATCCTTCCTCGGCCGTGGCTTGGGCTTGTCGACAGGCTTTTTCACCTTCTCCACCACAGGCTTTTGCGCCTTGTCGGGGGCTGGCCTTTTCTTCTCCTTTGCAATCTCCACCGGCTTCGGCTGTGGCAACGGAATGACAACCTCGGGCGCGGTCGCCTGGACGATGTCGGGCACGACCTCGTCCAGCGGTGGCTGGTCGGCCTCGGGGACGGCATCGGTTTGAGCGGGATCGGTCTCATCGGGCGCAATCGCATCCGGTGCGGCTGTCTGTTCGGCCGCTTCGGTTCGAGTGGGGTCTGTTTCGTCGGGCGGAACCATGTCCGGCCGATCGACGACCGGTACCGTCTCGTCCGCCGGCTCTTCCGGCGCTATCTCCGTGTCTGGTGCCGGTTCGCTCTGATCGGGCGTCAGGACGTCCAGCGTGGCGACCTGTTCCTCCACGGCCGGCATGACCACCATCGGCATCACGTCGATCGTCTGGGCTGGCGGCGGGCCGCCATCGGCTTCGCTGGTCATGTTGAAATTGCGCACGCCATAGGCGGCCGCGACATGGACCCCTAGCACCAGCGCGGCCGCACCGCTCCACAGGCCGAGATCGCGCCAGCCGAAACGAAAAGGCGTTGCCCCGCGTAAGGCGGCCGGCAGCGTCACGGCGCCCTTGCTCCATTTGCGGGCGGAGCCGCTGCACCGGCTTCTTCCAGGCCGACCAGCGCGATCTTGAGATAGCCGGCGCCGCGAAGCAGGTTCATCACCTCCATCAGGTCGCCATAGCCGACCGCCTTGTCGGCGCGCAGGAAGATTCGAGCCTGCTTGTCGCCCTTGGTCCTTGCGTCCAGAGTGCCTGCGAAACCCTCGCGCGGCACGCTGTCATTGCCGATCGCCAGGGTCAAATCGTCCTTGAGCGTCAGGAACAGCGGCGTCTCGGGCCTGGGTGCAGGAGTTGCGGTCGACCCTGGCAGATCGACATTGACATCCACCGTGGCCAACGGCGCGGCGACCATGAAGATGATCAGCAGCACCAGGATGACATCGATGAACGGCGTGACGTTGATCTCGTGGTTCTCCTCGAGATCGTTGTCCATGGCCTTATGCATGCTGCCCGCCATGGATCTACGCCGTCGTGGCCGGCATGACGCGGCGGAAATCCAGGTCCCGGCTGACCAGCCGTTCGACACCGGCCGACGCATCGGCGAGGATTTGCCGATAGCCGGCTATCGAGCGTGCAAAGACATTGTAGATGACGACGGCTGGTATCGCCGCGACAAGGCCCATCGCCGTTGCGAGAAGCGCCTCGGCGATGCCCGGCGCGACCACGGCGAGGTTCGTGGTCTGCGCCTGCGATATGCCGATGAAGGCGTTCATGATGCCCCAGACGGTGCCGAACAGGCCGACGAAAGGCGCCGTCGAGCCGATCGTCGCCAGCACCCCGGTGCCGCGCGACATGCGACGCGCCGCCGCCGCCTCGATGCGCGAAAGGCGTGACGTGACCCGCTCCTTCAGCCCGTCTCCGGAGACATGGTCGAGCGCGCCGGCTGAAAGCGCGGTCTCCTCCTCCGCGGCGCGCAGCAACAGCACGCCGGGCCCGCTGCTTCGGTCAAGCACGCTGCTCGCCTGCTTCAGCGTCCCTGCGTCGCCGATCGCCCGCACCGCGCGGCGGATGCGCAGCTTGCCGCCGAGAATTTCCAGGGATTTGGCCAGCCATATCGTCCAGGTGACGAGGGACGCGAAGGCCAGTCCGATCATCACCGCCTTCACGACGATATCGGCCGCCATGAACATGCGCCATGGCGACAAATCATGCGGCAGGGCGAGCGATGTGGTCGAAGGCATGGTTTCAGCGGACGCGCCGACGCCCGATTGGCCTTGCGGTGCTTGTGGCCCAAGGTTGGCTGGCGCCGCAATCGTCGGAGGCCTTACCACCGGCACTGTTGCCGCAGGCGCCTCGATCGCAGCGCCATTTGCCGGCGGCTGCTGGGCCAGGGCGGTGCCGGCCGCCAGGATCACGCATGCGGCAAGCGCCGCCAGGAGGCCATTTCTCGACAAGGGCTTCATCCTTAACCAAAGCAACCGGCCGCGCTTCTGACGGGACAATCCGCGATCGCGCGAATGGCGACATGTCTTCAATCAGGCGCGGCGCGGCCGCCGAACCCCTGACTATAAAACATGACTGGTCTAGTCAACATTGAAGATGGGGGCTATGCACGAGGCGTCTCATCGTGCTGAAGATGATGGCGCGTGCCTTCGGCAGGTAACGTCTCGAAAGACACTGCTAAAGCCGTCCGGGAGCTATGCCGGAAAGGCCTCAAGGAACGCCGCCTCATCGATTTCAAGGACCGTCGAGCCTTGATGCGCGCACGCCATGCTCAGGCACTGCCGAAGAACCTCCGGCCGTGCGGCCTTGTCCCAGCGCCATCCGAAAGCCTCGGCGATCTTTCGGAAATCCGGCGTGAATATATCCACGCCGAGCGGCTCGATATCGCGACCCTGCATGTACGATTTTATCTCGCCATACCCCTGGTTGTTCCAGAGGATGACGATCAGTCTGGCATCGGCCTCAACGGCGCTGCCAAGCTCGGCAAGCGTGAACTGGATGCCGCCATCTCCGGTGATGCAGACCACCGGCCGTGACGGATTGCCGAGTTTGGCGCCGATCGCAGCCGGAAGCGCGTATCCAAGCGTGCCGTAGCCGGTCGCCGAGCAGAAGAAGGACGAGGGCGTGGAGGCGGCAAACCCCAGGCAGCCGCTATAGACAGGCTGCGTCGAGTCGCCGACGATGATGACGTCGGGCAAAGTATCCCGCAGCGTGTTGAGCAAATGGAGCCCGGCTCTGGTCCGCGCCGACAGGCCGGTCTCGAAATCACCCAGCGTCGCCCTGACCCTTTCTGCCCCCTGCCCGGCCTCTCTTTGGCGTGCGCCGTCACACAAGGCCTCGACGGCCAGCCTGGCGTCCGAAATGATGCCGATGTCCGCCGGAAGGCCCCGGCAGATCTGCTCCGGATCGAGGTCGATGCGGATGACTTTCGGGCGCATGGACTTCACCGCCGGCAACGTGTCGTCGAAATCGGTCGGTCCGAGTTCCGTTCCTACCGCGATGACGAGATCGGCATGCGCTAGAAGGCGGTGGGCCGCGTCGTAGCCCGGATTGAGCGGCACGGCCAACGGATCGGCGTCGCTGAGCACACCGCGCCCGTTTGTGGTCATCAGCACGGGAGCATCCAGCAGGCCGGCAAGGCGCGCGATCGCGCCCGCAGCCGCCTTGCTGCCTCCACCCGCGACAATCAGTGGCCTGGAGGCACGCGCGCAGGCCTCGACCGCCTCGCTCACGGCGGCCGCGTTGGGCCCTGGCGGCGCGATCGGCGAAATGGCGCGAGCCGCGCCGAGACCGGAACTGTCCCGAACCAGCAGGTCCACCGGAATCTCTATATGCACCGGCCGTGGCCGGGACGCGGAAAACACGGCAAAAGCGCGCGCAAGGACCGTGTCGAATTCGGCAATGTCCAGGATCGTATGGCTGAAGGCGGTGAACTGCCGCATCAATTGACGCTGGTCGGGCAGTTCGTGCAAATGGCCGGCTCCCGATCCCATCGCGCCGACCGGATTGACGGTCGAGATCACCAGCATCGGCAAGGACTCGCCATAGGCCTGCGCCATCGCGGTGGCGATGTTGGTCAGGCCCGGGCCGGTGATGACGAAGCAGACCCCCGGCTTTCCGGTGACACGGGCATAGCCTTCGGCCATGAATCCCGCGCCCTGCTCATGGCGCGGCGTAATGTGGCGGATCGGGCTTCCAGGCAAGGCCCGGTAAAGTTCGACCGTATGGACGCCCGGAATACCGAATACATGGTCGACGCCGTTCGCGGCAAGGCATTCGACGACATAGGCCCCGAATGGTCTCATAATCGGCCGGCTCCGTGATTGAGCGTCACTTGCCCGAAACCCATGCCGCCAATTGCCGCCACAGCGGCGCGTAGCCCTGCCACTCGACGAACGCCGCTGGCGCCCAGTGCGGCGCGCAGTCCGACGTGAAGGCGACGCTCCGCCCCTTGCCGTAGTGGCCGGCGACGATCAGCGGGTCGTCACCTACCTTCGCGATCACCGTGGCGTCGCCCTTCGGCGTGACCCGGTTGAAACCCAGCAGATGCGGCCATGCGGGGCCGAGGCCAGAGACGATAGGATGTGATGCATCGACGATCTCCGGCGTGACGCCCTGGGGGGATTCGACCCGATCGTCCAACCTCGATATGTTGACCGGCAGGATCTCTTCGATCGCCGTGCCGGAATACTGGCCCTTGGCTTCGATGCCCTGGAACGTCATATAGCCGCCGACCATGACGAAGCCGCCCCCGGCCGCGACGTAGTCGCGGATTGCGTGCAACCTGTTGGGCAACGCGACCGAGCGGACAAACGTATCGGGGTGGAGCAGCAGCGTATTGGCGCCGACGTCGCTCAGCATCACGCAATCATAGTCCGACAGCGCTTTGGCATCGAAGGGGAAATCGCGCGCGGCGACATGAGCCGGCTGGTAGTCGACCTGCCAACCGCCGGTTTCCAGGGCGTCGCGCAGCCAGCGAATCCCCTCGGCATATTCGACCGTCGAGAAGCTGTCGAAGCCCTTCTGGTGGGTGCTGTGAACAGTCCAGGATTCACCGGCTATCAAAACGCGCCGTGTCGCGGCCATCTGGTCCTCCGTGCCTGCATGCGTCGCGCCGCTGCTGCGGCGCCGCCTCGTTCCCTGGCAAAAGCGTAATTTATGAAACCGGTTTAGTAAAGCGGTTTACAAAGGAAATTCGCTGTGCTGAAATCCTGACGAAACGGAAAAGGGATTGGCCAAACTTCCATGAAGAAGCCGACGGCATCGACGATCAGAAACGTTGCGCATGCGGCGGGCGTGTCGGTCACCACGGTGTCGCGTCATCTGAACGGGCGCATCAAATTGCCCGCCGAAACCAGCGAGCGCATCCGCTCCGCCGTGGCCAAACTGGAATACCGCCCGAACGCCCTCGCGCGACGCCTCAGCAAGGGCCGCAGCGAGACCATCGGCCTCATCGTCTCGGATATCTCCTACCCCCTGTTCGCCGCCATCGCGAGCGCCGCGGAAGAAGAAGCAAGCCGGCTCGGCTACAGCCTGGTGACGTTCAACAGCCGCAACATGGCAGCCAAGGAGCTGGCGTTCCTGTCGCGCATCGATGACGCGCAGGTCGACGGCATCCTGTTGATGACCAACCACCCCGACGACGGCGCGCTGGTCGAAAAGATCAATGCCTGCAGCAATGTCGTTCTGGTCGACGAGGACGTTCCGGGCGCCATCGCCCCGCGTCTTTTTGCCGACAACCGCGGCGGCGCCGGCCTGGCTACCGCCCATCTTGTGGAGAACGGGCACACCGCGATCGCTTTTGTGGGCGGCCCGCAAGCGCTGCTCAGCAGCAAGGAGCGGTTTGGCGCCTTCGAGGAAGTCCTCAACAATGCCGGGGTGGACGTCAATCCCGACTTTGTCTTCTTCGGCGAATACGACGAAGAATCGGGGCTCCTCGCGCTGCAGCGTTTCGCCACGCTGGACAATCCGCCAACCGCGATTTTCGCGTCCGGCGACATGCTGGCGCTGGGAATCCTGCAAGGGTGCCGCAAGTTGGGCATCCTGGTGCCGGCGGACCTCTCGTTGGTCAGCTTCGACGACATCCGCAATGTCGACCTCCTCGATCCGCCCTTGACCACAGTCCACCAGTCGGCGGCGGAATTCGGGCGCCGGGCGGTCGGCCTGCTGGTCGATCATGTCAACGGCGCCGATATGCCGGACATCGAACGCGTGGCGGTCGAGCTTGTGGTACGCCAGTCCGTGTCCGCGCCACGCAAGACACATTGGAAATCGGCAGGAAACGCCTTGGGAACTCAACAACCGCCGTCAAGAGCGGGACTTTAGGCCATGGTTCCGAAGCAAAACGCTCGGAAGAGATCACGGCATACAAGAAACAGCGACGGATCAACTCCGCGCATGCCTGCAAACCGAACATCAACAATGGGAGCATGAACAATGACAATCTCGCATTTCGCACAGGACGCGGCTCAGATCGCGCTGGACAAACTAAACCGTGGTGAGATCGATCGCCGCTCGTTCCTGACCGCCTTGGGCGGTCTCGGACTGGTGGCCGCCTTCAAGCCCGGCGTCGCCATGGCAGACGCATCCGAAATCGTCGTCTGCAATTGGGGCGGCGCCGCGGCCGATGCCTTCGCCAAGGCCTATGGCGATCCCTTCACCAAGAAGAGCGGCATGAAGGTGGTGATCGACGGTGCGGGCCCGGCCGTCGGCACAATCCGCGCCATGGTCGAGTCCGGCAAGGTGATCTGGGACGCCACCGACGGCGGCATGATCGACTCGCTGACACTCGGCAAAGGCAACCTGGTCGAGAAGATCGACTATTCGATCGTAGACAAGTCGCAGGTGCCGGAGGCCTTCGCCGGCGAGTACGGCATTTCCAATTACGTCTACTCGAACGTGCTCGCCTATGACGCCGAGGCGACCAAGGGCGTCGCCCCGACGGGCTGGGCGGACTTCTTCGATACGGCCAAATTCCCAGGCAAGCGCACCATGTGCAAATGGATCCAGGGCCAGCTCGAATTCGTCCTGATGGCCGATGGGGTCAAGCCCGCCGACCTCTATCCCCTTGACGTCGACCGTGCGTTCAAGAAGCTCAAGCCGATGCTGGGCGACATCATCTTCTGGGAAGGCGGCGCGCAGACGCAGCAATTGTTCCGCGAAGGCGAAGTGGTGATGGGCAACATCTGGCACACCCGCGCCAACCTGCTCAACAAGGAAAAGCCCGACCAGTTCAAGTGGATTTGGGAGCAGAACATCCTGTCAGCCAGCGCCTGGTCGGTTCCAAAGGGTAATCCGGCCGGCAAGAAGGTGTTCGAGTTCATCAACTCGACGCTCGACCCGGCCGGCCAGCTCGTGCTGCTGCAGCTGATGGGCAACGGGCCGTCCAATCCCAAGACGCTGGCTCTGATGAGCCCGCAGGATGCCGCCGTGAACCCGACGACGAAGGAGAATGCGGCCTCGCAGATCATGCTCAACCCGGCCTACTACGCCGAACATGAGACCGAGCTCCAGAACAAATATCTGGACTTCATTTCGAGCTGATCGGCCACGCCAAACAGGGAGGGGCTGCCGCCGACAGGCGGCGGCTCCCGATCCGATGCGAAATTTCAAAAGAACGGCCTTGCTGCTGACGCTCCCCGCCAGCCTTGTCGCGATCTGCCTCTACGCGGCGCCCATCCTCCAGGTGCTGGCGCTGAGCGTGACCGAGCCGAAGCCCGGCCTGGCCAATTACCAGAACCTGTTCGCCAATGCGGCGGTCGGGCGCGTCGTCGTGACCACGCTCAAAGTTTCCATCATGACGACGGTGCTGACCGTGGTGGCCAGCTACATCGTCGCCTTCGCCATCATCCACATGTCGGCCGGCCTGCGCCGCGTCTCGCTGTTCCTGGTCCTGGTGCCGTTCTGGATATCGGTTCTGGTCCGGGCCTTCTCCTGGATTACAATCCTGCGCCGCCGCGGCGTGCTCAACGGCGCCTTGATGGAGACGGGGGTCATTTCGAGCCCGCTCGACCTCGTCTACAATCTGCTCGGCGTCACCATCGGCATGGTGCATTACATGATGCCGTTCGCCATCCTGCTGCTCTACGCCAACCTGTCCGACATCGACCGGCGCATCATGCAGGCGGCGCGATCGCTCGGCGCGCGGCCGGCAACGATCTTCTGGCGCGTCTGGCTGCCGCTCAGCCTGCCGGGCCTCGCCTTGGCGACCCTGTTCGTGTTCGTATTCTCGCTCGGCTTCCTGGTCACGCCGGCGCTGCTCGGTGCCGGCAAGACCCTGATGATCGCCGAATATATCTCGGTGCAGATATCCAGCACTTCGCGCTGGGACCTCGCCACATCGCTGTCGACGATGCTGCTGCTGGTGGTCGGCATCATCGTTTTCGCCGCCATGCGCAGTCCGGCGCTGCGCGCCGCCTTCGTCGCAAGGCCGCAGCAATGAGGCCGCGGCCCATCATCGAGGTCGGCCTGCCACGCATCCTGGCCTGGTGCCTGCTGGGCTTCCTCTTCGTGCCGATCCTGGTGGTCATTCCGGTGGCGCTCACCGACCGCGACTACCTCTCTCTGCCGCAGGACGGGATCTCCCTGCAGCATTTCGCGGCCCTGGCCGACTGGAGCAAGGGCTGGCTGCCCAGCATGCTGACCAGCGCCGGCATCGCGTTGGCCTGCGCGGCGATCGCCACCGCGCTTGGCGTCGCCTTCGCCGTCGGCGCCTGGGCGGCCGGCGGCTGGTGGCCATCCCTGATGCGCATATTGCTATTGTCGCCGATGATCGTGCCGCCGATCATCTACGCAGTCGGCATGGTCAAGCTATGGGCGCGCCTGTCGCTGCTGGACAGCTACACCGGCGTCGTGCTGGTGCATGTCGTGCTCGCCCTGCCGCTGACCGTGCTGGCCATTGGCGCGTCGCTGTCTAATCTCGACCAGAGGCTGGTGCAGGCGGCCAGGAGCCTCGGCGCCAGGCCGATGACCGTGTTTGGCAAGGTGATCTTGCCCAACATCCTTCCCGGCGTCGCCGCCGGCGCCCTGCTCGCCTTCGTCGCCTCATGGGACGAGATCACCGTCACGCTATTCATCACCGGACGCGCCGTCGTCACGCTGCCGCGACGCATCTGGACAAGCATCCAGGATGCGGTCGATCCGGCGCTGGCGGCGATCGCCACGGTCCTGCTGGTCATCACCGTGCTGGCGCTGATCGCGCGTTCGCTGATCGAACGCCGGCAGCGCCAGAGACTTTAACCGCCAATCCCGGTTGTCGGGGGCACTTGAAAGAAAGGAATACGAATGAGCACCGCGATGAGCGACAACGAGTACCGGGAGAACAAATTCTTCAGCATCTTCGGATCGGTGCCGGAGCCGGGCTTTGACACAGCCGAGGAACAGATCCCGGTATGGGGCCGCCATTGGGGCTGCAACAATGATGTGGGCAAGCTGCGCGCCGTGCTGATGCACCGGCCGGGCGACGAGCTCTCGGTCGTCGAGAATAAGCCGATGGACGAGATCGGCGGCTTCGGCGATCCAGAGAAGGGCTGGTACTGGATGGGCCGCACCATGCCTGATCTGCCGGCCATGCAGCGCGCCCATGACGAGTTCACCGGCCTGCTGCGCTCGGAAGGCGTCGATGTCATTCTCGTCGACAAGGCAGCGCCCGGCGCGATGAAGCAGATCTACACCCGCGACAGCGTCATCGGCATCCCGGGCGGCGCCATCGTCACGCGTCTGGCGCGGCGGGTGCGCCGCGGTGAGGAACTGCCGGTGACCCGGGCGCTTGCCAAGGCCGGCTGTCCGATCCTCGGCACCATTCATGGCTCGGCCGTGTTCGAGGGCGGCGGCTTTGCCTTCATCGATGACAAGACGGCCGTCTGCACGGTCAGCATCGCCTGCAATCCGGAAGGTGTGCGGCAGGTCGAGAGCATCCTCGCGGGCCTCGGCGTGACGCTGATCAAGGTGCCGATGCCCGGCTACCGCATCCATATTGACGGCGCCTTCATCATGGTCGACGTCGAGACGGCGATCGTCAATGTCAACGAACTGCCCTATCCGTTCATCGAATATCTGCAGAAGCGCGGCATCAAGCTGATCGAACTGCCGCCCGAGGACAGCGCCATGTCGCTAAATTGCCTTGCCGTGGCGCCCGGACGCGTCATCATGCATGGCAGCCGTTCGCAGCGCCTGTCGGACCGTCTCGATGCCGCCGGCATCACCGTTCTGACATGCAATTACGAAACGGTGGAGCTGGGCGGCGGCGGGCTGCATTGCTCGACGGCGCCCCTGATCAGAGATCCGATCTGACATGACGCTGCTGGCCATCGAGGATCTGGCAAAGACCTACGACAAGGTCACCGCCCTGACCGGGATAAATCTCTCGGTCGAGGCGGGCGAATTCGTCACCCTGCTAGGGCCTTCCGGCTCCGGCAAGACCACCTTGCTGATGTCGCTGGCCGGCTTCACCACGCCGAGCAAGGGGACGATCAGGCTCGACGGCAAGGACATAACCCATCTCGACCCGGAAGACCGCGATTTCGGTTTCGTCTTCCAGGGCTATGCCCTTTTCCCGCATCTGAGCGTCGCCAACAACATCGCCTTCTCCCTCAAGGTCCGCAAATGGGAGAAGGCGAGGATCGATGCCCGGGTCGCCGAAATGCTGTCGCTCGTCGGCCTCGACAATCTGGCCGGGCGCAAGCCGCGCGAACTGTCCGGCGGCCAGCAGCAGCGCGTCGCCATCGCACGCGCGCTGGCATTCGGACCGCGCATCCTGCTGCTGGATGAGCCGCTTTCGGCTCTCGACCGCATGCTGCGCGAAACGATGCAGAAGGAGTTGAAGCGGCTGCACCGCGAGACCGGTGTGACCTTTGTCTATGTCACCCACGACCAGGAAGAGGCGATCGCGATGTCGGATCGCATCGCCGTCTTCAACCATGGCCGCATCGTCGAAATCGGCCCGCCGAGGGACCTCTACAAGAAGCCGGCGACACACTTCGTCGCCGGATTTCTCGGCGAGAACAATTTTTTGTCGGGCCATCGTGCCGACGATGACGAGACCATGGTCGAGGCCTTCGGGACGCGCTTTTCGGCTCCGTTGCAGCCGCGCGAGCGGCCGGGGGACGTGCTCACCATATGGGTGCGGCCGGAGCACATCCGGCTCGGGCCGGCTCCTGGCGACGGGATCGGCTTTCGCGCGACAGTGGTCGAGAACTCCTTCGTCGGTGCAGTTGAACGCATCCTGTTGCGGACATCCACCGGCGAGCAGATGGTTGCCACCCTGCGGTCGGAAGCCCACAGTGAATACAAGCCGGGACAGGTCGTCGAATGCCGGATCGATCCGGCCGCGATCGGCGTCCTGCCGAGCGAGTAGTAGCGCACGCCGCCCCAACCGCGCTGCGGTTCGGACAGGCATTGCAGTTGATGGGCCGCCGCACAGGCGCTCCCGCAGCAGACCGCCCGCAAGCGGTGGAAAGAGGACCGGATGATCAAGGCGACGCCTTTCGACTTTCCCTATGATGGCCGGCTGGTCGCCGAGAACACCGCCCTTGTCGTCATCGATCTGCAGGAGGATTTCCTCTCGACGTCCGGCTATTTCGCCAGGCAGGGCTATGACCCCTCGAGGTTGCGCGCGATCCTGCCGACCGTGAACCGCGTGATATCGGCGTCCCGCGCGGCAGGTCTCAGGATCGTTCACACACGCCAAGGATACCGGGCAGACATGGCCGACATGACACCTTACGAAAAATGGCGGCGCAAGCGCGCGGGCCTTGAAGGAACCGACGTCCTTCTGCGGTCAAGCCCGGGTTTCGAGATCGTTCCTGAGATCGACGTGGCCGCGCACGACATCATCGTCGACAAGACCTGCAACAGCGCCTTCACCTACACCGATTTCGAGCATGTGCTGCGCGCGCAAGGTATCACGCATCTGCTGTTTTCGGGCTGCACCACCGATGTCTGCGTGCACACGACGCTGCGCGAGGCGTGCGACCGCAATTTCCAGTGCCTGACCATTTCGGACGCCTGCGCGAGCGGCGACGCGAAAGCGCATGAGGCTGCCCTTCACATGGTTACGGTCGAGAACGGCATCTTCGGCGCGTTGGCGGATTCGGATGCGGTCATCGCGGGTCTGTCGATCCTGTCAGGCGAGGCGCACAGACATGCCGTCGCATGAGGGGACAGCCGCCGGAGCGGTGACCAGCCAGCTCTATGTCTCGCTGATGCGGCTGACTGACAAGGGGCTTGCCGAGCTCGCCGGCAGCCCGGATCGCCGCAAGGTGAGCGAGGAGCGCGTCGCTGCGCTCGGCGGCCGATCGATCGCATTCTACGCGACCCTCGGCGCCTACGACTTCGTCCAGATCTTCGAAATGCCCGACAACGAGGCCATGATGCAATATGTCCTGACCGCACGGCGCGACGGCTTCGTCGACCCGCTCATCCTGCCGGCCTTCGATCCGGCGAGGTTCGGAACGATCGTTGGGAACGTGCTGGGCTGAAACCTACCCAATTCCCGATCAGACCCGGGCTTGCGTCCTTAAGGCGGGGTGCGGCGCAAAGGCTCCGGCTTGTGGCGTCTCCGCCTCGCGCCGTGCCAGCGAATTGCGAAGCAGGGCCAGCGTTTCGCGTCCTACCGTCGCGATCTCGCGCGGCGTGTCGACGCCGGCAATCATGAATTCATCGATACCGAGTCCGGTATAGGCCAGCAGCGATAGCGCGACCTGGGCCGGCGGCCCGGACAGGTCGACCGCCTTGTGGCCGGCGGCGGACGCCCCTTGGTGGATCCTGACCGGAAGCGCGAAGCGCAATTTGCCGGCGCGGCCATGTTCGGCGGCTGCGGCGCGCACCCGCTCCATCAGCCGGCCGACCTCATCGATCGAGCCCGGCGCCAATTCGAAGACATCGGCATGGCGGGCGGCCACTCTGAGCGCGGTTCCGGATTGGCCGCCCATGCGAATGGAAAGGTCAGCGCCATGCGGGCCCTTGCGCTCGATGTAGCCACCCTTGATGCTGTAGAACGCGCCCTCGTGGTCGAAGGGCCGGTCGTTCGACCAAAGCCGTTTCAGCAGCACCAGATATTCGTCGATGCGCTGCCAGATGACTGTGTGCCCGACCGGCCGTGTTTCGGCATCGTCGTCGCTCAACGGCTCGCTGAGCATCCGCAGTGCCAGCCGGCCGCCGCTCCTGGCATCGATGGCGGCCAGTTGTCTCGCAGCCACGGTCGGGTCGACCACCCCGGCCCAATGGGTGAGGACGACCTCCAGCGACGAGGTTCGGTCAAGCACCTGCGCGGCGATATCCATGTTCGTGAGCAGGCCCGCCGTGTCGTCGACGATGATCTTCTGGAAGCCGCCATCCTCGATCAGGCCAAGCTTTGTCGCCGTCTCGGCGAAGTCGTAGAAGAAGGGAGCCGAGCTATCGGCGTGGGTCTTGCCTGGAACATGCGTGAACTCGATCAGCATTGCCATCTCCTCCATCACTGATGCGGTCAATCGATCGGAATGCGGCCGCGCGGGTTCACCCCGCGACTCGGGTTCGTTCAACTCCGGATGCTGGAAAGTGGCGGTGAGCCGCCTTTACTCAGGCAATAAGACCCAGGACAATTGCCGCGGTGAACACGAATGCGAGGGCAAAGACGACATAGGCAAAGGCACCCGCATAGGCTGGACGGAAGGCCTGGGTATCGGCCAGCCTCTGGTCGCCGCGATCCGTCTGTGCGTTCTGGATATAGGACATATCGACCTCCGTCTCGCTGATTACTCTATAAAATCAGTAGACATTGTCGATTGCTATTTTTCGGCGGTTGTAGGGAAATTTTCCCTCGAAAGAGGCCATTCGCAGTATCTCATGCTACTGAATGCTCCGCAGCCCGGGTGTTGGCCCGGAGCACTGATGCACTTTGCGTCGGCTCGTCCCAGGCGCGCGCGGCGTCTGGACCGGCGCTTGCCTGCCCCTCCGCCACGCTATGGCGACGATGGACCGTGTAGCTTGGCCATCCGACGCGGGCGCGATAGCATCCCCCACGCACAGGAAATGCATCAACAATGGGGAGCAGCAGCATGGGCACAAGACTGGCCGGCAAGGTCGCCATCGTTTCGGGCGGCGCCACGGGAATGGGCGGGGCGGCATCCGAGCTGTTCGCCGCGGAAGGCGCCAGGGTGGCGATCATCGACCGCAATGGCGAGGCAGCCGCGACCACCGCGGCGGCGATCCGTGCGCGTGGCCATGTCGCCGAGCATTTTGTCGCCGATGTCTCCGACGAGGCGCAGGTCGAGGCGGCGGTGAAGGGTGCGACCGAAAAGCTCGGCCCGGTTACGGTGCTGTTCAACCATGCCGGCACGATCGTTATCAAGCCCTTCCTGGAGACCACCGTTCAGGAATGGGATTGGCTGCACGCCGTCAATGTCCGCTCGATGTTCCTGATGACGCGCGCCGTGCTGCCCGGCATGATCGCGGCCGGTGGCGGTTCGATCGTCTGTACCTCGTCCATCTCCGCGGTGGCGGCGACACCGATGGAGGTGCTCTACGACACCACCAAGGGCGCCTGCCACATGTTCGCTCGCGCCATCGCCGTCGAGTTCCGCGACCGCAACATCCGCTGCAACGCCGTCTGTCCCGGCTTCATCCGCACGCCGCACGGCCTGCGCGAGGTCGCGGACCTCGGCAGGCTCGGCGTCGACGTTTCCGACGCAGCACTTGCCGCGCAGCAGGGCCGCATCGGCGAGCCGGAAGAGGTGGCGAAGGCGGCACTTTATCTCGCCAGCGACGAGGCGAGCTTCGTCAACGGCGCGCATCTCTTCGTCGACAACGGCTTTACCGCGATGTGAGTAGCCAAGGCTTGGCGCCTTTCCTCTCCCTCCAGAGGGGGGAGAGGTGGCTCGGCGAAGCCGAGACGGAGTGGGGGAACCACTTGGCAACCGTGGCCAACTTATGCACAAGAACCTCTCTACATCGCGCCGGAGGTCGACCCCCGATCCGTCGAGCTGCGCTCGACACCTTTCCCCCGATCGACGGGGGAGAAGGAAAGGCGCCACGCCTATTACCTCTCTTCCCGTCTAAACGGCTTGAGCAGGGCCGATGGGGCTACCGCATTGCGCGACATCACCGCCATGGCGACGATGGTGAAGATGAAGGGCAGCATGAGGAACGCTTCGTAGGGAATGTGTCCCAGCCCGCTTGCCTGCATGCGCAGTTGTAGCGCATCGACAAAGGCGAACAGCAGCGCCGCTCCCGCCGAGCGCCACGGATCCCAGCGGCCGAAGACGACCAGCGCGATCGCCACCCAGCCGCGACCGGAGACGACGCCGAAGGTGAAGGCGTTGAACTGCGCCATTGACAGGAAGGCGCCCGCCAACCCCATCAGCGCACCGCCGAGAATGACCGCCTGGAAGCGCGTGGCAATGACGCTCACCCCGGCCGAATCGGCGGCGCGCGGGTTCTCGCCGACCATGCGCACCGACAGGCCCCAGGGCGTGCGGTAGAGCACGAAGGCGGCGAGCGGGATGGCGAGGATCGCCATGTAGACCAGCGCGAACTGGTTGAACACCGCCGGCCCCAGAACCGGAATGTCGGACAGGACGGGTATCGGGACTGTTTGGAAACCCTTGATGCTCGGCGGTACCGATTGCTGGCCGAAGATCAGCCGGTAGAGGAAATAGGCAAGGCCCGATGAAAACAGCGTCACACCGATACCGCAGACATGCTGGCTCAAGCCCAGCGCCACGGTGAACACCGCGTGCAGCGCCCCCATCAGCACCCCGGTCAGCAGCGCCGCCAGCACGCCGAGCCACAGGCTGCCGCTGAGGCTTGTAGCGGTGAAGCCGGTCATCGCCGACAGCAGCATGATGCCTTCGATGCCGAGATTGAGCACGCCGGCGCGTTCGCAGAACATTTCGCCCAGCGTTGCAAACGCCAAGGGCGTCGCTATGCGAATGATGGCGGCCAGGAAGCCGACCTGGAAGATCTGTTCCAACACCACGTTCATGAGGCTGCTCCGACGCGGCGGATGCGATAGGCGGTGAACAGCAGCGCCACCAGCATGGCAAGCAGGGCGGTCCCCTGGATGACGTCGCTGAGGAAGGCCGGCACGCCGGTCGCCCGCGACATCGCCTCGGCCCCGGTCATCACGGCGGCGAGGAAGATCGCCGCCGGCACCACGCCCAACGGATTGAGCCGCGCCAGCATGGCGACGACGATGCCGGAATAGCCGTAGCCCGGGGAGAGGTCGCTCATCACCTGGAAATGCACGCCGCCGACCTCACCGACGCCGGCCAGTCCCGCCAGCGCACCCGATAACAAAGCGGTCGAGATCAGAACGCGCTCGACATGGATGCCGCCATAGCGGGCCGCCTCCGGGTTCTCGCCTGTAACCCGGATCCGGAAGCCGAGCGTCGTGCGCGCGATCAGGAACCAGATCAACGGCGCGGCGAGCAGCGCCACGACGACGCCGAGATGCAGCCGCGTGCCTTCGATCAGCACCGGGAAGTTGGCCAAATCCTCGATCGGCGGCGAGATCGGATAGCCGCTGAAGCTATCCTTCCACGGCCCTTCGATCAGGGCCATCAGCGCATAGTAGATGACCGAATTGAGCAGCAGCGAACTGACGACATCGTCGACCTTGAATTTCACCCGCAACGTCGCCGGGACAAGTGCGACCGCCGCCCCCGCGGCCGCTCCAACCACCGCCATCAGCAGCATGGCGAGCGCGCCGGGCATCGGGATGGCGCCGACGAAGCAGCTGGCCACTGCACCGGCCAGCAATTGTCCCTCGCCGCCGATGTTCCAGAATTTGGCCCGGAAGGCGACGGCGACCGCCAGCCCGGTGAAGATCATTGGCGCCGCGCGGACCAGGGTTTCGGTGATGGCGTAGCTGTCTCCGAGCGAGGCCGTGAACATCACGCCGTAGGATTCGAACACGCCCGCCCCGGCAAGCGCGATCAGGCCGCTGCACAGGATGAGCGTGGCCGCGACCGCCAGCAGGGGCAAAGCCAGGTTGAACCAGGCGGGCGTCGACGTGCGGACTTCCAGGCGAAACATCAGCTGTGGCCCTCCGCCCCGGTCATCATCAAGCCGAGCCGCGCGATCGTCGCATCGGCGCTGTTGAGTGTTCCGACGATGCGGCCCTCATACATCACCGCGATCCGGTCGCAGAGCACGAGCAATTCTTCCAGGTCCTCGCCGATGACGATGATGCCGCGCCCCTTGGCCCGCATGTCGAGGAACTTCTCATGGATGAAACGGGCGGCGCCGATATCAAGGCCGCGTGTCGGCTGCGAGACGATCAGCACCTTCGGATCGAAAGCGAGTTCGCGCGCCAGCAGCGCCTTCTGCAAATTGCCGCCCGACAGCGCGCCCGCCCGGGTCATCGGCCCGGGGCACCTGATATCATAGGCCTTGATCTGCGCCTCGGCGAAGGCGCGGATGGCATCGGGCTTGAGCAATCCCCGGCTGCTGAAGGCCGCCGTGCCGATACGCGGCAGCACCATGGAATCCGCGAGCGGCAGGTTCGTCACCAGCCCCGTGGTCATGCGGTCTTCCGGGATGCGTCCGAGCCCAAGCGCCTGCACCTCCCGCGGCGAGAACCGCGTGACCGTCTGGCCGGAGATCGTCATCCGTCCGGTATCGGGCGCGCGCACACCGGAGATCACCTCCGCCAGCGCGCGCTGCCCATTGCCCGACACGCCGGCAATGCCGAGGATTTCGCCGGACCGGACGGCAAGCGAGACGCCGCGCAGCGCCGTGCCTGAATGCTTCGAGGTAGAAATGCCGTCCAGCGTCAGCACCGCCTCGCCGGGCGTCGATGGCCCCCTCGCCGGCGGCACGATCTCGTGCCCGCACATCAGTTGCGCCATGGCACTCGACGTCGTGTTGGCCGGATCATCGACGCGGCCGGCGACGCGCCCAAGCCGCAGCACGGTGCAGCGATGCGTCAGCGCCCGCACCTCGTTGAGCTTGTGCGAGATGAAGATGATGCCGAGGCCTTGCGCTGCCATCGAACGCAACGCCGAGAACAGCCCGTCGACCTCGCTCGGAGCCAGTACGGCCGTCGGCTCGTCGAGGATCAGCAGCCTCGCGCCGCGAAACAGTGCCTTGACGATTTCGAGCCGCTGCTGCTCGCCCACCGACAAGGACGACACGGGCAGATCGGGCTCGAGCATCAGCCCATGCTGGCGGCCGATTTCGGCCAGCCGCTGGAGCCCGCCGGCGCGATCGATCCGTCCGCTCTTGCCGGGAATGCCGATCAACAGGTTCTCCAGCACCGTCAATCGCGGCGCCAGATGAAAATGCTGGTGCACCATGCCGATGCCGGCGGCCAGCGCATCGGCCGAACTGGTGATCCGCACCGGCTTGCCGTGGATCAGGATTTCACCCGCGTCCGGCGCATAGGCTCCGAACAGCACGTTCATCAACGTGGTCTTGCCGGCGCCGTTCTCGCCCAACAGGCCAAGGATTTCGCCGGGCGCGACGCTGAGGTCGACGGCCTCGTTCGCCTTGACGGCGCCAAAGCTCTTGGTGATGCCGCGCATTTCGATGAGTGGGGCGGACAAGAGTGCTCCTGAATTGGGAGGACGGAGCGCGAGGCGCCCCCCTCTGGCCTGCCGGCCATCTCCCCCTCAAGGGGGGAGATTGGATGTCGCGTCGGCTTTCGCCAACCTTCTACGTCTCAGGAAAAGCGCCAAGACCGAAGCAGCCAATCTCCCCCCTTGAGGGGGAGATGCCCGGCAGGGCAGAGGGGGGCGCCTCGCGCCGCCCTCAATTAGGCGTCAATCCGAAACCGGCGTGTTCTCGTCGACATCCACCCGGAAATTACCTTCGAGGATCTCGGCCTTCTTCTTCTCGACCAAATCCTTGACATCAGCCGGCAGCGTCTTGTCGAACTTGTGGTATGGCGCCAGCGAAGAACCGCCCTTGGCCATGCGCGAGAAATCGCCATAGTCCTGGGCGGTGAAGACGCCGGCCTTGACCAGTTTGATTGCCTGTTCGACGGTCGGATACATGTCCCAGACCGGACCGGTGATGACCGTGTCGGGGCCGAGGCTCGACTGGTCCGACATGTTGGAGATGGCGAACACCTTCTTTTCCACGGCCGCCTCGATGACCCCGAAGCGCTCGGCGTAGATGACGTCGGCACCCGCGTCGATCTGGGCGATCGCCGCTTCCTTGGCCTTGGGGGGATCGAAGAAGGAGCCGATGAAGGCGACTTTCTTCTTGATGTTGGGATTGACCTCCTTGGCGCCGGCAAAGAAGGCGTTGACCAGCCGGTTCACTTCGGGAATGCCCATCGCCGCGACGGCGCCGACCGTGCCCGACTTGGACATCTTGCCCGCGATGATGCCGGCGAGATAGGCGGGCTCGTGTATCCAATTGTCGAAGACGCCGAAATTGGGCTCGGCTGGCCCGGCGCCGGAGCCGAACAGGAAGGCGGTCTTCGGGAACTGTTTCGCCGTGCGGCGCGATTCACGCTCGGCGGCGAATGCATCGCCCAGCACCAGCTGGTAGCCGCCCTGCGCATATTCGCGCATCACGCGGCTGAAATCCGCGGTCTGCACCTTCTCGGACCATTTGTATTCGATACCGAGTTCCTTGACTGCCTTCTGCAGGGCGACATGGATCTGGTTGTCCCAGGGCTCCTCGATCGGCGTCGCGAAGATCGCGGCGACCTTCAGCTTCTTGTCCTTGGCGAAGGCAGCGCCCGGCAGCATCGCCGCGGCGAGACCGAGCGCGCCGAGTTCCAGCACAGTGCGTCGCGACAGGCCTTCATGCGCCAGGCGGATTTTGATCTTGCGGTTATCCATTGCAGTCCCCTCTGTTCGACAGCCGTGTCGAGCCGGCTGTTCGCGAAAATGTCAGACGGGCAACTATGGATCGGCTCCGGACCTTTGTCCACATGGTCAAATTTCGACGGCGGTTCTGACCATGAACCGACCTCAATGCTTGATCCGATCCCGCATCGCGTACCACAGCATGCCCAGCACATAGAGCGGCCCGCGCAGCGCCGTGCCGCCGGGGAACGGCATTGGCGTCAGCGTCGACAACAGGTCGAGCCGTGACGCATCGCCGGTGATCGCCTCGGCCAAGAGCTTTCCCGACAGCGTCGACAGGATGACGCCCTTGCCGGAATAGCCATGCGCGAAATAGACCTCGCCATAATGCCCGACATGCGGCAGCCGCGACGTCGTCACAGAGACCAGCCCGCCCCAGGCGTGATCGATGCGGCAGCCCTTTAGCTGCGGGAAAGTTGCTTCCATATGCGGCCGCACGAAGCCGGCAATGTCAGCCGGTGGCGACGGCGTGTAGCGCTCGCCACCGCCGAACAGCAGCCGTCCATCGGCCGACATTCGATAATAGTTGACGACGAAGCGCGTGTCCGACACCGCAACATTGGCCGGGATGACGTTGCGCTCGCCCTGCAGCGGCTCGGTGGCGACGATATAGTTGCCGACCGGCATGATGCGGCTGTTGACGCGCGGCTCCAACCCATTGAGCAGCGCATCGCCCGCCAGCACGACATGCTTGGCCCTAACCGAACCCTTCGCCGTCGAGACCCGGATCGAGGGCTCGCGCTCGAGCTTCACCGCCACCGAATTCTCATGGATGATCACGCCTGCCGCCACTGCCACGCGGGCAAGGCCGAGCGTGTAGTTCAGCGGATGCATGTGGCCGCCGAGCGGCTCATACATTGCGCCTTGATAGGGCGTGTCGACTTTGGCGCGGGCGTCCGCGGCCGACAGGATCTGGACGTCGCGGAATTTCATCACGCTGGCAAGGCATTGCGCCTCTTCTTCCAGATCCCTGAGATCGGACCCGTTTACCGCCCCGACCAGATGACCAGTCAGCCTGAGGTCGCAATCGATGCCATGGCGCTCGATGATGTCGAGCACCAGTCCGCGCGCCTCGAGGGCCAGATCGAACAGCATTTTCGCCCGCTCCGGACCGTAGAGCTTGACCAGTCCTTTGGCGCCCTTGCGCAGGCCGGGGATCATCTGGCCGCCATTGCGCCCCGAAGCGCCCCAGCCGATCTTGCCGCCTTCGAGCACCACCACCTTCAGGCCGCGTTCGGCGGCGTGAAGCGCGGCGGAAAGCCCCGTGCAGCCGCCGCCGACCACCACCAGGTCGGCATCTACATCGCCAAGCAGCGCCGGATGGTCCGGAGCCGGGTTGGCGGTCGCGACATAGTAGGATTTTCCTATATCGAGGCCGGAATTGAAGCCGGTTGCACTGGAGGCCATGATCACACCTTCAAAAGAAGGTGGTCGCGTTCCCAACTCGTAACCACGCTCTGGAACAGGTCGAGCTCGACGCTCTTGACGCGCAGGTAAGTCTGGAAAAAATCCTCGCCGAGCAGTTTCCGCACCGGCTCGCAAGCCTCGAAACGATCCAGCGCCTCCTCCATGGTTTTGGGTAGCGTGCTCTTGATCTTGTAGGCATTGCCCGACGCTTCGGCCGAGCGCGCGAGCTTCTGCTCGATACCGAGATAGCCCGCCAGAAGCGAACCGGCGATCGCCAGATAGGGATTGCAGTCCGCGCCTGGCAGCCGGTTTTCCACCCGCCTGGCAGCGCGGCCGCCGGCCGGCACGCGCAGGCCGCAGGAGCGGTTGTCGTGCGACCATTCGATGTTCGCCGGCGCGCTATGGTTCGGCCTTATGCGGCGAAACGAGTTCACATTGGGCGCGAACAGCGGCATGATCTCGGGCACGTATTTCTGCAGCCCGCCGATGAAGTGGCCGAACATCTCGGTGTCGGCATCGTCGGCGGTGGCAAACAGCGCATTGCCCGCCTCATCGACAACGGACATGTGCAGATGCATGGAACTGCCGGCCTGAGCTGCGATCGGCTTGGCCATGAAGGTGGCATGCATGCCGCATTGCTGTGCGGCCTGGCGCGTCAGGCGCTTGAACAGCAGCACCTTGTCGGCCAGCGGCAGTGCATCCCCATGCAGGAGATTGATCTCCAACTGCGCTGTGCCCGATTCATGAATCAGCGTGTCGAGCGGCAGCC
The DNA here is from genome assembly GCF_020164785.1 of Mesorhizobium sp. ES1-1. Taxonomy (GTDB): domain Bacteria; phylum Pseudomonadota; class Alphaproteobacteria; order Rhizobiales; family Rhizobiaceae; genus Mesorhizobium. The sequence goes on along the minus strand of NZ_JAIUGX010000003.1, from coordinate 278,605 downwards.
CGGCGGCCGCGGCATAATCATAGACGCGCCGCATCACCGGCTCGAATTCCTCGAGTGCAGCCATGTCATAGGGGTGCTGCACCCCCTCGGCCCGGCCATTGGCGCCGACCGGGGCCGCCAACGGCCGATCGGGATCTGGATTGGGCGCCGTCAGATAGAATTCGACCTCCGGCGCCACCACCGCGCGCCAGCCGCGCTGCCTGTAGAGATCGAGCACGGCGCGCAGCACATGGCGCGGCGAGGCCATCCACGGCCGGCCGTCCATGTGGAAGGCATCGGCGAAGACATAGGCCTTGCCGGCAGCGGCACCGGGCGCCAGACAGAGCGTCGACAGGTCAGGCACCATGCGCATGTCCGGGTCCGAATAGGCAAAGCCCTCGTCGATCGAGCCGGAATAGCGGCCGTCAATGCTGACCAGGAAGGCGCTGCTCGGCAGAAACAGCGCGCGGTCTTCAAGCGCCCTGAGGAATTTCGCCGTCGGCAGCGCCTTGCCGCGCAGCACCCCATTCATGTCTGGCACCAGGCACTCGACCTCGTTGATGCCGTGTTGGGCCAGCCAGGCCCTTGTGCCGTTGGAGATTGCGGTTGCATCCGTGTTCTTGTCAGGCATTTCGTTCATGTCCGCATCTGAGAGGTCAGTGGTCTGCGCGGCCCAGCGGTTCCCGGTTTCAGAACCGGCTCCGCCATCGTCCCTCAGGCGCAGGCGCCCGAAGCACGCATGAAAGAGCCGCCGAGATCTATTGTGCCGGCGCTGGCTCCGCCCGTGCGCGTCAGGCCAGTTCGAACCGCTCCACCGCCCGCATGACGCCGCGCAGCTCTGCCAGCCCCTTCAGGCGACCGATCAGCGAGTAGCCGGGGTTGATCCTGGTCTTGCCGATATCGTCGGCGAGCAGATGGCCGTGGTCGGGGCGCATCGGTATGCGCCAATCGACCCTGCCCTGCGCGCGCCGCCGCGCCTCTTCCTTCATCAGCGCCAGGACGACATCCGCCATGTCGGTGGAGCCCTCCAGGTGCTCCGCCTCGAAGAAGGAACCATCCTCCTCGCGCGTCACGTTGCGCAGATGCGCGAAATGGATCTTCGGCGCGAACTCCGCGATCATCGCGACAAGGTCGTTGTCGGCCCGCACGCCGTAGGAACCTGTGCAGAAAGTCAGTCCGTTGGCCGGACTGTCGACCGTCTCCAGGATGAAACGCGCATCCTGCGCCGTGGAAACGACGCGCGGCAGCCCGAACAGCGAAAAGGGCGGATCGTCCGGGTGGATGCACATGCGGGCGCCGACGTCCTCGGCAACGGGGATGATCTCGTTCAGGAACCAGGCCAGGTTGGCGCGCAACTCCGCCGGGCCGATCGTGTCGTAATCGGCGAGCGCCTCGCGCATCGTCTCGCGATTGTATTTGCGCTCGGTCGCCGGCAACCCGGCAATGAGATTGCGTTCCACGCTGGCGATCTGTTCTTCGCTCAGGCTCTTCAGCCGGGCCTCCGCCTGCTTGAGACGCTCCGGGCTGTAGCTCGCCTCGGCATTCCGGCGCTTCAGCACGAACACATCATAGGCGGCGAAATCGATCGCATCGAAGCGCAGGGCATAGCCGGTCGTCGGCAGCCGGTAGGCGAGATCGGTCCGGGTCCAGTCGACCACCGGCATGAAATTGTAGCAGATCGTGGAGATGCCGGCATTAGCCAGCGCCCGGATCGTGTCCTTGTAGAAGCCCGCGTAACGCTGCCGCTCGGCCGAGCCTATCTTGATCGAATTGTGGACGGGGATGCTCTCCACCACCGACCAGGTCAGCCCCGCCGCCTCGATGATACGCTTGCGCTCCAATATGGCGTCGAGAGGCCAGGCGCTGCCGTCGTAGATATTGTGCAGAGCCGACACGATACCCGTCGCCCCGGCCTGTTTGACATGATCGAGCGTGACCGGATCGTCCGGACCGTACCAGCGCCAGCATTGTTCCATGATTGTCTCTTGTGTGGTTGCGACGCTTCATATTGTCGGGCAACCCATATTGTCGGACAACAATGGCGAGTCAAATCGGAGTTTCGGCAATGAAGGATTTCGACGGCAAGGTCGCCTTGGTGACGGGGACGACCGGGATAGGCCTAGCCAGCGCCAGGCGCCTCGCGGCCGGCGGCGCGGCGATCCTCGCCTGCGGCATCGACGCGCGCGCCAACGCGGCCATGCAGGCTGAACTGAACGAGGCGGGCTTCGGCGCGCTGGTGGTGACAGCCGACGTCGCCGTGCCTGACGAGGTGGCCAAGGCAATCGCCGCCGGCGTCGCACGCTTCGGCGGGCTGGACGTCATCGTCAACTCGGCCGCCGTGCATCCCTATGGCACGGCGACGACCACGGATTTCGAGACATGGAACCGGACGATGTCGGTCAATGTCGGCTCGATCTACCTGACGGCGCGCTTCGGCATTCCCGAAATGATCAAGCGGGGCGGCGGCGCAATCGTCAATGTCGCCTCGGTGCAGGGCCACGCCTGCCAGCAGGACGTAGCCGCCTACGCCACGACCAAGGGCGCGATCCACACGCTGACGCGCTCGCTCGCGCTCGACTATGCGCGCCAGGGCATCCGCGTGAACTCGGTCAGCCCGGGCTCCATCCGCACGCCGATCCTCGAACGGGCCGCGCGTGGCGCCGACGGCACGGACGCCGATGTCGAGGCGGCTTTCAGGCGCTTCGGCGAGGCGCATCCCCTCGGTCGCATCGGCGAGCCCGAGGAAGTGGCCGAACTCATCGCCTTCCTGTGCTCGTCGAAGGCGGGCTTCTGCACCGGGGCCGACTACAAGATCGATGGCGGCCTGACTGCCGGCATCGGCGTCAAGTGAACGTAGGCCCAGCGCCTTCAAACCCCGCACCTGCCTGATCAGGCTGTTGCGTCGGGTTCCCAGCTGCCGGTCCCGGCCATCCGCTTCAGGAGAGGCGCCGGCCTGAACACATCCTTGCCGGTCTGCCGATGCCAGTATTCCAGCCGCTCGATGATCTTGCCCGCCCCTTCAAGCCCCGCCCAGAACATCGGACCGCCCTTGCCGACGGGAAAGCCATAACCATTGACCCAGACGACATCGATATCGGAGGCGCGCGCGGCTATTCCTTCCTCGAGGATCTTGGCACCCTCATTCACCAGCGGATAGAGCGTGCGCTCGATGATCTCCCCGGCGCTGATCGCGCGCGCCGCGATGCCGCGCTCCGCCGCCTTCTCACGGATCAACGTCTCGACCTCCGGATCGGCAACCGGCGAGCGCGCGCCGGCCTCGTAGAGGTAGAAGCCGCGGCCGGTCTTCTGGCCGAAACGACCTTGCTCGCAGAGCGTATCGGCGATCACCGCGGCCTGCCCGCGTGCCTTGCGGTTGCGCCAACCGATGTCGAGACCGGCGAGATCGCCCATCTGGAACGGCCCCATCGGCCAGCCGAAATCGGTGAAGGCCTTGTCGATCTGTCCTGGCGTGGCGCCTTCCAGCAGCAGCGCCTCGGATTCCGACCCCCGCGCCGCCAGCATGCGGTTGCCGACAAAGCCGTGGCAGACGCCGACGACGACGGCAACCTTGCCGATCCGCCGCGCCATGTCGACTGCGGTCGACAGCGCGTCCGGCGCCGTCTTCTGCGCCCGCACGATCTCCAGCAGTTTCATGACATTGGCCGGTGAGAAGAAGTGCAAGCCGAGCACATCTTGCGGGCGCGAGGTTGAGGCGGCGATTTCGTTGATATCGAGATAGGACGTGTTGGTGGCAAGGATGGCGCCGGGCTTGGCGACCGCATCCAGCTTGCCGAAAACCTCCTTCTTGACCGCCATGTCCTCGAACACCGCCTCGATGATCAGATCGCAATCCGCAAGGTCGGCATAGTCGGTCGAACCCTTGAACCGGCTCAGCCGCTCGTCCCTTGCCTCTTCGGTCAAGGACCCGCGCGTGACGGAAACGGTATAGTTCTTCTCGATCGTTCCCATTCCGCGTCGCAGCTCCTCATGGCTGGTCTCCAGCAGGGTCACGGGATAGCCGCCATTGGCGAAGGCCATGGCGATGCCGCCGCCCATTGTGCCGGCGCCGATGACGCCGACGCGCCCGATCCGGCGCTTGGAGGTATCCTTGCCGGGAAACTTTGCCGCCTCGCGTTCGGCGAAGAACAGGTGCCGCTGCGCCCGCGACTGGTCGCCGCCGACAAGGGTCACGAACAGCGCGCGCTCCGCCGCCAAGGCCTCGTTGAAAGGCAGCGTGACGGCATTGCGCACGGCGCGCGCGCAGGCGATCGGCGCGTCGAGCCCACGCGCCTTCTTGGCGAGTTCCGCAACCTCGGCATCGAAGGCGGCAAGGTCCGTCTCCTTCAGCCCCTCATCGCGGTCACGCACCGGCTGGAAGGGCCCGCCCTTGCGAGCGATTTCCCGGGCGAAGTTCACGGCGTGCGTGGTCAGGCCGCCTTCGAAGACGGCATCGACGAGACCATCTTCATGCGCTTGCGCCGCGCCGATTGGCACTCCCGAAACGATCATCCTGAGCGCCTTCACGGCTCCGACGAGGCGCGGCAGCCGGACCGTACCGCCGCCGCCCGGCAAGATGCCGAGCTTGACTTCGGGCAAGCCGAGTTTGGCCCCGGTGTCGGCAACCCGAAAATGGCAGCCAAGCGCCAGTTCCAGCCCGCCGCCCAGCGCCGTGCCGTGGATGGCGGCGACGGTTGGCTTGGCTATGGTCTCCAGCGTTGCGATGATGGCCCTGAGCTCGGGCTGCTGCATCGGCTTGCCGAATTCGGTGATGTCGGCTCCGGCGATGAAGGTCCGGCCGGCGCAGGCGATGACAATGGCGGCGACGGATGGATCGTCGCGCAACTCGATCAGCGCCTGCATCAGCGGCTCGCGGACATGAAAGCTCAGCGCGTTGACCGGCGGATTGTCGATGGTGACGATGGCGACATCGCCGTCGCGGTTGAGCTTCAGGGAATTGGACAAGGAAGACCTCCCGGCAATGCTGCGGCTTCACGCCGCCGACCGCATTTACAGCGCCCCGGCTCGGAAGGGAACTGGGCGCCGACCCCAACGGCAGGCTTTGAACGGCCTGCGCGGCGACGGCCTCGGCGGCAACCGCGACCGAGTGGAGAAGGCAGCCGTCGGAATCGGGCTATCGCACCGCCTTCTGCCCGCCCGCCGCCGTGATCACCCCGACGATGATCAGCCCGGTCAGCAGCAGACGCACCCCGGCGCTGACGCCGAACGTGTTGAGCATGGTCAATAGCAGGACCAGGAACAGAGCGGCACCCCACACGCCCGGCACATTGGCCTTGCCGCCCGCCACGGAGGTGCCGCCGATGACCACCACGGCGATCGAAGCCAGCAAATATTCATTGCCGATGTCGATATTGGCGCCGCGGAAATAGCCGGCAAGCAGCGCACCGTCTATGCCGCCGAGCGCCCCTGACAAGGTGTAGGTGAGGAATCGGATTCGGCCGACATTGACGCCCGCAAGCCAGGCGGCGCGAATGTTCTGGCCGATGGCCAGCACCGAGCGTCCATAGATCATGCGCTGCAACGCGATGGCCGCACCCACGGTGAACAGGACGGTGAGGATCGCCAGCACAGGTATGCCAAGGATCTGGAGATTGGCGAAATCGGCGAAGCCGGCCGGCGGCTTGATCTGCAGGCCACGCCCGTAGCTGATATCGATCGACTGGATGATGAAGCTCGCCGACAGAGTGGCGATGATCGGCGGGATGCGCAGCGCCCAGATCAGCAGATAGTTGACTGCGCCGATCGCGGCGCCGCAGGCCAGCGCCGCCAGCAGGCCGACAAGGATCATGGAATCGCTGCCGCCCATGACCTTCATGGCCACCGCGCTGGCCAGGCCGATATTGGCCGGCAGGGAGAGGTCGACATTGCCGGGTCCGAGCGTGATGACGAACATCTGTCCGACGCCGACGATGACCGTGAACACCGCCAGCGACAGCGCCGCGGTCACCATGCCGCCGGCGCCATAGCCGCCGGTGAAGATGATGGTCGCCAGCCACACGACGATCGCGCCGAGGAAGGACCAGACCCAGGGTTTGGCGACGAGCGATTTTGCCGAGCTCATCGCTTACCTCTCCCTGCGGCTGATCAGCACCCGCGCCGCCAGCACGATGATCAGGATGGCGCCGTTGGCCGCCACCTGCCAGTCGGGCGGAATGTGCATAAAGGTGAGCAGCGGCGACGCGGCCAGCGCCAACGTCAATGCGCCGATCACCGCGCCGATCGGCGACACCCGGCCGCCGACGAATTCGCCGCCGCCGAGGATGACGCCGGCGATCGCCAGCAGCGTGTAGCCATTGCCGATATTGGCGTCGGCCGAGGTTGTGATGCCGATCAGCGCCATGCCCGAGAGCACGCCGAACAGCCCGGCCAGCGAAAACAGCACGATCTTGGTCTTCACCAGCGACCAGCCGGCCCGCCCCAGCGCTGCCGGATTACCACCCGAGCCGCGCAGGATCACGCCATAGGAAGTCCGCATCAGGCCGAAATGGACGATGAGCCCGATCAGCAGCGCCGCGATGATCGGGAACGGCACGAAGGGCGGCTTGAGCGCCATGATCGACAGCAGCCAGTCCGGCGCCTTGCCGCCCGGCTTCGGCAAGACGAGAATGGCCAGTCCCTGCCAGACGAAGCTCATGCCGAGCGTCACCACGATCGACGGCAGATTGCGCAGCTGGATCAACGCGCCGAGCAGGGCGTAGACCCCGATCGACCCGAGCAGGATGAGAACGCCGACAAGCGGCGCGTCCCTCAGCCAGGTCGCGGTGACGCAGCCGACGAAGCCGACGAAGGTGCCGATCGACAGATCGAGCTCGTTGCCCGCGATGACGAACATCTGCGCGATCGTCGCCAGCGCGATCGGAATCGCCAGGTTGAGCATCAGGCTGAAGCCGAAATAGCTGATGGCGCGTGGGTTGAGCCAGGCGATGGCGATCAGCACCAGAGCCAGCGACAGCGCCGGGAGCAATCCGCGCAGCAGGCGCGCCCGCGCCAACGCCCCACGCTCGGCAGAATTTCTGGCGGTGGTATCGATGCTGGCAGCTGTCATTTCAGGCCGCATCGCCGAAGGAGGATTGGATGATCTTCTCCTCGGTCAGTTCGTCGCGGCCCAGATTGGCGACGATCCGGCCGTTCTTGAAGACATAGATGTGATCGCAATTGTCGAGCTCTTCGGTTTCCGTCGTGTACCAGAGGAAGGTGCGGCCGTTCCGCGCCTCCTCGCGCACGAGATCGTAGACCTCCAGCTTGGTGCCGATATCCACGCCGCGCATCGGATCGTCCATCAGCACGATCTGTGCGTCGGAGCCGAGCGCACGCGCAAAGAGCGCTTTCTGCTGGTTGCCGCCCGACAGCGAGAAGATGTTGTTGTTCATATCCGGGGTGCGGATGCCGATCTTCTTTTGCCAGAACTGAGCGAGTTCGGCTTCCCTGCGCGGCGAGATCAGCAGCCCGTTGCGCAGCCGCGCCAGCGACCGGATGCCGATATTCTCGGATATCGACCATTGCGGGAAGATGCCGTCCGACTGGCGATCGCCGGCGACCAGCGCCACCGGCGCGGTTACCTCGACCCCTGCCCTTGGTCGCGATGCGGCAGCGAAGATCGCCAGCAGCAGGTCGGTCTGTCCGTGTCCCGCCAGCCCGGCCAGGCCGATGACCTCGCCCGCACGAGCGACCAGCTCGGCACCGTCCTTCTGCCCGGAGGGACGCGCCCGGACCCGCAGCGGATTGGTTTCTGACTTGGCGGTGGCGGCTTCGGCCGCGATCTTCCGATGCGCTTCCGCGCCGCCCATCGCCGTCACCAGCCGGTCGCGGTCGAAGGCAGTGGCGGCGTCGGTGACAACCACCTTGCCATCGCGCATCACCACGATGCGGTCGGCATTCCTGAGCACTTCGCCCAGCACATGCGAGATCAGGATGCAGCTTTTCCCGCCAGCGACGAAGCGGCGCATGAAGGCCAGCAGCTGCCCGGCCGTATGCGAGTCGAGCGACGATGTCGGTTCGTCGAGGATGACCAGGTCGAGCCGGTCCTGCGTCACCGTGAAGGCGCGCGCCACTTCGACCATCTGGCGCCGGCCGATCGAAAGGTCGCCGACAATGTCCCAAGGCGAAATGCCGTGGCCCGGAAAGATCTCGTCGAGCTTGCCGGCGATCAGCTCGGCCGCCTTGCGCCGCCAGCCGAAGCCCTGCAGCGAGGCGTGGTTGATACGCGTGTTCTCGGCGACGCTGAGATTGGGGCACAGCGACAATTCCTGGAACACGCAGCGTATGCCGAGCTTTTGCGCCCGCGACACCGAGTAATTGTCCTCGATGCCGCCATGCACGCCGATCGTGCCGCTGTCGGGGACGCTGGTGCCCGCCACCATGTGCATCAGCGTCGACTTGCCGGCGCCATTGTGGCCGACAAGGCCGACGCATTCGCCGGGGCCGACATGGAAATCCACCCCGCCCAGCGCCCTGACGGCGCCGAAATGCTTTTCGGCACCGTCAAGTCTTACAATATCTGTATTGGCGGCGCCGAAATGTTTTTCGGCGCCGTTCAACCTCATGATGTCGGCGTTACCTTCAGCCACGCTCAACGATACCTGCTCGATGGTCCGGTCGGCAACGCTTCCAGTCTCACTTGATGTTGGCTTTGATCGCCGCCAGCGCGTCTTCCTGGGTATATTCGTGCGTGGCTACGCCGCCTTCCTTGATCTTGGGCAGGGCTGCCTCGAAATCGTCCTGGGTGAAGGCCAGATACGGCACGAGCAGGTCGTGCGGAATGTCCTTGCGTCCGTCGAGCACCTGTTGCGCCACCCAGAAGGCGAGCGACGACACACCGGGCGCGATCGATGCCGACCAGGTCTGGTAGCCGTCCTTGTCCTTCTGCTCCTTCCACCATTTCAGCTCGTCCTGACGGTTGCCCATGATGATGGTCGGACGCGGCTTTCCGGCGGCGGCGAAGGCCTGCGCGGCACCGTAACCGTCACCGCCCTGATCGACGACGCCGACGATTTCGGGCAGCGACGGCAGGATGGTGGCGACCGCCTTCTGCGCGGTAGTCTGGTCCCAGTCGCCGGTGACCGAACCGACGATCTTGAACTCGGGATGCGCGGCGACGCCCTCGAGGATGCCGGCATGGATGGCGTCGTCGATCGACGTGCCGGCCAGGCCGCGGATTTCCAGCAAATTCCCGCCCTTGGGCTGGAACTTGGCCATCTGCTCGATTTCCTGCTTGCCCATATCCTTGAAGTCGACGACCACACGGTAGGCGCAGGGCTCGGTGACGATTCCGTCGAACGAGACGACGACGATACCGGCATCGCAGGCCTGCTTGATGGCGCCGTTGAGCGCGTCCGGCGAGGCGGCGTTGATGACGATCGCGTCATAGCCCTGCAGGATGAGGTTCTGCACCTGGGCCGCCTGCGTCGGCACTTCCTTGTCGGCGGTGGTGAAGATGTCGGCCGCGCCGACGACCTTGTCCTCAACCGCCTTCTTGGTGACGATGCCATAGCTGTCGAGCATCGCCTGGCGCCACGAATTGCCGGCATAGTTGTTGGAGAAAGCGATCTTCTTGCCGCTAGTGTCGGCAAATGCCGTGCCCGAGGCGAGCATCGCGGCAAGGGCACCCAATACGAATAGTCTCTTCATGTCATACTCCTCCCAAGAGTTACTGGTGGTGGTGATTCGTCGATAATGAGTGGCTCGATTTCCTGTTTTTTATCTATTGTCAGACAAATGCAGATGGCCGGCAAACTGTCAACTGCATTCGGCGGGAGCCCGTCGATCAACTTGCGGTGCGATGATTGAAAAGGGCTGGCCATTCTGGTCTAGGGAATAGGCCAGGAGAGAACGAGACAGAATGCCAGTGACGCCAGATGTTGCTCCCGGCGCCCCCGGGATTCCGGCGCGCTGGACATCGAGCGCCAAGAGTGGGGTCGGGACCTCGCTTTCGCCGGCCGGGCTGGTCTGGTTCACGCTCAGCCACGGCATCCTCAACGAGGTCTACTATCCGCGCGTCGACAGCGCCTGCACCCGCGACCTCGGCCTGATCGTCACCGGCCCCGGCGGCTATTTTTCGGAAGAAAAGCGCCACGCGACCCACCTCATCGAACCGTTCGAGGATGGCGTCCCGGCCTACAGGCTGATCAACACCGCCCTCGACGGCGCCTACAGGATCGAGAAGCGTGTTCTCGCCGATCCGGCGCGGCCGGCGCTGCTGCAGGAGATCATCTTCACCTCACTGACGGGCAGGCCCGGCGACTATCGCGTCCACGCCCTGCTGGCGCCGCATCTTGTCAATGCCGGTATGGGCAACACGGCCTGGGCCGGCAGCCACAAGGGCAAGCCGGTGCTTTTTGCCTCCGGGCGCGGCATCTGCCTGGCATTTGCCTCGTCGCTGCCCTGGCGAACCGCGTCGGCCGGCTATGTCGGCGTCTCCGACGGCTGGCAGCAACTGCGGCATGCAGGCAAGCTCGACCCGGCCTGCCTGCGCGCCGAGGACGGTAATGTCGCGCTGACCGGCGAGATCGGCTTTACCCCGGCCCGGACAAGGGCCGTTCTGGCCTTGGCTTTTGGAGCATCGCCCGACGAGGCCGCCGAGAATGCCTTCGCCAGCCTGAAGCGCGGTTTTGCAGCGGCGGCGAAATCCTATGTCGGGAATTGGCGCAAATGGCAGGCGTCCTTGCTACCGTTGGACCTCAATATTGGAGCCGAGATCAACTTCTACCGTGTCTCGACCGCCGTCCTGGCCACACACCAGGCGATCACCATGCCGGGCGCTGCTGTCGCCAGCCTGTCCATCCCCTGGGGCTTCGACAAGGGCGACGACGACCTCGGCGGCTATCATCTCGTCTGGCCGCGCGATCTGGTCGAGACAGCCGGCGGCTTTCTCGCCGCCGGCGATGCGGCTGCGGCACTGCGGGTCCTGGATTATCTGCGCTCCATCCAGCAGCCGGACGGCCACTGGCCGCAGAACGCCTGGCTCGACGGTGCCGCCTATTGGCCCGGCATCCAGATGGACGAGTGCGCCTTTCCGCTGCTGCTGGGCGACGCCCTGCGTCGCGCCGACGCCCTGCCGCCGGCCAGGCTCCTGGCTTTCCTGCCGATGATCGAGAGCGCCGCCGGCTATGTCGCGCGCAACGGTCCCGTCACCGGAGAGGACCGCTGGGAAGAGGATGCCGGCTACAGCCCCTTCACGCTTGCCGTCGAGATCGCCGCGCTGCTGGCGGCGGCCGACCTCCTCGACGCATGCGGCAAGCCCGATCCCGCGGCCTACCTGCGAGAGACGGCCGACTGCTGGAACGACCAGGTCGAGCGCTGGACCTATGTCGCCGGAACGGAAATCGGCCGCCAGGCGGGCGTCGCCGGCTATTATGTCCGCATCGCGCCGCCAGACAGCGCCGAGGCCGGGTCGCCGAAGGACGGCTATGTCCCGATCAAGAACCGGCCGCCCGGCGACAGCGACCGGCCCGCCGAGGAAATCGTCAGCCCGGACGCGCTGGCGCTGGTGCGCTTCGGCCTGCGAGCGGCCGACGATCCGCGCATCGTCGACACGGTCAAGGTCATCGACGCGCGATTGCGCCGCGACCTGCCGCAAGGCCCGCTCTGGTACCGCTACAATGGCGACGGTTATGGCGAGCACGAAGATGGGTCACCCTTCGACGGCACCGGCCAGGGCCGGCCGTGGCCGCTGCTGGCGGGAGAGCGCGCCCATTACGAACTGGCGGCCGGCCGCAAGGATGAGGCGGCCGCGCTGCTCGGCGTGATGGAAGGTTCGACGGGGCCGGGCGGCCTGCTGCCGGAACAGGTCTGGGACGGCGCCGACCTGGCCGAGCGCGAATTGCTGCATGGGCGCCCCTCCGGAAGCGCCATGCCGCTGGTCTGGGCGCATTCGGAGCATATCAAGCTGTTGCGATCGCTGCGCGACGGCGTCGTCTTCGACATGCCGCCGCAGGGCGTCAAGCGCTACATCGAGGACAAGACCGCATCGCCTTTCAGGACATGGCGGTTCAACAACAAGATCCGCTGGCTGCCCGAGGGCAAGACCCTGCGCATCGAACTGCTCGCCGCGGCGACGATTCACTGGAGTACCGACAATTGGGCGAATGCCCGTAACAGCGACACGGTGGAGAACGCATTCGGCATTCATTTGGCCGATCTGCCCACGGCCGGCCTCCGCAAGGGAAGCACCATCGTGTTCACTTTTTTCTGGCCCGGAACCGGCGATTGGGAGAATGTCGACTTCTCCATTACGTCAGGCGCCCCAGATAGCCACTAGATCTCCCCGACAACAGCAGTTTTTATCAGACACAGGGACGAAACCATGCAGATCGGAATGATGGGACTTGGCCGGATGGGCGCCAACATGGTCCGGCGGCTGATGCGCGACGGCCACGAATGCGTCGTCTACGACATCAACCCCGCCAGCGTATCGGCCCTGGTGACCGACGGCGCGCTGGGTGCGGCGTCCATGGCGGAATTCGTCAGCAAGCTGGCCAGGCCGCGCTGCGTCTGGCTGATGCTGCCGGCGGCCATCACCGGCAGGATCATCGACCAGGTCGCCTCGCTGATGGAACCCGGCGATATCGTCATCGACGGCGGCAATTCATACTATCACGACGCCGTCGACCAAGCCGCGAAATTGGCCACCAACGGCATCCATCTTGTCGATGTCGGCACCAGCGGCGGCGTCTGGGGGCTGGAGCGGGGCTACTGTCTGATGATCGGCGGCCCGGACGTGGCAGTCCAACATCTCGATTCGGTCTTCGCCACGCTGGCGCCAGGCGCGGACGCCGGCGCGCCTGCCCCCGACCAGACGGCAGGCACGGCGCCCTTCGGCTATCTGCATTGCGGGCCAAGCGGCGCCGGCCATTTCGTCAAGATGGTGCATAACGGCATCGAATATGGCGTCATGGCCGCCTATGCAGAAGGCATGAACATCCTGAAATCGGCCAATGCCGGCAAACGGCCGCGCACGGCGGATGCGGAGACCAGCCCGCTGGAAAACCCGCAATACTACCAGTTCGACATCGACCTCGCGGAAGTGGCGGAGGTCTGGCGGCATGGCAGCGTCATCGGTTCCTGGCTGCTCGACCTGACAGCAGGCGCACTTGCATCCGACCCCACATTGGCGAATTTCGGTGGGCGGGTTTCGGATTCGGGTGAAGGCCGCTGGACGCTGAAGGCGGCGATCGACACCGGCGTGCCGGCGCCGGTGCTGTCCTCGGCGCTGTTCGACCGCTTCTCCTCGCAAGGTGAATCCGAATTCGCCGACAAGCTGTTGTCGGCCATGCGTTATGCCTTCGGCGGGCATGTCGAGAAGCCGAAGGGCGGCAAATGATGGTGGCAAGGGAGACGCGCGCATGAGCCCGGAACGGTCCGATACGCTGGTGCTTTTCGGGGCCACCGGCGACCTCGCCCACAAGAAGATATTTCCCGCCCTCTACCGGATGGTCGCCAAGGGAACGCTCACCGAACCGGTGATCGGCGTGGCCTTCGACGCCTGGGATTTGAAGCAGCTGCAGGACCGGGCGCGCGATGGCATCGTCAAGACGCTCGGCACGATCGACGAACAGGTCTTCGCCAAGCTGGCCTCGCTGCTTCGCTATGTCAGCGGCGACTATCGCGACTCGGCCACGTTCGAAAAACTGAAGATCGCGCTCGGCAGCGCCCAGCGGCCGCTGCACTACATGGCAGTGCCGCCGACCATGTTCGAGACAGTCGTCCAGGGGCTGGAGCAATCCGGCACCGCGCACGGCGCCCGGCTGATGGTGGAAAAACCCTTCGGCCACGACTTGCAGTCGGCGCGCTGGCTCAACCGCGTCCTGCACCTTGTGTTCGACGAGCAGTCCATCTTCCGCATCGACCACTATCTCGGCAAGGAGGCGATCCAGAACCTGCTCTATTTCCGCTTCGCAAACTCCTTCCTCGAGCCGATCTGGAACCGCAACTACGTCGAGAGCGTGCAGATCACCATGGCCGAGGATTTCGGTGTCGAAGGCCGCGGACGCTTCTATGACGATGTCGGCGCCATTAGGGACGTCATCGAGAACCACCTGCTAAACATCCTGTTGCTGCTCGCCATGGAGCCGCCGGTCGGTCGCTCGGCCGACGATTTGATCGACGAGAAGGTGCAGGTGCTGCGGGCGATCCGGACCCTGACCAAGGACGATGTGGTGCGCGGTCAGTTCACGGGCTACCTCGCCGAGCCCGGCGTCAGGCCGAATTCCCCGGTCGAGACCTTCGCCGCGGTGCGCTTCTTTGTCGACACATGGCGCTGGCAGGATGTGCCGTTCTTCATCCGCGCCGGCAAGAACATGCCGGTGCATGTCACCGAGGTGGTGGTGCGGCTGAAACGGCCGCCCCTCGACGTGTTCGACCCGATCAAGCCCGCCGACCAGAATTACGTTCGCTTCCGCATCGACCCGCAGGTGGTGATCGCCATCGGCGCCCAGCGCAAGGAGGCCGGCGACGACATGATCGGCGAACAGGTCGAACTGACCGCTCTCGATGATAGCAAGGCCGACATGCCGCCCTATGAGCGGCTGATCGGCGACGCCATGAACGGCAATGGTCAGCTCTTCACCCGACAGGATGCCAGCGAACTTGCCTGGCGCATTGTCGGCCCTGTGCTGGGTGACACGACGCCGCCCCATCTTTACGAGCCACTGACATGGGGACCGGCCGATGTCATGAACAGCTTCGCGCCGCCCAATGGCTGGATCGATCCGGTGAAGTGAAGGGCAGCGCGATGGGCAGTCCAGTGGAGCGCCCCCAGGCGGACGCCGGCCAGATCGTGCTGGTGGTCGACATTGGCGGCTCTCACGTCAAGATCCTGACCAGCGCCGGCGGCGAAGTGCGTCGTGCTGATTCCGGATCTGGGCTCACGCCTGGCGAGCTCGTCGATGCGGTGAACAAGCTTGCCGACGGCCTGTCCTACGACGTCGTCTCCATGGGTTATCCCGGGCCGGTCGGGCGTGACAGGCCGCTGGCCGACCCCGCCAATCTCGGCCCCGGTTGGGCCGGCTACGATTTCGCCGCGCGATTCGGCAGGCCGGTGAAGATGGTCAATGACGCGTTGATGCAGGCTATCGGCAGCTATGACGGTGGGCGCATGCTGTTTCTCGGGCTGGGAACCGGCCTCGGCGCCGCCATGATCGTCGCCAATGTCGCCCAGCCGATGGAGCTTGCCCACCTTCCCTACAGGAAGGGCAAAAGCTTCGAGGACTATGTCGGCGAACGCGGCCTGGTAAAACACGGCAAGAAGAAATGGCGCGGATATGTTTTCGACGTCGTTGACCGGCTCCGCGCCGCCATGCAGCCGGACTATGTCGTGATCGGCGGCGGCAATGTCGACAAGCTCGATGAATTGCCGACCGGTGCAAGGCGCGGCGACAACACACGCGCCTTCGAGGGCGGATTTCGTTTGTGGCGCGACAAAGCGCTGATAGTCTGATATTGTTATTATTCAGTATAGTTGTTCAAAACAACGTGTGATCGCGATACCAAGTCATTGCATTGGCCAGAGTCGCCGACTAGGAATTCCGCGCCACAACCTCGCCGCTCGTCCTCTGGAAGAGCACATAATGTCGCGGCATTTGATTTTGCGCATGATCCTTTCCGGAGATCGAACCCGATTTTCAGCTCATACGCGTTAGACGGAGAAATAGATTGACCGACGATAACGACAGCGCCCGTAAAGACATCGACCTTCTCGAACTCACCGCACATATCGTGTCGGCCTATGTCGAGAAGAACCGCCTGCCGGTTTCCGGCCTGGCTGACCTTATCGCCAGCGTCAGTGCTTCGATCAGTGGGCTTGGCCAGCCCGTCGTCCCGGCGGCGGCGCCGCTGGTTCCCGCCGTCAACCCGAAGAAATCGGTGACGCCGGATTTCATCATCTGCCTTGAGGACGGCAAGAAGTTCAAATCGCTGAAGCGTCATCTCGGCGTGCATTTCAACCTCACTCCCGACGCCTACCGCGCCAAATGGGGCCTGCCGGCGGATTACCCGATGGTTGCTCCCAACTACGCCGCCTCGCGCTCGATGCTGGCGAAGTCGATCGGTCTCGGCCGCAAGGCCGCCGAGGTGGTGCCCGCCAAGGGCAAGGGCCGCAAGGCCAAGGTCTCCGCCTGAGCAGAGCCGGCGCTGAGCCAATGGATTGATTTGAGCCTGCCGGGCCGATGGCCCGGCAGGCTTTAGCTTGTGGCTTGGATGGGCCGGTTCGTGGGGTGGGCGATGAATTACACCAGGATGGTGATCGAGAAAGAGGCGCCGGAGGAATATGGCTATGACCGTATCCGCTACAATCTTTCCGAAAGTTCGATAGCCGACCAGAAACTGTCCGACATCGGCCTGTCGCTACCGGACCTCACGCTTTTCTATGGCGAGCATCGCGGCGACAAGGAGTTGCGCGCGCTGATTGCGGCGCAGGATCCCGGCATCTCGCCCGATGATGTCCTGGTCACAGCCGGCGCCGCCGGCGCGCTGTTCATCATCTCGACCTCGCTTCTCTCGGCCAACGACCACCTGATCGTTGTCAGGCCCAACTACGCCACCAACATCGAGACGCCGAGGGCGATCGGCTGCGCCATCGGCTTTGTCGATCTGACGTTCGAGGATGGCTTCGCCATCGACATCGGCCGCGTCAAGGCGGCGATGCAGCCGAACACGAAGCTGATCAGCGTCACCTGCCCGCACAACCCCACCGGCACCATGATGGATCGGGCGGACCTCGATGCGCTCGTGGCTCTGGCCGAGGCGCACAATTGTCATCTGCTGGTCGACGAGACCTACCGCGATCTCTCCTACGGCAGGCGCCTGCCATCGGCGGCTTCGCTCAGCACGAAGGCGATCAGCGTTTCATCCCTGTCCAAGGCGTTCGGCATTCCCGGCATCCGCATCGGCTGGCTGACCACCAGGGACGCCGTCCTTCAGGAGACGTTCCTCGCCGCCAAGGAACAGATCGGCATCTGTGGCAGCGTCATCGACGAAGGCATCGCGCGCGGCATGTTGGAGCGCCGCGACGCGTTCCTGGCCAGGCTGTTGCCCGAAATGGCGAAGCGCCGCGACATCGTCCAGGCCTGGATCGACCGCGAGCCGCTTGTCGATTGGGTGCGCCCTGAAGGTGGTGTCGTCGGCTTCCCGCGTCTCAATGTCGACCCCGGCTTCGACCTCGACCGGTTCTACCGCGATCTTTTGGAAAAACACGGCACCTATGTCGGGCCCGGCCACTGGTTCGAAATGGAAAAGCGCTTCTTCCGCGTCGGTTTCGGCTGGCCGACGGAAGCCGAATTGCGGGGCGGCCTGGAAGCCATTTCGGCCGCGTTGCGACAGTAACTTCCGCATGCGATACAAGAAGCGCGGGCGAAGTCCCTTGATCCGGGCCCGATTTTGACGCATATGCGCGCCGAACTTCATCAAGTTCCATTGGCCGGAACAGCGCCCATTTGGGAAGTGCCCCGCTGGCCGATGCAATCGCAACGGGGCCCATCTCCATGATACCAGAACAAACCTCGCCGGAGCAGCGCTACGCCGCGTTCCGACACAAAGCCTTTCTCAGCTACTGGACGGCCCGCTTCCTCACCACCTTCGCGACCATGATCGTCTCCGTTGCGGTCGGCTGGCAGATCTATGATCTGACGCGCGATCCGTTC
Organism: Mesorhizobium sp. ES1-1; assembly: GCF_020164785.1. Classification (GTDB taxonomy): domain Bacteria; phylum Pseudomonadota; class Alphaproteobacteria; order Rhizobiales; family Rhizobiaceae; genus Mesorhizobium. The sequence continues at coordinate 260,975 of NZ_JAIUGX010000003.1, read as the reverse complement.
GACCTCGGCATTGTCGGCATCGTTCAGTTCCTGCCGTCGCTGCTGCTGGTGCTGGTGACGGGCGTCGTCGCCGACCGCTTCGGCCGCCGGCTCATCATGGCGCTGGCAACGGTGGTGGAGGCTGGTTGTGCGCTGGTTCTCCTGTACTTCACGCTGCGCGGCCTCGTCAGTCCGCTGCCGATCTTCGTCGTTCTGGCGCTGTTCGGTATGGCCAGGGCCTTTTACGGCCCAGCCTCGTCGTCGCTGTTCGCCAATCTGGTGCCACCGGAGGATTTCGGCAACGCAATCGCCTGGAACTCATCGGCATGGCAGACGGCAACCATCATCGGCCCGGTCGCCGGCGGCCTGCTCTATGGCGTTTCTCCGGAAGCCGCATACGCCGTCGCCTCGGCGCTGATGCTGGTCGCCGGCATGCTGATCTTCACCATTCCCAAGCCCGTACAGCAAACCGCCACAGACAAGCCGACCATGGAGACGCTCTTTGCCGGCTTCCGCTACATCTGGAGCGAGAAGATCGTGCTCGGCGCCATTTCGCTCGACCTGTTCGCCGTCTTGTTGTCGGGCGCTTCGGCCTTGCTGCCGGTCTATGCCCGCGACATCCTGCATCTCGGACCCTGGGGCCTCGGGCTGCTGCGCTCGGCTCCCGGCATCGGCGCCATCTGCGTCGCCATCTGGCTGGCCGGCCATCCGATCCGCAACCATGCCGGCCTGATCATGCTTGGCTTCGTCGCCGCTTTCGGTGCATCCACCGTGGTGTTCGGCCTGTCCACCATCACCTGGCTGTCGATCGTCGCGCTTGCTTTTCTTGGCGCCACCGACATGTTCAGCGTCTATATCAGGGAGACGCTGATCCAGCTGTGGACGCCCGACGATGTGCGTGGCCGCGTCAACGCCGTCAACCAGGTCTTTGTTGGCGCCTCAAACGAGGTCGGCGAATTCCGCGCCGGCACCATGGCTGCTTTGATCGGCACGGTTCCGGCGGTGGTGATCGGCGGCGTCGGCGCCATCGCGGTCGCGGGATTGTGGGCATATCTGTTCCCGCAACTGCGCAAGGTGCGTCACCTCAGGGGCCGCAACTGATTGAACGGCACCATGGAAATTCGGCGCGCCGCCATGCGCGCCTGTGACAGCGTCGCGCTTTGTGTCGACGACGGCAACGCCCGCCAGGCGGCAGTGACGATTGCGTCGGTGATCGCGCATCTCTCAGCCGGGCCAGCCCTCACGTTTCACATATTCCATGGTGGCCCACCCAGCCGCCGCTCGCGCCGGCTGGAAAGCCTGCATGTGAGCCCGCATCGACTATGCGTGCATTACGTCGAGAACCGGTTTCGGTCTCTGGCCCTGTTCGATCACGTCACCCCGGCTGCGCTGCTGCGGCTGCAACTCGGCGACCTGCTCCCCACTTTAGACCGCGTTCTCTATCTCGACGCGGACATTCTCGCGGTAGCCGACATCCGGCCGCTACTGGCCACCGATCTGGTCAGCGCCGTGGCGGGTGCCGTCCAGGACTTCGGCCTGCACGCAGCCCTCGCCGAAGAGGCAGTTACCGGCCGGCCCGATCATCTGCTCCATGTCCGCGACGCGCTCGGCTGGGACCCCGACGACTTCATCTACGTGAACTCCGGCGTGCTGCTGCTTGATCTCGCCACGCTTCGCCGCGAGCGGTTCGGAGAGCGCGCCGGGCAACTTGTGCTCGATCACCCGCATCGGTTCCGCTGGCGCGATCAGGACGCGATAAATCTGCTGCTGGCTGGCCGCATTCTTCTGCTCGATCCGCGCTGGAACACGATGGTCTGGTTCCTCGAGCGCGAGCCGCGCCGACACCATGCCGATATCGCCGCGACCGCACTGCAGCGCCGCGATCCCTGGCTGCTGCATTTCTCCGGCGCCTGCAAACCATGGCACGGCCTTTGCGATCTCGCCCATTACCGCCGCTGGTGGCGTGCCGCCCTGCGGACATCGCCGCTCTGGGTGCTGAGGTGGCTCAGGCTGCGGCTCGCGGCAGTGCGCGCGCCGGTGTCGGGGTTGATACGGCGAACACGCCGGCGATGGCGTGCAAAGCCGCTCCCGTCCGGCACCACTCGGTAGAGGGCGCGATCAGCGTCTGCCCTGGTCCGCCGCCGCTCCGGCGAAAATCGTGCGCAGGAACTCGTCCAGCCAGCGCTTCAGATGCATGTCCCAGATCAGCCGCCCGCCGAGATGGTCGCGGCCCGGCTGTGCGCCGGGCAGCTCGAACCGCTGGGCGCCGCGCACCACCCAGCGCTGCATCATCATCCGGGTCAACTCGCCATGGAATTGGATGCCCCAGGCATTGTCGCCGTAGCGGAAGGCTTGGTTGGGATAGGTTTCCGCCGTCGCCAAAAGCGTCGCGTCCCTGGGCAGCGAGAAGCCCTCGCGGTGGAACTGGTAGACCATCTCCGGCCAGGGCATCAGTTGCTTGCCGGCTTCGGTCGCCGCCAGCTTGTACCAGCCGATCTCGACCAGCCCTTCGCCATGGCCCTCGACCTTGCCGCCAAGATGATTGGCCAGCATCTGGGCGCCAAGGCAGATGCCGAGGAACGGCCGGTTCTCCTTGAGCGGAACCTCAAGCCAGTTGGTCTCGCGGCGGACGAACTCATCCTCGTCATTGGCGCTCATCGGGCCTCCGAACACCACCGCGCCGGCGTGGCCCTCCAATGTTTCCGGCAAGGCATCGCCAAGAGGCGGGCGCCGGATGTCGAGATCGAAACCCTCTTGCAGAAGCATATGACCGACGCGGCCCGGGCTCGAACTCTCCTGATGCAGCACGATCAGGATCTTGGGCTTCGAACTCGTCTGGCGCGGCATGGGCAGGCGAATATCCTATTCGTCCGATGAGGTTCCGGTGACGCCCGGTGCGTGCGCCGCCACCCTGCGGCGCGCCTCAATGCGGTCGCGGCGTTCGACGCCGATCAGTTCGGCGACGCGCCAGACCGTGTTGTCCTCCAGCTCGTGCAGTTCGCCATCGGCATAGACGATCTCCCACATCAGGCCGATGAAAGCCTTGCGCGCGTCGGCATCGAGGTGTCGCTTGAGCACGCTGGTGAAGGCATGCAGGTCGATCGACTCATTGTCTGCCCGCTCGCCGGCGGCGGCGAGGTCTTCAAGCTCGTCGCCACTGATCGAATAGCTCTGCGCCAAAACCGCCTTGAACTTCTCCCATTCGACATCCTGGCGCACGCCATCGGCATTCATGACATGGTAAAGCAATGCCGAGGCCGCGACACGCGGATCGTCCGTGCCGGCATGCGCGTCGGCGTCGGTCGACAAGTCCCTGAGAAATGACAGCACACGTTCAAACATCATTCATTCCCAAGGTCGCCCGACGCATCGGAGAGATTCAAAACAGCCGAAACCGGCGCGACGATTTATCCGCTTCGTCATCGGGATCGACACCCGGATCATCCGGCAGCCGGGCCAGCTCTTCGGCCGGATCCACGACCTCCGCGTCGGCGGGCACCTCGGCGAAAGCCGCCGCAGTGATGGGCCTGACATGATCCTCATGGTCTTCGATCGGCTTGCCGATCGGCTCGCCTGGAGCCGCCTGATCGATCATTTCAGCCCGTTTGTCACCGCCCGGTCCCGACAGCGCCGGGCGGCTCGAAGCCTCCGGCTCGGATGTCTCGTCATCATTGTCGATCAGATGGCCGATTCGCTCCATCGGCGCCCGCCACTCGAAGGCGTCGAGCCGCCCCGTGATCGGCGAGACCGGTGCCCAGCGTTCGGAAGCAACCCCATCGGCGACCCATGCCGGATCGCGCGGCGCCCGCACAGCCTTTGACAAGAGCTGCCGCACCTTGCCCTGGTCGCCCGTCTCGGCTTCCTCGATATCGGCCAGAAGCAGGTAAGCCCCCTCGCGGCGGTCGATGCGGATCGCAGCTTCCGCCTCGCGGCGGGCCGTCTGGAAATCCTGTGCGTCGAGTGCTGCGCGCGCGACCGTTATCGACGATTCGGCATGGTTCTTCTTCATCTCCTGCAGCTTTTTCGCCCGGTTGAGGCGATCGAGCACGGCATCGCCTGGCCTTGCATGAGTATAAAGCTCTGCGATCTCCGGATGCGGCTCGGCCCTCCAGGCCGTCTCGAGGATCTTCGAGCCCTTGCGCACGTCGTTTTGCTTGAACAGCGAGGCGGCGGCGGCGACAGCGGCGGGGGCGAAGTCGGGCCGCAGCTTGTTGGCTTCGATCGCCGCCGTCCTGGCAGAAGCCGGGTCGCTGTCGGCCAGCGCCTGCGCCTTTGCGGTCAGCAAGACGGCGCGCCGGCGGTTTGCGGCATCGCGTTCGATCTGCCGCGTTGACTTCTGCGCTTCCACCAGTTTCAGGGCGCCATCCCAGTCGCCGCGCGCCGTCAGCTCTTCCAATGTCGATTCGGCCGCCCATGCCAGTTGCGGGGCCACGGCGGCGGCACGGCCGGCATAGTGACGGGCCGCATTGCGGTCGCCGAGCCGCTCGGCCTCTAGATAAAGGCCGCGCAGACCGAGCAGGCGCATTTCAGGGTCGTCGAGCATGCTCTCGAACTTCTGCCGCGCCCCTTCATGGTCACCTTCCAGCAACGAGGCCTGCGCCTCGAGCAGATGGATCAGCGGCTCCTGGTCGGAACGGATCAGCTTGGCCGCTTCCTTGGTCTTCTTGCGGGCCAGCGCACCGTCACCGGCGCCGGCGGCAATCATGCCGGTCGACAGCGCCTGATAGCCGCGGTCGCGCCGGCGCACGCGGAAGTAGCGCGAGATGGTGTACGGGCTGTTCCATAGCGACTTGACGAGCCACCACAGGATCATCACCGCGGCGACCACGGCCACGATGGCCACCGCCGCCACCATCAGGCTGACCTGGTACTGATAATTGTTGAAGGTTACGACCATTTCGCCGGGCCGGTCGGCCAGCCAGGCAAAACCCAGTCCGAGCGCGAACACGACGATGAGGAAGACCAGGAGGCGGATCATTGCGTTGCCCTCATGCCTTCATCGCGGTGGAGATCAACGCGTCGACCTGGCTCTCGACCTCGATGCGCGCCTTCAGTTTACCCGCGAAATCGGCTCCGGCGGCTTTGGCCGCCTCGGGCAGGGCATCATATTCGCCAAGCGCCTTGACATAGTCGCCCTGGTTGACCGCCACCTCCATGCGCGCAATGGTTTCCGGCGCGCCGGAACCCGCCACGGCGCCGATGGGCCTGACCTTGACCAGTGATTGCGCACTCGACAGCAAATTCCGCAGCAGGCCGGCATCCTCATCGACGGGCGCCGCGGCGGCCACCATCGCACTGGCGGCGGCGTCCGCCTGCGATGCGATCTCGGCGCGGGTCGCAATGCCCTCTTCGGCGTAGGGACGCAATGTCGCCAGCTGCGGCGCATCCGGCGCAATCGCCGCGAAGGTCTCGAGTTCGGCCGAGAACGGCCCGCCGCGATCGAGCGCCGCCTTCAGCGCCGACGCGGCAATGGAAAGTGCGACCTTTGGCTGTCCGGCCTGCGCATCGACCTTTCCGGAAAGCTGCGACACCGACTGCTCGAGCGCGGCAAGCCGGCCTTCCTGCGCACGTGCCGTCTCGCTGGTCGATTTCACCAGCGCATCGAGACCTGTCAGCCTTTCGTTGAGCGGGCCGAGATCGACCGGAGTCGCGCTGCCTGCCTTGCCCAGGGCCGCGACCGCGGTTTCGATCTGCGTCACCTTGTCACCAAGGGCAGCAAGCCCGGCGCTGTCGCCGGCGCCGCCCTGACCTGTCGCCGATTTGAGCGCCGCCACATCGGCTTTCACCTGATCGAGGGCGGCCGAGAGACCGTCGACCTTGGCCGAGGCATCGCTGTTGCCGGCAGACTCCTTCAGGCTTGCGATCTCCGTCCTCAGCGAAGCGATGTCGCCATTGACGCCATCCAGCGAAACGCCCGGTCCGGTACCCGGCGCGCCAAGCAGGCCGGCATATTGCAGGCCGCCGGCCCCGACCAGCGCGATGACACCGCCGATGATGCCGGCGGCGACGCCGTTGAGGCCGCCGCGCTTTGCCGCGGGAGGTATCGGTGCCATGGTCTCGCCCCGTGTCTCGGTTCCTGTCTTTCTGTCGTCGGTACGCTTGGCCGCTGCATCCACGAAATTATAGTCGGAAGCCCTGTCGCGGCTGGGCGGCGAATCCGAGCCGGGATAGGGCAGCTCGGGCTCCTCGGCTATGGCCTCTGCCTCTGCCGGTGTTTCCGCCGGCGGAGCGGCCGCGGCATCGGAATGCTCCCAGGGTTCGAGGTCGACCTGGTCTGCGTGCACCGGCTCTTCGGGAACCTCGGCTTGAAAAGCTCCCGGCGCTACCTCGTCTTCGTCGTCATGTTCGGTTGCCATTGGCGACGCTGCGGCGTCCTCGTCGACGATGCGCGACACGGCGCCGGGCTCGAGGTCGATGGTGACCGGCTCGCGGCGGCTTTTCGAGTGTCGCATCTTCGGCGTCTTGACCATGACGGGGCTCCGCAATTCGCTTCGTCTCAACGCCTCGCGGCGCATGATGGTTCAGAAAGGGTCTAGCACATCACCAAGCGGTGAAAAGGGGCGGTGTGATGACGCGGCTCAGCGCCATTCTCGCAACAGCGCCAGCATCGCATCCTCCTCCGGCTGCGCGGGGAAGCGAATCCTGGCGCCGGCGGCATCGTCAAAGGCTGCGCCGATGCGGGCAGAAAGGGCGAAAAAGCAGGTCTTTTCATAGTACTCACGCAAAGCCGGCCGCCTGATCAGGTCCCGCATCGCGGCCGCCGCCTTGGCCGAATAGAGCAGCACCGCGTCCACGGGATGGCTAGAAAGCAGGGCGACAATGGCCGCCTCGTCCGGATAGTCCATCGCGCGCGTGTCATAGGTCTCGACAGCATGGACATGAACCCCGGCGGCCCGCAGTCGCTGTTCGAACGCGGGAAAGCGGACTCGCCCGCAGGGATAGAGGATGGACTTCCCGGTATATGCCGGGGCAATGGCTTCGGCCAAGGCTTCGGCATCGCCAGGACCTTCGCCGATCGAAAGCAACCCCGCCTGGCGCGCGGCCTCCGCCGTCATCTTGCCTACAGCATGACAAGGCAGACGCGAAAGCATCGCCAATAGATCCTTCGAGGCATGGCGCAGCGCATTGGCGCTGGTCGCCGCGACGGCGCTGGCATTGTCCGGGACCAGTCCGGTGTCGACCGGCAAGGAAACCGTTTCGGTCAGGGGCAGGAGAATCGGTTGAAATCCCGTTTCCAGGAGCCGCCGGGCGGTCCGTGACGCGCCCGGTTCCGGTCTCGTCACCAGCACGCGCCGCATGTCAGAGCCAGCTGTCGAAGAAAGTCTCGCCTGCCTTGGCCCGCACGATCCGTGCGGCTTCGTCGCCGATGCGGACTGCATCTCCCGCCGGTCCTTGCAGTTCGACCGTGTGAGACTGCGTGCCGTCGGGCGATATGATCAACCCGCGGAAAGAGAGGTCTTCGTCCTCGATCGCTGCATAGCCGGCGATCGGCGTGCGGCATGAGCCATCGAGCGCCGCCAGGAAGGCACGCTCGCAGGCCAGCGCCTGTCCGGTCGGCACATGGTGGATGGCAGCCAGCATTCTTTCGGCCTCGCGGTCGCCGATACGGGTCTCTATGCCGATCGCGCCTTGTCCAGGCGCCGGCGGGAAGATGTCGAGAGGCATCAGGTCGGTGACGAGATGGTCGAGCCCGAGCCGCTTCAATCCGGCATGAGCCAGGATGGTTCCGGCCGCGACCCCTTCGTCCAGCTTGCGCAGGCGCGTCTGCACATTGCCGCGAAACATCACCACGTCGAGATCCGGCCGCATGCGGCGGATCAGCGCCTGCCGCCTGAGCGACGAGGAGCCGACTTTCGCGCCTTGCGGCAGGTCCGCGATCGTCTTCGCGACATTGCTGACAAACGCATCACGCGCATCCTCGCGCGGCAGGAACGCGGATAGCTCGAGTCCCTCAGGCAATCGCGTCGGCATATCCTTCGATGAATGAACGGCGATGTCGATCCTGCCGGCGAACAACGCCTCCTCGATCTCCTTGGTGAACAGGCCCTTGCCGCCGGCTTCCGATAGCGGCCGGTCCTGGATTCGGTCGCCGCTGGTCGACATGGCGATGACCTCGAAGGCCGCCGCGGGCACGCCATGCGCGGCCATCAGCCTCTCGCGCGTTTCATGCGCCTGCGCCATCGCCAGCGGGCTGCCGCGTGTTCCGATTCTGAAGATTGTTTGCATGGCGCGTCGTCCGTGATAACCCCCGGCCGAAGCATCCCGCTGCCAGGCGCAACCACTTGGCGTCGCGGACATGCGGCTGAACTCACCGAGGCCTTCCGGGTTTCTCCTACCGGGGAAAAGCCCGATAAACAATCTCCGGGGTAGCGACCAATTGATCCGCGTTCTGGGCATCGAGACGAGCTGTGACGAGACCGCCGCCAGCGTTGTCGCGCTGGACAGCGACGCCCTGCCGAGGATCCTGTCCAACATCGTTCTGAGCCAGATCGAGGAGCATGCCGCCTTCGGCGGTGTCGTGCCGGAGATCGCGGCGCGCGCCCATGTCGAAGCGCTGGACGGCATCATCGAGGCTGCACTCGCCGATTCCGGCGTGGCTCTCGCCGATATCGATGCCATCGCCGCCACGGCCGGCCCGGGCCTGGTCGGCGGCCTGATCGTCGGGCTGATGACGGCCAAGGCGATCGCCGCCGCCGCGGGCAAGCCGCTGATCGCCGTCAACCACCTCGAAGGCCATGCCTTGACCGCCCGGCTGACCGACGGGCTCGATTTTCCCTATTTGCTGCTCCTGGTGTCCGGTGGCCACACGCAGATCCTGGCGGTGCGTGGCGTCGGCGACTATCAGCGCTGGGCCACCACCATCGACGACGCGCTCGGCGAAGCCTTCGACAAGACGGCCAAGATGCTGGGCTTGCCCTATCCCGGCGGCCCCAACGTCGAAAAGGCGGCGCATGACGGCAACGCAGCCCGCTTTGCCTTTCCGCGTCCGATGAAAGGCTCGGCGCAGCCCGATTTCTCCTTCTCCGGCCTCAAGACCGCCGTGCGTCAGGCGGCGACGGCGATAGAGCCCCTGGGCGACCAGGATGTCGCCGACATATGCGCCTCTTTCCAGGCAGCGGTGGCCGATGCGCTGGCCGACCGTGTCGCACGCGCGCTGACGCGATTTCGCGACACCTTTCCGGGCGCGAAGAGCCCCACGCTTGTCGTCGCCGGCGGCGTCGCCGCCAACCGTACGATCAAGGCGACGCTGGAGCATCTGTGCGCCCAGGCCGGCTTCTCCTTCGTTGCGCCGCCGCTGAAGCTGTGCACCGACAACGCGGCGATGATCGCCTGGGCCGGGATCGAGCGTCTGCGTGGGGGCCTGGCCGAGGAGAACGGCTTCGATTTCGTGCCACGCTCGCGCTGGCCGCTGGACAGCATCTCGGCGCCGATGGTCGGGTCAGGGCGGCGCGGAGCCAAGGCATGATTGCCGAGGCCGAGAACGGGCGGAACGACGGCAGCTGGCGCGTCACCGTGCTGGGCGGCGGTGCCTGGGGCACGGCGCTGGCGCAGGCCATGCTGCGCGCCGGGCATGCGGTGCGGCTTTTCGCGCGCGACCCGCAAACCGCCGCCGCGATCGGCCGCGGCGAAAATCCACGCTATCTGCCCGACATTGCGATTGCGCCCGGTATCGAGGCGACAAGCGACATTGGTGCGGCACTTGCCGGCGCGGACTGCGTGCTGGCGGTGACGCCGGCGCAGGCGCTGCGGGCCACTCTGACTGCCGCGAAGGACCACATGCCGAGCGGCATCCCGCTTGTGCTCTGCGCCAAAGGCATCGAGCGCGACACCGGCGATCTGCTGTCGGCCATCGTCGAGGAAATCCTGCCGCTAAATCCGGTGGCCGCCCTGTCGGGGCCGAGCTTCGCCACTGACGTCGCCCGGGGCCTGCCGACGGCTGTGGTGGTCGCCGCCCGTGACGAGGCGCTGGCGGCCGACCTCGCGGCGCGCTTCTCGGCGGAAAACCTGCGCTGCTATTCGAGCGACGACCTGATCGGCGTCGAGATCGGCGGCGCCTTGAAGAATGTCTTCGCCATTGCCGCGGGTGCCGTCACCGGCGCCGGGCTCGGCGCCAGCGCCCAGGCCGCGATGGTGACGCGCGGCTTCGTCGAACTGCGCCGCCTCGGCGCCGCTTTCGGCGCCAGGCCGGAAACGCTGATGGGACTCTCGGGCCTCGGCGACCTGCTACTGACCTGCTCGTCGGCGCAATCCCGCAATTTCGCCTACGGTCTGGCCCTTGGACGAGGCGAACCGATTGCCGGGCTGAAGCTGGCCGAGGGCGTGCCGACCGCGGCGATCGCCGCCCGCATCGCCGCCGAGCGGGGCATCGACGCGCCGATCATTACTGCCGTGTCGGCCATACTGGACGGTACGATCACCATCCGTCAGGCTGTGACGGCCTTGATGACCCGGCCGCTGAAGACCGAGACCACCGATTGACGCCAGGATATGATGGCAAAACCAGGAGAGAACGATGCTGTTTGCGTTGATTTGCAAGGATAAGCCCGGAAGCCTGCAGGTTCGCCTCGACACGCGGCCCGTGCATGTCGCCTTCCTCGAAGGCTTGAACGGCGACGGAAAGCTTGCCTTCGCCGGTCCGTTTCTCGATGCCGAAGGCAAGCCCAATGGCAGCCTCGTGGTTGTCGAGGCGCCCGACCTGACCGCGGCGCAAGCCCTGTCGGCTGCCGATCCCTACGCAAAGGCCGGACTGTTCGAAAGCGTCGAGATCCGCCAGTGGAACTGGACCTTCAACAAGCCGGCGGCTAGTTAAATCCGGCCGCAGGGAAGCGAGCCGCAACGAGGAGCGAGAGATGAACTACTGGCTGTTCAAATCGGAGCCGTTCAAGTTCTCCTTCGAGATGCTGAAAGAGAAGGGCAAGTCCGGCACCCAGTGGGACGGCGTGCGCAACTATGCCGCGCGCAACAACATGAAGGCGATGCAGGTCGGCGATCTCGGCTTCTTCTACCATTCCAATGAAGGGTTGAACGTGGTCGGCATCGCCGAGGTCTGCGCGCTCGCCCATCCTGACAGCACAACCGACGACCCGCGCTGGGAATGCGTCGACATCCGCGCTGTCAGGGACATGCCGAACCCGCCGACGCTGGAACAGATCAAGGCCAATCCCGCCCTTGCCGACATGGCGCTGGTGCGGCTCGGGCGGCTTTCCGTGCAACCGGTGACGCCGGCGGAATGGAAAGAAGTCTGCCGCATGGGCGGCTTGACGCCAGCGCCGTGACGGTGCTCACCCCAGACGGCGCGACGCAATTCATCCTCGACAACACAGCGCTGATGGCGCCTCCTCATGTGCCGGAAATCCAGCTTCATCTGGCCGACGAGGCGCATGCTCTGTGGCAGCGGACCGAGGACGAACTGGCCGAGATCGGCCTGCCGCCGCCCTTCTGGGCATTCGCCTGGGCCGGCGGCCAGGGTCTTGCCCGCTATATCATCGACAATCCGGCCGTGGTGCGGGGCAAGCGCGTGCTCGACTTCGCCTCCGGCTCCGGCCTCGTGGCCATCGCAGCCGCCAAGGCAGGCGCCGCCAAGGTGCTGGCCGCCGATATCGATCCGTTCTGCGTCACGGCGATTCGTCTAAACGCCCACGCCAATGATGTCGGCGTCGATTTCCTCGGCACGGATTGCATCGGCAACGATGCGGGCTGGGATGTGGTCCTGGCCGGCGATGTCTTCTACGACAATGCCTTCGCCGGCCGGCTGATGCCCTGGTTCGCGATGCTGAAGGCGAGAGGCGCCGAGATCCTCATCGGCGATCCCGGCCGCTCCTATTTGCCGAAGACAGGGCTCGAGCCGCTGGCGGTCTATGAGGTGGCCGTTACCCGCGCCTTGGAGGATTCCCTGGTCAAACGCACCACCGTCTGGCGGTTTGCTTGACGTCATCGCCGAACAGGCGTTTCCATGAATCTCGAACGGAGGGGGAATCATGGACTTTTCAGCAGTGAACTGGCTGGCGGTGCTCGCCGCCGCCGTCCTGGCGTGGCTGTTCGGCGCCATATGGTACATGGCCTTGAGCAAGCCGTGGCTGAAGGCCGCGAAAATCGATCTCGCGACGACAAAGAGATCGCCGCTGCCCTTCATCATCAGCTTCGTCGCCGAATTGCTGATGGCCACGATCATGGCGCTGGTCGTCGGCGCCATGACCGGGGGTGAGCCGACTTGGCTCGCAGGCCTCGTCTTCGGCTTCGTGCTTTGGCTGGGCTTCGTCGCAACGACATTGTCGGTCAACCACCGTTACGAAAATTTCGGCTGGGACCTGACCCTGATCGACGGCGGCCACTGGCTGGGCGTGCTGCTGATCATTGGCGCGGTGGTCGGCTGGTTCGGCGCCGCCTCAAGCTGAGCTTCGTTGATCGTGGACGTAGATACCGGATTCCCGCGCGACCTGGTGTTCACGCGGGTCTGCCACGTCAAGCAGGGCTATGACGACCGCCGTCGCCACATCATCGGCGAGTTCGAACGGCGCGGTGTGCCTGTCACCTTCTACACCGACTGGGACCAGCCGGATGTCACTCCGGAAATTCGCGCGGAGTTGATCGCCCCCCGTTTCGTCCACCCGGCGCAGGTCTCGCTGGCTTTGAAGCACGTCGGCATCTGGCGCGATTTCCTCGAGACCGACCAGCCCTATTGCCTGGTTTTCGAGGACGACGTGTTCCTGGCCCGCAACTTCGTGGCCAAGTTCCGTCAGGCGCTGGCCGAACTCGGCAGCCCCTCGCGCAAGGCCGTCATTTATCTGGGCAACGGCAGCAACTACTACACGCCCATGTGGAAGCTGCGGAAGGGCCAAATGCTCTATCCGGCAATGCATGCCAGGTGTGCCGATTCCTACCTGATTACGCGGCCGGTCGCGCAAGCCCGATGCGCCTGGATCGAACGCAATAAGATATCGACCGTGATCGACCACCAGATCGAGCAGATGGATGCCGCCATGGGTATCGAAATGCTGTGGTTCGAGCGGCCTATCGCCGAGCAGGGCAGCGAGAATGGCGCTTTCCATACCTCGGTTGCCGGCAAGCGGCGTTCGCTGCTTTACAAGAAGCTGCGCTGGAACTGGAAGAAGTACAACCGCATGATCTTCGGCCACACCGCTCGCTCCTGACGGCGCTGGCGTCGAGACGCCGCTTTCACACCTGGTCGGCGCTCGCCGTCCTTGCCACTTCCTCCAATATCCAGTCTCGAAAACCTGCCACGCGCGGATCATCGGCCATGGCCTGGGGGTAGACCAGGAAATAGGCGAATTCCGGCGCGACCCTGATGCTGAGTTCGAAGGGCCGTACCAGGCGGCCCTCGGACAGGTCGTTCGCCACCATGGCGAAATCGGCCAGCGCCACGGCATTGCCGTCGACCGCCGCCTGGACCGCGTCCGTCGACGTGCCGAAGACTATGGTGCGGCTGTCGTCGAAATCGTCGACCCCCGCCGCCGCCATCCACATGCGCCAGTTCGGCCAGGTCACGCCTTGCCGGGCCCATTCGATATGGGCCAGCGTGTGGTGAAACAGGTCGCGCGGTTCGCTCAAGGGCGGCCCGGACGCCAGCAGGGCCGGGCTGCACACCGGAATGATGATATTGTCGAACAGGCGGTGCGCGCAAAGACCCGGATAGTTGCCGGCGCCGAAGCGGATGCCGACATCGACATCGTCGCGATCGAAATCGCGCAACCCATAGGCGATGTCGAAACTCAGCTCGATGCCCGGCTTCTGCTTGCGGAAATCCTCGACGCGCCGCATTAGCCATTTGGCCGCGAATTGGGCGTCCAGCGTCACTTTCAGCAAGGCCGTTCCGCGCGTCATCTTCCGCGCCCGCATCACCGCACGGCCGAGCAGGTCGAGCGCGTCGATCGCCGCCTCGAACACGATCTCGCCGGCCGGGGTCAGGCGCATTGTCCGGCTGGTGCGCGTGAACAGGGCCAGCCCGAGCTGGTCCTCGATTTCCTTGATCTGATGGCTGACAGCGGCCGGCGTCAGCCCCAGTTCATCGGCGGCGCGGGTGAAATTGAGGTGGCGGGCCGCTGCCTCCAGCGTCCTGAGCGCCCTCGTGCCGGGGAGCGGATTTGCCATCAGGACAAAACTTGGACAGCCATGGCCAGCCCCTCACCGATCCTCAAAGGAAACTTGAAGATAGGCCAAAAACTACTCGTTTCCCGCATGAATTTCAATCAGGCAGGATAGGAGCATCACAAAACCATCAAATCGGATTTGATCTCCGACGAACGGATCGCATCATGGCTTACATTGCTTTCAGCTCAAATCATGCCACGCCTAATCGGCTGACGATGATCGCCGACTGGCTGCGCCACGCTCGGGTCGCGGCGAAACTCCCGCTTCCCGATGTCGAGGATCTGTCGGACCAACAGTTGCGCGATATCGGCGCCCGGCGAAGCGACGTCACGCGCGCAATGGACAGTGAGTCCGGGCGCCTGGGACTACTGGCCCTTGGCTGGCGCCAACCACGCCGATAGGACAGCAGGTAGTAGATACAGTCGGATAGTAGCGGACATCAAATCCTACTGCCTACTGCCTACTGCCTCACCTCACCACCCGCATCACCGTCCGGTTAGAAAGCAGCGGCAGCAGACGCGCCATCGTGCGGGCCGTCACCGCGACGCAACCTTGCGTCGGCGTGAAGCCTGGACGCGCCAGGTGGAAGAAGATGGCGCTGCCGCGTCCGCGCCGACGCGGCGACAGGTTCCAGTCGAGAACCAGGCAGGCGTCGTAGAGCCGGTCGTCGCGCCGCATCCGTTCATGGCTGGCGCCGTAGGGAATCTTGACCGGCCGGTTGTAGTTGCGGTCGTCCGGCACCTCGCACCAGCCGAGATCGGGCCCGATCGGCGTCATTGCCAGGCGCGTGCGCCGGCCACCGGCAAATTGATCCGCTCGGAAATAGCCCGACAGGATCCGCATCCGACCAAGCGGCGTGGCCCCGTCACCCTCGCGCTTGGCGGCCGAGATGCCGCCGCGTCCCAGCGCGCAGGCAAACACGGTCCGGCCGGCCTGCAAAAGGCCCTGGCTGGGATGGCCGGGCCTCGCCCGAACGGTCAACACGCGCAGCCCTTTTGGCAAAATTGCGCCGGCTGCATTGCGCTGACGTTTTTTCTTGTATGATCGCGCCACGGAACAAATCACTGTGATCGGCTATTGTGTCGGCCAGCTTCCGCATAAATACGCAGCGGTCAACTGAATTTACTTTTCAAAACAACGGATTGATCCATGACTTCACGCACCATACTGATTGTCGACGACGATGATGACCTGCGCGGCACCCTGGTCGAGCAACTATCCCTTTATGAGGAATTCGACGTTCTGCAGGAGGCGACGGCGGCAAAGGGCGTCGCCACGGCGCGCGGCGGCCTCATCGATCTTCTGATCATGGATGTCGGGCTGCCCGACATGGACGGCCGCGAGGCGGTGAAGATCCTGCGCAAGGGCGGCTATAAGGCGCCCATCATCATGCTGACCGGCCACGACACCGATTCCGACACGATCCTCGGCCTCGAGGCCGGCGCCAACGACTATGTGACGAAGCCGTTCCGCTTCGCCGTCCTGCTGGCCCGCATCCGCGCGCAACTGCGCCAGCACGAGCAAAGCGAGGACGCCACCTTCTCGGTCGGCCCGTACACCTTCAAGCCCAGCCAGAAACTGCTGATCGACCAGCGCGGCGGCAAGGTGCGGCTGACGGAAAAGGAAGCTTCGATCATCAAATATCTCTATCGCGCCGAACAGAAGGTGGTGACGCGCGACGTGCTGCTCGAGGAAGTGTGGGGCTACAATTCCGGCGTCACCACGCACACGCTGGAAACCCATGTCTACCGGCTGCGCCAGAAGATCGAGCGCGATCCTTCCAATGCGGAAATTCTTGTGACAGAAAGCGGCGGCTACAAGCTGGTTCCTTAAACATTTCATTATCCAATGAGCGGCGGGGTGGGGACGCTTTTCGGGTACGGTCCCGATACCAGGGCGGTTTGGATCGGACCCGCTACGCATCGCTCGAGATCGGAAGCGATCTTGGGAGGCATGATGCGTACGCTCAAAGTGGCGGAGTGGCTTTGCGCGTTCAGGGGACGCGCGGGCGCTCCAAAGGAGGAGTCGGACTGTCGGTTCGGGGACATAGCTAGATGGCGCTGGATGACGATATCCGCATCCTGTCCGCCGTGAGGCTCTTCGAGGGCTTCACGCAGGAACAATTGCGCCTGCTCGCCTTCGGCGCCGAAAACACCATGCTGCGGGCCAATCACAAGCTCTACCGAGAGGATGACGAAGCCGATTCGGCCTATGTCGTGGTCAGCGGGCGCATCGTCCTCTATCGCGAGCAGAATGGCGAGCGCGTGCCAATCGGCACGGCCGGCCCCGGAGCCATCCTGAGCGAACTGGCACTGATCGCAGACAGCAACCGGCTGACCAGTGCGTCCGCCGAGATCGATTCCGAAGTCATCCGGCTCAGCCGCAAGATGTTTCGCCGCATCCTCGAGGAATATCCTGAAGTCGCGGTGAAATTGCATCAGCGTATTTCCGAGGAATTCCAGGCGATGATCCGCCGGATCGAGGAACTGGCGCCCCGCTTCAGCTGAGGAGGGGCTAGGACCCTACTCCAGATCGAACCGGGCGATGACAGGCACATGGTCCGACGGCCGCTCCCAGTTGCGCGCCGTCCGCAGGATCTCGTAGCCGGCAAAGGCGGGCACCAGATTGGGCGAGGACCAGACATGGTCGAGCCGGCGGCCGCGATTGGATTCTTCCCAGTCCCGCGCGCGGTAGCTCCACCAAGTGTAGAGCTTCTGCTCATAGGGCACGTTGAGCCGCATCAGGTCGACCCAGTCGCCGGCAAGGCGCATCGCCTCGAAACTTTCCGTCTCGGCCGGGGTGTGGCTGACCACGTTGAGCAACTGCTTGTGCGACCAGACATCGTGCTCGAGCGGCGCCACGTTGAGGTCGCCGACCAGCACCGAGGCTGACACCTCGTCATGCTCGGCGCGGATGGCGTTCATTTCGGCGACGAAATCGAGCTTGTGTCTGAACTTCCTGTTGATCTCAGGGTCGGGTTCGTCGCCGCCGGCCGGCACATAGAAATTATGCAGAAGGATCGTCTTGCCGCCGGCTCGCACGGTCACCGACAAATGGCGGCTGTCCTCTATGCCGCAGAAGCGGCGCTTCTCGACCAGTTCGATCGGCCGCCGCGCTACGGTCGCCACGCCATGATAGCCCTTCTGACCATGGAAGGCGATGTGCTCGTAGCCGAGCGCGCGGAACGCCTGCTCGGGAAACAGCTCGTCGGGGACCTTGGTCTCCTGCAGGCACAGCACATCCGGGGCGCACTCAAGCAGCAGGCGTTCGACGATCGGCATGCGCAGGCGAACGGAGTTGATGTTCCAGGTGGCGACGGAAAAGGGCATTCGGGGGTCCGGAAAGAGGGTCCCGAACTACTGCCAGCCGCGCGCCGCAAAGACAAGCCGGCATGCGCGGGCTGCTTCCTCTTGCCCCGCAGGCAGTTGGGTCTTCATGTCAGGCCGGGTCGAAAATGCCGGTTCGCGAGAACCGGCCGGAGTTGCTGAAGGGATTTGAGGTCAGTCCTGCTCCTGCGCAGCAGGACCTGCGGAGCGAAGAACCATCCCTGCGGGCGGCCTTGCCTGAATCTATCGCGTCTTGGTGTTGACCTCGCGATTGGCCGTGTAGTCGATCGCGAACGTGTCGGCGGCAAAGCTGACGCCTTCCTTCACATTGAAGATCATCACGGTCGTGTCCTTGCCCTGCGCATCGGTGATCGTCCACTGGCGCAGCTCGGAGGATTTGGGGTCGAACATCATGGTGATCTTCGAGTTGCCGAACACGGATTTGTCGGCAAGCTGGATGGTGGTGAGGTCGTCTTCCTGCTTGACGCTTTTGACGCGGCCACCGGAGAGATCGATCCTGTCGTCGAGCAGCAGTTTCAGGGGCGTCTTCGACAGCGGATAGAGGTCGGACGTATTGAGCTTCTTGTTCAGGATGACCACCGACTTGCCGTCGGAGATCACCTTGAAGTTCGAGGCTCCGTCATAATTGAAGCGGATCTTGCCCGGCCGTTCGAGGAAGAACTTGCCACCGGACTGCTCGCCCTTGGGGCCGAACTGGACGAATTCGCCGCTCATCGATTTGACCGAAGAAAAATGGTCCGCGATCTTCTGGGCGCTCGCCGGCACGGAAGCCTGCGCCGAGGCCAGCAACTGGAATCCAGGCACCAGGTTGAAAGCGGCCGCGCCCGCGAAGGCCAGGCCGAAGCCAAGCAGACGGCGCCGGCTGAGAGCGAAATCGCTGGGCGCTGAAGCATCGTTGTTCATGTCGGTCACTCTCGTCTGATCCTCGATCTGTCGCAGTACCTGAACCCCCAGTTGGGCTGAAATTTGGCGGTTCGTCACGCGCTGTCGCTTAACGCTCCCGAAGGGTCAAGGTTTCCGAGCAAAGACCTCCTCGACGCACAGGCCCCGTCAGAACTTGTCGTCTTCGGTCGGCACCAGGATTTCACGCTTGCCGGCATGGTTGGCGGGGCCGACGATGCCTTCCTTCTCCATCTTCTCGATGATGGAGGCGGCGCGGTTGTAGCCGATCCCCAGCCGCCGCTGAATATAGCTGGTCGATGCCTTGCCGTCGCGCAGCACCACGGACACAGCCTGGTCGTAGGGATCGTCGGAATCTTCGAAATTGCTGTTGCCACCACCGCCACCGGAACCGCCCTTGCCGCTTGGCGCGTCGTCGTCCTCGTCGCCATCATCCTCGGTGATGGCGTCGAGATATTCCGGCACGCCTTGCAGCTTCAGGTGCGCGACGATCTTTTCGACCTCTTCGTCCGCGACGAACGGGCCGTGCACGCGCTGGATGCGGCCGCCGCCGGCCATGTAGAGCATGTCGCCCATGCCCAGCAGCTGTTCGGCGCCCTGCTCGCCCAGGATGGTGCGGCTGTCGATCTTCGACGTCACCTGGAAGGAGATGCGGGTCGGGAAATTGGCCTTGATGGTGCCGGTGATGACGTCGACCGACGGCCGCTGCGTCGCCATGATGACATGGATGCCGGCCGCACGCGCCATCTGCGCCAGGCGCTGCACCGCGCCTTCGATATCCTTGCCGGCGACCATCATCAGATCGGCCATCTCGTCGATGATGACGACGATATAGGGCATCGGCTCGAGGTCGAGGCTCTCGGTCTCGTAGATCGCCTCGCCGGTCTGCCGGTCGAAGCCGGTCTGCACGGTTCGCGAGATCTTCTCGCCCTTCTTGTCGGCCTGTGTGACCCTTGCATTGAAGCCGTCGATGTTGCGCACGCCGACCTTCGACATCTTGCGGTAGCGGTCTTCCATCTCGCGCACGGTCCATTTAAGCGCCACCACCGCCTTCTTCGGATCGGTGACCACCGGCGTAAGCAGATGCGGAATGCCGTCATAGACGGAGAGCTCCAGCATCTTCGGATCGATCATGATCAGCCGGCATTCCTCCGGCTTCAGCCGGTAGAGCAGCGACAGGATCATGGTGTTGATGGCAACCGACTTGCCCGAGCCGGTGGTGCCGGCGACCAGCACGTGGGGCATCTTGGCGATGTCGACGATGACTGCCTCGCCATTGATGGTCTTGCCCAGCGCCAGCGCCAGCTTGGCCTTGGTCGTCTCGAAATCGCGGCTGGCCAGGATCTCCCGCAGGTAGACGGTCTCGCGCTTGGCATTTGGCAGTTCGATGCCGATGGCGTTGCGCCCCGGCACCACCGCGACGCGGCAGGCGATGGCGCTCATCGAGCGGGCGATGTCGTCGGACAGGCCGATGACCCGCGACGACTTGATGCCGGGCGCCGGTTCGAGTTCGTAGAGGGTCACTACCGGACCGGGGCGCACGGCGATGATCTCGCCTTTGACGCCGAAATCTTCCAGCACGCCTTCGAGCAGGCGAGCGTTCTGCTCCAGCGCGTCCTTGGACAGGCTGGCGTCACGCACCACGTTCTTTGGTTCGGACAGGAAATGCAGCGACGGCATCTCGAATTTTTCAGAGCCGATCAACGAGGTCTGCGCCTCGCGCTGGACGCGGGCGCCCGGAGCGGGCCGGGGAGCCGGCGCCTCGACGCGGGTGGCGGCGTCGGAGCGGAACGGCTGCACCTTGGCGGCCGGCGGCGCGCGACGCTGGGTGACCGGCTCATCCTCCGGCTCGAACTCCATGCCGTCATCGGCTTCAAAGCCGTCGGCCTCGAAGACATCGGCATCGTCAGGATCGAGCGAAGCGCCGCGATCGTTGACCATGGCGGCGAAGAATTCGGGCTCGACGCGCGCGCGGCCGTCCGGGCTCATTCGCTGCTCGGCGAACTCGGCGGATTCGACCCGTTCGGCGGCGCGCCGCCAGGCGGTGGAGCGCTGCTCCATCACGGGTTCGAGCGCATCGCGCTCCTGCTCGCGGCGCACGGCGCGGCGATGCATCCAGGCGCGCAGCGACAGCCACCAATGGGTGATGGCGCCCAGCGCCAGTATGCCCTCGTCGCCCTCGTCCTCGTCATTGTCGAACAGGAGGTCGTCCTCGCGCGGCTCGGCCGCCGGTTCGTCCTCCTGAATGGCAAAGCCGTTCTTGCGTCCGATCAGGGCCGAGCCATGGGCAAAGAGCCATAGCGCTGGCACGGCGAGCACGATGGCGATGATGCTGGCGATCAGGCCGGTCGGATAGCCGCCGATGATCACACCGGGAATTTTCAATACCATGTCGCCGAAGACGCCGCCGAGACCGGTGGGCAGCGGCCAGGTCTTTGGCGGCACCACGCAGCCCGTCATCGCCGCTGCCAGCAAAGCAAAGCCGAACCAGGACAGCCCGCGCCTCGGCAGCTTGTCGACCCCACGCGCGGTGAACAGCAGGAAGCCCCAGACCACCGTTGGGACCAGAGCGGCCACGGCCGCAAGCCCGAAGAACTGCATGGCGAGGTCGGAGAAAACCGCGCCGGGATAGCCCATGGCATTGGTGACGAGGTTGCTCGTCGCGTGCGAAAAACTCGGATCGGCGACATTCCAGGTGGCGAGGCTGGCCACCCCGAAAGCGGCCAGCACGAACAAGCCGGCGCCAACCAGCCGCCCGGCCTGACGCCGCGCGAATGCCTGAATGCCGTGCCCCGTATCGGCCAGCGCGAGCGGTGCTGAAGCCCCTGAACGCATGCTCTTCCCCGTCTGTCATTGCCTCGCGGGTGCATGACGCACACCGGCGGATTCGACCGTCAGATTATCGGTGGGAAGGTTAAGGCTGCATTAACCATGGCCCGATGCCGGCGCGTGATGCGAATAATCGCCGGGTGGGCATTGGTCGAAAACGACAATGGCGGGCATCATGCCCGCCATCACCCGTGCAGACAATCAGGCCATGGGCCGATTGCGGCAGATCAATTGGCGCCGCCGAGCGCCTGGACGTTGGCGCAGAATTCGGCATGCGGCTTGCTCATCGCCGCGTCGTTGCATTCCTTCTTCATGGCTTCCTGCTTTTCCATCGGCATCGCCATGAACGCCGTCTTGAAATCCGCCATCGGCTTCATGGTTTTCATCCCGGAATCGGTGAAGAACGGTGCCATATTGTCCGGCTCGTCCAATGCGCCGGCGAATGCGACGCCGCCGACCATGGAAAGAGCAAGTGCCCCGAGGCAGATCGTCTTGAGGTTCATGAGAAAGTTCCTTCCCTGTGTTTTGCAAACGACCGTCAAAACGACGATCGCTTCCACAGTTCGGAGCGAAACGGGTGGATGTTTCCTCGAAACTCTTCTTCACGCGAATGTGAGTGCGTCTATCAGGGCGGACGCAGAACGTTTGCACCAAAAAAGAGGCCCGGACGCGGTCCGGGCCTCAAGGCGTGAACTCTTTTCGGGAGCCCACGACGGGATGGTTTTGAAGCAATCCGGACGGACAATGGTCGGCTGCACTGCTGGAAGAGGCAGGGCCGGCTGGAGGAGGAGTCCCGCCGGCCCCGTTGGCGACGCTGGCCTTACGGCACCACTTCGCCATGCTGGGAGATGTCGAGGCCTTCGACTTCTTCCTGGGTCGTCGGACGCAGGCCGACCAGCGCCTTGACGACATAGAGGATCACGAGGGTTGCGACGGCCGTCCACACGATGGTGACCGCCACGCCGTAGACCTGCTTGCCGAGCGAAGCTCCCGACGAGAGGCTGTTGATCGCGGGATCGGCCAGCACCCCGGTGAGGAGCGCGCCGACGACACCGCCGACGCCATGCACGCCGAACGCGTCGAGCGAGTCGTCATAACCGAACATGTGCTTCACCTTGACCGCCGAGATGTAGCAGACGACGCCAGCGACGATTCCGACGATGAAAGCGCCGGTCGGGTTGACGAAGCCGGAAGCCGGCGTCACCGCGACGAGGCCGGCGACAGCGCCCGAGATGATGCCGAGCACCGAAGGCTTCTTGGCGACGATCCATTCGGCGAACATCCAGGCCAGCGCCGCGGCCGCGGTGGCGACCTGGGTGTTGAGCATGGCAGCGCCGGCAAGACCGTCCGCAGCCAGTTCCGAACCGGCGTTGAAGCCGAACCAGCCCACCCACAGCAGCGAGGCGCCGATCACCGAGTAGACGAGGTTGTGCGGCGCCATGTTGGTGGTGCCGTACCCTTCACGCTTGCCGAGCACGAGGGCGCAGATCAGACCGGCAACACCGGCGTTGATGTGAACGACCGTGCCGCCGGCGAAGTCGAGCACGCCAGCCGAGCCGAGGAAGCCGCCGCCCCAGACCCAATGCGCGACCGGCACGTAGACGATGAGCAACCAGAGCGCCATGAAGATCAGCAGCGCCGAGAATTTGAAGCGCTCGGCGAAGGCGCCGGCGATCAGGGCCGGGGTGATGATGGCGAAGGTCATCTGGAACATCGAGAACACGAATTCAGGAATGTTCGCGACGCCCGGCAGCCACAGCGAGGCGGTGGTGATGCCATGATGGAAGAATTTCGAGGTGCCGCCGATATAGCTGTTCATGCCGCCGCCGTCGGAGAAGGCCAGCGAGTAGCCGAACATGAACCACAGCACCGTCACCAGGCAGGTGATGGCAAAGCTCTGCATGACGGTGGCGAGCACGTTCTTCTTGCGCACCATGCCGCCATAGAACAGCGCCAGGCCGGGAATGGTCATCATCAGCACCAAGGCCGTGGAGGTCAGCATCCAGGCCGTGTTGCCGGTGTCGAGCACCGGGGTGGGGGCAGCAGCCGGCGCCGCCGCGGCGGCAGCGGGAGCCGCTTCCTGCGCGAAGGCGGCGAACGTGCCCAATGCCACGAGAGTGAGCGAACCCAAAAGGGCCGCCCGTCCCGTTGTCTTCAAGGTGGAAGGAATATTCATTGAACTCTCCATTGGAATACGTTTCGCCGCTCAGAGTGCGTCGGTGTCTGTTTCGCCGGTACGGATGCGCACCGCCTGATCGATGCCGAAAACGAAGATCTTGCCATCGCCGATCTGGCCGGTCTTGGCGGCGGCGGTGATGGCTTCAACGGCCTTGTCGACCGTATCGGCACTGACCGCGACCTCGATCTTGATCTTCGGCAGGAAACTGACCGCGTATTCCGCCCCGCGATAGATTTCCGTATGTCCCTTCTGACGCCCGTAGCCTTTGACTTCGGTGACGGTCAGGCCCTGAATGCCGACGGCGGTGAGCGCTTCGCGCACCTCGTCGAGCTTGAACGGCTTGATAATTGCCATCACGATTTTCATAAGGTTTAACCCCTTGCTGTTGCGGTGCCCCGCGTTTGCACGACTTCACCGATCCCAAAGAGCCGGAGAGTGCCCACGAGGATTCAAGCTCCGTGCCAGTTGCCGAAGCGGGTGTTAACCTGTTGTAAATAAAGAGCTTGAGGCGCATGGCGCCTATACCCCGGAACAGCATCCGGGGGACACGTGGTCACAAACTAGGCAATTTTTTAAAAATGCCTAGTCCGTAGGCAGTCGCTTCAGCCGGATCAGTCCTTCCTGCGCCATTGAGGCGATCAGCGTGCCGTCGCGCGCATAGAGCGTGCCACGGCTGAATCCGCGCGATCCCGAGCTTGAAGGGCTGTCCTGGACGTAGAGCAGCCAGCCGTCGAGCGGATGCGGCCGATGGAACCACATGGAGTGATCGAGGCTCGCCGCCTGGATATCCGGATCGAAGAGACCGCGGCCATGCGCGAAGGTCGACGTGTCGAGCAGTGTCATGTCGGACAGATAGGCGAGCAGCACCGATTGCAGTGCCCGGTCGTTCGGAACCGGCCCGGCGAGGCGGATCCAGACATTCTGCCGTGGCGGCAGCTTGTCGCGGCTTTCGTAGTGCTGGAGGTTGACCGGGCGCAGTTCCAGCGGCCGCTCCCGCGCCCAGAAGCGTCGCACCGCCTCCGGTACGCGTTCGGCCTTCTCGAGCAATTGCCGCTGCGTCTGCAGGCCTTCGGGCGGCGGCACGTCTTCGGGCAAAGCGAACTGATGCTCGAGCCCCTTCTCGTCGACCTGGAACGAGGCCTCCAGCGAAAAGATCGCCTGTCCGTGTTGGATCGCCAGCACGCGGCGCGTGGTAAAGGAGCCGCCGTCCCGGATGCGGTCGACTTCGTAGACGATCGGCACCTTGGTGTCGCCGGGCCGCATGAAATAGCCGTGCAGCGAATGCACGTAGCGGTCGGGCTCGACCGTTCGCTGTGCGGCCACCAGGGCCTGGGCGATGGTCTGGCCGCCGAACACGCGCTGCCATTCAACCTGGGGGCTGCGACCACGATACAGATTGTGTTCCAGCCTCTCGAGGTCGAGAATGCCGAGAAGCTCGTCCATGGCCGACGTCATGTTCTGATCCCATCGCAAGATGCATGGCGGGTTTCCGACAGGATGGACGAGCCGTCAAGGGTGGACGACCCGGCCGGCGCGCAAGGAGCGAAGATGATTGAAAGCAAGACGGATGCGAGGACCAGGCCCGGGCTCGACGTTCTGGTCGCCGGCGCCGGCTATGTCGGCCTTGCAGCCGCCGTCTCGCTGAAGCAGGCGCGCCCCGGCCTGGCGGTCGCGCTCGTCGATGCCTCGCCCCCCGGCGCCTGGCAGAAGGATGGCCGCGCATCGGCCATTGCCGCTGCCGCCTGCCGCATGCTCGACCAGCTCGGCGTCTGGGCCGACATCGCGCCGCAGGCTCAGGCGATCACCGAGATGATCATCACAGATTCGCGCGGTTCGGACCCGGTCCGCCCGGTCTTCCTGACCTTCGACGGCGAGGTGGCGCCGGGCGAGCCCTTCGCGCACATGGTGGCCAACAAAGCGCTCAACGGCGCCCTCCGGGACAAAGCCGGGAAGCTCGGCATCGACATCATCGAAGGCGTTGCCGTGCAGGGCTTCGAGACCGGCGGCGCCGGCGTCACCATTCGCCTTGCCGATGGCGCCGAGTTGAACGCGCGGCTGCTGGTCGCCGCCGACGGCGTCAACTCGAAGCTTCGCGAGATGGCCGGCATCAAGACGGTGAAATGGGATTACGGCCAGTCCGGCATCGTCTGCACCGTGGCGCATGAACGTCCGCACAATGGCCGCGCCGAGGAGCATTTCCTGCCACCCGGACCCTTCGCCACGTTGCCGCTCAAGCCGTCGGAGGACGGCACCAACCATTCGTCCATCGTCTGGGTCGAACGCACGGAAGACGCCAAGACGCTCGTCGAAGGCGACGACCTCGTCTTCGAGCAGGAACTCGAACGGCGCTTCGGCCTGAAGCTCGGGCAGATTCGCGTCGCCGACAAGCCGCGCGCCTGGCCGCTTGGCCTGACTATCGCGCGCGCCTTCGTCGCGCCGCGCATCGCGCTCGCCGGCGATGCCGCACACGGCATCCATCCTATCGCCGGCCAGGGTCTCAATCTCGGCTTCAAGGATGTCGCCGCCCTTGCCGAAGTGATCGTCGAGGCAGACCGGCTCGGCCGCGACATCGGCGCCCTCGATGTGCTTGAGCGCTACCAGCAGTGGCGCCGTTTCGACACGGTTCAGATGGGCATCACGACGGATGTGCTGAACCGGCTGTTTTCCAACGATATCGGTCCGCTGCGCACCATCCGCGACATCGGCCTGGGCCTGGTCGAACGAATGCCGCGCCTCAAGGATTTCTTCATCCGCCAGGCATCAGGACTGTCGGCTGACACGCCGAGGTTGCTGAAAGGCGAAGCGATCTAGTCTTTCGTATAGTCAGGTCCGACACGTGTTGGCAGGCCGTCGGCAAGTTTCAACCAAGGCAGTTTCTCCTCAAAAGCGACATGCAGCGTTGGCGCAAATTTCTCCGGCTCCTCCATCGCTGCGGCAAAGAAATGCATGACACCGGACATGTTCTTCGAGCGGAAGGAAAGCGGCGAGCCACAGTGACGGCAGAACGTTCTTTCCACACCGGGAGAAGAGTTGAATACTTTCGGCAGCTTGCCCAGCCATCGCCATTGGCTGTCTAAAACGCCAATATAGGTGGTCATCGGCGCGGAACATTGCCGCCGGCAACTTTCACAATGACAGCTCACGCAGGCTTGTGCCGAGCCATCGACTTCAAAAGCAATGGCGCCACATAAGCAATGCCCGCGCATGCAAAGTCTCCTTGACCTAACCGAGCTGAAAGATACCTTATAGCCGTCGTAGCGAGGGGGCGGCGTGAAATGCGCTGAGCGGGCGCTCAATTCCGACACCATTCTTCGAATGAAGCCGGGCGCGCTCCAAAGACATGGGCGTTGGCCTACCCGGCCTTAGCTTCAACTGCAACGCCACTGATGAATGTTTCGTCCGGCAACGGCGCAAACGCACAAAGACGTCGACCGCAGGGCCGGCCTCCCCACATCCACACGTCTAGTTGACCTCAAAACCGAGCTTCTGCCGCAGGCGCAAAATGCGCTGATCGGCTATCTCAAGGCGCTTCTCGCCACCCTGGGCGGCGCGGTTGAGCATCTGCAGGAGATCGTTGCGTTTCGACACGTCGAGACGCTGGCGCAGGAACGGCGCCAATTTGTCGATGACGATCGTCGTGTCGTCGATCTGCGCGGCCGCCCATTTGGCGTAGATCACGGCCTCTTCCGTCTTCTTCTTGTCGGCGATTTCCGAGATCACCGACCGGATGACAGCCTCGCGCTGTGGCAGCACTGGTCCATCCTCGGAGACGAGCGCCGTGATGAGCGTCGCCGCCGCCACCACCGGGTCGTCGATCGCCGTCAGCGGCGACAGGGCCGCCTGCTTGCGCAGCTTCTTGCGGCGCACGGAACCTTGGACGCGACCGATGACATCGGCAACGTCACGAGCGGCCTCGTTCATGGCCTTCATCCGGTACCACCAGAGCGCCCCCGCTCCGAGCACGCCAAGAACAGCAATCAAGAACGGCATCGGATTCCCTCGAGTTCCCGGCGACGATAGGGGAACTCTCGGCTTCCTTCAACGGCGAGCGAACAATCCTGCCTATGATCCCGGCACGTCGTAGATCGCCCGCACTTCGATGGTGCCGAGTTCGGCCAGCGGGATGCCGGCGGCAAGGTCCAGCGCCTCTTCGATGTCTCCGGCCTCGATCATGACGAAGCCGAGCAATTGCTCCTTGGTTTCGGCGAAGGGGCCGTCCGTGACCAGCCTTTTGCCGTTGCGCCGTCGCACGGTCTTGGCGGACGTCACCGATTGCAGCGCCTCGGCAACGATCAGCTTGCCTTGTCGGTCCAAAGTCCTGTCATAGGCCAGCGAATCGCTATCGAGCTTGGCGCTCCGCTCGGTTGTCAGCGCGTGGAGGTCTTTTTCCTCGCCGTAGACCAGGCACATATATTTCATGTCCAGTTCCTTCCTTTGAAGACTCTTCGGTGGCCGTGCCGGCCTTGCCCTAGATCGACGCCGCATGATCGAGAAGCCACGCCGCGACCCCGATGAGGACAGGGGCGGCCAGCAGCTTGGCTAGGCCGGCCATAGCCGGGTCCAGCCAGAAGTCTTGTCGCTCGATCTTGCGGCACGGCCCCTTCCAAAGCGCGAAAAATAAATCGTTCATGTGAATCTCCATCCGGCCACGACACCATGGCCCCCGCAGGACGGTCGAACCCGGCAGGAGCCGACATTTTCGCTTCAGCATTTTTTTCGAAGGATTCGGTCATCGGACGGTTTGTTGTCCGAGACCGCGGTGGCGTTCGTCTCCGGGCGCGCTATGTTGAGCGGACACCGGGCTTACGCCCGGACAACGCGCCACGACAGCCAAGGAGAATTTCATGGACCGCACAGCAAACGCCATCTGGAAAGGCAATTTGAAGGAGGGCACCGGGACAATCGACACCCAGAGCGGGACCTTGAAGGGCACGCCCTATTCGTTCAAGGCACGCTTCGAGGATGAAAGCGGCAGATCCGGCACCAATCCCGAAGAACTCATCGCGGCCGCCCATGCCGGCTGCTACGCCATGCAGCTGTCGCATTTCCTTGCCGAGAACGGCACGCCCGCAACCGAGCTCGACGCCAAAGCGGTGGTGACGCTGGTTCCAGGCACCGGCATCACCGGTAGCGCCATCACGCTGGTCGGCAAAGTGCCTGGTATCGATGAGGCGAAGTTCAAGGAATTGGCGGAAAAAGCCAAAGCCGAATGCCCTGTCTCGAAGGCGCTCGGCGCCATCAAGGTTTCGCTCGACGCGAAGTTGGGGTGATTAGCCTGGCCGGTAGCGATCCTTCGCGCGCCTCTCTGCCCTGCAGGACAGAGGGGGGCGCTGTCCCGCCGACGTCTTCCTTACACGCCCAACGCCTCTATCTTCGCCCTCAGCGCCGCAACCTCCTGCTCCAGCGCCTCCACTCTTGCTTCGAGATCGGAAGCTGGCATCGCCGATACGCTCCGCTGTACCGCCAGCGCCGCGACGTCGACCGCTCCGCTCAACAAATGCACGTAGCGGTCCTCGCGGTGGCCGGGGCCGCGCGGGATTTCCTGGATCAGCGGTGGCCGGCGGCCGATCAGCATGTCGAGTTCGGCGCGCAGGGGCTCGATCGACGAAAACCGCGCCATGCGCTCGGAACGCGCCAGAAGTTCGTGCGCCGTCTGCGGCCCGCGCAACAGGAGCAGACCGAGCAAGGCGGTCTGCGGCGTGGTCAGCGAGAAGCGCTGCGCCATCTGGTGCTCGTAACGCTCCACGCGCGAGCCGAACATCTGCCGCACCAGAGCCTTCTGTTCGAGCAGCTTCAGGGCCCGGTGCACCTCCGTCTGCTCCAGCGCCATCACCGGCTCGCGCGCCGTCTTCTGGTTCGCGGCGGCCTGCGCGCTATTGAGCGTCAACGGATAGACGTCGGGCGTCAGTACCTTCTTCTCGATCAGGCAGCCGAGCACGCGCGCCTCGGCAGGGGAAAGGACGGGAAGGTCATCGCTCATTTACGGTAGGCCTCTTGGCGGTAGAACTCTGTTGCAAGGGCACTGGCGCGCGCCTGGCGAACCTCATCGCGCACCATGCCGGGAAGGTTCATTTGGTGATGGCCATAGCGTGCTTCCAGATAATGCGCGATTGCAGTCGGGATGAGACCGAATCCCATCTCACGCGTCCGGCTTTTCCGCTCGATCAGGTGACGTATTTCCTTGCTTGCCGGCCCCGGAATCTCGGTCTGAGCGAGACATTCCCCAAAGTTCATGGGGGGCAGGCTGGTGAAGTCGCGCTGTTCCATCCAGTCCAGTGCCACGAGCGGGCGGATCAAGTAGAACAGCTTCTTGAGCTTCACCTGACCGGAGAGACTGCCGATCTTGGCGACCTGCGAGCGCGCTAGGCCGAGATAGTGGTGCGCCACCTTTGCCGGATCGACTATCTGGGCCAGCACGTCGAGAAGGCGCGCGCGAAACCCTGCGACTTCTTCATAGACGATTGGCGACTTTGCCCATTCCACGATGACGGCGTTGCCGCCAAGCGCCAGGCGCAGGGCTTTGCGGAGATCCCATCCGCCGGCGTCGACCTCGCCTTCGATCGGAAACTCGATGACGTCGCGCGCCTGCTCGAGCACGAGATGATCCGCAACAGGCCTGACATAGACGAAGCGCCAGTCATAGTCACTGTCGGGAGAAGGGAAGCCCCAGGCGCGGCTGCCGCTTTCAATGGCGAACAGGATCGCTACCCCTTCAGCCCGCGCCAGATCGAGTCGCATTCGGATCGCCGCGACGGCCTCAGGCGAAAACTCAGCAGGCAGGGGCCATTCCATCCAATGCCTATAGCCTTCGTTACCGTCCGTCTTCGCCAGGCGAATCGGATCTCCCGGCGGATGCTGACGGGACCAAGGGCGTGGCCATCCGGCCTTCCTCTGCCTTGTAGAAATACTGGCTGGCCACCAGCCATCCCTTCAGCGGACGCAATGGCGGAATGCAGGTCAGTAGCATGAACGGCAAGGTCGTGAACAGATGCACCCAGTAGGGCGCTTCGAAGCGCACCTCGATCCAGAGCGCAAGCACAACGCTCGGCACGCATGCAAAACATATCACGAAGAAGGCCGGGCCATCGGCGGGGTCGGCGAAGGAATAGTCGAGGCCGCAGACTTCGCAGCCCTTGCGAAGCTTCAGGAAGCCCTCGAACAGATGTCCTTCGCCACAGCGCGGACACCGACCCTTTATGCCTGTTTCAATCGGCGACAGCGGAGCCCATTCGCGATCCGGAATCATCTTGCTCTTCCTTGTCGTGTCGCGCTGGCGCGGTCGTCAAATGCAAGGACCTGCCCGCGGGCGGCTGGTGGAACATAGCCGCAGTGCAACTATCCGTTCCGACAGACAAGCCCGTCCTGAAAGGTCGAGCAGGAACGGCTCTAAATGCGCCGTTCGACCATCATCTTCTTGATCTCCGCGATCGCCTTGGCCGGGTTGAGGCCCTTGGGGCAGGTCTGCGCGCAGTTCATGATGGTGTGGCAGCGATAGAGCCGGAACGGGTCCTCGAGATTGTCGAGCCGCTCCCCCTTGGCCTCATCGCGACTGTCGATCAGCCAGCGATAGGCCTGCAGCAGCGTGGCCGGACCGAGATAGCGGTCGCCGTTCCACCAATAGCTCGGGCACGACGTCGAGCAGCAGGCGCACAATATGCACTCGTAAAGACCATCGAGTTTCTCGCGGTCCTCATGGCTCTGCAGCCATTCCTTGGCCGGTTCCGGCGACACCGTTTTCAACCAGGGCTGGATCGAGGCGTGCTGGGCGTAGAAATTCGTCAGGTCGGGCACCAGATCCTTCACCACCTGCATATGCGGCAGGGGATAGACCTTGATGGCGCCGCTGATGTCGTCGCAGCCCTTGGTGCAGGCCAGCGTATTGGAACCGTCGATGTTCATGGCGCAGGAGCCGCAAATGCCTTCGCGGCAGGAGCGGCGCAGGGTCAGCGTCGGATCGATCTTGTTCTTGATGTAGAGCAGCGCGTCCAGCACCATCGGGCCGCAATCGTCCATATCGACGAAATAGGTGTCGATGCGCGGGTTCTCGTCATCGTCTGGCGACCAGCGATAGATGCGATATTCCCGCAGATTGGTCGCGCCTTCCGGCTTCGGCCAGGTCTTGCCTTGCTGGATCTTGGAGTTTTTGGGAAGTGTGAGTTCGACCATTCGCCCTCGTCCTATTCCTTCTCGTGCCCGTAGTCTTTGTCATGCACGAAATGAGCGTTGACAAATCCTGTACACCTACCGTGCACCCGCACTTCCACGGCGTTGCCGACGACCTGCTTGCGCGTGGCAACCCGACCGCGCTCGCCAGCCAAGCAGTTCACCGGTCCGCTGCTGCTCCTCAGAAATGCAAGCCTCTCGGAGGACTGTGCGCTCGAAGCATTCTTCCAAACGGCAATGTCATTGACCATCGCGGAGATCTTGTCGGCACCGTCATAGACGTAGACCGTGTCAGCCGAGGTCGCACACCCGCCGACGGCGACGCAGAGCATCGTGACCGCCGCCATTCTCATCTCAATACACCCGCGCCTTCGGCGCGATCTTGGCGAGGCTGATGCCGCCGTCCTTTTCGGCCAGCAGCGGCTCGGTGTGCACCGGCCGGTAGCTCAGCGTCACCTGTCCGTCCTCGCTTAGATGGGCGAGCGTATGCTTGCGCCAGTTGACGTCGTCGCGGGCGGAAAAATCCTCCCGCGCATGGGCGCCCCGGCTCTCCTTGCGCGCCTCGGCGCCGTAGACCGTGGTGACGGCGTTGGCCATCAGGTTTTCAAGCTCCAGCGTCTCGACCAGATCGGAATTCCAGATCATCGAGCGGTCATAGACCTTGATATCGGCAAGCTCGGTCCACAGCTGCGAAATGCGCTTGCAGCCGCTCTCGAGCGACTCCTGCGTGCGGAATACGGCGGCGTCTTCCTGCATCGCCCTCTGCATCTTTTCGCGCAGCACGGCCGTGGGCGTCGACCCGTTGGCGCGGCGCAGCCGGTCGAAGCGATCCATGATCTTTGCGACCGAGGCTTCGTTGGGCGACGGGATGGCCGCCTTGCGATCGATGACCTGCCCGGCCCGGATCGCCGCTGCGCGGCCGAACACCACGAGATCGATCAGCGAGTTCGAACCCAGCCGGTTGGCGCCGTGCACCGATGCGCAGCCGGCTTCGCCGACTGCCATCAGCCCGGGCGACACGCGGTCGGGGTTCTCCGGAGTGGGGCTCAGCACCTCGCCCCAGTAATTGGTCGGCACGCCGCCCATATTGTAGTGCACCGTCGGCAGAACCGGGATCGGCTCCTTGGTAAGGTCGACGCCGGCGAAGATTTTCGCCGATTCCGAGATGCCGGGCAGCCGCTCATGCAGCACGGCCGGATCGAGATGATCGAGATGCAGGAAGATGTGGTCCTTGTTCTTGCCGACGCCGCGACCCTCGCGGATCTCCAGCGTCATGCAGCGCGAGACGACGTCGCGCGAGGCAAGGTCCTTGGCCGACGGCGCGTAGCGTTCCATGAAGCGCTCGCCCTCGGAGTTGACGAGATAGCCGCCCTCGCCGCGCGCGCCCTCGGTGATCAGGCAGCCGGCGCCATAGATGCCGGTCGGATGGAACTGCACGAACTCCATGTCCTGGAGTGGGAAACCAGCCCGCGCCGCCATGCCGCCGCCATCGCCGGTGCAGGTGTGCGCCGAGGTGGCCGAGAAATAGGCGCGGCCATAGCCGCCGGTCGCCAGCACCACCATCTTGGCCGAGAAGCGGTGGATGGTGCCGTCGTCGAGGTTCCAGGCCACGACGCCGGTGCAGGTGCCGTCCGGCTCCATGATCAGGTCAAGCGCGAAATACTCGATGAAGAACTGCGCGTTGTTCTTCAGCGACTGGCCGTAGAGCGTGTGCAGGATGGCGTGGCCGGTGCGGTCGGCCGCGGCGCAGGTGCGCTGCACCGGCGGACCGTCGCCATAATTCATCATGTGGCCGCCGAACGGCCGCTGGTAAATCTTGCCCTCCTCGGTGCGCGAGAACGGCACGCCGTAATGCTCGAGCTCGTAGACGGCGGCCGGCGCTTCGCGCACCAGATATTCCATGGCGTCGACATCGCCCAGCCAGTCCGACCCCTTGACCGTGTCATACATGTGCCACTGCCAGGAATCCGGCCCCATATTCGACAGCGACGCGGCAATGCCGCCTTGCGCCGCCACCGTGTGCGAGCGGGTCGGGAACACTTTGGAGATGCAGGCGGTACGCAGGCCCTGTTCAGCCATGCCCAGCGTGGCGCGCAGGCCGGCGCCGCCGGCGCCTACGACCACGACATCGAATTTGTGGTCGACGAAGGTGTAGCCCGCCATGTTTGCGTCCTTGGCCAACTCAGCCTCCGAATGCCAGCTTGAGCAGGGCGAAGACCGAGGCCACGCCGACCGCTATGGTGAAAAATGTGTTGAGCGCGATCAGCGCCAGCTTCATGCCCTCGCCATGCACGTAGTCCTCGATGATCACCTGCATGCCGATCCGCATATGGATAAGCGCGGAGACAAGCACCAGCAGCAGCACCAGAGCGACCAGGGGATTGGCGAGCGCCGCCCTGACCTCGGCATAGCCGGCGCCGTTGAGCGCGACGAGGAAGCCGACGAAGAACAGCATCAAGGGGATGTTGGCCACCGCCGTGAGGCGCTGGCGCCAGAAATGCCCGGTGCCCTCGCGGGCGGAACCCAGGCCGCGGACCTTCGCCAGCGGCGTGCGCATATCGCTCTTGCCAACGCTCATGATCAGGCTCCCCGGACCATGTAGCCGGCGATCCAGATCAGCGCCGTCAGCAGGATCGATCCGGCCAGTGTCGCCCAGGCGATCCGCGACGAGGCATGCTTCTCGAGGCCGGCGCCGGTGTCCCACACCAGGTGCCGGACGCCGCCAAGCATGTGGTGCATCAGCACCCAGCTATAGCCGAACAGCACGAGTTGGCCGAGCCAGGTTCCGAATGCCCAGTTCACCCGATCGAAGGTCGATTGCGAGCTTGCCGCCGCCATCAGCCAGGCGGCCACGAGCAGCGTGCCGAAATACAATGCGCCGCCGGTGATGCGATGGATGATCGACATCGTCATCGTGATGGGCGGCCGGTACACGCTCAGATGCGGCGACAGTGGCCGTTCACGTCTGGCGAAGTCTTGGGTGGCTGGTGATTTGCTCATGGCTCCCCAGTTCGGCGTCCCTGTGCCCGTCGCCCAAAGTGATCTCGATTTTGGGAAGACCGGCATGCATAAACAAAATCCAAAGCGCGTCCCGATCGGGCGTCACGCTCCAGCCGCAGGTGGAAATGCGGCATTGCCGCTTCCGGTTGCGACCTCGGACACGCGGTTTCTAATGCTCTTTTTGCACCGCGTCAAAGCCAGAAAACCGTTTTGGAAACGTAATTTAGTCTGATTAAAAGGCCTGCCGGCGCTTCAATCGATTAGCGGCTGCGGGGCCGAAGCTGGCGCCGTCTCTCCGCGCTGCAGCACGCGCGCGGTATAGCACGATGCAGGCTCAGCGGGTGCAAGTCACCGGTGTCGACCCGCCCTTCATGACAAGAGCCTCGCGGCCGTCGATCACGATCGCGTCATGCGCCTGGCCAAACCGGCTGTTCTGGTTGGCGGGCGAGGCGGGCATGTCCTGAACGACGCCGTCAGGACCGACAACCCGGATCGACGCGCCGAGGTTCTCGATGGTCATCCTTCCGCCATTGGCGCAGACATAGGCGGCCGTTCGCGGCTGCGGCCCTGTCACCTCGGTGACCGGACCCGGGGCCGCAGGGGCCACCGGTACCGAGGTCGCAGCAACGCCGCCGGCTTTCGGGGTGTCCTCCTGCGGCATGCAGGCGACGGCCAGTAACAGCAGCGGCCACAGGGCGAGCGTTACCCGAACCGACCCGCGTAACGGCATATCATGTCCTCCCGCGGCACGCGGCCACTTTAGCCTGCCCAATCAGGTCGGTCCGACGCCGAGCGCGATGCTGCGGCCAAGCATTGCCAAATGATGACCGCAGGGTTCTCCCTGGCGCCGGAAATTAACCATGCTTGATAAGACACCGGCCTGCGCCGCGCCAGCCTCTTAACAAAGGTTAAGAAATGGTTAATTTCTGATTCGAGGAGCAGGCGCCTCCCGCAAAGCGGTTCAGCGGTCTGGGGCAGCGGTCTGTATCCGGTAAGGGCGAAAGCGTGTCGTAACGCCTTCGCCACAACACGGAGGACGCCATGCGTTCGAACTCTGTCGGATCGTGCCTTGCGGCACTCGTCCTGTCTGCATCAGTCGTCGCCTTGGCGGCACCGGCACTCAGCGGTACCCGCCATCAGGACCGCGTCTACGCCGATTCCTTTGGCAATCTCGTCATCGACAGCGCCGCCGGCTACAAGCGCATCCTTGTCGGTGAAGGCGCGCTGGCCAAGCAATTGTCGGATTATACGGGTGCCGGCCAGCCCAAGGTGATCTACGAAAACGAGTCGGACGAGATCTCAGGCTCCAGCGACTGCTACCGCCCGCCGGTGTTCGTGAAGGGTCGGTCCTATATGTATGGGCTTTCCGACGGCGAGATGCCCGAACTCAGCCCTTGCCGGCGCTGAGGCAACGACATTTGTGAACCGGCTTTCCGGGAGGCGGACGACGCTTTCCCGCGTCAGCCGATCCTGAGTGGCTCCGGCGTGAACATTGTTTCCGATCGCTCAAGCGACAGGCGCACGCTGTCGCGGCCATTCCTCTTGGCTATGTAGAGCGCTTCGTCGGCCCGACGCATAAGCGGTTGCAGCGCCTCTTCGCCACTGCGGGCCGCGACGCCGAAGCTCGCGGTGACCTTCGTGCCTGGAGGAAGGCCGTCGACGCTGCCCGCCGAATAAAGCGTGCGCACAGCCTCGGCAAACAGCCGTGCGGCGCCAAGATCGCTCAATGGCAGCAGCACGGCGAACTCCTCGCCACCGATGCGCCCCGCGACGCCGCGCGCACCGGCGGCTAACCGAAGCTTGGCGGCGAAATCGGCGATGACGCGGTCGCCCGCCGCATGGCCGTGAAGATCGTTCAGCGCCTTGAAGTGATCGAGGTCGGCCAGCACCAGCGTCACCGGAAATTTTGCCGCCGCGCAACGCTCCAGCAGGACGGTCGCGCGCTCCTCGAACCCACGGCGGTTGAGCAGGCCCGACAGCGGATCGGTGTGTGTCTCCGTCTTCAGGGCCTTCATCACGTCGAGGGCGGCCGCGGTGAACAGACAAAGTGCGATGAGCAGCGACAGCAGCGCATGCGTCAGCAGAGCGGTCGTCCAATAGGTCGAGGCGTAGAACCCGTCATAGCTGGTGAAAGGACCGTGAAGAATGACGACGACCAGCGTGCGAACGAAGAAGTTCAGCCCTGAAAGCAACGACAGGATGAACAGGATGTTCTCGATCGGGCCGTTGCGCCGCACCGGGCGCAGTTCGGCGGCGACCAGAAGAGCGAGCCCGCCAAAGGCGAAATTCATCGACAGGATACGCCAAGTCAGGTCCGGCGCGGCGAATGTGAACCACATCAGTGCCGACAGGCCACTGCCCATCAGGGCGCTCATTGCCAGATAAGGCACCTGGCGGCCATTGCGGGCAACGATGGCCCCCGCCAGGCAGCAGCCGGCAATGGTGAAGCAGACATTCGACACCAGCTTGGTCGGCATCATACCGATCGGCAACGTAAAATACTGCAGCAGGAAGCCGGCGGCCGAGACGCTGTAGCTTATCGCCAGCACCGCCAGATAGGGACGGTGGCGTTGATGGAACCATAGCATGGAGAAGGCCGCGCCAAGTGCCAGCGCGATCGTCGGATTGAGCAGCGCTATGAACAGATCAGTGTCCAAAGGACTTTTGACTTCCCCTCCCATACCCCGGTGAACACCTTATCGGACAAGCCCCAACAAGCAGTTAAGCGCTAGCGAATATTTCAAAGCCGCAGCCTCTGAAAGCCGACGCGAGGAACATGCAATCGCAGTCCGCGTTTTGCCCCTAAGCAATCAAGGAGAGCAATTATGGCCGAAACGATCACGCTGACCGATCACGACGCTATCCGGTCATGGGCCGCCGCACGCGCGGGATTTCCTGCAATAGTCGACGTGTCGCCTGAATCGGGGACGCAAGCCATGCTGCGGCTCGTCTTTGACCAGCAAGCCTACCAGGATCAGGATCAGGCGGCGGACAGGCCGCCCAATGCGGGCGGCTATGAACTGGTCGAATGGGACGAATGGTTCAAGCTGTTCGACGAACGCCAGATGGCGCTCGTGGTTGCCGAGGATCAGCCCGGCCTTCGTGAGAATTTCCACGAATTGATCCGCCGCGCTGACTGACGCCAGGAAGCCCCGACCGCGAGGCGGTCGGGGCCAGGATCGCTATTTCCACTCGCGAATGTCGACGAAGTGGCCGGCGATCGCCGCCGCCGCCGCCATCGCAGGTGACACCAGATGGGTGCGGCCCTTGAAGCCTTGCCGTCCCTCGAAATTGCGGTTCGAGGTCGAGGCGCAGCGCTCATGCGGCTTTAGCCGGTCGTCGTTCATGGCAAGGCACATCGAGCAGCCCGGCTCGCGCCAGTCGAAACCGGCGGCGATGAAGATCTTGTCGAGACCCTCTGCCTCGGCCTGTTCCTTGACCAGGCCGGAACCCGGCACAATCATCGCGTCGACATGGGGGCTGACCGTCTTGCCCTCGACCACCTTGGCGACGGCGCGCAGATCCTCGATGCGGCCATTCGTGCAGGAGCCGATGAACACCCTGTCGAGCGCGATATCGGTGATCCTGGTCCCGGGCGTCAGGCCCATATAGTCCAGCGCGCGCTGCTTGGAGGTGCGCTTGTTCTCGTCGCTGATCTCGTCCGGGTTCGGCACGATGCCCTGTACCGAGACGACATCCTCGGGCGAGGAGCCCCAGGAGACGATCGGCGGCAGCTTGGCGGCGTCGAGCACGATCACCTTGTCGAAATGCGCGCCCTCATCGGACTGCAGCGTCTTCCAGTATTCCAGTGCCGCATCCCAG
The DNA here is from genome assembly GCF_020164785.1 of Mesorhizobium sp. ES1-1. GTDB lineage: Bacteria > Pseudomonadota > Alphaproteobacteria > Rhizobiales > Rhizobiaceae > Mesorhizobium. Next base: position 222,647 of record NZ_JAIUGX010000003.1, on the reverse strand, counting down.
GCCGCACCCTTCGGCGCGCGCGGCTTGTCCTTGACATAGGCGAAGGTCGTCTCATCAGCGGCGATGAGGCCGGCGCGCGCGCCTCCCTCGATCGACATGTTGCAGATCGTCATGCGGCCTTCCATCGACAGCGCGCGGATCGCCTCGCCGGCATATTCGATGACATAGCCGGTGCCGCCGGCAGTGCCGATCTCGCCGATGATGGCCAGGATGATGTCCTTGGCGGTGACGCCTTCCGGCAGCTTGCCGTCGACACGCACCAGCATGTTCTTGGCCTTGCGCTGGATGAGCGTCTGCGTCGCCAGCACATGCTCGACCTCCGAAGTGCCGATGCCATGCGCCAGCGCGCCGAAAGCGCCATGCGTCGAGGTGTGGCTGTCGCCGCAGACGATGGTCATGCCGGGCAGCGTGAAACCCTGCTCCGGACCGATGATGTGGACGATGCCCTGGCGGATATCCTTCTCGGAATAATATTCGATGCCGAAATCCCGGGCGTTCGTCGCCAGCGCTTCGACCTGGATCCGGCTTTCCTCGTTCTTGATGCCGAACTTGCGCTCGGGCGAGGTCGAGACGTTGTGGTCGACCACGGCCAATGTCTTTTCCGGGTGCCTGACCTTGCGGCCACTCATGCGCAGGCCTTCGAAAGCCTGCGGGCTGGTCACTTCATGGACCAGGTGCCGGTCGATGTAGAGCAGGCAGGTGCCGTCATCCTGGCGGTCGACGACATGGTCGTCGAAAATCTTGTCGTAGAGGGTGCGCGGTGCGCTCATGTGCGTAAATCCGTCGATATGAGAATTGGGGAGAGCTGATGCCGCGAGCCTGCGGCCGGCCGGCAGATCAGCGAAGTCGGCTGGTCAGCGCGCCGCTGACGCGCGCGGAAAAGCGCGACGGCAGGCGTTTCCTGTCCTGCAGCACGAACCCCTTATAGGCCGGATCGCCAAATAGCTCTTCCATGGCGTGGCTCATATCAATGTTTTGGGTTCTCGGCAATTGCGGTGGCGCGGTGTGTGGCCTTCCCTTCTTCGCCGTCACTTCCACCCCTCTGGCGGTGGAAGCCCTAGCGCTTTTCCTCTCCCCCGTCGATCGGGCGAGAGGTGTCGAGCGAAGCTCGACGGAGTGGGGTCGACCTAGCGCGACCGTTGTTGTTTCGAACGGCCAATGCCTCGAGTTGATCGGGCTCCATAGCGAGTAATCAGCGGCGGCGCATTTGAGGATCGCCTTCCCCCAATCCGTCGCTGCTTCGCAGCGCCACCTTTCCCCCATCCGGAGGGAAAGGAAGGGCGCCAAGGTCGTCCCTCACAGCACCTCGAACACAAACGTCTTCACCAGCGCATCGGGCTCGGCGATCGCGTAGCATCGGAACCAGGGGCTCTGCTCGACAGAACGCCATTTCCCTGCGGCTTGCAGCTCATCGAACACGGCTTGGAAGCCACCGCTTTCGAACACCCGGTCGCGCACGGTGAAAATCGCGTGGCCGCCCTTCCTGGTGATGCGCACAAGCTCATTGAGGCCGGATGCCGGGGCGTGGCTGATGGTGAATACGCCGGTCGAGAGGAAGGCGCGGAAATGGCCGTCCGGCCATGGCAGCGGGCCGCCGAGCATCGCCTGCTTCAGCTGGTTGTAGGCGTTGCGGCTGCCGGCGATCTTCAGCATGTCCTCTGACAGGTCGAGCCCCGCAATGTCGATATAGCCCAGCGCCTTCAGCGATGGCCCCGACAGGCCGGTGCCGCAGCCTGCGTCGAGCAGCGGGCCTTCGCCCGCCGGCACATGGCGCGCAACCCAGGCGGTGATTAGGAACGGCAGGAGATAGCCGAGCGCGGCAGTCTCGCCGTCATAGGTCGCGGCCCAGGCGGCATAGGCCCCTTCGAGGGTTTCGGGCGTCCCCGCGCCATAGACCGATTCCAGCGCGGCGTGGGCTTTATCGACAATCATGGGAGCTCCTCGACCAGATGTATCAGGGATCGTAGCCATGTCCTCGCCCAAAGACTATTGCCCGTGCTGGCGGCGCAAGTGCCGCTCCAGAGCCCTGAGCGCCAGCGACAGGCCCACCGTCAGGATCAGGTAGATATAGGCTGTTATCGAATAGGTCTCGAAGAACCGGAACGAGCCGGCGGCATAGACCTTGCCCATCTGCGTGATGTCGGCGACGCCCAGCACCGAGACCAGCGAGGAATCCTTGACCAGGGCGACGAAATCATTGCCGAGCGGCGGCAGGATGGTGCGGATCGCCTGCGGGAACACGATCAGCCGGAAGCGCTGCGCCCGCGTCAGCCCAAGCGCCTTGGCCGCTTCGATCTGCCCGGTCTCGACCGACTGGATGCCGGCGCGGAAAACCTCGGAGATGAAGGCCGAATAGCCGATGGTCAGCGCCATGATAGCGCGCCACAGGAGCGACACGTCGCGCACCAGCAGCTCGCCAAGCAAGCCGGCGCTTTGCAAGGGAGCGGTCAGCGCGTTCCAGCCGGCGACGAAGGCCGGCGCACCGGCAAAGGCGATCCAGAACAACAGCACCAGGATCGGCACGCCGCGGATGATCTCGACATAGAAGCGGGCAATCTGGCGTATCAGCCGCGAGCCCGACATCCCCATCAGCGCGATCCCGAGACCGATGCCCGACGCCAGGGCAAAGGAGATGACGGTGACGAAGACGGTGATGCCGATGCCCTTGGCGACCGTGGCGAAGACCTGGGCATAGAGATTGCTAGTGGCGATAAAGATGGCGGCCGCGACGGCAAGGACGACGGCCACGACGAGCCACCAGGGGAGGTCAGGTTTGGAGGTGGATCTGGTGGCGGGCATCAGTTGCCAACGCTGCCGAATAGATGCCTTCGCAAGAGCTGCTGATCTCCCCACTTGCGGGGGAGATGTCCGGCAGGACAGAGGGGGGTGCTGTCCCGCCGGCCTATCAACTGACTACGATCACAGCCTCTGATCGGATTCGATTCGAAGAGGCGTGAAATCGAAACCTCGCGATCCTTCACACCCCCCTCTGCCCTGCCGGGCATCTCCCCCGCAAGGGGGGAGATCGGACGCGGCGACGGCTTTCGCCAATTGCCGACGTTGAAAGAAAGGCGGCGCATACGCACCATTCTCAATAATGCGCCTACTGCCCCATCTTGTAGTCGAGGAACCACTTCTTGTTGAGCGCCTCCAGCGTCCCGTCCGCCTTCAACGCAGCGATGGCCGCGTTGACCGGCTTCACCAGGTCCGAGCCCTTCGGAAAGATGAAGCCGAAATCCTCGGTGCCGAGCGGGCCGCCGATCAGCTTCAGTTTGCCCTCGGATGCGTCGACATAGCCCTTGCCCGCTGTGCCGTCGGTCAGCACCACGTCGACGTCGCCGGACTTCAGCGCCTGGACCGTGGCGCCGAACGTCTCGAACAGCTTGATGCGCGGGTTCTGCTCGTTGCCGTCGAGCACGCTGTAGACGGCGGTGTAGAACGGCGTGGTGCCGGCCTGCGCGCCGATCAGCCCGTCCTTGAAGTCAGCGAAGGTCTTGGCGTCGGTGAACCGGCTTTCGTCGCCGCGCACCAGCATGAACTGTTCCGAGCGCATGTAGGGATCGGAGAAATCCACCTTCTGCTTGCGCTCATCCTTGATCGTGATGCCGGTCATGCCGATATTGTACTGATTGTCGGAAACCGCCTGGATCATCGCGTCCCAGGACGTGTTCTGGTATTCGACGCTGAAATTCAGCCGCTTGGCGATTTCATTCATCGCGTCATATTCCCAGCCGATCTGCTTGCCCGTCTTGGCATCGATGAACTGCAGCGGCGGATAGGCATTCTCCGTCACCACCACGACCTTCTTGCCGCCGAGATCAGGCAGCGCCTGCGCAAAGGCGACGGCAGGCGCGAGCACCAGGGCAAGCAAGCCTGCCAGCAGCAGTTTCGATTTGGTCATGACACTCCCCGAATTGAATGGCCCGGCAAAAGCCAGGCTTGCAGAACGATCAGGTCCCGACTTTAACCTCCAACCGGCGCCTTGCAAGACAGCCCGCATTCCTGCCCGGCCCGAAAGTGGATTCGAATACTCGCGGGCAGCATGGTCAGGAGACGTGCGTGCCGCCGCCTGGGCTCGAGCCCGCGGCTGAGCCCCCCGCATCCGACGGTCGATCTTGCGCCGTGGCGTTGCGCAGCCCTGCGACAAGGCGGGTGAGGGTTGCATGCAGGGCGGTCAATTCACCAGGCTCCAGCGGCACGCTGCACGCAAGCGCGGCTGACACGTCCTTCACCCGACGGCGCAGTGCGAGGCCCTTGGCCGTCGGCTCGACAAGCACACGGCGCTCGTCGGCTGCGTCTCGCCTTCGGGTGACGAGCCCGCCCCCCTCCAGCCGCTTCAGCAGCGGCGTCAGCGTCGCTGAGTCAAGTCCCAACGCTTCGCCAAGTGCGCCAACCGTGCTTGGCGCGCGCTCCCATAGCGCCAGCATCGCCAGATATTGCGGATAGGTCAGGCCGAGCGGATCGAGCAAGGGCCGGTAGAGCTTCGTCATCAGCCCGCTTGCCGAATAAAGCGCGAAGCACAATTGCTGGTCGAGGCGGGGCAGGTCAAAAGCCCCGGCGGGCGCCGGCGGGACATCCTTGCCTGTAGCTTTGATTTTTGCCGTCATGCCGCCTTTACCGAAAGCGCCACCTCGATATTGCCCTTGACCGCATTGGAATAGGGGCAGACGTGGTGCGCCGCCGATACAAGCGCTTCCGCCGCGGCTTGATCAAGGCCTTTCGTTTCCACGGCGAGCGCGACGCCGAGCTTGAAGCCCTCACCGTTAGGAAGCAGGCTGACGGTGGAGCTGATTGCGGCGTCCTCGAGCGGCAGCTTCTGTTTGCGTGCGACGAACCGCACGGCGCTTTCGAAGCAGGCGGCGTAGCCGACCGCGAACAGCTGTTCGGGATTGGTGGCGCCACCCGGCCCGCCCAGTTCTTTCGGCATCGCCAGATCGACCCTGAGCAGGCCGTCGCTGGTCTCGCCATGGCCGGCGCGGCCACCGGTCACGTGAGCTTGCGCGGTGTATAGTGCCATTTCCATATCTCCATTTTATTTGTACACGATTATTTAGTGTACGATACAATGGAAAGTCAATCCTCCGAGCGTGTTTTCAAGCCCGATCCGGTCACGGTAGGGTGAAACGAAAAAAGGCGGCCGAAGCCGCCTTTTTCAGAACTCGTTCGTCGAAAACTTATTCGGCGGGGGTCGCCTCGGCAGCCTCGGCGGCCTTGGCCGCTTCGGCTTCGGCGGCTGCCTTCTTCTCGGCCGCTTCCTGCGCTGCCTTCTCGGCGGCCAGCGCCTGCGCGGCGGCGACCTTCTCGGCCTCGATACGGGCCTTCTCGGCGTTCAGCGCGTCGCGCTCCTCATCGTTGAGCTTGCGGGCGCGCACGCCGGTATTCTCGGAAATGCGAGCCGACTTGCCGCGGCGATCGCGCAGGTAATACAGCTTGGCGCGACGCACCTTGCCGCGACGCACGATCTCGACGCCCTCGACCATCGGCGAGTAGACCGGGAACACGCGCTCGACGCCTTCGCCGTAGGAGATCTTGCGGACGGTGAAGCTCTCCTGGAAGCCGGCGCCGGAGCGGGCGATGACGACGCCTTCATAGGCCTGGACGCGGGTGCGGGTGCCTTCGGTCACACGGACCTGGACGCGCACCGTATCGCCGGGCTGGAATTCGGGAAGCTTGCGCTTGGCTTCGATCTTGGCGGCCTGTTCGGCCTCGAGCTGACGGAGAATATCCATCTCAGTAGTCCACTTCTTGTTCTTCCGACAGTCAGAGCGCCCTACGCTCGCCTTGCAGTTCCAATGACCGCTCGGTTATGTCCTTGGTCTCCGAGACATATTTGCCTCCAAGACATCGGACAGGGGCGACTACACCGTCATTGTTGACGGGTCCGGGAGATTGTTCTTCCGGTACGGGCGGGCACATACAGCTATTTCAGCGCTTTGTCACGCCTTGGCCCTGTCTTTTTTGCTCGCATGCGACCACGCAATTGTCCAGCGCGGGGTTGCGCCGACCGCTCAAGCTTCCTAATCCGGGAGCAGCACACTTGTCCGGCGGCTCACAATGTCTTTTTTCGACGCCATCTTGCTCTTCCTCGCGGGCTTTCTGTCGGGTGCGGTCAACGCCGTGGCCGGCGGCGGCACGTTCATCACCTTCGGCGCCATGACGCTGGCAGGCCTGCCGCCGATCGTCGCCAATGCGACCTCATCGGTGACGCAGTTTCCCGGCTACATCACCTCGACGCTGGCCTACTGGGCCGACATCAAGCATTTCTGGCGCGGCGCGCTGCTGCTCTGCCTGATCTCGGCCTTGGGCGCGCTGGCCGGCGCTCTCATCCTGCTCGGGCTGTCCAACCCGTCGTTTCGCGCTCTGGTGCCGTGGCTGCTGCTGGGGGCAACGGCGCTCTTCGCGGCCGGGCCATGGCTGAAGCCGACGCCCAAACCTGGGCACGAAGCCGCTGTCGGGTCGCTGGCCGGCTCGCTGGCGCAGTTCGTCACCGCCATCTATGGCGGTTTCTTCGGCGCCGGCATGGGCGTCATGATGCTGGCGACGCTTGGCCTCACCCAGGCCGGCGACTATCACCGCCTCAATGCGCTGAAGAACATGCTGGCCGTGGTCATCGCCGCCGTCGCCATCCTGGTCTTCGTCTCCGGCGGCGTCGTCGCCTGGCCACAGGCCATCGTCATGATCCCCGGCGGCGCGCTCGGCGGCTATGCCGGCGTCTGGATTGCCAAGCGCGTGCCGCAAAACGCCGTGCGCGGCTTCGTCATCGCCGTCGGCCTGTTCCTGGCGTTTTACTACTTCGCCAAGGGTTGAGCCGTATCAGCTTGGATCCGATCATCATCGCCGGCGTCTGTCTCTGGCAATTCGTAGTAGATATTGAGCTCAAGTTTGATGCCGCGCTCACCTAACATTTGCAGCGTCTGTGGGGACAACGCCAAACCTTGATTTCCTTCGTCGAGCCAAACGCCGCAGAACATGTCGACCTCAAACCGCCGGCTGAGATCGGCCCAGACCGCAAAGTCTTCAGTAAGTGTCTGCAGTATACCTACGATCTGCTGATCGAGTTGATCGCCTTCTTGGTACGCCGAAGATAACCTCCAGAGCCCTTTCAGCGCTGTGCGCGTTGCTCGGTTTGGGCGATATGTATGAAAGTCGCCTTTGCGAACCGCGTAGCTCGGGTGTCCAGCTAAGAGTCCTGTTAGCTCGTCGGGATCGAGATCGTCGCCGAAGAATCTTAGCGATGCCGAGCTCCGGGCAATCTCAGCCATTCTCGGTCCGCTCGTTCTCGAGGAGATCCGGTCGCCTCTCCTTCGTCAGCGCCTCGGACTGCTCCCGTCGCCAGGCCGCGATCTTCTTGTGATTGCCTGACGTCAGTACCTCCGGAATCTCGCGGCCCTCGAACTCCTGCGGCCGAGTGTAATGCGGATGTTCGAGCAGGCCGTTCTCGAAGCTCTCTTCCTCGCCGGACACCGCATTGCCCATCACGCCAGGCAACAGCCGCACCACGGCATCGAGCAACACCAGCGCCGCCGGCTCGCCGCCCGAGAGGATGAAATCGCCGATCGAGACTTCCTCTAGTTCCCGCGCGTCGATCACCCGCTGGTCGACGCCTTCGAACCGGCCGCACAGAATGACGGCGCCCGGCCCGGCGGCGAGGTCGCGCACGCGCGCCTGCGTCAACGGCCTGCCGCGCGGGCTCATCAGCAGGCGCGGCCGCGCATCGCCCGGCGGCGAGGCATGGTCGATGGCCCTGGCCAGCACATCGGCGCGCATCACCATGCCGGCGCCGCCGCCGGCCGGCGTGTCATCCACGGTGCGGTGCCTATCGGTGGCGAAGTCGCGGATCTGGATCGCGTCCAGCGACCATGTGCCAGCCTCGAGCGCGCGGCCCGCCAGCGACAGGCCGAGCGCGCCGGGAAACATTTCGGGGTAGAGCGTCAGCACCGAGGCTTTGAACGTCACCGGTTGCCCCCGGCGTCACGCGGTCCGCGCGGCCTGCCCTTCGGGTCGAAATCCTCGTCGCGCGGCGCGTCCCCGTCCTCATCCTCGACAAGCCCGGCCGCCACCGGATCGACGCGCACGAAGCCGTCGGCGATCGACACCTGCGGCACGGCGGCCTGGGTGAACGGGATCAGCACGCCCTTGCGGCTGCCGAGCGTCACGTCGAGAATGTCGCCGCCGCCGAAATTGTGCACGGCCACCACCTTGCCCAGCACCGCGCCGGTATCGTCGCGGACCTCGAGGCCGACCAGGTCGGCATGGTAGAATTCGTCCTCCTCGGCATCGTCAGGAAGCATCGAACGGTCGACGAACAGCTCGGTGCCGGCGAGCGCTTCGGCGGCATTGCGGTCGCCGATGCCCTTGAAACGCACGACGACGACCGTGTTTGCGGGCCTAATGTCGACGATCTGGAAGGCGCGGCCATCCCGGGCATAGAGCGGGCCGTAGTCGGCAAGCGCCATCGGCTCGCCGGTGAAGGTCTTGACCCTGAGTTCTCCCTTGATGCCGTGAGCGGCACCGATCAGGGCCATCTGGACAGGGTTCTGGGGCTTGCTCATGGCGGCATATCCTTTGAAGCCTGCTGTAGCCCCCACCCTGCGTCATTTCAATGATGGCGCGGCGTCATTTCGATGCCGGCTCTTCACCGCTTGCTAACCCGGCCACACGACAATAAGGGCGAACCGGAACGGACGCCATGCAGGAATTCCTCATCCCGGCAAAGCCGGATCTCCAGGCGGCGCGTGAAAGCTGGCTGAAAATGCTGGCGCGCGAACGGCGGCTGTCGCCGGCGACCGTCGAGGCCTATGAGCGAGACACCCGCCAGTTCCTGCATTTCCTGACCGGCCATTGCGGCGGCGCGCCCGGTATCGCCGACATCGCGAACCTGCGCCCGGCCGATTTGCGTGGCTTCCTCGCCGCCCGCCGCAACGCCGGCGTCGGCGCCCGCACGCTTGGGCGGGGCCTTGCCGGCATCCGCTCGCTGCTGCGATTCCTCGAGCGGCGCGGCCTCGCCAATGCCGCCGGCGCCGCTGCGCTACGGGCGCCGCGCCAGCCGAAATCGCTGCCCAAGCCGCTGACGGCAAGTGACGCCAGGCACGTCGTGTCCATCGAAGGTCAGTTGGCGGAGGAACCCTGGATCGCCGCCCGCAACGCCGCCGTGCTGACGCTGCTCTACGGCTCGGGGCTGCGCATTTCCGAGGCGCTCGGCCTCGCCGGCGCCGACCTGGCCTCGGAAAGCGACAGCGTGCTGCGCGTCACCGGCAAGGGCGGCAAGACGCGGCTGGTGCCGGTACTGCCGGTCGCGCTGCGCGCGATCGCCGAATACCGCCGGCTTTGCCCGTATCATCTCGACCCCAAGGGCCTGCTGTTTCGCGGCGCGCGCGGCGGCCCGCTCAACCCGGCCGTCATCCAGCGCGACATGGCCAAGCTGCGCTCGGCGCTCAACCTGCCTGCCACCGCGACGCCGCACGCGCTACGCCATTCCTTCGCCACGCATCTGCTCGGCCGCGGCGGCGACCTGCGCACCATCCAGGAGCTGCTTGGCCATGCCAGCCTGTCGACGACACAGATCTACACCGGTGTCGATACGGCAAGGCTGCTCGAAATCTACGAATCCGCGCATCCGAGGGCTTAGCCGCGGCAGAGGGCGACGCGCACGGGACCTGGCGGCACCTCGCCCGGCGCAGCGGTTTGGTCGAAGACAATTTCCACCCGCGGTTAACCGTTTCGCCGCCTTTTGCGCCTACGAAAGGTGCCATGAAACGCGTCATTGCCATCGCCGACCGCGCAGCGTCCCTTTCGCTGAAGCTGCTTGTCGCGCTCAATGTCCTGTTTTTCCTGTCCTTCCTCGCCATGCTGCTGGTTGCGACAAGCCGGGCGCATGCCGAAATCCCGGCCTGCACCGGCACCGACATGCTGTCGGCCCTGCGCGACGCAGATCCCGCGGCATACCGAAAGGCCGAGGCGGCTGCCGCGGCCACGCCCAACGGCAAGGGCCTGTTGTGGAAGCTCGAAAAGCCGGGCGAGACGCCATCCTACCTGTTCGGCACCATGCACATGACCGACCCGCGCGTCACGACGCTGCCACCTGCGGCGCGAAAGGCCTATGACGCTGCCGGCACGATCGTCATCGAAACCACCGAGGTGCTCGACGAGCAGAAGATGATGGCGGCCCTGTTCAAGGAACCGGACCTGATGATGTTCACCGACGGCACGACACTGTCGTCGCTGCTGTCTGCTGATGACGCCGCAGCCGTGAACAAGGCGCTCGATTCGCGCGGCATCCCCCCGGCCACCGTCGCCAAGATGAAGCCGTGGATGCTGTCGGCGATGATTGCGCTGCCTGCCTGCGAGCTTGCCCGCAAGGCGGGCGGCGCTCCGGTGCTCGACGTCAAGCTCGCCGAGGATGCCAAGGCTTCCGGCAAATCGGTCGAAGGCCTGGAAACCGTCGCCGACCAGCTCCGCGCCATGGCCTCTCTGCCGCTCGCCTTTCACATGAAAGGTCTCGTTGACACGCTGAAACTGGGCGACAAGGTCAACGACATCAACGAGACCATGATCGTGCTTTACCAGCGTGGCGATACCGGCATGTTCTGGCCGCTGTTTCGGGCGGCGATGCCCGCAGAACAGGACGACCCCGCCGGCTACGCGGCATTCGAAGAGGCCATGATCACCAGCCGAAACAAGGTGATGGTGGACCATGCCGCGCCGATTCTCGCCAAGGGAAATGCCTTCATCGCGGTCGGCGCCCTCCACCTTCCCGGTGCCAACGGGCTGGTCGAAGATTTCCGCAAAGCCGGGTATACTGTCACCGCCATCAACTGAGTCGCATGGTGGCGGAGGCCGGGCGCCGTGTTTTCGGCGTTTTCCTCCGCCGACGTGAAACCCATTCGGCAATAGCGCGTTGATGGCTGTTGATTGATGTTTTTCATCCACGGAGGACACTTTTATGGCGAACGCACCGAATCCAAACGACCCGTTCAATCCTGTCCCGCCGACCGGGACCGAGCCACGCGTCGATCGCACCACGGTTGTCCAGTCGAGAGGCGGCGGCAGTGGCTGGCTGATTGCACTGGTCGTCGTCATTCTGGCGATTGTCGCATATTATGTTTTTGGTAGAAACGCCGAGGCTCCAGCACCGGCCGAGCCGCCTGCGGCCAGCACGCCGGCTCCGGCACCCGCCGCGCCTGCTCCGGCTGACGCGATGAAGCCGGCCGAGCCTGCTCCGGCGGCTCCGGCGCCTGCCGAACCGGCGCCTGCTCCAGCTCCAGCTCCAGCTCCAGCTCCGGCTCCGGCTCCAGCCGCGCCGGCGAACTGATCGGCCTGACATGAATAGGAACGGCCCGCTGAAAAGCGGGCCGTTTTGTTTCGAGCTTCGTTACGACGCTTCGGGCGTCCCTCGCCGTAGCACAACGAACGTCGATCTGGTTTCTAGATATGGATTGCCTTGAAGAAGGTGGCCAACGCCGCTTCCTTCACCGCCTCCGACATCGTCGGATGCGCATGGGTGGTGCGCGCCAGATCCTCCGACGAGCCGCCGAACTCCATCAGCACCGCCGCCTCGTGGATCATTTCGCCGGCGCCATGGCCGACGATGTGGACACCCAGAACCCGATCGCTCGCTTTGTCGGCCAGGATCTTCACAAACCCGTCCGTGTGCAGCATGGCTCGCGCGCGGCCATTGGCGCTGAACGGGAATTTCCCAGCCTTGTAGTCGATGCCGGCCGCCTTGAGGTCTTCCTCGGTCTTGCCGATCGAGGCAATTTCCGGGCTGGTGTAGACGACGCTCGGAATGACGCCATAGTTCACGTGGCCGGCCTGGCCGGCAATGGTTTCCGCCACCGCCACGCCTTCATCCTCTGCCTTGTGCGCCAGCATCGGCCCGGCGATGACATCGCCGATGGCGTAGATGCCATCGACATTGGTCCTGAGATGGTCGTCCGTCTTGACGCGGCCGCGCTCGTCGACCTCGACCCCGGCTTCCTTCAGCCCGAGACTGTCGGAATAGGCGCGCCGCCCAGTGGCGATCAGCACGGCGTCGGCCTCGATGGTCTCGGCGGCGCCGCCCTTGACCGGTTCGAAGGTCACCACAGCCCCCATCTTGGCCTTGGCGACTGCTGTCACCTTGGCACCAAGCTTGAACTCGAACCCCTGCTTCGAAAGCAGCCGCTGGAACTGTTTGGAGACCTCGCCGTCCATGCCGCCGAGGATGGTGTCGAGGAACTCGACCACCGTTACCCTGGCGCCCAGCCTGGCCCAGACCGAGCCGAGTTCGAGCCCGATGACGCCGCCGCCGACCACCACCAGATGACCCGGCACCTTGTCCAGCGACAGCGCGCCGGTCGACGACATGATGATTTTCTCATCCAGCTCGACCTTGACGCCGGGAATGCCGGCGACATCAGAACCGGTGGCGATGACGATGTTCCTGGTCTCGATCTCTTCGACCTTCCCGTCCTCGCCGGTCACCGACACCTTGCCGGCGGAGACCACCTTGCCGGTGCCATGGAAACTATCGATCTTGTTCTTCTTGAACAGGAAGGCGACGCCATTGACGTTGGACGCCACGGTCGCATCCTTGTGCGCCATCATCTTCGTCAGGTTCAGTTTCGGCGGCGATATCTCGACGCCCAGCGTATCGAAGGAATGGCCGGCCTCGGCGAACATCTCGGAAGCATGAAGCAGCGCCTTGGAGGGGATGCAGCCTATGTTGAGGCAGGTGCCGCCGAAGGTCGCGTTCTTTTCGACCACCGCCGTCTTCAAGCCAAGCTGCACCGCCTTGATGGCGCAGACATAGCCGCCCGGTCCCGATCCGATGATAACGACATCATACGCCATGATACTGTCCTTTTTGTCGGCCCTCAGCGGCCGCCGCTCACATTCAGGATCGCGCCCGTTATATAGGAAGCCGCGTCCGACAGAAGATAGAGAACCGCGCTGGCGACCTCTTCCGAAGTGCCCGCCCGTTTCATCGGCAGCAGATCGCGCATCCGCTCTACACGGTCGGGCTGGCCGCCCGAGGCGTGGATCTCGGTTTCGGTGATGCCGGGGCTGACCGCGTTGACGCGGATGCCTTCGCTCACCACCTCGCGCGCCAACCCGATGGTCAGCGTGTCGATCGCACCCTTGGACGCCGCGTAGTCGACATATTCGCCCGGGGCGCCGAGCCTCGCCGCAGCCGACGACAGGTTGACGATGGCGCCGCCTTTGCCGCCATGGCGGGTCGACATGCGCTTCACTGCCTCGCGGGCGCAGAGGAACGAGCCGGTGACGTTGACGCGCATCATGCGTTCCAGCCGAGCCACATCCATCTCGTCGACGCGCGACTTGACGTCGACGATGCCGGCATTGTTGACGAAGGCATCGAGCCGGCCGAAGACGCGGTCGACGGCGCCGAACATCGCCAATATATCGGCCTCGACGCCGACATCGCCCCGCACGGCAAACGCCTGGCCGCCGCCGGCCTTGATCTCGTCCACCACCGCGTCGGCAGCTGCCTGGTTGGAGACATAGTTGACCGCCACGCTGTAGCCGGCCTTCGCGCCGAGCCGGCAGGTCGCGGCGCCGATGCCGCGGCTGCCGCCGGTGACCAGCAGCACCTTCTGCGTCGCGCTCATTCCTGGCAGCCCTTCATGGTGAATATATCAGGCGGCACTTTCGAAAAGCCATTGCCGCCATGCGCGGCCGACATTTCGAGCGACGGCCCGAGATTGGGAAAGAGCAGGCTTTGCGGTGCCTGTGCGCCTTCGGCCGGCAGCAGTCCGACAACCCCCTTGTCATCGGCGCTATAGACGACGCCTTCCCACAAAGTGCAGGCGGCGAGCTCCTGGCCGGTGGCGTCGCCGGTCGGACATTTGTACATCAGCGACCCATGCGGCCGCGCGGTCGGGCCATCGGTCCACATGGCGATCCCGTCTAGCACCACATTGTTGTCGAGTATCAGCCGGAAGCTGTTGGTGACGGCGGCCGAGGTGCCGGTCGGTGAAAAATCGATCTCGCTGCCGCTCGTGGCATCGCCATAGACGGCAAGCTCGATCGGACAGGCGGCTTGGGCAGCGGCGCCTGTGCCCGCTACGGTCAGCAATCCAGCGAGACATCGAATGGCGGGCGACATTGCGCTTTGCATCGCCCCGACCTAGTGGCTCCCGCGGCCATCGGCGTTTTCCAAAACGCCAAAATCGGTCAGCAGCAACAGCGGCTCACCCGCAGCGTCCAGCCCCCAGAAAGATGGGTAGATGCCATCGCCCCAGCCGCTCCAGAACATCGCGATGTTTAGCGGATTTCCGGTAACCGGATGATGCATGGCGAACCTGTCCTGATTGGGCGCGAATTGGGCCGCCAGCACGTCATCATAGTAATTCTGGTCGGCCTTCAGCTTGTCCTGCTCGGCCGACATCAGCGCCATCGCCGTTTTGTCCATGAACGAGCCGAGGCCGGCATCGACGGGATAGCCAAAGGCCTCCTCGCCCTTCAAGGTTGATACATCCTGACCGGGCAAGGTCGCCAGTTCCCAGCGAACCGGTGTGCCTGGCCGGAAGCGCAGCACTGCTCCGGCAACACGGCCTTGCGCCTCAAGCAGCGAAACCGGATAGTGCCCCGGTTTGACCTTCCGGCTCAACGCTGGCCAATCGGTTCCGGTAGTCAGCGGATCGCAGGCGATGATTTCGCCGGTGGGCAATACGAGCTCTCCGATCGGCGTGACGGTGATTTGCCGCTCAACCAGTTCGGCATCACTCAGGGCGAAAACGCCAAGATTGCTGCTCGCCTGCGAAGGATCCCATTGGGCTGCTATCGACAATGACGGGACGACAGACGCGGCCAGACCAACAGACCGCATCAGGCCGCCGGCTCGCCTACCCAGCCTGAACCCGAACCTTTCCAGCCAACCGCTCATTGCGGATCAGCTCCGATCACAGATCGAGCACCAGCCGTTCCGGATCCTCCAGGCTCTCCTTGACGCGCACCAGGAAGGTCACGGCTTCCTTGCCGTCGACGATGCGGTGATCGTAGCTGAGCGCCAGATACATCATCGGCCGGATCACGATCTGGCCGCCGACGACCACCGGTCGCTCCTGGATCTTGTGCATGCCGAGGATGCCCGACTGCGGCGCGTTGAGGATCGGCGTCGACATCAGGGAGCCATAGACGCCGCCATTGGAAATGGTGAACGTGCCGCCCTGCATGTCCGCCACCGACAGCTTGCCGTCGCGCGCGGCGATGCCCAGCCGGCCGATCTCCTTCTCGATCTCGGCGATTCCCATCTGGTCGGCGTTGCGCACGACCGGCACGACCAGGCCCTTTTCGGTGCCGACGGCGACGCCGATATGGGCGTAGTTCTTGAAGATGATGTCGGTGCCGTCGATCTCGGCATTGACCGAGGGGATCTCCTTCAAGGCGTGGGTAACAGCCTTGGTGAAGAAGCCCATGAAGCCGAGCTTGACCCCGTGCTTCTTCTCGAACACGTCCTTGTATTTGGTCCTGAGCGCCATCACCGCCGACATGTCGACCTCGTTGAAGGTCGTCAGCATGGCTGCGGTCGACTGCGCTTCCTTGAGCCGGCGCGCGATGGTCTGGCGCAGCTTGGTCATGCGCACGCGTTCCTCGCGCGATGCATCGTCACCGGAAGATGGCGCACGCGCGGCAACCGGTGCGGCAGCCGGCGCAGGGGCGGGAGCAGACTTCGGCGTCTCGGCCGGCTGCGACGGCGCGTCCTTGGAAATGGCGTCGAGCACGTCGCCCTTGAGCACCTGGCCGCGCTTGCCGGAGCCGGACACCTGGTCCACCGACAGATTGTTCTCCGCGATCAGTTTGGCGGCGGCGGGCGCCGGCGGCATCGAGCGCGGCTCGACCGGACCGGCGTCGCCGGCGATCTTGGCGGTTTCGGCCGCGGCCTGCTTGCCGGTCTGCGCTGCTTCAGGGCTCGACGCCTGCGACACAGCCTGCGGTTTGGCCTCCTGCTTCGACGTCTCCTGCTTGGGCGCTGGAGCGGCATCCCCACCAGCGGAGATCGAGCCGAGAAGCGCGCCGACGCCGACCGTCTCGCCCTCCTTAGCGGTGATTTCGCTGAGCGTACCGGCAGCGGCGGCAGGCACCTCTATCGTCACCTTGTCGGTCTCGAGCTCGACCAGGGGCTCGTCGGCGGCAATGGCGTCGCCGACCTTCTTGAACCATTTGCCGATGGTCGCCTCGGTGACGGATTCGCCCAGAGTGGGAACGCGGATTTCGGTAGCCATTGTGCCTGTCCGTTTCTGTCGGTTCTGTTCTATTCGCCCAATCTATTCGCCCAAGTCTCGTCTATTCACCAAGCGCGTCTTCGAGCAGGGCGGCAAGCTGGGCAAGATGCTTCGACATCAGGCCGGTCGCCGGCGAGGCGGCGGCCGGGCGTCCGGTGTAGCGGACCCTCTGATGCTTGGCGTCGATATGCGCCAGCACCCATTCCAGATACGGGTCGATGAACGACCACGCACCCATGTTCTTGGGTTCTTCCTGGCACCAGACCATCTCGGCATTGCGGAACCGCGACAATTCCGTGATCAGCGCCTTGGCCGGGAACGGATAGAGCTGTTCGACGCGCAGCAGGTAGATATCGTTGATGCCGCGCTTCTCGCGCTCTTCGTAGAGGTCGTAATAAACCTTGCCCGAGCACAACACGACGCGCCGGATCTTGGAATCCTTGACCAGCTTGATCGCCTGGCCGGAGAGCAGCTGCGCGTCGTCCCACAAGAGCCGGTGGAACGAGCTTTCGCCCGACATTTCCGGCAGCGTCGATACCGCCCGCTTGTGGCGCAGCAACGACTTCGGCGTCATCAGGATCAGCGGCTTGCGGAAGTCGCGCTTCAGCTGCCGACGCAGGATGTGGAAATAGTTCGCCGGAGTGGTGCAGTTGGCGACCTGCATATTGTCTTCGGCGCAGAGCTGCAGGAAGCGCTCGAGGCGGGCCGAGGAATGTTCCGGACCTTGGCCCTCATAGCCATGCGGCAGCAGGCAGACGAGGCCCGACATTCTGAGCCACTTGCGTTCGCCCGACGAGATGAACTGGTCGAACACGACCTGGGCGCCGTTTGCGAAGTCGCCGAACTGCGCTTCCCACAGCGTCAGCGCCTTGGGTTCGGCGAGGCTGTAGCCATATTCGAAGCCGAGCACCGCCTCTTCCGACAGCATCGAGTTGATGACTTCATAGCCGGCCTGGGCGGCGGACAGATTGTTGAGCGGGATGTAACGGGTCTCGTCACGCTGGTCGTAGAGCACGGAATGCCGCTGCGAGAAGGTGCCGCGCTCGGAATCCTGCCCCGACAGGCGGATCGGGTTACCGTCGAGCAGGATCGCGCCGAACGCCAGCGCCTCGGCCGTCGACCAGTCGATGCCTTCGCCGGACTCGATCGCCTGGCGGCGGTTCTCGAGGAAGCGGATGATCGTCTTGTGCGCCTCGAAATCCTTCGGCACCTCGGTGAGCTTCTTGCCGATTTCCTTGAGCGTCTTGACCGGCACGGCGGTCTTGCCGCGCCGCTGTTCGTCCTGGTTGTCGGCCGTGCGAAGGCCGGACCACGCGCCATCAAGCCAATCTGCCTTGTTGGGCTTGTAGTGCTGGCCGACCTCCCATTCCGATTCCAGATGCGCCCGCCAGTCGGCCTTGAGCTTGTCGAGATCGGCCTGGCTGATATGCCCCTCGGCAATCAGCCGCTCGCCATAGATCTGCACCGTCGTCTTGTGAGTGCGGATGTTGCGGTACATGATCGGCTGGGTGAAAGCCGGTTCGTCGCCCTCATTATGGCCGAAGCGGCGGTAGCAGAACATGTCGACCACGACCGGCTTGTGGAACTTCATGCGGAATTCGATCGCCACCTTGGTGGCGTGGACGACAGCTTCCGGATCGTCGCCATTGACGTGGAAAATCGGCGCCTCGATCATCTTGGCGACGTCGGACGGATAGGGCGACGAACGCGAGAAGCGCGGATTGGTCGTGAAGCCGATCTGGTTGTTGATGATGAAATGGACCGTGCCGGCGACGCGGTGGCCGCGCAGGCCCGACAGGCCGAGGATTTCGGCGATCACGCCCTGGCCGGCGAAGGCGGCGTCGCCATGCAGCAACAGCGGCAGCACCTTGGCGCGCTCCTCCAGCGGCACGATCTCCTCGCGGCTGCGGCCGAACAGATGATCCTGCTTGGCGCGCGCCTTGCCCATTACCACCGGATCGACGATCTCCAGATGCGAAGGATTGGCGGTCAGCGACAGATGCACCTTGTTGCCGTCGAATTCACGGTCTGACGAAGCACCGAGATGGTACTTGACGTCGCCGGAGCCCTCGACTTCGTCGGGTGCAGCCGACCCGCCCTTGAACTCGTGAAAGATGGCGCGGTGCGGCTTGGCCATGACCTGCGACAGCACGTTCAGCCGGCCGCGATGCGCCATGCCGAGCACAATCTCCTTCAGGCCGAGTTGGCCGCCGCGCTTGATGATCTGCTCGAGCGCCGGGATCAGGGCCTCGCTGCCGTCGAGGCCGAAACGCTTGGTACCCTTGTACTTGACATCGATGAACTGCTCGAAGCCTTCCGCCTCGACCAGCTTCTGCAGGATCGCCTTCTTGCCGGTCGCGGTGAACGAGATCTCCTTGTCGACGCCCTCGATGCGCGCCTGGATCCAGGCCTTCTCTTCGGGGTCGGAAATATGCATGAACTCGACGCCGAGCGTCGAGCAATAGGTACGGGTAAGGATCTCCAGCATCTGCCGGATCGTGCCGAATTCGAGCCCGAGCACATTGTCGAGGAAGATCGGCCGGTCATAGTCGGCCGATGTGAAACCGTAATTCTCCGGCGACAGCTCGTTGTAATCCTCCAGCGGCTTGGCGATGCCGAGCGGGTCGAGATTGGCGTGCAGATGGCCGCGCATGCGGTAGGCGCGGATCATCATGATGGCCCGCACCGAATCGCGCGTCGCCTGATGCACATCGGCATCGGACAGCGCGACACCATTGGTGACGGCCTTGTCCTTGACCTTCTTTTCCAGATGCTTCTCGACGATGCCCCAATTGCCGTCGAGCGCCGACACGAGTTCGCCATTGGCCTGCAGCGGCCAGGAGGGCCTGGCCCAGGAGGCGCCCTTGGCGTTCTTGCGCACATCGCCGGCATCGTCCTTCAGCCCGGCAAAGACGTCCTGCCACTCGGGATCGACCGATTCCGGATCGTCCTCATAGGCGGCGTAGAGCGCGTCGATATAGTCGGCATTGCCGCCATAGAGGAACGAGGTGAGCGAAAACTGATCGTTGGCCTGATCTTGTCGTGCCATTTTTTTCTGCGGAGCGCCTGCTCCGTCTCCTTAGTTGGAGGGGAGTAAGGGAGTAAGGTCAGCAGGGAAGTAGGGCATCTTGGCCGCGTCTCTTCCCTACTCCCGTACTCCGTTACTCCCCTATTCCCTTAACCTTTGATCGCTTCGACCAGGGTCGTGCCCAGCCGGGCCGGCGATGGTGAAACCTTGATGCCTGCCGATTCCATCGCCGCGATCTTGTCTTCCGCGCCGCCCTTGCCGCCGGAGATCACCGCGCCCGCATGACCCATTGTGCGGCCGGCAGGCGCCGTGCGGCCGGCGATGAAGCCGGCCATCGGCTTTTTGCGGCCGCGCTTGGCTTCGTCCTTGAGGAACTGCGCCGCGTCTTCCTCGGCCGAACCGCCGATCTCGCCAATCATGATGATCGACTTGGTCTCGTCGTCGGCCAGGAACATCTCCAGGACGTCGATGAACTCGGTGCCCTTGACCGGGTCGCCGCCAATGCCGACGGCGGTGGTCTGGCCGAGGCCGACATTGGTTGTCTGGAACACTGCCTCATAGGTAAGTGTTCCGGAGCGCGAAACAACGCCGACCGAACCCTTGCGGAAGATGTTTCCGGGCATGATGCCGATCTTGCACTCATTGGGCGTGAGTACGCCCGGGCAGTTCGGGCCGATCAGCCGTGAGGTCGAGCGGTCCAGCCGCGCCTTGACCTTGATCATGTCCATCACCGGGATACCTTCGGTGATGCAGATGATCAGCGGGATCTCGGCTTCGATCGCCTCCAGTATCGCTTCGGCGGCGCCCGCCGGCGGCACGTAGACGACGGACGCATTGGCGCCGGTCTTTTCCTTGCCCTCGGCGACCGTGGCGAAGATCGGCAGGTTCTCGCCCTTCGAGCCGGTCCAAATCTCGCCGCCCTTCTTGGGGTGGATGCCGCCGACCATCTGAGTGCCATGATAGGCCAGCGCCTGTTCGGTGTGGAACGTGCCGGTCTTGCCGGTCAGGCCCTGCACCAGCACCTTGGTGTTCTTGTCGACGAGAATGGACATCGGAGCCCTTTTCTAAAAGCCGTTGATGGGGGAAGGCGAGACGCGTCTGTAGACGCCGCTCACCATGTCTTGCCATGCATCGCTGCCGGCGGGTTTGAAATACAATCGCATGCGATAGGTGTCGGCATCGTCAAAATTATAGATCACGCGCGCCGAACCGCGCGGTGATGACCGCTCGAGATCGAGCTCGCTGCCGCTCCACGTGCCGGTGGCGGGCGACCCCGGCACGAAGCCCATCGAATCGAACTGGTGCATGGTGACGACACCGTTGGTCTGGTCAAAACCAAAGACGCTGTGCGCGCCGAACGAGATCGTCCCATCGCGGCGCTGGCGATAGCGCTGCACCACGAACAGGCCACCGAACTGTGCCTCGCTCAGCACTTCGGAAGTCGCCGTGCCGCCATCGGCCCATTGCGTGGCAGCCACCTCTTCCTCGCCGCGCCACGCGCCGACCAGCGCCTGCAGGCGCTGGTGATCGGGCGAGAGCGAAGAAAAGGACGCTGCGTTCATCGTCAGAGCCGCTTCAGCTCGGTGACGGTAAGCTCGCTCTTGGCGTTGCCGGTATTAAGCGTCGTCGCGGGCTCGAACATCAGAACCACTGGCTCCAAGGTGAGCGAGCGCGGCCGGTGCTCGACGCCCTTCGGCACCACGATGAAATCGCCCTCGCCAAGCTCGACAGGACCGTCGCGGAAATCGATGGCGATGCGCCCGCGCAACACCAGGAACGCCTCGTCCTCATGCTCATGCGCATGCCAGTCGAATGTCTCGCCGAACTTGGCGACCTTCGCCTGGCTGTCATTCACGTCGCCGGCAATATGCGGATCGAAGACCTTGCGGATCTTCTGATCCGCCGCCTCGACCAGATTTATCTTGCGGGGAGGCATCCGCTCAGCCCTTCACCGCCGCCACAATCTTCTTGGCTGCATCGTCGAGATCGTCGGCCGACACCACGTTCAGGCCGCTGTCGTTGATGATCTTCTTGCCGAGTTCGGCATTGGTGCCTTCCAGGCGCACCACCAGCGGCACCGTCAAGCCGACTTCCTTGACCGCAGCGATCACGCCCTCGGCGATGACATCGCATTTCATGATGCCGCCGAAGATGTTGATCAGGATGCCCTTAACCGCCGGATCCTTGGTGATGATCTTGAACGCCGCCGTCACCTTCTCCTTCGACGCGCCGCCGCCGACATCGAGGAAGTTGG
Organism: Mesorhizobium sp. ES1-1; assembly: GCF_020164785.1. Classification (GTDB taxonomy): domain Bacteria; phylum Pseudomonadota; class Alphaproteobacteria; order Rhizobiales; family Rhizobiaceae; genus Mesorhizobium. The sequence goes on along the minus strand of NZ_JAIUGX010000003.1, from coordinate 201,139 downwards.
CCGGCTCGGCGCCATAGAGCTTGATGATGTCCATCGTCGCCATGGCGAGGCCGGCGCCATTGACCATGCAGCCGATATTGCCGTCGAGCGCGACATAGGCGAGGTCGTATTTGGACGCCTCGATCTCCTTCTCGTCCTCTTCGCTGGTATCGCGAAGTTCGAGCACGTCAGGGTGGCGGAACAGCGCGTTGTTGTCGAACGATACCTTGGCGTCGAGCACGCGCAGCCGGCCGTTTTTCATCACGATCAGCGGGTTGACCTCGAGCAGGCTCATGTCCTTTTCGACAAAGGCCTTATAGAGGATCGGGAACAGCGTTTCGCCATCCTTGGCCGCGTCGCCGTCGAGCTTGAGCGCCGCGTTGAGCTTACTGACGTCATCCGCCGTCACGCCCTTCTCCGGGTCGATGGCGACGGTGATGATCTTTTCCGGCGTGTCATGCGCGACCGCCTCGATGTCCATGCCGCCTTCGGTCGACATCACGAAGGCAACGCGGCCAACCGTCCGGTCGACCAGGATGGACAGATAGAGCTCACGGTCGATGTCGGCGCCGTCCTCGATATAAAGGCGGTTCACCTGCTTGCCGGCCGGGCCGGTCTGTTTGGTCACCAGCGTGTGGCCGAGCATCTCGTTGGCATTGGAAACGACCTCGGCGACGGATTTCGCCAGCCGCACCCCGCCCTTGGCCTCCGGGCCGAGTTCGCTGAACTTGCCCTTGCCGCGGCCGCCGGCATGGATCTGGCTCTTCACCACGTAGAGAGGTCCCGGCAGCGCCTTGGCGGCGGCCTCCGCCTCGTCGGCCTTGAACACCGGCACGCCCTCGGCCACCGGCGCACCGAACGTCTTCAGCAGCGCCTTGCCCTGATACTCATGGATGTTCATCTGGATGTGCTCCGGTTTACTTCGAGGCCAGTTGCGGCGCGATCTTCACGCAGGCCTCGGTGAGGCCCTGCACCGTCGCCACCGAACTGTCGAACATCTTCTGCTCGGCCTTGTTGAGGTCGATCTCGATGATACGCTCGACACCGCCGGCGCCGATGACCACGGGAACCCCGACATAGGTGTTCTTGACGCCATATTGCCCCGACAGGAACGCCGCGCAGGGCAGCACGCGCTTCTTGTCCTTGAGATAGGCTTCGGCCATCGAGATCGCCGAGGCGGCCGGCGCATAATAGGCCGAGCCGGTCTTGAGCAGGCCGACGATCTCGGCGCCGCCGTCGCGGGTGCGCTGCACGATCTGGTCGAGCTTTTCCTTCGAGGTCCAGCCCATCTTGACCAGGTCCGGCAGCGGAATGCCGGACACCGTCGAATAGCGGATCATCGGCACCATGGAATCGCCATGGCCGCCGAGCACGAAAGCCGTGACGTCCTCGACCGAGACCTTGAATTCATCAGCCAGAAAATAACGGAAGCGCGCACTGTCGAGCACGCCAGCCATGCCGACGACATGGCTCTTCGGCAGTCCGGAGAACTTCTGCAGCGCCCATACCATGGCATCGAGCGGATTGGTGATGCAGATGACGAAGGCCTTGGGTGCGTATTTCTTCAGGCCGGCGCCGACCTGTTCCATGACCTTCAGATTGATGCCGAGCAGATCGTCGCGGCTCATGCCCGGCTTGCGCGGCACGCCGGCGGTGACGATGCAGACGTCGGCGCCCTCGATGCCGGCATAGTCGTTGACGCCGGTGAGGCGGCTGTCGAAGCCGTCGACAGGCGACGACTGCGCGATGTCGAGACCCTTGCCTTGCGGAATGCCCTCCGCAATGTCGAACAGCACCACGTCGCCGAGGTCCTTGAGGCCGATCATATGGGCGAGCGTGCCGCCGATCATGCCGGAGCCGATGAGCGCTATCTTGTTGCGTGCCATGTGAGGATGCTTTCCCTTTGTCTGTGACCGCGTCCAAATCCTGGGACTTGATGACGGGCTTAGAGGAGGCCTGAATGCCGCGGGGGAACCGCGAGTTTTCGCCGCACCCAATAGCCTTGGCGTGACGCAAATTCAAACGAATATTTTGGGGCCAACAAATTCAATCGGTTAGACCTCATGGGATTTACGTAAACGTCAATATTGTTGAGCCGACTTCCGGAATTTTTTGAGCTAGGGCGCAACCGTACGACGTAAAGTGCCTGATGACATGCTTGTGAACTGCATGATGCACGAGCGCCCGCGGCTATGCCCACGCCTGGCTCTCGTCAGGAGTTGCTTTGCCCGCCCGTCGCCGTTCCCAGTCTTCAAGCCAGTCGCGGCTCTGCATCTCGATGAGGCGAGATGCGGTGCGTTCAAACTCGAAGACCTCGACGCCGCGCTTGGCCGCGTAAAGGCCTTGCGGCGGGGCGTCGGCGCTCACCACCAGGCGGACGTGATGATCATAGAGCGTATCGATCAACAGGATGAAGCGCTTGGCCTCGTTGCGCTTGCCTTCGCCCAGCACCGGCACGTGATCGATGAAGATGGTCGAAAAACGCGCGGCAATCGCCAGGTAATCACGTGCTCCGAGAGGCTTTTCGCACAAATCTGCAAAGGAGAAACGCGCCGCGTCGGCGGCGGCGGCCGGCACCGCCACTTGCCGGCCCTTGATCGTAAGCGTTGTCGCGGCTGTCGGCTCGCCGCGCGTCATGGCCTGCCAAGCTTGGTCGAGCGCCTCGTCGGCCGCCGCGTCGGCCGGCGTGACATAAACGGGCGTGCGGGCGAGCTTTTCCAGCCGGTAATCCTTGTCGCTGTCGAGCGAGAGCACCTGGGCGTGCCGTTCGAGGATGGCGACGAACGGCAGGAAAAGCTGGCGATTGAGCCCGTCTCGATAGAGATCCTGGGGCGCGACGTTCGAGGTAGCGACGAGCACCACGCCGCTGGAAAACAGCGCCGAGAACAGCCGCGACAGGATCATCGCGTCGGCGATGTCGGTGACGGAGAATTCGTCGAAACACAGCACCCAGGCCTGCTCGGCAAGCGCCTTGGCCACCGGCGGGATCGGATCGTCCTCCTTGACCGTGCCCTCCCTTCGCGCCTGCCGGTGCTTCTGGATACGGTCCTGAACGTCGGCCATGAAGTCGTTGAAATGCACACGGCGCTTGCGCCGGACCGGCAGCAGCTCGAAGAACATGTCCATCAGCATGGTCTTGCCGCGACCGACACCGCCATGGATGTAGAGGCCTCTGACGGGCTCCTTCGTCTCCCGGTTGCGGGCAAACAGCCAGCCGAGCGCGCTGGACTTGTGCGCCAGACGCTTCGCCGAGATCTCCGATGTCAGCCGGTCGAGCGCGGCGGCGATCCGTTCCTGCGCCGGATCGCGTTCGATGGCACCGGTCGCCACCAGGTGATCGTAGCGCTGCCTGACGGTCGCATGGGTCTGGAGGCCGTCACGCAGATGCATCGGTCACGTCATTGTGGAGCACCTCCGGGCGGAAAATTTCATAGATGTTTTCCGACGGGACGCGCGAAAGACAAAAAGCAGGATCGATCACCTAGTCAGTGAAATCGCCTGGCCATTCGTCGTCTGGCCATCGAATTTCGAGCCGCCCGAGGAATAAAGCCGTGCCAGCGCGTCGCCATTCGCGTCATAGAGGGTCAGTTGCTTGCCGGCGACGTTCCACGACTTGATGCCGTCCATCGGTGGTGGGCAATGCAGCGGCCCGGCGCGGAAGCCGGCGCCAAATTTGGTCTGCGGCGTCGCCACCTTGCAGCTCTGTCCGCCAACGCTGGCGTTCCACACGCCGGCAACGCTTCCAGCATTCACATCCGATGCGCCCGCGGGCGCCGAGCCGTCCGGCGGCAGGGATGCAACCTGCGTGTTCGCCGGGGCCGTCGGGAATTTCGACGGATCCGTGGCGCCTGGCGATGCCGGGGGCGGCAACTGGTTCGACGATACTTGGCCGGCCGGGGCGGCCTGCAACGGCGCAGGCTGCTGGTCGTCCATCGACGAGAACCTCGAGGTCGTGCAGCCGCTCACAAGGAGAGCCGCCAGCGATACGGCCACCAGGCCGCTTCTAGAAAAGATCATTCCAACCTCCGTCGGATCCGGCTGGGGGGATGCCGTCCGCGCAATCTCGCCTTCACCAAGATGGAGAAGGTGGCGAAATTTCAACCCGATATGGTTAAAATAGGGTTTGCGTCGAGAAATGTTGCAGATTTATCGCTATCTAGGGCCCCGAAATCGGGCTTCGAACTCTTAATTCCAGGTGACCCGCGCCGATCAGCCCGTGTCGCATCGACTCCTGAAAGCTTGGAACAGACCGCCCGGCGCCTTATGTCAGGGAGAGAAACTCCCGGGAGCCGCGCATTGGCCGCGAAAAAGAAAGCCGCCAATCGATATTACAACGGCCCGCCCAGCGATCATTTCGACGGCGCCTTGTTCTTCAATCCCGGCGGCCAGATGCCGGCGCGCTTCATCGATCTGCTGAAATGGCAGTTCGCGGGCCAGCGCTCCAAATGGCCAACTACTAGCCCAAGCCCCTTTGCGCCGGCAAAGCCTGCCCGGATTGTCCAGGGTTCCGGCCTGACCGTGACCATGGTCGGCCATTCCTCGCTGCTGATCCAGACCGCCGGCCTGAATATCCTTACCGATCCTGTTTGGTCGCAACGCGTGTCGCCGGTTTCCTTCATCGGCCCTAGACGCATCAACCTGCCGGGCATCGCTTTCGACGACCTGCCGCCGATCGATCTCGTGCTGGTCAGCCACAATCATTATGACCACCTCGATCTCGCCACGCTGAGACGGCTGAAGGCCGATCATGACCCTCTGTTGATCACGGCGCTCGGCAATGATGCGATTATCGGCGGCGCGATCCCCGGCATGCGAGTGGCCGCGCGTGACTGGGGCGAGACGATCGGGATCGGCAATGATGTCTGCGTCCACGTCGAGCCGGCGCACCACTGGTCGGCGCGCGGCGCCGGCGATCGACGCATGGCGCTGTGGGCCGGGTTCGTCGTCGAAACGCCGGGCGGGAAGGTCTATTTCGCGGGCGACACGGGGTTTCACGACGGCATCAACTATCGGCTGCTGGCAAAGAAGCACGGCGGCTTCCGCTTCGCCATCCTGCCGATCGGCGCCTACGAGCCACGCTGGTTCATGGCGCCGCAGCACCAGAACCCGCAAGAGGCGGTGCAAGGCATGCTCCTATCCAACAGCGCCTTCGCGGCTGGTTGTCACTGGGGCACTTTCCAGCTTACCGACGAACCGGTCGCCGAGCCTGCGGAAAAGCTGGGCCAGGCGCTCGACGCCGAGGGGATTGCGCGCGAGCGCTTTCGCCCGATGCTGCCCGGCGAGGTCTGGGAGGTTCCGGAAATGACCGCACCCTGACGGCAAGCGGCCCATGCCGCGGGAACCCCGGGCGCGCCATTCGCGTTTCCATGCGTTTCAAAATCTCGGTTCGCGAGGCACCCCATGCTCAAATGGATCATCATTCTCCTGATCGTCGCCGCGGCAGCGAGCCTGCTCGGCATGCCGGCACTGGCCGGAGCAGCTGCGACCGGCGCGCGCATCCTCATCGGCATCGTGTTGGTGATCTTCCTGCTTGTCGTCCTGGGCATCTTCGCCGTCACGTAAGGCAGCCTCGCACTGGTAATTCCCGGCCGTTTCCGCCATATAGCGCCAACGGACACGGAATTTTCGGAGCGATGGCAAGCACTGCCCCTTTCGCCAAGATGAACGGCATCGGCAACGAGATCCTCGTCGCCGATATGCGTGGCCGTGCCGACCGGGTGACGCCGGACGCGGCCATTGCGCTGAACGCCGACGCCGCGACCAGCTTCGACCAGATCATGGCCATCCACGACGCCAGGACGCCGGGTACCGCCTTTTTCATCGACATCGTCAATTCCGACGGATCGAGGGCACAGGCTTGCGGCAATGGCATGCGTTGCGTCGTCCAGGCTCTGGCCGCCGAGACCGGGCAGAAGGCCTTCACCTTCGAGACGGTCGCCGGCATTCTCAACGCGCGCGAACATGCCGACGGTTCGATCTCGGTTGACATGGGCAAGCCGCGTTTCGGCTGGCAGGACATCCCGCTGGCCGAGGAATTCCACGACACAAGCAGGATCGAGTTGCAGATCGGCCCGATCGACGCGCCGGTGCTGCATTCGCCCTCGGTCGTCTCTATGGGCAATCCCCATGCGATCTTCTGGGTCGACCGCGATGTCTGGTCCTACGAACTCGACCGGTTCGGCCCGCTGCTCGAGAACCACCCGATCTTTCCGGAGCGCGCCAACATCACCATCGCCCAGGTCACGTCTCCACAGAGCATCGTGGTTCGCACCTGGGAGCGCGGCGCCGGCCTGACCAAGGCCTGCGGGTCCGCCGCCTGTGCCACGGTGGTCGCGGCTGCCCGCATCGGGCTGACCGGCCGCAGCGCCAGCCTGCTGACCCCGGGCGGCGGCACGCTGCATGTCGAATGGCGCGACGACGACCACGTGATCCTGACCGGCGCCGCCGAATGGGAATTCTCAGGCAGCTTCGATCCCTCGACCGGTGACTGGGCTCGCGACACCGAGAGCGCGGCTTGATGTCGGCTGCTCTGTCCGAGAGCTCTTTGCGCGAGGCTGCGCCTTCCGATCGCATCGAAGTGGTGACCTTCGGCTGCCGGCTGAACACCTATGAATCCGAAGTGATGAAGCGCCAGGCCGAAACCGCCGGCCTCGGCGCTCTCGAGGACGGCGCGGTGATCTTCAACACTTGCGCCGTTACCGGCGAGGCGGTGCGCCAGGCCCGGCAGGCGATCCGCCGCGCTCGCCGCGACAAGCCGCGGGCGCGCATCATCGTCACGGGCTGCGCGGCGCAGACCGAGCCGGAAAAATTCGCCTCGATGGACGAGGTCGATCTCGTCCTCGGCAATGAAGAAAAATTGACGGCGCAGGCCTATCGCGCAATGCCCGATTTCGGCGTCAACGACACGGAAAAGGCCCGCGTCAACGACATTTTTTCGGTGCGCGAGACCGCTGGCCACATGGTCGACGCCATCGAGGGCCACGCCCGCGCCTTCGTGCAGGTGCAGAATGGCTGCGACCATCGCTGCACCTTCTGCATCATTCCTTATGGGCGCGGCAATTCGCGCTCGGTGCCGATGGGCGCGGTGGTCGAGCAGGTCAAGCGCCTGGCCGGCAATGGCTATTGCGAGATCGTGCTGACAGGTGTCGACATGACCGGCTTCGGTGCCGACCTGCCGGGCTCGCCCAGGCTGGGCAGGCTGGTGAAGACGATCCTCAAACAGGTTCCTGATGTCAGGCGGCTGCGGCTGTCGTCGATCGATTCGATCGAGGCCGACGACGATCTGCTCGACGCCATCGCCAACGAGCCGCGTCTGATGCCGCATCTGCATCTGTCGCTGCAGTCGGGCGACGACATGATCCTCAAGCGTATGAAGCGAAGGCACAGCCGGGACCAGTCGATCCGTTTCTGCGAGGATGTGCGCAGGCTGCGTCCCGGCATGGTTTTCGGCGCCGACATCATCGCCGGCTTCCCGACCGAGACCGAAGAGATGTTCGGCAATTCGCTCGACATCGTCGAACAGTGCGGCCTCACCCACCTCCACGTCTTCCCGTTCAGTCCGCGCGAGGGCACGCCTGCCGCGCGCATGCCGCAGCTTTCCCGCGAAATGGTCAAGCAGCGCGCGGCCCGCTTGCGCGCCGCCGGGCAAGCCGCGTATCGCCGGCATTTGTCGTCACTTACCGGGACGCGCCAGTCGCTCCTGATCGAGCGCGGCGGTATGGGCCGCACCGAAGGGTTCACGCTTGCCGCTCTGGCCACCGGCGTCCCCGGGCAAATCCTCGAGGCACACATCAGCGGCCATGACGGCGCCCGGCTGATCGCGGCACCGCTTGCCGCTCACGCCGCCTGAGAAAAGCAAAGCATGGCTGGTTTTTTCAAGAAGATATTTTCGTTCGGCAAGACCGAGACTGCCGATGAGCGGGTCGATGAGACCGCTCCGCTGCCGCCGATCAAATGGGAACAGCTCCAGGCGCTGAAGCCGGCCGCCGATCAGGTCGTTCCGGAGTTTCTGAAGCGTGATGAGCCGCTGCCCGATGAGGTCGTGCCGGTTGTAGCGCTGCAGCCGTTACCGACGCCTGTTGGGGAAACACCCCCCGAGCCCGGTCCGGACATCCCGCCGGCGCCGCAACCGACTGTTCCGTCCGAGCCGGAACCGCTGCAGCCGCCAGCACCGGAAGAGCAGCCGGCGCCCCCGCCAATGGCCCCGGAGCCGCCGACACCTGAAGAGATTCCGCTCCCCCCGGCCGCCCCGGAACCTGCTCCCGAACCGCAGCCGCAGGAAGTCCCTGCTCCGGCGCCGGCCGAGCCTGAGATTGCGCCGCAGCCGGAACGACAGCCTGAACCGGCGCCGATAGAAGTGCCGTCGCCCCCAGCCGAGATCCCGGCCGACACACCGCTTGAAGTGCCGTCACCGATCGAGACTTCAGTACCGACAGCTCCAGAAACCGGCCCCGTCCCTCATCCGCCTGCCGGCACCTTCTCTCCGTTTAGAGACGAACGCGAGGCCGCGGCACCCCCCGCCGGGCCAGCCACCGTGGCGCCTCAGCCTCCCGCCGCCGAAATTGCGCCCCTCATCCGCCAGCCGGCGCCGGTCGAAGCACAGCCGGTCATTGCCGAGATCGCGCCGGAGCCGCAATCCATCCCGCAGCCGGCACTGGTGCCAAGATCCGCTCCTGGCAAGGTGACCGTCACCAAGAAGGTCGAGCAGAAGGCCGAGCCCGTAAAGGCGGCCGAGCCTGCGGCCAGACGCTCCTGGTTCCAGCGCATGCGGGACGGCCTGTCGCGTTCTTCCAGGGAGCTCACCGGCAACATCGCCGGCGTCTTCACCAAGCGTAAGCTGGACGAGGAGACGCTGCAGGACCTGGAAGATGTGCTTATCCGCGCCGATCTCGGCATGGAGACCGCGCTGCGCATCACCGATGCCCTGGCGGCCAGCCGCTATGGCAAGGATGTCTCCGACACCGACGTACGCAGCGTCATGGCGGCCGAAGTGGAGAAGGTGCTGGGCCATGTGGCCATGCCGCTGGAGCTCGACCTGTCGCACAAGCCGCATGTCATCCTGGTCGTCGGCGTCAACGGCACCGGCAAGACCACGACCATCGGCAAGCTGGCGGCCAAGCTGACCGATGGCGGCCTGTCGGTGATGCTGGCCGCCGGCGACACCTTCCGCGCCGCGGCGATCGAACAGCTGAAGATCTGGGGCGAGCGCACAAAATCGCCGGTCATCGCCTCCAGGATCGGCGCCGATGCGGCCGGCCTCGCCTACGACGCCTTCGAACGTGCGAAGGAAGCCGGTTCCGACGTGCTGATCATCGATACCGCCGGCCGGCTGCAGAACAAGACCGAGCTGATGGCGGAGCTCGAGAAGGTCGTCCGCGTGCTGGGCAAGCTCGACCCGGAGGCGCCGCACACAGTGCTGCAGACTGTCGACGCCACGACCGGCCAGAATGCGCTCAACCAGGTCGAGATCTTCCGCAACATCGCCGGCGTCAACGGCTTGGTGATGACCAAGCTGGACGGTACGGCGCGCGGCGGTATTCTTGTGGCGATTGCGGCAAAGCACAAACTGCCGGTCTATTTCATCGGCGTCGGCGAACAGGTCGACGATCTCGAACCTTTCTCGGCAAGCGAATTCGCCAGGGCGATCGCGGGAGTTGCGTGAATCCATGAACCCACCAATCCTCGAACGCGACCCGTCCGATCCGCAGAAGGAGAAGAAGGAGGGCGTCAATCCGGTGCTCAAGCTGGTTCTGGAGCTTGGCCCCCTGCTGGTGTTCTTCTTCGCCAATGCGCGTGGCGCGTGGCTTGTGCAGAAATTCCCTGCTCTGGGCCAATTCGGCGGCCCGATCTTCGTCGCCACCGGCCTATTCATGGCTGCGACGGCAATCGCGCTGCTCGCCTCCTGGCTTCTCATCCGCACCTTGCCGATCATGCCGATGGTGTCGGGCGTCGTCGTCTTCATTTTCGGCGCCCTGACGCTCTATCTGCAGGACGACATCTTCATCAAGATGAAGCCGACCATCGTCAACACGCTGTTCGGCGGCGTGCTGCTCGGCGGCCTCTACTTCGGCAAATCGCTGCTCGGCTATGTCTTCGATTCCGCCTTTCGCCTCGACGCCGAAGGCTGGCGCAAGCTGACCTTTCGCTGGGGTCTGTTCTTCCTGTTCCTGGCCCTTGCCAATGAAGTCGTTTGGCGGAATTTTTCCACCGATGCCTGGGTTACTTTCAAGGTCTGGGGGATCATGCCGATTACGCTTGTGTTCACCTTCAGCCAGATGCCCCTGATCCTGCGGCATTCGCTCGATGAAAGCGCAGCGAAGGAAGACAAGGTCGGCAAGTAGAGACTTCGGTCGTCCGGGAAGCGCGAGAGTTCCCGGCGCAATCGCTTCGAAACAACGGGGACAAATCGTCATGGAGTTCGTTACCACGCGTGAACAGCTGCGGACGATTTACAAGACGCCGCGGCCGACCGACGGCTCCATCCGCAAGGAGTTGAAGGCGCTCGACGGCCATTGCCGATCCTTCATCGGCAAGAGCCCTTTCGTGCTGATCGGCTCCTCCGACGCCGCCGGCAATGCCGACGTGACCCCGAAAGGCGACAGGCCGGGCTTCACCGCCGTGCTCGACGACCAGACGATCGCCATCCCCGACCGGCCCGGCAACAACAGGCTGGATACGCTGGAAAACATCATCGTCAACCCCTCCGTCGGTCTGCTCTTCCTCATCCCCGGCATGAACGAGACGCTGCGCGTCAATGGCGACGCCCGCATCACGACCCACGCAGGTTTGCGCGAGCGCCTTGCCGTCGACGGCCGCGCGCCGCAAAGCGTCGTCGTGGTCACCGTCAAGGCGGCCTACATGCACTGCGCCAAGGCCTTCATGCGCTCCGACCTGTGGAAGCCTGAGACCTGGTATGACCGCGCGACCCTGCCGACGCTCGGCCAGATCATGCGCGATCAGCTGGCGCTGCCTGAGTCCGCGGAGGCGACCGACCGCTGGCTGGACGGCGAATACAAGCAGACGATGTGGTAGGTTCGCGGCGACGATTCGTCCCGGTTGATCCTTCCCTTGCTGAACATCCTCGCAATTTCCGGCAGCCTGCGCGCGGCCTCCACCAATTCCGCCCTGGTCTCGGCACTGGCCCGCAATGCGCCGACCGGCTGCCGGGTCGCCGTCCATGACGGGCTCGCAAGATTGCCGATCTTCAACCCGGACGACGAGGGCGACCGGACGCCCGACGAAGCGTCACGTCTTATCGAAGCCGTTTCTCGAGCCGATGGCGTGATTGTCTCCTGCCCGGAATACGCCCATGGCGTTCCAGGCGGGCTGAAGAACGCGCTCGACTGGCTGGTGTCGCGCGACGCCGCCATCGACAAGCCGGCCATGCTTGCGCATGCCTCGCCACGCTCGCTATACGCACGCGCCGCCCTGGCCGAGATCATGCGGACGATGTCGTTCGCGCTCTATGAACGCGCGGCGCTGGAAATCCCGCTGCTGGGCAAGAAGCCGCCTGAGGTGGAAATGATCCTGGGGGACGAGGCGAACCAGCGGGCGATGCGGGAAGCCGTGCAGGGCTTTATGGATTTTATCCGCGCAAGCGCAGCTTCGTCATCCTAGGGCGGAGCAAAGAGCGAAGCGAAGCGACGCAGACCCTAGGATCTCCTCAAGCCAGAGGATGACGAAGGGAAGGGGAGCGCCCCCAAAGGCAGCCAACCTACCCCTTCCGCAGCGTCTCGACGTCGGTTTTGCCGACATACCAGTCGCGGGCGTTGACCTCTTCGAAAACCACCCAGACATCGTCATTGCTCAGCCCGGTGGCGTCCATGATGGCCGCCGTGACTTTCTTGGCGATATCAGCCTTCTTGCCGGCCGGGTCGGCGGCGATCACTTCCTTGACGATGCGGATGTTGACGAATGGCATGGTGTCCTCCCTTTGGATAATGTCTGATACTGCCGGCAGACGGCTTCGAAATGCGCTCCGGCGGACGCAGCGATCGCGCCGCCGGCAGCCTTGGCGCCACGGGCGTGCGGAGAAGCGCCATCAAGACCCGCCAGAGAAAAGTCTCCAGCCGCTTCAATAGGTTTTGGCGCCGTTGACCATCAGTCGCACCATGTAGAGCGATGTCGTGCCGGCGATATAGAGGCAATTCAGCTTGTTGCCGCCGAACACGCAATTGGCGGTGACCTCGGGCACCTTGACCTTGCCGATCAGCGTGCCGTCCGGATCGTAGCAATGAATACCGTCGGCCGCGCTCGTCCAGATGCGGCCGTCCTCGTCGAGCCTGAAGCCGTCGAAGAGGCCGGCCGTGCAGTCGGCGAAGACCTTGTCACCGGACACCTTCTTGCCGCCCTTGCCGACATTGAACACCCGCATATGCGCAGGATTCTTGTCGCCATGCGTGCGGCCCGTGTCGACGACATAGAGCTTGCTCTCGTCGAGCGAGAAAGCCAGCCCGTTCGGCCGCACCATATCGGTGATCACGGCCTCGACGTCGCCGGTGCCGGGATCGACCCGGTAGACATTGCAGGCGCCGATTTCGCTTTCGGCCTTGTCGCCCTCATAGTCGGTGTCGATGCCGTAGCTCGGATCGGTGAACCAGATCGAGCCGTCGGATTTTACCACCGCGTCATTGGGCGAGTTCAGCCGCTTACCCTTCCATGTCGAGGCGATTGTTGTGATGGAGCCGTCATATTCGGTGCGGCTGACGCGGCGGCCTGAATGCTCGCACGTGATCAGCCGGCCCTGCCGGTCAACCGTGTTGCCGTTGGAATTGCCTGACGGCTGGCGGAACACGCTGACGCTGCCGTCCGTCTCATCATAGCGCAGCATGCGGTTATTCGGGATGTCCGACCAGACAAGGTAGCGGCCGGCAGCGAACCAGGCCGGGCCTTCCGCCCAGCGGCAACCGGTGAACAGCTTTTCCACCTGCGCATTGCCGTTGAAAAGCCGCGCGAAGCGCGGATCGAGAATTTCATAATAGTCTGCAGCCGCCATGCATTTCCTCCCGGCATCACGTGACGACGGATCAAGCCAGCCCGCGGCCGATCTGGCAAGATGGGCCTTAGCGATTTGTATGACAAAATCGAGAGGAAGCAGCATACGCCAGGTCCGGCACGGCCACGGCCCGGAGCGACGCATCTTAGCACTCGCTTAACCTGCTATGCGCTGCGCGCAATGGTGCATTGCAACATCTTCTTTTTGCAACGCACCAATACTATGTCATGTTTCGTAGCGAGGAGGAACAACCGGCCGCCGGAAGCGGCTCAAGAATAGGGAACTCAAGATGTTCAATATAGTGAATCGCGCTCGCCAGAGCATTGCCAAGCGCAGGCACTACAACCGCCTCGTCGCCGAAGTCGACAGCTTCTCCAGCCGCGATCTGGCCGACATGCGGGCCGACCGCTCGGAAATGCTCTATCAGATCCACAAGCAGATCTACGGCTGAGCCAACTGGGGTCCTGCCCTCACGCAGGACTGCCAGAGCAGAATCGCAAATGCAATTCGCAAGTCCGACCTTTCCCCTCGGGGATTGAACCGGTCAACGCAGGGCATCGCTTCTCCCCCCCAACGGGGAGAAGTCGACCCCCCGGCGGACGGCTGTCGGGGCCAACGCTTAACCGGGCGCGGCCAGCGCCTTTTCAATCTGTGGCAGCAGCAGCGTCTGCACGGCCTCCGCCGTCAGCGGGCCGACATGCTTGAAGGCGATCTTGCCGTCCTTGCCGATGACGAAGGTCTCCGGCACGCCATAGACCCCCCAGTCGATCGCCGTGCTGCCGGCTTCGTCGACGCCGATGGCCTGGAAAGGGTTGCCCAAGTCGCCAAGGAAGCGGCGGGCGTTTTCCGCCCGGTCCTTGTAGTTCAGCGCCGCCATGACGAAGCGCTTGTCCTGCGCCAGTGCCAGCAGCACCGGGTGCTCTTCCCGGCACGGCGCGCACCACGACGCAAAGACATTGACCAGCGTCACCTTGCCGGCGAAGGTTTTCGAATCGAGCCCCGGCAGGTTTGACCCTTGGAGCGCCGGCAGCTTGGTCGGCGGCGCGGGCTGCCCGATCAGCGCCGACGGCACCTCCGAGACATCGCGTCCCGACAACAGCTGCGACAGGAACAGGCCGGCAAGGCCGAGGAAGATCAGCAACGGCAGCAGCACGAACAGGCGGCGACCGGCCGGCGGCGGTGTTTCAGTCTCGCTGCTCATCGCTTCTCCGCGCCCGCCTTGTCGGAGCGCCTTCGCACGCCGGCTGCTTCGAGTTCCGCGAGATCGCGCTTGCGGGCCCGCTGGTCGAGCAGGATCCAGCCGATCAGCCCGGCCAGGGCAATGGCGGTGATGCCATAGGCGGCGGTGACGTAGAGGTCATGCGCGCTCATGCAGCCGACCTCGCAGCGCCGGCGTGTAATCCGATCATTTTACTCGGATAGACCATGCTCTCCCTTAACCGCGCGCCGCCGGCTTCGCAATCTGCCGCCGCGCCGCAGCTTCGAACATAGGCGGTCGCCGCACCGCGGCCTTTGATGTCACGCAAACCCTGACTGGCGTCACTCAGTCCGTTCCATGCCGCAGGGCCAGCGCCGCCGCCACCGGTCCCACCACCGCAAGAAACAGCGTGAGCGCGGCGAGGATGAGGAAGGGCTGCAGGAAGGGGTCGGGATCGGCCGTTGCACCGTAGCTTGCCGACACCCCGAAAATCAGAACCGGGATGGTCAGAGGCAGGACCAGGACGGAGATCAACAGCCCGCCGCGCGGCAACGCCACAGCCACGGCGGCACCCGCGGCGCCGATGAAGGTGATGGCCGGCGTGCCGACCAGAAGCGTGAGCGCCGTTGCGCCGATGGCGAGCGGTTCCATGTTCATGAACAGGCCGAGCAGCGGCGCCGCAATCACCAGCGGCAGCACGCTTCCTGCCCAATGCGCCAGGCATTTCACCAGCACCGTCAGCGCCAGCATGTGACGGTCATTGCCGAGCACCAGAAGGTCAAGTGAACCGTCCTCGCGGTCGGCCTGGAAAAGCCGGTCGAGCCCGAGCAGACAGGACAGCAGCGCTCCGATCCACAGAATGGCCGGGCCGATGCGGGCCAAAAGCTTCAAATCCGGCCCGACCCCGAACGGAATGGTGGCGATCACGGCGAGAAAGAAGATGATCCCGGTCAAGGCGCCGCCGCCGGCGCGGATGTTGAGACGAATGTCGCGCAGGAAAAGGGCTACCATGATCTGAGACGCCTTTGCCAAGGCGCCCCCCTCTGGCCTGCCGGCCATCTCCCCCTCAAGGGGGGAGATTGGCAGACCATGCCTCCCGCCAGTCCTCGAACGGTGGTGATTGGCGAAAGTCGGGACGACATCTGATCTCCCCCCTTGAGGGGGAGATGTCCGGCAGGAAAGAGGGGGGTGCCTCGCACCGACATCAATGGCCTACCCTCATCGCCAATTCCTTCGCCCCCGCGATTCCCAGCGGCAGATGCGTCGCCGCCAGGATCATTCCACCCCCTTCACAATAGCGCGTCATCAGCGCGGAAAACCGCGCCTCCGAAGCCTTGTCCAACCCCGATGTCGGCTCGTCCAGCAGCCACAGCGGCCGCTGGCTGACCAAGAGCTTGGCAATCGCTGCCCTTCGCCTTTGCCCCGTCGAGAGATAGCCGAATGGCAGATGGCCGATGCCACCGAGCCCGACCGTATCCAGTGCCTCGTCGACGCTGGACAGACCCGGGCCGGAAAAATCCCGCCAGAAGCGCAGATTTTCGGTCACGCTCAGCGCCGTCTTCATTGCATTGAGGTGGCCGAGATAATGGCAGGCCGCCGCGACGGTCGGAAAATCTTCGCCACCGCCCTCGATCAAGAGGCGGCCTTGGGCCGCCGGCAAAAGGCCGGCGACAACCCGCAGCAGCGTCGATTTGCCCGAACCGTTCCGCCCGGTGACAATCAATGCCTGGCCTTGCGCAAGCGCGAAGTCGACGCCGGAAAAAACCGGCTCGCCGCCCCGTTCGCCGCCCAGATTTTCCGCGATCAGCCGCATCCTTGCCTGCCCCGAAAACAATTCGTCGCGGCGGCTGCCGCATCGCACAAATTTGCTTTTCGACTGTCTAGAACTATTCCAGAAAATTCTCTATATGCGGTGCATCCGTGCCAGCGGTCGGCACGGGAACAGAATTTGCGCCGAACCAGCGCACGCGCCGCCTTGAACGGCTCGGGTTGCTCGGGAACGGATAGCGGAAATGGCCGTACCCGCACCTTTGCGCGTGATTGCATGCCATCGGCGTCCGTTCCCTTTCAGGCTGAACAGACAAGAATGGATCGCACGTGTCAAAATCCCTCGATAGTTTCAACTGCCGTCGCACGCTGACCGCGAACGGCACGGAATATATTTATTTCGATCTCATAGAGGCCGAGAAGAACGGCCTCACGGGCATTGCCCAGCTCCCCTATTCGATGAAAGTGCTGCTGGAGAACCTGCTGCGCAATGAGGACGGCCGCTCCGTCACCAAGGAGTCGATCCAGGCTGTCGCCGGCTGGCTGACCGACAAGGGAACCGCAGGCGTCGAGATCGCCTATCGCCCGGCCCGCGTGCTGATGCAGGATTTCACCGGCGTTCCGGCCGTCGTCGACCTCGCCGCCATGCGCGATGCCATGGCCTCGCTCGGTGGCGATCCGCAGAAGATCAACCCGCTTGTGCCGGTCGACCTCGTCATCGACCATTCCGTCATCGTCGACGAATTCGGCACGCCAATGGCCTTCGCGCGCAATGTGGAGCTCGAATACGAGCGCAATGAGGAACGCTACAAATTCCTCAAATGGGGCCAGCAGGCCTTCCGCAACTTCCGCGTCGTGCCTCCCGGCACCGGCATCTGCCACCAGGTCAACCTCGAATATCTCGGCCAGGTGGTATGGACCAACACCGAGGATGGTGAAATCACCGCCTATCCCGATACCTGCGTCGGCACCGATTCGCACACCACCATGATCAATGGGCTCGGCGTGCTCGGCTGGGGCGTCGGCGGCATCGAGGCCGAGGCCGCCATGCTCGGCCAGCCTGTCTCCATGCTGTTGCCGGAAGTCATCGGCTTCCGCCTGACCGGCAGGCTGAAGGAAGGCGTCACCGCCACCGACCTCGTCCTCACTGTCACCCAGATGCTGCGCAAGAAGGGCGTCGTCGGCAAGTTCGTCGAGTTCTTCGGGCCCGGCCTTTCCAACATGACGCTGGCCGACCGTGCCACCATCGGCAACATGGCGCCCGAATATGGCGCCACCTGCGGCTTCTTCCCGGTCGACGGCGAGACCATCCGCTACCTCACAATGTCTGGCCGCAGCGAGGACCGCATCGCGCTTGTCGAGGCCTACGCCAAGGCGCAGGGCCTGTGGCGGGACGCCGGCTCGGCCGACCCGGTCTTCAGCGATCTGCTCGAGCTCGAGCTCGGCAGTGTCGTGCCGTCGATGGCCGGTCCGAAGCGCCCGGAAGGCCGCGTCGCGCTGGAGGGCATCCCCGAAGGCTTCGCCAAGGCGATGGACACGGAGTACAAAAAGGCTGCCGAAGCCGACAAGCGCTACGCCGTGGAAGGCACCTCGCACGATCTCGGCCATGGCGACGTCGTTATCGCCGCCATCACCTCCTGCACCAACACATCGAACCCGAGCGTTCTGATCGGGGCGGGCCTGCTTGCCCGCAACGCCAACCGCCTCGGCCTCAAGCAGAAGCCCTGGGTGAAGACTTCGCTGGCTCCGGGAAGCCAGGTGGTCGCCGAATATCTGGAGAAATCCGGCCTGCAGAAGGAGCTCGACCAGATCGGCTTCAACCTGGTCGGCTTCGGCTGCACCACCTGCATCGGCAATTCGGGGCCGCTGCCGGCGCCGATCTCGAAGACCATTAACGACAAGGGCCTGATCGCCGCGGCGGTTCTCTCCGGCAACCGCAATTTCGAGGGCCGCGTATCCCCCGACGTGCAGGCGAACTATCTTGCCTCGCCGCCGCTGGTCGTCGCCCATGCGTTGGCCGGGACCGTCACCAGGGACCTGACCACCGAGCCCCTCGGCGACGACAAGGACGGCAACCCGGTCTATCTCAGGGATATCTGGCCGAGCTCCGCCGAGATCCAGGAGTTCATCGAGAAGAACGTCACCCGCGAGCTGTTCGCGCGCAAATACGCCAATGTCTTCAAGGGCGATGAACATTGGCAGAAGGTGCAGGCACCGGAGGGCCAGACCTACGCCTGGGACGACAATTCGACCTATGTGCAGAACCCGCCCTATTTCGCCGGCATGACAGCGGGCTTCGGCAAGATCGAAGATATCAAGGGCGCGCGCGTGCTCGGCCTGTTCGGCGACAAGATCACCACCGACCACATCTCGCCGGCGGGCTCGATCAAGGCCGCCTCGCCGGCTGGCAAGTACCTGACCGACCACGGCGTCGGCGTCGCCGACTTCAACCAGTACGGCACGCGGCGCGGCAACCATGAGGTGATGATGCGCGGCACCTTCGCCAACATCCGCATCCGCAACCATATGCTGGGCGAGAACGGCCGCGAGGGCGGCTACACCATCCACTACCCGTCGAAGGAAGAGGAATCGATCTACGACGCGGCGATGGAGTACAGGAAGGAAGGCGTGCCGCTGGTCATCTTCGCCGGCGTCGAATACGGCAACGGCTCGTCGCGGGACTGGGCAGCCAAGGGTACCAATCTTCTTGGGGTGCGCGCCGTCATCGCGCAGTCCTTCGAACGCATCCATCGCTCGAACCTGGTCGGCATGGGGGTCATCCCCTTCGTCTTCCAGGAAGGCATGTCATGGGCCTCGCTCAATCTGAAGGGCGACGAACTGGTCGAAATCGACGGCCTGAGCACCATCAAGCCACGCCAGACGATGACCGCCAGGATCACTTATGGCGACGGCACGGTGAAGAACGTGCCGATCGTGTGCCGCATCGATACGCTGGACGAGCTCGACTACTTCAAGAACGGCGGCATACTGCAATACGTGCTGCGCGATCTCGCTGCCTAGCAGCAGCCATGAATAGGCTTGGGCATAGGCAGTAGGGAAGCGGACACCTACTGCCTACTGCCTACTGCCTACTGCCTACTGCCTACTGCCTACTGCCGACTTTCGGCGCCCCGAACCGCGCCGCCGCCGCCAGCAGCACGGCCAGCATCAGCCCGTTGAAGATGTGCCACAGGAAATGCGTGCCGAGCGGAAAGCCGGCGCAGACCAGCGGGTCGATCATCCGGCAAATGACGGACACGACGAAGATCGCCGAGCCGACCAAATTATACCAGCCGGCGCGATTCCCGCTCGCCGCCACCCATGCGCCGAAGAAGGCAAGCGCCAGGAATGGCGGCAGATAGCCCGTGGTGCCGTTCGAAGCCTGGCGCAGCCAGTCCGGTACGGCAAACGTGATAAGGCCTGCGACTGCGTAGAAGAGTATGAAGACGGCGATCGCCTTGCCCCATCCCATGCCGAGGAACCGGCGCAGGTTGAACAGCGTATAGGCAAGCGTAAAGCCGGCGATAGGCAGGACGTCGGCCCACACGGTCCCCCTGGTGGCAAAGGTGTGGAAGATCGTCGACCCGATGCCGATGGCCACCACCCACCAGGCGAGCACCTCCGCGAAGGTGCCTGTCCTGTGACGCCGAACTTCACGCACCCCCCACAAGCCTGCGGCAATAAAAGCAAGGTTGGTCAAAGCATTGGTTGGCTCTGCCCAAAGTCCGGGACCGATTCTTTCGCAATAAAGATCGACCGGGGTCAGGAGAGTTTGCCACATGGTGATGATGCCGCCGCCGAATCGAACCAGTGTGTGAAATGCAGTGGCTTCACCTATTGCCGCTCAGCCTGTCGTTGCAACGGAAAAATTTCACCGCAACGTGACTTCCCGTTGACTTCGGGTTCTGCCACATATTTTAGCAACCAGAACAAAGCCGGCGCCACCGGCGGGGATCGGATGACCATGGGCTCGCGAAAATCATTGTGGCTGGCGGCCCTTGTGCTGGCCCTGCCGGCGTTTGCCGGTGCCGGCCATGCCGACAACGCCGGCGGGGTCGAGAAGGAAAAGCCCGGCATCGACCGGCCGCTGGGCGTGGTCGAACTGTTTACGAGCCAGGGCTGCAGCTCCTGTCCGCCGGCCGATGCGTACTTCGCCGAGCTTGCCGGCAAGGAGGACATCGTCGCGCTTGCCTACCATGTCGACTATTGGGACTATCTCGGCTGGCAGGACACGCTGGGCCGCAAGGAAAATACCGAGCGGCAATACGACTATATGCGCGCCTTCGGCAGCCGCTCCGTCTACACGCCACAGGCCGTCATCAACGGCCGCGTGCATGTCAACGGCGCCAAGCGCGGCGAGGTCGATGGCGCGCTCGCCCGCATGTCGAGATCGGGCGAAGGCATGCACGTGCCCGTCAAGGTCAGCCGCACCAGCGACCGCGTGATCATCGATGCCGGCGACGCCGGGACCGGCCCGAGCGACGCCCATGTCGTCATCGTCTATTTCGACGCGCCGCGGACGGTCAAGATCGCCCAGGGCGAGAACTCGGGCCGCAGCATGACTTACTGGAACGCCGTCACCGGCATCCAGACCGCCGGCATGTGGCACGGCAAATCGCAGCGCTATGAATTGCCGATGAGCGAGATCATCAAGAAGGGCGGCTGTGCCGTGCTGCTGCAGTCCGTCGGCAAGGACGGCATGCCCGGCCCCATTCTCGGCGCTGCATTCATTCACAAGCCGTAACCTCTCTTGCCCCCCTTGCTTCTGGGGGAAGGAAAAAGGCATGAAAAAACCGACGTCAGCTTGCTTCTGACGTCGGTCATTTAGGTTTTGGGATCGTCGCACCCGATCTTTCCGAGGAAAGACCGAGGTTGGTTCGATCCGACGCAGACCCGTGGGCGGGGGGCTTGGGGTTTACGAGCCGGTGCCGGACCGAACCGTCTCAGGCAACACCGGTAAATTCGTCGGACATTGGGGCATGAGCGCGGGTAAAAAAAGGCGGAAATGTGGCGGGGCATCACCAATTCCAACAGCGCGATTCACAAATGTGACTGGACGTTGCGGAAACGGCGCGTCGCTGCCCTCGCCTTGCGGCCCTTGCAATTGGACAGCGAACGCGCCAACTTTAATCGGCACGGATTGATTTCGAAGGATCGGGGCATGACCGATGACAGCGGCGGCACGGGCGATGGAGACGCATCCGCAATACTGATCCCGCTGCACGAGGCGAGACGCGAGCGTCTCGACCAGCCGGTGCGGTTCGATCGGCGCGAACTCGACCAGATCCTCAGGCTCTACGGGCGCATGGTCGCTGCCAATGAATGGCGTGACTACGCCATCGATCACCTCAGCGACAGGGCCGTGTTTTCCGTCTTCCGCCGCACCAGCGAAGTGCCTCTGTTTCAGATCGTCAAGGACCCCAAACTGGCACGCAAACAGGGCGCGTTCGCCGTGATCGCGGCCGGCGGCCGCATTCTCAAACGTGGCCAGGAACTCGGCCGCGTGCTCGGCGTCTTCGACAGCAAGCTGAAGCTCGTCGAGGCGTGATTGGGGAACGGATTAGGGTAATGACGAATTGAAGAATTGAGGAATTGAGGAATTGAGGAATTGAAGAACCGAGGAGCCGGGTGACGTCACAGCGCCAATTCTCAATTCTTCAATTCTCCATTTTCCTCAATCCCCTTTCCGGGTACCGAGGAATCTCCGTTCCGGCAGCGACTTGGGATCAGGCGGCACGCTCGCTCCGCCATTCAGCGGCAGCTGCATGAAGACCGTGTCCAGCCAGCGTCCGTGCTTGTAGCCGGAGCCCTCGAGGCGGCCGGAATGGCGGAAGCCGAGCTTTTCGTGCAGCCTCACCGAGGGGCTGTCCGGCCGGCCATCGCCAATAACCGCGACAATCTGGCGAAAGCCCGCTGCTTCGACGGCATCGATCAGTCGTCGCATCAGCTTTAGGCCGACCCCCATGCCCTGCGCCTCGGGGGCGACATAGACGGAATCCTCGACGATGAACCGATAGGCCGGGCGGGGCCGGAAGGCCCCGGCATAGGCGTAGCCAAGCACCGTGCCGTCCTGTTCGGCAACCAGATAGGGAAAGCCCCCTTCAATCAGGCCGTCGAAGCGCGCACCCATCT
This sequence comes from Mesorhizobium sp. ES1-1, assembly GCF_020164785.1. Lineage (GTDB taxonomy): Bacteria > Pseudomonadota > Alphaproteobacteria > Rhizobiales > Rhizobiaceae > Mesorhizobium. Next base: position 179,069 of record NZ_JAIUGX010000003.1, on the reverse strand, counting down.
CATCGCGGCTCGGCGGGTCGAGCTCATAGCTGGCCGTTCCACGGCTCACCGCGTCGGCGTAGATCTGCGTGATCCTGTCGAGATCGGCCGCAGTCGCCGGCCGTATGATGATGGTGTTCATTGTCCTGCATGCCGCTGTGGGAGGCCCCGAGATAACATCAAACGCACCGGCAAAAGAAAAGGGCGGCCATTGGGCCGCCCTTGCGAAGTGCTTGATCCAATCACCGAATGCTTAGCGGCGGTCGCCCATGAACTGCAGAAGGAACATGAACAGGTTGATGAAGTCGAGATAAAGCCGCAGCGCGCCCATGATGGCCTTGCGGCCGGCGACATCGGAAGCGTCACCCTCGAAATACATCTCCTTGATCTTCTGCGTGTCGTAGGCGGTCAGGCCGGCGAAGATCAGCACGCCGATCGCCGAGACGGCGAAGGACAGCGCCGAAGACTGCAGGAAGATGTTGATCACCGTCGCGATGATCAGCCCGAACAGGCCCATGATCAGGAACGAGCCCATCGCGGTCAGATCACGCTTCGTCGTGTAGCCGTACAGCGACAGCGCGCCGAAGCCGGCCGCGGTGGCGAAGAAGGTCTGCGATATGCTGGCGGTCGTGTAGATCAGGAAGATCGACGACAGCGACAGGCCTACGAGGCCGGCATAGACCCAGAATGTGGTCTGCGCCGCCGAGACGCTCATCGACTGCACGCGGAACGACAGGAACATTACAGCGGCCAGTGGCGCGAGCATCACCACCCATCGAAGCGGCGAACCAAAGATCGCGTAGCCGAACGAAGTCAGCATTTCGCCGCTCGGCAGCGTCGCGACAGCCGAAGCCGGGTCGGTCGTGGTGGCCAGCATGATCGTGCCGACGGCCGCAAGGCCGGTGATGAGGAGGCCAAGCCCCATCAAATTGTAAACCTTGACCATGTAGGCGCGCAGGCCCTGGTCGATGTCGACGGCGGCGCCGGGCACGGCGCGCGTCTGGAAGTTGCGAATGGGTTCAACCATGGAAGTCCTCTATTGCTTCTGCCCCGTCCGGTGTCAGGGCCTGTTCGGACTTTCATCCTTGAGGCCCAGGCGCCGCTGGAGGGGCTCCAGCATGCCTGCCGCAAAATATGATGGTTATTCGCGGCAAGAACAAGTGCATGACCGGGTGTAATGCTTGGTGAGGCACCGAAAAGCCCGCGTTTTCCGCCCACCCGGGCCTTATATTACGCCGAATTAACCTGATGCCGACCTCGCAGGCCGCTTTACAGGTTGCGCAGCACCGGCGCGGCCTTCTGGCCGAGCACGCGCCAGGTGCCGGCAAGGCCGATGCCAACCGTGATCACCAGCGCGAACACGACGGTCGCCACGGCCACCTCGGGCATGAAGTGATAGGGCAGCGTCATAATGCGTGCGACGACGAACCAGCCCGCGGCGCCACCGGCGGCAAGCGCGAAGATCGCGGTGGCGAGCCCGATCAGCGCGTATTCCAGCGAAAAGGCGGCGATCAGCGTGCGGCGCGTCGCCCCCAGCGTCTTCAGCACAACGGCGTCGTGAATGCGCGCCCGGTTGCCGGCCGCCAGCGCGCCCGCCAGCACCAGCACCGACGCGATCAGCGCCACACCGGCGGCAGCCCGGATCGCTGTGCCGAGCTGACCGACCAGTCGGTTGACGACATCGAGCGCGTCCTTGACGCGGACAGTCGTCACCGCCGGGAAAGCCCGGGTGACGGCGTTCAGCACGCGCGCATCATCCGCCGTCGACGCACCCTTCTCGGTCAGCGTCGCCATCCAGCCATGCGGCGCGCCTGCGAATGTGTTGGGCGAGAACACCATGACGAAGTTGATGCCCATCGTCTCCCATTCGACCTTGCGGAAATTTGCGATCCTGGCCGTCACATTGCGGCCGAGCACATTGACGGTGATCGTATCGCCGAGCTTCAGCCCGATCTGTTTGCCTTCCTGGTCAGAAAATGAGACCAGCGGCTCGCCGACATAGGCTTCCGGCCACCAGGAACCTTCGGTCAGCGTCGCGTTTTCCGGCTGCCTGGCGTCGTAAGTCAGGCCGCGATCGCCTTTCAGCACCCATGCGCCCTCCGCCGGCACCTTGACCTTGTCGACATCGACACCGTTCAAGGCCATCACCCGGCCACGCAGCATCGGCACCTTGGCCAGCGTTCCCAGCGGCGCCTCCTTGCCGACGAGGCTCGCGAACGCATCGACATCCCCGCCCTGTATATCGACGAAGAAGAAGTTCGGTGCGCGCTCCGGCAGGTTGCCGGCAATCTGTCGGCGCAAATTGCCGTCGATCAGCGCCAGCGTCACCAGGAGTGTCAGCCCGAGCCCCAGCGACAGCACGACCGACGGCGTCAGCGCTCCAGGCCGGTGAATGTTGCCGATGGCCAGCCTGAGCGCCACGAACCGCACGCGAGGGCTCCTCCTTGCCGCCCATTGCACCAGCGCGCCGACAAGGCGCAGCACCAGGAAGGCAAGGATGGTGGCGCCGACAAAGATCGAAGCGATGCGCTGGTCGCCCGAAAACAGGATCGCCAGCGCTGCCAGGATCAGCGCGATGCCGACGGCCGAGGCGACATAGACAAGGCGTGGAAGGCCGCTTCCCTCCAGTCCCATCTCACGAAACAATGCCGTGGCCGGCACGTCGCGGGCGCGCCCGAGTGGCAGCAGCGCGAAGGCCAGCGTTACCAGCAGGCCGAACAGCGCCGCCATGCCGAGGGCACCGGGATAGAAACCGCCTTGCGCCGGCACCGGAATGACTGATTGCAGCGCCGCGCTCGCCGCGAAAGGCATCAGCGCTCCGAGCGCCACGCCCAGCACGATGCCGAGAGCGGCGATGATCAGGATCTGCACCAGATAGACCGTGAATACGAAGCCGCCTGAGGCGCCCAGGCTCTTGAAGGTGGCGATGACGCCGCGCTTGCCGTCGAGATAGGCGCGCACCGCATTGGCGACGCCGACGCCCCCGACCACCAAGGCCGTCAGCCCGACCAGCGTCAGGAATTGCGAGAACCGTTCGATATTGGACGAAAGCGCCGGCGCCGCGTTGCTCCGGGTGCGGATCGACCAGCCGGCCTCGGGAAAATCCTTGGCCGCCTGGTCCTGGATCGCCTTCAGCCGTGCCTCGTCGGCATCGGCAGGCAGGCGGATCTTGTAGGCATTCTCGACCAGACTACCCGGCTGGATCAGCCCGGCCGCCGCCAGCGCCTCGTTCGAGATCATCAGCCTTGGCGCGAAACCGAACCCGTCGGACACCGCATCGGGTTCCGTGACCAGCCTGGCGCGCAGTTCAAATTTGGCGGTGCCAAGCTTCAGCCTGTCGCCGAGCTTGAGATGCAGCCGTTCGAACAGGAGGTCGGGTGCCGCCGCGCCAAAGACGCCGGACTTCTCGCCGAACAGTTGTTGTTTCGACAGCGCCGGCGCGGTCTCCAGGGCTCCGTAAAGCGGATAGAAGTCGTCCACGGCTTTGGCCTCGACCAGCGCCTGGTCCGTTCCATCGGCAAGCCGCGCCATGGAGCGCATGCTGGTGCTGTGCGAGAGCACGCCCAGCCCGCCAAGGAAGCCCAGCTCGGCCGGGCTAGCGTCGCGCTGGTTGATCTGGAAGCGAAGGTCGCCGCCAAGCAGGGTCTGACCCTGGTCGGCGACGCCGGCGTTGATCGATCGCGCCACCGAGTTGACGCCGCCGATCGCAGCGACGCCGAGCGCGATGCAAGCCAGAAAGATCAGGAAGCCGGAAAGCCCGCCACGCATCTCGCGCAACGAGAAGCGAACCGCGAGCCGCATTGTGCGCCCTGACGCCATCAGGCCGTTTCCCTGGCGGCCAGCGGCGCTTCGATCCGGCCGGAACGCATCGCGATCTGGCGGGTGCAACGCGCCGCGAGCGCCGGATCGTGCGTGACAAGCACCAGCGTCATGCCGCGCTCGGCGGCCTTGGCGAACAGCAGGTCGGCGACCTGGCGCCCGGTCGCCTGGTCGAGATTGCCCGTCGGCTCGTCGGCGATGAGGATTCGGGGGGACGGCGCCAGCGCCCTGGCGATCGCCACGCGCTGCTGCTCGCCGCCCGACAGTTGCCCGGGATAATGCGTGACGCGTTCGCTGAGGCCGACCGCCGTCAGCTCGCGTGAGGCCACCCCGAACGGATCGGCATGACCGGCCAGTTCAAGCGGTACGGCGACATTTTCCAGAGCCGTCATGTTCGGAATGAGGTGGAAGGACTGGAACACGATGCCAATGTTTCGGCCTCGAAACGAAGCCATCTGGTCCTCGCTTTTGCCATTGAGCAACTCGCCGGCAATACGGACCGTTCCCGAATCGACCTTTTCCAGCCCGGCCAGGACCATTAGCAATGTCGACTTCCCGGACCCCGAGGGGCCAACGATGCCGGTGGCCTCGCCGGACGCCACGTCGAGGCTGACATCCTTTAGAACATGAACGGATGACGCGCCCTGGCCGAGCGTCAGCGATACGTCTTTCAGCGCGATGACGGCTTCTGTCACGATCAAGTCGTCCTATATGAGGGGAAGCCGCTGCCTTGGCGGAGGCCATCGCCGGAAGAATTCCTTCGTCATATGGGGCTCGCCGCATGTCTTTCAAACGCCGCGTTGTCGCGGGTATCCTTCTCATCCTTGCCTTGTGTGGTGCCATGTCCTCGTCACGTGCGGAGCCTTTCAAGATCGTCGGCTTCGGCGACAGCCTTATGGCGGGTTATGGATTAGGCCCCGGAGAAGGTTTTACCGACAAGTTGCAGGCGGCACTGCGAGCCAAGGGTCATGATGTGACCGTCGCCAACGCAGGCGTTTCCGGCGACACCACCAGCGGCGGCCTGGCGCGGCTCGACTGGTCGGTGCCGGATGGGACGCAATTGGTCATTCTCGAACTCGGCGCCAACGACATGCTTCGCGGCGTATCGCCCGACATCGCCCGCAAAAACCTGGATGCGATGCTCGGAAAGCTGAAACAGCGGAAGATTCCCGTGCTACTCGCCGGCATGCTGGCCGCCCCAAATCTCGGCGTCGAGTACAAAACCGCCTTCGACGGCATGTTCCCGGATCTGGCAGCGAAATATGGCGTCCCGCTTTACCCGTTCTTCCTCGACGGCGTTGTCGGCCAACCCGGCCTGCGGCTCAACGATGGCCTGCATCCGAGCGCCAAGGGCATCGACAGGATGGTCGAGCGCATCCTCCCCACCGTCGAGAAAGCGATCGCGGCGGTGCCGGGCGGTGCTTGACCACGGGCAAGATGATGGTGCCGTCGTTCGAAACGCACCGGTCGGCCGCCGATCCACCAAACACGGCTACGGCCAACAAACCCCTTGCTCCGCCCGCCGTTAGGTGATTCGCTAGGGGTATAGTTCGATTCGAGGAAGGGAGGCTCATCATGCCGCGTCTTTTCACCGCCCTCGAAATTCCGCGTGACGCCGCCCTTTCGCTGTCCCTGCTGCGGGGCGGCCTGCCGGGAGCCCGCTGGATCGACGTCGAGAATTATCACCTGACACTGCGCTTCATCGGCGATGTTCCGGGCCACGTGGCCGATGAGATCGCCAATGCGCTCGACCGCGTCAGTCGCCCCTCCTTCTCGCTGGCGCTATCGGGTGTCGGGGCCTTCGGACAGAAGAAGCCGCATGCGGTATGGGCCGGCGCATCCGCCTCGCCCGATCTGGCAGCGCTCCAGGGCGAGATCGAGCGCATCTGCCAGCGGCTCGGCATTCCTGCCGATCCACGCAAATTCATGCCCCATGTGACGCTGGCGCGCCTGCGCAATACCAGCCCGCTTGACGTCGCCCAATATCTGTCGGGGCGCGGCAATTTCTCGACGCTGCCGTTCCGCGTCGGCCGCTTCGTCCTGATGTCGTCGCGCGATTCGGTCGGCGGCGGCCCCTATATCGTCGAGGAAGCCTGGCCGCTCTCCGGCTCCGACAGCCGAGCCTCAAGCCGCTTCGCCAGCGCTTCCGACGCATCGCGGATCATGCGGTAGACCGAGGCGAACGCTTCCTGCCCGTAATAATAGGGATCGGGGACGTCGCGCTTCCGCCCCTCGGCGAACTCCAGATACAGATGGATCCGGTCACGCATCGTGGATGGCGCAAGCGCCTTCAGATCCGCGACATTCGATCGATCCATGCCGAGAATGAGGTCAAAACGGGAAAAGTCCGCCAGCGTGACCCTTCGTGCCCGCTACGCGGCGATGTCCACGCCGTGACCCACCGCGACAGAGACCGAGCGCGGGTCGGGAGCGGACCCGACCTCCCATCCGCTGGTCGCGGCCGAATCGAGGAGCATGGAGCGGCCGCGCCGCGTCCAGACGTCGCGAAACACGCCTTCGGCCAGTGGCGACCGGCAGATGTTGCCGAGGCAGACGAAAAGAATGGAATTGATCGGCTTCGCGCTCGTCGAGCCGGAACTGGTCTTGCGCATGTCGCTATCCAAAACTGCCACGCGCCCCCGCGTTCGATGCATTATGGTGATCAGCCTGTCGGATAGCACGGGAGATCGAAATGACGAGAGAGAAACTGGACAGGCCGGCCGCCGAAGCGGCGCTGGCCGGGCTCGACGGCTGGACATTGGCGCAGGACGCCGCCTCCATCGGCCGCACCTTCACCTTCAGAAATTTTTCCGAGGCCTTCGCCTTCATGACGCGGGTCGCCATGGCGGCCGAAAAGATGGATCATCATCCCGAATGGTCGAACGTCTACAAGACCGTCGACGTTACGCTGACCACCCATGATGTCGGCGGCGTCACCGCGCTCGACATCGAACTGGCGAAAAAGATGAACCGCTTTGCCGGTGGCTGATCCCTCGTATTTGATCGCGAGGCGGTACAGGTGCCAAATCGGCGCCGGCATCTTGCAGCGCGGTTCGGGTTTCCCCACATTTTCGTCGGCGGGCATGCGCATGATGCGCATTGGCCCTGCAAGGAGAGGTTGATGGCGCGGCAGTCCGGTTCTGATTTCTTCGGCTTTGGCGGCAAGCTCGGCGACGAGAAGGACGTGCGCGATAAATTCTGGCGCACCGCCAAGAAGGCCGCGCGGCAGATCCCCTACATGGAAGAGGTGGTCGCCGCCTATTACTGCGCCATGGACAAGAACACGCCGCTGCGCGCCAAGGGCATCCTTTTGGCAGCGCTTGGCTATTTCGTGCTGCCGGTTGACGTCATTCCGGACTTCGTCGTCGGGCTTGGCTTCACCGATGACATTGCCGTTCTCACCGCTGCGATCACCGCCGTCAGCGCCCATATCAAGCCGGCCCATCGGAAAGCCGCCAAACAGGCGATAGCCGACAAGGGCTGAGAGTTACAGCCGGTCATCTCCGTCGAATTGCCGGGGTTCGGCGACGTCCGAAAAAGTCAAACTCTTGCCGCTTTCGTGGCCTCCAAGTCGCCGCAGGGACGTCGCGCCACCCGCTCGCAAGGCGGCGGCGCGGGAATGGCGGCGGTTTCCTCGGCTGAACTTCCTTTTCTCTTGGGAAATTCACCGTTTGGTAACCCAGATTAAATCAAAATGAAGCGACGGGCAGGACGCCAAGCCGGCCTGCCTCCGCACCATTTGGAATACGGGAAAAACGATGCGCGGATTGATTGCACTAGTTTCCAGCCTGGTCCTGGTGGCCGCGACAGCGCCCGTGATGGCACAGTCGGCGACCAAGATCGGCCAGCACAATGCGTGGGGCACCTACAGCTACCAGGCATCGGGCGGCAAGGTCTGTTATGTTTTGACCGTGCCGACCGACAAGCAGCCGCCGACGCTCGATCATGGCGACATGTTCTTCTTCGTCAGCCAGCGGCCGGGGCAGCAAGTGTCCTACGAGCCGCAATTCATCGCCGGCTACACATTCCAGGAAGGCTCCAAGGCCACCGTCACCATCGACAAGAAGAGCTTCTCGATGTTCACGCGCGGCAAGTCGGCCTGGGTCGAGAACGCCGCCGAGGAACCGGTCCTGATCGCCGCCATGAAGACCGGCACCGATATGAAGGTGACCGCCAAGTCCGGCCGTGGCAACCCGACCTCCTACGTCTTTTCGCTCAAGGGCATTTCGGCGGCGCTGTCGTCTATCGCCAAGTGCAAATAGACAGGGATTTCCCTGATCGAAAGGCCGAGCGCAGGGCCCGCCTTTTGCCCTCATCCTGATTCCGGCAAGCCCTCAGCCCGGCGTCTTCGGATCGCGTCGGCGATGAAGACGCGCGAAAGGGCGTGATAAAGCGGCTCGTGCGAGATCAGGCGCGCCGTGCCGTAGCCCAGCATCGAGGCCAGCATCAGCGCGATGACATTGTCGTGATTGCCGGTCATTTCCAGGATGATGACGAAGGCCGTCATCGGCGCTTGCACCACGCCGGCAAAGTAGCCGGCCATGCCGAGCAGTGCCGCCGCGCCGGTGCTGGCACCGAAGACGAGGCCGAGCGAACTGCCGAGACCGGCTCCCACCGCCAGGGAGGGCGCGAATATGCCGCCCGGAATGCCGGAGACCATCGACAGCAGACCGGCGAGGAATTTCTCGGCGAAGAAGAACCAGGGCAGCGGCGTGCCTTCCACCGCGCCGCGCGCCTGCGCGTAGCCGGTGCCGAAGGTCAGCCCGCCCGATGCGATGCCGATCCCCGCCACGGCAAGGCCGCAGACAGCGGCCACCAACAGGGCGCGCGCCAGTGGCTGCTGCGTGCGCCAGCGGCGGATCCGCCGCGTCGTCTTCAGCGCCAGAAGCGAGAACAAGGCGCCGAAGCCGCCGCCGATGACCCCGCACGCAATCACCAGTGGCCATTCGGCTGCAAACGAGATCGTATCCTTCGAGACCCCGAAATAGGTGTAGTTGCCGAGCAGCCCGAGCGAGGCCAGGCCGGCCAGGATCACCGCCGTCAGCACCAGGCCGTTGGTGCGGGCCTCGTAGGTTCGGCCCATTTCCTCGATGGCGAAGACGATGCCGGCCAGCGGCGTGTTGAACGCCGCCGCGATGCCCGCCGCCGAGCCTGCCAAGATCAGGCCCCGCGCCTGAGCCATGCCGCCCCAGCGCGCTGCCTGCAGCATCAGCGAAGCGCCGACCTGCACGGTCGGCCCCTCGCGGCCGATGGAAGCGCCGCAGAACAGGCCGACGACGGTGAGGGCGATCTTCCCCGCCGCCAGTCGCAACGACAGAAGGTGGACGCGGTCTTCATCGTCGCGCAAATGGCGCGCTGCGATCGCCTGCGGAATGCCGCTGCCCTGCGAGCCGGGGAAGAAGGCATGGGCAAGCCACGCGGACAGCACGAAACCGAGTGGCGTGACCGCAAGCGGCAGATAGAAGCGCCAGCCCCCACCATTGCCGGTCATGATATGGAACAGCGCCTGCGCCTTGTCGGCCAGCACCGCGAACAGCACGCTGATGATTCCGATCGAGACCGCGCCGGCCCAGAAAACCAGCCGCGGCTGCCACACACGCCGCGAACCCCACATGGCGCGCGTGCGCCGCAACAATGGGTATTTTCGCGATCTGCCGGCCATGTCGGTCCTCTTGGTAGGGAATAGGCAGTAGGTGGTAGTCAGTAAGGGAGTAATGGAGAAGTTGGACCTGCTACTCCCTACTCCCTACTCCCTACTCCCGCATGACTCCGCGCTCAACCTGTGCTATGCGCCGCGCTTCATATCGGGCCGATGGATGAAATCGGCCGCAAACCGCTTATATCAGTGCAGCCATGACCCTTTCCTTCGACCTTGCCATTGAAGGCGTCCGCGATTCTTTGCGCGCCCCTCCCGCGCCCGAGAAGCCGTCGCTGATCGGTCTGACGCGCGCCGAACTCGGCGAGGCGCTGGTCGCCTCGGGTGTCGTGCCCGAGCGGCAGGCGAAGATGCGCGCCCAGCAGCTATGGCACTGGATGTATGTGCGCGGCGTTTCCGATTTCGCCGGCATGTTCAACATCTCCAAGGACCTGCGCGCCGAACTCGACAGGCATTTTACCGTCGCCAGGCCCGAGATCGTCGAGGAGCAGATCTCCTCGGACGGCACGCGCAAATGGCTGTTCCGCTTCCCGCCGCGCGGCGCCGGCAGGCCTGTGGAGATCGAGACCGTCTACATTCCCGAGGAAGGCCGCGGCACGCTCTGTATCTCTTCGCAGGTCGGCTGCACGCTGACCTGCTCGTTCTGCCATACAGGCACGCAGAAGCTGGTGCGCAATTTGACCGCCGAGGAGATCCTGGCGCAATTGCTGACCGCGCGCGACCGTCTGGGCGATTTCCCGGACCGCGACACGCCGGACGGTGCCATCGTGCCGGCCGAGGGCAGAAAAGTCTCCAACATCGTCATGATGGGCATGGGCGAACCGCTCTACAATTTCGAGGCGGTGAAAAAGGCGCTGCTGATTGCATCGGATGGCGATGGCCTTTCGCTCTCCAAGCGCCGCATCACCCTTTCCACCTCCGGCGTCGTGCCCGAGATTCTGCGCACCGGCGAGGAGATCGGCGTCATGCTGGCGATCTCGCTGCATGCCACCAATGACGATCTGCGCGACCTCTTGGTCCCGATCAACAAGAAATATCCGCTCAAGGAGTTGATCGCGGCCTGCCGCGCCTATCCGGGCCTGTCGAACGCCAAGCGCATCACCTTCGAATATGTGATGCTGAAGGACGTCAACGATTCCATCGAGGACGCCAAGGGGCTGATCAAGCTGCTCAAGGGCATTCCGGCCAAGATCAATCTGATCCCGTTCAACCCTTGGCCGGGAACCAACTACCAGTGCTCGGACTGGGAGACGATCGAGAAATTCGCCGACTACATCAACAATGCCGGCTATGCCTCGCCGATCCGCACGCCGCGCGGCCGCGACATCCTGGCCGCCTGCGGCCAGCTCAAGTCGGACTCGGAGCGCATGCGCAGGGTCGACAGGCTGGCGCTCGAAGCCATGATGATTGCGGGGCACGGCGAGGGGTGAGCCGCGTCTTTGCCTATCTAATCCGCTTTGCGGTCATTCTGTTCGGTTATCTCGTCGCCTCGCTTGCCGCCAGCGCCTTCCTCAACATCCTGTTCCTGGCCTCGCTCGGCTACTCTCCGCAGCACGACCAGCCGATGGCGGCTTCCCTGTATGTCTCGATTCCTGTCTTGGCTCTGTTCGTGGCCTATTTCGCCCTGCTGCCGGCATGCATCATAATCCTAATCGCCGAAATCGTGGGCTGGCGCGACTGGCTGTTCTACGCATTGGCCGGCGCGGTGGTCGCGGGCGCCTTCCTCGGCATGGTCGACCATGCCGGCGACACCACCTTCGCGATCAGGGAGACCAATGCCATCATGGCGGTGATCGGCGGCGGCATGGTCGGCGGCATTTTCTACTGGCTCAGCGCCGGGCGCCTTGCTGGAAGCTGGTGGCGAGGCGAACCGGGTTTCGACGATCGCGGCCGGCCAGGATGACGCCCGCTACTTCGCCTGCGCCGTCAGGATCTTGAGCGCGAAGGCCGAAAACACGCCGGCGAACAGATAATCGACGACACGCGTCACGCGTGGGCTGGCCTTCATCGCCGCCGAGAACTTTTCCGCCGCCAGCACCATCGGCGCCGTTACCGGGATCGACAGCGCGATGAACATGAGCCCGAGGAAAAACAGCTTTCCCGGCGCGTGCGGATCATGCACGGCGACGAACTGCGGCAGGAAGGTCATGAAGAACAGAATGATCTTCGGGTTGAGCAGATTGACTCCGAAACCCGCCGCCCAGCTGCGCAGCAGCGAAATCCGCGGGCCCGTCTTCTTCTCCGGAGAAAAGGCCGAACCTTTGGCGATTGCTTGCCAGGCGAGGAAGACGAGATAGCCGGCGCCGAATATCTTGAGGACAAGGAAGGCCATCGGCGAGGCGACGATCAGCGCCGAAACGCCGACCACGACCAGCGTGGTGTGCACCAGCGTGCCGCATAGCGCGCCCGCCATCGAGGCGAAACCCGTGGCGCGGCCCTGACTCAGCGTGCGCGAAACGAACAGGGTCATGTCCGGCCCGGGCGTGATCGCCAGGATTACGGTGGCGATGGCGAACTGGATAAGCGTGGCGGTGCCGGGAATGAACGACATAGGTCGCCCTCTGGTTCGGGAACAGGCAGCCTATAGAACATGCGGCTCGTCCCCGCCAGCTGCCTGGGTCGCGCGAAGGCTGATCCAGCGCCGTGAATCGTCTGTCCCGAAGGCCTGCCTTGCACTGCAACAGCCTGGTCACTTGCGCTTTCCGGAAACGCCGTGATACCTCGCCCGCGAAGAACCCTGTCGCGGAACCGCCAACAATGTCCAAGTTCAAAGACGTCAAGAAGGTCGTGCTCTCTTATTCCGGAGGCCTCGACACCTCCATCATCCTGAAATGGCTACAGACCGAGCTCGGTGCCGAGGTCATCACCTTCACCGCCGATCTCGGCCAGGGTGAAGAGCTGGAGCCGGCGCGCCGCAAGGCCGAGATGATGGGCATCAAGGACATCCGCATCGTCGACGTACGCGAGGAGTTCGTCTCCGACTTCGTCTTTCCGATGTTTCGCGCCAACACTGTGTACGAAGGCACCTATCTGCTCGGCACATCGATCGCGCGGCCGCTGATCTCCAAGCACCTGGTCGAGATCGCCAGGGAAACCGGGGCTGACGCGATCGCGCACGGCGCCACCGGCAAGGGCAACGACCAGGTCCGTTTCGAGCTCTCCGCCTATGCGCTGAACCCCGACATCAAGGTCATCGCGCCGTGGCGGGACTGGTCGTTCAAGTCGCGCACCGACCTGATCAACTTCGCCGAGCAGCACCAGATCCCGGTGCCGAAGGACAAGAAGGGCGACGCGCCGTTCTCGGTGGACGCCAACCTTCTGCACTCCTCCTCCGAGGGCAAGGTGCTGGAAGACCCGTGGAGCGAGCCGCCGGAGTTCGTCCACCAGCGCACCACTTCGCCCATGGACGCGCCGGACAAGGTCACCGAGATCGAGATCGAGTTCCTCAAGGGCGATCCGATCGCGCTCAATGGCGAGAAACTTTCGCCGGCGACCATGCTGGCGGCCCTCAACGATCTCGGCCGCGACAATGGCATCGGCCGGCTCGACCTTGTCGAGAACCGCTTCGTCGGCATGAAGTCGCGGGGCGTCTACGAGACGCCCGGCGGCACCATCCTGCTCGCCGCGCACCGCGCCATCGAATCGATCACGCTTGATCGGGGTGCCGCCCACCTCAAGGACGAGTTCATGCCGCGCTATGCGGAGCTGATCTATAACGGCTTCTGGTTCTCGCCCGAGCGCCTGATGCTGCAGGCAATGATCGACAAGAGCCAGGAGGATGTCGAGGGCACGGTGCGTCTCAAGCTCTACAAGGGCAACGTCATGGTGACCGGCCGCAAGTCGAAAAAGACGCTCTATTCCGATGCGCTGGTCACCTTCGAGGACGACCGCGGCGCCTATGACCAGAAAGACGCCGCCGGCTTCATCCGCCTCAACGCGCTCAGGCTGCGCACGCTTGCCGCGCGCAATCGTCAGGGGTAATCTCGCGATTGCCCTCGGTCCGCCCTCGACTGTGACCAAGAACCCGGCCAGCAAGCCGGGTTTTATTTGCGGGTCTCGATTTCAACAGAATAAGCCAACTTCACGCGATTCCGAATTGACCTCCCGACGCCTTTATTTGAATTCATCTGGGGGTAGGGGCTCCGATGGTGAAAAATAGCTTTTCTCTTCTGCTTGCCGCAGTTGCGGTCTTGGCAGTCTGCCAGTCTTCGCAGGCAGGGGCTGAGGATATGACCGCTTGCACCGACTCTGTCCGTGCATGGAATATCACTGCCAAGCACGATATCGCGTCGTTCATGAACGTGTCGCTGGAGCGCTTGCCGGCGTTGGTTTGTCAACGACTATATGCGGGCGTCAAGAGCGGTCGCATCAGCTACTCCGACATAAACAGGCTGCAACTCGATCAACCGACTGAAATCTGGCTGGTCCTCAAGGGCAAGTCAAAGACGGCTCTGAAAGCACCCCCGCCGCGCAAGTCAAATTTCCGGACTTGCACCGGGATCGACGGAAGCTTCCAGATTCCTGCTGTTCGGAAATGTCCGTTGAGCGGATACGCGCACTACTGACAGCGCGGTCATAAGCCAATTATGGGAGCAATCGATCCACCCTGCTCATGAATGGAAAGCCCGGCACGTGGCCGGGCATCCTTGGAGCGAGACCGGGCGGCAGTGGGTCAGCCGCCGTCGATCGCGTCAGCGATGCGCGCGATGGCTTGCTGGTAGACGCTCGCCGAATTCCAGCCGGCGATTGCACCCAGATTCGAGCTCGCGCTGGCCCCTGCCCGCCAGCCATGCGCCTTGAGGAAATTGGCGGTCGAAGCCAGGGCGGTGCCCTTGTCGCGCAAATTTCCGCTGCCGACGCCGTATTTCAGCACATTGCCGGGAAGGAACTGCGTGTGACCGATCTCGCCATGCGCGGCGCCGACCGACGAGGAGCTCAACGCGCCGCGATCGACCAGCTTCAGCGCAGCGATGGCGTGCGGATAGAAGAACCCCGGACGGCGGCAATCATAGGCAAGCGTCAGGATGGCCGAAACCGTATTCTGGTTGCCCATGGCGGAGCCGAAGCCGGTTTCCATGCCCCAGATGGCGAGCAACACGCCCGGCGAGACGCCGTAGGTACTTTCGATGCGGCTGAACAGCGCCGCGTTCGACTTCTTCAGCGCACGGCCTTTGGAAATGATCGCCGCGCCGCCACGACGCTTCATGAAGTCGTCCACCGAGCCGCTGAAGGCCTTGTGAATGCCGCGATCGACCGAGATGGTCTTCGTCGCGTAGCTGGCACCGGCAAGGGCTGCCAGCCCCTTCGCGCCAACGCCCTCGGCCTTGGCCTCAGCGGCGAACTCGGGCTTCCATGCTTCGAAGCCCGCGCCGGTCTTGCCGCAGCTGGCCGCCGCCTGCGCCCCTGTCGCCATCGCAAGCGCCGCCACCGCCGCGGCCGCTAACATCCTACCCTTGGCAAGAAATGCCATGTTTATCTCCTGATTGCCTGATTTACGTCCCAGCCGCGAATTTGCCAGCGAAACAAGCCCTTGTCACTGCCCGAGCTGCCATGATGGCGAATGCCGTGGAATTCGCGCATGATCAAGTGATTATTATGGCGGGGGCCAGCACGAATGACGTCATCGCGCCCCTTTGCGCCGGAATGCTAGGCTTAAAGCATGGCGCAGGGGCCGGCTGATGAGGCTCCTGATGGGGCGGTGGCCTTTTGGTCGGCGCCCGGTTCAGGGCAAAATAGCCTCTCGCAAGGCGGAACGCTGCTGCATGGTCGGCGTTGGAGGGGGTCGCCATGCACTTTGCTTGTCTGAGGGACCGACATGAAACTTTTCGACTGCCCGCATTGCGGCCACCGGCTCTATTTCGAAAACGCCCAGTGCCTGAACTGCTCAAGCCTCGTCCTGTACGATCCCGAGCAGGCACGTTTCGCCCTATCGGGTGGCGAAGGTGTATTCAAATGCACCAATGCCGATGAATGCGCCTGCAACTGGATGGCCGAGCCCGGGAAGGTCTTCTGTCGGGCATGTGTGCTGAACCAGCTCATTCCCGACCTTTCGGTTGAAGGCAACCGCCAGCGCTGGATCCGCGTCGAGGCGGCAAAGAAGCGCGCCATCTATTCCCTGCTGTCCTTCGGCCTGCCGGTGGCGCCGAAGCTCAACCCGACCGATGAGGTTGGACTGGCCTTCGATTTCCTTGCCGATCCGATCGGCGGCGGACCGGGCGGGGAACGTATCCTGACCGGCCACGACAACGGACTGATCACGCTCAACGTCGCGGAAGCCGATTCGTCCGAACGGGAGAAACGGCGTGTCGAGATGGGCGAGAATTATCGTACCCTGCTCGGCCATTTCCGCCACGAACTTGGCCATTATTACTGGGACCGCCTGATCCGCGACGACCCGGAGAAACTGTCGGCCTTCCGAGCCCTGTTCGGTGACGACCGAGCCGACTACGAGCAGGCGCTGAAGGATCACTACGCCAAGGGCGCACCGGCCGATTGGCAGCAGACGCACATCTCCGCCTATGCCACCTCGCATCCGTGGGAGGACTGGGCGGAAACCTGGGCTCACCACCTGCACATCACCGATACGCTCGAAATGGTCCACGCCCTGAACTTTCCGCTCGGCCGGCTGGAGACGGTGGAAACGAACGATCTGCCGCCCGGCGACACCGGCGGCGAGCCGCAGGCGGCGCCCTGCGATCCCGCTTCGGCGCCCGAGCCCTTCGAAATGATCCTTGAGCGTTGGCTCGTCCTGTCCGAGGCCTCCAACTCGATAAACCGCTGCATGGGCCTGCCGGACCTCTACCCCTTCGTTATTTCCGAAATTACGGCGCGGAAACTGGCTTTCGTTCACGACCTGCTGACCGATCTGCCGAAGGGCGCGCAAGTGGAACCTACACACCACGACGCGGCGGCCTGATCGGCGGCCGGCGAAATCAATTCCGGTTTTCGAGGCCATGAGCTATCAGCGGTCGATGGATTCGACAAAGGAAAGCCGCGTGACGATCGACCCCGCCGCCTTCGAACGCTACCGGAATTCCCCCAACCACAAGACGACCTTGCCCCGTCTTTGCCTGGGAACGGTGATCGTCATCGTCCTATGGGGCGCATCCACCGTGGCGGTTCTGCTTGGCGGCGCCTATGTCTTCGCACTGTGGCAAGCATCTCCGGAGGCGACCCCGCCATACGGCGGCGTGATGGACGGCTTCCTCGCCTCGCCCATCGGCATCCTGAGCGCGCTTGCCTCCTTCAGCGGCATCTGGATCGGCCTATGGATCGCCATGCGCTGGCTCCATGGCGAACCGCTGTCGGCGCTGTTCGGCGCCGGCCGGCATGTGTCGCGATCGGGCTTCCTCAAAGGGCTTATCGCCGTCCTGGTAACCTCGTTGGTGTCCGAGATTCTACTTTATATGCTGCAGCCCGGGATCGCGCGCGGCCCGATCAGCCTGTCGTCATGGTTGCTGTTTCTGGTGCCCATCATCTTGCTCACCCTGTTGCAGACCTCGTCGGAGGAGATGCTGTTCCGCGGCTACCTCTTGCGCGGCCTGGCCAAGCGGTTCAGGAGCCCGTTGATCTGGGCGCTGCTGCCCGGCCTGCTGTTCACGTCGCTGCACTGGAGCACCGGTTCGTCGGCGGCCATCAATGCCTGCGTGCTGGCCTCCATCGCAGCCTTCGCGCTGGTGCTGACGCTTCTTGTCTACGCAACCGGCAATCTCGGCGCGGCGCTTGGCGCCCATCTGGGCAACAATCTGACCGGCTTCCTCATCATCTCGCACCAGCAGAGCTACAATTCCTTCGCCCTGCTAAACGCCAAGCCGCTCGAAGGACCAGGCTGGACGACATCGGACGCGGTGCTGATCGCCTGCATCGGCATCGCCTGCAGCCTGCTGACGATGGCGTTGCTGCTGCATCCGCGCTCGCCGCTGAAAGTCACCGCAGAGATGGCTGACCGGGCGGAAGCGGCCTGACCGGAGCCGGCGCCCCGGCCTCGTCTTGACTCCGCGGCCGATTTCCTGTCTACACGCCCCGAAATCCGCGACGAGTATCCCTCCGAGCAAGCCCACCAGGACGCCGAGGCCTCTTTGAGGCCGGTGCTGTAAATCGATCCTGGAGGCCAACACCCGGCAGCGCTGAGCGCCCCCGGGTGCTTTTTGGTTTTGGGCTTTGCTTGGACACTGGGCGCGAACGCATTACCTCTCGGGCACCGTCTGGCGCCAGGGAAAAGGAAACAGAATGTTCGAATCGCTGCAGGAGTGCACAAGAGGCGTGGAGGGCCATCGGCCCGACAGGGAATGCTTTGAATCCAAGGCGCGGTCGCGCGAGGGTTTGGCCAATGTTTGAGTCCCTGCAAGAGCGCCTTGGCTCCATCCTGAACGGCCTCACCGGCCGCGGCGCGCTGTCGGAGGCTGACGTCTCCGCCGCGCTGCGCGAGGTGCGCCGTGCGCTGCTCGAAGCCGACGTGGCGCTGGAAGTGGTGCGCTCCTTCACCGACAAGGTGCGCGAGAAGGCCGTCGGCGCCGCCGTGGTCAAGTCGATCAAGCCCGGCCAGATGGTCGTCAAGATCGTCCATGACGAGCTTGTCGAGATGCTGGGCGCCGAGGGCGTCGCCATCGACCTCAACGCCCCGGCGCCGGTGGTCATCATGATGGTTGGCTTGCAGGGCTCCGGCAAGACGACCACTTCGGCCAAGATCGCGAAGCGCTTATCCGAGCGCCAGAACAAGAAGGTCCTGCTGGCCTCGCTCGATACCCGTCGTCCCGCCGCGCAGGAGCAGCTGCGCCAGCTCGGCGAGCAGATCAAGGTCGCGACGCTGCCGATCATCGCCGGCCAGAACCCGGTCGATATCGCACGACGCGCCGTGCAGGCGGCCAAGCTCGGCGGCCACGATGTCGTCATCCTCGACACCGCCGGCCGCACCCATATCGACGAGCCGCTGATGATCGAGATGGCCGACATCAGGAAAGTGTCGAGCCCGCATGAAATCCTGCTAGTCGCGGATTCGCTGACCGGACAGGACGCCGTCAACCTGGCCAAGAGCTTCGACGAACGCGTCGGCATCACCGGCCTTGTGCTGACCCGCATGGACGGCGATGGCCGCGGCGGCGCCGCGCTTTCGATGCGCGCCGTCACCGGCAAGCCGATCAAGCTGATCGGCACCGGCGAAAAGATGGACGGGCTGGAGGAATTCCATCCCAAGCGCATCGCCGACCGCATCCTCGGCATGGGCGACATTGTCAGCCTGGTCGAAAAGGCCGCCGAGAACATCGACGCCGAGCAGGCCGCGGCGATGGCCAAGAAGATGCAGTCCGGCAAGTTCGACCTGAACGACCTTGCCCAGCAGCTTCAGCAAATGTCGAAGATGGGCGGCATGGGCGGCATCATGGGCATGATGCCGGGCATGGGCAAGATGAAGGACCAGATGGCTTCGGCCGGTCTCGACGACAAGATGTTCGGGCGTCAGCTCGCCATCATCTCGTCGATGACCAAGGCCGAGCGCGCCAATCCGGATATTCTCAAGCACTCCCGCAAGAAGCGCATCGCCGCCGGCTCCGGGACAGACGCGGCCGAGATCAACAAGCTGCTCAAGATGCATCGCGGCATGGCCGACATGATGAAAGCGATGGGCGGCAAGGGCAAGGGCGGCGGCCTCATGCGCGGCATGATGGGCGGCCTCGCCTCCAAGATGGGCCTTGGCGGCATGGGCGGCATGATGGGTGGCGGCATGCCGGACCTGTCGAAGATGGATCCCAAGCAGTTGGAGGCCCTGCAGAAGCAAGCGCAGGCTGCTGGCCTGGGCGGCATGAAGGGCCTGCCTGGAGGCCTGCCCGGCGGCGGTGGCTTGCCTGGCCTGCCCGGCGGCATGAAGCTCCCCGGCCTCCCCGGCCTGGGCGGTGGCGGACTGCCCGGTCTCGGCAAGAAGAAGTGAGGACGCGATGAACGAAGAGAAGGACATGGCCGACGCACGCACCCTTCTGGCCGACTATCGCGCCTCGATCGACAATATCGATGCCGCGCTGATCCATATGCTGGCCGAGCGTTTCCGCTGCACCAAGGCGGTCGGCGTCCTCAAGGCCACGCACGGGCTGCCCCCGGCGGACCCGGCGCGCGAACAACAGCAGATCGCGCGCCTGCGCCAATTGGCGAAGGACGCGCATCTCGACCCCGATTTCGCGGAGAAATTCCTCAACTTCGTCGTCCGCGAAGTGATCCGCCATCATGAGCAGATCGCCGCGTCCAACGGCGCAAGCAAAGCCGGCTGAGAAACAGCCATCACTCTCACAAACCAATCAGAAATTTCAGGAGAAACGAAATGCCTTTGAAGATCCGACTGGCCCGCGCGGGCTCGAAGAAGCGTCCCTACTACCACGTCGTCGTCGCCGATGCCCGCTCGCCCCGCGACGGCCGTTTCATCGAGTCGCTCGGTTCGTGGAATCCGCTGCTTCCTAAGGACGGCGAGCGCGTCAAGGTCGACGCCGACCGCGTCAAGCATTGGCTGTCGCATGGCGCCCAGCCGACCGACCGCGTGCTGCGCTTCCTCGACGAGGCCGGCATCGCCAAGCGCGACGCCCGCTCCAACCCGAAGAAGGCAGAGCCAGGCAAGAAGGCGCAGGAACGCGCCGCCCTGCTGAAGAAGGCGCAGGACGATGCTGCCGCCGCCGTTGCGGCCGCCTCCGCGGCCCCGGCCGAGGCGGAAGCCGCAACCGCCGAATAAGCTTCGTTGCACCGAAGTGCGAGAACGGCGGGCCTCGGCTCGCCGTTTGCATTTCGGCACAAGGAGAGCGAAGACGCCGAAGCATCACGAAAAGTAGAACTTCTCGGCCGGGATCATTTTCGGCGGCGTCTCGCCCAGCGCCTCGAACACCGAAATCTCGCAAACTCGGCATAGGCCGTCGAGCGCGAGATCATTGGCCTCGGTGCCGAACGGATCCTCGAGCTCCTCAGAAAGCGCGTCGAGGCCGAAAAACGTATAGGCGATAAGCGCCGTGAACAGCGGCGTCGCCCATCCCGTACTCGAAATCAGCCCGATGGGCAGGAGCAGGCAGACAATATAGGCCGTGCGGTGCACCAGCAGCGTGTAGGCGAACGGCAAGGGCGTGCCGGCGATCCGTTCGCATCCGGCCTGGATGGCCGTGATCGAAGCCAGCCTCTCGTCCAGGATGCGAAAACCGATCGAATCGACCTCACCGGCCTGGCGCCGGGCATTGGCGCGCCGCCCCATGCGCCGGACCATCTCGTCGGCCGGATTGGCGAACTTCGCAGCCGTATCGGCTTCGGCATCGATGAAGGCCCGGACATCCTTCACGCTGTCGATCTTGCGCAGCTGGCCGCGCAGGAAATGACAGAAGGCCAGCGCCTCCATGAGCAGGGCGCGCTGTTCGGCCTGGTCGGAGACGAGGCTGGTCGTGGCCCGCGCCAGGTTGCGGATTTCGAAGACCAGCGCGCCCCAAAGCTTGCGCGCTTCCCACCAGCGGTCGTAGGCGGCGTTGTTGCGGAAGGAGAGGTAGATCGACAGCGTCACGCCCACCAGGCCGAACGGCGTGATGTTGAAAACGCTGAAATCGAGACCGAACCAGCGTGCCGCGGCAACGATGAGCACCGAATACAGCGCGAAGCCCAGGATCTGCGGCAGGATGCGCGGCACGACAGAGCCGCGCATGACGAAGAAAAGCTGCAGGAAACTCGGACGAGGGCGCACGATCATCGAAGGTCCTTTAGCGGACCGAAGGGGCCCGTGGCTCTGTATTGTGCGATGCAAACGAAACGCAAGGCTCGACCGCCAGCGACATCGTCATGTCGTTGATCCGGCTGCGCCGGCACTGCCCGGGGGGCTACGGTCGTGTTGCCCCAGCTCAGCTTTGACAAAATCGCGAGAGTTGCGTAATTTACGCATAATACGTGATTTGATCAGGAGGCCGATCGTGCGCGAAGTCCCCACTACGGAGTTTACCCGCAATTTCGGGCGCTATCGCGAGATTGTTCAGCGAGAGCCAGTGGCCGTGATGAGCCATGGACGGCCAACCGGCTATTTCGTTTCGGCTGTGGAGTATGAAGATCTGCAGCGCTATAAGAACCTCGCCCAAAGAACTTTTGCGACGCAAGATCTGAAGCATGAAGAAATCGACGCCATTGCCAGCGGGCGGATGTCATCGGAACATGATCATCTTAACGCCCTGCTAGACGTCAAATAAGGCATGCCACTTCCAGAGCCGCAGCTCGGCCTTGTAATCTCATACGCATATCTGTGGCATCACGAGCACGAGGCAGGACAGGATGAAGGCCGAAAGGATCGTCCTTGCGTCATCGTGCTCGCCGTCAAGCGAGGCGTCGACGGTCCAATCGTGACCGTGGTCCCTGTCACACATGTGCCGCCGGCAGACGCCTCGCTGGCGATCGAGCTGCCGCCAGCGGTCAAACATCACCTGGGTCTGGATGGTGAGCGCTCATGGGTGATGCTGCACGAGGGAAACCGTTTCGCGTGGCCTGGCTATGACCTTCGTCCGGTGCCGCGCGCAGATGACCGCTATGATTACGGCTTGCTGCCGCCGCGACTTTTCTCATCGATGGTCGAGCGCTTCAAATCTATTTGGGAGGCGGGGCAAGGACTTCAGGTGCCGCGCGACTGAGCCATTTGCGGATCGCAGCGCCGACGCGCTTCCGAATGAATACGGACCAGAACCCGTGCTGCCCTCATTCGCCCGCCGTCACCATCTCCCTGTGTAGTAACAAGGAGAAGCGCCACCGGCTGAAGGCGATCCCGCGACCGCGGGCCGCCGGTCGTCCGGCGCCCTCGCGGAGGGCCAGCCTCGTTAGCGGCGGTGCAGCCCTTGAGCTAAACCCAAACCGGCCAAAGGCCGAGCCCGCGACCGCGGGCCGCCGGTCGTCCGGCGCCCTCGCGGAGGGCCAGCCGCGGCAGCGGCGGTGCGGCCCGTGAGCGAAACCAAACCGGCCAAAGGCCGAGCCCGCGACCGGGCCGCCGGCTTTCCGGCGCCCTCGCGGAGGGCCAGCCGCGGCAGCGGCGGTGCAGCCCTTGAGCTAAACCCAAACCGGCCAAAGGCCGAGCCCGCGACCGCGGGCCGCCGGCTTTCCGGCGCCCTCGCGGAGGGCCAGCCGCGGCAGCGGCGGTGCGGCCCGTGAGCGGAAACTAAGCCGCCTTCTTCTTCGGCTGGATCAGGCCGCGCTCGACCAGCAACTCGGCGATCTGCACCGCGTTGAGCGCCGCGCCCTTGCGCAGATTGTCGGAGACGATCCACATCGACAGGCCATTATCGATGGTCGAATCCTCGCGGATGCGCGAGATGAAGGTGGCGTCCTCGCCGGCCGATTCCAGCGGCGTGATGTAGCCGCCGTCCTCACGCTTGTCCAAGACCTGGCAGCCCGGCGCTTCGCGCAGCATGTCGCGCGCTTCGTCGGCGGTGATCGGCTTTTCGAACTCGATGTTGACCGCTTCCGAATGGCCGATGAACACCGGCACGCGCACGCAGGTTGCCGTCAGCTTGATCTTGGGGTCGAGCATCTTCTTGGTCTCGGCCACCATCTTCCACTCTTCCTTGGTCGAGCCGTCATCGAGGAAGACGTCGATATGCGGGATGACGTTGAAGGCGATACGCTTGGTGAACTTCTTGACCTCGACGCCGTCGGCGACGAACACCGCGCGCGTCTGCGTGAACAGCTCGTCCATGCCCTCCTTGCCGGCGCCCGACACCGACTGGTAGGTGGCCACGACCACGCGCTTGATGGTGGCGAAGTCATGCAGCGGCTTCAGCGCCACCACCAGCTGCGCCGTCGAGCAATTCGGGTTGGCGATGATGTTCTTGCGCGTGAACAGCGAGATCGCATCCGGGTTCACTTCCGGCACGATCAGCGGCACGTCCTGGTCATAGCGGAACGCCGACGAATTATCGATGACGACGCAGCCCTGCTTGCCGATCTTCGGCGACCATTCCTTGGAGACGTTGCCGCCGGCCGACATGATGCACAGGTCGGTGTCGGAGAAATCATACTGGTCGAGCGCCCTGACCTTCAGCGTGCGGTCGCCGAACGACACTTCGGTGCCCTGGCTGCGCCGCGACGCCAACGCCACGACTTCGCTTACCGGAAAGCCGCGCTCGTCTAGTATGTTGAGCATTTCCCGGCCCACATTGCCCGTGGCGCCGACGACTGCAATCTTGAAACTCATCGAAAAATCTCCTGTCCCTCTCCGCCTGGTTTTTGGAGAAAACCCGCCGGCCAATGCGGGTTCCGTCCCCCGGGCCGGACCCGGGAGAGGGTGGTTAGGCCAAGGGAATCACACCGTTTTGGTGGTGGTTTTGGCCATGGTTTTGCTGAAACGAGGAGACGCGACGACGCGCCCGGCCCAATGATTTGCATCGTGGCCAGGGAAATCGAATGCAAGAACCGCCATCGAAAGGCCGCGCATCGAAATGATCCCGTTCGAAGCGGGCTTTTACGCGGTTTGCGGCAGGAGTCAATTGGTGCCTGGCACCGGCTTTCGAGCCGCGCCCTGTACAAGAGCGGCTCCAGCAAGTACGTACGGCCAAGATTGTTTGGCTGGCGTGACGCCGGCCCCGGCTCGTGCTCCATGATGAGCGCAGACCCCTGAATTCCGAAAGAGCGAGATGTCCGATTTCGAAGCTATTGTTCCGGCGCTTGCCCAGGCGCTGGAAAAACGCGGCTATTCCGAACTGACGCCGGTCCAGAAGGCGGTTCTGGAGCTCGGCCAGGCCGATGCCCTGGTGTCGGCGCAGACCGGCTCCGGCAAGACCGTGGCGTTCGGCCTGGCGCTGGCCCCGACCCTCCTGGGGGATGCGGAGCGCTTTGGCCATGCCGCGGCCCCGCTTGCGCTGGCCGTGGCGCCGACGCGCGAACTGGCGCTGCAGGTGACGCGCGAGCTCGAATGGCTCTACGCGCTGACCGGCGCGACGGTGGCGTCCTGCGTTGGCGGCATGGACATGCGCACCGAGCGGCGCGTGCTGGAGCGTGGCGCCCATATCGTCGTCGGCACGCCGGGCCGCCTGCGCGACCACATCACACGGCATTCGCTGGACATGTCGGCACTGAAGGCCGTGGTGCTGGACGAGGCCGACGAGATGCTCGATCTCGGCTTTCGCGAGGATCTCGAATTCATCCTCGATGCCGCTCCGGCCGAACGCCGCACGCTGATGTTCTCGGCCACCGTGCCGCGGTCCATCGCCACCCTTGCCCAGGGCTATCAGCGCGATGCTGTGCGCATCTCGGCCGCCGGCGAGGAAAAACAGCATCTCGACATCGAATACCGGGCGCTCAGCGTCGCCCAGGCCGACCGCGAGAACGCCATCATCAACGTGCTGCGCTTCTACGAGGCCAAGAACGCGCTGGTGTTCTGCAACACCCGCGCCGCCGTCAATCATCTCACCGCCCGCTTCAACAACCGCAACTTTTCCGTCGTCGCGCTCTCGGGCGAGCTCAGCCAGAACGAGCGCAGCCACGCGCTGCAGGCGATGCGCGATGGTCGCGCGAAAGTCTGCATCGCCACCGATGTCGCGGCGCGCGGCATCGACCTCCCCAACCTCGAACTGGTGATCCACGCTGATTTGCCGACCAATCCGGAAACGCTGCTGCACAGAAGCGGCCGCACTGGGCGTGCCGGGCGCAAGGGCGTCAGCGCGCTGATCGTGCCGGGCAGCGCCCGCAAGCGTACCGAGCGGCTTCTGCAGAACGCCGGGCTGAAAGCCACCTGGGCGAGCCCGCCCTCCGCCGACGACGTCATCCGGCGCGACGACGAGCGCATTCTCGCCGATGCGGCCTTCGAAGAGGCGGTGAAGGACGACGAGCGCGAGTTCATCGACGCGCTTCTGGCTCGCCATGGCGCCGAACGGGTTGCGGCGGCCTTCGTGCGCCAGTGCCGCGCCAGCCGCTCGGCGCCCGAGGACCTTATGGATGTCGCGCCATTCACACCTTCCCGGGAAAGAGGGGCGGGCGAAAACTTCGCGCACCGCGACGAGGCGCCCAGCCGCCGCGACGATTTCGGCGCCAGCGTCTGGTTCTCGCTCTCGGTCGGTCGCCGGCAGAACACCGAGCCACGCTGGCTGATCCCGATGCTGTGCCGCGCCGGCAGCATCTCGAAGCGCGAGATCGGCGCCATCAAGATGCAGCCGGAAGAGACCTACGTGCAGATATCGGCCGATTGGGCCGAGCGGTTTCTGGCCGCCATTGGTCCCGACCGCAAGCTGCAGGGCAGCATTGTGGTCAAACGCCTCGAGGGCACGCCCGATCTGTCGCGCGCCGGCTATCAGGCGCCAAATCCCGACAAGAAACCGCATCGCGGCAAGGCCCCGTTCGACCCCAAGGCGCCGAAGCGCAAGTTCGAGAAACGGGCGCCGGCCTCGGCCGAGCAGCGCCCGGCAGCCGCGCATGAGGCAACGCCCTGGGCGAAGAAGCCGGGCAAGCCGAAATTTGAGGATGGCGGCCCGCCGAAGCACAAGAAGGCGAAGAAGCGACCTTCGTAAACGTTACGAAGGCCGCGACGCGCTCTCCTTCAGCCCGGCCTTGATGGCGGCCCAGCTGGCCGATGCCGGCGTCGGCCGCTGCTGCTTTGCGATACGGTCGGCCAACGACGCGCGCCAGGCCGAGTCTTCAGCCATCCTGCGGATCGCCGCGTACCAGCCCGCCTGGTCGTTCGAATCGATCGACGGCATCAGCCCGCCCGTCGCCTCGATCAGGGAGGGCGCCGTCGACACGATGACCGGAAGGCCGAAATCGAGACATTCCGAGGCGCCGTAGCCCCAGCCCTCGATATGGGAAGGAAAGACGCCGAAGGCCGCGCTGCGATAATAGCCGATCAGCTCTTCATCGCTGACCGGCCCGGTGAATGTCACCGACTGCAGCAACTCGGGATGGGCCTTCAGATAGGCGCGCAACGGTTCGACCATCCAGCCCCAGCGGCCGGCGCAGACAAGCCTCGGCAGCTTGACGCCTTCCTCGAGCGCCTGCTGCCAGATCCGCGCCAGCAGGATGTGGTTCTTGCGGACCTCGATGGTCGAACAGTAGAGCACGAACGGCTCGGCCGCCTCGACGCGCGAGGTGTATCCCATGCGCGACGCTGTCTCGTGCAGGATCGAGGGCATGGCAAAGCGGTATATCGCCGGCGGGCCGATCCCGGCCGTTCGCATATGATCGCTCAGCGTGGCACTGACCTCGTCGGAGGCGCAAAAGGCCGGCGCCCCTGCCGCCACCAGACGTTCAAGGTAAGACCCGAAGCGATCCTCGCCAGTGTCGGCGCCGATCAGATCCGGGCGCAAGGCCGGGATGAGGTCGTGGCAAAGAAACGCAATGTGCCCGGCGCTGCCCGAGATCGCCGCACGGTCTTCCTGCGTCAGGAGGTGATGGCTGATCAGCACAATGCCTGGTTCGGCTACACGCGGCCCGCTGGGAGCGTCCTGGCGCTGGCCGAGCCGGATCCGCGCCCGCCGGTAAAGACGATAGGCACGCATCAGCAGTTTGGTTGCTTGCCATTCTATACCCGTCCTGCCGTTCGTCACGGTCCGTGCAAGGTGCCGGTCCGTCTCGCGCTTGTCCCATGGCCGCAGACGCACGGCTTCAAAAGCCCGGGAGAGTGCGATGCGTCTTCCCGGCCATTGCGCGACACGGTGCGGCGCGATTCCCCCTGTCGCGACATGGTCCAGTTCGAACGGGGCAAGCGGGGTGAACCTGCCCTCCCCCGACCGGTAGGCCACCACATCTACGCTCGGGTCCGGATCCGCCAAAGCCGCGTTGACGAGAAAGCTTTCGACCCTGGGGATTCCCGCCAGGCCCTTGCCCCGCGGCCACAGCATCAGCCCCGTGGCGTCGATGGCCAGCTTCGGCAGCCCCGTGGCTTTCACGTTTGCGGCAGGGAGGTGGGACTTGGAGGGCTCGGCCGGCATGACTGTTCTGTGGCGTGTAGATCCCGCCTTATGCTCGATTTGCGGCAGGGACGGTAGTCGTTCCGCACGGCCTTGCCGACGGCTTCGCCCTTGTGCCACACCTTGGTGGGGACGCGGCGGTTGGGGAGTGGCGAATGCGCGGCGAAGTACTTCATTATGACGAGGATCAGGGCTTCGGCTTCATCACCGGAGCCGACGGCAACCGCTATACCTTCTGGCGCGAGGATCTGCGCCGGGAAACCGTCATGCCTAGGGGCAGTGCTGTCGAGTTCCAGGGCGGCGGCGGCCGGGCGAGCGACGTCTTTTCGATCGCGGCCCTGCCCGTGCAGCAGCCCGGCGGCAGCGACGGCGGCTTCGCACCGGCCACCACGCCGCCTGCGGGACCAAGAGCGCAAGCGGGGCATTTCGGCCGCTCTTCCGAGCTCGCCGAGCCTACCGGCCTCCGGAGCTATTTCTGGCAGGCAGTGACCCGGAATTACTTCAATTTCGCCGGCCGCGCCCAGCGCAAGGAGTTTTGGGCCTATTGCCTGTTCTGGGTGGTCAGCCTGTTCATCATCTTCGGCATCGGCATTTTCACCGATGCTGAGATGGGCAACCTCGACAGCGATGTCTCGGCGGCGGTGACGGTCGGCCTGTGCGGCACCTTCGTGCTGGGCACGTTGCTGCCCGGCCTCGGCATGACCGTGCGCCGGCTGCACGATATCGGCCTCTCCGGCTGGCTCTGTCTGCTGATTCTCATCCCGAGCATCGGCAGCCTGATCATCCTGGTGTTCGCGCTAATCCCGACCCAGGCGCGCGCAAACAAATGGGGCCCGGTGCCCGCAGGGGTCAGGATATAGGTTTAGAACAGACAGTCAGTCGCCCAGATGTCATGGTTGATGTCCCAATCTGTCCAGGGCAATCGCCGGCATTGAAACAGCCTCTTTCGCCCCGTTTACGGGGAGAAATGCCCGGCAGGGCAATGAGGGGCGGCGCTGACTTTGGAGATCAGCCGCGGCGATCCGGTCGGACGGCAGCCCGATATCACCCCAGGAACTTGGCGATGATCGCGTCGCCCATCTCGACCGTTCCGACCTCGGTCATGCCGTCGGACATTATGTCCTTGGTGCGCAGCCCCTGGTCGAGCACGGCGGCGATGGCACCTTCGAGACGGTCCGCTTCATCGACCATGCCGAAGGAATAGCGCAGGCACATGGCGAAGGAGGCGATCATGGCGATCGGGTTCGCGATGCCTTTGCCGGCAATGTCCGGCGCCGAGCCATGCACCGGCTCGTAAAGCGCCTTGCGCTTCTTGGTCTTCACGTCCGGCGCGCCGAGCGAAGCCGAGGGAAGCATGCCGATCGAGCCGGTCAGCATGGCCGCGATGTCGGACAGCATGTCGCCGAACAGATTGTCGGTGACGATGACGTCGAACTGCTTTGGCCAGCGCACCAGCTGCATGCCGCCGGCATCGGCCAGCATGTGGTCGAGCTTGACGTCGGAATAGCGCGCCTTGTGGGTCTGGGACACGACCTCGTTCCACAGCACGCCCGATTTCATCACATTGCGCTTTTCCATCGAGCTGACGTGGTTCTTGCGCGTCCGCGCCAATTCGAAGGCGACGCCCGAAATGCGCTCGATCTCGAACGTGTCGTAGACCTGGGTGTCGATGCCGCGCTTCTGGCCATTGCCGAGATCGATGATCTGCTTGGGTTCGCCGAAATAGACGCCGCCGGTCAGCTCGCGCACGATCAGGATGTCGAGGCCTTCGACCACCTCCTGCTTGAGCGAGGAGGACGCCGCCAGCGCCGGATAGCAGATCGCCGGCCGCAGATTGGCGAACAGTTCCATGTCCTTGCGCAGCCGCAAGAGGCCCGCCTCCGGGCGCACCTCGTAGGGCACGGCATCCCATTTCGGGCCGCCGACGGCGCCGAACAGCACCGCGTCCGCCGCCATCGCCTTTGCCATGTCGGCATCCGAGATCGCCGCGCCATGCGCATCGTAGGCGCAGCCGCCGACCAGCCCCTCATCGGTGACGAAGCCGCTGGAGAGCTTCTCATTCATGGCCGCGATCAGCTTCTTGACCTCGGCCATGGCCTCAGGGCCGATGCCGTCGCCGGCGAGCAGGAAAAGATGCTTGGTTGCCATGAAGGACCGTCCCGGAAGGAAATGTTACGATTTGCACAGCGTCTTTGCGCGCCAGGCAGGCGCGCGGTTCTGTGCGACCGGCGCTTTGCTAAACGCCAAGCGGCGCTAGCGCAAGCCTGGGCCGCGCCAAGCGCGGTCATCGATGCGAAAGAATGTTGACCAGCCTGCCAAAGGGATCGCGGACATAGAAGCGGCGCACGCCCCAGGGCTCGTCCGCCGGCCCGTATTCGATGGCAAAGCCCGCCGTCCTCATGCCCTCCAAGGCTGCATCGACATCGTCGACCTCGATCGACAGGTCTGGAACCGGCGTTCCCGAGCCGCCCTCCTCGGCGAAGCTGACCTGAACGTCCATTTTTTCCTGAGAGCCGTAGGTGGCGATCCAGCCATGATCCATCAGCAGGTCGAGGCCGAGCACGTCCTGATAGAAGCGCTTGGCTACCGCGCCATCAGGTGTCGCGATGTTGGCGATGATGCGCCGGACTTTCATGCCGTCCGCCGCAGCGCCGTGACCTCGATCTCGATCTTCATTTCCGGCTTGTTGAGCTGGCAGACGACCATCGTCGCCGCCGGCCTGATGTCGCCAAACGTCTCGCCCAGGATCGGGAAGACGACATCCACGAAGGCCTGGTCGGTAATGTAGTAATGTGCCCGCACCACATCGGCCATGTCGAACCCGCCATCGCTCAGCGCCTTGCCGATCGTCGCCAGGCAGTTGCGCGTCTGCGCCTCGACCGTCTCCGGCATCGTCATGGTCGCGTAATCATAGCCCGTCGTCCCGGAGACGAAGCACCAGTCGCCCTGCACCACGGCGCGTGAATATCCGGCGGTCTTCTCGAAGGGCGAGCCGGTGGAGATCAGTTTACGCATGGATGTCCTCGCGATGGTCGGGCGCATCTTGCAGGCAAGACGCCGATCCGACCATGGGTCAATACCGGCGGATCAACGGTCCAATAGCGGGCCCACTCAGCAGGCATTCAACCCGCCGGGACGGCAGGCAATCCGGCATGCCTGGCTCCGCTTCTGATCTGCCAAGCGGGAGAGAGCTTTCCAAATGCTTACTGTAATTTCTGCTTGCATTCCGGAACAAAAACGGAACTATAAGTATCCGCGAGAGCAGGCGCAGTAACTCTGGGGGGTCAGAACCATGTCACGCCGCACCGGCGCGCTGACGCGCGCGTTTTTTGCAAGGGTTTTGCGTTGGCCGCTCGTGGCTCTGGCGGCGACCATCCTGCTTGGGGCTCTGACCGCTCCATGCTCGGCCGTTACGCGTGACTATGCGCTTTGTTTCGGCGATGAAGAAGGCCCGGTCGACGACAACAGCGCCCTCTACAGTAAGGAAGCAAGTGTCGACAAGGACGCGGCTGACCGGCGCATCGCAGCCTGCACGGTGATCGCAGAGGACACGACCGAAGCGTCGCGCCTGCGCGCCAAGGCCTTTTTCTACCGAGCCTCCGCGCGCAACGACAAGAAGGACTGGGAAGGTGCCATTACCGACTATGGCGAGGCGATCGCGCGCGATCCCAAGCAGGCGGCGGCCTATTTCAACCGTGGCGCCGACTGGTACAACAAGGGCGACGACGATCGAGCTATCGCGGACTTCAACGTCCTCATAAGCCTGGATCCCTCCTCCAGCGAGGCCTATTCAAGCCGTGGCGCGGCCTTCTTGCGCAAGGGCAAGATCGACGCGGCTATTGTGGATTACCAGCAGGCAATCGCGGCGGACCCGCAGAACGGCGCGGCGCATACGGGACTGGGTCAAGCTTGGGACATCAAAGGCGATCGCGACAAAGCGCGCGCAGAATACGATGAGGCTATCCGGCTAGACCCGACCGACATGACCGCGCTTCTCAACCGCGCCCTCAACCGCCTCGACAGAGGAGAGTTCGATCAGGCCATCGCGGACTACGACGCCGCCATCGGCATCGACTCCGACAGTGCCGAAGCCTATGCCGACCGCGGCGCGGCGTGGCTGAGCAAGAATGGCTGGATACGCGCGATCGCCGATGCCAGCAAGGCGATCCAACTCGATCCTTCGATTGTCGACGGGTATTATTTTCGGGGCCTCGCCTGGGCCGGCAACGGCAACAATGATCGCGCCATTGCGGATTTCGGTGAGGCGATTGACCTCGATGCCGACGATGCGCGGGCCTGGCTCGCCCGTTCGTTGACGCGGGCGCTGAGCGGCGATGCCATCGGAGCCGCCGCCGACTGCCGAAAAGCCCTCGCGCTCGACCCTAAAAAGAGTGGTGCTTGCAAAGCCGGAAATGCCGGCGCCGTGACGACGGACTCCGACACGGCGGCTAAGTCCACGGGTGACGCGCCGCAGGCTTCTGCCACGCTGGATCCTTCCAACCCCGCCACCTGGTACATCCAGGAAGGATTGAAGGCGCAGCTGGAAGGCGACGTACCGGGCGCGATCTATTTCTTCAGCTATGCGATCAAGCTCGACCCCGACAATGCCTATGCATATTACAATCGGGCGCTCGCCGAGGCGTCGCAAGGGCACGTATATCTTGCGACAAGCGACTGCCGGCGCGCCGTCCAGCTCGACCCGCAACGTGCAGGCACATGCGGCGCGCGCCTGCCAGACAACCAAGCCGTTCCGGCCGCCGGGACTCAGGATGAAGCAGCCGCCAAGATACTGATTGAACGCGCCGGCGCCCGTCTTGCGAAGTATGGCCTGGACGGGGCGCTTATCGATTTCGATAAGGCCGTCAGCCTCGACCCCCACAATGCCGACGCCTATCTCGGCCGCAGCCGCGCCAAAGGGCTGAAAGGCGACGCGACAGGTGCGGCGGAGGATTGCCGGCGCGCCATCGAGCTCGACCGGACGCGGGCAGGAAGCTGCGACAGGCAGGTCGCGGGCGACAGCGTCGAACTGGCGTCACCGCCGCACGAGGCAAGGGCGGACCCGTTGACGGACATCCCGAAGCCGCCATCGGCCATTCCGGAGATGACGGCCGCGCAAGGCAAGGCTCTGACAGAGAGGGCCTTGGCCGCAAAGGATCCCCGCGCCCTGGAGGCCGTCCTTGGTGGCGACGCCTTTCTCGACATGGGCAAGTATGACCAGGCGATCGGCGCCTATGGCAAGGCGATCGAGTTCGATTCCGATGACCGCTTTGCCCATTTCGGCCGCGGCCGGGCCTGGGCCGCCAAACGCGATTACGGCAAGGCCATAGCGGACTACGACGCGGCCATACGGATCAATCCTGACTTTGGCGCGGCGCTTTCGCAGCGGGGTCTGGCCAAGGTCACCTCGGGCGATGCCGATGGTGCGCTTGCCGACTGCAGCCGCGCCGCCGAACTCGACCCGAAGGCGCGAGATGCCTTCTACTGCAGGGGCATGGCCTCGCACGTCAAGGGCGACGTCGGGCGTGCGATCGCCGATTATTCCGTCGCGATCGGGATCGATGCGAAGGATGACGCCAGCTATTATGCGCGCGGCATGGCGCGGGCCGTCCGGAAGGACTATGCCAGCGCCGTCGTCGACTTCGACCAGGCGCTGGCGCTCGACCCCGGCAATCCCGACTATGCCATCGCCCGCAGGGCAGCGGCCGACGCCGGCGGAAAGCCCGCCGTTGATATCGCCAGGGTTGGCTCCGATAGTGCGGCGAACAGACAGGGCGCCACTTCGACCGCCCCTGCCGCGACCCGGCTCGCGGCCGGGCTGAGTGCGAGCGAAGACGATTCGCATGTCGATCCGAAATTGGCCAAGCTGATCGACGATGCGGATCCCCGCGTCATGGTTGCGGTGTCCAAGGGCGACAGCCTCGCGCATGAGGGCAATTATGACGAGGCGATCAACGCCTATGAAGAGGCCATCGCGATCGCTCCTGAAAGCCCGCTTGCCTATCTCGGCCGCGGCAAAGCCTTCGACGCCAAGAACGACTATAGAAGCGCCATCGCCGACTTCGACAAGGTCATCGCGATGGCTCCGGATATGGCCGCGCCGCTCATGCGCCGTGGCCTGGCCAAGGCCGCCTCGGGCGACGCGGTCGGCGCGCTCGCCGATTGCGTCGAGGCCGCCAAGCTCGATCCGCAAGCAAGCGGCGCCTACTTCTGTTCCGGAGCGGCCTGGTACGCCAAGGGCGACCTCAATCGGGCCATCGAGGCTTTTTCAGCGGCGATCGAGATCGATCCGAAGGACGCCGCCAGCCACTACGCACGCGGCATGGCGCAAGCCGACGGCAAGAACTATGGCGAGGCCGTTTCCGACTTCGACCAAGCGGCAAAACTCAACTCGCACAACCCAAACTACGCGGCCGCCCGCACCGCGGCGCTGGCGGCGCAGGCCAAAGGCGGCTCCGCCGCGAAGATGATTATGCCGTCCTCGAAGAAGCTCAGGGAACTCGTCGATCGCGGCTATGCCTTCTACTACAAGGGCAAATATGATCGTGCGATCGCCGAGTACAACAAGGCGATCGCACTCGATCCGCAAGATGTCTCCGCCTATGTCGGGCGGGGCATCGCGTTGGTCGACAAGGGAAAATATGACGCGGCGATCAGGGATTATGACAAGGTCGTCAAACTTAATCCCGATTATTCAGACGTTTTCATCGGCCGTGCCATCGCGTGGACCAAAAAGAATGAGCCGGATCGAGCCATAGCCGACTTTAGCCGCGCCATCGAGCTCGATCCCGATGACGCCCCGGCCTATTTCGGACGTGGCAGCGCCTTCATCAAGACAGGCGACTACGACCGGGCCATTGGCGATTTCGACCAGGCGCTGAAACTCGACCCCGGGATGGCGCTTGCCCGCAAGGGCCAGAAGATGGCCATGGCGGCGAAGGCCGAGGCTGCGGCAACCAAGCCCGCCGCCCCGGCGCCAAACAAAATCGTCGAGGACGCTATCGAGCAGGGCACGATCTGGCGCGCCCAAAATCAGTTCGTTCGGGCGATCGAGCAGTATGACATAGCGGTCGCCGCCGACCCATCCAATGCCGGCGCCCATACCTTGCGCGGCTTCACCTATGCATTGAAGGGCGACCGAAACCGGGCCATGGCGGACTACGACAAGGCGATAAAGCTCGATCCAAAGTCGACCGACGCCTATTTCTACCGTTCCGCCATCTGGCTGCAGAGAGGCAAGATCGACCGCGCCATCGCGGATCTGAGCACCATCATTTCGTTGCAACCGGCCAATGCCGACGCCTATGTGCTGCGCAGCCGGGCCCGCGCCATGAAACATGATTGCGATGGCATCATCGCCGATTCGACAAAGGCGATCGAACTGCGGCCGACGGATGCGGAAGCATGGTTCAATCGCGGGTTCTGCTGGAAAAGGGAGAAACGATACGACCGCGCCATCGCCGATCTGGATGCGGTTTTACGCCTCGATCCAAACTACGCCAGGGCCCGCGAGGAGCGTGACGATGCGGCCATGGCGAGAGCGGCAGGCAAGCAAACGCCAACGACGCAAGCCGCGGCAGCAACGGCGCGCGACGCCACAAAGAGCGGCATCGCCCTCTACAACAAGGGTCGATACGATCTTGCGATCGCCAAATTCGATCAGGCTTTGGCGCTCGATTCCGACGATGCGGAAGCTTTCGGATATCGCGGTCTCGCATGGAGACAGATGGGCAATTACGATCGCGCCATAACGGATTACGGCAGCGCGATTGCACTCGAGCCAAAAAACGGCAGCTATTACTCCGCCCGTGGCTTTGCCTGGGCCGCCAAGAACGACCACAAGCGTGCCATCGACGATTTCAGCAAGGCGATCGAGTTCGATCCGACCTACCCCCCGCATTTCCACGCTCGAGGCATCAGCCGGATGACCATGGGCGATCTCGACGGCGCCATAGCAGACTATGACAAAGCCATCAGCCTTAGTCCTGGCGTCGCCAAAATGCGTGTCGATCGCGGTATCGTCTGGATGGCCAAAGGCGATGCGAAGCGCGCCCTGGCGGATTTCGACATGGCGATCCAAATCGATCAGAACAGTCCGGGCGGTTACTTCGGCAGAGGTCTCGTTCAGGCGCGCGCGGGCGATCACGACGGCGCGATCGTTAACTTCAATCGCGCGATCAAGCTCTACCCCAACTATGCCGATGCCTACACTTTCCGCGGCCGTTCCTGGGAAGCAAAAGGCAATGCCAAGCGCGCCAAGGCCGATCGCAAGAAAGCGTTGAGCTTGAGAGGGAATTAAGTCTGTCGGGTAATGGACGCGCCCCTCTTGCCCGGTTCCATCCCCCGAGAAGGATCGGCCGAAAAGCGCGCCGAATGGCTCAACGCCGCCGGACGATGGCGCCGATCGCGTTGATGACGAGACGTGCGGCGGTCAGGGCCGAGAGGCCGTCCATGTCGGCCGGCGGGTAGAGCTCGACGAGGTCGAACCCGGCGATCCGGCCTCGCCTGCCGGCGCCCGCGATCAAGTCGATCGCCTGCGTATAGCTGAGGCCGCCGGGCGTCGGCGATGCTACGCCCGGCATGATGCCGGGATCGAGCCCGTCGCAATCAAGGGTGACGACGATGCGAGCGCCTTCCGGAATGTGCCTCAGCGCGACCTCGACGCCCTGCGCGTGAACCTCGCGCGCCGTCACCAGCTGGCTGCCATAGCTTCGCGCCGCTTCAACCTCCCCAAGGCGCGCGCTGCCGATGCCGCGCATCCCGACCTGCACCATGCCGGCGACATGGTTCATCTCGCTGACCCGGCGCATCGGGTTCGAATAGCCGTGGCGCTCGCCATGGACCTCGTCGCGCCAGTCGATATGGGCATCGATCTGCAGGATCCACACCGGCCCGTGATCGGCGAAGCCGGCGATGAAAGGGATGGGCAGGGAATCGTCGCCGCCGAGCAGGATCGGCACGGCAGGCAGCGCCAGGATTTCGCGCGTCTTCGCCTCGATGCGGGACCGGTTGCCTTCATTGTCGTGCATGGCGGTCGCGAGGTCGCCGGCATCAATGCAGCAGACCGGCTCGCCGTCGAAAAGCGGGCCACCGAGATCGAAATCCCAGTGCTCGACGAACGCGGCGTCGGCTTGGCTGGCGGCGCGGATGGCGCTGGGCGCCTGCGCCCACAAGCGGCTGTCCTGGCCGGGATAGGTGGTGCCATGCCCGGCCCCGAAGATCACAGCGCGAGGCTTGCGGCCATCGCCGAGGCGATCTGGAAGTCCGAGAAACAGAGGCGTGCTGATCATGTCTTGATGCCCTGGTGATTATCGATGATTTTGCGGCTCGTTCCCGGTTGTGGCGGATCGGCTTGCTAGCTTGGCTGCAGGCCACAAATCGGACCAAGTTTCGATCGACACGGCCGGCCATCTCGCCCGCAGGCTCCAAGCCTTTCAGCCGGCGGTCGCTAATTTGCCGATCCCATCGCCTTGTCCATCGCGTCCTTGATGTCGGCCGGCCATGCCGACACCGCCGGCCAGGTGGTCGGCTCGCCATTATCGCCACGGCGGGCGAAATAGAGCTGCTGTTTGGCGGCGTCGACGGCCATGAAGCCGTCATTGCCGCCGCAATCATGCGGCACGCAGCCGCTGGCGTAGAAGGCGCCAGACGCGGTCTTTTCCGTGCCACCGCCGACCAGCAGGCTGGTCGCCATATCAGGCATGTCCTTGCCCAGTAGCGTATCGGCCAGCTTGTAAACGGCCTCGTTGTGGAAGGCGTCGATGATATTGTCGTATTTGGAGGGATCGATGTCCTTCCAGTCGGTCCCGGGCTGCGGCGCGTAATGCAGGTCGCCTGCAATCGTCAGTCCTTCCGTCGGCGACCACTGCAGCGCCTGCTGCGAAGCGCCCGGCAGCAGATAGGGCACGAAATAGATGGCGTTGTCGGCCACCGCCGCCGGCGGGGCCCCGCATTCGTCCTGTTCGACCTTGAGGCTTTGTATTGCGCCGCCTTCCGGCTTCCAGACGATGAGGGTGGCCGGGCCGCACTGGTTGCCGCCATCGCCGACATCGACCAGCGCGACGTCGACCCCGCCGACCTTCACGATCTTGTCGAACGACACGTCGTAATTGCTGGCGAGCTGCTTGCCGTCATAGGCCAGCACCTTCTCGCCATACTCTTCCTGCTGGGTGATGGTCAGTTGCCCGCCCGCGAACGGAACAGGCTTCTGGCCTTCATCGTCGGCCAATGTCGCGTTGGCGGTGCCTGATGCACCCT
Source organism: Mesorhizobium sp. ES1-1 (assembly GCF_020164785.1). GTDB lineage: Bacteria > Pseudomonadota > Alphaproteobacteria > Rhizobiales > Rhizobiaceae > Mesorhizobium. Next base: position 141,485 of record NZ_JAIUGX010000003.1, on the reverse strand, counting down.
GACCGGGAGCAGGATCGTCGGCCGGCACCAGCACCAGATCGCTCTGTGCATGCGAGGTGGCCGCCGGGGTGAGGGCCCATATCAGCGCACAGGCGCCGATAATAAGCGAACGTGTCATGACTGTCCCTCCGTTCAGTCGCCACGAAGCCAGCCGCCAACGGCCGGCTTAGATCGTATCGCTCAGGCCCAGGGGCGCTGTTCGGCGTTGCGCCTTTCGAACGAGTCGATGGCGCCGGCCTTCTCCATGGTCAGACCGATATCGTCGAGCCCGTTCAGCATGCAGTGCCGCTTGAAGTCGTCGAGGTCGAAGGTGACGACGCCGCCATCGGGGCCGCGGATCTCCTTGGCTTCGAGGTCGATCGACAAAGTCGCATTGGAACCGCGCGACGCATCGTCCATCAGCTTCTCCAGATCCTCGGCGCTGACGGTGATCGGCAGCACGCCGTTCTTGAAGCAGTTGTTGTAGAAGATGTCGGCGAACGAGGTCGAGATGACGCAGCGTATGCCGAAGTCGAGCAGCGCCCATGGCGCGTGCTCGCGCGACGAGCCGCAGCCGAAATTGTCGCCGGCCACCAGGATCTGGGAGTTCCGGTAGGCGGGCTTGTTGAGCACGAAATCCGGGTTTTCCGAACCGTCATCCCTGTAGCGCATCTCGGCGAACAGTCCGGTGCCGAGGCCGGTGCGCTTGATCGTCTTCAGATAGTCCTTCGGGATGATCATGTCGGTGTCGACATTGATGATCGGCATCGGGGCGGCGACGCCGGTGAGCTTGGTGAATTTTTCCATGGCACTTGCCCGTGATTGTCGTTGCGCGAATTGGTGTTGGGCATGGTCTACACAAAGAAGCGGGCAAATAAAAGCCGACTGTTTCGGCCGCTTTGGCCGATGGATCAAACGATCCGCAGACCAGCCCCTTCAAATACGATGCTGCCTGATGCACCTTGCCGGCATGAGCGCATCGTCAAAAATCCTCTATGCCAGCGAACCGGCGCTCGACAGCGCCGAATTCCGCCAGGTCCTGATGGAGTCGGGCCTCGGCGACATCAGGCCGGTCGAGGACGATGCGCGGCTCAAGGCCATGCTGTCGGGCGCAAATCTCGTCGTGACCGCGCGGCGCGATGTGGAAGGCAGGCCGTTGGTCGGTGTTGCCCGTGCCATGACCGACTTCTCCTGGGTCTGCTACGTCTCCGAACTCGCCGTGTCGCGATCGGCGCAGGGGCTGGGCGTCGGCAAGGGCCTGATGGACGAGGCGCGCCGGCAGATCGGACCGTCCGTCGCGATCAGCCTTCTCTCCGTGCCGGACGCCGCCGCCTTCTACGAACGCATCGGCATGAAGCGCATGCCGGACGCGTTCTGGTTCGGCCGCGAGCGCTGACAATTATTCGGTCCCGTTGCGACCAGATGACGGGTGAGCGACCGATGGCGGGCTTGACCCGCGCCGCGGCTGGGCCACATCCCCACCATGGAGAAACGCGGATCTTTCATAGGCACGGCCGGCTGGAGCATTCCCACGCGATACAAGGAAGACTTCGCCTCGGCCGGCTCGCATCTCGAACGCTACGCCCAACGCTTTTCCGTCGCCGAGATCAACAGCTCGTTCTACAAACCGCACCGCCGCGACACCTATGAGCGCTGGGCCCGCTCCGTGCCGGAGCGTTTCCGCTTCGCCGCCAAGATGCCGAAGGCGGTGACCCATGAGCAGAGGCTCGTCGGCTGCGAGCCATCTATCGATGCCTTTCTGCAGCAGGCCGAAGGACTTGGCGAGAAACTGAGCGTGTTGCTGGTGCAGTTGCCACCGAGCCTGGCTTTCGAACCCGATGTCGCGCGCGCTTTCTTCACGATGTTGAGCAAGCGAACCCCGGCAAGGCTCGTCTGCGAACCGCGCCACGCGAGCTGGTTCGACGCGGAGGCCGACGAGCTCCTGGCCGGCTGCCGGATCGCGCGTGTCGCCGCCGACCCTGCTCCCGTCCCGGCCGCTTCAGTGCCGGGTGGCTGGAGCCGCCTCGCCTATTTCCGCTGGCACGGCACGCCGCGCGTCTATTATTCAGCCTACGAAGCCGAAAGCCTCGACCGGATCGGCAGCCAGGTACAAGCAATTGCCGCATCCGGCGCCGAGGTCTGGGGGATCTTCGACAACACGGCCGCAAGCCATGCGCTTGGCAATGCGCTTGCGGTCGATGCGATGCTTGCCTAGGCGCAGATCTCCCTTCTCCCCTTGCGGGAGAAGGTGGATCGGCGCGCAGCGCCGAGACGGTTGAGGGGTGTTCCAGCGGAGTGAGACGTTGGCGTCTTCTGGAACACCCCTCATCCGACCTCGCTTCGCGAGGCCACCTTCTCCCGCAAGGGGAGAAGGAAGAAGCGCCCTTCAAATCACGTTCAGCTCGCGAAACGCCCTTCCTTCGGCCACCCGCTCGTAGCCGAAGGCCCGGCAGTCGATGGTCCGGTAGCCGCCATGCACGATAAGCTCGGCCAGGGCCATGCCGACGGCCGGCGCCTGCTGCAGGCCATGGCCGGAGAATCCGTTGGCGAAGATGAAATTGCCGACCTCGGGATGCGGGCCGATCACCGCATTCTGGTCGAGCGTGTTGTAGTCATAATGCCCAGCCCAGGCGCGAGTCGGCTTGATGGCCTCGAAAGCCGGGATGCGGGTCGCCAGCACCGGCCACATCACCTCTTCGAACAACGGCCAGTCGACGTCGAAATCCGCGGGGTCGGCCGGGCCGTCGCCCTCTTCCGGCTCGCCGCCGCCGGTGAGATAGACCGAGCCTTCCGGCCGCACATAGATCCCGGTGGGATCGACCAGCAGCGGCATGTCCGTGAACTTGTCGCGCGCCTCGAAGACGAAGACGTTGCGCTTGCGCGGTTCGACCGGCAGCACCAGCCCGGCAAGTGCGGCGACCTTGCCGGCGTTCGGCCCGGCGGCGTTGATGACGGCGCCGGCCTCCAGCGTCTCGCCATTATCGAGGCTGACGCCGGTGACGCGGTTGCCCTGCCGCTCGATGCCGGTGACACCGGCCGTGATGAAATCGATCTTCTTCTCGCGCAGCGCCTTGCGGAACAGCATCAGCATGGCATGCGCATCGAACCAGCCCTCGCCGCTGCGGCCATAGGCGCCCGCTGAAATGCCCTCGGTCGACAGCCAGGCGAAACGACGCGCCAACTGTTCGGGACCCTCGAACACGATGTCGGCGCCCTCGGCGATCTGTGCCTCGTGATTGGCCTTCAGGATCGGCAGCCCCTCTTCGCCGGCGAGAATGAGGTAGCCGCCCTCGCGGAAACCGATATCGGCGTCGGTGCCGAACTCTTCCTTGAGCCGCCGGAACAGCTTCAGCGTGAATTGCGACAGGCGGATGTTTTCGGGAATGGAGAATTGCTGGCGGATAGACGCCATGGACAGTGTCGTCGCCGAATGCGCGAATTGCGGGTCGCGCTCGATCAGGGCGATCGAACCCGAAAAGCCTTGCTCGCGCAGATAATAGGCGATCGAGGACCCGACGATGGCCCCGCCGATGATGACGATGTCGTAGCGCACTTCTTTGAAGCCCTTTCCGTTTCGACCGCTGATCTCGAAATCACGCGGCCGGCAGGATGATCTCGAAGCGCGTGCCGCGTTCCGAGTCAACCAGCCTGATCGTACCATCATGCGCTTTCAGGAGGGCCAGCACGATGCCGAGGCCCATGCCGGTGCCGCCCGATTCGCGCCGTGTGGTGAAGAACGGCTCAAAGACGCGCGTCCTGTTGCTGGGTGAGATGCCGGCGCCGTCATCGCCGACCAGCACGGTCGCCTTGCCGCGGGCGCTTTCCGCGGTGACCGAAACCAGCGTCGCGCCGTGCCTGGCGGAATTGTCGACGAGATTGGCAAACACGATCGCCGCATTCTCGGGTGAGATGCGCAAGGCGACATCGCCGCCCGCCTCGACACGGACCGCCACCCTGTTATCCGCGGGCAGCAGCGCCAGCCCCGCACCGACCGAAGTGGCTTCGCCACTGGGCGCAAGATTTTCGGCCTTGGCGAGCTCGAGCAGCCGCCGGACCAGCAGGTTGAGCCGGCCGGCATCATTGACGATATTGTCGGAGAAACGCCGCCGCTCGCCATCATCCATGGCGGCGCCCGAATCACGCAGCAATTCGGCCGCCCCCTGGATCGCCGTCAGCGGCGATTTGAGTTCGTGCGAAACATGGGTGGCGAAGGTCTGGATCGCGTCCGAACGCGCCTGCAGCTTTTCCGCCATGTCCAGAAAGGCGGCGGACAACTCGGCCATTTCATAGGTGCCGTGATGGTCGAGCGGCCGGATTGCGCCGCGATCGCCGGCGGCGATGTGCTGGGTGCGCTCGATCAGCGCATGGATTGGGCGGCTGATCGTGCGCAGGAACACCAGGCCGATGAGCAGCGTGCCGCCGAGAATGGCGATCGCGGCCAAACTCACCTTGCCGCGCTCGCCATAGAGATGCTTGACGATGTTGTTGGGCGTGCGCGAGACATAGACCACGCCGGCGACACGGCCCGCGACGTCCACCGGCAGGGCGACGAAGACCCGCACCTTGGTGCCGCGGCTGACCGAATACAGCGGCGGCGTCGGCTGGTCGGGGATGCGCAGCCTCAGTTCACTGGCATAGCGGCCGCCCAGCGCCTGTTGAACCTCCTCGACCCCGCCGAGCGACTGCCCGACCTCGCCGCGCCCGGCAATCACGACGCCCCTGGGGTCGAGCAGCCGGAACCCGGCCAGCGTGGTCTTCTGCGTTGCATCGAGAGCGCCCGACAGGCGAGCGCCGATGGCGGCGAAGGCCGGATCGGCGACCGCGGGGGTCGCCGCCGGCCGGGTCGGAAGCACCGTGTCGGAGGCGAGGTCCAGGCGCGGTTCGATCGGCCGGTAGCCCGGGTCGATGTCGCCGCCCGCATCACCGCCTTGGCTTGCGTTCTCGTCGAGCTGCGGCATCGGCGCGCCGAGCTTTTCCAGGGGGATGGCGGCATCGCGCACATCGCGCGCATAGAAGGCGGCGATCGCGGCGCCTTGCGCGATCAGCTCCGCTTCGGTCTGGCGGATCAGCTGGTTTTCATAGAGGCGGAAGAAGAACAGGCCGACCAGCGGCAACGCCATCACCATGACCAGAATGGCCACGACGACCGTGGCGAGGCGCGGCCGCCATTTGCGGCCGATCCATTTGCTGGAAGCGTTCAGCCGCATCGGCCGAGCCGGAAGCCGACCCCATGCACGGTCTCGATGGCATCCATGCACCCTACCGCCGCCAGCTTGGCGCGAATGTTGCGGATATGGCTGTCGACGGTTCGGTCGGCGACATGGATCTTGCCGGCATAGGCGTTTGCCATCACCGCGTCGCGGTCAAGCACATGCATGGGCCGCGCCATGAATCCTTTCAGGATCGAGAATTCGATTCCAGTCAGGGCGAGCGGCTTGCCGTCGAAGGCGGCGGCATGGCTGGCCGGGGTCAGCGCTAGCCTGCCATGCGCGAATTGGCGGTCGTCGACCGGTTCGGGCGCCGCCGGGCGGGCGCGGCGCAGGATGACGTTGACCCGGGCGACCAGCTCTCGCGGGCTGAACGGTTTCGTCACATAATCGTCGCCACCCATTTCAAGGCCGAGAATGCAGTCGATTTCCTCGTCCCGCGCCGACAGGAACAGCACCGGCACATCGGATGTGTGGCGCAGCCGGCGGCAGACCTCCAGCCCGTCCATCTCCGGCATGCCGATGTCGAGCACGACAAGGTCCGGCGCCCGCCTTGCGACCGCCTGCAGGGCGGCGGCCCCGTCGGCCACGGCCTGCGTCTTCATGCCCGCCTTTTCCAGCGCGAAGCAGATCACCTCGCGGATATGAGGGTCATCGTCGGCGACGAGAATGTGATGCGGCATCGGTCAGCGGCCCGGCAGGTTAGGTAGAGAAGGCTGAGGAAGCACGAGTGAGGCCTTGCTGTCGAGATAGCGGGCAAGCCGCCAGTCGCGAAAGCTCCAGGCGCGCCAGTTGCGATGGAGAGTGCGGTACCGGCCTTCGTCGCTGGTCCGCAAACTCTGGAGCTCGCGGACGGCGCCGGCATCGGGCGTCTTCTCTTTATGGTCGAAGAACCGATCGAGCGCTGGGAACGCGCCCGGGCCGAGCGAGCGCACATACCAGGCGTCGAGCGGGATGCCCTGGCCGGTCATTTCAAGCGAATGGTCGACATTGTAGTTGGCGATCATGGCTGCGAAATTGACGAAACAGCAGGCATAGAGCGTCAGGGATAAAGTCACAAGATTGGCGGAGGAGAGCCACGCGTTCGATTTCCCAAGCGCGATGCGGGCGATGATCAGGGCAAGGCCCGCCGCCACCAGCCCCATCCAGACGAAGGCCGCGATACGCCAGTAGGTCAGCGCGTAGACGCCGATATAGAGATCGAGCCGCAGGATCGACGAGATGACCAGCATGATGTTCTGCGCTACCCAGGCATAGACCAGCCGGCGGATGGTGGGATCGGCCGATGTGGCGCTGCCGGGCCGGAGCGCCGCCAGTACGAAACCGGCGGCAAGCAGCGCGGTGACGATCAGGGGATAGGCGCCGCGATGCGCGTAGGCGGCGTAGCTCAAGCCGTCGGGCAAAGCCACCCCGCCCCACAGATAGGCGGCGTCCAGCCCGGTCTGCATCGCAAACAGGACGTTGAAGACGACAAGCGCGCGCAGGATTGCGGGCCGGCCGAACACGATGCCCTCGACCACCTGCCTCTCCGCATCCGGCGCCGGCAGGGCCTTGGCGAGGTCGTCCTTTACCCCGGCAAGACGCTGCGGAAATCGCGGCAGGCGTGGCCGCAGGAAGGCCCAGACACCGGCGAGCATGAACAGCCAGAAGGCGATCCGCGCCAGCTCTATGAGGTTGAGCAGCTTCATAAGATTGATCTGCGACAGCCAGTAATCGATGACCGGGTTGGCGGCGCCGAACAGGGCAAGGAAGACCGCGCCCAGCGTCAGCGGCATCACCCAGACTGCGATGGCTGCCGGGCGCAAGCGTCGCCGGCCGAAGCGCCGCACTGTCCTGCGCCAGCGGATGAAATCTCTGATGAAGCGGAACGGCGCCGCCAGCCAGAACTGCCCGATCTGCGCGACAATGCGGACGAGGCCCTGCGTCAGGCGTCCGCTCAGCGAAAGCGAGAAGGCGACCAGGGCCGCAAGGGCGATCGAGACCGACAGCGCGCTGACATTTTCGGCCAGCGGCAGCAGCGCGGCGAGCAGAGCGACGGGCTTGGCCCAGACACGGGCGTCGAAGGCGGTGGGATGAAGGGCGATGACTGCAGCGCCAAGCAGGATGGCGAACAGCAGGACGGTAATGCCGAAAGGCTGGCCGTAAAATAGAAAATCCGCAAGGACTACCACCAACGCGGCGACACCGAAGCGGGCGCCGAAGCTTGGCGCGGCGCTGAACAAGCCTGTCATGACCGGGCCCTTCCCATCGTTTCAGGCGGGGTTGCCGGCGAGCTCTTGCGCACAAAGGGGATGATGACCGCGGGGCCGGCGCGTGGAGGATCGACCAGCCACCAGCCTTCGTCGAGCAGCCTGTGAGGGAGGGACCAACGGTGTCTTGCTTGCTTTTCCATGCCGCCTGTTTCGCAGGCTCTCTGGGACGAGGTGCGGCGGATCGGAGGAGGTTTTCCGCAGCTGCGTGCAGTTTTCGTGCAGGCCAACTTTCCAAACGTTGGCGCTGCCCCTCACCTGCCTGCCGGCATCCTCTCCTCGTAAACGGGGCGAGGGACGCTCTTCACCGCTTTCGCCAATCTCCAGCGTTGCAGGAAGGGAGCCGCGGCTGCGGTCAGCCTCTTTCGCCCCGTTTACGGGGAGAAATGCCCGGCAGGGCAATGAGGGGCAGCGCCGGCTTCGGAGGTTGGCTCGTCTCCCGCCACAAGTCGGGTGCTTGCCTAGGCCAGCCCCGCGCGGCATAGATCGGACATGACAAATGAACCCTTCCGCCCACGCCGCTCCGTGCTCTATGTGCCGGCCTCCAACGACAAGGCGCTGGCCAAGATCGCGCAGCTCTCCTGCGACGCCGTGATCGTCGATCTCGAGGATGCGGTCGCGCCCGCCGACAAGATTTCGGCGCGCGAAAAACTGGCCGGTATTTTCGCCGGTCGCTCCCGCAGCCGCGAAATGATCGTGCGCATCAATGCGCTCTCGAGCGAATGGGGCAATGACGACCTGGTGGCCGCCGCGCGCTGCGAGCCGGACGGCATTCTCCTGCCCAAGGTCGACACGCCGCGCGACCTGCTCGAGGCCGGCGATGTGCTCGACGACAATTTTGCGCCCGACAGCGTGAAACTCTGGGCCATGATCGAGACCTCCAAGGCGATGCTCAACATCGGCCCTATTGCCGAACTTGGACGAGACCCGGCTTCGCGGCTAAGTTGTTTCGTTGCCGGAACGAATGATCTGATCAGGGAAACCGGCGTGCTGGCGACGCCCGACCGGCGCTACCTCGTCCCGTGGCTGATGACGATGGTGCTCGCCGCGCGCGCCGGCGGTCTCGACATGCTCGACGGCGTCTCCAACGATTTTCGCGATCTCGACGCTTTCGCTCGCGAGTGCACAGAGGGAGCGTCCATGGGGTTCGACGGCAAGACGCTCATCCATCCCGCCCAGATCGAAGCGGCCAACGGCGCCTTTGCTCCCGCGGCGCAAGCCGTGGCCGAGGCGCGACAGGTGCGGGATGCCTTCGCGCTTCCAGAGAATAACGGCAAGGGCGTGATTTCGCTGAACGGCAGGATGGTCGAACGGCTGCATCTGGCGCAGGCCGAAAAATTGCTGGCGAAGGCAGCCGCCATCGGCGCATGATCAGCGCCAGGACTATCCCCTGCGACAGGAATCGACGATGAAACTCTACCGTTTTCTCACCGGCCCGGACGACGCCAGCTTCTGCCACAAGGTGACGGCAGCGCTGAACAAGGGCTGGCACCTGTTCGGCTCGCCGACCTATGCCTACGACAAGAAAGCCAAGACCATGCGCTGCGGCCAGGCCGTGGTGAAGGATGTCGACGGTCAGGAATACGGCCCCGATACCAAGCTCAGCGACTGGTAAGGTCTTTCAAGCGCCGACGCAGGCTGTGTCGAGATTTAGGTCATGCCGAGTCGAAAATGGTGGTGCCCGAGAACCGGAGCGGAGCGTACTTTTGGGTACGTGAGCACCGGAAGCGCAGGGAGCCACCATTTGCAGGCCGGCATCCCCTGAATATCGGCACAGCCTACTCGGCCGCCTCTTCGAGCTTCTCCATATCGTCGTCCGACAGGCCGAAATGATGCCCGATCTCGTGGATCAGCACATGGGTGACGATGTCGCCCAGCGTCTCCTCGTTTTCAGCCCAGTAGTCGAGCATGGCGCGGCGGTAGAGCGTGATGCGGTTCGGCCCCTCGCCGGTCTGCGGGTTCCAGCGCTCGGCAATGCCGCGTCCCTCGAACAGGCCGAGCAAGTCGAAGGGCGTTTCGAGAGACAGATCGTCCATGATCTCGTCGGTCGGAAACTCGGCGATCTGGATGACGATCTCGCCGGTCAGCTTGCGAAAATCTTCCGGCAGATGAGCGTAGGCCTCCAGCGCCAGGAACTCCATTTCCTCCATAGAGGGGGCAAGTTCGTCATGCCATGTGCGGGTCTTGTAGATGCGGGCCATGAATTATCCTTTGAACCCGGCATATAGGCTTTCGCACCGGAATCGGCAAATACCGCGGGAGATGGCGGTGAACTGGCTGAGTTGGAAGGAATAAATTCCTTATGACTCTGCTTGACTCTCCTGACGCCCTCTGGAATCTATAAGAACATAACAGGAACAATCGTGATTGGAAGCTGACCGTCATGGCGATGACCGCCGTGGCGCGGGAGACTGTTTTTGCCCTGCGCCGCCAGATCGCGAAGATCGAGGGAACGCTGCCCGAGCGCCTGAATGCGCCGGCCGCCGCACCTCTTGATGCCGATTTCGGCGCCGATGCCGCAGCCGATACGCGCGCGTCCGCTACGGATCTCACGCTTGTACGGCGCGGGCTTGCCGTGGCATCGCCGGATGCCTTCCTGTCCACCGGCGCCGAACGTCTCGATGCCGCGCTGGGCGGCGGTTTGCCGAAAGCGGCGCTAAGCGAGATCCACGGCACGCAAACCCGCGATGCCGGAGCCGTCGCGGGCTTCGCCTTGTCGCTCACCAGCCTGATCCTCAAGCAGGCGCAAGGGCTGCCGGTGCTGTGGATCGGCACTTCGGAGATTTTCCGCGAGGCCGGCTTTCCCTACGCCAGGGGGCTGCATGCCTCCTTCGGCATCGAACCCGAGCAATTGCTGTTTTCAGAAGCGCCAAGGCTTGTCGATGCTCTGTGGGTCGCCGAGGAGGCCGCACGGATGACGGCGCTCGCCGCTGTCATCCTGGAGATCCGCGGCAATCCGCAAAGGCTGGACCTGACCGCGACCCGACGGCTGCATGCAAGGACACAAGGCGCCGGACGGCCAGTGTTCCTGCTACGCCAGGCCGCCGGTCCCGAACCCACGGCGGCGCCCGTCCGCCTCATCGTCGCCTCTGCGCCGGCAGTGCCGCGCGCCACCCTGGCCGGGCCGCTCGCCGGCTCGATCGGCCGCCCAGCCTTCACCGTCACCATCGGCAAGAGCCGCACGGCCTTGCCCGGACAATTCACACTGGAGTGGAACCCCGATGACCGCGCATTCGATGAGAGATGGGGCGACGAACGAAGGACCGAGGCGAGACGGAAAGAACGGGCAACGAATCCTGTCCCTGTGGTTTCCCTATCTGGCGGCGGAAAGGATCCTGCGGCAGCGTCTGGGGCGGTCCTGGCGTTCCCGGCCGTCGGATCGCCCGCCGCCCTCTCAACCACCGCTCGTGATCAGCCACCGCCAGGGCAACGCGCAGCGCATCTCGGCCCTCGACGAGCGGGCTGAGGCGCTGCATCTGAAACGCGGCATGGGCATCGCCGATGCGCGCGCCATGCATCCGTCGATCGACATCGTCGAGGCCGACCCGGAGGCCGACCGCCGCTTGCTCGAAGGCCTGGCCGACTGGTGCGACCGCTACACTCCGCTGGTGGCGCTGGACGGGGCCGACGGCCTGTTCCTCGACGTGACCGGCTGCACCCATCTCTTCGGCGGCGAACGCGTCATGCTGGACGACATCCTGTCGCGCTTCTTCCATCAGGGTTTCGATGTCCGCGCCGGTCTTGCCGCGACGCCGGGCGCGGCCTGGGCGGCGGCACGGTTCGCTAGGGACCGCATTGTCGCCGGCGGCGAGGAGGAGGCGCTGCTGGCGCCCCTGCCGCTCGCAGCGTTGCGCATCGACCCCGCGACCAGGACCAGCCTGGAAAGCGTCGGCCTGCGCACGGCCGGCGCCGTCATGACGGCGCCCCGCGCGCCGCTGGCCCGCCGCTTCGGCGCCTCGCTGCTGCTGCGTCTCGACCAGGCGATTGGCCGCCTCGACGAAGCCGTGTCGCCGCGCCTTCCCGTCGCGCCGCTTTCGGTGGAACGCCATCTTGCAGAGCCCGTCACCCTGACCGAGGACATCGAAAAGCTGGTCGGCATGTTGGCCACGACCTTGAAGGCCGACCTCGAACGCCGTGGCGAGGGCGCCCGGACACTGGCGCTGCTGTTGTTTCGCGTCGACGGTGCCGTCAGCCGCATCGCCATCGGCACGTCGCGGCCGATGCGCGAGCCCCGGCTGATCCAGCGCCTGTTCCATGAAAGGCTGGCCGCGCTCGAGCAGGATATCGATGCCGGCTATGGTTTCGACCTGGTGCGCCTCTCCGTGCTGGCCGCCGCCGCCTTCGACATGGCGCAGGCCGATCTGACCGGAGAAGTGGCCGACGACGGCGCCGACATCGCGCTGTTCGCCGACCGCATCCGCGCCCGGCTTGGCGAAGATGCGGTGCTCAGGTCGGTCGCTGTGGAAAGCCATCTGCCGGAACGTGCCGTCGCCACGCCGCCCTTTGCCGAGCCGCCGCGCCGGACCACGCCGCCGAAGAAGCCGCAACGGCTGCCGGCGCCGATCACGATCTTCCCGCCGGAACGGCCGATCCGGCTTTTCCGCTCGCCCGAGCCCATTGAAGTCCCCGCCACCGAAATGCCGGAAGGGCCGCCGCTGCACTTTCGCTGGCGGCGCGCGCTCTACCGGGTCGCCCGGGCCGAGGGGCCGGAGCGCATCGCCGCCGAATGGTGGCGCGCGGCGCCAAGCGACCCGGCGGCGTCGACACGCGACTATTTCCGCATCGAAGATGCCGACGGCCGCCGCTACTGGCTCTACCGGCAAGGTCTCTATGGCGGCTCTCAAGTCCCGCCGCGCTGGTTCATGCACGGTGTCTTCGCATGAACGCGCTGACCGGCATCCCCTATGCCGAGTTCGGCATCCAGTCGAACTTCTCCTTCCTGCGCGGCGCCTCCAGGCCGGAGGAGCTGGTGGTCGCGGCCAAGCTCCTGGGCTTCTCGGCGATCGGCCTTGCCGACCGCAACACGGTGGCGGGCGTGGTGCGCGCCTGGCAGCAGGCCAGGGCGGAGAGCTTCTCCTATCATCCCGGCTGCCGGCTGGTCTTTGGCGACGGCACTCCGGACATTCTCGCCTATCCGCAAGATCGCAAGGGTTGGGGTTATCTGTGCCGCATGCTGACGCAAGCCAATCTGCGCGACGAAACCGAAAAAGGTGCCACCCTGCTCCGGCGCGAGGACCTGCTCGAATGGGGCGACCTGATGTCCTTGGCCGTCCTGCCCGATCCGGAGGCCGGCGCGGAAGATGGGCTCGCCGTGCTGCGCCAGCTCAAGGATCGCTTCGGAAGAAGCCTGCGCCTTGGCGTCTCACCCTGCTATGCGGGCAATGACCGGTTCCGCATCGAACAGGCGGCGGCGATGGCCGAAAGCGTCGGCATCCCCTTGATGGCCACCAACGACGTTCTCTATCACACGGCGCAACGGCGCCCGCTGCAGGACGTGCTGACCGCCATCCGCCTCAACACGCCCGTCGCCGAGGTCGGGCTGGACCTCGCCGCCAATGCCGAGCGCCATTTGAAGCCGCCGATGGAAATGGCGCGCCTGTTTCGCCGGCATCCGCAGGCGCTGGCCGAGACCTTGCTGTTCGCCCGCGAGCTGACCTTCTCGCTGAGCGACCTCCAGTATAATTATCCTGACGAGCCGACGCAATCGGGCCTCGGCCCGCAAGCGGAGCTCGAAAGACTGGCAAGGGAGGGCGCGGTCACCCGCTATCCCGCGGGGGTACCCGAATTCGTCACCAGGCGCATCGATGAAGAACTCGTCCTGATCGAACGCCTCAACTATGCCCGCTATTTCCTCACCGTCTACGACATCGTCAAATTCGCGCGCAGCCAGAACATTCTGTGCCAGGGGCGCGGTTCGGCCGCCAATTCGGTCGTCTGCTTCTGCATCGGCATCACCGAGGTGGGTCCCGAACGGATCAATTCGCTTTTCGAGCGCTTCATTTCCGAGGAACGGAACGAGCCCCCCGACATCGATGTCGATTTCGAGCATGAAAAGCGCGAAACCGTCATCCAGTACATCTACGAGAAATACAGCTCCAAGCGCACCGCGCTCGCCGCCGCCGTCATCAGCTATCGCGGCCGCTCGGCGCTGCGCGAAGTGTCGAAGGCGATGGGCCTGTCCGAGGATGTCAGGTCATCGCTTTCCGGCTCCATCTGGGGCTGGTCGACCTCCGAACTCGGCGAAAAGGAAGCCCGCGCCGGCGGCCTCGACCAAGCCGATCCGGTGGCCATGCATGTGATGGAGCGTGCCAACGAGATCATGGGGTTTCCCCGCCACCTATCCCAGCATGTCGGCGGCTTCGTCATCACCCGGGATCGCCTCGACGAAATCGTGCCGATCGTCAAGACGGCGATGGACGAGCGCAAGATGGTCGAGTGGGACAAGGACGACCTCGACTCGGTGAAGATCCTCAAGGTGGATATATTGGCGCTCGGCATGCTGACCTGCCTGCAGCGCGCCTTCACTTTGCTTACCGAGCACTATCCGAAGGCACGCGACGCCTTCGGGCAACCCTATGTTCTGGCCACCCTGCCTGCGGAGGACCAGCGCGTCTATGACATGATCTGCCGCGCCGACACGCTCGGCGTCTTTCAGATCGAATCGCGGGCCCAGATGTCGATGCTGCCGCGCCTCAGGCCGCGCGAATTCTACGATCTCGTCATCGAAGTCGCGATCGTGCGGCCGGGGCCGATCCAGGGCGACATGGTCCATCCCTATCTGCGCCGCCGCCAAGGCAAGGAAAGGGCCGAATATCCCAAGCCGGAACTCAAGGAGATTCTCGGCAAGACGCTGGGCGTGCCGCTGTTCCAGGAACAGGCAATGAAGATCGCCATCGTTGCCGGCGGCTTCAAACCGGGCAAGGCCGACGAGCTGCGCCGCGCCATGGCCACCTTCAAGCGCACCGGTACGATCGGCAATTACCGCCAGCAGATGATCGACGGCATGACCAGCCGGGGCTACACCAAGGACTTCGCCGAGCGCTGCTTCAAGCAGATCGAGGGCTTTGGCGAATACGGCTTTCCCGAAAGCCATGCTGCGTCCTTCGCCCTGCTCGTCTATGCCTCCTGCTGGTTCAAGACCTTCTATCCCGACGTGTTCTGCGCCGCGATCCTGAATTCCCAGCCGATGGGTTTCTACCAGCCGGCCCAGCTTGTGCGCGACGCGCGCGATCATGGCGTCGACATCCGCGATGTCGACGTCAATCATTCGGTCTGGGACTGCACCTTGGAAGAAGCGCCTTTCAACCCGGCCCGCATCCTGGCCCGCCATGCCGAGATGCGCGGTGTCATCGAGACGGGCCATGCGGTGCGGCTCGGTTTCCGCCAGATCAAAGGCCTGTCGAAAGAACGCATGCAGGCTTTCGTCGAGCGGCGCGGCGAGGGTTATGAGAGCGTGCGGGACGTATGGCTGCGCTCAGGCCTCGATGCCGATGAAATCGAAAAGCTGGCGCAGGCCGATGCCTTCCGCTCGCTCGGCCTGGACCGCCGCGAAGCGCTGTGGGCGGTGCGGGCGCTTGACCGCAAAAGTGCCGCCGAAAAACTGCCGCTGTTCGACCGGCCTTCGGTCCGTCTGCCCGAGTTGGAACCCGAGACGATTCTGCCCAGAATGCCGCTCAGCGAGCATGTCATTCATGATTACCGCTCGCTTGGCCTGTCGCTGAAGGCGCATCCCGTAGCCTTCCTGCGCGAGCGGCTCGACCGCGCCGGCGTCACGCCCAATGCGAACCTGCCTTCCGTGCGCGACGGCAGGCGGGTCTCCGTTGCCGGGCTTGTCCTGGTGCGGCAGCGCCCCGGCAAGGGCAACGCCATTTTCCTGACGCTGGAGGACGACAAGGCCGTCGCCAACATCATCTTCTGGCAGCGAACCTTCGAGCGCTTCCGGCCCATCGTCATGGGCGCGCGGTTCGTGAAGGTGACCGGCAAGCTGCAGTCTGAAACGGGGGTGATCCACATCGTCGCCGAGAAGATTGAGGATTTGACGCCCTGGCTGACCGTGCTTCTGGAAAAGGCGGGGAGTGCCGTTCGGCCGGATTCAGGCCGCGTCCCCGAAAAGGCGCGGGACCGCGATAGCCGGCCCATGCCGATGGGACAGGATCTCGTAACCCTGTCTGAAGAAGCCGAAAGCGTCATGCCGAAAGGACGGAATTTTCAGTAGGCGGGCTGACACGCGCCCTCGGTCATCCACCGCCTCTCAAGAGGCCCCGCCCGGCCTCGGTTGTGCAAGCACATCCTCGGCGGAAAGCGTGCGCGCCTCCGAGGGCAGCATGATCGGGATGCCGTCCCGCACCGGATAGGCAAGCTTGGCGACCCTGGAAACCAGTTCGCCGCGCTCCGCATCCCAGGCCAGCGGCCCCTTGGTCAGCGGGCAGGCCAGCAGCTCGAGCAGCTTGGGATCGACATTGACTTTCTTCCCGTGACGTCCGTCCGTCGCCATCGCGCCCTCCTACTGCAAGCTTGAGCCAAAATCCTCATTCTCGCGCGCCAGCGCCATCTCGGTGATGGCGATCAGCGTCTCGGCCCGCGTCTTCAAATCCGGCGCCTCCAGCAGCGCCTGCTTTTCGGCCGGCCCGTAAGGCGCCATCATCGACAGCGCGTTGACCAGCATGGCATTCTCGGCCCGGCTGACGCTCTCCCAATCGGCTTCCAGATCATTGACCTGCAGATAGGCGCGAAAGGCCTTGAGCAGCGCCGGCCGGTCGATCTCGCTTGCCGCCTGGTCCTCATTGAGGTCGGCGAGGAAAGGCGCCAGCTTGCCCTGGCGAAACGGCGTCTTGACCGGCAATTCGCTGGCGATGCGGAACCTGCACACGCCCTGCAGCGAGATCAGATAGCGGCCGTCGCCGGTTTCCGAAAAGGCGATGATGCGGCCGGCGCAGCCGACCTTGCAGAGCTCGGGCTCGCCATCGGGGCGCAGCGCGCCGTCGAGGCTGGGCTGGATCATGCCGATCAGCCGCGAGCCTGAAACCGCTTCGTCCACCATCTGCACATAGCGCGGCTCGAAAATGTTAAGAGGCATGCGCCCGCCGGGCAGCAGAAGCGCTCCCTCGAGCGGAAAGATCGGGATCGTCGACGGCAAGTCCTTGCCTAGCCGATAATGCGCGTTTCCCGCTTGCACACATTCCTCCAGTCATTTCCGTGACCCGCCTCGGTGCTGCCGTCCGCCGGGACGCCGTCGTGTTCAGAGCGACCCATGCGGCCGCTCCGGTTCTTTGCCGTTCATGCATGCCGCGTTTTCCAGACTGGGTCACATTCAGGCGGCATGCACTATCTGGCGCGGCGGTGGCCGGCAGCAAGCCGCTGCGGCAAAACAACCGGTCAGGAAAACAGCAGCGACGACAATTTGCGCCGCGCCGCCAATGTCGCCGGGTCGGTCATGCCCCACGCCTCGAACAATTGCAGCAACTGCGACCTGGCGCCGTCGTCGTTCCACGTCCTGTCGGCCTTGATGATAGCCAGCAGATTGTCGGCGGCCGCGGTGCGGTCCCCCTTGGCATTCTGGATCATGGCCAGGTCGAAGCGGGCCTGATGGTCGCCGGGATTGTCCGCCAGCCGCCGCTCCAGCTCCGCCGGATTGCCGAGCGCGGCAGCCTGCGCCGCCACCGCCATCTTGGCACGGAGCGCAGCGAGGGCCGGCGCATCCTTCTTGGCTTCCGGCGCGGTCGCCAGCAGGGCCTCGGCGCCCTCGACATCGCCGGCCTCGAACAAGAGGTCGCCCAGCCCGGCGATCGCTTCGATCGTTTCCGGTGCCTGCGCCAGGATCGCATCGTAGATATCAGCCGCCGTCTGCATGTCGCCGGCGTCGCGCGCCTCGGCCGCGGCTGCCAGCGCCTCGGCGACCGGCGGCGCGCCATTGCCCTTGCCGCCGACCTTGGTGATGAAGTCGTTGATCTGGCTCTCGGGAACGGCTCCCATGAAGCCGTCGACCGGCTGGCCGTCCTTGAAGGCGATGACCGCGGGGATCGACTGGATGCCGAGCTGACCGGCGATCGAAGGATGGTCGTCGATGTTCATCTTGACCAGCTTGACCCTGCCTCCGGCAGCCTTGACCGCCTTCTCCAGCTGCGGTGTGAGTTGCTTGCACGGCCCGCACCAGGGCGCCCAGAAATCGACCAGCACCGGCTGGCGGCGCGACTCCTGGATGACGTCGGCCGCGAAGGTGGCGGTCGTGGTGTCCTTGATGACATCGCCGGCAGGGGCCGGACCCGCGGTCGCCTGGCCCATGGCCGGGTTGGCGCGCGCCGGTGCAGCCCCGCCATATTGCACGGTGGTGGCATATTGGCCGCCATTGCCGCCATAGGCGCCGCCAAACGGATTCTTGTCGCTCATGTCTCTACCCTTCCATGGCGCCGCCTGTGGGCGGCCGCCGCCTTTCCAGCAATCGGCTTCGGGCCCGATCGTTTTCAGGCCCGATTTTCAAGCATGCATGTGGCGATCACGCCGAGACTTTCAAGATAGCAGCATCGTGCCCGGTTGCCTCGACGAATTTGATCAGGTCCGCCGCCGCGATCGACGTCGTCGCCTCATTGGTCAGCGGATGCGCGTTGATCACCGCATGTTCCATCAACGCTGCATCGAGAATCACTTTGACCCGCCCCGCGACGTCGTTGATAACGCCGAAAACCGTCACCGCCCCCGGCACGACGCCGAGCAGTTCCATCAGCATCTCCGGCTTGCCGAACGAGACGCGGCTGGCGGCGCCGATCAGCTGATGGATCTGCTTGAGGTCGACGACCGCGTCCTCGCCGACCGTGACCAGGAAGAAATTGTCCTTCTTGTCCTTCAGGAACAGGTTCTTCGTATGCCCGCCGGCGATCTCGCCGCGCAGCGCCTGCGAATCGGCCACTGTATAGAGCGGCGGATGCCGTTTCGTGGAAACCGGGATGCCGAGTTCGGCAAGGAAGGCAAAAAGGTCAGCTTCGGTCTTCGGCATCGGTGTTCTTCCCGGTCCATTATGCGCCATGCCGTTTACGGCCAATGATGCGGCGGACACAAGACCGGCGCGCCGGCGCACGGCAAAAACCGGAGGGGCGGCGCTTTGCCGGCATCCGCCCCGGCGTTGAAAAACGCCTGCGATTCCCTGTTGCAATCGCCGCGCTCTTAAGCCATATAGGCCCGGCTTGCGGCCAAGATGCCGTGTGAGCGGGTGTAGCTCAGGGGTAGAGCACAACCTTGCCAAGGTTGGGGTCGAGCGTTCGAATCGCTTCACCCGCTCCAGTTTCCTTCGGGGGATCAAGCATTGAAAAGCCGCGGTTCGCCGCGGCTTTTTCGCGTTTCGGGGCCTGGGAAAACGGCAATCGGCAAAGACGGTGCAAAGGTCAGGGTTACTGTGTGGTTACCACATTCGTGTTCAAGGATTTCGACCCAGCACGGAATGCCGTTGTCTAGCGTCCTGCAGTTTCACAATCCGACCCCATATGATCGTCGAACCAGTTTATCCGATCAATCAGCCGAGACTCTTGACAATTGCTAATAGGTGATTCACGTTTTGTTCGCGACTTCGTTAGATAAGGGTGGCGAGGAGCCGATGAGCAGCAAGCCGCCAAATTTGGGTCTGAGTCTGCCCCAGTGCAGGAACTGCGCCCGCCATTGGCGCCCGCCGCAGGGCATCGTTGCTGATGCGGCATACTGCGGGAAATGTCGAAAAGAGCGGCAAGCTATCGCTACGGCTAGGTTGGGCCTTAAGCGGATAACTGGCAATGATTTGACCGGGCGGTATCTTCTTCCCCGCCGATTAAGGCCGAGCTAAGCCGCGAAGAATGCCTCAAGCTTGGAGACCGCTTGGCGCGCCCCTACAGCACCAGAGGAGGCACCGAGCTGTCGGATGCGGCCCGAACCAACTGGCTCGCTCCAGGCCTTCCATTCGTGTTTGCGCGGCGAGTGGCGTTGCCATTCGACGAAAATACGGCGGTCGCCCCTAAGCTGCTGCCACCGCACAGAGTCGAGTGCAACGGCGGTCTCCCAAACAGGTGTGACAGGGAGATTGGACAGACCTGCCAGCGCTTGCGCCGCGTTCTGGTATCGGGCGCTGTCGTCGTCATTCAGCATCTTGCGGATAGCTCGGCGCCACGGCTTTGGTATATGCGGTAACCACTTAAGCGTGTTCGCGAAACCGCCATGTTCTACCACGTGCTGAGGGCTTGGCGCGGCCTCATACCAGATTTTCCCATGCAGTAACCGAAAGAGCGTCATGCCAAGCGCCCAAATGTCTGACCTAACGCTTGTCCCTTTGCCATTCCAAACCTCGTAAGCGATATGGTCGCTATAGCCGGCCTGCGAGGCGTAGCCGAGGACAAGGTCATCGGTCACCAGTCCGAAGTCGCTAAGCTGCGCCTCAGACCGACCGTTTAGCAGGAGGTTGGCGGGCTTGATATCACGGTGGATCATCCCACGAGCGTGCATTGCGCCCAAGCCCATCAGAACCTCGGTCCCGATCTTTCTGACGGCGGACAGGGTCATCGGTCCGTTCTCAAATGACTTCTGAAGAGAACCGCCGGAGCAGAAGGCCATACAGATCAGAACGCTTTCGCCGTCAGAGGCCTCAACGACATGATGAACTTTGACCACATTGCGATGGCTGGCCTTCGAGAGGTTCTGCGCCTCTGCCAAATAGCTCTCCTTATAGGTCGGCCAGGTCGTATCATCATGGAACTTCTCTCGTCGGAGAATTTTTACCGCCACTTGGCCGTGTGCAGGGTCCTCTCCCATAAAGACCTCGCCGAAGTGGCCATTGCCAAGCTTGGCCCCAACTTTGAGCCCAGAGACGTAATCACTCATCAGACATTTCTCGCCGCGATTAGAAGCATCGCGGCCTCACGACTGAGCTTTCGCAGACTGCCGCCAGTCGTATGGGCCACCCAAAACGCATCATCGGCAACGTATTCATCGACCTTGCGATCACCGTAGGTCTTGCTGATCACAGCTTTTGAGAGAGCTTTTACCGGGCAAAGAGCACCTGCTGCTGCCATGACGATCCCACGAACCTCGGCGCTGATAAGGAGCCCTAACTTGGCTGAGCCCTGGCCTGTAACGGCGCTCGCCTTCACGACCACCGCCTCGATGCCATTCTCAGTGACATAGTCAGTACACTGTTGGTGCAGCACGCTGTAAGCCGCCGCTCGGTCACCCTTCTGTATGCGCCAAGTATCGTCCGAGATGACCACAATTGGGTTGTCACCGTCCGGCACCTCTGCATCGACTACGGTTACCAAATCTTTGGACGTAATTAACCCCAGCCACCGTTTGGCCATCCGATTCCCCCCGTTCGCTGAGAATCTTGTTACACCGGAGTCGCCGGCAGTGGAAGCCGCGAACCAGAACTGAACCTTTAGTAACAAAATCAATCGATCAAGGCGCTTAACAACTTGCTGGCACGAGCCAACTGGTCCTCGTTCATCCGGGACAACTGGGTTTGAATCTTTGATAGCTGCCGCATCCGCGCGTTGTCGCTCGCTACCACCAAGCCAACACCAAAAAAAGCAACTTCGGGCACTTCGAGCACTTCCGATAACTTCTCGACCGTAGCAAAGGACGGCGCGGCAATGCCGCGTTCAACCTTGCTGATCATTTCCGAAGACAGCTCGACTATCTCAGCCAGCTGGTCCTGAGTGAGTTTCTTAGCCTTTCGGTAGTGGCGCAAATTCGAGCCGAAGATTGTTGCGAGTGACACACGGCACCTCCGAGTACGAGACTCGATGGACACCGCTTTCGCGCGAAGGAAATCGGGTTGCGACTTTCAGCAATTTCGCAATATGGTTGCGACTTATGTGAGAGACGCCCCACAATTACGAGTCCTGAAGCTGCGCCACATTCTGTAGGCACAACCGATGCAAATTCAGTTCTCCGTCCTCGCAGCAGTGAAGGCGGGAACCGTGAAGCATCAGTACGTCGGGGACATCAGCGACTATCGGAAATATGCCTTGCTGCGGGCGCTGTCGTGGGGCGGCGCAAACCGCATCGGCGTATGCTGGATGCTGACGCCCTCTGACGGGAGCTCTGACGGCGGTAAACTGGCCTATCTTCAACAGCCGGAGCGGTTTCGGCACTTCGACCCGGAATTGTTCGACATCTTGGCGCAGGCGGCAGACGAGGCCGATCGCCGGCGACTTCAAACCATTGAGGACAGCGGCGCCATTTCAGGTGCGTCCTACTTCAACGAACTGTTGCCGGATGAGCTTTCGGGCCGAGCTGCGTTTATGGAACAGTACCGGGGCGCGTTTCAGAGCGCCGATCTTGTCTTCTTTGATCCGGATAACGGCCTGGAAATATCGCTGCGGAAGGGCCGCAAGAACTCTTCCAAATTCCTCTATCTGGATGAGGTAGCCCGGTTCTATGCGTCGGGGAAATCTCTGCTGATTTACCAACACTTTCCAAGGGTGGAGCGTCGCGCCTTCCTGGCTTCCTGTATCGAGCGTCTGCGAAGCGTCGCACCTGATGCGCTGCTCTGGACGTTCACCACCGCTCACGTGGTCTTCTTGCTTGTTATTCATCCGGAGGGGCCGGCTCGATTGGCAGTCGCCGCGACAGAGGCCTGCCGACGCTGGACGAGGACTTCATTACAGGTCGATATGTCGGCCAGTCTCGTATTGCCGTACCAATAATTGACAGCAAAATTCGCGCGTGATTTTTCGAATAACGATTTCTTATCAATAGGTTGCCCGGCATGCCGATAATGAAACCATTCACTTGCTCTGCATTGTTACTGGCTGCGCTGGCTCAAGCGGCCTGTTCACCGGTCGATACAAAGACCTCTCTGCTTACTCCCGCCACCGGTAACGTCCGGTCGGCCGGTCCTGGGGACACGGTGATGAAATTCCAGTCCCGGCGTGCCTTGCCCAACGCATTCGGTAAAGCCGATCTGTTCGGCCGCACCACCAATGCCGGACAAACGACCGTCCGCTATCTTGGCACACGTGGTGGGCAGGCAATTTTCGAGCGCTCCGACGTAACAGTCGAGAGCGATGCGACAACGATGAGCGAGACGCCCCTCATTCTGCCGAGCACCACCAACACCAACATCAGCGGCACGGTTGGAGGCATGCCCGTTTCGGGAACCGCGAGTTCGACTTCTTACAAATACATTCCGCCGCGCGGCTCTTCGCAATACGCAACAGCGACGCAACCGATCCAGATCGCTTTAGGTAAGGGCCAAAGCTTCAAGATCGAAGGCAGATCGCTGAAAGTACTCAGCGTCTCGCCAACCGGCGTCAATTACCGGATCGATTGATCGTATTAAGTTTCGGGTACGCCTTTCCGTTAGTTTCCAGACCCAAACGGGTCCCGTCGGCTTGCTCTCAGCTTTAGTTGAAGGGGGAGTGTCGAGGCTTGCGCGCGGGGACGGCGCAAATACAAAATGCGTCGACTGGAGTGTAGCCTCCACGTGGGGTGGGCGCGGGTGGTGGGGGCTATTCCGGCTCGATGGCGATGTGGTCTACTGACTCGCACTCGCCAAACTCCTCAAGCGCCCATTCTATCTCGGCAGCATCAAGCCCCATGATCAGCGCAGCGGATTCAAGTGGGATCCACTCCTCGCTCCCAGTTTGCTTGTCCCTGATCAGGATGTGCATTGATCTCTCCTACTGTTCAACAGCACAGTAAAATACAGCGGGAGCTAAGGCGCAATTATCTGATTACTATCAATATGTTAAAGGCTGCCGCTGGGGTGCAGGCCTGACCACAGCCATGCCGCCACCTGCGGTGCGGGCCTGCGGGCCTGCTGCCGTACCCACAGGGCCGTGCGTACGGTCCCCGTGGCGCGGCGCGGGCGCTGCTGGCGCACTAGCCGCTGTAGGCGCGGTCCAGCGCGGCGATCGCTGCACTGCCGTCACGAACGGCCTGGGTGTAGTGGCCAAGCGTGACTGTCGGGTTTGCATGACCTGCGATCTGCGCCACAAGGCCGATCTCGATGCCTTGCGCCTGCAACGTCGAGATGAACGAATGGCGGGCCGAGTGTGGCGTCACATATGGCAGGCCGAGCGTCTTGAAGACCGGTGTCCAGTAGCGCTTGCGGAAATTCTGGTAGAGCAATGCACCGCCGCCACCGAGCCGGGGTTTCGGCCATTCCTGTAGCCGGCCAGGGCCGGGAAAGACGCGATGCAGCTCCTTCCCCAACCTAGGGCAGCGAACTCGCCACGCCAGCAGCATCTCGCGAAGCACGGCGCTCATAGGGATTGCGCGCGTGCCTGCCTCTGTCTTGGTCATCTCCGCGAGCGAGCCGTCGCGTTCCTGGATTCGGCGGATACGGATTACGTTGCGCTCGAAGTCAACTTCAGACCAGAGCAGGCCCAACTGTTCGGAGGGCCGAGTACCGGCGAGGAAAGCGAAGGCGTAGTAGATACCCTGCTCCGGATCGTTCTTGGCCGCCGCGATCAGCTTGCCGATATGCTCGGTGGTTAGGATTGCCTTTTTGACCTTGTGCCTCATCCGCGCCAGCCCGGTCGGCATAGAGGGCACGCGGATGGAGAAGTCTTCCTCAGCCAAGGCCAGGATCGACTTGAGGTGCGACTTGGCCCGGTTGGCCGTATAGCTGCCACATTGCTCGGTGACCGTCCGGTGCCAGACCCGGATCATGGCTGTTGTTAGGTCCGACAGCTTGATATGTCCGAGCAGTTTGATGAAGCGGGCATTCTTGGGCGTTGAACCAGTCTCGGTATAGTCGGCACGTTCCTGACGGCTTCCCACCAGCAATGGCCCTCGGATAGCGCCGAATACCACTACCTTATAGCCCATCAGCGTCGACGGCTTGACGTTGCCATCCTTAGTCAGCAGCCAATGCTCGATTGCTTGCGCTACGGTCGGAGAATTACGTTCGTCCAGATAGTTGCCCTCGGCGACTTTGAGCAGCAGCGTATTGCGGAACGCCTCGGCGTCCTTCTTGCGGTTGAACGCCCGGCGGCGGCGTTTACGGGTCAGTGGCTCGCGGTACTCGCAGTAATACTGCGGATAGAGCGCAGCCGTACCGTCGCGCAGCTTGCGGCGACGGGTTGCGGTAGTGATGGATACGTTGAAATCGTTCATGATGATGCTCGCCGGAAAGGAAAAAAACGGGAACGAAAACATGCGGAAACAACACACGCAAGATCGCCGGAGCGGCGCGCGAACCCGTGAAACGGCCCAAACTGTAACCGGTCGCGTAACCTCGGCATGTCGGGACAGGTCGAGGCCGCGAGGCGACGCGACTCCGGATATCTCGGATTCCTCGGCCACCGAGGTTGAAATCGCAGCGGGAACAACCGCTGTGGCTCGCTGAGGGGGCGGTGCAGTAAATAAGGCGCAACCCCGTCACTGAGATTAGCCGGGCCACGTGTGGCATGCGTGGCACGCCACGGCCGCCCGCACTACGGTGCTGTGCACACGCACCGCTGTTCTATAAACCGCCGTCCCCTTCCCCAGGACATGCCACACATGCCACCATGCCACAGCTAGAACCTGGGTTTATCGTAATCCGAGGATAGGCTGTCGTCGTCCACGTGACCCTCAGTTTTGGGTCGCTCGTAGCCGCGAACGGTGGCGTTGCCTGCTCGGAACTTTGTCTGGATCCAGCCAAGTCGACGCATGAGGATTGCTATCCGTTTCGAATGAAACGGGTTTAACCGTTCCGTGTCCATGCCAAGCACGACCCTAAGGAGGTGGCTGGTTTCCACCCGAACGACCTCGCCTGTCGATTTGCCTTTCACCTTGGCTAGAATCTCTAGCCAAGGGTCCTCCTCTAGCCGTTCTGCCTGTTCAGCCGCTGCCGCCGCCCATAGCTGTTCTGGCAGCCCAATGGACTCGCCTCGGGCCTCCCGGACAGCCGCTTCTCCGAGAATCTGGTCACGGTCACGCGTGAGTGCTTCGAGGTCAATTTTTCCTGTCTGCACCGGCCAGAAGCGGCGATTGCCTGTCTGGTCTCGTAGGTAAGTTGTCTCGTTGGTCGTTCCGATGAAGATTCCCTGGCGTGGCCGGGATTCGACGAACCGGCCATAAGCCATTCGTGAGCGATCTTCCTGGCGAGAGGCGAAAGCCTTGATCTTATTAACTTCGGCACGGCTAAAACCCTCGACTTCGCCCAGTTCGTAAAGCCATACGCCCTCCATAAGCTCCATCTGGGCGCGCGCTTCCTGGGTCAGGATTTCTTGATCGGAATGAAGGCCTTCGCCTGCCATGATCCTTAGCGCGCTCGACTTGCCCGATCCCTGCGGACCTTCGAGGATAAGGACTTGGTCGAACTTCACGCCCGGCCTTCGAATGCGGCGCACCGCAGCGATAAGGACGATAGCGCCGATCGCAGTGTTTAACGCTGTGTCATTTGCTCCGAGGTAAGTGGCGAGCCATTTATCCAATCGCGGCTGTCCGTCCCACGCTAAAGCGTCGAGCATCTCACGCACCGGGTGGAAGGCGTTTTCCAGACACAACTGATTGACGGCGTCGCGGACATTTTCCGCTCTGGGATCGAACTTGAAAGTGTCAAGAATCTGAGCGCGTATCATCGCGACGGCGTCGTCGCTCAACTCGCCCTGGAATTCTTGAAGGATCGCGCCGTTGACCATTTTCCTGTAGCGGAATCGATCGTAGGCAAACGACAGGTCCAGCCGGCCAAGCGCCAGCAAGGTATTGGGCATTGTGGGTTTAGGTCTGCCTGATCTTTCGGTGTCGACCCAGCCGGTCTCAAGTGTCTCAAGTGCCCTCGCCGCCTGCCGAAGCGCATAGGCTCGTGCGTTGCGTTTATCCAACACAGAGGCCGAGATGCCGTATGCAGGATTGAGAAGAATGCGAGCAATCTGTGTCGGATCGCATCCCGCGCGAGCTAAGCCAAGGGCAGCAGCAAATACAGAATGGCTCCGGTTCGGATGGCGAGGGTTCGGTCCCGAGCGCGGACGCCCAGGATCGTCGCCTGTTTCGATCAACTGTCGCAACATCGCTGTCCGAGCCGTTGCATTGGGAAGGCCGTCCAGGCTGATGGGTGTCAGCTCAGTAGGGTCTGTGAATGCATGCCGCTGCGCTTTCGAAAGCGGGGCGTCGCTCTTTGGAAAGTCGTCAAGTGAATACGATAGGTTCCAGTTCATTCGACGATCCTCGCCAACACTGGAACACGGCCAGCAGAGCGCTTTT
Source organism: Mesorhizobium sp. ES1-1 (assembly GCF_020164785.1). Lineage (GTDB taxonomy): Bacteria > Pseudomonadota > Alphaproteobacteria > Rhizobiales > Rhizobiaceae > Mesorhizobium. The sequence goes on along the minus strand of NZ_JAIUGX010000003.1, from coordinate 114,904 downwards.
TGGCGTTCGGAAGATTGACGGTCCCCGGCAGGCGAAGCAGCCGGTCGATGTTGTGGCAATTGTCGCCGCCAAGCTGCTGAGCAACCCAAATGTTGATTTGTTCAACGCGCTCGAACTCAGTTGATGGCTCGGCCAAGTGCCAAAGCGCCTGATAACCGCCACCGGAAAAAACAATGACGGTTGGCGTAGGCGTAAAATTCCTCAAAGCTGACAACGCAGCCTCGTCGTTCAGGTCAACATCAACGTGCAGGGCACGAACCGCGACGATGTCTGGCTTCTTTGCTTTGATGTTGCGTGCGTCCGCCCGCAGTTTATTGACGTGGTAATAGAGGCCTTTGGTACCTTGCCGCGCGTCAATCCAACTGCTGGCCTGCTCGTGTTGGCCAGGCAGAAAGGTCCGGAATTCAGGCTTGCCGCCGTCAGGCGGAAGCGCGGCCAAGTCCCACCGATCTGAGGGCGTGAACCGGTTAAGAAAAGTGATGGCCGAGGGGGTGTCTGGCGTCACGCTGCTCATGCCCCCTCCTCGTCGCCGATTTGAGGTGCAGTAACAGTCACGTTCGTTTTGACATAGACGATTAGAGTTGCGGGCGCGCAATTGCTGGCGCGGCGCGTTGTATTGCCGAGGTAAGTCGGGCGAGCTAGGTATTCGACGGGGTCGTTGAAATTCAGTTCCAGTTGGCGCTTGTCTTTCACAGCGAGCCTCCCTTTCGGCACGTATCGATGTACGCCACCACCTCGGATAGTTTGACCAAGGGTCGGGAATTGAAGGGGGTGTAGCTAGGGATGTCGCCGCGCCTGACGGCACGTTGGAGATGCCAGTATTTAGCGCCGATAGCATCGGCGGCCTCGTGCATGGTGAGCAATCTTTCGGCGGGAGTGTTTGGTGCGTGATACAGACTAGGCAGCTTGAATAAAGCGTGCATGTTCGTCTCCTATGGAGCGAGACGACAGCCAACTGCATAGGATGAAGTTGCGCAGTGCATCCTCGCCCCGTTGAAATTCGGGGTGAAAATGCAACCGCCAGCCTTACGGTCCGAGAGGTCTTTCTGTGGCTTGTCAGGGCAGCCACGAAGCAGAGTTGCTCACCCTACACAGAACTTATCAACCTAGCGGAATGGCCTTTGCCAGCTTGCGCATCGGTTGTTGCGTCTGGAGGGACCGCGCGGTTTGGAAGCAGCCTTGACTGCACGCGGTGCAACGCTTGGTTTCGATTGCTTCCCATATTTAGCGCGACCGACGGCACTTGTCCATAGATATAGGGGCCACGTGAGATGCGAGCTAGCTAACACTTACTGACTTGAGGAAGCGCGAAAAGGGTCGCGCGCCCACGTAGCTGCGCCGCTGCTGAAAGGCGCGGTATGTGCGTACTGGTAGCAGCGGGGGGCACGGGGTATCGCAAGCAGCGCTGCTACGGGCGGTCTCGGTACATCGCATCGGGGTAGCCGGCGGTATGCCGTAACGCGGTGTATAGGGATCGAAGCGTAAGATAATGTACCTGAAATGACTTTAGATTTGGGGCAACCATGGGAAAATTAAATCACAACAGGCCGATCCTGCGATTGATGGACGCAAAGAACGAAGGCAAACACGTTGAAGATATAGCTACGGCTGCGCTGGGGAGACGTTACCTCACTCCAGGGAAGATAACACAACGTGCAGCGGATGACGGACAGAAACAGAAGTTGCCGCGCAAGGAGCCTGAACGGATCCGGATACATCAAGTAGCACTAGCGATCGTGGATAGATTCAGACAGGTTGGCGATAGCCGCGATGCCACCCTCTTGATCGAATACGTCACGAAAGAGGAGGACAAGGACGCGCTCCGCAAGTGGTTTCTCCGCTACGGCGGAATGGTCATTGACAGCCACAGTGGCAACTTCAGGAAGAATCGGGACTCCGCCCCAGACCCAAAGGGCGGAGCTGCAAAACCATACTGGGACCTCAAGGAACCTGCAGTTCGCCGGCCATTTGACCTCGCTGTCGAGCTGTCAGCGTTTGTATCGAAAGTTCGAAAGCTAGCGCGGCAGCCTGTGAAGGGTGACCTAATTCAGGACACGCTCTTGGACGGTCTGGAAAAGCTTCTGCAAGAACAAAAGCTGCACCCTTAGAAACACTTGGGACATTTTTTGTTTGATCACGGGCGAACAAAACGCACCAATGCCGCCGCCTTAGGATCATACCTATATTCGGTGATGGTGCCATCTCTGATCTTCTCGACCGCCTCATCAACCACGAACAGCGGCACAAGGAACCATTCACGCGGGATGACAGGGTTGCCGAAGCGGTCCTTGATTTCGATGTCGAGGCGGGCCGGCTCGAAGATCCGGTGAATAACGTTTTCCAGCTTCGTACGGTTGATATTGGATAGCTTATAGGTGGCGACGATCTCTACATCAGCCAACAAAAAAGTTGGGTCGAGTCTCGCGTTTGCGATGCGTGTTTTCACATCGCCGCCGGTGACGCCGATCTTATGCAGCACGTCGCGATGCTGTTCCACGACTAGGTTCTCCGACTTGCTGCGCAAAACGTAAATTGTGCCGCTGGCGTGGTCGCCTTCCTCGCCCTTTGCCGCGAACAATGGACCAGCCGCTGGGTCGGTGATGCGCCTACCGGCTTCATCCTTGTAAAGCGCCCGCTGCAGTGACCGACGGAGCAAGTTGCTCTGTGTTTCGTTGGAATAGACCACGCGCAGGCGCGCGTCGTATTCCCCATTCGGTGCTTTGAAGAGTTCTCCGACTTCGGCGACATAGGCAATCTGCCCGCCGATTATGAAGAACTGTCCTTTCGTGATGTCCGCTTTTAGGAAGCCGGCATCTTTTACGAACGGACGGGTCGTTCTGGCACCCGTGTCAAGTTCGCGCTGAACGTCGGCAAACAACGGTTTGAACTTAAGAAAATCCGGACATGGTTCGCGATTTGCGATTTCCTCGGCCGCGCGCTTGTCGGCGCTGGTGCGGACATGCCGAAGCTCGGTGATGTCGGCCGCGCCTGCCGCGCCTTCCAACTCTGCAAGTAACTCGTCGTCGTCCATCGCCTCTACAGGCGCGGCAGAGACAACCTCCGCTCCTGCCAGAAGTCCCTGACGGTCGAGCGGCGCAAGCAGCGAGCGGCTTTCCTCAAGCGCGCGCAACCGGTCGAGGCGCACGGCATAGAGTCGCTCGAAAATGTCGCGGTCTTCCCCATGCTGCGGAGCGTGGCCATGTTGCTCTACGAACCGCTGTATCTCGTCGAATCCTGCGAGGATGCGTTCCTCTCGCGCGGAGCGCCCGCCCTTCTTCTCCGGCTGCGCGAAGTCGTCGAGTTCGGAACGCAGTTCGTCGAGGTCAAGGTCACTCATAGCGGCCCTCGTCCTTGAAGCGGACAAAGGCCGCTGCGCCTTCGGCCATCCGCTTCTCCCAGGGGTCCGTAGAACTGATCGACGGCAGCCGTCCCCGCTCTTTCTTGAATCTGACGGCCCGCACGGCCAAGTCCTTGGCTTCCTCCGGCGTCAGGTTCGTACGTTTGGCGGCAATGGCCGCCGCCACCTGTTTCAGGCTCTCCTCGCTCATGGTCTTGGCGAGGATGGCGTAGGCTTCGCCGAACGGGTTTATCCGGTCGATAAGGTCGATGTCGAGTTCACGCACGTCCATTGCGAATTTGCGCACGCCGTCGATCAACGCCGTGTTTCCACTCTGCTCGCCGTCGCCAACTCCGACGCCGCCAAGCGAAATCTGCTTGGCCTGCTGCGTCAGCGTAAGGGCGGCAATGGCGTGCTGGCGTACCGCCTCCTGATCTTCTTCGTCGAGTTCAGGATACTTGTCCTTGATGATCTTGCCGAGGCGGACCTGGGTCAGTTCCTCGGGGATCAGTTCCTCGTCAAAGATGCCGCGTTCGATTGTCGTCTTGTCCTGAACGAAGGCTGCGATCACCTCGTTCAGGTCCTCGGTGCAGATGCGCGCGGCTTCCTTGCTCCTGGGTTCCGCAAGGCCTTTGATCTCGATCTGGAACTGGCCCGTTTCCTCATTGAAGCCGACATTGGTTCTTTTGGGGTCGTAACCACCCTCGCCATAGTTGAAGCCTTCGACCGGTCCGCTGTTCGGATTCTTCGGGGTGAAGTTAAAGCGGGGGGCTAGCACCTGCTCCATGAGAAGGCTGGCAGCGATTGCTTTTAGCGTGTCGTTCACGGCTTCGGTGACAGACTCTTCTGAAGCATCCGGCTCGGCGATCAGATTGGTGAAGCGGGCGCGTGTCTTGCCCGGCGCGTCGCGGGTGGCGCGACCGATGATTTGCACGATCTCGGTCAGGCTGGACCGATAGCCGACCGTCAGCGCATGTTCGCACCAAATCCAATCAAAGCCTTCCTTCGCCATGCCCAGCGCAATGATGATGTCCACATGGTCCCGGTTGTTCTTCTGCGCCGGGTCTTTCAGCGCGGCCGAAACGCGGTCGCGCCTGGACGCATCATCATCGACCAGATCAGCAATCCTGATCACGCGGCCGTCCGGCACTTTGACCAATTGGAATCCCGTAGTAGGGTCGATCCCCTGCCACTCGCCCAATTCCTCGATGATGTGCTCAACTTCCCTGACTTTGTCCTTGGTGCTTTCGCGCGAGTTGACGCTCGGGATATGGACGATGGTTTTTTCGGCAGGGTCCAACACCTTCAGGATGTCATCAGAATACGGCCCGGAGTAGAAGAAATATCCGATGTCGAGTTGCTTCAGATATTCATAGCCGTTTAGCTGCTCATAATAGGTGTAGGTGACAGTGTCGAACTTCGCCTCATCCTGCGGCGCTAGCACTGGCATGGCATCACCGCGAAAATAAGAGCCGGTCATGGCGACGATATGCGCGCTCTCGCGCGCAATGATCTGGCCGAGATGCTGACCGAGCTTGCTGTCGGGATCAGCCGAAACGTGGTGGAATTCGTCCACGGCAATCAGCCGGTTGTCGAACCTCTCCATGCCGAATCTCTCCACGGCGAAACGGAAAGTCGCATGGGTGCATACCAGCACCTTGTCGTTGCTTTCAAGGAAAGCGCCGACGGAATTGACCTTGCCACCATCCTCCCCCGGCGCGTTGCAGAGGTTCCATCTCGGCTGGACAGTCCAGTCAGCCCAGAAACCATACTTGGTCAGCGGCTCGTCGTTGAAACTCGCGCCGATGGATTTCTCCGGCACGACGATGATGGCCTGCTTGACCTCTTGATTATGTAGTTTGTCGAGCGCGACGAACATAAGGGCCCGGCTCTTGCCCGAGGCGGGCGGTGACTTAATGAGAAGATACTGCTCGCCGCGCCGCTCATAGACGCGTTCCTGCATCGGTCGCATGCCAAGCGCATTGGCCTTGGTCGAGTTGCCGTTATGAGCGTAGGAAACTGAGACGGAAGGAACATTGTTCATCGTCATGGGCCTAAATCTTATAGGTTTCGAGAAGATCGGCCGCCCAACCGGGAAGGCTCGACCAAGAATAATTTCCTCGCTCCGCCCAGGAAACCGTTTCGCCAAACCTTCCACGCCTTTCGGCCACAGCTAAAACATCGTCGTGCGGATAGATGTAACAAGCGTCGGCCGTCAGGAACGCGATGTGGAGCCCCCGGCCGTGGTATTTCGCATCAAGGGAAAACCGACCTTTAAGCTGAATTCTCAGGACGGCAGTGCCATCGATATGCACCGCCAGAAAGTCCGCTCCATGCCAATCGTCGTTCAAGCGAAGGCAATTGTATCCGTAGTCGGCAAGGCGTCCTGCTACCTTTTGGAAATTGTAATTTTCCTTCTGTCGCGCATTCAACTGGCTGTAGTCGATTCTATTAAACATCAGGCCGTCATCCCCGCCTTCCGCTTCTTCGCAGTTCCCACCGATGCGGTGATCTTGGTGTAAAGCTCGAACAGCTTTTCCAGCCGCTCCGTGTCATTGCGGAAGCGGCGACCGATGTAGATGCGCTCAAGCACCTCGTCGTTGCGCTCATGCGCCTCGCGCAGATCAGCCGGCATGGCGCCGGGATCGTAGAGATCGGCAATGGTCGCCGGAAAATGTGCCTCGCGTGTTATCAGGATGTCCCGAGCGCATCGAGACAGGTCGGCCTTATTCTTCTCAGTGAGTATGGGGACAGGGAAGGTATTCCAACCGAGAGTGTTCGTGTACGAATAGCGGAGCTCTAGTTTGCCGCAGACTGCTCCTACCCAAACAATATGTAATGTAGAAGCTAAAAGAGCAAAATGGTGAAGGTCACCGTCGAATATTCCGTAAGCTCGATTCGTTATCACATGGCCCGGTGGAAGCAATTCAACCGGCAAATATAGTCGTGCCTCGGACGAGACCGCCGGCATCGCAATAGTCCATCTCTGGCCATCATTCATCTCACGGAACCGATGTGGCGTCGCCGCTAGCGCCACCACGTTTTGGTCCGCGTTTCTAAATCTTAAGTCTCGGACCTGTTCGAGCCGCTCCTGGATTGCCAAGATTGAACTAGCTTCTGCCAGATCGATATCATTGATCCACAGGCAATACTTTGGCTTGCCGTCTATGATTTCAGCGGAGCCGCTTATTCGTCTCACGAATTTCTTCGCCGCCGGAGCGCGAGCGACTATAACCTCCTTATCTAATGCCGACAGCAAGAGATGACCGCCTTCGTACGGCATGTTGCCTCTAACCATTTCGGCTAGCGACGAAACCGGCCGATTGTGTTTCAGCACGAGCGTGTCGACATTGGGAACTAGGTATGGCCCGATTTTGTCAACCTTTCGGACTACTGATTTGCCATCCGGGTCTTCCGCATAGAGGGCCGCACTCGGCAGAGGCTCCGGTGCCAACCCGATAATTACCACTGTTACGCCAGCATTGTTGGACGCAAGATTCCTCCATTTAAACGGCTCGTGTGCAAAGGCAATGCGATGATGGTGCGCATATATGATCGGCCAAAAAATGGCCGCGTGCTGGCCCTGGCAGACTGTGTTGATCGCAACAAACGCGCCGCGGCATTCGCAAGCTGAGCCATACTCCGCGAGTTTTAGAAACCATCCGGAAATGTAGTTTAGCGCACGCCATGACGTTGTATGGGCTGCAAATAGAGCCTTGAGGTCTAACTTTTGTTCAGGCGTCTGGTCATTGGTCCAGACATAAGGCGGATTGCCGCAAAGATAGGTTTCCCCTCCTTCATTTTCGAACTCGATCTGCGCCTGGTCGAGCGGCGTGTGAAACAGGTCTTCCGCGCGATGATTCACGCCGGTCCCGTTCGGCGGGCAGATGCTCAGCCAGTCAAGCCGCAGGGCATTGCCGCAGGTGATCCAGTTTCGAGCGTCGAGCGGGAGAAATTCCGCCAGCGCCTCTTTCTGCCCCCGATAGAGCACGTCGCACTGAAACTCCGCAATGATGAGCGCAAGCCGCGCGACCTCGGCCGGAAAGTCGCGCAACTCGATGCCCCGAAAATTTGTAAGCGGAATTTCGCTACGCCGGTCAGGCTCGCCGCGCCGCTTGTTGATCTCGGCCTCGATTTCCCGCATCTCCTTATAGGCGATTACAAGGAAGTTGCCCGAGCCACAGGCCGGGTCAAAGACCCTGATCTTAGCCATACGCTTGCGAAGGTTGAGCAGCGACCGGGCATTGCCGCCGGCTTCGTCAAGCCGCTCCCGCAGATCATCGAGGAACAGCGGATTGAGCACTTTCAAGATGTTAGGCACGCTGGTGTAGTGCATGCCGAGCGCGCCGCGCTCTTCGTCGTCGGCGACAGCCTGAATCATCGAGCCAAAGATGTCCGGGTTGATCTTCGTCCAGTCGAGATTGCCGATATGGATTAGATAAGACCGAGCGATCTTGCTGAAACGTGGCACATCCACGCTGCCGGAGAACAACTCTCCGTTCACATAGGGAAAGGCATCAGCCCATCGCGGTAGCGACGCGCGCGTCCGGTCGGCGATCTTCGTGTTCATTGCTCGGAACAACGTACTGATGACCTCGTGCGTGTTCGACGAATCCCGCGCGCTCATCTGCTCGACGGTGTCGGTGAAGAGGCCGATGCCATTGAAGATGTCGGTGTCCTCGGCAAAAAAGCAGAAGATCAGCCGAGCCATGAAATGGTTCATTTCTGGGCGGCGTTTGGCGGCATCCCAATCAGGGTTTTCTTCCAGAAGCGTTCGATACAGCCGGTTCAGACGGCCTGTAGCCCGGATATCGAAGGAGCTCTCACGGATTTGCTTGACGGTTGTGATACCAGCAAGCTGGAGGAAGAAGCCGAAATGGTTCGGAAAGTCGGCATAAGCGCAGGCGACCGTTTCGCCGTTCGTCAGGTCCTCGGCCTCGAAAGTATCGCCATCCGTCGCAAGAACAAATTTTGCCTTGGCCCTGGCCGTCGCCGGGCTGGCTTTGAGGGCGGCGAGGGTGGCCATGACTTCGCCAGGAGCGGCGACAGCGATATGGATGTTGCTGGTCTGAAGCACGCCTCCCAGATCAGATTTGTTCGACGCGCCCGCCCGGAGCTTCTTGATCGTCGTTGCCTTGTTGCCAAACGCTTGCAGAAAAGCAAACGGGAATTCGCTGCCATCGAACGGCTGGTCGGCAAGGACCGATATGGCTTCTTCAATTTCGACGGCGTTCATGGGGCACCTCTGCCGAAAACGTTTCGGCTACGCTGCCTGGTTTCGCCTAACCGGGACCAAAGGTAAATGGCAGCGTTTTTTCATGGTCGGCTGTCCCGATGAAGTGATTCTTCAAGCGGCAGCCGGCCGGGCTATGCAGTTTGGCATGCCAGTCGCACCAGAGTTAATTGAGAACCCTGTTCCGACGGACTGCTGACGAGCAGGGCGCCGGAGGACAGTCTTGCTTTTATGACCCTTTTTGGGATCCGTGCACTCCGCCAACTGCCATCTGTGTAAGACTGATATCGCGGAGTAATTCGGCAATCTTAGCCCGGAAGTCAGGCGCGAGCCTTTCCGACAAAGCAGCATATGCGCGAGGGTTAGCAATCCACGATGAAAGGCGAGCCACGTCCGTATCCAACAATGATCCAGGGTAGGAGGCCTCCAGCGCTACCATGCGGCGCTCAAGGTCCCGTAAATGAAGGTACGCAGATGCGGGTTCCTCGGGAGGTGCTCCATAGATGATTGCCGACGAGCTCACCTGACGCGCCTTAGGTGGGAAGTGGTATTGCTTGAGCATTGCCAAGGCACGATCAATCGCCTTCAGAACCAGCCGACCGTTCTCGGCCTCACCCGCACGATACAGGCATTTGAAAAACCGCAACCTTCCGAGTTCTTGGGACGCACCTTTCGAAATGAGACGTTGGTCCTCGAGCGCGTACAATATCGCAGAGTACGAATATCGGTGGATCCCAAGCTGAGCTAGAAGGAGCACGCCGTGATTGCGAACGGCAACAAAGAGTATGTCTGCGGCGAGTAGGGCGCCACGCGATCCTGGCGAAACTTCCGCTGCTAATGCAGCAAGCCGGGCGTTTTGGATTAGCTCCGCGCCGTAGTCAGTTCGCGGCTCAAAAGACCGCAGAATTGCTGCCAGCCGGCCGTCACGGTCCGAGATTATAGTGGCCTCAATCTTGAGGTGTTGAATGAAAAGCGCACCAGCCCCAGCGATCGCTTCGAGCTTAGCGAAAGTGTAACTAGCAACCGACCATCCCTCTCGGCTGAGTATTTCCGACCGACAATGAAGTACTTGGGGATTGTCATCGACAATCAAAATGTCCCTGTCACTCAACGAATCGGTATCGCCACGCGAAGTAGAACCAAAAATTGCTTCCGCCGAAGCCTCGCCCATCAGTCTAGGTTGTTCGGTCAACGGAGAAACCTCTTCACAAGGACTGAGGTAAAGATGCCTAACCAACCGATTGCCGCCAGTGCTTCGAATACGGTTAGAATTTTTGAGAATCCGTCGATTGGCAAAACTGATGAAAAGCCGAGAACTGTCAGGACGGAAAATGTATAAAACATCGTGTCGGTGAATGATGGGAGCGGCAGAATGGAGCCGTTCACGATGAGCCCTTGCCCGATTATCTTATAGTTGATCCAAGAGACGAGCAGGAAAAGGGCTATGGTCCAGAGAAAAAAGCGAAAGGGGCGATACCCGAACCCTGCAAGTATCTCATATACGACGCTGCCGAGCCACCTTGTCCAAGCTTTGGTTCGGGTCAAACGTTTTCGCCTGAGATCGGGCCAAATTTGGTAGCGTTTCCAACGTCTGAAGCTGATGTCGGCCTTGATATAGAATTCGTCTTGTCTCTCCTCAGCGAAATTGGAGAGCAGGGCCTGGTAAACCGATATGCCGGCATTGGAAGCTTCAACCTTGAATCTCGCCTCCATCAATATGCTGTCTGGATCGAGATAAACCCGTTCAAAACGAGACTTCCAGAAATTGGAGTTCGTAAAACTGCAACCGTGAAACTCCACCTCGATGAAGCGAGTTCCTAGAAATAGGCAGTCCTCGAAGCTGCAGTCAGTGAACGTTGCCTGACCAATCGATTTGGGAAACGCGACGCCGGTGAACGTTACCTCGCGCACCGCTTTTGTTGGCGGTGCCCATTCATCAATCTTAAAAACAATATTTGCAACGACGTCACCGGGTGACATCGGGGGTGATGGATCCCCCGGACCGATAAGGGTTGGCGTTCCGTCAAGCCTGAATAGGTTTGTTAGCACATCCCCTCCGACGGCGCGGTGAAGCTCGCCCTTATCAAGACGTACCGTTGTGCGAGGCTGGTCGCAAGCGACTGGTTAGGGTTGCTTTTCGGGCAGGCTGCATCTGCTGCGCACCGGGGCGTTTCTGCGAGATACCGTATGGATCGCGTAGACGGCGTCATTTGCGCTTGCCAAACTGGGGCGCACGGCGATTGCACTTGGAGTAGTGTTGAGCTCTACCCCTACCTTCGGGCCTACCTACGATGCCGCAGACCGCCCGCCCCGATGCTTTCGGGTCACCATGCGGTTACAGTTTCTAGCGTGCACGAAAATTCGCGACAGTCCATCAGGGTTATTCCCAGTCCAAAAAGACAACTAGGAGAGGTCGCGTTCTCGCGCGCATTGGGAGGGTATAGAGCGTACTTACGTGAACCCCTTCGACACCACAATTTGTCCCTTGCCAAGGTTGGGGTCGAGCGTTCGAATCGCTTCACCCGCTCCAATTTCCTTCAGGGGATCAAGCATCGAAAAGCCGCGGTTCGCCGCGGGCTTTTTCGCGTTTTGGCACGCGCAGGCTTGCCCGATCAAGCTTCGCGCGATCCGGTCCTCGGTGCGCGGAACGCTTCCCCGCCCGACCCGTTACCTCTCCATCAACCCACATGATGGAGAAAACAATGCAGGACATTTCCGGTAAGCGCGTCGCCATCCTTGCGACCGACGGTTTCGAACAGTCCGAGCTTGAGGTTCCGCTGCAGAAACTGCGCGAAGCGGGCGCCACGGTCGAGGTGGTCTCGCTCGAAAGCGGCGAAATCAAAGGCTGGGACAAGAAGGATTGGGGCCGTTCGGTTCCGGTCGACAAGACGCTCAGCGACGCGTCGCCCGATGATTACGACGCGATCGTGCTGCCGGGCGGCGTCATCAACCCCGACAAGCTGCGTGTCGAAGGCGAGGCCCTGGACTTCATCAAGTCGTTCTGGTCGGCCAAAAAGGTGGTCGGCGCGATCTGCCACGCGCCATGGCTGCTGGTCGAGGCCGGTATCGTCAAGGGCCGCCGCGTCACATCCTACAAGTCGATCAAGACCGACGTGATCAATGCCGGCGGTCTTTGGGAAGACAGCACCGTGGTCACCGACCAGGGCCTGGTCACCAGCCGCAACCCCGGCGACTTGGACGCCTTCTGCGACAAGCTCGCCGAGGAGATCAGCGAAGGCCGGCACGACCGCAGGGCGGCGGCCTGAGCGGCACCAGGACAGCGCCTGAAATCGTCGAGCATTAGCCTCCGTCCCCTGTTTCACGACGAACCGGGGACGGACTTGCCTGTTTGCGAAATCCTGCAGGCCTCCCACAACGCTTGTGACTTGATCGATCACTCCCGCAATGCTCCTGTGCCCTAGGCATGATGGAGACCTCCATGACGGGATTTGTCGACCGGCAGCGCGCGGCGCGATTGATGCGGGAAGCCGGCATCGATGCGCTGGTGCTTTGTGCCCCGGAGGCGTTTCATTACGCCACCGGCGTATCCATGGGGCCGGCCGGACTTTTCCGGCGGGCTGGCGCTGGCTTCGTCGTCGTCCCCGCCGGGGAGGATTTGCCGCTCGGCGTCGTGGCGGCCGATTTCAATGTCGCTCAATTGCAGCATACTGCGCCCGACGCTCTTGTTCTCGGCCATCCGATCTGGATCGAAACCGCAACGCTCGACCCCTCATTGTCGGGCCAAGCGCTGCCAGACCGCATCGAGGCCGCTTTCAAAGCGTCAGGCCGGCAATCCGGCTTTTCCCGGCCGCCGACATTCGACCTCGCCCGGTCTGTCGATCCGCTGAAAAAGATCCTCGGTGAATTCCGACTTGGCCGCGCAAGGCTCGGCTTTGACCTGGACTTTGTCCCCGCTGCCGATTTCGCGGCGATGCAGGTGCTGCTGCCGGACTGCGCGATGGTCGACGGCTCGCCGGTTCTCAACCGGCTGCGGGCGGTCAAGTCGCAAGGCGAGATCGAGCTTCTGCGCCAAGGCATCATGCTCTCGGAAGCCGGCCTTGACCGGCTGCAGGCGGATGCCACGGTCGGCATGCGCCAGGCCGACCTCACTGCCCTCTATCGGCGAGGCGTCGCCGAGGCAGCAGCAGCACTGTCCCAGCCGGTCGCGACGGCGGAATATGTGACGCTCGGCGCGCGCGCCAGGAGCGCCCACGACAAGGCGATGCCCGGCGATCCGTTGAAATGCGACATGGTCTGCATCGTCGGCGGCTACGCTTCCGACATGTCGCGTAATTTCACCTTCGGACCCCCGTCCGCCGACCAGGCCGCGCTGCATGCGATGGCCGAGCGGGCTTTCGAGGATGGGCTGGCTGCGCTGGTTCCCGGAAACTCCCTTGGCCACGTCCACAGCATCGCGACGCAGAGCTTGGCCCGGCAAGGTTTGCGCTCCTTTAGCCGTGGCCATTTCGGCCATGGTGTCGGCCAGTCGGTATTTTCGGAGCAATGGCCGTTCATTGCCGCCGACAGCGATGTGCTGATCGAGGCAGGCATGGTGCTGGCCTTCGAGATCCCGCTCTACATCGATGGTCTCGCCAGCTTCAATCTCGAAGACCAGTTCCTGATTACGCCGCATGGACCCGTCGCCATGAACCGCCTGCCGAGGCGGCTGGAGCGGATTGGGTAGGCGGGCACTCTACGGCGCCCCCTATGCCCTCCTGGGCATCTTCCCACGGGGGGAGATCGGCGGTCATGACTGCCTTTGCCAATTTTCAATGTAGCAAGAAGAGGGGCTGGCGCCGAACCTGCCGATCTCCCCACCCGTGGGGGAGACGTCCGGCAGGACAGGGGCACCGTTGAGTGCCCTGCGGAGATTGATCGCCGCACCCCATGCCAAGCCGGCTAATTAAGCGCTGATCGGCGGCCGGCGATCCCGCCACGCGATCTCCTGCTCCAGTTGCGCCGAGGCGGCCAGCACCGTCGCCTCGTCGCCATAGCGGCCGACCAGTTGCACGCCGATCGGAACGCCGCCTTGCGACCAGCCGAGCGGCAGCGAGATTGCCGGCTGGCCGGAAATGTTGAACGGGAAGGCGAACACCGAATCCGCCCATTTGGCGTTATAGCGGTCGAGGTTGGTTTCCGACATGTCGTAATAGCCGAACGGCCGCGGCAACTGCGTCAGGGTCGGCGTGATGTAAAGGTCGTAGGCGTTGAGATCGCCGACAATATCGCGGCCAACCTGCCTGAGCTGCTCGACATCCGAAATATGCCGGATGCCGCTGGTGGCGCGGCCGCGCTCGATGATCGCGAAGGTCAGTGGCTCGACATCGTTAGGGGTGACAGGCCGGCCGATCACGGTCTCGAGATAGTCGAAGGTCGCGGCCGTTTGCACGCAGGTCATGTTGGTGTAGGTTCCCCACACGCCATTGGCGTCGAGGGGCATATCATGCTCCTCGACATCGTGGCCGAGACCCTCGAGCATCGCGACGGTTGCCAGCACCGCTGCCTTCACCTCCGGGTCGATATCGGTGCCGTTGGGAGGCGTGACCGAGAAGCCGATACGCAGTTTTTTCGGCGCGCGCGCCGAGAGGTCGAGCCAGGAGCCATCGGGAACCGGCGGCGTATAAGGGTCGCCGGGCAAGGCGCCGGCAACCGCGTCGAGATAGGCTGCGGTGTCGCGCACCGTGCGCGAGCAGCACAGGAAGTAGGCGCCGCCATACCAATAATCGCCGAAAGGCGCGAGGCTGACGCGGCCGCGCGAGGGCTTCAGGCCGACAATGCCGCAACAGGAGGCCGGGATGCGGATCGAGCCGGCGCCGTCGCTGGCCTCGGCAATCGGCACCATGCGCGATGCGATGGCCGCAGCCGTGCCGCCGCTGGAGCCGCCCGGCGTGATGCCCTCTTTCCACGGGTTTTTCGTCTTGCCGTAGAGCTTCGGTTCCGTCGTGATCGACCAGCCATTTTCCGGCGCGTTCGACTTGCCGACCATCACCAGCCCCGCCGCCTTCATGCGCCGAACGACCTCGGTGTCGAAATCGGCGACGACATCCTTGAGGTAGAAGGACGAATTGGTGTTCGGCGCCCCTGTCCAGGACGAGGCCAGTTCCTTGAGCAGGAATGGCACGCCGGCAAAGGGGGCAGACTTGTCGACCGTCTGCGCCTGGGCGCGCGCCATGTCGTAGAGCCGATGGACGACGGCGTTGAGCTCCGGGTTCAGCCTGTCGATCACCGTGACCGCCGCCTCGACCAGCTCGGCCGGCGACACCTGCCCGCTATGAACCAGCGCGGCCAGGTCGAGCGCGTCGGACTCGGTATAGGTTGTCAGCAGGCTGTCGGTGACCATGTCTCTCTCCCAGTTTTGTCGATGTCGCCGCCGCCCCTCACCCTTACCCTCTCCCCGTGAAGAACGGGGAGAGGGGACGCCGGCGTTGCAGCTCTTTCCTTCTCCCCGTCACTATACGGGGAGAAGGTGCCGGCAGGCGGATGAGGGGCGGCGCAAACCTGAGCCGGTGTCCTGTGGACACACCGGTCCTCGGCGATGCTCGCCCCGGACAGGATCACAACTCCACGGTCCGCCCCAGCTCGATGCTCTGTTCGGCGGCGAGCACGATGCGCAGGCTGTTGACCGCGGCATCCATCTGCTCGGTCAAATCGAGGTCCTCCCTTATGGCGCGCAGGAAGAACGCCTGTTCGCGGTCGCATAGTTCCTGGTGGCCGGGTTCATCCTCCATGCTGACGATCTCGTCGGGCTTGGAGAAGTTCTTGTCGCCATCGACAGCGGCATAGTGGATCTTCAGCGCGTCGGTCTTGGTGTGCCGGTCGATGTCGGCCGAGCTCGAGACCTCGGCGAGTTCGTTCGACGCGCTCGCCTGCTGGCCGGCGACGATCGACACCGCGCCCTTGGGGCCAATGACGTCCTTCACGAAATAGGCCGTCTCGCTCATCATCGGGCCCCAGCCGGCCTCGTACCAGCCGACCGAGCCGTCATCGAAGGTGACGTGCAGATGGCCGTAATTCTGCTTGTCGGCTTCCGCCCAGAGCTTGGCGCCGATGCCGTGCACGCGCACCGGCTTGGCGCCGGTCAGCTGGCACATGACGTCGACATAGTGCACGCCGCAATCGACGATCGGGATCAGCGAATCGATCAGGTTCTTGTGCCAGTGCCAGGCGCTGCCGCTGCTCTGCTGGTTGAGGTTGAGGCGCATGACCAGGGGCTTGCCGAGCGTCTTGCCGACCTCGATGAACTTGATCCAGGACGGGTGCACGCGAAGGATATAGCCCAGCACCAGCTTGCGGCCCTTGGCGCGAGCGGCGGCAACTACCTTCTCGGCATCCTCGATGTTGGTGGCCAGCGGCTTTTCCATGAACACATGGCAGTTGGCGGCGATCGCTTTCAGCGCATATTCGGCATGCGTGTTGGGCCAGGAGTTGATCGAAACGGCGTCCGGCTTCGTCTCCGCCAGCGCCTGGTCGAAATCCTCGTAGAGCGGATAGCTGGATAGCTCGGCCGGAATCTTCGTGTTGCTCTTGATCGAGCGGCTCATGATGCCGACGATCTCGAAACCTTCCGAGCGATGATAGGCGCTCGCATGCGACGCGCCCATATTGCCGAGACCCACCACCAGCACTTTTACCTTGTCGGCCATCTCAGCCCTCCCGATTTCTTGTTTTATACACGGCGCCAAACTCTTGCCGTCCTAGTCTTTGGCCAGGACAATCACCTCAGGGCGGCGCCGCCCCTCATTGCCCTGCCGGGCATTTCTCCCGTAAGTTACGGGGAGAAAGCCGCTGTCGCCATAGATTTCGCCAATCACCAACGTGGCAAAATGAGCGCCTCAGCCACCGCTGCCTACCTTCTCCCCGTCACCTACGGGGAGAAGGTGCCGGCAGGCGGATGAGGGGCGGCGCCGACCTCGGCAAGATTGGCGCCTACTTCAACGCCGAATCGAACAGATGCGCCTTGATCTTATCGACATCGAGCGCCGCAAAACCTTCGGAGAGCTTCACTCCGTCTGCGTCGGCCTTGACCTTGGCCTTGTCGAAATCGTTCGCCGCCGGGATCAGCTCATTGGTACAGACGTCCTCGGCCTTCACCGGATTGGTGATCTGGCCGATCTTGTGGATCTCGTCGAAGAAGCCCTGCCAGCTCGCCATGTCGTGCGAGCCCCAGCCGCCGCGCTTGTCCATGTCGCCGCGGAACACGTTGATCTGCTGCAGGATCGACGTGGTGCCGAGTTCAGGCCCGAGATTCTTGGCTAGCGTCGGGAACTGCTCGAACACCGCTTCGACGGCCGCGCGGGGATTCTGGTAGCCGAATTCGAGACCCATAGCCCAGCCGCGCAGATACTTTTCCAGGAACGCCTTGCGGTCGGGATCCTCGAGGTCGGCGGCGCGTACCACGAAAGTGTTGGCGGGCAGCTTGGAGTTCTGCACCCCCAGCCAATATTCGAAGTCGAGACCCTTGGCGATCCATTCGGCGCGCAGGCCTTCCCATGACAAGGCGGCATCTCCCTGGCCGCCGGCGAGTGCCGTGCCCCAGGTCGGCCAGCCGGCCTCGACATATTTGACCTTCTTGATGTCGACGCCCTGCGCCGCTAGCAGCGGATCGGTGATCGACTGCCAGGCGGCCGAGCCGAGCAGGATGGTCTTGCCTTCGAGTTTCTTCAGGTCGTTCGAGCCTTCGCCCTTGCGGAAGGCGATGCTGAACGTGTCGCGCGCGCCCATGTGGAACACCGACTTCAGCTTCATGCCATTCTGGATGGCGAAGGAGAACACGCCGGGCGACGGGAAGCCCATGTCGGCCTGGCCGACATCGACGAACTTGACCGTTGCCGTGCCGTCCGACGGGCCGGGCTGCATATCCGTGTCGAGCCCTTCGAAATAGCCGGCCTTCTTGGCCGCCCAATAGGGATAATCGTCGAGCACTTCCAGCGTGCCCCGCGGTGAGATCCAGGTGAATTTGCCGTAGGGCTCGGCCCTTGCCTTGAGGCCGGTGGCCCCAAGCGCGGTCGCCGTCACCAGGCCGGCGCCGGTCACCTGCAGGAAATAGCGGCGGCTGATCCCCGCCGGATTGCTCGTCTTGTCCATGGTCATCGCATTCCCCTTTTGTTGATTGTCAGTCTTTTGTCCGCTGTCGCGAACATAGTTTTACCTTGCCTGCCTCAAGCCTCCCAGCTCGCCCATTTCTTGCCAATCAGGAAGAACAGAACGTAGATCAGTATGCCGAGCGTCGACAGCAGCAGAACCACCGCGAAGAATTGCGGCATCTGGATCATCGACGAATAGGTCGTCAGCCGGTTGCCGAGGCCGAAACCGCCGCCCACCATTTCGGCGCCCACCGCCGTCAGCAGGCCGAAGATGGCGCCGATCATCAGGCCGACCAGGATCATCGGCAGCGCCATCGGCGCGCGGATCTTCCAGAAGATCTGCAAGGTGCTGGCGCCATAGGAACGCGCCAGAGCGATCTTGGCGCTGTCGACGCGGCGAAAGCCGGTGGCGGCGTTGATCATCACCATCGGCCCGGCGGCCAGCGCCACCGCGATGATGCGCGGCGTGTAGCCGAAACCGAAGCGCAGGATCAGGAGCGGCACCAGCGCCAGCATCGGCGTGGTGACCAGGAGCAGGATGTAAGGCGCGACGATCTTCTCGGCGAAGGGGAACTGGGTGATGACGGCCGCCAGCACCAGGCCGACGACGGCGCCGATGGCGAAGCCGGAAAGCAGCTCGACCAGTGTGTACCCGAGATGCGGCGCGATCAGCGGGAACTCGTCCCACAGCGCATAGACGATCGAGCTTGGCGGCGGCATGATGTAGAGCGGCACCTGGAACAGCCGCAGCGCCAGCTCTATGCCGCCGATGATGATGACGGCGACCGCGATAATGGCCGCCACTTCCTTGCCGGACTGGATGCCCGGGCCGCTGGCGAAAGCCGACAGATTGGTCAGGCCGACCTCATGCCCTTCGCCTGCCTTGGCCTTGGAGAATTCCGGGATGGCGTCGCTCACGACCTGATCCTCACGATTTCGGCGCCGGCACGCTCCGCGGCCTTCGGGGTCGCGCGCTCGCCGACAATGTCCATCTTGATCCGGTTGGTGAGGTCGAAGACCTCCTTTGTCGCCATGATCTCCAGCGAGCGGGGCCTTGGAAACGGCACGCGGTACTCCTTGGCCACGCGCCCCGGCCGCCCGCTCAGCACCACCACGCGGTCGGAAAGGAAAATCGCCTCCTCGATCGAGTGGGTGATGAAGACGATGGTGGTCTTGGTGTCGAGCCAGATTTCCTCGACCAGCCGGTTCATCTCCTCGCGGGTGAAGCTGTCGAGCGCGCCGAACGGCTCGTCCATCAGCAGCACCGACGGTTTCAGCGCCAGTGCGCGCACGATCGCCGCGCGCTGCTGCATGCCGCCGGAAAGCTCACGCGGGAACTTGCCGCCAAAACCGTCGAGGCCGACGCGGGCGAGCAGATGCGCGATCCACGCCCGATCCGGCTTCTCGCCCTTGATCTCGAAGGGGAATCGGATGTTGGCATCGAGATTGCGCCAGGGGAGAAGGTTTGCTTCCTGGAAGACGATACCGATATCGGGGTGCGGGCCGCTGATCTTGACGCCGTCGAGCCGGATCTCGCCGCTGCTCAGGCGATGCAGGCCCGACATGGACCACAACAGCGTGGTCTTGCCGCAGCCCGAAGGCCCGACGATCGAGACGATTTCGTTGGCGTTGACGTCAAGGCTGCAGCGGTCCAGCGCCAGGAGGTCGCCGGAGGCGGTATGATAGACCTTGCTCGCCGCCTGTACGCCAAGCTTTGGGGTTGGTGCATCCGCCAAATTCATCCGCCCCTCGGAGATCGCGGGATGATCCGATAGGGCTCATCCGACCGCGAAAATCAGTCTGTAACTATCCTACTTTCCTGTCAAGCGAGGAGTCGGCATCTTTATAAGGGGAGCCACGTCAGCTTAATCATCTCTATGATTTCATAGCGTTTTCTACGACTTGAAAACTGTGTTGCTTTCTTACATACTCTCCGTCAGGGTCTTTGGAGTAAAGGCTTATGACGGACGGACGGATTTGGCGTGACGCAGTCCTCAGCCGGGGGGTCGTGACACACCAAAACATGGAACGGCTCCGAGCGGCCATGTTAGAAGTCGGTTCAAAACCGGGGAAGGCCTGACTTGATGACCGACGCGGACCGCCAGGACATGCTGACCCCAAACGGCGACGCGGAGGCCCGCGAGCCCCTGCGGCGCATTCCCGATATCATCTCGCTGGTCAAGGATTCCTATGGCGAGTTGCGGCCGGCCGAACGCCGCGTCGCCGACGTCGTGCTCGACGATGTCAGGTACGCGGTCGACGCTTCCAACGCGGCGTTAGCCCAGCGCGCCGGGGTCAGCGAACCGACGGTGACCCGTTTCTGCCGCGCCATCGGCTGCGAGGGCGTGCGCGACTTCAAGCTGAAGCTGGCGCAGAGCCTAGTCGTCGGCGCGCTTTATCTCGCCAAGTCGCCGACGGTGAGCAACGACAACGGCATGCCGTTCTGGAACGCCGTGTTCGCGGAGGCGCGCCGCGCGCTTCAGGAAGCCGAGCGGCAGCTTGATCCCGACCAGCTGCGAAAAGCCGCCGAGCTGATCGCCAAGGCACGCCAGGTCACGGTGTTCGGGCTCGGCGGCAGCTCGTCGGCGCTGGCGCAGGAAACCCAGTACCGGCTGTTCCGCTATGGCATCACCGTCAGCGCTCAATGCGACCCCTATCTGATGCGCATGACCGCCTCGACCCTGAAGCCCGGCGACCTCGTCATCGCCATCTCGGCGACCGGACGCACGCGCGAGGTGATCGAGGCCGTCGAACTGGCCCAGCACTACCGCGCCAATGCCATCGCCGTGACCGCACCCGACACCGAATTGGCCCGCGCCTGCGACGTCAGGCTGACGGTTGCGGTGCCGGAATATCCCGACACGTTGAAACCGACGGCGTCGCGCTTCGCCTTCCTGGCCGCCATCGACCTGCTGGCAGTGGCGTCCGCCTACAAGCTCGACGGCTCGGCTCGCGAAACGGTGCGGCGTATCAAATACAACGCCCAGATTCACCGCACCGGCAAGGAAATGGAGCCGCTCGGGGATTAGGACAAAAGCTTGCCGGGCCTTGGCGCTGCCCCTCACCCGACCCCTCTCCGCGTGAAGAACGGGGAGAGGGGTCGCCAGCGGAGCGCCTGGATCCCTTCTCCCCGTCCTTCACGGGGAGAAGGCGCCGGCAGGCGGATGAGGGGCGGCGCCGGGTTCCACAGTTACCGTCTGGTTAGACACACGCAGCAAAAGAGGAAGACATGCTCGAAATCGCACCGACAAAACAGGCCGCCGCATGGCTCGAATCCCTTTCGAAGGCGCTCTCGGCCGGCGACGCGCAATCGGCCGCCAACCTGTTCGTCGACGATTGCTACTGGCGTGATCTCCTGTCCTTCACCTGGAATGTCACAACCATGGAAGGCCGCGACGCCATCGCCGACATGCTCCGAACGACGCTGGCGACCACCAAGCCAAGGGCTTGGCAGATCACCGGCGAAGCGACCGAGGATGAGGGCACGATCGAGGCCTGGTTCACCTTCGAGACCGAACTGGCCTGGGGCCAGGGCATCATGCGCCTGCGCGGCGGGCGCTGCCGGACCCTGTTCACGGCGATGACAGATCTCAAGGGCTTCGAGGAGCGCAAGGGCAAGGCGCGACCTCTCGGTGTCCGGCACAAGGCCGATCCCCAACGTGAGACATGGACGGAGGCTCGTGCACGCGAGACGCGCGAGCTCGGCGCCTCGGATCAGCCCTATTGCCTCGTGATCGGCGGCGGCCAGGGCGGCATCATGTTGGGCGCCCGGCTGCGGCAGCTCGGCGTGCCCACAATCATCATCGAGAAGAACGCACGCCCCGGCGATTCCTGGCGCAACCGCTACCGCTCGCTCGTGCTGCACGACCCGGTCTGGTACGATCATCTGCCCTACATCCCCTTCCCGGAAAACTGGCCGGTCTTCACGCCCAAGGACAAGATGGGCGACTGGTTGGAAATGTACACGCGGGTGATGGAGCTCAACTACTGGGTCGCCACCAAATGCCTCAGCGCCTCCTATGACGAGGCGCAAAAGGAGTGGACGGTCGTCGTCGATCGCGTCGGCCGCCACATCACGCTCAAGCCGAAACATATCGTCTTCGCTACGGGCGCCTATGGCCCGCCGCGCCAGATCGACCTGCCCGGCCTCGACCAGTTCAAGGGCGAGCTGCTCCATTCCAGCCAATATGCGAGCGGCGAGAAATTCCGCGGCAAGAAGGTAGCCGTCATCGGCGCGGCCAGCTCCGGCCATGACGTCAGCGTCGACCTCTGGGAGAGCGGCGCCGAGGTCACCATGATCCAGCGCTCGCCGACGACGGTGGTCAAGTCGGACACGTTGATGGAGGTCGGCTTCGAGATCTTCTCGGAGGATGCGGTGGCGCGCGGCATCACCACCGAGAAGGCCGACATGATCGTCGCCTCGACGCCCTTCGCACTTGTCCCCGAGGGCCAGCGGGCGCTTTACGAGGTGATCAAGGCCCGCGACGCCGCCTTCTACGACCGCCTGCGCGCCTCGGGCTTCGCCATCGATTTCGGCCACGACGAGACCGGCCTGCTGATGAAGGCCTACCGCACCGGCTCCGGCTACTACATGGATGTCGGAGCCTCGGACCTGATCATCGACGGCCAGATCGCTGTTCGCAGCGGCGTCGCCATCGCCTCGCTCACGCCGACAGGCATCCTGTTCGAGGACGGCACCGAACTTGCCGCCGACGCCATCATCGCCTGCACCGGCTACCAGTCGATGAACGAGACAGTCGCGGCGGTCGTGTCGCGCGAGGTCGCCGACAAGGTCGGCCCGTGCTGGGGACTTGGCTCCGGCGTGAAGGGCGACCCCGGCCCATGGCAGGGCGAGCTGCGCAACATGTGGCGGCCGACCGCCCAGGAGGCCCTCTGGTTCCAGGGCGGCAATCTGGCGCTGTCGCGCTTCTATTCGAAATATGTCGCACTGCAGCTCAAGGCCCGGATGGAGGGCATCGAGACACCGGTCTACGGCAAGCCGAGCAATTCTGAGGGGTGAGTTGCCAACGCCGATGCTTCGGTGAAGGTCGACCCCCACTCCCTCGAGCTTCGCTCGACACCTCTCCCCCCGATCGACGGGGGTGAGGAAAAGGCACCACGCTTTTGCGTCGACGCTCCTCGATCGAGCTCCCCACCTCTCCCTCCGGAGGGGGAAGAGGTGGCTCGGCGAAGCCGAGACGGAGTGGGGGAAGCCGCTGACCAAGCGACGCCGCCGGGAGGCAGGCGTAACCCCCGATCAGCTAACCATGCTGGTGGCCAAAATGCCTTGCGGCCACCTCGACATGCGTCTGATGCGCATGCGCCACGAAACGTTCGGTCTCGCCCAGATCGTCCGCCGTTTCGTTCGGCCACCAGGTGCCGCCGATGACGATGCCCTCCGAGACCAGCCTCTGGTCGGCGACCAGCGAGGAGCCGACCGCGTCGACGAAGGTGAAGCGGCCCGTGCGCTGCCTGAGGACGGCGACATCGCCGACCGTACCCACGGCAAGAGTGCCGAGGTCGGGCCTGGCGATCGCTTGCGCTGGCCCTTGCGTCGCGGCGCGCAGGACCTCGACCAAGGGCATGCCGAGCGCCATCAGCTTCGACATGCAGACCAGAATGTCGAAGGCAGGCCCGTCGACGCAGTAGAGATGCACGTCGCTGGAGATCACGTCCGGCGCCAAACCGTCCTCGAGCATTGCCCGCGCCACCGTGAAGTCGAAAGAGCCCATGCCGTGGCCGAGGTCGAAGATGACGCCGCGCTCGCGCGCCAGCCGCATGTCGGGCCGCACCGCGCCGGAGGCGAACACCGGCGCGTTGGGAAAGGGCCGGAAGCAATGGGTGAGGATATCGCCCCTGCGCAAGCGCGGCAGCACTTCCGAGCGGCCGGGCGGCGGCTCGTCAATATGCGCCATCAGCGGCAGGCCTGCCTGATCGGCGGCTTCGAGCGCGAGATCGACAGGCGCGATGCCGCTGGTGCCACCGGCGTGCTTGCCGGAGCGGACCTTGACGCCGACCACGACATCGCGGTGTTCGCGCACGGCCGCAACGACCTCGCGCGGTTCGCAGAGCCTCAGATCGCTGCACTCGCCGACCGACACCGTCTGCGAGAAACCGAAGATGCCGGCGAAGGAGATGTTTACATAGGCAAGGATGCGCGCTTTCGAGCGCTCCATGACATGGCGGCGAAAGCCGAGGAAATTGCCGGCACCCGCACTGCCGGCATCGATGAAGGTGGTGGTGCCGCTCTTGGCAGCGAGCCGGTCGGCATCGACGCCGAGCGAAGTGCCGCCCCAATAGACATGGCTGTGCAGGTCCACGAGGCCGGGCGTGACGATACAGCCGGTCGCATCGACAACCCGCGCGGCGCGATCTGCGGGGATATCGGCGTCGATCGCGGCGATCCGGCCATTGCCGATGGCGAGATCGCGCTGCCCGTCGAGCCCGGACGCCGGATCGATCAGCCGGCCGCCCTTGAGCAGGAGGTCGAATTGCATGGGAGACCCTCCGCTTGACAGCGTCTATCAGACCGGTCGGTAGGCGACCGCCTCGACCTCGATCTTGATGTCGATCATCAGCCGCGATTCGACAGTGGTGCGGGCCGGCGGATTCTGGGGAAAATGCCTGGCATAGACGGCGTTGAAGGCGCCGAAGTCGCGCGCGTCTTCCAGCCACACCGTCGTCTTCACGACATCGTCTAGCGTGCAGCCGGCCAGCGCCAGCGCCGCCTTCACATTGGCCAGCACCTGTTCGGTCTGTTCCGAAATGCCGCCCTTTACGACCAGGCCGTCGCTGCCCACGGGAACCTGGCCAGAGACATAGACGAAATCGCCTGCGCGCACGGCGGGCGACAAAGGCACATGGGACGTTCCAAAAGTTTGCTTCGGCAAGGGATGCTCCTCTATCATGCTGGGCGATGCCGCGCCGGCCCGCTTCCATCGACATTTACCCTGATCGCGGCCATCCTCATAGAGCACTTTGTTGGAAAGCAACATTCTGCAAGATCCATGTTGCTTTATTACAGGAGCGCTTGCATCGTGCACCAGGCGGCCTGCCTTGCAACCAACCGACACCACGAATTCCACCCCGGAGAGATCGAGCATGACTTTCGACACGAACCCCTTTCCCAGCGGCGATGCCGACCGCCACGCTTTGTGGGAGATGCTGGTGCGGCGTGACATCGATGCCTTCATCGGCCAGGATTGGGCGATGGTCGAGAATGATTTCGTGGCCGAGAGTTTCTTCGGCATGCATGCGCATTTTCTTCACAACGCCGATGCCTGGCGGCTGCAATTCCCGAAGCTCGAAATCTATCGCGACGAATGGCTGCGTCAGGCAACGGAGACCGCAGCGACCAAGTTCGCCGAGCCGCTGCGCGAGGCGCTGTTTCGGGTCACCAATCTGCGCGACATCGATGTCGCCGGCGACCGCGCCGTGCTGCACAAGAAATTTGATGGTTCCGTCGCCAAGGCCGATGGCAGCGTCGACAGGCTGAAATGGCAGACCCTGTATTTCTGCACCCGCGTCCAGGGCATCTGGAAAATCGCCGGCTTCGTCGGCTACATGCCGCATCCGCTGGGAAGCTAGCGAATTTGCAAATGATGGTCCGGCTAGCGTGGCTGCGGCGCCCTTCCTCTCCCCCGTCGATCGGGGGATGCAAGGACCGGCTTCCCCCACTCCGTCGAGCTTCGCTCGGCACCTCTCCCCCTCCGGAGGGAAGGAAGACAGCGGCACCCGCTCAGATATGCAGCGCGTGGCCCAGCGCCTTCAGCGCGGCTTCCTGAAAACCTTCGCCCTGCGTGGGGTGGGCGTGGATTGTTCCGGCGATGTCCTCCA
This sequence comes from Mesorhizobium sp. ES1-1, assembly GCF_020164785.1. Classification (GTDB taxonomy): domain Bacteria; phylum Pseudomonadota; class Alphaproteobacteria; order Rhizobiales; family Rhizobiaceae; genus Mesorhizobium. Next base: position 89,415 of record NZ_JAIUGX010000003.1, on the reverse strand, counting down.
GCCTTGCGCCCATCTCCAGCGCCAGCCCGAACGCCGCCGACAGCTCGGACACGCCCTGCCCGACCGCCTGGATGCCGAGGACAAGGTGATTGTCGGCCCGGGCGACGACACGGACGAACCCATCCTCGCCGAGCTTCGTCATCGCCCGGCCGTTGGCGGCGAACGGGAACTGGCCGATCTTGATATCGCCGCCGAGCGCCTTGGCCTCGTCGGGCGACAGCCCGGCCGCCACCAGTTCCGGATCGGTGAAGCACACGGCGGGGATCGCACGCTTGTCCCAGTCGCGTTTGTGACCGGCGACGATTTCGGCGACCATTTCGCCTTGCGCCATCGCCCGGTGCGCCAGCATCGGTTCGCCGGTGACGTCCCCTATAGCGAAGATGCCACGCATCGAGGTGCGGCACTGCCGGTCGATCTTGATGAACCGGCCGGCCATGTCGAGGTCGATCTCGTCTAGCCCCCATCCCTCGGTCACCGGCCTGCGGCCGACGGTCACCAGGATCTTGTCGGCCGCAACCCTGGCGTCCTCGCCTTCCGACGTCTCTATCAGCAGCGCATCGCCTTCCTCCGAGAGGCCCTTGGCCTTTACACCCGCCATCACCTCGACACCGAGCGCGGCGAGCCGCTTGACCACAGGCCTTGTCAGTTCCGCATCATACTGCGCCAGCACCCGCGGCAGGGCCTCGACAATCGTAACCTTGGCCCCCATCTTCGCGAAGGCCGTGCCGAGTTCAAGCCCGATATAGCCGCCACCGACGACAGCCAATCTTTGCGGCACCTCACTCAGCGAAAGCGCCTCGGTCGACGAAATCACCCGGCCGCCGAAGGGCAGGAACGGCAATTCGACCGGCGCCGAGCCGGTGGCGATAACGATCGTCTCGGCGCGGATCACCTGGGTGCCGGTCTCCGTGTCGACTTCAACCGTCTTGCCATCGCGAAATCGCGCCCAGCCGCGAACGGACTTCACTCCAGCCTTCTTGAGCAGGCTCGACACGCCACTGTTCAGCCGGCTAACGATCCCGTCTTTCCAGCTGAGCGTCCGGGCGAGATCAAGCGCCGGGGCGGTCACCGAGATGCCCAACGGACTGTTGCCGTCGGCCATCTGGACGATCTTCTCGAACTCGTCAGCTGCATGGATCAGCGCTTTCGAAGGAATGCAGCCGACATTGAGGCAGGTGCCTCCAGGCTTGCCGGCCTCGACGATCACCGTATCGATGCCAAGCTGCCCGGCGCGGATGGCGCAGACATAGCCACCCGGGCCCGCACCGATCACGAGCAGCTTACAGGAGATGTCCTTCATGATGCGACCCTTCGATCCGAGGGAATGTTTGGTCGCGATCCTTCACGCCCCCTCTGTCCTGCCAGGCATCTCCCCCACGCGGGGGGAGATTGGCCGCTTCATCGCTTCGCTCACTCCTGCAACGATAGAGATTGGCGAAACCCGGCGAGACATCCAATCTCCCCCCTCGTGGGGGAGATGCATGGCAAGGCAGAGGGGGGCGCTGTCCCGCCGTCATCTCGATCATTCCACCGCCCTCAATCCACGAAAATCAGCGCCGGCGTCTCCAGCAGCGCCTTGATCCGCTGCACGAACACCGCCGCGTCCCAGCCGTCGATGATGCGGTGGTCGAAGCTCGACGACAGGTTCATCATCTTGCGGGGCAGGAACTGGGTGCCGTCCCACATCGGCCGCACCATGATTTTGTTGACGCCGAGGATCGCTACCTCCGGATGGTTGATGACCGGCGTCGTTGCCACGCCGCCCATCGCGCCGAGCGACGTGATGGTGATGGTCGAGCCCGACAGTTCGTCGCGCGTCGCCGTGCCGGACTTGGCAGCTTCAGCCAACCGGTTGAGCTCGGCCGCGCAATCCCAGATGTCGCGCGCCTCGGCATGCCTGACGACAGGCACCACCAGGCCCGACGGCGTCTGCGCCGCAATGCCGATATGGACGCCGCCATGCTGGTGGATGATGCCTACTTCGTCATCAAACAGCGAATTGAGCTGTGGCTGGTCGGCTATCGCCTTGACCATGGCCCGCATCAGGAAGGGCAACAGCGTCAGCTTGGGCCTTTCGGCGCGCTTTTCCTTGTTGAGCGCGGCCCGCAGATCCTCCACCGCGGTGACGTCGATTTCCTCGACATAGGTGATGTGCGGGATGCGCGAGGCGGACAACGTCATCTTCTCGGCGATCTTGCGCCGCAGGCCGACCAGCTTGATGTCGTTAACGTCATCGTTGCGGGCGAGCCCGGAGGAGTTGCGGAGCTGCCGAGGCCCGCGCGCCAGGAATGCCTCGATGTCCTCATGGCCGATGCGGCCGGCAGGGCCGCTGCCCGTCACCTGCCGCAGATCGATGCCGGCCTCTTTCGCGCGCTGCCGCACGGCTGGTGACGCCAGCGGCTTTTCCCCCTCCGGACGCGGCGCGGCGGGGGGAGCCTTACCTCCGGACGACAGCGTGGTGTCCCCACCCCTGGTCCCTCCCCACAAGGGGGAGGAGGACCCCATCTCCGCTTCTCGTGCATTCTTGCTTTGGACAGCGCCGATTGTCGCGGGCGGCGTGGACTCGGTCTCGGCGATGGGAGACGAGACACGTTCCCCTCCCCCCTGTGAGGAGGGGTCAGGGGTGGGGGTCGGTGCCGCACTGGCTTCGGATGTTTGCGAGCCGCCCTCGGCAACATTCCCATCGCCGGCCACCTTGAGCCGCAAGATCGGCGAGCCGACCGCCACTGTGTCGCCGATGTCGGCGCCGAGCCACAGGATCTCGCCGTCGACAGGCGATGGTATTTCCACCGTCGCCTTGTCGGTCATGACGGCGGCGAGCACCATATCCTCGCGCACCATATCGCCGATCTTCACGTGCCATTCGACAAGTTCGGCCTCGGCGACGCCTTCGCCGACATCGGGCAGCTTGATGACGTGCTCGCCCATCTCAGGCCTCCATGGTTTCGATGAGAGCGCGGCCGACGCGGGCCGGACCGGGGAAATAATCCCACTCCTGCGCATGCGGATAGGGGGTGTCCCAGCCGGTGACCCGCGCCACCGGCGCTTCCAGATGATAAAAGCAGTGCTCTTGCACCAGCGCCGACAGTTCGGCGCCGAAGCCGGAGGTGAGCGTCGCCTCATGCACGATCACGCAGCGTCCGGTCTTGTTCACCGAGGCGACGATGGCGTCGAGGTCGAGCGGCAGCAGTGTCCTGAGATCGATGATCTCGGCGTCTATGCCGGTCTCCTCGACGGCGGCCTGCGCGACATGGACCATGGTGCCGTAGGCAAGCACGGTGACGGCCGAGCCGGCGCGGCGGATCGCCGCCTTGCCGAGCGGCACCGTATAGTGGCCGTCGGCAACCTCGCCCAGCTCATGCTTCGACCACGGCGTCACCGGCCGGTCGTGATGACCGTCGAAGGGGCCGTTATAGAGCCGTTTCGGCTCGAGGAAGATCACCGGGTCCGGGTCTTCGATCGCCGCAATTAGCAGCCCCTTGGCATCATGTGGGTTGGACGGCACGACGGTTTTCAGCCCGGACACGTGGGTGAATAGCGCCTCCGGACTCTGACTGTGCGTCTGCCCGCCGAATATGCCGCCGCCGGTCGGCATTCGCACAACGATCGGACAGGTGAAATCACCGTTCGAACGGTAACGCAGCCTGGCCGCTTCCTGGGTCAGCTGGTCGTAGGCTGGATACATGTAGTCGGCAAACTGAATTTCCACGCAAGGCTTCAGTCCGTAAGCGGCCATGCCGATGGCCGAGCCGACAATGCCGGATTCGTTGATCGGCGCATCGAAGCAGCGGCTCTTGCCATATTTGGCCTGCAGGCCCTGGGTGCAACGGAACACGCCGCCGAAGAACCCCACATCCTCGCCGAACACCACCACTTTGCCGTCGCGTTCCATCGAAACATCCATGGCGTCCCGGATCGCCTCGATCATGCTGCGTCTCGGCATCTCAGACCCCTGCCTGCTGGCGCTGGCGCCGCAGATGCGGCGGCATCTCGGCGAAGACTCCCTCGAACATCTCGCGCGTCGATGGCTTGCCGCCCGCATGCAGCGTGCCGTGGCCCTCCGCCTCCTTCTGCGCCGAGATCACCGTGTCGAGGATCTCCGCCTCGGCCTGCGCGTGCCGCTCGTCGGACCAGGCGCCCAGCCGGATGAGATGGTTTTTCAGCCGCACGACCGGGTCTCCGAGCGGCCAGGCATCGGATTCGGCCTTCGGCCGGTAGGCGGAAGGATCGTCCGAGCTGGAATGGGCGCCGGCGCGGTAGGTGACATATTCGACCAGCGTTGGACCGAGATTGCCGCGCGCCCTCTCCGCCGCCCATTTCGCCACGGCGTGGACTGCGAGATAATCGTTTCCGTCGACGCGCAGCGCAGGGATGCCGAAGCCAAGGCCCCTGGCCGCGAACGTGCCGGAGCCGCCACGCGCAATGCCCTGGAAGGTCGAGATCGCCCACTGGTTGTTGACGACGTTGAGCACGACCGGCGCCTTGTAGGTGGAAGCGAACACCAGCGCCGAATGAAAGTCGGATTCCGCCGTCGACCCGTCGCCGATCCAGGCGGCTGCGATCCGCGAATCGTTCGAGATCGCCGACGCCATCGCCCAGCCCACCGCCTGGATGTACTGCGTCGCCAGATTGCCCGAGATCGAGAAGAAGCCGTGCTCCTTCGAGGAATACATGATCGGCAGCTGCCTGCCCTTCAGCGGGTCGGCCTCGTTGGAATAGATCTGGTTCATCATCGTGACCATCGGATAGCCGCCCGCGATGAGCAGCCCTGCCTGGCGATAGGTCGGGAAATTCATGTCACCCGGCAAGAGCGCCCTGCGGAAAGCGCAGCTCACCGCCTCTTCGCCAAGATGCTGCATGTAGAACGAAGTCTTGCCTTGCCGCTGCGCCATCTGCATGCGGGCATCGAAGGCCCTGAGCGTCATCATGTGGCGCAGCCCCTCGAGCAGTTCGTCGGCGGACAGAAGCCCGGCCCATGGACCGACGGCTTCGCCATTGCGGTTCAGCACGCGGATGATCGAAAAGGCCATGTCCCGGATGGTGCGGGGATCGGCATCGATATCCGGGCGCGGCACCGAACCGGCCGCGGCGATGGGTACGTTGGAGAAGTCGGGCGCTCCGCCCGGCCGCACTTCCGGCTCCGGAACGTGAAACCGCAGCATCCCAGCATCGGCCATGACCTTCGTCCTCCAAGGTTGCCGGTTGGATATTCGCATATCCGCACCGCCGACCAGTACCGCCTGGCGCGGCCTTCGGGCTGCACTCGCCGGCGCCGGCTCCGATCACAGAATGTAAGTATGTCCGCGAAATTTCTTGTCGATGTTTCGATGCAAGGCGCAACTTAGCGCAAGTTGGATTGAGGTTTTCGGCCAGATAGCGCCGGCCACGGCAAACGCGCGCCCTTCCTATCCCGTCGACCGGGGGAGAGGTGCCGGGCGAAGCTCGACGAGGTGGGGTCGACCATCAGTCGAAGTCATCCTCCGCCTGAAATGTTCCCTCCGTCCCGGCGTCATGCTAACCACCTCGCATGGCACAGAAGAAAGCTTTCGAGGTCGACGCATGGCTGGCGAAGCCCGATCCCCGCGTCTCGATCGTCCTGCTTTACGGACCCGATCGAGGGCTGGTTTCAGAGCGGGCGAAGGCTTTTGCCGCAAAGACCGGTCTGCCGCTTGACGACCCGTTCTCCGTCGTTCGGCTGGAAGGCTCGGAGGTCGACCGCGACGAGGGTCGCCTGCTCGATGAAGCACGCACCGTGCCGATGTTTTCCGACCGGCGTCTGCTTTGGGTGCGCAATGCCAGCGGGCAGAAGGCGTTGGCCGACGATGTTAAGGCCCTGACAGCGGAGCCGGCGCGCGACGCAATCATTCTCATCGAAGCCGGCGATCTGAAGAAAGGCGTGGGGTTGCGCGCAATTGTGGAGACAGCTGACAGCGCCATGGCGCTGCCCTGTTACGCAGATGAGGCCCGCGACGTCGATGCGGTCATCGACGACGAACTGCGCAAGGCCGGCATGTCGATGACCATGGAAGCGAGACAGGCGCTGCGCCGCAATCTCGGCGGCGATCGCCTCGCCTCCCGCGGCGAGATCGAGAAGCTCGTGCTCTACGCCCATGGCCAGCAGGAGATCACGATTGAGGACGTGCGCGCCATGTCCGGCGACGTATCCGGCGCCTCCTTCGACGACGCGGTCGACGCCCTTCTCGAGGGCAATATCGGCGATTTCGACGTTGCCTTTACCCGCCATTGCCAGTCCGGGGGACAGCCTTTCCTGGTCCTGTCATCTGCGATGCGGCAATTGCAGGCAATCCAGGCCATGCGCGGCCAGATGGACTCCGGCGGGCGCAACGCTGCCTCTGTTGTCGCCTCCGCCCGACCTCCGGTCTTTTTTTCACGACGCAAGCTGGTGGAGAAGGCGTTGGAGCGCTGGAGCAGTGAAGGGCTGAGCCGCGCGCTGGTCCGCCTTCAGTCGGCCGTGCTGCAGACGCGCCGGCGGCCTGACCTATCCGTCGCCCTGGCGAGGCAAGCCTTGCTGGGCGTAGCAATTGAGAGTAGCCGGCTGGCGCAGAGGTAGATTTTCTAGGGAGAGCCTACCGGCTACGTCGCCGAGACGGATTAGGTCTTTCAGCAAGTGCGACGTCGGTTTGGGGCACCCTGTGCAATCAGAAGCTCTTGAGACAAGTTGCGGCTTCAAAAACTGCAGGGCGACCCCACCGAATACGGAAATAGCCGAGGTAGTAAGTCGACTAACTACCGCTCTTGCTTCAGCCGCCTGCACAGCTCGTCCAGTTGCTCCAGGCTCCGATAGCTCACCGTGATTTCGCCGCCCTTGCCCTTGTGGTCGATCGTCACGATCATGCCCAGCGTGTCCGTCATCAACCTTTCAAGCGCCAGCGTATCCGTATCCTTTTGCGGTGCGACCTGAGCCTGCTTTGGCTTGGCCGGCGTCTGCGCCGCTGGCAGCTGTGCCAGCGCTTCAGCCTGGCGGACAGAAAGTCCTTCCTCGACGATTCGCTTGGCAAGCCCGGCGGGATCGCCCACTGTCACCAAGGTCCTGGCATGGCCGGCGGACAAGGCGCCGTCGACCAGCATGTCGCGGATCACATCAGGCAGTTTCAAAAGACGTAGCGTGTTGGCAACATGGCTGCGGCTTTTGCCGATCACCTGACCGAGATCGGCCTGGGTGTACCCATGATCATCAATGAGTTGCTGGTAGCCAAGCGCTTCCTCGACCGCGTTGAGGTCGGCGCGCTGAACGTTCTCTATTATCGCCAGTTCCAGCGCGGTCCGGTCGTTGACCTCGCGGATAATAACGGGGATCTCGGCCAGTCCGGCCCGTTGCGCCGCCCGCCAGCGCCGTTCGCCGGCGATAATCTCGTAGCGGCCGGCTTGAGTAGGGGAGGGGCGCGCGACGACCGGCTGGACCACGCCGTGCTCACGGATGGACTGGGCAAGGTCGGTCAGTTCCGAATCGCCGAAATGCCGGCGCGGGTTTCTCGGGTTCGGCGTCAGGAACTCGATTGGCACCTTACCATCAGCGCTCATGCCTTGCTTTTCGGGCGCGGCGGGGCGGTCGATCTCACCGATCAGCGCCGCCAACCCGCGTCCAAGCCGCTTTCTTGAAGGGTCTTCGCTCATGGTTATTCCCAGTGACGTGACATCGTTTCGGTATCGAATCGCTATGTGCCTATCAGGCCGCCCGCAATTTGCGCTCGCGGCGAATCACCTCGGATGCGAGTTGCAGATAGGCCTGGCTGCCCGAGCATTTGAGATCATAGAGGATCGCCGGCTTGCCATAGGAGGGAGCCTCCGAGACACGCACATTGCGCGGAATGATGGTTTCGTAGACCTTGTCGCCCATGTGAGCCCGCACATCCTGCACCACCTGGTTGGCGAGATTGTTGCGGCCGTCATACATGGTCAGCACAATGCCCTGGATGATCAGATCCGGGTTGAGCGACTGGCGCACCTGCTCGACAGTTTCAAGAAGCTGGCTCAGGCCTTCAAGGGCGAAGAACTCGCATTGAAGCGGCACGAGAACAGAGTCTGCCGCAGCCATTGAATTCAAAGTCAAAAGGTTGAGCGAAGGTGGGCAGTCTATCAGCACATAATTGAATGGCGCACCGCGCTCGGAAGCGGCCCGCAAAGCGTTGCGCAGTTTGAGCACCCTGTCCGGCGCCGAAGCAATCTCCATCTCGATGCCAAGAAGGTCTAGCGTCGACGGCACGATCGACAGGCCGGGCACGGCGGTTGGGATCGCCGCCGCTTCAAGAGCCAACTCGCCTGTCAGGACATCATAGGAGGAGACCGTACGGTCCTTGCGATCGATGCCAAGCCCGGTACTGGCATTACCTTGCGGGTCCAGATCGACGATCAGTACCTTTTCGCCGATTGCGGCCAAAGCAGTGGCCAGGTTTATGGCGGTAGTCGTCTTGCCGACGCCGCCCTTCTGATTGGCTACTGTGATGATTCGGGGGCCATTTTTCATGATGGGTCTATGCCAGAGTGTCATGTCACCTTCGCCAGGCTGGATCAGACCGGACGCAGGTTGGACAGATCAAGAATGACGCCATGCGGGTCGGTCACACTGGGATGTTCTACCAGATCAAAGGCCCATCGGTTAACGCTTTCTTTCACCTCCGCTCGATAATCCCGACCTTTGTGGAACAGACCGCGCGCGCCTCGCATCAACCACGGCGCAGACAAATCCAGCAAGGTTGGAAGCCCCGCCAACGCCCTCGCTGTGACTATTTGCGGTGCGGAAACAAGTGCATGGCTCTCTTCAATGCGTGCGGTAAGCACCCTGGCCGGCAGGTGGAACTGTCCAATCACGGTCTGCAGGAAAGATGCTTTCTTTCGATTACTCTCCACCAAGACGATGCTGGCGCCAGTTCGTTCCGCGAGGAGGAAAGCGAGCACAAGACCCGGAAATCCTCCGCCCGACCCGATGTCGACCCAGCGTTCAGCAGCGTGTTCGATTCGTGCTAACTGCGCGCTATCAAGGATGTGCCGTTCCCAAACATCGGCAGCGGTCGACTGGGCGACGAGATTGATGCTTCGATTCCATTTCTGAAATATGTGTTCGAAGGCAATCAGACGCTCAAATGTTTCACGTGAAACTGGGCCCGCGGCGTCTTGCAAGCTCTGCCATGAACCAGCACTCACGCAACATCCTTCCGTAGGCTTTCATGCTGTCGGACGTGAGCGATGATGATTGCGAGAGCCGCAGGCGTCATGCCCTCCATTCGCTGGGCGTCTGCGATTGAGCGCGGACGCCTAGCCTGCATTTTCTGTTTAAGCTCGTTGGATAGTCCAGGAAGAGTGCCGAACACGACGGTGTCAGGAATCAGGCGGCGTTCTTCACCCCTTATATAGACCACATCCGCTCTCTGACGCTCGAGATAAACCGAATATTTCGCTTCCGTTTCGAGCTTTTCGGCAGTCTTGGCGTCGATCTCGGCAAATTTCGGTTGGACCTTTGACAGCCACGCGATGTCTACGCCAGGATAGCTGAGCAACTCATAACCAGACCTTCGCACACCATCTCGGTTGATCTCCAGCCCATGTTGGGCAGCTTCATTGGGAGTCAAGCTCAGTGAAAAGGCGAGTTCCCGCGCAGAGTCTAGCCGCTGCACCATGTCTCCATACTTTTGCAAGCGCTCCGCCGACGCAATTCCGAGCTTGGCCGCTATGGGTGTCAGCCGTTCATCAGCGTTGTCTGCGCGCAGCGACAAGCGGAACTCCGCTCTTGAGGTAAACATGCGGTAGGGCTCGCTGATGCCCCGGCTGGTCAGGTCGTCGACCATCACCCCGATATAGGCTTCGGTTCTACTCAGTAAGATCTGCTCGCTGCCTGAAGCCCGCCGGGCAGCATTCAATCCCGCAAGCAGGCCCTGGCCTGCGGCTTCCTCATAACCCGTCGTCCCGTTGATTTGCCCGGCCATGAAAAGTCCTATAACGCGCTTCGTCTCGAGCGTCGGGTGCAGCTCGCGCGGGTCGACATGATCATACTCGATCGCATAGCCAGGCTGCAGCATGACCGAGCGCTCCAAGCCCGGTATCGTCTTCAGTATGTCGAGCTGGACATCTTCGGGCAGAGAAGTCGAGATGCCGTTTGGATAGACGGTGGTATCATCGAGCCCTTCCGGCTCCAGGAAGATCTGGTGACCGTCCCTATCCCCGAACTTGACGATCTTGTCCTCGATCGAGGGGCAATAGCGCGGCCCTACGCCCTCGATTGACCCGGAATACATGGCGGAGCGGCCAAGATTGGCCCGGATCAGATCGTGGGTGGCAGTCGTCGTGCGGGTAATGCCGCACTCGATCTGCGGCGTTTTAATCCGTTCCGTCATTAGCGAGAAAGGAACCGGATACTCGTCCGCCGCTTGGCTCTCGAGTGAGGCCCAGTCGATGGTGCGCCCGTCAAGGCGCGGCGGGGTTCCCGTTTTCAGTCTGCCGAGCGCAAACCCGACACGTTTCATCGTTGCAGACAGGCCTATGCTGGCCTGCTCGTTCATGCGACCGGCGGCGATCTTCTTCTCGCCAATATGAATGAGGCCACGCAGGAAGGTTCCCGTCGTTAGCACAACCGCGCCACAGCCGAGCCTCCGGCCGTCCGCGAGAACAACAGCAGCGATTCTGCCCCCGTCGATCTCGAAATCGAACACCTCACCTTCAACCACGTCGAGATCTTTTTGCTGCCGAATTTCTTGCTGCATCGCCATGCGATAGAGTTTCCGGTCAGCTTGGGTACGCGGCCCACGCACCGCGGGGCCCTTGCGGCGGTTGAGTAACCGGAACTGGATGCCCGCAGCATCGGCCACGCGGCCCATCAGCCCATCCATGGCGTCGATCTCGCGAACCAAATGACCCTTGCCGAGACCGCCGATGGCCGGATTACAGGACATGACGCCGATTGTATCGAAACGCAACGTCACCAGAGCCGCATTGGCGCCAGCGCGAGCGGCCGCGCTGGCCGCCTCGCAGCCTGCGTGCCCGCCGCCGACAACAACCACATCATAGCGATCGATCATTCCGACAATCCCGGATTTAAAGAGTCGGCCGACACATGTCCCCGACGAGCTTGCCTGTCAAGAAACTCGCGTCGTTTCACGTGAAACGTGTAGCTAGTTCATGAGCGCCCGAGTTCACGTTGGCCAGGTATGGTGTTTCACGTGAGTCAGGAACCCTTCCCGATGATGAAAGCATGTTTCACGTGAGTCATTTGCCTATGCAAAACTCTGAGAAGATCACATCAAGCAGGTCCTCGACGTCAACCGAACCGACAATCCGTCCGAGTTGGTCCGCTGCCAATCTCAACTCCTCGGCGCGCAGTTCCTGTCCCAACCGGTCGCCTTCCATCGCGTGACGAAGATGATGATTTGCATCGCTTAGCAAGTTTACATGTCGAAGCCGAGAGGGGAGAACGTCACCCACCTGTCCAGCGGCGTCCGTCGCCCGCCGCCCGATCTCGTTCAATAGGGCGGTCAGACCGACTCCGCTCAATGTCGAGATGACCAGTTCGTATCGAGCGGCGGCTGCGCGCGCCGCCTCGGCATCCAATAGATCCACCTTGGTACCGATGCTCAACGCCGGCACCGCGGCAGGAATAGAGACATCAACCGTGTCCGTGAGGTCTCTAAGCAACAATAGAAGATCGGCCCGGTGCGCTTTTGCTTTAGCTTTCTCGATGCCCAACGCTTCGACCCTACCTGGCTCATCGCGCAAACCGGCTGTATCCGTCAGCCTGACGCGCAATCCCTGGAGTTCGAGCGTCACTTCAAGAAGATCGCGGGTCGTCCCTGGCTCATCTGTTACGATAGCGGCATCCCGTTGCGCCAAGGCGTTGAACAGACTCGACTTGCCCGCGTTCGGCGGACCGAGGATCACGACCTCGAAGCCATCGCGAATAATTTCCGCCGAGCGAAATCCCTCAATATGTTTATCGATCTCGGCGACCATCGCCCGGACATCCGACCAAACCTCATCCGAAACCGAGCCAGGAACATCGTCCTCGTCGGAAAAATCGATCTCCGCCTCAATCATGGCTCGGGCGTGGATTAATCGGCGCCTCCAGCCCTGATAGAGCTGGCTCTGAACACCCTCGGCGTTGCGGACGGCAAAGCGCCGCTGGGCTTCGGTCTCGGCGTTAACAAGATCGGCGAGGGCCTCTGTTGCAACCAAATCCATCTTGCCGTTGAGAAAGGCACGTCGCGTAAACTCGCCAGGTTCAGCCAGTCTTACCCCATCGAAGCCGGTGACGGTCTCCAGGACCTTCTGAACAACCGCGCGGCCTCCATGCGTATGGAACTCGGCCACATCTTCGCCGGTGAAACTGCCCGGGCCGGGAAAAAAGATCACAATGCCCGTGTCCAACAAGGTTCCATCTGCGGCTCGTAGCTTGCGAAGCATAGCCGTACGCTCCCGAGCGACACGGCCAGCCATCGTTTCGACCACGAATCGAGTCTGTGGGCCCGATACTCGTATTACCGCCACTCCGGCCGGTAGCCGGCCGCTCGACAGCGCAACGATCGACGTGCGTGAAGTCATCTGCCTCTTGTCGCTGTGTAGCTAGCTCCCGTTCCTACAAAGAACATCGCGCAGTGAACTAGCCTCGTTACGGTTACGAATCAGTCTGTCGAAACTCGCCTTGTTGAGCGTTGGTACGGGGCCGAATCGATTCCTTGCCGCAGCGGATACGCTCATACCATAGCAGCTACTACCATCACCTTGAACGGCACCCAAGCCGCTGGGGGCGGAGCAGACGCCTGCCCCAACAACGAAAACCCCAGCACGGTTAGCCCGGAATGGGGTCTGATCATTGACCGAAACTTCGGCCCATTCCTTAGGTGTTCATCGAATCGAAGAAGTCGGCATTGGTCTTGGTCTGCTTGAGCTTGTCGATCAGGAACTCGATGGCATCCGTCGTTCCCATCGGCGCCAGGATGCGGCGCAGCACGAAGATCTTCTGCAGGTCCGAACGCGCCACCAACAGGTCTTCCTTGCGGGTACCGGACTTCAGAATGTCCATGGCCGGGTAGATGCGCTTGTCCGCAACCTTGCGGTCGAGCACGATTTCCGAATTGCCGGTGCCCTTGAACTCTTCGAAGATGACTTCGTCCATGCGGCTGCCTGTATCGATCAGTGCGGTGGCGATGATGGTCAGCGAACCGCCTTCCTCGATATTGCGCGCCGCGCCGAAGAAACGCTTTGGCCGCTGCAAGGCGTTGGCGTCCACGCCGCCTGTCAGCACCTTGCCCGATGACGGTACCACAGTGTTGTAGGCGCGCCCGAGGCGGGTGATCGAGTCAAGCAGGATGACCACATCGCGGCCATGCTCGACCAGGCGCTTGGCCTTTTCGATGACCATCTCGGCGACCTGCACGTGGCGCACCGCCGGCTCGTCGAAAGTCGACGACACGACCTCGCCCTTCACCGAACGCTGCATGTCGGTCACTTCCTCCGGCCGCTCGTCGATGAGAAGCACGATCAGATAGCATTCCGGATGGTTGGTGGTGATCGAATGGGCGATGTTCTGCAGCAGGACGGTCTTGCCCGTGCGGGGCTGCGCCACGATCAAGGCGCGCTGGCCCTTGCCGAGCGGCGCCACCAGATCGATCACGCGGGCCGAGATGTCCTTGGAGGTCGGGACCTCCATTTCCATCTTCAGGCGCGACGTCGGATAGAGCGGCGTCAGATTGTCGAAATGGATCTTGTGGCGGATCTTCTCGGGGTCGTCGAAGTTGATCGTGTTGACCTTGAGCAGCGCGAAATAGCGCTCGCCCTCTTTCGGGCTGCGGATCGGTCCTTCGACCGTATCGCCGGTCTTCAGCGAAAAGCGCCGGATCTGCGACGGCGAAATATAGATATCGTCGGGACCCGGCAGGTAATTGGCATTGGCCGAGCGCAGGAAACCGAAACCGTCCTGCAGCACCTCGACCACGCCGTCGCCGATGATCTCGACGTCCTGTGCGGCCAGTTTCTTCAGGATCGCGAACATCAGCTCCTGCTTGCGCATGACGCTGGCATTCTCGACCTCGAGCGATTCGGCATAGGCGATCAGCTCTGGCGGCTTCTTGTTCTTGAACTCTGCGAGTTTCATTTCTTGCATAGACGGACCTTGAATAGATGGAGTCTGGGTAAGCTTTGGGAAGATATCGACGGGATGCGACAAATGCCGGGCGCGGCCGAAAGCAATGAAGGGCGGCGCATGACGGGAAGGAAGACCCGTCTTTTATCGTCGGTCAGATGAAAGAGCAAGCCGCGTTTTGGACCTCAAAGGCCTCAGAACGGCTTCACCACAACCAGGATCACGATGGCGATCATCAACAATGTGGGGATCTCGTTGACGATTCGCCAGTGTCGTGCCGGCTTTTCGTTACGGTCGTTGGCAAATTTGCGGACTGCGCCCGACAGATAGCCATGAACGGCCGACATCAGGATCACCGCGGCGATCTTGGCGTGCAGCCAGCCGCCCTGGAACGCAAAGCCTTTCCAGGCCAGCCACAGCCCGAACACCCAGGTGAGCGTCATTGCCGGATTGATGATGCCACGCAGCAGGCGCCGCTCCATCACCTTGAAGGTTTCAGACTGGACCGACCCCTTCTCGGCATCGGCATGGTAGACCAGCAGTCGCGGCAAATAGAGCATGCCCGCCATCCACGCGATGACAGCCAGCACATGGATCGCCTTTGCCCAGGGATAGAAATCGTCTGGTGCAACGAAAAAAAGCAGCGCGGCCAGGACAAGCAGGACGACGAGGCTCAGCACCATGCGCATCATCGCCTGGCCGGTACCATTGGTGTTGTTCATCTCGCTCATCCGCGTGTCGCGCTCCGCACCAGTTTCACCATGGCCTCGACATGGGCAACCGGCGTATCCTGCGTGATGCCATGCCCGAGATTGAAGATCAGCGGTCCATCGCCCAGCGCACCGAGGATCGCCTCGACGCCATCGGACAGCGCCTTGCCGCCAGCCACGAGCCGCAGGGGATCGAGATTGCCCTGCACCGCGCCGGAGCGCTGCAAATCCTTCGCCGCCTCCAGGGGCACCGTCCAGTCGATCCCCAGCCCCATCACGCCGGTCTTTTGGCGATACGACCCATAGCGGTTACCGGCCCCCTTGGGAAAACCGATGATCGGGACATCCGGATAGACAGCCCTGACCTGCCGGACGATCCGCGCCACCGGCTCGACGCAGAACCGATCGAAGCAGGCATCGTCGAGCACGCCCGACCAGGAATCGAAAATCTGCACCACGTCGGCGCCTGCCTCGATCTGGCGGATGAGATAGGCGGCCGAATGATCGGCGAGCAATGCCAGCAGGCGTTCAAAGGCCAATGGCTCGCGATAGGCGAACAGCCGCGCCGGCGCTTGGTCCGGTGTGCCATGGCCGGCGATCATGTAGGTCGCTACCGTCCACGGAGCGCCGCAGAAGCCTATCAGCGTGGTCTCGCCGGGCAATCGTGCCCGCAACCTGCGAACCGTCTCATAGACCGGTTCGAGATTCACGTGAAACACCTTGCTCTCGAGGGCCAAGATCTCGGCAGCCGTGATCGGTGTCAGGAGCGGGCCTCGCCCTTCCTCGAAACGCACGTCGCGCCCAAGCGCGTGCGGCACGACCAATATGTCCGAGAACAGGATCGACGCATCGAAGCCGAAGCGTTCGATCGGCTGCAGCGTCACTTCCACGGCAAGATCGGGATTGTAGCAGAGGTCGAGAAACGAGCCGGCGCGTTTGCGCGTCTCCCGGTACTCGGGCAGATAGCGCCCCGCCTGGCGCATCATCCAGAGCGGCGGTGGAAACACCGCCTCGCCCTTCAGCACGTCCAGCATGATCCGGCCTTGGGCCATCGAGTTCGCCTCTCCCAGCCTGCCTATAATCTTAAAGATTCTTATATCTAAGATTCTTCTGATTCTAAGAGTCTGTTGGTTGTGGTGGTTGTCACCTGTCCCGCTTCGGCCGCAAAAACGCCAGCAAGCATATTGTCGCGCACTTGTCTTACGGGATTGTAGGGTTCTGGGGACAGGCCGGAATCGGCTATTGGACTCAACGCCTTAAAATGGATCGGGAAAGATCAGGCCTGTGGATGGACCAGGGTCAGGGAAACCTGTCCCCAGACTTGTCCCCAGTGCCTCGAGGGAGCCGACAGCGCATCGAATTGTGGACAACATGCCATCTGATACAGTCGCAGCCGACCAGCCGGTTCTTTCGTCCGGCTTTATCCACACTACCCCACAGCCCCAGGTGCCTCCTGTGAACAAACCTCAGAGCTTCTTCCATCTGCATCTGATTTCAGACGCCACCGGCGAGACGTTGCTCGCCGCGGGGCGCGCCGCTTCGGCCCAATATAAGGATGCGCGGGCCATCGAACATATCTATCCGCTCATCCGCACCGAGAAGCAGGTGGCGAAGGTGTTCGAGGATATCGAGGAGGAACCGGGCATCATCCTTTACACGGTCGTCGACCAGAAGCTGGCGCGCGGCATAGACGAGCGCTGCGCCACCATGGGCCTGCCCTGTGTCTCCGTGCTCGAGCCGGTGCTGACCGTCTTCCAGTCCTATCTGGGCACGCCGGCCGGCCGGCGCGTCGGCGCGCAGCATGTCCTCGACGCCGAATATTTCCGCCGCATCGATGCGCTGAACTTCACGATGGACCATGATGACGGCCAACTGCCCCTCAACATGGAGGATGCCGACGTCGTTCTGGTCGGCATTTCGCGGACCTCGAAGACGCCGACCAGCATCTATCTCGCCAATCGCGGCATCAAGACCGCCAACATCCCGATCGTGCTCGGCGTGCCGGTGCCCGAAAGCCTGGTCAACGCCAAGACGCCGCTGGTCGTCGGGCTGATCGCCACGGCGGAGCGCATCTCGCATGTCCGGCAAAACCGCATTCTCGGCAATAGCGGCTCCTACGAGGCGTCCGACTATATCGACCGCGCCGCCATCGCCGAGGAACTCGCCTACGCCCGCCAGATCTGCACCCGCCATGGCTGGCCCATGATCGACGTCAGCCGCCGCTCGATCGAGGAAACGGCGGCGGCGATCGTTGCCCTGCGAGGGAAGACGAGATAATTGGGGCCGGGCTGCGCGGTGACGGCATCCCACCGCCGCGAAGCTCGAAGGTCACGGCATGGATCCTAGGGTCTGCGCCGCGTCGCTGCGCTCCTTGCTTCGCCCTAGGATGACGAAGAGAGGATCGTCCTGCCAATCTCTGCCGTTGGTGATTGGCGATGAACCACTATGCCTTCGTCATCCTAGGGCGGAGCAGGGGCGAAGCTCCGTCGCGGAGACCCTAGGATCCATGCCGTTACAGTGGCCGAAGAGCGCAACGGTTTCTGGTTGGGGGAACATCGCGACGGCGGTTGGAAAGGCAATCAGGCGAACCACCCATGACCGAAAAAATCATTCTCGCTTCAGGCAGTCCGTTCCGCAAGGCGATGCTCGCCAATGCCGGCATAGACGTTGAAGCAGTGCCGGCCGATGTCGACGAGCGCTCGCTCGAGGCGCCTTTGCAGGATAGTGGCGTTTCGCCCGAGGACGTCGCTCTTGTGCTGGCTGAGGCCAAGGCTACGGACGTGAGCGAGCGCAAGCCGGGTGCGCTGGTGCTGGGTTGCGACCAGACGCTGTCGCTTGGCGACGAAGTGTTCCACAAGCCGGCCGACATGGAGGGCGCCCGGCGCCACCTCCTGGCGCTGTCGGGCAAGACCCATCAGCTCAACAGCGCCGCCGTGCTGGTTCGCGACGGCAAGGTGCTGTGGCGCCATGTCGGCATCGCGTCGATGACCATGCGCAGGCTCGAGCCGGCCTTCATCGGCCGCCACCTTGCCCGTTTCGGCGCCAAGGCCTTGTCGAGTGTCGGCGCCTACCAGATCGAGGGCGAAGGCATTCAATTGTTCGACAAGATCGAGGGCGACCATTTTACGATTGTCGGCCTGCCGCTGCTGCCACTGCTGGCCGAACTGCGCATTTTGGGGGCGATCGATGGCTGAGGCGGCCAGCAAGGCGTTCGTGACCGGCCATCCGATCAAGCATTCGCGCTCGCCCAAGATCCATGGCCACTGGCTGGCCGAACACGGCATCGACGGCAGCTACGAGGCGATCGATGTCGCCCCGGCGGATTTCGCCGCATTCCTGGCCACGCTTCGCAAGAACGGGTATCGGGGCGGCAACGTCACCATTCCCCACAAGGAGGCGGCCTTCGCGCAGGCCGGCCGCCGCGATGACGCTGCCGAACAGATCGGCGCCGTCAACACGCTGTGGTTCGAGGACGGAGATCTGTGGGGCGGCAACACCGACGCCCATGGCTTCGCCGCCAATCTCGACGACCACGCGCCGGGCTGGGCCGCCAATGGCCCGGCGGTCGTGCTTGGCGCCGGCGGCGCGTCTCGCGCGGTCATCCATGCGCTGAAGCAGCGCGGCGTCAGCGATATCCGCATCGTCAACCGCACGCTCGCCCGGGCGCAGGAATTGCGCGACCGTTTCGGCGCTGGCGTAACTGCCCACGGCCTGGAGGCGATAGGCGAACTCCTGTCGGACGCCGGCCTGTTGGTCAACACAACGGCGCTTGGCATGCATGGCAATGAGGGCCTGTCCGCGGACCCGGGCCGACTGCCCAGCCACGCCATCGTCACCGATATCGTCTATGTGCCGCTGGAAACGCCGTTGCTTGCCGCCGCCCGTAGCCGCGGCCTCGCCACGGTCGACGGGCTCGGCATGTTGTTGCACCAGGCAGTGCCCGGCTTCAAGCGCTGGTTCGGCGTCAGGCCGCAGGTTACGGCCGAGCTGCGCGCGCTCATCGTCGCCGATCTGGCGCCGACGCCATGATCGTGCTTGGCCTCACCGGATCGATCGGCATGGGCAAGTCGACCACGGCCAGGATGTTCGCCGAGGCCGGCGTGCCGGTGCACGATTCCGACGAGGCCGTGCACCGCCTCTATGCCGGCGAGGCAGCACCGCTGGTCGAAGCGGCATTTCCGGGCGTGATGGATGCGGGCGTGGTCGACCGCGCCAGGCTTGGCGAGCGTGTCCTCGGCAACGCCGACGCTCTCAAGCGGCTTGAAGCCATCATTCATCCGCTGGTCCGCGCCGACGCCGACGCGTTCCTGGCCAAGCATCGAAACGCCGGCGAATCGGTCGCGGTTCTGGACATCCCGCTGCTGTTCGAAACTGGCGGTCGTGCTCGGGTGGACAAGGTCGTCGTCGTCACTGCTCCGCCCGAAATCCAGCGCCAGCGCGTGCTGGCGAGGCCGGGCATGACGGATGAAAAGCTCGCCGCGATCCTGGCCAGGCAGGTACCGGACGCCGAGAAGCGCCGTCAGGCGGATTTCGTCATCGACACCGGCCAGGGCCTAGCTGCCGCGCGTGCGGAGGTCGAGGCGATCATTGCGGAACTCACGAGCAAGCCGGCTTGCTGACACTTCTGGCTAGCTGCGCTGGTCGACCCCCACTCCGTCGAGCTTCGCTCGACACCTCTCCCCCGGTCGACGGGGTAGAGGAAAACCGCCAAGCCCTTGCCGTCAACGCTTCTCCATAAACGCACCCTTCCTTTCCCTCCGGAGGGGGGAAAGGTGGCGCTGCGAAGCAGCGACGGATTGGGGGAACCACGTGGCAATCAAGCCTCGTGCTCATCCGTCACGTCAATGCGAGCGCTCGTATAGAGGCGGCTGGGCAAGCCTGTTAGCATGGCGCAAACCTGTAGTCATTGCCCGCACACGCTTCGTTTCCCATTGCCATTTTGTTGCGGCCTCGTGATTCTGCCCTCAGGAGCACTTGATTCGATGCGTGAGATCATCTTCGACACGGAAACCACCGGGCTGGACTCGCGCGACGACCGCGTCATCGAGCTTGGCGGCGTCGAGCTGGTCAATCGATTTCCGACCGGCAGGACCTTCCACCACTATATCAATCCGCAGGGCCGCCCGATCCATGCCGAGGCGCAGTCGGTGCACGGCATCAGCGCAGCCGACCTCGTGGGCAAGCCGACCTTCGCCGAAATCGCGCAGGAGTGGCTGGATTTCACCGAAGGCGCCAAGCTGGTCGCCCACAACGCCACCTTCGATATCGGCTTCCTCAATGTCGAATTCGGCCGGCTGGGACACCCCGTCATCGACAATGGCCGCGTCGTCGACACGCTGGCGCTAGCGCGCCGCAGGCATCCGATGGGCCCCAATTCGCTCGACGCCCTCTGCCGCCGCTACGGCATCGACAACACCAGGCGCACCAAGCATGGCGCCCTGCTCGATTCCGAGCTGCTGGCCGAGGTCTATATCGAGCTGATCGGCGGCAAGCAGGCTGCGCTTGGGCTCGACAGCGCGACCGCGCCGGCCCGGGGCAGGGAGAATGTCCGCCAGATTGAAATCATCGTCATCCCTCGTCCTTCGCCCTTGCCGTCCCGCCTCAGCGAGGCCGAGCGCGAGGCCCATGCCGGCATGGTCTCCACGCTGGGCGAAAAGGCGCTCTGGCTGAAGGTCGCGGCTGGCTGACGAGCCGTATGGCCCTATTCCTTCGTCATCCTAGGGCGAAGCAAGGCGCTAAGCGACGCGCGCAGACCCAGGATCCATTCCGTGACAGGGGTGCAGTGATCTGGCGGTGCAAGAAACCGAGCGCATATTATCCTGTGTGCCAAAGAGATCGACCTACTCCGGATTGGCGTTCCCGATCGCCTCGAACTTCCATTGCCGCGGCTGGCGTTTCCAAGAAAAAACCCGGCGCTAAGGCCGGGCTTTTCAATTCATAGTGCGTAGCGGCCTTCAGCTGACCTTGGTCGCGGCCTGGTCCTCGGCCAGCTTCTGCTGGAACATCTGCGCGAAATCGATCGGGTCGAGCATCAGCGGCGGGAAACCGCCATTGCGCGTTGCCTCGGCGATGATCTGACGGGCGAAGGGGAACAAAAGGCGCGGACATTCGATGAACAGGATCGGCAGCATGTGTTCCTGTGGGAAGCCGCTGATCGCGAAGACGCCGCCATAGACCAGTTCGACATTGAACAGCACTTCCTGATCGAAGGAAGCCTTGGCGTTGAGCGTCAGGTTGACGTCGAACTGCTTGTCGGAGAGCGGATTGGCGTTGACATTGACGTTGATGGCGATGCCGGGCGCCTTGTCGCGGCCGCGCAGCGAGTTCGGCGCGCCGGGGCTTTCGAAGGAAAGATCCTTCACATACTGGGCCAGCACGTTCAGCGACGGCTGCGCCGCGCCATTGCCGTTTCCGTTGGCAGCGCCAACCGGCGCGTCATCATTGCTGGCCATGAGCCGTCGTCCTTTTGCCTGGGCAGCAGTGCTGACCGAATTGAAATCGGGCGTTCGCTACCATGGCCGGCAGGACAAGACAAGGTTCGCGCCTCGGCTCCCGCGGGGCGGGGCGAAGCGTCCCTTATTCGTCCTTGAGGCGGCGCCAGGGAGAGTTGGGGTCAGGCCCGCGCCTTGGGTCGTCGCCACGCGAATAATCGCCATCGTCGAGATCGATGGTCTTGTTTCGCCCGCGGCCGCGAAAGCCGGCGGCGCTGAAATTGGTGGCGACGACGACGCGGCTCTTCAACGACCGCCAGGCAAGGTCGCGCACCGCCGGCAGGAACAGCAGCAGGCCAAAAATGTCCGATATGAAGCCCGGGATGATCAAGAGGATCGCCGCCAGCACGATCATGACGCCATGCGCCACCTGTCGGCCGGGATCCCTCCCGGCGCCCATCTCGGCGCGCACCCGGGCCATGACGCCCAATCCCTGGTGCCTGAGCAGCATCGCGCCGACGATGCTCGAGGCCAACACCAAGCCGACTGTCGCCAGCGCGCCGATCTGGCGTCCGACGACCACGAAGCCGGCGATCTCCAACAGCGGAAGCGCGAGAAGGAGGACGGGGAGGAACGAAATGCGCAAGTCTTGCCAGCCTTTTCGAACAGGGGGCCGTTCTATTGATTTTGACGCGGCCAGCAATACACGCTGGCCCTTCGCCCGTTAGATAGGTATGCCTGCCTTTGATTTGAATGATTGCGCCTTGCGTTCTATATGCATTGAATCTTGAACGCTATGCGACCGCGCCCTCGACTGGGTGGATGGTCCGGCCACGCGCAGGGATTGATTGGCGGAAGATATGGGATTCTTCGACTTCGGCACGATTTTCTTCCTGATTGCGGCGGTGGTCATCTTTTTCCAGTTGCGCAATGTCCTGGGCCGTCGCACCGGCAACGAACGGCCTCCCTTCGATCCCTATTCCACGGCTAGAAGCGGCGACAAGGATACGGCGCAGAAACCGGAGAATGTGGTTTCGCTGCCGCGCAAGCGGGCGCCGGGCGAACCGGCGGCCGATACCTATGCCGCGATCGATGCTTTCGCCAAGCCCGACAGCGACCTCAACAAGGGCCTGCGTGCGATCAAGGACAATGACCCGTCCTTCGAACCCAAGAGCTTCGTCGACGGCGCCAAGATGGCCTATGAGATGATCGTCATGGCCTATGCCGACGGTGATCGCAAAACGCTGAAGAACCTGTTGTCGCGCGATGTCTATGAAGGCTTCGTCGCCGCCATAGGCGAACGCGAGGCCAGGGCGGAAAAGATCCAGTCATCCTTTGTCGGCATCGAAAAGGCGGACATCGTTTCTGCCGAAATGAAGGGTGGCGAGGCTCACGTCACGCTGCGCATCGTCAGCGAACTGATTTCGGCGACGCGCGACAAGGCCGGCGCCGTCATCGACGGCGATCCGGAAACCGTCGCAGAGGTCAAGGATGTCTGGACCTTCGCCCGCGACACGCGCTCGCGCGACCCGAACTGGAAGCTCGTCGCCACCGAAGAAGAAGACTGAGCCCAATGCATGTCGCCGACGAGATGCGCGTCCTATGACTCACTTCAGACACGACGCGCTTTAGGCAAGCGAGGCTCCGGTGTCGCTGTCGTCTCATCTGGTCGAAAAATCCTTCGGCGATCTGCCCGGCTGGAACGACGATGACCATGTGGGCGCCTTCGAGGCCTTTCGCCGCTCAGCCTTCCATGTTCTGAAAAAACCCTATCGCACCGGTGCGCTTGGCATAGACTTCGACGCTTTCGCGCCGGCCTATGCCGAAGCCCTTGCTGTTGCGGCGCCGGATCGGCCACAGGCCCGCCGCTTCTTCGAACACCATTTCACGCCAATGCAGGTCCGCGCCGAAAACGGAGCCGCCGGCCTCGTCACCGGGTTCTACGAGCCCGAAGTCGAAGCCTCACCGGTGCGGACACCGCATTTTTCCGTTCCCTTGCTGTCGCGTCCTGCCGATCTCATCGATATTGACGACACCAACCGGCCTGCGGGCCTCGATCCCTATCTCGCCTTCGCCCGCGCCACGCCGGCAGGGCCGGCTGAGTATCCCGACCGCGGCGCCATCGAACGCGGGGCGCTGTCCGGCAAGGGCCTGGAGATCGCCTGGCTGGCCGACAAGGTCGATGCCTTCTTCATCCACGTGCAGGGCGCGGCGCGGCTCGTCATGACCGATGGCCAGCTGCGGCGCATCACCTACGCCGCCAAGTCCGGCCAGCGTTTCACCGGCCCGGGCAAGGTCTTGAGCGAGATCGGTGAAATCCCTCTCGATGAGGTGACGATGCAATCCATCCGCGCCTGGTTCAAGGCGCACCCCGACCGCGTCGACGATATATTATGGCGCAACCGCTCCTACATCTTCTTTCGCGAGGCCGATGTCGAGGACGTAGCTCTTGGTCCGATCGCGGCCGCCAAGGTGCCGCTGACGCCCGGCCGCTCGATTGCGGTCGATCGCCTGCTGCACACATTCGGCACACCCTTCCACATCGATGCGCCGTCGCTGACGGCGTTTGACGGTAAGCCGTTTCGCCGCCTGATGATCGCGCAGGACACCGGCTCGGCCATCACCGGGCCGGCGCGGGGCGATCTGTTCGCCGGTTCGGGCGACACCGCGGGCGAGATTGCCGGCGTGGTGCGCAACGCCGCCGACTTCTACGCTCTGGTGCCGCGCTCGCTGGCGGGGGGTGCATGATGGCCAGCCGCCCGGATAAACTCAGCGAGGACGACCGGGTGTTGTGGAACCTGGTGGCGCGCACGGCCAAGCCGTTGAAGGGCAGGGATGCCGTCGACATTCCCGACATTGCTTCTGATGCCAGGCCAACGCCATCGCCGCCGCTCGGGCCCGCCGTTAACGCAGCGGGCGCGGCAAAGCCCAAGGCCCAGCACGTCACACACCACCTCGACGAGCCGACGCTGGACAGGCTGGCCAAAGGCCGGCTGCCCATCGAAGGCCGCGTCGACCTGCACGGCCTGACGCAGGACGAAGCCTATTCACTGTTGTTCTCGTTCCTGCATCGCGCCCATGCCGGCGGCATCCGCTACGTGCTGGTCATCACCGGCAAGGGATCGTCCTCCGGAGGTGACGGGGTGCTGCGGCGCGCGGTTCCGGCCTGGCTGTCGACGCCGGCCTTCCGGCCACTGGTATCCAGCCATGATCACGCCGCCCGCAATCATGGCGGCTCAGGCGCGCTCTATATTCGCCTGCGCCGGGCCCGTTCATGAGGGCGCGGGCGTGACACCATTCGGCGAAAGGCTGCGCGCACTCAGAAGCGAGCGCGGCGTCAGCCAGAAGGACATGGCCGCGGCGATCGGTGTGAGCGCCGCCTATTTGTCGGCGCTGGAGCATGGCAGGCGCGGTGCGCCGACCTGGACCCTGATCCAGAAGATCATCGGCTATTTCAACGTCATTTGGGACGATGCCGAGGACCTGGCACGGCTGGCAGAAACCTCGCATCCGCGCGTCAAGCTCGACACGTCGGGGCTCAGCCCTGCCGCCACCGAGCTTGCCAATCTTCTCGCCGACAACATCGAAAAACTCGACGAGACGGAGCTGCGACGCATCACGGCCTCGATCCGGGCGGCACTGGGCCGTCAGCCATAGGTCTGCGGCGACAGGTGCCGACGCCCGCTTTAGCGAAGTGCGCCGGCAATCCTGCGCGGCGGGGTCAAGGCTTGCCCGCGCTCCCACCATTGTTGCCGCCATTGTCGCCCCGGCCGCCATTGTCGTGGTGGTCGCCGCCAGCAGTGTTTCCGCCGCCGTTCTGGCCCGGGCGGCCATTGTCGCGATGGCGGCGGGCACCATGGCAGTCCGACGAGCTGGCGCTGCAGCACCGGCCGCTCCACAAATCCTGCAGGTTGGTGCTGGCACAGCTGGGGATGGTCTGGTCCGCCATGGCCGACCCGGCCAGGGACGACAGGGCAGCGGCGGCGAGAAGGGTGTTGCGCAGAAAAGCAGTCATTGTAAGTCTCCATGGTTGGTTTCGGTTTACGGCTGTGTGTCGCCGGGCGGACCGAAATGGTTCACGGAGAGTTCAGAATTTTTTTCAGCGTCTCGACGGACGCCGACAAAGCTAGCCTTGCAGGACGCTAAGCACTGGCGGCAAGCGGGTCCCGCTACGGCGATGGGCAGACGACAGATCGAAGCGAGCTTCGCCTCGTCAGAATAGCCAAGGCAGCCGCCTGTGAGACGGCGCCGATGCCTTAGCGAACCGCGCCCACCAGGATCTGCTGGCCACCCCGGATAGAAACCCAGCGGCCTGTATTGTCGATCGCTTGCCGCTTGAGGAAGCGGTAGCCGGTCTGATCCCATGCCTTGACCCTGTCGGTCAAATTGTCGAGCACATAGTCGCCCTTGTCGGTGCGCACGGTCAGCACGGCGTGGCCTTCTCCGTCGGGCTTGCGAACCACAGTGATCAGAAGATCGGCAAGCGAGACACCCATCCGCGATAGGTCGCGCCGCTTTTCCAGAACGTAGTCCTCGCAGTCGCCGACGCCATTGTCGGGATAGGCCCAGACTTCATCCTTGCCGTAGATATCCAGGTCGCTCATCGGCTTGACGGCGGCATTGACCTTGACGGTGACGCTGACCAGCTTGCTCATCAACCCGTCGCTCATCATTGCCGGCGCGAGATCGGCCGGGCGGATCGAGCATTCGCCGGGGTTGAGCTTGCAGAAATCATAATGGCCGATCGGCTGCGAGGTCAGGCCCCCCGTCGCCATTGCCCCTGCCGCCAAGGCCGGCGCCGCCCAGCCCGCCGCCATTACCAGCCCAGTCGCCACGCACAAGCGCAGCCGTCGCGCCACTGATGAGGATATCATTGTCCCCGCTCGCCCCTTGTTGTTAACGAAAGGTTAAGGGGGATTTACACTCCGTGTCAATTACGACGACGGACGTATTGTCGGCATGGTTACCCGAAGGGCAGGACAGCGTCTATTGTGCAACAGAATTGCCGATTATCGCATCTTTTCAAGCCAATGGCTGTCGGTCAGGCCTGCTTCTTGGCCGCGCGGACCAGTCTCGGCTTGACCGCGACACGGTTCTGACGACCGTAGCTGGTGATGAAGTCGACGATGCGCGGCACGATCTCGGAGCGAAAGCGCGAGCCGTTAAACACGCCATAGTGCCCGACCGCCGGCTGCATGTAATGGGCATGCCTGTCGGCGGGAATGTTGGGGCACAGATCATGCGCCGCCTTGGTCTGGCCCAAGCCGGAGATGTCGTCGTTCTCGCCTTCGACGGTGAAGAGGGCGACATTTCGGATTGCCGACGGATCGACCCTGGTGCCGCGATGCGTCATCTCGCCCTTGGGCAGGGCCTGGCGGACGAAGACCGTGTCGACGGTCTGCAGGTAGAATTCGGCTGTCAAATCCATCACCGCCAGATACTCGTCGTAGAAATCGCGATGCTTCTCGGCATTGTCACCGTCATGCTTCACGAGGTGAACGAAGAAATCCTTGTGGGCAGTGATGTGGCGGTCGAGGTTCATGCCCATGAAGCCCGACAGCTGCAGGAAGCCCGGATAGACCTCGCGGCCGAAGCCGGCCACCGGCCAGGGCGCCTGCATGATGACATTGTCGCGGAACCAGTCGATGCCTTTTTCCTGCGCCAATATGTTGACCGCGGTGGGGTTGCGACGCGTGTCGATCGGTCCGCCCATGAGGGTCATGGTGGAAGGAACGAATGGATCGCCGCGCGTTTCCATCAGCGCAACGGCGGCAAGCACCGGCACGGATGGCTGGCAGACCGCCATCACATGCGTGTCGGGGCCCATCGCGTGCAGGATCTCGATCACATAGTCGATATAATTGTCGAGATCGAAACCGCCTTCGGCGAGCGGCACCATGCGCGCGTCGGTCCAGTCCGTGATGTGCACGTCGGCATGGGGCAGCATCGCCTCGACCGTGCCGCGCAGCAGCGTCGCATAGTGGCCCGACATCGGCGCCACGATCAGCAGCTTCGGGTCGGGCTTGCGCCCGGGAGCGACGGCGCGTTCGAACCGGATCAGATTGCAGAACGGCTTCGACCACACCGTCTTCTCGGTGACGTCGACGCTCTTCCAGTCGACAACGGTCTTGCTCAGTCCGAAGGCAGGCTTGCCGTAACGGCGCGTCGTGCGCTCGAACAACTCGGCCGTGGCTGCGATCGAACGGCCCCAGGGCGTATGGGCAAGCGGGTTGAGCGGGTTGGAGTAGAACAGGCGAACGGCGTCGGCATAAACGCGGGCGGGCTGCAATGCGGCGTGGTTCATCTCATAGAGCTGGTAGAACATCGAGAACCCCGCTGGCGCCTGCGACGCAAGGGCAGACGACAGCGCCGGCCCTTGATGCCTCACGGGGAAGGTAACAACTAATTGCTGCGATGCAATACGTGACGTTACGCAGCCATTGGCCGGGATCGTTCAAATGCGCGGAAAATCGGCTGGGATGGGGGGCGCCGGCTCAATGTGCGAGTGCGAAGAGAGCCGCGTGCTGGTTTACCGAGAGGCTGGTCCGGACAGGCGGCACCAGCCCCGGTAAGTCCTCTCAGACGCGCGCCATGCACACGGCGGTGTGGCCGGAGCCGATGAAACCGAGCTGATTGGCGGCGCCCTTCGACAGGTCGAGCACCCGGCCGCGAATGAAGGGGCCCCGGTCGTTGATGCGGACCACGACGCTGCGACCATTGCCCTGGTTGGTGACCCGCAGCCTGGTGCCGAAGGGCAGCGTGCGGTGCGCGGCGGTCAGTGCCGATGGGTTCATACGCTCGCCCGACGCCGTCTTCGAGTGCAGGGCATACCAGGAAGCACGGCCACACTGGCCGCCAGCGGCATTGGCGGGAGTGGTGGAGGCGCCGGCCATCAGGCCAGCAGCGATCGTTACCGCGACAAGCGCGGTCTGGTTTATAATCTTCATCAGGTGGGGGTGGCTCCGTTTTTGACAGACCCAAGCCGTTTGGTGGCAAATAAGGCAGGAAATGCGGCACCCAGCTGGCAGTTCCGTGGCAGATGCACACGTTTGGAGTCGGCGGGTAACAGTGTGTCAGTGATTTTCCGGTCTGCGAGAACGAATTGCCGAGTGGAATTTCGCCCGTTCCATCAGTCCATTTGACAATATCCGGCAATCCTATCCAAGTAGAAGGCCACGTGACTGTGAGAGTTCCTTGAGCTCTTGCAGCTCCCCATTACTGCCGTGAGCGATCGACTTGGAAAGCGAGATCCGCCCGTGAGACTGACCAAAAATCTGCTGGCATTGATTGTGCTCGCCATCGGCGCCCTATGGGCTCTGCAAGGCATCGGTGTAGTTGGCGGCAGCTTCATGACCGGGCAGTCGCAATGGCTTTATATCGGCCTCTTCACCATGCTGGTCGGCCTCGCCGGTCTGGTCTGGGCGAACAGGTAGGCCAGGCGGGCCCTCGGTTTGGTGCGATGATTTCGCCTTCTGCAAAGGCGGAGTTAGTTGTATGAGGGCCGGCGTGGTCCTGCCTTCGTTCATCCCGGCATTTGCGGCGCCCCTCGTCGAGGCGCTTGCGGCGAGCTCAGCCAAGACCGGCATCTCTAAGGGACCTGGCGCGCCAGCCTCATGAAAAAGATACTGTTCGTCTGCAGCCAGAACCGATTGCGCAGCCCGACCGCCGAGCAGGTGTTTTCCCGGCGTCGAGATATCGAGGTTACATCGGCCGGGACAAACCACGATGCCGATACGCCACTCACTCATGAACTGGTGGCGTGGGCCGATATCATCTTCGTGATGGAAAAAGCGCATCGGGCGAAGATGCAGACGAAATTCAGGACAAGCCTGGGCAAGGCCCGCGTCATCTGCCTCGATATCCCGGACAATTACCGATTCATGGACCCAGCCTTGGTGCGGCTTCTCGAAACACGCGTTTCGCGATACCTGACTTGAAGTCTTTTCCGCCTCTTAGAGTCGCAATGCCACCGCGCCCTTCGAGAGGCTAAGCGTCATGCTTTTGGCGGTGTTTGGAGCGGCTCTTCTCGGCCAGCGACTCGCCGGAGCGACCCGGCTTGGCGCCGATCTTGTCGCGGCGGGCGCGGTGCTGGCCGCCCATCGGGGGGAGCGGCACGCCGTTGCGTGCTGTCTTCGTCTCGAGACGGGTGATGAAGATATCGAAGCGATTGGGCATCGTCCGGTCAGTGCTCCGTCGTGCTGTCGGGTTCGTTGTCGGAAAGGGTGACATTGGTCGGCAAGGCGCCTGCGGCCGGTCGGATCGGGCTGCAATCCACCTTCGAAGCCGTCCGCTTGTCCTTTGGGGCGGCAGCGCGGTCGCGGCCAGCATAGTAGGGTTCGAAAACGTCCTGAATCGCCAAGCTGTCCATCATCCTGTCCTCCGCGGAATCAGGGGCTAATCTGCCATCGACGGTTTCGTTCCCTACTATGGCGAAGGAATGGCGCTCGCTTCCATCTGCTTTGCAAGCCGCCGCCAGCCGTGCCAAACAGGGCCGAATGGAGAAGCCATCAGTGACCGTCGAGACGGGCAAGCGCAGCTATGTGGTCGGCCAGGCCGAAATCGCGGCGCGGCCGCTTGAGGCGGCGCTCTATCTGGTGGCGACGCCGATCGGCAATCTGGCCGATATCACGCTACGGGCCCTGGAAACGCTGGCCGCCGCCGATATCGTCGCCTGCGAGGACACGAGGGTGTCGCGCGTCCTGCTCGACCGCTACGGCATCCGCCGCCGAACCACTGCCTATCACGAGCACAATGCCGGTGAGGCCGGGCCGAAACTGATCGCGGCGCTCCAGGGCGGAAAGAGCGTCGCGTTGATCTCCGACGCCGGCACGCCGCTGGTGTCGGATCCGGGCTACCGGCTGGTCGGCGAGGCGCTTGACCAGGGCATTCGCGTCGTGCCGATCCCGGGCCCGTCGGCGCCGCTCGCCGCCCTGACCGCATCCGGCCTGCCGTCCGACGCGTTCCTGTTCGCTGGCTTCCTGCCGGTGAAGTCGGCACAGCGGCTGACAAGGCTGGAGGCGCTGAAATCCGTACCGGCGACGCTGATCTTCTTTGAATCGCCGCGCCGGCTGGCCGAAAGCCTTGGCGCCATGGTCGAGGCGCTCGGCGGCGCGCGCAAGGCCGCCATCGGCCGTGAATTGACCAAGACGTTCGAGGAGATGCGCACCGGCACGCTGCAGGCTCTGGCCGACCATTATGCCGCCGCCGACACGCCGAAGGGCGAGATCGTCGTCTGCGTCGGTCCGGCCGAGGCCAAAGCGGACGAACCCGCCGACATCGATCGTCTGCTACTGTCGCTGGCCGCGGAAATGCCGGCGTCCAAGGCAGCGGCCGAGGCGGCGAAGATGACCGGCGGCCAGAAGCAGGCGCTCTACCGGCGGCTGCTGGAGCTCAAGGACAGATCATGATCCCGAGTCGATGGTCAGCAAACGCAAGAGATCGAAACCGGGTTAGGGATGAGACCATGGTCAAACTGGATCTGGGAGAAGTTGGCAGTGGCTGAGCGCCCGAGCGCCAGCCGCCAGAAGGCCTATCGGCGCGGCCATCGCGGCGAATGGCTGGCCGCAATGGCGCTCATGCTGAAGGGCTACCGCATCCTGGCGCGCCGTCATCGCACGCGCTTCGGCGAGATCGACCTGATCGCGCGGCGCGGCGACCTCGTGCTGTTCGTCGAGGTCAAGGCCCGCCGCACGCTGATCGAGGCGATGGAGGCGATCGCCCACGAATCGGAACGCCGCATCGAAGCCGCCGGCGACCTATGGCTGTCGCGCCAGCCCGATTACGGCAGACTGTCGATGCGCTTCGACATGGTCGCGGTCCTGCCCTGGCGCTGGCCGGTGCATGTCGAGAATGCGTTTTATGGACGGAATTGAGAGGGGGTCACTGACGGGCGTTGCTCGCCCTTCGCTGGCTCGGGGCGTTCGTCATTCGGAAAGCCAAGCAATTGGCTTTCCATCCGCTTCGCGGACCGCTCCTCACCCCCAGATGAACAACGCCGCCAGCCCGACGATCCCCACCACCAGCCGCCACCAGCCGAACAGCGAGTAGCCATTGCGCGAGACGTAATCGAGCAGGTAGCGCACCACCACCAGCGCCGTGACGAAGGCGGCGACGAAGCCGATGGCGATGATCGGCAAATCGGCCGTGGTCAGCACGTTGCGGTTCTTGAACAGGTCGAAGGCGAAGGCGCCGACCATTGTCGGAATGGCGAGGAAGAAGGAAAATTCCGCCGCCGCCCGCTTGTCGACGCCCAGAAGCAGCGCTCCGACGATGGTCGAGCCGGAGCGCGAGGTGCCCGGGATCAGCGACAGGCACTGGAACAATCCGATCTGCAGGTAGAGCCGCGTCGGGAACCGTTCGACGTCGCGGTAGACCGGCTTCAGGTTCATGCGGTCCACCGCCAGCAGCACGACGCCGCCGATGATCAACATGATGCAGATCAGCCTGGGCGATTCGAACAGCACCGTCTTGATGAAATCATGCGCCAGCGCGCCGATGATCGCGGCGGGCAGGAAGGCGATGAGGATGCCAATGACGAAGTGGCGCGTCAGCCGGTCATGCGGCAGCTCGAGCAGCATCTGCCACAGGCGGCGGAAATAGACGCTGAGGATCGCCAGGATGGCGCCGAGCTGGATGAGGATCTCGAAGGCCTTGCCGGTCGAGTGGAAGCCGAGGAAATGCCCGGCGAGCAGGATATGGCCGGTCGACGAAACCGGGATGAATTCGGTCAGCCCTTCCAACAGGCCGAGCAGCAGGGCTTCGACGATGGTCTGGGATTCCATTTCTACCTCGGATTAGCGCGATGGCTGACAGAATGGCTTGCTTGTCATGGCGTTGAACTGCCCCTATAGGTCGCAACACCCTGACGGCCCGCTAACCGGGCGGCCAAGACTTACCGGTGCGCCCGGCGATTCGCCAGTGTGCTTTATCATTGCGGAACCATGCTGACGCTTTTCCACCATCCCATGTTCGCCACTTGCCGCTTCGTCCGCCTCGCCTTCGGCGAGTATGGCGAGGAGCTGGCGCTTATCGAAGAAAAGCCGTGGACCCGGCGCAAGGAGTTCCTGGCGCTCAATCCTGCCGGCACGCTGCCCATTTTGCTTGCCGAGGGCGACGTGCCCATCGTCGGCGCGACCGTGATCGCCGAATATCTCGACGAGACGCGCGGCGTCCTGAAGCGCGACAAGCGGCTGTTTGCCGAGGACCCCATGCAGCGCGCCGAAATCCGCCGGCTGACCGACTGGTATCTCAACAAGGCCGAGAGCGAGGTGACACGGCATCTGGTGCGCGAACGCGTGCTGAAGCCGATCATGCCGGAAACGGCCGGTGGCGGCTCGCCCGATTCCGGCGCCATCCGCGCGGCGCGGGCCAACATCCGCCAGCATATGAAATACACCAACTGGCTTGCCGGCACCCGCCACTGGCTTGCCGGATCGAGGGTCACCTATGCCGATCTCGCAGCGGCGGGGACCTTGTCGGTGCTCGACTATCTGGGCGAGATCGACTGGCGCGAACACGCCGCCGCGCGCGAATGGTACACGCGGGTCAAATCCCGGCCCTCCTTCCGGCCGCTCCTGACCGACCGCGTGCGCGGCCTGTCGCCGGTGTCGCATTATGCGGACCTCGATTTCTGACGCCGCGAAACTGCGCGCGCTGATCGACGCGGAGGCGCAGCGCGCCGGCTTCGACGCCATCGCGGTCACCACCCCCGATGCCATCCCGCTGGCCCCGGCCCGCCTGGCCGAATTCGTCGCCGACGGTTTTCACGGTTCGATGGGCTGGATCGCCGAGACGCTGGAAAGGCGCAGCGTCCCTTCGACGCTCTGGCCAGAGGTGCGCTCGATCGTCGTCCTGGCGATGAATTACGGCCCCGACCATGATCCGCGCGACCTGCTGGCCAGGCCCGACAGGGGCGCCGTCTCGGTTTACGCCAGGAACCGCGACTATCACGAAGTGATGAAGGGGCGGCTGAAGGAGATCGCCGGCAAGATCGTGGCGCGCGCCGGAGGCGATGTGAAAGTGTTCGTCGATACGGCGCCCGTCATGGAAAAGCCGTTGGCGGCAGCCGCCGGGCTCGGCTGGCAAGGCAAGCACACCAATCTGGTCAGCCGCGCGCACGGCTCCTGGCTGTTCCTTGGCACGATCTTCACGACCGCCGAACTGGCCCCCGACCTGGCCGAGATCGACCATTGCGGCTCCTGCCGCGCCTGTCTCGATGCTTGCCCGACCGATGCCTTTCCGGCGCCGTACCGGCTCGACGCGCGGCGCTGCATTTCCTACCTCACCATCGAGAACAAGGGCCCGATCCCGCATGAATTCCGCGAGGCGATCGGCAACCGCATCTATGGCTGCGACGATTGCCTGGCCGCGTGCCCCTGGAACAAGTTCGCCAGGGCGGCGTCGGAAGCGAAACTTGCCGCGCGCGACGATCTGCGCGAGCCCGCACTTGCCGACCTTTTGCGACTGGACGACACGGCATTCCGCGCCTTCTTCTCCGGCTCGCCGGTCAAGCGCATCGGCCGCGACCGCTTCATCCGCAACGTGCTGATCGCCGCGGGCAATTCCGGCGATGCCACGCTTGCCGGCGCCGTGCGCGCCTTGCTCGGCGATGGCTCGCCGCTGGTGCGCGGCGCGGCGATATGGGCGCTGGCGCGGCTTGTCTCCGATGCAGAATATTCGCAAACGGCCGAAACAGGCTTGAACACCGAAAGCGACGACACTGTCCGGGAGGAATGGCGTCTGTCGCGGCCAACCAGGGCATTTGCATGAGCGGAAAACGCATCTTCATCTTCGGTGCCGGCTATTCCGGCAAGGCCTTTGCCCTCGCCAATGAGAGCGCAGCGACGATCTTCGGCACGACGCGCTCTCCGGAGAAATTCGAGACACTGCGCAATGTCGGCGTCGCCCCTCTGCTGTTCGACGGCGCGCTGACCGACGAGGCCGGCGCCGCGCTGGAGCAGACGACGCATCTGCTGGTCTCGGTCGGGCCGGAGGAGGCCGGCGATCCCGTTCTCGACGCCGGTCGCGCCGCGATCATGCAGCGGATGCCAGCCCTGCAATGGATCGGCTATCTCTCCACGGTCGGTGTCTACGGCAATCATGACGGCGCATGGGTCGACGAGACGGCGCAATGCCGGCCGGTGTCGAAGCGCTCGGTGATGCGCGTTAAGGCCGAGACGGAGTGGCTGCAACTGGGCAGGAATCTCGGCCTGCCGGTGGCGATCCTGCGCCTGTCAGGCATTTACGGTCCCGGCCGCAACGCTTTGGTCAATGTCGAAAACGGTACGGCGCGGCGCCTGGTCAAACCCGGCCAGGTGTTCAACCGCATCCATTGCGACGACATTGCGGGCGCGTTGTGGCAGCTCATTTCAGACAATACGGGCGGTATCTTCAACGTCACCGATGACGAGCCGGCGCCGCCGCAGGATGTCGTCGCCTATGCCGCGTCGCTGATGGGCGTCGAGCCGCCCCCCGAAATTCCCTTCGACGCCGCCCAACTTTCGCCCATGGCGCGGTCCTTCTATGGCGAGAACAAACGCGTCGCCAACGTGGCGATCAAGGCGGCGGGCTACCGCTTTCGCTTTCCCGATTACCGCGCGGCCCTCGATCATATGTGGGCAAGCGGCTGTTGGCGCGACGGCGAGGCACGCAGCCCGATAAAGCGCTGACGGTCGAAGCCGAGGGCACTGCGTGTTATGATTCGGCCGCGATTGCCATGAGGACCCGGGTTGATGAAGACAGCGATGCGGTTTGGCGGGACATCATTGCGGGCGGCCGCCCTTGGCGTGCTCGCCCTGGCTGGTCTTGCCATGCAGCCGGCGGCTGCCGAGGAGCGGGCTAAAGACCTGTTCGGCGCCAGGAAACTGCCGGCCGTGACCGCGGCGCAATCGATAGGCTTCTACTCCAAGGGCTGTTTCGCCGGCGGCGTCGCCATTCCCATGGACGGCCCTACCTGGGAGGTGATGCGGCCATCGCGCAACCGCCGCTGGGGTCATCCGGCTTTGATTGCGCTGATCGAAAGATTGTCGCGCGACGCCACCGCCGATGGCTGGCCGGGCCTGCTGATCGGCGACATTTCGCAGCCCCGAGGCGGTCCGATGACGTCTGGCCATGCATCGCACCAGATCGGGCTCGACGCCGACATCTGGCTGACCCCGATGCCAAGCCGGCCACTGTCGATGGCGCAACGCGAAAGCATCAGCGCCACCTTGATGGTCGACGAGAAGACGCATCTGGTGAAGGACGCGTTGTGGACGCCTGCGCATACCCGATTGCTTCGGCGCGCAGCGAGCTACCCGCAGGTCGAGCGCATCCTGGTCAATCCGGGCATCAAGAAGAAGCTGTGCGACACCGTGCGGGGCGACCGGACCTGGCTGCGCAAGGTTCGGCCCTTCTGGGGGCATGACTATCATTTCCACATGCGCATCGGCTGCCAGCCCGGATCGCCCGGCTGCAAGGCGCAGGAAACGACCCCGGCCGACGATGGCTGCGGCAAGCCCTTGGCATGGTGGTTCACGCAGGAGCCGTGGCGCCCCAACAAGAACCCGGATGCGCCGAAAGCCCGCGACCTG
Organism: Mesorhizobium sp. ES1-1; assembly: GCF_020164785.1. Lineage (GTDB taxonomy): Bacteria > Pseudomonadota > Alphaproteobacteria > Rhizobiales > Rhizobiaceae > Mesorhizobium. Next base: position 53,618 of record NZ_JAIUGX010000003.1, on the reverse strand, counting down.
ATGACCATGGCGAACCTGCCCAGGGAATGCCGCGCGGTACTCGACGCGCCGGGGCCGGTTTCGGCCGAGGCCGCGACCTATCGCGGCGGCTCAGCGGCGGTCGCGGCGTCCGAACCCGAAGCGGCTCCGCCGCCCCCGATCACGACCGGTGGCAACGCATTACCGGCCTCGATGAATGCCTTCACCTCGACGCCCGAGATCGGCGTCCCGCTCCCCCGTCCGCGGCCACCAATGAATTGAACCTGCGGAGGGACGGGCGAACTGGCGCTTTCCCTTTCCGGGGCCATGCGCTAGTTCAACCATTCGGAACGTGCGCAACTTCGTCATCAGCGGGAACGATCAGGATCATGTCAGCCGAAGACGAGACTTTGCTGCGGTTTCCGATCCTGATCGGCGATATCGGGGGCACCAATGCGCGCTTCTCGATCGTGCTCGACGCCAATGTGGAGGCGGGCGAGCCGACCATCGTCCAGACCGCCAGCTACAACACGATCGACGAAGCGATCCAGGCGGCGGTGCTCGACCGCTCTTCGGTCCGCCCCAATTCGGCCGTGCTGGCCGTGGCAGGGCCCGTCGACAGCGACGAGATCGAGCTCACCAACTGCCCCTGGGTCGTCAAGCCAAGGCAGATGTTCGCCAGTCTCGGCCTGAGCGACATCGTCGTGCTCAATGATTTCGAAGCGCAGGCGCTGGCCGTCGTCGCGCTTGGCGAGGAGCACATGGAAAAGATCGGCGGCGGCACGCCCGAGCCCGATGCCGGCCGCGTCGTGCTTGGGCCCGGCACCGGTCTTGGCGTCGCCGGGCTGGTGCATGCGCTTCGCCGCTGGATACCCGTGCCGGGCGAGGGCGGCCACATGGACATCGGCCCGTGCACGCCGCGCGATTTCGAGGTTTTCCCGCATATCGAGAAGCTCGAGGGCCGCATTTCGGGTGAGCAGATCCTGTCGGGTCGCGGTCTCGTCAATGTCTACCGGGCGGTGGCAAGGGCCGACGGCAAGCCGACGCCATTCACCACGCCCGCCGAAGTGACCGCGGCGGCGCTGGCGGGGACGGATGCGGTCGCCGAGGAAGCGCTGGAGATTTTCGTCACCTGCCTCGGGCGCACGGCAGGCGACCTCGCTTTGGTGTTCATGAGCCGCGGCGGCGTGTTTCTCACCGGAGGTATCGCGCAGAAGATCGTGCCGGCGCTGAAAGCCGGAAATTTCCGCGCTGCCTTCGAGGACAAGGCGCCGCACAGCGCGCTGATGCGAACCATGCCGGTCTATGTGATCACCCACCCGCTGGCCGCGCTTCTCGGCCTCGCCGCCTATGCCCGCAACCCTTCGCTGTTTGGCGTCCAGACTTCGGGGCGGCGCTGGCGCGACGAAGTTAGTCACCCCGGGGCATAGGCAAGCCGGCGCGGCGGCGTTAAGAGGGGTGCCAAATTGCGCGCCTGAGGGCGGCGAAACCGACGAAGTCCCCGGAAGTGACATTTCAAAGCTCAAACAAGAAGCAGAAGGCCCATCCCGGCGAAGTCACTGCCGTACTTCGCCGCATCATCGCCGAGAATGGCCGCGAGCATCGCTGGTCCTATGCGGTCGTCATCGTCTGCTCGCTGCTGGTTTCAGGCTCTACCGCCTTCTCCGCCTGGGTCATGTCGCCGATGGTCAACGAGATCTTCTACGAACGGCGCGCCGACTCCGTCGTCTGGATCTGCATCGGCATCATGGGTGCGTTCATGGTGCGCGGCTTCGCCGGCTATGGCCAGGCAGTGGTTCTGGCCAGGATCGGCAACCATCTGATCGCCCGCTATCAAAAGCGCACCTTCGACCATCTCATGAAGCTCGGCGTCGACTTCTTCAACGACACGCGCTCGGGCCAACTGGCGGCGCAACTGGGTGGCAATGTCAGCGGCATCCGCGATCTCCTGTCCTTGACCCTGATCTCGATCACCCGCGACGCCGTTACGCTGGTCGGTCTCATCGGCCTCATGGTCTACCAGGATCCGGTGCTGTCGCTCAGTTCGCTGCTGATCGGGCCGCCATTGATCTGGGCCGTGGTCTACATCACCCGCCGGGTGCGCAAGATCAACCGGGAGTCGGTGCTGATCAATGCACGCCTTAGCGGCTCCATCCAGGAAGCCACGCAAGGCATAGCCATCGTCAAGGCCTTCACCATGGAGGAGGAGCTGTCGCGCCGCATCGGCATCATGGCCGAAACCGCCGAGCAGCGCAGCAACAAGATCGCCCGCGTTTCCGAGCGGCTGTCGCCCATTTCCGACATGCTGGCCGGCCTCGCTGTCACCGCTGTCATCGCCTATTCCGGCTACCGGGCGCTGGTTCTCGGCCAGCCGCCGGGCTCGGTCTTCTCATTCATCACCGCCCTGATTCTCGCCTATGATCCGGCGCGCCGCCTAGCCCGCATGCAGGTCACGATGGAACGCGCGCTGGTCAATGCGCGCATGATCTATGAGCTGCTCGATCTCGAACCGAAGCAGGGCGACGCACCGGACGCGAAAGTGGCGCATTTCACTTCGGGCGAGGTGCGGTTCGACAACGTATCCTTCCGCTATGTCGAAGAGGTACCTGTCCTGCAGGATCTCAGCTTCGTCGCCGCAGCCGGCAAGATGACCGCCATCGTGGGCGCGTCCGGCGCCGGCAAGTCGACGCTGGTGGCGCTGCTGCAGCGCTTTTACGACGTCGATTCAGGCACGATCGAAATCGATGGCCAGGATATCTCCAAGGTCACCAAGCAATCCCTGCGCAGCTCCATCGCCTATGTCTCGCAGGCGCCCTATCTGTTCGAAGGCACCATCCGCGACAACATCCGCTATGGCCGGCCGTCGGCCACCGACGCCGAGATAGAAGAGGCCGCGCGCCTGGCCGCGGCCGACGAGTTCATCCGCCAGCAGCCGCAGGGCTATGACACGCCGGTCGGCGAGAACGGCGCGACGCTGTCGGGCGGCCAGCGCCAGCGCGTGTCGATCGCCCGCGCCATCGTCCGGCAGGCGCCGATCCTGCTGCTCGACGAGGCGACGTCGGCGCTCGACAATGAAGCCGAGGCCCGCGTTCAGCAGGCGCTCATCCAGGTCATGGAGGGGCGCACCACCATCGTCATCGCGCATCGCCTGTCGACCGTGGTCAATGCCGATCACATCATCGTCATGGAGCAGGGGCGGCTGATCGAGGAAGGCACGCATGCCTCGCTGATGGCCGATCCGCACAGCGTCTATTCCCGTTTCCACCGGGTGCAGGGCAAGAAGGGCCTGGGCCTTGTCGACGACGCCAGGCCGATCCAAACTCAACCGCCGCTCAGCCGTGCGGAGAAGGCAGCCGGGAGACCGTGATGAGCGATATGGGACTTGTAGTGGTGGGCGCGGCGGGCCGCATGGGCCAGACGCTGGTCCGCGCCATCCATTCCATATCAGGCGCGCGCGTCATCGGCGCCGTGGAACGGACGGGCTCGCCCCATCTTGGCAAGGACGCTGGCGAGCTTGCCGGCATCGGCCGCATCGATGTGGCGATCGGCGACGATCCGCTGCCGGTCTTCGCCAAGGCCGACGGCGTGCTCGATTTCACCGCGCCGGCCTCATCGGTCGAGTTCGCCGGCTACGCGGCGCAGGCGCATATCGTCCATGTCATCGGCACGACCGGCTGCACGGCTGAAGACGATGCGAAGATCGCGGCGGCGGCGCGCCACGCGATGATCGTCAAGTCGGGCAATATGAGCCTCGGCGTCAACCTTCTGGCGGTGCTGGTCGAACAGGCGGCGCGCGCGCTGGCCGCCGACGACTTCGACATCGAGATCCTCGAAATGCACCACAAGCACAAGGTCGACGCCCCGTCGGGCACGGCGCTCCTGCTCGGCGAGGCTGCCGCCGCCGGGCGCGAGGTGGCGCTTGCCGGCAATGACGTGCGTTCGCGCGACGGCCACACCGGCGCGCGCAAACCCGGCTCGATCGGCTTCGCCGCGCTGCGCGGCGGCTCTGTTGTCGGCGACCACAGCGTGATCCTGGCCGGCACCGGCGAGCGCATCACCCTGTCCCATCATGCCGAGGACCGTGCCATCTTCGCCCGTGGCGCGGTGAGGGCGGCGCTATGGGCGCGTGGCAGGAAGCCCGGATTGTATTCGATGCGGGACGTGCTCGGCCTCAGCTGAGCGGCCCGGCAAGTTGTTCACGAACGTCCGACGGAACCGCTAGACTTCCCGGACCGTCAAACCCTGAAGGAGCGGATATGTCGAGGACCCTCGTGCTCGTGCGCCACGGCCAGAGCGAATGGAATTTGAAAAACCTGTTCACCGGCTGGCGCGATGTCGACCTGAGCGAACAGGGTCATGCCGAGGCCAAGGCGGCGGGCGAAAAGCTCAAGGCGCGCGGCCTGAAATTCGACATCGCCTTTACCTCGGCGCTGATCCGCGCGCAAAGAACCTGCCAGTACATTCTCGACGCGGTTGGCCAGGGCGATCTGAAGACCATCCGCGAGCAGGCGCTGAACGAGCGCGACTATGGCGACCTCTCCGGCCTCAACAAGGACGACGCCCGCAAGAAGTGGGGCGAGGAGCAGGTGCTTATCTGGCGCCGCTCCTATGACGTGCCGCCGCCCGGCGGTGAAAGCCTGAAGGACACCGGCGCGCGTGTCTGGCCCTATTACCTGCACGATATGCAGCCCCATGTGCTGAGTGGCGGCACGGTGCTCGTCGCCGCGCATGGCAACTCGCTGCGCGCGCTGATCATGGCGCTGGACGGCAAGTCGGGCGAGGAGATCGTCAAGGAGGAACTCGCCACCGGCGTGCCGATCATCTACCAGCTCAACGCCGATTCCACCGTTGCGTCCAAGGAAGTGCTGGAGGGCTGAGGGTAGCATTGCCCATGATGACGGCCATTGGTCGCCCTCTGATTTCGTTCGTTGCCGTCCCGTCATTGGCGGGCAGGACATGTTTTCTCGATTCATGGCTAGGCCGCGTACAGGTATTCCGCGAAGTTACGTGACTGATCGGCGGGAGGCTTGATCGCCACGTGGTTCCACCAATCCGTCGCTGCTTCGCAGCGCCACCTTTCCCCCTCCAGAGGGAAAGGAAGGGGGCCCTTCCTCTACCCCGTCGTTCGGGGGAGAGGTGTCGAGCGAAGCTCGACGGAGTGGGGGTCGACCAGCGCTGCATGAGAATGCATGCTCCAGCTGCCATGCACGCTATCGCCAAGACCACCCAGCTTCGAAAAAGCGCGTTGACACACTTCGTTTGCCCGCTTACATGAGCCCGCACCAGCCCAGATGGCGGAATTGGTAGACGCGCACGGTTCAGGTCCGTGTTCCGCAAGGAGTGGAGGTTCGAGTCCTCTTCTGGGCACCATTTTCCCGTTTCGAGCCAGGCGGTATTGGCTCAGAGACTCAACAAAAAGCCCGGTTCGTCCGGGCTTTTTGTTTGCTGACGGCTGCCCGCCGCAGTGCGATTCGCCAATCTCGTGAAAGTTTGTCTCTACCGCGACAAGTTCTCGGTCAAGCCAGGAGCATCGCGTGCAATCGCGCCGTTTCGCTCAAGTCTCCGACAAGGGTATGCCGTCTGTCGCCCTTTTCCATGATCAGCGTCGGCGTGACGATAACGTTGTCGAGGATGGCGCGCTTTTGCTGCGTGAAGACGTCGATCACTTGGAGCTCGAAGGTCATGACCTCTGCCGCAATGCTCTTGATTGCCGTGTGCAAATTGTGTTCGGCGCGAACAGAGTTCGGCGTGGCGCCGGCCACGTAAAGCTTGAGCTTGATCGTCTTCGGAGCCGCGCCTGGCGGTCGTGATCCGCTCGGGCCGGGTTGGGTTGCGTTCGTCGGTGTGATCGAAGTCATCGGCGTTTTGTCCGTATAGCAGCGACAATCAGTCTTGCCTCAATATAAGCCGCTCATCGGCGTCGGTTCTGGCGCCCTCGCGCAGGGCTTTCTCCTCCAGCCCCAGGAGCGCAACTTCCCGCTCCTTCCATTCGAGGTTCTGCACCGCCCGCTGCAGGACCGATTTGAGATCCGCGACATCCTTGTCGAGTTCAAAGCGGGCGCGCTGGCCGGCAATCTCCATCTGAAGCTCCTTCCTGCGATCGCTTGCCTGCTTCTGATGGCGTGCCGACCCCATGAGGACTTCGCCTTCGGCCGTGTAGACGTCGACGATGTCGATGCCACCCGGGCCCAGCACCATTTCGCTGACCTGGTTCGAATGCGCCGTTCCGCGCGACTTGATGATCGTCAGCGCCCGGTTGCGCTCCCCTTCGCTGGCGACATAGGAAACGTGCAGCCACGTATCCGCCAGGGTAGAGACATGGCTTGCCGACAGCTCCTGCGTTCCCGTGACACTGTCCAGCAGCGACGTACACAGCACGGTAATGCCGGCAAGCTTGGCGTGTTCCAGTATCCTCTCGCCGATCATCTCGGCGAAGGGAAGTTGCATTTTCAGCAGGGCCGACAGCGGATCGATGACCATGAATTCCGGTCGATGACCCGCGATCATCTTGCGGATCGCGACGAAATGTTCCTCGGGGCTGCGACTTGCCGAGATGAAGGATTCCATCGTCAGCAGGCCGGACTCGACGTGTCTGGCGAGATCCAGCCCGATCGATCTCATATTCGACACGATCTGCGAGCTGCTCTCATCGAAGCTGACGAACAGGCACCGCGAGCCGCGCTCGCACGCGGCGTTGAGGAAGCTGGCGCCAAGGCTGGTCTTGGATGTGCCTGGAGCCCCCGAGACCAGAGTGCAGCTGGCGCGAACGTAACCGCCGCCGAGCTTTGCATCGAGCCGGTCGACACCCGTTGAAACGCGCTCGGAGAAAATCGGATAGTCGAGCCGGATGCCACCGAAACCGATGACTTCAATGCCCGATTCCCCGATCACGAACGGCACCGGATTGGCGGCGAACCCCGAGCCGCGGTATTTCACGATCCGCACCGTGCGCGAAAACGCATCAGGGGTCAGGCTGCCCTGGAACCTGACCACGCTGTCGGACAGGAATTGCAGGACGGCGGTGCGCTGTTCGTCGCGCTCGCTTGCTCCGTAGGATTTGACGGTGATGATGGCCGTCACGCCGGAACGGCGAACCCATTCGCCAAGCCTGGCCATTTCCTGGCGCTCCAGCGCCTCATCGTTGAGAGCGCCGAGCAGCATGTCGATGCCGTCGAAAACCAGATTGGTTGCGCCGGACTCCGCGATCCTCCCTTCGAGGCTGGCCAAAAGACCGGAGAGGTCGAACCCTCCGGTCTGTATCGTATCGGCCGGCAGGCGCGCATCGATCAGGCAGATATCGTCATTCGCTATGTCGGCAAAACCCCAGTCGAATGAGGAAAGATTGTACCTGAGTTGTTCGGTGGGCTCTTCGAAGGCGACCAGGATGCCGGGCTCGCCGCGCCGGAAGCCGTTGACGAGCATCTGCAGGGCAAAGACCGTCTTGCCCGAGCCAGGATCGCCGACGATGGCGGTGACCCCGACGGCGGGAAGGCCGCCCTCCGTTATCTCGTCGAATCCCGGAATGCCGGTCCTCTTCTTGACGATCGGCTTCGCCGTTGGAATCGGGTCCGCCGATCCCCCGCCGGGCGGGGCCGCAGACCGCGAGGATTTCTTCATCGTGCTTGGGCCTTTTTTTGTTTCCGGCGCGCGGGCGACGCGGCCGATGTTTCCCACGGAAGCCTGACGTCGCGTTCTATGAGGTAGCCGAAATCTTCGGCCGTGAGCGGGACGCTGAAGAAATATCCCTGGCCGACCCGGCAGCCTTCGTCGCGAAGGAAGTCGCGCTGGACGGTGGTTTCGATGCCCTCGGCCACGACGTCAAGATCCAGGCTCTTGGCCAAACCGATGATGGCTCGAATGATCGATGCGTCGCTGGAATCGATGACCATCTGGCGCACGAATGTCTGATCGATCTTGACCTTGTCGACGGGGAAATCCCTCAAATACCGGAACGAAGCGTGGCCTGTGCCGAAATCGTCCACGGAAAGCATGAACCCCATCATCTTGAGGGATCGCAGAACCTTCAGAGTGGACGGCGACGCCTCGATCATGAAGCCTTCCGTCAGCTCGAGTTCAAACTGGCTCGCATCCATGCCTGTTTGGGACAGGGCCGCCTCTACGGTCGCGAGAAGCCCTGGATCGCGCAGCTGCACGCCCGAGACATTGATCGCAATTCTCGGCACCGCGATGCCACGGGCCTGCCAGGCCTTCACCTGCTGCATTGCCTCCTTGAAGATCCAGCCGCCTAGCGGAACGATCAGGCCCGAGGATTCGGCGAAGGGAATGAAGATATCCGGTGCCTGAAGGCCAAGCTCCGGGTGGTTCCATCGCACCAGCGCCTCGGCCCCGACGATCGTGCCCGAGCCCAGGTCGACCAGCGGGTGATAATGGAGCTTGAACTGGTTCTCCTCGATCGCCCGGCGCAGCGAACGGCGCAGTATGATCTGATTGTGCTGGCTGGTGTCGCTTTCGGCCACATAGACGCGGTGAATACCGCGCCCGACGCGTTTTGCTGCCTGCAGGGCGAGGGCCGCACGTTTCATCAACTCCGGCGCCGCGGTCGGTGAGGCGATGTCGATGCTGGTCTCGAAGGGGTAATCCGCGACACCGATGCCAGCCTCCACCGCATAGTTGCCCTCGGCCAAGGGATGCGGTTCAGCCAGGATGTGGCTGAGCGCTGCGGCGGCATCCTGAACCGTCCCATCCGACCTGGACATTGCATAAAACACCGCGAACTCGTCGCCGCCGATGCGTGCCGCAAACCCATCATGCGATTCGGCAAAGTCGCTGATCCGCTTCGCGACGTTGCGCAGGATGGAGTCCGCGACGACGCGGCCGAGCTCGTCATTGATCTCGTCGAAGGCGTCGAGGTCGACCCGGAACAGAACCAGATGCGTGTCGGCTGTAACCGCCAGGGCAACGGCCTTGGCGAGCGCGGTGGCAAAAAGCTCCCTGTTAGGCATGCCGGTCAGCGGATCGTGAAAGGCCAGATAGGACAGGCGTTCCTCGGCGGCTTTTTCCGCCGTGATGTCCAGGCCCACTCCGTCCCACACCACGGCGCCTGAGGATGTGTGGCGCGGTGTGGACTGGTTGCGTATCCAGCGGACGCCGCCACCCGGCGTCATCAGGCGAAATTCGAGCAGAAGCGGGCTAAGATCGGCGGCCGATTGCGCGATGCTCTGGCGGGCGGCGCCGACGTCGTCGGGATGCATGTAGGCCAACAGGTCCGTGCCGTTCGCCAGATCGCCAAGCGGGATGCCGAGAATGTTTCCCAGCCAGGGGCTGCAATAGGTCAAGGCAAGCGCGCCGTCGGCCTTGAGACTGCGCTGGAAGAGATAGCCCGGCATGTTGTCCAGGATGGAAGCCAGGCGGGACTGCATCTGCGCTGTTTCGGCGTTCAGTCGATGTCGTTCGGTGACATCCGTCAGGACGCCGATGAACCCTAAGATGTCGCCCGCCTCGTTGACTTGAGGGCTGATCTGCACCTCGTTCCAGAAAGCCTCGCCGTTCTTGCGGTAATTCAGCAATTCCAGTTTGATGACCTGGCCCGAAGCCAGTGCTTCGCGCAGCAGCGCGATTGAATCGACGCTTGTTTCGGGCCCCTGAAGAAACCGGCAGTTCCGGCCGACCGCTTCAGCCGACGTATAGCCGGTCATGTCCGAGAAGGCCTGATTCACGAACGCGATCGGACAATCCGGCTTTGTGTTGTCGGCAAACATCATGCTTGCCGGGCTGCACCGGACGGTTGCCTCGAAATCGATGAGCGGCGGGCTCGTGCTTTTGCGCCGGTTCGCGTGCGATTGGTGTCTGTTGTGCGGCATGTCCAAAAGTGAAAGCGGTTTCCACGAGTGATGGCACGAATCTTGATGAATACTAAGCTCTATTCCGGTGTCTTGTCCGAAATGATTTGTCCCTGCGTCGGCCTGGAGAGGGCCGGCTATCTGAACAGCCACGCCAGCCGGGTAAGATATGTTGCGCCATATCTCCAGCCGGGGAGGTAAAGGGCCCTCCCCATCCGGCCAGTTCCTGAACAAACCGCTTCAAACCGGGCCGCCGCTTCGCTACGCTTGCGGCCATGTCTCAATCCAGCACTGCAATCTTCGGCGCCCGTCGCGACCAGGCCTTCCCCACATTGGCGCAGGCCGATATCGAGCGCATGCGTCGCTTCGGCGAGAACAGCGCCTATTCGGCGGGTGAGTACATCGTCAAGGCCGGCGATGTGGCGCCCGGCCTGATCGTCGTTCTGTCGGGGAGCGTCGATATCGTCCAGGATGGCGGGCTTGGCCGGCGCGAGACGATCGTCACGCACGGTCCGGGCAGCTTCGTCGGCGAACTGGCGCAGCTTTCGGCCCGTCCCTCGCTGGTCAATGCACTTGCCGCCGAGCCGGTGGAAGCCTTCGTCATCGCCTCGCAACGATTGCGCGACCTGATGGTACAGGAGGCCAATCTGGGCGAACGCATCATGCGGGCGCTGATTCTGCGTCGCGTCGGGCTCCTCGAAAGCGCCACCAGCGGGCCGATCATCGTCGGGCCCGCCGACAACAGCGATGTGGTGCGGCTGCAAGGCTTCCTGGCGCGCAGCGGCCAGCCGCACCGCGTGCTCGATTCCGACAGCGATCCTTGCGCCAAGACGCTGGTCGAACGCTTCGACGTCGACCCGCATCACCTGCCGGTCGTCCTGTGTCCAAACGGCAGGCTGCTGCTCAACCCCGGCGAGCGGGACCTTGCCCGCTGCATCGGCCTCATGCGGCCGATCGACAGCGCCCGGATCTACGATGTCGCCATTGTCGGCGCCGGACCGGCGGGGCTGGCTGCGGCCGTCTATGCGGCGTCGGAGGGCCTGTCGACGATCGTGCTCGACTGCCGGGCCTTTGGCGGCCAGGCCGGCGCTTCCGCGCGCATCGAAAATTATCTCGGCTTCCCGACCGGCATTTCGGGCATGGCGCTGATGGCGCGCGCCTACAATCAGGCGCAGAAATTCGGCGTCGAAATGGTGATACCCGACGAGGCCAAGCTCCTGAGGGCCGCGGCCGATGGCGGCGGCTACGCCCTCGACGTCGGCGACGGCGAGACGGTGCGCACGCGCAGCGTGGTGATCGCCAGCGGCGCGCGCTATCGCCGCCTCGATCTCGCCAATCTGGCGCAATTCGAGGGATCCTGCGTGCATTATTGGGCCTCGCCGATCGAGGCGCGGCTTTGCGGCGGTCAGGAGGTTGCTCTCGTCGGCGCCGGCAATTCGGCGGGCCAGGCGGCCGTCTACCTGGCCAGCCATGTCCGCAAGGTGACGCTGCTGGCGCGCGGCCCCAGCCTCGAGGCCAGCATGTCGCACTATCTGGTCGAACGCATCCGGGCGCAGGCAAACATCGAGGTGCGGACCGGCGCCGAAATCGAGGCCCTGGACGGCGAGGGCAGCAATCTCGCAACGGTGCGCTGGCGCGACCGGGCAGGCGGCGCGCCGACGACGCGGCCGATCCGCCATATCTTCCTGTTCATCGGCGCCGACCCGAACACCGACTGGCTGGCCGATTGCGATGTGGCGCTGGACGGCCGGGGATTCGTGCGCACCGGGCTGGAGCTCGGGCCGGGGCGTGGCGCGATGGAGACGAACCGCGACGGCGTGTTCGCCATCGGCGACGTCCGCGCCGGCTCGGTCAAGCGCGTCGCGGCGGCGGTCGGCGAGGGCGCCCAGGTGGTCGCGGCCTTGCATGCCTATCTTGCACAGGACGCCAGCCGCGCCGCCGCGCCTCAATTATGATCCTGAAGCGAGACCCCTTTCGGAACAGAATCATGCGTCGACAGAGACACGAATAGGAGAGCGCGATGGCGGATGAATGCAGACACGCGGCCGGGATCAAACCCGTGACGCCGAGCGCGCTCGGCTGCGAGGAATGCCTGAAGAGCGGGTCGGAATGGGTGCATCTGCGGCTTTGCCGTACCTGCGGCCATGTCGGCTGCTGCGACGACTCCCCCAACCGTCACGCCACCAAGCATTTCCACGCCACCAACCACCCGATCATCGAAGGCTATGATCCGCCCGAGGGATGGGGATGGTGCTATATCGACGAGGTGTTTCTGGACCTTGGCGATGACGTGACGCCCCAGAACGGACCGATACCGCGATTTTACTGATCTCGGTGAATCTCTGCTTGGGGTCTCGGAGCCAAGGAAAAAGCCCGGTGCGTCCGGGCTTTTTCGTTGTCGTGGCTCGCGGCCACGTCGGATCGAGCTCTGTCAGTCCGGCTTGGACGGCTTTTCGACCGAGCCGGTGTTATCCACGCTGTTCTCATTCACCTGTAGCGCGATGCCTTCGACCTTCTTCTTCCTGAGGTCGTCGCCGGTTTCGGGTTGCGGCGGGCGCTTTGGGGTCTGCTCGTTATTGTCGTTGACGTCGAGGGCTCTGGTCATCACGTGCTCCGGGTTATCCCTGAGGCACAATGATCCGGGATGCGCCGGGTTCCGCCGCTGAGCCTGAAAGCCTATCGCACCGACCCCGTGACGGTCGGATCGATCATCGTAGGAACGGATTTGCGTTCGTTGCCGGCAAGCGCGGCGACGATCAGCAGGCTTGCGACCACCGGGACGAACAGGATGGCAATGCGGGCCTGCACGTAGAAAATAGCTCGCCATTCATTGCGCTTGTCAGGGCTATCGCTCATCACACTCACTCTGTCAGGCCCCCCACCGACATCAAATAACCGCGAACGGTTAAGCAACTCCTTCCGATCCGTTAACCCGGCTGGCTCGACGGCGAAATTTGGCCGGACCTAAGCCAGTCCGATCCGCATGGCGCCTTGTCGGAACAGCGCCGCTGCTTCCGGCTCGAAGCGGAAAGTGCCGATGAAATCGTCGGCCCTGTAGTTCGGCAATGTCGTGCGGATGGCGGCGGCGAAGCCGCGCGCCTCGTCGATCCGGCCAGCCAGCGCCAGGCAGTGCGCGGCGATCGCCAGGATGATGTTGTGAGCGTTCGGCCGCGCCGCCGCCTTCAACGCCCATTCCGCCGCCTCTTCGAACTGGCCGAGCCGCACATGCGACATGGCGCGCGAGCCCAGCATGCCGAACAGCAGCGGGTCGAATGGGCTCAGATGACGCGAATGATCGGAGGAACGGATCGCCGCCACCGGGTCGCCGGACTGCGAATGGACGAAGGACAGCGCGTAATGGCCAAGCGCGAAGTTCGGGCTGATGTCGACCGCCTGTTCGAGCTCCATAAGCGAGCCCTCCTTCTCGCCACGCAGCCACAGCGCCCGGCCCATCGCCCAATGCGCGGCCGGATTGTGATCGTCGACCAGCAGGCTGTGGCCGGCGCTTTCGAAGGCCAGCGCGCTTTCGCGGTCGCGGTCGCCCCAGCGCTGGAAGGCGTTCTGCCAGTGGGTGAAGGACAGGCCGGCATAGGCGCGGGCAAAGGTCGGGTCGAGCCGGACGGCACTGCTGAAAAAATGCCGCGCCTGCTCGTTCTCGGCCCGGGTGAAGCGGTACATGTGCCAGAGGCCGCGATGATAGGCCTCCCAGGCATTGAGCGAATTGGGCGCCTTGAGCATGGCGCGGTTGCGCTCGACCGTTTCGATCTCAGCCGAAATCGAGGAGACGATGCTGTTGCCGATGTCGTCCAGCACGGCAAAGACGTCGTCGGGGCGCCGCTCGAAGGTTTCGGCCCAGACGATCCTGGCGCTGCGCACTTCGATGAGTTCGACGCTGACGATGAGACGGCCGGCCGGGCTTCGCACCGTTCCGGTGGCAACATAGTCGACATTGAGCCTGCGGCCCGCATCCTCGGGCGCGATGTTCCTCTCCGCCAGTGCGAAGACCGATCCGCGGGCGATGACGAAGAAATCCCTGAGCTTGGCAAGGCGGGTGATGATGTCATGGGTGAAGCCGTCGGCTACCCCACCGCGCATGCCGGGGCCGACCTCCTCGGTAAATGGCATCACCGCCAGCGAGGCGTGGCTTTTTTCGGCAGGGCCGGTGTCGGCTGACGCGCCTGCCAATTGCGGTACGGAGCCCGGACCCGGCGGTTGAGGTGGCAGCAAAGCACGAGGGCGCCGGTCACGGATCTCCCGCCATGCCTCGCGCAGCGGCGTGAAATCCAGCTCTTCCGACCGAAACAGCTCCGCTGCGGCTGCCAGATGTTGCTCGGCAGCGCCGATATCCCCGCGCTGCGCCAGGCTGGACAACAACGCCTGATGCGCGCGCGTATCGAACGGCGCCAGTTCCACCCATCTGTCGAGATGGGCCGACACGTCCGGCGAGCCCGCCGGATGGGTCGCCACGAGATGTTCGAGCACGGCGGCGTGGCACGAGTTCAACCGGCGCCTCTGCGCGATCAGCCAGCTGTTGAAATGCGGGCTGCGCTCGAGGTCCAGCCCGTCGAGAACGTCGCCGGCGAACAGGTCGGCCAGAGCTCGCAAGCGTCCGGCGTCGAGCGTGCCGAGCCCCTGCGCGGCGGCGGCGGTGACCTCCAGCGCGTCGACAAGGCAATCGCTGAGGTCGAGCGCGACCGTGTCGCCCTGCGTCGACACCCGCCGCCTGTCGGGCTCATCGAGCGCGCCGCGAAGCTTGCTGAGGCACCAGCGCAACTCGCCGCGGGGGTCGTTGGGCACATCCCATAACAACTCGCACAGGCGGCTGCGGCCAACCGGATGCGGCGCGAGCGCCAGATAGGCAAGCAGGGCACGCAGCTTGCGCGAGGCGGCAAGCGCCACCGGGGCTCCGCCGCGCGTGATCGTCAGAGGTCCAAGCAGGCGCACGCAAAGCGCAGGCTTCCCGCCGCCAAGCTTAGATCGGGTGGTTTCCATGAGCGTTTCCACGCCTGCTCCCACGCTGGCCTGTCGGCCTCTGCTTTATCACCAAAACCGACACGGCGCATCCGCTGACCAATCTGGTCGGACGCCCCCTGCCGCGCGAGCGGCAAGTCATATCGCGGCGAAGTCTCGAAACCTCGCCGCCCGACCCGCCGGTTTGTAACCGGCTCGTGAACTGGAACGATCAGCAGGAGAGACAGGAATGCGGCAGCAACAGAAAATCCGAACCACGAACGGACGCGGCCGTCTGTACGACAGCATTCTCGACACTGTCGGCGATACGCCGGCGGTCCGCGTCAACAATCTCGGACCGGCCCATGCGACGATCTATGTCAAGGCCGAGTTCTTCAACCCGGGCGCCTCGGTGAAGGACCGGCTGGCGCTCAACATCATCGAGGAGGGCGAACGCAGCGGCGCCCTGAAGCCCGGGCAGACGATCGTCGAGGCGACCAGCGGCAACACCGGCATTGGCCTGGCCATGGTTTGCGCCCAGAAGGGCTATCCGCTTGTCGTCACCATGGCCGACAGCTTTTCCGTCGAGCGCCGCAAGCTGATGCGCATGCTGGGCGCCAAGGTGGTGCTGACGCCGCGTGCCGAGAAAGGCTTCGGCATGTACAGGAAGGCGGTCGAACTGGCTGAGGCCAATGGCTGGTTCCTCGCCCGCCAGTTCGAAACCGCGGCCAATGCCGCCATCCACGAAGCGACGACGGCGCGCGAAATCGTCAATGATTTCGCCGGCTCGCGCCTCGACAGCTTCGTCACCGGCTACGGAACCGGCGGCACCGTCGTCGGCGTTGCCCGTGTGTTGCGCCGCGAACGGCTGCAAACCCGGATCATACTGGCCGAGCCCGCCAACGCCCGGCTGATCGGCAGCGGCCAGGCACAGCAGCGCGCCGCCGATGGCGCTCCCGCTGCCAGCCATCCGGCCTTCGAGCCTCACCCGGTGCAAGGCTGGACGCCCGACTTCATCCCTAATGTCCTGCAAGAAGCGGTCGACGCGAGCCTCTATGACGAGGTGATGCCGATCGCCGGGCCCGAGGGCATCAAATGGGCGAGGGCGCTGGCGCGCCAGGAGGGCATCTTCACCGGCATTTCCGGCGGCGCCACCTTCGCCGTCGCGCGGCAGGTCGCGGAAGCGTCGCCGGCCGGATCAGTGATCCTGTGCATGCTGCCCGATACCGGCGAGCGCTATATGTCGACGCCCCTGTTCGACGGCATCGAGGCCGAAATGGACGCCGACGAAATGGCGCTGTCGCGCTCGACGCCCGGCTGCCAGTTCGCCGTCTGAAGGAGGCCGTCATGGACGACGCATACAAGACATCCGGCGGGTTGACGGAGGAAACGCTCGACCCGCTGGACTGGGGCGACGTCCAGGCCGTTTCCCACCGGGTCATCGACGATGCGGTCGACTATTTGCGCGACGTGCGCGACCGCCCCGTCTGGCAGGAGATGCCGGCGAATGTGAAGGACGTATTCGCTGCCTCCCTGCCGCGCTCGCCATCGTCCCTGGCCGCCGTCTATGGCGAGGTGTCGCGGACGGTGATGTCCTATCCGATGGGCAATATCCATCCGCGCTTCTGGGCCTGGTATATGGGCTCGAGCAACTTCACCGGCGCGCTCGGCGATTTCCTGGCGGCGATCCAGGGCTCGAACCTCGGCGGCGGCAACCACGCCGCCGGGCTGATGGACAGCCAGGTGGTGAACTGGTGCAAGGAAATGCTTGGCTTTCCCGCTTCCTCCTCGGGAACGCTGGTCAGCGGCGGCTCGATGGCCAACATCATCGGCCTCACCGTCGCGCGCAACACCAAGGCGGGCATCGACGTGCGCGAGCACGGCGTCGCCGGCATCGAAAAGCCGTTGCGGTTTTATGGGTCGGACCAGATCCATTCCTGCCATCGCAAGGGCATGGAGGCGCTGGGCCTCGGCAACCGGGCCCTGCGCCGCATCCCGACCGATGCCGGCCTGCGCATCGATATGGCGGCCTTGCGGGCGGCAATCGCCGAAGATCGCGCGGCGGGGTTCAGGCCGGCCTGCGTCATCGGCAATGCTGGCACGGTGAATACGGGCGCCATCGACGATTTGCGCGGACTGGCCAAGCTCGCCCATGAGGAAGGGCTGTGGTTCCATGTCGATGGCTGCATCGGCGCCCTGATCGCCCTGGCGCCGCGCAACAAGCATCGCGTCGCCGGCATCGAATTGGCGGATTCGATCGCGCTCGATCCCCACAAATGGCTGCATGCGCCGTTCGAGGTCGGCTGCGCGCTGGTCAGGGATGCCGCCGCGCATCGCAGCGCCTTCGCCGTCACGCCGGAATATCTGGAATCGACGCCGCGCGGCCTCGCCTCCGGCGAATGGCTGAACGACTACGGTCTGCAGACATCGCGCGGCTTCCGGGCGCTGAAAGTTTGGATGGCGCTCAAGCAGCATGGCGCCGACAAGTTCGGCCGGCTGATCGACCAGAACATCGCGCAAGCGGGGTATCTGGCTGACTTGATCGAGGCCGAGCCGCTGCTCGAACTGGCCTCGCCGCCAAGCATCAACATCGTCTGCTTCCGCTACCAGCCGGGCCTGGCCGGCCAGGCGTTGAAGGCGCTCAACACCGAGATCATGCTTCTGTTGCAAGAACAGGGCATCGCCACGCTGTCGGATACCACCGTGCATGGCGAGCACTGGCTGCGCGTGGCGATCAACAACCATCGCACCCGGAGCACCGACCTCGAGCTTCTGGTGCGGGAAGTCACCAGGCTGGGACGCCAGGTCGCAGCCGGGGGCTTTCGCCGGGAACAATGATGCGGGGCGATCGATGGTGCCGCGATAGGAGACCCCTGTTTCCTGTCCGGAAGGAGACGGCCAGCCCTGAAAACAGCCGGGAAATGCTGCAATCGCCGCTTTGGCGGCGGGCCGCCGCGTGCGATGATCATCCCGTCGGCGGTGGGCCGGTTCTTTCAGGGGGGTTGCCATGTCTTACGCCTGTTCGCGGCGCGTGCTGTCCGCGTTTTTTCTTCTCGCACTGTTTGCGCCGGCGGCGCAGGCCGAGGATGTCATCTTCGCCATCAAGAACAGCCACCCCAATGCCATGCGCGTCGAACTCTACAGCCAGGATCGCGACTATGTCTGGCCCGGCGACGGCAAGGACTTCTACCTTGACGATGGCGAGACCAAGCAGCTGCCCATTTCCTGCCACGCCGGCGAATCGATCTGCTACGGCGCCTGGGTCGATGGCGACGAAGAGACATATTGGGGCGTTGGCCCGGGCAACCAGGAGAAGTGCGAGGATTGCTGCTATACCTGCGATGGCGGCGAGACCGAGGAAATCGATCTGATCCCCTGACCGGTTCCGCGGCGCGCCGGCCTATCCAGAACTAGGCGTTGCCGATCAGCACGCCCGCCGCGAACACCAGGGCGCCGCCGAGCACCACCTGGAAGGCGGCGCGCAGGAACGGCGTCTGCATGTAGCGGTTCTGGACGAAGGCAATGGCCCAAAGTTCGAAGAACACGACCATTGCGGCGACGGCGGTCGCCGTCCAGAAATGCGGGATGAGATAGGGCAAGGCATGGCCCAGGCCGCCCGCCGACGTCATCACGCCGGTGGTGATGCCGCGCTTTATCGGCGAGCCGCGCCCCGACAGCTTGCCGTCATCGGACGCGACTTCAGTGAAGCCCATGGAAATGCCAGCGCCGATCGAGGCGGCAAGGCCGACCAGAAAGGTCTGCCAGGTATCGTGGGTGGCAAAGGCGGCGGCGAAAATCGGCGCCAGCGTCGAGACCGATCCGTCCATCAGGCCTGCAAGACCCGGCTGAATATAGGTCAGGATGAACTGGCGCTGCTCGGCCGCCGCCTCCTCGTCCTTCACGGCGCCCGGCACGTGCTTCAGTTCCAGGCGCTGGGCCAGAGACTCGTGGCCCTGTTCGGCCAAAGCCAGGTCGTTGAGCAGTTTCCTTGTCGAGGCATCCGTGGTGCGCTTCGCCGCCTCGACATAGAACAAATAAGCCTGCCGCTCCATCGCTTCAGCCTGGCCGCGGACATGGTCGATGCCGAGCGGTCTCACCAGCCAGTCCGGCTTGCGCTCGTAATAGCCCTTCACATGATCGCGCCGGATCAGCGGGATGCGCTCGCCGAAACGCTTGCGATGAAGTTCAATCAGCGAGTCGCGATGGCCGTCTTCCTCCTTGGCCATGTCCTCGAAAACCCTGGCCGAGTGCGGAAAGCTTTCCGACAGTCCGTCGGCATAGGCGCGGTAAATGCGTCCGTCATCTTCCTCGGACGAAATCGCCAGGGCGAGAACCTCCTGCTCGGAAAGCGAATCGAAGGAGCGGCGGCCAAAACCGAAAACCCGGGAAAGCATGAGGAATTCACCCTAGTTTAGAATGGTTCTAAACTAAGGTTTGCCCGGCTCGAGGTCAACCGCGCTCCAGGCCCTAGATCCGACATTTGTCGAAGCGATCGCCTCTTCATTATCAGTGAATGTTCACTTATATAGTGTGGGAACCAGCAGAAGGATCCATCGGATGACGGCACAATCTCCTCAGAACTTTGACCCAAAGCCCGTTCTCGATCTCATCGCCAGCATCGAGGCCGATCTGCAGCGCCTGAAAGGGCTGGTTGAGCAGCGGGTCGAGAAGTTCGACCCCGCCAACCCCCACAACAAGGCCCAGGACGGCAAGCTGACGGAGGAGGGCGTCGAATGCTGCTACCGGATGTTCGACGAAGGCAAGTCGCGCTATTCCGTCGCCCAGCAGATGAAGATCTCATTTGCCGCCGCCAGCCACCGCTTCAACAATTGGCGCAAGCTGGGTGGCACAAAGAGGCAGAGGGCTTTGCTGGGGTGAAACTGCCGAGCGTATGGGCGGGAGAGCGCCCCCCTCTGGCCTGCCGGCCATCTCCCCCACGAGGGGGGAGATTGGCAGCTTCGAGTGCAGCGCGTTTTTGTAAGCATTGGAGATTGGCGAAGAGTCTTGAGCGCTTGATCTCCCCCCTCGTGGGGGAGATGCCCGGCAGGGCAGAGGGGGGCGTGCCGCCGTGCCCCCCAAAAACCGCCAACATTGTAACGGTCACATTTTTCCAATGGTGCGCCCCATGCCTTTGCGAGCATCATGCGTGAACGACACCTCTTCTCCGGACCTGCCATGACCGCCATCGCCCCTCCCGGCATCGCCGACATCCACGCCGCCGCCGCCCGGCTCTCCGGCCTGATCGTCGAAACCCCGCTGATCGAGTCGCAGGAACTCAACAAGCGCTTCGGCGGCCGTATCCTGTTCAAGCCGGAGACGCTGCAGCGCACCGGTTCGTTCAAGTTCCGCGGCGCCTACAACAAATTGTCCTCGCTGAGCGAAGAGGAGCGCAGCCGCGGCGTCGTCGCCTTCTCCTCGGGCAATCACGCGCAGGGGGTTGCAGCCTCCGCCGCCATGTTCGGGGTCAAGGCGGTCATCGCCATGCCCGCCGACGCGCCGGCGATGAAGATCGGCAATGTCCGCACGATGGGCGCGGAGGTGGTGCCGTTCGACCGCTTTCGCGACGACCGCATGACCATCGTGCAACCCTATATCGAGAGGGGCATGGTTCTGGTGCCGCCCTTCGACGACCCGGCGATCATCGCCGGCCAGGGCACGATCGGGCTTGAACTGATGCGCCAGGCGAGGGCTCTGGGCGTCGAACTCGATGCGGTGGTCGCGCCCTGTGGCGGCGGCGGCCTGATTAGCGGCATTTCCATCGCCGTCAAGGACGCCTCTCCCGGCACCGATGTCTGGGCGGTCGAGCCGGAGCATTTCGACGATACCCGCCACTCGCTCGCCGCCGGCGCCAGGGTTTCGAACCAGCCGGGCCACAGCTCGATCTGCGACGCGATCCTGACGGCCGAGCCTGGGCTGATCACCTTCGAGGTCAACCGCCGGACCCTTGCCGGCTCCATCGCCGTCTCCGATCAGGCGACGGCACAGGCGATGCGCGATGCCATGGCTCATCTTAAGCTGGTGGTCGAGCCGGGCGGCTGCGTCGGATTGGCGGCCTTGTCCTCGGGCGAGATCGCACTCGCCGGCAAATGCATCGCGGTGGTGCTTTCCGGCGGCAATGTCGATTTCGTCACCTATGCCGGGATCATGGCCGCCGCCTAATCCAGCGTGCGCCGGAAGCGCAGCAGCGCCGTGCCGGCGAACACCACGACGAACACAAGCAGCCAGCCGACCTCGCTTCCGATCGCGCTGAAGTCCGCGCCCTTCAGCATTACCGCCCGCGTGATGCGCAGGAAATGCGTCAGCGGGAAGATCTCGCCCAAGGTCTGCGCCCAGCCGGGCATGCCGCGATAGGGGAACATGAAGCCCGACAGCATGATCGACGGCAGGAAGAAGAAGAAAGTCAGCTGCATCGCCTGCATCTGCGAGCGCGCCATGGTCGAGATCGTGTAGCCGAGCAGCACCAGCGACAGCACGAAGACGAGCACCGCTGACAGGAGCAGCGTCAGCGACCCGACGAACGGAACGCTGAACAGTAGCTTCGCCGCGACCAGCACCACCACCATCTGCACCGCGCCGACGACGAGGAAGGGCAGCACCTTGCCCAGCATGATCTCGGCCGGACTGGACGGCATGGCAAGCAGGTTTTCCATCGTGCCGCGCTCGGTCTCCCGGGTCAGCGCCATGGCAGTCATCATCACCATGGTCATCTGCAGGATGACGCCGAGCAGGCCGGGTACGATATTGTATTGCGAGACGCCTTCCGGATTATAGCGCCGGTGCACCACGACCTGCAGCTGACCCCTGGCATTCTCGGCCGCCGTCTCCTGCATGCCCTGGGCGCGCAGCAGCGCCTGGCTCGCCACCTGCCCAAGGGTCGAGACGGCGCCGCTCGCCGCGGAAGGATCGGTGGCGTCGGCCTCGATCAGGATCTGCGGGTTGTCGCCCCGCTCGACCCGGCGGGCGAAATCGGCGGGGATGGTCACCACGAAGGATACGGCGCCCTTGGCCATCAGCGCCTCGGCCTCGGCGGCGCTGCGCACCACATGGTCGAAATGATAGTAGGCGGTCATCTCGAGCGCGGAGACCATGGCGCGCGTATACTGGTCGTTGCTGGTGGCGACGAGCGCCGTCGGCAGGCTTTTGGGATCGCTGTTGATTGCGAAGCCGAACAGCACCAGCTGCATCAGCGGCACGCCGAGCATCATGGCGAAAGTGATGCGGTCGCGCCGCATCTGGATGAATTCCTTGATCAGCAGCGCGCCGAGCCGCGCGAAGGAAAACATGCTGTTCATGCCATATTGTCCTTCGAGCCGGACATGAACTGGATGAAGACATCCTCGAGGCTGGTTTCGCCCGGAGTAACGGTCACGCCTTCATGCTCTTTCTCGACATCGGCGAGCGCTGCCTCGAGCCTGGCCCTGTCGGAGCCGACGACATGGAGCGTGGCGCCGAACGGCGCCACCTGGTCGACGCCTGGGCGTTCGTGCAGCGCCGCCGCGACCTTGTCCAGGTGCGGGCCCTGCAGGATGAAAGTGGTCAGCCCGGCGTTCTTGACGACCTCGGAGACAGTGCCGGTAGCAAGCATCCTGCCATAGGAGATGTAGCTGATACGGTGGCAGCGCTCGGCCTCGTCCATATAGTGGGTGGAGACCAGCACGGTCAGCCCGCCGCTTGCGAGACGATGGATCTCGTCCCAGAATTCACGCCGCGCCTTGGGGTCGACGCCGGCCGTCGGCTCGTCGAGCAGCAGCAGCTTGGGCTTGTGCATGATGCAGGCCGCCAGCGCCAGACGCTGCTTCCAGCCGCCTGAGAGCGTGCCGGCAAGCTGGTTGCGCCGCGATGTCAGGCCAAGCTCCTCCAGCGTCCGCGCTACATAGTCCTCGACCGGTCTGAGCTGGTAGAGACGCGCCACGAATTCGAGATTCTCGCCAATCGTCAGGTCTTCGTAGAACGAGAATTTCTGCGTCATGTAGCCGACTTCACGCTTGATGCGCAGGCTCTCTGTCCGGATGTCGAAGCCGAGCACCGTGCCCTCGCCCTCATCCGGCGTCAGCAGGCCGCACATGATGCGGATGGTGGTCGTCTTGCCCGAACCGTTCGGCCCCAGAAAGCCGACGATCTCGCCTTCGGCCACCGACATGGTCACATGGTCGACGACTGTCTTGTCGCCGAACCGCTTGACCAGGCCTTTGACGTCGATGGCGTTCACTGTCCGGCGTCCAGCTCGACATCGACGATCTGGCCAGGTTGCAGCGGGCCCGAACTGCCTTCCGGCCGCGCCTCGACCAGGTAGACCAGCTTCTGCCGGTTCTCGAGCGAATAGATCACCGGCGGCGTGAACTCGGGGTCGGGCGACACATAGCTGACCCGCGCCTTCACGCCGTCACCACAGCCATCGCAGTGGACGGCGAGCACCGTGCCGACCTTGACCGAGGAAAAGGCGCTTTCTGGAATGTAGACGCTGAGCTTTACCGCGCCGTCGGGCAGGATCGAGATGACCGGCGCCGTCGGGCCGGCCGTGTCGCCCGGGTTGCGGATGACATCGTTGACTCGGCCCGGAGACGGTGACGCCAACACCCGCTTGGCCAGCCGCCATTGCGCCTGCTCCAGCGTCGCCTGCGCCTGCTTGACCTGGTTCTCCGCGGCCTTGATCGTTTCGGGACGCGCCGGCAGGCCGCCGACGGCGAGATTGGCGCCGGCCTGGCCGACTTGGGCGCTGGCGGTCTCAAGCGTCGCCGAGGCAGTGTCGAAATCCGCCTGGGTGCCGGCGCCGCGCTTGAACAGATCGGCCGCGCGGTCGTATCTGCGCTTGGCGTCGGCCGCCTGGGCCTTGGCCATGTCGACCTCGGCCCTCAGCACAGCGATCTCCTCCGGCCGTTTGCCGACCTGGAGATCTGCCAGTTGCGCCCGCGCCTGGGCGAGCCCCGCCTCGGCCTGGGCGACGGCGATCCTGGCGTCGGCGCTTTCCAGCGTCACCACGGTCGTACCCGACGTGACCCGATCGCCGCGCTTGACCGTGACCGTCTCGACCTGCGCCACCTCGATCGGCGCTAGCAGCACATAATCACCCTCGACATAGCCGACGGCCAGCGGCGCCACCGGCGCGCATGCCCCGAAAAGCTGCGCGGCGAGCGGCAGCGAACAGAGAAAGCTCATGATTCATGCCCCTTCTTGCTAGGCAATCTCGCGGCCAGTATGGCCGCGAGATTTCCCGATGTGGCCGCCAGCACCTCGGCGGCCTGGGCGGCGCCGATGTCGCGCCAGCCCATGCGGCGCATCACTGCCTCTCGGCCGATGCGGAAATAGATGACCTGGCCGATCAGCGTGAACACGGTCAGCCGCGTCGCCTCGCTCTCGGCCGGCTCGCCGGTCGCCTGTTCCCAGAGCTGGCAGAGCTGGCGATGCGTCGGCTCGAACACGCCTTCATAGATGCGATCGAGTGCCGCGGTCGGATGCGACAGCTCGCGCAACACGAACTGCACGATCTCGCCCGCCTGCGGGCTGACCAGGACGAAGCCGATCATCCGCTCGAGGGCGGCGAAAAGCTGCGCCTGCGCCGCCTCCGCCCCGCCAGATTTAAGCGCATCGCCCAGCGCCTGGCCCGCCACTGTCTGGATCGTCTCGACGATATAATCGGCGGCGGCTGCCCGGAGGCCCTCCTTGCCGCCGAAATGATAGGCGATGGAGCCGATATTGGCCTGCGCCTCCGCGGCAAGCTGACGCGTCGAGGTGCCGTCGAATCCCTGGCTGCCGAACAATTTCAGCGCCGCCTGCACCAGCGCCATGCGGGTAGGCTCGGCGGGAGACGCCGCTTGGCGCGCAGCTTTGATGTTCGATGACCTGATCACGCAACACGTTTAATCATACGATTGATTAAAGTCAATCGACGACCGGCCCGTCTTGCCTTGCCGGCGGGCAGACGCTTTAGTGCGCATATGGGCAAGGAAGTCGAACGCAAATTCCTGGTCTCCGGCACCGCATGGCGGGACCTGGTCGAGGCCGATATCCGTATCCTCCAGTTCTATCTGGCCGCCGCGCCTGGCCGGACCGTGCGCATACGCATCAGCGATGGCGCATCCGCGAAGCTGACGCTTAAATTCGGCGCCACGGCCCGTGAGCGCGACGAGTTCGAATATTCCATCCCCCTTTCCGAGGCTTTGGAGATGCTGGACTTCGCCCTTGGCCGTGTCATCGAGAAGACACGTCACCATGTTAGGCACCGTGGCTATCTCTACGAAGTTGATGTCTTTGGCGGAGCGCTGGCGGGGCTGGTGGTCGCCGAACTGGAGACGCCGGACGAGGTGCCGGAAGAAATGCTGCCTAAGTGGCTCGGCCGGGAAGTCACCGGCGAACCGAAATTCTACAACGCGTCGCTCGCCCTCGGGGGGATTCCGGAGATCGCCGCATGAGTTTTCGTATCGATCCGCGCAGGCCTCTGACCGGGGAGGTCCGGCGCATCCTGACCGAGGAGATCGGCAGCGCGCTCCACCATCTCGACGCGGCGCGCGGCCGGCCGGAACAGGCGCTGCACAAGTGCCGCAAGCGGCTGAAGAACGCCCGCGCCCTGCTGCGCCTGGTTCATTCCGGTGACGAACATTTCTGTGACACGGAGAACCAGTGCTATCGCAACGTCGCCGGCCTGCTTGCCGAGCCCCGTGAGGCGACGGCGCTGATCGAGACCGTCGACCGGCTGGCGGCAAGCTTCCCCAAGGAAAGTGCCGGCGGCGGCCTTGAGACCGTGCGCGACAGGCTTGCCGCGCGCCAGCATGAATTGCATGAGGGGGGCGGGCTTGAAGCGGTCATCGGCGCGGCCACCGCCGCCTGTGAGGAAGGCATAAAGCGGATTGAGAGCCTTGCCTTGCCCGATCAGCCGGAACAGGCCGCCGACGTCCTGGCGGATGGCGCGCGCGTGACCTTGCGCCGGGCGCGCAAGGCGCTGGACAAAGCGGGCTCGCGTGGCACGGCCGATGACTTCCACGATCTGCGCAAGGCGGCCAAGACGCATGGCATGCACCTGTCGCTGCTGGGCAGGCTGTGGCCGAAATCGATCAAGGGGCGGCGCAAGGCCGTCGACGAACTCGACAAGGGGCTGGGCGCTCTGCACGATGTCTTCGTCATGCGCGCGTTGCTCGAAAGCGACGGCGAGCCGCTCGGATCGCCCGAAGACACCCGGCTACTGGGCAAGCTCCTGAAGCGCTCGGAAAAGCAGCTGAAGAAGAGTTGCCTCGCGCAGGCGGCCGAACTGTTCGCGCACAGTCCGAAGCGCTCGACACGCAAACTTGCCCGCAAGGCGCGCGACGATCTTGCCGCCGCCGTCCCGCGCGAGGCCGCAGCCATTCCGACAGCCCTGGGCTGACGCTCACGCCTGCTCGGGCGCCCGTGCCAGAAGCGCCCGTGCCTCTTCCACCGATACGGCATAGGTTACAAGCGGCGGTTTGACGCCCTGGTTGACAAGCGTGCGCCTGATCTGTGGCGAAGCGCCTGAGATGATGAAGTGCACGCCGGCCCGCCGGGCCTTGTGCGCGGCGCCCTCGATGACATTGGCTGCTGTGGAATCGAATAGCGGGACGGCGGAACAGTCGAGGATGAAGTTCTTGCGCTGGTCGGCGATGCGATCCAGCACGGCGCCCACCGTCGAGGCGGCGCCGAAGAAGAACGCACCGGAGATGCGGTAGACGACGGTGCTGGCGTCGGCCGCCTCGCTGGAATCATAGGCCTGGCCACGGTCGGCGACGTCCTCCTGCGCCAGGTCCGCCTCGACCGCGACGGATTTCGACATGCGGTCGATGAACAGGATCGATCCGAGCGCAAAGCCGACGACGATGCCTTCGGTCAGGTCGCGGAAGATGACGATCAGGAACGTCGCCAACAGCACCAGTGCGTCGCCGCGCGATGCGCGCAGCAGCGTGGCGAAGGCCTGTTTCTCGATCATGTTCCAGCAGACCACCGCCAGCACCCCGGCCAGGGCCGCGAGCGGGATGTAGCTGGCCAGTGGCGCGGCCACCAGCATCAGCACAAGCACCACGGTCGAATGCGTCATTCCAGCGACCGGGCCATGTGCCCCGGCCCGCACATTGGTGGCGGTGCGCGCGATGGTGCCGGTGGCGCAGATGCCACCGAACAGGCTCGAGGCGATGTTGGCGAAGCCCTGCGCCACCAGTTCGCAATTGGAGCGGTGCCGCCTTCCCGTCATGCCGTCGGCGACCACGGCCGAGAGTAGCGATTCGATCGCTCCGAGCAGCGCGAAGGCGGTCGCGTCCGGCAGCACCTCGATCATCCTGGCGAGGCTGACCGGAGGCAGGGACGGGAGTTGCAGACTGCTCGGAATGCCCCCATAGCGGGTGCCGATCGTTTCGACCGGCAGCGACAGCAGCGCAGCGACCAGCGATGCAAGCCCGATGGCGATCAGCATGGCCGGCCATTTGGGCCGCCACCAGCGCAGCAGCACGATGGTGCCGATGGTGATCGCCGCCACCAGCATTGCCTGGACATTCACCGTCCCCGCGGCATGGCCGATCGCGATCAGCTTCGGCACCAGCGGTCCCGGTTCCTTACCGGCAAGCTTCAGGCCGAACAGATCGACGATCTCACCCGAGAAGATGATGATGGCAATGCCGGCGGTGAAGCCGACCGTCACCGGATAGGGAATGAACTTGATGTAGGTGCCGAGCCTGAGAAATCCGATGGCAAGCAGGAAGACGCCGGCCATCATTGTCGCCAGCAGCAATCCATCGACGCCTACGCGCGCCACCGTCGCCGCGACCAGCACGATGAAGGCGCCGGCCGGGCCGCCGATCTGGAAGCGGCTGCCGCCAAGAGCCGAAATGAGGAAGCCGCCGATGATCGCGGTGTAGAGGCCGCGCTCCGGCGTCACGCCGGACGCTATGGCGATGGCCATGGACAGCGGCAGCGCCACGATGGCGACGGTCAGGCCGGCGAGCAGATCGGCCTTGAGGTGGTCGAATGTGTAGCCTTCGCGCCACACCGTCACCAGCTTGGGCGTGAACATTTCTGCGAATGTCGGACGCGACGATTGATGGATTGCCTGCCGAACCTGGTCCATGGACTGTCTTCCGCTCCGTGAAGGGCGGCGGGATCGTCGGCAGGACTGTCGGCGGTCGCCGTCGCGACTTTGTACCGGCTCAGGATCGAGGGTTCGGCGCCGCGTGGGGCTTGAGGCGCACGCCCCTGCCGCCACGCTCGCTGGCTTGATTGTCGCCGATCAGTTCCACCCCGGACTCATCGAGTGCCTGGATGACCTTCATCAGCGTATCGACCACGGCCCGGACCACGCCGTCGCTGGCTTCCATCCGCTGGATGGTTGGAAGCGAAACGCCGGCGCGCTCGGCGAGCGTCTTCTGATCGATGCCCGCCAGCGCCCTTGCGGCACGCATCTGCGCGGCGGTGATCATCGGCCGAAATCCCCGTCTGAGTCTGCTGCGGATGAGTATAATACCATCATTGTGATGTTTCAAGCATCATCAAGCATGCTTGAGGCATGGATGCTCCATCATTCTTCGACCGCTTTGCGATGCTGAAGCGCCCGCGCGACGAGCCAGCAGACCATCGCCCAGGCGAAGCCCGCGCACCACCCCGCCAGCACGTCGGACGGCCAGTGGACGCCGAGATAGACGCGGCTCGCCCCGACCAGCAGGGTTGTCATCACCGCCAGCGCCAGCACATAGATCCTGGCCGTCCGGCCATGCAGGAAGCGCGAAGCGAGGGAGCCCAGCGTCAGATAGGTGACGGCCGACAGCATGGCATGGCCACTTGGAAAGGATAGGGACGTCTCGGTGACGAGATGCGAGACGAGCTCGGGCCGCGGCCGGTCGACCTCGAGCTTCAGCAGGCTCGACAGCAGCTGGCCGCCGGCGATCGAGACGAAGACAAGAAGTGCCGACGTCCAACGGCGGATCAGCAGCAGATAGACGATCGTCGCTGTCGTGATCAGCGCCAGCACGACGAAACTTCCGAGGCTGGTGATGTCGCGGATCACCCCTTCCAGCCACAACGGCCCGACGGGGCTGTCCGGGTGCCCGGCCTCGCGGAAGGCCAGCAGGATTTCGGTGTCGAAGGCATGCGGCGTGGTGGAGCGCGCCACCTCCATCAATTCCTCGAACCCCCACAGCCCGCCCGCAATGACAAGCCCGGCCAGCAGCACCGGGAATTCGACCCGGCCGAGCAGCGCGGTCACGGCATTCTTCATCGCTATTGGCCCTCTACAATCGTCCTTGCAGATAGGGCCCGAGGGTGATCAGGGCCACAGCCGCAATCGCCAGCACGATTCCGATGGACTGCAGCGCGTTGACGCGCTCGCCGAAGAACACCAGCGCCACGACATTGACCGAGACCAGCTGGATGACCGCCGACAGGCTGAACGACACCGACATGCCGAACTCGCGGATCAGCCTGAGCATGATCAGATTGCCCAGCGAGTAGAGCGCCAGCGTCAGCAGGATCTTGCCCAGGCTCGGCGCCAACCCCCATTGCTTGGCGGCTGTGGCCCCGAGCAGGAAGATCAAGGTCGAAAAGCCAAGCTGCAGCAATCCCGAAAAACTCAATGTCGCGCCCTCCCTGAAAACGGCTCCGCCGCGCTCATCGCGGCTTTGTTTCCGAAGCAGGAGGGCGCGTCAAGCAGGGGTTGCGCCGCC
The DNA here is from genome assembly GCF_020164785.1 of Mesorhizobium sp. ES1-1. Taxonomy (GTDB): domain Bacteria; phylum Pseudomonadota; class Alphaproteobacteria; order Rhizobiales; family Rhizobiaceae; genus Mesorhizobium. Next base: position 24,259 of record NZ_JAIUGX010000003.1, on the reverse strand, counting down.
GAGCGTGTCCCGCCGGTTGTAAGCGACGCGCAATGTCACCAAAATGTGATCCGACGGCGGTATGGATTTCAGCAGGCAACATACGCAGCCAAAGCAAGCCAGAGGCCAGCCAATGACCGAACAACGCTCTCCCGACACCCGATTCCGCACCAGCCTGCTGGAGGAAAACGACGGGCCGGCCACGAATCCTACCGATAACAGGACCATGGGCGAGATCATCGCCGCGCGCTTCTCGCGACGCGGCTTCCTGAAAGGATCGCTCGCCGTCTCGGCCATCGCCGCCACGGTCGGCCCATTGGCCATGAGTGCAGCAGACGATGCACGCGCCGCCGAGGGCTCGGCCTTCGTCTTCGACGAACTCGAGGCCGGCATCGACGACAGGCACCATGTCGCGCCGGGCTATGATGCGGACGTGCTGCTGCGCTGGGGCGATCCGCTGTTCCCCGACTCGCCGGACTTCGACCCGGCGAAACAGTCGGCGCAAGGCCAGTCCCGGCAGTTCGGCTACAACAATGACTATGTCGGCTATATCCCGATCGACGGCTCGGCCGAGCACGGCCTTCTCGTCGTCAACCACGAATACACCAACCCGCATCTTATGTTCCCCGGCATCGTCGAGATCGTCGAGAAGGACGGCAAGAAGACGGCAAAGGTCGCGCCGCTCAGCAAGGAGCAGGTCGATGTCGAGATGGCCGCCCATGGCGGCACCATCGTCGAGATCCGCAAGGTGGCCGGCAAATGGCAAGTGGTTCGCGACGGCAAGCTCAACCGCCGCATCACCGCCAATACCGAGATGGTGGTTTCCGGCCCGGCCGCCGGCCACGATCGCCTCAAGACCAACGCTGATCCAACCGGCACCAGGGTGTTGGGCACGATCAACAATTGCGCCGGTGGCGTCACGCCCTGGGGTACCTATGTGATGTCGGAGGAGAACATCCACGGCTATTTCTCCAGCGCGCTGCCCGAAGGCCACAAGGAAGCCGCCAACTACAAGCGCCTCGGCATCCCTGAAGGCGCCTATGAATGGGGCACGCATTACGACCGTTTCGACCTCGGCAAGGAACCGAACGAACCGAACCGCTTCGGCTGGATCGTCGAGGTTGATGTGAACGACCCGACATCGATGCCCAAAAAGCGCACGGCACTGGGCCGCTTCAAGCATGAGGGCGCCGAGTCGATCGTCGCCAGGGATGGCCGTGTCGTCTTCTACCTCGGCGACGACGAGCGTTTCGACTATGTCTACAAGTTCGTGACCGCCGGCCGCTTCGACGCCGACGACCATGCCGCCAACAAGGACCTGCTCGACGATGGCACGCTGCATGTCGCCAAATTCGCCGAGGACGGCACCGTCGAGTGGCTCCCGATCGTTTTCGGCCAGGGACCGCTGACCGCCGAGAACGGCTTTGCCGGCCAAGGCGACGTGTTGATCGAGACGCGCCGCGCGGCCGACCTGCTCGGCGCCACCAAGATGGACCGGCCCGAAGACATTCAGCCCAATGCCGTCAACGGCAAGGTCTATGTGATGCTGACCAACAATTCCAAGCGCAAGGCCGACCAGGTCGACGCCGCCAATCCCCGCGCCGAGAATGCCTTTGGCCACATCATCGAAATATCAGAGGACGACGGCGACTTCGCCGGCACGAAAGGCAAATGGGAGGTGCTGCTGAAATGCGGCGACCCGGCCGTGGCCGATGTCGGCGCAACCTTTTCGACGGCGACGACCGCCAATGGCTGGTTCGGCATGCCCGACAATTGCGCCGTCGATTCCGCGGGGCGCCTGTGGGTCGCCACCGACGGCCAGGGGCCGAAATCCACCGGGCGCACCGACGGGCTCTGGGCGGTGGATACGCAGGGCGCCGCGCGGGCGACCTCGAAACTGTTCTTCCGCGTGCCCATCGGCGCCGAGATGTGCGGCCCGCTATTTGCTCCCGACGACCGGACGGCGTTCGTCGCCGTCCAGCATCCGGGCGACGGCGGTGAGGATTGGGAAGGCTTCGGGCGCCCATCCTATTATGAAGACCTGTCGACGCGCTGGCCGGACTTCAAGCCCGACATGCCCGTGCGGCCCTCGGTCGTCGCCATCACCAGGCAGGGCGGCGGCAAGATCGCGGTCTGACACCGCCCGAACCGCAATTCGGGAGGCGCTTCGGCAATTGAAGCCCTCCCGTCGTCGAATGACATCGTCCAAGCCTTCGAAAGGTCTGGCAATTTAGGAATGATGCCCTAGCTCCTCTTGCAAGGAGACCGGCCATGCCCAAGTCCGTTTATGACCGTGGCTTGCTCAAGCCCGCCGACATCGCTAAGTTGCAGCGCGTTTTCGACGAGGCCTGCCGGCGCCGCGAAGCATTGCCCGACTCGCCCGATGCAAGGGAAATCGCTCTCAACTTGCTGGCGCTGCACAATGCCGGCATGGTCGAGGAAGACATGCTGATGGAGGCCGTCGGGTTTCGCAGGCTCGAGCCGAAATCAGCGTGATGCAGCGGTAGCGCCAGCCGTGCCGGCAATCCGCTTGGCGATCGCCTTGGCGAGGATGGCGGCATTGGCGAAGCAGCCGCGAATGCTGGGACGCATGCCAGTGAACCACAGACCGGGCAACGCCGGATTGCCTTCGCCGCCGTTGAACAGCGGCACGCCCCTGGCGTCGAGCACGCCAAGCTTGCCGACCATGGCCTCAAGGTCGGTGCGGTAGCCTGTGGCGGCAATGACGATATCGGGATGGATGACATTGCCGTTGGCCAGGACGACCCCGTCGCGGGTGAATTCCCTGATGGCGGGCACAACGGTGATCTTGCCGGCCTTGATGGCGCCTATGGCCCCGTCGTCGGCGGCGATGGCCGTATAGTCCGTGGTAAGGCGGCTGGCGCCTCCCAAAGGCGCGGCCGGCAAGCCGAATTTGGTCAGGTCGCCGAAGACCAGGCGCTGCGTCCCCGCGATCACGGCATCAGCCATCCATAGCGGCAAGCGCGCCATCAACGGCGAAAGCCGGTGCACGGCGATACGGAAGATGCGCTTGGGCAGGATGGCCGGACCGCCGCGGGCCGAAAGCCAGATGGCCGCCGTCTTCACGCCCGCCATGTGGTTGAGAGCATCGAACCCGGAATTGCCGGCGCCGACGACCAACACCTTCTTGCCCGCGTAGTCGCGCGCGTCGCCGAACTCCGCCGAATGGATGATTCGGCCTGCAAAATCCGGCATCCCTTTCCAGTCGGGAATGAATGGCTGCCTGTCACGCCCGGTGGCGATGATGACATTGCGGGCCAGGAGCTGGCCGACGCTGGTCCGTACGGCCCAATGGTCGCTCTTGAGCGTGATGTCCTCGACGGCGACGCCGAACCGCACCGGCAGCCGGTTGCTGTCCGTGAACGCGTTCATATGGTGGATAACCGCCTCCCTTCCGGGAAAGGCGGGAGTTCCCGCCGGATAGGCGGCGCCGGGCAGTGCCGACAGATCGCGATGGGTGTTGAGATGCAGCTGCCGATGGCGTCGATGCCAGGGTTCGCCCAACCGGGTTTCCTTTTCGAGGATGACGGTTTGCACGCCTGCCTTGATCAGAGCATGTGCTGCGGCGAGCCCGGCCGCGCCGGCGCCGATGACGATGGCCGGCTCGACAGGCATCAAGTGTTCCAATGGTGGTTGGCCCGGCCTTGCCTCAATTGTCATGTCCGCCATGCCTTCTACGATGTCCATTCGGCCGAACCGGCGCGTCCCGAAGGGCGCGGGATGCGACCCCTTTTTTGGGTCTCGCACCCGACCCGGTTGCGCTTTATATGGCATATGCGCGATATGGGCGATAATCGGGTCGCGGCAATGTGATCGATTCGAGACCCGGGGCTGGGGGTCTCTGTTGTCCCACGCGCGCAAGCTGGAATCCTGTGCGGTTCACGCTCACGCGAAGAATGAAACTGTTACGGCATGCGCGCCTTTCGTGGCGCGGCGCCGTAGGCGGCCCGGAATTCCACCATGCCCTCCTTGCGGCACTATGTCGACAACATCCTTGAGCGTGCGGCGCCCAAGGTCGAGCGCCAGGCGCTGACGCATGTCCAGCGATTGGCGCTGGTTCGTCGCCATGGCGACTTCTCGCTCGCCTATTCCAGCGCGGTCCAGAGCAAACTGTCCTATTTCGGCGACGCCGACGGCTACATCGCGTTCGGCACCAAGATGAAACATCATTTCGCGCTCGGCGATCCGGTGGCGGCACCGGCGCGCCGGGCCGACTACATCAGGCGCTTCGTCGAGATGGCCGGCGGCCCGTGGTTCGTGCAGATCGGCGAAGAGACCGCGCATGTGCTGGCCGGACTTGGCTACAGGATCAATCGCCTCGGCGTCGACACCCGCCTAGAGCTTCCCGGACATGATTTTTCCGGCAAGCGCAACGAGACGGTTCGCTATTCGGAACGCTGGCTGTTGAAGAAGGGTTTTTCCTTCGACGAGGACAAGCGAACGGTCTTTCTCGATGAGATCAAGCGGTTGTCGGATAATTGGCGCGGCGATCGCATCGTCAAGCGCTGGGAGATGGAGTTCCTTAACCGGCCATTCAACGACCAGCTCGGGCCCGACATGCGCCGTTTCGTGCTGCACAGCCCGGATGGAGAACTGATCGCCCTGCTCGACTTCGATCCGATCTTCCGCGATGGCAAGGTCATCGGCTACACCACCGCCTTCAAGCGCAAGCATCTCGACGCCTCGCCGCATGCCGAGATCGGCCTGACCAAGTTCGCCGTCGACCGGTTTCGCCAAGAGGGCATCGCGGTCGTTACGCTGGGCCTGTCGCCGATGCTCGATATCGTGCCGAGCGGATTTGCCGAAAGCGATTTCTGGCGCAAGGCCTTCCAGCGCGCCTACGATTCGCCGTGGGTCAACCGTCGCAGGTTCAATCTGCAAGGCCAGGCCGCTTTCAAGCGTCGCTTCCACGGTGTCGAGGAGCCGGTCTACATCGCCTTCCGCAAGGGTACCTACATCGAGATGCTGGGCCTGCTACGGCTGGTCAAGGCGATCTGACGTGCCGACTTCCGGAACGCCCTTGCAGGTTCTTCAATCGACCTCGATGCGCTGGAACAGCTGGGCCGTCGGTCAGTTCCTTAGCCGGTAGCCGGTTCTGAAGATCCAGCCGACGATGGCGATGCAGATCAGCAGGAAGACGACGGTCATGCCGAGGCTGACGCCGACAGATACGTCCGACTTGCCGTAGAAGCTCCAGCGGAAGCCGCTAATCAGGTAGACCACCGGATTGAACAGCGTCACGGTTCGCCACACCTCGGGCAGCATGTTGATCGAATAGAAGCTGCCGCCAAGGAAGGTCAGGGGCGTGATGATCAGGAGCGGCACCAGCTGCAACTGCTCGAAACTCTTCGCCCAGATGCCGATGATGAAGCCGAACAGGCTGAAAGTAACCGCCGTCAGCACCAGGAAGGCGACCATCCAGAATGGATGCTGGATCGTCAGCGGCACGAACATCGAAGCCGTCGCCAGGATGATCAGCCCGAGGATGATCGACTTGGTCGCCGCGCCGCCGACATAGGCGATGACGATTTCCAGATAGGAGACCGGCGCCGACAGCAATTCGTAGATCGAACCGACGAATTTCGGAAAGTAGATGGCAAAGGAGGCATTCGAGATCGACTGCGTCAGCAAAGACAGCATGATCAGTCCGGGCACGATGAAGGCGCCGTAGCTGATGCCATCGATCTCGGTGATGCGCGAGCCGATGGCGGAGCCGAAGACGACGAAGTAGAGCGACGTCGAAACGACAGGGGAGACGATGCTCTGCAACACGGTGCGGAAGGCACGCGCCATTTCCATCCGGTAGATGGCCCAGACCGCGCGAAAATTCATGGCCGCCAGCGGGTTCATGCGTCCTTCCTCACCAGATTGACGAAGATCTCCTCGAGCGAACTGTTTTGCGTGTCGATGTCGCGGAACTGGATCCCGCCGGCCTCGAGGTCGCGGATCAGTGAGGCGACGCCCGGCCGCTCGGCCTGGTTGTCATAGGTATAGGTGAGCTGCCCGCCATCGGGCGACAGCTCCAGTGCGTAGCGCGATAAAGCTTCCGGAATGGCCGTCAGGGGGCTCCGCAGTTCCAGCACCAGGCGCTTGCGGCCGAGCTTGCGCATCAGTTCCGCCTTGTCTTCCACCAGGATGATCTCGCCGCGGGTGATGACGCCGACACGGTCGGCCATCGCCTCGGCTTCCTCGATATAATGGGTGGTGAGGATGATGGTGACGCCGTCCTCGCGCAGCTTGCGCACCATCTCCCACATGTCCTGGCGCAGCTCGACGTCGACGCCGGCGGTCGGCTCATCGAGAAACAGGATGCGCGGCTGGTGCGACAGCGCCTTGGCGATCATAAGCCGGCGCTTCATGCCGCCCGACAGGGTTATCGCCTTGGCATCCTTCTTGTCCCAAAGCGACAGGTCGCGCAGCACCTTCTCGACGAAGGCATGATTGGCCGGCTTGCCGAACAGGCCGCGGCTGTAATTCACCGTCGCCCAGACGCTTTCGAAAGCGTCGATGGTCAGTTCCTGCGGCACCAGGCCGATCAGGCCCCGCGCCGCGCGGTACTCCTTGTTGATGTCGTGGCCGTCCACGGTGACGGTGCCCGACGAGCGGTTGACGATGCCGCAGACGATCGAGATCAGCGTCGTCTTGCCGGCCCCGTTGGGCCCGAGCAACGCAAAAATCTCGCCGCGCTGGATGTCGAGATTGACTTCCTTGAGCGCGGTGAAACCGGTGGCGTAGGTCTTGGAGACCCCGGAAATGGACAAAATGGAGGGCATGGTGACGGCTGCCTGAAAGAGGTCTCCTCATATAGGCCGAATGGCTGTGCGTGCAACCGCGAGTCCTGGAACTGCCGCCAGTTCCCGCCAGCTTTCGTGAATGACCCTGCGTGACTTAGGCGAGCTGCCCGAAATCGATGCGTAGGCACAAAGACGCGACGCATGCGTCATCTTGCCCGGAGGCCGCGACGTTCCGCCTCGCGGCGGGACGCCGCTTTGACCTGCGGTCGGCGCGAGCCTATCTTGCGTGCATTAGAAGCAGCCGGAGCCCGCCATGGACCCGCTCATCCTCTCGCGCATGCAATTCGGCGCCAATATTTCATTCCACATTTTGTTTCCGACGATCACCATCGCGCTCGGCTGGGTGCTGCTGTTCTTCAAGCTGCGCTACAATGCGACGAAAGATTCCGCCTGGATGCGCGCCTATTTCACCTGGGTGAAGGTGTTCGCGCTGTCCTTCGCAATGGGCGTCGTTTCGGGCGTCACGATGAGCTTCCAGTTCGGCACCAACTGGCCGGGCTACATGCAGAAGGTCGGCAACATCGCCGGTCCGCTGCTGGCCTATGAGATCCTGACCGCTTTCTTCCTCGAAGCGGCCTTCCTCGGCATCATGCTGTTCGGCTTTCGCCGCGTGTCGAACCGCATCCATACGCTGGCGACGGTGCTTGTCGCCGGCGGCACCACCCTGTCCGCCTTCTGGATCATAGCGCTGAATTCCTGGATGCAGACGCCGGCCGGCTTCGAGATCCGCGACGGGGTGGCGCATGCCGTGGACTGGTGGGCAATCGTCTTCAATCCGTCCATGCCCTACCGGCTGGTTCACATGCTGCTCGCATCCGGCTTGACGGTTTCGTTCCTGATAGCTGGCCTGTCGGCGCTGCGCTACCTCAAGGGCGACCGCTCGGAATCGATGTGGAAGGCGCTGCGCACCGGCATCTTCACAGCCGCCATCCTGATCCCTATCCAGATTCTCGCCGGCGACCAGCACGGCCTGAACACGCTCGAGCACCAGCCGCAGAAGATCGCCGCCATGGAGGCCAACTGGAACACCGGCCCCAACGTGCCGCTGGTTCTCTTCGCCATGCCCGACGAGGCGGCCAAGGAGAACAGGTTCGAGGTCGCCATTCCCGACGGTGCAAGCCTCATCCTCAGGCATAGCTCCAGTGGCGTCGTGCCGGGGCTCAACGATTATGTCGGCAACCACCCGCCCGTCTTCCCCCTCTTCTGGAGCTTCCGCATCATGGTCGGCACCGGGCTTCTGATGCTCGTCGTGTCATGGTCGGCCGCGTTCTACCTCAAGCGTCGTCACCGCCTGCCGAAGCCGCTGGCCTTGCTGATGGTGCCGATGGCGCTGTCGGGTTGGCTCGCGACGCTGGCCGGCTGGTACACCACCGAAATCGGGCGCCAGCCCTGGTTGGTGACCGGCGTGCTGAAGACCGCCGACGCGGTTGGCCCGGTGGCGGGCAGCCATGTCGCGCTGACCCTGGCGGTCTACCTCATCCTCTACGCGTTCCTGCTGATCGCGTATCTCGGCGTGCTGGTGCATCTGGCGCTGAAGGCCGCCAAGGATGGCGACACCTCGCCGCTGCCGGGTGTCGCCAACGCGCCGATGTCGCAACCGGTCGCTGGGGAGTAAGACCATGACCCTCGACTGGCCAACTCTGATGCCGCTGATCTTCGCCGGCCTGATGGGCCTCGCCATCCTGATCTACGTCATCCTCGACGGTTTCGACCTCGGCATCGGCATCCTGTTCGCAGCCGCCGAGGATGCCGAACAGGACACGATGATCGCCGCGATCGGTCCGTTCTGGGACGCCAACGAGACATGGCTGGTGCTCGCGGTCGGGCTGCTGCTGGTCGCCTTCCCGCTGGCGCATGGCATCATTCTGACGGCCCTTTATATTCCGGTCTTCGTGCTGCTGGTCGGGTTGATCCTGCGCGGCGTCGCGTTCGACTTCCGCGCCAAGGTGCCGACCGAGCGCAAGCATCGCTGGAACCGCCTCTTCTTCCTTGGCTCCGTCATCGCCTCGCTGGCGCAGGGCTACATGCTCGGCGTCTATGTGCTTGGCCTCGACGTCGGCTTCAGCGGCATGGCGTTCGGCGTGCTGGTCGCATTCTGTCTTGCCGCCTCTTACGCGGCGATGGGCGCGGCCTGGGTGATTTACAAGACGGAAGGCGAGTTGCAGAAAAAAGCGGTGCTTTGGCTGCGCACGGCGCTGGTACTGACCGCGCTCGGCATGGCCGCCGTGTCGCTGGCGACCCCCTTTGCCAGCCCGCGCATCTTCGCCAAATGGTTTGTCTGGCCCGATATGCTCTATCTGTCGCCATTGCCGGTCCTGTCGGCCGTGCTGTTCCTCTGGCTGTGGCGGCAGACATTCCATCTGCCGAAGCCCGAAGACCGCCATGCGTTGACGCCGTTCCTGACGTTGGCGGCGATCTTCGCATTGGGCTTCGCCGGTCTCGCCTGGTCGTTCTATCCCTTTGTGGTGCCGGACCGGCTGACCATATGGCAGGCGGCTTCCGCCCCGGAAAGCCTGGCGATCATCCTGGCCGGCACGGTGGTCGTGCTGCCGGTCATCATCTTCTATTCCTTCTATGCCTACCGGGTGTTTGGCGGCAAGGCGACCGACCTGACCTACGACTGACCCACCCTGCAAAGGGCTAATCTCGGATTATCTCGCTGATCCTCCGGCCGGATGCCGTTGGGGAAAGACTATATTCATCTTCAGGCGGAATAACCTTTTCTGCGGCCTCGGCACCGAGCCGATGAGAAAAGGGCACTCCCATGCGTGATGTCATCTCCCCGGCGTGGCGCGAAGGCCTGGTCTTCCTGTTGCTGCGGACGATCGCGCTCTTCGCCGCGCTGGCTCTCGCCGGCCTGTTGCCGTCTCTGGCGCATGCGCAGGAGACGGCCAACTGGACCGGCGTCTGGGACACCAAATGGCGTGGCGGCGGCGCGCAGATCAGGTTCGAGCAGACCGGCGCCGAGGTCAAGGGCGTCTATCCCCTCTACAATGGCCGCATCGAGGCCAAGGCCGATGGCCAGACCCTTGTCGGCCGTTGGTTCGAGGGCGACCGGCAGGGCGAATTCTCCTTCGTCCAGGCGCCCGACGGCGCGAGCTTCATGGGCCGCTTCGCATCGGCCACCGCCGAATGGTGGACCGGCGTGCGCGTCACCGCCGTCGAGGGTATCGGCGTCGACCAGACCAGCCCGATGACGGTCATGCGCTCCTTCCTGCAGACCATGAACGAGAGCGGCGCCGACAATGTGGCACGCGCCACCGGCGGCGGCATGGGGCTGGCCGCCCTGGCTGCCGGCCTCATAGATGTCAGCGATGCCGATCGCGGCGGCCTCAACATGCCCGATTACACCAAGCTTCTGTTTTCGGTCATCGACAAGACGACGTTTCGCCTGTGGAGCCTGCCGCACGAGGCGATCGCGGGCGACATGGTGACGGCGAGCTTGCAGCAATACGACACCAACGTCGTCTTCGATGTCGCCTTCCGCGCCAGGAATGGCGCATGGTTCATCGTCGGCCCGCCGCTCGGGCAGTTGCGGGCCAAGCTCGCGGAATTCCAGGCGGCTCGCGGCGAAGCCGTCGACATGGTCGACGATCCCGACAAGCTCGCTTCGCCGCGCGATACGTTCAAGATGCTGCTCGGCGGCATCACCGAGGTCGGCGACCCGGCCGAAGCGGCGCTCGACCTGCGCGACTACAATCCGGCGGTGCGCGCCGACGAGGCGGTCCTGCTCGAGCGCTATCTGAAAAAGGTCATCGACCGTATCGGCTATGTCTACTGGCAGGAGATCCCCGACGATCCCAAGTCCAACACGCCCTATGTCTATTTCGAACATCCGTCCGGCAATGTCGTCGTCGGCCCTGTGACCTCGGATAAGGGCAAGATCTGGCAGTTCACGCCCGAGACGCTGGCCAATATCCGCGCCCTTTATGCCGATATAGAGGATGTTCCGGTGGCGCCCGAGTTCGCCGCCTTCGCCGCCAGCGACCCGTTCTTCGCCACGCGCGGATTTGCTCGTGTGATCAGCCCGGACCTGCTCACCCGCGCCGGACCCATCGAACGCTGGCAGTGGCTTGCGCTCGGCTTCGCGGCATTGGCCGGCATTGCCGTCGGTTTCCTCGCCAACGCGGCCATCCGGCTTGTTGCCGGTGTCCAGGCCGAAGCGCAACGCTCGACCTTCCTGCGCGTCGTCGCATGGGCGGTGCGCGCTGTCGTGCTTGGCCTGTTCCTGCTTTTCGCCCTGCGTCCCCTCGGTCTGCCTCAGGCGATCGCCGCCCCGGTCAAGGCGGCGGGCTGGAGCCTGATCGTCATCGGCTTCGTGCCGGTGGTGTGGCACTTCATCGGCACCATCGCCGGCCAATACCGCGGCCGCTGGCCGGCGCCGGGCTACCACGACACGCTGATTTCGCTGTCCACCGGCGTCGCCCGCGTCGCCGTGCTGGTCGTCGCCTTCCTGCTGCTCGCCGAGGTGCTCGCCATTCCCTATGAGGGCGTCATCGCCGGTCTCGGCATTGGCGGCCTGGCGGTCGCGCTTGCAGCGCAGCCGACCCTGCAGAATTTCCTCTCCGGCCTGACGCTTTACGCCGACCGACCCGTCAGCGTCGGCGATTTCTGCAAGTTCGGCGACCAGTCCGGCACGATCGAGCATATCGGCATGCGTTCGACGCGAATCCGCTCGCTCGACCGCACCATCATCTCGGTGCCGAATTCCGACTTCGCCGGCATGCAGATCGAGAATTACGCGCATCGCGACCGCACCCGTTTCGTGACTACGCTGCAGCTGCGCTACGAGACCACGCCCGACCAATTGCGTTACACGTTGGCGGAGCTGCGCAAGCTGCTGATCGCGCATCCGCGCGTCATCGACGATCCGTGCCGCGTGCGCTTCGTCGGCTTCGGCCCCTATTCGCTCGATGTCGACATCTCGACCTACATCATGACGGCCGATGGCGGCGAATTCCTTGCTATCCGCGAAGATATCCTGCTGTCGATCATCAACATCCTCGACGAGGCCGGCGCGCAATTCGCCTTCCCGGCGCAGATGGAATACAGCGCCGCCGACCTGCCGATCGACGACGGCAAGCGCCTGGCCGCCGAAAAGCGCGTCAGCGACTGGCGCGAGGCGGAGAACCTGCCGTTTCCGGATTTTGCCCAGATCGACAAGCTGACGCTCAAGAACACGCTTGCCTATCCGCCGCCGGGCTCGGCCCGCTATCGCGAGGCGGAAGCCGGCCCGCAACCGGTCGACGCCAAGGCGACGCTGGAAAAGCTGCGCTGGAGCCTGCCATGGCGCAAGGCGACGGCGCCCAGCTAGAGCAATTCACCATTTAACGGAAACGGCGGATTGCTCTATCTCATTGTTTTGACGCCATTCCGGACGGAAAACCGTTTCACACTTTTCCTGGAATTGCTAGCCCGTGGCGCCTGGCCTGCGCCGCGGCGCCATCACAGCAGGCCCGAGTCGCGCGCTGCCGCCGTGGCCTGCCCGCGCGAGACGGCATCGAGCTTGCCCAGCACCGCCGAGACGTGGTGATCGACTGTCTTCGGCGAGATGGTGAGATGCTCGGCGATCCGCTTGTTGGAGAAGCCGCGCTCGATCAGCTGCAGCACCTCCATCTGGCGCTGCGTCAGGCCGGCGCCGTTGGCGCGCGTGGTCTGGCGCGGGCCCCTCGCGATGCGGATGACGCCGTTGCGCCGCATGATGTCGCGCACATGCTGGGCGACCGGCCTGGCGCCAAGCGCTTCGAGAATCTCCAATGCCTCGCGCTGCGCCGGCTCGTCGCCCTGGGCAAGCGCCAAGGCGCGTTCATAGGGCGCGCCGAGATCGGCCCAGGCCGAAGCCGCGTCCCGCCAGTTGCCGGCCAAGAGTAACCGGTACGGCGCGGCCATTCCGGTCGTGTCGCCGGGGTCACTGTCGGGAACCAGCAGCATCCGCCAGCTCGCCAGTTCGGCAAACACTGCCGGCGCTGGCGCCAGCGACGCCGCAAGGTCGATGAGCCGCAGCGCCTCGGCCTTTTCCGCCTCGCCGATCCAGGCCTGCTCGGCGAGGATGGCGGCGTAGGCCAGCAGCCTCTGCAATTCGGTCCCCCTCTCGAGGAACCGCGTCATTTCCGCCAGCAGCGGCGCCGCCGCCGGATCGCCGCGCCGAAGGCGCAGTTTCACCAGCGCCACAAGAGCGGGGTAGCGCACCAGGGGCGTCGCCTGGTCGTTGGTGATCACCTCCAGGGCTTCTGCGGCGGCATCGTTCCAGAGCCCCTGGCGCAAGAGCAACTGGGCCCGCACGCCCCGCATGTAGTCGCGCCATGTCGCGAGATCGTTCTCGACGCAATAGTCGATGCCGCGGTCGAGGAAGGTCTGCGCTTCGGCGTAGCACAGCTGGTTCATCTCGCCGCAGGCGCTGTTGGTGAAGGCGCGCGCGGCATGCTCCTGGAAATTTCCCTCCAGGGCGATTTCGAGGCTTCGGGAAAGATGCAGCCGGCTGCTCGCGAGGTCCAGCCACTGTTCGCTGGCGCCGACATTGTTGAGCGCGTGGCAAAGCACGTCCGGCCGGTCGAGCCGCTCGGCGAGTTCGATCGCCCTGGCGCCCAGCGCCAACGTCTCGTCGAGCCTTTCCGCCAGCATGGCCAGTTGCGACAGGTTCGAATAGGCCATCGCCAGTTCGGCGCTCGGGGGAACGGTCTCCAGAAGCGCGACCGCCTCGGCGCCGAACCGGTCGGCGGCCTGCCGGTCGCCCTGCAGATAGGCGAGGCGCGACAGCCATCTCAGGCTATCGCCTTCCTTCAGCGTATCGCCAAGCGCCTGGCGCAGCGCGCGCGCCTGTTCCTGCGCGCCGATGGCCTCGTCGATACGCGCGATCAGATGGCACTCGAAGGCGTATTGCTCGTAGAGGGCGGCGCGCTCGTCCCTGGGCAACGCGTCGGCATGGCGCAGGGCCACCTCGCAATAGCCGGCGGCGTCGCGATGGGCGCCGAGGCGCGAGGCCTCGCGGGCGGCGATCGGCGCGAATTGGCGCACCGCCTCGAGATTGTGGGCCTCGACGGCGTGGTGCACCAGCCGCGCGATCGGAGCGCCGCCCTTGTCGAGCAGCGCCGACAGCGCGCGCTGGTTGAAGGCCCGCCTGTGGCTGGTCGTCAGCATCATCTCGACGGCGTGGCGCGCTATCTCGTGGCGGAAGGCATAGCCATCGCCCAGATCGTCCAGCAAGCCGTTCGAGACGCATTCCGCCAATTGCCCTGCGCTCGCCACGCCGCACAGGCCGGTCAAGGCCCATGCATCGGCCCGCCTCGGGAAGACCGAGACCGCGTCGAGCATCGAGCGAGCGCCGGGCGACAGGCGTTCGGCCCGCGCCACGACGGCATCGCGCACGCTGGCCGGCAGCGCCGTTTCGCTTTCGGCGCTGAGCAGTTCGGTGACGAAGAAGGCATTGCCGGCCGTTGCCCTGTAGATGGCGGCGCCGTCGCGGCCGGCGGCCTTGGCCAGCGACAGCACCGCCGCCTCGCTGAGCAAGGGCACCTCGATCCGGGCGATGCCGCCGGATGGGATTTCGCCCAGCGCGCGCCGCACGCGCATCTGCCCCTCGCTGCGGTCGGTGCGCGCCGTCAGCAGCAGCAATATGTGGGTGTTGGCGATGCGCCTGCCGAGGAAGCGGACGAAATCGAGCGTCGCGTCATCGGCCCAATGCAGGTCCTCGATCACCAGCAGCGTCGGCCGCGCCTTGGTCTCGAACACAGCCAGCGCGTCGGAGAACAGGGGCAGCCTGCCGCCCTGCCTGTCGTCGATCGCCCGCGGCATCGCCCATTGCGCCTCGCGGGCGAGGTCGTAGAGAGGCCCGAGCGGGTCGGGGATCGACAGGTCCTCGCAGGCGCTGCGCAGGATGCGCGTCCCGTCCGCCACACCGGCTAGGAAGGCCTCGACCAGCGCCGACTTGCCAGCGCCCGCCTCGCCGGCCAGCGCCGCGACGCGGCCGCGCCCGCGAGCGGCCTCCGCTAGAAGTCCGTCCAGCTGCTCCAGCTGTGTCTGCCGTTCCAGAAGCATTGTCATCTGCTCAACAGGGATCGTGTCTCGGCCGTCCCGATGCTCCGCCACGAACCTTCGGGACCACAACCCGCAATGTGGCCCTCTCCACACGCCGGTGCCGCTTTGCACATAACGCATCCAGTATAGGGAATCATCCCACAAAACATAGGGAAAGGTTCCGATGCGCAGATTTTATGGGCGTGGTCTTAGTCCGGCAGCGCTCGAAGCGGGCGTGTAACAATGGAAAAGGAAGATCGATATGCCTCGTTATGTTGTAGAACGCACATTTCCGGATGGCCTCGTCGTGCCGGTCAACGATGCCGGCGCCAGCGCCATGGACGGCGTCATCCTGCGCAACGCCGAGAAGGGCGTGACCTGGGTCCAGTCCTTCGTTTCGCCCGACAAGAAGCAGAGCTTCTGCATCTATGACGCGCCGTCGCCCGAGGCGATCCGCAGCACAGCCCAGAAGAATTCGCTGCCGGTCGACAAGATCACGGAGGTGCGGGTCCTCGACCCTTACTTTTACCATTGATGCGCTCGACCAGCATCGGATTGCCCTTCGCGGCGATGCCGGCCTGGCTGATGGAATGCAGGCCGGCGACCCGGCGCCCTCCATGGGAGACGCCGGGCAAATCAGTCTGCCGGGCCTGCTGCGGCGCATCGCTGCGGCGCTGCGATCGCGCTTGCCGGGCGGCGGCGGCCGGCGGCCACCACAAGACCGTCATCTGAGATGCGACATCGGCCTGCCTGAGGACGAGGGGCTGCCGCACTATTGGGACTTCACCAGGCAGGACCGCTGACGCGCACAGCCGGGATTCGGCTTGACGACGGGAGCGGCAGGCCGCTCCCGCCTATCATCACGAACAAATGGAGAGAGACATTGAACATCCACCTATGGACCAAGCACCTCATCAACCTGTCGATCCTGTCGATCGCGGCCACGGCCGCCAACGCTCATGACGGGGACACGCTGGACGCCAAGGTTCGGGCGGCCAACAGCCGTTTCGAGACCGTAGCGGCGGCAACCGCCGAAGGCTACGCGCCGATCCCCTGCGCCAGCGGCATCACCGGCGGCGCCATGGGCATCCACTACGTCAACGCCGGCTATTTGAAGGACGACGCCGTCGATCTCGCCAAGCCGGAGGCGGTCATGTACGAGCCGATGGCGGACGGCACGATGAAACTCGTTGCTGTCGAATACATCACCTCGAAGGGGCCGGCCTCGCTGGAAGGACAGCTGTTCAATTTCAACAGCGCTCCCAACCGCTATGGGCTCGGACCCTTCTACGAGCTGCATGTCTGGGCGTGGAAGAAGAATCCGACCGGCACCTTCGCCGACATGAACCCCAACGTGTCCTGCGACGCGATGAAGGGCATGTAGGCCCAGTCTCCCCCCTCAAGGGGGAGACTTCGTTCAGTTGCTGGCCGACTGCACCAGCACCGGCTTTTCGCTGTAGAGCGAAGGGAAAAGCTGCTTGAGGTTCGCAACCTTGGGCAGGTCGTTGTAGACGATATAGGGATAGGTCGGGTTCAGCGTCAGGAAATCCTGATGGTAGCCCTCGGCCGGGTAGAAGGTCTTGCCGGTCTCGATCGTTGTGACGATCGGCGCCCCGTACAGCTTGGCCTTGTCGAGCTGGGCGATATAGTCCTGCGCGATCTTCTTCTGCGCAGCGGTCTCGGCGAAGATCGTCGAGCGGTATTGCGTGCCTGAATCCGGACCCTGGTAGTTCAGCTGCGTCGGATTGTGGGCGACCGAGAAATAGACCTGCAGCAGCTGTCCATAGGTGACTTTCGACGGGTCGTAGGTGATCTCGACGGATTCGGCATGGCCGGTGCGGCCGGAGCCGACCGTCTCGTAGACGGCGTCGTCCTTGGCCCCGCCCGTGTAGCCGGAGACGGCCTTGCTGACGCCCTTGACGTGCTGGAACACGCCCTGCACGCCCCAGAAGCAGCCGCCGGCGAAAATCGCCTTCTCGCTGCCGGGCGCAGCCTTCTCGTCGACAGAAGGCGGCGGGATCACCACCGCGTCTTCCGCCGAGACGGCCGGCGTCAGCCAGAACGAGGCGCCGGCGGCGGCCAGCGCCAGGGCGGCCAGTCCGCCCTTGATAAATCCTAACGAACGGCTTGGGGTCTTGATGTCGGTCATGGCTGCGCTCCTTTGGCTTCCATTGGCATTCAGTCTATCGGATCAGGTACGGTCGCGCGATGCGCGAGTTGCGTCGGCTGGCTCACATTCGGTTGCATTCGAACAACGGCAGCGCCGCCCCTCACTGTCCTGCCGGACATCTCTCCCCGTATAGTGACGGGGAGAGAGCGGCTGGCTGCAGCGCCGGCGTTCCTTCTGAAACGCTGACAGTCTGCGAAATCGTCGACGACAGCGCCCCTCTCCCCGTCCTTAACGGGGAGAGGATGCCGGCAGGCAGGTGAGGGGCAGCACCAAAATCCGCCATTGTCAGCAATGCCGGCCTTAATTCCCTGCGGGCTTCATCGCGTCCGTCGCCGGCTTCATGGCATCGGTGGCCATCGGATCGGCAGGCTTCATGGCATCGGTCGAAGGCTTCATAGCATTGGTCGCCATCGGATCCGCCGGCTTCATCGCGTCGGTGGCCGGCTTCATGGCATCAGTCGAGGGCTTCATCGCATCGGTGGCCATCGGGTCGGCCGGCTTCATCGCATCCTCGGCGCGGGCGATGCCGACGGCGGTCAGCGCGGTCGAGAACAGGGCGAAAGCAAGGGCCGGCAGCGTCATGCGGGAAAGAATAGTCATCATGGTCTCCTTGGGTTGGGAAGGCGCGCGCTTTCGGCGGCCGGGGTTTGCGATGCCGCCCATGCGGCGTTGCGCAATATCTTGGCGCGAATCTAGTCGGCTGCGGCGGCGAGGATCGGCCCGCCGCCCGGCGATTGCACGAGCACGGCGGTGCGCAGGTCGCCCTGGGCCGCCGGCAGGTCGAGCGCCGTGGCGCCGCCCGTCCAGCTGCCGAGCTTCTTCAGCGAATGGACGACATTGGCATGCGGCAGCGTGCGGCCGCTGTTTTCGCCGCGCCCGACCGGCACCTGGACGACGCCCTTGGCGTAGCGCACCAGCCAGACATCGGCCTTGCCGCCCGGCGCCGAACCGGCGCCGATGGCGACCTTGCCGCCGGCAAGCGACAGCGACGGGCCCTTGGCCGAACCGGCGCTCGAGATCAGGCGCTGGATCTCGCCGGGCGCCGCACCAACAGCATCGGCACGGCCATTGACCACCACTTGCGGGGTGAACGGCCCGTCATGGCCGAGCGCCGGCTCGTAGCTGACCTGGCGCTGCGTGAATTCCGCCTTGCCGAACGTGTCCTTCCAGCCGAGATAGTCCCAATAGGTGACGTTGAACGATAGCGCCAGCACGCCGGGCTGGTCCTTGACCTTGATCAGATTGGCATTGGCCGGCGGGCAGGACGAGCAGCCCTGGCTGGTGAACAGCTCGACCACGGTGAGCGGCTGGGCGAAGGCGCTGCCGAGCGAGGAAAACAAGGATGCTGCGAGGAGGCCGGCCAAGGCGATGAGTTTTCTGGGCATTGGGCTTGCTCCCTGAGGCGCCGGATGCGCCTGTCATCACCCATTTCGCCGCCACCCGAAGCTTCGTTACATCGCTCACCGGTTCGTGATCGCCGCGCTGCTCTTGCCTTCTCCCCCTGCGGGAGAAGGGGTCGCCGCAGGCGACGGATGAGGGGTGTTCCAGGGAACACCAACGTCTCACTCGGCTGGAACACCAGTGCTCCACTCCGCTGGAACACCCCTCATCCGTCTCGGCGCTGCGCGCCGATCCACCTTCTCCCGCAAGGGGAGAAGGGGAAGCCTAGCGCCACGGCAGCAGGCTCTTGTCCCGCACATAGGCTATGATCGTGTCGCAGACGGCGTTCATTTCTTTCAGCACATCGTCATTCCAGAAGCGCAGCACGCGAAATCCTTCCGCTTCCAGCTGCGCGGTGCGAATGCGATCGTGATCGGAGTCCGCGTGCTGGCTGCCATCGATCTCGACGATCAGCCGAGCTTCGGCGCAAACGAAATCGGCGATGTATTTTCCGATCGGAACCTGACGCCGAAATTTTATCCCGTCGAGCCTGCGGTCACGCAACTCGCTCCATAGTCTGTCTTCAGCCTCGGTCATCTCGCGACGTAGCGAGCGGGCGAAGCTGCGTTTTGCGGGAGGGACGGGTTGATGCGGCATGGATCCAAGATGAGCTGGTGATTGCACTACGTCCAGCATCCTTCCCCCTTCCCGCGCCCCCGAACACCGCGCCCCGCTTGCCCCTCAACCCCGCCCCTGCTAAAGCGCGCGCCATGAGCACCCCTCTCGACCACATCCGGAATTTCTCCATCGTCGCCCATATCGACCATGGCAAATCCACCCTTGCCGACCGGCTGATCCAGCTGACCGGCGGGCTCGAGCTGCGCGACATGAAGGAGCAGGTGCTGGACTCGATGGACATCGAGCGCGAGCGCGGCATCACCATCAAGGCGCAGACGGTGCGGCTGAAGTACCATGCCAACAATGGCGAGGATTATATCCTCAACCTCATCGACACGCCCGGCCATGTCGACTTCGCCTATGAAGTGTCGCGTTCGCTCGCTGCCTGCGAGGGCTCGCTGCTGGTCGTCGACGCCTCGCAGGGCGTCGAGGCGCAAACGCTCGCCAATGTCTACCAGGCCATCGACAACAACCACGAGATCGTCGTGGTGCTGAACAAGGTCGACCTGCCGGCCGCCGAGCCCGAGCGCATCCGCAGCCAGGTGGAAGAAGTCATCGGCATCGACGCCTCCAGCGCCGTGCTGATCTCGGCCAAGACGGGCTTGGGCATTCCCGACGTGCTGGAGGCCATCGTCCACCAATTGCCGCCGCCGCGCGAGGGCGACGCCGCAGCACCCCTCAAGGCGATGCTGGTCGACAGCTGGTACGACGCCTATCTCGGCGTCATCGTGCTGGTGCGCGTCATCGACGGCGTGCTGAAAAAGGGCCAGACCATCCGCATGATGGGCACCGGCGCCAAATATCTGGTCGAGCGCACCGGCGTCTTCACTCCCGCCCGCATCAATGTCGACGAGCTCGGCCCCGGCGAGTTCGGCTTCTTCACCGGCTCGATCAAGGAAGTGGCCGACACCCGCGTCGGCGACACCATCACCGAGGACAAGCGCCCGACGGCCAAGGCGCTGCCCGGCTTCAAGCCGGCGCAGCCTGTGGTGTTCTGCGGCCTGTTCCCGGTCGACGCCGCCGATTTCGAGGATCTGCGCGCCGCCGTCGGCAAATTGCGCCTCAACGACGCCAGCTTCTCCTTCGAGATGGAAACCTCGGCCGCGCTCGGCTTCGGCTATCGCTGTGGCTTCCTCGGCCTGCTGCATCTCGAAATCATCCAGGAGCGGCTGGAGCGCGAGTTCAACCTCGACCTGATCGCCACCGCGCCCTCCGTCGTCTACCGGCTGCTGCTCAATGACGGCTCGGTCAAGGAGCTGCACAACCCGGCCGACATGCCTGACGTGGTCAAGATTTCGGCCATCGAGGAGCCATGGATCCGCGCCACCATATTGACGCCTGACGACTATCTCGGCGGCATCTTGAAGCTCTGCCAGGACCGGCGCGGCATCCAGGCCGACCTTTCCTATGTCGGCAAACGCGCAATGCTGACCTACGATCTGCCGCTCAACGAAGTCGTCTTCGATTTCTACGACCGGCTGAAGTCGATCTCCAAGGGCTACGCCTCGTTCGACTACCACCTCACCGACTACAAGGAGGGCGACCTCGTCAAAATGTCGATCCTGGTCAATGAGGAGCCGGTCGACGCGCTCTCCATGCTGGTCCACCGCACGGCGGCCGAAAAGCGCGGCCGCCAGATGTGCGAGAAGCTGAAGGAGCTGATCCCGCACCACCTCTTCAAGATCCCGATCCAGGCCGCAATCGGCGGCAAGGTCATCGCCCGCGAGACCATCTCGGCGCTACGCAAGGACGTGACCGCCAAATGCTACGGCGGCGACGTCTCGCGCAAACGCAAGCTGCTGGACAAGCAGAAGGAAGGCAAGAAGCGGATGCGGCAATTTGGGAAGGTCGATATTCCGCAGGAGGCGTTTATCCAAGCCTTGAAGATGGGGGACTAAGCGGTTCGGCCTCTGGCCGAACGCATCGACCCGGTGGGTCGATGCGAGCGCAAGTCCGGGTGGGAGCTGCCGCAGGCAGCGGGTCCCACCCCGGGGGTTGCGGCAGTGCGGTGACGTGATAGATGCCGCAGCTGCGAAACGGGGCGCCACCACAACCCACGAAAAAAGAAAGCATCAAAATAGCACTCTTTTTTGTTGAGCTATTAATTTACATATGAGATTCTTCGTTTGAAAGTTGGAATGCACCCGGCAGGATTCGAACCTGCGACCCGGTCCCTAGCAAAGACTCGCTCTATCCACTGAGCTACGGGTGCCTAAAACTTTCTCTCAGTCAGCCCGCCTCCGTGGCGGGCTGATTCGTTTCTCCAATTGTTTTCAAATCCGCATCTACCTGCAAACACTAATTATAGTGGTAACAGACAGTTAATTTAAACTCGATGTTCCCCCTTCTCTTGATCGCCATAGGACACCTCTCCGCGTCCGCAAAAGAGCCGCCAATCGGGGCAAAACGCACATATGCGGGAAAAAAGACCGGCTCAGAGCTTCCGGGCGCACTCTCAACAGGAGCCTAAGACAATACAAGGCGACTCGTTCTGTGCCGTCAAGGATTCGTTTGCGTAGCCCTTGTGACCCCAACATCTTGGGGTGTCATCCTTGTGCATAACGAGGATGGAAACCTCATCTTCTACGAAACCATCTTAGCGCTGCACATGGACCGACCGCCAAATGCTACGGACGAGACGTCGCGCAAACTGCTGCACAAGCACATCGAAGGCAAGAAGCGGATGTGACAGTTTGGCAAGGCCGATATTCCCAGGAGGCGTTTATCCGGGCCTTTGAAGATGGGGATTGGGGGTCACCTTTTTGCCGATCGCTAGGATGCCTGCTCTTGGATTGCCCTGAGAGCGGACTTAGCCTTCTGTGTCAGCCCCCTATCTTCCGTCGGATCTATCGATTTTAGTACTCCGAGAATCCCAGCTATGGTTGAACGATGGTCGATAAAAGCTGCGGGATTTCGCACTACACGCTGCAAGTACCCTCGAGCCCAGTTGCGCCATTCAATTGGAAGATTAAGCCCCTGATTGATAACGAGCCCGGTCACGTCCATCCGGGCACCACGCCCCAAGAAACGTGTCTTCTTAAGGTTCAGTTCAAAGCCACTGCTCTGGACCAGCGTCGATATGGTTGCGAGGAAATCCTCATTGATACGGTTCTGAGACGAAAACGTGAGGTCGTCGGCATAGCGAGTATATAAGATATTGTTCGCAGTCGCGGCTGCCGATACCGCTTTGTCGAATTCAGCCAGCACAAGATTCCCGATTGCAGGGCTTGTCGGAGCGCCAGTAGGTGCCTCACCATTTAGTGACGTAAGCCGGGCCAAAAGGCTAGCACCAGCTGGGCTGTAGCCTAATGTACGAAATACCCCAACGATCATCTCTTCAGTTATGCTTGGGAAGAACTTACGTATATCAAGATTCAACAAATGCTTTGCACCGGAATGCGCAGAGGCATTTGTAATATAGCTACGCCCCTTGCAAAATCCATGCACAGAAACGTCCGGTTGTTCGGTATATAAAATATTGTCGCTGATCCACCATTGTATTACTTTCAGATAAGTTCTTGGCGTACATATGATCCTGTTAGTTCCGTCGGCTTTCTTAAGTTTGAAGGTTCGGTAGTGAAATTTAGGATGGCGTAATATTTGGCGTATTATAGAAGGGGAAATTCCGAGATACGATGCCAGATGGGTCTCGCTCTCTATGTACGGCCGTCGCTCCACCTCGGCGAATGCCGCCGCTGCATCGGCATCCTCCGCGAAAAAGGCCCTAGCGAGCGCCAGATAATCGTCGACTCTTGGGGAATTGTAGTAGGAGCGGGGCGGCATTAGACAAAAACCAATCCTAGAGATTGCTTAGTGCGTGCTTTGTAAGAGGCGCTCGAGAACTCCGCTCGTGGCTGCTATGCAGCCATTCTCGAGCGGCTCTTACAAAGCGCGCCTTTTACACGCAAGACCTGAAAACCAGGACGCTGATGCAGCGTCCTATCCATGCCGCCCCGCAGCCCGATGGTACTGTCTTCGCTGCTTTTTCATCAAGAACAATCTTGCGTTGTCCAGTGCTCTTTCTGTCACCAGTCGGGCTGCAATTGCTGTTCCGCGCGCGTCTAGTACGAACGTTCCCTTGCGAACGCTTACTAGGTAGCCGTCTGCCCGCATTTTTTCATGGACCGCCATTACGGAACTTTTTAGTTCCTCGGTGACTTCTATACCCCATATATCGCGGCAAGCTGAAATTATGTCCTGAACTCTAGCGGGTTGTATTATGCGAAGAGCAATTACATACAGCTCGGCGCTTGATAAATTACTTTCTGCCATAGAGTCTCTCGATACGTAACCTCTGAGCAACTTCGTTTATGAATACGGCGCACAGATTGAGGACGCCATCCTGGTCACTATATGCATGGTAGTGTACCGTCGCATGGTTGCTTCGAGCAAACTTCACAATACCGTCATTGATATAGTTAGCGACACCCTCATGAATACCTTCTACCACGATTAGCATGTCAGAGCAGATATCCCGATCAGAGACCCAATCCCCGATTTCGCAGAAAGACCCAGGGCTTGATGGAAGAACAATTACTGCATCAATATGTTTTGATATGTAATGCCGCTCATATAATACCGCATTGTTGCTTGTGCCATAGTGCGAAACACCGGCCTCGCGCAAAGCATAGTCCTCGCCGAGGTATATATTATGCCCCCACTCTGATAGCTTATGATACAAATAGTACCGCAATATCGAAGCAATCGACTTAACATTTACTTCATCCTCAGGAGGCAGATCCGGTTTTATGTACGGTCCCGCCAAAAAAATGTCAAAAATCTCCGATGCTCGCTCAGCCTCATCAAGCAAGCGTGCTACTGTTAATTGTCGAACTTTGTCGTAGACAGCCATGGCCACAAGCACAGTGTTACTGAAATCAGCTAGGCTGATAGAGATTTTCGAGTCAAGCGCTCGGCTCGCACTTATAACAGCATTCAATCAAATCATATCATACGGTGTAGCTGGCTTCGCAGCCCTGCGGATAAGTTCGCTCCGAAACCCGCTCGTCAGGGCGGGTCTCGGGCATATCTCTTACAGCCTTGTAAGGTTTCCAGCGCCGGGCCCCGTCGGTGCGCCACCTTGTGCGATGCTCGCTTGTGCCGGAGTTACCACCGGCGCCAGGCTTGAAGTCACGCTTTCGGCCCAGGCCGGCATTGACAATCCATGTGACGCTGCGTCATAGCACGCCGGCCATTGGGGCACGGGGGACTATCCATGAAAAAG
>NZ_JAIUGX010000023.1 GCF_020164785.1 Mesorhizobium sp. ES1-1 | reverse complement strand
AACCTTCCCCCCCAAAGACTACCCCCCACGAACTGCGTTGACTGGGCCATCCGCTATGACAATGCTGGGGCAAGTAGCTCTTCGTCCTGCGGACCATAATCCGAAGGTCACAGGCTCAGATGCTCTCCCCGCAACCAAATACAAAAGAGCCCGCCTTCGCGCGGGCTCTTTTGTATTTGCTGTGGTGCCTAGCCATCCTGACGCGGAATCAAAGGCCCGCAACCCACGCCGCAGCCCACGCCGCAGGACCAAAAGCAGAGCCTGTCCCAAACCAACCAATCGATAGCCCGACGAATGGACCTCGCGGTCTGGTTTCTACTTAGCCGGGTGCTCTCGTCCATCGTCTCGCGCGATCGCTAACAAAAGCGACCGGGCGTCGACCTCGATCGCGCCGGCGTCCTCGCGGCGGAATCGTGCGATCATCAATTCGCTGAGGAGTTAGCGGCGATCCAGAAGCGTGGCGATCCCTGCTAACAATTGGCATCTATTGCCATCCGTCATATGCGATCCCATAATCCCGCCCGGAGGTTGCCATGCCGAACTACGCTTTGAGTGATCACTACGAGAGTTTCATCCGCAAGCAGCTCGAATCAGGCCGCTACAACAATGCCAGCGAAGTCGTCCGCGCCGGCCTTCGCATGCTCGAGGATTTCGAGGCGGAGCGGGAGAAATGGCTGCGCGGGGAAATACCGTCGCGCCTAGCCGAGTTGCGACAGGATCCCGCGAGCGGCATCCCCGCCGATGCGGTCTTTTCCCGACTGGAGGCGCGCCATCGTGCGAGGCAGGCGAAAGCCAAGTAGCGGATGGAGTATCGGATCGTCGTCCACCCCAAGGCGGAAGCCGAGCTGGGGGAGCTTTACGACGCCATAGCCGAGCGCGCGTCAGCGGCGATCGCCTGGAACTTTATCGAGGGTATCCGGGACCAGTGCTTCGGCCTGTCGACGTTTCCACTGAGGGGCACGGAGCGGGCAGAGATCATGCCTGGCCCGCGGATTATAGGCCATCGGCGCGCCGTTAGCATCGCCTTTGCCGTCCAGCGCGACAGCGTGCTGATCCTGGGCATTTTCTACGCCGGCCGCAACATCACACCTGAGGTGCTGGAAGACCGGCGCTGAAACCCTGCGTCGCGCCGCATGACGGGGCTAAGCCAGCTTACCAATGTCGGGCCGTCGACTTCTCCACGAGAAATCGAAAAAACTTGCGGATGGTGTGTTGACAGTTTGGCTGTGTGGCGACTATATACGCCTCACGAACGAGGGCGGCTCGCCG
>NZ_JAIUGX010000022.1 GCF_020164785.1 Mesorhizobium sp. ES1-1 | reverse complement strand
ACTTCGTCTCAAGACGCGGGAGAGTAGGTCGCTGCCAGGTCTGCCAAACGCACGTTAAACCCAGATCCAGACGGACCGGGTCCAAATCTTCTCTTCACGAACAGGCCCGCCAACGGGACCAGGGGCCGCAACAGCGGCCCTTTCATTTGGTGAGCCTCATGCCTATCTTAGGCTCAGCCTTTCTACAGGCCAGCCGACACAAAGGTGACGCGGGGTGGAGCAGCCCGGTAGCTCGTCAGGCTCATAACCTGAAGGTCACAGGTTCAAATCCTGTCCCCGCAACCAACCTTCCCCCCCAAAGACTACCCCCCACGAACTGCGTTGACTGGGCCATCCGCTATGACAATGCTGGGGCAAGTAGGATATGAACCTGTGCCCTTCAGCTTATGACGCAGGATGATGAGCTACTGTCCCGCGAAGGTCCGTCAGGCCAAAGCCGACGGGCATTTCTGCTTGCGGTGCCGCAGCTCTCACTGCTGGTAATCGACCACCTTATCAGAGCAGGGAAGCGGCGGAGCGCACTTTCTCAACGACAGCGCGAGGACACCCAGGTTCGGCACGCGTCTGACTGGCGAACCACTCTAACTCTCTGTTTTGGCGCCGTTCCGGGCGCAAACTGCCTCACACGTTCACTGGAATCGCGCTACTGTCTTCAATGTTGCCGACATATCATGCAGGCACGGCGGAGTCGTGGCGTGGGCGGATCGGTCGCGTTGGCGCACTGAGGTGGGTCAGGGGGTGGGACGTCATGGAACAGAGCCGGCTGACGAAGAAGGAACGGCACGAGCTTATCCTGTCGGAGGTGCGCCGATCGGCCTCTATCCGGATATCCAGCTTGGCCATGCGGCTCGGCGTGGCCGGCGAGACCATCCGCCGCGACCTCATTGAACTGGGCGAGGCCGGACTGCTCAATCGGACCTATGGCGGCGCGACAATTTCTTTGGTGACGTCCGAGCCGGTCATTGCCGAGCGCAGCCAGACCATGATCGAAGAGCGCGCCCGAATTGCGCGCGGCACGGCTCGACTGATCCAGAAGGGCCAGATCGTGATGATCGACGGCGGCTCCACGACGTATGAAGTGGCGCGCAGTCTCTCGCAGTCGAAGCACGACCTGACCGTCATCACCAACTCCATCGGCGTGGCCTCGGTAGCCGGCGCCAATTCGAGCTTCCGCGTCATCTTGTGCCCCGGAACCTACGACAGCCGGGAGGCCAGCGTGTTCGGCGAGGACACGATCGAGTTCATCAGGCGCTACAACGCCGACATCGCCCTCATCGGCGCCTCAGGTCTGTCCGCGGACGGGCCCAGCGACATGATCTCGGGGGCCGCAGCGGTGAAGCGGGCGATGGTCTCACGCGCGCTGTCGACGGTCCTGGTGGTGACCAACGACAAGTTCGGCCGCAACAGCCTCGAGCGCGTCTGCCCGCTCGACGATATTTCCGGCGTCGTCACCGACCGTGAGCCCCAGCCTGACCTGCGGGCGGCGATCGAGTCGGCCGGTACGGAATTGCACGTCTTCGCCGACCGCTGAGCCTGGCCGAACCGGCGAAAGGCGGAATCGAGTTCGCGAGACAGTTGCTCGGCTCTGGTGGTGGGATCAGTCATATTGCCTCTGGAATGCTTCGATTGAGTCTCGGTGTCGCTGCCACAAGCGCCTTGCCTATTGCGGATTGCGGTGCATCGATTACGGCTCGGGCGTCACCGCTCTCGGCGATCCGCCCGCCGTCGAGGAGGATGACGCGGTGGGCGACAGACCGGACAACACCGAGATCATGCGAAATGAAGAGATAGGCGATGCGCTCCTCGGCCTGGAGGCCGAGCAGCAATTCGAGGATTTGTCCGCGCACCGAGACATCGAGCGCCGACACCGCCTCGTCCAGCACGATCAGCGACGGTTTGGTCGCGATCGCCCGGGCGATGGCGACGCGCTGCCGTTGGCCTCCGGAGATTTCGTGAATAGCGCCTAGGGCGACATCCGCCGGCAGCCCTACGCGCTCCAGCAGGGCGGCGATGTGTCCCGGGCGTTCGGTGCGGCGGGCGATTCTGTGAATGCGCAGCGGGTCGTCAAGAACGCGCGCTACGGTGGCGCGCGGGTTAAGGGAGGCCAGCGGATCCTGGAACACCATCTGCAGGCGTGCGCGGCGCGCGCGCAAGACCGCGCCGCGCAAGGCGAGGAAATCACCGCCTTCGAAGTTCACTCGGCCCGAATCCGGCTCGGCCAGCCGCAGCACCAGCCTTGCGATGGTTGATTTGCCGCTGCCCGAAGGTCCGGCCAGTGCCAGCGTTTCGCCAGCTTCGATGTGGAAAGAGACATCGTCCGCGGCGACGATGGTTTCGCCGCCGCGCCGGTAGCGCTTGCTGAGGTTGGACACCGCCAGCAGGCTCATGCGCCGGGCCTCCTCAGCAAGGGTTCGGCCTCGAGGCCGATATGGGCATCGAGCAGCGCGCGCGTGTAGAGGTGGTGCGGGGCATCGATGATCCGCGCGGCTTCGCCAAGCTCGATCAGCTGGCCATGGCGGAATACGGCAATGCGCTCGGCGAGTTCCGCCGCCAGAGCGATGTCATGGCTGATGAACAGCAGCGTCATGCCGTCCTCGGCCACCAGCCGCCGGATCAGGGCAACGATCTCGGCCTGCACGATGGTATCGAGCGCGCTGGTTGCCTCGTCGGCGATGAGCAGCTTTGGCCCGGCGGCGATGGCGGCGGCGATCGCCACACGCTGCTTTTGACCGCCGGAGAGTTGATGCGGGAAGGCGTGTAGGGCGGAGTCTGGATCAGGCAGGCGGACGCGTTCGAGCAAGGTCCTGGCCTTCGCATAGGCCTGCGGCCAGGTGAGGCCGAGATGCGTGCGCGCGACCTCGGCGATCTGTTTGCCGACCTTCATCACCGGATCGAGGCTGGCGGACGGATCCTGAAAGACGAAACCAATGTCGCGGCCGCCAAGGGGAGTTTTGCTGGGCTTGGATTTGAAAGTTCGGCGTTCCGTCACACCCCCCTCTGTCCTGCCGGACATGTCCGGCAGGACAGAGGGGGGTGTGACGGAACGCCGAACTTTCAAATCCAAGCCCAGCAAAACTCCCCTTGGCGGCCGCGACATTGGTTTCGTCTTTCAGGATCCGTCCGCCAGCCTCGATCCGGTGATGAAGGTCGGCAAACAGATCGCCGAGGTCGCGCGCACGCATCTCGGCCTCACCTGGCCGCAGGCCTATGCGAAGGCCAGGACCTTGCTCGAACGCGTCCGCCTGCCTGATCCAGACTCCGCCCTACACGCCTTCCCGCATCAACTCTCCGGCGGTCAAAAGCAGCGTGTGGCGATCGCCGCCGCCATCGCCGCCGGGCCAAAGCTGCTCATCGCCGACGAGGCAACCAGCGCGCTCGATACCATCGTGCAGGCCGAGATCGTTGCCCTGATCCGGCGGCTGGTGGCCGAGGACGGCATGACGCTGCTGTTCATCAGCCATGACATCGCTCTGGCGGCGGAACTCGCCGAGCGCATTGCCGTATTCCGCCATGGCCAGCTGATCGAGCTTGGCGAAGCCGCGCGGATCATCGATGCCCCGCACCACCTCTACACGCGCGCGCTGCTCGATGCCCATATCGGCCTCGAGGCCGAACCCTTGCTGAGGAGGCCCGGCGCATGAGCCTGCTGGCGGTGTCCAACCTCAGCAAGCGCTACCGGCGCGGCGGCGAAACCATCGTCGCCGCGGACGATGTCTCTTTCCACATCGAAGCTGGCGAAACGCTGGCACTGGCCGGACCTTCGGGCAGCGGCAAATCAACCATCGCAAGGCTGGTGCTGCGGCTGGCCGAGCCGGATTCGGGCCGAGTGAACTTCGAAGGCGGTGATTTCCTCGCCTTGCGCGGCGCGGTCTTGCGCGCGCGCCGCGCACGCCTGCAGATGGTGTTCCAGGATCCGCTGGCCTCCCTTAACCCGCGCGCCACCGTAGCGCGCGTTCTTGACGACCCGCTGCGCATTCACAGAATCGCCCGCCGCACCGAACGCCCGGGACACATCGCCGCCCTGCTGGAGCGCGTAGGGCTGCCGGCGGATGTCGCCCTAGGCGCTATTCACGAAATCTCCGGAGGCCAACGGCAGCGCGTCGCCATCGCCCGGGCGATCGCGACCAAACCGTCGCTGATCGTGCTGGACGAGGCGGTGTCGGCGCTCGATGTCTCGGTGCGCGGACAAATCCTCGAATTGCTGCTCGGCCTCCAGGCCGAGGAGCGCATCGCCTATCTCTTCATTTCGCATGATCTCGGTGTTGTCCGGTCTGTCGCCCACCGCGTCATCCTCCTCGACGGCGGGCGGATCGCCGAGAGCGGTGACGCCCGAGCCGTAATCGATGCACCGCAATCCGCAATAGGCAAGGCGCTTGTGGCAGCGACACCGAGACTCAATCGAAGCATTCCAGAGGCAATATGACTGATCCCACCACCAGAGCCGAGCAACTGTCTCGCGAACTCGATTCCGCCTTTCGCCGGTTCGGCCAGGCTCAGCGGTCGGCGAAGACGTGCAATTCCGTACCGGCCGACTCGATCGCCGCCCGCAGGTCAGGCTGGGGCTCACGGTCGGTGACGACGCCGGAAATATCGTCGAGCGGGCAGACGCGCTCGAGGCTGTTGCGGCCGAACTTGTCGTTGGTCACCACCAGGACCGTCGACAGCGCGCGTGAGACCATCGCCCGCTTCACCGCTGCGGCCCCCGAGATCATGTCGCTGGGCCCGTCCGCGGACAGACCTGAGGCGCCGATGAGGGCGATGTCGGCGTTGTAGCGCCTGATGAACTCGATCGTGTCCTCGCCGAACACGCTGGCCTCCCGGCTGTCGTAGGTTCCGGGGCACAAGATGACGCGGAAGCTCGAATTGGCGCCGGCTACCGAGGCCACGCCGATGGAGTTGGTGATGACGGTCAGGTCGTGCTTCGACTGCGAGAGACTGCGCGCCACTTCATACGTCGTGGAGCCGCCGTCGATCATCACGATCTGGCCCTTCTGGATCAGTCGAGCCGTGCCGCGCGCAATTCGGGCGCGCTCTTCGATCATGGTCTGGCTGCGCTCGGCAATGACCGGCTCGGACGTCACCAAAGAAATTGTCGCGCCGCCATAGGTCCGATTGAGCAGTCCGGCCTCGCCCAGTTCAATGAGGTCGCGGCGGATGGTCTCGCCGGCCACGCCGAGCCGCATGGCCAAGCTGGATATCCGGATAGAGGCCGATCGGCGCACCTCCGACAGGATAAGCTCGTGCCGTTCCTTCTTCGTCAGCCGGCTCTGTTCCATGACGTCCCACCCCCTGACCCACCTCAGTGCGCCAACGCGACCGATCCGCCCACGCCACGACTCCGCCGTGCCTGCATGATATGTCGGCAACATTGAAGACAGTAGCGCGATTCCAGTGAACGTGTGAGGCAGTTTGCGCCCGGAACGGCGCCAAAACAGAGAGTTAGAGTGGTTCGCCAGTCAGACGCGTGCCGAACCTGGGTGTCCTCGCGCTGTCGTTGAGAAAGTGCGCTCCGCCGCTTCCCTGCTCTGATAAGGTGGTCGATTACCAGCAGTGAGAGCTGCGGCACCGCAAGCAGAAATGCCCGTCGGCTTTGGCCTGACGGACCTTCGCGGGACAGTAGCTCATCATCCTGCGTCATAAGCTGAAGGGCACAGGTTCATATCCTACTTGCCCCAGCATTGTCATAGCGGATGGCCCAGTCAACGCAGTTCGTGGGGGGTAGTCTTTGGGGGGGAAGGTTGGTTGCGGGGACAGGATTTGAACCTGTGACCTTCAGGTTATGAGCCTGACGAGCTACCGGGCTGCTCCACCCCGCGTCACCTTTGTGTCGGCTGGCCTGTAGAAAGGCTGAGCCTAAGATAGGCATGAGGCTCACCAAATGAAAGGGCCGCTGTTGCGGCCCCTGGTCCCGTTGGCGGGCCTGTTCGTGAAGAGAAGATTTGGACCCGGTCCGTCTGGATCTGGGTTTAACGTGCGTTTGGCAGACCTGGCAGCGACCTACTCTCCCGCGTCTTGAGACGAAGT
>NZ_JAIUGX010000021.1:5000-6180 GCF_020164785.1 Mesorhizobium sp. ES1-1 | reverse complement strand
GGTCCGTCTGGATCTGGGTTTAACGTGCGTTTGGCAGACCTGGCAGCGACCTACTCTCCCGCGTCTTGAGACGAAGTACCATCAGCGCTGGAGCGTTTCACGGCCGAGTTCGGAATGGGATCGGGTGCAGCCGCTCCGCCATAACCACCAGGTCGGCAAAACGCACGTTGTTCGAGAAGCTTTTGAACGAAGAGCGATGAGGGAGCAACCGATAGGGATAGCCCTATCTTCTGCTCTCTCGGAGCTGTTCGCTGGTCTTTGTGTGCCCTTGGCGTTCTTTTGGTCGTGGTGCCTTTCGAAGCGAAGCTTCGCAAGGTCGACCGACCGTCGGCGCCGATGCGCCGCACCCACGTAGCGCCGCCCGCAAGGGCGGAACAAGCGTGAGTGAGAACAGATCATCTGACTTTGTCAGATGAGCATAAGGAATGAGAACGATCAAGCCGATCGAACTATTAGTACCGGTAAGCTTCAAGCGTTGCCGCTCTTCCACACCCGGCCTATCAACGTGGTCGTCTTCCACGGTTCTCAGGGAATACTCGTTTTAAGGTGGGTTTCCCGCTTAGATGCCTTCAGCGGTTATCCCGTCCGGATATAGCTACCCTGCTATGCGGCTGGCGCCACAACAGGTCCACCAGAGATCCGTCCATCCCGGTCCTCTCGTACTAGGGACAGATCCTTTCAATATTCCTACACCCACGGCAGATAGGGACCGAACTGTCTCACGACGTTCTGAACCCAACTCACGTACCGCTTTAAATGGCGAACAGCCATACCCTTGGGACCTGCTCCAGCCCCAGGATGCGATGAGTCGACATCGAGGTGCCAAACAACCCCGTCGATATGGACTCTTGGGGGTCATCAGCCTGTTATCCCCGGCGTACCTTTTATTCGTTGAGCGATGGCCCTTCCACGCGGGACCACCGGATCACTATGACCGACTTTCGTCTCTGCTCGACTTGTCAGTCTCGCAGTCAGGCAGGCTTATGCCATTGCACTCAGCGAACGATTTCCGACCGTTCTGAGCCCACCATCGCGCGCCTCCGTTACTCTTTAGGAGGCGACCGCCCCAGTCAAACTACCCACCATACATTGTCCCGGACCCGGATAACGGGCCGCGGTTAGACATCCATAGTAATAAGGGTGGTATTTCAAGGGTGGCTCCACCCGAGCTGGCGCCCGG
>NZ_JAIUGX010000020.1 GCF_020164785.1 Mesorhizobium sp. ES1-1 | reverse complement strand
TCCAGCCAGCATCTTGAATCACAAACAAGCCTCGATGGGAATCCTACGATTCTCCCAAAACAGGAAACGCTCTAGTGAATCGGAACTTTGCCGAGCCTGGCCAAGAGGGACGCCTTCGTAGCATCGTCCAGTCCCTGAGAATGCATCGCCTTATAGGCCCTCCCGAGGCGCGATATGCCTTCAGCGATGCGCTCCGGGTCCTCGTAGGAATAGCAAAGGCGAATGGCGGGCAGCACCGGCTGGCCGGCATAAGACAGTCTGCCCGGATAGATCCTGACGCCATAAGTCGGCGCCAGTCCGGCGAGCAGGTCGGCATCGGTCCCGGCTGGGAACGTCACCCAGAGGAAATATCCTCCAGGTGGTGTCCTGACCTCCGCCTCAGGCAGTGCCTTCGCAAGCGAGGAAATCATCGCATCGCGATGCAGACGCAGTTCTGCGACCAATTTCGCCACCAGTTCGTCGATCTGGTTTGTCCGCAACAGTTCCGCGAAGATGCGCTGGCTGAACGGGTTGGTGCCACCATCGGCCTTGAACCCCGCCATGCGTTCAATGATGTCGGGCTCTGCTATGACCCAGCCGATCCGAAGACCCGGCGCCACGATCTTCGACGCGGTGCCCAAGGCGATCACCACGCCTCGGTCGTCGAGGCTCTTGATCGGAGGGACCGGATCTCCCTCGAATCTGATCCTGCGATACGGGTCGTCCTCGATAATGAGAAATCCGAAGCGGTTGGCTAGTTCCACCAATTGCCGGCGCCGCGCCAGGCTGGTGGTTATCCCGGTCGGGTTGTGAAATTCCGGCACGTCGAAGAGCAGCTTGGGTAGCGGCCTGCCCTCGGCCTGATCGTTCAAGAGCTGATTTTCGAGATCTCCCGTGACGATCCCGTCGTCGTCCTGCCGAACGGACAGGAATTCGACCTGGTGTGTGCGCAGGATGCTGAGAGCCGTCATATAGCTCGGCGCCGTCACGATCACCCGATCGCCGGGCTGTAGAAAAGCCCGGCAGATCAGGTCGAGGCCATGCTTGGCACCGTTCACGATCATGACGTTGTCGCGATCGCAGGAAACGCCGTCAGCCTTGACGAAGCTCACGATGAGGTCGCGCAGGTCGTCCAGCCCCAGCACTTCGGCATACTGCATCGTCTCGTGCCGGTACACCGTCGCCGCAATCCCGGCTTCCCGCGTCACGTCGGGAAGGAATTGCGGGAAAGCATATCCGCCCGAAAGCTCGATGATGTCGTTGTGAAGTGGTCGACGGAGCAAATCCGCTGCGTCAAGGGACGCATCCGGCTTCGGCAAAGTGGACATGCTACATCACCCGGCTGAGGAAGGTACGGGTGCGCGCTTCCCTGGGCGACTGGAGAACCGTCGCGGCTGGCCCGCTCTCCACGATTTCTCCGTCCACCATGAAATGCACTGTGTCGGCCACTTCCCTGGCAAAGCCAATCTCATGGGTCACCACGATCATCGTCATCCCGTCTTTTGCCAGTTGCTTCATGACCGCCAGCACTTCGCCCACCAGTTCAGGGTCGAGGGCAGAGGTTGGTTCGTCGAACAGGATCAGGCGCGGGCGCATCGCCAGGGCCCGAACGATGGCGACGCGCTGTTGCTGTCCGCCCGAAAGCTGCGCCGGATACTCGTTCAGCTTGTCCGCGAGCCCAATCGACGCCAACAACTCCGCGGCGCTCGCGATCGCATCCGCTTTCCGGGCTCGCCTCAGCGTCACCGGCGCCTCGATGATGTTCTCCAGCACCGTCATGTGCGGAAACAGATTGAACCGCTGAAACACCATGCCGATGCCGGCTCGCTGGCGCGCGAGCGCTGTCGCGTCGAGTTCATGAAAGCTTCCATTGCGCTGAGCGAAGCCCACTGGTTCGCCTGCAATGAAAATCATTCCGCTCGTCTGCTCTTCAAGCCGGTTGATGCATCTCAGAAGGGTCGACTTTCCAGCGCCTGACGGGCCGATGATGCAGGCGACTTCACCATCCCGAACATCGACACTGATATTCTTGAGCACCTGTGTTTCGCCGAAGGATTTGCTGACGTTCATGACCTGAACGACCTTGCTGCTCATGTTGGCCGGTCTCCCTTGGGGAGCGCACCAGCGGAGGAGCCCCGGAACCCCCTGAGGCGGCTGAAGGCGGTCATGCGGCCGCTCTGCACGAACCCGCGCGAATAGCGGCGCTCGATGTAATACTGGCCGATGTTCGCGAGCGTGGTCAGGACCAGGTACCAAAGGCTGGCCACGACGAGGAGTTCGAGGATGTGAAAGTTCTCGTTGTAGATGCGCGTGGCCTGCGTCAGCAGGTCGCCCGCAGCGATCACCGACACCAGCGACGAGGTCTTCAGCAGCGACACGAACTGGTTGCCGGCGGGCGGAACGATCACCCGGAGCGCCTGGGGCAGCACGATGCGGCTCAGCACCTTCCATGGTGGAAGTCCAAGCGCCTTGGCAGCTTCACGCTGTCCATTGTCCACGCTCAGAATGCCGGCGCGTACGATCTCCGACATGTAGGCGCCTTCGTTCAGACCAAGGCCAAGCAAGGCGGTTACCGCAGGCGTCATGATGCTGTTGGTCGAAAGATGGAAGAGGACCTCGCCCCCGGGAAGCGAAAGTGTGATCGAAGGAAAGATGATGCCAATATTGAACCAGAAGATCAGCTGGACCAGCACCGGCGTCCCCCGGAAGAACCAGACGAACAGCTGCGCGGCACGGTTGATCACCGGATTATCGGAAACGCGCATCACCGCCAGGACAACGCCGAGAACAAGGCCGATCGCCATCGAACCGCAGGTGACATAAAGGGTGACGACGACGCCCGACAGGATGCGTGGCTCGAACAAATAGTCGGCCACCGCCTGGAACACGAAGACCGGGTTGCTGGCCACTTTGGCCGCCAGCATGACGGCAAGAAGGACCAGGATAGCCGTGGCGACCCAGCGCCATGGGTGCCGGCGGCGAACGATCGGGAAGTCTGACATGGACATGGCGCCTTTCGGCCTGACATCGGGAGGCGGACCGCCGAATGTTATCGGGGGGTCCGCCGCGATGGAACGCTATTTGGATGCCGCGTTGTATGTCGCCTTTTTGATGCCGATCTCCGCCACGCCATATTTGTCGAGAATCTTGCCATACTCGCCATTGGCGATGATGGCGTCCAGCCCGCTCATCAGGGTCTGGCGCAGGGCGGTGTTGCCCTTGAAGATGGCCATGCCGTAGGGCGCTTCCGAGAACTGGCCACCAGCAAGTTGAAGCTTGCCGCCAGAATGCTGCACCTGATAGGCGGAAAGCGGATAATCATGGATGATGATATCGGCGCGGCCATTCTGCAGTTGCAGCATGGACTGCGTGGCCTCCGGAAATTCATTGACGACCACCGGCTGACGTCCCTCTGCAACGCACTTTTTTGATTGTTCATTGGCGTAGGTCGTGGCGACGTCACCCGTCTGCGAGGCGACGATCAGACCACAAATGTCAGCAAGCTTGCTGACGCCTTTGGGATTGCCGGCCTGAACGATGATCCCGGAGCCGACATTCGCATAGTTGACGAAGTCGATGACTTTTTCACGCTCGACCGTATCGGTGATGCCGGTCATGCCGACATCGAAACGTTTGGCGCTGATGCCGGGGATAATGCTGTCGAACTTGATATTGACCCACTTGATCTTCAGGCCTGCCTGCTTTGCGATCGCTTCGACGATATCGGCGTCGATCCCGACATAGGCTCCGTTCGTATCGACGGATACGATGGGCGGAAAGGACGCCGTCGCGGCTACAGTGAGCGTGCCCTCATCCAGAACGCCCTTGTCTTGCGCCAGAGCGGGGGTGGCGGCGGCCGCAGCGATCAACGTGACCAAGGCCATCGATCTGAATTTGCGTACAACCACGTCCGCCGCCAAAGCCCTATAAGAATTCCATTTCTCGATCATGCTATTCCCCTTTGTGCTATTCGAACCGAATTCATCAGTTTCGAGGACTTTCCGTCCCTTGTATGGATAAACTTTCATCTTGAATCCGCCATGTCCAATCGGATTTCGATGAGGTAAGATAAGGAAAGCTTATAGGGATCCTCGATGAACCTGAAGCAGTTGGAGACGTTCCGTGCGGTCATGATCGCGGGCAGCATGGTGGGCGCCGCCGACATGCTGCGAGTATCCCAACCGGCGGTAAGCCAGTTGATCCGCCAGTTGGAGCGTCAGACCGGCCTCCAGCTGTTCCAGCGACGCAATGGCAGGGTATTCCCGACCTCGGAAGCGAACATCCTGTTCGGGGAATCCGAGCGCGTATATGCCGGTGTGAAGAAAATCGAGTTGGTCGCGCAAGGCCTTCGCTTCAACCGGTACGGAAGCCTCCGCCTCTCCGGCTTTCCTGCAATCAGCCGAAGAATGCTGCCGCAGATCGTTGCCGAATATTGTAGCGACAAGCCCGACATAGACGTTTCATTGGACTCCACCCAGTCCCGCAACATGGCCGACCTTATAGCGCGCCAGGAGATCGACATGGCGGTGTCGGTGCTGCCGGGCGACCGCGACGAGGTTGAAGCAACCCAGATCGGCACGTTGCAGGCCGTCTGTGTCATGCCGCGCGCTCACCGCCTGGCCGGTTCGAGGAGCGTCCACGCCGGCGATCTGGAAGGCGAGACCTTCATTTCGCTTGGGAAGAACGATCAGTCGCGGCTGGCGATCGACAAGATCTTCGAGGGTCTCGGCGTCGGCAGGAGGGTTCAGATGGAAACGACCCAGTCGGACACCGCCTGCAGCTTTGTCGCCCAGGGCTGCGGCATATCCATCGTCGACCGCCTGACAATCTCCGAATACAAGGATGAGCGCATCGTCGCGTTGCCATTCACACCGGAAATCACGTTCAGGATCTGGCTACTCAGACCAAGGCTTCACCGGCAATCCCGTCTGTTGCAGGATTTCTCGTCCTTCCTTCAGGGCCGCGTCCACCAATTGGTATCCGCAATGGAAGTGCGTTGAACCTACAACGCATCCAGCGGAAACTTCAGATACCGTTTTCCGTTGGCTTCCGGTTCGGGCAGCCGCCCGCCATTCATGTTGACCTGCAGCGCGTGCAGTATCAGCCTGGGCATCGGCAGTGTCTTGTCGCGCGTCTGGCGCAGGGCGACGAAATCGGTCTCGTTGCTCGCGGCTGCGAGGTGGATATTGTCGCGCTTCTGCGCCGCGATTGTGCTCTCCCACAAGGGCTCGCGCGCGCCGCCGCCCTGGTAGTCATGGCCGACAAAGACGCGCGTGGCGTCCGGCAAGGTCAGGATATCCTGGATCGAGCGCCAGAGCCGCTCGGCGCTGCCGCCCGGAAAATCCGTCCGCGCACTGCCGCTGTCGGGCATGAAGAGCGTATCGTGCACGAAAGCTGCGTCCCCGACCACATAGGTGATCGATGCCAGCGTGTGCCCAGGCGAGAATAGCACCGTGACCGGAATGGTGCCGATGCTGAAGGTCTCGCCCGCGCCGAAAAGCCTGTCCCATTGTGAACCGTCGGCGGGAAAATCCGGCCAATTGTAGATGGCCTTCCACAATTTCTGGACCTCAACGATCCTGTCGCCGATCGCCGTCGGCGCTCCGGTCTTCTGTTTCAGGTAATGGGCCGCGGAGAGATGGTCGGCATGCGGGTGAGTGTCGAGGATCCACTCGACGCTCAGCCCCCGCGTCTCGACAAAATCGAGCAAGGCGTCGGCATTCCTTGTCGCGATAGCGCCGGACTTCTCGTCGAAATCGAGGAGCGGATCGATAATGGCGCATTGCTTTGTCGCCGGGTCGGCGACGATATATTGGATCGACCCGGTCGGCTTGTCATAGAAGCCGCTGACCTGCGGCCTCGCCAAGTCAGCGTTCAATTTTCGGCTCCCCAACCAAAGGCCGCAGGAATGATTTTTCGTGCGGCCGCCCCAGGGGGTATGGTTGTCCACTCGGATAGCCTAGTCAAGCATGACTTGGCGCCGGAAGGCTCTACGCCGAAAACCGTTTCGGCCACCTGCCTCAGGCAGATGGCTGCTTGGTCTTCCTGAGATAGGGCAGGATGGTTTCATAGGCACCGAAGCGCTTGATGGCATCCTCATTGGACACCGCCGCGGTGATGATTACGTCGTCTCCCTGCTTCCAGTTCGCCGGCGTCGCCACCTGATGCTTGGCGGTCAGTTGCATGGAATCGACCGCCCGCAGGATCTCGTCGAAGTTGCGGCCCGTGGTCATCGGATACGTCAACACCAGTTTGACCTTCTTATCCGGCCCAATGACGTAGACCGAACGCACCGTGGCGTTGTTGGCCGGCGTGCGGCCTTCGGATGTCTCGCCCGCATCGGCCGGCAGCATGTCGTAGAGCTTGGCTACCTTGAGATCCTTGTCGCCGATCAGCGGATAGTGCACCGCATGGCCGCTCGCGGTCTTGATGTCGTCCTGCCATTTGCCATGGCTTTCCACCGGATCGACCGAGATCCCGATGATCTTGACGTTGCGCTTCTTGAACTCGTCCTCAAGCCCCGCCATCGTGCCAAGCTCGGTCGTGCAGACCGGAGTGAAGTTCTTGGGGTGGCTGAACAAGATCGCCCAGCCGTCACCGATCCACTCATGGAAGTTGATCGGCCCCTGGGTCGTCTCGGCCGTGAAGTCCGGTGCTGTATCGTTGATGCGAAGGCTCATTTTGTCCCTACCCCTTATGAACGCCGCCTGCTTGGCGGACCTCATCCCTTTTACCACTTCGGCCCCGAGCTTGAAAATGCTCATGCGGTCGACAACGGACCGACGACGAAAAATCTTCGCCGTCCTGGGGCGGACTGTAGGAATTTTACTGCGCGCAACGCCGCGGTCTAGGATTTCACCGCCAGCGTCGCGGTCAGATCTTCCATGCGTTGCGCCAACGCGCCGAGCGCATTGGTCAGGACGCTGTCGTTCTTGTCGGCCTTGGTCAGCGCCTCATCGCGCGTCTTGCGCAAGGTCAGCACTTCGCTTTCCATGCCCTTGACCCGCTTCTGCAGCTCCGAGAGCTCGTCCATCACCATGATGCCGGCCATGACCGTCAGCCGCTGGTCGCCGATTTCGCCGAAAGAGTCCTTCAGATGGGAGACATAGCGGTCGAAACGTTCGGCCAGGTCGATCAGATGTTCTTCCTGACCCTCGTCGCAGGCCATGCGATACTGCTTGCCATCGATTGAAACCGTGACCTGTGCCATTGGCCTACCTGTCCAGCCCCTTACCTGTCCAACACGGCGCGAATGGTTTCCATGGCGGTCACCAAACGGCGCGACACTTCCTTGTTGGCGTCTTCCAGGCGTTCGGCGCGTGCTTCGGAATTATCGAGTTCCTGCGCCAGCCGCGAGCGATCAGCATTCATCCGCTGCACCTCGGCCTCGGCTTCCGAATAGTCGCGCTCGTGCTCGAGCTTGGCCGCGACGGCGCTTTCCAGCCCCTCGATGGCCTTGCCCAGCCTGGCGATCACTTCCTTGAGCGTGGTTTCCCCGGTCATGGCCTTCGTCCTGTGCCCTGCCCATCACCGAATCGTTCGCATTCAGAACGCGTTATTCCCGAAACATTAGGCGCCGGGTGAAGGTGACGTCAACAAAGGTCTCGCGGCTGTCCCCCGCTAAGGCTAATGTAGGCCCGCCGCGGCCATCACAAGGCCGGCAAATGCGCACCGATTTGTTGACTAAAAGCGCGTGCCTGCTATGTGTCGCGCACCCTTTTCAGGGGCTCTCCCCAGTCCCCAAACCCCCACCTTGGAGGAACCATGACGTCGCGTGAACAACATGACCGGATGGCCAATGCGATCCGTTTTCTCTCCATGGACGCCGTTGAAAAGGCCCAGTCCGGACATCCCGGCCTGCCGATGGGCTGCGCCGACATCGCCACGGTGCTGTTCACGCAATTCCTGAAATATGACGCCAAAGCTCCGCACTGGCCCGATCGCGACCGCTTCATTCTCTCGGCCGGCCACGGCTCGATGCTGCTCTATTCGTTGCTGCACCTGACCGGCTACGAAGACATGACGATCGACCAGATCAAGAATTTCCGCCAGTTGGGCTCGAAGACCGCCGGCCATCCTGAATACGGCCACGCTACCGGCATCGAGACGACGACCGGCCCGCTTGGCCAGGGTCTCGCCAATTCGGTCGGCTTCGCGCTCGGCGAGCGCATCATGAACGCCGCCTTCGGCAAGGACCTAGTCGATCACTACACCTATGTGCTGGCCGGAGACGGCTGCCTGATGGAGGGCGTCAGTCAGGAAGCCATCGCGCTTGCCGGACACCTCAAGCTCAATAAGCTGATCGTCTTCTGGGACAATAACGACATCTCGATCGACGGTCCGGTCTCGCTGTCGGACAACACCGACCAGGTCGCCCGCTTCCAGGCCTCGGGCTGGAACGCCAGCCATATCGACGGCACGGATCCGGAAGCGATCGCCTACGCCATCGAGGCGGCCCGCCACTCCGACAAGCCGACGATGATCGCCTGCAAGACCACCATCGGTTTCGGCGCGCCTACCAAGGCCGGCACCAACAAGGCGCACGGCTCGCCGCTCGGCGCCGAAGAGATCGCCGGAGCGCGCAAGTTCTTCAACTGGGATTCCCCTCCCTTTGAGATTCCGGCCGACATCCTCGACGCCTGGCGCGCCGCCGGCAAGGCTGGCGCCAAGGCGCGGACCGACTGGGAAGGCCGTCTCGCCAAGGCAGAGCCGCAGCTGAAGGCCGAGTTCGAGCGACGCATCGCCGGCAAGCTGCCGTCAAATTTCGACGCCGTCATCGCGGACTACAAGAAGAAGCTCTCGGCCGACAAGCCGAAACTCGCCACTCGCAAATCGTCGGAAATGGCGCTGGAAATCATCAACGGCGCCGTCCCGGAAACCATTGGCGGCTCCGCCGACCTGACCGGTTCCAACAACACCAAGACCAGCCAGACCAAGAACATCACGTCGGACGACTACGGTCAGCGCTACGTCCACTACGGTATCCGCGAGCACGGCATGGCGGCTGCCATCAATGGCCTGACGCTGCATGGCGGCCTGATCGCCTATGGCGGCACCTTCATGTGCTTCTCCGATTATGCCCGCCCGTCCATGCGGCTTGCCTCGCTGATGGGCATCCGTTCGATCTTCGTCATGACCCATGATTCCATCGGCCTTGGCGAAGACGGCCCGACCCACCAGCCGGTCGAGCACATGGCGGCATTGCGTGCGATTCCCAACCACAACGTTTTCCGCCCGGCCGACGCTGTGGAAACCGCCGAATGCTGGCAGGTCGCCATCGAATCGGAAAAGACGCCGTCGACGCTGGCCCTGACACGACAGAACCTGCCGACGGTGCGCACCGAGCACTCTGCCAAGAATTTGAGCAGCCAGGGCGCCTACGAGCTGGCAGCCGCCAGCGGTGAGGCCGCGGTGACGATTTTCGCCACCGGCTCCGAGGTCGAGATCGCGCTTGTCGCGCGCGACCTGCTGGAGAAGCATGGCCACCCGACCCGCGTCGTGTCGGTGCCCTGCTTCGAACTGTTCGACAAGCAGAGCGACGACTACCGCCAGAAGACGATCGGCGGCGCGCCGGTCAAGATGGCGATCGAAGCCGGCATCCGCCAGGGCTGGGATCATCTGATCGGCACCGATGGCATCTTTATCGGCATGACCGGCTTCGGCGCCTCCGGCACGATCGAGCAACTCTATCCGCATTTCGGCATCACCGCCGAGGCAGCGGCCAAGGCGGCGGAGGCACGTCTGCACGCCAGGTAGACGAAGCGCCGACGCCGAGGACACCTTTCGGTGTGAACGACGACATGCACTAGGGCCGAAAGACCGCCGAATCCGCTCCGAGATTTCGTCTGGCCAGCCTGCCCTAATCGATTTAAATCTGCGGCACCGCGACTGGATTCTTTCCGCTCGCGCCGCTAAGAAGCTGCGGACGAATTGTCTGCTCCAGCTCCCGAGGAGAGAAAAATGACCGTTAGAGTTGCCATCAACGGATTTGGCCGCATCGGCCGCAACATCCTTCGCGCCATCCATGAATCCGGCCGCAAGGACATCGAAGTCGTCGCCGTCAACGATTTGGGTCCGGTCGAGACCAACGCCCATCTGTTGCGCTTCGACAGCGTGCACGGCCGCTTCCCGCATGAGGTCTCGGTGTCCGGCGACCAGATCACCGTCGGCAAGGAAACGTTCAAGGTCACCGCGATCAAGGACCCGTCGCAGCTGCCGTGGAAGGAGCTGGGCATCGACATCGCGCTCGAATGCACCGGCATTTTCACGGCCCGTGACAAGGCCGCCGCGCATCTGACCGCCGGCGCCAAGCGCGTCGTCGTTTCGGCTCCGGCCGAAGGCGCCGACCTCACGGTCGTCTACGGCATCAACCACGACAAGCTGAGCAAGGACCACATCGTCATCTCCAACGCGTCATGCACCACCAACTGCCTGGCACCGCTGGCGGCTGTGCTGCATGAGACGGTCGGCATCGAAAAGGGCATGATGACGACCATCCATTCCTACACGGGCGACCAGCCGACGCTCGACACCATGCACAAGGACCTCTACCGCGCCCGTGCGGCGGCGCTGTCGCAGATCCCGACCTCGACCGGCGCCGCCAAGGCGATCGGCCTTGTCCTGCCCGACCTCAAGGGCAAGCTCGACGGCATCTCGATTCGCGTGCCGACGCCGAATGTCTCGGTTGTCGATTTCAAGTTCATCGCCAAGCGTGCGACTACCGTCCAGGAAATCAACGAGGCGGTGATCGCCGCTTCAGACGGCAGGCTGAAGGGTATCCTCGGCGTCACCCATCATCCGAACGTCTCGATCGACTTCAACCATGATCCCCGTTCCTCGATCATGGCGCTCGACCAGACCAAGGTCATGGATGGCAACTTCGTTTCGGTGTTGTCCTGGTACGACAATGAATGGGGCTTCTCCAACCGCATGTCGGACACCGCGGTCGCCTTCGGCAAGACCATCGCCTGATCGTAGACATTTTTCGAGACCCGAAACGCCCGGCACCGACCGGGCGTTTTTCGTTCGGGCGGGCTGCATTTCCAATGTGTGTCCTGCAGGCCAAACCGATCGAAAATCAGCGGCATAGGCAAAAAGCCCTCCCTTCGCCTTGCACTGGTCACGTCTTCGCCCCACTCTCTGATGACACCGGAGACTGGGGAATTTGAGGGGCTGATTTCAGGATGGAGCATGCGATCTATCTCGTCACGCTGGTCGGCACCGCGCTTGTCGTCGCCGCCGCGTTCTCGAGCCTGATCGCCTTTCGCTTCGGCGCGCCCCTGCTGCTTCTGTTTCTCTGTATCGGACTGGCCACCGGAACCGACGGCCTCGGCATCCAGTTCGACAATGCCCGCATTGCTTACTTTGCCGGCTCACTGGCGCTCGCCGTCATCCTGTTCGATTCCGGTTTCGGCACGCCGCTCAACGCGCTCCGGCAGGCCGCCGGACCTGCGCTCTCGCTCGCCACCTTCGGCGTCCTGCTGACCACGGGCCTGTTCGGGACTGCCGCTCATTATCTCATCGGCCTTACCTGGCTGGAATCCTTCCTGCTCGGCGCCGCTGTCGCCTCCACCGACGCCGCCGCCGTGTTCTTCCTGTTGCGCGCCGGCGAGATCAACCTGCGCGAGCGGGTGCGCTCCACCCTGGAGGTGGAGTCCGGCACCAACGATCCGATCGCCATCTTCCTGACCATCACCCTGGTCGAGATCATCGCCGCCCATGCGAACCCAGAGACCAACGTGCTGCTCACGGGTCTTGTACTCGGTTTCCTCCTCAATATGGGCCTCGGCGCCGTCGTCGGTATGCTCGGCGGTCTCGCCATCGTGCGCCTTGTCGACCGGCTCAATCTCGATCATGGCCTGCTGCCGATCTTCGTGCTCACTTTGTCGCTGATGGTGTTCGCAGCCGCCGGCGCCATTGGCGGCTCGGGGTTCCTGGCCGTGTATATAGCCGGCCTCATCGCCGGCAATTCCGACATCCGCGCCGTCACCATCCTCAAACGCTTTCAGGATGGCATGTCGTGGCTGGCGCAAATCATCATGTTCCTGATCCTCGGCCTGTTCGCGACCCCCTCGCAATTCCCGGCAATCATGGTGCCGGCGGTTCTGCTCGGCCTTTTCCTGATATTCGTCGCCAGGCCGATCGCGGTCTGGCTTTGCCTGGTCCCATTCCGCCTGCCGCGCCCCGAAGTCGCATTCGTGTCCTGGGTCGGACTGCGTG
Organism: Mesorhizobium sp. ES1-1; assembly: GCF_020164785.1. Taxonomy (GTDB): domain Bacteria; phylum Pseudomonadota; class Alphaproteobacteria; order Rhizobiales; family Rhizobiaceae; genus Mesorhizobium. Next base: position 38,588 of record NZ_JAIUGX010000020.1, on the reverse strand, counting down.
GCGCCGTGTCGATTCTTCTCGCCATCACCCCGCTGCTTGGCGGGCTGGAGAATGGCCGCCTCATCTTCAATGCCGCCTTCATCATCGTGCTGGTGTCGCTGGTCATTCAGGGCTGGACGGTTGGACCGCTGGCGCGCCGGCTCGGCCTGATCGTGCCGGCGCGGCTGGGGCCGCTGGACAAGGTCGAACTCGAATTGCCGGGCTCAGCCCACCACGAACTGCTCGCCTATCGCGTGGCTCCGGGCAGTCCCGTGGCGCGCGGCGAACGCATCCCGCGCTGGGCCCGGCCATCGTTGGTGCTGCGGGACGGGCGCTCGATGCGCTTCCAGGATATGGGCCGCCTTGCCGCTGGCGACCAGGTCTACATTTTCGTTCCCGACCGCTATCCGCGCCTGCTGGACAAGCTGTTCGCCAGCCGTGCCGTGGTCGATCCCGAGGATGCCGATTTCTTTGGCGCCTTTGCCGTCGATCCGGCCCGGTCCGCCGCCGAATTGGAAGCAGCTTACGCTCCCGGTCTGACCGAGGCGGAAAAGAAGCTCACCGTCGGCGCTCTGGTCACGGCCCGGCTCGGCGGCCATGCCGAATATGCCGACCGCGTGCTGCTCGGTCCGATCGAATTGATCGTCCGAGATGTCGATGAGAAGGGCAAGATCACGGGCCTCGGTCTTTCCTTCGAGCCGACGGCACCGGTGGCGCGGGTGCCGGTCTTCCTGAGTGCCGGCGAAATCGGCGATCGCCTCCGGGCTTTTATGCGCAACTGGCGCAAGCCCCTGGATGGACAATCCGACGCGGCGGCGCAAGCGTTGCCGGCCGCGGAGCCGGAGGCACAGAAGGCGGCGGCCGAGGGCTGATCTGGCAAGCCCCGCGGGGGCCCGATCATTTTTTCGCGCACGCGTGCCCCGGACCTTGCATCATCGTTGGCGCGGGGTATGGTCCGGCGTTTTTCAGGGAAAGGAACCGGTATGGCCGCCTTCAAGACACTCGACGATATCGGCGACATCAGCGGCAAGCGCGTGCTGGTGCGCGTCGACCTCAACGTTCCCGTCGCCAATGGCAAGGTCACCGACGCCACCCGGATCGAGCGCATCGCGCCGACCGTCACGGAACTGTCGGGCAAGGGCGCAAAGGTTGTCCTGCTCGCGCATTTCGGCCGGCCCAAGGATGGCCCCTCGGCTGAATTCTCGCTGGAGCCGATCGCAAAGGCGACGGCAGAGGTGCTTGGCCGGCCCGTCGGCTTCGCCGGCGATTGCGTCGGCGATACGGCGACAAGCGCCATCACCGCCATGAACGAGGGCGACGTGCTGCTGCTCGAGAACACCCGGTTCTACAAGGCCGAGGAGAAGAACGATCCGGCTTTCACCGAAAGGCTCGCCGCCAATGGCGATATCTTCGTCAACGACGCCTTCTCCGCCGCGCATCGCGCCCACGCCTCGACCGAGGGCTTGGCGCATCTCCTGCCTGCTTTCGCCGGCCGCACCATGCAGGCCGAGCTCGAAGCGCTGGAAAAGGGTCTGGGCAATCCGGTTCGCCCGGTGGTGGCCATTGTCGGCGGCGCCAAGGTCTCGACCAAGATCGACCTGCTGATGAACCTGGTGAAAAAGGTCGACGCGCTGGTCATCGGTGGCGGCATGGCCAATACGTTCCTCGCGGCGCGCGGCACCAATGTCGGCAAATCCCTGTGCGAGCATGATCTGGCCGCGACCGCCAAGCAGATCATGATCGAAGCGGCGGAAGCCGGCTGCGCCATCATCCTCCCGGTCGACGGCGTCGTCGCCCGGGAATTCAAGGCGGGCGCGGCCAGCGAAACCGTGGCCATTTCCAGCGTGCCGGCCGACGGCATGATCCTCGATGTTGGCGCCAGGACCGTGAACACCGTCGTCGAATGGATCGATCGCGCCGCGACGCTGGTCTGGAACGGTCCGCTCGGCGCCTTCGAGATCGCGCCCTTCGACCATGCGACGGTGACGGCGGCCAAGCACGCCGCCGCGCGTACCAAGCAAGGCAAGCTGGTCTCGGTCGCCGGCGGTGGCGATACGGTGGCAGCCCTCAACCATGCCGGCGTCGGCGACGATTTCACCTATGTCTCGACCGCCGGCGGCGCGTTCCTGGAGTGGATGGAAGGCAAGCCGCTGCCCGGCGTCGACGTGCTGAAGAAGTAGATCCCGCCAGCCTTCCTCGATTGAAGCTTTCCGGTGCCGATCCTTTGGCGATAGACTTCCATCTGGCGAAGAACTGATCTGAAGGAGAGCGAAATGAGCGACCGTCTCGAAGACATTGCCGCCGCTATCGTGGCCGAGGGCAAGGGCCTGCTGGCCGCCGACGAGAGCTCCGGCACCATCAAGAAGCGCTTCGACGTCATCGGCGTGGAATCGACCGCCGACAGCCGCCGCGACTACCGGGAGATGATGTTCCGCGCCACGGAGGCGATGAAGAACTACATCTCCGGCGTGATCCTTTACGACGAAACGATCCGCCAGGAGGGGGCCGACGGAACGCCTCTGGTCGATCTCATCAAGGCAAGCGGCGCGATCCCCGGCATCAAGGTCGATGCCGGCGCCAAGCCCTTGGCCGGCTTCATCGGCGACACCATCACAGAGGGCTTGGACGGGCTCCGCGAGCGGCTGGCAGACTATTACAAACTTGGCGCCCGTTTCGCCAAATGGCGCGCGGTGATCGATATCGACACCGGCAGGGGCGTGCCTTCGGCAACCGCTATAAGCTCGAACACCCATGCGCTCGCCCGCTATGCCGCACTTTGCCAGGAGGCCGGCATCGTGCCGATCGTCGAGCCGGAAGTGCTGATGGACGGCTCCCATGACATCGACACCTGCTACGAGGTTTCGAAGGCCACGCTGATCAAGCTCTATGACGAGTTGCATGCGGCACGGGTGGTGCTGGAGGGCACGATCCTGAAGCCGAACATGGTCATAGCAGGCAGGAAATCCGGCAAGACAAACAGTCCCGACGAGGTCGCCGAAAAGACCATAAAGCTGTTCCGCCAAACCGTGCCGGTCGCGGTTCCCGGGATCGCCTTCCTGTCGGGCGGCCAGGAGGACGAGGAGGCGACAGCCAACCTCAACGCCATCAATGCCATCGGGCCGCATCCCTGGAAGCTGACCTTCTCCTATGGCCGCGCGCTGCAGGCCGCCCCGCAGAAAGCATGGGGAGGCAACCGATCGAACGTCGCCGCCGCCCAGGCGGCCTTCACGCATCGCGCCCATATGAACCATCTGGCCGCGCTTGGAGAATGGAAAGCCAGCCTCGAGCAGGCCGCCTGAGCCTGTTTTTGGGCTTCCTTCCAGCCCGGGCGGCGTGGCCCGGCTTGTCTACTTATCTGGCCTAGGGGGATTGCGTCCGCGTCCTTTCTTTTTTCCTTTCGGCAAACGCCAATGTCGGCTCGCTTCTGTCGCGAACGTCCTTGGGGTTTCTGAAGGGAGAAATCCATGCCTAGCAACAAGGTGGTTTCGCGCGAAGAGTGGTTCCAGGCGCACAAGGCGCATCTCGCGCGCGAGAAGGAGCTGACGCGGCTTCGCGAACGCATTGCCGCCGAGCGACGTGAACTGCCCTGGCTGAAAATCAGGAAGGACTACGTCTTCGAGACCGAGCAAGGGCCCAAGAACCTGGCGGGCCTGTTTGGCGTCAACAGCCAGTTGATCGTCTATCACTTCATGTTCGGACCGGGGTCTACCCATCGCTGCGAAGGCTGTGCCTTCTTGGCCGACCATATCGACGGCGCCGACCAGCATCTGCGGCATCACGACGTGTCGCTGGTGGTGATCTCGCGTGCGCCGCTGGCCGAGCTTCTGCCCTACCGGCAGCGCATGGGCTGGAAGTTCAACTGGGTATCGTCCTACGCCTCGGATTTCAATTTCGACATGCAGGTCTCCTTCACCGACAGGCAGATCGCGGCAGGCGACACCACCTACAATTTCGACACCCGTCCTCGGACATCGAAGGAACTTCCTGGCACCAGCGTCTTCTTCAGGGACGACAATGGCGACATCTTCCTCACCTTCATGTCGCGCGCCCGTGGCGGCGAGGCGCAGATCGGCGCATATGACTATCTCGATATGACGCCGAAAGGCCGCAACGAGAACGGCCCCTATCATGGCCTCATGGATTGGGTGCGGCTGCACGACGAATACCAGGATAGCCGAGCCGCTGAACCGGGTTGCTGCGATTGAAGATCGTTCACGCGGGCCCGAACATGCGCTAAGCCTGCCCTGACAGTCTCAGGTAAATGCCATGCGTTTTCCCGCCTTCATCACCTGGCTCGCCTTCCCCGTCTACATCTGGCAGGGATTGGGCGTTCGCCGCCGCACCACGCGCATGCTGCCGGCGCAAGGACCTGTCATGCATGACCTCGCCGGCGAAGCGCCGCCGATCTCGCTTCTGGTGTTGGGCGATTCCTCGGCCGCCTCGGTCGGCATCGGCAACTCCGAGGACGGCTTGGCCGCGCAACTCGCGGTGCTGATTTCCCGGCGGACCGGCCGCGCGGTGCGATGGCGTGCCGCCGGCTTCAACTCTGCAACGTCAGGCCAGATCCGAGATCATGTGCTGCCCAATCTGTCGGCCGATCCGTGGACGCATATCGTGCTGGCAATTGGCACCAACGACACCAAGAATTTCCACTCCGTGCCGCGCTTCAAGAAGGATTTCGGCGGCCTGCTCTATGCGCTGCGCGCCAAGTGGCCGGAAGCGCGCGTGGTATGGTCGCCGGTGCTTGAGTTTACGCGCGCGCCGGCCATGCCGCGCCTGCTTGGCGAGATCCTCGAAATCCGCGCGGCCGCGATGAACCGGATGGGCGAGCGCCTTTGCCTGGAGCGCGGCGCGGTCCCCGCACCTCGCCTGCCGATCACCAACCCCGAGGTCGGCTTTGCCTCCGACGGCTTTCATGCCTCGGAAGCCGGCTATCGGGCATGGGCCGAGCATCTTGCCGGCCCGGTGCTTGCAGACTGGAGACCGGGCGCGGTCGGTTGACTTCGGCCTAATTCAAATGACCTAGGGCCGCCGCCAGCGAGATTGCCGCCATGGCCAGTAACGCCAGCTTCCAGAAATCGCCACGGCGTTTCAGCCCCGGCCACCCCAGCGGCTTGATCAACTGGATGACCATGAAACCGACAATGACCAGGGCGAGGATTTTCGTCATATCGCCTTTGACCAGCAAGATCGGTGCGTGTCAAAGCGGTTGGCCGGCGTCGCGATCGCGCCGCGCGTGGCAGCAGTGGGCCGATAGCCGTGGCTGCCTTCGAAGCTGGCCCCTTCACCGTTGCACGAGGCGCCGCCCTCCTGACAGACTGCTGTCAGCAGGGGTATGCGATAGTGTCTCCATCAGAGAGAGGAGACTGACGATGGACGGTTACAGCATTCTGCGCGGCATGCGCCACTATGTCGGCAAGGTACGGACGATGCGCAACGAGATCCGTACTCAACGATTCATGAACTCCCTTCCAGCAGACATCCGCAAGGATATCGGCTGGCCCGATATGTATGACGACCGCGGCGCTTGCGGCAATCGATAAGGGTTTGTCAGCACGGCGGTTGGATATCGGCGCGTCGAACGCTCAAATATCAAATGCATGGTGCAGAAAAGCCGCCGGTCGGATGCACGGCATGTGTGAAAACCAGGTCAGGCGCGCGTGGGATGGAGCGAGCTTATGAGCGATCAGAAGACAATCGGCTTTCTATTCATAGAAGGCTTTGCCGACTGGGAATATGGGCTGCTGGCTGCGTCGGCGGTCGAATGGTTCGGTGCCCGTGCCATATCGCTGACGCCGGACGGCAAGCCGGTTTCAGGGGTCAGTGGCTTCAGGTTGGTCCCTGATCGTTCGGCCGGCCCTGACGAGAATAACGATCTTGACGCCATTGCCGTTATCGGCTCCGACCAGTGGTTTGGCGAGGCTCCGCCGGATGTCGCCGAACTGCTCGGATCTGTTGCGTCGCGCGGCGGCGTCGTCGGTGGCATCTGCGCCGGGACGCTAGCACTAGCCCGGGCGGGCATGTTCGAAAAGGCCAGGCACACCAGCAATGGCCGGGACTGGATCAACGATCACGTCCCCTTCTATGCCGGCGACCGCAACTACCAGGACGTGCCCTATGCGGTGGCTGACGGCAGAATCGTTTCCGCGCCAAGTTCGGCGCAAGGCACGTTCGCACTCGCTTTTCTGAGGACGCTTTATCCCGACAGGGTCAGCGATCTCGCGAAAATGCGAACGCTGTTTGCCAAGGAATATGCTGAAGGCTCCTGACAGAATGCTGTCAGGAGCCACATGCGATGGTGCACATTGCTGCGCCTCGGCAGTGGGGATGGCGATCAATGAAATGCTGGAATGAAAGGCTGAACGCACCTGGTGTAGGCGTCGTCAAGCCGACGCCGCGTACGGTGGGAGACGTCGTCGAGGGCCAACCGATGCTGGTTCCGACTGCGCGCCAGGTCGACGACTTCATCCGCACTATTCCCGAAGGCTTTGATATGGACGTTCGTGCACTTCGCACGGCACTAGCTGTTGGGAATGGCGCCGAAGTGACATGCCCCGTCACAATAGGCTATCATTTGCGCACCGTCGCCGAAGCCGCAAACGAGGATCTCGAGCGCGGCATTGCGTTGACCAACGTGGCGCCCTTCTGGCGGGTGCTTGATGCCAACACGCCGACAACGAGCAAATTATCCTTCGGCCCGGAATTCGTCGCCGAGCGGCGCAAGCACGAAGGACTCAAACCATAGTGCACGTCGTGGGAAATCCGGAACGGGTCTCGGAACACGACATGTGGGCACACAACACTGAGGGACCATACGATGCGTCGTGCCGACAGGCTCTTTCAGATCGTGCAGCACCTGCGTGGTGGCCGTCTGGTCACCGCACAGAAACTCGGCACATGGCTCGAGGTTTCCGAGCGAACCATCTACCGCGATATAGCCGACTTGCAGTCGACCGGGGTTCCGATCGACGGCGAGGCCGGCGTCGGCTACATGATGAGGGAAGGTTTCGACCTTCCGCCGCTGATGTTCACGCGTGACGAGATCGTGGCCCTGGTGGCCGGCGCCCGCATGGTGCGCGCCTTTGGCGGCGCCGCCATGGCCCGAGCTGCAGAGGAGGCGCTGGTGAAGATCGGCGCCGTGTTGCCCGACGCCGAGAAGGACCGCATCGCCCGCACAGAGATCCACACGCCGATGTGGGTGGTCAGCGACGCTGCCCGTGAAGCCATCGACCTCATCGAACGCTCGATCGAGAAACGGCAGGTGCTGACCGTCAACTATTCGGACGAGGCCGGCCGTGGCAGCGCGCGCGATATTCGCCCGCTTGGCCTGTGGTTCTGGGGCAAGGTGTGGACTTTGGTCGCCTGGTGCGAGATGCGCGACGACTTCCGCGCCTTCCGCATCGATCGCATCGCTTCGGTGGTCATCGCCGGACGCACCTTCAAACCCGAGCGCGGCAAGCAACTTGCCGACTTCTACCGCGCCGTGGAGCGCAGCGAGGATTACGGCATGGCGCCGGATCGCGTGGCGCGAAGCTGAGGCCGCCTGATCTCACAAAAAAGCCCGCTCGAAGCGGGCTTTTTTCATTATGGGTGCGAGATCTCACTCGTCGTCGTCATTGTCCGTATTCTTGGACTTCAGCGCCGAGAGCTTTGCGAAAACGGCGTTGGCGTCGAGTTCGGCATCCTCGTCCTTCGGCTTCTCGGGTGCCGGCACGAGGCGCTCGGTCAAGGCCGCCGGCAGCAGCGTATCACCGGCCGGCTGTGCCTGTTCGCGGCCGCGCGAAGCGCGGTTGACTTCCATGTCGAGGTCGATCTGCGAGGCGAGGCCCAGCGTCACCGGATCCATCGGCTGCAAATTGGCCGAGTTCCAATGCTTGCGTTCGCGGATCTGCTCAATCGTCGACTTGGTGGTGCCGACCAGGCGCGAAATCTGCGCATCCTTGAGTTCGGGATGGTTGCGCACCAGCCAGAGAATCGCATTGGGGCGGTCCTGGCGCTTCGACAGGGGCGTATAGCGTGGGCCTTTGCGCTTGGATTCGGGCACCCGCACCTTTGGATCGGAAAGCTTGAGGCGCTGATTCGTGTCCTTCTCGGCGCGGGCGATCTCGTCGCGGGTCAGCTGGCCGGTCATGATCGGATCCATGCCCTTGATGCCTTGCGCCGATTCACCGTCGGCGATCGCCTTGACCTCGAGCGGATGCAGCCCGCAGAACTGGGCGATCTGTTCGAAGGACAGCGCGGTGTTGTCGACCAGCCAGACGGCGGTCGCCTTGGGCATCAGCAGCGTATTGGCCATGTAAAAATCCTTCTCGTTCGCCCGCGTTCCCGCGCGGGCGGTGGTTTAGAGCCACCAAAATGGGAAATTCGCGGCATGTATAACCGCTCTCTGGTCGTTTCGCAACGGTTTTGGGAAAGCCAGGCCGAACCCTGCCATTCGTTGGCACGGACAAATCGAATACGAATTGCGAATCGAAAGGTCCGGTCTAACCACCATCCACCCGGCCGTCATGGGCCCGGTCCAGTTTGCTCTTATGGATACGCTCCAATATTGCGCGGGCAGCCTCGGCCCGTTCCTTCGGCCGGCCGGTCAGATGCTGGCCGCCCAGGGAAGCAGGCATCTCCATCTCGCAATCCCAGACCGTCCATGCGTTTGTCGGGTCGAGTACGCAAACGTACCGCTCATGTCCTTTTTCAATCGTCAATGTGGGTGCTCCCGATGTCGGGCCGGGCAAATCTGGCGCGCACCATCGCTAGATGCTGCACACGCTATGGCTTTGCCGGTTTGGTTTCCGTCTTCGGCTGCACCGCGATCGAAGGCGCATCCGGGGGTGGGCCGGGATCGGCCGGCTTCGGCTGCCCCTCGACAGGCGTCTCGGGCGCTTGCGGCCCGCCCGGCGTGAGGTTGACCGAGACGCCGAAAATCTTCCACTGCCGGTTCACCGGTTCGAACAGAAGCTCGAAATTGAGCTGCATCGGCACCGACGGAAAGAACCCCGCCATATGCAGCATGCCGCTGGGCTCGATGCGCGGCAGCAGGGTCAATTGGGGCTCGAGCACCGCCACCGCGCTGAAGTCGAGGCCTTGCTTGCGCTGGTTGGCAAAAATATCGCCGAGTTTGGCGGCGCTGTTGGTCTGGAAGTTGGGCGAGCCAAGGTCGCGCAGCACGGTGTAGTTGCCGGTCTTGTTGGCCTGATCGAGCGCCAGCAGGGCGCTTCTCGTCAGGATCAGCACCCCATTGCGGTCGATATCGGCGGCACGGGCCATTTTCTGGCCGACGCGCTTGTCCTTGGCCTGCGCATTGGCCGCCAGCGGCGGCCCGGCGATCGTCGCCAGCGCCAGAAAGGCTCCGGCAACGATCGCCCCCCGCCCAAGACAGCTTGGCCGCACGCTGGTCCGCCTTGGGCGTGCAGTTGGCACTGTCCAAGCCAAGATCAATTAAGCGTCCAGGATGCGCCGAGGCTGACGCCGACATCGCCACGGTCGGTTGTTGCCGAGATCGCGCCGTTCAGGCGGAAATCCAGGCTTGGATTGTAGCCGAGGCCGAGCGCCAGGCCGGACTGCCCCTTGAAATTACCGAACCCACCGGCAAGCGAAAGCTTGCCGGGTCGATCGTCGTAACGCAGCCCTGCCGTGGCAAGCGCCAGAGCCGTTCCGGCACGCGCCTCGGTGCGGTTCTCGCTGATCTGGCCACCGAGATCCTGGAATCCGCTCTCCAAAGCGCCGACGCGACCGTCGAGTTGAGTGATGTTGTTGGTGTTGGTCGTCACGCGAGTGTCCAGATCCACGATCGCGCTGGTGTTGTTTGTGATGCGCGTCTCGTGATCTGCAAGCTCTGTCGTGTGGCTGGAGACCGTGGTGGTCAGATTGCTGATTGCGGTGGTGTTCTGCGTCACTTTTGCGGGCAGGCCCTCCAATGTCGCGACATCGAAAGTCGAGGCGGCAAGATTGCCGTTCTCATCGGTCGTCATCAAATAGGTCGTCTCGCCCTGCGCGTCCTTGCTCGCCTGGGAGGCGACGCCGGCCAGCGTATAGGTGTTCTGGCCGTTGCCGATCGCCACCTGATTGTCGCGCGTGGTCTTGACGGCTGCGCCTATCGCGACCGAGCCCGTGAAATTGGCTTCGGCCGAGGCGCCCATGGCAATTGCGTTGGATGCATTGGCCTTGGCCAGATAGCCAACCGCGGTGGAATATTCCAGGCCATTTGCACCCTGCCCGGCTTCCGCTCCAGTCCCGATGGCCGTGTGATAACGGCTCGGGTCGATCTGGCTGTCGAAGCCTGCCTTGGCCAGGGCACCTACGGCAAGGCTCTCCCCGAAAGCGCTGGTGGCGTAGCCAACGGCGGTGTCAAAGTTCGAATTTGTTTTCTCACTTCCTGTCGCGGCGAACACCCCAACTGCTACGGACTGATCGCCATAGGCAACCGTGCCGTCCCCGCAGGCAAGGCTGTCGTTCTCGTCGGCAGTTTCGTTTCCTGCCCCGCATGTAACTGCAAACGCTGTCTCAGACGCGAATGTAGAGATGGCCAGACCCATGAATCCAGCGAGAAGGATAGCGACGATCCGTGCGTCTCGTGGGCCGGACCGGCCGTGGCTTGTCGAGCATCCTGATGGCAGGATATCCGCGCAAACGATTGTTGCAGCGGTCTCTGAAATGCGCGTTGCACGTCCGATTGTTCTCGCCATCACGTCTAAAGCTCCCGTCGAATTGCCGATGCAGGAGAGAGTGCAGACAAGGCACCGAACCGAACAGTCGTCAAATGACGACTGTTCGTCCGTTTGTGAGGCCACTAACTCGGTGTCGGGTCGGGTTGTTGCCGTAGGGTCACATGTTCATTCTTGCCGAGGCTCGGAACAGATCACACCAATCGGCGGGACGCAACTTTTGCGAGCGATTCCGTGTGTTAGTCCTCCTCACGAAACCTGGTCTCCGTGAGGACCGGAAAGCTTCCCATGGCTGACGTCACCATCGAAGCCGTCTCCGCCGTGATCGGCCAAATCTATGAGGCGGCCTACGACCAGGAACGCTGGCTCGATGCGATAATTGCCCTGCACCACCTCTTCGGCGGTTCGCGCTCCTGCATTGTGCGCTTTACCCCCGAGACGCTCGAAGCAGTCGCATCCGCCCCCGATCCGGAACTCAATTCGCAGAAAGGCATCCAGGCCATGCTGCGGGACCCTCTGGCTGCGGCTTCGGCGGACTTGCCCGTCGGCACCGTCCATCGCTGGCCGCTAATGTCCGACGACACGGCATTCCGCCGCCGTGAACTCTGGCACGACTGGCTGAGGCCGCGCGATATGTATCACGGGCTGGCCTGCAACCTGCTGGCCTCAAACGGCGCCCACTGGCTGCTCCATATTCATCGCGGAGCACGGCAGGATGCGTTCGGCGCTGATGACATCGGCCTTTTGCAAAAGATCGTGCCGCATGTAATACGCGCCGGCCAGATAGGCCGGCGGCTGGAGAACATGTCGGCGCTGGCATCGGCATTCTCACACCTGCCTTTCGGTGTCTTTCTGGTAAACGGCCAACAGCATATTGTGCATATGAACGAGGCGGCCGAGGCGATACTGGCGCGCCCTGACGGTCCCCTGGGGCTGAGGGACGGTATGATTGCAGCCGCCAGCGCGCGAGAAACACAGGAATTGCAGCGCCTCGTCGTGAATGCTTGCTCCTTGCGCGACGGAGAAATGCCGGGTCTCGGCGGAACCATGTTGGTGCCTTCGGATCAAAAGCACTCGGACCTGACGCGGCTGGTGCTGTCGGTCGCACCCTTCGTCGACGCCCGCGCCTATGGCCTGGCAACGGAGCGCTGCGCGGTGATCATGGTGACAGAGGTCGCCGGCACCATCCGCGAAGGCTTCGAGACGCATCTCCGCAGCCTGTTCGACCTGACACCGGCGGAAGCCCGGCTGGCAACCACACTGGCATCGGGCCGGTCGCTGAGGGAAGCCGCGGCAGCTTCTAGCATCACCGTGAAGACTTCCCGCACCTATCTCGAGCGGATTTTCTCCAAGACCCGCACCCGCCAGCAAAGCGAGTTGGTGGCGTTGCTGAAAAGCACCGAGCCGCTGAGCGGGCGTGGCCGGTAGCCAATTGCAGCCCTGTCTCCTGGTTTTGCCAATGAGCGACCGTCAGCGCAATGCTCCCGGTAACGGCTCGGCGCCCCTGAGCAACGCGACAAGCTGGCTTTGCTGGCGGGTTCCGGTCTTGGCGAAAATCCGCTCAAGATAGGTGCGGCCCGTTTTCACCGTGATTTTCAGCGTGGATGCCGCCTCTTTCAAGGGTTGCCCCTGCGATAGCGCGGCGGCCAGCCGCGACTCGGCAGGAGTCAGGTCGAACAGTCCCGCAAGCAGCGTTGGTGACGGCAGGGTGGCGCTGGCGCTCACTGCCGTCGCCGCAACCAGTATGTCTGCCCCCGAAAAGATCTCGTGCGCGGCGCGGCGCAAAGGCAGCAGATGAATAATAAGCGCCGGCTGGCCTTCCCGCGCCGGAATGGGAATCGAGCGCACGACACGGTTTTGCTGGTTGTGAATGATCGCCTCCTGGAACAGCAGATTGGCGGATATGTCGGCCAGTGCCATGCCGCCACGCGCGGTGGCGATGAACATGGATGGCATTTTCTCCATCAGCACATTGGCAGTCAGCACATGGCCGGAAGAGGTCATCACGGCCGCGGGCAGCCCGATAGCCTCGAGCGCCGAGACGGTGGCGCTCGCCTGCTCCATGCCCAGCCGCGCCGATATCAGCCCAGCACGCGCGAAATGGGGTCGAAGCTGATCGAGCCGGTCGACCGACGACTGATCGTAGGCACCGTCCCTGATCCAGCGCTGAAAGACGAAGGTGACGAGTTCTCCGCTCGGCATGGGAACCGCGGAACAAAGATGAGCGCCGATGCCCATCGTCCGCAGACGCGTCCGCTGCACATCGCGTTCGATCTCGTCGGCTGTCATGGAAGCTTCTACATGGACGAAGCTGGCCGGCTGCAAGGCATACATCCGCATGACGCCAGGAGATAACTTCCAGTTGTCACCCATGAGGAAGTCATCGAACAGGGACCGGACGGTCTCAAGGGCGTTGCCTTGTCCTGGAGGATCGTGGCTGAACCTGCCGCGCGTCGGGGAACCATCTCTGAAAGCGAAGATCGAGCCGCTGGCAGAACCCGAAACGCCGCTCGCCGCTTCGAGCGCGCCCGCCCACAGATCCGGCACGAAGGCAGCCTCGTAGATCCTGTCCGTAAGATCATCGAACATGAGAGCGCACAGCCTCGTTCAGAGTCAGCGTCTGGTGGACCCGGATCGCCAAGCGCTCCCACACGCCATCCATTCCTGCGTGGCTAAAATGGCATGCTGGAAGCTGAGGTCAACCTTGGATTGCCGCAGCTGATTCCGGCTTAAGCGGACAGCATCAAGTCCAAAGCTGCCGAAGGTTCGTGACGCCCGCACCCACTGATGATCCTCAAACATCGGGCAGTCGGCATATGACGACTGTTCGCAGACTTACATTTCGTCCAGATTCCCCCGTCGAATGCGGCTGCCTGCGGTGCAGGAGCGGCGCTGCGGGTGGGGTCAATCGATGTTCGAGACGGGACATGCCATTGTGGCGGGGTTGCTTCCGTTCGCCGTCTCCTACGCGATGGTAGCCATGTTGCCGGGCGCCAACTTCGCCGTCGTCACGCAGGCGGCGCTAACCGCTTCGCGCGCCACAGCCCTGTCCGCTGCCGCCGGTATTGCCTTGGGCGCAAGTTCGCTGGCGGCCATGGTTGCGACTGGAACTGCCGCTTTGCCCGCCACGGGCGCCGCACATCAGGTCGCTGCCAGCCTGTATGGCGCCATGCTGGTCTTCATCGGCTGGAATTCGATGAGGCGGGCGCTGTCGACCAGGGTTGGCGTCAAAGAGCCGAAGCCTTTTCCGGTCACTCGATACTTCCGGGTAGGGTTTGTTACGGCGGTGGCGAATCCGGCGACGGCATTGTTCTTCGCATCTTCCACGCTGAATGTGGGCAGCCGCGCAGAGACCTACATATCCCTGGTCTTGCTGGTCTTTTCGATTGCCATCGCATGGTTCGGCTTGCTTGTGCTGGGCATGTCTCATCCGACCGTACGGCGACAATATAGCCGTTTCCGAAAGCATGCGGACATCGTCTTGGGCGCAGCCTTGGTGCTGATGGGCGCCGCAGCCCTTGGGCACTGATGCGATATGCAAAGAACGGAGACGTGAGGTGCGCCGCCCGGATCTCCTGCGGGGACGCGCCTTAAGCGCCCGGTCTATGCACCCTATCTCATCTTCGGCTGAGCAGTTCCGTGCTCTTGAGCAGAGCGAGGAGTTGGCTCTGCCGCCGCGTCCCGGTCTTGGCGAAAATCCGTTCGAGATAGGTCCGGCTTGTCTTGACGGTGACTTTGGACTCGGCCGCTGCGTCTTTCAGCGCAAGGCCACGCGATAGGGCCGAGGCCAGACGGGCTTCCGCGGGCGTAAGGTCGAACAGACCTGCAAGAAGGGTAGGCGATGGAACCATCGAACTGGCTTTCACCGCCGTCGCAACCACCAGAATGTCGCCGCCTGAAAAGATGTCGTGGGCGGAGCGGTGCAGCGGCACCAGGTGAACGATGATGGGGGGTTGATCGTCCTGTGCGGCAACAGGAATCGATCGAACGGAAACCGCGCTGCGGCCGCGCACCGAATCGACCGCCTGCTGGAACAGCAGATCGGATTGAGCGTCGCCGACCGCCAGACCGCCGAAGGCGATCGTGCGGAAAACAGACGGCATGTCTTCGAGCAGCGCGTTGGCGGCAAGAACCCGGCCTGCGGACGAAAGGACGGCGGCCGGCAATCCTATTCTCTCCATGGCCGACACAGTGTCTCTTGCCCGCTCCAGGCCGAGCCTTGTCGCAATCAGGCCGGCGCGGGCGAGATGCGGCCGCAACGCGTTCAACCGATCCATGTCTTCAGTGGTGGGGCGATTGTTTTCCAGCCAACGCTCGGTTGAAAACAATGCCATCTCGCCCGTCGGCATGACGACGAACGAACCAACCTGTCCGCCGATCCCCAGCGGCCGGGTCCGATCGAGGCGCAGATGATTGCTTTCCAGCGCCTCGGCAGGGAAATAATCGGCGTCGAAGACAAATGCGGAAGGGGGCGTCATCGAGAAGAGAAGCTGGACCTCCTCACTCTTTTGCCATCCATTGGCGGAGTCGAAGGCCTGCAGGACCGGGGCGATCAAGTCCGTCGCGATGAATTTCGGAGAGGCGCGGTCTTCGAACAGGACAAGCGAGGCTGCGGCGGAGTTCGAGACTGTGCTCAGGCCCTCCAGCACGCCCGGCCACAGTTCAGGCACGAACGCGGCCTCGTAGATGCGATCGGGTAGCGAAGCGATCATTCGTGCTCACGCATGGCTGCGGTCGGTTTCATCGGCGATCATGGACCGTCATCGCCCCTGTTCAATTGAGGCAGTTCGGTGCTTTTAAGCAATGCCACAAGCTGGCTTTGCTGTCGGGTCCCGGTCTTGGCGAAAATCCGTTCGAGATAGCTCCGCCCGGTCTTGACGGTGATGTTGGAGCTTGCCGCAGCGTCCTTTAGCGGACGGCCTTGCGACAGGGCCGAAGCGAGGCGGGCCTCGGCCGGCGTCAGGTCGAACAGCCCCATCAGAAGCGACGGCGACGGCACGACCGAACTGGCGCTCACGGCCGTTGCCGCGACAAGGATATCCGCGCCGGAAAAGATTTCGTGAGCCGCGCGGCGCAACGGCAGAAAGTGGAGAATAAGCGGCGGCGTGTCCGTGCCCGCGGCCACCGGGATTGAGCGGACCGACGGCTCGACCTCGCGGCGCTCGGCGAGGATGGCCTGCTGGAACAGCCGGTTGGCCTCCGCATCGCCGATTGCCAGCCCACCCATCGCAACAGGCAGGAAAATGGATTCCATGGCTTCGAACAGCGCGTTGGCGGCGAGCACACGCCCGCTCGACGACAGGATTGCCGCGGGCAGGCCCATCGCCGTCATGGCGGCAACGGTGCCTTGCGCTCGTTCGAGGCCGAGCCGAGCGGCGATCAGGCTTGCGCGGGCCATGGTGGGCCGCAGACCGTCAAGCACGTCGAAATGGACGCGGCCGTAATTGCCGTCGCCGAGCTGTCGCTGAAAGACGAAAATCGCCAGTTCGCCGCTCGGCATCGGGATGGCCGTGCAGGTGTGTGCGCCGATGCCAAGCTCGCGCAGCCGTATACGGACCGGATCGCTCGCGATTTCCTCGGCCGTCAGAAAACTGTCGACATCGACGAAGCTCGCCGGCTGGACGGCGCACATGCGTGATACGGCCGTCGAGAATTGCAACGTATCGCCGACCAGGAACTCGCCGAGCAGGTCTTGCAGCGGCCCGACGGTTCGGCCTCGAACCGGCTGGTCGTCAGCGAACAGGAATACCGAACCCGCCACAGAGTCGGAGACCGCATCTATGCTTTCCAACACGTCCGGCCATAGGTCCGGCACAAACGCGGCCTCGTAGATCTTGTCGATAAGATCATCAGACATGGGGCGTCGGCAGCTTCTTCGGCATTTCGCTCCTGGCGGCTCCCAACGCCCTCACGCGGTAACCGGTTTCAGCCCGGCAACATGCCATGCTGGGAACTGAGGTCAACCCTTCGGCCAATAAGCCTTGCCGCTCGTCCCAGAATGACAAAACCCGCCGGACAAGGTCCAGCGGGCTTGGAACCGCGACGGCAATCCGTCTATGCGGCTCTGGCTTCTATGCCCGGGTCCGCTTGCAAGAGCAGACCCGGCCTGATGTCAGATGGCCTTACGGGCGATTGTCTCGATGTCCGCGCGGCTGATGCCGAGATCGTTGAGTTGGCGCGCGTTGAGCCGGTTCAGTTCACGCACGGTATGGGTGTAGGTGCGCCAATTACGGAATGCGCGGATCGGGTTCATGGTGGTCCTCCAGACAATGTTTGATTCGATGACTGCTTAAATAGTCATCATCGATCGGGAGGTGAACGGCCGATTTTGCATAGCAATGATGCAAATGCTGCATTGCACCATTAAGGCTTTGTTCAACTTCTAGGCAGCGCTCGCAATATGCCGGCAGCTAGGCCCGCATCGGCGCAAGTCGGCCTCTCTTAGCCCACGTCGAGCACGATCTTGCCGATATGATCCCCCTCTTCCATCCGCTCATGCGCCCGCCAAGCTTCGTTGAGCGGGAAGATCATGTCCATGACGGGCGCGACCCTGCGCGTGCCGAGCAGCGGCCACACCTGCGCTTCCAGCGCGGCGGCTACCGCCGCCTTGAACTCGACGGTGCGCGGCCTCAGCGTCGACCCCGTGTGGATCAGCCGCTTGACCATGATCTTTGAGAAGTCGGCGCTCGCCACGGCGCCGCCCTGTGTGGCGATCTGCACGATGCGACCCTCCACGGCCGCCGCTTCATGGTTGCGCGCCACATAGTCGCCGCCGACCATGTCGAGGATGACATTGGCGCCCTTCCCGCCGGTGGCCTCCTTGACCGCGGCGACGAAATCCTCCTCGCGGTAATTGATCGCGCGGCCGGCGCCGATCTTCAGGCAGGCGTCGCATTTCTCCTTGCTGCCGGCTGTGGTGATGACATGGGCGCCAAACGCCGAGGCAAGCTGGATAGCGGTGGTGCCGATGCCGGAAGAGCCGCCATGGACCAGAAGTGTTTCGCCGCTTTTGAGTGCCCCGCGCTCGAACACATTGTGCCAGACGGTGAAGTAGTTTTCTGGTACCGCCGCCGCTTCCGTATGGGTGAAGCCGGCCGGCAAGGGCAGCACGCTGCCGGCATGAACCTTGACATATTCGGCATAGCCGCCGCCGGGCGTCAGCGCGCAGACGCGGTCGCCGATGCGCCAGCGCGATACGCCCTCGCCAAGCGCGGCCACCTCGCCGGAGGCCTCGAGGCCAGGCAAGTCCGACGCGCCGGGCGGTGCCGGATAAGCGCCCTTTCGCTGCTGCACGTCCGGCCGGTTGACACCCGCCGCATGCACTTTGATCAGGATCTCGCCCGGGCCGGGTTCAGGCACGTCGCGCATTTCCGGTTTCAGCACCCGCGGGCCACCAGGCTCGGAGATCGCGATGGCTGTCATCCTTGCCGGAATTTTCTGTTCGCTTGCCATGAACTTCAGTCTTTCCTCGCCATTTCCGTCCGGCTATTTGCATCGGCGCCCTTGCACTATGTATGCTGATTGCCGGATCAGGCAAATGGCCAATCAGGTGTGGCGGAGGAGAACCGACGATGGCGATCTTCGACGACGAACCGAAGAAGAAGGCGCGCCCACACGAGATCGGGCAGGATTTGTCACTGCTCTCGGTCGGTGAATTAACCGAGCGGATAGACATTCTTCGCGACGAAATCGCCCGGCTTGAAAACGAACTCAAGGCCAAGGACAACACCAAATCGGCTGCCGAGGCGCTCTTCCGCCGCGGATAGACGTAGGGGCCGTAGGGCTCGCCGCCGAAAAGCCCGAATGCGACTGTCCTAGGACCGAACGCCCGTCAGACCCGAGCCGGATCAAAATATGTTCGCAACCTATCGACCGATCCTCTCATTGCTGCGCGGCACCGCCTTCCTGCTCGCGGCGTCCGGATTGCATGGGCTGCTCTTGCCGCTGCGGGGCCAACTGGAAGGTTTCTCGACCGCATCCCTCGGCATGATGGGCACGGCCTGGGCCGGCGGCTTCGTCACCGGCTGCTTTTTCGCACCGCGCATCGTGCGCCGCGCCGGGCATGTGCGGGCCTTCGGCGCCTTTGCCGCGTCCGGCGCCATCGTTGCGCTGCTCACCGGGCTGATCATCGATGACTATGTCTGGATCCTGCTGCGCGCCTTCACCGGATTCACCATGGCCGGCGCTTTCATGGTCATCGAAAGCTGGCTCAACGAGAAAGCCAGCAACGAAAACCGCGGCACCGTCTTCGGTCTCTACATGATGGTCACCTACGCCTCGATCATGGGTGGACAGATGATCGTTGCCGGCGGCGACGTGAAATCGGCTTCGCTGTTCATGATCACCGGCATCCTGTTTTGCCTGTCGCTCATTCCGACCGCGGTCTCGAGCGCCTCACATCCCAAGCCGCTGCAGGACGTCTCGCTCGACGTCAAAGGCCTCTATGCAAACTCGCCCGTGTCCGCCGTTGCCTGCGTGCTGATCGGCATCGCCAACGGCGCCTGGGGCACGCTGGGCGCGGTCTACGGCGCCCGCATCGGCATCTCCACCGCCGAGATCGCCTTGATGATGAGCCTGGTGGTGGTCGCCGGCGCCGCCATGCAGCTTCCGGCGGGGCGTCTCTCCGACAAGACCGACCGGCGCTTCGTGCTGTCTGGCGCCGCTTTCGGCGCAGCCTTGTTCGCGCTCGCCATCTTCCTGTCCGAGCCCCGCTCCGGCGTCTTCGTGATCGTCTCCACCGCCGCCTATGGCGCCTTCGCCTACACGCTTTATTCGATCGCCGTGGCGCATGCCAACGATCACGCCCGGTCGGAGGATTTCGTCAAGGTCTCGGGCGGCCTGCTCCTTCTCTACGGCTTTGGAACGATGATCGGGCCCTTGCTGGCCGCGGCCCTGATGGGCTGGATGCGCCCGGAAGGCCTCTTCCTCGCGACCGCGTTGGCGCATCTGTGCCTCGCGGGCTACACGCTGCTTCGCATCAGCCGCCGTGCGCCTGTGCCGATCGGCGACCGCGACGCCTTCACGACGCAACCGGCCGATCGTTCGGTGACGCCTGAAGCATTGCGGCTCGATCCGCGCAGAAAAGATGACCATGAAGGTTGAGGTTCAAGGAGCTTTGCCCCACAAACAGGTATGATGATTTCCGACGCCTTCCTGGCGATTGCCGATCCCAACCGGCGCCATCTTCTGGAAGAGCTCCGGCGCGGCCCGAAGACTGTCAATGAACTGGCCGCAGGGCTGCCAGTATCTCGCCCGGCGGTTTCACAACATTTGAAAGTGCTGCTCGATGCCGGCCTGGTGAACGCCAGGGCACAAGGCACGAGACGGGTCTATACGGTGAGTAGCGCCGGCTTCCTCAGACTCAACATCTGGCTTGACCAGTTCTGGGACGACTGATGCATCGGGCCTGACTGTGGAACGGTACGGCGCATGTCTTCGGCATCAAGCGCCCGGCCGGCGGCATCGCGATCAGCCGTCATTGTAAGGAAAGAGCTTGAAGTAAGGCCGCGCCTCCTCGATCACTCGCGCGAAAGAGGGCCGCTCCATCAACCGGTCGTGATAGGTTTTCACGGCGGGGAACGTGTCGCCGAACGGTTCGACCTTGTTGGCGTAGAAAAGCGCCGGAGCCGCCGCGCAATCGGCCATCGTGAAGCGTTCAGACACCGCCCAGGTCTTCGTGCGCATATCCTGCTCGATCGCGGCATAGGCATTGCGCAGCTGGTCGCGCGCCTGCTCGACGCCGAACGGATCGGTTTTGCCTGCAGGACGCAAGCGGTCGCCGACGATCTTCTGCATCGGCTCTTGGACGTAGAAATCATAGAATCGGTCGGCTACGCGAACCTCGCTGGCAAGATCGATGTCGGTGGGCAGCAATTCGACAGGTCCCGGATAATGCGTGGCCAGATATTCCACGATAATGCTCGATTCCGGCACAGTGCGGTCGCGCGCGTCATCGCGCAGGACCGGCATTTTTCCCGACGGCGACATTTTCCGGAATGCTGTGCGCGACTGTTCGTCGCCGAGATCGACGATCACGGAAGCGAACGCTGTCTCGTTCTCATAGAGTGCGATCAATGGTTTCCAGCAGAAGGAAGCCAGTGGATGGAAATGAAGGGTGAGGGACATTTCTGACTCATCTATTCGGCAGTTCGCCGGGAGTGTATCCCCGCCGTCATACCGATTGCATTTCGCAAGCGGTTGCAGGATAATAAGACTGATACGATAAGGCAACCGGTTTTCAGAGAAAAAGCGAATGAGTCTCGATCGCCGATCCGGGTGCCCCATCAACCTGTCATTGGAGGTGTTCGGCGACCGCTGGAGCCTGATCATTCTGCGCGACATGATTTTCGGCGGCAGGCGCCACTTTCGCGAATTGCTCAACGGCTCGATGGAGGGCATCGCCTCCAACATCCTGGCCGACAGGCTGAAGCGGCTTTTGGAACTGGGGATGCTGACAAAGGCGGACGATCCCAGCCACAAACAGAAGGCGATCTACAGCCTGACTGAGATGGCCATCACGCTGGTGCCGATCCTGGCTCATCTGGGTGCGTGGGGGCGCGTCTGGCTGCCGGTCAGCGAAGAACTCTCGATCCGCGCCGAACTGCTGGAAAAAGGCGGCCCGCCATTGTGGGACAAGTTCATGGATGAGCTTCGCCACGAACATCTCGGCATGCCGCTCGACACGCCGGCGGACGCCACCGTGCGCGCGACCTTGCAGGCAGCTTACGAGGCCGTCGTGAAACGCAGGGCGCCTGGCGAAAGTACGGCCGCCTGATCAACTTATTTTCCCGTTGAAACCCCGGCTCTGCTACAAGGAGCGGGTACTCAAGGTTCACCGGATTGGACAAAGCTCTTGGTTGAAAACTCCAGGGATGCCGCCCGCGCCCGCGCCGACTTGCGTTTCAAGAAGCAGGAAGAGGCGGCAACGGTCCGCCAGAAGGCGATGGCCGAATACGCCGCCGAAAGCGACGCCCGCCAGGCCAAGACCAACAAGTTGCGCGCGCTAAGGCTCGCCAAGGAAGCGGAAGACCTGGCCAACGCGCCCGCCGTTCCAGTCAAGAAACCGGCCCGCGCCAAGAAGAAATAGTGCGACCGCTATTTTTAAGGCGACATCTGCGACAATGACCAAGCCGGGGCGATCATCGCAGTAGTGGTGGGCGTCTTCACCGCCCACCCTTGCCAGGGCGCCGGCTCAATTCAAATTGATGTCACGGCTGGCGGATCGCATCGACACGGCGAAACCTGCCAGCACATCGAACAGCGCGATGACCATCAGGGTGAAGAAGATGGAATGCGCGGCGCCCTTGACCAGCAGGAATTCGACCAGAAAGGCGACGAAGACCAGCGTCGACAGCAGATGATCCATGATCGAAGCGCTGGTCGTGCGCGCCGCCTTGACCATTTCGAAGAACAGGAAGATCAGCCCGATCAGCACCATCAGGTCGCCAAGCGTCATCGAGAACACACCGCCCGACATCATGCTGATCGACAGGATTTCGTTCGCCCACGGATCCTCGCCGCCGCCAAAGATTCCGAGCAGGCCGAGATTGTAGAGTACGAAAGGCACGATGAGCAGCGGGATGGCACCGAACATCTGACGTCTCCATGTGGGGCAATCCTGTGTAGAATGCGCCACAGGTACGCCGCAAGATTTTTCGTGAAACGCCGCGAACACGGTCGAAGACCGGGTGCGACATCAATGTCAGCTAAGGACCGGCCCGTATGGCTTGAGCCAGCGCCGACGAAACGACCAGTGCAGCGCGTTGCACGGCATAAAGACGATGGATGCAGAAGCCGTTATCGACCGCCAGACGCGGAAAGACCGGCCATTGGCCGGTCTTTCCAGTCGAACCTTTGAAGAAAGCTGTTCTCAGCTTTCCTTCGGCGTCAGCACCTGACGACCGCGATACATGCCTGTCTTCAGGTCGATGTGGTGCGGACGGCGCATTTCGCCTGAATTCTTGTCCTCGACATAGGTCGGGGCCTTGAGAGCGTCGGCCGAGCGGCGCATGCCGCGCTTGGACGGAGAGGTTTTGCGTTTAGGAACGGCCATGGATATGCTCCACTACATGGTCAAATGCCCCGCCAGCCCTCGTGAAAGGGCCATGTCAGGGCCTAAATCTGAGAAAGTCGGTCGCCTATACACGCCCCATGCTGTTTTGGCCAGCACTGCGGCGATTTTTTTTGAGTTGGCTACTTCAGGCAGCCGACATAGGCGCCGGAGCGGCCGGCCCGCCGCTCGATCAGATTGGCGAGCCTCCTGAGGCCCGGCCCCGGCTTCGCCGGATCGCGCAGAATGGGATTTGGCAGGGTAACGGTCAGCAGCGCAGCCTGCCGCCGCGACAGCTGCTTTGCCGAAATGCCGAAATGATGCTGCGCCGCAGCCTCGATACCGTAGATGCCCGGTCCCCACTCGGCGATGTTGAGATAGATTTCCATGATGCGTCGCTTCGACATCACCGCGTCCAGATAGACGGCCAGCGGCAGTTCGACGACCTTGCGCACGGAGCCCAGCGGACGCGACCAGAGAAAGAGGTTCTTCACCGTCTGCATGGTGATGGTCGAGGCACCGCGCGTCGCCTCACCGGCCAGGGCGTCGTCCACCACGCCTCTCAACTCGCCAAGATCGACGCCGCGGTGAAAGCAGAACTGGCCGTCCTCCGACATGATGACCGAATTGGGCAGCACGGGCGCGACATCGTCGATCGAGACCCAGCGGCGATCATATCCCGAGAACGTCGCCAGGTCCTTCAGCATCAGCATCGAGACCGGATGCACGAAGGACGGCAGATAAAGAAGGACCAGGAGCGTTGGGATCAGAACCAGCGCCGCGGCCACAACGACGCCGCGCCGGACCCAGCGCCTGAGATTGCGGCGGTTCACGCCTCTCGATCTCGTCGCCATGTCCAGCGTCTCGGTTTCATGATCGACGATCGGTTCCGCCAAGTCGCCCAACCCGTGCCTCTCCCTGCTCCGGCATAATGGCGCTTGGCTGCTTGCGCAACGTCTGAGTGTCCGCTACCGGTCCCGGCCATGACGAATGACGACGAAATGGCGTTCGAAATGGCGCTTATCAGGCGGGCGGCGGCCGTCGAGGTGCTGCTGCGGCGGCTGCTTGACGACCGCGCGCTTTCGGGCGAGATCGCGCGGCCCGAACGCCTCATGGCGGCCATACGCCATGGCGTGCTGAACGGCGGCAAGCGCCTGCGCCCTTTACTGGTGATGGAAAGCGCGGCACTGTTTTCCGCCGACGGCGAGGCGGCGCTACGCGTCGCTGCGGCGCTTGAATGCGTCCATTGCTATTCGCTGATCCATGACGACCTGCCCGCCATGGACGACGACGACCTGCGCCGCGGCCAGCCGACCGTGCACAGGGCGTTCGACGAGGCAACCGCCATCCTGGCCGGCGACGCGTTGCTCACGCTAGCCTTCGACATCATCGCCGCCGACGCCACCCTGCTGCCGGCCGAGCGACGCGCGGCCCTGGTGCTGGCGCTTGCCCGCGCCGCCGGCCCCGGCGGCATGGTCGGCGGCCAGCAGCTCGACCTCGACGCCGAACACGCCCGGCCGGATGAAGCCGGCATCATCCGGCTCCAGGCCATGAAGACTGGCGCGCTGATCCGCTTTGCCTGCGAGGCCGGCGCGCTGCTCGCCGGCGCCGCCATCGAAGACCGCGAGCGGCTGGCAGAGTTCGGCTCGGCGATCGGCCTTGCCTTCCAGCTCGCCGACGACCTGCTCGACCTGACCGCCGATGCCGGCCAGATGGGCAAGGCGACCGGCAAGGACGCGGCAGCCGGCAAGGCGACGCTGGTGGCGCTGCATGGCCCCGCCTGGGCGCGGGCCCAACTCAACGGCCTCGTCGAACAGGCGCACGAACTGCTGGAGCCTTACGGCGACGGCGCCATGCTGCTGAAGCAGGCGGCGACCTTTGTGGCGACGCGCAACAGCTGAGACAGGTGCCAGACCCGGCGCGGTCCGAACGCAATCCGTAAGGCTGATACCCGGGACCAATTAACGGTTGCGCACCACTACGCAGGCACCGCCGACGCTTTGCAGTTTGTGGCAGACGGCGTTGGCGGCGGCGCGGTCGTCGACACCTATCCTGACCGCGTATATGCCCCTGCGGCCGATCGGTGTGCGGACGCGACTGACCACCGGATCATGTCCCGCGAGCAGGGCCGGAAAGCGGTTGCGCACCCGCAGCCACTGGTTGATCGCGGCACCGCGCCGGAAATTGCCGGCGACCTGCACGCCCCATGGTTTTACATTGATCGAAGCCATCGCAACGGTCCGGGACATGATCACCGGAAGGCGGCGGCAGGCAACGGCGAAATCCGCCTTCGCGTCGAGCGGCTCCACCTTTCCGGCATAGGCGCGGTCGGTGAACTTATCGACCGGCTCGCCCATGATGTCGAAGACATAACTCTCGGTCTCCATCGGCAGGAACCCGCCGGAGCCCAGCCAGCGCGACACGCGGCTTTCGCCGGAATTGTAGGCGGCCGCCGCCAGGCCGAGATTGCCGTAGGCGCCTTTCATCTCGGCAAGATATTTCGCCGACGCCGGGATCGCCTGGTCGATGTCGAAAGAATTGGCGAGGCCGCGCATCTTGGCGGTGCCTGGCATGAACTGGGCGATGCCTTCGGCGCCCACCGGACTGACGGCGTTGGGATCGAAGCGGCTTTCCTTCCAGATCAGGCGGGCGAAGAAATCTCGCGGCAGGCCATTCTGGTCGGCATGGATCTGGATCAGCGTGCAAATCCTGTCGATGAGCCTCTGCTTGGCCGATTGCGGTGGATCGGCCTGGGCTACCGTCGCGCAGGCCACACTGCACAAGACAATCAGCGCCGCCCGCAGGAAACGCTGCATTTCGCCTACTCCGCCGCGGCCTTGCCGCGACCAAACCTTTGCTCGATATAACTGGCGACCATTTTTTCGAAATCGGCCGCGATCGAGGGCCCGCGCAGCGTCGCGGCCTTCTTGCCGTCGACAAACACGGGCGCGGTCGGCGTCTCCCCGGTTCCAGGCAATGAAATGCCGATATCGGCATGCTTGGATTCGCCCGGGCCGTTGACGATGCAGCCCATCACCGCGACCTTGAGGTTCTCGACGCCGGGGTATTTTTCGCGCCACACCGGCATGTTCTTGCGCAGATCCGCCTGGATGTTCTGCGCGAGTTCCTGAAAAACGGTGGAGGTGGTGCGGCCGCAGCCCGGACAGGCGGCGACGATCGGTACGAACTGCCGGAAGCCCATGGTCTGCAGCAATTCCTGCGACACTTGCACCTCGCGCGTGCGGTCGCCATTCGGCTCCGGCGTCAGCGAGATGCGGATCGTGTCGCCGATGCCTTGCTGCAGGAGGATGCCCATCGCCGCCGACGACGCCACGATGCCCTTCGACCCCATGCCCGCCTCGGTGAGACCTAGATGCAGCGCGTGGTTGGAGCGCGTGGCGAGTTCGGTATAGACGGCGATCAAATCCTGCACCCCGCTGACCTTGGCCGACAGGATGATCTTCTCGCGGGCAAGGCCGATCTCTTCGGCCATCTCGGCAGAGAGAATTGCCGACTGAACGATCGCCTCGCGCGTGACTTCCTGCGCCGTCAGCGGAAAACCCCTGTTCTGGTTGTCATCCATCAGCCGGGTCAGGAGTTCCTGGTCGAGCGAGCCCCAGTTCACGCCGATGCGGACCGGCTTGTCGTATCTGATCGCCATCTCGACGATGTCGGTGAACTGCCGGTCCCGCTTGTCCTTGAAGCCTACATTGCCCGGATTGATGCGGTATTTGGCCAGCGCCTCGGCGCAGGCCGGATGGTCGGCCAGCAATTTGTGGCCGATATAATGGAAATCGCCGACCAGCGGCACATTGATGCCGAGCCGCAGCAAGCGCTCGTGGATGCGTGGCACGGCGGCGGCACTCTCGTCGCGGTCAACGGTGATGCGCACGATCTCGGAGCCGGCGCGGTGCAGTGCCGCGACCTGCGCGACGGTCTGGTCTATATCGGCGGTGTCGGTGTTGGTCATCGACTGCACGACAACTGGCGCACCGCCGCCGACGACCACGCCGCCGACATCGACGCCGACCGACGTGCGGCGGGGGAAAGGAGAGGAGAAATATCCGGTCATGCCGGCAGCCTTTTGTCTCTGGAGCGCCAGGCGTCCACTTGGACGCACAAAGACGCTCCGGGCCGATGCGCTGAAGTCCGGCATGAGGTGGAGGAGCAAAGATGGCTTGTCAATGGCGACAGGTCGACACTGGCCGGAATCGGCCCCGCCTCGCGACCGGAAACGAGCCGTCATCTCAAGATGGCCGAAACGCATCCAGCTGAGTGAAGACAGCTTGCCTTGTCGCGCACTGGAGACCGAAAGACATCACACCGGCGGCTGCCGCCGCCGGCGAAGAGACCGCTATGCAGCGGTTATGTCAGGAGGGGATCAATGAGTCGTCGGTTTCGCCGCTCTGAGTTTCTCAATCTCGTCCTTGAGTGCCAGCTTGCGTCGCTTGAGATTCACGATCTGGAGGTCGTCCACCGATGGATGGTTCATCGCGTCATCGATTTCACGCTCGATGTCGCCGTGTTTCCGCTGCAACTCATCAAGATGGGAAGCAAGAGACATGATTGGTTCTCCCTTTCATGGTTTCCTCGATTGCAACCGCCAAAGGCGCGTCCACCGCAGGCTCGCTTCTGTGACGGCACGATGACAGTGTGCCACCATCCGCCGGCGATGTCGAATGATCCCTGGTAGCATTCCACGACAGCATGAAATGTGGTATGGGCTGCGCGCCGTCATGAAACGATGCCGGCCCCGCCCAATAAGGCCCATTTTCGGGCGCTGCAGACGTGCACACGGTAGAGAATGTCCGATCAGGAAAAGGCCGACATCCGCCTCGAATTTTCCCGGCTGAAGCAGGAACACACTGATTTCGACGCGGCCATCAATGCGATGATCGCCATGAAGTGCGACCCTTTGCAGATCCAGCGCATGAAGAAGAAAAAGCTGTTCCTGAAGGACCGGCTGATGGCGCTGGAAGACAAGCTCATTCCCGACATCATTGCCTGAGCCGCCGCCTGGGTGGCTAAGCGGCGGTTGAAAGCCGCGCGGCACGATCAAGAAGCAGGCCGAGAAGGCTGCCCGTGCGCTCCTCGGACGTATCGATCGGCACCACCAGGCACATCGTCGCCTCGACCCTGCCCGGGGCTGAGAAGACAGGCGCGGCAAGGCATTTCGTATAGGCGTCGACAAGTCCCGAAGTGACGCAATAGCCGGTGATCTCCGACTTCGCGATATCGGTGATGAAATCATCGAGGTGCAGCTTGCGACCGTCGGGCAGCACGAGATCGTCTTCCGAAACCATGGCCTCGATCTCCAGCCTTCCCAGGCCGGCCAGCAGCAGCCGCCCCGACGCTGTCCAGGGCAGCGGAATCTGCAGGCCGGTGGCAGAACTGATACGAAATGGCCTGGTTCCCGGGCTTGAATGGACGATCGTGTAACGGCCGCTCTGCAGCATGCACAATTCGGAGGTTTCGCCGGTCTCGCGCGACAGATGATCGACCTCCTGGCGGCCTCGCCGCAGCAGGTCGTTGCCGCGCACATAATCCATTCCATAGAGATAGAGCTTCTTGCCGAAATAGACGCGGTTGCCGTCGCCGGCCATTTCCAGCAGCCCCGCATCGACCAGTGAGCGCACCAGCGTGTAGGTCGTCGAACGGGGTGCGTTGACGCCCTTGGCAAGGTCGCCAATGCCAGTCGCCCGCTGCGTCATGTGCAGGAAGTCCAGGATCTCGAGCACCCGGGTGAGACCCTTTTCACGGGTGCCGGGCGTCTTCTCTGCCGCTGAGACTGTCAAAGCACTGCCGTCTTGCATTGTCGATTCCTCGTGTTAGTATCTGTCTTGTACAGGATACATGGGTCTCTTGTAAGAGACAATCGGTTTGCGTTTAATAGTCGTGTGTCTGTCTGTGCAAAGGGGAACACAACACCAAAGGAGGTCGCCGTGAACGACACATCCGGAAGACGTGATTTTCTGAAAATGGGAATGGCCGGGCTGGCCACGGCCGGCGTGCTGGCGGCAGTCGACACTCAAAAGGCTGCGGCCCAGGCGGCTTCCGACAGCCTGCTGCGCACCGTGCTCGACCGCGGCAAGCTGATCGTCGGCACCGGCAGCACCAACGCGCCGTGGCATTTCGAGAACGACGCAGGCGAACTGGTCGGCATGGACATCACCATGGGGCGCATCCTCGCCAAGGGGCTGTTCGACGACCCGACCAAGGTCGAGTTCGTCATGCAGGATCCGGCTCAGCGCATTCCAAACGTCACCACCAACAAGGTCGACATCACCATCCAATTCATGACAATGAGCGCCCAGCGCTCGCAGCTCATCAATTTCTCCAGGCCTTACTATGTCGAGGGTGTGGCCCTGCTGACGCTGCCGACGGCCGAGAACAAGACCTTCGACAAGCTGCTCGCCGGCGGTTCGGCGACGCGTGTCTCCATCCTCCAGAATGTCGATGCCGAAGCGTCGGTGCACATGGCCCTGCCGGAATCGCAGGTCATGCAGATCGACACCCAGGCCAACGTGCTGCAGGCGCTGGAATCCAAGCGCGTCGACGCGGCCGCGGTCGATCTCTCCACCGTGCGCTGGCTCGCCTCGCGCAACCCCGACAAATATTTCGACGCCGGCAAGAGCTGGTTCTCGATGCTGTACGGTGCAGCGCTGCGGCAGGGCGACCTCGACTGGCTGACCTTCGTCAACCAGACCTTCACCATCGCCATGTTCGGCCATGAAACGGCGCTGTACGATGCCGCGTTCAAGGACTATTTCGGCCAGGAACCGCCGGCTCGCCATCCCGGCTTCCCGGTTATCTAACCGGGTTGCCCGGCTTCCCGGTCATCTAACCGGGTTGCCCGGCTTACCGGTCATCTGAACCAACGGTTGCGGAAGGGCGGCATTCCAGCCCTCCCGCGATCCACTCGACGCCCTTCGCACTGAGGCGGACGCATGGGCTATGCCCTTAACTTCAACCTGATCTGGCGGCATTTCGACAAGCTGTGGGGTGGCCTGCTGCTCAGCCTTGAACTGGCCGTCATCTCGATTGCCATCGGCATCGTCATCGGCCTGGTGCTGGCGGTCTGGTATGTCTCCGCCGGGCGGATGGTGCGCGGCATCATCGCCGCCTATGTAGAATTCATCCGCAACGTGCCGCTTATCCTGCTCGTCTACCTCGTCTTTTATGGCCTGCCGACCGTTGCCGATCTGGCCTACAGCGCGCAGACCTCGTTCATCGCGACGCTATCGCTCTATAGCGGCGCCTATCTGGTCGAAGTGTTCCGCTCCGGGCTCGAAGCCGTTCCGCGTGGCCAGATGGACGCCGGCAGGGCGATTGGCCTGACGCCCTGGCAAAGGTTGCTGCATGTCCGCCTGCCCACGATGCTGAGGATCACGCTGCCGGCGCTGTCCAATACGTTCATATCGCTCTTCAAGGACACCTCGATCGCCTCGGTCATCTCGGTGCCTGAGCTGACCTATGGCGCCCAGTGGATCAATTTCAACACATTCCGCATCGTCGAGGTCTATCTGGTCACCACGGCCATGTATCTCTTCACCGGCTACATCATGCTGTTCAGCTTGCGGCTGCTCGAGCGCCGGTTCAGGGCGGCGCGTTGATGCTCGGCCAGATCATCTATGCCTTACCGTTCCTGGCCGAGGGCTTCGCCCTCACCCTCTGGGTGTCGTTCCTGGTCGTGCTGTTCTCGCTCATGGCCGGCGTTATCCTGGGCGTCGGCCTGGTCTACGGCCCGGTGCCGTTGCGCTGGGCGGTACGCATCTTTAGCGACACGATCCGCGGCATCCCGATCCTGGTGCTCATCTTCTTCGTCTATTACGGACTTCCTGCCATCGGCCTGCATCTGCCGTCTTTTTGGGCCGCGGTGACGGCGCTGACCTTGTTCAAGACGGCGCAGGTCGTCGAGTATCTCCGCGGCGCCGTCGGCTCGATTCCGCGGGGACAAACCGAGGCGGCGATGGCCATAGGGCTGACGTTCCGCCAGCAATTGACCTCTGTCATATTTCCCCAGGCCTTCCGCCGCTTCCTGCCGCCCTGGATCAATGGCGTCACCGACGCCGTCAAGGGCAGCGCCCTGGTGTCGCTGCTCGGCATCACCGATCTGATGCAGGCGATCAATCAGGTCATCGGCCGCACCTATGAGGCGATGCCACTCTATATACTGGGCGCGCTCATCTACTTCGCCGTGAACTACACGCTTTCGCTCGCCAGCCGGCGGCTCGAGCGGCGTTTCACCTTTATCCGGGAATAGCAATGGCAACGAACACGCAAGAGATCCCGGCCCTTCTTGACGTCCGCGACGTTTCCAAGGCCTTTGGCACCGTCCAGGTCCTGCGCTCGGTCAGCCTCAAAGTGTCGCGCGGCGAGGTGGTGACTGTCATCGGCCCGTCGGGCAGCGGCAAGACCACGCTGCTGCGCTGCGTCAACTTCCTGGAAAGCTACGACAGCGGCTCGATCCGCATCGACGGCAAGGAGGTCGGCTTTCGCGAGGGCGGAAGCCGCCAGCGCCGCGGCGAACGCGACCTCGCTGCGATGCGCGCAGAGACCGGCATGGTGTTCCAGAGCTTCAATCTCTTTCCGCACCTGACGGCGGCCGGCAACATCATGCTTGGCCTCACCAAGGTGCGGGGCAAGAGCACCGCCGAGGCGCGCTCGATCGCCGAGCACTGGCTCGGCCGCGTCGGTCTCGGCCACAAGGCCGACAGCCTCCCGGCCGAACTCTCCGGCGGCCAGCAGCAGCGCGTCGGCATCGCCCGCGCCGTGGCGATGGAGCCCAAGATCCTGCTGCTCGACGAAATCACCTCCGCGCTGGATCCGGAACTGGTTGGCGAGGTGCTCGAAGTCGTGCGGGGCCTGGCGCAGGACGGCATGACCATGGTGATGGTCACCCACGAAATGGCCTTTGCCCGCGATGCGTCGAGCCGCATCGTCTTCATGGCCGATGGCGGTGTCAGCGCGATTGGACCGCCCAGGGACATTCTCGCGGCCGAGACCGACAACGAGCGCCTTCGCTCATTCCTGGCGCGCTTTCGCGCCTCGCATTTCTAGAACCAGGCAGCCACAGTTGCCGCAAGGAGCCTATTGCATGACGCCTTATATGCGGCTGGCCGAACTGGGCCTGACATTGCCCAAGCCGCCCAGCCCGATCGCCAACTACGTCTCTCATGCCGAGAGCGGACGGCTGATCTTTCTCTCCGGGCAGGGGCCATTGCGGGCCGACGGAACGCTTTGCACCGGCAAGGTCGGCGAAGACGTCAGCGTCGAACAGGCTTACGGGCATGCGCGCCTGACCGGCCTCAATCTGCTTGCCGTCATGCACGCCGCCGCCGGCGACCTCGGCCGCATCGTGCGCGTCGTCAAATTGCTCGGCTTCGTCAACGCCATCCCGACCTTTGGCGATCATCCTAAAGTGGTGAATGGCTGTTCGGACCTTTTCGCCAGCGTTTTCGACAAGCTCGGCGGTCATGCCCGCTCGGCGATCGGCGTCGGCTCGCTGCCCGGAAACATCACCGTTGAAATCGAGGCGATCGTCGAGATCGCCGCCTGAGCTTCTAGAAATGGACCCACGGACATGAACACCACCTCCGCCGCCGGCTCGAACAGCACAATCCGCGAACGGCTGGGCCTGCGGCCCATCATCAACGTCTCCGGCACCATGACCGCGCTCGGCGCCTCTATCATCGTGCCCGAAGCGATCCGCGCCATGTCGGAAATGGCGTCGCAATGGGTCGAGATGGACGATTTGCAGCGGGCTGCGAGCACCATCGTCGCCCGGCTGACAGGTGGCGAGGCCGGTTTCATCACCGCCTGCTGCGCCAGCGGCATCACCATGGCCATTGCCGGCGCCATGACGGGAAACAATTTGCTCGCCATCGAACGGCTGCCTGACGATACCGGCGATCTGAAATCGGAGGTCGTCATCCAGCTGGGCCATATCGTCAATTACGGCGCTCCGGTCGACCAGTCGATCCGTGTCGCCGGCGCCAGGGTGGTGCCCGCCGGCACGGTCAGCGTCACCCAGGACTATCATGTCCGCGACGCCATCAACGACCGCACAGCGGCCGGCCTTTATGTCGTTGCCCACCACACCGTGCAGTACGGCATGCTGTCGCTGGAAGAGTTCTGCGAGATCTGCCACGCCAAGGGCGTCCCGGTGATCGTCGACGCCGCATCCGAATATGATCTTCGCGGTTTTCTCGCGCGCGGCGCCGACATCGTCATCTATAGCGGCCACAAATTCCTGAGCGGCCCGACCAGCGGCATCGTCACCGGCCGCAAGGAGTTGGTGCGTTCAGCCTATCTGCAGAACCGCGGCGTGGCGCGCGCCATGAAAGTCGGCAAGGAAAGCATCGCCGGCACCATGGCGGCGCTCGAAGCCTGGGAGAAGCGCGACCATGACGGCATCCGCCGGCGCGAGGAAGCCGCGCTGAACCTCTGGAAGGACGCCTTGCAGGGACTGCCCGGCATCTTTGCCCAGATCATTCCCGATCCGACCGCCAATCCACTCGACCGGCTCCAGATTTTCGTCACGGCCGAGAGCGGCTTCAGCGCGGCTGGCCTCGCTTCCGCGCTGGCCAAGGGTTCGCCGCCGATCATCGTGCGCAATCACGAGGTCGAGCGCGGCCATTTCTTCCTCGATCCCTGCAATCTCCATCCCGGAGAAGCAGACATCGTCGCCGACCAGCTACGCGCCATACTGACCGCGAAGGACCGCCCTGCCGACGCGATGAAGGCGCCGCGCAAGGACTCGTCGGGGGTGTCGCGCTGGCCGGATTGAGCCTCAAGCCGACCAGTATTTCGGAATATCGGCTGATCACGCGACTGTGAACGGCCGCGCCCGCACGCGGCGGGAATAAACCGGCGCCGCGATAGGTCTTCTCAGCATACGCCACTGCTGGCGTTGAGGAGATCGGCATGCACCGTCATTGCGAGCACAGCGACCATGTCTGCGGCGCCGGCCGTCGCCATGCGCTGCCGAGCGTGATCGTTGTCAGGCCGTCCTCTGTAGCGCTTGACACCGGTGACGCAGATGAATTCAGTTTCGGCAAGGCTCACGGCTCTGCCTGTTTCCGGGGCCTTTGCCCCTGCGAGCAGAGCACGATCGCCGTCGCATCTTGAGGCGACGCGGCCGGGAGCGGATCATGGTGCTGTTTTGAGCGAGAGGGCCTTGGCGGAGCGCTTCAACGAGGTGGTGCTGCCGCATCTCGGCGATGCGCTGGCGCTCGCGCGCTGGCTGACCGGCAACAGCGCGGACGCCGAGGATGTCGTGCAGGATGCCTGCATCAAGGCGCATGCGGGCATATCAGGCTATGCAGGCGGCAATGCCCGGGCATGGCTGCTCACAATCGTGCGTAACACCTCCTACACCTGGATGTCGCGCAACCGGCCGCGCGGCATGCTGGCCGTTGGCGACCTTGCCGATCTCGACGACATGGCCGCCGCTCACGGCACCAGCCTGCCCGACGAGGACGGTCCGGAGGCGAGCCTGATTGCCAGGGCCGATACGGCAGCCCTGGAAGCCGCTATCGCAGCGCTACCGCAATCGTTTCGCGAAACGTTGGTGCTGCGCGATATCAACGGTCTGAGCTATCGCGACATATCGGCCATGCTTGGCGTGCCGGTCGGCACGGTGATGTCGAGGCTTGCCCGCGCCCGCGGCCTGCTCGCGTCGGAACTGGGGAGAGCGTCATGACGCACGACGACGGACTGCCCAACGATCCCGAAGGTATCAAGCTGATGATCCATGCCCTTGTCGATGGCGAGCTCGATGCGGCGGCCGCACTCGCGGTCGAACGCCGCATCGCAGCCGATCCCAAACTTGCCGCGGAGCATGCGCGCATCATCGCGTTGCAAGGCGCGGTAAGCCGCCTGCGGCGCCCGGATGTCAGCGATGCCTTTCGCGCCCGCATCGCGGCGATTGCAGCGCCAGCCGTTCAGGCGCACGCTGCGGAGCCGCAACGGGATACGCCGTCAGCGCTGCCGGGGTTGATCTCCGTCGCCGGTGGTGGCCAGAGGCGGGACGCCGGATCAAGACCCTCCCAGACGCGCACACGCCCGGGCGCGCGTCACTTCGGCTCGTTCGACTGGCGCGCCATGGCAGCGTCGATCATGATCAGTGCGGTACTGGCCAGCGGCGCGACGCAGTGGGTGATGTTCACCGGCGCCCAGGAAGGCTTCGCTGTGGCTGCCGCCAACGGCCATCGCCGCAGCCTGCTTGCCGCGAGCCCGATCGACATCGTCTCTTCCGACCGCCATACAGTGAAACCATGGCTCGATGCCCGCATCGGCGTGTCGCCTCCGGCGCCTGACCTGGCCCAGGATGGCTACGCGCTGATCGGCGGCCGGGTCGAGGTGATATCGGACCGGCCGGTGCCGGCGCTGGTCTACCGCCACCGCGAGCATTTGATCACGCTGGTCGCCGAACCGCAGCAGGGCGGCAAGATCACTCAGCCCGCGGACCTGTCGTCGGGTGGCTTCTCAATGGTGCAGTGGAGCGACGGCGCCTTCTCCTATTGGGCGATCTCCGACATGGAGCGGCCCGAACTCGATGACTTCGTCGCCCGCTTCCGCAAGGCCGCGGCGTAGGCCGCATTGCATCGCCGCCGGAGCCGCCGAGCCGCGAATCCTTGCGGCCTCGCCCGAATTCCGCTAAGGCGCGCCTTTGTCGCCGGAGGGCAGCAGCTTGGACGATCAACGCGCGGACGTCGCCATCATCATGGGCAGCCAGTCCGACTGGGCGACCATGCGCCAGGCCGCCGAGACGCTGGAGGCACTGGGCGTGCCGCACAAGCGGCTGATCGTCTCCGCGCATCGCACGCCCGAGCGGCTCTATGATTTCGCTAAGGGCGCTAAGGCGGCCGGCTACAAGGTGATCATCGCCGGTGCCGGCGGTGCCGCGCATCTGCCCGGCATGACAGCGGCATTGACGCCATTGCCTGTATTCGGCGTCCCGGTGGAATCGAAGGCGCTTTCGGGACAGGATTCGCTTCTGTCCATCGTCCAGATGCCGGCCGGCATCCCCGTGGGAACTCTTGCCATCGGCAAGGCTGGCGCGGCCAATGCGGCCCTTCTGGCCGCCGCAGTACTGGCGCTGAACGACGACAAGCTTGCACAGCGCCTGGATGCCTGGCGCGCCGCGCAGACCGCCAAGGTCGCCAGAGAGCCGACGGACACGCCGTGAGCCTGCCCGCCGGATCGACCATCGGCATCATCGGCGGCGGCCAGCTCGGTCGCATGCTGGCAATGGCCGGCGCGCGCCTGGGCTACCGCACCGTGGTGCTTGAGCCGCAGGCGGACTGTCCGGCCGCGCAAGTGGCCAACCGGCAGATCACGGCCGCATACGACGACCCAGCAGCCCTTGCCGAGCTGGCGGCAGTGAGCGCCGTGGTGACCTACGAATTCGAAAACGTGCCAGTCGCGGCTGCCGATGCGCTTGCCGCCAGGGTTCCGGTTTATCCGCCGGCGCGCGCGCTCGACGTGGCGCAGGACCGCGTAAACGAGAAGACCTTCCTCAATACGATCGGCATTGCCACCGCCGAGTTCCGCTCGGTCGACAATGACGACGAACTGACCATCACGCTGAAGACGTTCGGTGGCAGCGGCATCTTAAAGACGCGCCGCATGGGCTATGACGGCAAGGGGCAGCGCGTTTTCCGCAACATGAAAACGGGCGGCTTCGCCGGCACTTGCGAGGCGATGGGTAACGTGCCTCTGATCCTGGAAAGCCTCGTGCCGTTCGAGCGCGAAATATCGGTGATCGCGGCGCGTGGGCAGGATGGCACTGTCGCCGCCTACGACCCGGCCGAGAACATTCACCGCAACGGCATTCTCCACACCTCGACCTTGCCTGCCGCCATCAGACCGGAAACGGCTGACGCAGCGCGTGCGGCAGCGGCAAAAATAGTGTCGGCCCTGGATTATGTCGGCGTCATCGGCGTCGAGTTCTTCGTGCTGGCCGACGGCTCGCTGTTGGCCAACGAGATCGCACCCCGTGTGCATAATTCGGGGCACTGGACCGAAGCCGCCTGCGCCATCTCACAGTTCGAGCAGCATATCCGTGCCGTTGCGGGCCTGCCGCTCGGCGACCCGAAGCGTCATTCGGACTGCGTCATGGAGAATTTGATCGGCGACGATGTGCTGCGCGTCCCGGCCCTGCTCGCCGAGCCTGATCTGATGCTGCATCTCTATGGCAAGTCGCAGGCGCGCCCGGGCCGCAAGATGGGCCATTTCACACGGATCAACCGCCGCGCCTGACCCGCGAACCTATTGTGCTCCGTCGCTCTCGTCCTCGCTGGGGCCGGCGCAGCTGACGTCGCCTTCTTCGCAAGTGGCCGAAGCCGCCAACTGTTCGATGCGCTCATTTGACAGCTTGGTCAGGCATAGCGACACCTCCATCGGGTGGATAGATCCGCCCTCGGAGCTCGCAGTGGTGCGCGCGCATTCGGCGTCGCGAAACGCGATCCAAGCACGCTGCGCGGTCTGCAGCAATCTCTTGCCCTCGGCATCTTCGGAGCCGATCAGTTGCTGATAGGCCGCATTGAGCTTGGCGTCGGCCGCCTGACGGTCTTCGCCGGCACAGATGTTCAGCATTTGCTGGCTGTCATCGGAGCGGTCGCATTCCTGTGCGCGAGCCATCGGCGCTCCCGCCAGAAGGACAAGGCACGCGGACAGAAGCGTTCGGCGCATCGTTGTCACCCGAGTCATTTGAACACAAGGCATCATCCCAGCCCGACCATCGCCGCGCAATGCCGCACGGCCGACATGGCGGATATTTGATGATATCGGGAGGCGGAGCGTGCTTGCGGTTGACACGGGCGAGGCACCTCGTCTATGAGCCACCCACGTTTCAAGGGCGCGTCTTCTGGCGCGCCTTAAAATTTCGACCCGACCGGGTCCACACCGACAGGCAAGACCATGAAGATCAAGAATTCGCTCAAGGCGCTCAAGGCGCGTCACCGCGACAACCAGCTGGTTCGCCGCAAGGGCCGCGTCTACATCATCAACAAGACCGCCCCGCGCTACAAGGCACGCCAGGGCTGAGTTTTCGGCTGGAGGCTTGAAGCCTCCGCCAATTGATGCTTGTTGCCGGTCGCCGGCCTTTCACGCCAAATTCAGTTTGACGTTCCACCGCCCGCCACTAGACTCCGGTGATGCGGATTATATTTGGATTCTTCACCGCCCTGCTTCTGACCGGCACCTTTTCGCTGCCGGCACGGGCGGATGACGCGGTCGTTCCACCAGCCGTTGCCCCGGAGACGCCACCGCTGGCGACGACCAGGCAGGCCCGTCTCGACCAACTGTTCAGTGACCTCAGGCGAGAGCGCAACGAACGCGCCGCCGAGCGCATTGCCGGCAGCATTCTGGCGGAATGGTCCCAGTCTGGCAGCGCCTCGATCGACCTGATGATGCAATGGTCGCAAAAGGCCATCGAGGGTCAGAAATTCGACGTTGCGCTCGATTTCCTCGACCAGGTGGTCACCCTACGGCCGACCTATGCCGAGGGCTGGAACCGGCGTGCCACGGTGCATTTCATGATGAAGAACTACGGCAAGTCGATGGCCGACGTCGACCATACGCTGCGGCTCGAGCCGCGCCATTTCGGCGCGCTGGCCGGCCTGGCGCAGATCATGGCGCTGACCGGCCACAAGCAGTCCGCACTCGAGGCCTGGCAGAAAGTTCTGGCCATCTATCCGATGATGCGCAGCGCCCAGGACCAAGTGGCCGCCCTTTCGGAAGAACTCGCCGGCGA
The DNA here is from genome assembly GCF_020164785.1 of Mesorhizobium sp. ES1-1. Taxonomy (GTDB): domain Bacteria; phylum Pseudomonadota; class Alphaproteobacteria; order Rhizobiales; family Rhizobiaceae; genus Mesorhizobium. The sequence continues at coordinate 139 of NZ_JAIUGX010000020.1, read as the reverse complement.
AGGCATTTGATTGCGCCAAGGGATAGGCAGTAGGCGCAGGCCGCATTGCGGAACACCTACTGCCTACTGCCTACTGCCTACTGCCTACTGCCTACTGCCTACTGCCTACTGCCTACTGCCTACTGCCTACTGCCTACTG
>NZ_JAIUGX010000002.1 GCF_020164785.1 Mesorhizobium sp. ES1-1 | reverse complement strand
GGCGGGGCGGGGGGGGGCGGTGGCGGCTCCGGCACCTCGGGCTCGGTGTCAGGCGGTGGCGGTGGCGGCTACGTCAAGCTGCAGTGCAAGGCAGGCGACCTCGCAGCCTCGGTGTCGATTACGATCGGCGCGGGTGGCACGGTTGGGGTCGCTGGCGGCGCGAGCAGCTTCGGTTCTTTGGTCCAGGCGTATGGAGGCGGGGCCGGGACCAACGTTGGTGGAGCGGGTCAGTCCGCCGGCGGCGGCGGCGGCGGTGGGGCTTTGGCGGTCGGCGGCAACTCGGCTGCAACCGGAAGTGCTACCACTCAAGGTGGCGCCGGAGGAGATCCTACGGCCGGCAATGGCGCTACCGGCGTCGGTACCGGCTCTGGCGTCTCGCCTCCGACCCAGGCGGTCGGCGGGCAAGGTTATTTCGGCGGCGGCGGCGGCGGCTCTTCGGGAACGGGCAGTTTCACCGCCGGCTCTGTGGGTGGGAAATCGGTCTTTGGCGGCGGCGGCGGATCAGGCCGAGGCTCGGGCTCAGGGGCCATTTCGCTGTACGGCGGAAATGGCGGCGCGCCAGGCGCGGCCGGCCAGGCGCCGGCAGGCGGCGGTGGCTCAAATGCGTCCGGGGCTCGCGGTGAAGTGAGGGTCTACATCAATGGCTGAAATCGAAGCGGACCGCTATGCGCTGGTGTCCGAAGGCACCGTCGTCAACGTCATCCTGTGGGACGGCAACACCGAAACCTGGGCGCCGCCGGCGGGCTCGATCGCCGTGCTTTGCCCCGACGAGGTCGGCACCGGCTGGACCTATGTCCACGGCGACTGGCAGGCGCCGGCCGAGATCGAAGAGGAGTCCGGCGCATGAGCAATCCCTTGCTTGTTTCCCTGGTCCCTGGTGACGACTGGCTGGAAAGCCTGACCGTGACGCAACCGAACGGCCAGCCGAAAACCTATGCCGGCTGGACGATCGAAGACGCCGATATCACCTGGCCGAGCGGCTCGATCGAGCTCTCGATCGACACCTCGCAAGCCGCCGCCGGCGTGTTCGGAATTTCGGCCGCGAACGGCTTCACCGGCGCGTTGCCCTATGGCGCGGCCTCAACGATGCTGATCAAAGGCCGCTCGCCTGTCGGCAAGGTCGAGACGATCTACTACGCCAAGGTCGACGGCGTTCACGTCAAGGCCATCAACACGCTCACCGTGGCCCATGTCGGCACCCAGGGGCCACGCGGCAAGTCGCTGGAGATCGTCGAAGCCCCGGCCGCCCTGGTCGCCGGTTTCGGCTACGACGGCGACACGGCCATCATCCGGCCGACCGGCGCCATGTGGCAGAAGTCGGCCGGCGCCTGGTCCGATACCGGCAAGAATTTCTGGGGCACGCTCCTTCAGCAGGGCGCCGACCAAGTCCAGGCGGCGACCGACGCGGCCGGTGTTGCCGCCGGCGCCGCCGAAGCGACGGCTGAAGATCGGGTGGCAACCGGCCAGGATCGCACCGCGACCGGCGAGGACCGAGAGCAAACCGGCCTTGATCGTGTCGCGACCGGCCAGGATCGCACCCAAACCGGCCTCGACAAGATCGCCACGGCCGATGACCGCGTCCAAACCGGCCTTGATCGCGCTCAGACCGGCCAAGACCGCACCGCGACCGGCGGCGATGTGCTCTCCACGGGGGCCGATGTAGCTGCTGCCAATGCCGCCAAGGCCGAGGCGATTGCGCAAGCAATCCTGATCGCAGGCCTCAAGGCAGGTGTGGATACCACTCTCGCAGCCATGGTCGCGGCGCTGGCTGGCGTCACCAACCTGGCGCCTGTCACCGCTGCCATCATGGGCGCCGGCGTGAGGGCGCTCGTCGCCACCGATATCGTCGCCGCTCTGTCGAGCGACACGGCTAAGGACAGCGACGGGGGCATCTGGCGCTGGCGCGCTCGCGGCTCATGGTTCCCGGAGGCAAAGGGCACCGCGACGCGAGGTCTCCGCGATTTCTTCCCGAAACGTCCGCGCATCATCGGCCAGCCCGCCTTGCTGACCGTCCAGGACGGCGACGACGTCGCTTCGCCGCTATGGAAGAGCTGGGTCGTTGCCGGCCTAACCGGCGTTGCCATGCTGAATGGCTGGATCGTCTATTCCTCGGCGACCGGCGTCTATGTCATCGACATGCTGGGCGATGCGGTCTGGCGTTTCTCGACAGCAGGCCTGGCGAAGGCAAACCAGAACGTCGCGAGCTACAATCAGGGCACCGCTGTCTTCACAGTGGTCGACGCGACCAAGGCCGTTCTGGCAAGCAACATTCTGAGCGGTATTGCCCTGTCGATCTATCCGGGAACGCCAGTCGATCCTGTTCGCAAACTGCCGACCCCCGCCGTTGCCTACTCATCGTCGCTCGACACTGGTGTGGTGCATTGGGATGGCCGGGCCATAACGAATGGCGCGACAGCGAGCTTCAACAACGTCAACTTTGGTGCGGACGGTACTCTCTGGTCGAACCGAGGCAATTCGGTCCTCTACTGGTCGCCCTTGAACGAGTACATGGTCGCTCCCTTCTCGGGGCGGTTCTACGGGGCGGGCTCCGGTTATCCGAGGTTGATGGCCAATGGCGCGACGGCAATGGCTTGCGGTAACAGGCTCACGGCTCTTGGCTATTCCACCGGCCTCAACCTTCTTCGGCACGAGCCTGGATCGGTTCCGGGCGTGAGTTACCAGACAGGCCGATCCTCCGTCGCCTACGTCACCAGCACTTACAACACCGGCTATCAGGTCGGGCAGACGTTGTTGGCGCTCGCCGAGAGCACTGCAGATGTCACGTCATTGGTTGGGGCAAACCCGCTGTTCGATGATTTCTCGACCTATGCCGACACGGGAGGGCTGAATGCGGCTTGGCCGACTGCAGGAACAAGTGGTGCCGGGGCTGTGACCCTCAACGCCGGCCGCATGGCCCTTGATCGTCCCGCGTCAGGCGACATTGCCGCCGCACGCCGCTCATTCTCGACAGTGATCGGAACGCGCTACTCACTCGCCGTCGATGACAGCGGAGGGCTAGCTGCCATTCGGATAGGGTCTGCGGCTAACGGGATCGATCTGCTCAACAGCACCAACTTGGTTGTCGGAACAAACGTCTTCAGCTTCGTTGCGAAGACGACGACGACATGGGTGCAATTCAACGCGACTACGATTGGAACGACGATCTTCGTCGACAATGTTCGCGTTGACGTGCAGGCTTCCGACCGGTCTGGCGGAACGCCTAACCACCCAAAGGTCATCGGCACCGTTACCCGCGCGGCTGTTGCGGCTGGTGCAGAGCTTGCGGCGTATGGCGGCTTCTCGAACGCCAATTACCTTGACGTGCCGCTCGCCATGGCTGTCGGGACCGCTGATTTTTCGTTTTCGACATGGATCGCGACGGTAGCAACGTCCCGTTCAATGATGGACTGGACTGACGCCGCAACGTCAGGAGCAAGGTTCTCCATTGGAACCATCGGAAGCGGCACACTACGCGCTGTATTCAGCAGCAGCGGTGGCGCTCCGACGATCAATCTTAATGGAACGAAAATAGTGACGGACGGGGTTCCGCACCTCGTTCAGTTTGTCAGACGCGGTGACAGCATCGAACTGTGGGTGGACGGAATTCGGGACGCTGTTGCCACTGGGATAGCGGCCTACAACATTACCAATGCGTCAGCCTTTTTGCGTCTAGGAAACCGTGCGGCGACCGATCTTTCGTGGAACGGGACGATTGCGCTGCCGCGACTGTCGTTTACCGCCCCGACGCCAGCCCAAATCCGCGCCATGTATGCTGCCGAGCTGCCGATGTTCCAGCCCGGCGCAAAGTGCTTGCTGACCGGCACCGACAGCGTCCAGGGCCTCAGCCTCGACGACGGCACCGGCCTCCTGCGGGTCCATAAGTCGGTGAACGGAACGGACGTTTTCAACGGCCTTATCCGCATCGCCACCGAGACCATGGCGAGCGAAAACGCGTTGGGTCCGGAGAAGGTCACGAATGGTGATGGCTCGTCGGTCACGGGCTGGACCCCTTCCAACTGCACCCTTTCAATCGTCGGCGGCAAGCTCCGTATGACGGTGACGGCAAACGGAAACGCCTTCGCCTATCAGACAATTACCGGATTGAATGCTGCCGCATCGCATCTGGCTCAAGCCGACTACACGATAAACAGCGCAAATTCGGCGGCTCAAGCTCGACTGACTACCTACAATGGTCCTGGTCTCTCAGGAGTGCTCGCCAACACTATCAACGCCATCGGCAGTGCCTCGGCGGTCGGCGCACAAAGTCTAGCCAGCAGCGGCGACACCGACGTGGTCGTGGCTTGCGCAGCTATCTCGGCGATAGCCGGAGACGTCCTAGATTTCGACAATATCTCCCTTCGCGAAGTCACCACACTCAGGCTCTCGTCCAATAACCACAAGGGCGGCTCGGCGGCCAACGACAACGTGGCAATTTTCACCGATGCCGAGGCCTACTTCAAAGCGCCGGTCATCAGCCTGCGCGAGGCGATGGATACGGCGATCGGGCGGCCGGCCGACATCCCGGTCTACGACCGAACGTACATCTCCAAGACTTCGTCGGGCGTTACCAGCACCGCAACGGCCACGGTGATCGGGCGCCTGCCAATGGACAAGGGCGAGGCCGGCGATTGGGTGATCAAAACGATGGCCAAAGAGTATGGCGACCCCGCATCGCCGGAGTTTGCTGACTTTGAGGACAAGGTCTCTGCCTATCGCCCCGGCGAGGGCAACGTGGTGGTCGCGTCGTCGGTGCAGCGTGTGATCAACCGGTCGACCGTGACGATCACCCTGACGATCGTCGCCAACACGACGACGAACACGCTCGACATCACCGTGGTCGGCGTCAATCCGAAGAACCTCGAATGGGGCTATGAGGCGACGTTCTCGCCCTCCGTCCAGCAGGTGGCAGCATGAGCGATATCTACGATGGCATCTGGCTCCGGCGCTGGTTTCTTGACCTGACCAGCGGCCGACCGGAGTGCGACAACCCCGTCGATATCGGCACGATCTCGGCCGAGGACCGCGCGGCGATCGAGGCGAAGAACGCGGATATCCAAGCGGCGGTCGGCTCGGTCGAAGCCTATGAGGCCGAGCAGTCGCAAGAAGAACCCGACAGCGAGATCCTGGCGCTTGCCGCCCTACGGCGTGGGGACGCGACCCAGGAGCAGCTCGGCCTGGTTGCCGCGACGTGGGGATACGAGGTCAATGTGTCGGTCGGGCCAAGCGGCGAGGCCGTGAACGCCGAGCGGGAGCGGCGAATCCTTGCCGGGTCGGCCTTCACCGTACCAGGCGTCGGCCCTGTGCCGCTGCTCGGCCGCCAGCAGGACCAGTCGGTCTATCTGGCGCTCCTGATCAGGGCGCAGGCCTATCGGGCTGCGCAGGTCACGGCACCGGTACTGACCATCCGCGACGCCGCGAATGCCAACCATGTCCTCACGGCCGACCAGATGATCGTACTGGTGACCTCAGCGATGAACTGGTTCGAGGCCGTGATGAAGGTGTCATGGGCGATGAAGGACGGCGTTTCGCCGTTCGAGGCGGGCATCCCAACCGACTTTACCGATGACGGTTATTGGCCGGTACCTTAGCTCTAAGACGTGACAGGTGCTCGGGTTAATCCCCGAGAAGCGGGCCTAGATTGGCGTCCCGACCCGCCCGACAGCATCAAGAGATAACTGCCGCACCTGGCCCTTTCGGGCACGGGCACGGTGTCTGATTCTCGAAAGCCCTTAAATGACCCTTCAAGACCCATTCACAGCCGTTGAACCTGTGCGGCCGCCGGCGGGCTATATCGGCGGCAAACGCCGCTTGGCTGAGCGGCTCGTCGCGCTTATCGCCTCCACACCACACACAATCTATGCGGAGGTGTTTGTTGGCATGGGCGGCGTGTTCTTCCGCCGCCGCTCCCGACCGCGCTCCGAGGTGATCAATGACCGCAGCGGCGATGTCGCTAACCTGTTTCGCATCCTGCAGCGGCACTATCCGCAGCTCATGGACACGCTCCGCTTCCAGATCACCTCCAGGAAGGAATTCGATCGGCTGAAGGCCAGCGATCCGGCAACCCTGACCGATCTGGAGCGCGCCGGCCGATTCCTCTACCTCCAACGCCTGGCCTTCGGCGGCAAGGTCGCCGGCCGCAACTTCGGCGTCGACCCGCGCGCCTCGGCCGGGTTCAACCTGACGACGCTGGAGCCAATGTTGGCGGAGATCCACGATCGCCTCGCCGGCGTCGTCATCGAGCAGCTCGACTGGTCGGCCTTCATTGATCGCTACGACCGACCGGGCACGCTATTCTATCTGGACCCGCCCTATTTCGGCAGCGAGGGCGACTACGGGAAGGAGCTGTTCGGCCGCGACCGGTTCGAGGCGATCGCGGGACGGCTGCGCAACCTGCAGGGCCGCTTCATCTTGTCGATCAATGATGTGCCGGCGATCAGGCAGGCGTTCAACGGATTCGACCTGCAGGAGGCCGAACTGAATTACAGCGTGTCCGGCGGCAAAGGTCGGCCCGCTAAGGAGTTGATCCTGTCGTCGACTCGGTAGCACATACCGGTGCTATTGTAGGTGGGCGACACACACAGGGGGGCATCATGAAGATTTTTCTAAGTTGGTCAGGCAAACAGAGCCACGCGATAGCGGAGGCCATGAAACTGTGGCTCCCAAGCGTATTGCAATCGGCGGACGTGTGGATGTCGTCCCAGGACATTCAATCTGGCGAGCGCGGGCTTAATGCCATAGCGAGCAACCTTAGCGAACGTGACTATGGCATCTTGATACTGACCGAAGCCAATTACGAAGCGCCGTGGGTCCTTTTCGAGGCCGGGGCTCTATCCAATAAGATGCCCGGCCGAGTCGCTCCTCTGCTTTGCAACATGAACGAGCTCGCCCTGGTTAAAAGCCCGTTGCAGCAGTTCCAGCACAACAAATTTGAGAAGGAAGGCGTGCGTAAGCTGGTGAGGGACATCAATTCAGCTTCCGAGATGGTTATCGAAGACGCGCGCTTGCACGCCACCTTCGAAAAGTGGTGGCCTGAGCTAGATGACCAGTTCAGAGCTATTGAGGCCGAAGCGCCCAAGTTCGAGGAGCATACCGATCAGCTTCAAAGCAATGTGGATGCTGCTCTCGAACTCATCCTAAGCGAGATCAAAAGGCAGCAGGCGACCCTCCGGGAGCTTGAAAACACGAGTTCGCTCCTGGTGGCCTACGTGGGAAACATAGCCTTCCCAGGGACATTAGGGCTGGGGAATGCGATTCCGCCGGGGCGATACGTTTTGTCGGGAAATAAACTGATGCCGAGTGTCAAGAAGACAGACGAGCTTGAGGACTCAAAAGGCGATCCTAACGACCTCACGGGATTGCTGAGCACGCTGACCGTCCCCCACAAATAGTGCAGGCGAGATTGCGCAATGACCAGCCTCTGCTGAGCCGCAAGGCGGCGGCAACTGATGCCAAATGAAGTTGCGCGGAGATGCCAAACGATTTTGCGCGCTACACAACCAGCCACGATAGCGCTCAGGCGCTGGCACAATCGTGTCGCATTGGTCAGCGGCGGGAGGTCGTGGTAAAAGCCGCCGATCCGGAGTTTTGGCGATGAACAAATTCACCCCGACCAAGCCAGCCGGCGCGCGCAGCGTCGACGAAGTCACAGGCAGCCGGCGTTTGCGCCGCATGCGAAAGGCCGACTGGTCGCGCCGCCTCGTGCAGGAGAACCGGTTGACGGTGGACGACCTGATCTGGCCGATCTTCGTCGTCGACGGCAGACAGGTACGTGAACCCATCGTCTCAATGCCCGGCGTCTTCCGCCTGTCGATCGACCTCGCCGTCGAGGAGGCCGAGCGCGCGGCAAAGCTCGGCATTCCGGCGATCGCCACCTTCCCCAACGTCGACATGGGGCTGCGCGACCAGACCGGCTCGCACATCCTCGACCCCCAGAACGTCATCAACCGCGCCACGCGCGCGATCAAGGACGCGGTGCCCGAGATCGGCATCATCACCGATGCCGCGCTCGATCCGTTCACCAGCCACGGCCATGACGGCATCCTGCGCGACGGCATCATCGTCAATGACGAGACGGTGGAACAAGTCGCGGCGGCGGCGGTCATCCAGGCGGCGTCCGGCGCCGACATCATCGCGCCGTCCGACATGATGGATGGCCGCATCGGCGCCATCCGCGATGCGCTGGACGCCAATGGCTTCCAGGACGTGGCGATCATGTCCTACGCGACCAAGTTCGCCTCGGCCTTCTACGGCCCCTATCGCGAGGCAGTCGGCACGGCCGGCCTGCTCAAGGGCGACAAGAAGACCTATTACATCGATCACGCCAATTCGGACGAGGCGGTTCGCGAGGCCGAACAGGACATCGCCGAGGGCGCCGACATGCTGATGGTCAAGCCCGGCCTGCCCTATCTCGACATCATCCGCCGGCTGAAGGACGAGTTCCAGATGCCGACCTTCGCCTACCAGGTGTCGGGCGAATATTCGATGATCAAGGCCGCCGCCGCCAATGGCTGGATCGACGGGGAGAAAGCGATGCTGGAATCCCTGCTTGCTTTCAAGCGCGCCGGCTGCGACGGCATATTGACTTATTTTGCGCCAGAGGTGGCGGAGTTGCTGAAGGGATAGCTCCGTCTTCCTGGCAGGTCCCTCGTCCCATCCGGCCGCCAGTTCTTTGGAATTCCCGCTGACAAAAACCGGCGCTTTTCGCTATGATGCGGCACGGCCGGAGGCGGCCGGCAGTCCGCACCTCGCCAAGAGGTATGGCGAACGCCTTCAGAGGATGCTTCCTGACCCGTTTCACCGTCGGGCGAAGGCGTCGGCAATGCGGGCACTGACGAAGACTTCGCCGTGATAGAGGAACGGACATGCTCGCCTATAGAGACGCAAAAACCATGGCGAAAGCCATGCGGGAGGCGCTTGCCGCCCGCGACCTGACGATAAGCCACAGCGAGGCGCTGGAGATCGTCGCACGCCAGTTCGGGCTGGCTAGTTGGAACATCCTGTCGGCAAAAAACGAGGCGCCCCTGGCCGCCACTGAGTCGATCGTTTTCGAACGAATCGCGCCGATCGTGCGCATTTTCGACGTTGCCAAGGCGCACGAATTCTACCTTGGCTTCCTCGGCTTCACCATCGACTGGGAACATCGCTACGGCGAGCATTTTCCGCTTTATACGCAGGTCTCTCGCGGTGGCCTCTTTCTGCACCTGTCGGAACACGCCGGGGACGCGACGCCAGGCGGCAGCATGGTCGTGTACATGAAGGGTATCCGCGACTTCCACGCGGAACTCACGGGCAAGAACTATCGCTACATGAAGCCGGGCCTCGAGCACGAGGATAGCCGACTGACGGTCGAGGTCACCGATCCCTTCAACAATCATATCCGGTTCATGGAACTCTCTGGCGCCTGAAGCTAGGCAGGCTCAATCACAGATAGCCTTGTGAAGAGCTGACGGATTTCCAGCAGAGGAAACTGCTTGCGAGTCGCAATCGGTTTTGTTACCGATTGCCCACTGCAATCACAATAGGGAAGCATCAATGTCCAGACTTCGCGTCAATGCTTTTAGCCTTTCGCTGGACGGTTATGGCGCGGGGCCGAACCAGGACCTGCAAAATCCGCTGGGCGTCGGTGGCCCGGCGTTGCACAAATGGGCATTCGCCACCCGGACCTTCCGCCGGATGTTCGGCGAGGAAGGCGGCGAGGTCGGCATCGATGAAGACTTTGCCGCCCGCAGCTTCGAAAATGTCGGCGCCTGGATACTCGGCCGTAACATGTTCGGGCCGGTCCGCGGCGACTGGCCCGACGACAGCTGGAAGGGTTGGTGGGGCGACAACCCGCCTTACCACGTTCCGGTCTTCGTGCTGACCCATCACAAGCGGGATTCGTTGACTATGGAGGGCGGCACGACTTTCCACTTCGTCACCGACGGCATCCATTCCGCACTCGAACAGGCAAGGGCGGCGGCCTATGGCAAAGACGTCCGGGTCGGCGGCGGTGTCGCCACCATCAGGCAATATCTCAAGGAGAAATTGATCGACGAGCTGCATCTGGCGATTTCGCCGGTGTTGCTGGGCAACGGCGAGAACCTTTTTGCGGGCCTGGATCTGCCCGGGCTGGGCTATCGGTGCCACGAGCAGAGCGCGACGGCGCTGGCCACGCATGTGGTGATCAAGCGGGACTAAGTGGGGTTGTCTCGTCCCTGGAGTGACCAGACGCCGACCGTAAGGCAGTTGCGGCAGCCGCGATAGCATCGTCCGCGCTGCCGAATGGCGACAAGCCGAACAATTTGTCCTACAAATCCGGGGTCGCATTCGGGCCGCCGGCGCGCAGCCCCAACTCAACGCATTGGCGAGGACTGATATGGAATACCGCACTCTCGGCCGTTCCGGCTTGAAGGTATCGACATTGACGCTGGGCACCATGACCTTCGGTGGCACCGGTCCGTTCGCCGCGGTCGGGAAAACCGATGTCGATGAAGCACGTAGGATGATCGACATCTGTATCGATGCCGGCGTCAATCTCATCGACACCGCCAATGTCTATTCGAACGGGCTATCGGAAGAGATTATCGGCGAGGCACTCGGCGGCAAGCGCAAGGGCGATGTGCTGATCGCTTCCAAGGCGCGGATGCGGGTCGGTAAGGGTCCAAACGACGAAGGCCTGTCGCGCCATCATTTGATCCGCGAATGCGAAAAGAGTCTTAAGCGGCTTAAGACCGACGTCATCGATGTCTACTTCCTGCACGAGTGGGATGGCGTGACGCCCTTGGATGAGACGATCGCCGCACTCGATACGCTGGTTGCCCGTGGCAAGGTTCGCTATGTCGGATGTTCCAACTATTCCGGCTGGCAGGTGATGAAGGCGCTCGGCATCAGCGACAGCCGGCACCAGCCGCGCTTCGTCACCCAGCAGATCCACTACACGCTGGAAGCGCGCGAGGCGGAATATGAACTGCTGCCGATTTCGGTTGACCAAGGGCTGGGCGTGCTGGTCTGGAGCCCGCTCGCCGGTGGTTTGCTGTCGGGCAAATACCGCCGCGACAGCCCGACCGCCCGCCAGCTCGCGGGCTGGTCGGAACCGCCGATCCGCGACGAGGACCGGCTTTGGCGGATCGTCGATGTCCTCGTCGATATCGCCACCCAGCGAGGCGTGTCGGCGGCCCAGGTGGCATTGGCCTGGCTGCTTGGCAGGCCGGCGATTTCCTCGCTGGTGATCGGCGCCCGCAACGAAACTCAACTCAAGGACAACCTTGCGGCCGCGCGCCTGGTCCTCGCCGACGACGAACGCAGCCGTCTGGACGCGGTCAGCCGGCCACCGCTGCTTTACCCCTATTGGCACCAGCAGTTGACCGCAAAAGACCGGTTCGGTCCCGCGGATCTCGTGATCGACCGAAGCGAGGTATGACAGCCGGTCGACGGGAGCGCGGCGCTTTCCGGCAACTCATTCTTCAAGGCAATTCTCCAAGGGGAAAGCGCAACCGCCTTTCCCCGGGAAAGCGCAACCGTTTCCCCGGCCCGTTCAGTTTTCCTGAAATGCTTCAGTCCGTGATGTAACGCCAGACTTCCGGGTCGGGTTTGATCTGGCCGCTGAGGACAAAGTATTTGTAGAGCACCAGCAGCGAGATCGCCTGCTCGGCCTGCTCGTTGGCGAATGTCCTGCAATAGGCATTCGCAGCGGCGATGATGCGCTCAGCCTGCCCGGGATTGCGTTCGAAATACGCGACGCGTTCGGCAAGATTGGAGAAGTCGGCTTCGAGCGGCACATAATGGACATCAGCCTCAAGCTGACTTTCCGCAAACCATGTCTCGTACGACGGTGGCGGCATCAGGCAAAGCGACTTCGAGCTCATGATCCACTTCAGGTTGGTCGCCACGTCATTGCCTTCGAGCGAGACAATGTAGCGATAGCGCTGATGCTGGCTTATGCTGAGGAAGGGCTTGCTGTACTCGGCCGGCGCGTTCGGCTTGTGCGAGCCGGCATCGCAGAAAGTCAGGCCGCGCACGGCATTCAGAAACCTTTTGCGGATGGGGTTGTTGAGATCGCCGCGCCAGATCACGGCCGGGAGCTTGTCGGCGAAGGGAGTCGCGTCGCCGGGCATATGGAAGTGACGGAACTTGTCGAGCTTCATCAGCACCGCATTGCCGTCATCAGCGCAAATCGGCCGATTCTTGACGATCGACGGGACGTCCGGGACGCTGCGCACATCACCGAATTGCAAGTCGATAAGCAATGCTGGATCGAAATACCGTGCGAATTCCTTCAAGTCGTAATAATACATGGTCGGCGTGAAAGGCAGCTTGCCGACCGGCACTGCATCCGCGCTGGGCGCAAAGGCATCCTGCAGTTTGTTGCAATAATGGAGCCGCCGACGCACCGCCGCATCGGGTAGCCTGGCTTGGTCGAGACGAGCCCTCAGTTTGCGACGAAACAATGCCTGAGGGGCGATGTCGCGCGCGAAGTTGCGCGCATAGTAGAAGACCTTTGCCGTCGTTCGCGCAATCTTGGCCATTTTTCACTTGATGAAAATAAGCTAGGGCTCTCAATACATCGGCACCTTGGCACTCCTACATCATTGTGCGGCGTGTCTTGCAAGTCCGGATGTTGTGAAGCCCGACAAATCACCGGCGCGAGGGGGCGCACCACCGCTTCTGCTGTTGTGTTTGAAAGCCAATGCTCCTAGGCAGGAACAGAGCCGCGAGGCAGTAAAAGGAGCCGATATGGCACGACCACCGAATTACGACCAGGAACGCAAGGAACGTGACCGCCAGAAGGCGGCCAAGAAAGCAGAGAAGATGGCAGCCAAGACTGCCGCGCGCGAACGCTCGAAGCCCGAGGACGACACGGACTCCGAAACCGCGGAATGACGGCAGAAGGCCCGCGAAGGCGGGCCCTGCCTCAACCCCTGGTCGCCGCTCAGATGCGATTATGTCAGGCCGGCGCTTTGTCGCTGACGAAGACATCCACTTCACGCGCCGCCGCGATGAAAGCCCGTCTGGCGTTCATTGCCGGCTTGTCGCCCGCGAGCGCATCGTGGCAGGCCTGCAGGGCCGCACGATGCTTGGGGCTGCGCTTTCCCGGCCAGCTGTTGAGCAGGTAGTCGGAAGCCTCGCGGGCCGTTCGCAACAGCTGAGTGCTTCCCGGCGTGACGGACTTGACGGTCACGGGTGTTTCAAATCGGTTGTTTTCCATTGCCGCTCCTTACGCCATCGGCGGTCGTGAAGCGAGGCCGAAAGTGCGCGCCAGGCGGGATGGACCCTCTGCCCGCGTGGGCGCTGGCCGTCAATCATGACAACTAAGCAGCGACGACGGCGAATCCCCTGGCACGCAGACCGCGCCTATCATTGGCCAGTGACGTCACCAGCCGATCGCGGCTGCCGACGATGTGGCTCGTCAGCAGGCGCGCCGCCTCCTCGGCGTCGCCGAGGCGCACGGCCGCCAGAATGGCGCGATGTTCGGCCCATGCGCGAGCAAGGGCGGCTTCATCACGAACCTCCAGCCAGCGCGCCCGCGACAGGCGGGTCATGGAATCGCGGACCGCCCGGAACAGGAATTCATTGGCCGAAAGGCGCGCCAACTCGATGTGAAAATCCATGCCGACGCGATGCCACTCCTCGCGTGGCGTGTCGTTGTCGCAGGATTCGAGCATGGCCTCTATGACATCGACGGCGCTTCTGTCCGCCAGGGCACATGTGAGCCGCAATGCCGCGACTTCCACCGCTTCCCTGTAGACGGCGATCTGTTCCAGTTCGGCAAGATTAATAGGCGACACGCTCCATCCGCGGCCGTCCCTGCTGACCAGGCCTTCCGTTTCAAGCCGCAGCAGGGCCGCCCTGACAGGCGTTCGCGACGCTCCGAAGCGGTTTTCGATCCAGCGCTCCGTGAGTTTCTCGCCTGGGCCGATCTCGAGGCCAAGGATCATGTGCCGAAGCTGTTTTTCCACGCTCTGCATCTGCGACATGCGGGTCCATTCCTGTGCTGCCGGCCACGAACGGCCAACCGGTCCACGTTTTTTCGATCACGTTTGAGACGACCGCATTGACAGCGGTCAGCCATGCGTCCATCACGAACACCGGTCTGGTATCCCAAAATGGTATCCATCACAACAGGCCAATATTACGCGTAGGACCGGCGACATGCAGCAGACCACGACGACCGACAGCACCTACAATGTGCACTGGCGGCGCAACCTGTTCGTGTGCTTCGCGGGATCCTTCTCCACCCTCGTCGCCATGACGCTGCTGCTGCCTTTCCTGCCGCTTTACATCGAGCAGCTCGGCGCGCAGGGGCATGCCGCGATCGTGCAATGGTCGGGCATCGCCTATGGAGCGACGTTTTTCGCCGCGGCGCTGGTAGCGCCGCTGTGGGGACGCTTAGGCGATCGCTACGGCCGCAAGGTAATGCTGGTTCGCGCCAGCTTCGGCATGGCGATATGCATGTCGCTGACCGGCATGGTGCAGACTGTCTGGCAACTGGTCCTGCTGCGACTGCTGATTGGCTTTGCCGGAGGTTACTCCTCGGGTTCGACGATCCTCGTTGCCATGCAGACACCGAAGGAGCGTTCGGGCTGGGCATTGGGCGTATTGTCGGCCGGCATCACGGCGGGCTCGCTGGTCGGCCCCCTGCTCGGCGGCGCGCTGCCGCCGCTCATTGGCATTCGAGCGACCTTCCTCTTGTCAGGCGCCGTCATCTTCCTCGCTTTCCTGGCCACGACCTTCCTGATCAAGGAGGACCCGCGCCCGCAGACCGCCGAATCCCCATCGGCGGCAAAGTCGAAGAGCGGCTGGTCGCAGATCCCCGACAAGCGTCCGGTGGTGGCCATGCTGACGACCGGTATGCTGCTTGCCTTCGCCAACATGTCGATCGAGCCCATCATCACCGTCTATGTCCAGCAGCTCATCGAGGATCAAAGCCGGGTGACACTGGTTGCCGGCGTTGTGATGTCGGCGGCGGCCCTCGGCACCATCCTGTCGGCATCGTGGCTCGGCAAGCTGGCGGATCGCGTCGGCCACTGGAACGTCGTCGTCGGAGCCCTCGCCGTCTCGGCACTGCTGCTCATACCGCAGGCCTTCGTCACCAACAGCTGGCAGCTGATCGGCCTGCGCTTTCTGATGGGGCTGGCGCTGGGTGGCCTGCTGCCCTGCATCACCAGCGTTATCCGCCACAACATTCCCGATGGCATCGGCGGCAATGTGCTTGGCCTGGCAATCTCGGCGCAATATGTCGGGCAGGTCGCCGGGCCCTTGACCGGTGGCTTTGTCGGGGGCCATTTCGGCATGCGGGCGGTGTTCCTCGGCACATCAGTGCTGATGGCGGGCGGCGCGTTCTACAACTGGATTGTCCAATCGCGGCGTACGCGTCATATGGCGCTGGAAGCAGGAGGGTCCGGAGAGGCTCGTTACCAGTCCGGACAAGGAAGCGCCCCGACATGAACCCGATCCAAACAAATGGCAGCCCCATCCTGGTGTTCGCCGGCGGTCTCGTCGGCGCGGCGGGCGTGGCGCTTTCGGCTGCCGCCGCGCATCGCGGCGGCGCGTTTACCGGCACGGCCGCATCGTTCCTTTTGATGCATGCACCGGTCTTCCTCGCCGTTGGCTTGATCGGCGCGAATCGCTACCTGCGGGTCGGGAGCCTTGTGCTGCTCGCCGGTCTCCTGCTTTTCGCGGGCGACCTCGTTGCCCGCGATTTTCTCGGGTCGAAACTGTTTCCGATGTCGGCGCCAATCGGTGGCACACTGCTGATCGCGGGCTGGCTGGCGGTGGCGGCGTCGGCTCTAATGCGTCGACAGTCCTGATCAAATCGACGCTCGGGCTGGGGCGACAAGCCGCGATTGCGCCGCCATATCCTAGCCAAGCGGCCCTCCCGAGGCCGGGTCGCTGGGGAGATGCCCCAATAGTTGCGGTAGATGTCTTCGAACAGATAGCTCACCGGATGCATGACGCGCGCTCCTTCGTATCTTGAATCGATCCAAGCGATGGCCAGAAGCCGCACCGCCCTGTCCGAAATTGGCGGATGGTCGGCGTATCCGGATCTGTGGAAGCGATGCGGTCCAAACAATTGGATCGATTCAATCCTACTCCTCCGTCGGGGTCGTATCAAGCCAAAATTTGAACCGATCCACGAAAGTGCTAGATGATGCGGGCTGGGAGACAAGGATGACGCCATTGACCTCTGCAAAGACAAGGCCGGTTCGGCTGGCGGACATCGCCAAGGCGGCCGGCGTCTCGCACGGCACAGCCTCCAACGTGTTCGCACGTCCGGATATTGTGCGCGAAGAAGTTCGCGAGCGGGTCAAGGCGGCGGCGGAGGCGATGGGCTATGCCGGTCCGGACCCGAAGGGCCGGCTGTTGCGCGCCGGTAAGGTCAACGCCATCGGCGTCGCGACCGGCGAGCCGCTATCCTATTTCTTCGACGACCTTTTCGCGCGGGTGATGATGGCCAGCATCTCGCAGGCATGCGACGCGACGGGTGCCGGCATTTCGCTGGTGTCGGCCGCCAACAGCGAACAGCTCGCCTGGAATATTCAGAGCGCGCTGGTCGACGGATTCATTGTCTTCTGCATGGAGGGCGACTCGCGTCTTGTGCAACTGGCACGCGAACGCAAACTGCCCTTCGTCGCGCTCGATCTCGATTCTGATGATCAGGCGGTTGCCGCCATCGGTGTCGACAACATCGAAGGCGCCGGCCTCGCGGCGCGTCATCTGGCCGAGCTTGGCCATCGCCACTTTGCCGTACTGACCCTGCCCTGTGTCGATGGACGCTTCGGCCCGGTCACCCAGGCGCAGGTCGAGAAGGCATCATTTTCAGCCACGCGCGACCGCCTTCGCGGTTATTTCGGGGAACTTGCCCGCTTCGGCATCGACGTCTCGCTCGTGCCCATCTACGAAACCGTAAACGACGAGAAAAGTGTCTGGGCCGGACTCGACCATATTTTCTCGGGTTCCAGCAAGCCGACCGCCATCCTGGCAATGTCGGACAAGATCGCGCTGCACGCTTTGGACTGGCTGCGGCAACACGATATCGCCGTGCCACGCGACGTTTCAATCGTCGGCTTCGACGGCGTTCCGGAAGGAGCGGACTCCAAGCCGCCACTGACCACGGTGGCCCAGCCGATCGCCGAGATGGGTCGCCGCGCCGTCAAGGCGATCCTCGAAAATTACGGCTCCCTCAGCCGCCAATTGCTGCCGGTCGACCTGGTCGTACGGTCGTCGTCCGGCCCCTCGCCCGCCTGAGCCGGAATCGGGGGTAGGCGAGTCATGGGATTTGTACAGGGACTGCGTACTCAAGCCACGGCCGTCACGGCATAGGCCAGGCCCGCGCGGACCAGCCGGCGAGAGCTTACCCTCGCCCCATTCGGTTCCAGGCGTCCAGCCCGGCGATCTTGTAAGCCTCCGCCAGGGTCGGATAGTTGAAGGTGTTGTTGACGAAGAAATCGACGGTGCCGCCGAGATTGATGACGGCTTGGCCGATATGGATCAGCTCGGTGGCTCCCTCGCCGACGATGTGCGCGCCGAGCAGGCGACGCGTTTCGATCGAGAACAGCAGTTTCAGGAAGCCGCTGTCGACGCCCATGATGTGGCCGCGCGAGGTCTCGCGAAAGCGCGCCACGCCGACTTCATAGG
This sequence comes from Mesorhizobium sp. ES1-1, assembly GCF_020164785.1. Taxonomy (GTDB): domain Bacteria; phylum Pseudomonadota; class Alphaproteobacteria; order Rhizobiales; family Rhizobiaceae; genus Mesorhizobium. Next base: position 507,650 of record NZ_JAIUGX010000002.1, on the reverse strand, counting down.
CGCTGCCGCTCTGGCGCACTTGTTCCTCCGACTGGCCGACGGTCGAGATTTCCGGCACCGCATAGATACCATAGGGAAAGGTCTCCGGCGGCGGAGGCAAGGGGACGCCGAAGGCGTGGCACGCTGCCACCCTGCCCTGCTCCATCGACGTGGACGCGAGGCTTGGGAAGCCGATGACATCGCCGGCGGCGTAGATGTTGGGCACGCTGGTCTGGAAGGTCTGCGAATCGACCTTGATGCGGCCGCGGGAGTCGGCTTCGATCCCGACCATATCGAGACCGAGGCTGCCCACATTGCCGGTCCGGCCTGCCGCATAGAGCACCACTTCCGAGCGGATGGTGCGGCCATCGGCCAGTTCCACCTCGGCCGCTTCCGGCTTGGAGCGGATTTCCTTCACCGCGCTGCCCAGCCGGATCGTCATGCCGCGATCGCGCATCTGGTGTATGAAATCGTCGACGATCTCGCGGTCGACGAAATCCAGGATGGAGTTGCGCGGTTCGACCAGTGTCACGGGAACGTCGAGGGCGGAAAAGATCGTCGCATATTCGACGCCGATGACCCCGGCGCCAATCACAGTCAGAGTGCGCGGCAGGCGGTCAAGTTCCAGCATCTCGTCACTGTCGAAGACCCTTTTCTTGTCGAAGGGCACGTCGGCTGGCCGATGCGGCCTGGTGCCGACCGCCACCAGCGCATGCGCGAAACCCACCTCGCTGTAGTCGCCATTATCCGCCGTCAAGCTGACCCTGTTGGGGCCGAGAAACCTGACCGCCGCGCGCGCGCTCCTGACGTTGTTGCGCATGAACTGGTGCTGCAGCACCTCGACCTCATGATCGAGCGTCTTGTGCAGGCGCTGGACCAGATCGCCGACCGAAATGTCCTGCTTGACGCGGTAGCCGCGTCCGTAGAAGCCGCGCTCTCGCCAGCCCGAGAGGTTGAGCACCGTTTCGCGAAGGGTCTTGGAAGGAATGGTGCCTGTGTGCACGGAGACGCCGCCGAGGCGCCGGCCGCGGTCGACCACTAGCACGGATTTGCCCAGTTTTGCCGACTGCACCGCCGCACGGCGGCCGGAGGGGCCACTGCCGATGACCAGCATGTCATAGTCCATAGTGCCCCGCCCCTCTGCCTGTGACTGCTTTTGCTGCGCCGCAACAAGCTAACGCCATCCGCGCGTCGAATTCAACCGAAGCGCGCGCTTGCGCTCCGGTTCGGCGCATAAACGACCTTGATTCCGCCCCGACCATTCACCATTTCATCATCGAATGGCTCGCACTATGTCGGGCCTTGTTGTTACGAGGAAATGACATGAACGCGCGCGTTCTCGACGGTGAAATCATCCCCAGCAGGCTGGACGATGTGAGGGCCTATGACGGAGTGCGCACGCGACGCATCCTGGCCTTCGCGATCGACTATATCATCGTCGGGCTGCTCACCATTCCGTTCGCCATCCTGGTGTTCTTCCTTGGCATTCTGACCCTTGGCCTTGGCTGGGTACTTTACGGCGCTCTCGTCCCGGCCGTTGCCATTCTGTATATCTGGAACACGCTGGGCAGCGCGGATCAGGCCACCACCGGCATGAAAATGATGGGCATCCGCCTCGACCGACTTGATGGCAGGCCGATCGATGGTCTCACCGCAGTCGTCCACTCGGTGCTCTTCTGGGCCGGCAATGTCATCCTCTCGCCATTTGTGCTGCTGGTGACCTTGTTTTCCGATCGCAAGCGCACATTGCACGACCTCCTGCTTGGCACGGTCGTCAGCCGCACCGGCCGTTGAAGGCTTTTCCGGAAAGCGGTTGCACCTCATAAACGCAGAATTGAAGGCGCGGGTTTTGGTCGCGCCTTCACAATCCTGTTGAATTTTTTACTTTCAACGCCAAAGGTAGAGCGATTCGAAGGAGTGTTTCCAAGGCTCGATGACGCACCATCCGACCCAGTCGCCGCAGTTCTTCCTGACAGCGCCGTCGCCATGCCCCTATCTCGACGGTCAGTTCGAGCGCAAGGTGTTCACGCATCTGGTCGGCGACAAGGCTTCGGAGATGAACGACCTCCTGACGCAAGGCGGCTTCCGGCGTTCGCAGAACATCGCCTACAGGCCTGCCTGCGAGACCTGCCGCGCCTGCGTCTCGGTGCGCATCCTCGCCCAGGAGTTCGTCGCCAGCCGCAACATGAAGCGCGTTCTGCAGCACAACTCCGACCTTATCGGCGCCATGCACAATGCTGAGCCTTCGACCGAACAATATTCCCTCTTCCGCAGCTACCTTGACGCCCGCCATCGCCGGGGCGGCATGTCCGACATGACGGTGCTCGACTATGCCATGATGGTCGAGGATACCCATGTCGACACGAAGGTGATCGAGTACCGGCGGCGGGGCCCCGATACTTTCATCACAGGCAAGGGACAGGGCGAGTTGATCGCCGTGGCGCTCACCGACAAGATGGCCGATGGGCTGTCGATGGTCTATTCCTACTTCAATCCCGATATCGACGAGCGTTCGCTCGGAACCTTCATGATCCTCGACCACATCGCCCGCGCCAGGGCCATGGGCCTGCCGCATGTCTATCTTGGCTACTGGGTCAACGGCTCGCGCAAGATGAACTACAAGATGCGCTTCATGCCGCAGGAGCATCTCGGCCCGAAGGGCTGGGAACGCTACGCCAGCGGGGCGGTCTGACGCCGGCCGGTTCGTGCGCAGGCCTCGGGCGCTGATGTTGTTCTCCCAAAGCCGAGGTCAATCTACGCTATATGCGTTGGGGTAAGATCAGCCGCTGGTTTTCTCGACCGCGACGGGCATCGGCAAGACCTCTACACGAGGGCTGTCGTCGGGCCGCAAGCCCGGGGCCAGTTCGTCGATCAGTTCAACCTCACGCAGCCACTCGCGCCAGATCGCGACCAGCAAGGCCATCAGCACCGGGCCAATGAACAGGCCGAGGAATCCCATGGTCTTGACACCGCCGATCAAGCCGAAAAAGGTCGGCAAGAACGGCAGCTTTATTGGCCCGCCGACGAGCTTGGGACGCAAGGTCTTGTCGACGATGAACAACTCGACCGCGCCCCACAGGAATAGCGCCAGCCCGGCCATCGGCGATCCACTGGCGGCGAGGTAGATCGACACCAGGGTGAAGGACAATGGCGCGCCGCCGGGGATAAGCGCCATGATGCCGGTCAGGGCTCCGAGCGTCACCGGCGACGGCACGCCGGCCAACCAGTAGGCTATGCCCAGCACAAGCCCCTCGCCGATGGCGATGATGGTCATGCCGGTCACGGTCGACGAGATTGTCGCCGGCACGACGCGCGAAATGCGCTCCCATCGCGCGGGCAGGATGCGCTCGCCCAGACGATCGACCTGGCCAGAGAAATGCTCGCCGTCGCGATAGGCGAAGAACAGGGCAATCATCATGAAGAGCAGCGTCAACAGCAGGCCGAAGGCGCTGCCGCCTGCCGCCAGCACACCGCGATAGATGCTGCCGATATTGGCGCCGCTGACTAGCTGGATCAGTTCACCAATGCCGCCCGGATGGCCAAAATTGGCGATCCATTGTTCGTTCAGCCACTCGCCCACGACGGGCAGCGCGATGATCCAATGCGGTGTCGCCGCGCCATGCCGGTTCGTGTCGATCGCCCAACCGACCCATTCCCGCACCTCGTTGATGGCGTAGGTGCCGGCAAGGGCGATCGGTATTACCAGGAAGGCGAGGATGAACAGAATGGCAAAGGTCGCGGCAATGGTGCGGTTGCCGCCGACGCCGGCCAGCAACCGCCGGTAAAGCGGCCAGCTGGCAAAGGCGATGACCAGCGCCGCCAGCACGGGAAATAGGAAGCCGTGAAAGAAATAGACGCCCGCGGCGACGATCAGCACCAGGAGCCAGCGCGCCGCCGAAAGCGGCGGAATCACGGCGGACCGCAACGGCGTCGACAGGCCGAACAGGCGCTGCTGGCGTTCCGGCTTCTGGATCCCTTTTTCCTTCAAATGCCCGTCTCTCCGCACATCCTTCTGCTTATGCACCGATATAGTGCAGCAATCGTGACGATAGTCGAAATGTTTGCTGACCTGCCGATCTCCCTTGTGGGGGAAGGAAAGGCGCTCAGCTATCCGAACTTGCCCGTCCTGGGGAAGCCCTTCGGCACCATGCGTCCGGCGGAAGCACGCGCGCCGATCCATTCGGCGAGTTCCCCGCGCGAGCGCGTAAAGGTCCGATCGGCCGAATCCTGCCAGGAGAGACCGCTCGCCAGCGTGAACGGCTTGAGGTCGAGCATGCCGCCATCCTTGTATTTCTGCAGCCGAACGCCCTTGCCCCGGCTCATCTCCGGGATCTCGGAGAGCGCGAACACCAGCATCTTGCGGTTCTCGCCAACGATGGCGAGATGATCGCCCGTGACCGAAATGCAGCGCTTGGCCTCGTCGGGTGCCTTCACGTTCATCACCTGCTTGCCCTTGCGGGTGTTTGCGACCACTTCCTCCTCCGGCACGATAAAGCCATTGGCGTCGCGCGAAACCAGCAGCAGCTTGCGCTTTGAATCGTGGACGAAGGCGGTGACGATATCCTGGTCGTTGTCCATGTCGACGATGATGCGGATGGGCTCGCCATGGCCGCGCCCGCCGGGCAGCCGGTCGGCGCCGATAGTGTAGAATTTGCCTCCGGTCGTGAACACCAGGACCTTGTCGGTGGTCTGCGCGTGGAAGGCGAGTTTGAGGCTGTCGCCTTCCTTGAAGGTCAAGGTGGAATAGTCCGTCAGGTGACCCTTCATGGCCCGCAGCCAGCCCTTCTCCGAGACCACGACGGTAACCGGCTCGCGCTCGATCATGGCATGCGCGATGTCGGTCAGGTCATGCTCGGGCGCGTCGGCGAACTGGGTGCGGCGCTTGCCGATTTCGGTCTCCGGTCCGAACTTGTCGCGGATGTTGGTGACTTCCCACTTGATCGTCGCCCATTGCTTGGCGTCTGATGCAAGCAAAGCCTCTATCTGCTTCTTTTCGGCGCTCAAGCCGTCGAACTCCTTGCGGATCTCGAATTCCTCGAGCTTGCGCAAGGCGCGCAACCGCATGTTGAGGATAGCCTCCGCCTGCGTGTCGGTGAGCGACCAGCGCGCCATCATGACCTGCTTGGGCTCATCCTCCTCCCGGATGATCCTGATCACCTCGTCGATGTTGAGATAGGCGATCAAATAACCGGCCAGGATCTCCAGGCGTCTATCGATCTCGCCGAGACGATGTTTCGAGCGCCGCACGAGCACGTCGCGGCGATGTTCCAGCCATTCCTGCAGCACGCCCTTCAGCGACAGGACGTTGGGCACCTTGCCGCGCGAGAGCACGTTCATGTTGAGCGGAAACCGGCTTTCGAGTTCGGTGAGCTTGAACAGAGACTCCATGAGGATGCCGGGATCGACCGAACGGCTCTTCGGCACGAGCACGATGCGAATATCCTCGGCGCTCTCGTCCCTGATGTCCTCGAGCAGCGGCAGCTTGCGGGCCATCAGCAGTTCGGCGATCTTCTCGATCAACCGCGCCTTCTGGACGCCATATGGGATTTCGGTGACGACGATGCTCCATGTGCCCCTGCCCAGATCCTCCTGGGTCCATTTCGACCGGACACGGAAGCCGCCGCGGCCGGTCTCGTAGGCTTCGAGGATGGAGGCGCGGCTATCGACGATGATGCCGCCTGTCGGGAAATCCGGCCCCTGGACGAAATCCATCAGTTTCGCCACGGGCGCGCCGGGATCTTCGATCAGATGAAGGGCGGCATCGCACAGTTCGGCCGCGTTGTGCGGCGGGATCGAGGTCGCCATGCCCACCGCGATGCCGGACGAACCATTTGCCAGCAGGTTCGGGAAGGCACCGGGCAGCACCACGGGCTCTTCGTCTTCTTCATTGTAGGTTGCGCGAAAGTCGACGGCATCCTCGGTGATGCCTTCCAGAAGCAGCGTCGACACATCGGTCATGCGGGCTTCGGTGTAACGCATCGCGGCCGCATTATCGCCATCGATGTTGCCGAAATTGCCCTGCCCGTCGACCAGCGGGTAACGCATTGAGAAGTCCTGCGCCAGGCGCACCAGCGCGTCATAGATGGACTGGTCCCCATGCGGGTGGAACTTACCCATCACCTCGCCGACGATGCGGGCACATTTGGCGAAGCCCTGATCCGGGTTGAGGCGCAGCAAGCGCATGGCATGCATGATGCGGCGATGAACCGGCTTCAGCCCATCACGCACATCGGGCAGCGCCCGATGCATGATCGTCGACAGCGCGTAGGCTAGGTAGCGCTCTTCCAGCGCTTTTTTCAGATCGATCGGTTCGATGTGATCGCCGCCGCCATCTTGAGGCGGCAAAAGCCTTTTTCCCATGGGCTGGACCTAACCGAGCGGGTGATTCGCGGCAAGAGCCCGGCCGAAATGCTGGCGCTTGTGCAACATGAAACGCCATGCCGGGCGATGCCGCCCAACATAAGACCGTTACACGAGGCCTCTAGGGACAGCGCGGTGACATCACTCGGCGGGCATTCATGACAAATTCACCGCTTACGCAAAGACGATGGGATCAAGTTTGCCTTTCGCCGTGATTTTCGACCATTGTGCCGGGACCCGCCTTTTTCCGGTCCAGTTCCTCACGGAATGGTGACGGCGCAAAGAATTGAAGAACAATTTCAGGACAATCTCAGGGACCTCGCCATGACAATCAGACGCTCGACTCTCCGAAAACTCGCTTTTTCGACCTTCCTGCTTACACTTCCTCTAAACGCCGCCCTCGCCCAGGACACCGCAGTCGCCGACCGGCTGAAGGCCACACTGGCTGCCCAGGATGTCGATATCTCCTGGACCGGCGTGACTGGCGACAATGCGAGCATGGTGTTGCAGGGCGTGTCGGTTAAGCCGGCATCTGAAAAGGAACCTCTCGCCATCGGCGACGTGAAACTCGAAGGCGTCACAGAGGCCAATGGCGGCTATGAGATCGCCACCGTGACGACTTCGGCTTTCGCTCACAGCAAGGACGGCGTCACTCTCGATCTCAGCCCCTTCGTCATCCACAACATGACGGTCCCCGCCGACGGTGCCGCGGGCCCGCTGGGCTCGCTGATGATGTACAAATCTGCCGAACTCTCGAACATGACGGTCAAGGTCGCCGACAAGACTGCCTTCTCGATGGACGGGCTCGCCGTCAACATCACACCGCCCGCGGACGGCAAGGCGCTGGAATTCACCGGCACCACGGAAAAGTTCAACGCCGACCTGACCCTTGTCGACGATCCCAAGTCGAAGGAAGTCATCAATGCGCTCGGCTATCAGAACATTTCGGGTAAGTTCGAAATGGCCGGCACCTGGCAGCCGTCGGACGGCAAGATGGAACTGACAAAATACGACGTCTCCGTGGAAAACGCCGGCACGCTCGGCATGACTTTCAATCTCGGCGGTTACACGGTCGACTTCATCAAGTCGCTGCAGGAGATGCAGAAGAAGATGGCGGCGCAGCCCGAAGGCGCCGACAGTTCGGCGCAAGGCATGGCCGCGCTCGGCCTCATGCAGCAGCTCTCGTTCAACGGCGCCTCGTTTCGTTTTGACGACGATTCGCTGACCAACAAGGTGCTGGACTATGTCGGCAAACAGCAGGGCATGTCCGGCAAGGATATCGCCAACCAGGCCAAGGCCATTGTGCCGTTCGGCATGGCTCAGCTCAACAATCCGGAACTGACGGCCGAAGTGACGGCCGCGGTCAGCAAGTATCTCGACGACCCGAAGAGCCTCGAGATTTCGGCTGCACCGCCCTCATCGGTCCCCTTCGCACTGATCATGGCGGGCGCAATGTCCAACCAGCTCGACCTGCCGAAGACGCTCGGCGTTCACGTCAAGGCCAACGAGGACTGATAGAGGCCATCGCAATCGCAAAAAGCCCGGCAGCGATGCCGGGCTTTTTTGTGGGATTTGCGATTCGGAAGAACCGGTTCTGGCGTTTTGTTGAAGTCTGCCCGACCTTGGATCAGGCGTCTTTCTTGGTCGTCGCGACGCGTAGCGAAAGCTCGCGCAATTGCTGCGGGCTCGCCTGCGAGGGCGCGTTCATCAGCAGATCGTAGGCCTGCTGGTTCATCGGAAACATGGTGATCTCGCGCAGGTTCTTCGCCCCGACCAGCAGCATGACGACACGGTCGACGCCTGCTGCCATGCCTCCATGCGGCGGCGCGCCATACTGGAATGCACGATAAAGACCGCCGAAGCGCTCTTCCACCGTGGCACGATCCAGTCCGACCGTCTCGAAGGCCTTGACCATGGTTTCGGGCAGGTGGTTGCGGATGCCGCCAGATGCGATCTCGAAACCGTTGCAGACCATGTCGTACTGGAACGCCTTGATGCCCAGCAGGTCGTCGCCATTCAGCGCATCGATGCCGCCCTGCGGCATCGAGAACGGGTTGTGCGCGAAGTCGATCTTCTTCTCCTCCTCGTTCCATTCGAAGAAGGGGAAGTCGACGATCCAGCACAGTTCGAAACGCTCGCGGTCGACAAGGTTCAGTTCCTCGCCGGCACGCGTGCGCGCAGCCCCGGCAAAGGAAACGAATTTTTTCGGGTCCCCGGCGACGAAGAAAGCGGCGTCGCCATCGGCAAGACCGAGCTGAAGCCGGATCGCCTCTGTGCGCTCCTCGCCGATGTTCTTGGCGAGCGGGCCGGCGCCCTCGATCTTGTCGCCTTCCTTACGCCAGAAGATGTAGCCCAGGCCCGGCTGGCCCTCGCCTTGCGCCCATGCGTTCATACGGTCGCAGAAAGCACGGCTGCCGCCGGTCTTGGCCGGAATGCCCCACACCTCGGCCTTGGGATCATTGGCGAGGATGTTGGCGAAAACCTTGAAGCCGGAATCGCGGAAATGATCCGAGACGGCCTGCATCTCGATCGGGTTGCGCAGATCGGGCTTGTCGGAACCGTATTTGCGCATGGCGACGTCATAGGGAATACGCTGGAATTCTTGCGTCACCGGCTTGCCGTTGGCGAAGGTCTCGAAGACGCCCCGCATCACCGGCTCCATGGTCGACAGCACATCGTCCTGCTCGACGAAGCTCATTTCGAGGTCGAGCTGGTAGAATTCGCCGGGCAGTCGGTCGGCGCGCGGGTCCTCGTCGCGAAAACACGGCGCGATCTGGAAGTACCGGTCGAAGCCCGACACCATGATCAGTTGCTTATACTGCTGCGGCGCCTGCGGCAGGGCGTAGAAAGTGCCGGGGTGGATGCGCGACGGCACCAGGAAGTCGCGGGCGCCTTCCGGCGACGAGGCGGTGAGGATCGGCGTCGAGAATTCGGTGAAACCGACCTCGCCCATGCGCTTGCGCATCTCGGCGATGATTTTCGTGCGCGCCACGATGTTCTTGTGCAGCGTGTCGCGGCGCAGGTCGAGGAAGCGGTACTTCAACCTAATATCCTCGGGATAGTCCGGCTCGCCGAATACCGGCAGCGGCAATTCCTTTGCCGCCGACAGGACCTCGATCTCGCGGGCGAAAATCTCGATCTCGCCGGTCGGCAGGTTGGCATTGACGGTCTCAGGCATGCGTGCCTTGACCTCGCCGTCGACACGGATAACCCATTCGCCCCGCACGGTCTCGGCGACCTTGAAGGCTGGCGAATCGGGGTCGGCGACGATCTGGGTCAGGCCATAATGGTCACGCAGGTCGATGAACAGAAGGCCGCCATGGTCACGCACGCGGTGCACCCAGCCCGACAGGCGAACGGTCGAGCCGACGTCGTCCTTCCTCAGCTGGGCACAGGTATGGCTGCGGTAACGATGCATTGTCATTGCTGAAGTCCGGGGTGTTGAGTGGCAGGTCGAGCGTCAAGCCCGGCCCCAAAATTTGCGCGAAAAGCGCATGCGAGGCCGGATTTGTCAAGGCAACGGCGCTTGGGTAGCATCTCGGTTCGAACTTTGGCTTTTGAGCTGTCGCGGTCATCGCTACGAGAAAGCGGTGACCCGAAATGGATCGCTGATGGCGGTCAGCGAGTGAAGCGCGCACCATCACTGGGCGTGGCGACTCCACATACGACTGCTGGATCCGGACGAAGTCCGCATGACTCCACCATTCGTCGAGATGGGATGTTCGATGCTGAGACGAGCTCATAAATGTGTGTCGCATGCAGGTCGCGAAACACATTGAGGATCATGCGCGCGTTGATGTAGTTACCCAGCCCTCGGCCCCTCTGCGATCCCGAGACCGCAACCAGTCCACCCCATGCATATCGGTGATAGGAACTGTAGGAATTGTGCGGCAGGTAGCCGTGCGCGGTTGCCGCGACAGGTCCCGTCTCTTCGCCTACCACCACCGTGGTTGCCGGCCCCGAGGCTCCGGCCAGCAGCGACCCTGAAAATGGGACGACGCCCGATGCCGCCATATGCGCCTGGATGCGGGCCATATACGCACCATCCGGTTCGGCCGGCTGGTCTTGATCGACAAGCCCGCCGGGCGCTCCGCGGTCGATAATTGCCTCCGATGCCGCCAGGGCACTTGCCCGGTCGGCCACAAACACGTCCCAGGTATCGAGGCGAAAGCCGACCCTGGCCAATCGCGACTTGAGCTCGTCCGCCTTACTTGCCGGTATCATGCGAAAGCCACAGACGCCGTCGCGGTTGAGGATCTTGTCGATCAGTTCCCAGCCCAACCGATCGGGATCATCGCACCCCATCGTGCGCCCAGTCTGGCACGCGCCCGGAGTCGCTGTGATGAAATCGACACTCGCCTCGGCCTGAGCTTGCAGGCGCTGTTGAACCTCCGTGCCGAAATAGCCTGACATGTGAAATCCCCCATCCTGCGTGACGAGCATGCTGAGTATAGCAAGCGCGACGGAATACAGCCAAGCTGCCTTCTGTTCTACCAAGCCGGCGCCCTTGACGGCTCAACGCCGCCGGGAATTCCCGCTGGCAATGGCCAGGGTGATGGTCCAATAAGGATCACCGACACGTGATCACCCCTTCATGTCCTCCATTCGCCCGCTGATCCCGCTTCTTCTCGCCGCAGGTATCCTGCTCGGCGGCAACGGGCTGCAGAGCACGCTGATCGCCTTGCGCGGCGCGCAGGAAGGGTTTCCCGCCTCCTCCATCGGGCTGATGGGCACGTTCTATTTCGCCGGGTTCCTGCTCGGCTGCCTGGCCATCACCCGCATCATGAAGGCGGTCGGCCATATCAGGGCGTTTTCGGCGCTGGCTGCGATCGCTTCGGCCGGCACCTTGCTGCTGGTGCTCGTTGTCGATCCGATAGTATGGTGCGCGGTGCGGTTTGTCGGCGGCTTCTGCTTCGCCGGACTGTTCACCATCATTGAAAGCTGGATGAATTCCGGGGTCGGCAACCAAGACCGGGCCCGCGTGCTGGCGATCTACCGGATGGTCGATATCGGCTCGGTGACTTCCGCCCAGTTCCTGATCCCGGTCTTCGGCGCCGGTGGCTTCACCATCTTCGCCATCATGTCGATCATGATCACCCTGTCGCTGGTGCCGGTATCGCTCGGCGACCGCACGAATCCGACGCCGCCCGAGGAAGTCAAGCTCGACCTTGCGCGGGTCTGGCGGATTTCGCCGCTGGGCTGCTTCGGCTGCGTCGCCGTCGGTGTCACCAACAGTGCCTTTCGCACGCTATCGCCCGTCTATGGGGAGCAGATCGGCATGTCGGTTGCGGACGTCGTCACCTTCGTCAGCGTCGGCATATTCGGCGGAGCCATCATCCAGTATCCGCTCGGCTATCTCTCCGACCGGTGGGACCGGCGCCGGGTGCTGTTGATCACGACCTGCTGTGCGATGTTGTCTGCCCTTGCGCTGGTGTTCGTCGCCGGCAGCAATCCGCTGCTCAACTTCGTCATCATCTTCATCTTCGGCTGCTTCGCCATGCCGCTTTACTCGCTGTCGGCCGCACACTCCAACGACCGCGCCGACGCCGGCGAGTTCGTGCTGATCAACGCAGCGCTGATGCTGTTCTATTCCTTCGGCGCCATTGGCGGCCCGTTCGCGGCCTCGACAGCGATGCAGTATTTCGGGCCGAGCGCGCTGTTCCTGTTCAGCGCCGTCGTCTACGCCATCTTCATCGCAGTCATCCTTTACCGCATGCAGGCTCGGTCCGGAGTGCCGGCCGGCGAGCGCGGCCGCTTCATCGCGTTGTTGCGCACTTCGACGATTTTCGCTCGCCTGGCCAGGAGAAACGGCGATCCCGAAGTTCCGCCAGAGCGTAAGGACGGCGCCGACGCTTGACGAAAGCCTTCGCGGCTGAAATCTAGAACCACTTTACTCCTGCCAAAAGCGATTTGATGCACGTCATCACGACCCAGAAAGAACTAGAAAGCGTTGTCGCCGAATTAGAGAAGTCGGATTTCGTCACCGTCGACACCGAGTTCATCCGCGAAACAACGTTCTGGCCGATCCTGTGCCTGATCCAGATGGCAGCGCCGGGGGTGACCGCGCTGATCGATCCGCTGGCCCCCGACCTGGACCTGAAGCCATTCTTCAGGCTGATGGCCAATGAGGCCGTGGTGAAGGTCTTCCACGCCGCAAGGCAGGACATAGAAATCATCGTCCATCTAGGCGATCTGGTGCCGCACCCGGTGTTCGACACGCAGGTGGCGGCAATGGTCTGCGGCTTCGGCGACAGCGTGTCCTATGATCAGCTCGTACAACGGATCACCGGAGCGCGGCTCGACAAGTCTTCGCGCTTCACCGATTGGCGCCACAGGCCGCTTTCCGACAAGCAGCTCGACTACGCGCTGGCCGACGTCACCCACCTCATCGAAGTCTATCGGCACCTCAGCGCCGAGCTGGAGCGGGAAAACCGCGCCCACTGGCTCAATGAGGAGATGGAGGTTCTGACCTCGCGCGAGACCTATGATCCGCATCCCGAAGACGCCTGGAAGCGGCTGAAGATGCGGCTGCGCAAACCACAGGAACTGGCCATCGTGCAGGCGGTGGCGGCTTGGCGCGAACGCGAAGCGCGCGAACGCGACGTGCCGCGTGGCCGGGTGCTGAAGGACGATGCCATATACGAAGTGGCGCAGCAGGCGCCGCGAGACGCGGCCGCCCTTGGCAAGCTGCGCACGACGCCGAAGGGATGGGAGCGGTCATCCACCGCTACGGCGCTGCTTGGCGCGGTCAACACGGCGCTGGCCTTGCCCAAGGATGAGATGCCGAAGCTGCCGAAGAATTTCCAGCCGCCCGAGGGTTCGAGCGCCGCCGCGGAACTTCTGAAAGTGCTGCTGAGGATCGTAGCGGAAAAGGAAGGCGTCGCCTCGAAGGTGCTCGCCTCGAGCGATGACATAGACCGTATCGCCGCCGAAGGCGAGGACGCCGACGTCGCAGCCCTGCAGGGCTGGCGTCGCGCCGTGTTTGGAGAAACCGCGCTCAAGCTCGTGCGTGGCGAGATCGGCATCAAGTTCGAAAGGCGCAAGATCGCGGTTTTCGACCTCTAATCGCGATCGGGAACCTTCGCGTCTGCGCAGCGAGTTAGCAGCTCACACCACGCCGAGCAGGTGTAGAGCGAGCCAGACCCATGCCGCGAGGAGAACCACCGCTCCGACGAAGAAGGAGCGGCTTCGCCCCCGCAGATCGTTGCTGGTCAAATGAACCCAGGCGTGGACGTAGCGCGTCGCGACGAAGATCCACATCAGGGCCACGGTCAGATAATTGACGCCGTTGGTAGCGTGCAATGTCAGGCACAATACGTAGAAAAGCACCGGCAATTCGAACTGGTTGACGAGGTTGGCGGCGACAGTCGCGCTGGACGCCGGCTCGGTCGAGCGAATCTTGTATTGGCCGACCTTGGCCTCGCCCGATTTGACGGCAAAATATCTGCGGCGTCCCAGGACACAGTAGACGATGTAGATCAGCAAAACCTGCGCCAGCATCGGCCAGAAGATCGCGGTCTGGTTCATTAAATTTCCCCTGCCCTGCCTGTTATCCGTCCGGCATCAGCTCGCGCGTTTCTGGCCTGCCAGGGTGAACAAGGCAATGGCGGCGACCGGAATGGCGAGAAGCGCGAATTTGGCGACGGTCAGCGCCGAGGCGAAGGAGAGCGAATCCGCGTTCGCCGATAGGAAATCGGACAGGAGCCGCGCGACGGCGATGTTCTGGGCATAGTCCGCCAATGTGTAGGGCAAGACGAGGGCGAGAGCGAGGATCGCCTGGACTTGCCCCGGAAGCGTGCAGAAACGCTTCAGCCGCCGCCCGGTTGCCAGGATCAGGCTGACCAGGGTCAGCGACAGCAGCGCGGGGAAAAAGAGATCGAAGGTCAGATAGTGCCACACCAGGATGATCTCGCCACCGCGCCGGCCGAGAGCCGTCAGCCAGGCCATGCCCTCGTCTGGAGTGAAACCGGAAACGCGCATGTCGAGCGATGGCAGGCCACCGCTCAACTCGCGGAAATAGAAGAACTCCATAGCCGTCATGGCGATGAAGACCGCCCCGGACAAGAAACAGAGCGCCGCCGCATGGCGCGGCAGCCGCAGAATCGTCTCAGTGAGGCTTCTCCCCAGCCCGTACCGATCAGGCTCCGCCGGGATAGTTCGGGCTTTCGCGGGTAATCGTGACGTCATGGGCGTGGCTTTCACGAAGTCCGGCGTTCGATATGCGTACAAAGGTGGCGCGGCCGCGGAAATCGGCAAGATCGCGGCCGCCGACATAACCCATAGCGGCTTTCAGCCCGCCTGCAAGCTGGTGCAGCACGCCGGACACAGGTCCTTTGTAGGGAACCTGGCCTTCGATGCCCTCGGGAACCAGTTTCAGCGTGTCGCGCACCTCGGCCTGGAAGTAGCGATCGGCGGAGCCGCGCGCCATGGCGCCGACCGAGCCCATGCCCCGGTATGCCTTGAACGAGCGGCCCTGGTGCAAATAGACCTCGCCCGGGCTTTCGTCGGTGCCGGCAAGCAGCGAGCCGATCATGGCCGCGCTGGCGCCGGCGGCGAGCGCCTTGGCCAGATCGCCGGAATATTTTATACCGCCGTCGGCGATGACGGAAACGCCCGATTTCTGGGCGGTCTCGACCGCCGACATGATGGCAGAGAGCTGCGGCACGCCAACGCCCGCGACGATTCGGGTGGTGCAGATCGAGCCCGGGCCAATGCCGACCTTGACGGCATCGGCGCCCGCGTCAATCAGCGCTTGCGTGCCTTCAGCCGTGGCGACGTTGCCGGCAAGGATGCGCACCGAGTTGGACAGTTTCTTGGCCCGCGCCACGGCGTCGAGCACGCGCTGCGAGTGGCCGTGGGCGGTGTCGATCACCAGCAGGTCGACGCCTGCGTCGATCAGCCGTTCTGCGCGCTCGAACCCGTCGTCGCCGACGCTGGTGGCCGCCGCTGCGCGAAGACGTCCTTGTGCGTCCTTGGAGGCGTGCGGGTTGAGCTGCGACTTCTCGATGTCCTTGACCGTGATCAGCCCGACACAATTGCCCTGCTTGTCGACGACGACCAGCTTCTCGATGCGGTGCTGGTGCAGCAGCCGCTTGGCTTCCTCCTGATCGACATTCTCCTTGACCGTGATCAGGTTTTCACGGGTCATCAATTCGTAGACCTTCTGCCCCGGGTCGGAGGCGAAGCGCACGTCGCGGTTGGTCAGGATGCCGACCAGCCGGCCGACCTTCTGGCCTCCCGTGCCACCGTTTTCGACCACGGGGATGCCCGAGATCGAATAGGCGCGCATCAGCGAAAGCGCGTCGGCGAGCGTTGCTTCGGGCCCGATCGTGACCGGGTTGATGACCATGCCGGATTCGAACTTCTTGACCTGCCGTACCTGTTCGGCCTGTTCGGCGGGGGAGAAGTTGCGGTGGATGACGCCGATGCCACCGGCCTGAGCCATGGCGATGGCGAGACGCGCCTCGGTGACGGTATCCATCGCCGCCGACAGGATCGGGACGTTGAGGTCGATGTCGCCGGCTATGCGGGTGCGCACATCGGTCTCGCCCGGCATGACCTCTGAATGACCTGGCTGCAGCAGGACGTCGTCAAAGGTCAGCGCCAGGGCGCCTGTGGACGTTTCGATGATTTTTGCCATGGCCAGCCCTCGGAATACAAAAAAGCGCTGGACCGGGATGGACAGCGCCGACTCGTTTCTTCCCTTTCAGGATTGGCGCTGGCTGGTAACACGTCGCGGCGCCAATGAAAAGCCGATCATGCGCCGCGCTGCGCCATCGGCCGTGCGGTCGCACAAAAGTGACCGCAAATTAACACGACATGGGTTGCTGGCCATGATAACCGCCCTTCATTCCGGTCTTGCCCCTCCGCCCGGAAACAGAATTTGACACGAGCCTGTTTGTGAATCGCACCATCCCGCTCATCCTGGCGGTCGCTCTTTTCATGGAAAACATGGATTCGACCGTCATCGCGACCTCGCTGCCGGCGATCGCCATCGACATCAATACAAGCCCGATCGCGCTGAAGCTGGCATTGACGGCCTATCTCGTGTCGTTGGCGATATTCATCCCGATCAGCGGCTGGATGGCCGACCGTTTTGGCGCCAAGAACGTCTTTCGCACCGCCATCGCGGTCTTCATCGCGGGGTCGATCGCCTGCGCCTTTTCTGGCTCGCTGCCGGCTTTCGTGGTGTCACGCTTCCTGCAGGGCATCGGCGGCGCCATGATGACGCCGGTCGGTCGGCTTGTGCTGGTGCGGGCGACACCGAAAAGCGATCTCGTCGCGGCCATGTCGTGGCTGACGGTTCCCGCCTTGGTCGGACCGCTCGTCGGCCCGCCCGTCGGGGGCTTCATCACCACCTACTTCAGTTGGCACTGGATCTTCCTGATCAATGTGCCGATCGGCCTCATCGGGATCTGGCTGGCGACGCGTTTCCTGCCGAAGAACGAGCCGATGCAGAACCCGCCGCTTGATTTCATCGGTTTCGTGCTGAGCGGGCTGGCGGCGTCGGGCGTGGTGTTCGGCCTGTCGGTGGTCAGCCTGCCATATCTGCCGCCCGCCATCGGCGTCATTACCGTGACGGTTGGGCTGCTATCGGGCGCGCTCTATCTGCTGCATGCGCGCCATGCCAAGAATCCCCTCCTGGCGCTCGATCTCTTCCGGAACCAGGTGTTTCGCTCATCGGTGCTGGGTGGCGGCCTGTTTCGCATCGGCATCGGTGCCGTGCCTTTCCTGTTGCCGCTGATGTTCCAGATCGGCTTCGGACTGACGCCGTTCCAGTCCGGCATGATCACCTTCGTCTCGGCGATCGGAGCCATCGGCATGAAGTTCGTCACCGCGCTGATCTTCCGCGTCGTCGGCTTTCGCCGGGTGCTGGTCATCGGCTCGCTGATTGCCGCGGCGTCGATCGCCGTCAACGGCCTGTTCACGCCAGACACGCCCTATTTGCTGATGCTGGCCGTGCTTCTGGTTGGCGGCTTCATCCGGTCGATGTTCTTCACCGGTATCAATGCGCTCGCTTACGCAGAGATTTCGGCCGCCGATACCAGCAAGGCGACGCCGATCGCCGCCGTGTTCCAGCAGTTGTCGATCGCGCTCGGCGTGGCGGTTGCCGGCGGCATACTGGAAATCTCGACGAGCCTGCATGGCAGGTCGCTGACGCTCGGCGATTTCCACACCGCCTTCTTCATCGTCGCCGTGATCTCTGCCGCGGCCTGCCTGTCATTCATGCGGCTGGCGCCCGACGCAGGCAACGCCGTTTCCGGCCATGGCCGGCTGACAGCGCCCAAGACGCTGGAGCCGGTGACCCCGCCGAGGCAGTAGACGGGACGTCTCTTCCTTCTCCCCTTGTGGGAGAAGGAAGAACCTATTCGGCTTCCCCCGGCCCATCGCTTTGGCTCCGGGTGCTCAAGTCCTTCGAACCATCCCCTGGACGTTCCGATCCGCCTGTCGTCGAACCGGATTCTCGCCCTTTGAAGTCTTTCGCCAAGAGGTATAGCTCGACAGACTCATCGCGCGATGCCGGTGGCTTGACGTGGTGGACAGAGCGGAAATTCTTCTTGAGCATCGAGAGCAGCTCGTTCTCGGCGCCGCCCTGGAAAGTCTTGGCGAGAAAATGGCCGCCGGGCTTCAGGACCGAAAGCGCGAAATCCGCCGCCACCTCGCACAGATGCATGGTGCGGATGTGGTCGGTTCGCTTGTGGCCGGTGGTGGGCGCAGCCATGTCCGAAAGCACAATGTCGGGATCGCCGCCCAGCGCCTCGGCCAGCTTTTGCGGTGCTTCCGGATCGAGGAAATCCATCAGCAGCACCGGCGCGCCGGGCACGGCGTCCATTTCGAGATAGTCGATCCCCACGACATGCGGCTTGTCGGCGGTCGATTTGGTGCGCGCGGCGGCGACCTGTGACCAGCCGCCGGGCGCTGCGCCAAGGTCGATCACCTTCAAGCCGGGTTTCAGAAGATGGTGCTTGTCGTCGATCTCGATCAGCTTATAGGCCGCACGCGAGCGGTAGCCATCGGCCTTGGAACGCTGGACATAGGGATCGTTGATGTGGCGTTGCAGCCAGCGGCGCGACGATTCCTTCAGGCCGCTCTTCTTCTTGATCCGCGTCTTCAAGACGCGAATGCTCGCCGATCCTGGTTTTTCCGGCTTCTTGGTCATGGTCCGGGTTCTCTCGCTGGCCCAGTTTTGGTGTCGAGCAAAGCTCGACGGAGTGGGGGTCGACCTGGCAGCAAGGCAAAGTCGGGTCGCCAGTTGCCGGAGCGTGACTGCATCGGGATCACGCCCTGCCCCGCCCATCATTACGCCAGACGCCGTCATCGGCCATCAACTCGCTCAAGATCCCTTCGCGCAGGCCACGATCGGCGACCCGTAGCCGCTCCGACGGCCAGACGGCGCGAATGGCCTCCAGTATAGCACAGCCTGCCAGGACCAGGTCGGCGCGATCCGCACCGATGCAAGGGTTAGCGCAGCGCTGCTGGAAGTCCCAGCTGACCAGCTTTTCCACCATGCGGTCGACACTGTCACGATCCATCCACAGCCCGTCGACACGGCGGCGGTCGTAGCGATCGAGGTCGAGATGGACGCCGGCTAGCGTGGTGACGGTGCCGGACGTGCCGAGCAGATGGAAATTGGGGCTGGCTCTCAGATGGCTCAGCCGGTCGCGGCCATCGAACGTCGCCAGCCGGGCGGCGACATCGTCGACCATGGCGGCGAAGATCTCGCGTGTCACGGTGCGGCCGCCGAAGCGCTCGGCCAGCGACACGACACCGACCGGCAGCGAGGTCCACGACACGATGTGGTTGGCGAGCCGTGACGAACGGCGTCCGCTGAGGTCGATCAACGCGATCTCGGACGAACCGCCGCCGATGTCGAAAAGGACCACGCCCTGAGTGTCGCGTTCGACGAGCGAGCCGCAGCCGGAGACAGCCAGCCGCGCCTCGGTCTGACGGTCGATGATTTCGAGTTTCAGCCCCGCCTCGCGCTCGACGCGCTCGATGAACTCGACGCCATTGTCGGCCGTACGGCAGGCTTCGGTGGCGATCAGCCGCGCCTTCCTGATTTTGCGGTTACGCAGTTTATCACCGCAGACCTTGAGCGCCTCGACGGCACGGTCCATCGCCGGTTGGCCGAGCCTTCCGCTAGCGGTCAGCCCCTCGCCCAGGCGCACGATGCGCGAAAAGGCGTCGATGACCCGGAACTGCCCGTGCCGGGTCGGTACGGCCACCAGCAGCCGGCAATTGTTAGTGCCGAGGTCAAGGGCCGCGAACACGGGAAGCTCGTGCGCCGGCGGCCGCCGCACGGTCTGTTCAGGCCGAGCCGATGCGATGTCGACCGAAGCAGCAGGCACAGGAGGAGCAAGCGGCTTCGCCGCAGAACCCGGAGCCTCGCCGGGCAGCGGCGATCGGTCCGTTGCGGGGCGCGGCTCGTCGCGCGCAAAAACCTTGCGCCCACGCCTGCGCTTGCGTCGCTTCTTGGGCTTGCCCTTCTGGTTCTGGGCCACGTCGCCCGCATGCCCGTCGGCGGAGCGTGGCTCCGGCGGCCGGCGTTGCTGCCAACTGCCTGCCCCCGGGCCGGCGGGCCCTGGGGAAGCGCTGGACGCGCCCACCTCCGGCGCGCTGGCGCCGGTGTCGCGGTCTTCCACTGTCGTTCCTTCCGGCGCCGCGCGAACCGATGATGGACGCTGCGGGCGCTTGAGTGTTTTAAGTTGCCGCCAGACTAACAGCGCCGCGCCTGATCACCAAGACCCGCCCGCCGAATTTTGCCGGTTCGACGCATCACCGGCCGTTCCGGCAGTTCCGGTCACTTTTCACGAGCCGGGATCGGCAGCGCGGCGCCGACCGCCTCGCGCAACGGCATCCTGCATGGCCGATTGCCGACAGCCGCCGCTATGAAAAACGATCGCGGTTGAATAGCCGGCTTCAATGAGGCATTTCTGAAATGCAGGGACAATCCGAAACAGCGGGCCGACCCGACAGAAGGAAGCGATCCACGTCGCATGGCAGTCAGGCAATGAACTGGAAACGCTATTTCTGGCCGGTCGTCGGCATCGCGGCGGTGATCTTCTCGCTGCTGCTGTTGTGGCATGAGCTGCGCGGCATCTCGCTCGATGATGTCTGGGACGGCATTTCGGCCATCCCGGCGCGCGGCTGGCTGCTCGCGGCCCTGTGTTCGGTGATCGCCTATGCCTCGCTCGCCGGCTACGACCACATCGCGCTGTTGCATATCGGCAAAAGGGTCTCGTGGCTGTTCGTGACCCTTTGCTCCTTCACCACCTATGCGCTGTCGCACAATATTGGCGGCTCGGTGTTCTCCGGCGCCGTCATCCGCTACCGAGCCTACGGTACGAGGGGCCTGACCGGCCAGGATGTCGGCATTCTGGTGGCGATCTGCTGGATCACCTTCGTGCTGTCCAGCGTGCTGGTCGGCGGCTTTGTCCTGGTGTTCGAACCCGAAATCATCGACCGCTTCTCCGGCGCACCGCATCACGGCCTGGCCATCATCGCCGGGATTGCCCTGTTGATGCTGGTCGGCGCCTACATTTTCGGCAGCTGGCTGCATCTCAATCCGCTGAAAATCGCCGGCTTGCAGGTGCACTATCCGGCGCTGCCGATCGTTGCCAGGCAATTGCTGATCGGCCCGATCGAGCTGCTCGCCGCCGCCGCGATCATCTTCTTCGCCCTGCCCGCTGCCCACAACCCCGGCTATTTCGTCGTGCTTGGTGTCTTCCTGGTCTCCTTCTCCATCGCACAGATCTCGCACGCGCCGGGCGGGCTCGGTGTGTTCGAGGTGGTTTTCCTGGCCGGCCTGTCGGACATGGACCCCGTCGGCGTGCTGGCGGCGCTGCTGGTGTTCCGGCTGTTCTACCTGATAGTCCCATTGATTCTGGGCCTCGGCATTGTGCTGTTCTTCGAACGCTCGCAATTCGGCCGCACGTAGATTCGAGCCGGCGTATTCCATCCCCACACCCGCGAACCGCGCTGTCAAAGAACCGATAGGGGTGCAGAGCGGGGTTGACTATTTTCCGCTGGCGGCTACAAGGCAGCGCTCACGCGGCTCAGCCGCTTGGCCCGCGCGATCCATGATCGCGCCTGCTGGGGAATAGGTTAACGGTAGACCCACGGACTCTGACTCCGTTAGTCCTGGTTCGAATCCAGGTTCCCCAGCCAGCTTTCGGTAGAATCGGTTTTGATGTCCTATCGCTGGCCTCATCCATCATCTGACGACCAACGCACTCATAGCTGAACCGGTCGGCTGAAGCGTTGTATGTTTGGTGGTCACTTGTGCAGTTCCGTGAGCTAAGCTCCGCATGCGCTTCCTGCACGAGTCCGCATAATGCCCACCGATAGCCAGTTCATTTTCGACAGCATCCGCCAAGGCTCCGTGGCGCTTGTCGAGGATGAGTTCGTCATCGACAGGCTGGTGAAGTATGTCGGCAATGGGAGGATCCGGTGGCACGTCGAATTCCGGGGGCATCGGGTCGAATTCACGACCGGTCAGCTCAAGACGCAGCCGACCTTCCGAAGAAAGATGCTCGAGCACGCCGGTGTGCTGCCGCCTCAGCGTGTCGGGACGACCTACCGGCGATGGGCACTCGACCTGAGGAAGAATGCTGTCGAGCTTCCCTGGCGGGACAGGCCGGTCGATCCCGATTTCGCCATCGACCGCCTTGTCAGTCTTGGGGGCGAGCGGTGGATAGTCGAATGCCAGGGAAAGGCCATCAAGTTCACGACGACCAAACTCCGCAGGCAAACCAGTTTCCGCAAGCGGATGCTGGCCAAGGCCAAGGTTCTGCCGCCTCAACTGGAGCCCGCAGCCTATCGCAAATGGATGGACTGGCTCATTCAAAACGCCACCGAGGCCGCCCCGGAGGCCGGCGATGCCTTGATGACCGAGAAGAGCTGGCTTGACGACTTGCCAGAACTGGCTGGCTGGTAAGATATCGCCGCTTCAGCCGGCGACGGGCAACCATGCGAATCGAATGGAAGACATGGACCGCTTCAAACTCGGCGCCTACCGCCGCCCTATCTCCACCTCCTCCACCGAGACCCAGCGCTGGTTCGATATCGGCTTGAACTGGTGCTACGGCTTCAACCATGAGGAAGGCATCAAGTGCTTCGAGAAAGCGCTGGAGACCGATCCCGACTGCGCCATGGTGCATTGGGGTATCGCCTATGCCGCCGGGCCTTTCTACAATTTGACCTGGAAGGAGCATGGCGAGGCCGAGGCGGACCGCGCGACAAAGCAATGCTTCGAGCATGTGCGGCTGGCGCGCGCCAGTGCGGCTTCCGCCAGCGACGTCGAAAGGCACTTGATCGAAGCGCTGGCCGCCCGCTTCCAGAAACCGCACCGGGTGAGCCCCCAGGAATTCGAGCGGTGGGACGATGCCTATGCCGCCGCGATGCGGCTGGTCTACCAGGAATTCCCCGACGACCATGACGTGATGGCGCTGCTCGTCGAGGCGCTGATGATGCGCACCGTGCGGCGGCTGTGGAACCTCAAGACCGGTGCGCCGGCGCCGAATTCGGATGTCGTCGAGGCGCTGGAGGTTTGCGAGCGGTCGATCCGGCTCGCCGACGAGGCCGGCGACGCCCAGCATCCGGCGATCGCTCACCTGCACATCCACCTCTTGGAAATGTCCACCATGCCGGAACGCGGCATGCGCTCGGCCGACCTGCTTGGCGAAATGTGCCCCGATGCCGGACACATGAACCATATGCCGGGGCATATCTACGTGCTGTGCGGCGCGTATGAGAAGGCCAGGCTTGCCAGCGAGAAGGCGGACCGCGCCAACGACCTCTACCTCGCCTATGCCGACGAGCCGACCTATTACCTGCTCGGCTGCTGCCACGACCTGCATCTGATGATGTTCACCTGCATGTTGTCGGGGCAGTACCGGCCGGCGCTGTGGGCTGCAGACAAGGTGCGCGGGCTGGTGACGCGCGAGGTGGTCAGCCTGCCGGAGCGGCCCAAGCTCACCCAGACGGTGGAAGGCTACCATGCGATGAAATCGCATGTGCTTGTGCGCTTCGGCCGCTGGCGGGAGATCATCGACGAAGCCGATGTCGAGGAGCCCGGCCTTTATGTGCTGACGGCGGCCATGCAGCACTACGCCAAGGGCGTCGCGCATGCGACGTTGAGGAACTTCGCCCAAGCCGAGCGCGAGCGCGAGCGGTTCCACCAGCATCTGGAGCGAATCGCGCCGGAGCGGCGTTTCCTCAGCAACCCGGCTCGCGCCTCTCTGGCTGTTGGCGCCGCCCTGCTCGACGGCGAGCTTGCGTACCACCAGGGCCGGCATGACGAGGCCTATAGCCATCTGCGGCTGGCAGTCGAACTGGACGACAATCTCTCCTACACCGAGCCATGGGCATGGATGCACCCTCCCCGCCATGCGCTGGCGGCGCTGCTTCTCGACCAGGGCCACGCGCGAGAGGCCGAGCAGGTCTATCGCGACGATCTGGGCCTCAGCGGCACGGTGCAGCGCTGCGCCCAGCACCCCGACAATGTCTGGTTGCTGCACGGACTGGTCGAGTGTTTGCGGCGGCGCGGCGAGAGCGACGAGTTGCCGGGACTACAGGCCAGGCTCGCCGGTGCACTGCCAAGGCGGATGTGCCGATCACCTCGTCCTGCCTGTGCCGAACGAGCGTGCAGCACGACTGCTGTCACTGAGGCCCAGCCATGACGACATCCCTATCCGAATTCGAACTCCAGGAGATAGAGGCACGAGTTGCCGCGGCGCAGACCGGGCCTTGGAAATCATGGGTCGAAGGTCGGGACTTTCTGGGCGGCTCGAACTTCATTCAAACTGGCGAAGGAGCAAATCGAGGAGAAGACATCGAGTTCAGCGGCGCTACCGTTGCGGATCAGGATTTTATGGCCGCAGCACGCCATGACATTCCTCGCTAAATTGCTGAAGTGCGCAGGCTGCGCGCACTTCTCTATCAGGCCAAGTGAACCGCATCAGCCCAGCCACTTCTCGTAATCGGACACCAGGAGGTGCACCGGCGCGACGTCCTCGTCGATGTTGGAAAAGCGGCCGATTGGTTCGCGAAAGACGTTGTCGGTGAGGTCGTCATTGACGGTCGACACCTCGCCGATCAGCACGTCTTTGCCTTCGGCCCAGAAGGCATGCCAAACGCCCGGCAGCAGGGTGACGCTCTGGCCTGGATCGAGTTTCAGCAGGCCGCCGGCCGGCAGCCTGTGGATGGTTCCGTCGACAGGCACGGTGACTTCGGCCTTCGGGTCGATGCCGCCATCGCGATCGTGCATGAACAGTTCCAGCACCAGCTTGCCGCCGCCGCGGTTGATGATGTCCTCGGCCTTGATGTTGTGTCGATGCATCGGCGACAGCTGATCCTTGCGCGAGATCATGATCTTCTCGGCATAGAGCATGCCCATGCCCTTCTTCATGTCTTCGTAGCGGCCGTTGCGCACGGTGAACAGGAACAGGCCAAGTTCTTTGAACTTCTCCTGGCCGTAATCGGTGATGTCCCAGCCGAGCCGTGAGGTAAACACCGCCGAAGAATCGACCTGGCGGGCCTTCATCTCCTCCGGCGACCAATAGGCGAAGGGCGGCATGACGTAGCCGAACGAGCGGATGAAAGCGTCAGCTTCGCGGATGATGTCGTTGATGGCGGAGCGTTTCATGATGCTGATCCCTGATGTCGACTTGTCAGGCAAATCGAATAGCCGAACGCCGACGAAGTGTCGATCCGTCTTGCCTTTTCGGGCTCTCGCGTTCCAGCGCATGGACCACAGGTCCGGGCCGCTGGCCGCATGACATCATGCGCTTTCAGCGTCATAACCCCTGCGGATTTCGAAGGGATGACAGACGATGCCGACCATCCATGACCTCGACACGCCGTCGATCCTGATCGATGCCGCGCGCGCGGAGGCCAACATTGCCCGCGCGCAGGCCCATGCCGACCGCATCGGGCTGAAGCTGAGGCCGCACATCAAGACCCATAAACTGCCCTACTGGGCTAAGAAGCAGGTCGCGGCCGGCGCCGTCGGCATCACCTGCCAGAAGATCGGCGAGGCCGAGGTCATGGCCGACGCCGGCCTCGACGACATTTTTCTTCCCTACAACATAATCGGCCGCGCCAAGCTGGAGCGGCTTCTTGCCCTGCACCGCCGTATCGCCCTGTCCGTCACGGCCGACAGTCTGGAGACGATCGAGGGGCTTGCCGCCACCTTTGCCGATGCGGGCCACCCCCTGCCGGTTCTGGTGGAATGCGACACAGGCATGGGCCGCTGTGGCGTGCAGTCGGCGGATGAGGCAGTCGCCCTCGCCGGGCGGATCGACAAGGCCGCCGGGCTCGTCTTCGGCGGGCTGATGACCTATCCGGCCGCGGGCCGAGCCGAAGAAGCCGAAGCCTGGCTGGCGGACGCCAAACAGAAACTGGCTGCGTCGGGACTCGCCTGCAAACGCGTCTCCAGTGGCGGGACCCCTGATATGTGGCGCTCCGCAGACACATCCGTCGTCACCGAATACCGGCCCGGCACCTACATTTATCTTGATCGCTACCAGGTCGCCAAAGGCGTCGGCACGCTCGACGATTGCGCGCTGACGGTGCTGTCGACGGTGGTCAGCCATCCGACGCCGACGCGCGCCATCCTGGATAGCGGCAGCAAGGCGCTGACCAGCGATACGCTAGGCCTGCCGGATTTCGGCGAGTTGCTCGGCATTTCGGGAGCACGGGTGACAGGTCTCAGCGAAGAGCACGGCACCGTCACGCTTTCAGGCGAAGGCAGGCTCAGCATCGGCGACCGCGTGCGCGTTGTGCCCGACCATTGTTGCGTCGTCACCAATTTGTTCAACGAGGTCAATCTGATCGACGGCGAGACGGTGTTGGAGACGCTGCCGGTGGCAGCACGGGGGCGGACGGCCTGATCTAGGCCGGCTGCCGCTCCGCCTGCCGCGCCGCAACCCGGCGCATGGCGATGACGCGGCGACGGCGGATTTCCGTGCGCATCGCCATCAGGTGCAGTGTGAAGAACAGCACCGTGAAGCCGACAGCCATGACCAACAATGGCCAGAGCAGACTTGGATCGATTGTAGGCCCGCCGAGCCTGAACACCGAGGCCGGCTGGTGCAACGTGTTCCACCATTCGACCGAGAACTTGATGATCGGAATGTTGATGAAGCCGACCAGCGTGATGATGGCTGCGGCCCAGGCGGCACGGCTTGCGTCATCCAGCGCGCGGGTCAGCGCTATGATGCCGAGATACATCAGGAACAAGACGAACACCGAGGTCAGGCGCGCGTCCCATACCCACCAGGTACCCCACATCGGCTTGCCCCAGATCGACCCGGTGACCAACGCCAGCGCGGTGAACACGGCACCAATGGGTGCGGCGGATTTCAGGGCGACGTCCGCCAGCGGATGCCGCCAGACCAGCGTGCCGAGGGCGGAAACCGCCATCAGCGAGTAGCACATCATGGCGAGCCAGGCGAAAGGCACGTGGATGTACATGATGCGGACGGTGGTGCCCTGCTGGAAATCCTCGGGCGCGGCGAAGCTCATATAGAGCCCGGCGGCGAGGATCAGCGCGGAGGCTGCGGCCAGCCACGGGACGAGCCTATCCGCCAGCCCGACGAAGCGCGTCGGGTTGGCAAGATCCATCCAACTGGTGAGGCGTGAGGTGGTGTCGCTCATGCGGTTCTACATAGACCGCCGGCCCGTTTGGGGCAATCCAGCGGTGGTGTCGCAGGAGGCTCTACCTTCTTCCCCTGCGGGAGAAGGTAGATGATCTCTCAGGCGGCTTCTTCCTGCTGCTGCACGGTGCGGCTGAGGCGGCGAACCTCCTCGTCGTTGAGCAGGCCGCCGGCGCGCAGCAGGCTGGCGAAGCGCCCGTTACGCAGCGACAGTTCTGCAAAGCCGCCCATCTCGATCACCCTGCCCTTGTCCATGAAGACGACCAGATCGGCGTCGCGGACGGTTGTCAGTCGGTGAGCGATGATGAAGGTGGTGCGGTCGCGTCGCAATTCGTCGATCGCTTCCTTCACGCGGTCTTCGGTCTCAACGTCGAGCGCGCTCGTCGCCTCGTCGAGCACGAGGATCGGTGCGTCCTTCAAAACGGCACGCGCAATGGCGATGCGCTGACGCTCGCCACCCGACAGCTGGCCGCCACGTTCGCCGACAATCGTATCGTAGCCATTGCTCTTGGCCAGGATGAAATCCTGCGCAGCGGCCGCGTTGGCGGCGGCATGGATTTCGGCATTGCTCGCATCGGCGCGGCCAACACGGATGTTGTCCTCGATAGAACGGTTGAGCAGGCCCGCATCCTGGAACACGGTGGCGATCGAATGACGCAGCGACTTGCGTGTCACGGTGCGCGTGTCGATGCCGTCGATCAGGATGCGGCCACTGGAAGGCGAGAAGACGCGCTGCAGCAGATTGATGAGCGTGGTCTTGCCCGCACCCGTCGGGCCGACGATGGCCACCGTCTGGCCGGCCTGCACCTCGAATGATACATCGCTGACGCCCTGCCCCGAATTGGCGAATTCGAATCCGACATTCTCGAAGCGGACATGACCCGTGACATTCGTGAGATCGCGAAGACCGTCCGGCTCGGCCGCATCGGCGGCAGAATCCTCGAGCTGGTAGAAATCCTCAAGCTTGGCGCGGGCTTCTGAAATCTGGTTGGCGAAGGCCGACATTTGGTCGAGCCGGGCGATAAGCAGGGTTGCGAAACCGGTAAAGGCAATCACATCGCCGATGCGCAGCTGGCCATGCGTGACGAGATAGGCGCCGATCAACAGCACGACCATCATCGAGATCGTCGAAGACAGGCGGTGCAGCGCGTTGGCCAAGGCCCACCAATCGAGAACCGGGTTCTGTGCATCAAGCAGGTTCTTGACGTAACCGCGCAGCGTCTCCGCCTCGTGACCCAAGCGATTGTAGCTTTGCAGAACGGCGACGTTGCTAACCGAGTCGGTTACATGGGCGAACACCTTATGGTAGTGGCGCTCCACGGCTGCCTGGCCGGCCTTGGTCCGCTTCATGACCACGCGGCCGATGCCGACATAGAGTACGCCGAGGGCCAGCAGAACCATCGACATCCGCAGATCCATGCTGATTGCCGTTGGGATCAGCAGAACCAGAGCGACCGCCGTCGAGAGATGCTGGCGCATGAATTCGAGCCACAGGCTGAACAGCGTCTCGACGGCGCGCAACAGCGTATGCAAAGCGTTGGACGTTCCACGCTGATGATGCCAGGCAAGCGGCATGGTGATCACACGTTCGAACGACTGGCAAAGAACCTCGCTGCGCCGCTTATGAGCAAAGCGATCGGCGCCGCGCGCAACCATGACGAAGGCAATGATGTTGAACGCGCCAAGGCCCGCCCACAGGGCGAGCGTGGCGAACACCGAGCCGCGGGCCGAAATCGCATCGATTACCCGGCCGAACATGATGGGCTCGAGGATCGCGATGATGGCCAGAGCAACGTTGGCGGAACAGATCAACGCAACGCGTTTCCTGTCGGCCGCTAGGTAACCAAGCGCTCTCCAATAGATTTGCAGAAGGGTCACCCCAGTTACTCCGCCACGCTGTTTGTTGTGCACTGCATCATTTGACTCGTATCGGTTGATACGTCGCAAAACAATGGCCGTGTACCTCTTCAGTTCCTTTTACGCGAACAAAAGATGGCGACGTTCCGAAATCTGCCGTGATCACCTAACGGTTTGAGAAGACAGGTAAAATGTCACCCGTGCGGCGAAATCATGGCACCTGGGGTGCACTGCCACAATTTTAATCACCAACAATGTCGGGCGGATGACTGTCGGTGAATAGAGCCATTTGAACAGTATAACGCCAGACGAAATGGCGCGGCGGGGCGCAAACATTCAAGGCGCAAAGCGCCGCGGCCGCCCCAAGCTCTGTGACTTAAACCGGCAAGTTTTTGATATTTCTGAATTTTCTACAACCATACCGCAAGCTTGCGTAAAGTCTCGAACAGGGCCACCCAGGCCCTGCTCGTCGCGAGAGGCCTATCTCAGCCCGGAATCCGTACAACGACCTCCGAAACTTCGCCGTTCCTGAGTTCGACCGACGAGGTCTTGGCCTTTGCCCCGTCCAGTTCCAGTGACATCGCCTTGGCCTTGCTGTCGCGAACAACCCGGACCCGAAGTTCGGCCCCAAGCATCTTCAGCGTGGCGGAATAGCCGTCCCAGTGGCTGGGTAGCTTCGGCGTGAACTGGACCCTATTGCCGCGACGTTCAATGCCCAGGATGCCCTCTACGGCCGCCCGATAGAGCCAGCCGGCCGAGCCTGTATACCAGGTCCAGCCGCCGCGACCGCCCTTGTTGCCACCATCATGGTCGTCGCCGGCATAGACGTCGGCCGCGACCACATAGGGCTCGACGCGATAGAGTTCGGCCGAAGCCTCGTCGATCGCGTGGTTGACCGGATTGAGCATCGAGAAGCAGCGATAGGCCTCGTCGGTCTGCCCCATCTCGGCCAGCGCAATGACGAACCACGTGGCGGCATGGGTATATTGCCCGCCATTCTCGCGCACGCCCGGCGGATAGCTCTTGATGTAGCCCGGATCCTTGTCCGTCTTCGAAAAGGCGGGGGTGAACAGCTTGACGATCTTGAGCTCGTCGTCGACCAGCAGCCTGGTCGCCTGCGCCATCGCCGTCTTCGATCGAGCCGGGTCGCCTTCGCCCGAAAGGACGCTCCAGGACTGGGCAATGGAGTCGATCTTGCACTCTTCGGATGTGTGCGAGCCCAGCGGCGTGCCGTCGTCGAAACTGCCGCGCCGGTACCATTCGCCATCCCAGGCAGTGTTTTCAAGCGCCCGTTTCAGCGCGTCGGCGTGGCTTGTCCAGGCCTCGGCGTGCTCGGTATCGCCTTCGCTCTTGGCGATGGCGGCGAAATCGCCCAGCGTCTTCAGCAGGAACCATCCCAGCCAGACGCTCTCGCCCCTGCCGTGCTCGCCGACGCGGTTCATGCCGTCGTTCCAGTCGCCGCCGAGGATCAGCGGCAACCCGGCCGGGCTGCTGCGCGAGATGGCCAGATCGAGGGCACGCGCGCAGTGCTCGTAGAGGGAGACAGTCTTCTCCGAAATCTCCGGGGTGAAGAAGGCATCGTGCTCGCCCTCGCCTAACTTTTGTCCCTCGATGAAGGGCAATTGCTCCTCGAGGATGGTGGTATCGTCGGTGACCAGCAGATAGCGCGCGGTGGCGTGAGCCAGCCACACGACGTCATCGGATATCATCGTACGCACGCCCGCCCCTGTACGCGGCAGCCACCAATGCTGCACATCGCCCTCGGGGAACTGCCGCCGCGCCGCATTGAGGATCTGGTCGCGCGCCAAGCCGGGGTCATGCGCGAGCAACGCCAGCGTATCCTGCAACTGGTCGCGGAAGCCGAAGGCGCCGCTGGCCTGATAGAAGGCTGAGCGGGCGCGGATACGGCAGGCGAGACTCTGATAGGGCAGCCAGTGATTGACCATGGCGTCGAGACCTTTGTCCGGCGTCTGGACCTGGATCGTGTCCAGGAACCCGCGCCACGCCTGCTCGTTGTCGGCCAGACGTTGATCGAAATCCTTGGACCGATGCTCCTGAATCAGGGTGCTGGCCTGATCGGCGGAGTCGGCATCGCCCAACAGCCAGAGCATCGTCACGCCGCCACCGGGCGGCACCTCGACATCCCGGGCAATGGCCGCGCACGGATCGTCTCCCGCCTCGACGCGGCCAGATAGGGCAGCACCGTTCAGAACCGCCTGCGGCATCTCGGTCGAGCCATGACGGCCCAGGAACTCCGTACGGTCTGCCGTCACCGATTGCGCACTGGCGTCCGAAGCCAGGAAGGCCACCCGCTCGCCGAAATCGAGCCCGTACGGATTTTGCGCCAGGAGCGCGCCGGTGGCCGGGTCCCGCGATGGGACGATGGTCGACGCCGTGCGCGAGCGATGCCCGCCGAGCACCCATTCGGCATAGGCATAGACACGCAGCCGCACTGGCACCGACCCGGAGTTCTGAATGCGCAATCGCGAAATCTTCACCGGATCGATCGGGTCGACGACATGGGTTAGATCCATCGACAAGGGTCCGCGTTTGGCGCGGAACGTCGAGAAGCCCTGCCCGTGCCAGGCCTCGTAGGTCATCGAGGGATCGCGCACCACGGCAGCAAGCGGCGAGAACGCCCTGCCGCCGGCGAGGTCATGGATATAGAACCCCTCGCCCGGACGGTTCGAAACCGGGTCGTTCGACCATGGGGTCAGCTGGTAGTCGCGGCTGTTGCGGCTCCAGGTGAAGGCCGCGCCCTCGGCCGAGGTGTGGAAGCCAAACGACGCGTTGGAGACTACGTTTATCCAGGGTTGCGGCGTGGTGCGGCGGCCAGCCAGCCTGACGACATAGTGGCGACCGTCGCCGTCGAAGCCGCCAAAGCCGTTCCATCGATCGAGACCAGTGCCGTCGGCGCCGACATTCGACACAGTCTGCACGGCCAATGTCTGCGGCAAGGGCGACGAGGCAGACCCTTCGCGCCCGGCCAGCTGCAACGCGTCGCGCGCCTGCAGGGCAGCTCCTTCGGCCCGCTCGATCTGGTCGAAGATCGTGCCGTTGCGTGTGTGCAGGACAACACGGGCGACGGCGAGCAGCGTCTTGTAGGTAGTCTCGTCCATAAGGTCGCGGCGCACGGCGAAAATGTGCTGGCGAGGGCCGAGTTCCTTGCCACGCAGGCGGCTGTTTTCACACAGCGTCTCGACCGCCCTCTGCAGGTCCTGGACATAGGAAGACGCCTGTTCGTTGACGACCACGAAGTCGATCATCATGCCGCGCGTGCGCATATATTCCTGGAAGCGAAGCGCCTGCGCGACGATCTCCAGATCAGCGACGTCGCCGATCCTGACCAGAAAGATCGGGAAATCCCCAGAGATGCTGGTCGGCCACAGGCTCGACTGCTTGCCCAGCCCCGAAGCGATGGATTCGGCGGGAAGCCGCAGGAACGGATCGGGATAGATCAAATAGCGCGCAAGCTTCTGCACGTTGGCGGCATCGGTCAGGCTGAGACCCATGTGACGTGTCTGGACCTGGCTGCGCGTCCAGGCGAGCATCGCCTGGCGGGCAAAGCTATCCGGATGGTCGAGCCGGGCGATGGCTTCTTCCAGCTCGCCACGGCTGGCGCCGACGACGGTCCAGAAGGTCAGCGATATCTTCTTGTTGGCCGGCACCCGCACCTGGCGGCGCAAGGAGGCGATCGGATCGAGGGTGAAACCCGAAAGACCGCGAAGCTTGGCCCCCGGATCGAAAGCGGCCGCGTCTACGATAGTGCGGCCACGACCGATGAAAGCGCGCCTGTCCGTCTCGGCCTCGGCATCACGCTCCGGCCCGGACGGGTCGGTGACGAAATGCACCAGGGTGATGTCGGGCTCGCTGGTTTCGCGCTTGCGCCGCGTGGCGAAGATCGCGCCGTTGTTCGGCGCGATTTCGGTTTCCACGAACATTTTCGAGAACGCCGGATGAGCATTGTCCGATGCTTCGGAGCCGAGGACCAGCTCGGCAAAGGAGGTCACCTCGATGTGGCGGTCGGATGCGCCATCATTATAGAGCGTGACGCGGCGGCCCTCGCCATTGCCTTCGGAAATGACGATGCACTCGACCTCGGAGCGCAGGGAGGCGACCGATTTCAGGAAGCTTGCCTTGTCGTCGGAGAACAGGGTCTGCGCCTTTTCCTCCGCCGCGCGTTTCGGCTCGGCGGTCGCCGACCACCAGTCGCCGGTGCTTGCGTCGCGCAGGAAGATGTAGGAGCCCAGCCGGTCCTCGGTCGGATCCGGCTGCCAGCGCGTGATGGAAAGATCGCCCCAGCGGCTGTAGCCGGAGCCAGTCGCGGTGACCATCACCGAGTAGCGGCCGTTCGACATCATGCTCGTGGAGCGCAGTGCCCGCAAAGGATCGAGCACGATGCGGCTGTCGGGGCTCTCGACTTCGCTCTCGTCCTTGGCACGTTCGTCGGCCTCTGTCCGGACGGTCGCCGTCGGGATGTCGCGCGGCGCCCGCTCCTGCAGAAGCAGCTCGGCCGATTCGATGACCGGATCGCTGTGGAAGCGGTCGCGCATGCGGCCTTCGAAAATGGCGTCGGCGACAGCCGCGATGGACATGCCCGAATGATGGGCCATGTAGTTCTGCACGACGACATGATCGGTGCCTTCGGGGACGCGCTGCGGCGTGAAGTCGACCGCGTCATAAAAGCCATGGCGGCCGAGCGCGCCGATCTGCCGGAGCCGCGCCAGGTTCCGCACCGCTTCGCGCGGGTTGAACTGCGCCGCCAGGATGGTCGCGTAGGGCGCGATCACGGTGTTCTGGCCGAGGCCGCGCTTCAGGCCCAGGCCGGGCACGCCAAAGTTGGTATACTGGTAGGTCAGCTCACGGTCGCGGGCGTTGTAGGCCGCTTCCGAGATGCCCCAGGGCACGTTCTTTTCGCGGCCGTACTGGATCTGGCGCTTGATGATCAGCTTGCTCGTCTGGTTGAGAATGCTGCCCTGCGGCTCCTTCATCACGAGCGGCGGCATCAGATATTCGAACATCGAGCCCGACCAGGACATCAGCGCGCCCTGGAAACCGATCTCGACGATCGGCCGGCCAAGCCGGAACCAGTGTTCCGTCGGCAAGTCGCCCTTGGCGATGGCGAACAGGCTGGTCAGCCGCGCCTCCGAGGCGAGCAGGTCATAACAGCTTTCATCGAGCTGATGTTCTTCGACGCGGTAGCCGATCGAGAGCAGCTTGCGCTCAGGCCGCATCAGGAACGAGAACTCCATCTCGAAGGCGAACCGCCGCGTGCGCTCGCGCAGCGTCAGGAGCTTGGCCCGCAGCGCCGCGACGGCGTTGTCGTCGCTATGCGCGTCATGCACATGCGCTTCGCAGGTGGCTTCGAGCCTTCCCGCCCAGTCGACAATGACCTCGCTGTGGCCCGAAGCGGCCTCGGTGTGGATGGCCGCCGCCAGCTTGCGGATCTCGCCTGCCAGAACTGCCAGGTTGATGGTGCGGATCGACGCCATTTCCGGCTGTGCCTTGATGGTGTCGACGGCGCGGCGCATGCCGTCGAGGCGGTCGGCGAGACGCTGGCGCAGGGGGCGCAGTTGCCGGCGGTCATCGGGCAGTTCGTCGAGGCTCTCGCCGAGGATGGCGACAGTGTCGAGAATGCCCTCGAAATCGCCCTGGAGATGGACGGAAGGCGCTTCGGCCCATTCGGCGCAGGCCGCCGCCACAGCCACAAGATGTCCAGCGAGGTTGCCGCTGTCGACGGCAGAAATGTAGAGGGGGTACAAGGGCTTCAGCGTCGTCGTGTCGTACCAGTTGAAGAGGTGGCCGCGCTCGCGCGGCATTCCTTCGATCGTCGACATGGTGGCATCGATGCGCGTGATGGCGTCGGACAGGCTGATCCAGCCGAAATCGCGCGCGGAAACGACCGAAAGCAAGTAGACGCCGATATTGGTCGGCGAGGTGCGCGGCGCGACCACGGGCGCCGGGCTCTCCTGGAAGTTGTCGGGAGGCAAATTGTGATGCTCCGACGTGACGAAGGATTCGAAATAGTGCCATGTCCGCCGGGCCACGGTGCGCAGCGTGTGGATGTCGGCCGCCGAAATCCGCAGCCGGTCCTCGGTCTCGGCCGAACGGCTGATCCACGAGGCCACCGCCGGCGACGCGATCCAGAACAGCGCGAAGAAGAAAGCGACGAACGCGCCAGTAGAATCGGCCAGAACCGGAACGGCGAGACCAACGAAACCGATGATCACGGCGCCATACATCATGCCGTAATAGGAGGCGAGATCGTTGTCGCCGCTCTTGTGCGCCTGCGAGGCAGTGCGCCATTCCAAGAGGTTCTGGCGGCTGACGAATAGCCGGTAGAGCGTGCGAACGATGGCGTCGCCCATCATCCAGGCGTTGTGCGCCATCAGCAGGATCTTCAGCGCCACCATCGCGGTGCCGAAGGCAACGTCGCGTGCCAGCGCCGAGAAATGCCCCCGCGCCGTCTGGTCGCCGCTCTTGGGCAGGATGGCGTTGACGATGTTGAATGTCGGCGCCATGAACAGGCTAAGGATCAGCAGCGCCTGCCACTGCGCGGCCTGCGTGAAAGGTAGCAGGGTCCAGCCGGCGATCGCGGCCAACACCCAGAAGATCGGTGTCAGCGAGCGGCGCAGATTGTCGACCATCTTCCAGCGCGACAATGCTGGCACGCCGGAGCGCGGATCGAGGATGAAGCCGAGCAACTGCCAGTCGCCCCGCGCCCAGCGATGATGACGAGAGGCGTCGACCGAGTAGCGGGTCGGATAGTCCTCGACCAGCTCCACGTCGGTGACCAGGGCAGAGCGCGCCAGGGCGCCTTCGAGCAGATCATGGCTGAGGATGGTATTTTCCTCGATCCGCCCCTTCAGCGCCGCCTCGAAAGCGTCGACATGGTAGAGGCCCTTGCCGGTAAAGGAGCCGTCTCCGAAGACGTCCTGATAGAGGTCCGACACGGCGAAGACGTACGGATCCAGCCCACGATTTGCAGAGAAGACCCGCTGGAAGAACGATGCTTCGTCACCGCTGGTCAGCGATGCCGTGATGCGTGGCTGCAGGATCGCGTAGCCAGCCGTGACGACGCGCTTGGCGGCATCGAAATGCGGGCGGTTGAGCGGATGGCAGAGCTTGCCGACGAGACTTGCCACTGCGTCGCGGGTGGTGCGGGTGTCGGCGTCCAGGGTCATCACATGGACGACATTTTCCGGAAGCGGCACGCCAAGCGGTAGGAAGGTGGTGTCGCTATCGCCGCGCAGCAGAAGGTCGAGTTCGTGCAGTTTGCCGCGCTTGCGCTCCCAGCCCATCCAGGCGCCCTCTGCGGCATTGAAGAGACGGCGGCGATGAAGGATGTAGAAGCGGGGCGCGCCCTCCGAGGGATAACGGGCATTGAGACGGTCTATCTCGGCGCGAGCGAATCCGAGGATCTCGGTATCCGCGACATCGATCTCGGTCTTGCTGTCGGGCCAGTCCGAGAGCAGCGCGAAATAAATCTCGTCGGCCAGATTGGCAAGGTAGTGCACTTCGATGTTGCGAATGCTCTCCTCGACGTCGTCGCGCGAGCCGATCAGCGACGGCACCACGACAAGGGTGCGCGCCTCCGGCGGCACGCCGTGCCTGTAGTCATAACCGATCAGGCGTGTCGGTTTCAGGAACAACGAGACCACAGTGTTGAAGAACGCAAGGGCGCCCTCGCTGGCAGGGACGGCGAACAGCGCGAGCATGAGCACGATCGAGGTCACCGACAGGCCTAGATGGGCGAGCGCATTGCCGGACAGGACGAGAAGCAGGACCGTGAGGGCAAACACCGGCACGACAATGCCAAGCCATCCGGTCTTGGTGAAGGCGCGCTTCAGCCTCTGGCTGACGGTCGGTCGATAGCCGATCGTCTTTTCCAACTCGAGCCGGCGCGGGCCGACAAGATAAAAGCCGACATCCGTGTGCGCGGTCGAAACTGGGACGTCGCCTGCCTCAGCGGGATCCGCCACGCCCTCCTCGGCCGTGTGGCCGGCCAGTTCGATCGCCTTCTCGGCGACACGGTATTCCGAAAGATTCGAGCGGCGGGCCAGTTCCTCGATCGCGGTGCGGTATTGATCGCGCGAAAAGAAATCGAGCGCGGCGAAATCGGTTCGCCCGCGCAGCACGGTATCGATGCGGCTGACGTCTTCGAACCAGACGGTCCAGTCGACGTCGTTGATCAGACGCAGCCCGCGGATGATGTTGCCGGTCGTCACATTGCCGCTGGACAGCGTGTGGTGTTCGGCAATGATGATTTCCTCGGCATCCGTGCCGGTCTTCTCAAGCTCGCCTTCCAGCCACTCCAAGGCCCTGCCGGCATTCTGCGACCCGTCACGCAAACGGTAGAGCAATTGGGTAGCGAAAGTGGTGTCGTGCGCGTGGGCACTGAAGTTCGACAGGATCGCCTGCCGGTCCGGGCTGTCGTCGGTCGCCAGCACCTTGTCAGCCACCTCATTGGCGATCTGGCGCATCTGACGCGTGCGGTTGACCCTGACCGCCAGCCGGCGGAGATTTTCGATGAGCACGAAGCGCAACAGCGACGGCAGCGCCCAGAGTTCACCGATCCTCAGTGGCTCGACCGACTGGAAGCCCTGCACGATGGCCTTGAACATGGTCGCCGAAACGGAACTGTCCGAATGCGCCACATAGGTCCAGGCCAACGCCAGCGCACGCGGCACGTTGCCGCCATTGGGGAGTTTCAATCCCGGCAGTTGGCGATAGAAGCGGCGCGGCAGGTCGCGCTTGACCTGGAAAATGGTTTCCTCGACCAGATAGTTGTTGTCGAGCAGCCATTGCGCCGCCGGGGTTATGGTCTCACCTCTGGCCTGCGCGGCATTAGTCGAACGATAGACTTCCAGGATTTTCTTGGCGCTGTCGCGGATACGGGCCTGGAAATCGAAGGGCGTCAGGCCGAACAGATCCGTCAGGTCACCTTTCGCGAGGCTCTCGCCCAGCGCCCGCAGACGTTCCTCTGGGAGGAAATTGGATCGGATGGGTTCTTCGGTTATCGCCGGAAAGCTCGCGCTCGTCTTCTCGATCTGGGCAGGATTCGTCTGGATATTCATTGAAAATTCCGTATGCGGACACAGAGCGGCGTCGTCGCCACGGCAATGGCCCTAAAACCGATTAAAATGCAATTGGTTGCACAACCCAATTGCCGCAGGTTGGGTTGCGCATCACGACAGGGCGTCATCCATCGCAAGAAACTCAAGACCCCGCCCCGCTTTCAGTCAAGACAGATCAAGAAGCGGATTCAGACCTTTTCGTGATTCCAGTCAGCAGCTTACGCCACAATCCGAAGGTACCGCGATCATGTTTGGAAACAAGCGTTAATCGTTGCCGGGAACGGCGTCGATCCGGACCACGAACAGGACCGTTCGCCGGGTAGGCTGGATAGACAGACCGTCAATATCAGGCGCTGTCAGAAGCGCGTCTAGCGGCCCGAGGCTGATCGGCTCGGCGCCGGCGATGATGACGCCGCCACTTACGCATAGCACGAGGGTTGTTGCGGTCTCTGTCCTGATTCGCGCTGGCGTCGTCACCGCGATGCGCTCGACGGAATGCGTCACCCTCCCGCGCCGGCTCATCACATTGAGGTCGGCGATTGGCCCGTCAATCAGCGTCGCCGCCGTCGGCACGTCGGCCGGGAAGGACAGCGGAGGGGTCGTCAGGTCCACCGTCATCGGCGGACGGCCGGCGATTTCGAGGACGATGCCCTTCCCTTCGAGCACGGCAAGCGTGCGGTCGATGCCGGAGAATTGCGAGAACGGGCCGCTAGCCTCGACGCGCGCCATCGATACGCGCCAGTCGAAATGGTCAAGTCCGGCGCCGGCGGGCGAGACAATGATTTCCGTCGTGACCCCGCCGCCGTTTTTCCAAGGCATCGAACGGTGGCCGGCTGTCCGCAGGATGCGCATCGGCTCAGCCGAGAATGCCGGGCAAGTTGAGCTGATGCTCCTTGGCGCACTCGACGGCGATGTCGTAGCCGGCATCGGCATGGCGCATGACGCCGGTCGCCGGATCGTTCCACAAGACCCGTTCCAGTCGCCTGGCCGCTTCGGGCGTACCGTCGGCCACGATGACCATGCCGGCATGCTGCGAGAACCCCATCCCGACGCCGCCACCGTGATGCAGGGACACCCATGTCGCACCCGATGCGGTGTTGAGCAACGCGTTGAGCAACGGCCAATCCGAAACGGCGTCCGAGCCGTCCTTCATGGATTCGGTTTCACGATTGGGCGACGCCACGGAGCCGGAATCGAGATGATCGCGGCCGATGACGACAGGCGCCTTGAGCTCGCCCTTGGCGACCATCTCGTTGAAGGCGAGGCCAAGCCTATGCCTGTCGCCGAGGCCAACCCAGCAGATGCGCGCCGGCAGACCCTGGAAGGCAATGCGTTCGCGCGCCATGTCCAGCCAATTGTGCAGGTGGGTGTTGCCGGGCGTGAGTTCGCGCACCTTGGCGTCGGTGTTGTAGATGTCTTCGGGATCGCCTGAGAGAGCCGCCCAGCGGAACGGACCGATGCCGCGGCAAAATAGCGGACGGATATAGGCCGGCACGAAGCCCGGGAAGGCGAAGGCATTCTCGAAGCCTTCCTCCTTGGCCACCTGCCGGATGTTGTTGCCATAGTCGAGCGTCGGCACGCCGGCGTTCCAGAACGCCACCATCGCCTCGACATGATCGCGCATCGAAGCGCGGGCGGCCTTCTCGACGGCTTTCGGGTCGGACGTTCGCTTTTCGCGCCATTCCGCCAGCGACCATCCCTTGGGCAGATAGCCATTCAGCGGATCATGAGCCGAGGTCTGGTCCGTCACCATGTCGGGGCGCACGCCGCGCCGCACCAGTTCCGGCACGATGTCGGCCGTATTTCCGACAAGGCCGACCGACTTCGCCTCCCCGCCCCTGGTCCAGCGCTCGATCTTCTCAAGCGCCTCGTCGAGCGTGTCGGCGCGCTCGTCGACATAGCGGGTGCGCAGGCGGAAATCGATGCGGTCGGGATCGCATTCGATGGCCAGGCAGCAAGCGCCGGCCATGACGGCGGCCAGCGGCTGAGCGCCGCCCATGCCGCCGAGGCCGCCGGTCAGGATCCATTTTCCCCTGAGGCTACCGCCATAATGCTGGCGCCCGGCTTCGACGAACGTCTCGTAGGTGCCTTGGACGATGCCCTGCGTGCCGATATAGATCCACGAGCCGGCCGTCATCTGGCCGTACATCATCAGACCCTTCTTATCGAGCTCGTTGAACTTTTCCCATGTCGCCCAATGCGGCACCAGATTGGAATTGGCGATCAGCACGCGTGGGGCATCCGGATGGGTGCGGAAGATGCCGACCGGCTTGCCGGATTGCACCAGCAAGGTCTCGTCATCGGCAAGCGTCCTCAACGAGGCGACGATGCGGTCAAAATCATTCCACGTGCGCGCAGCCCGGCCGATGCCGCCATAGACGACGAGCTCATTCGGGTTTTCGGCAACGTCGGGATCCAGATTGTTCATCAGCATGCGCATCGGTGCTTCGGTCAGCCAGGAGCGAGCGCTGATCTCCGCGCCGCGCGGGCTGCGGACTTCACGGATATTGTGGCGGGGGTTGTTCATGGCGTCACTCCACAGGGATCGAATTTCA
Source organism: Mesorhizobium sp. ES1-1 (assembly GCF_020164785.1). Classification (GTDB taxonomy): domain Bacteria; phylum Pseudomonadota; class Alphaproteobacteria; order Rhizobiales; family Rhizobiaceae; genus Mesorhizobium. Next base: position 467,165 of record NZ_JAIUGX010000002.1, on the reverse strand, counting down.
GCCGAGCGCCCATGACGTTGCGGTGCTGAGGATTTTGCGCAGCGTAGCGCGGATCGGCGCAGCGAAATCGGCATCGTAGGGCACCGGCCAGTTGTCGGGCTGGCCCTTGCCCTCGGGCTCGCGCAGGTAACCTCGGTTCGACAATTCCATCTGCAGCGCATGGACGCCATTTTGAGGCTGGCCGAAATGGCGCGTGATCCAGCCGCCCTTGAAGCGGCCGTTGACGACGTGGCTCTCTCCGGTTTCGGCCATGATCTGGGCGACCAAGGCCTGCAGGGTCGGGTCGGTGCTGCTGCCGTCATTTGTACCGAGATTGAATACCGGCAGAGTGCCCTCGAACAGACGCGGCATCACCGAACGGATCGAATGGCAGTCGTAGAGAACGATCTTCTGGTGCAAGCTACGCAGCCTGGCGATCTCCGCCTGCAGGGCCGCATGATAGGGCATGAAGTATTTTTCACGGCGCTCGTCTACCTCCGAAGGTCCGGGTTCTTCACCTTCCCGGTAGAGCGGATCGCCGTCGAAGGTCTCTGTTGGACACAGGCCCGTAGTGGTCTGCCCGGGATAGAGCGAAGCGCCAGAAGGATCCCGGTTGACGTCGATGACGGTGCGCGAGATCGCCGTATGGACCACGGTCGCACCGAGATCGGTGGCGAAATCATAGAGCTTGTCGATCCACCAGTCGCAGTCCCGGCGGCCGAGCCAAGGCGACACCAGCCGGTTCTCGAGGCCGGCGAGGTCGATGCCGGTGTGGGGGATCGACACCAACAGCGGGGCGCTGCCGCGCGTTACCGTAAGCCAGGGTGTTGCCATCATGATGCAGCTCCTGAAATCGATGGCAAGGTGATGGCTCGAGCGGCTTCGATGGCGGCGCCGCTGCGCACCATGGCGATCGCCTTTTCCATGTCGGGGTGGAAATGCCGGTCATTGTCGAGACGCGGCACCTCGGCGCGAACCAGCCTCCGAACCGCCTCCAGTGCATTGCTCGATGACAGAGGGGCGTGGAAATCGCAGCCTTGCGCGGCAGCCAGCAGTTCGATGCCGATGACGGCCGTTGCGTTCTCGACCATGCCGATCAGCCGGCGCGCCCCGTGCGCGGCCATCGAAACATGGTCTTCCTGGTTAGCCGAGGTCGGGATCGAATCGACGCTCGCGGGATAGGCTTTCTGCTTGTTCTCGGAAACCAGCGCAGCGGCGGTCACCTGCGGGATCATGAACCCGGAATTCAGGCCCGGCTTCGGCGTCAGGAAGGCCGGCATGCCTGACAGCGCCGGATCGACAAGCATGGCGATGCGCCGTTCCGACAGCGAGCCGATCTCGCAGACTGCCAGCGCGATCATGTCGGCGGCGAAAGCCACCGGTTCGGCGTGGAAGTTGCCACCGGACAGAGCGGTGTCGTCCTCGGCGAAGATCAGCGGATTGTCGGTGACGCCGTTGGCCTCGGTGCCAAGCGTATCCGCGGCTTGGCGCAGCACAGTAAGAGCCGCGCCCATGACCTGTGGCTGACAGCGCAGGCAATAGGGATCCTGCACGCGCTCATCGCCGACCCGGTGCGACTCGCGTATGGCGCTGCCGGCCATCAGATCGCGCAGCGCGTCCGCCGTCTCGATCTGGCCGCGATGCTTTCTCAGCTGATGGATGCGGGGGTCGAACGGAGCGTCGGAGCCCTTCGCCGCGTCGGTGGACAAGGCGCCCGCGACCAGGGCGGACTGGAAAAGCACTTCGGCGTCGAACAAGGCGGCGAGCGCATAGGCGGTGGAAAACTGCGTGCCGTTGAGCAGGGCCAGCCCTTCCTTGGCGCCTAGTATAACGGGCTCCAGCCCGTGCGAGACGAAGGCGACCTTGGCCGGAAAACGGCCATGCGGGGTAAAGCATTCGCCGACGCCGATCATCACCGCGGTCATGTGCGACAGCGGTGCCAGATCGCCCGAAGCGCCAACCGAACCCTGCGCCGGCACCACCGGGATGACGTCGTTGGCCAGCATGGCTTCCAGCAGCTCGACGGTCTGCGGCCTGACGCCGGACGCGCCCTGCGCAAGGCTCGCAAGCTTCAGCGCCATCATCAGCCTGCAGACGCCGACCGGCATCGGCTCGCCAACACCGGCGGCGTGCGACAAGACGATGTTGCGTTGCAGTGTCTCCAGATCCTCGGCCGGGATGCGGACGCTGGCCAATTTGCCAAAGCCGGTATTGATGCCATAGACCGGCTCACCCTTGGCAACGATCCGCGCGACCGCCTCCGCACTCGCCTTGATTTTTCGCCGGCAGGCATCGTCCAGCCTGGGCACGGCGCCCCGATAGATGGCGCGCCAATCCGCGAGCGTCGCGTTGCCGGGCTTCAGGGTCAGTTCGGTCATTGTCCTCTCCAGATGCGGGCGTGCAACGGGTTGAAGCCCATGCGGTAGACGAGCTCGGCCGGGCGCTCGATGTCCCAGATTGCAAGGTCGGCGGATTTCCCCGCTTCCAGCGTGCCGGTTTGCGCCAGCATGCCGAGCGCGCGCGCGGCTTCGCGGGTAACGCCGGCAAGGCATTCATCGATGGTCAAGCCGAACAAGGTCGCCGCCATATTCATGGTGAGAAGCAGCGAGGTTAGCGGCGAGGTGCCGGGATTGTTGTCGGTGGCGAGGGCCATCTTCACGCCATGCTGGCGAAAGAGGTCGATCGGCGGCTTCCTCGTCTCGCGAATGAAGTAATAGGCGCCGGGCAGGATCGTCGCCACGGTTCCTGCCCTGGCCATTGCGGCAGCGCCCGCCTCGTCGGTATATTCAAGATGATCGGCCGACAGCGCGCCATGGCGGGCGGCAAGTTCCGCGCCGTGGAGGTTCGACAATTGGTCGGCATGAAGCTTGACTGGCAGGCCGGCAGCCTTGGCGGCGTCGAAGACATGCGCGATCTGAGCGGGCGAGAAGGCCAAGCCCTCGCAAAAGCCGTCGACGGCGTCGGCCAGTCCTTCGGCCGCGATGGCCGGGAGTATCTCCCGGGCGACCAGGTTGATGAATGCATCCTTGTCCCCCTTGGCTTCAGGCGGCAGCGCATGGGCGCCCAGGAAGGTGGTACGGATCGTCACCGGGCGCTCATCGCCCAGCCGCCGTGCGGCCCGCAGCGACTTCTTCTCGTTTTCGAGGTCGAGCCCATAGCCCGACTTCACTTCCACCGTGGTGACGCCTTCACGGATCAGCGCGTCGAGGCGCGGCAGCGATTGAACCACCAATTCGTCCTCGCTGGCGGCGCGAAGCGACTTGACTGAGGAGACGATGCCGCCGCCGGCCCGGGCGACTTCTTCATAGCTTGCGCCCGCCAGTCGCATCTCGAACTCGTTGGCACGGTTGCCGGCATGGACCAGATGTGTGTGGCAGTCGATCAGTCCGGGCGTGATCCAGCGGCCCTCGCAATCGATCGTCTCGCCTCGGGCAAGAGCCGAAGGCAGCTCCGACTCGGCGCCGGCAAAGACAATGCGCCCGTCGCGGACGGCCACCGCGCCATGTTCGACCATACCAAGCCCGGTGGACCGCTCGGCGAATGTCGCAAGGCGCGCATTTCGCCATAGACGAAGATCCCCTGCCCGGCTTGTGCTCTCTGCGGCCATCGTCTTTTCCGTTTCAATCGGCAATTATTATGTATATACATATTAAGGCACGCTGCAAGCGCCGTCATGAGCAAGAGACCAGACACGGAGGGATAGTGGCCGATATTTTCGCTGAACAGGCACTGCTTCCCGACGGCTGGAGCGCCAATGTGCGGATCGCCTTCACCGATGGCCGCATCACCAACGTCCAGCCCCGCACCACCGCCCTGCCCGGCGACGAGCGACATTCCATCCTGCTGCCCGGCATGCCGAATTTGCACAGCCATGCCTTCCAGCGCGGCATGGCGGGCCTTGCGGAACTGCGCGGGCCTTCCGCCGACAGTTTCTGGAGCTGGCGCGAGGTGATGTATCGCTTCGCGTTGTCGATGACGCCGGATCAGGTCGAAGCGGTTGCCGCGCAGCTCTACGTCGAAATGCTGGAGGCGGGCTTTTCGCGCGTCGGCGAGTTTCACTATCTGCACCACGACCGTGATGGCCAACCCTACGCCAATCTGGCCGAGATGGCCGAACGGATCGCGGCCGCGGCCAGCGAAACGGGTATCGGCCTGACGCTGCTGCCGGTGTTCTACGCGCACTCCTCCTTCGGCGGTGCCGAACCGAATGGCGGCCAGCGGCGGTTCCTCAACAATTTGAGTCGGTTCTCACGCCTTGTTGAGAAGTGTGGCGAATCGCTTCGCGCATTGAATCAAGCCGTGGTCGGCGTGGCCCCGCACAGTCTGCGGGCCGTGACGCCGGAGGAGTTGGCGCAGGTGGCTGCCTTGGCGCCAAGCGGGCCAATCCACATCCACGTCGCCGAGCAGATGAAAGAAGTCGAGGACTGCGTCGCCTGGTCCGGCTCGCGCCCAGTCGAATTTCTGCTGGATGCTGCCGATGTCGACCAGCGCTGGTGCCTGATCCATGCCACCCATATGACGGACGCCGAGACGATCGGCTTGGCTAAGAGCGGGGCCATTGCCGGCCTGTGCCCGATTACCGAGGCCAATCTGGGCGACGGCACCTTCGCCGCACGGCTGTTCAGGGAGAATGGCGGCCGCTTTGGTGTCGGCTCGGACTCCAATGTGCTGGTCGGCCTGCCCGACGAGTTGCGCCAACTCGAATATTCGCAGCGCCTTGCGCATCGAGCCCGCAATGTGCTGGCCGTGGCTGGCGGCTCGACCGGCCGCGCGCTATTCGATGCCGCGCTCGATGGTGGCAGTGCCGCGCTGGGCGCCGGTGCCGCGAAGATCGCCGTCGGTGCAGCCGCCGACCTCATCTCGCTCGACGCCGATAGCCCGTCGCTGGCAGGCAAGACTGGCGACGCGATCCTCGACGCCTGGATCTTTGCCAATGGCAGCAAGGTCGACTGCGTCTGGGTGCATGGCGAGAAACAGGTCAGCGGCGGCCGGCACGCGCGGCGCGAAGCCATCGCGGAGCGCTTCCGCACTGTGATGATGGCGCTGTCGGCATGAGCGTGGCCGCCACTGCCGATCCGGAAGTCGCTGGCTCGCTGCACGCGCGAATTCTGTCCGACATCAGCGAAAAGATCATGTCGGGCGCCTGGGCGCCGGGCCATCGCGTTCCGTTCGAGCACGAACTGACCGAGCAGTACAATTGCTCGCGCATGACAGTGAACAAGGCGCTGTCGCAACTGGCCAAGGCCGGGCTGATCGAACGGCGACGCCGCTCGGGCAGCTTTGTCCGCCGGCCCCGATCGCAGGCCGCAGTGCTCGAGATCCATGACATCCGGGTAGAGGTCGAGGCCCTGGGACTTGCCTATCGCTATGAACGCGTGGCCCGGCACAGACGGCGCAGCAACGGCGCGGACCTATCCCTGCTCGAACTCGGACAGGCCGGGCCGGTGTTGACGCTGGAATGTCGGCATTTCGCCGGCGAACGGCCCTTCGCGCACGAACAGCGCCTGATCAACCTGGCCGCGGTCCCAGAAGCGGCCGGCGAAGAGTTTCTCGACATCGCGCCCGGCCCATGGCTGATCGGCCGCGTGCCGTGGAGCGAGGCCGAGCACCGCATCCGTGCGGTGGCGGCGGACAGCCGGACAGCCCAGGCGCTCGATATCGAGCTCGGCGCGCCATGCCTTGTGGTCGAGCGCCGCACCTGGGGCGCGGAACGCCCGGTCACCCATGTCCGCTTTACCTACGCCGCCGAAAGCCACACTCTGGTGGCAAGGTTCAGACCGTCGCAGGGGTGAGGCGTGTCCAGCCTGAGGCTGGCGAAAAGCCAATGATTTGGCTTTTCGAACGCCGAACGCCCGGAGCTATAGCGGAGAGCAAGAGCTCAAATAGCGGCGGTGATAATAATCTCAACCAGATAGTCCGGCGTGGCGAGCTTGGCCTCGCCCGTCGCGCGAGCCGGTGTGTTGCCCTGCGGCACCCACTTGTCCCATTCCGCGTTCATCTCGGCGAAGGTGCTCATGTCGGCCAGCCAGATGATCGCCTGCACGATCTTGGTCTTGTCGGTCCCGGCCTTGGCCAGCAATTCGTCTATCGTCTTCAGGATGTCGCGTGTCTGCGAGGCAACGTTGCCGCCCGGCTCGCCGACCTGGCCGGCCAGATAAACGGTGTTGCCGTGGATGACGATCTGGCTCATGCGCGGGCCGATATCGATGCGATGAATGCTCATGCGGGTTCCTTTCTGTTCTCGTTGGCGCCTGTTTAGAGTCGCGCTCCGCTTCGGGCAAGGCCGGCCCGAGAAATCCCCTTGTGCCAACAGCGAATGGCAAGGATACACGCCAAATTGACCCGGCAGCCGCGCTCTCGCCTCCCTGTCCCGTTGACTAATGTAATAACATCACATAGCGAAGGAGTTGCTGCTTGCCAGCCGATTTGCCGTGGCATGGGATGACATGACCCAGACCTGCTTGACCTTCCGTGACCTGACTCTGGGCTACAATAGCCATCCGGCCATCCATCACCTTGATGGCACGATCCGCAAAGGTTCGCTGACGGCGGTGGTCGGCGCGAACGGCTCCGGCAAATCGACGCTGATGAAGGGCATAGTGGGAGTGCTGAAGCCAATGGCCGGGGAAGTTGTCCGCGCGCCGGGCGTGCGCGCGGCTTACTTGCCGCAGCAATCGGAACTGGACCGTTCGTTTCCGGCCCGCGTGCTCGACCTAGTCTCGCTTGGGCTCTGGCCAAGGCGCGGCCTGCTCGGGCGACATACCAAAGAAGATCGCGAGTCCGTCAGTCAGGCATTGATGGCGGTCGGCCTCGGCGGCTTCGAGAAGCGGCCGATCGACACACTGTCGGGCGGCCAGTTGCAGCGCACCTTGTTTGCACGCGTCCTGCTGCAGGATGCCGACCTTATCCTGCTCGACGAGCCGTTCAACGCTGTCGACGCCAAGACGGTCGGCGACCTGATCGCGCTCATCAAGCGCTGGCATGGCGAGGAGCGCACCATCTTGGTGGTGGTCCATGACCTGGAGCTGGTGCGCCAGAATTTTCCCGAGACGCTGCTGTTGGCCCGACAGCCGGTCGCCTGGGGCGAGACGCGCGAAACGTTGAAGCCGGAAAACCTGTTGCGCGCGCGCCGCTTCCACGAAGCCTGGGAAGAGAATGCGCCGTGGTGTGAGCCGGACGGGCACGCTCATGGCGAGACGCACGATCACATACATCACGACCATCCTCATGGGCATGATTACGACCATCACCATGGCGCCGGCCCGAGGGCCGCCTGAATGGAGATGCTCTACGGTCTTTTCATCGCGCCTTTTGCCGATTTCGGCTTCATGCAGCGGGCGCTGTTCGGCTCGCTGATGCTGTCCCTCGGCGCCTGCCCGATCGGCGTCTTCCTGATGCTGAGACGCATGAGCCTTTCGGGCGACGCGATGGCGCATGCCATCCTGCCGGGTGCGGCCGCCGGCTTCCTGTTCTATGGGCTCGAGATCCTGCCGATGACGATTGGCGGCCTGCTCGCCGGCATTATTGTCGCGCTTGGCGCCGGCGCGGTGTCGCGCTTTACCGTCCAACGCGAGGACGCCTCGATGGCCGCCTTCTATCTGATTTCATTGGCTATCGGCGTCCTCATGGTGTCGATCCGCGGCTCCAGCGTCGACCTCATGCATGTGCTTTTCGGCACCGTGCTGGCGCTCAACAACGAAGCCCTGATCCTGATCGGCGGCATCGTGGTGGTGACACTGGCCAGCCTCGCCATCTTCTGGCGCGCTCTGGTCGCCGAATGCCTCGATCCCCTGTTCTTGCGCTCCGTCAGCCGGCTGGGCAGTCCGGTTCACTTCATTTTCCTCGGCCTCGTCGTGCTCAACCTGGTCGGCGGCTTCCAGGCGCTCGGCACGCTTCTTTCGGTCGGCCTGATGATGTTGCCAGCCGCAGCTGCGCGATTCTGGACGGCTCGTGTCGAACCGATGTGCGTTCTGGCCGTGCTGATCGGCTTTGCCTCCTGCGTTGCCGGGCTGCTTTTGTCCTATCACGCGTCACTGCCGTCAGGCCCGGCCATCATCCTGTCCGCCGGCGTCGTTTACTTCGCCTCGATCCTGTTGGGCACGCGCGGCATCCTGCGCGCGCGCATCATCCATCACCGTCACAGAACGGCCTGATCCCACCCCAGAGGAGCCCTCGCCCATGCTCAAATCCACCGTCGCCGCCCTAACGATGAGCGTTATAACATTAACGAGCTTCGGCACTTCGTCAGCCTTGGCCGCACCGCTGAAGGTGGTCGCAAGCTTCACGGTGATTGGCGACTTCGCCCGGAATGTCGGTGGTAACCGCATCGATTTGACCACCATCGTCGGGCCGGATGGCGACGCCCATGTATATGAGCCAAGCCCGGCCGACGCGGTGGCCATGACCAAGGCCGACATCGTCTTGGTCAACGGCCTGCATTTCGAAGGTTTCCTGCAGAGATTAATCGACGCCAGCGCCACCAACGCCTCGATCGTAACGCTGACCAAAGGCGTGAAGCCGATCGATTTCAAGCCGGAATTCGCCGACGCCGACGCGGCCGAGGGCGCAGGTCCCGGCGGCGTCAAGACGGTCACCGATCCACATGCCTTCCAATCGATCGCGAATGCCAGGATCTATGTGAACAATATTGCCGATGCGTTCTGCGCAGCCGAGTCCGACGGCTGTGTCACCTACCAGACCAACGCGGCAGCCTACATCAAGAAGCTCGATGCGCTGGAAGGCGACGTGAAAGCGGCGATCCAGTCCATCCCGGAGGCAAAGCGCGTCGTCATCACATCGCACGACGCGTTCGGCTATTTCGAACATGAATACGGCCTGACGTTCCTGGCGCCGCAGGGCATCTCGACCGATTCCGAGCCATCCGCAGCCGATGTCGCAAGGCTGGTCGAACAGGTGAAGCAGGACAAGGCCGCGGCAATCTTCGTCGAGAACATCACCAACCCGCGCCTGATCGAACAGATCGCCGGCGAGACCGGCATCAAGGTGGGTGGAACGCTCTATTCGGATGCGCTGTCACGGCCCGACGGCCCGGCCGCGACCTATATCGACATGATGCGTAACAACATCACCCAGATCAAAGGCGCGATCCTCGGCAGTTGATGCATCGTTCATCCGGCCGGAAACTGCCATAGTCCGGCCGGATTACGTCAGATGGCAGTTGCCGGTTGCGTCCGGGAGTGGCAAGACTCAGATCAAATCAGATTGCGAGGACTGCCATGGAATATCGTGAGATCAGCGCGGACTATGCGGTATCGGGCCAGATTCAGCCCGAGGACATCGCCGCGATCAAGCACGCCGGGTTCAAGAGCGTCATCTGCAACCGGCCCGATGACGAGCAGCCTGGCCAGCCCCCGGCGGACACGCTCAGGGCCGCGGTCGAGGCCGCCGGGTTGGCGTTTCGCTACATTCCGGTGATCAGCGGACAGATCACCGCGGAGAATGTCGAAGACCAGGCCGAGGCCCTTGAGGAATTGGAAGGCCCGGTGTTCGCCTATTGCCGTTCCGGCGCGCGCTGCACCAACCTTTACGGGCTTATCCAGCAGTCAAAAGCTTAAATCGGTAGCGGTGAGCTTCCTTCGACGTCCCCAGCACGATCGCCGTCTTCCGACACTGTATGGATTCGTGCGGAGGAACACTGCGTCGAGAAGCTACTATAGCGTTTTCGATGAGGCGTACCGAGCTTCAGGTCGCTCATAGCCCGAGCCGTTCGACCTCTTCCCTCCTCAGCTTCACATCATAGTCCAGGAGGAATTCGTCCAGTTGCGGCGGTGCCACAGAGGTGCCGGACAGCATGGCATGGACCTGGCCGCGATGATGGATGTCGTGCAGGAAGACATGAGCGAGGATGTCGCCGATCTTTTCGGGGATCATGCCGTCCTCGCGCCGGTCGGTGATGACACGGCGATCGAGATCGGCTTCCGACAGGCCATCACAGAAGGCGACCAGCCGCCGATCGGCGGCCGCTTGAGCATCAAACAGCGCCTGGGGTTCGTCGAAAGGTACAAAATCATCATGGGCCGCAGCGCCGACGCCGCCCTCTTCGAGAAAATCGAGATAGAGATGGTCGACCGCCAGAATATGGTTGAGCGTCGCCTTGATCGACGGGAAAAAGCTGGTGCGCTCTGCGTCGAACTCACCCGGCTTCAGCGCCAAGACCGCACGATAGAGCCGGTCGTTCGACCAGAGATTGTTGCCGGCCATGCGGTGCAGGTGATCCAGCAGGTTCATTTCGGCGCTGTCATCGGAAAGATCTCGCTCAACGGAGAATACGTAGAAACTGTATCGACGCCTTGCCGGCTTCGCTTATGCGCTCAGCGAACGCGCCTCGGCTCTTCGACCACGTTTGACGTGCAACGCCTGCAATCATGATCGGCAGGGACAGCAGCAGATACGCAGTGGCGATGCAAGCCATGAAGACGTAGCCGAGAAGCTTGTCGAGGCTGCGGCTATGGTGGCTCTTCTCGAAGTTCAATATCGACCTCAACAGGGGAAGAACCGGTCGCTCTATCCAAGCGGCAGCGACATCCGGCCAGATACAGAGCCAGCTGATAGCGACCACGGCGAAGAAGCTGGCGGCGACGAACATGGCGAGCCGATAGTGGCGCGCGCCGAGGAAACTGCGAACAAGAGACAGAAAGCACGCCAACGACAACATGGTGAAAGCGACGAAGGCGAGTTGCCTGGTCCTCGGCGCGGCGTGTGCGAAAAACAACCCGGCGGGGATAAAAACGACGCAAAGAATGTTCAAGAACGCGCTGGTCGCCAGATATGTCTGCGAATATTCATCTTCGGGGTCAGCCACCGACCGCTCCCGATAACATATTGTCCAACGTCGGTGCGTTTGCCCGGATCGAACGCCCGGGGCTCTGCAACCTGTCAGCCGTCCTCATTTCCAATCCCGACAACAAGGCCGTCGCGAGCGATCGTCAAGTCGCCGGCCCACGTGTTCCTGACAGCAGCAATCCAGTCACTCTCGCAGAAATCATCATCATCGGCTGGAATGAGGTGGTTGAGCACCAGCTTCTTTACTCCGGCGTCCCTGGCAATACGGCCTGCTTCCTCGGCGAAACTGTGGCTGGCGAGAAGATGCTCCCGCAACCGCGCTCCATTGCCGGTCCTGGCGACCAGCCGTTCGATGCCTCGTTCCAGCATGGCTTCGTGGACAAGGATATCGGCCCCTCCGGCGAAATCGGCGAGCGGCGGGAAGAAGGCGGTGTCGGCGGAGAACACCACGCTTTTCCTGTCTTGCTCGAAACGCAGGGCAAAGCAGTCGGCCACCGGCGGATGGTCGACACGCAGCGCCGTCACTTTCAGACCGCCTAGTTCGACCACATGGCCTTCGCCGAATTCGTCGATCGAAACCATGTCGCGAATATCAGGCCGGCCCTCATCGGCGATTCGTATTTCGATGTCGAATTCCATCGCCTGGCAGAAACGACGCCAATAGCGGCCGGTGCCGGGCGGACCGAAAACATTGACCGGCGTTGCCAGGCCAGCCGTCCAGGCGGTGTGAAGCAGTGGCCCAAGTTCCAACACATGGTCGGAATGGAGATGTGTGATGAAGATCAGGCCGAGTTCCTTGAGGCTGATGCCTGCATCGACCAGACCGCGTGTGACGCCAAGCCCGCAATCGACGACGATGCTTTTACCACCGATCTGAAGCAGCGACGAGCTTGGCCACGGCCCGCCCGGCCGCAGGGCCGGGCCGCCCTTCGAGCCCAGCAGCACCAGCCGGTCAGACGTTGACTGGGCGCTCACGACCAGTCGCCCTGCGATGTGACATCGAAACGCTTCGCCAGGCCGGCAGGGTCGCCAATTTGGTTCTCCTTCTGGATGTCTGGTCCAGAGCCGAAGCAGGTCATGACTTGGAGGAAGCGGGTCTCAAACATGAAGGCCATGATGTTGTCTAGTTTGCCCGGTTTCAGGTCCAACGCCTACCGCGAAATGTTGGCCGTGACGAGGCATTCTGACAGGCGTTGCTGGCGACGCTGAATGCCACCGACGAAACTTGCTTCCCCAAGACATGGCGCCTCTGGAAACGACACCCGGTTGGAAACATCGGCCTTTGCCGGGGACATGTGACGGATACATCGGAATGTTAGCCGGTGCCGGCGCGATGTGGCGATCCCGCTTGTTTGACGTGACATTTTCAGCCACTGCATGTCGCCGCTGGATGAAGCATGGATGATTGGGGGGAATTTATGAAGTCGCTGATCGCGAAGCCGGTGGCCGTGATCGTCCTGTTGTTTGCCCGCGTCATCACCGCCGTCCGGCCTTTCTGGCATGAAGGCAGGCTGCCGCGCCGTCGGTCGATCTTCTTCGCCAACCATTCCAGCCATGGCGACTTCATCCTGATCTGGGCGGTCCTGCCGCCTCGCCTGCGTCGTCGGGTGCGCCCCGTGGCCGGCGCCGACTACTGGCTGAAATCCAGGCTCAGGGGCTTCATCGGACGCGATGTCTTCAACGCCGTGCTTATCGAGCGTAGTCGTGACAGACGCACCGCCGATCCTTTCGAGAGCATGGGAACCGCGATGAAGGAAGGCTCCTCGCTCATCCTCTTCCCGGAAGGCACGCGCAACCAGTCCGACGAGCCCCTGCAGCCATTCAAATCAGGTCTGTATCACTTGGCGGCATCGCACCCGGACTTCGAGTTGGTGCCGGTATGGATTGCAAATCTCAACCGGGTGATGCCGAAAGGTGAATTCGTGCCTATTCCGCTCATCTGCACGGTGACGTTCGGCGAGCCCATGCACCTGGCCGAAGGCGAAGCCAAGGATATGTTCCTCGAGCGCGCACGTGGAGCGCTGCTCGCGCTGGCGCCGAAAAAGGCCGCTGCCGAAAAGGTTGACGAATGAGCCCGACCCAGTTCGACATGATGATCCTCGTGCTGGGGGTATGCGGGATCCTGCTCGTGGCTTCCTTCGTGGGCCACGTCCTGGAACGGCGTCTGTCGCCCGATGGCACCAATGCGGCCATCGAGAACCTCAACGCGCGCATCAATGCATGGTGGGTGATGGCGATCCTCATCGCCATCGCTTTCGTGGCGGGGCCCATCGGCGTCCTCCTCCTCTTCGCCTTTTGCTCCTTCGCCGCGCTTCGCGAATTCGTGACCCTGACGAACACGCGGCGTGCCGACCATTGGGCGCTGGCCACTGCGTTTTTCGTCGTGCTGCCGGTGCAATATGTGCTGCTGTGGATCGAGGATTATGAGATCTTCACGGTCTTCATCCCGGTCTACGCCTTCCTGCTCATGCCCATCATCTCGGCTGTAAGAGGCGACACGCAGCACTTCCTCGTGCGGATCGCCGAAGTGCAATGGGCGCTGATGATCTGCGTCTTCTGCGCTTCGCATGTGCCGGCGCTTCTGACGTTGCACATTCCCGGATATGAAGGCCGCAACGTGCTGCTGATCGCTTTCCTTGTTATCGTCGTGCAATTGAGCGATGTGCTGCAATATGTGTGGGGAAAGATGGTCGGGCGCACCAAGATCGCTCCAAGGCTGTCTCCGTCCAAGACCCTCGAAGGGTTCCTCGGCGGCGTCGCCAGCGCGAGCCTCTTCGGCGCCGGCCTGTGGTGGATCACGCCGTTCTCGCCGCTCCAGGCGGGCGCGATGGCCTTCCTGATCACGCTGATGGGTTTCTTCGGTGGGCTTGTGATGTCCGCCATCAAGCGCGACCGTGGTGTGAAGGATTGGGGTCATTTGATCGACGGCCATGGCGGCCTCATCGATCGGCTGGATTCGGTAGTCTTCTCCGCTCCGATTTTCTTCCACCTGACGCGATATTTCTGGTCGCCGGCATGAGGCACTGATGACCATGGGCGATCGTAGACCGCTTGCAAGCCGAGACACGCGCTGGGCCCAGGCGACGGCCAGACGTCTCGCCACACTCTCGGTGACTCCCAACCAGATTTCGCAGACCAGCATGCTTGCCGGCGCCCTGGCGGGCGCCGCCTTCTGGCTTGGCGGGGAGAGCCAAGGCACAATGCGGCTGCTGCTGTTGCTGGGTGCTGCGCTTGGTTGCCAACTTCGCCTGCTGTGCAACCTGTTCGACGGCATGGTCGCCGTCGAAGGCGGCAAGGCATCCGCCGAAGGGCCCTTCTGGAACGAATTCCCCGACAGGATCGCCGATATCGCCATCATGGTCGGCATCGGCTATGGCATCGCCATGCCTGCCCTTGGCTGGGCGGCGGCCTGCTTTTCGGTTCTTACCGCCTATGTTCGCGAACTCGGGCGGGCGAACGGAGCGCCGAGCGATTTCTCCGGTCCGATGGCCAAACCACATCGCATGGCGGTTGCGACCGGCGCGGCGCTGCTGTCGTCGGTGGAGTTTCTCTGGAACGGTCGTAACGAGATCTTGATCCTCGGGCTGGCCCTTATCGCGATCGGCGCCGCCGCAACCACGCTTCGCCGCGGCTGGCAGCAGGTGCGATGGCTGAAAGCCAAGCGGTCCTGACCAAGCTCCGATGGCTTACCAATCCATCACCACCTTGCCGGAACTGCCGTTCCTCATCGCGTCGAAGCCCGTCTGGAAATCGTCGATGCCTATGCGGTGGGTGATCAGGCCGGAGACATCGAGCGGGCCTTGGACCAGCGCGATCATCTTGTACCAGGTCTCGAACATCTCGCGCCCGTAGATGCCCTTGAGATGCAGCATCTTGAAGATGACCTTGTTCCAGTCGATCTCGAAGCCGGTCGGCGCAATGCCCAGAATGGCGATCTTGCCGCCATTGTTCATGGTGTCGATCATGTCGCGGAAGGCAGGTGCGGCGCCCGACATTTCGAGGCCGACATCGAAGCCCTCGGTCATGCCGAGCGCCGGCATGACTTCGCGCAGCTTTTCCTTCGAGGCGTCGACGACATGCTGGACCCCAAGCTTGCGCGCCAGTTCCAGCCTGACCGGGTTGATGTCGGTAATGACGACTTTTCTTGCGCCCACGCATTGCGCCACCAATGCGCCCATGATGCCGATCGGACCAGCGCCGGTGACCAGCACATCCTCGCCGACCAGATCAAAGGACAATGCCGTGTGAACGGCATTGCCGAGAGGGTCGAAGATCGCGGCGATCTCGTCTGGAACATCGTCCGGGATCGGCACGACATTGTGCTGCGGGATCGCCAGATATTCACCGAATGCACCGGGCCGGTTGACGCCGACACCGAGCGTGTTGCGGCACAGGTGTCCCCTACCGGCGCGGCAGTTGCGGCAGTGGCCGCAAACGATGTGACCTTCGCCAGAGACGCGCTGGCCGACCTTGTATTCGGTGACCGCCGCGCCGAAATCGGCCACCGTGCCAACGAACTCATGACCGGTGACCATCGGCACCGGCACTGTCTTCTGCGCCCACTGATCCCAATTGTAGATGTGGACATCGGTGCCGCAGATGGCGGTCTTCTTCACCTTGATCAGCACGTCGTTGGGGCCGATCTCCGGCACCGGCACCTCTTCCATCCAAATGCCCGGTTCGGCCTTGGCCTTGACCAGCGCCTTCATCATGTTCGACATTCTCTTGTCCCTTGAATCTCTTGATCGGGAATCGCTTTTCGACGCCGGCCGCTCAGGAAATGACGCCCAGTTCCCTCCCGACAGTGGCGAACGCATCCACCGCGCGGTCGATGTCGGCCCTTGAATGGGCCGCCGACATCTGCGTGCGGATGCGGGCCTGGCCCTTCGGCACGACCGGGAAGGAAAAGCCGATGACGTAGATGCCGAGCTTCAGCATGCGCGCCGCCATTTCCTGCGCCAACGTCGCGTCGCCCAGCATCACCGGAATGATCGGGTGATCGGCGCCGGCCAGCGTAAAGCCGAGCTTGCCCATCTCGGACCTGAACCGCGCTGCGTTGTCATATAGGCGCTCGCGCAAGCCGTCGCCACGACGAACGAGGTCGAATACCTTGATCGAAGCACCGGCGATCGCGGGCATCAGCGTGTTGGAAAACAGGTACGGCCGCGAACGCTGGCGCAACCAGTCGACCACCTGGCTCTTGCCCGAAGTGTAGCCGCCGGATGCACCGCCCAGCGCCTTGCCAAGCGTGCCGGTGATGATATCCACCCTGCCCTCGACGCCGCAATGTTCGGCCGAGCCGCGGCCATTCTTGCCGACGAAGCCAACGGCATGGCTGTCGTCGACCATCACCATGGCATCGTATTTGTCGGCCAGGTCGCAGACGCCGCGGAGATTGGCGATGATGCCGTCCATCGAAAACACGCCATCGGTTGCGATAAGACGAAAGCGGCAGTCTCGTGCTTCCTTCAGCCGTGCTTCCAGGTCCGCCATGTCGTTGTTGGCGTAGCGGAAACGCTTGGCCTTCGACAGCCGCACGCCGTCGATGATCGACGCGTGGTTGAGCGCGTCGGAGATGATCGCATCCTCCTCGCCGAGCAGGGTTTCGAACAGGCCGCCATTGGCGTCGAAGCAGGAGCCGTAGAGGATTGTGTCCTCCAGCCCGAGGAAGGAGGAGATCGCGGCCTCAAGCTGCTTGTGTTCTTCCTGCGTGCCGCAGATGAAGCGTACCGAGGCCATGCCGTAACCATAGCGGTCGAGAGCCTGCTTTGCGGCACCGCGCAGCTCGGCGCTGTCTGCGAGGCCGAGATAGTTGTTGGCGCAGAAGTTGAGCACCTTGCGGCCGCCGACCTCGATCTCGGCCGACTGGGTCGAGGTGATCACCCGCTCCGACTTGTAGAGCCCCGCTGACTTGAGCCCCGCCAGTTCGTTGTCGATGTGAGAAAGGAATGCTGTGGTCATGTTCGGGCCCCGTTTGGTTGGGCCAACTGTCGACCCGCAGGCCCCAAAAATCCATCGTAAAAGCGACCGGATCGGTGGCTTGACGCCACCGGCGCCAACCCCATGCGGTCTGCAAGCGACGAGCGCTGGCGGTTACCGTCGACGAACGCTCAAATACAATGCCGGCGCGAAAGCTGGCGATAACCATTTGGCGGTCTTTCCCGGCATCCATCGAGAGGCCGGTTATCGGTTTCCAAACCTGTTAACAATTGCTGGCCAATGGTCGCAACAACAGGAATCCGTTGGCAAAAGGCCGCCCCCGAAAATGTCGCAACAGCCAGTGCATACCATTTCGGGCAGGCTCAAACTGGTTATCAAGGCGGGATACTGGATGGCACTGCTGATCATCGCCGTCATGGTGATGGCCTCGTTCCTCCTGCTTCAGGCCACGATGGCCGCCCAACAGAGCAACCACACTTTGCTCGATATCGTCAGCACGCAAAAGACGTTGTCACAGCGCATCGTCTTCCTCGCCAGCGCGACGGGCGCGGCCGCGCGAGACCAGCAGCCGGCGCTGGTCGGCGCATTGCGGCAAGCGACGAGCGAATTCGAGACAAATTACGATCTTCTCCTCAAGGAGACCGGGGCCGACCCCAACTCGCAAGCCAGGTTCGACACAAGGTCGGTGGAGAGCGTGCTCTTCGGCAAACCGTTCCATCTCGACTATTTCACCGTCGGGCTGATCGCCAATGGCGAACGCTTGGCGTCGGCATTTGAAGCGCAACTCACCAATGGCGGCTACAAGGGCGGCCAAGAACGTGTCTATCTCGACGCGTCCGTCGCCAACGCGACATTGTCGGGCTACGCCGCGCTTGGGAAGCGCATCAACGCCTTTGCCGATGAGCGGTCGGAAAGCCTGATGAAGCTTCACCGCAGGCTGTTTTTCGCCACCATCGGCGTCATCGTGCTGGTGGCGCTGTTCATCTTTCGGCCGATGTCCAACGCCATCCTGCGCAAGACGCATGAGCTGATCGACGCGCGCAATTCGATGGCCTTCATCGCGGTCCATGATGGATTGACCGGCCTGCACAATCGCACCTTCCTGACCGATCATTTCGATACGTTGCTGAAGGGTTCGCACCGGCGCCGCGAACGTCTGGCCGTTATCCAGCTCGACCTCGACCGGTTCAAGCAGATCAACGACACGCTCGGCCATGCCGCCGGCGACTATGTGCTGGTGATCACGGCGCAGCGCATGCGCGATTCCTGCCGCGCATCGGATCTGTGCGTGCGGCTTGGCGGCGACGAGTTCGTCATGATCCTAGGCGGCGCCGGCGGCACCGACGACATCAATACGCTGGCCCGGCGCATATTGGCGCAGATCAACGAGCCGATCACCTTCCAGGGCGCGACCATCCTCCCTGGGGCCAGCGCCGGCATCGCCGTCTATCCCATCGATGCCGACAACGCGCAGGACCTGCTCGTTCACGCCGATCTGGCGCTTTACTCCGCCAAGCGGGCGGGAGGCGGCAATTTCTCGTTCTTCTCGGAGGAGTTGCGCCGCGAGCTCGACTATCGCAAGCAGCTCGAACAAGACATCAGGATAGCCATCGCGGCGCAGACGTTCGACGTCTATTTCCAGCCGCAGGTATCGCTGACCGACGGGACAATCAGCGGCATCGAGGCGCTTGTGCGCTGGAACCACGCCGAGCGCGGCATGATCTCGCCGGGCGAATTTATTCCGGTCGCCGAGAAATGCGGCTTAATGCCTGAAGTTGGCCGCATCGTCATCCGCAAGGCGATCAAGGAGGCGGCGGAATGGCACCAAGCCGGCATCGCTTTCGGGCGGCTTGCGGTCAACGTTTCAGGCACAGAACTGCGCGAGCACGATTTCGATACGTTCCTGTTCGAGACGCTGGAGAGGGCCGGCTTGCCGACGCATAAATTGGCGCTCGAGATCGTCGAATCCGTCATCCTCGACGACGAGAAGACGGGGATCGCCGCAAAGCTGCGTCATATACGGGCGGCGGGCGTCCATCTGGAACTTGATGATTTCGGCACGGGCTATGCGTCTCTCAGCCACGTCAACCCGAACGAAATCGACCGGCTGAAGATCGATCGCCGTTTTGTCCAGAATATCAACGAGAACGGTGACAATTCCAAGATCGTGCGGGCCATCACCGAACTGGCTCGCGGTCTCGGCATATCGATCGTCGCCGAAGGGGCCGAGACGGTGGCCGAGCTCGACTCGCTGAAATTGATCGGCTGCGATCAGGTGCAGGGCTATTCAATAGCCTTTCCAATGCCACGCGAGCAGGCATTGGAATGGCTGACGCTGCGTATGCCGAGGAGACACAAGCTGACCGTGTTGCAAGGCAACGTGGCTTAGGCTGTGCAGCGTCGAGGTTGAACCGATCGAGGCGCGCTGGCTGCGCACCGAGCGTTCCCATCGAATGCGGGCTCAGATCCGCAAGCCGAACCTGATGCCGTCATAGATGGCCGCATGGATGTTGCGCGAAGCGACCGCGTCGCCGATGCGGAACAGCAAGAACCCACCTTGCGGGTTGCGTTCCGGGAAGATGTCGCCACCGCTGACCAAGCGTTCGTAGTCGACCGCGCCGCGATTGCGCGACAGCGGTTTCAGGCTGAGATATAGATCATCGAGCGGCGCCGTACCGTGTTCGACCACCACCTGGTCGACCCGCCGCTCGCCACGCCAGCCATCGGCGAAGTCCGACGCCAGTTCAGCCACCAATTGATTGCCCTCGCGCCGCACCGAGCGCAGCCGCGTGTTGATGGTGATGGTGACGCCTTTTTCCTGGAAGGCGCGCATGTAGGGCACGTGGTTCATGCCGCCCATTTCCGGGGCGAAGAAGCGTTCAGGCGAAACCAGTTCCAGCCTGGCGCCGCTATTGGCGATCAGTTCGGCCGCGCCCATGCCCTGGTGACCGCCATTGTCGTCGTAGAGCAGCACGCTCTCGGCCGGCTTGACGCTGCCGGCCATGATGTCCCAGCTCGAGGTGACGAGACTGTCGCCCGCCGTCAGCGGCGGATTTTGCGGCAGGCCGCCGGTGGCGACCACAACAACATCGGGAGACAGCGCCAACACCTCGTCCTGTTCCGCCCAGGTGTCATAGAGGATCTCGACGCCGAGCCGATCGAGCTCGGCCAGCCGCCAGTCGATGATGCCGATCAGTTCCTTGCGGCGCGGGTTCTGCGTGGCCAGACGGATCTGCCCGCCGGCCTGCCCCGATGCCTCGAGCACCGTCACCAGATGCCCGCGCTCGGCCGCGACACGCGCCGCCTCCAGTCCGCCAGCCCCGGCGCCGACGACGACGACTTTGCGCCTGGCACCTTCCGTCTTGACGATGACGTGCGGAATGGCGGCCTCGCGCCCCGTCGCGGCATTGTGGATGCACAAGGCTTCGCCGCCTTCATAGATGCGGTCGAGACAGTAGGTGGCGCCCACGCATGGACGTATCTCGTGCTCGCGGCCTTCCATAACCTTGCGGATGATGTGCGGATCGGCGATGTGGGCGCGTGTCATGCCGACCATGTCGAGCTTGCCGGTGGCGATGGCATGGCGCGCGGTGGCAACGTCGGAAATCCGCGCCGCGTGGAAGGTTGGGAACTTGGTCGCCGCCCTCACCTCCCCGGCGAAATCGAGATGTGGCGAAGAGCGCATGCCTGCCACCGGGATGACCTTGGTGAGCGCGGCGTCGCTCTCGATCGAGCCCCGAATGATGTTGAGGAAATCGACCTTGCCGGAACCAGCCAGCCGGCTGGCGATCTCGATGCCTTCCTGTTTGGACAGGCCCTTCTCGAAATCCTCGTCGGCGACCATGCGGATGCCGACGACAAACTTATCGCCAACGGCCGCGCGCACCGCATCGAGCACCATGTGTGTGAAGCGCAGGCGGTTATCGAGCGAGCCGCCATACTCATCGTCGCGGTGATTGGTTGCCGGCGACCAGAACCCGTCCATCAGATGGCCGTAGGATTCGAACTCGATGCCATCGAGGCCGGCAGCCTGGCAGCGCTGCGCCGCCGCGGCATAGTCGGCGACAATGCGCTCGATGTCCCAGTCCTCGATGATCTTGGGAAAGGCGCGATGCGCGGGCTCGCGCACCGGCGAGGCTGAAAGAACCGGCAGCCAGTCGGCCTTGTTCCATCCTGTGCGACGGCCAAGATGGGTGATCTGGATCATCACCTTGCAATCATGCTCGTGGCAGGACTCGGCGAGCTCCGCCAGCCACGGCACGATGCGATCGTCATAGAGGTGGAGATTGCCAAAGGCGGCCGGGCTGTCGCGCGACACGATCGCCGAGCCGGCGGTCATGGTCAGCGCCAGACCGCCCTTGGCTTTCTCCGCATGGTAGAGCCGGTAGCGCTGCTTCGGCATGCCGTCCTCGGAATAGGCCGGCTCGTGGCTGGTCGACATCACCCGGTTCTTCAGCGTCAGGTGTTTGAGCTGGTAGGGCTGGAGGAGCGGATCGTTGCTGGTCATCGTCTTCCTGCTGTTCAACTGTGTTGGAGCATGCGCGGCCCCATTTTTCTATGCGGCGCCGGATCTACCAAAAACCGCTGCGCAGTTTTCGGTCCGATGCTATTGAGCGGCAAATCGAAAGAGGCCCACGCCCATGACCATCACCAACGACCTTACGCAACTCGGCAGCCGGGTCGAGACGCCACAGAGCCCAGAACAGGCGGTCCTGGAAACCGTGCCGTTCCAACGTGGCGACGGGCCCCCGGCCATCGTGCGCTTCACCTGCCCGGAATTCACGTCGCTGTGCCCGGTCACCGGGCAGCCGGATTTCGCCCATATCGTCATCGACTACGCGCCCGATACGCTGCTGGTGGAATCGAAGTCGCTCAAGCTGTTCATGACCTCGTTTCGCAACCACGGCGCCTTCCACGAAGACTGTACCGTGATGATCGGTCGCCGCATCGTTGCAGAAACCAAGCCGCTCTGGTTGCGCATCGGCGGCTACTGGTACCCGCGCGGCGGCATTCCGATCGATGTCTTCTGGCAGACCGGCACGCCGCCCGAAGGCGCCTGGCTGCCGGATACTGGGGTTGCGCCCTATCGCGGACGCGGCTAGCTCACCCATCATTCGCATTGGTACTGGCTGAGCGCCCATTCGCCGGTTACCGACAGCAGATCGGATATTTTCCAGTCGCCGTCGACCTTCTTGAACTTCCATTCGAGGCGATGCGGATTGCCGGCAACCACGAAGGCAACGATGACCTTGGCCTGGTCGCCGTTGATTGACTCGAGCGTTTTCAGGCTCTTGTCGATCTCGTCCTTGTCATAGTCCGCATTGTCGAGCGCCATGTTCGGATCGAGACACTCACCCTGCCCGGTTTTGCGCAGCGCATCGCTCTTGTCGAGCACGGTTTTGGCCGGATCGACGAAGTGACCGCGCTGGGACGGATCGGTCTCCAGGCCGACTTGATTGTAGAATGGCCGGACAACTGCCGTCGGCGAACCCGGCTGGACAGGCGCGCCGGCGGGCGCGGCTTCCGCGGGCGACCAGCCGACGGGCGGCGACGTCGGTTCCGTGGCAGCCCCGGGCGTCTTGGCGGCCTGAGCGGCGCCGTGGGGCGCGTTATCAGCTGGGGCATTCGCGGGAGGCGCGCCGAACAGGCCCTGCGCGGTTGCGGTACTTAGAGTCGACGCCAGAACCCACATCGTCGCCAGTGCCACGAGCGGTCGCTTGGCCATCGCATCACTCCTGGCCGGCCACGCATCCCAGCGCGCTGAGCTTCCAGTCGCTCGTTTTGGAAGCAATGTCCGATATCTTCCACTTGCCGCCGATCTTCTTGAGCGACCAGACCATCTCGCGTTTGGAATCGTCGCCTTCGGAGAACAGGCTGAACGTCGCTGTAACCTCGGCCTTGTCACCATCGACCGTCTCGGACAGTTTCAGCGTCTTCGAAACGGACTTTTGGTCGAAGTCCTGGGCATCGAGACCGGGATCGAAATCGATGCAGGCAACCTCGTCCGGATGCTTCTTGATCGCCTGATCGTTGAGGTCGAACAGTTTCGTCACCGGATCGGTGAAACGGTCTCGATATTGCGCGTCGGCCTCGAACCTGACGGCCGGAACATAGAAGAACTTGACCGCGTCGGAAGCCGGCCCGGCAAAGGCGGCCGCGGGAAGCAGGATTGATAGAGCGGCAACCAACGCTGTCAGTCTCATGAGCAATCTCCGGGTCTCGATGGCTTGATGCTATCAATACCACACGTACTGCATATCGGCTTTTTTGCGGCTCTTGAAGTCCGGGCCCGCCAGCCACTGATGGCAAGCCGGACGGCCGGCAGGACCGCCATCGCCGCCGAGGCCGGCACAATTCAGTCGTCGTGAAGCCCATCGGTGTCTCAGCCTCCGAAAATCGCGACCGGCGCCGAGAGCCGGGAGCGCTCGGGTTTGACCCCGAGCCCTGGCATCCGGGGCACGCGTATATGCCCGTTTTCGATGATGACGGGATTCTCCGGGTCAATATGCCCTTCTATATATTCCTGCGCGATCCAAGCGCCCTCCAGGCGTCTCGGCTCGACAGTAGCGGCAAGGTGCACGCATGCCGCGGCGATGATATCCCCGCCCCAGGCATCGTCACAGCTGTGCGGAAGTGACCGTATCGCGCATAGGTCGCGGACGGTGACCATCTTGGTCAGGCCGCCGAGGCGCGTGACCTTCAAACCGAATCCGTCGGCGATACCCGTGGAGATGGCTCGCAGGACGGCGTTCAAATCCTCGGTGTTCTCGTCGAGATAGATCGGGTGGGTGACGCGCCCTTTGAGGGCCGCGACTTCCTCCATGGTGTTGCAAGGCTGTTCGAACACGAACGGAATGGCCTGACAAAGTCGATCGATGTGCAGCGCCGCCGCGGTGGTGAGCCCGCGATTGGCATCGACCGCCATCCTGGCCTTAAAGCCAACGGCCTCCCAGACCTTGTGCACGGTTGCGACGTCCCGTTCGAGATCCGTGCCGCCTAGCTTGATCTGGAGTCTCGGGTATCCGGCCTTGACCTTGTCGACGGCAATACGCGCCGTCTCGTCCGGCTCGCCGACAATGGTCGAGTAGTAGGAGGGCACACGATCGGTGAGCGCACCGCCAAGAAGTGTTGAAACCGGAACGCCCAACCGCTGGCCGGTGAGATCGAGCAACGCTATGTCCAAGGCAGCCTTGGCATAGTTGTGGCCGTTCAGCCTCTCATCCATTCTCCTCGCGAGGCGGCGCATGGACGTGGTGTCCTCACCGATCATCCCTGGCGCTATCTCCGCAATCGCCGCTCTCGCGCCCAGAGCATGTTGGGGCTGATAGACAGGACCGACCGGGCAAGTCTCACCCCAGCCCGACAGCCCGTCCTCGGTGATCACCTCGACCAGTGTGCTGTCGAGATCGCGCACGGTATCGCTGGCCATCCGATAGGCCCCGCCTTTGACAGGCAGAAGCATCCGATAGACCTTTATCGATTCGATGCGCATTCCTCAGCCCCTCGAGCCCAGGCGTTTCGGGTGCGTCTCGCGATGCCGTGCATGACGGCGCTCGCGATCACAAGCCGGATCGAACTTCTGCTCACGTCCGCATATTGTGCTTGCGCTTCATGAAGTCCTTGGCGGTTTCGACGGCCACGGCCGCATCGCGGCAATAGGCGTCGGCGCCGACGGCCTTGCCGAATTCCTCGTTGAGCGGCGCGCCGCCGACCAGCACGACATAGTCGTCGCGAATGCCCTTTTCCTTCATCGTGTCGATGACGACCTTCATGTAGGGCATCGTCGTGGTCAAAAGCGCCGACATGCCGATGATGTCGGGCTTGTGCTGCTCGATGGCGTCGAGATATTTCTCGACCGCATTGTTGATGCCGAGGTCGATGACGTCGAAGCCCGCACCTTCCATCATCATGCCGACCAGGTTCTTGCCGATGTCGTGGATGTCGCCCTTGACGGTGCCGATCACCATCTTGCCCTGCTTGGGCGCGCCGGTGGCGGCCAGCAGCGGCCGCAGGATGAACATGCCGGCCTTCATGGCATTGGCCGACAGCAGAACCTCGGGAACGAACAAGATGCCGTCGCGGAAATCCTCGCCGACGATCCGCATGCCTTCGACCAGCGCTTCGGTCAGCACCTTGTAAGGCGCCCAGCCGCGCTCGAGCAGGATGTTGGTGCCTTCCTCGATCTCTTCCTTCAGCCCGTCATAAAGATCGTCGTGCATCTGCTGCACCAACTCGTCGTCGGACAGTTCGGAAAGGATGATCTCGTCGTCGGCCATTTTGCCCGCCAATTGCTCTTCACTGATTCACGATCCGCCGGCATCCTTCGGAACGGGTGCCGGCGGCGGTTGCTTGAAAACTCGGAGTTGGATCAGGCGTCGACCCAGACGTTCTGGAAATCCATCTGGTAGGTCTGGTGCATTCCGTAGTTCTTCACCTTCTTGCTCATGTGGCAGTAGAGCTTCTGCCAGAACGGCTGGATGATGACGCCGGAATCCTGGAGGATCTGCTCGACGTCTTTCATGACCTCCTTGCGCTTGGCAGGGTCCGCCAGCGAAAGCGCCTGCTTCAGCTTGGCGTCGAACTCCGGATTGGCATAGGCCGTCTCATTCCAGGCCTCGCCGGTGCGATAGCCGAGCGCCAGCACCTGAACGCCGAGCGGCCGCATGTACCAGATCGTCATCGAGTAGGGATATTTCGTCCAGTCATTCCAGAAAGTGGATCCTGGCAGCACCGTCCGCTTCACCTTGATGCCGGCGTCGCGCAACTGGCCGGCGATCGCATCGCCGGTGTTCTTCTGCCACTCGTCCTCGACGGTGATAAGCTCGTGCTCGAAATCTGCCTGACCGGCATCCGCCATCAGCTTCTTGGCGCCGGCAGCGTCGCGTGTCTTCTTCGGCAGCGGATAGTATTCGGGATGGATCGGCGCGACGTGGTGGTTCTCACCAACCGTGCCGAGCCCGGCATAGCCGAGCTGCATCACCGCATTATTGTCCACGGCCATCTGCAGCGCATTTCGCACCCGCTTATCGTCATAGGGCTTGTGGGTGATGTTGGTGCGGGCAACCAGCGTCGTCGCCGTCGCGACCTCCGATTTAACCAGGTCCATCTTATCAAGGGCGTCGATGAAGTCGGCCGGCGTTTCGAAATCGAGGTCGATCTCACCGGATTCGAAGGCGTTCAGCGTGGCATTGAAATCGGTGCCGTAGTCGATGAACTCGACGCTATCGAGCGGCGCCTCGCCGCCCCACCATTTGCCGTTCTCGCGGCGCTTGACGACCGCCTTCTGGCCGACATCGTAAGAGACAAGCTCGAACGCTCCGGTGCCGATCGGCTTCTTGATAGGATCGGCGCCATCCTTGTCGAAGTCGCGATGCACGACCAGCGCCGGATAGTCCGTAAAGCCCGGAATGATGGCGATGTCGGGTTCCGACAGCTGCAGCTTGACCGTGAAGTCGTCGACCCTGGTTATGGCGCCATCCCTCGCCTTGCCGGTCTTTGCGTCGATCAGCCCGCCGACGCGTGCGGCCATTGAGTTGCCGGAGGCAGCCTTGTCGCACCAGCGGTTCAGATTGGCAACCACGTCATCGGCGTTGAACGGATCGCCATTGTTCCAGCTTACGTCTTTGCGCAGATGAAGGGTGTATTCGGTGGCGTCGTCGTTGACGTCCCAGCTTTCGAGCAGGACCGGCTCGAAGGTGAACTGGTGAGTGTAGCGGACAAGCGGCTCCAGCCAGCAACGGGTGACGTTTGCCATTTCCGTCCAGTCATAGGTGCGCGGATCCTTCTGCGCCTTCACCGACATTGCGACACGCAACGTACCGCCCTTTTTTGGTTCTTCGGCCAGGGCTTTTGTTGGCGCGACAAGTCCGATCATGCTGTAGGCGAAAGCCGTCGAGGCCCCGAAAGCGCTTGCCAGCGCCAGGAATTCGCGCCGGTCCATGCCGCCTGCACGCGTCTCCTTCGCCATTGCCTCGATAGCTCCAGGCACACGGTCGCCATTGCTTCTGAAGAATGCCATTTTTGTCTCCCTTTTTTGTTCCCGTTGGTAGTTCGCTTTGCGTCAACTCACGCTGTTTGGCAGCGCCTCCTCGCGCCGCGCAATGAAATCCGTCAGTCCCTCCGCGATAGCCTCATCGAGCTTCGGCTCCTCGTAATCGGCGAGCATGTTGCGGGCCTTCTCGCGGCCGCGCGTGTCATGGTCCTTCGCGCCTTCGGCCTTCCACTGTTCGTACGAATTGAAATCCATGATCGAGGGCATGAAGAAGGCCGACTCGAAATGTTCGAGCGTGTGCTGGGTGCCGAGGAAATGGCCCTGCGGCCCCACTTCGCGAATCGCCGCCATTGCTTCCTTGAAATCGTCGAACGGCAGCCCGCCGGCGTATTTGTACCAGCCGACAAGCTGCTCGCAGTCGGTGGCGAATTTCGAGTAGCCGCAGGTCAGACCGGCTTCCAGCCATCCGGCGGAGTGCCAGATATAGTTGGCTCCGGAGAGGATGGCGGCATGCATCAGCATGTTCGATTCGTAGCCAGCCTGGGCGTCGTTGAGCTTCGACCCGACATGGAAGCCGGAGGTGCGCCATGGCAGCCGGTATTTTCGCGCCAGGGCGCCCATCAGATACATCATCTGGGCCGCCTCCGGGGTGCCGCCCATCGGCGCGCCGGTCTTCATGTCGACCGTGACCATGAATTGTCCGTAGAGCTGCGGCGAACCGGGACGCAGCAGCTGCGTGAACGCGACGCCCGCCAGGGCCTCGGCATTGACCTGCGCCACCGCGCCGACGGCCGACGCCGATGTCGAGGCGCCGCACAGGGCGAAGGGCGCCAGGATCAGCGGCTGGTTGCTGCGCGCATAAACCTTCATCGCGTCGAGCATGGTCGCGTCCCAGACCAGCGGCGAGTTGCAGTTGGTGATCGACACCAGCACCGGATTGTCGCGAACATAGTCCTCGCCAAACACGATGCCCGCCATGGCCATCGTGTCTTCCGCCCTTTCCTTGGACGTCACGATGCCCATGAACGGCTTGTCGGAGTGCTTCAGGGCCGAGTGGATGATGTGAAGATGGCGCTTCGGCACCGCGATCTCCATCGGCTCGCAGATCACCGAGCTCGAGGAGTGAAGCGCCGGCGCCATATAGGCGAGCTTATGGAAATTCTCCAGGTCGGCCAGCGTGCCGTAGCGCCTGTTGTTGTCGAGGTCGCGCACATAGGGCGCGCCGTACATCGGCACGAAGATGGAGTTTTTGCCCCCTACCCGCACCGTACGCTGTGGATTCCTCGCATTGAGCGTGAACTCGGACGGGACCTTGGAGACAAGCTCCATCAGCAGCGCCCGGTCGATGCGGACACGGGTTTGCGACACATCGGCTCCCGCGGCCTTCCAGAGCGCGATAGCCTCATCGTCGCGGAACTCGCAGCCCACCTCTTCCAGGATCGACAGCGATTCCTGGTGGATCAGCTCGACCGCTTCGTCCGGAATCATGTCATAGACCGGGATGTTGCGGACCAGGGTCGGGAACGAAGCCATGGGAGCTCCGCGCAGGACCTTGCGCCCCAGACGGCCGCCGGATCGACGGTTGGCAGGCTCGGTGACTTCAGCGGCCGGTGCGTTCATGAAAACTCCATCCTCCCAAAGTCATTCAGCCTACCCAGACAAAATCCTGCTGTGACGCTGGAAAATCCTGATCTCTTGTATAAGTTGAGCTTATGCGTAACCTGCGCCAGCTCTTGCCTTCGGCCGGCAGCCTGATCGTCTTCGAGGCGGCCGGCCGCCTCTCGAGTTTCACGGCCGCGGGACGCGAGCTCGGCATGACGCAGGCAGCTGTCTCCTACGCCGTGCGCGGGCTGGAGGATCAACTCGGCGCCAAGCTGTTCCAGCGCCGCCACCGCCAGGTCGTTCTCACGGAGGCCGGCGAGCGTTTCCACGCCGACGTCTCGCTGGGGCTATCGCATATCCGCAAATCGGCGGAGGATCTGCGCCTGCAGGCGACCGGCGGCCATGTCACGCTCGCTGCCTCGACGGCCTTCGGCTCGTTCTGGATGATGCCGCGCCTGCAGCAATTCCGCGATGAACTGCCTGGCGTCGATCTGCGCATCCAGACCGCAGACCGGGACCTCGACATCATCGCCGAGGGCATTCCGCTCGGCGTGCGCGGCGGCGTGCCGCGCGACTGGCCGGATTATCATTCGCTGTCGCTCTCCGACGAGGAGATCTTCCCCGTCGCCGGTCCCAGCTATCTGGCGAAGTTCGGGCTGCCTGCAACCGTGGCTGAACTGGCAACGCACCGCCTCATCCATCTCGAGGAGCCCTACCGCGAGGCGCCGAACTGGGACGAATGGCTTGCGTCCGCGGGAACCAGCCTCCGCAATGCGGAGCGCGGCTTGCGCATCAACGACTATGCGCTGGTAATCCAGGCGGTCATGGAGGGCCAAGGCATTTCGCTCGGCTGGCGGCATCTGGTCGAGCGCCTCGTGGCGTCAGGACTGTTGGTGCCGGTGACGGATCATGTGATGCGGACCGGGATCGGATTCCACGTCATCTGGCCGAAGAACCGCGAACTCAGCGACAATGCGCGCAAGGTCAGGGATTGGCTGGTGGCGCAGGCGTAAGGAAGAGGCTGTATTCCCCAACCTTTCGGCAAATGAGATAGTATTAACCGCCTTCCTCTGCTGCTACCAAGTATTCGTGGTTTCTAGAATGCCTATATTTCGACCGCTGGAGCTGGGACCTTTTTCTTTGCGAATTTCTCGGCGAATGCTGCCGTCGGGCCAGTTCCCTTTGGATGACAGGCCGCATGCACTAATGCACCATTCTCGACAGTTGTCGGGCCTCCAGCGGAATGTTCATGGACGTGGTGAACTTCAGCGTCGCCCCAGGCCACCGAACCTTCGCAAACTGCGCACCGCTTTCCCTGTGAATAGAAAAGTATAGTGCGCTCGACCTCTCCAAAGAGCCGTGTAGGATCTTTGGGCATGAGCGGCTGGAGATATTCGAACATCTTTTCTACATAGAATCGGTGTCGCCTGGAAATGTGTTCGCCACGATCGGAACTTACGCGAGTCCACTGTCCATACTGTGTCCAGAACTCATCAGAAATGCCGGCATCGTTGGCTGCTTTGCCTCTTGCCAAACCCTCCAGGAATTTATCGAGCGCGTCAGGAAAACGATCTTCCCAAATCGGAGGGTAGTCATCAAGCAATGCGTCGACGAGCAGAACCGCGTGAATAGCATCGTGACCACGTAACTTTGGATGCTTGCCAGGAACCAGCATTCTGTCCAACCGTGTTAGAATGCTGTGAAGACGTTGTGCGTTTGGCGAAGCGCTGTCGAAATCAAGGTGATCATAGTAGAACGCGTTTGTTGCCTCAGCGTTTATGTCGCAAAAGCTATCAGCGCCGTTCTCTCGCCTTGTCAAAAAGAGCATCGTCAATTGTGCGGCCAACTGGCGAGTTTTTCCTCGGTCAGATATTGGTTTCATACCTAGAACGTTTGTAAAAAAAGGATGGCCTGGGTATCGAGGGAGTTCCGGCTTGCCGCCAAGCTTCAGAACAAATTCTGTGAAATTTCCCGGCCAAGCATCCCGTGTTTCCTGATGATTCAACGGCAATCCGCTCTGAAGTCGCACAAACAAATCCCGCACTTCATTATGCTGGTTAGTCTCGATCATTGCGATCGGGATTTCGGTTCTTAGAAAGAGCTGTTTGAGGTCATTTGAAAGGGCATCGAATGTTTGGCCACCCCAAGGACACGGCTGCGTTTTGACGAAGGCAGGAAATCGAGCCACACTCTCGTCAGCTACGGGATGAAATAAAGAAAACGCACCCTCACAAAATTCGTAGATCGCATTTATTCGTTGCTGTCCATCAATGATTTCGAAGTCATCGCGAGCATAATTTCCGACTCCCTTCTTAATGTGGTGAAGGTAGATCACCGGCAATGGATAGCCCCGCATTATTGAATCGATCAATTTCTTCTGATGAATTCGATTCCAAACCGCACCTCTTTGGTATTCTGGATTTGCCGCAAGCATGCTGTTTTTACGAAGATCGATTAGCTCTTCAATGGTGTGTTTTACCTGTGTCGCCTGCATTCTCACCCCCTGTTTTTCCCCAAAGCGTCTTATCTCGACAATGAACCCTTGGCAATTGCGACACCTAACCCTGCCTCCAGTAAGCGCTCAGTCCGTGATTAAGTCATCCTTTGAGCAGTTTCTGCACGAGATCGCTGTCCGATCTTACGCGAATCCGCCTATAGTGCAGCCATGCCCATCCGCCAGCTTTCCGAAACGATGATCAACCAGATCGCCGCCGGCGAAGTCATCGAGCGTCCGGCGAGCGTGGTCAAGGAACTGGTTGAGAACGCGCTCGACGCGGGCGCCACAAGGGTGGAGGTCGTTACATCAGGCGGAGGGCTGAACCTGATCCGCGTCACGGATGACGGCTCGGGCATTCCCGAGAAGGAGTTGCCGCTCGCAATCGGCCGCCACTGCACGTCAAAGCTGGCCGACAACATCGATGACATCCGCTCGCTCGGCTTTCGCGGTGAAGCGCTGCCATCGATCGGCTCGGTGTCGCGACTGTCGATCCGCTCGCGAACGGCGTCAGGCGACAGCGCCGCCGAAATCGGTATCGAAGGCGGCCGCGTCCTGCCCGTCAGGCCCGCGGCAGCCAATCGCGGCACGACGGTCGAGGTGCGCGACTTGTTCTTTGCGACCCCGGCGCGGCTCAAATTCATGAAGGGCGAACGCGCCGAAAGCGCGGCGACGAGCGACGTCGTCAAGCGCATCGCCATCGCCTTTCCGGCTGTCCGTTTCACCCTGGCCGGCTCGGATCGCTCGACGCTGGAACTGCCGGCGACCGAAGACAGTGCGCAAGGCAGCCTGCGTCGCATCGCGCAGGTGATGGGCTCCGATTTTCCCGACAATTCGATTGCCATCGATGCGACGCGCGAGGGCGTGCGCCTGACCGGCCACGTTTCGATCCCCTCCTTCACCCGCGCCAACGCGCTGCAGCAATATGCCTATGTCAACGGCCGGCCGGTGCGCGACAAGCTCATCGCCGGGGCCATTCGCGGCGCCTATGCCGACGTTCTGCCACGCGACCGACACGCCGTGACTGTGCTGTTCCTGAAGCTTGACCCGGCTATTGTCGATGTCAATGTCCATCCGGCCAAGGCAGATGTGCGCTTCCGCGACCCCGGGCTGGTGCGCGGGTTGATCGTCGGATCGATCCGCCAGGCGCTCGCCGATGCCGGCATCCGCGCCGCGACGACCGGAGCGGCCGGCATGATGGCGGCCTTCCGGCCAGGCGCCACGGCGTACCAACATGGCGGCCCGGCCAACGGCCATCGCAGTTACGAAGCCGCGCACAGGGCCTCGGGTTTTGCGGTTTACGAACAGTACCGTTCGCCGCAATGGCCTCTTG
Organism: Mesorhizobium sp. ES1-1; assembly: GCF_020164785.1. Classification (GTDB taxonomy): domain Bacteria; phylum Pseudomonadota; class Alphaproteobacteria; order Rhizobiales; family Rhizobiaceae; genus Mesorhizobium. Next base: position 435,023 of record NZ_JAIUGX010000002.1, on the reverse strand, counting down.
ATATGGGCTTCGGAGGGTCGGGCTTCGGCGACAATGAGCAGGCGGCATTCGACGCCGGCGCGCTTGCCAGCGCGGACGCCCGAGCCGGGCAGGACGAGGCAACCGAGACTCTGCTTGGCGCGGTTCTAGGCGCGGCGCGCGCGCAGGTGCACGAGAATTACATCGTGGCCCAGACTAGGGATTCACTCATCATTGTCGACCAGCACGCGGCGCATGAGCGGCTGGTCTACGAGGCTCTGAAGAACGCGCTGCATTCACGCGCGGTGCCCTCACAGATACTGCTTCTGCCGGAGATCGTCGACCTGCCGGAAGAAGATGCCGAACGGCTGGCGATGCATTCCGAGACGCTCGCCCGCTTCGGACTTGGCATCGAGCGTTTCGGCCCGGGCGCCGTGGCCGTGCGCGAAACACCATCGATTCTGGGCGAAACCAATGTCGGACAATTGGTGCGCGACCTGGCCGACGAGATCGCCGACAATGACACGGTCGAGACGCTCAAAGAGCGGCTGGACAAGATCGCCGCCACTATGGCCTGCCACGGCTCTGTGCGCTCCGGGCGGCGGCTCAAGGCCGAGGAGATGAACGCGCTGCTGCGACAGATGGAGGCCACGCCGGGTTCCGGCACATGTAACCATGGGCGACCGACCTATATCGAGCTCAAGCTGGCGGATATCGAGAGGCTGTTCGGGCGGCGGTGACAGGGTGCCATCTCGACGATCTTGTTCCGATTCAGGGACGCGCTGTAACTCTCTGATTCATCTCTTCAAGTTCACCACGATGACGCCGCCGAGCGCCAGCGCGCCGCCAAGGATGCCGAGCAGGGTCGGCACTTCGCCCAGCCAGAAGAAGCCGATCAGGGCGGACATGGGCGAGACCAGATAGAGGAAGTTCGAGGCGCGCGCGGCCGGCAGGCGCGACAGTGCGGTTGCCCAGGCGGCATAGGCGATCAGGCTGGGAACAATGCCCAGAAAGACGACGGCGCCGAGACCGGCTGTGCTGGCGACCGCCATCTGCGCAAAACCGCTTGGCAGAAACGGTGACAGGCAAAGCGCACCAAGGACCATGTTCGAAGCCGAGATGGTCAGCGGATGGTGGCGGGCAAAGAGCGGCTTCTGCACAATGGTGTTGACCGCGGAGCAGAGTGCCGAGCCAAGCACCAGCAGCGCGCCGGTATCAAAATGCAGGCCATTGCCGTCGGCCACGGCGATGATGCCGATGCCGGCGAAGGATATCGCCGTGCCTGCCCAGGCCCAGCCCGAGAAGCGTTCGCCAAGCAATGCCATCGCCATGATGGCGGTGAATATCGGGCTGACATTGATGATGAAGCCGGCCGCGCCGGCAGAGACGGTCAGTTCGCCGAAATTGAGCATGATCGTGTAGAGCGCGACGAAGACCACCCCGCCGAAGACGATGCGCCACATTTCGCCCAGCCTGGGCAGTGCTGGGCGCTTGAGGGCGAGGAAGATCGCGGCCGGCACGGCGGCGATGGCAAAGCGCAACGCGCCGAGTTCAAGCGGCCCGAAGGAGGCGAGGCCGGCGCGGATCGCCGGAAAGGCGGAGGCCCAACCGACCACTGTCAGCGCCACCGCAATGGCTGCCGTGGTGTCCATCCGTTGTGCCGGGTTCAACGTGCCGGTCATTGCGCTCATCCTACTGTCTCCGCCTTCAAGCTTCTGACTTGAGAAAACGTCTTTTGCCGCTGATTGACAAACGACCAAATCGAGGTTCACCTGTGATTATGGATCACAGATCGGATACGATGTTGCCGCTCGAAACGCTTCGCGCCTTCGACGCGGCCGCTCGGACGGGCAGCTTTTCGGCGGCTGCCGAAAAGCTCAACATCACGCATGGCGCGATCAGCCGCCAGATCGCCAAGCTTGAGGACTGGCTGGGCCTGAAAGTGTTCGATCGCGGCGCGCGCGGCGTGACGCTGACGATCGAGGGCAACAGGCTGCATCTGCGCACGTCGGAAGCCTTCGCCCTGATTTCTAGCCATTCCGATCGTTGGGTCGAGCCGCGCGGCACGGCAGTGGTGCGACTGACTTCGATCCCCTCGGTCAGTGGTCTCTGGCTGATGCCGCGCATGGCGGCGCTGGAGACCAATCCCACCAAGCTGCGCATCGTGCTCGATGTCGACATCCGCCAGGCCGACCTCGCCGACGAAGGCATCGACCTCTCGATCCGCTGTGGCCGTGGCGGCATTCCGGGTCGCGTCTCGGTGCAGCTTTTCGAGGAACATGTGTTTCCCGTCGCATCGCCCGAACTGGCTCGGGAGATCGGCCACGGCGGCCCTGCCCGGCTGCTCAAATTTCCGCTGATCAACGATTCCGACGCCTCGGCGTGGCGTGCATGGTTCGCCGCGCAAGGCATGGACTATCGCCCGCGTCCGCAGGATCGTCGCTTCGAAGATTACAATCTGGTGCTGGATGCCGCGGCTTATGGGCTGGGCATCGCGCTGGCGCGGCCGCCGCTGACCAGACACCAGTTAGAGTCGGGACGCATCGTATCGGTGGACGAACGCAGCGCGCTCAGTCCGGTGTCATATTGGCTCGATCGGCCGACCGGACGGCCGCGCGCCGCAGCTGCGGAACTGGCGCGCCGAATCGCCGTCCAGGCCGGTCTCGAACCGGAACGGATCGAGGCATTCATCGAAGCCGATCGATAGCGACGCTGCGGGAGAAGCCTCAATCACGGCAGGCTCCAGACGAAGTTTTTCGGCCGTGGATAGCGCCAAGCTTGACCTCCCCGGTAATTTATGGCGATGAAATCCCAATGAACCCTGGCGTCCCTGCATGATGAACCGTTTCGAAGGCCCCGGCGGCAAGGAAGCCCGCATCCGCTATCTCGATGGCGACTTCCAGGTCACCAGTCCCGGCGCATTCGTACGCTGCGCGGTGACCGGCGAAAGCATTCCGCTCGACGAGCTGAAATACTGGAGCGTCGCCAGGCAGGAACCCTATGTGAACGCCACCGTTTCGCTGCGCCGCGAGATCGAGGTCCATCCGCAACTGCGCAAGCGGAGCTAACCGCGCAGCTTGCGCTGCCGCCAGCCATCGAGCGTTTCGCCGATGATGCGTTCGGGCACATGCTCGAGTGCGAAAACCGTATCGATTTCAAGAACCTCGAGCCTGTCGAGAAAATCCTGTGAGGCGCCGTGGCGCAGCCGGGCGGCGTCCTTGGCCGTGGTGATGAGCCCGAGACCTTCGGCCCGTGCCGTGACCGCCAGTTCCGCGAGTTCGTCCTCGGCGTAGAAATGATGGTCCGGAAAAGGCCGGGACAGCACCACTTCGCCTCCGGCCTCGCGCACGGTGTCGAAAAATTTGTCGGGATGGCCGATGCCCGCAAAGGCCAGGAACCGCTTGCCGGAAAGCCCAGCCTTGCTGCTTGGCTCGGTATGAGCCTCGAAGATCGGGCGCCCGGCGCGCGCCGCCTGGCGCACCACAGCGTCCGCGGCGCTCCCCTCGCCCATCTTCAACAGCCCGCTGGTGAAGACGAGCTGGTCGACAATCCGCGCCCGGAGCGGCCCGCCCGGAATGACGCGGCCATTGCCGATGCCATAGCGCGCGTCGACGACGACCAGCGCGTAGTCGATGTGGATGCGCGCGCTCTGGAACCCATCGTCCATGATCAGGAAGTCGCAGCCTTGCCTTTCGAGCAGGAGCCGGGCGCCGGCGGCGCGGTTCGGCGTCACCGCCACCGGCGCGTGTTCGGCCAGAAGCAGCGGCTCGTCGCCGACATGTCTGGCGCTGTCATGGTGGGGATCGACAATATGCGGCTCGGCGAAGGAGCCGCCATGGCCGCGCGAAAGGAAACCGGGCTTCAGCTGCATGCGCCTGGCCTGTTGCGCGAGCGCGATGGCGACCGGCGTCTTGCCGGTGCCGCCAACGGTGAAATTGCCGACGCACAGAACCGGCGCCTCGATCTTCTCGCGCCGCGCCCGCCGCATGCCACGGCCAGCAATGTTCGCATACACGGCCGACAGCGGGGACAAGGCCAGGACTTTCCAGTCCGGCTCCTCCCACCAGAATGGTGGTGCTTCGGAGGCCACTCTAACGCCCGTTGGCGCCCTTCAGGCGCGACTTGACGACAAGCGGCTGGATGAACGGTTCCAGCGATTTCAATGTGCGAGCCAGCGCACCGCGCATCTCGTCGACGGTCGCGATCCCCGCCGCCATCATCTCGTGACGCGCCACTTCATTGGTCAGAAGGAAATTGACGGCGCCGGCCAGCATGTCACGGTCGCGCACCAGCTTGGCGCCGCCGCTGTCGATCAGCCGCTGATAGGCCTCGCGAAAATTCTGCACGTTGCGTCCGGCGAGAACGGCGGTATCGAGCATGGCGGGCTCCAACGGATTCTGGCCCCCCTCGGAGGTCAGCGAGCGGCCGACGAAGGCGATCTCGGTCAGCCTGAGGTAGAGCCCCATCTCGCCGATCGTGTCGCCAAGCAGGATGTCGGTGTCGGCGGCGATCCGGTCGCCCTTGCTGCGCCTCGCGACCTTCAGACCCATGCCGGAGATCCGGGCGGCAAGCGCCTCGGCACGGTCGGGATGGCGCGGCACGACGATCGTCAGGAGACCGTGGTGGCGCTTGTGCAGCATCGCGTGGACTTCCGCCGCGACCACCTCCTCGCCATCATGGGTCGAGATCGCCGCCCAGGTCGGCCGGACGCCGATCTGCCGCCGCAACGTCGCCAGGGCCCGTTCGTCGACGGGCGGCGGCGCGGTGTCGACCTTGAGGTTGCCCGACACTGTGACCGGCCGCGCGCCGAGCGCACGGAAGCGTTCGCCGTCGACATCGGACTGTGCGACGACGTGCGCCAGGTTTTCGAACAGCGCCTCGGCGATGTTGGCCCGCTTCTTCCACGAGGTGAAGGAACGCTCGGACAACCGGCCATTGACCAGCACTTGCGGCACGTGGCGCGCGCCAAGCTCAAGGATGGTCATCGGCCAGATTTCCGATTCCGCGATGATCGCCAGATCGGGCTTCCAGTGATCGAGGAACCGGCTGATCGCCGGCTTGAGGTCGAGCGGCACATATTGGTGGATGATGCGGTCGCCGAGCCGCTCGTCGGCGACCTGGGCCGATGTCACCGTGCCGGTGGTCAGCACGATGTTTACGCCGTAATCGAGAATGCTCTCGACCAGCGGCACCACGGCGATGGTTTCACCCACGCTCGCGGCATGGATCCAGATCAACGGCCCTTCGGGACGCGGACGGCCCGCGACGCCATAGCGCTCGCGGCGGCGGAGACGATCCTCCTTGCCGCGCGAGGTGCGCCAGGCGACGTAGGGCCCGACCATCGGATAAGCGGCGGCGCCGGCGAGACTGTATACCGACAGCATGGCCCGCGCCCAACGACCGCTCATCGCGGACCATCCACGAGACGGTAGGCATCTGTTGTCGCGGCGTTCAGCGCGGCCGTGATTTCCTGGCGCTTGCGCTCCATTTCTGCATCATCGGCGTCGGCAGCAACGAAGATCGGCTCGCCGATGACAAGCGAGGAGCGGCCGAACGGCAGGTTAATCGTGGTCTTGTCCCAACTTTTCTCCAGAACCTTGCGGCGGCTGGTGGTGATGGCGACCGGCAGCAGTGGCCGGCCGGACAAACGCGCCAGGAGAACGATGCCAAGCCCGGCGTCACGCGGCGTGCCATGGGGAATGTCTGCGATCATGGCGACGTTCTTGCCGGCGGCGAGCGACTTTTTCAGGGCAATGAGGGCTTTTGCCCCGCCCTTGTCGAGATGCCTCGCATTTTCGCGCCCGCCGGAGCCACGCACCGCCTCGATGCCGAACTTCTCAAGCATCAACGCGTTGAGTTCGGCGTCGGCGCTGCGCGATACCATGGCGACCAACGGTTTGCGCTTTGGATAAAAAGCCGGCGTCAAAAGATGCTGTCCATGCCACAAAGCGATGATGCCCGGCTCAAATTCGGCATAGGCGCCGCCCGAAAAGCGAGCCGATCCGGCGACCAGGGGGCTGGTCAGCCGAACCAGCCGCACGAACTGCGCGAGCAGGCTGGCGATCGTGTTTTTGACGAAGCGCGATTGCGCCAACGGTTCGCGAATCTTGCGCCACAACGTCCTGGTCGGAGGCGAGCCGCCCCTCACTGGGGGCACGCCCTCGGGGGGCGGCCCTTTCGCCAGATCCTGGTCCATCGAGGTCAACCGGCGGCCTTGTTGTCGGGATCCAGCAACCGGTGCAGGTGAACGACGAAGTACCGCATGTGGGCATTGTCCACGCTGGCCTGTGCCTTGGCCTTCCACGCGGTGTGCGCCGATTCATAGTCCGGATAGATGCCGACGATATCCAGGGCGTCCAGATCGCGGAATTCGTTGCCGCCGAGCTTCTTCAGTTCACCGCCGAAAACCAGATGCAAAAGCTGTTTCTTTCCGTCATCCGCGGCCATGTCGATCCTTCACATATCGTGAGTTCGCGACAGGTCTAGACCAAAGCCATCGACTTTGGAACCTTTAGGACGAGATGAATTCATCTCGCCCGGCGAAGCGCTTTCAAGCATCCATCCCGGCAACGACGCCGGCGAGCACGGCCAGCAACTCACCGCTGCCGGCGACAAGAACACCATGGCGAATCACTTCGCCGGCATAGAGCGGCGCGCTGCCATGCTGGTCGAGCAATTGGCCGCCTGCCTCGCGCAGGATGAGATCGGCGGCGGCGATATCCCAGTCATGCGCATTCGGCTTGACGAAAGTTCCGTCGAGCGTGCCGTTGGCGATCATGGCCAGCCGGTAAGCGAGCGAAGGACTGTAAGGCGCCCGCTTCAACCGGGCCCGCCACTCGGCGGGCATCAGGTCGATCAGCTGCTTGACCCCGGAAACCTCCACCGTCTCAACGGGCTTGCGCACGGCAATGCGCTGGCCGTTGCGGAAGGCACCTTCGCCGAGCCGCGCCCAATAGCTCTCCTCGGTCGCGGGACATTCTAGCACGCCGGCCAACGTGCGACCCTTTTCGACCACGGCGACGCTGACGCACCAGCTGCGCTGTCCTTCCAGGAAACCGCGCGTGCCGTCGATCGGGTCGATGACAAAGGTGCGGCGGGCCGACAACCGCGCCGGCGTGTCCGCCGTCTCCTCCGACAGCCAGCCATAGTCGGGCCGCGCCGCCAGTAGCGTCTCGCGCAGATAGGCGTCGGCGGCATGATCTGCTTCGCTGACAGGCGAGTTACCGCTCTTCAGCCAGACCTGCGGGCTGTTGCCGAAGTAGCGCATGGCGATGTTCCCTGCCTCACGGGCGGCATCGCGCAGCAGCGCCAAGTCATCGGCTGTGGTGATAAGGTCAAGATCCGGCAAGGGTCATGCCTTCGATCAGGAGCGTCGGCGCGGCGGTGCCGAAATTGCGGTCGAGGTCATCAGCCGGAACCATATTGAGGAACATGGTCTTGAGGTTCGAGGCGATGGTCACTTCGGCCACGGGATAGGCCAGCGCGCCATTCTCGATCCAGAAGCCGGAGGCGCCACGGCTGTATTCGCCGGTGACCATGTCGACGCCTTGGCCGAACACCTCGGTGACATAGAAGCCGCTCTTCAGCGACTTGATGAAGTCCTCCGGCGAGCTTTCGCCCGGTTCGATCGCGAGATTGGTCGATGAGGGGGAGACGGATGAGCCGCTGCGCGAGCCGCGCCCATTGGTGACGAGACCAAGCTCGCGCGCGGCCGATGTCGACAGGAACCAATGATTTAGCACGCCGTTTTCGACCATCAGCAGCTTCTGGCCCTCGACGCCCTCGCCGTCGAATGGGCGTGACGCCTGGCCACGCCGTCTGAGCGGCTCGTCGGTGACGGTGATCGCGGCGGCGGCCACCTGCTTGCCCATCATGTCACGCAGGAACGATGTCTTGCGCGCGACCGAAGCGCCATTGATGGCTCCGGCCAGATGGCCCGCAATGCCGCGCGCGACGCGCGGATCGAACACGACGTCCACCGGCCCGGTCTCTGCCTTACGCGCGCCGATGCGGCGCACAGCGCGCTCGCCGGCCTTGCGGCCGATATCCTGCGGCGCATCGAGATCGGCGAAATGCTGACGCGAGGAGAATTCATAGTCGCGTTCCATGCCGGTGCCCTCGCCGGCGATGACACTGGCGGAGCGCGAGAAACGCGAGCCGACATAGTGGCCAAGGAAGCCGTGAGAGGTGGCAAGCACCAGCCCGCCAAAGCCAGCTCCGGCGCTGGCGCCGGCGGAATTGGTCACGCCCTTGACCGCCAGTGCGGCTGCTTCCGCCTCTAGTGCGTCTTCCTTCAACCGGTCGGCTGACACTTCGGTGGCGTCGAACAGGTCGAGATCCCTGGTCTGCTTTGCCAGCAGTGCCGGATCCGGCAGTCCCTGATAGGGATTCTCGGGCGACACTTTCGCCATGGCAACGGCGCGCTCGGCCAGCGTTTTCGGGTCGGACGCGGCAGTCGCCGACACGCTCGCGACGCGGGCGCCGACGAAGACGCGGAGCGCGACATCCTCGCTCTCCGAGGATTCGGTGCCCTCGACCTTGCCAAGCCGCACGGACACGCCGGTCGAGCGGCCGCGCACCGCGACCGCGTCGGCGGCATCGGCGCCTGCCTTCCTGGCGGCCTCGACCAGGGCCGCGACGCGGTCGGTCAATTTTGCCGCATCTGATGTATCGGTCATGCGCATTATTCCTGCTGGGAGCGGCTAGTGCCGCTGCCACCCATCTATTGTCCCGGTCGCGCTTGTGCAATGGCGCGGCGGTTCAATCAAAGTTCATCCGTTCATGGCCACCACCGAGCCCAATCCAGGTAGGTTCGAAGCTTCCGGCCGGTCATGCTTAGGAAATCCGGACTTTCCAAGGCAATGCGCCGTCCAAACAGCTCAAGATGCGGCGACAGGCGTCCAGATCACGTCCTCGATGGTGCGCGCGCCGGTCGCCAGCATCACCAGGCGGTCGAAGCCGAGCGCAATGCCGCTGGCTTGCGGCATGATGGCGAGCGCGGCCAGGAAATCCTCGTCGAGCGGATAGCGTTCGCCATAGACGCGCTCCTTCTCGTCCATATCGAGGATGAAGCGCCGGCGCTGCTCATTTGCATCGGTCAATTCGCCGAAGCCGTTGGCGAGTTCGACGCCGCAGCAATAGAGTTCGAAGCGCTCGGCGACGCGGGGATCGCGCGGGCTCGGCTGGGCCAACGCCGCTTCGGCAAGCGGGTATTCGCACAGGATGGTCGCCCGCCCCTGCCCGAGGAAAGGTTCGATCTTCTCGACCATGACCCGGCTGAACAGATCGGCCCAACTGTCGTCCGGCGCCGTGCGCAGCCCCGCGCTGACCAGGGCGGCATGCAGCGCATCGCGGTCTGTGGCGCCATCCGCTGAAACCGTGGCCAGCAGATCGATTCCGGCATGGCGGGCGAAGGCCTCTGCCACCGTCAGCCGTTCCGGCTCCGCGAACGGGTCGCAGTCGCGGCCGCGAAAGGAAAAGCGAGAGGCGCTTGCCCGCGTCGCGGCCAGCGCCAGCAGATCGGCGCAATCGCCCATCAGGCTCTCATAGGTCTCGCCGACCCGGTACCATTCGAGCATGGTGAATTCGGGATGGTGCAAGGCGCCGCGCTCGCGGTTGCGGTAGACCGGCCCGAAACTGAAAATCCTGACCTCGCCGGCAGCGAGCAGCTTCTTACAGGCGAATTCCGGCGAGGTGTGGAGATAGAGCGGCGCGCGCGTGCCGTCGGGCCCGACGCTTTCGGTGGCGAAAGCCGCCAGATGCGCCTCATTGCCCGGGGAGACCTGAAGGGCAGCGGTCTCCACTTCGATGAAATCGCGGCTGGCGAACCAATCGCGCAAGCTTGCTGCGATGGCATTGCGCTGCATCAGCCGCGGCCGGCGGTCGGCATGGACATGCGGCGTCCACCAGGGCGAAGCAGACGTCATGGCCGCATTGAAGCCAGGTGAGTTCGCCCGGGGGGCTGGCGGTTCGCCTCGAGATGCGCTAGGCCCGACCGCACAGCCGCACGAGCCGGCAAACGCCAGTCAACTCTCGCAGGATTTAAAACCGTGGTGAAAGTCATCGCCAGTTCGCTCCGCAAAGGCAATGTCGTCGACAAGGACGGCAAGCTTTATGTGATCCTCTTTGCCGAAAACATCCACCCGGGCAAGGGCACGCCGGTGACGCAGCTCGACATGCGCCGCATCGGCGACGGGGTGAAGGTCTCGGAGCGCTACCGCACCACCGAGCAGGTGGAGCGCGCCTATGTCGAGGAGCGCGAGCACACCTTCCTCTATCGGGACGGCGAAGGCTTCCATTTCATGAACCCCGAGACCTACGACCAGGTGGCGGTGTCGGAAGCGGTGGTCGGCGACATGGCGCCTTACCTGCTGGAAGGCATGGCCGTGCAGGTCTCCCAGTTCAACGGCATCGCCATCTCCCTGGTGCTGCCGCAGCGCGCCACGTTCGAAGTGGTAGAAACCGAGCCGACGACCAAGGGCCAGACGGCCTCATCGTCCTACAAGCCGGCCGTGCTCTCCAACGGCGTACGCACCCTTGTGCCGCCGCACATCGCCCCCGGCACCCGCGTGGTGGTTATGACCGCTGACGGGGCGTATGTGGAGCGGGCGAAGGACTGAGGGCTGAGGGCTCGGGAGCGAGTGGCGAGGCCGTCTACTCCTCCGCGATCGCATCGCGACAGGAGCGACCTTTTTAGACAGGCGTGGAATGGCTGTCGTCGGGTAGGAAGCGGGCCATCCGGCTTCAGCCAGCCTCGTCGCCAAGCGTTTCTAAACCGCCACAACAGGTCGCCGCTTGTGGCGGCGACGCGTCCCGGCGAGAGCGCCGACCTTATCGTTGTCTTGGCCCGGCGTCAGATCTTGAAGAATCGAAAGGCGAAGCGATCGGTCTCGCCCTTGATCGAGGGATCGAAGACCTTGACCGAGTGCCAATCGTTCTTGTTCGCGAGGATGGTGCTTTGCGCGTCCAGAACGAAGCCGGCCGCCTCCACTTCCGCGCGAACGGATGCAGGCTCAATCCGATGCAGCAACTGGGTGTCGCTCGTGCCCGCTCCTGCGGCTGCGGCGTGATCGACGATAACATAGGACCCGCCGGGCTTCAGCCGCTCGTAGACAGCTCGATTGAACTGGGCCGCCGTCGCGCCCTTCTTCTGCATCAGCGCGGTATGGAGATCGTGGTAGAACAGGTGCACCCACACGACATCAGCTGGTAGCGTGACTTCCGGCATCGCCACGAGGTCCGCCGATACACCTTCGACGTTCGTTCGGTCCGGATCCTTCGCAAGCGTCTGTATGCGACCGACCGGATCATTCTTGAAGTCGGCAACTTCGGCCGGGACGAAGCTGTAGACCCGCCCTTCGGCTCCCACAATCTCGGAGAAGAGACGGGTCCAGTCGCCGTCGCCCGGGTAAACATCGATCACGGTGGACCCAGCAGCAATGCGCGCGAACCGGATCAACTCGGATAGCTTGGGTTGGTCGTAAATCGGAATCTCCTTTTACGGCTGGCCTTCGAAGAGCGCACGGCATACACCCCGTGCCAACGGCCACAGAGAGCCGGCGCTAGGCAGCGTCCATCTGCGCGGCGCGGGCCAATGCTTGCGTGTCGACATATTCACGGATGTTGGTCAGCCTGCCATCCCGGACGGTGATGGCGAATATCCAGTTGTCTTCGAACGTCCTGTTCGTGGCCTTGATCTTCCCCTGGGCAAATCCGATGACCAGGACACGGTCTCCTTGCGCTACGAATTCCCGCGGTTCGGTGGACGTTTCCATTGACTTGGATGCCGTCTCAAGCAAGTCCGCCAGCCCGGCGTGTCCGTGACGTGTCCCAGCTAGCGGCCAGTCCTTGCCAGCAATGATCCACTCGATGTCTTCGGCTACCAGCGCCAACAGAGCCTCCCTGTCGCCGCGGCCGATCGCGGCGAAGAAGTTCTTCACGGTCTGGATGTTCTTCTCGACACTCATGGGAATTCTCCATTTCACCTGGATCGGATCGCCAGCGTTCTGCCGGCAAGGACGCCGTGTCAGTCGAATCTCACCAGGTCCTGAAAGATCAGTCGGCCCCAGCTGTTTCCGCGCGCCTGGACCAGCAGCCCACCTGCCGACAGTCCGCCAAGTTTGACCGGCGAGAATCCGAGACTTTCCGCGAGCGTACCGATCTCCGCGGCGGCAGCGTCATCGTCGCTCGCCAAAAACACCACTCTCCTGCCCCCGGGAACGGCCGGATCCTGGGCAAGGGTGGCGGCGAGCAGATGGTTGAAGCCCTTGACCAGCCTTGCCCCGGTGAAAGCCTTCGCCATGGCCTTGGAAGAAGGTTGTCCTTGCAACTCTTCAGGGGGCACGCCATAGGCATTGGTCACATCGACGATGATCTTGCCCTGCCAGCTGGGCAGTGCCTTCGCGACATCCCGGTGCGATCCAAAATGGACAGCCAGAAAGATGACGTCCGCCTTGACCGCTTCCGTCAAAGTCTTGGGAATGATTTGGCGTCCGATCGCGGCCGCATCGGCCGCAAAGCTTTCCGGGTTGCGCGTGGTTACAACCGATACTTCGATGCCCTTGCGGGCAAACGCCTTGGCGAGAGCGTGACCGATCTTGCCAAAGCCGATAATTGCGTAGCTCATGATACTTGTCCTGAATTTGCAGTGATTACGACGTGTGCGCCTTCCTCCACAAAGCGCTTGGCGGTTGCCAACCCGATCGCGCTGCTTCCGCTCGTGATGCCCGCGACTTTGCCTTCAAGTTTTTTCATGATGTTCTATCCTACGTGTTGCTGCCCAGGCGCTGGATCGCGACGCGGTCAGAGTTGCGCCAGGCCACCGTCGACGGCAACTTCGCTGGCGGTCATGAAGCTGCTGTCCGACGATGCGAGAAAGGCGGCAACGGCCGCGATCTCCGCAGGATCCGCCATGCGCTGGAGCGGGGTCATCGCGCCGTAGGCTTTCTGACCCTCCTCGCCCAACGCTTCCTTCGCCAGTTCGGTCGCGGTCGCCCCGGGCGACAGCACGTTGACCCGTATGCCGGTGCCCTTCAGGTCTTCCGCCCAGGTCCGCGCGAGATTGCGCACCGCTGCCTTGCTTGCGCTGTAGGCGGTGAATGCTGGAGCACCCGTGGTGCCGGCGCTTGACCCGGTCAGGATGATCGAACCGCCCAGGCCCATGAGCGGTAACGCCTTCTGGACCGTGAAGATCGTACCCTTCACATTGGTATCGAAGGTTTCGTCGATGTGCTTGGCAGTGATCTCGCCGAGCGGAAGCGGGCCTCCCGTCCCGGCATTGGCGAAGACGATGTCGAGGCTTCCGCGTTCAACCTTTATCGCTGAATAGAGGCGGTCAAGGTCCGCCTCTTCGGAGACCGAGCCCTTCACCGCGCGTGCGCTGGGCCCGAGGTCGGCCAAAGCGGCGTGGAGCGCATCCTGACGGCGGCTGAAGATGAAGACGAACGCTCCTTCCTCGATGAAGCGCTTTGCCGCTGCGCGGCCGATGCCGGTTGCACCACCCGTGATCACGGCGGTCTTTCCATTTAATCTGGTCATGACGTGTTGTCTCCTTAGTGCGTGTCAGTCCGGCGCTGCTCGAACGCTTGCCGAGGCACCAGAGATGGGTCTGCCGGACCGAGGCTTTCAGTACACAAGCGCGCACTTCGGTGGTGCGAAAACGATCCGCCTTTACGATTGACGCCAGCTTGGCGATGGCCACAACTCTGGGCGATGTGTTAGATACGCGCTTGGGAAGACGCACCACGCGGTGCCGGATTGCACCATGATCGATTGGGATGACGTTCGTTACTTTCTTGCCGTGGCCCGAGCCGGCTCGGTGCGAGCCGCTGCCAAGCGCCTTGAGGTCAATCATTCAACCGTTTTGCGACGCATTGCGCAGCTTGAGGCACGCCTCGGAACGCGGATGTACGATAAGATGCCCTCCGGCTACCGCCTGACGTTAGCCGGCGAGGAGGTCCTCGAACTTGCGGAGAGGATGGAGGCGTCATCGCACCAATTGGAGAGCCGTGTCTTCGGGCGCGACCAGAACGTGCGCGGACTTCTGCGGGTGACGCTGGCACCACCCGTCGCGACACACCTGCTGATGCCGGACTTTGCCGATTTCGCGCGGCTTCATCCGGATATCGAGATCGAAATCCTGTCGTCCGGAGAGCTCGCAAATCTGACAAACCGGGAGGCCGACGTGGCAGTCCGCGTCGTCTACGACCGCAAAACCCTGCCGCTCAATCTTCACGGCCTGAAAGGACCGGAGGTGTTCGGCGGCGTCTACATATCCTCCGATCGGCTGGCCGCATGGCGTGCAGGCGCGTCAGATCCCATCCGGTGGGTCGTCATCAGCATGCATGGCATTCCAGAGTGGGCCAGTGAGGGTGAGGTTCGCGTCACGGGAGTGCCTTTCAGGACCACGGACGGCGAAGCGCAGATCGCTGCCCTACGCCAAGGGCTCGGGATGACGACGCTGCCTTGCTTCATCGGCGATGCCGACCCATTGCTGGCTAGAGTGCCGGGGACTGACCTGCACATGTACGGAACGCTCTGGCTTCTTACGCAGGGGGAGACACGCAAGACGAAGCGCGTGCAACTCTTTACCGAGTTCTTGTCCCGCAGGCTTGCCGCGCACGCCCCGCTTCTCACGGGACAGTCCGGAACCCCCGCCAGATAATCGATGGAGGAACAAAGGAATGTGGCCTTGATCTCCCCAAGCCCAGCCGGGGTCGAATGGGATCTCTCTAATAGGTTCGCAGTTTAACAAGCGGCATAGGCGGCGGCAGGCCTTTGCTGAAGGTCGGCTCCGCTCACCTAGCCTTCCGCTTGCCGCACTTGCCGTCGCGCCTCCAGCACCTGCTCCACCTGCCGCTTCAGCTCGTCCTTGATATCCGCCGTCTCGTTCATCAGCGCGTCGATCTTCAGGAAATCGAGCACGCGGAACCTTGATACGGCCGGGCGGACGAGGATGTCGGGGCGGCTCTGGTTCAGCTTGTTGGCGATGATCGATTGCATCATCAACTGCGTGGCGCCGAACATCAGGTCGACGGAGGTCGGCTGCTTGCGGTCGACCTCTTCCGGCGCGCCGACGACGTCGACGGCGATGATGATGTCGGCCTCCCTCTCGATCAGGTCGAAGGGCACCGGGTTGTAGATGCCGCCGTCGATGAGCAGCCTGCCGTCACGCTCCACCGGGCGAAACACAGCGGGAATGGCGGCCGAAGCGGCAAGGGCGGAATGCAGGTCGCCCTCGTTGAAGACAGCGAGCTTGTGGCCGAAATAGTCGGTTGCGGTCACCTTCAGCGGGATTTTCAGCTCGGCAAAGGTTCCGGGGATCGCCTCGGGCAGGAAGGCCTTGAGGATGCGCTCGACGTTGAACTGGCTGACGCGGATCCCACCCTGCATGGCCTCCGCAATCGTGCCCGGGCGCGCCCGCCACATGCGGCTCGCCACTTCGGCGCGGCGGCCCAGGATCGAGCGGGCGTAATCGTGGATCTCCCTGCCGGTCATGCCCGAGGCCATGCCGGCCCCCATGATCGCGCCGATCGACGAGCCGGCGATCGTCACCGGCCTGATGCCCAGTTCGTCCAACGCCTCGATGACATGGATATGCGCCAGCCCGCGCGCACCGCCGCCGCCGAAGGCGATGCCGAAGGTCGGGCTCATCCTTTGCCAGACTCGGCCAGCTTCGGCCCGATGACCATTATAGTCGGTTCGGCCGACAGCAGCTTCTTCGCCGCCGCCTTGACCTGGTCGAGAGTCACCCCGTTGATATAGGCGGCGCGGCGCTGCATGTAATCGATGCCGAGATCGTCGAGCTGCAGTTCCACCAGCGTCGCGGCAATGGAACTCGACGAATCGAGATTGTTGATGGGGTAAGCGCCGATCATATATTTCTTGGTCGCCGCCAGTTCGGCCTCGGTCGGGCCCTCCTCCGCCAGTTTCTTGACCACGTCGCGGACGATGCCCAGCGTCTCGGCCGCGCGGTCGGAGCGCGTGCCAGTGCTGACGATCAGCGCGGTGGCATGGTCCTGGTTGATCAGCGAGGAGTTGACGCTGTAGGCCAGCCCGCGCTTTTCGCGGACCTCCTGGAACAGGCGCGACGTGAAGGTGCCGCCGCCGAGGATCTCGTTCATCAGCACGGCGGCGAAGAAGTCCGGATCCTTACGCTTGACGCCGGGATAGGCGAGTTGCAGCGAGGTCTGCGGCAGGTCGTAGTCGACCTCGACATGCTGCGCCAGTTTCGGATCGATGTCGGCAACCGGGGCGAGCGCCTGGTTCTGCGGCAGATCGCCGAACACCATGTCCAGCTTTTTCTTCAACGTCTCGGCATCGATTGCGCCGACGACCGCGACATGCAGGCCGCCGCGCGCGAAGATCGCCCGGTGCAAGGCTTTCAGGTCATCCCGTGTGATGGCGGCGATGCTCTGCCTGGTGCCCTGATCGGAGCGCGAGTAGGGGTGGTCGCCATACAGCGCGCGCGCCCATTTGTTCTGGGCAATCGTGTCCGGGTCATTCTCACCGGCGATGATGCCCGAAAGGATCTGGCCGCGGATGCGATCGATCGGCAGCTGATCGAAGCGCGGCTCGTTGACTGCCAGCCGCAACAGGTCGAAAGCCGCGTCGCGCTGTTCGGAGAGCATGCGCATCGAGCCGTAGAGGCCGTCGCGGCTTTCCTCGAAGCCCATCTCGGCACCGGCATCATCGAGCTTGATCTGGAAGGCTTCGCTGTCGAGAGGACCGGCGCCTTCGTCGAACACGCCGGTCATCAGATTCGCCAGACCCTCCTTGCCCGGGGGATCCTGCGTCGAGCCGCCGTCGAAGACGAAGCGGATGGCGACGACGGGAACGGAATAATCCTCCACCAACCAGGCGGTGATGCCCTTCGGCGAGGTAACGGACTGGATGTCCATGGCCCGCGCGGTGAGAGCCGGCAGGACCAGGAAGAGGACGGAGAGGAAGAAGGTTGCGACCGCTGCGCGCGCCTTTCCTTCCCCCCTTGTGGGAGAAGGTGGATCGGCGCGCAGCGCCGACACGGTGGGGTGCGCGACGGAATGCTGTCGGCTCCAAGCCGAAATACCCCTCGTCCGACCTCGCTTGGCGAGGCCACCTTCTCCCACAAGGGGAGAAGGGAAAGAGCCACTGCGCTCGTTGATCATGATCAATTCCCCGCCTGTTGCTGCGGCAAGAGATAGCCGGTCGTCGACCGGCCAAGCACCAGATAGCGCGCCGCCACGGCCTTGACCTGGTCGGCGGTGACGGCGCGGATGCGGTCCGGCCATTGCTGGACATCCTGGACGTTGCCGCCGGTGGCCAGCGTCGCGCCGTAGATGTTGGCCATGGAATCCTGCTTGTCGCGGGCGAAGATCATCGACCGGACATAGCGGTCCTTGGCCTTTTCCAGCTCCGACGGGGTGACGCCATCCCTGACGATCCGCGCCACTTCCGCGTCGACGGCGGCTTCCACGTCGGCCAGTTTCGCGTCACCGCGAGGCGCGCCGTAGACGGTGAAACTCGTGTCGTCGAGCATGGTGCCCTGGAAAAAGGCGCCTGCATTGGACGCGATGCCTTGCTGAACGACGAGCGCCTGGTAGAGCCGGCTGCGACTGCCGCCGCCAAGGATTTCCGCCAGGAGGTCAAGCGCCTCCGCCTCTCCCGGCTTGCCCGAATGATAGGACGGCACCATCCATTGCGTCGAAAAACTCGGTACGCTGACGCGGGCATCGGACAGCGTGACGGTGCGCTTGGTGTTCTGCTCCGGCTCTACCGGCCGGATACGCGGCGGCAGATCGGGGCCGCGCGCCACTTTGCCATAGGTCTTCTCGGCCAGTGCCCGCACCGTTTCGGGCTCGATGTCACCAGCCACGATCAGCACTGCATTGTTGGGCCGGTAATATTTGTCATAGAAGGCCGTGGCGTCGGTGCGGTTGAGCTGCTGCATCTCCTGCATCCAGCCGATGACGGGAATGCGGTAAGGCTGGTTCTGCCACAGCGTCGCATCGACCTCCTCGTCCAGCACCGCCTGCGGATTGT
The DNA here is from genome assembly GCF_020164785.1 of Mesorhizobium sp. ES1-1. GTDB lineage: Bacteria > Pseudomonadota > Alphaproteobacteria > Rhizobiales > Rhizobiaceae > Mesorhizobium. The sequence goes on along the minus strand of NZ_JAIUGX010000002.1, from coordinate 417,047 downwards.
TGTCGATGCGCGAGCGGCGCTCCTCGAGGATGACGTCCCGCTCGGTCTTGATGACATTGTCGTTGAGAATGAGGTTGCGCATGCGGTCGGCCTCGAAGCTCATCATCTGTTCGAGCGCCGACGGCGCCACCGTCTCGTGGTAGGCGGTGTAGTCATAGGAGGTGAAGGCATTGTTGGAGCCGCCAATATCGGCAATGGCACGGTCGAATTCGCCGGCGGCGTGATTGGTCGTGGCCTTGAACATCAGATGCTCGAAGAAATGGGCGATGCCGGATTTGCCTGGCGGTTCGTCGGCGCTGCCGATCTTGTACCAAACCATGTGGGTGACGATCGGCGAGCGATGATCGGGGATGACCACGACCTCCATGCCGTTGTCGAGCAGGAAATCGGTTACCTTGAACGCGTCAGGCGCCCTGTCGGCCAGAACCGGTCCTGCCATGGTGAAAGCCAGCGTTGTCGAAAGCAGCGCCGCGCGCAGCCATCCAGCCTGAAATGTCATCAATGGCTCCGGTTTCCTCGACAGAACGATAGGCAGGGTCTGCATGACAAGCAAAGTGAATTGTTGGTCATGTTGCCGGTAAAGGCGGCGGCAAAGAGGCCGACCGTGATCTCACGCAGCTTCGATGAAGCGGATGACGGTCTCGCCGTAGTTGCGCTCGTCCAGCACGGAAAAGCCCGGCCCTGGCTCGAACGGCGCGGCAGCAGCCTCCTCGACGACACACAGCGCGCCCGGACGCAGCCAGCCGCCGGCCCGCGCCGATTGCAGGGCGCGCTCGCCTAGACCCTTGCCATAGGGCGGATCGGCGAAGACGAGGCCGAACGGAGCTAGCGTGCCCGCCTCACCAAGCCCCGTCGCGTCGCGCCGGAAGATCTTGGTTCGTCCCGTCAGTCCGAACGCCTCGACATTGTCGCGTATCAGGCCACGGCCCTCGGCCGAGTCCTCGATGAAGACGCCATAGGAGGCGCCGCGAGACAGCGCTTCGAGGCCTAGCGCACCGGTGCCGGCGAACAGATCGAGGACGCGGGCGGCTTCAAGGTAGCCGGCGAAGCGATGCGCCAGCACGTTGAAGACGGCCTCGCGCGTTCGATCGGTCGTCGGGCGAATGGCGCTGCTGCGAGGCGTCGCCAGTGGGCGCCCGCGAAACTCCCCGCCGACAATTCTCATCTGGCTTTTGGACCCTTGGGACCATTGCGGGGCCGTTCACCACCCCCTGCATCGCCGGGGCGCTCGCCACGCGGCTTGCCGAACGGTTTGGCTCCGGCCGGCTTGCCATAGGATGGCTTGAAAGATGCCTTGCGGGCCTTGGCGTCGGCGGCCTTCGCGGCATCGGCTTCCGCCCTGCCCTTGCCGATCGGGCGCGCCCCGGGCGCCATCCAGACATTGGCCTTGCGCTGGCCGGGAGGCTCGATCGGCTTCTGCTCGCGCTCCGGCTTCTTGCCACCAAAGCCGCGAGGCTTGTCACCGAAGCCGCCGCGCGGTTTGTCGCCAAAATTGCCGCGCGGCTTGTCGCCGAAACCGCCGCGCTCTGGCCGCGCAGTGCGTTCGCCGAAGCTCTTTTCCGCGCCCCTGTCGGGACTGGTCGATAGCTTGCCCAACGCCTCGTCGCGGCTGCCTTCGCGGCGCTTGCGGTTCTTGATCAGCCCGCCCTCGCCGATCGGCCGGCGCTCGCCGTCACGGGTGAATTTCGGCCTCTCCGGTTCCGGCTCCCGGGTCTCGGTGCGGCGCACCGGCCTATTCGAAAACGGCTTGGTGATGTCGGCATCGAAATTGGCGCCGGATTCCTCGACCAGCCGCTCGCCGAGCTGGTCGCGCAGCACGCGGCCGTTGACCTCCTGGACATGGCCCTCGGCGAGGTCGTCGAGTTGGAAGGGGCCGTAGGAGATGCGGATCAGTCGTGTGACGTCCAGGCCAAGCGAGCCAAGGATGTTCCTGACCTCGCGGTTCTTGCCTTCGCGAAGGCCGATGGTCAGCCAGGCGTTGGTGCCCTGCTCGCGGTCGAGCGTCGCCTCGATGGCGCCATAGAAGACGCCGTCGACGGCGATGCCTTCACGCAGGCCGGCAAGCGCGCTTTCCTCGACCTTCCCGTGGACCCGCACGCGGTAACGGCGCAGCCAGCCGGTGGCCGGCAATTCCAGCACGCGCGACAGACCGCCATCATTGGTCAGAAGCAGCAGACCCTCGGTGTTGATGTCGAGACGGCCGATGGTCATCAGCCGCGGCAGTTCTGCCGGCAACACGTCGAATACGGTTTTGCGGCCCTCCGGATCACGGTTGGTCGTGACAACACCCGCCGGCTTGTGGAACAGGAACAGGCGCGTGCGCTCGATTGGTGGGATTTCCATTCCATCGAGATGGATGATGTCGCTCGGCATGACGTTGAAAGCCGGCGAGGTCAGCGCGCGACCATTGACCTTGACGCGGCCGGCGGCGATCAGTTCCTCGGCATCACGGCGCGAAGCAAGGCCGGCACGTGCCAGCCGCTTGGCGATACGCTCGCCCGCTTCTTCCGTAGCGTCCGCTGAGCGCGGACGAGGCTTGAAGCCGCCTGGCGAAGCGCCCTGCGGCCGATCGGCGTAATCGCGTTTAGGACGATCACCGCCAAAATCGCGCTTTGGGCGATCGGCGAAGTCACGTTTCGGACGGTCACTGAAATCGCGCTTGGGACGGTCAAAGCGTTTCTCGCCGCCCTCTGCCGCAGCGGCAACTGGACGGTCACCTCGAGGTGCGTAGGGCTTGCGGGGTCCTTCGCGCTTTTCATAGGGCTTGCGCTCGCCCTCTACCGCCGGACGGTCACCGCGAGGCGCGTAGGGTTTGCGCGGGCCTTCGCGCTTTTCATAGGGCTTGCGCTCGCCCTCTGCCGCCGGACGGTCACCGCGAGGCGCGTAGGGTTTGCGCGGGCCTTCGCGCTTTTCATAGGGCTTGCGCTCGCCTTCGGCCGCCGACGCACGGTCTCCGCGCGGTGCGTAAGGTTTGCGGGGACCTTCGCGCTTTTCATAAGGCTTGCGCTCGCCTTCGGCCGCCACCGGACGGTCGCCGCGCGGTGCGTAAGGTTTGCGGGGGCCTTTGCTGAACGGCTTGTCGCCGCTCTTGAAATCCCGCTTCGGCCGCTCCCCTTCGGCTGCCATCGGCCTGTCGCTACGCGGCGTATAAGGTTTCTTTGCGCCAAAGGACGGCTTGCCGCCCCTCTCGCCCCGCGGCGCCGCTGGTTTCTTGCCCGGGCCTCTCTGGCGCGGAGATTTCTTGTCGCTGTCGTCCATGTGGCCTTTGTCCATTTGCGCTGCTACAGCGTGGCGCATCCTTTCGGGCGCGCAACGAACACCGGTGCATCTCTGATTTGGCGCATGATCATTTCCGAAAATCGAGTCCGATTTTCGGGTTGATGCGCTCAATAACAGGATCGTCGGAGTTTGTCAGGGAAAAGTGGGGCCGGCTTTTCGGGAAGACAAACGAAAACCAGAAAGCTGGATGGCGAGGAGAAAAATCGGCATGGAAATGAGGGGGAGACGACCGGATTTCATGGCGCTGGCGCTGCAGGAGGCCGAGGCTGCCGCCCAGCGCGGCGAGGTGCCCGTCGGGGCCGTCATCGTCAGCGAAGGCAATGTCGTCGCCAGTGCTGGCAACCGCACCCGCGAACTCGCCGATCCTACAGCGCACGCCGAGATGCTGGTGATCCGCCAGGCCTGCCGCGAGCTCTCGTCCGAGCGGCTGCCCGGCCACGATCTCTATGTCACCTTGGAGCCCTGCCCCATGTGCGCCGCGGCCATTTCGTTTTCCCGGCTGCGCCGGCTCTATTTTGGCGCGGCGGATGAGAAGGGCGGCGGGACGGTCAATGGCGTTCGTTTTTTCGCCTCGCCGACCTGCCACCATAGGCCCGACATCTATCCGGGCCTCGGCGAAGCGGAGGCCGCCCGGCTACTGAAGGATTTCTTTCGCGAACGGCGCGACCCTTAGAGTAAATCAGGAAAAGCGTGAAACGGTTTTCCTCCGAACTAGCTCTAAGGCGCGGCCAGGCGCAAAGACTACAGGGAGGGCAGCCAGTCGAACCAGCCGCCGCTCTTCTTGCCTTCCGCTTCCTTCCTGAGACGACGTTCCTTCTTGTACTCGTCCTCGCCAAGCTCGTTCGTTGGCGCCGTTCCGGCGGCGACGCGATACTGCACCGGCGGTTCGCTCAGATATTTGCGGGTGGTCGGGTCGCCCTGCTTGCTGTCGGCAAGACGACGCTGGATTTCAGCGGCACGGCCCTTGTCGGAATCGGCGGGCGACCATGCCGGGGGGTGGCTCGAACCTGAGTCCGCCATTGCCTTCTTCACGGACGCCGGATCGGTCTGCACGTCGTCGACGATCTCGGACTGATAGGCCGGATCGTTCTGATGCGCGGTGGCGTCGGCGCGCAGGCGGGCGCGGCGCTGCTCGGGCGATTCGGGCCATTCGGCGCTTGCCGTCTCGATGCTGTCCTGCGGCGTCGGCAATGCGCCCTTCTGGCCGGGGGCCGGCTTCACCAAGGTCGGGCGCGGCTTGTAATCGATCCGCTCCTTGCTCTTAGGAGCAAAGGAGAAGGCGCCAGAAAGATCGCCGGCCAACTGTTCGCCGGCGGTCTTGTCGGTGCCGTAGGTCGGCGAGCCCATGCAGCCGGACAGTGCGAGGCCCGATGCGACAAGCGGCGCCAGCAGCGCCAGGCGCGCGTTGAATCTCTCGGTCATGCCAAACAGTCCCACTCTAGACAGCCTCTCGATTGCCACCGGTCCAAGGTCCGGTCCCCATCGTGCAAGCACTTGCGACGGAAATCCGGCGACAATTTGTCGTCCGGAGTTTCGCGTGTTTACCTCAACCACTCGTTAAGGGCAACGCGCGGCCGGTTTTCCGCCGCCCGGCGTGGCATTTGTGCACCGACCAACCAGCCCACCGGCCCGTCAAAGCCGGCCAAGCGCCTTCAACTCATGCAGCACCGCCGCGTCGCGCGCCGAAACATCGGGGAATGCGGCATCCTGCCCGACATCGGCGGTGTAGCGCCAGGAACGGGCGCATTTGACCAGACCGCGATCCTCGGCCTTCTCGACCACGACCGCGACATCCCGAACATCCTCGAGGGTGAAGGCGCCGGGCGCCGCCTCTCCATGAGCAACAACGAGATCGCTGGTGATCGCCATCTCTGCCATGTCGACATCGGCAATCGCGGCTTCGAGCGCCGCGTCGTTGATGGTAACGACCGGCACCGCTTCCAGCGACGAGCCTATCACCTTCTGAGCGCGAGCGATCTCCAGGGCTCCGGTGACGACTCGGCGAACCTGCCGCACCTTGCGCCACTTTTCCGCCAGCGCCTCGTTCTTCCAATCGACGGGGATTTGCGGAAACTGGTCGAGATGCACGGAAACGGCGTCGGGATGGCGGTCGAGCCAGGCCTCCTCCGTCGTGAAGGGAAGCATCGGCGCCAGCCATTTGACCAGGCAGTCGAAGAGATGGCGCACCACCTGGACCGAAGCCTTGCGCTTCAGGCTCGACGGCCCGTCGCAATAGAGCGCGTCCTTGCGGATGTCGAAATAGAAGGCCGAAAGCTCGACAACCATGAAATCGAGCAATGTGCGGGTGACGCGCTTGAACTCGAAGGCCTCATAGCCCGAGCGCACCACTTCATCCAGTTCGGCCAGTCGGTGCAGCATCAGCCGCTCGAGTTCCGGCATGTTTCCAAGGGCTACCACTTCGCCATCGTCATGCGCGAGCGTGCCCAGCATCCATCGTATGGTGTTGCGCAGCTTCCTATAGGCGTCGATGTTGGTCTGCAGCACGTTCTTGCCGAGCCGCTGATCCTCCCAATAGTCTGTCGTCACCACCCACAGACGCAGAATGTCGGCTCCGGACTGCTTGATGACGTCCTGCGGCACGACCGTGTTGCCGAGCGACTTCGACATTTTGCGGCCATCCTCGTCCATGGTGAAGCCATGGGTGACGACCGCGTTGTAGGGCGCCCTGCCCCTGGTGCCGCAGCTTTCGAGCAGCGAGGAATGGAACCAGCCGCGATGCTGGTCGGAGCCTTCGAGATAGACGTCGGCCGGCCATTTCAGGTCGGGACGATCCTCCAGGGTGAAGGCATGCGTCGAGCCCGAATCGAACCAGACGTCGAGGATGTCCATCACCTGCTTCCACTTGGACGCATCGTGATTGCCGAGGAAGCGCTCCTTGGCGCCGGCCGCGAACCAGGCGTCGGCGCCTTCCTGCTCGAAGGCATCCATGATGCGCTGGTTGACGGCCTCGTCCTTCAGGACATTGCCGTCTTCGTCGGCAAAGACGGCGATGGGCACGCCCCAGGCGCGCTGGCGCGAGAGCACCCAGTCGGGGCGTTCCTCGATCATGGCGCGAATGCGGTTCTGGCCGGCCGCAGGCACGAAACGCGTGTCGTCGATAGCCTTGAGTGCACGGCTGCGCAGCGTCGTGCCGTCGCCAAGGTCCTTGTCCATGTAGACGAACCATTGCGGCGTGTTGCGGAAGATGATCGGCTTCTTCGAACGCCAGGAATGCGGATAGGAATGCTTCAGGCGGCCCCGGGCGAACAGCGCGTTGCGCTTGATCAGTTCGTCGATGACAGCCTGGTTGGCGTTGCCCTTCTTGCCATTGTCGTCGATGACGCGTGCCGCGCCACCCTCGCGATCCGGGCCGAAGCCCGGCGCGTCCTTGGTCAAGAAGCCGGCATCGTCGACGGTGAAGGGGATGGCGGGATCGATGCCGCGCGCGCGCAGGTCGGAGGCCGCGTCCATCCAGGCGTCGAAATCCTCGCGACCATGGCCGGGCGCCGTGTGGACGAAGCCGGTGCCGGCGTCGTCGGTAACATGATCGCCGGCAAGCATCGGAACATCGAATTCATAACCGCCGCCAAGACCCTTGAACGGATGCGAAAGCGTAAGGCTTCCAAGCTCTTCGGCACTCACGTTGCGAAGCCGATTCAAAGTGAATTTCGCCTTGGCCGCCGAATCCTCGGCAAGTGCGTCGGCGAAGATCAGATTCTCGCCTGGCTGCGGTCCGAAGGCGTTCTCAGCCGCAGTTACCTCATAGAGACCATAGTTGATGCGCGGCGAATAGCTGACGGCACGGTTCCCGGGGATGGTCCATGGGGTCGTTGTCCAGATTACGACATAGGCCAGGGTCAAGCTGCCTGGCGGTGCAAGAACGATCTGCGCGCCTGTTTCTTCGCCGGTCTCGTCGTCCACGACCTTATAGACCGTGTCCTTGCCAGAACTCTTGACCGGAAACTTCACCCAGATCGTGTCGCTCTCATAGTCCTGGTACTCGACCTCGGCCTCGGCCAAAGCGGTGCGCTCGACGACGCTCCACATGACAGGCTTGGAGCCGCGATAGAGCTGGCCCGACATGGCAAACTTCAGCAGTTCACCGGCGATGCGCGACTCCGCGTGGAAGGCCATGGTCGTGTAGGGGTTCTTGAAATCGCCGATGACGCCGAGGCGCTGGAACTCGCCGCCCTGCACGGAGATCCAGTGTGCGGCGAAGTCACGGCATTCCTTGCGAAATTCGTTGACCGGCACTTCGTCCTTGTTTTTGCCCTTGGCGCGGTACTGTTCCTCAATCTTCCACTCGATCGGCAGGCCGTGGCAGTCCCAGCCCGGCACATAGTTCGAGTCATAGCCGCGCATCTGGAACGAGCGCGTGATGACGTCCTTGAGGATCTTGTTCAGCGCATGGCCGATATGGATGTTGCCGTTGGCGTAGGGCGGACCATCATGCAGCACGTATTTTGTGCGGCCGGCGGCGCTTTCGCGCAGCATCCTGTAAAGGTCCATGTCCTGCCAGCGTTTGACCAGTAGCGGCTCCTTTTCAGGCAGGCCAGCGCGCATTGGGAAATCCGTCAGCGGCAGGTACAGCGTCTTTGAATAATCGATCGGTGATTGATTGTCTTCGGTCATCGGTCTGCCATGGATGTGCCGGGCCATACGGCCTGCGGCATTGAACTATCATGATCTGGAAAAAGCGCGAGAGGGCGCGCGCAACATTCCCGGCAGCTCCGGCGACCCTCAGGCCGCCCGGAACACCGGGCCGGTAATTCGTATCGTCGGCGCGTAGAGGCGCAGAAAGCTCGTCATCGGTGGGCTTTTAGCGGAGAAGGGCGCAGGAATAAAGCGTCTCGCGCCGGATTCACTCACATGGTGAAGTTGAAGCGATAAGTGGTCGAGACGCCGACGGTGAACTGGTTGCGGTCGCCGCGTTCCCGGACCAGGCTGGAATCGGCGGCTGGGCCCATCAGCCGGGAATATTCGCCGAACAGGCTGGCGGTCATCGGCTCGGACACTTTCCAGGTTACGGCGCCGCCCAGGCCCGTCGATTTCAGTCCGCCGCCGGGGTGATATTGGCTCAGGCCGGAGGCCACGGCCTCCTGGGCGTCGACGCCGTAATAGGCATCGAAATATTTCGACGAAGCGAAGGAAACGCGCGGGCCACCTGAAATCCTGATGGTCGGAGTGACATCGTAGAAGGCGTCGGCCGCGATATCGGCCACGAAACCATTATGGGCGCGTACGCCGTGGCGCAGTTCGGCGCGCGCCCGAATCCAGTTGGTCGGATAGAATTCGAAGAAGCCGCCGACTTCGCCGCCCCAACGCACCGGATCGAGGCCTCGCAATTCGTCGGCGTCGCCTTCGTCCCGGGAAAACAGAAATTTTCCCGTCAGGCCGGCGCGAATGCTGCCGTCGTCCAACAAGGCCAGTGAGATGTTGTCGTTGCGAGACGTAAAGCGGGCCTCCGGACCGGCCTTGCCTAGGGAAATGATCGGCGAGGCGCTAAGCAGGTACTTCTTGCCGCCCTCGAAATTCGGCGCGACCATGCCGGTAGCGCCGACCGTCAGATACCAGTCGCCGGAGAGCCAGCCAAACGCCCCCTCACCGGCTGCGGCGACGCCAGGCGTCGCCAGCATCACAATGGCCAGAACCGCAGAGATTTTCCGAACCGGACTCATGGCCACTCCACTAACACAGTACACACGGCTACCCGACACAGCTTTGAGGGGCGTGTGGTAAAATTTGATTTAACCCAGAGACATCCGTGCGCGTTCGCGGCAATCCTCCCCTGTGCCGACTGGACGTGCGCGGCCACCAGGACTAACGTTCTGTCGGCAGCATTCCTCGTTCCCGGATGGAACTCGCGACATGACCCTGCATGGCGACGCCTTGAAAACCGCAATCATTCAGACCCGGGCAAAATGGGGATGGTTTGTCGCGCTCGGCGTGCTTCTCCTCATCCTCGGCGGCATAGCCTTCGGCAATCTGTTCGTCGCCACGGTCGCCTCGGTCTATGTTGTGGGATGGCTTATGCTGATGGCCGGCGCCATCGAGATCGTGCATGCTTTCGGCGTCAAGACTTGGAGCCGCTTCTTCTACTGGCTGCTGAGCGGCCTGCTCTATGCGGTCGCCGGCTTCTTCGCCTTCGACAATCCGCTGCTGGCCTCGGCGGTGCTGACGTTCCTGCTGGCGATCGCACTCGTCGCTTCAGGGGCGCTTCGCGCCTGGGTAGGCTATAGTCACAGGCCCGAACCCGGCTGGGGCTGGGTCGTCGCGGCCGGTCTAATCAGTGTGCTGGCTGGCCTGATCATCGCCATGGGTTGGCCGGTCAACAGCATCTGGGTACTCGGGCTCTTCCTGGCGATCGACCTGATGTTCCAGGGCTGGACCTTCATTGCCCTCGGCCTCGCCCTGAAAAAATAGTCAGAAAGCCATCGACGCGTCGAGCTCGGAGAGCGGCCTGACGCCGGAGAGCAGACTGCGCGCCTCAGCCTCGTCGCGCTTCATCTGGCTGACCAGCGCATCCAATCCGTCGAATTTCGCCTCGGGGCGCAGGAAACCGAAGAAGGATACCTGGCAGGTCTCGCCATACAGGCTGCCGGAAAAATCGAAAAGGTAGGTCTCCAGAAGCGGCGCGCCATTGTCGTCCACCGTCGGGCGCCGGCCGAAGCTGGCGACGCCATCGTGTAACGTGCCGTCGGCGCGGCGAAAACGGACGGCATAGATGCCCTCCTTCAAGGCGGCCTCGGCCGAAAGTCTCATATTGGCGGTTGGAAAGCCGAGGGTGCGGCCGAGTTGCTGCCCGCCCACGACCTCACTCTCGACGGTGAAGCGATAGCCAAGCAATCCGGCGGCTTCCTCCACACCGCCTTCGGTGAGCAATCCGCGAATGCGGCTCGAAGACACCACCTCCGCCCCCTCGTCGCGAAAGGCATCGACCAGAGTGACGCCGAAGCCGTGACGCTCGCCAGCCGCCATCAGATAGGCCGGTCCCCCCTGACGGTCCTTGCCGAAATGGAAATCGAAGCCGGTCACGGCATGGGTGACGCCAAGGCTTGTCTCCAGCACGTCGGTCACGAAGGCTTCCGCGGACAGCGAAGCGAAGCCGGGCGTGAAGGGCTGCTCGACCAGCGCTGCGAAACCAAGCAACGACAGGAGCCGCGCCTTCATCGCCGGAGGCGTCAGCACGAAGAGCGGCAGGTCAGGCCTGAAGACCTTTCGCGGATGCGGCTCGAAGGTCAGAACCATGGCCGGCACGCCACGCCGCCCGGCTTCGGCCAGGGCCCGCTCGAGCACCGCCTGATGGCCGCGGTGGACACCATCGAAATTGCCGATCGCTACAACTCCGCCACGCAATTCGGCAGGCACCGGCGTGGTTGCCCGAAGGTGCTGGAAGGCTGCCATCGTCATCTACCGCAGCTTTGGAATCACGGCGACCGGACGATAGCCATGCTTCTCAAGAAAGGCCGACAGTCTTGCAGGATCCGGTCGCGACGCATCGCCATAGTCGCGCGCATGGATGCCGCCGGAGACATAGAGTACATCGAACCCATTGTCGGCGGCGCCTTTCACATCGGTGAACATGCCGTCCCCAATGGCCAAAACCTCTCTGCGCTCCACCGGGCGGCCGAGGATGTCCGCCACCTCCGTCATCGCGACCTTGTAGATCGGCGCGTGGGGTTTTCCCGCGATCAGGGTGCGACCGCCGAACTGGGTATAGTCGCGAGCCAGTGCGCCCGCGCACCAGATGATGCGTTCGCCGCGTTCGACCACGATATCGGGGTTGGCACAGATGAAGGGCAGGTCCCTGGTGCGCAACCGCTGTAGCAGCTCGTTGTAGTCATCGGGCGTCTGGACCTCGTCATCGAACAGCCCGGTGCAGACGACACCGGACGCCTCGAACTCCTCGACAAGCTCGACGTCGAGATCATCGTAAAGGTTGAGATCGCGGTCTGCGCCAATATGGAAAATCTTGCGCGGGCCTGCGGCGATCAGATCGCGGGTGACGTCGCCTGAGGTGACGACCCGGTCATAGGCCGAGGTTGAAACACCGATGGTATTCATCTGCGCCACGACATCGGAATGTCGGCGCGGCGAGTTTGTGATCAGGACGACAGGAATTCCCGCCTCCCGGGCTCTTGCCAGCGCCGAGGCCGCCACGGGAAAAGGGCTCTCGCCATTGTGCACGACACCCCAGACGTCACACACAATTGCCGAATAGGATTTCGACAGTTCTTCGAGCGAGGCGATGATTTCAGGCGAATTCGCCATGCCGTTTCCTTCAGTCCGGATCGTTGCGAGCACCGCGACCGACGGTTCGCCGCAGCCGGCCCGGATTAGCCGAACCACTCCGGCCTGTCACCCGCTTTCAACGCGTGAACGGATGCCCCGATCGCCACTGCGCGGTTCGAGCTGCCATTGGGATCCCGAGCGCTGTCGCCGGTATCGGCAATGGTCGTAGGTGCCGGAAATTCGGTGCGAGACGGTCGCACGGACCTATTGTGGCGCATTGAAGACGGCTTCGATGTGATGACCGTCTGGATCGACGACAAAGGCGGCATAATAACTCGGTCCGTAATCCGGGCGCAGGCCGGGCGCGCCGTTTTCTTGGCCGCCATGGGCAAGTGCGGCTGCATGAAATTGTTCAACGCTCCGTCTGTTGGTCGCAGTGAAGGCCAGGTGAAAGCCTGGACCCGGCGGGCGTCCGTTCGGGCGGAGTTTCAGCGCCAGCTTGTCGCCGCCACCACCAGGTCCGTAGCCCACCGCCTGATCCGGTTCGCCGGGTCTGAGATCGTCCCAGACCCTGATATAGCCGAGCGGCGCCAACACGGCATCGTAGAAGGCAGCAGCGCGCTCGATGTCGGAAACGCCCAAGGAAATGTGGTGCAGCATTTCGCGATCTCCTTTTCTGGAATCGGCTTCGGTCTGTTGTCACGATTTTCGGCGACCTGCCCGGCAAAAGCCATGATCGCGACTATGTCAAGCAACATGACAGCTGGAAAAATCCCAACCCGTCAAGAAAGCCCGAGCCTGCGCAGCTGGCTCAAACCGGCAGGTCTGGCGTTTCTGGTGGGGCTCGCCGCCTGCACGACCGTTTCGCGGCCGACCGGTGCCGGCGCCGGCGTGTCATCGTCGGCCACTGGCACGCTGGCCGCCATCCGCGCCTCGTCCGGGCTCGCGCCGCTTGTTCCCGATGCTCAGCTCGAACAGGCCGCGCTGCAGCAGGCCGGCTACATGGCGCAGCGCAAACGGATGAGTCACACGACCGGCCGGGGCAAGGATTTCGCCTCCCGCGTCAAGGACAATGGCATTACCGGGGCCGCGGCCGAGAACATCGCCGAGGGCCGCTTCGACCAGCAGAAACTGTTCGACATTTGGGTGCATTCGCCCCGCCACCGCGCCAACATGCTCGACCCACGCTTCACCCGCTTTGGGCTTGCCTATGTGCGCGACGGTCGCGACGGCGCCGTCCGCTACTGGAGCCTTGTGCTGGGCAAATAGCCAAGCACATCGGCGGCTTCACCTAGTCCATATGGGCCGCCGGCGCGCCAGCAGCCGGCGCTTGCTTGGGTTTGCGCAAAAGGAAGACGAAGGGGATGGCGAGCAGCGTCATCACCATCAGCAATTTGAAATCATTGACGTAGGAGATCATCATCGCCTGCAGATTGACCAGCCGGTCCATCTGCGACAGCGCCGTGGGATCGCCGCCTGCCGCGGCTGGCGATACCGCCCACAGATTTGGGTTGAACGGGTTGATAAAGGAGGACAGTTCCGAATGATTGACCTGCGTGTTGCGCACCATCAGCACCGTCACCACCGACACACCGATCGATGAGCCGAGATTGCGCACGAGGCTGAACAAGGCCGTGGCGTCGGTGCGGAAGCGAACGTCGAGCGTGGCGAAGGCCACGGTCGACAGGGGCACGAACACCATTCCCATGCCGAGCCCCTGGACGACGCCGGAGGTCAGGATCAGCCAATTGTCCATCTGGGGCGTGAAACCGGCCATCGTGTATAGCGACTGTGCGGTCAGGAGGAAGCCGATGACGACGAGAATCCTCGCGTCGACAAGGCTCATCAGCCGCCCGACGACAAGCATCGAAACCATGGTGCCGATACCGCGTGGGCCTATGACGATACCAATGGTGATGGTCGGATAGCCGAAAATCGTGGACAGCATCGGCGGCAACAGCGACATCGAGGCCAGGATCAGCACGCCCATGACAAAGATGAACGCCAGGCCGGTCACGAAGTTTCGGTCGAGAAATATCTTGGGATCGATGAAGGGATGTTCAGCTGTCACCGTGTGAATGATGAACAGCCAGAAGCCGGTCAAGGAAAGACCCAGTTCGATCCATATCTCGACCGACGAAAACCAGTCGACCTCGCCACCGCGATCGAGCATCAGTTGCAGCGCGCCGACCCCAAGCGAAATCATGGCGAAGCCGAAGAAATCGAAGCTCCGCACCCGCTTGGCGACTGCCGGCAAATAGGCTGCCATGCCGAGGAAGGCGACGATGCCGACCGGCAGGTTGATGAAGAACACCCAGCGCCAGTTGAAATTCTCGGTCAGCCAGCCGCCCAGCGTCGGACCCAGGATCGGCCCCAGCATGATGCCGGCCCCCCAGATCGCCATGGCCTGACCATGACGCTCCTTCGGGTTGATATCGAGCAGGAAGGTCTGCGACAGGGGCACGATTGCGGCGCCGAAAACACCTTGCATCAGCCGGAAGAAGACGATGCTCTCCAGGCTCCAGGCAATGCCGCACAGCATTGAGAATACGGTGAAGCCGACGACGGCGGTAAGGAACAGTTCCTTGCGGCCGAAGCGGTCGGCCAGCCAGCCGGTCACCGGCGTCATGATGGCGGCGGCCACGATGTAGGAGGTCAGCACCCAATTGATGTTGTCCGGGGACGCGCCAAGATCGCCGGTCATGGTCGGCAGCGCGACGTTCGCGATCGTGGTGTCGAGCGCCTGCATAATCGTCGCCAGCATGAGCGCCACGGTGATCAGGCCGCGATGCGGCACTTCGCGAAAGGGTTCTGGGGTGCTCATGGTGCAAAACTTCCAACCGGTAACGAAACCGTGTACGCTGGGTTTCCGGGCGGCAGAGCCTTCCGCAAGGAAAGACCCTCATCGCGGTGGGACGCGAATGTCGATGTGGGGGTTACATCGACCGAGCGTCTCGACATGACGGACGCCTGCCGCCCGGAAACGTAAGGACCAAGGGGGTCCGGTATCGAATGGTTCAGGGCTGGAGCGAACCGCATGTTCGATGCGGTCCGGTCATCTGGCCCTTGTCCCCTCGCAACCTCCGCTCGGACCAATCCTGTCATTTGTGTCGCCTCGCGGCCGAAGGCCTATCTGGCCTCGCCCGCATTGGCGTGTCCGAATATCGCGGGAAACCCGCGCGCAACCCCGGTGTCGACTGTGACAGCGGCGCTCATTCCCGTGCGTAAAGCCATCTTCGCGTCATTGTCGGTCAGTTCTAGGCGCACCGGAATGCGCTGCGTGACCTTGACCCAATTGCCGGTGGCGTTTTGCGCTGGCAGCAAGGAAAACTCGGCTCCGGTACCGGCGCCGATCGCCTTGACCATGGCCTCGAATGTGCGCCCTGGATAGGTGTCGACCACGATCTCGGCCTTCTGGCCGGACTTCATATGGGTCAGCTGCGTTTCCTTGAAGTTGGCTTCAATCCAGGTGTCGCCGGTCTCGACCAGCGAGAACAGCGGCGTGCCGGACCCGACATATTGGCCGACCTTGAAGGAAGAGGCCTGGCTAATGACGCCGTCGGCCGGCGCCTTGACCGTGGTCCGCGCCAGATCGTAGGCAGCCTTGTCGCGTGCTGCGAGCGCCGCCATCACCGTCGGATGCTTGTCGGTTTCGATATCCGGGTTGCCGGCAAGGGCCGCCCGAGCGCTGACGATGCCCTGCTCCGCGACGGCTAATTGCTGCTTGGCCTTGTCGAGATCATTCTTGGCCTGGTCGAGCGACGACTTCGCATTGATGCCCTTCTGGGCTAGGTCGGCGGCACGGTCGAACTGCGACTGCGCATAGGCGACTTCGCTGGCGTCGGACTTCTCCTGCGCCATCGCCTGGCCGTAGGCGGCGCGCAACTGCTCGATGCCGACGCGCGCCACCGCTACCGCGGCGTCCGCCTGAGCCAATGCGATCCGGTAAGGCTCAGGGTCGATGGCGAACAGCACGTCTCCCTCCTTGACCGTCTGGTTGTCGGCAATGTCGACCTCGACGATGCGGCCGGCCGTATCCGAGGCGACCGACACCTTGGCCTGCTGCAGATTGGCGTTTTCCGTCTCCTGGTAACGCCCGCCTGTGACCCAGACGTAGCCGCCGCCGATAGCCAGCGCCGCCGGCAGAGCGATCATGAGCAGCAGGCGACCCGGCCGGCGCTTCTTGACGGGAGCCATCGGGGCAGGCTGCACCGGGGGAGCGACCGCCACCGGGGCGGCAGGCTGCGCCGGCTCGGCGGCAGGCTGCGTTGGAGCGACAGCAGGCTGCGCCGGGGCGACGGCAGGCTGGGCCGGCGATTCCATGTCCACCTTCGTTACGTTCTCGTCTATCTTGGCTGCCGCGTTCATGCCGCTGCCCCTTCCGTGCTCTTCAATTTATCAAGGGATGACGTCTCGTCGTCCGTCAGGTTCCGAACCATGGCCTCGAGGCCTTCGATGAGAACCCGACGGTCTTCCGGTTTCACGCCCACAAGAGATTCCTCATAGACTTCGCCGGCAATGCTCTTGATTACCGCGTAGGCCTCGCTCGCCTTCGGCGTCAGGAAGATCATGCGGACACGGCGATCGGCAGCGTCAGGACGGCGCTCGATCCAGCCCCCCTCCTCCATGCGGTCGACCAGGCGCGAAACGCTGATTGGTTCGATTTCGAGCAGTTCCGCCAGCCGCGCCTGAGCGACGCCGTCTTCCTTGGCTACGCGAACCAGAAGCCGCCATTGCGCCGAAGAAAGCCCTAGCCCACTGGCTCTCGCCTCGAAGCGCTTGCGCATGAGGCGCTGCACGTCGTGGATCAGGAAGCCCAATCTCTCTGTACCGTCGGAAACCATGAGCGGCATATATAATAAGCGTGCTTACTATTCAAGGCGCCCCTTTGAGCCAGAAGGCCGAAATGTGAATGGCAGCGGCGCACGGACCAGCCCAACCCGGAACCTTGACGTCGTAGGCACGGCAGTCTCTTGTTCGGCAAGCGGGCCGACGGAGGAAGATTCATCATGGAAAAGCTCCTGCTGGACTGCGGCGCCGGGTCTAATGACCAGCGCCACCCTGCTGGCGGCAGGCGCTCCGACCATCGATCCCCTCGACACCGGTTTGGGCAATCACAATTTCGAGAACACAATGCCGAATGCCGCATCGGCCGCACGAGGAACGCCGGCGGGAGCAGGCAGTGAAGCGCGCACTTCAGCTGCTTGTAGCGATGATGATCGCAGCCGGGGCGGCCGGCTGCGCAAGCGTTTCCTACTATGCGCAGTCCCTGGAGGGGCACGCCCGGATCATGGCTGCGCGCAAAAATGTCGGCAAACTCATCCGTGACCCTTCGACCCCCGAGCCATTGCGCGCCAAACTATCGGCGGCGGACAGCATACGTCGCTTCGCCACCGACGAACTGGCCCTGCCTGACAACAGCAGCTACCGCAGCTATGTCGATATCGGGCGGGACGCCGTGACCTTTGCGGTGTTTGCCGCGCCGCAATTCTCACTCGTGCCACGCACATGGTGCTTTCCGGTCTTTGGCTGCGTTCCATACCGAGGTTATTTCTCCCGGAAGGCCGCGACCGACAGCGCTGTCGAGCTTCACAGGCAGGGGCTGGACGTCTACGTCACCGGCATCACCGCCTATTCGACGCTCGGCTGGTCAAGCGATCCGCTGCTCAGCACCATGCTGCGCCAGGACGACACCTATCTCGCAAGCCTTGTCTTCCATGAGCTTGCGCATCAGCGCCTCTATGTAGATGGCGACTCCGCGTTCAACGAGGCATTCGCGGTGACTGTCGAAACCACCGGCGTGAGGAAGTGGCTGCGGGCGGCCGGTAATAGGGCCGGTTTGCTCAGTTACGAGACCGATCGCCGGCGCAAGGCCGATTTTCTCGGCCTGATAGCCAAGACGCGGGACGAGTTGAGCCAGATCTATGGAAGTCCTCGTGCTCCCCAGCAAATGGCCGCCGCCAAGGCAGCCGCGATCGACCGGCTGCGCGTGCGCTACCGGCAATTGCGCGACAGGCGCTGGGCTGGCTACCGAGGATATGACGCCTGGTTCGATGCACCGATCAACAACGCTAAGCTTGCTGCCACCGCCGTATACGGTGAACAGGTCCCGGCCTTTCTTCGCCTGTTCGACTTGTGCTCCGGCGACTATCCAAGGTTTTACGCTTCCGTTCGACGGATCGCCGATCTGCACGGAGCTTCACGCGCGGAAGCGCTGAAGGCCGCGACCAGCTGCAATTAATTTGTACCGCAAAGCGGCCGCCTCTGCAGGAACGCGGAGACGTTGCCAAATTCCGCTTCGATCGCTCATCCGCACGCACCCAACAACTTGACGATCGGCCAGCCATGGGGCAATTGTCGACTAGCATACCAGCTGGAGCATCCATGTTTGAGGTTCTTGTCCGCGCGCCGCGTGCGCTGGAAATCCGGCCGGTTGCCATGCCGGAACCCGGCGCCGGCGAAATCGTCGTCCAGGTCAGCCGTGCCGGCATCTGCGGCTCCGACATTCACATCCTGCACGGCTCCAATCCATTCGCTGTCTATCCGCGCGTCATCGGCCATGAATTCGCAGGCACCGTGACGGCCCTCGGACGCAATGCGACCGGCGTCGCGGTGGGAGACCGCGTGGTGGTCGATCCCGTCGTGTCATGCGGCCACTGCTATCCATGCCGGATCGGGCGCACCAATGTGTGCGCCAACCTCGAAGTGATGGGCGTTCACCGCGACGGTGGTTTTCGCTCTTTCGTGGCCGTGCCCGCGGCGAACGCCATACCAGTGCCGAAGGACATGCCGTTTGAGCTCGCCGCTTTGGCCGAGCCGTTTTCCATCGCCGCCAATGTGCTTGACCGCACCGGCTGCGGGCCGGAGGACACGGTGCTGATCTATGGCGCCGGCACGGTTGGCGTCACCGTGCTTCAGGTGGCCAAGCTCAAGGGCGCCCGCTGCATCGTGGCCGATATCGATGAAGCCCGTCTCCAGCGCGCTCTTGGCTTCGGGGCCGACAGGGTGATCCACTCCGTACGCGACCCGGTGCCCGCCGCGGTGCGCGCTGAAAATGACGGTCTTGGCCCGACGCTGGTGATCGATGGCGCGGGCATTCCCGCCCTGCTGGACGAGGCTTGCCGCCTGGCCAGTCTGGCCGGCCGCATCGGCTTGCTCGGCTTTTCGGATGCCCCTTCCAATCTCAGTCAGCAGGAAGTAGTGCGCAAGGAACTGACCATCGTTGGTTCCCGCCTGAACCGCCGGCTGTTGCCGCACGTCGTTGAATGGCTGGCCGACAAGCGGCTCGATCCGCAGGGCATGATCACGCAGGTCTTCGCCGCGTCGGAAGCGCGGGCCGCCTTCGACCTGATCGAGCAGGAGCCGCAGCGTACGCTCAAGGTTCAGCTGGACTTTTCCTAGACCATCGCCACGGCGCGTAGCGGAGATCCGGTGCCGCCCTCGATCGGCAGCGGCAGCGTGATCAGGAGGCACAAAGGCGGCAATTCGCCGAGCCGGGCAAAATTCTCGCCGACCAGGACATTGGCCGAAAGAAGGGTATTGTGCGCAGGAAAGTCCTCGGCGCCGAAACAATCGATCGACAGGCAGTCCGAACCTACGATGCGCGCACCGCGCTCGACCAGCAATTCGCTGGTGCGCCGGGACAGGCCTGGCCAGTCCGCGAGAAAAGCGCCGTGTTGCGCCGGGTCGTCCCAGAACCGGTCCCAGCCGAAGTGGAAGAACACGGCATCGCCCTGCCGTATGCGGCCATGCTCGGCCTCGAAGGCGAACACATGCTCCGGCTCGACCGCTTGGCGGGGCCGGCAGGCTCGCGCATCGATCGTGACCATGCGTCCGAAGAAGCGTTCGACCGGAATGTCGGAGATGGCAGCGCCGCCACGGATGAAATGGACCGGAGCGTCGAAATGCGTGCCAGTGTGTTCGCTCATGGCTAGCGCATGGTTGCAGGCAACGTCGCCGCGATCGTAGGATTCCACCAACTCCTGGCAGTAATGCGGGTGCGTCGGCCACACCGGCATGCCTTGCTTCATCGGATGGGTCAGGTCGACAAAGGAAACCGCCTTTGTCTCGAACAGGTCGGCAAGCTTATCGGTGGCGGATGTCATCTGACGCGCGGCCTCGGCACGAGAGCGACGATCAGGATGATTAGCGCGCCGGTCAGAAGGAAGCGCACGCCTGCCTGGATGCCGAAAGTGTTGAGCATGGTGGCCATCAGATTGAAGAACAATGCGGCACCCCATATGCCGACTGCGTTGGCCTGTCCACCGGCGACGCTGGTACCGCCAAGCACAACAACGGCGATCGATTCCATCAGATAGGCATCGCCCATGTTGAGAGCGGCACCCCCGCTGAAGCCGGCAAGCAGGAAACCAGCGAGCGCGGCGGTCGTTCCGCACAGCATATAGGCCGCCAGGCGAACCCGGCCGACGCCGATGCCGGCCAGCCTTGCCGCCGGCTCGCTCTGGCCGGTGGCGAGCAATTGCCGGCCCCACACCGTGCGTTTGAGAGCGACCATGGCGACAAGCGTCAGCACCATCACAGCCACCGGCATCAACTGAACGCCGCCGAGGCTCATCGCGGTGAAGCGGGACAGGCCCGCCGGCGGCTTGAGGGTCGCTTGGCCGCCGAGATTGTACGCAAGCGACTGAAAGACGAAGCTCCAGGCAAGCGTGGCGATGATCGGCGGCAGGCGCAACGCGACGATTGCGAGGAAGTTCGCAGCGCCGGCAACAGTTCCAACCGCCAGCGCGGCAGCGAGGCCTGGCAGCAGCATGCCGTCCGACCCTTGCATGACCGTCATCGACAAATAGGCGGCGAGTGTCAGCACGGACGGCACGGACAGATCGATATTGCCTGGACCGGATGCGACGACGAACATCTGCCCGGTTCCAACAAGAACGCTGAAGGCGCCGAAGGCCAGTGCCCCCGAAAGAGTGGCGCCGGCGCTGCCGAAGCCCGAATACGCCGTCGTCGCCGCCCACATTGCGAGCGCCACGATGAAGCCATAGGTCCACGGCGCGAGGCTCAGTCGTCTTGTCATCGCGTCCGCTCCGACAAAAGCACGCGCCCGGCCAGCACCAGAAACAGGATCACGCCCTGGGCGCCGATCTGCCATGTCGGCGGCACCTGCAGGAACGACAGCAGCGAGCCCGCAAGCGACAGGGTCAGCGCACCGATCACCGTGCCGACCGGCGAGACGACGCCGCCGGTGAAAGAACCGCCACCAAGGATGACCGCACCGACGCCGAGCAGCGTATAGGCAGGAGCGACATTGGCGTCGCCCGACGTGGTGAGGCCGGTCAGCGTCAGCCCGGCCAGACAGGCGAGCACGCCGGCGGCGGCATAGACCGCGACGCGGATGCCGATGACAGACCATCCGGCGCGCTCGACAGCGCGCGGATTGCCACCTGCCCCGCGCAGCACGGCGCCGTAGGAAGAACGCGAGATGACGAGATGGCCCGCGAGGGCTGCCAACAGGGCCAGCCAGATCGAAAGCGGCATCAAAGGGGGCTGCCAACTCATGAACGCGGCAAGCCAGGCCGGTGCGGATCCACCCGGCGCCGGCAGCAGGATGACGGCCATGCCGAGCCAGATGAAGGACATGCCCAGCGTCACGATGATCGACGGCAATTGCCGCGAATGGATGAGCAGACCGAAGCCGGCATAGGCGGCGACGAGCACCAGATAGCACAGCACGGCGAAGGCCGGCGCATCGCTGAGATAGAGGGCGGTGACACAGGTGATCAGCCCGACAAAGGCGCCATTCGACAGGTCGATGTCGCCCAGCATGATCACCATCATCTGCGCCAGCGCCGCGAAGACCAACGGCACCGAGAGCTTGAACAGCAGATGGACGCCAAAATAGCTCATCGCAGCCGGGCGAATGCTGAAGATGATGGCAAGCATGACCAGAAGCGCGATCGCCGGCAGGCCGACCTGCAGGACATTGAGCAAGGCAGGCCGCGCCTGTGAGGAGAAACGGGCCGGAACACGGGCAGCCGCGTCAGACATTCTCGCCTCCGAACGACGCCTGCAGGATGCGGCCGGTATCGATGGCGTCGCCTACCAAACTGGTCGCGGCGCGCCCCTCGCGGAAGACATAGATACGCTCGCAGTTGGTCAGTTCTTCGAGCTCGGTGCTGTACCACACGAAGGAACGGCCCCTCTCGGCCTCCGCACGGATCAGCCGGTAGACCTCCTGCTTTGTCCCGACGTCGACGCCACGCATCGGGTCGTCGAGGAAAATGATCTGCGCGTCGGAGGCCAGTGCGCGGGCAAACAGCACTTTCTGCTGGTTGCCACCCGAAAGCGAGAGGATGGGCGTATCGATCGAAGGCGCCTTGACCTTCAGCTTGTCTGACCAGCTGCCGGCCAGCTTACGGGCCGCGGCGCTCGAAATCATGCCGCCGCGGGTCAGCGCATTGAGGCTGCGGATGGTCAAATTGTCGGCAATCGACCAAAGCGCGAACACGCCCTCCGAGCCCCGGTCGCCCGCGACATAGGCGCCCGGCAGGGCTTGGCGTTGGCCACGCGCGGCATGGAACATGGCTCGCAGCCGCTCTCGCTGGCCGTGGCCGTCGAGCCCGGCGAAGCCGATGATCTCGCCCTTGCGGACCTCGATCGTCAGATCTGCTGCGTCACGGCCGGCATGCCGCATGACCGGAGCCGCCACGGATGCAATCTTGCCGGCCGTCCGCTCGCGCGGCCGTTCGATACTGCCCATCAGCTCGACCAGTGCCGACCGAGAAAGGCCGGCAGTTTGCCGCTCGGCGACGACCTTGCCGTCGACCATGACCACGGTACGGTCGCAGACGGCGAGGATCTCGTTCAGGCGATGGGTGATCAGGATGCAGGCGATGCCGCGTCCGGCCGCGCGGCGGATATGGGCGAGCAATTGTTCCGTCGCCTCGTGGCCGAGCGCCGATGTCGGCTCATCGAGGATGACGCAGCGCAGCCCGATATCGGTCTGGGTGAAGGCGCGGGCGATTTCGACCATCTGTCGTTCGCCGATTGGCAGGTCGGCGACCTTCCTGTCGAGATCGATGCCATGGCCGGGGAATATCTCGTCCAACACTGGGCCGATCATATGACGCGCGCGCCGACGCCAGCCTATGCCGCGCAGCGGCCTGTGCACGATCCGGGTATTTTCGGCCGCCGTCAGGTTGGTGCAGAGCGACAGCTCCTGAAAGATGCAGCGTAGTCCAGCCTGCTGTGCAAGGGCAGCGCTCCAAGGCCCAATCGGATGCCCGCCGAGGTTGAAGTCGCCGCTGCTGCGTTCGACCGTGCCGGCAAGCACGTTCATCAGCGTCGACTTGCCCGCTCCATTGTGGCCCACCAGCCCAACCACCTCGCCGGGCTTGAGATGAAAATCCACGCCGCCCAAGGCATGCACGGCATCATAGCTTTTGCGGACATCGCGCACCTCGATAAAGGCGATGTCGCTATCGGCTCTCGGTGCTGCGTCCGTGCCGGGCGGCGTGGGATTATTCATCATTCGGCCATGCTGCTCATTTCGGCGCGGGAACGCCCGGCAGAGGCTCCTTCTTTACGTTGGCGTCGATGATCTTGGCCACCAGTTCCTGCGGATACTCCGCATTGACCACGCCGCCCTCGGGAACGGTTTTAAGCCAAGCGTCAAGGTCGGGCTGGTTGATCTGGAGCAGCGGCACCTCAACGAATTTCGGCACCTGCTTGCCGGCCAGAATCTGCTGCGCCACCCAGAATGCGACCTGCGAGACGCTGGGCGTCGCGCCGAGCGAGAAGGTCTGGTAGCCGCTTGCGTCGTGCTCCTGCTTCCATAGCGCCAGCTCGTCCTGGCGGTTGCCCATGATGATGATCGGAAGCGGCCTGTTGGCGGCCTTGAATGCCTGCGCCGCGCCATAGCCGTCGCCGCCCTGCGTCAGCACCGCATCGACTTGCGGCAGCGATGGCAGGATGCCCGACACTTCCTTCTGCGCCACCGTCGCCGTCCATTGTCCGTAGACCTCGCCGACAGGCTTGTAGCTGGGATGGTCTTTCATCGCCTTGACGAAGCCCTCATGCAGGCGTTTGTCGAAACCGTCGCCTGCCATGCCACGGATTTCGAGGACGTTGGCCGGCTTGTCGCCCAGCTTGCCCGAGATGAAATCGAGCTCGGCCTTGGCGTAGGAATCGAGGTTGTAGTCGACGACATAGGCGCAGGGCTCGGTGACGCCGCTTGCAAAGGCCACGACCGTGATGCCGGCATTGCAGGCATCCTTGATGGCGCCGTTGAGCGCGGTGTCGGATCCGGCAAGCACGATGATGGCGTCATAACCCTGCAGGATCAGGTTCTCGATCTGCGACGCCTGCTCGGTCACCGAATTGTTGGAGCTGACAACGGCGGTGGCGGCGACCTGCTTGTCGGCCACGGCCTTGGCGCCCATCTCCTCGAAACTCTTGATCATCACCTGGCGGAAAGAATTGCCGGCGTAGGAATTGCTGAAGGCGATTTTCTTGCCCGACGTATCGCCCTTGGCGACGCCGTCGTCGGCCTGCGCGCCTGTCGTGGCAAAGGCCGTGCAAGAAAGCAGCGCCGCGGTAAGCCAGGCCCTGCCAGTCATTCTGGTTCTGCTCATGTCGTTCTCCTCCTGTTGAAAGTCATAGCGTCCTCCCGTCAGCCATTCGAACGAAAATCACCCGAGCCCGAGGTCGGGCACGGCGGCGTCTCGATGGTCGGCGAAATTCGTGTTGGGCAAGAGCGGATACCAGCCCGGACGGCCGGGATCGCGGTCATAGGGATAGCCGCCGAGCGAGCGATAGAGCTCGGCATATTCCTGCAGCTTGTCGCGGTCGAGTTCGACGCCGAGGCCCGGCGCCTCCGGCACGGCGATGGCACCGTTCTCGTATCGCATCTTACCGCCGACGATTATGTCGTCGGCGAGATGGTGATAGTGCGCGTCGGCCGTGAAGACGAGATTGGGCAGGACGGCGCCAAGATGCAGCATGGTGGCGAGCTGGATGCCGAGTTCGCCCGAGGAATGCACCGCAATGCCGAGGCCGAATGTGTCGCAGATCTGTGCGGCCCGCACGCAGGCGCGGATGCCTCCCCAGAAGGTGGTGTCGAGCAGGATCACATCGACGGCAGGATCGCGCACATTGGTGGCGAGCTGTTCGAAATCGATGACGATGGTGTTGGTGGCCAGCGGGATCGACAGCTTCTCGCGCAACCGGCGCATGCCGGCCAAGCCCCAGGTCGGGTCCTCGAAATAATCGTTCCTGAGATCGGAGACGGCCTGGCCGAAGCGTAGCGCCTCTTCGACCGACAGGGCAGCGTTCGGATCGTAGCGCAGCGTGTCAGCAGGGAATTCAGCCGCGAGCGCCCTGAAACACTCCAGTTCATAGTCGGGATGGAACACGCCGGCCTTGAGCTTGTGGGCTGAAAAGCCGTGCGATGCCTTGAGCGCGCGGGCATGGTCGAGCAATTGCTCGATGGTGCGAACCTCGCCCTTGCCGGTGCGACGGTCGGCATAGCGGAAGAAGAGATAGGAGGCGAAGCCGATCCGGTCGCGCACGCGCCCGCCGAGCAATTGGTAAACCGGCACGCCGAGCTTCTTGCCGATGATATCGAGGCAAGCGAATTCGAGCGCCGCGTGCAACTGCGTGCGGTTGTTGTAAAGGGAGGCCGTCGGATTGCAAATGGCATAGCGCATGCGGTTGAGATCGAACGGGTCGTGCCCGACGAGGTAGGACTTCAAGCCGGCGAAAGCCAATTCGGCGCCGGCGCCGCCGCCACCCATTTCGCCGAGGCCGACAATCCCCTCATCCGTCTCGACCTCGACCACGGTCCGGACAAAGCGCCCCCAATGCGTGCCGTTGCTGTGCCGCAATGCTGCTTCCAGCGGGACGGTAACAGTGGTGGCCTTGATGTCCGTGATTTTCATGCGGCTCCTCTCCCCTAGCCAAGAGCGTTCTACACACTACCATGGTAGTATGTCAACGCTCCGTTGCCTTGACGCTTGAGTTGCGGACTGGGCGGTGTCATGACCGGAGCCGTGGACTGACATCACAGCAGCGGGTTCGTCATGGCGACCAAAATTTCAGGAGAGCCGAGCTCTCCAACCAATGCTCCGAAGCCGAGGGCTGAAGGTCAGCGCGGACCGGCGCGGGCGCTGGAGCCGGTCAACAACCGCATGCCGATCTCACCGCAGATCTACGAGCGGTTGCGCCGCGCCATTACGACCCTGACGATGCTGCCGTCCGAAGCCTTGAGCGAACAGGACCTGGCCAAGCAACTTGGTGTCAGCCGTACGCCGGTGCGTGAAGCGCTGATCCGGCTTGCCGACGAGGGCCTGATCGACATCCTGCCGCAACGCGGCAGCTTCGTTGCGCCTATCCGGCTGAGCGACGTCGAGGAAGCGCAGTTCATTCGCGAGGCGCTCGAGGTGTCGGTTGTGCAAAAGCTTGCCGGACACGGCTCGCAGGAGTTTCTAGCCACTGCCAGAGCCAATCTCGCAAGGCAGGCGAAAGCTGTGGCGGAAGGTGACCGCGAGTTGTTCCTCGAACTCGACGAGGCGTTCCACCGCAGCCTGAGCGAGGAAGCGGGCCTGCCGAAAAGCTGGCGGGTCATCCAGGTGGTCAAGCTGCAGATGGACCGCGTGCGCTATCTCAGCCTGCCCGAGCCCGGCCATCTCGAGACGCTGCTGGCCCAGCACGTGGCGATCTTCGAGGCAGTGGAGGCCGGCGAGGCCAAGCAGGCCGGCGCACGCATGACAGCGCATCTGCGCGAAGTCTTGCGCACGGTACAGCGCCTGAGCGTAGCGCGACCTGACCTTTTCGGGCGATGACCCGGCGAGGCCGGTGACTTATGCCAGGGTCCACGGTCGACGATATTTCAGGCGATGAGCCGAAGATCCCTTAGCCCGGCCAGGCCGCCATCGCCACGGTTGCGATGCCTTTGAGGTCGGCCGGACTAGCGCCGCTGGCGGCCTCGACCGCCATCCCCCGTAAGACCGCGACCAGGTATCCCGCAAGTGCAGCAGGATCCGTGCTCTGTGGCAAGTCGCCTTCAGTCTGCGCCTGCTTGAGACGCTGGGTTATTCGGTCCTTCAGGCCGCCGCGCCGGAGGCTGGTTTCCTTTCGCATTGCAACGCTTTCATCGCTACCCACCAACGCGCCATGCACCATCAAACAGCCTGCCGGGTTGTGCTTGTCTGAATGGAAGGCGCAGGCTCCAAAGACCAATCCTTCGGCCACCGAGCGCGCGCTGGGTGCATCGAGGGCTGCCTGGATGAAGGAAGACGTCTCACGGTCGTACCTGTCCAGTACTTTGAGAAACAACTCCTCCTTGTTCCCAAAGGCCGCATAGAGGCTGGGGCGGGTAATGTTCATTTCATCCGTCAGGTCGGACAGCGACGTCCCCTCATAGCCTTTGCGCCAGAAGAGCCGCATCGCCTTGGTAAGGGCCGCTTCCGTGTCGAACTCTCGAGGTCTGCCCAGTGTCATCTTTGCCTCCATAATTTACCGGTCGGTATATTATTCCTTGACGATCTCTTCGGCCTGTAGCTTTATATACCGATTGATACACAATAGGGAACATAATTCGATGTTGATGCGAATAATCGCCTGTGCGGCAGTTTTGATCGCGACGCAGTCGGCCGGCGCCGCGGTCAAGCCCTTCCCGCCGTCCTTTGAGATGAGAGAAGTGCAGACTAGTGACGGGACGATCCACGTCCGTGTCGCAGGCACGGGTCCCGCCGTTCTGATGCTTCATGGCTATGGCGAGACCGGCGACATGTGGGAACCGCTCGCGGTTGAAATGGTGAAGCATCACACAGTCATCGTGCCGGATCTTCGGGGTATGGGTCTGTCGTCTCATCCTGCGGGCGGTTATGACAAGAAAAACCAGGCCGGTGACGTCGAAACGGTTCTGCGAAGCCTCAACGTCGGGAGTGTGGACCTTGTCACCCACGACATCGGCAACATGGTCGGTTTCGCGTTCGCGGCTCAACATCCCGAGCAAGTGTCCAGGTTTGTCATAATTGATGCCCCGGCGCCGGGCGTCGGCCCATGGGAAGAAATTCTGAAGAACCCTCTGCTTTGGCATTTCAGGTTTGGCGGACCGGATATGGAGCGGCTGGTTGCCGGCCGCGAGAGGATATATCTCGATCGCTTCTGGAACGAGTTTTCGGCCGATCCGTCGCGATTCGACGAAGCGTCACGGGAACACTACGCGGCTCTCTATGCGCTGCCAGGTGCAATGCACTCGGGCTTTGCGCAGTTTGCGGCCTTCGATCAGGATGCAATCGACAACAAGGCGTTTCTAGAAACCTCGGGAAAGCTGAAGATGCCTGTCCTGGCCCTGGGAGGTGAGAAGTCGTTCGGTCTGCAGATGGCGGCGGTTATGCGCTTTGCCGCTGACAATGTGGCGGAGGGCGTGATCCCCCATTCCGGTCATTGGATCATGGAGGAAAACCCCGAAGCGACCGTGAAGGCCGTCACCACCTTTCTGAAATAGATGCCGGTTGCGGACAGAGCCTTCGCATAATCATTCGCGGGGTCTGGACTGCAAGCGCCAATCCTGACAGCGTTGGACGTACAATCGTGCAGGTCGGGACAAAGATATTGCGATGAGCATCAAGGATATATTGCCGAGCAAGCTCGGCTTCGGCGCGGCGCCGCTGGGAAACATGTTCCGCGACATTCCGCAACAGGAGGCGCTTGCGACTGTTCAAGCCGCCTGGGATGACGGCATTCGCTATTTCGACAACGCGCCCTTCTATGGCGCGGGTCTGGCGGAGCTTCGTATGGGTGAGGCGCTTGCCGGAAAGCCGCGCGGCGAATACGTCATTAGCACGAAAGTCGGGCGGGTCATCCTCGACGAGATCGAAGAGGTTTCGCCCGCCGGCAGGGGCGAGGTCTTCAAGCACGGCCGTCCCAACAAGGTGGTCAATGACTATTCGTCCGACGCGACCCTGCGTTCAATCGAAGACAGCCTCAAGCGGCTGAGAACCGATCACATCGAGATCGCCTTCGTCCATGACCTCGCGCAGGATTTCTGGGGCGATCAATGGCTGGGAAAATTCGAGGAAGCGCGCACGGGCGCCTTCAAGGTGTTGGACCGCTTGCGAGACGAAGGCGTCATCAAGGGATGGGGCCTCGGGGTGAATCGGGTCGAGCCGATCGAACTCCTTCTGGAGCTGGACGAACCTCGCCCAGACGTCTTTCTGCTTGCTGGGCGCTATACGCTGCTGGACCACGAGCATGCTCTACAGCGGGTCATGCCCATGGTTGCCGAGCGTGGTCTTGGTATCGTCGTCGGCGGTCCTTACAGCTCCGGCGCCTTGGTCGGCGGCCCGAATTTCGACTACGCGCCAATCACGCCTGCGATCCGTGACAAGGTCGCCCATATCAAATCCATCGCCGATCGATTTGGGGTCTCCATGAAAGCCGCTGGGCTGCAGTTTTCCTTGGCGAACCCGGCCGTTGCAGCTGTCATACCTGGTGCCAGTCAACCCAGCCGCATTGCGGAAGATCGCGCCGCGCTCACCGAGACCGTATCCCCCGACTTCTGGAACGAGTTACGCGAGGCAGGCCTTGTCAGCCCCGCTGCGCCATTGCCCGGCATTTCATAAGGTTCGCTCACGGACGCCGCCCCCTAACACGAACAAGGCCCCTTCCCGGGGCCTTGCCGTATAAACCTCAGGAGCGTGCTAGCTTGCCCGTCACTTCCCCATCATCTGTTTGGCATTCTCCGGCGTGATCGCTGTCGTATCCA
The DNA here is from genome assembly GCF_020164785.1 of Mesorhizobium sp. ES1-1. Taxonomy (GTDB): domain Bacteria; phylum Pseudomonadota; class Alphaproteobacteria; order Rhizobiales; family Rhizobiaceae; genus Mesorhizobium. Next base: position 387,802 of record NZ_JAIUGX010000002.1, on the reverse strand, counting down.
CGGTCACGGTCTTGTCCACGGAGGTTGCACAATCGAGCAGGATTTTCTTCGACATCTCGATCGCTTCCTTCGCGCCCGTCGGGTAGGTGAAGGTCGCCGCCCAGTCGCCCTTGGCAACCGCCTCGATACCGCCAGCCGGGCCTGGCAGGCCATCGGTGCCGATGATCTTGACGTCCTTGCCGGCGCCCTTGGCGGCGAGCAACGCGCCGGCGGCCATCATGTCATTGGAAGCATAGAGCACCTTGATGTCCGGATGCGCCTGCAGCATGGCCGAGAAGGCCGTCTGGGCTTTGTCCGGCACCCAGTCGGCGGCCTGCTCGGCGACAACCTGGATCTTGGTGTTCTCCTTGACGCCATCCTTAAAGCCATTCAGCCGCTCGACGGCCGGGGTCGAGCTCGGCAAGCCCTCCAGAACGGCCGCTTCGCCGCCGTCGGGCATCAGGGTCTTGGCGGTGTACTTGCCGGCCTCGAGTGCGATCTTGTAATTGTCGCCGCCGATGAACGCCGTGTAGTCCTTGCCGGGATCGCCAACGGTCTTGCGGTCGAGTTCGATGACCGGGATGCCGGCATCCATGGCACGCTTCACCGCCGGCGTCAGCGGTGCCGCCTCGAAGGGGGAGATCAGCAGGAGGTCGACCTTCTGGGTGATGAAGTTGTCGACCTGCGAGGTCTGCGTGTTGACGTTGCCCGCACCGTCGGCGATCTGCAATGTGAAGCCGGGCACCTCCTTCACAGCTGCCTCAAGCTCGTCATTGACGTGCTGACGGTAGGGCTCGGCGTTGTTGGCCTGCGAAAAGCCGATGACGAACTGGCCGTCCTTGGCGCAGGCCTTGACCAAGGGCTCGGCGGCCTGGGCGGTTCCCGCTACGCACAGGCCGGCGCCTGCCAGAAGCGCGGCATTCAGCGCGCGCCTCGTTGCTTGTCTCATGGTGATCATAACTACTCTCCTCCTTGTCGGGCCGTGGGCCTGACCTTGGTTTAAGTCTAGCGTTTGCCGCCTTCCTCCTAACGACCCAAACCCTCGCGGCGGCGAACAAGGGATTGAAGCACCGCCGCCAGGACGATGATCGCCGCTGTGGCGAGCAATTGCATGGCGGGCGTGATGTTGTTGAGCTGCAGGATGTTGGCGAGCGCGCCCAACATGATGGTGCCGGCAACGGTTCCGACCATCGAGCCAGCGCCGCCGAACAGGCTGGTGCCGCCGATGACCACGGCGGCGATCGCCGTCAACTCATAGCCCATGCCGTCATTGGCGCTGCCGAAATTGAACTGACCGGCATGCACGATCCCGGCAAGCGCGGCAGCGAACCCCGTGATGGCGTAGACCGAAATCTTGACCATCGATACCGGCACGCCGGAAATGCGTGCAGCGCGTTCATTGCCGCCGACAGCAAAGACATAGCGGCCGAAGCGCGTGGTGTTGAGCACGATCGTCGCAATTGCCGCGAAAACGATGAAGACGATGGTCGCCACCGGCACGGTGTTATTGAACAGGCGCTCGCCCAGCACAGCGAACACCGGCGGCGCCAGGCCGGGCCCCTCACCATAGGAAATGTTGATGTACTGGTTGCCCGAAACCACCAGAGCCAGTCCGCGGGCCGCCTGCAGGCCGGCCAGCGTGACGATGAACGGCTCCAGGCGGAAACGGGTCGAGATGGTGCCCTGGATGGCGCCGAAGACAATGCCCATCACCAGCACGGCAAGGATGGTCGGGATCAAACCGAAGCCGCCCGAGATCATCATCGAAGCGGTGACGACGCTGGACAGACCGAGCACCGCACCGACCGAAAGATCGATGCCGGCCGTTATGATGACGAAAGTCATGCCGATGGCGATGATGCCGGTTTCCGAGACGGCGCGTACGATGTTGGCGATGTTGTCTGGATCAAGGAACAGGATCTGGCCATGACGGCGCGGCGAGAAGATGATGCCGCCGATCGCCACGACGACCAGGCCGATCAGGCTTTGGAAGCGCACCACCAGGGCCAGCGGATCGCGATGCACGGGCGCTGCGGCCACCGGGCCGCCTGCCTCCGAAACCTTCTCTCCAGACATCAGGCCTCCCTGCCATTTGCCGCGGCAAGCACTGTGTGCTCGTCGACGCCGCCGGTGAATTCCGCCACATTGCGCCCCTGGCGCAGCACCACGATCCGGTCGCATAGGCCGATCAGTTCGGGCATCTCGCTTGAAGCGACGAGGATGCCGAGCCCCTGCGCTGCCAGCTGGCGCAGCCTTGCGTAGATTTCACCCTTGGCGCCGACATCGACGCCACGCGTCGGCTCGTCGAGCAGCAGCAGACGCGGATTGCCGAGGATTTCCTTGGCCAGCACAACCTTCTGCTGGTTCCCGCCTGACAGCGCGCCGACCGCGATGTTAGGATTCTTCGGCCTGATGTCGAACTGCCCGAAAGACTGCTTGATCGCGTCGGCCTGCCGGCGCGCCGACATCAGCCCGAAGGGCGATATGCGGCGGATCACCGACATCACCAGGTTCAGGCCAACCGCCATTCTGAGCATCAAGCCGCTGCCGCGCCGGTCGTCGGTGACGAAGGCGATGCCGGCTGCGCGGGCCGCATTGATCGAGTCCAGCTTCACCGGGCGGCCGTCGACAGCGACCTCGCCCTCCCAGCGGCCGGACAGGCCGGTGCCATAGAGCGCGCTCAGGAGCTCGGTCCGCCCTGCTCCCATGATGCCGGCCAGCCCGACGATCTCGCCGGCCTTGACGTCGAGGGAGATGCCGGCTGGCGGCTGCCACCCAGCGCTTTCATGGGCAAGCCTGAACCGCGCATCGCGCAGGCTGAGCAGGGTCTTGCCGGGGGCCTTGGCGCGTTCGGGATAAAGCTCGTCCAGCGGCCGTCCAACCAGCAGCCGGACCAGTTCGGCCTGCGGTGCGTGCGGCTCGGTCACGCCGGCGACCCGGCCGTCGCGCATCACCGTCACCCGGTCTGCGATCTGCGGCACCTCTTCCAGCCGATGCGAGATATAAACGATGCCAACGCCGGTGGCGGCGAGCTTGCGCATAATGTCGAACAGCCGGTCCACCTCGCCCACCGTGAGGGCCGCCGTCGGCTCGTCCATGATCAGCACACGCGAGGCGTAAGAGAGCGCCTTGACGATCGCCACCACCTGGCGCTGGCCGATCGACAGGTTCGAAACCATGCTCGCCGGATCGATGGCAAGCTCGATGGCCTCGAGCCGCTTCCTTGCCTCGTTGCGCATTGCCGGCACATCGAGGAAGCCGCCCGGCCGCATCAGTTCGCGGCCAAGGAACAGGTTGGCCGCCACATCGAGGGTCGGCACAAGATCCAGCTCCTGGAATATGGTTGCGATGCCGGCGGCTTGCGCTTCGCGCGGGTTGTTAAATTGGACCGGCTTGCCGTCGATCTGAATGGTGCCCTCGTCGGGCGTGTAGACGCCGGACAACAGGTTCATCAAAGTCGACTTGCCAGCGCCGTTTTCGCCGAGCAGCGCGTGGATTTCGCCGGGCTTGAGATCGAAGTCGACGCCACGCAGCGCCTGGACGCCGCCGAAGCGCTTGACGGCGCCGGTGACGACGAGCAGCGGCGCGCTCATGCCAGCCTCACTGGGGCCAGCCGCACCGTGGTAGACCTCTTTGAGGCCGGCCTCGCGCAGGATTCTCGCACCTGCAGTGCGGCCTGCAGGCGCACCGCCTGCGGCTCCAGGCCGGCAGAAGCAATGCGGGCGCACAGCAACGAAGCGGCCTGGCGGCCGATCTCCGTGCAAGGCTGCGCTACGAGCGTCAGCCGGGGTTCGAAGCAATCGGCCCATTCGAAATCATCGAAGCCGGCGAGCGAGATGTCGCCAGGGATCGACAGTCCTCGTTCGCGGATCGCCCTCACCGCTCCGATCGTCGTCATGTTGTTGCCGGTGATCAGGGCCGTGGGCGGTGAAGGCTGGGCGAGAATGGCGTGGGTTGCAGCCGTCGCGCTCGCCGTATCGATGTTCTCGGGCGATATATGCTGCGGCAGCAGGGCCAATCCGTGGCCCGCCACCGCACTGTGAAATGCCTCGATGCGTTCGCGTGTAGTCGCCAGGCCCGGCTGACCCGCAACATAGCCGATGCGCTTGTGGCCGAAGGACACGACGTGATCGATCAACGCCCGCATCGACGACTGGTTCTCGACGCCGATCTGGTCGAAGCGCGCATCGGCGAAGCGGTCGATCAGGACGCAGGGCAGTTTCTTTTCGGCGAGATAGTCGACTGCGCGCTGCGGCGCCCCGGAAGGCGCCAATATGACGCCATCGACCCGCCGTTGATGGAAAGCCCGCACGACCGAGAGCTCGCGGTCGGGATCTTCCTGGGTATCGGAGAGAAACACCATGAGGCCGAGGCGCGCGCATTCCGCTTCCACCGCACAGATGATGTCAGTGAAATAGGGATTGGAGATGGCCGAGATCGCCAGGCCGACACTGTTTGTGGAAGCCACTTTCAGCGACCGGGCCAGCTCGTTGGTCTGATAGCCCATTGCGGCGATCGCGTCATTGATCAGGCGCGCCTTCTCCGGCGAGACGAAGCGGGTGCGGTTGATGACATGCGAAACGGTCGAAACCGACACGCCGGCGCGGCGCGCGACCTCAGCCATTGTGGGCATGGTGGCTCGAACAGAGTGCTGGCAAGCGCTCCTCCCTGATGATGCGTTTCCGGTCCGCTCTCTCTTTGTTTCGGCGGATTTCAATGAAAGCCTAATGCCATCGAAACGTTTGCGCAATCGCTTCGATGGCCGTTTTCCAGAAAATTCAAATCCTAGCAGGGCTGCGGAATTGATGCGCTGTCGGCGGGAGTGCCGCTCAGGCCATCGGCAATGCCGGCCAACGCTCGACGATCCTGCCGCCGGAAAACACGGCGATCGAACCGAACTGCTGCAGGACGGCCTCACTCTGCGTCGGCCGCAGGAAAGCGTAGTCGCCGGGCTTCACCCTTGCGTTGCCCGGGAGACCCATGAATTGCTGGTTCGACGATAGGCCGAGAAGGCCGCTGGCCTTCATACCGGCGGGGAACACCGGCTCGGCCATCCACTTGCCGCCATAGAGATAGCAGCCCTTGCGCGGAAACCGGCCGAGCGCCCGCAGCACGCGGGAGATGTAAGGTGGGCCGGGCAGCATCGGCTCGACCACTTTCAGGATCGGCGTAGCAATGAAGGCGGCCGGCTGGAAGCCCTCGAGACCGGGCGTGTCGAAATCTCCCGGCAGCAGGAAGGCCGAGCCGATAGACACTTCATTGGCCACCCCGAAACGATGGAGCAGCGCAGTCTTGCTGCCGCCAATGTTCAGGATGCGGCGCTGATCCACCCCGAGACAGGCGATGAAGGCAGCAGCCAGCGCCGATGCCCTTGCCAGCGCTTTCCCGGGCCCGCCGAACAGGGTGGGGATGTGGGGCGCATGCGCCTCATAGGCCATGACGCCTTCGCATTTCAGCCGCTTGTGCACCGCCAGCACGCGTAACGCACGGGACAAGGCCTCCGGATCAGCCAATCCGCCGCGATGCAGGCCGACATCGATCTCGAAAGCAATGCGCAGCTCGATGCCGACTTCGTCGGCAAGCGCGCCATAGGCCGCCAGCCTCTCCTCGCTGTCGATCAGCCAACACACGCGCGACATGGTCGCATCGCCCTTGGAGAGCATGGCCCTCGCCGCTTCCACCGGCATCGGCTTGCCATAGAGAAGATCAGCATCGGGAAACGCGGTCAGAACCGCCTGAGTGATTGGTGGATGGAAGGTCATGACGCGAACCGTGTCGAGCGCCTTGCCGATATGCGAAAGCAGCGGCAGACAGGGGAGCGACTTGTCGACCAGCCGTACGGCCAATCCCGGATCGAGCCTTGCCTTAACCAGGGCGATGTTACGATCCAGGCGGTCAAGATCGAGCAGCAGGCAGGGCTGGAAGATCCCAGCCTGCCTCAGTGCCCCCGAGAGCTTTTCGAAATAGGCGCTCATTGCTCGATGCCGAACAACTCGGCCATGTAGGGCGAGACAAGCCGGTTTTGCGGATCGAGGTCGCGGCGCACCGCCATGGCGTCGTCCCAGCGCGGATAGAGCTTCTTCAGCTCCGCCGCCCTCAGGCTGTGCATCTTGCCCCAGTGCGGCCGCCCGCCATATCTACGAAAGATCGGTTCGGCCGCGCGCATAAAGGGCAGCGGATCGTTCGCAGCGTCATGATGGATGGCGATTGAGCAGGTTAGCCTGTTGTGGAATGGCGACAGCCAAAATTGATCGGGCGCGACCGAGCGCACTTCCATCGGAAAATAGACTTCCGGAAAGTGCCTCTCGGTCAACTCAATAACCTCGGCCAGCGCCTTTGGCCCTTCCTCAAACGGCAAATGGTATTCCATCTCGTTGAACCGGGTCTGGCGATCGCTGGCATAGACATTCAGCCAATCCTGAACATAGTCTTCGGCCGGCACCTTCGCGACGGCGCCGCGGATCAGCCGCCGCCGCAGCGCGGGCAGCCAGGCTAGACCGGTCCGCAGGCTTCGCAAGGTCCGCAAGCCTGCCTCGTCCTCTTCCAGTGGCCGCGCGGTGGGCGTGGCATCACTCAAATCGCTGGCGATGAACTGCGCGTGGCCGGAAAACGGAATGTAATAGAATTCGGCCGAGCGATGCGCGCTCATCATCGTTTCGAAGTTCCGCAGCATGTCGGCCCACGGCAGTACCCATTTGCGGCGACGCAGCCGGTAAGACGCGATGTTGTTCAGGGTTACTTCGCTCAAGATGCCAAAGGCGCCAAGCGCGACGCCGATGGCATGTATCGCGTCCTGGTCCCCTGCCCGGCTGAACTCGCGCGACTTGCCGAGCCCGTCGACAAGCCGCACCGCTTCCAATTGCGTATGATAGGCGCCAAGCGTCGGGCCTGAGCCGTGGGTGGCGGTTCCCAGTGCGCCGCCGATCGCCTGGCGGTCGATATCGCCCATGTTGGGCAGACCCTGCCCGATGTTCTGAAGGATGTGCATCAACGGGCCAAGCCGCGTGCCGGCCCGGACACGTGCCTGGCGCTTCTCCGCGTCGTGCGAGACGAGCCCTTCCATTTTGTCCAGCGATACGATCGTGCCCTGTGATTTTACCAGCGGCGTGAACGAATGCCCGGCACCGGAGACCCGCACCGGGCCGGGCGCCGTCTGGATCAGATCGCTCAGTTCGCCGACATCGGCTGGGCTTGCAACTAGCCGGGGCGCTGCGGTGACATAGCCGGACCAATTGCTCCAGGTGCCAGACATATCGCGCCGCTCACGCATTGGCGCCACGTCGCCGCGCCGCGAGAATGAAGAGGCCAAGCAGCACGAGGCTGGCAACGGCGCTGGCGGCGGCGAATTCAGGGACCGGGCGGAAATCCTTGCCGTCGATCAGCAGCGAGGCTGCGATCGGCCCGAGCGCCAGGCCGAAAAGCTGCGCCGCCGGCACCAACAGCACCGTCGTGCGGGTCTCGTCGGCAGTGATTGCCAGGCGGATTTGGTAAGGCACGATGAACAGCAGGATGAAGCCCATGACCAGGGCGGCGACCCAGAAAATGGCCAGGCCGGGCCCACTTGCCAGAACGAGACAACTCACGATCGCGACCGCACCGATCGCGGTGATGGCGATGCGATAGTCGATGCGCGCTTCGAACAGGGTCGCCGTCATTGCGCCCAGGACCTGCGCTGCCAGACTTGTCGAGACAATCAAGCCTACGGTAAGCCCGTCAATGCCGAACTGCCCGCCGAGCGGCTCCAGGAAAGCCCAGACCGCGCCGAAGAACATGAAATAGCAGAAGATGCATGACAGTGCCGTGATCGAGGTCGCTGTCAGGACATCGGCAAAATTCTCCTGCTTCGGCAGATCGGCATATCGGTCGGGGACGATACAGGCGACTGCCAGCGACACCACGCAGACGATGGCGAGAAGGTTGAAGCCGCCTGCTGATCCTGCAGCAGGGATGACATAAAGTGCCGCCAGCAGCGCCAAGGCACATTGCGCCAAGGTCTGCATGGTGACGAAATAGCCGCCGATGCGCTCGGCGCGCCGCGAGCGCGCTATCAGTTCGGTGGCGATCGCCACAAGACCGCCCTCCGCCAATCCGGCCAGAGTGCGCGCGGCGATAAGCGTTCCGGCGCTCAGGGCACGGGCGGTCCATACATTGGCTACCGCCAGCAGAACGAGAAGGACGGCACTTTTCCAGCGCATGTTGCGCGCCGACAGCAGCATCGCGACGACAGCCGAACCAATCGCGATCGCCATCATCTCAGCCGTGGCCACCAGCGCGAGTTCATCGCCGCTGACGTGGCCCTCCGTGTAGAGCGCGCCGAGCAGGACGGGCTGCAATCCGAGAATCAGAAGGCCGACCGAACCGAGCCAGAGGGCCGCCGCAAGCTCGAGGCCGGAGGGGCTGCCGACCAGCCAGTCGCCATTGCCCGGCTGCACGGTGTTTGTCGAAGTCAGAGGCGCCTCCCGACGTCCTTGCCGTGCTTCCGAAAAGCTGACAATCTATCAGCATTCAGAAGGTGATACTCGATTGAATTCTTGTCAATCTGATTTTGAAGACCGTCCGAAAGACCCGAGCATGCCGGAAATCAGGCGAACAGCGACCGAGCCCAGGCGCAAGCCCAAGCAGGAACGTAGCCGTGAGCGCATAGACGCCATTTTGTCGACGACCATGCGACTGATTGGCGAAAAGGGAATCGACGCCGTCACCATGAAGGAGGTCGGCATGCTGGCGGGCGGCCCCATTGCCACGGTTTACCATTACTTCCCCAACAAGTCGGCGATACTGGCAACGCTTTATGAGCGGCATTCGGAAGTCAGCCGTGCGCGGCTCGCTCTGATCGTCGCCGGGATCGGCGGGCTGGGAGACCTGATAGCGGCTGCCGACAGCCTGCTAGACGACTACCATGGCCGCGTCGCCGGCGACCCCGCGATCCAGGACCTGCTGAACGCCATTCAGGCCGACAAGGCGCTCAAGAATCTGGACATTGCCGAGACCCGTCGGCAGGCCAGTCTTTTTTGCGACCGGGTCGCTCCGTTGCTGAATCCGGACCAACGCGAATCCTTCGCGCGCCTTGTCTTCCTGATCTTCCAGTTGGCCGGGGGCGTCGTGCGCCTAGCGCTCACTCAAGGCGAGGTGGAAGGCCGACGGACAATCGAGGATTATCGGTCGATCATCCACACGCAGTTGAGGCAGTTTCTTTAGCCTATCCGGCCCGTCGGATCAGGCCTTCGAAACCGTCGGCAAGATCGGAAGCGCCTGCTGCGAACATCTTCATCAACTTGCTGGGACGGCCGGGGGTCTTGTTCGCGTCCAGCAGCACCGCCCTGCCCTCATGCATGACGAAATCGAATTTGCCGTAGTCGAAGCCGAGGCGCTGCCGCAAGACCCGCAGTTGATCTGGAACCGGGACAGCCTCGCGTCGGATCGTGTCCGACGCCTTGATCAGCTGCTTGGGCGACACATAGCGCGTGCAACGTTCGCGGTCTCCGCAGAACACCCAGAAGCGCGCCGCGTAGCCATCGGGCTCCGTCTCCGGAATGAACTTCTCTACGATCAGATCGCTACGATCAAAGATAGTTTGCGGAACATCGTCGATTGAACCGTGGACGGCATAAGGTTCCTGAACAGGCATGTCCGGAAATGGCTGAGGCTTGCCCGCACGTTGCGACTGCCGGTTTAGGAAGGCCTCCGGAATACCCTGATTGTTGAGATTGCTTTTGACGATCACCGGGCCTTGCCACGTGTCACCTTTGTCGACCAACGCACCGCTGATCCGCCGCTTGGATATGTCGGCCGCTCCGAGATTGAGACAGAACGCAAATCTTGACGCGTATTCGATATAATCCGCGGGCGTGGTCGTGGCGTCGACATGCAACACCGCTACGTCGGCGCTGACCCGCCTCGACAGACCTTGCTGTATCCGGACGGAATGGCCGCGCCTTCTCAATTCCGAAAGAATGTCGAAAAGCATGTATGGGCTGCTCCTGCGTAGCAGGATGTCTCGCTTGCCCAGGAATCGGTCGTACTCATGCGTTATCACGACGATGCGCGCCACTATTGGCCTCTTGGCTTATCCAACGACCTCTATTAAGCCCGGATGGAAATCTAAAGCTAGAAGCCCAGAGCACCAACCGGCTTGCATGACAGATCACTGGGATAATTATCATCGCCATTGGAAATTGCTGGACGCGCCGCTTCGACCAACAGCGGAAACCGTCGCTGTATTCGATCGCGAACTCGACCTCAAAAATGCCGATACGCTTCTGCTTGGGGTGACTCCCGAGCTGGCGATCCTGAGCAAATCGATGTTGGCGATCGATCAATCCGCGACCATGATTTCTGGCGTATGGGCCGGCAATAACGCCTCGCGAAGGGCAATCGCCGGCAACTGGCTCAGCCTCCCGGTGGATCAGGCAAGTGTCGATGCGGTCATCGGCGACGGATGCCTGTCCGCGGTCGACTCCAGAGCCGCCCGAGATGCGCTGTTCAGTGAAATAGCAAGGGTGTTGAAGCCCGGTGGACACGCAGCGATCCGCGTCTTCGCGCGGCCGGAAGTGGCCGACGACCTGCACAGCATCGAAGCCACGGTCCTGGCAGGCGGGGTCGAGAATTTTCACGCACTCAAATGGCGGATCGCGATGGCGTGTACCACGCGCGACCGTGACCAAAGCGTCAGCGTGCAAACAATCCGCGCGACATTCGACAGTCTGTTTCCGGATCGCGTGGCTCTAGCCCAGCGGACGGGTTGGACGATCGCGTCGATCGATACGATTGACGTCTATGCGGGTTCCGCCACCAAATATAGTTTCGCGACATTGGCCACGCTGATCGATGAGGCCAGGCCTTGGTTCAGCGACGTACGCGTCGTGGCGAGCGGCTCCTACCCGCTGGCGGAACGGTGCCCACTCTTGGTGCTTGGATCGCCGCGTCACCGGTAAGTTTGGGCAGCGGTCGGCGGATGATAGTGGCTGGCAAATACCTAGCGCATCGAAGTCTCGCGCTACCTGCTAACCAGCCCGTTCCTCGCGGTCGGTCCGATGTGCCAGGAGTAATGCCTTTACTTTGACAGGACGGAAACTAGACTTCCTGCGGCAGCTGGGCCATGCGCGGGGGATGCGTTGGGGATTCGCTTTCGATGCGTTGCACGCCTGATGGCAATTGCCTCGGCGCTTGCGGCTACATTGCCACCGGCCCAATCCGAAGACGAACTTTCTGCGACCGTGCCCCTGGTCAAGTTGGAGTACCCGGGAAGACCGAAGAATATTCGCATGCTTTACGTGACCGTCCTTTCGCTTGGCAAGCGCGCGGTCAACCAGCCGATCCTGCTTGATACAGGATCGAGCGGAATGACGATCGATTGCAAATCGGTGCTCCCAGCCGAGATCTGTTCGAATACAGGAATCAAGATCACAGACGATCTGGAGATAGATGGAATAAGGGTCAGTACCAAACGGGCTGTCATGAACTACGGAATCTACGATGTGTATGGCAACATCGCCTACGCTCCAGTGGCTTTCGGTTCGCCCGAATCCCGAGTCTCCACCGCCACCACAATCCCATTCCTCATCCGTTACAAACAAGTCAGGCGCAGTACTGGAGAGATTGTTGGAGGGCCGCTCTGGCCCAAGGGTATTTTCGGGATTTCTCCTGTTGGCGGAAGCGGCCCAGACCGGATGATCAAGTCTCCCCTCGCCTATGTGAACTCTGCGCCCGGCCTGCACAAAGGCTACTACCTCACTCCAATCGGCACCAAATGGAAGGTCTGCACGAATAATGACAGCAGCTGCCCCCAGGTAGAGGCACTCCACATCGGTGTGCCGCCAGACTTGAAAAAGGACTTCAGGATGGAGAGCTGGAAACAGCCAAGTTGGCGGTACAACTTTCCAACCATCGATGCCTGCATCTCGTGGGGATCTGAATCCACCTGTCGACCAACGCTTTACGACACAGGCAACTCCACGATCGTGGTCTTCACCGACGCCTCGGTGGGATACTCGTCATTGCGCGGCGGCACAAAGCTTCTGGTAAAAGCCGAGGGCCAGGAAGACTGGGAACTCAAAACTACCTACACTCCTGAGGTAGAGTTCGTCCCAGGTCTCGCGCACAACATCGTCGGAATCCGATATTTCGAGAAGAACAGCCTGTTGCTTGATTTCGAGACCCGGGAGATCGGCCTGCGCCTCGGACGCTGACCTTGGATGGATCTGCAGCGGCTGATCGGCATTCCGATGACTAAGCTTGTTGCCCCACAGCGCGGCGCACGAACAAAAATGGCTCCACAAGCGCTTGCGGTCGCCTTGACTCTCGCCCAACCACGGCCTATTTCAGCGCCACGTTAGCACTCGCCTTTGATGAGTGCTAACTAAGGTTCGGCGTCGCCGGACCGAGGACCTGTATTTACCGTTCTCATCGAGGAAGAAAAAATGGCACAGTCGAATTTCCGACCGCTTCATGACCGCGTGGTCGTTCGCCGGGTCGAATCAGAATCCAAGACCGCCGGCGGGATCATCATCCCCGATACGGCGAAGGAAAAGCCGCAGGAAGGCGAAATCATCGCCGTCGGCTCCGGTGCTCGCGACGAAGCCGGCAAGCTGGTGCCGCTGGACGTCAAGGCGGGCGACCGCATCCTGTTCGGCAAGTGGTCGGGCACCGAAGTCAAGCTCAATGGCGAAGACCTTCTGATCATGAAGGAATCCGACATTATGGGCATCATCGGCTGATTATCGGCCTTACCGTCAACTGAATTCCGGGCTTACTCCAAGCCCCTGCCAGGAGCTAAAAAATGGCTGCTAAAGACGTAAAATTCTCCCGTGATGCCCGTGAGCGCATGCTGCGTGGCGTCAACATCCTCGCCGACGCAGTGAAGGTCACGCTCGGCCCCAAGGGCCGCAACGTCGTCATCGACAAGTCGTTCGGCGCCCCGCGCATCACCAAGGACGGCGTCACCGTCGCCAAGGAAATCGAGCTTGAAGACAAGTTCGAGAACATGGGCGCGCAGATGGTCCGCGAAGTTGCTTCGAAGACCAACGACATCGCCGGCGACGGCACCACGACCGCGACCGTTCTTGCCCAGGCTATCGTCCAGGAAGGCCACAAGGCCGTTGCCGCCGGCATGAACCCGATGGACCTGAAGCGCGGCATCGATCTGGCCGTGACCGAAGTCGTCACCGCACTCGGCGGGGCTGCCAAGAAGATCAAGACTTCCGAGGAAGTTGCCCAGGTCGGCACGATCTCGGCCAATGGCGATGAGTCGGTCGGCAAGATGATCGCGGAAGCGATGCAGAAGGTCGGCAACGAAGGCGTCATCACGGTCGAGGAAGCCAAGACCGCCGAGACCGAACTCGAAGTCGTCGAAGGCATGCAGTTCGACCGCGGCTACCTGTCGCCCTACTTCGTCACCAATGCCGACAAGATGGTTGCCGAACTCGAGGACGTTTACATCCTCCTGCACGAGAAGAAGCTCTCCAACCTCCAGGCCATGCTGCCGGTTCTCGAAGCCGTCGTGCAGACGTCCAAGCCGTTGCTCATCATCTCGGAAGACGTCGAAGGCGAGGCTCTTGCCACGCTGGTCGTCAACAAGCTGCGTGGCGGCCTGAAGATCGCCGCCGTCAAGGCGCCGGGCTTTGGCGATCGCCGCAAGGCCATGCTGGAAGACATCGCCATCCTCACCGGTGGCCAGGTCATCTCCGAAGACCTCGGCATCAAGCTCGAGAATGTCGGCCTCAACATGCTGGGCCGCGCCAAGAAGGTGTCGATCTCCAAGGAGAACACCACCATCGTCGATGGTGCCGGCCGCAAGGAAGAGATCCAGGGCCGCGTGAGCCAGATCAAGCAGCAGATCGAAGAGACGACTTCGGACTACGACAAGGAAAAGCTGCAGGAACGTCTCGCCAAGCTGGCGGGCGGCGTTGCGGTGATCCGCGTCGGCGGTGCGACGGAAGTCGAAGTCAAGGAAAAGAAGGACCGCGTCGATGACGCCCTCAACGCGACCCGTGCGGCCGTCGAAGAAGGCATCGTTGCAGGCGGTGGCGTTGCCCTGTTGCGCGCTTCGGCCAACATCACGGCCACCGGCGTCAATGCCGACCAGGCTGCCGGCATCAACATCGTGCGTCGCGCACTGCAGGCTCCGGCCCGCCAGATCGCGTCGAACGCTGGTGCGGAAGCCTCGATCGTTGCCGGCAAGATCCTCGAGAATACCGGTTTGACCTTCGGCTACAATGCGCAGACGGGCGAGTATGGCGACATGATCGCCATGGGCATCGTCGACCCGGTCAAGGTCGTTCGCACGGCTCTCCAGGACGCGGCCTCGGTCGCCGGCCTGCTGGTCACCACCGAAGCCATGATTGCCGAGGCTCCCAAGAAGGAGTCGGCTGGCGGCGGCATGCCTGGCGGCATGGGCGGCGGCGGCATGGGCGGCATGGGCGGCATGGATTTCTAATCCAAGCCACTCCGGCTTATGCACAAGGAAAGGGCGGCAGAGATGCCGCCCTTTTCGTTGCCGGATTGCGGCTCACCATGACAAAGTCAGGCCGGCCCCGCCATCCCAACGTCTGTGCGGCGGCTATCGATCTGCCAATGCCAGCTTGGCGCCGAGCAGTACAAAAGCTCCGGCGAATGTGCGGCGCATCCAGGTCAGGATCATTGGGCGTGTCACGACATGGCTGCGGATCGAAGCAGCGAAGATGCCGTAAGCGACGAAGACCGCAAACGTCAAAAGCATGAAGACGGAGCTGAGTTCCAGCATCTTCGACAGCGCATTGGGTTCGGGGGTGCTGACGAATTGCGGCAGGAACGCAAAAAAGAAGATCGAGAGTTTCGGGTTCAGCACGTTGACGAGTATGCCCGTGGCGATCACCTTGCCGGCCGAACGCGGCGCGACATTGTCCTCGACGCTCAGGCCGCCTTTTTCCTTCAGTGTGTTCCAGGCCATGTAAAGCAGATAGGCGACGCCGAGATATTTCAGCGTCTCGAAAGCCACCGCGCTTGTGTGCAGCAGCGCCGCCAAACCTGTGATGGCGGCGATCATATGCGGGACAATGCCAAGGGTGCAGCCGAGCGCTGCGACGATGGCAGCCCGGGATCCGCGCGAGAGCCCGGCGCTCAGCGTATAAAGAACGCCGGTTCCCGGCGATGCGACGACAATCAAAGACGTCAACAGAAACTCGACGCTCAAGATGATCTCCTCCCCTTCCTCCTTTCACGAAGGTAGTCGGAACATCGAGCGCTCACAAGCGGTGGGGAATCGCTGCTAGAGGACGGAAAACCCGTGTGCCCGCCGGGCGATCAGGCACTCGTCATCGCCAGGCATGCAAGCCCGGCATACGTCGGGTCGAACCTGGTAGACGAGGCAGGCCGTCGACTTGCCAACTTCGCCCGACAGGGCCGAGCAGCGCTGGCCGTCACAGCGCATACCGGAGAGATCCGCCGCCACGTATTTTTCAGGAATTAGGTCGAGCTGCGCGTCGTCCTCGGTGGAAAAGCGCGGCCACTCCGGCGAGTAGGAACAACAGGCGCCGCAACTTTGGCAATCGAAAGGAAGCCGGCTTGCTGCAGCCGCCAAAGCAAGCTGCCCAGGCTCTCCGGGATGGCTGTCGGCTTCCCGCGGCAAGATGCTATTTCTTCTTGCCTGTCTTGCCCTTTGGCGAATCCGCCGGCGTCTTGAACAGATCGGTTGCCGTCTCAGTGGGCACGCCTGCCTTCGGTGCGGCGGCCGGCTTGGCCGTCTTTGCGGCGGCCGCCGGAACGGCCGGCTGTGCCTTCGAAGAGAATTTAATGGCCATGTCAGTCCTCGTCGACAAATCGCGATGATGGCGCGCGCGGATTGCGCAAGCGGCCGATCAGCGCCGAGACCGCCGTGATGTTCATTTCCTCGGGCGACCAGTTCTTTGCCGCCTCTATGTGATGCGGCGCCAGTTCGCGATGCGTGCTGCCGCTGTAGGCGGCGTCCTGGTACGTCACCCGCTCATGGGTCTTGGCGTCCTCGCGGACATATTCGATCAGGTAGTTCGGGCATTCGGCGCGTCCACGCACACCGAGCCGCACTTGGGCATCGCCGTGAGCACGCTTGCAGCGTTCCAGCTTTTCAAGCACCCGGCGCACGTATTCGACCGGCTTGTCGAGGCCATCGACGACGTCGGCGATGGTTGAGTCGGCTGCAATCGATTTCGGGGGGACGCGCTTGGTGGCCATCAACGTCTTCCGGCTCGTTTCGGCAAAGCGGCCAGCGCCGCCGCGGCGACGATGTCGTCTGCCTGCTTTTCCAGGCGCAATTCGCGCAGGCGCGCGGTCTTGGCTTCCCTCGCTTCGGTGACGGCGTCGCGCTCGGAAGTGATCCGGTTGAGGGACATCGACTGGGTCTGTGCTTTGCTGAAAAGCGATGCGGGCTGATCGGCCGCTGTCTTGGGACTCGTGGTCAAAATCTCTCTCCTGTCGGGAGCCTAGCGCCGAGAGCGGCCTGCCCGGCCCTTGGGTCGGGGCCACGCAAAGCAAACACGGCAACCGGAGCATCCCTTAGCACGTTCACGCCGGGGCGCAGCGCCTTTTCGGTTGAAACCGCGTAAAATGAAAAAGGCCAGGCACCGCCTGACCTCCCATGAGAGCGCCGTGCATCCACTGGACGCACGGAAACGCTCGCTTTATGCGCATGACATGCCTTGGAAACTCACGTCTCCGGAGCCATGCGCAGGAATTCGCCATTCACCGGTGCCAGTACATCCGTGGTCACCGGGAAGGCCGAATTCTTTCTTCAGGCCGCCTTCAACTGATCGGCGGACATCTTGCCCGACTTGTTGTCGCGGACCATCTCGTAGCCGAGCTTCTGGCCTTCGACGATGTCACGCATGCCGGCGCGCTCTACGGCCGAGATGTGTACGAAAACGTCGGCCGAACCGTCGTCAGGCTGAATAAAACCAAAACCCTTGGTGGCGTTGAACCATTTAACTGTGCCGGTGCTCATGACGAACCCTTTCCATGGCAAATATTCGTTCGCCGTCATGCGAGTGCACAACGCCGTTTGTCTCGATTTTGATGTGGGAAGTTCGTCAAAGTCGCGCTCGAAAGCGCGGATAACAAAAGTCAGTCAAACAAATATCGACAAACACCTTCTAGCTGTATTCCAGGCCCGTGTCAAATCTTAAGAAACGAGCATCGAACATCGCCTCTCAAGTTGCGATCCGGTCCCGTCGCATGACCGCGCTCGGCGCATGGACGCAAGGGGGCCGCCCTCCCCGCCCGTATGATTCACGCGACGCAATCAGCGCCCTGCCGGTAGCAGCCACGCCGCGTTGGTCTTACGTTGTTATTCGTCCGGGCCGGGCTCCGGCCACGTCTCCTTGGCTGCCTCCGCGTACCATTGGCGCATCGCCGGCGTCGCCAGGACAGCGTCGACATAGGCTCGCGTCACGGGCGCCAAGGTCCCTCCATAGGTGTCGAAGCGCGTGACGACCGGCGCATACATGGCGTCGGCGGCCGTGAAATGGCCGAACAGGAACGGTCCGCCTGCACCGTATTTCTCCCGGCACTCGGCCCACAACGCCTCGATGCGCGCGCGCTGTGCCTCGCCTTCGGCGTCGAGACGCACATGGCCCTGTGGCCTGCGCAAATTCATCGGCCAGCCATAACGGACCTCGCGAAAACCCGAGTGCATCTCGGTTGCCGCGCATCGCGCCAGAGCGCGGGCGCCAAGATCCGCCGGCCAGAGATGCTTTTCGGGAAATAGATCGGCGAGGTATTCAAGGATCGCGAGCGTCTCCCATACAACCCTGCCATTGTGGTTCAACACCGGCACCTGCCCTGTCGGTGAGACCTTGGCAAGGTTGGCAGCTGTTTCGGGCGTTCGCAGTCGCACGAAACCTTCTTCGAATGGAATTTCGAGATGCTTCATCGCCACCCATGGCCGCAACGACCATGATGAGAAGCACTTATTGCCGATGAAGAGCTTGAATTCAGACATTGTTCCCCCGTGCGCCCGATTGTTCAAAGTCCGTATGGGCGGCGCTGGCAGCAGCGTGGCCGACAGCGTTGCCACTGCCAGAGGTGATTGTCCAATCGCAAATGCGGCGCCGAGAGTTGGCCCCCTTCACAAGCTCCAGGCCTTGCTGAAGGCGTTGGTAAAGGCGACCTCGCCATGATCGCCGGTCGCCTCGCCCAATACAACATCCATGCCGTCGCCGGTTACCCTGGCAAGCGCGAAACCACCCATGTAGGCAGCCTTCGGCTTGAACAGGTCGAGCCCGGCCCGGCGGTAGATCAGTGGGGTTTCATGCTGGTGGCCGTGAAAGATGGCGACGACATTGTAACCCTTCAGCGCCGCCAGCAGTGCCTGCCGGTCCGCCTCTGCCCACCAGTGCGGGGGCCCGGTGCCGCTATCGTCGAACGTCGTCTTTGCTGGATCCCATCGCTCCGTCGAAAAGCTGTCCCAGCCATAATGCTGGAACAGGATGACCGGACGGCCGTCCGCCGCATAGGTGGCCAGATCCTGTTTCAGCCAAGCCAGGCCGCTGACCGCGCCGTGGCCGATGTCACCCGCAAAACGATGCGTCTGGACAAGATGAAGGCCGCCCCAGTCCCACGAATAACAGTCGGTATCGACATCGTAATCCGTGGCAGGCACGGGCGGCTTGAAGAACACGCCGGGGCGGTGATTGACCTCGACATAGTCGCGCAGCTCGCGCCGGTACCAGTCGACATGATGCGGCGGGCCGTTCTGGTCGAGATCGTGGTTTCCGAGCCCGACATAGACCGGGACATGCACGCGGTCGGGGCCCATCCCCTGCTGATAGCGCTGGCTGAACTGAAGAAGTTGCGTGCCTTCGCTGGGCTGGGTGATCTGGCCCCCGCCATCGTCCGTCATGTCGCCACCGATGACAAGGCCGAGCGGGATTCCGATGCGGCGACCGGCCGAGCGCAGGCCGGTGGCGGCGCCGTTGATCTCGGCCGGCCAGTCCTTGTCGCCAAGCCCATTCAGCGCAGCGACGTTGCGCAGCAGAGCCGCATCGGTCTTGCCTTCGCTCTGGCAGTTGGGGCTCAAACCGTTCGCCATGCGGCAGGCATGGACATCGGCGACGAACAGAAAGGTTGCGTCTATCGGCTGGATGCGTTGGCCGGTCTGGCCGTGGGCCGATCGCCAAATCATGCCGGCGGCAAAGCCCGCAGCACAAGTCAGGAAGCGGCGTCGCGATAACGATGCCTGCGAATAGTGATCGATCATATCCGGAAATTCAGCATGAGCGGCGCCCCCCGGTCCAGTTCGCCGATGTGACGACATGCATTGATCATCGGCATCTGGCTGGACCTTGTCGTTTCCACTAGCATAGAGTCTTTCGCTGCAAGCAACGGGGGACGTTATGAGGATTGCAGTTTTCGGCGTGGTCTTGGCTTTCCTATCGGCTGGCGTTGCGCAGGCCGGTCAGTGCATCGATGCCAAATCGGCCCGCAACGGGTTCGTTCTGGCAAGGCCCGGCATCCAAAGCGAATTTCGGCCGGCAGCGGGTGGAATGACGGCCGTCGCCAACATTTATGAGTCGCAATCGCCGCAAACGCAGTTCCTGTTCGCCGGATTGATCGAGGTGTTTCGCGACAGCGATACGGGAAGGGTGGCGATGATCCCGTTTGCCGATTTGCGAAAACTGTTCCCACTGAAGGCCGGGGCGAAGAGCACGATAGAGTTCGTCGAGTTGTCGCCGAACAAACAGCCCAAGAGCACCAAGACACTGACCCTGGTGGTGAAGGGCAAGGAGGCGTTCCGTCTGGGCACCTGCAAATACAATGTGCTGGCCGTCAACGAGACCTTCAAGAATGGCGCCGGCCAGACGCTGGATGCCTTCACCGCGCTATACGCGCCCGATCTGCAAGCCGTGCTTGCCCGACGCTATGATGAAGGCACGAGTGCGCAATCGGTCAATGGCTATGAGACGATCAAGCCGCTGGCCGAGTAAGATGCGAGCCGCCATCAGGTATTGGCTGAAGCTCAGACGCTTTGAAAATCGCCTTGGCGATAAACACCAGATTGCCGCTGGCATCCTTGGTCAGCCTGGCCAGCCCGTCACGCGCTTACGGTCCTGGAGGCCAGACTTCAGATTACCGCCGGCGTCCGCATGAGCCTTGAGAAGCCGAGCCCAAGCCGAGACCGCGGCGGCACGTGTCAGCCGGGTCCGTGCGAAATGCTGCGCTTCCCCTGATATTTCGGCCTCCCTTTTGGGATTGGCGCGCAGCCATTCAATACGCTCGACCAGATCGGACATATCGCGCGCCACCGGGACATAGTGCCGGAACGGCTCGATCTCGTCGAAGAACCATTCTCGCCAGGGCCGCTCCTGCAGCAGCACGACGCGCCTGGTGTGAAGCAGCATCTTGAACCGGCCACTGTAGCCGGCACCCTCGATGTCGATCATATACCGGTAGGTGGCGACCTGGTCTTCCATCGTCCGGAACCTGCTGGAATACCGATTGATCGCGATATCGTAGTTTGGCTCGGTATCGTATGCCTCGACGAGGTCGGGCCGCGCCGCAGCAGCCTGGACGACCCTTTTACGGCCGTTGTTCATACAACGCCCGGCCCAAAACAGCCTGTTGTCACGCGCGGGCTGTTCCGACGCGGCTGCCATTGCCCGTGTCTTTTGATCATAATCGTCGAACTTCGCGTCCGGCCAGCCACCGAAAACGAAATCGGGCGCAGCCACCTCGCCATAGCCGGCGGCTTGAGAGAATGCGAATCGTGTCGTGAAGTAGCGGTGCCGCCTGCGCGACGGCGTGTCTCCAAGAAGCATATAGAAGGGCGGCAGGTCGCGGACATCAAGCGACACCAATGCCTCGGCGATCAGGGCCAGCACCTGCTCGTGCCTTTCAAGCCAGGCGGCTCGTGACCGCACCTTGAGCTTTCCGCGATCAAAGCGGCAGTGGATTTCGCCACGGTTCAGGCCGGGCAGCAAGCGCCTCTCGACCTCGACAACATTGATGGGCAGGGGCGATTTCAGCATTCGCGCTTCCGGCAACACCATCGTCGTCAGGTGCTTGGGGACAAGTGGATCGGACCAAAGCCGCCGCGTTCAGCTTGAACCCGCACGGCTTGTTGATCAAGGCGGCTATCTTGTTCCCTGCTAAGATGCAAGTTGCCCTGGCTGGACTATTCATACGCTGGGATAGGCCGATGGCTTGACCAGAGCGTTGGATTCGCGGCGCTTTCGCCGGACGAGGATGCGGGAGCATGCGATGAAGCTTGGTGGCAAGCAGGCTTTGGTGACCGGAGGTTCCGAGGGCATCGGTTTTGCGATCGCCGAGGCTTTCCTGCGCGAGGGTGCCGACGTCGTGATCGTCGGTCGCGATGCCGGAAAACTGGCAAGCGCCAGCGACAATCTCGCAAGGGCTGGCAGGAATGGAAGTGTCAGGACGCTGTCGGCCGACCTTGCTGCCGATTCAGGCGTCGAAGCCGTCGTCGAGCACGTGAAGGTGTCGGGGCGACCGCTCGACATTCTTGTCAACAATGCCGGGATGGCTTTCCTTGTGTCCTTCGAGACAGTCAGCCGGGAGCAGTTTCAGCAATCTTTCGCGCTCAACGTGGCTGCGGTTTTCTTCCTCACCCAGGGCTTGCTGCCGCATCTAGGCGCCGGTGCCTCGGTGATCAACATCTCCTCCTACTTCGCCCATAAGATGATCCCGCGGCGGCCGTCGAGCCTCTATTCCCTGTCCAAGGGCGCGTTGAACTCACTGACCAAGTCGCTGGCATTCGAACTCGGTCCACGCGGCATACGTGTCAACGCCATCGCGCCCGGCACCGTGGACACTGCCATGCGGCGCAAGACAGTCGACAATCTGCCGGCCGAGGCCAAGGCCGAGTTGAGCGCCTATGTCGCGCGCAGCTATCCACTGGGCAGGATCGGTCGCCCCGAAGACCTTGCCGGGATCGCGGTTCACCTTGCCAGCGACGAGGCCGCCTGGACGAGCGGGGCCATTTTTGCAATCGATGGCGGATACACTGCAGGGTAGCAGGACTGCCCTGCTTCAGCACCAGCAATGCCTCGCCTTGACGGTCCGCCAATTCGGCGTCTCTTGCACCTGGAGAAGTCCCGGAAATCTGTGCCATGTCGTCAAGCGACCCGCTGATCCTTTTCTATACCTCCTTCTTCCGTAAGCCGGTCGACATCGAGGCGATCCGTGAGGAAGGGCGTTGGACTACGGACAAGGGCCGGCTTTCAGAAGCCGCGGCGGTGGTTTTTCACATTCCGGATTTCCAGGAAATCGGCGATGCCCGCAAATATCCCGGACAATATTGGGTAGCGTGGTCGATGGAGAGCCGTCAGAATTACTCACACGCGACGCGGCCCGAGGCCATGAAGCATTTCGATATAATCATGACGCATGAAGCGCATGCCGACGTCTGGACGCCCTACCTGCCCAAGGCTGGCGAGTGGCAAGACATGGTTGCCAAACCGATCGCTCGAAAGACCGAGCAAGCGCCGGTTGCGCTGTTCCAGTCCGCCCCTTTCAACCTCAGCGGCCGCGCTGATTTCACAGCGCAACTTTCGCGCCACATCAGAATCGATTCCTATGGCAGGCACTTTAACAACCGGACGGTCAGCGGGCCGGATCTGGGCAGAAAAACGAAGATAGAGACCATCGCCCGGCACAGGTTCTGCCTCGCGCTGGAAAACTCGATCGAGCCCGACTACGTCACGGAAAAGATATACGATGCGTTCGAGGCCGGCACAGTGCCGATCTATCTTGGCGCGCCGAACGTGAACGACTTCGTCCCCGGAAATTCCTATATCGACGCCAGCGCTTTCCCAGACGAGAAAACCCTGGCTGACTATCTTCGGCACGTTGTCGCAACGCCGGAGGAGTATGACGCCTACTTCGCCTGGCGATCGAAGCCGCTGCCAGACACCATCGTGAAACGTCTGCCAGTACTGGAAACCCCCCACTTCCGTCGCCTGACGAACCTTGTGCGTCGAAAGCTGGAGGCGCAGTCCACGATGCCGTCGGGGCGATCAACTCTCCCGTTCGGCCGTATGTCTTTCCTGCGCACGCGGCTACGCCGCTGGAGGAAAAGGATTCCCGGATGACAAACCTTCGATTGACGGTCAGGCGCCATCCAATGGCATGCGAAACACAAAGCGCGTCTCCTGCGGTGACGAAGCAGCCTCGACCTTGCCCGAATGCATCTTGGCAATCTCGGCGGCAATGAAAAGGCCAAGTCCCAAGCCCTGATCGTCCGCGGTCTTGCCGCGCACGAAGGGCTCGAACAAATTGGCCATCATTTCGGCTGCTATCGGCTTGCCGCTATTGGCAACCGAGAAAAAAAGTTCCCCGCCTGCAGTCGTGGCTTCCACCCTGACCGGCGCGCCGGAGGCGCCATGGTTGAGCGCGTTGCCGATCAGGTTCGAGAACAGCCTCGCAAGCCGCAGATGATCGGCGATGACAGGCGCCGGAACATCAAAGTCGGTTTCGATCACTCGGTCCGGATGAATGGAGCGAAATTCCGACACGACCTGCTCAAGTACCGGGCCCATCGGCTTGGGCTCGGTTGTCTTGCCCACCAGCCCGGCGCCCATCCGGCTTCGGGCAAAGTCGAGTACATTGTCGATCAGGCCACCCATGCGCGCCACGCTGCCTTCCATCAGGGCCAGAATCTGCGCGCGCTTTGGCTCGTCATCGGTGCGCTTGAGCATATTGACGCCGGAGGCGATCGAACCGAGCGGATTGCGCAGGTCGTGGCCAAGGACGGCGATGAACTGGTCGCGCAGTTCCTTGTTCTCACGCTCGAGCAGGATTTCGGCGCGGGCCGCGTCGAGCCGATCCGCGGAATCCAGATGGGCGGCTATCAGTTCCGCGAACAGCTTGAACATGCCCACGGTTTCGGGATTTTTCAACCGCGCCGGACGCGGATCGATCGCGCACAAGGTGCCGAAAAACCGACCGTCCTTTCGGAGGATCGGCATCGATATATAACTCTGGAAGCCATATTGCGCGGGCGTGTGGTGGTTGGAAAAGGCCTGATCATCGGCAACGCTGTCAATGACCACAGCTTCGTGGCTTGCACGGATCTCGTTGCAGATGGTGGTCTCGACCTTCAGCTCGCCGCCCGGCGCGAGACCGAAATCGATATTGTCGAGAACTTCGCAGACAATCCACCGATCTTCGGTGACCCGGGCGACCGCGGCAAAACCCATCCCGGTGGTGCGGCAGACGACATCAAGAATGGTCGGAACCGCGTCGATGCGCGCGATAAGGTCAATGTCCTGCTGAAAATCGTGTGCCACGTCTACCCTGGTCGGTCGTTTGCCCGGCACCCTATTTGATGGCTCGATCCATGTCATCACACTGAAGCGTCTAACCTGCATTGGGGAGGCGTCAATGTGCTGAACCGATTCGTATACTTTCCGTGCGCAATCTTGACTTGAAGGCCCTTGTGCAACGCGGTAGGCCGTTGCCAGATTCGGCACAGCGGAGAACGCGCCCGTGAGCACGTCAAAGACCAGAACCGAAACCGATACGTTCGGTCCCATCGAGGTCGACGCAGGCCGCTACTGGGGGGCGCAGGCACAGCGGTCGCTCGGCAACTTCAAGATCGGTTGGGAAAAGCAGCCCATCTCGATCGTGCGTGCGCTCGGCATCGTCAAGCGTGCGGCGGCCGAAGCCAATATGGAGCTGAAGCGGCTGGATCCCGTGATCGGCAAGGCGATCGTCAACGCCTCCCAAGAGGTCATCGACGGAAAGCTCAACGACCATTTCCCGCTCGCCGTGTGGCAAACCGGCTCCGGCACGCAGTCCAACATGAATGCGAACGAGGTGATCTCAAACCGGGCCATCGAGATGCTTGGCGGCGTCATGGGCACGAAGAAGCCGGTTCATCCCAATGACCACGTCAATATGAGCCAGTCGTCGAACGATACCTATCCGACGGCCATGCACATCGCCTGCGCCGAGCGCATCGTGCACGACCTTTTGCCGGCGCTGAAGCACCTGCATAAGGCGCTCGCGGCCAAGAGCCGGGAATTCAACCACATCATCAAGATCGGCCGTACCCACACCCAGGATGCGACCCCGCTGACCCTCGGCCAGGAATTCTCCGGCTACGCGGCACAGGTCGCTTCGTCGATCAAGCGCATCGAACTGACGCTGCCAGGCCTGCAGGAACTGGCGCAGGGCGGCACCGCCGTCGGCACAGGTCTCAATGCGCCGGTTGGCTTCGCCGAGCGCGTGGCCGATCGCATCGCCGCCATCACCGGCATCGCCTTCGTCACCGCGCCCAACAAGTTCGAGGCACTCGCCGCTCACGATTCCATGGTGTTCTCGCATGGCGCCATCAACGCGGCGGCGGCAGCGCTGTTCAAGGTCGCCAATGACATCCGCTTCCTCGGCTCCGGCCCGCGTTCAGGGCTTGGCGAATTGTCGCTGCCGGAAAACGAGCCCGGCTCGTCGATCATGCCAGGCAAGGTAAACCCGACGCAGTGCGAAGCGATGACTCAGGTCTGCGTGCAGGTGTTCGGCAACAACGCCGCCGTGACCTTCGCGGGCAGCCAGGGCCATTTCGAGCTCAATGTCTACAACCCGCTGATGGCGTACAACTTCCTGCAATCCGTGCAGTTGCTCGCCGACGCCTCGGTCTCCTTCACCGATAACTGCGTTGTTGGCATCGAGGCGCGTGAGGACAACATCAAAGCGGCGCTCGACCGCTCGCTGATGCTGGTGACGGCGCTGGCGCCGACCATCGGGTACGACAATGCCGCCAAGATCGCCAAGACGGCGCATAAGAACGGCACGACCTTGCGGGAGGAAGCGCTCGCGACCGGGCTGGTCAGCGAGGCCGACTATGACCGCCTGGTCCGGCCCGGAGACATGACCCATCCGGGGTAGGCAGTGTCTGAATTCGCGACCGTTGCGCGGCTCGCGAAGCGCGAGCATTGTGAACAATGTGTCGTCACATCGGCGGCTTTGGTGAACAGCCATCATGGGCTATTCCACGGATCATTCAAACCGTTCGGAGACACCGCAATGTCCATCAGCTCAGCCGGAACCGCCGCTGCTTCCAGCAGCTCCACCACCATCCTTCTCGGCCGCATTCTGCTCGCCGTCATATTCGTGCTGTCGGGCTTCAACAAACTCGCCGATATTGCTGGCACAGCCGGCTATTTCGGCTCGATGGGCCTTCCCGTCCCGACCGTCACGGCCGTGGTCGTCGGCCTGATCGAACTACTCGGTGGCCTCGCCATCGTCGTAGGCTTCCAGACACGCATCGTGGCCTGGGTGTTGGCTGCCTTCACAATCGCAACCGCTCTTGTCGCCCACACGGGTTGGGCCGACCAGAACCAGATGATCCATTTCCTCAAGAACGTCGCCATAGCCGGCGGCTTCCTGGTACTCGCCTCTTCCGGCGCCGGCGCCTACTCGATCGACGCCAAGCGCGGCTGATCGACGTCGAGCCTTCTGGAGAAGAGCGGCGCGGAATTTTCCGCGCCGCTTTTTCGTTGTCCGTCATTGCGCAAGCCACGGACAAGGGTGGTGACAGTGCCTCGTAACCTCGTGCTCCTGCTTTCCCGGCTGCTTTTCGCCGCCCTGTTCGTGCCGTCGGGATTCAACGCGATTTCCGGCATCTCCGGCACGACAAGCTATTTCGCCGGGCTTGGTCTGCCGCTACCGACGCTCGCCGCGTGGGGTACGGGCCTGTTCGAATTGATAGCGGGATTGCTCATCCTGGCCGGCTTCCAGACAAGGATCGTTGCCCTGGCGGTCGCCGTCTTCTGCATCGTGGCAGGCTTCATCGGTCATTATGGCCAAGGCGGGGATGACCCGACACTGGCTTTCCTGCACACGCAGATGCTGATGAAGGACATCGCAATCGCGGGCGGCTTTCTGGCGCTGGCCATTGCCGGCGCCGGCGCCTGGTCGATCGACGCGCGTGGTTCGGTGTAGGCCTACTTCACCGACATGCTCGGGCCGCCCTCGACCGAGAGCACCAGCCGGCGATTTGTGATGCGGGCCAGTTGCGCCAGGCGCCCGGCCGGCCGCTCGCCGTATAGATCGGCCAGCGACGCCGGCAACACCAGTGCCAGCACACCATTGGCGCGCTGCTCCCATTTCAGTCTCGGCATGATGCCGGGCATCGACGCCGTCAGCAGGTAGACGACGCGCATCATCGCCGCCAGCACCCGAGCCCGTTCGAGATAGCGCGGTGTTGCCAGTGCCTTGATCTCGGAGTCGATGGATTCGTTGAAGATGCCGTCGTGACGGTATGCATTGGCCAGTGCCAGGAACGCGCGACCAGGATGGTCGACACCGAAGAATGAGGCGTGCGCGATGATGTTCAGCGACTGCTTGCCGCGATATTCGGGATGCGCGCGCCAGCCAATATCGGCGAGCAATGCCGCGGCATGGCGATAGCGCGCTTCATCCTCCGTCTCGTCGATGCCGAAGGCGGCGAATGTCCGGGCGGTCCATTCGACCAGTTCGTGTGAGTGGGTGACGGAGCGCGACCGCAGCCGGGCAAGTTCCTCCGCCGCCGAAATCAGGGGATCGGCCTTTTGCTCGGCTTCGTCGAGCAGCGAATACAGAAAACCCTCGCGCACGCCGAGCGCCGAAACGATGATTTTGGACGGCTGCATCGCCGTCATGATCTCCTGCAACACGATGGCGCCATAGGGCAGCAGCGAGCGGCGGTTTTTCGAGACGCCTTCGATGCCCTTGACCTTCTCGATCTCGCCTTTCGCCACCTGCCTGAGGAAATTCGCGGCGCTCTCGATCCCGATCTCGTAGTGATGCATGACGCCGAGCGGATAGTTGGTCATTTCCATGTGCAGCCTGGCGAGATTTCGCCATGTGCCGCCAACGGCGTAGAAGGGCCTGCCCTGCCCGCCTTTGAGCAGCTTGGCCCGCGCCAGCTCGTCACGCGTGATCTTCGCCGCCTGGGCAAGCGAATTCTTCGCCATGTCCTGCAGTCGCAGGCCGCCTAACGGCAGGGTGATCCCGTCGCCGATGGCCTCGCCCGCGACATCGACCAGTTCGAGGCTGCCGCCGCCAAGGTCGCCGGCGATGCCGTCGGCCGGGTGAAAGCCGGAGATGACCCCGAGCGCCGAATAATGGGCCTCCTGGCGGCCGCTCAACACGCGGATTTCGGTCTTCAGTACATCCTGCGCCCGATGGATGAAGTCGGGGCCGTTGACGGCCTCGCGGGCGGCGGCCGTAGCCAGCACATAGATCTGGGCAGCGCCGGCCTGTTCGGACAGCGCACGGAAGCGGCGGAACTCTTCCATCGATCGCGTCACCGCTTCCGGATCGAGCTTGCCGGTCGACACGATGCCGCGGCCGAGGCCTGCCAGCATCTTTTCGTTGAACAGCATGGTCGGCGAGCGCGCCAGCCCCTCATAGACGACAAGACGGATCGAGTTCGACCCGATGTCGATGATGGACAGCGGTCGGCGGTCCTGCAGCCGGCCTTGGGATTCCGCCTGCATCAGCTGGACGCTGCTGCGTTCTTCTTGCGGCGCTTGAATTGCGCGATGCGCTTGGGCGCGTGCGACTTCAGCGCATCACCCCGTCCGGACAGGCTGGGATTGGTCATGAAATATTCCTGCGCGTTGAACGGTTCCTCGCCCTCCTCCAGCACCACGCGCCGGGAGGTTCCGTCTGCCAATACGTCGAAACTTTGCTGATTGTCCATGATGTTGCCGAGCATGATCTGCCCCAGGATCTGTTCGTGCACAGTCGGATTGGTGATCGGCACCATCGTCTCGACACGGCGATCGAGATTGCGCGGCATGAGATCGGCCGAGGAGATGTAGACGATCGCTTCGTCCGAGGGCAGCCCGTAGCCGTTGCCGAAACAATAGATTCGGCTGTGTTCGAGGAAGCGTCCAACGATCGACTTCACCCTGATGTTCTCCGACAGGCCGGGCACTTGCGGCCTCAGGCAACAGATGCCGCGCACGACGAGGTCGATCTCGACCCCCGCCCGGCTGGCGTCATAGAGCGCGTCGATGATGATCGGGTCGACGAGCGCGTTCATCTTCATCCAGATCCGCGCCGGTTTGCCCGCGTGCGCATAAGCGACTTCGTCGGAAATATGCTTGAGAATCCGGTTTCTGAGCGTGAACGGCGAGATAGCCAGCCGCATTTCATCCGTCGGCTCGGCATAGCCGGTGATGAAGTTGAAGAGCTGGGCTACGTCCCTGGCGATCGTCGGGTCGGTGGTGAAGAAGGACAGGTCGGTGTAGATGCGGGCGGTAACCGGGTGGTAATTGCCGGTGCCGAGATGCACGTAATTGCGCAGCTTGCCGTCCTCGCGGCGTACGACCAGCGACATTTTCGCGTGGGTCTTGAGCTCTAGGAAGCCGAAGACGACCTGCACGCCGGCGCGCTCCAGGTCGCGCGCCCAGCGGATATTGGCTTCCTCGTCGAAACGAGCCTTCAATTCCACCAGCGCCGTGACCGACTTGCCCGCCTCGGCGGCGTCGACCAGAGCGCGCACGATCGGGCTGTCGTTGGAGGTGCGGTACAGCGTCTGCTTGATCGCTACCACTTCCGGGTCGGCCATCGCCTGGCGCAGGAATTGCACAACGACGTCGAAGGATTCATACGGGTGGTGGACGACGATGTCCTTCTCCCGAATGGCCGCGAAACAGTCGCCGCCATGCTCGCGGATGCGCTCGGGAAAGCGCGGATTGTAGGGCGTGAACTTCAGATCGTCGCGTGGGACGGCGACGATCTCGGAAATCTGGCTGAGCGCCAGCGGACCGGTCAGCACGCTGATGCGGCTCGACGAGACGCCGAGCTCGCCGGCGACGAATTCGCGCAGTTCGCCCGGCATCAGCCTGTCGAATTCGATGCGGATGACCGAGCCGCGGCGCCGGCGCTTCAGGGCCGTTTCGAACAGGCGCACGAGGTCCTCGGACTCTTCCTCGACCTCGATATCGCTGTCGCGAATGATCCGGAACGTGCCCGAACCCTTGACCTCGTAGCCGGGAAACAGCTTGCCGATATAGAGGCCGACCGCCTCCTCAAGCGGGATGAACCGGACATGCTGCTTGCGGTCAGGCAGACGGATGAACCGCTTCAGGGCGACGGGCAGGCGAAGCAGCGCGCTCATTTCCTCGCCATTCTTGCGATGGCGCAGCTGCAATGCCATCGAGAAGCCGAGATTGGGAATGAACGGGAACGGATGCGCCGGGTCGATCGACAGCGGCGTCAACACCGGGAACACCTGCTCCTGGAAATGGTCCTCCAGCCAGATTTTCTCGTCCTTGCTCAGGGCGTCGCGGGTAATGGTCTCGATGCCTTCCTTGTTGAGCAGGACGGTGAGAGCCGAAAGGCTGTTCTGTTGGTCTTCCTGCAGCCGTTCGACTTCGCGCAGCAACTGCTCGAGCTGCTGCTCGGGAGTGCGTCCGTCCGGGCTCTTCAGCACGATGCCTTCGCGCACTTGGCCTGCGAGGCCGGCGACGCGCACCATGAAGAACTCGTCCAGGTTTCCGGCCGATATCGACAGGAAGCGGACGCGCTCCAGGAGCGGATGATTGAGATTGAGGGACTCTTCGAGGACGCGCCGGTTGAACTGCAGCCAGGAAAATTCACGATTGACGAAACGGTCGGGGTTGCCGCCTTCCGGGCTCGCGGCCTCGATATTGGTGAATTCGCTTTTGACAGGCTTCAGTTCATTCATAATTTCCGCTCTTCCCACCAGCTCTGCCGCTTAACCGGCTTAACTTATCCTCTGACAGGGTTTTGCGACAGTTTCATTTCATCGATCTTGCAAACAGGCCCGTTATGATCCAGATGCAGACGAGATTGCGTTAAGGAGACGACGATGGCAGGCGGTTCCATTCCCCATTTCCAGAACGATGCGGGCCATCCGGCGATCGACATCGGGGTCAAGGAATTCATGTGCACCGGCGCCAACCCGCCCTTCGACCACCCGCATGTGTTTCTCGACATGGGCGACGACAATGAGAAGGTCTGCCCCTATTGCTCGACGCTCTACCGCTACTCGCCCAAGCTGAAGGCGACGGAAACGCTGCCAGCCGGCTGCCTCTACATCGACCAGGCCGCCTGATGCTCTCGCACAGCTGATGGACGACAAGCGCCCCCCGCCAGTCGTCATCGCCGGGGCAGGTGTCGCCGGACTGACAGCGGCAATTGCTTTTGCCGAACGTGGCTACCGCGTGCACGTGTTCGAGCAGGCGGCACGCCTCGAGGCCGTGGGTGCCGGCCTCCAGCTTTCCCCTAACGCGACACGCATCCTGCGGGATCTTGGCGCCCTCGATAGGCTGCTGCCGGCGGCGGTGCGGCCGCAGGCCGTTGTACTCAAGGATGCGAGGACATTGCGCCAGTTGGCGCGC
This sequence comes from Mesorhizobium sp. ES1-1, assembly GCF_020164785.1. Lineage (GTDB taxonomy): Bacteria > Pseudomonadota > Alphaproteobacteria > Rhizobiales > Rhizobiaceae > Mesorhizobium. The sequence continues at coordinate 356,504 of NZ_JAIUGX010000002.1, read as the reverse complement.
GTGCCGCTCGGCCAATCGGCGGAAAGCCGTTGGCGCGCGCCCTACCTCGTTGCGCATCGGGCCGACCTGCAAAGCGCTCTCATGGAGCGCGTCGCCGAGATGCCCGCCATCGATCTCACCCTTGGCGCACGCGTCCGGAGACTCGCAGTCGGCAGCCAGGGTGTTAGGGCGAACGTCGAAATCGGCGGCAGGACGACGGAGCAACAAGGCTCGTTGCTGGTTGGCGCCGATGGCGTCTGGTCATCGGTACGCGGGCTTGTCGATTCCGAAAAGATGGCCGCGGCCAGAAACCGCTTTTCGGGCGCGTTGGCCTGGCGCGCCACTGTCGGCACGGATAGTCCCGCCGGCCGCGCCTTCGCCGCCATCGGCGCGGCCGACTGTGTCACGACGTTTCTGCATCCGGGCTTCCACATGGTCGCCTACCCCGTGAGCAACGGCGACGCGTTCAACCTCGTCGCGATCACCAAGGGTGAGCGCATCGCTGAAGGTTGGTCGGGCCACGCCGACCCCGGCATCCTGGCCGATGCATCGCGAGGCTGTGCCCCCGGCCTGGCAAAGGTGATGGACCTGGTTGATCCATGGCTGACCTGGCCGCTCCATACGGTCGACCAGAGTCAGCCTTGGACCTTGCCAGGCGGCATTGCGCTGATCGGCGACGCGGCGCATGCGATGACCCCGTTCGCGGCGCAAGGCGCGGCGATGGCGATAGAGGACGCGGCAATGCTTGCCGATGCCGTGGCCGGCTCGCGGGCCGATCCGGCAGCCGGACTGAAAACCTGGGAGGCGCTGCGGAGGCCGCGCATAGCCAAGGCCGCCCGGCGCGGAGCCCTCAATCGCCTTGCCTGGCATGCCGCCGGGCCGGTGGCCATCGCGCGTAACCTATTTCTGAAAATGCGCGGCCCGGAAAAGCTCGCAGCCGATCTCGACTGGCTTTATGGATGGGAGCGGTAAAAATTGATCCGGAGCTGACGCCGGTTCGCTCTGGCCGCTTTCCTAATTGTAGAGCCGCATCGACAGGCCGAGCGAGACCGGCAGCGGGTTCCACCAGCCGGTGCGCAGTCCGGCAGTCCGCAGCGCCGCCGCGGTCCAGGTGTTGCATCCTACCAGTGCGTTGAAGTGCCCCTTGGCCTCGAAGAAACGATCATATCTGGAATAGGCCGCGTTCTCGATGACGACCGGGCCGCCCTCCCCTCGCTGAAAGCTCACGGCGATGAAATCGAGCAAGGCGGCGAAGCCATCCTCGCCGATATCAAAGCTCGCGACGTCCGGGCGCGGTTCGGCGATGTCGCCGGCGATATCCACATGCATGACCGAAGTGTCGAGGGTCAGCGCTTTCATAACCGGAACGGCCTTGAGTTGCGACCATGTCGGCGTTTCCAGATAAAAGGCGCGACCGCCCCAGCCAAAAACGATGTAGCGCACCCCGGCCATGTCGGTCGGCATGCCGGCATCGAGCAGGAAATGGAAACGACGAAGCACTGCATCGTCGACCGGAATGGCGATGTCCGTGTGGATCGGATTCCTGAGGACGAGGATATGGCGGGGGTTCGCGGGTTGGTCGCCGGCTGTTTGCAAAAGCGGTCGCGGCACCAATGCTCCCAGCGTCACGGCGAGAGCCGCCACGATCATCAGGCGGACCAGCATACGTCCAAGCTTCTTCATGATGACTGCCTTGCGAACGCTTGGGCGTGACACGAACGTGCGACACCTGCTCTCCATACGCAAAAGAGCCCGGCGCTGTTTCAGCCGAGCTCTCCTGGAGGTCGAAGACAGTTCGTCCAGGGGTCAGTGCAGGATCTGCGACAGGAACAATTTTGTGCGCTCATGGCGCGGATGGTCGAAGAATTCGGCCGGCGTGTTCTGCTCGACGATCTGGCCTTGATCCATGAAGATGACGCGGTTGGCGACCTTGCGCGCGAAGCCCATTTCGTGGGTGACGCACAGCATGGTCATGCCTTCCTCGGCCAGGCCGACCATCGTTTCCAGGACTTCCTTGATCATTTCCGGATCCAGCGCCGAGGTCGGCTCGTCGAACAGCATGATGCGCGGGTTCATGCACAAAGAACGCGCGATCGCCACGCGCTGCTGCTGGCCGCCGGATAGCTGACCCGGATATTTGTTGGCCTGCTCGGGAATCTTGACGCGCTTGAGGAAGTGCATGGCGATTTCCTCGGCCTGCTTTTTCGGTGTCTTGCGCACCCAGATCGGCGCCAGTGTGCAGTTTTCGAGGATGGTGAGATGCGGGAAGAGGTTGAAGTGCTGGAACACCATGCCCACCTCGCGGCGCACTTCGTCGATCTTCTTCAGGTCGTTGGTTAGTTCCTTGCCGTCGACGATGATCTTGCCCTTCTGGTGCTCCTCCAGCCGGTTGATGCAGCGGATCATCGTGGACTTGCCCGAGCCGGACGGGCCGCAGATGACGATGCGCTCGCCGCGCATCACCTTGAGATTGATGTCCTTCAGCACATGGAACTCGCCGTACCATTTGTGCATGGCGATGATGTCGATGGCGACATCGGTGGTCGAGATCTGCATCTTGGCCGCGTTGACCTTGATCTCTTCGGCGCTGACGGCGTTTTCGGTGGCCATGACAGGATCCCCTTGTCTTTTTATCTTTCATTATAATGCATGTCGTTATCCCAAAACCGCAACACACTTTTGGGCGACATGCATTAGCGTTTGTGGCCGGTATCGAGCCGGCGTTCTGTGTACATCGAATAGCGCGACATGCCGAAACAGAACAGCCAGAAGACGAAGGCGGCGAAGATCAGCCCTGACTTGGCCGTCTGCGCCGTTGCCCAGTTGGCGTCGGAGAAGTTCTGTTTGACGATGCCGAGCAGGTCGAACATCGAGATGATGGTCACCAGGCTGGTGTCCTTGAACATGCCGATGAACGTATTGACGATACCTGGAATGACGAGCTTGAGCGCCTGCGGCATGACGATGAAATACATCTTCTGCCAATAGCCGAGGCCGAGCGAATCGGCCCCCTCATATTGACCCTTGGGGATCGCCTGCAGGCCGCCGCGCACCACTTCGGCCATATAGGCGGCGGCAAAGAGCGACACGCCGATAAGCGCGCGCAAATATTTGTCAAAGGTAACGCCCGGCGGCAGGAACAGCGGGAGCATGACGCTCGCCATGAACAGAACGGTGATCAGCGGAATGCCGCGCACGGCTTCGATGAAGATGACGCAGAGCATCTTGACGACCGGCATCTTGGAACGCCTGCCAAGCGCCAGCACGATGCCGAGCGGCAGCGACACCACGATAGCCACGAAAGACAAGGACAGCGTCACCAGCAAGCCGCCCCAGCGGGCGGTTTCGACATGTTGCAGGCCGAAGGCGCCGCCCACCAGAAGGAAGAATGAAACGACGGGCAAACCGACAATGAGCAGCAGGGCGTTGAGCCCTTTGCGCGGCACGCTCGGCATCAGCATCGGCACCATGAGCACCACCAGCAGGATACCAACCAGGATCGGCCGCCAGCGTTCCTCGATCGGATAGGTTCCGAACATGAACTGGCCGAACTTCGCATTGACGAAAGCCCAGCAGGCGCCGGACCAGCCATCCGGCTGAATCCCGCCTTGTGTCACGGTGGCGCATACGGTGCGGTCAGGTCCCGTCCAGACAGCGTCGATGAAAGCCCAGTTGATGATCTGAGGCAGCGTCATGGCCACCAGGGCGATGCCGATTATGGTCATGATGGTGTCGCCAACCGATGCTATCAGGTTCCTTCGCACCCATGCGCCGAGGCCCGCGACGCCGGCTGGCGCCGGCTGCGCCAGCACCATCTCCGTGCGTACCCAGGACATGTCATGTTCTTGCATGTCCTTACCTCTCCACCAGTGCCATTTTGGCGTTGAACCAGTTCATCAGCAGCGAGGTCAGAACACTGATGGCCAGATAGATTACCATCATGATGACCACGCATTCGACCGCTTGGCCGGTCTGGTTCAGTACCGTGCCAGTGGTCGCCGTCAAATCGGGATAGCCGATGGCGATGGCGAGCGAGGAGTTCTTGGTCAGGTTGAGATACTGGCTGGCGAGCGGCGGGATAACGATGCGCATCGCCTGCGGCACGACCACAAGCCTCAGCGCCTGGCCCGACCGAAGGCCGAGCGCCGCCGAAGCCTCGCTCTGGCCCCGGGCCACGCCGCGAATGCCGGCGCGCACGATCTCGGCGATAAAGGCGGCGGTATAGAACGACAGCGCGAGATACAGCGAGAGAAACTCCGGCTTCACCACAAAGCCGCCGGTCAGGTTGAAGGTCGATTGCTTGGGGAGATCAAAAGTCAGGGGAAAGCCGCTCAGCACGTAGGCAAGTAGCGGTAGCCCGACAATGAGCGCCAGCGATGTCCAGAACACCGGAAATTGCTGGCCGGTTGCCATCTGCCGCAGATGCGCCTTGCGGGCGACGAACCATGCCATGGCGATGCCGACAAGCAGGCCGACCAGGATCAGCCAGGAGCCGTCGCCCCACACGGCGCGCGGGAAGTAGAAGCCGCGCTGGTTGAGGAACGAGCCAAATGGCAGGTGGACACTGTCGCGCGGCGCCGGGAGAACCGCCAGCACGCCCGAATACCAGAAGAAGATGACCAGGAGCGGCGGGATGTTACGGAACACCTCGACATAGACAGTGCAGATCTTCTGGATAAGCCAGTTTTTCGACAGCCGGCCAATGCCGACGATGAAGCCGATGATCGTGGCGGTGATGATGCCGGCAAAGGCGACGATCAACGTGTTGATCAGGCCGACGATGATGGCCCGGCCATAGGTGGAGTCCGATGTGTAGGCGATCGCCGTATCGGAAATGTCGAAGCCGGCGCGGCCCCTCAGAAAGGTGAAGCCGGAGGCAATGTGCAGGTTCGTGAGGTTCACGATGGTGTTGTGAACGATCCACCAGACACCCGCCACCAGCAAGGCAACGACCAGGCATTGATAGAGAATACCGCGGACTGTCGGATTGTTGATGAGAGAAGCGCGACTTGGCTCCTCGCGAAGAACTTCCTGCGATGCCATTCGACCGTCCCCTGGAAAGAGAAACCGGGAGGCAGATGCCCCCCGGATCACGTTTCGATCAGCGGATGGGCGGAGCGTATTGCAGGCCGCCCTTTGTCCACAGCGCATTGATGCCGCGGGCGATCTTCAGCGGGCTGCCCGACCCGACATTGCGCTCGAACAGCTCGCCATAGTTGCCGACGGCTTTGACGATGTTGACAACCCAGTCATTGGAAACGCCAAGGTCGGTGCCGATCTTGGTGTCGGCTTCCTGGCCCAGCACGCGCTTGATCTCAGGGCTGGCCGAGTTCTTCATCTCATCGACATTCGCCTTGGTGATGCCGAGCTCTTCCGCCTGCAACAGGGCAAAATAGGTCCATTTGACGATGTGGTACCACTGGTCGTCGCCCTGGCGCACTGCGGGTCCGAGCGGCTCCTTCGAGATGATCTCGGGCAGGACGACATGGTCCGCGGGCGATGCTAGCGTCAGCCTTATGCCATAAAGGCCCGACTGATCGGTGGTGTAGACATCGCAACGCCCGGCGTCATAGGCGGCGTTGACCTCTTCGAGCTTCTCGAAGACGACCGGGTTGTATTCCATCTTGTTCGCCTTGAAGTAGTCGGCGAGGTTGAGCTCGGTGGTGGTCCCGCTTTGGACGCATACGGCGGCGCCTGAAAGCTGAAGCGCCGAATTGACGCCAGGTAGCTTCTTGGCGTTGATCATGAAGCCCTGGCCATCATAATAGGTCACGCCGATGAAGTTCAGGCCGAGCGCGGTGTCGCGGTTGATGGTCCAGGTGGTGTTGCGCGACAGGATGTCGACCTCGCCCGACTGCAGGGCGGTGAAACGCTCCTTGGCGCTGAGCGGCGTGAACTTGACCTTGGTGCCGTCACCAAACACGGCCGCCGCGACAGCGCGGCAGAAATCCGCGTCGATGCCCTGCCAGTCGCCCTTGTCGTCCGGCGCCGAGAAGCCGGCCAGGCCGGTGGAGACACCGCACTGGATGAAGCCCTTCGCCTTGACCGTATCAAGCGTGGTCGCCGAGGCTGCAGACGCCATCAGACCAAGCGCGGCGGCAGTAAGAATGCCAATGGCAATATTTTTCATGACCCACAGACCCTTTTCTGTTTTTCAGGCAAACCCTGATCTTTTTCCGTGTGAACGCAGTTCCATTCCGGCCCCCTCCCCGGAACGCGCATCGTAACCGACGAGCCGCCTCCCATTCACAGATGTCATCGAAGGCGATAATTCCCGAGAGGTCAAGGGAAATGACCGAAACCGAAAGAGTTTGAAAACCAGTTGCCGCAAATGCCTGAATTGCCGCCAAACGGGCCCGCGATTTAGTCATCAGCGCAAATAAAGAAGGCACGACTCGTTCAACGCTAATGCAGGTCGAGGTCGCGAATCCATCCTTGTTATACCTTGGCGTTACTGACCGGCGCGGAGTGAGTTGGCGGGCTCAAATGTCATCGGCCATGTTCGGGCGGTTTCTGATCAACAACCCCCGGCAAAATGCGGCGGCCGTCCGTTCGCAAAGCGGGTAAGCGTTGCTGCCATGAACTGCTCCATCAGACAGACCCGCCCGATAATTGCGGCTGGTTGTACGTCCAAAGCCGCCGCAATATGGGTGGCGCTGATTCAAGGCGACGTCCAGTCGTACCATCGACGCACAATGCGGTAGGGAAAGACTGTCGATGGACCCGCATACATGGATTGTCATCCTGGGGGCCGTCGTCGCCGGTTTCGTCCAGGGACTGTCCGGTTTCGCTTTCGGATTGGTCGCCATGTCGATTTGGGCATGGACCTTGGAGCCGCAACTCGCCGCGGCGATGACCGTCTTTGGGGCGCTCACCGGCCAGATCATCGCCGCCGTTTCCGTGCGGCGGGGTTTCGATATCGGGCTCCTGCTGCCGTTCCTGATCGGCGGCCTGCTGGGCATTCCGATCGGCGTCATGATCCTGCCGTGGCTAAACGTGCATGTGTTCAAGCTGGTTCTCGGGTCCCTGCTGGTCGTGTGGTGTCCCTTGATGCTTTTTGCGCGTCACCTTCCGCGCATTACTGCGGGCGGGTCGTTCGCGGATGGCCTGATTGGTTTCATCGGAGGTGCCATGGGCGGTATCGGGGGCTTTACCGGGCCAATTCCGACATTGTGGTGCACATTGCGCCAATGGGAGAAAGACACGCAGCGCGCCGTTATCCAGAATTTCAACCTGGCGGCCCTTTCTGCAACGATGGCAGCCTACATCGCCACGGGCAAAATCGGCATCGGAATGCTTCCGACATTGGCCGTCGTGGCAACGGCAATGCTCGTCCCGACATTGCTCGGAGCGAAGCTCTACATCGGCATCAGCGAATCGACATTCCGCAAGATCATCCTCTCGCTGCTGACGGCATCGGGGTTTGGGCTGCTCGCCTCGGCGCTGCCGCATGTCGTCGGCTAGATTTAGAACCGGACCGTCGCTGCCGGATCCAGACCCGGAATTGGCACATTCGAAGTCGGTCCGCCGGCGGATCGTGGCTGTTGCGCGGTCCATGGCGTCGCACTAAGGCTAACGCCTTTCGAAAAAGGCGATGAAGAATGACGAAAGACGGCAGCGAGCAGGGTAGCGACAAGCTTGGCATCAACACGCGGCTGGCCCATTCGGGCAACAGCCCGCATGATTATTTCGGCTTCGTCAATCCGCCGGTGGTCCACGCCTCGACGGTGCTTTTTCGTAACGCGGCATCCATGGCGGCACGGGATCAGAAATACGTTTACGGCACGCGCGGCACACCGACGACTGACGCGCTCGCCCAAGCGATCGACGCGCTAGAGGGCTCGGCCGGCACGATCGTGGTGCCTTCCGGCCTCGCGGCGGTGACGGTGCCGCTGCTCGCCTTCCTATCGGCGGGCGACCACCTGTTGATCGTCGATTCCGTCTATAACCCGACCCGCAACTTCGCTGACACGATGCTGAAGCGGCTGGGTGTCGAGGTAGAGTACTACGCTCCCGATGTCGGTGCCGGCATCGCGGCGTTGATCAAGCCCAACACCAAGGTGGTGTTCACGGAATCGCCGGCTTCCAACACGTTCGAGGTGCAGGACATCCCGGCCATCGCAAGGGAGGCGCATGAAGCTGGAGCCATCGTCATGATGGACAACACCTGGGCAACGCCGCTCTATTTCCGCCCGCTCGACCATGGCGTCGACATCTCGATCCATGCGGCGACGAAATACCCGGCCGGCCATTCCGACCTACTGCTGGGCACGGTCTCTGCCAATGAGGGCCACTGGAAGCAGCTATACGAGAGCTTTTGCACGCTGGGCTGCTGCGCCGGGCCCGACGACGTCTACCAGGTGCTGCGCGGGCTGCGCACAATGGGGGTGCGCCTGGAGCACCATCAGCGCAGCGCGCTCACCATCGCCTCCTGGCTCGAGGGTCAGAAAGGGGTCGCGCGCGTGCTTCACCCGGCCCTTCCAAGCCATCCCAACCATGATCTGTGGAAACGCGACTTCTGCGGATCCAGTGGCGTCTTTTCCATCGTGCTTGCCGGCGGCGGCCAGAAACAACAGCACGCCTTCCTTGATGCCTTGCGGATCTTTGGCCTCGGCTACTCCTGGGGTGGCTACGAAAGCCTTGCGGTGCCGGTCTGGCTCGGCGACCGCGTCGTCGCCAAAACTCCCCATGGCGGCCCGCTGATCCGCCTGCAGATCGGTCTCGAGGACGTTGCGGACCTGAAAGCCGACCTCATGCGCGGCCTGGACGCCGCCGCGTCCGCCTGAACGACGACGGAGCGGAGTTGGAACCGCGCCAAGCACTTCCGAGGCAGGTGAACAAGCGCTGCCCTGCGCAACTCGAAGAGCCCCATGGAATTCCATTCCTTCAAGCCCGCGTTTACGGGATCGATTTGGCTTTCAAATTCGACGCCCTGGCGTCATTGCGGGCATCAGCACAGTTTTCGCCCTCCGGCAGAGTTACCGACTTCATGGCCTTTCGCCTCTTTGTTCCCATCCTTGCCGGCGCAACCCCGCGCGAACGTGTCATCGCCTGCATCGGCGCGATGGTCGGCATTGCGCTGACCGGCGTGCTCGGGGGCCTGGCGCTCGGCCACGGTGCGCATGTGCCGCTGCTGGTCGGGCCGATCGGGGCATCGGCGGTGCTGCTGTTCGCAGTCCCGGCAAGCCCATTGGCGCAGCCATGGCCCATCATCGGCGGCAACACCATATCGGCGCTTGTCGGCGTGATCGTCGCTCATTTCATCCAGGAACCGGCTTTTGCCGCAGGGATTGCGGTGGCGCTGGCAATCGCTGCCATGTCGCTTACCCGTTGCCTCCATCCTCCCGGCGGAGCCGCCGCCCTGACAGCGGTGCTCGGCGGTCCAATGGTCACCGCCTCGGGCTTTATGTTCCCTTTTGTCCCGGTGGCGCTGATCTCGATCGTGCTGGTCGCCCTAGGTTACGGCTTCCACAAGCTGTCGCGGCGAAATTACCCCCATGTGCCGGTTCAAGCGCCGGCAAACAGCCACGGCACGATCGATCCGCCGGCGCGGGTGCGCGTCGGATTTCGGCCGGAGGACATCGACGCCGCCCTGGAAGCGCTCGAGGAAACATTCGACATTGACCGCGGCGACCTCGACCGGTTGCTCTGGCAGGTTGAAATGCAGGCCTTGGCGCGGTCGCACGAGACCCTTTTGTGCGAAGACATCATGTCGCGCGACGTGATCTCGGTGCAGGAAGACACACAAGCCGAGACGGCACGCCAATTGCTGCTCCATCACAACATCCGCACCTTGCCGGTGGTTGATACGGACAGGCGGCTCGCCGGCACCGTCGGCTTACGGGAGTTGGTGCCGGGTCCCGGCACCGTTGGGGCAATGCTATCGAGCGCGGCGACCGCCTCCCCCGGTTCGGCGGCCATGGGATTGTTGCCGGTCCTGACCGACGGCCGCAGCCATGCCGTCATCGTCGTGGACGACGCGAGGCATCTACTGGGGCTGATCACGCAGACCGACCTGCTGGCAGCGGCGGCCCGGCTGCTTAAAACTGAGTAGCCCCACCCTTAAGCCATGACTATGTCAGTCGTGCGCCGAAGACATCGTCCGATCCAGCGCCAGGGACCTCCGCCTGGCCTCGTCCGGCCGCGCGATATGTGTCCATGACCCGTCATGGCCAGGCTTGGGCCGCCGAATCCAGGCGTCGAGCCCATCGCGCAAATCGGCGGTCGGTACCATGCGGGCGAACTGCTCGGCCTCGACCAGCAAACCGTCGGCGATGCTGAGGTGATGGCCGCGCGCTACGGCCGTGAGAATGCTGGCGACCGCCAGTCCCGAACGCCGTAAAATCCGCCTGGCCAGATCGAAGGCTGCCGGCATCAGGTCGCCATGCGGAACAACTTGATTGACGAGGCCAATTTCAAGCGCACGCGCCGCTGGAAACCAATCGCCGGTCAACAGCAGTTCGAGTGCACGCTTGCGTCCTGCCAACCTCGGCAGGCGCTGGGTTCCGCCAAAGGTCGGCGGCATTGCGAGGTTGATTTCCGGCTTGGCGAACATCGCGCGATCGCTGGCAATGGCGAGCGGCACGGCCTCGGTGATCTCGCATCCGCCGCCGAAGGCAATGCCATTGACGGCCGCGATCACCGGCTTGCGAAACGCTTCCAACCTCGACGTCAACCGCTGCCCGCGCATGACGAAGTCGCGCATCGCGATATCGGCGCCCAGCGCGACGCTGGCGGAGAACTCATGGATGTCGCCGCCCGCCGAAAAGGCGCGGTCCCCCGCGCCGGTCAAGATGACTGCCCGCACCCCGCCATCGACTTCGAGATGATCGAGGAGGCCCAACAGCCTGTCGATCATCGCATAGTTCAATGCGTTGAGCTTGTCGGGACGATTGAGAGTGAGGACGGCTACCTCGTCGCGGGTCTCGCTTAATACTAGATCGGTCATCGTTCTTCCTTTCCAGACACCGCTGAAAGGGATCATGCTTGCCATTGCTTGTATATTCACTAGTCGGTATACGTTTGCACATGCCTGAGCTCTCCACCCCTACCCGCGAACGGATTGTCGCAGCAGCGACGAAACTGTTTTATGCCGAGGGAATCGGCCGGGTCAGCGTCGATGCCATCGCCGAAAGAGCCGGGCTCACCAAGCGGACGCTCTACTATCACTTCAAGAGCAAGGACGATCTCATCGCTGCCTATCTCGATGGCCGCGATCAGCCCAATTTGAAGCAGATGGCCGGCTGGTTCGATGCAGCCGAAGGCGATGTGGAGCGCAAGGTCGAGGCGGTCTTCACCAATCTCGCGCGGGTAGCGCGCCACCCCAAATGGAAGGGATGTGGGTTCCTGCGCACGGCCGCCGAACTAGCGTCGATGCCAGGACATCCCGCTATCAAGGCCGGGTCGCGACACAAGTCCAATTTTGAAAATTGGCTTGCTGGAGAACTGTCGGATCGCGGGGTCGACGAGCCGCAAGTCATGGCGCGCGAGATCGTGCTGCTGCTCGACGGCGCCTTTTCGGTCATGCTGGTCCATCGCAATCCCGACTATATCGAGGCGGCCGGACGGGCCGCCGCGACGCTGGTGCGCGCTCGGCACCGGAAAGACGATTAGCTGTGGCTGCAGGACCAGACGGGCGCTGGAGCCTTCTAAAAGCCCAGCGCCAGCCATGCCGTACCGGCGAAGAGCGTGATCAGTGTCAATGGCAGGCCGACCTTGAAGAAGGCGGTGAAAGAGAGCGGCACGCCCGCCGTCTTGGCCTGCTCGGCGACGATCAGGTTTGCGACCGAACCGAGCAGCGTGAAATTGCCGGCCAGGGTCGAACTCATGGCGACGACCAGCCATGCGCGTTCGGGATTTTCGAGGCCGGGTATGAAGGGTCGGAGCGCCAGCACCGCCGGCACGTTGCTCATGATGTTCGAAAGCACCGCTGTAAAACCCGATAAGCGCCAGACATCGTCCAATCCAAGGCCCTTGGCCGAAGCGATCAGGTCCGGTGTGAGCAGCGTCTTCTCGGCGCCCGCGACAACCACAAACAGCCCCGCGAACATGAACAACAACGGCCCGTCGATCTCGCGGTAGATGCGTTGTGGCTTGATGGATCGGGTCAGAAGCAGGATGGCGCCGCCGATCAGCGCCGCCTTGGCGACGGGAACGCCGGCAAAGAACGCGACAGCCAGCGCCACGCAGACGATTACCGCCTTTAAAACCTGCCCTCGATGCATTCGGCCGCGCGAGATTTCGGGCTCAATCTGCGCGGTGCGGGTGAATTCGGCCGGGTAGGCGATGCGCACGATGACTATGACCGCGACAAGTCCGAACAGCGCAACCGGCGCCAGCGCCGCCGAGAAGGCCGGGTATGAAATGCCCGACAGCGCCCCGATGACCATGTTCTGCGGATTGCCCGTGATGGTGGCGACGCTGCCGCAATTGGACGCCGTGGCGGTGGCGATAAGGTAGGGGATCGGATTACGTTTGATGATCCGCGTGACGTGGACGACGATCGGCGCCATCACGAGGCAAATGGCGTCGTTGACCAGGAAGGCGGACAGCACGCCGGTCAGCAGCGTTACCATCACCAGCAACATGAAGGGCGCGTGCGCATGCTCGATGGCGACGGCGCCGAGCCCGCGAAATGCGCCGGAGACCTTCAGATGCGCCACTACGATCATCATGCCGAGCAGCAGAGTTATGGTGTCGAAATTGATCGCACGGTAGGCATCCTCCATGCTGAGCGCGCCGATGGCGATCATCGCCGCGCCGCCAAGCAGTGCGATCCCTGCGCGGTCTAGACGCAGCCCCGGTACGCGGCCGACCGCGACGCCGGCATAGGTAAGAACCAGGATCAGCAATGCCGCCACGCCCATCAGTGTCATGCGAAGGAGAGCCCTGCCCCGATCATCCAGCCCGTTGTGCGCCGGAGAATACCTTTAGCGTGATGTCATCAAAGCGAAACCTCTGTCGGCGCAACAATCTGGGCAAATCATCGTGTCCGGGCAGTCCGCTCTGGTTTGCAAGAGGCCGCACGCGATGGCGCCGGCGTTGCCGCCTCGACCGCTGCTTTCAATGCACCGTGCCGACGGTCGGCGGCGGCACTGGCACCATACCCGCTGGATCGATGCTGACCTGATCGCGCCCGTTCGCCTTGGCGGTGTAAAGCCTTCGGTCGGCGGCGGAGAATATCTTCTCATAGGTGGTCGAGCCGCTAAAGCTCGTGCCGCCGATGCTGACGGAAAGCGGGCAAGGCCTGCCGCCGGGAGAGAAATCCATCTCCCTGATGCGCCGCCGAATGCTTTCGGCGACCAGCCAGGACTGCGACGGATCCACACCGGGCATGAACACGCCGAATTCTTCGCCGCCGATTCGCCCGACGAGATCGACGCCACGCAGTTGCCCTTTGATCGCCTGCGCTATCAGTTTGAGCGCCTGGTCGCCGCTGTCATGGCCGAGGCGGTCGTTGATCGACTTGAAGTGGTCGGCATCGATGATCAGCAGCGCCCCGGAGCGGCTATTTTCCTCCTTGCTGGCCTGATCGAGATAGGCTTCGACCAGCATCGAAAAGGCGCCGCGGTTCAGCACCGCCGTCAGGCTGTCGGTCGCGGCGATGACGCTGAGATCACGCTGCGCGATGGCCAATTGGCGGATCTTCCACATGAGGAAAAACAGAAACGATCCGCCGAGCAGCAGAGGCAGAAACAGGTCTGTCATCTGGGCTCGCCACAGTGCCTCGGGCGAAAGATACAGGAAATTGAAAGAATCGACGAAGAACGCCACCGCAATAAAGAAAGCGGTGCCGATCAGGGTGACAGCGATTACCCTTCCCCAGCTCGTCGGGGATAGATCGAGCTTCATTCGTTCAACTCCATAGGCGGCCACCATGGCGTACCAACGCAAACAAATTGATAAGAGTTTCTCTCCAATGCGATATCGACTGGAATTGGGCGGTTCCGGCACGGCGTAGATCGAATCCGTCCAAAACTCCCCGAAAATGTTCGGTCAGCGGCTACGCGGCAGGACGACCCGGCAGAGCAAACCGCCTGATGCTCCGCGAGACAGATCCAGACTTCCGCCATAGAGTTCCGTAAGTTCGGCGGCGATCGGAAGGCCGAAGCCGTGGCCCGGCGTCGCCTCGTCGATTCGCCGGCCCGGTTGCATCACCTCAGGCATCGCGGCCGGATCGAGACCGGGACCATCGTCCTCGACGTCGATAATGACCCTGCCCAAATCGGCCACAGACGAAACGGTGACGCGCGAGTAGGCCCACTTGCAGGCATTGTCGAGCAGATTGCCGAGGATTTCGTCGAAATCCTGTGTCTCGGTGGCGACCGCGATATCGGCGGTTGCCAAGACATCGAAGGTCAAGCCTCGTTCGCGGTGCAGGCTGCCCATCATGCCGACGAGGTCGGTCACCCGTTCCGCGACATTGGTGCTCGCGCGCACCGGCCCGGCCAGGACCGCGGCGCGCGCGCGCGCCAGATGATGGCGGATCAGCCGCTCCATCAATTCCAGCTGTGTGCGTATGAAGGGTTCGCCGCCTTCGGTGGTCGCCCCTGATGTGGCCGCGCGACCGTCGAGCGCCAGGCCGAGCGTCGCCAGCGGCGTCTTCAGTCCGTGCGCCAGATTAGCGACATGGCGCCTGGCTCGCGCGAGCCCTTCGGCATTTTCGGCAAGCAGGCTGTTGACCTCCTCAACCAGCGGCAGGATTTCGCTCGGCTGGTCGGTGGAGATCGCATTGCGCCTGCCGGCGCGGATATCGGCCAAGCCGCTCCTGAGGGCGGAGAGCGGCAGCAACCCAAGCCGCACCTGCGCCAGCATGGCACCAACCAGCAACAGGCCCAACACCACCAGCGTCAGCACCAATGGCAGCAGCGCTTCGCGAAGCGGCCCATATATGGCGCGATAGGGCGCGGTGGCGGCCACCGTCACCGTCTGGACGCCGAATGGCGCTTCAAGGACGCGCCAATGCAGGAACTGGCCGTCGGGCCCCGTGCCATCGGCTGACCGTGGACGGCCGAGCGACTGAAAAGCTCCCAGCCATTCCGGCAATCCGGGGAGATTGTCGAACCGACCGGCATGGACTGGCGGCGGCTTCATGGCGGCATGCCCGGCCAGCGACGCAGATACCAACTCGCCATCCGGTCCGGTCACCTGCCACGACCAGCCGGAATTCGGACGGTCGAAGGGAGGCCCGTTCAATGCCGGCGCGACGTTCATCATGCCCTGCCCGCCCCGCTGCAGGGAAGCTGCGATCGCAAAGACCTGACCATCGAGCCGCTGGTCGATCTGGCCGATAACGAAGCGCTGCAGGATCAGGGCGATGGCGATGCTGGCAAGCAGGAGAGCCGCCACAATGGCAATGACAGCGGCCAACCGCAGCCTGCCCGCAAGAGAACGCGGGATCAGCCTCATGCCGCGCCCGCGGTCAGCCGGTAGCCAAGTCCCCGCACGGTCTCGATACGATGGTGGCCTATCTTGCGGCGCAGCCGGGCGACGATCACTTCCAGCGAATTGGAATCGACGTCGGCATCACCGTCATAGACGCGCTCGAGCAGGTCGGCGCGCGTCAACACAACTTCCTTGCGCAGAACGAGGCTGGACAGCACGCGCCATTCCAGCCCGGTCAGCTTCAGCGGCAGGCCGTCCAACTCGAACGTGCCAAGTTGAGCGTCGAACGCCAGCGGGCCGCAGACAATTTTCGCTTGCGCGTGCCCGGCGGCGCGCCGCACCAGCGCACGCAGCCGCATGATCAGCTCCTCGGTACGGAACGGCTTGGTCAGATAGTCGTCGGCGCCGGCCTTGAAGCCCTCGACCTTCTCCGACCAGCCGTCACGCGCCGTCAGGATCAGAACCGGCAGGGTGCGTCCCGCGCTGCGCCAGGCCGTCAATATCGCCTTGCCTTCTACCTTGGGCAGGCCAAGGTCGAGAACAGCGACGTCATATGTCGCGGTATCGCCCATATGCTGCCCGTCCTCGCCGTTGCGGGCGATGTCGACGACGAAGTTCTCGCCGCGCAGGGCCTCCGCCAACTGGTTGGCGATCGAAGCATCGTCTTCAACGAGCAACACCTTCATCGGATCGAGTTTCCCGCTTGGCCTAGAGGCCGGCACCTACCCCCGCCGGCTTAACTGAAGCTGAACGGCCCGGTTCAGGCTGGGTTCCTAGGGGTCGGGTAGAACGGTTGCCATTCCACCACAACCGAAAGGCGCCCATCATGACCGATACCTCAGAAACCTCCCGTAAGGGGACAGTCGCCGGCCTGCCGGCCCGGGAACGCCGGCGACCCTATCTGACCGGCCTGTTTGCCGCCGGACTGATCACCGTCGGGCTGATTGCCGGAGCTGGCGCCACGATCGTGGCTGCTCCTCGCGACAGCGTCATGCTGATGCAGCCCACCAGCATCGCCAAGCTGTCGCCCTATAGCGACGTTGCCGTCAAGGGCAAGGTCGCCGAGATCTTCGGCAACAAGTTCGTCATCGACGACGGCAGCGGCCGCGCGCTGGTCGAGACCGGTCGACGCGGCGAAGGCGGCACTCTGGTCGCCGCTGGCGAAACGCTGACCGTGCAGGGCCGGTTCGACGACGGCTTCATTCATGGCGACCTGCTCGTTCATGCCGACGGCAAAGCCGAGAGCCTGAAGCCGCCTCGGCCGGGTCCCCGCGGCGTGCTCGACCGGCTGCACGGGCCGGATGTCGATACCGTCGTTCCCGGCAAGCCCGGATAAATGTTCACCCACGACCAAACCGAAAGGAAACAGAGATGAAGAAGCTCCTCCTGGCAGGCCTGGCCCTGACGCTCATGGCCACAACCGCCTTTGCCCAGGCCGACGCGCCGCCCCCGCCACCTCCAGCAGGCGTCGATGCAGCTGCCGACCAGACGCCGCCGCCACCGCCGCCGCCCGGCCCGGACGGAATGCGCGAACATCGCGGACCGCATGGCCGCGACGCCGGTCCGCCGCCGCCGCCACCATCTAAGGCAGCCCATTTCCACCTTCGACGCGGTGATGTCGAGATCGACGCAAAGTGTGCCGACGACGAACCGATGAAGGCCTGCGTGGAGTCGGCTTCGCAGCTGATCGACAAGTTGGCGGCTTTGCCGCGCTAGGCAGGTGCAAGCGACAAGGACGGGCGCCGAAAGGCGGCCGTCCGCATCCGGAACGGACCGAGGATTGTTGGCGATCCCGACAGGATTCGAACCTGTGACCATCGGCTTAGAAGGCCGGTGCTCTATCCAGCTGAGCTACGGGACCACTGGCCGGCCCTAAGGCCGGATCGATATCTGGCGCCGGCCGCGATCAATGCGTCCAGGGCGTCTTGCGGTCATAGCGGAAATTCTCCGCATAGGAAATCTGGCGGCGCTTGGCCTCTTTCGGCTCTTCGACCCTGTAGGCAAGGCCTTCCTTTTCGGCGTAGGCCACGGCTTCTTCCCTGGTTTCGAAGGTAAGCCTGATCTGGCTTCTCATGTCACCCGAGGTGGTATAGCCCATCAGCGGGTCGATCTTCTTGCGCGTCTCGGGATCGAATTCCAGCACCCAGTGGCCGGTCTTGGCCTTGCCGGACTGCATCGCGGTTTTGGCTGGGCTGAAAATGCGCGCGGACATGGCCACCTCGTTATTTTGCAAGGCAGCATCGCCGCCCCTTTGGTCCGTCATTACTGCGCAATGCGCATGGCGGCAAGGTTTTTGCTCTTGCCATGCCGCTTCGAAGCCACTAGGCACAAACCGTTCGGAGTGTAGCGCAGGCTGGTAGCGCATCTGGTTTGGGACCAGAGGGTCGGGAGTTCGAATCTCTCCACTCCGACCACTATCTCGAGTGACATACGAACAGCTTGGCGCGACGGGGGATCGAGGTCGGCCCTCGCTTTCGAGCACGAGCACTCTCCGGCTTTCGCCGACCTGGATGCCTTTGAAGGTAAGCTCGCCGGGCGAGAGCCCCACCACCCTCATTCCCGGCGAGCCTACAACCTGATCAGGAACGCGATCAGGACCGGGGTCAGCCGGCAAGCTCTCGTTGCAAGATCGAGGCCAGCGATCTTTCCCGAAATGACACACCGGATTGCCGGGACCGAGAGCACAGTGGCGAGCCGCCATATCAAGCCGGCCTAGTTGCCGAAATCGCCCTGCCCCTCATCCATGGCGCTGACGATTTCGGCGGTAAGCGCCCGGGTGATCGGCGTCTTGCGCTCCAGCGCGACCCGGTCCAATCGTTCCACCACGCGCATGGCGGTCGCCAGCGAGCGCTCGATGCGCCGCACCAGATACTGTACGACATGCGGTTCGACCTCGATCTGGCGGTCGGCGAACAGCTTGGTGATGACGCCGGCGAGCAAAAGGTCGTCGGGCTCGTGGATTTCGACAGTCGCCGCCGCCCTCAGTCGCGAGGCGAGGTCCGGCAGCGCCACACCCCAAGCCGACGGAAAGCGCCGCGCCGTCAGGAGCAGCGTGGAGCCCGCGCCGCGCACCGCATTGATCAAGTGGAACAGACCTTGTTCGTCCACCGCTCCTGCATCGACGTCGTCGATGAGCACAGGGCGCGCGCCGATATCAGCGATGCTGTCGCCAATGCCGCCGGCTTCGATGGCAACCGCGCCGGCATGGTCGCGCCAGATCGAGGCGAGATGCGTCTTGCCGGAACCGGCAGGGCCAGCCAGAACCACCACCGGCGAGGGCCAGTCCGGCCAGCGGTCGACCAACGCCACCGCGTCGCTATTGGTGCTGGATACGACGAGATCGTCGAGCGAATAGCCTATGCCGTGGCCGAGATCGAGCGGCAGCTGGCGCGGCGGGCCGGTTCGCCGGGCAGCCACGTCAGCGACGCGTGCGCGTGCGTTGGCCGCTGCGGTCGGGCCTCGGCTGTGGCGGCACGGGCGCCGCGCCACGACCCCTGTAGAGCGGCGATTCCAGATAGCGGGCTATGGCGAACCGCACCAGCACGGCCACCGCCGCCGAGGCCGGCACCGCGATGAGCAGTCCAACGAAACCGAACAGCGCCCCGAAGGCGAACAGGGCGAACATCAGCCATACCGGGTGCAAACCGACGCTCTTGCCGACCAGCCTCGGCTGCAGGATGTTGCCCTCGATGAACTGGCCGATGAAGAAGACCACCGCGACGGCGACGATCATCGTCCAATCCGGCCAGAACTGGACAAAGGCAACGCCGACGGCCAGCACCAGCCCGGTAAGCGAGCCGACATAGGGGATGAACGAAATCAACCCGGCGAACAGACCAATAAGAATGGCAAAGTTCAGTCCCGTCAGCGTCAAGCCTATGGCATACATGGCGCCCAGGACCAGGCACAGTGTCCCCTGGCCGCGCACGAAGCCAGCGGTCGCCGAGTTGATGTCGCGCGCGATGGCACGCACGGTCGCGACATTGTCGCGCGGTACCCAGCTGTCGATAACCGCGACCATGCGATCCCAGTCGAGAAGCATGTAGAAGGCGACCACAGGCGTCACCACGAACAGGCTGACCACCGAGACCAGGGCCATCCCGGAACTCCACAGCGAGGTGAAGACAGTGGTGACGAGGCCGAAACCGGAGGTCAGCAGCGAATTCAGCCCATCGCGCAAGCTGTTGGCATTGACGCCGAATCTTTGTTCTAGCCATTTCGGATCGAAGGATGTGAGCAGGCTCTGCAGCCGCGTTAGATATTCCGGCAATTTGCCGGCGAAATCGGCCATCTGCGTGGCCAGCACCGGAATGAGGATTACGAAAGCCAACACCAGCACGATGAGGAAGGTGATGAGAATGACCACCGTCGCCATGAGGCGGGACAGGCCGAGCCGCTGCAGCCGGTCAGCGACCGGGTCAAGAAAATAGGCAAGCACCATTCCGGCGACGAAGGGCAGCAGGATGTCGCTGAAGATATAGAGGAAGAGCGCAACGACGGCGGCGCCGGCCAGCCAGAAAAGGATCTGCCGGCGAAACGCGGCAGCCGTGACGATATCGACGGCCGCAGCCTCGATCACCGCCGCCTCTTTCTCGGATGTCAGGATCGGAGCCTTCGCCATAGCCGCTCATATGCCTCAGCCAAGGCACGAGATAGGCCGCGGCTGAAGCCATGGTCAAGACCCCGGACAGCAATATCGGGCCGGGCGCAAGGTCCGAGCTTCCAGCCATTGCGAGACGGATGCGCCACCGCGATGTCCAGCGCGCATGCGGCAAGCCGCTCCAGTTTTGTCGGGCTAAACAAGGCCCGCCTCGGTCGTTATCCTTGCGGACCGAAACCGTTCATGCGAAGAGCCCGAAAACGAGCAGGGAAAGTGCGATGACCAACCGTGACACGGGCCAGCCCGACACCGGCAACCGCGAGAACGGGCTCACCTATGCCGAGGCCGGCGTCGATATCGACGCCGGGAACCTCATGGTCGAGAAGATCAAGCCTCTGGTGCGCGCGACGCGCCGCCCGGGTGCCGATGGCGAGATCGGCGGCTTCGGCGGCCTTTTCGACCTCAAGGCGGCCGGCTTCACCGATCCGGTTCTCGTGGCGGCCAATGACGGCGTCGGCACCAAGCTGAAGATCGCCATCGATGCCGGCAAGCACGACACAATCGGCATCGACCTCGTCGCCATGTGCGTCAACGACATTGTCGTACAGGGCGCCGAACCCCTGTTCTTCCTCGACTATTTCGCCACCGGCAAGCTCGACCCCGAACAGGGAGCGGCCATCGTCGGAGGCATTGCGGAGGGCTGCCGGCAGGCCGGCTGCGCGCTGATCGGCGGTGAAACGGCCGAGATGCCCGGCATGTATCACGGCAAAGACTATGATCTGGCCGGTTTTGCGGTTGGGGCGGCTGAGCGCGGGCAGTTGCTGCCCACAGACGATATCGTCGAAGGCGACGTTCTGTTGGGGCTCGCATCGTCCGGACTGCATTCCAACGGTTTTTCACTGGTGCGCCGCATCGTTGCCACCAGCGGCATCGCCTGGGGCGGTGCGGCACCGTTCAACGATGACGCAAGCCTTGCGGAGGCGCTGCTCGAGCCGACGCGCATCTATGTGAAATCGATCCTGAAAGCCATCCGCAACACGCATGGCATCAAGGCGCTGGCCCATATCACCGGCGGCGGCTTCCCGGAGAACATTCCGCGCGTGCTGCCCAAGGACTTTTCGGCGGAGCTCGACCTCGAGGCGATCGACGTGCCGCGCGTTTTTTCGTGGCTTGCCAAGACCGGCGGCGTGGCGCCGGAAGAGATGATGCGCACCTTCAACTGCGGCATCGGCATGATCCTGGCGGTCGCATCCGGTCAGGCGGCACAGGTAGCCGCCGTGCTGCAGGAGGCCGGCGAAACGGTGACGCCGATCGGTCGTATCGTTCCTCGCCGCGACGCCGGCGTCATTTATCGGGGTTCGATCGGCCTATGAACATGCAGAGAAAGCGAACAGTCATCCTGATTTCCGGGCGTGGCTCAAACATGACGGCGCTGATCGCGGCGGCCAGCGATCCGGCCTTCCCGGCCGAAATCGTCGGCGTCATTTCAGATAAAGCGGATGCCGTTGGCCTCGGCATCGCCAAGGCGCGCGGCATCCCCACCGAGGTCGTTGCCCGCGCAGACCACGGCAGCAAGCAGGCGCATGACGCGGCGAT
The DNA here is from genome assembly GCF_020164785.1 of Mesorhizobium sp. ES1-1. Lineage (GTDB taxonomy): Bacteria > Pseudomonadota > Alphaproteobacteria > Rhizobiales > Rhizobiaceae > Mesorhizobium. Next base: position 334,945 of record NZ_JAIUGX010000002.1, on the reverse strand, counting down.
CGGAGCAGCGCTCTTGGCTTTCAATGCCGAAATCGTGGCGCTGGCCGGTTACATGCGCATCCTCACCTCCGGACTGGTGCAGAAATGGCAGGGGCGTATGATCAACATCCACCCTGCCCTGCTGCCGGGGTTCAAGGGGCTCGACACTCACGCGCGCGCGCTGGCCGCCGGCCTGCGCATCCATGGCTGCACAGTGCATTTCGTCACCTCAGAAATGGATGACGGCCCGATCATTGCGCAAGCGGCCGTGCCGGTGGTGGTCGGCGACACCGCCGATACGCTGGCGGCGCGTGTTCTAAAGGCCGAGCACCAACTCTATTCGCTGGCGTTGAGGCTGGTCGCCGAGGGTAAGGCGCGGATGGAAGGCGGCCGCACCGTTCTTGCCCATTTCGACGACGATGCCGACAACGGCACTTCGCTGGTGATGGCACCGAACCCGCAGCGCGAGGAAGCCGACCTGGAACATTTGGCGCGGATTACGCTCTGAGCCGGGAGATGCCGATAAACCAGCAGCTTGGGATTGGCCACGCAAAATCGAGTCGGGAACACCCGTACAGAGATTATCTGCATAATAGGCGACGGACGCCTATCCACATTGCGCAAAAACAAGAGCGGTGGGCCAAGCCCACCGCTCTTTGTGTATTCCAAGGTCTTGGAGATCAGCGACCCCAGATGCCCTGGCCAGACTGAGCCGGCACGTTGGCGTTGGCGTCACCCTGGGCCTGGTCGGACTTCAGGATGGAACCGGTGTAAGTCGTGTCGACGTTGGTCGACTGGTCGGCAACCGGCTGGTTGACGTTGTCGGAACCAAAGTTATCGCTGCCGGCAAAAGCGGTGCCTGTTGCGACAAGGATGGCGGCGGCGGTAAGAGCGATCTTGGTCATTGTAATACTCCAATCTGAAATTTGTACTTGTGGGAGTTGTGGACGCTGAACTCAGCGCCCCCAGATGCCTTGGCCCGATTGAGCGGGTACGTTTGCATTGGCGTCACCCTGCGCCTGGTCGGACTTGAGGATCGAACCGGTGCGAGTGGTGTCGACGTTGGCCGACTGGTTGGGAACCGGCTGATTCACATTGTCGGAACCGTAGTTTCCGCTGCCCGCAAATGCGGTGCCGGTTGCAACGAGAATTGCGGCGGCGGTCAGTGCGATCTTGGTCATTTTGAGTACTCCAGTATGCTTTTGTTCTGTCCATCTAGTGGCGTGCCCTTGGGAGGAATTCGCGTCGCTTGGACCACCCCGAAATGGGTGGAGAGGCTTATATGTTCCAATCACGAAGATGTGCCCCGCCGAGTCCGATCCGGGTCTTGAAAACTGTGTCCGCTTCGAGCGGTCAGAATTTTGTCTTCCAAATCATGATGTTATAGGAACCGTGCTTTGGCATGGCATCACGCCAGCAGGCCCGGCGTTCATCCAGGGTGCACGGTCTGTCAACATAAATCGAACCGAACGGTTCGGTTTGAATGGATTTCGGTGTCACGGGCGCGTCTTTGCAGCCGACTATCGCCGGTCGGTGCACGCGGTTGAGCCGGCTACGAGCGCTATGGCAGAGAGATCATCCGGGTCTCATACCGGTCACTCGGGCCAGCTTGCCGCGCATATCGTGTTCGCGTGTTATTCCCCACCCGGTCTCGCAGCGATGGGGCGGCCTCGGCTACAGACGGATGTAGAGGTTCGAGGGCTTGTTGGCTCCGCCGTCGATGAGGCGAAATCCCAAGCGCCTGTCCGGCAACCCACTGAAGTTGGGGTTGTTCAACAGGCCGATGCACGCCTGAAATCGCGGCTGGGGACAATCCACCGGCCCGTATGGGCCGCCCCAGACACGACCGTCGGACGCCTCGGCATAGAAGGCAAGATAGCGGTTGTCGGTATCGATGGTCGTCTTGATGGTTTTTCCGAAATCTACCTGCCACCATCCCTGGACGTACCAGTCGCCACCGCCGGAGCCGCCGCATATGTCAGGCGCATAGGTCATCATGCTCACCCAGATGGGACCTTGAGTCTTGCCGACAAGGTGGATCCGCACCCGTCATGCCCCCTTCTTGGTGGAGGCCGCTTTCAGGCGCTGCGCGAGTGAAACCCGGCTGATGGTCTTCAGGTTCACCATGGGTGGAATATTGGCTCCCTCGGCGACTTTCATCCTCTTGATGGCAGCATGCGACTGCCAGCCATGATCGAGGACAAATTCCGCGTCCGTGCCGGATTCGGGGACAAGCTCGAAATCTCCCGGTCCGACGCCATCATCCTCACCTGCCATCGCTGCGTCCTCTCGCTTCAGGGAGTACCGATCGGGTCAGAGTGGGAACCAGCCGTCTCTTTGACCAGTCGTCAAATGACGACCATCGTCGTTTATCCACGGTCTCCCTCGATGTTGGATCGTTTCAAACACGGCGAGAATCGGATGAGGTGCCTGGCCAACCGACAGGGGACCGGCGTTATGCCTGGTGTGCCGTTGCCGGCGATCTATTTCCACATGCCGCGCATGCGGGCGCCGATATCGACGCGCACCTCAGGCCGGGCCGCCCTGCCCTGCGCGGCCTGCGCGCCCGGCCACGCCATCTGCTCGAAGGCGCCCAGAATGGAAGCGGGAATGAATCGCGTGCGCGAGGCGTAGACGTGGCGATCGCCTCGCGCTGCCTGCCCGTGCGTGAAGAAGCGTTGGGGCATGACCAGGTTGAGACTGTCCTTGGCCCGCGTCATCGCCACGTAGAGCAGGCGGCGTTCTTCATCGATCTCTTCCCTGGTTCCGACTCCAAGGTCGGCCGGAATGCAACCGTCGACGGTGTTGAGGACAAAGACGTTCTTCCATTCCTGACCCTTGGCCGAATGGATGGTCGACAGGATCAGATAATCCTCGTCGCGATGCGGTGGACCGGCCTGGTCACTCGTCGCATCCGGCGGATCTAGCGTCAGTTCGGTGAGAAACCGCTCGCGCGAGGCATAGGCCGCGCCGATCTGCTCGAGCTGAAGGAGATCGGCACGGCGCGTGGTCGCGTCCTCATGGAAGCGTTCCAGATGCGGCTCATACCATAACCTGACTTGCTCGAGGTCAGCCGGCCATTTGGCGCCGGCGCGCAGGCCGGAATAAAGCGAGACGAAAGCCGGCCAGTCGTCCGCGGCGCGTTGCGGCGGACGCCATCCGGCCAAGCCCATGGCTTCGTCAAGCGCTGTCGTCATCGTCTCGACGATCTGCGCGGCGGCCGAGGGCCCGATGCCCGGCAAAAGCTGCAGCACACGAAATCCGGCGACCCGGTCGCGCGGGTTTTCCGCGAAACGCAACACCGCCAGCACGTCCTTGACGTGTGCGGCATCGAGGAACTTCAGCCCGCCAAACTTGACGAAAGGAATGTTGCGGCGGGTCAGTTCGATCTCCAGCGGACCGCTGTGATGCGAGGCGCGGAACAGCACCGCCTGGGATTTCAGCGCTGTGCCTCCCTCGCGCTCTGCCAGGATCGTATCGCAGACGAAGTTGGCCTGCTCGACCTCGTCGCGCACGCTCACCAGTCTTGGCCTGTCCGTGGATTTGCGCTGCGACCAAAGGTTTTTCGTAAAGCGCTCCGAGGCCTCGCCGATCACCGCGTTCGCGGCGGCCAGAATCGTCTCGGTGGAGCGGTAATTGCGCTCCAGCATGACCACGTCGGCGGCCCGGGCGAACTGCTTGGGAAAGTCGAGGATGTTGCGCACTTCGGCGGCTCGGAACGAATAGATGGATTGCGCGTCGTCGCCGACCACGGTCAGTCCGGCGCCGTCGGGTTTCAGCCCCATCAGGATCGAGGCCTGCAACCGGTTGGTGTCCTGATATTCATCCACCAGAACGTGGTCGAAGCGTCCCCCGAGATGGACTGCTATCTCGGGCTCGGCCGCCATTTGCGCCCAGTAGAGCAGAAGATCGTCGTAATCGAGCACGTTCTGCGCCTGCTTGGCTTCGACATAGGAAGCGAAAAGTTCTTTCAATTGATCGGCCCAGCCAGCGCACCAAGGGAATGCGGCGCCCAGGATTTCGCCGAGCGGCGCCTGCGCGTTGACGGCGCGCGAATAGATGGCCAGGCAGGTGCCTTTGGTTGGAAAGCGCGATTCCGTCTTGGAGAAGCCGAGTTCATGGCGCACGAGGTTCATGAGGTCGGCGGAATCTTCGCGGTCGTGGATGGTGAAGGCCGGATCCAAGCCGATCTCCAGCGCGTAATCGCGCAACAGCCGCGCGCCGATGCCGTGGAAAGTGCCGGCCCAGGTCAGCGCATCGGTAACCACGGCAGCGTCACGACCGAGCACTTCGCCTGCGATGCGCTCGACACGCTTTGCCATTTCGGACGCGGCGCGGCGGGAAAATGTCATCAACAGAATGCGGCGGGGATCCGCACCCTTTACGATAAGGTGGGCGACACGGTGCGCCAGCGTGTTGGTCTTGCCGGAGCCCGCGCCCGCGATCACCAGCAGGGGACCGCCGATCTTGCCGTCGCCGTGCTCGACGGCAAGACGTTGGGCGTCGTTCAGACGGGCCAGATAAGGCGGTATGGTCGGGTCGCGAAACGTCGAATCAGATGCGGCGAGGCTCATCGCCCATCAAGCATCGTTTCCACTTTGTTCGCAACGCCGATGGCAGTTCCGCCGCGCCGATCGTCGGCTAGGGCGGCCGGGCTAACGACGCGCGTTGGCCGCCGACTGCCGACGCAACGCGCCCCGGTCATTTTGCGGTGGCGGCAGCAGGAGCGGATCTACCGCGTCCGGGACATCCTGGATCATTCGCTGGGTGACGCGGTAAGCGACATAGACCAAAGCGCCGGTGACAAGCAGACGAAACATGGCGGGATCTCCGTTGGAGCAGAAGGAACCGGCAAATTGACATTTGGTTCCTTTCTCCACCCGGTGACGGTGGCGCTGGAAGGTGGACCAAAATTCAGCTATGCCACGGTCTTCCCGTCCATGTCGGCGAGGCAGTCTTCAAGCAGTTCCAGACGGGACTTCGCGTTGCGTAATTCGTGCCCGGCTTCGAACCGCCCACGCCGCCCCTTGGATGATGCCGCCATGAGTTCGCACTCGAGTTCCGCGATGCGCGCACGCACGCGACGAGCCTCGTCCCGGCGTATTTCCTTTATCCATCCCCGCCCGCGCATCGATCGTCCTGCCAGTCCCCAAAGGCAGGCAGGACCATGCAGGGAAGACCCTAGTTTCCCGCAATCCCAAACGATATAAATTTAACTTCTGCTAAATTAGCATCGCAACGATGTAGCCAGATCGAGCGGAGGTGACGCTGGCAATGAAACTGTTCTTGAGCCGGCGGGCCACGGTTCAACTTGCCGCGCGCAGCCACACCTTGTTATCATGGAAGGCAGCCCCGCCATATGGCGCCGGCGCATCGGCGCCCGTGAGCACATTTATGCCCTCGCCGCGCTCATGAGCGCTGTTCGGCCAGATGCCCTCGGCGATGACGACGCCGCGCTTGATGCCGTCGAACAGTTTGGCGTGCAGCACCACCTCGCCGCGCTGGTTGCCGATTTCGACACGGTCGCCGTCGGCGAGCCCATGAGCGGCGGCATCGTCCGGATGCAGAAGAAGTTCCGGGCGGCCTTCCTTGGCCCTGGATACCGGCGTCTCGGCAAAGGTCGAGTTGAGAAAATTGCGCGCCGGCGAGGTCGCCAGGCGGAATGGATGCGCCTCGTCGGCGGCCTCGATGAGATCGACGTGATCGGGGAATTCCGGCAGGCTCTCCACCGGGCCCAACAGACCCATGCTTTTTGGCGGCCGGTTGGGTGCCGCCTGCCCGCGCCAATTGGCGCGGAAGTGAAACTTGCCGTCGGCATGGCCAAAGCCGTTGATGAAATGCGCTGCCTCGAAATCCGGCTGCAGGTCGACCCATTTGTCTTCCTTCAGACTGTCGAAGCTGCCCAGTCCGCGCTTGCCGAGGATGATGTCGATGTGCTGCTGCTCGGTGAGACCGAACCCTGGCCGGTCGGCGACGCCCAGGCGCCGAGCCAGTTCCTCGATGACGAAATGGTTGGTGCGGGGCCCTTCCGGCGGCTCGATCAGCTTCGGGCCGAGCGTGATGTGCTGGTTGCCGCCACCCTTGTAGATGTCGTCATGCTCCAGAAACATGGTTGCGGGCAGCACGACATCGGCGAGTTTCGCGGTGTCGGTCATGAACTGCTCGTGCACGCAGGTGAACAGGTCGTCGCGCAGAAAGCCCTGTCTCACCAGCCGCTGCTCAGGCGCGACATTGGCCGGGTTGGTGTTCTGGATCAGCATCGCCGTCACCGGCGGCCCTCCGTAGAGAGCGTCCGCCGCTCCGGTCAGCACCGGGCCGGTGCGCGACTGGTCGAGGTAGCGGATCGAGGGATCCCGCATTTTCGTGCCTTCCAGCACATCCTGATTGAGCCTGAAGATGCCGGAATTCGAATGAAAGGCACCGCCGCCCTCATATTGCCAGCAACCGGTGACCGCGGCTATCGACGCTGCCGCATGCATGTTGGCAGAACCATTGCGCTGGCGCGAGAAACCATAGCCGAGGCGGAAATAGGTTTTCTTGGTTGTGCCAACGATGCGGGCGAAGGCTTCGATCTCGGCCACGGTCAAGCCAGTGATCGCGGCTGCCCATTCCGGCGTGCGGGTCCGAAGGTGCGCTTCAAGCCCGGCAGGATCGTCGGTATATTTCGAGAGATAGGCGCGGTCCGCCATGCCTTCCCTGAACAGAACATGCATGACCGCGCAGGCCAAGGCGCCATCGGTACCGGGCTTCAGCGCCAGCCCGAGATCGGCCTGCCTCATCGTCGCGTTCTCGTAGACGTCGATGACGATGATCCTGGCACCACGCTCCTTGCGGGCCTTGATGGCATGGGTCATCACATTGACTTGGGTGACCACGGCGTTGGTGCCCCAGATCACGACGCAATCCGATTTCGCCATTTCGCGCGGATCGGGCCCGCGCAAGGCACCTACCCCCATCATCCAGCCGGTCCAGGCCAGGTTGGTGCAGATAGACCCGAAAAAGCCCGAGTATTTTTTCGCATGACGCAGCCGGTCGATGCCATCGCGCTGCACCAGGCCCATCGTGCCGGCGTAGTAGTAGGGCCAGACAGTCTCAGAGCCGTATTTTGCCTCCGCCGCGATGAACTTTTCGGCGACGAGATCGAGGGCGGCTTCCCAGCTGGATTCTTTCCAGGCGCCCTCGCCCTTGGCGCCGGCACGGATCAGCGGCTTCAGCAACCTGTCGGGATGATGGACGCGGTCGGCATAGCGCGCGACCTTGGCGCAGATGACGCCCGCGGTGTAGCTATTGGCCTTGGCGCCATGGACGCGGCCGATGCGGTTGCCATCAAGCAGCTCGACCTCGAGCGCGCAGGTCGAAGGACAATCATGCGGACAGGCCGAATGGCCGATACGAAGCTTGGCGTGCTGGTTCATCGGGGCAGATTAGCGGGTTTCGGTGTCGGCGTGTAGGGCCAGATGACCCGTCAAACTGCTCCCTCGTGGGGAGATTACGCACTCACTCCGCCGTACCTTCCTCATACTCCGCCGACATGGTCAGCCATTTTTCTTCATGGCCTGCCAGCGTTTGCGCGAGTTGCGAGCGTTCCTTGGCCAGCCGCGTCGCCGTCGAGGGATCCTTTTCGTAGATCGCAGGGTTGGCCAGTTCGTCCTCAATGCCGTCGATGCGCTTGCGCAGGCGGTCCATCAGCGCCTCGGTGGCGCGGATCTCCTTCGCCAGGGGTTCGAAAGTGGCGCGGCGCGCTGCGGCGTCGCGGCGACGGTCGGCCTTCGAGGCCTTGTCCGCCTCGCGCTTGCCGCGGCGGTCGCCCGATACGCCGGTGACCAGCGTCTTGTAGTCCTCGAGATCGCCGTCATACGGATTGACCGCGCCCTCCTTGACCAGCCAAAGCCGGTCGGCCGTCGCCTCCAGGAGATGGCGGTCATGCGAGATCAGGATCACCGCGCCCGGAAACTCGTTCAGCGCATGGATCAGCGATTCGCGGCTGTCGATGTCGAGATGGTTGGTCGGTTCGTCGAGGATGAACAGGTTCGGACCCTCGAACGCCGAGAGGCCCATGAGCAGCCTCGCCTTCTCGCCGCCGGATAGGTCCTTGGCGGGAGTGTTCATCTTCTCGGTCGACAGGCCGAACTGGGCGACGCGACCGCGCACCTTGGATTCCGGAGCCTCAGGCATCAGCCGGCGCACATGCTCGTAAGCGTTTTCCTCCGGGCGGAGATCGTCGAGCTGATGCTGGGCGAATATCGCCACCTTCAGGCCAGGCGCCACCGTCATGGTGCCGCTCTCCTGCTTGAGCCGGCCCGACAGCAATTTGGCGAAGGTCGACTTGCCGTTGCCATTGGCGCCAAGCAACGCGATGCGATCGTCTGCATCGATGCGCAGCGTCATCTTCTTCAGGATCGGCTGGCCTACGGTGTAGCCGACATTGACGTTGTTCAGCGCCACGATCGGCGAAGCCACCGTCTTTATGGGCTCTGGAAACGAGAATGGCCGCACCGTGTCGTTCACGATGGCGGCGATCGGCTTCATCTTCTCCAGCGCCTTGATGCGCGACTGCGCCTGCCTGGCTTTCGAAGCCTTGGCGCGGAAGCGCTCGACGAACGATTCCATATGCTTGCGGGCGGCCTCCTGCTTGACGCGCCCCTTCTCCTGCAATTCCTTCTGTTCCGCGTACTGGCGCGCGAACTGGTCATAGCCGCCCCGCCAGAAAGTCAGCTTCTTCTGGTCGAGATGGACGATCGAGTTGACGGCGCGGTTGAGCAGGTCGCGATCATGCGAGATCAGAAGCACGGTGTGCGGATATTTCGACACATAGTTTTCCAGCCACAAGGTGCCTTCGAGATCGAGATAGTTGGTCGGCTCGTCGAGCAGCAGCAGATCGGGCTCGGAAAACAACACCGCGGCAAGCGCGACGCGCATGCGCCAGCCACCGGAGAAGGACGAGGCCGGGCGCCGCTGCGCGGCATCATCGAAGCCAAGCCCGGCAAGGATTGTGGCGGCGCGGGACTCGGCCGAATGCGCGTCGATGTCGGCCAGCCGCATGTGGATATCGGCGATGCGGTTTGGGTCGGAGGCCGTCTTTTCCTCTTCGAGGAGCGCCGTGCGCTCAAGGTCCGCCTTGAGCACGATCTCGATCAACGGATCCTCGGTGCCGGGCGCCTCCTGCGCCACCTGGCCGATGCGCGTGTTCTTGGGCAGGCTGATCGAGCCTGTCTCGGAGGCGAGATCGCCCGTGATGGCCTTGAACAGCGTCGTCTTGCCGGTGCCGTTGCGGCCGACCAGGCCAGCCTTGGTGCCGGCCGGCAGGATCAGCGAGGCATGGTCGAGAAGCAGGCGTCCGGCCATGCGGAGCGAAAGGTCAGAGATAACTAGCATGGTGGCGCTTTTGCACCGGACACCGGCGCTTCGCAAGACCTTGCGGGCCAGTTGGCCGCGCAAGGCATGAAAACGGCGCCCGCAAAGGCGCCGTCAGCTGTAGTCAGGGTTTTGCCCGTCCGGGTACCCGTCAGGCCGTGGCCTTGCCTCGCTTGGTCGGCTTGGCAACGGCGAGCGGCGCCGCGGCCGGCTTGCGGCCAAGTCCCGTGGATTTTGCCAAGGCCGACCGTGTCGCCGAATAGTTCGGCGCCACCATCGGATAGTCCGGCGGGAGGCTCCATTTCGCCCGATAGTCGTCGGGGCTCAGGCCATAGTCGGTCCGGAGATGCCGCTTGAGCGACTTGAACTTCTTCCCGTCCTCCAGACAAATAATGTAGTCGGGAAATACCGACTTTTTCGGGTTCACGGCGGGCACCAGGCTTGGGCTCTCCACGACGGCCGTGCCTGCCAGTTTTCTAACCGAGGCGCTGACGCTGGCGATCAATTCGGGCAGCCCGGACGCCGGCAGCGGATTGTTGCCGACATAGGCAGAGACAATATCCGCCGTCAGCTCGATAACAGTCTTATCATCGATATTAGACAATTATTTCACCTTGCTTATGACAAAGTCATCTAATGCTTAGAAGACTTGTGTCGGTGTATCTTTTTGGCTTTTGTCCCCCAACGGACAGCCAAGCCTCAATAAGGAATCGAGACTCGGCAGAAGTGTTTTCACCGGAAATCGAGCTCGTGCAAATTAGAAAATCTAATACTTCGCAATAGCAGAGTTGGCGGCCGTTCGGTCGGCCAGGATCTCGAGAATACGCTTCCAGCGGGCGCAACGGGCGAAGTCCTTTTGCTGTATTGCCTTTTGCGCCTTCATAGCCGCGTGGAGCGTCGCTTCGGCGCCGAACTCCGTGATCAACCGATCGGCCTCGCGCGCGGTAAGGTCATCGTCGTCAACCATGGTTTCCGGCCTCCGAACGCTCCATACCAACGGCAATGCAGCTGCCGATGACCAGGACAGCTCCGGCGATCGCGGTCATCGTCAGCCGTTCGCCCGACAAGGTCAGCAGCACGGTCGAGGCGATCGGCGTGAGATAGGCGATGACCGCCACCCTGCCGCTGCCTCCGAGCTTCAAGGCGTGCGCCCAGAAATAGTATCCCAACCCCATGGGACCGGCGCCCAGATAGAGCCCCAGTGCAAAGTCCGCGCCGGTGGGCCAGGGGACGGCCTCCCAGGCACACCAAAGAAACGTCAAGGCGACACCGATCAGCGACGATGGCAGCAATAGCCGCTCCGGCGAGGTGGCCACCCTTCCGACCGCGACCGAATAGAAGGCCATGCACAGCGCGGAGCCGAAGGCGGCGAGATAGCCGAAGGGATGTCCTTGCAACCAGAAATGGGCCCGCCCGCCCGAAATCACGAGCCCGACGCCGACCAGGCCCAGGCCAGCGGCCAGGCCCAGCAGTGCCGGGCGCCGCGGATTTTCCAAGACTATGGCCGCGGCGGCGACCATCAATGGCCAGGTGTAAGCCACCAGATTGGCTTCGATAACCGGAACCGAAGCGAAGGCGGCATATTGCAGCACCATGGTGCCGACCAAACCGACAAAGCCGACAGCCGTCGCGACGAGCATGGCAGAGAGCCCCACGGGCGGCGGCGCCCTGTCCCGGCTAACCGACCGGATGACCGCGAAGACCAGCGCGGCACCGGCGAATTGCAGGAATTGAACCTGCGACACCGGATGGTTCGCCAACAAGGTCTTGCCGGCCAACGCGTTGCTCGACCACAAGGCGACCGCACCGGCGGCGAAGCCCAGCGCCGATATCGGGCGCCGCGGTCCGAGCCGGCACGTCCCGCTTAGGGCTTCATCCCTGCGCTTCACCATGGCCGGGCCGGAGCCGGCCTCCCTTTTCGAAGCCCGGGATCGCCTACCATGTCTCCCTGGCCATGGCTGTGACCGGCGCGTCGACAGCAGCCAGCACGGAACGCTCCTGCTGGAACCGTCGATATGCCGGCAGCTGATTGGTCCAGACATCCTCGGCAAGTTCGTTGACCCATTCGCGGTCATGATCATTGTCCGCGGCGAGATAGAACATGCGGTTGTCATCGACATAGGGTTTTGTCACGGAGCGCTGGTTGAGCACGAGCGTGACGCGTTCGCCGAACTGGATCGGAGCCGTACGATGCAGCACGCCAAGAAACTGGCCCAGCGTGGCATAGTTCATCTTGTGGTCGATGCGCATCACCCGGTTGCGCGGGATCTGACGGCCGGACTCTAGGATGGCGCGCCCGGTCTCCGAATCATCGCAATAGATCTCAAGATGGCCGCCAACGAGCGGATTGCTGATCGACAGGGGAATGAGTTCGGTGACCGGAACGCCATCGCAATGCCATTCGACCGCGCCGTCCCTGGGATTCATAAAGGTGACGGTCGAGCCGACGATCGACAGCGGGTACGGCTCGAGCTTGGTGCCCATCATGTCGGACAACCGCTCCAGGCGAAGCTTGTCGTGCAACAGTTCCTTGATCTCGGGAATGAACCGGTCGGCACCGGTGATGAAGGTCAGATCGAGGTGCTTGTGCACGGCGTGGCTGGCTTTGAGTTTTAGAGCGGCTTGCTCGATCGCGGCCAGCAGAGCCTGGTCATAGCCATGAAGAAACTGCGCGACACCGAAGCTCGACACTTTCCAGGCGGTGTCGTGGCCGATGATCGCTTCACGGCTCATCGCATAGCGAAGTTCGGGGATGGTGTGGGCGTTCATTCTACTTCTCCAGCACAGGGAAAACACTTGGTTAACAGTCGATTAGTTCACCCACCCCTGTAAAATTAGAAATGCTGGTGCTAGAGTAAGCCCAGCTTAAGGTCGAACCCGTGCGTCTGCTCAGTCAGGTCAATCTCAATTCGCTGAAGATCGTGGAAAGTGCTGCAAGGCACGGTAATTTCACGCGCGCCGGCGAAGAACAGTTCATCACCGCTTCGGCGGTGAGCCAGCGGGTCAAAAGCCTTGAGGATCAGCTTCGATTCAAGATCTTTCTGCGTGGCGGCAACGCCGTTTCACTGACCCCGGAGGGCGAGACCTACGTCTCGCGCGTTCGCGAGGCGCTTGAACGGATCGTCGCCGCAAGCATGGAGGCGACAGGCCAGTCGCAGGAGCACGTGCTGAAGATTTCGGTGCTGCCGACCTTTGCGGCGCGCTGGCTGTTTCCGCGGCTGCCGCTGTTCCAGCAGCAATATCCCGATATCGTGATGCGGGTTTCGACGTCCTACGCGACGCATGAGTTCACGACATCCGATTTCGATCTCGAGATCCGCTACGGCGACGGCCACTTTCAGGGGCTACCGTCCGATCTCCTGTTTCGAGAAGACCTGACGCCGGTGTGCAGCCGGAAGCTGTTCCATGAGGTTCTCGGAGACAAGCCGCTGTCGAAGGTCACACCCGACGACCTCAAGCACTTCACCCTGCTGCATTCCGACACCTGCACGCAGAATTGGCAATCATGGCTTGGCTTCGCCGGGGCCAGTTTCGTGCTCAGCGAAACCAAGAGCATCTATTTCGACTCCTGCATGATGTCCTACGAGGCGGCCAATGCCGGCATGGGTTTCGCCGTCGCCAATCGCGCCTATATGTCGAAAGACATCCTTGCCGAAAGGCTGGTGGCTCCGTTTGCCGTCCACCATCCGAACACGGCCGGCTGGTATTTTGTCTGCCCGCAAAAGTCTTTTGGAGCTCGCAAGGTGCAGTTGTTCAAGCAATGGGTTATGGCGGAAGCGGCCTTGACGCAGAGCCAACTCAACAAAGAGGTCCATAGCTGAATACGGGTCGACCGGTGGCCTTCGGCACGGTTTTCCCGGGATTGCTCCAGGCTTGACTGACGCAATTGCTAAGGGGAGCGCCATGCGCTCCGGGCATGTCTCTAGGCGTACTGCCTGCCCTCAGGGGTTCGTTGGAAGTTTATCAAGTCCAGCGCCACGCTGGGCTTGCCGAGCATCGTCAAGATCGTATGCGCCTGGCCACGATGATGCGTCTGGTGGTTGAACAGGTGGGCGAGCGCCGGCGCCAACCGTTGCGATACCGTACGCATGTCCGAGACCGTCATATAGGCGAACCGGCCGGCCAGCGCCATGTCGCTTAGACCGCCGACCCAGTCGATGATCCTCTGGTCCTCGGCTTCTCGCGTCATGCGCAGCACGGGCAAGGCCCGATGCATGATCGCATCCAGCGCCGTCGGCGCGTCTCCCTCTCCGGTAAAGCGTTTCATCCAGATGCGATCGGTCACCAGGAGATGATTGAGCGTGCCGAGCATCGAACGGAAAAAGGCGCCCACGTCACGGTTGTATTCCTCGTCGTCGAGCGTGGCAGCGGCATCGAAGATGCGGTTGTTGGCCCATTGATTATAGGCCGCGAACATCATGAAATGCTGTCTCATGGCTTCCCCTCGGCACGCGTCGACAAGGGGCCTACCTAACCTGCGAGGACGCGCACGCCAATGACCATTCTGCTCTATGATCTCGTCGGACATGACGCCACACGTCCGTTCAGCCCGCATTGCTGGAAGGTGGCGATGTCGCTTGCGCACAAAGGGCTGGACCGGTCGAGCGTGCCGACGCGCTTTCTTGAGGTTCCAACCGTCGAGGGCGGCGTCTCGAAGACCATTCCGGTGATACGCGACGGCGAAAAGGTGGTCGCTGATTCCTTCGCCATCGCTCTCTATCTGGATGAGGCCTATCCGCAGTTGCCGACGCTGTTTGGCGGCGAAGGCGGCAAGGCGATGGCGCGCTTCGTCGAACGGTGGACCCAGCTGACCATTCATCCCTATGTGACGACCGCAGCGATCATGGACCTGTATGAGATGCAGGACGAGGAGAACGCCGCCTATTTCCGCCGAAGCCGGGAGCAGCGCCTTGGCAGAAGGCTGGAGGACGTCGTTAGCGCGAGAGACGCCGGTCTGGCGGCCTTTCGTGTCGCCCTTGAGCCGCTACGCTCCCTGCTCGCTCAGCAGCCATTCATCGGCGGCGCATCGCCGCTGTTTCCCGATTACATTGTGTTCGGCGCCTTGCAATGGGCACGCATAGCCACGCCTTACACTTTGCTCGAGGACGGGGACCTCGTGGCACAATGGTTCTCCCGCTGCCTCGACCTGCATGGCGGACTTGGACGAAAGGTTGCCGCAGCGGCGTGACGCCACGACGCTTTAGCCTGAAGACCTGGAGGCCTTGGTCCGTCCCGCGGACCAAGGCCAAGCGGCCGGATCTACTTAGCGGACTTCTTAGGCTTGTCGGCCTTCGGCCTGCTGGCTTTGGGTTCGCTGGCCTTTTCTAGCTTGGAACTAGTTTTTGCCTTGCCAGCGGCGGCTGCCTTCGTGGCTTTCGACGGTTTCCCGGCGCTATCCCGGTCGATGTCTTGGGCGGCCTGGCGCCAATGGCGCTCGTGATGGCCGGCCGGTTGCCCCTCCTCCTCCCAGATTTGGTGCGCACGCTTGCGAATGCGCTCCTGACGATCGTCTGTCATGGTCGTTTGTCTCCATTCGCGCCGACTTCAGCGTGGCGCCGACAGCACACTATAGCAAGCAAAGAACGGCTGTGTAGCCGTCTGCAATCGGCTTTCAGTCCGCCTCGTCGGTCCTCCACGCCCCTTGGCAATGGGCCGGGCGGCTTGTATAGAGCCCGCCACTCCCAATTCCCATTCTCATCACAAGGACGACCCATGGCGATCGAACGCACCTTTTCCATGATCAAGCCGGACGCGACCCGGCGCAATCTCACCGGCGCCATCACCAAGATGCTGGAGGATGCCGGCCTGCGCGTCATCGCTTCGCGTCGGGTGTGGATGAGCCGCCGCGAGGCCGAAGGATTCTACGCTGTGCACAAGGATCGCCCGTTCTTCGGCGAACTGGTCGAGTTCATGTCGTCGGCCCCGACCGTCGTGCAGGTCCTGGAAGGCGAGAACGCCATTGCGCGCAACCGCGAAGTGATGGGTGCCACCAACCCGGCCAATGCCGCCGAAGGCACCATCCGCAAGGTGCACGCAATGTCGATCGGAGAGAATTCGGTGCATGGTTCCGATGCGCCGGAAACCGCAGCGCAGGAAATCAAGTACTGGTTCTCGGACACCGAAGTCGTCGGCTGAGCCGAACTTGCTGGATTACAAGAGAAAGGGCCGGCACCGCGCCGGCCCTTTTTCTTATGCCCGGCCAGCGGCGCATCGAAAAGCCCCCGTTGCCACACGCTCCCTGACCCAGACTGGAAATGTCCAATCCGGTCCCCGGCCGACACTCGGCCAGCAGATTGGCCAGCCCTTACCCTATTCGGATGACGGCCAGCGGCGCGCGGCGTTGGCGTCGGTATCCTTGGCGTCGACCCAGCCGCCCTCAGAGCCGTCAGCGCGATGCTCCTTCTTCCAGAAGGGCGCACGCGATTTGAGATAATCCATAAGGAAGTCCGCCGCCTCGAACGCGGCCTGGCGATGGGTCGACGCAGTGACCACGAGAACGATATTCTCGCCCGGCCGGATTTTGCCGTGCCGGTGGATGACGGTGAGCCCCTGCAACGGCCAGCGCGTAAGAGCTTCGGCCGCAATGCGCTTGATTTCCGCCTCCGCCATGCCGGGATAATGTTCGAGTTCCAGGGCCGAGAGCGTGCCCTTTTCGTCGCGGCAAAGGCCGGAGAACGTCACCACGGCGCCGATGTCGGTGCGGTCCTGCGTCAGGCTGGCGATCTCGGCGGCGATGTCGAAATCCTGGTGCTGAATCCGCACCTTTGGCACCAGGCCGTCCGGCATCGATCAGCCCCCGGTCATCGGCGGGAACAGCGCGATCTCGCGCGCGCCCGATATTTTCTCGCGGTGGTCGACATGTTCCTGGTTGATGGCGACGCGGATCACGTCTGGATATTGCAGCGCATGCTCGTATGCCTCGCCACGCGATTTCAGCCAGCGTAGGAGGTCGGCGACGGTGTCGATCCCCTCAGGCAATTCGACATCCTCCTCCGGCATGCCGATCCGCTCTCGCACCCAGGCAAAGTAGATGAGCCGGGTGGTCATCTCATTCGTCCATGATGTGCTTGAGGCCGGCGCGAAAATAGTCATAGCCGGTGTAGAGCGTAACCAGGGCAGCGATCCATAGCAGCACCAGTCCGGTTTGTGTCGTCAGCGGGAAGATCTTGTCGCCGGCCGGTCCGACCAGCAGGAACGCGATGGCGACCATCTGGATCGCGGTCTTCCATTTGGCAAGCTGCGTTACCGGCACCGAAACCTTGAGCGCCGCCAGATATTCGCGCAGTCCCGAGACGAGGATCTCGCGGCACAGGATGATGATCGCCGCCCATAGCGACCAACCGGCAATGCCGGCATGGCGGTCGGTGTCGGCGGCCAGAAGCAGCAGGCAGGTTGCGACCAGCAGCTTGTCGGCGATCGGGTCGAGCATTTTGCCGATGTTGGACGTCTGCTGCCAGGCGCGCGCCAGATAGCCGTCCAGATAATCGGTAATGCTGGCCAGCAGGAATATGATCAGCGCCGACCAGCGGGCGAAGTCGCTGGACTTCAGATGGCCTTCGAGAAAGAAGCACAGGACCACCAGCGGCACCGCGACGATGCGGGCGTAGGTGAGCATGTTGGGCAGGTTGAATGCGCGCTTGGCCATGTCGGGGAACTCTTTCTGCCTGCCTACTCAAATCAGAAGCTGGTGTAGGGGGTCAACAGGCCAGAATCGACTGGCCAGCCAAAAATACCGTAAGCCGCGCCCAGGGCATGATGCACGGTGCCGTGCCAAAACCGCTACACACTTTTGAGCGATGTGCATCAACTCTCGTGAAAATGATTGTAGACCAGCTTCGCAACCTGTTCTGAAATACCGCCGACCTTTCTGAGATCCTCGATGGCGGCGCGGCTGACCGCCTTGGCTGTTCCGAAATGCATCAGCAGGGCGCGCTTGCGGCCCGGGCCGATCCCACTGATCTCGTCGAGCGGGCTCTTGACCATCTCCTTCTTGCGGCGCGCCCGATGCGAACCGATGGCGAAACGATGCACCTCGTCACGCAGGCGCTGGACGAAATAAAGCACGGGATCGCGGACCGGCAGCGAAAACGAATCCCTGCCCTTGACGAAGAAGCGCTCGCGGCCGGCGTCGCGATCCTGTCCCTTGGCGATACCGATCGCCACGACCCGATCCTCGATGCCGAGATCGGAGAGGATCTTGCGCACAGCCGTCATCTGTCCCTGGCCGCCGTCGATCAGGATCACGTCGGGCCAGGCCGGGAAGCCGCCGGAAAGGTCGTCTTCGACGTCATCCTCCCCCGCAGCTTCGTCGACCACCCCGCCATCGCCATGCTCCTTTAGAAGCCGCGAGAATCGCCGCTCCATCACTTCGCGCATCATGCCGAAATCATCGCCGGGCGTGATCTCGGTCGAGCGGATATTGAACTTGCGATACTGATTCTTGACGAAGCCCTCGGGCCCGGCGACGACCATGGCGCCGACGGCATTGGTGCCCATGATGTGCGAGTTGTCGTAGACCTCGATGCGCACCGGCGGCTTGGGCAGGCCGAAGGTCTCGGCGAATCCGGCAAGAAGACGAGCTTGCGTGGATGTTTCGGCCAGCCGCCTGCCGAGCGCTTCGCGCGCATTCTGCAAAGCGTTGTCGGTCAGGTCCTTCTTCTCGCCGCGTTGCGGAACCGAGATCGATACCTTGCGACCGGCGCGGGTCGATAGCGCCTCGGCAAGCAGTTCCTGGTCTTCGACGCCATGCGAGAGCAGAATGACGCGCGGCGTCGGCTTGTCGTCGTAGAACTGCGCCAGGAACGAGCCCAGCACCTCCGCCGCCTCCAGCGCCGGATCTGCCTTGGGGAAGTAGGCGCGATTGCCCCAGTTCTGGCCGGTGCGGAAGAAAAACACCTGGATGCAGACCTGTCCGCCCTCCTGATGGATGGCGAAAACATCTGCCTCGTCGACAGTCGCCGGATTGATTCCCTGATGGCTCTGGACATGCGACAGCGCCGCGAGTCGGTCGCGATAGATGGCGGCGCGTTCGAAATCGAGGTCCTGCGAGGCCTGCTGCATGGCGGCGGAAATTTCCGTCTTCACCTTCTGGCTGCGGCCGGAGAGAAAGTCCTTCGCCTCGGCGACCAGTTCAGCGTACTCGACATGCGATATCTCGCCGGTGCAGGGGCCCGCGCAGCGCTTGATCTGGTAAAGCAGGCAGGGACGCGTGCGGTTCTCGTAGAACGAATTCGTGCAGCTTCGCAGCAAGAATGCGCGCTGCAGCGAGTTGATGGTGCGCCCGACCGCGCCGGCAGAAGCGAACGGGCCGAAATAGTCGCCTTTGCGCGAGCGCGCGCCCCGGTGCTTGTAGATGCCGGGTGAGACGTGATCTCCGGTCAGGAGGATATAGGGGAACGACTTGTCGTCGCGCATCAGCACATTGAATCTGGGCCGTAGGCGCTTGATAAGATTGGCTTCGAGCAGCAGTGCTTCGATCTCGGTGCGGGTGACGACGAACTCCATCGTCGACGTCTCGCGCACCATGCGGCCGATCCGATTGGTGTGGAATCGCCCTTGCGCATAATTGGTGACGCGCTTCTTAAGGCTGCGCGCCTTGCCAACATAGAGCACGTCGCCAGCGGCGTTCATCATCCGGTAGACGCCGGGTGCGTTGGGCAGCCGCTTGACCAGCGTCTGGATCACTTCGGCGCCGACCATGCCCTCGGCGTCGCCGGCATGCGGCGTCCAGTCGATGGCGGTGAAGGCGACGTCCGGGCCGACGGGTTCGACGATTTCGTCCAGCGACTCATCCTCGACGTCGAGTTCGACGTCAGGAGGCATGTCGTCGCCCTGGCGTGGCCTGTTTTTTTGATCGGTGGGACTCATTGCGCCATGCCTGTCACATCGGGCGTCTGCCATGCAAGATGCTGGCCGCCATCAAGCGCGATCATCTGGCCGGTGATCGACCGCGCTTCCCAGAGATAACGGATTGTGGCGCCGAATTCAGCCAATTGAGGGCCGCGCCCAAGGATCAAGCCATCGACCTGCGCGGCAAAATCGCTTGCGTCCTGGCGGGCACTCTTCAGGGCCGGCCCCGGACCGATGCCGTTCACGCGGATGCGCGGCCCAAGGGCCTGTGCCATCATCTGAGTTTCCGTCCACAAGGTCGATTTCGACAGCGCATAGGAGAAATAAAGTGGGGTAGGTCGCCACACACGCTGATCGATGATGTTGACGATCAGTCCCTCCTGCCCCTCGGGCAGCGCACGGGCAAAATCCCGGCCCAGAAGGGCCGGTGCCTTCACATGGACGGCAAAATGTCGGTCCCAGGCCTTCCAGTCGAAATCCAGAACCGAATCGTCCTCGAACAGGGATGCGTTGTTGACAAGCAACGACACGGGTCCGAGGGCCGCTTCCGCCTGGCCGATAAGATCGCCGGCGGCGCCCATGTCGGTAAGGTCGGCGGCGACCACCGCCGCGCGGCCACCGGCCACCACGATCGCGTCGGCCAGCGCCTGGGCTTCGTCGCGCGAGCGGTGGCAGTGAATGGCAACGGCGAAACCATGGCCGGCTAGATCCTGGACGACCGCCCTGCCGATCCTTTTCGCGCCGCCCGTCACAAGCGCGGTGCCAGTGGCTTTGCTCATTCGCTGTCAACCCTCAATTGTGGTCCGAAAAATACCCCGCCGGCGAATTATGGCCCTCCATCCGTTAAACGGCGTTCGCACGTTGGGCAGCACTGTGGCGATGAGGCCAATCTCGCCACCAAACGCATTCCCGGTGGCACGATCGCCGCCCAAATATAGGTGGCCAGAGTCCTTGTACCAAGCGGCGTGCAGCGCAACACGGATGATCTACTGACATCTCGCTGTTGCGAAGATGCAACGTCAAGGTTCGGCCTCATTCGCGCCGGGGAATGACCCAAGTTCAGGTTCGCTTCAGCCGCATTTTGACACGACATTTGGAACCGACGAACGCCAGATCCGTTTCACCCCCCGGACGGGTTGATGGCGATCGTGAGAAAAAAGCCTGTGTCCTGTGGCTTAAGGAGTAAAGAACAATGCAAGCCGATCTCAAATTTGCACGGCCGCTGGCCGTAGCTCTGGGCCTCTTCGCCCTTACTGGAACTGCCTATGCCGCGGACGTCGTTTCCGAGGAACCGCCGGCACCCGCGCCGATAGCTGAACTGCCCGTCGCGTCCTGGGCCGGTCCTTATGCCGGTCTTAACGTTGGTTATGGTTTCAGCGGCCATACCAAGGAGAAGGATCTGGGTATCGACAACGTTGACGTCGGTACCAAGGGTTTCGTCGGCAGCGTCTTCGGCGGCTATCAGTGGCAGCAGGAGAACTTCGTCTACGGTGCTGAAGGCGAACTCGGCTATAATGGCGTCAAGGGCGATGAGCGTGGCGTTAATTCCAAGGCCGGCTTCGAGGGCTCCTTGCGAGCCCGTCTCGGCTATGCCATGACGCCGGAAATCCTGCTCTACGGTACCGGCGGTCTTGCCGGAAGGAGCTTGAAGGTTGAAGATAACACGTACGGCTCGGACCGCGCGACCATGCTTGGCTGGACGGCCGGCGTCGGCACCGACATCAAGCTCACCGACAATGTGTTCGGTCGCGTCGAATATCGTTACACCGATTTCGGCAGCAAGAGCTTTGATGGCATCGGCAAGGTCAAGGCCACCGATAACCGCGTTACCTTCGGCGTTGGCATGAAGTTCTAAGTCGTTCTAGCGACGACACGAAAAGCCGGGCCTCGCGCCCGGCTTTTTTTGTGGCAATCGCTGCGCTCTGTCGGAGCGATCAGGACGGAATACAGGCTTTCAGCTCTGGAAACTTTTGGTCGAAGCGGGCCATCCATCTGGTCAGCCTGGCGCGGCCCTTTTCCCATTTGCCGGCGAAGCGCAGCGCAAGATAGCCGAGGCAGGCGCGCAGGGCCATCTGCCCGGCGGTGATCTTCCTCGGCAGTTTTGGCGGATTGGCGTTCAGCAGATCGAGCGCAGCCGTGATCTTCGCCCACTGGCGATCGAGCCAAGGCTGATAGGCCATTTCCTCGGGCCGCATACGCCGCTCGTAGACCATCGACAATGCGCAATCGCAAATGCCGTCGGCCATGGCCTCCAGCACTTCCGCCTCCAGCCGCTTGTCAGGGTTACGTGGAAACAGCGCACTCTTCGACAGCCTGTTGAGATATTGGGTAATGACGCGGCTGTCATGGATGGAGCGGCCATCATCAAGCACCAGCACCGGAATCTTGCCGAGCGGATTGGCTTCCATCAGGGCCGCTGGCTTCTCCTCCGTCTTCGTTGCAGCCAGTTCGATGGCAATGCCGGCATAGGCGGCGGCCATGCGCACCTTGGAGCTATACGGAGAAGCAGAGGCGTAGAGCAGTCTGGGCATGATGCGTTTCCTGTTGGCGGCCTGGACTGTCGACCGGGACCGGCTGGCAGGCAACGGCCACGCTCCAGGAAAAGGACGTCCAGAAACGAGGTCGCGCCCGCATTTCGGGTGCTTGCACTGGGCGGACGCGTCAGAGCACCCGCACCAGTTGGGCAAACGTGGCAGCCTGTCCGGCGCGGCGCATCTGACCCATTGTGCACATGTTCTCGCACATGGACCGTGAACCGGGTCCGTTTTGTCGGAAGGGCATGCGCCAGCTACAGGGTCGGGGTCGCCCCGCGCGCCCCTCGGGAGGGCACGCGGTGCTTTGGTGAAGCCTGTGCTACGTCTTGGCTGGCGTCTTTGCCTTTGCCGGTGTGGCCTCGGCCTTTGCAGATGTGGCCCTGCCCTTCGGCGCCGCAGCCTTCTTCACTTCGGGCTTCGTTGCCGCCGGGGCAGCCGCTTTCTTGGCCGGCGCTGCCTTGGCAGCCGGCTTTGCAACCGCTGTCGCGGTCGTCGCTTTCTTGACGGCGGGTTTTGCGGCGGCCGCCTTGGCTGGCGCGGTCTTCGCCGCTGCCTTTGCTGGCGCTGGCTTTGCCGCCGCCTTGGCTGGCGCGGTCTTCGCCGCTCCCTTTGCTGGCGCTGGCTTTGCCGCCGCCTTGGCTGGCGCTGTCTTTACTGCCGCTTTCGCCGGCTTTGTCGCCGCCTTCACTGCTGGCTTCGCCGCCGCTTTGGCCGCTGGCTTGCTAGCCGAAGCCGCCTTTGCCGCCGGCTTCGCCGCGGCCTTGGCTCCTGCCGCCTTCGCCTTGGCAGCTGGTTCCGCTTTCTTCACCGCCGCCGCGACCTTCGCCGTAGCCGCTTTCACAGGTGATTTCTTCGCCGGTGTCTTGGATGCCGGCGCCTTGGACGACTGTTTCGCCATATCATGCCCCTTGCTTTACGCCGACGGCCGTGAATGACCCGGCGGCCAATGCATATCTGACTCGCACCTCGCTAGCCAGCGAAGCAATGGGCATGATTTTCCCTGCTTAGACTCCTGCTACGAGCCGAATCTGAAAATGCGAACCTTCACAGAATCCGCTGTTGATCTTCGACCGTCGTCGTGAGTCATCGATCAATCACTGCCGCATCCAGTCAGGCCGATCTTTCCGCTAACTCGCAAGATTAGACGGCTGCCTTACGCCTTGATTCTTAGTTATGAATTTACGAACTACTTCATTCTCATTGCGACCGTCTTGCACAATCAGCCAATCTACATCATGAAAGCGTTTTTCGGCGGACAGGTCGCTCCAATTGGCGCCGCGGTTACACCGGCCGCAATCGATGGACGCTGACGAGCCAGGGCACGCGGCTTAGATTCTTGGTCGGGCGGAAATAGAGCGGTGAACGCTCCGGTGGAGCGATGCGTCGATGCCGGCAACCATCGCATGCCCGCCCGCAACGATGCCGGCGCGCGACCTTAGGGTGAGAAAGCAGTGCTCAGCGCAGGATGCGGCAGCTGCCGTTGTAGACCATCCAGCGGTCGAAGCCCGAAACACAGAACTCGACATTGTCGCCGATCGAGGCGAAGCCCTGCCCTTCTTCGATCAGGTACCAGATGGCCCGGTCGCGGCCGTCGGACAAACTGACGGTGGCGCCGCAATAGCGGCGACCGATGGGCCAGGTTTCATTGGCCGGCAAATAGCGGTGCTGGTGAATGCGCTGGAAATCGGTGATTCGCACATCCGGAAGATGGGGGACGTGATGCACCTGATAGGAAAAGCGGCTGGTGATCTTGTTGAGCACCCAGGCTTCGCCACAGACGCCGCTGTCTTCATCGGAATAGATCTGAAGGTCGGCCGCATGCGCCGCTTGCATGACGCCAAAGGGCGCGGCAAGTGGAGTGCACAGGGCAATCAGTGCGGCAAGCGCGGATTTGGCGAAGCGAGTCATGGCAGCCTCATATGAGCGATTGCACCCACTGTGGGGATTCGCTCGGCGGCGGTCAAGCGGTTGTGTGACCGAACGGTCCCGGGTTTGAACTGGCTCGGCCAAGCCCAGGTGCCCGAAGCGGCGGCATGCCCCGCCGTAATTCACGGGGCGCGAGCAAGGCCGAGGTCCTATTCTCCGGCCAGCCACTCCAGAGACCAGTGGGCGGGCTTCGCCAGGGCGAGCACTCTGTGCAGCACTGGCAACAGAACCCGCAATTCCCCCTCCAGCGTGAAGGGCGGGTTGACCACCACCAGGCCGCTGCCGTCGAGACTGGGTTCCGAAGATGCCGGTTTGATCTCGAATTCAATGTCCAGAAGCCTCGGGATGCCGGATTGCTTCAGCGCCTTCCTGAAGGCGATGATCGCCTTGCGGTCCTTGATCGGATACCAGAGTGCATAGATGCCGCCCGGCCAGCGCCTGTGCGCCCTTACCAGCCCGTCGACGAGGCGATCAAACTCTCCCGGTTCCTCGTAGGGCGGATCGATAAGCACCAGTCCGCGCTTTTCCTTCGGCGGCAGATGCGCGCCGAGCGCCAGCCAGCCGTCGAGCTCTATGATCCGGGTCTGGAAATCGCCGGCAAACAGCGTCCTAAGCTTCGCGACATCCTTGGGGTGCAGTTCGATCGCCGACAATCGATCCTGCTTGCGCATGAGATGGCGCGCGACGAGCGGCGAGCCGGGATATTTCTGGATACCGCCATCGGGATTGAGCGCGCGCACCGCATCGAGATAGGGCGCCAGCAGCGCAGCCGCAGGTCCGTTGAGCGGCGCATCGGTCAGGCGGCCGATGCCGCCCAGCCACTCGCCGGTCTTCTGCGCCTCGACCGAAGACAGGTCGTAGCGACCAATGCCGGCATGCGTATCGATGACGCGAAACGCCTTGTCCTTGTGCTTGAGATATTCCAACAGTCGCGTCAGCACGACATGCTTGACGACATCGGCGAAATTTCCGGCGTGATAGGCGTGGCGATAATTCACCTGGATCCCCTGCCCCAGCGCGGCGCTGGCGGCTGCGAATTCGGATTTTCTGGCCGGCCGCCACCAGAGCGCAGGGTCAGCAGAAACCCGATCAATCCGACGGCCAGCAGGGCAAAACCAATCGGCCGCGCACGCCCGTCGGCCTCGCCCGCACCGGAGCGCAAGATGAGATCGACCGCGCGCATCGGAATGTCCTCCGCGTCGCCCTGACCGACGGTAAAGGTGTAAGGGCCAGGGTTGACGGTCGCGATCACGCCGGCCTCATCGCGGAAAATCCTGTAAGGCAGTTGCGGGCTGGCCTGGCGAGGGTTGTCGGAATGATTGAATTGAAGGGTCGACGCGAGTTCCGTGCGGCCGTTTGTTGCGGCGGTCAGCGTCAGCACGGTGTGCTGCTGCGAAACGATGCGCTCGGCCCGAGCCGTCAAATCGACCAGAACCCGCACCGGCGCGTCGCGGCTAGCGAGCGGCACCGTTACCGGCTTGAAGCGACCCTGCTCGTAGACCCGCCAGGTGCCAATCTCGTGACCGGAGAAATTGGTGATCGCCCAGGGATAGGCGAAACCGACACCGGCGCCGGCAAGGATGAGCAGGACAAAGAGAAAGCGCATTCACATCACCGAGAGGGTTACAGGTTGCCAATAGCGCCTGAATGAAAAAAAGGCGATGGACAGATCACCAGTCGCAGAATCCGCAGTGCCGCAAAAGGCGCAGCCGATCAGGCGCGCTTGCCCAATCGGGGCCTCAGGCTTTGCGCTCCCAGCGCCGATCGGGTGTCTGCTGCCAGTAGGTCACTGCGTGGCCGGCATCCTTCATCAGCTTCCACTGTCCCCGCGCGGCTTCGACCTGGGCCGAATCATGCCCGTCGAACAGAAATACGGCGCGCTCGTAACCGCCGAGATCGGGCGGTGAGGCACCGTCGACGAGGAACCTTATCCTGGCCCCGTTGGGGTTGGCGTCACCCGTGGTCAACAGGATCGGCTGGTCGCCGGGATAGGCCTCGCGGTCGGTCCCGTGCGCGAGAAACGAATCGTCTCGGAAGGTCCACAGATGCTGGTCGAGCGCGTCGCGCCGCTCCTCGGTGCCGGTCTGCACCACGGCGCGCCAGCCACGGTCGGCGCTGCGTTCCAGCAGGCCGGGCAAGGTCTCCTCCAGCGTCGACTCGGTCAGGTGGTAAAACAGGACATCGGCCATGGCTTCAGCCTGTCGGCTCTATGCGTTCACTGCTCATAATTGTCGCGCACCAGCCGATCGAGCAGCCGCACGCCGAAGCCAGAACCCCAGGACTGGTTGATCTCGCTCGACGGCGCGCCCATGGCGGTGCCGGCGATGTCGAGATGCGCCCAGGGCGTATCCTTGACGAAGCGCTGCAGGAATTGCGCGGCGATGGTGGCGCCGCCATAGCGGCCGCCGATGTTCTTCATATCGGCGTTCTTGGAATCAATCAGCTTGTCATATTCGGCGCCGAGGGGCATGCGCCAGAGCCGCTCCTGCGTTGCCTGGCCGGCCGCCGTCAGCCTCTCCGCCAGTTCGTCATTGTTGGAAAACAGGCCGGCGTAATGCTGGCCGAGCGCCACCATGATGGCGCCGGTCAGCGTCGCCAGGTTGACCATGACTTTCGGCTGGAAGCGGTCGTTGCAGTACCAGAGCGCGTCGGCCAGAACGAGGCGGCCTTCCGCGTCCGTGTTGAGCACTTCGATGGTCTGACCCGACATCGAGGTCACGATATCGCCGGGGCGCTGGGCATGGCCGTCGACGGCGTTCTCGACAAGGCCTATGATGCCGACGACATTGGCCTTAGCCTTGCGGGCGGCAAGCGCGTGCATCAGCCCGGTAACGGCCGCCGCGCCCCCCATGTCGCCCTTCATGTCCTCCATGCCCGAGGCAGGCTTCATCGAATTACCGCCGGTATCGAAGGTGACGCCCTTGCCGACGAAGGCGATCGGAGTGTCCTTCGGCTTGCCGCCATTCCACTGCATGACGGCCAAGCGGGCACCCCTCGGCGACCCCTGGGCGACGCCGAGCAGGGAGCCCATGCCGAGCTTCTTCATCTCCTTCTCGGCCAGGAGCTCGACCTTGACGCCAAGCGCCTCCAATTCCCCGGCGCGGGCTGCGAACTCAACCGGGCCAAGGGTATTGGCCGGTTCGTTGACCAGATCGCGCGCCAGCAGCACGCCGTCCACGACCGCCTCGGTCTCGGCGAAAGCCTTCTTCGCGGCCGCCGGATCGGCGGTATGGATGGTTATCTTGGCCGGCTTTTTCGATTCGGCCTTGCCGTTGTCTTTGTCCTTCCTGGTCTTGTACTTGTCGAAGGAGTAGCCGCGCAGGAGAATGCCCGCCGCCAGGCTCGCGGCGTCCTTGCCGCTCGGCGAGGCGCCGACCAGGTCCAGCACAACGGCCACATCGGCTGCCTTGCGCAACGATGCGGCAATGGTGCCGCCAAGTTTCAGCCAGGCATATTCGTCCAGGGCCGACACCTTGCCGACGCCGATTGCAATCAGCCTATCGAGGGAGCTTGCCTCGGGCGCCAGCACTTCGACGACAGCGGCGAACTTGCCGGTGAATTCGGCCACGGGAAAGGCCCGCTCCAGCGTATTGCCCGGATCGCAGGCCCTGGCTGCATCACTACGATCGCCTTCCTCCGCGGACAATACGAAGACGCTGCCTTTCCTGGGGGTGGAAATTTTGGCAAAGGCGATCGATGGTCTGTGATTCATTATGTCCTGCTTTCGGGGAAACCTGGCTTGCGGCACAGCGGTTCGAAGCGAAGCGCGACATTTGGTCGTTTTCGGGCATTTGGCAAGACTTTGCCAAACGCCCTTCCCATATGACCAGCGGAATCGATGGCGATTCTTGTCGGGCCGGCCCCGCTTTTGGCCGCAAGTTGTTGTTAACCATCGATGTTCTCCCTTTCTTATCCATTGACGCCGACACTCCTGCTGCCTGGGCGGGTGACGTGGAACGGGACCGGATCGATCACCTGATGGAGCCAGTTGTGCAGGCGACGCCGGACAGCTACCCTTGCGCGGTGGCATGATGCCGTTCGAAGAAATCGAGAAAAGCCTTCATGAAGGTTGTTGAACGCTACATCATGCGCCGCACTTTCGTGGTCTTCATCGCCGCGCTTGTCTGGACGCTGGCGATCGTGTGGACGACGCAGGTTCTGGCAAAGATCGATCTGGTCACCGACAGTGGCCAGTCGGCGCTGACCTTCTTCGAGGTCGCGGGGCTGATCCTTCCATCCATAATTCCCATCGTCGTGCCTTTCGCGCTGGTGGTGGCGGTCGCCCAGACGCTCAGCGTCATGAATTCGGATTCCGAGCTCGCCGTCGTCAACGCCTCGGGCGCCTCGCGCTGGACGATCGTACGGCCGATCATCCTTCTGGCGCTGGCGGCGAGCGTCTTCTCCTTTGCCGTCGACAATGGCATCGACCCCTATGCCCGCCAGAAAAACCGTGCCCTTGTGGCTTCGTCTCGCGCAGACCTGCTATCGCTGATCATCCAGGAGGGCACGTTCCGCAAGATCGAGAACGGGCTGTTCCTGCAAATCGGCGAGCGGCTTCCCGACAATCGGCTGGGCGGCATCTTCGTCGCCGATTCGCGCGAGGAAGGCGTCAATCTCGTCTATTACGCCAAAAGCGGCAGCGTCATCGACCGCGCGGGTGAAAAGGTGCTGATGATGAATGATGGTGTCATTCATCGCAAAACCCTGACCGGCGACCTCAGCGTCATTCGGTTCACTTCCTACGCTTTTGACATGTCCGCCTTCATGGCGGCGGCATCGGCCGTGACGCTGCTGCCGAAGGATCAGACAACTCAGTACCTGCTCAATCCGAGCGCCAACGACAAGCACTATCAGCAGAATCCCAACGAGTACCGGGCCGAAGTCGACCAGCGATTCTCGGAATGGACCTATTCCATCGTCTTCGCGTTGATCGCGCTCGCCGTCGCGGGCGACGCGCGCTCGCATCGCGAGGCGCGCGTCAACCCGCTGATCACGGCCATCGCCATATCGCTGTTCGTGCGCTGGCTGGGGTTCTTCGCGGCCAGCAAGGCCGACGAGGTTCCGCAATACGCCTATATGGTCTATGGCGTGCCCATCGCCGCGGCCGCGGTGGCGATCTGGTTCATCGTTTCGAACCGAACCATGGAACTGCCGGTGGCCTGGGCGGACTGGGTGACAAGTTTGGCCAGCCGCCTCGGCGACAGCTGGCATGCCGTCAAACTGCGTCTTTCCGGGCGTGATGCTTCAGGTCAGGGAGCCGGTTGATGGGCTGGACGCTGGGCCGCTATTTCTTCTTCCGCTATGTGACGATCACGATCTGGTTCTTCATCGGCCTGCTCGCGCTGGTGTTCCTGATCGACTTCACCGAGCTTTCGGGCCGCACCACAGGCCTGCCCGGCTTCACCTACGGAACGGCCCTGGCCATTTCCGGACTTCGCATGCCGATGATCATGCTGCAGACGGTGCCCTTCGTTGGCCTCTTCTCGGCAATGGCGACGCTGGTTTCGCTCAATCGGCGCTATGAACTGGTCATCGCCCGGTCGGCCGGTGTTTCCGCGTGGCAATTTCTGTTGCCTTGCTGCATCGGGGCGCTGCTGTTCGGGGTGCTTTCGGTGGGCGTCATCAATCCGCTCGCGGCGCATGCCTTTTCCTGGTCAGAGCAGATCGAGACCCAATTGCGCTCCGGCAAATCGAACACGGTCTCGGCCGATGCGGCTCCGTGGATCCGGCAAAAGACGAGTTCGGGCGACACCATCATCGGTGCAAGAGCCATTCTCAACCAGGGCCTCGAGATGGCTGACGCCGTATTCTTCGTTCTCGACCCGCAAGGCAACATCGTCGCGCGCAAGGACGCCGAACGCGCCTTCCTGCGGGACGGCTATTGGGAGTTGCAGAACGTAAAGACCTTCCAGAACGGGACAATCCAGGCAGCCGACAGCGATCGCGTGCCGACGAATCTGAAGCCTGAATTCGTGCAGGAGCGGCTGGCGCGGCCCGAGACGATTCCCTTCTACGAGCTGCCCGGCAAGATCGAGGTTGCCCGCTCGTTCGGCCTCAAGGCAAATGCGTTCGCCATGCAGTTTGATTCTCTCGTGGCGTTGCCGTTCCTTCTCGTCGCCATGACGCTGATTGCGGCAACAGTTTCAATGCGATTTGCTAGGATGGGACAGTCGGCAACGATGATTCTGGGTGGCATCGTGGCCGGGTTTCTGCTTTATGTCGTTTCGGTCCTGGTCAAGGCGTTCGGCATCGCGGGGTTTGTGCCGACTGTTCTAGCCGCCTGGGTGCCAGTCGTGGTAGCTATGTTCTTCGGGGTGACTTTCCTGTTATATAAGGAAGACGGCTAGTGACGGAGGCGTTTTTGCCCAGCAACAGGCAGCATGCTTTGGCGCGCCTCTACGCGGCGAGCGCCTTGGCGTGCCTGCTTGCCTGCGGAGTCCCTTTGCCGGCGTTCGCACAGGACGTCAGTGAGTTGGCGACCAAGGTGCCGTCCGGCTCGCAGATGCTGCTGGCCGCCGACACGCTGGTTTACAACAACGACAACCAGACCGTGACCGCCGTCGGCGCCGTGCAGATCGACTACGGCGGCAATCGCCTTGTCGCGCAGCGCGTCGAGTACAACCGCAAGACCAAGCGGCTGGTGGCAAGCGGCAATGTCGAAGTCGTCAACAGCGACGGCACCAAGATCAATTCGCAGCATATCGACCTTACGGATGATTTCGCGGACGGCTTCGTCAACGCGCTGCGCGTCGAAACCATCGATAAGGCCTATTTCGCCGCCGAAAGCGCCGAGCGCATGGGCGGCGTGCTGACCACGTTCCACAATGGCGTCTACACCGCCTGCGAACCGTGCGAGGACAAGCCCGACAAGGCGCCGACATGGCGCGTCAAGGCCAGGAAGATCATCTGGAACGGAGAGAAGAAGACGGTTCGCTTCGAGAACGCGAATTTCGAGTTCTTCGGCTTCCCACTCGCCTATCTGCCCGCATTCGAGATCGCCGACCCCACCGTGAAGCGCAAAAGCGGCTTCCTGATCCCCGGCATCGTCTACGAGAGCGATCTCGGCGTCGGGGTGAAAATCCCGTATTATCTGGCCCTGGCACCGACTTATGACCTTACCGTCACCGGCACCGGCTATACGAAGCAAGGCTTCCTCGGCGAGGCCGAATGGCGCCAACGCTTCAACAATGGCGAGTACACCCTGAAGATCGCCGGTATTCGGCAGCAGGATCCCGACACCTTCGTCGACCCGGATGGTTTCCCTGGCACGTTGGGACACAACGTCAATTCGGGCGAAGTCGGAGATCCGAACAGGTTCCGCGGCATGATGGGAACCCAGGGCAAGTTCGCCATCAATCCCCGCTGGGATTTCGGCTGGGATGTGTTGCTTCAGACCGATAAGAATTTTTCGAATACGTACAATATCGAGAAATACAACCAGTACGTCCACCAGTCGTCGGTTTATCTGACGGGTCTCAACGGCCGGAACTACTTCGATGTGCGCGCCATGCATTTCGAGGTTCAGGAAGACGCGCTAGACAGCAATCCCGCAGCGCGAAGCGGGCAACAGCCCTGGGTGCTTCCCTCGCTCGACTACGCCTATATCCCCGACGTCTCGGTCGGCGGCGGCCAGTTGTCCCTCAACGTCAACGCGCGTGTGCTGCGTCGCGACGATCTCGATGAGACCTACTTCGACCAATACGATCCCTCGTCCGGCACGCAGCGCGTGCGCGGCATCGAAGGCGAGTCAGGCCGGCTCACGGCGGAAGCCGAGTGGAAGCGGACATTCATCACCGATGGCGGGCTGGTGCTGACGCCTTTGCTGGCCTTGCAGGGGGACGCCGACTACGTCAATGCCTCATCCGGATCGCTTGCCGCGATCAATCAGATGGCGACCAATCTGGGCGAGCAAGACGACGTGCGCTCATCGTTTTCCCGCTACATGGCGACCGCCGGGCTGGAGATGCGCTGGCCCGTGCTGTTTTCCGGCCTAAGCTCGAGCCATGTGTTCGAGCCGATGGCCCAGGTCTTCGTACGTCCCAATGAACAATATGTCGGTGGCTTGGCCATCCCCAACGAAGACGCACAGAGCATGGTCTTCGACGCGACCACATTGTTCGAGCGCGACAAATTCTCCGGCTATGACCGCATCGAAGGCGGTTCGCGCGCCAATGTCGGGGTGCGCTACTCCGGCTCGTACAATAATGGCTGGGGCACAAATGCGATTGTCGGCCAATCCTACCAGCTTGGCGGCGAAAACTCCTACGCCGCGCCGGACCTGGTCAATGTCGGCGCCGATTCGGGGCTGGAAAGCTCCAAGTCCGATTATGTTGGCCTGTTCGGCATCAACAGCCCTAACGGTTTCGCGGCCTCGGTCAGCGGCCGTTTCGACGAACAGACCTTCGAGGTTCGCCGCGCCGAGCTGAAGGCCGCCTATTCCGGCCTACCGGTTTCGCTGAGCGCCAAATACGCGTTCATCGAAGCCCAGCCCCTCTACGGCTTTACGACCGACCGTCACGAGGTCACGCTGGGAGCTTCGACGCACCTTGCCGAGAACTGGCGCGTCTTCGGGACAGGAACCTACGATCTGCAGGAGAGCCTGCTGGTGAAGGACGGCGTGGGCTTCGCCTACAATGATTCCTGCTTCACCTATCTGATGACCTACTCGCAGTCGCGCGACCTGAACACCAGGGAGGTGACGCAGAGCATCGGCTTCAACCTGTCGTTCCGCACCTTGGGCGATTTCGGCTCGTCGACCAATGCCGTCGACACGATCCAGTAGTCGGCGACATCGTTTTGCCGCATAGGGCTGGCACCGGTTCCGCGCACCGGGAACGATCAAATCGGACGCAGCCGGAATAGAATTGGGATGCCAAGGATGAGGAAATACCTCTTTTCAGCCGGGTTCGCGCTGCTTGTGGCGGCGACGTCCGTGTCCGTCACCCTGATGATGCCGCAGGCCTTCGCCAGCGAGATCAAATATGTGGTCAACGACATTCCCGTCACCACCGGCGACATCGCGCATCGGTCCGCATTCCTGAAGCTGCAGCGCAAGAAGGGCGACGCCGGCCAGGAAATGATCGACCAGACCTTGCGGATGGCCGAGGCGAAGCGGCTTGGCATCCGTATCAGCGACGCTCAGGTCGATGCCGCCTACCAGCGCTTCGCAACCAACAACAAGATGCAGATCAGCCAGCTCGACGGCGTCATGGAGAAATCCGGCGTCACCAAGGGCCATTTCAAGGAATTCATACGCGCGCAGATGGCCTGGAACCAAGCCCTGACCGCGCGCTATCGGTCCGGCGACGGGACGGGCAAAGTCAGCGAACAGGATCTCGTGAAGAAGATGCTCGAGAAGGGCGGAGCCAAGCCGAGCGCCACCGAGTACATGCTGCAGCAGGTCATCTTCGTCGTTCCCGCCGCCGAACGACGGGCGACACTGGCCAAGCGTAAGCGCGAGGCCGATGCCATGCGCGCCCGTTTCAATGGCTGCGGCACGACGCATGCGTTCGCCAAAGGCCTGATCGACGTGACCGTTCGCGACCTGGGCCGAGTCTTGGCGCCGCAACTGCCGCCGGACTGGGCAGAGCAGATCAAGGCGACCAAGGTGGGCGGAGCCACCGTCACCCGTGAGACCGAACGCGGCATCGAATTCATCGGTATTTGCTCGTCACGCGAAGTGTCGGACGACAAGGTCGCGCAGATGGTGTTCCAGAACGAAGGCTCCAGCGACAAGAACGCCGACGAGCTCAGCAATAAATATGTCGAAGAGCTGAAGGCGAAAGCCCGCATCGTCAAGCGCTGAAATGGGCCGCTCGATGACATCGCTTGCGCTAAGCGCCGGCGATCCGTCCGGAATCGGGCCTGAAATTGCCGTCGCGGCCTATATGGCGCGCGACACAGCGGGATTGCCTCCGTTCTATCTGCTCGCCGACCCGGCCCTGATCGCCTCCCGGGCGCGCCGCCTCGGCATTTCGCTGCCGATCGTGGAGACCACATCGGCAGAGGCGGCCCAAGTCTTTGCGCGGGCCTTGCCGGTGGTTGCGCTCGCCGCCCGTTGCGTCGATAGCCCGGGCCTGCCGCAGCCGGTAAACGCGGCGGCCACGATCGAGGCCATCCACCGCGCAGTCGCCGACTGTCTCGCCGGCGCGGCAGCGGCCGTAGTCACCTGCCCGATCGCCAAGAAGCCGCTCTACGATGCCGGCTTCCGCTTCCCGGGCCACACCGAATATCTGGCGCATCTGGCTGCCCGCCATTGCGGCGTCGAAGCGATGCCGGTGATGATGCTGGCCGGTCCCGACCTGCGGACGGTCCCCGTCACCATCCACATAGCGCTGGCCGAGGTGCCGAAGGCGCTGACGACCGAGCTCATCGTCGCCACCGCGCGCATCACCGCGACCGATCTTATCAGCCGCTTCGGCATTGCGGGGCCTCGGCTGGCTATTGCCGGCCTGAACCCACATGCCGGCGAGGGCGGAGCCATGGGCCTCGAGGATGAGCGCATCGTGCGCCCTGCCGTCGACATATTGCGCGCGGAGGGCATCGATGCGTTCGGCCCCCTGCCCGCCGACACGCTGTTCCACGCCCGGGCCCGGGCTGGCTACGACGTTGCCCTTTGCATGTACCACGACCAGGCATTGATCCCGGCCAAGGCGCTGGCCTTCGACGAGGCCGTCAACGTGACGCTCGGCCTCCCTTTCGTTCGTACGTCGCCCGACCACGGCACCGCTTTCGACATCGCGGGCAAGGGCCTGGCGCGCGCCGACAGCCTTATCGCGGCGCTGAAACTCGCCAGGCAGCTTGCCGACACCGACGCAAAGGCCGCGGCCGCGTGAGCGCCGCCTGCCCGGATCTCGGAGCATGAGCATAGACGGGCTGCCACCGCTGCGCGATGTCATCGAGCGCCACGGTTTGCAGGCGAAGAAGGCGCTCGGCCAGAACTTCCTGCTCGACCTCAACCTCACCGGCAAGATCGCGCGGGCCGCGGGTGACCTGACCCTGTGCACGGTGATCGAGGTCGGGCCCGGGCCGGGTGGATTGACCCGCGCGTTGCTGGCCAATGGGGCGCGGCGCGTTATCGCCATAGAGCGCGACGAGCGCTGTCTGGCGGCGCTCGCCGAAATCTCGGAGCACTATCCGGGCCGACTGGAGATCGTTGCCGGCGATGCGTTGAAGACGAATTTCTCGGCGTTGGCCGGGGCGGACAGTAGCGAGCCGGTAAGGATTGTTGCCAACCTGCCCTACAATATCGGCACGGAACTGCTGGTGCGGTGGCTGACCGCGTCGGCGTGGCCCCCTTTCTACGTCTCGATGACGCTGATGTTCCAGCGCGAGGTTGCTCAGCGGATCGTCGCCCCGCCCGGAAGCGATGCCTATGGCAGGCTGGGCGTGCTAGCCGGCTGGCGCACGCAGGCCAGGATCGCCTTCGACGTGCCGCCACAGGCGTTCACGCCGCCGCCCAAGGTGACCTCGTCGGTGGTGCATCTGGAGCCGCGCGCCATGCCACTGCCGGCGGATGTCAAGAAACTCGGCCGCGTCACCGAAGCCGCCTTCGGTCAACGCCGCAAGATGCTGAGGCAGAGCGTGAAAAGCCTTGGCGGCGAAGCTCTGCTCGAACGCGCAGGCATCGATCCGACAAGGCGGGCCGAGACCTTGAGCGTGGAGGAATTCGTGCGCCTGACGAACGCGGTGGACGCTGACGGCTGGTGAACGACGAGGAGGGCCTCGCTCAGGTCCCTCGTCTTACTCTGTCTGCTCGTCCAGTAACCCGGAAACGAAATCGAACAAGCCCGGCCGGCGGTCCCGCCGCAGGCGTTCGGCAATGACGATACCGCGCACTTCCGCGAAGGCGCGGTCGAGATCGTCATTGATGATGACGAAATCATACTCCTTCCAGTGCTCGATCTCGTTGCGCGCGTTTTTCAGGCGCGTCTCGATCACCGCTTCCTGGTCCTCGGCGCGGCGTTTCAGACGCGACTTCAATTCCTTCATCGACGGCGGCAGGATGAAGATGGAGACAATGTCGGCGCGCATCTTTTCCTTGAGCTGCTGCGCGCCCTGCCAATCGATGTCGAACAGCATGTCGCGGCCCTGGGCCAGCGCCAGTTCGGCCGGCTCGCGCGGCGTCGCGTAGCAATTGCCATGCACCTCGGCCCATTCGAGCAGCGCGTCGGAATCGCGCAGGCGCTCGAATTCGCGCATCGTGCGGAAATGATAGTGAACCCCCTCGATCTCACTGCCGCGCCGGGGCCTCGTGGTAACCGAAACCGACAGTTCGAGGCTGGAATCGCTCTCCAGAAGATTGCGCGCAATCGTCGACTTGCCGGCGCCGGATGGCGACGACAGGACGAGCATCAGGCCTCGCCGGCGGATGCGGGACCCCAAATCCTTGGCAACCATCGGCTACTCCAGATTCTGGACTTGTTCGCGAAACTGGTCGACCACGGCCTTCAACTCCAAACCGATCGCGGTGACGGCCGCAGCGTTGGACTTCGAGCAGAGCGTATTCGATTCGCGGTTGAATTCCTGCGCCAGAAAATCGAGCTTGCGGCCGACAGCACCGCCTTGGCCGAGCAGTAAGCGAGCGGATGCGACATGCGTCTTCAGCCGGTCGATCTCTTCGCGAATATCGGCTTTAGTGGCAAGGAAAGCTGCCTCCATGTGCAGACGGCTGGCGTCCAGGCCGGCGGAGGCGTCCAACAACAGGCCGACCTGCTCGGCGATCCGCTCGCGGATGGCCGCCGTTTCGCGCGATGGATCCGCCTCGGCGCGCAGTGTCAGCGCCTCGATCGTGTCGACATGTCCAAGCAGCAGCGTGGCCAATGCCGCGCCCTCGCCCTGCCGTGCTTGCTCCAGCCCTTTCAGGGCCGCCTCGAATGCGGCGATGATCGCGATGTCCAGCGCTGCCCGCGCCTCTTCGGTCTCTACGGTTTCAGGTATGTCGAGGACGCCGCGCAGCGAAAGCAGCCCGTCGGCGGTCGCCGGCGCCGCGCCGAACTGTTCCTGCAAGCGTTTGGCTAATCCGGCCAGATCCTTCAGAAAGGCTTCATTGACGACCGGCTGCGCTTGAGAACCGGCCGCCCGGCCGATCGTCAGCGTCGCCTGGAAATTGCCGCGTGAAAAGCGCTTCTGCAGCGTCTGCCTAACGGCAGGCTCAAGCCGCTCGAAGCCTTGCGGCAGCCGCAGGCGGACTTCGACGCTCTTGCCGTTGACGGATTTGACCTCCCACGCGATCGAAGTGCCTTCATGCTCGGCGACGGCACGGGCAAAACCGGTCATGCTCTGCAAATTCATATAGCCCACAAACCCTTGGCGCATCACCCCTCGGCCGGCAACCGGGAAAGGAAGGTACGCTGTTTGAAAATCACCTAGTGCGGACGCGACGAAATCGAAACGCGGCGCTCTTCCAAATGTCAGGGCATTGCGATCCAGGCAACGCCTTTCATCATGTTAATCGGCCGCGTCGGCATCGCCGGCGGCTTCACTGCCATCGGCCGGCTTGTCGGGGTCAGCCGGCTTGTCGCCATTGCTGTCGGCTGCCGCCTTGGCGGCATCATCGGCCTGCTTCTTCTGCAACGCGCGATAGCGGGCCACGTTTTCGTTATGCTCTTCCAGCGTCGCCGCGAAAACATGGCCCCCGGTCCCATCGGCAACGAAATAGAGATCGTCGGTCTTGGAAGGATTGGCGACCGCCTCGAGTGCGGCCCTGCCGGGATTGGCGATCGGCGTCGGTGGCAGCCCGCTGATGACGTATGTGTTGTAAGGCGTCTGCTTTTGGATATCCGACTGGTAGATGGGGCGGTCGGCCGGCTTGCCCTCCCCGCCGAACAGGCCATAGATGATGGTTGGATCGGATTGCAGGCGCATACCCTTGGCCAGACGATTGAGGAAGACGGCCGCCACGCGGGAGCGCTCGTCGCCCTTGCCAGTTTCCTTCTCGACGATCGAGGCCAGGGTGACGAACTCCTCGATGTTTGCCAACGGGAGGTCGGGCGCGCGCCGCGCCCAGACATCCTCGACCAGTCTCTTCTGATCCGCCAGCAGCTTGTCGACCATCTGTTGGCGCGTCGCGCCGCGCGTGAAGCGCAACGTGTCGGTGGCAAGGCTGCCCTCGGGCGGAGTAGTGGCCGGCATGTCACCGCTCAACGCGGCCTCGTCGGCGATGCGCTTCAGCGCCTGCTGGACCGTCAATCCTTCGGGGATCGTCAGCGAATACATCACCGACTTGCCGCTCTTCAAAAGCTCCATGATGTCGCGCATGGACGCCTTGGGCTTGATTTCATACTCGCCCGCCTTCAGCGCTGAATCATTGCCAAAGGCCCGCACGCCAAGGCGGAACACGCGCGAATCGCTGATCAGTCCGCGGCGCTCGAGCTGGTCGGCAATATCCTGGACGCCGCTGTTCGGCTTAACCAGGAACGTGTCGCCATTGGCCGACGGACCAGGCTCGGTGAATTCCTGCTTGCCGAGATAAAGAGCGACGCCGGCTGCCAGAACCATCAGCATCACCGAGGAGATAACGAAGTTCATGAACACGACGACCTGGCTCCGCGATGCACGCGAACGCTTCGGCGGCGGAATGCCGGCTTCCGGTCTCAAAGCCTCATTAGCCGTCTTTGGCACGATCGGCCCCGACGTCGGACGTCGCCCGAATTCCCCGCTTCCCGCCGGATCTGTGTTCATCTTGCCCTGCCGTTTGATCGCCCAACGAATCCCCTGCGGCAGAGTAGGGGTGAATATGGCAAAATTGACGACACACCGCCGCGTGGCCCGGCGGCCCTACCGTCAGCCATTGTAGCGCTGGAAGACGAGCGAAGCGTTGGTTCCGCCGAAGCCGAAGGAATTGGACAGTGCCACATCGATCTGGCGGGCCCGAGGCTTGTTCGGCACCAGGTCGATCGCGGTCTCGCGCTCGGGGTTGTCGAGATTGATCGTCGCCGGCGCGACATTGTCGCGGATGGCGAGGATGGAAAAGATCGCTTCTGCGGCACCCGCCGCTCCCAGCAGATGGCCGATCGAAGACTTTGTCGACGACATGGATATCTTCGAAGCGGCATTGCCGACGAGCCGCTCGACGGCTCCCAGTTCGATCGTATCGGCCATGGTCGAGGTGCCGTGTGCATTGATGTAGTCGACGTCGGCGGGCGTCAGCCTGGCCCGGTTCAGCGCGGCCGTCATGCAACGGAAGGCGCCATCGCCGTCCTCGGCCGGCGCAGTGATATGATAGGCATCGCCGGTGAGGCCGTAACCGGTCACTTCGGCGTAGATCTTCGCGCCGCGGGCCTTGGCGTGCTCGAGTTCTTCGAGCACGACGACACCGGCGCCTTCGCCCATGACGAAACCGTCGCGATCGCGATCGTAAGGGCGTGATGCCGTTTCCGGTGCGTCATTCCGATCGGTCGACAGCGCCCGGCACGCCGCGAAGCCGGCGATGGACAGCCGCGTCACTGGCGCTTCGGCGCCACCGGCCACCATGACGTCGGCGTCGCCCCACATGATCAGCCGGGCGGCGTCGCCGATGGCGTGCGCGCCGGTCGAACAGGCCGTCACGACGGCGTGGTTCGGGCCCTTGAGCCCGTGGCGGATGGAAACCTGACCAGAGACCAGATTGATGATCTGGCCAGGGATGAAGAAGGGGCTGATGCGACGCGGGCCGCGCTCCTTGAGGATCATCGCATTCTCGGCGATTCCCTCAATGCCGCCAATACCTGAACCGATCAGGACGCCCGTGGCGCACTGTTCTTCATGCGTCTTGGGTTCCCATCCGGAATCCTTCAGCGCCTCATCGGCGGCCGCAATCCCGTACAGGATGAAGT
The DNA here is from genome assembly GCF_020164785.1 of Mesorhizobium sp. ES1-1. Lineage (GTDB taxonomy): Bacteria > Pseudomonadota > Alphaproteobacteria > Rhizobiales > Rhizobiaceae > Mesorhizobium. Next base: position 295,488 of record NZ_JAIUGX010000002.1, on the reverse strand, counting down.
CGCCGATCTTGCGCAATTCTTTCGGCTCGAGCACGGCTTCGGGATTAAAGGTGGCATTGGAGCCGTCACCACGCGGAATGACATGGGCGATCTTGCAGGCAAGATCCTCCACCTCGAACTCGGTGATGCGCTTGGCGGCGCTGCGGCCGGTCAGCAGTTCCTTCCAGCTGTGCTCGAAGCCCATGCCGAACGGCGACAACAACCCAAGGCCCGTGACGACGACACGCCTCATCGCAGGTCCTCCCCCGGTGGTAACTGCGGAAAGCGTCAGGCCGAAGCCTTGTCGATGTACTTCACCGCGTCGCCGACCGTCAGGATGGTCTCGGCCGCGTCGTCCGGAATCTCGACGCCGAATTCTTCCTCGAACGCCATGACGAGTTCGACCGTGTCGAGGCTGTCGGCGCCCAGATCGTCGATGAAGCTCGCCTGCTCCGTCACTTTGTCGGCGTCGACACCAAGGTGCTCGATGACGATCTTCTTGACGCGCTCTGCGGTGTCACTCATTTTGGGGCATCCTCGTCTTGTGTTTTGTCTGTCTTCGTTAGCGGGCGGAATGCCGCTAATCAAGCTGAAAGATGGTCCTGCCGGAAACGCACCAGCGGCGACCGTTTTGGCCCGAACCGCCGGGTTGCGGGCCGCCTTACACGAAAAACGACCTTGGTCCAAGGCGAAATGGCTCTTTTCACGTCCGGCTGGACCGCTGCAGGACAGCGTTCAGATCATCGCCATGCCGCCGTTCACATGGATGGTCTGGCCCGTTACATAGGCCGATTCGGCGGAGGCGAGATAAGCGACGGCGGACGCCACTTCGGCGCTGGTGCCCATTCGGCGCGTCGGGATAGCCGCCATGATCGCTTCCTTCTGCTTGTCGTTGAGCTTGTCGGTCATTGCCGATTCGATGAAGCCGGGAGCAACGCAGTTGACGGTGATGTTGCGCGTGGCGATCTCCTGCGCCAGTGATTTGGAAAACCCGATCATGCCGGCCTTCGAGGCGCAGTAATTGGTCTGCCCCGGATTGCCTGTGACGCCGACAACGGAAGTGATGTTGATGATGCGGCCGTAGCGACGGCGCATCATCGGATGGGTCAGTTCACGGGTCAGCCGAAAGACGGCGGTGAGGTTGACCTCGAGCACCGTATCCCAGTCCGCGTCCGACATGCGCACGAAGAGACCATCCTTGGTGATGCCGGCATTGTTGACGAGAATGTCCACGCCTTCGAGCTCGGCCTCCGCCTTCTGGCCGAGCGCCTTGACCTCATCGCGATTCGACAGGTTGGCCGGGAACAGCTTGACCCGTTCGCCAAGCTCGTCAGCCAGCGTCTCCAATTTCTCCACGCGCGTGCCATGCAGGCCAACGATGGCGCCCTGCGCATGCAGCACGCGCGCGATCGCCTCGCCGATTCCTCCCGATGCGCCGGTGACGAGCGCCTTGCGGCCGGTTAATTCAAACATGTCTTTCTCCTGGTTGAGAAGAGAACACCGTTCGCACGGATGGGGCGAAATGACATCCGCTTAAACAAGCGCCGCCAGCGCCGCCTCGACATCGGCAGAGGTTCCGGCGGCTGACGTAGCGATATCGCGGTTGATGCGACGTGCCAAGCCGGACAGCACCTTGCCGGCGCCGATCTCGTAGAGCGTGGCAACGCCGTTGGCGCCGAACCATTCCACCGTCTCGCGCCAGCGCACACGGCCGGTGATCTGCTCGACCAGGCGCCGCGCGATCTCGTCGGGATCGCTGGTCGGGGTTACGGTGACGTTGGACAGCACCGGCACCACTGGCGCAAATTTCGTTACACCCGCGAGTGCGTCACGCATGACGTTGGCGGCCGGCGCCATCAACGCCGAATGGAAAGGCGCCGAGACCTGCAGCATCAGGGCCCGCTTCGCGCCCTTCTCGGTGCATAGTTTGGCCGCGAGCTCGACCGCGGCCTTGGCGCCGGAAATCACGAGCTGGCCGCCGCCATTGTCGTTGGCGACCTGGCAGACCGACCCTTCGGCAGCGTCGGCGCAGGCGGCTTCGACCTCAGCCTCTTCCAGTCCGATGATGGCTGCCATCGCGCCCTCTCCCGCCGGCACCGCCGCCTGCATGGCATTGCCCCGTATGCGCAGAAGTCGCGCAGCGTCGGCGACCGAAACGAAACCGGCCGCGGCGAGCGCGGAATATTCTCCCAGTGAGTGGCCGGCTACATAGGCGACCTTGTCCTTCAACGAGAAGCCACGCGATTCCAGCGCCCTGATGGCAGCCAGCGACACGGCCATCAACGCCGGCTGCGCGTTGGACGTCAGGGTCAAAATCTCCTCTGGCCCCTCCCACATCAGCTTCGATAGATTCTCGCCGAGAGCCTCATCGACTTCCTGGAACACCGCGCGCGCCTGCGGAAACGCGTCGGCAAGGTCCTTGCCCATGCCGACAGCCTGACTGCCTTGTCCGGGAAAGGTGAATGCAACGGTCATGCGGAAGCTCCGAAGGGCTGGTTTTGCTTGCCTGAAAGGCGAGTTTTTCTTGCCTGTGACGCAAGGCGGCACGCCAAGTCAAGTCACTTCCGACCGGAGGATTCGCCGTTGCTGACGCAATGCGTGCCCCAAAAGGTCTTTTCGCCGATCACACCTGATGAAAACCGCTCACGAATCGTTTGCTGGCTCTTCTTATTTGCGCCGCAGGCGCTAGTTTCGCGTGACAATTCGATGACAAACGCGTGACGATCAGTTGCTGGGTGGGGAAGTTAAGTTGGTAAAGAGTTCGAAGAGCGTCGGCAAGGTGGCGCCTCAGTTCCTGGAGGATGACCCATCGACCGGTTATCTGCCCGGCAGGACATGGCCCATGCTGCGTTATGGGCTGATCAGCCTGGCGATGTCGGCCGTCCTTGTGTTCGCGATCGAACTGATCGTGCGCGGCGATTTTGCGGGCACCGTCTCCTTCTTCCTGCAACCGCTCAAGCCAGGCTGGACGACGATCGTGGTCTTCGCCCTGATCTTGGTTGGCCTCGACGCGGTCCTCGGTCGCAGCCACCAGAGCCTGATGATCGTAGCGCCGCTGACACTGGCTCTCGCCTTCGTCGGTCACCAGAAGTCGCATTATCTCGGCGACCCGCTTTATCCGACCGACTTCCTTTATGCGCGTCAGATCTTCGCGCTGCTGCCCCTGCTGGTGCGCGACCGGCCGATGACCGCCCTGGCGATGGTGGTCGGGATCGTCGCCGGCCTGTCGCTGCTCGCCTATGGCTGGCGGCTCTGGCGCCGCAAGGTGCCGGTGCTCAGCCGCAAGGGGCGTCTCGCTCGGCTGACGCTGGCGGTGCCGCTACTCGCCTTCTTCGTTTCGATCATGGATTATGCGACCTTCTCCTGGACCAGGGACAGGCTGCAGATCATCCCGATCATGTGGGACCAGAAGGAGAATTATGCCTCCAACGGGTTTGCGCTGGCCTTCGCGCTCAACGTGCCGATGGCCCATGTCACCGCTCCGCCCGGCTATTCCGAAAAGGCGATCGCGGCGATTGCGCGGCCCCAGGTTGCGGCCTCCGTTCCTGATGAAAAGCCCGACATCATCATCGTCATGAGCGAATCCTTCTGGGATCCGACCCAGTTGCCCGGCGTCACCATCTCACCGGATCCGATCCCGAATGTGCGGGCGCTGCGTTCGGGCTCGATGTTCTCCCCTGAGTTCGGCGGCATGACCGCCAACATCGAGTTTGAGGCGCTGACCGGTTTTTCCAATGCATTCCTGCCTCCCGGCAGCATCCCCTACCAGCAATATGTGCGCACCCCGACGCCTTCGCTGGCAACCTTCCTGAAAAGCGAGGGCTACGAGGCACGCGCGATCCATCCAGGCACCAACTGGTTCTGGAACCGCGGCGCGGTTTACGCCGATTTCGGCTTCAGCGACTTCAAGTCGGAAGAGACGTTGCCGCCTTTGGCAAAGCGCGGACCGCTGGCATCCGACGCGGCGATGACCGACGAGATCATCAGCGAAGCCGATGCAAGCGACCAGCCTGTGTTCTTCTTCGCGGTCAGCCTGCAGAACCACGGCCCGTACGAACCGCGCCGCTACGACAGCCCGACCCACACGGTACAGGCGCCTATCAGCCAATGGGCACGCGAATCACTGGTCAGCTACGCCGAGGGCTCGGCGGACGCCGATCGCGGCCTCGAGCGGCTCGTCGAATGGGCAAAGAACCGCTCCCGCCCAACAGTCATTGCCTTCTTCGGCGATCATCTGCCGCCGCTCGGCCCGGTCTATGTGGAAACCGGTTTCCTCAAGGACAATGTGGCGCCGCGCAAGGAAGCCTCGACGGACGCCGCCATTCTGCATCACGACACGCCGCTGGTCATCTGGTCCAATCGCACGGGTCCGGTCCAGGACCTGGGCACCGTAAGCCCGGCCTTCCTGCCCTATCATATCTTGAAGTCGGCGGGGATCAGCCACCCCTATTACACGGGCTTCCTGGGCGAGATGAGCAAGCGCTACCGCGTGGTCGACCGCAACCTCCTGCTGACGTCGGCTGGCGGGGCCACGCCGGATTGGGCCCGCCAGAAGCAGGTCGACCCGGCGATCAACGATTTTCGCCTGTTGCAGTATGACATGATGTTCGGCAAGCGCCACGCGGCGCCCGACTTCTTCCCCGAGACAGTCGACAAGCTCGTCGCCCATACGAGTTGAGTGGATTGCGCCGTGTGATTGCCGTTGCCGAGAACGAGCGAGTGGACGTTCTTGGCGCCGGATCACCGCCTCCGTAGAACCAAGGACGCCGTTAACCCTTGCGTGGCGGCAGAATTGCTGTATAGACGCCCGCAATCTGCCGGTCCCAGCTGGGGGCTGAACGGAGGGCCGGAGGTTTTCTCGGAAACCTTCGTGTGAAGCCAGAAGCGCTTCCGCCTCCCGTGTCTCCGCTCTCGACCGTCTCGTTATGCTCCTTTCTTCCCCGTGCCTTCACAGGATCGCGGGTCAGAGAAGTTGCAGAGGCTTTTGCCGCCGGGAACCGGGAGAGAAACGAAGAAAGGCAAAGAACCATAATGGCTCTCTACGAACATGTGTTTCTTGCCCGGCAGGACCTCTCGCAGCAGCAGGTCGATGCTCTTGTCGAACAGTACAAGGGTGTCATCTCCGCGAATGGCGGGTCCGTCGGCCGGGTCGAGAACTGGGGACTGAAGTCCCTCACCTACCGGGTTAACAAGAACCGGAAGGCTTACTACACGCTGATGGATCTCACCTGCCCGCCGGCCGCGCTCAACGAGATGGAGCGCCAGATGGGCCTATCCGAGGACGTGCTGCGTTTCCTGACCATCAAGGTCGACGCGCATGAGGAAGGCCCCTCGGCGATGATGCAGAAGCGGGAAGAGCGTTCGGAACGCGGCGGCTTTGGCGACCGCGATCGCGGCGACCGTGGCCCGCGTTCGTTTGGCGACCGTGATCGTGGCGACCGCGGCGATCGTCCGCCGCGTTCATTCGGCGATGCCGGTGCCGATCGTGGTCCGCGCCGTCCGCGCGAAGGCTTTGAAGGGGGTGCAGAATAATGGTCGACATCAACCAGATCCCGACCCGGCGCCCTTTCCATCGTCGCCGCAAGACCTGCCCGTTCTCCGGCGCCAATGCGCCCAAGATCGATTACAAGGACGTGCGTCTGCTGCAGCGCTACATTTCCGAGCGCGGCAAGATCGTGCCGTCGCGCATCACCGCCGTCAGCCAGAAGAAGCAGCGCGAACTCGCCAAGGCGATCAAGCGCGCCCGTTTCCTCGGGCTGCTGCCTTACGTGGTTCGCTAAATTTACTAGAGCGGGCGGTTCGCCGCCCGCCATTCCCGACCGTGACGGGCGCGGCCGGTGGTACACAAATCCCGAGTTGGATTTCATGGTGAAATCCTAACTGCCGCGACAGGCAGGACAGCGACCGGCGCCATGCGCCCCAAGCTCCCTGACCTGTTCCAAAGATACTCGGCGTCGATCCCCGATCACGCTCAACCGAAGGAACAAAACCATGGACGTCATTCTTCTCGAGCGCGTATCGCGCCTCGGCCAGATGGGCGATACCGTCAAGGTCAAGGACGGCTTCGCCCGCAACTTCCTCTTGCCGCAGGGCAAGGCGCTGCGTGCAAACGAGTCCAACAAGAAAAAGTTCGAAGGCCAGCGCGCCCAGCTCGAAGCCCGCAATCTGGAGCGCAAGTCGGAAGCCGGCCAAGTCGCCGAGAAGCTCGACGGCAAGAGCTTCATCGCCGTTCGCTCCGCCGGTGAAACCGGGCAGCTCTACGGTTCCGTCTCGACGCGCGACATCGCCGACCTGCTGACGGCCGAAGGCTTTACGGTCAACCGCAACCAGATCCTGCTCAACCAGCCGATCAAGACCATCGGTGTCACCAATGTGGCGATCGCGCTGCATCCGGAAGTCGAAGTCACGATCACGCTCAATATCGCCCGCACGGCCGAGGAAGCCGAGCGCCAGGCCAAGGGCGAGACGCTGACGACGGCCGAAGCCATCTATGGCGACGACATCAACGACAATGCGCGGCCGGAGAACTTCTTCGATCCGAACACCGAGTTCGGCGGCGACGAGGACGACGCCTGATCGCCAGACCGGAGCGCCACGTCGACGCTCCATCTGTTGTCACTTCCAGTCACTCTGGACCAATGCCCGGGTCGCACGATCCGGGCATTTTGTGCCAAAAGGAACTTTCCGAAACCCTACATATTGATGCAGAATAGCCAACCTGTCTGACCGAGAGGGGACATTTGGTCATGAATATCCTGCTGTCGCGCGTTCTCGACCGCCTGGTGCGCACGGGCAATCTCAAAGTCACCGGACCGAAGGGCTCGACGAACGTGTTCGGCGACGGCAGCGGCGAGCCGGTGCATCTGCACATCAAGACCAGGCATGCCGAGCGCGCCATAACCTTAGATCCGATGCTGGCTGTGCCGGAATCCTACATGGATGGCGAACTGGATATCCTCGAAGGCGGCGTGCTCGGGCTGATGCGCATCGCTTTTCAGAACATGGGCAGCGGTGGCATCGACGCTACATGGTCGAAAGCCATCGAGGGCCTGCGCCATGCCTTACGGCGACTGCAGCAGATCAACACCGCGGCGCGTTCGCGCCGCAACGTGCAGCGCCACTATGATTTGTCGGGCGATCTCTACAGGCTCTTCCTCGACGAGGACATGCAATATTCCTGCGCCTATTTCGAGCAGCCGGACATGACGCTCGAGGAGGCTCAGGCGGCCAAGAAACGCCACATCGCAGCCAAGCTCAGGTTGAAGGCCGGCCAGACCGTGCTCGACATCGGCTCGGGCTGGGGTGGGCTTGGGCTTTATCTCGCCAAGGCGTTCGACGTCGACGTGCAAGGGGTGACGCTGTCGACCGAACAGCATGGCGTCGCCACCGACCGGGCGCATGCGCAAGGGTTGGAAAGCCGCGTGCATTTCGAGCTCAAGGACTATCGCGAGCTCAACGAGCGGTTCGACCGCATCGTCTCGGTCGGCATGTTCGAGCATGTCGGCGTCAACCATTTCCGCACCTTCTTCGACAAGAGCGCCACGCTGCTGAAGCCGGACGGCGTCATGCTGCTGCACACGATCGGCCGCTCGGGCGTGCCGTGGGCGACGAGCGCCTTCATCCGCAAATACATCTTCCCCGGCGGTTACATCCCCTCCCTGTCGGAGGTCATGCCGGCGATCGAGAAGTCGGGCCTTGTCGTCACCGACATCGAGATCCTTCGCCTGCATTATGCCGATACGCTCAAGCATTGGGGCGAGCGCTTCGCCGCAAACCGCGACAAGGCGAAAGCGATCTATGACGAGCGCTTCTGCCGTATGTGGGAGTTCTACCTGGCGGCTTCCGAAGCCGCCTTCCGCTGGCAGGACCTGGTTATCTTCCAGATTCAGATCGCCAAGAAGAACGATACGTTGCCTGTCACGCGAGACTACATGGGCAAATGTGAAAAAGCGCTCGAGATGCGCGACATGGGACACCGGGAAACGGCCCCGGTCAAAAAGAACCCAGCCAAGCCAACCCGCCGCCGCAGGGTAGCCGACCCGGAATAGCATTGCCGCTTGCCATTGCCGGCCGATGCCATGAAAAGAGCCTCGTGATCGCGAGGCTCTTTTCATGACTTATCTCCTCTACGCCACCGCCGCGCTGGCCGAGATCGCCGGTTGCTTTTCATTCTGGGCGTGGTGGCGGCTGGAAAAGTCGCCGATGTGGCTACTGCCCGGCCTCGCCTGCCTAGCCACGTTCGGATTTCTGCTTGCGCTGGTCGATGTCAGTGCCGCTGGGCGCGCCTATGCGGCCTATGGCGGCATCTACATCGCGGCGTCGCTCTGCTGGCTGTGGGTGGTGGAAGGCGTGCGCCCCGACCGCTGGGACCTTGCCGGTGGCACGCTTTGCATCGTCGGCGCGTCGGTGATCCTGCTCGCCCCACGGGGAGCCTGACCCGTGGAACTGCCAGCCTCGCTTCGCCAGGGCGTCGAGCGCCTGCTGGAGAACATTCCGCTCTCCTCCCTGAAGCGCGCGGCGAAGACGCTCTCCGACCGCTATCGGGCGGAAACGCGCGACGGTCGCCTGCACATGGCGCAGGATCAGGCCGTGCAGGCCTATCTTGCGACGCGGCTGCCGGCGACCTATGCCGCCATTCGCGCCAGCCTCGACGCACTGAACGAGGCTCGGCCAGACTTCTTGCCAAAAAGCCTGCTCGATATCGGCGCCGGCCCCGGCACGGTGCTTTGGGCCAGCACGGATCTGTGGCCTGACCTCGAACAGGCGGTTCTGCTCGAAGCCAGCGCGGCGGTGCGCAAGGTTGGCGAGATGCTGGCGGTTGATGCGATTGCCGCGGAGATCACCTGGCTGGCCGGCGACGCCACCATCGATCTGGCCGCGCTCAAACCGGCCGACCTGGTGACCTGCGCCTATGTGCTCGACGAGATCGTGCCCGCTTCCCTGCCGAAACTTGTCGCGCAACTCTGGCAGCTTACCGCCAACACGCTGTTGGTCGTCGAGCCAGGTACGCCCGCCGGTTGGCAACGCATCCTGGCCGTTCGCGCGCAGCTGATCGAGGCCGGCGCGCATGTGCTGGCGCCGTGCCCGCATGAAGCGGCCTGCCCGTTGGCGCCCCCCGACTGGTGCCATTTCGCCCGGCGTGTGGCCCGCTCGCGCCTGCATCGGTTGGCCAAGGATGCCGAAATGCCGTGGGAAGACGAGAAATTCATCTTTGTCGCCGCCTCGCGTCAGCCCGCTGCCTTGCGTTCGTCCCGTGTACTAGCGCCGCCGAAATCGGGATCTGGGAAGGTCTTGCTCAAGCTTTGCGAAGAGAACGGCACCGCCAAGGAAAAACTGTTCACCAAGCGCGACGGCGAGCTGTTCAAGGCCGCGCGGCGTCTGAATTGGGGAGATACATTGGAGGTAACCCCTAGCTGGCCGTAGATTGTTCTTGCTTCGTTCTTATGGCTCACGTAAGAATCGCCGCTTGCTGAGTCAACTGGAATCCGGCCGCTCCAGCACTCTGCTGTGGACGGTCGCCCGATCCCTGTGAACAACGGGCATCAACGCCGTTTGGGTATGGGGTGATGCAGAAAGGTCAGCACCTGCTCGTCTCGTTCTGATATCGGAAGGCGAGACCGGGAATGGGGACATCATGGCTGAAGCAGCGCGAAAATTCGGCATCGCGGAAACACCGCTTTATCGCGAGGCGCCGAATAACATCGAGGCCGAGCAAGCCCTGCTTGGCGCGATCCTTGTCAACAACGATGCCTTCTACCGCGTCTCCGATTTCCTCAAGGCGGGTCATTTCTACGAACCGCTGCACCGGAAGATCTTCGAGGTCGCGGCCGAACTCATAAGGATGGGTAAGGTCGCGACGCCGATCACGCTCAAGACCTTCCTTCCCGCCGACGAGAAAGTCGGCGACATGACCGTCGCGCAATATGTCGTGCGGCTGGCGGTGGAAGCCGTCACGGTCGTCAACGCCACCGATTATGGCCGCGCCATCTATGATCTGGCGACACGGCGCGCGCTGATCACCGTAGGCGAAGACATGGTCAACATCGCCTATGACGCCCCGGTCGACATGTCGCCCTCCGAGCAGATCGAGGATGCCGAACGCCGCCTGTTCGAACTGGCCGAGACCGGGCGTTACGATGGCGGCTTCGAAAGCTTCACCGACGCCGTCAAGACGGCCGTCGACATGGCCAACGCCGCCTATATGCGCGACGGCCATCTGTCTGGCCTCGCCACCGGGATGCGCGACCTCGACCGCCGCATGGGCGGCCTGCAGGCGTCCGACCTGATCATCATCGCCGGACGCCCCGGCATGGGCAAGACGTCGCTTGCCACCAACATCGCCTTCAACATCGCGGAGGCCTATGTGCCGGCTCAGCAGGCCGATGGTTCGTTCAAGGCCGCCAATGGCGGGGTCGTCGGCTTCTTCTCGCTGGAAATGTCGTCCGAACAGCTTGCTACCCGCATCATTTCCGAACAGACGGAGATCTCCTCCTCGAAGATCCGCCGCGGTGAGATCACGGAGATGGACTTCGAAAAGCTGGTCGCCTGTTCGCAGACCATGCAGAAGATCCCTCTCTTCATCGACCAGACCGGCGGCATCTCGATTGCCCAGCTCTCGGCCCGCGCCCGGCGGCTGAAGCGCCAGCGTGGCCTCGACCTGATCGTCATCGACTATATCCAGCTGATGCAGGGTTCGAGCGCCAAGTCGTCGCAGAACCGGGTGCAGGAAATCACCGAGATCACCACCGGGCTGAAGGCGCTGGCCAAGGAACTGGCCGTGCCGATCATCGCTCTATCGCAGCTGTCGCGTCAGGTCGAAAGCCGCGACGACAAGCGCCCGCAGCTCTCGGACCTTCGCGAGTCCGGCTCGATCGAGCAGGACGCCGACGTGGTGATGTTCGTCTACCGCGAGGAATATTACCTCAAGAACCGCGAGCCGAAGCTTGGCACCGAGGACTATGTCAAGTGGGAGAACGAGATGAACGAGATGCGCGGCAAGGCCGAGGTCATCGTCGCCAAGCAGCGTCATGGACCGACAGGATCCGTCACGCTCGCCTTCCAGGGCGAATTCACGCGCTTCTCCGATCTCGCGGAAGAGCACCATATCGCCGAAAGGTTCGAGTAGCTTTTTGACCCAAAGTCGCGCTCCGTCATTCTGTCTTCGGCCCTGCCGGACATCCCGCTTGCAAGCAGGGCGGGCTGGATCCGCACCTAGGATCGTCGAATTGCAGGCCGGACCCGTCTGATGGCCAAATCGCGCGTCCAGTTCATCTGCCAGAATTGCGGCTCCGTGCATCAGCGCTGGGCCGGCAAATGCGATGCCTGCGGCGAGTGGAACACGCTGGTCGAGGAAGGGACTTCCGGGGGCATCGGCTCCGGCCCCGCCAACACGCGGAATGCGCGCAAGGGCCGACCTGTGGTGCTCACCACGCTGTCGGGCGACATCGAGGACGCACCGCGCATCATCTCGGGCATAGGCGAACTCGATCGCGCCACCGGGGGCGGCTTCGTGCGCGGCTCGGCGCTGCTGGTCGGCGGCGATCCCGGCATCGGCAAATCGACGCTGCTCACCCAGGCCGCCGCCGCGCTGGCTTCGCAGGGCCATCGCATCGTCTATGTCTCAGGCGAAGAGGCGGTGGCGCAGATCAGGCTGCGTGCCCAGCGGCTGGGCGTTGCCTCGGCGCCGGTGGAACTTGCCGCCGAAACCAATGTCGAGGACATCCTCGCCACGATCGCCGACGGCAAGCGGCCCGACCTGGTGATTCTCGATTCGATCCAGACGCTATGGACCGACCTCGCCGATTCGGCACCGGGCACCGTCACGCAGGTGCGCGCGGCAGCCCAGGCGATGATCCGCTATGCAAAATCTACAGGCGCAGCGATCGTCCTGGTCGGTCATGTCACCAAGGAGGGCCAGATCGCCGGGCCGCGGGTGGTCGAACACATGGTCGACGCCGTGCTCTATTTCGAAGGCGAAGGCGGCCATCATTATCGGATCCTGCGCACCGTGAAGAACCGCTTCGGACCGACCGACGAGATCGGCGTCTTCGAAATGTCGGACAAAGGTCTGCGCGAAGTCGCCAATCCATCCGAACTCTTCCTCGGCGAGCGCCACGCCAAATCGCCGGGTGCGGCGGTCTTCGCCGGCATGGAAGGCACAAGACCGGTGCTGGTCGAGATCCAGGCGCTGGTCGCGCCCTCCTCTCTCGGCACGCCGCGCCGCGCCGTCGTCGGCTGGGACGGCGCCCGGTTGTCGATGATCCTCGCCGTTCTGGAGGCCCATTGCGGCGTGCGCTTCGGCAGCCATGACGTCTATCTCAACGTCGCCGGCGGCTACCGCATCTCGGAGCCGGCGGCCGATCTGGCGGTAGCCGCGGCCCTGGTTTCCTCCCTCACCGGTCTTGCCCTTCCCGCCGATTGCGTCTATTTCGGCGAAATCAGCCTTTCTGGCGCGGTGAGGCCGGTTGCGCATGCGCAGCAGCGCCTCAAGGAAGCCGAAAAGCTGGGGTTTGGAAGCGCGGTGCTGCCCTTGGGCAGCGAGGAACTTGTTGGTGCCAACGGGTCGGGGGGGATCGGGGCCGGCGCTTTCCAGCCGACCGAGCTTGCGGACCTCGTGGCACGCATAGCCGGCTCCCGCCGAAGCCGCGTGGACGAGCAGGACTGACGCGGCTGATGGAGTGGGGCGAAAGACATGCCAATTACGCTGCTTGACGGAATTCTGGTCGGCTTCACCCTGGTCTCGGCGATGCTCGCCATGGTTCGCGGCTTCTCGCGCGAGGTTCTATCGGTCATCTCCTGGGCGGCGGCGGCGGCGGCGGCTTTCTTCTTCTACAAGCCGGTCCTGCCTTACCTCACGCCTTACGTCGACAATGAAAAGATCGCCATGGCGGCTTCCGCCGGCATCGTCTTCATCCTCGCCCTGATCATCGTTTCCGTCATCACCATGAAGCTGGCCGACTGGATCATCGATTCCAGGATCGGCGCGCTCGACCGCACGCTGGGTTTCCTCTACGGCGCGGCGCGCGGCGTACTGGTCGTTGCCGTAGCCCTATTGTTCTTCAACTGGCTGGCTGGCGCCAAGGCGCCGGCTTGGGTGACGGAGGCCAAGTCTCGTCCATTGCTCGAATCGATAGGCGCCAAGCTCGAAAGCCTGCTGCCCGAGGATCCCGAAAACGCAATCCTCAAGAAGCTGAGCCCTCAGCCTGCCGCCGAGACGCCCGTGGCTCCTGACGCTCCGGCGGCGGACGCTCCCGCGGGTAACGACGATGGCAGCACACCGGCGCCCGACGACAGTGACACGACGACGCCTCCGGCCGACAGCGCGCCGGCCAATCCAGCGCCGGCAAACTGACGTCAGGATTGACGATCATGTGAACGGCGGTACGGCGCGCGTTGCTTTCGATGCGAACCCGCACTATATGGCGATTTTAGCGGAGCTTAAGATGGCAGACGCAGACGACGTGCTTTCCGCAGAGGCCGACGACCACTTCCATGACGAATGCGGCGTGTTCGGCATTTTCGGCCGGCAGGATGCGGCCGCCATCGTCACGCTGGGCTTGCATGCGCTGCAGCATCGCGGCCAGGAAGCAGCAGGCATCGTTTCCTACGATGGTACCCAGTTCCATGTCGAACGTCATGTCGGCCTGATCGGCGACACCTTCACCAAGCAGCGTGTCATCGACAGCTTGCAGGGCAACCGCGCCATCGGCCACACGCGCTATGCCACCACCGGCGGCGCCGGCATGCGCAACATCCAACCCTTCTTCGCGGAACTCGCCGATGGCGGATTTGCCGTCGCCCACAATGGCAACCTCACCAATGCGATGACCGTGCAACGGGCTTTGCAGAAGCAGGGCGCTATCTTCTCGTCCACCTCCGATACCGAGACGCTTCTCCACCTTGTTGCAACCAGCAAGGAGCGCGACCTCAACGCGCGCTTCATCGACGCGGTGCGGCAGGTCGAGGGTGCGTTCTCGCTGGTAGCGATGACGGCCAAGAAGATGATCGGGTGCCGCGATCCGCTCGGGATCCGTCCCCTGGTCCTCGGCGACCTGGATGGCGCTTGGATCCTCGCCTCCGAAACCTGCGCGCTCGACATCATCGGCGCGCGTTTCGTGCGTGACTTGAAGCCCGGCGAGATGGTGGTCGTCACCGCCAAGGGCATTGAGAGCCTGTTTCCCTTCGAGGCCCAGAAGACGCGTTTTTGCATCTTCGAATATGTCTATTTCGCGCGGCCGGATTCCTCGGTCGAAGGCCGCAATGTCTATGAGGTGCGCAAGCGCATCGGCTCCGAGCTGGCGCAGGAAAGCCCGGTAGAAGCCGACATCGTCGTGCCGGTGCCGGATTCCGGCACCCCGGCGGCGATCGGGTTCAGCCAGGCAGCCGGCATCCCCTTCGAACTCGGCATCATCCGCAATCACTATGTCGGCCGCACCTTCATCCAGCCCGGCGACTCGATCCGCCACATGGGCGTCAAGCTGAAGCACAATGCCAATCGCCGGATGATCGAAGGCAAGCGCGTGGTGCTGGTCGACGACAGCATCGTGCGCGGCACCACCAGCCAGAAGATCGTGCAGATGGTTCGCGACGCCGGCGCCAAGGAAGTGCATATGCGCATCGCTTCGCCGCCGACGCGCGCCTCCTGCTTCTATGGCGTCGACACGCCGGAAAAGTCGAAGCTGCTGGCATCGCGCATGTCGATCGAAGAGATGGCCGAGTTCATCCGCGTCGATTCGCTTGGCTTCCTCACCATAGACGGGCTGTATCGCGCCGTCGGCGAAGCGAGCCGCGACAACGACCAGCCGCAATTCTGCGATGCCTGTTTCACCGGCCAGTACCCGACCCGGCTGCTCGACTTCGAAGGCCACGACAATGTGCGCACGCTATCGCTGCTTGCGACAAGCGGCGCTTAGGCCAGACCTCCTCACGGAAATTCGCGCATGACCCTCGACCTTACCGGCCGCGTTGCGGTCGTCACCGGCGCCTCGCGCGGCATCGGTTACTTCATTGCCAAGGAACTGGCCGCTGCCGGTGCTCACGTCATCGCGGTTGCGCGAACCGTTGGTGGGCTGGAGGAGCTTGACGACCAGATCAAGGCGGCGGGCGGACAGGCGACGCTGGTGCCACTCGACCTCGCCGACATGGCCGGCATCGACCGGCTGGGCGGCGCCATCCACGAACGCTGGGGCAAGCTCGACATTCTCGTCGCCAATGCCGGCGTGCTCGGCGTCATCTCGCCCATCGGACACGTCGAGGCGAAGACCTTCGAGAAGGTGATGACTATCAACGTCACCTCGACATGGCGGCTGATCCGTTCGGTGGACCCGCTGCTGCGGCTTTCCGACGCCGGCCGCGCCATTCTGCTGTCTTCCAACGCGGCCCATTCGGCTCGGGCATTCTGGGCTCCCTACGCGGCGTCCAAGGCAGCGGTCGAAACGATGATGCGCTCATGGGCGCATGAAACGGAAAGCCTGGCCCTGCGCGTCAACGCCGCCGACCCCGGCGCCACCCGTACCGCGATGCGAGCTCAGGCTGTGCCCGGCGAGGACCCGACGACCCTTCCGCACCCCTCCGAGATCGCCAAGCGCATCGTGCCGTTGGCCAGCGCAGACTTGAAAGAGACCGGACTGATTTTTCAGGCCAAGCACAATCGCTTCGTCGCCTATCGTCAGCCGGAATAATCATATCCTTCCCGCGGGGAATTCCGGAACTCTCCAAATTGCTGCCGTCAATGGACGGGCGAGGAATTATCACGCGGCTGTGAAGTCCTTCTGGAAGCCAGCTCGGCGGTCATGCTTTCGTCATTTCGGAGGAGTTGATAAGATCGCAGCGACTCCCCCAGCAAGCGCCCATAAGGGCAGAACAAGGAAATCCCCATGGCTTCGACCGTAGCGTTGGTCTGGTATCTGGTAATCGCTGGTCCGCAAGGCGGCATGGTGGTGCTGCCCAGCACCTTCGACAAGCGCGAACAGTGCACCGCCGCCATCACCGAATATCAGAAGCAGCCGACACCGGCCGGTTGGTCGGTACAGTGCGTGCCGAGCGCCTCGCCTTTCACCGACGAGGGCGATGCCGAAGAACCGGCGGCGCAGTAACCATCAGGCGCAGTGAGATCCGCGGCCATCGGCCGGGGATCTCATCGCGGTTCAGCGCTTTGCCATCACGGTCAATTCGGGCTTCTGGTTGATGGTCTGGAAAACCACGCAATAGCGCTCGGTCAGCTTCAGCAGGGAATCGATCCGCTCCTGCGGCTCGTCAGTGTCGAGATTGAAATTGAGCCGGATGGCCTGAAAGCCAACCGGCGCCTCTTTGGCGACACCGAGCGTGCCGCGAAAGTCGAGGTCGCCCTCGGCCTCCACCGTGGCGGCGCCCAGCCTAAAGTCGAGCGCCGTGGCCACCGCCTTGAGCGTCACCCCGGCGCATGCCACCAACGCTTCGAGCAGCATGTCGCCCGAACAGAGGTCAAGTCCCGACCCGCCGGTTGCCGGATGCAGTCCGGCGATGGCGATCGCCCTGCCCGTCTCCACCTTGCAGGCGACGGACTGGCCATCGATCGAGCCCCTCGCCTTCAGCGTGACCAAGGCCCGCGAAGCGTCGCTGCGGTAAGCCTCCTTCAGCGGCGCCTGCATGGCTTTCAATCCCGTGGCGTCCATCTGCGCTCCTTTTTTCGCTGTCGGGCCGGCAGAGGCACGGCCTGCGGATATAAGAGCCGATGGCCTGACCAAAGCAAGATTGTCGGACTCCTGCGCCAACGCAAGCTCGGGGCTGGCGTAGCGCTGCAACGACTTTCGACCGTATAGCTCTGTCAGAGGGCCTGCCCTTCTTCACCCGCGCCTGACAAGCACGTCTTTGCTACGCAACCCTGGTCGAGCGCCCTATGGCCGACATCGCCATTCTCGAAACACGCGAAAGGGTTCTCGCCGGAATCCTGCTGACGGGCGGCGCCTATTTCCTGTTTTCGACCCAGGATGCTTCGATCAAACTGCTGGTTGCCGGCATGAGTGTCTGGCAGATCATGTTCTTCCGCAGCCTCACCATTCTCGGCGCCTGCGCGGCGATCGGCGGCCCGCGATTGTTCGCGGACGCGGTTGGCTCGCGGATCGTCTTGCCGATGCTGCTGCGGAGTGCCTTCACCCTCGCCGCCTGGCTTTGTTACTATAACGCCGCGCGCAGCCTGCAGCTGGCCGAACTAACCACCGTCTACTATGCGGCACCGATCATCGTCACCGTGCTTTCGGTTTTTGTGCTCGGCGAGAAGGTACCATTGCTACGCTGGCTGGCGGTCGTGATCGGCTTCGTCGGGGTCTTTGTTGCCTGCGACCCGACCCATCTTGGCCTGTCCTTGCCAGTGCTGCTGGTACTTGGAGCCGCCTTTTTGTGGGGCATAGCTATCGTGCTGCTGCGCAAGACCGCCCTTGCGGAGCGCTCGATGATCCAGCTTCTCCTCAACAATTTCTATTTCCTTCTCTTTTCCACGGTGCCGGCACTGTTGTGGTGGCACACGCCAAACTGGGGCGAGTTGTTGCTGCTCGCCAGCGTCGGTGCGTTCGGCGGCCTTGCGCAGTACCTTCTATTCGAAGGCATGAAACGAACCCCGGCGTCGATTATGGCACCTCTCGAATACACATCCCTGCTATGGGCGTTCGCGCTCGGCTTTGCCATCTGGGGCGACGTGCCGCGCAGGGAAGTTTTCGTGGGCGCCGCGCTTATCGTGGTCGCCGGGCTGCTGATCGTCGGCACCGAGCATTTCCGCAAACGGCTATGATGTGGATGGGATCTCCTGCTGACACTACGGTGTCATGACCCAATGAATTAGGCTGGCGCATGCCCGACACTGGAATCACCACCGATAGCGCGGAACGCAAGCTGGGCATTCTGCTGGTGTCGTCATCGGCGGCGGTCTTCGGGCTCACCGGCGTTCTGACCAAATCGATCCATGCCGACCCGCTGACCATCATCTGCTGGCGCGGCTTTGTCGGCTCGATCCTGATCACGCTCTACGTTCTATGGCGGCGGCGTCGGTCGGACGGACGCGAGAGCCTGCGGCTGGGGTGGCGCGGCTGGCTGCTGGCCGTAGAAGGCGCTCTCGCCAGCATCGCCTTCATTTCGGCATTCAAATTCACCTTCGTTGCCAATGTCGCCGTCATTTACGCCACCGCCCCTTTTGTCACCGCTTTGCTGGCCTGGGTTCTGACGCGTGAGCCTTTCCGCCTACAGACCATGGTGGCTGCGGCCGTCTCGCTCTGTGGCGTGGCCATCATGGTTTGGTCCGGTTTCGGGACCGGGAATCTGTTCGGCGATGGGCTGGCGCTGCTGATGACGATCGGCAGCGGGCTGTACATGATCATGGTGCGCGCCTTCCGCGACACGCCAGTGGTGTGGGCTGGCGCGGTGTCGGCCTTCCTGCTGTTCATACTCGGCTGGTTCGTCACCGATCCCCTGGCGGTTTCATCGAGGGACGCCATTCTGCTCTCGACCTTCGGGGCATGCTTCGCCCTCTCCTCGATCCTGTGGACGGAAGGCGCCCGGCTGATCCCCCCGGCCGAATCCGGCCTGCTTGGCTCCGCCGAAGTACCATTCGCCATCCTGTTTGCATTCCTGTTCCTGAGCGAGATTCCTCCGGCCGCCAGCCTGCTGGGCGGCGTCATTGTGCTTTGCGCGGTGTTCGCCCATGCAGGCCGCGACTGGCTGGTGGCTCGCTCACAAAGGACAGCTGCAAATTCTTTCTAAAAAAAGTGGTACGCGATGGAACCATCTGTAGCTTGGCGGATTAATAGCGCGACGGGCCCCCCCAAAGTCCCCCCAAACCCCTCGGCCCGTCCTACTCCCAAGCCGACCGAAAGGTCGGCTTTTTCTTTGCCGTTCGTTGAACTGTCGCGGTGGACCACCTGATTTCAGGCTGAGGTGGTCGACAAGGCAAGATTGGACCTCAGGAGCGCAGCCAGGTCTCTGGCAGGGGCATCGGCCTGCTCGCGCAACCGTACGGCGAACTCAGCAAGAGGCACAGCCGGCAGGTCGAAATCCCGTGGCGCCTCAATGATACCGGAATGTGCAAAACGCGCCGTGCGCAGTGTCAGCGCGATACCGGCATTTACGGCTGTTCGCAGCCCAGCCAGGCTGGCACTACCGGCGGCGATGCGATAGCGGCGGCCTGCCGCATCGAGCGCGGCAATCGCAGCTTCGCGAAAGCCGCAATAGGGATCGAGCAAAGCCAGCGGCAAGCCGTCCTGCGCGGCCAGCCCTTGTTGCGAACACAGCCACATCATCGGCTCGCGCAGGATACCGACCTCGTCCTGTGCCGCCGTGTGGCGCATGACGATCGCCAGATCGAGGCTGCCGCCCTGCAGCGCCTGCGCCAATTCGGCGGAGCGCCCGACACGCAGCTCGATCCTGACGCGCGGATGACTGGCGGCAAAGGCACGCAGCAGTTCAGGTAAGCCGCTGTCTGCGAAATCTTGCGTCGTGCCGATGGCAACATGCCCGGCTGCCCGGGCTCCTTTCAGCGCCAACCACGCTTCACGATGAACAGCGAGGATGCGCCTGGCGTGGGCGACAAGGTCCTCGCCGGCCGGCGTCAGGCCACGACCCCTGCCCTGTGTTACCAGCAGCGGCTCGCCGATGATCTCCTCCAGCCTTTGCATCTGAGCGGTTACAGCCGAGGGCGAACGGCCGACATGTGACGCCGCCTGTGCCAGCGAGCCGCTGTCGACGAAGGCGAGGAATGTCCTGAGCAGGTCCGGGTCCAACGTGTCCATAATTCGATAGTATCGAATCTTTGCTTTAATACAATTCGATTTTTCTGATCTAACTTCGGTGCCATGGTTTATTCATCGGCAATCGGACGCCGCTCGAACCAAGGAGAAGAAGATGCCCATCATCAACATCAGCTTAACCAACAAGCCTGACACCGCCCTTTCCGCCGACATCGCCGGGGAAATCACCGAGATTACCGCCAGGCTGCTGCGCAAGGATCCGACGATCACCGCGGTGGCGGTATCCTACATCGATCCGCAACACTGGTTCGCCGGCGGCAAGTCGCTGGCCGAGCATGGCACCAACACGTTCTGGCTTGACATCAAGGTGGTCGATGGCACCAACACCAAGCTCGAGCTGGAAGCCTATCTCAAGGCAATCTTCGAGGCGTTCGGCCGCCTGCTCGGGGGCGTCCATGAGGAAAGCTATGCCTTCGTGCATGAGGTGCCCGCCGCTGCCTATGGTTATGGCGGCAAGACCCAGGAATTCCGTTTCATCAGCGGCCGGCAGAAGGCCGCGTAGCGATCACCTTACCTGCCACGGTGGAGCCAGCCGGGTTGAGCATTGCATCGCTACGCTGACTAGAAGCGACTGGATCATTTGACCTACGTCGCGCTTCCGGCAGTTCCACCCGGCGGCGCCCGGGCCGGTCTCCCATTGCCACGCCGGGGGACAACAAGCTCCGCATTGACCTCGCGCCCACTTGCGTTACCCTCCCTCCGAAGCGGCCACAGAGCCGCGACGACGAAAATCGTTGGGAGAAACGCGGCAATGATCCTGACACTGGCGCTGCTTGCGGGTCTGGTCCTGGCCTGGCTGCTGATAGGCGTGGTGGAGAAATTCCGCCTTGGCCTGCGCTTCACGCAAGCGCTGCTTTACGTTCCCTTCAAGCTTGCCTACCGGATCGGCGACAGCCGCATCGCGATCGCCCGCAAGGCGCGCTTCCCTGTCATCTACGTCATCTCGCATCAATCGCGCATCGAGCCTGCATTGATGCTGTCGCTGCTGCCCGACGACACTTTGCATATATTGGACGAGGTCTCGGCTCGGTCGCCCTGGCTGGAACCTTGGCGCGAACTTGGCCGCACCATTGCCTTCAACGCCGAACATGTCTTCGTCAGCCGGCGGCTGGTGCGTGTGCTGAAGGGCAAGGGCCGTCTCGCCGTCTATTTGCCGGATGCGGTCGAGCCTGACGTGAAAACCTTCCGGCTGTTTCGCGCCGTCACCCGCATCGCCATGCAGGCAGACGCCCGGATCGTGCCGATTTTCATTGCGGGAGCGCGCAGCCTGCCCGTTTCGCTGACAGCAGCAGGCAAGGCACAATGGTTTCCCCGATTGTCTATCAGCGTGCTGGAGCCGATGACCATCGCCGAACTGGCGGCACGCAGTCCGGGTCAGGCGTCGAACACCAATGCATTGTTCGATCGTGTCGCCGAGGCGCGGCTTTTCGGCACCGACCTCGATCGTGGCCTGTTCTTGGCGATGCGCGATGCCGCGGCCAAAGCGGGGGCCTCGCACCCGATCATCGAAGACGTCATCTCGGGCGCGTTAAGCTATCGTAAGATGTTTATCGGTTCGCGGATACTGGGCCGACGCTTCGAGGCGGTGACCGCCGCGGGCGAGGCCGTCGGCCTCATGCTCCCCAACGCCAATGGCGTTGTACTGTCGCTTACCGGACTTCTATCGGCGGGGCGAGTGGCGGCCATGATCAACTACACGGCCGGCCCCGCCAGCGTCACGGCAGCCGTGCGGACGGCCGTCATCCGCACAGTCATCTCTTCGCGTGCCTTCGTCGAAAAAGCCGGTCTTGCCGATATCGTCGCGGCGGTCGAAACGGGCGGCGCCAAGCTTCTGTGGCTGGAGGATGTACGGACCAGCGTCACCGCGCTAGAAAAGCTAGCCGCCGCCCTGCTGTGGCGCTGGCCGCTGCGTCGGCAGGATGCCGCCAAACCAGCGGTGATCCTGTTCACATCCGGGTCGGAAGGCACGCCCAAGGCTGTGGTCCTGTCGAACAGGAACCTGCTCGCCAATGCCATGCAGGCCGAGGCGCGGATCACCATTTCCCCAGCCGACACCCTGCTCAACGTCTTGCCGGTGTTCCATTCCTTCGGTCTTACAGGCGGCACCATCCTGCCACTGGTCAGCGGCGTGAAGCTGTTCCTCTATCCATCGCCCCTGCACTACAAAATCATTCCCGAGATCGCGCGGAAGGTGAAGCCGACCATCATGTTCGGCACCGACACGTTCCTCGCCAACTATGCCCGTACCGCAAAGGATGGCGACTTTTCCAGCTTGCGCTTCGTCGTCGCCGGCGCCGAGGCGGTGAAGCCGGAAACCCGCCGCGTCTATCGCGAACGCTTCCAGGCGGAGATCATCGAGGGATACGGGCTGACAGAAGCAGCGCCCGTGGTTGCCGTCAACACCGCGTCCCATGGTCGCGACGGCAGCGTTGGCCGACTGCTGCCGGCCATGCGCATGAGACTGGAACCCGTAGAAGGCATTGCCGATGCCGGCCAATTGTGGCTCGACGGACCGAACCTGATGTTGGGATACATGACGGCGGACCGGCCGGGTGAATTGCAGCCGCTGACCGGCTGGCACGACACCGGCGACATCGTGGCGGTCGACCGAGAAGGCTTTATCAGCATTCGCGGCCGCGCCAAGCGCTTCGCCAAGATCGCCGGCGAGATGGTGTCGCTGGGTGCGGTGGAGATGCTGGTTCAATCGCTGTGGCCCGAAGAGCGCCATGCCGCTGTCGCGGTGCCGGACAAGCGGCGCGGCGAGCGCATCGTGCTGGTGACCACTGCCGACGATGCCAACCCCGACGAGCTTCGCAAATTCGGCAAGCAGGCCGGTGCGGCCGAACTGATGGTGCCCAACGACATCATCAAGGTGGACGAGATCCCGGTGCTGGGATCGGGCAAGACCGACTATGTGTCGACCAGGAAGCTGGCGATCGACAGGCTGGGGCTCGGCATCGCGGCCTGACTCGGATCAACAACTTCGACGGATTTTCTAACCTATGTCGGAAGGCGGAACCCTCTCGCCTTCCCGTTTCGCGCGCTTGGAGTAGGCAAGCACGCTGAAGGGCAGGAAGACGAGGTAACCGGCGACCGAGGCGGTCAGCGTGTACCAGGGATAAGTCATCAGCAGGAGAACATAGAGCACGACGCCGAGGATGATCGGCAGCACCCTGTCGCCCGGCACCTTCAAGCTCTTGCCGGAATAGACAGGCAACCGGCTGACCAGCAGGAATGCCACCAATACGGTGAAGCCGGCGGCAACGAAGGCTGCCGGACGGCCCGGTTCCAAGCCGACGCGCAGGAAGGAGAGATAAAGCGGCAGCATCACCAGCACGGCGCCGGCCGGCGCCGGCACGCCGACGAAATATTCGGACTGCCAGACTGGGCGATCGGAATCCTCGTCGAGCACGTTGAAGCGGGCAAGTCGCAGCCCGCATGCGATGGCAAACAGAAGGACCGCGATCCAGCCCGGCGATCCGGCACGATCGAGCAGGAAGGCATAGAGCACCAGAGCCGGCGCCACGCCGAAATTGACGATGTCGGCAAGCGAATCCATCTGCGCGCCGAATTTGGAGGTCGCCTTCAGCATCCGCGCAAGGCGCCCGTCAATGCCGTCGAGGAACGCCGCGAGCAGCACCATCACCACCGCCGGCTCGAAGCGTCCCTCGAAGCCGAAGCGGATGCCGGACAGGCCGGCACAGATGGCAAGCACGGTGACCAGGTTGGGCAGAACCATGCGCATGGGGATTTCGCGGATGCGCGGGCCGCCGCTGCCATGGGCTTCGAACTTCTTATATTGCGTGCCCACCGTTCAGGAAATCCGCACGAGAGGCGTGCCCGTAACACCACCGAATTCGGCCAGGACAGTTTCACCGCCGACCGCCGTCTGGCCTACCGCGACACGCGGCGTGGCGGTCAAAGGCAGGAAGACGTCGACGCGCGAACCGAAGCGGATCAGGCCAAAACGCTCGCCGATGGCGATCGAGCCGCCGGCCTCGGCCCAGCACACGATGCGGCGGGCGACCAAGCCGGCGATCTGGACAGCGGCCACGGTGCCGTTGGGGCTTTCTATGACCAGGCCGTTACGCTCGTTTTCGGTGCTCGCCTTGTCGAGTTCGGCGTTGAGGAATTTTCCCGGCCGATGTTCGATCTTGGCGATGCGGCCTCGCACCGGGGCGCGGTTCACATGGCAGGAAAAGACGTTCATGAACACCGAGATGCGGGTCATCTCGATATTGCCGAGGCCTAGCTCGCGCGGCGGCACCGCCGGCCCGACTGCCGAGACGATGCCGTCGGCGGGGCTGACCACCAGGCGGTCGTCGACCGGGGTGACGCGTTCGGGGTCACGGAAGAAATAGACGCACCAGGCGGTCAGGATCAGGCCGATCCAAAACAGGATCGAGGAAAAATAGCCGAGGAAAAGGGTCGCCGCCCCGAAAGCCGCGATGAAGGGGTAGCCCTCGCGATGGATCGGCACGAACACGTTCTTGACCGTATCGACAAGGCTCATCGGGCTGGGGCGGCTCCGTTTCGGGTGGGGCCTCAATAGCCGAAAGCCCCCCTTCCCGCAACGCAACAATGGCTGGCGTCGCATTGGCCGCGGCAGGGCGAAGATCGATCACGGCGCATACCGCAGCGAGAACTAGTGATCGGTGAGTTTGGGAAACCCGCTGTCTGGAACCATCACTCGCCAGTAGAGCGAGTAGGCGTAATGATCTCCGAGCTCGATCCGATCAGTCCCTGCCAGGCTTCGCTGCTTGTCGGGACGGAGGAAGACACCGCGGGATGATCAGCTCACCTCCGAGGTGCGTCGACGCACGATGACGCCCAGTTCGTCTCCCTCGCGGGCGATGCGCAGCCGCTCCTCGGCCTCGGTCGCCTCGCGCTGGCGGTCCCACATCGAGGCGTAGAGGCCATGCTTGCGCATCAGATCGGCGTGCGTGCCACGTTCGGCGATCTGGCCATCCTGCAGGACGATGATCTCGTCGGCGGAAATCACGGTCGAGAGGCGGTGGGCGATGACGATGGTGGTGCGGCCACGGCTGACCAGATCGAGAGCCGCCTGGATCTCCTGTTCGGTGTGGCTGTCGAGTGCCGAGGTCGCCTCGTCCAGCATCAGGATCGGCGGCGCCTTCAAGATGGTGCGGGCGATGGCGACGCGCTGTTTCTCGCCACCCGAGAGCTTCAGCCCGCGTTCGCCGACCATCGATTTGTAGCCATCGGGCAGACGCTCGATGAATGGGCCGATCTGGGCGAGTTCGGCCGCCTTGCGTACGTCTTCCTCGCTCGCGCCGACGCGCCCATAGCGGATGTTGTAGGTGATCGTGTCGTTGAACAGCACCGTGTCCTGCGGCACCATGCCGATCACCGCCCGCAGGCTTTCCTGCGTCACGTCGCGTACATCCTGACCGTCGATCAGCACCTGGCCGGACTGGACGTCGTAGAAGCGGAACAGCAGCCGCGAGATGGTCGACTTGCCGGCGCCGGACGGGCCGACGATGGCCACTGTCTTGCCGGCCGGGACTTCGAAGCTGACGCCTTTCAGAATCTTGCGGTTCGGATCATAGGAGAAATTCACGTCGCGGAATTCCACCGTGCCGGCTTGGACAACCAGCGGCTTGGCGCCCGGCTTGTCGACGATTTCCGGGGGCACGTCGAGCAGGTCGAACATCTGCTCGATGTCGGTCAGGCCCTGGCGGATTTCGCGGTAGATGAAGCCGATAAAGTTAAGCGGCACGGAAAGCTGGATCAACATGGCATTGATGAAGACGAAATCGCCGACCGTTTGGGTGCCTGCCTGCACCTCCAGCGCCGACATGCACATGACGATAACGGTGCCGAGACCGAAGATGACGCCCTGGCCGAAATTCAGCCAGCCGAGCGAGGTCCAGATTCTCGTCGCCGCGATCTCATAGCGCGCCATCGAGCGGTCGAACCGCTCTGCCTCCATGCCTTCATTGTTGAAATACTTGACCGTCTCGTAGTTGAGCAGCGAGTCGATGGCCTTGGTGTTGGCGTCGGTATCGCTGTCGTTCATGTCGCGACGGATTGATATGCGCCAGTCGCTGGCGCGCACCGTGAACCATACATAGAGGAAGACGGTGACCGCGACCACGGCCACGTATTTCCAGCCATAGGTATAGGCGAAGATGCCCGTCGTCAGTCCGAATTCCAGGATCGTCGGCGCCGTGTTGAGCATGATGAAGCGCACGATCGTCTCGATACCCTTGGTGCCGCGCTCGATGATGCGTGACAGGCCGCCGGTGCGCCGCTCGAGATGGAAGCGCAGCGACAATTCGTGCATGTGAACGAAGGTGCGGAAGGCGAGTTGCCGCACCGCGTATTGTCCGACACGCGCAAAAAGGGCGTCGCGCAACTGATTGAAACCGAGTTGCACCAGGCGCACGACATTATAGGCGACGACCAGCATGACGGGCGCGAGCAGGAAGGTGGGCAGTGGCGGCACCGACTTGGAATCGCCGGCCAGCGCATCGGTCGCCCATTTGAAGAAATAAGGTCCGGCCACCAGCGTGAGCTTTGCGACGACCAGCAGAAGCGTCGCCCATGTCACCCGCGCCCTGAGGTCGGGCCGATCCGCCGGCCACATATAGGGCCACAGATTGATCATCGTCTTGAATGTGGAGCTGTCGGCTGAGACGGTTTTTTCGGCCATTCTGGTGCTTTCTTCTTATCTTTCAGCGGCCGGTGCAGCAGGAATTGACGAGCGCGGCAAGCGATGCCGAGACTTTGGCGAGGCCGGAGCGATCGACTTCATAGCGCGAGCGCTGGCGGTCGGGCGCGAAGCGGACAAGACCGGCATCAACCAGTATCTTCAGATGCTGGGAAACGGTCGACTGCGCCAGGTCGAGATGATCGACCACGTCGCGGCAACAGCAGGAGTTGCTGGCCGACAGATGTTTTATGATTTCGATCCGCGCAGGATGCGAAAGCGCGGCGAGCCATACAGCAACAGCGCGGCTGTCCGGAACGTCCGTGACACGGTTATGGCTGCAGGGCTGAACAATGGATTCGGTCATCGTCCATCGGCGATAGACGATGACCGAACCGACGGCAAGCTGGCCTTAAGGGCAGCGAGCGATCGATGCCCCGGACATTGTGCCGCGAGAACCGCAACTCGCCCCCGGACGGTCTCCGAAGGTAAGCATTGGCAACGCCTCAATTGGTCTTGGTCGGTGTCGTCGTGGCCTGCTCGCCCATGGCCTTGAGGTCGGCGGCTTCACCTTCCTTCGACGTTTCGGGGACCTTGAACACCTGACCCGGCCAGATGCGGTCGGGATCGCTGATCTGGTCCTGGTTGGCGAGGTAGATGGTCGAGTAGCGCACGCCATGGCCGTAGACGCGCCGCGAAATCCGCCACAACGTATCATGACGCCGGATGATGACGGCACCGTCGCTGTGCTCCAGCTTTGGCGACACGACTTCGGGCACGTCGGCTGGCGGTGTGGCAGAGGCAACAACTGCCGAAGCTTCCGGTGCAGGCGGTACAGCTGTCGTGTCACCCACAGCGGCGGCGACGGGCGGAGCTGGCGTTGGCGCGTCGGTGGCCGGTGCGGCGGGAGTCGATGCGGAATCGGCTGGCGCGGCCTCGGCAACGGCAGGCTTTGATGTAGCCGGAGCAGCGGGCGAACTGGCGACGGCGGCTGGGGGTGGGTTAGCCTCGGCCGGCTTGGTCTCGGTGGGCTTGGTTTGGGCGGGCTTGGTCTCGGCAGGTGCCACTGCGGCGATCGCCTCCCCCGGTTCGCGTTCGAACGGCACGGCGGCACGAGCCACCACCTTGGCTCCGTCGGCATCGAGACCGTCGACATGGATGGTATAGCTGCCGACCGGAATGTCGCGTGTCGCCTCGACCAGGAAATGACCGTCCGGCGATGTCAGCGCGTCACCAAGCAGGATGTCATTGGCATAAGCCCGCACCTTACGCCCCGGATCGGCAAGACCGGCGACGAAAATCTTGTTGCCGTCGATCTCGACCGCCTCGACGACGATCTTGGGTTCCGCCAGGGGTGCGAAGGGCGGCTTTGCGGCCACGGCAGGAGCCGGCGCAGCAGGAGCTGGCGCAGCTTCGGCAGCCGGCGCCGGGGCTGTTGCAGCGGGTGCCGGAGCGGCAGACGCCGGTGATGGCGGCGTCGCCGCAGCAGCCGGGGCCGGAGTAGCCGCCTGATCACCGGCGGCCGGTGCCGCGGGCTTGGTCTCGGGCGCCGGAACGGTGAGCAGTTCCGCTGGCTTGCCGGGTTCCTCGACCATGGCCAGGACCTGACCGGCGGCATCCTTGGGAACCGAGACGACAGCTGTCTGCGCCGAAGCGGTCACGACATCGCCGGCGACTGCGCGGAGCGCGATTGTGTAGTCGCCCGGCTTGAGCGGATCGTCCAGCACGATGACGAAGGCGCCATCGGGGCCGGCGACCGTCGAACCGAGGACGGTCGCGCCGTTGAGGATCTCAACCTTGGAATTGGGCGCCGCATTGCCTGCGACGACAATGGAACCGTTGCTTTCGACGCGCACGACATCGAATGTCGGTGCGACCGGGCCGGCCGTGGCGGGTGCGGCGGGAGCCGCCGCATCGGCTGCCGGTGCGACCGGAGCCGTCGCATCCGTGGCAGGCGCGCCGGCGGCGGGCGCCTCGGCGGCTGGCGCGGTCGGTGCGGCCGGAGCCGTTGCCTGGGGGGCAGTGGCGGGAGCAGCCGGCGACGCCGGCGCAGCAGGCAGCCGACCTTCCGTGCCGGGATCGGCCGGTTTGGGGGTCTCGGGCGCAGGCAATGCGGCCACTTGCGCCGGCGGGGAGCTGTCGAGATACGGGTCGAGTGCGCCCGATACATAGGCGGCTCCCGCGACCGCAACGGTCCCACCCGCCGCGAACAGGAACACCCTTAGTGGATTAGTTGCCATTTTTCCCCTACCCCTTAGCCACCTAAAGCCGGTCTAGCGTGTTTTCCCAAGGCCGACAAGAAAAAGGGGCCTACAGAAAAAGGCCATGCTTGTGAGCGTCTGGGGCTTGACCACACTTTCACAGACTATCACCAATCATCGGCATGAACACGATTCGATCCATCTGCGTCTATTGCGGCTCATCTCCGGGCCGCGATGGAATTCATGTCAAGGCCGGACACCTGCTCGGACGCTCGATTGCCAAGGCAGGGCTGAGGCTGATCTATGGCGGCGGCACCAAGGGCATCATGGGCGCCGTCGCTGAAGGTGCGCTCAAGGCCGGCGGCAAGGTGACGGGCATCATCCCGCGCTTCCTGATCAACCGGGAGGCAACCGAAACCGCGCTGGACCGCCTCGACGAGTTGCTGATCACCGAGAACATGCATGAGCGCAAACACAGCATGTTCGAGAAATCCGACGCCTTTGTGGCGCTGCCCGGCGGTATCGGTACGGTCGAAGAGATCGTCGAGATCATGACCTGGGCCCAGCTTGGACATCACCGCAAGCCCATCGTCTTCGGCAATGTCAACGGGTTCTGGGATCCCATGCTGGCGTTGCTTGATCACATGGCGACGGAGGGCTTCATCCATACCGCGCAGCGGGTCAAGCCGCTGGTGGTGGAAGACCCCGAAGCGATCGTCGCCGCCATCATGGTTGCTGGCTCTTCGGTCGACGCGCCAACGGAAGGCGTGCAGTCGGTGATCGAGAAGATGTAGCGGGAACGCCAGCGGCCGGTAAGGCCGAAGGCGACGCGGTTACTGACTTGCCGCCCCACCATCCGGCCACACCGGCAGGCGTGATCGGCTGTCAAGAACCTGTCACACGAAACCAGGTCTGCTCGTGCTAGGGGTCGTTGCCTGCGTGACGGCCATGCAGCACGCGTCGAAACCAATTCTGGCACGTCCCCCCTTGAACATCGCTCTCGCACCCGAAGGCACCGATCTGTCGGCTTACATGCCGGATGAGCATGGGCTGTTCTTCGTCTATCATTTTTCCGCCGACGGCCTGCGTACCACGGATTCCGCTCAGGCGGCATGGACTTGGCGCAGCTACCAGATCACCGACCTGCATGCCCGCCAGGAGATAAGCGCCGAGAAGGCCTTGTCTTCAGCGGCTCGCGATGCATTCCTCGCTCCCAGCCATGGCTGCCATATCGACTACGAGGACAACTGGCTGTTTGGTGACCTGCCGGATTTGAGGCACGATTTTTCGGAGGCGCGAGGCCTCGTCCATTTCCGTTTCGCCTTGAACGACACGATGCTGATCGGCGCCCGCAAGCAGCCGCTCGAATCAGTGGACGCTGTCCGCAAGGCGGTGGAGAACGGGGCCCGCAAATTCCGTTCGCCGGCTGAGCTAATAGAAGCGGTCATGGGCCAGTCGCTCGACGGCATGGCGCGCGGCCTCAGCAAGCTGGGCGACACGCTCGACGGCATCGAGGATCGCGTGGTGCGCGATGCATGGCACAATGAACGGCAGTCCCTGGTCGAGGCGCGGCGGCAGCTGGTGGTGATCCATCGGCAGATGGCCACACTCACCAACCTGTTCAGGCATCTTGAGCATTCCCACCGCGACGAACTGCCCGAGCCGCTCAGCGTCATGGCGGCGAGGCTCTCGCAGCGGGCTCACACGCTCTATCATGACGGCGAGCAGTTGCAGGCACGCACAAGGCTGTTGCAGGATGAGCTGATGGCCAAGCTGACCATGCAGTCGAACCGGCTGCTTTATGCGCTTTCCGTTATGACGGCGGTGCTGCTGCCGATGACCATCATCTCCGGCCTGTTCGGCATGAATGTCGGTGGGCTGCCACTGACCGACACGCCGATGGGCTTCCGGGTGGTGACCGGCATATCGCTGGTTATCGCGGCGGCCACCTTCTTGTTCGTCAGAGGGCTCGGCAGAGGAAGTTGACAACAGCGCGACATCTAGGCCGTCGCGCGAAAATCCTCTGTTATGGTGCCGGCGGCCGTGACTTCCGCCTCGTGGCCCGGCTCACGCCAAGGTTCGGCAATGGCGTCGGCATACCATTGGCGCATTGCCGGCAGGGCTAGCAGGCGTGCCGGATAGTCGGCAGCCGCACCCTCGAAAGCGAGCCCATAGGACTGAGCCCGAAACGCCACCGGGGCAAAGAAGGCATCGACGGCGGTGAAATGGGCTCCGGCCAGAAATGGGCCGGCGAAACGGGCAAGGCCATCATTCCAGAGATCGCCGAGCCGAAAGAGATCCTGTTCCAGCGCAGCCGACATCGGGAACGGCTCCACACGCACACCGCAATTCATCGGGCAATCGTTGCGGAGCGCGGTGAAGCTCGAATGCATCTCGGCCGCGGCGGACCGCGCCCAGGCGCGCGCCCTGGCCTCGACAGGCCAGACGCCGTGGTGGCGTTCCGCCAAATATTCGATGATGGCAAGGGAATCCCAGACCGGCCGGTCATCGTCGCTCAGGCATGGCACGCGGCCATTGGGCGAAAATGACCGGTAGAGATCCCAGCTCGATCCGGTCGGAAATGGCGTCAGTCGCTCCTCGAACGGGATGTCCAGCGTCCGCATCAGCACCCATGGCCGAAGCGACCACGAAGAATAGTTCTTGTTGGCGATGTGCAGGACATACATCGGAGGACCTCTACCGTGCTGCGGGCACTGTCGCCCGACTTTCCCGACCGCGGAACATCGACCAGGAGTAGATGGCTAAAGCTGCCCAGATCAGTGCAAAGGCTATGGCTTGAACCGTGTCGAAAGGCTCATTGAAGATCAGGACGGCGATCAGGAAGACCATGGTCGGCGCGATATATTGCATGATGCCAATGGTGGAGAGGCGCAACAGCTTGGCGCCGAAGGCGAACAGCAGCAGCGGCACCGACGTGACGGGGCCGCAGCCGATCAGCAACGCCGTGTCGGTCATATTGCCGGACACAAGATGGTCCTGCCCGCTGGCGATCAGATAGACGATATAGCCAAGGGCCGGCACCGACAGCAGAAGCACTTCGAGCAGGAAGCCCTGGCTCGGGCCTATCGGCAACGTCTTGCGAAAGAAGCCGTAGGCGGCGAAGGAAAACGCTAAGGCCAGTGACACCACGGGCAGCTTGCCGCCCTCGAAGGTCAGCACCGCGACCGCGATCGCCGCCAGCACGACTGCTGCGACCCGCAGTCGGTCGAGCCGCTCGCCAAGCAGCAGCGCTCCGACAACGACGTTGACCAAGGGATTTATGTAATAGCCGAGCGCTGTCTCGACCGTACGGTCGACGGCGATCGCCCAGACGTAGATGCCCCAATTGAGCGAGATCAGAGCCGCCGTGAGTGCGGCCATGGCGATGGTGCGCGGCGAGCGCAGCGCCGCCTTGAAATCCGCAGTGCGGCCCGCCCAGACCAGGACAGCGGCGGCGATCGGGACGGACCAGACGATGCGGTTGGCGATGACTTCGGCGAGCGGCAGATGCGCCACGGCCTTCATATAGAAAGGCAGCAACCCCCACAGGAGATAGGCGCCCAGCGCGAGCAGGAAGCCGCGCCGGCCCTTTGCATTCGCATCCAGGGTCGTTGCTTCAATGGCCATGGGCCAACGCTATGGCTCAGTCCCCCTGGCAAAACCATCGCAAAGTTATGATGGATCAATGGAGTTTCGCTGATGGTTCAAATCACTCCGCGGCCACCAGCCCGGCCATCTCGCGGTTCTTCATCAGCTTGTAGAGGATGGAATCCATCAGCGCCTGGAAGGAGGCGTCGATGATGTTTTCGGAAACGCCGACCGTCCACCAGCGAGCCCCGGTCCCGTCATGGGACTCTATCAGCACGCGGGTGATCGCCTCGGTACCACCGTTGAGGATACGCACCTTGAAATCGGCGAGTTCAAGATTGGCGATCTCGCCCTGGAATTTGCCGAGGTCCTTGCGCAAAGCCAGGTCGAGCGCATTGATGGGGCCGTGGCCTTCGGCGACAGACATCTTTTCCTCGCCGTCGACCAGAACTTTTACGATCGCCTCCGAGACCGTCTTCAGCTGGCCGTTGGCGTCGAAGCGGCGTTCGACCATGCAGCGAAACGAGGTAACGGCGAAGAATTCGGGCAAGCCGTGCAGCATCTTGCGTGCAAGCAGTTCGAATGAAGCATCGGCGCCTTCATAGGCGTAGCCTTCGGCCTCACGCTCCTTGACCACGGAAATCAGCGCGTCGAGCCGATGATCGTCCCTGGGCACGTCAATGCCCCGTCGCTTCAGTTCGGCCAGGAAATTAGCCTTGCCGCCCTGGTCCGAAACCATGACGCGACGGCGGTTGCCGACAGCTTCGGGAGGCACATGCTCATAGGTCGCCGGCTCCTTGGCCAGTGCCGATGCATGGATGCCGGCCTTGGTGGCGAAGGCCGAGGCGCCGACATAGGGCGCCTGCGCTTCCGGCGCGCGGTTGAGCAGTTCGTCGAACGCCCGGGAGAGCCTGGATATGCCGGCAAGAGCCTGCTGCGAGATACCGATGTCGAATCGGGTGGAGAAAGCCGGCTTCAGGGCCAGGGTCGGCACGATCGAGACCAGATTGGCATTGCCGCAACGTTCACCAAGGCCGTTCAGCGTGCCTTGGATCTGGCGCACGCCCGCCTCGACGGCGGCCAGTGAATTGGCGACGGCCTGGCCGGTGTCATCATGGGCATGGATGCCAAGATTGGCGCCGGGAATACCCGAGGAGACCACCTTTTCGACAATGGCGCGGACCTCCGAGGGCTGCGTGCCGCCGTTTGTATCGCACAGCACGACCCAGCGGGCACCGCTATCATAGGCCGTCCTTGCGCAGGCAAGCGCGTAGTCGGGATTTGCCTTGAAGCCGTCGAAGAAATGCTCACAATCGACGAGCGCCTCCTTGCCGGAAGCCACAGCCGCCTCGACCGACGCCTTGATAGCCTCCAGATTCTCCTCATTGGTGCAGCCCAGCGCGACGCGGACATGGTAGTCCCAGCTCTTTGCGACGAAGCAGATGGCGTCCGACCTTGACTGCACCAGCGCCGCCAAGCCGGGATCGTTCGAAGCCGACACCCCCGCCCGCTTGGTCATTCCGAAAGCGACAAACTTGGCGCCCGCAGTGCGCTTTTGCTGGAAGAAGGCCGTGTCGGTTGGGTTGGCGCCGGGATAGCCGCCCTCGACATAATCCATGCCGAACTCGTCGAGCAATCCGGCGATGGCGATCTTGTCCTCGACGGAAAAGTCGACGCCCGGCGTCTGCTGGCCGTCGCGCAGCGTCGTATCGAAGAGATAAAGCCGCTCGCGGGTCATTTTTTGCCCGCGAACTTGTCCGTCGCCCGAATCAGCTGGTCGAGGATGCCCGGTTCGGAGAAGGCATGGCCGGCGCCCTCGATGAGGTGGAAATCGGCCTTCGGCCAAGCCTTGTGCAGCGCCCAGGCATAACGGGCCGGGCACGGCATGTCATAGCGGCCATGGACAATGGTGCCCGGAATATCGCGCAGCTTGTGGGCATCGCGCAGCAACTGTCCCTCTTCCAGCCAGCCGGCATGGACGAAATAGTGGTTCTCGATGCGCGCGAAGGCGACCGCGTAGTCGTCCTCGCCGAAGGGGCCGCTGGTTTCGGGTTCCGGCAGCAGCGTGATCGTCTCGCCTTCCCAAAGGCTCCAGGCGCGCGCGGCTTCGATTTGCGCCTTACGATCGTCGCCCACCAGCCGCTTGCGGTAGGCGGCCATCATGCCGCCGCGTTCGGCCTCCGGGATCGGTGCCAGGAACCTCTCCCATTTGTCCGGGAACATTTCCGAGACGCCGAATTGATAGTACCATTCGAGTTCGGCACGGGTGAGCGTGTAAATGCCGCGCACCACCAGTTCGCTGACACGCTCGGGATGAGTCTCCGCATAGGCCAGCGCCAGCGTCGACCCCCATGAGCCGCCGAAGACCAGCCATTTGTCGAAGCCGGCCATTTCGCGCAAACGCTCGATGTCGGCGACCAGATGCCAGGTCGTGTTGGCCTCGAGGGAGGCGTTGGGGGTCGATTTTCCGCAACCGCGCTGGTCGAACAGGATGACGTCGTAAAGTTTCGGATCGAACAGCCGCCGATGTCTTGGCGCTATCGTGCCGCCCGGCCCGCCATGCAGGAAAACCGCCGGCTTGGCACCCCTGGTGCCGGAGCGTTCCCAATAGACCTGATGGCCGTCGCCGACATCGAGCATGCCGGAGTCGAAAGCCTCGATCTCGGGATAGAGCGTGCGCAATTGACTGCTCATAGTTGCAAACCCTTGGTTGGCCAATCCGCCGTTTCATGGTCGGGGTGCTGGAAAGAAATGATGGATTCCTGCCTGGTGTAGAAGTCTGGGTCCTGGTGGACGGGTTGATCGAAAATGGTCTCCACCCAAGGCAGCCGCGCGGCGTAGTTGACCTGGATTTGCGGGGCGAGATCTGACCGGTCGTCGAAGGCGCCAATGGCAATCTCCAGTCCGCCGGGCTGCCTGTAGGTGAGTGGCGTGCCGCAGCGCGCGCAGAAGCCGCGATCGATGTTGACCGATGACTGGAAATAGCTCGGCTGCTCATGGGTCCATTCGACACCGTCCTTCGGCACCGTCACCAGCGCGCCAAAGAACGATCCGAACTGCTTCTGGCACATCCGGCAGTGGCAGATGGAGGGGCGGCCGAGCGCTCCATGAACGCGGAAGCGCACCGCTCCACATTGGCAACCTCCGGTTCGTATCGTCTCGGTCATGGCTTTTCCTTTGGCGGCCATTGTTCAGTGTCGTGGTCGGGATGCTGGTAGGAGATGAGGTCGGCCAGATAGGCGGCCGACGACAAGTCAGCCATCGTCTCCTCGCCCCGCAATTGCGGAATCGCGTCGACATAGGGCAGCTTCGCCTCGACGCCCCACTGCACCAGCGGCACGATTTCCGCCGGATTGTCGAAGGCGCCGATGGCGAGGCCGACCCCGTCCGGTGCGGTGAAAGTCAGCGGCGTGCCGCAATTGGCGCAAAAGCCGCGGTCGACCCTGTTGGACGAGCGGAAGTATTTCGGCTCGCCGCGTGTCCAATCGAGCTTGGCGTCATGCACCGAAACCAGCGGTGCGTAGAAAGAGCCGAAAGCCTTCTGGCACATGCGGCAATGGCAGACCGAGGCGTCGCCAAGCGCGCCCTCGACGCGAAACCGAACCGCGCCGCATTGGCAGCCACCCGTGTAGATCGGCCGATTGTCGAGGCTCATCTTAGTCACTCCGGTTCATGGCAGACGGCTCGACATTGTTGCCGTCAGGATCGAAGACGAAGGCGCCGTAGTAGTTCGCATGATAGTGCGGGCGCAGGCCAGGAGCGCCATTGTCCCTGCCGTCGGCGGCCAGCCGCCGCATGGAAAGCGTCGACTTCGGCGCGGCTGCGCGCTGTAAAGGCCACGTGCTGACGATCCTTCGGCCGCTCCTTGCCGGCATTCAGCCAGAACACCGGACGGTCGCGGCCATAGCCGCCAACCATGGCGCCGCCAGTGAATTCCTGCGGCACCATGTAAAGTAAGGCAGCGCCCAATGGCGCCATCGCCTTGTCGTAGAAGGCCTTGGACGTATCGAAATCGGCAACGATGATGCCAAGGTGGTCGATCATAGTACAGCCTCCCTCGCTGGTTCGCTCGCCGGCACCTGGGCAGCCGCCAAACCGGCCTCGATTACGATGTGCTGACAAACATTGCCCATATCGCGAATGACGTCGTCGTTCCAGAAACGCAGGATGGTCCAGCCGCTGGCCTGCAAATAGACGCTTCGTGCCTCGTCATATTGCAAATGCCCCGCGTCCGCGTGTTGACTGCCATCGACCTCAACAATGAGGCTATGAGCCGAGCAGGCAAAATCCACGATATAGGGGCCAATCGGGACCTGCCGGCGAAAGCCCATCCCCATCAGCCGATGGGCACGTAACTCATTCCATAGTTTCAACTCTGCTTCGGTCATGACACGACGCATCGTTTTTGCATTCCGGCGGTGGCGTGACTGAACGAGATCGTGACCCATAGTCAGGCGGCCTTGCGCTGGAGATTAGCGAAAATCCGGGCAGCAGCCGATCTCCCCCCATGCGGGGGAGATGTCCGGCAGGACAGAGGGGGGTGCTGTCCCGCCAGCTTATCAACCGGCGGCCGCTGCCCTCTCAAGAAACAATTGGAACGGACAAACGCAAAAGTTGGCAATCCTTCACACCCCCCTCTGCCCTGCCGGGCATCTCCCCCGCAAGGGGGGAGATGGGCTGTTACCAGCGCCTCCGCCAAACTTGTAGAGGCCCTTGGCGCCGCCGTCACCGCTTGACCTCCCACGTCGTCACACGTTCGCCGGTAGCCGGGTCCTTGCCATCCTTCAACTGCACGCCCTGCGCCAGCAAGTCGTCGCGGATGCGATCGGCCGCCGCCCAATTCTTGGCGGCGATGAGTGCCAGGCGATCGGCGATTGCCCTGGAGATGTTGTCCTCATCCACAGTCGCGGAGGCGACATCGAAGCCCAAAAACAACAGCGACGCTTTCAGCCATGACGCCGCCTCATTGTCGTCCCCCGCCTCGCCCGCCAGCCGCGTCAGCACCTGGAAGGCGGCGTAGGTGGCGAGATCATCAGACAACGCATCCAGAACCTCGGCAGGCAAGCTG
The DNA here is from genome assembly GCF_020164785.1 of Mesorhizobium sp. ES1-1. Taxonomy (GTDB): domain Bacteria; phylum Pseudomonadota; class Alphaproteobacteria; order Rhizobiales; family Rhizobiaceae; genus Mesorhizobium. Next base: position 258,207 of record NZ_JAIUGX010000002.1, on the reverse strand, counting down.
GCTGCCGGTGATGTCGCAAGATCCGCCGCTCGCTTCCATTTGCGCAGGGTGTTCTCGGCCTCTTCCAGCTTTCGTACCGAAAAATCGATCGGCTCGCGATAGTGCGTCATCAACATCGCCAGCCGCAGCACCTCGCCCGGCCATTCGCGTCCGCCAAAGGTCCTGGTCTCCAGCAACGCGTTGATCGAATAGAAATTGCCGAGGCTCTTCGACATCTTCTGGCCTTCGACCTGCAGGAAGCCATTGTGCATCCAGACCCTTGCCATCGCTTCGGTGCCATGGGCGCAGCGCGACTGAGCGATTTCGTTCTCGTGATGCGGGAAGATCAGGTCGAGACCGCCGCCATGGATGTCGAAGACCTCGCCGAGATAGGCAGCCGACATGGCCGAGCATTCAATATGCCAGCCCGGACGGCCCCTGCCCCATGGAGACTTCCAGCCCGGCTCTTCCGGCGAGGAGAGTTTCCAAAGCACGAAGTCGCCTGAGCTCTTTTTGTGCGCGTCGACGGCGACGCGAGCACCGGCCTGCTGCTCATCGAGGTTGCGTTTCGAGAGCTCGCCATAGTCCGGCATCGACGCGGTGTCGAACAGGACTTCTCCTGCCGCGACATAGGCATGGCCGCGTTCGATCAGGCTTTGAATCAAGGTGATCATGTCGGCCTTGCCATCGGCGCGCGGCTCGACGAAATCGGTAGCGCGCGGCTCGAATGTGGGCTCCAGGCAGCCCAGCGCCGCAACGTCCCTGTGAAACTGATCGGCGGTCTTCTCGGTGACGCGGCGGATCGCCTCGTTGAGGGAAAGCGCCCCGGAAGCGATCTCGCCGCCGAAATCACGCAGGGCGCGCGCGTTGATCTTGTCGTCGACATCGGTGATGTTGCGCACATAAGTGACATGCGCCTCGCCATAGACGTGTCGCAGCAGGCGGAACAACACGTCGAAGACGATGACCGGCCTGGCATTGCCGATATGGGCGAAGTCATAGACCGTCGGGCCGCAGACATACATGCGCACATTGCGCGGATCGATCGGGACGAAGTCCTGCTTGCTCCGCGTTAGCGTGTTGTGGAGGCGCAGGCCCTTGGATGCGTCAGACATTCGTGCCTTCCCGGTCTGTTGTACTCGGAAGCCCACACCGCGCCGAGACGCAACACGGACTCCAGCCTGCTGGCCGGGGCGTTTGTCCAATCTGGGGAAAGATGAGGCGAAAACGTCCGGACCAGCGCGAAGCTAGCCAATAATGCAAATACCACAAATGGCGAAAGACGTTTTCATGGGCGGCTTTATCGCCTTGCCCAGTGTTGCCGTCAAGTCGCTCGTTTCAACAAAACCGTCGCTGAAGCACAGGTAATCGCTCCGTGAAACATTTTATTAAACATGTCGGCACAGTCATGAAACATTCGCCGGCTAGAGGACCAGACGTCACGATTTGGTCGGATTCGGCCATCAACGATGACACGGAAATGTTACCTGGGAAGAAACCATGCTCCGAAGCAAGCAAGAGTCCAGCCGCGCCAAGCACCCGGCGCTGACCAAGCACTATCGCGCGATCGGCCCGGCGGCGATCGTCGCCGCCCTTCTTCACACCGCCAAGAAGAACAAGCCTGCGCAAAAGATCATATCGCCTCGCGCTGGCTGAGACGCGCGCCCGGCTCCCAGCGCCGGATATGGCGGGTCGCGGACGCATCGACATTGCGGCCTGCGCTAGAACAGCGTCATCTGACCGCCGTCCGCGCCTGGCTTCCGGCCTCTGCCGTTTGTTTTGGGCTCCGCGGACGCCGTTACGCCCCTCTCCTGGATAATCGGTCCGGTGTTGGCGACCTTGTTGACAAGGTCGGATACTGGAATGGCCTCGAAGAAGTCCGCTGGTGCGGGCCGCAGCAGGTCGGCGACATCGCGCGGCTCCTGAGTCTGGCAGTCCAGCCAGCGTTCAAAATCCCGCGTAGCGATGACGACCGGCATGCGGTCGTGGATATGGGCGATGTCGGCACTGGCTGTTACGGTCAGAATGGCGCCGGTGTCCATCTCGGAGCCGCCAGGCTCTGCATAGGTTTCCATCAGGCCGGCAAAGGCAATCAGGCCGCCTTGCCTGGGCCGGATCCAGAAGGCCTGGCCCCTCCTGCCGCCGGTTCGCCGCCATTCATAGAATCCGGACGCCGGAACCAGAGCGCGGCGATGGCGCATGGCGGCCTTGAACGATGCCTTCTCTATCGCGGTTTCGGATGGCGCGTTGAACAGCAGCGGAAATTTCCTGACGTCTTTGACCCAGGCTGGGATCAAACCCCATCGCACCAGCAGGGGTTGCCGGTTTGGGAGATTTGATCCGACGGCCGGGGCCACGCCGCTCATCGTCATCAATATCGGCTGGGTCGGGGCAATGTTGTAGCGTGGCGGGAAATCCTCGACCGCCACCATGTCCAGGAAGGACGCTGTCTGATCCGGCGTCGCGGTCAAGGCGAAGCGTGCACACATGATGATTTGCTCCTGCCCCTAAAATGACTACGCACGAAAGTGGCGATGGAACAGCAGCGCCGCAACCGATAAAGCTCTCCAAAAGTTAATCGGCCCACGGCGGTTTGTGCCTCGAGAGGTTGGCTATGAACGAAATGCGCGCGACGCTTCCGGCAGTTTCGGTCGCTGTAGTTCGTGGCGACACGGTGCTCCTGGTCAAGCGCGCGCGCCAGCCTTCAAAAGGCCTCTACGCCTTTCCCGGCGGCAAGGTCGAGCCAGGCGAGACACTTGCCGACGCCGTGGAACGTGAACTGCTTGAAGAGACCGGCCTGCACGCCACAGACTACCGGCCATTGCGGGAGATCCATATAGACGGCAGGGATGACGGGCACCCCGTCGATTATCGGCTGACCGTATTCGGCGCCGCCTACGCCGGTGGCGACGCCGAGGCCAGTGACGACGCTGAGACCGCGGCATTCTACACTCTCGACCAGATGAGCGCCCTGCCACTGGCGGGGTCGGTGTTCTCCGTTGCCGAGGAACTCCTCCGTGCGGATCCCTCCCGAACGCGTTCCTGAAAATCGCCTTGCGGGCGACAAAATGCTTCGCCAAAAAGGACTTACTGTTGCCCCCACGACGAGCCCACGATCGGCGAAGGAGCGGTTCGGCGGGCCATAATGCTACGCCGTTAGGCGGAGAAGGATCATGAAACGTCGATCGATTCTCGTTGCGCTCTGTCTCACCGCCAGTACGGCCATCTCGACTCGGCCAGTTTTCGGCGCCGAGGCGCCGTTCGAGCCCGGTTTGATGCGGCTGGCGGAGGTTCTGGGATCGCTGCATTTCCTGCGCAATCTGTGCGGCGAGAAAGGCGACCAGTGGCGGGCGGAGATGGGAAAACTGCTTGAGTCGGAAAATCCGAACGCCGACCGGCGTGCCCGCTTCATCGCGAGTTTCAATCGGGGCTACCGCTCGTTCGGTGGGACCTATACGCAGTGCACGCCCTCAGCGAGCGAAGCGATCAGCCGCTACATGAAGGAGGGCGAAACGCTGTCACGCGAAATCGCCTCGCGTTACGGCAACTAGGTGCTGCGAGCCCATTGGCCACCCGCACGCGGACAATGGCGGAGCACGACGTTCATATTCGGCTTGTGCGGAAAATCCCCTGGTGCGATCGTAATGTGGCGATTCTGCAACAGTATTAATCAAACCTTACCGCACCAGTGTCGAATTAACTCAAACTGAAGGTTTTCGCCCCGGGGCCCGTTCTTATCGGCTAAGTTGACTCGAACTGAAGGCATGGTTGCGCCGGTCAAAGGAATTCGTCCGAAGCTACCAAAAAAATGTCTTATTTACAGAGACTTAATTACCACGCAAGTGAAGTGGACAGATCAGGCCAATCCAAATCGCACGGATCCGGCTTGAAAGGGTGGGCATCGCATATGGAACATGCCGTCAACGACATCGACGCCCTGGTCAGGGAAGAAAAGCGCCTGACCGCCGTGGAGAGCCACAATGAAGCGTGGGCGGAGGGCCTCTCCGCGGGCATAGAGCCCGAAATCATTGCCGAAGCTGCACTCGAAACAGCCTTCGGCGAGATGCTGCGGGCCAATGGCGAGACCTCGGCACTTGCCCTGCTTGACCGCATGCGTGAAAAGGTGATCGCAGGCGCCTTCGAACCTGAACGGCCTCGGCACTGAACTCACGCCCGGTTCATTGACGATATGCCGCTCGGGCGTGATGCCCGGAATTAAGGAGAGCGGGCAGTGACTCTTTCGATGTCAGGCAAGCCAAATGGCTTGTTGCCCTTCATCTGTTTCGTCGCCTCCTGTGCCGCGATTCCCCTGGTGGCCTGCCTGGCAAGCGGCCCCGCCTATGCGTTGAGCGAGATCAAACGCGAGGAGCTACCCTCACCCGTCACGCCGCCGGCGGACGACGACATGGTGCCCGGAAGCACCGTGCCGATGCCCGATCCGGTAGGTGCTCCGCCCTCCACCAGCCAACCGGCGGCCCCCGACGGGGCACAGCCTGAGAGCCCGGCCGATGGCGGTACGACCAGGCCGCGCGTAGATCCGGACACACCGGCACCCGAGGTCGTTTATGATCTCGGAAAGCTGCCCGAGCCGGTGCGGCGCATGCATGACCTGATCGTCGAGGCCTGCAAGAGCGGCGAAATTGAAAAGTTGCGGCCCTTGATCGGCAAGGGCGATAGCATGACGCAGATATCGCTGACCGATATAGACGGTGACCCCATCGCCTTCCTCAAGGGACTCTCCGGCGACCCGGACGGCCAGGAGATCCTGGCCATCCTGGAGGAAGTGCTGAGTGCCGGCTATGTCCATGTCGATGCCGGAACACCGCAGGAACTCTATGTCTGGCCGTATTTCTTCGCGCTGCCGCTGGACAAGCTCGACGCCAGGCAGAAGGTCGAACTGTTCAAGATCGTCACCGCGAGCGACGTCGAGGACATGAAGCAATTCGGGGCCTACATCTTCTACCGTGTCGGCATCACGCCGTCGGGGCAATGGACCTTCTTCGTCGCCGGCGATTGAGCGGCCTTGCCTGCACGGGCTACGGGGTCTGGACCGGCAGGGCCTCGGAAAACTCGACCGCCCTTCCCTGAGCCGGCGTGACAATCTCGCCTTCCCACATGACTCGGCGACCGCGAATGACGGTCCCGATCGGCCAGCCGGTGACGTCCTTGCCATTATAGGGCGTCCAGCCTGCCTTCGAGCCGACCTGCGCGTCAATGATGGTTTCGCGTCGCTTCATATCGACGATGGTGAAGTCCGCATCGTAGCCGGCGGCTATGCGGCCCTTTCTCGCCATGCCGAAGATGCGTTGCGGGCCGTGGCTGGACAGGTCGACGAAGCGCTGTAGCGTTAGCCTGCCCGCATTGACGTGGTCGAGCATGATGGGCACCAGCGTCTGCACGCCGGTCATCCCTGACGGCGAAGCCGGATATGGCTTCCCCTTCTCGGCTAGCGTATGGGGCGCGTGATCGGAGCCGAGCACGTCGACAATGCCTTGCGCGATGCCATGCCAGACGCCGTCGCGATGGCGCTTGTCCCGTACAGGCGGGTTCATCTGGATCAGCGTGCCGAGCCGGGCATAGTCGTCCGCCGACAGGGTCAAATGATGCGGCGTCGCCTCGCAGGTCGCAACATCCTTGTGCCCTTCGAGAAACAGGATCTCTTCCGCCGTCGAAATGTGAAGCACGTGGATGCGGGCGCGGACGCGTCGCGCGATGCGCACCAGCCGCTCGGTGCAGCGCAGGGCGGCGATTTCGTCGCGCCAGACCGGATGCGATGAAGGATCGCCCTCGATGCGCTCGCCCAAGCGTTCGCGCAGGCGGAATTCGTCCTCGGAATGAAAAGCGGCACGGCGGCGTGTATTGCGCAGGATCGAGGCAACTCCTTCGTCGTCCTCGACCAGCAGATCGCCGGTGGACGAGCCCATGAAGACCTTGATGCCGGCCGCTCCCGGCAACCGCTCGAGCTCACCGACGTCTTTCGCATTCTCGCGCGTGCCACCGACCCAGAAGGCGAAATCGCAATGCATACGGTCGGTGCCGCGTTGAACCTTGTCGGCAAGCGTCGCCTCGCTGGTGGTCAGCGGATTGGTGTTGGGCATCTCGAACACGGCGGTGACACCGCCCAGCACCGCCGACCGCGAGCCGCTTTCCAAGTCTTCCTTGTGCTCCAGTCCGGGTTCACGGAAATGCACCTGGCTGTCTATGACACCTGGCAGGATATGCAGACCACGGCAGTCGATCGTCTCGCCTGCCGAAGCCTGGGCGAGATCGCCGATGGCCGCGATCCGTCCTTGCCTGACGCCTATGTCGCGAGCACCTTCGCCGTCATGGTTGACCACTGTGCCGCCTGTCAGGATGAGGTCGTAGGTCATTGCCATGCTCTCTTGCGGGGGGAGTGCCAGCGGCTTACGTAAAGGCCGACCGTTTTGCAAGATCAGGTTCACTGCCGCCAATGCCCCTCGCCCAGCTCACAGACCGCGCGCTAGTTTCTGTCTCGGGCCCGGATGCTGAGCATTTCCTGCAGAACATCCTGACCACCGATCTCGACGCCCTTGTCGCGGGCGACGCAAAGCCGGGAGCCCTGCTTTCGCCGCAAGGCAAGATCCTGTTCGACTTCCTGATCTCGCGCGCCGGCGAAAACGCATTCCGGTTGGAATGCCGTGCCGACATATCGGATGATTTCGTGCGCCGGCTGACGCTCTACAAACTGCGGGCCAAGGTCGAGATTGGCAAGGCGGATCAGGCGCTTGTCACAATCGCCTGGGGAGGCGAGTCAACGACCTCTCAATCCGAGTCAGCCGCGCTAGTCGACCGACGCTTTTCCGGCAATGGCGTTACCCGTTCCTATGACGACGCCGTGGCGGGGGGCGATGGCGCTGCGTGGCTGGCCTTCCGTATTGCAAACGGCATTGCCGAAAGTGGCAGCGACTATCAGCTGGGAGACGCCTTCCCCCATGATGTGCTGCTCGACGAAACCGGTGGTGTCGGCTTTAGGAAGGGCTGCTATGTCGGCCAGGAAGTGGTTTCGCGCATGCAGCATCGCGGCACGGCCAGGCGGCGCGTGCTTATCGTCGCGGCCGAACAGGCCCTGCCCGCTCCCGGAACCGAGCTCACCGCCGATGGCCGACCGGTCGGCGCGCTCGGCTCGACCGCCGGCGTGGTCGGGCTGACGATTGCCCGTATCGATAAGGTCAAGGCGGCAGTGGACACCGACAGGCCGATCATGGCGGGAGACGTGCCAGTCACGTTAGCTATTCCCAGTTGGGCTAAATTCAGCTTCCCATCGGAAGCCGTCAGCGAGGAGCAGGCCTGATGTCAGCCGACCGCGTCGGCGCGCCGGCACGCGCCTGGCAGCGCATGCTGTCCGGCCGCCGGCTCGACCTGCTCGACCCCTCACCGCTAGACATCGAAATCTCCGACATCGCGCATGGGCTTGCCCGGGTCGCCCGATGGAACGGCCAGACCCGAGGCGAGCATGCCTTTTCGGTCGCCCAACACTCGCTGCTGGTCGAGGCCCTGTTCTGTGACATCATGCCTGATGCTCCGGCCAACGCCCGGTTGGTGGCGCTGCTGCACGATGCGCCCGAATACGTCATCGGCGACATGATTTCTCCGTTCAAATCCGTGATGGGCGGAAGCTACAAGGACTGCGAGCTGCGCCTGCAGCGCGCCATTCATCTGCGCTTCGCGTTGCCGCCGGAACCGGCCGCCGCGCTTCGCAGAGAGATAAAGCGCGCTGACCAAATCGCTGCTTATTTCGAGGCAACGCTGCTTGCGGGTTTTTCGGCCGCCGAGGCGACGGAGTTCTTCGGGCGTCCGCGCGGTTTCAGCGCCGATCGCTTCGATTTCACGCCCCGTTCGGTGACCTGGGCCCAGAACGCGTTCCTGGAGCGGTTTTCAGCGATCGAGAAGGCGCGAAGCGGAGTTCCAGCCTCCGCGCCAGGTTGAAGGCCAAAAGCTCCTGGTGCTGCATCGGCGTCAGTGCAGCGTGTCGATGTATTTTTCGTGGAAGCTGACATAGCCAGGCTCGACCACCTTGAGGTGCCGCTCGATCAGCGCGTGAAATTGCGGCAATTGGTGGAATGGCACGCCGGGATAGGCATGATGCTCGGCGTGAAACGGCATGTTCCATGCAAGCTTGCGCACCACCCAGTTGGTCAGCGTGGTTCTGGTGTTCTCCAGCATGTTGGCGACGAACGGACAGCGGCCGTGCTCGGCCAGCAAGTAGAGCCGCAGGAAGGGCTGGCCGAGCAGAGCGGGAATGATCCAGATATAAAGAAGCACCGTGAGCCGGAAGTAGACGGCTAGAAGGAGCAGCACGGCGTAAAATCCAATCATGGCGCGTGCCTCGGCCCGCACCTTGGGGCGGCCCTTCGTCGGAACGTAGCTCTCCTGGCTGTCGCCGAGGGCATTGGCGTAGATCGTCTTGAGATGGCCCCACCAAAGCGGGATTCCGGAAACATGCACGAGGTATTGCCGCAGCGTTTCGGGTTTGGGAAACGCCAGCTCCGGGTCATTGTCCGGATCCTGCGTGTAGCGGTGATGGGCGAAATGGAAATACCGGAACCAGTCGGCCGGCAATGCCAGCGCCAGGCTGCATATTCGCGCGACGACGTCGTTCAGCCACGGGGTCTCGAAGGCGGTGCGGTGGACAGTCTCGTGCAGCAGCGTGAACAGGAAGACGATCAGGATACCTTGCGGCAACATCAGCAACTGCCAGAACGGCACTTTTGCAGCGATCAGCGATCCGATGATCAGGATCGCGAGCCAGTGGGCGGCGAGCTGAAAGAGACCCGCAGCGTCGGATTTGGCCGTCAGGCGATTGCGCTCTTCGGGAGTCAATGAGGCGATGATGTCGCGATGGTCCATCGGCTCCGATCCGGGGTGTCGATCCTATTGCCAACTCTATCAGCTAAAAAAGCTTTCCAAAAACGACGATTCCTGCGATTTGGGTAAGCTCACCTTATCTATCCGGCGGTCATGGAAGCACTCCCATCACTAAAGGGGCTTCAGGCCTTCGAGGCCGCGGCGCGCACGGGCAGCTTTGCCACCGCGGCGGAAGAGCTTTCGGTGTCGGCCGCCGCAATCAGCCAGCTTATCCGCACCATCGAGGAACAGACCGGCCGCAAGCTGTTTCACCGGGTTAACCGCCGCGTCGTGCTCACCGAGGCCGGCTTGGAAATGCTGCCACGGCTGACCCTGGCCTTCCAGGAAATCGGCAGCGTCTCGCGAGAGCTGGGCGGCGCAGCGTTCCGTCCGCGCCTGGTGGTCTCGGTACCACCTTCGATGGCCATGGGTTGGCTTTCGCAGCGCCTCGCCGGCTTCGTCGCCAGCCATGGCGCGGCCGACATATCTCTGCGGGGTGAGGACGATCCGGTGCCATTCGATCGCGAGTTGATCGACATCAGGCTCTCCTACGGTCCACATTACCGTGAGCACCCGACCGAGGAGATTGCTCGCGACGCTGTCTATGCCGCCTGTGCACCACGGCTTGTTGGCGCGATCGAAGCGAACGAGAGTTCGGTTGCAGAGTTGCCGTTGATCCACACCGACTGGGGTCCAACCGGGGCGGCGTTTCCGTCCTGGCGCCACTGGTTCGAGGCTGCCGGTATCGAACCTCGCGGGCCAGCGCGGCGTGGCCTTTCCGCCAACTCATCACGCGCGGCGCTCGACCTCGCCATTGCGGGACTGGGCGCGACGCTGGCGCAAGGGGTCTATTGTGCCGAGGCGCTGGAGAACGGCAGGCTTGTGGGAGCGTCGCCCACGACAATTTCGTTGCGCCAACCCTATTGCCTGACGATTCCCGAGCGCAGCGCAAAGCGGGACGTGGTGGCGGCGTTCCGCGTCTGGCTGATCAACGAATGCCAGCAGGCGGTGGGCTCACCGGCGTTGCGTGCCAAATCCACACCATAAAGAATTAGCCGCTTTGCCCCGGACCAGCGGCGCCCTTGTAGACCAAGTTACCGCCCAGGGCGGTCGAGCCGCTCTAGGAACCATTGGGTCAGCCGTACCCAGACTTCATCCTTTTCGCCGGAATCCTCCCAGCCATGGTCAAGGTTCGGGTTGTCGTTGACCTCGATGACGAAGACGCCGTCCTTGGTCTCCTTGAGGTCGACACCGTAAAGACCATCACCGATGCAGCGCGCCGCCTTGACCGCCGTCTCAACGACATGCGCAGGCGTCTCCTTCAGCGTGAACGTCTTGATGCCGCCCTGGTCCGGCTTGCCGCTGGCCTTGTGGTTGACGATCTGCCAGTGCTTCTTGGCCATTAGATAGTGGACAGCGAATAGCGGTTGGCCGCCGAGCACGCCGACGCGCCAATCATATTCTGTGGGAATGAACTTCTGTGCGATCAGAAGGTCGGAATCCTCCAGCCATTCGGTGGCGAGCGTCTTCAACTCCTCGAAGTCGGCGCATTTCTTGACGCCGCGCGAGAATGACGAATCCGGGATCTTCAGCACCAGCGGGAAGCCCAGCGTCTGCGCCGCCAGTTCGAGGTCTGAGGTGCCAGCGATCATTACCGTCGGCGGCACCGGCACCTTGTTGTAGGCCATCAGCTCGTTGAGATAGACCTTGTTGGTACAGCGGATCATCGACAGCGGGTCGTCGATGACCGGCATGCCTTCCTGCTGGGCGCGGCGGGCGAACCGATAGGTGTGGTTCGAGATCGATGTGGTCTCACGGATGAACAGCGCGTCGTAATTGGCCAGCTTGGCGAGGTCCCGCTTGGTGATCGGCTCGATTTCGACGCCCATCTTCTCGGCGATCTTGGCCCAGTAGCGCAGCGACGAAATCTCCGAGGGCGGCAGTTCCTCGTGCGGATCGACCAGGGTTGCGAAGGTGTAGCGCGCCGGTGTGCGGCCTTTCGTGTCGCGCCATTCGCGGTTCGTGTAGGTCTCCAGGCACTGGATGAAGCTCTTCTCTTCGTCGTCGGTCATCCGCGCCAGCGGGTGAAAGCCGATCTTGCGGATCGAGGCCCATTCGTCGCTGTCTCTGATGTGGACTTCGAGTGCGGGTGCCCGGAACCAGTCAAACAACAGCTTGGCGAAACGATCCCAGATCTTGGAGGGGCCAATGCCGAAGAAGACGCAGACCTTTGCCGGAAAAACGCCGCCGAGATCCTTTCGGCATTTGTTGAGTGCCAGCTCCAGCTCCGGCAACGCATGCTCGTAGAGCTTGCGTTCGGACAGGTCGATCATCGTCTCGACCGTCGGGATCACCTTGTGGCCGCGCGAGCTTGCCAGGAGCGAGGCATAGTAGCCACGGCTCTGGTAGGCGTAATTGTTCGACAGGTTTATGACTTTCGGCCGCTGGCCGCGAAACAGCGAGGGATGTGCCAGATAATCGCGATTGGTGATGATCTTGTGCGGTGTCGCCACCTGGTCGAGATCGCTCTGCCTGCCGGTAAGGATGACCCAGGTCATTGTCTTTCGCGCTTTCCCAGAGTGATGGCGGCGCGCAGTCCGTCGCGGCCGAACTGCGCCATGTTCATGAAGATGTCGTAGGGCACGGGAATGTTGGCGGCATCAAGGATGGTCTCCTGCCTTTCGTCCTCCACCCATGGGTCATGGATCAGGATGTGATCGCCGTCGTCGCCTATGGCAAGCACCCAATGCGGCACCTTCTTGCCGAACATCAGAAAGCCGCTGATCAGCACCAGAACCAGTTTGCCCCCGGCTATGGCATTGCGGATGTCATCGATTGTGAACGGACGGTAAATCACTGGAATACCGTATTGTTCCGCGCGGCGTCGAAAGTCGACCTGCGCCAGTTCCATCACTCGGCGCTTGTCCCCGCTGCGGACCGATTGCAGGAACAGCGCTCCGTAAAAGGAGACGTGGATCTCCGCCGAAAGTCCGCCTTCATATCCCGAAACGGCAAGTCCGAACGGCTCGCAGCCGCCGGGCCCGGACATCATGAAGACGGTCGTCGCCTCGCGCCAGAGGCGGATCTCCATCACCGGATCCGGCACGAAGGTGCGGTCGAAATTGGCCATGGCCATCATCAGGCAGCATGGGCCGCAGGTGAACTCGCATGTCTGCTGGTAGAACGGTACCTCGGTAGCGACGGGCACGTCGCCGCGCAGGGTCTTTTCGTACCGAAGCGCTGTCTCGCCGTCCTCGTAATAGCCGTCCTCACGGCCGATCTTGCGATAACCCGCCTGCTCATAAATGCCGATGGCGCGGTCATTGTCCTCGCGCACTTCAAGACGGAGCATCATGCGGCCATGTCCGAAGGCGGCATCCTCGGCCGAGGCCAGTAGCATGCGGCCCACGCCGAGACCGCCGAAAAAGGGCCCGGTGGCAATAGAATAAAGGCGCGCCACGCCACTGCCCTTGCGAAACAGCACGATCGCATAGCCAGCCACGCGGCCACCGACTTCGGCCACCAGCGTCTCGGCCGTCTCGCGCTCGATGAACAGGCGGAAGGAGCGGCGGGAAATCCGGTCGCTTGAAAAAACAGCTTTCTCTATGGCGGCGAGATCATCGACGTCAGACGCGCGGGCCGTGCGAATCTCGGCAGGCATGCGACTTGAGAAAACCTCGATTGGGTTGCGGAAACGGCCCGGTCAAAAGCGTCGCAACACTGGGCGAAATTCCAACATTCCTCAAGCGCTATCGCACCTTGATTAGGGCCGAATTGTGACAGTTCGAGCCGCACAGGAAGCCCGCGAGCATTGGGCGGACACGAAGCATTAGAAAGAGAAGGCGGGCCAAATTACGGGCGATTCATGTAGCGAGGCCGGCCAAAAGCTGGTCGTAGGCGCTCCTTGCCACGACGGCCAGTTGCCCTTGGGGCAGCGAGCCGACGACGGCGCATCCATAGCCCTTGTCCAGCCAGTAGACGGCCTGTGGGCCGCTCTGCTCCGACGCATAGGTACCCTTGGCATTCTCGGTTGATTCCGCCGTGACGAAGAGGGATATGCGCTCGCCCTTGTCATCTTCGTAAAGCAGCATCGCGGCCTTGCCCTCGCCAGCCGGCAGCAAACGTCCGCCGATCAACTGGAAACCGTTGGCGCTCAAGTCCGGCGCCACCAGCTTCAGGCCCACCCGGTTGGACAGCCAGGTCTGCAGGTGATCCTTATCGCTCGCCGGCACTTCCACCGCGTGCCGCTTCTCGGCGGCGAAAATGACATGGGCGGCTATCGCCTGCTCGGCCAGTTGATCCTCGGCCGGATCCTCCCGGAGAATACCGTCCATGCCGGCAAGATAGCCTCCGAGCCCGCCCGCGACCAAAAGCGCGGCCGCGGCCGCGCCGAGCCACCAGCGCGAGGGTGGAGCCGACTTCTTGGCAGGTGCCTCGCCGAGAACCACGTTCCGCAACCGCGCAGGCACCGCCTCATCCAGAACGCTGGCGAAGGCGGCGCGCATTGCCGCCCGGTCGGCCGTGAAGCGACTGCTCCTGGCCTTCATCTCGGGATTGGCGTCGAGCCAGGCATCATAGGCGGCGCGCTCCTCGGCAGGCAATTCCCCGTCGAGCGCCATGTGGATGTCACGTTCGGAAAATTCTCGGCGGATCATTGCTCGACGATCCTTATCGCGCGGCGGCGCGCGGTGTCATCCAGCAAGCCGCGCAGTTCCTCGCGCCCGCGCGCAATGCGTGACATCAACGTGCCTGCCGGCACGCCAAGTATGTTGGCGGCTTCGGCGTAGGAAAACCCTTCGATGGCAACCATGACGAGGGCCGCGCGGCGGTCGGGGTTGATCGCCTGCAGCGCGTCGATGATCTCGCGCGACGCGATGGTCTCCACCTGATCGGCGGGTTGGGCAACCGCCTCGCCGGCCTCAAGCGGCAGCATCGCCGCCTCGCCGCGACGGTTCACCTTGCGCATCTGGTCGATGAACAAATGATGCATGATCGTGAACAGCCACCTCCTGGGGCTTTCTCCCGTCTGCCAGTTTTCGAGCCGCGAAAGTGCCCGCTCGAGGCAGTCCTGAACAAGGTCGTCGGCGGCATCGCGGTCGCGCAGGAGCGAGCGTGCGTAGCGTCGCAGGCGCGGTATTTCACCAAGGAGTGCTGCCTTCTTGTCGTCCATGACCGCTGGTTCTGAGAACGCCCTTGTGAATCCCGATTGAACGCGCCTTCGCGGCGCGGCGCAAGCGACCAGCGCGAAGCGGTCCGCGCTCCGATCACCCGAGCAATGACACAACGACACGGGATGCCGGTTTATTCCCGGCCGGTTGAAAGTCTGGTTCTTGTTGCTTCATCCGTCGGCCTTCGCCGCCCTGGTCAAGAGCCGTTGATAGAACAGGCCGATGCCGATCAGGACCGCGCCGAGGCCGATGAAGGAGAGCGCTCTGAGCACGCCTTCAAGCTCCGACATGTCGAAGAGGAAGACTTTCAATACGGCAATCGCGATCAAGGCTGCGGACGCCACGCGCAACACCTGCGACTTCAGCCAGACGCCGGCGGTCAGCAATGCCACGCCTATGACCAGCCAGAGCGCCGAATATGTGTAGGTTTCCAATTGGCCAAGGCCGCTCCACAGGCCGATGAACTCGCCCTTGAACAGACGCCTCACCGAGAGCGTTGCGTAGGCGAAGGCCAGGAGTGCCGCCACCAGGGCAAGCATTGCCGAATACCATCGCGGGCGCTTGCCCCTGCTATAGAGCGCCAAACCGCCGGCGGCGACAGCTGGCAACAAATAGGCGAGGAACAATAGGTTGAACACCGCGATGCCGCCGGTCGATTCGTCGGTGAACAAGGGGTTCAGGACCAGGAAATGCTGGACGACGATGAACGCGGCCGAGACGACGCCTGCCGCCATCGAACCCTGGCGCAGCACCGCGCTTGGCGAGCGCATGTCGATGGCGACCAGGATCGCGCCGGCGCCGATGGCGATCAGCGTGTAGATCGCCTGTTCGGCAAGCGTCACCGCGCCGGTGCTGATCACCCCGCCATGCATGGCGTGGCGCACGAGCATTGCGACGGTCAGAAGCGCGAACAGCGCCGTCGCTGCCTCTATGGCGAGACGCGGCCGACCGTTGGTGGTGCGCGCCAGCTGCCAGGCTGACACGCCGAACGCCAGCGCCGGTATGCCGTAGCCGGCCAGCAACCAGTTGAATACCGGCGTCCTCGACAGGAATTCGGCACCGACGATGGTCGGATCGAAGGCGACGCGGGCAAGCACCGCGATAACCGCGCCGACCGAGATCCAGCCGAGGACGGGATAGGACCGCCAGCGCGTCGCGAGCGCCGGAACGATGGCAGCAGCACCCAGCAGGATCGTTGTCCAGCCCGAATTGAAAGCCATGTGAAGCATCGCCAGCCCGGCTATCGCCGAGCCGCACAAGGCAAACGACACGGCCAGGCCGCCCTTTAGCGGAGGCTCTTCGGCGCGTGCAATCCATTCGCCGCCGGCGGCGAACGCCACGACCAGCAGTGCCGCGACCACGGCGTAGACGAAATCGCGGTCGAGATTGCCAAAGGCAGACCAGAGCGCAAGCAGGATGACCAGCGGTACGATGACGCCCCAGGCCGCCCATGACGCGGCGCGGACCCGTGCCGTCGCGGACCGCCGCGCGGCCCAGAAGCCCGCACCGATGAAGACCAGGCCAAGCGCGATGCCGATGCGCAATGTCAGGCTGCCTAGCGCAGCAACGGGCGAGCCGTCGGCGCCCATGGCGCCGATGGAAAAGTCGGAAACCATGGTCGTCGGCGGAATGATGCCGATATAAATCATGGCCGTGACGGTCCCGGCCGCATAAAGCAACGGCAACGCCAATGGGCGATAGAGCGCCACGGCGACCATCGCGGCGAGAACCATCGCTCCCGGCAAGGCATAGCCGGCGGCGGCGAAAGCAGGATCAACCGACAGACCCAGAGCGGAAAACGCGACGAACAGGCCTGGCACAATCGTCGGCCAGTCGAAATCGCGGGGCGGTCCGGCTGCATCACCACGGCCGCCTAGCCAGACAAGGGCCAGAACGCCCAGCGTGGCGGCGTCGATGAACAGGATGGCGGAGAGGTTCGCGCCCGGCGCGTCGACCATGTAGAGGATGGTCCAAATGCCGGTGCCGGCGAAGGCCGCCGCCATCAGCAATTTCCAGTCGCGCATTCGGGCGATGGCAGCGCTGGCGACAAGCACGATTGCCAGATAGCCGAACAGCGCCCATGGATTGGGGGCGCGCGAGGCGATCAGCATCGGCGTCATCATTGCGCCGACGAGACCGATACCGGCCAACGCCTGGCCGTGGACAAGGGCGGCCGCGATCGTCGCCAAGCCGATGGCGCCCAACAACGTGAAGGCCAGCGCCGGGCCGATGAAGCCGTAAACGCCATGTGCGGCGTAGACCGTGCCGAACAGGATGAAAGCGCCAGCCGATGTCAGGATCGCGGGGATATAGGCCCCGGCGGCACCTTTCACCGGCACCTTGAAGCCGGTGCGGCGAATGGCTTCGCCGCCGGCGATCAGGATCATACCGAGTATCGCCGCCATGGTCAGCCGAACGCCCGGCCCAAAAATGCCGGCCTCGATCGTGTAACGGACCAGGAACAGTCCGCCCAGCGCCAGTGCGATTCCGCCAACCCAGACGGCCCAGCGCGTGCCGAGCGCCGTTTCAACTTCGGATTGGCCGGCCGCTTTCGGCCTGGCCGGCTCAGCGGGCTTTGCAGCCTTCGGAGTCCCCTCGCCTGGCGCCCATGGCCCGGACACGACCTCACCGGCCTGGCTTTCCGCCTTGGGAGCGCTTGCCTGCACCACAGCCGGATCACTGACCACCGGCGATGCGGCATCGGTCGCCGCGACAAGCGTCGGAGCAGCGACCGCCGGCTGATCTTCGACCGCCTTCTGTTCGGATGGCTTGGCCACCGGCGGCACGCCTGAAAGGACGAGGCTGCGCAACGCGCCAAGTTCTCGCTCGACCAGGCCGAGACGGCTCTGCAGGCGCGAAATGATGACGAACAAAGCGATGATGGCGACAAGGCCGATCAGGCTTTCAAACATGGCGGTTCCCCCAAACCAGGCCAGTTCTCACTGACGTTTCGTGTCACTGACACTCAAATGCGGCGGCCGAACGGCCGGAAACATGCGCAATACTACCCTATGGTTCAACGGCGCTCATGCTGCGCTCTCCCCCGCAATCGCCTTGCCGCGCGCATGGTGCTTGCGCAGTGCCGCAAGAAAGCCGGTGCGGGCATCCGGTTGCTCGATGCCGCGCGGCTCGTAGACATGACGATTGAAGAAGAAACCGGTCAGCCGGAAGGCCTCGTCGACCGCTGCCTGATCCGCGCGCAAGCCGGAGCCGCGCTGCAGGAAGGCCGGCAGCGCCAGCATTTTGTCGCGCCATGGCGCGCCGGCTTCGCGCGATACGGCGCGTCCCGACTTTGGCGAGACATAGGCAAGGTCTTGTTGCGTGCCTGTAGCGGCGCACCGGCTGAGATCGAGGCCAAAGCCGAGTTCATCGAGAACAAGAAGCTCGAAACGCGCCACCAGCTCGCCGGCTGCGTCGGCGTCGTCGAGATGAACGATCATCACGGCAAGCGTTTCGAAGAGGCCTTCATGAGCGTCGCGCTCGGGCAACAGGCGCAGATGGGCCGCCATGGTCTGGAGCCCGTAGACGGCGACGGCGCTGTCCATCAGCCGCGCGGCATTCATCTCGATCGCCTCGGCCTGGAATGTGCCGAGATGTTCGTCGAGCCGCGCCCGCCACAACAAGTCGACGCGATTGCCGGGCTGAAGGACGGGCTGCTGCTTGCGCGAGCGGCCTCCGCGCACGAGGCCGAGATGACGACCATGCGCGCGTGTCATCACCTCGAGAATGGCGCTGGTTTCGCCATGCTTTCGGGTGCCGAGAATGATTCCCTCGTCGCGCCATTCCATCGCCGGAGCTTTTCACCGGTTGGGTGGCGAAATCAAGGTTTGCGATCAAGCTCCGTCCATCCAGGACAGGAACAACGCGCAACCAAGCCGCTCGCAACGAGACGTTGCGGGCGGCTTGATCAGGTCAATCGATCCTAGAACGAGCGCTGGAAGCGAACGATGCCGCCAATACCGTCCTTCTTGTCGGCCTTAGACCAGTTGCCGTAGATCGACTGATTGCCATGGTTGCCGTAGTGGTCCCAGTCGACTTCGGTCGTGATCGTGAAGCCCGGCACGATCGTGTAGGCCACGTTCGCCGCGAGGGCGATGTTCTTGTCGTCGTCGGCCGAAGCCTGGAGGTTGAACAAGGTCTTGTCGTTGAACTTGTAGGTACCACCGCCCCAGACGGCCCAGTTGCCGCCCCAAGGCTTGTACTGAGTGCGGCCGTTCTTGGCAAAGACGTCGCTGTTGTCGGTGGTGCCATAGCCGCCCATGATGAACAGCGAGAATTCCTTGCTGACATTGACGTCGAGGCGAGCCTTGCCGGCCACTTCTTCGTAGTTGCTGTCATAGGCGACAACGCCCGTGATCGCCCCCCAGTCGCCCTTGTACTTCACGCCGCCGACGACGTGCGGAACATAGCTGTCGATCGTGTCATCGATACCCGTGGCATTCGCGCCTTCTTCGAGCGAAACGACGCCCGTGAAGCCGTTGCCAGCGTCGAAATAATACTGGAGGACGTTGGTGTCCTTGACGCCATAGGGAATGATCGTGTCCTGGATGACGTTGCCAGCATAACCGATGAACTGGTCGTATGCCGTTTCGTCCTTGCCGACGCGCAGGCCACCAAGCTGGATCCAGGCGAAATTAAGGGTAGTGCCCTTGTTGACGGCCTGCCAATCGTTGGCGCTACCAGCGTTCTGATTGGTATAGTCACCCGACTTGTTACCGAACTGGAAGCGGGTTTCGGTAAAGGTTTTCAGCGTGCCGAGCTCGGTTTCCTGGCCGGTATAAGTCCTCAGCGTGAAACGCGTGTTCTTGTACCGGGTGTCGTTGCTTTCGCCATCCTGGCGATCTGGAACGTTGTTCACGCCATCCAGCGTGCCGGAATCGCCTACGCCCATGTCATAGCGGAGATAACCGCCGATGCGCAGGCAGGTCTCGGTGCCTGGGATGTAGAAGTAGCCGGCGCCGTAGACGTCGCAAATCTTGACGTATTCGGCCGGTTCCGGTTCGGCGACGACGACAGCGTCCGCTGCGCGCGCGCCTGATACCGCGATCAGTGCCGCGGCTGAGCCGAGAAGGAGGCTCTTGATGTTCATTTTATGACCTCTCCAGTCAAAGTTAAAAGGCTTCGGATCTGTGGCTGGCGGATATGTTTCCCGCCTCACCCCCAACGAAAAAGGCCCGCACCGCGCCCCCTTTTCGCGGCGAACATACCCATCAACCCTCCGCCTTCAATGACGATTCCAGAAATAATCCTGCTTTTCTCTACAGATTAATGTTGTGTTGCACAAATAACACTAAACGTACCACTAGATGGCACAAATGGTACATCGTTATATATTCAATATAGAGCTTTATATTTCGACGGCTCACTATCTGCTTTTTGCTCAGTTTTTATGTATGCACTAAAGAAAGGGGGATTTCCTGCTATTTATCGCCAAGAAATACCATTTCCTCGCTCGTCTGATATCCATTGAAATCATCAGCATGCCGGTCGTCCTCCCAGTAGGGACCGGAAGCGAGCATCGACCACCGGTCGGAAGGCTTCTTTGCCAACGCGTCCGAAACTTGTCGCAGCGCCTTCGCGTATTGGATTGTGACAGCAGCCAACCCTTGCAGACGGATCATCCGTGACGCTTCCCGCCCTTCTTGTCGCAGTAGCCATCGCCTTGTCGCTCGTGATGGCGGGAGCCTGGCTGATCGCGCTTCGCTCGGGGCAGTCGGGTTGGGTCGATGCGATCTGGTCTTTCGCGACCGGAGGCGCGGGCGTCGCCATGGCGCTCGCCCCCGTGGGCGGTTGGCATCAGCCCACTTCCAGACAACTCATCGTGGCGGCGCTTGCCGCGCTCTGGGCGCTGCGCCTGGGCTCGCATATCGTCGGGCGTACGATCAAGGGCGGCGATGATCCGCGCTATGCGCAGTTGCGGCGGGACTGGGGAGCGGACTTCGGCGGGCGGCTGTTCTGGTTCCTGCAAATCCAGGCAGCATCCGCTCTGTTGCTGGCACTGACCATCGCGATAGCCGCTCACAATCCAGCGCCTCGCCTTCGCCCAGGGGACGTGTTGGGCATGGCCATCCTGGCTGTCGCAATCGGCGGCGAAGCGATAGCAGATCACCAGTTGACGCGCTTTCGGGCTGATAAAGCCAGCAAGGGCCGGATTTGCGATATCGGCCTATGGGGATATTCGCGCCACCCAAACTATTTCTTCGAATGGCTCGGCTGGCTTGCCTATGCGGCAATCGCCATCGACCTGACGGGCGCCTATCCCTGGGGTTGGATCGCGCTTTGCGGCCCGGCCTTCATGTACTGGCTGCTGGTGCATGTGTCGGGCATCCCACCGCTGGAAGCGCATATGCTGCGGTCCCGTGGTGACGCCTTTCGCGAGTACCAGCGTCGCGTCAATGCCTTCTGGCCGGGTCCGCAGACGCGGCCGTCATCCATCAAGACACCGGGGAACTCAAGCCGATGAACCTGATCGCGTCCGCCATCAACACGGTCGAGCGTGCTCCCCTTCCCGATCCGGTTACGCGCTACGGCATCCGGTTCCTGGTGGGCCGTACACGCCGTCGATTGTCCGCTGGCTCGATGGCCACGGAGGCGGATTTCGCGCGCGAGATGGCGCGGCGTCCGATCGCAATGCATGTCGAGTCCGCAAACGAGCAGCATTACGAACTGCCTCCGGCCTTTTTCAGCCTGGTGCTTGGACCGCGCCGTAAATATTCGAGCTGTCTCTATGACAAGGGCGCCGAGACGCTGGAGCAGGCGGAGTTGCGTGCCTTGGAAAAAACGGTTGCCCATGCCGACCTGGCCGATGGCCAACAGATTCTCGAACTCGGTTGCGGCTGGGGATCGCTGACCCTTTACATGGCCGAGCGCTTCCCAAAGGCGCAAATCGTCGCCGTCTCCAACTCCGCGCCACAACGCCACCACATCGAAGAACAGGCCAGGATGCGCGGGCTCGACAATGTCCGCATCGTCACAGCCGACATGAACGATTTCAGCCCGGAAGGTGTTTTCGACCGGGTGGTGTCGGTTGAGATGTTCGAACATATGTCGAATTGGAGGGCATTGCTCGAGCGTATAAGCGGCTGGCTGGCGCCCGACGGCAGGCTGTTCCTGCACGTCTTCACCCACAGGCTGGGCTGCTACCGTTTCGACCACGCCGACAAGAGCGACTGGATCGCCAATCATTTCTTCACCGGCGGCGTCATGCCGAGCCATGGCCTGATCCGCTGTTTCGCGGACATCTTCGAGGTCGAGCAGGAGTGGCGTTGGAACGGCAAGCACTATCAGAGAACAGCGGAGGACTGGCTGGCCAATTTCGATGCAAACCAGCCGGAGATCGATCGGATCCTGCTTGCGGTCTATGGCGCCGACGCCGGATTGTGGCGGCGGCGCTGGCGGCTGTTTTTCCTGGCCACTGCAGGCCTGTTCGGCCATGCCGATGGCGAGGAATGGGGCGTTAGCCACTACCGCCTGCAGCCTGCCAAAGGCAAACAGCGTTGAACATTTCGTCGCTTTGGCAATCGATCAAGACTTATGCGGCGCATCCCGACCCTTTGGTGGCGACCGCCAACACGATCGCCCTGGTGGTCGTCTCCAACCAGCCCTTCTACCCTCTTTATCTTTATTGGCTTGTGGGACCGGATGTGGCGCCATCCTACTGGCTGTTCCTGTCGACACCCTTTTTCGCCTTGGTGCCGGCGATTTCTCGATTGAACACCGTCGCCGGCCGTCTCCTTCTGCCGCTCGCCGGCATCGCTAACACAATGCTCAGCGCCAAGGTTTTCGGGGTCGCGTCGGGCGTAGAGATGTTCCTCATCCCATGCGTGCTGATCGGGTTCGTCGTCTTCAGGCCAAGCGAGCGGATTATTGGCCTTGCCATCGCCGGGCTCGCGTTTCTCATATTCACCATGCTGCACAGGGCTTATGGGCAGCCGGTTCATCTCTACACGGCCGAAGAATATGCCAACTTCATCAAACTCAACGCAACCAGCGTCGGCACGTTGACGGCATTCGTCGGGATGCTGGCCGCGGGGCTGATCGACCAGCGCGGCAGGACATCGTCATAGCCGGGAAAAGTGGCGAGCTATGATGAAGCCCAACGTGGCGGACGTGGCCGTCAGCACCGTTCCCCAGCACAGATCGGCGAGAGTGATCTGAACCGGCCAGTTCTTCAGGGTCGCCTGGTTGGTGAGATCGTAAGTTGCGTAGGCGACAAAGCCGAGAAGCGCGCCGTTCAAAGCCGCCGTCGTCGTACTGCCATTGGTCAGGGCCGGCTGGATGGCGAAATAGACGATGCCGCCGATATAGACGACATAAAAGACGATAGCTGGCGCGACGTTGAAGCCGTCGGCCAGCATGTCGCCGAGCAGCGGCCTGTAGAGCCTGCTTGCGGTCAAAGTCAACCATACGGAATCGATGCCGAGAAAGACCAGTGCTGTCGCCAGATAGGCAATCACGTATGTTTTCAACAAATCTCTCTCCTGTGCCGGCGCCCGCCTCTGCGTCACAGAAACGGTCGATGAGGCAATACAGTTTCGCGGCAGATGCGTCCGCCCTTCCCGGCAATCTACAGAACCACTGAAATTCGAGCTTTCTGCGAAACTCCCGCCCGAGGAACCGCGTATTTCCGCTGGTAGCAGGGTGACGAGGTGGACATGAAAATCAGCAAAATCGCCGTGGGGTTGGGCATATTCTGGATGGCTGGAGCCGCCATTGCCGCATCGAGCCCCGACCCAAGCGGCATCTGGATGCGTGGCGACGGCAATGCCAAGGTGCGCATCGCTCCATGCGGCGCCGACATCTGTGCCACCAATCTTTGGATCAAGGATAGCGGCCGCGGCGAGAATGTCGGCGACAAGCTCGTCATGACCGTGAAGCCGAAGTCGGCCGATACGCTGAGCGGCAAGGCGTTCGATCCGAAACGCAAGCTCACCTATTCCATACAGGTGAAGGTCGGTAAGGCCAGCCTGGTAACCCGGGGCTGCGTCGTTGGTGGACTGGTCTGCAAGAATGTGAACTGGTCGCGCGCCGATTGAGGAATCGCGACTTTGCCGCCTGGCCTGACGCGCAGCGTCTATCCGGCGAGCGACCTGCTGGGTCCCGCGAGGCTACCGCGGGAACTCCAACCCCATCTCACGATAACGCTCGGGGTCGTCGCCCCAGTTTTCGCGGACTTTGACGAATAAGAACAGGTGGACCTTCTGCTCGAGGATGCCTGAAATCTCCATGCGCGCCGCTTGGCCGATGGCGCGAATGGTTTCGCCCTTGTGACCGAGGACGATCTTCTTCTGGCTGTCGCGCTCGACAAAGATGGTCTGGTCGATGCGAACCGAGCCATCCGGTTTCTCTTCCCATTTCTCGGTCTCGATATGGGAGGAGTATGGCAATTCCTGGTGCAGGCGCAGATAGAGCTTCTCGCGGGTGATCTCGGCCGCCAGCTGGCGCATCGGCAAGTCGGAGATCTGATCTTCCGGATAGTACCAGGGACCAGCCGGCAGCGCTTCAGCGAGGTAATCGAGCAGATCCTTGCAGCCTGAACCGGTCAGGGCCGATATCATGAAGGTACGCTTGAACGCCACCCTTTCGTTGGCCGTCGCCGACAAGGCCAGCAGCGCCTCGTGCTTGACGCGATCGACCTTATTGAGGATCAGCACCATCGGCTGGCGGACGTCCTTCAACCGCTCGAGAATGGCGTCGGCGTCACCCCGGATGCCGCGCTCGGCGTCGATCAGCAGCAGGACGATATCGGCATCCTTGGCGCCTCCCCAGGCGGTGGTCACCATCGCCGTGTCCAGCCGCCGCTTGGGCTTGAAGATGCCCGGCGTGTCAACGAAGACGATCTGCGCGTTGGCATGCGTGGCGATGCCGCGCACGATGGCGCGGGTGGTCTGGACCTTATGGGTGACGATCGAGACTTTGGCGCCGACAAGCTGGTTGACCAAAGTGGATTTGCCGGCATTGGGCGCGCCGATCAGCGCAACGAAGCCCGAGCGCGTCGCGGCGGCTTCAGGCGCCGGCTCTTCGGTGGCGATCATGCCGCGCTCCCTTCATTGGCCCAGACGCCCTCGCGCAACAGAAACGCCGAGGCCGCCGCTTCTTCGGCGGCCCGGCGCGAACCGCCGGTGCCTTTTGTTGGTTCAAAGCCTTCGACCTGCACCGAGACCGTGAAGACGGGCTGGTGATCAGGCCCCTCACGTTGTTCGATAACATATTCCGGCCTGGCATCGCCGGTCTTGGCGATCCACTCCTGCAGTTCCGACTTGGGATTGCGCGGCTTGACCACGACCATGCGCGCGCGCGGCTCCCAGTAGCGGAGAATAAACCGCCTTGCCGGCTCGATGCCGCCGTCGACATAGATGGCGGCGATCAGTGCCTCCACCGCATCGGCCAGATAGCTGCCGCCGGAGCCCCGCGAGCGGGCCTTCAGCGCGGCATCGGCGCGCACCAGGTTCTCCAGGTTCATCAGCAGGCCGATCTCCGAACAGGTCTTGGAATCGACCAATGCGTTGAAGCGCGGTGCGATCTCACCTTCCGAAGCGTCGGGGAATTTCTGGAACAGCATATCGGCTACGACCAGGCCGAGCACGCGGTCGCCGAGAAATTCAAGACGCTCGTTGTTGGTCGCCGCCTTGACGGCGCTGGAATGAGTGAGCGCCGTCTCCAGAAGCCGCCTGTCTTTGAAGACGTAGCCTGTGCTGGCCAGTACCGCTTCGGCCAATGCTTCCCCGGTGGGCCGTTTCAAAGCCATCAATTGACGAAGTGGAACAGGCGCGAGGCGCGCATCAGCGTCGGCCATTTCCAGAACTCGAGTGGGCTCGCCTTGCCGGCGATGGAGAAGAACACAAGATTGGCACGACCAACCAGGTTTTCCGCCGGGACGTAGCCGACGGTAAACCGGCTGTCGGCGGAATTGTCGCGGTTGTCGCCCATCATGAAATAATGGCCCGGCGGAACATCGAATTCGCGCGTGTTGTCGCCGATCGAGTTCGAATCCAGGTCAAGCGTGTCGTAGCTGACGCCGTTGGGCAAGGTTTCCCGGTATACATCGATTGGCCGCGACACTTCGGTGATATCGGGATTGTCGATCTGGCCGGTCTTCACCCGGGGCACGCCGACGCCGTTGATGAACAACTGGCCATCCTTGACCTGGATCTTGTCGCCGGGCAGGCCGACGACGCGCTTGATGTAGTCGACGGACGGATCGGGCGGGAACTTGAACACGGCAACGTCGCCGCGCTTCGGCTCTGAACCCCAGATGCGGCCAGAGAAAATGTCAGGGCCGAAAGGAAGCGAATAACGCGAATAACCGTAGGACCATTTGGTGACGAACAGATAGTCGCCTTCCAGAAGAGTCGGGCGCATCGACCCCGAGGGGATCGAGAAGGGCTGGAACAGCAGCGTGCGGATGACCAGGGCAAGCAGGAGCGCCTGGACGATGACGCTGACGGTTTCGCCAAGCCCGCCAGACTTCTTCTCGGATTTTTCAGCCACGCTCATGTCGTCCTCGATTGTGCGTTGGATGGTATAGAGTCTCGGCGCGCGCTGGGCAACGTCAATGCCGGTCGTCAGATGCAATCAATGTGGCGCTTGTTCGACCGGTAACGCCTCAATAATCACAAAGGCTTGAGCAAGCGGGAAATCATCCGTGATGGTGAGATGGATTGCTGCGCGATGGCCCTGTGGAAGGATTGTTTCGAGCCGCGCCAGCGCACCGCCTGTCAGCGCCATGGTCGGCGCGCCGCTCGGCAGGTTGACCACTCCCATGTCACGCCAGAACACGCCCTGGGCAAGACCGGTGCCTAGCGCCTTGGCGCAAGCCTCTTTGGCGGCGAAGCGTTTGGCATAAGAGGCGGCGCGCGTCCCACGGTTCTCGGAGCGTGCCTGCTCGACATCGGTGTAAATTCTCTTGATGAAGCGCTCGCCATGTCGTTCCAGCGACTTTTCGATGCGCCTGATATCGATCAGATCACTGCCGATGCCGATGATCATTGCGCGGTGGAACCGATGTTCCCGCCCGTCGCGGTGGACTGATTGTGACGGCTTGCGCGCTCGGCAAGGCGCTTGCGCCGTTGCTCGCGGAAACTGGTCATGCCCCAACGCGTAATGCCGTAGAATACCAGACCGAAGAAAAGCCCAAGCGGCACTGCGCCGATGATCATCGGCTTTAACACAGGCTCCCACAATTGGGCGAAGGACAGATGTTCCATCATGGCGCCGAGATGAGCAGGCGGGCCGTGCGCAGGCAGCCGGTCATGCAAGATCAGCTTGCCTGTTTCCCAAGAGGCGCCCCATAGAAGCGGGAACGTCAGCGGATTGCCGAACAAAACCGCGCCGAGCGCCGCGGCGACCAGGTTGCCGGCGATCAGCCAGCACAGGACGGCGGCGATGGCAAAGTGAAAACCGACGGGAAAGAACGAGGCGAAGACGCCGGCAGCCACACCTGCCGCGACCGCGTGCGGCGTTGCGTTGAGGCGCAAGATGCGCTTGGAGAAATACTGCAGCGAACGCGAAAACGAGCGGCGCGGCCAAAGATAGGTGCGCACCCGCTCCAGAATGCTATCAGGCTTGCGGCGTCGAAAAAGCACTCTGTTCCAATTCCCGGTTCATCAACGCCTGGACTTGCAACCAACCTGACCGGGCGCGACACATTATCCTGCGCTTCGTGGGGTCGGAAAGGCAACAACGACTTTGATATAGCGATTGCCCTGTCGCAGAACAACGAACCTTACCGCGATGGTCTGCCGCAGGCGTGTAACAAGGCCTGAGGCTGGTGCGAAAGCCCAGGGCATACCGAGAGCCAACACCATGACCACGATCCGACTTGCCCGTGAAGATGACGCCGAAGTGCTGCCGGATATCGAACAGTCGGCGGGAGAGGCATTCCGGACAGTGCCGGAGCTAGCCTGGCTCGCCGACGAGGGGAATGTCAGCGTGGAACGGCATCGGATCTTGATCAGGCGCGGGGCATGTCTTGTCGCGGCCGATAATCAGGACCGCCCGGTAGGCCTGCTCAGCGCCACGGTCGAAGGGGACGTGCTACATATCTGGGAGCTGGATGTCCGCCTTGAGCTGCAAGGCATGGGCATAGGTCGCTCCCTTCTCGAAAGGGCGGTCGAAAACGCCAGGCAACTCGGCGTTGCAGCAATCACGCTGACCACGTTTCGTGACGTCGCCTGGAATGCTCCGTTCTACCGCAGATTTGGATTTCGCATTCTGGAGGGCGCGGGCGTTGATGAAAGGCTGACCGGGCTGCTGCTCGCCGAGGCCAGGCACGGCATGCCGGCAGAACGGCGTTGCGCGATGCGGCTCGATCTTGGCCCGGCAGCCGGAGCTACTCAAGATATTCGCTGACCTCGACGAGATTGCCGTCCGGGTCGCGGAAATAGACTGACAGCATCCGCCCGCGCGCGCCGGTGCGCTCGACGGGGCCGACCTCGACAACAACGCCGTTGGCATCGAGACTGTGCCGGATTTCCGCGAGCGGCACTGCAGCGACAAGACAGAAATCACCGGATCCAGGCATCGGCGTCTTCGCCTTCGGCTCGAAGGTGCGGCCGACTTCATGAAGGTTGATCTTCTGCGTCCCAAAAAGCAGCGCCGTGGGCCGATGCGGTTCGTCCAGCCGCCGCAGGCCAAGCACGCGTTCATAGAACGCGCAGGTGTCGTCAACGGATCGAACTGTCAGCACGAAATGATCGATGCCGGCGATCATGTTGCACTTCCCCTCTCGCCTGCCCGAGCCGGCCCAAACTGGGGCTCCTCGACGCCTAGATGTTGCGGCTTCCGGGCTTAACGGCGGGGATGGCGGCCAGTTCCGGCGGGAGGTTGTCCGGCGAGTAAGCCGGGACCTCGTACTCTGCGAGCGCAATCAGCGGCACGCCGACATCGGTCTTGCCCGCGGAACGGTCGATGATGCAGGCGGCGGCGACCACTTCGGCGCCAAGCTGGCGCAGGCAGTCGATGGTCTCGCGGATCGACAAGCCAGTGGTGACGATATCCTCGACGATGACCAGGCGCGAGCCCTTCGCGATCTCGAAACGGCGCAGACGGAACTCACCCCCTTCCCGCTCGACCCAGATGGCTGGCACACCAAGATGGCGCGAGGTCTCGTAAGCCGGGATGAGACCACCGACCGCCGGACCGACAACATAGTCGATCGGCCCCGGAACGGCCGCGCGGATCTTCTCGGCCAACGCCTTGCACAGAAGCTCGGTCTTGTCGGCATGCATGAACACGCGTGCCTTCTGCAGGAAGATCGGGCTTCTAAGCCCGGACGTCAGGATAAAATGGCCTTCGAGAACAGCGCCCGCGTCGCGGAAAACGCCAAGCACGTCATCGGTATTCATGCGCCTATCCTCAATCAAATCCGGCGTGTCAGCCATTGACACGCCTCGCGTCGCTGACGCTCGAATTGTCCTTGAGCTGCGACAGAAGCCGGTTGAGATGCTTCAGATCCCAGACTTCGAGATCGATCAGCATTTCGGTGAAGTCAGGCGCCGTGCGCACCATCGACAGCGTGTGGATGTTGGCGTCGTTCGAAGCCACGACCTGCGCGATATCGGCAAGCGAGCCCGGTGCGTTGATGGCGGTCACGGAGACGCGGGCCGGAAAGCGCTCCTTGGTGCGCTCGTCGATGTCCCAGCGGACATCGATCCAGCGTTCGGGCTGGTCGTCGAAGGCCTGCAAAGCCGGCGACTGGATCGGGTAGATGGTGATGCCGGTACCCGGCTGGACGATGCCGACTATGCGGTCGCCGGGAACAGCCCCTTCCGGAGCGAAACGCACCGGCAGGTCACCGCGGACACCACGGATCGGCACCGCATCATCGCGCGGCTGATCCTTGTCCTTGCGCGCCGCGCGGCCCGGTATCTGGAACAGCATGCCGGCGGCATTGCGGATCTTCGACCAGCCCTCCTCACGCTGCTTGGGGGCAGCGGTGGTGACGCGCTCGTCCTTGTAGTCCGGGAATACCGCTTTCATCACATCGGTCGAGGCCAGTTCGCCACGGCCGACCGAGGCTAGCACATCCTCGATGTCCTTGCGCGCCAGCCGATGCAGGACCTGCTTGAGGCTCTCCTTGGTGAAGGTCTTGCCGGCGCGTTCGAAGGCGCGCTCGAGGATGCGGATGCCGAGGCCCGAATACTGCTTGCGGATGGCGTTCTTCGTTGCGCGTCGGATGGCCGAGCGCGCCTTACCGGTGACGACGACCGATTCCCACGCGGCCGGCGGCACCTGAGCCTTGGAGCGGATGATCTCGACCTCGTCGCCGTTCTTCAGTTCGGTCATCAGGGGCATGATGCGGCCGTTGACCTTGGCGCCGACGCAGGTATCGCCGACATCAGTGTGCACAGCATAGGCGAAATCGATTGGCGTGGCGCCTCGCGGCAGCGCGATCAGCATGCCCTTCGGCGTGAAACAGAACACCTGGTCCTGGAACAGTTCGAGCTTGGTGTTTTCGAGGAAATCCTCGGGATTGTCGCCCTCGGCGAGCTGCTCGATGGTGCGCCGCAGCCATGCATAGGCGTTGGTCTCCTTCGAGATGGCATGAGCGGGGCCAGTCCCCTTGCCGCCTGTATCCTTGTAGATCGAATGGGCCGCCACACCATATTCGGCGATCTTGTTCATCTGCGACGTGCGTATCTGCAGTTCGACACGCTGACGGGAGGGCCCGACGATCGTGGTATGGATCGAGCGGTAGTCGTTCTGCTTCGGCGTCGAGATGTAGTCCTTGAAGCGGCCTGGTACCATTGACCAGGCGGTGTGGATGGCGCCAAGCGCGCGATAGCAGTCCTCGACGCTGTCGACCACGACGCGGAAGCCGAAAATGTCCGACAGCTGCTCGAAGGATAGCGCCTTGGCCTCCATCTTGCGAAACACCGACCACGGCTTCTTCTGTCGGCTCTTCACGCTTGCCTTGATCGCGTGTTTCTCGAACAACGCCGACAGCGCTTTCTCGATCTCCGACAGCACATCCTTGTTGCGCTCGAATATCTCGGCGAGCCGGGCGGTGACCGCGCGATAGGCTTCCGGGTTGATGTAGCGGAAGGCGATCTCCTCCAGTTCCTCGCGCATGCCTTGCATGCCCATGCGACCGGCCAGCGGCGCATAGATGTCCATCGTCTCCTCGGCAATGCGCAGGCGCTTGGCCTCCGGCATGTGGTCGAGGGTTCGCATGTTGTGCAGGCGATCGGCGAGCTTGACCAGGAGCACGCGAACGTCCTCGGAGATCGCCAGCAGGAGCTTGCGAAGATTCTCGGCCTGCTCGGCCTTCTTGGATACGAGATCGAGCTTTTTGAGCTTGGTCAGGCCTTCGACCAGCTTGCCCATTTCGGGGCCGAACAACTCATCGATCTCGGCCCGCGTCGCCGTGGTGTCCTCGATCGTGTCGTGCAGCAGGGCAACGGCGATCGTTGCCTCATCCATATGCATTTCGGTGAGGATGGCGGCGACTTCGAGCGGATGCGAGAAATAAGGATCCCCGGAAGCGCGCTTCTGGTGGCCATGCTTCTGCATGGCGTAGACATAGGCCTTGTTCAGCAACGCCTCATTGACGTCAGGCTTGTAGCGCTGGACGCGCTCGACAAGCTCATACTGACGCATCATGGGCGGGATCTCGCGGCGGTGAAATGAATCATGCGCCGCACTGCCGCACGGCGCATGTCATAGATAGCCACGAAACAGCTGGTACGGAAGTGCCGGTCGATTAATCCAGCACTCCTCGCGACAGAGGCTGGCTCAGTAGTCGTCGCTCTTTTCCGGAGGCACCAGGCCCTCGATGCCGGCGAGCAGGTCTTCCTCGGTCATCCGGTCGAACGTGACAGTCTCCTCGCCATCCTCGGGGTCGGCGGCGGCAACGGCGGTGCCGGTCTGGTCGGCAATGGCCTCGCCATCGGCCTCCGGCTCGTCGACCTCGACATGCTTCTGCAGCGAATGGATCAGATCTTCCTTGAGGTCGTCGGGCGACAGCGTCTCATCGGCGATCTCGCGCAGCGCCACGACGGGATTCTTGTCGTTGTCGCGTGGCACGGTGATCGGCGCGCCCTGGCTGATCTGCCGGGCGCGGTGACCAGCCAGAAGCACCAGTTCGAAGCGGTTGTCGACCTTGTCGATGCAATCTTCAACGGTTACGCGGGCCATGGATGCCCCTTTCCTGCGATGGATTTGATGGAAAACAGGCGCGGTCCATAACCCGAACGCCGCCAAAACACAAGCAGCATGCCAAGACGGGCCGAGGCGCTTCATAATTCTGCGTAGACAGAGAACCCTACAGAACGTGAGGCCAAGATTGCATCGATCACAATTGCTTGCAGTGCAGCGCCCCGCCCCTTGGATTGCCACCATACCAGCGCTATCTCGCATCATGACTGGGTCAGCCGGTTTATTGTGAAGCTGACCAATACGCTGCAGCATTTCGTTTAGACGGCATTATTTCGAAAGGATCTTTTCCATGTTCGACCCCCGTGAAAAAATCGCGCTTTTCATCGACGGCGCCAACCTCTACGCCACGTCGCGGGCCCTTGGCTTCGACATCGATTACCGCAAGCTGCTGGCGAGCTTCCACAAACGCGGTTATCTGCTGCGCGCGTACTATTATACGGCGCTTGTCGAGGACCAGGAATACTCCTCGATCCGCCCGCTGATCGACTGGCTCGACTACAACGGTTTCAAGGTCGTGACCAAACCGGCCAAGGAGTTCACCGACTCCACCGGCCGCCGCAAGATCAAGGGCAATATGGACATAGAACTGACGGTGGATGCGCTGGAACTCGCCGAAATCGTGGACCATTATGTGATCTTCTCAGGCGACGGCGATTTTCGCACGCTGGTCGAGGCCCTGCAGCGGCGTGGCCGCAAGGTATCGATCGTCTCGACCATGGCCTCGCAGCCGCCGATGATATCGGACGATCTGCGCCGACAGGCGGACCATTTCATCGATCTGATGACGCTGAAGAACGAGGTTGGCCGCGACCCTTCGGAGCGGCCGGTGCGCCGGCCCGAACCGGCCGAGGTTGAAGAGGACGACTACTGAGGCCGATCGCCTTGAGCGTGCTCGCCTTCGCCGAGCCAGATCGGGATTGCCCGCTCTGCCCCAGACTGCACGGCTTCATCGCCGAATGGCGGCAGCGTGAACCATCCTGGTTCAACGCGCCGGTGCCCACCTTCCTGCCGCCTGAGGGCGAGGATTCCGTTAAGCTTCTGATCGTTGGGCTGGCGCCGGGACTGCGCGGCGCCAACCGTACCGGGCGTCCGTTCACTGGCGACTACGCCGGCGAACTGCTCTATTCGACCTTGATCTCGCACGGGTTCGCGCGTGGTGAATTCAAGGCCCGGCCAGATGATGGGCTGGAACTGGTCGACACCGCGATCACCAACGCGGTGCGCTGCGTACCGCCGGAGAACAAACCGGTCGGCGCCGAAATTTCGACGTGCAGATCATTCCTGATCCCCACCATCGCCCGCTTTCCCCAGCTGCGCGCGGTGCTCGCATTGGGATCGATCGCGCATCAGACCACGGTGCGGGCCCTCGGCGGGCGCGTCGCTGCCTATCCGTTCAAGCATGGCGGGCAATTGCCTGCCGGCGGCGTCATGCTGTTTTCCAGCTATCACTGCTCACGCTACAACACCAATACGGGCGTGCTGACGGAAGCCATGTTCGTCAAGGTGTTCAGCGACATTTCGAAATTCCTGCGGGACTAGCGGGATACAAGAACCGCTCATAGCGCCTCGGCCAGCGCCGCCAGCGCGGCGGGTCCGCCATGCAGGACATTCAGGTCGACGTCGCCGCTGATGCCGTCGATGCGCCCTTGGTCGTGGTACTGCCAATAGACCCAGTCGCCACTGCCCGGCTCGGCCAGCAATGAGCGGATCCAAAGCGGGCGGGCAAGGATATGTCGGGAATATGCCAGAGCTGCCTCATCGGTCAGATAGATAATCGCGGGCTTGCCGAACGCCGCCTCGACAGGCGCGATGAATGCGGCGAGTTCAGCGGTCAATTGTTCCGGCGTCGGCCGCCTCGGACAGTTGCCGGTAAACTCGATGTCGACGACTGGGGGAAGCAGCGGGCGATCGTGCGGCACCACCGCGATAAAATTCCTCGCCTGGTCTGCGCCGGGCCTGCAGAAGGTGAAGAAGTGATAGGCGCCGACAGCGAGGCCGGCGGCGCGGGCCTCTTCCAAGTTCCGCGCGAAGGCGTCGTCGACATGGTCGCCGCCTTCTGTCGCCTTGATGACGGCGAAGGCCACATCGTCGGCGGCAACGCGCCGCCAGTCGATCTCGCCTTGATGATGAGAGACATCTATGCCCCGGACGGGATATTTGCTGCGGTCGGGGGAAAAGGGACGCAAATAGACAAGGGTGCCCGCCGCGATGGCGCATACCAAAAACAGGCTGGCCAAACCCCAGACAATGAGCCGGTAGTTCATGACGACCCCTGTGCCGAGGGTGCTGGAAAGCTGAAAGCCGGTTGGCCCAGGCTAATGCCGGCTGTTTCTCAGCCGCGCTCCTTCAGCAGGCGACCCTTCTCGCGTGACCAGTCGCGCTGCTTTTCACTTTCGCGCTTGTCGTGCAATTTCTTGCCGCGGCCCACCGCAAGCAGCAGCTTGGCGCGGCCCTGATCGTTGAAGTAGATCTTCAACGGCACCAGCGTCATGCCTTCGCGATCAACGCTTTGCGAAAGTTTCGCCATTTCGCGCTTGTTGAGCAACAGCTTGCGGCGCCGGCGCGGCTCATGGTTGAAGCGATTGGCCTGCAGATATTCCGGCAGATAGGAATTGATCAGCCAGATCTCGCCGCCCTCCACCGAGGCATAGCTGTCCTGGATGTTGGCCTGGCCCTGACGCAGCGACTTGACCTCGGTTCCTGTCAGGACAAGGCCTGTCTCGACAGTATCCAGCACCTCATAGGAAAATCGCGCTTTGCGGTTTTCCGACACGGTCTTGTTGTTGGGATCTGCTTTTCTGACCTGGTTCATAATGCGAAGAAGTGGCGCCTCGTGCCTAATTAATCAAGCCAGCGTGCTTCATCGCCGCATCGATCTTTTCGGCGGTCGACTGTTCGACCGTGACAAGCGGCGATCGCAGCGCATTCTCGACCTTGCCCAGCTTCGACAGCGCGTATTTGGCGCCCGAGACGCCGGGCTCGATGAAGATCGCCTTGTGCAGCGGCAGCAAACGGTCCTGCAGGTCCAGCGCTCTTGCGCTATCGCCGGAAAGCGTCGCTTCCTGAAATTCGGCGCAAAGGCGCGGCGCGACGTTCGAAGTCACCGAGATG
Organism: Mesorhizobium sp. ES1-1; assembly: GCF_020164785.1. Classification (GTDB taxonomy): domain Bacteria; phylum Pseudomonadota; class Alphaproteobacteria; order Rhizobiales; family Rhizobiaceae; genus Mesorhizobium. The sequence continues at coordinate 223,927 of NZ_JAIUGX010000002.1, read as the reverse complement.
CAGCCAATCCCACCATGGGCGTTGAAGCCGAGCGCAGAAGCATCCTCGCCGGAGAGCTGGACAAAGTCCCTGCCGCAGGTGGCGCGCTGCTCCGAGACCCGCTCAACCTTGCCGGTGGCATCCTTGACGCCGATGATGTTCTTGAAGTCGTGGCGCAGGCGGCCCATGGTTTCCGGCGTCATGTCGATGACCGAGCGCGGCGGAATGTTGTAGATGATGATCGGCAAGCTGGTCGCCCTAGCGACAGCGGCGAAATGCTCATAAAGACCGCGCTGGGTCGGCCTGTTGTAATAGGGCGTAACGACTAGCGCGGCGTCTGCGCCGGCCTGCTCGGCAAACTGTACGAGCCCAACGGCTTCCGCCGTGTTGTTGGATCCGGCGCCGGCAACAACCGGAACCTTGCCATTGGCCACCTCGACACACACCTTCACGACATGGCGGTGCTCGTCATGCGAGAGCGTTGGCGACTCGCCCGTGGTTCCGACTGGGACCAGGCCCGTCGTGCCCTCGGCGAGTTGCCAGGCGATAAAGTCGCGAAAGGCTTTCTCGTCAAAACGCCCGCTCTTTTCGAACGGTGTCACGAGCGCGGTCAGCGAGCCTCTCAGCATATCGTCCAACTCCTTGGGACTTATCGGTTTTGTCGGTGTGCAACGGAGCGCCTTCTAGCGGAAAGCGAAGCCGCGCACCATAGTCTCGACACTGTTGCCCGGCAAGCATTGCCATCGTGCCAGCAGGCGCAATTCGTGCGGCCTTGGCGAAACCGGTGTTTACAGGCCTTTCACGACCTAAGTCTAGCTTAGAGATAAGCTGGCCACTTGATGCAATAGCAAGACAAGGACAGATGTAATGCCGGCCATCAGGCCTCACCTCCTCGCGCTGCTTGGCGCCGCGCTCGCGCTGATACCGAGCATGGCGATGGACGGCAGCGTGGACGGTCAGGTAACATCGGCCATTCCGACGCCTGCACTGGGGGACAATGCGCCAGCGCTGCCCTCGCCCGGCATCGAACTGCTGAAGAGCGGCTTGGATGCGTTGGCGGCGGGCAACATTCCTGCGGCTCGCACCGTACGAGACACCTTACCAGCCAATTCGCTCGACCAGCACATTCTGGCCTGGGCGATCGCGCTTTACGGCGGCGACAAAGTGCCAAGCGCCGATATTGCCGACGCCGCCAGGGTGCTGCCTAACTGGCCGGGAACTGTCGTCCTGCGCAAGAACAGTGAGCGTGCGCTCTTCCGCGAGAACCCGGCTCCAGACATCGTCATCCGGACGTTCGACGGCGGCCAGCCGCAAACATTCGAGGGTGTGATGGTTCTCTCCCGCGCCTATGTTTCGTCGGGCAAGGTCGACGCGGCGCGCACCGTACTGTCGCCGTTCTGGCGCACCGCCATCCTGGACGCCAAGGACGAGACGGCGCTGATCAAGGAGTTCGGCGGCATCATTCCGGCCGCGGACCACCGTTTCCGCATGGAGCGCATGTTCTATGCCGACCGCGTGAATTCGGCGCTGCGCGTCGCGGGCCTGGCCGGCGCCCAGCAACTCGCAGATGCCTGGGCGGCGGTCGGCAGAGGCGACAAGACCGCGCCAAAACTGTTGAGCGCGGTGCCGGTGACCCAGCGTTCGGCCGGCTATTTCTTCGCGCAAGCGGAATATCTGCGCAAGCAGGAGGATTTCGCCGGCGCTGCTGCTGTCGTGATGCAGGCTCCGGGAAACCGCGAAGCGCTGGTCGATCCCGACGCCTGGTGGGTCGAACGCCGGGTGCTTTCGCGTGAACTGGTCGATCAGGGCGATATGAAGACGGCTTACAGGATCGTCGCCACCCATGCGGCCGAGAGCGCCACCAATGCGGCCGATGCGGAGTTTCATGCCGGCTGGTACGCCCTGCGCGGCCTGAACGATCCAAAAACCGCGGCGACGCATTTCGCCCGGATAGCCGATCTTGCCCAAGGGCCGATCACGCTGTCCCGCGCCTATTATTGGCTCGGCCGCGCCGCCGAAGTCGGCGGTCCTGGCAATGCGAAGGATTATTTTGCGCGCGCCGCCACCTATGGCACGACTTTCTATGGGCAGCTTGCCGCCGAGCGCGTGGGCAGGCAGGCCCTGAATATCGTCTACCCGCAACCGACCGCAGAGGACAGGCGCAATTTTGACGGACGCGAAGCCGTCAGCGCGATCAAACGGTTGCAGGAGGCCGGCTATCACCGCTACGCCGAAACGCTCTACCGCGACCTTGCAGGCCAGTTGACCAGCCCGGGAGAACTTGCGCTGCTCGCGGCGCTGGCCGAAAAGCAAGGCAATCATTTCATGTCGCTGAAGATCGGCAAGATCGCCGGCGCGCGCGGAATCGATGTCGGCGCACTGTCGCACCCGATCGGCGTCATCCCCGACTCCGCCGACATATCCGGCTCCGGCAAGGCGTTGGCATATGCGATTGCCAGGCAGGAAAGCGAATTCAACGTCGGCGCCGTGTCGAGGGCCGGCGCCCGCGGGCTGCTGCAACTGATGCCGGGAACGGCTCGGCAATTGGCGAAGAAGGCGGGCCTGGGGTTTTCGCAGATCCGGCTGACGACCGATGCCGGCTACAATGCGACGCTCGGTTCAGCCTTCCTCGGTGAACAGCTCGACCGTTTCAACGGCTCTTACGTACTCACCTTCGCCGGCTACAATGCGGGGCCTAATCGGGCCAACCAATGGGTGGCCCGATATGGCGATCCGCGCGGCAAGGACATTGACTCCGTCGTCGACTGGATAGAACGCATTCCTTACGCAGAAACAAGAAGTTACGTTCAGCGCGTGATGGAGAATTACGAGGTCTACAAGATGCGTATTTCCGGCAAGTACGACATCGTTGGCGACCTCGTGAACGGGCGTAGCTGACGGACCAAACTCCGATCCGGATAGCTTCGCAGAGTTACTGGTTTGACCGGCCTCACCGTCGCCTGTAGCACCCGGAGAGTACCCGGCGGCGGAATCGTGTTCAGATGACGATGAACGAGGCTTTTTTCGACTTTTTCTACAGCGCGCCGGATGGGCTGCAACTTCATGCGCGCGTCTATGGCGAATCGAATTCAGGCGGCTGGCCTGTCCTCTGCTTGCCGGGCCTGACACGCAACGCCCGGGACTTTCACGAGCTGGCTATCGATCTCTCGACAAAGGCGAAAACGCCACGCAAGGTGGTCGCCTTCGACTATCGAGGCCGTGGGCAATCGGCCTACGATCCCGACGTAAACAATTACAATGTCGGCGTTGAAGCCGCCGATATCCTTGAGGGCATGGCGGCTCTCGGCATCCAGGAAGGCGCTTTTATCGGCACCTCTCGCGGCGGGCTGATCATCCATGTCCTCGGTATGATGAGGCTGCCTGCCCTGAAAGCCATAGTGTTCAATGACATAGGTCCTGTAATCGAGGCGGATGGGCTAGCCCATATCCGGTCCTATCTCGAGGGCACCCCGACGCCGAAAACCTTTGCCGAGGCGTTGGTTGCCCAGCGCGGCGCTCACGGCCAGGATTTTCTGGCGCTGAGCGACGCGGACTGGAGCCGGATGGTTAGGGCGCTTTACCGCGGGGCGGATGAAGGCCTGATGCCGGATTTCGATCCGAAACTGGTCGACACGCTTGCCAAGCTGGATCTGTCAAAGCCGCTCCCGACCCTGTGGCCGCAATTCGAAGCGTTGCGGTCCATTCCCTTGCTCGCCATACGCGGGGCCAATTCGAGACTGTTGTCCGCCGACACGCTCCGGCAGATGCGGCAGCATCATCCCGCGATGGAAACAATCACGGTCGACGGCCAGGGTCACGCGCCATTTCTGGAGACTGGAGCCCTGCCGGCCGAGATCGCGGCATTCCTCGACCGGGAGGAGCTGCAGAACAATTTAAAGTAAAGGGCCACGACCACACTCAGTCCTCGGGCAATGAGGACAGTATAAATCGGTGTTGCTGGCCTACTTGGCTTTCGAACGTTTCCTGGGCGCTTTCGGAGCGGCCTTGGCCACGGGTGCTTCGTCCGACTGTTTTCGCCCCGCCGCCGCGGACGACGGAACGGTCATCACGGGCGATGAGAATACGGAGCCTTCGGTCGGCTGAGTCGTTCGGGGCGTCTCCAGGACGGTGACGCAACCATCGAGATCGTTGGTGGCCAGATGCGCGTAACGCATTGTCATCGACAATGTCTGATGACCGAGCCACATCTGCACGCGCCTGATATCGATGCCACCCTGGACAAGGCGGGAGGCACAGGTGTGGCGCAGGATGTGCGGCACCACCTGGTCGTCGGCCCCCAGTCCCACTTCGGCTTTCGCATCGTTCCAGATCGCGCGGAATTGTGCCTGGCTGAGCTTGGTGAAAGGCCCTTTGGGCCGGCGGCCTTCGGTCGGCGGTACCTTGATGACTTCCTTGACCCGTTCGGTCATCGGAATCGTACGGCTGCGGCCCGACTTGGTGATCCAGAAGGAGACGCGATGTTCCTGAATATCGTTCCAGATCAGTCCGAGCGCTTCACCGAGACGGCAGCCGGTATCCACCAGGAAAACCGATAGCCGGTACGCGTCCTCACTTCGGCTCTTGATGGCAGCGAACAGCCTTGCCTCTTCGTCCCTCTCGAGGAAACGAATCCGTCCCGCCCGCTCCTTCTGGCGGCGGAACTCGGGCAGGCTGTGGATATCTCCCATCTTCAAAGCCTTGCGCAGCAGTTTGCTGAGGGCAGCCATCTTTCGATTGATGGTTGCGTTGCTGTTGCCGCGCTGGCGCAAGGTGCCGATTAGGTTATCCAGGGTCCCTTGGTCAAAGGCGCTAAAACGCTCCCCGAGGAGGATCTCATCAATCTCGCCAATGAAAGAGCTGACATTGTATTTATGCCGCCCATCATCCCAAAGTATGTCGCGATAAGCTGAAAAAAGGTCTCCGACCCTAGACGACTTTACTTCTCTTATCTTGTTGTAGGTGTAATGGAAATTTGAAGTCTGAGAAGAAAACATCGAAAAATGATCAGAGGTGTCAACCTCTTGGATCGCTTCGTTGGTCATCATTCGCCACACCCCCGAAGTGGATAGATCAGCCCTATCCGCTCGAAAGCGTCCTTTCAAGAGATTAAATCACGCGGTTGTGATCTCATCCGCCCATCGACGGATCCCACGAAATCGTCCCGCAGACCTGTTTAGCTACCGATTCCCCCTGTTCCTTCTGCTCGCCTTGATCCAGTCACGAAACAAAAACGACCCGGGCGTGTGTGCGCCCGGGCCGGATTTTACCTGTAAGGAACCAGCCCTTAGAACGAGCGCTGGAAGCGGAGGATACCGCCGATGTTGCTTTCCTTGGTGGCATGCGCCCAAGCGTAACCGTACGGAGGAATATCACCAACGTTCTGGTAATCCACTTCGGCTGTGACCGTGAAGCCAGGAACAACGTCATAAGCAATGTTCGCTGCGATACCGAGGTTTTTCCAATCATCATACGAAACCTGGGCATTGAACGAGGTCTTTTCGTTGAACTTGTAGGTGCCACCGCCCCAAACCGCCCAATTGCCGCCCCAAATCTTGTACATGCCGCGGCCGCCCGAATACACGTCGTTGCTCGGATCCATAAGATTGTCGTCGGTGCCGTAGCCACCCATGATGAACAGCGACAATGCTTCGTTGACGGTTACGTCCAAACGGACTTTGCCCGCAACTTCTTCGTAGTTGCTGTCATAAGCAACGACGCCGGTAATCGCGCCCCAACCCTGGGTCCACTTCACGCCGCCGACAACATGCGGAACGTAGCTGTCGATGGTCCCAACGTTGCCGTAGCCTTCTTCGAGAGAGACGACCGCCGAGAAGCCGTTGCCTGCGTCGAAATAGTACTGGACGACGTTAGTGTCGAAGCCGCCGTATGGAACCAGCGTATCCTGGATGACGTTGCCGGCGTAGCCGATGAACGTATCGAAAGCTGATTCGTCCTTACCGACGCGGAGACCACCGAGCTGGATCCAGGCGAAGTTCAGGCTGATGCCCTTGTTGAAAGCGCCACCATTATAGCCGTTGTATTCGTTATAGCTGGCGATGCCGCTGTTACGCGTATTGCCGAAGTTGATGCGGGTTTCGGTGTACGTCTTCAAAGTACCGAGTTCCGTTTCCTGGCCGGTCCAGGTCTTCAGCGTGAATCGGGCATTCTTCTGCCAAGTATCCTGTTCGCTGCCGTCACGCACGTCGGTAGCACGTGCCCCGTCGAACGAGCCGACATCGCCAGCGCCGATGTCGTAACGGACATAGCCGCCGATGCGAAGGCAGGTTTCGGTGCCGGGGATATAGAAGTAGCCAGCGCCGTAGACGTCGCAGATCTTGACGTATTCAGCGGGTTCCGGCTCGGCAACGACGACGGCGTCGGCGGCGCGCGCACCGGAAACTGCGATCAGGGCCGCAGCGGAGCCGAGGAGAAGGCTCTTAATGTTCATTTTCTGACCTCCAGTCAAAAGTTAAAAAACGGGTCTGGGTATTCTTTGCTGAAGGACAGCGTTCCCTGCCCCATCCCCACTACCGAAAAAGATGCGCACCGCGCCGCTCCTTCGAGATGGACATTACCCATGAGCCCGCGACGTTCAACAACGAACGTACTGGCTCAGCCACTGTTGGGCTGCTATCGCCGGCCGTTGTTGCACAAATGACACGATTTGGCCTCACTCCGAAAGCTCTCGTTAACCATCCGCCCTCTCGCGGCCTTTGTTTCATGCCGAATCCGGCGTCCATCTGACGGAATCATGACGAGGTCGTATGTGCCCGGCCAGGGAATTGCCACGAAACGGCCGGTCGCAGCCGACCCCCAGTCCGCCCAGGCTTATTTTTCCAGATAATAGCGCGGGCTTGTTGATTGTGCCGGCGGTTTTCTTTATCCACCGGCGCAACGGAGAGGTGGCCGAGTGGTCGAAGGCGCTCCCCTGCTAAGGGAGTAGAGGTCAAAAGCTTCTCGTGGGTTCGAATCCCATCCTCTCCGCCATCCTGCTTCGCGCCGTCTCCGCGAATTCCAAAATCTCCTCGCAATAACAAGCTGATAGTCCAGCTCAAACCGTTCCTGCGGCCGCGTCTAACTGGTTCTAGGCATTGGTTTCGTTCGATTCTGACTGGAGGTCAGAAAATGAACATTAAGAGCCTTCTCCTCGGCTCCGCTGCGGCCCTGATCGCAGTTTCCGGTGCGCGCGCCGCCGACGCCGTCGTCGTTGCCGAGCCGGAACCCGCTGAATACGTCAAGATCTGCGACGTCTACGGCGCTGGCTACTTCTATATCCCCGGCACCGAAACCTGCCTGCGCATCGGCGGCTATGTCCGTTACGACATCGGCGCCGGCGATGTCGGCACGTTCACCGGCGCGCGCGCCGACGATGTCGTCGACGGCAAGAACCAGGGTACGTTCTATAAGGACGCCCGCTTCACGCTGAAGACCTGGACCGGCCAGGAAACGGAACTCGGCACGTTGAAGACCTACACCGAGACGCGCCTGAACTTCCAGAATAGCCCCCTGAATAACGGTTACAGCGCTGGCGGCCCCGGCAATGACGCTCACAACAACATTGACCAGCACTTCGCCTGGATCCAGCTTGGCGGCCTGCGTGTAGGCTTGGATGAATCCGCTTTTGATACGTTTGTGGGATACGCCGGCAACGTCATCAACGACACCATCGTTCCTTACGGCGGTTTCAAGACCGGTGTCGTTCAGTACTACTTCGACGCCGGCAACGGCTTCTCGGCGATGGCCTCTCTCGAAGAAGGTTCGGGCGGCGCCGATCAGAAATACGCAAGTTATGGTTATGGCCGCGCCACTGTCGACAGCTATGTTCCGCATATCGTCGGCGGCTTGAAATATACGCAGGGCTGGGGCGATATCGTTGGCGTCGTTGCCTATGACAGCAACTACGAATCCGTCTCGGGCAAGGTTCGCGTTGATGTAAACGTTTCAAATGAACTGACGCTGTTCGGCATGTTCGGCTACGGCAACGACGGGAAACTTAACGACTTCAACCCGAGCCCCAACACCTCCTTTGCTAACGGTCGCGGCTTCTACAAGCCGTGGGGTGGCAACTGGGGCTTCTGGGCCGGCGGCACCTACAAGTTCAACGAGAAGACCTCGTTCAACCTCCAGGTGTCGGGTGATCAGTGGAAGGACTATGGCGTCGCGGCCAACATAGCATACAGCGTCGTTCCCGGCTTCACGATCACGCCAGAAGTCGACTACCAGCATGTTGGTTCGGGCGCGTTTGACGCCGGCAATGTTTGGGCTGGTGCCGAGAAGAAGGACGCTGTCGGCGGTATCATCCGCTTCCAGCGCGATTTCTAAGACCAGATTTTTCTGGAGACAGGAAAACCCGGCGGGCAACCGCCGGGTTTTTGTTTGTTGTATGCAAGCGGTTGTACCAACGCCGTTGCGCGTCTTGGACAACAGCCTGACAGCGCCCTGACGTTGCATTGGCGATGCTGCAAAATGCCGAACCACAAGCGCGTCACGATCTCCGAGATTTGCCTTACCGCTTGGCGCTTTAACAGGATTTAGCTTCGGGATTTATCGGTCAAACGTCAGCGAGGTCGCCCAACGCTGCAATCAAGGGCTGGATTTCGCTTTCATAATTCTTCCAGCGCTTTACGGACGATTTGTAGATTGGCTGACGGACCTGCCAACGGCTGGGCGTGGTGACCGCCCCTTCCCTGTCGAAGAAGCGCAGGCATGCCTCATCCCAAGGCAGGCCGAGATAGTCGATCAGCCGGCGCGACTGCGTCTCCTGATCCTCCACAAGCGTCTCATAGTGATTTTCAAAGATACGGCCCGGGAAAACCCCGTTCCAGTGACGCATCAAGCGGTCATATTCCCGATAGTAGAGGCCGAGTGCACGCAAGTCTGAATTGTAACTGTGCGCCGAGCTGAAAGGCAGGACAAAGCACGACACGCAATTGTCGATGGCGTCGCGGCGACAGTGAATGATGCGGGCATTGGGAAAGAGCAGGGTGAGAAGACCGATCAATTCGAAATTGTGCGGCATTTTATCGATGATGCGCTGCGCAGTCGGAGCGCGCTCCCGAAGGTAGGAAAGATGCTCTTCGGCCAACGTTTTGGACAAGCCTTCGGTGACAGTCATGATCGGCTTGTTCAGATCAGAAGCTGAGGTTGTCAGACCGATCGCGTTCGCTACGCGCCTTAGCTTGCTAAGCTCTCCAGCGCCATGAACGTCGGGATGACTGGCGCAGATTTGTTCGGTCAGCGTCGTCCCCGAGCGCGGCATGCCGACAACGAAAACAGGCACTTCGGACGGGTCCCCATAGCTCGACCTTGCGGCAAACAGATCCGACGTGAACGTTGCAATGGTCAGATCCACGAAACGACGATACTGATCGATGTCGAACTTGTAGCCGGCCGCCTGTTTCGCCTTGTTGAAATGGTCGAAGGCCTCGGAGTAGCGCTTGAGGTCGTTCAGCACCTTGCCGGCCCCGTAGTGCAGATTCTGCACGGCCTCCGATTTAAGCTGTGGAGCCTTGAGTTCGCGCAGGATCGATTGAAGCTCCACAGGCTCTTCGTTAAACTTTCGGCTTTGCACGAGATCGTAGTAGGCCGCAGCCACGTCCACGCGATGTTCGATTGCCTTCTTGAGGTAGATTCCGGCCTCCTCCATGCGCCCCAGGCCGGTAAGCGCGGCCGCCATTCCGATCCGTGCCTTAGGGTGATCGCGGCTAATTTTCAGCGCCTTCTCATAAAGCGGCAAGGCCAGATCGGGTTTGTCGAACTCGGTATAAACACGACCCAGGGCACACAGGGCCTCCACAAGATCGGGCTGCAGTTCCAATGCATATTGGATATGCTTGATCGCAGCGGAAAATTCGCTCAGCTTGGCATAGGCTTCGCCGAGACTAAGATGATAATAGGGATTTTTAGGCTCCTCGCTGACGGCGCGTGCGAAATAGCGCAGGGCCGCCTCGTCGTCGTAGCCGAGACAGACAGTTCCCATGATGTAGAGTGCCAGCGGTTGGTTTGGCGTGCGCTCTAAAACCTGTAGGCACAAGTCCTGAGCTTCATCGAGCCGCTTGGCCTGCTGATGCTCATAAGCTTTCTTCAGCAGAAGCTCGTCAGACTGCGCGCGCGCAAACGCATTGTTTTTCGGCAGACTTGCCGTAGCCGGAGTTTGCCGTGGCACTCCGGATTTAGGCGGAACTGCGGATCTGAGATGTTTGGACCAGGCGGGCGGCAGACGATTGCTCATGGTCGCTGGTTAGCAAAGATGGCTAACCGAATCCAGACTAAATGGACTTTCGCGGCGCTTGCGTGCACCACCCCATCGCGCTAGCAAGAAGCCGTTCTTCAAGCGAGCTTCACGATGCATCAGCGCCCTGCCCTCACCCCGCTTATCGCAGCGCTTCCCTCGACGGTTCCGTTTGTCGGACCGGAAGCGCAGGAGCGAGAGAGCGGCCGCGCCTTCCGTGCCCGCATCGGTGCCAATGAGAGCAGTTTCGGTCCTTCGCCACGCGTCATCGAGCGCATGGCGGGGATTGCGCAGGACATGTGGATGTACTGCGACCCAGACAATCATGACCTGAAAGTCGCGGCGGCGGCGCATCACGCGGTGAAGGCCGAGAACATCGTTGTCGGCGAAGGCGTAGACGGCCTTCTCAGCCTGGTGGCGCGCATGTACGTCGCACCCGGCGACGCCGTGGTGACGTCCCTCGGAGCCTACCCGACCTTCAATTTCCATATTGCCGGCGTCGGCGGACGGCTCGTCACAGTACCCTACGAGAATGATCGTGAAAGCCTCGATGGCCTTCTCGCGGCAGTGCGCAAGGAAAAGGCGCCACTGGTCTATCTTTCCAATCCGGACAATCCGATGGGCAGCTGGTGGGAAGCGGACGAGGTCATTCGTTTCATCGAGGCATTACCTGAAACCACCATGCTGGTGCTCGACGAGGCCTATGGCGAATTGGGGCCGGATTCGGCTTTGCCCCCGATCGATACCTCGCGTCCGAACGTCATCCGTATGCGGACGTTCTCGAAGGCCTATGGGCTGGCCGGCATACGTTGCGGCTACGCGGTCGCGGAGGCGCAGGTGATCGCGGACTTCGAGAAGATCCGCAATCACTACGGCGTCAGCCGCATGGCGCAGGTCGCCGGCGTCGAGGCGCTCGCCGATCAGGACTATCTGCGAAACGTGGTGGCACGGGTCGCAGCCGGCCGCCGCCGCATCGCTGATATCGCCGAGCAGAACGGGCTGCAGCCGCTGGCATCGGCGACGAATTTCGTCACCATCGATTGCGGCCGCGATGGCGCCTTCGCGCTTAAGGTCCTGCAGCGTTTGCTGTCTCGCGACGTGTTCATCCGCAAGCCGATGGTGCCCGTACTCGACCGTTGCATTCGCGTCAGCGTCGGCCTCGACCACGAGCTCGACATTTTCGCCGAGGAACTGCCGGGCGGTCTGGCATCCGCGCGAGGAAACTAAGGATCCGCGTTGTCGCGACCAGGCGACGTTCCAGCGCTCCCGGCCGGCCAAATCCTTGCCGCAACTATCTTGATGTTCCTCCGACAATAGTCTCACCATCACGCCCCTAGAGTAGATCGGGCGCGACGAGAATGTCACTCGCGATGGCACCAGCCTGGCGTAGCGGCACGCGGCCTGCTCAGGCATTTCGGACGAAGTGCTTGCCGGTCCGTATGCCGCGGGTCAGGGCCTCGACAATCGGACTTCAGCTTTCATTTCGGTGTTCCGATGAACACGAAACTTCATTCCATGGGGGGACCATGACCCGACGGCCTTGAATTAAATAAACGTTTGTTTTATTCTGTTAAGTAGGTGGAAGGATGTAGATGGCGCGGACGACCGGATCTGACGGAGAAAAGACCGAAGCTGCCATTCGCGAGGCGGCGGTCAGCCTGATGGCCCGTTTTGGCTATGAAGCGATGTCTATGCGGCAGCTTGCCGCCGAAGTCGGCGTTCAGGCGGCCGCTCTCTACCGCTATTTTCCGACCAAGGAAGACCTTCTGTTCACGTTGATGCGAGAGCACATGGAAGGCCTGATCCAGGCCTGGGAATCAGCCAAGCCGGTCAATGCAAGCCCGGCGCAACGCCTCTCTGCCTATGTCGCAAATCACATCGCGTTCCACATCGAGCGCCGGAACGCCACGCATGTCTCGAACATGGAATTGCGCAGCCTGTCGCCGGAAAGGCTGACACGCATCCTGCGCATGCGCACGGCTTACGAAAAGGAACTGCGCGGCATCCTGCGAGACGGCGCCGAGGCTGACATCTTTAGCATCGACGACACCGGCCTGACGGCCATGGCGCTGATCCAGATGATGACCGGCGTCATCGTCTGGTTCCGGCCGGGCGAGCGTCTGTCGATCGCCGAAGTGACGACGACTTATCTTGCGATGACAATGCGCCTGGTCGGCGCGAGGATGGCAACCGGAGAGGCACGGCATGTACACGAACACGCTCAGCTTCGGGCATGACGAGGACATCGAGGCGCTGCGAGACCTGGTGCGTCGGTTCGCCCAGGACAGGATTGCGCCGATCGCAGCCGAGATCGACCGCTCGAACGAATTTCCGTCGACCCTCTGGAGGGAACTGGGCGCGCTGGGGCTCCTTGGCATTACAGCCGAGCCCGGGTTTGGCGGCAGCGGCATGGGTTATCTCGCCCATGTGATTGCCGTGGAGGAGATTTCGCGCGCCTCCGCCTCGGTTGGCCTCTCCTATGGCGCCCACTCCAATCTTTGCGTCAACCAGATCAACCGCTGGGCGACACAGGCGCAGAAGGAGAAATATCTGCCTGCCCTATGCTCGGGCGAAAAGGTCGGCGCACTTGCGATGTCGGAATCCGGCGCCGGCTCCGACGTGGTGTCGCTCAAGCTGCGGGCCGAAAAGCGCAATGACCGCTACGTGCTGAACGGCGCCAAGATGTGGATCACCAACGGTCCCGACGCCGGAACGCTGGTCGTTTACGCCAAGACCGATCCCGAGCGCCAGTCCCGCGGCATCACGGCCTTCATTGTCGAGAATACGATGGCCGGCTTTTCGGTGGCGCAAAAGCTCGACAAGCTCGGCATGCGCGGCTCAAACACCGGCGAACTGGTGTTCGAGGATGTCGAGGTGCCCTTCGAAAATGTGCTGCACCAGGAAGGGTGCGGCGTCGAGGTGCTGATGTCCGGTCTCGACTATGAGCGCACCGTGCTTGCCGGCGGCCCGATCGGCCTGATGGCGGCGTGTCTCGACGTGGCGGTCCCCTATGTGCACGAGCGCAAGCAGTTCGGCCAGCCGATCGGTGAGTTCCAACTGGTGCAAGGCAAGCTGGCCGACATGTACACGGTGATGAACGCGGCGCGCGCCTACGTCTATGCCGTGGCCGCCGCTTGCGACCGTGGCCAGACGACTCGCAAGGACGCCGCCGGTTGCGTGTTGTTCGCGGCCGAAAAGGCAACACAGATGGCGCTTGACGCCCTGCAACTGCTGGGCGGCAATGGCTATACCAACGAGTATCCGACCGGCCGCCTGTTGCGCGACGCCAAGCTTTACGAGATCGGCGCCGGCACCAGCGAGATTCGCCGCTGGCTGATCGGTCGCGAGATCATGGCTGAGGGAGTGTGATGTCCCCCTCCGCCATTTCAGCCGAACGCCTTGGGCAGGTCATCGGTAGGCTTGGCAACGATCTGGTGCGCGTCGCGCCACAGAATTTCGCGGTGGCGCGTCGACGTGATCGGCCGCACCGGCAAACCGCCTTCCTCGATCAGCCAAGCGCAATAACGCGCGCGACTGATCGCTTCCCTGGCGTCCGGATGGACCAGCAGATGCCCAGATCGAATTCCGGCGCTTGAAATGCCGACCAACCCGGCCTGGAATGGGCAGATGCCGGTTGAACCAGTCGAATTGATGGTCCAACTCGTCATGGATCCAGTCCGGGCATCCGTTGCGGTACAAGTACCAGGACGCGTGAAAGAAGCCGGTCTCCACCCGGCTGTTCGGATGGATCAGCGGCGTTACAAACCGCAAATACATGGTGACACCCACGGCGCCAGCGGGCGCCATGTTCCTCTTGCTCAGATTCGGGACGTGGAAGGCCGCCCTTCGGCGGCGTCAGGCCGTGGCCGAAGGGAGACATTTGGTGAAACGCATATCCATGCTTTCCATCGCCGCCTCCTGAGGGTGTCATACGTAAAAAAGCTGCCACTCGTGGCAAGCTGCATCCGGGCGCGGGCTGTTACACTGGTTCCGCTACGGTATCAAGAGGTGTGAGGAACATATTGGCCACGCTGCAAACCCAAGTCTCCCCCTCCTCCGACGTTTTCCGCGCCAATGCCGAGCGCATGCGGGAACTGGTCGCCGACGTCACCGAAAAGGCGGCAGGCATCGAGCGCGGGGGCTCGGACGAGGCGCGAGAACGCCACGTCTCGCGCGGCAAGCTTCTGCCGAGAGAACGGCTGGCGCAGCTGCTCGACACCGGCTCGCCTTTCCTCGAGATCGGTCAGTTCGCGGCATGGTCGATGTATGGCGAGGACATTCCGTCGGCCGGCATGATAGCCGGAGTCGGCCGCGTCGAAGGTACCGAGGTCATGGTCGTCGTCAACGACGCGACGGTCAAAGGCGGGACCTACTACCCGCTGACCGTGAAGAAGCATCTGCGGGCGCAGGAGATCGCCATGCAGAACAATTTGCCTTGCATCTATCTGGTCGACAGCGGCGGCGCCAACCTGCCCAACCAGGACGAGGTATTTCCCGACCGCGAGCATTTCGGCCGCATCTTCTACAACCAGGCCAACATGTCGGCCGCCGGCATCCCGCAGATCGCCTGCGTCATGGGGTCGTGCACGGCGGGCGGAGCCTATGTGCCGGCAATGTCGGACGAGACGATCATGGTGCGCAATCAGGCGACCATTTTTCTCGGCGGCCCGCCGCTGGTGAAGGCGGCCACCGGCGAAGACGTCAGCGCCGAGGATCTCGGCGGCGCGGAAGTGCATACAAGGCTTTCCGGCGTCGCCGACCACTATGCCCTGGACGATGACAACGCGCTCGCCATTTGCCGGCGTATCGTCAAGAACCTGAATCGGAACAAGGTGGTGAGCCTGAATTTACACAAAGTGATTCCGCAGCTTCATCCGGCGGATGAATTGTATGGCATCGTGCCGACCGACCCCCGCCAACCCTATGACGTACGGGAAGTAATCGCGCGCATCGTCGACGGGTCCGAGTTCGACGAGTTCAAGCAGAACTACGGGGCCACGTTGGTCACGGGATTTGCCCATCTCCATGGCATGCCGGTCGGCATCATCGCCAACAATGGCGTGCTGTTCTCCGAAAGCGCGCTCAAGGGCGCCCACTTCATCGAACTCTGCTGCCAACGCAAGATTCCGCTGGTCTTCCTGCAGAATATCACCGGCTTCATGGTGGGCAGGAAATACGAGGCCGGCGGCATCGCCAAGGACGGCGCCAAGCTGGTGATGGCCGTCGCCACGGCCAAAGTGCCGAAGGTAACCGTCATCATCGGCGGATCGTTCGGTGCCGGCAATTACGGCATGTGCGGCCGCGCCTACTCGCCGCGCTTCCTGTGGATGTGGCCGAACGCCCGCATCTCGGTGATGGGCGGCGAGCAGGCGGCGACGGTGCTCGCCATGGTCAAACGGGAAGGCATCGAGCGCAAGGGCGGCCAGTGGAGCGCGGAGGAGGAAGCGAAGTTCAAGAAGCCGATCCTGATGAAATACGAGCATGAGGGCCATCCGCTCTATTCATCCGCGCGCCTTTGGGACGATGGCATCATCGACCCGGCGAAGACTCGCGCCGTACTGGCGCTCAGCCTGTCGGCCGCGCTCAACGCCGAAATCGAGGACACGCGCTTCGGCGTGTTCAGGATGTGAAATGAGCGACCGCCCGCAAATCCAGGTTCATACCGGCCTAGACGAGCACACGGCCGAACTATACCCCCGCACCGTTGCTGCTCTTCGAAGGGGCTGAACTGTATGGACCAACAGATTCACCAGCAAAGCCCATTCCAAACCTTCAAAATCGAACTAGCGGCGAAACGCGATATTCGCTACTGCTCGTCCCGCTCAATGCAGTGGGGATGGGGTGGAAATGGAAATGAGACATTATCGCAAGACGGCTGCGTCGGTACTTGCAGGGTTTCTTATATTCGTGACGAATGGCACCGGTCAGGCGGAATCGCTGGCGGGCAGCAAGGGAGACATGCGCTTCTCGCCAGTTCTGGGGAGCGGGGTCAAGGACCCATGCAGCAAGGCCTACAAAGCTTATGTCGCCGCAAGCGGCCATTCGGCCTATGCGACGACAGGGTTTGTAAGGGTCAGGGATGGCTATATCCTGTGCGGAGCCAACTACAATGCGCCGTCGCAGAAGGCGGCGGAGGATCTGGCGATGAAATCCTGTCAGTCTGCGCGGTCGCACTACAAGGTGGCTGCGGGCGGCCAGTGCCAGATCGCGGCGTCGAAGTAGGGCCAAAGGTCCGATCGGCCCTCCCGATCCAGACACGGGAGGCTCCATGTTCGCCAAGATCCTGATCGCCAATCGGGGCGAGATCGCATGCCGTGTTATTCGCACGGCACGAAAGCTAGGCGTTCGCACCGTCGCCGTCTATTCAGATGCCGACGCGAAATCCCTGCATGTGGAGATGGCCGACGACGCGGTGCATATCGGCGCCTCGCCGGTCAGCGAAAGTTATCTGCGCGGCGACAAGATCATTGCCGCCGCACTCGCCACCGGGGCCGGCGCCATCCACCCCGGCTACGGCTTCCTGTCGGAGAACCCCGATTTCGTCGACCATGTGGTGGCGGCGGGACTGACCTTCATCGGCCCTTCTGCGGCTTCGGTCCGTGCCATGGGGCTCAAGGACGCGGCCAAGCTGCTGATGGAAAAGGCCGGTGTGCCGGTGGTGCCCGGCTATCATGGCGAGGCGCAGGAGATCGTACTGCTTGCCTCCAAGGCCCGTGAGATAGGCTATCCCGTGCTCATCAAGGCACGGGCCGGTGGCGGCGGCAGGGGTATGCGCCGGGTCGAACACCCCGACCATTTTTCCGAAGCTCTGTCGGCGGCAAGGCGAGAGGCCAAGGCCGCATTCGGCGACGACCGGGTGCTGGTCGAGAAATATGTCGACAAGCCACGGCACATCGAGGTTCAGGTGTTCGGCGATCTCTTCGGCAACGTGGTGCATCTCTACGAGCGCGACTGCTCGGCTCAGCGGCGCCACCAGAAGGTGATCGAGGAAGCCCCTGCCCCCGGAATGACCGAAGCGTTGCGCGAGGCGATGACCGACGCCGCGGTCAAGGCGGCCAAGGCGATCAGCTATTGCGGCGCCGGCACGATCGAGTTCATCGTCGATGCCTCGCAGGGTTTGGAAGCCGATCGCTTCTGGTTCATGGAGATGAACACCCGCCTGCAGGTCGAGCACCCGGTCACCGAAATGATCACCGGTATCGACCTGGTCGAATGGCAGTTGCGGGTCGCGAGCGGCGAAAAGCTGCCGAAGACGCAAAACGAGATCACGCTCGCCGGCCATGCTTTCGAGGCGCGCGTCTATGCCGAGGATGCGGCCAAGGGGTTTCTGCCGGCGACGGGCACGCTGCACCATCTGAAGTTTCCGGCGATCTCGCCCGACGGCGCAACCATGCGCGTCGAGACCGGTGTGCGGGAAGGCGATGCCGTCTCGCCCTATTATGACCCGATGATCGCAAAGCTCGTTGTCCACGGCAAAGATAGGCCGGCGGCACTGGAGGCGCTCGGCAAGGTGCTGGCTGGCACCGAGATTGCGGGCACGACCGTCAACACCGGCTTTCTCGCCGCTCTCGCCGCGGATCCGGACTTTGCCGCAGGCGATGTAGACACCGGTCTGATCGAAAGGCACCGGGAGTCGCTGACCGCGGTCCAGCCGCCCAGCGGCGAAACCATCGCGGCAGCCGCGCTTGCGGCCTCCGGCGCGCGGGCAGAGCCGTCATCCGACGATCCTTGGTCGGCCCTCGCCGGCTATGCCCATTTCCACAGTGTGGCGCGGCGCGTGCATTTGCTTCGTGGCGGGACCGACATCACGGTGCGGGTTTCGGTGCAGCCTGATGGACGTTTCGGGGTGAGGTTGGAAGCGCCGTATGAAAGCACCAACTCGCATGATTTTCGTGCCGTGCCTCGCAGCGCCAGCTGGCCGGGCCATGTCACGGTGTTCGAAGGCGCGATCGGCTACACCTTCGCTGTGCCGGACCCGCTGTCGCGGGCCGACGAAGCGCAGGCCGGCTCCGCCAGTCTTCGGGCGCCGATGCCGGGGCTGGTAAAGCTGGTTCGCGTGGCTGTCGGCGACGCCGTGACCAAGGGCCAGCCGCTGCTGATCCTCGAGGCCATGAAGATGGAGCACACCATCGTCGCCCCGCATGACGGGGTCATTGCCGACATAGCGATGGAAGGCGCCCAGGTTACCGACGGCGTTGTGCTGGCCCGCTTCGCCGACGAGACGCGGGCGGCAGCCAAGTTGGTCTAGATCGTCTTTTGCTTTTGGGGAGCAACGTCAAGACCGAGGTGTTCAATCCGACCTTGGAGGATGGAGCGTCAGTGAGGGCCAAAAGACCCGGCACGATCACGCCGAAGCTGAAAGGCTGACAGCTATGCCCGACATTCGAACGGTCAGCGCGTCCAACCCATTGTCATAGATCCGCGTCAGCACGGCCTCAGCGGCGTTCGCCCGTTGGGATGTGCAGTCAGGCAGATCGCGCCCTCCCAGACTAGCCGGGGCGTCAGCTATACGGTCCCAGACTGCCCAGGTGCCGCCTGCCTCGATGTGACAGTAAAATCTATGTTGGGGATTTTCCATGGTGGTCACCCGTCAGACGTTTTTGGCTCCCTGCTCTCGCTCCAGATGGTTAACCCCGCTGACCGCGCTACGTCGAGCGGCTGTTTCCGGTAGCCGGCCGCCGGGCTCGGCGACTTCCTACCATCCACACAGCGGCCAAAACAAATGGCCGGGAAAAACCCGGCCATTTGATGCGTGCGATCGTCGTTTCGACGTCGGCGATTACTGGGAGATCGGCGCGTACTTGCCGTCATGCCACTGGTTGATGTCGTAGCTGGCGTTCTTGAGATCGCCCTTCTCGTCGAAGGTGACGTTACCGACAACCGTGCTGACCGGCGTTCCGTTCTTCAACGCTTCCGCAACCTTGGCCGGATCGTCGCTGCCGGCGCGCTTGACGCCTTCCGCGACTGCCTGCACCACGGCATAGGAGAACAGCGTGAAGCCTTCCGGCACGAAGCCGCCTGCCTTGATCTTCTCCACGGCGGCCTTGGCTTCCGGCTTTGCCTGCGGGTCGGACGGGAAGACAAACATGGTGCCTTCGCCAGCCGGACCGGCAACTTGCCAGAATTCAGGCGAGGCGATGGAATCGGGCATGATGAGCTGGAACTTGACGTTCTGCTCCGCCGACTGGCGCAGGATCAGGCCGGCCTCAGGGTGGTAACCGCCGAAATAGACGACGTCGGCCTTCAGATCTTTCAACTTGGTGACGAGTGCCGAGTAATCCTTCTCGCCTGCATTGATGCCCTCATAGTCCACTTCCTTGAGGCCGCCGGCATTCATGGTCGCCTTGACGGCGTCAGCCACGCCCTGACCGTATGCGCTCTTGTCATGCAGGACGACGACGTTCTTGCCGGCATATTTCTTGGCGATCCAGGGGCCGATGAAGGCGCCCTGAGCATCGTCACGCGTGTAGAGACGCATGATCGTCGGCCAGCCGGACTTCGCCGCCGCGTCGGTCAGCACCGGGTTCGAGGAGGCCGGGCTCATCATCAAGGCGCCGGCTTCCGCATAGACGGCGGATGCCGGGATGCTGGAGCCCGAGCAAGCGTGGCCGTCGATGAACTTGACCCCATTGGCCACGATGCGGTTGGCGACAGACACCGCCTGCTTTGGATCGCACTGGTCGTCCTCGATGTCGAGCTTGATCTGGCGGCCATCAACGCCCCCGGCGGCGTTGATCGCGTCCGCGGCGGCCTGTGCGCCCTGTTTGAACTGGTCGCCGATGGTGGCGAGCTGTCCCGTCATTGGGCCGACCACCGAGATGGTGAGATCGTCGGCGAAAGCGACTGGCGCGCTCATCATCAGGCCGAAAATGGCCGCGTTCAAAATACTGATTTTTTTCATTGTGCTAGCTCCTCCACTCACGCGCGGCCGCCCCGGCCCCGCTTCTTCCACAGAGGCGGGACAATTTCATCCTTCACCGGCTCTGTCTAGGCGCATTGGCGTCACTCGATTGGGCCTGCAAGGCAGTGTCCGCGAAAAGCAAAAGCCGCGCCGGCCTTGTCCGGCCGGTCGCGACTTTTATGTCTGTCGAGCACTCTCCAGGCGCCCTTCGCCTGAAAATCCCGCTCACCTTCCCCGTGTTCCGCACGACTGGGTCGTGCTGCCCGTCGCATTCTCTTTCTTAATATCGTGACCGTCTTGCGCGGCCTTCCCTTAGCCGGGCCCGGCTGTCTATGCAGTCTTGATCCCGGAGCTTCCCTGTTTCGGTAGGTATCTGCGATTGGCGGATCAGTGCATCGTCATCCATTCGCGGGCTTCGCGAAGGGCCTTGGCAATCTCGGCCTTCGACATGGTGGCGGATAGTTCCGAGCGCACTTCCGCGGCGCGAGCGGAGCCTTTGATCGCGGCGATGTTGAACCATTTGTGAGCCGCAACGACGTCGGTCTCGCAATCGCGGCCGGTCGCGTACATCATCCCCAGTTCGAAAAGAATGTCGGCCTGGGCGGTTGCCCCCATGGCGCCGAAGCCTGCTTCAAGCATTTCAAAACGTGCCATTTTTCAAATCCCCTGTCTGGCTCCCGAGAGCTGCCTCCGTTGTCGTAGCGGGCCGCTCTTTCGATGCTTTCGAGAATGCCGTGCAGGCTTGAATCCGTCGTTAAATGGCGTGCTTAATTTGGGGAAAACAAAGCTAAAACAAGAGGTAAATGCCAAAATTTGTTAACGATACAAAGCTAGCGATTCCGCCTGTTTGCTAAAAATTTGACGACAATTCGGGTGAGGCCCTGCAACACTCCGCTAACCACAAGTGACAAAGGCGATGTGAAAGCGGTTTCGATTTCGGTTCGACGGGAGGCATGCCGGCCTATTGAAAATCCCGAATTCTTCCGCAGCGGCACCGCTTTTGTTTCGACTGGAGCTGGATTAGCTTACCTTCGCGTAAGCGGCAGCCCGGCGAGGCGGAGTGCATCGCCGGATTCCAAGGGAGGAAGTCCATGTTTCGAAAGATGTGCCTGGCCTTTGCAGCCACGGTGGTCATGGCGGGTGCGGCGTCGGCCGATCCGATCGAAGGCAGCTGGAAGACGCAATCCGGCGATACAGCGGCCATCGGCGGCAGCGGAACGTTTTCGATCACCCTCAAGTCCGGCAAATATGCCGGCAAGACCATCGGCTCGCTGAAAGCAGCCGGCGACAACAAATATGCCGGCAACATCACCGATCCGGCGAACGACAAAACCTATTCGGGCAAGGCGACATTGTCGGGCACTTCGCTCAAGATGAGCGGGTGTGTGCTGGGCGGTCTGATCTGCAAAAGCCAGACCTGGCACAAACTTTGAATTTCTCATATCTCGACATGCGAACGGGGCCCTGACGGGCCCCGTTTTCATTTCGGGGATCCGCTCGCCGCAGCCCAACTGCCCGCTGCCATCGCGCTCCAGCGGTTCCTGGAACAACCGTCAACAAATTTGAACCGTGGATGAACGCCGCCATCAGAGCGGGTTCAGTCGTGCTTGGGCATTCTCGCGCGTGTTGAAGGAGACACGTCGCAATGCTCGCTCGCCGCTTCACCATCGTCTGCCTGCTGATGAGCCTGTTTGGAATGTTCTTCGCCATCATCGTCGCCGAGGCCGGCCGTCCGGCCCGGTCCTGGGACGAAGCCAGTTCAAAAGTCTGCGGGATGAATTGCATGAACCATTTTCGCCCTTGAAGCGACAAACCAAAGAGACCTCGAAAGCAAAGCAAAAGCCATGAACCGCATCGCCGCCAACACCCTCGAGACCCTCCGGCTTCTGCCGCGGGCGGCGCTCATCCTGATGGTTCTGGCAGCTCCGGTTCTGGCCGTACCTTCGATGCGAACAGATGTCGGCGCGACGATCGACGCCCCCGCCATGAAGAAATCCGGCGTCGGCTTCGTACTCCTGGTCAGCCTGCGGCGCGGTTGAAGAAAAAAGTCGGCTTGGCCGCCATTGGAAGCGGTACCCCTCCCAACAGCGCGTCCGAACCTCTATATTGAGCCATGGAAAAGCGAATCTACCCTCAAGCGATCGAATCCGTGGTCATGCCGGAGCCGTTTGGCCGGCAGAGTTTCGACGATGCCGAAAAGGCCGTGGCCGCGCTGCGTGTGCTCTACGACCGTAACACCACATTCTTGCGCGACGCCTTCGCCAGCCTGGCGGCAGCGGGCGGAGACAATGCCAAGCGCTACCGCGCCTTCTATCCGGAGATCGGCGTCACCACCAATTCCTTCACGCAGATCGATTCGCGGCAGGCTTATGGGCATATGCCGACGCCGGGGCATTTTTCCACCACCATCACCCAGCCCGGCCTGTTCGAGAGCTACCTCGTCGAACAACTGCGCCTGATCATGCGCAACCATGGCGTCGCGGTCACCGTCTCGGAGTCGACCACGCCCATACCGCTTCATTTCGCCTTCCTTGAAGGCACCCATGTCGATGGCGCGGCAGCGGAACGCATCAGACGGCCGATCCGGGACCTGTTCGATGTGCCGGACCTCGATGGCACCGATGACCAGATCGCCAACGGCACGTTCGAAGTGGCTGTGGGTGAAACGAGGCCTCTCGCGCCGTTCACGGCGCAGCGGATCGATTATTCGCTGCACCGCCTGTCACACTACACGGCGACCACGCCGCAGCATTTCCAGAACTTCGTGCTGTTCACCAATTACCAGTTCTACATCGACGAGTTCGTGGCCAGGGCGCGCGCACAGATGGCGGAAGGCGGCCATGGCTATGATGAGTTCGTCGAGCCGGGCAATGTCATCACCCAGGCGGGGCAAAGCGCGCCAAGCCACGGGGTCGCGCCGCCGCGGCTGCCACAGATGCCGGCCTATCACCTGAAGAAGGCGAACCATGGCGGCATCACCATGGTCAATATCGGCGTCGGGCCTTCCAACGCCAAGACGATCACCGACCATATCGCGGTGCTGCGGCCGCATGCCTGGGTCATGCTTGGTCACTGCGCCGGGCTTCGCAACACTCAGGCTCTGGGGGACTATGTGCTGGCGCACGCCTATGTGCGCGAGGATCACGTGCTGGACGACGATCTTCCCGTCTGGGTGCCGATCCCGCCGCTGGCAGAGATCCAGGTGGCATTGCAGGAAGCGGTTGCCGAAGTGACCGGCCTGTCCGGCTACGATCTGAAACGCATCATGCGAACCGGAACCGTCGCCACCATCGACAACCGCAACTGGGAACTGCGCGACCAGCGCGGCCCGGTGCAGCGCCTGTCGCAGTCCCGCGCCATCGCCCTCGACATGGAGTCGGCCACCATCGCCGCCAACGGATTCCGCTTCCGCGTGCCCTACGGCACGCTGCTGTGCGTTTCAGACAAGCCGCTGCATGGCGAACTGAAACTGCCCGGCATGGCGACGGAGTTCTACAAGCGGCAGGTGGCGCAGCATCTGACCATCGGCATCAGGGCCATGGAGAAGCTGTCGGAAATGCCGATGGAACGGCTGCACTCGCGCAAATTGAGAAGCTTCTCGGAGACCGCTTTTCAGTAGACGGGTGCGGCCGGAATCCGGCTAGACATTGACCGTCTTACCCAAGCAATTTGACCGGTAAACATGCCGGGCAGGTGCCGGAAATATTCAGCGAACTACGACCTTGATGACAACAGGCGGCGCGCGCTCGAACATGGCTGCTGGAGTGATATTCCTGGCGATGACGGCTCTTTCGGCCGCCCTCCTGGCCGGGTTTCTTGGCTCGGTCCATCCGGCCCTCGATTCGTTTTCGCATTTTCGCATCCATCTTGCCTTGTTGATGGCGCTTTGCGCTTTGCCGCTCCTGGCGACGTCGTTTCGTCCGCAGGCGGCTGTGGCCATGATATTTGCTGTTGCAGCGCTCGCAACCACGTTGGACGCGCTGCCCCGCCCGTGGCCGACGCAGGCGGCGACGAAGCCTGCCGACCGCATCGTCTACCGACTGCTGCAGATGAACCTGCGCTATGACAATCCGACCCCGAAGAAGGTGCTGTCGCTGATCGGCCGGACGAACCCCGACGTCATCACCCTCAACGAGGTGTCGGCGATGTGGTCGACCGAGCTCGGCTATATCAGCAGCGCCTATCCCTATCGAATCCTTTGCGCGCATCCCAATGGTGTCTTCGGGGTTGCGTTGCTGTCGCGACGGCCCTTTGCCGCTGGCACCCAGCCTCGTTGCGAGCGGCGCGGCGCCATGGCGATGGCGACGGTCAATTTCGGGGGCATTGGCGTCGACGTCGCCGCGATCCATCTTGGTTGGCCATGGCCGCGCGAGCAGTACGAGCAGATCGGCGAGCTCTCGGGACCGCTCTCTTCTCTGGGCGAGACGGCAATAATGGCGGGCGACTGCAACGCCGTGCCATGGAGCGCGGCCGTTCAGCGCGTCGCTTCGCTCGGCGGCTTGATTGTCATGCCGTCCGCCGGGCCGAGCTGGATCTATACCGGATTGCCGGATTTTCTGCGGCGGTTCGCTGGGTTGCCGATCGACCAGGTGTTCAGCAGGGGCGCCCTGACCATCCATTCCGCGGTTCGGCTGGAAGACACCGGCTCGGACCATCTGCCGGTCATGGTCGAGTTCTCGCTCGGAGTGCCGGACACGAAGCCCGCCGACGAGCATGAAACCGCGACCGTTTCCCTACGCCAGCCGATGAGGTCGCGTGGTTGAGCCGCTACCCGCCGCTGTGTCGCGAGCCGCGGTGCCGCGCAATGGGGAACCGGTTTTATGACTTTACGAAGGCTTCAACCAGATATTCGACGCGGCCGCCCTCGCGATGCTCGCTGGCGTCGAATGCGTTCTGCCTGTCCTCATACTGATCATAAATGACGTCTATGCGGCGGCTGGCCTCCCGCCTTGTCTTGGAACAGCCCGGATCATTCGGGACTGCGAGGGCAACAAGCGATTTCTCGGTCGCGGCCATCATCTGGGCGGCGATGTCGCCGTGGGTGTCCTCATGCTTGCGCACGCCAGCCAAGAACCGCTCCCAATCTTTGTCGAGCCCAGGCGGCAGCGTGGAGACGACACGGGGCAAGGTAACTTTCAGCTTGAGTGTTCCGTTGGCCCGTTGGATATGGCAGGCCCGCTTGGCCTGAACGAAGTCAATGTCCCAACCCTTCGTATAGCTCGTCTGCGCGATGGCACGAGACAAGAAGCCATGCCTTGGTCCATTGCGATTCATCGACCTGATAAGGGCCTCGCCAGTGATCCCGGAGATGTCGTAGGTCTGTTTCGTGACCACAATCTTGACGTCCGCCGCTGCGGTAGCCGCAAAACCGGCCGAAGCAGCGATGGCCGTCAGCATTGAAAGTGTGGTCAAGCGCACCGACGCTTCCTCTCGACGACAACGCGACGACTGGCGGCGCAGCAGCGCCGCGCGTTACCTCACATGCCCTGGTAGACCGGGCCCTCTCCGCCCTGCGGCGGCACCCAGTCAATGTTCTGGTTGGGGTCCTTGATGTCGCACGTCTTGCAATGGACGCAGTTCTGCGCGTTGATGACGAAGCGCACATCCTGCGCCTCGGGATCGGCGGCGGCGTTGCCGTCCTTGTCGACCCACTCATAAACACCTGCCGGACAATAGCGCGTCGAAGGGCCGGCAAAGACATCGTGCTCGGAACGTTTCTGCAGTTCCATATCGCGCACGAGCAGGTGGACCGGCTCATTTTCCTCGTGATTGGTGTTGGACAGAAACACGGAGGACAGGCGGTCGAAGGTCAACACGCCATCCGGCTTAGGATAGGCAATCTTCTTGTGCCGGCCGGCCGGTTCCAGCGACGCGTAGTCGGCCTTGCCATGCTTCAGCGTGCCGAAGGGCGACATGCCAAACAGCGTATTCAGCCACATGTCGAGGCCGCCGAGGCCGATGCCGAAGATGGTGCCGAAGCGTGACCAAAGCGGCTTGACGTTGCGAACCTTTTTGAGATCCTTGCCGATGTCGGTCGTGCGCCACGCCGCCTCGTAGGTCGACAGCTCGTCATTGGCGCGCCCGGCACGGATCGCTTCGGCGACATGATCGGCCGCCAGCATGCCGGAAAGCACCGCATTATGCGATCCCTTGATGCGCGGCACGTTGACGAAGCCCGCCGCGCAGCCGATCAGCGCGCCGCCGGGGAAGGATAATTTCGGCACAGACTGCCAGCCGCCTTCGGTGATCGCGCGCGCGCCATAGCCCAGCCGCTTGGCGCCCTCGAACGTCCCGGCGATCGCCGGGTGGGTCTTGAAACGCTGGAATTCCTCGAAGGGCGCGAGATACGGGTTCTTGTAGTTAAGGTGGAGGACGAAGCCGACCGCCACCTGATTGTCCTCGAGATGGTACAGGAAAGAGCCGCCGCCGGTCTTCATGTCGAGCGGCCAGCCGAAGGAATGCTGCACCAGTCCCGGGCGATGGTTCTCCGGCTTGACCTGCCAGAGTTCCTTGAGACCGATACCGTATTTTCCGGGCTCACGGCCTTCGGAAAGCCTGTATCTGGCAATCAGCTGCTTTGCCAGGGAGCCGCGCGCGCCCTCCCCGATCAGCACGTACTTGCCCATCAGCGCCATGCCGGGAGCGAAGCCCGGACCGTGGGTGCCGTCTTTTTCGACGCCCATGTCGCCGGTAACGACACCGGTGACCGCGCCCTCCTCATTGTAGAGCAGGCCGGCAGCCGCGAAGCCCGGATAGATCTCGACGCCGAGCGCTTCCGCCTTGGTCGCCAGCCAGCGGGCGACATTGCCGAGCGAGACGATGTAGTTGCCGTGATTGTTCATCAGCGGCGGCATCAGCATGTTGGGCAGACGGAACGAGCCGGCAGGGCCCAGCAGGAGAAAATGATCTGCGGTGACCGGCGTCTTGAAGGGGTGGCCTTCCTCATCGCGCCAGCCCGGCAGCAGCCGGTCGATGCCAATCGGATCGACAACGGCGCCCGACAGGATATGAGCGCCGACCTCGCCACCTTTTTCCAGGACCACAACGGAAAGCTCGGGATTGATTTGCTTGAGGCGGATAGCGGCGGCAAGGCCGGCAGGTCCGGCGCCGACGATCACCACGTCGAATTCCATGCTTTCGCGTTCGATGTCGCTCATCAACCCCTCCGCACTGGCTTGTTCCGGTTCCCGTCCGGGCATCTTGCTGGCTACCGCGCTGCATAGCGCATCAATTGGCGACAGGAAACCGGCGCATACGTTACAATGCGGAATTGGCCAAAAAGTCGCGCATCGCGCGAAGAGCAGGCCGTTTTGGGCCGTCCTCCCGCCGCTCTGACGTTTTCAATTGTTCGGCGGCTTGCTTATTTGCCATACTGCATGTCATGCGCTTTCCCGGGCCTGCGGGCTTCCCATCGACGCGCTTCCCGTTGGCGACCGGCTGGATCCGTCGGGCGCTTCCCCTGATCGTTATGTCGCTGACGCCAGGGCACGCTGGCGCGGATCAGGTCAAGGTGTGGGAAACCGGCGCTTACTCCTTCTCCGACGAGCTCGGCGGCTTCCGCATCACGGGCGCGTCGGGCATTGGGACGAGCGATGATCCACTGGTTATCACGGAAGAGCTGAATTCGGCGACACCGGTGACCTTGACCATCCGCACGACGAAGCCGATTCAGGCCTTCGGGTCGGCGCGAGAATTCGCCAATGGCATCATGTACATGCGCATCGACGTGCTCAACAACAGCGGCCAGGCATGGATTGAGTTCCAGTTCGAACTGCAGGAGATCTTGAACCGGCCAAGCGTGTTCGGTGACGGCCTGTCGTTCGACCAGCGCAACAAGACGCCCGACAACATCCGGTCGAGCAATTTCGCCGATTTCGACCGCGATTTCGAACCCTACGACCGGCTGCTGTTCCGCAATGGCAAGGTCGATCCGCTGAAGACGGCAAGCTTCGAATTTCTGCTGACCGACTACACGCCGCGATGGACCTTCTACCTGGTGCAGGATCCACGCATACCGACCGGCTGAGTTCAAGCCGGAACCATACTGGCTAACCTTGCAAATATTCGTCATGCGGACGAATGTGAATCCATGACCGCCGCTTTTCCAGACAATAGACGCGACCTTGCCGACCTGCTCGCCTTTTATGCCAGCGTGGGCGTCGACGAGGCGCTTGACGAGCAGCCGGTCAACCGGTTTGCCGACGCCGCGCCCAGGCCGGCGGAGCGCGCGCCGTCGCCCTTGCCCGACAATACCCCGCCCGGTCGCTCAACGAGCGTGTCGCGCGCCGAGGCAGACGACAGGGCCAATGCAACACGCGTTGCCGCCCCCCCGGCGAGAGCCACGGTGCCCGACGAAGCGCAGGCGGCGCTGGCACGTCAGTTGGCGGCCACGGCAACGACCCTGGACGAGCTTCGCCAGCGGATGGCGGCCTTCGACGGCTGCAATCTCAAGGCAACTGCCAAGAACCTGGTCTTTGCCGACGGCAACCCGCAAGCAGCAATCATGCTGGTGGGCGAAGCGCCGGGCCGCGACGAGGACATTGAGGGCCTGCCCTTTGTCGGCCGCTCCGGCCGGCTGCTGGACCGCATGCTGGCGGCGATTGGCTTGGATCGCTCCTCCGTCTATATAGCCAACGCCATTCCGTGGCGGCCGCCCGGCAACCGCACGCCGACACCGCACGAAACCGAAATCTGCCGGCCGTTCATCGAGCGGCAGGTCGAACTGGTCAATCCGAAGGTGCTGGTCAACCTCGGCGGCCCGTCGGCAAAGACGCTGCTCAACACCAGCGAAGGCATTTTGCGGCTGCGCGGCAACTGGCGCGTCCATACGACGTCATCCGGCGTGGCCATCCCGGCCATGCCGACGCTGCATCCCGCCTACCTGCTGCGAGCGCCCGCGCACAAGAAACTGGCCTGGCGGGATTTCCTCGAGGTGAAGGCGAAGTTGCGCGCGCTTGGATGACGGGGTAGCGCGATTACCGCTGGGGTAATTGAAATCGTTCTCCCAGCGCTCTAGTCGTGGCATATGACCACAGCAGAAATCAGCGCCGGCGGCCTTATCCGCGAATGGCGGACGCGCCGTCGCATGTCGCAGCTCGACCTCGCCATGGAAGCCGAGATTTCACAGCGACATCTGAGCTTTGTCGAAAGCGGGCGTGCGGCGCCTTCTCGCGAGATGGTACTGCATCTTGCCGAACAATTGTCGATCCCCCTCAGGCACCGAAACCGGCTGCTGCTTGCGGCGGGCTTCGCGCCGAGTTTCAGCGAACGGTCGCTCGGCGACGCGACGATGGCGCCGGCGATGGCCGCCGTGGAGATGGTGCTCAAGGGACACGAGCCCTTCCCGGCGCTTGCTGTGGACCGGCACTGGAACCTGGTCATGGCAAATGCGGCCGTCGCGCCATTGCTTGCCGACGTGAAGGAAGCCTCTCTGCTAACGCCGCCGGTCAACGTGCTCCGCCTCAGCCTGCATCCGGGCGGCATAGCATCGCGCATCGTCAATCTTTGGGAATGGCGAGCGCACCTGCTCCAGCGCCTCAATCACCAGAACGATGCGAGCGGCGACGCTGAACTGATCGAACTGGAGCGCGAACTGCGGCGTTACCCATCCGGGGCCAAGGCCGGCCGGCCCGCGCCCCTCGCGGCGAACCCCATCTTTCACCCGCTCAGACTGGCGCATGGCGATCAAGTGCTGTCGTTCATTAGCACCATAACCGTCTTCGGCACGCCGCTGGACGTGACATTGTCGGAACTGGCCATCGAATCCTTCTTTCCGGCCGACGAGCAGACAAGGGCTGTGCTCGTGCGGCTGGCAAGCGAGCGCGCGGGGCAGTCCTGATCACCCCTGCGGCGGCGCTGCCTGCCGAGTGCGGGTGCGCTCCAGCCCGAGCTGGCGCTCACGCCAGATGATGAAGAGGCCGGCGGCAACGACGATCACGCCACCGACGAGTGTATTGAGCGTGGCGACATCGCCAAAGGCGAAATAACCGACCACGACGGCAAGGATCATTGAGGTGTATTCGAAAGGTGCTACAACCGACGCCTCGGCGTGGCGGTAGGCGGCCGTCATCAGAATCTGCGCCAGCCCGCCACAGAAACCCGCAGCGACCAGCAGGCCCGCCTGCGACGGTGTGAGTGCCTGCCAGCCAAAAGGCAGCGACAACAGCCCAGCCACACTCGCCGTTGCCGAGAACCAGAGCACGATGGTCGCGGTCCTTTCGGTCTGGACAAGGTTACGGACGAGTAGAATGGCGTTCGCGGCAATCGCTGCTGAAACAAGTGCCGCGACGACGCCAAGGACTTCCTGGTCACCAAGAGCGGCGCCCGAATTCAGAAGCGTCAGTTCCGGCCATGAAATCACCACGACGCCGATAAGGCCAACCGCAACCGCGCTCCAGCGATAGATACGGATCGCTTCGCCCAGGAAGATCGAGCTGAACACCACGACCAGCAGCGGCTGTGCGTAGTTAAGCGTGATGGCCTCCGGTAGCGGCAACCGCGTCAGCGCGAAGAAACTGAGCCCCATGGAGCAGACGCCGACAACGCCGCGCGCAACGTGATTGAGCGGACGACTGGTCGTGAATGCGGTGCCGAGTTGTCCTTTGAAGGCGAGAAAGACGATGATCGGAAAAATCGCGAAGAAAGAGCGGAAGAAGACGATCTGGCCCGCGGGCACGGTGCCGGCCGCCTTGATGCAGCTCGACATGCCAACGAACACCGCCACCGAGACGATCTTGAGCATGATACCTGTGAGAACGTTCTGTCCGACGGCATGGTGAGCCGCGGCTACCGCCGGAATGCCTGGCCTGGCCGTCACGCTCCCGTGGCTTCCCGGATCGTCGCCCAGATGCGTGCCGGCGTCGCCGGCATCTCAATGTGTTTCACCCCATATTCGCGCCAGAGCGCATCGGTCACGGCATTAAGTGCGGCCGGCGTCGAGCCGATCGTGCCGGCCTCGCCCGCGCCCTTGATGCCGAGCGCATTGGTGGTCGAAGGCACGTTGCGGGTCTCGAAATGGAAGAACGGGAAATTGTCGGCGCGTGGCATGGCGTAATCCATGAAGCTCGCCGTCAGCAGCTGTCCATCCTCGCCATAAACCGTGTCCTCGGTCAGCGCCTGGCCGATGCCCTGCACCACCCCACCATGCACCTGGCCGGCGAGCAGGACCGGATTTACGGTCACTCCGAAATCATCGACGATCGTATAGCGGACGATCTCGGTCGCGCCTGTGTCCGGATCGATCTCGACCTCGCAGATATGGGTGCCGTTCGGGTAGGTGCACTCGTCCTGGACGAATTCGCCAAAGCCCTTGAGATCATCTGGTGTCTTGGCGGCCTTGGCGATGCTCGAAAAGTCGATCGTGCGATCGGTGCCGACAATGCGCGCAACGCCGTCGGCCAGTTCGATGTCTCCGGCCGACGCTTCCAGTTCATCGGCGGCGATGCGTTTGATCTTGTTGGCCAGGTCCTCGCCGGCGCGCGACGCCGAAACGCCGCCGAGTGGAATGGATCGCGAGCCGCCGGTGCCGCCGCCGGCCTTCAATTCGTCCGTATCGCCCTGGCGGACATGGATCTTGTCAATGTCGAGGTTGAGCTTCTCCGACAGGAATTGCGCGTAGGCGGTCGCGTGTCCCTGACCATTGGTCTGGGTGCCGATTTTCAACGTGACGGAACCGTCTCCATTGAGCTCGACGAAGGCCGGTTCCGAACCTGGAAAAGCGCAGGCCTCGATATAGGTCGCCATGCCAATGCCGCGGATCTTGCCGTCAGCCTTCGACTTCGCGAGCCGCTGCGCAAAAGCCTTCCATTCCGACTGTTCAATGGCCCGGTCCATATGGCCGGCGAATTCACCATTGTCATAAAGGCGACCGGTCTGTGTGCGGTACGGAAACTGCTCGGGCCGGATGAAGTTGCGGCGGCGGATCTCATCCACCGGCAGGCCGAGATCGTGGGCGCACGCATCGACCAGCTTTTCCAGCAGGAAAGCCGCTTCCGGCCGGCCAGCGCCGCGATAGGCATCGACCGGGCAGGTGTTGGTGTAAAGCCCCGTCACGGAGACATCCAGAGCCGGGATGTCGTACACGCCCGTCGACATGGTGACGCCGATATAGGGAATGAACGGCCCATATTGGGAGACATAGGCGCCGATATTGGCAAGCAGCTCCACCTTCATGCCAAGGAAGCGGCCGTCCTTGTCCAGCGCCATCTCGGCCGTCACGACATTGTCGCGGCCTTGCGCGTCGGTCAGGAAGTGCTCGGTTCGGTCGCCAGCCCATTTGACGGGGCGGCCGAGCCGTTTGGCCGCCTCCATCACCAGCGGATATTCGCGGTAGACGAAGGCCTTGGGTCCAAAACCGCCGCCGACATCCGGCGTGATGACGCGCAACTGATCCTTCTTGACGTTGAACAGGCCGGCCAGAATTTTCTGCATCGAATGCACGCCCTGCGACCCAGTGGTCAGCACGAAGCGCTTCTCCTGCTCATTCCACTCGCCGATTGCCGAGCGCGGCTCCATATAGTTGCAGACCAGCCGGTTGTTGACGAAGTCGATGCGGGTGACGTGGGCAGCCTTGGCGAAAGCCGCCTCGGTCTTTGCCTGGTCGCCCATGTGATAGGAAAAAGCGCGGTTGGAGCCGAGTTCCGGCCAAACCAGTGGCGTTTGTTCTGCAAGCGCCGACGCGGTGCCTGAGGCGGCGTCCTCGGCATCATAATCGACATCGATCAGATCGGCGGCGTCTTGCGCCAGGGCGCGACTGTCGGCGACCACGAAGGCGACAGCATCGCCGACATACTGCACGCGGTCGCGGCATAGAACGGGAATGTCGCGCGTCGGCGCCTTGGTGCCATCAGGCTGCGCCTGCATGGCGCCGGATTTGAGATCACCCAGATGAGCGAGGTCCGCGCCGGTCAACACAAGGTGGACACCTTCGGCTGCCTTCGCAGCGTCGGTAGATCCGACGGTGAACCTTGCTTTTGCGACAGGCGACCGGACGACATAGCCATGCAAGACGCCAGCCGGTTGGATGTCATCCGTGTAGCGGCCCTGTCCCTTGATGAAGGCGGCGTCCTCGCGCCTCAGCACAGAGGCGCCCATTCCGAATTTCGGCGTGACGACGGTCATGGATGCCTCGCGATGATGGTGGGAGATGAATGCCTGAAATAGGCTTCGGCTGAGTTTTGTCGAGAGACCGTTTCGTGTAAAGAGCGCGGACTTCAAATTTTTGGACCGGCGGAAGCGATCGGCGCCCAATACAGTCGACAGGAAAACCCAGGGAATGCGCACGGACACCGGCCAGGTCTTCAGGCTCGAAGACTACCGCCCCACCGACTACCTCATTCCACAAACCAACCTGACCTTCCGTCTTTCGCCCGAAGCAACCCGTGTGACTGCCGTGCTGACGGTCGAACGCCGTGATGCAGCAGCGGTTTCGGCTCCCCTGGTGCTTGATGGTGACGGGCTGAAACTCAATCGCGTCGAGATCGACGGCAAGTCGGTCGAGCAGGCCGACCTCCTGGTGACGCCGGACCGCCTGACTATCCTCAAGCCGCCCGCCGCGAGCGTTTTCCAGCTCACCATGGAGACCGAGCTGGCGCCGGCCGGCAATGAGGCCCTGATGGGCCTTTATCGGTCCAGCAACGTCTATTGCACGCAATGCGAGGCCGAGGGCTTTCGGCGCATCACCTATTTCCTGGACCGGCCGGATATCCTTTCGGTCTACACGGTGCGGATCGAGGCCCTGCGCGACGAGGCGCCCCTGCTGCTTTCCAACGGCAACCCTATCGACAAGGGCGATATCGGCGACGGCTGGCACTACGCAGCGTGGCACGACCCCTTCCCCAAGCCATCCTACCTGTTTGCTCTGGTGGCCGGGAATCTGGGCAAGGTCGCCGACAGTTTCGTAACCCTGTCCGGACGCGATGTCGAGCTCGGCATCTATGTCGAGCCCGGAAAGGAACGGCTGGCGGGTTACGCAATGGACGCCCTGAAGCGGTCGATGAAATGGGATGAGGAGAAGTTCGGCCGGGAATATGACCTCGACGTCTTCAACATCGTCGCCGTGTCGGACTTCAACATGGGTGCGATGGAAAACAAGGGCCTCAACGTCTTCAACGACAAATATGTGCTGGCCGACCGGGAAACGGCGACGGATGCCGATTTCGCCAACATCGAAGCCATTATTGCGCATGAATATTTTCACAATTGGACAGGCAACAGAATCACTTGCCGCGACTGGTTCCAGCTTTGCCTGAAAGAAGGTCTCACTGTCTTTCGCGACCATGAGTTCTCCGCCGACCAGCGCTCGCGCGCGGTCAAGCGCATCGCCGAAGTCCGCACCTTGCGCGCGCACCAGTTTCCCGAGGACCAGGGGCCGCTGGCGCATCCGGTGAGACCGCGCCGCTACCGCGAGATCAACAATTTCTATACGGCGACGGTCTACGAAAAGGGCTCGGAAGTCGTGCGCATGATCCGCACTATTCTCGGGAGCGATGCGTTCCGCGCAGGCATGGATCTTTATTTCGAGCGCCATGACGGCCAGGCAGCGACAATCGAGGATTTCCTGCAAGTCTTCGAGGATGCATCTGGCCGCGATCTCTCCCAGTTCTCGCTTTGGTACCATCAGGCGGGCACGCCCAATCTGACCGTCAGTTCGAAGCACAATCCGGCTGCGCGGGAATTTATCCTGGAGATAGAACAGTCGGTGCCGCCGACACCGTACGAAAGCCGCAAGCGGCTGATGCACATCCCCCTCGCCTTCGGCCTGATCGGCGCCGGGGGCGAGCCCGTGGCTTATGGAGGCGTCGAGGGCGCAAGCGTAGAGGGCGGCGTCATCCACATCCGCAAACGCCGCCATGTTATTCGTTTCTCAGGCGTGTCCGAGCGCCCCGCGGTGTCGCTCAATCGCGGTTTCTCTGCGCCGGTGACGCTTTCGGTCGAGCAAAAGGCCGACGACCAGTTCTTCCTGGCTCGCCATGACAGCGACGCCTTTTCCCGCTGGCAGGCCTTCAACACGCTGCTGACTGACACGCTGATCGCCGCTGTCCGCCAGACCCTGGACGGCAAGCAACACGCCTTCGCGAGGCGCCTGACGGGACTGGCCGGCGACATCGCCGGCGACGAGACGCTGGAACCCGCCTACCGGGCCCTTGCACTGGGGCTGCCGAGCGAGGCCGACATCGCCCGTGATATCGGCAACAACATCAATCCTGACGCCATTCATACGGCCAGGGAAGCGCTGGCCTTGGCGATCGGCAGCGCCAACCGGGAAGCATTTTCCTCCCTCTACGAGGGGCTTGCCGACAAGGCCGCGTTCAGCCCCGACGCAACGAGCGCCGGGCGGCGCGCCCTGCGCAACACCCTGCTCGACTATCTGGCGCTCTCGCCCGGCGGCCCCGCCTTGGCGGCCGACCATTTCCATTCGGCGACCAACATGACCGACCGCGCGGCGGCACTCGCCGTGCTCGCCCATCGTCACCACGGTTCTCATGAAGCAACGGCGGCACTGGCCGCATTCGAGACAACATACGAGTCGGACGCCCTGGTGATGGACAAATGGTTCCAGATCCAGGCCAGCGTGCCCGGCTATCAGACCGTCGAGACGGTTCGGGCACTGACCGCTCATCCCGCCTTCTCGCTGTCTAACCCGAACCGGGTGCGATCGCTGATCGGCACATTCTTCAGCGCTAACCAGATCGGGTTCCACCGCGCGGACGGCGAAGGGTACAGATTCTTCTCGCGGATAGTGCTCGAGGTGGAAAAGCGCAACCCGCAAGTGGCCGCGCGCCTGGCGACGGCGCTCAGGTCGTGGCGTTCGCTCGAACCTGGCCGGCAGGACAAGGCCCGGGAGGCGCTGCTTTTCATCGCCAATACCGAAAATCTGTCGGCGGATCTGCGCGATATCGTGGAGCGCACGCTCGCCTGAGCGGCCGCAGGGCCAAAAGCCATTATTTTAGTCGATTTTTAATGTTTTTTGGCCGCGCCACTGGACAAGGCGAATCACGTTTGATTCTTTACTGACGATTCGGAAGTGCGGCGTTTGCCGGATCACCAAGCAGCATCGGCAAATTCGGGGAGTGCCATTTATGGCGAAGGCGGACGCGTGGGGCGCGCCCGGAGGGAAGGCCTTTGCGCATCGCGAAACGCGAAGCGACGGCCTTGCCGGAAATACGCGGCTCATCGCCGAGCCGGCCTACCGGCGGCTTCTGGCCGCCGAACCATTGCTGCGCCGGTCGATCCCAGCTCTCATCATCACGTTCCTTGTCGTGATAGCGGCGCTGCGCGTCCTGTCGTTGATGAACGAGCGGGACGATGTCGAGCGCGACGCAAAGGCCATCCTCACGCTGGCGGCGGGCCAACTGGCCAGTTCGCTCGCCACAACCTCCGACACGGTGCCGGGCGCCATACAGGACCTGCTGGAGACCACCAGCCGCCAGGGAGCGATGGGGCGCAGCCATGTGCTGGTCATCACCGACAGTGCGTTCAAGATCGTTGCGGTGACACCGCGCTCCGTCCCATGGCAAGGCCATTCGCTCGACGGTCTCGTCCAGGGCGGCCAGCCCCTTTTCATGTTCGGCGATCGCGCCGGCGTCATGGAGGTCAATATCGGCGGCCAGGACTGGTACGCAGCCGTCAGCCTGGCGAATGATCGCAAAGGGGCCGCGGCGGCGCTGGTTCCCCAGGATGCTGTTTACGACGCCTGGCGCAAGACGGTCTCGCTCAACGTGACGCTGTTCGTGCTGACGGCCGGCGTGCTGATCATCATTCTCTACGCCTACTTTGGACAGGCCTCGCGCGCGCAGGCGGCCGACCGCATCTACCTCGAAGCCCATCAGCGTATCGACATGGCCCTGGTTCGCGGCCGCTGCGGCCTGTGGGACTGGGACATGGTTCGCGGCAAGATGTACTGGTCGCGCTCGATGTACGACATGCTGGGCTACGAGCCTTGCACCACGATGCTGTCTTTCGGAGAGGTCGACGAGATCATCCATCCCGAGGACGGCGATTTGTTCGAGCTCGCCAACAGGATCGTTGCCCGCGAGATCGACCATATCGACCAGGTGTTCCGGATGCGGCATGCCGACGGCCAGTGGGTATGGATGCGCGCCAGGGCGCAGGTTATCGATCCCGAAGCGCCGGAGATCCAGCTGATCGGCATCGCCGTCGACGTCACCGAGCAACGGCATCTGGCGTTGCGTTCGGAGGCCGCCGACCTTCGCCTCAGGACAGCGATCGAGAACATCAATGAATCCTTCGTGCTGTGGGATTCGGCCCAGCACTTGATCATGTGCAATTCCAAGTACCAGCAGGACAATGGGCTTTCGGACCGCGATGTGATGCCAGGTACCCCGCGCGCCGTGCTGGAGGACCGCATGCTGGCCTTTGCTTCCGAGCGGCGGCTCGCCAACACCAGCGGTCTGCAAGGCGGCGCGACTTTCGAACGGCAATTGGCCGACGGCCGCTGGCTGCAGGTCAACGAACTGAGGACCCGCGACGGCGGCATCGTCTCGGTCGGCTCCGACATTACCCAGATCAAGCTGCATCAGGACAAGTTGGTCGACAGCGAGCGCCGGTTGATGGCGACGATCCATGATCTCAGCCTCGCGCGGCGCGCCGAAGAGGAGCGCTCGCGCGAATTGGTGGACCTCAACCGCAAATACATGAAGGAAACCGAACGGGCAGAAGCTGCTAACCGGGCCAAGTCCGAGTTCCTGGCCAACATGTCCCATGAATTGCGCACGCCTCTGAACGCCATCATCGGCTTCTCCGAGCTGATGGAACAAAGGCTGTTTGGGCCGCTGGGGTCGGAGCGCTATGAGGAATATGCCACCGACATCAACAGCAGCGGCAAATATCTGCTGGGTGTCATCAACGACATTCTCGACATGTCCAAGATCGAGGCCGGCCAGTTCTCGTTGGACCGGGAAGAGATCGACCTCGGCCCGCTGATCAGCGAAACGGTGCGCGTCGTGTCGCTGCAAGCAGCGCAGAAACAGATTACCGTGAACACGCGCATCGCCGACGCATTGACGCTGTTCGCCGATCGCCGGGCGATCAAGCAGATCATCATCAACCTTCTGTCCAATGCAGTGAAGTTCACCGGCCAGGGCGGCCAGATATCGGTCAGGGCGCGCAACACTTCAGGCGCTTTGGTCCTGACGATCGAGGACAATGGCTGCGGTATCCCCAAGGAAGCACTGGGCAAGCTTGGGCGACCCTTCGAACAGGTGCAGAACCAGTTTTCCAAGAACCACGCGGGGTCCGGCCTCGGCCTCGCAATCTCGCGGTCGCTGGCCGAGCTTCAGGGCGGCGCGCTGAAGATCCGTTCGACCGCAGGCGTCGGTACCATCGTTTCGGTGCGCATCCCGGCGAAGAAGTCCATGCCCGCGGTGAAGGCGGCGGCCTGATACGGCGATGCTTGCTCCGGCGTGACTACTTTGATGGCTGCCGGCCGGTCATCGCGGTCGCGCGGCCCGTAGCAGAAGGTCGAAATCCTTCCTGACCTTCCGGGACGTCTCCATGAGATGTGCTTCCAGCACACCGAAATCCGGCAGGTCGGTGACCGCCAGAAGCAAATCCGAAAGCCCCGGCGGAACGTCATCGCGTTCGAAGGCCCCAGTGAGGCACAGCCGGATCATCTGGGTCAGCGCCAGATAGAGCGCATAGGCATCGACAAGCTCCTGCCTGATCCCGGTATTGGCGAAGTGGGGCGCCAGACGAGACAGGATTTCGGCGGTGCTGGGGCCACGCGGTCCAGCTTCGTCCTGCCCGGTGATGACAGCCACCTGAGCGATGAATTCGAGATCGATCAGACCACCGGGAATGAGCTTGATGTCCCATAGGTCACGCGGCGGCTTTTCGGCCTCGATCATGGCGCGCATTTCCGCGGCCTCGGCCTTCACCTTCGCCGCGTCGCGCGGCTCGCCAAGCACCGCGGCGACTTCCGCCTCGACCTCGCCGCACAGGCTGGCGTCGCCTGCAATGGCGCGCGCCCGCGACAGCGCCATGTGCTCCCAGGTCCAGGCCTGCTCGCGCTGATACTTCCTGAACGCGTCGATGTGCGTGGCTACAGGACCCTTGTTGCCGGACGGCCGCAGGCGCAGGTCAAGCTCGTAGAGCACCCCCTCGGCGGTCGGCGCGGAAACAGCCGATATTAGCCGCTGTGTCATGCGGCTGTAATAGTGCGAAGGCGCGAGCGGCTTGCCGCCATCGGACTCTTCGGCTTCTGCGTCATGGTCGTAGAGGAGGATGAGATCGACATCCGAGCCTGCGGTCAGCTCGCGGCTGCCGAGCTTCCCCATCCCAAGCAGCGAGACCTTGCCGCCGGCGATCGTACCGTGGCGTGCGGCGAACTCGGTTGTCACCGCCCGCAACGCGGCCTCGATGGTGAGATCGGCGAGATCGGAAAAGGCGTGGCCGGCGCGGGTCGGATCGATCGAACCGGCGAGCAGCCTGACCCCGATCAGGAATTTCTGCTCCGAAGCAAAGATGCGAAGCCGGTCGAGCACATCCTCATAAGGTCTGTCGCCTTCGAGAAAGGAGGAAAGCCGCCCCGAAAGATAGGCGCGGTCCGGCAGCTCCGTCAGCAGCGCCGGGTCAAGCAGCCCGTCGAAGACATGCGGGCGGCGGGTGATGATCGCCGCCAGGCGGGGTGCCGCGCCCATGATCGTCGCCAGGAGCTTGAGCAGCGCCGGATTGGACTGCAGCAGTGAGAACAGCTGGATGCCGGCTGGCAGTCCTGCGAGAAATTCGTCGAAGCGGATCAGTGCCTCGTCCGCGCGTCGTGTCTGGCCGAAGGACCGCAGCAGCGCCGGCGTCAACTCCGTCAGCCTCTCGCGTGCTTCAGCCGACTGCGTGACGCGATAGCGGCCGAAGTGCCAGCCGCGGATGACCCGGCAGATGTCGCTTGGCCGCTGGAAGCCCAGGCCATGCAGCGTCCGCAACGTGTCGGGATCGTCGACATCGCCGGTGAAGACGAGATTGCCGATGCCGGTGGACAGTTCGGGCGCCGTTTCGAACAGCGCCGCATAGTGGCGCTCGACCTGTTGCAACGAAGCGCGGAGCACCTGCGAGAACGCATCGGCATCGGCGAAGCCAAGCATGCGGGCGATGCGCTCCAACCCGTCATCGTCGTCGGGGAGCGTGTGCGCCTGCTCATCGGCGACCATCTGCACCGCATGTTCCACGCGGCGCAGGAACCAGTACTGGCGGGCGAGCGCGTCGCGCGCTTCGGCGGTGATCCATCCGCGCGCCGCAAGCTGGCCGAGCATCGGCACGGTCTCGCGCCCGCGCAGTTCCGGAAAGCGTCCGCCGGCGATGAGTTGCTGGGTTTGGACGAAAAATTCGATCTCGCGGATGCCGCCGCGGCCGAGCTTGACGTTGTGGCCCTTTACAGCGATCTCGCCATGGCCCTTATGCGCGTGGATCTGTCGCTTGATGGAATGGACGTCGGCGATTGCCGCGTAGTCCATATATTTGCGCCAGATATAGGGCTGAAGCTCCTTGAGGAAGGCGGCGCCCGCTGCCAGATCGCCGGCCACCGGACGCGCCTTGATCATCGCCGCACGTTCCCAGTTCTGACCGCGCGCTTCGTAGTAGCGCAGCGCGGCCTCGACGGGAATGGCCAGCGGCGTCGAGCCGGGGTCCGGACGCAGTCTCAGGTCGGTGCGGAAGACATAGCCGTTCTCGGTGCGATCCTGCAGGATGCGCACAAGACGCCGCGTCAGCCGCGAGAACAGTTCCGTGGCGTCGAGTGGATCAAGGATGGTCGGGGCTTCCGGATCGAAGAAAACCACGAGGTCGATGTCGGAGGAGAAGTTCAGCTCGTGCGCGCCGAGCTTGCCCATGCCAAGCAGGATCCAGCCGGAGTGCAGCGAAGGGGCGTTAAGGTCTGGCAGGTTGAGCTTGCCCTGGCTATGCGCATCGCGCAGCAGGAAATCGACCGCGGCGCGGGTACAGGCGTCTGCCAGGTCGCTCAGCCGCCGCACCGTCAACGCCGTTCCGGCTTCGCCGGCAAGATCGGCCAGCGCGATGAGGAGATGCGCCTCGGCCTTCCATTGGCGCAGCTCCCTCATCAGGCCGGACTCCGAGGCCGCCCCGGTCAAATGCACCTGGTCGATTTCCGCCCCGATCGCCTTCAACCTGGCGTCGATCGTCATGTCCAAGAGTCCGTCAAGGACGCATGGCCGCCGCCGCGCGGTGTCTCGCAGGAAGGGAGACAGATCAAAGACCGCTGCCAGAAAATCCTGGCCCGCACCGTTGCCTGCCAGGAAGTCTGCCAGCCGGGTCAGACCTTCTTCCCGCGCCGCCGCTGCAATGTCGGCCAGCTCCAGCCGCGCACGGTTTTCGTCCAGCGGAGCGAGGCGCGCCGTTGGCTGCAGCAACCAGTGCGCCTCGCCACGCCCTGCCGCGGGGTTCATCAGTGATCCTCCCGCGCCGGGAAGCTCATGACCACGGACAGTCCGGGATTGCCAGGCAACAGATCAAGCCGGCCATTGTGGAATGTCATGACCGCCTTGGCGAGGCTGAGGCCGAGCCCGGAGCCAGGCTGGGAACGGCTTTTCTCCAGCCGCACGAAGCGTTCGGTGACCCGTGCGCGGTCCGTGTCGTCGGGGATCCCCTGGCCATTGTCGTGCACGGAAAGCCTGATCTCGCCGCCGGTGCGCTCAAGCGTTACCCGAACGGTGGGCGCGGAAGTGGAATCGGTGGAGTATTTGATCGCGTTGTCGACGATGTTGGACAGCGCCTGGCCGATAAGCTCCCGGTTGCCGACGACAATGAAGGCGCCATCGACCTCAGCTTCGAGCGAGACGCCCCCCTCTTCCGCAACCGGCTCATAGAGCTCGACGACATCGCGCACCGCCGCCGCCAGATCGACCCGGATGGTGTTTTCGGATGAATATCCCGCCTCCAGACGTGAGATCATCAGGATGGCATTGAAGGTCCTTATGAGCTGGTCGGACTCGACAATCGTCGCTTCCAGCGCCTGACGGTAATCGGCGGCCTTGTGCGTGCCCGAGAGCGTCGCTTCGGCGCGGTTGCGCAGGCGCGTCAAGGGCGTCTTCAAATCATGCGCGATGTTGTCGGAGACCTGCTTCAGACCTTCGTTCAGCGTGGCGATCCTGGCCAGCATGGTATTGAGATTCTCGGAAAGACGGTCGAACTCGTCGCCTGCGCCGGTAACCGGCAACCGTCCCGAAAGATCACCACCCATGATGCGGCGGCTTGCCTCGGACACGCTGTCGATCCGCTTCAATGCGGCGCGGCCGACAAAGAACCAAATCAGGAGGCCGCCAAGCCCCATCATGCCGAGTGCCAGCATCAGGGCGCGACGGATGACGGCGCGAAATCGTTCCGGCTCGCCGAGGTCACGGCCCACCAGCATGATCATCTGGTTGGGCAGCCGAAGCACCAGGGCGATGGCGTTGTGACCCTTTTCCCCCGGAACCGCCAGCGCTTCACTCTGGTCGGGTTGAGCAGTGCCCTGGTCATTGGGCAGGTTGCGCTGTCGCTCGAGTTCTCCCTCGCCAAATCGTTGATAGGAGAACGGGCTGCTGGTCCAGCCCTCGGTCTCCAGGACGCCGGGCTCCAGGCTCTGGACGTTGCCCGTCAGGATCTGGCCATTGGTGTCGGCGATCAGATAGAGGTTGGCGCCCGGTTGGCGGGAGCGTTGCTCGACCACGCGCACCAGGATCGGAAGCCCACCGCGCTGGTAGGCACGGGCGAGACCAAGCACCTCGTCGTTGATGGTTTCCTGCGTCTGCGCGGTCAGCATGCGCGCCGACAGCGAGGTCATGTAGAAGACCAGGAGAACTGCGCAGAGCGCGAAGAGCAAGAGGTAGAGCGCCGAAAGCCGCGCTGCCGTCGTCTTCATGATGGCCGGCACGGAAAGAGCCATGCCCCGGCCTAGCCGCTTTTCAACATATAGCCCGCGCCTCGCACTGTGTGCAGGATGGGCTTGTCGAAACCCTTTTCGATCTTGCCGCGCAGCCGCGAGACATGGACGTCGATGACGTTGGTCTGCGGATCGAAATGATAGTCCCAGACATTCTCAAGCAGCATGGTGCGCGTCACCACCTGGCCGGCATGGCGCATCAAATATTCCAGCAGGCGGAATTCGCGTGGCTGCAGCGTGATTTCGCGCCCAGCGCGCCGGACCGAATGCGAAAGCCTGTCGAGTTCCAGATCGCCAACGCGATAGACGGTTTCCGACTCCTTGGCGCCGGCACGTCGGTTCAACACCTCGACGCGGGCCAGAAGCTCGGAGAAAGCGTAGGGCTTGGTCAAATAGTCATCGCCGCCGGCGCGCAGGCCGGTTACCCGATCATCGACCTCGCCCAACGCCGAGAGGATCAGCACCGGCGTGGTGTTGCCGCGGGAGCGAAGACCGGCAATCACCGAAAGGCCGTCGCGGCGCGGCATCATCCGGTCGATGACCATCACGTCATAGTCGCCGGCATCGGCCAGTGCGAAACCGGTTTCGCCGTCACCGGCGACATGGGCGGTGTGGCCAGCCTCGGTGAAAGCTTTCTGCAAATAATCCGCAGCCTCGCGGTCGTCTTCCATGACCAGAATCTTCATGGGACCGTTATACGCGATTTCGCCGGAAGGTTGAGTGGCAGACATCCGCATCAATGGCCTTTGCCAATCGCATCGCGACCAGGATGATCCATGGCCGTGCGCGATAAAATCCTTGCTCCGATGTCGACGGCAAGACCGCTGAAAACGACCTGGTCAAGATGGGCGCGGCAGCGGGCGATGGGAGCCCGCTGCCGCGGGGGGGGGAAGCGCGATGACTAACTAACGCGCGTCCCTCCTTGCTTCCCATGCGGCGGTTCGGGGGTGTTGAAACCGCCGCACTCGAAAAGTCGGATCCCGAAACCGGAAACTGGTTTCGGGGCGGGCGTCAGCCCTTGGCGACCGGCAGCGCGACGAACCGGTTGTTGTCGTCGCGGGTGATCTGCATCAGCACGGCTTTGCGGCCGGACTTGACCGCGTCGGCCATGGCTTTGGAGACGTCGTCGATGCCGTTCACCTCGTTGGAGTTCACGGCGGTGATGACGTCGCCCGGCTGGATGCCGCGGTCGGCGGCATCGCTGTCGGGATCGACATCGGTGACCACGAGGCCCTTGCCGTTTTCCGATTTGGTGACGGTCAGGCCGAGATCGGCCAGCGTATCAGGCTTTGCCGGAGCGGCTGGCTGCTGCTGGTCATCGGCCGAAGCCTGCTTATCACTCAAGGGGAGCGTGCCGAGA
This sequence comes from Mesorhizobium sp. ES1-1, assembly GCF_020164785.1. Classification (GTDB taxonomy): domain Bacteria; phylum Pseudomonadota; class Alphaproteobacteria; order Rhizobiales; family Rhizobiaceae; genus Mesorhizobium. Next base: position 179,568 of record NZ_JAIUGX010000002.1, on the reverse strand, counting down.
TCGACCTTGACCGACTGGCTCTTGCCGTCGCGCCACACCGTGACGTCGACCGACTTGCCTGGCGGGTAAGCGCCGATCAGGCGGGCCAGTTCCTTCGGCGAGGCCACATCCTTGCCGTCGACCTGCGTGATCACGTCGCCTGCGGTGATGCCAGCTTTCTTGCCGGGGCCGTTATCCTGGGCGCTGGAGACCAAAGCTCCGCTTTCGGACTTGAGGCCAAGCGATTCGGCAATATCCGTGGTGACGGGCTGTATCTCGACGCCGAGCCAGCCGCGCTGCACAGTGCCGCTCTTCATCAGGTCCTGCACTACCTGCTTGGCCGTGGAAGCGGGAATGTCGAAGGCGATGCCGACGCTGCCGCCGGAAGGCGAGAAGATCGCCGTGTTGATGCCGACGACTTGGCCGTTGAGGTTGAAGGTCGGGCCACCCGAATTGCCGCGATTGACCGAGGCGTCGATCTGGATGAAGTCGTCATAAGGGCCGGCGCCGATATCGCGACCGCGGGCCGAGACGATGCCCGCGGTTACGGTGCCGCCGAGGCCGAACGGATTGCCGACCGCCACGACCCAGTCGCCGACGCGAACCTTGGAATCGTCGGCGAAATCGACGTAAGTGAACTTGCCCACGCCATCGACCTTGAGCACCGCGAGGTCGGTGCGCGAATCGGTGCCGATCAGCTTGGCGTCGAGTTCCTTGCCGTCACTCATCACGACGGTGAAAGCCGAGCCCTCCGAAACGACGTGGTTGTTGGTGACGAGATAGCCGTCATCGGAGATGAAGAACCCCGAACCCTGGGCGACAGGCCGCGGCTGGCCGTGGTTGCGGTCGCGGTGGCTGAACCGCCTGTTGCCGCCGCCTTGGCCGTCTTGATCGCCAAAGCCGCGGAATTCCTTGAAGAAGCGGCGCAACTGCGGATTGTCAGGCATGTTTTCCATGCCGTCCTGATCATCGGACTGGTCGGAACCATCGTCCGCCGCCGGACTGATCTTGGCCTTGACCTTGACGCTTACCACGGCGGGGGACACACGCTCGACGACATCGGCAAAGCTCGGAACCTGCGGCGCCTCGACGCGCACGGCATCCGCCAAGACGGGCCCTGTTCCAGTCGTCAGCGCGCCAACTCCTATGGCGCCGGCAACCGCAACGGAAGCGACAGCGGCCATGAGACGCTTGCGGGTTAGGGAAGTTGAATTGGGGGCAATACTCATGGGTCTCGTATCCTCTTTCAATGGATGCGCTGATGGGCATCCTCGGGAGAGAGACTTAGGGCGGCGCACATTACGGCGCCATTTCCGAGGCATGAAACTTTGGTAATGTTGCGGGCCAACCCTTCAGTCGCGCCGCAATATGGCGTCCAGCGATGCCTGCTCTTCGGCGGAAAGCGATTTCGTCGCCAGGTTCCTGCGCGAACGCGCCGAAAGCACGATAAAAATTCCCCCCACCAGCAGAAGCAGCACAGGTGTGCCCCAAAGCAGCGCATTGCGCAGGTCGAGACGTGGCTTCAACAGCACGAATTCGCCATAGCGCGAAACGACGTAGTCCATGACCTGCTGGTCTGTGTCTCCGGCTACGAGCCGCTGGCGCACCAGAATGCGCAGGTCTCGGGCGAGATCGGCGTCCGATTCGTCGATCGACTGGTTCTGGCAGACCATGCAGCGCAGTCCTTCCGACAGCGCGCGCGCCCTTGCCTCAAGCACCGGATCAGCCAGCATTTCATCGGGCTTCACCGCCATGGCCGTCCCGGCGAAGAGCAGGGCCAACAGCAGGAGGATCGAGGCCAGGGACCGTCTCAGGCTCATGGCAGGCCAGCGGAAGCCAGAGCCTGCTTGCGCCGACGAGAAGGCGCGCCGACGCGCAGTCGCCTGTCCATCAGCGACATGGCAGCGCCCGCCATCATCACCAGACCACCGCCCCATATCAGCGTCACCAGCGGTTTCCACCACAAGCGCACGACGACGGAACCGTCCTTGCCTGCATCGCCGAGCGAAATGTACAGCTGTGAAAAACCAAGGGTCTTGATGCCGGATTCGGTCGTCATTGTCTGCCGCACCGGAAAGAAGCGCTTCGCCGAGCTGATTTCGCCGACAGGACTGCCGCTCGCACCGATCAGTTCGAAGCGGCCCCGATCCTCGCTGTAATTTGGCCCTTGAGCCGGATAGAGGCCGACGAAACGCAGCCTATGACCGGATAATTCGACCGTGTCGCCCGCGCGCATGCTTAGGATCTTCTCGGTGCCGAAGGAAAGCGTGGCGACGATGCCGAGCAATGTCAGGCCGAGGCCGAGATGCGCCAGTGCCGTACCGAAGACCGAACGCGGCAGGCCGGCGAAGCGCCTGAACATGATTGCCGGTGCCACCGAGCCCACGCCGGACTTGACCGCAAGGTCGGTGAGCGCGCCGGCGACCAGCCAGACGGCAAGGCCGATACCGAGGGCGGCGAACACCGAGGCGCCGTCGATAAACAGGCCAGTGACCAGCATCGCGGTCAGAGCAATGGCGAAGGCGGCCATTAGGCGTTGTGCAACTGCGAAGACGTCGCCCCGTTTCCACGCCAGCAGCGGCCCGAACGGTACAAGTACCAGAAGCGGCAGCATCAACGGGCCGAAGGTCAGGTCGAAGAACGGTGCCCCGACCGAGATCTTGTCGCCGGTAAGCGCCTCCAAGGCCAGCGGATAGAGCGTACCGACGAGAACGGTCGCGGTCGCCGTGGTCAGGAACAAATTGTTGAGGACCAGCGCGCCCTCGCGCGAAATCGGGTGGAACAGGCCCCCGGCCGTCAACCGGGAGGCCCGTAGTGCAAACAGTGCCAGCGACCCGCCGATGAACAGCGTCAAGATGCCGAGGATGAAGACACCGCGGGTCGGATCGCTGGCGAAGGCGTGGACGGAGGTCAGCACGCCCGAACGCACCAGGAAAGTGCCAAGGAGCGACAGCGAGAAGGTGAGGATGGCGAGCAGCAATGTCCAGATCTTCAGCGCCGATCGCTTTTCCATGACGATGGCCGAATGAAGCAGCGCCGTGCCGGCCAGCCATGGCATGAAGGAGGCGTTCTCGACCGGATCCCAGAACCAGAAGCCGCCCCATCCGAGTTCGTAATATGCCCAGTACGAGCCCATCGCGATGCCGCCGGTCAGGAACATCCAGGCAAGCAGCGTCCAGGGGCGCACCCAGCGAGCCCAGGAGGCGTCGATGCGCCCCTCGATGAGGGCGGCGACGGAGAAGGAAAAGCAGATCGAGAAACCGACATAGCCGAGATAGAGCAGCGGCGGGTGGACGGCGAGGCCCAGATCCTGGAGGACCGGGTTGAGATCACGCCCTTCGATCGGGGCTGGATTGAGCCGGACGAAGGGATTGGATGTCAACAGGATGAACAGGAAGAAGGCGGCGCCAATGGCGCCCTGGACGGCCAGCACATTGGCTCGCAAGGTTGCCGGCAGATTGGATCCGAAAGCAGCGACAAGCGCGCCGAAGAAGGTCAGGATCAGAACCCAGAGCAACATCGAGCCTTCATGATTGCCCCAGGTGCCGGTGAGCTTGTAGATCAGCGGCTGCAGCGAATGCGAATTTTCCCAGACACTGGCGACCGAGAAATCCGAACTGGCATAGGCACTCGCCAATGCAGCAAAAGACAGCGCGGTCAGGACAAAGCCGGCGACCGTGACCGGACCGCCGACGGCCATCAGGCGCTGGTTGCCGAGGCGCGCGCCAAACAGCGGCACGGTCATCTGCACCAGGGAAAGCGCGAAAGCTAGGACCAGGGCGAAATGTCCGGTCTCAACCATGCCGGCTGTCTACTCTTGTGCTGAGGCCAGACCTATTCACTCTTGCTCTCCTGCCATACGCCCTTTTCCTTGAGGCCATCGGCCACTTCCTTGGGCATGTAGCGTTCGTCATGCTTGGCCAGCACGCTGTCGGCGACGAAAACGCCGTCGGGACCGAAAGTCCCTTCGGTGATCACTCCCTGCTCTTCGCGGAACAGGTCAGGCAGTATGCCGGTGTAGGTCACCTTGACGGATTTGTGGGTGTCGGTGACCGAAAATGCGACCGTCGCGCGCTGCCCGCGCTGGACCGTGCCCTTTTCGACAAGCCCACCCAGCCGAATCCGCTGCCCCGGCGCCACGCTGGCGGTGGTCAGGTCGGCCGGCATGTAGAAATAGGACGCCTTCTGGCCAAGCGCATAGAACGTCAACCCGGTGGCCGCGCCGAGGAACGCCAAGCCCCCGACGATGACCGACAGCCGTTTCTGCTTGCGTGTCATGTCCGGTTCTACTCCGTTGCCGTCAGGCCAAGCGAGGCGGCAAAGGCGGTGAATTTCCTGGCTTCTTCACTGCCGGTTCCAAAGACTGATATAGCGCGACCGAGCGCGTCGCGCGCCTGATCGGTCTTGCCCAGTACGACATAGGAACGAACGAGCCGCATCCACCCTTCCGGGTCACGCGGATTTTGTCGCAATTTTCCGTCCAGGCCGGCAACCATGGTTCCGATCATGGCTTGCCGGTCCGCAGGAGACATGGCGGAGGCCGCGTCGACCGCCGCGGCATCGGGTCCATTCGTGCCGCCTGCCGCGACTTCGGGGCTGGCCGCTTTAGCCAGCGCCTGCCCGACCGCGCTGCGCCAGGGTGAATCCGGCGGCAATCGAGCCAGCATCGCCTGCCATGCCGCCGCAGCCTCCTTGCCGCGGCCTTCCTGCGCGAGGGCAACGGCCAGATAGAAGCTGGCCTTTGCATTGGCCGGATCGAGCTTTAGCGCCGCCTCGAAGGCATCCTGGGCATCGGCCGAGACAATGCCCCCTGCCGCGCCGGCGATGGCCTCGCCAAGGCCCGCCTGGCGAACCGCGCTGTCGCCATCGAGGCGAATGGCGTTGCGATATGCGCCGGCCGCATCAGAAAAGCGCTGCATGCGCAGGTAGACGGGCGCCAGCACATCCCAGCCTCTGCCGACGGATGGATTGGCGGCAAGATGGGCTTCCGCCCGCGCCACCAGTTCGTCGACGGAACTGTCGGCCGGATTCTTGGCCAGCCGCTCGCTGAGCGGCTGCGACGGGAGGTCAGGCGAGCCAAGCTGACTATAGAGGCCCCAACTGACGAGCGGCACGATCAGCACAGCGGCTGTCGCCACCAGCCTTGCGACGGCCGGGGCCCTGCCAGGGCTGGCGTCGCCGGCCTGATCCGCGCTGTCCAGGCGCAGTATGCGGCGCGCGATCTCGGCGCGTGCCTCGGTCGCCTCCGCCGGCTTGATCAGGCCGCGAGCGCCGTCCCGGTCAAGCTCCGCCAACTGATCGCGATAGACCGCGAGATCATGATCACGGCTCGACAAAGCCAGCCTGCGACCCGTGGCCAGCGGCAACAGCACGGCCAGGCTGGCGCCCAGTGTGAGGAGTGCGGCTATGACCCAGAACAGCATGACTCTTCCAATAAAGGCAGAGCCCCGCCCTGCCAACACAAGCATCCTGCGACGCTTTGACGGCGGCTGCGCCGCACGTCCTTGATCGGCATCAATCGCCCAGGCGCAACCGGCCGGCTGGCTCTCAGGTCAGCGGCGTCCAGCTGCCGTCGGCGTTGCGGCAAGCTGTTCCGCGCGCCGTGACCCCTACCCCACCGTTGAACACCGTCTGAGTGTACTGGCGGCAATCTTGCGAACCGACACGGTAGGGCTGAGCGGGAACCACCTCGCCATAGCGCGACGCCTGAGCGCCCTTCCACGCAACCTTCTGGCCGCTTGTCGTGTATTCGAGCGCCTTGTACTCCGCCTCGAGCGCGCTGCGCTTCTCGGCGTCGCTGAGACCGTTGCCGATCGAGCCGCTTATGAGACCGCCGCCCATCGCGGAGATGATCGTCGTTGTGACCTTGCCGCCGGAGGGCGGCACGGAGGCGAGCGTTGGCGCCACACCCGGGCTCTTGCCACCCAAGGTCGTGCAACCGGATACGGCCAGCAGGGCGGCAACAAGGGCGACGCGAATCTTCATGCCAACAACCGGTTCTCTTGAGTTGGAGCCTGCCCTGGATGCGCCGGGGGTCGCGTCATCTAAGAGGTCGGCCAGGCCATAGTATTGATATTTGTCGGAAATTTGGCCGCTGGCGGCCGCGTCCAGGCCAAAAGGCAGGCCGGCCACCCCGGGGCGCGCCCAGCGCTTTCGATTGGGCTCGAAATACTTCACTGAAGGCTCCGCAATCGCACCACCGCCTTCAATCCGCCCATGTCGGACCGTTCAAGCGCCAGAACGCCTCCATACTCGTTGACGAGGTCGGCGACAATGGCCAGTCCAAGGCCCGACCCCGGCTTTGTCTCGTCCAAGCGCTTCCCGCGCTTCAGTGCCTCTCGAGCCTTGTCCTCGGGGATGCCCGGGCCGTCATCCTCAATGCCGATTTCGAACAGGCCGTCCTTGCCGGTCAAAGGCATAACCCATACCGAGACGGCGCTTCGTGCCCATTTCATCGCATTCTCGAGAAGATTGCCCAGCAATTCCTCAAGATCCTCGCGCTCGCCGGCGAAGACGATCTCGGTGGCCGGCAATTTAAGCGACAGGTCCGTGCGCGGATTGAGCTTTTGAAGGACCCGTATCATGCGCTGGACCAGCGGCGTCACCGGCGTGCGGTAGACGACGCTGTCGCGTTGCGCCGCGACACGGGCGCGCTGCAGGTAATGCTCGACCTGCTTCTGCATCGAGGCGGCCTGTTCGGCGATCAATTGTCCCTTGGCGCCGCCAAGTGCCCGGCCCTCGTTGAGCAGGACCGCCAGCGGCGTCTTCAGAGAATGGGCGAGATTGCCCACCTGGGTGCGCGAGCGCTCGACGATGCGTCTGTTGTTTTCGATCAAGGCGTTGGTCTCGTTCGCCAACGGTTCGATCTCGGCCGGGAAGTGGCCGTCAAGCCTCTGCGCGGTTCCCTCGCGCACCATCGCCAGGGCATTCCGGACCCTGCGCAAAGGCTGCAGGCCGAGCAGGATGGCGATCGCGTTGATGGCGATCATGCCGATGCCGAAAAGGCCGAGATAGGTCAGCAGGCGGCGCTGGAAACTGGCGACTTCCTGTTCCAGTTCGCTCTGATTGCCCATCACACGGAAACGGGCGGCGCGGTTCTTGGCGTCCAGGACGAATTCGCTCTCGAACACTTCCAACCGCTCGCCATCGATGCCTTCTGCCGCGTAACTGCGCTGGAAGCTGGCATTGAACGGCACGGCTGCAACGCTCGGTGAAGGAATGGTCTTCGTCATCGATGATGAATGGAGGTTGCCATGCACACCTTCCGAGGCCGGCTCGACCGCCCAATACCAGCCGGAAGCCGGCTCCGAGAACCGAAGGTCCCCGAGGTCGGGAGCGCCGGTGAGCGCGCCGCTGTCGGAAATTCCGATGGACCCGATCAGGTTGAACAGATGCGCCGAGAGCAGGCTGTCGAAGCCGCGTTCGCTGGCCTGGCGGTAGAGCGTCGTGATCAGGGTAAAGATGACTATAAGGGTAAGGATCGCCCAGACCGTCGAAAAGGCGATCACGCGAAACGTCAGCGAACGCGGCCACCAGCGCAGCGAAAGCGACGTCCTAGCGGAATGTCTGAGCGGTTCCGAGTTACGCCTCCGGCTCACGCATGCGGTAGCCCATGCCGCGCACGGTTTCGATCATGTCGATGCCCATCTTCTTGCGCAGCCGCCCGACAAACACTTCGATCGTGTTGGAATCGCGGTCGAAATCCTGATCGTAGAGATGTTCGACCAGTTCGGTCCGCGAGATGACCTCGCCCATGTGATGCATAAGATAGGCGAGCAGGCGAAATTCGTGCGAGGTCAGTTTCAGCGGCACACCGTCGACGTCGGCCTTCGACGCCTTGGTGTCGAGGCGCAACGGGCCGCAGGTCAGTTCGGACGACGCATGTCCGGCGGCGCGCCGGATCAAGGCCCTGACCCTCGCCAGGACCTCTTCGATATGAAACGGCTTGGTGACGTAGTCGTCGGCGCCGGCGTCGATGCCGGAGACCTTGTCGCTCCAACGGTCTCGCGCAGTCAGGATCAGCACCGGCATCTTGCGGCCGCCGCGACGCCAGCGCTCGACCACGCTGATGCCGTCCATCTGCGGCAGACCGATGTCGAGCACGACGGCGTCATAGGGCTCGGTATCGCCGAGGAAATGGCCTTCCTCGCCGTCGAAGGCACGATCGACGACATAGCCGGCATCGGCCAGCGCGTCCGCTATCTGCCGGTTGAGATCCTTGTCATCCTCGACGACGAGCACGCGCATGCGGAGATCGTTACCTGTTGAAGAGCTGGTTAGACAGTAGATGTGGGTCGGATATTGCCCTGCAAAATGGACGTTTAGTTTTGCGGCACGACGATCTCGGAACGTCGCGGACGCTGGCCGTCCTTGCCCGGCACCAGCACGACGATGACGCAGACGGGCTGGCCGCCGCGTGTCGACTGCGACGCCTTGGCGAGCGTTCCGCCATTCTGCTCGGCAACCTGCTGGCCGATCGCGTAGCAATCGGACGCGGCCAGTACGATAGGGCTGACTTGATCCGGCGCGGCTATCGGCATCGCCATTGCCTGCGATGACGCGAAAAGACCCGCGGCACAGAGCGCCAGCGTCGCGGTTCGGAATTGGCTGCCAAGCGTGTTCATGGCCGGCGTTGTAACGCGTCGGTGCTGAACGTGAAATGAACAGTGAACGCCGATAAAACCATGCCCGCTACCCCCTGAGACGCGAGACAACCTGCAGCCGATCCCGCCGCCCAGCCCGGTGAAACCGCGGATCTCAGTCTAGACCCAGTTTCACCCATGTTGAAGGCGCATCAGGCATTTTCCTGCGTCATCGCGCGAAAGCGCAGTAGCCCGTGATGCACCAACAGCTCTTCATCATAGCGAGCCTCGGAGAATTCAAGCACAAGACGTGTCTGTCCACGCGGCCCGATAACCAGCACGGCGTCGGCGAGGCGCGCCTTGATACGCTCCATGATGGCCTGTGTCTCCTTATCGCCTTGAGCCTTCGACCAGACATGCAAAGTGATGAGCTGGTCGGCGGAATCCTTGGCTCCGGGGTCCCAGTCGAAGGCCCTGGTCTGGCCGCAGGTCACATAGGGGAAAGCGACATTGTCGGCGGGCTGCTCAAGCAGGCCGGCCCCGCCCAGCAGTGCCGACAGCGATTTATCGCTTCTCAACCTCTGGAACAATGCCTGCTGCAAGTCGATGGACGCGGTCATCGTCATTCCTCGCTGTCGCGGCCCGCGATGTATCGCGGCCGCTACTCCACAATCAATCAACCCCGGCAAACCTAACCACAGAAGCGCGAAGTGCAAGCGCCAGGAACGCGAGATGATGGCAACGCATCCTTTAGATGGTGTTCAGCCTTGCCGCTCGCCATGGCATGGATGTGGACACCCGATTTCTGCTCCCCTATCGTTGCGGCAAGAGGAGCGGGCTGCATATGGCGGACCTTCTGTCCTGGCCAGTGGCCCGCACAGCGTTGGGCAGCGGCGTGTTCGTGTGTTCGGAGAAACGATGCTTGACCCAGAAAAAGCCAAAGCCGCGTCGCGCTTGCTGGTCGGCCATTGGGACAACGGCACCCGCCTCGATGCCATTCCCGAGGGCTTGCGGCCGCAAACCCGAACGGATGGTTACGCAATCCAGTCGGGTGTGACGGATCGTTCCTCAGCTCCGCTTTTCGGCTGGAAGATTGCGGCGACCAGCCTTGCCGGGCAAAGGCACATCAATGTCGACGGTCCGATGGCGGGGCGCCTGCTCGCCGAGAAATCGGTCGAGGTCGGGGGCACTGTTTCCCTCGCAACAAGCAGGATGCGCGTGGCCGAGATCGAATTCGGTTTCCGTTTCGGCCGGCGGCTGTCGCCTCGTGAAGCACCCTATGAAATCGCCGAGGTGATGGAGGCCGTGGCGACCTTGCACCCGGCGATCGAAATACCGGATTCGCGCTACGATGATTTCTGCGCCGTCGGCGCGCCGCAGCTGATAGCCGACAACGCTTGCGCGCATCTGTTTGTCATCGGCGAGGCCGCGAAGGACGACTGGCGCGCCGTCGATCTTGCAACACACGAGGTGGCGGGCTTCGTGTCCGGAAAGGCGCGGTATGACGGAACGGGGGCGGCAGCACTGGGCGACCCGCGAATTGCGCTGACATGGATCGTCAACGAACTATCGGGCCTCGGCATAGCGCTCCAGCCCGGACAGGTGGTGATAACAGGCACCTGCGTGACACCGATCGGCGTCGAGCCGGGTGACGAAGTCATCGGCGATTTGGGCAGATTTGGTCGCGTCTCGGTCCGGTTCATATAGGGCCCGAGGGCCACTTGCAGGCGCAATAGAGATCGGGAATAAAGTCTTCCTGCGGCCATTAGAGAGGTCCGGAGCTTAAGGGATCAATCATGGGTCTGGAAGATGTCTGGCGTATCCGGGAAGATGAAATCTATCCGTCCCTATTCGGCGGCGAGCAACGTGGCATCTTCACGCTTTCGCCCGAGTTGTTTTCAACAAAATTCGGCCTCAAGGAGATCGACCCGACGTGGCCATTCTACGGTGTGTTTGAGTTTGGGCCGACGCAACAAAGGCCATTCTGGCTCTATGCGACTTCAGGACACTCAAATCCGTGGGATCAGGAGGACGATGCATACGATCCAGGCGCACAGTCGGGAGCCGGGATCGAGTTTATCCTCGCCACCACCGAGCGTGGCGATTGGGCAATCCGTTGCCTGCAAAACCTGCTCGCTTACGACTTGCTTCTAAGTGCGGGGTATTTCGAAGGCCGCGAGCCGCTGGCCGAAGGCAATCGAATTCCACTCGGATCGCCGATCGACGGGAAGGAAAGCTCCCTGATCAGACACGTGATCCTTTCGCGTGCAAGCTCCCTTCCGTCCGATTTCAACTTGCCGTCCGGGCAGGTCATGTTCCTGACTTTTACCGGTGTCACAGAGCGTGAAGATGACTTCGCAAAGGAGAACGGCACCGACGCTCTCATCGATCGTCTACAGCCGCTTGGTTTCTTTCCAGTGACCGACTCGCACCGGGCATCGATCATCTAGCCGAGGGCTTCGCCACGGTGGCCTTCAATGTCATCCTCGTTGCCTGACGGCGATGCTCCGCACCGCCAGCACCAGGACGGTGATGATGATCAGGATCACCGACAGGGCGGCGATCGCGGGATCGATATTGTCGCGCAGGCCCATCCACATCAGGCGCGGCAGCGTGATTGCGTTAACCGAGGTGATGAACAGGGTGACGCCGATCTCTTCCCAGGACAGTACGAAGGAAAGCAGTGCCGCCGTGATGATGCCGAACTTGATGTTGGGCATGATGATGCGCGTGGCGCGCTGCCAGACCGAGGCGCCAAGGCCGCGCGCGGCAAGGTCGATGCGCCGGTCGAGTTGGCTCAGTGAGACCAGCATCAGCACCGTCGCAAATGGCACGGTCATCACCGAATGCGCCATGGCGACGCCAAGCCAGGTGTCGTAGCCGAACAGCGAGTTGACGCCGGAGATGGAGGTCAGCAGGAAGTAGAGCGTGATCGCCGAAACCACCGGCGGCACCACCATGGGCAGCAGGACGAAACCGACCAGAGCCGCGGTGAAGCGCGGCTGGAACATCCAGACGCCAAGGCTGAAGCACAGCGCAAGCAGCGTGGAGAAGACGCTGCTGACAATGCCAATGCGGATCGACAGAAGGATGGAGTCGATCCAGCGTGGGTCCTCGATCAGGGCGCGGTAGTGGCGAAGCGACAGTTCGCCAGAAGGCATTGCCAGCATGCGGCTCGGCGTCAGTGACACGGGGATGACGGCGAGCAGCGGCATCAGCAGGAAAAGCGCCACCAGGGCCGCAATGATAAGTGTGACGGGTCCAGGGCGATAGGTCGGCATCAGATCAACTGCCTGGGCCTGACGTAGCGGAACAGCAGCGCCATCAGCGCCCCGACGAACAGCACCAAAACGACGCTGATCGCCGCACCCAGGCCCCAGTCCGGGCTCTGGAAGATACGCAGATAGATCAGTTCGGCGACCATGACGCTGCGGCCGCCGCCCAGGATCGCCGGCGTGACGAAGAAGCCGAGGGAGAACACGAACACGATCATCGCGGCGCCGATGATGCCGGAGCGGGTCATGGGCACGAATACCGACCAGAAGGTGCGCATGCGGCTGGAGCCAAGTCCGCGCGCCGCAAGCAGCACGCGATCATCGAGCGCGCGCATGGCCGATGCCAGCGGGAAGACTGCAAAGGGAATAAGGAAATGCGTCATGCCGACGATGACGCCGAATTCGTTTCGCACCAGCGCCAGCGGCTCGGAGATGAACCCGACCGCCTGCAGCCAGCTGTTGATCAGGCCGCGGTTGGACAGCAGGGCCACCCAGCCGAAGGCGCGCGTCAGCACCGAGATCCAGAACGGAACGAGGATGCAGAATTCGGCGACGAGCCGTTGCGTCGGGGTTCCGCGCACCCAGACGACGGTGATGGCGTAGGCGGCGGCGACCGACACCAGCGTGACGATAGCGGCGATTCGTAGCGTGCGGATGAACACCGACTGCACAAGATCGTCGGTGAGCAGGGCTTCGTACTGGCCGACGCCAGGCGTCGGCAAGGTAAAACTCCATTTGACGACGCCGAGGAATGGCCAGGCATAGGCCAGCGCCAGAAACAGGAGCAGCGGCGCCATCAACAGCGCCGCGCCCATCCTGTCGGAAAGATAACCCTTCATCCCGGCCGATTATCCCAGCCTGATCAGGCGGAGATGATCTTGGTGTATTCGTCGAGAGCGGCGCCGTAGTTCTTGGCGTACCAATCCATGTCGAGGGCGATCTGCTTCTTCATGTTCTCCGGATCCACCGGATTGATGCGCCTCTTGTCGGCGGGGATCATGGCATCGGCGGCCGGATTTGCCGGCCCCTGCCCCAGCTTGTCGAACATGATCAGCTGCTTCTGCGGATCCTGCGCGCTGGCGATGAACTTCATGGCGGCGTCCTTGCCGCCGGGATTGCCCTTGAGCACGGCAAGAGCGCCGGGAGAGATCAGACCCTGGTCCCAGATGAACTTGATCTTGCCCCCGGAGTCCTGCTCGATCAGCGAGGCGCGCGTCGACCAGACGATCGCCATCGAGGCCTCGCCGTTGAGCAGCACGCTCTGGCTTTCGGCGCCGCCGCCCCAATAAGCGACGACGTTTTCCTTGAAGGCAGCGATCTTGTCATGTGCGCGCTTGAGGTCGAGCGGATAGAGCGAGGCCGGCGCTATGCCGTCCGCCAGCAGCGCCGCTTCCCAGCTTGATACGCCCCATTTGTAGAGCGAGCGCTTGCCCGGGAATTTCTTCACGTCGAAGAAGTCCGCCATGCCGGTCGGCGCATCCTTGCCGTATTTCTCGGAATCATAGGCGATGACGTAGGAGAAGAAATAGGTCGAGGCGGCGTGTTCCCAGCCGAAGCCGGGCCGCATCTTGGTCTTGTCGACGATCTTATAGTCGATCGGCTCGAGCATGCCCTGCTGGCCCAACGTAATGGCTGAGAACGGATCGACGTCGACCAGGTCCCAGGTCGGTGCCCCGCTCTTGGATTGCGCCGCTATCGCGCCTTCGGTCGGGCCTGAGCCGTCCATCTTGACGACGATGCCGGTCTCCTTAGTGAAGGCTTGGCCGTAGGCGGCGTCATAGGCTGTGATGGCATCACCACCCCAGTTCACCAGCACCAGTTCCTTGGCCGCTGCAAAGGCCTTTGTCGAGCGCAACAGCATTGGCGTACCCGCCAGCACCAAAGCCGCCATCTGTGCGAACTGCCGGCGTGAGATTTCACCGCGACCTGCCCTTCCGGACAAGGCCTCGATCGCTTGTTTCTTTGTATCGTTTGTCATGCAAGTTCCCCTTTTTTCATTGGTGATACGTCAAGGCGGTGCGACGATATCGCGTCACACCGTTCGTCATTGTCCTCCATCCGGAAGAAGGAATCCCTTTTCGGCCGGCCAGGTCAGCCAGACGGAATTGCCATTGCCCAGCGCGGCAGCGGCCACTTCATTCGGCACCGAGACGCTAACTCGGGCGCCTTGCTTTGTCGTCAGATCGAGACGCGTCGCGGTGCCGAGATAGGTCGAACCGGTGGCAGTGGCGGCGATGCCGTTCTCGCCCGGCGTCGCTTCGCTGGCGATCGACATGTATTCGGGCCGAATGGCCAGAATGGCATTGCCATCAATGCCTTCGGCGCTGCCACGCAAGCTGATGGCGCGATCCTCGCATAGGGCCGTAGCGCCATTGTCGGCGCTGCGCACGCCCTTCAATGGCAGCATGTTGATCTCGCCCAGGAATTCGGCGACGAAGCGATTGGCCGGGCGCTCATAGACCTCGTTCGGTGCGCCGACCTGGAGCAATTTGCCATGGTTGAAGATGGCGACCCGCGACGAGAGGGCCAGAGCCTCGCTCTGATCATGGGTAACAAACACGAAGGTGGTGCCCGTCGCCTGATGCAGCCGCTTCATTTCGGCTTGCATCTGGCCGCGCAGGCCCTTGTCGAGCGCCGAGAACGGCTCGTCCAGCAGCAAGACGCCCGGCTCGAATACCAGGGCGCGGGCAAGGGCGACGCGCTGCTGCTGGCCGCCGGAAAGCTGCGCCGGCAGTTTCTTGGCGTGGCCGACCAACCCGACGCGCTCGATCATCTCGCCGACGCGGCGCTTGATCTCGGCCGCCGATTGCTTGCGCACCTTGAGAGGGAAGGCGATGTTGGCTTCGACGCTCATATGCGGAAATAGGGCGTAACCCTGGAACACCATGCCGGCGGCGCGCTGCTCGGCGGGCCGATCGGTTATGTCTGTGCCGTCGCTGAACAGCCGGCCCTCGGTTGGCTGAACGAAGCCGGCCAGGATCATCAGGAAGGTCGTCTTGCCTGAACCCGAAGGCCCAAGGAGCGTCACGAATTCGCCCCGGCCGATATCGAGCGTCAGATTGTCCAGCGCACGGAAAGAGCCGAAACTCTTGCCGATCCCGATCGCCTTGATCTCTGCTGCCCGGCCGGGTTGCCGCATCCTGCCCTTTCCGGCGCATGACCCCGAAAACCGAATCCGATTTCGAAAGATCACGCGCGAAATCAAACCATACAGGCTCTTTATGCGTCAGCACGCATGGCGCCCGTAGCGTCGAGCGAAATCGTAGGGCAGCGTGCGGCCTCACCGCAACCGAATAGTTTTCGCTGGATCGGCAAATTCCATTCATCTGTCCGATCGGTGGCGTCCGTGATCAGCCATGCTCATGGCATTGCTCTCGGCGAGTTTCGAACGCAGCCATCCCGCAAAGGCATCGAGCACGGGATGCGTCGCCTTGGCGTGTTCGGACACCAGGAAGTAGGAGCGCGGCGACTTGATCGAGATGTCGAAGGGACGCACGAGCCTGCCTTCTGCCAGTGCCTTGCCGCTCGTCAGTTCGTCGCCCATGGCCATGCCCTGCCCGGCGATAGCGGCCGAGAAGACCAAATTCATATCGGAAAAGAAGATGCCGCCCTCTGGATCGGGATTTTCGACCCTCGATAGGGCCAGCCAGCGCGCCCAGTCCTCGGTGTCGCCCAGATGCAGGAGATTGGCGCGCAACACGTCGTCTGGCTTGGAAAATCCACCGACCTTGTTGAGCAGCGTTGGACTGCAGAGCGGCGTGAAAGAGATTTCACACAGGAGCTCGACCGCGCGGTTGGGCCAATTGCCGACGCCGAAAGCGATAAACGCATCGGCCTCAGCATTGCTGACATCGTCGAGACGCCGCGGCGTCAGAATGCGCAAAGCGACATCGGGATACATCTGGCGGAACTCGCCGATATGGGTGCACAGGAACAGCGAGGCGAAGCCGGGGGTGCAGCTGACGCTGAAGGAACCGCCGACGCCGGTGCCGGCATCCCGCGCCACCGCGTCGCCCAGCACCGTCAGAGCCTTGCGCACGTCGCTGGCATAGCGCTGGCCGCGCGGAGTCAGGGCAACCCCCTTGCCGATGCGCTCGAGCAGAGCGAAGCCGAGATCGCGTTCCAGCAGGCGAAGTTGGTGGCTGACGGCGCTGCGGGTCAGGTGAAGTTCGTCGGCGGCTCGCCACACGCTGCCGTGCCGGGCGAAGCTGTCGAGCGCGCGCAGCGCCTGTGTGGAAGGAATTCGCAAGAAGCCTCAGGTGAACCGAATTTGCATGAGCCGGGAAAACATATCACTTTTTGACGATGCGCTTCACTGCTTTCTTCTCGTGCAATGGAAAAACCGGCGACCACCTCGGCCCAGGCCACCGCGCTTGCCCATCTGGACGACATCCGATCGTCGCTGTCGGCATGGACGCGAACGATCTTCGATTTCGGCGAGACGGCCTGGCGCGAATATCAATCAGCAGCGTGGTATGTGAAGCTGCTGAAGCAGGAAGGCTTCTCGGTCGAGGAAGGTTCGGGCGGCATGCCGACCGCGTTCTGCGCGCATTGGAGCAACGGCGCGGGACCAACCATCGGCATGTACGCCGAATACGACGCCGTCCCCGGCAATTGCCAGGACGCCGCCACCGTCAGGAGTCCACGGCCTGGGCTCGGTGAGCATGCGGGCGGCCATACAGATCCGCATTCGGGGCTGGGGATTGCCAGCCTCGGCGGCCTGCTGGCGACCAAGGCGGCGATGCAGCATCACGGCATCGGTGGCACGTTGCGCTTCACCGGCGAGCCGGCGGAGAAGGTGCGCGGGTCCAAGCCCATTCATGCGGCAAAAGGCTATTATGACGGCCTTGCCGGCATGATCTCATTCCATCCCTTCTACATGCTGCCGCTTTGCAATACGGCGCGCTGGGACACGCATTGCGGCGCCGCCTACGCGATGATCTATCGCTTCATCTGCGACGAACCAGAAAACTGGATCCGCAAGGGCGATGGCGCGCCGATCCCGCAGGCGCATTCCGCGGTCAGGGCGCCCGGGGCGAACGATGCGCTGTCGATGATGTACATGGCCTCGAAGGCGCTGCGCGATTCGATGCTGCCCCACCAGGGCGGCTGGTCGATCAGCGAAGCGATCCTCACTGCCGGACAGGCGACCGCGGACAATCTGCCGGCGGGGCTGGCCGAGATCCAGTACATGATCCGCGTGCCGACGCTTGCGATGGCCGAGCAGGTCACCGCCATGCTAGACCGCAACGCCGAGGCCGCCGCCGCCATGAGCGGCTGCCGCTTCGAGCGGCACTGGGTATCGAAGTCGCGCCCGGGCCTGGCCAACCATGCCATGGCGGAAATGGCCTTCGAAGCGCTGTCAACGGTCGGACCGCCGCGCTGGGATGACGCGGCGAAAGCGGTGGCGCGCGAGATCCAAATTAATGCGGGCGGGACCGCGACGGACGAGCCTTTCATCGACGAGATTGAGCGGCTGATCGCGCCTCGGGACGCCGAGGCGATCCTGCGCCGCGACCTGCCCCCTTCGCAGGTCAATTCGACTTCCGACGATTATACCGACATGTCCTGGCACACGCCGACGGCACGGTTCTATGTCGCCCGCCCTGCCCTGCGCGCCTCGGGTGGGCACGCGTGGCCGTCCTGGGTGATGAATGCGCTCGGCGGCATTTCCGCCACGATCGACCCGATGGTCGATTGTGCCTCGAGGACAATCGCGCTCACCGCGTTGCGGTTGCTGGAAGACAAAGCGGCGCGCGAGACGGCGATGGAAGAATTCGTCGAGCGCACCGGCGGCGGCATTGGCGGATCGAACTGGATCGCGCCGCTATGCGACTACGAAGCGCCGATCCATTTCCGCTGGCCCGAATATGTCACCACCGCGCGTGGACGCGACTGGTGGATACCGAAGACCCATACCGCATGAGCCTGATCCGAGATCACGAGGAGAGAACCGATGACCGTGCATGACCGCATCGTTGCAGAGCCGTTTTCGCTCCAGCGTCGCAACCCGGCCGGCGGCACCAAACCGCTGACCGCCTGGGGCTTTGCCAATGAAACCGATGTGCTGACCGACGTGTTGCTCGGCTCGCCCAATTTCCTGCGCCATCTGTCGACCAGTTCGCTGTCGCGCAAGCATCTGCGCGAGGCGCCCTGCAACGTCCAGATCGCGCAGGCGCAACACAAGGATTTGGTCGCCGCCTACGAGCATTTCGGTGTCAAGATCCATTGGCACGAGCCAACGCCGGAACTGCCGATGCAGGTCTATTCCCGCGATTCCAGCGTCATGACGCCCTACGGCGCGTTCATCACCGCCATGGCCAACTGGTGGCGGCGCGGTGAGAACTACGCGGCGATCCGCACCTATGAGAAGCTCGGCATTCCGATCTACGACATGGTCACCGCCGGCACGTTCGAGGGCGGTGACTTCAATGTCATCGAGGAAGGCGTGGTGCTGATCGGCTGCGGCGGTGCCCGCACGCAGGAAGAAGGCGCCCGCCAGGTGCAGGCCTGGTTCGACAAGGAAGGCTGGGAAACGCGCCTCGCCTTCATCGACGAATATTATGTCCATATCGACCTGATGGTGGTGCCAATCGCCGAAAAGCTCACCGCCGTCTGTCTCGCCTGCACGGAGCCGGGCATCGTCGACTGGCTGAAGGGCAAGGGCCACGAGATCATCGACGTGCCCTTCCAGGACACGATGGCGCTCGGCTGCAACTTCATGTCGCTCGGAAAGGACCGGGTTATCGCGCCGACCTCCAGCCAGACCCTGATCGGCCAGCTTAAGGCGCGCGGCTTCGAAGTGGCGGCCGTCGACATGAGCGAGATCTCGAAGACCGGCGGCGGCATCCACTGCATGGCGCAGGCGCTGAGGCGCGAGCCGGCTTAAGGCCCCCCTCCCTCGGCAACAAAGCCTGGGGCTGTGTCCTTGCCGCCCTTGTGAGCATTGAAAAAATGGAGGAGAAGTCTCCGGCGGCGCATCGCCCTGAAATTGCCGGTTTGCGGTTCTCAGGTTGTCTGATCGCCTAGCCGGATTTCCGAATGGTCAGTCCTGAACCGCGCAAGAGAAGAGGTCCGATCGCCGCCTGGGCGCTGGCGCTCGACGCTTGGATCGATTCTTCGCTATACGAGATCGGATTCAGGGCGCGCCAGTTCTGGGAAGCCGCGACAATCTTCTTTCGGCGCTTCCGCGTCACCGGCTGGCGCCGCGCCATCATCGAAGTGCTGAGCGAAGGGTTTACACTGGGCGCCGGCGGCGTCGTGGTGATGCTGGCGCTGGCCATCCCCGCTTTCCAGGACACGATGGGGGACTGGCGGGCCCAGGGCGATTTCGCCGTCACCTTCCTCGACCGCTACGGCAATGAAATAGGCCAGCGCGGCATCATCCAGCGCGACTCCGTACCGGTCGACGAGATGCCAGACCAGGTCATCAAGGCGGTGCTCGCCACCGAGGATCGCCGCTTCTTCGATCACTACGGCATCGACGTGCTGGGACTGTCGCGCGCGATCTTCGAGAATGTTCGGGCCAATTCCGTGGTCCAGGGCGGGTCGAGCATCACCCAGCAGCTGGCGAAGAACCTGTTCCTCACCAATGAGCGCACTTTCGAGCGCAAGATCAAGGAAGCCTTCCTGTCGCTATGGCTCGAAGCCAACCTGTCGAAGAAGGAAATCCTGCAGCTCTATCTCGACCGCGCCTATATGGGCGGCGGGACATTCGGCATTGAGGCGGCCGCCGATTTCTATTTCGGCAAGAGCGTCAAGGACCTGAACCTCGCTGAGGCGGCGATGCTGGCCGGGCTGTTCAAGGCGCCGACCAAATATGCGCCGCATATTAATCTGCCGGCCGCGCGCGCGCGCGCCAATGTGGTGTTGTCCAATCTTGTCGATGCCGGCTTCATGACCGAGGGCCAGGTGCTTCAGGCGCGGCTGCATCCGGCCGACGTCGTTGATCGCGGCGAACAGAAAAGCCCGGACTATTACCTCGACTGGGCGTTCGACGAGGTCAAGAAGATCGCCAAGCCGGGCCAGCACTCGCTGGTTGCCCACACCACCTTTGACCCCAACATCCAGAAGGCCGCGGAAGAATCCGTCGAATTCCACCTGCGCCAGTTCGGCAAGGAGTACCGCGTCACCGAAGGCGCCGTTGTCGTGATCGAAACCAACGGCGCAGTGCGCGCCATCGTCGGGGGGCGCGACTATGGCGCCAGCCAGTTCAACCGCGCCACCAAGGCGATCCGCCAGACGGGTTCGTCCTTCAAGCCCTATGTCTATGCGACGGCGATGGAGCATGGTTTCAAGCCCACCTCCGTGATCTCCGGCGGGCCGATCAGCTGGGGCAACTGGTCACCCCATAATTATTCGGGCGAGTCGGCCGGCAACATCACGCTGATCATGGCGATGGCCAAGTCGATCAACACCGTGCCGGTGCGGCTCGCCAAGGATCACCTCGGCATCGGGCCGATCAAGGCGCTGGCGGAATCGTTCGGCGTGGAAACGCCGCTCGAGGGGCACAAAACGATGGTGCTGGGCACAGCCGGGATGACAGTGATGGACCAGGCGACAGGCTACAGCGTGTTCGCCCAGGACGGCTTCGTCGGTTCACGCCACGGCATCACCCAGCTCGTCACTCGCACCGGCGAGGTGGTCTACGACTTCGCCAAGGATGCGCCGCCGCCGCACCGCGTCCTGTCCGAGCAGGCGCTCAAATCCATGAACACCATGTTGGCGGCGGTGCCGGTGATGGGGACAGGCCGGCGGGCACAGATCCCCGACATCGTCGTCGCCGGCAAAACTGGCACGACGCAATCCTACCGTGACGCATGGTTTGTCGGCTTCACCGGCAACTATACGGCGGCGGTGTGGCTCGGCAATGACGACTTCACGCCGACCAAGAACATGACGGGCGGGACGCTGCCGGCCATGGTGTGGCAGCGTCTGATGGTCTACGCGCACCAGAACATCGACCTCAAGCCCATCCCCGGCATCGAAAAGCCCTTCGTCGACGAACAGATCGCGGCAAAGGCCGAGGAGGCGCAAAAGAGGACCGAGGAACAGGCGGCTGCGGATGCGGCTGCCCAACGGCCGCCGGTGCTGTCCAGCCGGACGACGGCGATCTTGAGAGAGATGACCAGGCTGTTCCAGTCGGCGCCCCCGCTCGTATCTCCGCCGCCCCCGGAGACGCTGTCGGCGCTTTAGCGCCGGCCGGGACAAGCAATTCATACGGGTCCGCTTGCCACAAGGGCCCCCGCCGCGATATCCCCGGGCGGCAAATTTCCTCGTGCCGGCCCTTCATGCTCAAGAACGCCTTCCTGACGCTGCTCACGCTTGTCATAGCCATCGGCGGTGGTGGCGGCAGCGTCTGGTATGCGCTGAAAGTCCAGGATGGCGTCGGCGCCATCCGGATCGGCCAGTGGACGGCCTTTCCCGACATCGGCACATCGTCCGCCGACCCCTATTCGAAAGCGCGGGTAGCGCGCGAGGGCGTGCTCGCGCTCGGCCGCGCGGAAGGATTGTCCTTCGTGGCAGAGCGCGACGAGGGCGGCGCCGAGCTGCGGCGCGAATGCACCTACAGGATCGAGGGCGGATTCCCAACCGCACGGTTCTGGACGCTTTACGCCGCCGACCAATCGCTCGGCGTGGTCGAAACCGGCAAGCCCAGGCTGGCCGCGTTGCAGTCCTATGGGGTGGTGCGCCAAGCCGATAATACGGTGGTCATCTCCGCCAGCCGTCACCCGATGCCGGGCAACTGGCTGCTGACGGACGGTGCCGGCAGGATGTATTTCGTGCTGACTTTCTACGATACGCCTATCGCCAGCAGCACAGGCCTGTCGGACGTTTCGCTGCCCAGCATCATCAAGGCCGGTTGCGATGCGTAGGCTTTACCCGGCCATGCGCGGGCTGCTGCATGCCGTCCTGCTCGGGCTGCTCGGCGCCGGAATCGTGCACATCGCCGTGCTGCTGCTGGTGCCGCAATTTTCCGAACGTGATGCGTGGTCGCGGCTGTCGAT
This sequence comes from Mesorhizobium sp. ES1-1, assembly GCF_020164785.1. Taxonomy (GTDB): domain Bacteria; phylum Pseudomonadota; class Alphaproteobacteria; order Rhizobiales; family Rhizobiaceae; genus Mesorhizobium. The sequence goes on along the minus strand of NZ_JAIUGX010000002.1, from coordinate 157,725 downwards.
GGCCTCAGACCTCTACAGGATGACGCGGCTCGATGCCGAGGCCGGAGGGGCGCCCGTGGTGAAATCCGTCGACCCGCTGTTTTATGCCACGGCCTGCCGGTTCGACCTCGGCGAGGGGATGGTCCGCGTCAAGGCGCCGGGACACGTCCCCTTCTGGTCGGTGTCGGTCTATGACCGCAACGGCCACAACATCTACTCGTTCAACGACCACACGGCGACGACGGGCGTGCTGGACGCCGTCGTGCTGACGCCGGCTCAGATGATCGACGTGCGCAAGGAGCTTCCCGAGGACCTTCAGGGCGCGATCTTTGTCGAAGCGCCGATCGAAGAAGGCATCTTCGTCATCCGCGCTTTCGTACCCGATGACAGCTGGAAGCCGATCGTATCGCGCTTTTTCGAGCAAAGCTCCTGCGCGCTGCAGGACTTCTAGCCAGCCGCCCTGCGCGCCGGTCCGCGAATGCCGGGCTCAGTGATGCGGAACAGGCTTAGTCCGGGGCGAGCCCGGCTTGTCAGGATCAGCCGGCCGCCTGTCATCGGCCTGGCACCGCTCGTAGCGGATACCGGGAAAGATGATCACAGCCGCCGGAATCTCGGCGGTTTGCTTTGTGCGATTGCTTGGTGCCGCCCGCGGCACGAAAGACAATACCATACCCATGATTCGCGCATTCCTCTCGGTTTGACCGGAGCACAACGCAACGCCTCCAATATCATTAAGGACGGCAGAGGGTTAACGGAGCGCTAACGGATCGTCGCTAACTTGATCTTTGTTCCCAGGCCGAAAAGTTTCGGCCGGGCCGTCGCGAAGCAGGGACGGTCCCGGTCAAGCGTGGTCAGGGTTGTGTCGAGTATCGGGCGTATCCTTCGTGTCATCTTCCGACTTCAGGCAAATCGCGGTGCGAACCGACTCTGGAAAGGCTGAAAGGCTGTTCCGCGCAGCGGTGTCGGCCTTCTGTTCGCTCACTCGGCCGTCACGCCGCGAGATCGGCCAGCTTGAAGACCTGACACTGCCGCTGTTCGACGCCGTATCCGTCGAATCACGGCGCTACGTCGCTGCCGCGCTTTCGGAATGTGAATATGCGCCCGCCGCGCTGGTGCGCAGGCTTTGCGAAGAACCCGTCGATATCGCCGCGCCCTTGCTCATCCGCTCTCGCGCCGTCAGCGACATCGATCTCATCGCACTGATCGGGCGGCATGGCTTGCCCCATGCGCGCGCCATTGCGCGCCGCAAGGATTTGAACCCGACCATCGCTCATTTGGTCAGGGCGCTGGAAAAGCCGCATCTCGCGCGGGCACCGGATTCGAACATGAACGCCACCGCAGTTGAGACGACCGCGCCGATGAGCACGCAAACGACATTCAACGTCTCCGAGACACAGCATGAGCCCGGCGCTGGGGCCGAGAATGCACGACGCAGGCTGCGGTCGATGATGCGGGCAGAATGCGAGGCAACCAGCACCACTACCTTTGTCGCCGCCGATGCCTTTGTCAAATTGCGTGAGACCGCGCTCACCGGGAATGCGGCCTTCTTCCAGACGGCGCTGGCCGACGCGCTCGACATCGATTTCTCGGTCGCCCAATCGCTTACCGCCAATCGGAACTATGCTTCGCTGCTTGCCGCGTTGCGCGCGCTCGACCTGAGCGAAGACCGGGCATTCCTGATCACGGCTGCCATCTATCCCGGGCAGTTCCCGCATCCACAAGCCATCCGCGCCTTCCTCGACCGCTATCGCCTGCTGCATCGCGAGGCGGCCAAGGACAAGGTGCGGCTCTGGAAAGCGGAAACCCTTTCGAGGGCAATTCGCAGCGCCAAGCCCGCCAACGGCGTCACACACGCGGCATCGAACAGCGATGACCCGATGGCGTCTTCCGGCCTCAGGGTGTCTTCACGGAAATAAGATCTTCGACAGGGACGGCGCCGGCCTCGATCTCAACCACCCATATGTCGGAATCGAACTTCTTTTCCCTCTCCAGCCGCGCGTCCAGCGCGGCGGGATCGTTGCCGGCGCCGAGCAGGCTGAAGAAGCGATCATCGGGTTTCGCCGAATCATAGCTCGTCTGCGGTGCCGGGCCGAACAGGGAGATTTGTCCTGACCTGGATCGCGCCAGCACGAACACGGCGCCGGCTTCCGTCGCACCGCGTTTGACCACGGCGGCAAACCCACCGGCGCTGAAAACCCGGCGCAACAGGGCCGAGACCCACAGATCGGAGGTAACGCGCATCGAGGGAACTCCGGAAAACCTTCGGGTTCTCTAGCCGGATTTCGGCCGCTCGGCGAGCATCGTTCCAGCCTGTTGGCGCAATTCACCGCTTCACGGGAACGGCGAACGCTCCAACAGTTTGCTTGATGCGGATTGCTCTAATTGGTCAGGCCGATCTCGCGCATCTTGACGTAGACGATTTCGTCGGGCTCGCCGGTCTGCGGCAGTCCGAACAAGGACTGGAACTCCTTGATAGCCGCCTTGGTGCGCGCGCCGACGACGCCGTCCAACCGCATATCCTCATTGCCAAACGCCTTCAGCCCCGCCTGGATCTTGACGATGCGCGGATCAGGCCCCTGCGTCGGGGCATCGGTTTGGGCCGAAGCAGTCTGCCCGGAAGTGGTCTGCAGGGACACCGGGAGAGCGGCGCTCGCATCCGGACGTGGTTGCGGCCTGGGCACGACGGACGCGGTTTTCGGTATTGCGCCCAGTTGATCCAGCAATAGGGCGTCGATCTCGCCGGAGGCGTTGATCCCCACCTTCTGCTGATACGCCTGGATGGCCTTGCGCGTGTTAGGTCCGGAAATGCCGTCGACCGTTCCGGAATAGAAATCCAGGTCCTTCAATATGCCTTGCACCTGCTCGACCACCGGGTCGCCCTTGATGGGAGCGGGGGCTCCGGCTGGGCGCACGATGTTGAACGTCGTCTCCGGTTCCTCCGCCGCGGCGTGCGGAAAGCCTTCCATGGTCCGCGTCGCGAAGAACGCGCCGGCATGCGGGAAGGGCTGATACCACAGCGCGTTCGCCGACACGTAGAACAGCGTCACCAGGAATGCCGTCGACCCGCCCACCAGGACAGGATTGCGCGAAATCATGCCGCCGACGGCGACTGCACCACCCTGAAATGGATTGCTCCGGCGCTTGACCTTCTTAGGCTGTTTTGCGGAGCGAGCCATTTCTGTCCCCTTTCCCCATGGCCACCGGCATCGTCAGCACCCCGCCATTGTCCGCAGAGCGTCCCTTCGGTCCGTTCACCGGCAGGCTGATGGTCACCGTGGTGCCCTCGCCCGGCATGCTTTCGATGGACATCGTGCCGTCGTGCAGCGCGACGAGGCCTTTCACCAGGGAAAGCCCCAGACCGGTTCCCTCGAATTTGCGGGTGTAGTCATTCTGGATCTGCGTGAACGGCTTGCCCAGATTGGCGAAATCTTCCTCGGCAATGCCGATGCCGGTGTCCTCGACCCAGAAATGCAGACGCGAGCCGATCCGCTTGGCGCCAATGACGACCTGGCCACCGTCCGGCGTGAACTTGATCGCATTTGACAGCAGGTTGATGAGCATCTGCTGCACGGCTCGCCGGTCGGCGTTGATTTCGCCCGCGTCCGGGGCGATCAGCGCCTTCAGTTCGATGTTCTTCGCCTGCGCCTGCAGCCGCATGATCGACTGGCACATATCGACCGCCTCGGAGAAGCGGAAGGGCTCAGGCTCGGTCGCATAGACGCCTGATTCGATCCTGGACACGTCCAAGATCGAAGTCACGACGGCAAGCAGATGATGCCCCGAATCCCGTACCAAGCCGACATACTCCTTCTGGCGCGGATCCTTGAAGCCCCCGAACATCTCATGCAGCAACATGTCCGAGAAGCCGATAATGGCATTTAGCGGTGTGCGCAGCTCGTGGCTCACCACTGCCAGGAAGCGCCCTTTGGCCACTTCGGCGGACGCAGCCGCTTCTTTGGCCTTGGCAAGGTCCTCGCGCAGCCCGGCAATTTCGTCATTCTCGCGCAGCAGGAGTGTGAAGGCTTCGGTCTCGCCTTCAGCGCGAAGCATCTCGAGCGAGAACGGGCGATAATTGTCAGCCGTCACGCCATTACCGTTCTGGGGCAGCCTGACGCGCAGCTCGAGCCGGCGCGAGAGCGCGCCGTCACGTATGTCCGCCAATGCGCTGAGATAGGAGACCCGGTCCGCGAGATGGACGCGGTCGAAGAGGCCGTTTCCACAAAGCAGTTCCGGAGGCAACTTCAGGATCGCGCGAGCCTTGGCGGAAGCGTCGAGCACCTCCCCATGACGGGCGACCCGCATGACGACCGCATCGATGATGTCCTCCAGCCGCACGGACATATCCGTCGGATTGGCCGCACCGTCATGATCGCGAAATGCCGAAATGCGCGGCATCGACGTCAATGCCCAGGCCAGTGGCACGAGCCAATGCCATGCGGCGATCTGCACCCCTGCAGCCGGCAACATGGGTCCGGCCAAGGTCTGGACCAGGATGGCGGCAACGGCGGCCAAACCACCCCAGAGCGCGGCGCGCCGCGAAGCGCCGATCCACCAGGCTTCGAATGGCAGCGCCAGGGCGAGCATTGCGACAGGTGAATTCGGGCCGCCCGCGACGGCGATGAGGCAGCCCAGGGCAATGGCCGCCACCGCAAGCGCCACTCGACCGGCGATCGCCATCTTGCCGGTCGCGGCCACCAGCAAGGCGATGAACCAGCACAGACCAAAGGTCGCGAAGATCGCGGCCATGGTGACCGCGGCGCCCATGCCCGAGGTGACAAGCGTGACGGCGGCGCCCGCGGCAAAGAAGGGAGCGGCCAGCATCACACCGATGAAACGGCCCTGACCCTCGCGCTCGCTCCGGCCGAGTATGGATGGGTGGACCATACGTTCGCAACCGGCGGCCATCGCGCCGGGCAACTCAACGTATCTGGCCTTGATCGAACTCAACTCAACGCACTCGCACTCGTCGGGACAGCTCTGCTTTGCAGATCATTCTGGTTAACCCTGAAACTCGCATCCAGCGTTTAAGGAATGGATAAGGCAGGGCCGACCAAGGCCCGGGCTGCGGCGAATATCGGGATGCCGGTGTCGCAAAACCCAGGCAAATGCCGCCATAGTAAACGGAGAGTTATCCATGGCCACGGTCGGCGCACTGGACCGGGTCGACACCAGTTGCTCGCGTCTTGCCGGAATACCGTTACAGAACAATCAGATGCATGGTGTCTGAATGGTAAATATAGCCATGCGAATTTGCATCAAAGCGATTGTGAACACTTCGTTTCGAATTTGCCTCAGATTTGAAGAAAATTCTTCCTTTGCCCGCAAGCCGTCTTTGGCGTCTATATGGGATTGTCGTGCCAATAAGGAGGTCATGCCTTATAACGCATGACCGGTCACGATGAGAGGCAAAGCATGTTCTTTCTGATAAGGATGGCTTTCTGGTTTTCCTTGGTGCTGCTGGCGCTGCCGCTTGGTGTCGGTTCCGAGGAACCGGGCCAGGAAAGCGTCGGGCCGATCCAGGCGCTGTTTGCGGCACGCGAAGCCGTCGGCGATATCGCCGGCATTTGCGAGCGCAAACCCGAGGTCTGCGAAACCGGCAAGTCTGCCATGCACACCATAACCGTGCGCGCCAGGGAGACCGCCAAGATCGCGGCGGCGATGCTGGACGACAAGTCCGCAGCCGGCCTGGACATATCGACGACGACCGCCAGCGTGCCGGAAGAAATCGTCTTGCCCGAGACCGTCAATTTGCCGGCGCGCGACTAACAATCCAGAGTCCCGCCCGGATGGCCGGTTAGTTTGGGTCATGCCGAGGGTGGTGCTCTCGACGCCTGCGGTGTCCGTGCTTTTTCCGTGACGCGGCACCGCCGCAAGACTATATCCCGGTCATGACGAGCTCGATCCAGACGATCCGCGACGACTTCTCCCTCCTGGAGGATTGGGAAGACCGTTACCGCTATGTCATCGAACTCGGTGAAGCGCTGCCGCCGTTCCCGGAGCAAGAGCGCAATGCCGCCAACAAGGTGCCCGGCTGCGTCAGTCAGGTCTGGCTGACTACCGAGCAAGGGCCGGGACCCGATCCCGTCATCACCTTCAAGGGCGATTCGGATGCCCATATCGTGCGCGGCCTTGTCGCGATCATGCTGGCGCTGTTTTCCGGAAAGACGGCCAGCGAGATCCAGAAGATCGACGCGGAAGCGACATTGAGAGAGCTTGGCCTCGATGAGCACCTTTCGCCGCAGCGTGCCAACGGTCTTCGGTCCATGGTCAAGCGCGTCAAGCGCGATGCCGATGCGGCACACAGGCAGAGCGCCTGATCCACCGTCCACCCAAAATCAAACGGCGCCCGAAGGCGCCGCTGCATCGATGCCAAGCCGGAGGCTGCGATTACCGCGCCTTGCGCTTACGGCCGAGGCCCATCGTCTTGGCGAGCTGCGACCGGGCGGCGGCATAGTTCGGAGCGACCATCGGATAAGTCGGGTCCAGGTTCCACTTTTCACGATACTGATCAGGCGTGAGATCGTAGTGGGTCATCAGATGGCGCTTAAGCGACTTGAATTTCTTGCCATCTTCAAGGCAGACAATGTAGTCGTCGTGAACCGAGCGCTTCGGGTTGACCGCAGGCTTTTGCTTGTCGACGACTGGCTGTTCGGCGGCACCACCCACGCGCCCGAGAGCGGCGTGAACATCGGCGATCAGGTTCGGCAATTCGCCGACCGGCACGGGATTGTTGCTGACGTAGGCGGCCACCACATCGGCTGTCAACTCAATCAATGCGTCGCTGTTTCTGGAAGGTGTTTCGGCGATATCCATGGTCTGAAGGCCCCAACAAGAGTTATTTGATTCGCGCCCCTTTTTTACAGTCGGGGCATTGCATACGTTTTGCGCAGCGAGAGCTTCCACGATTCGGGCAGCGGGCACATCAATAGCCTGCCTTCCAAGTAAGTCAATTCTCGCTCTTCGCTATATTTGGTTACGCTGATCAATTATTCCCGATTCAGCTTCAATCTTTCGTGCATTCTGGAATTTCAGATATTTGGCACGCAAGAGCGGCATGTTCCAATGCCAGGTCAGTTGCCTGTTACATGAGAGATAACTCACGGAGCGTTCTTCATTGCTTGATTTTGCTTGATTATCACGCTGACATTCTTGGTTGTTCACACGCGTCTGCGAAACCGCAGGTTGCCGCTGAGGCGGCGCGCAGCGGTGACAAGCTCGCCTCGGGTGCCTCGGCCAACGACATATGGGCCACTTGCCAAGCGGCGAATACGGTCCCATGAGACTGCGCGATAGAAGCCAGAGTTTCCCAAGATGACCAAGAATTCCGCATTTCCTACCGTCAGCCCGCCAACCCCCGAGAAACGCCCGTCCACCGACACGCATCACGGCATCACCCGCTTCGACGATTATGCCTGGCTAAGGGCGGACAACTGGCAGGAGGTGTTCCGTGACCCATCGCTGCTCGATCCCAGCATCCGCGCCCAATTGGAGGCCGAGAACGCTTATCAGTTGAAGTTGATGGCCGACACGGCCGAACTGCGGACGCGTCTTTTCAAGGAAATGAAGGGCCGTATCAAGGAAGACGACTCGTCCGTACCGATGAAGGATGGTCCCTATGCCTATGGTTCATCCTTCAAGCTAGGCGGCGAGCAGCCGCGCTATTTTCGCACGCCGCGGGATGGGGGCGGCGAGACGATCCTGCTCGACGGCGACGCCGAGGCCGAGGGCAAGGCCTATTTCCGTCTCGGCGGCGTCGATCACTCGCCCGACCACGGCAAGCTGCTTTGGGCCTTCGATGACAAGGGATCCGAATTCTACAAGCTTCGCGTGCGCAACCTTGCCGACGGCAACGACCTGGCGGACCATATCCCCGACACCGGTGGTTCGGGCGTCTGGAATGCCAGCAATGACGGCTTCTTCTATACGCGGCTCGACGCCAACCACCGGCCATCCAAGGTTCTGTTTCATGCGCTTGGCCAAGATCAGGACAGCGACCGGTTGATCTATGAAGAGACGGACCACGGCTTCTTCATGGATGTCGAAGGCACGCGCGGCAATCAATGGATCATGATCGGCATCAACGATCACGAGACCTCGGAATACCGTGTGTTGAACGCCAGCGATCCATTCGCCGAACCGAAACTGATCGCGCCGCGCGAGATCGGGCTGCAATATGACCTTGAAGAAGGCGGAGACATCTTCTTCATCCTGACGAATGCCGACGGCGCCAAGGATTTCAAGATCATGACGGCGCCGGCGGCTGACCCGGTGCGCGCCAACTGGCGGGAACTGGTGGCGCACGAGCCGGGCCGGCTCATCCTTTCGGTGATCGGATTCAAGGATCACATTGTGCGGCTCGAACGCAGGGAAGGTCTGCCACGCATCGTGGTTCACGACCGCAAGAGCGGCGAGGAGCATCTTCTCTCTCTGGACGAAGAGGCGTTCTCGCTCGGCCTGTCGGGTTCCTACGAGTACGATACCGAGATCATGCGCTTCTCCTACTCGTCGATGACGACCCCGGCTCAGGTGTTCGACTACAACATGCGCACCCGCGAGCGAGTGCTGCTCAAGACCCAGGAGGTCCCGACCGGCCATGATCCGGACCAGTATGTCACCAGACGGCTGATGGCGCCTGCCGACGATGGCGAACTGGTGCCGATCTCGCTGCTGCACCATCGCGATACGCCGCTGGATGGATCAGCGCCATTGCTGCTCTATGGCTATGGCTCTTACGGCATCACCATCCCAGCAGCATTCAACACCAACTGGTTCTCGCTGGTCGACCGTGGCATCGTCTTTGCCATTGCCCATGTGCGCGGCGGCAAGGACAAGGGCTATGGCTGGTATGATGACGGCAAGCGGCAAAACAAGATGAACACCTTCACCGATTTCATCGCCGTCGCACGACATCTGGTCGCGGAACGCTACACGTCGCACGAGCGGATCGTGGCGCAAGGCGGCTCTGCCGGCGGCATGCTGATGGGCGCGATCGCCAACATGGCGCCGGAGCTCTTCGGCGGCATCATCGCCGAGGTTCCGTTCGTCGACGTGCTCACCACCATGCTCGACGCCAGCCTGCCGCTGACGCCGCCGGAGTGGCCGGAATGGGGCAACCCGATCGCCTCCGAGGCCGATTACCGCACCATCGCCGCCTACTCGCCTTACGACAACGTCGCCGCGCTCGACTATCCGCCGATCCTGGCGCTCGCTGGTCTCACCGATCCACGTGTCACCTACTGGGAACCGGCCAAATGGGTCGCGCGGTTGCGCGAACGCAAGCGCAGCGACAATCCGGTGCTGTTCAAGATCAACATGGACTCGGGTCATGCCGGCGCCTCCGGCCGCTTTTCACGGCTGGAAGAAATCGCCTACACCTACGCCTTCGCCCTCAAGGTGACCGGCAAGGCCGATCTTCCGTGAGCCTATAGCGCCATACGGTGCGAAGTCTTGCCAAGCACCCGAGGCGTTGCCAACTCGTTACGCTGTTTTGCGGTGACATCGCGATTTGAGAGCTGATTTTCCGCTCGCAATCGCGATGTCCTCACGCTACCCAAATGTTCTGCTTTCACAGCCGCTATAGCCAGTTTCAGTTTGCCAGGGTCCGCCATGCTGCTCGTCGACACCTATCTCGACAAATCGCCCATTCAAGGTATCGGCGTCTTCGCCAAGAACCCCATTTCGCGCGGGACGCTGGTCTGGAAACTGGATCCGCGGTTCGACCGGATCATCGAAGTCGATATCTATGAGGGTACAACGGGGCCAGTGAAAAGCTATCTTGACCGCTATGCATACCCCGACCGGCGCGATCCCAACTACATTGTCTTCGAAGCCGACGATGCGCGCTACATGAACCATGCCGACGAGCCGAACTGCGACGTCTCCTTGCCCGAGGAGACTTTCGCGTTGCGCGACATAGCGCCAGGCGAAGAGCTGACCTGCAACTACAACCACTTCTTCGAGACGGGTTTCGATTTCCTGGGCGACCGCCACCTGCCATCCGACAGCTGAGATCGGTCCGTTCTAGAGCAATTCACCGTTCGTGGAACGACGGCGAACTGTTAACTCCTTCTGAGCCGTTCCCAGGGGAACCTTTTCACCGTTCTCCTGGAATGCCCTAGTTCGCCGTGTTCTGGCGCGCGGGATAGCCGTTCGCATGGGGCGGCACCGCCTTGAGGTACGCTGCGATTGCGGCGCGGTCTTCGGGTCTCAACTCGGCGATGTTGCGCTGTACGTCGACCATCGCGCCGCCGACGGAATCGAAATCCGGTGTAAAGCCGGTTTCGAGGTAATTGGCGATATCGGCTTGCGACCAGTCGCCGATCCCGCCGTCACCCGATGTGATGTTGGGGACGACGCCGCTTCCTTCGGCGGCGACTGCGCCGGCGAGCCACTCACCCCGCCTGGTGCCGCCGGCCGGGTCGCGGGGCGTGTGGCATTCGCCGCAATGGCCTGGGCCTTCCACAAGGTAACGCCCCGCCGTTACCGGATCTGGCGTGTCCGCGCTCAAGGCAATGACCGGTTGGTCGCTGAGATAGAGCAGTTTCCACAGGCCGATGCCGCGCCTGATGTTGAAGGGAAAGGCCAGCGAATTGCCGGGAGCCTTGCCCGCCGCCGCCGGCAGCGTCTTCAGGAATGCATAGAGGTCGGCAATATCTTCCGGCTTCATGCGGGCATAAGACGTATATGGAAATGCCGGGTAGAAATGTTCGCCTGATGGCGACACACCCTTCAACATTGCATTTGCGAGATCCTCTACGGACCATGCGCCGATGCCGTCCGTGGGATCCTGCGAGATGTTGGGCGGAATGAAGGTGCCGAACGGCGTCTTGAGTTCGAGCCCGCCCACAAGTTGAAGCCGCGCTTCGCCCTGTGAGCCCGGCTTGGCGTGGCAGGAGGTGCAACCGCCGGCGTAGAAGATGCGCTTGCCCCTGGCCGCATCGCCGGGCCCGAGCCTGGCGACGGCCTTGCTGTCAAGCCTCACCGGCGCCGAAAGGACCCAACCGGCCGCAGCACCGACGCCGCCCAGGACGACGAGGGCGCCGACGAGTTTGCGCAGCCAGGGCATTGTCGCCTATCAGCCCTTCTTCACCCGATAGGCTTGGTGGCAGGTGCCGCAATTGGACGCGATGGCTCCAAATTGCGTCTTCAGCGAATCGACATCGGCGGGTGCGGCGGCGACGGCAGCCTTCACGTCGGCGAGATATTTGTCCTCGGCTGCCTTGAAGCCAGCCATGTCCTGCCAGATCTTGGGCGAAGCGGTGGTATCCCCCTTGTCGCTGCCGGCCGGAAACAATGCGTCGACATCAAACTTCTCGGCATTGGCCTGCAGTGCCTGGAGTTGCTCCAGCACGGACGCGGCATCGTAGGGCTGTTCGCCCTTGACGATCTTCGACAGGCTGCCGACGATCTTTCCACGTTCCTTCATCTGAGCCTGCCGATCGGCGACCGGGTCCGCAAAAGCGGCCGAGGCCGCGAGTGCGAGCATAGAGATGGCGATAACAAGCTTTCTCATTCAATTGGCTCCATCATGAAGGCATTTCGGGACACGACGTTAACGGCCGGGAACGGCCGAATATTCCTCGTCATCCGACTTTTTTTCGAGCGGCGCTTCGGCGCCAAAAGAAAAGCCCCGGGGATGCCGGGGCTTTCTAGAGATCGATCAGGCCTTCGCCTTTTCATACAATTCCAGTACGTGATCCCAGTTGATCAGGCTGTCGACGAAAGCCTCGAGATATTTCGGACGGGCGTTGCGATAGTCGATGTAATAAGAATGTTCCCAGACATCGACGCCGAGGATCGGCGATGCACCGTGCACGAGCGGGTTCTCGCCGTTCGGCGTCTTCGAGATGGCCAGCTTGCCATCCTTGACGGAAACCCAGGCCCAGCCTGACCCGAACTGGGTGGTGCCGGCGGCGATGAAGTCAGCCTTGAACTTGTCGTAACCGCCGAGATCGCTGTCGAACGCCTTCTGCAGGTCGCCTGGAAGCTTGTTGCCGCCGCCGCCTTTCTTCATCCACTTCCAGAAATGGATGTGGTTGTAATGCTGGGCGGCGTTATTGAAGAGCCCCGCATTCTTGCCGAAGGACTGCTTGACCACCTCTTCGACCGACAGATCGCCCATACCGGCCTCGGCGGCGAGCTTGTTGCCGTTGTCGACATAGGCCTTGTGATGCTTGTCGTGGTGATATTCCAGCGTCTCTTTCGACATATAGGGCTGCAGCGCCTCATAGTCATAAGGCAGAGCGGGCAATTCAAAAGCCATGGACGTACTCCCTCGTGGAAAATCCGGTCGATACCGGACTAAGATAGGTCTGGAATGGGTTGGGACAACTCCGGGATGGAGCGTCGACTGTCTTTTACCCGGTCAAGCGGCGGAAGTCGAATGCGCCCAATCCCAATAGAGTTCGCGCGCCTTCTTGGCCACGGGGCCGGGTTGCAGGTTGCGATCCTCGATGCGGGTGACAGGCACCACCTTGGAGTGGTTGCCAGTCGAAAAGATCTCATCGGCTTCCAGGAAATCCCGCACCGACAGCGTCTTCTCCGTCGTCTTGAACCCATAGTCGCCAAGCAGCGTCATGGTGCGCGAGCGGGTGATGCCGGACAGGAATGTGCCGTTGGGAGCCGGCGTCAGAACATGGCCGTCCTTGACCAGAAAGATGTTGGAGGTGCCGGTTTCGGCGACATTGCCCAGCATGTCCAGCACCAACGCATTATCGAAGCCGCGCATCTTGGCTTCGAGAATGGCACGGCCGTTGTTGGGGTAAAGGCAGCCGGCCTTGGCATTGGTCGGCATGGTCTCGATGGTCGGCCGCCGGAAGGGCGACACGGTCACCGAAAAGCCGGTTGGAGAGATCATCGGTGATTCGTAAAGGCAGAGGCAGAAACGGGTCGATGCGGGATCGGCAGGCACCCCCATGTAGCCGCCATGCTCGGCCCAGTACATCGGCCGGATGTAGACGGCTGTCTTGCCATCGAATTTCTTCAGGCCATCCCAGGTCAGGCCGATGATCTTGTCGACGGTCATCGACGGCTTCAGGCCAAGCGCTATCGCCGAGGCGTTTACTCTGGCAGCATGAAGTTCAAGGTCGGGCGCCACATTTTCGAACCAACGGGCGCCATCGAAGACGCTGGTGCCAAGCCACATGGCATGGCTGCGCGGTCCCAGAATGGCGACATTGCCCTCGTGCCAATCACCATCGACGAAAGTCCATGTCGCGGATTGCGCCGCAGTCGCCAGTGTCATCGCTTTGTCCCGTCCGGTCGTTCTCGTTTGGCTGCCATTGGAAGATGCTTTGGCGGGCGCCGTCAACCGGCATGAGGGACTTTTGTTGGGGCCAGCCGCGGCACGCGATGCAATCAAGGCTTGCACCTTGCGCCGCCTCGCCTCAAAACAGCGCCATGCAATATGCCGCCTATGTTTTCGACGCTTATGGCACGCTGTTCGACGTGCATGCGGCCGTGCGCCGCCACGCCGACAAGATTGGGCCGGACGGCCAGCTGCTGTCCGAAACCTGGCGCGCCAAGCAGCTGGAATATTCCTGGGTGCGCACGCTGATGGGCGCCTATGCGGATTTCTGGCAGTTGACCGAGCAGGCGCTGGATTTCGCCTTCCGCAAGGTGCCAAGCGCCGATCCCAGCCTCAAGGCGACATTGCTGGACGCGTATTGGCGGCTGGACTGTTATCCGGAAGTGCCTGCGGTTCTTAAAGCACTGAAGGCATCCGGGGCCAGACTGGCCATCCTGTCCAACGGATCACCCGAGATGCTAGAGGCAGCGGTGAAGTCCGCCGCGCTCGATCAGGTTCTGGACGATATCTATTCGGTCGACATGGTGCGGCGCTTCAAGACCGACCCATCGGTCTACGACATGGTCGCCACCGGCTGGCGCCTCTATCCTGCCGCTGTGTCATTCCAGTCCTCCAACCGCTGGGACATCGCGGGAGCCACCAAGTTCGGGTTTCGCACCGTCTGGATCAACCGGTCCAACCAGCCCGAGGAGTATCGGGATTTCCCCCCTTCCCTGATCCTTCCATCGCTCGACGCGCTCGTATTCGGCGGCTAACTCAGATGTGGCATCGCTGCCACAGTGGCCGGGCAGTCACAGGTTCGCCTTTCTTTGCTCACGTTCAGGTCCGAATCGGAACCGCCTATCGCCCCAAGTGTTCTCAGCACCGACAACAGCGGTCCGCGAATTCACGCTTTGTTGCGATTTGCGACCTAAAGAAGGCAGCCATGTCCACAACCGAAATCGAAACTATTCGCCTCAGCCGCCGCGGCTTTCTCAATGCCGCGGCATTGGGCGCCGCCTCGATTGCGGTTTCAGCATGCGCCACCACCGGTCCGGCGCCGGTCGCACCACCGCCACCGGTCTATGTCGAACCACCGCTGCCGGATTATGCGACCATGTACGCCGCTGTCAGCGATGGCGGCTTCGACCTTCCAGCCATACCCTTCGAGAAGATCGATCCGCAGTACCTGCGCCAGATCGTTCCCGATCCGACGGGCCAGCAGCCCGGCACCATCGTCGTCGACACGACGGGGCATCATCTCTATCTGGTGCGCCCGGGCGGGCAGGCGATCCGTTACGGCGTCGGCCTAGGCCGTGCCGGTTTCGAATGGTCCGGCGACGCCGTGGTCCAGTGGAAGCAGAAGTGGCCCAAATGGACGCCGCCGGATGAAATGATAGCCCGTCAGCCGGAATTGAAGCCGTATAGCGCCGACAATGGCGGCATGCCCGGCGGCTTGAAGAACCCGCTTGGTGCGCGTGCCCTGTATCTCTTCCAGGGGAATGTGGACACGCTCTACCGCCTTCACGGTTCGCCGGAATGGAGGTCTATCGGCAAGTCGGTCTCGTCCGGCTGCGTTCGCTTCATGAACCAGGACATTATCGATCTGTACGATCGTGTCCCGTCTAAGACCCCGGTCATCGTGACGGCCGATATTGGCCAGGCATCCGTGGCAACGGGCAACCGCCAAGCAATCCCGATCGACGCCGGCGTGCCGAACGACGCTGTCTTCTAAGCTTGGCGCCGGAACGACGTCGTCGCCGACTCCAGGTCAGTGCTCATCGTCCCCGTGACAGGCTGCCCAGGATTCCGCGCACAATGGCCCGGCCCACCGAAGAACCGACGGATCGAACCACCGACTTGATCGCGGCCTCGGCCACTGTCTGCCGATTGGACGGACGCGGCGAAGGTACGCGCCGGCCAGCGGGTCCCGGCTTGTCATCGTCATTGCCGAAGCCGGGGATCGTCCAGCGCGAGCCGCCGGTGGTTCCCTGCCTCCCCTGCTCTTCCGAATCCTGAGCTTCCCTGGCCTTTTTCTGCAGCATCTCGAAGGCCGATTCGCGGTCGATGGTCTGCTCGTATTGGCCAGCGACCGGGCTCTCCTGGATAAGCTGGAGGCGCTCGGCAGGTGTGATCGGGCCGAGCCGCGAGGACGGCGGGCGGATCAGCGTCCGCTGCACCATGGACGGGATGCCCTTGGCCTCCAGCGTCGAGACCAGCGCTTCGCCGGTCCCAAGCTGGGTAATGGCGGTCATGCAGTCGAAATCGGGGTTCGGGCGGAACGTCTCCGCTGCCGTCTTCACCGCCTGCTGTTCCCTTGGCGTATAGGCGCGCAAGGCGTGCTGGACGCGGTTGCCGAGCTGCGCCAGGACCTTTTCGGGAATATCGAGAGGGTTCTGGGTGACGAAATAAACGCCGACGCCTTTCGAACGGATCAGGCGGACAACCTGTTCGACACGGTCGATCAGAACCTTCGGGGCCTCGTCGAACAGAAGATGCGCCTCGTCGAAGAAGAATACGAGCTTCGGCCTGTCGGGATCGCCGACTTCCGGAAGCACTTCGAACAGTTCCGACATCAGCCAGAGGAGGAAGGTTGCGTAAAGGCGCGGGTTCATCATCAGCTTGTCGGCTGCGAGCACGCTAATGGCCCCGCGCCCGTCACGGGTCGTTCGCATGATGTCGGAGATGCGCAGCGCCGGCTCGCCGAAGAAATGCGCCGCGCCCTGCTGTTCGAGCACCAGAAGCGTGCGCTGGATGGCTCCCACGGAAGGCTTCGTCACATTGCCGTAACGCGAGCCCAGTTCGTCGGCGCGCTCGGCGATGTTGGCGAGCAGCGCCTGCAGATCCTTCATGTCGAGCAGGAGGAGGCCTTCCTCGTCGGCAAGGCGGAAGGCGATGTTCATGATGCCTTCCTGCGCCTCGGTCAGGTTCATCAGGCGCGACAACAGCAATGGCCCCATTTCCGAGACCGTCGCCCGGATCGAATGGCCCTGCTCTCCAAACAGATCCCAGAAGATGACCGGAAATTCCTGGAAGTCGTAAGGGTCGAGCCTGACCTGCTCGGCCCGTTTGACGAGGAAATCCTGAGCCGTTCCCATCATGGCTATGCCGGAGAGATCGCCCTTGATGTCGGCGCAGAACACCGGCACGCCGGCGTTGGAGAATCCTTCGGCCAGAATCTGCAGGGTAACGGTCTTGCCGGTGCCGGTGGCGCCCGTCACAAGGCCATGGCGATTGCCGTACTGCAGTAGCAGTTGCTCGGCGCGCTGGTAGCTGTCGTCCGGCTTGCGGCTGGCGCCAATGAAAATGCTGTTGTCGTCAGCCATATGTACGCTCTCCGCAATGCTGTCTGCCAAAGTAACCAGGGCTCGCCGCAGGTATAGTGACGCTGCCGCATAGCGACAATGCCAATCCTCGAAATCGGGTTTTGGAAGCGTGCGGATTCGCTGCTGTATGACAGTCGCTCATTGTTCCGTTCCAGCCAGCCGGCCCTATATCGGGATAGAATCGGTCATGGAGGTTGCGTTGCATTGCGGTAATGAACCGGGAACCGTAGACTGACGACCGGCCTGACACGGCCCAATGAAACGAGGAAAACGGATGGCCGCCGGAGCCTTGACGAAGGATGGTGAACCCCTGCGCCAGCGTTGGCTGGCCTTGGCGGAGAAGGCGCTGGCTGGCGCATCGTTCGAGGAAAAGCTTGTCTCGCGCACCGATGACGGTATGCGCATCGAGCCGCTCTACGACCGTGCGGCCGGGGCGGAGCCGATGGTGCGCGCCAACCCCTTGTCGCCCTGGATCGTCAGCCAGCGCGTCGACGATCCGGATATCGACCGCGCCAAAGCCCAAGCACTGGAAGATGTTGCCCAAGGCGCGACCGGCTTGTCGCTCGTCTTCGAAGGCGCCCCGAATGCATTCGGCTTTGGTCTGCCGAGAACCACGCAGGCGCTGGAGACGGTGCTCGACGGCATCCCCCTCGACCGTGTGCAGATCCGCATCGATGCCCATCCGTGGAGCCGCGCCGTCGCCGACTGGCTGGTAGCGTTTCTGGGCAAACGCCGGTCCGATCCGGCCACACTCAACCTCTCCTTCGGCATCGATCCCGCGGCGATCTTCGCCGGAACGGGCCGGTTGCGGATGTCGATCGAGGCTTTGCAGGCCTCGATGCCGCAATCGCTGGCGCATTTCTTCTCCATGGATGTCCCGGGCGTGCTGCTGGAGGCCGACGGACGTGTCTTCCACAATGCCGGCGCCACCGAGGCACAGGAGCTTGGCATCATGCTCGCTTCGGCTGTCTCCTATCTCCGGATGTTCGAGACTGCCCGGCAGCCCCTTGTCTATGCGGCGCCGCACATCGGCTTCGCGCTCAGCGTTGATCAGGACCAATTCCTGTCGATGGCCAAGGTGCGGGCCCTGCGAAGGCTCTGGGCACGGGCGCAGGAGGCGTGCTCCATCCCCGGCTCCACGGCCAACATCCATGCGGAGACATCGTTTCGCATGATGACGATGTTGGATCCCGAAACCAACATCCTGCGCGGCGCCATTGCCGGCTTCGCGGCGGCCACCGGCGGCGCCGATTCGATCTCGATCCTGCCGCACACGGCCGCGCACGGCCTGCCGGCCGGGTTTGCCCGCCGGGTCGCCCGCAACGCGCAATTGGTCATGGCCAATGAAAGCCACATCGATCATGTCGCCGATCCTGCCCATGGCTCCGGCGCTGTCGAAGCCCTGACCGCGCATCTATGCGAGGCGGCCTGGGAGCAATTGCAGATGATCGAGGCGGAGGGCGGCGTGTTGGCCAGTCTCCAGGACGGGCATATCCAGGCTCGCGTTCATGAAGCGGCCGCGCGCCGCAATGAAGCCTACCGTTCAGGCGAGCGCACCATCGTCGGTACGACGGTCTATCCCCTGAAAAGCGAGCGTCCGGTCGAGACACTGGCGGCGGAACGGCGGTCGCCCCTCACCGAAGGCGTAGCCGTCTGCGAACAGCTGTTTCCTGTCCGCATCGACCAATCGATCGGAGCCGCTTCTTGATTCCCGATTTCAGTCAGATCGGCTGGGTGCCGCCCCGCGGCGCACAGGTCGATATCAAAGGGCAGCGGACAACGCCGGAAAGCCTTGTCGTCAAGCATCTCTATACCGAGGACGACCTCAAGGGATTGCCATATCTCGACACCTATCCCGGCCTGCCGCCCTTCGTGCGCGGCCCCTACCCCACAATGTATGTCCAGCAGCCCTGGACCATCCGGCAATATGCCGGGTTCTCGACGGCGGAGGAGTCCAACGCCTTCTACCGGCGCAACCTTGCCGCCGGCCAGAAGGGCCTTTCGGTGGCCTTCGACCTCGCCACGCATCGCGGCTATGACAGCGACCATCCGCGCGTCGCCGGCGATGTCGGCATGGCCGGCGTCGCCATCGATTCCATTCTCGACATGCGCCAGCTGTTCGATGGGATTCCGCTAGACGAGATGACGGTCTCGATGACGATGAACGGCGCCGTGTTGCCGATCATGGCGCTCTACATCGTAGCAGCGGAGGAACAGGGCGTCGCCCAGAAGGATCTCGCCGGGACCATCCAGAACGACATCCTGAAGGAGTTCATAGTCCGCAACACCTACATCTATCCGCCGAAACCCTCGATGCGGATCGTGTCGGACATCTTCTCCTACACGTCGAAGAACATGCCGAAATTCAACTCGATATCGATCTCCGGCTACCACATGCAGGAGGCTGGTGCGACGGCGGACCTCGAGCTCGGCTATACGATCGCCGACGGTATCGAATATGCGCGTGCCGGAGTTGCGGCCGGTCTCGATATCGACCGCTTCGCACCGCGCCTGTCCTTCTTCTGGGCAATCGGCATGAACTTCTTCATGGAAGTCGCCAAGCTCAGGGCAGCGCGCCTGTTGTGGGCGACTTTGATGGCGAAGAATTTTGCACCGAAGGACGAACGCTCGCTGTCGCTGCGCACACATTGCCAGACGTCGGGCTGGTCGCTGACGGCGCAGGATCCCTACAACAACATCACGCGCACCATGATCGAGGCGATGGCGGCGACCCAAGGCCATACGCAGTCCCTGCATACCAATTCGTTCGACGAGGCGATGGCACTGCCGACCGACCACTCCGCGCGCATCGCCCGCAACACCCAGCTCATCCTGCAAAAGGAATCCGGCACCACGCGCATCATCGATCCGTGGGGCGGTTCGGCCTATGTCGAGAGGCTGACCCATGATCTGGCGGCGCGCGCGCTTGCCCATATCGAGGAAGTCGAGGCGCTCGGCGGCATGGCGGCCGCGACTGAACAGGGCATCCCAAAGCTACGCATCGAGGAAGCCGCCGCCCGCACTCAAGCGCGCATCGATTCCGGTGAGCAGATGCTGGTCGGCGTCAACGCGTATCGGCCCGGGACGGACATCGAGGTCGATGTGCTGAAGATCGACAATGCCGAGGTCAGAGCCCGCCAATTGTCGAAGCTCCAAAGCCTGAAAGGCACGCGCGATGTCGCGGCCGTGGAAAGCGCGCTCGACGCGCTGACCCAGGCCGCGCATGGCAATGAGAACCTGCTTGAATTCGCCATACGCGCCGCACGCGCCAACGCCACGGTGGGCGAGATCTCAATGGCGCTGGAGAAGGCTTTCGGCCGTCATGTCGCTACGGTGCAGACAATTTCAGGCGTTTATCGCAAGACGCTGGGCGACAATGCGGTGGTCGACAGGCTGCAGCACAAGCTCGATGCGTTCGAGAAAAAGTTCGGCGGCAAGCCCCGCATCCTGGTCGCCAAGATGGGTCAGGACGGCCACGACCGGGGGCAGAAGGTCATCGCCACCGCCTTCGCCGATCTGGGATTCGACGTCACCGTCGGCGCGATGTTCCAGACCCCGGAGGAGATCGCCAGACTGGCAGCGGCACAGGACGTCCATATCGTCGGCGCCTCGTCGTTGGCGGCGGGTCATCTGACGCTGATCCCAGAGTTGCGCGATGCGCTGAAAAAGCTCGGCCGCGGTGATATGCTGATCGTGGCCGGCGGCGTCATCCCGCCGCAAGACTATCACGCGGTGTTGCAAGCCGGTGCCTCCGAGATTTTTCCGCCTGGTACTGTTATTCCCGAAGCGGCGGATCGGCTGACGGATCGACTGTTGGCACGCTAAGCGAAGATTGCCATGTTGCCGGAAAAGGTTGTATCAAAACACGAACGCAACCAAGGGTAACAACCGTGAAGACTATCGTTCACAAGCTCGAAGACGGATTAGGCGCCGTGATCTTCCCACGGGAAATGCTCAACAGCCTGAACCTGCAAGTGGGCGATCAACTCCAGATTATCGAAATCGATGACGGCGTCATTCTCAGACCGGTGGAAAGTGACGACCTTGAGCGGCAGATGCGCGCTGCTCGTGATGTCATGGACAAGTACGAGGTCACATCGCAAAGGCTGGCCAAATAGACGACGCCAGCTGGCGTCAGGCATCCGACAGCTTGACGATTTCCCATTCCTTGCCGTTGACAACAGCCACGTCCCCGACCTTCTTGCCGAACAGGGCTACGGCCATCGGCGAAATATGGGAGATCGAGCCCTTCGATGGGTCAGCCTCATCTTCGCCAACGATCTTCCAGTGTACCTTTTTGCCGTCCTCGCCTTCCAGCGTGACGCCCATGCCGAAGCGCACCAGATCGCTGCCCGGCTCCGGCACGGATAGTTCGGCGTTTTCACGCCGTGCGGTCCAGTAGCGCAAGTCGCGCGACACCAGCGCTATGCGTTCGCGATCGGCGTTCTTTTCTGCCTTGGCCAGCTCGTCGCGCAACTCAGTCAAGGCGTGCTCGATCTGCATCAGGCCGTGTTCGGTCACCAGGTTACGGTGGTGGCTTACCGGCCGCTCGCCAATGCCGGCGATGGCGTTTTCGCTGTCTTCTTCACGGGTAAAGGCTCTGCTCATGCCTGAGCTTAGGCGCGGAGCGGCTGCTCGACAAGCCAGTCGCGCATTCTGGATAGGCGCCATGTCGGAAGCTGCCACGATTCCTGCGCTTCCAACGGAAGCGTCAAGTGCATTGTCGTTCGAGTTTAAGTCGCGGGCGCCCGTCTAGCCAATCGCCGCCGTCGGCCGCAGCGCACCGACCTTGGCGCCGATCCGGCTTTCAATTGCTTCATTCGCCAATTCAAGCAACCTCGCGGACAGCGTTTCGTCCGCATGCAGTAATCGGGCAAGGACGGTGGCGACTATCGCACCGCCCGCACGGCCGGCGCCATCGTCGCATTTCAGCGCTATGCCGAGGCCGAGTTCCGGGATCGCGGCACAATGGACGCCTTCGGCGCCGCCCTTCGCGAAGATCCGGCCAGGGGCGGCTTCCATCAAGGCGACATCGGCGCGATTGGTGCCGGCAACAAAGAATGGTTCTGCCATGCATGCCGAAAGCAGCCTTTTCGCGGCCTTAGCGCGGTCGGGACCAAATCCATTGCCCGTGGCCATGCGGGCAAAGCCGAGCGCGAAGCTCTTCAGCGGCACTGCATAGGTGGGAATCGAGCAACCATCGATTGCCCGCTCCTCGACACCATGGATGGCGCCTGTAACAGACTGCATGGCGTCGCGGACCATCTCCTGCACTTTGTGGCCCGCCTTGACGTAGCCTCGGTGGTCGAGGCCGGAATGGACGCAGGTGCAGAGGAATCCCGAGTGCTTGCCGGAACAATTGTTGTGTAGCGCATTCGGCGAAGCGCCGCTGCGGGCGAGCGCAATCTCTGCATCGTGGTCGGAAGGCCAATGCGCGCCACATTCGAGCGCTGACTCGTCCAGTCCAACCTTGGCCAGCATGGCCCGGGCGAGTTCCACATGCGCGGGTTCGCCCGAGTGCGAGGCGCAGGCAAGCGCCAATTCGCGATTGCCGAAGCCGTAGGCATCGGCGGCGCCCGATTCGACGAGCGGCAAGGCCTGGACCGCCTTGACCGCCGAGCGCGGAAATACGGGTCTGGCGGTGTCGCCTATCTCCCAGACAGGTTTGCCGTCGCCGTCGAAGACGGAAACCGCGCCGCGATGTGCACTCTCGACGATTGCACCGCGTAGGACTTCAACCAAAACCGGGTTCGCCATGAAACCTCCCGTGATTGCCGGGCGGTTTACCTGATCCGGTCTAGGATGGAAACGTAGTTGGCGACGGCCGCTCCGCCCATGTTGAAGATGCCGCCGAGCTTGGCGCCGGGCACCTGGATGCCGCCGGCTTCGCCGGCCAGTTGCATGGCGGTCAGCACATGCATGGAGACGCCGGTCGCGCCGATTGGATGGCCCTTGGCCTTTAGTCCACCGGAGGGATTGACGGGCAGCTTGCCTCCCTTCGCCGTGGAGCCGTCCAATGCGAGCTTGGCTCCCTCGCCCGGCTTGGCAAGGCCCATTGCCTCGTATTCGATCAGTTCGGCAATGGTGAAGCAGTCATGCGTCTCAACGAAGGAGAGATCGTCGAGCGTCACGCCGGCGTTCTTCAGCGCCTGGTTCCAGGCGTGCTCGCAGCCCTCGAAGGCCAGGATGTCTCGTTTCGACATCGGCAGGAAATCCTGCACATGCTCATTGGCGCGGAACGCCACCGCGCGACGCATCTTCAACGCCGTGCCGGTGTCGGCAAGGACCAGGGCGGCGGCGCCATCCGAGACCAGCGAGCAGTCGGTGCGTTTCAGCGGGCCAGCGACGAACGGGTTCTTCTCGCTCTCCTGGCGGCAGAACTCGTAGCCGAAATCCTTGCGCATCTGCGCATAGGGGTTGTCGACGCCGTTCTTGTGGTTCTTGGCGGCGATCATCGCCAGCGCGTCGGATTGGTCGCCGTAGCGCTGGAAATAGGCCTGCGCGATCTTGCCGAAGACACCCGCAAATCCAGCCGGCGTGTCGGCATCCTCCGGCAGATAGGAGGCTTTCAGCAGGTTCTTGCCGATCTCGGGTCCAGGCGTCGTCGTCATCTGTTCCGCACCGACCACCAGTACGATGCGCGCGGCCTTGGCTTCGATTGCGCGGACACCTTGGCTGACCGTCGCCGAGCCGGTGGCGCATGCGTTCTCGACCCGGGTCGCCGGCTTGAAGCGCAGCCGGTCGTCGGCCTGGAGGACCAGGCTGGCGGTGAAATCCTGGGACGAGAAGCCGGCGTTGAAATGACCGAGCACAATCTCGTCGACCTCGTCGGGACCTATGCCGGCGTGGTCCAGGGCATCCGTCGCCACCTTGACGATCAGGCTTTCCAGCGTCTCGCCTTCTAGCTTGCCGAAGCGCGAATGCGCCCATCCAACGATGCATGCGGTCATGGCGGTCTCCATCCTTGGTGCCTTCCCGCACGGCGGTCCCGGCACAGATCGATCCATTGTTCAAATGTAAACAATCCCGACCATGTCGTGTAGGGCCGTGACAGACAATCACTTGGTACAGCAGTCAACACACCAATCTTTTTTTGTTGATTGACGCGTCAATAAAAAATAATCTCGACCCTACAACCTGGGAACAGCATGCCGAAAATCGGGATGGAGCCATTGCGCCGCAAGGCGCTGATCGATGCGACGATCTCGGCGATCGGCGAACGTGGCTCGCTTGACGTGACCATGTCGGAGATAGCCGGGCGCGCAGGTGTCTCGTCGGCGCTGGCTCATCACTATTTCGGTGCCAAGGACGAGCTACTACTGGCGACGATGCGCCACATCCTCGCCGAATTGACCATCGACATGCGGCGCGCCCTACAACCCGCGGCATCGCCGCGCGACCGCGTCTCTGCCGTCGTTGCCGTCAACTTTTCTGAAGCCCAGTTCCGGCCGGAAACCATCGCCGCCTGGCTCGCCTTCTATGTCGAGGCGCAGAGATCATCGACTTTGCGCCGGCTGCTCAGGGTCTATGCGCGACGGCTGCATTCGAACCTGATGAGCGGGCTGACCGGCATATTGCCCAGAGCCGAAGCCGATCGCGTCGCCGAAACGACCGCGGCATTGATCGACGGGCTCTACATCCGGCGGGCGTTGAAGGACGGGGTGCCCGACGCGGCCACCGCGATTAGCCTCGTCGAAGACTATCTTGAAACCAAACTTGGCGAGCGGCAGTGACAGCAAAGCGAGCGAACTTCCTGATCGTCATGGTCGATCAGCTCAACGGAACATTGTTCCCGGACGGGCCGGCGGAATTCCTGCATGCGCCTCACCTCAAGGCACTTGCGGTGCGTTCGGCCCGCTTCAAGAACAACTACACGGCGTCGCCGCTCTGTGCGCCGGGCCGAGCCTCGTTCATGAGCGGGCAACTGCCGTCGCGCACGGGGGTCTATGACAATGCCGCCGAATTCGCCTCGTCGATCCCGACCTTCGCCCATCACCTGCGTGCCGCCGGCTATTACACCTGCCTGTCCGGCAAGATGCACTTCGTCGGGCCGGACCAGTTGCATGGGTTCGAGGAACGGCTGACCACCGACATCTATCCCGCCGATTTCGGCTGGACGCCGGACTATCGCAAGCCCGGCGAGCGGATCGACTGGTGGTATCACAATCTCGGTTCGGTGACCGGTGCCGGGGTCGCCGAGACCACCAACCAGTTGGAGTA
This sequence comes from Mesorhizobium sp. ES1-1, assembly GCF_020164785.1. Taxonomy (GTDB): domain Bacteria; phylum Pseudomonadota; class Alphaproteobacteria; order Rhizobiales; family Rhizobiaceae; genus Mesorhizobium. Next base: position 132,915 of record NZ_JAIUGX010000002.1, on the reverse strand, counting down.
TGACGACGAGGTCGTGTTTCTGGCGACGCAGAAACTCTATCAGCTTTCGCGCGAACAGGACGACGCGAACCACCGGCCGTGGTGCCTCACCGTGTCGCTGTCGCATCCCCACGATCCCTATGTGGCGCGCAAACGATATTGGGATCTCTATGAGAATTGTCAGGCTATGGACCCGGAAACCGGGTTCATCGCCTATGAGGATCAGGACACGCATTCGCAGCGGCTGTACCGCGCCAGCGACTACGCGTCCTTTGACATTACCCCTGACCAGGTGCGCCGTTCGCGTCGTGGTTACTTTGCCAATATTTCCTATGTCGATGACAAGCTGGGCGAGCTCCTGGATGTCCTCGAGCGCACGCGCATGCTCGACGACACCATCATCCTGTTCTGCTCGGACCATGGCGATATGCTCGGCGAACGCGGCCTGTGGTTCAAGATGAGCTTCTTCGAGGGCTCGGCGCGGGTGCCGCTGATGATCGCGGGCCAAGGTGTGTCGGCCGGGCTGATCGAGGCGCCGGTCTCCAATCTCGACGTGACGCCGACGCTCTGCGACCTAGCCGGCATCGACATCGGGGCGATCGCACCATGGACCGACGGCCAGTCGCTGCTGCCGCTTGTCGATGGCGCGCCGCGCACGGCGCCGGTGTTGATCGAATATGCCGCGGAGGGCTCCGCCGCTCCGCTCGTGGCGATCCGGGACGGCAAATACAAATTCGTTCATTGCGAGCTCGATCCGCCACTTCTCTTCGATCTCGACGCCGACCCGCTCGAGCGCGACAATCTGGCCGGAGATCCGGCCAATACGGCCCTGGTGGCTGCCTTCATGGACCAGGTCCGGGCGCGCTGGGACATGGTTGGCTTTGACGCCGCCGTCCGCGAAAGCCAGGCGCGCCGCTGGGTGGTCTATCCGGCGCTGCGCAACGGCGCCTATTACCCCTGGGATTTCCAGCCGCTGCAGAAGGCGTCGGAGCGCTACATGCGCAATCATATGAACCTCGACAATCTCGAGGAGAGCAAACGGTATCCGCGAGGCGAATGATGACAACAACGCTCGTCCCCTCGCTGGACCATCTCAGGCGAGCCTATGCCGTCACCTCCCAGGCGACGCAGATTACACCGCTGCTGGAATCCGCCACGCTTGCCGATGTGACCGGCGCTGCCCGAGTGTTCGTCAAGCCGGAATCGCTGCAATGGGGCGGCTCGTTCAAGGTGCGCGGCGCCTATTGGCGGCTGAAGCAGCTTTCGCCTGGCGAGGCTAGGAAGGGCGTCGTCGCCTATTCCTCCGGCAATTTCGCGCAAGGTCTGGCCGCAGCCGGCCAGGCACTCAGCATTCCGGTGACCATCGTCATGCCGATCGACGCGCCGGCCGCCAAGCGCGACGCCACGGCCGGCTATGGCGCGCGCGTCGTGCTGACCGACCATGGCGAGCGGGCGCGCGAGGAAGTCGCCGCCGCCAAGGCGCGTGAGATCGCCGAGACTGAAGGGCTCGCGTTGCTGCATCCATTCGACGATCCGGAGATCATCGCGGGCCAGGCGGGCGCCGGGCTCGAAGCGCTTGATCAGCTCGAAGCCAAGGGCGCCAATGCGGATCTTCTGTTCTGCTCCGTGGGTGGCGGAGGCCTGATCGGCGGCGTTTCGCTCGCCTTCCATTATCTCTCCCCCGCCACCGAGATCATCGGCGTCGAGCCCGAAGGTTTCAACGGCATGGGCGCCTCGCTCGCGCAGGGTAGTATCGAGACCATGCCGATCGGCCCGAAATCGATTTGCGACGGGCTGATGTCACGGCGGCCTGGCGATGCGCCGTTCGCCGCGGTCAAGACAGCCGGGGTTCGCGGCATTACCGTCGACGATCAATCGGTGCGCGGCGCCATGCGGGTCGGCTTCGAGCGGTTGAAGCTGGTGCTCGAACCTTCGGGGGCCGCCTCGCTGGCGGCGCTGCTGGGTGGCAAGGTCGATGTAAAGGGCAAGACGATCCTGGTCGTGGCAACCGGCGGCAATGTCTCGCTGGCCGACTTCATCACGCATATGAATGATGGGCGCGCCTGAGCCATGCTTGAAGCGGATTTCGTCATCATAGGCTCTGGCTCTGCCGGCTCGGCCATGGCCTATCGCCTCTCGGAAGACGGCAAGCATTCGGTCATCGTCATCGAATTCGGCGGCTCCGACATCGGGCCGCTGATCCAGATGCCATCGGCGCTATCGATCCCGCTCAATATGAGCCTCTATGACTGGGGCTTCGCCAGCGAGCCGGAGCCGCATCTCGGCGGCCGCGTTCTGGCGACGCCGCGCGGCAAGGTCATCGGCGGTTCGTCGTCCATCAACGGCATGGTCTATGTGCGCGGCCATGCCCGCGACTTTGACCATTGGGCGGAGGAAGGTGCTGCGGGATGGGGTTTTGCCGATGTGCTCCCTTATTTCAAGCGCATGGAGGACAATGATGGCGGCGAGGATGGCTGGCGTGGCCATGGCGGCCCGCTGCACGTCGAGCGCGGTGCGCGGCGCAATCCGCTCTATGGCGCCTTCGTCGAGGCAGGCCGCCAGGCCGGGTTCGAACTGACCGACGATTACAACGGCTCCAAGCAGGAGGGCTTCGGGCCGATGGAGCAGACCATACGCGGCGGTCGCCGCTGGTCGGCGGCTTCGGCCTATCTGAAGCCCGCGCTCAAGCGCAGGAATGTCAGCCTGGTCAAGGGTTTCGCGCGCCGGGTGATCATCGAGAATCAACGCGCCGTTGGCGTCGAGATCGAAGCTCGCAAACAGATTCAGCTCGTTAAGGCGCGGCGTGAGGTCATCGTCGCCGCATCCTCGATCAATTCGCCGAAGATCCTGATGCTTTCGGGCATCGGCCCCGCCGATCATCTGCGGGAAAATGGTATCGCCGTGGTAGCCGACAGGCCCGGCGTCGGCCGCAACCTGCAGGACCATCTGGAACTCTACATCCAGCAGGAATCATTGCTGCCCATCACGCTGAATTCCGTGCTCAATCCGTTTTCGAAAGCATTGATCGGCGCGCAATGGCTGTTCCTCAAGACGGGTCTTGGCGCCACCAACCATTTCGAGGCGGCCGCCTTCGTGCGCTCACGCCCAGGTGTCGATTACCCCGACATCCAGTATCACTTCATCCCGGCCGCGATCCGTTACGACGGCAAGGCGGCGGCCAAATCGCACGGATTCCAGGCGCATGTCGGGCCGATGCGGTCGAAGTCGCGCGGCTCGGTGACGCTGCGCTCGCCGGACCCAAAATCGAAACCGGTGATCCGCTTCAACTACATGTCGCATCCCGATGACTGGAGCGAGTTCCGTCACTGCATAAGGCTGACGCGCGAAATCTTCGGCCAGAAGGCATTCGACGCCTATCGCGGGCGCGAGCTCTCGCCGGGTCCGCATGCACAGTCTGACGACGACCTCGATGCCTTTATCCGCGATCACGCCGAAAGCGCCTACCATCCTTGCGGCACCTGCAAGATGGGCCGCACCGATGACGCGATGAGCGTCGTCGATCCGGAATGCCGGGTCATCGGCGTCGACGGCTTGCGCGTCGCCGACTCTTCCATCTTCCCGCGCGTCACGAACGGCAACCTCAACGCGCCGTCGATCATGACGGGCGAGAAGGCTTCCGACCACATCCTCGGGCGCACGCCGCTGGCGCCGTCCAACCAGGAACCATGGATCAATCCCCGCTGGCAGGTATCGGACAGATAGAGCATGATCGGGCGTCGCACGATCCGGATGCCGCGATAGATTGGAGACCCCCATGCGCGCCCAACCCACGGCATCGCACTATGTCAACGGACGCTACATCGAGGATGAGCAAGGCTCGCCGCTGCCGGTTATCTATCCGGCAACGGGGGAAACCATCGCCATGCTACGTTCGGCGACGCCGAACGTGCTGGAATTGGCCATCGAGGCCGCGCGGGCGGCGCAGCCGGCCTGGGCGCGGCTGAAGCCGGTCGATCGGGGCCGCATCCTGCGCCGTGCCGCTGACATATTGCGCGCGCGCAATGCCGATCTTGCCCGTATCGAGACGCTGGACACAGGCAAGGCGATCCAGGAGACGCTGGTGGCGGACGCCCCCTCGGCAGCCGATTGCCTGGAATATTTCGGCGGCGCGGTCGCAGCCTATAATGGTGAATCCGTCGACCTCGGCGGCCCCTTCGCCTACACGCGGCGCGAGGCGCTCGGGGTCTGCGTCGGTACAGGCGCGTGGAACTATCCGATCCAGATCGCCGGCTGGAAGTCGGCTCCGGCGCTGGCCATGGGCAACGCCATGGTGTTCAAGCCATCTGAAAACACGCCGCTGTCGGCGCTGGCGCTTGCCGAAATCTACAGCGAGGCCGGCCTGCCGGATGGGCTCTTCAACGTGGTGCAGGGCTATGGCGATGTCGGCGCGGGCCTGGTCGGCCACGACGTCGTTGCCAAGGTTTCCGTGACCGGTTCGGTGGCGACCGGCCGCAAGGTGCTTTCGCTCGCCGGCTCGAAGATGAAACATGCAACGATGGAACTCGGCGGCAAATCGCCGCTGATCGTCTTCGACGATGCCGACATCGAAAACGCCATTGGCGGCGCCATGCTTGGTAATTTCTATTCGACAGGCCAGATCTGTTCCAACGGCACGCGCGTCTTCGTGCAGAGCGGCATCCATGATCGCTTCGTCGACCGGCTGGTCGAGCGGACCAAGAAAATCCGCATCGGCGATCCACTCGACCCCGAAACCCAGATGGGCCCGCTGGTGTCGAAAGCACAGCACGAGAAGGTCGTCGCCTATATCGGCATCGGCAAACAGGAGGGCGCTGTCCTGGCATGCGGTGGCAAAATCCCCTCGCTGCAAGGCTTCGATGGCGGCTTCTTCGTCGAACCCACCATCTTCACTGGCGTGAAAGACACCATGCGCATCGCACGTGAAGAGATCTTCGGACCGGTGATGAGCGTGCTGAAATTCGATGGCGAGGACGAGGTGATCGACCGCGCCAACAGCACCGAGTTCGGCCTCGCCGCCGGCGTGTTCACGCGCGACCTGGCGCGTGCGCACCGTGTCATCGCCGAGTTGCAGGCCGGCACTTGCTGGATCAATGCCTACAATCTGACACCGGTGGAAATCCCGTTCGGCGGCGTCAAACAATCCGGCATCGGTCGCGAAAATTCGCTGGCAGCACTCGCCCTCTATTCGCAGTTGAAGTCGATTTATGTCGAGACCGGCGACGTCGTCAGTCCTTACTAACACGCCTCCATTGGGTACCAAGCCACGTGCCGCCGAAGGCCAATGAAATGCGACACAAGGCCGGCCATTGCCGCTTGCAGGAATGGAGTATGGCGGCTATAAGCCCGCGGTCTGGTCACGGAGTGTAGCGCAGCCTGGTAGCGCACCTCGTTCGGGACGAGGGGGTCGCAGGTTCAAATCCTGCCACTCCGACCAGAAAAACAGATAGCAAGCGGTCTGTTTAACCCGATACCTCGCATTGCAAGACGGTTCCCCGCGGCGGGCAGAGCCGGTCTCAAAGACCCATCCCAAAGAATTAAACGTCTCGGTCGTCAGCCGATCACAGCAATGTTCATAGCATTGCAACAATTTATTGGCATTGTGCCACGGTTGTTCATGAGATCCCCACGGAGCCGCGATGACGATACGGGTCAAGCTTCCAGGCGGAACTTTGAAAGTGAAGGCCTATCGCGAATTGCGCGCGCATGAGCGGGAGAGGCGTGTTCCCGTCATGAAGATTGGCGCCCTCTACCTCATCTGGTGGTCGAACCGGCGGCGGCCGCCTCCCGCGCCTGATATCGGTGGAGACACGTGACGCGGCATTCAGTATAGGGTGCCACCCTGTTTGACACCATTGTCGGTCTCGGCGTCGTAGTCGTCATTGGTTTTTTGCATCTTATTGTATCCATCCTGGGTGACAGCGGCCGCATCACGCAAGAAGATGTCGCATGGCCGGGACAGCGTACTGAGACTTCTATCGAGATCCCTGGCAGTCGATTTATAGAGTTTCACGTGCCCGTTCTCGTGAACGATCACGCCAGCCAGAAATCTCTCCCACTTGGCTCGGATCTCAGGCGAAACCTCCGTGGCGAGCTTCGGCAGCAACACAACCAACTTTAACGAGACGTCGACACTTGTCATCGAGCATCTTTTCCCGAGCTTTCTCCAAGTGTGGTTGACCGAAGCGTCCCAGTGAGTTTCCGCGTCAAAACTGGGATGCGCGCGCCTCAGATTCTCGTACAGTTGCGGAATGGAAGTTCCCGAGACGGCAAAATATTCAGTTTTCTGCGTCACCCTCAAACGGGCATCCGCAGGCTGCGGGGTCATGCCGAGCACCACGAGATTGATGAGAAAAAACATGGCCGCGTGGCTGTATATCAATTGATTTGACCCTCCCGTCGGACCCCTTGCTCTCCAATCAGATTAGTATCGCCGTTAGCGGGCAAGACAAGTGGCGGTATGAAATTCAGACCGTTAGAACCGATCGTGGGCAGAATGTCGTTTGACGGGGCATGTGAGCTGGCCTACCTCCTTCGAAACGGCCGCTGGGCGAGCGGCGCCGGAGCGAGATTGAAATGAGATTCCCGTCTATCGGAGCCTATCCGGCCACTCTCCTCATCACTCTCTCTGTTCTCGGCGGCTGCTCTTCGATCGGCACCTCGATCAATCCGGCGAAATATGACGGAATGAGTTGCACCGAACTCAACAGCGCGCTTGGCGACAATGCGCGCGCGATCTCGCAAACCGCTGTCACCAGAGGCAAGGTCGCGAACACCAACGTTCCGCGCTGGGTGCCCGGAGGCTCGCGTGTCAAAGGCGCCGTCGCAGCTCGGGAAACGACCAGGATCGAGCGGCTGAAGCAGCAGCAGGATGCCATCATCGCGGCGCGTTCACACAAGTGCCCTGGTTCAGCGGGCTGAACCGACGGGCAGACGGCGTGAGCTTGTGTCGGCCACCTCAGGCGCTCAGGCGAAAGCGCGTGACGTCGATCGCAGCGGCCATCAGCGTCTGCGTATAGGCTTGCTTTGGGTTGCTGAAGATCGCTTCCGTCGGTCCCTCCTCGACAATCTTGCCGTGCTTCATGACGATGATGTAGTCGGCCATGGCGCGGACGACCTTTAGGTCGTGACTGATGAAGAGATAGGACAGTTCGTGGTCGGCCTGCAGCTTGCGCAGGAGTTCGACGATCTGTTTTTGCACCGAGCGGTCAAGCGCGGAAGTCGGCTCGTCCAGCACCACGAGCTTTGGCTTCAGGATCATAGCTCGCGCGATGGCGATGCGCTGCCGCTGTCCGCCGGAAAATTCGTGTGGGTAGCGGTTGCGCGCGTTGGGATCGAGGCCCACTTCCAGCAAGGCCGCGACGGCGCGCTGATCGCGCTGGTTTCCCGACAGATGGGGCTCATGCACCAGAAGCCCTTCGGTGACGACCTGACCGACGGTCATGCGCGGAGAGAGGGAGCCGAACGGATCCTGGAAGACGAGCTGCATCTCGCGGCGTAGCGGTCGCATCGCCCGGCGGTCGGCCTGCGAAATGTCGCGATCACCGAACCGGATCACCCCGTCGCTCGGCAGTAGCCGCAATAGGGCGCGGCCAAGCGTCGATTTGCCTGAGCCCGATTCACCGACAATGCCGATAGTCTGGTTGCGCTGCAGCCGGATCGAAATGTGGTCGACGGCACGCAGCATCAGCGGCTCGCCGGCGAGAAAGCCGCCGCCTATCTTGAACGTCACTTCGACATTCCTGCCTTCGAGCAGGACCGGAGCGTTCGCGGGCGGCGGGGACTTGGTTCCGGTCGGTTCGGCGGCCAGGAGCATCTTGGTATAGGCATGTTGAGGATTGAGGAAGATCGCTTCCGCCTCACCCTCCTCGACCACCTCGCCCTGGCGCATGACATAGACCCGGTCGGCGAAGCGCCGGACGATGCCGAGATCATGCGTGATGAAGACGATCGCCATGCCGAGCTTGCGCTGCAATTCGGCCAAAAGCGCCAGGATCTGCGCCTGTATGGTGACATCGAGCGCCGTCGTCGGCTCGTCGGCAATCAGAATATCAGGGTCGTTGGCGAGCGCCATGGCGATCATGACGCGCTGGCGCTGCCCGCCCGACATTTCGTGCGGACAGGATTTCATGCGCCGCTCGGGGTCGGGAATATGCACCAGCCTTAGCAGCTTCAGCGCCTCTTCGCGAGCCTCGGCGGCATTCAGGCCGCGATGCCGGCGGATCGGTTCGATCAGCTGGTTGCCGATCGAATAGAGCGGATCGAGCGAGGTCATCGGCTCCTGGAATATCATGCTGATCCTCGCGCCGCGTACCTTGTTCAGCTCGGATTTGCTCAACGTCAAAAGGTTGCGGCCGCGATAGTCGACGCTGCCCGTGGCCGCGCCGTTCGAGGCCAGCAGGCTCATAGCGGCCATCATGGTCTGGCTCTTGCCGGAGCCGGATTCGCCGACCACGGCAACGGTTTCTCCGGCATTGACATGGATATTGATGCCCTTGACCGCCTCGACCGCGCCATCGAGCGTACGAAAGCGGACGCGCAGGTCCTTGACGCTGAGGATCGTTTCGGGTGCTTCCAATTTAGCGATCGCCATTATCGATCTCTCGGGTCGAGCGCGTCGCGCAGGCCATCGCCGACGAAGTTGAGGGCAAACAGCGTCGAAACCAGGAAAAAAGCCGGGAAAAGCAAGAGCCAGTTGGCGGTGCCGATGTTCTTGGCGCCGACCGAGATCAGAACACCCCAACTGGTCATCGGCTCCTGAACGCCTAGCCCGAGAAACGACAGGAAACTTTCCAGGATAATGACCTGCGGCACCAGCAGCGTCATGTAGATCACCACCGGGCCGAGCAGGTTAGGGATGACGTGGCGCATCAGGATGCCACGCTGGCCGACCCCCATCGCCTCCGCCGCCTGGACATATTCCTGGCGGCGGATCGATAGCGCCTGGCCGCGCACGATGCGCGCCATGTCGAGCCAAAGTACGGCTCCGACTGCCAGGAACATCAGCACAAAGTCACGGCCGAAGAACACGACCAGCATGATGACGAAAAAGATGAAGGGCAAGGAATAGAGCACGTCGACGATGCGCATCATCACCTCGTCGACCTTGCCGCCGGCCAAGCCCGCGGCAGCGCCGTAGAGCACACCAATCAGGACCGCCACCACGCCAGCGAGCAGTCCGATGGCGAGTGAGATGCGGCCGGCCATCAGCGTGCGCGCCAGAAGATCGCGCCCGGTGTTGTCGGTGCCGAACAGGAAATATTGCTGCTTGACCGAGGCGCTCATAGTTACTTCGAGGCCGTCGGGCGATTTGTTCTCGATCCTGGTATTATCGAAGGCATCGGAACGGTCGAGGTAGCGGATGTTGCGGTCGTCGATCGGCTTGGTCGAAGTGACGGTCACGAAGACCTGGCTGCCTTGCTGGTGCCACTCCTTGATATCGACGCGCATACGCCTGATCGCATCGGTGAGTGCGCCCTGGATCATGTCGGGTTTGGGGTAGGCCGACAGGCTCGGCGGCATGCGCACATAGTCGGCATAGATGGTCGTGTATTGATGCGGCACGAACCATGGACCGCCGATGCTTATCATCGCGATCAAGGCGAGGTAGCACAGGCTGAACATGGCGGCGCGATTGGCCTTGAGCCGAGCCCAGGCGTCACCCCAGAGCGAGCGGCCAACAATGGCGGGTGCCGTGGCTGCGATATCAGTCATAGCGCACCCTCGGGTCGACGACCGCGTACATCACATCGACGATCAGGTTGAACAGGATGGTGAAGATGGCGATCACCACCACCGTGCCCATGACCAGCGTGTAGTCGCGGTTTAGCGCAGCATCGACGAAATAACGGCCAACGCCCGGGATCGAGAAGATCGTCTCGACAATGACCGAACCGGTGAGCAGGGCCGCGGCAGCCGGTCCCGTGAAAGAGACGATCGGCAGGATAGCGCCGCGCAACGCATGCTTGACCACGACCGACCAGTCGGAGAGGCCAAGCGCGCGCGCCGTGCGAATATGATGAGAGCGCAGAGATTCGATCATCGAGCCGCGCATCAGGCGGGCGACGATGGCGATCTGCGGCAGCGCCAGCGTCAGGATGGGACCAATCTTGTTGACGAGGGCGCCATCGCCCCAACCGCCGATCGGCAGCAGCCTCCAGCTCAATCCGAACAGAAGCTGGATCAATGGGGCGATAACGAAGGTGGGAATAGTGCTTCCGGCCGTCGCCACCGCGATGACCGTATAGTCGCCCAGCCTGTTCTGGTTGAGCGCGGCAATGGTGCCGAGCACGCTACCCAGCAGCAGCGCCAGGAGCAGCGCCGAAGCGCCGAGCTGGATCGAAATGGGCAGGCCCTTGGCGAACAGCTCGGTAACGGTGAAATCCGGCATGTTGTAGCTCGGCCCGAAATTGCCGCGCAGCAGATTGCCGAGATAGTGGACGAATTGCAGCCACAGCGGATCGTTAAGGCCGAACTGGGCTTCGAGATTGGCCTTGATCTCCGGGCTCAGCCCCCTCTCCTGGTTAAACGGCCCTCCTGGCGCGACGCGGATCAGGAAGAACGCCATCGTCACGATGACGAACAGCGTCGGGATGGCTGTCAGAAGCCGCCGGAAGACGTATCGCAGCATCGGTGCCCCGCTTGATCCGGAGTCCGATCGCCCATATGGGCGATCGCGATCCAGCCTTCAGATGCTCGCGCCGGCTTTCGGAAAATCGATATCGCTTCCGGGCCGATGCGTCGGCAAACCAGACCGCCACGCACTCGAGTGAGCTGCGGTCCGGCCAAGGATCAGTCCTTGGAAATGAAGCGAGACGGATGGACGTCCATCACATTGTCGGTGAAGCCGTGCAGCTTCGAAGAGACGATGTCGTGGTAGCTGTAATAGAGGAGCGGGATCTGGCCGACCTCGTCGATGAGGACCCGTTCGGCAGCGGACAAATCCTTCATACGCTCTTCCGGCTTTCCGCCTGAGGCGGCGGCCTTATTCATGGCCTCCTCGTATTTCGGGCTGTCGTAGTTCGAATAATTGTTGCCGCTCGCCTTGCGCGAGATGCCGAGGAAGGTTTCTGGATCCTTGTAGTCGGCGATCCACGCGGCGCGCGCCAAATCATAATCGCCCTTCTGCTCCAGAAAGGAATAGTGGGTCTTGGTGTCGGTATTGAGGAGCGTGACGTCGACGCCAAGCGGCTTCAATTGTTCCTGGATGGCGACCGCCGTATTCTTGTGATTTTCCGAGGTGTTGTAGCGGATTTCCATCTTCAGAGGCTTCTCGGGAGTGTAGCCGAGCTTCTCGAGAACCTTCTTGGCCGCGTCCTCGCGGTCGATCTGAGACATGTCGGCAAACTTGGCCATCGCCGGCGTATAGCCCTCGATGCCGGGTGGCACCATCGAGTAGCCGGGCAGCATGGCGTTCTGCCAGACCTTCTCCGCCAGGAAGTCGCGATCGATCGCCATCGAAATGGCGTTGCGCAGTTCGGGATTGTCCCAGGGTGCCTTGTCGGTCTTGATGGCATAGTAGTAGGTGCCGAGCTGAGGCCCGACGCGTATCTGATCGCCGAATTTGGTTTTCAGGTCAGCGAGCTGTTCTGTCGGAAGGTCGTCATAGCTGTCCAGTTCGCCTGCCTCGAAGCGCTTCATTGCCGAGGAGCGGTCTTCGGTCGGGATGTAGTTGACGACGTCGAACTTGACCGTCCCGGCTTCCCAGAATTTCGGATTCTTGACCAGCTTCATATGGTCGTTGGGAACCCATTCTGCCAACGTGTAGGCGCCATTCGAGACGAGGTTGCCCGGCTTGATCCAGTCGGCGCCGAGCTTCTCGATGGACGCCTTGCTGACCGGATAGGACGCTTGATGCGTCAGCATTTCGAGGAAATAGGGCGTCGGCGCCTTGAGCGTCACTTCCAGCGTTCCGGCGTCGATCGCTTTGACGCCCATGTCCTCCGGCTTGCCCTTCTTGGTGTTCACTTCCTCGGCATTCTTGATGGGATAGAGCATGGAAGCGTATTCGGCGCCGGTCGCCGGATCCTCAAGGCGACGAAAGGAGTAGACGAAGTCGTCCGCCGTCACCGGGCTGCCATCCGACCAGACGCCGTCCTTGCGCAGCTTGAACGTATAGACCGTGCCGTCGTCGGAAACCGTCCAGCTTTCGGCCGCACCTGGAATGAGGTTCGCCTTCTCATCCTGCATGACAAGGCCCTGGAACAAGTCACGCAAGACGTTGGCTTCATAGACCGTCGAGGTCTTGTGTGGGTCCACCGATTCCGACTCTGCGGCGGTGCCTCTGTTGTAAACTGTCTCGGCGAAGGCAGGCGCACTGAATGCGCCGGAAGCTAAAGTCATGGTCGTGGCGAACACCGTCGCCTTCAGCATGTTTTTCAGCATGAAGTTCTCCCTGTCGGCGCGGCCACCGGCGCGCCTTGAGTGTTGACGCCCTGGATCCAATGTCTGGTCCTTCGAGCGCGCCGTCGGTTCCCTTCCCGCGGCTGGTGCCCAAACACTAACGTGGAGAATTTTTATTTCAACACACTCTCTGAGTCACCCAAAGTAAGGCCTTCTCCGTGATGTGCCGGGGTGGCGTCAGGCAATGTGAGGCATTTCGGCTGTTCGCCGATTAGTGCAGACGTCGTACCCTGTGTATTTGGCGCTAAATCCTCTGTCAGTCGAACCGTCCAAGGAAGCAGGCCAGCGCCTGCAGCGAGAGGGTGGTCTGACCGACGATATCGGCCTCGCCATGGAGCTTGGTGAGCGAGCGGATGTCGTCGGGCAGCCGCCAATCGGCGGCCGAAGTGCCAAAATTGAAGACACAGAGCAAGTTTTCGCCGCCGCCGACACGCACAAAGGCAAGCACGTCGCCCTCCGCATCGAGCAGGCGGAGCGAGCCCGTCGCCAACGCCTCATGTTCCCTGCGCATAGCTAGAGCGTCACGATAGAATGCGAGAATCGAGGCGGTGTCGGCATTCTGGACATCGACGGCACGGATTGCATGGCTCGTAGGCACCGGCAGCCAGGGCTTGCCCGTCGAAAAGCCTGCATTTTGGGCGCCCGCCTGCCAGACCATCGGCGTGCGGCAACCGTCCCTCCCCTTGAGGCCCGGCCAGAAGCGGATGCCAACTGGGTCGCGCAGATCCTCATAATTCAGTACGGCCTCCTCAAGGCCCAGCTCCTCGCCCTCGTAAAGGCAGATAGATCCGCGCAGGCAACACAACAGCAGGATCGAGAACCTTGCGACCACGTCCGGATCGCCGCCCGGCGTTGTCCAGCGACTGACATGGCGCACCACGTCGTGATTGGAGAACGCCCAGCAGACCCAGCCATCGGCCACGGAGGTTTCGAAAGCCTCGACGCAGTCGCGCACATGCGAAGCGGAAAACTGCGGCCCAAGCAGATCGAAGGTGTAGCACATATGCAGCTTGTCGCCGCCCGTTGTGTAGGCGGCCAAAGTTTGCAGCGAGCGGCCTTCGTCGCCGATCTCTCCAACGGCGGCCCGATCGTCATATTCATCGAGCATGGCGCGGAAGCGCTTGAGGAAGTCCAGGTTTTCCGGCTGTGTCTTGTCAAACAGATGTTCCTGGTAAAGGTATGTGCTGGCCTCGGTATTGGTGCCGGCAACGCTCGATGCCAAAGGCGGGTTGCTGCGCAGCCATCGGTCGTGGACGTAGTAATTGACCGTATCCAGCCGGAAGCCGTCGACGCCACGGTCCAGCCAGAAGCGGACCGTGTCCAGCAGCGCGTCCTGCACCTCCAGATTGTGGAAATTCAGGTCGGGCTGCGAGGCAAGGAAATTATGCAGATAGTATTGCTTGCGGGTCGAATCCCATTCCCATGCCGGTCCGCCGAACACGGAGAGCCAGTTGTTGGGGGCGTTGCCATCGGGTTTGGCATCGGCCCAGACATACCAGTCCGACTTGGGGTTGGTCCGGCTGGCCCGGCTTTCGAAGAACCAGTTATGGCTTTCGGATGTATGTGACAGCACCTGATCGATGATGACCTTCAGACCGAGCCGGTGTGCCTCGGCGACCATCTCATCGAAGTCCTGCAAAGTGCCGAACATCGGGTCGACCGCGCGATAATCCGATACGTCGTAACCCATGTCGGCCATCGGCGACTTGAAGAAGGGCGATAGCCAGATGGCATCGACCCCAAGCGAGGCGACATGCGCCAGCCTCGACGTTACGCCGCGCAGGTCGCCGCTGCCGTCGCCTGTCGTGTCCTGAAAGGAGCGCGGGTAGATTTGGTAAATGACGCAACCGCGCCACCACGGCGTATTCTCACTTGCCGCCATGGCGGGTTCTCCTTTCAGCTGACGTGCGCGACGTTTCGCTCGATCATGAATGTGACTTTGCGTCCCGGAACCGGCCGCGAGATGTTCTGACCGGCATCTATGGCTGGTTCCCAGGAAAAGCCATCGCGCTGGGGCAGCGTGAACATGCAGGCACGGCGATCGCCATTGATGAGGACGGCAAAGCGCTCTCCCCGTGCCTGGGCGTCCATGACCATGACAAGTCGGTGCCGCCGCGGATCCTGCCAGTCCTGCTCGCCGAGCGGAGCACCTGTTTCTGTGAACCAGGCCACATCCGGCACGTCAGAACCAGCCGGTGGCCGGCCGGTCAGGAAGCTCGTTTGCGACAGGGCCGGCACCTTGCGGCGCATCGCGGCGAGAAGCGCGGTGTGCTGCTCCAGCACCTGGTCGCGCCCGCCCCAATCGAGCCAAGTGACGTCATTGTCCTGCGCATAGCCGTTGTTGTTGCCTTGCTGGGTACGGCCGAACTCGTCCCCGGCCGTCAGCATGATGGTACCGCGCGAGGCGAACAGCGTGGCCAGCAGCGCGTGCTGGTCTCGCAGGCGAGCCGACGCGATGGTAGGATCATCGGTAGCGCCCTCGATGCCGTTGTTCCATGACAGGTTTTCATCATGGCCGTCGCGATTGTGCTCGCCATTGGCCTCATTGTGCTTGTGCTCATAACGCAAGATATCGGCCAACGTCATGCCGTCATGGGCAGCAATGAAATTGACCGTGCGGCTGGCATGTTGCCCTGACCTGCCAAAGACATCGGACGAGCCGGCAAGCCGTGTCGCCAAAGCACCGACCATGCCCGCATCGCCACGCCAGAACCGCCTGACATCGTCGCGGTATTTGTCGTTCCATTCGAGGAAGGGCGGCTGAAAATTGCCCAGCTGATAACCGTCATGGCCGATGTCCCAAGGCTCGGCGATCAGCACGCGGTCGGCCAGCAGCGCATCCTCGCGCATTGCCCTCAACAATGGCGCGTCCGCTTTGAATATCCCATCGACCCGCCCCAGTATCGGGGCTAGATCGAAGCGGAAGCCATCGACGCCGGCGTGACTGACAAAATGACGAAGCGTGTCGAGGACCATTTCCGCGACGACCGGATGGTCGCAGGCAACCGTGTTGCCGGTACCGGTGTCATTGGCCAGCGCGCCGTCGGGCCGATGGCTGTAATAGACCTGATTATCGAGGCCGCGCAGCGACAGCGTTGGCCCGAGCCAATCGCTTTCGCCGGTATGGTTGAAGACGAGGTCGAGGATGGTGCCGATGCCGGCCTTGCGCAGCGCCTCTACCGTGTCCCGCAATTCGGCGATGCCCCCTGGCGCCAGGCGCGGATCGAGCGCCATGAACGTCACCGGATTGTAGCCCCAGGCATTGCGCAGTCCGAGTGGCGGCAAATGCCGCTCGTCGATCGACGCCGTCACCGGCATCAGTTCGACCGCGGAAACACCAAGCTTCACCAGGTGCTCGATGATAGCGGGATGGGCGAGCGCCGCGATCGTCCCGCGCTGCGCTTCCGGAATGTCCGGATGCAGCTTGGTGAAAGCGCGGACGTTGAGCTCGTAGATCAGGCCTCCTGGCCGGAAGACGGGCGCCAGAGACGGCACAGGCTCCGGCAGCCCGACCACGATTGCCTTGGGCATCAGCGGCGCGGTGTCAGCCCCCTCGCTCCGTTTGGCAGTCAATTGCCAGTGGTAGTGGTAGGGGCGGTCGATCTTAATGGCATAGGGATCGGTGAGCAGCTTGTCGGGATCGAACCACTGGCCCCGCTCCGGCGCGTAGTCGCCATCGGCGCGAAATCCATAGCGGGTCCCGGTTCCAAGGCCGGAGGCGAAGAGCGCATGGACCCCATTGCCTTCGGGCTGTAGTTCCAACCGATCGAGTTCGCGCGCTCCCTGCTCGTCGAAGATCGAGACCCAGAGGCGTCGGGCCGACGAGGACCAGGCAGCGAAGCGGGTGCCTTCTGGGATGACGGTAGCGCCGAGTTTGGTCACTTGAGATTATTGTCCAAGCTAGCGCGACGCACCCCCCTCTGACCTGCCGGCCAGAGGGGGATACAGCGCCATAGAGCAGCGATTGTTTCAGACGGCGCTCTTTGTGAGCTACGGAAACCCAGCGTCACCCTCAAGTAATCACGCTCGGCTTGGGACGGCCGGTGTTGCGATGGATCGCGGCGATATCATCGGCGGCGGCGATCAGGTCGGCAAGCGCGACCTGCGTGTCGAGATCATGCTTCGACCTGTCGGGCTCGTAGCGCTCGATATAGACGCGCAACGTCGCGCCAGACGTGCCGGTGCCCGAAAGCCGGAAGACAACGCGAGAGCCGCCTTCGAACAACACCCTGATGCCCTGATGCTCGCTGGTCGATCCGTCGACCGGATCGTGATAGGCGAAGTCATCGGCGCTGGCGACGGTCATGCCGCGCACGCTGGTGCCGGGCAGCGAACCGAGCTTGGCGCGGAGCTCGTCGATCAACGCGTTGGCGCGGCCGCTTTCGACCTCCTCATAGTCGTGGCGCGAGTAATAATTGCGCCCGTAAGTCGCCCAATGCTCGGTCACGATCTGCTTGCAGCTTTCGCCCCGCGCGGCGAGGATGTTGAGCCACAACAGCACGGCCCACAGGCCATCCTTTTCGCGCACATGGTTGGAACCGGTGCCGGCGCTTTCCTCGCCGCAGATCGTCGCCATGCCGGCATCGAGGAGATTGCCGAAGAACTTCCAGCCAGTCGGCGTTTCATACAGTCCGATGCCAAGTTTTTCGGCCACGCGGTCGGCGGCACCGCTTGTCGGCATCGAGCGGGCGATACCCTTCAAGCCGTCCTTGTAGCCCGGCGCAAGGCGGGCATTGGCGGCCAGCATGGCGACCGAGTCCGACGGGGTGACGAAGATGCCCTTGCCGATGATCAAATTGCGGTCGCCGTCGCCGTCGGAAGCAGCACCAAAGTCAGGCGCATCCGCACCCATCATCTCATCATAGAGGTGCTTTGCATGGACAAGGTTCGGGTCGGGATGATGGCCACCGAAGTCCGGCAGCGGTTTGAAATTGCGACAAGTGCCGTCCTGCGCGCCTAGGCGGTTCTCAAGGATCTCCTTGGCGTAGGGGCCCGTCACCGCATGCATCGCGTCGAAGCGCATGCGGAAGCCCGACTTGAACAGTTTGCGCAGCGCGTCGAAGTCGAACAGGCTTTCCATCAGTTCGGCATAGTCGGCGACCGGGTCGATGATCTCGACCGTCATGCCAGCGGCCTCGACCTTGCCGATCCTGTCGATGTCGATCGGATCGACATCGGCCGTCTTGAAGCTGGAGATCGTCTTGGTCTTTTCGAAGATCGCGTCGGTCAGCTTTTCAGGGGCGGGGCCGCCATTGCCGGCATTGTACTTGATGCCGAAATCCTCGTGCGGGCCGCCCGGATTGTGGCTGGCCGACAGGATAATGCCGCCGAAGGTCTGATATTTGCGGATGACGTGAGAAGCCGCCGGCGTCGACAGGATGCCGCCCTGTCCGACCATCACCTTGCCGAAGCCATTGGCCGCCGCCATGGCGATGGCCTTCTGGATGACCTCGCGGTTGTAAAAGCGCCCGTCGCCGCCGATCACCAGCGTCTTGCCCTCGAATCCCTCGAGCGCATCGAAGATCGACTGGATGAAGTTCTCGGCATAGTGCTCCTGCTGGAACACCGGCACCTTCTTGCGCAGGCCCGACGTGCCAGGTTTCTGATCGGAATAGGGTTTGGTGGGGACGGTCCGGATCATGCTTCAGGAAACCCTTCTCGAAAGCAGCGAACGATAAAGTTCAATGTATTTCTCTGCGCTTTTGTCCCACGACACCTCGGCCCTCATGCCCTGGCGCTGCAGGGCCTGCCAAACCGTAGGAGCATTATAAGCATCGACCAGACGGCGCATCGCATGCAGCAAGGCGCCGGCATTGTTGGGCGCGAAGTGGAAGCCGGTGGCGACGCCGGCCGAGAGCGCGGCTTCATTGGCATCAATGACCGTATCGGCGAGGCCACCGGTGCGGGCGACCACAGGGACGCAGCCATAGCGCAGGCCGTAAAGCTGTGTCAGCCCACAGGGCTCGAAGCGCGACGGAATGACGATCGCATCGCATCCACCCTGCATGATGTGCGAGAGCCCCTCGTCATAGCCGACGACGACGCCGATGCGGCCGCGATGGCGCGCCGCAGCGGCGAGCAGCGAACCTTCGAGACCCGCATCGCCTGCCCCCAAAACGGCAAGGCGCACGCCGGACCCGACGATGCCGTCGACGACAGTCGCAAGAATGTCCATGCCTTTCTGCCAGGTCAGGCGGCTGACGACGCAGACGATGGGGCTTTCGTCCCGATCGAGATTGAAGCGCTCCTCGACCGCCGCCCTGTTGGGCGCGCGCGCTTCCAGGGTCGCGGCCGTAAAGCCCGACACCAGATGCTTGTCGGTTTCCGGGTTCCAGATGTCGGTATCGATGCCGTTGACGATGCCGTGAAGATCGTTGGAGCGCATGTTGATGAGGCCGTCGAGACCCATGCCGAATTCGGGCGAGCGAATTTCCTGCGCGTAGGTCGGGCTCACGGTGGTTATTGCCCAAGCCGCCTGCAGCCCGGCCTTGAGGAAGCCGACTCCGCCGTAATATTCGACGCCGTCAAGCGCCATCGCCGCGGCTGGCAGTTCAAGCTCGCCAAAGATGCCAGCTCCGAACTGACCCTGGAATGCGAGGTTGTGCACTGTCATCATCGACGGCACGGCGACTGCCCGGCCGTAACGCATATAGGCGAGCGTCATGGCCGACTGCCAATCATGGGCGTGGACGATGTCGGGCTGGTAGCGTGCGATTGCGCCGCCGGCGATATCGCCGCCGACCTGGCTCAGCGCCGCGAAGCGCCGCCAATTGTCCGGCCAGTCCGCTCCCGACGGATTGCCGTAAGGGCCGCCGGGACGATCATACAGATGCGGCGCGTCGAGGACGAACAGGTCCAGCCCCGCAAGGCGCACCGCCTGCACCGACGCCTTGCCGCCTTGCAGAAGCGGATATTGCAGGACGGGTTTCTTTTTCTTGATCGCAGCCATCACGCTTGGAAAGCCGGGAATGAGCGTGCGCATGATGACGCCCTTGGCGGCAAGAGCGATGGGCAGCGCGCCGGTTACGTCGGCAAGCCCGCCAGTCTTGATCAGCGGGAAGATTTCGGGCGTAACCGACAGAACCTGCATGCGTCAGAGACCTAGCTTGTCGATCATGTCCTGGGTGACCAGGCAGATGCCCTTTTCGGAAAGCCGGAAGCGCTTGGCGTCGAGGACCGGGTCTTCGCCCACAACCAGACCTTCCGGTATCCTTACGCCGTGGTCGATGACGACGCGCTTCAATTTTGCGTTCCGGCCGACGTGAACGTCGGGCAGCATGACGACTTCTTCCAGCGTCGAATAGGAATTGATGCGCGCGCCGGTGAAAATCAGGCTTCTTTTCAACGATGCCCCGGACACGATGCAGTCGCCCGAGACCAGCGACGACACGGCCGACCCGCGGCGGCCATCCTCGTCATGGACGAATTTTGCCGGCGGCTTCAACTCGGCATAAGTCCAGATGGGCCAGTCCCGGTCGTAGAGATCGAGTTCAGGAGTGATATCGGTCAGGTCGATATTGGCTTCCCAATAGGCGTCGACGGTTCCCACATCGCGCCAGTAGGCTTCGTTTTCGGCGGTCGAGCGGACGCAGGATTTGGCGAAGCGATGAGCCACCGCTTTCCCATGCTCGACGATGTAGGGGATGATGTCCTTGCCGAAGTCGCGGCTCGACCCCGGTTCGGCGGCGTCACGGCGCAACTGGTCCATCAGGAACGTCGTCTTGAAGACGTAGATACCCATCGATGCCAGCGCAAGTTCAGGCTGGCCGGGAATGCCGGGCGGATCGGCCGGCTTTTCGATGAAGGAAATGATGTTGTCCTTGTCGTCGACATGCATGACGCCGAAGCCGGTTGCTTCCATGCGCGGCACTTCGAGACACCCGACCGTGACGTCGGCATTGGCGTCGACATGCTGGCGAAGCATCATTTCGTAGTCCATCTTGTAGATGTGGTCGCCGGCGAGGATCACCATGTATTCCGGGCCATAGGCCTCGATGATGTCGATGTTCTGGTAGACGGCGTCGGCCGTTCCCTCGTACCATTGGGTCTCCGACACGCGCTGGCTGGCCGGCAGGATGTCGAAGCTCTCATTTCGCTCCGGACGCAGGAAGTTCCAGCCACGCTGCAGATGGCGGATAAGCGAATGCGCCTTGTATTGCGTGGCGACCCCAAGACGGCGGATGCCGGAGTTCAGCGCGTTGGAAAGGGCGAAGTCGATAATGCGCGTCTTGCCGCCGAAATAGACGGCAGGCTTGGCGCGGCGGTCGGTCAGTTCCCTGAGGCGGCTGCCGCGGCCGCCGGCCAGGACATAGGCCATGGCATCGCGCGCCAGCGGCTGTGATCGTTTCGTTTCGGCCATCTCACCCTCCCAAAATCATCATTTCCGAAATGGCTCAGTCGGCGACAAGTTCAAGCATGATCGTCGCCAGCGGCGGCAAAAGCATTGTGGCAGAGACGCCGCCGCCGTGCTCGACCGCTTCGACCATCCCGCCATTGCCCTTGCCGGAACCGCCATAGTCGGCACCGTCGGTATTCATTATCTCGCGCCACTTTCCCGCCTTCGGCAAAGGCACGCGATAGTCGTCGCGCGGCACCGGCGTGAAATTGGAGATGACCGCCACCGGACTGCCGCCTGGCGCGTTGCGCAACCAGGCGAAAACCGAATTCTGGCTGTCATCGGCGATCAGCCAGGAGAACCCTTCCGGCTCGCAGTCTCGCCCATGCAGGGCCGGACGCGAGCGGTAGAGATAGTTGAGGTCGCGCACCGTTTGCCAGACACCTCGATGCTGCGGCGCATCGACCAGGTTCCAGTCGAGCGCGCGTGCCTCGCTCCATTCGCGCCGCTGCGCGAACTCCTGCCCCATGAACAACAGCTTTTTGCCGGGATACCCCCACATGAAGGCGTAGTAGGCGCGCAGGGTCGCGAATTTCTGCCAGTCGTCCCCTGCCATCTTGGTGAGCAACGTTCCCTTGCCGTGCACGACTTCGTCATGGGAAAGCGGCAGGACGAAGTTTTCCGAATAGGCATAGACCAAGCCGAAGGTGAGGTCATTGTGGTGGTGCTTGCGGTAGATCGGCTCCCTGGCGAAATATTCCAGCGTGTCGTGCATGAACCCCATGTTCCACTTGAAGCCGAACCCCAGCCCGCCTTCATGCACCGGTGCCGAGACCTTCGGCCATGATGTCGATTCCTCGGCTATGGTGATGACACCCGGATGATGGCCATAGACCTCCTTGTTCATCTTCCGCAGGAAGCTGACCGCCTCGAGGTTTTCCCGGCCGCCTTTTTCATTGGGAACCCATTCCCCGGCCTTGCGCGAATAGTCGAGGTAGAGCATCGAGGCGACGGCATCGACGCGCAGACCGTCGACATGATATTTTTCAGCCCAGAACAGCGCATTGTTGACCAGGAACGAGACCACCTCGCGGCGCCCGAAATTGTAGATCGCCGTGTTCCAGTCCGGATGGAAACCTTGGCGCGGATCGGCATGCTCATAGAGCGCCGTGCCATCGAAATGCGCCAGGCCGTGCTCGTCGACCGGGAAATGTGCGGGCACCCAGTCGAGAATCACACCGAGCCCTGCTCGATGAGCGCCGTCGACGAAACGGGCAAAGCCTTCAGGATCGCCGAAGCGGGCCGACGGCGCGTAGAGACCGGTCGTCTGATAGCCCCAGGATGGATCGTAGGGATGTTCGGAGATCGGCATGAACTCGATATGGGTGAAGCCGGTTTCGACGACGTAGGGAATCAACCTGTCGGCCAGTTCGTCCCAGGACAGGAAGGTTCCGTCGTCGCGAAGCTGCCAGGAGCCGGCATGGACCTCGTAGATCGAGATGGCTTCGCGCCGGGGATCGGCGTTGCGCCAGTAAGTGCGGTGCGCCTCGTCGCCCCATTCATGCGCCGGCGGCATGGCGACGACGGAGGCCGTCGCCGGGCGTAATTCCGACTTGAAGGCGAACGGATCGGCTTTCAATGGCAGCCTGACGCCATTGGGGCCGATGATCTCGTATTTGTAGGGATGGCCGGCGCCGATGTCTGGAATGAAGACTTCCCAGATCCCGGTATCACGGCGGTCGCGCATGGAATGCCGGCGACCATCCCATTGATTGAAATCGCCGACCACCGAAACGCGCCTCGCATTAGGGGCCCATACGGCGAAATGCACGCCCGAGGCACCCTCGTGCTCAAGCACATGCGCCCCGAGCTTGTCGAACAACCGAAGATGCGAACCTTCGGCAATGTAGTAGTCGTCCATCGGCCCAAGCACCGGACCGAAGGAATAGGGGTCGGTCAGCCACCAGTCGCCGCCGGCGTTCCTGGCGTGATAGCGCAGCGGCTGACGCTTGCGGATGGAAAGCCTGCCTTCGAAAAACCCGCCATCATCACGTCTGGACAGTTTACCCGCGACATTGCCGTCCAGCGTGTAGGCGGTAACGAATTCGGCGTGCGGAACAAAGCAGCGCGCAAAAAGAGCCTTGCCGACCTCATGGACGCCGAGAACCGCGAAAGGATCGCCATGCGTGCCGGCGACAATCGCCGCGACATCGCCGGCCGCCGCCGCTCCGTCCGGCCCGCCTGTCGCAGCGGTCACGCTCGGCTTCCTCATCAGGCCGTGTCCCTCCTCGGGCAGCAAGTGCTTGTTTTGTGCATGTCATTGCCATTAACCGCAACACGCTCGGGCAAGTTCCCGCACGCACCATATCATTCGCGCTTCATGCAATCACATCAGGCGGGTACGTTCCAGATTTCTTTCGCGTATTGACGGATCGTGCGGTCCGACGAGAACCAGCCGACGCGCGCAACGTTCCGGATCGCCTTTGCATACCAGTCCGGACTGTTGCGCCAGACGGCATCAACCTCGCGTTGCGCATCGGAATAGGCATCGAAGTCGGCGGCGACCATGAACCAATCGCTGTTGAAGAGACCGTTGATGAGCTCGCGATACCGCTCCGGATCGTCCGGTGAGAAAACGCCCGAGGAGACCGCGGCGAGTGCTTGCGAAAGCTCGGGCGAGCCTTCGATGACCGCGCGGGGATTGTAGCCATTATTACGCCGTTCGGCGACCTCGGCGGTGGTCAGCCCGAAGATGAAGATGTTGTCGTCGCCGACACATTCCTTGATCTCAACATTGGCGCCGTCCAGCGTGCCGATGGTGAGCGCCCCGTTCAGCGCGAACTTCATATTGCCGGTCCCGGACGCCTCCATGCCGGCGGTCGAGATCTGCTCAGACAGATCGGCGGCCGGCATCATGATTTCGGCCAGGCTGACATTGTAGTTCGGCACGAACACGATTTTCAGCAGGCCGCGCACGGCCGGGTCGCGATTGATGACCTTGGCAACGTCATTGGCGAGTTTGATGATCAGCTTGGCATTGTGGTAGCTCGGAGCCGCCTTGCCGCCGAAGAATTTCACCCTTGGCATCCAGTCGCGCTCGGGGTGCGAGCGGATCTGGTCGTAAAGCGAGATCGCCTCGAGGATGTTCAGAAGCTGGCGCTTGTATTCATGGATGCGCTTGATCTGGATATCGAACAGCGCCGAGGGGTCGACCTTTATCCCGAGGCGATCGGCAACAAGATTGGCCAGCCGCGCCTTGTTCTCTCGCTTGACGGCGGCGAACTTGTCGCGAAAGACGGCATCGTCAGCGAAGACATCGAGGCCCTTGATCGCATCGATGTCATCGAGGAAGTCATCGCCGATCGCCTCGCGGGCGAGCGTCGTCAGGCCGGGATTGCACTGGATCAGCCAGCGCCGCGGCGTGATGCCGTTGGTCTTGTTGTTGATGCGGTCTGGATAGAGCTTGTGCAGGTCGGCGAACACCGTTTCCTTCATCAGATCGGTGTGCAGCGCCGAGACACCGTTGATGGAGTGCGAGCCGACAAACGCGACATTGCCCATACGAACCCGGCGGTCGCCATTTTCCTGGATCAGCGAGATTCGGCTGATCTGCTCGTCGGAGAAATGATTGGTGGCGCGTGCCTCGAGAAGCACTTGCGCGTTGATGGCGTAGACGATCTGCATGTGGCGCGGCAGCAGCCGTTCGAACAGCGGCACGGGCCAGCTTTCCAGCGCTTCGGGCAACAGCGTGTGATTCGTGTAGCCGAAGGTGCGCTTGGTGATGTCCCAGGCGAGGTCGAAGTCCATGCCGTGGACATCCATCAGCAGACGCATCAGCTCCGGCACCGCAATGGCCGGGTGGGTGTCGTTGAGGTGGATCGCCGCCTTGTCGGGCAAAGACTGCAGATTGCCATATTGGCTGAGATGGCGCTGCAAGATGTCCTGCAGCGAGGCGGTGGAAAAGAAATACTCCTGGCGCAGCCTGAGCTCCTGCCCTGCCATGTGGGAATCGGCGGGATAAAGCACGCGCGACAGAGCGTCCGCCTTATTGCTTTCGGCCAGTGCGCCGATGTGGTCGCCGGCGTTGAACTTGCTGAGCAGGATCGGATCGATCGGCATGCCAGACCATAGCCGAAGCGTGTTGACGCGGTTTGCCCGCCAGCCGACCACCGGCGTGTCATAGGCGACGGCAAGGACATGCTCGATCGGTTTCCAGACATGACGCTCCAGCCGGCCATCCTTGGAGGTGATCGATTCCACCGAACCGCCGAAGCCGACATCGAAAGAACGTTCGCGACGCTCGAATTCCCAGGGGTTGCCGTGATCGAGCCAGGTTTCGGGCAGTTCGACCTGCCAGCCGTCATGGATCTCCTGCCTGAACATGCCGTTGGCGTAGCGGATGCCGTAGCCATGCGCGGGAATGTCGACCGTCGCCATGCTTTCCATGAAACAGGCGGCGAGCCGGCCTAGACCGCCATTGCCGAGGGCCGCATCGGGTTCCAGCGCGGCGATAAGGTCGAGGTCGACGCCGAGCGACGACAAGGCGTCGCGCATATTGTCCATCAGGCCCAGATTGGAGAAGGCATCGCGCATCAAGCGGCCGATGAGAAACTCCAGCGACAGATAGTAGACGCGCTTTTCCTGCTGCTCGTAGGCTTCCTTCGTCGCCTGCATCCAATGATCGACGATCCTGTCACGCACCACCATGATCGAGGCTGTCAGCCAGTCATACTGGGTCGCGACCGTGGTGTCCTTGCCAACCCTGTATTTGAGGGCGCGCAAGACTTCCGCCGCGAGCGTCTTCGGGTCCGGTTTTTCGAGTTCGGGTTGGGGAGCTTGAGATGTCATCGCGCGCGTCATGCTGCCTCTTGTGGGGTTGCCACGATCATACCGGCTTTCACCATTCCTTCCGGGCCATGCTAGCGCAATCCCTTATTTGCTCAATCGATTTAGATTCCTGCCAGCCGGCCTGCCCTGCGGCAATTTGGCAGCAGTCGTCAGCCAGCCCGGCGCGCGTTCAGGCGGCCAGTGCGGCCTCTGGTGGAACCTTGGCCCCGGTCATGAAGGCGACGGCATCGGACATCGTATATTGCTTGGGATCGATGACGGCGAGACGACGGCCCAGCCGATGGATGTGAATGCGATCCGCCACTTCGAAGACGTGCGGCATGTTGTGCGAGATCAGCACGATCGGCAGGCCGCGCCGCTTGACGTCAAGCATCAGCTCCAGGACGCGGCGGCTCTCCTTGACGCCAAGCGCCGCAGTCGGCTCGTCCATGATCACGACACGGCTGCCGAAGGCCGCGGCGCGCGCCACCGCTACGCCCTGACGCTGGCCGCCAGACAGTGTCTCGACCGACTGGTTGATGTTCTGGATGGTCATCAGGCCGAGTTCGGAAAGCTTCTCGCGCGCCTTCCTTTGCATTGCCGACCGGTCGAGCATGCGCAGCCATTGTCCGACGAAGCCGGGCTTGCGGATTTCCCGGCCAAGGAACATGTTGTCGGCGATGGAGAGCGCCGGCGACAGGGCCAGGTTCTGATAAACCGTTTCAATGCCGGCCATGCGCGCCTCGATGGGCGAGCGGAAATGCACCGCCTTGCCGTCGAGTTCTATCGTGCCGGCATCCGGGATGACGGCACCGCACAGCGCCTTGACCAGTGTCGACTTGCCTGCGCCGTTGTCGCCTATGACGGCAAGGATCTCACCGGGCATCAGGTCGAAGTCGGCATTGTCGAGAGCCACCACCCTACCATAGCGCTTGTTGAGGCCTTTAGCCTGAAGAATTGGCTGGGTGCTCATGCCGAGATCTTCCTGATCCACTGATCGATCGTGACAGCAAGGATGATAAGGATACCGACGGTGAATTCCTGCCACAGCGAATCGACGCCCGCGAGCGCCAGGCCGTTGCGGAAGACGCCGACGATCAAGGCGCCGAACAATGTACCAAGGATCGAGCCGCGCCCGCCAAACAGCGAGGTACCGCCGATGACCACGGCGGTGATGGCATCGAGATTGGCGGTCTGGTTGCCGAGCGGACTGGCGGCGCCGATACGGCCGATGAGTGCCCAGCTGGCGACCGCGCAAATGATGCCTGCCAATGTATAGACCGCAATCAGCGTGCCGCGTGTGTTGATGCCGGCAAGCCGTGCGGACTCGGCATCATCGCCGGTCGCGTAGACGTGGCGCCCGAAAGCCGTTCGATTGAGAGCGTACCAGACAATGAGAGCCGTCAGGATCATCGCGATGGTGCCGTAGGTCAGCACCGCGCCGCCGCCCAGCCTGATCGTATGTCCGAGCCATTGAAGCCACGGTCCCATCGTCTCGATGTCCTGCGCCCTCACCGTCTCGGAGTGCGAGACATAGATGACCATGGCGCCATAGACGCTCCAGGTTCCAAGCGTGACGATAAAGGGGGGCAGCTTGATGATGGCGACGAGCACGCCATTGATGAGGCCGCAAAGCAGCCCCGTCAGCATGCCCAGAACAAAGGCGATCTCGACCGGAACTCCGTAGGTGACGGTCAACCGGCCCATGACGATAGACGACAGCACCATCATAGCGCCGACGGACAGGTCGATGCCGGCTGTGAGAATGACCAGGGTCTGCGCGATCCCCAGAAAGGCGATGATGGTCACCTGTTGCAGGACCAGAGAGAGATTGAACGGGGCAAAGAACCGCCCACCGGCCGCCACAGAGAAAATCAGGATGCCGACGACCAGCACGATGAACGGAATTGCCGTCGGATATTCGTGCAGGAACCTTTGAAGGCTCTTCAGACCCGAGCGGCCATCCTCCTCGAAGCTCGCCACCGTCTGATCGCTGCCATGGAGTCCGCGTTCGGCTATGGCCGAACCGCTTGTGTCGTCGCTCATTGCCAGTCCCCTCCCAAGCACCGCATGTTGTTGGAAAGAGCGGCCTGGGCCGCCCTTTCCGTCGAAGTCTAAGCCCTTCTTGCGGGTCTTAGGAAGGTGTTAGCCCCAGCAGAGTTCGAGGCCTTTCTTGGTATCGATGGATTCCACGCCGCTGACCGGCTTGTCGGTGATCAGCGTCGCACCGGTGTCGAAGAATTCCTTGCCGGGGGTGGGCTTCGGCTTTTCGCCCGTCTTGGCGAATTTCTCGATCGCTTCCATCGCCATTGCCGCCATCTTAAGCGGATATTGCTGCGAGGTCGCGCCGATGACGCCAGCCTCGACGTTCTTGACCCCCGGGCAGCCGCCGTCGATCGACACCACCAGGACCGAGCCATCGTCTTTGCCGGCGGCCTTGAGCGCCTGGTAGCCACCCGCTGCCGCCGGTTCATTGATCGTGTACATGATGCTCACGTCCGGGCATTTCTGCAGCAGGGTCTCCATGGCGGTGCGTCCGCCATCCTCGGCGCCGCCGGTCATTTCATGCCCGCAGATGCGCTCATCGGCCTCGTCGCCATATTTCTTCGGATCCTTGATGTCGATGCCGAAGCCTTTCATGAAGCCCTGGTCACGCAGATAGTCGACGGTCGGCTGGTTAGTGGCGAGGTCGAGGAAGGCAATCTTGGCGCTCGATGCCTTGTCGCCCAGCGTCCCCTTGGCCCACTGCCCGATCAACTCGCCTGCCTTGAAGTTGTCGGTCGCGAACGTAGCGTCGGCCGCGTCGATGGGATCGAGCGGCGTGTCGAGCACGATGACCAGCAGGCCGGCATCGCGCGCCTTCTTGATCGTCGGCACGATAGCGCTGGAATCGCTCGGCACGATGGCAAAGCCCTTGGCGCCAGCCGAGATCAAATTCTCGATCGCCGCGACCTGGCTGTCATTGTCGCCATCGAACTTGCCCGCGAAGGTTTGCAGGGTAAGACCGAGTTCCTTCGCCTTGGCCTGCGCGCCCTCGCGCATCTTGACGAAAAACGGATTGCCCTCGGTCTTGGTGATCAGGCCGACGATATCGGCCGCGTGCGAGACCGAGGCCATCGCGCCATAAAAGGCAAGACCGGCAACGGCCGCCTTCACAATATTCAACTTACCCATGTCTTCCTCCCAGTGACCATTCTGGATGCCGGCCAACCGTCATCCGCAGCGCATCCATCAAAGCTCTCCCAGTATGGACGCCATCTCAAAAGATACCACGGCGGCGCTGCTGTCAATAATTAAATCACTCTTATTTATTATTGACAGCGTAGGCCCCTTCTCCCATTCTGACGAAAAGAATTAAGTGAAAGACGGGAGGAAAAGCAGGGTGGAAACCGCCATTGCGAGGCACGGTTCGCCCGAAGCGAATGACAGCCTAATTCACCGCGGCACCAACCAGAGCGGCATGCGCGACCACAATGAGCGGTTGGTGCTATCCCTCGTGCGACAGCATGGCAGCCTAGCGAAATCCGACATTGCCCGCATGACCGGGCTTTCGGCACAGACCGTCTCGGTCATCATGCGCGAGCTCGAAGAAGAAAGCTTGTTGCTGCGCCAGGCACCTTTGCGCGGCAAGATCGGCCAGCCTTCGATCCCAATGGCGCTCAACCCCGAAGGCGCCTTCTTCATCGGCCTCAAGATCGGGCGTCGCAGCGCCGAACTCGTGCTGATCGATTTCCTGGGCAATGTGCGCTCGATGCTGCAACATTCCTACCGCTACCCGGCGCCGCGAGAGACCGTGGAATTCGTCACCAACGGCATGCGGCAAATGCGTAGCGAACTGACGCCCTTGCAGGACAAGCGCATCGCCGGCGTTGGTATCGCTATGCCGTTTGAATTGTGGAACTGGGCCGATACCGCCGGCGCGCCGCGCGACGTCATGGATGAATGGCGCCGTCGGGACATCCGCGCCGAGATACAGGCAAAGTGCGAGTTTCCGGTCTACCTGCAGAACGATGCGACATCGGCCTGCGGCGCCGAACTCGTCTTCGGCCAGGCAGGCGCGGCGCGTGATTTTGTGTATTTCTACATCGGCGCCTTCGCCGGCGGCGGGATCGTGCTGAATGGCCGCCTGTTTGGCGGGCCAACCGGCAATGCCGGCGCGCTCGGTTCCATGCCGGTGCCCGGCCCGGATGGAAAGCCGACCCAATTGATCGATGTTGCCTCCATCGCCATGCTCGAAAAGGCGCTCAACGCGCGTGGCATCGAGGCCTCGCATCTGTGGACGTCGCCGGACGACTGGGGCGACATCGGCCCCGAACTCGACGACTGGATCGCGAGTGCCGCGAAAGCGCTGGCCTATGCCATCGTCGCGGCATCATCGGTCATCGATTTTGAAGCCGCGGTGATCGACGGATGGATGCCGACGGCGGTGCGCGGCCGTCTCGTTAATGGCATCAGCGACGCCATTGCCAGGATCGACGTGGAGGGCCTCAAACTGCCGACCGTTCGCGAGGGCAGCGTCGGTATTCATGCCCGCGCTCTCGGCGGTGCCAGCCTGCCACTATCCGAACGTTTTCTGATCGGCTCGACGACCATTTCCAGGAGCACCTGAATGTTGATCGGAATCCCGTCCCTGCTCGGTCCAGAGCTTCTGGCGATCCTGCGCGCCATGGGTCATGGCGACGAAATCGCCCTCGTCGATGGAAATTATCCGGCCGAGAACCAGGCGGCCCGGCTGGTGCGCGCCGATGGTCACGACCTCATTCCTATGCTCGATGCGGTTTTGAGCATCCTGCCTGTGGACGAGACCGTCCCGGAGGCTCTGTTTCGCGCGTCGGTGAAAGGCGATCCCTCGCTTGCCGATCCCGTCCACCATGAGATCGAGGCGATCTGCGCCAGACGCGCGCCAAGACGCAGGGTGGTTGCGCTGGCCGGCGCAGACTTCTATGCACGAGTCAAATCGGCGTTTGCCATCGTCGCGACTAGCGAGCCCAGGCTCTACGCCAACATCATCATCCGCAAGGGCGTGATCCATCCGCCGGAGACCAGGAAGCCATGATCCTTTGCTGCGGCGAGGCCCTCATCGACATGCTGCCGCGCACGACGACCAATGGCGAGCCGGCCTTTGCGCCGTATGTCGGGGGCGCGGTCTTCAACACGGCGATCGCGCTCGGCCGCCTGGGGGCACCGGCGAGCTTCTTTTCCGGCCTGTCGTCGGACCTGTTCGGCGGCGAGTTGCGGGACGCGCTTGGGGCCAGCAAGGTCAGCTCCACTTACGCGCACACCTCTTCGCAGCCGACTACGCTTGCCTTCGTGCGACTGGATAACGGCCAGGCGACCTACACATTCTATGACGAGAACACCGCCGGACGCTTACTCACCACCGACGACCTGCCGGAGCTTGGCGACGAGATCGATGCCATGCTGTTTGGCGCCATCAGCCTGATCTCGGAACCGGCCGGAAGTGCCTATGAGGCGTTCATGAAGCGCGAGCACGAAAAGCGCGTCATGATGCTCGACCCCAATATCCGGCCGAACTTCATCCCGGACAAGGCAAGGCATCTCAGGCGTATCCGCACGCTGATGGCAATGGCGGATATCGTGAAGCTGTCGGACGAAGACCTGCTCTGGTTCGGCGAAGCGGGCACCCACGAGGACGTCATCCGTAACTGGCTCGATCGCGGGCCAAAGCTGATCGTTGTCACGCACGGAAGCGAGGGCGCGGTCGGCTACAGCAAGCACCATGCCGTGACAGTCATGCCCGACCAGGTCGAAGTGGTCGACACGGTTGGCGCCGGCGATACGTTCAACGCGGGTATACTCGCATCGCTGCATGAACAAGGCTTGCTGACCAAGGCGGCTATCGGCGGGCTTTCCCAGGATGCCATCCGCAAGGCGCTGACGCTAGGCGCCAAGGCCGCGGCGGTGACGGTTTCGCGAGCCGGCGCCAACCCGCCCTGGCGGCACGAGATCGCCTGAACCAGGCGTCAACATAAGCTGAGTGGGTTGATCACTTTATGTTTCGCAGGCTCACGCCGGGAGACCTAAAGTGCGGAATGATGCGCGACTGAGCCCGGATTTCCGGCACCTCGGCGAGGCGCGCCAGACTGATCGGTAACAGACCATGCCATGATGGCGATCAACGGCGCTGGCCCTGCGACTTTCTCGGCACGCGCAACTCTGGTACCAGCGGACCACTATCTGGCTAAACCACCCTATCTGGTCAAACCTTCGAGGCCGACATGCAATTCATCGATCTTGGCGCACAGCGCGAACGTATCCGCGATCGGCTGAAGTCGGCCATCGACCGCGTCGTCGAAGAAGGCCGCTACATACTCGGTCCGCAGGTCACCGAGTTCGAGAACAAGCTCGCCGCCTATGTCGGCACCAAACATGTCGTTGCCTGCGCCAACGGAACCGATGCACTGCTGCTGCCGCTGTTTGCGGCTGGCATCGGCCCCGGTGACGCCGTGTTCGTGCCGAGCTTCACCTTCGCTGCCACCGCCGAAGTGGTGGCCCTGGCCAAGGCCGAGCCGGTGTTCGTCGATGTCGATCCGGTGACCTACAACATCGACATCGCCAGCCTCGAGGCGGCCATCGCCATGATCAAGAAGGAAGGCCGGCTGAAGCCGAAGGCGATCATTCCCGTCGACCTGTTCGGGCTTGCCGCCGACTATGATTCGCTCATGGCGATCGCCGAGCGGGAACGACTGATGGTGATCGAGGACGCCGCCCAGTCGATGGGCGGATCGGCCGATGGCAAGATGTGCGGCTCATTCGGCCATGTCGGCTCGACCAGCTTCTATCCGGCAAAGCCGCTTGGCTGCTATGGCGATGGCGGCGCCATGTTCACCAATGACGACGCACTGGCCGAACAACTGCGGTCATTCGCCTTCCACGGCAAGGGCGAAACGCAATACGACAATGTCCGGGTCGGCATCAATTCGCGCCTCGATACGATACAGGCGGCAATCCTGATCGAGAAGCTGGCGATCCTCGAGGACGAGATGATCGCGCGTCAGGCTGTTGCAAACCGCTATGCCGAAGGGCTCGGCGATATCGTCACGGCGGCCCGCAATTTGCAGGGCAGCCGTTCCGCCTGGGCGCAATACGCAATCGAGACGCCGAAGCGCGACGGGCTGAAAGCCCATCTCACCGAAAAGGGTATCGCGTCGGTCATCTACTACGTCAAGCCGCTGCATGCCCAGCTCGCCTACCGCGACTACCCGCGCACGCCGACCGGCCTCGCCGTTGCGGAGGAACTGCCGAACCGGATCCTGTGCCTGCCCATGCATCCCTATCTGAGCGAAGCCGACCAGGACCGTGTCATGGAGACGATCCGGAACTATATCGGCTCGAATTCGACGCAAACCGCCGCCGAGTAATGGGTTGGCCGGCCCCTACTGGTCCGGCCCTGCCCTTCCTTTGGCGATAAAATGCGGATTGGCGAAGTCCTCGTCGTCGCTTTGTCCGCGCTTGCCATAGGCCAAGGGCTTGCCGTCCAGGGTGCGGGTCATACCACCGGCGGCGCGCAGAACCGCGTCGCCCGCCGCCGTATCCCACTCCATGGTGCGGCCGAAACGCGGGTAGACATCCGCCTCGGCGCCGGCCACAAGACAGAACTTCAACGACGAGCCGACCGAGACGATTTCGGCAGCACCGAGGCTGCTGATATAGGCTTCGGTTTCGGGCGTGTTGTGCGAGCGGCTGGCGACCACAGCGAGGGGTGCGGCGGCAGTCCTCACGGAGACCGAACGCCGCCCGATGATCTGGTAGTCACCGCTGATTTCAAGAGATTCCGCCCTGCCCGGCCGGCCGGAGAAAAACCGGCCGATACAGGGCGCGAAGACCACGCCGACCTCCGGCACTCCATGGCGCACAAGGGCTATGTTGACGGTAAAGTCGGTCCGACGGTTGACGAACTCCTTGGTGCCGTCGAGCGGGTCGATGAGAAAGAAGGCGCCGTCCAGATCCGGCGGCACGACCCCGGCGGATGCTTCCTCCTCGGCCACGCAAGGAATATTTGGAAATGCGGCGCGCAGGCCTGTGAGAATGATCTTCTCAGCCTCGCGGTCCGCCTCGGTCACCGGGGAGGAGTCGGACTTCCGGTCGACGGCGCAGCCGGCGTGGAACACACGCATGACCTCGCGTCCGGCCTCCAGGGCAAGCCGCTCGAAAGTGTCCAGAATCCGAGCGTCGTCAGATGCCGCCGCCATTGTCATATTGGTCCTCGGCAATGTCGCGCTCGTTCAGCCAATGTTCCAGGGCGTCCACCATCTCCTCGGCGGATTTGCCGAGCGTTTTTAGATGGATCTCAGGGTTTTCCGGCGCCTCATAGGGGGAATCGACCCCGGTGAAGTTCTTGATCTCGCCGTTCAAGGCCCGGGCGTAGAGGCCCTTGGGATCGCGACGGGCGCACTCTTCGAAGGGCGTGTCGACAAACACCTCAACGAACTCGCCTTCGGCCATCAGTTCGCGGGCCATGCGGCGCTCGGCGGCAAACGGCGAAATGAACGAAACGATGACGATGAGCCCCGCATCGGCCATCAAGCGCGCCACTTCCGCGACCCGGCGGATGTTCTCGACACGATCGGCATCGGTGAACCCCAGGTCGCGATTGAGACCGTGACGAACATTGTCGCCATCCAGGATATAGGTATGCCGGCCGGTGGCGAACAGCTTCTTCTCGAACAGATTGGCGATGGTCGACTTGCCCGAGCCTGACAGGCCGGTGAACCAGAATATCGCCGGCCGCTGGTTCTTCATCTCGGCGCGCACGCGCTTGCCGACGTCGAGCGATTGCCAATGGATGTTCTCGGCTCGGCGCAGCGGATGCAAGATCATGCCGGCGCCGACCGTGGCGTTGGTGACGCGGTCGATCAGGATGAAGGCGCCGGTGGTGCGGTTCTCGGCGAAGGGATCGAAGGCGATTGGTGTGCGCGTCGAGATGTTGCAGATGCCGACTTCGTTCATCTCAAGCGACTTGGCCGCTTCGTGCGCGAAATCATTGACATTGATGCGGTATTTCAGGTCGGTGATGGTGGCGCTGCTTTGGTCGGTCTCGGTCCGCAGTATGTAGGATCGGCCGGGCAACAGCGCGTGTTCGTCGAACCAGACGATGTTGGCGGCGAATTGGTCGGCGACCTGCGGCCGCGCCGCCGGCGACACCAGCATGTTGCCCCTGGAAATCTCGACCTCATCGTCGAGCACCAGCGTTACGGCCTGGCCGGCTACCGCCTGGGAGAGATCGCCGCCATGGGCGACAATCCGCTTGACGTGCGAGGACTTGCCTGACTTGGCGACGACAACCTCATCGCCGGGCGCGATGGAGCCGGATGCGATCGTGCCGGCGAAGCCGCGAAAGTCGAGATTGGGGCGATTGACATACTGGACCGGGAAACGGAACGGCATCTCGACCATCGCCTCGTCGACCGAAACGGTTTCGAGGTGCTCAATCAGCGTCGGTCCGGAATACCATCCCATACTGCCCGAACGGCTGGTGACGTTGTCGCCGTACC
This sequence comes from Mesorhizobium sp. ES1-1, assembly GCF_020164785.1. Taxonomy (GTDB): domain Bacteria; phylum Pseudomonadota; class Alphaproteobacteria; order Rhizobiales; family Rhizobiaceae; genus Mesorhizobium. The sequence continues at coordinate 97,860 of NZ_JAIUGX010000002.1, read as the reverse complement.
GGGCGGACATAGGGATCGGCACAATGGTCTGGAAACCGAGGTCGCGCGAGAACTGCCCGTACTCTTCAACGATACGGTCGAAGACCGCCTTGTCGAAATCGACGAGATCGATCTTGTTGACGGCCAGCACGATATTGCGGATGCCGAGCAGCGAGGCGATGATCGAATGGCGCCTGGTCTGGCGCAACACTCCCTGTCGGGCATCGATCAGCACGATCGCCAGATCGGCGGTTGAGGCGCCGGTCGCCATGTTGCGCGTGTACTGCTCATGGCCGGGCGTGTCGGCTACGATGAATTTGCGCTTCGGCGTGGCGAAGAACCGATAAGCGACGTCGATGGTGATGCCTTGCTCGCGCTCGGCCTCGAGGCCGTCGACCAGAAGTGCGAAATCGATGTCATCACCGGTCGTGCCGTGCTTGCGCGAGTCACGCTCGAGTGCGGCGAGTTGGTCCTCGAAGATCTGCTTGGTATCGGACAGCAGGCGCCCGATTAGCGTCGATTTGCCGTCGTCTACGGAACCGCAGGTCAGGAAGCGCAGCAGCGACTTCCGTTCCTGCGCCGCCAGATAGTCGCGGACGCCATCGGTCGGCGCCAGGGTCTTCGCCATGATGTGGCGCATGGTCAAAAATATCCCTCGCGCTTCTTTTTTTCCATCGAGCCGGATTCATCGCGGTCGATCAGGCGACCTTGCCGCTCCGACGTGCGTGCGGTCAACATTTCGCCGACGATGGCTTCCAGCGTGTCGGCGTCCGACTCGATCGCCCCGGTCAGGGGATAGCAACCCAGTGTGCGGAAACGCACAAGCCGGTTCTCGACGGTTTCGCCGGGCCGCAGCTTCATGCGTTCGTCATCCCTAAGGATCAGCATGCCGTCGCGCTCAACGACCGGCCGCTGCTTGGCGAAATAAAGCGGCACGATCGGGATATCTTCCTGCAAGATGTACTGCCAGATATCGAGTTCGGTCCAATTCGACAGCGGGAAGACGCGGATAGATTCTCCCGAAGAGACCCGGGTGTTGAAAATCTTCCACATTTCGGGCCGCTGGTTCTTCGGGTCCCATACATGCTGCGCATTGCGGAAAGAGAAGATGCGCTCCTTTGCGCGCGATTTCTCTTCATCGCGACGCGCGCCGCCGAAGGCCGCGTCGAAGCCATATTTGTCTAGCGCCTGGCGAAGCGCCACGGTCTTCATCACATGCGTATGGGTATTCGAGCCATGGTCGAACGGATTGATGTTGTCGCGCACGCCATCTTCGTTGACATGCACCAGCAGGTCGAAGCCGAGCCTTTGCGCCATCTGATCGCGAAAGGCGATCATCTCGCGGAATTTCCAGGTTGTGTCGACGTGAAGAAATGGGAAGGGCGGCTTGGCAGGATAAAACGCCTTCATCGCCAGATGCATCAGCACCGAGGAATCCTTGCCCACGGAATAGAGCATGACCGGCTTGGCAAAAACGGCCGCGACCTCGCGAAAAATATGAATGGACTCGGCTTCAAGCCGCTGAAGGTGCGTGAGGGCGATGGTCATGAAGTGCGAGCGCTCTCTTGTGCGTTCCGACAGATGCCTGGCACAACGACCGCCGCGCGACACCGCTCAGCTCAGGACAAATCCGCGGACAATATAATTCCGAGCAGGCGTTCTAGCAGATTGCCTTCGCCCAGAACAATGCGAGACGGGTGCTATGCCGGCTGCTTCTCGAACGTTTTTTCCATCCGGGAGCTTTGTAGCGGAATATCTTACCCATCTGCCTCGGCGATTGGAAATACAGGGGAAAATTGTCGCCTGGCCGTGCGCCAGCTGCCGCATTCCCGTGAATTGAGAAATCAAGCGGCAAACCCGGCTCGGGAAGTCGACCAGAGGTCAGACCGCTCCCTGCGTTCTCCCGGCCCGCGGATTCAACTCGCGCCGGTGACCTTCTGAGTATCGCTCGTCGGTGACAACCGATGCAACTCGGCCTTCGACCAGCACGTGCGCCTCATGCGCGATTACGCCTGCGAAATTGCCGTGACTTTTCCAGAAGCATTCAGGCGACAGCCTACTGCTGCGCGGCGCACTTCATCTTTGCCTTGCCTCTCATACTGAATCTGTACGTCTAACGGCGCGATTAACCCCTTGTCACTCCGGGCCACGGGGCCGGCACCATCCACTTGAACGAAGACGGCCCCCAAAGGTGTGGCAGCAGACACGATCGCCTCGCGGCAGGCGCTTAGGATCGTGGTTGGCTGGCTAAAATCCACCTGTACCCGGGACTGAGGCTCAACAGGCGACGCTTTTTGGATCCAGATGTGATCGCTGTCTCCAGCACTGGAAGGCCTGAGTGCGTCCGGCAGATCGATGGTCCCCGCGCTGCTCGAAGCAGTTTCTGTCGCGACCGGCGCCGGCGCTGTGGAAACAATCGCACCATTCAAAGGCGAATGGTCCCCGACAGCGGCACCTGTAGAGACACCGGCGCCTCCGCCTCCTACAGACACACCAGCTCCCCCCGTAACACCTCCGCTTGCCCCCAGGGTTCCGCCAACGCCGGTACCTGTCGATACCCCTGTGGTGCCAACGCTCGCACCGGTGCTAACGCCAACAGATCCTTTGCTGGTACTAGCAGAGGCACCGACGTTCGCTCCGCCGACACCGCTAACGCTGGCGCCAGCCCCGACCGAGGCGCCTTGTGTCCCCGCGCCTACGCCACCGCCGACTCCAAGACCACCGAGCTTGCCACCTCCGCCCGCGTCCATCGCAAAGGCTGGCGCAATGGCGCTGCCCATCATCAATACGGCTACGATGTATTTATACATGACGAACCTCCGGAATCATTTTTGCTGCCGAACGCGCACCGCTAGTCAAAGTGATTTTACGGGCTTGGAAGCAGAGCTTCGGGAAGAGTTATAGTCGCTACAGCCTCCGGCAACGATTTTGGAAGGGGTGGCTTCTGCCTCGCCGGAGCAGTTGAATCACGGGAGCGTCGATTCTTCGATTTTGTGACCGAGCTTGTAATCGCGGGTTTATTCGGCCCGCGTTCCAGGTGCGCTTTCCGAACGTCGCTTTGAGACTTAATGAGGTCCATTGCCCTTCGTGCAGCGCTCAGGCGATCTGCGAGGCTGATGTTGTTTCTACGCTCCTGTTCGAGTGCAGCGGTCAAATTCTCAGAGGCGTGCTTTGCAGCATCCCGCTGCATCCGAGCGGTATCTAGATCCTTTAAAGCTGAGTTGGCCCGGCTTCGTTCGGACGTGATCGCTGCTTGAGCTTGCTTCAGCGAGATTTCAGACAGCCGCAGATCCTTTAATGCTGAGTCGGCCCGGCTTCGCTCAGACGTGGTCGCCGCTTGAGCTTGCTTCAGCGAGGTTTCAGACAGCCGCAGATCATTGACGGCTTTATCGCGCTCGACCTTAGCCAGTTCCGCGGCATGCTTATCACCGCTGGCTGTTTTTCGAACCTCATTAAGTTCGTTTGCCAAGATCTGCAGTTTGCGCCGTTGAGCGTCCAGGTCTTCGTTTGCTTGCTTCAGGGATGCATTCAATCCCTCGCTCGCTTTCTCGGCGCTAACGGCTCTCTGTTCGAAGCCCTTGTCAACACTCGCGGGCGTTGCCAAGTGCATGTTCGACGGCTCGATTCCCAGCCGCGTCTTTTCCGGGAGTTGTCCTACTGGGTCCGCACGGTCGGACTCCACACCTCTCTGCGGGCCGGCAGGACTTACGACGTTCTGAGCTGATTTCGCAGGAATCGTTGTTCCATTTCCTGGATGCTCAACAGCTTTCTGTTTACCCAATTTATCGTTTGCCGGAGGAATCAGCAGTATCAAAAATACGCACAACGGAATTAGACTCCACCGCCACTGGCGTATCGGGATTGTTAGCCAACCCGCTGTCCCCGCAGGACCTGATTCGGACGAAGCGTCCAACGGAGGCTGGGGTTTGTCGCTGTAGACGGCCGGTGTCACAACGGCAGTCATATGGTCACTCTCGGACTCAACGCCTGATAACAAGGTAGCCGTGACATCGACAGATGGCGAAGTAGCGACCTGACCAATGCTATCAGCCAAAGGCACGCCTGTTTCAGGTGCGGAGGTTTTGTCTTTTATAGGTGGAGCCCCGTGAGTGGCGATTGTTCGTTTTTGCTTAACACGTTTGGGTTTTGCCTTCGGAGGTGTCTCCCTTGCCATGGCTTACTCCATACTGTTCCCAACAAAGACCACATCCTTCAAAATTTCGGAGATATTCTGGATTCCGAGACGCCGATATCGTTTTCCCATGTCTTCGTTAGTTAATAAGTTCCTAAATTAGCTTTTGTTCCTCGCGAGTTTTATATCCGGCGACCCGGCACCTGATAGGCGTGAGCTGAGGGGCTGCACCAATCGGGTGCTCATCTTCCGGCAGCAACGGTCGGTATCTCGGGCTGGAGAAGGTCCAGCGGAACTTCAAAGCAAATCGCTGGGACGGCTTGCGTCAGCATCTAGCCGGCGCGAGTGCCCTCGGCGCTGAGCAATTCGCGCACAACGCGCTCGGTCGATTGCCGCCAGTCCGGCAAATCCCGCTTGAACGCAGCCTGAAACTTTGATGTCGACAACCGAGAGTTGGCGGGGCGGCGCGCCCTTGTTGGATAATCAGCCGTGCCGATGTCCCGCACGCTTGCCCAAGGACCACCGCCCGTGCGGCTAGACTCTAAGACGTGACGGGCAAAACCGCTCCAATTTGTGTCGCCGGCACCTGCCAGGTGATAGATTCCGAACCGGGCAAAGCTCTTCTCGCGATGCAGCTTAGCAGCAGTTTCCACTATAGCTTCGGCGATATCGTACGCCGATGTCGGCGATCCCCATTGGTCGGCCACCACCGGGATCTCGTCACGGTCGGCCGCCAAACGCAGCATCGTCTTAACGAAGTTCCGGCCAAACTGGCTGTAGATCCAAGCCGTCCGTAAGATCAGGTGACGCGGATTGGCTGCGGCCACAGCCTGTTCGCCGGCGAGCTTCGAAGCGCCATAGATGCCGAGCGGTGCCGGTGCGTCGGTCTCGACATAGGGGCTGCGCTTGGTGCCGTCGAACACATAGTCGGTCGACAGATGGATCACGGGAACGCCGAGCCGCGCGGCGGCCTCGGACACCTTGCCGGCGCCGACCGCGTTCACCGCTAAGGCGAGTTCGGGTTCGTCCTCGGCTTGGTCCACCGCCGTATAGGCAGCTGCCGAAACGACGATATCCGGTCTAGCCGCCGCAATGGCCTCGACCACCGTACCGGGCCTTGCCAGATCGAGTTCGGGACGACCAAGCGCGATGACCTCGATGTCGTCGCATCTCAGCGGGGCTTCCATAAGGCTGCGTGCGACCTGGCCCTCACGGCCGGTGACAACCAGCCTCATGGCGCCGCCTTGCGGGCTTCGCCTAGTCTCTCGCCGGCATAACGCTGTTCGCGGATCGGGCCCCACCACCATTTGTTGTCGAGGAACCAGCCCACGGTTCTCGCCAGACCGCCGTCGAAATTCTCTTTCGGTGTCCAGCCGAGATCGCGGGCGATCTTGGAGGCGTCGATGGCATAACGTCTGTCGTGGCCGGGGCGATCGGGAACGAAGGTGATGAGGTCACGATAGCTCTTGCCGCCGGTGCGCGGGCGTCGACGGTCGAGAAGATCGCAGATGGTTTCGACCACAGCCAGGTTCGTCCGCTCGGAATTGCCGCCGACGTTGTAGCTTTCGCCCGGTCTTCCCTTGGTAGCGATAAGTTCAAGCGCGCGAGCGTGGTCTTCGACGAACAGCCAGTCGCGGACATTGGCGCCAGCGCCGTATACGGGCAGTGTCTTCTCGTCGAGCGCATTCAAGATGATCAGCGGGATCAATTTTTCGGGAAAATGATAAGGTCCGTAATTGTTGGAGCAGTTGGAGAGGACCACCGGCAGGCCATAGCTTTCGTGCCAGGCCCGCACCAAATGGTCGGACGCCGCCTTCGAGGCGGAATAGGGTGAAGACGGTGCGTAAGGCGTCTCCTCGACGAACATGCTGCCATCGAAGGGAAGATCGCCAAACACCTCGTCGGTTGAGACATGGTGGAAGCGGAAGCGGCGCTTTCTTTCCTCGCCCAGGCCGCGCCAGTATTCCAGGGCGGCGTTGAGCATCCTGTAGGTGCCGACGATGTTGGTCTCGATGAAGGCGCCAGGTCCGTCGATCGAACGGTCGACATGGCTTTCGGCGGCAAGGTTCATTACGATGTCGATGTCGTCCCGCTTGAGAATGTCGAGCACCGCCTTCTCGTCACAAATGTCGGCGTGAGCAAAGCGATAGTTGTGGGCATTCTCGATCGGCCGCAGAGAGGCAAGGTTTCCGGCATAGGTGAGCTTGTCGAGATTGGTTACGCGGTAGTTTGGATTGGCGCACAGATGCCGGCATACGGCCGAGCCGATAAAACCGGCGCCGCCTGTTACCAGAAAGTTCATGCTGACGCCCTCACCTGCCCTGACCCATTACGCAAACACCTCGGCGTCGGCTAGAAGCGGGGCCTTCAGATCCTTGTCAGAAAGCTGAAATCCGCCCGCTACCGGTGGCCATTCGATGCCTATGGCGGGGTCGTCGAAACGGATGGATCGATCATGCTCGGGCGAATAGGTATCGGTGACCTTGTAGAGCACCTCCGTGTCCGGCACGAGCGTTAGGAAACCGTGCGCGAAGCCTTTCGGCACCAGGATTTGATTGCCCTTCTCGGCGGAAATCTTGTGAGCGACCCATTTGCCGAAACTTGCCGAACTGCGGCGAATATCGACCGCAACGTCCAGAATCGCCCCGCGAATAACTCGCAGCAGCTTGTCCTGCGCGCGCGGAGCAAGCTGGTAGTGAAGACCGCGCAAGACACCCGCTATAGCGGAGTAGGAATGATTGTCCTGGACAAAACACAGTGCAATGCCGGCATCTGAAAACCGCCGGGCATTGTAGGTCTCGATAAAGAAGCCCCGCGCATCGCCATGCCGCCTTGGAACAATCTCGAGGACCCCATCGAGGCCGAGCGATCTTACCTGCAGCATCTAGCCCCCTGACAAATCGACGACGCGCTTGCGCAGATAGGCGGCGTATTCATTCTCTCCCAAACGGTCTGCGCGCTTCAGAACCTCGCCCGCCGTCAGCCAACCCTGCTCGAAAGCGATCTCTTCGGGACACGCAACCTTTATGCCCTGGCGACGCTCGATGGTGCGAACGAAGGACGACGCATCGTGCAGGCTGTCATGGGTGCCGGTATCGAGCCACGCATAGCCGCGTCCCAACCGGTGGACATGCAGCAGGCCGCGCTCCAGATAGGCGTTGTTGACCGCAGTGATCTCAAGTTCGCCTCGCTCCGAGGGCCGGATCGACCGGGCAATGTCAACGACATCATTATCATAGAAGTAAAGACCGGTTATGGCCCAATTGGATTTGGGCTTGCGCGGCTTTTCCTCGATAGTAAGGGCCGTTCCTGTGGCCTTGTCGAAAGAGACAACGCCATATCGCTCCGGATCCTCGACATGATAAGCGAACACCGACGCGCCGCTTTCGCGAGCGGCAGCCGCACGACAAAGCGCTGACAGGCCATCGCCAAAATATATGTTGTCGCCAAGGATCATCGACACGCTGTCCCTGCCGATAAAGTCGCGGCCAATAATGAAGGCTTCCGCTAGACCGTTGGGTTGCGGCTGCTCGGCGTACGACAGAGTTACCCCGAATTCCGAGCCATCCCCCAGCAAATCCCGAAAAACCGGCACATCGCGCGGCGTCGAGATGACCAGGATCTCTCTAATACCGGTGAGCATCAGTACGCTCAGCGGGTAATAAATCATGGGCTTGTCATATATGGGAAGAATCTGTTTGGAGACCGCCAACGTCAGCGGATAGAGGCGCGTCCCACTGCCCCCAGCAAGGATAATTCCCTTCAAGAAGTTCTCCTTGAGTTTCCGGAGCGGAGCGAAATTGAGCTAGCCACGCTCCGTGGCATGTCAGCCCAAACTTGACCAACTAGCCGACAAAACAGCCGGCTCGGTCGTAGCACAATTCGGTACCGTCGATGAGCTAGCCAATCTGTTTGTGAGCTCTAGGATGAGGACGTGACTGGGATGCACCAATGGGAACGAAAAGTTTCTCTCCGTTATGGTCAACCTCAATCAAGTCCGGTCTTTGGCTGCGGCGTTCCGTGAACCCCCGATGAAAAACGATCGCATTCATATATGCAAACGTCATGAGGAGGGCTGCGGTGCGCAATGGATAGTCGACCAAAGAGTGGATGAGCAAGAATGATACGGACAGGAAGGCCGCCTTCTGAAAGGCATCAAAGCGAATTCTGTAAAATATAAATATTAGAAAAATCATATAAATAGCCATCAACGCTACTGCGAGAATACCTCCCTCGAAGGCAATCTCCAAATACTCATTGTGCGCATGATTGACAAAGGCGCTAAAAATCATTTCGGGCCGTTCATAGATCTGATATGCTTTCTGAAAATTTCCAAACCCAATTCCGGTAATCCAATTCTCCTTTATTCCTTCAATCGTGGTGCGGGCAAACTCGCCGCGTCCAAAGGCTGGATCGACCTCTTTGGCCTCGATCGTCGCCCAGGCACCGATTGTGTACAGTGAGAGCGCGGCGAACAGCGCGAAAATGCCCAATCCACTTACTTTAGAGCGGGATGAGAGGAAGAAAATCGAGATGGCGGTAATCGCCAACCCGATGAGGACGCCGGCACGCGAACCCGCTGCCAGAAGAAGCAGCAACAGGGCGACAAGCCCAAGCGATCCAGACACGAGATTTCCTCGGAACAAACCGTAGTAGACGACGAAGGGAATAGAGATAAAAAGCAACGCCGAGAAATGATTCCTGTTGGCAAATAAGCCGGCATTGATCGTGAACGGAAACAGACCTTCGATCGCGATATTGTCTGATAGTGAGTATTGGATAGCTCCTGCCAGTCCATTGCAGATTACTCCCGTGAAAAAAAAGGGAAGCAGGGCAACAAGCTGTTCGCTGCGTAGACGTAGGCAGGCAAGAAAGAAGGCTGCCGCAGCTATGACAAAAATCATGCATTCGATCGTTCGACCAACGCCGACGCTAACAAAGCGGGTTGGGCCGACCAGCGACGAACCGCCCAGCAAGACCGGCGGCCGCACACGGTCAAGAACGGAACTAGGCATGGGGATGACCTGGAATACGAACAATGCAACCGTGAAAAACAGAAGCCATAACGCCGCACGGGGGATAGTGTGCATTGATGCACGCGAAAATACCGACGCCGCGGCAACAATCGCGGCAATCTCGATCAACGTGTCCGTATAGAGGCCGCTAGCAGTGCCTCCACCAATAAGCAGGGCGATGAACAGAACCGACCCGAGAACATATTTGTCCCATTCGGATTGTCGCTCACTCAAGATGAAATTCTCTCGATCATCAGCTTGTGCATCAAAAGCGTCCCGAGATATCGAAATCGCCAACTTTCCGCTATCGCGGCGGTTTCCAATCTCAATAGCTGCATTGGGCACACTCCCGGGCCAATAGAAAACTCCTGGCGTAGGTTCTGACGATTATAGGTGCCTTCGGGAATGTTAAACCGCGCGATTTCCCCAGCCGGGTTCACACACCTGATTGCCCAAAACAGTTCCTTGGGAAGTTTCAAATTTCGTCCAGACGCCGTCAGCGAGATCCTGTAAAATCCAGGTGGGAGTTCGACAAATTGCTGGAGAGCAGCGTTTTTGACCGGTGTGTTCAAAAACCGGACAGTAGCCCCTCCTTCGCCCTCGACCGCATCGTGCGCCGTCGCGAAGGTGACTTCAAGGCCTGACTGATCACGGACTTGCCAATCAAAGGGCTTGCCGCTGGAGACAGGTTCGAAGGTGCTGTTGAAGACATAGCCGCCAAGCTTCCTCTCCTCGTCGGAAAGGCTGAAGAGAAACAAGCGGTAGGCTGCGTCATATTCCTTTTGGCTTATATACCCGTTGATCACCGCTGATAACTCATTTGCTGTCGGCGGCGCACTCGACTCTTCCAAATCCAGCAGAAGGCGGTTTGCAAAAGCCAGACCTTGCGGATCTTGTGTCAGCGACGAGAAAAGACTTTTTCGCCAAGGCGCCTCCGCTCCGATGGCTGTCAAGACCGCTGTATAGCCATCCTGGCTTGAGAGGATTATGGGCAGGCCGCCCGCGACCGCTGAAAATTGGTCTGGCCACCGACGAAGGAGCGTATTGATCTTACCCACTGCCTTCGATAGATCGCCCCGCTCTACCGAGTGAGCAATCGAGCGCTGAAGCGCATGGAACTCAGTCTGCGACAGCTCTTGTGCATGATCGAACAGCGCGTAGGCACCGGCCTTATCGCCCTGACGATATTTTATCTCGCCGATGAGGCTATAAAGCCGTGCATCTCCAATATCGTAGCGGAGGGCGTTGGTGGCCCTTTCGGCCAGGATATTAAGGTCTGGCGGATCGTTTGGGTCGTTCAACTTTTGGCTGATCTCGGCAATCAGAGCATCGGCATTCAGCGGATCAAGCACCAGCGAAGCGGCCGGCGTCTCCGTTTCAAGAAGCCGACTTAGCCCGATGGACGAAGCCACCAACACCAAAACGGATGCGACGAACCAAACGCTTAAGCGCTGAACTCCTTGCAACCTCGGGCTGGCCTGCCCCATCATCGATCTTGCCCTCAAGCCTTGGGGTGTTCGTTCCATAACTATAGTACTGATAGTTCATATATTTATAAGCGTAATTGTAGTCGAACTTGTTCACCGCAAACTTCGACATTGCCGCTCCAACCACATTAGCACCCGCGGCACGAAGACGCTTCAAGGCCGTCTTGGCCGCCTTGCGTGTCACCTGATTGGTCGAGATCACCATCAATGTGCCTTCGGCCAATCGGCTAAGGATAGGAGCATCAGACAGACCTACAATCGGCGGCGCATCGATCACGACGAGATCGAAACGTTTGCTGAGATTTGTCAGGATTAAAGCCATTTTCGGTGAAGAGAGGAGGTCCGCCGGATTTGGCGGAATTGTTCCTGATGTCAGTACCGTAACGTTGGGATATTTCGTCGGCCTGAAGATGGTAGCGAGATCCTCCCGCCTCACGGTGTTCGTGAGCAGGTTGCTAAGGCCGATGGTGTTGTCGAGGCCAAACAAGCGATGAAGATTAGGCTTGCGAAGGTCGCCGTCCACGATAAGGACCCTCGCTCCCAGCGCCGCAAAGTCCTGGCCAAGCTTGAACGATGTGGTCGACTTGCCTTCCGCAGGCTCGGAACTCGTGATGAGCAACGTTCGAGGAGCTCCTTCGGCCCCGGAAAACTGAAGGGAGGTCCTTAGTGATCGATACGACTCAGACAAGCCGGATTTCTGGTCAGCGATACTTGCAGTCAGCTCTCGATCATCTACGTGAGGCAGAATGCCCAGTATCGCCAACCCAAGCTCTTTTTCGACCTGCTCAGGATTTGTAAAGGTATTATTTAGCAGCTCAATTACATAAACAATCGCTGCCGCAAGGGCGATAAACAGGGACAACGCAATTGCAAGATTTATACTCAATCGCGGCGAATAAGCAGCCGTCGGCTGCGTCGCGAAATCGACAATGGCAGCTGTCTGCGTCTTTAGTTCAGAGCTAACACCCACCTCATTCAATTTGGCAATCAGACTATCATATTGCGATCGGTTGGAGTCGACCTCGCGCTTAAGGATCGTATATTTGATGTTCTTGTCGTTGAAGATGGCCTGCTGCTTTTCCATCTCAGCAAGCTTTGCCTTCAAATCCGCCTCTTTATTTTGCGCCTCCTGGTACTTCAGCCTAAGCGAGTCGGTAATGGCAAGTACGCCGTTATTGTATACCCGCTGCAGCTCCTTGATTTGTGACTGGAGCTGCTGCATCTCCGGGAAGCCCGGCTTCAATATTCCCAACTTTTGCTGGTATTGGCCGGTAAGATCCGCCAGTTTTGCGCTGAGGTCCTGCAGGCCCTTGCTTTCGAGGACCGGGCCGAGACTGGCGCCTCGGCCCTTATCTATCTGATCGACCGCACGTCCCGCGTCGAGCCGATCCTGGATCGCCGTTGCAAGGGCCGTATTTAAAGCCTCGATGTTCGACCCGATGAGCGACTTGTCGTCTCCAGTGATCGTGATACCCGAGTCTTTTGCATAGGCTACCAGCTCCTCCTCGGACTTCTGCAGCTTCTGTTTGACCTGTAAGACCTGCTCTTGAATAAATTGTCTTGCAAGGTCGCTGGTTTCACTAGTCTGGTCGAGGCGCTGATCAATAAAACTCTGGGCGACCTGATTGGCGACGTCGCTGGCATATTTTGGCTTCTGGTCTACAAACGTTATGGAGAGCAGGCTGGTGTTCGTGACCAGATTGACCGTCAGGTCATTTAGGACGCGACTGATTGCAATGGCTTCGCGCTGCTCGGGAGTTTTGTCTTCGACCGTTGGCGTTCTGGATATTCTGAATGCCCGGTAGAAGATGTTGCCTATCGAAAAATCGGGTTTCGGAAACAGAAAATCCGGTTTCTCACTGAGGCCTAACTGGAACACGACGCGCTGAGCCAGCGCTCGGCTTTTCAACTTTTCACGAGCCGTAAGAAACGCCCGCACGTCACTATTCTCGGAGACCACCTCAATGTCCTGAAAGACCTTTGCGGAGGGGACCAGGACCTCGAGCTGCGTGGTCGCCTGATACTTGGGTGTCTGCATCATCGTAACGACAACCCCGGCCACAAGCCCGGCAGCAACCATCATGACAATGAGCCATCGATATTGAACTACATAGAAAAGCAGCTTGAGCGGATTGAACCCTTGATCCTGGTCGAGTTCGTCCCGGCCGTACGGGCTGTAGTTCTGGCCACCGTCATAATAAAGGTCCGAAGAAACGGCGCTTCCATTCCGCGGGCCTTCTATCTGGTGATGCCGGTTGCGATCAAGCATGCGATAACTTTTCCCGAGTTTACTCTATTCACTCGTTATTCTTAAGGGATAACAGCGATACGAGCAGCGCTCGAGGCAAGCCCGAGGGCATCCTTAAGGTTGTTCATCGCGATCTTGGATTTCGAGGCGAATACAACCACCTTGTCGCCGCCATAGATGCGGGGATTGCGCATTTTTCCTGCGCGGATCGCTTCGACATTGTAGTTTGCCACCAACGTGTCCTGACCAATATTCCGGTAGACGAAGACCTTTCCAGCGTCACCGATCGTATTGAAGCCGCCGGCAAGCGCCACAGCGTCGATCAGAGATGAATTGCTGGCGACCGGATAAATTCCGGCCTTGTTAACCTCACCATCGACCGTAATGCGTTGGCCGATCGACTCCTTGACGAAAATGGTGACGTCTGGGGACTGCAGGTATTTTGCCCCGTAAGCTTGTTCGACCTCCTTTTCGAGCTGCCGAACGGTCTTGCCTGCGGCGACAATCGTCCCGATCAGAGGAAGGGACACTTGTCCGCTTGCGTCAACCTGGACAACCCTATTGAGATTGTCGACCTGAAATACGTTGACCTCCAAGACGTCATTGGGCGACAAAGGCTGCTCGCTGCCGCCCTGGGTATTGGGCGGAGCCGGAAGGTCCTTTACCACCTTCAGGGTGCCGCCGGCAGGGAGCGATGCCGACGTGGACGAGGACGTCAGCTGCAGCGCGTCAACAGTTGGCGATGTCCCTGTCGATGACGTGCTGTTGCATCCCGAGATCGCCATGCAAAGTAACATCGCGGTCACAGGAGCACCGCAGCAATTTCCCAGATCGAGCTTCATGCCGAACCACCTTTCAGCCACCGACCGAGACTACTGAAACGGGCGCTTTGACGCGCACTTGTCTTTGGCACAGCCGTTTTTCCAACAGGCTCGAGCGGCCGATTGGCCAATATGTCGCCAGGACGCTTTACCACCATATTGTAAACCTCATCCTCTCCGCAACGTTTCACGGCGGCGGCGACCGCTTGCGATAGTCCAGGGCGTCGGCGCACCGCCCCATGAGTGTCCGACGCGATGATGTCTACCCTGCCTTCATCAATCAGCTTCTCGGAATAATAAAGTGCCGTACGGCCGAAAGCACCGATAATCGAATCGGCCGTAACTTGGATCATACAACCAGCTGTGTTTAACCGCTCGATAACGTCGTAATTCGTTCTGGCCCAAGTCATGCGCTCTGGATGTGTCAGAATTGGCACGAACCCGGCACTCATTAGGCGGACGGCCAATTCTTCCAACCTTGGCGGTAGCACATGATGAGGCGGTTCGAAGAGAAAATAGCGCGACCTGTTCAGAGTAGGCACCTTTCCAAGCGCCAATAATTCGGGAAGATCAGGCGCAATGTGCACGTCCGCGCCAACGAACAGCGCAAGCGGTATATTGGCACGCTGCAAGGCTCGCTCCAGTGAGCGAACGGACCGGGTAATATTTTCCGTCTCATTTAGATACATACCCGGCACTATATGCGGGGTACAAGCCATGTGGGTTGTCCCGTCGGCAACAGCCAGCCTTGCCATTTCCAGCGACTCTGCCAAGTCGGCCGAACCGTCATCCAGGCCGGGCAAGATATGGGAATGTAGGTCTATCATCAACGCTTCTTGCAGCGCGGGCGTAATCGATCCACGTCGCAGAGACAAAATATAAACGCGCCACTCGCCGTGGGGCGGATGACGCATTCACAGTTCGGGGACGGACAAGCTCCCGGCAATACGCGCAGCACCTGCGCAATTCCGAAGAATTACTGGCTGACCGGATTGTCGTCGTTCTGTGTCGCCGCAGCGACGCCGGTGGTCAGAAGCGCTCCGGCGAAAAACAGCTCAGGAAATCCGAACCGAGGCGCCAAGCGATTCTCGGGAAGGGCCGCGGTTTGCTCGGATCCCAGGACCTTGAGACAAATCTTGTTGCCAACCCGAGAAATATCCAGCGTAGAATTCGCGGGAACGCTTATATTGCAGCCGCCGACCTGCACCGAAGCGGACCCTTTGGGGCCAGCCACGACGCGGCTGCCGAAATCAAGCACATTACCCGCCTTCGCGGATTCATAGCCGGCGGCTTGCGACACCATGGCATCGCCATTGACATGCGTGATCGACCCAATAGTGCCCGAGCCAATATAGGCCGTTGAGCAGCTGCACGCATCTTGAGCCAAAGCTGACGCCGGGCCGAACGCGACAGAGGCGACCAAGCCCACCAAAGCGACTTTTAGAGTTGACTTCATCTTCTGTAGATCCTTTGTCCGCCCGCCCAGACCGACCTTTAGAGAGGCTATCCACTATCAGGGTTTGGTGCAATTTCCAAGCTGTTTCGCGTCTGCGAAGAAGTTTCATGAGCGGCGTGTGCAATTGGACACACTGGTTTAGATGTTCCGAATATGTCGTGGACGTCTCTACCACGATTGAGCGACGCTTCAGTGACGCCGCACCCGATCCGGCAGATTCTGCAGCGCTGATCAACTTCAACAAGGCTTATACGTGGTGCCTGCCTGCGACGGGCGACCGCACAGCAGGCCAGCCTGCGTCAATCGCGCGGCGAGATCCGCGCCATCCGCCGTGAAGCACTGGACAACCATGGTCCCGGCAAAGCTGGCTGCGACATTGCCGTCACACGGCGTCCCGCTTCCCACCGGCTTACACGTTACCGCGAGCCCGTTATAGTCGGCACGAGCGGACGCGGTCACCATGCTGAGCATTGAAGCGGGCTTGGTAAAGGCCGCCCCGCAGAGCAGTATCTTACGGCCATTCACGCGCAGATCGTCGATTGTCTTGAAGGTGAGTGTTCCCGCGATCGGTGCCGCTGCGACGGGCGGCTTGGCCACCGGCGGCTTGCCGCGCTGCGATGTGATGACGAACAGAAACGCCACGGCGAACGCCAAAGCGACGAGGCCGAGCAGGAGCAGATTTCTGGGCTTCAAGACCGCCTCCGGGCAGTTGGAGCGATGCGGTCAGGACATGACATTGGCATGACTGTCAGGCGAGTTCCTCACATACCCTTCCACCAGGTTTTGGAGGGTTTCATAGGCCAGCGGCAGGTCGGAGGCCTCGACAGCAGACTTCAATGCCGCGAGAGCGGCATCGATCTCAGTCTCCTGGCGGGCCGTGTCCAGCGACCGCATGATCTTGGGATGGGCCGTGGGGGACGAATGTCCGTCCACGAGGAGCTCCTCGAACAGCTTTTCACCGGGCCTCAGTCCGCTGAAGACAATCTCGATGTCACCATGCGGATTGTCCTGGCTTTTCACGTCGAGCCCGGAAAGCCGGATCATGCGCTTGGCGAGGTCCAGGATGGGCACAGGCGCGCCCATGTCGAGGAGGAACACGTCGCCCCCCTGCCCCATGCTGCCCGCCTGAATCACGAGTTGGGCCGCTTCGGGGATGGTCATGAAATAGCGGGTGACTTCCGGATGGGTCACGGTGACAGGTCCGCCGGCTGCGATCTGTTTTTGAAACAGCGGGATGACCGAACCCGAAGACCCCATGACATTGCCGAACCGCACCATGCTGAAGATCGTCCGGGACGACTCCAGCTGGGCGCGCTGGAACACCAATTCGGCGAGCCTTTTCGAGGCACCCATGACATTGGTCGGGCGAACGGCCTTGTCCGTTGAAATCAGGATAGCCCGCTCGATTCCACAGCGCAAAGCGACCTTGGCGACGCATTCCGAGCCGAATGTGTTGTTTCGTATCCCCTCGAATGGGTTGGCCTCCACCAGGGGCACGTGCTTGTAGGCGGCCGAGTGGAAAATCGTCTCGATGCGGTGCAGCCTTACCGTTTCCTCGAGCCGGCGCTCGTCGCAGACCGAACCGAGGACGGGATAGACCGCGATATCGTGCGGATCGGCCATGTTGGCCAGTTCCTGCTCGATTGAATAAAGCGAAAATTCGGAGATCTCGAACAGGACGATGCATTTCGGCTTGGCCATGATGATCTGCCGGCACAGTTCGGAACCGATCGACCCGCCGGCGCCTGTGACCAAGACAGCCTTGCCGCGCACCGAGGTAAACAGGTCGACGTCGGGGTCGACGGCGTCACGGCCGAGCAGTTCCTCGACCCCGACACTGCGCAGCTTGTCGATCGTCTCGACACCGGAAACGAGCTCGACCATGGAGGGGATCGTCTGGACGCGCACGGGGCGTTGCGAGAGGAAGTAGATGATCTCCTTGCGCCGGCGCCTCGAGATCGACGGCAGGGCAAGCAGGACGTCTTCCACGCCGTACCTCGCCAGCAAGGCGTCGATATCCTCGCTGCGATGGACACGGCGTCCTGAAACCAGGCTACCTACAAGGTCGGGCGCATCATCGATAAAGGCGACGGGCGTGAACTGCTTGGCGGCATCCAGCGCCGCGACCAGCTGGATCCCGCTTTCTCCCGCGCCGTAGATCAGCACGGGCCGCCTCTCGGAACCGCGTTCCTGCAGCCAATGATAATAACTCCTGAGCGACCCTCTCAAGGTGATCATCGAGGCGATAAGCACGAGGCCGAAAATGATCGGCGTCGAGCGCGGCAGAAACATGCTGTCATTGAAATAGCCAATGGCTGCGAGCGCCAACGCCAAGGTCGCCCCCGCGCGCGCGATGCGAATGACGTCGTGACGCCCCATAGTGCGCAGAACGAAGCGGTAGAGGCCGATCGAATAGAACACCACGCCAGCGATGAGTGGCATCACCACCAGCAGCCACCAGCCGTTCTGCCAGACCTCTGCCGGCCACAGCATTCCCAGCCTTATGGCGACGGACGCCCATAGCGAAGCAGCGACCAGGATGGCGTCCGCCGGCACGAGGATGAAGCGCTTCTGGACGCGCGTCAGCCGGTGCGCCAAGTCGTGCGGCAGGTCGAGCAGGCGGTGAAGATCGAAAGCCATCGTGGCTATCTCTGCGCCAGGCGAGATACATCCCGGATGACGCTTTGTGTCATTTCGATCTCTGCGTCCGTCAGAGTCGGATGGACGAGGAACATCAGGCTGGTGTCGCCCAGTTCTCGCGCCACCGGCAAGCGCTCGGCAGGCCGCCAGCCGGTGCCGTCGAATGCCTTTTCAAGATAGACTTCCGAGCAGGAGCCGGAATAGCAGGGAACCCCGCGAGCGACGATTTCCGAGATCATCCTGTCGCGCGTCCAATCGGCCTTCAAGGCTTCCGGCCGGACGAACAGATAGCATTTGTACCAAGCGTGCTCGATATGGTCGGGCATGTCGGGAACGCGGAGAACGGCTGAATTTCCAGCCGCCTCGAGGATGGCCTGGGCATTGTGCGTCCTGGTTCGATGCCAGTCATCCATCCGGCGCAACTGAAACCGGCCGACGGCGGACTGGATTTCGGGCAGCCGCCAGTTGGTGCCGAAGCTTTCATGTAGCCAGCGGAAGCCCGGCGGGTGCTGGCGCTCATAGACCGCCTCCCATGCCTTGCCGTGATCCTTGTAGGACCACATACGGGACCACCAGTCCTTGTTGTCTGTCGTGACCATGCCGCCTTCGCCGGCCGTAGTCATGATCTTGTCCTGGCAGAAGGACCAGGCGGCGATGTCACCCAGGCCACCGACCGCCTTGCCGCGATAGCGCGCGCCATGCGCCTGCGCGCAATCCTCCACCAGATACAGGCCGCGCGCCGTGGCCAGATCGCGCAGGCCGTCCATCTCGCAAGGCCAGCCTGCAAGGTGCACAGCTAGAATGGCTTTCGTCCTCGGCGTCAGCACGCGGGCGACCGTCTCGGCGGTGATGTTCTGGCTGTCGGGATCGACATCGGCGAACACGGGGATGGCGCCGGCGTTGACGATGGACGAGGCCGAGGCGAGGAAGGTGCGCGGCGTGACGACGATCTCGTCGCCCGGCTTGATGCCGAGCGCGATCCAGGCGACATCCATGGCGACCGTGCCGTTGGCGAGCGCGATGGCGTGGCTCGTTCCCACCCATTCGGCGAATTCGCGCTCGAACGACCTGCCTTCATCGCCCGTCCAGTAGTTGACGCGGTTGGACAAAAGCACGTTGCGGACGAGGTCGCCCTCTTCCGGCGAGAAGGACGGCCAGGGCGAGAAGGACGTGTTCAGCACGATGACTTTGCCTTTCGAACAGTAGCAGGCACACCCGCGGCCATCCGGCCGTCCTGGATGTCCGCAATGACAGCAGCTCCGGCACCGACGACCACGTCGGCTCCGATCACGACCCCTTCGCGCACCGCCGAACCGATGCCGACCCAGCTTGCTTCGCCGACATCGACCCCGCCGGCGAGATGCGCACCGGGCGAGATATGGACTCCATCGGCGAGCCGGCAATCATGGTCGATCGTGGCCGCCGTATTGACGATGACGGCATCGCCGATCCGGGCTCCCGCATTTATGACGGCATTGGCCATGACCACACATCCCGCGCCGATGGTGGCGTGCGGGCTTACCACCGCCGAGGGATGAATCAAAGTCGGAATGAAATAGTTCTCCCGCAGCTCGCGGTGAAGATTGAGGCGCGTATGATTGCCGCCAATGGTCACGAGCACCGCTCCCCCTGCCCTGGCGCGTGCCGCAAGATCGCGAAACGTACCCAGGATCGGCCAGGCGAGGTTCTGGCTGAAAGCGGGCCACCGATCGTCCAGGAAGGCGGTGTCGGTCCAGTTGGTCGCTTCGGCAATATCAGCCACGACCCTGCCGTGCCCCCCTGCGCCAAGCAGGAAAAGGCCGATCTTTGGCGCGGATGAGGTCACTGCGACCCCCGAAAGGGAGCCATGGTCGCCTGGCCCTCGGCACTGATGCCTTTGCGGAGAAAAACCTGCCGAAGCGTAAGCCACATGATCTTCACGTCGAGCCAGAAATTCCGATGATCGACATACCAGACATCCAGCGCAAACTTCTCCTCCCAGCTCAGCGCATTGCGGCCGTTGACCTGCGCCCAGCCGGTAATGCCGGGCCGCACGGCGTGCCGGCGCGCCTGCTCGGGTGAATAAAGCGGCAGATACTGCATCAGCAACGGGCGCGGACCGACAAGGCTCATGTCGCCCCTCAGCACGTTCCACAATTCCGGCAGTTCATCGAGACTGGTCGAACGCAACAGGCGCCCGAAGCGCGTCAGGCGCTGAGCATCCGGCAAGGGGACTCCATGTTCATCCACCGCATTCAGCATGGTGCGGAATTTCAGCATCATGAAGGGGCGACCTTGCAGACCTGGCCTCTGCTGGCGAAAGAGGATCGGCTTGCCGAGTTTGACGCGCACCAGCACCGCGACAAGCAGAAGCACCGGCGAAAGCACCACCAGCGCCACCAGGGCCACCACGATATCCCCTATTCTTTTCAGCATGCCGTTCCAGTTCAAGGCAAAAGCCCGGCATGGCGCATGATCTCCGCATTCACCAGCCTGACATCGTATTTCTCCTCGGCTATCCGCCGCGATTGCGCCCCCATGCGCGCGGCAAGCCCGGGCTCGGCAATGAACTTCTCCATCGCCGCCGCCAGCGCAACGGCGTCGCGGGGCGGCACGAGATAGCCATTGACGCCTTCAATGACGGTTTCGCGACACCCGGGCGCGTCGGTGGTGATGACGGCACGCCCCATGGCCATCGCCTCCAGGGTCGAGCGCGGCGTGCCTTCACGATAGGAAGGCAGCACGTAGACGCTCGCCTGCGCGATGGCCGGCCGCACATCTTCCAGGCGGCCGACAAATTCGACCCCCGACGCGACGATTGCATCGAGTTCGGCCTGCGTGATGGAGTCGGGAGACTGATCCATATAGCCAACGAGGCGAATGATAGCCTCGGGATGGCGCGCCTTCACGATGCGGGCCGCGGCACCAAACTCGCGGACGCCTTTGTCGCCAAGCAGCCGCGAGATCATCAGGAAAGCCAGCCTTTCAGGAACCGGTGACATCTCAAATCTCAAGGTGTCTATGCCAGACCCATTGATGATCGCTGACGGTACGCGTTTGGGCAGAAGCCGCAGCTTGCGGAAAAGCGCCATGTCATCCGGATTCTGGAACAGCACCAAATCTGCTCGTGCCAGGGCCACACGGTATAAAATTGTCGAGACCACCTTCGCTACCAAACGCTTCGGCTTGCGGCCGCCTGTAAAAGCATAGCCCAATCCAGTAATCATTGGCACCACGCGCGTCACGCTAGAGGCACGCGCAGCCAACACTCCCCACACGACCGGCTTGACCGTATACGGCAATACGACGTCAGGCTTTACATCAGTAAAGATAGCTCTGAGGCGAAAGAACGTCATCACATCATTAAACGGGTTGAATGAACTGCGTGACATAGTGACCTCACGCGGCTGAGCGCCCATTTCAACTAGTGAAGTCCACGTCTCTCTGGATATTGCTGGCGCGACAGCGTATACTGTGTGCCCCCGCCGGACCATGGCCTCAATAAGAGATTTGCGAAAATTTACCATCGAGGGCGAAAAAGAGGCTAAAACAACGACTTTCATCGTCATTATTCCCCAGAACGCGGGTATACAGGGTACCAACCCGTCGGCGGCCTCCCAGCATTCGCCAACCGTCCCGACCCTTGCGGTCTACCGCCCATATTTCTTTTTCTGTTGAGGCGCCACCTCTCACTAATAGCAATAAGCAAAAACAGAGCAGGCAGAAGCATGGTTTTCTGTCTGATGGCTATTCCCATATTTGAGGTTGTAGATGCCAACACAGCCAAGCCAACAACCAGATAAATGGCACAAAAGCGCCCCGGAAGTGACGGCAGTGCAATAACGCACTTTATTGCGGACGGGATGAACATTATAAACAATCCGATCAGTATTACGTTCTCTGCCGACACAATCAACCCGAACGCGCCGTCAGCGTCGATAAATAGTGGCCGAAACATATAGGTTATCATCTGCATCGGCAGTGACATTGACTGAATATCAACGCTCGCCCCACCACCAAGATTATATCCTTGCCTCTTTTCTACAATATCAGCGACATCATCTATGGACGCATCAGTTGCTAACCCGACATAACCCAAAGCGAGAGGAGCAATAAATACTCCGACCGCTACACCGGCGAGAGCTATAACTCCCCGAGAAACCAGAGATACATCCCGGCGTGAAACAACAAGCGAAACGACTAAAGAAGAAATTAAAATAAGAGCAATGTGGGGGCGAACGGCAAACATAGCGGCCAAGCCAATCGTAATCAGCATCTTTCTCTTTGCGATATTGAGTACACCGTAGCACAACATGCAGAGGCCCGAGAATGCCGGAGCATCCTTGCCAATAGCAGAAGTCCAAAAACTCACCCCAGGCAAAAACAACATCACAACCGGAATCTTATCGAGGTATGTTCCCCTTACGGGCCATACTTCGGTCAACGCCTTCATTAAAAATATTAAGCCGATAATTCCAACTAAGTTAAAGAACATAAATGACGACAGCTTCGACATGCCCAGCGTCTGAACAAGTACAACACAAAGAGAGTAAACAAACTTCGTGCCAACGTTCCAATCGATATCACCGAGCAACCCTTTGAGATAATAGCCATTTGCATCGGATGCATTCGTTTCGGAGTACTTTAGATATACAAAGCTAAACATGGTGTGCCATGCTACCAAAACAATGCCTTGGATCGCTGTTATGGACTTACCACGGCAGTAGACAATCATAAGCGATATAGACGCACCCAATAATACCGGCACCCAAAAAAACATATCGGCTGTCAAGTCATTTCACCCTACATTTCTTGGACATGTATAATCTACAGAATTACAGTCGCCTGTACTCGCGCCCGGTCCGATCTGCGCTACTAGTCAACGCGGTGCCCATCTCGGACTTCCTCGCGCCAGCACTAACGGATAATTCCTTCGTCCGGAGGCTACCAACTCCTAGCTGAACCCAATGAGCGGGGCCGTGGCACTTACGCCGCAGAAGTACGCTAAATAGATCGTCGCAAGGAAGGTTCACATCGAAGCCAATGGATTAGAGCGCTCATCGTACCCGCTTTCTCAATGAACGGGATTGACTTGGATCGGACATCGCCCCTGCTAAATCGCTTTGATTGAGAGGCAAATTCTACAATATTGGCAAAATCTACTGTCCCAAAACTATAGTAGGGAAAGTCCCGGGGCAGGGAGGTGTCGTAGTGGGACGCATAAACCGGTAGACCGAGTGCAAGGTATTCCCTCACCTTTAGTGTAGCCCCTTCCATCAGCCCCTGCCGATCCATGGCCAGGGAGCCAAGTCCGATGTCACATGCCTCCAAAACGGCACGATAGTCGTCACCGCTTTTGTGGCCGTGCAGTACAATCACCTCCGTTGCTCGGGCGCTGGCTGTAATCCTCGACCTGATATCTTCTGAAACGTGACCCAAGACGTGGATCCGAACCCCACTCAGAGATCCCTCGCTCGCAGCCTCCAGGTTATCCAACAGCCTGTCCAATCCATGCCACTGAGTAAACCGGCCACATGCGAATGCTATATTTATACCAGGCGAGCGCTTGTCATCTAAAGTCTTGACAGACTCAGATTCTATACCGTTCGGGTATTGATATACAGGTATCTCTGATTTATACAGCTGCTTTTCATATAAAGCTATCTCTCTCGTCACCCCCAGCGCTGCAACAACCTGCCTAGAATTTATATATCCAGACCACTTTTCTAGTGAAGACGCTAGCCGGCCGCGCCAGCCCTTTCTGATCAGCCTGAGTTCCTGGATTTCTTTGCTATGATGGAGCGAAATCCTATTATTTACGAACCAGCCAAATAGCATAACAAACGGATCGAATGTGAAATGCCTGTTGATAATTATGTCATATTGACCTCTTCTTTTTATCATCACCCACCATCCGAATACATATCGAATGATGACGGCGCGAAAAATAGGTGGCGTCCTAATCTCAAAATCATTAGTTGGAGCATCGTCATGTATCGCGAGCGTTGTCCATTCAACACCCTCGATATGTGGCGCAGCGTTCACCTCAAACCTAAGCTGATTTCTCTGCCCAGTGGACAATATCCTAGAACAGCTCAAGTGAAGCACTCGCAATGAGGCGTTCTCCTTCATGCTATTTTACAATCCACGCATCGACGTCTCCTAATGTCCGCCAACCATCACTGAACTTATCTCAACGCTCGCGGCCCCTCCCCCGTATAGGTTTAAGCGGTTGCTCACGGGTCCGCGGTTTAACCTAAGCTCCGCAGCCAGAACTTCTGCCTTGGCCTCCACCAACCTATTGGCACCGACGTTCACCAACTCCACCCACTCAGTTTCGTCCCTTAGCGTTAAACAAGGAACGCTGTAAAAGAAGGCTTCCTTTTGCACACCACCACTATCCGTCGCTATTAGGCACGCGTTTTTTTCGAGCATGATCATATCAAGATAGCCAACCGGTTTGATCACTCGAACTATGTCTGGCACCTGTAGGCCAAACTGTTCCAGTCTTGCCTGTGTTCTAGGATGCATCGGCCACACTACAGGCAATTGCGACGACGAAAGCCCAGATAATATCTCGGTTAGCCGTTCGCAATTATCAGTATTCTCTTGTCTATGTAACGTAACCAATATATATTTTTTCTCTTGCAGCCCCACTTCGCAAATTATATCGCTTTTCTCCTTCGCTATCATCGCAAAGTGTAGAGCCGCATCGTGCATTACGTCGCCAACTTGGTGGATTTTCTGGGCGGGAATGCCTTCTTTAACTAACTGAGCTGTCGCGGAGGTGGTTGGAGTAAACAAGATGTCCGCAACATGGTCCGTGACCACACGGTTTACCTCCTCCGGCATCAGCCTGTTAAATGACCGCAGGCCAGCTTCAACGTGGGCGATTGGGATCGATATCTTCGATGCAGCAATTGCCGCAGCTAGCGTCGAATCCGTATCCCCGTAGACCAATAGCCAAGTCGGCCGTTCCTTCAGTAGGACTTTCTCGATACTCTCAATCATCCTCCCTGTGTTTTCCCCGTGCGACCCGCCGCCAATTCCAAGATTGTACTTTGGGTGGGGGATCTCGAGTTCGTCGAAGAAGACTTGGGACATATTCGCGTCATAGTGCTGACCGGTGTGTATAATCACCTCTTCCACGCCAGAATTGCTTTCGGCTAGCGCGCGCGAAACCATGGACGCCTTAACAAACTGGGGCCTTGCGCCGACAACTGTAGCTATTTTCAACTTTTTTTCCATCATTTGCTACGGCAGAACTTCACCGTCACATAATTCATCGTCAAAGCACGAATTTTGGCGAGGCTGCAAGGCGTGCTAGCGAGGCGACCACGGCTTCCTGATCGTCTTCGGACAAATCTGGGCCCATCGGGATACTTAGCACATGCTTCGCCAACCACGACGAAACAGGTGTGATCTCATTGCCGCTCGATGCACTCGCGTATGCTGGCTGCTCGTTGATTGGGGCGGGATAGTGGACTGCTGTTGGAATTCCTGCCAGCTTTAGCTGCCTGACAGCTTCATCGCGCTCGGGAGTGAGGATAGTGAATTGTGCGTAGACACTAGTACAGTTTAGAACCGATGGTAGGATACGAACTCCTGGAAGTGGCCTGCATGCCTCTGACGCGGCAAGCTCACCGGCTCCCATAACTTCGCTGTTGATTCTGGTCCGGTACGATTCAGCAATTGAGCTACGAGACCTTAATTCCCAATCAAATCTACGCCACTTGGCCAACAGGATCGCGCACTGGAGAGTGTCCATTCGTCCGCCAACACCGACTCGTGTGTGAACATACCGCGCGCTTTGCCCATGGATACGGATTTCGCGTATTGCCCGTGCCAGTTCATCGTCATTTGTGAAGACTGCGCCGCCATCGCCGTAGCAACCAAGCGGTTTCGAGGGGAAGAAACTCGTGACGCCAACCGTTGTCAGGCCGCAGCTTCGACCGCCGTTGTATGTGGCACCGAAACTCTGGGCTGCGTCTTCGATTACGGGTAGACCATGGCGCGCAGCAATCCTGTTGATTTCTCTCATATCTGCGGGCTGCCCATAAAGGCTTACCGGAATTATTGCCTTGGTAGCAGGCGTTATATGCTGTTCGATCAATGATGGCTCGATGTTGCATGTCAAAGGATTGACATCGACGAACACAGGCGTGGCGCCTACCAGCACGATTGCCTCAGCAGTGGCAATGAACGTAAACGGCGACGTAATGACTTCATCACCCGGTCCAATGCCCAACGCCATCAGCGCAATCAGCAGCCCCTCCGTCCCGCTAGCCACCGTGACGCAGTCACTCACGCCAACATAGTCCGCGAGTAGCTTCTCAAGCTCCAACACCTCCGGACCCATGATATATTGTCCGTGCGCCAATACCTTGGCTATCCGGTGGTCTAAGTCGTCTTTAATTGCAACTTGTTGCGTGCGTAGATCGATGAATTCCAAGGCTATAACCTCTTCACTATCTTTGCCGGGTTTCCAGCCACCACAATTTTTCCCTCGTCGAAACTTTTCGTTACAATCGATCCCGCTGCCACAATTGTCTGGGGCAAGAGCGTGACCCCGGGCAAAATAACAGAATTCATTCCCAACCAACAACGGTCGCCTATCACAACATTCTTTGCGCTTAAATGGACGTCAAGATTGCGGATGTCATGATTAGCAGTAATTATTCCCACGTTTGGTCCGATATACGTGCCACGGCCGATAAAAATTAGGCCACCGAAATTCTGCATATAGACGCCAGGCGACTGGAAATTATTTAAGTCGTCTATATGAAAAACGACGTTGTTGAAACTTGAGATGTAGGTTGTAAGCCCAATTGGCCATGGCGCGGGTTTAGCAATCCGCAAGATGTTGCGTTGCCAGATCGCTTTAAGCGCCCACTTTATGCCACTATATGAACTGCCATCGAACCATCTGCCGCTTAGATATTCGCGTCTAAAAAAGACGCGCAGCACCACTGTTGCAGCCATATTTATAAATATCGCTCGTCTTCCTTTAGGCTTGTTCATAGCATTTTACCTTGCATTGCCTCTACCACAAGCAACGCTGCAACAATCCAAGCGCCAAGATGTATTATGCCGAGTCTTGTAAACTTAAAATCGCCGGACGTTGCACCTGATGAGATATAGAATATTATCAAACATATCGTATAATAAACGAACCCGGATACAGCGTAAAATTCAGCTATATAATTTGGCTCTAATATATATGCCAATATAACTAGCCCAACCCTTAGAATAAGTCCAAACAGAGTTAGTATAAGCATTTGAGGTTGCTTGTTAGCAACATGCATAACCATCGATATCGGAGAAGCTAGAAACTGCATGATGAACCAAGGGGTCATCCAACTAACTAGCTCCCCTGCATTCTGCCATTCTGTTCCAAATACGACCCCGAAAACTTGCGGAGCTACAATTCCCGCGAAAAGCAGCGGCCCTACCCCAGTGCGCACCAGTCCAGCAAGGACGGTTGTGGTGAATGTCCCCAGCCTGCCGGCTCGCTGTTCCTCCGATGCTTCAGATAAATATACCTGGGAGATCGCGCCGCCGATGAGGCCCATTGGCGTCTGCATAACACGCATGGCCAGCATTAAGTAGCCAGCCTCATGCCCTTTTGATAGTGCTGCGACAAGTATGATGGGGACTTGAATACCCGCAGTGTTTGCAAGTGTTTCTAACGCAGAGAATTTCGGGAACCTGTTATAATCGCGAAACATTGCTCGCATTTTGCCTGGCCGAATTAATTGGACCATATCGCGGTTCTTGCTGAAGCCTCTGGCAGCCAGGCCGACAACCCCGGCGCCGCCGGAGATCATCTGGCCAAGCAACAGGCCGAATGGTGCGAAGCCGAGCCAGCCCAAGCTTGCCTGGGCAGTAATGGCGCCGATTGCTTGGCTCATTCTGGTGCGAGCGATTGCTGCGAAGGCTTTTTCACGCATTGTCCAGAATTGCAGTGCGCTGTAGCTTGAAGCGGCCAACACCCCTATCGGTAACATCCATAAGTAAGAAGCCAACTCTGGCTGCCTTAACCATCTCGCGATTAGGTTGGGAAAAAACACCACTGAAACCGTGATCCCTAGCGAAACGACGGCCCCTGACAAAAGTGCGACTGCGAGGACGTTGATCGCATCCTCGTCGGATTCCGGCAGTGGGATCGCGATATCAAACCGCAGGCAAGCGGCGCCGGAAATAATCGCGAGCAGGCCGGCATAGACTGCGAGGATTCCGAAGTCGTGCGGCGTGTACAATCTGGTCAGGAACGGCAGCGCAAGGACCATCAGCCCCTGGGCGAATGCGGTGCCCCCGGCGAGAAGGGCGACCGATCGCACAAAGCCGCCACCCAGGAGGGCCTTCAATCTTGCAGGGATCGGCAAACGCCATCCTCGAGCCTGTAGCGTTCCCCCGTCGCCGGACATGTGGTTTCGGCGGTTCCGCTTTTCGGCAGATCCAGCCGCTCGCCATGCCTGCTCATCCAGCCGATATGCCGCGCGGGCACGCCCGCCATCAAGGCGAAATTCGGAACGTCGCGGTTGACGACCGCGCCTGCCCCGACAAATGCGTGTTCGCCTATGGTGACACCACACACGATCGTGCAATTCGCGCCCAGCGTGGCCCCTCGCCTGATCCTGGTTTCGCGATATTCATCTTTGCGCGATACCGCTGAACGGGGATTGTAGACGTTGGTGAAGACCATGCTCGGGCCGCAGAACACATCGTCCTCCAGCGTCACGTTGTCGTAGACCGAGACGTTGTTCTGGATCTTCACATTGTCGCCTATGGTGACGACGTTGCCCACGAAGACATTCTGGCCAAGGGAACAGCCGCGCCCTATGCGCGCTCCGGCGCAGATGTGGGCGAAGTGCCAAACCCTCGAGCCCTCACCGATGACCGCACCTTCGTCGACGATCGCGCTCGGGTGTATCTGGACGCCGTCCACTTCAGTACTCCAGCGGTAGGGGAACACGCACCCCGTCGCGCGCCGACAGGTACAATGCGATCAGGAGTTCGAGGCTCCTTAGCCCCTCACGGCCGTCGGTTTCCGGCTCAGCCTCTCCGCGCAGGGACTTGATGACATTGTCATAGTAGAGCGGATGGCCAAAGCCGTAGACGCTGGTCGTCTCGTAGTTGGCGGCCTTGATCGTGGCATCCTCCGGGCGCTCATCGGCGAAAGACCAGGCCTGAATTTCATTGACCGCCACGCCGCCGATACGGACGGTGCCTTTTTCACCCAGGATGGTGATGCTGCCCTCGAAGTTCTGCGGATAGGTGAGCATCGTCACGTTCAATGTGCCCATGGCGCCGCTACGCCACCTAAGCGCGGCCACGCCGGTGTCCTCGACCTCGATGTTGCGGGCAAGCGTGCCGGTGTAGGCCATCACGCTGTCAACCGGTCCGATCAGCCAGTCGAGAAGGTCGATGTAGTGACTGGCCTGGTTCATGAAGGCGCCGCCGTCGAACTCCCAGGTGCCACGCCATTTCGCGCTGTCGTAGTAGGCCTGCGGGCGGGTCCAGAACACATTGACCGATACAGAATAGATGCGCCCGAAACGGCCTTGCTCGACGGCTTTCTTGACCAGCTGCAGCGTGGCGTTGCGGCGGTTCTGCTTGACGACGAAAAGGCGAACGCCCGCCCGATCACAGGCGTCGACCATGGCAAGGCCGTCTTTCCAGCGCGTCGCCATCGGCTTTTCAGTCATCACATGGATGCCCGCCTGGGCGACCTGCACGGTCTGTCCGGGATGCAAACCGCTTGGCGTCGTCAGGATCACGCAGTCGGCGCTGGTAGCCGCCAACATCGCGGCAAGACTGGGATGCGGCGTGGCCCCGGTCTTTGCCGCAGCCGCGTCGAGGTGCGCCTGCGCCGTGTCGCAGACATCAACCAGTTCGCATCTGTCAGAATGTTTTTCAATCGCGGCAAAGTGGTTGGCGGCGATACGTCCGCACCCGACCAGGGCAAAACGGACCTTTCGGTCCAGGATCGGCGAATAGGCTGAGTTCATAGGTTGTAGTATCCCTGATACCAATCCACGAAGTTCCCCACCCCTTCGCGCACAGTCGTCGCGGGACGGTAGCCTACCGCGGCTTCCAGGGCCGAGGTGTCGGCGAAGGTGTCCGGCACATCGCCCGGCTGCAGGGGCAGGAGCTCGATGCGCGCCTTGCGCCCCAGCGCCTCCTCCAGGGCTTCGACATATGCGGTCAGCTTCACCGGGTTGTTGTTGCCGATGTTGAAGATGCGCCACGGCGCGTTGCTGGTCGCGGGGTCCGGGTCGGCCGAGTCCCAGGCGGGATTGGGCTCGGCGGGCTGGTCGCTGGCGCGCACCACGCCTTCGGCGATGTCCTCGACGAAGGTGAAGTCGCGCGTGTGGTTGCCGTTGTTGAACAGCTTGATCGGCTCGCCGGCCAGTATGCTCCTGGTGAACAGGAACAGCGCCATGTCGGGCCGGCCCCAGGGGCCATAGACGGTGAAGAAGCGCAGGCCTGTCGTCGGCAGGCGGAACAGATGGCTGTAGCTGTGCGCCATCAGCTCGTTCGCGCGCTTGGTGGCGGCGTAGAATTGCAGAGGATGGTCGGCCGGGCGGCGCTCGGAAAACGGCATGTTGGTGTTGGCGCCGTAGACGCTGGACGTGCTGGCATAGGTCAGGTGGGGGACGCCGGCGTGGCGGCAGGCCTCGATGATGTTGGTGAAAGCGATGATGTTGCTTTCGACATAGGCGTGCGGGTTTTCCAGGCTGTAGCGCACGCCGGCCTGGGCGGCCAGGTGAATGACGCGGTCGAAGCTGTGATCGGCGAAACAGGTTTCGACGGCCTGGCGATCGGCCAGATTGGCGCGGATGAAGTGGAAGCCCGAATTGGTAGTTCGGCTGCATTCGCGCAGCAGGCCCAGCCGGCCTTCCTTGATGTCGGGATCATAGTAGGCATTGACGCTGTCGAAGCCGACGACCTCGTCGCCGCGCTCCAGCAGCCGCTTCGCCACATGATAACCGATAAAGCCCGCCGCGCCGGTAACCAGAACCTTCATCAGAAACGCCCGTCCGTGCTTTCCCGGGGAAACAACCCCTTGATGTCGTAGATAATCGCAGGATCCTTGCATAGCGCCTTCAGGCCTGGAACACCAAGGGCTTGAAACTGCTTGTGCCCGACAGCCACGACGATGCCGTCATAGCTGCCTTCGGGCATATTGGTGGTGCTGGGGATGCCGAGCTCGTGCTCGCACTCCTTCGGCGACACCCAGGGGTCCCATATCTCCACATTTGCATTGTATTCCAGCAGCCGCGCCACGATGTCGGCCACCTTGGAGTTGCGCAGGTCCGGGCAGTTCTCCTTGAAGGCGGCGCCCATCACCAGAATGCGGCTGCCGACAACCGGAATGCCCTTGCGCATCATCAGCCGTGCTGTCTGGTCTGCCGCGTGCTGGCCCATGCCGTCATTGATTCGGCGTCCGGCCAGGATCACCTCGGGGTGATAGCCGAGCTCCTGCGCCTTGTGGGTGAGATAGTAGGGATCGACCCCGATGCAGTGGCCGCCGACGAGGCCCGGGGTGAAGCGCAGGAAGTTCCATTTCGTGCCGGCCGCGGCCAACACTTCGGACGTGTCGATGCCCAATCTGCCGAAGATCAGCGACAACTCGTTCATCAGCGCTATGTTGAGATCGCGCTGGGTGTTCTCGATGACCTTCGCGGCTTCCGCCACCGCTATGCTGCTGGCCAGGTGCGTGCCCGCCACGACGATGGAGGCATAGAGGGCGTCGATGGCCTTGGCCGCCTCGGGCGTGGAGCCGCTCGTCACCTTCACAATGGTCTGCAGCCGGTGCTCGCGGTCTCCGGGATTGATCCGTTCCGGGCTGTAGCCGAGGAAGAAGTCCTTGTTGAACCGCAGGCCCGAGGCCTTCTCGATCAGGGGTGCGCAGACATCCTCGGTGCAGCCGGGATAGACCGTGGATTCGAAGATGACCACCGCACCGGGGGAAATGGCTTCGCCAACCGTCTTTGACGCGGCAACGAGCGGCGACAGGTCCGGGCGGTTGGCCTTGTCTATAGGCGTCGGCACCGTGACGATGAAGATGCCGCATGTCTTGAGGTCCGCCTTGTCGGAGGAGAAAACGAGCCCCGACGCCGCGGCGATTTCGGCACTATCGGTCTCGAGCGTCGAATCCTCGCCGCGCTTCAATGCCGCGATCCGCGCCTCGTTTATGTCGAAACCGACAACTTGCCTCGTCGCGCCGAACGCCACAGCGAGCGGCAGCCCGACATAGCCGAGACCGATCACCGCCAGCTTTTGAGAATCCAGGTTCATGCTCTGCCTTGTGCCAAACTGCGGTTTGTTCGTTTCACAGCCCATCCTAACGGCTACCGCACTCCCGGGTGAATCCGAGAGCCAATTTTCCTTGCCTGCAGCGAGGCCAAGTTCCGGCGTTTGCTGTTACGCTACAGCGACCAGATCCCTGGACTCCAACTCGACGGGGATATCCCCCTTCATGAGGGCGACCAGGATCCGCGCCCTGCCTGCCGAATCGAGCCGATCCAGCCGACCTATCATATCCGCGAAAGGACCAGACAAAATCCGTACCGCGGTGCCGACATTGAGGCCGCCGGTGAAATCCAGCAGGCCATCCTTACCGGTCAGCGCGATGAACCGCTCCACCAGGCCCGAGGGAACAGGCAGAGGCCTCTCCCCCTGCATGACCAGGGAGCGCACGCCAAGCGTGCCGTTGATCGAGCGCCAGCGCTGCCGCGAAATGTCGAGCGCGATGAACATGTAACCCGGGAAATAGGGGGAGGCGCGCGTCTCAAGGCGGCGCGCATGGCGCGTCGTCTTCTCGCTGCGCGGAACGAAGCTGAGAAAGCCTTGCCGCCGCAGATGACGTTCGGCGACCCCCTCCCTGCCGGGGTGAACCGAAGCAGCGTACCAACGGCTGGCCGGCGCGGGCAGGCTTCGCTTGGCGGTGGCGCCCAGATCGATAGCTGCATTTTGCGATACGGTCACGCGTCTTCCAGTCGGCATCAGTATGTTCAATGTGAAGCGCTACGTCAGGGCGAGCACACCGGCAAGCAACCGCTTTCCCTATCAGGGGCGTTCATAGGAAACCAATTCCGCGAATCGCCCTAGCGAATTTAGCTGCTTCCAGTTCTCATATCGAGCAACTTTTGTCGGCACTCCGACCGACACTGTCACCCTCAATCCGAAACGTGGTTACTTAAACTATAACACGCGTTGCTGATAGCGGGTCACCTTGACCGGAGTGTGACGCCGACAGGCAAGATCATCGAAACCAGTCAGGATCGCTTCACCAGAGACCAGACAGCCGGCACCAGGCTTGCGGCGAGCGCAACCTTAATCAGATCGCCGACGATGAAGGGCACGACGCCGAACTGCCACGATTTTTCAGCGCCGATCAACAGCGCCAGCCAGACGAATCCCATAGCCATCATCAGGATTTCGCCAACCAGCATAGCGTTGAAAAGCTTGATCGGATGACGGTCCCAGCCGCGATCCGCAGCCCATCCGACGATGGCGGCCATGACCACGAAGCCGGCGAGATAACCGCCGGTCGAGCCGAGCATGTAGGCGATGCCGATGCCCTTTTCCGGCGAGCCTTGGAAGACCGGAAAGCCCATCGCGCCTTCGGCCATGTAGAGCAGCAAGGTAGCAACTGCGAGGCGCATGCCGAAGGACGCGGAGATCAGGAAGACGGCGAGCGTCTGCATCGAGATATCGACAGGGCCTAGCACCACTCGGGTCTTGGCCGACAGCGTCAGCAGCAGCGTCCCGACGACAGCCAGGAAAATCTGCGTCGCGATCCGAGCCGCGCCCTCCTGAGGCAAGGCCAGAGAAACAAGCGGTCTCATCGTCGTTGCAGTTGCCATGGTCTTCCTCATTCGATCTGTCGCGATTCAATCGTGGTTTCGCATTTTCCTATATTGGCTTGCGTGCTATGCGGCAATCGCTTTTGCCGTTCGGGGAGCAATGTGGCGACATGGCGCTCAAATTCGATACCAGCTTCGATCCCTGCTACGGCCAAGGGATAGAGGTCGCGCCCGACGTCCGGCGCGTCACCGCGCGAAACCCCGGCCCTTTCACCTTTCACGGCACCAACAGCTATGTGGTCGGGCGCGGCACGCTGGCTGTCATCGACCCTGGGCCGGATGACGAGACCCATCTGCGGAAGCTGCTCGACGTGATCGCCGGCCGCCCGGTCAGCCACATCTTCGTCAGCCACACGCATCGAGACCACTCGCCGCTGGCGGCCCGGCTGAAGGAACACACGGGAGCAAAGGTGCTGGCCGAGGGGCCACACCGGCCGGCAAGGCCGTTGCATATCGGCGAGACCAATGCACTCGACGCCAGCGCCGACACCGCTTTCACTCCGGATGTCGCACTGCCGGACGGCTCGTTGGTCGCCGGCGATGGCTGGGCGATCCGAACTGTTCTCACGCCTGGCCATACCGCCAATCATGCCGCCTTCGCCCTGGAAGACACCGGCGTCCTGTTTTCGGCCGACCATGTCATGGCCTGGGCCACGTCGATCGTCGCGCCGCCGGACGGGGCGATGGCCGACTACATGGCCTCGCTCGACCGGCTGATCGACCGCGACGACCGCGTGCTGCTGCCCGGCCATGGAGGACCGGTAACGGCACCGCGCGCTTTCATGCGCGGGCTCAAGACCCACCGCAAGATGCGCGAAAGGGCGATATTGGAGCGGGTCAGAGCCGGCGACCGGACCATCGCCGAGATGGTCAAGGCGATCTATCGCGACACGGACCCCCGGTTGCATGGCGCTGCCGGACTGTCGGTGCTTGCTCATCTTGAGGATTTGGTGGCACGTCGAGTGGTCAAGTGCGACGGCGACGTGACAATGCAGGATGAATTCACCTTGGTCACATAGCGGCAAAGGCTTCTAAAACATGAATCTCGGCAGGCGAAGTTTGCAAGTATGACCTGATGGCTAAGAGTTGGCCCCTTTGCCGCAGCATGCACGCGTCACGGGATTTTGAAGAAAGGTGCCCATCAATTCGCTTCGACTTGGGCTAGCCTTTAGGAATGTAGCAGTAAGGATCACATTGATGTTTGGCCGGGTGACCCGCCGCAAAACGCTGTCAGCGCTTGCTACCGCCACCGTTGGAATAGCGGCATCATGGCAGCGTCCGCGTGATCCCGGTACCAAGCCTTTGGGACTGACTGGGAATATTGTCCCGTTGGAGGCGTTTGGCGCTAAAAATTGGTCACAAGCGCTGATGGACGCGTGTTCATATCTTAAAGCAAAGGGCGGCGGCACTATTACGGTCGGAACCGGCGATAAGGCCTTCGAAAAGACCTGCAAGCTCAACTTCTGCAACGACATAAAGATTACGGGTTATGGTGCAAGATTTGTTCGAGATTGGGCACATAGCAACGGCAATGGAGATATGCTCTCGGTTTCAATGTCTGAAAATTTCGTTCTCGAAGGTATAACGATTTTTGGCGACAGCGAGGCCTATGGCGTCAACGGCTCCTATGGCGCACACAACCTTAATATATCCGGCTGTCGCAACATCGTCTTGCGGCAGATCAAAAGCACACATGCGGTGACAGATGGAGTGAGAATCAATCGTGTGGCAGCAGGAATTCTCGATGGCGTTTCGGTCGCGGATACGGATAGCAACGGGGCATTTTATGATTGCATAGTTGAATGCGGTGGAAGGCAGGGCCTATCCGTCATCGCCTGCTCAAGCTTGTTGGTATCTGGAGGAAGGATTGTTGACACCGGCAAGTCATCTGCAGGTTTCATCGCTCCTGGAGCATCTGTTGACCTAGAAAGAAACGTTCCTGCCTACCCGCCTCGAAATGTGCGCTTGGTAGGAGTGGAATTTGGCGGCGGAAAATCCGGTGTTATTGTTAATGTCGACAGTGTCGACACAGTAATTGAGAATTGTACGATAAAAAATGCGGCGAGTTACGGTATCATCAATACTGGTTCAAATACTCGCGTGATTAATACAAGAGTCGTCGATTGTGGTCGACCAAAGCGCCCGAGCATTGTTAATGGGAACGCTCGCAGTGGATCCGTTCCATCTAGCCTTACACTTGACGGCGTTGAAATAGTTGGTGCCATTCATGGTGGCATTAATGTCGAGGATCGGACTATCACCTACATACGGAATACCGTTGTACGAGATGGCGCTAACTATGGGCTGCGCTGGGCTACGACTGCGGGCGCGGACCTAGGAGAAGAGGGTCTACTGGATATCGACGGGCTACGTGTTGAAAGGCTCCATGCAAGCGAACCAATCAAGAATGTGGCATACTTGTTCGGCGCAAGGATCAACCTGCCGGCTATACTGAGACGGATCGTCCTTGACCCAAAATCCGCCAAGGGGACATCAATAGGGTGCGGCGCCCGCCTAGACACATTACTAAATGTTCGCGAGATGAGCGACTGGCACATCCTTAGTACGTTTCCAAGCTTCGCAGTTTCTGGTATGGAAAACGTGTCAATCGCCCAAAGAAACACGGAATTTTCAGGGACAAGTTCTTCGGTAAATCATCCTAAATTTCAACTTATAGAGGAAGATTCATCCATTTCTTTGTCTGTTCGTCGGAATGCACCGCAAATAATGCATAGCGGTATGTTAACGGCGGATCGATCTGTTTCGCTTTCTAAGAAGCGAGCAAGTGTCGGCGATAAATTCCGCATTACGCGAACCGGCGGAGGCACCTTCAAACTTAATGTAGGTGACGGTCCACTCAAATCCCTAGCTACCGATGCGTGGTGTGAAGTCATATATGACGGTTCTGTTTGGCGGCTTATGGCCTCGGGGGTCCTGTATGATTAGGCTGTGCATTATAGCCATCGCACTCTATTCCGCCGCTGCCGGCCCCACCTGCCCAGCAACCTCCTGGTCCAGTTCCGCCAGGAACTCCACGATGCGCGCAGCATTGTCACCCAAATCATGGCGGCCATATCGGGATGCCGAGCGCATGTCCACGATGACGGTATCGCCCTCGTCGGTCACGCGGATGGCGACGTCGGCTGGAAGACCGATTACGAACCCTTTGGCCACCGCGGTGATCGTCACCTCGGTTTGGCCGTTCAAGGCGGGATAGGGTTCGGTCAGATCCCAATCGCGCCGGTCGAGCACGGTTTCGACGGCGTTGACGATTGTTTCGAAAGGCAGATCGTAGCTGCGGGCGGTAACCAGCGGATAGCTTTCGGCCTGCAGCCGCTGCTCGCCGGGCGTCGAGGGCGAAAGCACGTTCATGTCGGGTGCCCGATTGCTCATATCGAGCGCCGGCGGGTCATCGAAATCGGTCGAGATGTCCCTCAGCGGCGGGTAAAGCGTCGCCCAGTAGGCGGCAACGCCGAAAGGCGCCAGCACCAGCAGGGACAGCAGGATGCCGACCGTCAGGTCACGGCCGCCTCGGTCGCCGAAATTCCACAGCCGCGAAAAGCCAAGCCCGGCGAATAACAGGGCAAAAGCCGCCAGCAGCGCGACAATGGCCAGCACCCACAGGAAAACTGGGGTTTCGACGAGATTGAAACGATGACCGACGAAAACCGTTAGCAGCAGCACGGCCGAAAACGCGGCCGTGCGCCGCGACCATCCGGCGGCTTTCGACGTTCGCCGTTCGGGAATGCTAGCCATTGGATTCCGCGTTGCCCCACCCTGACGCAGACATAGCGCATGACCTTGAAAATCGGAATCGATTTTCGGAGAGATCACCAGCGCACGAGGCCGCAGTTTCTGGACCTGAACCGATCGCGCGGCTCGCATCAATCCGTCGGCAGGCGATAATCGCTGAATTGCCGGCGCAAGGTGGTCTTCTGGATCTTGCCGGTGGCGGTGTGGGGGATTTCAGCGACAAAAGCGACATCGTCGGGCATCCACCATTTGGCCACCTTGCCGTCCATGAAAGCGAGTATGTCGGCCTTGCTCGGCTCCTTGCCCGATTTGCGAACGACGACCAGCAATGGCCGCTCGCCCCATTTCGAATGCTGGATGCCTATGGCCGCCGCTTCCGCGACATCCGGGTGGCCGACGGCCAGGTTCTCGAGGTCGATGGTCGAAATCCACTCGCCGCCGGACTTGATGACGTCCTTGGCGCGATCGGTGATCTGCATATAGCCGCCGGCATCGATATGGGCGACGTCACCGGTGTCGAACCAGCCATCCTCGTCGAATTGCTCCGCCCCGGCGCCGCCATAGTAGGCGCGGGCCACGGCCGGCCCCCTCACCTTCAGGCGGCCGAATGTGGCGCCATCCCAGGGTCGCTCCTTGTCGTCGTCGTCGGTCACCTTCATCTCGACGCCGAAGGGCGGATGGCCTTGCTTCTGCTGGACATCGAGCCGGGCGTCTGCCTGCAGACCGGCATGTTCGGGCTTTAGGGTGCAGAGCGTGCCGAGCGGCGACATCTCGGTCATGCCCCAGGCATGGATTACCTCGACGCCATAATTCTCCTGAAACTTTGTCATCAGAACGCGCGGGCATGACGAGCCGCCGATCACGACCTTCTTCAGGTGAGGAAGCGTCTTGCCGGTTTCTTCCAGATGCTGCAGCAGCATCATCCATACGGTTGGCACGGCGGCGCTGAAGGTAACCTTCTCGCTGTCGAGTAATTCGTGGATCGAATCACCATCCATCTTGCAGCCGGGCATGACCAATTTCGCGCCGGTCATCGGCGCGCTCTGGCCAAGCCCCCAGGCATTGGCATGAAACATGGGCACAACCGGCAGGACCGTGTCGCGCGCGGATATTCCCATCGCGTCGGGCATGGCGGCAATCATGGCGTGCAGCACGTTCGAGCGGTGGCTGTAGACGACGCCCTTGGGATCGCCGGTGGTGCCGGACGTGTAGCACATGCCTGCGGCGGTGCCTTCGTCGAAGGCCTTCCAGGCAAAATCGCCATCCGCCTCGTCAAGCCACTCCTCATAGGCGACAGCATTCGGCAGTGTGGTTGGGGGCATGTTTGCCCTATCGGTCAGCACGATTACCTGTTTCAGGGATTTGACGGCGCCGGCGATCCTCTCGAGCAGCGGCACGAAGGTCAGATCGACGAAGACGGCCTTGTCCTCGGCATGGTTCATGATCCAGGCGATCTGCTCGGGAAACAGCCGCGGATTGAGCGTGTGGTAGATCGCGCCGATGCCCATGATCCCGTACCAAGCTTCGAGATGGCGCGCGGTGTTCCATGCCAGGGTGGCGATGCGGTCGCCCATGCCATGACCGTCGCGCTCCAGGCGCTGGGCGACCTTCAGCGCGCGGCGGTGGATATCGGCATAAGTCGTGCGCACGATCGGTCCCTCGATCGAGCGAGAAACGACCTCGCGCACGCCGTGCTGTCGTTCGGCATGGTCGATGAGCTTGTGGCAGAGCAGCGGCCACTCCTGCATCAATCCAAGCATCGGTTCTCCCCCTGCGCTTTCGCGTCGTGCTTTTGTCGCCATTGTGGAGCGAACCGTCGGATTGTCCAGTCGACAGGCATATGGGCCGAGATCAGGCACGCCACAATCCGGCCATTGTCGGCGTTAAGTTTCGTTAACGGGCAAGGGGCTATCGGCGACTCATAGAGGTTCGCATGGACGCGCTGCTTGAAGATCAGACTCCGCTGGA
Source organism: Mesorhizobium sp. ES1-1 (assembly GCF_020164785.1). GTDB lineage: Bacteria > Pseudomonadota > Alphaproteobacteria > Rhizobiales > Rhizobiaceae > Mesorhizobium. The sequence goes on along the minus strand of NZ_JAIUGX010000002.1, from coordinate 58,507 downwards.
AGACAAAGCCCTGCTCGAAGATAATGACCTGCTCGAAGATAAGGCCCTCGAGGATTCGCTCGCCGAGAGTCTGGCCGATGTAATGCCGGACACAAAGACCGTATCCGAGGACGAATTCGTTGAAGTTGTCGGCGGCGCGCTGGAAGCGGTCGGCGGTACGCTGCTGTTCAAGATGCGCGTCGAGAATGAAGGCGAAGGCCAGCATGTGGCGGCCGCATCCGTCGGTGATGGCGGCAACCGTCAGTTTCTGCTGCTCACGCTGCCGACCGGCGGTGGTCATCTGAAGGTCGAAACTGCGTCGAGAAGCAGCAACCCGGTCGCCGGCATCGCAGCCGCTTATGCCGGGCTCATGGATGCCTTCAAGGCTGCTGCCTGACCGCTGGCGGATAACGACGTTCGTCGGCGCTGGGCGTCAGCGCCGCCCGGCAACGCTTCCTGATGGATTGGACAGGAGGCCTTGCGCAACGCGGTTGCGCGACACACCTTAAAGTCCAGCCATGGAGACCCCTTATGGATCAGATCGCCAACCCCTCACCCGGCTTCCAACGTAATCCGGACAAGGTCATTACCGTCGAGCCCTATGACGGCACTGTCAGGGTGCGCGTCGGAGACATTGTGATCGCCTCTTCCACGAAGGCCAAGGTCTTGACCGAGCCGCCCTATCCCGCTGCCTTCTACATTCCGTTTGCCGACATCGATTTCGACAGGCTGAGCCGCACGGATCATTCGAGCCATTGTCCCTATAAGGGCGATGCCAGCTACTGGAGTGTACCGTCCGCCGGCGAGACAGGGATGAATGCAATGTGGGCGTATGAACGGCCATTCGACGAGATGGCTGAGATCCGCAACCACGGCGCGTTCTACGCCAACAAGGTCACAATCGAGTCGACACCGGGCTGAACCCGCCGTCAGTCCGTGGTGCCGTTATTGCCATACCCGACGGCGTCGTCGAGCCGCACAAAGGTAACGCCCTTCGCCTTCAACGCCAGCAGCCCTTGCACCACACCTTCGCCGGCTGCGTGCGTCGGCTGATTGATGTGTGAGATGATGACGTCGCCATCCTTGGCGGCTGCGATGCGCCGAGCGGTTTCCCCGGCACCAAGCAGCGAACCGCCATCGCCGTTGATCGAGAAACCGGCGATCTTGAAGCCAAGCTTGCGGATCATCGCGATTGCCGATGGGCTGTATTCGGCGGTGGCGCCGCGAAACCATTTCGGCGATGGCTCGCCGGCCCGGGTAAGAGCGGCGGCGCCCGATTCCACCTCGGCCATTACGGCGGCGGGGCTGCCGGCGGTGGCGATGCCATAGATCTTGCGTGGCGTGTCGACGGCCGGGATATGACGACCGCCGTGATTTTCAAGTTCGAACAGGCCGGGATGCGCCCGCATGATCTCGACCGCGGCGGCGTTTCGCTTCAGCCAGAGGCCTGTCACGAAGATGGTGGCGGGGATGTTGTTGTCCACCAGCGCCGAAAGGATGCGGCTGTCGGTCTGTCCGCCGCAGGCATCGAGCGTCAGCGCAACGCGCCCGGCACCACCTTCCGGCTTGATGTGCAGCGTGGGCTCGATCAATGGCGCTGCACGGCCGCTGGACAGCATGGCCAACGACATGGCGATCACACAGAGACCTTCTTGCAGCAGCCGCATCAATCGAACTCCTGAGGGCAAGGGTTTCAGGCAGGCAAGCCCAGACCCGCATGAAGGCGGAAATTGGGATGGGAGATAGCAAAAAACTGGCGCGCGACAAATTGCCTGTCGATATGCCGAACCGCATCGTCAGAGAGAACGTATCCCGGCGTCTGCGGCCGCATTCTCAGACAATCGGCTCCAAGTTCTGTTCGGTGTCAGATAAAAGCTGGCGCACGGCCTCGACCACTGGCGGGACTTCCACCCGCCATACGCAGCAGACCTTGCTGGAACTAATCGTGCTGCACTTGTCGGGTGCGATGCAAACGCAGGGCATGGACGGTTGAAGCGCGATACTGCGCACGCCCAACGGACCCCAGCGAATGGGGCTCGTGTAACCATAGAGTCCGACCACGGGAGTTCCCGCAGCCGCCGCCATGTGCATCGGGCCGCTTTCATTGCCGAGGAATAGCCTGGCCTGTTTCAGCACCGCCAGCAGCGATTCCAGCGACAACTGGCCGACGAGGTTGACCAGCGGCAAACCCGTCAACGCTATTATCTGTTCGGCAAGCGGGCCTTCCTCCGGGCCACCCACGAGCACGACATTCAAACCGGTTTCGCCCACTATATCGCGGATCGCGGCGGCGAAACGCTCTGGCTGCCAACGGCGTCCTTCGAAGCTCGCACCCGCGTGCACGGCAATGAATGCCCTCGGCTGAACGTCGTGCTTTTGCAGCAGCGTCAATGCGTATTCAGTCTCGGCCGGCAATGGCTGGATGTTTGGAACTGTCACATTGAGCTTAACGCCAAGCGCCTCAAGCGGCGAAAGATAGCGATAGACAAAATGCTTGCCGCCAAAGCCGTACGGCCTGGCAAACAGATTGGCCGGTTGCCGTTCGAACAGGCGCAATGGCCTCTCGGGAGGGTTATATCCGACCCTGGTTTTCGCGTTGATCAAACCGGCTATGAAACGGGAGGTCTTTGAATCGGTGATGTCGATCGTAAGGTCGAACCGGAAGCGGCGCAGCTCTCGCACGACGGTGTAAAGCTCCTTTGCGCGCTCAAGTACAGTGCCGCGTGTGCTGGCACGTTTAAACGTGACCACGTCGGAGGCGATGCGATGAGCGAGCACGAAATCGCCGGTGCGAGCCTCGCAGAGAAACACGAGCTTGGAGCCCGGAAAGGCGAGCCGCAGATTCTCCGCGAGCACGGAGGCGAGGACGATATCGCCTATGAATTTCGTTTGGATGACGAGGATCGTGCTGAACCGCATGGGCGAAATCTGCAATATTTGTCTCCTGCGAGCAATTGGCGAGGCGGCGCAAACTGCTCGCGAACGGTGTCGGGATCAGGCAGATCGTCGGCACGTCCACGTGATTAGCAGAACCAGGATCTTGGCCGGACCTATCCCCTTAAGGTTTCGCAGCCGCCTGCGCCGCCGCCAGCCTGGCGATCGGTACGCGGTAAGGCGAGCAGGACACATAGTCCAGTCCCACTTCCTCGCAAAAGCGGATCGAGGCAGGATCGCCGCCATGTTCGCCGCATATACCAAGCTTGATGTCCGGTCGGGTTGCCCTGCCCTTTTCGGCGGCCATGCGCACAAGTTCGCCGACGCCTTCGATGTCGAGGGAAACGAACGGATCCTGGTCGATGATGCCCTTCTGGCGATATGTCTCCAGGAAAGAGGCCGCGTCGTCGCGCGAGATGCCGAAGGTCGTCTGGGTCAGGTCGTTGGTGCCGAAGGAGAAAAACTCGGCCGATTCGGCGATGACATGGGCGCGGATCGCCGCGCGCGGAAGCTCGATCATGGTGCCGGTCAAATAGTCGATTGTGACGCCGGTCTCTTCCATGACGCTTTTGGCGACAGCGTCGATGCGCGCCTTCACAAAATCGAGTTCCTTCACCAGGCCAACCAGCGGGACCATGATTTCCGGCACAACCAGCGCGCCGACCTTCCTGCCGGCCTCGACGGCCGCCTCGAAAATGGCGCGCGCCTGCATTTCGGCGATCTCGGGATAGGAAACGGCCAGCCGGCAGCCGCGATGGCCGAGCATCGGGTTGAATTCGTGCAGGGCCTCGGTGCGCTGCCTGAGCTTGTCGGGCGAAACGTTCATCGCGGTCGCGACCTCGGCCACCTCCTCCTCGGTCTTGGGCAGGAATTCGTGCAGCGGCGGATCGAGCAGGCGGATGGTCACCGGCAGGCCGGCCATGATCTCGAACAATTCGAGGAAGTCCGAGCGCTGCATGGGCAGGAGCTTGGCAAGGGCGGCGCGCCGGTCCTTTTCGGTATCGGCCAGGATCATTTCGCGCATGGCGACGATGCGGTCGCCCTCGAAGAACATGTGCTCGGTGCGGCAAAGCCCAATGCCCTCGGCGCCAAACGAACGCGCCATGCGGGCATCGAGCGGCGTTTCGGCGTTGGTGCGCACCTTCATGCGGCGGACCGCGTCCGCCCACTCCATGATGGCGGCGAAATCGCCGGACAGTTCCGGCTGCAGCATCGGCACGGCGCCCTTCAACACCTGGCCGTTGCCGCCGTCGATGGTGATGATATCGCCCTTGCGGAAGGTCGATCCCATGGTCATCAGCGTTCCGGCCTTGTAGTCGACACGCAGCGAGCCGGCGCCCGAAACGCAAGGCTTGCCCATGCCACGCGCGACGACCGCCGCGTGGCTGGTCATGCCACCGCGCGTGGTGAGGATGCCTTCCGAAGCATGCATGCCATGGATATCCTCGGGGCTGGTTTCAATGCGGACGAGAATCGCCTTGCGGCCTTGCGTCTTCAGGTCCTCGGCGTCCCCGGATGAGAAGACAATCTCGCCGGTGGCAGCACCCGGAGAAGCAGGCAAGCCGATACCGATCACATCGCGAGCGGCCTTGGGGTCGATCGTCGGGTGGAGCAATTGGTCAAGCGAGGCGGGGTCGATGCGGGCGACGGCCTCTTCCTTGGTGATCAACCCGTCGCGTGCCATCTCAACGGCGATCTTGAGCGCCGCTTTGGCGGTGCGCTTGCCCGACCGTGTCTGCAGCATCCACAATTTGCCGCGCTCGATGGTGAATTCGAGATCCTGCATGTCGCGGTAGTGCTGCTCGAGCCGGTCGGAGATGGCGACGAAGGACTGGAATGCATCCGGCATCAGCTTCTGCAGCGACGGCTTGTCCGAGCCCGCGGCGATGCGCGCCGCCTCCGTGATGTTCTGCGGCGTGCGGATGCCGGCGACGACATCCTCACCCTGCGCGTTCACCAGGAACTCGCCATAAAGCTGCTTCTCGCCGGTCGAAGGGTTGCGGGTGAAGGCGACGCCGGTGGCCGAGGTCTCGCCCATATTGCCGAACACCATGGCCTGCACATTGACCGCCGTTCCCCAGCTTTCGGGGATATCGTGAAGGCGGCGGTATGTGATGGCACGGTTGTTCATCCAGCTCGAGAATACGGCGCCGATGGCGCCCCAGAGCTGCTCGTGCGGATCCTGCGGGAAAGGCTTGCCGAGTTCCTCCTCGACCTTTGCCTTGTAGAGCTCGATGACGCCCTGCCACTCGGCAGCGGTCAGCCCCGTGTCGAGTTCGTGGCCGAGCCCGCCCTTCTGATCCTCGAGGATTTCCTCGAACACCTCATGGTCGAGGCCCATGACGACATCGGAATACATCTGAATGAAGCGGCGGTAGCTGTCATATGCAAAGCGCGCATCGCCAGATTCGGCGGCAAGCGCCTCGACCGTCTCGTCGTTCAATCCGAGATTGAGGACGGTATCCATCATGCCAGGCATCGAAGCGCGGGCTCCGGAACGCACCGACACCAGGAGCAGCTTGGACGGATCACCGAACCGCCGCCCGGTCAGATGGCCGATGTGGTCGAGCGCAGCCGCGACATCCGCCTCCAATCCGGCCGGGTAGGTGCTGCCATTGGCATAATAGGCGTTGCACACTTCCGTGGTGATGGTGAAGCCCGGCGGCACAGGGAGACCCAGACTGCACATCTCGGCCAGGTTGGCACCCTTGCCCCCCAACAGATTCCTGTCGCCGGCGCGGCCTTCCGCCGCACCATCGCCAAAGGTGAAAACCCATTTGGTCATGCTCTGCTCTCCGGTTGCAGGAGATTGGAAAGATTGGCGAAACGGGTCGTTCCGCCAGGACGGCCTTCGGACCGATATGATGCTGCAGTGCGAAAGGCAAGGCGTCTCAACGGCAACGCCGCGCTACAATCGATTAAGCAAAAGCCTCCTCAAAAAGACTTGTCGCCTAGGTCACCGGTGGTTAGAACATATAGAGAACACGGAGATGCCGCGATGAAACTGTCCGGAAAACTCGACTATCTGGAAATGCCGGCGACGGGTGGAATGCTGGATCGGTTGAAGGCATTCTACAGTACCGCCTTTGCTTGGTCGTTCACAGATTATGGGCCAACCTATTCGGCCTTTGCCGAAGGTCTGGACGGTGGGTTCCAAGCCGACGCTTCGGAAGCGCCCGCCAAGCCTCTGCCGGTGCTATACAGCCAGAACCTGGAAGACGCCTTCGCCGCGGTTGAAAGCGCAGGAGGCGCGATCATAAGGCCTATCTACCCCTTCCCCGGCGGCAGGCGCTTCCACTTTGCCGATCCGGCCGGCAATGAGTTGGCCGTCTGGGGCGAATAGGCCCGGCTACATGCCGCTGGAAGCACTTGCTCTGCAATACGGCAGGCTGTTTGCGTCGTCGCGCATAAGGATTGTGCTTTTTAGCCGCTCTGCTAATAACGCGCCGCGAAAGCGACTCTGACGGCAATTGGGGCGTCGCCAAGTGGTAAGGCATCGGTTTTTGGTACCGACATTCCCAGGTTCGAATCCTGGCGCCCCAGCCAACAAACCCGTAACAGACTGTTCTAACTCCCCTTCTTCGCCAGAAGGAACCGACGAACGCCCCCTTGCTACAATTGACTGATACAAATCAGGGCGGGGACGTCGCCTGCTCAATGTGGTCGACGAGACGGCGTGTTCCATTTCCGGCGAGTCGTGCCCCCGCCGTTGCGATCCCGGATTGGACGTTCAGAACTGGTCCGGAGCCTATCCACAAATGCCGTAGCCTCTGCCAGAATGCGCGCTGATTTGCTCTATACATTCTGAAGGACGTTTCGCGGCCGCCGCCTCCATGCTCTCATCCGATGAAATTGCCCGGCTGGTGAAAGACTTTTATCAGCTCAGCCTGACCATTGACGACCATCGCCGGCCTTTGCCGGAGCAGCCGTGGTCCGAGGAGGATCATCAGGCGCGATCGAACTATCTCGATCAGACGCTCGCCGAGCAGCGCGATGCTTTGCGCAAAAGTGATTTCGACAAAGCCAACCCAGCCGCACAATTGTGATGGCTCGGGGCAATGTGGCCGAAAGCGACCTAGGTCCAGGCGAATACAATCAAATCCGCCAAGCGATCCTGCGTGCCAGCATCGACATAATTAGTGAGCTTCGCGCACGCCAAGACGGTGACTTCAATCATGACCCTTAGGGCAGACTGCTCAAAGACGCTCTCAGTGGGGCGGTCAGCACGCCGGAGCGACCGGTTAAGCCACCTGACCCATCGGTAGCGCCATCTCCGCCAGAGCTAAGCCGCGGGCCGAACTTTCCAAGATTGCTGAGGTCTTACGTTCCGACCAGGTCGCGGTCAAAATCTGGGACCAGCAAACAGCCGGCCAGGCTCGAGGTCGCGAGCGGTGGTCGATTAAATTTGGGACCGACAATCAAACTTGCGAGTCATACTGGGGACGGGGCTTAAAGCCGATTCACCACCGCGATGTCGACACTCATGTTGTCCAGGACAATCTGAAGCCCCTCGAGTGGTACTTTTTCCTTGGCCAGTTGCGATAAATCCAACCGCCGGAGGTCGCCATTTCCAGTAGAGAGGCGAAGCCTGCTGCGCCAAGGCCGCGCATGCCGTGAAGGCTGAGTTGCGTAGAGATACCAGTTTGGCCAAGGACAAATTCACATGCTGTCTCGTCCCACGGGGTAGCCCATCTAAACGTGCCGGCCGAGCTTGCACAACGAGAGAAGTGAATTGTTGTTGCGTTGACCCCGAAAGCATCGACGGAGGCACGGACGCCGCCTCTGGTCAGGTCGCGGACCGCGGCCCCAGCATCGTCCGTGCTAAGACGTCGACAAGCAAGTCGGCCCCCAGATCCTCGGCTTTGGCCAACGCGGCTTTGCTTATGTCGACCGCAACAATCCGGGCCCCGATTGCCGTCGCCAGCATGATCGCGGACAGGCCCACGCCACCGCAGCCGTGTACCGCAAGCCATTCGCCGCGTTGCAAGTCACCGCGATCAGCAAGCAAATTCTGACCGCCTTCGGACCCATAAACGTCGTGGAAATCCCCTCGCATGGCGCTACGTGCGAGCAGCGCCGGCCTGGCTGGTTCAGTGATTTTCACTTCGGCCTAGTGGATGGAAGAGCTACATACCGAGCGACTCTCCCAGCGGCGGACGACATGTTTAGCGTGGTTCCTGTGCGTGCTCGCGATCAGCGTTTGGACCGGAATAGAAATTGCTTTTGGCTTCGTACATCGCAAGATCTGCCCTGCGAACGGTCGCCTCGAGCGGCTCGCCGGGAATACTGGTCGCGCAGCCCATAGCCAGGCTGAGAGGTACGCCGGTGTAGAACTGATTGTTGAGGTCGATCAGGCGATTGATCTCCTCGCGCTTGGAGTGGCCGTCATCAGCATCCGTACCAGGCATAAGGAGAACAAATTCGTCACCGCCAATGCGCGCCACGCAGGATGGTGCGTCAATTGCCTTGCTCAAAACTTCGCCGGCGCGGCGCAGCAACGCGTCGCCGACCGCATGACCCCACTTGTCGTTTGCCATCTTTAACCCGTTTAGATCGGCAGCAATGACTGTCACCGGATGGGTTTTCTTCCGCTCCAGCCGGTTCAGTTCTTCCACGTAATAGGAGCGATTGTAGAGCTTCGTCAGCACGTCATGCCGGCCGAGGAATTCGAGATAGCTCTCCGCCTTCTTGCGCGCGGTGATGTCGGTCAGAGCCACCTGCACGAGCGACCAGTCGTGCTCATATCCTGGGAGCACCGAGAACTGCATAAGGAGATGCACCTCATTCCCGTTGAGCGCATAGTTGACCACTTCGCGACTCTGAAACAGCTTGCCGTCCCATAGATCGATGAGCTGCTCTCTAAACGGCGCCTGCATCTTATCGCGAAAGATATCGCCGAGCCGGTGAAGCAGTGTGGCCTTGTCCGGAGCATGAAATAGGTCGACCGTCTGGCGGTTGACATCGAGCACCCGGATCTCGGCCATGCATCGCTTGACGAACTCCGGATGGACGTCGGTGAATACGCGCAAATCCTCAATTCCGCGCGCCCTCAACTCATCGAGCAGGCTCTGGATCCGGCTGAAATCCTCAACCCAAAGTGAAACCGGAGAATGTTCTAGAAGCCCATGGGCGTAACGCTCACTGTTCGCCTGTTTGCGCCGTGCCTCTTCCCTCTCGGTCACATCTTCAATGGCAATCAACACCCGGCCGAAATCACTTTCATGACCCGGCAGCACACGTCCCGTCATCAGAATATCGATGCGCCGCCCCGCGAGAGTGTAATTCACCGATTGAGTGGAGAACTCGGTCTCGCCGTTCCACAATGCCGTCAGCTCGCCGATATGATGATCGAGCATATCATCCCTGAATACGCTTGCGAGGTTGGCGATTAACTCAGCTTCGCCTGGCGCATCGAATAGCTCCAATGTCTTTAAGTTCACCTTGAGGACGCTTATTCGCTCGGAACAGGCTTTGACCCGTGACCGGTCGGCACGGAGATAGGAGGCCAGGTCAGTGATACCGAGCGCCCGCCATTCGTCGAAGAGCCGCCTGACCCCGCTGAAATCTTCGAGCCATAGCGAAGTTGGCGCGAACTCGAACATCCCTTCGTAATCATTAAGCTGGACCGGCATTTGCTGGGCCGAGCCTGATGCACTTGCCAGAATAGATCTAGAAGCGTGGCGCATCATAGTTGACCTCATTTGTGAAACGCCATCTCCGGAGCACCAACGTTCCGCGCTCTGCGTTGTATCATTCCGAGCTATAGCTCAGCTTGCTGAACACAGCCCTAACGTTCGTGGCAAGAAAATCCGTCATGCGTTTAAGCCCATTACGAACTCCTCGGCTGGCGTCGGCCTGCCACAAAGATATCCCTGGCGGGCGGTACGCCCGGGCAAGCTGATCGGCGTGTGTGGCTCGGTGTTGATCCTAGTACGCACAGGTCTCGCCGACCTGCCTGCAAGGGCGTCGTGGACGCAGACCTTTGGGCGTCCGCTGCTTTGCGGCATGGACTTCAGCGGCAATCTTCTCATCGGCTTTCTGGCCTTTGAGGATCCGGCCCTTCGGGACCGCGCCAAGATCGGCATCATCATGGGTTGGGTTGTCGCCGACTTGGCAGGCTTCTTGATCCTTAAGACTGACGGTCTGTCTTAAGATGAACAACGCAGCCACCTTGATGTCGGTTTTGCGTAGCCTTTGGCCTTACCAAGAGATTGGCTTTGTCTGTGGCCCGGCTCTAGGCGGCCGAACTGGCCGCTTCAATTTATGCCTCATCAAGCCTTTGGATTCCGTCTGGGAAGCCTCAACCCACGAATGCTTCAACCTTGTCGAAGACCAGCTATGCAGGGAGCCGCTCACTTCACCCGGCCAACCAACTGTCGTCACCCGTAATTCGCCTTCTATAAATGCCTGAACGCTCCGAACAAACGGCCTCGATAAAGTTGCATTCTTCACCGCAATAACCCTCCCCCGCGTGACGAGCGCGCGGCAGCTCGCTGCCTTCATTTCCGAGGCTCGGCTATGTGCCGGGTCATAGTGCCGCCCGCGTGCGACTCACCAATTCGAACGGCCGTTCATCTCCGTCTGCCCGTGAATGTTCAGACGCGCCTAGCTGCCGGGCCGGCGCTCAGAAGCAGCGCCAGACGGTTTGCGGCCCCCCGCAGATGCTCCTCCGCCGCCCTGCGAGCCTCTTGGGGGCTACCTTCCGCGATCGCTTTGAAAATCGCGACGTGCTCTCTCTGGACGTCTGCAAGTAGTGCATTTCGCAGCGAACTGGCACGTGCCTTTCGGATGAAGTTGCGGACGTGCGATTCGAGAAAATCAGACATCTCCCGGAAGTGCGGATTGCCCGAGGCGTCAACGATCTCGCGATGAAAGGCCAAATCTTCCTCGATGCCTGCTCTACCGTCGTCGAAGGCTTTCTGGATCGAGTGAAGTTGCCTTTCGATCGCGGCAAGCTGCTCCGCCGAACGTCTTTCGGCAGCCAGCGCCGTCGCGGCCGACTCAACAGCCATCAGCAGTTCAATGACATTACGGATATCGAGCGCATCGGTGAGATCGATCCCGGCCAAGCGGAAGGCGATCTCCTTCGTTTCAATAACAAACGCACCAAGTCCCTGTCGCGTAGCCACAAGGCCGTCCCGTTTGAGCGTGCCGATTGCCTCACGCACGATTGGTCGGCTGACGCCGTATTTCTCCGACAGGTCTCGTTCGGTCGGGAGCTTGTCGCCGATGGCATAGATCCCCGAGGTGATGTCCTCGCGGACACGGGCCGCGACGACTTCGACCAGCGAAGGCGCGCGTCTGACCCTGTCGTCGACCACCATGGCACTCTCCAAAATCAACCTCCGACCATGGATGGCAGGCCAGTGCAACCCAGCTTCGGCGAGGCGAAACAAATTCTAGGCCAAGATAGCAGATTCTACTTGTCAGGCAACCAAGCAACATGGTTATTAGCGAAGTGAGGAGATGGCGGGGATTGGTTCGAAGCTGGTGATGCCAGCGGCGAAAGCGACTTCGTGTACCTTCTTGAGGGACCGGGTGCCCGCGTCCCGCACGTCTCGAATTCGCGTAATGGGAGGAACACATGAACGTTTTTGATGATGGCAAGAGGATTGCCAGGCTCGCCCAAGAGGCTGCGGAATACACCGATTTCAGCCGCAGGTCGCTTCTGAAAGGAATTGGAGGCGCGCTCGGCGGCGCCGCGTTTGCGGGCATCACGACAACGGCCAGCGCCGAGGAAGTGACTCCGCCGAAGCCGGGCAAGAAAGTAAGGATCGGCGTGCCGCTGACCTACGGACCGTTCAATCAGCCGTGGCGCCGTGGATGCTGGCAGATCGTCAAAGCCGTGCTCGATGCCGGTGGCGAGGTCGTCAGTGTCCGCGGTGAGCCGACCAAGGCGAGCGAGCAGTCGGCCGAACGCGCGCTGCTCGACCGCGGCATCGATGCACTGGTCATGGGGATATACTCGCAGGAATCGGAAACGGCCTATATTGCCGACGAGGCGCACAAGCGCGGCATCAAGACGGTCGGTTTTACCATTCCGGTCAAGGATTCGCCCGCCGTCATGGACGATGTGTGGGGGACGGCGACCACACTCGGATACTTCGTCCAGAACTACACTGGTCGCCAAGGCACCTTCGCCCAGACGGCCGAGCAGCGCGGCTATTTCACGCCGTTCGACATGGAAGTCGACATGTTCGAACTCATGTGCAAGTACGAGCCGCGCATGAAGGTGCTTCCCTTCATCGACGGCGGTCAGGGCACCACTGACGAAATTTCGGTCGGCCGCAAGAACATGCTCTCGCTGCTGCAGGCGCATCCGGAGCCGAAATCGCTCGCCGGCTTCATTTCCTGGTGGTGGCCGTTCACGCTCGGCGCGGGCCAGGCGCTCAAGCAGATGGGCCGTGACGACGTCCCGCTCTTCAACCACTATCTGTCGACGCAGTTCCTCGAGGCCTGGGCGGCCAAACAGGTGCCCGTCGTCTTCAGCTGCGACTCCCCCTTCCCCGAAATCGGCCGCAAGACCGGCGAACTCGCGGTCAAGCTAGCGCGGGGCGAGGATGTTCCCAACATCGTCTATCGTATTCCGGTGATCACCAAGACCCCGGACCAGGCGCAAGCGGCGCTGGCCGAGCTCAAGAGCTGGGACGAACAGGCCATCGCACTGCTCAAGCAGTTTGGCGGCTGATCAGATCGGCGGGCGGTCAAGTAGCCCCCGCCCGCCTTCTTCCTCAAGCGGACAGACAGATCGAGGTGGAATCCGGCACTAGCCGGATTGGCCAAAAATGCACCCGAATGACGGGATTGGACACGTGACGAAAGTTGACCATCAAACCTCCCCCGCGATCGCGCAGAATGTGGCCAGGACCACCACATCCTCCGGACGAAAAGAGTCTGCCGCCATGCGGTTTCTGCGGCGCTGGGGAACGATTGTCGTCATCGTGCTTGCGGGTCTCGGCTTCGCGTTCGCCTCGCCTTACTTCGCAACCGTCTCAAACCTGAACAATGTACTGTTTTCGATGATTGTCAGCGCTCTGGTCTCCATGGGGCTGACCTGGGTCGTGATGGCGGGCAGCTTCGATCTTTCCATTGGCCTGACGGTGACGACATCGTCCATCCTGGTGGCCTTCCTGATGCCGATCGTCGGGCCCTGGCTCGCCATCGTCATCGCGCTCGTCGCCGCTTGCGTCATCGGACTTGTGAACGGTGTCCTCGTCACCTACGGACGGCTGTCGGGCATTGTGGTGACACTGGGCGTGATGTTCGTCCTTGACGGCATCAACGTCTTTATCACCGGCGGCTATCAGGTCCCCATCGATTACGGCGAAACTGCCTTCCTGTATCTCGGTCAGGGCAAGCTCGGTACCATCGGCGTGCCCGTCATCATCCTGCTCGTCGTATTCGCCCTGGCCCTCATCGCCGCAACGCGCACGCGTATTGGCCACTATATCGCCGCTGTCGGCGACAACCCCATGGCGGCCTTTTACTCAGGCATCAATGTCTACCGCTGGGTGATCCTGGCCTTCGTTCTTTCGGCCTTCATGTCGGGGATAGCAGGCATTATCGTCACCTCGATCTCGTCCTCGGCTCAGCCCGTCGGCGGCGAGGGTTACCTGCTCGAGGCGTTCGCCGCTGTATTCCTTGGCGCCACCGTCCTCGGCAAGGGCAAACCCCATATTCTCGGCACCCTGGTCGGGGTGTTCTTCCTCTACATGGTGGATTCGGGGATGAACATGGTGGGCTTCCCCTTCGCGGCCCGCCACATCTTCCAGGGCCTGGTCCTTATCGTCGCGGTTGGCGCCAACGCGCTGCTCAACCGTGAAGAAGTCCATCTCAAATTCATCTGAGGAGATGGCCATGTCGCATGCACCCCTCGTCGAATTGATAAACCTCGAAAAGGAATTTGCAGGCACCAAGGCGCTGAAGGGCGTCAGCCTGAGTTTCGCCAGCGGCGAGGTGCACGGCCTGCTTGGCGAGAACGGCGCCGGCAAATCGACGCTCATCAAAATCCTGACGGGGGTCTACAGCCCCACCGCCGGAGAAATCCTGCTCGAGGGTGTCCCGGTTAGGATTTCGAGCCCTCCGGAAGCCCACCGGCTGGGTCTGGGTGCCGTCTACCAGGATGCTGAACTCGTCTCCAGCTTCACCGTCGGCCAGAACATCCTGCTAGGCAACGAGCCGGGGCGGATAGCTTTGAACGACCGGGCCATGCACGATGAAGCGGCTCGCATCCTGGCTAGAATGGGAATCGACCTTGACGTAAGGCGGCTCGCCGGCAACCTCTCTGCGGCCGAGATGCAGCTCGTCACGCTGGCGACGCTATTCCATCGCCGCTACAAGCTGATTGTGCTGGACGAACCGACCGCGCGACTGTCAGCCGCCGAGTCCGAGGTGCTCTTCCGGATCATCGAGGGTTTCAAGGCCCAGGGCATCGCAATCGTGTACATTTCCCATCGGCTCCGCGAGGTGCAGGAGATCTGCGACCGTGCCACGATCCTGCGCGGTGGCCTCGTCTCCGGCACGCTGAACCGGGGCGAGGTCACCGAGGACCGCGTTACCGAACTGATGGTCGACCGCAATCGTTCGGAGCTGACGACCTTCAACACTGGCGAAAGCGTCCTCCCGGACGTTGCCCTCGAGGTGACCGCCATATCCACGGCCCGGCTAGCCCCGCTCAGCTTCCACGTCAACGCAGGCGAAGTCCTTGGTGTCACTGGGCCGGTCGGTGGCGGCATGGAAGAGCTCGCCCGCGCGCTTGGCGGCATAACGCGCCATTCCGGAAGCGCCTCGGTGCGTGGCAAGACCGTGGCACTGGCAACGCCGATTCAAGCCCGCAGCGCCGGTATCGCCCTCATCCCGGAAGATCGGCGCAAACAGGCCCTGTTCCCGTCCCTGTCGGCCGCCGAGAATATCTGCCTGCCGGTGCTGAACTCGCTGCAGCGCCTGCTGGCGGTCAGCCCGGGTTCGATGCGAAGATATGCCGACGGAGTGATGGAGCGGCTCGCGGTCCGACCGCCCAATTCGTCCACGCAGGTGCGGTTCTTCTCAGGCGGCAACCAGCAGAAGCTGGTTATCGGCAAGTGGATGAGCGCCGGGGCGGCCGTCTATATAGTCGTCGAGCCCACTAACGGTGTCGACGTGGGCGCGATCAAGGAAATCTATGACATCATCCTTGGCCTGGCGCGCGGCGGTGCGGCGGTGCTTCTAGTCTCTTCGTCGCTGCGCGAGACGCTGGCCATGGCCGACCGCATCATGGTCATCCACGACGGCGCAAAAGTCGCCGAAGCCCCGAAGAAAGAGTGGACCTACGACGAGTTGCTGGCCGTAACGCTGAGCGGGATATCCCGACGCGCCGCATAATCAATCGAACAGAAGGAGGACGATCCATGAGCACCGACATTCGGCTCTACATGTTTCAGACCGGTCAGATCCGGCAAAAGGAGGTCGACATCAAGCTTGGCTACAGCCAGGCCGAGTTCTTCACGCCGATTCCCTGGTACCTGATAGTCCACCCCAAGGGCAACATTGTCATCGATGGCGGCACTGCCGTCGAGGCAGCACGCGATCCAGAAGGTTGGTGGGGCGACACTACCAAGAAATACTACCCCATCATGGACCCCCAGGAGGGCTGCGTGAATCAGCTGAGCAAGATCGGTATGAAGCCGGACGACATCAAATTCGTCCTGCATTCGCACCTCCACCTCGATCATTCCGGGGCCTGCGGCAACTTCCCGAAGGCACGTCACCTAGTGCAACGGCGTGAGATCGACTGGGCCTTTGCCGCCGACTGGTTCATGCAAGGGGGTTACATCAAGAAGGACCTCACCAAGGACGGCATCACCTGGGACGTCATGGAGGACGAGGACCAGTATGACGTGTTCGGTGACGGCAGCGTCCAGACCTTCCTGTCGCCGGGGCACACGCCAGGTCACCAGTCGATCATGGTGCGGCTGCCTGAAACCGGCCCCATCCTGCTGGCGATCGATGCCGCCTACACCATGGACCATTGGGAAGAAAAGTGCCTGCCCGGCGCACTGACGTCCGCTCGCGAAGCCGCCGCCTCGGTGCGGCGCCTGCGCCGGATCGCCGAGAAAGAAAACGCGATCGTGGTGCCAGGGCACGACATGGAGACCTGGCAGCAATTCAAGAAAGCTCCGGCCGAGTTTTACAAATAGGCCGATAAGAGGTTTCCGCGACCGGTTTGAAACGCCGGCCGCGGCCCCCTCCCCAATTCGTCCAACCCGAGCGAACGCGGTGCGGCCGCGCAGCGCAGTCGATCACTATTGCCGTCAACCGTTCCTTCGGAGCAGTTTCCAATGCACGACATCCTCGACAAGATACAGGAGCGCTGGAACGCCGCCGCCGCCGCCTGGGATCCGAAAGCGCTTGCCCGCATCTACACGAAGGACGCCGTATTCTTCGGATTGCTACCCCGGCTCTACGTCGGTCGTTCGGAGATCGAGGAATATTTTGGGAGCTACCGGCTGATCCTTGCGAAAGTTGAGCTTACCCTGGTGGACCAGAATACCCGCCGAATGGCCCCCGATGTCTTCGCAGCACAAGGGTTCGGTAATATCCTCAATTACAACTTTGATGGGACCGTGATCAAAAACGTGGTTCGCTCAACCTTCGTCATTGTTGAAAAGGTCAATGAATGGCAGATCGCTCTGCACCATTTCTCAGAGCTCGTCCCCGGGCAAACACCCTCTCGCGGCTAGCGAAATCGGCCTCTCAATTTCCTCACCTTCGTTTGCTTCTGGGAGAAGCTCAGATCTCACTTGAAGACTGACACGAGGCATTGCGGTC
This sequence comes from Mesorhizobium sp. ES1-1, assembly GCF_020164785.1. Taxonomy (GTDB): domain Bacteria; phylum Pseudomonadota; class Alphaproteobacteria; order Rhizobiales; family Rhizobiaceae; genus Mesorhizobium. The sequence continues at coordinate 41,788 of NZ_JAIUGX010000002.1, read as the reverse complement.
CGCAGCTTTGGGCAGCAACCGGACTTTCAGTCTTGGCTATAGGCCGCGCAGGGTGCGCCGGCCGGTGCCAGCGCGAGATAAAGGTCATATGCATTCCGCAGAGCTCTGCGCTGCAGGCAGTGAACGTTATGGCCGAGCTTATCAACCGCGCGTGGTGCTGGCACCTGCCGGTTCGTAGGCTTGCGCCGGGGCGAGCAGCCGGACCAGGAGGTCTTCGCCGCCGAAGCCGCCGGATTTAGAGACAATAAGCGTATCCTCCCAGGCGCCCCCGACCATCCGGCTTATTCCAACACCAGGTTCATAAAGCCCCTCACATCGTAGATACCGGGCGCCGCAAATGCGGGCCAGCAATCGAAGCGTCCACCCACCTGTAACCAGTACGGCTTGAGGTCTCGGGATCGTCGCCACGAGCCGATCGAGGGAACGCTCGATCATCAATCGAGCCATCGCGTCCGAGGCAACGCCGGTGGGCGCGGCCAGCAAGGCCGGCGGCTCGGGCAGCTCTGTGCTGCCGCCGTCCATGATGAAGGCCTTTGATGTTCCGATTGCGGCGATTTGGCGCCGTGTCACCGGATGATCTGTCCCGCAGATCGCAAAGTCCAATATTGGCGGCGGCACCTTGAAGGGTGCGCCTGTGGCAAGAACGGAAGCAAGTCCCGCCGTCCCGACATAGATATCATTGCCGCCACCGTCGAAATCGGCAACCGCGTTTTGAAGGTCGGCATCGGTCTTAGCATTAGCCACGACGAATCCGCTCCGCACCGCTCCATCGCCGATCATCCCAGCCGGAACACCATGGCTTAACAGCGCATCGGCTAGCGCCGGGCCGACCTGCGTCAAGCCTTGATCGGAGCCTGCCCATTGCCGCCCATTGATTGTAACGCGATCCATGGCAGGGAACGCCGGCGCAAAAAGCGCGCGCTCGAAGCGTCCCGCGCGAAACGCGGCGATCGCTTCCGCGATCGGATGGCCACGCATGACGCTGTCGATCTTCTTGAACGAGAGCAAACCGAATTTGCGTTCGGCAAAAATATCGGCGACACGGCTGCAGGCCGTCCCCTCATCCAAATCACGCGTGTCGAGGTCGATCGCGTTGCGGCCGGAAATGGTGGGAGGCGGGTCGAGCCAGACCTTGATCGGGTTTTCGGGCGTGGCGAAATAGCCGGCCGTGTCGAGCGCGCCGGTGATGTCGTCGGCGACGATCAGGACATCCTGCTTACCGACGCCTCGCCCGATCGGACCATGCTTCACGCGGCCTTCTCCGCGGTGAGCGACAGGGCGTAGTCGATCGCCTCGATGAGGCTGCTTTCGCGCGCGATGCCGCGGCCGGCTATGTCGAAGGCGGTGCCGTGGTCGACGGAAGTCCGCACGATCGGCAGGCCGAGCGTGATATTGACCCCGCTCAAGCCCAGCCATTCGCCGGTCTGCGGGTCGATCTGGAAGCCTAGCAGCTTCACCGGAATATGCCCCTGGTCGTGGTACATAGCCACGACCGCGTCATAGGAACCGCCACGCATTTTCACGAACACGGTATCGCCCGGAACAGGCCCATGGACGTCGTGCCCCCGCGCACGGTAATCGGCTACGATCGGCTCCGTGACGCGAATGTCGTGGGTGCCGAAAATACCGCCTTCTCCCGCATGCGGATTGAGCGCAGCGACCGCGACGCGAGGAGCAACAATTCCGAGATGTTTCAAGGCTTCGATTGTTAGGTCGAGGACTCTGCGCATCCGTTGTTCCGTCGCCCGCTTCGGTACATCCTCCAAAGCAATATGGGTTGTGACGTGGCTAACACGGAAAGATCCGTGCGCTAGCATCATTGCGCTGTCTCGCGCCTTGGTCAGCGCCGCCAGGAGCTCCGTGTGGCCAGGGAACTGATGGCCGGCCAGATGTAGCGATTCCTTGTTGAGCGGCGCTGTGACGATAGCCGAAGCCTCGCCCGCCATTGTACGCCGAACGCCCTCGACCACTGCTTGGTAGGCCTGATTGCCACCTTGTGCCGACACCTGGCCGATGCCGACCGCGTTACCCTCGATAGGCCAAATGCCCAGCGGTTCATCGGCCGTCGCCACGGTGGGCAAAGGCAAGTCAAGCGACCGCGCTGTCTCGCTCAGCACTGCCAGCGACCCGATCAGGCGCAACCGAAACGCGCCCCTCTCCAGCTGTGGAGCGAGATGCCGGCTGGCCTTGAGCGCGATCTCGGGTCCGACGCCTGCCGGATCGCCAACGGTGATGGCAATGGTTGGTGTCATACAGCTCTCCCCAAGTGATGTCCGGCGTTCACGGCAACAATCAGGCCAAAGGCCGCCCGCCGTCGACCGGAATGACAACGCCGGTCGCGAAGCGAAGCTGGCTCACCGCCGCAAGGACAGCCTCGGCGACATCGTCAGGCGTGCCCAATCGCCCGAGCGGGGTCCGGCTCGCCTGTTCGTCGCGCCAGGCTTCGTCGCGGCCCTTGATGAAGTCCGTGTCGACGACGCCGGGCGAAACCGACACCACCCTGATCTTTGGGGCGAGAGCGCGCGCCAAGGACTTCGTCAAATTGTCGACCGCGGCCTTGGATGCGCAATAGGCGATGTTGCTGCCCATGGCCGTGACGCCGGCGATGGACGAGATGTTGACAATCACTCCGTCGCCCGTGCGGTCGAGCAGCGACCGCATCGCTCGCGTCGTAGCGATTACGCCGCGCACATTGACGCTGAGGATGCGGTCGATAAGCCCGTCGTCCAGGCTGTCGAGGTCGGGATGCGCCACGAAGCGGGTTATACCGGCGCAATTGACCAGGATATCCAACCGGCCGAACTTGCCTCCGATCTCGTCTTTCAGCCGCTCCAGGCACAAGCTGTCGGTCACAGTCGCCTCGGCGACCATGTGATCACCAGGCGCAAGGGTCGAGGCCAAGGTTTCGGCAGCTTGGCGCGAGCTGTTGTAGCCGATGACGACCGAGCCCCCCTCCTGCGCCAGCGTGGACACGATCTTTGCCCCGATGCCGCCCGTGCCTCCGGTCACCAGGGCGACCTTGCCTTGCAGTGTTCCCGCCATGTCAGGTACCAGTGCGTCGCTTATGCGCGGCCAGCGCCATCAGGTTGCGGTCGCGCCAGGTGCTGCGTTCGCCGAGATGCGATGCCGACAGCTTCTCGCGACGTTCTGCCTCGGCCTTTGCTATGAGCGCTTCGGACCATGGCGCCGGGTCGCGCCTTGCCAGAGCGATCGAATGGTAGAGCGGCCCCAGGCGCCGCGCATAGTCCGCGATCCCGCCCGGCGCGTTGAGGTCGATCGTCTCGAAGGGCCCCATGAAGGACCAGCGATAGCCAAGCCCGTGCGAAACGGTGAGGTCGATGTCGGCCGCACTCGCGACGCCCTCCTCAAGCAGCGCCCAGGCCTCGTTGAGCAACGCACCCTGCAGCCGGTTGAGCACAAAGCCATCGACCTCCTTGCGCACGACGATGGCGGCCTGGCCTGCCTGTTCCATCTGCGCTCGCAGCCAAGGCACGACTTCGGCGTCTGTCCATGGCGCCGGAACCAGTTCGACCAGCGGGATCAGATGCGGCGGGTTGACGGGGTGCACGACGAGGAAGCGAGCCCTGTTAGCGCATTCCTGCGTGAAAGCCGAGGCGGGGATGCCCGAACTCGAGCTGCCTACCACGGCGTCCGGTCGCATGACCCGATCGATCTCGAGACAGACGGCTCGCTTGACGTCGCTACGCTCGAGCACCGACTCCTGGACATAGTCGGCGCCGGCGACCGCGGCCTCCAGCGTGTCGACTACGCTCACCCGCCGCATGATGGGCTCGACGGCGTCGACCAGCCCTGCCTCCCGCATGTCTTCTAGGCTGGCGCCGACCCTGTCGATCACCGTCGCGCGGATCTCGGCGCTGCCATCGTAGATCACGACATCGTGCCCCGCCCGCGCGAAGACTATCGCCCATCCCCGGCCGACCAGCCCTGCCCCAACGATGGCAACCTTGCGGATTGCCTCCATCACTGCACCCGCGATTTCTCGCCGTCCGCGAGGCAGATCTCGCTGATGCGCAAGCCATTCTTGGTGATGCGCGACGGGAACCGGTCCTTCAGTCGTTCTTCGTGGATTGGAATGACGCGGCGCGCCTCGTAATTCACTTGCTTCATCATCTCCTCGGTCGCCAGCACGAGATTGGTCTGGCTGCCGACCGCCAGGCCCACCGGTACGTAGAGCGTCTCGATATCGACGGCTGCTCCCGAGCCCTCGATGTTGTCAAAGACATAGACGAGATCGCCCGCCAGCACCCAGCTATCTTCCTTGCCGTTGCGCACGGTCACCCACATCGAACCATAGGTGTGGCTGTCGAACGCCGGATTGAGATCGATGTTGGGCAGCACGTCCTGCCTGGCGCCATCGATCGTCACCAACCGCTTCTGGCGGGCAAGGTCGACCCCGCGCACGATATCGCCCGGATCGACGGCGACATTCATCCAGCGCATGCGGTCCGGCAGCGACATAGCCCAGACCCATTTGGCGATCTCCTTCTCCTGGATGTAGAAAATTGCCATGGGAAAGTCCTCGACATTGCCGAAATGGTCGAAATGGGCGTGTGTTACAAAGACCGTGTCGACGTCCTCCGGCGTCAGGTCGATCTCGCCGAGGACGGCTTTGGGCGAATGCCAGTTCTCTACGCCGAACTTGTCGCCGAGATGCTTGCCGTAATCCTTGTTGTTGTAGCCGACATCGACCATGGCGACATGGCCGTTGCCCTTGATCAGCGCATAGCAATAGGGAAGCTTGACGTAGCCCTGATTGTGGGCGCCGTAGAGAACGCCGCTCTTGTGGTAGTTGGAGACGTAGCTGTACTCAAGCACCCAGATCGAATATTGGCCCATCGTTTCCTCCCTGATGTCGCCAGCGCTGCGCACAACTGCAGCATGCATGATTGAAATCGACCGGTGTCATGCCGGCCCGTGGTTCCGAAGCCGCCTGCAGCCAGGCATAGGCGTGCTTGATCCTGTCTCCCGCCCGGTCGAGATGCTGCTGCCAGTCGCGTTGCAGCCGAGCCATGCCGAAGTCTTCAAGCACTTCGCCGAGCGTCGCATGGGTGGTCGCCAGGCGGGCATGATGGCTCGCAAGGCCGCTCGGCGCCCGCAAGGCGCCGAGGCGCTGCTCGATCTCGGTCCAGCGCTCACGCGCCGCGGGGATATCCGGCAGGTCGAACACATCGCGGCGACCCCCGGCCTGGGCAAGGACCAGCAAGCCGGCGACCTGTCCGATCAGCCGGCGCAAGCCGTCATAGACGGGGCGGGTCGCGACCACATAGCGCACGGTGGCCTCATCGGCCGCGTTATCCTCATCGACCGCAGATTTCCCGCCTTCGGCGCCCGATGCCTGAGGCATCGCAACCAACTCGCAATCATAGCGGTGAACGGTTACGGCGCGCTCGAAGAACCGCTTGGCGGACGGGTCAGTCATCATGCCTCCGGCGCGTCGTTGCACGCTCGATCACGGCGCCCGGGGGGATCATCTGCACGACCGGCTCTCGCCCGGCATTGGTGCCAAGTTCCTTGGCCAGCGAGACCGTGGCCTGGAGCATCTTTTCGATGGGCTGCTGAACGGTCGTCAGCCCGTGCGACGGCCAGTGAGCCATCTCGATATCGTCGAAGCCGACAATCGAGATGTCGTCCGGCACGCGGAGGCCGGCTTCACGCCGCACACCGTCAAGAAAGCCGATGGCCAGGATGTCGTTGGCGCAGAACACGCCGTCGGGCATCTTCTTGAGGTCCCGGAGCTTACGAGCGGCCTCGTAGCCGGCGTGATAGCTGAACTGCCCCGCCTCGATGACGATGGGCGCGGCGATCCCCCGTTCCACTGCGCGTTCACTAAAGCCGCGGTGACGGGCGACATTGGTCGAGGCATCCGTGAGCGCGGCGACATAGGCCAGGCGTCGGTGGCCCGTCTCGATGAGGTAATCGGCAATGCTTTGGCCGCCGAGGATGTTGTCGCAGGAGATGCCGAAAGCGTGGTCGTCTGCCGACAACCGGTTGAAGAAGATCACCGGCGTGCCGGCCTTGCGGCATTCCTGCGCGGCTTCCGAGGACAAGGTCGCCGCCAGGATAATGGCAAGGTCGGGCTGGTAGTTGAGGAGGAGCCGCAGCGCCTCGTCGACCTCTCCAGACTGGTCGGCCGCGACCAGCATTACATTCATGTCGATGGCGCGCAGCTCGGTTGTGAGCCGAGTGAGCACTTCCGGATAGAACGGGTTCGTGATGTCGGCGACGACAACGCCGACAATGCGCGTCTTCTTGGTGATAAGGCTGCGCGCGAACGGATTCGGCGAATATCCGATCTCCCGCGCACGGTTCAGCACCACGCCCCGGGTTTCCTTGGCGATCACGGCATCGGCGTGAAAGGCCCTGGACACCGTCGCGACAGACATGCCCAGGTCGCGCGCCAGATCCTTCACGGTCACGCGGGGCTTGCTGTTCTTGTTGCGGGCGATAATCGACATGAAAACTCCGTTTGCGCGATGCCCTAGGCCTCGTTGCGGCCTCCGTAGCGGCGGACCCGGATGTTCGCCTGCTCGGCATGCCCGTAGAACCCTTCAAGGACACACAGGCGCGAACAGTATTCCCCGATCATGGCGCTCGCTTCGTCGGTGAGGACGCGCTGATAGGTACAGGTCTTGATGAACTTGCCAACCCACAAACCTCCGGTGTAGCGGGCCGCCTTCTTGGTCGGCAGGGTGTGGTTGGTGCCGATGACCTTGTCGCCATAGGCGACATTGGTACGCGGTCCCAGGAACAGCGCGCCATAGTTGCGCATGTTGGTCAGGAAGTAGTCGGGATCGCGGGTCATCACCTGCACGTGTTCCGAGGCGATCCGATCGGCTTCCGCGACCATCTCCTCGTAGGAATCGCACACGATCACTTCACCATAGTCGGCCCAGGCCTTGGCAGCGAGCTCAGCCGTCGGCAGGGTCTTCAGCTGCCGCTCGATCTCAGCCATGGTGTCGCGCGCCAGCTTTTCGGAATTTGTCAGAAGCACCGCCGGGCTTGTCGGGCCGTGCTCGGCCTGGCCGAGCAAGTCCGTCGCGCAGATCTCGCCGTCGACGCTCTCGTCGGCGATCACCAGCGTTTCGGTCGGGCCGGCGAACAGGTCGATGCCGATGCGACCGTAGAGTTGGCGCTTGGCCTCGGCGACGAAAGCGTTGCCGGGACCGACAAGCATGTCGACGCGCCCGATGGTCTCGGTTCCGAGAGCCATGGCGCCGACGGCCTGAATACCGCCCAGGACATAGATCTCATCGGCCCCGCCCATATGCATGGCGGCGACGATCGCCGGATGCGGCCCGCCCTGGAATGGCGGCGCGCAGGCAATGATCTTCTTCACGCCGGCCACCCTTGCCGTGACCACGCTCATATGCGCGGAGGCGACCATCGGATATTTGCCGCCCGGCACGTAGCAGCCGACTGTTTCAACGGGAATGTTCTTGTGGCCCAGGACGACGCCCGGCAGCGTTTCCACTTCGAGATCCTGCAGACAGGCGCGCTGCTTCTCCGCGAAGTTGCGGACCTGCGCCTGGGCGAAACGGATATCCTCCAAATCCCTCTGCGAGACTTTGGAAATGGCCTCTTCAATATCGCTGTCACTCAGCCGAAAGCTTGGCGGCGACCATTTGTCGAAACGTTCGGACAGTTCCCGGAGGGCGGCGTCACCCCGCTTCTCGATATCGGCAAGGATCGTCTCGACGGTCGTGCGAACAACCGCGTCGCCCTGGGCAACAGCCTCGGGATCCCTGCCCCGCTTCAGAAAGGTCGGCATTTTCTCATCCTTGTCTTGGTGGGATGGACGGCTTGATGCCGTCCATCTGGCGCATTGCAGATCGTCAGGGCTTAACTGTCGGCTCGATCTTGGTGAGCTTGTATTCGTCGGCCGGCGCCTTGCAGGACGAGCAGTTGATGCCGGGCGCGTCGGGCGCATGCTTTACATCCGCCGGCAGGGGCTGGATCGACGCTCCGGGCGTCGGCTTGCCTTCCAGCGCCGACTGTAGCGACAGTTCCGGCAGGAGCTCAGGATTGAAGACTTCGGTGACGAAGGATGAAGGCACCTTGTCGGACGGGAACACGTTACAGCCATCTGCAAAAGTATCGCCCTTGCAGGGCTTGACCTGATCAGCGGGCACCCACGGCAACGGGTACTCGACGTTCATCGGCTTCAATTCGCGCTTCTTCGTCAGGATCTCCATCATGAGCTTGAACGCATAGCCGGAGGTTGCGGGCGGCGAACCGGCCGAGACGCCCTTGAGGCCCATGCCCTGCATCTTTGGATCGGCCAAGCCGAGGCGGAAGCCGTCGGAGTTCTCGCCGGTCATCGGCACCAGCTTGTTACCCTTGTCGAGCTGTGCCTGGATGGCGCCGTATTCGCCGGCCTGGGCCCAGATGCCGTCGACGTCCGGATGCGCGGCAAGCGCCTTGGCCGTCTCCTGTTGCGTGGTGCGGTCATCCCAGTATGAGTAATATTCCGCCACCACCTTGATGCCGGGATACTGCTTGAAGATGTGCATCGCGCCGTCGGTATGGCGCTTGTCCACCGAGTTGCCCGGAACGCCACGGCTGAGGAAGATGTTTCCCTTACCGCCAAGGATATTGACCAGCGCCTGGGCGCTGTTCTCGCCGAAACCGGCGGTGATGTAGCTGACATTATAGGCGCAGGGTTCGGTCACCGTCGCGTCATACATGAAGAAGAGCACGCCCTTCTGGCAGCCGCGATGGATGGTGCGGTTCAGCGCCGTCGACGAAATCGGGAAGCTGATGATGCCGTCGGCGCCATCCTGGATCATGCTTTCATAGGCAGAGATCTGCGCCTGCGGATCGGTGCCCGAGATGACCTCCTTCAATTCCACCGTCTTGTCATAGGGAGGCGTCTGCGCCAGTGCCTTGACGATGTTGGCGGCCTCGGACTGCCACGAATTGCCGCTATAGCTCAGCGACAGATAGACCTTTAGTTTCTTGTCCTGCGCGTGGGCGTGGTCGATGACCGTCGCGACACCCGCGGTTGTGGCAAGCGTCAACGACGCCGCCAGTCCCAGTCTTTTCAATAAGTTCATTACATCAACCTCCCTTTGGAATTTGGCCCCTGCAGGTGCCGGACCAGAGCTTGTGAGAACGTTCTCACAATTGGACAAAAGACAATTGGTGCATGCTGGCGCTGGGTCATTTTCCTCGCGTCAGCATCCGATTTCCGATGTGGGTCAGGAACTCCCCCCGCAGCACCAGCAAAGCCCCGACAATGATCGCGCCCTCGATAATGGTCCGCCACCCTTCGCTGAGCCCGATGGCCGAGATCATCGTGCCTAGCGTTGTCAGAAGGATCGCGCCGCCGACCGTACCTATGAAGGTGCCGCTGCCGCCGAGGATGGAGGAGCCGCCGATCACGACGGCAGCGATCGAAGGCAGCATATAACTGTCGCCCATCCTGAGCGTAGCGCCGTTCGAATAGCCGACCAGCATCATGCCGACGAAGCCGGCGCAGGCAGCGCTGATCGCGTAGGGTACGAGTTCGAGCCGGTTGACGCTGACACCGGCGATAAGTGCCGCGTTCCGGTTGGTGCCCAGTGCTCGAAGCCGGCGTCCAAGCGCGGTGAAATTTTGCAGGAGCCAGCCTAACAGGATGAAGGCAAGGGTGAAGTAGATGACCACCGGCACGCCGAGGAACCACGACTTCATCAGCCACAGCAAAGCCGATGGCGAGCCGCCGCGCGGCGTGCCGCTTGTGTAGCCGAGCGCCACCGAGGCGACGACAATCGACGTCGCCATCGTCATGATGAAGGGCGGCACCTTCAACCACACGATGCCGATGCCGCTCACCGCGCCAACAAGGGCACATATGACGAGGATGGCCGGCAGCATATACCAGACGCCTGTGTCAGCCGTGCCTATCCAGGTCGTGGTCAGGACACCGCCGAGCGTGATGAGGGCGGGGATTGATAGATCCAGCCCGCCGATCAGGATGACCAGCCCCTGCCCGAACGACATGATGACCAGGAATGAGGCAAGGATCAGCACTGTCAGCACCTGGCTCCAGGACCCGAGCGCGGGGCTGATGAAGCGCGAGCACACAATCAGAACGATGCTCAATCCGAACACGAGAAGCGTGTTTACGGTTTCCCGGTCGAGCTTCTGTCTGCCGCGCCGGTCGGAAGAGGCCTCGAATGGCATCTTTATGTCCTTGTGTGCGTTCACCGGACTTCGTCCTTCCTGAGCAGGCGCGCCACCGCGTTGCCGAAGACGATCGCGAGCACCAGGACGAAGCCCTGGAAGATGCCGGTGTAGAAAGAGGACACGCCACCCGAGAAGAGCACCTTCTGCAGCAGCATGAGCGTGCCGGCGCCGAGGATCGAGCCGACAAGGCTGCCGCGGCCGCCGCTGAGCGGCGTTCCGCCGAGCGCCACGGCGGCGAAGGTGAGCATCAGGAAGGGCGTGCCCGCCGTCGGGTTGCCGGTCGCGGTCTGGGCACTCAGCATGAAGCCGGCGACGCCGTAGAGGATGCCGGCGCCGACGAAGGCAGCGATGCGAACGCGGGATACGGCCACGCCTGAGAAACGGGCCGACTGCTCGTCGGCGCCGATCGCATAAAGACCGATGCCGGTGTTGGTGCGCCGGAAGGCCAGCCAGAGCACAATGGCCGCGACCAGGAACAAGCCGGCGATCGGAACAACGCCGAACAGCGTGTCGGTCAAGGTATAGGTGACGAAGTCGGCGACCATGCCGCCTGGCGCATCCAGAATGACGAGCGCCAGCCCCTGGCAGACGATCATGGTGCCCAGCGTCGCGGCGATGGTCTGGAGCCCGAGTTTCGCGACCAGGATGCCGTTGATCAACCCGACCAACGCGCCGATCGCGCAGCACATCAACAGGCTGATCAGCGCGCCACCCGGCCCGTCGAGCGGATAGACGGCCATCAGCACGTTGGTCAGCGACACGACGCCCGCGACGGACAGGTCGAAGCCGCGGCTGATGACCACCAGCGTCTCGCCCGCCGCCGCGAGCGCCAGCGGAGTCGAATTGTTGACGAGGTCGGTGAATGTGTAGACCGATAGCGCATCGGGCTGCCAGAAAGCGTAGAGCGCATAGAGCAGCACGTAGATCAGCGCCACGATGCCGGTGCCGCTGACGACGGCGCGCCACGGACGCGAGCGGCGAGGCGCCGGATTTGCCGCGATCGCGCTCATGCGGCCACCACAACGTCCGCCCCCCGGGCATGGCCGATAAGCGCGCCGACGATCGTCTGCTCGTCTATGGCGCCGGCCTCGTATTCGGCGAAGATACGGCCGCCATAGAGCACGAGGCAGCGATGTGCGAGGTGGACGAGTTCCGGCAGTTCGGACGAATAGAAGAGCACGGAGCCGCCGTCGGCGGCGAATTTACGGATCGCCTCGTAGATCGACTGCTTGGTTCCGACATCGACGCCACGCGTCGGATCGAAGAGCAGCAGCGTGCGGGCGCCGGTCATGATGACGCGCGCCAGCAGCGCCTTCTGCTGGTTGCCGCCCGACAATTCGTCGATCTTGAAGTGCAGATAGCGTTCCTGGAGGTCGACCACCGCTGCCGTCTCGCGCGCGGCGCGACGCTCGCCGGCCGGCCAGACGACGCCGCCCCGCGCGATGCGAGAGATGATGGGAAGCACCATGTTGCTGGCCGTGGTGAGGCCGGCCAGGATGCCTTCCGACTTGCGGTCCTCCGGCAGGAAGGCGAGGCCGTTGCCGGTCCGGAGCGCGGCGCCCGGACTGCCTATCTCGGCGCGCACGCCGTCGATCTCGACGCTTCCGCCCTTGACCTTGGTAAGTCCGATCAGCGTCCTGAACAGGTCTCGCTGACCTTGGCCTTCGAGCGCGGCGATGCCAACGATCTCGCCCTGCCTGACATTGAACGACACGTTGCTCAAGATGCCGCCCGAAAGCCCCTTGACGGCGAGCGCTATGGGCGCCGCGTCCCCGGCAGCCGGCAGGGCGTTGGTCGTTTCGCGCGCGCTGCGGCCGACCATCATCTCGAAGATATTCGCGTCCGAAGCGCCCGAAAGCTCGACGGTGCCGATGCTGCGCCCGTTGCGCAGGATGGTAGCGCGCGAGCACAAGGTGCGCACTTCGCCGAGCCGATGAGAAATGTAGAGGATGGCGGTCCGCAGGGACTTTTGCCGGCGCACGAGCCCGAAAAGCCATTCGACGTCGGCGAGAGCTGCGGTCGGCTCATCGAGGATCAGCAGTTTCGCGGCATGGGTAAAGGCGCGGACGATTTCGAGCCGCTGGCGATCCGACAGCGAGAGCACGCCGACCGGCGTGGTGGGATCAAAATGCGCGAGACCGTATTCCTTGAGGATCCTGTCGGCGGAAGCCCTGGCTGTGCGATGCGAATGCAGGCCCAGCATCCCCTTCGGCATTTTCGGCAGCAGCAGATTCTCGGCAATGCTAAGATTGGGCAGGAGGCTGAGTTCCTGGAAAGCCGTCGCCACCCCTTGAGTGCGCGCATCGACAATGCCGTGCGGAGTGTAGGAAGCCCCCAGAATCGACATCGATCCGCTGTCCGGCTTCACCACGCCGCTGAGGATCTTTACCAGCGTCGACTTGCCGGCACCGTTCTCGCCCAGGAGCGCGTGGACCTCGCCCGGGCGCATGTCGATGGAAACAGAATCGAGCGCCACGGTCGGACCGTAGGATTTCGCGATCCTGTCGATGCGCAGGGCTGGTCCGGTCTCGTCGATGCTCATACCTCCTCCCAAGGTAAGGCCGCAGCTGCGGTGAGAACGTTCTCTGAGAACGTTCTCACCGTTTCACAATGCACCGTTTGTTGTCAATTGGTTTTTGATGGCCTCATACCGAGTACCAGATTGCTGCTACAGCTGCTTTAGACAACGTCACATCGACTGTGCTATGTCCCTGTTCTTGCTTGATAATTATGGAAGAAATGACGAACTAGGATCTTGGCGCCCCAGCCATCGACCGGCGGTCCGTTCCAGACACAGGGGTTACGGTTCATACCTGAGACATAGGTAACACTTTTGGCCGAAGGGTTTTGGAGTAGTTCGAGCTTGCATGTCTCACATCGAAATATGCCAAATCATGATTCATGGAGCTGGCCAGCCAGATATGGGTCGTCGACCTGTTTGATGCCGAGGGACCGACCGGCGAAGACCAGGCTGAGGCTGATTCTGTCAATTGGGGAAATGGGGCCACATTCGGGGCGGTTACGGCCTTGCGCGCGTTACGGGCGCAGGCAGGTGCGCAGCAGATTACCCAACCTTACACAGCCGGTTCCTTCGGCGCGAAAGACCGCCACCCGGGACAAGGAACCGTGGATCAAAGACAATAGGCGAAAATATCAATGCTGCGTTGCCATGCATTTGGCCGGCATCGCGCTGTCGTCATTGCTTTCAGTTGCGGACTCCCGTCAGCCTTTGAAAGGCGGTAGGGGAAGGCCCTTGACGCCGACGTCGAGCGCGAACAATCCGCCCGGATTTTGCTGGCCGGAGAAGTGAGCGTCCGGGCGCTTGAGCACGGCCGAGGTGACATAGAGGATGTCGAGGTCCTTGCCGCCGAATTCGCAGCAGGTCGGCAGATCGGTCGGCAGCACCACTGTCTGCATCAACCGGCCGTCCGGGTCGTAGCGACAGACCTTGCCGGTGACCGGGATGGTGACCCAGTAACAGCCTTCGGCATCGACAGTCGCGCCGTCGGCGACGCCGCCCGTCACCGTCATGTCGATAAAGGTGCGGCGGTTCTCGATGTCGCCGCGGACGGGGTCGAAATCATAGGCCCAGACGGCGCCCGCATGACTATCGGAGAAATACATGGTCTTCGAATCCGGGCTCCATGCCAGGCCGTTGGAACAGCCGATGCCGTCGATCATCTTGTGGACCGACAGGTCGGGATCGAGCCGGTAGAGCGCGCCGATGAATTCAATCGGCTGGCCCGCCACCTCGAACATCGAGCCCGACCAGAACCGGCCTTGCCTGTCTGGCTTGCCATCGTTGAAGCGAGTGTTGGGCATATCCGCTTCCGGATCGACGATCGCCTCGAATTTGCCGGTCGCCGGGTCGAAGAAATGGAAGCCGTCGGCCATGGTCAGCACCAGGCCGCCCTTCTCGCGCAGGCCGAGGCAGCCAAGATATTCCGGAGCCTCGAAAACTTCGTCCTTGCCGGTCGCTGGATCGTAGCGATGGATCAGCTTCTTCCAGATGTCGATCCACCAGAGCACCCCGGCCCGCGGATCCCAAAGAGTGCCTTCTCCGAGCTCGGCTCTGGCATCGACGACACAGGTGATTTCAACCATGCTCAGTTCGCCTTTCCGCGCAGCTTGCCGCCTAGGCCGGAAAATGTTTCGCTGCCGATCGAAACGGTGAGCAGGATCACCGCGCCATAGACAACGAGCAGCGCACCGCTCGACAGATTGAGGGCCGGAAGAAGTCCGGTGAGGATCGTCAGCACCATGGCGCCGGCCACGGTGCCGAGATAGTGGCCGCTGCCGCCGAGGATCGACGCGCCGCCGATGGCGACGGCAGCGATCGACGTGAAGAGATAGGCGTCGCCCATGCCGAGATAGGCCTGGCCGGAATAGCCGGTCAGAAGCATGCCGGCGAAAGCGGCGGTCAGTCCCGATATGACATAGGTCAGTATGGTGGTGCGCGCCGTCGGCACGCCGGAGAACTCGGCGACCGTCGCGCTGGTGCCGAGCGCGTAGAGGTGACGTCCGAACGCCGCCTTGGAGAGCAGCAACGTCGCCGCGAGGGTCAATGCCAGCCATATCAATGCAATGACGGGAAAGCCGCCGATGCGCCCGACCGACAGGAACTGGATCAGGGCCGGCGCCGAGGGCGTCGGCGAGCCGCCGGTCAGCACCAGGATGAGGCCTTGCAGGATGACGTTGGTCGCTAATGTCATGATGATCGGCGGCACGCCGAACTGGGCGACGCCGACGCCGTTGACCAGGCCGATGAGGGCTCCGCCGGCGAGCAGCAGCGGCATGACCCACACCAGCGGCAGGTCCTGGCCGCCACACAGAAGAGCCATAACGATGGCCGCGGAATTCAGCACCCAGGGGACCGACAGGTCGATGCCGCCGCCGATGATGACGACAGTCTGGCCGAGGGCCACGATGCCGACGAAGGCGGCCAGCACCACGGTCGAGCGCATGTTGGAGATGGAGAGGAAGCCCGGCGAAAACAGCGCCGTGACCAGGAGCAGCACGACCATGCCGGCATAGGCCAGCACGATGAGCCGGTTACGGGCGAGAAAGGCGCTCATTGGACACGGTTCCTTGCGGCCTTCTCGGCGACGGAACTGGCCAGCACCGAAAGCAGCAGGATGACGCCCGACGCGACCGGCTGCCAATAGCTCGACACGTGCAGAACGAAGACGAGATTGCCGATCAGGGTCAGCACGAAGGCGCCGATCAGCGTGCCGGCGAGGTGCCCGCGGCCGCCGAACAGGCTGACTCCACCGATGACAGCCGCCGCTACCGAAGGCAGGATGTAATCCTTTCCGATGGTCGGCGAACCCGCCCCGGTCTGCGTCACCAGGAACAGCGCCGCACCCGCCGCGAACAGGCCCGACAGGCCGTAGGTGACGAGATTGACGCGGGTGATCGAGACGCCCGACAGGAAGGCGGATTTCTCATTGGATCCGGTCGCCTGGATGGTAAGCCCGACGCCGGTCGCGCGGAACCACCACCAGAACATCAGCAGCGCCAGCAGCATCCAGACAGGGCTGGTCAGGCCGAACAGTTGCGCCGAGGCAAATCCGACCCACCAGCCGGGAATGCTGCCACCGTCGGTCGGAAGGATGATCATGGCGATGCCGTTGAGGATAGACCAGGTCGCCAGCGTCACCAGGAAGGGCTGCAGCTTGAGCAGCGAAATCAACAGGCCGTTGAACGCGCCGATGAGGAACCCGAGCGCCAGGATGATGACCATCCACAGTGCCGTGGTCGACGGATCGTCGGTGAAGCGCGTCGCCGCGATGACAGTGCCGAGGCTGATCATGCCGCCGATCGACAGATCAATGCCGCCGCGCACCAGAACGATGGTCTGCCCTGTCGCCGCCAGCATCAGCGTCATCGCCGCCGCCGTATCCAGATTGATCTCGTCCAACGTGAAGACGCCGGACTGCAGGCTGCCGTAGATGGCGACAATAAGCGCCAGCATCAGGCAGGCGACCAGGAACGGCGCGCGGTCCAGCACGCGGCCGCGCCAATCGATGCCAGGCGGCTGCATTTTCGTCTCGACCGATCTTTCCGCGACGGACATTGCCATGCTCAGGCAGCCTCGCTCTCGAGCATGGCGGCGCGCAGGATATCCGCCTCCGAAATCCGGTCGCCTTCAAGGGTCGCGGCCACACGTCCGTTGCGCATCACCAGCACGCGGTCGGCGACATGGACCAGTTCCGGCATGTCGCTGGAATGGAACAGGATGGCGTAGCCCTTGGCCGCCAGTTCCCGCATCAGCTGGAAGATTTCGCCCTTCGTGCCGACATCGACGCCGCGTGTCGGATCGTAGAGCAGCAGCACGCGCGCCTGCGTCAGCAGCATCTTGCCGAAGATCACCTTCTGCTGGTTGCCGCCGGACAGCGTGCCGGCGAGCTGCTCAGGCGTACCCGCCTTGATGCGCAGGAAGTCGACCATTTCCTTGACCAGGTCCGCTTCCTTTCGCCGGCTCAGCAGGCCGTGCTCGGTGAAGCGCCCGATGACCGACAGGGTCAGGTTCTCGCGCACGCTCTTGGTCAGCAGCAGGCCCTGCCCGCGCCGGTCCTCCGGCACCAGGGCGATGCCGTCCCTGCCCGTCAACGCCTGGCGTGGATTGTTGATGGACACCGGCTTGCCCCACAGTTCAATGGTGCCGCTGGCCTTGGTGGCGCCAAACAGCGACTGGAACAGTTCGCGCTGGCCATGGCCCTGCAGGCCGCCGACACCGAGCACCTCGCCCTCGCGCAGGGCAAAGTCGACACCCGAAAGCCGGCTGCCGCTGGAAAACTCCTTGACGCTCAGCGCGATGCGATCGGTCGCCGTGGCGATGCGCTCGGGATAGAGCCGGTCGAGGTGGCGGCCGATCATCTGGGTGACGATTTCATTGTCAGAGACGGCATTCGCCTCGTGCACGGCGATGGTGCTGCCATTGCGGAAGATGGTCAGCCGGTCGGCAATGGCGCGCACCTCGGCCATGCGATGCGAGATGAAGATGACCAGCCTGCCTTCGGCAGCCAGCTGCCGGGTCAGCTTGAGCAGCCACTCCGCCTCCCGCGCTGGCAGCGCCGACGTCGCCTCGTCTAGGATCAGGATGCGGGGGTCCTTTGCCAAACCCTTGGCGATCTCGACGATCTGCCGCTCGGCCAAGGTCAGCCGCCGCAGTTCCTGGTCAGGACGCAGCGTCGGGAAATTGTATTTGTCGAGCAGCGCCAGCGTCTTGCGACGCATCTCCGCGCGGTTGACGGTGCGCAGCAACGTCTTTGGTTCATGACGGAACCAGATGTTCTGCTCGACGGTGAGATCGGGGATCAGAGACAATTCCTGGAACACGGCGGCGATGCCGCGTGCTTGCGCTGCATCCGGATTTGCGGTGCGATAATCCTGTCCTTCCACCAGGATCGAGCCACCATCATGCTGGACCGCACCCGACAGGATTTGGATAAAGGTGCTCTTGCCGGCGCCGTTCTCGCCGAGCAGCGCATGCACCTCGCCGGCGCTGGCGCTGAATGTCGCTTCGCTGAGCGCGACGATGCCGCCATAGCGTTTGGACAGGCCGTTGACGGTGACGAGATCCATGAATGTGCCTTCGAAAAGCTCTCCCGACATCTTGCGATGCCGGGAGCCAATGTCGTGTTCAAATCTTACTTGCTGCCGGCGGCTTCCGCGGCGGTGATCTCTACCCAGTCGGGCGTGATCGGCAAGGTCAGGCCAGGCGCCTGGTCGGGGAAGGCATTTTCGCCGACCGCGATCTTGATCATCTTTGTGCCGGGATAAAGCTGAGATTCGAAGGGATCGGTGGTGACGAAATCACCCTTCACGGAAACGGACCGGTCAGCCGGCTTCTTGCCGGTATCAAGAATCTCGACCGCCAGCTTGATCGCTTCCGAAGACAGATAAGCCGGGTTCGACCCCAGTATGCATTTCGCGCCCTGCGTTTGCGCGCAGGTGACGGCGGCGACATTGTAGGAGAAGCCGACGACCGGAACGATCGGTCGGCCGGCATCTTTCAACGCCTGGATGGCGCCCGAGCCGTAGCCCTGCGTCATGATGCCATCGATCTTCGGGTTGGCGGCCAGCAGCGCCGCCACGCCCGACTGTTCGGGCCCGAGAGCGTAGTTGCCGTTGTAATAGCCGACGACCTTGATATCCGGGTATTTGGCCAGCACTTTCTCATAACCCTGCTGCAACTGCGCCGAGATCGGCGCACCGGCAAGACCGCGGTCGAGGATTATGTTGCCCTTGCCGCCGAGTTGCTTGGCCATCCACTCGGCCATGACGGAAGGGATGCGGTCCCAGTCGGAGGCGACTGCGAACGCGCAGGGCTCGGTGACGACCTGGTCGAAGCTGATGACGACAATGCCCGCGTCGCAGGCCTTCTTGATGGTCGGGTTCAGTGCCGAATCCGAACCGGCGTCGACCAGGATGGCATCCGGCTTCTGCCGGATGATGTTGTTCAGCGAGTTGATCTGCGCCTGGACGGTGTTCTCGACGTTCTCGATCTTGAGGTCGACCCGACCCTTCAGCGGCCCCTTGCTGACCGACACGGTGGCGACGCGTTCCATCTGCTGGCGCCAGTCATTGCCGACGAAATTGTTCGAGAGATAGATGGTGTAGGGCTTCTTGTCCTCTGCGTGGCTCGGTGCTGTGCCGACGGTGATTGCGGAGATGGCTAGCGCTGCCAATCCGGCGCAGACTGTCTTGAAATTCATGGTCTCCTCCTTCGTGTTTCCTGCATCAGCCGGTGATGGACTTCGCCATTTTGACGGGTGCTGCATGTAAATTGATACCGGTACCAATAGCCCTTGTCAATTTTGAGCCAAGGCGCGTTGGAAAGGCCTGGATGGACAATTTTTCGTCTACCGGAAGGCATCGTCATTTCGAGCCGGCGGCCTCGGCCGGGGTTATGTCAACCCAATCCGGGCTGGCCGGAAGAAACAGGCCCGGTGCCATATCCGGAAAGGCATTCTTACCGACCTCTATCTTCTGCATGGTCGCATCGGGATACAATTCCGACGGGACCGGATCGGTGGTGAGGAAGGCATTGCGCAGCAATATCTTCTTTTCAGCCGGCTTCTTGCCGTCGAGGATCTCCACCGCAAGCTTTAAGGCTTCAGCCGACAGATAGGCAGGGTTCGGAGCAAGTATGCATTGCGCGCCCTCGGTCTGAGCACAGGTCGTCGTTGTCAGGTTGAAAGGACTGCCGGTGACGGGAACGATCGGACGCCCGGCATCCTGCAGCGCCTTGATCGCGCCGGCGCCGTAGCCCTGGACGAAGACGGCGTCGACTTGCGGGTGCGCCGCCAGCAGGCTGGCAACGCCGGCCTGCTCCGGTCCCAGTGCATAGTCGCCGTTGAAATAGCCGACCACTTCAATGCCGGGATATTTCTTGATGACTTCCTCGAAACCGCCCTGCAGCTGGGCGGAGATGGGAGCCCCGGCAAGCCCGCGGTCGACAAGGATCTTGCCCTTGCCGCCGAGCTTCTTGACAAGCCATTCGGCCTCGACGCGCGGCGCCCGGCCCCAGTCGGACTCCATCGTATAGGCGCATGGCGCGCTGACGATCTGATCGAAAGCGACGATTACAATGCCGGCATCGCAGGCCTTCTGAATAGTCGGGTTAAGGGCCTCGCCGGAGCCCGCGTCGATGACAATGGCGTCAGGCTTGTTACGAATGATGTTATTGAGGGAATTGATCTGTGCTTGAACAGTCGTCTCGACCACCTCGACCTTGAGGTCGACGCGACCGGCAAGCGGCGGCTTCTTGACCGCGATGTCGGCGCTGCGCAGCATCTGCTGGCGCCAATCATTGCCGACGAAATTGTTTGAGAGATAGATGGTGTAGGGCTTCTTGTTCTGTGCGTTGGCGGGTGCGGGACCGATCGACAGCAAAGCCGTCGCGATCGCCGCAAGCCCGGCAAAGACTGCGCCTGCTTTCATGATTTCCTCCTCCCATGTTTGGTGTCTGCCGCGCGAACGCCTCTGGCTCTCAACTACCTTCGAGACCCTCTACCGACAGACCTTCTCCCCGTGCATGCCGCCCACCCCGGATCCGCTGCGCACCTTGGGCTGTTTGCACCGGACAAATGCTCAGCGTCAGATGAGGCGTCGCATCCACTCGACCGTGGTCCTCCGCGGAGCCGTCACCTTAGCTATGATGCTATTATAATTTTATAAGGTTGTCCATGACTGTGCCAAGGAAATCGGCGCACGCCAGTGCCTGCCGCCCGGATCAGGACAGGTCGTTTGGCGCGTCGTAGGTTATGCTGAAGATGTCGGCGGGATGGCGGGCGACGGAGAATTCGATGCTGCGCTGGTCGGCCGACTGATAAAGCATCTCCACTGTCAGCACCGGGCCGCCCAGCATGATGCCGAGATCGGCGGCAACCGCCTCGTCGGCGATTTCGGCGCGTATGGTGACATGCGCCACGTCGAGGCGCAGGCCGAGATGCTTCTGCACCGAGCGGAAGATCAGCACGTCGGAAAAGTCTTCGCGCTTCATCCTGGCGCCGATGTCGGGTGGGAAGTAGGTGGTGATCTGCGCCTTGCGCTGTTCGCCGATCGACAGCACGCTGCGCAGGCAGTAGCCGGCCTCTTCCTTGCCCATGCCGAAATGGCGCTGCAGCACGGGGGAAAGTTCCTTGCGGTAGGATTTCACCGTCAGCTGCGCGTCCTTGGTGAAGGCCGCCATGTCGGCGAAATTCTTGAATTTCCAGCTGAGATTGACGGAGGGGCTGCGTGCCGTGACAACCGCCGGCTTCGCCGAGCGTTTCCTGATCAGGCCGTCGGCCTCGAGATCGCGCAAGGCCTGGCGAACAGTAATCAGGCTGACGCCGAAGTGCTCGGCTATGGTTGCCTCCTTCGGCAGTTCCCCTCCAACGGGAAAAGTGCCGTTGCCGATCGGCTCGCGCAAGATGTCGGCGAGCTGGCGATAAAGCGGCCCGTTGGCGCGGCCGAGTGTACGTCTGGGGAGACTGTCGATGGTAGGGACGGAGTGATCCATGTGCCTCGTCGCGCTGCTGTCGAAGCTTTTATAATAGCTTCCTCGGCGCGAGGCTATCGCATGCCGCTCAAAAGTAGCTACGGGGTCCGTGGTGCGACACCGACCGAGGAACAAGCTGGTGCTGGCGGATCAATCGCCTCAAACGAAGAGGCGAAGCGGGCTTTCGATGGCGGACTTCAGGGAGGAGAGCCACGCGATCGCGGCCGCCTCATCAATGCTGTCCGCATCCGTGGCGAGCAGGCATTCGGCATGGCCGCCTACCCCGTCGACGGTGACGGCCAGACGCATGGCACGGCCTGGCAGCAGAGCCATCATCATGGGCCGGATATCGCCTGCAGGCAGCAAACGAAGGGACAGCAAGGCCGGCTTTTCTGCGTCGTCGCTGCCGCGATCCAAGGCCTCAAGCCGCGACGCGCGCAGCAATGTCATCGGCATCTCCGAATTTGTGGGGCACGCCATTTGGCGGCCGCCGAGTTCCAGCGCCACCCACGCGCCAGAGCCCACGACAGGATTCTCAGCGAACGCACGGCCTACCGCGCGCAGCACGATGTCGTCGATGTCGAACGTTTTCCCCGCACTCGCCAGCGCCGCCAGCAAGTCGCGCACCGCGCCGAGCGCGAGCGACGCGGCGAAAGCGGCGATGCGGTGCGCGGCGATCGCAATGCCGGCAGCTTTCGCGACATCAGGCGCATTTGCAGGCGCGGCTGCCGGCACGAAGGCGAGCACATCGGCCGCCAGGATACGGCCGTCCGGTCCGCTGCCGCGCAGAGCTTCCAGCGGCAGGGCACGCTCGCGTGCCAGGCGGCGCGCATAAGGCGACACCGCCAGACGCCGGGTTTGGCCGACCGCTATATTCATTTCAGGTACTCGGCATTGACGCAGTTGGTGAGCCGGCCCTCGGCGAGATAGGCGTGCACCACTTCGATCGATTTGAGTCGGAGATCACGCATGGACGCCGGGCTATAGAAAGCGGCGTGCGGAGTAACGATCAGCCGATTGGCGATCCACGGCTCGCCGGCGCGCCACGCCACCAGCAATGGATGGTCAAGATCGCCCGGTTCGTTCGGCAGCACGTCCAGCCCGGCGCCGGCGACGGTGCCCGCGCGCATTGCGGCTTCAAGCGCGTCGAGATCGACGATCGGACCGCGCGCGGTGTTGACCAGAACCAGGCCGGGTTTGGCGGCGGCGAAGGCGGCGACGCCGAGCAGCTTGCGCGTGTCATCACTCAGCGGCGTATGGACGCTGACCACGTCGGACCGTTGCATCAATTCGGCCAGCGAATGAACGCGCTCGTAGCCGGTCGAAAGGTCGACGCCCGACAAGAGATGCGGATCGTAGAACACCACCTTCATGTCGAAAGCGGCGGCGCGGCGGGCAGCGGCAAGCCCGATGCGGCCGAGTCCGACAATGCCGAAGGTCGCGCCCTTGTGCCTGCGCACCAGCGGTCCCTTGGCGAAATGCCAGCCTTCCGCGCCGTTGCCGGAAAGCTCGGCGCCATAGGCGGAGGTACCGCGAGTCAGCGCCAGCATCAAGGCGATGGCATGGTCGGCGACCTCCGTGGTGCCATAGTCGGGTACGTTGCAGGCCGGAATCTTGCGCGCACCCCAGCCTGCCGTATCGATGTTGTCGAAGCCGACGCCGGAGCGCACCGCGATCCGTGCCTTTGGAAAAGCTGTTGGCGCGGCGGCGACATTATGCGTCGGCGAGTAATTGATCACGGCATCGACCGCTTCGCAGACGGCCGGATCGAGCGCGGCGGCCTTGTCGTTGGTCGACCGCGCGAGAATGAGTTCGACGTCGGGATAGGTCTCGCGCTCTAGTTCGGCGTCGTCGGCGGCTTGCCAGTTGGCGCACAGGATCTTCATGCTTGCACTTCGCATCTCATGTTCCAATGGTGTTATTTGCTGATGCCGCCTATGCGGCCGCCCATCGGCACCACGGCGCCGACCGGCTGATCGATAGCGCTAAGCGTCCCGGTGACTGGCGCCTCGATCTCGACCACGGCCTTGTCGGTCTCGATCTCGGCAATGAGATCGCCTTCCTTGACCGCATCGCCAACGGCCTTGAGCCATTTGATGACGGTGCCCTCGCTGACGGTGAGATCCCCGAACGGCATTGTGACTGGCTCGTCATTGGTCGCCGCAGCCGGCGGCTGGGGCGCAGGAGCGCCTGGCGTCGTCTTGGCAGGCGCCGGCGCAGGAATGGCCGGCACGGCACTCTTAAGCCCGGCCGTATACCAATGATCAGGCACCGGCGGTTTGCCGGCGATGACATCGCGCGCGCCTTGAGCAATGCGGGCGGTGTCGACCAGCATAGCGCGTTCCAGGACAGGCGCGAAGGGATGCGATGTGGGCGCCGTGTGCAGCCGTCCGGGCGGAGCATCGAGCTCATCGAAGGCAAGCTCGTTGATGGCCTGGGCGATCTCACCGCCAAGGCCGCACATCGCCCACGCCTCGTCGACGATCAGTAGCCGATGGGTCTTGCGGACGCTTGCAACAATCGTCTCGATATCGAGAGGCATGATGGTGCGCGGATCGATGACCTCGGCGTCGATCCCCTCGGCGGCGAGCGTTTCGGCGGCCTCCAGCGCGCGCTGCACCATCTGGCCGGCGGCGACGATCGTGATGTCGGCGCCTGGCCGTGCGATGCGAGCGACGCCAAACGGCACATAGTGGTCGCCCACCGGCACCTCGCCCTTGGAGGCGAAAAGCGCCTTGGGTTCGAGCATGATAACGGGGTCGCCGGCCCTGAGGGCCGTCTTCATCAGCCCCTTGGCATCGGCCGGGGTCGATGGCACGCACACGATGAGGCCGGGCATGTGGGCGAAGACCGGATGATAGATGCCGCTGTGGTGCGGGCCCGAACTGCGCAGCGCGCCGGCGCCGACGCGCACGACCATCGGCGCGCTCATACGGCCGCTGGTCATGTAGCGCAGCTTGGCTGCCTGCAGGAATATCTGACCCGCAGTCTCGAACGCAAAGTCGGCAAACATCAGGTCCGAGACGGTGCGCGCACCGGTTGCCGAGGCGCCGACGGCCGCGGCGGTGAAACCCTGCTCGGAGATCGGCGTGTCGACCATTCGGTCAGCGCCGAACTCCTGCCACAGGTTTTTGGTGTGGGCAAAACTGCCGCCGCGCTCACCGGTGCCCTCGCCGAAATAAAGGATTGCCGGGTCGGTGCGCATCTCCTCGGCAATGCCGTCGCGCACTGCGTCGAGCCAACCCTGCGTACGGGTTTCACCGACGACGCGCGGCTGCAAAGCGGCCGGTGGATTGATCGGATCGGCAAAGACGTGCAGCCGGACCGTCGCCGGGTCGGGCTCGGGCGAGTTGCGGGCGAAGGCCAGCGCCTCCTCGACCACCTTTTCGATCCGCGATTCGATGGCCGCCAGCGCCTCGGCATCGGCGATGCCGTATTCCTCGACCAGCTTCTTGCGAAACATGTCGATTGGATCGCGCTTGATCCAGGCGTCGAGCTCCTCCTGCGTGCGATAGGTGCCGATGACGGGATCGCCCTCATGGTGGCCTACGGTGCGGTAAGTCTTGGCCTCGATCAGCGTCGGGCCCTTGCCGGAACGGGCGCGCTCGGTCGCCTCTTTCATGGCCAGCCAAACGGCGAACACGTCGTTGCCGTCCACGGCGACGCCTGGCATGCCGTAGGAGGCCGCCTTGGTGGCGATCTCAGGGTTGAGCGTGATCGATTTCAGCGGTGTCGCGGTGGCGTAAAGATTGTTCTCGCAGATGAACACGGCCGGAGCACGCTGCACGGCGGCGAAATTGAGGGCCTCGTGGAAGCCGCCATGGTTGGCGGCGCCGTCGCCGAAGAAGGCGACGCCGATGTCATCGCGGCCCTGCTGGCGGGCACCCATGCCGATGCCGACGGCATGGCCTATCCCCGCGGCGACAATGCCGTTGGTGCCGAACAGGCCGACCGAGCGGTCGTAGAGATGCATGGTGCCGCCACGGCCGCCACAGATGCCGTCGGCCTTGCCGAACAGTTCGGCCATCACCCGGCCGGGATTGGCGCCCTTGGCCAGAGCGTGGCCGTGGCCGCGATGGGTCGAGGTGACCCAGTCAGTCGGTCGCAGATGCGCACAGACGCCGACGCCCGTTGCCTCCTCGCCGATATAGAGATGCAGGAAGCCGGGTGTTTCACCCTTGCGGCAGGCGATCTGGGCGATGCTTTCGAAGCGGCGCAACAGCACCATGCGTTCGAACAGGTCGAGCAGAACCTGCCTGTCGGGCAGGTTCGATGCGCCCGTGAAATCGTCGCGCGACCGCGCCGTTGAAATCGCCAATGAGGCCTCCCTGATCCGTATTCGCACCGGCATGGACGACGCCGGCGGCGAGCTGGTCGGCCGCCCGCTCCGACGGATAATAGATTATAATAGCATAATGTCTACTGCGTCGGGGCGGGCCTGTGTCAAAGCCTAGATTCTGGTGAGGCGCAGCGTGGCGTCCGGCCGTTCGAACAGTTCCGGTCGCAGGCGAAGCCCAAGCCCCGCCCCTTCCAGCGGCGCGACATGACCGCCCCTGACCGGCGGAATATCGGCGACGATCTCGGTGTACCAGCCGGTGAAGTAGGCGCGCACCGTCTCCTGATAGTTGGCGTTTGGCAAAGTGGCCGACAGCGCGCAGCTGGCGGCATAGACGATCGGACCGGTGCAGTCGTGCAGGGTGACAGGCAGTTCGCTGGCCTCGGCCATGTTGGCGATCTTGCGCGCCTCGGAAAGGCCGCCGCACCAGGCGAGGTCGATCATGATGACGCTTGCAGCGCGCTTATCGATGAGCTGCTTGAACATCTGTCGCGAGGCCAGGCGCTCGCTGGCGGCGATCGGAATGGAGGTGTGGCGGGCAAGCTCGGCCATGGCGTCGAGTTCATTGTAGCGGATCGGCTCCTCCAGCCAGGCGACATCGTAAGGCTTCAGGGCGTCGGCGATGCGTAGCGCGGGCGGCAAAGTCCATAGCCCGTGCAGCTCGACCATGATCTCCATGTCGCGGCCGACCGCATCGCGGATTTTCTGGAATGGCTCCAGCGCCTTGTCTAGATCGGCAAGCGAGATCCGGGTGCCGTTCGACGCCTCGGCCGCAATATCGAACGGCCAGATCTTCATGGCGCCGATGCCTTCGGATTTCAGGCTCTTGGCAAGATCGCCGGCATTGTAGCGCCAGGCGAGCAGATCCTCATACGGTCCCTCGTTCGAATCGCCCGCCTTGAGCGACCAGTCTTCGCCGCGCTCGAACAGTGCATTCTTCTTTGTGGCGCGGACATGCCTGTAGCCGGCGCAGGTGTTGTAGATCGGAACGGTTTTGTGGGTGCGGCCGCCAAGCAGCCGCCAGACCGGCTCGCCGAGGGCCTGGCCGTAAATGTCCCATAGCGCGATGTTGACGGCGGAATTGCCGCGCACTTCCGCGCCGGAATCGCGCGCGCCGACATAGACGCTGCCCAATATGCGATCGTGCAGCTCGATGTCGCGCGGATCCTTGCCCAACAGGTAGGCCGCGACATTGTCGTGGATATAAGAGGCGACAGGGCCTGGGGCCCAAAAAGTTTCGCCCGTGCCGATAATGCCGGCGTCGGTGTGGACACGCAGCCAGAACAGGAACGGGAACTCGGCGAGCTGCAGTGTCTCGAGCGCCACGATTTTCATCTCATCTCTCCCCGGTCCAGCGGATACTGCGACCGATGGATAGTAGCACATCGGCGTTGACAGCCATTTATGGTACCGGTATCAATCGCGTCAAGATCGCCACCGGGAGGGTGCCCGAATTGCCTGCCGAGAATGAAAGGACCATCCCAGGTAGAGCCCTGGTCACCGGCGCCGCTGGTGGCCTCGGCCGTGAGGTCGCTATCCAGCTGGCCCGGCGCGGCTGCGTCGTAGCTATCACCGACATCAATGGCGAAGGACTGGCCGAAACGGCGCGGCACATCACGGAAGCAGGCATGGAAGCCGAGACCATCGTCGGCGATTTCACCATAGAGGGCGCCCCGGAAGCGGCGGTGGACAAGGTGGTGGCGCGCTGGGGTGGCATCGACATCCTGGTCAACAATGCCGGCTATGGCGTGATCGAACCGTTCCTGGAAGCCAGTTTCAAGGCGTGGACGCGTACGCTGGCGCTCAACGTCACCGCGCTTGCGATGGCCTGCAAGGCCGCAGGGCGCGTGATGCGGGATCAGCGTTCGGGGCGCATCGTCAACATCACCTCGCCCGGCTCGCGTATGGCGCTGCCCGACTACACCGCCTACACAGCGAGCAAGGCGGGCGTCGATTCCATCACCCGCGCCGCGGCAGTGGCGCTGGCGCCATACGGCGTGCTGGTCAACAGCCTGGCGCCCGGCATGATGGACACCGAGATGCAACGCTCGACCGAGGCCGATCTCGCCCGGGCCAATGGCCGCGACGATCTGCAAGCCTTTCTCGACGAGCGCACGCGGCGCATCCCGATCGGCCGCCGCGCCGAGATTTCGGAGGTCGCCGAAGCCGTCGTCTGGCTCTGCCTCGATTCGCCGAAATACATGACCGCCGAGCGCCTAAACATGTCGGGCGGCCTCGACAAGGACTGAGCCAATGCTGCGAAACTCTCCCCCCGGCAGCGCCGATATCGGCGCGCTCGAACGCAAGGCAAATCTGCTGCGCCGTCACATGCTGACCATGGCGCGCGGCCAAGGACAGGGATATATCGGCCAGGGCCTCGGCATCGCCGACACGCTTGCGGCGCTTTACTTCCACGAACTGCGCTACGACCCGCACAACCTCGCCTGGGCCGACCGCGATCGGTTCCTGCTGTCGACGGGGCACTATTCCATCGCCTTGTGGGCAGCTTTGGCAGAGGCCGGCATCATCGCCGTCGAGGAGCTTGGCACCTACGGAGCCGACAACAGCCGGCTGGAGATGTCGACGCTGGACACCACACCCGGCGTCGAGATGATTGGCGGCTCGCTCGGACACGGCTTGGGGCAAGGCGTCGGCCAGGCGCTCGGCCTGCGTGTCGACAATTCCGACGCGCGCGTCTTCGTCGAACTGTCGGATGGCGAGATGCAGGAAGGCTCGACCTGGGAAGCGGCGATGTCGGCCAGCCATTTCAAGCTCGATGGACTTGTGGCGTTGATCGACTGCAACGGCATCCAGGCCGATGGACCGGTCGTGCTCGACATGGAGCCGGTGGCCGACAAATGGCGCGCCTTCGGCTGGCAGACATCGGAGATCGACGGCAACGACATGACGGCCGTGGTCGGCGCTCTTGCCGACGCGCGCGACCGCAACGGCAAGCCGAAGGCAATCGTGTTGCGCACCCTGCCGGGCAAGGGCGTGCCGCGCATCGAAACCTCCGAGAAATCGCACTTCTTCCGTATCGACGTGGCGCAGTGGGACGGCCTTATCGCCGAGTTCGAGAAGAGCGTGGGGGCAGTCCGATGAGCGGCGCGGCGATGGAGGCTGGCCGCACGCTGGCCATGGGCCAGGATGAAGCGATCGGCGGCGGCCGGCACAGTGTCGAGGCGCCGTTCGGCAAGGCGTTGGCGCGGCTCGGCCAGAGCCGCCCCGATATTGTCGGGCTGACCGCCGATCTCGGCAAATACACCGACATATTGCCGTTTCGCGACGCCTTTCCGGACCGGTTCTTCAATGTCGGCATGGCCGAGCAGAATTTGGTCGCCGTCGCAGCCGGGCTGGCGCGCACCGGCAAGATGCCGTTCGCCACCACCTATGGGGTGTTCGCGACGCGTCGCGCCTATGATTTCGTCGCGATCGCGCTCGCGCACTCCAATCTCAACGTTAAGATCGTCGCCGGCCTGCCCGGCCTGACGACGGGCTATGGCGGCACGCACCAGGCGATCGAGGACCTCGCCCTGATGCGCATGATTCCCGGCCTGACCATCATCGACCCTTGCGATGCGACCGAGATCGAAGCCGCCACGGCGGCAATCGCCGACCATGCCGGGCCGGTCTATATGCGTCTCTTACGCGGCACCGTGCCCGTCGTGTTCGAACCCGGCTATCGATTCGAGATCGGCAAGGCTCGCCGGCTTCGCGAAGGCAGCGATGTCGGCATCATCTCGACCGGCTTCATGACGGAGCGGGCCTTGGACGCCGCGGACGCCTTGCGCAAGCAGGGCATCTCGGCAGGCGTATTGCATGTGCCGACGATCAAGCCTTTCGACGCCGAGGCCGTTACAGATTTTGCGGCCGGGGCCGGCCAAATCGTGACGATGGAGAATCACGTCGTCGTTGGTGGGTTGGCGAGCCTCGTCGTCGAGACATTGTTCGATGCAGGCATGGCGAAGACAGTAACGAGGATCGGCCTGCCCGACCGCTATATCGAATGCGGGGCCGTACCGACCTTGCAGGCGAAGTATGGTTTGACCACCGAAGCCGTCATCAAGACCATCACGAGTTTGAGCTAGAGTTTGGCATGAAGATCACTGAAATCGAGACCTTTACCGTCGGCGCCGGCTGGAAGAACTGGCTGTTCGTCAAGGTCCATACCGACAAGGGCATCCATGGCGTCGGCGAAGGCACGCTGAACGGCTTCATCAAGACCACCGAAGCCGGCGTACACGAACTCAAGCACCTTGCCATCGGCCAGGATCCGCGCCGCATAAACGCGCTGGCCAAGCGCATGCTGGACAGTGTTTCGCTCGATGGCGGCCACGTTCACCGCACGGTCATCGCCGCGATCGAGGTCGCCTGCTGGGACATCGTGGGCAAGAGTCTCGGCGTGCCGATCCACCAGTTGCTCGGCGGTCAGGTGCGCGACAGCGTGCTCGGCTACGCCAATGGCTGGTACCGGACAGAGCGAACGCCCGAAGCCTTCCTCGATGCCGCCAGGGCCGTGCTGGCCAAGGGATTCAAGGCTTTCAAGCTCGACCCGTTCGGCACCGCGCAGGGTTTCATATCGCGCGAGGAACTCGACCTCTCCTACGCAATCTGTCGGACACTGCGCGACGAACTGCCTGGCGATACGCTGATCCTGATCGACGTGCATGCCCGCTTCACCGAGATCGCGGCGCTTCAGGCGGCGCAGAAATTCGCCGACCTCGACATCTACTGGTGGGAGGAGCCGACCTCGCGGGACCGACAGGAGACCGTGCACGCGGTAGCGCATCGTTCGCCGATCCCGGTGGCGACGGGCGAGATGTACGATACGGTCGGGCAGTTCTATACGCTGGCTGCCGGCGGCGGCGTCAACATCTTCCAGCCGGAACCGATGTCGCTGGGCGGCATCGCGCCTTCGATGCAGGTGGCCAATCTGGCGCTCGCCCATGGCAGCCACATCGCGCCGCACCAGAGCGGCGGGCCGGTGGCGACCGCAGTGTGCCTGCAACTGGCGGCGGCGGTGCCGAACTTCCTGATCCAGGAGCATTTCGACGCTTTCAACGATCCCTGGACCCGCGACCTCGTCACCTGGCATCCGACCGTCAACCCGGAGAACGGTCATCTTTCCTTGCCTGATGCTCCGGGCCTCGGCATCGACCTCAACCTGGATGCGATCAAGGATCACCCTTACGATCCAAACGCCTATCTCAACGTCCACGCCGAGGGCTGGGAAAAGCGCCTGGGCCGCCGCGAGGAGGCCAAGCCATAGCTGCATCGCTGTCAGGCGCTTTCGCGGTCGACGATCTCGAAGCCGAGGCTGGTTATGGTCGGCACCTTGGTGTCGCCGCCCAGCCTCGCCAGCAATTGGCGCACGGCGCGCCGGCCCATCTCGTAGCGGTTGACCTTCACGGTGGTCAGGGGCGGATAGAGCTGCGCAGCCAGGTCCATGTCGCCGTAGCCGGCAATGGCGATCCGCCCCGGTACCACCCAGCCGCGGCGGTGACATTCCTGAACGGCCCCGACGGCAAGCGTGTCGCTGGAGAAGAAGATGGCGTCGATGTCTTTGTGGCGCGCCGTCAAGGTCACCAGCGCCTCGGCTCCGCCTTGTGCCGTGATCGGCACCTCGACCTCCATGTCGCCATGGTTCGTGAAGCCGAGTTCGTTCAGCGCGGCATGATAACCGGTGCGGCGCTGCTGCAAGCGATCATTGCCGTGCACTGGCGTCGAGACAAAGCCTATCCGCTTGTAGCCTTTGGCGGCCAGATGCATGGTCATGGCATAGGCGGTTTCGAAATTGGACACGCCGACGACCATGTCGATCGGTTTGCGCCCCTTGATCTCGGAAATCTCGACTACGGGCACGGCACTGCTTTGGAGCAACGCACGGGCCGCCTCGCTCTGCACGAAGCTCTGGAGGATCATGCCGACGGGGCGCCAGCCAAGGAGCGTGCGGATCGACCGCTCCTCGGCTTCCTGCGTGAACTCGCCCTGCACCAGCAGCATAGAATAGCCGCCCTCATGGCACTGGTCGGACATGCCCTGCACCTGCTCGGCGATGCCGGAATTGATCAGAGGCGGCACCACCGTGCCGATCATGCGGCCATTCCCGCGCATGCTGGATGCCAGCCGGTTGGGCACGAAGCCGGCCTGTTCGATGGCCTCGAGCACCCTGGCGCGCGTCTCCGGCGACACCATGTCCGGATTGGACAGCACCCGCGACACGGTCATCGGCGCTACGCCAACACGTTTCGCGATCTCGCGAACACCGAGACGTTGCGGCTTCTTCTCGCCCGCGGGCTTCTCGATCATCCGATGCTCCAAAAGCGGGCGAGGCGCCGAGGAGACCTCCCGCCGGTCACGCCACACGGTCGGATTAATAGCGGTTCTGGCGAACGCTTTCCAGCGGCCGGCGCGGCCATCGCCTCCCGCCCCATGCGCCGGTTGACAAATTATAATATTATAATCTTAATGCGGATGAGGAGAGCGCCTGGGTCGCGCGGGCACATGTAGCCTGGCATGCTGGCAACAGGTGCCGTTAG
Organism: Mesorhizobium sp. ES1-1; assembly: GCF_020164785.1. Classification (GTDB taxonomy): domain Bacteria; phylum Pseudomonadota; class Alphaproteobacteria; order Rhizobiales; family Rhizobiaceae; genus Mesorhizobium. Next base: position 9,735 of record NZ_JAIUGX010000002.1, on the reverse strand, counting down.
GGAGGTCAGGATGAACAGCGCGGCTGAGCTGAGCTCGCCAACCCGGGACACTCAAACGTTGAGGCGGCGCCTGATCGGCCTGATCGCCGTCGGCGAAGTCGGCGTGCTGGCGGCCATGGCCCTGCTCGTCGGCTTCTTCTGGCTGATGGAACCGGCCTTTCTCTCCGAGCGCAACGTCCGCGCCATTCTCAATGTCGTCTCCTTTGTCGGCATCATCGCCATCGGCCAGACAATCCTGCTGGTTGCCGGCGAATTCGACCTGTCCGTCGGCTCGGTTGCCGGTCTGTCAGCGGTGGTGGCCGCCAAGCTGATGACCGCTGCCGCCTTGCCGGTGACGGTCGGCATCCTCGGAGGCATCGGCGTCGGCGCGTTGATCGGCCTTCTGAACGGCCTCATCGTGGTGAGACTCGGAATTCCCGCGTTCATCCAGACGCTGGGCATGCTGTTTATCGGGCAAGGCCTTATCCAGGTGGTGACGGGCGGCTACCCTGTCTATCCGCTGCCGGATGCGATCAACGATATCGGCGCCACTGATCTCGCCTTCGGCCTGGGCTGGAGCTTTGCCTTCTTCATTGCGGCGGCGATCCTTGCCGATTTCGTGCTCCGGCGCACCGTGCTCGGGCGCAACATGTACGCGACCGGAGGCAACCAGGAAGTCGCGCATCTCGTCGGCATCAACACCAATGCCTACAAGATCGGCGCGTTCATCCTCGTCGGGGCATTGTCGGCGGTGGCCGGCATGTTCGTCATGGCCGACCTCGGAAGCGGCGGCACCTCGATCGGCAGCGGTTGGGAGCTGACTGTCATCGCAGGGGTCGTGGTCGGTGGCGTCAGCCTGTTCGGTGGTGCGGGCACGGTCGCCGGCGGCGTGGTGGGCATCCTGATGCTGAAGGTCGTCCAGAGCGGCCTTGTGGTCATCGGCGTCAACTCGAACTGGCAGCAGATAGCGGTCGGCGTGATCATGGTCATGGCGGTCGGCCTCGACATAGTGCGGCGCCGCTACTTCATTGCCGGCGCCTGAAAGCAAAGCTGGAGCTCGATAGAGCCGTCACGGAGATTGCGGCGGCAGAATGCCGCCGAACCAAGGGAGGTAAGACATGAGAACCTATCTGAAGATGAGCTTGCTGCGAACCGCTGTACTGGCCGCTGCCCTCGTCACGGCCGTCGGGTCGGCGAGCATTGCCCGGGCGGCGGACGTAAATCTGCTCTGGGTGCAGCCGATGAAGGACCATCCCGTGCACAGGCTGATGCAAGCGGGCTTCCTCAACAAGTGCAAGGAACTCGGCTATACATGCGAGGTCGTGGGCGATCCGAGCGCCACCAACTGGGACATTCCGGCGACGCTGCCGCTTGCGGAAGCGGCGATGGCGCGCACGAAATTCGACGCCGTCGGTGTCTATGGGCCGGATCCGGCGATCTACTCCTACATTTCCAAGCTGGCCAAGGAAGACATGCCGATCGTCACCTGGCATGTGCTGCCGCCCGAAGGCACCGTCAAGGGCCTGAAAGCGGCAACTGGCGAGGACATTCCGGGCGCCGGCGCCAACGCGGCAATCGCCATCGGTGAGAAGCTCGGTGGGAAGGGCACGGTAGCGCTGACACAAGGCGCCTCCAACGATACCGAAAACACCATGTCGGATTCATTCCGCAAGACGATCGCAGCCAAATATCCCGGCATCAAGGTGCTCGATACGCAGATGGAGGGGTTCGAACCTTCGGCGGCCGAGGCCAAGGCCGTAGCGATCCTGCAGGGCAACCCTGATGTGACCGCCGCCTTCGGCACCACCGGCAACAGCATTCAGACCTGGTCGGGCGCCTCCCGCAAGGCCGGCCGCGACGTCGTCATCATCGGGATGGACTACATCCGCCAGAATCTCGATCTGGTGAAATCCGGCGCCGCCTACGGCATCGTGGCCCAGCCGCTCTATGAGGAGAGCGCCAAGGTGGCGGAGCTGCTTGGCGACCTCGCCCAGGGAAAGACCGTCCCTTACAGCAATCCGCTCCCGGCCAAGGTCATCACCGCCGGCGATCTCGGCCCCTATTACAAGATGCTGGACGGCGCCGGCCAATAATGGCTTTGCCGGGTCCGCCTGCCAGCGGACCCGGCAGCTTGCGAGGAAACATCTTGTCCAGCACCACCCCAGCGCCGCTGTTTTCAGCCAATGCGATCGCCAAGAATTTCGGCGGCGTTCAGGCGTTGCGCGGCGTGGATTTCGACGTCTCCGCAGGTGAAATCCACGCACTGCTCGGCCAGAACGGCGCCGGCAAGTCCACGCTTGTGAAAATCCTCAACGGCGTGCACCCGGCCGGCTCCTACACCGGTGCCGTGCAACTCGACGGCAGGACGGTCAGTTTCGCCTCGCCTGCCGACGCGCGGGCCAACGGCGTCGGCTACGTGCCGCAGGAAATCGAAGTGCTGGAACAGCTTTCGGTCGCCGAAAACGTGTTCGCCGGCCGCACCGGGCTCGGCGACGGCATGCTGGTGCACCAGCGCAAACTGGAGCGGCGAGCCGGCGAAATCTTCAGCGATCTCGGTATCAACATCAATCCCAGGGCCTATGTCGCGTCGCTGACGTCGGCACAACGCCATCTGGTGATGATCGCCCGCGCCATCGTGCTGAAGCCCAGGGTGCTGATGCTCGATGAGCCCACCGCGTCGCTGTCCGGCACGGAGGTCGAGGCGCTGTTCGGCGTTCTGCGGCGTCTGAAGCTACAGGGCGTTGCGATGGTCTATATAACCCATCGCCTGCCGGAGGTCTTGGCCATCTGCGATCGCGCCACCGTGTTGCGCGACGGAAAGGTGGCGGTTCGGATCGCCAGGGAAGATTTCACTCCCGAGACCTTTATCTTCTCCATGTCCGGACAAAGGATGGAGCGACTGTTTCCCGAACATGCGGCGCCGATCGGCACGCACAAGGCTCTGGAGGTGCGCGGCCTCACGGTCGCTGGTCACAGTGGCGCTGTCCATGGCGCCAAGGATATCAATCTCACCGTGGCGGCCGGCGAGATCGTCGGACTTGCGGGACTGCTCGGCTCCGGCCGCAGTGAGATCCTGCACGGCATCTATGGCCGCGCGCGGGCCAATGGCGAAATCCGCGTCGCCGATCGCATGGTGCATATCAAGTCGCCTGGCGATGCTCGCGCGGCCGGCATCGCCCTCCTGACCGAGGACCGCAAGCGCGACGGCCTGCTATTCAATCTGCCGGTGGGCGCCAACATCACCATTGGCAATTTGTCGCCCCTTGCCCGGCACGGCCTTCTGCGCGGCGGGTTGGAACGCAGTTCGATCGTTGCCGCCATGCGCGCGCTGAACGTGAAGGCATCATCGCCGAAAGCGGCGGTCACCCATCTGTCGGGTGGCAACCAGCAAAAGCTGCTGTTTGCTCGTGTGCTGATGCGGGCGCCGAAAGTGCTGCTTCTTGACGAGCCGACCAAGGGGGTCGACGCGGCGACCCGCCACGAAATCTATCGGCTTATCGTCGAACTGGCCGAGAAGGGCGTGGCCCTGTTGATCGTCGCATCCGAACTGGAGGAACTGATCGGACTTTGTGACCGCTATCTAGTGGTTGCCGACGGCCGCATCGTCGACGAATTCGCCCGCGGCGAAGGCGGCGAGGATCGCGTGTTGCGCTCGATAACGGCAGCCCAAGCGCAGAGTCATGCAAGGGCAACGCAGGGTGACCCATGATGTTTGCCGGCAAACGGGTTTTCGTCACCGGCGCAGCGACCGGGATCGGCCGGGCAACGGCGGAGTATCTCGTCGGCGAGGGGGCGAGTGTGTTCGGCGCGGGATTGGACGGCGAAGAGGGTGAAGCCCTGGCCCGCGGGCATGCCGGCGGTAGTTTGATCTTTCGCGTTTGCGATCTCACCCGGGAAAGCGAGGTCCGTGCAGCGGTGGCTGCGGCAAGAGAACGGTTCGGCGGGCTGGATGCTGTCGTCAACTGCGCTGGCATCTACCCGACAGGCAAGCGGCTCGAGGAGCTTGCGGACGAAGAATGGGACAACACCATAGCCGTCAATCTGACGGCTATTTTCCGCGTTTGCCGGGCAACCCTGCCGCTGCTGCGAGCTTCCGGCGGCGGCTCGATCGTCAACATCGCCTCGGTGCATGCGGATGCCACCGTGCCTGGGGTGCCCTGCTACGCGGCGACGAAGGCGGCCGTCGTCGGCCTGTCGCGGCAGATGGCGCTCGACTATGCGGTCGACCGGATCCGCGTCAACGCAGTGCTGGTCGGGTCTGTCGCCACACGCATGACGCTGGACGCGCTGGAAGCGGCCGGCGGGGCCGAAGCGATCGGCCTGTCCTTCGAGCCTAACCGGATCGCCCGCATCGCCAACCCTTCCGAGATCGCCACCGCGATCGGCTTCCTGATCTCGGACGCGTCGTCCTTCGTCACCGGCAGCGCCATGCAGGTGGATGGAGGCCTTCTGGCGCGGCTGCTTTAGGCCAGCTGATTTTCCAATACGAAGGGTATGAACGAGACGGTTCCGGTGGCGCTGCCGCCGGGAGCGAGGATGATCACGCCCTCCTCCGCATCGTTCCAGGCCCCCCGGTTGAATGCGCCCGAGGCATTGGTTTGCGGCTCGACGCAAAAATAGGGTCTTGCGGGATCGGCGTAGAGCATCAGGTGCCTGAAGACCGGATCTGCCTTGATCAGCAGGCCCGTTCCACGCGACGGAAAGCGGATCACCGCTTCGCCGGCCCAGCCGCCATAATCATTGTTGCGCCAGCCGACCGGCAAAGGCCTGTCGTCGGCAAAGTCGAGTTCGGGTGGCAGCGTGATCGCGTCCCCAGATACGCCATCAGGCTCCTCGAGGTAGAAACGCCTGGCGTTGAATTGCAAGGTTACGTCGGGGTCACGATCAAACCAGGGATGCAGGCCAAAGCCGAATGGCAGCGCAATTCGACCGGTGTTGGTCACCGTCATGGTCACGACCAGCGCCTCGCCGGAAACCGTGAAAGCCTGAGTGGCGCGATAGGAATAGGGGTCGGATCGGGCGGCGATTTCAAGGGTCAGCGTTGCGTTGGTTGGCCCGGCCTCGGCCACTTGCCAGGCGTTTTGCCAGCCGCTGCCGTGCACGTTGAATCTTTCCGGAGGATTGTTGGGCGCGACCTGCCAGCGCTTCCCGCCGAACTCGAAGGCGTTGCCCGCGATGCGATTGGCATAGGGCGTCATCGGGAACATGGCGACGCCGAGCACATTGCCGGCATGGCGGTCGGCATCCGAAAGGCGGCGCATCAGGTTGATGCCTTGCCAACTCAGCGAACTCAAGGAGCCCCCGATCTCCGGCACAAGCTCGACGACAAGGGCGCCGGCGCGCAGGGTCAACACGTCAGAAATTGCGCCCATAGCCCGCCATCCAGCCACCGTCGACGCCCAGCATTTGGCCGGTTGTGTAGGTGTTGAGCGGATCGCAGAAGAACAGCACGGCCGCCACGGCCTCCTCGAGGGTGCCGGCACGCCCAACCGGCGTGTGGCTGAGCATCGCCTTGTCGCCGGCCACCATGATGCCATCCTGGACCGCGCCTACGCCGACGGCATTGACCAGCACCTTGGGGCCGAACTCCATCGCCAACGTTCGCATGCCGGCGAGAATCGAGGCGTTTTCCATGGAAAAGCGTGGGTGTCGGCGCATCGGCATGCCCGATATGGCCGACAGGAGGAAGACGATGCGCCCTTGCCCCCGCTCGGTCATGGTTACGGCGGCCTTACGCGCCTCCGCATACAAAGCGCGCGAATCCTCCGCTGTCACGCCAGGACGCAACGGACATGACACCAGCAGGATATCGGCGAGATGGGCCTGACCGCCTTCGACAACGCGGCCACCATTGGCCTGCAACGCGGCGAGCGCGGCATCGACGACCGGATTGCCTACGCCTTCCCGGGCTATGGCCGCGCCGGCGAGATCGATTTCCATGGTCGCACTCACATCATGTACCCCGCCGTCCAGCCGCCATCGACGGCCAGCACCTGGCCGTTGACGTAGCTGGCGGCCGGCGAGGCGAGGAACAGCACCGCCTCGGCGATCTCTTCCGGCTCCGCCGGGCGACCGAGCGGCACATGGGCGAGGAATTCCTGCGCGCGGCCCGCGAACTTGCCGTCGTCGCCATAAAACAGCTTGGCGGTCAGCGCCGTCATAACCGAACCGGGTGCAATGGCGTTGGTGAGGATTCCCTGCGGCCCGAGCTCGATGGCCATAGAGCGCGTCAGATGGATGATGCCGGCTTTGGCGGCGACGAACGGGCTCTGCAGCCGCATGGCGGCGAGGCCGACGACCGAGGCGATGTTGACGATGCGGCCGCCGCTGCCCGCAGCGAGCATCGGCCCCAGCGCGGCGCGGCTCATGATGTAGAGGCCGTCGAGGTCGATGCCAGTGATGCGATCCCATTCCTCAAGCGGAAACTCGTCGATGGTGACGCGGTGCGCCAGAGTGTTGACCCCGGCATTGTTGACCAGGATGTCGAGGCGGCCGTGCCGCTCCATGATCGCTGCGATGGCGCGGCCCACCGACGCTGCGTCGCGGATGTCGACAGTGCAGGCCATCGCTTCGGTCAATGCGGCTGCTACCTGGCTCGCACCCGCGCTGTTGATATCAGCGACGACGACCGCGGCGCCGTTGTCGGACAGGCGTTTGGCAATGGAGCTGCCGATCGCACCGGCCGCTCCCGTGACCAGCGCCACCTTGCCTCGCAGATCGCATCGCATGTCCCATCAGCCCCTGTTATTCCTCTTATGATATTATAATAATCAAGGCGGGCGGACAAGATGTTGCCTGGCTGTTCCGATCCGCGACGGCGTCTTCGTCGCCGTGGTCGCTGGCTAGCGCTTCGCCCAAGTCCTGCGCAAGGCCATGGCTTTATCGACCATTTGCGGACTGATCTGAACTCGACGGCGCGGATCAGGTCGCGTTTGCCCATGCAGTAAAACCGACTATTCGATCGCTGAGGGCTTGATGCTGTCCGTCCAGCAGGGATATGGTACCGGTATCAGTCCTTCAGTTGTGGATGTCGGCAATCGTAGACAGGCTGTGAATATTATAATAGCATACCATTATAGTCGCGGAGGAAACGCCATGTTTTCCGGCTCATGTCGGATCGGAGGCGAGCGGTAACGATCACATTACGTCGTCGAGCGGCCTGCGCCCCGCTCGAGTGACGCTGAACACGGCGTTCAAAATGCATGGGAGGAAAACATGCGGACTTTCCTGAGAGGGCCCGGCTGGTTGCTGGCCGGCATGGTGCTCGCAGTCACGACGCTGATGCCGTCACTTGCTTCGGCACAATCGATCGATGAGATCATCTCGCGCGGCAAGCTCATCGTCGCTATAGACACCACAACCCCGCCATATGGCTTTCTGGATGCAAATCTCAAGCCGACCGGCTTCGATGTCGAAGTCGCCAACAAGATGGGCGAAGCGCTTGGCGTGCCCGTGGAATTCGTCACCGTTACCTCGCCCGGCCGTATTCCGGCGCTGCTGACCAAACAGGTCGACGCGGTGATCTCGATCTTCTCGATCACCCCGGCTCGCGCCATCCAGATCGACTATTCGATCCCCTATGCCGGCCAGTCGGCAGTCGTGATCGCGCCAAAGAGCACCGCCATCAAGGGCGTCGCCGATCTCGTCGGCAAGAAGGTCGGCCTGACCCGCGGCACCGGCGAGGACGGCCTGCTGACCAAGGCGGCAGAAGCCAATCCCGGCATCGAGATCCTGCGCTTCGACGACTATTCCTCGCTGCTGCAGGCGATGGTGTCCGGCCAGATCGACGCCATGGGTGGCGGCGACTATGGCGAAATCTATCTGAAGAAGGCGCAGAACGGAGACGCCTTTGAGCAGAAATACGTGCTGAAAACCTTTTATTTCGGCATCGGCGTCGCCAAGGGCAACGACAATCTGCGCCAGTGGATCAATACCTGGCTGTTCAGCATGAAGACCGACGGCACGCTCGACGCATTGTCGATGAAGTACCGCAACCAGCCGCTGCCGGTGCTGCCGGTTTTCTGATCAAGTCTTGCATGAAGCAGCGGGGCCAGCGACGGCCCCGCTTTTCGTGACGGAATAGCCATGCAAACCGCCCTGCAATTCGGCCCCGTCCTGGTGCATCTCGACCTGCTGCTGCGCGGGCTGGAGAAATCGCTCCAGCTGGCCGCACTGTCGATCCTGTTCGGCACCGCCATCGGTATTGTTGGAGCGGTCGGCCGCAGCTTCGGGCCGCGCTTCCTGTCGTGGCCGATCGCTGCCTATGTAGAGCTGATCCGCAACACGCCGCTGTTGATCCAGCTTTATTTCGTCTTCTTCTCGCTGCCGCTGCTGGGCTTCAAACTGTCGAGCAACATTGCTGCCGTAGTCGCGCTCTCGATCCATCTCGGAGCCTACGCGACCGAGATCCTGCGCGCCGGCATCGAGTCCATTCCGGAAGGGCAGATCGAGGCGGCCAAGTCGCTCGGCCTCGGCCGCTACCGCATCATCCGCCATGTTATCCTGTTGCCGGCGGCGCGCGCCGTCTACCCGTCGCTGTCGGCGCAGTTCATCCTACAGATCATGGGCACCTCGATCGTCGGCGCCATCGCCGCGGAGGAACTGACGGCGGTCGCCAACAATCTGGTCATGCAGACCTTCCGTAGCTTCGAGGTCTACATCATCATTGCCGTTATCTATTTCGTGCTGGTGCAGGCCGCCAGCCTGCTTTTCGCCGGCGGCGGCAAGATCATGTTCCGGTGGAAGGTCTGAGCCATGAGCCTGCGCGATTTCGGCCCCAACGAATTGATGTTCCTGTTGCTGGCGACACGCTGGACAATCCTGCTGGCGCTGATCGCCTTTGCCGGCGGCGGCGCGATCGGGCTGGTGGTGGCGGCATTGCGCGTCGCGCCGGCACGGCCGCTGCGTTGGCTAGCGGCCTTCTATATCCAGTTCTTCATGGGCACGCCGATCCTGATCCAGCTGTTCATGGCCTATTACGGTTCTTCGTTCCTTGGCTACCGGCCGGATCCTTGGATGGCGGCTGCGGTGACGTTCTCGCTCAATGGCGGCGCCTTCTTTGGCGAGATCTTTCGCGGCGCGATCGAGGCGATCCCCAAAGGCCAGTGGGAAGCGGCGACCGCGCTCGGCTTCCGCTTCGTCAGGACGTTGAGGCTGGTGATCATTCCGCAGGCGGTGCGGCTGATGCTGCCGCCAACCGTCGGCTTCATGGTGCAGATCGTCAAGACGACGTCGATCGCCTCGCTGATCGGACTGACCGAACTTGCCCGTGCCGCCACGCAGGTCAACACGGTGACCTTTCAGCCGGTGATGGTGTTCGGCACGGTGTCGATCATCTATTTCGCGCTGTGCTGGCCGCTATCGCTCTTTGCAGGCCATCTCGAGCGGCGGTTTGCGACTGGAATGTCGCGCAAGGTGGAGAACCCGCTGGTCATGTCGGCCGTGTAGCCACCGTGAAGGACAGCTTGTTCTCGGCCGCAGGGGCAGAGGTGGACCGGCTGATGGCAATAGGGCCGCCCCAAAAACGTAGCAACTCGCTAAGCCGTCCTTGCTTCGGACCTCCCATGGTTGGCGAGAGTCACTGCGTTGAGTTAGAGGACAAGCACGAAAACCATCCAGCATGTTTGATCTTTTGCTAGGACATTGAACTCCGAGATTTTCGACGGCTAGCTCATAGGCCTAGAGCGTTTCACGTTTTGACGGAAGCGTATCCTGCGTTTTCAAAGTAGTTCCTGCATTCGGTTGCCTCGATGGTTT
>NZ_JAIUGX010000019.1 GCF_020164785.1 Mesorhizobium sp. ES1-1 | reverse complement strand
AATCCAGCCAGCATCTTGAATCACAAACAAGCCTCGATGGGAATCCTACGATTCTCCCAAAACAGGAAACGCTCTAGTGGTGGCTCGTTAGGATGAACGGCCACAACTAATCCGCTTGCCGCCAATCTGACGACGTCAGGGACGATTCGGCAATCTCAGCGACGGCTGAACAGCAGGCTGGCCGCAAGGCCGAGAACGACAAGGCCTACCGCAGCGGCTGCCGCCGGATGGTCGCGGGCCGATTTCTCGATCACCCGGCCCTGCTTGCGGATGGCGGGCATCGCGTCGCGCAGTCGTTCTGCGATGTCGGAATAGGTATCGAGCGTGGCATCGCGACCCTCCTGGTAATAGGCACCGCCGCGTTTGGCCAAGGCCTTCTTCAGGCCCGCCAGTTCCCTGGTCAGAGTCTCGACCTGCTTATCCAGATCGATGTCGGAGAGGGTGGAGAATGATGCCATGATCGCTTGTCCTTCATTTGCAGAAGGCAACTTAACGCCTCACCCCGAGAGGAGTTCCGGTTTCGATGCGTTAAACCGATCGCAGGGGTCAGCGGACCTGATCGAGCAAGCGCTTGCATTCCAGCAGGTCGAACAGTGCCTCCTGCAGCAGCGCGCGGTTGTCGCGCGAGAGCTTCGACGCGTCCGGCGAAACCGGGCCTTCGTCGTCGCTCTTTCCCAAGCCGAAAAAGCGCCGACTGGGTTTGACCCTCGGTTGGCCGACCAGTTCATCATCCATGCCGCGCGGCTGGGCCGCTTGTGTCAGTGGCACCGCATCGGCCTGCCGGCGCTGGGAGATGGCCTCGACGGCGGCCATGTCGCCATTGCCGATGGCGACCAGGAACTGATTGCCGTTTTCGCGCAACAGCTTCTGCACGCCCTTGATGGTATAGCCTTGGTCATAGAGCATGTGCCGGATGCCCTTGATCAATTCGACATCCTGCGGCCGGTAGTAACGACGTCCGCCGCCGCGCTTCATCGGCTTGATCTGGTTGAAACGTGTCTCCCAGAAACGCAGCACATGCTGCGGCAGGTCGAGATCCTCCGCGACCTCGCTGATGGTACGGAAGGCGTCCGGACTTTTGTCCATGGGCGAATCCTCACGCTGGACGATGATCGGGCCAGTCTGGCCGAATCGCGGCTATTTCAGCGGTTTATGAAGCAATATTCAAGCCCGGCGTGATGAGGGAGCCGCTTATCAACCGTGCAGTTGATCGGCGCTACTTGGCGGCCTTCGCCTTGCCGCTTTGATGAGATCGCAAGATGCGGCTTTTCAAAACGTTCGACGATTTGAAGGTCATCACCCGACGCGGCAGGATCGGGACTTCCTCGCCGGTCTTGGGATTGCGGCCGATGCGCTCGTTCTTGGAACGGACATGGAATGTCGCAAAGGAGGACAGCTTTACCGTCTCGCCGCGGACGATCGCCTCGCAGATTTCGTCCAGCACAGCCTCGACGAGTTCGGCCGATTCAGTGCGCGACAGGCCGACCTTTCGATACACCGCCTCTGCAAGGTCGGCGCGCGTAAGTGTCTTTCCCCCCATGCGACCGTCCCATCAGTTCAAGCATACAATCGGCACAACAACGGCAGAGCCTAAGTAATTGATCCGTCAAGGTCAAGGACCGAAGACCGACGGTTGCGCACTTACCAACGAACCAGGACGGCACCCCAGGTGAAGCCGCCGCCCATCGCTTCCAGGAGCACGAGATCGCCCTTCTTGATGCGGCCGTCGGTGATCGCCACCGACAGCGCCAGCGGCACGGAAGCGGCCGAGGTGTTACCGTGCATATCTACCGTAACCACGACCTTTTGTTCAGCTATCCCGAGCTTCTTTGCGGAAGCGTCGATAATGCGCTTATTGGCTTGATGCGGTACGAACCAGTCGAGATCATCAGCTGAAATACCGGCCTGCGTGAACGTCGCCTCGATAACGTCCGTAATCATGCCAACCGCATGCTTGAACACTTCGCGGCCCTCCATCCTGAGATGGCCGACAGTGCCTGTCGTCGACGGACCGCCATCGACAAAAAGCTTGTCCTTGTGGGCTCCGTCAGAGCGCAGGCTGGCGGCCAGCACACCACGGTCAGCGATCGCGCCCGTCCCCTCGCCCGCCTCGAGGACGATCGCTCCGGCGCCGTCGCCGAACAGCACGCAGGTCGAGCGGTCGTTCCAGTCGAGGATGCGAGAAAAGGTCTCCGACCCGATCACCAGCACGCGCCTGGCCAGGCCACCGCGGATATAAAGATCGGCCGTCGTCACCGCGTACACGAAGCCCGAGCATACCGCCTGCAGGTCGAAGGCAAAGCCGTGATGCATGCCGAGCCGGTTCTGTATCTCGACCGCGGTGGCGGGAAAAGTGTTGTTGGGCGTGGAGGTCGCCAACACGATCAGATCGATGTCGGAGGGGGTCAGACCGGCATCGTCGAGCGCGGCACGTGCCGCCGCCTCACCCAGCGAAGCCGTGGTTTCGTCATCGCCGGCGATATGGCGCTGGCGGATGCCGGTGCGTTGCGCGATCCACTCGTCCGAGGTTTCGACCATGCCCTCGAAGTCGGCATTCTTCATGATTCGGCGGGGCAGCGCGGCGCCAGTGCCGCGCACGACTGATCTGATCAAAGTTCTTTCCTATTCCTTTGCGTCGGTATCGACGTCGGATTTTCTGGATGTCATTGCATGCGGGTTGCGCGCATGAAACAGATCTAGATCAGCCTCGATGCGGTCGAGCAGATTGTTGCGAACCATGTCGTAGCCAAGTTCGATGGCGGCGGCGAAACCGTCCGAATCGGCGCCGCCATGGCTCTTCACCACGATACCGTTCAATCCCAGGAAAACGCCGCCATTTGAGCGGCCGACATCCATCTTCTCGCGGAGCCGGTCGAAGGCGCCCTTGGCGAAGACATAGCCGATCTTGGCCATCAGGGTGCGGCTCATCGCGGCGCGCAGATAACCTGCAATCTGCCGCGCAGTGCCTTCCGCTGTTTTGAGCGCGATGTTGCCGGCGAAGCCTTCGGTGACCACCACGTCGACGGTACCCTTGCCGATATCGTCGCCCTCGACGAAACCGTGATAATTCATCGAGGACATGTTGGCTTCGCGCAGCATGCGGCCTGCCTCCTTGACCTCCTCCTGGCCCTTGATCTCCTCGACCCCGACATTGAGCAGGCCAACGGTTGGGCGGGCAATGCCGAAGACTGAGCGCGCCATGCCGGTGCCGAGAATGGCAAAGTCGATCAGCTGATGCGCATCCGCGCCGATGGTAGCGCCGACATCCAGAACCACGCTCTCGCCGCGCAATGTCGGCCACAGCGCCGCGATCGCGGGGCGATCGATGGTCGCCATGGTGCGCAGGCAGAATTTCGACATCGCCATGAGCGCGCCGGTGTTGCCGGCCGAGATGCAGGCATCCGCCGTGCCTGCCTTGACCGCTTCGACCGCCTTCCACATGGATGACTTCCAGCGGCCATGGCGCAGCGCCTGGCTGGGCTTGTCGTCCATCCTCACCGCGACTTCGCAGTGGTGGAACTCACTCACCTCAGCCAGTTTGGGAAACTTGGCGAGTTCGGGACGCACCAGTTCCTCGCGCCCATAGATGACGAAGCGGATATCGGGACGCCGGGTGGCCACAGTCATGAGTGCCGGGACGACCACGCTTGGTCCGTGATCGCCGCCCATGGCATCGATGGAAATCCTGATCACGCGGTCTTCATCTCACGGTTTGCACGGCCGGTCGCGGCCAGCGTGGCTGTCGCGAGGGTTCGGCGAAAATAGCGGTTTTGGCCAGCCACACAACCGGCTTTTCCGCCATGGACTAGCTTTTCAGGATTTTCCGAGCAGCGATCGCAGCTTTTGCTGGAATTCGTTCTCGGCCGGCCCGGTATCGTCCCCCACGTCCAGCGACACGCCTTGCTTGCGCGGATAGAGGTCGATGGCCAGCCCGAAAAACTGTTCGGCAAGTGCGCCGACATCGATCGTATCGCCCGAAAATGTCTCTGGGCTGTCAGGGCCTTCGGCGTCGATCAAAATCTCGCCGCCGCTGTCGAAGCCGTGCCGCGCGAGCTTGGAATCCTCCGGCAGCAACAGCGCATCGACCGCCTCGTCGATATGGGATTCGACAGGATCGAGCGTCACGATGCAGGCTTGTGTAATATCCGCTTCTACACGACCGCTGACCTTCACGCCGTTTCGCTTCCACGACGTGACCAGAAGCTCGGCCCGATAGGCCTTGACCGAAAGCAGCCCGTGCTCGGCGGCAAGAGCTTCGCGCTGCGTGGCGTCGGCCTCAATCAAGACCGGCAAGCCCTTATTCGGCAAGCGGGAGATGTTGACGCGAAATGATACCGGGCTTTGCGGATCAACGGTCTTCATCGATCACCTCCACTGGCGGCAGGAAACGTCACGGTGCCGGAAACGATCGATTCGGATGGCTGCGCGGCAAGCCAATCGCGGGCATCGATCACGTAATGGGCCAGCAACGACGCCTCCGGCCAGACCGCGTCAGGGCTAACATTACGAGACAGCGCCGCAACAAGTCCGTCGCGGTCGTTTCTTTCGAGCGCATCGTCATAGGCGGCGGTACGGCCATAGAACATTTTGGCCAGCTTCTTCATCCGCTTCGGTACACCCACGTCGCCAATCCCCAGCTCACGCAAGGAATGATCGACATCCAGGAAGAACTCGTCGATCAGCACCTGCGCGATGTCTCGCGCCGCGCCCTCTTCGCCGCGCAGGCGATGCTGGAACAGAAACATATGCAACGACACCATCTCGAAACGGCCGAGCGGCGTATCCGGCACATTCCAGTCGGAATAAAAAACGGTCTGCCGCGCCGCTGCCACGATTTGTGCGTACAGCGCCTCGGTGATGGCGCGGTTGGCTTGGCGTTCGCGGCCAAAAAGGCGCTGGAACATTGGGGGATAGTCTCCCGGGGACCGTTTGTTTAAGTGGCCTTGTTGCATCGGCAAGCAAGCTGGTTTACCGGTTTTGCGGCCCAGCGCAAGTTGCGGCGATATAATGGAGAATTGTTGTTGCGCGCGCTGAATTTCAAGTCGACGTCTTCATTGCGGCCTGCTGGCGCGATCTCGCTGCTGGTTATCGTATCGGCGCTGTCCGCCTGTCATAGTAACAAGATGTTCGGCGATCTCACCCCAAGTGAAACGCTGACGCAGGGCTACGTCATCGACCAGCAGGCAATCGACATGGTGCCGGTCGGATCGAGCCGCGAGCAGGTGCTGCTGGCGCTTGGCACCCCCTCGACCACGGCCACTTTCGACAATGAGGCCTTCTATTACATCTCGCAGACCCGCAAGCGCTACGTCGCCTTCGACAAGCCGCGGCTTGTTAACCAGCACGTGCTGGCTGTGTATTTCGGCGCCGACGGCCGCGTCACCCAGATCGCCAATTATGGCTTGAAGGACGGCAAGGTGTTCGATTTCATCTCGCGCACCACGCCGACCGGCGGCAAGGATCAGAACTTCCTCAGCCAGATCATCAACGGCGCCAGCAAGCTGGCCCCCGGCATTCCGGGCGGAGGCGCCTAACTCCTTTCGGCTCGCCCGCGCGAGCCGCACGACCTCAGGCGACCGGAAACCCGTGGGAGCGATCCTGCGGGTTTCTGTTTTTCCCCTGATTGTCCCCTGCCCGATCCGTCCCAATCAGTGCCATGGCTCAATGAAAAACCCGCCGGATCGCTCCGGCGGGTTTGCCTTCGTAACGGGCCTGTCTTTAGCCGTGCGCGAGCACGGCCAGCAGCAGGAGCGCGACGATATTGGTGATCTTGATTGCCGGGTTGACGGCGGGACCAGCGGTGTCCTTGTAGGGATCGCCGACCGTGTCACCGGTGACAGATGCCTTGTGCGCGTCCGAGCCCTTGAGGTGCTTGACGCCATCCTTGTCGACGAAACCGTCTTCGAAGGACTTCTTGGCATTGTCCCAGGCGCCGCCGCCAGAAGTCATCGAGATGGCAACGAACAGGCCGTTGACGATGACACCAAGCAGCGAGGCGCCCAGCGCGGCGAAGGCGGACGCCTTGGACCCAGAGATCAGCAGCACGCCGAAATAGACGACGAGCGGCGCCAGGACCGGCAGCAGCGACGGGATGATCATTTCCCGGATCGCCGCCTTGGTCAGCAGATCGACCGCACGCGCGTAATTCGGCTTCGAGGTGCCGGCCATGATGCCCGGATCCTCGCGGAACTGCTTGCGCACTTCCTCGACGATGGCGCCCGCCGCGCGGCCGACGGCCGTCATGGCGATGCCGCCGAACAGATAGGGTATCAAGCCGCCGAAGATCAGCCCGGAGACCACATAGGGGTTGGAGAGGTCGAAGGAGATTTCTCCCATGCCCTTGAAGTAGGGGAACAGCGTCGAGCCGGCTTCATTGGCCTTTTCGGCGAAGAACTTCAGGTCGTTCGAATATGCCGCGAACAGCACCAGCGCGCCAAGGCCGGCCGAACCGATGGCGTAGCCCTTGGTCACCGCCTTGGTGGTGTTGCCGACCGCGTCGAGCGCGTCGGTGGACTGACGCACTTCCTTGGGCAGACCCGCCATTTCGGCAATGCCGCCGGCATTGTCGGTGACCGGCCCGAAGGCGTCGAGCGCGACGATCATGCCGGCAAGGCCGAGCATCGTCGTCACAGCGATGGCCGTACCGTAAAGGCCGGCAAGCTGGTAGGTCGAGATGATGCCGCCGACAATGACGATGGCCGGCAGCGCCGTCGATTCCAGCGAGACCGCGAGGCCCTGGATGACGTTGGTACCGTGACCGGTGACCGATGCCTGGGCGATCGAGTTGACCGGGCGCTTGTTGGTGCCGGTGTAGTATTCGGTGATCACGACGATCAGGCCAGTCACCACGAGGCCAACCAGGCCGCAGATGAACAGGTTCTTGCCGGTGACGACCATGCCGGCAACGGTGCCGACCTCGCCCCAGCCGAGCGTTAGCGATGTGGCGACACCGAGGCCGACTATGGAAAGCAGGCCGGTGACGATCAGACCCTTGTAGAGAGCGCCCATGATCGAGCCGTTCGAGCCGAGCTTGACGAAGAAGGTGCCGACGATGGAGGTGAGGATGCAGGCGCCGCAGATCGCCAGCGGATAGAGCATCACGGCGCCGAGCACCGCGGTGCCGCCAAAGAAGATGGAGCCGAGCACCATGGTGGCAACGACGGTCACCGCATATGTCTCGAACAGGTCGGCGGCCATGCCGGCACAGTCACCGACGTTGTCGCCGACGTTGTCGGCGATGGTGGCCGGGTTGCGGGGGTCATCCTCGGGGATGCCGGCTTCGACCTTGCCGACCAGGTCGCCGCCGACATCGGCACCCTTGGTGAAGATGCCGCCGCCGAGACGGGCGAAGATCGAGATCAGCGAAGCGCCGAAACCAAGCGAAACCAACGCGTCGATAACGGGGCGGGAGTTGGGCTCAAGACCCATGAAGTTGGTTAGGATCAGGTAGTAGATCGAGACGCCAAGCAGAGCCAACCCCGCCACGAGCATGCCGGTGATCGCGCCCGATTTGAAAGCGATGTCGAGACCGGCCGCCAGGCTGTTGGAGGCGGCCTGCGCCGTACGCACATTGGCGCGCACCGAAACATGCATGCCGATGAAGCCGGCGGCGCCAGACAGGACTGCGCCGATCAGGAAGCCGACCGCGGCGGTGACGGAAAGGAGCCACCAGGCGAGGATGAGGACGACCACACCGACAATGGCGATGGTGGTGTACTGACGCGACAGATAAGCCTGCGCACCCTCTCGGATGGCTGCGGAAATTTCCTGCATGCGTGCATTGCCCTGGTCGGCCGCGAGGACCGAACGTGTCGCCCAGATGGCGTATAGGACAGAAAGCAGACCGCAGGCGATGACGGCCGAAATTATGGTCATTGCCGAATTTTCCTCGATTGCTGGCCCAAAAGAACCCCTCCCTGGGCCGTTGAGACAAAGACCGGATTCCGCGCGCGGAATCCGCCTCTTCGCTTCGGTGTATGCGAAACAGGGCCGCGAACGTCAAGATATTGTTCGGTTTTTGCCCTGCTTTCGCCCAAAAGACATTGGGCGTCCTGCACTGCCTCGGCATAGTTGCGATCAGATCGATTGAAATGACGGCGATTGCCGCTCTCAGCGCCGGCTCGCCCGCCCGCGGACGGAGAGGCGGGCGCCAACCTGCCAGCTTGGAAAACTAGCCGCCGTCGGCCTCCCTGCCCATGCGGCGCGCCGTGTAGTGCTCGATGGCCGACAGACCGTCATAGATTAGCACGGCCAATGCGGCGACGATCAGGCCGCCCTGCAGAATGAAAGCGAGGTTGTTCGACAGGAGGCCGGCGATGATCACCTCCCCCAGCGTCCTGGCGGCCACCGTAGAGCCGATGGTGGCCGTGGCAAGGCCGATGACGACCGACAGGCGGATGCCGCCCAGGATGATCGGCGCGCTGAGCGGCAATTCGACCTTGATCAGCCTTTGCCAGCCAGTCATGCCCGCGCCCCGCGCCGCCTCGACGATGTTGGCCGGCAGCGTCGTCAGTCCGGTCAGCGCATTCTCGAAAATCGGCAGCAAACCGTAGAGAAACAAGGCGATCAGGGTCGGCTTCTCGCCAAACCCCACGGCCGGCACTGCAAGCGCCAGCACTGCCACGGGGGGAAAGGTCTGGCCAATATTCACCAGGCTGCGCGACAGCGGCAGGAACTCGGCGCCGACAGGCCTGGTGACCAGAATGGCAAGCGCCAGCGCGACGATGGTCGCGGCCACCGTGGCGATCAGAACGGTGCGCAAATGCAGCAATGTCAGCGTGAGCAGGCTGCCCTGATTGTAGATCACCGGGGCGTTGTTTTCCGTGAGCGGCTTCAGCAGCGGCTCGAACCAGTTGGGATTGGTGAGGAACGCAACCAGCAGCGCGATCAGGACCAGCCGCGGCAGCACGCCTGCCCAGGTTTTCATGCCGGCCTCGCGGCGCGTTTCACCAGCCCGTCAATCGTGACGCGGCCGATCGGCTCGCCATCGGCGCCGCTTATCGGCAATGCCGGACGACCTGACCACAACAACTCGGCCAGCGCGTCCCGCTGGCTGGCTTCTCCTGATATCGCCTCCCCTTCGGCGACGCCGGGCTCAACCGCATCGCGGACGCGGCCGAGCGACAAAAGCCTGAACGGTCGTTCGCTGGCGCCGACCAGTGTCTCGACGAAGGCGTTCGCGGGGTTCGCCAGGATCTCGGCGGGCCTGGCGTATTGGACGAGCTTGCCGGCGTCCATCACCGCGATCTTGTCGCCCATATGCACTGCCTCCTCCATGTCATGGGTGACCAGGATGATGGTGGTGCCGAAGCGCTTCTGGATCGCCAGCAGATCTTCCTGCGCCTTGGTGCGGATGATCGGGTCGAGCGCGCCGAACGGTTCGTCCATCAGCAGCACGTTGGGCTCGGCGGCAAGCGCGCGGGCAACCCCGACGCGCTGCTGCTGGCCGCCGGACAATTCGTGCGGGTAGCGCGGCCCGAAGGCTTCAGGATCAAGCTGGTAGAGCGTCATCAATTCATCGACGCGCGCCTTGGTGCGCGCCTTGTCCCAGCCGAGCAGGACAGGCACCGTGGCGATGTTCTGCGCCACCGTGCGATGCGGGAACA
The DNA here is from genome assembly GCF_020164785.1 of Mesorhizobium sp. ES1-1. Taxonomy (GTDB): domain Bacteria; phylum Pseudomonadota; class Alphaproteobacteria; order Rhizobiales; family Rhizobiaceae; genus Mesorhizobium. Next base: position 54,146 of record NZ_JAIUGX010000019.1, on the reverse strand, counting down.
GTCCGTGCCCCTGGATGGCGTAGCCTATGCTGCGGCGCAGCTCGTAGGCCGGCAGCGACCGATTGTCGGCGCCGTCGAGCTTGATGATGCCCGAGCTCGGCTCGACCAGCCGGTTTATCATGCGGAGCAGCGTCGTCTTGCCGGAGCCGGACGTGCCGACAATGACGCAGATCGTGCGCGGCTCGATCACCAACGACACATCGTCGACCACCGCTGTTTGATCGTAACGCTTGGTAATCCCCTCGATCTCGATCATGCCGTTTGAACCCTACGCTTGGTGGCGGTCATCTCGATCACCGCATCCAGGATGATCGCGGCGGCGAAGGCGAGGGCCACGGTCGGCACCGCGCCGAGCAGCACGAGATCCATCGCCGTCTGGCCGACGCCCTGGAAGACGAAGACACCGAAGCCGCCGCCGCCGATCAACGCGGCGATGGTCGCGAGGCCGATGTTCTGTACCAGCACAATGCGGATGCCGGTGAGGATTACCGGAAAGGCCAACGGAAACTCGACGCCGAACAGGCGCTGCCTGTCGGTCATGCCCATGCCGCGCGCCGCGTCGTTGGCGGCGCGCGGAACACCGGCGAGACCGACCACCGTGTTGGCCACCACCGGCAGCAGCGAGTAGAGAAACAAGGCGACGAAAGCCGGCGCGGTGCCGATGCCTCGAATGCCCAGCGCGGCTGCCCCCGGCACATGGGACGCGATCCAGCCGAGTGGCGCGATCAACAGGCCGAACAGCGCGATCGAGGGAACGGTCTGGATGATGTTGAGCACGTTCAGCACGCTGGCACGCAGCCTCTCGACGCGATGGCAAAGGATGCCGAGCGGCAGGCCGATGATGGCCGCGGCGAGCAGCGAGCCGAGCGCCAGGGTTACATGCTTGGACCCTTCGGCCCAGAAGCTGTCGGCACGGTTGGCGTATTCCTTGAGGATGGACAGGTCGTTCCAGCTTCCCGAAACCAGCAACAGGCCAACCGCCACGGCTGCCACGACTAGCACGCCAACCCGCGCCAATGGCGACAGGTCGAGGCGTGTCAGCACATCCGCCAGCAGGAGCGTGAAGGCGAAGATGAGAATCCAGAAGCCGGAGGCCGGCGAGATGCGTGCGAAGGTGTTGCCGGCCGGCGTCAGGAATGTGCCGGCGACGCCGATCATCAGGGCAAGGCTTGCCAGGGCCACGACGCCGGCGGCGAGGCGAAGCAGCAACGGTGTCTTGAAGAGCGCGATGATCGTTGCCCCGACGATGATCGCCAGCAGCAACGGGCCCAGAGCCGCGGGCAAAGCTTCGAGAATCGAGCGCGCCGATCCCGGAACGATGCGGTTGGCGCGGAAAGTCGCAAACGGAGCCAAGAGCACGGCATAGGCCGTGATGATGGCTATGACCACGCCGAGCTTGTCGAAGCGCAGGGTCATGAGGAGCGTTTGCGCGAGGCGCCCCCCTCTGTCCTGCCGGACATCTCCCCCACAAGGGGGAAGATCGGACATTGCGAGGGCCTTCGCCAATCTCCAGCGTTTATTAAAGGAGCGACGCGCATGAACTGCGAATCTCCCCCCTTGTGGGGGAGATGTCCGGCAGGACAGAGGGGGGCGCCTCGCACCGGCGTCACTTTTTGAAGGTGGTTACTTCAAGAACCCGTTCTTCTTCAGGAAGTCTTCAGCAACGCCCTTGACCGGCTCGCCGCCGACCTGAACGCGGCCGTTCAGTTCCTGCAGCGTGACAAGGTCGAGCTTGGCGAAGACCGGCTTCAGCAGCGTCTCGATCTCAGGATGTTGCTTGAGCACGGTTTCGCGGATGACCGGCGCCGGCTGATAGACCGGCTGCACGCCCTTGTCGTCATCGAGCACGACCAGGCCGGAAGGCGCGATCCCGCCGTCGGTGCCGTAGACCATGGCGGCGTTGGCGCCGCTGGTCTGATTGGCAGCCGCCGCAATGGTCGCCGCCGTGTCGCCGCCAGAGAGCGTGATCAGCTGTTCCGGCTTCAACTTGAATCCATAGGTGGTCTGGAAGGCCGGCAATGCCGCGGCCGAATTGACAAACTCGGCCGAAGCCGCCAGCACCACCTGGCCGCCGCCAGAGACGTACTTGCCGAAATCGCTCAGCGTGACGAGCTTGTTGGTGTCGGCAACTTCCTTGCGCAGTGCGATCGCCCAGGTGTTGTTGGCCGGCGACGGCGATAGCCAGACGATCTTGTTGGCGTCATAGTCCAGCTTCTTGGCTGCCTCATAGGCCTTGGTCGCATCCTTCCACACGGGATCGTCGGCCTTTTCGAAGAAGAAGGCGGCGTTGCCGGTGTATTCGGGATAGATGTCGATCTCACCAGCGGTGATCGCCTTGCGCACCACCGGCGTGCCGCCGAGCTGAATTCGATCGGTGGTCTTGATGTTGTTGGCGTTGAGAACCAGCTGGATGATGTTGCCCAGCACGCCGCCTTCGGTGTCGATCTTGGAGGAGACAACCACCTGTGCACTGGCGGAAACCGCCGTGATGCCGAGCGCCAATGCGGCGCCGGCCAGAACCTTGACTGAAAACATTTTGAAAACCCCTTGCTTTGAACCGAAATGCGGTGGCCGCATATGAGCACGGCTTCAACGGCCAGTCGGGGCACACGGTTTCATAAGAATGGGGACCAGCGCAATAATTTTGTTCTGAGGCGTCGATTTCGCCCCAAACTGTCCTGACACCGTGATGCCAGTTCGACCGGGTTTCAGACGTCGGCCTTGCGCGCGGACGTCAGTTTCAGCGCGCCAAGGGCCACGAAACACAAGGCGACGACCGGGAAGATGAGCCAATTGAGCATCTCCCAGCCCCAGGCATTGTAGACCATGCCCGACATGAGGGAGGCGAAGGCTACTGACCCGAACAGGACAAAGTCATGGAAGCCCTGCACCTTGCCTTTTTCCGATGGCCGGTAGCTGGCGGCGACCATGGCGGTCGCACCGATAAAGCCGAAATTCCAGCCAAGACCGAGCAGGATCAACGAGGTCCAGAATCGCCATAGCTCCAGGCCCGACAACGCGATGGCAGCACAGCCCATGAGCAGGACCATTCCGACCGCCACGATGCGTTCGGCGCCGAAGCGGTGGATAAGCGAACCGGTGAAAAAGCTGGGCGCGAACATGGCCATGACGTGCCAGGAGATGCCTAGCGTTGCGTCGTCCTCCGACAGCCCGCATCCAACCATGGCGAGAGGGGCTCCGGTCATGACGAAGCTCATCAGCGCGTAAGTGCCCACGGCGCAGAACAGCGCGGCCACGAAACGCGGCCTGGTAATGATTTCAGCCAATGGTCTGGCATGATTGTCGGCGACTTCCATCTTGCGGCCGGCGGCCTTCGCCGGCAGACGCAGGAATGACAGGATAATGGCGCCAGTCAGGGCCAGCGGCAGGATGGAAACAAACGAGCCGGCGAACATTACCGGTGCGAACAATTCACGTGTGAAGATTACGATCTGCGGTCCCAGGATTGCGGTGACGATGCCGCCGGCCAGAACGAAAGAAATGGCGCGGGCCTTGAACTCGGGCGGCGCGTTGTCGGCGGCGGCGAAGCGGAACTGCTGGACGAAGGCACCGCCAACGCCGATGAGGAGCAAGCCGAAGGCAAACAGCCAGAAACTGCCTTGGAAAAGCGCTAATGTCGCAACCAGCCCGCCGGATGCGGTGACGACGGTTCCAGTCATGAAACCGCCACGCTGGCCCATGCGGCGGATGATGGCCGCCGCAGGCAGCGCACCGAGCGCCACGCCGACATTGAAACCTGTGACCGGCGCCGTCGCCAGCGATTTATCCGCGCCAAGCAGATAGTGTCCGGCGAGAGCCCCCATCGAGATGGCGATCGGCGCGGCCGAGCCGATGATCGCCTGCGACGCGGCGAGGATCAGCGCGGTTCGCCGCGACTCCCTAGCCGCTTCGGCGGCTGTCATAATGCGTCTTTGCCGCGCCCCTCGCCACGCACGCGGCGCGCCACGCGATCGAGTACGGCATTGACCAGTTTGGGCTCGTCTTCCTCGTAAAATGCCTTGGCGATGTCGACATATTCCGACACGATGACCGCCACCGGCACGTCCTCACGCTTCATCAGTTCGTAGACGCCGGCGCGCAGAATGGCCCGGAGCGTCGAATCAAGCCGCGAAAGCGGCCAGTCCTCCGTCAGCGCCTGGCGGATGATCGGGTCGACGGTCGTCTGGTTCTCGACCACCCCGGCGAGAATGGCGCGAAACCATTGCGCGTCGGCCTCCCGATAGAGGGCGCCGTCGACCTCCTTGCCGAGGCGAAAGGCTTCGTATTCGGCGGTGATCTCGAAGACGCCGCTGCCGGCGACATCCATCTGATAGAGTGCCTGGACGGCGGCCAGTCGGGCAGCGCCGCGCTTGTTGGCCTGGCGGATCGCCGGCTGGCCGGGCGCGGTGGGTTCGCTCACGATCGCGCTCCGAGTTGTTCCTTGAGGGCAATCATGGTCAGCGCGGCGCGCGCGGCAAAGCCGCCCTTATCGCCTTCGGAGCGCCTGGCCCGGATCCATGCCTGCGCGTCGTTCTCGGTGGTCAGGATGCCGTTTCCGATGCAGGCCGCCTCCTGCACCGAAAGGTCCATCAACGCGCGGCTGGACTCATTGGCGACGATGTCGAAATGATAGGTGTCGCCCCGGATGACGGTGCCGAGAGCTACGAAACCGTCGTAATGGGTGCCGCCTTCGGCCGCGCCATCCAGCGCAAAGGTGATCACCGCTGGAATCTCAAGCGAACCCGGAACAGTGACAACGTCATATGTCGCGCCTGCTTCATCAAGCGCGTTGGTCGCGCCGTCAAGCAAAGCGTCGGCGAGGTCGTCGTGGAAGCGCGCCTCGACGATCAGCAGATGGGCCTTCGCCTTCGGACGAATGAAGGCTTTGCCATGTTGGGAAGTACCAGCCATAAAAGTCTCCGGGGGGTTGCCGGTGACTTAGGCCGAAGCTGCGGAGTCCGCAAGCGTTGTCGGCGGGTCGGGTCCGATTTCGCGACGGCGGCTTTGCCTTGCAACCTTGACGGCTCATCGCCGTGCCAAGCGTCAAAGACACGGAACATGCCTTCGAAAGAACGATGAAGGTGTCCGGCTTAGCGCCGGCAAGTCAGAAAGCTGCCTTCGGGGCGGCCCCAGCATGCTGACCATTTGAGGCCTACAGACCTTCTTTGGCGGCCTCGACCAGCCGCGCGGCGTAGCGGGCCATTGTGTCAACCTCGAGATTGACGCGATCGCCGACCTTGCGCTCGCCCCAGGTGGTCACCGTCAGCGAATGGTGGATCAAGAGCACGTCGAAGCGGGTGCCTTCCACCTTGTTGACGGTGAGCGAGGTGCCGTCGAGCGCGATCGAGCCCTTCGGCGCAATGAACTTCGCCAGATCGCGTGGCGCCTCCAGCGTGAAGCGCACAGCGTCGCCTTCATCCTTGCGCTCGACGATCTTGGCGGTGCCGTCGACATGGCCCGAAACGATGTGGCCACCGAGTTCGTCGCCGATCTTCAAGGCCCGCTCGAGATTGATACGCGTGCCAGCCGTCCAGCTGTTGGCCGTCGTCAGCCTGAGTGCTTCTTCCCAGGCCTCGACCTCGAACCACCGTGCATTCGAACCACCTTCGGGCAAGGCCGTCACGGTCAAGCAGACTCCGCCGCAGGAGATCGAAGCGCCGATGGCTATGGTCTGGGGGTCATAGGCCGTGTCAATGCGCAGCCCCACCCCTTCCCTGAGCGGCTTGATGGCCGCGACAGCGCCGATGTCGGTGACAATTCCGGTAAACATCGCGATGATCCCTAAATGTCTCTCAGCCATTCGGCGTAGCTGTCCTCGCCGAAACGCATATCGCGCAATTTGTGAAAGCCCGGCGGGATATGGTTGGCATCGACTGGCGATGCAATGCCGTCGTCGCCGATCGCTTCTGGCCCCTGAAACAGAACGATCCGGTCGACCAGCCCATCTGCCAGGAAAGCGCTTGCGACCTTTGCCCCACCCTCGACCAGCACGCTTGCCATTCCGAGGGCCGCCAGATCCTCAAGAAGCTCCGGCAGCGCCACGCCGCCCTCGTGTGTTTCGGTGCCGATGAAGCGCGCTCCGGCGCGTTCCAGCGCGTTGCGCCGCTGCGGGTCGGCCTCGAGGCAAGCGGCGATATAGAGTGGAACGCGGTCCACGCCCGAAACCAGCTTGGACGTGACCGGCAATCTGAGCTGCCGGTCCAGCACGATGCGGGCCGGTGAACGATTTTCCAGTCCTGGCAAGCGCACCGTCAGCGCAGGATCGTCCTCCAGCGCGGTACCGATGCCGACCAGAATGCCGTCCGCCTCGGCCCGCATGAGATACACCTCGCGGCGCGCGATCTCGCCGGTGATCGACACCTGCCCCTGACCTTCCCGGCCGATCTTTCCGTCACTGGAAAGCGCAAGTTTGAGAATCACTTCGGGCCGCTTCTTCAATGATCGAATCAGATAGCCGGCCATCTGTTCGGTCGCTTCCGCGGCCAGCACCCTTTCGAGAACCTCGATCCCCGCTGCGCGCAAGATCGCATAGCCCCTGCCGGACACACGAGGGTCGGGATCGCTCGCAGCGCCGACAACGCGCGCGATGCCGGCGGTGACCAGCGCATTGGCGCAAGGCGGGGTGCGGCCGTGATGGGCGCAGGGCTCCAGGGTGACGTAGGCCGTGGCGCCGCGCGCCAGCGCACCGGCCTCGGCCAGGGCCTCCGTCTCGGCGTGCGGCCGGCCACCGACAGCGGTGACGCCCGTGCCGACGATCATCGGGCCGTTGCCGTCATCGCGAACGATCAGGGTGCCGACCGACGGGTTGGTTGCGGTGCGCCCCGCATTCTTCCGCGACAGCCTGAGCGCTGCCGCCATGAAGCGGCGATCGATGGCTGCCTGGCCGGTCTTGTCAGCCGCACTCATGCTCAGCCGGCGTCCTCTTCGTCCTTGTGCCCATCGCCTTTAGGCTCGTCACCCTTCAGTTCGCCCAGCAATTCGTGGAAATCCTTGGCTTCGCGAAAATTGCGGTAGACCGAGGCGAAGCGCACATAGGCGACATCGTCGAGCGACTTCAGCGCTTCCATGACCAGTCGGCCGACTTCCCCTGAAACAACTTCCGTTTCGCCGGAGCTTTCGAGCTGGCGCACGATTCCGGTCACCGCGCGGTCGATCCGCTCTGGGTCGACATTGCGCTTGCGGACGGCGATTTCCACCGAGCGCAGCAACTTGTCGCGGTCGAACGGCACTTTCCGGCCGGATTTCTTGACCACGACGAGGTCGCGCAATTGCACACGCTCGAAAGTGGTGAAACGGCCACCGCAATCGGGGCAGACACGTCGTCTTCGGATCGCCGCGCCGTCCTCGGCAGGGCGGGAATCCTTCACCTGCGTATCTTCCGACTGGCAATAGGGACAGCGCATAGAGAAGCCTTTGGTTGGCGAATCTGATGAAGCGAAAGGCTTAGAGATTTTTGAGGCGATGGCAAACTGTCGGTGACAGCCGAGGGCCCCTCAGATGTAGCGAGGCGCGGAGCGGATTGCCAGTGTCGCACGCGCGTCGCCGCGTAGCCGTCAGGGCGCCACGTCGGCGGTGGGAAAGCCGCACGATGCGCCAAGGCTGCGATAGGCCTTGGTGAAACCGTCCATGGATATGCTTGCCACCGGCATGTCGCCGAAAGCGACATCCAGCGTCGACGCACGGCGCATTGCGCGCAACAGCGCCAGGCTGGTCTTGGCCTGGTTGTCCGCGGTCCAGCTTAGCCGGCCGTTGACCGGAGCGTCGGAATGGACCTTGACGGCGACACGGCCCTTGTCATCGCCGAATGTGGCGGCGACGGACTTGCCGATCGGCAGGCCCTTGTTGTCGACGGCGATGGTCAGGGATGGATAGGCGTCCGGTGGCAGGGCATCGCCGTCGGAAATGATGAGCGTCAGGGTGCCGCTCTCGCCGCCAGTGCCGACAAAAGCGGTCGAGGCTGCGCAGGTCTTACGAAGGTCCTGTCCTGTGTCGACCTCGTCGACCAATGTCGTCCAGCGGCCGAACGTTTCGAGCTTCGGTTCAGCCTGGGCAGGCGCCGCGGGGGCGACCACCGTGGATGCGGTCTGCGCCAGCGCCACAGCCGTGAACGGACACGCTATCGAAACAACCAGGGCGCCGACGACGCCAAGGCCGGCGAGACGAGATATCCGCATCATCAAGCCTCCCTGTCGACCCGCCTGGGCCCTGCCGCAAAGGCTTTGTCGCCGCGGCAAGGACTTCGGAGCGAGATCCTAGCCGAGATAGGGGTAGAGTGGAAAGCGATCCGTCAGTGCCACAACCTTGGCCTTCACCGCGGCTTCGACACTGGCATTGCCCTCATCCGAATTGGCGACCTTGAGCCCATCCAGAACCTCGGAAATCAGCTGGCCGATTTCCCGGAATTCCGCCTGGCCGAAGCCGCGCGTGGTGCCCGCCGGCGTGCCAAGACGCACGCCCGACGTGACGAACGGCTTCTCCGGGTCGAAGGGAATGCCGTTCTTGTTGCAGGTGATGTTGGCGCGGCCGAGCGCCGCTTCGGCGCGCTTGCCGGTAGCGTTCTTGGGCCGCAGGTCGACCAGCATCAGATGGTTGTCGGTGCCGCCCGAGACGATGTCGAGGCCGGTTTCTTGAAGGCTTGCGGCCAGCGCCTTGGCATTGGCGGCAACGCTTTCGGCGTAAAGCTTGAAGCTGGGCTTCAGCGCCTCGCCGAAGGCCACCGCCTTGGCGGCTATGACGTGCATCAACGGTCCGCCCTGCAGGCCAGGGAAGACGGCGGAGTTCATCTTCTTGGCGATGTCCTCGTCATTGCAAAGGATCATGCCGCCGCGCGGGCCGCGCAGCGACTTGTGCGTGGTCGTGGTCACGACATGGGCGTGCGGCAGAGGCGACGGGTGCACGCCGCCCGCCACGAGGCCCGCAATATGCGCCATGTCGACCATCAGATAAGCGCCGACCGCGTCCGCGATCTGGCGGAAACGCTTCCAGTCCCAGACCCGCGAATAGGCAGTGCCACCGGCCAGGATCAGCTTCGGCCTGGTCTCGTGGGCGCTCTTCTCGATCGCGTCCATGTCGAGCAGGTGGTCTTCCTTGCGGACTCCGTAGGAGACGACCTTGAACCATTTGCCGCTCATGTTGACCGGGGAACCATGGGTCAGGTGCCCGCCGGAATTGAGGTCGAGGCCCATGAATGTATCGCCGGGCTGCAACAGCGCCAGGAACACCGCCTGGTTCATCTGGCTGCCGGAATTCGGCTGGACATTGGCAAAGTTGCAGCCGAACAGTTTCTTGGCCCGCTCGATGGCCAGTTCCTCGGCCACGTCAACGAATTGGCAGCCGCCATAGTAGCGCTTGCCCGGATAGCCCTCGGCATATTTGTTGGTCATGATCGACCCCTGCGCTTCCAGAACGGCGCGCGAGACGATGTTCTCCGAGGCGATCAGCTCGATCTCATGGCGCTGGCGGCCGAGCTCGTTACGGATGGCGCCGAAGATTTCCGGATCGGCGTCTTCCAGCGTCGTTTCGAAGAAGGATTCGAATTTGTTCGACACTGCCGCTGCTGTTGCCATGGCTTAAATTCCCTAAGGGCCGGAGGTCGGTTTTTGTTCGAGCACGTCGTCGTCGCAGAACCACCAAACGTTCTGGCGGCATGCATCGCGTTCGCCGCGCCATTAACACAGTTGCTTTGTCCTCGCCACGTTTGCGGCGCGAAATTTGCTGGCCGGTTTGCGGCAGGAGTGCAAATCCACGCCGACCCGGAATGATGATCGCTATTTCCGCGTCTGCCTGCCCTTCAGAAGAGCTTCGCTGAGCGTGACCTCGGTAAACAGTTCTCGCGCCGTATGATCGTTGATCCGGCCATCCCGCAACATGGATCGCACCGCAGCGCGTTCGGCTTCGATGCCGGCGAGCCTCAGCTCCAGCTCCAGCCGGCCGGCCTCCCTGGCCTCGGCGCGCGCCTCGTCGGCTTCGTCGGAGGCGGCGATGCGACGCCGATACGCAGCGACAATACCGTCGGCCGCGGCAAGCCGGGCACCGGGCACCTCACCGTCAGCGTCGGTCGCGGCGATGCGCTCGATATGGGCAATGGCCGCCTTGGCGGCACCGACACGGGCAAACCGCTCCTCTGCGGCGCCCGCATCCTCGCCGGGTTCGACAAGTCCGCGCGCGATCGCTGGCAGAGCAAGACTGGCAAAGACAAGCGAGCAGATGATAACGCCTGCGGCAAGGAAAATGACCAGGTCACGCGCCGGGAATGGCGAGCCGTCCCGCATGACCAGCGGCAGCGACAATATGCCGGCCAAGGTTATTGCGCCGCGCACGCCCGCCACCGATCCGGCCAGCCGCACCCGCAGCCCGAACGGTTCGACCTGACGCTTGCCCAGCCGCGCCAAGACGGCAGCCGCGATGTCGCCGACCCAGATCCACAGGAAGCGCAGTGCGATCAGGCAAAGGGTCAGCGCCACCACGGTCAGCACCGGCTGGAGAACAGGATAATGCCCTGTAAGTTCGGGCGGCACCTTGCGGATGATGTCTGGAAGCTGCACGCCGAGCACGATGAAGAGCGCGCCATTGAAGACGAAGGAAAGCGTCGCCCAGAGCGACATCGTCTGGATGCGAGCCGAGACGCCGAGATGGCGAAAGATCCCGGTGCCGCCAGTCAGCAGGCCGGCGGTGACCGCCGCCAGGATGCCGGAGGCCCCGAAGTGCTCCGCGCCGAGATAGGCGACGAAAGGCAACAGGATCATGACCAGCACCTGCGCCTCGGCCGGCACGCCGCCGATACGGTTGAGCAATTGCAGCGCCTTGGCGGCGGCGAACAGCGCGGCGGCACCGCACAGCACGCCCACCGCCACGGCGTAGAGGAAACTCAGGGTGGCGGAGGTCAACGAAAAGCCGCCGGTCAGCGCCGCAGCCACCGCGAAGCGGAACATGACGAGGCCAGAGGCGTCGTTGAGCAGAGCCTCGCCTTCCAGGATGTGCATCAGCCGCGCCGGAACGACAGTCTTGTCGACGATCGACGAGACGGCCACCGCGTCGGTCGGCGACAGCACCGCGGCCAGCGCGAACGCCACAACCAGCGGAATGCTCGGCACCAGCCAATGCAGGGCATAGCCAAAACCAACAATGGTGAAGAAGACGAGCCCGATAGCAAGATCGAGGATCGGCCGGCGAAGGGCGATCAGCTCGCGCTTGGGCGCCGCAAAGGCATCGCCGAACAACAGTGGCGGAATGAATGCCAGGAGGAACAGTTCCGGGTCGATCTCGACATGCATGCCACGCACCGGCCAGGCGAGTGCTGCGCCGATCGCGATCTGAAGCACCGGCAGCGGCACCCGCACAAGTCGCGCCAGAGCGCCTGATACCGCCACGAAGACGAGCACGACGAGGATGAAGACGGCGACCTGCATGAGACCATCCCGGATGTTTTCCGGACGATGCGCAAACCGCTCCAATCCGTCCACAAAAGAAAAAGGCCGCCCGAAGGCGGCCTTTGCGAAACCATTGGACCTGTCAGAGAGAAGACGTGATCTGCAACTCGTTGGCGCCGTCGAGGGCATAGACGTCGTCGCGGAACTGCACGACGCCCGGGCCTGTCGACCAGGCCGAAAGATAGAGGAAGTGCACCGGCACCGGATTGGTGACCTGGACCGGCGTGTTTTCGCCGGTCTTGATCGCCGCCTCGAAGTGCTGGCGGTCCCAGCCGGGCGTATCGCGCAGGATCCATGTGACGAGGTCGCGCACGTTCTGGACCCGCACGCAGCCGGAGGAATCGAAACGCATCATCTTGCCGAAGAGGCTCTGCTGCGGCGTGTCGTGCATGTAGACGCCATCCGGGCTCGGGAAGTTGATCTTCACCGACGCCATGGCGTTTTCATTGCCTGGATCCTGGCGGAACCTGTACTTGGCGGCATCGTCGGTTGACCAGTCCACAGTCATCGGATCCACCTCGCTGCCATCGGGCGCGAAGAGGCGGATATGGCTGTTCTTCAGATAGTCAGGATTCTTCCGCATCAGCGGAATGATGTCTTTGCGCACGATCGAAACCGGCGCGTTCCAGTATGGATTGACGATGATCTCGTTGATCTTGGAGTTGACGATGGGCGTCTGGCGATCGATCTTGCCCACGATAGCCGTATGGCGAAGCACGACGCGGTCGTTCTCGACGGCTTCGACCTGAGCCGCGGGAATGTCGACCAGCACGTATCGGCTACCCAGCGTGCCCGCCTTCTCCCTCAGCCGCTGCAGATTGGTCTGCAACTGGCCAAGCCTAATCTGCGCCGAAACATTCATCGCCGCATAGGTGTATTTGCCCATCGAACCGTCGGCCGGCAGGCCATGGCGCAACTGGAAGCGCTTCACGGCGGAGTCGACATAGGAATCGAAGGACGTCGAAACGCCGGCACTCTGCGACAGGTCGCCGGAAACCATCAGGCGCTTGCGCAGCGGCACGACATCGGGGTCATTGTCGCCGAGTTCCAGTTTCTTGGTCGCGGGGACCTCGACCCAGCCGCCCTGCGCGACGATATTCTGATACTGCGCGACCGCCTGCTCGGTAAAGGCAACGGTCTGCAGGCTGAAGATCGGCAGCGTCGACGCCACCTTGCCGCCCTCGCTGGCGCGGGCATCGAACTGGTCGTCCCAATTGCCGCGCGCCGAGGATTTCAGGATATCCCCGATCACATCCTGCGCACTGGCTCTCCCGGCCACCGCAGCGGCGGCGAGCAGCGAGGCTCCGGAAAGGAAGAAACGGCGGCTGGTTTTCATGGACGTTCCAGACATTCTTGTAGCGTTCGATCAGGGCCGATCTCGCCCGCACTCTAAAGTTGGCAATCTTAACAATTAGCCAACCATATCCGCATCAGGACAGCCACGAACGCGCGAGGCACGATACGGGTTCCGGGAAGACGGCGTCACCAGCCTTCTCGTTTTCATTTGAATATGGCGGCAACGTGGCCTTGGCCCGCAATTTGCATCGGTGGACAGTTGATGGGAACGGGCCGGTGCTTTTCGGCAACCGGTCCTGACCAAATTTGCTGTCTGGCTGCGGTTCTACGGCACAACTCCGATCCGATGCGACAGGAGCGTCTTACATCCGATAGGCGATGGTGTCGTTCCAGAAGCGGTCGAGGCGCTGCAGGGCGCGGTTCATCTGCTTGAATTCGTCGGTGTTGATGCCGCCGACCTGCTCGATGGAGCCGACATGGCGCTCATAGAGGCCGGCGACGACCTCCGCCACCTCGTTGCCCTTCGGCGTGAGGCTGACGCGGACCGAACGGCGGTCGATGCGCGAGCGCTGGTGGTTGATGAAACCGAGATCGACCAGCTTCTTCAGGTTGTATGAGACGTTCGAGCCGAGATAGTAGCCCCGCGAACGCAGCTCGCCGGCTGTCAGCTCCGAATTGCCGATGTTGAACAGCAGCAGCGCCTGGATGGCATTGATGTCGGAACGGCCGTTGCGGTCGAATTCGTCCTTGATCACGTCAAGCAGACGGCGATGCAACCTTTCCACAAGCTGCAGTGATTCCATGTACAGCGAACGGATTGCCTCGCGGCGATCATCGGATACGTTGGCGGTGTTTGTCGCCGGACGCGAATTGATCATTGTCTTTGCCTCTCGTTTGTCGCCCTGGTGATTTTTTGTTTCTCACCTTGATCGCGACACTATCGAATACTCATAAAATTCGACTTAAACGCTAGGGCTAACAAGAGCTTACCGGTAAGAGGTTTCGCAAGAGACTTAACGAACGGTCACCCGAGCAAGGATAATTAACCTAAAGATTTAGACAACGGCTCAGGTCTCCAGACCGAGCGCAGGCCGGCCGACATCATGCCCGCGCCGGGCGCTTCTGCAGGTAGATGACGACGCGAAAGACGATATAAAGCAGCGCCACCCCCGCATGCGAGGCAACGATCAGCAGGCGGTGGCCGAACAGCTCGGGGAAGCCCGCATACATGACGATCTCGGTCACGGCGCAAATGAACCAGATCACCGGTCCCCAGGACGCCAGCATCCAGAGACCCGCGGCCGCGAACGGGAAGAACACGGCCAGCATCACCGCAGCCACTTGCCAGTGCACGGGCATCAGATCGAAACGCCAGAGCGAGCCGGGGTAAAAGCCGACCAGCTTGATCCAGTACAGGACGCCAAAAAACAGGCAATAGCCGGCGACCAGGCGCTGGAACCAGGCGAAGATCACTTCAACCCCGGAGGGCTGGAGCACCACGCGTCTGGAGCTGACTTCGCTCATAAGTCGAGTTCCCCTTCGCCTAGAGGGGCGAAATAGGCGGCGATATCCGCCTCATTGACTTCACCCAGGCTCGCCGGCTTCCATTGCGGCGTCGAGCCCTTGTCGATGATGGCGGCGCGGATGCCTTCATAGAAATCATGGCCGTCCAGCATCCGGTTCAGAATACGGAACTCCATCTTCATGCACGCGTCCATCGACAATGTCAGTCCGGCACTGATCGCGCGCCATGCAATGTGAAGACTGGTCGGCGAGCGCGTGCGGATCGTCTCAAGCGTCCGTGCCGCGAACGCGTCGGTCGCCGACTCGCGCTCCAGACTGTCGATGACGCGCTTCAGCGATGGTTGCGAAAAATGGCGAACGATCGATTCCAGCGTTGCCCTGTCGGTCTCCCGCCGTGCTTGGACGAAGAACGCGCGCAGCACGGATTCCGGGTCGCCCGTCATCGTCAGCCGGTCAAGGAAACCGGCCTGATCCTGCGCCTGGATGGTGTGTGTTGCGAGGCCCGACCACAGCGCGTCGCCGTAGCCGATGCGGTTACCGGTCAATGCCAGGTACATGCCGAAGGAGCCGCCAAGATCGGGCAACAAACGGCTGGCGCCGACATCCGGGAAAAAGCCGATCCCGACTTCCGGCATGGCGAACTGGGCATTCTCGGTCATCACCCGGTGCGAGCCATGGAAGGAAATGCCGACCCCTCCCCCCATGACGATGCCGTCGATCAGCGCGACATAGGGTTTCCCAAAACTGTTGATGCGCGCGTTGAGCCGATATTCATCGGCGAAGAACTCGACCGGCGGCTTCCCCGCCCGGCCTGCCTCATAGACATGAAGGATATCGCCACCAGCCGAAAACGCCCGGCCCTCGGCCTTGATGAGGACGACATCGATGGCGGGATCGTTCTCCCAAGCGGACAGCGCGGCGGCAAGCGCCCGCACCATCCGATGCGTCACGGCATTGAGCGCGCGCGGCCGCGTCAGCGTGACGACGCCGGCCCGGCCGAGATGTTCGAAGCGGATTTCGTCGCCTCCGCCAAAATCCATCGTGAAAGAATCCCTCCCCCGCGCCGCCGGGATTGAAGTGCTAGAGCGTGGCGCATGGGTGCGTCAATGCCGGCCAAGGCCCCCGCGCCCTTTGCCCGAACCGGCGACCGGTGTTAGAAATCGCGCCGCAATGCCGACAATGCCGTAAAACCGGATGGCTGCTTCGTATAGCGCCGCGCTGACAGTGATTCCGACGGAGCAGTTTCATGAGTCGATTTTGGCGCCTTGCGATGGTGCTTGTCGTGGTGACCGGCACCGCCCCCCGTCCCGCCGCTGCAGCCAGCCTCGACGACCTCTATCAATCGCAGACCATTGTCACCGGGCAGGGAGAGGTCAACCGCGAGACCGGCTTCAAGGCCTGTCTCGACGCTGTGCTTCTCAGGGTGTCCGGCGATCAGCGCCTGCTGGCCAAGCCGGAGATGGCGGCGCTGCGCGCCAAGGCCGGAGAGTTCGTTGCCGGCTTCCGGTACCACGACCGCATGGAGGGCATTCCCGTTCATGACGAGCAAGGAACACATGACCGCCCGCACGACCTGTATTGCCGTTATGCGCCGCCGATAATCGACAGGCTGTTAATTTCGCTCGGCGGCAAGTCCTGGCTGGCGGAGCGCCCCCGGCTTGCGGTGTTCCTGTCGACTCGACAGGGCGTCCGGCATTTTACGCTTGATGCCGATGACGAGCGCGGTGAACTGATGCGCCAATCCTTTGGCAATGCGGCCACGCCGCTGGCCATGCAGGTGGTGTTCCCAAGGGCGGCCTTACTCTCACGGTCAGGGCTGGATGAGAGGACGGTGGCCGACGCTGCGCTGGCGGTGCTGGATGCCGCAGCGAAGGAGGCCGGTGCGGACAAAGCGCTCGCCGGCAGCATCGTGTGGAACGACAAGGAATTGGGCTGGATTGCCGACTGGCGGCTGGCGATGGCAGGCAAGACCTATAGCTGGCAGGTGCGCGGCGTCAGTTTCGACGAAGCCTTTCGCGTCGCCATGCGCGGCACGGCGCAAATCCTGTCGGGCAACCTGTAATGCGCAAGATCGGATGGCACTAGAAGGGTTCTGCCGGGATTAGGCGGGATTAGCCGGGAAAGAGCGACAGAAGCCCGGAAAACCAAGGCGTTGGCAGGAAATCGCGAGGCCGGAAAGGCCGAAAGCCAGAATCCGGCCGCGCAACTTCATTTGGCATCAACCGTGGCGGCGGGAACCGGGCGCGCAAGATCGTTTGGCACCGCCGTGTTGGCCATTACGGTGATCGAGCCGCCCACGTGACCGCATTCAAGGCACACGAACTTGCGACCGATTTCAGGATCGTTGATGTAGACGTGGTCTTCGCCAAATAGGCGGATGAGCTTGTCCAGATCGAGCAGCCGGCCGTGCCCAGCATAAAGCGCGCCGCAATGCCCAAAGAGAGCCATGCCATGGCTGCGCAGGTCGCCAAGAGTCTCGATCGTGCTCCGATAGGCCATTCTTCAATTGACCGGCAAACCGGCGGGTCGAAAGAGCTTAAGCGCGGCATCTATGGCCTGCAGGAGCCCGTCCGAGGCGGCGTTGAGCATCCTGATCGAATCGGGCTCGTCGCCGGCCACGCCGACGATCGGCACAAGCTTGTAGTCGCCATCGAAGGCCGGAATGTCGCCGTGGGCATAGAAACCGATGCCAGGAAATCGATCGGCCATGAAGTCTTCCACGGCCCGCAGCGCCCCGTCCGCGCGATAAGGCCCGGAGGGCGGCAGTATAACGAAACTGTCGACGTCAGTGGCGTCGGGCCGACTTGCGATGTCGATGGCTGAATGCACGAGAACCTCCTAATTTGATGTGGATGTTCTCATTTTGTTCAGGGCGGTCGCCTAAGAGTCAATGCCCCCGCCTATTCCGCGTTGTGCGCAAGTCATGATCACGGCTTGGGCGGAATATCTTGGACCAGCTATCCCATTGACTACAAACACTTTATTTCCAGCGCCGCTGGTGGCGAGAACCCCCAAATAGGGCTGTAGCCCGGTGTAGGCGCCGTAGCTGTTTTTCGCATTGACGGTTCCGCAAACCTGCACAACGCCTTTGTCAGAAATCGAGGCGGCCATATTGCCGAAAATGGGTGACCCTGGATCCTTCAGGCTCGTGGCGACCCCAAACTTCACGATCTTCTGCTCGACCTCCGAAAGTGCGTATGGTCGATTGAAATCAGTCGGCTGCTTCGTCACGCAAGCAGCTAGGCACAAGGCAGCGCCTACCAAACCCGAAACGCTAGTCAAACGCATAAACACCCCCTTGTGCTCCTAAATCGCGCCGCCAGCCCAGCGCACCCGGCCGCCAATGATAAGCTCCGGCTGCTCCGCCAGCGGCACTTCCTCGGTCTGGTACATTGGGTTGTCACTCTTCAGCAAAAGAAGCCCAGTACGCAGCATTTGCAAGCGTTTGAGCCTGACTAGCCCGCCATAAACCAGCACATAGATTGCTTCGTCGATGAACTCTCGTATCGAGACATCAACGATCATCAAATCCCCGTCGTTGATCGTCTCCCGCATGGAGTCACCCTTTGCCACCATGAGGCGGGCGAACTTGGGGCTGACACCAATCCGCCGCAGCCATTCTTCCCGAAAAGCGAAAATATCCGGTTCACTTTCTTGGTAGAGATCGAGACTGCCCGCCCCGGCACTGGGCCGGATCTCAATCTTCGGAACCGAAATGAAGCCTACGGGCATCCCCGCGTCGTCAACCGGCAAATAGTGCGGCTGCATCTCGCCGGGTCGCATCGATCCTTGTTCAGCGGCAAGCCAGTCCAGGTTGACGTTTAAAGCCCGTGCTAGTTCAGCTGCTTTGTCGACGAGCGGGATCGTCCCCTGCAGGTATTTCCTGATGGTCGAATCGCCAATGCCGACCCGGCTGGCGAACGTGCCCGGCTTTTCGCCGTCCAGCGCGATTTTTAGGCGTTCGGCGAAAGTAGTTTCGGGCATCTGTGAACTCTGACCCCGCGTCAGAGTTTGAGCTCGCGGTCAGTTATCCCAAATAACTGCGCAAAAACAAACCCTTACACTAAAACCACACTACTTTACGGTCAGCCGAACTCTGACGCGCTTAAAATTGCGCTTCTAGCTTGCCAAAATCGCCGAGTAGTGCGACATTAGTCGCGACTAGTGTTGTTTAAACATTTAACCATCCGGACCTCTGCAAAGGGCCGGACGATCGGTGGAGCCGCCATGAACACGCCTCAGGTGTGGGACCGTCACGCCATTAACGCCGAACTTCGGCGCCGTGGCATGACCCTGACCGGGATCGCCCGTAGCGCTGGCCTTTATCCCAGCTGCTGCAGACAGGGGATCATCGGAATGAGCCGCCCAGGCGCAGAGGCAATCGCCGCCGCCTTGGACATTCCATTCCGCACCCTGTTCCCGACTCTCTACACGAGAGGCCGACATGACGAGGTCGAGACTACCAGCACCCCCATCCGGAGCGGAAGTGCAAAAGTTGCACTCATTTTAGACGCCGCATCCGGTGCGCCCTGAGCCCGCTGTCTAGCGCGAAGCCATTCGCGGACAGCCAAACGCCACTCAGGGGACTGCCGACGTGACCACAACGACCAAGATCAAGATTGCCGACCTCAGGGTGCCCCGTAACCGGCGCCGCACCGATCCCGCATGGGTCGCGACCCTCATGGCTGACATGCAGGCCGGCAATGGCCACATGGTACCGATCGAGGTCGTGCCCGAGACCACCGAAGGCTATCAATACCGGTTGATCCTCGGCGCCCATCGCCTGGAAGCGGTCGCCGGCCTTGGCCATGTCGACATAGACGCCTTCATCCGCGACCCGAAAGAGGTCGCGAACGAAGCGCAGATGCGCAAGCGCGAGATCGCCGAAAACCTGATCCGGCGGCAGCTGTCGGTCCTTGACCGGTCGAGGGACATCGCCGACTGGCGCGACATCTACGATGCCGAAAATGGGACTGGCAAAGCGGGTCGCAGGAAAGCCCGCGAGGTCGTCGAGGATGACGAATTGAGTGCAAAGTTTGCACTCAATTTTTCGGAAGCCGCACAGTCAGTCCTCGGCATCTCACGCCGCAGCGTGTTCCACGCCCTCAAGATCGCAACAATTCCATCCGCAATCAGGGAGAGCATTTCCCTTCACCCGGTCGCCGACAGCCAAGCCGATCTTCTGGTGCTTGCGGCAGAGCCGGCGGAGCGCCAGGCGGCAATTGCAAAGCTGTTGCTGGCGGACCCGGCCGAAGCATTCACGGTCGCCGACGCGATCGCGCTGCTCGACAAGGTTCCGGCGCCCATCAAAGAGCCGACCTGGCAGAAGGTCGCCACCGCCTTCTCAAAAATGAAGGAAGGCGACCAGGACCGCTTTTTCGCCCTTCATGAAGCCGCCATCCAGCGGTGGCTGAAAGGCCGGCAACCCTGATGGTCAAGCGCCGCGACACCGCTACTTCGGATCTGTTCCGCGACTATCAGCCGGCCCCCGTGGTCGAGCGGTTTGACGCAGGCGCGGTCCAAGCGTGGTCGCTCGCCGGCCGGCTGTCCAAGGCCGTCAGTCTCACCCTCAACGAAGCCGACATGAGCCGGGCCGAGATCGCTAAGGCGATGTCCGAGCACCTGAAAGACGAAGTGTCCAAGGCGACACTCGACGCCTACGCGAGCCAGGCGAAGGAGCACTCGATCTCTGCCCTGCGGCTCGCAGCCCTCGCGGCAGTCACCAGGGACGTCCGCGCGCTCAACACCCTTCTGGAAGATGCCGGGATGATCGTCGTCCCCAAAAAATACGAGGCGCTGATCATGCGCGAAATGGCGGACGAAGCCATCGAGCGGGCGACCCGAGACAGGCAGGCGTTCGACGCACAGTGGAAAGCAAAACGATGAAAGGCTTTCACATGAAACGCGCATTTTTAGACCTCGCACAAGACGTTGCGAGCCTCCTCGCCATGGCCGCTTTTTTGGCCTTCTCAGTCTATGGCTCTGCCGGCCTGTCAGCAGCGCTGATCATGGTGAGGGCCGGCCAATGAACCCGGTCCTGGTCCTCGGCATCAGTGCGGTCGTGGTCTACGCCGGCGTCTTGTACGGCGTCCACCGCCTCTACACGGCGCACTTCCAGCGCCGATCGGCCGCCGGCGCCGCCTTCGGCCGCCGCGTCGACAAACACGTCATGCGTCGAGGCCTGTGATGACCGTGCACCGTTGCGCCATGCCTGAGTGCCCGAGGGAAGCGACCGGCATCTTCTGCCCTGACCACTACGTTCAGTTGGAGCCCTCACAGGCCAAATGGCTGGTGCGGTGGGAGATCAAGCTGGCGCGGTGCGAGGACGAAGGCACCAAGCAGCACATGCGCGAGCAGCTGCACGGCTACACCCAGGAAGCCGTCCGCGCGATCAAATCGGCAGAAGCGACGGCACTAATGGAGGGGATGCGGCGATGATTGCTCGCGCTACCCGTTCACAGAAATCCACATTGCTAAGTGTTCTGAGTTTGATTGAGTTCAGCAAACTTTTTGTAGTTGTAGCCATCGTAGGAAAAAAAGCTTGCGGTCAGTCGCTGATACAGCGGGATGTAAAGGTGCTGCCCGTGGTTATAACTGTCCAGGGCATCGAGTGCGTCGTTGTAGGCTTTCGCATCGACAGCCCTGAGGACCGGAGGCTCGTCGCCGGCAATCCGCGTCATCTTGCCTGCCCAATTCGCGCATTCGACGTCGCCGGGCTCAAGGCACTCCTCGATCTCCGCCAAGAGGTTGTAATAATCCCTTTGAAGAGACTGATGATCTCTTGCCTGGCGACCAAAATCAAAAACAAGCTGTGCGGCCGCGACTGTGGAAACAGCCGCCCCCAACCATATGCCGTCAAAACCGAAACGGCGCATCACATCGCCCATCGCGGCCGCACCAAGCAAAATAACCAGGAAGTTGCAGAAACGACTCCAGCGCTCGGCAGCTCGTCGCCTGCTGGTGTGATACAGCGCGTTCCGCAAAACATTGAAACGGAGATTTTCCACGTCAGTCACAGTTACTTCTCCTTTTTCCCGCCCTTAGTCTCACGGTCTTGGCGGGGCTGCCTAACGCCCGAATGTGGGCGCGACGCAGGTGAAGATTTTGCTTTTGAAGCGTTGCTCGCAGTTTTTTTTGAAGGCGCATTCTTCTTATCTTTAGCCACAACAGAAACCTATTTCTTTGATGGTTTGCTGGGAGCAGGAGAAGGCTTGGGAGGCGCAGGAGTCGGTTGTCTGGGGCCAGCTCCGTTGGTCCGGGTCGGCTGTCTGACACCACTCGATTCGTTTAAATCACTGCTCATTTTATTTGGTTCCCTCGTTCTCGTTTGTGACAGTCAGGGCTTTCTATCATCCTTTGAATCGAGCTGCGGCACGGCCGGTGCCGGACCTTGCAACTCCTTTACTGTTTCGACCAACTCCTTATTTGGCTGCCGTACTCCGCGCTCCATATCCTTCGCTATTGCCCCGAGCTGTCGGCGCTCATCGGCTGACATTTCTTTCCACGCAGATTTCACCTCATCCGCCTTCATCCGTTTGAGGTCTGCATCAGTAAAAAAGCGTTCCATCTTCGGCGGGTCATCTAAAGGGTTGGGATCTTCAGCCAGCGCAATTTGCGGCCCTAAGAATAAAGCTAGCGACATAAACCAAGCAGTTTTTAGTCGTTCCATCTTAGTATTGCTCTTCTATTCTCAGCCGGACGAATTTCTGGCGGCGGGCAGAATTGCACGGGCGTCTACGGAAAGACAGGCAGTCAACCAAGTTTTTTCGGAAGCAAAGTCGTGAAGGCCTGGCTCACCGCCCGCGAGATTGCAGCCGAGCAGTTGCCCGACGTGCCGGCGACGGAGAGCGCAGTCATTCGCATGGCCAAGCGCGAGGGCTGGAACGAGCGCACAACGCTTGCGCGCCCGCGCGATGGTCGTGGCGGAGCTACCGAGTATCACATCTCCCTACTGCCTACGCTCGCCCAGGTCGCCTACCAGCAGAAGCATATCGTCATCCAACTGCCGGTGAAGCCCGCCAAGACCGCCCCCGACACCAGCTTGACCGAGCGCGCACAGAAGGAACGCGACGCGCGCCTGGCGATCGTCGCCGCCTTCGAGAAATTCTCGCGCGGCCTGCAGCTCGGCTATGCCACCCGCGTCCAGGTCTTCACCGACAAGTTCAATGCCGGCTCGCTTAACATCGACGCCTGGGTCCTTGAAATCATACCGAGCGTGTCGAAGCGGTCACTGGCGCGCTGGCAGTCGCAGAAGCGGGACGGAAACGTCAACGCGCTGGCGCATGATCCCGCCCAGGCGCGCAAGGGAACCGGCGTTCTCGAAACCGCCAATGGCGGGGCTGTCAGCGCCTTCATGCTGGCGCTCATCGCACACCAGCCGCACCTGTCGGGCCACCATGTTCGGACCATGTGCCGTTCCGAGTTCGGCGACACCTTGAAGGTGCATTCAAAGGGCGTTGAAACGTTCATCCCGATGCCGCCGGTACGCACCTTCCAGCACGCTCTGAAGGGCCTGAAGGAAAGCCATAAGGTCGAGCTGTTGAAGCTGACCAATCCCGATCGATATCGCTCGCATATGGCGCCGGCAGGTGTCGGCATGTTGCGCCATGTCACCGACCCTAACCAGCTCTGGCAGATTGACGCCTCGCCCGTCGATGCGCTGTGCACCGATGGCCGCCACGCAGTCTACGCCTGCATCGATATCGCCACGCGCCGCACGGTCTGGTTGTTGTCGCGCACGCCGCGTGCCTCGGCCGTGGCGCTGCTGATCCGCAAGGCGATCCTGGAATGGGGTGTGCCCGACGTCGTCAAGACCGACAACGGCTCCGACTTCGTCGCCAGGGACACACAGCGGCTGTTCGCCTCCCTCGGCATCGAGGCCGAGACGTCGGACGCCTATTCGCCCGAGCAGAAGGGGCACGTCGAGCGCGTCATCAAGACCTTCCAGCACGATATGGCAACGCTGTTGCCGGGTTTCGTCGGGCACTCCGTGACCGACAGGAAAGCGATCGAAAGCCGCAAGAGTTTTGCCCAGCGCCTGGGCGAGGATGAAGCCTCGGTGTTCGGGGTTTCGCTGACCGGCCCGCAGCTGCAGAAGCACGTCGATGAATGGGCGAGCCTGGTCTACCAGCACAAGCCGCATGCAGGGCTGAAGAACGCCACGCCATTCGCCGCCGCGCTGGCCTCGACAAAGCCGATCCGCAAGGTCGACGAACGCGCCTTGGACCTGCTGCTGATGCCGGTCGCGGGCGGCAAGGACGGTCAGCGGATCGTAACCAAGCTCGGCATTCGCATCGACGGCTATCACTACATGACGCCGACGATCCTGCCTGGCACCGCCGTGTTCGTGCGGCAAGACCCGAACGACGCCGGCCACGCCTATGCTTTCGCCCAGGACGGCGCCGAGTTCCTCGGTGATGCGATCTGCCCCGAGCTGTCAGGTCTCCATCCCGAAACGATCGTGCGTGCCGCCAAGGAAATGCGCGGCGAACTGATCGACGAAATGACGCGCGACCTGAAGGCCGAGGTCAAGAGGATTGCCAAGGGCGCCCCTCTGATCGAACGGGCCTTGGAAGTGGCGCGCCGCGATGCACCAAACGTCATCGCGCTCCCGAAGCGACAGGAAACGCACTCCACGGCCCAGATCGAGGCGGCCATCGCCGCGATGTCCGAGAAACTGCACCCGACCAGGGAACTGACACCGCGCGAAGCCGCCGAGCATCGCCGGATGATTGAGGAAATGCGCCTCGAAGACGAACGGGAGCTAAACGACCGCTTCGAGACGATGCGTCAAAACCGACTCGACGAGGTCGAGGCCGAGCGCACGGCCCACCTGCCGAAAGCCAACAACATCGTCGCTTTGCCGGAGACGCCCAAGGAGCGGTACCGACGCGCAGTCGCGCTCCGGAAGCTTGTCGACGCCGGCAAGCTGCCCAACACGACAGCGGCCACGCTCGATGCGGTCTGGCTCGGGGGCTACGAGCCATCGGCCGAGTTCAGAACCCACCAGGCCATCCATGAGGAATATGGGGACGCGTACCTGTCCTGAGTAACGGAAAAGCCCGGTCTGCAAACCGGGCTCTCCGAAGGAAAAGCCGCCGAAGCGGCACAGCACAACGAGGAAAATGATGACAGAACCACTGAAAGTCAATCGGCCGGCGCCGTTGAAGAACGTCGTGGCCTTTTCGACCCTGCTGGCGAAGATGGTCGACCGTGACCCGGAGCTGCCGGGGCTTGCCGTCTTCTCCGGCCCGTCCGGCTGGGGCAAGACCAAGTCGGGCATCTACGGCGCCAATCGCTACAAGGCCGCCTACGTCGAATGCGGCCTGTTCACGACTGCACGCTCTCTCCTGGTGCAGATCCTGATCGAGCTGGGCGATAGCCGCCCGCGCGGTGCGATCGAGGATCTGAAAACCAGCGCCATCATGCTCATGGCGGCGGACCCGCGCCGGCCGCTCATAATCGACGAGGCGCATTTCATCGCCAAGAAGCGGTTCGTCGACCTGTTGCGGGAGCTTTCCGACAAGTCTGGCGCGCCCGTCGTCATGATCGGCGAGGAAATGCTGCCAGCGCACCTCGAAGCATTCGAGCGCGTGCACAACCGAGTGCTGGAATGGCTCCAGGCGGTGCCCTGCGATGCCGAGGACTTCGGCTTCCTCGCGGTCGCCCGTTGCCCCGGCATCGAGATCACCCGCGACCTGGCTGCAGCCATTCTGGAAAAGACCAAGGGCAACACCCGCCGGATCGTCGTCAACCTCACAAAAGTGATCGAAGCGAGCCAGATCCTCGGCACCAAGCAGGTCGACCTCGCCGGGTTCGCCAAGGCGGTCGGGACGATCTCCAGCGAGCCCAAGTTCACGCCGAGGAAATTCGGATGACCGGGCGGCCGTTGCTCGACATGGTGCAGATCAGTATCGCCGTCCCGCGCGGTGACGCCGGCTATTGGTCGATCATTCGCGATCTAGACCGGACTGGCCCCTGGACAGTGCGCCAGATCTGCGCCCGCACGAACGTCAAGACGCCGGCGGTTGGCAGATATGTTCGGCAGCTTCGGCTGGCCGGCATTGCTCAAATCGTCGAGACGAAAAAGGCCTGCGGCGACAATCTCCCGGGCGCGTTGGTGTACCGGCTGACGAAGCGCCCGCTGATCGCACCCCGGCTCACGCTGGACGGCCAGGTGAAGCCGGAGAGCGCTTTGGATCAGCTCTGGCGCGCCATGAAGATGGCAAAGGTGTTCAGCCTCGCTGACATGGCCTACCACTGCCCCGACATCCGCCGGGGAACTGCCAAGCGCTATCTGTCACAGCTCGCCGCTGCCGGCGTCGTGGTCGGCACGCCGTCGCGCTACCGGCTCGCGCTTAATCTCGGCAACCAGGCGCCGAAGATCCTCCACACGAAAGTGGTCTTCGACCCTAACAGCAAGTCGGTCATCGGTCCGTCCGTCACGACGGAGGCGAAGCCATGATCCGAGTCCCCGTCAAACATAGCCGGCCGGATGGCAAGACCTTCGTCGACAAGGCGATCGAAGCCCACGGCACACCGCTACCGGACTGGCTCGACGAGCTGGCTCGCTTCGCCGATGCCAGCGACCTCGGCGTCGCCGGCGAGCGCATCGGCTACTCCAGGTCGGCCGTGTCTACCGTCATCAGTGGCAAGTATCTGGGCGACCTCGCCAGGGTCGAGCAGATGGTGCGCGGCGCGCTGATGGCCCTCACCGTTGAGTGCCCGATCCTGGGCGATATCGGCCGCGACCAATGCCTGACCGAACAAAAGGAGCCGTTCCGCGCCACGTCGCGGCATCGCGCCCAGCTCTTCCACGCCTGCAAAACCTGCCCCCAAAGGAGAAAATAGCCATGGGCGAAAGAATGTCTCTCGCACTGTCTGACGGCCTCACCGAGCTCGACGGTCTGCTTGCCGATTACAAGCACGAACCCCGCATCCTCGACCCCCAGGACGCTCGCATCCTGGGCGAATGCATCAGGGAGTTGCGCAGCAAGGCGCGCGATCTGGAAAACCGGCTCAGCCGTGATCTTTGGAACGGCGCCGCGCGCGCCGAACGCGATGCCGACGCCGAACGCATCGCCGAGGCGGCATGCCAGCCCGGTTCGAACGTGCGCCTCTTCCCGGTGATACCGCGCCCGTTTTCGGATGGTCGGCCGGGAGGCGCGGCATGAGCTTCGACATAGATGAACATCGCGCCAGCGCCGCGCGCCTGGCGAGGACCGTGGCCTCGGTAGTTGAAGCCGAGATGCTCGCCGCGCCGCCCGTCGTCCGCGTCGTGGACCGCAAGGTCATGACGCGGGTCGACAAGGCCACGCTGGAAGCCGCCTGGGCGGTCGCCAATGCCATGGCCGCATACGACCAGGCCAAATTCGCCGGTGGTCGCGAGGTCGCCGCCCGCAAGGCCGTGGAGCGGGCCTGCCGCAGCCTGCATACCCAGCTTCGAAACCGGGAGGCCAAGCATGCCCGCAAGTGAAGCGATCCGAGCCGCGGTTAGCCAGATCGACATGATCGAACTCTGCAGCCGCATCGTCACCAATCCCGAGCGGAACGCGCCGAAGGCGACCGTCGCCGAAATCTACGCGCTCGCCCGAGCCACGGAAGGGCTTTGGGCGATCGCGCTCGATGCCAAGCTGCTGATCAGCGCGCTCGGCACCGGGAACCACCACGAGGTGGTTCTGCTGTCCAACGCACTGCGCGAGCAGCTCAACCCACTCAGCCCAATCCCGACCCGCAAGGAGATCCCCGATGCAAACAGCAATTGAAACTACCGGCGCCGTCATCGTCGGCGGCAAAACCTACATGCCCGATGCCAAGGGCAATCTTGTACCGGTCGAGGCGATAAAGGCTGCCGACAAGCTTGAGGATGAAACCGTCCGCAAGATCATGGGCTACGCCACCGAGCTCTCAGCGCAGATCGGCCGGTTCAAGGAACACACCTTCGACGATCTCTCGGCCTTCGAGGCGCTGCTCGCCCAGGAGTACGGCGCCACAAAAGGCGGGGCGAAGGGTAACAAGACGTTCATGACGTTCGATGGGCTGAAGAAGGTGACGGTCCAGGTCGCCGACCTGATCGACTTCGGCTCGCAGCTCCAGATCGCCAAGAGCCTGATCGACGAGTGCCTGACCGAATGGTCGGCCGAGAGCCGCACGGAAATCCGGTCGATCATCTCCCGGGCCTTCAACGTCGAAAAGCAAGGCCAGATCAACCGCACCGATATCTTCCTGCTTTTGCGGCTCGACATCGATGACGAGCGCTGGCAGCGGGCCATGGATGCGATTCGAGCGGCCATGCGCGTCATCGGCTCCAAGACCTATGTCCGCTGCTACGAGCGCGACAGCCAGAACGCCGAGTGGCGGGCTGTCACGATCGACCTGGCGAAGGCGTGACGCCATGACCATTCAATCAGCTTGCTTATCGGAATTCGTCGGGAAGCACCCGAAGACATTCAATGAAATTACCAAGGGTTTCCGACACTTCCCCAAGAACCGCTTCGGCTCGGGTTCTAGCGGCCAAAGCAGCGTCGACTGGTCCAAGCAAAGACGTAGTTCGAAGTTCCGCCTCGATCGCATCAAGGTCCTCCAAATTGTCTTTGACGGCATCGTAGATTATCGCCGTATCCGGATCAAAAAGCGGTTCGCAATCCTCGACGAAGCGGTGGCCGACAGCTTCTTCCCTAAGCCACTCAACCCAGTCTCGCACATGCGATTCAAGCTCTGCGTTCGCTTTGCGAACCACGTCAATATCCGAGTTAATCGGAGGCAGTACCTGCGGCAGATCATCCCATATCATTTCCATCACATCGACGAGGGAAGCTGCTCTGCGAGCCTGAAGATAATCTGCACGCAAAGTGATGCGGACCAGATGGCTGTGGCGCCTCTCTTGGAGAGCGTCCGAACGTTGCATCTGGCCGACGGTGAACATTGCAGCTGCGACGGCCAAGATGCCCGCAAAAAGCGTTTGCCAATCTTTGGCGACTTCATACGCACCGGGCGCGTCGTTGATCCCCAGCCCTATGCAGAGGCCAACGCCGATGGAGACAATGATCGCAGCCACAAAAAGAAAGTCATCGAACTTCATCACCGCCTCTCCTTTACGGCTATGAATACACGCGTACCACCTGGAGTGCTCGGACTTTCGGGTGTCAGAGCATGAACCCGCTCGCGGCGATACACGTCGCCAACAAGCAACTCGGCCTGGACGAAGACACCGCCCGCGATCTCTACCAGCGGGTCACCGGCAAGCGCAGCCTCCGTGAGATGAACGACCGCGAACTGCGGCTGATCATCACGGAGCATCGCCAGCAGGGTTTCAAGCCCGCTGAAAAGGGGCTTCAAGGGCCGTTCGCAAAGAAGCTCCAGGCGCTGTGGATCGCCGCTTGGAACCTCGGCATCGTCCGCGACCGGACCGATGCCGCGATGCTGTCCTTCGTCAAGCGCCAGACCGGCATCGACCACACACGGTTCCTGCTCGATGCCGAGGACTCCGCCAAGGCCATCGACGCCCTCAAGGCGTGGATGACGCGAGAGGCCGGCGTCGACTGGAGCCTCTCGGTCAGCACGGCCGGCTGGCTGCGCCAATCGGGTGCAAAAATTGCACTCGCGCAATGGCAGGTTCTCTCGGTTCACAAGGCCGTCGATCCGAGAGGGTTTCGCGAGTTCGTTCGGGAAAAAGCAAAGCTCGTCGACCAGATGGCCGATCGCGACTGGCCGGCGGTCATGAACGCGCTTGGTGAGATGATCAGGAAGGCGAAGGCATGAGCCCGCGTCGTCGTAATACCGGCCGGGTCAAGATCGACTTTGCCAAAATCGAGGCCTTTGCGGCGTCGGAACTGGCCACCGACGCGCTGGCCGCAGCGATGGGCTGCGAGTGGAAATTGACCAAACACTCCGCGCTCTATCGGTGCCGCAACGGGCTTTTCACGCTGTGCCTGATTTGGCACGGCCCCAATCGCGAGACCCTGACGTCAACCATGCGCAACCTTAGGATGGAGGTGGCGTGAGCGACCAAGATCCCGATCGCGCCTGGTTCTCGCCTCTGCTGAACAAAATAGCAGAGGTCGCCGGCGATCGGGCCGCGCTCATCCTTGGGCGCGAGAAGGCTTGCGAAACGATCTATATCCCGCGTCATGTCGGACCGACGCATTGGCTCAGCAGACTGATAGGCCACGATGCTGCGTCCGCCTTGGCCGGTGAGTTCGGACCGACCAAGATGGAAATTCCGCCCGCCCTTAGCGGGCAACAGCGCAAGCGCCGGGCGGCGATTGCCCAAATGACCGACAAGGGCTATTCCATCAACAAGATAACGCGCGCTCTCGGCGTCTCCCGTTCCACCGTCCTAGTCCATCGCAGGCGCATGCGCCGGGACGACGATGATCAAGGATCCTTGTTTTGACGACAAGGCGGGGAGTTATCCAACCCGGTTAAGCAAGCTGTGGCCGGATTGTAGTTTCGCACTGTAGACGGCCGGAGATTTGCTCCGGCCGCTTTTCACAGGGCGGAAGGTCTCTCTATCATGCAACTCGTCGACAACTGGCGCCGGGTGGTGCTGCTGTCCATCAGCTTCTGGATGCAGGTCGCCGGTCTTGCCGTCCTCGTGCTGCCAGAGCTCTACTATCGCTGGACCGGCCACGACTACGACCCCTATGTCGCGTGGTGGCTGGGCGTGCTGCTCTTGCTCGCCGGAATCGGCGGCCGCGTCTGGCAGCAAGGCCTGTCGCCCTGGAAGGAATGGCTGCGCATTATCGCCATAGCGGTGATCGCGATCGCCCTGGCGATCATGCTCGCAACACCGTCACATGCTGGCCAGGCGACCGAGGCCGAGACGCTGCAGATCGCTTTGCCCTTCATCGCCAGGGAAGAGGGAAAGCGGAACGTCGCCTATCTCGACGCTGTCGGCATTCCGACGATCTGTTTCGGTTCAACGCGCGGCGTTCGCCTGGGCATGGTGCTGAGCGACCAGCAATGTCTTGATCTGCTGAAGCTTGAAGTCGCCGAGCATCGCACTGGCCTTCATCGCTACTTCACGCCAATCACTTTGGCGGCTCGCCTCCCGGCGGCGCGTGACGCTGCCTACACGTCGACGGCCTTCAATTGCGGCGTCTCGGCTATCGGCAAGAGCACGGCAACGCGCCGCCTTAACGCAGGCGACGTCGCCGGCGGGTGCCAGGCGCTGACCTGGTTCGACAAAGCTGGGAACCGTGTGCTGCGCGGCCTGTTCGAGCGGCGCAAGCGCGAGAAGGCCCTTTGCATGCTGGGCGCCCTTTGATGAAGGCGCCGATGAAACCCCTCCTGGCCTTTCTGCTTGGCTCCGCTGCCGGCGCGATCGGGCTCGCTGCGATCGAAGCCGTCATCGCCTTCTGGTGGCTCGGTTGATGAGTGCCGCCTTTACCGTCGTCGCTGCGCTGTTCCGCAAGTGGGTGCTGCCCATCCTGGTGTTCGGCATCACATTGCCTGTGTGGGTCTTCATTGCCGCCGGCATTTGGCTCTGGGTCGACAAGGGATCGGCGGTGCGCCTGGCCGTCGACAAGGCGGTGACCCAGCTGGTGGCCGGCGCCCAAATGGAAGCTCTGCAGGCGGAGCTGACCGAGCAGCGCCGGCTGCGCGCCTGGAGCGACGGAAAGGCCGAAGAGGCCAGCAAGATCGCGGCCGACGAACGCGCAGCGCGGGTCACGCTGGAAACCGCACTCACGCAGACTGAAGCCGAAAAAAAGGAAGCCGAGGATGATCTCGCAGCGCTGCAAGCTCGCGATGACGGTCTGGTTGATCAGCAGCTGCTTGACAGCCTGCACAACCGATAAGGCCGCGCTCAATAAAGCCTATGCCGATAAGGCCAGGGCTGGCGTCGTGGGCGAAGCCTTGACCGAGGCCGACCGCGCCGTGTCTGACGCGCGCCGCATGCCAGATTATCCCGGCGACTGCCGGCGCCACCATTTCAGCGGCATCAAGTTCGGCGACAAGCTCGGCGTGGCGAACAAGAAAGCCGATATCGCCCTGGGCGCCGCCAACAAGCAGACCGACGCCTGTGCTGCTTGGTACGACGTAACGAAGGCTGCGAGGGAACCGAAATGAGCGTTTCGAACCTCGCATTCGAGCTCGCCGATCGCCGTGCCGAGGAAGAGCGTGCGGAGGGAATCCGCCGCGTCCAGCAGGCCCTCCGTGTCAAGCGACTGACCCTGTCGCCGTTCTGCGACTGCGGCGAGCTTATCCCCGACGAGAGACGCAAGGCTATGCCGAACTGCAAAAGGTGCATCGACTGCGAAACCTTCATTGAACGGCAGAGCCGGAGAGCCTCATGACCGAATTTCGCTCAACCCTGCAGTCGGTCATTTCGGAGCTCTTCTTCCGCGATCACGCGCGCCCGGTGGAATGGATCAACCTGCTGACGCTGAGCGCCTGGCTGCAGTTCCTGATCACTCGGGCGGCTGACTTCGCCGGGCCACGCTATCCGGCGTTTGCCGCTCTGTCGCCGACAGTCTGGGCGCTTGTCATCGCCGCAATCGTAGCAGCTCAGCTCGTGGCCATGTGGCCTACCGCCAAGTCGTCCTTCATCCGCTTCGGAGCAATGACCATGGCGGCCGGGATGTGGACGGTGATCGCCATATCGTTCTGGGTGCAGGCGGACACCGCCCCGATATCGGCCAGGACCAACACAGTGCTGGCGATCGCCGCTGCGGTTTCCTCGATCTACCTCGGCGTTGGCGCAGGAAGGAGGCGTTAGATGGATCCGACCTGGGTGAAACTCATCAGCGATTTCTCGCCCGCGCTCGCCGCCGGCGTCGCGCTGACGCTGTTGGTGATCGTCGCCATTCTTAAGCTCTTTGGCTTCACCGGCATCGCCGACAAGTCGAAGCTGGTAAACGAAGGCAAGCTGAACGCCAGCCTATCGGCGATCGAGAAGCGCCTGGCCACCGTCGAGAACGACATCACCAACCGGCCCACCCGCGAGGAGATGCACCGGCTTGAACTGTCGTTCACCAGGTTGGAGGGCGAAGTGCGCTCGCAGGGAATGACCATCCAGAGCACGGCCGCCGCGATCGGCAGGATCGAGGATTACATGTATACAGCGGCCGCTCAGCGCCGAGGGTCAGGGGCGTAGCCAATGTTCGATGGTTTCGACGACGTCTACGACCAGAATGCGCGCCTGGCGATCCTTCGTTTTCTCGCAGAGCAGAACGACTATCGCCTTTCCGATTCGATGATCGACGACCTGCTGGTGACCCGCTTGGCGATCAACCGGGGGCGCGGCTACGTCCGGACCCAGCTCGCCTGGCTGGAGAACTCGGCAGGCGCCGTGAAGAACACCAACAATGGCAAGGTCGGCATCATTTGCGAACTCACTACTGCGGGGGCGGATCATGTCCTGCGCCGGCATGTGCTGCCGGGCATCAAGAGGCCGGGCGCCGGCCGAAACTGAAAGGGAAGCCATGAGCCAGAACGAATTCCAGGAAAGCGCTCGTTTCATCATCCTCGGAGAGCTCGCGCGCCAGACCGACGGTCGCCTCAATGAACGCATCATAGCGGGCGTGCTCGATGCCAACGGCTACTCCAAAAGCCGGGAGTGGCTTCGTACCCAGCTGCTCAAGATGGAAGAGCTGGGCGCGGTTCGGTTGACCGAGATCGGCGACACCTTCGTCGCGGCGATCACACGCGCTGGCGAGGAACACTACGAGCGCAAATCCACGATCGACGGCATATCGCGCCGGCCGCGCGAGGGCTGAGCATGGCCCAGGGTCGCGGCCGCCTCAGCGGGATCGAGCAACTGCCGGACGCATGCGATGAAATCATCGCCACGGCGGCGGCCGCCCTGCGCGATCGCGACCGCACCCAGCTCGACATCTACCAGGAGTTCTACGCCGCGCTCGAGCAGCTGCGCCGCGACCACCACGGCGAGCTAGAATTCACCATCCCCAGCTTCTCGGCCTTCAACCGCTATTCGCTTCGCCTGGCGACGCTATCCCGGCGCATCGACCAGACGCGCGAGATCAGCAGCGTGCTGGCCGACAAGTTCGACGCCAAGGCATCCGACGATCTGACGGTGATCGCGGCCGAGGCGATCAAGACGCTGATCTTCGAACTGCTGACCGCCGCCGGCGAGAGCGGCATCGATCCCAAAGGCGCGCTCAATCTGGCCGGTGCGCTGCGCGCTGCCATGCAGGCGCAAAGCGTATCCATGGCCAGGCGCCAGAAGGTCGACAAGGAGTTCAAGATCGACGTCGAAAAGGCGGTCGACACCGTGGCAAAGTCCAGGGGCATGTCCGCCGACACGGCCGACGCGATCAAGGCTCAGATCCTCGGCGTGAGGGCATCGTGAAATGAGCGGCCCGATCCCACAAGAGGACTGGGTAAGGGTCCGCCGTGAAAGCGGCGCGAACCTCGACCATGTCATCGATAGCGTTGGTCTGCCCAATGTCCTCCTTGGCTATCAGGGCCGGACCGTCGCTCTGCTCGAAACCACAGCGGTGCGCGTGCTCTTCATCGAGAAGAGCCGGCGCATCGGTGAGACGTGGGCGCTTGCCTCCTATGCCGTGCTGCGCGCCGGCCGCGCCAAGGAAGCCGGCGGCATGGATGCGATGTACATCTCCTATTCGCAGGAGATGACGCGCGAGTTCATCGACGCCTGCGCCATGTGGGCCCGCGCCTTCGCCCAGGCGGCCATCGCCCAGGAAGAATTCCTCTTCGAAGACACCGACCCGGCGGACCCGGAAGAGACCAGGCAGATCAAGGCATTCCGCATCCAGTTCGCTTCGGGCTTCGAGATCCTTGCGCTGTCCTCGGCACCGCGCACCCTGCGCGGCAAACAGGGCTTGGTGATCATCGACGAGGCGGCTTTCGTCGACAGCCTGAAGGAGCTGCTGAAGGCGGCGCTAGCCAACCTGATGTGGGGCGGCCAGGTCGTGGTCTGCTCGACGCACAATGGCGCCGACAACGAATTCAACGTCCAGATCCAAGACATCCTCGGTGGCCGGTCGAAATACAGCCATCTGCAGATCGATTTCGACCAGGCGCTACTCGAAGGGCTCTACGAGCGCATCTGCCTTGTGACCGGCCAGGAATGGTCGCCCGAGGGCGAGGCACAGTGGCGCCAGGACATCATCGACTTTTATGGCGACGCCGCCGATGAGGAGCTTTTCTGCATCCCGTCCATGGGCTCCGGCGCCTGGCTGACGACGCCGCTGATCGAAGCGCGCATGACACTGGAGCCCGCAGAGGCGCCGGTCATCCGCATCGATCTGCCGCTCGACTTCCTGCACAGGCCAGATCTGGAGCGCCGGCACCTCATGGCGCCGCACCTGGATGCCATCAAGGCCGCGCTCGACGAGCTCGACGAAAACCGCCAGCACGCGTTCGGCTACGACCCGGCGCGCAAGGCCGACCCGGCCGTCATGACGCTGCTCGCGATCGACAAGGTACTGCGCCGCCGATCGGCGCTGACGGTCGAGCTGCGGAACGTGCCATTCCAGGAGCAGAAGGAGATCGCCACGCTGATGCTGAAGAAGTCGCCCCGCCTGTGCGGAGCGGCGATCGACGCGACGGGCGTCGGCATGAACCTGGCCGAGGACCTCGGCCGCATCTTCGGCTTGCGCACCGACGACACGCCCGGCGGCCTGGTGTGGTCGGTCACGCTCAGCCAGAAATGGTACAACGAGAATTTCCCGCCCCTTAAAACCGCGTTTGAAGACGACAACATTGCGCTGACCAGGGATGCCGAACATGCCGTGGATCTTCGCCTGGTGAAGATCATTCGCGGCATACCCTCGATCCCGCCCGAGCGCGTCGACGTCGCCGGCGCGAAACGACATGGTGACTTCGCGGTTGCCCTGGTGCTCGCCTATTTCGCCAGCCGCATGCAGTGGCACGAGTATGACTACCTGCCGGCGCCCAAGCCCCATAACCGGTTCGACGAAGCCGGCGAGAGTGTGTTTCGGCGTCGGGCGGAAGACGACGACAGGCTTTCCTCGCGAAAGCGCGACCGGAGGATCTTCTAATGGCCGTGACGCTGCTCGATGCATACGGCCGGCCGATCGATACGCGCGCGCTGCGCGCTGAACAGGCCGCGCCGACCTCGGCAGGCGTTAAGGCGGCATGACGCCATGCATCCGGCCGCCGGACTGACGCCTGGACGGCTGGCCCGCATCTTGAGAGACTCGATCGATGGCGATCCCGAGCAGTATCTCGCGCTTGCCGAGGACATCGAGGAGCGCGACCCACACTATGCCAGCGTGTTGGCGACCAGGAAGCTTCAGGTCGCCGGCCTGGAGATCAAGGTCGAGGCCGCCGGCGAGGATGCCGCGGCCGTTCAGCACGCCGACCTGGTCCGCGAGGTGACCGCCCGCGACGCTTTCCAGATCGAGCTGCGCGACATGCTCGACGCGATCGGCAAGGGTTTCTCCGCGACCGAGATCCTGTGGGACACGTCGGAAAGCCAATGGCGCCCAAAACAGCTCAAATGGCGCGATCCGCGCTGGTTTACATTCGACACCGTCGACGCCGATACGCTTCTGTTGGGGGAGCCCGGTGGCGCCGTGCCGCTGAAGCCGTTCGGCTGGATCGCTCACTACGCTAAAGCCAAGAGTGGTCTGCCAATCCGGGGCGGCCTCGCGCGGGGCGCGGCCTGGGGCTTCCTGTTTAAATCCTTTACCGTGAAGGATTGGGCGATCTTTTGCGAGGCCTACGGCCAGCCACTTCGCCTGGGAAAGTATGACGCCGGCGCAACGGAGCGCGACAAGGCGGTGCTGCTTGAGGCCGTGACCAACATCGGCACCGATTATGCGGCGATCGTGCCGACATCGATGACGGTGGATTTCGTCGGAGCGACGATTTCGGGGAACCACGAGCTTTATGAAAGGCGGGCCGACTGGCTCGACCGTCAGACCTCGAAGCTGGTGCTTGGCCAGACAGCGACCACCGATGCGATCGCCGGCGGCCACGCGGTCGGCAAGACCCATGATCGCGTGCGGGTCGATATCGAGGAGGCCGACGCAATCCAGCTCGCCGCCACGCTCAACCGCGACCTCTCCAAGCCGCTCGTCGACCTCAACTTTGGCCCCCAAAAGAAATATCCGACGATCACCATCGGTCGGCCCGAAGAGATCGACCTCGACAAATTCATGGAGCGTTTGAAGACGTTCGTCGAGCTCGGCGGCAAAGTGGCGTCCTCAGTCGTACGCGACAAGCTCGGCCTGCCGGATCCTGGCGCCGAGGAGGAACTGCTCGCAGCACCCGCGCGGCCGGCCCAGGGCAACAAGGCGCCGGGCAACGAGAACGATGACGAGGAGAGTGCAAGAGCTGCACCCTTCAGCACCGGCGCCAGGAAAGACGATGCCGTCGACCAGGCGGCCGAGGAGATCGCGCGCGATTGGCGGCCGCTGATCGAACCGATCGTCGCCGGCCTTAGCGATGCGATCGCGGCGGCAGCCTCGATCGAGGACGTCAAGCAGCTGCTCGCTGACCGCTTTGCGGGACTAGACGTTTCGGCATTGACTGAGGAACTGGCGCGCGCCGCTTTCGCCGCGCGGATCTCCGGCGAAGCGGGCGAGACGATCTGAGGTGGCCGCAGAGCTCAAGCCTGTTCCGCCACGTGAGGCGATCGCCGCGCTGTTCGAGCGCGGCGGCCGGCTTGACCCGAGCTTTGCCTGGCAGGACGTCTGGCAGGACACGCATGCATCCATGTTCACCGTCGCCAAGTCAGCCGGCTTCGACATCCTCTCCGATATCTATGCCGCTCTGGTCGACGCGCTGGCGAACGGAACAACCCTTCGGCAGTTCGGGGCCGAGCTGACGCCGGCTCTTCAGGCCAAAGGCTGGTGGGGAAAGCAGCCCGCGTTTGATCCGGTCAGCGGCGACACCACCTGGTCGCAACTCGGATCCACGCGTCGGCTCGGGATCATGTTCGACGTCAACATGCGGGTCAGCTACGCAGCGGGCCATTGGGCGAGTTTCGAGCGGAGCAAGGCGGCGCGGCCGTTCCTCCGCTACGTTCACCTTGAGGGTCAGGAGTTCCCCCGGCTCCAGCATCACCTCTGGCACAACACCGTGCTGCCGGTCGACCATCCCTGGTGGAACACGCATGCCTGCCCGAATGGCTGGAACTGCCACTGCACCCTGCAGAGCCTCTCCCAGCGCGATATCGACCGGCTGCAGCGGGAGGGCGAACTCCTCAAATTCGAGCCTGTGCCCGGGACCATGCGCAAGTATGTCAACAACCGGACCGGAGAGGTGACGATGGTTCCTGACGGCATCGATCCCGGCTGGGCCTACAATCCGGGTAAGGCTGGATTTTCGATGATTGAGAATGGGATGAAGGCCAAAATGGCGCAACCAATCGAACGGTAAAATGACGACCCGCCAACTTGCACATTCGATCATGTCATGATTTGTCCCCATCAGGAGGAGGCAAAATGACCGAAGAAAATGGCGCAGCGCTGGACGTTGAGGTTGGCCCGTCAAGCTTTAGAGCAAAGCTGAATTCGCGTTGGTGGTCCACCATTGACAAGTTTCGCGGCTATAAAGTCGAAATCAAGGGCAGAGCCGATGCGCTGCTAGTTCAGAGACATCGGAATGACCTTGAACGCGAGCAATTTGTGCACGACGCGGGGCTCTCGGTAGAACGCGCCAAGTTGAACCAACAGCTCAAGGTGCTGGATTCAGTTGGCGACGCTGCGGCCGAGGCCTTGAAATCAGATCCTGCCCAGCTAGAGGATTTTGTCCGGCGTTATCTTCCTGAAATAGCGCAAAGGCGAGAGAACGTTAATGCAGCGCTAGACAGCGCAGCTGATCAGCTGCGCGCCTTACCCTTACCAACCGATCTCGACGTCAGAGGCTCTCCGGACCAGCTCGATGATGACTGGCTCAATTTCTGGAGCAGCTACGCCGAAAAAGCTTCAACTGAAAATATGCGCAGACTTTGGGGGCGCATTCTGGCCGGCGAAATACAGAGAGAGGGCAGCTTTTCGCGCACCACTCTACGGATTGCTGCCGAACTAGACACCGAGACAGCGCGGATGTTCCAAGAGCATGCCCGTTATGAGATTTTTGAATCGTTTCTAGGTCCCGTGAATGGGTCTGATGATGAAGATATCTCACCCTTGACCGAACTTGAGGCTTCAGGGTTAGTCAGCGGGTCAAGCGGGTCAATCTGGAAAACTCCGTATTCTGATGTGCCTGGAAAGTTCGAGTTTGAGCGTGGTGACTGGCTCATCGAGTGCGAGTTTAACAATCCCACTCAAACGGCAATCCAAGTCCCATGTTACCCTCTCACGAGGTCAGGAAAGCAGATGGCGAGCTTGGTGCCGATAGACGGCGAAGCCACTTTAAGAAGCTTCGCGGCCCGGTTCGGGCAAGAGTTTGCCAGGATGGAACTGTTCAGCAAGAAGGATGGCGTGATTCAACGCCCGGGTATTGTTCTGAAAGAAAGGCCGGTGCCAGAGCCTCAACCTGAAATCCGGCTAGATGGTTCGACGGACGATCAAAACGCGCTGTAGACCCGTTCAAAACCGATTTCAGGCTATGTCTAAGCCGAATGGAGGGGCGCACTTGATCGCCTTCGGCTGACCATCTAGCATCGACTTCGAAGCAGCCGTCCATGATGGCTCTTCAACTCCCACCATAAATTCCCTTCGGGAGGGCGAATTCGCCCTGCCGACGACGCATGGCCGATGCGCCTACATGGGCCGGTCATGTCGAAACCGATCCTCTCTGCCTTCGCGGCTCCTGTCTACCAGTTGACGCCCGCCGATGCCGGCGCCGGCCACTGGGTACAATTGTGCCCGGCCGGAACGTTCAAGGCACGTGACGGACGCGGGCCTTTCGAGGCCGGATCGGGCTCCGCGCTGCAGGCGATCATCGATCGCACCAAGG
Source organism: Mesorhizobium sp. ES1-1 (assembly GCF_020164785.1). Classification (GTDB taxonomy): domain Bacteria; phylum Pseudomonadota; class Alphaproteobacteria; order Rhizobiales; family Rhizobiaceae; genus Mesorhizobium. Next base: position 15,039 of record NZ_JAIUGX010000019.1, on the reverse strand, counting down.
AAATTGCCGGCGCAACCGAGCTGGTCATCGACTACGACCACCAGTCGGTCTTCGGCGCCATCGAGGGCGTCGGCGGCACCGCGAAAGCGGCAGGCTGGGTCAAGGAGCTTGAAGTCCGGGCGGACGGCATCTGGGGCCGGGTCGAATGGACGCCAGCCGCCTCCGAGGCGATCAAGGCCGGCGAGTATCGCTACCTCTCACCCGTCCTGCTGCAGAGCAAGGCCACCGGCAAGGTGCTCGCCATTCGCATGGCCGCACTGACCAACACACCGGCCCTCGACCTCGCCCAGGTCGCGGCCAGCGCGAACTTTTCCGAAACGTCCGCAGAGGGAGACCCCATGGACAAGATACTTTCTGCCCTCGGTTTAGCCGCAGGGTCCAACGAGGACGCCGTTCTCTCGGCAATCACCTCGCTCAAGGCTAGCGCATCGGCTGTCGCGCTTGCTGCTGGCGTCGCCGAGACCGCGACCTCCGACCAGGTCATCGCGGCGTTCAAGGAAAAGGCCAAGCCTGATCCTGCGCAGTTTGTGCCCCTGTCGGCACTCCAGGAACTGCAGAACACCGTGAAGGTGCTGCAGAACTCGCTCTCGGCCGACAAGGCTGAGGCCGCAGTCGAGCTCGCGATCAAGAAGGGCCAGCTGTCCCCCGGCATGAAAGAATGGGGGCTCGACCTGGCGAAGACTGACCTCGCTAAGTTCGAGGCCTTCGCGGCCGGCGCTCCGGTTCTGACCGCGCCGCAGCTAACGGGTGCGACCAAGCGCAAGGATGGCGACGCTCCGATCCTTGACGAGGCGCAAGCCCAGGTCGCCGCCGCCCTAGGCGTCGATCCCAAGACTTACGCCGCAACGCTTGCCGCTGAGCAGGCCAAACTGGAGACCCTCTAATGGCTGCTCTTACCCAGGCTCGCAATACGCCCAAGCGGGACGGCCGAACCCGTGAGTTCGGGGTGAAGGGTGCGACGAAGATCTGGCAGGGATCGATGGTCGCCCTCGATTCCAGCGGCCGCGCCGTACCGTTTTCCGTCTCCACGACTTTGAAAGGGGTCGGTCGCGCGGAACTCACGGCCGATAACTCGGCCGGCGCTGACAATGCCATCCGGGCCAAGGTGTTGAGCGACACCTTTCGCTTCAACAACTCGGCCGCTGGTGACCTGATCACCACAGCCGATATCGGCTCCGACTGCTACGGCGTCGACGACCAGACCGTCGCCAAGACCAACGGAACCAACACCCGGTCCGTGGCCGGCAAGATCTACGACGTCGACGCCCTCGGCGTCTGGGTCAAGTTCACCGCCTAGTCGCGCGGGCTAGGGCCCGAGCACACCGAACACAGCCAACAGGAACCCTCTGATGAAGATCAATTCCGCTTCGCTCGATGCGCTCCGCGTCGGCTTCAAGACCAACTTCCAAGGCGGCCTCGGCCAGGCGGCGCCTATGTACAGCCGCGTGGCCACCAAGGTGACCTCGTCCACGCGCTCGGAAAAATATGGCTGGCTCGGCAAGATGCCGAACATCCGCGAATGGATCGGCGATCGCCAGGTTCAGAACATTTCCGAGTACGACTACGAGATCAAGAACAAGCCGTTTGAGTTGACGATTGGCGTCGATCGCGACGACATCGAGGACGATACGCTCGGCTCCTACGGTCCGTTGTTCCAGGAAATGGGCATGTCCACCGCCGCTTTCCCCGAGCAGCTGGTGTGGCCGCTGCTCAAAGCCGGGTTCACGACCAATTGCTATGACGGCCAATACTTCTTCGACGTCGACCATCCCGTACTCGACGCTGACGGCACGACCGTCAATTCGGTCGCCAACACCGATGGCGGTGCTGGTACGCCCTGGTTCCTGATCTGCTCCAAGCGCGCCTTGAAGCCGATCATCTTCCAGGAGCGCAAGCCGTTCGAGTTCGTCGCCATGGACGATTCCAAAGACGAGAACGTCTTTCGTCGAAAGGAATTCCAATACGGCGTCGATGGGCGCGCCAATGTGGGCTACGGTTTCTGGCAATTCGCCTGGGGCTCCAAGCAGACGCTCGACGCTGCTCACTACGAGACGGCCCGCACCGCGATCTCCAGCTTCAAGGGCGATTTCGGCCGCCCGCTCGGCCTGGTCCCGGATCTCCTGGTCGTCCCGCCTTCGCTCGAAGGCGCCGGCAAGGCGATCTTGTCCTCGCAGCTGATCAACGGCGGCGAGAGCAACAAGTGGGCCGGCACCGCCGAGCTGCTCGTCGTTCCCTGGCTGGCCTGACCTAGCCGTCTTCGTTCTGCCTGCCGGCGTCGACCAACGGGCGCCGGCAGGTGTTTCGAAACAGTTGGACCTATCAACCCTCAGAGGAAATTCGATGAAGTACCTTCGACCTCTCTTGTTAGCCTGCATGGCAGTCGCCGTCGCTTTTGTCCCGCTGGTGGGCCTCGCGCCGATCGGCGACTTGTTCCACCCGCCCGCCAGTTTCGCCGAGGCCGGTCCTGTCTTCGCGCTTAGAGCGGCCGTCACGACCGATGTCATGACGCTCTGGGCGATTGCCCTGATCGCGATCGCGCTGATCGTTGTCGCCTACGCCCTCGGGCTGTCCGGCCGCACAGCGAGCCGCAAGGTAGCCCGTTCCGATTTCTGGCGCCTCTCCGAACCTTATCGACGAACGCCTGGCTGACCGCCGACCAAACGAAAAACCGCCGGCTTTGGTCGGCGGGTCTTCGATGAGCAGCCGCCCAGGCTCCTTTTCAAAGACCCGAAAACGAGGATTGAACGATGGCGAAGGCCCTCCGTGATGCGAAAGCGAAAGCTCCCAAGGTCGACGACAAAAGCGAGGACCAGGCCCAAGCCCTCGCTGGCAACGAAGGCGACGCGCCTGTGGCTCAAGACGCTAACGGCGGCGAAGCTCAGTCGCTGACGACATCTGCCAATAACCCCCCGGTGAGCGAGGACCAGGGCGGAGCCGGCAATCCGGCCGGCTCCGCCGAGTCGTTCACGCTGGAGGGTCTTTCGGATCTGGAGAAGCGCCTCGGAAAGGCGGAAGCCGAGTTCCGCAGCAAGTACCCGCTTATGGCGGCTGCAATCGACGCCTGGCAGGCGAAGAACTCCGGTGAGGTGCCGAACGGCCTTCGTATCGTTTCGAAGGTCGACGGCTTCCGTCGCGGCGGTATCGCGCACTCGAAAATGCCGGTCGAGCATCTCATGGAGGCGTTCCAGGGGCCGGAGCAGATCGAGGCGCTCTTCGCTGAGCCCAACCTGGTCGTGGGGTTCATCTGAAGCCGTGCCGTACGCCGTCAAACAGGATCTGGTCGACCGGTTCGGAGTGAGGGAGCTAACCCAGCTTACCGACCGCACCAACGTGCCGCCGAGCGTCGTTGACGACGCCGTTGTCGGCCGCGCGGTCGCCGACGCGACGGCCCTGATCGACGGCTATATCGGCAAGATGTATTCGTTGCCGCTGGCGACGGTTCCCGACATCCTGGTCAAGATCGCGGCCGATATCGCCCGCTACTTCCTGCACGGCAAAGCGGCCGACAAGGATAGCCCGGTCACGGCGGCCTACAATCAGGGCGTGGCCTGGCTGAAGGATGTCTCGAAGGGCCTGGTCGCCCTCGATGACGGAACGGGCGCGACGCCCGAGCCCGCCGGCGGTGGTTCCGTCCAGGCCAACCCGTCAACGCGCGTCTTCCGCCGCGACAGCCTGCGAGACCTCTGATGGCTGACGGGATCCGCCTTAGCGTCGCCAATGACACCGTCAGCTCTACACTCGATCGCATCGATCGGGTCGCCGACAACCCGGCGGCGATCATGGCCGATATCGCCACGTTCCTCGTGCAGCGGAGCCAGCGCCATATCGAGACCGAAACCGGTCCAGACGGCAAATGGCAACCGCTGGCGCCGAGGACAGCCGCCAAGCGCAGCGGCCGAGGCCGTCGCGGCACGGCGCACATGCTTCGCGTCTCCAACCGGCTCTACAGCTCGATCACTGGCGAAAGCAGCGCGACCGAAGCAGCGGTGGGCACGAACGTGCTCTACGCCGCAATCCAGCAACTCGGCGGCACCGTGCAGATCCCGGAGCGGGAGCAGGAAATCCACCTGGTCAAGACGAACAGGGGCCAGCGCTTTGCCAGGGCATCGGCAAAGCGCGCGAAGAGCCGCGTCGTGACGATCGGCGCCCACACCATCACCATCCCGGCCCGGCCGTACCTCTACCTCACGGACGAGGACGCGGCCGAGATCGAACTGGTCGCCCAGGAAGGCTTCAGGCGGGAGGCAGACCTCAAATGAGCCTGGTCTCCGACATTATCGAACGACTGGACACCATCAGCCCGCCAGCGTTCTCGTTTGTCGGCGGCGCTGCCGACTTTGCCTCGATCGGCAGCGTGCCGACCGCAACGCCGGCGGCTTATGTGCTGATCGAGGCGGAAGCGAGCGCGCCGACCGAGCGCGCCACCGGGCCAGTGCTGCAGCGCCTGGAGAGTGACGTTGCCGTGGTCATCGTCGCCGGCAACGTTTCCGACTTCGTTGGCGCAGCCGCCTCGCAGGACATCGAAGATCTGAAGGCGATCGTGCGCAAGGCGCTGATCGGCTTCACACCCGCCTGTGCCGACGATGTTGTCCAGCACATTTCCGGAGAGCTCCTCAAGGCCAAGAACGGCTTCGTTTGGCACAAGGAGCTGTTCGGCACGTCCACGCTACTCCAGGAGGATTTGCAGTGACCCAGGCCGACAAGCCCTACAGCGAGCCGCTCGGCGGCAGCTACACCGTCGACAAGCCCGGCGCAAAACCGGTGCGCGTTGCATTCACCGAACATCACCGAAACGGCGCGCCCTTGGCGGCCGACACGATCGTGTCCGCTGAGCCGGAACCGGCCGTGACGCCTGTCGCTGACAAGAAGGGAAAATAGTCCATGGCCAGCGCAACTGGCGAAAGCTCGCCCTGCTCGTAAAGAACGAAACCACCTATGGCACCGATGCCGTACCGACCGGCGCCGCCAACGCCATCCTCGCGATCGACGCCCGGTTGTCCTACGACGCGCAGCAGGTCTCGCGCGAGCTGCTGTTCCCCTATCTCGGTCACCAGGGCGTGATCCTGACTGGCGTTGTCGGCAAGCTGGAATTTTCCGTCGAGATCGCTGGCGCTGGCGCCGCCGGCAGCGCGCCGAAATGGGGACCGCTGATGCGGGCCTGCGGCATGGCGGAGACGCTCAGCGCCGGCGTCTCGGCCGTGTATGCCTTCGTTTCGGCCGCACAGGAGGCGGCGAGCATCTATTTCAACCGCGATGGCGTTCGGCAGGTGCTGCTCGGTGCAAGGGGTAGCTGTTCACTTGAGTTGTCGCCGCAGGGCATCCCGCGCTTTCGCTTCACGTTTACCGGCCTGCTCGGCACCGTATCGGACACCGCATTGCCGGCCACAACGCTCACCGGCTTCGTCAAGCCGGCCATCGTCAACAAAGCGAACACGACCTGGTCGCTGCACGGCGTCTCCCTGATCGGCATCGCCATGTCGTTCGACTTCGCCAACCAGGTGGAGCCACGCTTGCTGGTTGGCTACGAAGCCATCGTCATCGTCGATCGCATGATGACCGGCTCGGTCACATTCGAGGCCGACACAGTCGCGGTTAAGGACTGGCTGGCCGTCGCCAGATCCGCGACCACAGGCGCCCTGGCCATCACGCACGGCCTGACCGCCGGCAACATCGTTTCGTTCGCAGCGCCGGCCGTCCAGCTCGGCCTGCCGAACGAAGGCGAGAGCCAGAAGATCGTCAATACCGTGATGCCGATGATGTTCCAGCCCGTGACCGGCAACGACGAGTTCACGATCACCGTCACCTGAGGGTGGCCGGTTTCAGGCCGCTTTAACGACCCTTTGAAAGGCGATTTTCGATGAAGTTCATCCCTACGGCGCAACGCACTTTCTGGCGCCCGGTCACCATCAAGAGCCCTGATCCGGAGAAGTCCGGCCAGTTGCAGACCGAGACCCTAGAAGTCCTTTTCGAGGCGTTGTCGCTCGATGAAGGCGTGGCGCTGGACGAGGAGCTGGCCGGGCTGCGAACCGACAAGGAACGCTCCGCGCACGAATTGAAGCGCATCAGGCGGGTCGTGCTCGATTGGCGCGACGTGGTCGACGAAAAGGGCAAGGCGATCCCGTTCTCGGCCGAAATGCTCGACGCCTTCATTCAGATGCCATGGCATCGCATGGGCATCTATCGCGCCTATCACGACGCCATGGCCGGCCAAGAGGCCCGAACGGGAAACTGAAAGCGGTCGCGCGGGCTTGGGCGTTGGCTCGCGAAGGCAAGACCGACACGACAGCGGCCGTGGAGATCGACGCCGAGCTGGCAGCGGAATTCGCGCAGCTCGGCGTCCAGGTGGAAGTAACCAGCAGGCAGGAAGAGGCGTTTCGAGTGTGGGACGTGAACTGGCAATCGGTGCTGTTGTTCCTCGACTGCGAAACGCAGTGGCGAGCGGTTGCGACTATGGCCGGCCTGATCTTCCTCGGGATTGATTACACCGCTGTCCATGCTCTGCTCGACCTCAAGCGCGGCCGGCGCCGATATCTCGCCGGCGCCGAACGGCTCCTGCAGGATCTCCGCGTCATGGAGCGCGAGGCCTTGAAAGTCTTCGTCGAGGTGCGCGGCTGATGGTTGCGCAGATGAAGCTTTCCCTGGTGATCGACGCGAACGCCAAGGGCGTGTCGCCGGCGACGGCCGAGACGCGCAAGGAAATCGCGTCGATCGGGCAAGAGGCAACCTCGACCGCCGCCGAGCTGAAGGTTTTCTCGGCGGCGCAAGAGCAGTCCTGGCAACAGTGCATCAAGATGACCGAGGCGGCGCGCGGCCAGGCGGCGGCCGAGCGCGATCTCCGCGCCGCCATCGCCAGCTTCTCGAATGTCCGCTCGCCGCTGAACGACAATGACTACAAGGCGCGCCAGGCCGATATGGACGCCTACGGCGCCAGCCTCGACGCTCTGCGGGCAAAGTACAATCCGGTGTTCGCTGCTGAACAACAGCACCTAACCAGGCTGAAGGAAATCGACCAGGCGCTGAAGGTCGGCGCAATCAGCGAGGTCGAACACGCGAATGCGGTTTCGGCATCGGGCGCCGCCTATCAGCGGCAGATCGTCGGCATGGTTGGCGTTTCAAATGCGAGCCGCCTGACTTCGTCCCAGCTGCTGAACCTGTCCCGGCAAGGCAATGACGTCGCGACCATGTGGGCTCTCGGCGTTCCGAAGATGCAGATCTTCGCATCTCAGGCGGGCCAGATCTACGACGCCCTAGAGAGCGGCCCCAAGGGTCTGCGCGGCTCCCTGACCGCCATCCGGACTTCGATCCTGTCGGCGTCGACAGCGTTCATCGGTTTTCTTGGTCCAATCGGATTGGTCACGGCGGGCATAGGCCTGGCCGGTGGCGCCCTGCTTGCCTACTCAGTCCTCAGCCGAGAAAAGTTCAGGTCGGTCGACGATATCCTCAAAGACCACGAGCAGAACATCAGGGCATTAAAGGACGCCTATGGCGAAGCGGCCGACAGTGCCATCGCCTATGGCAAGGCTGCGGCCAACGAAGGCCGGGCCGGTGTAGCCATCCCAACCTTCGCCACGAAAAGGGAACTTGAGCTTTCCCTTCTCCAGGAGTCGCGCAACGTCTCGGCCGCGATGACCGCAAACGCTGGCTGGCTTGGTGGTGGCTCTCAGTTCGGGCCGTCCGTCACTTCGGAGTTCAAAGACTTTGCCGACGAAATCTCGGCGTTTCAAAACACTGTCGCTCGCGGCAAGCCGGACGTCTTGGCCTTCAGGAAGGCCATCACCGACAAATGGGACCTGAACCAGGATAGCGAAGAGATCGGCCGGGAGGCGACGGCGCTCTTCAGGCTTACCGACGCGGCAACTAGAGCGGCGCTGGCGCTGCCGGCAGCAAAAGCCGCACTCGACGCCTTGAACAACGGGCGGTTCCCGAGCTTCGCCGATATCCTGCCGCGCCAGAACTATGAGGATCAAAACAACGCCAACCTCGTCTGGATGGAGCGTCAGCGCGCGGCGACATTGGCGGGCCTGGGCGCCAGGTCACCAAGTCAGCAGCGGAGCGCGGCGATGGCATCCGAGGCCGCGCGGCCGAGCGCAGCCGACGAGAGCAACGATGTTCGCCAATATCGCATCGCCACCGCCGGCGCGGTTGCGTACGAACAGGCAATTCACTCGCTGACCGAAGCCCAGCGCCAGCGGCTTCGTTCTCTCGATGAGACGATTGCCTCGGCGCAGCTGGATCTCGACCTGGTTGGCAAGAGCGAGGCCGAGGTTGCCGGCCTGCGCATGCAGCATCAGCTGCTCGCCCAGGTGCGGGCGGCCGCCGACGACGCCGGCGTCAAGGCCGACCAGGGAGAGATCGACCGTATCCGGCAAAAGGCGGCCGAGTTCCAACGCCTGCAGGCGCTGCAGTCAGCCCGCGAAATGCTTGTCAGCCAGCGCGACGATCTGGAGACGTCGCGCCTTGAAGTGACGTTGATCGGTCAAAACAGCACCGCGCGCGATCGACTGATCGCGCAGCTGCAGACGGAACAGGAGATCCGTCGGCGAGGCATCGACCAGTTCGGACAAGAGGCCGCACAGATCCGCGCCAACACCCTGGAGCTTGCAGCCAACGAGGCTGAAGTCCGCAAGCAGGGCGCGGCCTGGGAGGTAATCGCGTCGGCCAGCAACGATGCTATCGACGACATGGTTGCCAGTGCCGCGAACGGCTTCAATGACATCGGCGACGCCGGCAAGAAACTCGGCGCCGACCTGACCAAGATGGCGCTCGACATGTCGCTCGCCAATCCGCTCAAGAACTGGCTGACCGGCAGCGAACTGCCGACCTTCTCCGATGTCGGCCAGATGGGTGGCGCCCTGGGCAAGCTGTTCGGAAAGTCCGGTGCCGCCGACACGATCTCAAGCGCGATCGGCCAGACGGTTGGCGCGATGAACGTTTCCGCCGCTGTCGTCAATCTCAGCGGCGCCGGCATCGGTGGAGGTGCCGATGGGATCTTCGGAAAGCTGCTCGGCAGCGCTACGGCCGGCGACGGCAGCATGGCGAGTTTCGCCAGGGCGATCCGAGCAATTGAGAGCGACGGCACCGGCGGTTACGGCGCGATCGGCGCCCTGACTAAAAGCGGCGACCGTGCCTATGGCGCGTACCAGGTCATGGGCTCGAACATACCGGGTTGGACCCAGGAGGCGCTCGGCAAATCGCTCACGCCAACCCAATTCCTGGCGAATAGCAGCGCCCAGGACGCGGTGTTCGAGCAGCAGTTTGGCAAGTTGCTGGCGAAGTACGGCAATGCGAATGACGCAGCCTCGGCATGGTTCACTGGCGGCCCGCTCGCCGGCAATGCGGGCAAGACTGACATCCTCGGCACCACCGGGTCGGCATATGTCGACAAGTTCAACGCCGAGCTGGGCAAGCTTGGCAACACAACTGACCAGGCCAACAAGAGCCTCACGGGTTTCAGTAGCGACCTCGGGCAGGTCAGCAATGTGCTGAAGCAGTTCCCAGCCGCCCCCGGTGGCGGCGCGGGCGGCCTGCTCGGCTCGATCTCCTCCGCCTTCACCGGCAGCAAGGCTTATGACTGGTTGAGCGCAAACCCAGGCGGCTACATCGGTCTCTACGACACCGGCGGCTTCACAGGTCCAGGCGGCAAATACGAGCCCGCCGGCATCGTGCACAAGGAAGAATACGTCTTCTCGGCCGAGGCGACCCGCGCGATCGGGCCGCGCAATCTCGACGCGCTGCATAAGGCCGCCAGGCGCGGCTTTGCCGAGGGCGGTTACGCGACGCCAAGCGGCGGCTATGGCGGCGGCGGCGGCGCCTGGCACGGCGGCAGCTCCGGCGCCGACAGCGTGCAGATCTTCCCGCCGGCGGGCGTCGAAACCACGAAGAAGCGCAAGAAGAACAAGGCCGGCGGCTTCGACACTCAAATCATCCAGCGCCTGGTCAAGCAGGACATGGCCGATGGCAGCTATGACGACATTCTGAGGAGTCGCTGGGGCGCGTCGACAACCAAGGCGCAGCGAGGCTCGCTCTGATGCTTGTCTGGCCCGCAACCCTGCCGCAGTTCGTGCGTCGCGACGATTTCAGCTTCGAGCCGTTCCGGCCGAAAATCTCTTTTGAACCGGACGAAGGCCTGCCGATAGAGCGTCGCAACGGCAGCGTCGATATCGACGACATGACCTGCTCGGTCTTCCTCACGCTCGCCCAGCTGCCGATCTTCCGGTCGTTCGTCGACGTCGATCTCGACGGCGGCGTCTATGAATTCCAGTTCCGCCATCCTCTCACCGGCGATACTTGCGTCGGCAAGATGGAAGGCGACCGGCCTTACCGGCTGACCCCGGTGAGCGGTGTCGAATTCCTCGCCACCTTCCTGCTGCGGGTCAACACGCTATGACTGAGCCGCGCTTTGTCCCGACCGACCTGCAACGCATGCTGGAAATGTCGTCCAGCGGCGTCGATATCGTCACTTTCATCACCATCGCGCATCCGAACATGGCGCAGACCGCGTTTCTCGCTGTCGACGACGTCGACTACCTGATCGATGGCCAGACCTATCAGCGCGCCAAGGGCGTCAAGCTCAAGCCGCTGACCGATACAGAGCAGGCGCCGCGCACCACGTTCAGCTTTCCCAATGTCGATTATTCGAGGCTGATCGGCCTAGCTGAGATCGTGGATCCGGCCAAGGTGACGTTCTTCTATGCGCCCGACACGAGCTTTGACCGCCGCACCAAGCCGCGCGTTCTGAAGGCCGGCAAGGTGCTGGAGCCTTTCTGGCGCCACATCGGCCTTAACCTGACCGACGTCTCGGTCAGTGAAACCGTCGTCTCGGGCACGTTGCGCGGACCAGACTACAGCCAGGAGCAGCATCCGTCCCTGATCGTCACCCAGGAGCTCTTTCCGGGGGCGTACCTGCAATGAAGCCCCTCGGAACCCACAAAATCAATGCTTCGGCCCGGCTCCTGCTTGAGGGCCGGATTCAGCGTCTACAAGTGCCGATGCCAGATGAAATAGATGTTTTCGGTCCACCCGAAACGCGATCGGAACGGCGTCTGGGCGAAGATAGACCCGGAGAACCCGACTTTGATCTTGAGGGACGCTGATGGTCAATTTCGCTGCGTCAACAATCATCTGCGTTTTCTTCTTGCCTGCAATCGATGCTGCCGCGCTGGCGCTCATTAGCGTGGCAACAAGCGCTGGGATGGTTTCGGACCCCATGCTTACTCCAACGACATTTCCGGACGCATCCTTCATCTGCAGGATCACGTGGTTGCCGTCCTCCGAAGCAATCGCGGCATGGATATCCTCGAAATGGTACTGCACTTCGTCCGTCATCTCTTCCCCCATGTTTATAAGGGAGGAATAGGACCGTGCCGGCTTTCGAGAGTCAAATCATCAAAGGCTATGTCGGCATCCCGTTCGTCGACCACGGCCGTGATCGCAAGGGCTGCGATTGCTGGGGCCTCGTGCGCCTCGTTCATCTCCTCGAGGCGGGCATCGAACTGCCGCTCCATTCGGAAATCAGCGCGCGCGAGCTGCTCGCCGTCGCCAGGCGGATCCGCGCCGGTTCGGTCAGCAAGATCTGGGTCGACGTGGCGCACCTGCCGCGCCGGCCCATGGACGTCGTGCTGATGAAGAAAGCCGAGGACCACGGCAAGCGGGCCTGGCACCTCGGCATCATGCGCGACGGCAAGACCATCCTTCATACCGAGGACGGCGTGGACAGCCATCTGGCGCCGCTCGATGACGACAACGTCTGGCTGCGCCATCGCATCGTCGGCTTCCGCCGGCACCGGGATCTCGCATGAACGCCGTGGTCCGCAACGCCGGCATCCAGGCGCCGGGCTTGATCATGGCCGTCTACCGGCCTGACTTCGGCCAGGGCCGCTTGAGCCGCAAGGTGTTCGACCCTGGGATGACGGTCTCGCAGATCGTCGCCGAATGGGACGTACTGCCGCGCGACTTCTTCCAGCGTGGCGTCGTCATGATCCAGGGCGAGCACGAGCTCGACCGACGCTACTGGTCGCGAACGAAGCTGAAGGCCGGCAACGCGATCGTGCTGCAGGCGCCGCTTGCCGGCAGCAAGGGCGGCAGCGGTGGCAATGGCGCCAAGAACGGCGTCCTGGCGATCATCCTCGCGGTCGCCACGGTGCTCACCGCCGGCGCGGCGGCCGCCGGCTTCTTCGGTGCCGGCGCCGGCGCGTGGTTTGGCGTCGGTACGCTTTCCGCCAAGCTCCTGGGCGCCGCGATATCGCTGGGCGGCGCTCTCCTGCAGTCGGCGCTGAACAAGCCGCCAGGCGCGGAGAAGCAGAAGTCCCTTGCGGACGCCAAAGGGTCGGCGTCGGCGTCGGGCAACCTCCTGCAGAAGGGCGCGCCGGTGCCGAGGGTCGGTGGCACCCGCTACAATTACCCGTCCGCAGCCATCCAGCCGCTTGTGCTGCGCGAGGGCGGCGACGAGGTGGCCGAGGCCCTGTTCGCACTCAGCGGACCCCACAAGATCGAAGACATATGCCTTGGCGACACGCCGATCGCCGACGCCGACAACGTCTTCTATGAAGTCCGTGAGGGCTGGCCGGACGATCAACCGATCAGTCTCATCACGCGATATTCGACGACGCGCGGTTCGCCCTTCGAACTCACCGGGCATGTGGTCGACGGCGACGATCAGACCCTTCTGAAGAACCAGGACTTCCCGGCAAAGAGCCTGCCGAAATTCAACATGACCTCCAATGCGGCCGAGGCCGACGAGGTCCATCTCGACCTGACCTTCCCGCAAGGGCTGGTCAAGAGCTCCGACAGCAGCCGGCTGCGCATCGCCTTTCGCGTTCGGATGCGCAAGACCAGCGCCGATTCCTGGATCAATCTGCCCGAGCTGCACTTCGCCTCGGACGACACCCGCGAGATCCGCGCCAGCATCGTCCTCAAATGGGGCGACGCGCCGGAAGCCACGCCGGGCTTTCCAGCCAGCGAAGGCTGGATTGCGGGCTACAAGAACGTCGCCGGTCAGACGACGCCTCCTACGGATGGCTGGGCCGCAGATGCGAGCTTCAGCGCCGGCGCCGGCAACGACGCGATTTACAAGGGCGTGGAAGGGGCGAGCAACGTCGAACGTGTCAATGCCGACCGATACCAGGCGACACTGTTCCTGGACGCTACGGCCATTCCGCGCGGCTCCTATGAGATCGCAATCATGCGCTCGGCTGCGGTGCTGGCCGGAAACTTCGGCAACAGCAGCTACCAGTACAACGGCACCGTCAGAGACCTGTTTTTCTACCAGCTTAGCGGCGGCCAGGCGAAGGTGGTCGAGTCGCGCCAGAACCTGTCGGACAAGGTTTACCTGATGCGCACGTCGAGCATCGTGAACCAGCACCCGGTCAAGGGCGGCGCGATCGGTCCGGGCGTCGCGCTAATCGCCATTCGAGCGCTCAACCGCTCGATCGACAGCCTGCGCGTCAAGGCGTCTGGCTATGTCCGCGATTGGGACGGCACCGGCTGGAACACATGGAAGACGACGTCCAACCCGGCGCCGCATTTCAAGGATGTGCTCGACGGTCTGCTCGCGGCCGAGCCGATCGACCCCGCGATCATCGACAATGATAGCCTGGTCGAATGGCGCCAGCGCTGCATCGACCGGGGCTACACCTTCGACAAGATCATGGAAGGCGACGGCGTCGTGGACGTGCTGAGCACGATCGGCAGCTGCGGCTACGCAAAGCCGCGCATGTCGGAGACCTGGGGCGTCATTTCCGACTATGACCGCTCGGCCGACGAGCCGGTGCAGATCTTCACCTCGCGCAATTCGCGTGGGATCACGCTCGACAAGGGCCTGCCCAAGCTGCCCGACGTCATCCGCGCCACCTTCCAGGAGGCGTCGAACAAGGACATCGAGCGCGAAATTCTCGTCTGGCGGCCGGACATTCCGCACCGAGCCCGGCCGAGGATGGAAAGCCTGCGGCTTGAAGGCATCTCGACCGAGGCCGCGGCTCGCACCCAGATCCTGTTTGCCTTCCGGCAGATGATCTACCGATCGGCCTTCTGGAATTTCGAGGCGCCGGCCGAGGCCGCCAAGGCGCGGCGTGGCACGCTTATCGCCGTAAACCATTCGGTGCTGGACAAGTTTCAGCGCTCGGCCCGCATTCGCGGCACCACGATTGTCGCCGGCGAGATCACCGAGGTGAAGCTGGACGCCCCGGTGCAGATCTACAACGAGCTGATGATGGAAGACGTGGTCGACATGACGGCGATCACCGACATAACGCTGGTCGGCGCCCAGACCGGCATCTCTATCCGGGACGCCGATGGTGATCCGATCGCGATCGGCCGCATAACTGGCGCCACCGGCCGGCGGTCGACGCTGCAGCTAGACACGCCTATCGCCGTCGAGGTCGACGCCAAAGACGGCGACCCGCTGCTGCGCGAGGGCAATCTCGCCTGGATCTACTCTATGAGCAGCCAGGCGCGGCGCCTGGTCGTCTCCAACGTCACCTATGACGAAGAGCTGGTGGCGCAGATCTCGGCCGTCGACGAGGCCTCAACCGAACTTTTTCAATCCGAAGGGGCGCCATGACCGCCAACAGACAGTTTCCGCTGAGCGGCTCCGGGGCCGACGTAATGGCGAAAATCGCCGAGGAAGGCACGGCGCTCTACAACGCAGCTGCTCTGCCGCTGACCAACGTCGCCGGCGGCACGGCCAACAACCCCAAGACGGCGTGCGCTCCGGTACTGTCGGCCGGCCTGCTCAATGGCATGTCGTTCTGGTGGACGGCGGTCGCCGACAACAGCGGCCCCATGACGATGGTGGTCGATGGCAACGCCGCAGTGGCGATGAAGAACGATGCCGGCCAGCCCCTGGGCGCCTTGGTCATCAAGGCCGGCCAGACATACAAGCTCTTGGTCTGGGGCGGCATCATCATCGTGATGAACACGGCCGCCATCCTGAAGGTCAACGACTACCAGGTCTTCACGGCCAGCGGCACGTGGCTGAAGCCGGCGGGCTGCCCAGCGAATGCGCTCGTTACGATCGAGGTCTGGGCGGGCGGGGGCGGTGGC
>NZ_JAIUGX010000018.1 GCF_020164785.1 Mesorhizobium sp. ES1-1 | reverse complement strand
CGCCTTCACGGCAGGGGCTGGCGCGGCTGCCGGCGCGCCGGCAGGAGCCTTGGCCGCGGGTTCGGCCTTCGCCGAAGGCGCCGCACTGGAGCCACCGGTCGCGATTGCCGCATCGACATCGGCCTTGACCACACGTCCGTGCGGACCGGAGCCCGCGATCCCAGCCAAGGTAAGGCCGGCTTCGCGCGCCAGACGTCGTGCCAGGGGCGTCGCTCTTGCACTCGAGGACGATTGGCTGATCTCCCCTGTGGAGGAGACGCCCGGTAGGCCAGAGGGGGGCGCGACAGGCTCGGACGTCGGCGGGACAGCGCCCCTCTCTGTCGGCTTCGCCGACATCTCCCCCACGGGTGGCGAGATGGGCGCCTTGTCCTGCTTAGCCTCCGCGGCGTCGGCACCATAGGCCTCATCTTCGGCATAGATCCAGGCAACCGGAGCGCCGACCGCAATGTCGACGCCCTCCTTGCCGGTGACGTTGCGCAGGATGCCGCTGGCCGGCGCGTCGATTTCCATCGCCGCCTTGTCGGTCTCGATCTCGAACAGCACGTCGCCCTTCTTGACCGCAGCGCCTTCCTCGGCGAACCAGCGCGAGATCTGTCCGGTCGCCATGTCCATGTCGACCTTGGGGAGAATGACTTCGGTCGGCATGGGCTAGCGAACCCCTTTCACGAGGTCGCGCGCCGCGGCGATGATACCGGGGACCTGCGGCACCGTAGCCTTTTCGAGTTCCGGATTATACGGGATCGGCGTCTCGGCTCCGCCGAGCCGCACGATCGGTGCGTCGAGGTAATCGAACGCATCGCTTTCGGCTATCATCGCGCTGACCTCGGCGCCGATGCCCAATGTCTTGACCGCCTCGTAGACGCACAGCAGCCGCGATGTCTTCTTGACGCTCTCGATGATGGTCTGCTTGTCCATCGGCCGGATGGTCCTGAGATCGATTACTTCGACGTCGATGCCTTCGGCCTCCAGGGCGGCAGCAGCCTCGAGCGCCTTGTGCACCATGATCGAGGTGGCGACGATGGTCAGGTCACGGCCCTCGCGGCGAATCTCGGCCTTGCCGATCGGCACCGTGTAGTAGCCTTCCGGTACCGGACCCTTCATCTTGTAGAGCAGCTTGTGCTCGAAGATCATCACCGGGTCGGGATCCGCGATCGCCGCCAGCAGCATGCCCTTGGCATCGTGTGGCGTCGCCGGCTGGATGACCTTGAGCCCGGGCACATGGCCGAGCCACGCTTCCAGGCTCTGGCTGTGCTGGGCGGCGGCGCCCGTGCCGGAGCCGGCTGGAAAACGCATCACTACGGGAACGGAAACCTCGCCGCCCAGCATGAACCGCATCTTTGCCGCCTGGTTGACGATCTGCTCCATGGCCAGCGTGGCGAAATCGGAGAATTGGAATTCGAAGATCGGCCGCATGCCGGTCACCGCGGCGCCGACGGCAACGCCCGCACCGCCCAGTTCCGAAATCGGCGTGTCGATGACCCGCTCGGTGCCGAAGCGCTCGACCAGATCGCCGGTGACCTGGAACGCACCACCATAGACGCCGATATCCTCGCCCATCAGGAACACGCGCTCGTCCATTTCCATGGCAGTCGCCATGGCTTCCTGGATCGCTTGCGCGTAGCTCAATTCACGCACCACCGCGTCCATCACGCCTGCTCCGTGTAAACAAAGTCCTGGATGTTTTCGATATCCGGCGATGGGCTCGTCTTGGCAAATTCGATGCCGTCGGCGATCTCCTGCGCCACCGCGTCGCGGATGGCCTGGATGCCCTTGTCGTCGATCAAGCCGAATTCCCGCATCTCGCCCTCGAACAGCGTGATCGGATCGCGGTTCGACATCCAATCCTCGATCTCCTCCTTGGTACGGTACCGATTGCGATCGCTCTTGGAATGGCCACGATGGCGATAGGTCTTGGATTCGATCAGCGTCGGCCCCTCGCCCGCCCGCGCCCGCGCCACGGCCTGATGCGATGCTTCCGCGACTTCGGAGAAGATGTTGCCGTTGACGATGACGCCCGGCATCGAATAGGCGGCGGCGCGTTCGGCGATGTTCTTGACCGCGGTGGAGCGGGCTGTCGATGTTGACATGCCATAGCCATTGTTCTCGCAGACGAAGATCACAGGCAGCTTCCAGATCGCCGCCATGTTCAGCGCCTCGTGGAAGGCGCCTTCATTGTTGGCGCCGTCGCCGAAGAACGACACAACCACTTTGCCGGTCTTCATCATCTTGGACGAGAGGCCGGCGCCGACCGCGATCGGGATGCCGCCCGCGACAATGCCGTTGGCGCCCAGATTGCCCTTGGCCACATCGGCGATGTGCATCGAGCCCCCACGGCCCTTGCAATAGCCCGTGGTCTTGCCGAAGAACTCGGCGAACATGCGCTTGACCTCGGCGCCCTTGGCGATGCAGTGGCCGTGGCCGCGATGTGTCGAGGTGATCTGGTCGTCCTCCGCCAAAGGCATGCAGATGCCCATGGCGCTGGCTTCCTGACCGATCGACAGATGCATGGTGCCGTGAATGAGGCCGCGCGTGTAGCACTCCTCCGCGCCTTCTTCGAAGCGCCGGATGAGGTACATCTTGTGAAGCACCTGCTTGAGCTGCTCGGCGCTGTACTGGCGATAGACGAAGGGAAGATTGGCGCGACTGTCCGCACCGGCCTTGCTTGCTAAATCCATGGTCACGCTCCCACGGTTCCGTAGACGAGTTTATCCTGGCGGGCACGCAGTTCCGCGATCTTGGATCCCGGTGCCGGGGCCGCGTTGGCATAGGTGATGAGTTCGCCCTTCTTGATCGGCGCGGTGACCGAGCCGCCCTGCAGCAACCCGCATGGAATGGCCTTGGCGGCATGCGCCTCCGGGGCCGTCATGATCCAGGCGCGATAGCAATATTCACCAATCGCATCGAGTTTTTCGCCGGGGTTCATATCCTTCTTGGCCACGGCGCAGACTTCGGCCACGGGCTTGGACAGCGGCACCATGTCCGCCTTGCCGTAAAGCACGACGCGGGCGCAAGTCAGCGGCACTTCGAGCGACGTCAGATGGTAGGGCCGATGGAAGGTGAAGTAGGGACCCTTGCCCATCTTCAAGTCTTCCATGCGCTCGGAAATGCGCGGATGCGACATGTCGGCGACGACGAAGACGCCGGGCGCGACGCCCTTGCCGATCGTGTAGTCGACGACGCCGACCCTCGACAGCACGCCTCCGTCCTTCTGCGGCACCAGCACCTTGGACAATTCGCCCAGCGTCGCCGCCGGACCATGCATACCGGCCTTGTCGGGGACCAGGCCGGTGGCGTTGGCGATCGCGGCCATCTCCACCATGGTCTTCGAGCCATCGACGAATTCGACCAGCATGCGCACATTCATGTGCCGGCGCGTGGCTTCCTCGGCATAGTCGTCGGGAATGGCATCGATGTTGAGCGGATTGTTCTTGCCCTTGCCGGCCGCGACGATCGGATGGCCCATTGCCGAGACGAACTCGATCAGTTCCATGCAGGAGGATGGCTCGTCGCCGGCGCCGAGCGAATAGGTCACGCCCAGCCGATCCGCCTCGCTCTTGAGATAGGCGCCGATCGTGACGTCCGCCTCGACATTCATCATCACCAGATGCTTGCCGTGCTCCATGGCGCGCAAGCCGATCTCGGCGCCGACGGCAGGAACGCCGGTGGCGTCGATGATGACATCGATGAGATCATTGTTGATGACGAGATTGGCATCGTTGGTGACCGCGACCTTGCCGGCCTCCATCGCCGCCGTCATCGCTGATCCGTTCGACACCTCGCGGGCGTGCCCGGCTTCCTGGAAGGCGATGTCGACCGCTTTGCTGGCTGCGGGCAGGTTCAATTCGGAGATGGCACCGATCTCGATGCCCGACATGTGGGCAACCCGGGTGACGATATCCGTCCCCATCTCGCCGGAACCGATCAGGCCGATGCGGATGGGCTTGCCGGATTTGCCGCGTTCCTCGAGATCGCGGGCAAGGCCCGTCAATGATACATTGGAAGCCATACCGCTCATTCCTCCCATGGTGCGTTCAATCGCCCGACGGGGTATTGAACATCTGTATTTCTGTCAAGACTAATGTCCAAAATCACGTCGCTTCAAGGCGCTTTCAGACCCGGGCAAAAAGGCCATGAGCCATAGCCAAATGCCTGTTGGTGGCGAGGCTCGCTGTCTGCCCTGAGCCGCATGGTTTGCGCAAGCACGCCAGCCTATCACCCACGGCAGGCGGACGGGCCAGAGGCAGCGTCGGGACCTGGCTACTTGATGCCGGCACGCATGAAACTCTGCACGAATTGGCGCTGGAACAGAAGGAAGCCAATCAGCAACGGCGCAGAGGTCATCAGGGCGGCAGCTGAAATGATGCTCCATTGAACGCCTTGGTCAGGCGAAGAGAAGACTTGAAGACCGACCGTCAACGGCCTGGTTGAAACGGAATTGGTAATCACCAGCGGCCAGAGGAGGTTGTTCCAGTGGTAGCTGACCGACACCAGCCCATAGGCGACGTAGATCGGCCGCGACAAGGGAACGTAGACTTTGAGCAGGACGCCGAGCGGCCCCGCGCCCTCGACACGCGCGGCATCGTCGAGTTCCTTGGGCACGGTCAGGAACGCCTGGCGCAGAAGGAAGATGCCGAAAGCGGACGCCATGTAGGGCAGGCCCATTGCCCAGACCGTGTCGACGAGACCCAACTTTACCATGGTGCGGTAATTTTCGACCATCAGCACTTCCGGCATGATCATCAGTTGGATCAGGACCAGCATGAACACCAATGTCTTGCCCCGGAAATCGTAGCGGGCAAACGCATAGGCCGCGAGCGTACAGATAACGAACTGCGAGACCAGGATCACCGAGATCAGCACAAAGGTGTTCAGGAAATAGCGGGCGAAAGGCGCCGCGTTCCAGGCCTGAATGAAGTTGGTAAGCGTCAGTGGCGCCGTCAGGTCGAGGCGGACCTCGTATCCGGCCGGATGGAATGCCATCCACACAGCGTAGAGCAGCGGCAGGATCCATAGCGCACCGAGCAGGTAGCAGCCGAGAACCTCGAGGGCGTGCCAGAAGCTCTGTTCGCGGGACTGCAGAGGCTGGGGTAGCGCGCTGACGCTCATTTGTAATGAACCCTCCGGTCGAGAATGCCGAACTGAACGAAGGCAAGCAGTGCCAGAAGCGCCAGCAGCACCATGGTCAACGCTGCCGCATAACCGGTGTCCCAGAAGCGAAATGCGGTCTGGTAGATGTAATACAGCAGCAGCGTGCTGGCATTGTCGGGTCCGCCTCGGGTCATGACGATGACGTGATCTATCAGCCTGAACGAATTGATGATGGCGTTGATCAGGACGAACAGCGTCGTCGGCATCAGCAACGGAAAGGTGACGCGGCGAAAAAAGTACCAGCGCCCAGCGCCCTCCAGCGCGGCGGCCTCACCCAGCGAAGGGCTTATCTGCTGCAGCGCCGCCAGGTAGAAGATCATGAAGAACCCGGCTTCCTTCCACACCGCCAGTACCATCAGGCTGCCCAGCGCCGTCGACCCATCGCCCAGCCAGTTGCGCTCGGCAAAGCCGAACATGCCGAGGAAGCGGTCTATCAGGCCGTAGCCGGGCGTGTAGAAGAATAGCCAGATGTTGGCGACGGCAATCATCGGCAGGATGGTGGGCAGGAAGAAGGACATTCGCAGCATCGCCTTGCCGCGGATGGACGAGTTGACGATGAGCGCCATCAGCATCGCCAGGCCGATCGCCACCGGCACGGTGCCTATGGCATATATGGCGTTATTCTTCAGCGCCGCCAGGAACACAGGATCGCTCAGCATGTCGGTATAGTGGCCGATGCCGACGAACTTTGCCGGGCGCACCCCGCGCGGCGTGTTGTAGAAGCTGTTGAACAGCGTCATCACCGCAGGAACGTGGGTGAACGCCGCCAACAGCACGACTGCCGGCAACAACAGCAGCCATGCGGTGATCTGATTTCGTCCCTGTGTCACGAAACGGCCTTTCCTGGCGGGGGAGAAGGAGGCGGCGGACCTTGCGGGCACGCCGTCTTCATGTCTGTCAGCGATACTGCTTCAGGACGCGATCGGCTTCCTGCTGAGCATCCTTCATTGCTTGGGCAGGGGTCTTCGATCCGGTCAGCGCGGCCTCGATGCCATCGTCGATGATACGCGCGACACGCTGGTTCTCATGCGTCGAAAGCTCAGGCACCAAGTACGGGATCTGATCGTGCGGAACGGCCGCACCGGGGAATTCCTTGACATAGGCCTGCATTGCCGGCGTGTTCCAGGCGTCGTCGCGCGGCGCTATATACCCGGTCTTGATGCTCCATTCGGCGGATTGATCGGCGGACGTCAGCCATTTCGCGAACTGAAAGGCGGCCTGCTGCTTTTCGGGCGCGGTACCGTTGAAGATGAAGATATTGCCGCCACTGGTCGGCGCGCCACGCTTCTTGTGCTCGGGCAGCATCTGCACGCCGAATGGAAACGGCGCATTGGCCTTGACGTTGGTCAGATTGCCACTGGTTGTGGTGATCATGGCGGCGCGGCCCTCGAAGAAGTCCTTCGGGTTTGTCGCCCATTCGATAACCCCCGGCTTCATCACCTTGTGCTTCAGCGCCAGGTCCGTCCAATATTGCAGGCCTTCGATGACCTCGGGGGTATCGAAATAGGTCTGGTCGCCCGAAAGATTGGCGATCGTGCCGCCATTTTGCGCGACATAGCCCTGCAACAGCCAGTAAGACGTAAGCGATGACGGCACTTGCATGCCCCATTGCGTAACGTTTCCGCTGGCGTCGCGCTTGGTCAGCTTGGTGGCAAAGTCGACGACCTCATCCCAGTTTTGCGGACCGACATCTGGATTGAGACCGGCCTGCTTGAAAGCGTCCTTGTTCCAGAAGAACACGGTCGTCCCGCGCTGGAACGGTATGCCCCAGGTCTTGTCCTCGCTCTTGCTGTTGGTCATGAAAACCGGCGAGAAACCGGCAAGCCAGGCCTTATCGTCGTCCGTCTTGATGAAATCATCGATCGGCGCGATCGCGCCCTCGTCGATCAGCGTGAAGAGGTCGGCCGAAAGCATGACCGCCAGTTCCGGCGGCTGGCCGGCCTTGAACGCTGTCAGTGACTTGCTGATCGTCTCGGAATAGGTTCCGGAGTAGATCGCTTTGACCTTGATATCGGGGTTCGCGGTCTCGAACCTTGCGATCAGGTCGTCGACAATCTTGGTCACCGGACCGCCGATGGCCACGGGATAATAGAAACTGATCTCCACGGGCGCCGCCTGCGCCACGCCCAAGTTCAAGCCCGCGCCCAACAGGGCGGCGCCGAGCCACTTGCCACTGATACAAAACATCGTTTCCTCCGGTTTGATGAATTCTGTGATTGCCGCTCGCCGATCCGAAATGGAGGATTGGGAGTGGTCTGCGACGTCAGGGCACGAGGCGCAATGCGCGTTCCGCAGCCGCGTGGCCAATCATCGGCCGACGTTCGATCCTGTTGCCGTCTGCCCCGTCGAAAACATGCATGGCCTCCGGCAGCCAGCCCAGCCTTATCTGGTCACCAACCGATTGCCGCCGGATGCCCTCGACACGCACCTGCAGGAGCTGGTCGCCGATGCTGCATTCGAGGATGCTGTCGGCGCCATGATATTCGATGCCGCGGATCACGGCGGGCACGACGCCATCCTGCTCGATCCTGATTTCCTCTGGCCGCAATCCGAGCAACAGTCCGTCGCCATTGCCTTCGACCAGAGCCGGACCTGACGAACCCTTGACGATCGCGCCGGCCGGCCCGTCGGTCAGTGAGACGAGGTTCATCGGCGGCGTGCCGATGAACCGCGCCGCGAACGACGTTGCCGGCCGCAAATAAAGCGTCGCCGGCTCCGCCTTCTGTTCGATTCGGCCGCCGCGCATGAGGATGACCTGATCAGCAAGGCTCATCGCCTCGATCTGATCATGGGTGACATAGACCATCGTCATGCCCAGCGACTGCTGAATGCTGCGGATTTCCTTGCGCATCTCGTGGCGTAGCTGCGCGTCGAGATTGGAGAGCGGCTCGTCCATCAGGCAAACGGAAGCCTCGGCGACTATCGCCCTGCCGAGCGCGACGCGCTGCTGCTGACCGCCCGAAAGCTGGGATGGCTTGCGGTCAAGAAGCGTCCCCAGCCCGAGAATGTCGACTGCCTTGTTCAGGCGGCGCGCGCGCTCGCCGGCCGGCACCCGCCGCACCTTGAGCCCGAAGACGATGTTTTCAGCAACGCTGAGATGCGGGAAAAGCGCATAAGACTGGAACACCATGGCCAAGCCGCGCTTCGCCGGCGGTTGGCCGGTGATGTCCTTGCCGCCGACGGATATCTGGCCGGAGGTGACAGCATCGAGGCCGGCGATCAAGCGCAGCGTCGTTGACTTGCCGCAGCCGGAGGGCCCCAGCAGGACAGTCAGCGACCCAGGCTTCACCTCGAAGCTGACATCCTTGACCGCGTCGAAGCTTGCCCACCTCTTGTTGAGATTCCTGATCTCGATGCCGGACATGGTGCCTCCCTGTTCCGGTAACCTCCCGCCTGATCCCTCTAGAACCCGCGCAGCGATCGCGCGATCAGGTTGGCGATCGACTGATCGCTGAAATCGAATATTGAACTATCTTATAGAAGTCAATACAATTGTTCACTTCTGGAGCGACAGCGCTCTGATTGCGCCAACCATAAAGAGAGATCAATGGCCTCGATACGCATCATGCAGATATCCGACACCCACCTGTCGCCACGCACGCGTCGCTTCCATGAGAACAACGAACTCATGATCGACGTGCTCAAGGCCGCCGATCACGCACTGATCGTCCATACCGGCGACATCACGCTAGACGGCATCCGCTTCGAGGAGGACTACGCCTTCTGCCGCGAATTCCTACAGCGCGCCGGAAAGGACATCCGGTATATTCCCGGCAATCACGATGTCGGCGACAATCCGCGTCTTTCGCAGCCCGAGACAGTCATGGGCAGTGCGATAAGCCAAACCAGGCTTGAGCGTTACGAGCGATATTACGGTGCCGACAGGTGGTCGATCGATGCCGGCAACTGGCGTCTTCTGGGTATCAATTCGTTGCGCGTCGGCTCGGGACTGGATGGCGAACAACAGCAATATGACTGGATCCGCGAACAGTTGAAGACACTGGGCGACCGCTACCTCGTATTGTTTTCACACCAGCCGCTTTTCGTTGACTCGCCTGAAAGCACGGAGCTGACCTATTGGACCGTAGATCCGATCGGTCGCGAGAATCTCCGTGAACTGATGGAACATCCGCGCTTGAAGATGATCGCCAGCGGCCATCTGCACCAGCAGCGCTCACGCAGCCATGGCGGCGTCCAGTTGGAATGGTGCTCTTCGATCGCCTTCACCACGCGCGAGGAACTGGTGCCCGAAATGGGCGGCAACCGCGAGGTCGGTTACCTCGATCACGTGCTCCACGATGACGGACGTATCGAGACACGCCCCGTGACGATCGCCGGCTTCGTCAACAGCTACCTCGACGACTGCCTGCTCGAGGTCTACCCGAAATACTGATCGTTCAAAGCCGGGTTGCCTTGCAAAATAAGGAGACGCCGCCCGGCATCGGCGTTTCCTCGTTCAGGCGACGGCCTTTTCGAGCGCGTCGTCGGGCTCCGACAATGCGCGCGCCGGCACCAGGGCATGGCCCATCCAGTTCAGGCAGGTGACCGAGGCGATACCTGAATCGATCAGGCTGTTCTCGTCACCTGGCGTCGTGGTGTAATTGCGGTCGGCCAGCGGCTCGATGCTGGCGCTTCGCGCATCCTCCGCATGGATGATGACCCGCGTCGCGCATTTGTCGCGGCCGATCCGCGCCGCGCGCATGGGTGCCGGAACGCTGCGCGGAAGGTTCACGCTCAACCAGTGCCCATCCTGGGCCCAGTCCTGGCGCGCGCTCCAGAAACCTTCAATGCGTGCGGCCAGCCAGGCGATTTCTTCGTCGCCATAAGCCTTGCTGTCTCGCGGCATGGAAAAGGCAACGCCTGCTATGCCGCACAAGGCAGCCTCGCGCGCCACCGCCATGGTGCCGGAATAAGACACGTCCTCGGCGACATTGCGCCCCTCATTGATTCCAGACAGGACGAGATCGGGCTTGATGTCATCGCGGAACACCCAGTGCATGGCGGCGATGACGCAGTCGGCGGGCGTGCCGCTGCACGAATAGCGGCGGTTCGAGACTTCTTCGACGATGAACTGTTGCCGCAGTGTGATCGAATGACCGAAACCACTGCGGTTTCCGGATGGAGCTACGGTCCAGACATCGTCGCTCAAGAGCGCCGCTGCCCTTTCCAGAGTGGCCAGACCCGGCGCGTCTATTCCGTCATCGTTGGAAAGCAATATCCTCATAACACATCCTTCGCTTGGCAAGCGCGCTTCACATTCCGTACATTTATGCCATAGTGAATATTATTGTACAATTCCATAACGAGCTATCGGGTAGCTATCTGAGGCGGACTCGCCTCAGCGGCAGCGGACGGCAAGATTTCCCTCTGCCGACAAATCGTTTAAGGGAATAGTTCTCGAGGGGAGCTGCATGACAGGTTCGGAAAAACGGCCGAGGCGGACCAAATTCCAGTCCGACCAGGACGAACTGAAACTCAGGGCCGCCTATCTCTACTATGTCGAAGGACTGACCCAGGAACAGGTTGCACAGCATCTCGCGATCAGCCGCATCAAGGCGTTGCGCCTTCTCGCCGCGACTCGTGAAGACGGCACCGTCCAGATCACCATCAATTCACATGCCGAATCGCTGATCCGCCTGCAGCGGGACCTGGAGAAGCATCTCGGCCTTGCCGAGGCTATCGTCGTTCCCGCGTCGAGCCAGGACGAAGAAAGCGTTGCGGCGGTCGTCGGCCACGCCACCGGTCGCTACATCTCCGAACAGGTGGCCAACGGGCTGTCGGTCGGGGTCGGCTGGGGCGCCACGCTGCAGGTCTGCATGCGCTCGCTGATCTGGCGGGAAGTCGACGATATGACCGTCATCTCCTTGCTCGGCGGCCTAACCCATGCGACCGCGCACAACCCGTCGGCGGTCGCCTGGCGCTTCGCGGAGTTTTATCGAACCGAACTCTACCAGATCACTGCGCCAGTGTTCGTACCCGACCGCGAACTGGCCGACGCGCTTTGGCAACAGGACGACCTCAAGCAGCTTTACGAGCGCGCGAGAGCCGTCGACATAGCGCTGCTGAGTGTCGGCGACGTCGGTGCCCAAGCCTCGATCTTCCGACGCGGCATCCTCAACTGGTCGGACGCGAAGAGCCTTAAGGATGCCGGGGCTGTCGGCGACGTGCTGTGTCACTTCGTCGACGCTGACGGCAACGTCATAGATCACCCCGTCAACCACCGGGCAATGGCCATCAATCCAGCGGATATACGCAAGGTGCCAAAGGTGATCATCTCCTCCGGTGGCGTACGCAAGATCCACGCGATCCGCGCCGGTATCGCGGCAACCAATGCGAGGCTTCTTGTCACCGACGTTGCGGCCGCGCAGGCCTTGCTCGAACTTGCTCCCCTAAGCCGGAACTCTTGAGCGACAGCAACGCGGAATGATTGGCGGTAAGGTTCAAATTGAATCTGGCGTTTTCTTTTCCGTGTGAAATGATGACTTGTCGCTGGACCATCCGTGCGCAAAGGGCACGGATGAACATCGATTGGGGACTTCCGATGAACGTTCAACAGAAAATGCGGCCGGTTCCGCTTGCCGACACCGGCCCGGCGCATGCGATCGCCGGTCTGTTCGCAGCCGAACTGGAGGTTCCGTCCGTCGGTCTCGACGATAATTTCTTTGATCTGGGCGGCGATTCGCTGATGGCCGAGACCTTGGTGCTTGCCGTGCAGAAGCGGTTCGGCGTCAAGCTGCAGACCTCCGTTCTGCTCGAGGCACAGACGCCGCGCGAGTTTGGCCGTCTGATCGCATCGTTGGTTCCGGCCCATCCGGCCCGTCAATTGATCGTGCCGGTGTCGGGCAGCATCGGCCATGAGCCGATCGCGATGATCCATGGCATTACCGGTTCGGCTCTGTTCGCCAATCGCTTCAGCCGCCTGCTGAAGGAGAAATATGCCATCATGGCCGTTCGCGGCATGGGCACGGAACCCGGCGAGCAGCCATATTCCACCATCGCCGAAATCGGCTCCACCTACTTCGAGGCCCTGACGTCGGTTACCGGGCAGCATCCCGAAGTGCTCGGCGGTATCTGCGTGGGCGGGCTGCTGGCGATCGAAGTCGGCCGGCTGAGCTTTGAGGCGACCGGCCGGCGGCCGGCTATCCTGCTCATCGATCCGCCATCGCCCGGTTCCCCCTGGCTGAAGCCGATGCGCGACAATCAGATGACCGAGGCTAGGCGCCGCCAGATTGCACGCAAGGTCATTTACTGGCGCCTTCAGCGCGACCTCATGAGCGGCCTCGGATTGGGACAAACCCGACTGGGTCGGCACCTGCGCAAGAAGGCGTTCAAGAGCGCGCTGCTGCAGGCAACCGCCGGCTTCGTCCCCTCGTCCTATCCCTGTGACATCCTCATTCTTGCCAGCTCCGAATGGGGCGCTACGACCGTCGAACAATATCAGGGATGGGCATCCGGCAAGGCCACGGTAAAAACGGTGGTCATCCCGGGCACGCACGACAAGTTCCGCGGCGCCAACATGGAGTTGATCGACCGGGAGATCATTGCTTTCCTTTCCGCCCGAAGCGCGGCAGCCAGCGAAGCGCCGCATCGGCAATGAGTTTCGGAAAGCAGATGCTGGAGGCTTTCGCCGCCCATGGCGATCGCCTGGCGATGGTCAGCGACCGCTCGCGCATCACCTATCGGCAGGCCCTGACCGAGATCGGCCATCTTGCCGCCAATTTCAGCGCATCGGGTCTCGGACGCGGCGACCGCGTCGGCCTGGCCATGGTCGACAATATCGACGTGGTGCTGTCCATACTTGCCTGCTGGAAACTCAGCGCCACCCCGGTCGTGATCGACTTCCGTACGCCGGCAAGCCAGCGAGCAAGGCAGGCGCGCGACTTCGGCCTGAAAATGATCTTCGAAAGCCGCGCCATGCCGGGCGACGAGGTCTATCCCAATAGCCTTTTCGATCCCCGCTGGAAATCGGTTTCCGGGCCAGGCTCCGATGCGCCGATGGACGATGCCGGTCCGGCGTTCCTGATCTTCTCATCAGGCACCACCGGCGACCCCAAGGCCTATTCGCAATCGCACGAGGCGCTCTACAGACGCGTTACGGCGCGTCGCGGCATGATGGAGGGGCCTGGCAAACGCTTTCTGACGCCCATGGCCCTGTCCTATTCGGCGATGCGCCATCAGGTCCTTGGCTACCTGCTTTACGGCGGCGTCGTCCGGTTCTTCCCGCCCTTGTTCACGCCTTCCGAGCTTATCGAAGGCTTGCTGTCGTTTCGGGCGAGCGGCACCGCGTTGGCGCCGTCCGTCATTGCCCGAATGGTCAAGGAAGTCGGCCCGCGCAGCAGCCACCTTCTTGCCGACCTCGCTGTGCTCTACAGCGTCGGCGGACCGGCCAAGGGCGAGGACAAGATCGCCGCTTACCGATATCTTTCGCCGGGGTACCGCATTAGCTACTCGTCGAGCCTTACCGGTATAATCTCCTCCCTGTCGGGTACGGACATCATCGCCAAGCCGGAAAGTGCCGGCCGTCCGGTAGCGGGCGTGCAGGTCGAAATCCTCGGTGCCGATGGGCGAGTGCTGCAGCATGGCGAACGAGGGCTGATCAAAGCGCACACACCGACCATGGCGTCCGCCGTGCTGATGCCGGGCAACAAGCTTTTCGTCGATCCGCAGATCATGGGGTCCGATTGGGGCATTCCCGGCGACATCGGCTTTCTCGACACGGAGGGATTTCTGACGATCGTGGACCGCGAGTCCGACATGATCGTTCGTGGCGGGGTCAGCGTCGCGCCGCAGGAACTCGAAAAGCTGATCCGCACCCATTCCAAGGTGCAGGATGTCGCCGTGGCCGGCTTTCCAGACGACACGCTGGGACAGGAAATCGCCGTGTTCATCGTGTCCGAACACGGGACCCTCGAGGAGTTTCAGGCATTCCTGCGCGCCAATATCGCCCCCGACCGCCGGCCGCGTGAGATCAGGCTCGTGGCGTCGCTGCCTTACAGCGAAACCGGCAAGCTCCTGCGGCGCCAACTGGTGGCAACGCTGACGCGCAACTAGACCTCAGAGAAACTGTCGAATTCCGGCAAGCCATGGCTGCGGCCATGGCTGGGACGCCAGCACGTCGAAAACCGCATAGACAAACACCGTCGTCGCCGCCGCGATCACCAGGGGCGAACGCCATGATTTCGAGCCAAGCAACATGATGCTGCCGGCGACGAAAATGAACGTCGCGGCCAGATGCCCGACCACCAGGATCAGGACCGCAAGGGCAAGGCAGAGCCCTACAATGCCGAGGTTTCCCTTCATCGTGGGTTGCGTGGCGGGCGACCATTCGCCGGGAGTTCGCGGGGACGTTGCTGAGAGGGGCGTCGAGGGGCCCCGCTTCCACCATCTCAGCGTCGTCTGCACCGTCGTCACCAGAGAAAACACCATCAGCAATCCGGCCGTGATCATCGGAAAGATAGCGGCTTCGAAGGGAAAGCCGATTGCCGCCGTAACCAGCGCCGCGAGAGCCAGGACGGTCATCGCTGCGCTTGCCACGATATCGGGCAATGCCGGCGGCAATGGTCCGCCGGCATTCCTGGCCCTTATCCACGACAAGGTCTGCCTGATGACCCCGACCACCGCCAGTCCAAGCAAAACAAGCACCAGCGGCTGTGCGAGCCATGACCAGCCGGAAATCTGATAGGCGAGAAAGAAATAGTTCTCGAGGCTTGGACCGAGCACGAAGCCCAGCGAGAAGGCCGAACGCGGCCAATTGAGTTCCTTCATCGCCATGCCGATGGCGCCCATCCCGATGACCAGCACAAAGTCGAAAGCGCTCATATTGGTCTGGTAGGCGCCGACAACGATGAAGGTCACTACAAGCGGCACCAGGACCGCCGCGGAAACTTGGGCGACGCGGGCTAGCGGGCGGGTCAGAACGAGGCAGGTGACTGCGCCGACGATGTTGGCCACGGCAATGCTGAACACCATCGAGATGGTCAGCGCCGCATTCTTTCCGAGCATATCGGGGCCGGGCACCAGGCCATGCAAGACAAAGGCCCCAAGCAGGATGCTCATCGACGCCGAACCCGGCACGCCGAAGGCGATTGTCGGAATGAGCGACCCGCCTTCCTTGGCGTTGTTGGCGCTTTCAGGAGCGATGACGCCCCTCACATTGCCCTCGCCGAACTTCGGCCCGGATCCCGGCCGGCGTGACGCATAGCCATAGGCGATCCAGTCCAGAACGGCGATGCCGACGCCTGGAACCGCGCCAAGCAAGGAGCCGATCGTGCTGCATTTAAGAACCAGCGGCCATTCGCGAAGCGTGTCTAGTATGCCTTGCCACATGCCCGCATAGGTTGGTTTCTCGGCATTGCCCTGGATGGAGCCGCGCAGAAGAAGCGATGCCAGCTCGGGCAAGCCGAACAGGCCGAGAAACACAAGGGCAACCGGCAGGCCGTCCCAGAGGTAGATTTGGCCGAAAGTCCACCGGTCGATGCCGGCGATCTTGTCGATGCCGACGAAGGAGGCCAGCATGCCGAACATGGCCGCCGCCAATCCTTTCAGCGGCTGGCTCCCTGCCAGCATCGCGACGATGGAGAGGCCGAAGGCGCAGATGGCGAAGAAGTCCGGCGTCTTCAGGTAAAGGACCAGTGGCCGCATCACGGGGATCGCCGCGGCCAACACCAGCGCACCGAACACACCGCCGATCATCGACGCCGAATAGGACGCACCGAAGGCGCGCGCAGCCTCGCCCTTCTTGGCCATGGCATGGCCGTCCAGCACCGTTGCCGCCGCGCCCACCGAGCCCGGCACGCCGAAAAGGATGGCCGGTATCGTGTCGGAGGTCGTGTTGACCGAGCCCATGCCAAGCAGCAGCGCAAATGCGGAATAGGCATCCATATTGTACGTCATGGGGATCAGCAGGGCCATCGCGAACAGGCCGCCGATGCCAGGCACCACGCCGACGACGAGACCGGCGAAAACGCCGGCCACAAGCATGAGCATGCGAAATGGCTGGGCCATTTCGACGATTGCCGTAAGGACCAGATCCACGCCCTGAGCCTCGCTCGAGACCTACTTCACCAGATTTCTGGCGGCCTCGAACACATCCGGGCCGACCGCCTGTTGCTGCGAGACAAGCCGGCTTATCTCTTCGCCGCTGGTGGCATTGACGGCCATTTCGCCAAGCTTGCCGATGTCGGCCAAGAAGGCCGGATCCTTGACCATTCGCCCATAAGCGGCGCGAAACGCTTCGACGGTTTCCTTGGGCGTTGCCGGCGGGGCTATCAGAGGGTGATGGAAATGCAGGGCCGATTCGATAAGGGTGGCGGCCTCCTTAACCTTGGGATCCTGGATCCTGGCCGTGAACCTTTCCAGCTTTTCCTCCCCGGGAACCGTACCCGACCCGAATGTTCCGATAAGGTTCAGCGTGTCGCGATTTCCGGAGATATTGTAACTGGAGACACCACACATTCCGGCGATTTCGCCTCGTTGCATCGCGAGCAGGATATCGGCCGTGCCTTCGAAGCCGGTGACCACTTTGAACTTCGCGTTTAGCCCGTTCTTGACCATCGCCGCGAAAATGTAGGTGACGCTGCTCTTGCCGGTCGACCCGACCAGGAAATCGGACTGCAGGAATTTGTCCATCGTGTCGATGCCGGAGCTTTTCGTGGTCAGGCAATAAGCCGGCTCATTGACGAGGGAACCGATCCACTGGAGGGCAAGCGGGTCGAAATTCGCGTTTGCCGGATCGAGGACCGGTGCATAGGACATCGCCTCGCTGACCGAGGCGATCACGCTCCCGTCGGCCGGTTCGCTGCCGAGCACCATCTTGGTGAGCTTGAGGCTGCCGCCGCCCGGCACATTCTGCACGACGATATCGGGATTGCCTGCCAGATAGCGGCCGATGTGACGCGCTATGATCCTGGACGTCTGATCATAGCCACCGCCGGGACCGTAGCCGACCTTGATCGTCACCGTCTTGAATTCGGTTGCCTGCGCGCACACGACAGAAACAGCCCAGACTACAGCGAAGGCTATGGCGCGCAATGCGCGAAAGACCATGGCGGACATAGTAACCCCATACGAAACCCGCGCGCAGTTCTAGCGCCGCTATGGGTGGATTGATAGCACCGCCCTGGATTGGCTGTGGAATATTGCTGCTCGACGGACTTCCAGCCTCGGAGGCTGACGAGTCATGGCAGGCCTGTGAGATGATGGTCTCCGCCAATGGCACCAACGCGGGCACCAAAACGCACGGTGCACGTGGGCGCGCTTGGGGTGAAACACCCGGCCGGATCAGTCTTGATGGATATCGTCGCGGGCCGGCGCGGCGGAGGCGATCTCGAGCAGCGAGGATACCAGCAATTGGCGCTCTTCTTTCGACAGCACATCCGAATCGAACAGACTCATGCTGCGCAGCCCCTCGATGGCGAGGTAGCAGATCAGCAACGCCTTGATGTTCGGCGTCTCGCCCTTCAGTCGTTCGAATAGCCGCTGCTTGAAGGTCTTTATCGGCGTCATGAAATCTGGGTCCTCGGCCATAGCCGAGAATATCCAGGATGCGGAGGGCTGCTCCTCCTCGCAATGCTCGGCCGACAGCCTGATGTAGACGGCGAGCGAGTTTGAACCCTTGTCCTTGCTGCCGGCGACCTCCAGCGCCTCTCCGAAGTCGCGCAAATATTCCTCGACGAGCGCCTGCATCAGCTTGGCCTTGGTCGGAAAATTGTAGAGCAGGCCGCCCTTCGACACCCCGGCACGGCTGGCCACGGCATCCAGAGACAGGCTGCCGGGCCCGGATTCGCGTGCGACATCGGCAGCCGCGGCGAGAATCTTCTCGCGCGAGTTTTTTCGCTGGGCTTTCATCGGGCCTCCCTCGGCAAGCTTAGACCCAATTGACAAGACCGTCCAGACGGTACAGTAAGATCGCGACTATTTGAAATCGGATCCCATCGTCGGTATGTGTTCCGATATCCGCGCCTTGCGCCGGATTTTCCACTGAGGGGACCTCCTTGTTCAAGCGCATACTCCGTAGCTTTCTGGTCATAGTCGTACTGTTGGTGCTTGTCGCCGTCGTCGGCGGCATCGTCTGGTTCAACTATTTTCGCGATGGCATGATCAAACAGTATTTCGCCACCATGAAACCCCCGGCGGCAACGGTATCGACGATCGTCGCCAAGCCTTCGACCTGGACACCCGGCATCGAGGCGATCGGCACGGCCAAGGCGGTTCGGGGCGTCGACCTGACGGTCGAGACCAATGGCATCGTCAAGGAAATCCTGTTCCATGCCAACCAGAAGGTCGCGGACAACGCAGTTCTTGTGAAACTCGACGACGCCGTCGAGCGCGCCGATCTTGACGCGCAAAAGGCGCAGGCCGCTCTAGATCAGACATCGCTGGCCCGTGCCATCGAACTGACGAAGCGGGGCGTAGGATCGGACTCGACGCTGGACACGGCGCGCGCCGCGGCCTCGGCCTCGGCATCCCAAGTCACCAAACTGCAAGCGGTGCTCGACCAGAAGCAACTGACCGCGCCCTTTGGCGGCACGGTGGGCATTCCGAAAATCGATATCGGCCAGTATCTGGCGCCCGGCACGGCTGTGGTGACACTGCAGGATCTCGAGACGATGCGGGTCGATTTCTCTGTCCCGGAACAGCAGCTTCCGCTGCTCAAGATCGGCCAGACGGTTCGGCTGGGCTTCGGCGCCGCTGATATGCCGTTTGCCGGCGCCATCCGCGGCATCGATCCGAAGATCGACTCCTCCAGCCGGTTGGTCAACGTCCGCGCCGAGGTTGCCAATCCCGAGGGAAAGCTCACTCCCGGCCAGTTCGTCCAGGTTCGCGTCGAGCTACCGGAAGAGAAGAACGTGCTGACCCTGCCGCAAACAGCACTGACGACCAGCCTCTATGGCGACTATATCTTCGTCGTGGTGCCCGCAAAGCCCGCAGAGACACCTCCGGCGCAGACAGTCAAGCCGGAGGAAAAGCCCGCCGCCCCGGTCGCCGACAAGCCCGCCGATGCGGGTCCCACGGATGCAAAGTCAGCGGATGCGATGAAACCGGCGGCCGATGCGGCCAAGCCCGCCAACGATGCGGCGAAGCCTGCCGATAACGCCAACGATGCGGCCAAACCCGCAAACAACGGCACCGACGCGGCAAAGCCGGCAGGGGCCGACCAGCCAGCGCTGGTCTTGTCGCAGGTGTTCGTGAAGCCGGGCCGGCGCAACCAGGGCATGGTCGAGATCGTGGAAGGGCTCAAGGCCGGCGACGAGGTCGTCACGGCAGGCCAGAACCGGCTCTTCAACGGCATCTCCGTCACCGTCGACAACACCATCGACCCGGCCAAATCGGCGAACAAGCAGGCCGACCAGCAATGAGCTTTTCCGATCTCTTCATCCGCCGGCCAGTTCTATCCACAGTGCTAGCCTGCATGATCCTGCTCCTGGGTTTCCAGGGCATCTTCAACCTGTCGATCAGGCAATACCCGAAGGTCGACGAAACCGCGATCACCATCACCACGGCCTATCCCGGCGCCAGCGCCGACCTGATCCAGGGCTTCATTTCCGCCCCGATCGCTCGCGCCGTCGCGTCGACCGAGAACATCGACTACGTCACCTCGTCCAGCCGTCCGTCGTCCAGCACTGTCACCGTGCAGATGAAGCTCGGATCGAACCCCGACGTGGCGCTGACCGAGGTACTGTCCAAGGTCCAGGGCGTGCGGGGCACCCTGCCGGAAGCCTCCAAGGATCCGGTCATCGTCAAGGGCACCGGCCAGCAATTCGCGATGATGTACATCTCGATGCAGAATCCGAACATGACGAAGGAGCAGCTGACCGAGTATATCGAGCGTGTCATCCGGCCGCGAATGTCCACGGTCGAAGGCGTTGCCGACGTGCAGATCTTCGGCGCCCAGGAATACTCGATGCGGGTGTGGATCGATCCGGTCCGGCTTGCGGCGCGCGGCGTGACGGCGGCGGAGGTGCTGACCGCCATCAACAATTCCAACTTCCTCTCCGCGCCAGGCAACACCCAGAACGAGTATGTCGTTTCGTCCGTTACGGTCCGGTCGACCTTGCAGACGCCGGAGGCGTTCGCCGAGTTGCCGCTACGCTCGACCGACGGCAATGTCGTGCGGTTGCGCGACGTGGCGCGCGTCGAACTCGCCGCCGCCAACACCGACACCAGGGTTTCGTTCAACGGCAAGCCGGGCACCTTCCTCGCCATCTTCCCGACGCCTGCCGCCAATCCGCTGACCACGGCCGCCGCGCTCACCAAGCTGGTTCCGCAGATCCAGGAGACATTGCCCAAGGGCATGACTATCGAGGTCGTCTACGACGCCACCGGGCAGATCAGCGCCTCGATCGAGGAGGTGTTCAAGACGATCGCCGAGGCGGTTGCCATCGTTATCGTCGTCATCCTGCTGTTCCTGGGCTCTTTCCGATCGGTGATGATGCCGATCATCACCATCCCGCTGTCGTTGATCGGCGTCTGCTTCCTGCTGTTCGCGGTCGGCTATTCGATCAACCTTCTGTCGCTGCTGGCCATGGTTCTGGCCATCGGCCTCGTCGTCGACGACGCCATTGTGGTCGTGGAGAACATCCACCGGCACATGGAGGAAGACCATATGTCGCCGATGCAGGCGGCGTTCAGCGGCATGCGCGAAATCGCTTCCGCCATCGTCGCCATGACCATGACGCTGGCGGCGGTCTTCGCGCCGCTGGCCTTTACCGGCGGCCTCACCGGCGCGCTCTTCCGCGAGTTCGCAGTCACGCTCGCCGGCTCGGTGGTGCTGTCGGGCATCATCGCCATTACCATCACCCCGATGATGTCGGCGCGCCTCCTGAAAGCGGGTACGCCAGGTCGTTTCCAGCGCATCGTCGACGGCACCTTCGCGCGGGTTGAACGCGTTTACGAGCGGGCCGTCACCGGATCCCTGAACTATCGTCCGCTGACGCTGATCATCGTGCTCGCCCTTGTCGGGGTCACCGGCTTCATGTTCACTAAGACGTCGAGCGAACTGGCGCCGGAAGAAGACCAGGGCTTCCTTCTGTCGCTCGTGACGGCGCCGCGTTATGCGACCTCCGATTACACCGAAACCTACGTCAACCAGATCCTCGGACTGGTGAAGGACATTCCCGAAACGCGAGCGCAGTTCTCGGCCGTCGCCTTCGGCGGAACGACGAACACCGCCTTCGTCGGCTTCGCCTTCAAGGACTGGGCGGACCGCAAGCGCAATTCCAAGGAATTGCAGGCCGACATCACCGCGCGGATCGCAAAGGTCGCGGGTGTGCAGGCGTTCGTCTTCGCGCCTCCTACCTTGCCGGGTTCCGGCGGCGGTCTTCCCATCGCCATGGTGGTGCGATCGACCGGCGATGCCTCCGAGGTCTACGAGGCGGCCGAGCAGATCAAGAACAAGGCGCAGGCTTCCGGCCGCTTCATCGTCGTGCAGAATTCGATGGCTTATGACGCGCCGCAGGTGACGATCACCATCGACCGCGACCGCGCTGCGGCGCTGAACCTGCCTATCGCCGATATCGGCCGGACCCTGACCTTGCTCGTCGGCGGCGCCGAAGTTGCGCAGTTCGACCGCGACTCCAACAGCTACGACATTATCCCTCAAGTGCCGCAGGAATTCCGCGACAATCCCGAAAAGCTCGGCCAGTATTTCGTCCGCAGCGTCACGGGGGAGATGGTACCGCTGTCGGCAGTGGTGAAGATCTCGAGCAATGCGTCGCCGGCCGCCATCGAGCAGTTCAACCAGCTCAATTCGGCGACCATTTCCGCTTTGCCGCTGCCCGGAGTCACCACCGGCGACGGCCTTAAAGCACTGGAGGACATCGCTAAAGAGAGCTTGCCCGACACATTCTTCATCGATTATTCCGGTCAGTCCCGGCAGGAGAAGGAACAGGGCAACACCATCCTCATCGCCTTTGCGGCCGCCGTGGTCGTCATCTACCTGGTGCTGGCGGCGCAGTTCGAGAGCTTCCGCGACCCGCTGATCATCATGATGGCGGTGCCGCTGTCCATCTTCGGCGCGATCGTGCCGCTCAATCTGGGCCTCGGCACGCTGAACATCTACACCCAGGTCGGGCTGATCACGCTGATAGGCCTGATCACCAAGCATGGCATCCTGCTGGTCGAATTCGCCAACCAGCAGCGCGAGAAGCATGGCATGCGACGCCGCGACGCCATCGTCGCTTCGGCCAAGGTTCGGCTGCGGCCGATCCTGATGACGACGGCGGCCATGGCGCTCGGTGTCGTGCCGTTGATCACATCGAGCGGCGCAGGCGCGGCGGCGCGTTATTCGATGGGTCTGGTCATCTTCACCGGCATCCTTGTCGGCACCATGTTCACGCTGTTCGTCGTGCCCATGTTCTACACTTTCATCGCCAGCAAGGATTTGCCGCATCACGCGGAGAAGCCGGATCCGAAACTGATGCCTGCAATGCAGGACTGAAACAAAAAGAGGCCGGATTTTCCGGCCTCTTTTTTGCGCGGCACTGCCGGTTTGGCGTGCTCGGCGCTGCCGATGCGCAAGGCCATCGGCTACCTGGCAAAGCCGTGTGACACGGCCCTTCAGGCTGCTACTTGACGATCACGATGCTGGTGTTGGCCGGCCCGAAGGTTTCAACGAGCTGGTAGAAGTCCGCGGCATGGTCTGGATGCAGACGCACGCAGCCATGTGAAGCCGGCTGGCCGAGGCGCTTGATCGCATAAGTGGCGTGAACCGCGTAACCGCCGCTGAAGAAGACCGAGTGCGGCATCGGCGCGTTGTCGTATTTCTTCGAGTACCACATCTCGTGCATGCGTGTCGGCTTGAACGAGCCGGTCGGCGTCACATGCGCCCTGTCACCGGTGGACACCCTCCATGCAAAAGTCGGCCGGCCATCCACAGAGACCTGCATGATCTGCTGCGATAGCGAGACCGTTGCAACAATTTTGTTGGCGGCGTGAGCGGCGCCCGCGCCGGTGCCGAACAGCAGCGCGGCGCCCGTCAGGGCAGCGGCGGCAACGTTGATAAGCCTGGTGTAAATGATGGTGCGCATGGTGTCCTCTCTCTGCCGGCTCGACCGGCTCAATTCGATGGCCGCCTTATCGTCCTTGCGTGTTTCGAATAGATTTCGAGAAATGCGCGTTTATGTTTCGTAAATGTTTCTAAAAGTTAACGCCCCAGCTTGACTCCGACAGTAATCGCCACCCTCGTTCCCGCCACCAGCTCAAATTCCACGACTTCCTAAGGGTTTAGCACGACGAACGCGCGGTTTGCCCTCATATGAAAGATGGTTTTCGCGATATCGAAACCAGGCAGCAACAAAGCTCCGCGCGGAGCGGCATGATCCGGATACGCGCGACAAGCACAGTCTGCGCAACGAAACAGACGGCAACGAGACAGGGCGCCGACACCGAATGCCCTGCCTCTGCATCTTTGACTAGACGCGCCGCCTTGTTTCTAGCCTTGGTCTGGAACCGTTTCCAGCCTGCGCACAGTCCGGCTGAAGGCCCTCTGGCGGGTCGGCCTGAAGCTGATGGTTGCGCGGCCCCTCCGGCAACTTGCTGCCGAGAGGACCGAAGGCCCGCGCCGCGACGGGGGGCTCCGTGAGCGGCGCGGGCGCTTCGGTGGCGACACGAATCGACGCTCGACCGCCCGGCTTGAACAACGCCATTTTGGGATTTACGATGAAAACGAAACTTGCTGCCTCAGTGCTTTCCGCGCTTCTCTACGCTCAGGGCCTGCTCGGCTTTGCCGGCCTTGCCACCGTTCTCTTGCGGGATCGCGCTCAGGCAAGCGAAATGGCCGCCGGCAATGACGTGCCTTCGGGACCGTCACTCCTGGTGGTCCGCTAAGCATCCGCGTATCAGCGAAAACAAGCCTATGCTTCGCCAAAACGATCGACGGCACGTCAGGTCGTCAGTCCGTGAATTGCAGCGGCGGATCGAATCGGTAGCCGGCGCCGCGTATGGTGGTGATCGTCTCGGTGTCGAGCTTGCGGCGCAGCCGCACGATCCGCGAATCGATCGAGCGATCGAAGGCGTCGGCATTTTCGGCAGGTGCTGCGGCAATGATGTCGTCGCGCGTCAGCACCTTTCGCGGGCTGGCCAAGAACAGCCTGAGCAACGCCACCTGTCCGGGCGAAAGCTGCTCTTCCGTGCCCGAACGATGCATGACCATGGCAGATCTCAGGTCTACGGTGGCATTCTCCAGCACGACCAATTCCTGGATGCCCCTGCCGCGCCGCGACACCAGGCCGCCGACCCGCGCAGCCAGTTCCCTGACATTGAGCGGGCTTTCGACGACGTCAGCCGCGCCGAGCTCCAGGGCCAGCACCTTGTCGATGAGATCTGCCGGCCGGCAGATCAGGATGAAATCCGGGCCGATCTGGCCATCCGCGCCTTGGCCCCCATAGCGCCTCAGCAGGTCGCGCCCTTCCGCTTGGCTAAGACTGTCGCCGACGACCACGACGTCGATGCCCCTTCCCGAGAGCAGCGATTCGGCTTCCCATGGCTGGCGCGCCTGGCGCACATCGTGGCCACGGCGCTCGAGATGGTCGGCGAGTTCGGTCGCCACCACCTCGGCCACCGAAACAAGCGCGATAACGGGTCGTGCGGCCATGTTTCCCAACCGTTCCCAGGCAACCGGATATGAGTGCTGGACATGATGTTTATACCCAATCTACTTTCCACTGAAAGTGGGAGCGAGGCTATCGTGCGGGCAAGGATTATCATCGTCGAGGATGAACCCGACCTGAGGGACGCGGTGGCCGAATATCTTGGCGCCGCCGGCTATGACACCGTCACCGCGGAAAGCGCTGCCGCTGCGCGCGCGCTGCTCGAGACGCAGTCGTTCCACCTGGCCATCCTCGACATCGCCATGCCGGGCGAGGACGGCCTTTCGCTCGGCCGCTGGTTGCGCTCGAAGCTTCCAGTCGGCATCATCTACGCGACCGCTGCCGGCACCGCGCTTGACCGCATCGTCGGGCTGGAACTCGGCGCCGACGACTACATCGTCAAACCTTATGAATTGCGCGAGGTCCTGGCGAGGGTCCGCAGCGTGCTGCGTCGCGTGCCACAACCGACCGAGCCGCTGCAGAAGAAAGCGAAGGCCGAACGTCGTTCGCTCGCCTTCGGTCCGTTCCAGGCCGACCTCGACGGGAGGCTGGTGACCGGAGCCAATGGCGCCGTTATCGACATGGCCAAGAGCGAGTTCGACGTCCTGGAAGTTTTCCTGACCCGTGCCAACCGGTTGCTGACGCGCGCCGCGATCTCCGAGGCGATAGGCTTCACGGAGGATCCCGACTCATCACGCGCCGTCGATATCCGCATCATGCGGCTGCGCAAGAAGATCGAGGCTGATCCCGCCAATCCAAAATTCCTGCGCACGGTTCGCGGCGAAGGCTATATCTTCTCGCTGCCGCCCGGCGACGGCAACTGAGCATAGAGCATCACGGAGATGCGGGGCCGGCACTTGCCTGGACCGAATTGGCATGACCTGGAATGACGGCTGAAGATGGGCGTTGAACCAACAGGCACGGAGATGCAGGGAACCCGGCAGGGCGCGGCAATGGCCGCCGTGCGCGTCGTTCGCCGGCTTCGCGAAGCCGGCGATTGGCAGCGCGAAGCGGTCGGTATCCTGCAAACGCTTTGCCAGGCC
This sequence comes from Mesorhizobium sp. ES1-1, assembly GCF_020164785.1. GTDB lineage: Bacteria > Pseudomonadota > Alphaproteobacteria > Rhizobiales > Rhizobiaceae > Mesorhizobium. Next base: position 51,778 of record NZ_JAIUGX010000018.1, on the reverse strand, counting down.
ATGGATTGCCAGCGCGGCATCCTGTTTCGCCTGCGCGAACTGCCCGGCCAGGGTTTCGCCCAGTCGGTCGCCGCCTACTGGATCAATCCGGCTTTTGGCGGCGAACTGGCGTCCCCAACCGTCATCATGCAATCAATTGTGAACTCCGATCCATTGCTGGAACGGCTGGCTGAGGACGAACGGCAAGGCAAGATCTTCTCCGGCCATACGCGCAACCTGGATGGTTTTCTGCGCACCGACTTCGAGAAACAGGGCATCAAATCATTTCTTTCGGTGTCGGTTTTCGCCCACGGCCATCTGTGGGGCACGCTGGCGGTCAATGATTGCGTCCATGAGCGCGAATGGACCGACGAGGAAGAGGCGACGCTGCATATCATCGCCCTTGCCATCGGCGATGCCATCGAACGATCGCCCTCCGACGCGCACGCCAGCGAAGTCATTCGCCGCACCATGCTGCAGGCCTCTCTCGACGCCATCATCGTCATCGATGAGACCGGCTCGATCATCGAATTCAACCCGGCCGCAGAGAAGATGTTCGGCTTCGCGCGCAGCGATATACTGGGCAAGGACCTGCTCGACACCGTCGTGCCGGCATACTACCGCAAGGGCTATTCGTCGGGCGCCGAATACATGTCCGGTCGCGGTGCGCCAATGGTCGGTCACCGGCTGGAGACGGTAACCCAGAACGCCGCCGGCGAGGTGTTCCCGATCGAGTTGACGGCAACCGAAATGCGGGTGGCCGATCGCCGCCTCATCTTCGGCTCGATCCGCGACCTGCGCGACAAACTACGGGCCGAGGAGGAGATCGGCCGTCAGCGCGAAAAACTGCACCAGAACGAAAAAATGGCGGCGATGGGATCGTTGCTCGCCGGCGTCTCGCACGAATTGAACAATCCGCTTGCGGTGGTGGTGGCGCAGTCCACACTGCTGCACGAATTCGCCTCCGACCCTCAGACCAAGGTCCGTGCCGAGAAAGTGCGCGCGGCCGCCGAGCGCTGCGGCCGCATCGTCAAGAGCTTCCTCTCCATGGTCCGCCTCCACCCTGCGGCACAGGCGGAGACCGACCTCAACCAGGTGATCCGGGCCGCGCTGGAGGTGACCGCCTATGGCGCGCGCTCAAGCGGCATCATCATCGACACCGATTTCGCTCCGGGGCCGCTTCTGGCGATGGCCGATGCCGACCACGTGACGCAGGTGGCCGCCAATTTCCTCATCAACAGCCAGCATGCGCTTGCCGGCATCGCGGGGGAACGGTTGATCAAGGTCCGGACGTTTCGCAGCGAGCGCGGCAACCCCGGCTTCTCGGTGGAGGACAATGGCCCCGGCGTGCCGGAAGCGATACGCAGCCGCATCTTCGAATCCTATTTCACCACCAAGCCGGTGGGCGTCGGCACCGGCATCGGCCTGTCGATCTCGAAATCCATCATCGAGCGACACAATGGCAATATCTGGTTCGAGGAAGTGCTGCCGAAAGGCGCGCGTTTTGTCGTGCAATTGCCGGCCATCGCGACCGGCACTGCAGCTGCCGGCGAAAACCAGCCGCGTTCGAGCGGCCTGCGTCATGCCCTGATCATCGACGATGAGCCTGATGTCGCCGGGTCGCTGTCCGATATTCTCGAATTGATGGGCATCAAGTCGCGGATCGTGGCCGGTTGGGACACGGCCGGCAGCACCTTGAGTGGCCATATGCCGCCCGACATCGTGTTTTCCGACCTGCGGATGCCCGGCACGGGCGGCATGGCGATCTATCGCGAACTGCTCGCCGAGAGGCCGGGACTGGCGCGGCGCTTCGTGCTGGTGACCGGCGACCTGATCGGCGCCAAGGCCGAGATCGACGCCTTGCCGGCGCGTCAGAGGCCGCAGATCCTGGAAAAGCCCTTCAGCACGCTGGATGTTCGCAGCGTGCTGTCGGCGATAGCCGAACAGGCCGCCTCGGAGGACTAAAAAATGGCTCCCGGCCGACTTGCGGCGGGAGCCTAGCGGAGCGCTGGAGGGGGCGCTCGGGGAGGTCAGGGCATCATCCCGAGGTGGGAACCAAATTCGGGATAACGCCTTGGCAAATCAGAAAATGTTGGGTGTCGTGGACAGCGGCGCGACATTGGCGATCATGCGGATCGCCCGGGTCTTGTTGGTCCCGGGTTGCTCGGCGATGGCGCGCAAGCAATCCATGCTCTCGGCCCCCCAGGATTGGCCCTTGCAGGCGAAATCGATTGCCGGCATCGGCAGACGCGCGCTTTTGACCGTTGTCGGCGCACCTTCGATGATGCCGGCAGGCGGCGTCAGCGAGGCAAAGGCCGGCCCGACCGTCGGCGTGACCGCCATGCCGACGAAGGCGCAAGCAGCCAGCACCATGTACATTGCCATGGGGTGGTCGCTGCTGCGCTGCCGCAGCGCCAGCTTCGGGCGGCAGTCACCGCGCTGCGGAGCCTGGAAGCGGCACTCGCCGCTGTTCGGGTATGTTTTCGCATGCATCGCCGTTCCCTTCGTTGATGTTCTTTTTGTGATGAAGCGAACCTAATCGCACTTTGTAACAACGCGAAGATGGCGCCGAACAACCGATGTAACAGGTTCGAAACGGCCCTCCGGCAAGCGTTCGACTCTCAGCGCTTTCGCGTTCGAACTGTGCCTTCCCGCCGCCGCAGAACCAGGTCAACAGGCACAAGCCATTGCATTTCAATACGAAATATGATTTTATTGAATGATTATTCAATAAAAAGAAGAGACGGACATGAATCCGCACCTGCGTGACGTGGCAATCCCCAACGATTGGGATCGCAGGGGATTGCCGGGTTGGAGTTACCATTCCGATGCCCTTCTCGAACTCGAGAAGGAATATGTGTTCCGCAACCATTGGCAGATCGTCGGCCACGTTTCCGACCTCCCGGACGCCGGCGACTATCTGACTATGGACGTCGTCGGCGAACGTGCTCTTGTGGTGCGCGGCAAGGACGGTGTCGTGCGCGGCTTCAACAATATGTGCCGCCACCGGGGTAGCCGCGTCGTCGCCGACAGCCAGGGCAATTGCAAGAACGCGCTGGTGTGCCCGTTCCATGGCTGGGTCTACAATCTGGACGGCACGCTGCGCGGCGCCGCGCGCCCGCGCTCCTTCCCCGATCTCGACAAGAACGAGTTCGGCCTGATGCCTCTCGACCTCGAAGTCTGGATGGGCTTCATCTTCATCCGCTTCCGCAGTGGCGGGCCTCAACCCTCGGTCGCCGAACTGATGAAACCGATCGAAGCGGAATTCGCGCATTACAATGCCGCCGACATGGTGCCCTCCTGGGGCATCTGGAACCAGAAGACGCCGGTCAACTGGAAGTCGGTGCGCGACGTCGACAATGAGGGCTATCACGTCGCCATGGCGCACCCGGCCCTGCAGGATCTCTATGGTGCGACCTATTTCGACGAGCCCTTTGTCAACGGCGTGTCGCGCTCCTTCGCCACCTACAACCCGCATGCCGGCCGCCGCTGGAGCGTCAGGAACTACGTCAAGATCGCACCCGAACCGGGGCATCTGCCGGACTATCTGAAGAAGGCCTGGGTCTATTACGGCATCTTCCCCAACGCCGTCATTTCGGTGATGCCGGAATCGGTGCAATTCTACCAGGAGTTTCCGCTGTCGACCGGCGAGACCCTGCTGCGCGGCGCAATCTATCGCTACCGCGACGAAAGCCGCGAACAGGCCGCCGCACGCTACCTTTCCTTCCGCATCGACCGCGATACAATGTCGGAAGACGTCCAGCTTTCCGTATGGTCGAACGAATCCATGCTGTCGGAAGCCTTCGAGGGCTTTTACCTCTCCGATCTCGAATATGGCGTGCGCACCCATCACGACCATCTGCGCAAGATGCTGCCGGTGCTACGGCTGGAGACCGCCCCCGAGGAAAAGGACATGTGGAATTTGAACGACGCGCTCAGGTCATAGGCGAGGCTTCCGCTCGCGCCGCGCACGATAGTCCCTCATCAGCAATTGCCAGGCAGCGCGGATTGCTACGGTGACGTCGCGCCGTGTCGCAGCCCATCGACCAGCAGGGCAACCATCCGCTCGGCACGGCCGCTTCCAGCATTGTGAGCCGACATGCACAGACTGGCCACGGCCCCCAGAAGTTCGTCGGCATCGACATCGGCCCGAACCACACCAGCGGCGGCAGCGGTTTCCAGCAATTTGCGAAGGGCGGGCCTCAGCCGTTCGTCGAAGTAACCCGGCAGCGTATCGAACGCCGGATCCCCGGAGTGCAGTGCCTTGGCCAGCCCACGCTTGGCGGCAACGAACGCCGCGTATCGCTGCATCCAGGCAGCCAGCGCTTCGAAGGGTTCGTGCTTGGCCGACAGGACAGCGGCGGCTGCGGCGCAGGCGTCGATCTCGCGGCGGAACACGGCGGCGACCAGATCGGAGCGCTGCGGAAAGTGACGATAGACTGTACCCACACCGACACCGGCCTTCTCCGCGATCAGGCGCACCGGTGCATCCACCCCGTCACTGGCAAAAACCGCCATTGTCGTCTGCAGCAATGTGTCGAGGTTGCGCTGCGCATCGGCGCGCACCCTCCGCTCCGGCTGCTTCGCAGGCTCGAGGCATTTTTCGGAATTGTCTGTGCCGCCTGCCACAACACGCCCACTTGCTAAACGGAACAATGTTCCGTATAAACGGAATCTCGTTCCGGTTAGCTGCGTAACACGGCCGGGCGGCATTGGCTACGGGCCCGAAGGAGAGATCATGCAATATCGCGCGCTGGGACGGACCGGCATCAAGGTCAGCCCTTACTGCCTGGGCGGCATGATGTTTGGTGGGTTGGGAAATCCCGACCATGACGACTGTATCCGGATCATCCACAAAGCCTTGGATTCCGGCATCAACTTCATCGACACCGCCGACCGCTATAGCCGCGGCGAATCGGAGGAGATCGTCGGGAAGGCGCTGAAAGGCCGGCGCGACAAGATCGTGCTGTCCACCAAGGTGCATGGACCCATGGATGAGGACCCCAACAGCCAAGGCAATTCGCGACGCTGGATCGTTCAGGCCGTGGAGGCTTCGCTGCGCCGCCTGCAGACCGACCATATCGATCTCTATCTCATTCATCGGCCCGCGCCGGATACCGACATCGAGGAGACCCTCTCGGTGCTCACCGATCTGATGCGCGCCGGCAAGGTGCGCGCGATCGGATCCTCGACCTTTCCTGTGTCGGAGATCGTCGAGGCGCAGTGGACCGCCGAGCGGCGCGGGCTCGCCCGTTTCCGCATTGAGCAGCCTCCCTACTCGATCCTTGATCGCGGCATCGAGCGCGAAGTCCTTCCCGTTTGCGAGCGATATGGAATGGGAGCGATGGTGTGGAGCCCCCTGTCCAAGGGCATGTTGACCGGGCGCTACCGCAAGGGCCAGCCACTGCCCGACAGCCTGCGGGTCAAATACATGCCGAGGCAGATGTCCGATGAGCGCAACCTGGACGCGGTCGAGCAGCTCATTCCGCTGGCTGAAGAAGCGGGCATGTCGCTCACCCACATGGCGATGGCTTTCGTGATGGCTCATCCAGGCGTGACGTCGGCCATTCTAGGGCCGCGCACCATGCAGCATCTCGACGACCTCCTCGCCGGCGCCGAAATGCGGCTCGGCGATGACATTCTCGACCGGATCGACCAAATCGTCCCGCCCGGAACGGATGTGGGCCTGAACGAAGCGAACTACAGCCCACCTGCCATCCTCCAACCTCAACTGCGCCGCCGGCCGGCCGGCGAACGCGCCGCCGCATGAAACCCTGAACCTCGTCATGGATTGATATCCGCAGGAAACCTCCGGCGCCCAATTCCAGGCGCCGGAAGGCTGCTCTTTGCTCCGGATTTGGTGCCGTTACGGGCGACGCTGGCGCCGACCTCCGCTCACACGGAAAGGGATGTCACCCATGCCACACGCCTTCCTTGTGCAGATCGTCCATCGTGCGGGAAATGCCTTCGCGCAGGATGCCGACCATGTCGTCGATCTGCTCGCGGGTGATGATCAATGGCGGTGACATCACACACATATTGATCAGCGGCCGAACAAGCAGGCCGAGTTCGTGGCAGTGCGCATCGATGCGCTTGCCGACATCCTTGTCGAGTTGCAGGGGATCCTTGCTGTCGCGGTCCGCAACGCATTCGACGCAGCCCATCAGCCCCAGGCCCCGAACCTCGCCGACCAGCGGCAACTCTTCCAGGGTCTTCAATTGCGCCTGGAAGTAGGGCGCGACCTCCTGCGCGTGGGCGAGCACGACCTCCTCCAGCAGGTCGAGGTTTTTCAGGGCTACGGCGCAGCCAATGGGATGGCTCGTATAGGTTAGGCCATGGCCGAACATCGCATCGGGATGGTTCGACCGGCGCAGGTCCTCGAGCAAACGTTCCGAAATGATGACACCGCCAAGCGGAAAATAGCCCGAGGTGACGCCCTTGGCGAAAGTGATCATGTCCGGATCGATGCCGAACATTTCGTCCGAGGCAAAGACGTAGCCGAGGCGGCCAAAGGCCGTCACCACCTCGTCGGAGATATAGAGTATATCATTGTCGCGGCAGATCTCGCGGATGCGCTTGAGGTAGCCGTCCGGCGCGATGACCACACCGCCCGAGGCCTGCACCGGCTCGCCGACAAAAGCGCCAATCTTGTCGGCGCCGACGCGCGCGACCGTATCGCGGAACTCATCGACCAGGAAATCGGTAAAGGCGGCAAGGCTCATGCCCTGCGGACGGCGGAACGGATCGGGCGACGACAGCTTGACCACCAGCTCGTCGGCGCCGTCCATCCAGTCGCGGTCGCGCGGCCGGCCGTTGAGCGAAGCCGAAAGATAGGTGGATCCGTGATAGGCGCCGCCTCGGCTGAGGATCAGCTTCTTCTCCGGCCGTCCGCGCACATTGTTGTAGAATTGCATGAAGCGCAGCGCCGTCTCGACGGCCGACGAGCCCCCCGTGGTGTAGAAGACGTGGCTGAGATCGCCCGGCGCGTGGCCGGCGATGCGCCTGGCAAGTTCCGCCGAGGGTGCGTTCATCGTGTACCAGGGCGTGTTGTAGGACAGCGCCATCGCCTGGTCGTACATCGCCTTGGCGAGTTCCTCGCGGCGGTGGCCGATATTGACGCACCACATGCCGGCTGGCCCGTCGATCAGCCGTTTGCCGGAGCTGTCGGTGATGTAAATTCCGTTGCCCTCGCCGATAAGCGCGCGCGCCTCGGCGCCGACAGAACCGGCATAGGGCCAGGGCTGGATGAGATGGCGCTTGCCAAGTTCGATCGCATCGTCACCGCTGGTCTCAGTGATGTCAGTCGCTCTCAGATCCTGTACAGCCGCCATCATCGCCTCGTGTGCCAAGTGGATATCGCCATCAGATGAAGCTCAGCGCCGATTCCCACGCGGCATTACCAACTTCATTCTGAATGGTCGTTCAATCAATATCACAGAATTAGCGCTTGATTTCAATGTGCGGCTGCGCGCATGATCAAAGAAAGCCGGCAAGCTAGAGCGCGACCAACGAAGCGGCCACAGCTATTGCAATGGTCGGGCTCGAGAATAAAATTGGGAACAGGCGGCCGGGCCAGCACGATGGGATGCCGCATGGCGGGAAAGTCCAGGCCAGCAACCGAAATCACGCCGGCAGCCCACCGTTTCAGGGCCCAGCAATGACGGTGGCCGCGGAAGGGTCACCGCCATTGCGAATGGCGAGGGCCAAAGGAAATGCCCTCCTCCGGTCCGAACCAGCACAGGGCCTCGCCCTGATCAGCCCGACCCTCGTTTACGCGCTCATCCTGCTGGTCCTGCCGATATTGGTGGTCATCGCGCACTCCTTCTGGACGCAGAACTATCTCACTATCGACCGCACCTTCACGCTGGAGAATTACCGCGTCGCGCTCACCGAGCCCATATACCGCGATCTGTTGTGGCGCTCGCTCTGCATCTCGCTGACGGTCAGCCTTCTCACTGTCCTGCTGGCCTATCCGATCGCCTATTTCATTTCCTTCCATGGCGGCCGCCACAAAAGCCTCTGGCTATTCCTCATCACCATTCCGTTCTGGACGAGCTATCTCCTGCGCGTGATGTCGTGGAAGGTCATCCTGGGCTATAATGGCGTGCTCAATTCCGGCCTGATGGGCCTTGGCATCATCGACGAACCGTCGACGGCGCTGCTCTACAACTCGACCGCCGTCATCATCACGCTGACGCATGCCTGGGCGGCCTTCGCCATCCTGCCGATCTTCGTCTCGCTGGAAAAGGTCGACCGAACGCTGGTCGAGGCGGCCAAGGATCTTGGCGACGGCCCGCTGCGTTCATTCCTGCGTGTCACCCTGCCGCTATCGGCGCCCGGCGTCATCTCGGCTGCGCTCATCGTCATGATCCCCACCGTCGGCGACTATGTCACGCCCAAGCTGGTCGGCGGCAAGGACGGCGTCATGATCGCCAACGCCATTCAGGCGCAATTCGGCAAGGCTTCCAACTGGCCTTTGGGCGCCGCCCTTTCCGTCACCACCATGGTCATCGTGACTATGATGGCGGGGGCCACGGTGCTGGTCATCCGCGCCGTGCAAAGGCTGGCGCGATGAGGGCATTGCGGCGCTTCCTTTCCGGCGGCTGGCTGCCGGCCTACGCGTTCCTCTACGTCGTCTTCCTCTATCTGCCGGTCATCTTCCTGCCGATCTTCTCGATCAACACGGCGGCGACGCCGAAATTCCCGCTCTCCGGCTTCACCCTGCATTGGTACGAGGACCTGCCCCGCACGCCGGCCCTGCTTGATGCAGCCTGGAACAGCCTCGTCGTGGGCGTGTCGGCCGCCATCCTGTCCACCGTGCTCGGCATCCTCGCCGCCCGCTCGATCACCCGCTATCGCTATCCCGGCCGACGAACCATCAACGGCTTGATCATGGCGCCGCTGGTGCTGCCCGAGGTGATCGTCGCCATCTCGATGCTGCTGGTGATGCTGCAACTGGGCCTGAGCCTGTCGCTGTTCACCGTCGTGCTCGGCCATGTGCTGGTCTGCATCCCCTATTCGATGACGGTGCTGACCTCCGGTTTCGAGGGCTTCGACCGCAGCCTGGAGGAAGCCTCCGCCGATCTCGGCGAGAGCGCCTTCGGCACCTTCCGGCGCGTGACGCTGCCGATGGTGGCGCCGGCCATCATCTCCAGCCTGCTGGTCTGCTTCACGATCTCGCTCGACGAATTCATCATCGCCTTCTTCCTCACCGGCACCGAAGCAACGCTGCCGATCTACATCTGGGGCCAGCTGCGCTTCGCGGCGAAGCTGCCGGGCGTGCTGGCGCTGGGCACGCTCCTACTTTTTGCCTCGTTCCTTTTGATGACCGTGGCGGAAATCCTGCGCCGCCGCGCGGCCCGACGCACCCAGAACGAGGGAGGCCTCTATGCCTGAGCAGCCATCGCCGGCAGATCGGCCGCGCTCCGAACGGGCCATGATAGAAATCCGCAGCGTTACCCGCAGCTATGGGGCGTTCAAGGCGCTGGACGACGCGTCGCTGACCATAGGGGAAGGCGAGTTCTTCTCGTTGCTCGGGCCCTCCGGCTGCGGCAAGACCACGCTCCTGCGCATGATCGCCGGCTTCGACAACCCGACCAGCGGCTCGATCTCGGTTGCAGGTCAGCCCATGGAAGGCATACCGGCCAACCGCCGGCCGACCAACATGGTATTCCAGAGCTACGCGATCTTCCCGCATCTCAACGTCGAGCAGAACGTCGCTTACGGCCTGAAGCGGCTGAAGCTGCAAGGCAGCGAGGAAAAGCGCCGCGTCGAGGAGGCGCTGGCGCAGGTCTCGCTGACCGGCCTCGGCAAGCGTCTGGCCACCGAACTTTCCGGTGGCCAGCGCCAGCGCGTGGCGCTCGCCCGGGCGCTGGTGATGCGCCCCAAGGTCCTGCTGCTCGATGAACCGCTCTCGGCGCTCGACAAGAAACTGCGCGAGCAGATGCAGGTCGAACTGCGCCGCCTGCAGCAGGCGGTCGGCATCACCTTCGTTCTGGTCACCCACGACCAGTACGAGGCGCTGGCCATGTCCGACCGTATCGCCGTGATGTTCGGCGGCAGAATAGCGCAGGTCGCCTCGCCCAAGGAGATCTACCAGCGGCCGGTCAACCGCCAGGTTGCCGACTTCCTCGGCGGCATGAACTTCGTCAAGGGCGAGATCGTCGAGGAGAACGGCGCCTCGCTGGTCGTCGACACGCTCGGCTTCGGCAGGATCAAAACCGACAAGCCGAAGGCTTTCGTGCGCAATGGTGGGTCGGCCACGCTCGGCATAAGGCCCGAGCGTCTCCGCGTGTTGTGGGACAATGCAACGGCCAAGTTCGAAGTTGCCGGCAAGGTCGTCGAACGGCACTATTTCGGCGAGATCACCCATCTCATCGTCGAGATCCCCGGGCTGGAGAAGCCGCTCTCGGTGACGGAGACCAATGATTTCGGCGCCGACGACATTCCGGTCGGCACCTCGATCCGCCTCGCCTATGAGCCCGAGGCCCTGGTGGCGATGGCCGACTGAAGCTCCGCGGCGATTTTGCGCGCTGCAATGCGCCCGGCGACGATGGCGCCTTCGACGTAGCCCGGGAAGGATGGCGAAAGCTCGGAACTGGCGAAATGCACTGGCGCGGCACCCCTGCGTATCGTCTCTTCGGCATCGATGGCTCCCACGTCGACAATGATGTCGCTATAGGCGCCGCCGCTCCAACGGTCCCCTATCCAGTCACGTGAACTGAAATCGATGACATTGGCCGCCTCCGGACCAAGGGCGTCCTCCAATCGGGCCGTCACTTCCCCACGAAGAGCCGCCTCGCTCAACGCATGCCAGCGCAGTGCGAGCGGGCCGCCGATGAAGACCACCAGCGCGGCATGCTCCGCGTCCCTGCTGGCGTCGCAGGCAAACAATCCCGGCAGGTCTCGCCACATCACCATGCCGCTCAGATCCCGTTCGCGCCAGAAAGGCCTGGGATAACGCACCAGGACCTTGATGACAGCACCGCTCTTCCAGACACCGAGCGCCCCGCCGAGACCTGGCGGCAAAGCAGGCGCGAAGTCGAGCTTCGCGGCCATCACTGGCGGCAGGGCGAGAAGGACTTGACGCGCTTGTATGGCACCGTGTGCCGAGACGACCCTAACGCCATGCGGCCCGTGTTCGATACGCGCGACCGCATCATTCAGCCGCACCCGGTCGCCGATTTGGGAAGCCAGGTCCTGCGCCAGGGACTGCATGGTCTCGCGCAGAAAATATTGCAGCTCCGGCACTTCATTGGTGATGCGGCGGTCATTGTCGATCAGGTACCAGAGCGGCACCATGTCCATAGGCAAGCACCACAGGCCTTCGATCATCGACCGGAAAGCAGTCTTTGCATCGCTTGGATCATGCTGGCGTTCGAGCCAGCTGGCGGCGCTGATGCCTTGTATGGATGGATCGTTCGGCTCGATCCTGTTCATGCGCTCGCGGATTGCCATCGCGCCATCGTAGGTGCTCTCGGCCTGTTCGACCGACATCGACGGATGGGTGATGAAATCGCCGTCCACATAGGTCTCGACCAGCGTCTTGCCGTAAGCCTCGACCAGAGCCATCAGTTCCGGCATGTCCTCGCACAGGAACTGACCGCCGCTGTCGATACGCTCGCCAAGCCCGTTTTGCCTGGCCTCGGCGCGTCCGCCAACGCGGTCGCGGGCCTCGAGCAGCACGAAGCCGATGCCTGCCGCCTTCAGCGCATGCGCCGCCGACAGGCCGGTGAAGCCGCCGCCGACGATGACGACATCAGTTTGCTCGAACTCGGTCTTCAATAGCCTGCCTTGATCTTCTCGAATTCGGCGATCATCTTGAGTTTGAGATCGGACGGCACCGGCGACTGGAACAGCGTCTTGTCGATGAATTTCTGCACGTCGTCATAGCCCTTTTCCTTCAGGACCGCCTGGTCGACGCCGGCCATTCCCTTGGCATTGGCCTGGCCATAGCCCCAGTCCTTGACCAGCACCTTGGCCGTCTCCGGGTCATTGACGGCGTTCAGGTAATCATAGGCCTTATCGATGTTGCCGGGCGCATCCTTGAACAGCACGTAGCCGCAGACCCAGGTCGAGATGCCTTCGTCAGTGTCCTTCTTGGACTTGATCGGAACGCCGGCGGCGACCGATTGGACCGTCGCGTCATTCCACGCCCAGGCGAGATCGACCTCGCCGCCGCTCAGCAATTGCACGACGTCGGTGGTATCGGTCCAGTAGGAGCGCACGTTCTTGTGCACCTGGCGCAGGAAGTCGGAGGCTTGCTTGAACTGGTCGTCGGTCATCTTGGTCCAGTCCTTGAGGCCGATGGCGAGGCTGGCCAGCGCATAGGCGTCGTCGACATTGTCGCCGATCGAGACCCGTCCCTTATATTTGGGATCGGCGAACGCTTTCAGCGACTGCACATCCTTCTCGTCGATTTTGGAGGAGTTGTAGGTCAGCTGCGTATTGCCCCAGTCCCAAGGCATGAACCACGCCTTGCCGTCATCGGTCGTGGCGAGGTTTTTCATCGCCATGATGCCGGGATTGAGGTCTTTCCAGCCGGTGATTTTTGACGTGTCGAGCGGCTGCAGCAGGCCTGCCTCGCGCCATTTCACCACGCTTTGCGAGCAGGGATGGCCGAGATCGGCCTTGAAGCCGGAGCGGACCTTTTCGAACGCCTCGTCCTCGTCGCCGAAGAAGGCGAAGGTCGGGGAGTCGCCATTCTTCTCGACATATTTCGGGTGGAAGCTCGGGTCCTCGTAGCCGGACCAGTCGAACACGATCAGATCCTTATCGGCGGCGACAGCCAGCGCTGCCGCCGAAGCGGCCAGCGTTCCGGCCACAGCCATGGTCAGTGTCAGGCGTCGGGTCAGTGTTTTCATCTCTGTTCCATCCTCTGTGGTGTTCGGTTTCTTATGGTTTGACGGCGGCCTTCAGCGGGTAGTGTTTCGGGAATGCGACCGACAGGAATTCGTTGGCCGCCTGCAGGGCGGTTTCCCGGGTGGTGTCCTCGGTGCCCATCATCAGCCGCAGCCACAATCCCTCCAGCATGGCGCTGAGCGCTAGCGCCATGACCTGAGGTTCATAGGCATAACCACCGCTCTGCTTGAGCGACGCGCACAGGTCGATGAAGATGGTCTGGTAGACGGCATCGCGCGCGCTGCTGAGCGCCTGGTAGGTCGGCCGCGACTTGGCCTCGCCCCAGAAGGCGCACCAGGCGGCGAGCTTGCGCTTGTTGCAGATCGAGCGGTCGAAATCGGCACAGACCAGCGCGTGCAACTGATTGGCGGGCTCGTCGCCCGCTCTCTGCAGGGCGTTGCGCCAATGCGCAGAATACTCGTCATACATATGCTGCAAGGTGGCGACGAGCAGCTTTTCCTTGCTTTCGAAATGGAAGTTCACGATGCCGCGCGACAGCCCGGCGCCATCGGCGACATCGGCCATCGTCGTTTCCGAATAGCCGCGCCTTGCCAGCGAATCGATCGTCGCCTCGATGAGCTGAAGCTGCCTGACCTCCTTCGAGGCCTTGCGTCCGCGCTTTTCGGAGTCGGCTTTCCGCGCCGGCTCAAGGAGCGCTTCCCTGGCGTTTGCTGTCTTCATGCGCGTGACGGTCTCCAGCATCGCCGGCTAGCCCTTGGCATCCGGCTTCCACCCGCGAAGATGAGTGGGACGGTGCTCGCCACTGTCAAGCACCTTGTGCATGGCCTCCCAGGTCCGGATATTCTTCTCTACATAGGCCGACCCAACCGCCGCGACCACCGAGGGAAAGAGCGGCCCTTTCAGCCTTTCCAATTCACCCTTGGCGACCACGCGGTACCAGGGATTGCGGTTCCTGACGGTGACATCGACGAAGCCGGCGCCGCGCATCGCTTGCACGTAGCGGTCTGGCGATGCCATGGCAAAGGACAGGCCCTCGGCAGCGACATAGGCCTTCATGTCAGGCGACGGTTCGCCGTCATGCGATATCATCCAGTTGGAAGCCGCGAAGACACCGCCCGGCCTCAGCACTCGGAATATATCGGCGAACAGCGCGTCCTTGTCGGGCACATGCAGCAGCGCATCCTTGGAAAAGACGACGTCGAAGGCGCTGTCGGCGAAAGGCAATGGTCCAGGCGGCGCCTGGACAAATCTGGCGCGATCAGCCAGTCCGCGCGCGGCGGCCCTTTGCGTGGCCGCCTCGATCACCGGCCGCTCGACATCGAAGCCAGTGGCGTGGGCGGCGCCATGGCGCTCGATGAGGTGGAGCGTGATGCCGCCCGAGCCACAGCCAATATCGAGGATCGTCTTGCCCGAGAGGGAAAGCCCCTCCACCACCCGGTCGACCTCGTCCGGCCCGCCCGGCGACAGGTAGCCGTCGCCCCACAGCGCCTCGAGGAATCGGATGGCGGTGTCGTCATACTCCGGCTCGGCTTCTGCCGTTTCCATCATCGAGGCTCGATCCCAAATCGAATGAACGCCAGCCCAACGCGGGCAAAGCCTATCGAGTGCCGGGAAAAACGCAACATCATTTGTTGAACATTCATTCAGTAAGTCTGGACAGGACGGCAGTCATCGTGCCAATTTCCAGGCGGTTGGTGACAGATCGCGCACAATGAACAGCGGATCGCGCATGAGAGCTCGGCAGGAATGAAAGCTTGGGATGCGATCATCATCGGCGGCGGGCATAACGGCCTGGTCAATGCCTGCTATTTGCAGCGCGCCGGGCTGGACGTGCTGGTGGTCGAGAAGAACGACTGGGTCGGCGGCGCCGCCACTAGCAGGGAACTGACGCCGGGTTTCCTTTATTCCAACTGCTCCTATGTCTGCTCGCTGTTTCGGCCCGAGATCATGCGCGATCTCGAACTGCCGCGCTTCGGCCTGCAGGTGATCTCCTATGAAGGCGGCGCCGTGTTCACCCGCGACGGCGATTACCTCGCCAATTACCGCGACCATGACGCCCACCGGCGCGAATTCGCCCGCTTCTCCAGGCGCGACGCCGAAGCCTATGACCGCTACGCCCGCGATGTGACCCGGCAATGCCGCTTCATCCAGCCGCTCCTGATGCGCACAGCGCCCGACCCGGCCAGCCTGCGGCCGCGCGATCTTGGCGAGTTGCTCTACCTCGGCAAGAAGTTCGCGGGCCTTTCGGCGCAGGAGATGGCACTGACGCTGCGCTTCTGGACGATGTCCATTTCCGACTTTCTGGACGAATATTTCGAGACCGATGTCATCAAGGCGAACTTTGCTCTCTCCGGCATCATCGGCACCGCGCTCGGCCCGATGTCGCCCGGCACGGCCTATGTGCTGCTGCACCACTATATGGGCGAGGTCGACGGCTCGGTCGGCGCCTGGGGCTATGCGCGCGGCGGCATGGGCGCGGTCGCCAAGGCGCTCGCCGCGTCGTTCAAGGCATCGGGAGGGACCATCCGCACCGGCGCCGAGGTCGACCATGTTCTGGTCGACCGGGGTAGGGCCAAGGGCGTCGTTCTGGCCGGCGGCGAGGAGATCCATGGCAAGCTCGTCGTCTCCAACGCCGACGTCAAGCGCACCTTCCTCAAACTGGTCGAGGAAAAGGAACTGCCCGACATCTTCCTGCGCCGGGTCACAAATTTCAAGATCCGCGGCTCGTCCGGCAAGGTCAACATCGCGCTTGATTCGCTGCCGGAATTTCCCGCCCTGCCAAAGGATTCGCCTGTCTACCGCGGCGACATGCATTTCACCGATTCGATGGAGCGCATGGAACGCGCCTATGACGACTGGAAGGCCGGGCGCTGGTCGGCCGACCCCTTCCTCGACATGGTCATCCCGACGACTCTCGATCCGACGATGGCGCCGCCCGGCAAGCACTTCATGAGCTGCTTTGTGCAATACGCACCGCCGAAGGTGAACGGCAGCGAGTGGACCGAGGCCGACCGGGACGGTTTCGCCGAAAGCGTGATTGCGCAGATCGCGGCATACTCGCCCGGCTTCCGCGACCGCATCGTGCATATGGAGGTGCGCACGCCGCGCGAGATCGAAGCAGAGGTCGGCCTGACCGAAGGCAACATCTTCCAAGGCGAACTAACCTTCGACCAGCTTCTGTTCAACCGCCCGATCCCAGGCTACGCGCAGTATCGCTCGCCCGTCCGCGGTCTGTATATGTGCGGCTCGTCGACCCATCCCGGCGGCGGCGTAATGGGCGCGCCCGGGCGCAACGCGGCGGCCGAAATCCTGCGCGACCTCGCCAAGTCGACCCCGCATATGAGCCCGGCCCATGACGTCATTTGACTGCATCGTCATCGGTGGCGGCCACAACGGCCTCGTCGCTGCCGCGACGCTGGCGAAAACCGGCCGCAGGGTGCTGGTTCTGGAGGCTGCAAATGAGGTCGGCGGTGCGGCGCGCACCGAGGAATTTGCGCCGGGCTTCCGCACGTCGTCCATAGCGCATCTGCTCAATCGTCTGCATCCGGATGTCGTCAAGACGCTGGAGCTGGAGAAGCACGGGCTGCGGTTTAACCGTGCCGACTTCGTGCCGTCGGTTGCGCTGTCCAGGGATGGCCCCGCGCTTATGCTGCACGGCGCCTATGGCGAGGTGCTGACCGGCGCCAGCCCCACGGAGCAGTCGGCCTGGAAGGCATTGCGCGCGCAATTGCTGCGATATGCCGGCATCCTCAAGCCATTCCTGTCCCGCCGGCCGCCCGATCTCGCCGGCGTGTCGCTACTGGAGGCGGCCTCCCTGGGGCAGGCCGCACTGGGGCTGAAGAAACTCGGCAAGGAAGACATGCGCGACTTCCTGCGGGTGCTGCTGATGAATGTCGCCGACCTGCTGGATGAACAGTTGGAGGATATCAGGCTGAAAGGCCTGCTTGCGTTCGACGCAACGCTTGGGAGCCATCTCGGGCCTCGCTCGCCGACCTCGCTGCTCGGCCTTTACTATCGCCTGGCTGGCGAGGCAGGCGGGATGGCCGGCGCCCAAATTGTGCCGCAGGGCGGCATGGGCGCGGTCATCGCCGCCATCCGCGCCTCGGCGGAGAAGGCCGGCGTCAGCATCCGCGTTTCCTCTCCGGTAACGAGGATCATCGTCGAGAAAGGCCGCGCCGTCGGTGTGGCGCTCGACACCGGCGAGGAAATGCGCGCCAGGACCATCGTCTCGGCCATCAACCCGGCCACCACATTCCTACACCTTATCGGCCCTCGCGAAATCGACACCGGTTTCACGCGCAAGGTGAAGAACATCCGCATGAAGGGGGATGCGGCCAAGCTCAATCTGGCGCTCGACCGGCCGCCGCAGTTCACGGGCGTCGATGCCACGGGGCACAAGGGCCGTCTGGTCATCGCCCCGTCGCCCGACCATGTCGAGCGCGCCTTCAATCCATCCAAATATGGCGAGTTCTCGCCCGAGCCGGTGATGGAGATTACCCTGCCCAGCCTTGCCGATCCGTCGCTGGCACCCGACGGCGCCTGCGTCCTCTCGGCCGTGGTGCAATACGCACCCTACGCGCTGAAACAAGGCTGGAACGTCGGAAAGCCGAAATTCCGCGAGGCGGTCATGGCGCAGCTCGAGGCCTACGCGCCAGGCGTAGGCAAAAGCGTTGTGCATGCCGAACTTCTGACGCCGGCCGATATCGAGACGCGCTACCGCATGCCGGGCGGCCATTGGCACCATGGAGAATTGCAGGCCGACCAGATGCTGGTCTCGCGCCCGGTCTCCGGCTGGTCAGGCTATGATACCCCGATCTTGGGATTGTTCCTGGGCGGCGCGGGCTCGCATCCTGGCGGCGGCGTTTCCGGCGCGCCTGGTCTCAACGCCGCGCGGCGCGTCCTTGCGATGAAGGGGTGAGGATGGTGTTTCAGTCCGCAAACGCCTCACTCCGCGGCGCACCCCTCTGTCCTGCCGGACATCTCCTTCATTTGTTGGGAGATCGGCAGTTTGCTCGATCGCCGCCTCCCTTCTGCCGTCCGAGATTGGCGAAATCGCCCGCGACAGCCAATCTCCCCCCTCGTGGGGGAGATGTCCGGCAGGACAGAGGGGGGCGCGAAGGGACGCCGTCATGAACCAGCAAGCCACCACCGCCTCATCGACAGCCCGCATCGCCGGCCAAGGCCATTTCCGCACGCTGCGTCTCGGCACCCCTTTCCAGCCGCGCATTGACGCGCTGGCGAGAACCCAGGATTGGTACAATTGGGCGGGCTACCGCGCCCCGCATTCGCTGTGGGATGAGGAACTCGAATATTTCGCCATCCGCAGCCAGGCCGCTCTGTTCGACATTTCGCCGATGACCAAGTACCGGATCGAGGGGCCGGATGCCGAGGCCATGCTGAACCGCGTCACCTTGCGCGATGTCGGCAAGCTCAAGCCCGGCCGTGTCCATTACACCGCTTGGTGCGACGACGAGGGATTCGTCCTCGACGATGGCACGCTGTTTCGCTTGTCGCCGACGCGCTTCCGGCTGTGCTCGCAGGAGCGGCATCTGCCCTGGCTGCTCGATAGCGCATCCGGGTTCGATGTCACGGTCGAGGAAGAGACCGAAGCCGTCGCCGGACTTGCCCTGCAGGGGCCGACCTCCTTCGCCGTGCTGCGCGATGCGGGTTTTGCCGGCCTTGAGGCATTGAAGATCTTCGACATTGCCGATTTCCCGCATGATGGCGGCACCGTTACCATTTCACGCACCGGCTTCACCGGCGACCTCGGCTACGAACTGTTCGTGCCGTCCGACAAGGCGCTAAGCCTCTGGGACCGGTTGATGTGTGCCGGCGAATTGCGAGGCATCCGCGCCATCGGCTACACCGCGCTCAACCGCGCCCGGCTAGAGGCCGGTTTGATCGTGGCCAATGCGGATTTCACCACCGCCGAGCATGCCATCCGCGCCGACCGCTTGCGCATGCCCGACGAGATCGGGCTCGGCTTCATGGTCGATCCGGAAAAAGGCCATTTCAACGGCCGCCGCGCCATACTGGAAGCACGGGCAAAGCGCAGGCTGCGCCATGTGCTGGTCGGGCTGG
Source organism: Mesorhizobium sp. ES1-1 (assembly GCF_020164785.1). Taxonomy (GTDB): domain Bacteria; phylum Pseudomonadota; class Alphaproteobacteria; order Rhizobiales; family Rhizobiaceae; genus Mesorhizobium. Next base: position 32,857 of record NZ_JAIUGX010000018.1, on the reverse strand, counting down.
AAATCGACGGCAACATCCCGGCTGAACACGCCATCGTCTACCACAGGAAAACCCGTGAAGTCGGCCTGGTGAGCGCCGCTATGTGGTCGCCGATGGCCAAGCGCAACATCGCCATCGCCTCTCTGGCGCGGCCATACGGTGATACCGTGGTGGAGGACCTTTGGGTCGAGATCTACGCCATGCGCGAACTGCAGTACCAGAAGCTCATGAAGCGCGCCAAAATTGTGGCGCGGCCGTTCATCAAGCTCGACCGCCGCACCGCCAACCCGCCGGCGGATTTCTGACCATGGCAGACGATGTCGAAAACAGGGTGGACGACGGGGAAGCGGCCGAACAGTGGGAACTGATCAACACGCCGCTTGGCGAAAGATGGTCTGGCCGCACCCGCTATGCCGCCGCCATGTACTTCTACAAGCGCGGAGAAATGACCGCCGAGACGCTGGAGGTCTACCGCATCTGCGCGCGGCTCGATGCGGAAGATCCGCTGCCCATCGTCCGGGATCGCGGCGTCGGCAAGGACTGGCTGAAGCGCATGGGCTCCGAGTTCTAACCGATCGTCCGTTCCAGCATGTTCAACCAGTTGCGATAGGCGATCTTCTCGATCAGCGCGCGGCCGAATCCGCGTGCCGCCAGTGCATCGATGAGCTTCGGCAGACCGGTCACGTCGCTGATCGGCGCCGGTATCATCGCGCCGTCGAAATCCGAGCCGAGCCCGACGCCATCCTCACCCAGCGCCTGCAGCAAGGAATCGACATGGCGCACCATGATGTCGAGGCTGGTATCGGCATTCATGCGGCCGTCCTCGCGCAGGAAGCCGGTGGCGAAATTCAGCCCGACCATGCCGCCGGACTCGCGGACCGCACCGAGCTGCCAGTCGGTGAGGTTGCGCGAATGGCCGCAGATCGCGTGCACGTTGGAATGGGTGGCAACCAGCGGCGCATCGCTGAGCGCGGCGACATCGCGAAAGCCTTTCTCGTTGAGATGCGAAAGGTCGATCATGATCTTGAGCCGGTTGCAGGCTTTGACCAGGGCCTTGCCGGGATCGGTCAGGCCCGGCCCGGTGTCGGGCGAGGATGGAAAGCGGAACGGCACACCGTGCCCGAACGCGTTCGGCCGGCTCCAGACGATACCGAGGGAGCGCAGGCCCGCCGAATGCAGAACGTCGAGCATGGTGAGTTCGGGATCGATCGCCTCGACGCCTTCGATGTGGAACACCGCCGCAATCGAGCCTTTGGCCATGGCGTCGCGCACATCGCCGGCGCTCCGGCAGACGGTGAGTGCCCCGGCCCGCTCAAGCCGGAACAGGATCGAGGCCATGGCGATCGTCGATGTCAGTGCCTCGTTGCGCGGCACCTCTGGAGGCAGGGGTTCGGCATCGCTGGGTGCCAGGGGCACCGCGCCGCGCCGGGCTTTCTCGATCGGCGGCGGGAAGATCGCGAACATGCCGCCGGCAAATCCTCCGGCCTTGGCACGCGGCAGGTCGATATGGCCGCCGGCCTGCCCCTCGATGAAGAGCTTTTCGACATCCGCGTCCTTCGACTGGTAGAGCCTCAGCAGCGTGTCGTTATGGCCGTCGAAGACGGGAACGAGGTCGGTTTCGGTCATCGGGGATCATTCGCTCGATTGGGCGGCGCGTTGCCTGCATATACCTACTTAGGCAAGATGGCGTGCGGGCGCAAATGCCAGAGCCCTGTTGCCATTGTGACTGGCAGCTTCGCGACGACACTGTCCCGACGAAGCGGGGACGGCCCTATTGCTTCAGCACGTCCGCCCATTCCGGATGGCGCCGGAACTGCGCCGCGGCGAACGGACAGAGCGGGATGATCTTCTTGCCGGCCGCACGCGCATCCTCGACGCCGCGAGTGACGAGCCGAAGCCCGGCACCCTGGCCACGAAAGGCATCTGGGACTTCGGTATGGTCGATGATGATCTGGTGCTCACCGATCTTGGTGAAGGTCATCTCAGCCTCGGCGCCGCCGGGTCCGCGCAGCACATAACGACCCTTGGAACCGCGATCCTCCAGTTCGATCTCAGGCAACTGGTCAGGCATCTCTACACTCCTTGGTCGGCACCGGCCAGAAAACGCCTTGCCGCATCGATTTCGTTGGGTCGCACTTCGTGCCCGCCCTCATGCCATTCCACTGTGACATCGGCACCCTGGGCACGCAAACAGGATTCGAGCCTTGCGGTCAGGTCCGGCGGGCAGATCGGATCGCGCTCGCCGGCGGTTACCAGAATATGCCGGCCGGCGAGACTACCCCTGACCTCGGGTTCGAACGGTATGAGCGGATGCATCAGCACGCTGGCATCGAAAAGCAAGGGTTCGGCAAACACCACCGAGGCTAGGATGTTGGCGCCGTTCGAATAGCCAAGCCCCAGCACGGCCGACGGCTTTGCGTCATCGACATGGGCCTTGATGAAGGCGGTCATCTTGTTCGTCGCCCGGGCCAAATCGTCCATGTCATAGACGCCCTCGCCGGTGCGGCGGAAGAAGCGCGCGGCACCGTGCTCGGAGACATCGCCGCGTGGCGAGATGATGGTGGCGCGAGGCGCGAGATCGCGCCCCAGCGAGACCAGCTGGTTCTCGTCGGCCCCGGTGCCATGGAAGACGAACAGCAGGGGACCGCCCGGCGAACCGGGCAGTGCCTTGTGGATGTAAGCGTCCTTGCTCATGGCTTCAGCCTTCCAGCTTCTGCAGGTGCTGTTCGAGATAGGGCCGCAGATGCTGGTGCTGCATTGGCAGCTTCAGCGCCTCGCCCAGATGCGCAGTGTCCTCATCCCTGTCGAATCCCGGCTCGTTGGTGGCGACTTCGAACAGCACACCGCCAGGTGTACGGAAGTAGATCGCCCAGAAATAGTCGCGGTCGATCACCGGAGTCACTCCGTAGCCGGTATCGATCAGCGCCTTGCGCACTTCGAGTTGCCTGGCGCGGTCTTCGACGGCGAAGGCGACATGGTGGACCGAGCCGGCACCGAGATCGGCAAACGGCGCCGTCGGCAGCGATTCGATGTCGATGACATCGGCTCCATTGCCGTTCTTGACCGCCAGCCGCCTGATCGTGCCGGACTTGTCGATCTCCTCATAGCCCATGAATTTCAAGAGTTCCTCGGTGGCGCCGCCGTCCTTCAACCTGAGCGACACGGAATGGAAGCCGCGGATCGCCTCATCGGCGGGGATGCCGCCCTTTGCCCATGGCGCCCTGGTGTCGGCCTTGTCCTCGACCAGCGCGAAACCATCGCCGTCCGGACCCGCAAAAGCCAGGCGCCTGTCTCCGAATGTCTCTTCGCGCAACAGGCCGGTGACGCCCTCGTCGACGAAGCGTTTTTCCCAATAACCGAGCGTGCCTTCGGGCACCGAGTATACCGTGGTGCCGACTTCGCCGACCCCGTGGCGGCCCTTGCCGATATGGGGAAACGGGAAATAGGTCATCACCGAACCCGGCGTGCCAGCCTCATCGCCATAGTAAAGGTGATAGACGTCTGGCGCATCGAAATTCACGGTCTTCTTGACCCTGCGCTGGCCGAGTTTTCTGGTGAAGAAATCATTGTTCTGCCGGGCATCGCTGGCCATCGAAGTGACGTGATGTAGGCCCTTGATCTGGTCGAGCATTGTCTTGCTCCTTCCCTATACTTATGCGGCCCTTGCCGCTGTCCATGCCAATATGAGGATGCATTCGCCGGCGGCAAAGGCGGCAAAAACCGGATGGACTGTGCTGAATAAGTGAACAATCATTGTCGATTTGTTCACTAATCCACCATCTGAAGCCGCCTTGCGCCGCTGCTGGAAATCGGTTCCATGGATAGCGAGCGAACATAAGCGAAGGAGTGTTGCGAGTGGCTGGAACAGATAGGCGCCCGAACGTCCTGTTCATCACCTGCGACCAATGGCGGGGCGATTGCCTGTCGGCTGCGGGCCATCCCGTGGTGCGGACGCCGAATGCCGACGCACTGGCCGCCGAAGGCGTCCTGTTCAGCCGTCACTACGCAGGCGCGGCGCCCTGCTCGCCCGCCAGGGCCTGCCTCTATACCGGCCTCTATCAGATGAACAACCGAGTCTGCCGCAACGGCACGCCCCTCGACGCCCGCCACTCCAATATCGCGCTGCATGCCCGAAGCCTGGGCTATGATCCGACGCTGTTCGGCTACACGGATGTGGCGCTCGATCCGCGACTGCTGTCGCCGGGCGATCCGAGGCTTAAAAGCTACGAGGGCGTGCTGCCTGGCTTCACCGTACGGCAGCTGCTGCCTGAACATCAGAAGCAGTGGCTGTCCTGGCTGAAACAGCGTGGCATGGGTGTCAGCGCCGGGTCGCCGGCGATTCACCGTCCTGTCGAGGGGGAAGACCACACCGACGCGGTATCAGAGGCGCCGCCCATCTATTCCAAGGACGAAACGCCGACGGCTTTCCTTGCCGGCGAGTTCATTCGCTGGCTCGGCGAGCAGGACCGGGACGCGCCTTGGTTCGCGCATCTCTCACTCATCAGCCCCCATCCGCCCTTCATCGTGCCGGAGCCTTACAACACGCTGTACGATCCTGATGATGGGCCGGCCTTTTACCGTGCAGAGAGCTGGCGGGACGAAGCCCGCAGCCACCCCTATATTGCCTATGACCTCAGCCAGCGAAAACGCGCGAACTTCCGCCCCGGCGTCCCGGGTAACGTGTACGACTGGAGTGAGGACGATTTCCGCCGCATACGGGCAATCTATTACGGCATGATCTCGGAGGTCGATGCACGGCTTGGCTTGATATGGCAATCGCTCAAGGCTTCAGGCGCGTGGAATGAAACGATCATCATCCTTACCTCCGACCATGCCGAGATGATGGGCGATCACTTCATGCTCGGCAAGGGTGGCTACTTCGACGGCAGCTACCACATCCCGCTGATCATTCGCGATCCGAGGCGCCGTAAGGCCTTCGGTGGCAAGGTCGATCGTTTCACCGAAGCGGTCGACATCCTGCCCACGCTTATAGACCTGCTAGGCGACGCCCCGGAACCGCATCTCGACGGATGTTCGCTGAAGCCGTTCCTGAGCGGCGGTACTCCTGCCAGTTGGCGCGACGCCGCGCATTGGGAATTCGACTTCCGCTCTGTCTCGAGAGGCGACGCTGAAACGCATTTCGGCGTCGGCTCGCGCCACTGCAACTTGGCTGTCATTCGCACCACGAGATTCAAATACGTGCATTTTGGCGGCGGCTTGCCGCCACTGCTTTTCAACGTCGAGGCGGACCCCGGCGAACTGAAGAATCTCGCCACCAGCCCCGCCCATCTTTCCACCCGGCTCGAATTCGCCGAGCGGCTCCTGTCGTGGCGTGCCGAACATCTGGACCAATCCTTGGCACTGGCCGAATTGACGGACCTTGGCGTCGTGGGTCACATCTCCGGGCTGCAACCCCGCTCCACGTAAAAAGGCCCGCACAGGGCGGGCCTTTTTTTTGAAGCTGCAGGGTCGTTACTGGACGATCAGCCGCTGCTTGTCGCGCTGCTGCGCATAGCTGCCCTTGTCATAAGCGGTCTGGGCTTCCAGCTGCTCCTTGGTGAAGGTGGTGTAGAGGTACTTGTTGCCGTCCTTGTCGGTCATGAATTTCAGATTATCCATGCCGACCGCGACTTCCTTTTCACCCATGCCGAGGAAGCCCCCGACATCGACGATCACCGCGTCGGCTTTCTTGTCGGGGGTCAGGATGACATCGCCGATCTCACCCACCCTTGCGTCATTGGCACCATAGACTGTCGTGCCCTTCAGATCGTCACCGCGGATTTCGCCAACCGGCATCTCCGTCAGCGTCGACTTGTCGATTGCCGCGGTCTCGGTCTGGTCGGGAGCGGTGGCATCTGGCGTAGCGGCAGGAGCATTCGCCGTCTGGTCAGCAGGAGCCGTTCCAGTAGAAGGCGCCGCGGCCGGTGCCGTCGCTGCCGGCTCATTGGACGCCGTGGTGGCCGGCACCGGATCATACGCCTTGCGGTCGAAATCCGGCAGCTCCTGGAGCTGTTCCTTCGTAGTCTGCGCTACAAGCCAGCGATCGCCGTTCTTCTCGGCCCACTGCGCCTTGTCAAAATCATAGGCGACGTTCTTCTCGCCCAGGCCCAGGAAGCCGCCAACCCCGATGATCAGCGATTTCGCCTTTCCTTCCTTGGTCAGCACGATATCGTTGACGTCGCCGATGTTCTGCGCGTCGTCGCCCGTTCCGTTATAGACGGTTTCCCCGACGATGTTCGTCGCGAGGTTGCCGTCCGCCCGTTTTACAGGCTCGGCCGAGGCCGTGTTCGTATCGGCGGGCGCCTGGGCCGTGTCCGTGGTTGCCGGAGCGGCTGCGTCGGTCGAAGCCGCCGGAGCGGGCTTTGCCGCATAGGGCTTGGTGTCGAACTCCGGCTGAGCCGTCAACTCATCCTTGGTCGCCTGGGCAACCAGCCAGCGATCACCGTTCTTCTCGGCCCATTGCAGCTTGGAGTAGTCGAAAGCGACGCTCTTGGCGCCAACGCCCAGAAATCCGCCGACGTCGATGATCACGGACTTGGCCTGGCCATCCTTGTCGAACACAACATCACTGACCTTGCCGATATTCTCGGCGTCGTCGGCAGAGCCATTATAGACTGTTTCACCGATGATATTGCTGACGATCAAGCCATCGGCTCGAGCCACAGGTGCGGCTGTGGCGTTGTTTTGTACGACAGGTGCATCCGCCGCGGCCGGAGCAGGCGCGTTTTGCGCATGAGCGCCGGTCGCGATCAATGTTGCGAGTGCGGTCGTGGCTAAAAGGTTGCGGATCATGATAGTTCTCCTAGTATGTGATTTCATGACGCTGCGCCTCGTCGGGCGCGGTCGTCGTCTTGCAAATTCACAACGTTGTGAACCCTGGGTTGTTCCGACAAAAACAGCGGGAACCGCATAACCAGACATGCAAGGTTTCGATGGGCATCAGAACTTCCATCGACGGAACCTTTAGGCCCTAGACACGTTCCAGCCGTTGGCTGGACGTAAGATTTTTCGGTAATTTGGCTGGCGGCGCTAACATAGCGCTCGGGCATTCACGACACGGAGTGGGGCATGAAATTTGCGGCGGTGCTTAACCGCGACGGCGGCACCTTGCGCACAATCGATCTCGCTGCTTTCTCCGACAGACTTCATCAAACGCTGGAGGCCGCCGGGCACTCCGTCAGCATCGACATTGTGGCGGGCAAGGAAATCGTGGAGGCGCTCGACACCGCGGCCTCGCGTAGCGCCGTCGATGTCGTCCTGGCCGGCGGTGGTGACGGCACCATTTCGGCGGCCGCCGCCCGGCTGATGGGCAAGAAGAAGGCGCTGGCCATACTGCCAGCCGGCACGATGAACCTCTTTGCGCGCGGACTGGGGATCCCGCAATCCATCGATGCGGCCGTCAGTGCCTTCGCTGATGGGGAAATCATCGCAGTCGACATTGCGACGGCGAACGGGCGACCTTTTGTCCATCAGTTCTCGATCGGCATGCATGCCAAGATGGTGCAGTTGCGCGAGAAGATGGAGTTCGGGTCGCGTTTCGGAAAGATCCGGGCATCGGCGAAAGCGGCGTGGGCGACGATCAACAACCCTCCAACGATGAACGTTACGCTCCACATCGGCGAGGTTGAAATGGCGACGCGGATAACCGGCATCGGCATCACCAACAATCTGTTCGGCGAAGGCCATTTGCCTTATGCCGACAACCCGGCCGGGGGCGTGCTCGGCATATACGTTACCGTGGCGCGACAGCGCGCGGAGCTGATTAAGTTCTTTTTCAACATGGCGCGCGGCAAATGGCGCGACAATGAGCATGTCGAGATCCATCAGGCTGACAGGGTTGTCCTGAAAATACATTCGGGAAGCCGAAAGTTTCGGGCCGTCCTGGACGGCGAACTGATCAAACTCGATCGTGAGACAACGATCGAAATTCACCCTGGCGCTCTGAACGTATTGGTGCCTGCCAGCGTCGCCAAGGAAAAGGCCGCCTGATGCTGCGGCAGTTTCGTCCTTTGCCAGAAATGGCCCTAGCTCGTCGCACCTCCCTCCGATGTAGCGGGTGTCTTGGCGATCTGGCCGTAGATTTCGGCTATCCCCCACGCGGCGATCACCAGGAGCAACGCCGCGATCAGGAACCGCAAACCATGCTGGCCCCGCCTCCCCTGCCTCGCCTTGTTTTCGGGAATGATCTTGGCCATGCTCGATCCTTGTATGGTGGTGCGCCAGTTCGGGCGGCTCGCAAGAGACGGTCCGGTAACGGTTGCCTTGTTAGGATGGTTCCGGCACGCGGTTGGCCCGCGAGCGGACCCGGCGCCGGAAAATCGACAGGGCGGAGCGGAGCAGGACGGATCATCGGGGAACTGAGTGAGTAACGTGCCGGAAACGCGTCCGGTCCTGCCGGCTGAGGTCGCGCGGGCGGTCGAGGACCAGGATCGGCTGGCGGTGTTGCGCGGGCTGGAAATGCTGGATACGGCCGCGGACGCCGATTTCGACCGCGTCAGCCGCCTCGCGGCGGCCCTGATGAAGGCGCCGATCGCCCTGGTCACGCTGCTCGACAATAAGCGCCAATGGTTCAAATCCTGTCTTGGCCTGGAAGAGACCGAGACGGCGACCGACATTTCCTTCTGCGCCCATGCCATCTCCGCTGGTGACGAACCGATGGTGGTCACCGATGCCACGGCGGACCGGCGCTTCGAAGCCAACCCGCTGGTTACGGGCAAGCACCATATTCGTTTCTACGCCGGCGCCCCCATGGTGGTGGCGGGCGCACGCATCGGCACGCTCTGCGTTCTCGACCGGACGCCGCATGCTTTCCACTCCGCTGCCGAGCTCGATCAATTGAAGATGCTCGCTGGCCTCGCCGCCAGCCTGTTCACCCTGAAGGACGCAAAACGCAGCGGCGCCCTCGCCGAGGTGGCGCTGGCCCGCGAGGAAAAGCGGCGCGCCATCGCGCTGGACGCGGCATCGCTTGCCAGCTGGGCATGGGACATCCGCGGCGACGTCATCGAGTGCGACGCCCTGCTACCTCAACTGTTCAACCTGCCGAGCTCGACCCGGCTGCGGGCGCGGGACATCATCGCCGCGATCGATCCCCGCGACGTCCACCAGACCGAGGCCCGTTTTCGCGACGCGCTGGCGGGCGGCGACGATTATTTCGGCGAGTACCGGGTGAAAGGCTCCCACCCGCCGCGATGGATAGCCACGCGCGGCCGGATCATCGACCGGGACAGCGACGGCAAGCCGACGCTCGTCTTCGGCGTCAACTACGACATATCCGAACGCAAGCTAGGCGAAGAGCGGCAAAGGCTGTTGCTGCGGGAGTTGAACCACCGCGTCAAGAATACGCTGGCCACCGTCCAGGCGCTGGCGACGCAGACCGTGCGTCATGCTCGCCGGCCAAGCGAATTCCTCGAGGCTTTCGGTTCCAGGCTTCAGGCCCTGGGCGTCGCGCACAACCTGTTGTCCGACCGCGAGTGGCGTGGAATCGGCATCCGCGAACTCGTCCAGTTGGAGGTCAGGCCCTTCGACAGTGCCGATCAGCCTCGCATCACCATCTCCGGCGCCGATCTGTTGCTGTCGCCGGACCAGGCGGTCGGACTGGGCCTCATCCTGCATGAGTTGGCCAGCAACGCGCTGCAATATGGGTCTCTGTCAGTGGCATCCGGCACGGTCGATCTCGGCTGGACAACCGAGGGTGGCAAGGGCAATCGCCGTCTGGTGCTGACCTGGACGGAAAGCGGTGGGCCTCGTGTTGCCCCGCCCGAGCGGCAAGGCTTCGGATCGATCCTCATCCGCCGAAGCCTCGCCAAGATCATTTCCAGCGAAGTGACCCATGAATTCCGGCCGGAAGGTGTATTCGCGGAAGTATCAATGCCCCTGGAAGAGCTTTCGAAGTAGCCTGCAATGATCCTAGCGTGGACCGCCGCCATCGGGGCCGCCGGGCCTGGTGGTCTGGCGGTATAGTGCATAAGCGGCGAGCGCCGCGGCCGAGCCGAGGATGACCCCCAGACCGCTTTTTCCTTTGAGCAATGTCGGCATCACGGCAAGGGCGGCCGTCACGCCAACGGCGGTCACGTCGGCCTTGCGGCGTTCTGCCCGACGCCGCAAGCGCGAACCCTCGGCAATTTTGTAAACAACCAGGATAAGTCCGGCAGCGACAAGAAAACCCGCGCCGAAACTCAATGCCGCCACCTGCGATCCGTAGCGGATCGCCGTCCAGATATAGGCGGCTCCGATCAGGAACCCCACTCCACACAGCGCCACGATCCCGGCGAGCAAATAGACCATTGCCGCAGTGCGTGCACGGCGCAGGGCGGCAATGGTTTCGCCTGAAGCCAAACCGGTAATCAGGGTTGCCAGCATTCCCATTTGGAATGCGGCTAGCGGCGAGCGAGGAGCGCGAACAGGAAACCTGCGCCAGCCGCGATAGCCAGCGAGGTGACCGGCTTTTCACGCACGTTTGCCAGAAGCTGAGCTTCGATGTCCCTGGCATTGCCGCGCAGGGTGTCAAACGCTGCTTCACCTTGCACGCGCAACTGCTCGACGCCTTCGGCTGCCACGCGGCGGGCGGCGCCGTAGCCGTGCTCGCCGGTCTTGGCCAATTGCTTGGTAAGCATGTCGATATCTGCTTTCAACTGCCTGATATCGGCTTCAAGATCCGCATTAGGGCGATCTTCGGTTGCGGTCTTTCCTGCGGCGGTCGCCATTGCTTAACTCCTTGTGATTGTTCGCTTTCAAACGCGCCGTCTGTCTCAAGGTTCCCAGCCCGTCCTAAACTACCCCAAAACGCTGCGGCGCGCACCAGATTCGGCGCTTCATATCAACGGCCGCCGCGATTCCCCGAGCCCTTCCCAACCGGCCAGCTGCTTGAGCCCTTGATTGTCTATCACCTCGCAGCCACCATCGCGCCACAAGATCAGCTTGCGGTCCATCAGCTTGCGGATCGTCTTGTTGGTGTGGACGAGCGACAGTCCGAGCGTATCGGCGATGTGCTGCTGAGTGACCGGTATCTGCAGATTTTGCTTGCCGTTCAGCCCAACCGTCCTGGCGCGGCTGCCGATGAAAGCGATGAGATACGCAGCGCGCTCGAGCGCGCTGCGTCGCCCGATGCTAAGAAGATTCTCGTCCAGCATGCGCTCCTCGCGCGAGGCAATCCAGGTAATGTCATAGGCGAGGCCCGGATGATTGCGGTAGAGTTCTGGCAGGGACTCGCGATCGAAGATGCAAAGCAGCATCGGCGACAGAGCTTCGACGGAATGCTGCATCTCGCCCATCACGCTGCCTTGCAGGCCGATAAGGTCGCCCGGCATGAGATAGTTGAGAATCTGACGGCGGCCATCCCGAAGCAGCTTGTAGCGGAAAGCCCAGCCCGAAAGCACCGTGTAGAGATGCGCGTTGTGGCTTCCCTCGACCAGCACCGAAGCCCCCTTGTCGACCGCGAGTTCGCCCTTCTTGAACTTGCTGACGAAAGCCAACTCCGATTTTTCGAAGTCGCGAAAGACCGGCAACGGCCGCAACGGACAGATTTCGCAGGGATACTGACGACCGGAGACAGAGCGGCTGCCCTGATCTGACATTCTTACCCTCCTCCAAGCCGTCCCTGGCAGACCGCCTCACCTGTTTTGCGCGATTGCGGCCTCACCGCGCAACATGTCATTTTTAAATGACATCGCTTGAAATTGCGATCATGAGTCCGACCGTTTCAAGGAGTCATTGACTGTGCCCCCATTGCTTGACGGATTGCGGATTCTTGTCCTTGAGGATGAATTTCTCATCGCAATGGACGTTGAACAGCTCTGCCGCGACAATGGCGCCGCCGAAGTGGAGATCGCCCGCGATCTCACGGACATGGACGGCCGGAAGGTGGCCTCGCATTTCGACGCTGCTATCGTTGATCTCATGCTGGGTGGTACGTCAACGCTGGAATTCGCTTTTGGCCTGCGTGAAGCAGGCGTCCCGTTTGTGTTTGCCTCGGGCTACACCGATGCCAGCGAAATCAAGGCTTCATTTCCGGGGGTAAAGCTTGTCGGGAAGCCCTATTCGGGAGAGGATCTCGTCCAAGCGCTGGCAGATGCCTGCGGGCGAACCGCCGTCCGCCAGGGATGATCGCGCGGCCCGTCGACCGGGCACGCGCCATACATCGATCAGGTGGCTGGTGATCCTGTCACCTGGGCCGAGATTGCATCCGGGCCATATTCGTCTTCGCCGGAAATCTTGAGGATGTCCTGCAATCGCGTCCGGGCCCTGCTCACGCGGCTCTTGATCGTTCCGACCGCACAGCCGCAGATTTCGGCGGCCTCCTCATAGGAAAAGCCGGACGCGCCGATCAGGATGATGGCTTCGCGCTGATCTTCCGGCAATTGTTCGAGCGCTCCACGAAAATCCTTGAGGTCCAGCTGTCCGTGCTGAGCCGGATGAACGGCGAGCCTGGCCGTCATGATGCCGTCGCTATCCTGAACTTCGCGGCCGCGCTTTCGCATCTGCGAATAAAACTCATTGCGCAGGATAGTGAACAGCCAGGCCTTGAGATTGGTCCCTGGCTGGAAGCTTTCGTGTTTGTCCCAGGCTTTGACGAGGGTTTCCTGGACCAGGTCGTCGGCCTTGTCGGAGTTCTGCGTCAATGACACGGCAAACGCGCGCAAGCTTGGTATTGCCCCAAGCAGATCGGTCTTGAAGCCTTGGGAGACCGCGACCATGCCTCAGTCCTTTTTCTGCGCTGGCTCAGCCTGTTCCAACTGGCTGAGCAGCTGGGCAAAGCGATCCGGCACATCGTCGGAGACAAGTTCGTCGTAATATTGTTTGAGCTTACGTCCAATCTCGGAATTGGATCCGAGCGCATCGCCAGCGCCGTCCCGGCGCCTGCCGGCGACGCCAGCTAGAATATCTTTCGTCATGTCCGTCATTTCGCCCTTGTATTCCCAGCCTTCCAAACCGCCCTATATACTCAACTCAGCGCAAGCGGTATCCCCGTCTGGTCGCCCATCCCGCATCCAAACGCCTTCCCCTGACATTAGTTCCATCGCGGGTTGGAACTTTTTCCCACCCTTTGCGTTGTGGAGAGGGCTTGCAATCAGCTTGACCTGCAATCTATGCAATCACGTCATTCTGAGGGAGACGTCTTACCATGAGTTTATCCGCTACCATCGCGCCGAACCTGCCGTTCCTGCGCCGCTTTTCGCGCGCCGTTTCCGGATCGCAGGAGAGCGGCGATGCGCTGGTCGCCGCGATGCTCGAAGCCATCATCGCCGACGTTGAGATCTTTCCTGAAGCTTCAAGCGATCGCATCGCACTCTACAAGGTTTTCGCAAAGCTGTTCACATCGGTAGCGATCCGCGTTCCCCAGGAAAATGCGCAATCGCCATGGGAACAACGTGCAGCGGCCAATCTGAACGCCCTCGCCCCACGTCCCCGTCAAGCCTTCCTGCTGGTCGCGGTCGAGGGTTTCAGCGAGGATGAGGCGGCCGAGATCCTCGACGTCGGAGAACAGGAGTTTTCAGAGCTGCTGGCGCAGGCGAGCAATGAGATTTCCCGCCAGGTGGCGACGGACGTACTGATCATCGAAGACGAGCCGCTGATCGCCATGGACATAGAAGAAATGGTCGAAAGCCTCGGCCACCGCGTTGTCGGAACGGCGCGCACCCATGCTGAGGCGGTAGCTATGTTCGCCAAGACGCGGCCGAAGATGGTATTGGCCGATATTCAGCTCGCCGATGGCAGCTCCGGCATCGAGGCGGTGAATGAAATCCTGGCGTCGACATCGGTCCCGGTCATCTTCATCACCGCCTTCCCCGAGCGCCTCCTCACCGGCGAACGGCCCGAGCCGGCCTTCCTGGTCACGAAGCCGTTCAATCCGGATATGGTCAAGGCGCTTATAAGCCAGGCGTTGTTCTTCGATCGCCAGGCGAAGGCAGCGGCGTAAGCCGCGACCTCTCGACAACAACTCAAAGGCCGTCCGCGTGCGAAGCATCGGGCGGCCTTTTTGGCAGGCTGGATCCGCCCGCAAATGTTCGGCCCGTCTGCCCGGACGATTTGTGAGCGTCTTTTTCCACACAAATTGGAACCAACCCTAGCCACCCACGTTTTTATCGCACCATTCGAAGGAGATGGACCATGCTGTACTGGGCGCTTGTGTTTCTTGTCGTGGCAATCATCGCCGGCGCACTTGGGTTCGGCGGCATAGCAGGCACGTCCGCCGGCATAGCGCAGATTCTCTTCTTCATCTTCCTGGCGTTCCTTGTCATTTCGCTTCTTGCAGGACTCTTGAAGCGAGCCTGAGAACGACCGTCGAAGCGAACACTGGAAGCCGCACCCCTCAATCGGTTTCCAGCCACCGCCGGGTGGCGTCCTGCAAGGGACGCCGCCCGGCGGACCGTTTTTAGAACTATCGTTCGAGATGGCACGGGAACCACCAAGGTCTTGGGAACTCATTTGACGATGGGCCGTTCAGCCTGGGTTGGGTGGACATGCAAACAATGCGTACCAAGGCCTCGGACACCGAAGAAGGCACGCAGGGCGAGGAAGTAATCGCTTTGCACCCGGCGGAAAGCGGAATGCAGCTTGGCCGGGCTCTGCTCCATGCGCTTCACAATGCGGGCATTTCCGTTCTCTATCAGGACCGCGAGATGCAGACCGTATGGGCGCGCAACATGCGAGCGCCCTGGGCGGCCTCAGGCGGTGCGGAAAGCAGCGACATTTTGCCGGCCGCGCAGGCCGACCGGATCGCAGCCGCCAAACGCGACGTCATCGCCTCCGGCAACCCGCAGGCCCTCGAGATCAACCTGCCCGCCGAAGACGGCGTGCGATGGTTTCAGGTCTGGATCGACGCGGATCATGGCGATGGCGGGGCCGTCCAAGGTGTCGTGACGACCATGGTCGAAACGACCGACCAGAAACGCCGTGAGCAGACCCTGACGACGCTGTTGCGCGAGGTCAGCCATCGCTCCAAGAACCTGCTTGCGATCATTCAAAGCATAGCCACACAGACCGGCCGCTACTCCGACACGATGAGCGACTTCCTGACGCGCTTCCGCGGCCGGCTGCAATCGCTGGCATCATCGCAGGATCTTGTCACGTCATCGAACTGGCGGGGCGCAGCGCTTCGCGAACTCGTCTCTGGCCAGGTCGGGCGGCATGGTGGCGACCCGCACGGTGTGCGCTTCTTCGGACCAAATCCCTATCTCAATCCCAATGCCGCCCTGCATATCGGCCTGGCCATGCATGAACTCGCCGTCAATTCGGTCAGCTATGGCGCGCTGTCGCATCCCAACGGCTTCGTTGAAGTCACCGCGGATCTGCAGGTCAAGGGCGGTGGCAACACGGAACTGTCGCTGACATGGGTTGAGAAGATACCGGCAGGCTACACTGGCCCCAGCCAGAAGCGTTTCGGCAGTGTTGCGCTCGAGCGTGTTGTGCCAGCTTCCTTAAACGGAACGGCAAAACTCGAAATAGCTGCCGGTCGCCTGGAATACCGCCTCGTCGTTCCGCACGGAAATTTCGAGACAGAGTGATTGGCTCGTCGCCGTCACCCACGCTCTTTTCCGGCTTGCGCTTGGGAACTTGTGGAGCTCTCGCACATTCTAGTGATGGAATTGGATAACCACGCGGGAGGATGTCTTGACGGTTGCCGACATGAACAGACTTGAGCACGCCGCCCGTATCTCGATGGGCGGGTTTCAGGACACGGAGGCAGCCTTGCCATCATTCGGTTTCCCCACGTTGAGATCATCGCCTCTGGCTGCGATGATTGCCATCACGGCAATGGCGATAGCGGCCTTATTCCAGCTGTTGCGCTGACCAAATTCATTCGGTGCTTTCGACAATGTAACGCTCGACACTTAGCAAGTGTCGGGCGTTCTTTGACTGAAGTTCACTAGCGGATGTCATTAGTTGATACGCAGACTCCCTCCCGAAGCATATTTTTAACGAGTATTAATGTGGCAGGAACTTTGGCGGTGATGATTCGTTACAGTGGCGAGAGGACATTTCGCCATGGAACACATCGCTGCGCTGCTGCTGGTCATAGGTTGCTCGAACACCATGGGTGAGTGCCGAGAACTGCCTGTCCCGGTCAGTGTTTTTGCTTCGATGGACCAATGCGTCGCCGAACGTCCTTTTGCCCTCGGGGACGTGCAGGGACAGTCTCAGCGCGTCGTTGCCAAATGCCTCACCGTCGACCCGGCGCTTGAAGATGACTATGATCAGATCGTCTGGGCCGTGCGCCCGGATGGTACTCTCGACGCGTCCCTTGCGGTTTCCAGCATGGTGATGGCTTCGAACACGATACGCCCAGAAAAAGACTATCTTAGCCAACAATAGATTTGCAGCAGCGAAGGCTGCCATTTCATGCTAAATGGCAGTTGGAGCATATCCAAGTGTGGACACAAAGTGAGGAGCGACTCTATGCGGAAAATTCTTATTGCCATGGTTGCGGTTGCAGCGGTTAGCGGCTGCACGTCGACTGAACAGGACGTGGGTGGCGGCACTTTGATTGGTGCCGGCGTTGGCGGCCTGGTCGGTGGCGGCAAGGGTGCGTTGATCGGGGCCGCGGTCGGCGCTGGTTCGGGCCTGCTCGTGCGCAACCTGCGCAACGGCTATTGCCAGTATCGCGATCGTCACGGCCGCATCTACACGGCGCGTTGTAACTAATTCGTCGATAGCCCTAATACCGATCCAGAGGCTGGTTTCCGGCCTCTGGATTTTTTGCCCCGCAACATCGTGGCCGCTGGCCAATCCGGTCTCGGACAGAGGCCATTGCTTGCGTTTCAGGCAGCGATCTTCAGTGCACCCGGTCCGGGAATGGCGCCAGGAGGGCACTTGCCCAGGATGATCATGCCCAGCACCTCGTCCTGGGTCACATCGGTGGTGCGCGCGGTGCCGACGACCTGGCCGTTTTTCATGACGCAGACCCGGTCTGCGAGTTCGAAGACGTCGTGAATGTCGTGGCTGATCAGGAAGATGCCGATGCCCTCGGATTTGAGCTGCCTGACCAGTTCGCCGACCTGAGCCGTCTCCTGCGGGCCGAGCGCCGCCGTTGGCTCGTCCATGATCAAGATGCGTGCGTTGAACAGGATGGCCCGCGCGATCGCCACCGACTGCCGCTGGCCGCCCGACAGCTTGATCACCGGTTCCTTAAACCGCTGGAAGCGGGGATTGAGCCGTCCCATCACCTTGCGCGCCTCCGCTTCCATGGCGACGTCGTCGAGCGTGCCCCAGGCGGTCATTAGCTCGCGGCCAAGGAACAGATTGGCGGCGGCGTCGACATTGTCGGCCAGCGCCAGCGTCTGGTAGATCGTCTCGATGCCATATTTCTTGGCGTCGCGCGGGTTGGAAATCGATGCCTCCTGGCCATTGACGAGAATCTGACCCGAATCCCGCTTGTAGGCGCCGGACAGGATCTTGATGAGCGTCGACTTGCCCGCGCCATTATGGCCGAGCAGCGCAACGACCTCGCCGGGGAAAAGATCGATCGACGCATCGTCGACGGCGCGAATGCCGCCAAAGGCGATGGAGATGTTGCGCATATCGATAAGCGGCGTGGCGGCGGAGGCGATCTGGTCGGTCATGTCGGTTCTCCCTCTAGACGCGCTTGCGATAGACGGTGTCGAGCCAGACGGCGATAACCAGGACGGCGCCGACGACTATGCTCTGCAGCGGTGAATCGACGCCCAGCAAAACCATGCCCGATTGCAGCGACTGCATCAGCAATGCGCCAAGCATGGCGCCTATGATGGTCCCCGAACCGCCGGCGAGCGAAGTGCCGCCGATGACGGCCGCGGCGATGACCAGTAACTCGTCCAATGTGCCGAGCACGTTGGTCGCCGAATTCTGCCGGGCCGAGGAGATGGCGGCGGCGATCGTTGCCAGCACGCCCATGATCATGAACACCTTCATTGTGACCCAGCGGGTGTTGATGCCGGCGAGATTGGCGGCCTCCGGATTGCCGCCGATGGCGAAGACGTAACGGCCGAAGCGGGTGCGGTTGGTGATGAAGGTCATGACCAGCCCGACCGCGATCGCCATCAGGACCGGTATGGCGATGCCATGCGCGATGAAGAGGCCGCCCGGAGGCACCGTGATGTTGTTGGCCGCCGCGTATCTGTTCACGATGCCGATCGGCCATGGATAGGAATTGGCAAGCCAGACGGCGCCAAGGATGATGCCGCAGGTGACGATGCCCAGCAGCGTCTCGGCCCAGATCGGACGCAGCGGGAAACGAAAGCGCTTGCGCTGCACCCGGCCGTTCAAAAGGGCAAATGCCACGGCAAGGCATGCCACGATGCCGACGATCCAGCTCCAGGTCGCGCCTATCGATCCCGCCGGGCCGCCGCCCATCAACTGGAACGTGGCGTCAAGCGGCGCCACGGTCTGTCCGCTGGTGACCCACCACGCGGCGCCGCGCCACACCAGCAGGCCGCCCAGCGTGACGATGAAGGCTGGCACGTCCAGATAGGCGACTATGAAGCCCTGGAAGGCGCCGATCAGCAGGCCGAGCGCCAGGCCGATGACCAGCGCCAGCACCCAGATCCAGGGATTACCGAGTTCGAGCCCCACGAACCGGACCAGAAAATGCACCTGCGCAAAGCCCATGACCATGCCGATCACGCCCTCGGCGGAGCCGACCGAGAGGTCGATGTTGCGCATGACGATGACGAGCACCATGCCGCAGGCCATGATGGCCACGGCGGATGTCTGCACCGACAGGTTCCATAAATTGCGCGGCGTCAGGAAGGTGCGGCTGTCGAAATCGAGCGGATTGACGCCCAGACGCACGCTGGAAATGACATGCAGCCCGATCCAGATGATCAGCAGCGCGCCGATCATTCCGAGCATGCGGGTGTCGATCTCGGTCGCCTTCAGGAACCGGGCGACGACGCCGAGTTCGGACGCACGCGCCGTGTCGGCCTGCGTGTTGGTCGTCGTGTCGGTCATGATGTCCTCCACCAGCCCATTCTGACGCGAATGCGGCAACTGGCCTAAAGGCTCCCCGAGGCGGAAACCCAATCTTGTTGAGGAAACGCCGCGGCTTGGGGCCGCGGCGTCGGTAACGCAGTGAAGCAGGCAAGGCTTAGTTGCAGACGGCAATCGTGCCGGCCGCGACGCCCGTGCAGACCTCGTCCTTCTTGATCCAGCCTGCGTCGATGACGACGTTCAGATTGTCCTTGGTGATGGCGACCGGGGTCAGGAACAGCGACTTGACCGTGTTGCCGCCCGGCGTAGTGAAGTCCTTGGCGCCGGCGATGTCGCCCGTCTTCTTGCCGTCGGCAAGCTGCGAGGCGATCTCGGCGGCGTTCTTGCCGAGTTCGCGCGCGTCCTTCCACACCGACACGGTCTGCGTGCCGAGCGCGATGCGGTTGAGGGCGGCGTGGTCGCCGTCTTGGCCCGAGACCGGCACGGTGCCGGCCAGACCCTGCGCCGTCAGCGCGGCCACGACGCCGCCTGCGGTGCCGTCATTGGCCGCGACGACCGCGTCGACCTTGTTGTCGTTGGCGGTCAGGAACTGCTCCATGTTCTTCTGAGCGTTGGCAGGCAGCCAGCCATCCGTATAGGCTTCGCCGACATTCTTGATCTTGCCGCTGTCGATCGCGTCCTTGAGCACTTCCATCGAGCCCGCGAACAGGAAATCGGCATTCGGATCGGCGCCAGAGCCCTTGATGAAGACATAGTTGCCTTCCGGCTTGGCCTTGAACACTTCGCGCGCCTGCAGACGGCCCACTTCCTTGTTGTCGAAGGTCAGGTAGAAGACATCCTTGTTCTCGATCAGACGGTCGTAGCCGACGACCGGAATGCCTTCATCCAGGGCCTTCTGGACGGCCGGACCAATGGCCGAGGCGTCCTGTGCCAGGATGATCAGCGCGTTGGCACCCTGCGAGATCAGGCTCTCGACATCGGTAAGTTGCTTGCCGGGATTGGACTGCGCGTCCGCCGAAATATATTTGTCGCCGGCAGCTTCGAGCGCCGCCTTGATGGCCGCCTCGTCGGTTTTCCAGCGCTCCTCCTGGAAATTCGACCACGAAACGCCAATGACCTTGTCCTTCGCCTGCGCGCCAGACACCAGCGTCAGCGACATGGCGACCCCTGCCAGGATGACTGCTGTGACTCTTTTCATGATATCCTCCCTGCGCCGCGTATGGCGCGACCAACTGACCCTGAGGCCGGCACAGAGACCCATTTTTTCGAGCCTCGAAAAAACACTGGTCCAACACCCGTACGCTGTCAACATCGATTATGATGGCTCTTGATCGGCGCGAGGTTTTTTTCGAGACCCGGAAAAACAATGACAGAGTGGTGGGCTTCTGCCAATATTTGATCGTCGCGCCCCTTCAAAGCATCCGGGCTTGTCGGAGCAACAGCGCGCGGAACGAGGAACCTGAAGGGCGAAAACGTTTCAGGTGTAGCCGACGACCTTCGAGGCAGAAAAGGTCGCTGCGACGGGAGGTCGAGGAAGCATGTCGGTTGGGATTCGCCACGACGATCTGCGCCGTCGCAACCGCGCAATGGTGATCTCGGCCGTGCGCCGGGCCGCACACCCATCTCGCACCGAAATAGCCGCGACCACGGGCCTCAGCCATTCGACCATCTCGGCCATCTCCTCGGACCTGATCGAAGAAGGTGTCCTTGCCGAAAGCAAGCCAAGTGAACCAGGATCATTCAAGCGCGGCCGCCCGCAGGTCGGCCTGAGCCTCAATCCCGAGGCGGCCACGGTGATGACGGTGGTGCTGTCGCTGAACTTCCTGTCGGTCGCGGTCATCGACTATACCGGCCAGGTGATCGCCGAGGAGCAACGCCGGCTGGACACGCTGACGATGAACCGGGAAGCGCTGGTCGGCGCGTGCATCGCCATCGTGCGTCGGCGCCTCGAGGATGCCGACCTCGACGTCCGCGGCATCGCCCGCATCGCACTCGCTATCCAGGGCGTTACCGACACTCATGCCCGCGCCATGCTGTGGTCGCCGATCACCCCGCATACCGACATCCCCTTCGCCGACGTGCTGGAAGAGGAATTCGGCATCCCCGCCATCGTGGAGAACGACTGCAACATGATGGCAGTGGCTTTGCGCTGGCGCGATCCGCAGCGCTATCGCGACGATTTCATTGCCGTCCTGCTGTCGCACGGCATTGGCATGGGGCTGGTGCTCAAAGGCGAGCTTTTCTCCGGCACTCATTCCTCGGGGGGCGAGTTCGGCCACATGATCCATCGGCCCGATGGCGCCCTCTGCCGCTGCGGACGCCGCGGTTGCATCGAGGCCTATGCCGGCAATTACGCCATCTGGCGCAACGCGAGCGAGATGGGGGAGGAGGCCGAGCCTGTCGATGTCGGGGATGCGGAGATGCGTGTGCTGGCGGCCACGGCACGCGAAAAAGACGGGCCAGAACGTGAAGCCTACCGCAAGGCGGGCGAGGCGCTCGGTTTCGGCCTCGGCAGCCTGTTCGCGCTGGTCGACCCGGCACCCGTGGCCATGGTCGGCGTCAGTGCCGCCGCCTTCGACCTGATCGAGCCCGCCCTGCGCGAGGCCATCGCCCAGACCGCCGGCGGCCAGCATTCGAAATCGATCTCCTTCGATACGGAGCCGAATGAACTGCCGCTGATCCGCGAAGGCTGCGCCATGCGGGCGCTGACCTTCGTCGATGAGCAGATCTTCGCGCCGGGCGTCCAGGCAAGAGCGGGTGTGGCTGGGAAAAACGTTGCCTGAGTAAGGCCGCGACGGGTCCCTGAATACCGGAAGCGCAGGAGCCGCCATTCGCGGCCGGCCTCACCCCAATATGAGCACACCCCTAATCTTCGCGGATCGCGTAGCCGGCCCCGCGGATGGTTCGGATGACATCGGGCATTCGGCCATTGTTGACGGCCTTGCGCAACCGGCCGACATGCACGTCGACCGTGCGTTCGTCGATATAGATCGTTTCGCCCCAGACATTGTCGAGCAACTGGCTGCGTGAGAACACCCGGCCGGGGTGACGCATCATGAATTCGAGCAGGCGGAATTCTGTCGGCCCGAGCCTTATCTCGCTTTTCTTGCGATAGACACGATGCGACTCGCGATCGAGCACGATGTCGCCGACCTTGAGCACGCTGGACAGCACTTCCGGCTTGGCGCGGCGCAACAGCGCCTTGACCCGGGCCATGAATTCCGGCGTCGAGAACGGCTTCACCAGATAGTCGTCGGCGCCTGTCGAAAGGCCGCGTACCCGGTCGCTCTCCTCGCCGCGCGCCGTCAGCATGATGACGGGCAGCCGCTCGGTCTCGGGGCGCATGCGCAGGCGCCGGCAGAGTTCTATGCCGGACACCGCCGGCACCATCCAGTCGAGCACCAGAAGGTCGGGGACATTCTCCTGCAGGCGGATTTCGGCCTCGTCGCCGCGCGTCACCACCTCGACCTGGTAGCCCTCGGATTCGAGATTGTAGCGCAGCAGGACGCCCAGCGGCTCTTCATCCTCCACAACCATGATGCGTGGCGCGATCATCGCCTGGTCACCCCTATGGTCATGCTGCCGGCGCGGCCATCGCGGTTTCATCCTGTTTCGGACGATTGGCGGGCAGTTGCGTGCCGGTCAGCACATAATACGCATTTTCGGCGATGTTGGTCACGTGGTCGCCGATGCGTTCGAGGTTCTTGGCGCAGAACAGCAGATGCGTGCAGGCGGTAATGTTGCGCGGGTCTTCCATCATGTAGGTCAGGAGCTCGCGGAACACCGAAGTGTATTTGATGTCGATGCGCTCGTCATTGGCGCGCAGCGTCGCCAGGGCATTGGCGTCATGCGCCGCATATTCCTCGATCACGCCCTGAACCTGGATCAGCACAAGCTGCGCCATCGTGTCGATGGAGTTCGACAGGTCGCGCGGGGTGACGCTGAGCCCAACCGTGCCGACGCGCTTGGCGATGTTCTTGGCAAGGTCGCCGATACGTTCGAGGTCTCCGGCCATGCGGATCGATCCGACGACATGGCGCAGATCGTCCGCCATAGGCTGGCGCTTGGCAATCAGCGTGATGGCGCGGTCGTCGAGTTCGCGCTGGCGCGCATCCATGATGGCGTCGTCCGAGACCACGCGCTGTGCAAGCGCATTGTCGGAATTCAGCAGCGCCTTGGTGGCGCCGCCCACCATCGAACCGGCGAGATCCCCCATATCGCTGATCAGCCGGCTGATCTGGCCGAGATCCTCGTCGAAAGAAGCGACTGTATGTTCGCCCATGATCCTGTCCTTCGTATGCCTGAGCTCAGCCGAAACGGCCGGTGATGTAGTCCTGCGTGCGCTTTTCGCGGGGCGACGTGAAGATCTTCTCGGTGCGGTCGAACTCGACCAGCTCGCCCAGATACATGAACGCGGTCTGCTTCGACACGCGCGCCGCCTGCTGCATGTTGTGGGTGACGATGACGATCGTGTAGTCGGCCTGCAACTCGTCGATCAGTTCCTCGATCTTGGCGGTCGACAGCGGATCGAGCGCCGAGGCCGGCTCGTCGAGCAGGATGACTTCCGGCTTCACCGCCACGGTGCGGGCGATGCAGAGCCTTTGCTGCTGGCCGCCGGAAAGGCTGAGCCCGCTGGCATTGAGCTTGTCCTTGACCTCGTTCCAAAGCGCGGCGCGCTTCAGCGCCTGTTCGACCCGGCCGTCCATCTCGGACTTGCTGATCTTCTCATAGAGCCTGACCCCGAAGGCGATGTTCTCATAGATCGACATCGGAAACGGCGTCGGTTTCTGGAACACCATGCCGATCTTGGTCCGCAGCAGGTTGAGGTCCTGCGAACGGTCGAGAACGTTCTTGCCGTCCAGCAGGACCTGGCCTTCGGCCGTCTGCTTGGGGTAGAGCTCGTAGATGCGATTGAAGACGCGCAGCAGCGTCGACTTTCCACACCCCGAAGGTCCGATGAAGGCGGTGACGCTGCGCTCGGGCAGCGACAGCGTGATGTCCTTCAAGGCCTTGCTCTGGCCGTAGTAGAAGTTGAGGTTCTTGACTTCGATCTTGGCCTTGGCGGCTGCCTCGGCGGCGATCGTCATGTCTGGAGACAACATCTGGCTCATTTGTCCTCTCTGCGTCCGGTCAGGCTGCGAGCAACGATGCTGAGCGCGAGAACCGTCAATGTGATGATGAGTGCGCCGGTCCAGGCCAGTTGCTGCCATTCCTCGTAAGGGCTGAGTGCGAACTGGAAGATGGTCACAGGCAGGCTGGCCATCGGCGCGTTGAGATTGCTCGACCAGAACTGGTTGTTGAGCGCGGTGAAGAGCAGCGGCGCCGTCTCGCCGGAGATGCGGGCGATCGACAGCAATATGCCGGTGACGATGCCCGACAGGGCGGCGCGGTAAGCGACCGACTTGATCACCACCCAGCGCGGCGCGCCGATCGCGGTGCCGGCTTCGCGCAGGGCGTTCGGCACCAGGTTGAGCATGTCCTCGGTGGTGCGCACGACGACCGGGATGACCAGGATGGCGAGCGCGACCGCGCCGGCAAGGGCCGAGAAATGCCCCATCGGCCGCACCATCAGTTCGTAGACGAACAGGCCGATGATGATCGATGGCGCCGACAGCAGGATGTCGTTGATGAAGCGCACCACGGTGGTGAGCTTCGAAAAGCGGCCGTATTCGGCCATGTAGGTGCCGGCTAGCACACCGATCGGCGTGCCGACGATGACGGCGATGACCGTCATCACCACGCTGCCATAGATGGCGTTGAGCAGGCCGCCGGCGTCGCCGGGCGGCGGCGTCATCTGCGTGAACACATCCAGGGACAGGCCGGCGCTGCCCTTGTAGAGCAGCGCACCGAGGATGAGTGCCAGCCAGGCAAGCCCGATGCCCGCGGCGATGACGCACAGCGTCATCATCACGGAATTCCTGCTCTTGCGACGACGGTGAAGCGATTCATATGTCGACATCGGTCAGGCTCCCGTACGGGCGTCGATGCGCATCAGCATGTAGCGTGCGATGGCGAGGATGAGGAAAGTGATGAGGAACAGGATCAGGCCGAGCGCCACCAGCGAAGAGGTGTAGAGATCGCCGACCGCTTCGGTGAACTCGTTGGCGATCGTCGCGGAAATGGTCGTTGCCGGCGCAAACAGCGAAGTCGAGATGCGATGCGCGTTGCCGATGACGAAGGTCACGGCCATCGTCTCGCCGAGCGCGCGGCCGAGGCCGAGCATGACGCCGCCCATGATGCCGATCCGCGTATAGGGAATGACCACGCGGCGGGTCACTTCCCAGGTCGTGCAGCCAATGCCGTAGGCGGATTCCTTGAGCACCGGCGGCACGGTGTCGAAGACGTCCTTGGTGATCGACGTGATGAAGGGCAGGACCATGATCGCCAGGATCAGCGACGAGGTCAAAAGACCGATGCCGTAGGGCGGGCCGGCAAACAGGCTGTTCAGGCCGGGAATGCCGTGAAAAACAGAGATGATGAAAGGCTGGACGGTCGTCTGCAGGAACGGCGCCAGCACGAACAGGCCCCAGATGCCGTAGATGATCGAGGGGATGCCAGCCAGCAGTTCCACCGCCATGCCAATGGGACGGCGAAGCGGACGCGGGCAAAGCTCGGTAAGGAATATGGCGATGCCGATGCCGAGCGGCACGGCGATCAGGATGGCGATGGCCGAGGTGACGATGGTGCCGTAGATCGGCGCCAGCGCGCCGAATTTCTCGGTCACCGGGTTCCAGCTCTCGCTGGTCAGGAACGAGAAGCCGAAGGTCGACAGGGCTTGCCAAGAACCGGCGAACAGCGAGATCGCGACGCCGCCAAGCAGGACCAGCACCAGTATGGCGGCGGCCCGGGTCATCCCATGAAAGATGGCATCGGTCATGGCGAAGCGCCTGACGATGGCGTCGCGCGAACCGCGTGTCGCCGGCATGGCTTCCTGGATAGCACTCATGTGGAGCTCGGCTCTTTGTGTTGAGGCAGAAGGGACGCCGCGGCGCGGCGCCCCTTCAGGGGGATGTTATTCGCCGGCGTAGACGGGCTTGCCGTCGGCCTGGATGTCGGCTTTCCACGACATCTTGATCAGCTCGACGACATTGTCGGGGATCGAGACATAATCGAGCGCCTTGGCGGTCTCTTTGCCATCCTTGTAGGCCCAGGCAAAGAACTTGAGCGCCTCGCCGGTTGCGGCGGCATCGTCCGGGGTCTTATGGATCAGCACCCAGGTCGAGGCTGCGATCGGCCAGGTCGTGTCGCCCGGCTCGTTTGTGATGATGACGTTGAAGTTCTTCGCGGCCTTCCAGTCGGCGTTAGCAGCTGCCGAACCGAAGGTTTCGAGAGACGGCTCGACAACCTTGCCGGCGGCATTCACCATCTTGGAGTAGGACAGGTTGTTCTGGGACGCATAAGCGTATTCGACATAGCCGATGCCGCCATCTGTCTGCTTGACCGTGTTGGCAACACCTTCGCTGCCCTTGGCGCCGACGCCCACCGGCCACTCGACAGCGGTGTCCGAGCCGACCTTGTCCTTCCAGTCGGGCGAGAGCTTCGCCAGATAATTGGTGAAGTTGAACGTCGTGCCCGAGCCGTCCGAGCGATGCACGACCGCGATCGCGGTCGACGGCAGGGTGAGGGTCGGGTTGAGGGCCTTAATCGCCGCATCGTCCCAGCTGGTAATGGCGCCCAGATAGATCTGGGCGATCGTGTTGCCGTCGAGAACGAGTTCACCAGGCTTGATGCCGGTCAGGTTGACGATCGGCACGATGCCGCCCATCACCATCGGGAACTGCAATAGGCCGTTCTTTTCCAGGTCTGCATCGGACATCGGCTTGTCGGTGGCGCCGAAGGTCACGGTCTTGGCGATGACCTGCTTGATGCCGCCGCCGGAGCCGATCGACTGGTAGTTGAGGCCGACGCCGGTGTCTTTCTTGTAGGTATCGGCCCATTTGGCGAATACCGGATAGATGAAGGTCGAGCCGGCGCCGGAAAGATCAGCCGCCATGGCCGCGGAAAGGGTGAAGGTGGACGCCGTGACCATTGCAATCGCAACGGCCGCCGAGCGGATGAAGTGTTTCATGGGGCCTGCTCCTGTTCGGAAGATGATCTCTTGGCGCCATCGCTTGCGGCGCCCGCTGAGGCCAATAGCCTTCGATTATAACAGTCGCATGACAGTTTCATGTCGCCCCGGTAACGCGTCGTCGGAGCGGGCTGGACGCCGCGCTGCCCAAGCGCGCGTTAAGGCGCGGCTTTGCTCCTGGAATCAGTGGCTTGCGCCCTTCATGACCGAAATCGGCCTGCGAGCCCGTTGTCAGCCGATGGGCGAATAAAAGCCGGGCGGGAGCGCGTTGCTCGCAGCCAGAGCGAGTCGTGGCCGGGCCATCGCCGAAAACAGGTCCGTTGGGGTAGGACGACGCTGTTCCATGCCGGCGGTCGCTGCTCCCGCCCGTAACTGGAAGGCGGAATCCGAATATGCTCATTGTCATGGCTGCTTGCGGCCTTTGATATGGTGCGATCGCGCCATGGCCTTGCGCCGGCAAGGCAGCCCCGATTCTCCGGGCGGACCGCGGGCCCTGCTCATCGCGGGCGGAAGGCCCGCCTTGCGCCCGGCTTCGCGATCACACTAGGTCCGCTTCGAAGGCAACTTTTCATGCCCGGATCCGTTGGCAATGCTGCGCTGTTGCGCACGGTTGTCGGCGAGGGCTAAGCCGCTATATAAGTCGCCTAGGGGTATTATTGATGTTTGGACGGATTGTGCCTTGTTGCATGGGGCTGGCGCTGCTTTTCGGCAGCGGCTGCTCGCGCGCCTATGACGGCACGGTCATCATTCCGAAGCCGCTCGACGTCCGGCGGATCTGGGACAAGCCGCCCCCCAATGTGGAGTATGATCTATCGCCCCAGGCCGGCGCCTTTCCAGTCGCGCCGCAACCGCCCAGACAGTTTTCCGAGCCCAGACAATTTTCCGAGCGCAGGGACCGTCCGGGCAAGTTCAGAAGGCGGGCAACCACTTTAGCGCCTGCGTCATCGAACACAGGGGCTGAGAAGCGGTTGCAGTGCAGGAATGTGAGCGAACCCGGCAAGCGGGTTCGCATGGTCTGCGAATAGCAGACTGAACCAAAATCTGCCTCAGAGCGAGGCGGCGCCCTTCTTTGGTTCTTTCGCGCCGAGTTTATCGAGCGCAAAGCGCACTTGGCGCAAATCATCCTGCCAGCCGTCATCGTCGCCCATCGGGCTTTCCGAGGCTGCCCGCTGCAATCCGCGCGCCTCGGACTCGATGTCGCGCAGTTCAGCGATCTTCTGTTCGGTGGACAGAGACTGGTCTTCGACGATTTCCAGTATCCGCAATTCCCTAAACGTGGCCATGGCGTTTCTCCGCGGCTGTGCGCATCAAAACGCGTCGGGCATCGCTTCCGTTCCAACTCGACGGCTACAGGCCAAACGCATTGCTGGATACCTGTCGCAGGTTTTCGGGTCGAAATATGCTCGGTCCCCCTGAAACCTTGCACGTTCCTCCGCGTTGAATGACAAAAGGAGAATGCAGATGTCGATGCATTTCAACGTCTCGGAACTGACAAGAAATCTGTTTCACTCGCTGGGGCTGGACGGCGATTCGCTGAACCCCGATCAGAGCCTGTTGCTCGAATGCTACCTCGCTGGGCAGGTTCCGCAATCCGCGTGGAACGACTACGTTGCGGAAACACCGGCCCTTGCGCGGCACGCCGAAGACAGGCGCCGCGCCCATCATTAGCCGCAGCTTCCTGCTGGGCACATTGGACCTTGCACTCTGCGCACGGCAGGGTGTCTGATCCTATGCTCAACGCAAAAAGGCCGGCAATATGCCGGCCTTTGCTTTCTCCTTGACATCGCGCCAGTACATCCGTGGTCGCGACCCAAAGCGAATTGCCTCCAATAGACAGACTAATGGTAAACGAAACGTTAATTCGCTTGCGCCTGCTCGGGAAATGTCTCCTTGCAAACGTCCGCCATTGAAGTGGGCCGCGGGCGTCTGTTTGCCCACAGGCCTCCCAGAACCGCGTTCAACGCATACTAGGGCGTGGCAGGCTGGGCCGGCTGGGTCCCCTGCTGATCTCCGCCAGTACTTGATTGCGGCGTCGGGTTCTTGTCGACCTTGGGGTTCTGGTCGACCGGCTCGCTGTTTATGTCGGTCCTGGCTTTGTTGGGATCCGTCTCGCCGGGGTTTGAGCCGGCGGAGCCAGCGGTCGATTCGCTCCCCTCCTGCGTCGCCTCGGTCTTCGAGCTCACGCCATATGTTTCGGCGATACCCCAGGCTATGACCGCCAGCAGCAGTCCACCCAGCAGGATAGCGAGCACTGGACGCCCGAGGCCGCCTTGCCGGGCTCTGTTTTCGGAAATGTTCTTGGCCATCGAATTGATTACCTTTTAGAGGATGGCCTGCGGGTGCCACAGGCCAGACACGCTAGACTGGCGCTCAGTTTGAACGCCGTCGCTGCAGGATCAAACAAGTGGCGAGCGTCGAGGTTCCGATAGGGCTCGAAAAATGCTTCGCAGGCGATGTGCCGAGAACCGGCCAGCGCCATGACAGTCTTCGACAATTTTAGCTTTGTGATGGGTGTGGCATTGCCAACAAGAGTCCTGGTACGCCCAAGGGGAATCGAACCCCTGTTCCCGCCGTGAGAGGGCGGTGTCCTGACCGCTAGACGATGGGCGCGTTCAAGAACCGGCGATATAGGCTGACGGCCGGGAAAAAGCAACTGGGATTGCGGCTTTGCCGGATCGGCCAAATGGCCGGCTCCACGATCAGCGTTTCGGTTCGATCAGGTCCCACAGATTGCCATACAGATCGGCGAAAACCGCCACGGTGCCGTAGGCTTCGAAGCGTGGCGCCTCGCGAAATTCGATGCCTCTCTCCAGCATCGCCGCATGGTCGCGGGCGAAATCATCGGTCTCGAGAAACAGGAAGACGCGCCCGCCTGTCTGGTTTCCGATGCTTTGCCGCTGCGCCTCGTCGGCTGCCTCCGCCAGGAGCAGCCTGGCACCTTTCCCGCTGGGCGGCGCCACGATCACCCAGCGCTTGCCCGCGCCAAGATCGAGATCCTCGACGAGCACGAAGCCCAGCCGCTCGCCATACCAGGCAATCGCCTCGTCATATCGGGCGACGACCAGCGCCACGGTGGCGACACGACGATATTCGGCGAAACCGGTCATCTCGCCGCTATTTCGACCGGATCGCGAACTGGCCGATCAGCCGGCGCTCTGCAATGTCGTAAACGAAAATCGTTCGGCTGCCGTCGGCGAGTTCTGCGTCGATCGAGACGCGGTTGCCCGACAGGGACTGACTGACCACCCTGGCGCCGACCGGCAGCACGATGTCGCCGCTCAGCGGCTCGCCCGCAGGAACCTGAACGTCGCCGGCCATGGGCGGGCTTACCGGCTGCGCCTTGCGGGCTTTGTAGACAATCGCCGCGATCACAACCATAAGAGCGAGGAACAGCAGGCCGAGATTGATGGCCATGAAGCGGACGAGCTTGCCACGCATCTTTTCGACCTCGGGGTCGAGTGGCTTTTCTTGATCTTGGTCGGCATCGGGCCGGGGCATGGCGGATATTCCGGAACGGTTTTTCGATGAGCGCTCATAGCGAAGAGGACCCTGAATTGATAGAGGCGGCGCCAACTGTGCTGGTGGCCGGCGCGGACGCGGCCGGGCAGCGCCTCGATCAATGGCTGGCGGCCAGCCTCGGTCCCGACATGTCGCGCAGCCGCGTCCAGATGCTGATCCGGCAGGGTGCGGTTCGTATCGACGGCAAGCCCGCCGATGAGACCAGGCGCAAGATGACCATGGGCGAGAGCGTGTCGGTCGTCATGCCGGAACCCGAGCCGGCCGAGCCGCAAGGTGAAGATATACCACTCGATGTGCTTTATGAGGATGACGAGCTGATCGTCGTCAACAAGCCGGCCGGACTGGTCGTGCATCCCGGCGCCGGCAACTGGACCGGCACGCTCGTCAACGCCCTGATCCACCACTGCGGTGACAGCCTCTCCGGCATTGGCGGCGTGCGCCGTCCGGGCATCGTCCACCGCCTCGACAAGGAGACGAGCGGCGTCATGGTGGTTGCCAAGACCGACCGTGCCCACAAGGCACTGTCGGAGGCTTTCGCCGACCATGGCAGGACCGGCGATCTCGAACGCGCCTATCTGGCGCTGGTCTGGGGAATACCGCAAAGGCCGACGGGAACTGTCGACGCGCCGCTTGGCCGCGCATCCGACCGCGTGCGCCGAGCCGTCGTGCCGGAAGGCCGCGACGACGCCCGTCACGCCATAACCCATTTTGCCGTGCGGGAGCGCTTCGGCGAAAAGCAGCAGGAATTCGCCACCGCAAGCCTGGTCGAATGCCGGTTGGAGACAGGCCGCACCCATCAGATACGCGTTCACATGGCCCATATCGGCCATCCGGTCATCGGCGATCCAGATTACGGGCAAGCTTTCCGCACCAAGTCTAACCGGCTGCCGCAACCGCTGAAGAGCGGGGTACAGGCATTTTCCCGCCAAGCCCTGCATGCCTGGCTTCTTGCATTTCGCCACCCTGCAACCCATATATCGATGAGGTTCGAGGCGCCGTTCCCGAGGGACATGGAGGAACTTGTAGCAGGCTTTCGCAAGCTTTGAGCCTGGCCCCGAAGGCCTAGAACTGACCCTCAAAAACTTGACTGGCATTGTTCACTTCAGCGTGACACACTGTTTCGTGTTGAACAAAAGTCTGTCTTTTCTGGTTTTGTTCCTATATTATAACGGTTGTCGCGAGCGAGCCTTCTGGTGCTCGCGTCACATGCCCGCCGCGTTTCGGGGGCATCACTCCAAGTAGAGAGGGGGCGCTATCATGGCCCAGTCATTACCCAGTATCGTTTCCGGCGAAGGCGGCCTCAGCCGCTACCTGGAAGAAATCCGTCGCTTTCCCATGCTGCAGCCGCAGGAAGAGTACATGCTCGCCAAGCGATATGCCGAGCATGAGGACACGACCGCCGCGCACAAGCTCGTCACAAGTCACCTTCGGCTGGTTGCCAAGATCGCCATGGGCTATCGCGGCTATGGCCTGCCGATCGGCGAAGTCATCTCGGAAGGCAACGTAGGCCTCATGCAGGCCGTGAAGAAATTCGAGCCAGAGCGCGGCTTCCGCCTCGCCACCTATGCGATGTGGTGGATCAAGGCCTCGATCCAGGAGTACATCCTGCGCTCGTGGAGCCTGGTCAAGATGGGCACGACCGCCAACCAGAAGCGCCTGTTCTTCAACCTGCGCAAGGTGAAGGGCAAGATTCAGGCGCTGGATGACGGCGACCTCAAGCCCGACCAGATCACCGAGATCGCGACGCGGCTGAACGTCTCCGAAGCCGAAGTCGTGTCGATGAACCGCCGCCTGTCGGGCGACGCGTCTCTGAACGCTCCGATCCGGGCGAGCGAAGGCGAGTCCGGCGAGTGGCAGGACTGGCTGGTCGATGACCACGAGAGCCAGGAAGACATGCTGATCGAGCAGGACGAACTGGAAAACCGGCGCGGCATGCTGTCGGGTGCTCTCGCCGTGCTCAACGATCGCGAACGGCGCATCTTCGAGGCGCGTCGCCTTGCCGAGGAGCCGCTGACGCTGGAAGAGCTTTCGTCCGAGTTCGACATCAGCCGCGAGCGCGTGCGCCAGATCGAGGTGCGCGCCTTCGAAAAGGTGCAGGACGCGGTCAAGGCGGCCGCCAAACGCCAGACCCAGGCCTTGCGCACCATCGAAGCGCAGCCGGCAGCCTGACTGCTGTAGGGCACGAAACAAAACGGCGGCGCCAGGAAACCGGCGCCGCCGTTTTGTTTTACGATCCGGCGAGTGTCCCTGGCATCTACGAAGCCAGGCTTACACCATGCAGGATGAGGCCGCGGCATGGACGCCCGTGGGCCTTAGAGCGTTTCACGTTTTGACGGAAGCGTATCCTGCGTTTTCAAAGTAGTTCCTGCATTCGGTTGCCTCAATGGT
>NZ_JAIUGX010000017.1 GCF_020164785.1 Mesorhizobium sp. ES1-1 | reverse complement strand
CCAGCCAGCATCTTGAATCACAAACAAGCCTCGATGGGAATCCTACGATTCTCCCAAAACAGGAAACGCTCTAGCCGTTCCGGCCGCAGGCGCCACCCTCGGTTGTTCGGCTGCGGACAATTCATGACAGCGGTCGGAAACCCTGCGGGTTCGCGAGGCGCCTGACCTCACCTGGCGAGGAACGCTCCGATCCGCTCGAGCGCGCGCAAAATGTTCTCCTCGGAGTTGGCATAGGAGAGCCTGACATAGCCTTCGCCCAGAATGCCGAAATCGGGGCCGCCGATCAGCGCCACCCCGGCCTCTTCGAGCAAGGCGGATGCCAGTTTCTTCGCCTTCCAGCCCGTCTTGGACACGTTAGGGAAGGCGTAGAATGCGCCCTTCGGCGTGATGCAGGAGATGTTGGGCAGACGGTTGAGCCCCTCGACCACGACCTGCCGGCGGCGATCGAAGGCGCGCATCATGGTGTCGACGTCGTCCTGCGGGCCGTCTATGGCGGCGATGCCGGCGAACTGGCTTGGCGCGTTGACGCAGGACCAGCAATTGACCGCCAGCTTGCGCACCTTGTCGTAGAGGTGGGCGCTCTTGTCGCCATTCGGCCAGATCGACCAGCCCATGCGCCATCCGGTCATCGCCCAGGTCTTCGACCAGCCATTTAGCACGATCAGCCGGTCGCGGATCTCGGGAAAGCCAAGCAGCGAGCAATACGTCTCGCCGTCATAGGTCATGACGTCGTAGATCTCGTCGGAGAGGATGGCGACATCGGGGTGTTTCTCCAGCCCCTTGACCAGTTTTTCGATCTCGGCGCGCGGCGTGACGCCGCCGGTCGGGTTGGCCGGCGAATTGAGGATCAACAGCCTCGTCTTAGAGGTGATCAGAGCCAAGGTTTCCTCGGCGGAGAAAGCGAATCCGTTCTCCTCGCGCATCGGCACGGGAATGGGGGCTGCCCCGGTGAATTCGATCATCGAACGGTAGATCGGAAAGCCGGGGTCAGGATAGAGGATCTCGGCGCCGGGCTCGCCGAACATGAGGATCGCCGCGAACATTGTCGGCTTGCCGCCGGGCAGGATCATCACCGCTTCGGGCGAGACTTCGACGCCGGTCGTCGTCAGCGTGCGGCGCACCACCGCTTCGCGCGTCGCCAGCAGTCCATTGGCCGGGGTGTAGCCGTGATGGCCGTCGCGCAGCGCCTTGATCGCCGCCTCGACGATATGCGGCGGTGTCTTGAAGTCGGGCTGGCCGATGCCGAGATTGACGATGTCGCGGCCCTGGCTGGCAAGCGCTGTCGCACGGGCCAGAACGGCAAAGGCGTTTTCCTCGCCGAGACGGTCGAAGGCTGAAATCGTGTGGAGCATTTTTCCCGTCCGTGTGGTTCTTGCTGCTGGGTTGCGTTTTTGTGAGCCTCGCGCCGCAAAAGTCAAACGGATTGGAGTGTCTGGTGTCGGAAAATCTCGAAGGTTGGCAACCGCGTCCACGACCCGCGCGCAAGGTCCTCGACGGCCGCTATGTGCGGCTTGAACCGCTGAGCGCTGCAAAACACGGCGACGGCCTTTATGAGGCATCCTCGGTATCGGACATAGACGGCCGCTTCGCCTGGCTCCCTGACTATCCGCCGGAAAGCCGCGCCGCGTTCCAGCCCTGGCTGGACAAGGCGCAAGCCAGCGACGATCCGCTGTTTTTTGCCGTCATCGACAATGCTAGCGGCAAGGTGGCGGGCCGCCAGACTTTGATGCGCATTGATCCGGCCTACGGCGTCATCGAAATCGGCAACATCTATTGGGGGCCGATGATGTCGCGCAAGCCGGCAGCGACCGAAGCCCAGTTCCTGTTCATGAAGTACATTTTCGACGACCTCGGCTATCGCCGCTACGAATGGAAGTGCAACAACCGCAACGAGCCCTCGAAGCGGGCCGCGGAACGGTTCGGCTTCAAGTTCGAGGGCATTTTCCGCCAGCACCTCATCGTCAAGGGTGAAAACCGAGATACGGCGTGGTACTCGATCATAGACAAGGAGTGGCCGGCCCTGCGCAACGCCTATGAGGCATGGCTCGATCCGGCCAATTTCGATGGCGACGGCCATCAGAAGCGAAAGCTCGAGGATTTTCGCGCGGAATTCGGAGCTTGAGCCGAACCGTGTAACGGGAGTTGCCCTTGGCGCATACGCACGATCATGAAGGCCACGGCCACGGTGCCGGCCATGTCCATGGCTCCACCGACAAGAAGCGCGTGCTCATCGCAGCCTGCCTGACCGGCGGCTTCATGATCGCCGAGGCAGTCGGCGGGTTTTTCACGGGATCGCTGGCGCTGCTGGCCGATGCCGGCCACATGCTGGCCGATTCGATCGCGCTTGGGCTGGCCTGGTATGCATTCCATCTTGCGGGCCGGCCGGCGACCGGTCGCCTTACCTATGGCTTCGGCCGGGTGAAGACGCTGGTTGCGTACACCAACGGCGTCGCCATCTTCGTCATCGCGCTGTGGATCGTCTACGAGGCGTGGGGACGCCTGCATACGCCGGCTCTGGTGCTGGGCGGACCGATGCTGGTGGTGGCGTGCCTTGGTCTGCTGGTCAATATCGCCTGCTTCTTCGTGCTGCATGGCGGCGACCGCGAAAGCCTGAACATGCGCGGCGCCATCCTGCATGTGCTCGGCGACCTGCTCGGTTCGGCGGCCGCGATCATTGCGGCGCTTGTCATCCTGGCCACCGGCTGGACGCCGATCGACCCAATCCTGTCGGTTCTCGTCGCCCTGCTGATCCTTTCCACCGCATGGTCGTTGATGCGCGAAGCCGCGCACGTCCTTTTGGAGGGCGTGCCGCCAAGCCTCGACCGCGACCTGATCGCCAGGGACCTGGAAAAGACGGTCTCGGGCGTGCGCGAGGTCCACCACATGCATGTCTGGTCGATCGACGGCGCCAGCACGATGGCGACATTGCATGCCTGCCTCGATGAGGGTGTCGATGCTTTTCTGGCGGTCAGCGCCATCAAGAAGCGACTTGCCAACGGCCACGGCATCAGCCATGCCACCGTGGAGCCGGAATTCGGCCGTTGCGCCGACGATGGCCATGACCATGGGCACGATCAAGGCCATGGGCACGACCATGGGCACGATGCGGCCGCGCATCACGATCAGCATCACTAGGCCGGTGTGTCGGCCCGATCTGGGAGTTCCAAAATCTTGACAGCCGGCCTGACAATCGCCTCCCGCACTGGTGCGAGATGATGGGCCGCGACACACGGAATGCGGCTATCGCGGCTTTGTGGATCATGCTGCTGTTCGGCATAGCCGCCTACAATCTGCCGAAGCTGATGCTGGCGGCAGGCGGCATATCCGGGGTGCTTGCCGGCATCGTTGCCGTCGTTTTCCTGCTGGGCTTCTTCGCGGTGTTTTGGCTGCGCAGCCGTTACCAGCGCAAAAACCAGGACAAATAGGGGATCTTCGACATGCGCATTCTGATCACAGGCGCGGCAGGCATGGTCGGCCGCAAACTCATCGCCCGGCTGGCGAAGGACGGCACATTGCGCGGCCAAAGGATAAGCGCGCTCGACCTGCACGATATCGTGCCGCCGCAGGCGCCGGCCATCGAGGGCGTCAGCATCAACACCCATCAAGGCGACCTTGCCGACGCAGGTGCGGCCGAAAGCCTGGTCGCCTGGCGCCCCGATGTCGTCTTCCACTTGGCAGGCATCGTGTCGGGCGAGGCCGAATCCAATTTCGACCTCGGCTACCGCGTCAATCTCGACGGCACACGCAGCCTGTTCGATGCCATCCGGCTGGGGGGATTCGCGCCTCGTGTCGTCTTCACCTCGTCCATTGCGGTGTTCGGCGCGCCATTCCCGGACGTCATCCCGGATGAATTCCATCCGACGCCCCTGACCTCCTACGGCACGCAGAAGCAGATGAGCGAGGCGCTGCTCGCCGACTATTCCCGGCGCGGCTTCTTCGACGGAATCGGCATCCGCCTGCCGACGATCTGCGTGCGGCCCGGCAAACCCAACAAGGCGGCTTCCGGATTCTTCTCCGGCATCATCCGAGAGCCGCTGAACGGTCAGGAGGCGATCCTGCCGGTGCCGCGCTCGGTGGTGCATACCCATGCCAGTCCGCGTTCGGCGGTGAATTTCCTGATCCATGCGGCGGGGATCGACGGCGCTGCAGTAGGCCCACGCCGCAATCTGACGATGCCCGGCGTCGCCGTCACCGTTGGCGAGCAGATCGAGGCGTTGGAGCGCATCGCCGGGCCGAAGGCTACAAGCTTGATCCGCGAGCAGCCCGACGAGACGATCTGGGCGATCGTCAAGGGCTGGCCGACCCGCTTCGAGGCGCGGCGGTCACGAGAGCTCGGGTTCAGCGCCGAGAAGAGCTTTGACGAAATCATCCACGCGCATATCGAGGATGAACTCGGCGGCAAGATCGCGAGTCAGGCCTGACTCGCCAGCATCATACAGTGCCGGCCAGGCTGGCCGACAGAAGCAATAGTCCGAACAGGAAGACGAAGGCGGCGCCGCCGATCTCGACGATCGAGTGGATGCGGTTGCCCATGCGGCCGTCGCCGGCGATATAGACCGCCCAGTTCTTGGCCGTCACCGCAAGCGTCGCCAGCACCGAGACGGTGATGGCGGTTCCCAGCGACATCGCCAGAACCGACAGCAGGCCGCCCAGCCACAGCCCGTTGAGCAGGGCGAAGCTCAGCACGATCAGCGCGCCGGAGCAGGGGCGGATGCCGACAGCGGCAACCGCCGACCAGGCGGTGCGCCAGTCGAAGCGGTCGCCCGACAGCAACGCCGGATCGGGCGCATGCGAATGGCCGCAGGTTTCGCAGATTTCGTCCGCGTGATGGTCATGCGCATGATCGTGTGAGTGTTCGTGATGATCGTGCGAATGGGCATCCCCGTGGTCATCATGCCGGTGCAGGGCATGCGAATGGGCGTCGTGGGAATGACCCGTGTGAGAATGCCCGGCATACGGGTGGCCGGCATGGGAATGCGAGGCGTGTGAATGCCCGGCCTGAGCGGCCGACAGGCTGTAGCCGGGCCCCCTCCCGAACAGCCTCAGGGTGGAGGGAGCGAGCTTGCGCCACAAGAGCCAGGCCCCGAACAGGGTGACGAAGACATAGCTCATGATCTCCATGAACCACGCCGCGTCGGTCATCGAGATGGCGGTGCCGCGCAGGACGAAATAGGCAAGCAGCATTACCAGCACCGCGGTGAGGCCCTGCAGCAGCGCCGAGACGAAGGACAACAGGATGCCGCGCCGCAACGCGACTTCGTTGGCCACCATGTAGGAGGAGATCACCGCCTTGCCGTGACCGGGCCCGGCCGCGTGGAATATGCCATAGGCGAAGGACAGGCCGATCAAAATCCAGATCTTGCTGTCGTCCTGGCGCATGGCCTTCATCGCTGTCGCCAGCGCGCGGTAGAATTCTTGCTGCTTCAAATTGATCCACATCAGGATGTGGGCAAACGGGCCGGTGGTGGGCGCCATGCCGTCATTGACGCCGATGCCGAGGGAGGATTGCGCATGGGCAGCGTCGGCGAAATGCATCGCGGCAAAAGCGAGCATCAACAGGCCAAGTGCCAAACGCAGGGACGGTTTCGTCACCGGTTTCATCCTTCTGGCTGACAGGTCAGTTCAAGCTTGGTGGCGAAGATCTTGCTCATGTCGGTGCCGGTCGGATCGTTGAAAAAAGCGTCCGTCAGGGTCTTCTGGTTTTCCTTGATCGCCTCGTCCGGATCGGGACGGACGACCTTGCTGGCGCAATTCGACGGCAGGCCTTCAACGCTGATATTGGAGTCTTCGGTGAAGTCGATGGCCGTGTAGAAGGTCGGGTCGTAGACGCCTATATCGATCTTGCCGGCCAGCTTGATGGGCGTCTTAGGCTCGGATTCGAACAGGATGATCAGCTGGTCGTTGTCGAAATTCGCCATCAAATGCGGGGGCGGCGTCATCGCCACGTCCTTGCCGTCGACGGTGACGAGCTGGAAATAATTGAACTCGGCCAAAGAGGCATGGACGGTGTCGGCCACTTCCTTCAGCTCCGCGTCGTCAAGCTTCAGGTCGGAATTCTTGTCGAACTCCATCATCACCGTACTCGAAAACAGATCGTCGAAGCGCCAGAGATGGCGGAGCGTTTTCGCACTTTGGTGATCCGGCGACAGGATGACGTCGAGCCGGGCCTCGGCGAAGACATGCGGATGCACCCGCGCAGGTCCGACGGTGGCGAAGGTCGCGACCGTGGCCAAGGCCAGCATGATTGCGTGCCGTTTCAGGTGCATTCCAGGTCGCGATTCCATTGGGCTCGGAGATAGGGAGAGGGACCAGAAAGGGGGCGAAATTGGGACCGATGGATGAAGGGTTAGACTAGGATGCCTCGCGCGTCCTGAACCAATGGACCAGGAAGTCGACGAAGACGCGTACTTTCGCCGGCAGGTAACGGCGATGCGGATAGACCGCGAAAATGCCGCCACCTGCCAGGATGCGGTCATCCATCACCGTGATCAGCCGGCCGCCTTCGATGTCCGGCGCAGCGATGAAATCCGGCAGGATGGAAAATCCGAGACCAGCCACAGCCGCGGCCCGCGCCGCCATCGGACTGTTGACCTCAATCGGGCCCGAGACCGAAACGCTGACCGGATCGCCATTGTCGCCCTTGAACGGCCAGTTGTTCAGCCCGCGGCCATTGGTGTCGATGATGCACGGCATGCGGCTGAGGTCCTGCGGGCGTGTCGGCATGCCATGCTTGGCGATCAGTTCGGGCGAGGCGCAGAGCCTTATGGAGAACGGCGCCAGCCGCCTGGCGATCAGCGACGAGTTCTCGAGGCGCGATATGCGCACTGCGAGGTCGAAGCCCTCCTCGACGAGGTCGACGAAGCGGTCGTCGAGCTGGATGTCGAGCACGATCTCGGGATGCTGCTTGGCGAAGTCGATGAGCGACTGGCCGATCGGCGCGTCGGCGAAGGTGCGCGGCGCCGACAGCTTGATCCTGCCGCGCACATCGCCGGACGATTCGCGCACGGCGTCGGCCAGGCTGTCGACCTCGCGCACGATCTCCGAGGCGCGCCGGTAATAGGTGTGGCCTGCCTCGGTCATCGAGAACTGGCGGGTGGTGCGGTTAAGCAGCAGTGCGCCGAGTTCGTCCTCGAGTTCGCGCACATATTTCGACAGCAGCGCCTTGGAGCGGCCGATCTTGCGCGCCGCGGCCGAAAAGCCCTCGGCCTCGACCACATCGATGAACGCGCGCATGCGGGTCAGGGTGTCCATAACTCAGGCCTTTCGTGCCGCATCGAGAAGTCGCCGGCCGAGCCGTATCAGGGCGATGTCGCTGCCGGAAGGCCCAAGCAGCGAAAGGCCGAACGGGGCGCCGGCGACCGTGCCGACGGGCAGGGTGATCTGCGGAAAGCCGGACAGGCCCGCCAGACACAGGAGCCGCAGCGCCCGCTCGCGATAGGCCTGGAACTGCTCGGGCGTGCTATCCACATAGGGCGCCGGTCCCGGCACCGTCGGCAGGACCAGAAAACCGTCCTTGCCCAGCAGCGCGCCCAGTTCGGCGCGAAAGGTCAGCCGCCGCCCCTTCTCGGCCTGCGCCGTGCGGTCATCGACGGTGCTGCCAAAGCGGAACCGCTCCTCCACGCCGGGGCCAAGCCGACGCTCACCGCTGTTGATCCACGCGCCGTGCACGGCCCAGGCTTCCTTGGCCTGCAGCCGGCGGAAGCACCAGTAGAGCTCATCGGGAGACGCGCTGAAATGCGTCGCGGGCATCGCCGCCGCACCGAAGGCCGCTTTCGCCAGGGCCTTCATCTCTGCATATTCGGCAAGCGCCGGACGGGCGACCAACTGGTCCAACCAGTCAAGCGCGATCGGGCGGTCCAGCGGGTGATGATGCGGATCGCGGCCAAGCAGCAGCTTGCCGACGGTCTCATAAGTCTCGATGTCGTCGGCGAACCAGCCAAACGTGTCCAGGCTCGGCGCCAGCGGCATGGCGCCCTCAAGCGAAATGCGGCCATGCGTGGTTCGCAGCCCTATCAGTCCGCAAAAGCTCGCCGGCGCACGGATGGAACCGCCCGTGTCCGAACCGGTGGCGATGTCGGCCAGCCTTCCCGCTACCGCCGCCGCCGAGCCCGAGGATGAGCCGCCGGTGACGCGGTCGGGAGCGGCCGGGTTCACCGGAAACGAAAAATGCGCGTTCTGCCCGAACAGGGCGAAGGCGAGCTCGTCCGTCTGGGTCTTACCGACGAAGCGAGCGCCGGCATCGAGAATCACCTGGACCGCCGGCGCGGTGCGCGAGGCGGCGGGGCTGGACCCGAATTTCTCCGGATTGCCGCAGCCGGTGCGGAAGCCTGCGACGTCATAGATGTCCTTGACGGCCAGCCGCAACCCGGCCAGCGGTCCGAGCTCGGCATGCGCGACCGGCATCTGCCGGAGATCCAAAAAGGCGTTGAGGGGGCCGTGCGTGCCTGTCATCGTTCGATATCCGGATACGATTGCATCAACATTGTTCGCTGCCGGATTTTTTACAACCTTGGATACGATTTTTATTGATTGTGAAATCCTTCGACCCTATATCGCGCTTGCCCAAAGTCGCACGTGCCTGTGGGTGTCCGCCGATCCTCGAATGGTGAGCGAAATCGGTAAGGTAACTGGAGCCAACCCCTCCAGTCGGTTTAGCGGCCAACCGCCAGACCGAGGAC
Source organism: Mesorhizobium sp. ES1-1 (assembly GCF_020164785.1). Taxonomy (GTDB): domain Bacteria; phylum Pseudomonadota; class Alphaproteobacteria; order Rhizobiales; family Rhizobiaceae; genus Mesorhizobium. The sequence goes on along the minus strand of NZ_JAIUGX010000017.1, from coordinate 74,475 downwards.
ACCTTGAAGCAACGACGGTGCGGGCCTTTCTGGTTCTCTGCCGGTTGTCCAAAGACCGGGGTTACTGAAGAGGCACACCTTCATTGCCGGCAGTGCGGAACGGGTTCTCCCAATCCAAGCCAAGGCAGACAAAGCGAACCGAAGCCGGGCAAGGCCGAGGTTCATCGCCGCGAGACGGCGTTTCATGGTTCCGGGGTCTCCACCGGCTGGTTCCATGGAATTTCCGTCCCGCCTTTGTTTGACCGCGTGTTCGCGAGGCCGACAGCCCGCGTCCGCACCCTTGTGCGCGCCGAAAGGCGTGTTTGGAGAGACCCGATGGCTACCCAGCGCATCCTCGACTTCCTCGCCACCCGACGCCCGTCCGGCCCCTGCCTAGTCGTCGACCTCGATGTCGTGCGCGACAATTTCCGCGCCTTCGAGAAGGCGCTGCCCGATTCGAAGATCTACTACGCCGTGAAGGCAAATCCGGCGCCTGAAATCCTGCGTCTGCTTGCCGCCATGGGCTCGTCCTTCGACACCGCTTCGGTTGCCGAGGTGGAGATGGCGATGGATGCCGGCGCGCCGGCGGAGCGCATTTCGTTCGGCAACACCATCAAGAAGGAACGCGACATCGCACGGGCTCATCAGCTCGGCATCAAGCTGTTCGCCGTCGATTGCGTCGAGGAGGTCGAGAAGATCGCCCGCGTCGCTCCCGGCGCGCGCGTGTTCTGCCGCGTCCTGACCGACGGAGAAGGCGCCGAATGGCCGCTGTCGCGCAAATTCGGCTGCGCGCCCGACATGGCCGTCGACGTGCTGCGTCAGGCGAAGGCGCTCGGCCTCGACGCCTATGGCGTCTCGTTCCATGTCGGTTCGCAGCAGACCGACCTCACCGCCTGGGACCGCGCGCTGGCCGATGCCAAGAAGGTGTTCGCCACGCTTGCGGAGGAGGGCATCGTGCTCAAGATGGTCAATATGGGTGGCGGTTTCCCAACCCGTTACCTGCGCGACGTGCCCGCGGCTCAGGCCTACGGCCAGGCGATCTTCTCGGCGCTGCGCAAGCATTTCGGCAATGCCATCCCGGAAACCATCATCGAGCCGGGCCGCGGCATGGTCGGCAATGCCGGCGTCATCAAGTCGGAAGTCGTGCTGATCTCGAAGAAGGCGGCCAACGACAATGTCCGCTGGGTGTTCCTCGACATCGGCAAGTTCGGCGGTCTCGCCGAGACGATGGACGAGGCGATCCGCTACCCGCTTGTCACGCGGCATGACGGCACGGAGACCGCGCCATGCGTGCTCGCCGGCCCGACCTGCGATTCGGCCGACGTGATGTACGAGAAGACGCCGTATCCGCTGCCCTTGTCGCTGACCATTGGCGATGAGGTGCTGATCGAAGGCACCGGCGCCTACACGACCACCTATTCGGCGGTTGCGTTCAACGGCTTCGAGCCTCTCCGATCCTACGTGATCTGACGGCCCGGAAGGACCGATCAGATCACCCCGGTGGGCGGCTTTCGCCGCCTGTCGGGCTCGCCTGTGGAACAGATCTCCGCTCGTGAAGGATCGCGGAAATGGATATTGCCAATATCATCGTTGAGGGCGGTTGGCCGCTTGCCTCTCCAAGCGCGGACGTCGTCATCGTTGCGGAATCTGCCGCCGATGTCGCGCCCCGGGAAGCCTTGCTCGACGCCGCCATGGGACCAAGGCGCAAGAAGAAGTCATCGGAGAAGCTGCGGCGCGGCCGGCGGCCCTCGGAAGGGCTAGCGTTCGTTGCGCGCGATGCATCGGGTGCGGTGACCGGCACGGTGCGGCTTTGGGATGTGACGTTGGGCGAGAACGGCCGGGCCGCGCTCCTCCTCGGCCCGCTGGCTGTCGATCCGTCGCTGAAAAGTGCCGGCATCGGGTCGGCGCTGATGCGCCACGCGGTCTGCGAGGCGGCGCGCCTCGGCCATGCGGCGATCCTACTGGTCGGCGACGAGCCATACTATGGACGCTTCGGTTTCTCGGCAGCCCGGACGGGGGAGCTTGCCATGCCGGGACCTTACGAGCGGCAGCGCCTGCTGGCGCTGGAACTGGTGGATGGCGCGCTCGATGGAGCGGAAGGTACGCTCAAGGCGTCCGGACGCAAGCTCAAGGCACGGACGCTGGCGGCCTGAGCCTGGGTCCGATCGCTCCTCACATGAAAACGCCGCCCCGGGCGGGGGCGGCGTTTGAAGCTTCGCAGCGTTTGCGCCTGACGCCCTTCGCAAGGTCAGCCGATCAACTGGCTGAGAGCCATGGCCACCGACATGTCGCCTTCGACCTTGATCTTGCCGGTCATGAAAGCCATGGTCGGGTTCAGGTCGCCTGCGAGCAGAGATTCCAGATCATCGAGCGAAAGCTTGATCGTGCAATCGGTCGGCGCGTCAGTCGTCGAAACGGTCGCGCCGTCAATGACGATGACCCCATCGCCGCCCGTATCGAACTTCACGGAACGGTCGAACCCGCTGCTCGCCACCTGCGACTTGATCTTCTCGGCAATGTCCTGAACGCTCACATCGTTCTCCTCGTCTGGTTGTTCGAGCATAGGCGCTTCGATCCGCCCGAAACGCCCGCCTTGTCCTTCGCGATCAACATCGCTGCCGCATATAGCTTCGAGTTGACGTTTACGTCAACGTGGCCGGCAAGTTCGTGACGGTAGTTTGCCGACCGCCGCACCTAGCGGGAGGGCACCAACATCCGCCTCAACGTGCCGTCCCGGAGCCAGAACTGGTGGAAGAGTGCGGCCAGCGCGTGGATTGCAATCAAGACGATGAACACCGGTTTGTTGAGCGAATGGATATCTCCCCACGGATCGCCAAAGTAGAAGGCGAGAAGTCCGATAATAGGCGTGGCGACCAGAAGGACATAGAAAAGGTGGTGCGAGGCGAGCGCCGCAGTCTGCATCCAGGATGGGCCGCTCCGTGCCGGCTGAGGCGCGCCCGAAGCCAGACGCACGACCAGCCTGATCAGCACAAGCGCCAAGATCGAGAGGCCGACCCAGTAATGTGCCGACGCCAGCGTCTGATCGGTCGGAGATACCGCGGCGCCCTCTTCGGCAGCATCCCGAACCGTGGTCATGCTCTCGCCGAAGAACAACTGGAACAAGACCAGCGCCGCGATGATCCAATGAAGCCCGATCTGATAAGATGAATACCCTAGTGTGGTTTTAGTCATTCGAACCCCTCGACGTTGTGATTAGTGTCGTTGTGAAGATACTGCAGAGCAGTCGAGAGTTTGGCCAGGATTTTCCCGGAATTGTGACGGAGCCTGCCGATTTCAACAGAGGGGTTATCTCCAGCCCGCCGCGGTGGCAAAAACCGCTGCGGGGCCAGCCGGTCTTCTGCCCGGCATCATGGTTGCCACGACGTGCCGCCGGGCGTATCAGGCGAAAATTCCATCGATATTGGCGAGCCGCCGGTGCCTTCCACAAATCACAGCGAAGTCTATGCCCGCCGGCTTCGCGCGGTGCTGATCAGATCGCTGCCGCTGCTCGAGGCGCGTGGCATCGCGGTGGTCATCCTTGCCGGCGTCGTCGGCGTGATGGCGGGTATCCTGGTCACGGCGATGAGCCAGATCGTCCAAGACCTGCACGGGTTGTTGTTCGGCGTCCAGCCGGGCGGACGGCTATCGGCCATGTTCTCGCTCGCCCATCCCACCCAGGCGCTGGTTCCGGCGATCGGCGGCATCCTGCTCGGATTGTCGGTCGTCTGGCTGCGGATACGGAAATTCCGCACCCCGGTCGATCCGATCGAGGCGAACGCGCTCTATGGCGGGCGCATGTCAATGACCGACACCTTCATCATCGCCGTCCAGACGATGGTATCCAGCGGCTTCGGCGCCTCGGTGGGACTGGAGGCCGGCTATACGCAGGTCGGGTCCGGCCTGGCCTCCAGGCTGGCGCTCGCCTTCAAGCTGCGCCGCAACGACGTTCGCATCCTGGTCGGTTGCGGCGCCGCCGGCGCCATCGCCGCGGCTTTCGATGCGCCACTGACCGGTGCTTTCTACGGGTTCGAACTCGTCATCGGTATCTATTCGGTCGCCAATGTCGCGCCTGTGATGACTGCGGCGCTCTCGGCTTCGCTGACCGCCGAGATGTTCGGCGGCGTACCGTTTCCGCTCGAACTGTCGGGACTGCCGGCGCTGACCGCCGGACAATACGTGCCGTTCCTGCTGCTCGGCCTGCTCGGCGGCGCCGCCTCGATCGCCATCATGCATCTGGTGACGCTGATCGAGCGCGGCTTTGCCAGGCTGTCGGTCGACGCCTCGCTGCGCCCCGTCATCGGCGGCGTCATCGTCGGGTTGCTCGGGCTGGTCACGCCGCAGGTCCTGTCCAGCGGGCATGGCGCGCTGCATCGCGAATTCTCGATGAACTATGGGCTGGGCGTGGTGGCCGGCGTCTTCGTGCTGAAGCTGGCGGCATCGGCGGTCTCGCTGGGCTCGGGCTTCCGCGGCGGGTTGTTCTTCGCTTCGCTGTTCCTCGGCGCCCTGCTCGGCAAGGTGTTCGCGGGCGCCATGGCTGTCGTCTCCCCGGCAACAGGTATCGACCCGGCCGTTGCCGCAGTGGTCGGCATGACGTCGCTCGCCGTTGGCGTCGTCGGCGGTCCGCTGACCATGACCTTCCTGGCGCTGGAATCGACCCGCGACCTGACGCTCACCGGGGTTGTCCTGGCCGCCTCGATCATGTCGGCGATCCTGGTGCGCGAAACCTTCGGCTATTCATTCTCCACGTGGCGCTTCCATCTGCGCGGGGAAACGATCCGCAGCGCCCATGATGTCGGCTGGATGCGCAGCCTGACCGTCGGCTCGATGATGCGCAAGGACATCAAGACCATCGATGCATCGACCACGCTGGCAACTTTCCGCAAGGACGTGCCGCTCGGTTCCGCCCAACGCGTCATCGCGGTCGACCCCGGAGATCATTATGTGGGTGTGCTGCTCGTGGCCGAATTGCATAGCGATCCGTCCGGCGGGGATGTCGCCGTCGGCTCGCTTGCCAGGTTCAAGGACGCGGTGCTGGTGCCCAGCATGAACGTGCAGGCAGCGGCGGAGACCTTCCAGCGCGCCGGCGCGGAGGAACTGGCCGTCGTCGAGGACTTCAGCGAGCGCATCGTGCTCGGGCTGCTGACCGAGGGTTATCTGATGCGACGCTACGCCGAGGAACTCGACAAGGCGCGCCGGGACCTGTCGGGCGAAGGATAGGGCCGAGCCGGGCGGAGCGGCCGTTCAACAAAAGTCGATGAACCCTCAGTGTTCTATCGGCCCCTTGGCCATCACCAGAGCCGTGCCGGCGGTGGTCGGGCGCTCGATCATGCGCCGCACGCGCGGCGGCTCGTCGCCGCTATGCAGCGCCCTGATGCGTTCGCCAACCATGGCGTCGGCATGGGTGATGCGGCCATTGTGGCGCACATATTCGATCCAGGTCGGCGTGTGGTAGTGCTCGATCCAGATTGCTGGATTTTCAAGGTCCCGCGCCAGGGTCCAGTTGCGCGCGCCGTCGCGGCGGCGGATGCGGCCGCGCTCGGCCATGGTTGCTAGGAACTCCGGCACGTCCTCGTCGCGGATGATGTATTCGATCATGATGGCGATCGGCCCGCTGCGCGGCTTGAGGTCGAGCGCCAGATGCGGCTCCTTGAAACGGTTCAGGGGATCGAGGTTGAGAACCGGCTGTTGCGGCAGCGGCAGCAGCAGGCCGATGGCGCCGCCCGCCAGCATGGTGACGCTGGCTGCGATCAGCGCGGTTTCGGCACCATGCGCGTCGGCGACCACGCCCCAGATCCAGCTGCCCAGCGCGATGCCGCCGAAGGTCGCGGTCTGATAGACCGACAGAACCCGGCCGACCACCCAGCGCGGCGTTGCCATCTGCACGGTGACGTTGAAATGCGACAGCGCGATCACCCAGCACGCGCCGCCGGCCAGAAGGCCGAGCGATGTCTGCCAGGCATGCTGGCTGACGGCGGCATTGAAGGCACAGACCGCGAAGCCGGCGAAGGCGCAGCGCACCATCGTCTCGCTCGAGAGCATTTGCCGCAGCCGCACGCTGATCAGGGCACCTCCGACCGCTCCGATGCCGAAGGCGCCGAGCATGATGCCGTAGGTCAGCGCGTCGCCGCGGACGATGTCTCGCGCCACGAGCGGCAGCAGCGCCAGGACGGCGCCGGCGCTGAAGCCGAAGGCGGCGCCCCTGACCAGCACCTTGCCGATATTGGGAGACATGGCGACATAGCGCAGGCCGGCGCCCATGGCGGATCCAAGCGATTCGCGCGGCAGGGCCGAGACCGGCAGGTCCGGCTTCCAACGCGCCAAGACGAAGATGAGGCCGATATAGCTTACGGCATTGGCGGCGAAGGCTGCCGCGGCGCCTGCGGCGGCGACGATGATGCCGCCGATCGCCGGGCCGACACTGCGGGTCAGGTTGAAGCCCATCGAGTTCAGCGCGACGGCCGCCGGCACCTTGTTGCGGGGCACGATGTCCCCGACGGAAGCCTGCCAGGAGGGGCTATTGAGCGCCGTGCCGCTGTCGATCAGGAAGGTGAAGGCAAGCAGCGTCCATGGCGTGATCAAGTCAAAGTAGGTGAACATGGTCAGCAGCACGGAGACGACCAGCATGAAGGTCTGTGCGACCAGCATCACCTTGCGCCTGTCGAAACTGTCGGCGATGGCTCCGGCGACGAGGGCGAACAGCATGATCGGCAGGGTGGTCGAGGCCTGGACCAGCGCGACCTGATAGGGCGAAGTGGCGATGGTGGTCATCATCCAGGCGGCGCCGACGCCCTGGATCAGGCCGCCGAAATTCGAGACGAGACTCGCTCCCCATACAGCCCGGAAAATTCCATGCCGGAACGGCGCCAGAGCCGAGGTGCCCTCGCTTTCCGGCTTGTCATCAATCATAGATAGGTCCCTGCCATGCCGTGCGACTCGCCGGATGAAATTGTTTGCTCGCCTCGTTTGCCCAAAGTAGGGCATCGCGACGCAAAGGGCTAAAAGCCACTGTGATGTGGGGTATAATCCAGCGCGAAGCGGCAGGTCCTGCATCCCGGATCGGCCGCGCTGTGGATTGACTGGGGGCGGGCGGGATCTAATAGGATTGTGCCGCCGTCCGCACGCCGGCAGAGGTTCCGCAATCGCATGGGGGAATGTGCATGCTCGAGGTTGAATATTCGCCAGCAAACCGTGACATCGTGTCGGAGGTGTTCGACGACGACGTCATCGTTCTCAACCTGCGCAACGGCAAGTATTTCAGTTTCAGCGAGACCGGCTCCGCTGTTTGGGGAGCGCTTTCCGGCGGCATCGCACCGGGGATGATCCTGTCTCGCGTTCCCAATATTGCCGCGTCGGACATGGAGCGTTTCCTGTCGGAATTGCTCAGCCACGAACTGCTCGGGGTGAGCGAGCCCGCGATGGGCCGGACGCTTGAGGGCAAAGTGCTGACCGATCTGGTAGCGGCGGCGGGGCGTCCGGAAATGTTCATCTATGACGACCTTGCCGACCTCTTCGTCGCAGATCCGATCCATGACGTCGACGAGGCCATCGGCTGGCCCGCCCTCAAGGAAGCGGAAGCGAACTAGCCTTGTCATGAAGGTCGGTGTCATCATTCCGGTCCACAATCGGGAAGCCTATATCGCTTCGGCGCTGCGCTCGCTGCTACGCCAGCAGCACGACGCGGATCTCGATATCGTCGTGGTCGATGACGGGTCGACCGATGGTACGCGGGAGATCGTTACGGCAATGGCCGACCGTTCGCCGTGCGTGCGGCTGGTCCGTCAGTCCAAGGCGGGTATTGCCAAGGCGCGCAACACCGGTCTTTCCCATCTGCGCGACGACTGCGATCTGTTGACGTTCCTCGACTCCGATGACATCTCGGCCGCCGGCCGCTTCGCGGCCGAGGTCCCGCTTTTCGCCGCCGATCCCAGCCTTGCCATGACCTATTCGATGATGACGCTGGCCGATGACATCGACGACACCGAACTGCTGCCGACGGCGACGTCGAACACCTGCACGCTGCGGGGCATCAGCCTCACCACGGCAATGTTCCGCAGACGCGCGATCCTTCATCTCGGCGGCTTCAACGAAGCGCTGAACCAGTCGGAGGATTGGGATTTTCTCGTCCGCTTTTTCGAGCATCAAGGAAAGTACAAGCTGCTCGACAATGTCGCCATCTTCTATCGCCGTCATCCGGGCAACATCACGCGCGACGTTGCCCAGGGCCAGCGCGATTTTCTCAAGGTGGTGCTGATGTCGGCGAAGCGGCGCAGCCGCGACCCGATATTGGCCAACATCCCGAGATTCTTCGATCTCACGCCTCTGTTCGACGACCGATACGCGGCCTTGCGGTGACAATGTCCATGAGCAACAGGCAGCCACGGTCAGGGAGTGGCCGATGATCATCGCCTGCGCGACCGACGAACGCTATGCCGAACTCGCCGCCGTGCTGCTGCGGTCGATCGCCGAGAACGCCGACCTGCCGGGCACGCGGGTCTATCTTGTCGGCGACGGGCTTGGATCGCGCACGCGCGACTGGCTGGCAGCCAGCGCGGCCGGTCTCGACTACCGGTTCATCGATCTCGATGCGATCCGCGCCGATATCTCCGGACTTCCGGTCAGCCTCTACAGCACCGCCATTCACATTCGCCTGCTGCTGCCGCGCCTGATCCCCGAAAGCGGGAGGGCGCTATATCTCGACAGCGATACGATGATCACCGGGAGCCTGCGCCCGTTGCGGGAGCTCGATCTCGGCGACGCTCTCGCGGCGGCGGTCGCGGATGCCGGGCGGGCGGCGGAATTTTCGGCAAGACGCCTCGATCGGCCGGCCGACGCGCCCTACTTCAATTCGGGGGTGCTGCTGTTCGACATCGGCGTGTGGCGGCAAGCGGGACTTGGCGATGCATGCGTCCGCACGGCCGCGTCCCGCAACGACCTTTGGCCTGACCAGGACGCGATCAACCTGACTCTCGACGGACGCATCCTGGCGCTGGACCGTAAATGGAACTTCTGGTCCCAGGAGCCCCTGCCTCGCGGCGCCTTCGAGGACGCTCGCATCGTTCACTTCATTCCCGACAAGCCGCTTTTCCCGGCCTGCCGGCATCCGCTGTTGGAAGACTTCCTGGCGTTGCGCGCAACGACGCCATGGCGCGATATCGCCTTGAAGGGCAGCGAACGGGAGCGGCGGCTGGAGATGTTTCGGCAAGCCGCGATCCAGACCGTGCGGCGTCGCAAGGGCGACGAGCCATGACGGCGGCAAAGACCGGCAAGACACGGCGGCAATAACGCCGATTCCTGCGTGTCCGGGAGTGAGGATCACCGATCCTCGAAACCGGTCAGGACGCCGACTGCGTTGATGCCGATCTCCTCAACGGCATAGCCGCCTTCCTGGACGAACAGCGTCGGCAGGCCGAGCCCGGCGATGCGGCGGCCAATCTTCGGATAGTCCGATGTCTTCAGCTTGAACTGGCTGATCGGGTCCTTCTCGAAGGTGTCGACGCCGAGCGAGACGACCACAATGTCGGGCGCGTAGGCAGTGAGCCTGGCGCAGGCGTCCTCCAGCGAGGCGCTCCAGGCGTCCCAAGCGGTGCCGAAGGGCATGGGATAATTGATGTTGAAACCCTCGCCGGCGCCCGATCCCCGTTCATCGGCATGGCCGAGGAAGAACGGGTATTCCACCATCGGGTCGCCATGCAGGTTCAGGACTTGCACGTCGGCGCGGTCATAGAAAATCTCCTGCGTGCCGTTGCCATGATGGTAGTCGACATCGAGGATGGACACGCGCTCGGCGCCCTGGTCCAGGAACCACTGCGCCGCGACCGCCGCGTTGTTGATATAGCAATAGCCGCCCATGAAGCCGGCACCGGCATGATGGCCGGGCGGGCGGCAGAGCGCGAAGGCGGATGGCTCGCCACCCTTGACAAGGCCGGCGGCGGTCAGCGCCACGTCATACGAGGATTTGATCGCCGCCCAGGTTCCTTCTACGAAACTGGCGCCGCCATCGAAGGAATAATAGCCCAGCAATGCGTCGATGCGTTTTGGCGGCACATCGCCGCGCAGGCCGCGCGTCGGCCAGGTGAACGGCATGGCCGAGCCCGTGAAGCCGGACGCCTCCCATTGCGGCCAGACGGTCGGCAGGAAGTCGATGTAGTCCGCCCTGTGGACGCGCTTGGCGGCGGAAAGATCATGCTCGGCCGGCGCGATGATCGGACCCAGCCTCTCGCTCTCGACCCGGGCCTTGATGAACTCGGCCCGCGAAGGCTTTTCGAAGCCCGGCACGATGGCCGACGTGACCAGTTCCATCTGACCGGCATGGCCGGCGTGAAGAGGCGAATAAACAGTCTTCATAGGTTCCTCTCGAAATCTGAAATCAGTCAAAGTTGAGATAGGGGCCGACCAGAGCGAGCCACATGGTTTCCACGTCGTCCTCGATCAGGTCGAAGGTCTTGCGATCTTTTTTCAGTCCGACCAGCCGGCAGACATGGCCGACCTCCATCATCACGACGCCGAGCCGGCTGGCGACCTTTTCCTCGAGGGCCGGGTTTACGTGGCGAAGCCATGCCGCGTAGAGGGCGATGATCTGGTCGTCATATTCGTTCTGGATCGGCCGGAGGTCGGCATTGCCTGAAATGGCCTCGATCACCGGCATCAGTGTGGCGTTCTCGAGATAGAGCCTGGATGTGTCGATGAAGAGCTTGCGCACCTCGCGGCGAAACTCTTCGCGGCTTGTGGGTGGGTCGACCGCGATGCGCTTTGCGATCACCTCTGGAAAAGATGACAGCCAGCGTCGGGCAAGGTCGAGAAGAATGGCTTCCTTGTTGGGAAAGTATTGGTAGACCGAACCGACCGACAAGCCGGCGCGCTGCGCGATGGCAAGCGTTGTCGGCGTTCTGGTTCCTTGCTCGCGGGTCAACATCAGCGCCGCGTCGAGGATCCTGTCGACCAGCTTGCTCGACCGTTGTTGGCGTGGCTGCTTGCGCGGTTCGAGCGCTGTCCTGGTCTTGCGGTCGAGACTGCGCTTCACTGCCCGATGCCCTCGCTCCCTGTCCGGTCCCAACACAGGCGTGGTGTGTTGTCCACAATACATGCCAAATCCCGGACGTTGACAAACGCGAATAATCAGTCGCATTCTTTATCCACGCTGGCCCCAGGGATAACAAGGGGAATTTCAAGGTCGGCGGACCGGCATCTGTTCCTGTTCCGTGGCGTGCTTTCGTCGAGCGCTGGATAGTCGGTCTCAGTCAGTCGTCAAAAGCGCGGAGTCGCGATGTCTGCCACGGGTCACGGTGCGGATCTGATCGTCGTCAATGGTCGTGTGCTGACCATGGACAATGGCAATCCCACCGCCGAAGCCATTGCCGTCAAGGACGGCGCCATCGTCGCCATCGGCAGCCGCACCGAAATCGAAGGGCTCAAAGGGCCGGCAACCGAAGTGATCGACGCCAGGGGCGGTTCGGTCCTGCCCGGTTTCATTGAAGCCCATATGCATCTGTTTTCCGGCGCGGCCGAGCTTGCCCATCTGCAACTGGCAGGCGTGCACGGCTTCGAGGCACTACAGAAGGCAATACATGACTACGCGCCGACACGGCCGGACGCAAAGATGCTGGTCGGCCAAGGCGTCGATTACACGGTGCTCGGCGATGAGCGGGTGACGCGCCATCATCTCGACGCGATCCTGCCCGACCGCGCTTTCATCATGGCCGCGCCGGACCACCACACGATGTGGGCCAACACCAAGGCGCTGGAAATGGCCGGCATCCTGCACGGCCGCGCGCTTGGACCGGGCAACGAAATCGTCATGGCTGACGATGGCCTTGCCGAGGGCGAACTGCGCGAAGGCGAGGCTTTCGGCCCGGTGCTGGACCTTGCCGGCGAAAGTCGGGTGCGGCTGGGGCTGGCGACAGGCGGCGAGCCGGATCCCATGCCGTCGGCGCAAGAGCGGGCCGCAGACCGCGACATCATGCGGCGCGGCCTCGCCTGGTGCGCCCGCCACGGCATCACCTCCATCCAGAACATGGACGGCAATCTCTACCAGCTCGAACTGCTGGCCGAGATCGAGGCGGAGGAAGGCTTGCCCTGCCGTGTCCAGGTTCCGTTTCACTACAAGAATTTCATGACGCTCGATATGCTCGACAAAGCGTCTGTCATGGCCGAGCGCTACACCGGCGAATGGTTGTCGTCGGGCATGGTCAAAGTGTTCTATGACGGCGTGCTCGATTCCTGGACCGCGGTCATGGTCGAGCCCTATGCCGATCGTCCGGACTGGGTGGGCGAGCCCTTGTTCACGCCACAGCAGTTCACGGACCTGGCCGTTGCCGTAGACAAACGCGGATTGCAGATCGCCGTGCATTCGATCGGGGACGGCGCGGTGCGCGCCGTGCTGGACGGCTACGAGGCCGCGCAAAAGGCGAACGGCAAGCGGGACAGCCGCCATCGGGTCGAACATATCGAAGTCGTTACAGAGGCGGACGTGCCGCGCTTCGCGCAGCTCGGCGTCATTGCCTCGATGCAGCCGCCACATCCGCCCGGCGCCATGGGATTTCCGCTGGAGCCGACAGTGTCGCGCATCGGGCCGGCGCGCTGGCCGTTGAGCTATGCCTGGCGAACCTTGAAGAACGCCGGCGCGCATGTCGTCTTCGCGTCTGACTGGCCGGTGTCGCCGATCGATCCGATCCTGGGCATTCAGGCGGCAGTGTTGCGCAAACCGTGGGCACAAAGCGATCCAGACCAGAGTTTCACGCTGCATGAGGCGCTTGCCGCCTATACGGTCGAAGGGGCCTACGCAGAATTCGCCGAGCATCGCAAGGGCGCGCTGAAGATCGGCTACATGGCCGATCTGGTGGTCCTGTCGGCCGATATCGAAGCGACAGCCCCCGAAACGCTGCACGAGATACGGCCGGCGACGACAATCTGCGGCGGCAAGATAACCTATCATGCCTGATCGTGGCACAAGGCTTGCAGGCGGAAATTGCCAATTGAACTGTGATTCAGTGCCGGTCTTGCCAACCCACCGGCCTTGTGTTCACATCCAACAGGGGAAAAGCTCCGCCAGCAAGAGCGGGGTCAACAGTGAGGCGTAATCGTGCCGGATAAACCGGGTCGGAATGCGATTGAAGTCGCCAACGTAAGCAAGATTTTCGGATCAGGTGAGGGACAGGTCGCCGCCCTCGACACGGTCTCCGTCTCAATCCGCGAGAATGAATTCTTCACGCTGCTTGGCCCGTCCGGCTGCGGCAAGACGACGTTGCTGCGCCTCATCGCGGGCTTCGACTTTCCGACCCATGGAGAGATCCTGCTCTACGGCCAGGACATCGCGCCGCTGCCGCCGTTCAAGCGGCCTGTCAACACCGTGTTCCAGTCCTATGCGCTGTTCCCGCATATGACGGTTGCCGACAATATCGGCTTCGGCCTGGAAATGCTGGGCAAGCCGAAGGCGGAGATCAAGGCGCGCGTCGCCGAGATGCTCAAGCTGGTCAAGATGGAGGCTCTCGCCGGCCGCCGTACCAGCCAGATTTCCGGCGGCCAGCAACAGCGCGTGGCGCTGGCGCGGGCGCTGGCGCCGCAGCCCAAGGTGCTGTTGCTCGACGAACCGCTCTCGGCGCTGGACTTCAAGCTGCGCAAGGACATGCAGATCGAATTGAAGCGGCTGCAGCACGAGACCGGCATCACCTTCATCTTCGTCACCCACGACCAGGAGGAGGCGCTGACGATGTCGGACCGCATCGCCGTGATGTCGGCGGGCAAGATCCTGCAGGTCGGCTCGCCCTGGGACATCTACGACAAGCCGGCCGAACGCTTCGTCGCCGATTTCATAGGTGAAACCAACTTTCTCACCGCTGCCATATCGGGCATCGGCAATGGCAAGGCGCGCGCCACGCTCAAATCCGGCTCGACCATCGAGGCGACCGTTGCCGAGGGCTTCCAGCCGAAGGACAATGCCACCGTGGTGGTGAGGCCCGAGCATGCCAAGCTGACTAAGGACAAGGGCGAATTGTCCGGAACGGTCGACAACATCGTCTATTTCGGCACCGACACGCATATCCATCTGCGGCTCGACAGCGGCGAGGCCTTCACCGTGCGCCAGCAGAATACGCGCAGCGCCGGTTGCGGCTTCGAGCGCGGCGACAAGGTCGGCATCGTCATCGGCAATGATGCCGCGCAAGTGCTGAGGGACTGATGGCGACCGCGGAAGAAGTCGCCAAGGCGGCGGAACGCCGCGACATCCGCGGCCGCTGGCTTTTGTCGGCTCCGGCGCTGCTGGTCATTCTGCTCGCCGCTACCGGCCCGTTGTTGATCGTGCTGGTCTACTCGTTCCTGACGCCCGGTCCCTATGGCGACGTGAAGTGGCAGTTCTCCCTTGACGCTTGGACATCGGTGTTTCTGGAACGCGACATCTTCGACGACACGCTTTCGATCGCCGCCGCCCATGTCACCATCTTCTGGCGCTCGATCAAGCTTGCGATCATCACCACGATCGCCACGTTGGCGCTCGGTTTCCCGACCGCCTATTTCATGGCGACGCGCAGCGAAAAGACCCGCGATCTCTGGCTGTTCCTGATCACCATTCCGTTCTGGACGAACCTTCTTATCCGTACTTTCGCCGTCCTGCAGATCATCCGCAACGAGGGGATCATCAACACAATCCTGCTCAAGCTCGGCTTGATCACGGCACCCATCCAGATCCTCTATACCGACACCGCGATCCTGCTGGGCATGGCCTATGTCTACCTGCCGCTGATGGTGCTGCCGATCTATGCCAGCATGGAAAAACTCGATTTCCGGCTGGTCGAGGCGGGCTACGACCTCTACGCGACGCGCTTCCAGGTGTTGCGGCGGATCATCTTCCCGCTGGTCAGGCCCGGCGTCATCGCCGGCTCGATCCTTGTCTTCATTCCGGCGCTCGGCGCCTATGTGACGCCGATCGTGCTTGGCGGCGGCAAAAACCTGATGCTGTCCAATCTGATCGAATTGCAATTCGGGCAGGGCCGCAACTGGCCGCTCGGCTCGGCGCTGTCGATCTCGGTGATGATCATCGTCATGGTGGCGCTGCTTGCCTATGTGCGCAACGCCGGCAGTTCGGGGGTGCGTCATGGCTAAGAATTTCTCGATCAAGCATCAGCCCGGCTTCACCGCCGTCGCGGCAACCTGCTTCGTCGTGCTCTACCTGCCGATCATCGTGCTTGTGCTGTATGCATTCAACGCGGCCAACTCGACCTCCGAATGGGGTGGCCTCTCCCTCAAATGGTTTCGCTCGGCGTGGCAGAATACCGAGGTGATCGATGCCACCTTGCGATCCTTCCAGATCGGCGCCATCGCGGCGATCCTGGCCAGCATCTTCGCCACCATGGCCGCGCTGGCCACGACGCGGACGGCGCCCTATCGCGGCCTCACCTTCCAGTACGCGGCGATCAATCAGCCCCTGATGGTGCCGGAGATCGTCACCGGGGTGGCGCTGCTGATCTTCTTCTCGCGCATCAAGATCTTCACCGGCTATTCGGGCCTCGGCTACCTCATCGCGGCGCATACGGCGTTCTGCATTCCGTTTGCCTACCTGCCGATCCGCGCGCGGCTGGAGAACATGGATTTGACGCTGGAGCGCGCCGCGGCCGACCTCTACGCCACGCCCTGGAAAACCTTCCGCCGCATCACGCTGCCATTGCTGTGGCCCGGCATTCTCGCCGGTTTGATGCTGGCCTTCGTCATTTCGCTCGACGACGTCGTCATCACCGAGTTCGTCAAATCCGGTGGCCAGGACACGCTGCCGACCTACATGCTGGGCCAGATCCGCCGCGGCATAACACCCGAGATCAACGCGATATCGACCGCCTTCCTGCTGCTTTCGGTCGCGATCGTCACGTTGTTTTTCTTCATCAGCAGGAAACGAGACTGAACCGACAAATGGGAGTTAAGCCTATGAACTGGAAGACAATGGCGACCGCCATGGGGTTGGCGCTGCTTGCCTCGACAAGCCTTGCCCGCGCTGACGGCGCGCTCAACATCTACAATTGGGGCAATTATACCAGCCCGGACGTGATCAAGAAGTTCGAGGCGAAGTACAACGTCAAGGTCACCATCACCGACTATGATTCGAACGACACCGCGCTGGCCAAGGTGCGCCAGGGCGGTACCGGCTTCGACATCGCCGTCCCGTCGCAGACCTTTGTGCCGATCTGGATCAAGGAAGGCCTGGTCCTGGAAACAGACCCGGGCAAGATGGAGAATTTCAAGAACGTGGCGCCCGAATGGGCCAATCCCGACTTCGACCCAGGCCGCAAATATTCGGTTCCGTGGGCCTGGGGCACGGTCGGCATCGTCGTCAACACCGATGTCTACAAAGGCCCCGCGAATACTTGGGGGATCATCTTCAACACGCCTGACGAGTTGAAGGGCAAGGTCAACGTCGTTCCTGAAATGAACGACGTGATGTTCGCGGCGACGAAATATGTCGGGGCCCAGCAATGCGCCAGCGACAAGGAAACGCTGAAGAAGGTGCGCGATCTGCTGGTCGCCGCCAAGCCGAACTGGATCGCGATGGAATACAACACCATCGAGAAAATGGGCGCCGGCGATTTCAAGGCGACCAGCGACTGGAACGGGTCGGCGCTGCGCCAGCGGCTGGCCAACCCGGCCATCCACTATAATTATCCGAAGGAAGGGTTCGGCCTTTGGAGCGACAACGTCATGGTTCTGAAAGAGGCCAAGAATGTTGAGAACGCCAAGCTGTTCCAGAACTTCATCATGGATCCGGAAAACGCCGCCGGCCTCTCGGCCTTCCACCGTTACGCCAACGGCATTGCGGGGTCCGATAAATACATGCCGGCCGACATGAAGGACGCTCCGGAGGTCATCATCCCGGCCGATGTGAAGGAACATGGCGAGCTGCAAAAGCTGTGTTCGCCGGAAGTGCAGGAGATCTACACCAAGATCTGGACCGAACTGCAGAAGTAACCACAATGAGACAGGCCCGGCGGCACGCGCCGCCGGGCCTGTTTTCATTTCACCCAAGGTCGGCTTTCATGGACTCCTACCGCAATGGCGACGCGCGGCCGCCCATCATGCAGGGCTCGCCGCCTGCCATGGTGCCGCCGAAGCTCGACTGGGATCGGCCGCCCTGGAACCGCTGGGCCTTCCAGCACATCCGCGAAATTCTCCCCACCGCGGAAGTGTGGCGCGGCAACGGCCATCGCCACCGTTTCGAACGCGCCGAAGCGGATCTCGACGATCTAATTGTTGAGGACAGCACAGGGGCGCCGACGACACTCGCCGGACTGCTCGATGAAACCTATACGGACGGCTTCCTTGTGCTCAAGGACGGCAAGATCGTCCTTGAGCGCTATTTCAACGGCATGGGGGAGCGGACGCTGCATCTGTCGCAGTCGATGGCCAAGTCGGTCACCGGCTCGGTGTTCGGCATATTGGCCGGGCGCGGCCTGATCGACCCGGCCAGGTCGGTGACGGACTATCTGCCGGAACTGAGCGCCACGGGCTGGTCCGGCGCCACTGTCCAGCATGTGCTCGACATGACGACCGGCGTGAACTTCTCGGAAGACTATACCGACCCTTATTCCGACATTGGCCAAGTCGACGTCGCCTCCGGCTGGAAGCCGGTTCCGCCAGGCAGCGATCCGGCCTTCCGCTGGCCGGCGCATATGTACGAACTGATCCTGGGTCTCGCAGATGCGACCCGCCCGCATGGCGCGGCCTTCGAATACCGCTCGATCGAGACGGACGTGCTCGCCTTCATGATGGAGCGGGTGACGGGCAAGCGCTTGGCGCAACTGGTCTCCGAGGAGCTTTGGCAAAAGCTCGGCGCCGAGGAGAGCGCCTGCTTCACCGTCGACAGCGCCGGCTATGCGCTCGCCGATGGCGGCTTCAACGCGACGCTGCGCGACTATGGCCGTTTCGGTCAGCTGATCCTCGACAATGGCCGCGGCATCGTTCCGGCCGACTGGATCGAGACGACGCGTAACGGCAGGCATGGTCCGGACTTTTCGCCAAGCCTGCCCGAGGGCAGCTATCACAACCAGTTCTGGATCGAGAATCCTCGCTCGCGCGCCCTGATGTGCCGGGGAGTATTCGGGCAGTTGATCCATATCGACTGGAACACGAGAATGGTGGTGGTGAAGCTTTCCACCTATTCCGATTTCAGCAATGTCGCCTATTCCGTGGCGACGCTGAAGGCGGTGCATGCCATCGCGGCCGCACTGGGCTGAGCCTCGACAGAACACCTGGAAGGAAACGCCATGACCGGCAAGACCGCGTTCGAAACCCGCTACGGCTTCCGCCGCAACGAGGTGCAGCTCGCCAACTGGCGCGAGAGCCCCTTCAACCGCTGGTCTTTCCAGAATCTCGGCGAACTGGTTCCGACCGCGCGCATTGCAGCCGCGCCAAGCAGCGTCGAACCGCCGATGCGCGATATGGGCGGGCTGCTCGACGCCAAGGTGACCGTTGCAAGCGCGACCGAAACCGTGGCGGGGTTTCTCGCCCGCTCGAGCACCGACGCGCTCACCATCATGAAAGGCGGCAAAACCATCGGCGACTGGTTCGCCCCGAATATGGATTTCGGCGCCCGCCACATCGTCTTTTCGATCAGCAAGTCGCTGACCGCCATTATCGCGGGCATTCTGGAGGGCGAAGGCGTGTTCGATCCGGAAGCTCCGGTGACGACCTATATGCCGGAGGCGGCCGGTTCGGCCTATGGCGACGCCAAGGTACGGCATGTCCTCGACATGAGCGTCAGCCTGGATTTCGACGAGGCCTATCTTGATCCCGAAAGCGCCTTTGCCCGCTACCGCCGCGCGACGCTGTGGAATCCCGGCGGCGGCACGGAGAGCCTGCGCCAGTTCATTCTGACGCTGCAGAGCCTTGACGAGCCGCATGGCCAGACTTTCCGCTATCGTTCGCCCAATTCGGACCTGCTTGGCCTGCTCCTGGAGCGGGCGTCGGGCCAGCGCTTCACCGATCTGATGCGCGAGAAACTATGGCTGCCCCTCGGCGCCGCCAGCGAGGCCTCGGTCGGCGTCGACATGGAAGGCACTGCGCGCACCGCCGGTGGCATTTCGGTGACGCCGCGCGATCTGGCGCGGGTCGGCGAGATGATGCGGCAGGGCGGCATGGCCAATGGCCGGCAAATCTTGCCAGAAGCCTGGGTGCGCGACACGACCCTCACCGGCGGCAGTTCCGAGGCCTGGCAACGTGGCTCGATGGCGTCCCTGTTCCCCAACGGCCGCTATCGCAACAAATGGTACCAGACGGGCTTCGAGAACGGCGCTTATTGCGGCATCGGCATTCATGGCCAGTGGCTCTATGTCGATCCCAGGACCGAGGTCGTGATCGCCAAGATGTCGTCGCAGCCGGAGCCGGTCGACGATCCCCTGGATATCGAGATCGTCGCCTTTTTCGAGGCGCTCAGCCGGATGGTCTGAGCCTCCAGGCCGCCAAACTAGCTTCACGCTTTCCTGTGGACCTCTTCCGTCGATGAAACACGACGGTTGGCGGCCCAGTCATCCGCGCCTATGGTCGCCCCTTCTTGGACAGCGACAGGACCAGCATGGCATCCGACATCAAGCGCATCGCCGCCATCATCGCGGCCGAGATCACCGCGCGGCCCGAACAGGCGGACGCGGCGATCGGGCTGCTCGACGAGGGGGCGACCGTGCCGTTCGTGGCCCGTTATCGCAAGGAAGTGACCGGAGGACTGGACGACACCCAGTTGCGGCTGCTGTCCGAACGCCTTGCCTATCTGCGAGAACTCGACGCGCGCCGCGACACCATCCTTGGCTCCATCCGCGAGCAGGGCAAGCTGACCGAGGAGCTTGAAGGCAAGATCATCGCAGCCACCACCAAGGCGGAGCTGGAAGACATCTATCTGCCCTACAAGCCGAAACGGCGGACCAAGGCGGAGATCGCCAGGGAACGCGGGCTGGGACCACTGGCCGAGGCCATTCTTGCGAACCGCGCATTGGTGCCTGCCGAGCTGGCGCTGGCCTATGTCAGCGACGAGGTGGCCGACGCCAAGGCGGCACTCGAAGGCGCGCGCGATATCCTGTCGGAACAGTTCGCGGAGAATGCCGAGCTGGTCGGCAAATTGCGGGCCTACATGAAGGAACGCGCCTTCATGCGCGCCAGGGTGATCGATGGCAAGCAGGAAGCAGGGGCGAAATTCTCCGACTATTTCGACCATGTCGAGCGCTGGGCAACGGTGCCAAGCCATCGCGCTCTGGCCATGCTGCGCGGGCGCAACGAGGACGTGCTTGCGCTCGACATCGAGGTCGATGCCGGGGAAACGTCGCCGGTGAAGCCGGTCGAGCGGATGATCGCCAATGCCTATGCGATCGGCGGCAGCCTGCCGGGCGATCGCTGGCTGATGGAGGTGGCCGGCTGGACCTGGCGGATCAAGCTGTCGCTGCACCTGACGCTTGACCTGATGCGCGAACTGCGCGAGCGGGCCGAAGAAGAGGCGATCCACGTCTTCGCGCGCAACCTCAAGGATCTGCTGCTCGCCGCACCCGCCGGCTCGCGCGCCACGATGGGACTGGATCCCGGCATCCGTACCGGGGTCAAGGTGGCCGTTGTGGACGGGACCGGCAAGCTGCTGGCGACGACGACAGTCTATCCATTCCCGCCCAAGAACGATGTGCGCGGCACGCAGGCCGAGCTGGCGAAGCTCATCCGTCTGCACAAGGTCGAGCTGATTTCAATCGGCAACGGCACAGGCAGCCGGGAGACGGAAAAACTGGTTGCGGACATGTTGGCCGATATGTCGGTGGTTGGTGCGCCAAAGCCGCTCAAGGTGATCGTCAGCGAGGCGGGCGCATCGGTCTATTCTGCATCGGCGACGGCGGCGGCCGAATTTCCCGGGCTTGACGTGTCGCTGCGCGGCGCGGTGTCGATCGCGCGGCGGCTGCAGGATCCGCTGGCCGAACTGGTCAAGATCGAGCCGAAGTCGATCGGGGTCGGTCAGTACCAGCATGATGTCGACCAGTACCGGCTCGGCCGCTCGCTGGAAGCGGTGGTCGAGGATGCGGTCAATGCCGTAGGCGTCGATCTCAACACAGCTTCGGCGCCGCTGCTGGCACGCGTGTCCGGCCTGGGGGCGTCGCTCGCCGATGCCATCGTCGCGCATCGCGATGCGACCGGACCGTTCGCCAGCCGGAAGGATCTCCTCAAAGTGCCGCGCCTTGGACCGCGCGCGTTCGAACAATCCGCCGGCTTCCTGCGCATTGCCAATGGCAGTGAGCCGCTCGATGCCTCCTCGGTGCATCCGGAAGCCTATGGTGTGGCCAAGAAGATCGTCGCCGCCTGCGGGCGCGATGTCCGCTCTTTGATGGGCGACAGTGCGGCGCTGAAGGCGCTCGATCCGCGCCACTTCGTCGACGAGCGTTTCGGCTTGCCGACGGTGCGCGACATACTGGCGGAACTGGAAAAGCCGGGCCGGGATCCGCGTCCGGGCTTCAAGACGGCGACTTTCGCCGATGGCATCGACGACATCAAGGACCTGAAACCAGGCATGAAGCTGGAAGGCACGGTGACCAACGTCGCCGCCTTCGGCGCCTTCGTCGATATCGGCGTGCACCAGGACGGGCTGGTGCATGTCTCGCAACTGGCCGACCGTTTCGTCAAGGACGCGCATGAGGTGGTAAAGGCCGGCGACGTTGTGAAAGTGCGAGTCGTCGATGTCGACATCAAGCGCAAGCGGATCGCGCTGTCGATGCGTCGGGATGGCGGCGAGGGTGGCGTACCGAAAGCACCACGCGACAAGGACGGCGGCAGGCCGGCTCCACGCTCGCCGGCGCCTCAGCGCCAGGCGGAGCGGCCGTCGCAGCAAGGCGCGTTCGGCGCGGCATTGGCCGACGCCTTGAAGCGCAAGTGACTACCACGCCAGAACGGCGGCCTCTCTATCCAGCTGGCCCAGCAGCCAGTCGCGAAAACTGGCGACAGGCGGATGGGCACGTTTGTCCTGCGGTACCACCAGATAATAGGCGCTGCGGCTCTGCATCGGTTGGCCGGGCGCCAACACCAACTGACCGCGCTGCAATTCGCCCGCGATAAGGATCAGCGGCAGCAAGGCGACGCCGAGGCCCGCCATGCAGGCCTGGGCGGCGGTGCCGAACTGTTCGAATTGCATCCCGGGTCCGGTCGGCGCGCTCAGGTCCTGATGCTCGAACCATTCTTTCCAGGCCCCGGGCCGCGTCGCCATGTGCAGCAGCGGCAGGCGACCGATGTCTGCCGGTCCGGCAATGTTACGCCCGGCAAGGAAGCCCTGCGACACGACCGGCGCCACGGTCTCGCGCACCAGCAGGGTCGAGTCGGCGTCCGGCCAGTCCGGCAATCCGTAATGAATGGCGGCGTCGAGGCGCTCCCGCGCGAAGTCGAAGCGGCCGACGCGCGTCACGAAGTTGATCGTGATGTCCGGATGGGTCTCGACGAAATTCGGGACCATCGGCATCAGCCAGCGTGTGCCGAAAGTCGGCAGTATTGCGAGGTTCAGGATGCCGCTATGTCGATAGCTCATCAATCCAAGAGCGGCGTCGCGCAGTTGGCCAAGCGCGGAACGCACCGCCTCGGCATAGATTTCGCCCTGCGGCGACAGCCTGACGTTGCGGCTGTCGCGATCGAACAGACGTCGACCGAACTGGTCTTCCAGCAGAGTTATCTGCCGGCTGACTGCTCCTTGCGTCAAACTCAGCTCCCGCGCGGCGGCGGTGAAGCTGCCAAGGCGTGCCACCGCCTCGAAGGCGGCAAGGGCGGCGATAGGAGGCAGAAGGCGGCGTTGGACATTCATGATCCATTCCTAGCGCTCATTGATCTGTGAGGCAATTTCGATTGATTTTTCGCCATCCGGGGCCGATAAGCCGGGCTTCATCCGTAAGATACCGAGGAAGTCATGGCCGCTGAAAAGAACGCATTCGTCTGGGAAGATCCATTCCTGATCGAGGACCAGCTTTCGCAGGACGAGCGCATGGTGCGCGACGGCGCGGCCGCCTTTGCCGCCGACAAGCTGGCGCCCAGGATAGAGGAGGCTTACCTCAACGAGCAGACTGATGCCGGCATCTTTCGCGAGATGGGCGAGGCGGGTCTGCTGGGCATCACCATTCCCGAGGAATATGGTGGGCTCGGCGCCAATTATGTCACCTATGGGCTGGTGGCGCGGGAGGTTGAACGCGTCGATTCGGGCTATCGCTCGATGATGTCAGTGCAATCGTCGCTGGTCATGTATCCTATCCATGCCTATGGCTCGGAAGAGCAGCGCAAGAAATACCTTCCGAAGCTCGCCTCGGGCGAATGGATCGGCTGCTTCGGCCTGACCGAGCCGGATGCGGGGTCGGATCCGGGCGGCATGAAGACACGCGCCGAGAAGACCGCCAATGGCTACAGGCTCTCCGGCTCGAAGATGTGGATCTCCAATGCGCCGATCGCCGATGTCTTCGTCGTCTGGGCGAAATTGAAGGTCGAAGGCGGCAAGGATGAAATCCGCGGTTTTGTGCTGGAAAAGGGCATGAAGGGCCTTTCGGCGCCAAAGATCGGCGGCAAGCTGTCATTGCGAGCGTCGATCACCGGCGAAATCGTGATGGAAGGCGTGGAGGTCGGCGAGGACGCGGTGCTGCCGAACGCCAGGGGGCTGGGCGGCCCGTTCGGCTGCCTCAACCGGGCTCGCTACGGCATTTCCTGGGGGTCGATGGGTGCCGCGGAAGACTGCTGGCATCGCGCCCGCCAGTATGGCCTCGACCGCAAGCAGTTCGGCAAGCCGCTGGCCGGCACGCAGCTTTTCCAGAAGAAGCTCGCCGATATGCAGACCGAGATTGCCCTGGGACTGCAGGCCTCGCTGCGGGTCGGGCGGCTGATGGACGAAGGCAAGATGGCGCCGGCAATGATCTCGATCGTCAAGCGCAATAATTGCGGCAAGGCGCTCGACATCGCCCGCCAGGCCCGAGACATGCATGGCGGCAACGGCATCCAGATCGGCTACCACGTCATGCGCCACGCGCAGAATTTGGAGACGGTCAACACCTATGAAGGCACGCATGACGTGCACGCGTTGATTTTGGGCCGCGCGCAGACCGGTATCCAGGCGTTCTTCTGAGGGGGACCAGCGCCACGCAGGCCAGGGCGCGCCTGAAAGATTGCTGATTGCCCTGACAAATACCGCGGGTAAGAGGCCCGCCTTCCCCCACTCCGTCGCCGCTTCGCGGCGCCGCCTCTCCCCGCCGGAGGGTGAGGAAGGGGACTGGCGGCAATCGGCTCGCGCCCTTCCTCTACCCCGTCGATCGGGGGAGAGGTGGCTCGGCGAAGCCGAGACGGAGTTGGGGTCGACCTGCCCGGTCGGTAAGGCCCGGCGCATCAATACAAGCCGTCCGATTGCGTGCACCGCAACATCTCTGCTTGGAGAACCGCGGCTAGTTGTGTCAGGGTCCGGCGAGTTCTTTTTGAAACGCTGAATTCCGGGGCCCCATGGCAATTCTGGCAGCCGTCTATCACCTGACCCATTACAAATATGACCGGCCGGTGGTGCTCGGGCCGCAGATCATCAGGCTGCAACCGGCGCCCCATTCGCGCACCAAGGTGCTCAGCCACTCGCTGAAAGTCGAGCCGTCAAACCACTTCGTCAATCTGCAGCAGGATCCCTACGGCAACTTCCTCGCCCGCTTCGTCTTTCCGGAGCCGGTGACGGAATTGAAGATCGAGGTCGATCTCGTCGCCGACATGACAGTCTACAATCCGTTCGACTTCTTCGTCGAGCCCTCGGCCGAGAGGTTCCCGTTCGACTACCCGGAAGAGATCCGCGACGATCTTACCATCTACCGCACGCCGGAGCCCGCCGGTCCGCTGCTTGACGCATTCCTCAAGACCGTCGACACCAGTGCCAAGAACACCGTCAATTTCCTTGTCGATCTCAACGCCAGGCTGCAGCGCGAGATCGCCTATATCGTGCGCATGGAGACGGGCGTCTATTCGCCAGATGAAACGTTGGCGGCAGCTAAGGGATCGTGCCGGGATTCGAGCTGGCTTCTGGTGCAGATCCTGCGCAATCTCGGCTTCGCCGCGCGCTTCGTCTCCGGCTACCTGATCCAGCTCAAGCCAGACCTTGTGGCGCTTGACGGACCGCCGGGGACCGCCGTCGACTTCACCGACCTGCATGCGTGGTGCGAGGTCTATCTGCCCGGGGCCGGCTGGATCGGTTTCGACCCGACCTCCGGCCTGCTCACCGGCGAAAGCCATGTGCCGCTCGCCGCCACGCCGCATTTCCGCAACGCGGCACCGATCTCCGGCATGGCGAGCTTCGCCAATGTGGAGTTCGGCTTCGAGATGCGCGTCGACCGCATCGCCGAGCATCCCCGTATCACCAAGCCGTTCTCGGACGAAAGCTGGGGCGCTCTCGATGCGCTGGGCAGGAAGGTCGACGCGGCGCTTGCCGCCGGCGACGTGCGGCTGACGATGGGCGGCGAGCCGACCTTCGTGTCGATCGACGATTTCGAATCGGCCGAGTGGAATACCGCGGCCGTCGGGCCGACGAAGCGCGAAAAGGCCGATGCGCTTATCCGCAGGCTGCGCGAACGCTTTGCACCGGGCGGCTTCCTGCATTACGGCCAGGGTAAATGGTATCCCGGCGAAAGCCTGCCGCGCTGGACGTTCTCGCTTTACTGGCGCGCCGATGGCGAGCCGGTCTGGAGCGACCCTTCGCTTATCGCGCGGGAGAACAGTTCGGCGGATGTCGGCCCCGAACAGGCCGAAAGCCTGCTGACCGCCATTGCCGGCGAACTCGGCATCGACAGGACCATGGTCAGCGAAGCCTATGAGGACCCGGCAGAATGGCTGCTCAAGGAAGGCAAGCTGCCGGAGAACGTCGATCCGTCGAACTCCAAATTGGAGGATCCGGAGGAACGCAGCCGCATGACGCGCGTGTTCGAACGCGGCCTGACCAAGCCGTCCGGCTACGTGCTGCCGGTGCAGCGCTGGAACAGCCAGGCCTCAGGCCCCCGATGGCGTTCGGAGCGATGGAAGACGCGGCGCGGGCGGCTCTTCCTGGTGCCGGGCGATTCGCCTGTCGGCTATCGGCTGCCGCTGGGGACGTTGCCCTATGTGCCGCCAGCGCAGTTCCCCTACATCGTTCCCGTCGATCCATCGGTGCCGCGTGGCGCGCTGCCCACGCGTGAAGCGATGCTGCCCGTCTCGGCGCCCGCCGAACTCGAAGGCGCCGACGAAATGGCACGCCGCCAGCAGCCGGCCTCGTTCACCGCCGCCAGCGCCCAGCAGGACCGCGTCGAACAGGAGATCACCGAGATCGGCGGCGCGGTGCGGACAGCGCTTTCCGTCGAGCCGCGCGAGGGAAGGCTTTGCGTGTTCATGCCGCCGGTCGAGGCCCTGGAGGATTACCTCGAACTCGTGGCCGCCGCCGAAAACGCGGCGAGGGCGATCGGGCTGCCGGTGCATATAGAGGGCTATGGCCCGCCGCATGACCCGCGACTCAACGTCATCCGGGTCGCGCCCGACCCCGGCGTCATCGAGGTCAACATCCACCCGGCCTTCAACTGGCAGGATTGCGTGGCGACGACGACGGCGATCTACGAGGAGGCTCGCCTGACGCGGCTTGGCGCCGACAAGTTCATGATCGACGGCCGCCATACCGGCACCGGCGGCGGCAACCATGTCGTCGTTGGCGGCGCGACGCCCAATGACAGCCCATTCCTGCGCCGGCCCGATTTGTTGAAGAGCCTGGTGCTGCAGTGGCAGCGGCATCCGTCGCTGTCCTATTTGTTTTCCGGCCTGTTTATCGGCCCGACCAGCCAGGCGCCGCGCTTCGACGAGGCGCGCCACGATTCGCTCTACGAACTCGAAATCGCCATGGCGCAGGTGCCGCATCCGGATAAGGGCAATGCGCCTTTGCCGTGGCTGGTCGACCGGCTGTTCCGCAATCTTTTGACGGACGTCACCGGCAACACGCACCGTTCGGAAATTTGCATCGACAAGCTGTTCTCGCCCGATGGCCCGACCGGCCGGCTCGGCCTTGTCGAGTTCCGGGGCTTCGAGATGCCGCCCAATGCGCGCATGTCGCTGGCGCAGCAATTGCTGGTCAGGGCGATCATAGCCCGGGCGTGGAAAAGCCCCCTCGAGGGCCGTTTCGTCCGTTGGGGTACCTCGCTGCACGACCGTTTCATGTTGCCGCACTATGTCTGGGCGGATTTTCTCGACGTGCTCGACGACCTCAACCTCAACGGGTTCGAGTTCCGGCCCGAGTGGTTCGACGCCCAGCTCGAATTCCGCTTCCCGTTCTGCGGCGAGGTCCAGCATGCCGGCATCAAGCTGGAACTGCGGCAGGCGCTGGAGCCGTGGCATGTCATGGGCGAGCAGGGCGCCATCGGCGGTACGGTGCGCTTTGTCGATTCCTCCGTGGAGCGGCTGCAGGTGAGAACCGAAGGTCTCAATCCGGAGCGCCACGCCATCCTCTGCAACGGCCGCATCGTGCCGATGAAGGTAACGGACAATCGCGAAGTCGCGGTGGCGGGCGTGCGTTTCAAGGCCTGGCAGCCGGCGTCGGGCCTGCACCCTGCGCTGCCGGTCAATACACCGCTGGTGTTCGACATCTATGACCGCTGGTCGGGCCGTGCGGTGGGCGGCTGCGTCTACCATGTCGCGCATCCCGGCGGGCGCAACTACGATACATTCCCGGTCAACGGCAATGAGGCGGAGGCACGGCGGCTCGCCCGCTTCGAGCCGCGCGGCCACACGCCGTCCGCTTACGTGCTGCGGGAAGAGCAGCCGTCGGAAGATTTCCCGATGACCCTTGACCTTCGCCGGCCGGCGAGAGCCTGATCGGCGATGACAAAGGGGAATCATAAGAGGATACGCGGCAAACCGCGGATCCACGGCCTGCTGGAGCACTACCAGCCGATCGAAGGCGTCGTCGACGAGATGGTCGACGCGTCGGGCAATCCCCGTCCGGTCTGGAAGGATTTCATCGAGTCGCTCGACGAGATCGGGCCTGAAAGGCTCGCTCAGCGCTTTGCCCGCGCTGATCAGTATCTGCGTGATGCCGGCGTCTACTACCGTGTCTATGACAAGGCCGGCACCAATGAGCGCGAATGGCCGCTGGCGCATGTGCCGCTGCTGATCGAGGACGGGGAGTGGCAGGCAATCAGCGCCGGTCTGATCCAGCGTGCCGAGCTGTTCGAGGAGACCATCGCCGATATTTACGGGCCGAACCAGCTGGTCGAAAAAGGCATCCTGCCGGCCGGGCTGATTGCCGCCAGTCCCGAATATTTGCGGCCGATGGTCGGTATCAGGCCGCCCGAAGGCCATTTCCTGCACTTTTGCGCCTTCGAGCTCGGGCGGGGACCGAATGGGGAGTGGTGGGTGCTGGGCGACCGCACGCAGGCGCCGTCTGGCGCCGGCTTTGCCCTGGAGAACCGCGTCGCCACGACAAGGGCGCTGTCGGACATCTATGGCGAGATGCATGTGCACCGCCTGGCCGGCTTCTTCCGCCGCTTTCGCGACGCGCTGATCGGCATGGCCAGGGACGGCGACGGCCGAGTCGCGATCCTGACCCCTGGCCCGCTCAACGAAACCTATTACGAACACGCTTATATCGCTCGCTACCTCGGCATCATGCTCCTGGAAGGCGAGGACCTTACCGTTTCCGATGGCAGGCTGATGGTGCGCACGGTTTCGGGCCTGGCACCGATCAGCGTGCTGTGGCGGCGGCTCGACGCGGCGTTCGCCGATCCGCTCGAACTGCGGCCGGATTCACAGATCGGCACGCCGGGACTGGTCGAGGCGATCCGCCATGGCGCGGTCTCAACCGTCAATGCGCTGGGATCCGGCTTGATGGAGACGCGCGCGCTCCTCGCCTTCCTTCCCAAGATTGCGCGCGCCTTGCGTGGCGAGGAGCTGCTCTTGCCAAGCGTCGCGACCTGGTGGTGCGGGCAGGCGACGGAGCGCGCGCATGTGCTGGCCAATATCGGCCGCATGGTGATCGGGCCGGCTCTGTCGACGCGCCTGGCCTTCGAGGACGACGAGCAGACGAAACTGGGCTCGGCGCTGACGGACGGGGAGCAGGCCGAGCTAGTGGCGCGCATCGAACGCGATGGGGGCAACTTCGTCGGCCAGGAAGCGGTCACGCTGTCGACGACGCCGGTCTATGCCGGCGGACGGCTGGAGCCCCGGCCTGCCAGCCTGCGTGTCTATCTCGCACGCACGCCGGAGGGTTGGACGGTGATGCCGGGCGGCTTTGCCCGCGTCGGCCTGTCGCTCGACCCAACGGCGATCGCCATGCAGCGCGGCGGCCAGGCGGCCGATGTCTGGGTGGTCAGCGACAAGCCCGTCGAGCGTGAGACGCTGCTGCCTCAGGAGAGCGACAGTTTCAACCGCACGAGGCCCGGCAGCCTGCCCAGCCGCGCGGCGGAGAACCTGACCTGGCTCGGCCGCTACATCGAACGTTCGGAAGATACCGTGCGCATCCTGCGCGCCTATCATGTGCGGCTGGCCGAAACCTCCGATCCCGACATGCCTCTGCTGGCCGATGTCAGGGATTATCTCGAACCCTTCGGCATCGACGTCGAAACGGCGATCCCAACCGGATTGATCGGCACGCTGGACAGCGCTGTCTACAGCGCCGGCCAGATCCGCGACCGCTTCTCGCCCGATGGCTGGCTGGCGCTCAAGGACCTGTCCAAGACCAACTACCAGTTCGCGACGACGGTGGCGCCAGGCGACGACGCAACCAGGGCGATGACGGTCATTCTTCGGAAGCTCGCCGGTTTCTCCGGCCTGCTGCACGAGAATATGTATCGTTTCGCCGGCTGGCGCTTCCTCGAGATCGGCCGGCGCCTGGAGCGCGGCATCCAGATCGCGCGCACATTGTCCCGGCTGACCAGTGCCAATGCGCCGGAGGGCGCCCTCGACATGATGCTGGAGATCGGCGACAGCGTGATGACCCACCGCCGGCAGTATCCGGTGCAAGCCGGCCGGCGCACGGTGATCGATCTCCTGGCGCTCGACCCCCTCAACCCGCGCTCTATCCTGTTCCAGCTCGAAAGGCTGAGGGCCGAGATCGGCCTGCTGCCAGCGCTGGGCGGGCAGGGGCATATGTCGCCGGCGGCCAAGGCGATATTGCAGCTCAACACACAGATCGCCATCAAGGAGCCTTCGGACATGACGGCGAAGGCGCTGGACGCTCTCGCGACCGAAATAGGCGGCCTCTACAACAGTCTCGCCAAAGCCTATTTCGGCTAGGCTGGTCGCAAAGGTTTCGCACGCTCGCGCGAAACGAACCTGCGCCAAACAGGAAAGCAGCGCATGCTCTACGATATCAGGCTTCACCTTCATTATGATTACGCCGCGGCGGCCGGCGGGGGACGGCACCAGGTCCATGTATTGCCATCGACGATTTCAGGCGTGCAGCGCGTGATCGCCGCCTCGTTGTCGTTCGCCCCTGCACCCACGGAGCGGTCCGACTTCCTTGACTTTTTCGGCAACAACGTCACCTCCATCGCCTTCCGCGACGCGCATGACGCCCTTGACATCAGGATGAGCGCGCGTGTGTCGGTGGCGCGGCAGGAGCCGGGGCTCGACGTGTCACCCGACATTGACCGGCTGCGGCTGGAACTCGGAGCCGTGCGATCGCTGGCGCCGGCTTCGCCGCACCACTTTCTGGCCGGCAGCAGAAATTCAAGCATCGATCCCGCGATAACAGCCTATGCGAGGGAGAGCATCGGCGGCTCGGTCACCGCCGTCGCCATGGATCTGTGCAATCGCATCCATCGCGATTTCACCTATGACGGCGACGCGACGACGGTGCGCACCAAGGCCAGCGATGCTTTCAGGCTGAAGCGCGGCGTCTGCCAGGATTTTTCGCACATCATGATCTCGGGCCTGCGCGGGCTTGGGATCCCGGCCGGCTATGTCAGCGGCTTCCTGCGCACAATTCCGCCCAAGGGCAAGCCCAGGCTGGAAGGCGCCGACGCCATGCATGCCTGGGTCAAGGTGTGGTGCGGCCGCGATGCCGGCTGGCAGGAGTTCGACCCTACCAACGGAATGCGGGCCAGCAACGACCACATTACCGTGGGATATGGGCGCGATTATTCCGACGTGGCGCCGATCGTCGGGGTGCTGAAAACCACTGGCGGACAGGTCGGCGAGCAGGCTGTCGACGTCATCCCCTTAGAGCAAGAAAAGGCTTGATGGCGGCCCGAGACGTGCCGGGTCATACTTTGGTCCAGTTCAAGATGATAAAGTGGTTTTCAAACCTCGACTTGGAGGCTACTCTGAATTCGCGGCGACGGGAACAGTAGTTTTTTTCAGATGCGCTTCGGCGCGGAGTTTTGTTGTTGAAAGCAGTCAGCGTCGTCATTCCCGCCCACAACGCATCGACAACTATCGCCGCAACGCTGGCTTCGCTCGGCAGCGAAGCCGCAGTCATCGGGGAAATCCTGCTGGTCGATGATGCATCGACCGACGACACAGCCGATGTGGCGCGGCAGGCCGCAGCGAGACTTTCCCTGCCGCTGCGTGTGCTGCCCGCCAGTTGCCGCGATGCCGGCGCCGCCCGCAACCTGGCTTTGGCTGAAGCGGTTCGTCCCTGGGTCTACCTGATCGATGCCGACGATTTGCATCTGCCCGGTGGATTGCGGGCCATGTTGCGGCGCGCAGAGGAGCAACCGACAGCCGACATGATCGTGGGCGCCTATCGGCGCCGGGTCAATGGCCAGGATCGGCAGATCAAGGTGCCGAGCGGCTATCAGGCCGGATGCCTGTCAAACGCCTCGGCTTATGTGAAAGGCGACATACGCTCCGTCGCCGTCGGTAGCGTGCTGGCGTCCCGACGCCTGATTGGGGATACACGGTTTCCGGTGGGGCTGGCCTATGACGAAGACACGCTGTTTTGGGCCCGGCTGATGAGCACGGCCTCGCTGGCCATGATCCAGCAGCCGGTGATGGTCTATGAGGTGTCGCCACAACGGTCCGACGATCGTTTCATGATCGATCCGGTGCGTCGCTTCCTGCAATGGCGCCGGCATTTGCGAACGCTTGGCGATTGCAACGTCCCGATGTCGGCCCTCAAAACCAGGGAGGGCGTCGTCGCCCTCAAGATCGCCCGGGTCCACTATGCGCGCGGCGACCTGGACGGGGCGGCGCGATTCCTGGAGGTGGCGGCGGCCGCGCCGAAGCGGCGGTCGGATGCCTGGCGGTGCCTGCGCTACAGGCTCAAGATCAACTCGCGACGCTGGTTCTCAACGCCGCGAATCCACCTGCAAAGCGCGCTGTGACAGCAAGGCTGTAACAGCCTTGAGGCGCGGAAGGCCCATGCGCGTCGGGTCAAAACACTGCATTTCAACCAGCCTTCGGAACCGGCAGCCCTGTCCGTAGCTTATCTCCGGACATCTCGTTGGAGCCGAAGTGTTGGATAAATCAGAGACGCATATTGGAGGGCCGGTCGCGCAGGGGGATTCCGCGCCCGCGCGACCGCAAGCGGTCGTCGAAACCGCGCTGACCTATGTCAGCGACGCCGAGCCGGGTATCCGTCGTCTCAGAACAGGCAAGGGATTTTCCTACAAGCAGCCCGATGGACGGCCTGTATCGGACATTACCAGGGCGCGTATCGAAGCGCTCGTCATTCCGCCGGCATGGACGGATGTCTGGATCTCGCCACATGTCGACGGGCATATTCAGGCGACGGGGCGGGATCAACGGGGACGCAAGCAGTATCGGTATCACACACAATGGGCGGAGGAACGAGACGGGGCGAAATACTCAAGCCTTGTGGCCTTCGCCGAAATCCTGCCGGACTTGCGGCGCCGGATCGATGCGGACCTGCGCCGGCACGGCCTGCCGCTCGAGCGGGTGGTCGCCGCGATCGTCTGGCTGCTCGACAACACGATGATCCGGGTCGGCAATGCCGCATACGCCCGTGACAATAAGAGCTTCGGGCTCACCACCTTGCGTGACCGCCATGTCGATATCACCGGTTCGAGCCTGCGTTTCGCCTTCAAAGGCAAGTCGGGCAAGGAATGGCGGCTCAAGCTGGTCGACCGCCGCATCGCCGGGATCGTGCGGGGGGCGCAGGATTTGCCAGGCCAGAAACTGTTCCAGTATATCGGCGAGGATGGCAGCAGGCGGCCCGTCCGTTCCGAGGATGTCAACCGATATATCAAGGAGGCGGCTGGTCCCCGCTTCAGTTCCAAGCATTTCCGCACCTGGGGCGGCACCATCCACGCCGCGTCGCTGTTCGCGCAGACGCAATTGCCCGAAAGCCAGGCAAGGCAAAAGCGGGTGATGAACGAGGTCATCGACAAGGTGGCCGAACGGCTCGGCAACACACGCGCCGTCTGCCGCAAATGCTACATCCATCCCCAGGTTTTCGAGGCCTGGTCGGAAGGGCGGTTGTCTGAAGAGATGGCGCAGGCCAACAAGCGCAAGCGGGCGATAGCCGGTCTCGATGACGAGGAGGCTCTCGTGCTGCGCTGGTTGAAGATGCACGAAGACTGACAGGCGGGATTGCCGGCCGGCAATCCACGGCCGAAGAATTTCTGTCGACGACGTGTCGGGATCAGTTCTACTGTTTCGTCCTTTGCTACAGAAAAGGACCGACGATGCTCTATGCCATCCTATGCTACGCTTCCGAAGATGTCGTCAGCTCCTGGAGCAAGGCTCAGGACGACGAGGTCATGACCAAGCTCCTCGACGTGCAGGACAAATATGCCAAGGCAGGGCGCCTCGGTCCGGTGGCGCGGCTGTTGCCAACGACGGCGGCGACGACGCTGAGAAAGGTCAAGGGCGAAGCCGTCGTCATCGACGGGCCATTCGCCGAGACCAAGGAGCAATTCCTGGGCTTCTACACACTGGAATGCGATGCACTCGACGAGGCTGTCGAGTTTGCCCGCGAGCTTTCCGAGGTCAACCCGAGCGGCGGCTCCTACGAGATCCGGCCGGTTTCGCTCTTCAACCAGAACAAGGTTCGAGCATGACCGAACTTGCCTGGATCAGCTCGGCCATCAGCGCCGCCCGCCCGCGGGCGATGGGGGCGCTGCTGCGCTATTTCCGTGATCTCGACACCGCGGAAGAGGCCTTTCAGGATGCTTGCCTCAGGGCTTTGAAGAACTGGCCGCGAAACGGGCCGCCGCGTGACCCCGCAGCCTGGCTGATCCTTGTCGGCCGCAACAGCGGCATCGATGCCGTGCGCAAACGCGCCAAGCAGACTCCGCTCCCGGAGGAAGACCAGATTTCCGACCTGGAAGACGCCGAGACCGATGTGGCCGAGCGGCTGGACGGCGCGCATTATCGCGACGACATCTTGCGGTTGCTGTTCATCTGCTGTCATCCCGACCTGCCTCCCACGCAGCAGATAGCAGTGGCGCTGCGCATCGTTTCCGGTCTCACCGTCAAGCAGATTGCGCGCGCCTTCCTGGTTGGCGAAAGCGCCATGGAACAGCGCATCACCCGGGCCAAGGCGCGCATTGCCGAGGCCGGCGTGCCGTTCGAAACGCCTGGCGCGGTCGAGCGCTCGGAGCGGCTCGCGGCGGTCGCGGCGATGGTCTATCTGATCTTCAACGAGGGTTATTCAACCAGCGGCGGCGAGGCACCGGCCCGCGCGCCACTGTGCGAGGAAGCGATCCGGCTGGCCCGGCTGTTGTTGCGGTTGTTTCAGACCGAGCCGGAAATCATGGGACTGACGGCGCTGTTGCTTCTGCAGCATGCCCGCGCACCGGCCCGGTTCGACGCAAACGGCGAAATCGTGCTGCTCGACGAGCAGGATCGCAGCCTTTGGAGCCACAAGATGATCGAGGAGGGGCTGGCGCTGGTCGACAAGGCTCTGCGCCATCGCAGTCCCGGCCCCTACCAGGTGCAGGCGGCGATCGCCGCGCTGCATGCGCGGGCCGAGAAGGCCGAGGATACGGACTGGGTGGAGATCGACCTGCTGTATGGCTTGCTCGAACAGATGCAGCCGTCGCCGGTCGTTACACTCAACCGTGCCGTCGCTGTCTCCAAGGTGCGCGGCCCGCTCGAGGCCCTTGCCATGATCGAGCCGCTGGAACAGCGCCTTTCGGGCTATTTTCACTACTTCGGTCTCAAAGGAGGGCTGTTGATGCAGCTCGATCGGGGCGAGGAGGCCCGGATTGCCTTCGACCGTGCCATCGCGCTCGCCAACACGGCTGCTGAAGCGGCCCATATACGGATGCATATCGACCGTCTGATCAAGGACGGCGCCGTGCGCGACCCCGTGCGGCAGGTCCGCTAAGCACTGTTTGCCCTGGCTCAATCGTGCCACGCAGGCTTGGACCATGCCGGGGTGGCGATTTCCCCCTGAAACGAGTAATGCCACGCGATGACTTTGCCTGAGATGCCATCGGCACGGGCGAGCTGGCGCACGGCGCCGGACAAGCGGATCTGAAAGGGACACATATGACGATAGCGAAGGAAACGGCCGAGCTGCTGGCGAAACTTGGCGTTGCCGAGAATATGCTGGCCGGTGGCGACCTCATCGTGCGCAGCCCGGTGACCGGCGAGCAGATCGCGGCACTGAAGACCATCTCTCCCGATGATGCGGCCAAGACCATCGATGCCGCGCACAAGGCCTTCCAGGCGTGGCGCATGGTGCCGGGTCCAAGGCGCGGCGAACTGGTGCGGTTGCTGGGCGAGGAACTGCGCGCGCACAAGGCCGGACTCGGCCGGCTGGTGTCGATAGAGGTCGGCAAGATCCCGTCCGAGGGCCTTGGCGAAGTGCAGGAGATGATCGACATCTGCGATTTCGCCGTCGGTCTGTCGCGGCAATTGTACGGCCTGACCATCGCCACCGAGCGCCCTGGCCATCGCATGATGGAAACCTGGCATCCGCTCGGCGTCGTCGGCGTCATCTCCGCCTTCAACTTCCCGGTCGCGGTGTGGTCGTGGAATACGGCCCTGGCGCTGGTCTGCGGCGATGCCGTTGTATGGAAGCCGTCGGAGAAGACACCGCTGACGGCGCTCGCCTGCGAAGCGATCCTCAAGCGCGCCATCGAGCGTTTCGGCGCCGACGCACCGAAGGGCCTGGCGCCGGTGCTGATCGGCGACCGCGCCGTCGGCGAAATACTGGTCGAGCATCCCAAGGTCGCCCTTGTATCGGCCACCGGTTCCACGCGCATGGGCAGGGACGTCGGCCCGAGGCTGGCCAAGCGATTTGCCCGCGCCGTGCTGGAGCTTGGCGGCAACAATGCTGGCATCGTGTGTCCGACCGCCGATCTCGACATGGCGTTGCGTGCGATTGCCTTCGGCGCCATGGGCACGGCCGGCCAGCGCTGTACGACATTGCGGCGGCTGTTCGTGCATGACAGCGTCTATGATGCGCTGCTTCCGCGGCTGAAGAAGGCCTATCAGACCGTTTCGGTCGGCAATCCGCTCGATACCTCGTCGCTGGTCGGCCCGCTGATCGACAAGGCAGCATTCGAGGCCATGCAGAAGGCGCTCAGTGAAGCCTCCGCCCATGGCGGTAAGGTGACAGGGGGCACGAGGGTCGAGAATGGCTACTCCGACGCCTACTATGTCCATCCAGCACTGGTTGAGATGCCCAAGCAGGTGTCGCCGGTGACGGAAGAGACGTTCGCGCCAATCCTCTATGTGATGCGCTATTCCGACTTCGACGCCGTGCTCGAGGAGCACAATGCGGTTGGCGCAGGCCTGTCATCGTCGATCTTCACGCGCGACCTGCAGGAATCCGAACGATTCCTCGGGGTCGATGGATCGGACTGCGGCATCGCCAACGTCAACATCGGCACGTCGGGCGCCGAGATCGGGGGCGCGTTTGGCGGCGAGAAGGAAACCGGCGGCGGCCGCGAGAGCGGTTCGGATGCGTGGAAAGCCTATATGCGCCGCGCCACCAACACGGTGAACTACTCCAAGGCGCTGCCGCTCGCCCAGGGCGTCTCCTTCGACATTGAGTAATTCGCCGGCCTTAGCCGGCCTTTTTGGCGATCACCCGGGCAATGACCAAACCGGCCGATGTTTCCATCGGCCGGTTTGTCATTCGGCACAGTTGATTAAACGATAGTTCGACAGCGCGATCAGCTGCAGACGCGAACTTCCTCGACCACCCTGCGGTGGTGGCGCCAGTGCTTGACCAGTTCGGTGTGGCAGTGGCGACGCCAGTGATGACGTCGGTTGCCGTCACTGTAGCCGCCATACTCGTCATCATTGTTGTGATGGCGGCGGACGACAATCTGGCCGTTGTCTTCCTGGTCGTCATTGTTGTGATGACGGCGAACGACGACCCCATTGTCATCATCGTCGTCCGATTGAATGATGACGCTCGCGGCCAGCGTCGGGCCGCTGATCGCGGCTGTCGCCGCCAATGCCATCATGGAAGCAAGTATCAAATTCTTCATAGGGGTGTCCTCCTGCGGTTAAGTCAGCACCTAAACTCGCGGCAGGACTTAGCGTTCCTCAATGAATTAGTAAGTTCTTGAAAGCCGACATTAACGGCGGGTCGGCTAAAGGCGGACAAAGGCCGTCAGGGGCAGGTGATCCGACGCGACGCGAGACAGGGGCGTGTCATGTGCCGCCACGGCCGAGATCATGCCTTGTCGGTTGGCCATGATGCGATCGAGCGCCAGCAAGGGTAGGTTGGACGGGAAGGTGGGCACGGCCGGCGGCAGCGGGCCGAAGGTCACGTGCAGCGTGTTCAGCGCCGAACGGTTGCCGAGCCGCCATTCGTTGAGATCGCCGAGCAGGAGTGTCGGCTTCAAATCAGGGCTGTTCATGATGTCGAGCACGACCCGGGCCTGCTGGGAACGCGACCTCCTCAGCAGGCCTAGATGAGCAGCGATGACACGCAGGGTCCGGTTTCCTTCAAGGTCGATCTCGGCGACCACGGCGCCGCGGGGCTCCAGCCCGGGCAACGCGATCCGGTGCACGTCGCGGACAACGCCCTTCTTGAACAACAGGACATTTCCGTGCCAGCCGTGGCTTTTGCCATTGGCTGAAATCGGAACCGGCACAAGGCCCGTCTCCAGCTCGAGGCGAGACAGGTCGAGAAGCCCATCGCGGTCGCCGAAGCGATTGTCGGCTTCCTGCAGCGCGATAACATCCGGATCGATCTCGCGGATGACCCTGCTGGTGCGTTCGGGGTCGAACTTCCTGTCGATGCCGATGCATTTGTGAACATTGTAGGAGGCAACCAGCGTCGTGGCAGCGCCAATTTTCCCGGGCGCGGCGGCATTCGCCTTGCGCATTCTCCTGTCGCGGATCGATAAAAGCATGCTCGCCGGCAGGCTGCGTCCAGGTCTGTGCATATGCGCGCTGCTCGTCCTCGCTGGCTTCAACTCAGAAGCTGGATACAGTCAAAACAGGTTCAGTCCGCCTATGTTCCATTCCCGCAACGACGCATCCTTGCCTACAGGTAGGGCGAACCCAGCCACATGACCCGGTCGAAGAGTCGCGTGAGGAAGGGGCGGCCCCGCAGGGTCTCGAGCGTCACCGGCACGGCGGAAGCGATCGCCGATCCGATCCGCGCCTCGATTTCGCCGGCAAATCCGGCGTCCATGACCTCGAGGTCGATCTCGAAATTCAACCGCAGCGACCGGGCATCGATATTTGACGAGCCGACATAAGCCCACACGCCATCGATCGACAGAAGTTTCGAATGGTCGAACGGCCCTTCGGTACGCCAAACACGGCAATAGTTTTTCAGCACCTGGTCGAACTGCGCGGTCATGGCACGGTCCACCAGGAACAAATTGTTCACCGCCGGCACCACGATGTCGATCTCGACTCCGCGCCGTGCGGCGGTGATCAACGCGCTGATCAGCTCGCGGTCGGGCAGGAAGTAGGGCGACATCAGACGGATCGATTTGCGGGCGACGGAGAAAGCGCCGATCAGCAGCTTGTGATTGGTCTCGTTGCTGGCGTCCGGGCCCGATGCGACGGCGCGCACCAGCATCGGCACGCCGGGCGCCGGCCATAGCGGGACAACTCGCCAGGCATCGCTCTGGAGGGCCTCGTTGGTGGCAAAACGCCAGTCTTCCGCGGCGACCGAAAAAAGGTCGGCCACGACCGGTCCGGTAACCCGGAAATGTGTGTCCTTGGCGGTGTTCGATCCGGCGAACTCGGCCGAGAAACCCTTGCGGATGTTCATGCCGCCGGTGAAGGCGACCGCGCCATCGACGACCAGGATCTTTCTGTGGGTCCTGAGATTGGCGTAGGGCAGGCGAAGGCCCATGACGATGTTGCCGTTGAAGACGTCGGCAGGAATGTCGGCCCTGCGCAAATGTCCGAGGATGCTCGGTACGGAATAGCGCGCGCCAACGGCATCGATCAGCACGCGAACGGTGACGCCGCGCCGCACGGCACCGGCGAGCGATTGAACGAAGAGCAGGCCAACGGCGTCATTGTCGAAAATATAGGTCTCCAGCAGGACGCTCCGCTCCGCGCCGTCGATCGCGGCGCACATGGCGCCATAGGCTTCGTCGCCTGTCTCCAGCATGTCTATCGCATTGCCCGGGTTGAGCGTGCGCCGCGCGACGCGGTCGCCCAACGTCCTGAGACCCATGAAACGCTGCCCGTATCGTTCGGCGATCAAGGCCTCTTCGGCCGCCACATCGAGCTGATGCTTCGCCGACACGACGCCATCGGCGAACGGGCGTTGTGCGGTGATGGTGGCGCGACGGATGCGGTTGATGCCAGCGACAGCATAGATCAGCACCCCAAGGATGGGCGACAGCACCATGACGCCGACCCAGCCGGTGGCCGCGCGGACGTCTTCCTTGGTCATGACGGCGTGGACGATGCCAACGGTCGACATCACCACCGAGATGATCGCCAGGATATGAGGCCAGTGAGTCGCCAGGGTTCCGAACATGGACGGGACTATCCGGCGAGCGCTCGCGGAACGCAATGCGGCCGGCCGCGCTCTCACCACATTCCCGCATCGCCTTAAGCCGCCATTAAGCATACAAGCCGAAATGGCTGTGTGTCTTGCCCTCCGCTTTGGTAACTAGCCCCACAGGGCTGCGGCCAAAGCCGGCCAGACCGATGCCTTTTGAGGCAACTTTCCAATCAAATCAACGCCATCGACCAGATGCCAGGGTTGCTCGGGCGATCCGTGGAGCAACATTTCTTTATACATTCGGCTTCTAACAATGGAGCGCCAGTCGGAACACAAAGGGGTAGAGCTTTGTCCTTCAAGACAGACATGATCCGGATCCTGGGATGTCTTGCCCGTGACAGGCGCGGCAACGTGCTCATCATCTCGGCGCTTGTCATGCCGGCGTTCATCGGCATGGCAGCTCTCGTAACCGAATATGGCGGCGCCTTGGTCGAACAGGCAGAAAACCAGCGGGTTGCCGACCTTTCCGCTTATGCCGGCGCGC
The DNA here is from genome assembly GCF_020164785.1 of Mesorhizobium sp. ES1-1. Lineage (GTDB taxonomy): Bacteria > Pseudomonadota > Alphaproteobacteria > Rhizobiales > Rhizobiaceae > Mesorhizobium. Next base: position 34,168 of record NZ_JAIUGX010000017.1, on the reverse strand, counting down.
TGGCCTACAACGCCACAAAGTCCACCGACCAGATGACAGCGGCCGCGGTCAACGTCGCTGCTCTCAATGGCGTACGGTCGGCCGACGTCCAGGCGGCGCTCGTGGCTTCACCGAGGACCGCTGGAATAAGCGCCGTCTCGGTGTCGATCCGCACCCATAAGAACCTGCTTCTCGCACGCGTGCTGGACCGTCGCGAGGAGCTGCTGATCTACGCAGGTTCCGTCGCCGAGGTTGGCGCCCAGGCACAGACGCCGGGCTGCGTACTTGCCCTGGACGGGGCCCAAACCGGCATCACCCTGTCTGGCGGCACGGCCATCATGGCCCCGAGCTGCACTGTATCGTCGAACAACACCGTCACCGTGCCCTGCGGCACCAGCATCTCGGCGATTGGCGTGAATTATAATTCGGCGGCGGCGCCGACCCAGCCTTGCAGCGGTATTACCGGCCCTAACGGCACGGCCGCCGTCATCGCCAAGAAGTCCACTGCCGATCCGCTGGCGGGGAATGCCGCGGTGACCAGCGCCGTGGCCCGTTTCACCAGCGTGGCCGCGTTGACGGCAACCACGGCGCCAGCCGCGCCGACAAACACCACCGGGACAAACATCGATTTCGCATGGGACCAGACGGCGACCAAGAACGCGGCCGTCGCCGCCGGCTGCACGGCGTCGTGGTCTCAGCCGACCTGGACGTTCAGCTGCGGCACCAAAACAGTGGTCAACCTGGGAAATGTCACCATCGGCGGCGGCATCAATCTGAACTTCGCGGTGAACGGCGCGGCAACGACCACCTACAATTTCGCCGGCGACTTCACTTCCGCTGCCACGACGACTTTTGGCCCGGGCATCTACAATTTCGCCAAGACCCTCACCACCGCCGGCACCACGACATTCGGCGCCGGCACCTATAATGTGGGCAAGCTCGTCACCGCTGGTGGCACCACCACTTTCGGTGCCGGCACCTTCAACTTCAGCAAGGGGCTGGCCACGGGCGGGGGGGCCACGACCGTCTTTGGCGCGGGAACGTTCAAGATCGGAATGAGCGACAGCGTCTGCAATTACGGCGCGGCTCGGGTAAGCGTCTGCAACACCAGTGCCTTGACCTTCAGAGGACCAAGTGTCTTCGAACTGGCCGGTGGATTGAACAATACGGGCGGCGCCACGCTTACCTTCGGGTCCGGCACATCCAACAGCTACAAGATCGGTCCCGGCAGCAATGGCGACGCCATCACGCTCGCCGGCGGCGCCACGATGATCATGGCCGATGCCACTGCTGTCGGCAGCGTGTTCCAGGTCGTAGGAAATGTGAATGCCGGTGGCGGCGGCAGCTGCTTTGTCGTCCCCGCTGCGGCGCAACACGACATTGAAGGGAATTTCATGGCTTCCGGGGCGGTGGTTTTGGGCGCCGGCGTCTATACGGTCGATGGCTTCTTCACCCTCGGTTCGAGCGGCGGCGGCAGCGCTACCTGCAACGGCAGCACGGTCAGCGTCAGCGCCAACAATGTGACCCTGGTCCTGTCAGGCAAGACAAAATCCAGTTCGGGAAGCTGCACCGGTTACGTGTTTTGTGTCGCGGCAGGCTATAGCAACATCTCGCTGACGGCGCCGCAGACCGGCGCAACCGCAAAGCTGGCGGTCATCGGCCCGACCTCCAGCAGCAATACCGGCGGCGCCACGTTCGCCGAGGGCGGATCCAACGCAAAGATCTCGGGTGCGTTCTATTTTCCCTATGGCCCGATCATCATGAACGGTGGCTCGAGCGTAATGGGCTCGGCTGACGCAAGCAGATGCCTGCAACTGATCGGGTCGCGCATCACACTTTCCGGCGGCACCGCCGCGACATCCGAATGCATCGCGGCGTCGGGGGCCACCGCCACCAGCAAAGTGAGCCTTGTGCAATGATGTCCCGCTTCGAACGCGGTCCGGCCGGACGTTTCGGCCGCTCCTTGTTCGCACGCTTCCTGCTTCGTGAGACCACCGGCATATCGGCGGTTGAGTTCGCGCTTGTCACGCCAATCTTCCTGTTGATCCTTGCGGGCACTGTGGACATCGGCGGATTGCTCAAGGCCAAGTTCGAACTCAGTTCGGCCGTGTCGGCCGGCTCGAACTATGCCTTGCTCAACGGCGACAAGGTCAGCTCGGCCGGTGGAGATGCCTTGGCACGAAACATCATGGCGGTGGCGGCGAGCGGGGTCGGCGGCAATGGCGGCAACGTGCAGATCGTCATTAACAACGGCACCACGATCTCATTCGACGCCAGCACATCCCAGGCGACCCAGAGCGGAACCGCCTCCAATGCCGATCTATGCTACTGCCCAACCAAGTCCGGAACCACCCTGACCTGGGGAGCGGCCAAAACATGCGGCTCCGCCTGCGCAGGTGGAGGAATGGCTGGAAAATTCGTTACCGTTTCGGCAAGCAAACCCTACACACCGCTCTTTGGGGGTTTCGGCATCGTCAGCGACGGCAACATCACCGTCCGGTCCGTCGTGCAGCCAAAATGAGGCATCGCCGTTCTTTCATAAGGGATACATCAGGCGCGAACGCAGTCGAGTTCGCGCTGCTTTCGATACCGTTGCTGTTGATGCTCATGGGCGTCTTCGAGTTCGGACGGATGTACTGGACGCAGCATGTCCTGGAGGAGATAGCCAGCGCTGGCGCGCGCTGCATCGGTGTGCTGCAGAGCGGATGCACGAAAAATGGCGTCTATGACTCCGCAAGTACGATCAGTTACATCAGCGGCAGGGCGGCGGTCGGCGGCATCCCTCTTACCGCCGCCAACATCACCGTGAACAACAACACGACTTGTTCCGGGCTGACAGGCTTTTCAAGCGTTCAGGTGTCCTACACTTTCGTCACCGTCCTGCCGGGTTTCCTCTCATCACTGGCGGACGGCCCCCATCTCAACGCCGGCGCCTGTTTCCCAAATCAGGGCGCATAGCGCTTCGAGCACCGCCGAACTGAAGTCCGATCTTCGAGGCATGTGAAGGCGGAAGCGCGTTGTTCATACCTTTCATGGCGCCGGCAATTCGTCGGCACCTGTCAAGCGTTCGATCGGCAAGTCGTAGAACCTTGCTCAATGAATTATTCAAACCCCGCATTCGATGTCATAATACCTTTGAAAAGGTGAGGATCGAACCAAGGTGATTTACGATTTCTGCGTGGTGGGTGGCGGTATAGTTGGCCTCGCCACGGCATTGGAGTTGTTGAAGCGTCGCCCCGGCGCAAGCCTTGTTCTCATCGAAAAAGAAGCCAGGTTGGCAAGGCACCAGACGGGCCACAATAGCGGGGTCATCCACGCCGGGATCTACTATCCGCCCGGGAGCTTCAAGGCGCAATTGTGCAGGCGCGGCGCCGTCGCAACGAAGGCATTCTGCGATGAGAACGGCATTCCCTATCTGACCTGCGGAAAGCTCCTGGTGGCAACGAGCGGGCCGGAAGTCGAGCGGATGAATGCGCTTTACGATCGGTCCCGGGAAAATGGCGTCGAGGTGGAACTGCTCGACGCCGCCGAGTTGCGCCGGCGCGAGCCCAATGTCGCCGGTCTGGCCGCGATCCATGTGCCGTCCACTGGGATTGTCGACTACAAGGCTGTATGCGCGGTCATGGCGGACAAAATCCGCGCCGCCGGCGGAGAAATCCTGCTTGGGACCACGGTCGACCGAATCGTCGAGCATGGAAATTTCGTCACGGTCGGCGCCGGCGACCGCAGTTGGGATGGATCTCGGCTGGTCGTCTGCGGCGGGCTTCAGTCGGATCGTTTGGCTCGCATGGCCGGTCTGGCAGCGGACTTCCAGATCGTGCCCTTCCGTGGCGAGTATTTCAGGTTGCCTGCGGCCCGCAACGACATCGTCAAGAGCTTGATATACCCGATCCCTGATCCGGCTCTTCCCTTCCTGGGAGTTCATTTGACGCGCATGATCGATGGCAGCGTGACGGTAGGACCGAACGCTGTTCTGGGGTTCGCGCGCGAGGGGTATCCCAAGCTCTCATTCGACAGCGGTGACGTCGGTCGGCTCTTCGCATTCCCGGGCTTCTGGCGCTTGATTGCCAAGCAATGGCGAACGGGAATTCAGGAAATGCGGTCGTCATTGTCAAAACGCAGATATCTCGAGCTCTGCCAGAAGTACTGCCCCAGTCTGACCTTGAGTGATCTGATGCCCATGGAGGCCGGGATCAGGGCCCAGGCCGTGACCAGATCGGGGGCCCTGATGCATGATTTTCATTTCATGCAGACAGATCGCATGGTCCACGTCTGCAACGCGCCGTCGCCGGCCGCGACATCGGCAATGCCGATCGGCGCAATCATTGCCGACAAGTGCCTCGGGGGCTGAACGGGCCGTTCCTGAGGTGAGCCTCGCTGGTCAATGGTTCAGCCGAGCGATGCACCCACGACATTTCGGTCATTCGCTCATGCAGTGGAGCGCGTCCTGCTTGAGGATTTCGATGCTGCGCAGGTTGAGCAGGCGGATGACGCCCTTGTCCTTCAGCCGGGTGAAGACCCGTGACACGGTCTCGATGGTGAGGCCGAGATAGTCGCCGATATCCATGCGCGACATCGGTAGCTCCACCTGCCGCAAGCCGCCTTGGCGCTCTGCCATGTCGACCAGGAAGGCGGCGACACGTTCGATGGCGTTCTGGCGCCCGAGGACCAGGAGGTGTTCCTGCGCGCGGGTCAGGCCCTTGAGCGCCAAGGGCAGCAGCTGACGGGCCATCTCGGCTCCAGTTGCCAGGCGAAGGACGCGGACCCCGGTCGCGTTGATGGCTTCGGCGAAGAAATGATGCGTCGAGTCGGCTTCGAAGCCGAAGGTCTCGCCGGCAAGGTGGAAGGCGCTGATCTGGCGGCGGCCGTCGGCGAGCAGGCGGTAGATGCGCACGGCGCCGAATTCGACCTGATAGAAGGCCCCGGCCTTCTCGCCCTGTGCATAGATCTCCGCACCGGCGGGGAAAAAGCTGACCGGCTGCGCCGGTGCCGGGTCGAATGCCTCCGGCAAACCTGGCTGAGCAGAATGCGACGGCAGCGAAATCCTGGAGGCGGTGTAGGCGTGCATGGCTGTTGTCCCGGTGAACCTTGACACAGCAATCGCGCCAATCCGCGGTCAGCGAAATTCGGTTATGTCCCTACGGGAAATTACTGAGTGCGGCTTGGCGGGCCGCACCGATGCCGATGGCTGGCCTTGTGGCATAGAGCGGGCTGGTTCAGGCTTGTTTTCACAACCAGGGGGCGTGAAAAAGCGTCATCTGGTCCCGCGGGCAAGACGAGACAGTAGGCTCCGGTTAAGGCTTACTGGCTGACTTCGGGGCCGACCAAGACACGTGCCATCGCCCGAGGCACGTCTGGCATAGGCCCGTATCTGGACGCACTGCTCGGTTAACTCTTGAGACAACACGAACTGGACAGGTTGGACCTGCGGGCTAGTATCGCTGTGCAAGCAGAACCACCATGATCTCGCAGATCGTTACCATACTCCGTCCTGTATGCGTGGTTGCGACAATCGCAATCGCCGTCACCTTGATCCTATGCTTTTGGGGCTGGCAAGTGGTGACGTGGGATACGTTCTGGAAGCTGCTACTCTCCTACATCGCACTTATGGTCGCTTCGACCCTGATCTGTGCAATCGACAATCCTGCGCGATTGTCCGGCCGGGAGAGGTAGCATCTCGTCGGCCGTCTGGTCCGCCGTCTGGTCCTAAGACACGACGCTTAAGTGCAGTGGTCGTCACGAGCGCCGTTGGCACCGGCCGCAGGTGTTCGCGCGGTGACGCGGCTGGTTTACCCTGAACGACCTTTTTGAGAAAAAGGCCGGACCCAAGGGTCCGGCCAGATGTGAAGGTTGAGAAACCCTCAGAGGGGAACGCGCCGAACACAATGGGAGGAGGGCTCGACGCAATCTCCATGTGGTGCTCGGAGAGCAGGTTTCAATGGGCCGCCCCGTGATCCGTCGAACCACCACAACCGATCCGTTGAGCCAGCCCCATCCAGTGATCCGCTTGACGCACCAAGCTCATCCAGCGCTGCAGCTTCGTTGCGATCGGCGTTTCGGTTCTCTAGTTTCAGGGTCGGTTGCAACTCACCGAAAACAATCGGGAGATCTCCGCTATGAGGGGGACGCGAGATGATCTCAATCGATCATCATTGACAGGGCGTGAAAGCCTAGTGTCTGCTCCTCGCAAGTGATGGCAACGACCCGCCCTGTTCGGTCAATGTCCAAGCCCTTCGGGCCGCCCTCCTGGGGATTGTGCCTCCCGCGCTGGAACGTTGCTGCATCGAGCACATTCAGCTGGCGCCTTGCTTTTCGCGAGCCGCTCCAATCACCGCTGCTTTCATACACATTCACGAAGCGACTGCCAGCGTCGGCAACTAGGATTTGCGTTCCTTGGGGAGTAAAGCGCAGGCCGTGCGGATAACGGATCCCCTCCAGTATCCCTATCGGCTGCAGATTGGGATGGAGCTGGCGGCTGGCCTCGTAAATCTTCACATCATTGTCGACATGACTGCTGACAGCGAGCCACCTGTTATCCGGACTAAACGCGATGCCGTCGGGGATGTTGAGACCGTGCCTGAGGACGACATGGTTTCGCAAAATGAGATAGCGAAAGCGCGGCATAAGCACATGACGGGTTATGTGATGGACGGAGTTATTGCAGACGAGCAGGCTTATCCGGCCACTCGTCTCACGCCGCACGACGACGGAGCCTGGGGCTTTCATCCGGCACAGCGGCGTACGTTTTACACGCCGCAGCGCTGGCAGCGTCACTTCGCGTCCGGCGAGGTTTCCGATCGGGAGCTTGAACAAAGCAAGGCCAGCGTCGCGGTTGGCAACAACAAGCGTGGTATCGTCGATGAAGTCCAAGCCGTGCACTTGCGAGATGTCCGGCGACCGAAGGACCATGTGATCGGCCGCTGTGATCGATAGTCCTTGTCGACCGTGTACAATCTTCATCGACAGCAGAAGCACCCTGCCGCGAGCAAATCCGGCGATTGCAAGCAGGCGATTGCTGGGAGAAAACCTTACATCTTCGGTCCGCCCAAGCTCGGCCAGAGCCGCATGAACATTAGCCGTCGCCCGAAACGGTAGCTTATCGATTGCGGGTGCGGTCAGGTCGATTGGCGGAAACTCGGAATCTAGCGCGAGCGTCATGGCTCAAACTAAAATGAGACTTGCTGATTTTCTAGATCATTAATCGTGAGGCTGCGCTTGCCTGATGGGCTTAGCGGGCGACATCAGTGCCAACGGTCCCTATCGAAAACGCCAGAAGTTCGAGATTCCAGCGGACGCGAGCTCTGGCAGGTACCGCTGCAGCTTTAAGCGCAGCCGCTCTGAATTCGATCGAGTTCCAAGCTAGTGCGCTATGCACAAATGTGCTTTCTTTGTTGAAGCTGGGAGAGGAAAAATGAAACCAGGCGTTGCGTGCGCGGCATTGACCGCGGCAATTTGCTTCGCAATATCGGCTGCCTCAGCGAAACAGTTGAGTAACATCGATTGGTTGGCAAGCAAGGACGACGCCTTTTTGAAGCGAGCCGCAACCATATCGGGCGATATCATCGCCGTCCTAGATAGATGCCGGTTGAAGCCGACTGAGGATGGAAAAGCGATGATTGCGGTTCCGGTCCTGCTCTACGATGGCATCAGCAAACACCTGACGCCCGACATGCGTAAGTTCAAGAGGGCCGCTCATGTCTACGAAAGAGCCTTCGCAATCGCAGTCCAGAGAGCGGGAGATTGCAAGGCCGAGAAGGCTAGGCATCCGGGCCTGTATAGATAGCGCCGATTTGCGGGGTGTCTCTTGATCGGGAGGATATTTGCCGGCGCTCTGCCGGCACGAAGGAATCAGCATCTCAATAGACCTTCCAGGGCGACTTTCCGCCTAGCGGGCTTATCGCTGGTGCCGTCGATCTGGAAGTGGACAGGGTTGATCGGTCCAAGCGCGAAGCCGCTTGGCGGAGACGGCTACCTGTCCCGTTCTTGCTTCGCTGGTCGACACCAATATTCGCAGCGGCCTCAGCGCAAAACCTCCAGGAAATTGCCTGAGTACTCTGGCGGCCGCTAAAGTGCGGCCGTTGGATACGATAGTGGGTTGAAGTGGTAGCGGGAGAGGGACTTGAACCCCCGACCCCAGGATTATGATTCCCGTGCTCTAACCAACTGAGCTACCCCGCCAGGGCGGCGAAAGGCTCGAAATCCGCCTTATGTCGAAAGGCATATCGAGGCGTTCGCCAAGGTCGCGCGGATATAAGGTTGGCAGGGCAAGCCTGTCAAGCTTAGAGGCAGCGGGAGCGCCGGCTTATTGTCGTTCGCCGAAAAGCCTTGCCTTGCCGACATTTGAGCGCGGGCAGCGGGGTTGAGTTCGAAGGGGTACGTCGCTATGTCTCGGCCACGAGTTTTTAGAGTTTGAAAAACACATGAAGCCGCGCATTGCAGTCCTTGGGTGCGGATACTGGGGCAGCAACCACATCCGCACCCTCAAGGCGCTCGGCGCGCTGCACGCGGTCTCCGATACCAATCGTGCCCGTGCCGAAGGCTTTGCCAGCGAACAGGATTGCCTGGCGATCGAGCCAGAACACCTGTTCGGCCGCGACGACATCGATGCCATCGTCATGGCGCTGCCGCCGCAATTCCATGCCGACTTGGCCGTGCGCGCCGTCGAGGCCGGCAAGGACGTGCTGGTGGAAAAGCCGATCGCGCTGACGGTGCCAGACGCGGAGCGGGCCGTGCGCGCTGCCAAGGACAATGACCGCGTCTTCATGGTCGGCCATGTCCTGCGTTTCCATCCCGCCTTCGAGACGTTGAAGGAGCTGATCGACAAGGGCGAGCTCGGCGAAGTCCGTTACATCCATTCGCATCGGCTCGGGCTGGGCAAGTTTCACACCGAAAACGACGCTCTGTGGGACCTGGCACCGCACGATCTGTCGATGATCCTGGCGATCACCGGCACGGAACCGGTCGAGGTGCGCGGGGAGGGCGCTGCGCTGCTCGACAATCTCAGCGATTTCGCCCATCTGCACATGCGCTTTCCCAATGGGCTGCGCAGCCATCTCTTCGCCTCGCGGCTCAATCCCTACCGCGAAAGGCGGCTGACCGTGGTCGGCACCAGGGCCATGGCTGTGTTCGACGACGTCGAGCCATGGGAGAGAAAGCTTGCCGTCTACCGCCATGCGGTCTGGCAGGACAGCGGCCAATGGGCCTTCACCACCAACGAGCCGTCCTATGTGGCGGTGGCGCAGGGAATGCCGCTGACGCGCGAGCTGGAACATTTCATCCGGTGCATCGAAACGCGCGCCGCGCCGCGTACCAGCGGCGAGGAGGCCATCAGGGTGCTGCGCATCCTGACGGCCGGCACGGTTACCCACACCAAATCCTGAGGCCGTATCGGCTACTCGGCGGGAACCTGGACCGGCACGGCGGAGAGCCGCGTCAGCATGGCCTCGGCCTCGGCGCCACGTTCCGAGCGCTCGATAAAGCCGCCTCCGAACACGCGCGCCTCGTTGCCGTCGCCGGAATAGAGCACGCAAGCCTGTCCTGGCGCGATCCCGGACTCGCCATCGGCTAGTTCCACCCAGGTCGCGCCAGCTCGATGATGCAGCACGGCAGGGCGCGGCGGCCGCGTCGAGCGCACCTTGGCGAACAGTTCAAGACCGCCGGCCGGCACGTCCGTCAGCGGGCCGTCCCCCAGCCAGTTCATGTCGCGCAGATAGATCTTGTGCGTCTCCAGCGCCTCGCGCGGGCCCACGACGACGCGGGCGCGGGCGGCATCGAGATGGACGACATACAGCGGCTCGCCCGAAGCGACGCCGATGCCGCGACGCTGGCCAATCGTGTAGCGCAGGATGCCCTCATGGCGGCCGAGCACACGGCCGTCGATATGAACGATGTCGCCTGGATTAGCGGCACTCGGCGTCAGCTTGGCGATGATGTCTGAGTATTTGCCGTGCGGGACGAAGCAGATATCCTGGCTGTCCTGTTTGGCGGCAACCGTAAGTCCCATCTCTTCCGCCATGGCCCGTACCTGCGGCTTGGACAGGCCGCCAAGCGGGAAGCGCAGATAGTCGATCTGCGCCTGTGTGGTGGCGAACAGGAAATAACTCTGGTCGCGGTCGGCGTCGACCGGCCGGAACAGCGCGCGGTGGGCGCCGTTGGCGCCGGAACGGATATAGTGTCCGGTGGCCAGCGCGTCGGCGCCGAGTTCCTTGGCTGTCGCCAGAAGATCGGCGAATTTCACCGTCTGATTGCAGGAAACACAGGGGATCGGCGTTTCGCCGGCGACATAGCTCGCGGCGAAGGGGTCGATCACCGCCTTGCGGAAACGCTCCTCGTAGTCGAGCACATAGTGCGGGATGCCAAGCGTCTCGGAGACGCGGCGCGCATCGTCTATGTCCTGACCGGCGCAGCAGGAACCAGCGCGATGAACGGCCGCGCCGTGATCATAGAGCTGCAAGGTGACGCCGACGACATCATAGCCCTCGCGTTTCAAGAGGCCGGCAACAACGGACGAATCCACGCCGCCAGACATGGCGACGACGATGCGAGTGTCTTCTGGACGTCCGGGAAGATCGAGACTGTTCATGGTTCTTTCATTCCGCCTGGCGCTGAATGCCAGTGGCCGGAATATAGGTCAAGCGTTCCGGCCACGCCAGCTTTGGTGGGCAGGCCGATTTTCATGTCCGAATCGAAAACGTCAACGAGTGTTTAAAATGCTGATGAAAAGACTAACGCGGCGTTCATGATCATTACCTAGTCATTAGGGACTGCTTAGGCAATTTTTAAAGCTGTGGCGGTAAGGTGGCGAGGATTGGGTCTTTGAGTTTTTTGTAGAGAGTACGATGACCGATCTTGTTAGACCGAGAGTCAAATATGTTATTGGGCCCGACGGCAGCCCTCTTACGATTGCCGATCTGCCGCCGACGAATACACGTCGCTGGGTTATCCGGCGCAAGGCGGAAGTGGTTGCGGCGGTACGCGGCGGGCTTTTGAGCCTGGAAGAGGCATGCCAGCGCTACAAGCTCACCACCGAGGAATTCCTGTCTTGGCAGGCATCGATCGATGAATATGGACTTGCCGGGCTTCGCACGACGCGGATCCAGCAATACCGGCACTGAGGCCGGGTTGAAGATAAAAAAAGGGCGCAATCCGCGCCCTTTTTGTTTTGCCACATATTCTGCCCTAGACGGCCAGCACCACCTTGCCGATCGGCTTGGTCGCCAGAAAGGCATGAGCGTCGCCAGCCTCTTCAAGCGGAAAGCTCCTGGCCACATGAATGGCAAGCTTTTTCGCGTCGACCAGTTTGCCAAGTTCCACGAGGCCGTCACGGTCGGGAGTGACGGACATCCGCTCGACCCGGATGCCGCGCGTCCTTGCCTGCGTCCGGGTGTTGTCGCTCACATCCAGTAGCGAGACCAGAATACCGCCGGGCTTGAGCACTCTTAGCGAGCGCTCAGCATGCTCGCCACCGATTGGCTCCAGCACCAGATCAAGGTCACCGACAGCGTCGGCGAAATCGCCCTTGGTGTAGTCGATCACCTCGTCGGCTCCGAGCGTGCGGACGAAATCGAGCTTTTGCGGACTGGTGGTGGCGATGACGTAGGCGCCGCGCGCCTTGGCAATCTGGACCGCCAAATGGCCCACACCGCCGGCGGCGGCATGGATCAGCACGCGCTGGCCCTGCTCCAATCCACCATGGCGGACAAGGCCTTGCCAAGCTGTCAGCCCGGCCAGCGGCAATGCGGCGGCGTGGATGTGATCGATGCCGGCGGGCTTCATCGCGATTTCATCGGCGGGCGCCACCGCCAGCTCCGCATAGGCGGCTGCCTGCCTGGGAAAAAGCGGCATGCCGAACACTGCGTCGCCGACCTTCAGGCCGGTCACGCCGGCGCCGAGCGCCTCGACGGTCCCCGAAACATCCCAGCCGAGAATGAAGGGCGGCTCGCCAAGCAACGGGTAGTGGCCGCCGCGTACCGCGCCATCGACCGGGTTGATACCGGCGCCTCGGACGCGGACAAGCACTTCGCCCTGCTTTGGCTTTGGTTCGGGGCGGTCGGCGATGACGAGGACGTCGGGCCCGCCGAAGGAATTCTGGATGATGGCACGCATCGGAGTCTCCTGCTCTGTTGAGCCACTATCATTCAGATAGTAATATTCTCTTGTAGAGTATATACCTTTTCTATATATATGCACCCTATGGATAGTGATGATTGCGGCTTCAGCTATGATGCCTTCCGGCGGACGTGCCCCTCGCACGCCGTGCTCGAGATGCTGGCCAGCAAATGGGTCTATCTGACGGTCTGCGCGCTGCGTCGCGGCCGGATGCGCAATGGCGAACTGGCGCGCAGGCTCGAAGGGATCACACCGAAAATGTTGACGCAAACACTGCGTATCCTTGAGCGCGACGGTTTGGTGCGGCGTGAGATCTTTCCGGTCATCCCGCCTCGGGTTGAATATGAGTTGACCGAACTTGGCGAGAACCTGGCGGGGCTGCTCAGTCAGATAAGATCCTGGTCGGAGCAGCATGTGCCGGACATCAAGCAGGCCCGTGCACGGGCGGCTTTAAGTGCTGAAGAGGATCTGTCGGCCCGAGCATAAGGCCGGCGGCCTATTGGGTGGCGGTCAAAGTGCGGGATTTATGCCATCTGGCTTTGCGGGCTAGGTAGTTTGAGCGGCGGCACCACGCTTCGATTGCGTATGTTCAACGGTCCGAGGCCTGTTTTCAACCGATCATGGCGCTACGGCCGCCCAATTCGGCGTCGCGCATCTTGGTGTCGCGCGATTCCAGCATCTCCGCTTTGGAAAGTTCCGCTTCGGCTTCGGTGAGTGATGATTCGGCGGCGCTTCGCTGCTGAGCGAGGTCGCTTTGCGAGTTTCTGAGATTGTCGCGACGCAGGCGCGCCGCCTTGGCGAAGGTCGGGTAGGCGAAATGATTGATGTCGGTGATGCCTGCCTTCTTTTCCTCCGCGGTGATCTGAAGCTCCAGTTCCACGGCCATGCGTTCGAACTCGGCGATCATCGTGTCGAGCTGCATCAGCTGCCGCCGCTTCTCGCTCACCTGAAACTGCTTCAGCCGAACGAGGTTTTCACGTGACTTCATGATTCGGTACTCCTGGCAACGCACACCTGCACATATCGTCCATTCACCCGGCAAACGTCCAAGCGGCGCCCGTTTCCACCGGCTTTCCCGAGACTATGGGAAACAAAACCCTAAAGTTTCTGGCCGCTGGTAACCATTCGTTTACGCGCATTGTTAATCATACGGCTCAGGACTTAAGGCCGGGTAAAAATTCCGGCTGTCGATGCGGAAGCGGGTCGATGAGTCCCTGGAGTCACTTAGGTGAGCTTCCTAATGTGTCGCATTAGGGAATTGCGTCTGTGATTCATTATTGGATTCAAGAGGGTGTAGAAAGAGGTTAAAAAATCTGGTACCCCAATTGACGGGAAATTAGGTTTTGTTAACCATTCAATGGCAGCCTCTGCACAAGGCAACCACTGCTCCGGGTCCGGACGGGCCGTGAAATGGTCCGGCAGCAGAAAAGGGGAATGAAATGCGTGTTCTGCTGATAGAAGATGACAGTGCAACCGCACAGAGCATCGAACTGATGCTCAAATCGGAAAGTTTCAATGTCTATACGACGGATCTCGGCGAAGAGGGCGTCGATCTAGGCAAGCTCTATGACTATGATATAATCCTTCTTGACCTTAATCTGCCTGACATGTCCGGCTACGAAGTCTTGCGGACGCTGCGCCTGTCCAAGGTGAAGACCCCGATCCTCATCCTCTCCGGCATGGCTGGCATCGAAGACAAGGTTCGCGGCCTCGGCTTCGGCGCCGACGACTACATGACCAAGCCGTTCCACAAGGATGAGCTGGTTGCCCGCATCCACGCCATCGTGAGGCGCTCCAAGGGCCACGCCCAGTCGGTCATCACCACGGGGGACCTCGTGGTCAACCTCGATGCCAAGACCGTCGAAGTCGGCGGCCAGCGCGTGCATCTGACCGGCAAGGAATACCAGATGCTGGAACTGCTATCGCTGCGCAAAGGAACCACGCTCACCAAGGAAATGTTCTTGAACCACCTTTATGGCGGCATGGACGAGCCCGAGTTGAAGATCATCGACGTGTTCATCTGCAAGCTGCGCAAGAAGCTGGACGCGGCGTCGGGCGGACAGAACTACATCGAGACGGTGTGGGGCCGTGGCTATGTGCTGCGTGAACCGGAAGATATCCGCGTCAGCGCCTGACCGGCGCACGTCAGCGAGCTTTCCGCCCAGACAACAACCCGGCTCCGGCCGGGTTTTTGCTTGATGGGCCAATAACAGTCTGCCGGGACAAGGTTCCGAGTATCGCCGATCTGTTTCCAGGCCCGCTTCAGCCAGTGACAGCCACCTGATCAGGCAGCGATCTTCAGGCTGCGAAAGCACTCGAGCAATTGTGGCCGGTTGAACGGCTTCAGGAGGTAGCCCTGGGCACCGGCGCGCTTGGCGCGCATGATCGAGGCGACATCAAGCTCGACAAGTGAAATCAGGATCTGCGGCCTGACCGGGCTCTCCATGGCCCGAATGCGCAGGATGAGATCAACTGCGGGGAGATCCGGCAAGGCACCGTCGACGATGATGATCTCGGGCATCTCGGCGCTGCACATCTCAAGAGCGTCCCGTCCGCTCGGCGCTTCGATGACCAACAGATCGGAGCCACCCAGGATGCGTTTCGCAACCTGTCTGATCACGCTTGAATCGTCGACGAACATGCAGCGCTTCATTCCGGTTCCTCTATGCCTATTGGCAAGCCGGCCAGTGTCGGGGTGTCCCGAAACGCACCATAGGACGATCTGGTAAAGAAGCTGAAAAGCCGTTACATAAAATTCTTAGGAAGATGCGTTTTGTAGACTGTTCTTCGCAAGTCTTGGTTCGTCTGGCCCGCACAAGCTCATCGCGTCCAATTTATCTAATCTGCAGACGTCGATCTGCAGAATAGTTGGCTGTCTTCTGGGAGTTCAAGCACAGGTCAGGCGGCCGAGAGGACGATTTCTTCTGGCGTGGCGTGAATTGAAATCGTCATGTTGGCTTCGCGCGCAAGGAGCAGCGTATAGTAGGGCTGCACGGAATGTGCGTCGATCGGCTCCTCCGGCTTGTGGCCGGAATGCAGTTCCAGGAATTTCGGCGGCACGCGCAGCATCGGGCCGCTCGAGGCAAGCGCGAAACGCGGCTCGGTCTCAAGGTTCTCCAGCGTCACCGAAAGCTTGCCGCCGCGCGGGATGGCGGCGTTGGCGACGAGAAGCAGGTTGAGCAGCAGCTTGACCTTGTTCTTGGGAAGCAGCGCGCGGGAACCGTTCCAGGTCAGCTCCGGCTTTTCGTTCTTGAGGAAGGCGATGGCGACCGCTTCGGCGTCGCCGGTATCGATCAGCATGCCGGCCGAACCGGCCGCCCCGAACGCAATGCGGGCGAATTGCAGGCGAGCAGAAGCATTGCGGGCGCTCTGCCGGATCAACTTCATGGCATCTTCGTCGGCGCCGCCTTCATCAAGCAGTTCGAGGCCATTGTTGATCGCGCCGACGGGCGAGATGATATCGTGACACACGCGGCTGCACAAAAGCGCCGCCAGGTCGGGTGCGGAAAGGGTGAACAGTTCGGCCATCGGCGAAAATCCCTGCAAAATTCACAATCTTACGGCCGAGCGATCGATTGTCGCCTATCCGCCCGAATCACGCTCTCTCCCCAGGCATCCTGATTACACAGCGCCCGCGTGTGCGGCAACAAATCCAGAATTGTGGCCGTGGCAAATGGCGTGTTCACGCAGGCTGCGCGTCCCGTCGGAATCTCCACCAGCCTTTGAACCGCCACGTTCGTGTGCGAATTTAATAGGTGAAAAAGAATTACGGCATAGTTTGCCCGTAACAGTTACCCTTAACGGCCGCCTAAAGAGCCGGAAGGGGTGAGAGGCGTCGGCGAAGGTGCTCCCTGACGGAGATTGGAAGCATGTTTTCCCGATTTTGCGACCGGAGCCTGTTCCGTGTCATCCCCGACCGGGCCCTGTTGCGGGTCCTATCAATGACGATCGCGCTCATGGGCGTTCTCGTCTTCTCGACTTCGGCCCTTCGGGCTCAGGAATATACGGCCCAGGAAATTGTCGATTCCGGCCACAAGTTCTTCGGCGCGACATCGGGCGGCCTCGCCACGGTCGTGGAGAAGATCTTTGCTTCTTACGGGCTGCCCAATGGTTATCTGTTGGGCGAAGAAGGCTCGGGCGCACTGATAGGCGGCCTGACCTATGGCGAGGGCACGCTCTACACCAAGAATGCCGGCGATCACAAAGTCTTCTGGCAGGGTCCGTCGCTCGGCTGGGACTTCGGCGGCGAGGGGTCGCGCGTGATGATGCTGGTCTACAATCTCGACGATGTGGGCAGCCTCTACAACCGCTATGGCGGCGTTGCCGGCTCCGCCTATGTGATTGCGGGCGTTGGCTTCAACGTTTTGAAGAACAACAATGTGCTGCTGGTTCCGATACGCACGGGGGTCGGTGCCAGGCTTGGCGTCAATCTCGGCTATTTGAAGCTGACAGATCGCGCGACGTGGAATCCGTTCTGACCCGAGCCCTGGGCGCGGCGAACTCTTGCCGCAAGGCTGGAATTCAGCCATGTCAGGATGGCGAAATCAGGAGCGCCTGAGCAGCAACGCTCAATGCGCTTTTGATTGTCGCTGTTGCACGGCATGGTGCCAGAACCTGCTTTCTGTCTGGCGACGTGCATGGGTTTGGCGGTTTACGTCCACAACGGGTAGTCCCTTGGTTCAGTCGGTCCTGTTCTTCGTTCTCGGGTTTCTGTGTGCCGGCTTTCTCGCTGTTATGGTCACCCCAGCCATATGGCGAAGGGCCGTTGCGTTGACACGCAGGCGCGTCGAGGGCTCGTTGCCTCTGACATTGGCCGAAATTCAGGCGGACAAGGACCGCATCCGGGCCGAATACGCCATGACGACGCGGCGCCTTGAAATCAGCGTCAAGGCGCTGCGGGAGAAGGCGGCGGAACAGCTTGTCGAAATCAATCGCGGCCGCGAGGCCCTGAAGGGGCTGGCGGTCGAGCGCATAAGCAAGGATCAGGCGCTCAGAGAAGTTGAGGCCAAGAACGAAGCCCTACGCAAGCGCGAGGGCGAGCTGCACCAGCTTTCGGAGCGCCTCAAGGAAACCGAGCGCAAGCTGGAAAAGCGCGCGCTCGAGGTCGAAAAGCTGGAGCACATGTATGACGATGCCAGCTTCTCCTCCTCCAGCCGGCAGATCGAACTGGTGGCGCGCGAAGCTGAATTGCAGAAACTCGCCGCCGATGTTTCTCAACTGCGCGTCCAGCGCAAGGAGGCGGACAAGCGCAGCCAGGAGCTGGCGGCAGAAAGCAAAGCCGCGCGGGACGCCCTGAAAGCCGAAAAGAAGAGAACCGCTGACCTCGACAAGAAGGTCGAGCGCCTGCTCGCCACACTTGCCGATCGGGAAGACAGGCTGGACCGCCGCGAAAAGGACTTGGCGCGGCTACGCGAAAAGCTCAAGCCCGAGGACGTTGCGGCTGCCCCGCGGCTGGGCGGCAAGACCGGCGAAACCGGTAAGAACGATCTCGACAAGGCGATCGCGAAGCTCGACAGCGACCGCGAGCGCCTCGAGGCAAGGTTGACCGCATTGGCGCGCGAAAACAAGCGGCTGAAAGCGGGTCTCGGGGTGCAGACCGCATCCAGCCCCGTGGATGGGGCCTCCGCCTTGCGCGAGCAGATGAACGAACTGGCGGCGGAAGTCGTCCACCTGACCGCCAAGCTGGAGGGCCCGGCTTCTCCGATCGCTAAGGCACTGGCGGTGCCGTCCGATGTAAATCCTGGGAAGCGCAGCCTTGCCGACCGCGTGCGAGCTCTGCAAAAGGCCGACGCCGCAGGGTGAGGTCAGGCCCTGCTTGTTGAAAAATGATGCAGGGCGATGGCTGACGCCGCCGCGACGTTCAGACTGTCGAAGCCTTCCGACATGGTGATCCGCACCGTGCGCATTCGGGCAAGCAGGCTGTCCGGCAGACCTTCGCCTTCCGTTCCAAGATAGAGCGCCAGGCGCCCCGTCCGCCGCGCGTCTCGTATGTCGGTAAGCCCGCGCGGCGACAGCGCGACCTGGTCAAAGCCTTGCTGATCGAGCAACGCCTTAAAGCGGGGCGTGTCGGCGAAGGACGCGAAAGGCACCTTGAGCGCGGCACCGACAGAAACACGGATCGCCTTGCGGTATAGCGGATCGCAGCATGTCGCGTCCATCAATACGGCATCGGCGCCGAAGGCGGCGGCGTTGCGGAAGATCGAGCCCATATTGTCATGGTTGGCGATGCCGACGAGTACCACGACCAGGCCGCGGTCGGGCAGGGCGTTCAGCAAGGATTCGGCCAGAAGCGGCGCGCCCTTCAAGCCGATGGCCAGGATGCCGCGATGCATATGAAATCCGGCAATGGCATCCATGACATCTCCCGTCGCGACATAGACGGGCAAGTCGTCCGGCGCGTTGCGAAGGACGTCTTCGAGACCGTCGAGCCGGTTTTCCAGGACCAGAACGGATTCGGCGGTGAAGCGCCCGGCAGTAAGCAGCAAGTCGAGCACCACCTTGCCCTCGGCGACGAAGCGGCCCTGCCGGCCGGCGAGATCACGTTCGCGGATGTCGAGATAGGCAGCGACGCGCGGATCCCGCGGGTCGTCTATGCGAAGGGGATCCATATGCCTCCATATCGGTTGCGCATCGGCAAAAGGCCTCAGCGGCTCCTAAACTGCGTTCGAAGGACAGGATGCGGCAGTTCGGGAGCGTCGGCCAGCTTCGCGCATCTTGACGGGCGCGCATGACTGGATCAGCCGAGAGCCGACGGTGCGAGCCTGCCGGTCAGGTCGCGGCGCGGCGCAGGCGGTGGGCCATCTGCGAAAGATCATTCTTGCCGTTGCCGAATATGCCTTCCAGCGTGCCGAGCAGTTCGCGCACGGCGTCGGATTTGCAGGAATAATAGATCATCTGCCTGTCGCGACGCGTTTCGACCAGGTCGAGCGCGCGCAGTTTGGCCAGATGCTGCGACAGGGCGGATTGGCTGAGCATTACCTTTTCGGCGATCGCGCCGACCGACATTTCACCTTCGGTCAGATAACTCATGATCAGCAGCCGTTTTTCGTTGCCCATCAGCATCAAAAATTCGGCAGCCGATTCGGCGTTTGCAATTAGCTTCGTCGAGACCATTGATGCCCCATGCTTTTTGTTGATCCGGACACCATGGGGGCAATGGTGTCCGATTCCAAAGTTCACTTATGACGGACGCCGGCGATTCAGCGTCACCAGCGAAGGGTAGAACATTTCGTTCAAATCTCAAGCATTGCTTTCCGAGCCGGTGCGATTAGGTCGCGGCGCAATTGCTGCCGCGCGGCCGGCATTCGCCATCTCCACGAGGAAGGGCCGCAGTTCCCGAGCGGCGGTCAAGGGCCGCGGGAAGAAGACCCGACAAACATTGTCACCCGATACCAGGTCCATGCCATCGATATCGAATCCCGAAACGGTCCAGCCATCGCCGGCGGCCCGTGCGAAATGCCGAGCATAAAGCGCGATAGCATCCAGGTGATCGGTGTTCATATGGTCGATGGCAGGCTGCTCGCTCGTCGCCAGTTCCTCGGCCACAGGCCCGCCTGCAAGCAGGTTGGACCGGTCGAGCAGATAGGCTTTGCCGAAGCCTCCGTTCAGGCTGGCGCGCTGCAACTCAAGGCGAAAGATCGAGAAATCGCCAAGGCCGGCATAGAGCTTGGCCTTCGGATTCCTGTTGAGGTAGCGTCGCTCGGCACGGGCGTGTTCGTTCGATCCGCGCTCCAGCCTGGTCGCCTGGCAGACGAGGGTCACGCGCGGATGCGCCAGCGGGTCGCCTTTTGCGGGCTCGCCAAGCAACAGGGAACAGCGCGGATCGGCAAGGAGTGCGCCGGTATGCGCCGAAAGCATCGACACCAGGATGAGCGGCGTGCCGTCGATGTCGGTGGCAACGCCGACCCGGCTGACCAGCGGCGCGCCGGTTTGCGGCTCGAGGACCGCCAGCGACCCAAAGCGGGCAGAGCGCAGCAAGGTCTTGGCTAGCCGGATCGCCTCGGCGTCGGTCTCTCGGATCACATCCTGCTTTTTCTCGTTCAAGCTGGTCTCCCGCTGCGTTTCCGAGATTGGATGCGTCGCATACCTATTGTCGATCCCGAAGGTCACGTCATCGCCGAGAGGGTGTCCGCAATCCTGGCCTGATTGGCGTGGCATACCTCGCCCGAAAGCCTGGCGACCGCGCCCGGCATGATCTCATGCGCCAGCAGGCGGTCCGGATCGACCGGCCGCGGCATCGAAATCTGGCCGCGCGGGATCCGCTTGAAACCGAGCGGCCCGTAATAGGGTTCGTCACCGACCAGCATGACGGCTGGCGCGCCGGCCTTGGCGGCAGCTTCAAGAGCGATCGCCACCAGCCGGCGGCCGATGCCGAGATTCTTGAACGCCGGCCGCACCGCGAGCGGCCCGAGCATCAGCGCGCGGCCGGCGCCGGCGGCGACACGGGTCATACGCACCGACGCGACGACGGTGTCCCCGTCGACGGCGACGAAGGACAGCGACCGGTCATGCCCTCCGGATTCGCGGATCTTGTAGGCGGCCAGCACGAAACGGCCGGGGCCGAAGGCCTCTTCGTTGATGGCGTTGATCTGAAGGTCGTGCGCCGGGGTTTCCGGCAGGTATGTCACGTCGGCAAGGCTCATGGTCTTTGCGTTCCGGTAGGGAGGAAAGGTTTGCTGCAAACGGCAGCATTCGCCAGTCAGCGCTTCATCAAGCGCGGGCGCCCTTTCGTCGTCGGTCGAACCGGATCCAGGCAAAGTCAAACATGCGGATTGTCCGCTAGCATCAATTTCCCGCCGCTGCAATCTTCGCCTTCATGGCCATGTGCGTGGCCCGCACGGCTGTTTGACAATCTGTTCAGCGCCATGCGGTTTCCATTTTCCCGCCCCGCGCCCTAGATGCAGCACAGCAGGAAAGGACAGGCGATGGGATTGCTGGTCGAAGGCAGATGGCAGGACCGCTGGTACGACACCAAGGAAAGCGGCGGGAAATTCGTACGGTCGCAATCACAGTGGCGCGACTGGGTCACCGCCGACGGCAAGCCCACCGAAGGCCGCAAACGCGGCTTCAGGGCCGAACCTGGCCGCTATCACCTCTATGTCTCGCTCGCTTGTCCATGGGCGCACCGGACGCTGATCTTTCGCGCGCTGAAGAGGCTGGAAGACATCATATCGGTTTCGGTGGTGCATCATTTCATGGGCCCCGACGGCTGGACGTTCCTGGCGCAGGACGGGGCAACAGGCGACACGCTCTACGGCCTCGACTTCCTGCACCAGATCTATATCCGGGCCGACCCGGCCTATTCGGGCCGGGTCACCGTGCCGGTTCTGTGGGATAAGCGGGAGCAGACCATCGTCTCCAACGAATCCTCCGAAATCATCCGCATGCTGAATTCGGCCTTCGACGAATGGAGCGATGCCGGACTGGATTTTTATCCGCAAGCCTTGCGCGGCGAGATCGATGCGATCAACGACTTGGTCTATCCCTCGGTCAATAACGGCGTCTATCGCGCCGGTTTCGCCACCACCCAGGCGGCCTATGAGGAAGCCTTCGCCGAATTATTCTCCGCGCTCGACACGCTGGAGGACCGGCTATCGAGCCAGCGCTATCTCGTCGGCGACCGCATCACCGAAGCGGATTGGCGGCTGTTCACCACGCTGGTGCGCTTCGATCCGGTCTATGTCGGCCATTTCAAGTGCAATCTGCGCCGTATTGCCGATTATCCCAACCTGTCGAACTATCTACGCGACCTCTACCAGGTGCCTGGTGTTGCCGAGACCGTGAACCTGCATCACATCAAGGCGCATTATTACGGCAGCCACGACACGATCAACCCGACGCGAATCGTGCCGGTGGGGCCGGAGCTGAACTATGGCGCACCGCATGACCGGCGACGGTTCAAAAAAGCGAGCAATTGACCTACCAATAAGGCGAGGCGGGTTCGTCTCGAAAAACCTCTCCGATCCGCCGCAGTGTCGCCGGCGTCGTGCCCTGCGGCAGGCGATCGAGCGGGAAGAAGCCGGCTTCGGCGATCTCATGGTCGGGCAGTTTCGGCGCGGTCTGGCTGAACTGCTCGATGAGGTAGAAGCCGACATGGTCGCGACGGCTGGCGCGGCGGTTGAAATGCATCGACTTCAGCACCGGCGGCGCGGTCAAGGCTATATTGCCTTCCTCGGCGAGCTCCCGGGTCAATGCCTCGGCCATCGTTTCGCCGGCCTCGACGCCGCCGCCCGGAAGCTGCCAGCCTGGAACATAGGTGTGGCGGATGAGGAAGACGGAATTGGAAGCGGTGTCGTGGATCAGGCCACGCGTGCCCAATGTCATCGGCCGGGTCAGCGCGAAGTAGAGGTGGAACAGCCTTGCCCTGAGCCCGGGCCAGCCATGCTGGCGGAAGGCGTCGTCCGGATCCGCCATCAGCAGCAAAACGTCCGTAGGAACGGAAAGCTTGGGTGGAAAGCGGCGCGGCGGTCGCCTATGAAGGAATGATGTTCAGGCTCGCGCATATTTCCGATGTCCATCTGGGGCCGCTTCCGGATGTATCCTATCGCGATCTCGCGTCCAAGCGTGTGGTCGGCTATGTCAACTGGCAGCGCAACCGCCGTCGCTTCATGCATGACGCGGTGATCGATACGATCGTCGCAGACCTCAAGGCGGGCAAGCCGGATCATCTCGCCGTCACCGGCGATCTTGTCAATCTGGCACTCGACGGCGAGATCGAGATGGCCAAGCTGTGGCTGGAAACGCTAGGCTCGCCACAGGATGTTTCGGTGGTGCCTGGAAACCACGACGCCTATGTGCCCGGTGCGTTCGACAAGGTCTGCCGGTCTTGGGCGGCTTGGATGACCGGGGACGGCGTCAACACGCCGGTGGACCGCAATGCCTTCCCCTATCTGCGGGTTCGCGGCAATGTCGCTTTGATTGGCGTCACGACGGCGCGTGCCACCGCTCCGTTCATGGCCAATGGCTTCTTCCTGGAAGGCCAGGCCGAAAGGCTCGGCAAACTCCTCGACGACACGGGCAGGCAGGGGCTTTTTCGAGCCATCATGATTCACCACCCGCCGGTACGCGGTGCCGTCTCGCAGCACAAGCGGCTGTACGGCATTGCGCGCTTCCATAAGATCACCCGCAGTCACGGCGCGGAACTCGTTCTGCATGGCCATTCGCACCTGCCGACACTGTCCTTCATCGGCGGTCGAGGCGCCAGAATCCCGGTCGTCGGCGTGGCCGCCGCCGGCCAGGCGCCCGGCGGCCATCATCCGGCGGCACAGTATAATCTGTTGGAAATCGATGGCGAAAAGGGGGGCTGGCAAATCCGGCTCACACGGCGCGGCCTGACTGGGCCGTCAATCCCGCCCTCGGACCTGCAGGTGCTCGAGCTCGGCTCCGGGAACGGCGCGGTTACGGCCTCAAGCTAACGATCATGGCGACGATACGGTCCCAGAACAGGACGAGAGAAACCGCCAGCCCGACCAATGCGCCTGCGGCGACCAGGCCAAGGCCGTAGATAATAGCCGACAAGCTCCTGCGCCAGCCGGTCGCGCGCGAGGGCGGCTCGGCCCCGAGCACGCCGGCGCCGTTCACGCCTGAAACAGCCGGCTCCGCACCGCCTTCCATCATCTTCTGACGCTCGACTATGCGCTCGGCAACATAGCGCGTCACGGATTCGGCGACCGGTTTCCTGTCGGTCGATTCGGCAAGCACCACGCGGCCGGTGCGCGTGTCCTTGACGAAACGATAGGTCCGGCGGTCTCGGCCCATGGCGACATGACTGACGGCGTCGATCCACAGGCGCGGCTGCAGGCCGGACGAAACGGCGAAGTCGAAATTGTCCATGTCGTCGGGAACTTCGGCGAAAATCGGTGCGAGGTCGGCCGCAAGCAGGTCCAGACGCATGCGATGGGCCTCGCGCATGTCGATGACCACGTCGTCGCGGTCAGCGAGAGCGTTCTTCACATCCCGGATGGCATCGGACAATTTGTTCGACTGTCCGATCTGTTCGCCTGCATCCTTCATCGGCTTTCGCCTCACGCTTTGGTTAACACGGGGTTAGCATAGCAGCCGAAAGGATGCACTGGCGAGGTCACTGCGATCACGTCACATGCGGCGCGCAAGACTTCAGACGGCTGCGGCCAGTCCCTGGCGGCGCCGCGTCGCGCGACGGTTGGTGTTGCGGCGAATGATCTCGGCGACCAGGCCAGGGGCTTCTTCCACCAGCATATGGCCGGCTTCCAGCACATGGTGGACATGGAAATGCGCGGGCAGTCCGTCCGCGTGGGCAAAGGGCAGGATGGCGTCATCAGTTCCCCACACCACCATGATCGGCATGTCGAGCCCATCGAGGCGACCGCGCGGAATGACGCCTTGCCGGTCCTGCCTGGTCATCGCGGCCGCGATCTCGGTCAGCTTCGCTATCTGGCCGGGACGCGAACGCATGCGATACAGCGCATCCACGATGCCTTCCGCCGCCACACATTTTGGGCCTGACATGGCGGCAAGGCATTTGCGGATACCGGACCTGCGCGTTGCCCTGGCGTAACGGCGTAAGAGGGGTCCGTTGATTTCAGGGCCAAAGCCGCCAGGAGCCAGCAGGGTCAACGATGCAACCCTGTCCGGCTGTGCCAGTGCCATCAGCGTCGCGACAGCCCCGCCCATCGAGTGGCCGACGAGATGAACGCGTGCGAGCCGGCGCAGGGAAAGATCGGCGAGAAGCGCGTCTGCCGCGACCCTGGCGGGTCCGGCCCCCGGGAAATCGAGGGACAGTCCATGCCCCGGCAGGTCATAGGCCAAAACGCGGCGCGAAGGGGAAAGGGCCGAGATCACGTCACGCCAGGTTTCATGGCAGCCGCCGAAGCCGTGCAGCAGGACGATGGCCCTGGAGCCAGCGCCCTGGTCGGCGGCAAAAAGCGATGCGGTCATGAAGCGGATGGCTGTTGCAGGATTGCGGAGAGGGATTGCGACGGCAATACTTGCTGGATTGCTCCAGGGCCGACGTGATGACCAGTAAACTCTTCGCGATCCGCCAGTCCTTCAAAGATCTCAGCTGGCGTTGCCCAGTCCGGCGGCGTGAAGCGCCTGGACCAGGCGGTTCGTGAGGTCCTGCGGATAGCCGCGCTCCAGGAAAGTCGCGCGCGGGTCCGCGGCGAATTTCGGAAACTTGTTGTTCAATTCTGCCAACAGCCTGCTCGCCAATTGCTCCTGGCCCGAAGCCTTGGCGCCGATCAGCCGCGCCGCCAGATAATGCGACTTCATTTCCGTCGTTCTGAGCGCGTTGCTGGCTGCGACCGCCTTGTTCATGTCGCCTAACATGAACTGTCCAACAAACAATCCGTAGTCCCACCAGGTCGAATGTCCGCTGAAGGTGTCTGCTGCATGGGCAAGGATCGGCGTTCCCTCCGCATACCGGCCGGCGAAGATCAGCCCGTTGCCGTAAGCGGCAGCCATGCCGAGGTCATAGCGATTGAGCTCGTAAGCCTTGCGCATCCAGCGGATGGCTTCATCCGTGTTGCCAAGACTCGAGTTGACATAGCCGTAGGCGCGATGCGCGTAGGGGCTGGTGGGGCCCATCTGGATGGCGCGATGGGCAAGCTCCACTGCCTTTTCGATCGTCGCGCCGGGCGGATAGGAATAGTGGTCGGAGACTGCCTCGAGATGCAGGGAGGCCAGTTCCGAGTAGACAAGTGACGACTTCGCTCCGGTGTCGGCCAGCGTCTCGAGGCAGCGATAGGCCGCCTCGTGGTTGCCGGCGTTCTGGTCGAGATAATATTTGTCGTTGAGCAGCAGGCATTCGGTAAGACCGTTCGGCTCGCCGGTCTGCTCGATGTAATTGTAGATCGTGCCAGATGCGGGAAGAGCCGAGCTGAGCATGTCGGCGACACGGTCCTCGACGGCAGGGGGCGCGCTGTCTGCAGGCGTGAGATTGCGCGAGAGGAGGACCCGGCCCGATGCCAGGCTTTGAAGTTCCATGGTGATGTCGCCGGCATTCGGACCAGGCAGGATATCGAATACGAAGCTGGTGGGATCATTGGCTTGGTCATGCCCGGAAGCGGGGTCGCGACCGATGAAGTCGATCGTGTCGAAGCCGCTCAGGCCGGCACGCAACGTCGCGGCAACACGGCCGGCATCGGCGCTGTCGACCTTCACGTCGATGAAGACGCGCGGCAGCGCATCGACTGCCGCGGGCTTCACGATGCTCCCGGTGATGCCGGTGATCTCGAATGTCGACGGGAGGTCATTGCCCGCCAGCAAAGCACTGCCGCCCTGACGAAGGATAAGAACGCCCAGCATGGCGATCACCAGCGCCATCGCCATCCAGAAAAAGCGAAGATGAAGCACCACCGAGGGCGATGCGGCGGGGGGCAATACCGAGACAGGCGCGCGCTCGCGGAGCCCGTCTGACGGATCAGCCGACGAAGCCTCGGCAGACTTGAGATCGCCGACGGGGTCGGGGGCATCCGGCAATTTGATCGCATTGAGTTCATAGGACGGAACATAGCCGCCGCGCGGAATGGCTATGCGCACGGGTTCGCCTTTGCCCTCATTGGCGAAATAGTGCTGGAGAAGTTCGCGCAGCCTGCCGGCCTGAACCCGGACCACGGCGTCGGTGGACGGATCGAAATCGCCGTCCTTG
Organism: Mesorhizobium sp. ES1-1; assembly: GCF_020164785.1. Classification (GTDB taxonomy): domain Bacteria; phylum Pseudomonadota; class Alphaproteobacteria; order Rhizobiales; family Rhizobiaceae; genus Mesorhizobium. Next base: position 7,455 of record NZ_JAIUGX010000017.1, on the reverse strand, counting down.
CCGAAGACGTCCATGGCGATGGAGAAGCCCTTCAGCCTGTCGGCCTCGCCGGCTTGTTCACGTTCGACAAGGTACCGCAGCAGCTTGCGCGCACGTTCGGAACGGCCGAACGTTTGGCTGGCTAGAAGTCGCTCCAGTGTTTCGCGCACTGCGGGGGCGGCAGGCGTGGCATGCTGCAAGTGTCGATCCTTTCGAAGTCGGCACAGGGTAAGGCGCGATCATATAGGCCCAGCACGTCCGTACAAGTATACGCCTCTTATGCGATCACGTACCTTACCGGATAATCCCACGGTGGTTAATGGCGCAAAGATCGGGACCGATCGCCAGATCCTGGCGGCCCCGACCTTCGCTCCAACCGTGCTCAAACCGCCTTTTTGGCGACGATCCGGTTGGCGGCTGACATCACAGCTTCCAGCGAGGCCGCGACGATGTTGGTGTTTATGCCGGCGCCGAACAGTTTGCCGCCGGGATATTCCATCTCCACGTAGGAAATGGCCGAGGCGTTCGAGCCGCGCTGCATGGAATGCTCGGAATAGTCGAGCACCGACATGGCGACACCAAGATGGCGCGAAAGCGCATCGACGAAACCGTCGATCGGACCGGTTCCCGTGCCGGAGATCGTAACCTCCCTGCCATTGTCGAGGATGACCGCCTCGACCACGCGCCGGCCCTTCACCTGCGTGTCGGGATAGGTTTGGTGATCGAGGAATTTCAGGCGCGCGCCAGGCTGGTCGACATAGGTTTCGAGGAAGCGCTCGTAGATGCGCCTGGCCGGCACTTCCTTGCCTTCCGCATCGGTGATCGCCTGGATCTCCTGGCTGAACTCGATCTGCAGGTTGCGCGGCAGGTTGAGGCCGTAATCAGCCTGCAGCACATAGGCGATGCCGCCCTTGCCCGACTGGGAATTGATGCGAATGATGGCTTCGTAGCTGCGGCCGACATCGGCCGGGTCGATCGGCAAATAGGGCACTTCCCACAGGCTTGTATTCGCCTTCTTCAGCGCCTTCATGCCCTTGTTGATGGCGTCCTGGTGCGATCCGGAAAACGCGGTGTAGACGAGCTCGCCGACATAGGGATGGCGCTCGGGAATCTTCAGCTGGTTGGAATATTCATAGACGTCCTTCATCCGGTTGATGTCGGAGCAATCGATGCCCGGATCGACGCCTTGCGTGTACATGTTGAGCGCCAGCGTCACGATATCGACATTGCCCGTGCGCTCGCCATTGCCGAACAGCGTGCCTTCGACCCGGTCGGCGCCGGCCATCAGGCCGAGTTCCGTGGTCGCGATACCGGTGCCGCGGTCATTGTGCGGATGCAGCGAGATGAGCAGGTTTTCGCGATTGTCGAGATTGCGGCACATCCATTCGATGCGGTCGGCATAGATGTTGGGGGTCGACATCTCGACCGTCGACGGCAGGTTGACGATCAGCTTGTTGTCCGCAGTCGGCCTGACGATCTCGGTGACGGCGTTGCAGATTTCCAGCGCGACCTCGAGTTCGGTGCCGGTAAAGCTCTCGGGCGAATATTCGAAACGAAAGCCGCCGCCGGCCTTGGCCGCCATGTCGGTGATCATCTTGGCCGCGTCCGTGGCGATGCGCTTGATGCCCGCGACGTCCTTCTCGAAAACGACGCGGCGCTGCAATTCGCTGGTCGAATTGTAGAAGTGTACGATCGGATTAGTGGCACCCTTGAGTGCCTCGAAGGTACGCGTAATCAGTTCAGGCCGGCACTGCACCAGCACCTGCAGCGAAACGTCGGCCGGTACGTTGCCTTCCTCGATGCACCAGCGGGCGAAGTCGAAATCGGTCTGCGATGCCGACGGGAAGCCGATCTCGATCTCCTTGAACCCCATGTCGAGCAGCAGCGCGAACATGCGCGCCTTGCGATCGTGGCCCATCGGATCTATCAGCGCCTGGTTGCCGTCGCGCAGGTCGACCGAGCACCAGATCGGCGCCTTGTCGATCACTTTCGACGGCCAGGTGCGGTCGGTGAGGCCGACGGTCGGATAGGGTTGATACTTGCTGGCCGCGTCGGGCATGCCCCGGGCTGACCCTGTCATGCCCCGGGCTGACCCTGTTATGTCGCGGGCGGATATTCCATCCCTGCCGCCTACCGCTGCTTCGGAACGGATTTCTTCTCGTGCGTTCATCTTCGTTTCTCCGGGCGGCCCTCGGATCCGCACTTAGGCGGATTGTTGGCGAGCGGCGCCTTTACCAGATTTCGTTCGCTTGATGTGAATGCCAATTTCGAGACTGGCCAAGGAGCTTGCGCTTGCGCGGCGGTTCGACCGCCGGGCGCTCCTTCAGCGAACCCGGCGATCGCCGATAAGGCCGAGGAGAAGCAGGGTCGAAGCAAGCGCGCGCACGGTCTCGCCGGCAAAACCGGTCGGACGGGAAGCGTTGGCGTCGCGCGTGTACATGGCGGTCTCATACAGGAGCGGCTTGCGGGAGGCAAGTGGGCGGCGTCACAAGCGCGGTTGCTGCTGTGCCCACTTCTGCGAAGGATGCTTCCGCCGCATTGCGGATTACGACGCAAGCCACGCCGGCTCACTCCCTCAGATTTCTCGCCACAAGCCGCGCAATGCTTGGGCCGGCCAAGAGCACGACCAGGAAGCGCGCGGATTGCAGCGCCATGACGAAGGATATGTCGACATTGTGAGCGGCGGCGGCGATGATGGCGATGCTGTCCATGCCACCCGGGCTGGTCGCCAGATAGGCGGTCAGCGGATCGATGCCGAGAAAATGGCTGATCATGAAGGCGAGACCGCCGCAGAAGGCGATCAGCATCACGATCGAGGCGATAATCTGCGGCAGCGCGCGTGTCGCGTGATGCAGGATCCGGCGGGTGAAATTGAGGCCGATGGACCAGCCGACCATCGCATAGCTTATGGCGAGCAACCATTGCGGCAATTGCATCTCCACGCCGAAGCCGAGGTGAAGAACCATGCCAAGGATGAAGGTGCCAAGGAAGGAAGGCGAGGGCAGCCTGAGCAGCTTCCCCAGAAGGCCGCCGGCAACCACGCTGGCGATGCTGGCGGCGAAGGCTGTCGGCTCGATCGGGGGAAACCAGATAATGGCGGGAACTTCGACGCCCGACGTGTCCACCCACATCCTTGCGACAAGGGCCGCCGTCATGGACACGAAGATGACGCGCAGATATTGCATGAAGGCGACGAGGCGCTGATCGGCGCCGAAGGCTCCAGCCATCAGCACCATCGCGGTGGCTGCGCCGGGCGACGAGCCCCATACCGCGGTGGTGCCGGGCAGGATGCGCCAGCGGCTGATCAGCCAGCCGAGCAGGCTGGACGCGGCGACGGTTGCCAGCACGGCGCCCAGGAACAGCGGCCATTCGGCATAAAGAACAGGAAAGATGTCGGCCGAGATCGAACCGGCGACGAGGCAGCCGACCACCGACTGGGCGGCGCCGAACAAGAGGCGCGGCACACGGACGGTGGCGCCATTGGTGCCGGCGGCAATGGCCGCCAGCATCGGTCCGATCAAGAGTGCGGCCGGAAGGCTTGCCAACTCCAGGGCACCGGCAAACAGGATGGAGACGATAAGGATCGCCAGCCATTGCCGATGTCTGCGCATCCGCGCCATAACCTCAAGCGCTGGCGGATCCGGGGGTGGCTGGTTAGCCGGGGTCTCCATTGTCCGGTCTTAGACGCCAAGCCAGCTCGTGCGAACCCCTGCCGGGTCAAAAACGCGTGGTTCTCCCCAAATCTGGCGGTACGAATCTTATCAGACTATCCGAATAGGACCGGGGTAACGGGCGACAAATTTGTCCATGGTCAGCAGGAGAATTCCCTCCGCAATTGCCTGCGCTATTAGGATCCTATCGAAAGGATCCTTATGTATCGCCGGAAGTCCGTCAACGGTGATGGCGTGCTGGCTGGTGATCGGTAACTCATGGTAGCCGTTGTCGAAGAGACCTCGCCGGAGCAGATGCGGGTCGACCTGGAAATCATCGCGCCCAAGCCCTCGCTTGATTGCGATCTCCCAGAGACTAGCAGCACTAAACAGCAATTCGTTCTCTGGGTTCTCAATCTCGCCCAGAGCCGCGAGTGGTAGCCGTCGCGGGTCGCCCGCCGCCCACAGCAGCAGATGGGTGTCGAGCAACAGTTTCACGTCTTGGAACCGAACAACTGCTCGATGTCGTCGCTGCCCATACGGTCGAAGTCGTCAGGGACGGAAAGCTGGCCGGCCATGAAACCGATCCTCCGCACCTGCAAGGCGGGCGAATCAAGAGGAACGACTTTGACCAGCGGCTTGCCTGCCTTGGCAATAACGAACGGCTCACCTTTGGCGGCTAGATCAACGAGACGGGAAAGGTTGGTCTTCGCATTGTGAATGTTGACGGTCCGCATCGCCGCTGCTCCCGGTGAACTTAGTCCACAGAACTTAGTTCGTTCTCTGAACATTGCAAGGATTGTTCGCGAACTGTCGATTCCGGCTTTTGCGAGATGTTGGCTCGGATCAATCAGTCCGGTTCTACGGCAGCCCGAAGCCGCCTACCGGGTTCGTCTCGACCTGGAATTCGAAGCCGGCGATGAAGGGTCGCGCCTTGGCGATCGCCGCCTGGACGTCCGGAAGCTGCAGCGAGTTCTTGTGGCTTTCGGCATCAATCCAAACTTCGGTGACCCAGATCGCATCGGCATCGGCCGGGTCTGTGGCGACAATGTAGCTGAGACAGCCGGGCAGGGCGCGGGTGCTGTCGCGCAAGAGCTCCAAGATCGCATCGCGCTGGCCGCCCGCCGCCCGCATCTTGCCGATCAGTCCGTACATTGGCGTCCTCCCCGGAAGGCCCCAACAGAATGTGCGGGGCCAGTATGATATGGGCCGCTCAGGGCATCAACTGGCCGCCATTGACCTCGATCACCTGGCCGATGATGTAGCCGCTCAAAAGATCGGACGACAGAAAGAGATAGGCTCCGACGCAGTCCTGTGCGGTGCCTGCGCGGCCCTGCGGGATAGTACCGACCATGCCCTTGATCTGCTCCTCTGTGGAGTAGCGTTCATGGAACGGTGTCAGGATGACGCCCGGCGCCACCGCGTTGACGCGGATGCCGAAGCCGATCAGTTCCTTGGCCATGCCGCGGGTCACGTTGGAGACGAACGCCTTGGCCGAACCATAGAGCCCCGCGCCGCCAGCGGCGCCGTTGCGGGCCGCAATGGACGACGTGTTGACGATGAAGCCACCCTGTTTCTTCAGCCACGGTATCGCCTTGCGTGACGCGGTCAGCACCGAACGCGCGTTGAGGTCCATGACGGCGTCATAATGTGCCTCGGTCTGTTCGCCGTAGGGCACGCGGCCAAGCATGCCGCCGGCATTGTTGACCAAGCCGTCGAGGCGGCCGAAATGCGCGGCACTTTCCTCGACAACGCGCTCGACATCGGCGCTAACCGAGAAATCGCCCTGGACGAGGAAGACTTCGCCGCCTTCGTCGCCAATTGTCTTGGCGAGCGTTTCGGCGGCGTCGCGGCTGGAGTTGTAGTGGAGCGCCACCTTGCAGCCCTGCGCCGCATAGGCGCGGGCAAGGGCGGCGCCGATGCCGGTGGATGCTCCGGTGATCAACACCGCCTTGCCGGCGAGATCGGGGATGTTGAGGGGCGTGGTGGCTGGCATTTTCGTTCCTCCTGAAGTCCGCTCATTCTTCGTAGGCCGTTGCGGCCCGGGTGTTCAAGCCTCAGGGACGCAGATAGGCATAACCCTGGCTTTGCAGCTCCGCGAGCTTGACGACGCCACCCTTGTCGGCGGCGTGGAAACCGTCGAGCAGGTCGGCGAGAGAAATGTCCATGCCCTGCATGGTGTTGGCACAGGCATGAGCCTGCAGACCCTGTCGCACCAAGCCGGCGAAACGTCCCGAAATGGCAGCTGACATGCCCTTGGATCTGAACGCGGCGAGTGCGGGACCGTGCACAACCAGGGTGATCTCAACATTACCGCCCGTGCCTTCGAAATGGTTCTTGATGTTGCCGAGAACGAAATTGACCTTGTCGAGATCGCTCAGGTGATAGGCGACCTTCTGCCTCGATGCCTGTGGTGCCGCGGCCCGCGCCACCCGCAGGCCAGAAAGTGTGCCGGCACCAGTCAGAACCGCGCTGAACAAATCGCGTCGGCGCATAATGTCCTCCTCCGCCAGGTTCGCCTGCAAAATGCGTGGCTCCGGGCTCGATACTAGCATAAAATGACGCTGCGTCCTGTCATGCGAGGGGGGGTCAATTGGCGTTCGGGGTTGGAGCATGGAAGAGCACCGCCCGGATCGGGTTCGGCTTGGTGCTGCTGGGTTTGCCAATTGGCGTGGTCCGGGCCGATGAGGCACCGAAGCTCACCGAACTCAGCCCGAACGGGGCGGATGCCTGTTTCGGCCGCGTCTACGACGCCGCGCATCTCAAGGCCCATCCGAAGCAGAAGGTGGCGCGAATCTTCTTCTACTACGGCCGTGATCCTGTCAGCCATCCGAATGAGGAACCGGCCCCCTCCGACACGTCCTACAACGGCTTCCTCACCACCACCGTGCGCGGCGCCAAGGCGCCGGAATGGGCCGGGGGCTGGTGCAATCGCGAGTCCGAGGACGGCACTCCGGGTTCGATCCATTGCGGCATGGACTGCGACCGCACGCTTGCATCGCTCAAGCTCGACGACAAGGGCAGGCTGATGCTGTCGAACCTGCAGCCCGATGTCTATCTCGATGCCGGCTCGGAAGAGGAACTCGGAGCCGCCGAATACCACAGGCAAGCGCTCGGTCTGGAGGACGACAATTTTCGCTTGGATCCGATGCCGGCGGCTACATGCAAGGCAGAGTTCGCGCGCATCGATCCCGTCGATCCGGCGCTCGGGCCACCGCTGCGCGAACGGCTGAAGCCCGACCAGGCTTTTTGCTACGGCCGCGACTATGACGGTTCGCACCTCGCGTCGCATCCCAACCAGCTGACGCAATCAATCCGCGTCTTCCGGGGGCCGGTGGAACTGGCGTCTTTTGCTTCGGGTGGCGATGCCGCCAACTGGCCCTACGGCGTCGATATTGCCGTGTCGATCACGACGCGGCTGAAATCCGGAAAGGTCACGCAGACCTATTCGTGCCAGGGCGAAGCGGACCAGTGGCGTTGCGCGGCGAGTTCGAAGACGAGCAGCTTCTCCTGCGATATCTCGCAGAAGGAGATCTTCCTCAAGCGCGGCGTCAACGGCACGATGATGCTGGCCAATCCGAACAGCAGCCTGGCAGTCGTGGATCTGTGCTCGAAATCTGCCGAAGGCAAGACAGCATCGGACGACAAGGTCTACCGGCTGCAGCCAATGCCGCAATCGGCCTGCGCACCTTGATTGTGGTTTGGAGACTAGGCACAGACGATTTACGGCACGGTTGCCGCTTCGACATCCTAGAGCGTTTCCTGTTTTGGGAGAATCGTAGGATTCCCATCGAGGCTTGTTTGTGATTCAAGATGCTGGCTGGAT
>NZ_JAIUGX010000016.1 GCF_020164785.1 Mesorhizobium sp. ES1-1 | reverse complement strand
GCTGACCTTCATCATCCTCCAACCGCGCGTTCAGCGTCCGATAGACGTATGTGTATCCATCAGCCTACCGTCATCGGGCAGCTTTGAATTGACGCAATGGGCAGGCCGGCGGGACAGCGCCCCCCTCTGTCCTGCCGGACATCTCCCCCACGAGGGGGGAGATCAGAACTTCATCGCCTGCGTCAATATTGACCGCTGCAAGGAGAGCGCGGTGGCAGAGCTGCCAATCTCCCCACCCGTGGGGGAGATGGCCGGCAGGCCAGAGGGGGGCGCCGTAGGGCACCAACCTCGATCATCCCACAGCATTAACCACGCCGGATTGCGCGGCCATTCCCTCGCCAGCGTTCTTCTCTGAGCCGAAGACAAAGACGGACGGGCCGGCGGGACAGCGCCCCCCTCTGTCCTGCCGGACATCTCCCCCACGAGGGGGGAGATCGCAGCTTATTCGGCCCTTAAAACAAAAACGACGCCGTAGCGGGGTTGGGTCCGCTTCTTCCGCTCGCCGAATCCATGCCTCGGATCGTCTCGAGATCCTGGGCGTCGAGTTCGAAATCGAAGACGTCGAAATTGGCCGCAATTCGCTCTTGGTGGGCCGATTTCGGGATGACGACCAGCCCTTCCTGCAAGTGCCAGCGGATCATCGTCTGGGCGGGGGATTTGCCGTGCTTGCGGGCGATGCCTGAAATGGTCGGGTCGTCCAGCAGCTTGCCGCTGCCGAGCGGGCTCCAGCTTTCGGTGCGGATATCGTGCTTCGCGTGAAATGCCCTGAGCTCGCGCTGCTGGAACCGGGGATGCAGTTCGATCTGGTTGGCGACGGGCGTCACCCCGGTTTCCCCGATGATGCGCTCGAGATGATCCTGGTTGAAGTTCGACACGCCGATCGAACTGATACGGTCGGCCTGCTGCAGCTCGATGAGCGTCTTCCACGCCTCGACATATTTGCCCTGGCTGGGCACCGGCCAGTGGATCAGGAACAGGTCGAGCCGCTCGATGCCGAGCTTGCTCATCGTGTCGTCGAAGGCCCGAAGTGCGGCATCGCGCTGGTGCGCGCCGTTGCGCAGCTTCGAGGTAATGAACAGCTCGCCCCTCGGCACGTCGGCGTCGCGGATCGCCTGCCCGACGCCCTCCTCATTATTGTAGCCCTCGGCGGTATCAATCAGGCGATAGCCTGCGGCGATCCCCCAGGATACGACTTGCGCGGTAACGGCCGGATCGACCTGCCAGACGCCGAGCCCGAGCTGGGGAATGGCTGTGCCGTCGTTCAAGGCGATCTGTTCGGGCATCTCAGGTCCTCTGCGAATGATGTCCGGGCGGCCGCCCGGTGCAGAGCTATCTAGGTCCGATGGCGCGCCACGGCCAGTCGATAGAGCATGAATCCGCCCGCTCGGCTCATTTCGGCCGCCGCACCGCCCGCACCACGCCGGTGGATGTGCTGCCGCAGTAGAGGCGCTCGCCACCGTCGGATTCCAGCCCCGAGACGCCCATGCCGGCCGGCATGTCGAGCCGCTCCAGCAGCTTGCCGGTCTTGGGGTCGACCCGGCGCAAATCGCTCTCGTCGCCTTCCCAGGTGGCGTGCCACAGCTCGCCATCGACCCAGGTCACCCCGGTGACGAAGCGGGTGGATTCGATGGTGCGCAGGATTTTTCCGGTCTCGGGGTCGATCTGGTGGATCTTGCGCTCGCGATATTGCCCCACCCACAACGTCCCTTCGGCCCAGGTCAAGCCGGAGTCGCGGCCGCCGCCGGGCGCGGGAATGGTGGCCAGCACCTGGCCGTTGTCCGGGTCGAGCTTATGGATCCGGTCGCCGGCGAGCTGGAAAAAGTGGTGCCCGTCAAACGCCGTTCCAGCATGGGCCGCGACATCGATGGTGCGCAGCGTCCGCCCGCTTTCCGGGTCGAAGGCATTCAGCCTGTCGCCGGAAGCGAACCAGACATTCTCGCCGTCGAAACTCACCCCATGTATGCTCTTCACACCCTCGAAGGGTCCATATTCGCGCAGGATTTCGGCCGGTGAGTGCTTCATGTCTTGATCCTCGTTGATGGTCGTCCCGCCTTCCTAGCCGTTCAGCCACGGCGCCGGGAGTAACAAGGCCGTCGTGAAACCGGCCACCGGCGGCGTCATCCAGCGGCGCGCCCGCCCGTGTCCGAACGACTGCGCCTTACCGGCCTCCGCGAGCTCTTCCAGCGCTCGCTGCACGCTGCGCTGGCCGGTGCCGAGCGCCAGCGCCAGTGCCGAGCTCGACCAGGCTTCGCCGTCCGCCAGAAACGCCAGAACCCCGGCGTGCCGCTCCTCGATCGGCCGCGCCAGCACCGCCACCTCTCCGGCCCCGTGCAATACCAGGGCGAAGCCGCGCTTGGTCGCGTCGATGCCTGCGAACCCGTTCAGCTCGGCGCGCAGCCGGCCGATCTCGACCCGCAGCCTGGCGCGATGCGACTCATCGGCATGCCGCCCGCCAAAGGCCCTCGCGATCAGCCCGGCCCGCGGCACATCCCCCGGCCATGCTTCCGCCAGCGCGCGCGCCAGTGCGAACAGCACCGGCCGCGTCGCCAGCGACACCGCCCTGTCCTGACGACGTACGGCATGATGGAAGGCGTCGACGACGAGCGCGGGCGACGCCCGCAGCACTTCGACCACCTCGAGCAGCAGCGCGCGCTCCTCGCCCTTGGCGATCAGCCGCGCCGCCGGCATCTCAAGCGCCAGCAAGGCGCTGTCCACCTCCGCCATCAAAGCGGCAATGCCGGCCTCGCGGGCGGCATGGCGCGCCCATTCCAAAGCCCGGCGCGCCGGTCTTGTTCTCAGGCGCCGCATGGCGATGCCGGCGACGGCCAGTTCGTGCGCGGCCCGCGAGGCCGGCGGCAACGGCGCCGGATCGAGGTCCGCCAGTACATGCTCGGCCTCGTCGAGCCTGCCGATCAGAAGCAGGCGCCGCACCTTGAGGTGCCCGGCATGCGCCGCATTCAGCCGGTCGCCATGCTTCTCCAGCGTCGTCCGCGCCGCGTCGAGCGCCTTGGCCGGCCAGCCGAGGTCACGCGAGACCAGGGCGATCTCGGCCTCCGCGACAACGCATCGGGCCCGCGCCACCGCCTCTCTCGGACCGAAGGCGCGCGCCGCCCGGCGCAGCAGCGCTTTGGCGCGATCGAGATCGCCGAGCTGCGCCATCGCAATGCCGCGCAGCGCCAGCGCCGGCGGATCGTCGCGCAGGGCGACGCGGTCGAGCGCGCCCAGCGGATCGCCCGAAGCCAGCGCCAGCCCGGCAGCCGTGATCAGCGAGTCCATTCAAATCCCGTCACACTTGTAACTCCCACCCAGGCGCGGCCTCTCGCTAGCTTAGGCCAGTACCGCCAACCGCCAAGCCGCTCCGGCCAGCAACCTGCATCGGCCCGCGCGGCACGCCAAGGAGAAAACGATGACCGATACAGATCAAGCACCTGGCGCCGCCGGCCGGCCCAGCCACCCCTGCTGCGCCGGCCCAGCCGACGCCGTTCAGGCCGCGCCTGCCCCCGGCAAGGATGGGTCGCGCCAGGCATCGCCCGGCGACAACAAGACAACGCCATAACTGGAGAAGACCATGAACGAGCAAGTAGCAATGAAGACACCGCCGATCGTTTCGCGAGAGGCGTGGGATGCCGCGCATCAGGAGATGCTGGTCAAGGAGAAGGCAACGATGCGCGCCCGGGACGCGCTTTCGGCCGAGCGCCGTCGCATGCCCTGGCTGGAAGTCGACAAGGACTATGTGTTCGAGGGACCCAACGGCAAGTCGAGCCTGCTCGACCTGTTCGAGGGCCGGCCCCAGCTGATCGTCTACCGCGCCTTCTTCGAGCCTGGCGTCTATGGCTGGCCGGACCACGCCTGTCGCGGCTGTTCGCTCGGCGCCGATCAGGTCGGCCACCTCGCCCATCTCAACGCCCGCAACACCACGCTGGCCTACGCCTCGCGCGCGCCGCAGGCCGATATTGCGCGGCTGAAGCAGCGGATGGGCTGGGAGATGCCCTGGTATACGATCACGGACAGTTTCGACAAGGATTTCGGCGTCGACGAATGGCATGGCCACAACGTGTTCTTCCGCGACGGCGACCGGGTGTTCCGCACTTACTTCTTCAACAATCGCGGCGACGAGCAGTTCGGAACCGTGTGGAGCTATCTCGACGCAACGCCGCTCGGTCGTCAGGAGGTTTGGGAGGATTCGCCGGAAGGCTATCCGCAGACCCCGCTCTATTCCTGGTGGAACTGGCACGACAATTACGATGCGGGTCCCGACAAGAAATGGGCCGAAGTAGCCGCCGCCGGCGAAGCGGCGTTCCGCGACAAGGGCGAGTAGCGAGTCTGACCGCCCTGGGCTCCGCAGGGGTGGCAGGGCAATTGCATGGTCCCGAAGCCTTGCGCCCTATGAAGACCCCCCAACCCCTTACCCCTCCCGACAAGGGGGAGGGAGACTTGGCAGGCGCTGATTTCAGGACTTGCCAGGGTTCATGCCCGACCAAGAGTCATGCCGCGCGGCAGCGTCCCCTCCCCCTTGTGGGGAGGGTTAGGGTGGGGGTCCTCCTGGCAGGAATCCCGATAGTCAGAGCTGGCAACGAACAACCCGGCGGGTAGCGATCATCAAGGACAAGACAATGAGCGACATCCAAACAAGCACCGGCGGCGAAACGGCCAACCGAGGCATTGCAGACTGGCTCTGCCTGGCCGCAGCGCCGACCTTTGCCCTGATGGCGCTGCTCTCCTGCTTCCAGGCTGGAGACGTGACCATGTGCATGAGCGCCTCGCCTCTCACAGGCATGCCCGCGATGTATCTACTGATGAGCGCCTTCCACCTGGCGCCTTGGCTAAAGATGCTATCCGGCCGGCACTAGCGGCCATACATCGGCGATCATCCGGACCCCAGGACCACGCCAACAGCCAAGTGACCGTCCTGAAGGCGGGGCTGTTACCGCAAGCGCCTGCATGGCGCTGGCTTCGAGTGCGCCCGGCACGCGGCCGGCTCGGCTCAGCCTCCCGACGCGGGCTTCGCGTTGACATTTTTCAGGGCGCTCAGGAGATAGTCCTGCATAGTCGCCTGCAACTTGGTCGTGGCGGTGCGCACCGCCGCCATCGCGTCCTTCACCGCCGTTTCGTCGAAGGGCCTGGCCTTTTGCGCCGCCACCAGATTGGCGCGAGCCGTGCGCAGGTCGCGCAGCGCCTGGAAGGTACGCGGCCGGTTTTCGCGCAACACGCCGCGGAACGCCTTGCGCACCTCCGGAGGATAGTCGTCGGCAATCTCCGACATAAGCATGCGTGCCGCCGTGCCTTGCCGAAGGCCATGCATGGCATAACCGACCAGGAAGAAATTGACGGCCAGCGACAGCGCGAGCAGCAGCAGCATTGCCGTCCATATCCAGGAGCGCTTCGTCAAAGCGAGCCCTCCTCTGCCGGATCGGCGGCGATGTCGGCCCCGCCATTGCCGGTGAGCCGCGCACCGGACGCCAGCGCCAGAAGCTCCGAATCCTGCAAATCGTCCTGCAGCCCCGCCGCCTGGTAGCCGGCAAGCGTGGCGGCGACGAGAAGGGCTGCGCTGCAGGCGGCCAGCCCTGCCGGCGCAAGCAGGAAGCGCGGCAGAAAGGAGGAGCGCGCCGAGGCGCCGTCGATGCGGGCCAGCACCGTGCGCGCCAGCGCCTGGTCGTCGCCTTCGATCAGTGTCGCTTCGAGCACAAGCCGGTCGAGCGCGGCATCATCGTCGTCGGGGCCTGCCCCGGCCGCCATCAGCGCCAGCGCCTGCTGCCGGAAGGGCGCCGGCCATGACTCGACCGCGTCACCGAAGCGTCGCCGGTGTCGTTCGAATTCGTCCCGTGTCATGTGGGCTTCCTTTCGCGGCCCGCGGCCGCCATTGCCATATGATCCCTGAGGGCGCGCCGGCCGCGCACAAGCAGTTGCTCGGCCGAACCGGGGCTGGCGCCCATCACCTCGGCGATCGCGACGACATCGAGGTCGCCGACAGCCCTCAGCAGCACCGCCATGCGCTGTCGCTCAGGCAGGCGCGAGAGGCCTTCGCGCACGATCGCCAGTTCCTGCCGCGCGGCTGTCGTCGCCTCGGCGTCGGCGTCCGGCGAAGCGACATGATCGCTGATGTCGTCGAGGCCGACGAAGCCGCGCAATGCCCGGCGCCGGCGCTGGTCGATGCAGCGATTGGCGGTGATCCGGTAGAGCCATGTCGAGGCCCGGGCCCTGGCGGGATCGAACCGGGCAGCCTGTTTCCAGACAGTCACGAACACCTCCTGCACCACATCCTCGGCGTCGCCGGCATTGCCGAGATAGCGCGCGGCGAACGCCCGCAGGCCGCGTCCATGCCGGGCGATGAGCTCCGACAATGCGCCCTGGCTTCCGGCTGCGATGCGTGCCAGCAGTTCGTCGTCGCCACGGGCGCCCTCATGCGACACGGCGGCAGGCACCTGTCGGCCTGGCGAATCCAAAATTCGCACCGATCCGGATGAGCGCAAGGGCGAATTTCGGATTCAAATCCATCACACCAGCCGTCAGCGGCGCCAGCGTCGGAAGCCGTGGATCGTGTTGCCGTCCGGGCCGGTGAAGCTGCCGACCGAACGGCCGCGGAACGGTCCCCGCGCCGACAGCCGCTTTCCGGAGAAGGACTGCCCGTCCGGCCCGGTTCCAGAATAGCTCCTGGCGCAGCGGTCAACAACGCCTCCAACGCATTTGGATGTCGACGTATAAGTGCCGCCATTGGGGCCGGTGCGGGTGGTCGAGCCGGTAACGATGTTGCCGTCCCTGCCGACGCTGCGGCTGATCTCGCCGCCATGCGTGGTGGGCCGTTTCCATTCCTCGGCGGCCGCCGGCGAGACAGCCGACCAGCCAAGCATCGCGCCAAGGCAGAGCATGGGGAATTTCGCAGTAGAGAGCATTCTGTACTCCTGTTTTCGATTGGGACTGGGTTGATGGAAACGATCGTCAGTTGCCGCGCTCGACGATCAGCTTGCGGACCGAGGCGATCTCGTCGGCCGAGAGCTTGCCGTCGCCATTACGGTCACCGAGATCGAACAGCGGCATGCTGCGGGCGAACTCCTGGTCGGAGACCTTGCCGTCGCCATTCGTGTCGAGGCGCCGCCAGCGGTTGCCGAGCCTTGCCTGCGCGGCATCCGCCCGATCCATGATGGCGTCGCGGGCGCCTTCGATCTCCTGCTGGTCGATGGCGCCGTCGCCATTGCGGTCGAGCTTCTTGAACAGGCGCTCGCGGGCGGCCGTCATCTCGTCCTTGGAGATGGCGCCGTCATGATTGGCGTCGATCCGTTGCATGATGCGCTGACCCGGCATGTCCTGACCCTGAGCGGTTAGCGGCGCGAGCCCCAGAAGCAGGGCCGCGACAAGTGCGGAGCGTTTCATGGTGATGGTCCTTTCCTTGTCAGGTCGCGGGGGCGACTGCTGACGGATACGCAGCAAGCGCCTCGCCCCTACGCCCGGCGCGAAAGATTCTTTCCGGAGACTGCCAAGCGGCCCTCTGCAAGAAAATCGCCGCTGCCGCGTAGGAGCGGACGAGGCGCTGCGTAGAAGGCTCCGCAAGCACGGCCCGTGGCGGGTCGTTCAACCCAATGCGGAGACCAACATGAACAAGATCGTCATGGCCTTTGCCGGCCTGTTGCTTGGCGCGGGCAGCGCCTGTGCGGCCGACGGCGGCGCTCGTGAACTGTTCCGGCGCATAGACACCAATGGCGACCGCAAGCTCGCATTCAGCGAGATCCAGGCGGCGCGGGCGCAGATGTTCGACCGGATCGATGCCAACCGCAATGGCCAGCTCGATGCCGGCGAGGTGCGCGCGGCCGTGGAGCGGGTGAAGTCGAAGCGCGATTTCCAGGCCACGCAGCTAGCCGGCCTCCAGACGCAGGCGGATCGCATGGACCGCAATGGCGACGGTAGGATCTCGCGCGACGAGTTTGCCGCCTTCATTCCCGACCGGCTGTTGCGGGCGGACACGAATGGCGACGGCGCGCTGTCAATTTCGGAATTGCGGGCGCTGCGGCGTCAATGAGCGCCGGGACCTTCCACCCAGCAACAAAGGAGAGGGATGATGAAACCGATATTCTTGGTGTTTTGCGGCCTGGCGCTTGGCGCCTCAATCCTGGCCTCGCCGGCCGAGGCCTTCCCGGTCGTGCCGGCCTCGGGGCCGGTATCGGCCGCCACCGCGCCGACGCCGGTCTGGTGGCGGCGCGGCTTCTACGTCGTCGGCGGGGGTTATTACTATAACGGCTACCGCGGCTATGTCCGAGTGCGGCCCGGTTTCCGCTACTACAATGGCTACTGGTTTCCTCCTGCCGCCTTTGCCGCCGGCGTCGCGGCGGCGACCGTGGCGCCCCTACCGCCACACCCGGCCGCCCGGCTGGCCGCCGCCCATGTGCGCTGGTGTCACGAGCGCTATGTCTCCTACCGCGCCTGGGACAACAGCTACCAACCCTACAACGGTCCACGCCAGCAATGCTGGTCGCCCTATAGCTGAAGCCCGTGCAAGCTCTGCGCGACGAGCCTCCGGCCGTTAACGCGGCATGATCGACAAGTCCTTCATGCCGCGAGTGCCGGTCCCCGGTGCGGCGCTGCCGACATCACGGACCGGCATGACCGGCCATGGCACAACCCCCGGTGCCATGGCCGACGCATCATCTCAATTACACTTCGGCTTCGCCGCGTTGCAGGCGTCGACCAGTTCGGCCGGCGGATCCTTGTGGAAGACGGTCTTGTAGGATTCCAGCACGTTGGACTGCACCACCGGCAGCGACTGCACGCCGACCCAGGCCGGCGTCTTCTCGCCGATCAGGGCCTTCATCATTGCCATCGCCTCGGCGACGCCCTGGTCGTAGGGGCGCTGCGATCCGGTCGCCTTGAGCGGGCCGCCCTTGGCGATCTCGATCGCCGACTGCAGGCCGAGATCGACCGTGGTGATCGGAATATCGATGCCTTGAGCGCGCATCGAGGACAGCGTGTCGAGTGCCGGCTGGTCCCAGACGGCGAACAGACCCTTCACATCGGGATTGCCGGTAAGAAAGTCGCCGGCGATCTGCGAGACCTTCGACGGGTCGGTGAAGTCGACCTGCTTCATGACGATGTCGGGCCGGTTCTTCTTCATCCACTCGCTGACGCCCTTGGTGCGTTCATTGGTGCTGAAATAATCGACGCCGAAATTGACCAGGCCGATCGTGCCGCCCTTGGGCATGCAGGACGCCAGGATCGTTGCCGCAATCTGGCCGTTGCCCTGGCTGTCTGCCGAGACCATCGAGGCGAAATCCTTGGGCGATTCGAGGCCGACCGGGATCGAGTCCATGAACACCAGCTTGATGCCGGCCTCGCCCACCTTCTTGTAGGTCGGCGCCGTCGCGGTGAAATCGACGGGAATGGAGATGATGCCGTCGGGATGCTGCTGGATGGTGTTCTCGATATCGGCGATCTGCTTGTCGACCTGATATTCGGCCGACGCCACGCCGGTGACGGTGACGCCGTATTTGGCCAGTGTCTCGCTGATACCCGCTACCTGCAGCTGCGACCAGTCGAGGTTCACCGTCTGCATGGAAATGCCGACCTTGAACTTGCCGGCCTTGACCTTGGCCGCTTCTTCGTCGGTCAATTTCAACTCGTCTGGCGAAGCCGCCTTTTCGCCATGCGGGCCCTGCCCGACAATGCCCTGCGGCCCAAGCGTCGCCATGTCGACGCCGGTGACGCAGGTGTCGGGCGTCTGCGCAAGGCTAAGGGATGTCGACAGCGCCAGGGCGCTGGCCGCGAGGCTCAGTGTACCGAATAGGGTTCGTGCCTGTTGTTTCATGACTTTCCTCCGTTGATTGTTGAAATATCCGTCCGCCCTTTGGAGACGGCGGTCTTCTCCCGATAGTCGCGGATGCGCGCCTTACCTCCTCGTGAACGCGACCGCGGCGACGATGATTGCTCCCTTGACGACGAGTTGCAGCGACGAGCTGACGCCGAGCAGCACCAGCCCGTTGTTGAGCGTGCCGATGATGAGGCTGCCGAGCAGCGTGCCGAGCACGAAGCCGCGCCCGCCGAACAGGCTGCAGCCGCCGAGGATGACCGAGGCGATGACGTCGAGCTCCATGCCCTGCACAACGTCGGGCCGCGCCGCGTGGGAGCGCGCCGACAGGATCAGCGACGCCAGGCCGGCGAGCGTCCCGGTCAGGACGAAAGCCAGCGTCGTGACCTGCTTGATGCGCACGCCGGAATAGAGTGCGGCCGTCGGGTTGCCGCCCGCCGCGTAGACGCGTCGCCCGTAGACGCTGTAGTGCAGCAGCAATATGCCCGCCACGGTGACCCCGAGCGTCCACAGGATCGGCGCCGGGATGCCCAGCACCGAGCCTTCGCCGAAGATGGCGAAATAAGTCTCGTTGGTGATGATGACGGGCTTGGTGTTGGTGACCATCAGCGCCAGGCCACGCGCGCCGCTCAGCGTCCCCAGCGTCACCAGGAAGGACGGGATTTCCAGCCTTGTCGTCAGCAGGCCGTTGATCAGCCCGATCAGCGCCCCGGTGCCGAGCCCCGCCAGCGCGCCGACGACCCAGCTGTTGGCGACGAAAGCCATGGCCAGCGACGCGCTCATACCCGAAAGCGCCAGCGTCGAGGCGACGGAGAGGTCGATCTGCCTCGATATGATGACGAATGTCATGCCGACGGCGATGATCGAGACCAGAGTCGTCTGCCGGCCGATGTTGAGGAAATTGTCGATCGACAGGAACCAGGGCGACGCCAGGCTGAAGACGACCAGCATGACGGCGAAGGCTAGATAGAGCATGTAGGGGCGTTCGCCCTGCAACAGGGTCAGCAGCGCCGGGCGTCCGCCCGGCTGAGCGATGGCGGCTTTTGCCGGGTTCTGGGTTTCTGTCATGCCGCGTGTTCTTCCGATGGCTGCGAAATCTGGATGAGGTGGTGAAGGCCCTCGGCGCTGCCGAGATCCTGCCTTTCGATCGTCCGGGTGATGCGGCCATCGACGACGATCGAGACGCGGTCGCAGAGCTGGATCAGTTCCGAAAGATCGGACGACACCAGCAGCACGCCGCTGCCCGCCGCCGCTGCGGCGCGGATGACGCCGTAGATTTCCTCGCGGGCGCCGACATCGACGCCGACGGTTGGCTCGTCGAGCAACAGCACGCGCGGACGCGGCTCGTTCCATTTGCCGAACACCACTTTCTGCTGGTTGCCGCCGGACAGGTTCCTGACAAGGGTCGAGGCGCCCGGCGCCTTGACCGCCAGCCGGCGCATGGCCGTTTTGGCCTGTTCGCTGGCCGGTCCGCGCTGCAGCCAGCCGAGCCGCGAAAAGTCGGGCAGCCGAGGCAGGGTCAGGTTGCGTTCGATCGAATGGTCTAGCACCAGCCCCTGCAAATGCCTGTCCTCCGGGACCAGCGCGATGCCCTGCGCAATCGCCTCCGCCGGATCGATGTCCCGCAACGAAACGCCATCGAGGCTGGCTTCACCCGAACGAATGGGCCGCAGGCCGAAGATCGTCTGCAGGATCTCGGTGCGGCCGCTGCCGATCAGCCCCGCCAGGCCGTGGATTTCGCCACCGCGCAATTCGAGAGTTGCCGCGTCGAGCCTGTCATTGCTGACGGCCTTCAGTTCGAGCACCGGCTTTCCGGCGGAAGCAGCCGATGAGGTTGGATCTGGCTGGGTCGCCACGGCGTCGGACTTCAGGACGGCGTGATCCGGCCCGACGATGGCGCCGACCAGCTGCCGCATATTGGTCTGCGCGGTCACGAAAGTCCCGGCATTCTGTCCGTCGCGGAACACGGTCACACGATTTGAAATGCGGAAGACCTCGTTGAGACGATGCGTGACGTAGATCACGCCGACGCCGCGCGCCGCGACTGCCCGGATCGCCTCGAACAGGATCTTCTCCTCGTCGTCGGTCAACGCCGAGGTCGGTTCGTCGAGGATCAGCAGGCGCACGTCGCCCATCAGCGCCTTGGCGATCTCCGTCATCTGGCGATAGGCGAATGGCAGGGATCCGACCATGGCGCGGGCATCGAGCGGAATGTTCTGCGATTTCAGGAAGGCCTCGGCCTGCGCAACCAATTGGCGCCTTTTCAGGAAGCCGAAGCGGGTCCTCGGTTCGCGTCCGAGCAGCAGATTGTCGGCGACCGACAGCGACTCGACAAGGCTGAGATCCTGGTAGACGACCGCCACGCCGGCATCGCGCGACTGGAGCGGCGACGAGAACGAGACGGGCCTGCCGTCGATCTCGATCGTGCCGCCATCATGCACATGCACGCCGCTCAGGATCTTGATCAGCGTCGATTTACCAGCTCCGTTCTCGCCAAGCAGCGCATGCACTTCGCCGGCGCGGATATCGAGACGGACGCCGCGCAACGCATTGACGCCGCCGAACCGCTTGCTGACGCTTTCGACGCGCAGCAAGGGGATCCCGGATAATGGCGCAATCGAACCCTGTTCGATCATGACGCCCGCACTTCCTCCCGTTGACGCGTCCCCTGCCCCGGTCGCGAGTCTCTTTTGAGACTTCCCTTACTTTTTTTGTGACTTTTCCATCAGGGGCAGGAAATGTCAAACGAAGCTTGGGTAAGGTCAGTGCGACGCTGAGGTTGCGGCCAGCGACTGGCGATGCCGCCGAAGGTCGGATTTGGGCAACGCCACCGCGACTTCGTCATCCACGGGCGGAGCAAGGAGCGAAGCGACACGGCGCAGGCCCGAGGATCCATTCCGTGACGTTGAGGCGGTTGCAACGGTTCAGAATTCCGCTTCGCCGCGTTCCGTGACCCATGTCACGGAATGGATCCTCGGGTTTCCGCGACGCCGCTGCGCGCCTGCTTCGCCCGTGGATGACGAAGCGAGGGCGGCCGAACCAAGTGCGTGTACGGTCCCGCGCACGCATGCGCTCCTGCACCCTCCGCGCCGAGACTCAAAACCCCTCCGGCCCGAGCTCACCCTCCTCCGTGATCACCGCGTCGAAGCCATCCATTCCGGAGAAGAACGCCCGCTTGAGCTTGCCGATCTTGCTGGTGTCGACGACGAGGTAATTCTCGCGCGCCAGGCTCATCACCTTCTGTTTGACCACCGCCTCGTGGAAATGCTCGCAGGTGGCGCCGCGCTTGGCGTCGACGCCGGCGGCCGACAGGAAGGCGGCGTTGATGCCGACGCTCTTCAGGATGTCGAAATCATGCGTGCCCGAGAAAGACGCCGACGCCGGGTGATAGACGCCGCCCAGCATGATCATGGTTACATTGGGTTTTCGGGTCAGGCGCTCCGCTATGTTCATGGCGTAACATATTGCGGTTATTCGATAAGAGTCCGGAATGAGATCGACAAGATGGATCAGCGTCGTGCCGCAATCGACGAAGATCGTCTCGTCGGGCCTTATCCTGCGCACCGCTTGCACGCAGGCCTCGCGCTTCGCCGCCGCATGGCTGTCGGCCGCCGTCGCCAGCACGTAAGGCGTATCCGCATCGATCTCGGCAGCCGCCAATATGTGGCCTCCGAGATAGGCGATCTGCCCCTGGTTGCCGGCAATGTCGCGCCGCACCGTCATCTCCGATACGCCCAGCAGCGTCGCCGCCTCGCTGAGATGGATGACCCGCTTTTCCGACAGGAAATGCATCAGCCGGGCCGTGCGTTGCGCCTTGCGAGAAGTCATGTGTAAAACTCATCGACACGATAAAATGTGAGGATTTTAACAACCGCTCGCCTCCAGATGCAAGTGCGGTCATTGGGGCTGAGCGCGACGTATGCGGATATCACCGTCCGCGCCAGCGCCGGTCGCCGTCAGTCTTTCGGCGCCGTTCCCGCTCCGAACCGCAAACCGTCCATCAACAGCTTGACCAGCCGGCGCGAACGGTCGCGCCATTCCGGCGTGTCGGGCGCCGAATAGATGCCGGACAGGGCGTGCAGCACATCCGTGGCATCGACATCGCCCCGGATCGTGCCGTCCGCGACCGCCGCCTCAACCAGTTGCCGCAGCGATTGCGACACGCGTTGCCAGGTGTCGGAAAACAGCGTCGAGTTCGCCGTCATCAGGATGCGCAGGCTGGCCGCGAGGCCGCGCTTGGTGGCGATATAGTCGATGAAACGCCGCATCCACTCTTCGAGCGCGGCATCGGACGGAAGCCTTGCGGCAAGCTCCCCCGCGGCCGCACACAGGCCTTCGGCTTCCCGCCTGTAGACCACCTCGACCAGATGCTCGCGCGTCGGAAAATGCCGATAGAGCGTGCCGATGCCGACACCGGCGCGGCGCGCAATGCCCTCCAGGGAGGTATCGACGCCGTGCTCGGCAAAGGCGGCGGCGGCAATTTCGACCAGCCTGTCGCGGTTGCGGCGCGCGTCGGCACGCAACGGCTTTGCCTTTGCAGCGTTCTGTTCGGCAGTGACGGTTTCGGCCAATTTTTTCTCCACGAACGAAATATGGGACTTGAACCCGGCCAGGCCCAGCCCCAACTAGTAAACGGAGGCGCCTCCGTTTAAGTGGAGTGCTTTCATCATATAGGCAGGGAACCCGTGATGTCACGCAATTCGAACGTGCAAGGCCACTCTCCCTCCTCGCGGAGGAAATGCCCGGCAGGCCAAAGGGGGTCGCCTCGCATGGCGCGCTGACCCCCATCCGCCACACAACCCGGCACCTTTCGAACTCTCCCTTCTCTCGCTTTCGGCACCACCACCCTTCCCTTCGCGTCAAGCATTGGAGCCAGACGCCCATGACCAGCCTTCCCATTACGCTTACCATCAACGGCCTCCGGCACGATCTGGAGATCGAACCCCGCGTCACCCTGCTCGACCTGCTGCGCGAGCGGCTCGATCTCACCGGCACCAAGAAGGGCTGCGATCGCGGCCAGTGTGGCGCCTGCACGGTCCTGGTCGACGGCAGGCGCGTCAATTCCTGCCTGGCGCTGGCCGTCAGCCATGACGGCGCCGAGATCCTGACCATCGAAGGCGTCGCCCAGGGCGAAGACCTGCATCCGGTGCAGGCCGCCTTCATCGCCCATGACGGTTTCCAATGCGGTTTCTGCACGCCGGGCCAGATCATGAGCACGCTCGGTCTCATCGCCGAAGGTCAGGCCGGCGACGATCCCGAACGCATCCGCGAGGGGCTGAGCGGCAATCTATGCCGCTGCGCGGCCTATGGCGGCATCGTCGAAGCCGTCCTGGAAGCCCAGCAAAACATGGCCAAGTCAGACCGGAGGACCGCGGCATGAGGGATTTCGATTACATCAGGCCGGCGACCATCCCCGATGCTGTCGCGGCGGCGGCGCAGCCAGGCTCGGCCTATCTCGCCGGCGGCACCAATCTGCTCGATCTGATGAAGGGCGGCATCACGAGCCCCGAACGTATCGTCGACATCACCCGTCTGCCTGAACTCGACCGCGTCGAGGAATTGCCGGAAGGCGGCCTGCGTATCGGCGCGCTGGTGCGCAATGCCGATCTCGCCCACGACCCATCCTTCGCCAAGGCCTATCCGGCGGTTGCGGAAGCGCTGCTGTCGGGTGCTTCGGCGCAGCTTCGCAACGCCGCCACGGTCGGCGGCAACCTTCTGCAGCGCACGCGTTGCAGCTATTTCTACGACACCGCCAGCCCCTGCAACAGGCGTGAACCCGGCTCCGGCTGCTCGGCACTTCACGGCGAGAACCGCCTGCATGCCGTGCTCGGCTGGAGCGAAGCCTGCATCGCCACACATCCATCGGATTTTTGCGTGCCGCTGGTGGCGCTCGACGCCGTGGTCGAAATCGAGGGCAAGGACGGCCGTCGTCACGTCACGCTGGAGGAGTTCCACCGGCTTCCGGGCCAGACGCCGCAACGCGAGACGGTGCTGGAGCCGGGCGACCTCATCGTCGCGGTGCGCCTGCCGGCGGAAGCCGCATCCTTCGCCGCCAACGCCCGTTACCTCAAAGTGCGCGAACGCACCTCCTATGCTTTCGCGGTGGTCTCGGCTGCCGCCGCGCTGACTGTCGAGGGCGGCAGGATCCGCGCTGCCAGGCTCGCGCTGGGCGGGGTCGCCGCGAAGCCATGGCGGGCGCGTGCCGCGGAAGCGCTGCTGATCGGCGCGCCAGCCGAGGAGGCAAGCTTCCTTCGCGCGGCGGACGCCGCCCTGGCAGAAGCCACGCCCTCCGGCGACAACGCCTTCAAGATCGAGCTTGCCCGCCGCATTGTGGTCAGGGCGCTGACGTCCGCCCTTGCCGGAACGCCGGCCTTGATGCCTGCTTTGCCCGCCTCCCCTTTCTCCAACATTCCCGGAGCGCGCCATGACGCTTGAACTCGGTCTCAACCAGCAGCCCGCCCATCTCAGGCAGGGCTCCAGCATCGGCCAGCCGCTGACCCGCCGCGACGGTTTCCTCAAGGTCACCGGCGGGGCGGTCTATGCCGCCGATAATCATCCCGAAGGCATGCTCTATGCGGTGCTCGCCGTCTCCAGCATCGCGCGCGGCCGTGTCCTTTCGCTCGATGTCGAGGCCGCCAAGGCCTATGCCGGCGTCGTCGAGGTGATGACGCCGCAGAACCGCCCGGCGCTCGCCATCGACCCGGACGCCAAGGACAATCCGTTCATGTTCCGGCTCGACCTGTTGCAGAACGACGGCGTCCGCTACCCCAACCAGAGCATCGCCGTGGTGATCGGCGAGACACTGGAAGCGGCGACCGAAGGCGCCGCTTTGCTGTCGCCGCGCTATGAGGTACTTCCCGCGCGCGTCGGCCTCGACGACGCCGAGAGCTTCGTGCCGCGCGGAGTCGGCGTCGGCAATCCGCCCGTTCAGCACAAGGGCGACGTCGAGGCCGGCCTGCAATCGGCGGCGACCCGCATCGAGGCGACCTACGAAACGCCTGCCCAGTATCACAACGCCATGGAGCCGCACGCCATCGTCGCCGCCTGGGACGGCGACAGGCTGTCGATCGACACGCCGAGCCAGGGCCTTGCCATGGCGCAGGGCCGCATTGCCGGCCTGTTCGGCATCGCGCCGGAAAACATCCACATCCGCAGCCCGTTCCTGGGCGGCGGCTTCGGCTCCAAGGGCATGATGTCGGGTCCGCAGGTGCTTGGCATATTGGCGGCGCGACTCGTCGGCCGCCCTGTCAAGCTGGTGCTGCGGCGCGAGCAGATGTACGGGCCGGTCGGCCACCGCGCGCCGACGCGCCAGACGCTGCGCCTAGGCATGGATGGCGAGGGCCGGCTGACGGCGGTCGACCATCACGCCAGGACGACATCGAGCACCTTCGACGACTTCTTCGAGCCGGCGGCGGATGCCTCGCACACGCTCTATGCCAGCCCGGCCATCGCGACGTCGCACGATGCGGTGCGGCTTGACACCGGCACCCCGCTGTTCATGCGGGCGCCCGGCGAGGCCACCGGCTCGATCGCACTCGAAAGCGCCATCGACGAGGCAGCCTATGCCTGCGGCATGGATCCGCTGGAATTCCGGCTGAGGAACTATGCCGAGGTCGAGCCGATGAGCGGCAAGCCCTTCTCCTCCAAGGCGCTGCGGGAATGCTACCAGCAGGCGGCAGACAGGTTCGGCTGGGCAAGCCGCCCGCTTCAGCCGCGGCTGATGCGCGACGCCGACGGCTTCCTCACGGGATGGGGCATGGGCACGGCGACGTTCCCCGCCTTGATGTTCCAGGCCGAGGCCCGCGCCGTGCTGAAAAGCGACGGCAGCGGGCTGATGGAAACCGGCGCGCAGGATATGGGCCAGGGCGCATGGACCGCCTTTGCCCAGATCGCCGCCGACGGGCTTGGACTGGACATCGACCGGCTCGAATTCAGGGCCGGCAGTTCCGACCTGCCCAATGCGGGCATTGCCGGCGGCTCGGGTCACACGGCCACCGCCGGCATGGCGATCCACAATGCCGGTGCGGCGGTGATCGCCAAACTCGCCGATCTGGCCACCGCCGACGAAGCCTCGCCGCTGTTCGGCGCCGGCAATGAAGGAGTGCTGGCGCGCGGCGGCCGGCTGTTGCGCCGCGACGATGAGAGCCGCGGCGAGACCTATGGCGATATCCTCACTCGCGCCGGCCTCAAGGAGATCGAGGGCAGTGGCAAAGCGGCCTCGGACCCGGCGTCGCTGGAAGCCTATGCGATGCACGCCCATGGCGCCGTTTTCGCCGAGGTGAAGGTCGACCCGGATTTCGGGCAGGTCCGCGTCACGCGGCTGGTTGGGGCCTTCGCCGCCGGACGGGTCATCAACCCCAGGCTGGTGCGCAGCCAGTATTATGGCGGCATGATCTGGGGCGTCTCCTTCGCGCTGCAAGAGGAAGCGGTCACCGACCGCCGCTCGGGCCGGATCCAGAATGCCAACCTCGCCGAATACCACGTCCCGGTGAATGCCGACGTGCCGTCGGTCGAGGCGATCCTGGTTCACGAGGACGACCCCCACGTCAACGCGCTCGGCATCAAGGGTGTCGGCGAGATCGGCGTCACCGGCACGGCCGGGGCCGTCGCCAACGCGGTCTGGCACGCGACCGGCGTGCGGCCAAGGCGTTTTCCGATCCGCATCGAGGACCTGCTCGCCCGATAAGGCGCGCATGAGATCGGGGGCCGGTTCGCCGGCCCTCCAGACGAAAAATGGCCTGGAGCGAAAGCGACGGGCCGGCAGGCGGGACACGGCCGGTGCGCCGTGCCTCCGCCCGTCCCGCAAGATCGGACGACTTCGCGTCAAGCACAAGATCAGACGACTTCGCGTCAAGCAACTGGAGCCAGACGCCCATGACCAACACGACAATTTCTGTTCATCTCGATATCAATGGCCGCCATCACGACCTCGCGCTCGAGCCGCGCGTCACGCTGCTCGACGCCCTGCGCGACCGGCTCGGCCTGACCGGCACCAAGAAGGGCTGCGACCACGGCCAGTGCGGCGCCTGCACCGTCCATGTCGACGGCGAGCGTGTGCTGGCATGCCTCACCCTCGCCGCGCAGGTCGAGGGCCGCGCTGTCACCACCATAGAGGGGCTCGCACGGGAGGGCGAAACGCATCCCGTGCAGGCCGCCTTCCTCGAGCAGGACGCCTTCCAATGCGGCTATTGCACGCCCGGCCAGATCATGTCGGCCGTCGCCTGCATCCGCGAGGGCCATGCCGGCTCCGATGAAGAGATCCGCGAATATATGGCCGGCAATCTCTGTCGCTGCGGCGCCTACCCGCATATTGTCTCCGCTGTCCGCCAGGCAGCCCAGGAGGCCGCCTCATGAAGGATTTCTCCTATATCCGCGCCGCTACCGCCGATGCCGCCCGGCAGGCGGCCGCCCTGCCCGGCGCCATGCTGCTCGCCGGCGGGACAACGCTGATCGACCTCGCCAAATGCGGCGTCGCCAAACCCGATAGCCTGATCGACATCACCCACCTCAACGGGCTCGATCGGATCGAAGTCGACGAGCGCGGCGCCACCATCGGCGCGCTGGCCAAGATGTCCCATGTCGCCGATCATGCCGGCATCAAGAGCCAATTCCCCGCCATTTCCGAGGCGCTTTGGCAGGCAGCGTCGGCGCAGATCCGCAACATGGCGACGATCGGCGGTAATCTGATGCAGCGCACGCGCTGCCCCTATTTCCGCGACCCCGCCAACTTTCCCGCCTGCAACAAGCGCAACCCCGGCTCCGGCTGTTCTGCCATCGGCGGCGTCACCAGGGGGCACGCAGTGCTCGGCACCAGCGAGGCCTGCATCGCCACCTATCCCGGCGACCTCGCCGCCGCGCTCGTCGCCTTCGACGCCATGATCCATCTCGGCGAGCGCCGGATTTCGGTCGACGCGTTTTTCCTGCTGCCGGGCAGCACGCCGGACAGGGAACACGCCATGGAACCGGGCGAGATGATCACCGCCATCGAAATCCCCGCGTCGGCCACAGCCCGCCGCTCGACCTATGTGAAGATCCGCGACCGGCAATCCTACGAATTCGCCGCCGCGAGCGCCGCCGTCGGCATCGAGTTCGAGCCCGATGGGCGCACCATCCGCGACCTGCGCGTGGCGCTCGGCGGCGTCGCCACCAAGCCATGGCGGGCACGGGCCGTGGAAGACGCCTTGAAGGGCAAGGTGCTGGAGCCGGAGGCCATCCGCGCCGCCAGCCTGCTTGCCGTCGAAGGCGCCGTCGACCACGGCGCCAACCGCTACAAGATCGAACTGGCGCCGCGCGTCGTCGCCCGCGCCATCCTGAAATTGGGAGAGACGACATGACCGTTCACATCAAGAGCCATGGCGACGCCTCCGATGGCGCGTTCGCCGAAGCCGTCGGCGGCCGGCTGTCGCGCGTCGACGGCCCCGCCAAGATCACCGGCGCCGCCCGCTACGCCGTCGAGCAGCAGCTCGACGGGCTCGTCCATGCCGTGCTGGTCGACAGCACGATAGCCGCCGGCAGGGTGCGCGCGATCGAAACGGCACGGGCCGAGGCGGCGCCGGGCGTGCTCAAGGTCCTGACCCCTGACAGCATTGTCGGTCTGCGGACCGCCTCGGACTGGTTCGGCACGCCGCCGCCGGACAAGCCCTATTTCCCGCTGGCGCGCGACATCACCTTCTCCGGCCAGCATGTCGCCGCGGTGGTCGCCGAAACCTTCGAACAGGCGGTCGCCGCGGCTGCCCTTATCGAAATCAGCTATGACGAGACGCCGGCCATCGTCGACCTCAACGACGCCAAGGCCGGCGACGGCATCCCGGTCGACGCCATGACCAAGGAATGGGGCGACGCGCCGGCCGCCTTCGCCGCCGCGCCGGTGCGGATCTGCGCCGCCTACAACACGCCGCGCGAATACCAGGCGCCGATGGAGCCGCATGGCCTGATCGCGCGCTGGGAGGACGACCGCCTGACGGTGTGGGAGCCGAGCCAGTGGCTGGACGGCATGGCCCGCACCTATGCCGAATGGTTCTCCGTTCCCTTTGAGAATGTCCGGCTTGTGTCGCCCTATATCGGCGGCGGTTTCGGCTCCAAGGCGCTGGCGCTGAGCCACGGCGCCGTCGCCGCCTATGCGGCCAGGATGCTCGGCCGGCCGGTCAAGCTGGTGCTGACCCGTCCGCAGACCTTTACCGGCTATGGCGGCCGCGCCGCGACGCGCCAGACGGTGACGATCGGCGCAGCCCAGGACGGCCTCATCCAGTCGATCGTGCATCGCGGCGTCAATGAAACCTCGATCGACGGCATGTGGGTCGAACCGCTCGGCTCGGTCACCTCGATCATGTACGCGACGCCCAACTTCTCCTCGCGGCAGAATGTCGTGCGCGTCAATTCAGTGGTTCCGGGCGCGATGCGGGCGCCGGGCGAAAACCCATCGGCGTTCGGCATCGAATGCGCCATCGACGAACTCGCCTACGAGGTCGGCATCGATCCGCTGGAAATCCGGCTGCGCAATTATGCCGAACAGGACCCGCACGCCAGGAAAGCCTGGTCCACCAGGCAGTTGCGGGAGGCTTTTGCCACGGGAGCGGAACGCTTCGGCTGGGCCGCGCGCACGCCAAAGCCACGCTCGATGCGCGACGGCAACCAGCTGATCGGCTGGGGCGTGGCGGCCGGCACCTATCCGGTGCGGCGCGCCCATGGCGAGGCGATCGTGCGCATCCTCGCCGATGGTTCGGTCGAGGTCGAAAGCTCCTCGATCGACATGGGCCAGGGCACCTACACCATCCTGGCGCAGACCGCCGCCGAAACCCTCGGCGTGCCGGCAGACAGCGTCGTGGTGAAGCTGGGCGATTCCCGCTTCCCCCGCGCCGGGGTCACCGGCGGTTCGCGGCTGGCCGGCGTGATGACCGGCGCCGTCTACAAGGCGGCGACCTCGGCGCTCGATCAGCTGGTCGGCCTGGCGATCAGCGATCCGCGTTCCCCCTTCCATGCGCTGCAGGCCAACACGCTGGTGGTCGCCAATGGCCGCATCGCCTCGCCGCGTGGCGATGGCCCCGATGTGTCGATCGCCGAGCTGCTTTCCGGTATCGGCCTCGACCGCATCGAGGCGTCGGGCGACACCATGCCGGCCAACTCGACCGCCGAGGACCGCTACAAGAATTACACCACCATTTCCATGGCGCTGCCGCACACCGAAGGCGACTATTCCCGCCACTCCTGGTGCGCGCATTTCATCGAGGTGCGCGTCGATGAGGATTTCGGCACGGTGCGCGTGTCGCGCGTCGTCTCGGCACTGGATTCCGGCCGGCTCTACAATCCCAAGCTCGCCGAAAGCCAGTGGAAGGGCGGCATCATCATGGGCATCGGCCAGGCGCTGCTCGAGGAAGGCATCGTCGATCGCCGCCATGGCCGCATCGTCAACAACAATCTGGCCGATTATCTGGTGCCGACCAATGCCGACATACCCGACATCGAGGTGATCTCGGTCGGTATCCCCGACCCGCATTCCTCGGCGCTCGGCGGCAAGGGCGTCGGGGAGCTCGCCATCGTCGGCGTCGCGCCGGCGATCGCCAACGCGGTGTTCCACGCGACGGGCAAGCGCATCCGCGACCTGCCGATCACGCTGGAGAAGCTGATCTGAGGGTGAAGCTGCCAATCTCCCCCCTTGCGGGGGAGATGGCCGGCAGGCCAGAGGGGGGTGTGAAGAAACGCGACGTTCGGGTTCGATCCGTTCCCGAACCGAGATCCTTTAAAAATTCGATTTTCAGCGGCGGGGATGTCGGCGGGACAGCACCCCCCTCTATCCTGCCGGACATCTCCCCCGCAAGGGGGGAGATCAGCTACTCCGGCGAAGGCACCGGCGGCTTCGATGTCAGCGCGGTGCCGGCGGCCGCCACGATGACGGCGCCGATGCCGGCCAGCTGCGGCGCGCTCAGGTTCTCATGCAGGAACAGGAAGCCCATCAGCGCGCCCAGCGCCGGCTCCAGGCAGGTCAGCGTGCCATAGATGCGGGCCGGCATGCGGGTCAGGGCGACCATCTCCAGGAAGAAGGGCAGCGCGCTGGAGAACAGGCCCACCAACAGCGCGCTGACCAGGATCGTTGGCGTCAGCAGCACCGCCCCGGCCTGCGCCGCCCCGAAGGGCAGCACCAGCAGGGCGGCGATCGACATGCCATAGGCGGTCGTGCGGGTGCCGAGTTCGGCCGCGGCCCTCGGCGCAAGCACGATATAGAGCGCCCAGCATGCGCCCGCCGCCAGCGCCAGCATGACCCCTGTCGGGTCGAGCGGCACGGCCGAACGGATGAAGGGCGACAACAGCACGATGCCGGCCAGCGCCAGCACGATCCAGGCGAAGTCCGTGGCGCGTCGCGAGCTCAGCGTCGCCACCAAAAGCGGGCCGGAGAATTCCAGCGCCACCGCAACGCCCAACGGGATGGTGGCGAGCGCGGCATAGAACAGCAGGTTGAGCACGCACAGCGTCATCCCGTAGCCGATGAGCCAAGGCCATGTGGTGCGAGACGGCAGCGCCTGCCAGGGCCGCAGCACGGCGATCAGCATCAGTGCGCCGATGACCAGCCGGACCGTCGTCGTCCCTTGCGCGCCGATCACCGGAAACAGGCCCTTGGCGAAGGTGGCGCCGATCTGGATCGACACCATGGCGCCCAGCAGGGCGAATATGGGCAAGGGCGCCGCTTCGCGCCGGGCAATTGGCGTCGCTGTCACTTGATATCCTCCCATGCCGCTGCGTGCAGCCGCTTCGACCGGCGGCTTGGCCGGCAGCTCTGCACTGCTAGGCTAGGCTTGTCGTGAGGCACGGCTGGCTGTCGGCTGGGGCAAGCCGCCATCGCGCCGGATCGGACGCCGTGCCTTGTTTAAGCGGCGGCGGCCGAGCGCTTGAAGACGATGGTCACGCGCGTCCCCTCGCCGATGCTGGAGTTGACGTCGAACTCCGCCTTGGCGTTCTCGGTTAGCGAGCGGGCGATCAGTGCGCCGAGCTTGCCGGGCTTGGGCCAGGTCTGGCCTTCCGGCAGGCCGACGCCATCATCGGCCACGACGATGCGGCAGCCATCGCCATCGACGATGCTGTGCAGCGTGATGGTGCCGCCCTCGCGCCCCTGGAAGGCGTGCTTGAGTGCGTTGGTCAGCAGTTCGTTCACCACCAGCCCGGTCGGCATGGCGACATTGATCGACACCGGATAGGTGTCGACCTTCATGTCCAGCCGGATGCCTTCGACGGCATGCGAGGTCATCACCGCCGAGGCGATCTGGCTGAGATAGACGCCGAGATCGACCTCGTCCCTGTGATCGTCGCCCGACAGCGTCTGGTAGAGGATCGCAAGCGCGTCGACGCGTCCCGCCAGCCGCTCGAAGCGCTTGCGGTCCGGCTCGGCCGCGTTGCGTGTCTCCAGCCGGATCAGCGCGGTAATCATCTGCAGATTGTTCTTCACCCGGTGCTGCAATTCGCGCAGCAGCGTGTCCTTCTCGCGCACGCGTTCCTCGGTCGAGACCGCCTCATCGGCATCGCCATGGGCAGAGACGTCGACCAGCGCCACCAGGCGGAAGCAGACCCTGCCGCCATCATCCTCGATGGCGTTGGAATAGACGTCGACGATGGCGGGCTTGTCTTCCACCCGCTCGAGCCGGAACGTGCCGACGAAATCGGCATCTTCGACCACCGCCTCGGACAGCGGCCGGTCCTTCTGCGCGTGCAGGCCGGTGCCGGAAAGGATCGCCCAGTCCTTCTGCGCGAGCTTCGCCGCCCCCAGGCCAGACAGTTTCTCGAATTCCGGATTGGCGTAGACCACGCGCTCCTGCGCGCTGAGGTCCGACACGGCGATGGCGATCGGCACCTGGTCGAGGAACTTCTTGAACTGCTCGCTTTCCAGCGCGCTGGCCAGATCGGGCGTATCGAGCAAGTGTCCGACTGTTTCGGCCTGATCTGGATTGGATGTCATCTGTTGCGCGTCCGGACTTCGTGAACGCCTTCAATAACAGCGATGCGGGGCTCTCGCCATGCCCAATGCGCCAGGCGACATTTTCACGCGCCGCACTGCAGCCGTCAGGAATACGCCGGCACCAGCCTGGTGTCGCGCAAGGGCAGCGCCATGTTGAAGTGCAGGCCTTCGCGGTGATAGTTGAGCGCGACCTTCGCGTCGCACTGCACGGTCACCACCTTCTCCAGCAAAGTCGTGCCGAACCCGCGCCGCTTCGGCGGCTCGACCAGCGGCCCGTCGCGTTCGCGCCAGTCGAGATTGACGATGCGCGCGTCGCCGTCGCTGCCCACCGACCAGCTGACGTCGAGCCTGCCCTTGGGCAGCGACAGCGAGCCGAACTTCGACGAATTGGAAGCGAGTTCATGGAACGCCATGCCGACCGGGATGGCGATGTCGGCGACCAGGGCGACATCCGGTCCGTCGAGCGCGATGCGCGGCGTGTCGCGGGTCTCGTAATGGCTAAGCTCCCCCGCCAGCAATTTCTTCAACGAGGCTGTCTGCCAGTAATCGTCGGTCAGCATGGAATGCGTATCGGCAAGCGAGACGAGACGGGCCGAGAAATCCGTCATGAAATCCTCGATGGTGCCGCTCGACCTGGCGGTGGCGCCCATCATCGCGCGCACATTGGCCAGCGTGTTCTTGACGCGATGATGAAGCTCGCGGATCAGCAGCTTCTGGCGGTCGGCGACCACCCGCGTCTGTTCGATATAGGATTTGACCTCGAGCTGCCGGGCGCGCGCGCGCAGCGCCGAACGCACGGAATTGGACAGGCTCGACGCCAGGAAGGGCCGCTCCAGCACGATGAGGTAGCGGTCGAGGAACGCCAGCCGCTTGTCGAATTCGGTGCCGCGCATCACCAGCAGCACGATCGGAAAATCCGACCATGCCGGCTGGTTCTCCAGCCAAGCCGCAAGTCCGCTTCGATCGGCGCTGGTCAGCGCCTCCTCTGCGACGACCAGGCACTGCGCCTCGTCGAGCAAGGGCAGTGTTTCCTCGAGCGTGGCGCATGTGCGGGTCGCGATCTGGCTGTTGGCCAGGATCGACTCGGCGATCCTGGCGTCCCGCCCGACCGGGGTCAGCACAAGCACGAGGGGTTGTGCGGGCATTATGATTCCACATCCCTGAGGAGATCGGACTCCTTGCCCTCGTAGGACGGCACGCCGGTCATGATCCCGCGAAACTCCTCCAGCGGCTCGCCGACCGCTATGCCGCTGCCGCTGATCCTGAACTCGCGGATCGTATCCTCATGCGGGCCGACGCGTTTCTTGATTACCGAAATCGCCCGGCGCAGGCGTCCACTGCTTTCGAAGAAGCGCAGCAGCATCACGGAATCGCAGAGATAGGTCATGTCGATGGGTGTCGACATCCGGCCGATCAGCCCATGATTGGCCAGGAGCAGGATAGTGACGACGCCCTTCTGGTTCAGATAGGTCAGGATCTCGTGCATCTGCAGCACAAGATGCTGCTCTTCGGACATGGCATTGAGATAGCCCGTCAGGCTGTCGATGACGACGATGCGGACATCGCTCTTGTCGACGCCGCTCTGGATGCGCGTCGACAATTCCCCCGGCGACAGTTCGGCCGGGTTGATCTGTTCCAAGAGCAGCGAGCCATTGGCGACATAGGCCTCGAAATCCATGCCGAGCCCAGCGGCCCGGGCCAGGAAGATGCGCTTGGTCTCGTCGAACAGCAGGATCTGTACTTTCTCGCCGCGGGCCAGCGCCGCATGGCAATAGGTGCACGCGACGGTCGACTTGCCGACGCCGGAGGGGCCCATCAGCAGCGTGCTGGTACCGCGCGCGAGACCGCCGCCGAGGAGATCGTCCAGGGAGCTGTCGCTCGTGGCCGAGGTGCCGTGCTCGCCCATCTCATGCTCGCCGGCGACGAGCCGTGGAAATACCACGACGCCCCCCGGACGGATGACGAAATCATGGAAGCCGCCGCGGATCTGCACGCCGCGCATCTTGATGACCCTGAGCCGCCGCCGCTCGCCGCCATAGACCGGCGACAGCTGCTCCATGCGGATCACGCCATGGCTGATCGAATGCAAATTGAGGTCGTCATGCTCGGCGGTCAGATCGTCGAGCAACAGCACGGTGGCGTTGTTGAGAAGGAAGAAACTCTTCAGCGCCAGCACCTGCCGGCGGTAGCGCAGAGACCCCTGCGACAAGAGCCGGATCTCCGACAGCGAGTCGAACACCACCCGGTCGGGCTTGATGCGTTCGATCTCGGCCAGCGCCGCATGCACCGTCTCGCCGAGTTCCAGGTCGGAGGAATGCACCAATGTCTGCAGCTGCGAGGGATCGAGGCTGAGCTCCGGTGGAACCAGCTCCAGGATCTCGATGCCACTGAGGTCCCAGCCATGGCGGCCGGCCACGGACAGCAGTTCGCGCCGGCTTTCGGACAGCGTGATGTAAAGGCAGGTCTCGCCGTTACGGGCGCCCTCGATCAGGAATTGCAGTCCAAGCGTCGTCTTGCCGGAGCCGGGCCTGCCCTCGACGAGATGAGATCGGAACTTGGCGTAGCCGCCCCTGAGGACGTAGTCGAGGCCTTCGACGCCTGATGCCACTGGTGACGCATCGTCTCTCTCCACGGGATCCCCTTCTCGCACTGTGGCCACTGTAACGGATGGAGTTTTCAATGGTTCCCAGCCCAAATCGACGCGCAACGCAGCCCGCGAAGGCTGCCGCCTGAAAGCCCGGGCGGACTGGCTGGGCGCCGAAAACCGCTTCAGGCCGGCGTAGCCGATGTCCGCAACGCTTCCGGATCGAACTCGATGCTACGCCTCACCACATCGAGCGTCGTCGCCGGGTCGCCCTCGAACTTGGTCAGCGGATACATCGATTGGCCGGGATGAACAGTGCGGATATAGGCGGGCCTGGCATCCGCGATGATGGTTGGGGCGTCGCGATAGGCATCGTAATGCGGGCCAACCGCGTAGATCGAGCGGAACTTGCTCCTCGGCCCGACAATATAGGCGATGCCCATGGCGACCATCGGGATGGAGACCGGTCTGAGGATCAGCTTCCCCGCCTCGTCGAACCCGGCGAAATAACCGTCGGGATGGGTGATGATATGGCCGTGGAACGCCGGCCTGACAAAGGCCGACAGGCGGCTCAGAAAATCGCGCGACAGCGCGTCGTCATCATCGATGCGCAGATGCGCATGCTCCTCCCTGGGGCCGACATCGGGATATTCCATTGCGCCCATCGGCACCGGCACGATCCGCGCCCAGTCATGACCGGCAAGCGCGGCTTGCAGCGCGGCGAGATGGCCAGCCGGCACGCCCTCCGAGACATAGACCACCAGGTCGCGCCGTCCGCGCTGCATCGGCATGTCCTGGCTCAGCAGCGACGGCAACAGGATGCCGGTGAAGAATTGCAGCCGCTCGGCCAGCCGGGCCTCGTCGAAGAGCCAGGCGAGATGCTCCTCCTCCGTCATCTTGCGCTTGATGATCCACCCCTCGGCGCCGCCATTGAAATGCACGGCATAGCGCACGGTCAGCACGATCCGCGCCTGCGGGTTCGGGCGTAGCGGGCCATGCCACCAGAGCAGGATGGCGCTGCGCCGCCTGAGCCAGCGGATCCTGGCCTCGCGCCGCTGCTCCCAGCTCCGCTTCCGCAATCTCATCTGACCTCCGCCGCCTTGCCGATGATCCCGAGCGCGATGCACCCGGGGCATCGTAGCGCGCCTTCTGCCTCGCCCGCCGCCATGACGCAACAGCGCGCGGCCGTCACCTCGCCTGGATCGACACGTCGATCATCAAAGCGCAACCTGTGCGGAAGGCGTGAATAAGGAAACGCCGGCGGGGCAGCGCCCCCCTCTGGCCTGCCGGCCAGGCCAGAGGGGGGCGCGAAGGATCGCGACCTTCCTGCCTACCCCGCCATGGCCAGCGGCATGGCGCTCTTGTTGGGGATCTGGATGTCGATTTCCAGCGTCGACATGGTGGCGCCGCGGTCCATCGACACCTGCAGATAGTCCTGGTCGATCTGCACATGCCTGGCGATGACGGCCATGATCTCCTCGCGCAGGATGGAGACGAGGTCCGGCTGGCCGCGGTTGCGG
The DNA here is from genome assembly GCF_020164785.1 of Mesorhizobium sp. ES1-1. Classification (GTDB taxonomy): domain Bacteria; phylum Pseudomonadota; class Alphaproteobacteria; order Rhizobiales; family Rhizobiaceae; genus Mesorhizobium. Next base: position 57,567 of record NZ_JAIUGX010000016.1, on the reverse strand, counting down.
CGCTCATAGGCGAGCAGCACCTGCAGCCTTTCGCGTGCCACCGGCGCGCTGGAGCGCCGCTTGAAGATGTCGAGCAGGCTCATGCCGCCCTCCTTCCCAGAAGCCGGTCGAGGAAGCCCTTGCGCTCGAAGGGCACGACGACGGGCAGTTGCTCGCCTTCGAGCCGCCGGGCCGCGTCGATATAAGCCTTGGCAGCGGTGTTGAGCGGCTCGCTCAGCGTCACCGGCGAACCGAGGTTCGAGGCGCGCAGCACATCCTGGCTCTCGGGGATGATGCCCAGCAGCGGCACCGACAGGATCTCCAGCACGTCGTCGATCGACAGCATCTCGCCGCGCGAGGCGCGCGCCGCGTCATAGCGCGTCACCAGCACATGCTTGGCGATCTGCTCGCCCTGTTCGGCGCGCATGGTGCGGGCGTCGAGCAGGCCGATGATGCGGTCCGAATCGCGAACCGAGCTCACCTCCGGATTGGTGACGATGACCGCCTCGTCGGCAAAGCGCATGGCGAGCTGCGCGCCGCGCTCGATGCCGGCCGGGCTGTCGCAGAACACATAGTCGAACACCGAGCGCAGCTTGTCGATGACTTCGCCGACGCCCTCCTCCGTCAGCGCGTCCTTGTCGCGCGTCTGCGAGGCCGGCAGCAGGAACAGCGTGTCGACCCGCTTGTCGCGGATCAGCGCCTGCGACAGCTTGGCCTGGCCCTGGATGACGTTGACGAGGTCGAACACGACGCGCCGCTCGGCGCCCATGATCAGGTCGAGATTCCTGAGGCCGACGTCGAAATCGACCAGCGCCACCTTCTTGCCGGTCTTGGCGACTGCCGCGCCGAGTGCGGCCGTCGAGGTGGTCTTTCCGACGCCCCCCTTGCCCGAGGTGACCACCACTACCTTGCCCATTGAAAAGCCTCCATTGTCGTTGCCTTGTCTTGTTGCCGGGCGGCGCCTTGCCGACCCGGAATATCGATCGGATCGTGCGTCAGTTCAGCGGCGAAACGCGCAAGCCATCGCCGTCGAGGAAGGCCTGCACCGGCTTGCCGCGCGAAACGCCTTCCATCTCCTCTGCGGTGACGTACCAGCCGTCGATGGCCAGAAGCTCGGCCTCGTTGCGGCGGCAGAAGATGCGCGCATCCTTGTCGCCCAGCGCGCCTGCCGAAGCGCGCCCGCGCAAAGTGCCGTAGACATGGATGGAGCCCGCCGCGATGATCTCCGACCCCGACGCGACCGAGCCGAGCACGATGACATCGCCATGCGGATGCACGATCGCCTGGCCGGAGCGGATCGGCGCCTTGATCATCAGCGTGCCAGGCGTTTCCGGCTGCACCGCGCGGGCCTCGCCCTTGCCATTTTTGACGGAGTCGGGCTTGCCAGCATCCGCCTTGCCGGCATCGGCCTTGCCTTCGCCAGCCTTGGCCTCGGCCGCCTTAGCCTCGGCCGCCTTGGCCTTGCCGTCGCGGCCAGCGCTGCCGTCAGACGCCCTGCCCTCGGCCTTGCGGCCCGGCAGCAGCCCATCGGTCGTCGCCTCCTTGGCGCCGACCAGCACCGGCGGGAGATCGGGCCCGAGCGAAGCGCCTTCCAGCTCGATGGCATAGATGCGGATGCCGCGCGCCAGAAGCGCCGCCACCAGCGAACCGATCTCGCCCGGCGAAGGCTTCAAAGCGTTGAGATCGAGCAGCACCGGCCGCCCGGAAAAATAGCCCGGCGAGTTGCCGATCCAGTGATCCAGCCCCTCCAGCCAGGCTGCCAAAGGCGCCTCCGGCGTCAGCGTGAAGGCGACGAAAGAGCGGGCGCGAAAGCGAATGGATTTAGCCTCGAGGGGAGCGGCAAAAGTCACGGCTGGCGAATCCTTACTGAGAGGTAAACGCTAGCGGCGAGATGGTTAACGAATGGTTAATGGGGAGTGGAAGTGCTAGGGGTCCTGTTGTAATGGCCTCCGCACCACATCTCCGATATTCTTGCGTTAGAGGCCACGGCATGCCCCTAAGTGCCATTTCCAGCGCATCCGCATCCAAATGCAGATTGTTGGAGTATGGTTCTACGAATCGTGTATCTACCGGATTACTGTAACGATGGAGGTAACTAGGTGCTGCTGAGTCTTTTTTGCGGCGCCGGCGGCCTCGATTTGGGGTTCGAAGAGACCGGATTCAAAGTCGGATTGGCCTTTGATCGAAACCGCGACAGCGTATTGTCCTACAACGAGAATCGACCCGGGCCGTCCGCTGGGCATGTTGCTGACCTGTCCGAGGTGACAGCCCGCACGCTGGATCAGACCTATGGCGAGCAATTTAACCCAACTGGAATTATAGGTGGTCCGCCGTGTCAGAGTTTTAGTCAGGCGAACGTAAGGCAGCAGGACGATGATCCTCGCCATCTGATGCCGCTCGTTTTTGCCAGGCTCACACAAGAACTTAACGAGCGGAGCCCCGTCGATTTCTTCGTCCTCGAAAACGTTGTCGGCCTCACACTTTCTCGACACCGAGATACGCTTCGGAAGACGAAGGAAGCCTTCGATGCGGCGGGCTTCGAAGTGGTTCAGACTATTCTGGATGCACAGTTCTACGGCGCACCCCAGTCGCGGCAACGTCTATTTCTTGTGGGGTTTAACCGAGGCCGTTTCGATGGGCTTGAGTGGTTGCCGCCCGCCCCTCTTGTAACACCGGTACGTACGGTCCGCGATGCCATTGGTGGTCTCCCCGAGCCTATGTACTTTCAGAAGGGTGCCGACGCCAGTCAGTTTCCACACCATCCGAACCACTGGTGCATGCAGCCTCGATCTCCAAAATTCGACCGGCCGGGTGCGCTTGCTGAAGGCAATGTAAAAAGCCGTAGCTTCAAAACACTTTCTTGGGAGCGACCTAGCATTGCCGTCGCGTATGGCCACAGAGAGGTACATATTCATCCAAGCGGCAAACGTAGACTTAGCGTTTATGAGGCTATGCAGCTACAGGGGATGCCGCACAACTATCGGCTACATGGCACCATGTCTTCACAAATACGCCAGATAAGTGAGGCAGTACCAGTTCCGCTGGCAAGAGCCGTAGCAAAATCTGTTAAAGATCAGTTGGTCGCAGTAGAGGGGTCAAGCTGCGGTGTCCAATTGCATCGGCCGGATAGGAAGTTCGGCTAGCCACTTGCGCCAGAACGGGATGTCGTAGTGCGCTGATTCGAGCAGAGCCTCGGTGCTGAGTACTGCTTCCTTCCGGAGTTTTTCGTCATTCGCAATCGCATCATCGAGATACCAAAGCCGTGCCGCCTTTTCTACTACTGCAATAGCATGTTGCAGTTCTAACGGAGGGATAACAGCAGCGCCTCCAGCGCTACCAGGCTGAACTTTGATACCATCCGGTGTTATGCGAAATGCCAGAGAGAGCATATCCGGTTGGTCTTTGGAGACCTTATACGCAAACGCGCTCACAAGTTCAACTTTAGCGGGAAGATTCTGTTGAGCGTGATAATACTGTAGAAGGTATTTTCCAAGACCTATTGAGAAGAGCTTCAGAAAGGAGAAACTCTGCGTAGACCAATGGTTGGCAAGCTCGCCCGCCAAATTTAGCGGATCGCCTCCGAGGCAAATTGCCAATGGATCACCGAAGGCCGACGAATGCTGATCTAAATTCTTGTAAATCGCGCCTTGGAGTTTTGTCGCCGGGGCACCAAGTAACTCAGGACTGGCTCGTGTAGTTATGAAGAGTAGCCATGGGTCCACCGCAGGAAGCTGATGTGCGAGCATGGCCTCCAGAGCGTCAAATACTGATTGCGTCCGGTTCTTCGGCACATACCCTAAATGATCGCAGGCGTCGATGTTCACAACATCAAAAACGCCCTTCTGACGCAAGCGATTGGCAGCTTGACTGCCTTTGACCGCAATATCCTCAAGTCGATCAGCAAGTACTTCCGCACCATCCGAAATCCGGCCAGCTTGGCGAAGCGCTGATTCAGTAGCCAAGTATATCCCGTTTGAGTCAGATGTGGCATCTCCGGACTCGGTACCATGGTAGCCTGAGTCAAAGCCAAAGTACTCGATACGTGTTCCGCTAACGGCGAGCGCGTCTGCTAGCACTCGTACGTCGAGGAGATCGGATCCGGGTAGCGTAAAATATCGAAGCGTTTCTAAGTGCTTCGTGGGACGGTGTTCCTCGACCAAGCGCTTTACATGCTGAGCCCATTGGTAGAGGCGAACAACCTGCTTAATTGGATGATGCCATGGAGCGAAGCTTCTACGGGGCGCGAGTGACACCCCAAGAACCGTCTCCTGCTCTGCATCAGTCCCGAAAACAGCATCTATGTATTGCTCGTCCCCAACGCCTTCGGCAGGCTCTCCGAATTCTATATTGTCAGCCGTGCCGAACTTCGCGCCGTTCAAAGTTTTCCCCCTCGGAAAATGGCCAGTATGGCTGCAATCAACGTCTGTTGTTCTTCATACGTGCGCCCTTCCAGAACATCATAGGCGGATAGAACCTGTATGAGAGCCGCAGCTTGGCCATCGGCAATCTCTCTTTCTTGAGGCCTCGCGGGTTGAGGTACTGCTGACCGAAGAATCGCAATCGAGCCGGCTTTGCGCGCCTCCTGAGCCTCAGCGACAGTGTTTGCTATCACAACGTCGGGTGCTGGCTCGTCTCCTCGTCTATCTCGCCATACTTGAGACGTGGTCGTGCTAAGAAAATCCCGCCCAGCCTGAGCTTCGCTTTCTTTCCGCATTGACCTTAACTTATCTGCTTCGTCTTTCAGGCGGTTCGTGAGCTGCCGTATAGCCCCATGCAACCATAGCGTCACCAATTGCAGGTGGGGATGAGAGTAGTTAAAACTCTCGCGATCAATATTCAGAGCGGCATCTAACCCACGTTGAACGAAGAGTTCTGACGTAATTTGTCTAAGACGCGTCTGCTCCGATACTTGATACTTGAAGAAGTTTGGATCGAAATTTGAACCGCTTGCGCCCCGTATGCGGACCAGAACCCCATTATTCTCTTTGGGAACAACGCGCCCCGTCCAGAAGAGATATGCTTCGAGCGATAGATCACCACCGCGCTGGCTAGGCGCAACCCTGGCTAGGTCAGGCTCGAAACGACCTACAAACAACACCGAGGTATTTAGCCCGCGTTGTGAGGTGGGATAGTGCTTAAACCTAATCGGCCGCTTAAGCTCGACTCCGTCCATCACGACGCGAAAGCCGCCTACAGGATCTAGTCCATCGGTCAGCTCCGGTGCACCCTTTATTCGAGCTTTCACTGCCTCGCGAACAGTTACGCCAGGGTCCAGTCTGACTTCTTGGCCACGCCCCCGCTCTCTAGTGATCCAATAGAGCTGGAGGTGGCCGTCCTGCGTAAGGTCAAATGGATGCCGATCGACGTAGGCCACGGGCGCCGCGAGGCCCAATGTCCAGATCATTTCCAAGTAGGTATCCAACGTGGTCGCCAGCTCGGGGCGGTCAAGACGATCGAACTCGCCTTCCACGGCATCCATCAACTTTGACATGCGAACTTCGGCCGGATCCTCGCTGGTCCAAGGGAGTTTCGGCTTGATGGCCAAAAGCACCGGACCACCAGCAGGCTCGGACAGTTTTCCGATGTATCCGGAATGATAGGTCGGAGGTTCGACCCGCATACTGGCCCAAGTATCGAGATCACCGCGATTGAAGGCTGCCTCGCGATCAGCGACGTTTTCCCAACGGTCCGCGCTGCGTAAGATGTCTCGGACGCGAGGTTTCACATCATCAAGGATGATGTCTGTTCCATGGGCATCCAGATCCTCGGTTCGCTCTCGGCGGATCAGGACATCGCCTGCAATGTAGTCCTCACCCTCGTCTGCCTCGATATCGCTACGGTCCTCTGCGTACGCACGGAGCCTAATCTCAGCGAGCAAGCGATAATTTTCACCTCTTGCCTTCGTACTAATCTGGAACCGTCGCGACAGCTGGCTTATCGAGAAAAGGCCAATTCCAATTTTGCCAATAAGTGGTCGTCCACCCGGAGTACAATCGACGTCTTGAGCGTTTACCACTCCAAGGGTCTTTCCCTCCTCTCGCCTTTTTGCACTACCGCCAATGTTCTTTAGTAAGCGCGTAAGTGTCTCATGCGACATACCCGCGCCATCGTCACGAACATATATTCTGGAGAACCGAGGCGCATCGGTGAGAATTGTCACAGTGGACGCGTCTGCGTCCCACGCGTTGGATATTAGCTCGCGTAAAGCCGATGCCGGCTGACGATAAATTCCGTCCGTTACCCGTGCTATTACTCTGTCACTCGCCGCAAGCCTAGTCTGCGCAATTTGACCCTCGTTGACCGGATTGGCCAACCAGTTGGACAAATCTTCACCTTTTTCGATAACTACTGCTTCAGCCACTAATTGCCCCCGAGACCACGTTACTGATCTGTTCGTGTCAGCGCAAGCAGCATCCGCTCGAGAAAGCAAACTGTCTATAAACAGCCGTGCATTTTTGATAGCATCACTTGTTCGGTGGCCCGAGAAAGTCAGATATCGCAGCTAACAGCTCAGCTTCTGTCTTAGTTTCACAATCCCATATTATCATCGCTGACCACCCAGCCTCATTGAGCAATTGCAGCGACTCTTTGTCTCTGGCCTTCGTTCTCTCGAATTTTGGTTCCCAATAATCCTGGCGTGACTTCGGCACCGAACAATCGATACAGCCGTCGTGCCTATGCCAAAAGCACCCGTGAACAAAGATAACTTTACGACGTGCTGGAAAAACCAGGTCAGGTTTGCCGGGGAGATCCTTCCGGTGAAGGCGGAAACGGTAACCAAATCGATGCGCGACCTGTCTAACACGCATCTCTGGCTCGGTGTTCTTGGAGCGTATGCGCGCCATATTTGCGCTTCGGCGCTCTTTTGATATTCGATCAATCATACACCGCCTGATTCACTTGGTTTGCTTCGATTCCAATTCGTTCTTAGGAGCCAGACCGCGCTCCCACCCTATATAGAATTACAATTACCCGCCGACAGCACGGCAAGCCATATGGTACGGCGTCGTCACGGGGGGTCACAAGAGGGCGTCGCTGTGGGGCATGGCGCCTTCCGAGCCCGAGTGCTTGGGTGCATCGCGTCCACAGCTCCAGCTCCAGCGCTGTGGCTCGGCGCCGGCTTGAGGAAATGAGCATTCCTCACCTACTCCCTACTCCCTACTCCCCACTCCAACCTCCTCCAGCCGCGCCTGCAGCCCAGCCGCCGCCTCGTCAAATCGCACTTCCAACTCCGGCGCCGCACCACGGCAGACATCAACCACGCGGCGTGACCATTTCAGGTACCTCGCCGCGCTGAACCGCTCATCGGGCCGTTCAGCATCTCCTCGAAATTCGAGGTTCGTGCGCCAGCTTGAGCCTCTCGGTTCAGATGCCGGCCTTCGCGGTGTTGTGGACCTAGCGCTGGCGCTTGCCGTTAAGCCCGCGCGAGTTGCTGACATCGGCGACGAGCGTCGCCACCGGCTCGCCGAACTGCTCGCGCAGCGCGCTCGGAGCGATTAGCCTCACAGATGTGTCCTTAAGTCGCAAACGATCGCCCTCAGAAGCGGGGCGTCGCCCTTCATTCACGCCCCGGCAACCCCCATATGCTCATCCAAAGCCCTCAAAACGAGAGAAGCTCGCCCGACGTCGCACCGCGGCCGTCAGCCGGCCGTGGCTATGAACGAAAGGAACCATCATGCCTGCAAACATCAGACCCATCTCGAGAGACGTCCCCCTCATCCAGCTCGGCGTCTACCAGTGCCGCTACCCCGTTAGCGAAGACCGGTCGGTCCCCGGCGGCCACCGTTTTTGTGCAGCGCCGACGTCGGCTGACCGCGTCTACTGCGATCATCACCACAGCATCGTGACCGCGGTCGACCCGCGTCGCGCCCGCCCGGGCCTTCAGCTGCCGCACCGGCGCGCCGCCTAGGCTGCGTCTTGCCGGGCTGAGGCTCCGCCCTGCAACCGGCGCCGCCTCATCGGCTCCTGTCGTCCTGAAATCGCTTTTGCACTTCGGCGCTCCGTTTCAGTCGACGAAGCGCGTCCTGTCTGATTTGAGGACGGCGCTGGCGAATTCGGGCATCGTCAGGCCCTGGCGCACCCTGGTCTCGAGATCCTGCTCGGCCGCCTTGATGGCGTCGAGCCGTGCCAGAACCGTGCCGGCCTCCAGGCGGGGCACCACGGCGACGCCGTCGCGGTCGCCGACCAGTATGTCGCCCGGCGAGATGGTCACGCCGCCCAGCACCACCGGAAAGCCGACCGTGCCCGGGCCATTGCGGGCCGGCGAGTTCGCGATCACCCCGGCGCAATAGACCGGCAAGCCGACCGCCTCGATGCCGACGACATCGCGCACCAGGCCGTCGGTGACGAAGCCGGCCACCCCCTTGTTGCGCGCCATGCCGAGCACGAGATCCCCGGTGACCGCCGCCCCGGCAAAGCTGTCGGTGGCCGCAATGATGACATCGCCATTTGCGGCAACCTCCAGCGCCCCGAACAGCGCGAGATTGTCGGAGGGGCCGCACTGACAGGTCAGGGCGACGCCGACCAGCGTGGCGGCAGCCTGAGATAGCGGCTTGATCGCATGGTGCAAGGCGCCGCGGCCGCCCATGGCGTCGACGATTTGGCTGACGGGCACGCCGGCGAAGGCGCTGACGAGGTCTGCCGCGGGCCGTTCGAAACGGCGCCTGATGGTCAGCAGCGGCGGGTCTTCAATCATGGGGCAGCCTCTTGGCTTGAACGGAGGAAAGACAGTCTGGACCGAGCTCGCCAAGGCTGCGCGCCCCCATCAGCCCCATCACCCGGTCGATCTCCTTGCGGTAGAGATCGAGCACGTGCCGCACCCCATCTTCGCCGGCGACCGCGAGCCCCCAGAGCTGCGGCCGGCCGATCAGGCAGCAGGACGCCCCGAGCGCCAGCGCCTTCACCACGTCGGAACCGCGCCTGATGCCGCCATCGACCAGCACCGGAATGCGCCCGGCCACAGAAGCGGCGACGGCCGGCAGCGCGTCCAGCGACGCGGCGGCGCCGTCGAGCTGGCGTCCCCCATGGTTGGAGACGATGACGCCGTCGATGCCGCGCGCCACGGCCTCGGCGGCTTCGCCGGGATGCAGGATGCCCTTGAGCAGCAACGGTCCGGACCAGACGGTGCGCAGCCAGTCGACATCGGCCCAGGACAGGCCGGGGTCGAGCAGTCCGGCCATGCGGCCCGCTAGCGCGCCGACCGTCGCCGTCTCGCCGGGACGCAGATAATTGCCGAAGGTCAGTTTCGGCAGCCGGGTGCGCATGCGCAGCAGCCACGCCGCCTTTGTAGCGGCCGCCAGGGTCCCTGCCACGCCGAAGCGCGGCGGGATGGAAAACCCGTTGCTTATGTCGCGTTCCCGGTTGCCGAGCAGCTGGTTGTCGATGGTAAGCACCAGCGCGCCGTATCCCGCGGCGCGCGCCCGCTCCACCATGTCCCGGGTGAAGCCGCGATCCGTATAGACGAAAACCTGCATCCAGCGCGGGCCTGCCCCGGTTTGCGCTATGTCCTCCAGCGTGCAGACGGAGCCGTGGCTGGCGCAGTAGAAGGTGCCGGCGGCTGCCGCGGCTCGTGCCGCCGCGCGCTCGCCGTCGGGCCAGAACAGCCCGGCTAGTCCTGTCGGCGCAATGCCGAGCGGCATGGAAAGCCTGGCGCCGAAGAGATCGAGCGAGAGATCGCGCGTCGCCGCGCCGTTGAGGGGTCGCGGCAGGAGAGCAACATCGTTGAACGCCGCCTCGTTGCGGTGCAGCGTCCGCTCGTCCTCGGCGCCGCCATCGGCGAAGTCGAACACCGGGCGCGGCAGAATCCGCCGCGCCGCGTCGCGCACCGCGGCCACGCTGTACAGGCGCTTCAGCGCGGCCGGAGCGGTCGAGGAGTTGCTCACGATTTCCTACCGTCGATGCGGCCGTAATGCGTCGGACCTCCGCCGCCGGGAACATGCACGCAGCACAGCGTGCCTCCGAAGGAGGGGTCGCTGCCGGTCGCCAGCACGCCGGCATTCGTCACCCAGAGGATATCGCCCGAAAAGACGCAGTTGGTCGTTGCCTTGCCGCAGAGGAAGAACCCTTCCGCCGCGCCGTCGGGCTTCAGCACGTGGATGCCGTTGGCGGCAATATCCGTGACATAGAGGCGGCCATCGGCCCCAACCTTCAGCCCGTCCGGGATCGGATTGGCCCCGGGCAAGCGGCCAAGGTCTTCGACGCTGCCATCCGGCCGTTGCCGCTTGACGCGGCCCGTATAGGACTCGCCCCAGACGATCGAGCCGTCGGCCTCGATCGCCACGCCATTGGGGAAGGTCGGCTCGTCGAAGCCGACGGCAATCTGCGCACTGCCATCGGGGTTGACGGCAAAGATGTAGCTGGGATCCGGATTGCCGGGATTGTACGTTCCGGGATCGCTGAAGATCAGCCGGCCGCCGGGCGCAAAGACGAGATCGTTCGGACCATTGAGCCGGATGCCCGCAATCTCGGTCAGCAGGATCTCCGGCTTGCCGCCCTCGGCAACGCGCTGGATCGATGGCGTCGTCATCTCGGCGGCCCGCCAGGGTCCGGTCGTGCCGCCATTCTGGCAGACATAGAGCAGGCCATCGGAGCCCAGGACGCACGCATTGGGCGCTCCCGCGACATAAGCGAACTGCCGGGCGGTTCCGTCGCCATCGATGGCGGTCAGCTGGCTGCGATAGCTTTCGACGATGACGACGCGCCCATCGGGAAGCACCGTCGGACCTTCGGGCCAGCCGAGCCCCGTCGCGACGATGTCGACCTCCAGCGTTGCAACCTCGTCCATCGCGCTCCCCCCGGACCGGCAGCCTAGCAAGATTTGTCCTGTATAATCCAGCCGTCTACGCGTTCGGTAAATACGCCGTTCCGGTGTCGTGCTGGCGTGGATCTGCGATCGCCCTGCCCTCGGCCCGATCAGGACCGCGTCTGTCTTGAGGGCGCTGGGCAGATCGGGATAGTGCTGGGCGGGCAAATCCAACCCCCCTCGCCTAGACCGCGCCGCCGCCCTTCTCGATCCGCGCCTTCAGCGCCGCCGCCGACTTGTCGAACCGCGCTTCCAGCTCCGGGGCCGCGCCACGGCAGACATCGACCACGCGGTGCGACCATTTCAGGTAGCGGGCGGCACTCTTGGCCCTGAAGCGCTCGTCGGGAGCGTTCAGCTCCTCGTCGACATTCGAGGTCCGGTCCGCCAGCTTGAGCCGCTTGGTGCGCAGGCCCGCCCTGGCGGTGTGGTCGACCTGGCGCTGGCGGCGCGCCTTGCCCTTGAGCCCGGGCGGGTCGCTGACATCGGCGACAAGCGCCGCCACCGCCTCGCCGAACTCTCCGCGCAGGGTAGCCTCGTCAGTATCGGTGTCTTCGAGCGTATCGTGCAGCCAGGCGGCAGCCAACAGCACCGGGTCCAGCGGCTTGATGCCGGCGCACAGCGCCGCCACTTCGGCGAGGTGGACGAGGTAGGGATCGCCCATATCCTCGCGCATCTGGTCCTTGTGGGCATGGGCGGCAAACAGCGCGGCCTGCGCGATCCGCCTTACATCGCGCGGCGTGACTTTAGGCGCGCTCATGCGGCACCTCCTCGGCTGAAGGCAGGGCGTTGATCATGGCGGCGATGTCCTCCATCGGGTTGAAACCGGACATATATCGCCCGGCTTCGGTCCTGACAGGGTGACGAGGCCGATCGGCGCCGGCATCAGGAGCCGCGTCCCCGCAGGTCTCCAACGGGGCGGCCTATCCGACAGCCCGCTTCACCCGCGCTCGCCAACGCCCTCGTCCTCCTTCTCTTCCTTTTCCTTCTGCTCCTCCGCCTCGTCTTGATCGGGGTCGCGACCCTGGCTGCGGTCGAGCCGGCGCATGATCGGGGTGACGGTCAGGCCATGCATCAGGATCGACAGCAGGATGGTCAGGCCGACCACCGCCCACAGGCGCTCGGCGCCGGGATCGGCCTTCATGTGGTTCAGCCCATAGGCGAGATAGTAGATCGAGCCGACGCCGCGTATGCCGAAGAAGGACAGGATCAGGCGCTCGCGCAGATTGGTGCGGTGGCCGATCAGCCCGATCAGGCCGGCCATCGGCCGGATCACCAGCAGGATGGCCGCCACGGCGGCGCAGTCGGCCCAGCTCAGCGAGGCGAGCAGCCCCTCGACGATCGAGCCGCCGAGCAGGATCAGCAGCACCATCATGGCGATGCGCTCTATCTGCTCGGTCAGCTGGTGCATGTCGAGCTGGAAATCATGGTCGCGATGCGCGTGGCGAAAGGTCAGCGCGGTCACGAACACCGCCAGGAAGCCATAGGAATGGACGATCTCGGTCAGCCCGTAGGAGACAAAGGTGGCGGACACGGCAATCAGCCCGTCGCCGGTCTTGGCGAGCTTGGTCCGGGCCGGCACGTGGAAGGTCAGCCAGCCGAAGGCGCGCCCGACCAGATAGCCCCCGGCGACGCCGGCGGCGATCTCCCACACGACATTGTAGGACAGCCAATGCGCCAGCCACGGTTCGCCAGTGGCCGCTACCGCCGACAGCAGGATGGCCAGATGCACGAAGGGAAAGGCAAAGCCGTCATTGAGCCCTGCCTCCGAGGTCAGGCCGAAGCGGACCTCGTCCTCCTGGCCCGATTGCGGCGGCCCGACCTGGACGTCGGCGGCCAGCACCGGGTCGGTCGGCGCCAGCGCCGCGCCGAGCAGCAGCGCCGTTGCCCAGGACAGGCCGATCCACCAGCCGCCGAGCGCGGTGATGGCGAAAATGCTGAGCGGCATGGTGATGGCGATCAGCCGCCAGGTCACCCCCCAGCTGCGAAAGCCGAACACGCGGTCGATCTTCAGCCCAGCTCCCATCAGCGCGATGATGACCACGAATTCCGAGAAACGCTCGGCGACTTCGGGATAGGCCATCGGTAGCGGGCTGAGCGTCACCTGCGGCAGCGAGAAGATCGCCATGCCGAGCCCGATGCACACGATCGGCAGCGACAGCGGCAGCCGCTTCAGCGCAAGCGGCAGCCACGCCACAAGGGCGATGAGGAACCCCGCGCCGAGCAGGATCAGTGTGTAGGGATCGGGCGCCAGGGCCGGAGGAAGGTTCATGCCCTACAACGACATCATCGCGGCGAAAGAATCCAGCCGCAATCGCTCCGCGAGGCGATAAGCCGGGGCAGACCGGTCAATGCCGCTTGAAATACTGCACGTCCTTCTCATGCTTCTCGGCCGCCTCGCGATTGTCGAACGTGCCGAGATTCCTGCGTTTCCCTGTCGTCTCGTCCTTCTTGCGCGAATAGAGCCGGTATTTGCTGTCCTTGAGTTTGCGGATCATCTCGCTCTCCTGTCGTCAGCCTGGTCCTCTTGTTGGCCCTGCCGTCAGGGCAATAATTACGATCTTGGGGTCAGGATCTGCGCCTGGACTTCAGGCCGCGCGCGGCCTGCTCGGTGGCGACGCGGTCGCTGCCGAGCTTGTCGACCATCTCCTGCGCCTCGTCGCCCGATATGCCGGTGCGCATGGCCAGAGCCTCGACCGACTGCACGTCGGAGGCGGCGATCTCGCCGGTCTGCGGCAGGGCGTCGTCCGCCGTCAGCGGCAGCGCCGATTCCCGGTCGATCTCCATCGCGGCCTGGTGCCAGTGGCGCTCGTCGCTGCCATGTGCGCCGCCCTCGCGCTGCCACATTTCATAGGCGCGCTCACGGATCCTGTCGTTGCGGTCGTCGGTCATTGTCACGTCCTCTGTTGGGGTGAGGCATGAACGCCGATCGCTGGCGAATGATCCAAAAAATTTCCGTGATCGGCGGTAGCGCCGCCGGCCGCATGGGGCGGTTCTAGACCTGTGGCCGCCGGTCGACGACGTCATGGTGAACGGCATGGCTGTCGAAACGGCTGAGCACCGCCCGCGCCGCCGCCGGCACATGGCTCACCGTATAATCCTCGCCCATGAAGTCGCGCACCGCGTCGGTGCTGTCGAACCACATGAAGGTCGTGAACTCCACCTCGTCTTCGAGCTCGCGCCGCATCAGGTCGATCTGCCGGAACCCTGGAATGCGCCGCGCCTCGATGTCGGGAATGACCTGGCCATGCACGATGCGCTGATAGGCATCGGCATTGCCCCTGCTCGTCCAACCGCGCCAAACCCTGCAGATCATGTCCTCGCTCCCTCGATGGCTTCGCTTCACATTAGCGTCGTGCCGAAGGGAGATCGAGACAGAGCAGCCAAGTCTGCTGACAGCAGGTCGGCAGTAAGCATCGCTCAAGCGGCGGTTACGCTCACGATGCGTTCGGGTTTGGGGGAATGGGAGGCGCGCCGGCTTTCCCATTGCCATGGTCTATGGCGAGGTGGGGCTTGCGTCAAGCCGGGGTGTTCGTGTCATCCCTCTGGCCTTCGAGCCACAAACAGGGACCTTCCGATGTCAGCTGCCGCAAGCATGTTCACGCAATCGTTCTTCCATGGTACGCGGGCCGATCTGAAGCCCGGCGACCTGCTGGTCGTCGGTCATGCCTCGAACTTCGACAGCGGCAAGCCGCTATCCTTCATCTATTTCACCAGCACGCTGGATGCCGCGATCTGGGGCGCCGAGCTTGCCGCAGGCGACCGGCCCGGCCGGATCTATGTCGTCGAGCCGACTGGCCCCTATGTCGACGACCCGAACCTGACCGACAAGAAATTCCCCGGCAATCCGTCCATGTCCTATCGCTCGCGCGATGCGCTGCGAATTCTCGCGGAAGTGACGGGGTGGCAGGGCCATGCAGCCGAACAGCTTCAACAGATGAAGGAGGGCCTCGCCCGCATGAAGGCGCAAGGCACCGCCTTCATCATCGACTAGCAAGAATCAAGCGCCGCTGCCTGCCGCGCCTATGGGATCATGGCCCGGCGCTGCTGCGTCGTATTGGCCCTGTTCAGCGGCCAGGCCCTATTCGCACTGGCGACGCGGCCCGCCGGAATAAGGCTGGTACGTATTGTCCTCCGGCCTGTAGGAACGGTAGCGGCCGAGACAGGATTCGATATGGCCGGCGGACAGGTTGGTGGCCGCCATCATGCTGTCCGTTTCCGCCGAGGCGGTCTCGACATAGCCGACCTCCGTGGCCGACTGGACTTCCGTGTCGGCGCGAAGGATATCGCCATTGTCATTGGCCGCGAGATAGGGCGAAACGCACGGGCGCTGCTGTCCGCTATAGGAGCGGTAGCTGTTGTCGTCGGGGTTGTAGGAGCGGTAGCGCTCGGCACACCAGCTGACATGCTCCGCGGGAAGCGCCGGCTGTGCCTCGACGGCGGGTTCCGTCTGGGCGACCATCCGGGGCTCGGTGGCCGGCATGCGGGCCAGCGCCGCGGCATCGGGCGCAGCCTGCGGGGCGGCCGGCACGCGTTCCAGCGTCAGCGACGCCCTGTCCACCTTCTGCGGCTCCCGGGTCCAAAGGTCGGCGACGCTGGCGGCACGCGCCTCGGACTTGGCCGGCACGGGAGCTACCAGCCACGACGCAAGTAATACAGCGACAGCCAGCATCGACAGGCTGATCACCAGGCTACCGAGCATCTCAAAAAACGTTTTCATCCCGCACTCCCGACCCGTCTGGGTCACAGTCATCTGCGTCATAGAATGCAGAGCGCGAGCGCTGGTTCCACGCCAGCTGGACTGTGGCCGGCCTTGTGATGCACGGCCGCCACAACTCAGACCGGCAGCTTCACCTCGCCCAGCCAGCCATGGCTTTCCACCGCCTGCAGCGCCGCCATCATCTCCCTGTCGCGCCGGCGCCGTTGCAGATAGGCGACCATCAACCGGTCCAGCGAAAGCCTGCCCGCGCCCGTGGCGGCGAGCACGAACATGCCGCCGGCTATGGCGAGGTCCTTCTCGAAATGCAGCAACTCGTTCTGGCTGGCGAAATTGGTGTGGAACAGCATCGCCGTCGCCAGGCAGAACAGGCCTAGCCCGATGGCGCCAAGCCGCGTCAGCAGTCCGGTCGCGATGGCGAGCCCCGCCCCGAGCTGCAGCGCGAGCGTGGCGACGAACAGCGGCAGGCCGACGCCGAGCGCCGCCATCGCCCTGGCGGCGGCGTCGAAATGGGTGGCGAGCGTGGCGCCTTCATGCAGGAAGAGGAAGGACAGCAGCAGCCGGCCGGCGAGCAGGGCTGCGTCCCTGATGCACAGCCTGGAGGCGAGCGCATGCAGCGTCGCGGCGAGGACGGTCGGGTTCATGGTCGAGCTCCAATTTGCAGGCAGGCAAAAGCGCCCGGTCGGACGCCCGCGGAAGCGCTGCCAGATGTGTCGAAAGAGCCGGAGCCGGCGCGAGGGAGAGAAGCCGGCCCCGGCAATGGGCGAAAGTGGCGTCGCCCAAACTGGTGAATCATGATGGGATAGTCAGTGCGAAGGCCCCTCATCCGGCCCTGCGGGCCACCTTCTCCCCAAGGGGAGAAGAGGAAGGCGTGCCCGGTGCCGGCTCCCTCCTCTCCCCTCGGGGAGAGGTCGGATTGCCCCGAATTGCATTCCGCAATTCGGTCTCGGCAATCCGGGTGAGGGCGACCTTACTGCGTGACCTTTGTGTCGATCGCCTTTTGTAGGTCGGCGAGCTCCTCGCAGCCGGCGGGGCAGAGTTTTTGCAGCGATGCAAGCTGCTCATTGGCCTTGGCCATGTCGCCGGTCTCGACATAGAGCTCGCCCAGATATTCGCGGGCTGCCTTGTGGTCGGGCTTCAGCTCCAGCGCCTTGTTGTAGTAGGTCAGCGCAGTGGCGAAGTCGCCTGTCTTGCGCAGCGTGAAGCCGAGCAGGTTGTAGACATCCGGCTGCTGGTTGTCCTGCGCGAGATCCCGCAGGTCGGCCAGCGCGCCCTTGTAGTCCTTGGCGGCGATCTTGGCCTGGACCGCGGTGAGGTCGGGCGCATCCGCACCCTCTATATCGTCGACCGCATAGGCCGGCATGATGGTGGCGACGGGAACGACCGTCAGAACGGCGACGGCGCCGAGCAGGGCGTAAAGGGCGTGCTTGCCCAGATAGGATTGTTTCATTGTCTTTCTCGGTTGGTTTGAGCGCTAGCGTTGAGAGACCGTTTCGAAATTCGCTCTGGGGAGTCATATGGAGGTGATTTCGAGAACCGGAGCGCAGCGGACGTTCGGGTCCGTGAGCACCGGAAGCGCAGAAACGCCTTCAGATGGCCGCCAGAGTAGAGTTTCCAAACGGTCTCAAATCTGAACTGGTGTGAAGCCGTAGGCATTGCCGTCTTTGACGAAGACGCCGGTGCCCGGGAACGGGAAGTGCGATCCGGAAATGCGGATATTGTCGGCGATCACCCGGTCGATGATCTTGTGGCGCGTGGCGATCGCCGTCGGCCCATCCTGGTCGTAGCTGCCCCGCCATTCCGGATGCGGCGCCAGCAACGCCGGCACATACATGGTGTCTGCCGAGATCATCAGCTGTTCCTTGCCGGAATTGGCGAGGTACACGGAATGGCCTGGCGTGTGGCCGGGCGCCGCGATGATCTGCATGCCGGGCGCCACCTCGTCGCCGTCCTGCACCAGTTTCCAGTTCTTCCATTTGGGGAAATTGTCGGCGATGCGCTTGCCCGCCGGCTTGCGGCCTTCCGGCAGCTTGGCCAGCCGGCCGGGATCGGTCCACCATTTATACTCGGTCGCGTTGACGATCAGCTCGGCATTGGGGAACACCGGCGCGTTGCTCCCCTTTTCCATCAGGCCCCAGACATGGTCGGGGTGGAAATGGGAGATCATGATGGTGTCGATCGCCTTGTAGTCGATGCCGGCGGCGGCCATATTGGCCGGCAGGTGCGTGGCGTTGGTCTGCCACTGGCCGACGCCCGAGCCGGCATCCATCATGATCAGCTTGCCGTTCATCTTGAGCACGACAACGGTGAGCGGGATCGGCATGAAGTCGGTGGTCAGCCCCGCCTTGGCGAGTGCCGCCTTGGTGTCCTCGACCGAGGCGTTGGCGATGAAGGCCGGGTCGTGCGGCTTCTTCCAGATGCCGTCATAGATGGCGGTCACCTCGATGTCGCCGACTGTGTACTTGTAGAAGCCGACGGACGGTTCGAGCGGCGTCTGCGCGAAAGCGGGCCGGGTGAATTCAAGCTTGCCGGCAAGGCCGAGGGCGGCGGCGGCCGCCGCAGATTGAAGCACTGTGCGGCGTGTCATGCTGAACATGGTGGTCTCCTCATGGGTTGGGTTGGCTAGAGGCGCGGAAAAGTCAGGTCCCGGCGGCGGGACATCACGCCGGCAGCCGGGAAAGAGATAACGGAGGGCCGAAGCCCTGGCCCTCCGTCCCGACGCGGTCGGGCTCGGCGCCGTCGGGATGCGGCGCCGGCGCCCGCGAACTCAGTTGCCCCAGATGCCCTGGCCTGGTTCGTCCGCGTCGGATTTCGTCGTCGCCTTCATGTCGTGCGCGGCCATGTCCGCCTTGCGGATGGATGCGGTGCGGATGGTGTCGACCGTGGCTGCCGCCGGCCTGGCGGAGGTCTGGCCGAAATGGTCGCTGCCGGCAAAGGCGCCGGTGGTGGCGAGCAGGATGGCGGCGGCGGTGAGAGCGATGTTTTTCATGTCGATGGTTCCTGTTTGTTGAAGGCTTGCGTGAAGATCGGAAGCGGTTAGCGGCCCCAATTGCCGTCGCGATTGTGCCGATCGATGATGTCCTGCACCGAGCCCTGGCTCGGTCCGGTCGTCACCTTGGCGTCGACGCCGTCCTTCCGGCCGGCATAGGGGATCGAGGCCGTCGCATTGGCGTCGACGGCGGGCTGGTTGGCATTGTCGGCGCCGTAATGGTCGCTGCCGGCAAAGGCGGCACTCGAGGCAAGCAACATCGCAGCCACGCTGAGAGCGAGCTTGGTCATTCCTAAAGATCCTTGTTTCGTTTTCTTCGTGTCGCGGGCCGGTTTGGCCCCGCTGTAGTGAAGACCCGGAAAGGCCGCCCTTTATTCCCGGCGGCCGGCAGATTTTTTGCGAGGCGCCGGACCGCTGCGCCGGGACCGGCGAAACCGGCGCCTTTGCCGCCTCCAGACACAGTTCAGAAACAAGATTCAACAGTTGAGAAAAACTGGCGAAAAGATCGGATGGCATACCCATCCGGACAGCGCGACCCGGCCCGGGCAACCAGGCCGGGCGGCGGCGTGCCGTTCAAGGCTTCGCAGGACCGGAAAGTTTGCACATGGATCACGGTGTCGATATCGCCGCACTCGAGCGGGACACGGCAGGGCCGAGCGCAGAGCCCGAAACCGGGCTGGGAGGAAATGGCCTGGTCGCAAATGGTTTGCCGGGTGTGGACACGCTCATGAAAAGCGCCCGGCGTTCGCTCGCCGCGCAGGGCCAGGTGCTGACCGGGGCAGACTTCCCCCGCGCCGGCCGGCCCGAGGAACGGCTCGACAAGGTCTTCGAACAGCTCGCCCACACATTTGCCGCTCTTCCCGCGGTGATTTCCGAGGGGCGCGCCTGGACCTATCAGGAGCTCGACAGGCGCGCCAACCAGTTCGCCCGCCTGCTCGGCAAGCGCGGCGTGCGGCCGGGCCACTGCGTCGGGCTCATCCTCGACCGTTCGGCGGAAACCTATGTCGCCCTTCTCGGCGTCATCAAGGCGGGCGCTGCCTTCGTGCCGCTGGCCACCGCCTTCCCGCGCGAGCGCATGGAGCTGATCATCGACGACGCCGGCGTCAGCATGATCGTCACCATCGCCGCCTACGCCTCGCGCGCCGGCCAGCTGGCGGTGCCGCATCTGCTCATCGACAGCGCCGCTGCCGAGATTTCCGCCCAGTCAGACGCGCCGCTCAAGCCGCACAAGGCGCCGGGCGCCGCCGACGACATCTGCTACATCCTCTACACCTCGGGCACGACGGGCAGGCCGAAGGGCGTCGCCGTCCGCCACCAGAGCTTCGTCAACTTCATCCGGGTCGCCGCCGCCTCCTACGGCTACCAACCCTGCGATCGCGTCTACCAGGGCATGACCATCGCCTTCGACTTTTCCTCCGAGGAGATCTGGGTGCCGTTCGTGGCCGGCGCGACCGTGGTGCCGGCGCCCGGCCAACTCCCCCTCGTCGGCGAGGAGCTCGCGGATTTCCTGCGCCAGCACGCCATCACCTGCATGGCCTGCAGTCCGACCCTGCTGTCATCGATGACGTCGGACGTGCCCAGCCTGCGCACGCTGCTGGTCGGCGGCGAGGCCTGCCCGCACAATCTGGTCGTGCGCTGGTCGAGACCCGGCCGCAAGATCCTCAACACCTATGGCCCGACCGAAGCCACGGTTACGGCAACCATGGGCGAACTGTCGCCCGACCGGCCGGTGACCATCGGCGCGCCGCTGCCCACCTATTCCATCGTCATTCTCGACCCGTCGCTGCCGCAGCTTGCCGCGCCCGGCGAACTGGGCGAGATCGGCATTGCCGGCATCGGCCTGGCCGTCGGCTACCTCAACCGGCCCGACCTGACGGAACAGAAATTCATCGCCGATTTCATCGGCCTGCCCAACAATCCGTCGAAGCGCATCTACCGCACCGGCGACCTTGGCCGCATCAACGAAAGCGGCGAGATCGAATATGCCGGGCGCATCGACACGCAGGTGAAGATCCGCGGCTATCGCATCGAGCTTGGCGAGATCGAGGCGGTGCTGCTCGACCAGCCCGAAATCGCGCAGGCCGCTGTCACCACCTGGGAGATCGAGCCCGGCCGCGTCGAACTAGTCGCCTATTACGCCGCCAAATCAGGCCAGCCGGCGATCGCGCGCGCCGAAATCGCCAAGGTGATGAAGCGGCGCCTGCCCGACTACATGGTCCCTTCCTATCTGGAGGAACTGCCCGGCATCCCAATGACGGTCTCCAACAAGGTCGACCTTCGGCAATTGCCAAAGCCGACCAGCGTCCGGCTTTCGGGCGACCGCGCCATGGTGGTGCCCCGCACCGATGACGAGCGCTTCCTGGCCGGCGCGCTGGCCGAGGTGCTGAAATTCGAGGAGGTGTCGGTCGAGGACAATTTCTTCGACGATCTCGGCGCCAACTCGCTTCTCATGGCTCATTTCTGCGCGCGGGTGCGAACCCGTGAGGAATGGGCGACGACGTCGATGCGCGACATCTACCTCTTCCCGACCGTGGCGCGCCTGGCCGCGCATCTGGGCACCGCCGATGCCATGACGACGGCCACCTACGAGCCCGTCCTCACCCGCCGCGCCTCGGATTTCGCCTATTGGACCTGCGGCCTCGCGCAGCTGCTCTTCTACGGCGTCTACAGCTATCTCGGCCTGTGGGCCTTCAACATCGGACTCAACTGGATGTATGAGGCGCTCGACGATCCGCTGCAGCTCTACTTCAGGTGCGTCGCGCTCTCGGCCGGCGTCTTCTTCGGCATGACCGGCTTCGCCGTCCTTGCCAAATGGGTGCTCATCGGCCGCTGGAAGGCCGAGACCTTCCCCATCTGGGGCCCGCGCTACTACCGCTTCTGGGTCGTCAAGACCCTGATCCGCACCGCGCCCGTCGTTCTGTTCCGGGGCAGCCCGCTCTACAGCCTCTATCTCAGACTGCTCGGCACCAGGCTCGGCCACAACGCCGTCATCGAGTCGCGTTCCATCCCCGTCTGCACCGATCTTATTTCGATCGGCGCCAACACCATCCTGCGCAAGGAATCCATGATCCTGGGCTATCGCGCGCAGGCCGGCTATATCCACACAGGGCCGCTGACCATCGGTCGCGATGTCTTTGTCGGCGTCGGCTCCACGCTCGACATCGACATCTCCATCGGCGACGGCGGCCAGCTCGGTCATTCATCCTCGCTGCAGCGCGGGCAAAGCATCCCGGACGGCGAACACTGGCATGGCTCGCCGGCCGTGCCGACCACGGCGGACTATTGCAAGGTGCGCAATGAAAACCCCTACGAGATCAGGCGCATCCTCTATGAAGCCGTTCAGCTGTTGCTGCTGTTCGCGGTCATCACGCCGCTGCCGCTGCTGTTCCACTCCTATTGGGAAAATCTCGGCGACGACTACCAGGAGACGATCGGCCTCGTGGCCATCGGCACCACGGTCACGCTTTTCGGCTACATCGGCGCGACCTTCCTCGCCGCAACCCTGGTGCCGCGCCTGTTCAGCCTGATCCTGAAACCCGGCCGCACCTACACGCTCTACGGCTTCCGCTACTGGCTGCAGTCCGTGTCCGAATTCTCCAGCAATTCCCGCATGCTGGGACTGCTGTTCGGCGACAGCTCAGCCATTGTCCACTATATGCGGGCCATCGGCTGGAACCTCAACAAGGTCGTGCAGACGGGCTCCAATTTCGGCTCCAACCAGCAGCACGAAAACCCGCTGCTGTGCGAGATCGGCACCGAGACCATGGTGTCGGACGGGCTGTTCATGATCAACATGCACAAGTCAGCCACCGCCTTCAGGCTTGAGCCGACCCGCATCGGCGAGCGCAACTATCTCGGCAACAACATCTATTACCCGCCGGATGGCCGCACGGGCGACAACGTCCTGCTCGGCACAAAGGTGATGATCCCGGTCGACGGGCCGCTGCGCGAGAATGTCGGCCTGCTCGGGTCGCCTTCCTTCGAAATCCCGCGCATGGTGAACCGCGATAAAGAGCTGATCGCGGGCGTTGCCGAGGCCGACCGGCGCAAGCGCATCCCGTTCAAGAACCGCCACAATCTGGTGACGATCCTCCTGTTCGTGGCCACGCAATGGATCATGCTGTTCGCCACCCTGGCGATCTGGGACCGCGCGCTGAACTATTACACCGAATGGGCCGAGATCGCCCTCTTCGTCGCCGTGTTGTTGACGTCGGCGATCACCATCCCGTTCTACATCTTCGTCGAGCGGGCAAGCCTCGGCTTCGGAAGGCTGAAGCCTCAGGTGACGACGATCTACGACGTCGATTTCTGGCGCCATGAGCGCCACTGGAAGCTCGCCGACTCGCCCATCGTGCGGCTGTTTGGCGGCACGCCCTTCCGGCCGATGATCCTGCGCCTGCTCGGCGTGAAGGTCGGCAAACGAGTCTATGACGGCGGCGCCAATTTGACCGAGCGCTCGCTGGTCGAGATCGGCGACGATGTCACACTCAACGAGGGCTGCGTCATCCAGGCCCATTCGCTGGAGGAAGGCGCCTTCAAGTCGGATTATATCAGCATCGGCGACGGCTGTACGCTAGGGCCCTCCGCCTTCGTCCATTACGGCGTCACCATGGGCAAGGGATCGATGGTCGATGCCGATTCCTTCGTCATGAAGGGCGAGACCCTGGAGCCCGACACGATCTGGCGCGGTAACCCGGCCAAGCTGCATCGGTTCGTCGAGGCGATCATGGACGACGGTTCCAGGGCGTCGTCCTGACGCCATTGACCCTCGATCAAGACCGGACGAGAGCGAAGAGATGATTGCCGATCTTGTCCCGCCCGGCGTCGGGAGCCGAACCATGACGGCAATCACTTCGCTGGCCGTTTTGCCCGAGGAAATGTCGCTGGCGCGGGCGCTGGCCGCCATCGCCCCACATGGGGTGCGCACGGGATGCCGGCTGATACGCGACGGTGACGAGACCCATCTGCTGCCGGAGGAGGCGCGCTCCCTCCCTGCCCGCCAGCCGGCCATGCGGCGAGCCAGCGGCGCCGCGCGGTGGATCGCGCACCGGCTGCTGGCGGATATCGGCATCCACGACCCGATCCCCCGCGCGCCGTCGGGAGCGCCGGTCTGGCCCGACGGGATGACCGGCTCGCTCGCCCATGACGACGACATGGCAGTGGCGGCACTTGCCGAAGTCGGAGACATCATATCGCTGGGCATCGACGTCGAGCCGGCGCTGCCTTTGCCCGATGATATTTTCGCGCTCGTCGCAACGTCCGCGGACCGCATGGACAGAAGTGATCTCCATCTCGCCGGCCGCCTCCTCTTCGTCGCCAAGGAGGCTGTCTACAAGGCGGTCTATCCGCTCGACCGACAGGTGCTGGGCTACGAGGATATCGCCGTTGACCTCGACGCGCGCCGCGCCACGACAAGGATCGGCCGCAAGCTCAGCCTTGTCTACTGCACCGCTCCGCGCATCGTCGTCCTGGCGTTTGTCGGCGGAGTTGAGGTTTAGGCTCGACCAATTATCGCCCCGCGCTGATGCAACGCACCAATCTCCCGCGTCGGCGCTGCCCCTCACTGTCCTGCCGGACATCTCTCCCCGTATAGGACGGGGAGAGAGGGCTGGCCGCAACGCTGACGATCTTTCCGCAACCTTGGAGATTGGCGAAATCGCCGATGACAGCGCCCCTCTCCCCGTCCTATACGGGGAGAGGATGCCGGCAGGCAGGTGAGGGGCAGCGCTAACTTGCGCCACTTGCGTCGCTACGGCTCACGGCCGCGCCCTCCCCCTCGCCGACCACCTCCGCATAATCCCGCGCCTTCCCATCCAGCCCGCGCAGCCGCCAGCGCTGCCCGTCCCGCACCTCGACATGACACGGCCCGATCGGCACCTTGCCGCCGCCTTCCGGGAGGTCGAGCACATAGACAGGATTGCAGATGCCCGACAGGCGGGCGCGCAGCGCTTCCACCAGCGCCTGGCCTTCGGCAATCGTCGTGCGGCGGTGCGCCATGCCGCGCGCCAGATCGCCATGGTGCAGGTAATAGGGTTTAACGCCCAGGCGATACATCAGCTCGCGGCAGAGCTCTTCCAGCACCTCGACGCTGTCGTTGACGCCTTTGAGCAGAACGCTCTGGTTGAGCAGCACGAACCCCGCCAGCCGCAACGTCCGGCAGGCCGCTTCGGTGGCGTCGGTGATCTCGCGCGCGTGGTTGAAATGCGTGACGACGGTGACCATCAGCCGCCCTTGCAGTGCGGCCACCAGCCCAGGCGTGATGCGCGACGGCAGCGCCACCGGCACGCGGGTGTGGATTCGCAGCAGCCGCACATGCGCGATCGCCTCGATGCGCCCGGCGATTTCGGCCAGCGCCTTGTCGGGCAGCGACAGCGGATCGCCGCCGGTCAGGATCACCTCGCGGATTTCCGGATGAGCCGAAATATAGGCCAGCGCCGGCTCCAGCGCCTCGCGCGTGTAGCCGCGGGCGATCGAAGTCAGCGATTCCTTGCGGAAGCAGAAGCGGCAATAGACGGCGCATTGATAGGTCGGGAACAGAAGCACACGATCGGCATGGCGATGCGTCAGGCGCGGCACCGGGCTGAACGCGTGGTCGGCGATGGGATCGTCGAGCTCGCCTTCCGCCTGCTTGAGTTCGCCGGGCGACGGGATCACCTGCGCGCGGATCGGGTCGGCCGGGTCGTTCCAGTCGATCAGGTCGAGGTAAGCCTTGGGCGCCCGCACCTTGTGGTTGGCGGCAGCGGCCTGAGCCGCCGCCCGCTCGGCCGGCGACAGCGGCAGGCGCTCGAGATCGCGCACATGGCGCACGCCCTGGCGGACATCGTTCTGCCAGGCGGCATCGGCGGTGGCGGTTGCTTCTTTGAGGTCGGGCATTGTGCAGTCTCGGGCTGTTCGCGCGGACCTATCGGCCGGATGAGCTGTGCCGTCAATGGCGGCACTCAAGGCTGCGCCGCCCCCACCCAGAGGCGCGAGCGCTCGCGCGCCCATGACGGCACGCGAGCGCTTCGGTGCTCCGGCTGGTATTACTCCCTGGCGCGATAGGCTTCCGGGATCACGAACACCTCGTCGGCGCGGCCGTAGCCGCCATCGGCGATTTCTTCCACCAGCACCATGGTGGTGGGTCGCACGCCCTCGCCGAAAAAGTCGACGAACATGGCTGTGGTGCGGTGGATGAGGTCTGCCTTCTGCGCCTTGGAGAGCGCGGCCTGCGGCACTTTTATGTTGGCGAATGGCATGGTCTTGTTCCTTCTCTTCAGTGGGGTTTCAGATTTTGACGTGGAGCAGGTCGGCAAGGCCGATCCGTTCCATGAGTTGCGCGCGCACGCGGTCGGCAACGCCGTTGACGATGGCCGCGCCATCGTCGGAGGGATCGATATGGATGCGCAGCGGACGGCTGCCATGCGGCATGGCCACGAGGTCGACGATGGCGCGTGCGACCGTCTCCGGATCGGCGTCCACCGGCTCGAGCGAGGCCAGCCCCTTCAGCGCCTGCTGGTCGACCCCTGCATAGGTACCGGACCAATAGAGCGCGGCGCGCTCGCCATCGGCCGGCGCCGCCGCGTGAGTGAAATGCTCCGTGCCCTTGGTGAAGGCGCCAGGCACCACGATTGTCGTCTCGATGCCGAAGCGCGCAAGTTCAAGCGCATAGCTCTGCGCCAGCGCGTCCATGCCGGCCTTGGCGGCGAAATAGGGCGCCAGGAATGGCGGCGTGCCGCCGCGCGTGCTGCTCGAGCCGACCCAGATCATCTGCGCCCGGCCGAGCGGGCGCATATGCGGCAAGGCTGCGCGGTTGACCCGCTGCGTGCCGACGACGTTGACATCGTAGAGTTGCGCCAGCTGTTCGGGCGTAAAGGCCTCGGCCGGTCCGAACCCCATGTGCCCGGCATTGTGGACGAGCACGTCGAGCCGGCCAGCCTCGCCGATGATCCGCTCGATCGCGGCCTCGGCCGAACTGTCGGAGGTGACATCGAGCGCGATGGGAATGAGCGCTAGGTCTTCGTCGCGCGCCAGTTTTTCCATCTCGGCCACCGCCGCGCCGCGCGCCGAGGGGTCGCGCATCGAGGCATAGACGGTGTGGCCGGACCTTGCCAGCGCCCGCGCCGTCATCGCGCCGAAGCCGCAGGAAGCACCCGTGATCAGGATTGTTTTTTGCATGGTGACCTCCTCACACGACGCCGCCATTGGCGCGGATGACCTGGCCGTTGACCCAGAAGCTGTCCGGCCCGGCGAGGAAGGAGACGATGCCGGCAATGTCGGCGGGCTGCCCGAGCCGGCCGAGCGGGATCATCTTCCCGATGGCCTCGATCTGCGCCTCGCTCTTGCCGTCCATGAACAGCGCGGTCTCGACCGGGCCGGGCGCCACCGCGTTGACGGTGATGCGGCGCTGGCCAAGCTCCTTGGCCAGAATATGCGTCATCGCCTCGACGGCTGCCTTGGTGGCGGCATAGACGCCGTAGCCCGGCTGGTAGAGGCCGACGACGCTCGAGGAGAAATTGACGATGCGGCCGCCGTCGCGAAGCCGTCGCGCGCCTTCCCGCATGCCGCGGAACACGCCGCCGAGATTGGTAGCGACCTGCGTATCGAACGAGGCGTCATCGGTCTGGGCGATCGGCGACAGCTTCATGATGCCGGCATTGTTGACCAGTATGTCGATGCCGCCGAACGCCGTCTCGCCGGCATCGAACAATGCTGCAATGCCTTTGGGATCGGCGATATCGGCCTGCACGGCGATCGCCTTGCCGCCGTCCGCCTCGATTGCCCTTGCAACCTCTTCGGCCTCGGCCCGGCCCCGCGCATAATTGATGATGATGGCGACGCCGTCGCCGGCGAGCCGCCGCGCGATCGCGGCCCCGATGCCCTTGGAGGCGCCGGTCACGATTGCCGTTCTTGGATGCTGAGTGATCATGGAAGTCTCTCCGTGTTTGGTGAGACGGATATAGGCCGAGTTATTTTCCGGATAATCGGGCGTTCGTTGACATCACTATTCGGATAATGCGAACAATAGCCATGGATCGCCTGGATACGATGCGGCTTTTCGTTCGCGTGCTGGAGCGGCGCAGTTTCACTGCGGCCGCCGCCGATCTCGGCCTGCCGCGTTCCACCGCGACGGAGGCCATCCGGAGGCTCGAGGAATTCCTCGGCGCGCGGCTGCTGGAGCGCACCACGCGCCAGGTAAACCCCACGCAGGACGGCGAGGCCTATTATCGGCGCTGCCTGTCGATCCTGGCCGAGATCGAGGATGCCGAGGCTGCCTTCCGCGATGCCGAGCCCTTCGGCCTGCTGCGCATCGACGCCTCCACACTGCTCACCCGCACCTTCCTGTTGCCGCGCCTGCCGGAGTTCCTGGCTCGCTACCCCCGCATCGATCTGCAGATCGGCCAGGGCGACCGCCTGGTGGATCTCGTGCGCGAAGGCGTCGACTGCGTGATCCGTGTCGGCGAACCGGCCGATAGCGGCATGATCATGCGGCGGCTCGCCATGATCCGCGAGATGACCTGCGCCAGCCCCGCCTATCTCGAACGCCACGGCGTGCCCGCCTCTCCCGACGCGCTCGAAGGTCACCAGGCGGTTGGGTTCGTCTCGTCACGCTCCGGCGAGACCTTGCCATTCGAATTCACCGTCGAGGGCAGGATCCGCCAGGTCCGGCTACCCGGCCGCGTCGCCGCCAACAATTCCGATACAGCGGCCGATCTGGCGCGGCTTGGCCTTGGCCTCATCCAGGCGCCGCGCTACCGCTTCGAGAAAGACCTTGCCGACGGCACGCTGGTCGAAGTGCTCGCCGGCTACCCGCCCTCGCCGACGCCGCTGTCGGCGCTCTACCCGCAGAACCGCCAGCTCTCGCCCCGCTTGCGCGTCTTCCTCGACTGGGCGACGCGCATCTTCGCGCAGGCGCAGCTCTAGCCATATTGGAAGGGCAAATTTAAACGTTTGGTACTAGTGTCGACAGACAGGCTGTTGTCCAGAAAGGTATTCGGGTCAAATTGGCCACAACGCGTTTCAGCATAGGTCGCGTAAGACAGGCCGTTTTCTCTTCCGCCAACTTGCCGGCGGCCATAGCTTTTGTCGTCCTTTTGGCCTGCGCCTTGCTTGCCGACAGGCAGAACCGGATCGTCTCCGACCAGTTGGAGCGGGCCGATGTGCTGGCCAAGGTCAACATCGTCCGCGCCAAGCTCGAAGGCAACATAGCGGGCAATCTGCGTCTGGTTCAGGGCCTGGTGGCGACCATCATCACAGAGCCTGACATGGGTCAGGAAAGATTTGCCGCGCTCGCGGCCAACTTGTTCCAGCAGAAATCGCAATTGCGCGACATTGCCGGCGCGCCCGACCTCATCATCTCGCTGATTTACCCGATGAACGGGAACGAGAAGGCCCTCGGGGTCGACTATCGCAAGAACGAGACGCAGCGCAGGGCGGCGATACAGGCGCGAGACCAGCGCGTGCTGGTCTTCGCGGGTCCGGTCGAGCTTGCCCAGGGCGGGCTCGGCTTCATCGGCCGCATCCCGGTCTTTGTGCCGAAAGCGGGCGGCGGCGACCGCTTCTGGGGCATCGTCTCGGCGGTGGTCGATGTCGACCGGCTCTACGCCGCCAGCGGGCTGACCGATCCCGAGCTCAACATCGACGTCGCGCTGACCGGCAAGGATGCGCTGGGCGGTGGCGGCGAACGCTTCTTCGGCGGCCAGAATGTCATCGACGGACATCCGGTTACCGCCAATGTGCAGCTGCCGTCGGGCTCCTGGCAGATCTCGGCGATCCCCAAGGGCGGCTGGCCGGCGGCTCCGAAGAACGAATGGACCTTGCGGGCGCTGATGTTGCTCGCCGGAGCCCTGGTCGTGCTGCCGATCATGGTCGCCGGGCGCCTGTTCGGAGAAAGGCAGAAGAACTATGCCGAACTGAGGCGCCTCTCCGGGCGCCTGGAGCTGGCGCTGGAAGCCTCCGGCATCGGCGTCTGGGAGCACGACCTCGCCACCGATCGAATGGTATGGGACGACCGCGTCAACGAGATCTACGGCAAACCCGCCGACGGCCAGCCGCGCGGCTATGATGACTGGGTGCGGGCAATCCATCCCGAGGACAGGGCGCGGGCGCAGCGGGATTTCGATCGGGCCGCCGGCAACAAGAGCCTCTATTCCTCGCAATACCGCCTCCTCGGTCCCGATGGCGCCGTCCGCCACGTGCGTGCGCGCGCCAGCTTCTTCCAGGATATCGACGGCGCGCCGAAGCTGATCGGCGCCGAGTGGGACGTGACCAGCGACGTGCTCCTCAACGAGACCCTCAGGCGCGAGCGGCAATTGACCGAATCGAAGAATGCCGAGCTGAACGTCGCCAAGGCGCAAATCGAGTATGCAGCGCTGCACGATTCCTTGACCGGCCTGCCCAACCGGCGCTATCTCGATGAACTGCTCGCCGAAAACACCGGGCCGAACCAGCCCACCGCGCTGCTGCACCTGGACCTGGACCGCTTCAAGCAGATCAACGACACGCTCGGCCATGCCGCCGGCGACGCCATGCTTGTGCATGCCTCCGAGGTCATCAAGGCCAATGCCGGCCCTGGCGATTTCGTCGCGCGCATCGGCGGCGACGAATTCGTCGTGATGAGCCATGGGCTTGACGACGACGAGCTCGCGGCACTCGCCGACCGCATCATCGAACAGATGCGCCAACCCCTCGACTATCGCGGCCATCCCTGCCGCTTCGGCGTGAGCATCGGCATCGCCGCCAACAGCGGCGTCGAGACCAAGCAGCTGCTCGTCAACGCCGATCTCGCCCTCTACCGGGCGAAGGGCCGCGGCCGCAACCGCTACGAGTTCTTCAACGAAGAGCTGCAGAACGAGATCGTGCGCACCAAGCAGGTCGCCGACGAGATCCTGGGCGGACTGGAGCGCAACGAATTCGTCGCTTATTACCAGCCGCAATTCGATGCCAGGACGCTCGAGATCGTCGGCGTCGAGGCGCTGTCGCGGTGGAACCACCCGCGACGCGGGGTCCTTGCCCCCGACGCCTTCCTCAAAGTGGCCGAGGAGCTCAACGTCGTCTCGCTGATCGACCGCACCATCCTCGAGCAGGCGCTGGAGAATTTCGGCCGCTGGAACCAGGCCCATCTCAAGATCCCGCGCGTTTCGGTCAATGTCTCGGCCAGGCGGCTGGAGGACAAGAGCCTGATCGAAGGGCTGCGCAAGCTCGACATCAAGCAGGGAACCGTGTCGTTCGAGCTGGTCGAGTCCATCTTCCTCGACGAGAACGACGAGCTGGTCACCTGGAACATCGAGCATATCAAGGAGCTCGGCATCGACATCGAGATCGACGATTTCGGCACCGGCCATGCCTCGATCGTCTCCTTGCTCAAGCTGCAGCCGCGCCGCCTGAAGATCGACCGCCAACTGGTGATACCCATCACCGGTTCGAGCGCGCAGCGCCATCTGGTGTTGTCGATCATCGAGATCGGCAAATCGCTCGGCATCGAAGTCATCGCCGAGGGCGTCGAGACGATGGAGCATGCGCGTATCCTGAAGGAGCTTGGCTGCGACATCCTGCAGGGCTATTTCTTCGGGCGTCCCATGGAGGCCAGCGCCTTCAAGACCTTCGCGCGGTCGCGCAAATGGCTGGCCGCGGGGTAGCCGGGGCGCGATCTTGGCCGCGATATCGCAGAATTTGGCGAAAGAGGGAGCGCGGGCAACAAGCTGCCGACCTTCACGATGCTGACGACTGAGCCAGGACCGGATGTCGCGCCGTCCACATCCGGCACATCGTGGTTCTTCAGCCAGAGAATTGGGCCGCCTGGCTCAACCTGACGAAGTCAGAGGCCGAGCTGCTGCGGCCGCTCCCGGCCGGCTCGTTGTCGGTTGAAATGCTGCGCTCGGAGGGCGCCTAAGGAAAGCCAAGCGAGGACAAGCTGCGCTACGGTTTCGCTGCAGAAAGTTGACGTCGTAGGCGTAGCAACCGTTGCGCATACAATAACAGGATGTCAGGTATGGGCATGTCTATTGATCGCGTCCCACCATCAAAAAACATTTTGCACTGGTCAATCCTCGCGGCTCTCTCGGTGCTGATTGCTCTCGGCTACGTCGATATTACCTGGTTTAAGCGTTGGCCCCCAGTAGATGGGGGTGTGCCTAGAGTTTCAATTCTGATATGGTGCGTCAAACTCGCGCCTATATTTCCTATAGTAGCGTCAATGGTTCGTCTCACACCACTGCGGCTGACGAAAACTAGCGCACTGCTATTTGCTTATATAACGTTTGTAGTAGGTCTGCTATTGACCCTGGTCGCAGCCGGCCTTTCTGGAGCAGGCGGACACGTTGTATTTATGCACGGTGCAACCCTTACCATAGCAGTATTAGCATCTTTCCTTGTTCTGTGCCGTGGCGATATTCATTCTCCCATGGGGCTGTCCACAATTGCCTTGATGATCATACCGGCAATCGCTGCAACTTGGTCGCTGGCCGCAGGTGGCATGCTTGTCGCATCGGCGCGAGCAATGAGTAGCGCTAGGCCATACTGCATTGCGTTGCACGGGGATCGTAAACCTGTTTCCAGTCTGGCGAACTTGCGCGGCCTATCCTTTTACACGACTAGGACAGGTTATAGAGATTCATTTTGGTGGTTCTTTCACGGCGTCCTAATCGTTCAAAACGATGTAGAAAAAACCGTTTACAATTGGAGCGCGAAGAAGCTTCGCTTTGAACTGCTTCCTCCTAAGAATTTCGAAGACGATCCAAGAAATGAATGCGTCCCGCAGCACGATTTTATCAACACGCTCCCACTGATCTAGCAGCGGGGCGGCGTAGAGAGCCCGAGGAACATTCGCTTCGCCACATTGGGGACATTCGAGCTAAGCACATGAGACTTCAACGCCAAGCGTTCAGAAAGGGACCAGAATCTTTCAAGCAGTTCGTTGGCAAGATTTGCCTGGGCGCGCTTATTCCATATCGGGCACCTCGCCGCTCTGGAACAGGGTCGCGGGCGGGCCATAATCGCCTAGCGCCGGGTCAGCATCCCTGCTCCAGGCGATGACGCCGACATGCTTGCCGGCCAAGGCCTTCGTGCGGATCGCCCGATCCTCGCTCTGCTGATCGGTCGGGCCGTAGGCGGTGAAGAGCTCACCATCGTGCCGCGCATGCCAGGGAACTGTTGGAGCCCGCTCGCGGTTCTCTGTTCAGGCGCGCGGCGAGAAAAGGAACATGGCGGACAAGAAGAAGCGCGGTTCCCTCCGAAAGCTTGTGGGCGGGCTGGCCGCGAAAATCGCTCCCGCCCCTGCTCCCGCAACCGGGAGTGGCGAAAGCAGCGCCACGACACTGGTTGCCGAATGGCCGCTGCCGCCATCGGCGACGCTCGGTTCCGCCGTGCGCCTGAAGGGGATCGAGCGCGAGCTCCGGGCCCGCCTGCCCTGGGCGGTCAGGAAATTCGCCAAGGCAGAGACGGGCCGGGTCGTGCTGCGTATGCTGAAGACCGACGCGGACGCGTTCGAGGCCGCCTCGGCAACGATCTCGCGCATTTTGCAGGGTGTCGAAACCCTAGCCATCCTGCCCCGTGAGGCGGAGGACATCCTCACCATCTCCGCCCGCGAGCGCCACAAATGGCTGCGCGATGGTCGCCTCAAAAGCATCGGCACGCGCACCGTCAAGATGCGCGGGCGATCCAAATCCGTCACCTTCCACGTCTTCGATCCGCGCCATGTCGAGGACATTCTCGACCGCGACCTGGCGACAAGCTGGCGGGAGGCGGATGCGCTGGAGGTCACCGAGAACAGGCGGCGCGGCGCCGGCAAGGCGGCGCTGACGCGGGCAGGCAAGCGCGAGCGCAAGGCCGGCACGGCCCGAAAATCGGCAAAGGATGACGGCCTGCCGCCAAAGCTCGAGGGCTGGGACAATTTCGAGGCGGATGGGCTGCTGCGCTAGATGGAGCTGCTTCGCGTCTTGATGCCCGATCAGTGCTCAATTCGTGCGGACGCTATCTCCGTTCCACGGTGAGCACGACAGGCATTCCCCAAGGCACGTCCAGCGGTGCCTGCAGCAGAGACACCTTGTCATCCGTGACTTGCGCTTCCCAGCGCGCATAGTGCTTCAGCCTATAGCTGCCCGCTCGCACGCTGAGACAGGCAATCGGCCCGCCATCGAGGTTCAACGCCGTCTTGAGGTCGAGCTTCGACGCGAGCAGGAAATCGGCCAGCCTGTCCAGCGAGAAGAACGCATCCCTGGTCGAACCGACAAGGATGCGACCCTGCCGGTCCTCTGCGATGAATGTGCGATTGGCCAACCACTTGCTTTTGGCCCTGACAGCGTTGCGGCCATCCTCGCCGACGAGTAGCGGATAGGAAACCATGGCGTTGTCCGCGTGCTCCAGCAACGGACGCCAGTCGCGATTGCTCAGATCGACGACGTGGGTGCCGGACGCATCGGCGGCCCAGGCCCCCGCCTTCGCGTCATAGTCACGAGGTCCAAGCCGGGTCCCATTGCTCACCAAAGGCGTGTCCGCCTCACCCTTGAGGCCGAAATAGCTGCCATTGACGATCAGCACCGTGCCTCCCTTGTCATCAGGGCGAAGCGCGCGCTCCCACTGGTCGATGTCCTTGCCTCCATCGGGCTCGTTACGGGCGACGAAGCGGAATTTCGCCGGATCGAACCGGTAGAGATAGAGGCGGTCGACTTCCCGCGCATCGGCGATTACCGGTATCTCGGCCGCTTCGAATCCCGGCTCCACTTCGCTCCACGAACTCGCCCCGGCGGTCGCCTCGGGGATGGAGGGCTGCAGGGCGAGCCGCATCGCCGGCGAGAGGCGCGCATCGTCGCGGTCGACCGTGATCCAGTAACTTCCGCCGCGCCGCAGAAGGACGTTCAACCCATAGGCGCCGTTTCTCTCCCAAACGAACCATGAGGCCGACAACACGACAAGCGCCGCCAGCGCAGCCGTGACCGCTATCGTTTTTCGCAAGACACATCCCCCGACCGAGGTATGAACGCTTCCTGGGAATTCTTGGCAGAATGATGTCGCGAGGCCACCCATGATCCTGGCAATGGCTTGGGGCGGCCAGCGGGCCGAGGGTTTGCTCCGCGTCGGCTACGGGTATTTCGTCTGCGCGCCCGCCGGGTTCAAATCGCCCTGCAATTGCTTCGGCAGCGGCAGGCTGGAGCATTGCAGATGGACGTCGCGGGCGAACAGTCTGCGTTGCTTCTGTTCGGCCTCCTTGGTCGCCGCCAGGATGCCCATCCCGTATGGGCCGAGCGCGACGAAGGCCCAGCCTGGATGCGTCTTCTCGCGGGCGGCATAGTCGGCAGCCGCGGTCCGCGCGTGCTGGCATTCGGGCGATGCAAATTTCGGGTCTTGCTGCGAAAGCGACGTCCCATAGTCGACCGGCGATGTCGCGCATCCGGCCAATGTCGCCGCCACTGCGGCGGATAGTGCGATTCTCATGCCGAAGCCTTTCCCAACACGATGCGACACTACACGGAACTCGCCTGCCCACAAGCACGGCACTCGACGATCAGCGGGCGGCAACAGGACAGTCGGCCGCCTTTGGTCACGCCGGAGTGACCACGCCAGGCTGGAACCATTGACGGTCGAGACTGTTGCGTTTGACTTTCGTAAGACGCTGACGAGCCCGGCCGGGTAAGAGGCGATACCAGGAGCTATCATCATGAACATTTCGTCGGGATTTCGTAAGATCGCGGTCGCCGCCATCGCCACCGCCGGCATCGGCTTTGCCAGCGCAGCGCATGCCGACAGCGGCACGATCCGCTTCGCCGTCTACAAGGCGGCCTTCTTCGTGGGCGGCTCCGGCGGCAAGGGCACCTTCACCTTCCACGGCAAGAGCTACCCGATCTCGATCGGCGCCGTGTCCGGCGGCCTCGCCTTCGGCGTGTCCAAGACCTATTTCCGCGGCACGGTACGCCATATCAGGCGCGCCCGCGACGTGACCGGCGTCTATGGAGCGGCCGGCGGCGGCGGCACGATCGGCAAGGGCGCCCAGGTGATCCTCATGACCAACGACAAGGGCGCGCACTCGAACTGTCAGGCAAGCAGGTCGGTCTGCAGGTCAACGCCGACTTGAGCGGCATGGCCATCTCGTTCGAGTAAGGCCGTTATTCGAGCTAAGACAAAGGGCGGTGCCGGCTCCGCTAGCATCGCCGCCGTTATTTCAGTTAAAGACAAAGGGCGGTGCCGGCTTCGCTGGCATCGCCGCCGTTGCTTCAGCTAAAGACAAAGGGCGGTGCCGGCTTCGCTGGCATCGCCCTTGCCATTCAGCTCCTGAGCCCCGGCGCTTCCTGCCCGGTCCGCTCGACATATTCCGTATAGCCGCCGCCATAGGTGTGGATCCCCTCGGGCGTCAGTTCCAGTACGCGGTTGGAGAGTGCTGCGAGAAAATGGCGGTCGTGCGAGACGAACAGCATTGTGCCTTCATACTGCGCAAGCGCCGTGATCAGCATCTCCTTGGTGGCGATGTCGAGGTGGTTGGTCGGCTCGTCCAACACCAGCAGATTGGGTGGGTCGAACAGCATAAGCGCCATGACCAGCCGCGCCTTCTCGCCGCCTGACAACACCCGGCAGCGCTTCTCGATTTCGTCGCCGGAAAAGCCGAAGCAGCCGGCCAGGGCCCGCAGCGGCGCCT
This sequence comes from Mesorhizobium sp. ES1-1, assembly GCF_020164785.1. Taxonomy (GTDB): domain Bacteria; phylum Pseudomonadota; class Alphaproteobacteria; order Rhizobiales; family Rhizobiaceae; genus Mesorhizobium. Next base: position 21,482 of record NZ_JAIUGX010000016.1, on the reverse strand, counting down.
GCCCCGCCTGGGGGAAAGCGTCTTCCAGCGTCTGGAACACGGTGCGTTCGCCTTCCAGCAATTCCATCGCATGCTGGGCGAAATAGCCCATCTTGACGCTTGGGCCGCGCGCCACCGTGCCCGTATCGGGTTCGGAAGCCCCCGCAACCAGCTTCAGCAGCGTCGACTTGCCGGCGCCGTTGACGCCCATGATGCACCAGCGCTCGCGCCGGCGGACCTGGAAATCCAGCCCCTCATAGATGGTGCGGCTGCCATAGCCCTTGTGCACGTTCTTCAGCGTCACGACATCCTCGCCGCAGCGCGGCGCGGGCTGGAAGTCGAAGCTTACCGTCTGCCGGCGCTTCGGCGGCTCGACGCGGTCGATCTTGTCGAGCTTCTTGACCCGGCTCTGCACCTGGGCGGCATGCGAGGCGCGCGCCTTGAACCGCTCGATGAAGGCGATCTCCTTGGCCAGCATAGCCTGCTGGCGCTCGAACTGCGCCTGCTGCTGCTTGTCGGCGATCGCCCGCTGCTGCTGGTAGAACTCGTAATTGCCGGAATAGGCCGTCAGCGACCCGGCGTCGATCTCGACGATCTTGTTGACGATGCGGTTCATGAACTCGCGGTCGTGCGAGGTCATCAGGAGCGCGCCATCATAGCCCTTGAGGAAGGATTCCAGCCAGATCAGGCTTTCAAGGTCGAGATGGTTGGAAGGTTCGTCGAGCAGCATCACGTCGGGCCGCATCAGAAGGATCCGGGCCAGCGCCACGCGCATCTTCCAGCCGCCGGAAAGCTTGCCGACATCGCCGTCCATCATCTCCTGGCTGAAGCCGAGGCCGTCCAGCACCTCACGCGCGCGGCCGTCGAGCGCATAGCCGTCCAGTTCCTCGAAACGGTGCTGGGCCTCGCCATATTTCTCGATGATCTCATCCATCCGGTCGGCTTGATCCGGATCGGCCATCGCCGCTTCCAGTTCCGCCATCTCGGCTGCCACCTCACTCACCGGCCCGGCGCCGTTCATGACTTCGGCGACAGCGCTATGGCCTTCCATGTCGCCGACATCCTGGCTGAAATAGCCGATGGTGACACCGCGATCGACCTGCACCTGGCCTTCGTCGGGCTGCTCTTGCCCGGTGATCATGCGAAACAGCGTCGTCTTGCCGGCGCCGTTCGGCCCGACGAGACCGATCTTCTCGCCCTTCTGCAGCGCCGCCGACGCCTCGATGAACACGAGCTGGCGGCCGTTCTGCTTGCTGATGCTTTCAAGTCTGATCATGCGGTGTCCGGCCAAACTGGGATGAGAGGATCTGCCCGGCGCCATACGCGAAGCACGGCGGCAAAGGAAGAGGCACCAGCGCCGCAGAGGGCCGATCTCCTCCACAGCAGTACTGTTCCTACGAGGGCCGCCCTCTCCCCGTATGGCTGGACCCGCAGCCAAGAAAGCGCGATATCGTAGCAACACCAGAGACTTATCGACGCTTCTCGAATCGCGCTATGAACCCACAGCGGCGCGCCCTGCCTCCGCCGGGGCGCTTACCCGCCCGGTTGGACGACGGGTTTCGCCCGGCGCTGGCCTTTTCTAACTCTCTGCCTCATCGACACCACCGAGGACCGGCATGCTTGACCTTGATCTCCTGGCCTTGGGCGGTTTGCTGCTGACGCCGGGGCCGACCAACATCATGCTGGCCTTCTCGACCGTCTCGTCCGGGGCACGGCGCACCGTGCCCATGCTGACGGCGGTCGTGCTCGCCTATATGGCGGTGATCCTGGCGATGGCAGGGCTTGCCGCGATTGTCCCGGCCTTCAATCTGGCCGCGCCGCCTTCCCTCTTGCGTGCCGGTGCTGTTGTGTGGCTGCTATGGCTGGCTTACCGCGTCTGGAGCGCAAACGATGACGACGACGCCGAGACCGGGCTGGTCACGGTGAGGCAGGTGCTCGTGACCACGCTGCTCAACCCCAAGGCGATGATCGTCGCCCTGCTGGTCCAGTCCGATGACATGACGGCCAGCCTGCTGGCCATTATTGCCGTGCTGGTCGCGCTTGCAGGCGCGGCTTGGCTCGCCGTCGGCGTGTTGGTGCGGCGCACCGGATCAAGCCTGCTCGGACGCCGCGCCTTGCGCCGGACCAGCGCCATCTGCCTCGCCGGCTTCGGCATCATCCTCGCCGGCGCCAGCCTGTAGCGCCCCCATGGGAAAGCACTAGTCCGCACTCGGGCGCATGAAGGGCCTCTATTTTTTGCCTTGGGGATAGATGGTGTCGCCGCGCTTCAGCATCGCCACGAAGGTCTCGATCTTCTTCTTGCGGCCGGCCTCGGTCTTCAGATTGTGGACGCGGAAGGCGAGCGCGAAGCGGTTCTGCGCGCTGAGCTTGCCCAGCATCTCCCTGGCCGCCGGCTCGGCGTCGATGGCCGCCTGCAGATCGTCGGGGATCTTCATCTCCTTGCCGCTGCCATAGGCGCGCGCCCAGCGCCCGTCGGCCTTGGCCGCCTCGACCTCTCTCAGCCCATGCTCGGTCATGCGGTCCTCGGCGATCAGCCGCGCGACATTGTCGACATTGATCCGGCTCCATATGCTCTTCTTGCCGCGCGGCGTGTAGCGTTGCAGGAAGCTCTTGTCGTCCAGCCCCTTGCGCACGGCGTCGATCCAGCCGAAGCACAGCGCGACATCGATGGCTTCCTTCGGCGTGATCGCTTTCAGCCCGGAGCGCACCTTGTGCACCTTGATCCACACTTCGCTTTCCGTGGCATGATGCCGGCTGAGCCAGGCACGGAAACTGGCGGCGTCGGGAAATTCATGCACCCTGTCGGGATCGACCTTGACCGGCGCCATCAGTCGATCCTCTCCCCGTCCTTCACTACGCAATCCATTGTTCTCACCATCGCCCAGTCGAGGCTAGCCCGCACAATGGCATACGGCGCTGTCAGGTTCCGTCAGCAGCCAAGCTTGCCCACATCCGAAAAGGCAACGCGGAGCCTGCCGCTGCGTTAAAGCCACAAGACATTCCTGCACGAGGTCTGCGATGGCAATCCACACGATTTTTGCTCATGTCAGTTGTTCCGACCTCGAAGCCAGCATCGTCTGGTACGGCAAGCTCTTCGGCAAGCCGCCTTTGCGGCGGCCGATGCCGGGCCTGGCCGAATGGCAATTCACCGACAGCGCCGAGGTGCAGCTGTTCGAAGACAGGGACAAGGCCGGCACCTCGACGCTGACGCTGGGCGTTCTGCCGCTGGTGCCCGAACGGCGCAGGCTGGCGGACGCCGGACTGGAGCCGGGTCCGATCGAGCAAGCCGATTATGTGCATATCGTGCGCATGCACGACCCCGATGGAAACCTCGTGGTGCTGGCGAGCGCGCAGACGGACTAGACTGCCATCGGCTTTGCCCGCGCAAGCCGGGGCTGTTGCGGCAGCGCTGGCGCCCTTCCCCGCCGTGCTGTACCAAAGAGGCTGTCGCCATCGCCGAGGCCAAGCCATCCCATGATCTGTATCCGCCTCGCCCTCGCCCTGCTCGCGATCGCCCTGCCCGCAACCGGCTTCGCCGAACCGATCGAAACCCGCAAGATCATCACCGCGCTGACCGGCGATTTCAACGGCGACGGCGCCTCCGACTTGGTCATGGTCGTCGAGACGGAGCCGACCGACCCGATGGACATCCACTTCTTCCTCCGGGACAAGGAGCACAATTATCTCAAGCCCGTCGAGATCGTGCACGAGCAGGTCGACGCCGAGTGGAACGGCTATGACCGGCCGGGCTATGGCAATTCGGACACCGAGCCGGAGCTGACCCTGCTGCCGAAAGGCTCGATCAAAGTCTATCTGCCGGCGCTGCCGCAGGGCAGCGAGCGCACCAACCAGACGCTGACCATCGCCTACCGCGATGGGAATTTCATCGTCGCCGGCTTCGCTTACGATTCCGAGGATTTCCAGCAGGACAATGTCGCCAGCGCCTGCGACTTGAACGTCCTGACCGGCAAAGGCACCAGCAGCAAGAAACAGCCCGACGGCACCACCAGGCACAAGACCGTTTCCGTCGCAGGAAGAACCGTCGCGTTCCGCGACTGGAATCCTGGCGAAGCCTTCTCCGCCTGCACCCAGTAGGCCGATAAAGCGTGCCTCGAGACCCTGACAATCAGCAAAACCGGCGACGAGACTGATCTCCCCCCTTGTGGGGGAGATGTCCGGCAGGACAGAGGGGGGCGCCCAGGCCCGATCTGGCCAAGCTGGATCCCACACCACGCCGCCATCGGCATTTCCGATACCACCATCGGTTTCTTCCGTTTCCCCTCAGCGCACCAAGCTGCCAATTCCCTGCCATCGTCCATCCAAACAGGGCAGAGCGGATATGAGCATTGCAAAGCAGAAAATCCTGATCGTCGGCGGCGGTTCGGGCATGGGGCTGGCGTTGGCGCGGCGGTGCATCGATGCCGGCGCCGCGGTCGTCATCGCCGGACGCGGCGAGGATAGGCTGCGCCAGGCGCGCGACGCGCTCGGCACGCCCGCCGGGCTGGAGCTTGCCGTCGCCGACATCGCCCGCGAGGACCAGGTCGCAGCACTGTTCGGTCAGATCGGCGAGCTCGACCACATCGTCAGCACAGCCGCCGACATCGAAGGCGCCTACCGGCTGTTGCCGGAAATCGAGCTGGAGGCCGCGCAGAGGGTGGTCGAGAGCAAGCTCTACGGCCCGCTGTTGCTCGCCAAGCATGGCGCGCCTCGGCTCGCGGCCGGCGGCTCGATGACCTTCGTCTCCGGCATCGCCGCTTACCGGCCGGCACCACGCGGGTCCGTCGTCGCTGCGGTCAATGCGGCGCTCGAAGGCCTGGTACGGGCGCTGGCGGTGGAACTCGCGCCGATCCGCGTCAACGCCGTCTCGCCCGGTTGGGTCGATACTGAGATTTGGGCGCAGGTTGCCGGCGAGCGCAAGCAACAGGTGCTGGACGCGATGGCCGACCGGCTGCCGGTGGGGCGCATCGGCCGGCCCGAAGACATTGCAGACGCCATTTTTTTCCTGCTCTGCAATGGCTTCACGACGGGCACGACACTGCATGTCGAGGGCGGCCATCGCCTCGTCTAGCAGATGGCGCGCCGTCAGGACTCGTTTGCAAGCAAGAGCTTGGCGGCATCAGCCGATTCAACCGATGAGCCGGGCCTGGTGGGCCGCAGCGCCAGCGTAAGAGGGTCTCGCAACGCCAACAGCAGCTTGGCGAGAGCCGGCGGCTGGACACGCCTGCGGCGCCAGATCACTGCAAGCGGCGCCTCCGGCAGGCGGCCCGGCCAGGGCAATTCCACGACCTCACCCCGCAGCAGCGCATCGCCGACGGCCAGGCGCGGCACCAGAGCAAGCCCCGCGCCGGCCGCCACCAGCCGTACGATCGCGCCCATGCTGCCGACCTCCGACAAGAGGCTCGGCGCGGGCAAGCCCGCCTCGGCAAAGGCGGTGTCGAACATGTGACGGTAGATGCATCCGGGCTCCGTCGCCACGAAGCGCCGCGTCGCCAGCGCAGCCAGATCGTCCCCGCCGCCAACCTGCCCCGGAGCCGCTACCAGCACCAGCGGTTCGGCCGCGATGGTACGCCTGAGGAGCTGATGGGCCTGGCCGGCGCCCCGCTGCGTGTCGAAACAGAATGCCGCGTCGATCTCGCCGGCCTCCAGCAGCCGCAGCAGCGCGCCGCTGCCTGCCACTTTCAGCCGCACGGCAATATCGGGATGGCTGGCCTGGAAACCCGGCATCCAGGGCGCAAGGCGCGCCGAGGCGATCGTCTCCAGCGCGCCGATTGTCAGCTGCCCGCGCGCCTGCCCGGCCGCCGCCTGAACCGCCGCACGCGCCTCGCCATCGAGGCGCAAAAGATCCTCGGCGACAGGCTTGAGCGCCAGCCCTGCCGGTGTCAGTTGCAAGCCGGCCCTGCTGCGCGTGAACAGCGTGGCGCCAAGCTCGGCTTCCAGCGACTGGATCTGGTCGCTGACGCTCGACTGCGCGAGATGAACCGCCTCGGCGGCGCGGGTGACGCTGCGCGTCTCCGCCACCGCCAGGAATGTCTTGAGCAGTCTTGGATGCATGCGGCTGGCGTCGAGGACCTACTGCAGCTGCGGCTTTTTCAGGAAGCTGCCGCGATCCGCCGACTTGACGCGCAGCCAGGTGTCGCGGCCGTCGCGCACGACGCGCATCGGGATCTCCGCGCCCGCCGAGCCGCTTTCCCACAGCTTGCGATAGAAATCCGCCAGCCCGTCGACGGCGCCGTCGCGAATATCGGAGATGACGTCACCCTGGCGCAGGCCGGCCTTTGCCGCAGGCCCGCCCTCGGTCACGCTCATCACCACCACCTGGCCGTCGCTTTCGGCCGACAGCGCGCCGAGCCAGGGCCGCGGCGGCTTGGCGACCTGGCCGCGCGTCAGCAGGTCGTCGAGGATGGGCGGCAGAAGGTCGATCGGCACCACCATGTTGATGTCGGCCACCTCGCCATTGCGGCTCATCTGCAGGCGCAGCGAGCCGATCCCGAGCAGCGAGCCGTCCTCGCCGAACAGCCCTGCGCCACCCCAGGAGGGATGCGCCGGCGCAATGAAGATCGCCTCGTCGAGCAGATATTCCCAATAGCCGGCGAATTCCTGCTTGGTGACGATCTTGGCCTGCACCGAGCGGCCGATGCCGTCGGCCAGCACCACGGCGTCGCCGATCTTGGCCTTGCCGGCGTCGCCCAGCGCCACGGCCGGCAGGCCGAGCGGCGCCAGCGCCTGGACAAGGCCGAAGCCGGATTCCTGGTCGTAGGCCAGGGCGTGTGCCGGAAAGACCCGGCCGTCATGGCTGGTCAACCAGACTTCCTCGGCCTCGGTGATGAGATAGCCGATGGTCAGAACCAGCCCGTCATCACGGATAACGACGCCGCTGCCTTCCCGCAGCGTACCCAGGGCGCCGGCCGTGAAGGCATCGTCGGGAACGGTGGCGCGCACGGCCACGACCGAGCGCGGATTGGGATTGATGGTCATGCTCTTGTCCTGCAAATGCGAATGCTTAGCCTATAGGTATGGCTCGCAGAGAACGGCGCAAGGGCAGGCAGCAGTTCAATTGCGAAGCGCTGCGCCGCCGCCCCTCATCCGCCTGCCGGCACCTTCTCCCCGTATAGTGACGGGGAGAAGGGAGCTGGCCGCAACCTCAGCGCCTTTTCTTGCGACGCTGGTGATTGGCGAAATCCCCGATGACGGCGCCTTTCTCCCCGTCACTATACGGGGAGAAATGCCCGGCAGGGCAATGAGGGGCATCGCAACCGTCGCTAATAGTTCAACGCAAGTTGAACTTTCCCCTCCGCAACCCTAACTTCACATCTCCCCTGCCAAACCCACCATCCGAGGCCCCGCAATGACCGACTACACCCCGCCCAAAGTATGGACCTGGAACAAGGCCAATGGCGGTACGTTCGCCAGCATCAACCGGCCCATCGCCGGTCCGACGCATGACAAGGAATTGCCTGTCGGCAAGCACCCGCTGCAGCTCTATTCGCTGGCCACGCCCAACGGCGTCAAGGTGACGGTCATGCTGGAGGAACTGCTTGCGCTTGGGCATGAGGGCGCCGAGTACGATGCCTGGCTGATCAAGATCAACGATGGCGACCAGTTCGGCAGCGGCTTCGTCGCCGTCAATCCGAATTCGAAGATACCGGCCCTGATGGACCGCAGCGGCGATACACCGATCCGGGTGTTCGAATCCGGCTCGATCCTCGTCTATCTCGCCGAGAAATTCGGTGAATTCCTGCCGAAGGAACAGCCGGCGCGCGCTGAAGTCCTGTCCTGGCTGTTCTGGCAGATGGGCTCTGCGCCCTATCTCGGCGGCGGCTTCGGCCATTTCTACGCCTATGCGCCGGAGAAGTTCGAATACGCCATCGATCGCTTCTCGATGGAGGTCAAGCGCCAGATGGATGTGCTCGACCGCCGTCTGGCCGAGGTCGAATATCTCGGCGGCGCCGACTACAGCATTGCCGACATGGCGGTCTGGCCCTGGTATGGCGGACTGGCGCTCGGCCGCATGTATAATGATGCGGGCGACTTCCTGTCGGTCCAGGAGTACAAGAACGTCCAGCGCTGGGCGCAAGCCATTGACGCGCGCCCGGCTGTCCAGCGCGGCCGTATGGTCAACCGCGCGTTCGGCGAACCGGCCCTGCAACTCCACGAACGTCACGACGCCAGCGATTTCGAGACGAAGACGCAGGACAAGCTGGCGCCGGCAGCCGAATAGACGAGTTCACCAACCGCGTCGGACGTCTTCTTCACGCAATTCCCAAGGAAAGCGTTACCCGCTTCCCTTGGGAACGACGTTTCGTTTCATCTTCTTGGCAAGCTTAGTTCAGGACTTCGACGATCTGGTGTGTGTCGGGATCGACCAGCACGGTCTGGTCGTTGATGACGGCGACGCGGTACTTGACGTTGGGGACCTCACGCAGTTCGACGGTGTCCGGCACCGAAGAGCCGAGCTTCAACTCGACGCCCAACAGGTTCACCGAGGCCACCGGTTCCTTCTTGATATACTCGCGCACCACCGTTTCCTGCTGCGGCTCCACCACCACCTTCGTGCCTGGCTTCACGACGACAACGTCTTCAGCCATGGCAACGCCGATGCCGCCGATCAGGACGGCCGCTGCGGCCACGCTCTTGAGAAAAAGTTTCATGACAATCTCCTTTGGGTAAATCTACAAACCCGCCGGGCTAAAAACTCACGGGCTTAAGCTCGGTTCCAGACTATTCGCGGGCCTTGCAGGTAAAACCGGGCCAGGAGAGCGCGACCCACCCCCGGGCGGGCGGCCTTTAGGAAGCTTACGGCTTGGCGAGCGCTGCTTTCTTCTTGCCCACGGCCGTCGAAGGCGGTTCGGGCGGCCCGGCATCGACGGGCTTGGCCGGTTCGGCGGCTGGCTTGTCAGGTGCCTGCGGGCCTCCCGGCGTCAGGTTGACCGCGAGCCCGTAAACCTTCCACTGGCGATTGACCGGCTCGAACAGCAGTTCGAAATTGATCTGCAGGGGCGCGGAAGGAAAGAAGCCCATCATGTGCAGCATGCCGTTCGGCTCCGTCTGCGGCAGCAGCGTCAATTGCGGCTCGAGCGCCGCGACCGCGCTGAAATCCAGCATCTGCCTGCGCTGTGCGGCGAAGATCTCGGCCAGGTCGGACGCGCTCTTGTTCTGGAAGCTGGCCGAGCCAAGATCGCGAAGCACTGTGTAGTTGCCGGTCTTGTTGGCCTGGTCGAGCGCCAACAGCGTGCCACGCGTCAGGATCAGCACGCCGTTGCGGTCGAGATTGGCGGGCTTCGCATGCGCCTTTTCGGAGGCCTTTCCGGTCTGCGCTGCGGCCGGATAAGATACCAGGCTCGTCGCAAGGCCGAGAAGCAGCGCAACGGCTTTCCAGCCAGCCCGCCATATTGAGGCCGACGCTTGGCCGCAGGTCACGCGACAGGTCCGATCGGCTGCCTTTACCAGGCGACTGTCACGCCGGCGCGGCCGCCTACGGTGTGATTGCTGGCGCCCATGCCGATGCCGCCGCTGAGGATGACATTCTCGTTGATGCGGGCCTGCGCACTGCCGGCAAAGGCGTTCTCGCCTTCGAACGTGCCCCAGTTCAGCGAGACGGCATAATTCTTGTCGCCGGGCAGCCCGCTGCCGGCCATCGCCAGCGCCATGGCCGTGCCTTCGAAGGCCTTGTCGATCCTGTTGTTGGCGAAGTCCAACCCGCTTTCCAGGCTGCCGACACGACCGTCGAGCAGCGCGATGTTGTTGGTGTTGGTGGCGATGTTGGCGGTGTTGGTCGCGATGTCGGCCGTGTTGATGGCGATGTTGGAGGTGTTTGTAGCAATGTCGGCGGTGTTGGTTGTTACCCGCGTGTCGAGCGATGCGATCTGGGTCGTGTGTTGCGCGATATCGCTCTCATTGTTGGTGATGCGCGTCTCGTGGTCGGCGAGTTCCGCGGTGTGGCCGCTCACCGTGCCTTGCAGCGCGCTGATGTCTGAACTGTTCTGCGCCACCGTATCCGACAGGGCCTCGAAATCGAATGTCGAGGCGGCGAGGTTGCCAGCGCTGTCGGTGGTCACGACATAGGTGGTGCCGGACTGGGCGCTGGTGCTCGCGGCGGATGGCAGGCCGGAAAGCGTATAGGTTGCCTGGCTGCCGCCGATGGCAACCTGGTTATCCCTCGTCGTGGCAACGCCCTGGCCCACGGCGGTGGAACCGTCAAAACTGGCATTGGCGCCTTGACCGAGTGCGGTGGCGTTGTTGCCAGCCGCGACTGCATTGTAGCCGAGAGCCGTGTTGTTGGCTCCAAGAGCGGCCGTAGCAGCCGCCCCGACCGCGGTATTGCCGCCATCGCTAGAGGCTGTGGAATTATTGCCGAATGCGCTGTTCGCCGGGCTGTCGGATGCATTCGCGCCAGCGCCGCAGGCGTAGGCGCCGTCCAGGCCGGTCCCGTCACCGCAGTCATCTGCAAGGGCCGAGCTTCCGAATGAAATCATGAGGCCGAGCACCAGCGATGAAGCGCCGAGCAAGGCGCGTAGCCTCGGCGGGACTCCGGGAAACACGTCGCCCTTCGAACCGTCAACCGCAAACGGGCTGTTCGCCCCGCCACGCTGTTCTTTCATTCCCAAACGCCCCCGCCTGATCGAATGCCAATTCCCGATTGCAGATTCGCAATTCATCGGAAGGCTAGCGACGAGATTGAAGGTCGGCATCCACCAACTGGTGGAGAACATCCAGCTTGAATCAGTTTATCGACGTTACTCCAGCCACCATGGGACAGCATCACTGTCCAAACTAGCCAACAGATCCGCACTATGCTGTATTTCGGCGGCGGGCGCTTTCGGGGAGCAGATTTTGGCGGATGAATTCGCGGAACTCTCAGGCATGATCGGCACATTCTACGATGCCGTCATTGAGCCTGATCTCTGGCAGAAGGCGCTTGACGACATGCGGCGCCATTTCGGCTTTCATCTGGGAGCGATCTCGGTGATCTCGCTGCCGACGGGAAGCGCCATGGTGCAGGTCTCCACCAACATTCCCCCTGAATATGCCGCCGGCATGGAGGCCTATAATGACGACGTCATCGAGCTTTGGGGCGGCATGGCGCGCATGGCCGAAATGCCGCTCGAGGAGCCGATCCTGCAGTCGCGGATCACGGGCCCGGATGTCTGGGAAGGCAATCGTTTCTACGAGGAATGGGTGCGCCCGCTCGGCCTCGTCGATCAGGTCGGCATCATGCTGGCCCGCGACCGGACGATGGTCGGCAATGTGGGACTTGGCCTGCACGAATCCGCGCCGCCGCTGACCGACGCCCAGATGAACGGCCTGCGCCTTATGGCGCCGCATGTGAGGCGGGCGGCGGTCATCAGCCGCATGCTCGACAAGACGACATCGGCCGCCTCCACGTTCGAGGCCGCGCTCGACGCGACGCGCTCGGCAGTTGTGCTGATCGCGCAGGACATGTCGATCGTGCATGCCAATGCGGCGGCCAAGACCATGCTGGCCAATGGAGATCCGATTGCCTCTCTACGCGGCAAGCTCACCTTGCCGCGCGAACTGGTGCCCAACCGCCTGCAGGCGGCTGTACAGGCCGCGACGCGCGCCGAGCAGGAGCTCGGACGGCGCGGCATCGGCATCGCGGCGAAGTCTCGCGACGGCACGGCGGTGGCGCTGCAGGTCATGCCGCTCGAAAAGCGCACCCTGCGCGGCGGCCTCGACCGGCGGGCGGTCGCCGCCGTCTTCATCGGGGATCCCGCCACGCCGCTCGAAATGCCGGCCGAGGCCATGCGCCTCCTCTATGAGCTGACGCCCGCCGAACAGCGTGTCTTCGAACTGGTCGCGGCAGGCGAGACGACGGCCGCCATCGCAGAAAAGCTCGGCGTGGCGCCAAGCACGGTGCGAACCCATTTGTTGCGGGTGTTCGAGAAAACCGGCCGCCACACGCGCGGCGAGCTGGTGAAACTCAGCCGGGAGATAACCTTGCCGGGCTGAAGCCTCGAACGACCACGGCAAGGTCGACCTCAGCCCAAGCGCTTTCGAGCAGGCTCGACTGCCCTCCCCGCCAGGCGGCGCCGAGCAAATTGCGGCATGCCCGGTGCAACCAACCGTCTATCATGACGTTAAAGCGGAACTCTTCAGCGAGGATGTCCGATGGCGCGCCGACCCTCCGTTACCAAACACCCTTTCACACTGATGTTCGTGGTGATCGCGCTCATCGCACCTTTTGCGGGCCTCGCATGGCGCACGCGCGAGTGGATGGGTTGGTAGGAACATCCGGTATGAACAGCCTCGCGCCGCTCGCCGTTCGTTTCATCGACGCCCGTTCGATGACGGTCTCGACGCTCACCGAGGCCCGCGACGCCCTTGACGGCAGGTGGTGCAACAAGCAGGCGCCGAGCTATCTTCGCGCAAGGCAATTGATCGCGGCGGCACAGGCCGGCGCGTGCCGGCCGGCCATCGCAATGGCCGCCTTCGAAAGGGCCGCGCGCGAACAGGGCCTGATCCGGTCGCCGCGGCGCATCCCAAGCCTGCGTGCACTGGACAGCTTCATCGCCGCGCTCTTCGTGCCGAAGGCCGTGCACGACAGGACCGAAGCGTAAGCGCCTATCGTCCAAGGACGCCTTGCCTCCGGAACAAACAGCTTTCGCCCGAGTTTCGCCCTCGATCCTTCTCGTAATCTGGAGATCAAGCATGGCACCCCGCGACACCACCCGCACCGACATCGAAAATGGCATCGAGGCCGATGGTCCGGTGATCGAACAGCAGGATTGGGATGCCATCGCCGGCGCCGAGATCTTGCCGGATTCGGTAATCGACTCGGACGGCATCAACTACGGCATCGAGAAGGATGGCGACCTGCCCGAAGAGGATGACGACAACGCGCTGCAGGACAGTGACGACGCCCTGCCCGACGATGAGGAAGAAGCCGCCATCAGCCGGCATCCCGACCGGGAAGGCCGTTTCGACGAGATCTGAGCGGCGTTCGAACGTCTACTGCTTCTCGCGCCTGTGCTGCATCGAAGGGCTCCAATCGAGCCCTTGTTGACACTTGCCCAGGGTCTGCCATCATCTGCTGGCAAACCAGGGGGAATTGGACATGAAGAAGACCTACGCAAAGCCGCTGCTTCTCAAGAAGGGCCAGCTGTCGGCGGTCACCGCCGCGAACGGCGCCTCCAACCCATTGCCGGACTGATCTTAGCGCTGTCGCGCTGATCTCAGCGCGCCAGGACAAGATCGTCCAGGACCAGTTGCCAGCGATGAGTCGTTGACAGGCGGACGCGGGTCACAGCCCTGAGCATCGGGGCGTAGTGCACCGGCGTCAGCGCCGACAGCGCGAAGTGGTCGCTTGCGACAAGCTGGTCGCCAAGCCAGCTTTCAATCAGCGCCACCTCGCCTTCCGAACTCAGCCAGGCAGCCGTCAGCATGACGGAGTGGAAGCCGAACGGCCGGTCGCAGCTGAACTCGGCCGGCAGTCCGCTGCTTGTATAGGCCACATGGTCGCCCGATACATTGCCATTGACGTAGCCCTGGCTGTCCTTGGTGTAATCGCGCGCCATGGCGTTCAGATTGCGCCAACTCAGCCCGGCATGGCCTGACGGGATTTTCCTGAAGGTGCGCCCCGTCACATCGTCGAAGTCGATCGTCTCCAGCACCGCGTCGCTCGCCAGGCGATCGGTTCGAGATGACAGCAGGCCGAGATCGACGGGATAAGGCGACAGGGCCAGCCAGCGGTCCAGGCCGCCGCCCGTGATACTGAACGCGTCGGCGTCTTCCGGCAGGTCGACGCGAAAGGCGGCGCCCGGCGGCAGCGTCCGTGTCTCGACGACCGCTCCGTCGCGCAGCACCGCCAGCGTCGGCGTTCCGTCATCACGGATGCGCCCGCCTGGTCGGGCGTCATCACTGATGCGCCTGGTCGAGTGGGCGTCATCACTGATCCACCCGGCAAGAGAGCGGGGCGGCGCCAGGCCGACCGGCGACAGCATCTCGCGCGATACCAGCCCGGTCGGCGAGCCCGGCATATGATCGATGTGCCGTGCCTGGACCTCATTGGCGCCTGTCGCCCGCCAACCCGGCGGCACCGACACCGAAAAGCGCCAATCGCCTGCTGCGCGGATCACTGCCTTCCGGCTTTTCATCGACATCGGAAAATTGGCGAAACCGGCATTGTTGGTCCGTGTCGCCATGACCACCTTGCCCGCCTCGTCCTGGAGCCGCACCATGATCCCGGCCATCGGTCGGTCGCCGACACCATATTCGCCGTCGCGATCGACGTCGAAATAGACGAAGGACGAGTAATTGAGGATGCCCCCGCCATCCGCCCAGTCGGTGCGGATGGCATAGTCATTGCCGGGATCGGCCCGGCGGGCAGCCTTGCGGCGGGCACGCGCGCGTGACGCCAGCCAGGTTATGCCGGCAAGCAGCACGACCGTGGCAAGGAGGACCGGCAGCCACAGATACGCGGCGTTCACTTGAGTTCCACCCAGACCGGCGCGTGGTCGCTGGCGCCGTCCTGGCCGCGCACGTCGCGGTCGATGCCGGCGGCGGTCAGCCGGCGCACCAGTTTCTTCGACAGCAGGATGTGGTCGAGGCGCAGCCCGGCGTCGCGCGGCCAGCGGTTCCGGCGATAGTCCCAGAACGTGTAGAGCGTCTCCTTCGGATGTTTCTTGCGTAGCGCGTCGAGCCAGCCCTGCTCGATGAGCGCGGCGAAGGCGGCGCGGCTTTCCGGCTGCACCAGCGCATTGTCGTCATAGGAGCGGGTGGCGTAGATGTCGCGCGGTTCGGGCACGATATTGTAGTCGCCCGCCAGCACAACCGGCACGCCGGTGCCGAGCAATTGCTCGGCATGCGCGTTCAGCCTCTCGTGCCAGGCAAGCTTGTAGGCGAATTTCGGCCCCGGTTGCGGGTTGCCGTTCGGCGCATACAGGCAGCCGATGAGCACGCCGCTGACCGCCGCCTCGATGTAGCGGCTCTGCTTGTCCGCATCATCGCCGGGCAGGACGTCGCGGGTCAGCACCGGCTCGGCGCCCCGCGCCAGGATGGCGACGCCGTTCCATGTCGGCTGGCCCTTCCATACCGCGCCATAGCCGGCATCGGCCAAAGCGGAGCGCGGAAACTGCGTGTCGCGCGCCTTGAGTTCCTGCAGGCACACGACATCGGGTTTCGCGGCCGCCAGCCATGCTAACAGGTTCGTCAGCCGGCTGTTGATGTTGTTGACGTTGAAGGTGGCGATTTTCATTTGAAGCATGAAGCAGGAAGCAGCGGCGATGGGCAAGCAATGGTTGAATGCCGCGGCCGGATATGGGCCAATGGCCAATGGCAGGGCTGCCCCTCATCCGCCTGCCGGTACCTTCTCCCCGTATAAGAACCGAGAGAAGGAAATAGCTTCAACGCTGCCGCCCCCCTCTCCCCGTTCTTCACGGCCAGAGGGTAAGGGTGAGGGGCGGCGCCAACATCGAATGAATGCTCGACCGCCCGTCCTAAATCCTCTCCACCCACCCCTTCACCGCCTCCGCCAGCCGCTTCAAATGATCGGCCGCCGAAAATCCCGACAGGCTCTTGCGCGGCTTGAGGTCGTGGTCGCCATCCTCCAGCCAGATCACCTCGATCGCATCCGACAGCGTATAGCCGCTGACCTCGTCGCGCGTGCCGAACTCGTCGCGCGTGCCCTGGAAGATCAGCGTCGGCGTTTTCAGCCCGGCGAGATGTTTCGTCCGCAGTTGCTGGGGCTTGCCGGGCGGGTGAAAGGGGTAGCCGAGGCAGACCAGCCCCGAAATCTCGCCGGCGGCGTACATCTCGTCGGCCACCATCGAGGCCACGCGCCCACCCATCGACTTGCCGCCGATGATGAGCTTGCCGGCAACGCCCCCGGCGCGCAAATCCGCGATCGCCTCGACATATTCCGGGTTGACCGTCTCCGCCCGCGGCGGCGGCTTGCGCTGACCGTGCCGGCGCGCCGCCATATAGCCGAATTCAAACCGCGCCACGCGCATTCCGGCTTCGGCCAGGGCCTTGGCAACGGCGGTCATCGAGGGCGAATCCATCGGCGCCCCGGCGCCATGCGCCAGCAGGATGGTCGCGGGTGCGGTGTCGGGACCGTCGAAGAGGAAGCTGGTCATGGGGCGACATCCGGCGTGACCGCGACGCTGCCAATCTCCCCCCTTGTGGGGGAGATGCCCGGCAGGGCAGAGGGGGGCGTGACGGAACGCCAGCCTACGGTCAGATATGTCCAGGAAGTGATCTTCAGCATGAGCCGGTACGTCGGCGGGACAGCGCCCCCCTCTGTCCTGCCGGACATCTCCCCCACAAGGGGGGAGATCGGCTCTCATCGCGGCCTTCGCCAATCACGGTCACCCCGCCGTCCGCGCCAGCTGCATGTCCACGAACTGCACGCCCTTGGCCGCCACCCCGGCCCACTCCGAGTCCGCGTCGAGCTCGAGATAGCGCACCCAGAGCCGGCGCGCCTCCGCCAGATTGCCGGCGTCGAATTCCAGCCGGGCCAGGTTGAACACCGGATCGGCATAACTCTTGTCGAGCGCGATCGCCCTTTGCAGATGCCGCCGCGCTGAGGCGTCGCGGCCTTGCTCGCTCATCAGGCCGGCGAGATTGAACCACGCCTCGACGAAGGCCGGGTCGAGCTTGATCGCCCTCGCATAGTCATGCGCAGCCTCTGCGGCATGGCCGCCGGCGCGCAGGCAGTTGGCGCGGTTGAAGGCGGCGATGGCGTCGCTCGGGTCGATGGCGAGACAGCGGCGATAGAGTGCGGCGGCGCCGTCATGGTCGCCGCCCTCCTCCGCCGCTTCCGCCTCGGCAAACAGCTCTTCCAGCGTGTCGTCGCCATGCGCGGCGCTGCCCAGATCGAACAGCAACTGCCCGTCGAGTTCGCTTTGGCCGCCTTCGAGATAGATCTGATCGGGGCGGCCAAATGCCGAACCGACATTGAGCGATTTGGCGGTGAGCGAGGCGACCGGCCCGGAGCGATGCACGGAACGCGCGATCGCGCCCCAGCTCGCCCCGCCGGAAATCAGCCCGGCATATTTGCGCGCCAGGATGAGGTCGCGGAAGGAATAGGGCTCGCCATCATGCTCGAAGGCATCGAACAGCGAGAGCAGGTCGAGATCGGCGCCGGACAGGCGCGACTGCTCGATCAGCGATTGGCGCGACAGCGAGGATGCTTCCGGCGCCTTCATGAGCCCGAGCAGGCGCAGGAAGCCGTTCTCGCTGACGGGGGTGCGCCCGGCTGCGCGCTCGGCGGCGACGCGGCGCTCGATTGCGGTATCGTTGCTCCTGGCGGTCCCGGCCTTTGCAAGCAGCGTGCGGCCGAACACGACATGCGTAGTGCGCCTGACGACGCCGCGTCGCAACTCGCCGTGCTGGCGCTCGACCTCGCGCGCCGCGAGCCTGAGCGGGAACGCCGACAACGCACCGATCGTGCCGAAGACGGATCCCGCGACAGCCATCGCCGTCATTTCTTGCTCTTGCCGACCGCCTTCAGCAGATTGGCCTTCAGCGGATTTTCGGCAGCGCCGCCCGTCGCCGCCTTTTTCCCGGCTGACTTGGCCGGTTTGGCAATTTCGTCGGCCTTGCTCTTGGACTTGGCCGGCGGCTTCGACTGCGACAGGCTGGCCTTCAGCGCATCCATCAAATTGATGACGTTGCCGCGCTCCGGCGCCGCGGCGATGATCGGCTTGTGGCCCTTGAGCTTCTCGCGGATCATCGCCATCAGCGCGATCTCGTAGCGGTCCTCGTAATTCTTCGGATCGAAGGTTGTTTCCTTCTGCTTGATCAGCGCCTCGGCCAGTTGCAGCATTTCCGGATCGGGATTGCCGGCCGGGATATTGCCGAAATACTCAGCGGTGCCTCGCACTTCGTTCGGGTTCCTCAACGTGCACACGAACATGCCGTTCTCGCGCGCCCCGATCGTCACCACACGCTCGCGGCTGGACAGCACCAGCCGCGCGATCGCCACCTTGCCCGATTTGCGCATCGCCTCGCGCAGCACGGCGAAGGTCTCCTCCGCCATGGCCCCATCCGGCGCCATGTAATAGGGCGCATCCTGGTAGATGACGTCGACCTCGCGCTCGTCGACGAAGGCTTCGATGTTCATCGTGTGGTTGGATTCGATCCGCACCGCCTCGAGGTCGGTGTCCTCGATGATGATGTACTGCTTGTCTTCATATTCGTAGCCCTTGATCAGGTCCGAACGCTCGACGAGGCCAAGCTCCGGATCGACCGGCTTCATGTTGATGCGGTTGTGGGTCTTCTTGTGCAACTGGTTGAAGGAGATGCGCTCGCTGGTCGTCGTCGCCGGATAGAGCCGGACCGGACAGCTGACGAGGCTGAGCTTGAGGTAACCCTTCCAACTTGCCCTGGGCGCCATGATATACTCCTACGCGGCAACGCACTGACACTATGTTGCAGCATGGTCTTGTCCATGCTCTTTGCAGCGCTTCGTCCGGAGGACGATTTAGGCTGCGGAAATCCTACACCGATCCCTGACCTTACAGCCGAATTCCTAGCGAAGTGTTCTCGGGGTTGGCGCGGAGGATAGTTCAAATTATAGCAAGCGTCGATGGAGATGGCGCGGCCCTTTTCCTCGCCCCACGAAAGTGGGGAGAGGTGGCTCGGCGAAGCCGAGACGGAGAGGGGAATGGCGCGGCGCCGAATGTTTCCGGCGCTTGACCGCATAAGCCGGCGCTGCCCCCTCTCCGGCCGCTATGCGGCCACCTCTCCCCACTTTCGTGGGGCGAGGAACTAGCGTTCCATCACCGGCAGATCCCTGGCAAACGCGTCGATCTCCGCCCAGGGATCCCCCGATGTCTCAAGCAGCCCCGGCAGCGAGGAATAGTTCAGGTCCTGCGGCGCATCGATCGCCTCGAGATCGCCCCAGCTCACCGGCGTCGAGGCCGGCAGATTGGTGCGGGCGCGCAGCGAATAGGGAGCGGCGGAAGTGTGGCCGCGCGCGTTGCGATGGAAGTCGATGAAGATGCGCTTCTTGCGGTTGTCCTTGCCCATCGTGGTGGTGAAACTATCGGGCGCGGCGGCGGCCAGGCGGCTGGCGATCGCGCTCGTCACCTGATGCAGCTTCTTCCAGTTCTGTTTGCGCGTCACCGGCACGGTGATGTGGATGCCGCTGCCGCCGGAGGTCTTGGCGAACGGCACCAGCCCCATCCCTTCCAGCTCGCCCTTGATGTGGATGGCGGCCTCGACCACCTCGCGCCACGAAATCCCCTCTCCGGGGTCGAGGTCGAGCACGATCTGGTCCGGCCTGTCGAGCCGGTCCCGATGCGTGCCCCATGTATGGAATTCGACGACGCCGAACTGCGCCAGCGCCAGATAGCCCTTGGCGCCTTCGACCGCGAGGTAGGTTTTGGTCTCGCCCTCGGAATTGGCGGTGTCGAATGTCACCACCGAGGGCGGCATCCCTGTGAAGGCGTGGCGCTGGAAGAAGCAGTCCTTGGGCAGGCCGGTCGGGCAGCGCACCAGCGACACCGGCCGGCCCAGAATATGCGGCAGCATGAAATCGCCGACCAGCGCGTAGTAGACGGCAATGTCGAGCTTGGTCGGGCCCGTCTTGCCGAACAGGCGCCGCCCCGGATTGGTCACCCAGATGGTGGCCAGGTCGGCTTCCGCGATCAGCCGCTTGCGCTTCGGCGCGACCGGTGTCGAAAGGCCGACATCGCGCAGGCCGCGAAACACCGCATGGCGCAGCGCATTGTCGGCGGTTCGGTTGGCATAGTGGATGTGCGCCGACAAGAGCGGCTTTACCCAGTGCATCTCGCGCATGATCTCGCGCGGCGCGCCTTCCGGCGCCGTGGCGTCCGCCGCCATCGGCTCCAGCCGGGCGAGCAAGCCAGCCGCAGTTGCTGCATCGAAGCCCGTTCCGACCTTGCCGCGATAATGCAACTCGCCGTCCTGCCACTCGGCCAGGCCGAGCGCCGCCAGCCCTTCCGCCGCTTGCGAGATGGTGTAGCCGGCGATGACGAAATCGCCTTTCTGCAGCGCCTTGCACTTGGTCCAGCTCTTGGACCGGCCGCTCTGATAGGTTCCAGTGGCGCGTTTGGAGACGACGCCTTCGAGCCCGAGTTCCGTCGCCTGCTCATAAAGCCCCCGCCCGGAGCCCTCGACATGGTCGGAGAACTGGATGGCGGAATTGCCGCCGAGACCGCCAAGCAGCGTGGCCAGCAGGGCCTTGCGCCTGACCAGCGGCGCTTTCGTCAGGTCCCAGCCGTCGAGATGCAGCAGGTCGAAGGCGTAGAAATGCAGCCTGCTGCCGGCGCCCTGCGCCAACGCGTCCTGCAAAAGCGCGAAGCGGCTGATGCCGCTGGCGTCGAGCACGACGATCTCGCCGTCGATGACCGCGTCGCGGCACGGCAGTTTTGCAAACGCATGCGGCAGGTCGCCATAGCGCTTCGTCCAGTCGAGCCCACCGCGCGTGATAAGCCGCACCTGGCCGCCGGAAAGATGCGCCATCGTCCGGTAGCCGTCGAACTTGATCTCATGCAGCCAGGGCTCGTTCGTATGTTCGCCTGGACCTTCGCCTCCCGGAGGCCTTGGCACCTGGCTTGCCAGCTGCGGCTCGATCCTGCCGGGCGCCGGCGCCTTCACTGCACCCGGCAGCGCGCCGGGCTTAAGCGAAACCGGCCTTGATTTCGCCTTGGCTGCCGGTTTGGCCGCTGCCGCGAGTTCCTCGATGCGCAGGCCGGACTTCACGCTTTCCGGACGGGCTTCGAGGATGTCGAGCTTCGCATCAGCGGCGAGGTCGCGCTCCTTGAACAGCAGCCAGTTCTTTTTGGCAGGGTCTTCGCCGGGCTTGGGCTTCAGCCGCGTCAGCATCCAGCCGCCATTCAGTTTCTCGCCGGCGAGGCGAAACTTGAAGGCGCCGGTGCGCAGGCTCGTCTCGACATCGTCCATCGGCGCCCAGCTGCCCGTGTCCCAGACGATCATCGGCCCGCCGCCATATTCGCCTTCGGGAATGACGCCTTCGAAGTCGATATAGTCGAGCGGATGATCCTCGGTCTCGACCGCCAGCCGCTTGTCGGCGGGATTGAGCGAGGGCCCGCGCGGCACCGCCCAGCTCTTCAGCGCGCCGCCGATCTCCAGGCGCAGGTCATAGTGATCGGCCGTGGCATGATGCTTGTGGACGACGAAGCGGTTGCCTTCGTCGGTGACCGGGCCTCCGGCCGGCTCGGGCGTGTTCGAGAAGCGGCGCTTGGCGCGGTAGGGCTGGAGGTTGGGCGGGATCATGGATTAGGTCGGTATGGAAATAACAACCGCCTCGTTCCGTCCCACCCCCCTCTGTCCTGCCGGACATCTCCCCCGCAAGGGGGGAGATCGGATGTCGCCTTGGCTTTCGCCAATCGCCCAGGTCCGAAGTAAAGTTCAGCCGACGATGCTGGCAATCTCCCCCCTTGCGGGGGAGACGTCCGGCAGGACAGAGGGGGGTGCTGTCCCGCCAGCATTTCGAATTTCCCGCAGCAGTGCGAAGAAACGGCGGCCACTCTCAATCGTCGGTCGCAGGCGTCAGCTCC
>NZ_JAIUGX010000015.1 GCF_020164785.1 Mesorhizobium sp. ES1-1 | reverse complement strand
TTTTTTTTTTTCTGTGGGGGTTTGGGGGGCGGCCTTATTGGGTTGGGGGGGGGCCGTCGCCGGT
This sequence comes from Mesorhizobium sp. ES1-1, assembly GCF_020164785.1. Taxonomy (GTDB): domain Bacteria; phylum Pseudomonadota; class Alphaproteobacteria; order Rhizobiales; family Rhizobiaceae; genus Mesorhizobium. The sequence goes on along the minus strand of NZ_JAIUGX010000015.1, from coordinate 129,660 downwards.
CAGGAGGCGACCGGCGTTCGGCACCGGGAGGAGCCTACTTGATATAACCGCCTTCGGTCATGGTGGCCGTGGCGGCATCCTGCGCCTGCTTCAGCGCGTCATCGACGCTGGACTGGCCGGCGAGCGCCGCCGAGAACAGCTGCCCCACTGTGGTGCCGAGGCCCTGGAACTCAGGAATGGCGACGAACTGCACGCCGACATAGGGCACCGGCTTGACGGTCGGATGCGTCGGGTCGGCGGCATTGATCGAGTCCAGCGTCATCTTGGCGAAGGGAGCCGCCTTCTGGTACTCGGCGTTGGCGTAGAGCGAGGAACGCGTGCCCGGAGGCACGTTGGCCCAGCCCTCCTTGGAAGCGACCAGTTCGGCATAATGCTTGCTGGTCGCCCAAGAGACGAACTTCTGCGCCGCGTCGGCTTTCTGGGTTCCAGCCGGAATGGCCAGCGACCAAGCCCACAGCCAGTTGCCGCGCTTGCCAAGGCCATTGTCGGGCGCCAGGGCATAGCCGACCTTGTCGGCGACCGTCGAGTTCTTCGGATCGGAAACGAAGGACGCCGCCACGGTGGCGTCGATCCACATGCCGCACTTGCCCTGCTGGAACAGCGCCAGATTCTCGTTGAAACCGTTGGACGAGGCGCCTTCCGGGCCGTCGGCCTTCATCATGTCGACGTAGAACTGCAGCGTTTTCTTCCATTCCGGCTGGTCGAACTGCGGCTTCCAGTTCTCGTCGAACCAGCGTGCGCCGAAGGAATTAGACATCGCGGTCAGGAACGCCATGTTCTCGCCCCAGCCGGCCTTGCCGCGCAGGCACACGCCGTTCACGCCATTGGCGCGATCGGTCATCTTGTCGGCGGCCTCCTTGATGAAGTCCCAGGTCGGCGCGTCGGGCATCTTCAGCCCGGCCTTCTCGATCAAGTCCTTGCGGTACATGACGAAGGAGCTTTCGCCGTAAAACGGTGCGGCGTAGAGCTTGCCGTCCACCGACAGACCGCCAGCGATGGCCGGGATGATGTCCTTGGCGTCGTAGTCGTCGCCCAGCTTGTCGAGCGGCAACAGCCAGCTCTGCTTGGCCCAGATCGGAACCTCGTAGGTGCCGATCGTCATCACGTCATACTGGCCGCCCTTGGTGGCGATGTCGGTGGTGACGCGCTCGCGCAGCACGTTTTCTTCGAGCGTCACCCAATTCAGCTGGATGTCGGGGTTCGCCTTGGTGAAGTCGTCGGTCAGCTTTTGCATGCGGACCATATCGCCATTGTTGACGGTGGCGATGGTGATGGATTCGGCCTGTGCGGCAAAAGCGAGAGCGCTGGCCGACAACAAGCCCAGGGTGAGCGTGCGCAGTTTCATCAAATTCCTCCCATGAACCAAGATGAGCATTTGCCTTGGCTCTGGGCAATTACTCATTTGAGGTGAATTATGTCAAGCCGGATTCGATGCTGCATCGCAGCACCCGGCGCTGGGCCGTGAGCAGCCCGCGTGAGTAAGGGGGACGGCTTACGCCGTCTTCCTGAACCCTTCAGATGAGAAGGAGCGCTTCGCATCGCGCATTCGAACGTCTTCAGCCGGCGATCTCGGCCAGCAGCCAGTCGCGGAAAGCGCGGATCTTCGGGACGTTGCGGCGCGCCTGCGGGTAGACCAGCCAATAGGCGTGGCCGTCGTCGCCCACCAGGTCAAAGGGTTGGATAAGGCGGCCTTCGGCCAGTTCCGCCTTGAACAGCGCTCGGGTCAGGATCGCCACGCCGTGACCGGCTATGGCGGCATTGGCCTCATAGGCCTGTGCCCCCATGCTGCTGCCGGGTCGCTCGGCAAGGTCGTGCGAATGGACGCCGGCCGCCCCGAACCATTGCCTCCACCAGATATCGCCGGGATCCAGGATCGGCAGCCGCAGCAGATCGGCTGGCTCCCTGACGCCGCCGATGCTGGCCGCCAGTCTCGGGCTCAGCATCGGCGTGAAGTCGGCATCGAGCAGCCTGTGCGCCTCGAGGCCCGGCCATTTGCCGGCGCCCGAACGGATGGCGAGGTCAACATCCTCGCGGGCGAAGTCGGTCAGCCGGCTCGACGTCTCCAGCCGCACGGCAAGCGCTGGATGGGCGATCTGGAACGAGCCCAGATGGTGCGCAAGCCAGTTGGAGGCAAAGGTCAGCACCGTTGTGATGCTCAGCAGCCCGTCGGCACCGCCGCGTGCCGCGGCATAGGCCTGGCCAAGAATGCCGAAGGCCTCGGTGACGGCAGGCGCAAGCCTTTGTCCGGGCTCGGTCAGTGCGATCTGCCGCGGCTGACGCAGGAACAGCGGCGCGCCGACGCGCTCCTCGAGCACTTTGATCTGATAGCTGACCGCCGCCTGCGTCATGCCCAACTCCTCGGCGGCCTTGGTGAAGGAGAGATGCCGCGCCACGGCCTCGAACACCCTGATCGCTTGCAGCGGCGGCAGCTGGGAAACCTGTCGCGAGGCGAGGTCCGGCATAAAGCCTCCTTATGGGTCCTTATCGACGTTCAATTGGCAAGGACGGCCGCCAAGGCCGACATTCCATATCGACCCATCAGTAGGGTTTAGGATAACGGAGGACTTCGATCATGGCCACGGCACGGCAAGAATACATTTCCAGCCCCGAGCATCGCTGGTTCTCATGGCTCGCGGACGGTTTCCGATGGTTCGCGCCACGGAGACGGGCGCATCTCGACATCAGGGACTTGTCGCCGCATCTGCTGCGTGACCTGGGTTTCCTCGATGGCAATGACCCGTGTGGGCGGCGGCGATAACTTGCCCGGCTTATCGCGATCCGGGTCTTGGACAAACACGTGTTCGGCGTCATGCGCCGTCCAGCAGGGCCGTCGCCGTGCGCTCGTCCGTAATCAGCCCATTGACCAGCCGCCGGTTCACTGCCGCCATGATGCCCGGCAGTTTGCGCTCGCCCATTGCCAGCGCGATGACCAGCGACTTCTCGCGTGACGGCAGCGAGGCCGATGACACGCGGTCGTTGGTGATGCCCTCGATCATGCGGCCTTCGCGATCGAACACCCAGCCGACGATTTCGGCGATGCCGCCTGCCTTCTGCAGCGCCTTCAATTCACTTTCGGAAACGAAGCCGTCCTCGTAGAGCGGCGCTCTGGGCCCGAGGTCGCCTATGCCGATGAAGGTGACATCGGCCTCGGCGGCCAGCGCCAGAGTTGGCTGGATCATCGGCTGGTTGAGCAGCATCTCTCGCTCCTCGGCCGATGAGGCGATGACCGGCAGCGGCATCGGGAAGGACCGCGCCTTGACCCTGTCGGCCATGGTGAAGATGACGTTGTAGAAGGCGGCCGAGCCGTCGGGGGAGATGTTGCCGGTCAACGACACCACCTTATGCTGAGGGCATTCCATCGGCGGCAGCTGCTCGATCGCCGCTTTCAGCGTGCGTCCGGTGCCGATCGCCATCACGATCGGGGTCGGTGACCGCAATCGCCGCTCGATCTCGGCGGCGGCGGCCTCGGCGATGCCGATCGTGGTCGAGGACGAGTTGGGGTCGCTTGGCACGACTTCGACCAGATCGAGCGCGAAACGCGATTTCAGCCGGGCGGCCAGATCGAGGCAGTTGGCGATCGGATGGTCGACGCGGACCTTGATCAGACCTTCAGACACCGCCAGCGACACCAGCCGCTGCGCCGTCTGGCGCGAGATGCCGAGCGTCGCCGCGATCTGGTCCTGTGTGTTGCCGGCAACATAATAAAGCCAGCCGGCGCGCGCCGCATCGTCCAGCCTGTTGTTGCCGCCATCCTGCCGGACACTCACGCTCTTTTCTCCCGCAAACCGACGTCATTTCGGCGGTCCGTGCCAATGTTGCAGGGAACAGCCGGCTGCGCAATTGTCAAGCCTGAGGGCAATTGCTTGAGGCGCCAGCCGGCTCGTACACAAATTCCTGCCAGCATGGAGTGATCCGCTTCGGTGGAAAGCACCGGTCATGGTCCTGATGAATGTTACGCTCTACCGTCCCCGAGGTTTATCTCTCCGGACAAACCCTTTAAGGGATCGCCAAAAGGAGCCTTTCATGACGCCGAAAGCGGTTTTCTGGGATATGGACGGCACGCTGGTCGACAGCGAGCCGCTGCACGAAGCAGCGCTGGTGGCCGCCATGCGCAATGTCGGCTTGGTGCCGCCCGCCGACCTTCACGAGCGGGTGCTCGGCGTCGCCGCCTGGCCAGTCTATGAAATGATGCGCGACGAGTTCGGGCTCGACCTGCCGTTCGATGACTGGATCATCCGCAAATACGAGCATTACCTGCCCTTGGTGGAGGGGCTACAGCCACGTCCGGGAGCGATCGAAATCTTCAACGAATTGCGGGCAAGAGGTGTGCAGCAAGCGGTGGTGTCGAATTCGGACCGGATGATCGTCGACGCCAATTTGCGCATGGTCGGCCTGACCTATCCCGGCATGATGACCATCAGCCGCAACGACGTGCGCGACGGCAAGCCGCATGCCGAGCCGTTCCTGCGCGCCGCCTATCTGGCCGAAGTCGATCCTGCGCACGCGGTCGCCGTCGACGACTCCTGGCCGGGCGCCCTGGCGGGGTTGGCTGCGGGAATGAAGACCATCTTCTGGCCGGAAAAGCCGATGGAAGGCCCTGCAGGCGCCATCGTCATCAACAGCGCCGAGGAATTGCGCCGAGAAGTCGGACTTTAACCTTCAGTTCCGGTAAGCCGGCTCCTGTTCATCGAGGATCGCCTTCAACTCGCTGAGATGGCGCTCGGCCTGGCCGGGATAGTCGTCCATTTCGCTGGCCGTCTTCTCGGCGATGGCGTCCGAGAGCGTGCGCAGCGGCCGGCCTGTCCACAGCGCCTTGATGTAGGTCTCGGCGGCGCGCTCGAAATAGAACATGCGGTTGAAGGCGTCGGCGACCGTGTCGCCGATGACCAGCACGCCGTGATTGCCCATCACCATCACCTTGACCTTGGGATCGGTAAGAAGCTGCGAGCAACGCTCGCCCTCTTCCTCGAAGGCCAGCCCGCCATAATGCGCGTCGACGACATGGCGATTGAAGAACATGGCCGAGTTCTGGTCGATCGGCGGCAATGTCGAATCCGCGAGCGAAGCCAGCACCGTGGCGTGAATGGAATGCACATGCATGACGCAGCGCGCATGCGGCACGTTGCGATGGATGGCGCCGTGCAGGCCCCAGGCCGTCGGGTCCGGCGCGTTCGGGCCGGACAGCGTGTCCGGATCGTTGGCATCGATCAGCAGGAGGTCGCTCGCCTTGATGCGCGAGAAATGCACCTGGTTGGGGTTCATCAGGAACCGCGTGCCATCGTCGTTGACGGCCAGCGAGAAATGATTGGCCACCGCCTCGTGCATGTTGAGCCGCGCCGTCCAGCGGAAGGCGCAGGCAAGATCGACGCGCTCTTCGTAAAAGGGCAGGTTGGTCAGCGGTTCCTTTTGCAGGCGGGCAAGGCTCATCGAACAATCCTCCGGTTATGGGCAGAATGCCGCGACACTGGCTCCGCCGCAACGGGTTTTGGTTGGTGCAGGGACTCTGCTGACGTCAGGCCGCGGTGCTGGTGGCAGTGCCAGCCCTCAGCCCGCCATGCTCGACGATGAAGTCGATGACCTCGTGCAGCCCCTTGCCACGCGACAAATCGGTGAAGCCGAACGGCCGCTTGCCGCGCATGCGCGCGGCATCGCTCTCCATCACATCGAGATTGACGTTCACATAGGGCGCGAGATCGCTCTTGTTGATGATGAGGAAGTCCGAGCGGGTGATCGCCGGGCCACCCTTGCGAGGGATCTCCTCGCCCTGGCAGACCGAGATGACATAGAGCGTCAGGTCGGCAAGATCGGGGGAGAAGGTGGCGGCGAGGTTGTCGCCGCCGGATTCTATGAAGACGATGTCGAGATCGGGGAATCTCCTGTTCATCTCGGCGATCGCCTGCAGGTTGATCGAGGCGTCTTCGCGGATGGCGGTATGCGGGCAGCCTCCGGTTTCGACCCCCATGATGCGATCCTCGGGCAGCGCCTGCAGCCGCGCCAGCATCATGGCGTCTTCCTTGGTGTAGATGTCATTGGTCACCACAGCGATCGAGAACTCGTCGCGCAACGCCTTGCAGAGTTTTTCGGTCAGCGTCGTCTTTCCCGAGCCGACGGGACCGCCGATGCCGATGCGCAACGGGCCGTTTTTCTGTGTCATGCCGGAAACTCCGTGATGGCTAGGAGGATATAGCCGAGCCCGATCAACAGGCAGAGCGGCGAATAATAACGAACATCGAGCCGGGCGAAAGGTTGTTCCGGGGCCAGCCGTCGCCACCACGGCGTGAAGCCGGCAATGCCACGCCCCAGGAACACCAGTCCGATGAGCAGCGCGGTGGCAGCGAGGCCTTCCGGGGCGAAGGGAGAGGCAAACAAGCCAATCAGCGCCAGCGGCCACAGCGTCGCCAGGCACAGGCAGGCGGCGACAGCGAAACTGGCGAAGGGTGTCGGCATCTCATCGACACTGCGAAACCCGACGACGGCGTGGGCACAAGAGGTCCGGTCCCGACCCGGCCAGACGCCGCCGATGCCCCAGTAGACATGCAGAGCCGTTATCACCAGCAGCACGAAGGACAGGGCAAAGGCGAGCACGGTCATGAACGGAACAACCGCGAATATTGGGTTTCGTGCTTCATCGCCATGACATCGGAGACGAAGGCGCAGCCGCCGAGATCGTCCAATGTCGAGCGGGCGGCGCGGACCGCGGTCGACAACGCCAGTGGCTCGAAGCCGGCAAGCAGGGATGTGGCGTCGCGCTGGCCAACCACGCCGAGCCTGATGGAAGCCTGGACGAGGTTGGAGAAGAAGGCTTGCAGGAAAGCGGACAACGCGTCGCGGAGCGCGATGCCGTTGCCGCCGGCAATGGCGCCGACTGCAACGCAATAGGCGCATTCGACCGGCAATCGCGCCAGCACCGTGCTGGGCCAGGCCGACGCCGCCTGGAGAAAGGCGGCCCCTTGCAGCATGGTCTCGGCATGGCGTTCGCGCGAGCCGGCCAACGCCTCGCCGAGCGCTGCCACCTCGCCGAGGTCGCCGGAGCCGCTCGCGCGGCGCCAGCTTTCGGCGAACAGCACCGCATCGTTCCAGCCCGAGCCCATCTCGATCAACGTCTCCAGCCAGGCGGCAAGGCTCGCGGCATTGTCGACAAACCCGTCATGCACTGCGCGTTCGAGGCCGTGGCTGTAGGAAAAGCCTCCGACCGGAAAGGACGGCGACAGCCAGGCCATCAGCCGCAAGAGCGCGATGTTGGAAGGCTGATCAGTCATGATCGTGGTGATGGCCGGCATGGCTGTGCGAATGGGAATCGCTGTGCGCATGGGAGTGTGCCTCGACATGCGCGTGCGAATGCGCTTCCGCGTGGCCGTGGCTATGTCCGCCCTGGCCGGAATAGGCGCCACGCACCGGCCTGAACGGTTCGGACACGTCGGTGACCGTGGCGCCCAACCCCTCCAGCATCGCCTTTATGACGTGGTCGCGCAGGATGAGGATGCGTCCGGCCTCGATGCCTGCCGCGAGATGCCGGTTGCCGATATGCCAGGCAAGCTCGGCCAGGTGCACGGCATCGCGGGCGCGGATGTCGTAGACCTCTTCCGCCGCCGCGATGATCTCGATATGGCGCCCATCCTCGAGCACCAGCCGGTCACCGTCGTTCAGGGCGACAGGTTCGGGAATATCGACCAGCACCTTGCTGCCGTCCGACAGGTCGATGGCGCGGCGGCGCAGATGTCGTTCGTCATGAGCGAGTACGGCATGTGCGCACGGCTCTCCAGTCTTCGCTTCGCTGGCCGACAGGACGGAGATAGCACGCGGGAATTTGGTGAAGTCGGTCTTGATGTCGAGCTTCATCGAAAGATCCCTTTTTTGCGTGCACGGCGAGTGGCGTCCCACCAATGCGACGTATCCGATATCGGTGTTGCGGCAAGCCTAGACCATCCCCCGCAATCGCCCAACGCCAGTCAGACGGTCGTGTCGAAGAGCCGCAGCAAACAATGGCAGCGAAGAGCGCAGCGGCCGCGCAATAGAAAGCGCCCACGTTCAGAACAGGAAATACCTTTGCGCCATCGGCAGCACCGTCGCTGGTTCACAGGTCAGTAACTCGCCATCGGCGCGGACCTCGTAGGTTTCGGGATCGACCTCGACATGCGGCGTCGCGTCATTGAGCACCATCGAGTGCTTGCCGATGCCGCCGCGGGTGTTCTCGACGGAGACGAACTGCTTGTCGACGCCAAGCCTGCCATGCAGCCCTGACTCGAGCGCTGCCTTGGAGACGAAGGTCACGGACGAATTGGTCCTGGCCTTGCCGTAGGCGCCGAACATCGGCCGGTAGTGCATCGGCTGCGGCGTCGGGATGGAGGCGTTGGGGTCTCCCATGGGGGCGGCAGCAATCATGCCGCCGATCAGCACCATATCGGGCTTGACGCCGAAGAAGGCCGGGTTCCACAGCACCAGGTCGGCGCGCTTGCCGACCGCGATCGAGCCGATCTCCCTCGACAGCCCATGCGCGATGGCCGGGTTGATCGTGTATTTGGCAATGTAGCGGCGGACGCGGAAATTGTCGTTGTTGCCTGTTTCCTGCGGCAGCGCGCCGCGCTGGCGCTTCATCTTGTCGGCCGTCTGCCAGGTGCGGATCGCCACTTCGCCGACGCGGCCCATCGCCTGGGAATCCGAGGAGATGATCGAGAACGCGCCGATGTCGTGCAATATGTCTTCCGCCGCAATGGTCTCCTTGCGGATGCGGCTTTCGGCAAAGGCGATGTCCTCGGGGATCGACGGGGACAGATGGTGGCACACCATCAGCATGTCCAGATGCTCGGACAGCGTATTGACCGTGTAAGGCCGGGTCGGGTTGGTCGAGGACGGAATGACGTTGGGCAGTCCGCAGACCTTGATGATGTCGGGGGCATGGCCGCCACCGGCGCCCTCGGTGTGGAACGCATGAATGGTACGGCCCTTGATCGCCGCGACCGTGTTTTCGACAAAACCGGACTCGTTGAGCGTATCGGTGTGGATCATCACCTGCACGTCGTATTCGTCGGCGACCGACAGGCAGCAGTCGATGGCCGCCGGCGTCGTGCCCCAGTCCTCGTGCAGTTTCAGCGAGCAGGCACCGCCCAGCACCATTTCCTCGAGCGCGGCCGGAAGTGAGGCGTTGCCCTTGCCTGACAGGCCGATATTCATCGGGAAGGCGTCGAAGGACTGGATCATGCGCGCCATATGCCACGGCCCGGGCGTGCAGGTGGTGGCGAGCGTGCCATGCGCCGGCCCGGTGCCGCCGCCCAGCATGGTGGTGATGCCCGACATAAGCGCTTCCTCGATCTGCTGCGGGCAGATGAAATGGATATGCGCGTCGAAGCCGCCGGCGGTCAGAATCTTGCCTTCGCCGGCGATGATCTCCGTGCCGGGGCCGATAATGATGGTGACGCCGTCCTGCGTGTCGGGATTGCCGGCCTTGCCGATCGCGGCGATGCGCCCGTCCCTGAGCCCGATATCGGCCTTGAAGATGCCCGCGCTGGCATCGACCACCAGCGCATTGGTGATGACGGTGTCTACCGCGCCTTCAGCGCGCGACACCTGGCTCTGACCCATGCCGTCGCGGATGACCTTGCCGCCGCCGAACTTCACCTCCTCACCATGGACGGTGAGGTCCTTCTCGACTTCGATGAACAGCTCGGTATCGGCCAGCCGCACCCTGTCGCCGACCGTCGGACCATACATCTGCGCGTAGGCGGCGCGGGTAATCCTGGCCATCAGAGCTTTCCCATAACCTGCTGCCGGAATCCGTAGACCTCGCGCTTGCCGCCCAGCGGCACCAGCGTCACGTCACGCTCCTGTCCCGGTTCGAAGCGCGTGGCGGTTCCGGCGGCGATGTCGAGCCGCATGCCGCGTGAGCGCTCGCGGTCGAATTTCAGCCCCTCATTGGTCTCGAAGAAATGATAGTGGCTGCCGACCTGGATCGGCCGGTCGCCGCTGTTGGCCACTTTTAACGTGACGGTCGGCAGGCCCTTGTTCAGCTCGATGTCGCCGTCGGCGGTTATGACTTCGCCCGGAATCATCATGCCCTCACAGAACGCCAAGGACGAGGCCGGCGCCGACCGCCGCACAGGCCGCGCCCGCGGCGCGGGCGAAGCCGCGAAACCGCGTGCCAAGCCCGAGGCCCGCAGCGATGCCGGTCGCATGCAGCAGCGCCGTCACCATTGCGAAGCCGGCCATGTATTCGAGCCCGCCGGCATTCTCGGGCACTTCGGTCCCGTGAGCATGGCCGTGGAACAGAGCGAACAGTGCGATGGTGGCGACACCCACCGAGACGGGCAGATCGACCGCGAGCGCCACCAGCAGCCCGAGCGCCACCACCGAAGCCAGTATGCCCGGCTCGACAAACGGCAGTTGCACCTGCGCCATGGCGAGGGCGGCGCCGGCCAGCAATACGCCGACGAAAGCCGCGGGCCATGCCCATATCGCCTTGCCGCCCTTGAGCGCCGCCCACAGGCCGACGGCGAGCATCACGGTTATATGGTCGAGGCCCGACAGCGGGTGCATGAAACCGGCCGCGAAGGAGGACGTGGCGCCGATGCCGACATGGGCATAGGCCGGCACGGAAGCGGCCATCAGCAGGATCGCCGAGAGGTACAGGCGTTTGACGGACATCATTTATTTGCCTTTCGTTCGCGGGTCATGATGTTAGGCGGCCTTGCGGGCGGGGCCGCAGCCTTCAGCTTTGAGAACGCGCAAAGTCGAGGCAGGATGTTTCTTCAGCATCGCCGCCGGCCGGATGGGCCGCGCCGAGAAATTGCCGCCGCAATTGGGGCAGACGCCGCCCAGTATGTTTTCGGCGCAATTGGTGCAGAAGGTGCACTCGAAGGTACAGATCAATGCGTCCTTCGCGTCCGGCGGCAAGTCCTTGTCGCAGCATTCGCAGTTTGGGCGCAGCTCCAGCATCGTTCCTGTCCTTCCGCTCACCGGATCGGTTCGTGCACGGTCACCAGCTTGGTGCCATCCGGAAAGGTCGCCTCGACCTGCACGTCATGGATCATCTCGGCTATGCCCTCCATCACCTGCGAGCGGGTAACGACATGGGCGCCGGCCTCCATCAGCTCGGCGACCGGGCGGCCGTCGCGGGCGCCCTCGACAACGAAGTCGGTGATCAGTGCGACGGCTTCCGGATGATTGAGCTTGACGCCGCGTTCGAGCCGCTTGCGCGCCACGACGGCCGCCATGGCGATCAGCAGCTTGTCTTTTTCCCTCGGCGTCAGGTTCATGCGTGTTCCCGGACTTGCGTGGATAGAGTCACAGTGACCATAATTTGGGCAGCCCCGCCCTACCGTTGAGCAGTTCTACGAGGGGAACCAACCGCTGGCGCAACTGGTAGCCATCCCCGGCATGAAGCCTCGCAAGAAGCTTGCCAGATTTCTTCACGCTCCAGAAGCTTGCGCTCCCTTCGCCGCCGACGATTTCCAGCGCCGGACCGAGCAGAGATTCCGCCCTTGGCGACACCAGCAACACCGTCGCGATGGCGATAGCGCCGTCGGCGACAGCCGGGCGACCGAGCGCCGCCGCGATATCAGGCCCGATGCGGAAATCCTCGGCATGGATGAGCGAACCACCCTGACTAACGCGCCATCGGTCATGGAAAGTGCCCTGCGCGGCACGCTCGCCCATCGCCAGGCGGCCAAAGACGGTGGCTTCCAGCACCAGCGCCTCGGCGTCGGCGGCAAGGTCGACGTCGAGCGTGCGGGCAAAAGCCGCCCGGTCGAAGACGATGGTTTCCTGCGGAAGCCAGGCGACCCGGCCATTTTCGCCGACGCTCAGCCTAACCCGAACCTCGGCTCGGTCCGAGGCGGCACGATAGACTTTCTCGCAGGCCTGGGTCGTGATGGACGCCGACCCTGCCGCTTCGATCTCCACGCCCCATCCGAGACGGTCGCCGCCGGTCATGCCACCGGCGGTGTTGATCAGCACCGCTTCGAGCGGATCGCCTGAAACAGCCGGCATCCTGATCTTGGCGGCGCCGTCCTGGTAGAGCCGGCGCAGGCGCGTGCGGCCGTCGCCGACGGCGCAGGAAAGCCGCGCCGTGCCAGCGACGCGTTGCGTCGAAATCGCCCCATGCAGGATCGTATTCATGCCTCGCACGTTAAGCACTCCGGCGGCTTTGTCGATATGCGGCCTCAACTAGCTTGTTGCTTGACAAGGTCTGGGTTTCTATAGAGGGAAACACCTTGGTACGGTCATGCGGCGCTTGGCGGGTGCGGAGCGACGCCGGCGGGTTGATACCAGGAGAAAAAAAGACGCTGCTCAGTTGGCGTCGGGAAACGCGACAGTGGGGACTACCGAATGGCCGACCAGCTGGCAACGGATATCATCGCCAAGATCAAGGCTCATGCCGAGCCGGGTGGCGAGGAAATCACCGCTAACACCGAGCTGACCTCGCTTGGTATTCATTCGCTCGAGCTGACCGAGATCATTTTCGATCTCGAGGAAGAGTATGGCATCGAGATCGAGATGAACACGGTCGATGCCTGGAGCAATTTGAAGAATGTCGGCGACATGGTCGAAGCAGTTCGCGCTCTGATCGCGAAAAAAGCCTGAACTGAATGCGCACACGTGTCGTCATCACGGGCATGGGCGGCATTTGCGGCCTCGGCGCCGACGCGGCCGCCATCTGGAACGAGATGCGCGCCGGCCGTTCGGCGATCGGGGCCATAAGCAGCCCGCAGCTGCATGATTTGAAGGTCAAGGTCGGCTGCGAGATCAAGACGCTTCCCGATCACGGCATAGACCGCAAGCAGCTCGTATCGATGGACCGTTTCAGCCTGCTGGCCGTGATCGCGGCACGAGAGGCGCTGCAGCAGTCCGGCTTGGTTTCCGATGACGCCACCACCTACCGGATGGGCACCGTCGTCGGCGTCGGTGTCTGCGGCTGGGAAGCGATCGAAGAGAATTATCGCGCCATCCTGCTCGAGGGCAGGAATCGCGCCGGCATCTTCACCGTGCCGAAGGTGATGCCGAGCGCGGCGTCCGGCCAGGTCAGCATGAATCTCGGCCTGCGCGGCCCCGTCTTCGGCGTCACCTCCGCCTGCTCATCGTCCAACCATGCCATCGCATCGGCAGTCGACCAGATTAGGCTCGGCCGCGCCGATGTCATGGTCGCCGGGGGCACCGATGCGCCGCTGGTCTGGGGTATCTTGAAAGGTTGGGAAGCGTTGCGGGTGCTGGCGCCCGATACCTGCCGGCCATTCTCGGCGGATCGTCAGGGCCTGTCGCTCGGCGAGGGGGCCGGCATGGCCGTGCTGGAAAGCTACGAGCATGCCATGGCGCGGGGCGCCACCATCCTGGCCGAAGTTGCCGGCGCCGGTCTCTCCGCCGACGCCTCCGACATCGTGGCGCCGACCATCGAAGGACCGACCGCCGCAATGCGCGCCTGTCTGGCAGACGCCGGGCTCAATCCCGAGGATGTCGACTATCTCAATGCCCACGGCACCGGAACCAAGGCCAACGACCAGATCGAGACGGCGGCGATCAAGCGGGTCTTCGGCGACGCCGCCTACAAGCTGTCGGTATCGTCGACCAAGTCGATGCATGCCCACTGCCTCGGCGCATCGGGCGCGCTCGAAATGATCGCCTGCGTCAATGCCATCCGCGAGGGAATTGTGCCGCCGACCGCCAATTTCCGTGAAGCCGACCCGGAATGCGACCTCGATGTAACGCCGAATGTGGCGCGCGAACGCAAGGTGCGCGCCGCGATCAGCAACGGCTTCGCCTTCGGCGGCACCAACGCGGTGCTGGCCTTCAAGGCCGTTTGAGCGGTTAACGCTGGCATTGCTGCGGGAAAATTCGTGCCGGACAAAAACTCTAGCGCGTATTGATCATCAGCTGCGGCGTCCTACGTCTGGCTCACCAGCCGGGTCCCGCCCTACGGCGTCAATCCCCGCATTCAGGAGTTCCCATGGCCGACCTTTCCGCCTTTCCGATCGCAACGCGCTGGCCGGCCAGCCATCCCGACCGGATCCAGCTCTATTCCGCGCCGACGCCGAACGGCGTGAAAGTGTCCATCGCGTTGGAAGAACTCGGCCTGCCTTACGAGCCGCATCTGGTCAACATCGGCAAGGATGAAAGCTGGACGCCGGAATTCCTGTCGCTCAATCCCAATGGCAAGATCCCGGCCATCATCGACCCGAATGGTCCCGGCGGCAAACCAATCGGTCTGTTCGAATCCGGCGCCATTCTGCTTTATCTCGCCGAGAAGACCGGTCTTCTCATCCCGGTGGACGCGGCGCGGCGCTATGAGACCATCCAATGGGTCTTTTTTCAGATGGCCGCGGTCGGTCCGATGTTCGGCCAGCTCGGCTTTTTCCACAAATTCGCCGGCCGCGAGATCGCCGACAAGCGTCCGCTGGAGCGCTACCGCGATGAATCGCGGCGGTTGCTCGGCGTCCTCAACGGCAGATTGAAAGGCCGCAAATGGATCATGGGGAACGATTACACCATAGCCGATATCTCGCTCGTCGGCTGGGTGCGTAACCTGATCGGCTTCTATGACGCGCGTGAACTGGTCGGCTTCGACCAGTTCGCCAATGTCGTCGCATGGCTGGATCGAAGCCTGGCTAGGCCGGCCGTGCAAGAAGGCCTGACCATTCCGGCCAAGCCCTGACTTGAGCTCCCCGGGAAACCCGAGGGATGACGGCTGATGTCGGAAACTACTTGGCCGCCGCCTTCGCCTTGGCTTTCGAACCCTCGCCCCTGCCGATCATGGACGCTGCGAGCGAAGCGGTGCCCTTTGCCGCGACGACCACCGCGCCTGCGGCGACGTTGGCGGCGGCCTTGACCGTGCGCATTGCGCTGCCGGAGATCGAGTCATCCGTGTTTGCCGGCCTCTTGGCCCTTGCCGCCTTGGGCGCCGCCTTGGCGGCGACCGGAATCACTTTCTTCGGCGCTGCCTTGCCGAAGGCCGGCTTGGCCTCCTTGGAGCGTTCGGCGACGGCTGCGCCCGCGTCCGCGCCTGTCTTGGCGGCGGCCTTCGGCTGAGCGGACCTGGATTGAGTAGCCTTGGACTGGTTGGCCTTGGGCTGGGTTGCCTTGGCCCGACCGGGCGCGACTGTCTTTGCCTTGGTTGCCATTGGAAGAGATCCTCTCTGGCGCAATTCGCAATATGCCCACTAACGGCCTGAAAGTCTTAAGGTTCCCCTCGATGGCGGCGCGGATCAGGCCGGTGGTCGAATACGGGGTCAGCACGGCCGGCCGTATACCAGATCGGCGGGCCGGCGACGGGCGAGCACTCGATCGATATTTGGCATGTCGTTGGAGGCGATCCAGGCCCGTGCGTCCTCGTCCGAGCGGCCGTGGCCGTGCCAGCGCTCCAGCAGCCGTCGTTTGAGCTCATCGCGCGGCACGTCGACAAAGATCGTGAAGTCGAACAGCGGCGCCAGCCGCGACCATGGTTCCTCGTCGAGCAGCAGGTAATTGCCTTCCACCAGGATGAACTTGGTGTCGGCGCCGACGATCGAGGCGGCCGCGCGCGACAGCTCCATGCTGCGGTCGAAGACCGGAATGGCAATATCGGGCTCTCCGGCACGGATGCGCTTCAGCAGCGTTTCGAAGCCGGCGAAGTCGAAGGTTTCCGGTGCTCCCTTGCGCGCGCGCAGCCCGCGCCGTTCGAGCACGATGTCGTCGAAGTGGAAGCCGTCCATCGGCACCACTTCCGCGGCACCGTCCGGCAGCAAATCATGCAGGCCCGCCGACAGCGTCGATTTGCCGGCCCCCGGCGGACCGGCGATGGCGACGGTGAATCGCGGCGCCTTGCCGGCGCGCTTGAAGATGGTGGCGGCGAGGTGGGCTAGTTCGGACATGGGAGCCTCCCTTGGTTGGTCGGCATGATGTTTCGCTCACATCTTGGCTGCAATGCGCCGAAATTTCAAACCGTGCCCACCCCGCTCACGAGGCCGTGCGCGGCCCTATCCGCAGGAAATCGCTATCGAAGGGAACCTCCCATGACGAGGCGCCGGCCAGCCGCATGCGGCCACCCTCTGTGGTGACCTGCCGCGGCGGTTCGCCACCGGACAGCTTCATGGCGCCGATGACATGGCGGAAGGAGACGTCTTGGCCCCCGCCCAGCGTGAACGCGGTCGCCACGCCTTCGCGTTTCAACCAATTGTCGCCAACCGAGGCGGCATGGCCGATGGCGGCGCGGCCGTCCTCGATGCCGAGCACGCCGAGATGGCGTCCGCTCCAGGGCGCGTAATCGCGCCCGCCATTGCTGAGCCAGAGCATGGTGACCGGCAGCTCGGCTGGGTTCTTCAGCACCAGCACCAGGTCGTCTTCGGCCGTGCGTGCCAACGCCGTCCAGCCTGGCCCGCCATGATCGGCCTCGACCAGGGTCACGAAATCCTCGCGGCGGTCCTCCATCCTGTATTCGGTGAGGTCGAGCGTGCCGCCGCCGGTGGCTGGGAAATGGCCGAGATCTGCAGAGCGCGCCGGATAGGCCAGCTTGAAGCGGCCCCGCGCCGGATCCGGCTCGAGCGGCTCGTCCAGCGTTGCGGCGAACCGCTTCGGTGAAAAGGCCAGCCTGCCGCCACCCTTCATCGCGACCATCGGGTGGTGGGCGACCGAGATAGCGCCCTGGCCGCCGGCGAACACATGTTCCTGGTAGAGGAAGGGGTGGTCGTCGCGCAGCGTCAGGATCTTGTCGACCGTCGCGCCCATCACCTTGTGGCGCAGGCGATAGAGCGCGCGCCAGCCATCCGAGGTGGCGCCGCTCTCGACGATATCCCACGCACTGTTGGCCGGCCAGCCATGCAGCGGCGCCTCCTCGACATCGCTGCGCGAGAACGGCGCGCAGAGGAAGTCGCCCGACAGCCGCACCGTGCCCTCGGGCAGATCCTTCGGCAGCGTGTCGCGCGGCTCGTCGATCCAGGGCGCGCGATGCAGCGGCCGCAGCTGGCGTCCGCCGCTGTCGACGACCATGTCGGCGAGATGGCCGACCGTGAGGTCGAGCGAAACCGAAATGCCCTTGGCTTTGATGGTGCTGATGGTCATGGCGCTCTCACTGTTTGTGGAGACGCAAGCAGAACCCTGTCGGCGCCGCTTGTGCAAGCGCCGCGACCAGCATTTCGCATCAGCTCTTTGCAAGCTGCGATTTGCCAGGCCCCAACAAGGGGCTGGACAATCCCCCACAATCCCTTTGTATGGGCGCCATTAACCAAATGGACGCGGCAATCGGGTTACGTTAGCTTCGCCTCATCTCAGCAACAGCTTGACCTGACAGACTTGCCCTTGCCCAATTCGCGTTCTTTGCCGCTCATCCAGAGAGTTCTCGCAGCCCTTGGCCTGTTGCTGCTGGTCGCCGGCTGCACGACAGCCATGCCGCCGCCCGAAACCGTGCTGGCGGTGCCGGCGCCGCAGCAGAAATACGCTGCCCTCGTCATCGACGCCAGGACCGGCAAGCAGCTCTTCGAGGTCAACTCCACCGCGCAGCGCTATCCCGCGTCGCTGACCAAAATGATGACGCTTTATCTCCTGTTCGAGGCCCTGGAATCCGGCCGCATCAGCAAGGAAACGCAGATACCGGTTTCGGACCATGCCGCCTCGCAGCCGCCCACCAAGATGCGCTTCCGGCGCGGCGAGACCATTGATGTCGATTCGGCTATCCGCGCCATCGTCGTCAAATCGGCCAATGACGTCGCGGTGGCGGTGGGCGAGTATCTCGGCGGCTCGGAGGAGCAGTTCGCCGCGCAGATGACCGCCAAGGCGCGCCAGCTCGGCATGACCGGGACCGTGTTTCGCAACGCCTCGGGCCTGCCCGACGACGACCAGCACACGACCGCGCGCGACATGGCGGTGCTCGGCATGGCGCTGCGCCAGCGCTTCCCGCAGCACTTCCATTATTTCTCCGAAAGCGACTTCATGTTCCGCGGCAGGCTGGTGCGCGGCCACAACGACATGCTGGGCCGCGTGCGCGGCGTCGACGGTATCAAGACCGGCTATATCAGGGCCTCCGGCTTCAACATCGTCACCTCCTACAATGCCGACGGCCGCCAGCTCGTCGTGGTTGTGATGGGCGCCGACAGCGCCCGCCAGCGCAACGACCATGTCGAGGCGCTGATCCAGCGCAGCCTGTCGCCTCAAATGGCCGACAGCAAGACAAGGCTGATGTACGCCGATCAGCAATAGGCGGGTCTCCCTCACTTCGTCATCCAGGCTCGCCGCGACGGAGCTGCGCTACTGCCGCGCCCGTGGATGACGATCTCGGGACGCCTCTCAATCAAAGTCCTACATCCGCGAAAGACTAGCAGCCGGCTATTGTCTTGCCATTGTCACGCAATCGTGCGGAAGACATGGCATAGGCTGCGAAATCCGGCAGTGGCTAGGCCTCGCCTCCGCGGCGTATTCTCGAACCGGAAGCCCCGACAGAAGGAGCCACCACAATGAGCACCATCCCCAAGGCGCCCGAGCAGGCCGAGGACCACCAGAACGACAGCGGCGGCGAATATTTCGAGGCGCCGACCACGGGCGAGGCCGAGCCCGACCCTGCGTCGGACGAGCATCTCGAAACCCCCGACGTGCCGGATTCGGAGCCATCGGCCCCGGGCGCCTCACGCGGCAAGCCGAAGAAGAAGCCGTCGGCGATCTCAGGCCGCAAATACCGCAAGCGCGATCTCGTGCGCATCGACACGCTGCGTCCGAGCCTCGCCGACCGCATCCGCGCCGACCATCCGGACCTGCCGCCTGGCGCCCGCATCACCCGAGCAGAGCTCGGCCGCTACCGCATGCGCTACATGGAGGAACTGCTGCAGCAGGAGCACGGCGAATTCTCCGAGCTCGACCGCCAAGTGGTGGAATCAATCGCCAGGCAGGACACGATTTCCGAAAACTCGGAGGAAGAGTTCGAGGAGCACCGCACCTTCGCCGATCGCGTCTCCGACAACATGGCGGCCTTCGGCGGCAGCTGGTGGTTCCTGATCTCCTTCGCCAGCGTGTTGCTGGTGTGGATCGGCATCAATTTGATCGCCGGCATGGGCGCTGCCTTCGATCCCTATCCTTTCATCCTGCTCAATCTGCTGCTCTCCTGCATCGCCGCCGTGCAGGCGCCGATCATCATGATGAGCCAGAGGCGGCAGGAATCGAAAGACCGCCTGCGCTCCTTCAACGACTACCGCGTCAACCTCAAGGCCGAACTCGAAGTGCGCCATCTGCACGAAAAGCTCGACTACCTCATCTCGCGCCAATGGACGCGCCTGGCCGAAATGCAGCAGATGCAGCTCGACGCCATGCACGAACTGACCGACGCCCGTAAACCGAAGCGCGCGCCGAGACGCAGGCGGGCGGTGAAGAGCGAAACGGGGGAATGACCCTCGCGCAGCCAATCGCCAATTGCCCGTTGAAGCCCGCGCCTGCTTCCGCTAAGAAGCCGTGACCTGCCGGTTCGCCGGCCGGTCGGTTTTCCGGTCACCGGGAAGCACCCGTAGCTCAGCTGGATAGAGCGCTGCCCTCCGAAGGCGGTAGTCAAGTCCAGAGAAGGCTGAAGGTGTTGGGAAAAGGTACTGATTTAACAATGGCTTGAGCGAATATCGGGTTTGCTCTTCAAGAAGCCAAAAAACTCGCGTAAGCATGACGTAAGCATCTCGCGAACGGTATGCACCCGTAGCTCAGCTGGATAGAGCGCCGCCCTCCGAAGGCGGAGGCCAGAGGTTCGAATCCTCTCGGGTGCGCCATTTTCCCCATAAAAATCAAAGTATTATCAGTTCCCTCTTTTAAGAGATGTTGCTTACGCGGCGCATTCACGTAAGCGGCGGCGCTGATTTTTCTTTCTATAACAATATCTTGACTCTGATTCTGCGTTGCTGCGATCTGAGGTAAGACCGTATCCGCTCTTGAGGGTTAAAGGCGGCCGGCTGAGGACTGGAAAAGAGGATTCTTCGCGGCGTGATTTTCGTCGACCGCAAAGCTGTGACCAAAAGAGTGGTCAGCTGATCATAATCTGCAAAAGTCTCGGCCTTTTGTGACGCTCAGATGCGATCTGAAAACCGATCATAAGCATCGATCCGCCGAACCGGGGGATCGACCTCATACCGATAGATCTCCGTTCTCAAGAACCGTAGTTCGGCCTCGCACTGAGCCTCGGGAACGTCAATATACCAGGCGCGCGGCTGCGGGCCGGGATCGCCGTTCCAGCGGTACCCCCGCGCTTTAAGGACATCCTTGAGGTCAAAGGGCGCGTTCTCCGCCCAGATTCGCCAAGAAACGGCACGAGCGCCGTCCAGGAGACGGCTGAGACCTGTAGCGCCAGATCGGGGCAGCCACATCGCCAGCAACTCGACCGTAGCAAGACAGTCGTGCATCGCGCGGTGGCGGTCGTAGAAGAAGCCGGCGGCCTGAGCGAGATAGGCGAGTTTCGTGCCCTCGAACCCCTCTGCTGCCCAATCGATCTGGCTGAGCGAGCATGCCCACGGCTTCGTCAAGAACACGTCGCTGAATCGTTCGAGGAAGCGGCGGTCGAACGCCGCGTTGTGCGCGATGACGAGCGAAGCCGGCGCTGCGAATGTGGCTACCGCTGCGGGATCAATAATCTGGCCGGCCACCATCTCGTTGGTGATGCCGGTGATCGCGGTGATTTCCGGGGCGATAGGCTTGCTCGGCTGACGCAGCCCTTGGAAGCTGTCACCCGCGCTGAAAATGGTGCCATCCAAGCCGTAGTTGAATGGTGTCATGGCGAGTTCGATGATCTCGTCGCGCTGATAGTCGAGCCCCGTGGTCTCCACATCGACCACCAGGCCAAGGCGCAGCGGCGTGCCTGGCGGAGGAACGATGCGAGGGCGCGGTTTGAGACGCCGGACGACCCGGTAGTCTCCCGTGGCCTCCAGCGTCTGCGCCAGGGCCTCCAGATGGTCAGAAGATGTCATCGTCTGACGCTTCGTTTACTGCCATCGGCTCCCCTCCAGCGGTATCGGCCGGAGCGAGTCGAATGTCGGCGGCTCGACCTTCTTCGTGGAACCACAAATCGACCACGGCGGTATCGTCGCTGCGCGGCCGCGGTGATGCCTCCCGCACCTTGAATGTCGTCGGGAGATTGACCGATGTTCCGAACACCAGCGCGTGCTGCCGAGGCAATGACGGCAACCGCTTCAAGACCGAATCCGAGATGAACGGCGTCATCTGCCGAATCTGAGAAAGATCGTCGGGGTTCTGGATGCGGTGAACCAGAAAATTGGAGCACTGGCTGAGAACCGTCTTGGACAGTTCACTCGGGCGTTGCGATGCCAAGAGCACGAACATGCCGTACTTGCGCCCTTCCTTGGCGATGCGCTCGAATATCTTGGTTGCGTCGATGGAAAACCGGGAGGGCGTAGAGGCGACATACCTGTGAGCCTCTTCGAGGAGCAGGTGTATCGGGAAGCGGTTTCTTGGTTCCGCACGGCGAAGGAACCGAAAAAGCATGCGCGCGACGACCGCACTGACCAACTCAACGATCTCATCTTCGACGGAATTCAGGTCGATAATGATGACCTGATTGCGTTTGGTGAACGCTTCGCCAGCAGCCCTTTCCAGACCGACGATGTTGGTCAAGAATTCCAGATCGCTTACAGCGGCGCCAACGTCAGTTCCTTCGTGACGTAGAAAGGCATATTCGGTCCTCTCCTGGAGAGATCTGAGCCGCGTAACCATGGACGAGCAGTAATCTCGGATTTGGCGGTTGCCGTGGGCCTCCTCATAGAGGATCGCGAAGTCGAGACACTCGTGCAGCTCATCAAAAGAAAATGGGGTCCGATTGTAGGCTGGTAAGGGCGCATCCTCCCTGAGCTTTTTCCTTACTTCGTTCAGAAACGCCGATTGATTGTTCCCAGAAAAATTTCCGTACTGAAAATTCGGACTGAAGCGGTTCAACAACGCCATATTCAGGTCGTTCGTCGGATATTTCTGAAGAAGGGAGACGACGCGCTGAAACTTCGACACTGGGGAGTCGCCATCCGCACCTCGAAAGCACTCGATGATGCAAGTGGCGACAAAGTGCTCGCGCAGAGCCAGAGCGTCTGGCGTGTTGGCATGAAAGAGACTTGTCAGACCTAACGCCGTCCGAAGGACCGGCAGTTGCGTTCGCTCGCTCGCCTGCAAAAGCAGTTCCCACTCTGCCATTTCCAGGAACCAATGCGGCATCCGAAAGCCAGCAGTCGTCCCATCAAGGATTACGCGATGGACGCCGATGCCGCCGTCTTTTGCCAAAGGAGAAAGCGCCTCGTGATACTCGCCATTCACGTCGAAGACGATAAACGTCGCTCCGCGAGCGTGATGTTCGTCCGGCTTGCTGAAAAGGGACTGCAAGACCGAGGCGACCGTGCAGGATTTACCGCTGCCGGTATTGCCTAGGACGGCGACATGACCGCCGAAGAACTCGTTCAGACGAACTTTGACGTCGTAGTCCTCGAACACCACCGACTTGCCGATCGGCAGAACCCGATAGCGCGTGGCCCCTTCGGGTTGGCAGGCGCCGCCATCCGGGCCGACTGACGGCTCGACGGTGGCCTCGGTCTCAAAGATGCGATCGAGCTCGCCATCCAGCGCATAGAGTGCGTCCGCATACAGAGACGGGAAAACCGACACACCGAAGCGAAACGCGCCGCCGCGCATCGGCAACATGCCGACGGGCACCACGTCCAGATACTTCGAGGAGCCGGCCCGGTCGAAATCGCCCCGCTCGGAAGGCGTGCTCGCGTCGCGCTCACGCAGGCCGACAACCTCGACCACGACATATTCCGACTGCGACGGAATCATCAGGAATGATCCCAGTCGCGCCACATAATGCACGTCGTCGAAGCCGACGACCGTGAAGTTGTCGGTGCCGACGTGCATCTCGACGACAAAGCGGTCGGCAGCGACCGAGACCACCTTGCCGATCGCCCGCTTGCGATCGTCGTGGCTCATGCCTCGCCATCCTTCGTCTCGTCGTCCCTTTTCGGCGCCAGCTCCGACAACACCTTGCGGACGGCATCATCAATCCTGTCGCTGGGGCGCTGGGGCATGAAATGCTCGACGATCATGTCGAAGTAGTGCGCCCTCGTCCCCTCGGCAGGGCCATTGCCTCCAATGATCCAAATGCGCGGATCGCGCAGCGCCCGCAGCTTGGCGATCTCTCCCTCCGTGTCGGGCGCCGCAAAGATCACCAAGCGGAAGGTCGGGATCGTCAGAGCCTGATAGATGATGTTGTTCAGGTGCTCGTCGCCGAAGGCGTAGCCCGCCGTGATAAGAACGCTCTGCTCGCGCACGATCCGGGACTGAAATTCCCGGAACAGGTCCGCGTAAGGCGAGCCGAGCGAAGAGTTCTGCTTCGCCGGCGTCGGATAGATCAGCATCTGGTTCGTGGACTGCGGCGGCCAGACCTCCTTGATCGGGAACAGGCCATGATCGTCCTCGGTCCAAGTCACTGAACCATGCAATTTGCAGAGATAGACGAAGGCGTCGACAGCGGTCCACTTGCGGCTGGCGACGTCGAGCTGCTCGGCCAAGGCATAGCGGAAGGTCGCCGGGTTGAAGCGACGTTCAACTACACCGGAAAAGCCGTTGGCATAGGGAATGCCCAGGCGATCCATCGCCAATTCGCTGAAATGATCGTAGTTGGTCGTGAACACCCACGGCCGGGGCAAGGACCGATCTCGCAAGACCAGTTTCTTGTAAAACCGCTCGTAGAGGTCGCGCACGGTGGTGTCGCTCTCCGTGGCGAAGGCCCCTTGGGTAACACGAGTCCACAGGAAATCCTGAACCTTCTTGATGATGCCGTCGAGAACAGCGCGATAGGGGCGAAGATCGGGATTTTCGCTTTGGCGCAGCACGAACCGCTGCGCGAACAGCACCTCCATCAAGCGTTCCAGGTTACGGTTGTAATCCTTCGCCAGATCGATCCCGAGCGTATCGAGATAGTCGAGTTCGCGCTTGGTCAGCCGCCATGGCGCTGGGGCAGCGCCGGCTACCGGCGGATCGGCGTAGAATCCCGCCGCGCGCGCCTCAAGGGTTTCCCCGCAAAACTCCTTGGCCAGGGGCGCCATGGTCGCAATGCCAAGTTCCTTCTTGTCTTTCATCAGGGAGGAACAGCCAGCGCCGAGCAAAAACGCGATATTCTTGGCGTTCATGGCCTCGGAAATCGCCTTGCGGGCGCTCTCGATCCCCTTGTTCCAGTCCAGTTCAGATGGCTCGGCATCGCCGTCCCGCAGAAACTGGAATTTTCGCTCTTCTTCGACTTCGCTCATATACCCCCGGTCCTCCCAGTTTCTTACTTGGCTGCTCTGTTCGCGCGCGCGGCTATATCAGCGCACTGCGCCATGAGCGCTTCGAACGGCTCCTCGTCGTCGAAGAGCAGTCCATCCTCAACCATGCGGGCATAGTCATCCTCCAACGCCTTCGCGCCATCGCCGACCGGCACGAGTTGCAAGCCGCCGCTGACAGCCGCTGCATAGTCGATCGGCGTGCGGTCGGCGGCCTTCTCTGCGAAGAACATCGACTTGTGCCGAGCGACAGCGTTGGCCAGGTCGCGATCGGCAAAAGCGGCTTCCGCGAAGCCGG
The DNA here is from genome assembly GCF_020164785.1 of Mesorhizobium sp. ES1-1. Lineage (GTDB taxonomy): Bacteria > Pseudomonadota > Alphaproteobacteria > Rhizobiales > Rhizobiaceae > Mesorhizobium. The sequence continues at coordinate 105,129 of NZ_JAIUGX010000015.1, read as the reverse complement.
CTTCGTCCAGTCGGACAACATCGTGCCAATGTCGCGCGAAGCGGTCGCCGCGCAGCCGCTCCTGGAGGCAGAAGACGTGGATGGCGGTCGCCTTCTCCCAGAACGTCCGCTCCGCGTGCATGACGCGCGGCCGCGCCGTCGGGAAGAGCAGCCCCTCGATCAGGCCGGCCGCGTCGCAGACGACGTCGCGCAAGCTCGCGGGTTCGCCCGTCGAGCGCGCGCCGAACTCCAGCATGACGCTTGGAGCCACATAGCCGGACCCGGCTGCGGTCGCCTCATAGTCGATGAAGAGCTTCTCATCCTCGACGCGGACGGCCGCCGCCAGACCTTCGACGGCCAGTGCGGTCTCGATCACAGGCTGCACGGTTTCCGCGACCCATGCCGGTAACCGCCGACGGACCTCGCTGGACCAGCGCTTTTCCTCGCTTCGTGTCTTCGGCAGACCCTCGCCATTGTCCCCAACCAGATCGGGCGCAATCGCCCGAATGTCGTAGGTCAGATCCACGTCCTCCGAAAACCGGCGAATGACGTGATAGGCTTTCGACAGCGACGTGCCGCCCTTGAACACCAGATGCTCGCCGAGCGGTGCCGCGTAGAGGGTCGCCAGCGCCCACACCACCCACACATCCTTTTCGAGAAGATGGGTGGGGCGACCCGAACGGTCGGCAGCGACGCCCAGTGCATCACGCCGATCCCCGGCCGAAAGCTGAAGAAAGACGTCAGCCATAGGCCGCCTTTCCGACGCTCTGTGCGAGCCATGTCGGAAACTGCGGCGCGGCGGCGACCAGTTCGCCGAACACGCCGGGCGGCATCTTCCGTTTCAATGTCGTGAGCGCGGCCTCCGCCCTTTCGGGGCCGAGCCAAGCCAGCGCCCGCACGGCCTCCCCTGCGGGGCGGTTGGCCAGGGCCAGTTGCCAGCGCGGCGCGTGCCGCAATTCGACGACCTGCTTGCCGAGGTGCATCTTTCGGCTGCGCCCGGAGGTCAGATAGACCGAGCGGACGGGCACCTGCGTCGTCAAGCCAAGCGCGTTCGCTGCTGCGGCGCCGTTCGAGACGATGATCTCCCCCTTTTGGGTCGCAAGAGCCTCGACAGCCTGCTCGACCGACGGTGCGCGCGTGCCGAACCGGCTGGCGATGGGACGCAGATAGACGCCACGACCGGCGCGGATGAGCTGCCCCCGCTCCGACAGGCGCGACAATGCCTGATCCACGGCCGCACGGTTTCCGAGGTGGAGCAGGCCCTTGGCGGACACAGGGACGCCTTCGGGCAGTCCCGTCGCATGGGCCAGAATCTGTTCGGTCAGCCGTGTCATCGCCGTTCTCCTGTTGGAAACATACGCGAGTTTCTGACAGTTTTCAAGGAAGTCCGGATAGGGGAACGCCTTCCCCTGCGGCCGAGCCTTGGTCTCTGCCTACCCCTTCTGCGGGGAGATCCCCGCAACGCCCCCTTCAGAGTGAGAGTACGGACGGATTTTCCGTGACGGGTTAAGGGCTGGAGGAGAGGCTTCCGGCGCCCGTCGCGGAGATCATCCCGATGGCCAGACAGGGTCGTAACCTCGCGGAAGGTGGCGCGCGCAGCAACCTTTACGACGACATCACCAACAAGATCATCGCCGAGCTGGAGCAAGGGCGGTTGCCATGGGTCCAGCCTTGGGGTGCGTCGCCTGATACCGCCCCGCTGGGCCTGCCGAGAAATGCTTCAACCGGCCGGTCCTATTCCGGCATCAATATTCTCATCCTCTGGGGCGCTGTCATCCAGCATGGTTTCCCCGCTCAGGCGTGGCTGACGTTCCGCCAGGCGCTTTCGCTTGGCGGCAATGTCAGGAAGGGCGAGCGTGGCACGACTGTCGTTTATGCCGACCGTTTCACCCCCGAGGACGAGAAGCGCCGTGCCCGCGAGACGGGTGAGGATGCGCATGCCATTCCGTTCCTGAAGCGGTTCACGGTCTTTAACGCCGCGCAATGCGATGGCCTACCCGATGAGATCACGGCAGTCGCGCCGCCACCGCCGCCGGGCCTTATCGAACCTCGGGTCGAGGCGCTGATCCGGGCCACCGGCATCGACTTCCGCATTGGCGGCAATCGCGCCTTCTACATGCCGTCGCTCGACTATGTGCAGGTGCCGCCTCCGCAAGCCTATTTCGAGCCTATCAACTGGCACCGCACAGCCCTGCACGAGCTGGGTCACGCCAGCGGCCATCACAGCCGCCTCAACCGCGATCTGACCGGCTCGTTCGGTTCGAAGAAATACGCCTTCGAGGAAATGATTGCCGAACAGACCGCGGCCTTCAGTTGCGCCGCGCTCGGGATCATGCCGACCGTCCGCCATGCCGATTACATCGGGTCGTGGCTGGAGGTCATGCGCGAGGATTCCCGCGCGATTGTCCGCGCGGCCTCGCAGGCCAGCAAGGCGGCGGACTGGCTGCTGTCGCATCTGCTTGCCGAAGACACCGTGGAGCCGGATGCCAGCGTAACCGACCGGAGGGCTGCGGCATGATCCTCCTGACAGGCGCACAGCACGACCGCCTGCTGGCCAATGGTCGCCAGCGCGATCAAGATCACATCCCGGTCGTTAAGTTCTTCAATCCCCTCGGTGAAGGCGTCTGGCTTGCTACCGAGCTGGATGAGGATGGCGACATCATGTTCGGCCTGGCGGATCTCGGCCATCCCGAACTGGGTTCGTGGAGCCTTGGCGAGATGCAGTCAGTCCGGCTGCCCTTCGGCATGGGCATCGAGCGCGATCTGCTGTTCACCGGCGATTTCCCGATCTCGGTCTGGGCCGAGGCCGCCCATCAGACCGGCAGCATCCGCGCCGCCGAGCGTCTGCTCTACCGCGTCGGCGCGGGCCTTTCCCCTACATCCGCCGATACGGAAAACCAAAGTGCCTGATTTCCGGGTTTCAGGTTCTGCGGCTGGCGTCGCTCTCTTCAGAGGAAGAGGGCGGCGCTTCGCTTCGTGACGGGCTGATAGCCGGAGAGAGAGGCTCACCGGCGTCCGTCATGGAGTCACTGACATGGCCACTGCCGTTCAGAAGATCACCCTGTCGTCCTCGCGCGACATTCCCTTCAACAAGCTGGTGCTGAGCCAGTCCAACGTCCGGCGCGTCAAGGCCGGGATCTCGGTCGAGGAACTGGCCGAGTCCATCGCCCGTCGCGGCCTGATCCAGTCCCTGCATGTCCGCCCGGTCGTGGATGCTGAGGGCAAGGAAACCGGCATGTTCGAGGTGCCCGCCGGCGGTCGCCGTTTCCGGGCGCTGGAGCTGCTGGTCAAGCAAAAGCGCCTCGCCAAAATCGCGCCGGTCCCCTGCGTCGTGTCGGAGGCCAGCGCCGATGTGCTGATCGATGAGGTTTCGCTCGCCGAGAATATCGAGCGCGCACCGCTGCATCCGCTCGACCAGTTCCGCGCCTTCCAGGCCATGCGCGAAAAGGGCATGACCGAGGAAGCCATCGCCGCCGCCTTCTTCGTGGATGCCAAGGTGGTGAAACAGCGCCTGCGTCTGGTTTCCGTCTCACCGGCCTTGCTCGACGTCTATGCTGAGGACGGCATGACGCTGGAACAGCTCATGGCCTTCAGCGTCAGTTCTGACCATGCCCGTCAGGAGCAGGTCTGGGAAGCGATCAAGGATGGCTGGCAGAAAGAACCCTACCACATCCGCCGCCTGCTGACCGAAACCACGGTCCGCGCCGCCGACAAACGAGCGGTGTTCGTTGGTATCGATGCCTATGAAGAGGCTGGAGGCTGCGTGCTGCGTGATCTCTTTCAGCAGGACGATGGTGGCTGGCTGCAAGATCCGGTGCTGCTCGACCGGTTGGTGGGCGAAAAACTCAAGGCCGAGGCCGAAGCCATCGCCGCCGAGGGCTGGAAATGGATCGAGGTCGCCATCACCTTTCCCTATGGTCACGACCATGGCCTGCGCCAGATTGTCGGCACGACGGTCGATCTGACCGAAGATGAACGCGCCACCCGCGAGGCATTGCGCGACGAATATGAGCGGCTTGAAGCGGAATATGGCGAGGCCGACGAACTGCCGGACGAGATCGACGCCCGCCTCGGTGAGATCGAACAGGCGCTGGAAACCTTCGAGCGCCGTCCGATGACCTTCGAGCCGGACCAGATCAGCATGGCGGGTGTCTTCATCAGCATCGACGCCGATGGCGCATTGCTGATCGAGCGCGGCTATGTTCGCGCCGAGGATGAAACGCCTGCGGAACCGGAAGCTGAAATCGTTGACCCGGAAACCGGCGAGGTGATCCAGCGGGCAGAACCGGAGGTAAGCCGCATGGGTGCAGTTATCACGCTGGGCGGCCAGACGGTCGAAACTGAGGAGGAAGACGAGGCCGACACCATCAAGCCGCTGCCCGATCGCCTGGTCAGCGAGCTGACCGCGCATCGGACGCTGGCGCTGCGGGATGCGGTGGCAGTAAACCCGCATGTCGCTATGACGGCACTGCTGCACAGGCTGGTCATGGATTGCTTCATGCCGCATTCCAGCAAGGGATGCCTCGAAGCCCAGGTCCGGGAGGTTCATCTGCCCGCTCAGGCCGAGGATCTGCGCGATAGCGCCTCCGCCAAGTCGATCGCAGACCGGCACGAACGCTGGGGCGATCATGTCCCAGCAGACGATGCCGCCCTCTGGGATTGGCTGACTGATCTGGATGATGGTTCGCGCATGGACCTGCTCGCCCATTGCGTCAGTTTCGGTGTCAACGCGCTCTATGAAAAGCCTAACCCCTACAGCGGCATGGGCGTCAGCCAGCACGGACTGGACATCCGCCTGTCGCAGGCTGACCGGCTGGCCCGTTCGACCGGCCTCGATATGGTGGCCGTGGGCTGGCGGCCGACGGTTGGCAATTATCTTGGCCGCGTGACCAAGCCGCGTATCCTTGAAGCCGTGCGCGAAGGGGCCGGAGACCGGGCCGCCGATCTGATCGGGCACCTGAAGAAGGGCGACATGGCGAAGGAGGCCGAACGCCTGCTGGCCGAAACCGGCTGGCTGCCCGAGCCGCTGCGCATGGTGGATGACGGTATCGAAGTCGATCCGGCATCGGGCGCTGCGGCGGAAGCCGACGATTTGCCCGATTTCCTTTCCGGCGATGGCGAGGACGACCCGGCTGACGACGAGGAAGAACAGCATATGGTCGCTGCTGAATAGCACTCATGCGGGGCGGCTTCGGTCGCCTCGTTCCAACCGCTCCGTTTCCGTAACTCGCCTGGTCCTCGTGATCGGGCTTTTTCTTTGGAGAGCCGCCATGCCGATCAGTATCGACATCGATGAAATCTTTGCCCAGGATCGGGAAAACCGTCCGATGGAGCGTACACTGCCCTGGGAAGAAACCCGCGACGGCATTACCGTCGTCGTGGAACCCAAACCCCATTGGGCCGAAGACATGCGGGTGTTCCGGCTCGATGCCCGTGAGTATTGCCGCTACGCCGAGTGGACCGCTCATGGTGCTCGTGCCCGTTTCTTCAGTCATATCGATACCTCGGACGATGATCTGATAATGAAGGCGCGCGCGATGATAGCCCGCGAAATTGCCGATGGGCTTTGGAGCTGAAGACCCAATCGCAGTGTGTCGGGCCGTGAGGATGGGAGGACTGCACCGGACGGGTCCAATCCGGCTTCACCATGCAATCCGCCATTCCCATCAGGACAAGCGGCAGCCATCTCTGGCCTGAAGGGAACACGATCCTGATGCCAGCATGATGGCAAGGCTGGCGCGGCAGAGCATCTGCGACGGGTACCCGGCATCCTGTCAGATGCGAAAAACCACCCCCGCTTCCATTCGCAAACCTTGGTCCGATCCGTCTCTTTGACATTCAACCCCAAAGGGGTCGGCTTACGCGCGCGTGCCGCCCTCGGGGATTCGGAAAAAGTCCGAACGCCCTCGGGTGATTGCAGATCCGGTCAGACACTTCGGGCGCCTGTCGCGCGGGGGATGGTCCCCCGCCTCCAAACACAGGAGCCGGAACCCATGTCCTATGCAGATGCCACTGCCTTCGCCGCCAGCCTTGCCGCCACGCTGATGGTTTCGATCGTCGTGTTCCAGGCCGGAGACGGCACCCACGCCGCTTGCCCCGCCGCCGAGTTCGACGGCGATGACGACATGGTGAAGCTGGAGTTGGACCCGTGGGAATAAGGCGCGAAAGCGCCTCATCCCCGACGGCCCGAGCGCGGCAGCCCGCGCTTCGGGCCTTCGGCCTTGCGATGGTCGCCCATCGCCGGTTGCGGAACCGGGGACGAAACCCCGGTCAGAGAGGAAGAGTGCGGGCCTTTCGGCCGTGACGGGTTGAGGGCTGGAGAGAGAGGCTCACCGGCGCCCGTCATGGAGTGATCCCGATGACCTTTGCCCGTTCCGAAACCTTCCGCTCAATCGGTCAGATTCTGGCTGTCGATGTTCTGCCCGCGCTTTATCGGGCGCAAAAGCTGCCGCTGCGCATCTCGTGCCTCGGCGTGGCCAGCTATGACGCCAGTGACGCGGCGAATAGCTTTGACCGCGTGATCCCGCTTGGGGAATGCCCGTCACCGGAAGAGGCCATCCAGGCCGCGGCCTTGCGCCTGTCGCGCGGCGATATTTGCACAGGGCCGGACAGCTTCCGTATTTTCAGCTGCGCATCATGCTCATTCAGGACCGAGATCAGCGCCTGGTCCTCGCCGGTGAAATCCGCGCCGACATTATCCTCTGGCAACAGCCCGTCGCATCCGATGCCGAAGCACGCAGGATCGTGACCGAGGCCAGCCGCCTGCGCGGTATGGCATTCCGAGCCTTGGACGCTGGTGATGCGAGACGGCTGCGTTACCGCGCCGCTGCACTGGAAGCCCGGCTGGTCGATCCCTTCTGGCGCGAAACCTCGGTCGATCTGCTCCGCGTGCCGCAGGCCGCCTGAACTTCACCCATTCCATCCCATTCGGCTCGGCCATACGCCGGGCCCTGTCATGTCCGGAGACCGTCATGGCCGACTATTACACGCACTTTTCCTGCCTCCTCGACGTAGGCACCCCCGAAAACGCCGCCCGCGCGCTTGAGCTCTACAACGCTCTGGCGGATGACAATGCCGCCGAAGATCCACCATCGGATGGCTTCCTGCTCTCCATCCAGCCAGAACATGGTGGCACACAGCTCTGGATTCGCGATGACATCACCGGCGATCCCGAGCATGTCGTCCAATTCGTCAAACGCTGCGCTGCCGAGTTTGGCCTGAGCGGATTATGGGGTTTCCAATACGCAAACAGCTGCTCGAAGCCGCGCATAGACGGCTTCGGGGGTGGCGCGCATGTCCTTGATCTTGCCACCGGCGAAACGGTGGACTGGATCTATACCGATGGCTGGCTTTCCTCGGTGCTCGAAGGGAGAGATCCCTATGAGTGAGATCATCGAAACCATCGTCTATCGCCTCAACGAACTGTCCGACGCGGCGAAGGACAAGGCTCGCGCCTGGTATCGTGAGGGCGGCTTCGACTATGACTGGTACGATGCCGTCTATGAGGATTTCCAGCGCATCGCGGAAATCCTCGGGCTGAGCCTCAAGACCCGCACCGTCCGTTTAATGGGCGGCGGCACACGGCAAGACCCCTGCATCTGGTTCCGGGGCTTCTGCTCGCAGGGCGACGGTGCGTGCTTCGAGACCTTCTATTCCTACCGGAAGCATGCGCCGCGCCTGATCCGGGAATACGCCCCGCAGGACACCGAACTGCACCGCATCGCCGACGCCCTTCAGGCAATCCAGCGCCGAAACTTCTATCAGCTTCGCGCCGATGCCAGCCATCGCGGCCATTATTATCACGAATATAGCATGGCGATCTCAGTAGAGCGCGACAGCCCGACCTGGCGGGACATGACCGCCGATGCCGAGGAGACGATCATCGAGGCGCTGCGCGATCTGGCTCGATGGCTCTACCGCCAGCTTGAACGCGAATATGATTATCTGTCCTCGGACGAAATGGTCGATGAAACCATCGCCGCTAATGAATACACCTTTACCGAAGCCGGTCGCCGCTTCGGATAATCCCGGGATGACACTGCCAAGCGCCCCGCCGTCCGGTCGGGGCGCTTTTTTTATGCTGCGCTCTGAGAGTGAGAGGTGGGCCGAAAAGGGTCAGGTCCGGGTGGTCGAGAGAGAGCGCTGTCCGGGCTTGTCCTTCCCGCTCTTCTGAGGTTCCCGACATGAACATGGTTTTCCCCGTGGCCGATCCGGTCACGCCGCTGGCGGCTGCGCCTGCGATCCTGGCTGCGGCCAATCTTTTGCTCCCCCATCTCGAACGCGGCCAGCGCGTCGATGCCGTCACATTGCGCGGTGCGATGGAAACGGCCTTTGACGCATCCGATGCCAGTGGCGCGTGGGACTGGAAGCTGGCCTATGAGGCGTGCGAGGTCGCTACCGTTCTTTTCTTACGCAAATACGGAAAGGCGCTTTTCCGTAAAGCCGCGTCTCCGGCTGCACGGATTTCCGTGCTGGCAAAGATCACGGCGCTGTTGCCGACGCAGACCCGGCGTTCCGAAGAAAGCCAGAACTTCCAGCAGTTTTCGACGCCGATCCCGCTCGGCCTTGCCGCTCTGACGGCTGCCGCGATCACGCCCCATGACCGCGTGCTGGAGCCATCGGCGGGGACCGGGCTTCTGGCGATCCTGGCGCAGACTATCGGCGGTTCGCTGATCCTCAACGAACTCGCCGAGACCCGCGCCGACTGTCTCGCCTCGCTCTTTCCGGCCTTTGCCGTCACCCGTTTCGACGCCGCCCAGATCGACGATCATCTGGGTCCGGATGCCGTCCCGTCCGTTGTGCTGATGAATCCGCCATTTTCGGTCATGGCCAATGTCAGCGGGCGCGTCGCTGATGCGGCCTACCGCCATGTTGCTTCGGCACTGGCCCGTCTTGCTCCGGGCGGCCGCCTTGTGACGATCACCGGCGCTGGCTTTGGCCCCGAAGCTCCGGCTTGGCGGGACGCTTTCATCCGCTTGCAGGCCCGTGGCCGCGTGGTGTTCACCGCCGCCGTCGATGGCGCGGTCTATGCAAAGCACGGCACCACAATCGACACGCGGTTGACCGTGATCGACAAGCTGCCCGCCGACGAACCGGCCAGTTTCCCGGCCTCACCAGGGATCGCGCCTGATGTTGCCACGCTGATCGGATGGATCGAGGCACATGCCCCGCAGCGTTCGCCAGTCTCATTGCCGAAGATCGTGGTGTCCGCTTCGACCACCGCGCCGAAAACCGTGCGGGGCTATCTGGCCCGGGCGATAACTGCGCGGCCTGCCGCTGCTCCCGCCAAAGATCCCGAGGGCGTCGAACTTGCCTATGAGACCGTGGACTGGACGCCACCGGACGGCGCTCGCCTGTCCGACGCCATTTATGAGGAATATGCGCTGCAATCGCTGCGCATTGCTGGCGCGCAGCCGCATCCGACCAAGCTGGTGCAATCTGCCGCCATGGCTTCGGTCGCACCGCCGAAGCCCTCCTACCGGCCCATGCTGCCCGCAGACATCTGCGCGTGTCTGTCGGACGCCCAGCTTGAAACGGTGATCTATGCCGGTGAAGCCCATGCCGATCATCTCGCCGGCGCATGGACCGTGGACGAGCATTTCGACAATGTGAGCGCCGCGCCCGAAGATGCTGCGGGATCGATCCGCTTTCGGCGGGGCTTCATGCTCGGTGACGGAACCGGCGCTGGCAAGGGCCGCCAGTCCGCCGCCATCATTCTCGACAACTGGCTGCGCGGTCGGCGCAAGGCGATCTGGATCTCCAAATCCGACAAACTGATCGAGGATGCGCAGCGCGACTGGTCGGCGCTCGGCATGGAACGGCTGCTTGTGACACCGCTGTCGCGCTTCCCTCAAGGCGCAAAGATCACGCTGTCGGAAGGCATCCTTTTCACCACCTATGCCACGCTACGCTCCGACGACCGGGGCGAGAAGGTTTCGCGCGTCAAGCAGATCGTCGAATGGTTGGGGTCCGATTTCGATGGAGCCATCATATTCGACGAGAGCCATTCCATGCAGAATGCCGGTGGCGGAAAAGGCGAACGCGGCGATGTCGCCGCTTCTCAGCAGGGACGTGCGGGCCTGCGGCTCCAGCACGCGCTGCCCGATGCCCGCGTGGTTTACGTCTCGGCGACCGGCGCCACCACAGTTCACAATCTTGCCTATGCGCAGCGCCTCGGCCTCTGGGGCGGTGAGGATTTTCCGTTCCAGACCCGCGCCGAGTTCGTCGAGGCGATCGAAGCCGGTGGCGTTGCGGCCATGGAGGTGCTGGCCCGCGACCTGCGATCCCTCGGCCTCTATACCGCGCGCTCACTCTCCTATGATGGCGTCGAATATGAACTGATCGAGCATCAGCTCACGGACGAACAGCGGCACATCTACGATTCATATGCTGCCGCCTTCGCGGTCATTCATGGGAATCTGGACGCGGCGATGGAAGCCGCCAACATCACCGGCAGCGAGGGAACGCTGAACCGGCAGGCCAAATCCGCCGCACGCTCGGCGTTCGAGAGCACCAAGCAGCGCTTCTTCGGCCATCTGCTGACTTCCATGAAAACCCCGACCCTGATCCGGTCCATCGAGGCCGATCTTGAAGCGGGCCATGCCGCCGTCATCCAGATCGTCTCGACCGGCGAAGCCCTGATGGAACGGCGGCTTTCCGAAATCCCGACCGAGGAATGGAACGATATTTCCGTCGATGTCACTCCGAGGGAGTATGTAGGCTCCTATTTGCAACATTCCTTTCCGGTGCAGCTCTATGAACCGTTCAGCGATAGCGAGGGCAACCTGTCGTCACGCCCCGTCTTCCGCGATGGTCAGCCGGTGGAATGCCGCGAAGCCGTGGCGCGGCGTGACGAGATGCTGGAGCAGTTGGGATCGCTTCCGCCTGTCCCCGGAGCGCTCGACCAGATCGTGCAGCGTTTCGGCACGGATATGGTGGCGGAGGTCACAGGCCGTTCGCGCCGGATCGTGCGCAAGGGCGAAGGTGCATCGGCACGCCTTGCGGTCGAGAACCGTGCGCCTTCTGCCAACCTCGCCGAGACGTCGGCCTTCATGGATGACCAGAAGCGCATTCTGGTCTTCTCGGATGCCGGTGGCACGGGACGCAGCTATCACGCCGAACTCTCGGCGAAAAACCAGCGGCTGCGCGTGCATTACCTGCTGGAACCGGGCTGGAAGGCCGATGCCGCCATTCAGGGACTTGGCCGCACCAACCGGACCAATCAGGCGCAGCCGCCGCTGTTCCGCCCCATCGCTACGGATGTGAAGGCCGAGAAGCGCTTTCTTTCGACCATCGCGCGCCGCCTCGACACGCTGGGCGCGATCACCCGCGGCCAGCGCCAGACCGGCGGCCAGGGGCTGTTCCGTCCCGAGGATAATCTGGAATCCGCCTATGCTCGCGATGCCTTGCGTCAGCTCTATCTGCTGATCGTGCGCGGCAAGGTCGAGGGCTGCTCGCTCGAACGGTTTGAATCGGCCACCGGCCTGAAGCTGATGGATTCGACCGGCATCAAGGATGAACTGCCGCCAATCACCACCTTCCTCAACCGCCTGCTGGCGCTGACCATCGAATTGCAGGGCATCCTGTTCTCGGCCTTCGAGCAGCTTCTGCAGGCGCGGATCGACGGGGCGATGGCATCCGGCACCTATGATATGGGGCTGGAAACGCTGAAGGCCGAAAGCTTCATCGTCACGGACCGGCAGATGATCCACACCCATCCGGGCACAGGGGCGGAAACCCGGCTCCTGACGCTCACCGAGCGCAGGCGCAATCAGCCGGTCACGCTCGATGCAGCCCTGGCGGAACTGGATGATCCCCGCGCAAGATTGCTCATCAACGAGCGATCCGGTCGTGCCGCCGTGCAGATCCCGACTACCAGCGTCATGCTGGATGATGGCGAGATCGAACGGCGCGTCCGGCTGATCCGGCCGATGGAGGCGATGAACATTCCGGTGCGGGCGATGGGCGAAACCCACTGGATCGAGGCCGACCGTGCCGCCTTCAGCGCAGCCTGGAAGGCAGAATTGGCCGAGGTGCCTGAGTTCACCGATAGCATCCTGCATATGGTGACAGGGTTGCTTCTGCCAATCTGGAAGCGCCTGCCGCAGGACTCCTCCCGCATCTATCGGCTCCAGACCGACGAGGGCGAACGCATCATCGGTCGCCGGGTATCACCGGCCTGGGCTGCCAATGCCTCGACCAGTGGCGTCACCAGCAGCCTGACACCGGATGCCGCCTATGCCGCGCTGATCGAAGGTCGCACGATCCTTGATCTGGCCGAAGGTCTGCAACTGCGCCGCGTCCGGGTCATGGGCGCCAACCGGATCGAACTGACCGGCTTTACTGACGCGATGCGCGACCGGCTGCGGGCCTATGGCCTCTTCAGCGAGATCATCTCGTGGAAACTGCGCTTCTTCGTGCCTGTCGATGCGACAGGACCGGCGATCATCGGCAAACTGCTTGACCGCTTCCCGGCCCTGCGCATCGGTGAGCGGGAGGCCGCATAATGGCGCGTCTCAACGCTTCCGAACTGGCGCAGCGTCTCGGCCGACAGGCCGAGGCGGTGTGCCGCCACTATCTGTCGAATGGGCGCAAACAGGGCAATTACTGGCAGGTTGGCGATGTCCGAAACACGGCTGGCCGGTCCATGTTCGTCCGGCTGCATGACAGCGTAAAAGGCATTGCTGGTAAATGGCAGGACTCGGCCACGGGGGAATATGGCGATCTGCTGGACGTGATCCGGGACTCGCTCGGTCTGATCGACTTCGCAGACGTTGCCGAAGAAGCCCGGCGCTTCCTTAGCCTGCCGCATCCTGAACCGCAGCCCCCATCCCGTCAGTCCCAAACGCCAGCACCATCGGGATCATCCGAGGCCGCACGCCGCCTCTGGCGCATGACGCAGCCGCTGATCGGCAGTACCGCAGAAGCGTATTTACGCGGACGCGGCACTACGGATTTACGCCAGACCGCAAATCTGCGCTTCCACCCCAACTGTTACTGGCGGCCTGAGGACGATGGCCCGACGCAAGCCTGGCCCGCAATGATCGCCGCCGTCACCGACCTCAATGGCAGGATTACCGGCGCACACCGCACATGGCTGGCCCCGGATGGTTCCGGCAAAGCACCCGTCGATCCGCCGAGGAAGGCAATGGGCGACCTGCTCGGACATGCAGTTCGTTTCGGTGATGCACAGGATGTCATGGCAGCAGGGGAAGGTATCGAAACCATCCTGTCGCTGCGTCAGGCTCTGCCCACCATGCCGATGGTTTCCGCGCTCTCGGCCGGACACCTCGCGGCCATCCTGTTCCCGCCGCAACTGCGCAGGCTCTATATCGTCCGCGACAACGATCCGGCTGGTGACAGCGCACGCGATAGCCTGGTGGACCGGGCGCACGAGGTCGGGATCGACGCCATCACGCTCTCGCCCATGATGGGGGACTTCAACGAAGATCTCGCAACTTACGGGCTGGATGCCGTTCGGGCAGAGGTCCGGGTGCAAATCGCTCCCGAGGACGTCAGCCGCTTCATGGCTTCAAGTGCAATAGCCGGTACGGGTCCGTGATCGGGCCGTTCCAATCCCTGTCATGCGCATAGGCCGCATCCTGTCATCAGCAGAGGACCGCGCCTTGGCCTTCTGAGAGGGCGATCGGCCCACAAACGCTCCGGTCAAGCAATGGCGGCGCCCGACTGATTTCCGTCGGCGGCGGAGCCGCCTTTACAGCGCGAAACAAATCAGCCGGGCTTTGCCATCAAGGCCCTCGCCAGAGGCTCGCGCTGCCAGACCGGACCGCCCGTGGGCTTTCGTCGCCATGAAGGCCGCGACGGTCGCGGTCCAACTGACGGAAGCATCCCATGTACGCGCACGACGATTTCGAACCCGATCACAGCACGTCCCCGACCGGCCATGCCATCGAAGAACTTGAACTCTACGGCTACCGCCCTTCCGAAGACGAGGCCGATCCCCGGATCACACCCGAAGATCACGTCATCCAGGGCGCAGTCTCCGACATCTTCGACGCCCTGATTTCCACCATGGCCGATACCAGCCTCGATTTCGACCTCGACGAGATCCTCTGGTCCACCGTCAACACCTTCCACCGCGCTGTCGAGCGGATCGAGACCAAACTCGACGATAACGAGCAGGCACAGAAGCGCCTTCAGCGCGAACAGGACGGCAGCGAGGTCAAATCCGTCCAGCTCGAAACCCTGATCGGCGCGGGCCAAAGCCTGATCGAGCGCCGCGACAGCATGGAAACCTTCCGCGATGCCGCCGCCGACATCTATCTGCGCACCACCGGCACGCCCTGGTCGCAACGCTCCGGCTCACGGGTCAACCATCGCCAGATGACCTCGGCCATGATCGACAGCCGCGACTTCATCGCCGCAAAACGCCGGGCAGACAACGAGGTATTGCTGCCCGCCGGACCGAAGATCGCCTTCTCGGGCGGTGACACCACCGATCACCGGACGATCTGGGCCAAGCTCGATCAGGTCCATGCCAAGCACCCGGACATGGTGCTCCTGCACGGCGGATCGCCCAAGGGCGCGGAACGCATTGCGGCGACCTGGGCCAATAACCGCAAGGTCGCACAGGTCGCCTTCAAGCCCGACTGGGCGAAACATGCCAAGGCGGCGCCGTTCAAGCGCAACGATCAGATGCTCTCCACCATGCCGATCGGGGCCATCATCTTCCCCGGCACCGGCATTCAGGACAACCTGGCCGACAAGGCCCGCAAGCTGGGCATTCCGGTCTATCGCTTCGGAACCGGCAGCGCGTGAGCGCTGCCTTTCCCATCGTCACGAGCCGGAGAATCTAAATCATCGATCATTCCGGCTCGTGCAGGCGGGCATGTTCATGCTATATTTCGTCTTGCGCCATGGTGGTGGTGGAAGGCGCGACCGTCCAATTCCTTGCACGGAGACACCACCATGATCATTCTCGGGATCCTTGTGTCCATTGCAGCCATCGGCACCATGTGCTGGCTGCTGTTCAATCTCGCAGTATTCGCCCTGCCATTTTTTATCGGCCTGAATACTGGCATCTGGGCCTATGGCACAGGCGCTGGCTGGCTCGGCAGCCTCCTCGTCGGTCTTATCGCCGCGGGCCTGACACTGGCAGTCGCTCAAGGACTGTTCATGCTGGTCCGCCCGATCTGGGTGCGGCTGCTGATCGCACTGGCCTTTGTGGCACCCGCAGGCATGGCCGGGTTTTACGCGACACTCGGGATCGTCAAACACATGATGCCGTCTGAGACCTGGCAGCTCATCTTCTCGGTCATCGGTGCGGTCGCGGTGGGCGTGACGGCTTTCCTGCGCGTCGCGGGCATGGCGGCGACCGGCCCTGCGGCCGGAAACCTTGTGCGCACCTGAACCGCAATGATCCGTGGAGGCAGGACCGGAAGCGGGTGCGGGTCACCTGTCAATTTCGTCAGTAGGATGGCGGGAAATAGCGGGTAGTCCCGGATCGGCGTATGAGGCACAGGCGCGGCCCGCCACTGGGGCGCTGGGCGGTTCGCGCCGACATTCGCGCGATGAACTGGAACCCGGTTGGGGCAAGGCCGGTGGGAGGGGCCGGAAAGAAGGATGCGCACGGCCTGACACGCGAGGTAACAGACATGCCGGTGTGGCCGGTCTGGTCATCCCGATGGATGCCTCAAGGTCGCCACGCCTCCGTTCACTCTCCGTGTCTCGACCGCTCCAAACGGCCTCTTCAATGGCCTGATCTGGCCGAAGAACAGCGCGATGCGCTTCGACCGCTTTAGCGCAACAGCGTCGTCACAACTTTCTTCCCCTGCCGGCAAAGCCGCCATTCCGCGCGGAACAAGAAAGTTTCTCCTGTGCTGTCCAGCCCCTTTGGGGTGCGCCAGCGTTCGCCTCCGGCCTGTCGATCGCCATCGAGGCCGCAATGGTGCGGGCTCGGAAACGAAAAAACGGAGACTTACAATGGCGACCATCGGCACCTTCAAGAAGACCGGCTCGAACGAATTCACCGGCGAAATCGTCACCCTCAGCGTCCAGGCCAAGGGCGTGCGCATCATCCCCGACCTGCGCGCCACCGGCGAAAACGCTCCCAGCCACCGGGTTCTGGTTGGCCGCGCTGAAATCGGCGCCGCCTGGTCCAAGCGCTCCAACGAGGGCCGCGACTATCTGGGCCTCAAGCTGGACGATCCGAGCTTCAACGCTCCGATCTACGCCAACCTTTTCGACGAAGAAGACGGCGAAACCTTCTCCCTCATCTGGTCCCGCCCCAACGGTCGCCGCGGCGACTAAGGTGCGGCACAAAGGCCCCGACCGCAAGGTCGGGGCTTTTCCCGTGCCCGCGGGAAATTCGTCACGCCACCGCGCCCTGCCGTGTCTGGCACGGATCATTCGCTCAGGATCGGAACCATGGTTTTCACGTGGGCGTCGATGCGTTCCAGCACGGACGACGGGACCACTTCGCGCTCCGGCAGCGTCCACCATTTTGCATCGATCCGCCGCACCGTTTCGACAACCGCCTTGAGGACAGCGGGCTCAGGAAGCCGTGCCCTGTTGGCGAAGGCCTTCCAGCGGGCCGGGGTCAGGCCCTTGAAGGCTCGCTCCCCGCCGAGTGACAGTGCCAGCCCATCGGCCGGAATATAGGGAACGGTCGAAAGCATGTCGTAGACCGGGGCAAGCGCGGGCGTGTCGCCAGCCCCCGGATAGATCAGCGACCAGTTCTTGAGATGCATGTCGCCATTGCCCATGACCACCGAGAAGGTCAGCCGCCGGACAAAATCCAGTGCCGCGAACGGCGAGATCGCAACATTCAGCACAGAGGCGATGTCGTGGCAGGCGGCGCCATCATATTTGCGCGCCGGGTACAGGCCGAAAACCTGCGCGAAATCCTCGATATGGATGCGCTGCCCGTCTGCCCCGCGATCAAAACGTCGCACGAGCAGGACCAGCCCCTCGGCAAGTGTTTCAAACTCTTCGGGAATGCCCTCGAACTGGTCTCGGCTGACCAGTTCCCGCTCGGGCACATCCATGCCGATGGCTTCGGCAAGCGCGAGGTTCACGAACTCGTTCTCCGACACGCCCGGAAAGGCGGTCGAGGGGAATTTCGCAATATATTGGCCCTCGTCATCCCCGAGCGGCAAGGTCAGCCCGCCGCCCTTGCCGGTGTTCTTCATCACCGAGAGCTTCATTTGCACGCCTGCCAGCGAGAAGCGGGCCTTGGGCCGTCCTTGGGTTGGCGCCGCCCCGATGCCGGGTTGACCGTCACTGGGCAGCACCCGAACGGCCCCCGGCAAATCCGCACCAAGGGTGGCCAGGAGATCGAAATCATTCCCCGGCCGGACATTACCCGCATGGTGCTTTTCCATCGCCTCGCGCAGCCGGTCTTCGGGCAGCAGGTTGGCAAAGAAGGGCGGCAGGCTGCCTGCGACGGGTCGCGGATCCTTGCGCAAGCCCCCTGATGCCGCGCGCAGCGACAGGCTCAGAACCGGAATGCCGCCGGTCGCGCGATAGGCCGGATCAAGGCTGAAGGCGTTGAAATCACCCGGCGTCCTGACGATCGTGCCAACCTTCGCACTGTTCAGGAACACGTCCAGCGCGGTGATGGTCTCAGCGGTACGGACGGCTGTCATCGTCGCTCTCCGGTTGCGGGCTGAAGGCCGGATGATCATCCTCGGCCTCGGGGCGCAAAAGCGCCTCGATGGCGGGCACCATTGCCTGCGGGACCAGCATCATTTCCAGCCCAAGCGCCCTGGCAATGTTGATCAATGTCGTGGTGCGCGCAGCCGCCGCCCCCGTCTCGATGTCGCGGTAGCGCGGGCGCGAAATGCCCGCAAGATCGGCCACCTGCTCCTGGGTCAACCCCGCTGTAAGACGCGCGCGGCGAAAATGGTCGCCGATCAGCCTCAGTGTTTCTTCTTCCGCCTTCATGTGATGCCTTTACGGATCATTTTTGCTGCACTGATCTGGATGGGTATCATATCCAGCGCAAAACACAAAGAAAATGATCCCCAAACATATCACAATCATTTCCCATGGAGCGTTTGGGGATCATCTTGCGCTAGTCGGCGTTACGGCCAGCACAATTGCTGCAATTGCGGCGTACAGGCGAATCAGTCGGGCTGCCTGCTCAGCCGTGCAGATAACGCCCTGGCCAGATTCGACGATTTCGTATGGCGTATCGGGCGAAGGCGACTAAAATAGCCGTAGTTCTGGAATGCGCGCCGGTCGCGATGGGAGGTGATCATGCATGATCACCGCTCGACAGTCGCGGGCCGCACGCGCGTTGCTGGGTTGGACGCAGGAGACGCTCGCTGACAAGGCCCGAATATCGCTGACTGCTCTGAAGCGCCTCGAGTCCGAGAACCGGCTCGAGGTGTATGAGACAACGCGTGATCAGGTGCGTAGGGCGCTTGAAGCAGCAGGGATCGTTCTCCTGTCCACGGATCGCGGGCAAGGAGTATTGCTGGTTCATGGGGAAGACGAGAAGAGACACCGACAGATCCACGACGCCTGACCGACGCGGGCGGCATCATCGATCTGCGATCGCGACCTGTGTCCTGTGGTGTCCTTCGACATGATATCCCCGGTTCCCCCCTTCGACAACATCGCGCCTGTTAGCGACGAACTGACCGAATATGATCGGGCGCATGTCAAGCTCTACATGCGGCTGCTCGATGCCACCGATGATGGGGCCGAATGGACCGAAGTCGTCAATGTGCTGTTCGGAATTGACCCTGTTCAGGAACCCGAACGCGCCAGACAAGTCCATGACAGCCATCTGGCACGGGCGCGCTGGATGACACAGAGCGGCTATCGCCAGTTGCTGCGTCATCCGACAGATCGGACCTGACCTCGCCGCCGTCGCACCAGTGATGCCCTGAGAGCATCACCCCCTGTCTTTGTTCCGGCTTCCATCCCGGTAGAGGCGCCGCAATTCTTTCACGCTCCACCTGTGCAGTTTCAACCAGGAGCGGAGCAATGAAGCCGGATACATCCCGCTGGCGAGACCAGGACCAGTATGAATTCTACGATGCGCTGCCCGTTGAGGGCGTCGCCTGGGAATGCCTGCGCCGTAACGCGTCCTATCGGGCCAGTTTCGATGATCTTGTAGCGCAAGGCGCCGGGCATCTTCCCTTTGCGGATGACGCCCAACATCGCTGGGGGTTGCGATTTCCCGGCAGACCCCGGCTTTTCCGCGCTCGACCAACCGGTCATCTGGTCGCCTGTTGCCAATCCGGACATGCTGATGCTCGGGGCAGCGCCCGATTTTCTTCCGCCTTCTCCGTCCGCCTTATCGGTTGATCTTGCTGATGCCATCTGCGGACCAGAGGGGACATATGGTGCCTGTGACGCCAGCGACGGCGTTCAATACCTGATCCTCGCCGACACCGACGCCAATTCGCAGCCGGCGATCATCCTGCCACTTGACCAAAATCTGCCGGATCGGCTCGAAGCCATTCTCAGGCTCTGGCACATGCTGGCCGGGAAACCCGCGCGCCGCGACCCCAGGATGACGCCGTATCAGCGCCGGCGGTTCCGTCTGATGATGCAAGCCGCCGACGGAAACGCCAACCACGCGACTTATCGTGAGATTGCCATCGCCATCTACGGAGAGGCGCGCGTTCGGGCCGAACCGTGGAAGACATCGGCTTTGCGCGCCTCTGTCATCGCCCTTGTCCGATCTGCCGCCGCGCTGATCGACGGCGGTTATCTGGACCTTTTGCGCCATCGTCGCAAACCCTGACGATGACGTCTGATCGAGGGTGAGGATTTTACCCCTTCGATCTTCCTCATCCCCCATGCCACCGCGCCTTCGCCACCGTGCGCATGTCATGCCGTTGATCGTCAGCGGCATCCTGCACAACCACGGAGGCCACCCCATGCGACCTGATCTCGCCGCCTTGCCGCCACGCTACCTGCGCACCAAGGAAGCCGCCGATTTCCTCAGCCTGTCCGCGCGCACGCTGGAAAAGCACAGAACCTACGGAACCGGACCTGCCTATCACAAGCTCGGCGGCCGCGTTGTCTATTCGGTCGAGGATCTCGCAGCCTGGGTTGCGCGCGGATCGGTCACCTCCACGTCGGACCCACGCGGACAGGTTCTCCCGGCGAAACCTCTGCCGCCGACCGCGTTCACCTCGCCCAAGCGCATCACGCGCTGAACGTGGCTGTCAGCCCCTGATGGCGCCCCCGTATCCATCCGCCTCGGAACGCGGACAACTCGATCTGTTTCGAGCGCTTCCCGGTGAATTCGCTCCACGAGACGCGCAGGATCTCATGGCCTATCCCTTCTTTTCCCTTTCCAAATCGCACCGCACACGCCCGATTGATTTCGAGCTTGGCAGTGTTTCGATCCGTGTCGAAGCTGTTCCCGATCACGGCATGGCGACGATCTGGGACGCCGATATTCTGATCTGGGCGGCCAGTCAGATTGTTGAAGCGCGGGATGCCGGTCTGCGCACGTCGCGCCTGATGGCGGCAACGCCGTATGAAATCCTTACATTCACCGGGCGGGGAACCTCCCTGAGGGACTATCAGCGTCTGAAAGCGGCGCTGGACCGCCTGCAATCGACCACGGTTGCGACCTCGATCCGCCAGCGCGCGAACGGACGGCGGCATCGCTTTTCGTGGATCAACGAATGGCATGAGCGGACCGATGCGAATGGCCGCCTGGACGGCATCGAGATGATCGTGCCCGACTGGTTCTACAGTGCGGTTCTGGATGACGCCCTGATCCTCACCATCGACCGGGCCTATTTCAATCTGACCGGCGGGCTGGATCGCTGGCTCTATCGCCTGGTGCGCAAGCATGGTGGGCGGCAGAAAAACGGTTGGCGGTTCGACTTCCGTCACCTGCACCAGAAATCGGGAAGTCTGTCGCCGTTCAAGCGCTTCGCCTTCGAGCTGCGCGACATTATCCGCCGCCAGCCACTGCCCGGCTACACCCTGTTCGCCGAGGTCGAAACCGGCGGCCGGATGCTGCTCGCTTTCGAGCCTGTTTCGGCCTGTGGAAAACCTGTGGATAGCCTCGTGCTATCGGGAACCCGGACTATCGTGCCATCAGGAACCGGCGGCTCGTGCTATCGGGAACCCAAACCGCTCCTATCCTTCGGTAACGAAAGCGAAAATCGCGCCCTTAACTTAGAGTCTAACACAGAATCTAACTTTGAAGAGCGGCGGCGCGATGTGGAAAAGCTCATCGCGAAGGCTGGCGCGACGCTGAAATCGGGTGTCCGCAAAGGCAAGCTGACACACGCAAACCCAGGAACGATCGCGCCAGCGAACACGCCTGAACTTCCTCGTGGCAAGCCTGGGGGACGGCGATGATCGTCGCGCTCCTCAATCAGAAAGGCGGCGTGGGCAAGAGCACGCTGGCGCTGCATCTCGCCGGAGCCTGGGCTGCGCAAGGCAAGCGGGTCATCCTGATCGATGCCGATCCGCAAGGCTCCGCACTCGACTGGTCGCAGCGGCGTGGCCATGAAGGGCTGCCAAGGCTGTTCAGCGTCATCGGCCTGGCCCGCGATACGCTGCACCGGGAAGCGCCGGAGCTGGCGCGTGACGCCGATCATGTCGTCATCGATGGTCCGCCCCGTGTCGCCGGTCTGATGCGCTCTGCGCTGCTTGCAGCCGATCTGGTGCTGATCCCGGTGCAGCCATCGCCCTTCGACGGCTGGGCCTCGGCCGAGATGCTGGCGCTTCTGAACGAAGCACGCATCTATCGCCCCGAGCTTGCCGCCCGCTTTCTGCTGAACCGATGCGGGGCGCGCACCGTCATCGCCCGCGAAACGGCCGAGACACTGGCGGACCATGATCCGCCCTTGCTGGCCACGACGATCGGCCAGCGTGTCGCCTTCGCAGAAGCCGCACAGACCGGGCGACTGGTCTCCGAGACCGATGGCGGCGAACGGGCCGCACAAGAGGTCACAGCGCTGGCGGCCGAGATCGACGGCCTCGGTATCGGGAAAATCGTACCATGACACGTCCGCCCGTCAAATCCGGCTTCGCATCGCGTCCGGGCAATCCCGATAGCTGGGTCAGAGCCGCCGATGTGCCGGCAATCGGCAATACAGCGACGGAGGCGTTCACCGCCCGCCTGACCATCGACATCACGCCTGAACTGCGGGGGCGCATCAAGGTTGCCGCTTTCCGGCGCGGCGTCACCGTCGCCGTGATGCTGCGCGAGCTGCTGGTCCGCGAGTTTCCACCCACCGAAGGAGATCAGCCATGACCGGCAAAACCGTGCGCGCTGCGCATGAAGCTCTGCGGCCGGACGGGCCCGCACCGTTCACCACAATGGTCGAACTGACCTTCCAGAAGAAGAAGGTCGAGCGCTGGATACGCTTCGGCCGGAAGAGGTTCGAGCAGATCATCGACCGCCGCCGCAGTCTGATCGGTTTTGCGCCCGAAAGCATCTTCGCCTTCGTCCGTTGGGCCTCCAACGATTACGGCACCATCGTTTCGCGGCTCGACATCCTGCGCGCTGTCGGGCGTGGCGAACCGTACCAGACCGTTCCCTTCGTTCGTCCTGGCGGTGAAATCCTGCTGCGTATCGACGGCTGGCGACCAGTCCAGCGGGTGTTGGCCCTGATTGATGCCGTGGACGCGCTTGGCGTCGATCCGGCGGATGTTGCGCCGGAACATTGGCGGCACGTCCACAACCGTTTGAGCGCCGGCCAGGAACCCAATCCCTACACCCCGGAGCGCCATGCCGCATGGATCAGCCGCCGGAGGATCGCACCATGAGCCGCCGTCATATCCTCGCTGTGTCTATGCTGGCGGTCGGCACGCTTGTCGCCACGGCTGTTGCCGATCTTCCAACCCGGCTGATCTGGAATGCAACCGCCAGCGCGCCCATCGGCTTCTACACAGTTGCTCCCGCCGATGCGCTCGAAGTTCCCGAACTGGTCGCCATCATGCCGTCCGAACCGCTGGAGCGGTTCATGGTTGAGCGTGGCTATATCGGACACGGCGTACCGTTGCTGAAGCGTGTCCTCGGCCTGCCGGGGCAGCGCGTCTGCCGCAGCGGTGCGACCATTACCGTCGATAGTGTCGAGATGGGGGACGCGCTGGAGCGCGACCGCATGGGCCGCGATCTGCCGGTCTGGCAGGGCTGCCGCATCATCAGCGACGGTGAACTCTTCCTCATGAATTGGGACATCCGGGACAGCCTCGACGGCCGTTACTTCGGACCTGTTCCCGCCAGTTCCGTCATCGGCCGGGCGCTTCCGCTCTGGACCGATGAGGAAGGCGATGGCCGCTACGAATGGCGGGCGGTCACGCATTGAACTCACGCCAAATCCACCAACACAGGAGACATACCATGCCACAGATCGGTCAATTCGCGCGTGACGCATCCGGCTTCGCCGGTCAGCTCGTCACGCTCATCATGAAGCGCGATCTCGTCATCGTGCCCGCCGAACATTCCGATGCGGAGAATGCGCCGGACTATCGCGTCCATTTCATTGAACATGACGGGCCGGAGGTCGGTGCTGCATGGAAACGCACCGGCGAAAAGGCTGGCGAATATCTCTCGGTACTGCTTGACGATCCCGCCTTGCCGCAGCCGATCCGCGCCAACCTGTTCCGCGATGACGATGCAGGCTCGTCATGGTCGCTACACTGGAGCCGTCCAAAACCCCGCGAAGATTGGGACTGAGATCATGCGATCCTGCGCCCTCCTTCTCTTCACGGCCCTGCTGACGGCTGGCAGCGGCTCGATGCCGGCCATCGCGCAGATCACGCCGCAACCCGCGCCTGTCACCGCGCATCCCCATGCTGCTTTCATTGCCGAGGCGTCACAGCGCTTCGGCATTCCAGAGCACTGGATTCGGGCCGTGCTGCGCGTGGAGAGTGCGGGCGATGTGCGCGCAATTTCCTCGGCGGGCGCGATGGGACTGATGCAGGTCATGCCCGATACCTGGGCGGGCCTGCGCCGCCGCCATGGTCTCGGGCGCGACCCTTACGATCCGCGCGATAACATCCTCGCAGGCACGGCGTATCTGCGCGAGATGTGGAACCGCTACGGCAATGTTGCGGCCATGCTTGCCGCCTACAATGCCGGTCCCGGTCGCTATGACGAGCATCTGGCGACGGGCCGCGTTTTGCCCGCAGAAACGCGCGCCTATGTCGCCACGCTCGCGCCGCTTCTTGGGCATGCGACTGCGCCCGATGTGCCGACAATCGTGCCGCCACCACCACCGGATTGGCGCGAAGCCCCGCTCTTCGTTGCGCAATCCGGCGGCATTTCAGCAGCGGCAAATCAGCCGTCGGGCGACATCCACGCAACCGTTTCTCTGCGCGATCCCGCAGTTCAGGAGCTGCAGGACAGCGGCATATTCGTGGCCCTTGCGGGCGATGGCGACAAGCCATGAGCATGGCGTTTTCGCGCTCGTTCGGTCCATTTCCGGTGTGCAGTCAGGCTTGGGGGCGCCTGGCAGTATTCCCGGCAGGAAAGGCAAAAAGGGAAGGAAAGGCGGAGGGCAAGATAAAGGAAACCGGCACCCTGTCGGGCCTGTTTCTCGGCAAGCCTTTGTCTGCACACTGTTTTGGGGCGCGGCGCACGGCACCCTGCTTTTGGGCCTCGCGTGCTGCGATATGGCGCAAAGCCTTGGCTTTGCTGGTTTTTGACCGGCACTCTAACCGAATATCTGCCGTTTGTGTGCCTAAACGGCATGGGATGCGCCCATGAGCGCCGACGACGAGAACCGCTTTCGTCCCAAGCCAGGTCGGATCAAATCCGACGTGCCGAAGGCGGGCAAGGCGAAGAGCTTTCTGACGCAGGCGAAGAAGCTGGCGCGTCAGCATAGCAACAGCTCCGGCAGATCATCATCATTCGCATTACGGACGTCCTCGTCGCCTTCATCTGGTTCGGCCGGAAAGAGCGGGAAGGCATCGCGGGCTGGCAAAGGTCCGGGCGTCAAGCGCGGCCGCGGCGCGGCCTTTGTCCGCGCCCGAACCCTGTCGGGCGGTTGGCGTCACAGTGCGGCCGGAGTGCGCCGCGTCGTCGTCAAAACCCGGTACGTCCTGAGCGCGGGGAAGAATGGCAAAGGTGCTGCCCATCTGCGCTACATCCAGCGCGACGGCACCTCGCGCGATGGTGAACGTGGCCAGCTTTATTCCGCCACTGTGGACCGCGCCGATGGAGATGCGTTCCTTGATCGCGGCAAGGATGATCGCCACCAGTTCCGCTTCATCGTTTCGCCCGAAGATGCCGCCGATCTTTCCGACCTCACCGAACACACCCGCGATCTGATGAGCCGCATCGAGGCTGACCTTGGCACGAAACTCGATTGGGTGGCGGTCAATCACCACAATACCGGCCATCCCCATGTCCATGTCATCGTTCGGGGTAAGGACGATCTGGGCGAGAACCTGGTTATCAATGGCGACTATCTCGCCAATGGTATTCGTGAGCGGGCGAGCGAACTGACCACGCTGGAACTCGGCCCCGTGACCGAGATCGAGCAGAGCCGCAAGCTGTCTGCCGAAATCGACCAGGACCGCTTCACGCGCATCGACCGGGCAATGACCGAGGAGGCCGATGAACGGTTCCTCGATCTGCGCCATGAACCCGATGACACGCGCCGCCAGTTCAACCGCGCTCTTCGCCTGCGCCGTCTCGCCAAGCTGGAAAAGATGGGGCTGGCTACGGAACATGCACCCGGCGTCTGGGAGCTTGGCGCGAAGATGGAACCGGCGCTGCGTGAGCTCGGTGAGCGCGGTGACATCATCCGCAACATGCACAAGACGCTGAAGGCCGATGGGCAGGAGCGTGATCCGATGACCTTCCAGCTTCACGATGCAGCACCCGTGGCCCCCATCACCGGCCGCGTCGTGGACAAATATCTTACCGACGAGATGGGTGAGAACCTTACGCTCGTGGTGGACGGCATCGACGGGCGAACACATCATCTTCCCGGCATTGATCCGGCCCGCGTCGAAGATGCCCGGATCGGCAGCATCGTGGAAGTCGGTCCCGCCGATACAGCACAACGTCCCTCTGATCGCACCATCGCTGCGATCTCGGAAAATGGTATTTATCGCCCGAGCCGCCACCTCGAACAGGCGAAGTTCGAGGGACGTGTGCCGGGTGGCGATTATGAGGGCTATGTCGATGCCCATGTCCGGCGATTGGAGTCGCTACGCCGGGCCGGGATTGCCGAGCGGATTGACGCTGACCAGTGGCGCATCCCCGATGACTTCGAGAACCGCGCCACCGCCTATGATGCCGGTCGCAACCGGCAGGCCAGCATCCGTGTCGTCTCGACCTTCGATCTGGAAAAGCAGATCGGCGCCGATGGTGCGACCTGGCTGGACCGGAGACTGGTGACGCCGGACGCTTCGGACATTACCCCCGCAGGGTTCGGTCAGCAGGTGCGCGAGGCTATGGACCAGCGGCGTGAGCATCATATCGCACAGGGCGATGCCACGCGTCAGCAGAACGGACGCATCCTCTATCGGCGAAACCTGCTCGCCAATCTGCGCGAACGGGAAGTGGCCCGCGTCGGTGCGGAGATGGCAGGGAACAAGGGATTGCCGTTCCGTGCGGCTACCGATGGCGAGAATGTCAGCGGAAAGTTCACCGGGACCGCGCAGCTATCGAGCGGCAAGTTTGCCATTGTCGAAAAGAGCCACGAGTTCACCCTTGTCCCATGGCGGCCGGTTATCGATCGCCAGCTCGGGCGTGAGGTGATGGGCATCGTGCAGGGCGGATCGGTGTCGTGGCAGCTTGGGAGGCAGCGGGCATTGGGATTGTAGTCACTGCTAGCCGGGCGCCATCATCGCGAAGACCAGCAGCAACCGGCCCGATCTTAACATGCTCAACTACGCCATTCGCTGAAGGGAATGTCGTGCAGGAAGATAAGGTGATTTTCAGAGCAGGAGTAGCCGTTGGGGTATTCTCCGCGACGGCGTGGAGAGCCCTTATACTTCAAACCCGTCACGAAAATCCCGTCTCCCCTCTCGCTACTTTTGCTGCGGAACACTCAGTCCGAAAGGCGCCATTTGCATCATTCAGGGCGAGGTAGCGCACAAAACAAATTGGGCTTGAAACATTGCAAACATGTTTGTATAGTTATGGCTATTCAAACAGGATGGCTAACCCATGACCACCTCGCATTCCAACAGGTGGGTGCTGCTTGTGACCGTCGCCGCCGGTCTGCTGCTAATCACCCTCGACAACTCGGTTCTCTATACGGCGCTGCCGACGCTAACGCGGGAGCTTCACGCCTCTCAGACGCAGGGCCTCTGGATCATCAATGCCTATCCGCTGGTGATGGCGGGCCTGCTGCTCGGTACAGGGACACTGGGCGACCGCATCGGCCATCGGCAGATGTTCCTGATTGGCCTGGTGCTGTTCGGCATCGCTTCGCTGGTCGCGGCCTTCTCGCCGTCGGCCAACATCCTGATTGCGGCCCGGGCGTTTCTTGCCGTCGGCGCGGCGGCGATGATGCCGGCGACGTTGGCTTTGATCCGCGTAACCTTCATAGATGAGCGCGAGCGGAACATCGCCATTGCGATCTGGGGATCGCTGTCGGTCGTCGGCAGCGCGCTCGGCCCGATCGTCGGCGGCTTCCTGCTGGAGCATTTCTGGTGGGGATCGGTTTTTCTGATCAACGTGCCGGTGGTCATTGTTGCGTTCCTCTCGACTCTGATCGTCGCGCCGAAGGGTGAGACCGACCATAGCAAGCCATGGGATTTGATCTCCTCGCTGCAAGCGCTCGTGGCGCTGTTGGCTCTGGTCATCGCGATCAAGGAATCGGCGCATGCCGGACAATCGTGGCTCGTGCCGGCCGGTGCTTTCGTTGTGGCGGTGGTGGCGAGCATCCTCTTCGTGCGCCGCCAGTCGCGCCTGACCTTCCCGCTGCTCGACTTCTCGATCTTCCGTAACGCCGCCTTCTCGTCGGGCGTGATGGCAGCGGCCTTCGCCATGTTCGCGATCGGCGGCATTCAGCTTGTTACCACGCAGCGCTTCCAGCTTGTTGCCGGCTTTTCGCCGCTCGAGGCAGGGCTGCTGGATTCGGCGGCTGCGCTCGGCTCCCTGCCGACAGCGATGCTTGGCGGTGCGTTCCTGCACAAGATCGGCTTGCGCATTCTGATCGCGGGTGGTCTTGCAGCCGCATCGCTGGCTGTCGTGCTGGCGACCTGGGGCGTCACCCATGGCCTTGGGTGGCTGATCGTCGGCATGGTTCTCACTGGCGCTGGTGTTGGCGCGGCCATGTCGGTGGCCTCGACGGCGATCGTCGGCAATGCGCCGGTGCATCGGGCGGGCATGGCCTCGTCGGTCGAGGAGCTGTCCTACGAGTTCGGCAGCCTGCTGGCCGTCGCGTTCCTCGGCAGTCTTCTCTCTGCGATCTACACCTTCAGCATCGTGATGCCGGTAGGAGCGCCGGAGGCTGTGCGCGAGAGTATGGGCGGTGCGCTCGCATTGGCGGCGGAAGCTGGGCCTGATGGCCAGGCGATCATCGATGCGGCGAGTCAGGCTTTTGATCGCGGCTATCTGACCGTGATGTATGTGGTCGCTGTGGTGCTGGCTGTGGGTGCTCTCGTTACTGCCGTGCTGCTGCGCAACTATGGGCCGGGGTCGCAATCCTCAATCTATTCCTCGCACTGAGAGGGATGACCCGATGCGAACGAGCAAGCGCACGCAGATCCTCGATGCAGTCGTCGCCATCATTCAGCGTGATGGGGTCACCGCTGTCACCTTCGATGCTGTCGCGGAAGAGGCGAAGCTGACGCGAGGCGGGCTGATCTACCACTTTCCATCGCGGGAAGAGCTGATCTTTTCGACCCACAAGCATCTGGCCGAAGGCTGGGAAAAGGCGATGGCGAAGGCGGCAGGAAAGAAAGCCGCCGCCGCAACGTCGGCGCAGCGATACGCGGCCTATGTGCAGACCTGCGCGCAGGCCGCCGATCGGGCCGAGCTCATAATGATGCTGGAAAGCGCGGGTGATGCCCGGCTCGGCGAGCTCTGGCAGGATGTGATCGACCGCTGGGCGCCGCCTGTTCCCGAGACCGAAGACGAAGCTGCGCTGTTGCGGTTCATCGCGCGCCTGGCGGCCGACGGTCTATGGGCGCATGAGGCGCTGTCATCGCGGCCGCTTCCCGGAAAGCTCAAGGACCGCATCTGCCGTCGCCTCGTGGCGATGGCCGAGCAGGAGTCGAACCCCGTCGAAGGAGAGTGACGCAATGACTGACCGCACCCACAAGCCGCTTACGGCAGTCGTCTTTGGGCTGGGCGTCACCGGACGCAAGATCGTCGAAATCCTTCTGGACCGGGAGGTCCGGATCGTCGCGGCGGTCGATGCCTTCCAGTTCCGCGGTCTGGACGTCGGCGCCGTGCTTGGCCGGCCCGATATCGGTGTGAGCGTCATACCCGACGCTGAAGCGGCGTTTGCTGGCGGGGCGGCGGATATCGCGATCGTCTCCACCCAGAACGGCATCAGGGACATCTACCCGACGGTGAAGCTGTGCCTTGAGAACGATACCGACGTCATCACCATCGCCGGAGATGCCTACTTCCCGTGGGTCGACAAGGCGTCGAGCGAGGCGCGCGCCTTGCACGAGCTCGCCGTGGCGCGGGGCAAAACGATATTGGGGACCGGCGTCCAGGATGTGTTCTGGGACAATATGCCGGTGCTGCTGTCCGGTGCGGCCGAGAGCGTCACAGGTATTCATGGCCGAAGCGTTGCACTCGTGGACAGTTATGGCGACTGGATCGCCGAAGGCCTGTGCATCGGCAAGGCGCCGGAAGAATTCGATCCGGGCTTCGCATCGCCCTTCGCCGGGGTCTTCATCGGGCCTCTCCACGACATGGCCCATAGATTCGGTCTGACCGTCATCGACGCCGTCACGACTGTGGAGCCTGTCATCGCGCGCAAAGCCTTCCGGTCGGAAGAAGCCGGGATCGAGGTCAGGGCGGGGCATCTTTCGGGCCTCGATACCTGCCTGCGCCTCAACACAGTGGAAGGCGTGACGCTTTCGGCCCGTTTCATCAGCAAGCTGCGCGAAGAAGGCGATTCAAATCACGCGGCATGGGACATCGAGGGGAGCTCGGGCGTGAGCGTCTTCATGCAGGACCGGCACGACATTGTCACCACCAGCGCGACCGTGGTGAACCGCATCCCTGACGTCATCAACGCCGCCCCGGGCTTCACCACCGTGTCAGCGCTTCCCGCGCCGATGTTCCGGTTCCGGCCTCTCGGGGCCTATGCGCGCGAAGGTGTGCCGTCAGATGCGGCAATCTCGGAATAGGACGAGGCGACGCCTTAAGGGCAAGGAAGATGGAAAGAAGCAAGCGACCGGACGAGAGGCAGCGCAGGCAGGAAGGCATACCGCTGGCCTTGAACTGGGCTGGCTGTGGCTCGGTTCTGCTGGCTTTCGCCCAACTGCTCAAGTGGCGAACCAGCGGCCTCGACGGCTTCTATCCGGTCCTTGTCGCCTTCGGCTGCCTGATGATTGCGATAGGCGCGGTCATCTGGTGGCGCAGCAGGAAACGATGAACAGCCCTCAACGGACGAGGATGCCAATAATATCGGGATGGGAATGACGGATAGTGAACTTGAACTGAAGGTGCTTCGGCTCCCGATCATCACAGGCGTAATCGTGTCAGCGCTGGCGTTGATCGCAGCGCCGCTGACCGGCTCACAGGCCATCCTGCTCGATGGGTTTTTCGGGCTGGTCTATCTCGTCACCGGGGCTTTTACCTATAGAGTGGGACGGCTCCTGCATCAGGGCGCGAGCCGGCGGTTCCCGTTCGGCTATGCGCCGCTCGAACCGCTGGTCAACCTGATCAAGAGCCTGCTGATTGCCGGCGTCTCCATGTTGTCGGTCTGGTATGCGGTCTCGAGCCTCTTTGCCGGCGGCACGGACATCGAGTTCGGCGGCGCGGTCCTGTTCGCGTTTCTCTCGGCTTCGATCACCATGGGCATGGCGGCCTATGTCTGGATCCGTTATCGCCACGTCGACAGCCCGTTGGTCCAGGGCGACCTGGCCGCGCGCATGATCGACGCCTTGACTGCCCTCGGCGCGTTGCTGGCGTTTCTGGTCGCCTATGGGCTTCACGCGAATGGCTATCAGGCCGCGGCCCGCTACGTCGACCCGGTGCTGACGCTGGCGCTGGTCGTTCTGACGGTCGGCATTCCTTATTCGCTCGGCAAAGGCGCTCTGTCGGAGCTCATCTATGTCTCGCCGCCGGCGGCCGAGGTCGAGCCGCTGGAGGGCAAGGTTCGCGCCGTTCTTGCCGATCTGCCGCTAACTGCCTTGGACATCCGCACGGTTCGGATCGGCCGAACCTGGGAGATCATGGCGCAGGCGCAACTCCGACCCGATGTCGATCTGGATGCCCACGCCGCTGACGATTACCGGGAAAAGCTGGCCGGGCAGTTCGCGCGTGAGCGGCAGGCGGTCCGGGCGGTTCTCATCTTCACCTATCTGCCGACAGAGCCGCTAACCTGAGGGAGACGGCAATGGCCCCAACGACCCAATTCAAGAACAGGATTTCGAGACAAACATGCGACTTCAACTATTCCGCGGCATTGCCGTCATCGAAGGTATCACCACGCTCATCTTGTTCCTAATCGCAATGCCGCTCAAATATCTCGCCGGGAACGAAGCGATCATGCCGCTTGCCGGCTGGGGTCATGGCCATG
This sequence comes from Mesorhizobium sp. ES1-1, assembly GCF_020164785.1. Lineage (GTDB taxonomy): Bacteria > Pseudomonadota > Alphaproteobacteria > Rhizobiales > Rhizobiaceae > Mesorhizobium. The sequence goes on along the minus strand of NZ_JAIUGX010000015.1, from coordinate 73,525 downwards.
CTTTCCTTGCCTATATGCTCTTCCTCGTGCCGGGCATGTGGGGAAAGGGCTTCACCGCGTGGGAGTGGACGCGAACTTTCCTCGCATCGCTGATCCCGTTCGGTACCTTCCTCAATGACCCCATGCTGAAGCGCAAAGCGCTCTCGGCACATGCGTGATCGCTGATGGGGTTTCCCGCCCATCATACTACCGGCACTGATGCCGCTGCGCCGGCCATCGGTCCGGGGCTGGTCGCGCGGGTGATGCGAGCAGTTCCAGCCGGACCGCTGGTCAACGCCGTCCATGTCTCGGTCATCAATATCGGTCGCGCATTCGGCGCTTGGGCAGGAGGTCTCGGGATTCAAGCCGGATATGGGCTTATCTCTCCTCTCTGGATCGGTCTCGTTCTGGCTATAGCGGGCATTCTCAGTCTCGCGCCACCCGCAGCGAGGCAGTTTGAAACAGTAAAGAGGTAGGAATGCGGAGGCGTCAGCAACGATATCGGCCACCGGATGCCCCGCTGACGCTTTCCAGCGTACGCATACCGATGGTAGCCCTCGTCCAAGCCCTCGCTGTCGCGGAATATCTCAGCTTCCATCGTGCGGCGCAGGCGCTCGGGACCAGTCAATCGAGTGTGAGCGCGCGGATCAAGGCGCTGGAGGCTGAACTCGGCGTCATCCTCTTCGACCGCAACACGCGCGGCGTCCGCCTGACCGAAGCCGGACGCCGCTTCGTCGATCAGGTCGATGACGCCATGGGCATCTTGGACCGCGCAATCAAGACCGCCGGGATGCCGGCACGTGGCGAGGAAGGCGAGCTTCACATCGGACTCCATGCCCTGACGCAAGGCTGTTTCCTAGACCAGCTGCTAGGGCGGTTCCGCAGCGAGCATCCGTGCGTCCGCCTGCGCATCACCGAAGGAACGGCGCGAGACGCGCAACTCATGATCCGCGAAGGCCGGCTCGATACCGCCTTTATGGCCTGCACACACGAAATCCCCGACCTGCATTCCCGTGTAGTCTGGCGAGACTACCTCATGGCGGCGCTGCCAGTCGGTCATCACTTAGCGACACAAGCCGATGTCGAATGGCGACAGCTTTCGGCGGAAATCTTCCTTGTCCGTTATGGTGGCACCGGCCCGCAGGTCCATGATCTGATCGTGACGCGCGCAGCCGGGAAGTGGCCGGTGCCGACAATACTCCGCTTCGATGTCGGTCGCAGCGCGCTGCTCTCCATGGTCGCTGCCGGACACGGTATTTCGCTCTTCGTCGCGGACGGTGCGACATCCAGCATGGCGAATGTTGCTTTCCTGCCGATCCGCGATGAGCCCGAAACTATCCCGTTTTCGGCCGTTTGGTCGCCCCGAAACCGAAACCCTACACTTTTGAGCCTGCTCACCCTAGCAACGGAAATGGGCCGCTTACGCCCGAAATCTGATTCGCGATAGCCCACTGTTAACGGTGCCGGAATAGTGCCGTCGTCACCCATCCGATTTGCCGCCGATTGTATTCTGCAGGCCGACGGCCACACCTTTGCTATTGCACCACGCGAAAACGACCATTCTCTGATCGGCTCCGTCTCTCTTGTCGATTGGAGCCTGTATGCGTGGAGGCCGAATACTCTGGGGCCAGATCATTGTCGTGTTCACCATCGTCGTGGTGATGGTCTGGGCTGCAACGCAATGGGTGGCTTTCCGGCTCGGCTTCCAGCCCCAGCTCGGCAACCCCTGGTTCGAAGTTGCCGGATGGCCGTTCTATTATCCACCGGCCTTCTTCTGGTGGTGGTTTTCCTATGACGCCTATGCGCCGGGCATCTTTACCGAAGGCGCGTTCATCGCCACGTCCGGGGCAGTTCTTGCCATAGCCGCCGCCTTCCTCATGTCGATCATCCGGGCACGGGAAGCCCGCAATGTCGCCACCTACGGTTCGGCGCGATGGGCCGAGGATAAGGAAATCCATGCCGCCGGATTGCTGGGCCCCGATGGCGTCGTTTTGGGGCGGCACAGCAAGGATTATCTTCGTCATGACGGCCCTGAGCATGTGCTGTGCTTTGCGCCAACCCGATCCGGCAAAGGCGTGGGCCTCGTTGTGCCGACGCTGTTGACCTGGCCGGGAAGCTGTATTGTCCATGACATCAAGGGCGAGAACTGGAATCTGACCGCAGGCTTCCGGTCCCGTCATGGCCGCGCCCTTCTGTTCGATCCAACCAATGTGCATTCGGCAGCTTACAATCCGCTTCTGGAAGTGCGGCAGGGAGAATGGGAAATCCGTGATGTTCAGAACATCGCGGACATTCTCGTTGATCCCGAGGGAAGCCTCGACAAACGCAACCATTGGGAAAAGACCAGCCACAGCCTGCTCGTCGGCGCGATCCTGCATGTTCTCTATGCCGAGAAGGAAAAGACACTGGCAGGCGTCGCCAATTTCCTGTCCGATCCTCGCCGTCCCGTCGAGGCGACCTTACGCGCGATGATGGACACGCCGCATCTGGGCGAAGCCGGTGTGCATCCCGTCATTGCCTCGTCTGCGCGGGAGCTTTTGAACAAATCAGAGAACGAACGGTCTGGGGTGCTGTCCACTGCTATGTCGTTTCTCGGTCTTTATCGAGACCCGGTTGTGGCCCGCGTGACTCAACGCTGCGACTGGCGCATCGCCGATCTGGTCGGAGCGAAGGAACCGGTCAGCCTCTATCTCGTCGTGCCACCCTCGGACATCAACCGCACCAAGCCGCTGATCCGCCTCATCCTCAATCAGGTCGGGCGGCGGCTTACCGAGGAACTGGAAACTTCCGGCAAGCGGCATCGCCTCCTGTTGATGCTCGATGAGTTTCCGGCACTGGGGCGGCTGGATTTCTTTGAATCGGCGTTGGCCTTTATGGCCGGCTACGGCCTGAAAGCGTTCCTGATCGCCCAATCGCTCAACCAGATCGAGCGCGCCTATGGGCAAAACAACGCCATTCTCGATAATTGCCATGTGCGCGTGGCCTTTGCGGCCAACGATGAACGCACCGCCAAACGGATCAGTGATGCGCTCGGCACGGCTACGGAAATGCGCGATTCCACCAACTATGCCGGCCATCGCCTCGCGCCATGGCTGGGGCATCTCATGGTGTCGCGGCAGGAAACTGCGCGGCCATTGCTGACGCCCGGCGAAATCATGCAGCTTCCGCCCACCGACGAGATCGTCATGGTGGCGGGGACGCCGCCGATCCGTGCTGCCAAGGCACGCTACTATGCTGATGCGCGGTTTCAGGAGAGGGTGATGTCACCGCCCGATCTGCGCAAGCAGCCGGTGAAAATCACCACATCGGCGCCAGATGACTGGACGAGCCGCATTGTCGCGGCTGCGAGCGGCAATGGACCCGCCTCAGATACATCCGATGACGATCCGGCCAATGCCGGTATCCGTCGTGAACCGGAACTGCCGGAGCATGAGGAAATCATCCCGCCACCTCCGCCACCATCGCAGGAGTTCGATTTTCTTGATGATGAGCCAGATGTCGATGCCGCCAAGGCCCGTGCCATGCGCCAACGGATGCGCATGGTCGCGCGGCAGGCGTCGCTTGACCCAAATGACGGCATCGAGCTTTGAGAACGGAGACAGGCATGACGACGCGCACCCGCATGAATGTCTATTTCGATCCCGCTCTGCTGAAACAGGTGGAAGCGCTGGCCTTGCGCCGAAATGTCTCGAAATCCGCAGTGATCGAGGCCGCTGTAGCATCCTTCATTTCAGGCGATACGACCGAGCGGCTGGAAGCCGCTATGTCACGCCGCCTGGACAAGCTTGGCCGTCAGTTCGACATACTGGACGAGGACATCGCCGTGCTGGGCGAAACCCTTTCGCTATTCGTACAATTCTGGCTGACCCTTACGCCGCCGCTGCCCGACAGTGCGAAGCAATCTGCGCGCATCAAGGGAAACGAGCGATTTGAGGGCTTCATGCAGTCGCTTGGTAAGCGTCTCGCGACCGGTGACAGGTTCCTCAAAGAAATGTCGCACGACATGGCTGCGCTACACGACACCCCGCCGGGGGGGTAAAACCGAAGGTGACGGCGATGGGATCTAGGATTGAAACCCGTCCTATTCACCGCCAGGCTCCGCCGATGGCCGCACGCGCGTAAACATCTGTTGAAACAGCCCAAAATCAGGTTCTTTTAATCGACCCCAATCCGGGGTCCGTCTTTTGCGCGTCCCGCCATGAATGGGGCCGCCATGACCGCATCACATCAGAAACCCGAGACGATTGCGCGTGGTGCGCGGATGCTGCGCACCGCACTCGGGACATCGATTGCCCGATTTCTGGAAGATCCAGCTGTGGTCGAGGTGATGCTGAATCCCGATGGCCGCATCTGGGTGGATCGGCTCTCCGAAGGTCTGGCCGATACGGGGGAGAGGCTGTCGGCGGCCGATGGCGAGCGGATCGTCCGGTTGGTCGCCCATCATGTTGGCGTCGAAGTTCACACCCGAAGTCCGCGTGTGTCAGCCGAACTGCCTGAGACCGGAGAGCGCTTCGAAGGGTTGCTGCCGCCTGTCGTCACGGCGCCGACCTTTGCCATCCGCAAGCCCGCCGTCGCGGTGTTCACGCTCGACGACTATGTAAACGCTGGGATCATGACCAGTGCTCAGGCCGAGGTGCTGCGCCTGAACGTCGCCGCGCGCGCCAATATCCTTGTCGCGGGCGGCACCTCGACCGGAAAAACCACGCTGACCAACGCGCTGCTGGCAGAAGTCGCCAAGACTTCGGATCGCGTCGTGATCATTGAAGACACGCGCGAACTGCAATGCGCCGCGCCCAATCTGGTCGCGATGCGCACCAAGGATGGCGTGGCGACGCTCTCTGATCTGGTGCGTTCGTCGCTACGCCTGCGCCCGGATCGCATCCCGGTCGGCGAGGTGCGCGGGTCCGAAGCTCTCGACCTCCTTAAAGCCTGGGGCACCGGCCATCCGGGCGGGATCGGCACCATCCATGCCGGTTCCGGCATTGGCGCGCTGCGACGCCTCGAGCAGCTCATCCAGGAAGCCGTCATCACCGTCCCGCGCGCCCTGATCGCCGAGACCATCGACCTTGTCGCCGTTCTTGCCGGACGTGGATCGTCCCGCCGCCTGGTCGAACTCGCCCGCGTCGATGGGCTGGGACCGGACGGCGACTACGCCATCACGCATCCCATTACTTTGGCAACCACCCCGAAAGGAAACCCTTCATGATCCGCACGATTTCACGCGGCTGCCGTATCATGGCAACCGCCGCTGTCACTGTTTCCATCAGTCTGATGCTGGCGCCTGCCGCACACGCCTCCGGCTCCTCCATGCCCTGGGAGGCACCGCTTCAGTCGATCCTCCAGTCGATCGAGGGTCCTGTCGCCAAGATCATCGCCGTCATCGTCATCATCGCCACCGGCCTGGCGCTGGCCTTTGGCGATACCTCCGGCGGCTTCCGCCGCCTGATTCAGATCGTCTTCGGCCTGTCCATCGCCTTCGCCGCGTCGAGCTTCTTCCTGTCGTTCTTCTCGTTCGGCGGCGGGGCGCTCATCTGATGGCGGGCGGGTTTGAACAGCTCGATGCGGTGCCGGGCTTCTCCATCCCGGTTCACCGGGCGCTGACCGAGCATATCCTGCTCGGCGGCGCACCGCGTTCGACTGCCATTGTCAACGGCACGCTGGCCGGCGCCGTCGGCCTCGGCCTTCGTCTCTGGCTGGTTGGCCTTGCGATCTGGGCAGTCGGTCATTTCCTCGCGGTATGGGCTGCCAAACGCGATCCGCTTTTTGTCGAGGTGGGCCGCAGGCACCTGCGCATACCCGGTCATCTGTCAGTGTGAGGGCGCGGCCATGATGAACCTCACCGAATATCGCCGCACCTCCGCTCGGCTTTCCGACTATCTGCCATGGGCAGCCCTGGTCGGCCCCGGCATTGTTCTGAACAAGGATGGCAGCTTCCAGAGGACGGCAAAGTTTCGTGGGCCGGATCTGGATTCTGCTGTCGCCGCCGAACTTGTCGCGGTCGCCGGTCGGATCAACAACGCCGTCCGCCGTCTGGGTTCGGGCTGGTCGATCTTCGTCGAGGCACAACGCTCCGAGGCTGCGACCTATCCCGATAGCAAGTTTCCAGATGCGGCTTCCGCACTGGTCGATGCTGAGCGCAAAGCCGGGTTCGAGGAAGCGGGCACACATTTCGTGTCGGGCTATTTCCTGACTTTCCTCTGGCTGCCGCCTGCCGAAGATGCCTCCCGCGCAGAAACATGGCTTTACGAGGGCCGTGAGCAATCCGGCGTCAATCCATGGGAGCTGATGCGCGGCTTCATCGACCGCACCGACCGCGTGCTGGCGCTGCTCGACGGCTTCATGCCCGAATGCCACTGGATCGATGATGCCGGCACGCTGACCTATCTCCATTCCACGATATCCACGAACCGCCATCGCGTGCGCGTGCCCGAGGTGCCGATGCACCTCGACGCACTGCTGGCCGATCAGCCGCTGACCGGCGGGCTGGAGCCGCGCCTGGGCTTGTCGCATCTGCGCATCCTGACGATCACAGGCTTTCCGACTGCGACGACGCCCGGTCTGCTCGACGAGATGAACCGGCTGGCTTTTCCCTATCGCTGGTCTACCCGCGCGATCCTGATGGACAAGACCGACGCAACGAAGTTGCTGACCAGGATCAGGCGGCAATGGTTCGCCAAGCGCAAGAGCATCGCCGCGATCCTGAAAGAGGTGATGACCAACGAGCAATCTGCGCTCGTGGACACCGATGCGTCGAACAAGGCGCTCGATGCCGACATGGCCTTGCAGGAACTTGGGGCCGACATGGCAGGCATGGCCTATGTCACGGCGACCGTCACCGTCTGGGATGCCGATCCGCGGATCGCCGACGAGAAGCTGCGGCTGGTCGAAAAGATCATTCAGGGCCGCGATTTCACGGCCATGCCCGAAACGGTCAATGCCGTCGATGCCTGGCTCGGCTCGACCCCCGGACATGCCTACGCCAATGTTCGTCAGCCACCGATCTCGACGCTTAACCTTGCCCACATGATCCCGCTATCGGCCGTGTGGGCGGGGCCGGAACGGAACGAACACCTCGGAGCGCCCCCCTTGCTGTATGGCAAGACCGAGGGTTCGACGCCGTTCCGGCTTTCCCTTCATGTCGGCGACGTGGGCCATACCCTCGTCGTCGGCCCGACCGGCGCGGGCAAGTCCGTGCTGCTGGCGCTGATGGCGTTGCAATTTCGCCGCTATGATCGCAGCCAGATTTTCGCTTTCGATTTCGGGGGGTCGATCCGGGCATCCGCGCTCGCCATGGGCGGCGACTGGCATGATCTCGGCGGTGGATTGACCGAGGGATCGGAGGTTTCCGTTTCCCTGCAACCGCTGGCGCGGATCAATGATGCCTATGAACGGTCATGGGCCGCCGACTGGATCGCCGCGATCCTGATGCGCGAAGGCATGACCATCACGCCGGAGATGAAGGAGCACATCTGGACGGCGCTGACATCGCTGGCATCCGCCCCGGCGGAGGAACGGACCATCACCGGCCTTGCCGTGCTGCTGCAATCCAACGATCTGAAACAGGCGTTGCGCCCTTACTGCATTGGCGGCGCCTATGGCCGGTTGCTCGACGCCGAGGCCGAACATCTCGGATCAGCCGATGTACAGGCCTTCGAGATCGAGGGGCTGGTCGGCACTGGGGCTGCGCCTGCCGTCCTGTCCTATCTGTTTCATCGGATCGGCGACCGGCTCGACGGTCGGCCAACCCTGCTCATCATCGACGAAGGCTGGCTGGCGCTCGATGATGAGGGGTTCGCCAACCAGCTCCGCGAATGGCTGAAGACACTCAGGAAGAAGAACGCTTCCGTCATCTTCGCCACGCAGTCGCTCTCGGACATTGACGGCAGCAATATCGCGCCCGCCATCATCGAAAGCTGCCCGACGCGGCTGCTGCTGCCAAACGAACGCGCCATCGAGCCGCAGATCACGGCAATCTACCGCCGCTTCGGCCTCAATGACCGGCAAATCGAGATCCTCGCGCGGGCCACGCCCAAGCGGGACTATTACTGCCAATCGCGGCGCGGCAATCGCCTGTTCGAGCTTGGCCTCAGCGAAGTTGGCCTCGCGCTCTGCGCTGCATCATCCAAATCCGATCAGACCCGTATCGCCGAACTCGTTGCCGAGCATGGGCAGGACGGTTTTCTCGCGGCCTGGCTGCGCGATCGCGGCGTCGAATGGGCCGTCGATCTGACCCCGAACCTTACCAATCTTGTCGAACGGACAGAGCCCGCTCGGTCGGTCGCGCCAGATCAAATCCATCCAGATGACAGCCAAGAAAAGGAGACCCTGCCATGATCCGTATCCCCGTTTCCCGATATGTCAGTGCATCCGTGCTGGCGCTGACGCTCGCCATGCCTGTTGCACTGTCGCCCATGCTGGCAAACCCCGCTCACGCTTTTGGCTTCGGCCGCATCGTCTATGATCCGACCAACTATGCGCAGAACCTTCTGACCGCCGCACGCACGCTGGAGCAGATCAACCACCAGATCACCTCGCTTCAGAATGAAGCGCAGATGCTCATCAATCAGGCGAAGAATCTCGCCAGTCTGCCATATTCCTCGCTCCAGACTTTGCAGCAGAACGTCCAGCGCACGCAGCAGCTTCTGGCCCAGGCGCAGAACATTGCCTTCGACGTGCAGAACGTCGATCAGATGTTCCAACAGAAATACGGCAAGGTTTCGCTGTCCGCGACCGACGCGCAGCTCGTCGCCGATGCACGGTCTCGTTGGCAGAATACGGTCGGCGGCTTGCAGGACGCCATGCGCGTGCAGGCCGGTGTCGTTGGCAATATCGACACCAATCGCGCTGAAATGTCCGCCCTTGTCGGGCAGAGCCAGAACGCGACCGGCGCGTTGCAGGCGACACAAGCGGGCAATCAGCTTCTCGCGCTCCAGTCGCAGCAGCTTTCCGACCTGATCGCGCTGATGTCCGCCAATGGTCGCTCCGAAGCTCTGATCGAAGCCGAGCGCGCCACCGCCGCCGAACAGGGCCGCATCCAGCGCGAGCGCTTTCTGACGCCGGGATCGGGCTATCAGCCCGGCAATGCCCGGATGTTCGGCAACGGCAACAACTGACCGGACAGGAGCGGCGCAACATGGACGGCAAGATGCTGGCCCGGCTGGGCGCGATCATATTCGTGGCCATCGCCATCACCGCGACGGTGATCGAAATGACACGCGAGGACGAACCAGCACAGCCCCATGCGGCGCCGGCGCTTCAGGCGCCTGCCGATCCGCTGCGCCAGAGCCTGCGCCACTGCCAGCAGTTAGGCGAGGCCGCCGTGAACGATCCCGGCTGCCTCGCCACCTGGGCCGAGAACCGCGACCGGTTCCTCGGCCGGACGCCGGTGCCCGCCGCTCCGCATCAGAACGGGGGACAGTGAACCATGGGCGGCACCGGCGTCATCGACAACTTTCTGGGTGTTTTCACCAGCTATATCGACAGCGGCTTCGGCCTGCTCGGTGGCGAGGTCGCCTTCATTGCCACCACGCTGATCGTCATCGACGTAACGCTGGCGGCATTGTTCTGGTCCTGGGGTGCCGACGACGACATCATCGCCCGGCTGGTCAAGAAAACGCTGTTCATTGGCGTCTTCGCCTATCTGATCGGCAACTGGAACAATCTCGCCCAGATCATCTTCGACAGCTTCGCCGGTCTTGGCCTGAAAGGTTCGGGCACCAGCTTTTCCGCCGCCGATCTGCTGCGGCCCGGCAAGGTGGCGCAGACCGGCCTCGATGCCGGTCGCCCGCTGCTCGAATCTATCTCGGACATGATGGGTTATTGGTCGTTCTTCGAGAACTTCATCCAGATCGCCTGTCTGATGTTCGCCTGGGCGCTGGTGCTGCTGGCCTTCTTCATTCTCGCCGTGCAGCTCTTCGTCACGCTGATCGAGTTCAAGCTGACTACGCTGGCGGGCTTCGTCCTCATTCCCTTCGGCCTATTCGGCAAGACCGCCTTCATGGCTGAGCGCGTGCTCGGCAATGTCGTCTCTTCCGGCATCAAGGTGCTGGTGCTCGCCGTCATCATCGGCATCGGCTCGACATTGTTCTCGCAGTTTACGGCCGGTTTCGGCGGCGTGACGCCGACCATCGACGACGCCATGGCGATCGTGCTGGCCGCACTTTCCCTTCTCGGCCTCGGCATCTTCGGTCCCGGCATCGCTTCCGGTCTGGTTTCTGGCGGCCCGCAGCTTGGCGCAGGTGCAGCAGTTGGAACCGGCCTTGCCGCTGGCGGCATGATGCTTGCCGGCGGCGCTGCCGCAGGCATGGCCGCGAAGGGAGGGGCAGCGGCGCTGTCGGGTGGAGCTGCTGCCGTCCGTGGCGGTGCTGCTGCGGCAGGGGCGGCGAGCGCCGCCTATAGTGTCGGATCGCTCGGCCAGTCAGGCGCTGCCGGTGTTGCCTCCGGGCTGGGCGGTGTTGCCCGCGCGGCAGGCTCCGCCGCCGCATCGCCCCTGAAACGGGCGGCCTCGAAAGCCACGGAAAGCGTCAAATCCAGCTTCTCCGATGGCGCGCGTGCCGGGCTCGGCGTCACTGGTGGGTCGTCCTCGCAGGGAACAATTGGCGGTGCGAGCATGGCCGGCGCTGCCGCACCCGCCTCCGCACCGACGGGCAGCCCGCCTGCATGGGCGCAGCAGATGCACCGCCGCCAGGCGCTCAATCACGGCACGACCATGGCCGCCCATGCCGTCCGCTCCGGTGACAGCCACGGTGGCGGCTCTTCCGTCAACATTTCCGAAAGTGACCGCTCATGAACATCTTCAGACGTCCAGCGACCCATTACGGCAAATCGCCCGAACCCGAGACGCCTTACCAGAAAGCCGCGCAAGTATGGGACGAGCGTATTGGCACGGCTCGCGCGCAGGCCAAGAACTGGCGCTATATGGCCTTCGGCTCACTGATCCTCTCGGCGGGCTTCGCTGCCGCGCTCGTTCTGCAATCGGCGCGAGGGACCGTCGTGCCCTGGGTGGTGCAGGTCGATGATCTCGGCCAGGCCCAGACCGTCGCCGCAGCCACGGCCGATTACCGTCCGACCGATCCGCAGATCGCCTTCCATCTTGGCCGCTTCATCGAGCAGACGCGCTCGATCCCGGCGGACGCCATCATCGTGCGCCAGAACTGGCTGCGCGCCTATGAGTTCACCACGGATAGGGGAGCAGCCGCGCTCAACGACTATGCCCGCGCCAATGATCCGTTCACCCGTGTCGGCCGCCAGCAGATCGCAGTCGAGGTTTCCAGCGTCATACGCGCCTCGAAGGACAGCTTCCGCGTCGCCTGGACCGAGCGTCACTATGAGAACGGGCAGCTTTCCACGACCGAGCGCTGGACCGCGATCCTGACCATCGTGATCCAGACGCCGCGCGATGCCGAGCGTCTGCGCGCCAATCCGCTCGGCATCTACGTCAATGCGATTTCATGGTCGCGGGAGATGAGCCAATGACCATCGCGTTTTCCCGCAATTCCGCCTTGCCGGTTTTCCGTAAACCCGCCTTCGCGGCCTTGTTGCTTTCGGCCACCATGCTGGCAGGCTGCGCCACCAACAAAGCGCCGCAGTTCAGCTATGATGCCGATGTGCCGGCGTTGCCTGTTGTGTCGGCGTTGCCTGTTGTGTCGGCCGCTGTCACCGATGACCGGCCTCGGCCGCTTCACACGCCGCCGGCCTGGACGGTCGCACGCGGCGGCACTGCTGCCGGAACACCGGCAGGCCGCGTCGAGAACGCCAATGCCGCCGCCCGCGTCGAGCCGCGCCGCGAGGGTTACTATAACGCCATCCAGATCTATCCCTGGTCGGAAGGCGCGCTCTATCAGGTCTATGCAGCACCTGGACAGATCACCAACATTGCGCTGGAGCCGGGCGAAAGCCTGACCGGCGCGGGACCGATCGCTGCGGGAGACACGGCCCGCTGGATCATTGGCGATACCGAGAGCGGGAGCGGTACGTCGCGCCGGGTCCATATTCTCGTCAAACCATCTCGATCCGACATCTCAACCAATCTCGTAGTGACGACCGATCGGCGCACCTACATGATCGAGTTGCGCGCCCGTGAGGCTCTCTACATGCCGTCCGTATCCTGGTCTTATCCGGCGCTGCCTGCCGGTCAGCGCCAGACCGTTCCCGCAGCACCCATCATCCCGGTCGAGGCGGCACGCAACTATCGTTTCCGCCTGACCGGAGATACGCCGCCATGGCGGCCGATTTCCGTCTTCGACGATGGCCGCCGTGTCTATGTCGTTTTCCCGCGCGGCATCGTGCAGGGTGAGATGCCGCCGATCTTCGTCATCGGTTCCGAGGGCGAGACCCAGATCGTCAATTCCCGTGTTCACCAGAACATCTTGATCGTCGATCGGCTGTTCGGAGCGGCTGAGCTGCGTCTTGGTAGCGGCAAGCAGCAGCAGACGGTCAGGATCGTTCGCATCGAGCAAAGGCAAGCTGCCCAGCCCGCCAAAACCGGGGAGCAACCGTCATGAGCGAAGAGGCTACCACCAGCCCAACGCCGATGCGTCTGCGTGCCGAGCCGCCGCGCGTCACGCGCCTGTCGCGCAAGATGCTGGCCGGTGCCGGGGCTGTTGCGCTCCTCGGCATCGGCGGGGCGCTTATCTATGCGCTCCAGACGCGCGACATGAGCGGAAACGGTGAAGAACTCTATTCGACCGAGAATCGCGCCACGGCAGATGGACTGGCGGGTCTGCCGAAGGATTATACCGGGCCGGTCCTGGGGCCGGCATTGCCGGGCGATCTCGGTGGCCCGATCCTGGATGCCCAGAACTGGGGTCAGCCCGTCACGCCGCCCGCCATGGCGACGCCTGCCCGCGATCCTGCCCAAGAGCGCCGGCTTGCCGAGGAAGAAGCCGCACGTCTTAGCACCGTGTTCTTCCAGTCCGGGCCAAGAGTGGCGACGACAGCTGGCTCAACGATTCCGGGGCTTGTGGGGCCGGACCTTGGTGCCCAACCTGAAACGCAGGACCGGCACACAGCTTTCCTCAATGGTCCTGTGGATCGGCAGACCGTTGCCATGGATCGGATCATGGCGCCTGCCTCGCCCTACATCCTGCAGGCCGGGGCAGTGATTCCGGCGGCGATGATTACCGGCATCCGCTCTGATCTGCCGGGGCAGATCACCGCGCAGGTGACGGAGAATGTCTATGACAGTCCGACCGGCAGTCTGCTGCTGATCCCGCAAGGAACCCGCATCATCGGCCAGTATGATGCGGGCGTGCAATTCGGTCAGCGCCGCGTGCTGCTGGTCTGGAACCGCCTGATCCTGCCCAACGGCCGCTCCATCGTGCTGGAGCGCCAGCCCGGTGCGGACGCTTCCGGCTATGCCGGGCTGGAAGATGGCGTTGATTACCACTGGTGGGATCTGATGAAAGCGGCGGGGCTGTCCACGCTGCTCGGCATCGGCACGGAACTGGCGACCGACGACGAGGATCGTCTGATCCGCGCCATCCGCGACGGAGCGCAGGATACCATCAATCAGGCCGGGCAACAGATCGTCCAGCGCCAGTTGCAGGTCGCGCCGACCCTGACGATCCGGCCGGGCTACCCGGTCAGGGTCATCGTTACCCGCGATCTCGTACTCGAACCTTATAGGAACTGACCATGACGAAGCTGAAACTCGGCCCCCTCATCGAAGACAAGCCCGTGAAGGTGACGGTGGAACTGCCGGGGCCGCTGCACCGCGATCTTGCCGCCTATGCAGAAGTGCTGGCTCGCGAAACCGGCCAGCCCGCTGCCGATCCTGTCAGGCTGATTGTGCCGATGCTGGAACGGTTCATTGCGACAGATCGGGGCTTTGCCAGCGCCCGAAGGTCTCGCTCATGAGGTGCCGAGCGAGTCATGGCGCGTCGCGGCGATGATTTCCATCAACGTATCGACGGCCTTTCGTGTCGCATCCCATTTGGCGGTCTGATCCATTTCCCGGTTCTGAAGGGTGAGGCTCACCGCGCCGTGTACCGTTGACCAGAACATGAAGCTGTAACGGCTCAGATCCATGCCGGGCAAAAAGCCTTGGTCCTGAGAGCAGCGAAGTCCCGTCAGCAATAGATTTAGTATCTGTCTTCCAGCTTCGCCCGACCATGGATCATCGCTGACTCCGAGCCGTGGCGGCGGTGTGAACATCAGTCGGTACAGCGTGGGGTTTTCGAGGGCAAAGCGGACATAGGCATAGCTGCCATCACGCAAATAGCCGAATGGATTGCCGCGCATCTGCTGGAAGACGGCCAGCTTTTCTCTGTAGAGCTGGTTGAACCCTTCGTCCCGAACGGCGCGCAACAAGGCGCTTTTGTTGCGGAAATGGCCGTAAAGCGCTGGCGCTGTGCAACCGATGGCGTGCGCGACCGCAGTCAGCGGTACGTCGAGGTCGCCACGTTCTGACAGCAGCCGGATCGTTTCGTCGATCGCGCGACGAGCAATATCAAGTTCTTGCTCTTTCCGGGGACGGGCCATGCGGATGCCTGTTGCAACTCGTCGTGAAAACTAAACGACATTTACTTTTTTCGTTGACGGAGCGGAAGTCAAGAAGCAGCATTCGGTAACTGAACGTCGTTTAGTTTGAGGATGTGCGGAGAGCCGATGAACGCACACAGATCGATTTTCGCGTTGATGATGGCGGGGTGCCCGTCAGAAACCGAACGCTGTTTCGGATGATGCACCATGGCTGTGATCGGGAACAATCAGACCTCACCTGATGATAGCCTCACAAAAGTCGTTGAGGGGAGACCCGGCACATCTGCGGTCCGGCTGAACCAGTTGCGATATTTTGTGGCCGCCGTCGATTATGGGAGTTTTCGCAAGGCTGCTGCCGCGCTTTCTGTGCAGGAATCCTCCATCAGCCGACGAATCCGTGATCTCGAAGATGAACTCGGGGCGTCGCTTTTCATGCGCCATGCTGGCGGGGTGCGGTTGACCCTTGCCGGGCGGGAATTCCTGCGCAACGCTCGCCATGCTCTTCGCCAGATCGACATTGGGGTGACCAAGGTGGCGGCGGTTGGCCGGGCGGAGCAAGGGCTGATCAAGGTCGGGATATTTTCGTCCCTTGCGTCAGGATTTCTGTTCGATCTGTTGCGTGCCTTCGGCACGCGCCACCCGAACGTGCAGGTCGACCTTATTGACGGCAATCCGCCCGAGCACATCGCGGCTGTCCGGAAACTTTGTCTGGACGTCGCATTCATCACGGGAACCGCGGCATGGGATGGCTGTGAGGCGGAGCATTTATGGTGCGAGAAGGTTTTCGTGGTGCTGCCCGATAACCACCCTTTGACGGGCAAGCCGGAACTTGGATGGGGCGATTTGGTCTCCGAACGGTTCATTGTGAGTGACGTTGCGCCGGGTCAGGAGATCCACGACTATTTGGTTGCTCACCTTGCCGGTCTCGGCCGCCACCTCGATATTCAGTCTCAGCAGGTCGGCCGCGACAATATCCTATCGCTGGTCGCTCTCGGTCGCGGCCTCACTCTGACGAGCGAAGCAACGACCGTCGCCCAGTTTCCAGGGATCACCTACCGGGAACTTGCGGATGAGGTGCTGCCGTTCAGCATGGTCTGGTCCGCGCAAAACGACAATCCGGCGTCTCGGCGGCTGTTGAGCCTGGCACGATCGCTGACAGGGCTGACCCGGCGAAAATAGGGTTTGACGGCACTGTACGATCACGCCGTAGCATTGGCTGCAATCGACATCGACCGTGTCGGTATCGAAGATGTCGTGGCCCTGCCCACGTCCAGGCTGACCGACTTCGATAGCGCTTTTGCCCCGCCGTGTTTGTGCACGGTGACACGGTGCGCATCCGGCCTTCCTCGGGCTTGACAGTTTGAGGTTTGTTAGAATAGAAAATATACGGACATCACAAGGTGTCCCATATACTTTTTATCCTTTCAAGTGCGGCGGGACGAGCAATGCTGAAATGGGGTGTCGAGAGGCGGTTGGAGTTCATCGAATTCCGCCTGTTCTGGGAGGGGGGTGTCAATCGCTCTGACCTGATCGATACGTTTGGCGTCTCCGTTCCGCAGGCGTCAAAGGACTTGACCCATTATCAGGAGCGTGCGCCGCAGAATGCGGTCTATGATAAAAGCGCTCGCCGCTACGTAGCCGGCCCGGAATTTCAGCCGGTGTTTCTAGATCCGGACCCGGACGCCTATCTCATGCGGCTTCGATCGATGGCGGAAGGTTTCGCCGACGCGGGGGCGAACTGGCTCGCTGCCCCGCCTGACATGGATATCGCTCTGACTCTGCGCCGTAAGGTCGATACCGAAGTTCTGCGTTCGGTTCTGGCGGCAGTGCGGGAGGAAAGGTCGCTGGACCTTCACTACCAGTCCATGAACCGCGATCGGCCCGATCCGGCATGGCGGCGTATTACCCCGCATGCCTTCGGCTTTGATGGTCTGCGCTGGCATGTGCGGGCCTGGTGCCATGAAACGGAGCGCTTCAAGGATTTCCTGCTCTCGCGTGTCCTTGGATTCGGCGAGTTCGGCGAGCCAGGTGCTGCTGCGGCACAGGACCGGCTGTGGCAGGAAACCTTCGATATCACCCTTGTGCCGCATCCTGATCTGTCGGTCGGTCAGCAGGCGGTGGTCGCAAAGGATTACAACATGGCGGACGGGCGCGCTGTGCTGACAGTTCGCTACGCCATGCTGTTTTATGTGCTCAAGCGGTTGGGACTTCTTGAGGGAGCGCGGACGCGAGATCCCCGGACCCAGCATATCGTTGCAGCAGACGAACAGGAGGTTGCCGCCGCTCTTGAGCGTGCGCAGCATGAGTTCGATGAGGCCGACGTAGCAAGCGGGGCCGTGCCCCGATGATGTCTGCCGTACCGAAATACCGGATGTCCTTCAGTGTGGGCGGGCTCATGCTCAATGAGAGCCTCGCGATTGCGCAAGACTATCGGCCCGGTGAGAGTTGGGCGTCTGCTCGTGAGCGCTTGCTGGCCCAGGGCGCGTCATCCTTACCCAAACTGGCCTCGCAAACCCGCGCGCTTCGTGAAGTGTACGACCGGATAGGCCATCTCTCCGATGCCGAACGTCATTACCTGTCGGTAGAGGCTGACCGCGTCGAGCAGCAGGCGATGATGTGGCTGGCGGTCTGCCGGACCTATCGTTTTGTCCACGAATTCGCAGTCGAGGTGATCAGCGAACGCTACCAATCATGGCGGCTCGACCTGGGCCATGAGGTTTTTGACCGCTTTTTCGCGGAGAAGGCTGAAAGCGATCCCGGCCTCGCCGCTCTTTCAGCTTCAACCTGCGCAAAATTGCGTCAGGTCTTGTTTCGGATACTACGTGAAGTTGGTTTGATAAGCGTCGAGGGTAGAATTCAGCCGATTTGGTTATCGGGGCGCATGAAGCGGCTGATTGAGGAGAGTAATCCGGCGGACTTGCACGTCTTTCCCGGAATTGGGGGGTAATGGTGGGCACGAAAACTGATCGGCGCGCCCGCGCCGAGCACCTATTCAGGGTAGTTTCCAGCGATCGGTTCTTGCAAAAGCAAGGGCTGGGAAACGAGGTTCCCTTCTTTATCTGCGCTTTTGATGCCGAAGACGGACTGAGCCTGGGCGAGGATCGCGAGGATCTGATCGCCCGGCTGAGCCACGCCGGTGTGCGCGTACTTGATATCGATCTCTATGACCTTTCGATCAGGATCCTCGAAGACCGGGGCATCTTCGAGCAGATCCTTGAGGTTGAAGCCGAAACGGAAAAGGCGGAGCTCAAGGAACTGTTGCAGGGGGTTCTGGACCCGCAGGCGCACCTCATTCCAGAGATTGCGCGGCGCATTGAAGAAGTCCCGCACGACGTGATCTTCCTGTCAGGCGTAGGCGAGGTTTACCCCTACCTGCGGTCGCACAACGTACTCAACAACCTGCAAAGCACCGCGAAAGATCGCCCGACGGTCATGTTCTTTCCGGGAAAATACACGCACGCGCTGGCGACAGGAGCATCGCTGGAATTGTTCGGCTTACTCCATGACGACAAATACTACCGCGCGTTCAATATCATGAATTACGAGGTCTGACCGATGGCTACTTTTCTGCGTGATATCTTTGCCAAGCCGGTCGACCGTTCGATCGATGGGGTGATCAAGGCTGACGACAAGGCCAGCCTCCTGACCGAGCTCGATGAATATGTCATCACCAATGAGATCGGCGCTCGGCTGGAGCAATTCCTCGACGCCTACAACAATTATGATACCGCGAACGGCGTGTGGATTTCTGGCTTCTTCGGGTCAGGTAAGTCTCACCTGCTGAAGATGCTCGCCCTTCTGCTGGAGAATGACGAGGTCGAAGGGCAGCGTGCCGTCGAAATCTTTGAGCGGAAGCTTGCGGGCAACCCGATGCTGGCGGGGGCTTTGCGCAAGGCAGTGTCGATTCCATCCCGGTCGGTCTTGTTCAATATCGACCAGAAGGCGGATGTGATCTCGAAGGCGGATGTTGATGCGCTTCTCGCCGTCTTCCAGAAGGTCTTTGACGAGATGTGCGGCTACTATGGCAAGCTCCCGCATATCGCGCAGTTCGAGCGTGATCTGGACAGTCGAGGCAAGCTCGATGCCTTCAAGGCGGCCTTTGCGCAATCTTCCGGAAAGCCTTGGGAGCGCGGGCGCGAACAGGCTCTGATGGAAGGCAAGCACATTGCCGCCGCCTTTGCCGACGTCACGGGCGATGAGGTCAAGGATATTCTTGGCCAGTATCGTAAGGATACGAAGGTTTCGATCGAGGATTTCGCCAATATGGTGAAGTCGTGGATCGATGCGCAGGGGCCGAAGTTCCGGCTGAATTTCTTCGTCGATGAGGTGGGGCAGTATATCGCCGACAACGTCAAGCTCATGACGAACCTGCAAACCATTGCCGAAAGCCTGAACACGAAGTGCAAGGGGCAGGCCTGGATTGTCGTCACCGCCCAGCAGGACATGGGTTCGGTCATCGGGGATCTGACGGCGCAGCAAGAAAATGACTTCTCGAAAATCCAGGCGCGCTTTGCCAACCGGATGCCGCTGAACTCTCAGGATGTGGCCGAAGTCATCCAGCGCCGTCTGCTGGCCAAGACCGAGGCTGGTCAGATCACCCTTGGCAATCTTTATGATGCTGAGGAAAACAACCTGCGCACTCTGTTCGATTTCGGCGATAATTCCTTCAAGTTCAGGAACTTCTCCGGAAAAGACCAGTTCGTCGCGAGCTATCCGTTCCCGAACTACCAGTATGACCTGTTCCAGCGCGCGATCATGGGCCTCTCGCAGCATAACGCGTTTGAGGGCAAGCACAGTTCGGTCGGCGAACGCTCTATGCTGGGGGTGTTTCAGGAGGTGGCCAAAAAGCTGGCCGACACGCCGGTTGGGGGGCTGGCGACCTTTGACCTGATGTTTGAGGGGATTCGCACCGCCCTGAAATCATCGGTTCAGCAGTCAATCCAACTGGCTGAAAAGAACCTTGGCGATGATTTTGCCGTGCGGGTGCTGAAGGTGTTGTTCCTTGTCAAATACGTCAAGGAATTCAAACCGACTGCCCGCAACATATCGATCCTCCTGCTGTCCCGGTTCGAGGCGGACCAGACGGAGCAGCGTCGCAATATTGAAGAGGCTTTGTCGCTTCTGGAACGCCAGACGCTGATTCAGCGCAACGGTGAGGTCTATGAATTCCTCACCAATGAGGAAAAGGACGTCGAGGCCGAGATCAAGGCAATCGCCGTCGATCCCGCCGAGATAGAACGGCAGCTCGATGAACTGGCGTTCGGCGCGATCCTCCGTCACGGCAAGATCAAGCATGCCGGCACGGGCGTCGATTACGCTTTCACCCGCAAGCTTGACGGCCACAGCCTGAACCGGGAACATGAGCTTTCCGTCAATATCATCTCGCCGTTCAGCGACGATTCCGACGCACCGGATGTGGTTCGTTCGAACAGCATGGCAAGCGATGAGATGATTGTCCTACTCGGGCGTGATGTGCGTTTTACGCGCGATCTCGTCCTCTGGCTCCAGACCGTAAAATTTGCGCGTCAGGTCACCAGCGGCGACGCCCAACCCGGTCGTGATCGTATCATTGCGGAAAAGCGTGACCAGAATACGCGCCGCGAAAAGGAACTGGTGCAGCGGCTGCGCGGCCTGATCGCGGATGCTCGACTCTTCGTGCGCGGTGCCGAGCTGGAGATCGGCGGCGAAGATCCACAGGATCGGCTGGTCAAAGGTTTCCAGGTCTTGGTGGACAAGGTCTATACCAGCCTGCCTGTCCTGCGCGGCGCCACTTACACCGAAGCAGATCTTGGGCGAGCCGGACGCGTCGATGGCGGGCTTTTCGGCGGCGAAGGCAGCGGTCTGACCGAAGCCGAGCAGGACGTGCTGAATCATGCTCAGGCTCAGATGCGCCTTGGGACGCGGGTCTCGGTCAAAGCTTTGGTCGAGAAGTTCGGAGCAAAACCTTATGGCTGGCCCGCCATCGCGGTTCTCTGCCTGACCGCGAGCCTTGTCGCGCGCGGCAAGCTTGAGGCTCGGGCCGACAGTGCTTTGCTGGAAGGGGATGCGCTGGTGCAGGGGCTGCGCAACAGTCATGCCCTTGGCAATATTCTGCTTTCCCCGCAGATCGAGTTCACTGCTGCCCAGATCCGCAAATCCCGCGAACTGTTTCAGGAACTGTTCGATCTTCCAGCCTCTGGCAATGACGCGCGCAGTCTGGGTGCGGAGTGGCAGACGCAACTGCGCAAGCTGCTCGGCGATGTCGAGCAGGAGAGTCGCGCCATTGCAGCCTATCCCTTTGCCGCCGCCCTCGATCCCCTGCGCACCATGCTGGATGGGATGCGCGACCAGTCGGCGACCTGGTTCATCACCGGCCCGATCGGGCAGGAAGACCAGCTTCTTGATGCAAAAGAGGATGTCTTCGACAAAGTCCGCAGCTTCATGCGCGGGCCGCAAAAAGCCATCTACGATGAAGTGCGCTCTTTCCTGACCAAGCAGGATCAGAACCTTGGCTATTCCGAAGGTGCTGCCGCCGACAAACTGCGTCAGGTTCTTGAGGATCCGCAGTGCTACAAGGGCACCGCAATTCAGGAACTGAAAGCGGATTTTTACGCCCTGAAGGAGCGTATCGAGCAAACCGTTCTGGCTGAGCGCACCGCTGTCATCACAGCGATTGACGAGGTTGCCGAAAAAGTCGCCCAGACTTCGGAGTTTGGCGCTCTGCCGCCCGAACAGCAGGCGCGCATCCGCGAAGAGCTTGTATCGCGGAAATCAGGCCTTGCCGCACAGAGCCTGATCCCGGCCTTGCGCCATCTGGTGACTGAAGTGCGTTCCAATCTTCTGGCAGACACGCTGACGCGCATTGCTGAACTGACACCTGCACCAGCTCCGACGCCTGCGCCCCAGCCCGAACCTTCCGGTGGCGTGGCTGAAGCTCCATCCGCGCCGTATGTGCCACCGGCACCGGCCAAGCCCCAATATATCAAGGCGCAGTCGATCACCGTCCCCTTCGCGAAAACCTATCTCGAAGATGAGGACGATGTGACCCGCTACCTTGATGAGATGAAAAAGACCCTGCTGGCCGAGATCGGCGCGGGCAAGAAAGTGATTGTCTGATGGATACCAACGCCCTGAAGAAATTTGCGCAAAGCGCGCGCAACCTGCTGATCGATCAGGTCACCGCCCGGCTGAACATGGTGCTGGCCGAAGGCGCAGCGGCTCGCCGCGAACATCCTAAGGCGATTGCGAAACTGGAGGCCGCTGCCAACAATAACCGCGGGCAGGTGATCGAGCAGGCCGCCTACACATGGTTCAACCGCTTCACCGCGCTGCGCTTTATGGACGTCACGGGCCTGACCAACCCGCGCGTGGTATCGCCTGCGGATGGCGCCACCCGGCCCGAGATATTGGCGGAGGCGATGGCTGGCAACCTGCCGGATCGTGCCCGGCCTGAGATTGTCGAATATCTGAACGGCACCCGCCCCGCCCATGATGGGCAGGCGGAGGCCTATCGCCTGCTGCTGATCCATGCCTGCAACGAATGGCACGGCGCGATGCCCTATATGTTTGAGCGCGCCGATATGCTCGACCGGGCCGAGGATTATACCGAGCTGCTCATACCCGACGATCTTCTGTCGCCGGACAGCATCCTTGCCCGCCTGCGCGAGGTGATGACGGAAGATGCCTGCCAGGATGTCGAGATCATCGGCTGGCTGTACCAGTTCTATATCAGCGAGAAGAAGGATCAGGTTTTTGCCGGCCTGAAAAAGAACCAGAAGATCACGGCCGAGAATATCCCCGCCGCGACGCAGCTATTCACCCCGCATTGGATCGTCCGCTATCTGGTGGAAAACTCGCTGGGACGGCTGTGGCTGCTGAACCGTCCGCAATCGAAGCTGGCGGCGAAGATGGATTATTACATCGCGCCGGAAGAGCCGGAGACGGATTTTCTGCGGATCACCCGGCCCGAGGATATCCGCATCTGCGATCCGGCCTGTGGCTCGGGCCATATGCTGACTTATGCGTTTGACCTGCTCTACGAAATCTATGCGGAGGAAGGCCATGACTCGGCCGAGATCCCCGGCCTGATCCTCAAGCATAACCTGACCGGCATCGAGATTGACGATCGCGCGGGTGCCTTGGCGGCCTTTGCGCTTTCGATGAAGGCGTCCGCAAGGCTGGGGCGACGGCGGTTCCTGCGGATGGAGGAAAGGCCCGGTATCGTCGTTCTTCAGAACGTAACCTTCACGCCCGCCGAGATGCAGGATGTGGCCGCCGTGGTGGGCAAGGATCTGTTCACCGATGAACTGCGCGAGACGCTGGGGCAGTTCGAGCAGGCCAAGAACTTCGGCTCGTTGATCATACCGAAGCTGCGCGATCCGGCCGAGACGCTGCGGGTGGTCGAAGCGCGGGATTTTGGTTCCGACCTGCTGCTGAAAGAGGTGCAGGCGCGTGTCGTCGCCGTGCTGCGCATGGCCGAGGCGCTGTCGCCGAAGTATCATGTGGTGGTGGCTAACCCGCCGTACGGCGGAGCCAAAGGCTTGAATGACGCACTGAACAGGTTTGGGAAAAGCAACTTCCCGAACTCTAAGAATGATCTGTATGCCATGTTTATGGAACGTGTGCTTGGTATGACAAGGCCGCACGGGTCAATGGCAATGGTCAACATGCAGTCGTGGATGTTCCTGTCTCGTTACGAGGCAATGCGAAGCGATATACTGTCCAATGGAACAATTCTTACAATGGCGCACCTCGGGGAGCGTGCTTTCGACACAATTGGCGGCGCTGTCGTTTCCACGACGGCCTTTATTCTAAAGAGGATCTATCGTCCGGATTTTAAGGGCTCTTTCCTTCGCTTGACCGAGGGGGCAAGTGAGGCAGAAAAAGCGCGCCTTGCAAGAGAGACAATTTCACAGAGGACACTTAATTGGCATACGGCCTGCTCGCGAGACTTCGAGACCTTTCCTGGAAACCCAATTGCATATTGGGCAACGCAAAAGTTTCTGCAAGCATACCGAGCAGGCGAGAAGCTTGGCGACATTTCCGAGACTGCAGTCGGCTTGTTCACCTGTGATAACGAGCGCTTCCTCAGATACTGGCACGAGGTCTCCGATACCGACACCGACCGGGTAAACGAGCAATTAGAACAAACTAAAGCAAAGTATTACCCCTACAATAAAGGCGGTGGATTTCGCAGATGGTATGGCTTGAATGAACTGGTAGTGTTCTTTCAGGATGAGGGCATCGAGATTCGCGATCACCGAAAAAACTCAGGGCAGTCGTGGTCTCTGCCTGGAGAAAGATACTATTTCAGGGAGGGCATTACTTGGTCTGGACTTACTTCCGATGCTAACAGTTTTCGTTGGTCAGATAAGGGCTTTGTTTTCGAATCAAACAAAGGGCAAATGCTATTCTCAAACCAAAACCACGAACTTCTGCCCTTTCTGAACTCCAAGGTCTGCGCTGAAATTGTTTCATTGATTAATCCAACGCTTTCCCTGCAAAGCAACGAAGTAAAGAAGATCTCTTACACTCGGCCATCAGGGGCCCAAGTGGGTAAGATTTGCGAACAGTTGGTTAAACTGTCTCGCTCAGACTGGGACGCCTACGAAACATCCTGGGATTTCACCAAGCTCCCGCTGCTCTCACCCGATCACCGGGCCGGGACGCTGGAGGCCACCTATGCCCGCCTGCGCGCCCACTGGCAGTCCATGACCGATGAAATGCAGCGGCTGGAGCAGGAGAACAATCGCATCTTCATCGATGCCTATGGGCTTGCAGACGAACTCACCCCCGAAGTGCCGATCGAAGAAATCACCCTCACCTGCAACCCGGCCTATCGCTATGGCGTGAAGGGCTCGGAAGAGGACCGCGAGGCGCGGCTGCGTGAGGATACGGTGGCCGAACTCCTCCACTATGCCGTGGGCTGTATGTTCGGGCGCTATAGCCTTGATGCGCCCGGTCTGATCCTCGCCAATCAGGGCGAAGGGATTGAGGACTATCTGGCGCGCGTGCCGGAGCCGACGTTTGCCCCCGACCGCGACAATGTCATCCCGGTGCTGGATGCCGACTGGTTCGCCGATGACATAGTCACCCGTGCCCGCGATTTCCTGCGCGTCACCTTTGGCGAGGCGAAGTTCCGCGAAAACCTTGCCTTCGTTGAGGCGGCGCTCGGCAAGGATCTGCGCAAGTGGTTCACCAGGGATTTCTTCGACTATCATGTGCGCCGCTACAAAAAGCGCCCGATTTACTGGATGTTCTCTAGCCCCAAGGGCAGCTTCAATGCGCTGATCTATATGCACCGCTACCGGTCCGACACCGTCTCGGTCGTGCTGAACCAATATGTGCGCGAGTTCATTCACAAGCTGGAGGTGGAGCGCACCCGGCTGGAAAAGCTGGCTGTCGATCCTGCCGCCACGCCCGCGCAGCAAACAAAGGCGCAGAAGGAAACGGCTACGGTTATCAAGCAGCTTGCCGAGCTGACCGAATGGGAGCGCGATGTCGTCTATCCGATGGCGCAGCAGAAGATCGCCATCGATCTGGATGACGGGGTGAAGCGCAATTATCCACTGTTCGCCGGTGCGCTAAAGCCGATCAAGGGGCTGGAGGCTGCGGATGACTGACCGCATCACCTCCGGCCTGATGCGGCTCTATGAGGATCAGGGCCATCGCATCGTCTTCTGGTATGACACCGCCCGCGATCTGCGCGAGGCATTCGATGCGGTTGATCTGCCCGGCGTCACCAAGGTGGAGATCGCCAATAACGAATTCGGCCTGAAATACCGCATGCTGCGGCAGGAGCCGAAGGCGCGGTTCCTGCTCTATAAGGACGGCCCCGAGCCACCGATGCCCGAGAACTGGCTGCTGGATGTGCAACTGGCCAGCGCTGTGTTCCGCGCCGATCAAGCGGCGATCTGGGTGGCTGATCTCGGCATTCCGGCGAAGTATGAAGCCGCCGTCCGCGATCACGCCGAATTTTACCGTTCCGGCAAGCGGCTGGAAGCGCTGCGCGCGATCGAGCACGAGCGGCCCTCGCAAAGCGCCAACGATGTCCGCCGCAAGATGCTGGCGGTCTGCGCTGGTGCGGATGGCGATCTCGATACGGTGATTGAGGCGTTGCTGGCCGAGCTGGCTGAAGGCCGTGATGAGGCGCTGAAGCTGGTGGATCGTGTCGGGCTGTCAGAGTTCTTCTGGAAGGAAGTGACAGCGCGTTATGGCTATGCGGCGGATGCGCCGGATTTTCAGGATTTCGCCATCACGCTGTTTTCCAGCGCCTGGGCGCGGGCCATGGGAGAGGCTGCCCGCCTGAACACTGATGCCGCGTTGATGTTCCGCCGCTGGAGCGCCTCGCGCCGGTGGGGTGAGGCGTTCGAGAAGCTGTCGGGCGATTATCAGGACGTGCTGAAGATCAGGGACGATCTGGCTTCCCGCGATTTCCGTAGCCTGATGCCGCATGATCACTTCGAGGAAGTGGATCGGAGGATCGTTGTCGCCATCGTTGAGGGGCTTGCCCGGCAGAGCCTGTCGGCGACAGATGTGCTGAAATGGGTGCGCGATCGCCGCCAGAGCCATTGGTATAGCCGTTACGCGGATGTCTATCAGGCCATTGGCTATGCGACCGAGTTTCAGCAGGCGCTGGCCGAGGCTGATCTGACGATGACCAGCCTGTCCGATGGTGTGAAGCGCTATTCCGCAAGCTGGTTTCGACTGGACCAGCTCTATCGCAAGTTCATCTATCACATGCAGAAAAGCGGTCAGTCGGGGCTGCTGTCCGCGCTCTATGAGGCGGTTGAGAACCGTTACACTACGAATTTCGTGCTCAAGCTGAACGATGCCTGGCAGGATCAGGTTGCCCGCCTGACGGACTGGGCGGTCCCGGGCTTTCCGCGTCAGGTGGATTTCTATCGGGAACAGGCCGCTGAATACCGGCGCAAGGATCAGAAGGTCGTCGTCATCATCTCGGATGCGCTGCGCTATGAGGTGGCCGAAGAGGCGCTACGCGAGATCCGCAAGCTCAATCGGTTCGATGCTGAACTGAAGCCAATGATCGGGGTTTTGCCGAGCTACACGCAGCTTGGCATGGCGGCGCTGTTGCCGCACCGGCAACTGGCGATCCGCGACGACAATGATCTGGTGCTGCTGAACGGTGAAAGCACCATGGGGGCCGCCGCTCGTGAAAAGGCTCTTGCTGCGGGCCGGACTGGAGACCGGGTAAAGGTTCTCGCGGCGAAGGATTTCATGAATCTGGGATCATCGGAGGGTAAAGACCTCTTCCGGGATCATGATGTCCTCTATCTGTATCACAACCAGATCGACGCAATTGGCGACAAGCTCGCCACGGAGGAAAATGTCCCCGCCGCGGCAGAGACTGCCATCGAGGATCTGGTGAAGCTGGTGCGGAAGCTCACCTCGGCCAACTTCTCGAACATCCTGATCACCGCCGATCACGGCTTCTTGTGGCAACACAAGGCTCTGGAAGAGAGCGGCTTCGCGCTGAGCGAGCCGGAAGGCGAGATCGTTACACGCAACCGCCGCTTCGTGATCGGCCGAGGCCTTAACAGCAGTGGCGGCATGAAGAAGTTCTCTGCCGCACAGCTTGGGCTGGAAGGTGAGCAGGACATTCTGATCCCGAACTCGATCAACCGCCTGCGGGTCAAAGGATCAGGCAGCCGCTTTGTCCATGGCGGGGCGAGCCTGCAGGAGATCGTCCTACCGGTCCTGCGTGTCGGCAAGCAGCGTAAGGAGGATGTCGGACAGGTTTCGGTGCAGATCATTCCGCCACCCCGTGCTCAGATCACCACGGGCCAGATCCAGGTCACCTTCTATCAGGCGGAGCCAGTGACCGACAAGCAGCAGCCCCGGCAGGTGCATGCAGCCATCTTTGCTGACGATGGAACACTCATCTCTGACGAAGCCGAGTTGGAATTCGATTTCACGTCTGAGAACCCGCGTGAGCGCGAGCTGTCGCGGAGCTTCCTGCTGTCCAAGGCGGCAGACGCCTATAACAATCAGACAGTCTTCCTGAAGCTGCGAACGCGCATCGGCAAGACCAGCCATTTCGAGGATCACGCTTCGCAGCCGCTGCTGCTGAAACGCGGGATCAGTACAGATTTCGATTTCTGAGGTGCCGATGTCGACCCTTGATGACAAGATCAATGAGCATTATGCCGGTTTCGTGGTCCGTAAGGACCTGGTGAAGGCCGTGAAGGGGAACGCCATTGTTCCCACATATGTGCTCGAATATCTGCTCGGCCAATATTGCGCGACCGATGACGAAGCCTCGATTGCGACGGGCATCGAAACGGTCAAGGACATCCTACGTAAGCACTACGTCCATCGCTCCGAAGCGGGGCTAGTCCAGTCGACGATCAAGGAGCGCGGCCGCTACAAGGTCATCGATCAGGTCAGCGTGGCGCTGAATGAGAAGACCGATGCCTATGAGGCGGTCTTCGAAAACCTCGGAATCAAGCGGGTTGCCATCGACAGCGCCACGGTCAAGGCACACCCGAAACTGCTGGTTACCGGTATTTGGTGCATCGCCGATGTGCAGTACGAATTCTCGGAAGACAGCCGGATCTCTCCCTGGATCATCGACACGCTGAAGCCGATCCAGATCGCCCGTGTCGACTATGATGGTTATCGCGAGACGCGGGACAAGTTCACCACCGAGGAATGGATCGATCTGCTGATGCAGAGCATCGGCTTCGATCCGTCATTGTTCGGGCGCAGGTCAAAACTTTTGCAACTGTTGCGCCTGGTCCCATTTGTTGAGCGCAACTACAACCTCATCGAGCTTGGTCCCAAGGGCACGGGCAAATCTCATATCTATTCCGAGTTTTCACCACATGGTCAGCTGATCTCGGGCGGCGAAATCACGGTTCCCAAGCTTTTCGTGAACAATTCCAATGGCCGGATCGGATTGGTCGGCTTTTGGGATGTCGTGGCCTTTGACGAATTTGCCGGCCGCGAGAAGACGGCCAACAAGGCGCTTGTCGATATCATGAAGAACTACATGGCAAACAAGCAGTTCTCTCGTGGTGTAAATCCGATGGGCGCCGAGGCCAGCTTCGCCTTCGTCGGCAACACGGACCATAACGTGCCTTGGATGCTGAAAAATACGGACCTGTTCGAAGCTCTGCCGCCGCAGTTCCACGACAGCGCCTTTATTGATCGATTGCATGCCTATCTGCCCGGATGGGAGGTCGACATCATCCGGGGTGAGATGTTCACATCTGGCTATGGGTTCATTGTTGACTATCTCGCCGAAATCCTGCGCCATCTGCGTGCGGAAGACTTCTCGCACCGGCCAGATCGCTATTTCACCATTCCGGTTCAAACCCATATCCGGGACCGTGCGGCGATCAACAAGACCATGTCAGGTCTGCTGAAGCTGATCTTCCCGAATGGAGGCGAGACGGAAGTTGAGGTCGAAGAGCTGCTGCGATTTGCGATTGAATGCCGCAAGCGGGTGAAGGATCAGCTTCTTCGGATCGACAGCACCTTTGAGAGTGCGGATTTCCACTACATCGCATCAGATGGCGCAAAGCGCGCTGTCACCACTCTCGAGGAAGAAGAGTTTCCCCAGTTCTACCATCGCCGATCGGCCGGCGATGGGGGGGACGGTGGAGCGGAACATGAGACCGTACCGATTGCGGCAGCGCCGGCTGTAGTGGCTTCGTCTTCTGCCGCACCTGTTGTGTCAGTTGCCCCTGCGTTTGTCCCGAAGCCTGGCCACGTTGTTTTCACAGAAAACCGCAAGGGCATCAGCTTCGACAAGATCTTTGGTCCCTGGACGGATGGTGCGACGCGGATCATCATCACAGACCCCTATATTCGGAAGTTCCATCAGGCGCGCAACGTCATGGAATTGATTGAGATGCTGATCCGGCGCAAACAGCCCGAGGATCAGGTCGCCGTGCATCTTGTCACGGCTCCGGACGATGGGAACATCCAGGAGCAGCGAGAATGTCTGGACGGGATTGCTGAGGCCTGCACAGGCACGGGCGTCGATTTCACATGGGCGTTTGATGGGAGTGGAACGCTCCATGCCCGCGACATCACCACAGACACCGGATGGAAGATGGTTCTGGATCGTGGGCTGGACATCTTTCAGCCGACCCCTCGGAAGATGAACGGTTTTTCACTGGGGGAGCGGATGCAGGAGCATCGGATGCTCAAGGGTTTCTACGTGACCTATGTCAAAGATGAATAAAATTGTAGTCTACAGCATCGCTGACGTCGCGTCTTTGTCCAACCATGATGGGTCAATTTGCGTGAACAGTGGCCGCTCGAGATAGAAGTGAGGTTTAGCATCGGGTTTCAAGGAGAGCCCAAGCAAAGGGGGTAGATGTGAGGGCTTGTCGGATAACGATAAATAACTTCAGGGGCGTTAAATCCGCGACTTTGCTGCTGCCGCAGCATGGTGTGCTTATCGGTGACAATAACACCGGCAAGACGACCATACTCGAAGCGCTTGATCTGGTCCTTGGGCCTGACCGGCTCAATCGTCAGCCGCCTATCGATGAACACGATTTCTTCCGGGGGACGTATCTTCTCGCGCCTGCTGCGCCAGCGGCCGAAGCGGCTAGTGACGGCGGCGGTGGGGAGCTTCCGGCACCGGAAACCGACGTCGAACCACCGAGGATCGAGATCGAGGTGACCGTTGCCGACCTCACCGACGAGCAAAAAGGGAAATTCGGAGACTACACCGAATTTTGGGACGGAGCGACCGACACCTTCTACGACGAGCCGAATCCGGCCGGTGTGGATGCCGCCACCATCACCGAAGCACTGCGTGTCACGTTCCTCGGCTGGTACGATGCCGAGGAGGACGATTTCGAGGGGAAGACCTATTTCACCCGCAGCCTGACCGAGAGCGACCGGCCCGAGCCGTTCTCCAGGAAACACAAGCAGGTGTGCGGCTTCCTCTACCTGCGCTCCCTTCGCACAGGTTCACGCGCACTGAGCCTGGAGAGAGGCAGTCTGCTCGACATCATCCTGCGCCTCAAGGAAGTCAGACCACAGATGTGGGAGGCCACCCTCGGCACCCTGGCGGGCATCTCGGTCGCGAGCGATCCGAAGCTGGGCATCTCGCCCGTGCTCGAGAGCATCAACACGGCGCTGAAGAAGTACGTGCCAAAAGAGTGGGGCGTGGAGCCCCATCTCAAGGTCTCTAATCTCACCCGCGAGCATCTGCGCAAGGTGATCACGGCCTTCATCGCTACGGGTGACGGAGACCATGCGGCGCCGTTCTATCGACAGGGCACGGGCACCATCAACATGCTCGTCCTGGCAATGCTCTCCCAGATTGCCCAAGACAAACAGAATGTCATCTTCGCCATGGAGGAGCCAGAGACTGCAATCCCGCCTTACGCGCAGAAGCGTATCGTTCACGAGGTGCGGAAGCTTGCGTCACAGACGCTCTTCACGTCTCACTCCCCCTATGTTTTGGAGGAGTTTGCGGTCGAGGAGACTGTGGTGCTCGGGCGCGATGGAGAAGGGGTCCTGGGACAAAAGGCAATTATCCTCCCGGATAATGTGAAGCTGAAACGCTATCGGCAGCAGTTTCGTACGCGCTTCTGCGAAGGATTGCTTGCCCGTCGTGTTCTTGTGGCGGAAGGCGCCACAGAAACCTCGGCCTTCCCCGTCGCGTGCCGCCGCCTGGCGGAGCTCAAACCCGATTCCTACGCATCCCTTGAGGCGCTCGGCGTCTGCATTGTTGACGCCGGTGGTGAAACCGACATCCCGGGCATGGCCAAGCTCTACCGAGACCTCGGAAAACGGGCTTTCGCGATCTGCGACAAGCAGAGCGACGCCAACAAGGAGCTCATTGAGGCGCAGGTCGATCTGCTCTTGATGCACGACGAAAAAGGCTTTGAGGCCATGGTGCTGAAAGGCACCACGGAGGCCGCCTTGAAGCGGTTCACCAAGCTGATCGACTGGCCCCAAGACTTGGCTCAGAAATATCCCGATCCGGAGGCGCAGGCCGCTGCCGCCCTGACGGACTATTTCGCCAAGTCGAAGGGGAGCTGGGGCATTGCCGATTTTCTCGCGCAATGCAGCGAGGCTGAGATTCCCCAATGGCTCCGGTATGCGGCGGTCAAGTTGAAGGATGCCTGTCTTCCTGCGCCTGCGGGCGGTGACCAACCTGCCGCACCCGTCGCTGCGGAGGAGCACCCGGAAGCGGTCGTACATGGAACTGACTAAGGGCCAACAGGATATCATGGAGGCGGGCGGTCATCTCCTGGTCACAGGCGGGCCGGGCTCCGGCAAGACCACCATCTCCATCCTCAAGGCGGCGCAGATTGCCGAGTGGGACCTTCGCCCCGGTCAGAAGATCCTGTTCCTCAGCTTTGCCCGCGCCACGGTTTCCCGCGTGGTCGAGGCGATCGAGTACGAGCAGCAGATCCCGCCCGCTCAGAAGCGCCTCATCGACGTGGAAACCTACCATTCCTTTTTCTGGCGCATCCTTAAGGCGCACGGCTATCTCATCGGGCTGCCGCGGCGACTCTTCATTCTCACGCCGCCCGGTGAGGCTATCGCGCTCTCGGCCGCCCGATCGGGCTTCCCCGTCCGGAATCTAACGGACGCGCAGAAAGCAGCAAAAAAGACCGCAGAAGAGACGGAACGCGCGCGCCTTGCAACGGAAGACGGCCGCGTGTGCTTTGATCTTTATGCCCCCTATGTGGGCGACCTTCTCCA
Source organism: Mesorhizobium sp. ES1-1 (assembly GCF_020164785.1). Classification (GTDB taxonomy): domain Bacteria; phylum Pseudomonadota; class Alphaproteobacteria; order Rhizobiales; family Rhizobiaceae; genus Mesorhizobium. Next base: position 41,386 of record NZ_JAIUGX010000015.1, on the reverse strand, counting down.
TGGCAGCGCGCGTATCCGGCGCCTTATCGCCAGCATGTACCCTGTCATCATCCTCGATGAGTTTCAGGACACCAACGAGGCGCAGTGGCGTGTTGTCCAGGCGCTGGGCGAAGTCTGCCGCCTGATCGCCTTGGCGGACCCGGAGCAACGTATTTACGACTGGATCGGTGCCGATCCTGCCCGGCTCGACCATTTCCGGGAAGCCTTCAAGCCGACAGAAGTGGACCTGAGCACAGACAATCACCGTAGCGCCGGAACCGAGATTGCCCTGTTCGGCAATGACGTGCTCACCGGGAAATTCCGGCAGGGTTCCTATAAGGGCATCAAGTTAGATGTCTTCGACCCGTTTCCCGATCCGGCGATGACCAAGCTCGTGACGACGGTTTACAAGGCGCGGAAGCGTCTCGTGGATGCGGGCGTCGTCAATTGGTCACTGGCCGTTCTGGTGCCGACAAAGAAAATGACTCGCCTGGTATCCGATGCCTTCCGCCAGCCACCTGCCGGCATGGCCGAGGTGACCCACTCAGCGGTCATTGAACTGGAGCCGGCCATTCTCGGCGCGGAAGTCATTGCCCTTCTCATGCAGCCAGGCGTCGACCAGCATTTCGGTCAGTTCATCGACCTGATATGCAGCTACTTTCAGGGCAAAGGCGGCGATGAGCCGACACAGGGGGCGCTCAAGGAAGCCACGAACATCCGCAAAGCATACGACGAATGGCTGGCCTCTCAGGCGGCAGGCAAGGCGATCCGCAAAAACAGCATCCTCGTCAACATGGTTGCCGTCTACGGGCAAGCCCGTGCCGTTGTGCTGACGGGTGATCCCGGCAAGGATTGGCGCGCTGTGCGGCGTGTTCTGGAGGACGGGAGTTGCGCGCGCCTGAAGGAGATTGGGCAAGAGTTGCGCAATCTCCGCATTCTGGAGCGCGGCACCCAACTTCGTCAGGAACTGTCCCAGGATTGGCGTGACAGTGGCGGCTATCGCAATGCCCTGGCTGTCACGCGGCAGGCTTTCATTCAGGAGCACTTCTCGACGAACGCGAAGCCCGAGACCGGGGTCGTCGTGATGAACATGCACAAGGCGAAGGGAAAGCAGTTCGACGAGGTCATCATCTTTGAACACTGGCCGATCAAGCGAAAGGGGCAGCCGCCCTACAATGGCGACAGGATCGTGCGCTTCAACTCCAAGGAGCAGATCGACGATCAGGCGCGGCAGAATTTCCGTGTCAGCGTGACCAGAGGCAAGCGGCAGACGACCATTTTGACCCCAAAAAGCGATCCTTGCGTTCTTCTTCTGGGAGACAATAGTTAGATGGCACTCTATCGCATGCCTGTATCCAGAAGCGCAAGTTATGCTCAGTCTTATATAGTGACCCAACCTAAGCAGCCCCGGGATAACTACTCGATGGCGTTCTGAAGAAACTGCTCAAGAGATGCCTTTCTCGCAAATCTGTTAAAGGCATAGGCAGTTTGTTTGAATTCCTTGCCGTCCAGTAGGCCTTGAATATACCCCGAGACAGTGTCGGCCGCCATGACGAGTGTGTTGTCCAGCGTATGGACATATCTACTGGTCACCGAACTGTTGGCATGGCCAAGGAGCGCTGCAATTGTGATCTCACTGAGGCCAAGATCATTGGCAATGCTCGCAAAACTGTGCCGAAGGACATGGGCTGTGATCGTCTCAAGTGCAGTCCCGGCGAAGATCTTCTTCCACTTGTTGGGAAAGGCGCCATACGCCTTGCCGCCCCGCGATCCTGGAAACACGTAATCTCCCGCAGCAACTTCGCACTGCATCTCCAGGAACTCGACCACCGGAAGGCCAATCGGACGGATCGACGCGCCTTCTTTTGAATCCGACAGTCGTAGGCAACTGTTCGAGAGGTCCACGTCGCTCCACCGCAGACCAATGATTTCACTGCGCCGACAGCCGGTCAGAGCAATCTGACGCACGATGTCGGCCATCATAGCAAGATCGGGGTCTGTTGCCGCACGCTTCAGCGCCTCACCCATATCCCGATATTCAGCGGTGCTTAGGCGCCGGTTTCGAACCTGATCCTTTGGTTTCTTGATGCCATGGGCAACATTTCGATCCACAATCCCGGCGTCATTCGCATAGGTAAGAATCCCGCCGAGTAAGCCGACAGTACGACTTGCCGCCCCTGGTCCGCCGCGAAGAATGGATTTGCCGCGAAGGTTCTTGGTCTTCATGACCGCGCGCGTTTTCCCGATCAGGATGTCGTTCATCATCTTCGTCACATCAGCCTTACTCAGATCGCGCACGCGCTTCTTGCCGAGGATTGGGATGATATGGCCATTGATTCTGCCGATATCGGTAGTGATTGTCGCTGGCTTCTTGGGTCGACCGCGTTTACCTTGGATGAGTCCGGCATGGAGATCGCCAATATAGCGTTCGCAAAGCTCCTTGATCGTCATGGCATTTCGGTCCTCCAGCTTTTCTTCAGCCGGATCGTCGCCTTGAGCCACGCGCCCGAGTTGTGCTTTCGCCTCGCGTCGTGCAGTCTCAGGCGTCCAGATACCGTGAAGGCCAATGGTGAAACGCCGGGAAGATCCGTTGCATCGATATTGGATCACATAGCTGCGCTTGCCAGACGCGAAGACTCTCAGCCCGAAACCGGGTAGGTCATCGTCCCAGATGACGTAGTCGTTGGGTTTGATTATGGCACTCTCAACAAGCCGTTTCGATATCTTTGGCATGGAATCTATCCTTTCCAGTCGGGCTCTCGCGTAAGCACCACGTAAGCACTTGGGGGAAAACCACAGCGTAGAGCCGGTTACGTTTTTCCGTCGTGATGCGCTGGAAAGTAAAGTTATTTCAGTGTTTTATCGCACTGTAGCGTAGTCCATCGCACATTTCGGATAGACTGCTAATAATTGCTCCGAAGGCAGAGGTCACAGGTTCGAATCCTGTCGGGTGCGCCATCTCTCTTACTGGCTGACAGTCGAGACAGATCGGGTGAGCTACCCGCCCGAATCGAGCAAATGATCGATGAGGGAACGGATTGGCAGTTCTGTCCAAAGTCCTAACAACCGCGCGTTCGTCCCGTGAGAGCTACCATCTGACGGATCCGTCCGTGAAGTGAAGTCCCTGTCGCGAGTGCGGCGTGGTGTTGGTCCCACCACGCCGTCGACCCGCTTGGCTCCCATACGGGCGGTTATCCGATTATTGATGGGCAAGCACGCCGAGGTCGATAGCTTCCGCCATCGCTTTGTAGCCTGCCGCATTGGGGTGCAGGTGATCGCCCTTGTCGAATTCCGCCTTGATGTGGCCGGGCTTCGCCGGGTCGACAACCGCCTTGTCGAAGTCGATGACGGCGTCGAACGCGCCGGACCGGATGAAGTCGTTGAGGGCCAGACGGATCTTCTCCTTGTCCGCGGTGTAGTAGCCCTCGAACGGAGAGCCAGCGAAGGCTTCGCCGAATGGTGTCAGCGTGGCGCCCACGATGCGCAGGCCGTCGGTGTGGGCGCGTTCGATCAACTGTTTGTAGCCGGCGATGATCTGCTCGGCAGTGGGCTCGGCGTCGGACGGCGCCAGGCCGGTTCCTGGCCAGCCAAGATCGTTGATGCCCATCATCAGCACGACCGTGTCGGCGTGCGCCTGGTTGAGGACATCGCGGTCAAAGCGGGCAAGCGCGTTGACGCCCATCCTGTCCGACAGGATCTTTGCGCCGGAAATGCCCTGGTTGAGCACGGCCACAGGCGTCCCGCCGGCCTCCTGAAGCCGCTTGGCAAGCCAATCAGGCCAGCGGTCGTTGCCGTCGATGGTGGAGCCATCGCCGTCCGTGATCGAGTCGCCGAAAAGAACCAGGGCACGCGCGCCTTCGGCCGCGTCCACCATGATACCAGACAGGAACACGCGCTGCGTCTGCGTCGAGTCCGGCTTCAGCTCCGCCTCACCAGTCTTGTCGCCGGCGGCCACATACGCCGTTTGGTGGCCGTCCCAATGCATGGTCGTGGCGGCCGCGCTTTCGGGGAAATACAGGCTGACGGAGAGTTCGGAAAGCGGCGCCACAGTCAGGTCGACGGGATCGCTGATGGCGGGGGCACCAGGCGGAATGGTGATGGAGCTTTCGCCGCCGAAGGTCAGGGCGCGGTCGGATTCGGGCTTGATTGCCGCCCCGTCGGTGGTGATGGCGACATGGGCGGCCCCGACCTTAAGCGGTTGTGTGCCGTACTCGTTGGAGAGGACGATGCGCACCTTTCTGCCGCCTATGCTAATACGCGCGACTTGCCGGATCGTGCTGCGGAAATAATTGCTGGGAAAGCCGAGCGGAATGGGAAAGTCGGCCTGCCAGGCTGGCTGCGGGCTCGCGGTCCAGGTGCCGATCCAGCCAGTTGAGTTTTGCGCGGTAGCGGGCAGTAACGACACACAGAATAAAGCCGCGCCCGTCAAAATTGCGGTTACAAGCCTGTACATGATGTCCTCCCTTTGCCGGCATCGCGATTGCCGGCGTGTTGTCGCTCCTTATCACCCGAGGGAAAGACTGAACCCGCTGGGAATTGCTGTCAACGTTGTGGGCGTCGAGCGCCACAGTGGCTTTGATGTCGCATGAGTTTCCAATCCCTGTGCTTTCTCCGCAAGCTCGCGCTGAAGACCCCGACCGCAGTCAACTCAATGCACAGAGATCGACCCCGTCGGCCTATGGCTGGTCAAGGTTCAGCACCACCATCGTGGAGGTCTCGGCTACGGATGGGATCGATTGCAGGACGTTGCTGATGAAGTTGCGGAGCGCGGCGATGTCCTTGACCCAGACACGCAGAAGATAGTCGATACTGCCTGTCACCAGCAGGCATTCGGTGATCTCCGGCCGCTTGGCGACCTCGCGCAGGAATTCGCCGGCGCCTTCAGGGCCTTGCTTGCCCAGACGCACCGAGACGACGACGCAGATCGCCAGACCCATCGCCGAGGGGTTGATCTTCGCGGCGTAGCCCTGGATCACACCGCTGTCCTCCAGGCGTTTTACGCGGCGCGCGCAGGGCGTTGGAGACAAGCCCACGCGCGCGGCCAGATCGACCGTCGAGATACGCGCGTCCACCTGCAATTCGCGCAGGATCTTGTGGTCGAGAGCATCCAGAATGGTCATAGCCGATTTCACCAGGTTTCGCCCTGATCATAGAGACGAACTCTAATAAAACTCAATAAGACGATGCCATTTGGTGCAAAACGCTCTCACACCCGTCCTAAGCTCGACACCTCGCAGCGCGGAGGAGGATGGAGCATTGGCAGCCTACATGATCTGCACGATGACTGTGCACGACGCCGAGACCTACAAGAAATACACGGCGGTGACGCCCGGCACCCTCGCACGCTACGGCGGCAGGTTCCTGACGCGTGGCGAGCCGGTCACGACCTCGGAAGGCGAACTCTTCACGCAGCGCATGGTGATACTCGAATTCCCCGATCGGGCGTCGGCCGAGGCTTGGTACAATGATCCGGAGTACCAGCGCGTGTCGGAATTTCGCCGGGTGGCGGCGTCCGACGGACGCATGATCCTGCAGGAAGGCCGGCCGCAGAGTGCCGCGCCCGATCCACTGGTCTGAGAGGATCGACGTAGTGGCAAGCGATCTCGCTCCGGCGATGAACGACCAGGCAAAGGCGCCGGGCGCCGCCCGGCCGCCCTTTGCGGCGTGGCTGTCAACGACCAACGATGTCACCAAGACCTTCCTGTCGGTGGCGGAAAGGGCCGACATCATCAACCTCGCCGGCGGCTTGCCCGAGCCGGCGACCTATCCGGCCGAGGAACTGGCCGGCCTCGCCGCCGGCGCGCTTCGCAAGCATGGAACGGAAGTGCTCGGCTACAGCCAGATCGACGGTTTGCCGGCGTTGCGCGACCGTTTGGCCGAGCGTTTCAGCGACGAACATGTGCGGCTGACGCGCGAAAACGTCATCGTCACCACGGCTGGAATGCAGGCGCTCGACCTCATCGGCAAGGTGCTGCTCGAGCAAGGCAGCGTGATCGCCGCGCATGCTCCAACCTATCTGGGCGCGATCGATGCCTGGCGGCCGCGCGCGCCGCGCTATCGCCCGTTCACGCCGGGCAGCAATATGCTGGACTATCCAACGGCATTCGAGGGTGCCAACTTCGTCTACACGGTGCCCAACTTCTCCAATCCAAGCGGCAAGCTGGTGACCCACGGCCAACGCGTCGCGATGGTGGAAGCGGCGCACCAGACCGGCGTCTGGCTGGTGGAGGACGACCCTTATGGCGGCCTTTACTATGACGGCGCGCCGCTGCCGCGCCTGCTTTCGCTGTCCGGCAAGCTGCTGGGAGAGGCCGGCGCGGAACCCTATCGGGGACCCGTCATCTATACGGGCACACTGTCCAAGGAAGTTGCGCCGGGGTTGCGTGTCGGCTGGGTCATCGCAGCGCCCGAGATGATACGGGCGCTGACCGTGGCCAAACAGGGCTCGGACATGTGCACCAGCGGCCTCAGCCAGCGGCTCGCGCTCGACGCCATGGAGGCCGGGTTGCCCGAGCGGATGCAGCCGCAGATCCTGGCGCTCTACCGCGCCCGCCGCGACGCCTTGTGCGATGCGATGAAGGAACATCTTGGTTCGCTCTTCGTCTGGGAAAAGCCGCAAGGCGGCATGTTCGTCTGGGCGACGGCGCGCAACCCGTCGCTCGATACGGACGCTCTGATGCGTTTGGGGCTGGAGGAAGGTGTCTGCGTCACGCCCAGCAGCGTCTTCGACGTGACCGGCGAGGATCGTCGCGCCATTCGCATCAATTTTACCCTCAATGCGCCCGATCGGCTGCGTGAGGGGGTGCGGCGACTGGCTGTTGCGGCCCGCAGGCTTGATCAATGATCGGCGGGACGGTTTGATAGCTTGATGGATGCCTTGTTGAACCTCGCAGCGTTGCACGGAAGCCAGATTTGAGACCCCAGACAGCGCAGGTTGATCCCGCTTACCGGACCTATGCCGACTTTTACTTGCGGTCGGCTTACGGTGTCTTCCCCCAGCAGCACAGGCATGTCCACGGCAGCATGCGTTCCAGCCTGATCCTGGTCGACCAGGGCCGGCATGAATTCGCCGATCCGGCCGTTGATGAACTGGTCGTCTCGACGCCACTCGATGCATCGTGCAGCTATGACTGGAACATGGGGGCCGGCTGGGTCTCCGGGCAGTCATGCACCGGCGATCTGATCATCGTCCCGCCGGGGACCGACAGCCGCTGGCGCACGGGCGGCGATCGCCGGCTGATCATACTGGCTATACCCGTGGCGCTGGTGCGTCAGCTGTTGGGGCCGGATTGCCCGGCAGACTTGGCCACAACCTTCGCGCCGCTTGGCGGCTCATCCGGCAACGATCCCTTCGTCGCGGCGGTTCTGCGACGGCTGTGGGAAAACAGCGGCGAGGAGCAGCCGATCAGCCGCCTGCTTGCGGACCGGCTGGTGGAAGCGCTTGTCTGTCACCTGGCGCTGCGTGCCGGCACGCTTGCGCCGACACTTCCGCCCGGCCTGTTTTCGCTGCGCGAGTGGCGCAAGCTCGAGGACTATGTCGACGCGCATCTGCATCGCGACATCCCGCTTCTGGAACTGGCTGACATCACCGGCTGGAGCGTGCGGCACTTCTCGCGCATGTTCCGGCAGGCCACCGGCAAGACGCCGCATGACTGGATCGTGGCCAAGCGCGTCGGCCGCTCCAAGGACCTGCTTGGCAAGCAGAAACTCTCACTGGCCGAAATCGCGCTTTCCTGCGGCTTTGCCGACCAGAGTCATTTCACCACCTCTTTCCGGAAGGTGACGGGCATGACTCCGCTTCGCTGGCGTCGCGGCCTTGTCTGAGCCGGGCAAATCAAACAGGCCGGCGCGGTAACCGATCACGACGCGATGTCCGGATTTCACAATACCGCAAGTGCGAAGGCCATGCACACTGGCCAGGCGGGAGCGGCCGACAGGGTGATTACGGCGGTCGATTTGGCGCACCGCGACGCTATGCTGGAACAAGGGGCCAGGTGACATGTATTCGGGACCGATCATCGATCCGCATCACCACCTGTGGGATCTTTCCATGGGCAAGCATGCGTGGCTGGTGCCATCCGATCCGACGGTACAAGCCATTGCCGGCCTGGAGAAGATCGCCCACGACTATCTGCCGGATGACTACGCCAGGGACGCAGCTGGCCACAATGTCGTTGCGACCGTCCATATCGAGGCACTCTGGTCCGGTGATCCGGTCGGGGAGACGCGCTGGCTGGAGACGCTCGACAAGTCGAAAGGCGTTGCGCTGCGCTATGTCGCCGGGGCATCTCTCGGGACGGGCAGTGCGGGGCGGGTGATCGCCGAACAGGCGGCCTTCGATCGCGTGACCGGCATTCGGGGAATCCTGAGCTGGCATCCCGATCCGAAAAAGTGCTTCGTCACCGATCCGGAACTCGGGCGAAACGCCGATTGGCGGCGCGACATCGCGCTTGTTCAGGCGCACGGGCTGAACCTCGAACTGATGATGTATCCCTATCAGGCCGGCATCGTGCGCGAGATCGCCGACTCGCTGCCGGATCTCCAGATCATCATCAACCACTGCGGCAGCCCGATCGATCGCGACGCCGAGGGCATGCAGCGTTGGCGCGACGGGCTGAGGCTGATTGCAGCCTGCCCCAACATCGCGATCAAGATCTCCAACCCTGGTGCCTATGACCATGACTGGACCCTGGAGAGCATCCGTGATGTGGCGATGCACTGCATAGACTGCTTCGGTGCGGAACGCAGCATGTTCGGCACCGACTACCCGGTGTCCAAGATCCAGATGAGTTACGATCAGATCTACGACACGTTCAAGACCATTGCCTCGAGCTTGCCGGTGGAAGATCAGGCGAAGCTCTTTCACGACAACGCAAAGCGGTTCTATCGACTATGATCGGCCGCGCCGGGATGCTGCCGCGATCACGTCTTTCTCGCATGTCCGATCAGGTCATCGATGAAGGCTGTGCAGCGATGCAGTTGCTCCACGGCGATCCACTCATCGGTGATGTGAGCCTCGCTGTCGCGCCCAGGGCCGCAGATGATTGTCGGCATTCCGGCGCGCTGGAAGATCCCCGCCTCCGAGCCATAGTTGACCGCGCCAACCTGGTTGGTTTTCGCGAAGCGCTTGGCCAGGGTTTCGGCGAGCGAACCCTCGCTCGGCACCAGCGGCGGCACGTCATAGGCGTATTCGGTCGTGATCGTGGAGTCGGGAAATCCAGCCTTCATGACCGGCAGGACCGTATCGTCACAAAAGGCGCGGAAGCGCTCAACGAGCTTTTCGACCATACCGGCCTTCGTTGCGCGGATGTCCCATTGGAAGCGCACGTCGCCCGGGATGGCGTTGCGGGCCGTGCCGCCCTGGATCACGCCGACGCTGACGCTTGTATAGGGCAGTTCGAACGGCGATTGGGCCTCCGGGGCGGCAGCCAGTTCCTCGGCATAGCCGCGCAACGCGCCGATCAGGTCGACGGCGTGGAAGATGGCATTGACGCCGAGATCCGGTCGCGAGGAATGGCAGGCCTTGCCGGCGATCGTCGTCAGCAGGCCGGTGCTGCCCTTGTGGCTGCCGATCACCCCCATGTCTGTGGGCTCGCCCACAAAGACCGCGAGTTGTTCCGGCAAGGACTTGGTCATGTGGTCGACAAGGCCGTAAGCCCCGAGGCAGCCAACCTCCTCGTCATAGGACAGCGCCAGGTGGATGGGCGTCGCAAGCGGCGCCGCGAGCATGGCCGGCACGCGCGCCAGCATGCAGGCAACGAATCCCTTCATGTCGGTCGTGCCGCGTCCGTAGAGCCTGCCGTCATTCTCCCACATGCGGAAGGGATCGCGCGACCATTGCTGACCCTCGACCGGCACGACGTCGGTATGGCCGCTCAACACATAGCCAGGCACGTCGGCTGGGCCGATCGTGGCGAGAAGATTTGCCTTCTGGCCGGTCGCATCCGGCAGCAATGTGCTCGCAACGCCCAGCCCGTCGAGATACGATCGCACGAAGTCGATCAGTTCGAGATTGGAGCGGCTGCTCACTGTGTCGAAGCCGACCAGGCGGTCCAGAAGCTCGATCTCGGAAAGGGGCGTCGTCATGGCAAATCCTCGTCTTGGCGAACGACCAGTTTAGCCGAGACCGTTCGGCGATCTTTTGCAATCCGGCCAAACCGGCCGGAGAAACGCGTTCAACCTAGAACCATAGAGGGGAACTGACACATGCAGTCGCATGCATTGAAACACTACCTGGCGGCGGGTGCCGTCAGCCTTACTGCCTTGTTCGCAGGCTTTAACGCGGCCGCGGCCGACGTCGTCAAGATCGGCGTGCTCGCGCCGCTGACCGGCCCGTCGGCGGCCGATGGCGCCGACTTCGTGCGCGGCGTGGAACTGGCGGTCGAGGAGCAGAATGCCAAGGGCGGCGTGGCCGGCCACACATTCGAGATCGTCTCCGCCGACGTCAAGGACGGCTCGCCCGACAATGTCAGCAGCGCTGCCCAGCGCCTGATCAATACGGACGGCATCGAGGTCGTGCTGACCGGTTACGCCAGCCTCTCGCTGTTCGAAGTCGATCTCTTCGCCGACGCAAACCTGCCCTACCTTTCGTCGGGCCCGTCAGGTCCATTCGCCGAGATCGTCTCGAAGGACCCCGGCAACTATAATTGCTGCTGGTCGCTATCGCCCTCCTACAAGGGCTACGAGACCGACGTATTGCCGCTGGTCGAAGGCCTGATATCGAAGGGCACGTTCAAGGCTTCCAACAAGAAGATCGCGATGATCTCTTCGGACAATCCCTACTCCAAGGCGATCTCCGAGGGCATGAAGAGCTCGTTCGCGGCCGCTGGCTGGACCTTGACTGTCGACGAGATGGTGCCGTTCGGGCCTGTCAATGATTGGCGCGCCAGCCTCGCCAAGGTGCGCCAGGATCCGCCCGCGCTCATCGTCAACACCGACTATCAGCCGGCCAACTCCGCGCTGTTCCTGCAACAGTTCCTCGACCAGCCGACGCAAAGCCTGGTCTTCCTGCAATATGCGCCATCCGTTCCGGAATTCGTCGAGCTGACAAAGGAGAAGTCGAACGGCGTTCTCTACAACCTGATCGGCGGCGCGATCGACTCGCCCAATTGGCCGCGCGGCCAGGAAGTGAACAAGAAGCTCAGCGACAAATACGGTGTGAAGCCCGGCGTCTATGGTTCGGCGCTCTACGAGGAAGCCACTATCTACTTCAAGGCCCTCGAGAAGGTGGGCGACCCGACCGATCACGACGCGATTGGCAAGGCGATCGGCGAGGTAACGTATGACGCCGCCCCGGGCCCGGTCGCGTTCGACCCCGCGACCCACCTCGCCTTGCAGGACGACAACCACATCCCGGTGACGTTCTGGCAGATATGGGATGGCAAACGCACGCTGATCTCGCCGACGAAATATTCCACCGGCGAAATCAAGCTGCCGCCTTGGATCAAGCAGTAATCGAACAGCGGTGAGCGAGGCGACCGCTATTGGCCGCGGCCCGGAGACGGGCCGCGGCGTCACCCTTGAGCGGTCGCGCGTTCTCCGGATTGAGTGTCCTTCTCCTATGGCAGATATGATCCTCCAGGCAGACAATCTCACCAAGTCCTTCGGCGGCCTGCGCGCGGTCGGCGGCGTCAGCTTCACGCTTGACGCCGACGAGATCCTCGGCATCGCCGGCCCCAATGGCAGCGGCAAGAGCACGCTCTTCAACATCGTGACCGGCATCCCGTTCGGGCCGGACAGCGGCCGCGTTATTTTCGAAGGCAAGGAGATCCAGGATGTCGCGCCGGAGGAACTCTCCCGCTCGGGCCTCGCGCGCACCTTCCAGCGTGAGAGCATCTTTCCCTCGCTGAGCGCCATCGACAACGTGCTTGTCTCGGTCGAGCACAATGGCCGCCGTGGGCGACCCAAGGACAATGAAGCCGCCGCGGTCCTTGCGCTCGACACCGTCGGCTTCCCCCAGACGCTGCACAACGCGCCGACGGCGACGCTGCCGATCTTCTTTCGCAAGACGCTGATGATGGCCAGCGCGCTGGCCATGTCGCCACGCGTGCTGCTTCTCGACGAGCCGGCCTCCAGCCTGACGCCTGCCGAAATCGAGCACATGAAGGCGCTGATCCTGAAGCTGCGTGGCGCCGGCATCGCGATCCTGCTCATCGAACATGTGCTGCCGCTGCTCATGACGGTGTGCGATCGCCTGGTGGTGCTGGACCAGGGCAAGGTCATTGCCCAGGGCTTGCCCAATGACGTGGTGGCCGATCCTAAGGTGATCGAGGCCTATCTGGGACAGTCGAAATGACGCAACCGCTTCTTCTCGACGTACGCGGCCTCGACGGTGGCTACGAGCCACTGCAGATTTTCCGCAAGATCGACCTTCAGCTCGCGCATGGCGGCAGCGTTGGCCTGTTCGGACCGAACGGCCATGGCAAAACGACCTTCCTGCGCACCCTGAGCGGCATCATCGACCCGTGGGACGGAGACATCTTCTTCGAGGGTGTCCAGCTCAACCGGCCCGGGCCGCGCGGCAGCCGCCGCTGGCGCAACTTCAATTACGATGCGGTGACGCGACGCCGCATGGACCCCAAGTCCGTTGCCCGCGCAGGGTTGATCCACGTGCCCCAGGGCAATCTCCTGTTCCCCGACATGACAGTGGCGGAAACGCTGTCGATCGCGCCTTATGCGTCCTCCGGACGCGCCTCCGCTTCCGAGACGCTCGATTACGTCTTCAAGCTGTTTCCGCGCGTGCAGGAGCGGCTGGGTTCCAAGATCCGCTTCCTGTCGGGCGGCGAGCGCCAGATGGTAGCGATCAGTGTCGGCTTGATGGCGGCACCCAAGCTGCTCATCCTCGACGAGCCGACGCTTGGCCTATCGCCAAAACTGCGCGGCGAACTCGCGGCTGCGATCCTGACGATCCGCCAGTCCGGCGTGCCGCTGATCGTCGTCGACCAGGACATCGCCTTCCTCGAGTCGCTGATCGACACGCTTTATCTGTTCGACCACGGACGCATCTCGCGGCGCATCGAAAAGGCCGACATGCCGACCCACGAGGAAATCATGAAACTCATGTTCGGCGAGGAGCACCGGTGACCTTCGACACGCTAACGCTGATCCTGCTCGGCGGCGTCGTACTCGGCGCGCTCTACGCGCTGATGGCGACCGGCCTCGCGCTGGTCTGGACCACGCTCGGCATCTTCAACTTCGCGCACGGCACCTTCATCGCGCTCGGTGCCTACATCGCCTGGCAGGTTGCCAGCCCCGAGGCGCTGGGCGGTGGCCTGCTGGTCGGCGCACTGGTCTCGGTGGTCGGCATGTTCTTTATCGGCATGGCGGTCTACTACCTGCTGATAAAGCCGTTCGAACGCAGTGCCGACATCGTGGTGAAATCCGTCATCACGACGCTGGCCGGTGCAACGATCCTGGAGAACCTGATCTCGATTGCCTGGGGGCCACGCAACAAGCAGCTCTCGGCAGTGCTGACCGGCGACCTGCAGTTTTTCGGCCTCGTCATGTCGCGCAACGAGGCTGCGGCGGTTATCGTTTCCCTGGTTATCCTTGCCGCGCTCGGCATCTTCCTGCAGCGCGCGCCGCTTGGCCGGGCCATGCGCGCCGTGGCACAGAACCGCGAGGCGGCCCAGCTGATGGGCATCGACGTCGTGCGGCTCTATGCGGTGGCCTTCGGCCTGTCTGCCGCGCTCGCGGCGATCGCAGGCGTGCTGATCGGCTCCATCCGTTTCATGAATCCGCTGATGGGTTCCGACCCCTTGATGAAGGCGCTGATCGTCGTGATCTTCGGCGGCATTGCGCGGTTCACCGGGCCGATCTACGCCGCCTTCATCGTCGGCCTGCTGGAGGCCTTCATGACCTATGCGGTTGGCCTCTACTGGAGCCCAACCGTGCTCTTCGCCATCATGATCGTCGTTCTGGTGGTCAAGCCGGAAGGGCTGTTCGGCAAGCACAGGAAATCGGTCTGATGCGCTACAGCCCGTCCTTCGCCCGCTCCTCGGGCCTCATCCCGACGCTGGTCGCGCTGGCAGCGCTCGCGCTGCTGCCGCTGGTTTTCGACGGAAACTATCTGCGCCATCTCCTGGTCCTGGCCTTCATCTTCGCGATCGTTGCTTCGAGCTGGGACCTCAGCCTCGGTTATGGCGGCCTGTTCAATTTCTCCCATGTCGCGCTCTTTGCCGTCGGCATCTACGCCTATGGTCTCGTGGCCAAGACGCTCGGGCTCTCGCCGTGGCTCGGCCTGGTCGTCGCGGGCGGCGCGGCCGGGCTTGTGGCAGCTTTGATCACGCTCCCCATCATGCGATTGTCGGGCATCTATATCATCCTTGTGACGATCGCGGCCTCGCAGGTGCTCTATCAGATCGTCATCAGCCAGTCGCAGATCACCGGCGGCACGTCCGGCATGGTAAGCCTGCCGGGGCTGGAACTGTTCGGCTATCGCATGAGCCGCGACGGCAAGATCGGCTACTACTATCTCGCGCTGGCCATGCTCGTCGCGTCGACGATCCTGCTCTACAGGATCACGCGCTCGCGCTGGGGTCGCGCGATCGTGGCGATGCGCGACCACAAATACTACGCGATCTCGCGCGGCATGTCGGAGACGCGCACGCGGCTGTTCACCCTTACCGTCAGCGCGGCGATCAGCGGTGTCGCCGGCGGCCTTTACGGTTCCTACATGCGCGTCGCCTCGCCCGACAATTTCGGGCTAGGCCTGCTCGGCTTGCTGCTCAGCATGCTGCTGCTCGGCGGCGCCGGGACGATCTGGGGGCCAATTCTGGCCGCCTTCTTCGTGACGATCGTCTCGGAGGCGTTGGCCGAATACGGTGCCTGGCGCAACATCATCATGTCGCTTCTGCTGATCGTCATCCTGATCTTCTATCCGGGCGGTCTGTGGGCCTTGCTGCAGACGGCGCGCGAAGCATTCGACGTCGTCCGCACGCAGGCGATCGCAACACTGCGCCGCCGCTCGGGCAAGGCGGCGCGGGAGGCGCTGACCGGCGGTCAGGAACGCATCATTTCCACGCGCCACGGCAGGGTCGCGGTCGCCGACGGCGGCGGCAACGGACCGGCGCTCCTCTTCATCCACGGCAATTCGTCCGCCAAGGAGGCATTTGCCGAACAGTTCAAGGCCTTTCGAGACCGATACCGCGTCATTTCATTCGATTTGCCCGGCCACGGTGTGTCCGACAATGCCGATCCGGAGCAGGACTATTCGGTGGAGGCCTTCGCCGATGTGGCGGAAGACGTGCTGCAGGCCCTGGGCGTCACCAACCCGCTCGTGTTCGGCTGGTCTCTCGGCGGCTACATCGCAATCGAGCTCGCCGCGCGCGGCTATCCGATCCGGGCGCTCTCGGTTTCGGGGACGCCGCCTTTGCGTGTCGTGCCCGAGGATGTCGGCAAAGCCTACGATGCGACAAGCCATTTTGCCTTGGCCAGCCGGCGCTTCCTGTCGCCGAGCGAGGTGCGCGACTTCGCGACCTCGACGACTGGCCCCAGGGACCGCGCGACAAAGCATCTGCATCGCGCCGTCATGCGCACCGACGGCCGCGCCCGCGCCTATACGCTTGGCAAGCTGCAGATCGTCGACTGGCCGCGGCAGATGCGCTTCCTGCGGGCGGCCGCCGTGCCCTTCGCGATCTTGAACGGCTCGAAGGACCCCTTCCTCAATCATCAGTATTTCCGCGAACTGAAGCTGACCCAGTGGACGGGCGAGCCGGCCGATGTGGTCGGAGCCGGCCACGCCCCGTTCCTGACGATGCCGGCCGCATTCAATGCCAGGCTGGCCGCCTTCCTCGAGGCTGTCGAGAAAGGCAACTCCATGAGCCAGACGACGGATCGGCCGACGATCCCGGAGTGATCGAAAGGAGTTACCATGGGCACGGATTTCGCCAAATGGCTGAACGACAATGTCGCGTGGCTGACCGAGCTGCGCCGGGATCTCCACGCCCATCCAGAACTTGGCTTCGAAGAGGAGCGGACCTCGCGCATCGTCGCCGATATGCTTCGGCAGGCCGGCATAGAGGTGACGCAGAATGTCGGGCGCACCGGCGTGATCGGGGTCATCAAGGGAAGACTCCCCGGACAACGTTCGATCGGCCTGCGGGCCGACATGGATGCCCTGCCGATCCTTGAGGCGACCGGCCTCCCCTATGCTTCGAAATCGAGCGGGTGCATGCATGCCTGCGGCCATGACGGCCACACCACGATGCTGCTTGGCGCCGCGCTTTATCTTGCGGAGAACCGGGATTTCGGCGGGACGCTCAACCTTATCTTTCAGCCTGCCGAGGAAGGGCGGGGCGGTGCGGACGCCATGCTAGCCGACGGCATCTTCGAGCGCTTTCCCTGCGACGCGATCTATGGCCTGCACAACCAGCCGGGCGCCCCCGTAGGGACCATGGCCGGACGTCTGGGCCCATCGATGGCGGCTGCCGATTTTTGGCAAGTCATCTTCAAGGGCGTGGGCGGGCATGGCGGCGTGGCGCCCCATCAGGCGACGGACATTACCTACGCGCAAGCGCAATTTGTCTTGTCATTGCAGGGGATCGTCGGCCGATCGCTGGCTCCGCTCGAGACAGGCGTCATCAGCGTCGGCTATATCCACGGCGGTTCGGCGGTGGCGCCGAGCGTGATCCCGTCCGAACTGGTCATTGGCGGAACGACGCGGAGCTTTCGGCCCGAGACGCGCGATCTGATCGAGCGCCGCATGCGCGAAGTGGCGGACCAGACGGCCCGGACCTGGGGCTGCCAGGCCGAGTTCAAGTTCAACCGGTCGACGAGCGTGGTGGTCAGCGCAGAGGAACCGTTCAAGTCTGCGTCGGCCGCGGCAAGGGCAACCGTCGGCGAACAGAACTACAACGACAGGCTCGACCTGTCCTGCGCCGGCGAGGATTTCGCCAATATGATGGATGTTCGTCCCGGCGCGTTCTTGTGGATAGGCAACGGTATAGAGCCAGACGGAACGTTTCACCAGCTCCACACGCCGCACTACAACTTCAATGACGACATCATACCAACGGGCGTACGCTATTGGATCAATCTAACGCACTTGGAACTCGGCGGTGACTGCGTCTGAAAAGCCAAGCAACGGCGTTTGCATGAGAAGTGCACCATGTTTGATTGACCCTTGTTGCGCGCTTTAGCTTGAGCGCCTCACGACCCGAGGAGCCTGCGCGCCTTCCCATCTGTCAGATGAAAACACCCACGAAGTCGCGTCGGAAAGCGCGCGGTTTCAGATCTTAAGGAACACATCCTTCCGACGCTGGTTGAGGCCCCGGTCACAACCGAACGAGATGTCATGAAGCGGAAAAAATCGGCCGGATCGCCTATCGACTTGATCGGTTTGACCACGCTTTCGGGAACTGGTGTCCCCTCAGCCGAGCGACCAGAAGCAGTCCCTCGCACACCCGCCGCAGCCATAGCCGCGAGGCTGATCGGTCCTGTACAGGAGGCCGGCTCCGACGGGTTGATGTTCATCGCAAGGAGCGAAAGCCAGGCGGAGGAGGTTTCGGCCGCTTTCAAGGGCTTCACACCGGAGGCCCAGGTCATCCTGCTGCCGCCCTGGGACTGTTTGCCCTATGATCGGATCCAGCCATCGCGTGAAAGCATGGGCAGACGCGCCGCCGCGCTGGTTGCCATGGCCGAGCAGATCAATGCCCCCGTCAGGCTGGTCGTCATGTCACCGGAAGCAGCGCTTCAACGCATTGCGCCCCTGGATATGATCGCGAGCGGGTTCGCCACCCTGAAGATAGGCCAATCGATGGATATCAAGGCGTTTCAAGTTCATTTGGAGCGCTGCGGCTATCTGATGGACGATCGTGTCGACGAGCCCGGCGAGTTCGCCTTGCTTGGGCAGGGGCTGGATATCTTCTCCCCCGGCGCGCCGCAGCCATACCGGGTTCTGGTGGAGGACGGGGTCATTGCCAGCATCGGCGCTTACGATCCCCTGAGCCAGCGCACGGAACAGCTTGTTGACCAGATTGTGGTCGCGCCCTCCACGGAGTGTTTGCCAGATGCGGTGGTGAATGACGATCCGCCCAAAACCCAGGGCATGGAAGCGCGCTTGTTGGCAGCAGGCGTCGAATTGAGCAGCGTTTTCGAGCTTCTGCCGAACACGCGGATTGTTCTGGGTGCCGGGGTCGACGAGCGTTTCGGTGCTGCCATGACATTGATCGATGACGCCCGCCATGCTCGCGACAAGCAGATGGGGCGGAAGCCAACCGAGGAGCGGTTTTATTTGAGCCGCTCCTCTTTGGATGAAGCAATCGGGCATCGTCGCTCTGAATTGGACATGAGCGGTGTATCGCCTACGCCGAACTTCATCGTCGAGGTCAACCCTTCAAGGGCGGCGGCCGAGTTCGTGGCCGATAGAGCGCAAGAAGGGCTGCGCATCGTACTGGCCGGCACAACTTCGGAACTTGATCGCCTTGTGAAAGCCGCGACGCGTGGCGTGAAGAAAACGCCCCAAACGGCTGAAAGCTGGACGAAGGCGCTCAATGGCAAACCCGGCAGTATCTCGAGCATCGATCTCGATATCGATAGCGGCTTCGTCGATCGAACCTCCGAAATTGCCGTGGTGGCCACCGCCAATGTCTTCGGGACGCGCCTGAACGAGACGGACCGCGAAGGAACGACGCTGGCCGGGGAACCCGAATTGCGGATCGGCGATGTCGTCCTGCACGAAGATCATGGCATTGCGGTCTTGCGGGCACTCGAAATTGTGGAGGTGGGAAACGTCGCCACCGACACCGTGCGCCTTGAATTCCGTGACGGGGCTACGCTGTTAGCGCCCGTCGAGGAATTCGGGCGCATCTGGCGCTACGGCGCGGACGAACAAGCCGTCACGCTCGATAAGCTGAACGGCGATGGCTGGGCTAAACGCCGAGCACAGCTGAATGACGAGATCGACGAGGCTGCGCGCCACCTCGTGAGGCTGGCAAACGAACGCGATGAGGGTGGAGCACGCATCGTAAAGCCGCCGCGAGCTGCCTACGCTCGCTTCGCCGCCAGGTTTCCATACCCTGAAACGGTCGATCAGGCCGCGGCGATCGCCTCCGTAATCGATGATCTGTCGTCCGGAAAAGCCATGAACAGGCTGATCTGCGGCGATGTTGGTTTTGGCAAGACTGAAGTGGCGCTGCGCGCTGCGGCGACCGTCGCTTTGAACGGCGGCCAGGTCGCCGTCGTGGCACCGACAACGGTGCTGGCGCGCCAGCACTTTGAGACGTTCTCTCGCCGGTTTGAAGACATGGGAGTGAGCGTGGCTCTTCTTTCACGCGTCGTCGGCAACGCCGAGGCAAAGAAGGTCAAGGCGGGTCTTGCCGACGGCACGATCGGAATTGTCGTTGCGACGCACGCCATAGCCGCGAAAGACGTAGCCTTCAACGACCTGGCCTTGCTGGTCATTGACGAGGAACATCGTTTCGGCGTCAAACTCAAGCAGCA
Source organism: Mesorhizobium sp. ES1-1 (assembly GCF_020164785.1). GTDB lineage: Bacteria > Pseudomonadota > Alphaproteobacteria > Rhizobiales > Rhizobiaceae > Mesorhizobium. Next base: position 21,967 of record NZ_JAIUGX010000015.1, on the reverse strand, counting down.
ACTTCGCACCCTTGCGCCTCGCCTGCATGTGCTGTCGATGAGCGCGACGCCGATACCGCGCACGCTAGCAGCAGCCATGGTGGGCGTTCAGGAGGCCAGCCTTCTGGCCTCGCCGCCGGCGCGGCGGCGACCCGTCCGGACCGAACTCGCTCCGTTCGATGCGGCCTCGTTGAAGGTGGCGCTGATCCGCGAACATCGGCGGGCTGGCCAGAGCTTTTGCGTGGTCCCACGCATCGAGGACATCGAACGGACGGCAGCGGAATTGCGACGGCTCGTGCCGGAGCTCTCCCTGCTCGTGGCGCACGGTGACATGAAGGCCGCGGAGATGGACGAGGCGATGATCGCCTTTGCCAACGGCGATGCCGACATACTCCTGTCGACCAACATTATCGAGAACGGGCTCGATGTGCCGCGCGCCAATACGATCGTGATTTTCCGTGCCGATCGATTTGGTTTAGCTCAACTGCACCAGCTGCGAGGCCGGGTCGGCAGGGGAAGGGCGCAGGGTCACGCCTATCTGCTGACCGAGCCGGGCAAGGACATCTCCCCCGAAACGCGATCACGGCTGTCGACCCTCCTCGCATTCGACCGGCTGGGCTCGGGCCTCGCAATCAGCAGCCGCGATCTCGACCTTCGGGGTGCGGGCGATCTGGTTGGCGAAGAACAAGCAGGCCATATGAAGCTGATCGGGCTGAGCCTCTATCAAAAATTGTTGGCGCTTGCTGTCGACAAGACGCGCGGAAAGGACCGCTCGATGCTTCGGCCGGCCATCGACCTGGAATTCTCGGGCACCCTGCCGAGCGAGTATGTGCCTGAGCCGGTGGTCAGGTTGAATCTCTATTCTCGACTGCAGCGCTTCGAGGCGCCCGCCGAGATCGATGCTTTCGCCGATGAACTCGAAGACCGGTTCGGCCGGCCGCCGCCGGAAGCGACCATCTTGCTCGATCTTACGCGACTGAAGCTCTCAGCGGCCGCCGCCGGTATCATCAGAATTGCAGCCGGACCCGTTGCGATCGCGATCGAGTTCGCGAATGCGGACCCGGTCGTGTGCGCTCGTCTGGAGAAACGGTCCGATTGCACGCAAAACAACGGACGCTTCATCTTTAAGCTTGCGACGATACCAGGACCGGAGCGGCTCGCCGTCGCGCTGGGATTGGTGAACAGCATTGCCAATGGAGATCAAGCCTCTCGATGAGACGCGGCCGAGTGAGCGAGGACGTCGCGCCAGCGGCAACGTCGCGTACGTCCAGCGAACCAAACGCCTAGTTCAACTGGTCAAACCGGCATTGTCGCGGCGCCTTGTCCGGCCGCCATCGCAAGAACTTCGTGCCGTGCCGGAAGCGCTGCCCCGTAACATGGTCGAACCGCACCTCAACCACCAATTCCGGACGCAGCGGTTCCCATTCACCGCTTCGCTCGGTGCTCCATCGGCTGGGCCCGCCCGGCGCATTTCCGGTGAAGCCTGGCGGCTCGCGCAGGGCCTTCAGCCGATCGGTTAGCGCTCCACGGTCGGCATTGGCGATCGTCGAGGTGAAGCCGACATGGTCGAGCTTGCCGTCCTCATTATAGAGACCAAGCAGTAGGGAGCCGACCTCAGGCCGGTCAGCTAGGTAACGGAAGCCGCCGACGACGCAGTCTGCCGTGCGCATCCGCTTGACCTTTATCATGGCGCGCTCGCCGGGAAGGTAGGGATCGTCAGTGCGCTTGGCGACAATGCCGTCCGTCTTGCCTCCGGCGCCCTTCAACCAGGTTTGAGCCTGCTTTCGGTCCAGCGTGGCGGGAGACAGTTCGACGCCTGGGGTTGCCGCGCTTGTGACGAAAGCTTCCAAAGCGTTCCGTCTGGTCGACAGTGGCTTGTCGACGAGAATTTCCCCATCGGCATCGGCCAATATGTCGAAGAGCACCATCTTGGCGGGCGTCTCCACCGCCAGCTTGCGAATGCGGCTTTCGGCCGGGTGCAACCGCATCTGCAAGGCGTCGAAGGAATATTCCCCGGAGCGTTCGATCAGGATTTCGCCATCAATGACGAAGCGTGGCGCCGGAACACTGCGTAGAAGATCGAGCAGTTCTGGAAAATAGCGCCCCAACGGCTTTCCTGACTTGGCTCGAATGTCCACCGAATCGCCCGCTTTGAAAGCGAGGCAGCGAAAGCCGTCCCACTTGGGCTCATACTGCCAGCCGGTGCCCTCGACAGGGATCGCATCGGCGAGTTTGGCTTCCATCGGGGCTGTGTCGACGGGCAGAAGAAATTGGGTCGCTGCGCTCATCTTTGCCTTCGCTTTACCGCTATGCTTTCCAAAGGTCGAGAAGCGGGCCGTTTTTCCCATAGACAGGGTCCATGCGCGGTCTTGCGACCTTGGGAATCGTCTTGACCGCGCTCGCATGCTCCTCGCTTCCGGTGCATTCGTCATAGGTGCCGCCAGGCGGGTAGGCGCCGACCACCAGGAAATCGCCGGTCGCAGAAAGCCGCTGGTGGCCCGTGCCGGAAGGCAGCACGGCTACGTCTCCAGCCTTAAGGGTGAATGTGCGCCCACGCTTCCCGCCGAACCGAACCTTACCCGATCCGCGGGCAATACCGAGCACTTCGTGGATGCGGGAGTGATAGTGGACGTAATCGTAGATGCCGTCTCGCCAGGAGCTTCCCCAGCCATTGCGGCCGAACAGGTCCTCGAAGACTGCCGCCGGGTCAAACTCTCCGGGCAATTTCACGGCGCCACGGTAGACGATCAGGCCCCAATGCGGGTGGTTGGGGATCAGGCCTTCATCGCCGAAGCGGAAAGCGTTGGCCTTGCGCGGGCGCACCAGGCGGTCCAGTTCGTCGTCAGATGGCCGCTGCCAGCCGGTGACCTGTTCGATAGCCGCTTTCGCGCTTTCGATTATCGGCATCACATTTCTCCCAGCATCAATCGCCGGCACCAACGTGTTCCGGCGGTCGTATCTCAGTGATCTAGGGCTGCCGAATGTACAGGCAAACGGGAGCGAGGTTCCCGCGACCCGCTGCCTATCGCAATCTGGCGGTACTGGCCGAGCGGGTCCGTCGATCCCCCACGATTTGATCAAGGGACAGATTCCTTGCCACCCTGTCACGATGACGGTTATCCGTGGTCGGCCGTCTGCACAGAGTCGTGTGAGACCACGTCCTTGCCTTTCGTTGCCAGATAAGCGCCGGCCAGCATCACGGCCATTCCGGCGATGGCAGGAGCGCTAACGGTCTCGTTTCCGATAACCACGCCGAGCAACAGCGCCACGATCGGTGAGACAAAAGCATAGGCTCCGGCGCGGGACGCCCCGATTTCACGCAGCAACCGCATGTAGAGCGTGTATCCGATGAGAGATCCAAACAGCACCAGGAACAGCCAGCCGCTCCACGCGGCCGCGCCCCACCGGCCAGCAAGAGCTTCGCCGGCGCCGGACTCCAGCAGGAGGGAACTGGCGATCAGGACGAGCCCACCGGCAAGCATGGTTGTCCCTGCGATGAAGTTCGAAGGGAATTTACTCAGCAGAGGCTTCGCCAGTACCGATCCCCAGGCATAGGTGATGGCCGCCGAAGCGACACACATACCGCCCAGAAGCTGCAAGGCCGGATCACCGGTCGCATGCTGCGCCGAAGCCCCGAATGCGTCAGGCCCAAACAAGATGACCAGACCCGCAACGCCCAGAAAAATTCCAAGGAGCCGATGCCAGCTGTATGGCTCCTGGCGCAGCACGAGCGCAAAGCCCAGAAGGGCAATGGGCGTCAACGACATTTCAAGGACCGCCGCGGTGCCCGAGTTGACGTACAACATGCCCCAAAACAACGGCCCATAACACAGAGGGATCATCAGCATGCTGACGATCCCAAGCCGGGCCAACTCGCCCGCGGCAACTCGGGGCAGGGGCGCAATGAATGATGACGCGAGAAGCAGGATCGCGCCGGCGGCAGTGAAACGGGTCCCGGCAAACAAGAGGGGCGGTACCGCGCTGATGCCTGCTTTTATGGCGATCCAGGTGCTACCCCAGATCACGCAGAGGGCAAGAAACGAGATTAGGTTGCGATATTGCGTCATCACGGCCCCAAACTAATTGTAACGGGTAAAATAGCAATAAGACGTTACAACTTGGCCTTGCGTTTTAAGTTCCCCAAACCCATTCTCCGCAGATGAGCGACGAAAAAACGGTCACGACCATGCGGCTGGTGGGGGGCAGTCCAGTCCTCGACTTCGTCAATACGGTCGACGCGCGCCGCGATCGATGGGGTCCCGATCTCTTGCGGACCTATGACGACCTGATCGAATGGGCGATACGAGTCGGGTTGATCACAAGCGAGGTCGGCGCGGGTCTGGCCAAGGCATCCGCAGCTGCGGAGCTGGACGCAGCACTGGCAGAGGCCAAGGCGCTTCGGGAATCCATCTACGCCGTGTTCCAGGCGGAAGCGGCCGGAGAGCCGGCACCGGCCCCCCAAGGCGCGGATCTCACCCGGGCGGCCTCCCGAGCCCTTTCAAACCGGCGTCTTTGCCATGCGGGCGCTCAGTTCTTCTGGGGGTGGAAGGACGATGGTGACTTGAACACCATCGCCGACCGCGTCGCCCTGGAAGCTGCCGAACTCCTGGTGACAAGCAAGCTCAGACGCCCCGTGCGCGAATGTCTCGGCCCCTATTGCGGGTGGCTGTTCCTTGATTCTTCACGTGGAGGCCATCGCCGCTGGTGTAGCGACGCCAGTTGCGGGACCCACATGCGGGTTCGGCGGTTCAGGGCATCACGAGCCCACGGGGAGCGGAGTTAGAAGCTCATATGAAGTGGACGCACGCAGGTCCACGCAATGACGATCCCAACCCGCGCTGCGAACCCAGACATCAAAGCACATATGGTGCAGGCCGGGCGCGGCCGAGTTCAAATGGGCCGACGCGAATGGCAAGCCCATCCTTCCGCAAGATTTCCAGTGTTCCGGCTCATGGCATCTCTGTCACGAACTTGGTCCGCAGATAGGCGTCGAGGCCTTCAATGCCGCTCTCCGAGCCATAGCCGGATTCATTGACGCCGCCGAACGGCGTTTCGGGCGTGGAGACCATCATGTGGTTGACGCCAACCATACCCGCCTCAAGTTCCGCTTCGGTCTTCTGCGCCAGGCTGAGATTGCGGGTGAAGACAAAGGAAGCCAGTCCATAAGGCAGCGAATTCGCCCGCTCGATCATGTCGTCGAAGGTAGAGAATGCGGTTGTCGGCGCGATCGGCCCGAACGGCTCCTCGAGCATAATGCGCGCCGTGTCCGGCACGTCCCGCAGCAATGTCGGCGCGTAGAAATAGCCCTTATTGCCGATGCGCTTGCCGCCGGTGACGACGCTCGCGCCTTGTGCCGTCGCGTCGCTGACGAAAGCGTCCATGGCGTCGAGCCGCCGAGCCGCGATCATCGGCCCCATCTGGACCGTGCTATCGAGACCGTCGCCGATCCTGAGCTTTTCCGCGCGTGAAGCAAAGCCGTCGACGAAGCGATCATAGACCGCCTCATGCACATAGAAGCGCGTCGGTGAGGTGCACACCTGGCCGGCATTGCGGAACTTGAAGGCGACGACCGTGTCGAGCGTCCTCTCGAGGTCGGCGTCCTCATGGACGATGACGGGCGCGTGGCCGCCAAGTTCCATCGTGCAGCGCTTGAGCGTATCGGCAGCCTGCTTCTGCAACAGCTTCCCAACCGCCGTCGAGCCGGTCAGCGAGACCTTCTTCGGAATGGGCGAGGCGATGAGATAGGAGGAGATCCGCGCCGGCTCCCCGAAGACAATGTTGAGCACGCCTGCTGGAAGCCCGGCATCCTGGAAGCAGCGGGCGATAGCGACCGCGGTTCCCGGCGTTTCCTCCGCCGGCTTCAGGATAATCGAGCAGCCGGCGCTGAGCGCGCCCGAGATCTTGCGGATCACGTTGCTCGCCGGAAAATTCCAGGCTGCGAAGGCGATGACCGGCCCCACCGGTTCCTTAAAGACCATCTGCCGCACGCCCGGCAACCGCGCAGGGACGATGCGTCCATAGGCACGTTTGCCTTCCTCGGCATACCAGCGGGTCGCGTCGGCTGCGAACTGCACCTCGCCGACTGCTTCGGCCAGCGCCTTGCCGTTCTCCATCGTCAGAGTGCGGGCAATGGTTTCCTTGCGCTGTTCGATGAAGTCGGCGGCCTTGCTCATAATAGCCCAGCGCTGCATGGCGGTCATCGCCTTCCACAGCTTGAACCCTTTGACGGAGGCTGCGAGAGCGCGGTCGAGATCGGCTTCCGTGGCATGCGGCACGCTTGCCAGCACTTCTTCGGTGGCGGGGTTGAGCAGGTCTTCGCTCTTGCCGTCTGCTCCCTGGCACCACACGCCGTCGATCAGCAGCTCGATCTTTTCTGGATACATGTCCGGACCCTTCACAGTTGTTGGCCCGCGGAAGCCAGCGGCATATTGCTCGCCAAAAGAAATGTCCGCGATGGCTTGACCTGTACATTGTATACAATATGGTGTCGACATGCTTTTAGCGCGCATTCAAAAATTGTCTGTCGCCATTCCGGAAAATCTCGCTGAGATGCTGGAGGAGGAGATCATCTTCGGTCGCCTCAAGTCGCAGGAGAGATTGACCGAGGAAATGGTCGCCGCGCGTTACGGCGTGAGCCGGTCGCCGGTGCGCGAGGCGCTGAGGCTGCTCGAACGCGACGGACTGGTGACGCGTGAAGCCAGACGCGGCATCTGGGTTTCGCCCATGTCGCAGCGCGACTTCGATGAGGTCTATACCTGTCGCATCGAGCTGGAAGGCCTGGTCGCCAAGCAGGCCGCCGAATCCGCCGACATCGAAAAGAAGGCCGAATTCAAGAGCCTGCTGTCGGAGCTGAAGCAGGCTCAGGCTCGCAACGATGCGCGGCAGTTCTTCATCGTCGACGTGCGAGGCTCCTTCCTGACCTATACGCTGGCAGGCAACAAGACCCTCACGCGACTGCTCGGAGGCCTGGAAAAGCAGGCCTTGCGCTATCGCTATCACGCCTACGAACAGGATCCGAAAATCATCCAGCTCTCGCTGGACGATACGGGCCGGATCTATGACGCGATCATGGCCGGGGACGGCGAAAGCGCCAAGGCGATGACCGAAAACCTCATTCGGGAAATCTGGCAGAGCATGCGGGCCGGCATTCGCGACGCCTTCGGAGAGGGTTAGGTCGTGTCCAGCTTCTCCTCAGCCTTCAGCGTGATCGATTCCCATACCGCAGGGCACCCGACGCGCGTCATCCTGAGTGGGATCCCCAACCTTTCCGGTTCGAGCGTGCGGGACAAGCGCGACCATTTCCGGCAGCAATTCGACCATCTACGCCCCGCGCTGCTGCATGAGCCACGCGGCCATTCGGCGATGGTTGGCCTCGTCCCCGTAGCGTCGGATCTTGCCGACTACGGCGCCTTCTTCATCTCATCCTACGTCTATCTCGACATGTGCGGCCACGGCACGATCGGTTTTGCACGGACGCTGGCGTTCACGGGCCAGATATCTGCCGAAACCGGCGACAGCTTCACCCTGGAAACACCGGCCGGGGTCGTGACTGTCGGTCTGGTCTGGAACGAGGACGGTTCCCTCGACCGCGTGCGGATCGCCAACGTTCCGAGCTATGTCGGACTGGAACACCTCACAGTGTCCGTCGAAGGCCTCGGCAACGTCGATGCGGCAATCGTCTATGCCGGCATGTGGTACGCATTGGTGGATGCCGCTCCACTCAGGCTTGAACTGGTGCCGGACAATGCATCCGCGCTCATGCGTGCCGGCGCCAAGATCAAGGATGCGATCAAGGCATCGACAATGGACCTGCCGCTGCTAGCAGGCGCGGCCGCTCCGAGCGTGCTTTTTTACGACGCCGACAGCGAGCATTCCGCAACGCATTTTCTCGTGCTGGAATCCAACAAGTTCGACCGCTCGCCTTGCGGCACCGGCACTTCGGCGCGTCTGACATATCTGCTGCAGAAGGGCCTGATCGCCCCCGACCAGATCTACGAAGCCAAGAACATCTTCGGCATCCCGTTCAAGGCGCGCCTGCAGCGGCGCCTCGAGGATGGCCGCGGGGCGATGATCATCGAGATCGAAGGCTCGGCATTCATAACCTCGACCCAGACGATCTACTTCGAGACGAGCGACCCTCTCTCGAAGGGATTTCTAGCCCGATAATCACCAAAACTCAGAAAAGGGGAATGACATGAAATTCACTGTAATGCGTACGTTCATGGCCGCTTTGACCATCGGCCTCGGCCTGCTCACCGCGCCGGTCACCGCCTCGGCGGACGATAGCCCATCCGCCGTCATTGATCAGATCCGCGCCAGCGGCGTGCTGAAGGTGCCGGTCATGACCGGCGAGGAACCAGGCTATATCAAGGATCCGGCGACAGGCCAGTGGAGCGGCTTCTACTACGAATTCCTCGGCGAGATCGCGACCGCTCTCGGAGTCAAGCTCGAGCCTGTCGAGACGACCTGGGGTAACCTCGCCGCCGACTTCCAGTCCAACAAGATCGACATCGCCATCGGCGTCAATCCGAACCCGAAGCGCGGTCTCGTCGTCGACTATCTCTGGGAGCCGCTATTCACCGACGCCTGGGCGGTGCTGACGCCTCCAGGCAAGCCGGTCAAGACCTGGGCCGAGCTCAATTCTTCGGACAAGACCGTCGTCGTGCAGAAGGGTAGCACTATGCAGGTCGTTGCCGAAGCCTTGCTGCCCAAGGCCAAGATCACCCCGGTGGAAGACCGTGGTCTGGCGCTGATGGAACTTCAGGCCGGTCGCGCCGATGGCGTCGTCTTCTCCGTTTTCGACGCGCTGCAGATCACCAACCAGAAGATCGGCAATGTGTCGTTGCCCGAGCCGATCCTGCGCAACCCCGCCACGCTCGCCGTCGCCCGCAAGCCTGGCAATGCCGGCTTCATTAACTTCCTGACCAATTGGATCCTGCAGGAGCGTTCGCTCGGTCTGGCCCAGGGCAAGCTTGCCCGCGCTTGGGAAGCCCGCGGCATCGACCTGTCGATCCTTCCGGCAGGCTTCAGCTTCTGATCGAAACAGCCTGACCGCCGCCTGTTGCGGCGGTCAGGCCACCACTGGACGTGCATCGAACCAGTGAGGGCAAAATGCTATTCGACTACACAGTCATAACCAACAATATCGGGTTGCTCTGGCAGGGCCTCCTGATGACGCTCTATTTCACCGTGATCACGATCGGCGCGGGCATGCTGATCGGCCTTTTCATCGGGCTCATCCAGCTGAGCACGTTCAAGCCCCTGGTCATCCTCGGCCAGATTTATGTCGAGTTCTTCCGCAACATTCCGCTGCTCGTGACGCTGCTGTGGGTCTACTACGCCTTCCCGATCTTCGCCGGTATCAACGTCACGAAGTTCTGGGCCGGCTTCATCGGCCTCAGCTGTTACGTTGGCTCGTTCTACGCCGAAATCCTGCGCGCCGGCGTCCAGTCTGTCGATCCTGGCCAGACGGATGCGGCGACCGCCATTGGCATGTCCTATGGCCAGCGCATGCGCCGCATCATCCTGCCGCAGGCTTTCCGCAAGATGATCCCGCCGCTCGCCGGGCAGTCGATCATCCAGATGAAGAACACCACGCTGCTGTCGATGATCACGGTCCCCGACCTTCTCTATCAAGCGAGCTACATCAGCAGCTTCACCTATCGGCCGATGGAAGTTTACACCGCTGTCGGCGTCATCTTCCTGGTCATCCTGGTGCCGCTGACGCTGCTGTCCCGGAAACTCGAACGCAGCGGGGCCAGCGTAAAATGAGCATCACCCATGCGAGTGCCTCCGCTGGAGAGAAAAGCGACAAACCGGTCCTTCGCCTCGATGGCATCTGCCTCAAGTTCGGCGACAAGCGCGTTTTGAACGGCATCGATCTCTCGGTCATCGAAGGCGAGGTGGTCGTGCTGATCGGCGCCAGCGGATCGGGCAAGACGTCGCTGCTGCGCTGCATCAACCTGCTGAATACTCCTACCAGCGGCAGCATCGTCATCGGCGACGAGGTTCTGTTCAACAGGAAGGCTGACGGCAAGGCCGGCTCCGATATACCCAACCAGGAGGTCAACCGGATCCGCTCGAAGACCGGCATGGTGTTCCAGCAGTTCAACTTGTTCCCGCACATGACGGCGCTCGAAAACGTCATGGAAGGCCCCGTCGTCGTCAAGAAAGAGCCGAAGGAACAGGTGCGTCAGACCGCATTGAGGCTGCTTGATCTCATGGGTCTGGCACAGCACGTGGAAAAATATCCGCGCCAGCTGTCCGGCGGCCAGCAACAGCGTGTGGCTATCGCCAGGGCCATGGCCATGCAGCCGAAGGTGATGCTGTTCGACGAGCCGACCTCGGCGCTCGATCCCGAATTGGTCGGCGAGGTCATGAAGGCGATGGTCGACCTGGCCAAGAGCGGCATGACCATGGTGATCGTGACGCACGAGTTGGGCTTTGCCTTCGAGGTCGCCGACCGGGTGGTTTTCCTCGATCAGGGCGTGGTCGCCGAACAAGGGCCGCCGTCCAAGGTGCTTTTGCATCCAGAACATCCGCGTCTGAAGAGTTTCGTCGGACGCTTCCATGAATCGGCGGATCTGCTTCGCCCGTTCCTCGAGGCGCGAGAAGCCGACAAGGCGTGCTGACGGCACGTCGCTTCACGCAAAACAGCCAAGCGCACATCGTCGAATGCGGCCCCCTTCGAGCCGGTCGCAAAAGGAAGAGATAATGACACTGAGTTTCGATCCGGCCACGGTCGCCATTCCCAAGGGCCATCACATTGGCGGGCAATTCGTTGAACTGCCAGGGGCGGAGATCGAGGTTCTCCGTCCCTCCGATCTCCAGCCGATGGGTGTGATCACCGATGGCGGCGAAGCAGCGATTCAGCAAGCCGTCGATGCCGCCAAAAAGGCGCTGGCGCAGAGCCGCTGGGCGAAGATCGCCCCACGCGATCGCACCGCCGCGCTCATGCGCTTCGCGGCGCTGATCGAAGAGAACGCGACCTATCTCGGCCAGTTGGAAGCGATGGGCTCGAGCCGGCTGATCTCGATGACGATCGGGCGCGACGCTGTGCGCACCGCCGGCGTCGTGCGTTACTACGCCGAATTCTGCGACAAGATCGAAGGCACGGTCACCGCGACCGAGGCGAACGCGCTCAGCATCGTCAAGCATGAGCCCTACGGCATCGTCGGCGCGATCGTTCCCTGGAACTTCCCGATGATCACGGCGGCCTGGAAGTTCGCGCCGGCCCTTGCCGCAGGCAATGCGGTCGTGATGAAGACGTCGGAACTGACTCCGCATAGCCTCCTGGCCTTGGCGGAGCTGGCGGCTCAAGCCGGCGTTCCGGCCGGCTTGTTCAACGTCGTCAACGGTTATGGCCACACGACGGGAGCGGCGATCGTGCGCCATCCCGATATCCTGAAAATCTCCTTCACCGGCTCGACGCAGACCGGGGCCGCAATCATGACGCTGGCCGCGCAATCCGGCATCAAGCCGGTCACGCTCGAACTCGGCGGCAAGAGCCCGCAGCTGGTGCTGGCCGACGCCGGCGATATCGATGTAGTGGCCGGACGTGTCGCGGCCGCGTTCATGGACAATGCCGGCCAGGTCTGCACGGCCGGTTCGCGGCTGATCGTCGAGGACAAGATCGCCGATCAGTTGGTCGACCGCGTCATCGCTCGCACCAGGGCGATCAAGGCGGGACCGACCTGGGACGAAACGACGACCTTCGCGCCGATCATCAGCCGCAAGCAGCTCGAGCGTATCGATACGATGGTCCGCGCCAGCGTTAGCGAGGGCGCCTCGGTGGTGACCGGCGGGACGGTGCTGGAAGGCCGCAACGAAGGCAGCTTTTTCGCGCCGACAATCCTGGAAAATGTTGCCGACGACAATATCGGCTTCAAGGAGGAGTTCTTTGGCCCGGTCCTGACCGTGCGCACTTTTGCCGACCTCGAGGATGGTCTGGCCCAGGCGGCGCATCCGGTCTACGGGCTCGCCGCAAGCGTCCACACCACGGATTTGAAGAAGGCGCTCAAGGCGGCGGATTCGATCGAGGCCGGCATGGTCTGGATCAACCAGCATGGGCGCGGTCCGGAGTTCACCTATCCGGCCGGCGGCTACAAGGGCTCCGGCTTCGGCAAGGATATGGGACGGGCCGGCATCGAGGCGTTCCTTCGCCAGAAGGCCATCTGGGCCAATTACGCCTGAACGAGCGCAAGCACATGCAATTCGACTACATCATTGTTGGCGGCGGCTCGGCCGGAGCCGTGCTTGCTAGCCGTCTCTCGGAAAACGGGGTCAAGCAGGTCGCGCTTTTCGAAGCCGGACCCGACACGCCACCGGACGCCGTTCCGGAGGTGATTTCGGACAGCTATCCGGGCCTGTCCTACTTCGACCCGAAATATCATTGGACGGAGCTGCGCGTCTTCAACCGCTCGCCGAGGCAAAACACGCAGCCGGTCAAGACCGCCAAGCTCGAGCAGGCCAAGGTGATGGGCGGCGGCTCGAGCATCAATGGCCAATTCGCGGTGCGCGGCCTGCCGCACGACTACGACGAATGGCAGGCGCTCGGTCTCGCGGGCTGGGGATGGGACGGCATGCTGCCCTACCTCAAGAAGCTGGAGCGCGACCTCGACTTCGATGGCGATCTTCACAATAAGGGCGGCCGGATTCCGATCCGGCGGGTGTTTCCGCAGGACTGGGCCGGGTTCACCAAATCCGTGCTGAAGCAGACGGAAGTCGAGTATCCCTATCGACCCGACTACAATGGCAGTTTTGAGGATGGCTCGTTCCCGCTGCCACTGTCGAACGAGAACGACCGTCGCGTGTCGACGGCCACCGGCTATCTCCACGCCGGTGCGCGGGCGCGCAAGAACCTGCATATTTTCGCCGACGCCTTCGTCGAGGGGCTGGTGAGCGAAGGAACCCGCATCACCGGTGTCGAGGTCACGATCGCTGGCAAGACCGAGGTCTATCATGCCAACGAGACCATCGTTTCGGCCGGCGCGCTGCATTCGCCGGCCATCCTGCTTCGCGCTGGCATCGGGCCCGCGGCCCAATTGAAACGGCTTGGTATCCGTGTGATCGCTGATCGCCCAGGCGTCGGTGAAAACCTGACCGATCACCCGCATTTGGCCGTCGGCGCGCATTTCAAGAAATCCGCGCGGCTGCGGCCGGGGCAGCGACGCCACATTTTCCTCGGCGTCAGATATTCTTCCAATCACGCCGACTGCCACCCCGGGGACATGCTTTTGATGCCGGTCAACCGGGCCGGATGGCATCCGCTTGGCAAGGCGATGGGCGCACTCAATGTCTGCGTCAACAAATCCTACTCGCGCGGCACTGTCACCTTGAAGACGGCGGTCCAGACCGACGAACCGATCGTCGACCTGAACCTGGCATCCGACGGCCGCGACCTGATGCGCCTGGTCGATGGCTTCAAACGCATCTGCAAGATCATGGAAGCGCCTGACGTGCGCCAGCACGTCAACACCTGGTTCCTGGCCGGCTACAGCGACGAGGCGCGCGCGCTCAGCGTGCGCAAGCCGTCGAATTGGCTCAAGACCGCGACCGCCGCCTATCTGTTCGACTATGCGCCCTTTTTCCGCGAGACCCTGCTCAGGCGCAAGTTCGGCACCACCGACCGTATCCACGCGATGCTGAGGGACGACGAGCTGATCGCCGATTGGGTCAAGCAATCCGTCTGGTCGGGCTGGCATGTCTCGGGCACCTGCAAGATGGGCAACGACAACGACCCCTTGGCGGTTCTCGATGGCGAGTGCCGGGTGCGCGGCGTTCAGGGTCTGCGCGTCGTCGACGCCTCGATCATGCCGACCATCATTGCCGCCAATACCAACATCACGACCATCGCCATCGCTGAAAAAGCGTCTGACCTGATCTTGAATTCCCGACAGTAGCAAAGGACCTGAATTCCATGCGTAAGAACAAGGTGAAAGACATCTGGGCGGCCGGTGGCGAAGTCGTGACGGGCTGGCTCGGCATTCCCTCGTCGATCTCGGCGGAGCTGATGGCCCAGCAGGGCTGGGATGCGCTGACGATCGATCTCCAGCACGGCGCGACCGATTATGTCGACGCCGTGCCGATGCTTCAGGCGATCTCGACGACCGACACGACCCCTATGGTGCGCGTGCCATGGAACGACCCTGCGATCATCGGCAAAGTGCTCGACGCCGGCGCCTATGGCGTGATCTGCCCGATGGTCAACACCGCCGAGGAAGCCGATGCCTTCGTCAAGGCCTGCCGCTATTTCCCCAAGGGCGGCCGCAGCGTCGGCCCGCTTCGCGCCTCGCTCTATGCAGGCGCGGACTACTTCCAGCATGCCAACGACACCATCATCACCATGGCGATGATCGAGAGCGAGCAGGCGGTCAAGAATCTCGAGGACATCCTCAAGACACCCAATCTCGATGCCATCTTCGTCGGTCCCTCGGACCTCGCGGTGACCATGGGCGAGGCGCCCGGTTTCGACCCGCGCTATCCCGCCGTCTACGAGGCGATCGAATACATCGCGGCCAAGTGCAAGGAAGCCGGCGTCATTCCGGGCATCCATTGCGGTTCGGTCGCCTATGGCGTCGACATGCGCAAGCTGGGCTACCGCTTCATGGCCTATCTTTCCGACTTCCGCATGTTGCAGCAGATGGTGTCGCGCTCGCTTCCGGCGTTCCGCGCCGGCACGCCGAGCGCCATCGCGCCCTGACCACCGACCGATCGCCATGACATCGACAAGCGCGCCGCGCGGCAAGGTGACGGTGATCGGCGCCGGCATCATCGGCGTCTGCACCGCGAACTACCTGCTCGAGCAAGGGTTTGCCGTGGAGGTGGTCGATCCTGCGCTGCCCGGCTCGGAGGAGCAGTGTTCCTTCGGCAATGCCGGCGGCATCTGTCCGGGATCCTGTATTCCCAATTCGATGCCGGGCGTGCTGCGCAACGTGCCGAAATGGCTGATGGATCCGGAAGGCCCGCTGATCGTGCGGCTCGCCTATCTGCCGCATGCGCTGCCCTGGCTGCTGCGTTTCCTCGCCGCCAGCCGACGGCCGCGCGTCGAGGAAATATCGGCGGCGATGCGCTCGCTGCACCGCTATACATTCGAGTGCTACGAGCCGCTGATCAAGGCTGCCGGCTGCGAAGACCTGTTGCAGAAGCGTGGCCAGCTCTTCGTTCATGAAACCGCCGACGGTCCGTCGAAGGGCGCCTACGGCCTCGGGCTTCGTCGCGAGCACGGCGTCAAGGTGGACATCCTCGGTGCCGACGAGATCCGGCAGCTCGAACCGGCGCTGGCGCCGATCTTCAAGAGTGCTGTCTATCTGCCCGAGCAGGGGCAGTGCCCTAATCCGGGCCGTCTTGTCGCCAGGCTCGCCGAACATGCGGCGCGCCAGGGCGCGCGCTTCACCAGGGCAAGAGTTACGGGCTTCGACATGGGCCCCCAGGGCCCCTCGGCGCTGCGGCTTGAAGATGGCGGTCGCCTGCCGGTGGAGACCGTAGTGTTATGCGCCGGCGCCTGGTCGGGCGAGCTCGCCCGCAAGCTTGGCGACCGCATCCCGCTGGAGAGCGAGCGCGGCTACCACATCATGGTCAAGGGCGCCGATACCGGCCTGCGCATCCAGACCATCTCCGCCGATCGCAAATTCGTCGCCTCGCCGATGGAAGATGGTTTGCGGATCGCCGGCAATGTCGAGTTCGCCGGCCTGAAGGCGCCCGCCAATATGAGCCGGGCGGATGTTCTCCTGAAGCAGGCCCGGCCCATGTTCAGAAAACTCCAGGTGGGCGAAGTGTCGCGCTGGATGGGCCATCGCCCGGGCACGCCCGACAGCATCCCCGTCATCGACCGGTCATCACGGGCAAAGAACGTCATCTATGCCTTCGGCCACGGCCATCAGGGCCTTATCGGCGGGGCGGTCACCGGCAAGATCGTGTCGCAACTTGCCGCGGGTTTGCCGCCGGCGATCGATCTGACGCCTTTCCGGGCGGATAGGTTCTGATTACGCTGCCGCCGCAGCGGCGCTGCCGTTCTTGCACGAGGGAAACGACGTGACTGCAGACACCAACGCACAGGCCGAGGAGCCGATCGATCCGCAACGCGTCTACGCCGTGCTGATCTGCGATCTGGTCGGCCTGCGCATAGGCCCTGACGGCAAACCTGACCCAAGTGAAGTGCGCGCTCATATCGAAGCCAAGGGCGGCCGCTTTCATGCAGCGGCACTTGTCGACAAGACGGCCCTGGAACCCGGCCGGGTGCATTTCTTCTACCAGCCCGATCTCAGCACCCGTGAAGAGCTGATCGAAGCCGCCAGCGATGGGCGCTATGATGCCGTCATCGCCGCCGCGACCTTCCTGCCCGACGAGACGGTCTTTCCGCTTGCCGGCGTGCGGATCGGTGCCGGCACCGGCAATATGGGCTCGCGCTCCTGGGGTGGCGGCAGCGGCGACGGCGGCACCGCGGTGCTTATGAACACGCCAGGCATCAACAGCCGCGCCACGGCGCAGATGGTAATGAAGGCCATTCTCAAAGTGTTGCCGGACCTGCCGGTCGACACGCTGCACGACCGAGTCGCGCGAGGTGAATTCGACACCGGCAGGGACCTGCGCAATTTCCCCACCGAGAAGCTCGAAGGCAAGAAGATCGCTATCATCGGCTTCGGCAATATAGGCCGCGAAGTGGCCAAGCTCGCCCGCGCTTTCGGCATGAGCGTGGCAATCCATGCACGACCCCGCCACCGCGACTGGATCGAAGCCGAGGGCTTTGCCTATGCACCAGACCTCCATGACGCGGCAGAAGGCGCCGATGTGCTGACGGTCCATGTCGGTCTGGGCAAGCAGGACGCGCAAACCGGCCGCTACGCCAATGCCGGCCTCGTTGGCGCGGAGGTGTTGTCGCGGCTGACAAAGTGCGCGGTTCTCGTGAACTACGATCGCGGCGAACTGGTCGACGTTTCGGCGCTCGATGACGCGCTGTCCAGCGGCCGCGTCCGTCATGCGGCAATCGATGCGGACCTCTTCAAGGATGCCGCGACCGGGCGCCTGTCCGGGCCGATGCTGCCCTATCTCGACCTTGTCGAGAAGCACGCCGGCAAGCTCGAACTTTTGCCCCATGCCGCGGCCGACACGGATCACCCGTCGCGCGTCGCCGGCGCCATGCAGGCCGTCGACCAGATATTCGATGTCATCTGCCGCAAATTGGTCACCAACGCAAAAGGCACGGTACCGCCGGACTATCTCCTGCGTGGGGGGAAGACGCCCCCCGGGATCGGATCGGTGACGGCGGACGACCTTTTGAGATTGACCGCGAGCGAATGCTCCGAATTCGCGGAGATCTGTCATCGCCAGGACCGGTTGTGGGACCTTCTCTCTCACTCGGCCCCAACCGACCGCGCGCAGATTGTCGCCGAGCAGGGGGAAGAACTCGTCCTTTTGATCGACCGGTTCTGCCTGCTTGCCGAGAGGCTGAACCTCAGAGGCCCCTATGACAGGACCGCTGCCGGTCCGGCACGGCTCGGGTCTTAGCTCCGGCTTCTAACAACAGCACCGCGAGCGCGGCGCCTGGACGGCGGCCAGCTAGGAGCTGGCTGGGAGAACGTGCTGCCGCGTTCACGTTTCCGGGTCGACGTCGACAATTTGGAACCTTGGCTCGGCACAAGGGTTTCGCAGCTAGGTTTTCAGCCAGCGACGGAGCCAGCCATGCCAGACCCAGCGCCCCAGGCGACACAAAAGGTGAGCCGACGAGGCTTCATGTCGGGGTCGATTTCGGCCGTCGCCGCGGCACCCCTTCTGACGCAGGTTGCGCAGAGCGAAGCCGCACCGGCCAAACAGGATGGACCACGCGATCTGTCCGAAGTGTCGCTTCGGGTCAACCGGCAGTCCCATAAACTGGCGCTCGACAATCGCACCAGCCTCCTGGATGCCTTGCGGGATCATATCGGCCTCACCGGCACCAAGAAGGGCTGCGACCACGGTCAATGCGGTGCCTGCACCGTGCTGGTCGACGGCAAGCGGGTCCTTTCCTGCCTGAGCTTCGCCGTGCTGACGCAGGACCGGGAGATCACCACCGTTGAGGGCCTGGCTTCCAGCGATGGCAATCTGCATCCCATGCAGCAGGCCTTCGTCGACAATGACGCTTTCCAGTGTGGCTACTGCACGCCTGGGCAGATCATGTCGGCCATCGGCTGCGTCAACGAAGGCCATGCCGGATCGGAGGATGAGATCCGCGAGTTCATGAGTGGCAATCTGTGCCGATGCGCCGCCTATCCGAATATTGTGGCGGCCATTGTCCAGGCCCGCGACGAAACAGGAAAGGCCTGACATGCGTCCGTTCACCTATGAAAGGCCTGTAAACGTGCAGGCGGCAGTCGCCGCGGCCTCGCATCTCGCCAAGCCACTTGTGCCGCCCACCCAGTCGCCCGCGCAGTTCATCGGCGGTGGCACCAACCTCGCCGATTACATGAAGCTCGGAGTCGCGCAGCCTGAACGGCTGGTCGATCTCAACGGGCTGGACGACGCCGGCCTGCGCCGGATCCAGGTCGATGACAAGCGCATCGTTTTCGGTGCGTTGGTGCGCATGAGCGACGCCGCCGCCCATGAAGAAGTCCGACGCCGTTGCCCGCTCGTCGCCGAGAGCCTTGTCCTGGCGGCCAGCGGCCAGATCCGCAACATGGCCACCCTTGGCGGCAACGTCCTGCAGCGCACGCGGTGCGAATATTTCCGCGAGACATCATGGGCCTGCAACAAGCGCGAGCCCGGATCCGGATGCGCGGCGATGGACGGCTTCAATCGTCAGCACGCCGTACTTGGCGGCAGCGATCAATGCATCGCAACCTATCACGGAGACTTCGCCCAGGCGCTGATAGCACTTGACGCAAGCGTCGTTGTCGAGGGTCAGCACGGTTCGCGAAAGATTGCGTTTGCGGATTTGCATCGTCTGCCCGGCGATACCCCGAACATCGAGACGGTGCTTGGCCCCGCCGACATCATCGTCGCTATCGAGGTGCCGCTCGGCCCCTGGAGCGGACGCTCGCGTTACCTGAAGATCCGGGACCGCGAATCCTACGCCTTTGCCCTGGCCTCGGCTGCGGTCGCACTGGATATGGATGGCGGCACGGTCAGGCACGCGCGTATCGCGCTTGGCGGCGTCGCCACCGTGCCGTGGAGAGCGAAGAAGGCAGAGGAGGCTCTGCTCGGCAAGGTGCTGAACGAAGGCGCCGCTCACGCTGCCGCCGAGGCGGCCTTCGCCGATGCGAGGCCGCGCGAGCACAATGCGTTCAAGATCCCGCTCGGCAAGAGCACGCTGGTGCGTGCCCTGCTCGAAACCCGCGACATGAAGGTCTGACCATGAACGAAGCCGCCCCCGCCCCGAAGGAAAACATGGGAGCTCCGCTTCCACGCGTCGATGCAAGGCTGAAGGTGACGGGCCAGGCTCCGTATCCGGCCGATTTTGCCGCCGCCAACGTCGCTTATGGCGTTCTGGCCACCAGCACGATCGCCCGAGGGTCGATTAGGGCGCTCCATCTGGACCGTGCCCGGGCGGTGCCGGGCGTGCTCGACATCATCAGCGCCGGCGACGTCGGCTCGATCGACAAGCCGAAATTCGGCAACACGGGCGCGAGTTCGATCGGCCCGCTGCATGACACGAAAATCTTCCACGACGGTCAGATCATCGCCTTGGTCGTGGCCGACACGTTCGAAGCGGCCGAGGAGGCCGCCATGCTGATCCGTGCCGACTATGCCGAGGAAACACCTAGCGCGAGCTTCGACTCCAAGGGCGCTGAGACCGAGGCCGCCGCCGGCAAGAGCCCGATGTTCAAGGAAGACGTCAAGGCTGGCGATTTCGATGCCGCCTTTGAAGCCGCAGCGGTTAAGATCGACCAGAAATACTCGACGCCTACCCAGCATCACAATCCGATTGAACTCTTTTCGACGACGGCGATGTGGCAGGGCGACCAGCTCACCGTCCACGAGCCGTGCCAGAACGTTACTGGCTGGAAGGTTGAACTCGCGCGTCAGCTCAAGATCGATCCCGCCAATGTACGCATCATCAGCTCTTATGTCGGGGGCGCCTTTGGCTCGAAGGGCCCGATGACGGCGCGGACCGCGATCGTCGCGCTCGCGGCGCGCCGTGTCGGCAGGCCAGTCCGTTGCGTGGTCAGCCGCATGCAGTCCTTCGGTACGCAGACCTATCGGGCGGAAACCCGCCACCGAATCAGGATGGGGGCTGACAGAAACGGCAAAATCTCCGCGTTCGGTCATGAAGGATGGGAAGTGACGTCGCGCCCGGATCCCTATGTCGTCGGCGGCACGTCGGCGACCGGGCGGATGTACGATTATGGCTCCGTGCTGACCCACGTCTCGATCGTGCACGCCGACCGCAACACGCCGGGCTACATGCGCTCGCCGCCCGAAACGCCCTATGTCTATGCGCTCGAAAACGCCATGGACGAGATGGCGGTGGCATTGGGAATGGACCCGGTGGAGTTCAGGCGCGTCAACGAGCCGAAAAAGGAACCGATCGGCGGCAGACCATTCTCCAGCCGCTCGCTACTGAAATGTTACGACCAGGCAGCCGAAGCCTTTGGCTGGTCGCGGCGGGACGCTGCCGTCGGTTCGATGCGCGATGGCGATTGGCTTGTCGGCATGGGATGCGCGACTGCCATTTATCCCAGCAGCGTCGCGCCATGCGCGGCTCGCATCCGCCTGACCGATGACGGCCAGGTCCGCGTCCAATGCGGCTCTCACGAAATCGGCACCGGGGTGCGCACCGTGGCAGCGCAGATGGCTGCCGAGCGGCTGGCGGTCGACATCGACAAGGTCAGTGTCGAAATGGGAGACAGCGCCTTGCCGCCTGCGCCGGTTTCGGGTGGATCGATTTCGACGGCAAGTGTCTGCTCGGCGGTGCTGAAGGCCGCCGATGCGGTGCGTGCCAAGCTGTTCGCAGCGGCCGTAGCCGAAGGCGGGCCATTGTCAGGTTCGGGCAACGAGAAGCTCGACATGCAGGACGGGAAGGTTGTGGCAGCCGGTGGAAAATCCGCAGCCATCGCCGACGTGTTCAAGTCGATGCAGGTCGGCGCCATCGAGGAATATGCCGAGTTCGCGCCCAAGGGTTCGACCGGGCAGGCGCTGAAGAAGCTTTATGCCGGACAGCCCGAGTTCCACGGCGGAGAAGAGGACAAGGATTCCGTCAAATATGCCTTCGGCGCCGAATTCGTCGAAGTTCGCATCAACAGCTACACCCGAGAAATCCGCGTTCCGAGGATCGTCGGTGCCTTTGCGGCGGGGCGGATCATGAATACGCGCACCGCACGCAGCCAGCTGATGGGCGGCATGATCTGGGGCATCAGTCATGCATTGCACGAAGCGACCGAGATCGACCAGCGTCACGCAAGGTATGTGAACCGCGACCTGCAGGACTATCTGGTGCCGGTGAACGCGGACATCAAAAAGGTGGACGTCATCCTGGTTCCGGAAGTGGACATGGAGGTCAATCCAGCTGGCGTGAAAGGTCTGGGCGAACTGGGGAATGTGGGAACCGCGGCGGCCATCGCCAGCGCGGTCTATCATGCCACCGGCAAACGCATCCGCGATCTTCCCATCCGGATCGAGAACCTGCTGGTTTAGCGCTGCGAGGCTGTCAGGCTGCTGCCTGCCGGCGCTGACGTCGGGGAGGTCGATTTTCGGGCGCCAGCGGCGCAGCCGATATGCTTTTCAGGCCTAAGCAGTTCTCGACCTCCATCCGGCCGTCTGCATGGCGCTACGCGCGGCCACCTAGAGCGTTTCCTGTTTTGGGAGAATCGTAGGATTCCCATCGAGGCTTGTTTGTGATTCAAGATGCTGGCTGGATTGGAGGCCAGCATCTGATGACGCGAGCGCTTTCAAATGATCTTCGTGAGCGTGCGGTGGCCGCAGTTGGCGAGGGGGAGACCTGTCGGTCGGTTGCCTCGCGCTTTGGCGTTGCAGTTTCCTCTGTGGTGAAGTGGTCGCAGCGTTACCGTGCCACCGG
>NZ_JAIUGX010000014.1 GCF_020164785.1 Mesorhizobium sp. ES1-1 | reverse complement strand
CGCGCACCTTGGCCGACATGACGGGGACTTCGATGATTTCTTTTTTCATGGTGGTGCTCCGTTTGGGTGGACGGAGCTTATCGCCCGGTCCGGCGAATGCCAGCGCGGACGCATGGTCCAGAACTCGTCACCGCCTTGGAAAATCTCGTAGGGCGTACCCCCGCTCCGTCCGGCTTCGCCGGCCACCTCCCCCCATTTCATGGGGGCGAGGAAACGCCAATCTCGAACGTCGCGGCCTGAAAAGCCTGGGTTCCTCGCCCCCACAATGTGGGGGAGAGGTGGCCCGGCGAAGCCGGGACGGAGCGGGGGCCGGCGCCGACATTGCGCGCTTGGCCTCACCCTCACCCCCGGATACGGCGGGCCGTCCTTGTGCAGGACGGCTCGGGCTCATCATGTCGATGTCAACTTCGTCATCCTAGGGCGAAGCAGCCGCGAAGCGACGCCGCGCAGACCCTAGGATCCATTCCGTGAGATCAATCTAGGTGTGCAGCGGTGCAGC
The DNA here is from genome assembly GCF_020164785.1 of Mesorhizobium sp. ES1-1. GTDB lineage: Bacteria > Pseudomonadota > Alphaproteobacteria > Rhizobiales > Rhizobiaceae > Mesorhizobium. Next base: position 132,173 of record NZ_JAIUGX010000014.1, on the reverse strand, counting down.
ATTCTGCATCGTTGTTGGGCTCCGGACTCCCGGAATGTATCCTCGGGTCTGCGCGGCGTCGCTTCGCTCCTTGCTCCGCCCGTGGATGATGATGGGAAGGTAGCGACGCCGGCAGAACGATGCCTGCCCGCGATCCACCCGCACCCGACACCCTAATGCAGCGCCGCAACATCCTTCAGGTGCATCTCATGCATCTGCAGCGTGGGCAGCGTCTTCTTGGCGAATTCCTTCAGTGCCGGGTCGTCGCCGGATTGCGCGTAGGTGGAAAACAGCGCCACGGCCTGCTTGTGCGCTTGCGTCTGCACGGCGATGTATTTGTCCTGGAAGGCCTCGCCGTCCAGCGCCTTGAGCTGGTCGAGCAGCGCCTGGTCGTTGGGCAGCAGCGGGCTGTCCTCCGCGATCGAGCCGGTGGTCTGGCTCTTTTCCCGCGCCATCTTGAAGTCCTGGCCGGCCTTGGTGTGATCCTTGACCATCAGCTCGGCGAAATCCTTCACGTCCGCCGCCACGCCCTTGTCCTGCGCCAGCTTGCTGCTCTCGATCTCGAAGCGGTTGGCGCTCACCAGCGTCTTGGTGAAAGTCTCGGTGTCGACCTTGTTCTCCGACACAGGCGGCACGTCGCTGGACGGTGCCGCCTGTTGGGCGAAGGCTGCGGGCGCGCCGGCCAGAAGGGCCAGCATGGCGATGGCAAGATGCGGTCTCATCGAGTGGACTCCGTGTTGGTGTGCTCGACGGACCAACGCGGCAGGCAGAGCGAGGTTGCGCCGCGCCCCTCGCACCGCAGGACAAGCCGCGTTACGAGGGCAGGATGACCTCGCCCTCGTCCTCGCCGTCCCAATAATGCGCCAGCCGGGCCTCCACCTTGATCATGACCAGCCCAGGCGTGTCAGTGCCCTCCTCGAACCATTCTTCGATGTCCTCGTTCCAATGTTCCTCGAACGCCGCCTTGTCGCGGATGATTTCGCCCTCGCCCTCGATCGCGACCCAGAAATTGTCGTCGCCCTTGAAGGCCAGCGCCACATTAACGTCGCGTTCGATCTCGGCCACCACGTCGGAATCTTCCATCGTGAAATAGAAGGAGGAGCCGTCATAGTCGACGTCCTGGTTGTTGCTCATCGGCCGTCCGGCAATGCCGCCGGTCTCGGTGTGGGTCGACATCATGCAGACGTCGATGTCGCGCATCTTTTCCGCGATCTCGGCTAGGCTTCGTTCGGTCATTACATGCTCCTTTGGCGGCTGTTGGCTAGGGCAACGCGTGAGCCGTGCTTTGGTTCTCAGGAACCGCGGGCGGGCGCTGAGCATTCATCAAGCAAAGGGATTTGCGGGAGCGAGGATCGCGATGCGGAAGCTGCGCAAGGGAACGCGGGTGACCTGGGAATGGGGCGCGCATACCGCCGAGGGCAAGGTGGCCGAGAGCTTCACCAGCGATGTGAAACGCACGATCAAAGGCACGGAGGTTGTGCGCAAGGCGAGCAAGGAAGAACCTGCCTATCTGATCGAGCAGGACGATGGAGACCATGTTCTGAAAAGCCATTCCGAACTGAAGCACGGCCACTGAACCCGCCCGGCGTGGAAGCGGAACAAGCGCGGCTTCCCGGCATTCTTTTCTCGCGATAGACTGCCGGGCGGGAGGGACAAATGCCTAAAGACGATATCGACCTGCGCTGCCCGCAAGTGGTGGCCGACAATGCAGCCAAGGGGCTGCGCCTGCGCGGCGAGTTCGGCCGCGGCGGCACCGAGATCGGCGTCGCGCGCGCCACCGAATTGAAGACCCGCAGGAACCTGTCGCCCTCGACCATCCGCCGCATGGTCAGCTATTTCGCCCGCCACGAAGTCGACAAGCGCGGCAAAAACTACGGCAATGAGGAAAATCCGTCGGCGGGCTATATAGCCTGGCTGCTGTGGGGCGGCGATGAAGGCCGCGCCTGGGCGCTGGAGCTCAAGAAAAAGATCGGCAACGCGCCCGATATCTGACCGGCCTTCGCCTCAGCGACAGCGGCTCAACCGTACCAATCCACCTCGAACATGCCGAGCCGTTCGTAGAGCCGGACGGCGGCAGCGTTCTCGACCGTATTGGTCTTCAGGTCGGCACGGTCGAGGCCGCGGGCGCGCAAGGCTGCGAAGGCGTGCCACATCAGCGCCTCGCCAACGCCCCTGCCCCGCGCTTCCGGGTGGACGGCAAGGTCTTTGACGAAGCCATTCGTCCAGCACAGCGCTGCTGCCGCCAGCAGGCCCCTGGCGTCGATGACGAGGAAGCACAGCGCCGGATCGAATTCGGGATCGCCCGAGATGCGCGGCCACCATGTGTCGAACGGGCCATCGGTGCCATCATCGAACACCTCGTCCAGCAGCGCATGCAGGGCCGGCGCGTCGCCCGGTTCGAGGCAGCGCATAGCGAAGCCTTCCGGCCAGTGCGGCGCGACGAGCGTCTCGTCGAGGATCTTGCGCAGCCGGATGTCGTCTGGAGCCGGCGGGCGCGGTAGCGGCATCGCGCTCAGGCGTCGGGCTGCCGGCGCCGGCGGTCCTGGCCAAGTCCGGTCGCCTCGAGCAGGCCCTTGCGCTTGGCGTCGTAATAATAGCCGGTCTGGTAGAGCCAGTCGGCGCGCTTGGCGTTGCCGCCGGAGACCAGCCAGGCGCCGCGCAGATATTTGACCGCGTATTTCAGATTGGTCTCGGCGTCGAACAGGCCCGAGGCCGGCCCGTCATAGCCCATGCCGCGTGCCGTCGCGTGCTTGATCTGCATCAGGCCCCAATGGCCATGGTTGAAGGCCTTGGGATTGAAGGTGCTCTCGCGGTTGACGACATGGCGCACCAGATCCGCCGGAACCTCGTAGAGCGCGGCGTATTTCTCGATCAGCTGTTCGATATGGCCGCGCGCGCCATGCTCTGCCCCGGCAGGCGCGACCGGCGCCTGGATGGGGGCGGCCGGATTCTGCGGCACGACAAAGGCGACCTGCTGCACGCCGGGCATGGTCTGGCCATAGCCGGCCTTGCCGCCGGCGGGCACGACGAGCGCGGCGGTGGTGTAGAGCGCGGCTGCGGGCGTTGCGGCATTGGCCGGCGCCGGCGCCTGCCAGGCGTTGGCGGCCATCACCGCATTCGCCTTAGGCGCCGCCGGTGTCGACCCCGCGAAGGCGGCGACCGGCTCGACCGGGGCAGCCGCGTCAGCAGCCAGTTCGGCACTCTGAACAGGTGCCACCCCCGATGATTGCGGCAGCACCGAAACGGTTTCCGGCAGCGGTATGGTAAAGCCCGCATCGGTGCCCGCGGCGGTCGCGGTTTCCGTCAGCGCCGGCGCCGCCTTCATCTGCGAGGTCGACGTGCAGCCGCTGAGGCCGGCTGCGGCGATGATGATGCCGATCGCGATAAGAGTGGGTTTTGCTGGCAAGCCGCGCTCGGGTCCGTTGGTCGGGTCGTTAAGGAATCCCTTACACCACCGATTCCCGGTGGGCAATCGTGGCCGACAGGTGGTTTTCGGGTGGCGGGACTGGGCGGGCGCTGCCATATTGTTCTGTATATGTACCGGCATAAATCCCGGTTTTCGCCGCTTTGCGGGAAGGAGCGCGTCATGGAAAATACCTCTGAGATCACGCCCGGCCACGCAGTGTTAGAAACAGTGATCGGATTCATGGCCATTGCGTGGAACGAAAACGGCCTGATCCGGCTCTGCCTGCCTGAACGGAGCCGCGAAGCGGTGGAGCGCCGGCTGATGCGCCATGCCGGCGTTTCAGCCTCGACGGTGCAGCCGCCATGGGTGGTCGATCTCATTGCGGCCATCAAGGCCTATGCGGCGGGAAAGGATGTCGATTTCTCCGACGTGCCGGTCGATCTGGCCGGCGTCGACGATTTCCGCCAGGCGATCTATGCCGCTGCCCGCAAGCTCGCCTTTGGCGAAACCACAACCTATGGCGAACTGGCCAAGGCGGCCGGCCATGCGGCGCTCGCCCGCGAAACCGGGGCTGCGCTCGGCGCCAATCCGGTGCCGCTGGTCATTCCATGCCATCGCATCCTGGCCGCCGGCGGCAAGATCGGCGGCTTCTCGGCGCCGGGCGGCTCGGCCACCAAGGAAAAGATGCTGGCCATGGAAGGCGTGCGGGTCGGCCCGCCGCCGCCGGCGCAGGTCTCCTTCGGGTTCTAGACCGCAGCTGGAGCCAGGGTGGCGCCTGCGTTCGGCTGACTATCGACCCTAGTGGCGGCGCAGGAAGCGGCGGCGGAAATGATCGTTGTCGACGCGCTTGCAGTTATAAACCGGGCAGGATTTCGTGTCCGCGCTGGGAACATAGGCGCGTGTCCGGACCTCTCCCATGCTGCAGAACTGCTGGCTTTGCACGTAGCGGTCGTAGAGCGGCAGTCCCGGCACCCGTGTCGATTGGTAGCGCAGGATGACGGCGCCCTGCCGCGCGATGGTCGCCTGCACCTTACCGCAGCTCATCCCCGTCGGGTCATAGCGCGAGACCGCCCCCGCCTCGGCGGCAAAAAGCGTCAGGCAAGCGGCAAGCAGAATGGTTTTCATCGTCCTCTCCCCAGATCTCTGTCCATAAGCACCTGCCCAAAACGGGCCTATCCACCTTCGCCCGCCCGGCCCGATCGCAAGGCTTTCCAGCGCTTGGAGCGGGCCTTGTGCGGTTTTCCGATCACGGCTTTCTCACACAGTCTTGTTTTTTGTGCGAAAGCAGCCTATATCAGCCCCATTGATATTTCGGCCGATCGATCCGGGCCTCGCGATCTTCGCGTTTGCTGACGTCTATCTCCAAAATCTCGATGCACACCGGCTGGACTTCGGTTCGGTCAAACTAAAGCAAATGTTGAAGGACTATCTACAATGGCAACTGGAACGGTCAAGTGGTTCAACGCCACCAAGGGCTTCGGCTTCATTCAGCCTGACACCGGCGGCGCGGACGTTTTCGTCCACATCTCCGCTGTCGAGCGCGCTGGAATGTCGACCCTGGTCGAAGGCCAGAAGATCAACTTCGAGATCGAGCAGGACCGCCGCACCGGCAAGTCGTCCGCTGGATCTCTGAGCAAGGCGGCCTGATTTAGCAAAATGCGCGCGCCGGGCGAGAGCTCGGGGCGCGCGGCAAGTCACGGATGTACTGACAGCCGCGCGAGAAGCGCGCTGGAGCTGAAAGAACCGACAAGCTGGATCAGCAGATAGCTGCCAGCCCGGACCGGACGCTCCCGATCAGGCTACCGAAAATGGGAAGGCGGGATTTATCCCGCCTTTTTGTTGTCTGGAGTTACCTTCTGCGCCTGCGCAATTGGCGAACCAGCAAAGCAGCCTCTTTCTCCCCGTCACTATACGGGGAGAAATGCCCGGCAGGGCAATGAGGGGCAGCGCGACGCTCACAGACAGATGTACGCGTGATTGCGAAACGACGCAGCCCTCCTCAACTCCCAGATGCTGGAGCCGGCCCTCATCCGGCTGCCGTCAGCTTTTTCGCGAAAGCACCGGGAGAAGGTCGCCCGGGACCGGTTTCGCCAAGCCGTTTCGCCTACACCATCCACTCGATCGGCACATGGCCGGGGTCGGCTTCGACCCGCTCCAGCCACGCCACGACGGAAGGATAGGCGTCGAGCTGGAAGCCGCCCTGCCCGGCCGTGTGCGTATAGGCGTAAAGGGCGATGTCGGCGACGCTGAACGAACCGCCGGCGAAGAAGGCGTTGTTTTCCAGATGCTTGTTCATCACGCCCAGCGCCTTGTTGCCGCGTTCCAGCGTCACCGCCAGCCGCTCCGGCGTCGCGTCGCGGACGCGCTCGGGAAAAGTCAGAAGGGCCTTGCGCACCGCGATATAGGGTTCATGGCTGTATTGTTCGAAGAACAGCCATTGATAGGCAAGGCCGCGCTCGTACCGGTCCGCCGGCAGGAACCGCGTGCCCTCGGCGAGATAGAGCAGCATGGCGTTGGATTCGGCCAGTCGGCGGCCATCGTCGAGCTCGAGCAGCGGCACCATGGCGTTCGGGTTCTTGGCCACATAATCCGGCTTGCGCGTGTCGCCGGTCTGCGAACTCACCTCGACATTGGTGAAGTTGATGCCAAGCTTGGCCATCAGCAGGCGCGGCTTGTAACAATTGCCGCTGTTCATCATGCCGTAGAGTATGGTCATCGGTCCCTCCAGATCGCAGCCTTTTGCGATGGATTATCCCCACGGCGCTGGCCGCGACCAGTGATTTGTTTTGGCGTGACGATCAGCGCCGCTGATGCAAGTCCGGCAGACCTAGCCGATGGCCCGATGGCGCAACTACCCGAACAGCGGAATGACCTTGCCGTCCCTGCCAAGCAGAATGTCGGTGTGCAATGGCTCTTCCTCGAAGACCGTTCCGGCCAGCGCCGGACGGGCGAGATAATAGCCCTGCAGCAGGTCGGCGCCGCCATCTAGCGCGACGCGCAGATGGGTGGCGTTCTCGATACCCTCGACCAGAACCCTGGCGCCCCGGTCATGCAAGGTGGAAACCAGCGGACGGAAGAACCGCTCGGCGGCGGCATGGCGGCAGAAATCGCCGAACCAGGTACCGTCGATCTTGACGATATCTGGGCTGAGCATGCCAACGCGCTGTTCGGTCGAGTGCCCGGTGCCGAAATCATCGATGGCGATGCGGATGCCGTGGCGCCGGAATTCACGTACCAGACGGGTAAGAAGAGCGTCGTCGGCCGCCTGCTCGGTGATTTCGCAGACCAGCATTACAGGGCTCAGGCCAAGATCGCCGAGATGCCTGGTCATCAGCCGGATCTCGGCCAGCGCCCGCCCGCGATGATCGTTGATCAGCGGATTGTAGTTGAAGAACAGGTCGAGCCCGTCGACGCCGATATTGCGATAGTTCCTGAGATGCAACACCCGGCACATGGTCTCGACAAACAGCCGGTCGGGCCCGGCGACACTGTCGAAAAACACCTGCGGTGCTACCGGCCGCCCGGCACGGTGCGGCTCGATCAGCGCCTCGACCGCGACGGGTTGCAGAAACCGACCTTGCGGCGCGAAAATGGGCTGATAGGCGCTCCGCAACCGGTATTCGCCGTGGATGCCGTATTCGATGCCGACTTCGTCGACCTCGATCGCATCTGCGACTTCGCGCCTCCGTTCGAAACTCATGTAGCTCCCTTCCTCCCGAAAGCCTTCGCCGGACGCGCCGGCTGCGGTCCCGGCGAGGCAGCTGGCGCGGTTGTGTCGACGGAGGCGGCGCGCGCCTGCCTGCTTTTGTCGAAAACGCGAAAGCTGGTCGGCGCCAATTCGGGCCGGGCCAGCACGAAACCCTGGACCATGGACGCGCCCGATTTCTCGGCGAGTTCCAGCTGCCAGCTTTCCTCGATACCCTCGAACACCGTTCGGATGCCCTGCGCCTCGAAGCTCTTCACCATGCTGGTCAGCAACGCGAAGCCGGCGCCGGATTCCATCAACTGCGTGATCCAGAGCGCATCGAACTTGACGATATCGGGCTTGAGCTCCTGGATGCGGTGGATGTCGGAATCATCCGCGCCATAGTCGTCCACGGCAATGCGAAAGCCGTTCGCCCTCAGCGCCGCGACGAAACTGTGCAGGGTTTCCTGCGATGCCGACCGCTGTTCGGTCACTTCGCACACGACCCGGCTCGGGTCGATGCCGGACTCGTGCAACACCAGCCGCATTTCCCGCAAGGCACTGTCGGCGACCGTTCGCTCGGTGAAAACGGACGGGTCGAAATTGACGAAAATCGACGCGTCCTGCGGCAGGCAGGCTCCGGCATTGAGAAGATGCAGGGTCCTGGTCAGCGCTTCGATATGCAGCCGGTCCGACGCCGGACAGGTGCTGAAAAAAGTGGATGGCGATTGCGGCTCGCCGTCCCGGAACGGCCGGATCAGCCCCTCGAATGCAGCGAGCGACAGCTTGCCTTCCTTGAAAGCGAAGATCGGCTGGAAGGCGCTTTGCAGCGTATAGAGCCCCCAGACACCGGTCGAGGTGCCGTCGTCGTGACGAATGATGTGGGCAAGCCCGATGCTGCGCGGCACTGTTCCTCGCTCCTCGAACTGGCCATTGGACTTCGATACTGTCACTCAAGCCTATATCGGCCGTTAATGAATTTATTGTTGTCGAACGGAGCCCAATCACAGCTCCTTGAGACTGGATCAGCCGACAGTGCTTGCACTGGGCGAAATCATGCGACATGGAAGCGCCGCGGCCCTTGAGGCCGTGCCGATACCCTGGAGATCCCTGACCATGGCCTTTCTTGCCGACACCCTTTCCCGCGTTAAGCCTTCCGCGACCATCGCGGTGACGCAGAAGGCTCGCGAGCTGAAAAATGCCGGCCGGGACGTGATTGGCCTTGGCGCCGGCGAGCCCGACTTCGACACGCCCGACAACATCAAGAATGCCGCGATAGAGGCCATCCGCCGCGGCGAGACCAAATATCCGCCGGTATCGGGCATCGTGCCGCTGCGCGAGGCGATCGCGAAGAAATTCAAGCGCGAGAACAATCTCGACTACAAGCCCGAGCAGACCATTGTCGGCACCGGCGGCAAGCAGATCCTGTTCAACGCCTTCATGGCGACGCTGAACCCCGGCGACGAGGTCATCATTCCCCGCCCCTATTGGGTCAGCTATCCCGAAATGGTGGCGATCTGTGGCGGCACGTCGGTCTTCGCCGACACATCGCTCGAGAATGGCTTCAAACTGACAGCCGATGTCCTGGAGAAGGCGATCACGCCGAAGACCAAATGGCTGCTGATGAATTCGCCGTCGAACCCTTCGGGCGCCGCCTACACGGAAGCAGAACTGCGCGCGCTGGCCGATGTGCTGTTGAAGCATCCGCATGTCTGGACGCTGACCGACGACATGTACGAGCACCTGACTTATGGCGATTTCGTCTTCAAGACCATCGCCGAGGTCGAGCCGAAGCTCTATGAGCGCACGCTGACCATGAACGGCGTGTCGAAAGCCTACGCCATGACCGGCTGGCGCATCGGCTACGCGGCGGGTCCCGTCCAGCTTATCAAGGCGATGGACATGATCCAGGGCCAGCAGACATCGGGCGCCTGCACGATCGCGCAATGGGCCTCCGTCGAAGCGCTGAACGGGCCGCAGGACTTCATCGCCAGGAACAAGGCCATCTTCCAGGGCAGGCGCGACCTCGTCGTCTCGATGCTCAACCAGGCGCGCGGCATCACCTGCCCCTCCCCTGAAGGCGCTTTTTACGTCTATCCGTCCTGTGCCCAGCTGATCGGCAAGAAGACGAAGGCCGGCAAGGTAATCGACACCGACGAGACGTTCTCCTCCGAACTGCTCGAGGCCGAGGGCGTCGCGGTGGTGTTCGGATCGGCTTTCGGCCTCGGCCCCAACTTCCGCATCTCCTACGCTACGTCGGAGACGCTGCTGGAGCAAGCCTGCTCCCGCATCCAGCGCTTCACCGCCTCGCTGGACTGAGCCGCCGGGGGCGGAACGGCGCAAGCATCCTTTCGCGCCAGGCGACCCGGTCGTCCTGGCGCGAACTCTATTTGTCTTGCCCTCCCGGCAAACAAGTGGGACGATGCCTCTGGGCAGGTGGCAGTTGAAAAGAACCCCGCCCGCGACGGTCGCACAGGCCGGCCGCCGCTGAAGGACCGATTGACCACGCCTGAACCATGCATGCCAGTCGGTCCTGCGGGAAACGCCTGAGTGGAGGTCAGTCATGGGTACTCGCGCCGGAGGACGACGCACGGGACCGAAATGCATTGCCATAGTCGGTCCCTTCGCAAGCGGTAAGACGACACTTCTCGAAGCCATATTGGCCCGCACGGGCGCCATTCCCCGACAAAATCCCGTTTCATCCGGCAACACGGTTTCAGACCATTCGCCGGAAGCGCGCGCCCATGCCATGAGCGTCGAGGCAACCATCGCTACCACCGAATTCATGGGCGAGCAGATCACCTTCGTCGATTGTCCCGGCTCGATCGAATTCTCCTTCGAGGCGGAACCGGTGCTGGCCGCCTGCGACCTGGCGGTGGTCGTAGCCGAAGCCGACGAAAAGAAGATCCCGGCGCTGCAACTGATCATGCGCAAGCTCGACGATCTCGGCGTGCCGCGCATCCTGTTCCTCAACAAGGTCGACAAGGCGGCTGCAGGCGTGCGCGACACGCTGAAGATGCTGCAGCCGGCAAGCTCCGTGCCTCTCTTGCTGCGCCAGATTCCGCTGCGCAAGGATGGCGTCGTCATCGGCTCGATCGATCTGGCGCTGGAGCGCGCCTACATCTATCGCGAATATGCCGAGAGCGAGATCGCGCAGATACCGGGCGACGAAAAGGCGCGCGAGCTTGAAGCGCGCTTCTCCATGTTGGAGACCCTGGCCGACCATGACGACCAGCTGATGGAACAGCTGCTCGAAGAAATCGAGCCGCCCAAGGATGCGATCTTCGACGACCTCGCCGCCGACCTGCGCGACGGCGCGGTGACGCCGGTGCTGATCGGCACCGCCGAAAAGGGCAATGGCGTGCTGCGCCTGCTGAAGGCAATCCGCCATGACGGACCCGACATCGAGGCGACCCGCAAGCGGCTCGGCGCGCCTGATGGCGGAGCCACCCTGGTTCAGGTGATGAAGACGATCCACACGCCGCATGGCGGCAAGCTCTCAGTGTCGCGCGTCCTGTCCGGCCAGGTCGCCGACGGTTCCGAACTCTGGTTGCCCGGCGGTGGCACCGCCAAGGTTTCCGGCATCTATCGCATGCTTGGCAAGGACCAGTCCAAGCTGACCGGCGCCAAGGCCGGCGATACCGTGGCCCTCGGCAAACTGGACGACGCCAAGACCGGCCAGACCCTCACCTCGGCCAAGGGCGGCACCAGACAGTTGTTCGATGTCGAGCCGCCGCAGCCGGTCTACGCCTTCGCGCTGCGCCCCAAGGAGCGCAAGGATGAGGTGAAAATGTCGGCCGCCATCCAGCGGCTGGCCGAGGAAGACCCGTCGCTCGGTCTGCGCCACAACCAGGACTCGGCCGAAACCGTGCTGTCTGGCCATGGCGAAATGCATCTGCGTGTGGTGCGCGAGCGGCTGGAGGGCAAGAACCAGATTCCGGTCGAAGGCCACTCCCCGGCGATTCCCTATCGCGAGACCATTCGCAAGTCGGTACAGCAGCGCGGCCGCCACAAGAAGCAGTCCGGCGGCCACGGCCAGTTCGGCGATGTGGTGATCGAGATCAGACCGCTGCCGCGCGGCTCGGGCTTCCAGTTCACCGACACCATCACCGGCGGCGTCGTGCCGAAGACCTACATCCAGTCGGTCGAGACCGGCGTGCGCGATTATTTGAAGTCAGGTCCGCTTGGCTTCCCGGTGGTCGATATCGCCGTCAACCTGTCGGACGGCTCCTACCATGCGGTGGATTCGTCCGACATGGCCTTCCAGATGGCGGCGAAGCTGGCGATGAAGGAAGGCATGCCGGCCTGTTCGCCGGTGCTTCTGGAACCGGTGATGAAGGTGCAGATCGTCACGCCATCCGACGCGACATCGAAGATCATCGCGCTCATCCCGCAGCGCCGCGGCCAGATACTCGGCTACGACGCGCGGCCAGACTGGCCGGGATGGGACGTGGTCGAGGCGACGATGCCACAAGCGGAGATCGGCGATCTGATCATCGAGCTGCGCTCCGCGACCGCGGGCGTCGCCAGCTACAGTGCCGTCTTCGACCACATGGCCGAAATCACCGGCCGTCTCGCCGATGAAGCAATGAACGCCAATGGCAAGGCCGCTTGAGACAGCCAGGCGTCCTGTCGACATGAAAACGACGTCCGGCGGAACCGGACGTCGCTTCATTGCGGACCGTTTTCGTGGGAGGTAAAACGGCAGGTCCGCCGCACAACTCCGCCGATTATCCGGCGGGAAATGGTTCGGACGCGGTAGCCACCTGAGCCTGGATCGTCCGGGTGATGCCCCCATCACCCGTCCAAACCGCACCGCGTCCTATCTTCCGCTTAACAGGCTTCTAGGGGGTATGGCATGTTACCCGATGTTACATGTCACTGTTACGTGGCAATCCTGGAGGCATTAGCGGCAGCCGCGACAGGACGCGAGCAACAAAAAAGCCGGATCAACGAAGATCCGGCTGAGTTTGATTGGAAGTGCCTGTTAGGGCTAACCTCCAGAGGGGAACACTCTAGGGCGCTAATGGGAGGAGAACGCGCCCAGGAGATGATCTATATATCGGCTCATCATGCCCAAGAAACAAGCATCTATTTTGCAACACACACATGCAAAAACATGCAGGCTGTGGCCCACCCCCTCCGGAAAACGAATAGGACCAACAGAATCGTCGAAAACGACCGCTCTCCAGCGGTAAAATCCGACTTCCAAGGCGGATTATCGCCGTTCCAGCCCTCGAAAGCGGCCAGGCAGCAGATGACGTGGAATCAGGCAGGAGGCGTTCATTTCTCAGGCAATCGGACCATTGCCTTGATATCTGCCTAAATCGGCACCGGCGGTCTCTGCAGGCGGCTGGTTCCGCATCTACCTCGCACCCGCGCGTCGCTGATGAGTGTGTCGAGGGATTGCCACCCGATAGCGGTCAGTAAGACCAGCTTCGCGCCTTCGAAATGATGAAGTCTCGGAAGACGTGAAGCTTCGCCTGGTTCTTCATCGCGTCGGGATAAGCGAAATAGGTGTCGAAGGACGGCACCTCGGTCTCCGGCAGCAACTGCACCAGACCTGAATCCTTGCTGATCACGTAGTCGGGGAGCATGGCGATCCCCGCTCCGCCCTGCACGGCGCGCTTGATCGACAATATGTCGTTGATCTGCAGCGTGGGGACCCTCTGCCCACCTTCGAAATCGCCGACCGTTTCCAGCCAGTTCAGCTCCGACAGATGCGACGGCACCGGCACGCCGAAGGTGACGATGCGATGGTTCTTCAGTTCGGCGACCGAAGCCGGCTTGCCATGCTTGGCCACATAGGAGGGAGCCGCGTAGAGATGAAAATGGACGGTGAACAGGCGGCGCTGGATCAAGTCCGGCTGCTGCGGCTGCCGCAGCCGGATGGCGCAGTCGGCCTGGCGCATGGTGAGGTCGAGCTCCTCGTTGGCGAGGATAAGCTGCAGGCTGATTTCGGGATACAGTTCGATGAATTCCTGCACCCGCTCAGTTAGCCAGCCGGCGCCCAATCCCACCGTTGTCGTCACCCTGAGGATGCCCGACGGCCGGTCCTTGGTTTCGGTCAGCCGAGACTTGATCGTCTCCAGCTTCATCAGCACGTCATGCGCGGTGCGAAACAGCATCTCGCCCTGTTCGGTCAGCACCAGGCCCCGGGCGTGGCGGTTGAACAGCGGCACGCCGACATCGTGCTCGAGCGCGCTGACCTGCCGAGAGATCGCGGACTGCGACAGATGCAGGGTCTCGGCAGCATGGGTAAACGACCCCGCTTCCGCAGCAGCGTGAAACACACGTAGCTTGTCCCAGTCCAACGCCATATTTCCCCTCATTCTGTCTGGCGTCTGAATGAACAATCAGGCTTTTAAGCGGCGTCTCTCAGCCGCTTGCTGGACTCACTACTCAGCCGCTTCCCGGTGCGCCTCGATGCCGGCAATATACTTTTCCGCCTCGAGCGCGGCCATGCAGCCGAGCCCCGCCGCCGTCACCGCCTGCCGATAGACATCGTCGGTCACGTCGCCCGCCGCGAATACGCCGGGCACATCCGTGCGGGTCGAATCCGGCGCCGTCCACAGGTAGCCGTTCGGCTTCTGCTTCAGTTTGCCTGCGAACAGCTCGACCGCCGGCGCGTGGCCGATGGCCACGAACACGCCGTCGACCTTGAGATGCGTCTCGGCACCGGTCACCGCGTTGCGCAGCTTCAATCCTTCCACCGAAGGTGGCAGCGGCGCCTTGCCTGGGCGGCCGGTGATCTCATCGACGATCGTGTCCCAGATGACCCGGACATTCTCTTTCTTCAACAGGCGTTCCCGCAGGATGCGCTCGGCGCGGAAGTCGCTCCGCCGGTGGATGACAGTCACGCTCCTGGCGAGGTTGGAGAGATAGAGCGCCTCTTCCACCGCCGAATTGCCGCCGCCGACCACCGCGACATCCTTGCCGCGATAGAAAAATCCGTCGCAGGTGGCACAGGCGGAAACGCCGAATCCCATGAATTCCTGCTCGGTCGGAATCCCCAGCCATTTAGCCTGCGCCCCGGTGGCAATGATCAGCGCATCCGCCGTGTAAGTGGTGCCGGAATCGCCCTTGGCGCGAAATGGCCGCACGTTCAGGTCAACCTCGATGATGATGTCGTTGATGATGTCGGTGCCGACATGCTCGGCCTGCTTCAGCATCTGCTCCATCAGCCAAGGTCCCTGGATCGGATCGGCGAATCCCGGATAGTTCTCGACATCAGTGGTGATCATCAACTGGCCACCTTGCTGCAGGCCGGCCACCAGCATCGGTTTCAGCATGGCGCGCGCCGCGTAGACCGCCGCCGTATAGCCGGCCGGGCCGGAACCGATGATGAGAACGGGAGCGTGTTTGGTGGTCATCCAAAACCCCTAAGGCGGCCGCTGGCCGGGTCGTGAAAACAATGGCGGATATCGCGGACAATGTAAGTGCTGCCAGGCATGCCAGCAAGACAAACGGCTCGTCGTCCCCGGAAAGCTTCGGCTCCTCGCCCTGTTCGCGGCCTGGCCCCCGGCGTTACCGCCTTAAAATAGCAGCCGGCAGGGCTGGCTTGGCTCGGAAAGTCGTTTAATTACGAGATGGCGAAAGATTCTTGCGCCGAGCCGAGACAGCCATGCCCTTGAAAGCCGACCTCGACGCCATCGACTGGAAGATCCTGCGCGAACTCCAGGCCGACGGGCGCATGACCAATGTGGAACTGTCGAGCCGTGTGGGCATCTCGGCGCCGCCATGCCTGCGCCGCGTCAAGCGGCTGGAGGAGGCCGGCATCATTCGAGGTTATCGCGCCCTGCTCAACGCGCCGGCACTCGGCCTCGATGTCGTCGCCTTCTGCCTCATTGGCCTGCATCACCAGTCGGACGCGGAACTGCGCACCTTCGCCGAGCGCACGCGCGGCTGGCCGATCGTTCGCGACGCCTGGATGGTCTCGGGCGAATCCGATTTCCTTCTGCATTGCGTGGCAAGCGATCTCGGCGCCTTCCAGACCTTCGTCATCGAGGAACTGACCTCGACGCCGAATGTCGACACGGTGCGCACGGCGCTCACCATCCGTCGGGTCAAGGACCAAGGGCTGGTCTCGTTCGAACGACCTGAGATCGGTGGACGCTCCTAAGACCGGCCAACGCTTGTACGTCAGGTATCTCGGGAATTCTTCACAGCGGCCCGGCGTTGACATACGGGGCTGTACGGCGCTGCGGGAAAAGATAAATTAGACGGATTGAATGTCGGGCGATGCCCGCCATGGGAAGGGGACCATGACTCGATTTGCAAGTCCGGTCTCGGCGCTGATCATCTGCATGAACGAAGCTGACAAGATCGGCCCGTGCCTGGAGAGCATCGATTTCTGCGCCGAGATCATTGTCGTCGATTCGGGATCCACGGACGGCACGCTCGAATGCGTGAACGGCTACATCGCCAAGGGCTATCCGATAAAACTGCTGCACAGAGACTGGTCGGGTTTCCCGCGCCAACGGCAGTTCTCGCTCGATCATGCCACGCAGCCATGGTGTCTTTCGATCGATCCCGACGAGCGTGTCGACGATGCGCTGCGGCAGGCCATTATGGCCGCCACGCGGACGACCGAAAGCGGCGTGAACGGTTGGTACATTCGCCGGCGCGACTGGCTGAAAGGCTACGGTTACGCGCACCCCTGGGTCCTGAACAACCGCCTCATGCGGCTTTTCCGCCGGGACGTCGCCACCATGGACCTGACAGCGCGGGTTCATGAATCATTCGTGGTCCCCGGCGAGACCCGCACCATGGAAAGCGGCGTCTTGCTGCACCGTCGCGAGATCTCGATCGAGGGAGACCTTGCCAGGGCAAACATCTATTCCACCCTCAAGGTTGCCATGATGGTCGAGAGAGGCAAGAAGCCCCGCTTGGTGCGACTGCTTCTGTCACCGCTGGGCAACTTCCTCAAATTCTATGTGGCCAAGCGCTATTTCCTCTGCGGCCGGCATGGATTTTTCTACTCGATGTCGGTGATGATCTATTCCTATGCCACGGAGGCCAAATTCTACGAGGTCCTGGAAGAGAGGGATCAGGTCTGAGTCAGGCTTCGCCTGGCGCCTCGCCAAGAGCCGTCACGGCGGCGAGCAAGCCGTCGACATCGCTCCGATCCCGCAGCGGCGAGATGGCGAAGTTTCCTTGACGAGAGCCTTCGCCATCCACCAGCCAGCCTTGCGCCAGTCCGGCGCGCCGCCCTGCCTCCATGTCGGCCGGTTTGTCGCCAACGATCAATGAGCGGGGCGCGTCGATGCGAAGACGTTTGGCGGCCTCGATAAGCATGCCGGGATTGGGTTTGCGCATCGGGTGGTCGCCGACCGCCAGCGGCCCGGCCCCGCCCTCGTGATAGGCGCAGGCCAGCACCATGTCGACGGACGCGCCTTCGAGGCCCAATAGGTCCAGGACCCGGCCGTTGACCTTGGCGAACTCCTCCCAGCCGAAATAGCCGCGCGCGATGCCCGACTGGTTGGTCACGATGACGACCGGAATGCCGGCATGGTTGGCGGCGGCGATGACGGACGCGATATCCGCGCGCAATGCGATCCGCGCCGGATCATCGGGATAGCCGGTATCGACATTGATGGTGCCGTCGCGGTCGAGGAACAATGCCGGCCTGCCTTTGGCGAAGGTCCTAGCGCCGACACTTTCGACCCACAGTCCCGGCTCCTGAAGCGGATGCGACGTCACCACGGCACCCGTCAGCCGGCGTGCAGCCGCGTTTCGACCACCTCGCACAGATGGTGGTAAAGGCACAGATGCCCCTGCTGGATGATTGGCGTTGAGGCAGAGGGCACGTTGAGAAGGATGTCCGACAGGGGCTTGAGCTTGCCGCCCGTATCGCCGGTTAGGCTGATTACCGTCATGTCCATCATCCTTGCCTGTTCGGCGGCAGCAAGGATGCTCGGCGAATTGCCACTGGTCGAAATCGCCAGCAACACGCCGCCCGCCGAACCATGCGCCTCGACCTGGCGCGAAAACACCGTGTCGAACCCATAGTCATTGCCCCACGCGGTCAGCACGGCGGCGTTGGCCGGCAGCGCGATGACATTGTAGGCCTTACGCTCCTTGAGGAAGCGGCCGACCAGTTCGCCGGCGATGTGGATGGCATCGCTGGCCGAGCCGCCATTGCCGGCGATCAGCAGGGCCTTGCCCGACGAAAGCGCCGTGACCACTGCGCTCACGGCCCGTTCCATCTCGCCGGTCAGGTCGCGCTCGACCATGGCGGTGATCGCGGAAGCCGAGCGGACCAGGTAATCGTTCAGTTCAGACATGTAACCCTCAATTGGTGGTGCCGCCCGCGCGCAGTTTGCCGATGGTGCCGGTGGTGCTCTTGCCGGCGACGAGATCGACCAGCACGACGCGCCCGCCTGCCTTCTGCACGACGTCGGCCCCGACCACTGTTGCGACCGTGTAATCGGCGCCCTTGACCAGGATGTCCGGCAACAATGCCTCGATCAGCGCCAGCGGCGTGTCCTCCTCGAACACTACGACCGCGTCGACCGAGGCAAGGGCTGCGAGCACGCAGGCGCGGTCATGCTGGTCGTTGACCGGGCGCTCCGGGCCTTTCAGCCGCCGCACCGAAGCATCGCTGTTAAGGCCGAGCACCAGCCGGTCGCACTGGCTGCGCGCCGCGTGCAGCAGGCTGACATGGCCGGCATGCAAAATGTCGAAGCAGCCATTTGTAAAGCCGACGCTCAGGCCCTCCGCCTTCCATGCCGCCACCATGCGCGCGGCCGATGCCGCGTCGAGTATGGCATCCTTGTGGGCGGTCGGACCATGCGAGCGGAACAGCGCGCCGCCGAGTTCTTCGACGGTCAAACGCGCGGTGCCACGTTTGCCGACGACGACACCGCCGGCAGCGTTGGCGATAACGGCCGACTGCACGCGATCGGCGCCCGCCGCGAGCGAAAGCGCAAAGCTGGCGATCACCGTGTCGCCGGCGCCGGAAACGTCGAACACTTCCCGCGCCTGGGTGGCGATGTGGCGGGCGTCCTCGGCGGTGACGACACTCATCCCCTTCTCGCTGCGCGTGGCGAGAACGAAATCGAAATCGTGGTTCGCGATCAGATCGCGCGCCGCTGCCTCGACCTCGTCGTCGGCGAACACTTTGCGACCCACCGCCTCGCCAAGCTCCTTGCGGTTAGGCGTGACCGCGGTCGCGCCGGCGTAGCGTGCGTAGTCGTGGCCCTTCGGATCGACCAGCACCGGCTTTCCCGCGTCGCGGCAGATGGCGATCAACTCGCCGGCGACACCATCGAGTAGGACGCCCTTGCCATAGTCGGAGAGGATGACGATATCGGCGCGCGGCAATTCGGCCTGAAAATGCTCGAGCAGCACCGCCCGCTCATGGGCGGAGAGCGGCTTGATCTCTTCCTCGTCGAAGCGCAGCACCTGCTGGTTGAGCGCGCTGAAGCGGCTCTTCGACGACGTCATGCGGCCGCGCTCCTGCGCCAGGCCCGCTGTGTCGGCGCCAAGCTCGCCGAGCATACGTACCAAATTGTCGCCGGCCGTATCGGCCCCGATCACCGAAACCGGAATTGCGCGCGCGCCGAGCGAGACGATGTTGGCAACGACATTGCCGGCGCCGCCCATTGCCGAGATCTCGCCGCGACCATGCAGCACCGGGATCGGCGCTTCCGGCGAGATCCTCTCGATGACGCCGTTGACGAAGCGGTCGAGGATGAGGTCGCCGACCACCAGCACGGTGACGTCGCCAAACCGTGCGATGGCGCGGTGCAAAGCTTCTGCTGACGGTGGGTTGTGCTTCATCATGTCACTGGCAAGAGGCAACGCGCTGCTGAAATCCGGTCTGGAGTATATATGGGGTCGATCAGCGGACTTTCATCGCGAAGCCGATATACGGCAATTCGAGCCGGCGCAACGGCGGCGTCACGTCAGCTTTTCTGCAGCGCCACGTGCACGCCGAGCCCGACAAGGACAGCGCCGCCCGCCCGTTGCATCAGCCGCTGCGCCCGGCTCGAACGCCGCAATCGGCCGACCACCATTCCGGCAAGGAAGACACAGACGATGTCGGCCGAGGAGAACATCACATTGACGATCGTTCCCAGCACGACGAATTGCAGCCACACCGGAAACGCCGCCGAGGCATCGATGAACTGCGGCAGGAACGCCATGAAGAAGATTGCCGTCTTGGGATTGAGCACCTCGACCGTGAGGCTCTCCAAAAAGGCCCGCCGCGCCGACTTCCTCTCGAGAGCGGGCAGTGCGATGCCGCCCTCGACGCGCTTGCGAAACAGCGCGACTCCCAGCCAGATCAGATAAAGAGCGCCGACCAGCTTGACCGCCATGTAGAGCGGCGGCACGGCATGGAACAACACCGATAGCCCGGCGGCCGCGGCGAAGACGTGCACATAGCCGCCAAGATGAATGCCCAGAGCGGCCGTCAGACCCGACCAACGCCCGCGCGCCATGGTCTGGGCGGCAGCGTAGAGCATGGCGGGGCCTGGAATGTAGGCGAAGATCGCCGTGGTGGCGAAAAAGGCGATCAGCAATTCAGTCGACGGCATTTTCGGCCCCTCGGTAACTCACTCTCTGACAGGCTGCACCTTGCGCCATGTTGGCGATATCACACATATCGGCACCTTCGAAATGCGTCCTACTAAACCTTTTGAAGCGTTGGCGCTGCCCCTCACCCTGCATCCCGGCATCCTCTCTTCGTATAGCGATCGGGAGAGGGGTACTGTCATCGACGGTTTCGCCAGCTGTCACTGTTGCAAGGAAAGGCAGCGAGGTTGCGCGCAGCTTCCTTCTTCCCGTCACTATACCGAGAAGGTGCCGACGGGCGGATGAGGGGCGCGCCGACCTGAAGTCGTCGTCAGCAATTGGCCGGTTGCGACCGCCCTACTGGTAGCAGCCAAATCACGATCGGACCGTTAAGAGCCTGCGAACATGTCAACATGCTCGCAAGGAGCGTCTTGGCGGCGTAAGTACGGCGACTGTCCTGGCCGCAGCGCGCTTGGGATATCTCGATGCATCGTGATCGCCCTCCTTTGTCGACAGCCTAGCCAGCCTCCCCTATAAGGACCGGAATCGCAAGCAAGCAGAGGCCTTCATGATCATCGTCACGGGCGGCGCCGGCATGATCGGCTCCAACATCGTCGCCGCGCTCAATGCGGAAGGTCATGACGACATTCTGGTCGTCGACGATCTGACCGACGGCCACAAGATTGCCAACCTCGCCGACCTCAGCATCACAGACTATCTCGACAAGGACGACTTCCTGGCCCGTCTCGAAGCCGGGGATCTCGGCCGCATCGAGGCTGTTTTCCATCAGGGTGCCTGCTCGACCACCACCGAGTGGAACGGCAAGTTCATGATGGAGGTGAATTTTGCTTATTCGAAGCGGCTGCTGCATGCCTGCCAGGCGCTGCGCGTGCCCTTCCTCTACGCGTCCTCGGCCTCCGTCTATGGTGGCGGCGCCGAGTTCCGCGAGGAACCGGCGCTCGAGCGGCCGCTCAATGTCTATGCCTATTCGAAGAAGCTGTTCGACGACTATGTTAGGCGCACCGTGTTCGATACCGACCATTCGCAGGTCGCAGGGCTGCGCTATTTCAACGTCTATGGCCCGCGCGAGGCCCACAAGGGCGCCATGGCGTCGGTTGCTTTCCACCTGTTCAACCAAGTCGAACGCGGCGAGAACCCGAAATTGTTCGGCGCCCATGACGGCTTCGGTCCTGGCGAGCAGAGCCGCGACTTCATCCATGTCGCGGATGTCGCCGACGTCAATCTTTGGCTGTGGAAGCGCGGCTCGAGCGGTATCTTCAACTGCGGTACCGGGCGCGCCCAGCCCTTCCGCGCCATCGCCGAGACCGTGATCGACACGCTGGGCAAGGGCGAGATCGAGTTCACCCCCTTTCCCGACCACCTCAAGGGCAGCTACCAGAGCTTTACGCAAGCTGATATGTCCCGTTTGCGCGCGGCCGGCTACAATGGCCAGTTCCGGACAGTCGAAACCGGTGTCAGAGACTATGTTGAATGGCTGAAGGCCCAACGATCCTCGTGATCGGCCCACGCTGGGTGGGCGACATGGTGATGGCGCAGTGCCTGTTCTCGGCGCTGAAAGAACTTCACCCCGAGGCCGCGATCGACGTGCTGGCCCCCGCCTGGGCCGCACCCCTGGTCAAGCGCATGCCCGAGGTCCGACAGCAGATCGATTTTCCGGTCAAATCCGGGGCGCTGGAATTCGGCCATCGCCGCCGCTTCGGCCGCGAACTGCGCGGCCGCTATGACATGGCCTATATCCTGCCGGGCAGCTGGAAATCTGCGCTGATCCCCTTCTTCGCCCGCATTCCGCGCCGGTTCGGCAATCTGCGTGAAATGCGCTATGGCCTGCTGACCGACATCGTGCCGCTGCCGGACGACGTGAAGCGCCGCACCGCCCAAGCCTTTTTCGGCCTCGCCCAGGGCGGTCACTTCCGTGCCCCCCACCTGACCGTGGACGCCGGCAACCAGGCCGCTTTGCTCGCGCGTTTCGGACTCTCGCCAGGGAAATTCGCCGCGTTGATGCCGGGCGCCGAATTCGGCCCGGCCAAGCGCTGGCCCAGCGAACATTATGCCGCCCTTGCCCGCGATTTCATGAGAAAAGACCTGAAGGTTGTCCTCTTCGGCTCGACGAACGATCGCGACGTGACGGCGCAGATCGCGGCGCTTTCGCCCGGAATTGTCGATCTCGCCGGCCGCACGCGGCTGGAGGACGCCATCGACCTGATCGCGGCCGCGAGGCTGGCGGTCTCCAACGACAGCGGGCTGATGCATGTCGCCGCCGCCGTCGGCACGCCGATCGTTGCGGTCTATGGTTCGACCTCGCCGGCCAACACACCGCCGCTGGCGGAGCGACGTGAACTGGTCTGGCTCGGCCTGTCCTGCTCGCCCTGCCATCAGAAAATCTGCCCGCTCGGCCATTTCAATTGCCTGAGGACAATGGAAGTCGCACGGGTTGCTGCGGCGGCGGACCGGCTGCTGGACGTCCCGGCCGCCGCATGAAGGTCCTGATCGTCAAGACATCCTCGATGGGCGATGTCATCCACACTTTTCCTGCGGTCGAGGATGCCAGCCGCCAGCGGCCGGAGGTGACCTTCGACTGGTGCGTGGAGGAGGCCTTCGCCGGCATTGTCGCGCTGCATCCGGCGATCGGCCGGATCCACACCGTAGCGATCCGGCGCTGGCGCAAGGCGCCTTTCAAGGCCGGCACTTGGCGCGAGGCGGCAGCGTTGCGCGGCGCATTGCGCCAATCCCGCTACGACCTCGTCATCGATGCGCAGGGCCTGTTGAAATCGGCCCTGGTTGCGAAACTGGCCGGGGCGCCGATCGCGGGCTTAGATAGGTCGAGCGCGCGAGAGCCTTCTGCCGCACTGTTGTACACCACGACACACGCCGTGCCGCGCAGCCTGCACGCTATCGAGCGGACGCGAAGGCTTTTCGGACTGGCGCTCGGATACCTGCCAGATCTGTCGATGCTGGATTCTGGCATCGTCCCGCCCGGCAACCTAACAGGCATTGCCGGGAAAACCGCTTTCCTGCTGCACGGCACCAGCCGCGACGACAAGAAATGGCCAGTGGAAGACTGGATCGGGACCGGACGCCTCTTGGCTGAACGGGGCGTGACGCCGGTCACCACATGGTCGAACGAGCGTGAGAAGGGCGTCGCTGAAGCCATCGCGGGTGCTGTGCCCGCAACGATCGTGGTGCCGAGATCGTCGCTGGCCGATGTCGCCGCCATCATCGGCCGCTCGACGCTGGTCATCGGCGCAGATACCGGCTTGACCCATCTCGCCAGCGCCTTTGGTCTGCCGACGGTCGCGGTGTTCCTGGCGACCGAGCCGGGCCTGACCGGCCCGCGCGGGCCCTATGCTTCGACGCTGCTAGCTGCGGCAGAGAGGCGTGTTACGCCCGCGGAGGCGGTGGCTGAGGCGGAAAGGCTGCTGGAGCTCAAGCTCCGCGCCGGGACGGAGTGACATTTCAACCAATTCACTCGGATAGGGCCAACCCCGGCAGAGCAATGAGGGGCGGCGCCAACCTAGCCAGCCCGGACACTGACCCTAGATGAACTGAACCTCGACGATCTCATACCCCCGGGCACCGCCAGGCGCGTTGACCTCGATGGCGTCGCCGACTTCCTTGCCGATGAGCGCGCGCGCTATGGGCGAGGAGATGGAGATGCGGCCGGATTTCACGTCGGCCTCCTGGTCGCCGACGATACGGTAGGTCTTCTTCTCTTCGGTGTCCTCGTCGACCAGCACCACGGTGGCGCCGAACTTGACCTTGTCGCCGCTGAGCTTGCTGACGTCGATCACTTCGGCGCGGGCGATATAGTCTTCGAGCTCATTGACGCGGCCCTCGTTCAGGCTCTGCGCCTCCTTGGCGGCATGGTATTCGGCATTCTCTGACAGGTCGCCATGCGAGCGCGCCTCGGAGATCGCCTCGATGATGCGCGGCCGCTCTTCCTGCTGGCGCCAGCGCAGTTCTTCCTTCAATGACGCGAACCCTTCGCCTGTCATCGGAACCTTGTTCATGATGCCTGACCTTTCCTGCTGCCACCCCCGCGTTTCGGGGAAAGCCTTCTCTCGATGGTAAAAAAGAAAACGGCCCGCCAGCCTCGGCCTAACGGAACCGCTTCACCACAATTTCCCAAGATATAGCAATCTTTCCGGGTTTTTCACGTCCAAAAGTTGGTTTCGCGAAAATCGTTCCAGCTTTCATCCGATGGCACGCAGAAAAACGGCCGCGATCGCTCGCGGCCGCATCATGGAGCGCTGTGAGCCTGTTCAGCTCCTCATGAAATGGTCGATCTGCTCCGCCAGCATGCCGTATTCGCGCGAACCCTTGCCGGTCCGCTTCTCGATTTCCTTCAATTGCAGCTGTGCGCCGGCCAGGTCGCCGATCTGCAGATGCGCCTCACCGAGATACTCGCGTACCAGCGTGTAGTCCGGGTCGATGCGCAACGCCTCCTCGTAATAGCCGAGGCCAACGGTGACACGGCCGGAATGGCGGTGCGAATAGCCGAGATAATTGAGGATGCGCGGGTCCTGCTTGTTGGCGGCGAGGCTGAGCACGGCGATCGCTTCGTCATAGCGCCCGGCCATCGCCAGCGCATGACCTGCATCATAGATGCTGTCGTCGTCGAGCATTCCTTCCTGAGGCGCGACACACTTTTTCTTCTTCTTGTCCCAGACTTCGCCCTTCTTGCATTTCGTCACGGTCTGGTCGCTACCGCCGCCCCCGCCGGAACTATCGCCGCCCGCGGCAAACGCCGGCACGGCAAAGAGCTGCAGCGTAAGTAGCGCGGCGGCTGCCTGAATGAGCACTCTTTTATGCATTGAAGCCTCCTTGGGGGGTGGGAATGCAACACTAACGCTGGCCGGCACGCGTTTCATCCCGCAAAAGCACCTGGTAGAACATCAGGTGACGGGCGCGCGGCAAATCCGCTATCATCCGGAGACGACCTGATGGGAGACGGCCTGTGCAGAGGCGGCTGGAAAAAGACTGGGAGCTCTCGATCGGTCCCGATACCGTGCGCCTGTTCATTCTCAAGGCCAAGGGTCTGAGCGCCGCGATCAATGAGGATTACGCCGATGGCGCCGAGCACGAGGTGGAACTCGACGCTGAATCCCATGTCAGCCATCACCATGACGGGCTTGCCGAGGAAAGCTCCGAAAATCTGGCCGAGGAAGAACTGCGCGAACTGATCAACGACCTCAACGTGGACGAGGCGGCAGAACTGATAGCGCTGGCCTGGCTGGGCCGCGGCGACTACGACGCTGCCGAATGGAGCGACGCCGTGTCGGCGGCGCGCGAGCGCGGCAACAGGTACACGGCAAAGTACCTGCTCGGCATGCCGCTGCTCGCCGACTTGTTGGAGGAAGGCCTGGAGCAGATCGGCGCGTGACGCCGCGTTTACGGTTCGTGATGGGACGGAGGCAACCTCCTGGCGCGCGCGCCGTTGTCGGACATGGGGTGTGCCTTTTTCCGGATCTGCAGGATCTTATTTGCCATCGCCGTTACCGCGGCGCTGGTCGCGCCTGCAGACGCCAGACATCGGCATGGGCACTACAGGCCGCTGGCGCAGCCGCTTACGCAAAGGGCCGACCAGCCGTTGAAGCCGAGAAGCAAGCAGCGGCCGCGGTCTCGCGCCGGCCACCGACATAAGCCACACCAAGTACAATCGAAAATGCAGGGTCCCCCGGCGCCATCGTCTGGCGTCATTGCGCCGCCGGTTCCCGCCACTGTGCCGGTGCCCGAGCAGCGTCCAGACACGCCAACGGCAGACGATGCCGCGAAGAAGGAACCAGCAACGGTCATCCCGACGCCCACCCCCGCGCCGGAAAGGACCGAGGAAGAAAAACCCGAACCTGAACAAAAGATCGATCGGCAAGAGCAGGCGCAGCCGGCGCCGTCAGCCCCGGCGCCATCAGCCGATACGGAAAGCGAACCGGAACCGGCTGAAATCATACCTCTGCCGACGCCGAGGCCCGACATTACCGAACCCCAAGGCCCGGAGACCGCCACACCCGCTCATCCAGATGTCCCCCAATCCGGGGCGCAGCCGCCCACGGTCACCCCGCAACCGCCGCCAAAGCCTGCCGATACCGGCGAGAAGAAAATGCTCCCCGACCCGCGCTCGGCGGATATGCCGGACGAAGAAATGCCCGCTGAAGAGGTCGCCTGCCGTGCACGCCTCAAGGGGCTCGGCGTCCAGTTCGAGGAGCACAAGGCGGAGAGCAATCCCGAAATCGGCTGTTCCATCCCCTATCCCCTGATCGTCAAGACGCTGGGCGGCTCGATCGGGATCGGTTCCGGGACGGAGTTGAATTGCCAGATGGCCGAGGCGGCGGCGCGGTTTGCGGCCGATGTCATCCAACCGGCGGCGAAAGCCGAATTCGGCGCCGATCTGAAATCGATCCGCCAGGCATCGGCCTTCGTCTGCCGTCCCCGCCATGGCACGAGGAAACTGTCGGAGCACGCCTTCGGCAACGCGCTCGACATCGCCAGCTTCACCCTGTCGGACGGCAAGACGATAGAGGTCGGCCCGTCGCCACCTGAGAAGGACGCAAAATTCCTCAACGCCGTGCGCAAGGCGGCCTGCGGGCCCTTCAAGACCGTCCTCGGACCAGGCGCGGATGCCGATCACTCCCTGCATTTCCATCTCGATCTGGAGCCGCGCCGCAACGGCGGCACCTTCTGCCAGTGATCTCGCCGCAATTCGGCCGCAGGCATGAACGCGCCCGCTGAGTTTTCCTTTACCCTTGATCGTTAAAATACCGGACATCTGGAATGGGATTCCACAATGTCGGGCAAACTACGCGACGTCTTTTGCGCCGCCGCGCGCCAGTCGAAAGCCCTGGCCATGGCGGGTGCCGGCCTTGCCCTCGTGACGGTTTCGGCCTGCAACACCGGCAGCGTGCTTTCGCTGCAGCCTGCCGTCGACGTCGGCACGCAAACCTCCACCGTCCCTCAATATACCGGAATGCAGAAGCTTGTCCCGTCCAACCCCTATATGACGCAGGCCGCCTATCCCCGCATGGACGAGCCGATGTCGCCGGTCGAACAGATGCCGGCCAGCGAGATCGATTGCCGTCAGCAGCTCAAGAGGATGGATGTGGCGTATACGGACATGGCGCCGATCCATGAAGGTCAGTGCGGCATCGACCATCCGGTCAAAGTCACGTCCATCGGCGGCATCCAGATGAAGCCCGCCGCCACACTGACCTGCGACATGGCCGCCACCTTCGCCGGCTGGACGAAGAACGAACTCGTACCTTCCGCCCGTTGGCGATATTTTTCCGGCGTCAGGACCATCCATCAGGGCTCCAGCTATTCCTGCCGCAACATTGCCGGTGAAGGCGTCCTGTCGGAGCACGGCAAGGGCAATGCGTTGGACGTCATGAGCATTGAGCTCAACAATGGCGACGACATCGACGTTCGCAAGCCCGGCCTGTTTGCCTTCCGCACCCGCGGCTTCCTCAACAATGTGCGCGCCGATGGCTGCCAGTATTTCACCACTGTTCTGGGGCCTGGCTACAATTACGATCACCGCAACCATTTCCATTTCGACATCAAGAACCGCAAGAGCGGCTACCGCGCCTGCCGGTAGCCGGAGATCAGGCCGGATCGCCGCTGGGGCCTGAAGCCATGATCTGCCGCGCCACCAGATCCTGGATTCGCCAGAGGTTCCTGTCCCGGATGCCACTTTGCTCAAGCATGCTGACGGTGCGGAACAGATACTGCGCCGACGAGCCCCAATGTCCCGCGGCCCGGGCCAGGGTGTCTGCTACCTCCTCAAGCGGCAGCCGTCCGGCATAGGCCCTGCCGCCGGGCGCCGCGACGAACGCCAAGGCACGCAGCGGCCCTTCCTTTGTCCTGATATTGATCCAGCAAGGCACGTTGGTTGGTGGGTTCGCATCGATTTCCCGGCGCATCAGCTGGCCGAGCTGCCCAAAATGATCTTCGTCTGGCAGCCGGTAAGCAATGCCGTTGCAGCTGCCGCCCCGGTCCAGAGCCAGCATCAAGGCGGGCAGGTCCGGCGTTCCGCGCCAACGCGTCAGTTTCAGGCAGAACGAGCGATGCCACCCCGGCGCCGTCGCCAGACGCTGTTCGACATGGGCGAATTCGGGGTTCCAGATCAGCGAACCATAGGCAAAGACCCACAGCGTTTCGGGCCGGTAGTCCGAAAGCAGCTGATCGACCAGTTCATCGTATTGCGCATCCGTGTGCTCGCTGGTCCCAGGTTCCGGCCCAGGATCTGGCTCGACGCGCTCCACCCGCGACACAAGCTCGGCGGTCAACGCCATTGACCTGCTACCTGCCGCCTTCCGTTCCATTGCAGCCCCCCGCGCAAAAACGATTGCCGATGATAGCCTGGCGATACGACGCTCGCCATTGATTTCGCGGTTCCCGGGGTGACAGATAATGCGACGGTTCGAGGGGAAGATGAGCCAGCGAAGCTTTCGGCGGCGAGCAACGATCTGGGCGGCCGCCTTATTGGTGGCCTGGCTGGCGCTCGCTTATGTCGCCGCGCCGGAATTCTGGACGTTGCGCGATCGCGGCTTCCGTGACCAGGGCTTCGAAATGGTGACGCACACGCCGCAAGGCATTCCCGGCGATCCGATCAATGTCGGCCTTGTCGGTACAGAGAAGGAAGTCATCCACGCTTTCGCCATCGCCAAGTGGGACACAGCCGACGCGGTGACCTTGAAGACAGCGATCGAGATCGGCGAAAGCGTCCTGTTCAACCACCCTTATCCCGACGCGCCGGTCAGCGCGTTGCTCTTCGAAGACCGCACCCAGGATCTCGCCTTCGAAAAGCCGGTCGGAGACAGCGCCGACCGGCGTCATCATGTCCGCTTCTGGCGCACCGCTGCGACCGGTGATGACGGCCGGCCGCTATGGCTCGGCTCGGCCAGCTTCGATCGCGGCGTCGGGCTGAGCCGCGACACCGGCGCCATTACCCACCATATCGGCCTTGACATCGATGCAGAACGGGACTTGCTCATCGACGACCTTCAGGCAGCCGGACTACTGGCATCGACAAGCGTCATCGCCGGCATCGGCGCCACCGAGACCGGCCGCAATGGTGGCGGCGATCCCTATTTCACCGACGGCAAGGCCTTGATCGGCATATTGAAGCCGACGCAATGAGACGCCTCGGGTAGCCACAGGTCTGCATTGAAACGGCGATGTTTCTTGGTGGGAACATGCGAAGCCCCCTGAGGGCTGGGCTGTGATTCTCCAAAAATCATGGCGAACTATTTTCGAAAACCGCGCCGCAATGCTATTGAGCCCCCATGCTGTATCTCGAAATTGCCATCGTGGTCGTCCTCATCTGCGTGAACGGCCTTTTGTCGATGTCCGAGCTCGCCATCGTTTCCTCGCGTCCGGCCCGGCTGAAGGCGATGATCGACCGCGGCATCAACGGCGCCGGCCGCGCGCTCGAACTCGGTTCGAACCCCGGCAAGTTCCTGTCCTCGGTGCAGATCGGCATCACGCTCGTCGGCGTCCTTTCCGGCGCTTTCTCCGGCGCCACGCTGGGTGAGCGACTGGCCCGATACCTGGGCTCGACCGGCTTGCGCGAGACGCTCGCCGATCCGCTCGGCGTCGGCATCGTCGTCGCCGTCATCACTTATTTCTCGCTGATAGTCGGCGAACTGGTGCCCAAGCAGATCGCGTTGCGCGATCCGGAGCGCGTCGCGGTGCGAGCCGCTCCGGCGATGACGATCCTTGCCACCGTCTCGGCGCCCCTTGTCTTCCTGCTCGATTTTTCGGGCCGCGCCATATTGTGGCTGCTTGGCCAGCGCGGCGAAAGCGAAGAGAAAGTCACCGACGAGGAAATCAAGATGCTGGTTGCCGAGGCCGAGCATCACGGCACCATCGAATCGGACGAACGGCGCATGATCGCCGGCGTCATGCGGCTTGGCGACCGCGCCGTGCGCGCGGTGATGACGCCGCGCACCGAGGTCGACTGGATCAATCTGCAATCCGACGAAAACGCTATCCGAAAGCTCCTGATGGAAACCCAGCATTCGCGCCTGCCGGCTGGCGATGGCGGCGTCGACGTGATGGTTGGCGTCGTGCAGACCCGCGACGTGCTGGCCGCGCTGCTCGCCGGGCGCCCGCTCGACCCAAGCAGGCATGTGCGACCCGCGCCCATCGTCTACGATCAGGCCGACGCGCTGGACGTGCTGCAGAAGCTGAAGGAATCCGACGTGCCGATGGCGCTGGTGCATGATGAATACGGCCATTTCGAAGGCATCGTCACGCCGGCAGACATATTGGAGGCCATCACCGGCGTCTTCCGCGCGGACACCGACGCCGGCGACGAGGAGAATGCCGTCAAGCGGGAAGACGGATCATGGCTGCTCGCCGGCTATATGCAGGCCGACGAGATGGCCGATATCCTCGGCATCGATCTGCCGGAAAACCGCGACTACGAGACCGTCGCGGGTTACGTCCTGTCGCACATGCACCATCTGCCGGCCACCGGCGAATGCGTAGACGCGCAGGGCTGGCGCTTTGAAGTCGTCGACCTCGACGGCCGCCGCATCGACAAGCTGATCGCCACCCGCCTGCCCAGCGCCCACCGTGAACCGGTGCGCTGACGCCACTCACGACCTCACATCGCGGCTTCGATCGGTTCGGCAAGTTTCGGGTTCGAGCGCGCCGCGATCAGGCAACTGGCCACGATCAGGCCTGCCCCGGTCAGCGTCGTCCACGTCACCTCCTCGTCGAAGAAGAACCAGCCGAGCGCGATCGCCCAGATGAACGCCGAATACTCGGTCGGGATCAGATACTGCGCCTCGGCGCGGGCGTAGGCCCAACTCATCAGAAACTGCCCCGCTAGGGAAAGCATCGTCACGCCGGCCAGCAAGAGCCAGAGCCGGCTGGGCAGGACAATGGCGAGCCAGGGCGCAGCCAGCGCGAGCATGATCGCCACGCAAAGGTTCTGGAACAGCATGATTTCGATCGGTTTGGCCACCTGCGCCTGTTGCCGCGCGAGGATCAGATTGTAGGCGTAGAACAAAGTCGAGGCCAGCACCGCGATCGTGCCCAGCATGGCGTCCCTGGTATGGCCAGCATCACCGAACTGTCCGCCCACGATGACCGCAACGCCGGCAATGCCGGCGGCGGACGCCCAGATCGCCTGACGCTGTATGCGCTCGCCCAGCAGAACAGCAGCAAGCAACAGCGCGATCAGAGGCGCGACGAAGCTCAGCCCGATCGCCTCTGCCAACGGCAGCCTGGCAAGGCCCCAGAAAAAGGACAGCAGGACAATGCCGGCGACCACCGCGCGCAGCGCATGCAGTTTGAGGACGGCGAGCGTGGGACGCGAGCGCGGCCCCACGGACCAGCCCGCGCCGGCGCAGACGGCCGCAAGCGCGCTGCGCCACAGCAGGGTGTTGTAGACCCCGGCGGCGATGACCAGGGTCTTCATCGCGGCGTCCATAGCCGACAGTATCAAGATGCCAAGCGCGCAGACCAGCACCGGGATCGTTGGGGAGATTGGGCCGGCCAGGCTGGATGACTTCACGGATTTGCTCGAGCGAGGGATCGCAGCCTGACATATCAGGGCAAACTGGCGCGGCCAGATGGCAGCCCCGCCCATGTGGCGGTCCAACGCCGTCGGTCGGGCGCATGATCGGAGCTCGAACTTTTTGCCGCCCTGTCGATTTCTCCACGCTCGACGGCGGCAGCCGCCGTCATCGGGCGTACGAGCCGCGTGGGCAACCAGCTCACCTTGCCCGCAGTCGCCGCGAACCGGTCCGGTGGACCGCCTCAGTGAGCGTCCGGTGGCGGCGCCTTCGGTGTGACATTGCGCAGGAACGGAACCAGCGCGGTCGCAAGCACGAAGGCGACCGCGATCGCGAGGAATGCATCGGCGTAAGCCATGGTCGATGCTTCGCGGTAGGCCAGCGCCCAGAGTTGCCTCAACGAAGCGGTGTGACCATCGGCGACGGCGCCGGGCAACTGGCCGTAACGCAGCGCGACATTGTCGACCAGCCGCATGGCGGCCTCGTTCTGCGGCGTCAGATGCGAGGCGATCGTCAGGAAATGGAAGTTGGTGCGGTCGTTCAGGATCGCGCCACAAATGGCGATGCCGACCGCGCCGCCGAGATTGCGCATCGTGTTGAACAGGCCGCTGGCATATTTCAGCCGCTCGGGCGGCAGGCTTCCCAGACCAAGATTGACGCTCGGCGCCACGGCGAAGACCTGCGGGAAGCCACGAAACAGTTGCGGGATCAAGAGCTCGGCCGCACCCCACTGGCTGGTGATGGCGCTGAAACTCCACATCGACGCGCCGAAGGAGGCAAGCCCGAACATCATCAGCCAGCGCGTGTCGAAGCGCCTGGCCAGAAAGATATAGACGGGAACGCCGACCATCGACGCGACACCGGTGGAGAAGACCGCGAGCCCGGTCTGCAAAGCGTCGTATCCCCTGACATAGCCGAGGAACAGCGGCGTCAGATAGATCGTGGCGAAGATGCCGATGCCGGTGACGAAGGACAGGAAGCAGCCAAGGGCGAAATTGCGGTTGCCGAAGGCGCGGAAGTCGACCACCGGCTGCGAATAGGTCAGGCTGCGGATGACGAACAGAACCATGGTGATGCTGGCGACGATAGCGCCGTTGCGGATCGTCGCATCGTCAAACCAGTTCCAGCGCGATCCCTCTTCCAGGACATATTCCGCAGTACCGAGGCTGACCGCCATCAGCGCCATGCCGATATAGTCGGCGCCCTTGAGCAGCGATAGGTCGGCCTTGTCGATCTTGACCAGCACGGCGACGAGGATGGTGATGATCGTGCCCGGAATGACGTTGACGTAGAACAGCCAATGCCAGCTCAGCGTGTCGGTGATCCAGCCGCCGATGACTGGCCCGAGCGTCGGTGCAATCGAGGCGATGCTGCCGACCACCGCGGCCGCATAGACCCGCCTCGGACCCTGGAAATAGTGGAACGACGAGGTGAAGACCGTCGGGATCATCGACGCGCCGAGCAGCCCTTGCAGCGCGCGGAACACGATCATGCTTTCGATGCTCCAGGCGAAGCCGCACAGCATGCTGACGAGCGTAAAGCCGGCCGCCGAGATGGTGAACAGCCAGCGTGTCGAGAACACCCGGGTGAGCCAGCCCGACAGCGGAATGACGATGATCTCCGCCACCAGATAGGAAGTCTGCACCCAGCCGATCTGGTCCTGCGCCGCCGACAGGCCGCCGCCAATGTCCTGCAGCGAGGACGCGACGATCTGGATGTCGAGCAGCGCGATGAACATCCCCACGCACATCACAATGAAAGGCAGGATGCTGGCGATGAAGGATTGTGGTTCGGCGCGCTTGGGCATGGCGTCCTCAGTACGAGCCGGTATCGACAGTCACGACGGTGGACAGACCCGGCCGCAGCGCGACTCTGTGCGCCTGGTCCGGATCAATGGCGATCCGCACCGGAACGCGCTGGACGATCTTGGTGAAATTGCCCGTCGCGTTCTGCGCCGGGATAACGCTGAAGATCGCCCCTGTTGCCGGTCCCAGGCTGGTGACATGACCCTTGAGCGGCGCATCGGGGGCAATGTCGGTATAGACCGTCGCCGCCTGACCGTCCGCCATGCTGCGCAGCTGGTCCTCCTTGAAATTGGCATTGACCCACAGGCCCGTCTCCGGGACGATCGTCAGGAGATAGCTGCCCGGTGACACATAGGTGCCGACCTGCGCCAACCGGTTGCCGACGAGGCCGTCGATGGGCGAGCGGATCTGCGTGAAGCCGAGATCGAGCTCGGCAGTATCGAGATCGGTCCTGGCGGCCGCCACGGCGGCAGTTGCCTCCGCAATTTGCGTGTTGAGCACAGTGGACTGTTGTTTGGCGGCTGCAAGCCCGGCGCGCGCGGCGGCGACGGAAGCCTTGGCCTGGCCGTCGGCGGCGAGACTTCGCTGCGCGTCCTGCTGCGAGCCCGTCTTGGTGCTGGCCAGCGCCGCATAGCGTTGAGCGTCCTGTGCGGTGAACGTAGCGGCGGCACTCTTGGCTTCGAGATCAGCCTGCGCTTGTTCGATCAGCGAATTCTGCAGCGAGACCTGGGCACGGAGATTGTCGAGTGCCGACTGCTGCTGCTGGACGGATGCCTGCGCACGCTCGACCGCCGCCTTGAAAGGCCGGTCGTCGATGCGAATGATGAGTTGGCCGGCGGCGACATGCTGGTTGTCCTCGACGAGGATCGCATCGATGTGCCCGGCGACCCGTGGCGCCAGCGGCGTGACGTTGCCGCCGACATAGGCATCGTCGGTCGACACGAGGAAGCGGCCGGCCTGCCACCACTGAAAACCATACCAGCCCGCGACGCCGATCGCGATCGCGGCGCCCAGCATGACGAACGGCTTGCGCCAGTTTTTGGCCGGCGCGGGAATCTGGACGACCGACGGCTGCGCTGGCTGCAACTCGGCTGCGGAGAGAACCTTGTTCATTTGCCCAACGCCTCTTCGCGGCTTTGATCAACCAACCTGTTGTCGATAAGCGGCAGGCCGGAGGCCTCGCTGCTGAAGCGATAGCGCCGCCGCATGCGATCGGTGGCCCTAGGTGTCGTCGCCATGGTGAAGCTCTCGCTGTCGAGTTGCCTGCCGCTCTCTCGGTCGACCAGCGCGGGCTCGGCCCAGCGCCCATCAGCCTTGTCCACCACCACAAGGCTCGGGCCCTCGGGCGCCAGATGCTTGTTGCCCCAGGCAAGCAGGGAGAGGAGCACCGGGCGAAAATCGCGCGCCTTGGCGGTCAGCACATATTCATGGCGAAGCGGCCGCTCACAGTAGACGCGCTTTTCGAACAGCCCACGCTCGACCAGGCTGTTCAGACGGCGCGTCAGAATGTTGGGCGCGATCTCGAGGCTCTTTTGAAACTGATCGAAGCGCGTCAGCCCCTGGAACGCATCCCTCAGCAACAGGATGCTCCACCACTCTCCAACCTCGTCGAGGCTGCGCGCTATGGGGCACGGGCGTGTTTCGAAGCTTGTTTTGGCAACCATGGCCGAGGTCTCTTTCAAGATGAAAGTGACTCTTAGCTACGTTAGTTGCATTATGCAAGTCACTCGCGCGTGATGACTGGAGCCAGCGCGGCGCGGCAACTCCGGATCGGCGGGAAAGATGGCAGCGACGTGCCGTCAGGATGACTTTGTCAGGTGCTCGCGGGCTTGACGTCGCCGAGGCCATTGCCCGCATCGCGGACCTTCAACGGAGCACGTCCCCCGCGCGTGGTCGTGGGCCAACCCTTCGGCGCCGACGACAGCAACGCCAAGACGGACCGATCGAAGCCGAGCTGCTTGAGGGTCTTGGCCTCGGTTTTCTCGACGGAGCGCGGAAGATCGGGAGGGCGGCCTGAACAGGCGAGCTGGGCGAATTCATCAGACCTACGCTCTTGGCGACCTGCACATTACCTCCTTGCGAGACGGCTATGCCGACATACAACGCCAGCTTTCGATTTGGACCGCTGTAATTGAAAAGGGCGGCGCACGCGCCGCCCAACATCCTTGGGAGGACGATAATCGGGCCCGATCAGGCCGCCTTGATTTCCTCGTCGATAGCGTCGGCCTTGCGCGCGGTCTTGAGCGCCTTCGCCCACCAAACCACGTCGTTGATCAGCGCCGTTGCAGCCTGGTTCAGATGCTCGATCTCGTCGAGCTTCTTCTCGACCTGGCGCACCGCGAGGAAGTCGCCCCAGGCGATGTGAACGGCCGACTTGACCGGCGCCATCTGCAATTCAACTGCAATCATGCGAAGCTGCTCGACCGCGCGGGCGCCGCCGACGCTGCCATAGCCCACAAATCCGGCCGGCTTCTTGTTCCATTCATTGGCGGCATAATCGAAAGCATTCTTCAGCACGGCCGTGGGAGCGTGGTTGTATTCGGCGGCGGTGAAGATGAAGCCGTCATATTCGGCCACCTTCTTCTGCCAGCGAAGCGCCACTTCATTCGTCGACGGCACCCAGGCGGAGGATGCGACCTCGTCGAAGAACGGCAGCGGAAAATCACGCAGATCGACGACGTCGACATCGATATCGGCATGCGCTTTGGCGATCTTGGCAATCCACGCGGTCGGAACGTCGGCGAAGCGCGCGGCGCGTGTCGAACCGACAACGATGGCGATCTTGGGTTTTGACATGAGGGAGTCTCCTGGTAAGCGATCCTGGGCAGATGACAGTGGTATCGTTTGGATACCGGCGCTATATGAGATACTGTCAACTCCCGACGCAAGGAGGCACCGTTTTGTTACTGAGGCACCCGCACAACACCGAGGACTGTCGCGCCGTATCGGAAATCCTGCAGCGCGTAGGCGACAAATGGACCGTGCTGGTCGTCGGCAAGCTCGGCGGCGGACCGCTCCGCTTCAATGAATTGCGCGCCGCTGTCGGCGGCATCTCGCAGAAGATGCTGACCACGACATTGCGCGGACTGGAGCGCGACGGCTTCGTTATCCGCACCGTATTCCCGACCATACCGCCGCGCGTCGACTATGAGCTGACCGAACTCGGCCATGAATTGCTGGTTCCGGTCAGCGCCCTTGGCGAATGGGCACGCCGGAATACGCAACGCGTACGGGAAGCGCGCGAGAAGTTTGACGACATGCATGCCTGAAACACTTGCGTGGCAAGGCCATCGGCGCTGCGAAAGACATCGCCTGGCAGCAAGTGAACGCCTGAAACGCGACGGCGCAGCCCACGTCGTGGTGTTCGAGCCGGGTCCACGCCGGCGCTGTCTCGACGCGGATGCTTGTGAGGACAAAGGGCGCGCGATTCAGGCCCCTGGTTCAAGACCTCGGCAAGTCGCCGCGCCGACCGCGATCTTCGCGGTCGGCTTTCCGGCATCTGTAGCGCCATGCAGGCAAGAGATATGCGCAGGCGCTCCCCTGACTTCCGTATAAGCGGTGAGGCCGAGCAGGCAAACCAGGACGAGCATGGCGGCCACGAGCCAGCCGTTCAGTATGTGTTGACGCATTGTTTTCCCCCGTAGCCACCAGAATAGGCCCGGGAGGAAACCATCGGATGTCGCGCGACGCATCGCCCGCATGGGCGATGTTACAATCGTCGGGCCGAGAGCAGGGAATTGGGAGAAACGTGGGCTCTTCAGCTCTCGGCTGGAACGGCCTTCGGCTTGCCCTGGCCGTCGAGCGCTACCATGACGAAATCGGCATGCGTTACCTTCTCCATCAGGTCGGAAAGGTAGCGCTGCGCCCAGGCCTCGACCTTGAGCGTCATCGAGGTGCGGCCGACGCGTTCGACATGGGTGTAGATGCAGAGCGTGTCGCCGATCTTCATCGCCTTGGCGAACGACATTTCCTTGACCGCGGCTGTCACCACACGGCCCTTGGCGCGTTCGGCCGCACGGATGCCGCAGGCAAGGTCCATCTGCGCCATCACCCAGCCGCCAAAGATATCGCCCGCCGCGTTGGCGTCGGAAGGCATGGCCAGCGTGCGCAGGGTCAGGTCACCGATCGGCCGTCCGTCCGCGTAGTGCACCATGCGAATAATCCTTGAAGCGAGATTGCCCCGATCCCGTACCGCCATGGCGCGGACCGGTCAACGCAATCCGCCAGCCAGCTTTGCTCCAATATCGCTTGCCTTGCAGCATTGTCGCCGAACGCGCCGGTCGGTCGCATTTTTCACAACCCATGCCGGAAGGTGCCGCGATTGGAGAACGCGCCCCGTCTAGGCTGGCGCCTGATTTCCGGAGCCGTCCATATCCATCATGCAGACCTATGATTTCATCATCGTCGGTTCCGGTTCGGCGGGCTCCGTCCTCGCCGACAGGCTGTCTGCCTCGGGCCGCTTTTCAGTGCTGGTGCTGGAGGCCGGCGGCACCGACCGCCGCTTCTACGTGCAGATGCCGCTTGGCTACGGCAAGACCTTCTTCGACCCAGCCGTCAACTGGAACTACAAGGCCGAACCGGATCCCGGCCTGGCCGGCAATGCCGATCACTGGCCGCGCGGCAAGCTGCTCGGCGGATCGAGCTCGATCAACGCCATGGTCTGGATCCGCGGCGCGCGCGAGGATTTCGACGCCTGGGCCGCGGCGGGCAACACGGGCTGGAGCTACGACGATGTTCTGCCCGCCTTCAAGGCTCTCGAGGACAACCAGGCAGGCGCAGATGCATGGCGCGGCATCGGCGGCCCGCTG
This sequence comes from Mesorhizobium sp. ES1-1, assembly GCF_020164785.1. Lineage (GTDB taxonomy): Bacteria > Pseudomonadota > Alphaproteobacteria > Rhizobiales > Rhizobiaceae > Mesorhizobium. The sequence continues at coordinate 94,434 of NZ_JAIUGX010000014.1, read as the reverse complement.
CATGTCACCGACTGCTCTGACGCCGTCCACCCCCTGACCCGGCGCTATCTTGCTGCTGCCCAGCAAGCCGGCCTTCCGCTCAACCCCGACTTCAACGGTGCGGCCCAGGAGGGTGTAGGCGTCTACCAGATCTCGACCAGGAACGGCCGCCGCATGTCGGCGGCGCGCGCCTTCCTACGCCCGGCGATGAAGCGCGCCAATCTCCGCGTCGAGATGAACGCACTGGCGACCCGCATCCTGTTCGAGGGCAAGCGCGCGGTCGGCATCGAATATCAGCAGCATGGCCAGACGAAATCCGCGCGCGCCGGCCGCGAAATCATCCTGTCGGGCGGTTCGGTCAACTCCCCGCAGTTGCTGCAGCTGTCCGGCGTCGGCCCTGCGGCGCTGCTCGGCGGCCTGGGCATCCCGGTCGTCCACGCCAATGAGAATGTCGGCGCGCATCTGCAGGATCACGTCGGCATCAACTACACATTCAAGGGCCGGCTGCCCACTCTCAACCAGATCCTGCGCCCCTGGTGGGGCAAGCTGCTGGTCGGCATGCAATATATCCTTCTGCGCTCGGGCCCGCTGTCGCTGTCCATGAACAATGCGGGCGGCTTCTTCCGCACCGACCCGGCCGCGGCGCGCCCCAACATGCAGCTCTATTTCCAGGCCTTCTCGACCGTCATCCCCAAGAGCGGCGAGCGGCCAATCCTCACGCCCGACCCTTGGCCGGGTTTCTCCATCGGCCTCTCCAACTGCCGACCGTCGAGCCGCGGCGAGATCATGATCCGGTCCAGCAATCCGCTCGACTATCCCAGGATAACGGCCAACGCCTATTCGACCGAGGCCGATGTCGCCGAGATGCTCGACGCGGTAAAGTTCGTGCGCAAGATCGCCTCGATGCCGGCCATGGCCGAGATCATCGAGGAAGAGGTCCTGCCTGGTCCCTCGGTGACCTCCGACGCCGATCTGATCGCCGATTTCAGGAAGCGCTCGGGCACCGTCTATCACCCCGTCTCGACCTGCCGCATGGGACCTGATCCCGAACGCGCCGTCGTCGATCCGCGCCTGAAGGCGCACGGCCTCCAAGGCCTGCGCGTCATCGACGCTTCGATCTTTCCCGCCAACATCACCGGCAACACCAACGCCGCTTCGATCATGACCGGTTGGAAAGGTGCGGAACTGGTTCTGGAGGACCATAAATGAAGATCACCGACGTCAAGACCTGGGTTGTCGGCAACCCGCCGCCAGGCATCGGCGGCAAGTATTTCATCTTCGTCAAGCTCACCACCGATAGTGGCGTGGTCGGCTATGGCGAGGCCTACAACGCCACGTTCTCCGCCCATGTCACAGCGGGGATGGTCGAGGACATGGCGGAGCGCTACCTCGTTGGACGCGATCCGCACGATATCGAGAATTTTTTCCGCCGGGCTTATTCCTCGGGCTTCACCCAGCGGCCCGACGTTTCCGGCATGGGCTGTTTCTCGGCGCTTGAAATGGCCTGTTGGGACATTATCGGCAAGGAGGCCGGCAAGCCGGTCTACAACCTCCTCGGCGGCCAGGTGCATGAAACGCTGCGCTCCTACACCTACCTTTATCCGCACACCGGCAGCGTCCATTCCGAGGACGCGCATGGCAAGAACGTCTACAACGACCCCGATCTCGCCGCCGCCTGCGCCCTCGAATATGTCGAGCAGGGGTTCAACGCGGTCAAGCTTGACCCGGCGGGCCCCTACACCGCTTTCGACGGCCACCAGCCGCGCCTCGTCGACATCGACCTTTCCGCCCGCATGGTGAAGGCCATACGCGAGGCGGTCGGCACCCGCGCCGACATATTGTTCGGGACGCACGGCCAGTTCACCGCCTCCGGCGCGCTGCGCATGGCGCGCGCCATCGAACCTTATGATCCCTTGTGGTTCGAGGAGCCGGTGCCGCCGGACATGCCCGAAGTGATGGCTCAGGTTGCCCGCGGCACGTCGATCCCGATCGCCACCGGCGAGCGGCTGACGACCAAGTTCGAATTCGCCCGGGTCATCGAGAACCGCGCGGCCACCATCCTGCAGCCGGACCTCGGCCGCTCCGGCGGCATTCTGGAAACCAAGAAGATCGCCGCCATGGCCGAGGCCTATCACATCCAGATCGCGCCGCATTGCTATTGCGGGCCGATCGTCGGCGCCGCCAACATCCAGTTGGCGGTGACGCTGCCCAATTTCCTCATCCTGGAATCGCTTAAGCAGTGGGACGGTTTCCACGCGACGCTGCTCAAGAAGAAGATCGAATGGCAGGACGGCAACGTCATTCCATCGAAGGAACCGGGCCTTGGCGTCGAGCTCGACGAAGCGGTCTGCGAGGCGCATCCCTACGCCGGCAAGGACCTGCATCTGCAGATGATGCAGACGCCTCTGATGCCATGAGCGGAAACTACGCCTTTATCGGACTTGGCCATCTCGGCGGCAATCTTGCCGCAAGCCTGCTCCGCAAAGGCTTTGCCGTCACCGTCTTCGACCGCGACCCCGACGCGGTCGAGCGCCTTGTGGCGCTGGGCGCCATGGCCGCGAGCAGCCCTGCCGAGGCGGCTGGCAAGGCCGGCAATGCCATCACCTGCCTTCCCTCGCCAAAGGTCAGCCAAGCTGTGTTGGGCGGTCCGGGTGGATTGCTCGAAGGACTGCCGAAGGCCGGCACCTGGATCGAGATGTCGACCAATGGCCGCGACGAGATCATCCGCCTTGCCGCGCTCGCCTCGGCCAAGGGCGTCGAGACGCTGGAGTGCCCAGTCACCGGCGGCGTCCATTTGGCGGCAGTCGGCAAGATCACCGCTCTGGTCGGTGGCGATGCGGCGCTCTACGAGCGTCATCGCCCTGCCATCGAAGCGATGTGCGCAAAGTCGTTCCTGATGGGACCGATAGGCTCGGCCGCGGTGATCAAGGTGATTACCAACATGCTGGCCTTCATCCATCTCGTTGCCGCCGGTGAGGCGCTGATGCTGGCCAAGCAGGGCGGGCTCGACCTCGCCCAATCCTACCACGCCATCGTTGCCTCCTCCGGCAACAGCTTCGTCCACGAGACCGAAAGCCAGCTCGTCCTCAACGGCTCCTACGACATCGGCTTCACCATGGACCTGGCGCTTAAGGACCTCGGCTTCGCCTTGGGCATGGGCAGGGATTTCGGCGTGCCGCTCGATCTCGCATCACGTGTCAACGCGATTTTCGAGCAGGGTAAGCAAGCCTATGGCGGCGGCGCCTGCTCGACGCAGATCGTCAAATTGCTCGAGGACGCCGTTGGCACCGACCTGCGAGCTCCTGGTTTCCCGGCAAAGCTGGAGATTTGAACGGGCCTGACGATCAAGCAAAATCAATATGTTGAGTAATGATCCGGAATCATTCGCGCAGCCAGTTGAATCAGAACTGCAGCGTCTCGGTTTAAGCTGCATTACCCGAGACAATTAGCGATACCAGCCATCAATTCGTCATACTCAGGCTTGACCCGAGTATCCATTCCGTGACCCTGCAGACAGGCTCGACGGTGGAGAAATACTGCACCGTTACCGCGCTCGCAGGTCCCGCATGGATCCAAGGGTCTCCGCGACGGAGCTTCGCTCCTGCTCCGCCCTGGGATAACGACATTGTGGGAGGCACCACGCCTCTGGCAACGCGTTGCCTCAATATCTCAGCGTCAGCGCCCCCGGCAAAATCTCAAAAGTCGCGGGAATACGCCCGGGCGACTCGCCGTCTATGTCGACCAGCGCGCCGTTCTTCTCGACGTCCCCCAGCGGCTCGACCACCACTTTCTTGCCGCGCAGGATGGTGATGGCCGGATGGTTGCGGTGCCGTCCGCCATAGAGCAGGCGGATGTCCCAGATCAGTTTCACCTTGCTCGCCGCCCGCAGGATGACGATGTCGAACTGGCCGTCGATGAGGTCGGCGTCGGGCGCGATCATCATGCCGCCGCCGAAGAATCTGCCGTTGGCGACCGCCACCAGCGCCATACGCGCTTCGACCGGCGTGCCGTCATCGATGGTGATCCTGACGTCCTGGAAGCGGTAGCGCATGAACTCGACGACGGTGCGCCACAGGAACAGAGTTTTGGCCGACATCCTGCCCTTGCGCTTGTCGGCATTGACGGCGCGGTCGGTGGCACCCGAAAGGCCGAGACTGGCGATGTTGATGAAGTGGCGGCTGGCCAGCGCGCCATGGTCGTCGATGTAGCAGATGCGCCCGGCGTCGACGCTGCGGGCCTTTGCCTCGGCGATCCGCTGCAGCATCGCATCCAAATCCTTCGGCAGTCCGAGCCCGCGCGCAAAATCGATGCCCGTGCCGCAGGGCAGCAGGCCGAGTTCCACTGTCCGGCCACTCTCCTGAAAGGCCTGCAACAGCCCGTCGGCCACCTCGCTGGCTGTGCCGTCGCCGCCGGCCGCGATGACCAGGTCGAACCCGCTGGCGGCAAGGTCGAGCGCCAGCCTCTCGGCATCGCCCTCGGCCTGCGTCTCGCGCAGCTCGAAATCACCGAAGTGCCTTTTCAGCGAGGCGGCGGCCTCAGGCCAGCGCCGTTTCAGCCGGCCGCCACCAGCAATTGGATTGAGGACCACCCCGACCTTCAGGACCCGCCCTCCCCGGCGCCGAGCATGCAGCGCTCGATCGTTGCTGGGCATTGAAGCCCGCGACCGTCTGCGGGGCAAGGGGCGCCGTTGGTCGGTGCACCAAAAAGCGGCTGCGCTGTCCAAGCTGGCGGAGTTGATCCAGTCCGGACGAGGCTCGAACACGTCCGCGATTACTGAGGCTTTCAGGCCGCGTCGCGCAAAGATCGGGCATCTCGAGCGCCCGGCCACGCTCATTCCACAATCGCGGCCAAATCCCGCCTTGTTAGCGATGGAATGTCTCAATTCCGGGCATCCCAAAGGACAAGACCGTGATCAAGACCGCCCTTGTTGCCATGACCATCGTCGGCTGCGACTGCGACGCCAGGCTCTGCGAGTATATCGGCGAGACGCCGGCCAGATGGTCGAGCGTCGCCGAGTGCGAAGCGGCGATGAAAAGCCAGATGCTGCATCAGCGCAATTTCGACTATCCGCTCGTTTCGGGCATCTGCCGCGCCAAGGGATCGGCCTCGACCACACGATTGGCCGCGACCGCGTCGGGCCCTGAACTCAAGCCCGCCAGCCGAGTGGTCGAGGTCGAAAGCCCCTTGCCTCCGGAATTGAGCCATCGGCCGAGCGTGTCGGTCGGATCGCCGACGACGTCCATGGAAGCCGAAGCCGCCAGGCCGCTTGCCTATGATCAGGTGGTCGACGGCGGAACCGGCGTCCTCTATCGGACGAGGAACGGATACGCCCTGGTCAAGACCGATCTCGGCCGGGCGGCATCCGCGACCGCCGATGCCGCCAAACGCTCGGTGAACTGGCTGGCCGGTCTGATGCCGGGCAAGCTTTAGGCCGGGACGCCGGCACGCGGCTCACGCCGGCCTGTGGCAGACGGCCTCGACATTGACACCGTCCGGATCGATCACGAAGGCGGCGTAATAGGCCGGGTGATAGTGAGGCCTGATGCCAGGCGGCCCGTTGTCTCGCCCGCCATGCGCCATCGCCGCGGCGTAGAAGCCGTCCACCGCTGCCCGGCTCTCGGCCTCGAAGGCGATATGGATGCCCATCCCGCCTGGAGCCTCCGGGACCGCGAGGCGGCTATCGCTGGATAGCCAGAAGAACGGTTTCCGGTCCTTTCCGTAGCCGACGCCGTGATAGCCGCCGGTCTGTTCGGCCGTCACTTCCATAATAGTGGCGACCCCGAGCGGCTTAAGCGCGGCATCGTAGAACTGACGCGAGCTTTCGATCTCCTTGGGGCGGATGCCCATATGGTCGATCATGACCGTTCTCCTGTTGGATATTCGCCGGCTTGTAGCCGGTCGGGACCAGGAGCGGATTGCGTCATGTCAAACCAATAGTGTGGCCAGGACAGCAATCCTCAGGCGGCAGCCGCCCCACAACCATTCACACGCCTGGGTTGCAAATCGCAAACGGATGCAGGATGATGGTCCACAGCGAAGAGGGGAGCCATTCATGAAGCTTGCGGTCCGGGCCACGTTATCCCTGATGCTGGCGCTTGCTCCGGAACTGGCCGGGGCGCAAGCCACGGATCCGGACGAAGACAACACGATTGCGTTTGCCAGGGACGATCCCGAAATGGCCTTGGCGATCGCGAAGGCTCGTGCCAGCCTGGATGACTTCCTGGCCTTGGCCGAAGCGCCCCCCGCGGGAACTGACAGGTTCAAATTGAAGGTCGAGATACGCGACGGCATTATCCGCGAGCACTTCTGGGTCATCCCGGTCCGGCGCACCGAAACCGGTTTCGTCGGCATATTGGCGAACGAGCCGGAAGCAGTTCGCAATGTCGTCCTCGGGCAGAACATCGAATTCACCAGGGACGATATTTCCGATTGGGGATACAGGCGCGACGGGCGGCAGGTCGGCAGCTTCACCGTCTGCGTCATGTTCGGCAGAATGTCGAAGGATGAAGCCGACGCTATGCGCCAGGATTACGATTGTTGATCCTGTTCCGGACCGGCCCGCCCCGCCTCGTCCTTCGCACCAATCTTGCGCACCAGCGCCGCCGTCGCCAGCAGCGCCCCCATGTCCGAGATCATCGGCGCGACATGTTTGCCGTAATCGAGCGGCACGGAAATATCCGGCAGCTCGAAGAAATTCTTCGTCTGTGGCAGCAGCAGGAAACCGTCGCCGCCGTTGAGCGCGACGCGTGCCGGATCGTCCGGCCAGGTTTCGCCCAGCCACTGCAACGCCCGCGCCAGCCGACCGGTGACCAGCGGCCGCGCCGCCTCGACATTGTCGCTGCGGAATCCATAAGCCGCGTCGAGTTCTGCCACGCCTGACGACAGTTGCTGCATCTTGCTGGCAAAGATGCCGCGGAAAAACCCGATGACCGCATTGGTTCGCCGCGTTGCCACCAGGATTCCGGGAAACGGCTCGATGGCCTCGAAAGCGACGATCACGCCACGGAACGCCCTCGTCGAACCCTTGCCGGAGCCCTCGCGCAGTTCGGCCTCGTAGAGCTCGAAAGGAAAGTCTTCATAGCGGCCCGAGATGACATCATCGAACGACTGCCGGTTGAAGGATCCTACCGCCTCGCGCGGCAGCCGGTCGAAGGAATTCGGCCTACCGCCATGCTGGTAGCGCATGTCGCGGACGAAGCCGAAGATCATCGGCAGCAGCGTTTGACGGAAGGATTGCTGCAGGCGCGCCGCCGGCCGCCGCGCCTGGAAATAGAGCAGGATCGAAGCGGCTAAGCCGAGGACATAGAGGAACACATGCGGTGTCGAGAGCCATTGTTCGTTGGGGTCGGCGACCGTGTTGAACAGCCAGGCTATGAGGACCACGGCCACAAGCGCCAGCCCGACGAACAGCGGCACCCGCCAGCGCACCCGCCGCACGGCCGAAGCCCGCTGTGCCTCATAGCGCTCAATGTCCTTCCGGATGCCGGAGATGACCGCCTCATCAGGCATGAAATCCGCTGTTTCCACGTAAGTCTTCCCCCCTGACCGCGCCCATGATAGCCGGTTTCAGGAGAAAGTCGCCAGTCGGACGGAGAGCGTTCTTCCCTCTACCCTTGCGAGACAAGGTGGATCGCGCTCAGCCGCGCCACCACCTTTTCACGCATGCGGCCCTTCAAACTTTCCACCGGCACCAGCCGCTCGTGATTGCCTGCCCGCACCCGCATGAACGGATGCAGCCGGTAGGACGCAATCGCTCCAAATGTTCCCTCGTCGGTGCTGACGTCGACGACGAAAATCCCACCGATCCGCCCAGGCCATGGCTGCCTGGCAAATGCGGTGCCGAGGAAATCGCCGAGACCATAGGCGACGACCGTTGCGCCGATCCGCTCCACGGGCTGCACGACATGGGCGTGATGGCCGGCGATCAGCCCGACGCCCTGCCGGGCCAATTGCTTTGCTAGCGACCGTGTGTCGGGGCGCGGAAAGTGGCGGAACTCCCAGTCCCAATGCGGCACCGCGCAAAGGAGATCCAAACCATTTCGCGGCCAGCGGGCCGGATCGCTGTCCATCGAAACACGAGCGGCGAACCGATCCGCATCGGTGTTGCGCCACAAGGTGAAGGCGGCCAGGCCGATTGTCAGCTCCCCGACCTTCACAGGCAGCACCTGGCCGTTGCCGGCCAGGCCGATGCTGCGGATACCAAGCCGATTCAGCGCCGCCACCGTCTGGTCGAAACCGGCGATCCCCTGGTCCAGCACATGGTTGTTGGCCAGTGACAGCACGAGTTTCCCGCGTTCGATGCCGGCCGCGGCCAACGCCTCGGCCAGAAAGCGTTCGTTCATCGCATGATGCGTGCCGAGCTTCGTGCCGAGCACGACGCTTTGCCTGTCCACAACCGGGCTCTCGCAATTGCCGATCACTAGGTCGGCAGTGCCGAGCAACGCCCTGATCGACGAATGGCAATCCGGCGCAGTGCTGTTGGCAACCGCCGATATGTCTCCGATGAAAGCCAGCCGAACGCTCTGTCCCGGTGTCGGATCCATAAGCGTCCCGAATGCCAGGGCAAACCCGCTGGCATCGCCGCCGAGCGACGGCTTCAGGAAACGCGGCAGCCAGGAGAGTTTGTAGGAGAGCGGATAATTCGACACGCGAGGCCCAATCGTTTGCCCTGTGTAGCGCGTCCGCCGGATGGCTTACAGCGCATTCCATCCAATTCATTGGACGGCAAGGCTAAACTCGCGGATGACATCGTCACGGCGCGGCGACAACGCCATTGAGCCGCCTCGGTCGCCCCTAGAAATGGGCGGGGTCGCCGATACGTGGCCGCGAAGTGACGGGCGCGCATTGGCGATTGTATCTATGATCGTGACGGAACGGCAAACCGGAGACCGTGATGAACCGACTTTCAAGCCTGCTGGCGGCCAGCTTCATTCTGCTCGTATCGCTCTCGTCCGTGCAAGCCGCCATGCCCGAAGCGGCAACCGACCTGTTCGAGGCAAAGACCGTGGCCGCGCGCGACAGCGCTCTATCGGTGCTGGAGGCGGCCGCGCCGAAGGATCCTGCATCGGCCTATGCCGCCGGCGCCGGAGAATTCTTCACAGCACTCGAACTGCTGGCCGGCGGCTTGCACCGTTATGGCTTCGAGAGCCCGCAATCTTTCATGCTGCCGCTGATGCAGTTGCCGGTGCCGCCCAATCCCAGCCCCGAGCCGCTGACCTATGAGGGGTTCCGCGCCATCTTGGTGGGCTTCCGCGATCGGCTGGAGAAATCCGCCACGACGCTGGGAGCGGTGCCTGCCGATGCCGATATCGGTGTGGTCATCGACCTCACCCATGTCGGCATCGACCTCAATGAGGACGGAACCATCGCGCCCGATGAAAGCATCGCCGCGATCATGGCCGTTCTGTCGCGCGGCGGCGTCTCGTAGGGCGATGCCGCGCCCCCTCTTACCTTCCGCTTCGACCGCGCCGACGGCTACTGGCTGCAGGGTTATGCCACATTCCTGATGGCGCAGGCCGATTTCTGGCTGGCCCATGATTTCAGGAGCACTTTCGACGGCTCCTTCCACATGCTGTTCCCGCGCGCCGAACTGCCGTTACAGGATATTCTCGTGCCTCCGCATGGCGGGATGGGCGGCGACATCTTCTCCTCGGAATGGCGCATCGCCGACTTCATCTCTATGGTGCATCTGATCAACTGGCCGGTCATCGAGCCGGAGCGCCGCAAGGCCGCGCGCCTGGAACTGCTGGACATGATCCGGCTGTCGCGCGAGGACTGGAAGGCGATCCGCGCCGAGACCGACAATGATCGCGAATGGCTGCCCGGTCCCAAACAGAAAGGTCTGAACCCGCTGACCGGCCTCGAAGTCGGTGAGGAGCAGGTGGAGGCCTGGCTCGCGACCTTGACCATGGCCGAGGACCTGCTCGAAGGCCGCGCGCTGCTGCCGCATTTCCGCATCGCCGGCAAGGGCATCGACATGAAGCGCTTCTTCGACGAGCCGAAGACCTTCGACCTGGTGCTGTCGATCACCGGCCCGGCTATTGCGCCCTATCTGGAAAGCGGCAGGATCCTGACCAGCGAAGATTTCAGCCGGATCCAGCGCCAGTTCGGCGGCGGCGGATTTTTGACCTTTGCGCTGTGGTTTAACTGAGGGTCGGAAGTCAGGTCTCGCCTGCGATAGAGAGGCGGCGTGAAAGGCGCGATAGCAAGTTGGCTCGCACCGATGTCCGCCATCTTGCCAAAAACGGCCGCGATATCCGGTCGCACCTTCAGAAGTAACCAGCCGTCACCATAGCCGGTCCGGCCGAGCGACTTGTGGCAAGCAGGCACCGGGTCCATGGCGCTTTTCCGGCCTAAGGGAGCGGCAAGAGTTCTGGTGGGTAACGCCGATTCCCGATCTTTTGAGAATTTATCTCAGGCCGTTTTGCTTGACTTGAACGCTAAAAACAGGCAGCAAAACGGCTTCGGACGGGCTTTACTATCGCGTACGTGATCGTGGACGAGCCTTTTTGCCGTAAAAGTCCACGTCTCTCTGTTGGTTTTGAGAGGGATTGTTAACCAACTTTGTCCATATTTTGAAACAATCGGCAACCAAGGACAGACGCGGCAAACGCGTCGGACACCACCTGGGATCACTCGCAGAATGGTCGTCGCGGCCAGAAAGGCCGCGTACGGGGATAACCGGTTGGAGCAAGATTGGTTGCATGGCTTTGTCGCGTAAACACAAAATAACCTGGGACCAACGCGAGGGCGGCGAGCACGCCGACGCGCCACGCTCCCCTTCCTTCAACCCGCAACGGATCGTTCGCTGGGTGGCGGTTCCCGGCGTCGGCGCTGCCGTCGGTCTGTGGCTGATCGGCACAATGGCCGGCCTCAGCTCCGTCGGCGCCTCGCTATCGGCGACGTCGGCAGGCATGTCGCAGACCCTTCCCATGCCGGGTTCGATGGCCCTGGCCGATCCGCTGAAGCAGCGTCTCCTCGGATTCTCGGCCCCATTCGTGATGGCCAACACCCATGGCGGCGCGCAGGCGCTGCATGAGCGTGCCGTGCAATGCGGCGCCGGCTGCTTCCATCTGGCGGCGGCGAGCCCTCAGGCTGAAAAATCCGTGCGCCTTGTGGCTCAAGCAAAGCCGGCGGTGGCAAAGTCGAAATCGCAGGAGCGGTTCGAGCGTGTCGAAGCGTCATTGTCGCCGAGCCGTCTTGCGGCCGTCTTTGCCGATGCCGCAAAGCCTGCTGCAGCCAATGCTCGTCCCGTGATCTCCAGCGTCGGGCCGCAAGTCGCCCGCGCATCCCTGGTACCGTCCGCCACAGTGGTGGCCAGCCTGTCGCAGGTCATTCCGACTCCGGCGGCGGAACGCTTCGCCCGCATCGATACCGGCTCCGTCGTCGTCCAGACCGCGCCGCAGCCGATGGCCTTTGCGCAGTCGGAGACGCCGAGCGGCTCGCAACTGGCGTTGGCCCTCGCCCAGTCGCTGCCGGTCGAAGATGAGGCGTTCGCCTCGCTGCCGATGCCCGAATCTCCCGCCGAGGCCGCGGTTTCGCCCGTCGACACCCAACAGGAACAGCCCGGCGATGCCACGTCCCTGCCGGACGCGATGACCGACGACGTACCGCTGCCGACCCGCCGCCCGCAATTCGACGCGCCGCGACAGCCCATTGTCGTCCAGGAGCCCAAGGCCGCAGAACAGGCAAGGCCCGCACAGCAGGGCAAGCCCGTCCAGACTTCTAGGTCTGTCCAGCAGGCCAGCAAGCAGGTAAAGCCGGTCCGCCAGGGCCGGCCGGCCGATGGCGGCGACGTGTTGGCCTATGCCAAGCCCGACGTGCCCGCCGGGGGCCTCGGCCAGGCCTTCAAGAACCTGTTCAATTCACCGAACGCCAAGACGGGAGCCGGCAACGGCGTTGCTGTCTACGACATCAGCGCCGGCATGGTGTATATGCCGGACGGCGAGAGGCTCGAGGCGCATTCGGGCATCGGCGCCATGACGGACCAGCCGCGCTATGTCGACCAGAAGAACCGCGGCCCGACGCCGCCCAACACCTACAATCTGTCGCTGCGCGAGCAGCGCTTCCACGGTGTCGAGGCCTTGCGCCTCACCCCGGTCGATGGCCGCAACAAATACAATCGCGACGGCTTCCTGGCCCATACCTACCTGCTTCGCGGGCGCTACGGACAGTCCAGCGGCTGTGTCGCCTTCAAGGACTATGCGCGTTTCCTCGCGGCCTACAAAAAGGGCAAGATCAAGCGGCTTGTAGTCGTGCCGCGCCTGAACGGGTCGCTGGTGCGGGTCGCATCCGCTGCCCGCGGCGTCTGACGCCCAAGGCCATTCGGTTGCATCCGGTAACCTGCCGCTCCTGACAACCTGCTGTCAGGAGCCGGTGCGTCCCGTGCGCCGCTGGGGCATGCACCCTTCCCATTTCGGCCAAGACCTCCCATATTCAGGGCATGGCCAGATCCTCCGACAAAAAGACGCCGCCGACGGCGAATGACGACAGCGCCGCGCCGAAGCGGCGCAGCCCGCTGACCGATTTCATGGATGCCTCGCAACCGCTCCACAGGGGCGGCTTTGACGAGATGCCGCAGGCCGACCTTACTGGCATGCCTTTGACCGGGTCGATCGCGGACTGGGCCGAGCAGATCGAGCAGGAAGCGGAAAAGGAAGGTCGTCTCGTCGGCAAAGGCGATGCCGGCAAGCCGCCGAAGCCCTCGAAGAAGATCCCCGAGCGCTCATCTTCGCCCGGGCGGACCGCGCGCGGCACTTCGATGGGTGGCGCTGCAACGGCGCGGGAACGCACCGCCGCCGGCCTCAATCCAGTGGCCGGCCTCGACATCTCGCTGGAAGACGCCGAGACCATGACGTCGAGCGGCGTCACCGCCACTGTCGCCGCCCTGTCGGCGCTGATCGAATCCGGCAATCCGCTGCACAAGGACGGCGTGTTGTGGACGCCGCACCGCCCTGCCCGGCCCGAAAAATCCGAAGGCGGCATCGCCATCAAGATGGTGTCGGACTTCGAGCCGGCCGGCGACCAGCCAACCGCAATCAAGGACCTCGTCGAAGGCGTCGCGAACAATGACCGCACCCAGGTGCTGCTCGGCGTCACCGGTTCGGGCAAGACCTTCACCATGGCCAAGGTGATCGAGGAAACGCAGCGTCCCGCCCTGATCCTGGCGCCGAACAAGACGCTGGCGGCGCAGCTCTATTCCGAATTCAAGAAGTTCTTCCCCGACAACGCCGTGGAATATTTCGTCTCCTACTACGATTATTACCAGCCGGAGGCCTACGTCCCGCGCACCGACACCTTCATCGAGAAGGAGTCCTCCATCAACGAGCAGATCGACCGCATGCGCCACTCGGCAACGCGCTCGCTGCTCGAGCGCGACGACGTCATTATCGTCGCTTCGGTGTCCTGCATCTACGGTATCGGCTCGGTCGAGACCTATACGGCCATGACCTTCCAGATGCAGATCGGCGACCGGCTCGACCAGCGTGCCCTGCTGGCCGACCTCGTTGCCCAGCAATACAAGCGCCAGGATATCAATTTCGTGCGCGGCTCGTTCCGCGTGCGCGGCGACACGATCGAGATCTTTCCGGCCCACCTTGAGGATCGCGCCTGGCGCATCTCGATGTTCGGCGACGAGATCGAATCGATCACCGAGTTCGATCCCTTGACCGGCCAGAAGACCGGCGAATTGAAAAGCGTCAAAATCTACGCCAACTCGCACTATGTCACGCCGCGCCCGACCCTCAACCAGGCCATCAAATCGATCAAGGAAGAGCTGAAGCAGCGCCTGGTCGAACTAGAACGCGCCGGCCGCCTGCTGGAAGCGCAGCGGCTGGAACAGCGATGCCGTTTCGATCTGGAAATGCTGGAAGCCACCGGCTCCTGCGCCGGCATCGAGAACTATTCGCGCTATCTGACGGGGCGCCAGCCGGGCGATCCGCCGCCGACGCTGTTCGAGTACATTCCCGACAATGCCCTGGTCTTCATCGACGAGAGCCACGTTACCGTGCCGCAGATCGGCGGCATGTATCGAGGCGACTTCAGGCGCAAGGCGACCTTGGCCGAATACGGTTTCCGCTTGCCGTCCTGCATGGACAACCGGCCGCTTCGCTTCGAGGAATGGGACGCCATGCGTCCGCTATCGGTCGCTGTCTCCGCAACGCCGGGCGCCTGGGAAATGGAACAGTCCGGCGGCGTCTTCGCCGAGCAGGTCATTCGCCCGACCGGGCTGATAGACCCGCCTGTCGAGGTGCGCCCGGCCAAGAGCCAGGTCGACGACGTCGTCGGCGAGATCCGCGAGACGACGAAGGCCGGCTACCGGACACTGGTGACGGTGCTGACCAAGCGCATGGCCGAGGACCTCACCGAATATCTGCACGAGCACGGCGTGCGCGTGCGCTACATGCACTCCGACATCGACACGTTGGAGCGCATCGAGATCCTGCGTGACCTGCGCCTCGGCGCCTTCGACGTGCTGGTCGGCATCAACCTCTTGCGCGAGGGTCTCGACATTCCCGAATGCGGCTTCGTCGCCATTCTCGACGCCGACAAGGAAGGCTTCCTGCGTTCGGAAACCTCACTGATCCAGACCATTGGCCGCGCCGCCCGCAATGTCGACGGCAAGGTCATCCTTTACGCCGATCAGATCACCGGCTCGATGGAGCGGGCGATGGCCGAAACCAATCGCCGCCGCGAAAAGCAGATGGAATGGAATGCGGCCAACGGCATCACGCCGGAATCGGTGAAATCGCGCATCTCCGACATCCTCGATTCGGTCTATGAAAAAGACCACGTCCGCGCCGACATTTCGCAGTTCACCGACAGCGCCGGCGCCATGATGGGCAACAACCTCAAGGCCCATCTCGACGCCATGGAAAAACAGATGCGCGACGCCGCCGCCAATCTCGATTTCGAGAAGGCTGCCCGAATTCGCGACGAGATCAAGCGGCTACGCGAGATGGAACTGTCGGTATCCGAGGACCCGCTGGCCAAATATGCCGACATGGAGAGTCCGGTTTCGGGGCGCGAGAAGGGCAAGCACAACAAGGGCGTCGCCAAGCATCGCACGGCCGAGGAACAGGAACGTTTCCGCCAGATGGACGCGGCGCGCGCCGCGGAGGAAGCAGCCAAGGCAGCGCGCCCCAATCTATTCCGCAAGCCCGATCTCGACGAGATGGGCGCCGATGGCGCCGTACCGGTGAAAAAGTCGCTCTTCGCCAAACCCTCGATCGACGACATGGGTCCAGGCACCGACATGGCGACCCCAGCCGGTGCCGTCTCGCGCTCGCTGTTCAAGAAGCAGACGGCGCAGGAGGCGCATGGCTCGGATTTTGGCGTGCCCGGCGAGCCGATTAAACCGCTGTTCAAGAAGAACTCCCTCGACGAGATGACGGTGCGGCGCACCGAAAAGCCGGTCGAAGGAAAGGTGCCGGCCAAGCCGCAGCCGATCTCACCGGCGGGCGCCAGGGAGGGCAGCGATCCCGCCAGACCGATTGTCCGCCAGCGCGCCGGCATCGGCTCCTACGAGGATCCGGGCGACGCCCGCCGCGAAAAGCGCCGGCCCGGCAAGACGGGGCGGCCGGGACGGTAGCCTCCCACTCCGCCTGACGCTTGCCTCCACCCCCGCCTTCGGTGTAATCGTTCCGCAACTCAACGTCTTGTCTTGAAAGGAGGGCTGCGTGTTCACGTTCCATCGTCACCATCGTCAGCGTGGCCCGATTTCTGCCCTGCGAGCTAGCTTGCAGGGCTGACCAGCGACCGTCCGGGTTTTTCCCGCTTCGATTTTCTTGGTCTGCCCTTCGTGGTGCCGCGACACCGAGCCTGATGGCCGGCGAGCGCACCGTCAAAGTGCATTGAGCCGGCATCCGGCAAGACCAGAGAAATCAAAATGGCCCTGATCAGCCTCAAATCCCTCGGCGTCACCATGAGTGCGCCGCTCTTTTCCAACCTCGACCTCACCATCGGCAGCGGCGACCGGCTCGGCATCGTTGCCGCCAATGGCCGCGGCAAGTCGACCCTGCTCAAATGCCTGACCGGCGAGATGGAGCCAACCTCCGGCGAGATTACCCGCACGCGCGGCCTTCGCGTCGGCCATGTGGAGCAGTCGGTCCCTCCAGACCTTCTGGACCGCACCTTCCACCAGGTCGTTGCCGATGCCCTGCCGCCCGACCAGGCCGACAGCGAGATGTGGCGCGTCGACGTGGCGCTGGATTCGCTCGACGTGCCGGAGCCCATGCGCGACCGGCCGATGCAGGCGCTGAGCGGCGGCTGGCAGAGGCTGGCGCTGGTCGCCCGCGTCTGGGTCACAGATCCCGATATTCTGCTGCTCGACGAGCCGACCAACCATCTCGATCTCGCCCGCATCTCCCAGTTGGAAGCCTGGCTTGACGCCTTGCCGCGCGAGGTGCCCGTCGTCATCGCCAGCCATGACCGCGCCTTCCTCGATGCCGCTACCAACCGCACGCTGTTCCTGCGTGCGGAACAATCTCCGGTCTTTGCGTTGCCCTATTCACGCGCAAGGCAGGCTCTCGACGAAGCCGACGCCTCGACGGCGCGCAAGTTCGAGCGCGACATGAAGGTCGCCCAGCAACTGCGAAAGCAAGCCGCCAAGCTCAACAACATCGGCATCAACTCCGGCAGCGACCTTCTCACCGTCAAGACCAAGCAACTCAGGGAACGCGCGGAAAGACTGGAAGACGCGGCGAACCCGGCGCATCGGGAGAAATCGGCCGGCGCCATCAAGCTCGCCAATCGCGGCACGCACGCCAAGGTGCTGATCACGCTCGACGACGCGGCGGTGGAAACACCCGACGGAATGGTTCTGTTTCGCACCGGCAAGCGCCACATCTGCCAGGGCGACCGCATCGTGCTGCTTGGCCGCAACGGCGTAGGCAAGTCGCGCTTCGTCACCATGATCCGCAAGGCCATTGTCGAGCCGGACACGGTCCAGAACGTTAAGGTGACGCCGTCGACGGTGCTCGGTTACAGCGACCAGGCGCTGGCGGGTATCAACGGCGACGACACGCCGCTCTCGATGATCTCACGCCGCTATGACGTCGGCGAGCAGCGCGCCCGCTCGTTGCTCGCCGGCGCCGGCGTCGTCATCGAAATGCAGGAGAAGAAGATCGGCGTGCTGTCTGGTGGCCAGAAGGCGCGGCTGATGATGCTGGCGCTGAGGCTCGCCGATCCCAATTTCTACCTGCTCGACGAGCCGACCAACCATCTCGACATTGGTGGCCAGGAAGCCTTGGAGGCCGAATTGCTAACGCATCAAGCAAGCTGCGTGCTCGCCTCGCACGACCGCTCCTTCATCCGAGCCGTCGGCAACCGTTTCTGGCTGATCGACAAACGCAAGCTGACCGAGGTCGAGGATCCCGAGGGCTTTTTCCGTGAGGTGGCCGCAGCGGGCGGTTGGAAGGCGAAGGATGGACATCTGCAAGCTGGGATGTAAATGATTTGCTTACACCACTTGTTTGATGTAAGCAATATGTGTACAAATATCCATGATCAAGTCCTTCAGAAACAAGGCCCTGGCGGACCTCTATCAAACTGGGAGCACCGGCAAGATCGACGCCAAGATGCACAAGCGCATTCTTGTCCGGCTTGACCGCCTGGAAGCTTCGGAGAAGCCGCAGGAAATGAACCTTCCCGGCTTCGACTTCCACCCGTTGAAAGCCTTCGATCCCATACGATACACGGTCCATGTCAACGGCCCGTGGTGCATTACATTTGAATTCGATGGCAAGGATGCCGCCCGCGTCGATTTCGAGCAATATCACTGAGGTGGCCAGATTGGAGAAGATCGACTTATGACTGTGTACGAGCCGACGCGCCCGATCGAGCGTTGTCCCTCCCACCCGGGGGCGCTGCTTGAGGACATTATCCCGGCAACTGGAAAGACCAAGGTGGAAATTGCCGGTCTGCTCGGAATCTCCCGGCAGCAGCTTTATGACATCATCCGCGAAAGGAAGCCGGTTTCGCCAGCTGTGGCCGCTCGCCTTGGCAAGCTGTTCGGCGACGGTGCCGCGATCTGGCTTCGGATGCAGGCTGCCTTCGATGCCTGGCATGCCGAGCGTGAAGTTGATGTTTCGGCGATTCCAACCCTTAAGGTTGCCTAGACTCCAGCCAGAGCATAGCAGTGCTGAAGGCTATGGCGCCGGCGGCGCAAAGCGCCTGTAGCTCCGTACCCCTGGTTCAAGCCTGCCGGTTGCTTCGCTCCGCCGCCCCGCAAGAAATCCAGCAGCCATGTAGGATCGCTGTCACCTCCTTCGTCCTTTGATCGGCAACGCCAGATCAAACAAGGAGGAGCAAGACATGACCGACCCGACCCCCGTTCAGCCAAGGGCGGAAGTGCTTGGCGGATTGACCCCCTATCTGCAGGTGGACGGCGCCTTCAAGGCGGCCGAGTTCTACGGCAGGGCCTTCGGCGCAGAACAGGTGTTTGCCTATCCGCCCGACGAGAAGGGCCGCACCATGCACATCCATCTTCACGTCAATGGCTCGACGCTCATGCTGGGCGACGCCTTCCCTGAACATGGGCACCCGCACAAGGACCCGCAGGGCTACACGCTGCAGCTGCATCTCGACAATGAGGAGATCGACGCCTGGTGGCAGCGCGCGGTCGATGCGGGATGTGAGGTCGTGACGCCGCTGCAGGTCATGTTTTGGGGCGACCGCTGGGGTCAGGTCCGCGATCCCTTCGGCGTCGCCTGGGCCATGAACGCGCCCACGAAATAAGGTGTCCGGGCGAGCGGTCATAACCAACGTACGCTGACGGTCTCGCCTGCGCTGGGTCAAGTTCCCCCCGGCCCGGCGCTCAGTTCTCAGCAAAGGAGTTCAGGAATGTCCTATGTCGATGGCTTCGTCCTTGCCGTGCCGAAAGCAACACTTGATGACTACAAGAAGCTGGCCCGCACCGCCGGAGCGATATGGAAGGAGTATGGTGCGCTCGCCTATGTCGAATGCGTCGGCGACGACGTGCCCTATGGGGAACTGACCTCGTTCCCGCGCGCCGTGATGGCCAAGGATGACGAGATCGTCGTCTTTTCCTGGATCATCTACGAATCCAGGCAGAGCCGCGATGCGATCATGGCCAAGGTGATGGCTGATCCGCGGCTGAAGTCCGACTGGTCAACCATGCCATTCGACGGCAAGCGCATGATCTTCGGCGGCTTCCAGCCCTTCATGGAGCTTTGAACGCTCTGTCTCAGGCAGGTTCAAGGTGAGGTCGAGGTCGACCTCGCCTCGATATCAGCCCAGCCTGTCGAGCAGCGGCTTTAGCCGGTCGCCATAGCGCTTCCACAGATCCACCGAGCCCTGGTACATTGGCTGGCGAACCTGCGCGGCGGATGCCGTGCGGACGGGACGGTCGGTCTGATGGAAGGACAGCACGGCGTCGTCCCAGGGCAGGCCGAGATAGTCGATCAGCGCCCGGCTCTGGCCGCCCTGGTCGGCGACGAAATCCTCGTAGCGCACGTCGTGCACGACGCCGGGCAGCACCTTGTGCCAATGCGCCATGATGTCGGTGTAGAGATTGTGGAAATCGGCGAGCTCGCCCAGATCATAGCCATATCGATGGCTGTCGCCGCGAAAGTGCACCTTGTAGATCGACAGGCAGGTCGCCGCCGCGTCGCGCGCGCAATGGATGATCCTGGCCTTGGGCAGCATCATGTGGATGAAGCCGACGAGCAGGAAGTTGCCGGGCATCTTGTCGGTGACATGGCGCATGTTGGGATAGCGCGAATGCAGCATGTCGAGATAGGCTTGACCGGCCTCGGCGAAATCCGCGTCGTCCACGTCCGAAACGCCCCATGGGAAGCCGCCGGGCATGGTCGCCGGGAACTGCTTGCCGACCGCCTTCTTCAAAATCCCGAGCTCACCCGCGCCGTAAACTTGTGGGTGGCTGGCGATGATCTGTTCGACCAGCGTCGTGCCCGAACGCGGCATGCCGACGATGAAGATCGGCGCGTCATTGGTGATGGCGCTTGGCTTGTGCCTCTCGAAGAAGCCGGCATCAAACACCGTTTTCATCGCGTCGAATTCGGCGCGGGTCCTGGCGGGGTCGTAGTCGATGCCCTTGCGCCGGATCGCATTGCCTTCGGTGAAATAGTCGAAGGCCCTGCCGTAGTCCTTGAGATCGTCATTGGCCTTGCCGAGGCCGAAAGACAGCTGCATGCGCGCCAGGCTGTCCTGCGGCGCCTTGGCGTGCTGGGTCTCCATGCCGGCCAGCTCCGCGTCGCGCTCCTTCTGCGACTTGACCTGCGTCAGCATCAGCCAGGCCCTCGCCATGCCGGGATTGACGGCCAGCGCCTGGCGGAACAGGTCGGCCGCTTCGTCGAGCTTGCCTTTTTCCATCAACCCGACGCCGAGTCCATGCAGCAAATCGGCATCTTTCGGGCGCATGTTCAACGCCTCGCGGAACACGGTCAGCGCCTCGTCCAGGCGCCCGGCCTCCTGCAATGTTTCGGCAAGTCCAATGAGCGCACGAACATGGAAGGGGTTGCGCGCAATGGTGCCTCGATAGATGTCCTCGGCCTCGTCGAACTGGCCGACCTGCTTCAGCGACGAGGCGAGATTGTCACGAGCGGCGAGCTGTTCCGGCCTCAGATCGACGGCGCCACGGAAGAAATCGATGGCAGCCGTCACGCGCCCGACATCACGCATCACCGTGCCGAGATTGTTGAGGAAATCAGCGTTGGTCGGCTGCAGCTGCACCGACTGTTCGAGAAGATCCATTCCCTCGGCGGTGCGCCCGGTCTGGTGCAGCAGCAGCCCGAGGAAATGCGCCGCGGCCGCGTGATTGGGCTTGCGGACCAGCACCTGGCGATAGACCGCTTCGGCTTCCTGCCGGCGCCCGGCCTGGTGCAATTGCAGGGCCTGCTGCACATACTGGTCAAGGCCCAGCGGGGGCTGTCCTCCAGCGCCTGACCTGGCCCCCGAACCCGCCGCTCTTCTCTGATCTCTATTAATGGGAAACCTGCCGTGTTTGTACGCCTGTGGCGATCTAGGCCATTGGCGCGGCCGGTTCAAGTCTTCGCGTGGCCTTGTGGCCCCATGCGTCGACGTAAACCGGTCAAATCAGGCGGTTGATCTCGGCGACCTCTCCGTCTGCACGCAACCGTCGCCGCCTCGCGACGTTGAGCCCGAATAGCCTGTGCAGGAGTCCCGACATGTCCCTTACCGCCCTCGCCATCAATTGTTCACTGAAAGCCTCCGGCGACAAGGAGAAATCCTCCACCGACAAGATCATCGCCGATCTGCTGTCCGCCCTTGAACCCTACGGCGTGAAGGGCGAAGTGATCAGGGCCCTCGACCACGACATAAAGCCCGGCGTGCTTTCCGACATGGGTAAGGGCGATGAATGGCCCAAGCTGCGCGCCAAGATCGTTGCCGCCGATATCTTCATCCTCGGCCTGCCGATCTGGCTGGGTCAACCCTCCAGCGTCGCCAAGCGCGTCATGGAGCGCATGGACGCGTTTCTCGAGGAAACCGACGACAAGGGACGCATGCCTGCCGCCGGCAAGGTGGCGCTGGTGGCGATTGTCGGCAATGAAGACGGCGCGCATCATTGCCACGCCGAATGCTTCCAGGCGCTCAACGATGTCGGTTTCACCATCCCCGCCAATGGCGGCGTCTATTGGGTCGGCGAAGCCATGGGCGATGTCAATTATGTCGATATCCCTGAGACCCCGGAAGCGGTCTCCAGCATGCTCGAAATGGCCGCGTCGAATGCCGCCCATCTCGCTTCATTGCTTAAGGGCAAGCCCTATATCGGTGTGGACGAATAGCTCAATCCGCGTCTCGGCACAGCCCGTCATCAACGATGCGATAGTCCGCGGCGCGGCCCTCGCATCCGTTGGCGAAGCTGCGCAGTTCGCCGCCGCGACCCGCCGTACTTTAGTTTCACTCGCGCCGGCGCGCTATTCCACCGGCGGCGTCTGGCCTATTCGTCATCGGGCTCTGGCCGATGACCAGGCAGGCAACCCGGCCTATGCCGCCCGCATGGATGCTCCGCTCGGTCGGTTCAGCGTCGGGATGCGCTCAACGCGGCGGCCCGCGCCGTCTTGCAACGATCACGTTTCCGTGCGATAAATTCCGTGTTCGGGCATTTGCGACCCGGAGAGCGGAACGTTTTGGACGACCTTTCCCCGATACTGTGAATCTCTGACGGCCCCGTTTTCGGCGGGGGGTTTGACCATGCGCAAATGCATGACTGCCGAAGCAACCACCGGGACTTGTCCATCGCGCCAGGCGGCGGGCAGGACCAACAGACTGAACGGGTGAAGGAGTTTCCCCAATGGCCCAGACCGGCACCGTTAAATTCTTCAACGCGACCAAAGGCTTCGGCTTCATCACGCCCGACGACGGCGCCAAGGATGTGTTTGTCCACATCTCCGCGATCGAGGCCTCCGGCCTGCGCACGCTCATCGATGGACAGAAGGTCACCTTCGACGTCGAGCCGGACCGTATGGGCAAGGGTCCCAAGGCCGTCAACCTCCGCGCCGCCTAAGGCATCGGCGCGTCGCGCTGCGCTGACGCGCGAAGCCTGACGCATCGGCCCGCGCCGCACGTCTACTGACGCGCGGCGGAAGCTCCAATGCCTTGGCTTGGAGAACAATTCGAATTCAAGGCGCGACGTTTTCGTCGCGCCTTTTTCGTATCGTGCGCGCCGGCTCGATCTCGGCGAAACTTTCTCTTGCCGATAGCGCTAAAATAAAGGACAAATTTCCATCGGGCATTTGCCGGCCCGAGACTGGACTTTATGGGATCAAAGGAGCTTCCCATGCCGCAGACCGGCACCGTTAAATTCTTCAACCATGCCAAGGGCTTCGGCTTCATCACGCCGGATGATGGCGCGAAGGATGTTTTCGTCCATATTTCCGCTGTGCAGGCGTCGGGTCTTCCCGGCCTCGAGGATGGGCAAAAAGTCTCCTTCGACACCGAGCCGGACAAGCGTGGCAAGGGACCCAAGGCTGTCAACCTTTCGGTCGGCTGATCCGGGCTCATACCTTGCCTCGGCGGCCATTTCGGCCCCATCGTGAGCCTGCGATCGTCCTCATTTGGCTTGAGCCGGAGCGTTGAGATCCGTTCAGCCCCCGTTCAGCCATCGTTGCCTATCAATCTTGGCTAAGGCCGGTCCATCCCCGAAACTGCCCGGGCCGGTACAAGGAGACCAAGATGAACCGAATTTTCAAAGCCGCGGTACTGTCCTCCGCCGTGCTCGTCACCACCCTCGCAACCCTGCCCGCAGCCAACGCCGATGATTGGGGCCGCTGGCACCATCACCGCCACGGCGGTGGTAGCCATGGCGATGCCGTTGCGGCGGGCGTGCTCGGGCTCGCGGCCGGCGCGCTGATCGTTGGCGCATTGAACAACCAGCAGCCGCCGCCCGATGACTATGATGACGGCTACTACGATCGCGACGTCAGGCCGCGTCCGGCTCCGGTGCGCCACTACTATGCGGAGCCCAGATATTATTCGCAGCCACGGGTCGTCTACCGTGAAGGCTACGCCGAACCCTGGACGCGGGGCTGGTATGAATATTGTTCGGACCGCTACCGCACCTTCAATGCCCGCACCGGCACCTTCACCGGCAATGACGGCGAACAGCATTTCTGCACCGCCAATTGAGGCTCCCTGCCCACCAAAGAGCGCTGGCCGCGGAGGCCAGCGCTTTTGTTCGAGCGCGAGCTCGCCCTACACCAGAAACGGGTTGGTCCTGCGCTCCTCGCCGAAGCGCCCACCCGGACCGTGACCGCAGATGAAGCCGATGTCGTCGCCGAGCGGCAAGAGCTTGTCCTTGATCGAAGCGATCAACGCCGCATGATCGCCGCCCGGCAGGTCGGTGCGGCCGACCGAGCCGCGAAACAGCACGTCGCCGACATGGGCGAACTTGGCCGCCCTGTTATAGTAGACGACATGGCCCGGCGCATGGCCGGGGCAATGCAATACCTCGAACACATGGGCGCCGAACGACACGGTCTCGCCCTCGGTAAGGAACCGGTCGGGCACGCAGTTACGCGCGCCGTCGATGCCATAGCGCCGGCCTTGGTTTTCCAGATTGTCGAGCAATTGCCGGTCGGCTTCATGCGGGCCGATGATGTCGACGCCGAGCGCTTCCTTCAGCTCCATAGCGCCGCCGGCATGATCGATATGACCGTGGGTGATCCAGATCGCCTCGGCGACGATGGCATTGTCCTTCAGTGCCGCCAGCACCTTGTCGATATCGCCGCCAGGATCGACGACCACCCCGCGCTTGTCGTCCATGTCGAACAGGATGGTGCAGTTCTGCTGGAACGGTGTGACCGGCACGATGCCGGCATTGAGCTGACCCATGATTTGCCTTTCGCTGTCTGGGCCGAGATGTAGAGACGCAGGAGAACCGCGTCCACTCCTCGAATGCCGCACAGCCTGCTGTGCCGACACAGAAACAGTGTCCCGACAACGAAAATGGGCGGCCGAAGCCGCCCATTCGAAAAAACCCGAGACTGTCGGGCCTATCTTTTCATGCCGCCCAGGACAGCGCCAAGAATGCCCGTCAGGATGGCGCCGCCGCCGGCGCCGCCGACAATGTTGTTGAGGTTCAATGCACTGCCCAGGCCGCTCGCCGCCGCCGCCGGGTCGACCGTACCGCCAAGCAGGCTTCCCAGGATGGCCGCGCCGCCCACGCCGCCGATGGCGCCGCCCAGGATCCTGGGCAACTGACCCAGAGCCGCCTGCTTGAGAGCGGCGCCGACCGCCTGGCCGCCGATGATGCCCGCGATGACCTGTACGATGATCGCAACAAGCGTATTCATGTCCATAGTATCTGTCCCTCCCTGATGCCGGCCTCTTGGACCGACAGCATCATCAGACGCCGAATTGGAGGAAAGTCAAATACGCGAACACGCAGCTAGAAAGGGGGGCGCCAAAACCGCCCCTGTCTGCTTGAAAAGACTTGGCTTTGTTATTCCGCCGCGATCGCGTGCTTGGGCTGAACGGCTGCGGAATAGTCGTTCATCAGGTTCTTGGCGATGTCACCAACCTCGAAACGGTACGGTCCGATCTCTGAAACCGGCGTTACTTCCGCAGCCGTTCCGGTGAGGAAGCACTGTTCGAAACCTTCCAGTTCTTCCGGCATAATGGCGCGTTCGATCACCTCCAGGCCGCGATCCCGGGCAAGGCCGATAACCGTGCGGCGCGTGATGCCGTCGAGGAAACAGTCGGGCTTGGGCGTATGGATCTTGCCCTCCTTGACGAAGAAGATGTTGGCCCCTGTCGCTTCCGCCACCTGGCCACGCCAGTCGAGCATCATCGCGTCGGCATAGCCCTTGGCTTCGGCGGCATGCTTGGACATGGTGCAGATCATGTAGAGGCCGGCGGCCTTGGACTTCGAAGGCGCGGTGCGCGGGTCGGGCCGGCGCCATTCCGCCATGTCCAGCCGGATGCCTTTCAGTTTCTGCGCCGGGTCGAAATAGCTCGGCCACTGCCAGATGGCGATGGCGCAATTGATGCGGTTGTTCTGCGCCGAAATACCCATCTGTTCGCTGCCGCGCCAGGCGATCGGCCTGACATAGGCGTCCTGGAATCCCTGCTTCTTCAAAAGCGTGCTGGACGCGTCGTTGAGTTCGGCCACGGAGTAGGGAATCGTGAAGCCGAGCAGGCGCGCCGATTCATGCAGACGTTCGGTGTGCTCGTTGAGCTTGAATATCTCGCCACCATAAGCACGTTCACCCTCGAACACCGCGCTGGCATAGTGCAGGCCGTGAGTCAGCACATGGATCTTGGCCTCGCCCCACTGGACGAACTCGCCATTCATCCAGATGAAGCCGTCCAGTTGGTCGAAGGGAACGGATGCCATGGTACCTCCCGCGGGCCGCTGCCCGTACATCATATGCGTTGCTTGTTTCTGGACGGACAATCCGCCGGTTTTGAGACCTGCCGCCGCCCGAGCGTAGGACGACAGCAAGGTTGTGGCAAACTCAGGAAGTTCCGGAAAGCCCGGCTCCCCTTGCCTTTTCGTTCGCAATCGGCCCAAAAGCTTGTCAAAAATTACCATTGCGGGAAAATTACGTCAATAGTACTGACATAATATCCCTCTTTCACGGAGACATGATGACGGATTCACGCCACGCAGCCGGGAAACCGATCAGGACGGCGATGTCCGTCGAAGACGGGATCGACTTCGCCATCATCGAACTGTTCTTCTTCGCCTATCGCGACTTTACCTCCGATCCGGATCAGATCTTGGCCGACTATGGTTTTGGTCGCGCGCACCATCGGGTCTTGCATTTCGTCAATCGCCGGCCGGGATTGACCGTTGCCGAACTGCTCGACGTGTTGAAGATCACCAAGCAGAGCCTTGCACGCGTTCTCAAGCAGTTGATCGACACCGACCATGTCGTGCAATTGCAAGGCCCGCGCGATCGCCGCCAGCGTGAGCTCTATCCGACAGCCAAGGGCCGTGCGCTGGCGCTGGCGCTGGCGCGGCCACAGTCACGCCGCATCCATGCTGCATTGGAAGATGCCGGAGCAGCCGAACGAACCTTGGTGGAACGCTTCCTGGAGGCAATGGTCAATCCGGAACTGAGGGCGCAGATCGACGTCGGATCGGCAAAAATGTCGGGGAAAAACCATGGAGAGCACTGACAGGATCGACCAGGCTGCCGCGCCGGACGACGACGCGCCGCATCTGCTCGTTGTCGACGACGACACCCGTATCCGCAATCTGCTCAAGCAATATCTGACCGAGAATGGCTTTCGCGTCACCGTTGCCGGCAATGCCGATGAAGCCAGGCGCAAGCTCTCCGGCCTCGATTTCGACCTTCTGGTGCTCGACGTCATGATGCCGGGCGAAACCGGCGTCGACCTGACGAAGTCGCTGCGCGCCGAAAAGAACGTGCCGATCCTGATGCTGACGGCGCTCTCGGAGACCGACAGCCGCATCAACGGGCTTGAGGCCGGCGCCGACGACTATCTGCCCAAACCGTTCGACCCGCGCGAACTGATCCTGCGCATCAACAACATCCTGCGCCGCGGTGGCCCGGCGACCACGCCGAAGGTCGAGCAGCTGGTCTTCGGGCCCTACACTTTCCAGATCGCGCGGCGCGAGTTGAAGCGCGGCGGCGAGACGCTCAAGCTGACCGATCGCGAGCAGGAGATCCTGGCCATCTTCGCCGCGCGTGCGGGCGAGACGATCCCGCGCCACGAACTTGTCGGCGATGATTCGGAAGTCGGCGAACGCACCATCGACGTGCAGATCAACAGGTTGCGGCGCAAGATCGAGCGCGATCCGTCCAACCCTGTCTGGCTGCAGACGGTGCGCGGAATTGGCTATAGGTTGAGCGTGGAATAGAATGCCGCCCGGGCCGACGGAATGGCCTCGGTGTGACGAAAAGAGCGAATGGCGACGACGGAACTGCAACAGCAGGGCAATGACGGCCTGAGCGCACGCGCCACGCGGGCGCTGAGGGCGGTGCCGCGCGCCTGGAACCGGTTCTGGCGTCTGGTTTCCCTATACATGCCGAAGCGGCTCTATGCCCGCTCGCTGATCATCGTCATCGCGCCGATGATCATGCTGCAATCGGTCGTCGCCTTCGTCTTCATGGAACGTCATTGGGCGACCGTCACGCAGCGGCTGTCGCAAGCCACCGTAAGCGACATCGCGGCCATCATCGACCTGATCGAGACCTATCCGCACGACGCCGACTACGCCAACATCATCCGCATCGCGCAGGACCGCGTGCAGCTGAAGATCGACCTGTTGCCGCCCGACCCGCTGCCGCCGCCAGGGCCAAAGCCCTTCTTCTCCATTCTCGACGAGGCCCTGTCGTCGGAGATCACGAGGCAGATAAACCGGCCGTTCTGGATCGACACGGTCGGCAATTCCAACATGGTGGAGGTGCGCGTCCAGCTTGAGAACAAGGTGCTGCGCGTCTTCGTGCGCCGCAGTCAGGCCTATGCCTCGAACACCCACATCTTCCTGATCTGGATGGTCGGCACATCGCTGGTGCTGCTGATGATCGCCATCCCCTTCCTGCGCAACCAGATCCGGCCGATCCTGACATTGGCCGAGGCCGCAGAAAGCTTCGGCAAGGGCCGGCCGATGCCACGCGATTTCCGGCCGCGCGGGGCAGAGGAAGTCCGCCGCGCAGGTTTTGCCTTCATCCAGATGCGCGAGCGCATCGAGCGCCAGATCGACCAGCGGACCGCCATGCTGACCGGCGTCAGCCATGACCTCAGGACCATCCTCACCCGCTTCAAGCTGCAGCTGGCGCTGACCGGCGGCAAGGCCGAGACCAAGGCGGCGATGGACCAGGACATCGATGACATGCAGTCGATGCTGGAGGGCTATCTCGCCTTCGCTCGCGGCGAGGCCTCGGAAGATGCGGGGCGCTTCGACCTCGAGGTCTATTTCCAGAAGCTCGGCGAGGAAGCCAGGCTGCGCAAGCGCAAGCTGTCGACGACGCTCTCCGGGGACCGCGACGTGCATGTCAGGCCGAACGCTTTTGCCCGGCTGATGTCCAACGTCATCGGCAACGCCTTCCGCTATGCCAAGACGATCGAGGTCAACGCCACGCACGGTCGCGGCTCGCTTCTGGTCACCATCGACGATGACGGTCCGGGCATTCCGGCCGACCGCAGAGAAGACGTGTTCAAACCCTTCGTGCGTCTCGATGAGGCCCGCAACCTCGATGCCAGCGGCACAGGCCTCGGCCTGTCGATTGCCCGCGACATCGCCCGCAGCCATGGCGGCGACATCACGCTCGGTGACAGTCCGCTCGGCGGCCTGCGGGCGGTGATCAAGGTCCCGGCCTGACGCAAGCCGCCTTGACTGAGCCGAGGCTTCATCCGCCCGTCATGAAACCATGGTGAAGAGCGCGCATGAAGCGCGCGACAACAATCGATTCGGCCCTGCCGCCTCACTTCGACCCCTGGCCCGCCCGGGTGCGCTGGAGCGAAGCGAAAGCCGCAAGCTGGTCGCCGTTCCGGCATCGCCTCAACACCACCCCAGACCGTTCTGGCAGAAGGCCGCCATGCGCATCCTGATGGTCACCGACGCCTGGCGCCCCCAGGTCAATGGCGTCGTCCACACGCTGGAGCGTCTCACCGAAACGCTGAAATCCTTCGACATCGCGGTGGATTACCTGACGCCCAATATGTTTCGAACGCTGCCCTTGCCGACCTACCCCGATATAAGGCTGGCGCTGACCACGCCCGGGAACGTCGCGCGGCTCATCGAGGCCGGCAACGCCGACCACATCCACATCGTCACGGAAGGCCCGCTTGGCGTCATGGCGCGGCGCTATTGCCGCAATGCCGGCCGGCCCTTCACCACCAGCTACCACACGCGGTTCCCCGAATATCTCAGCGCCCGGCTGCCCGTGCCGGAAAGCTGGACCTATCGCTGGCTGCGCGATTTCCACAATTCCGGCCAGGGCACGCTGGTCTCCACCCAATCGCTCGCCGACGACCTTTCCGCGCGTGGCTTCAACAAGCTGAGGCCCTGGACGCGTGGCGTCGATACCGAGCATTTCCGGCCCGAGAAGAAGAAGGACCTCGGCCTGCCAAGTCCGATCTTCCTGTGCGTCGGCCGCGTTGCCATCGAGAAGAACCTGTCCGCCTTCCTCGACCTCGACCTGCCCGGCATCAAAGTGATTGTCGGCGAGGGACCGGAACTCGCCAAGCTGAAGGCGAGATACCCTGAGGCGCATTTCCTTGGCCACCGGTCCAATGATGAACTGGCCGAGATCTATGCCTCGGCCGATGTCTTCGTCTTCCCCAGCCGCACCGACACTTTCGGCAACGTCATCATCGAGGCGCTGGCCAGCGGCACGCCTGTCGCCGGCTATCCGGTGACGGGTCCGATCGACATTGTGGGTGACGGCGTCGGCGGCGCGGTGTCCAACGACCTGCGTGAGGCGTCGCTCGCCGCTCTCGGCATCGACCGCGCGCAGGCGCGCGAGCGCGCCATGCGCTACAGCTGGAAGGCATGCGCCGAGATGTTCCTGGACGCGGTCGACGAAGCGCTCGGCAAGACCCGCAAGCTGGCGGCGTAACGTCAGGTCCGGCGTAGCTGTCGCTGCCCCGGCTAAAAAAGCCTGCCGCCGTCCGGCACCCTGCGCTCGATCGCGCCCAACACCACGGCGCCCTCCTCGTCGGGGAAACCGAGCGTCAGCACTTCAGACATGAACGGCCCGATCTGGCGGGGCGGAAAATTGACCACCGCGAATACCTGCCGACCGATCAAAGTCTCCGGCGCATAGTATTTGGTGATCTGCGCGGACGATTTCTTGATGCCGATGCCGGGCCCGAAATCGATCTTCAGCTTGAATGCCGGCTTGCGCGCCTGTGGAAAGGGTTCGGCTTCGACGATCGTGCCGGCGCGGATGTCGACACGATCGAAGTCGGCAAAACTGATCTCGGGCTTGCGCTCGGCGCTCGAACTCATCCGTCCTCCTGCTCAGGCGTTGCCGTGGGTCTCGAACAGCACCCCGGCCAGCGCGTCCTTGGCCGACGTTCCCGACCAGACGACGAACTGGAAAGCCTGGAAATAGCATTCACAGGCTTCGAGCGCCGACGACAGCAGCACCTCGACCTGCTGGCTCGAAGGCTCGACCCCGCCTGCCAACAGCAGCGACTGGCGGAACATGATCGCGCCTTCCTGCTCCCAAAGGTCGAAATGGCCGAACAGCATCTGCTCGTTGATCAGCGACAGGAGCCGCATCACCTCCAGGGCGCGGGCCTCCGGCACCTTGATGTCGAAGGCGCAGGCTAGATGCAGGGCCTCGAAATCCTCCATCCACGAGAAGGAGACATGGTAGTCGGTCCAGCTTCCGGCGACCGAGATCGATATCTCGTCATCCCCGGCCCGCTCGAAGGACCAGTCATTGTTGTGCGCGACCTGCTCGATGACATCCACCGGATGAATTTCGCGGGACATTTCGAGTTCGAGAAGTTCCATGGAATGCTTCCTGTGTTCTAAGGAGCGCCGCCACACGCTCCGCGGGAGGGCACACACAACGAACAATCTTGTCTTGAACTCGGACGGCCAGGACTTCTCGACACAAGACCCTAGACCGGACCCACCGCCCGGTCGCATGACCCTGCTCCGAATCATGCAACAAATTCAGTCTATTGATCGGGAGTCGCGTGAACAGCCCATTTCTTCGCACTGCGTCATTCGCATGTGGAAACCGCTGTCACAAAGATTCGTGCGTCGCCGTTAAGCGATTCACGGCAAAGCGCTTTTCAGGATCGGGCTTTGTGGAAAAGTTTAATAATTATTTTTTTGCGCCGGGCGTTGCCGTCGCGTCCGGCGTGCCGTTGCCGGTAAGGTAGGCGATCTTCGCTTCCAGCGCGTCGATGCGGGCAGCAAGCCGGCCATTCTCGTCGCGTGCCTTGGCGGCCATCTCGCGCGCGGCCTCGAACTCCTCGCGCTGCACCACGTCCATCGTGTTGAGGATCCGCTCGGCCTGTCCCTTGAACGCGGTCTCCACCTCGCGGCGAACGCCCTGCGCGGCCCCGGCCGCGTCGGTCATCAGCTTGGCGAATTCATCGAGAATGCGGTTCGGTCCGGTCGACATGGCAAATCCTCGCTTGCTTGAAATGACGTAGTGGCGCCGTGCGCGGAATGCAAGAACGTTGAGGGCTCGGCCCGCATCTGCGTTGCTATGGCGCATCATTGGACGATGTGCGCAGACTGTCTCTAACTGTACTCGATGGCACCGATCGCCTATCGTTTCGACATCTGGTCTCTCGCAAGCACTTCAGTCAGGATTCGCCAATGGCAACGCCGCCGCGCCGACCGACAGATCCGATGGCAGCAGCAGAAGCTGCCTTCAAGCCGGCCAAGAAACCACTGGCCCCGCTCCGCGAACCCTCATCCGCGCCGAACGTGCGCGAGCTTGTCTCGATCAGGATCGACCGCGCCGTGCTGGACCATTTCCAGGAAGACGGTCCTGGTTGGCAGGACAGGATCAACGACGCGTTGCGCCGAGTGGTGGCCGCCAAGGATTGAGCTCGCCTCAATAGGCTGGCCCGCAACGCCGGTGCTGTCCAACACCTAACGGACAGCCACCGCGCCTTGACCACGTCAAAACCCTGCCGCATGGTCCGCGCCCGAAGGCGCTTCGTAACCCGAGAGTCCCCGTTGAACGACTATTTGCTGCTGCCGCTGGCCTCCCTGGGCTTTCCCAACATCAACCCGATCCTGGTCCAGATCGGGCCGCTGGCGGTGCACTGGTACGGCGTCGGCTACATCGTCGGCATCCTGTTTGCCTGGTGGTACGCCAAGCGGCTCGCCGCCAATGCGACATTGTGGCCAGGCGGCGTTGCGCCGATGAAGCCCGAGGACCTCGATGATTTCATTGTCTGGGCCGCCATCGGCGTCGTCCTTGGCGGTCGCACTGGCTATGTCCTGTTCTATGATCTGGCGCGCTACCTCGCCCACCCGCTCGACATCTTGGCAGTCTGGCAGGGCGGCATGTCGTTCCATGGCGGCCTGCTCGGCGTCATCCTTGCCATGACGCTGTTTTCCCTCAAGCGGGGCATCCGCACCTGGTCGCTGTTCGATGTCGTGGCCGCCGGCGTGCCGGTCGGCCTTGGCCTGGTGCGCGTCGCCAATTTCATCAATGCGGAGCTCTGGGGCCGCGTGACGGACGTTTCCTGGGGCGTTGTCTTCTGCAACGACCGCATCAGGCAGGCAATGGGGGACTGTCCAGCCGGGCTGGATCCGCGGCATCCGAGCCAGCTTTACGAGGCCTTCCTCGAAGGCATCGTGCTGTTCCTGGTGCTGCGCATCCTCACCCATTCGAGGCTCAAGCTGAAGACGCCGCGCTTCGTTGGTGGCGCGTTCATCTGTGGCTACGGGCTGTCGCGCATCTTCGTCGAGTTCTTCCGCGAGCCGGACCAGCAACTCGGCTACCTACTCGGCACCGGCTGGCTGACCATGGGCATGGTCCTGTCGACGCCCATGGTTCTGGCCGGCATCTGGGCGATGGCCACCGCCAGGCCGGTCCCGCAGCCGCGTCCCGCATGACACATCTGAAGACCCGCATTGTCGGGCTGATTGAAGCCCTGGGGCCGATCCCGATCAACGAATACATGGCGCTCTGCCTGTTCGACCCAGAGCATGGCTACTACACGACACGCGAGCCCTTCGGCACGGCCGGCGATTTCATAACCGCGCCGGAAATCAGCCAGATGTTCGGCGAACTGGTCGGCGTCTGGATTTACCAGGCCTGGCTGGCGGCCGGCCGGCCGATGCCGGTGACCGTCGCCGAGATCGGCCCCGGCCGGGGCACCCTGATGAAGGACATGCTGCGCACTCTGTCGCGGCTCGATCCGGGACTGGCAAACGGCGCCGCCTTCGCCATGATCGAAACCAGCCCGCGTTTGGCCGAAATCCAGA
Source organism: Mesorhizobium sp. ES1-1 (assembly GCF_020164785.1). Classification (GTDB taxonomy): domain Bacteria; phylum Pseudomonadota; class Alphaproteobacteria; order Rhizobiales; family Rhizobiaceae; genus Mesorhizobium. Next base: position 61,067 of record NZ_JAIUGX010000014.1, on the reverse strand, counting down.
GACAGACGCTCGCCGCAACACCGTTCGCTGTTGGCTTGCACGAGACCATCGACACGCTGCCGCCACAGCCGCTTTTCCTTGTCGGCAACGAATTGTTCGACGCCGTGCCGATCCGCCAGTTCATCCGCGCCGGCGCCGGATGGCGCGAGCGCATGGTCGGCCTCGACGATACGCGCGAGCTTCGCTTCTTCGCCGGCGCCGGATCGATCGACCCGACGCTGCTGCCCGTCGATGCGGCCGAAGCGCCGCAAGGTGCGGTGGTCGAGGTAGCGCCAGCCCGGGCGGCTCTGATGGCTGCGATCGCGCAACGCATCGAAAGCCATGGCGGCGCGGGCCTGTTCCTGGACTATGGCCATCTTCAGCCCGGTATCGGCGACACGCTGCAAGCCTTGCGCAGGCACGGGCACGAAGATGTGCTGGCCAATCCCGGCGAGGCCGACGTCACCGCCCATGTCGACTTTGCCGGCCTTGCAGCGATCGTTCGCGCGCACGGCCTGGACGCCCATCTCTCGACGCAGGGCGACTTCCTGCTCGGCATGGGCATTCTCGAGCGCGCCGGCCGGCTTGGCGCCGATGCCGACCAGGCGACCCGCGAACGACTCGCCGGCGAGGTCGAACGTCTCGCCGGACCGCAAGCCATGGGCGAGTTGTTCAAGGTGCTGGCGGTTGTGCCGCGGGGCATGGCCGTTCGGACGTTTACGACGGCGGATTGACTTTTCGCTCGTGCCCCTCCCAATCTCCGGGCTGGAAAGGACGGATCGAACCGTCCGTCTGGACCGAGCTTGCCTCCTTTTACCACGCGCCGCTTTGTCTTGACGAAACCCCTCACACGGACGACAACCCCCGCATGCTGAATCAGACCAAGCCGGATCCCGTTCGGTCGCCCTTGCTGGACAAGGCCAGGGCCCAAGGCATCCGCCACGGCTATTTCACCCGAACCGGCGGCATCTCCGAAGGCATCTACCGTAGCCTCAACATCGGCAGCGGTTCTAATGACAATCAGGCGCTGGTGGCCGAGAATCGCGCCCGCGTCGCTACCTGGATGGGCGTGCCGGCCAGCCACCTTCTGACGGCCTGGCAGATTCACTCGCCCGACGTCATCGTCGCCCACGAGCCCTTTGCCGGCGAGCGGCCCAAAGCCGACGCCATCGTCACCGACCGGCCCGGCATCGCCGTCGGCGCCTCCACGGCCGACTGCGGACCGGTCCTGTTCGCCGACAGCCAGGCGCGCGTCATCGGCGCCGCCCATGCCGGCTGGAAGGGCGCCTTCACCGGCGTGCTCGAAAACACCATTGCCGCGATGGAAAGCCTGGGTGCGCGGCGCGAAAACATCATTGCCGTGCTCGGCCCGTCGATCGGCCCGCAAAACTATGAGGTCGGCCCCGAATTCGTCGCCCGCTTCGTCGAGGCCGATGCTGGAAACAACCGCTATTTCGCAGCCTCCGCCAAGCCGAGCCATGCCATGTTCGATCTCAACCTCTACACGGTGGACCGGCTGGCCAAGGCCGGTGTCACGGCCGAGGGACTTGGCCGCTGCACCTATGCCGAGGAAGATCTGTTCTACTCCTACCGGCGCGCCACGCACCGCAAGGAGCCTGATTACGGCCGGCAGGTTTCGGCAATCGTTTTGGAGACGGAATAATGGCTCTGCATTTTGAACGATCGGAATTCGACGCTCGGCGCGACCGGCTGATGATCGAGATGGCCGAAAAGAAGCTGGATGCCATCCTTCTGTTCGCGCAGGAAAGCATGTACTGGCTGACCGGCTACGACACGTTCGGCTTTTGCTTCTTCCAGTGCCTGGTGATGAAGGCCGACGGCTCGATGGTGCTTTTGACCCGTTCGGCCGATCTGCGCCAGGCGCGCCACACCTCGATCATCGACAACATCGTCCTGTGGACCGACCGCAACGGCGCCAACCCGGCCGTCGATCTGCGCAATCTGCTCAACGATCTCGACCTGCTCGGCGCCCGCATCGGCGTCGAATATGATACGCACGGCCTGACTGCCTATAATGGCCGCCGGCTGGACGAACAGTTGCAGACCTTCGGCCAGATAGCCGATGCGTCCGGCATTGTCGGCCGGCTTCGACTGTTCAAAAGTCCCGCCGAGATAGCCAAGGCCGAGAAAGCCGCCAATCTCTCCGACGACGCGCTGGACGCAGCCTTGCCGCTGATCAGGCAGGGCGGCGACGAGGCGCTGATCCTGGCGGCGATGCAGGGTGCGATCTTCGCCGGCGGCGGCGACTATCCGGCCAACGAGTTCATCATCGGCTCCGGCGTCGACGCTCTGCTCTGCCGCTACAAGGCCGGCCGCCGCAAGCTCAACAAGAACGACCAGCTGACGCTCGAATGGGCCGGCGTCTTCCACCACTATCACGCGCCGATGATGCGCACGGTGCTGACCGGCAAAGTGTCGAAGCGCCATCAGGACCTGTTCGACGCCGCACGCGCCGCGTTGCTGGCCGTCGAGAAGGCGATGACGCCCGGCAACAGTTTTGGCGACGTCTTCGATGCCCACGCCCGCACCTTGGAGACGCACGGCCTGACCAAGCACCGTCTGAACGCCTGCGGCTATTCGGTCGGCGCCCGCTTTACGCCGTCCTGGATGGACATGCCGATGTTCTACCAGGGCAACCCGGAGCCGATCGCTCCCAACATGACGCTGTTCGCGCACATGATCATCATGGACTCCGAAACAGAAGCGGCGATGACGCTTGGCCGAACCTACCTGACCACCGAAACGCAGCCGAAGCCGCTCTCCCGCCATGATCTCGACTTGATCGTGCAGTGAATCCATACTGGGGCGTTGTTCGCCAAGGAGTTACCAGGCAAATGAGACGATCGCATGTGACGACCGTGTCATTGCTCGCGGCGCTGGCGATGGCCGCCTGCACCAATGCCAAGGATGTACTTGAGCCATCGGCGATAACACCACCCGCGACAGCGGCAACGCCGCCGCCCGCCACGCAAGGCAAGGCCGCCGGTACTATTGCCGCCGGCGCCGGGCCCGCCGTCACCACGGGCGGTACCGCCGCTGCACCGCCAACGCCGGCGCAAAGCGCCGCAATCCTGTCCAGGACACGCCTGCAGATCGCGCCGATCGTCGGCGCATCGGTGGAAGCCGCGACGCCGCTGACGGCCGAGTTGCAGACGCGCGCCAGGCAGCGCGGCATTACGCTTGCCGGCAGCGCCGATCAGACCGCGACCCATGTGCTGAAGGGCTACTTCTCGGTGCTCTCTGAAGGCAAGGACACCACCGTCATCTATGTCTGGGACATCTATGACCCGGCCGGCAACCGGCTGCACCGCATCAACGGCCAGCAGAAGGCGCCTTCGGTCACGTCCGGCGACAGCAGCGGCGCCGACAACTGGAAGGCGGTGTCGCCCGCCACCATGCAGGCGATTGCCGACCAGACGCTCGACCAGTTCGAAGCCTGGCTTGGCGGCAAGGCAGGCTGAAATGACCCCCGCCTGCGGGGGCGCGGAGCTTTCTTCATCTTAGCCGGCGGATTCCCGATCACGGCGCTTGCAATACCGGCGCGGGCAGCTAAAAGCCCGAGGAAATCCTTCACCAGGAACGGTGCATGAAACTCTTCGCAGGCAATTCCAACAGGGTGCTGGCTGAAGCGGTCGCCCGCTATCTCAACATCCCGCTGGGCAAAGCCAGCGTCAGGCGTTTCGCCGATCAGGAAATCTTCGTTGAAATCCAGGAAAACGTGCGTGGCGAGGATGTTTTCATCCTGCAGTCGACCTCGTTTCCGACCAACGATCACCTGATGGAACTGCTCATCATGATCGATGCCTTCATGCGCTCGTCGGCCAAACGCATCACCGCCGTGATCCCCTATTTCGGCTACGCCAGGCAAGACCGCCGCGCCTCCGGCCGCACGCCGATCTCGGCCAAGCTGGTCGCCAACATGATCACCCGCGCCGGCGTCGACCGCGTCCTGACGCTCGACCTGCATGCCGGGCAGATCCAGGGCTTCTTCGACATCCCGACCGACAATCTGTTCTCCGTCCCGGTGATGGCCCGCGACGTGAAGGCGAAATACAAGCAGCTCGGCAATGTCGTGGTGGTGTCGCCCGACATTGGCGGCGTGGTGCGGGCTCGCGCGCTGGCCAAGCGCTTCGACGCGCAACTGGCCATCGTCGACAAGCGCCGCGAGCGGCCCGGCGAGTCGGAAGTGATGAACATCATCGGCGCTGTCGCCGGCAAGGACTGCCTGCTGATCGACGACATCGTCGATTCCGGCGGCACGCTGTGCAACGCCGCCGACGCGTTGCTGGCTAACGGCGCCACCAGCGTCACTGCCTATATCACCCATGGCGTGCTGTCAGGCGGCGCCGTGGCCCGCATCAGCAGCTCGAAGCTGCAGGAGCTGGTGATCACCGATTCCATCCAGCCGACCCAAGGCGTGCTCGACGCGCCGAACATCCGCGTCATCTCGATCGCCGATCTGATGGGCGAAGCCATCTCGCGCACGGCCACCGAGGAATCGGTGTCGAGCCTGTTCGACTAGATAGTCGACGGCAGCAATCTGGTTGCCCCTTCGGCCGCTGGCCGACGCGGGCTTTCGCCGCTGTCGCGCGCGCCGCGCATATAGCCGCGCGGTGAAGTTCCCAGCATGCGCTTGAACATGGTGATGAAGGCCGGCACGCTGTCATACCCTAGGTCGAGCGCCACCCGCGTGATCGGCTCGCCGTCCGCCAGCCGGGGCAAGGCCGCGAACAGGCAGGCCTGCTGGCGCCAGGTCGACAGCGAGAGGCCGGTCTGCCGGTGGAAGGCGCGGGTGAAGGAACGGCGGCTCATGCCAGCGGCATCAGCCCATTCGTCGATCGTCGCGCGCGGCGAAGGCGCGGCGACGAACCGCCTGCACAGCGCGGCAAGCCTCTGATCCGACGGGAACGGCAAGCCGAGCGGCCGTTCCGGCAGGGTCGGGATTTCATGCAGCAGGAGATTCATGATCAACCCGCCGCGGCCCTGCAATTCGCCACCCTGCGGCAGCTTTTCCGATTCCACGATCAGGCTGTGCATCAGGTCTGTGACGCCGACCACACGCAGCCCCTCGGGCAGGCCGGGTATCGCCTGCGGCATGACATAGACCGAGCGCATCGAGACATCGCCCAGCATTTCGACCGAATGCTCGGTGCCGGCCGGGATCCACATCGCGTGATCGGGCGGCACCATCCAGCGCCCGTGCCGCGTCGTCACCAGCACCACGCCGACCAGGGCGTGCAGCAACTGGCTGCGGCTGTGTCGATGTCGCGGCACGTGGTAGCCGTCCGGATATTCGGTCGGCAAGGCCACAGCCGGTCCGGCCACCTGCTCCAGCCATTGCCAGCGACGCTCATGCATCTGCTCGAGATCGGCGTTGCCGGGGTTAGAGATTTCCCTGCCATGCGGCATCTTGTATGGCCCACTTGCGAAACTATTGGACCAAACCACGAAAGAAGTCGCCCGGCAAGCAGCCTATAAGGCACCGACACTCTGGGCGGCGGCGTGAGCCCCGCCAACCTGCCCTGCGGGCCCTCCCGCCAAGAAGACTACGGAGCCTGCCTTGTCCGATACGACAGCCACCAGCGTCGCACCGCCCGCGGTCGCCAGCCCCGCCTCAGCCCAGGCGACGGCCTTTACCGTCATTCTGGCGGTAAGCTTTTGCCACTGCATCAACGACATCATGCAATCGCTGCTATCGGCCATCTATCCGCTTCTGAAAGAGAATTATGGCCTGGATTTCTGGCAGATCGGCCTGCTGACCTTCACCTTCCAGGTGACGGCATCGCTGCTGCAGCCGGTGATCGGGATGATCACCGACAAGAAGCCGATGCCCTATTCGCTGCCCTATGGCATGGCGTCGTCCCTGATCGGCCTGATCGTGCTGGCCTATGCCGGTCACTATGCGCTGCTGCTGATCGGCGCTTCGCTGATCGGCATCGGCTCGGCGATCTTCCATCCGGAATCCTCGCGCATCGCCCGCTTTGCCTCCGGCGGCCGGTTCGGCCTCGCGCAGTCGCTTTTCCAGGTCGGCGGCAATTTCGGCCAGTCCATGGGCCCGCTGCTGGCCGCCTTCATCGTCGTGCCGTTCGGCCAGACCAGTATCGCCTGGTTTGCCGTCGGCTCCATGATCGGCATCATCGTCCTGTGGCGGGTCGGCGGCTGGTACAGCCGGCTGCGCGCCGCGCAGGCCAACCGCAGCGCGCCAAATTTCGTTTCGCCATTCCCGCGCCGCAAGGTGATGGGCGCGTTGATCGTGCTGACCCTGCTGGTGCTGAGCAAGAACGCCTACATCGCCAGCCTCGCCAGCTACTACACCTTCTACTCGATCCATAAGTTCGGCGTTTCAGTGCAGATGTCGCAGATCATGCTGTTCCTGTTCCTCGGCGCCTCGGCGCTCGGCATCCTGCTCGGCGGCCCGTTCGGCGACCGCTATGGACAGAAGGCGATGATCTGGTTCTCGATCGTCGGCGTGCTGCCATTCACGCTCGCCCTGCCCTACGCCAACATGGAATGGACCATGGTGCTGACGGTGCTGATCGGGCTGATCCTGTCGTCGGCCTTCTCCAACATCGTCGTCTTCGCGCAGGAGTTGGTGCCGGGCCGCGTCGGCATGATCGCCGGCATCTTCTTCGGCTTCGCCTTCGGCATGGGCGGCATCGCCGCCGCGGTGCTCGGCGTGGTTGCCGACATGAAGGGGATCGATTTCGTCTTCCGGATCTGTTCGTATCTGCCGCTGCTGGGCCTCTTGACCGTGTTCCTGCCGAACATGAAGGAAGCGCGCAAGGCAGCCGTGGCATAGCGGCCTGTAACGGGGTTGCTCATACCCACCCGGGTTGCACCGCCAGCCGCCTTCCGCTATAGAGCCGCCACCCGCGTAGACACCCTTGGAGGCAACGCGGCGGAAGGCCGCCTTACCCGGCGGCTTTCGACGTTTGCGGTCCAGGCAATTTGTCCGCCGCGAACGCTCCAGAACAACCGAAAGGAAATGCCATGAGCCACGACACTTACGAGCTCAAGGCCGAAGCGCGCGAACAGGTCGGTAAGGGGTCCGCCCGTGCAGTTCGCCGCAACGGTAAAGTGCCTGCAGTAATCTACGGTGACAAGCAGCCTCCCCTGGCTATCTCGCTCACCTATAAGGACATCTTCTACAAGATCCATGGCGGCGGGTTCCTCACCACAATCGCCACGATCGATGTCGACGGCCAGAAGATCCAGGTCCTGCCGAAGGACTTCCAGCTCGACCCGGTCAAGGATTTCCCTGTCCATGTCGACTTCCTGCGCATCGGCAAGGACACCGAGGTCAATGTCAACGTGCCTGTCCACTTCATCAATGAGGACAAGTCGCCCGGCATCAAGCGTGGCGGCGTGCTCAACATCGTGCGTCACGAAGTCGAGTTCCACTGCCCAGCCAATGCGATCCCGGAATTCATCACCATCGATCTCACCGGCACCAATATCGGCGACTCGATCCACATTTCGGCGGTCAAGCTGCCGGCAGGTGTGAAACCCGTCATCTCCGACCGCGACTTCACCGTCGCGACCATTGCCGGTTCTTCGGCGATGAAGCCGGAGACCGAAGACACGGCTGAAGCGGCTGCACCCGAAGCGGCTCCTGCCGCCGAAGAGAAGTAATCTCCTTTCGCCTGGAGCTGGCGATGCTGCTGTTTGCAGGACTCGGCAATCCGGGCGTGAAGTATGCCAACAACCGGCACAATGTCGGCTTTATGGCGGCGGACGCAATCGCCCGCCGCCATTCCTTTTCACCCTGGTCGAAGAAATTCCAGGGACTGATCGCCGAGGGCATGCTTGGCGGCGAAAAGCTAGTCCTGATCAAGCCCCAGACGTTCATGAACAATTCCGGCCAATCGGTCGGTGAAGCGCTGCGCTTCTACAAGCTCGACCCGTCCGCGCTCACGGTCTTCTATGACGAGATCGACCTTGCCGAAGGCAAGCTGCGCATCAAGACAGGGGGCGGCGCCGGCGGCCACAACGGCATACGCTCGATCGACGGCCATGTGGGCAACGCTTATCGCCGCGTGCGCATCGGCGTCGGTCATCCCGGCGTCAGGGAAATGGTCCAGCATCACGTTTTGGGCGATTTCGACAAGGTCGACCGGGAGTGGCTCGACCCTTTGCTCGAAGCCATCGCCGACAACGCCGCCATGATCGTCAAGGGAGACGAGTCCGGCTTCATGAACAAGGCCACGCTCGCCGTCCAGGGCAAGGCCGGCGCCGAGCCGGAAAAGCCGGCGCAAAAGCAGCAGGCTCCAAAACAGCAGAGCCACATCCGCCAGGCTCGCCCACAGCAGGCGCCTGCCAAACTGCCGGACTCCGGACCGATGGCCGCCATGTTGAAGAAGCTGTTCGGCGGCAAGGACTGAGCAGCGACGGCGCCCGGGGCTTGACGCCGATCACCCGTATCGCCCATAGCCCTGATCAAATCTCGATTTCCCGATAGGACCAGACACAATGGGTTTCAAATGCGGCATCGTTGGCTTGCCCAACGTCGGCAAGTCGACGCTCTTCAACGCGTTGACCAGGACGGCCGCGGCACAGGCCGCCAACTATCCGTTCTGCACCATCGAACCGAACACCGGTGAGGTGGCGGTGCCGGACCCGCGCCTGCAGAAGATCGCCGCGATCGGCAAGTCGAAGGAGATCATTCCGACCCGCATCTCCTTCGTCGACATCGCCGGCCTCGTGCGCGGCGCCTCGAAGGGCGAAGGCCTGGGCAACCAGTTCCTTGCCAACATCCGCGAGGTTGACGCCATCGTGCATGTGCTGCGCTGTTTCGAGGACGACGACATCACCCATGTCGAGGGCCGCATCGACCCCGTCGCAGACGCCGAGACGGTCGAGACCGAGCTGATGCTGGCCGATCTGGATAGCCTCGAGCGCCGCATCGTGCAGATCCGCAAGCGCGCCGCCAGCAAGGACAAGGAAGCGACTGCCGTGCTGCCGATGATGGAAGCGGCACTCGAGCTGTTGCAGGCCGGCAAGCCGACCCGCGTCCTGCTCAAGGGCATCTCGCCGGAGGATCTGGGCATCCTCCAGGGACTGAACCTGTTGACCTCGCATCCGGTGCTCTATGTCTGCAACGTCGCCGAGGCCGACGCCGCGACCGGCAACGAACACACCAGAGCGGTGGAAAAGATGGCCGCCGCGCAGGGCGCGAGCACGGTCGTGATCTCCGCCGCCATCGAGGCCGAGGTCGCCCAGCTCTCGGACGAGGAGGAGATGGAGTTCCTGGCCTCGCTCGGCCTCGACGAGCCAGGCCTCAACAAGGTCATCCGGGCCGGCTACGAGCTGTTGCACCTCATCACCTACTTTACCGTGGGCCCGAAGGAGACGCGCGCCTGGACCGTGCATAAGGGCGACAAGGCACCGCAGGCGGCCGGCGTCATCCACACCGACTTCGAGCGCGGCTTCATCCGCGCACAGACCATCGCCTACAACGACTTCGTCACTTTGGGCGGCGAAGTGGCGGCCAAGGAAGCCGGCAAGGCGCGCGACGAAGGCAAGGAATACGTCGTCCAGGACGGCGACATCATGCTGTTCAAGTTCAACACCTGAGGCCTCGCGCCGCCGGCGCTCATTGCGATCCGGTCGTACTCCCGCAACGCCTCGGCCGTGGCATGGCCGCCTTGACCTTGTCGCGTCTCGGGTCTAATCGGCTCCTGCGCGACCGGCGCTTTCATACAGCTAGCGGCTCGCGCCTTCCGGAACACGCGTCATTCCGACCGCACCTTCGGCCCCAGCATGGAGACCCGGCGATGATCAAAGCCTTCGTCGTCGATAATGATCGCCTGTGCGCCGTCGACGATCTCCTGGCCAACAGCGACAGCATCGTCTGGGCCGATTTGATCAATCCGACAAAGGAAGAGGAGAAGACGATCGAGACCTGGCTCGGCGTCGACGTGCCGACGCGCGAGGAGATGGAGGAGATCGAGATCTCGAGCCGCCTTTATGTCGAGGACGGCGCCTATTTCATGACTGCTACCCTGCCGGCCCAGACGGATATCGACGATCCACAGATGTCGCCTGTCACCTTCGTGCTCGCCGGCGCCAGGCTCATCACCGTGCGCTATCATGAACCGACGGCGTTCAAGACCTTTCCGCAGCGCGCCGAGAAGGCGGCCACCGGCTGCACCAGCGGCGACACCATTCTGATCGGTCTGCTGGAAGCGATCGTCGATCGCCTCGCCGATATCCTCGAACGCGCCGGCCGCGACATCGAGGCGATTTCGCGTGACATTTTCGAGGCCCGATCGACGAAGGCGTCGAAGCGCAACCGCGACTTCCAGGAATTGCTGAAGAGCATCGCCCGCAAGGAGGATGTCGCCTCGTCGGTGCGCGACAGCCTGATCTCCCTGCAGCGCCTCGCCGGCTTCTTCGCCCATGCTTCGGCGTCCACCAAGATGAGCAAGGACACCAAGGCGCGTATCAAGACGCTGTCACGCGACGTGCAGTCGCTCGCCGACCACGTCACCTTCCTGTCGCAAAAGATCTCGTTCCTGCTCGACGCTACGCTGGGCATGATCTCGATCGAGCAGAACGCCATCATCAAGATCTTCTCCGTCGCCGCCGTGATCTTCCTGCCGCCGACGCTGGTCGCCTCGATCTACGGCATGAATTTCGATGTCATCCCCGAACTTAAGTGGGAGTTCGGCTATCCCTTCGCCATTGCCATGATGGTTCTGTCGGCGATCCTGCCCTATCTGTATTTCCGCCGCCGCGGTTGGCTCTGAGCGACGCGCCGGAAACCTTGCGGGCCGGCCTGGCGCCATAGAAATCTCTTGACCAAAGAGCCTGCGGCCTGCATCCGGGATGCCCGGTCCTCGCGATCGGATTGCGGCGCCGGATATCACACCATGATTGCAAAAACCTGGGCCTATGAGGACTTCGTCGAGGGCGCATCGATCGACCTCGGCACCAAGCTGGTGTCGGCGGATGAGATCGTCGAATTCGCCAGGGAGTTCGACCCGCAGCCGATGCATCTCGACGAGGCAGCCGGCAAGGCCAGCATTCTCGGCGGACTGGCGGCCTCGGGCTGGCACACCTGCGCCATGTTCATGCGCATGCTATGCGATGCCTTCTTGCTGGACTCGACCTGCCAGGGCGCGCCCGGCGTTGACCTGGTCAAGTGGAAGAAGCCCGTGCTCGCCGACGACACGCTTGCCGGAAGTGTCGTCGTCGTTGCGAGGCGCCCATCCAGATCGAAGCCGCAACTGGGCCTGGTGACCTTGCGCGGTGAACTCTTCAACCAGCGCGGCGAAAGCGTCTTCGAGCTCGAGAACTCGGTCATGTTTCTCACCCGCGCCGCCGCGGAGCGCGCGACATGACGTTGGATGAGTTCTTCGCCATCGGCACCACAGTCACGCTTGGCTCGCACACATTCGAAGCCGAGGAGATCAAGGCCTTCGCCCGCAAATACGATCCGCAAATCTTCCATATCGATGAGGACGCGGCCAAGGAAAGCGTGCTGGGCGGCCTTTGCGCATCGGGCTGGCACACCGCCGCCACCTGGATGAAGCTCAATCTCGAAACCCGCATGGGCGCCGAGTGGACCGGCCCGGGACCAGAGCCGGAATTCGGCCCCTCGCCCGGATTCAAGAATTTGAAATGGCTGAAACCGGTCTATGCCGGTCAAACCATCACCTTCACACGCACTGCACTCGCCCACCGTCCGATTGCCTCACGCCCCGGCTGGCGGCTGCTGACGCTGCGCTCCGAAGCGTTCCGTTCAGGTGGCGACAAGGTGCTCGAGTTCGAAAGCGCGGTGCTGGTGAAGGCGGGATAGCGCAACCCTGCTCCTTCTCCCCCTGCGGGAAGGTGGATCGGCCCGCAGCGCCGGGACGGATGAGGAATGTTCCAGCGGAATGAGACGTTGGCGTTTCCTGGAACACCCCTCATCCGTCGCCTTCAGCGACACCTTCTCCCACAAGGGGAGAAGGGGAAAAGACCTCAATGACCGTCGAAGCGGATCAGCGTCCGCACCGGCACGCCGAGCGCCTCGAGCTTGGCGCGCCCGCCGAGGTCCGGCAGATCGATGACGAAGCAGGCCGCGAGAATGTCGGCGCCGATCTGGCGCAGCAGCTTGACGGCCGCCTCGGCTGTGCCGCCGGTGGCGATCAGATCGTCGACCAGGATCACTTTTTCGCCCGGCAACACGCCGTCCTTGTGCATCTCCATCTCGTCCAGCCCGTACTCCAGGCTGTAGGCGACGCGCACCGTTTCGTACGGCAGCTTGCCCTTCTTGCGGATCGGCACGAAGCCCGCCGAGAGCTGGTGCGCCACGGCGCCGCCAAGGATGAAGCCGCGCGCCTCAATGCCGGCGATCTTGTCGATCTTCTGGCCCGCATAGGGGTGCACCAACTCGTCGATGGAACGGCGGAAGGCGCTTGCATTGCCAAGCAGCGTCGTGATGTCGCGAAACAGGATGCCCGGCCTGGGATAGTCGGGAATGGTGCGGATCGAGGCGAGCAGCGTTTCTTCGAGCGAAGCTTTCATGATTTCCTACCTGAAACGGAGATTGGCGCGCGACAATTGTGCGACCGAGCTGCAGCCCATCAGCTTCATGCCACGCTCGATCTCGACCCGCATCTGTTCGAGCGCCCTCTCGACGCCCGGCTGCCCGGCCGCCGCCAACGGAAACAGGTAGTAGCGCCCCACGCCGACGGCCTTGGCGCCCAGCGACAGCGCCTTGAGCACATGCGTGCCGCGCTGTACGCCGCCATCCATGATGACATCGATCCTGTCGCCGACCGCGTCGACGATCTCGGCCAGTTGGTCGAAGGCGGCCCGCGAACCATCCAATTGCCGGCCGCCATGGTTGGACAGCACGATGCCGCTGCAGCCGATGTCGACGGCGCGCCTGGCATCCTCCACCGACATCACACCCTTCAGGCAGAACGGACCCGACCAGAGCTTGACCATCTCGGCGACATCATCCCAGGTCATCGAGGGATCGAGCATCTCGGTGAAGTAGCGGCTGATCGACATCGTGCCGCCGCCCATGTCGACATGCTCGTCCAGCTGCGGCAGCTTGAAGCCCTCATGGCTGAAATAGTTCAGCGCCCAGGCCGGCTTGAGCGCGAACTGCGTCATTCCCGCCAGATTAAGTTTGAAGGGGATGGCGAACCCGGTTCGCTTGTCGCGCTCGCGGTTTCCACCGGTGATGCTGTCCACCGTCAGCATCATCACCTCGACGCCAACCTGCTTTGCCCGCTGCATCATCGCCCGGTTGAGGCCGCGGTCCCTGTGGAAGTAGAACTGGTAGACCTGCGGGCCGTCGCTGATCTTGCGCGCCTCCTCGAGGCTGACCGTGCCCAGCGAGGACACGCCGAACATGGTCCCGAACTTGGCGGCGGCCTTGGCGACCGCGCGCTCGCCCTGATGGTGGAAAAGACGCTGCAAGGCCGTCGGTGAGCAATAGAACGGCATTGCCAGCTTCTGTCCCATCACCGTTACCGACATGTCGATCTCGCTCACCCCGCGCAGCACGTTGGGGACGAGGTCGCATGTCTCGAAGCTTTCACTGTTGCGGCGATAGGTGACTTCATCGTCCGCGGCGCCGTCGATGTAGTTGAAGATCGGCCCCGGCAGCCGCCGCTGCGCCATGCGGCGGAAATCATGGAAATTATGACAGTCGCTGAGCCGCATGATGGATTTTCCAATGCCATGTCGGGACGACCCTGTCGTCACCGTCCCGCGTGCAATACCAATCGCATGGCAGCCTGCCAACGGACTTGTTCGACGCTCCTGTCTACGCGGATCTCAGGAAGCGACGCAAAAAGGGCGCCTCCCGGCGCCCTAGTACTGCTAGGCCTGCGCGGCTTAGTGCGCCACGCCTTCCCACACCTTGCGCTTCGTGAGGTAGAGCAGGGCGCCGAACAGCAGCAGGAACACCAGCACGCGGAAACCCGTCTTCTTGCGAGCTTCCATGTGCGGCTCGGCCGCCCATGTCAGGAACGCCGAAACGTCGCGGGCGTATTGGTCGACGGTCTGCGGCGCGCCGTCATCATAGGTCACCTGGCCGTCGGACAGCGGCTTGGGCATCTTCAGCGACACGCCCGACATGAAGTACGGGTTGTAATGCGTGCCTTCCGGTATGACCATGCCGGCCGGCGGCGTCTCGTCATAGCCGGTCAGCAGCGAGTGGATGTAGTCAGGTCCGCCGGCGTCGTACTGCGTGAAGATGTCGAAGACGAATTGCGGAAAGCCGCGCTCGACGCCGCGCGCCTTGGCCAGCAGCGACATGTCGGGCGGCGCGGCGCCGCCATTGGAAGCCGCGGCGGCTTCCTCGTTGGGGAACGGCGCCGGGAAATAGTCCGAAGGCTTGCCGGGACGATCGAACATGTCGCCGGCATCGTTGGGGCCGTCATGGATCGTGTAGCCGGCGGCCAGCGTCTTGAGCTGCGCATCGGAATAGCCGAAGTCCGAAAGGGTGCGGAAGGCCACGAGGTTCATCGAGTGGCAGGCCGAGCAGACCTCCTTGTAGACCTTCAGGCCGCGCTGCAGCTGACCCTTGTCGTAGGTTCCGAAAGGCCCGGTGAAGCTCCAGCTCGTTTCCTTCGGCTCCTTGATCGGGAAATGCGTCGGCGCCGCGGCGTTGTGCGCCTCTTCCGCGGCCACTGCCGCCGTACCGGTCCCCGCGGCCAGGAGGCCGACAAGCGCCAGCGAGGTGAGAATCTTCTTCATGCCAAATCCCCTTGGATTCTCAACCGCTCTGTCATCCTGCTTGAACATGGTCTTGTCCGAAAACCGGTTCCCACTTTTCGGGATCATGCTCAGCCCTTGGTCTCTGGCGCCGCCGTGGCGCCGGCCGGATGTCCGCTGCCGCCCCTGTTCTTATCCAGCACCGCCTCGGTGATCGAGTTCGGCAGTCTGCGCGGCGTCTCGATCAGGCCAAGCACGGGCAGCGCGATCAGGAAGAAGGCGAAGTAGAACAGCGTCGCCATCTGCGCCATGAACACATAGCTGCCCTCGGCAGGCTGCGAGCCCAGCCAGCCAAGCAGGATGGCATCGGCCACGAACAGCCAGAAGAACAGCTTGTACCAGGGACGGTAGACCGCCGAGCGAACCTTCGACGTGTCTAGCCACGGCACCAGGAACAGCATCACGATCGCGCCGAACATGCACAGCACGCCGCCGAGCTTGGAGTTGATCGGGCCGATGTTGAAGGTGATGGCGCGCAGGATCGCGTAGAACGGCAGGAAGTACCATTCGGGCACGATGTGGGCCGGCGTCTTCAGCGGGTTGGCGACGATGTAATTGTCCGGATGGCCGAGATAGTTCGGCAGATAAAAGACGAAGTAGGCGAAGAAGAACAGGAATACGATCATGCCGAACGCGTCTTTGAGGGTTGCGTAGGGCGTGAAGGCGACCGTGTCGGTCTTCGATTTGATCTCGATGCCGGTCGGATTGTTCTGGCCGCTGACATGGAGCGCCCAGATGTGCAGGACGACGACGCCGGCGATCATGAAGGGCAGCAGATAGTGCAGCGCGAAGAAACGGTTCAACGTCGGATTGTCGACGGCGAAGCCGCCCAGCAGCAGCTGCTGGATCCAGTCGCCGACCAGCGGAATGGCACTGAAGAACCCGGTGATGACGGTGGCGCCCCAGAAGCTCATCTGACCCCATGGCAGCACATAGCCCATGAAGCCTGTCGCCATCATCAAGAGGTAGATGATGCAGCCGAGGATCCAGAGCAGCTCGCGCGGCGCCTTGTAGGAGCCGTAATAGAGGCCACGGAAGATGTGGATGTAGACGGCAACGAAGAAGAACGAGGCGCCGTTGGCGTGCATGTAGCGCAGCAACCAGCCCGAATTCACGTCGCGCATGATCTTTTCGACAGACCCGAAGGCGAGATTGGTGTCGGCCGTGTAATGCATGGCCAGCACGACACCGGTCAGGATCTGCGCCACCAGCATGATGGTCAAAATGCCGCCGAAGGTCCAAGCATAGTTCAGATTGCGTGGCACCGGGTAGGCGACGAAGCTGTCATAGAGCATTCGCGGCAGCGGCATGCGCGCGTCGAACCAGCGCTCGATACCGGTCTTGGGCGTATAGGTCGAGTGTCCCTCGCTCATCGAAATATCCCCTGCCTCAACCGATAAGGATCTTGGTATCGGAAATGAATTTGAAAACCGGAACCGCCATGTTCTCAGGCGCCGGGCCTTTGCGGATACGGCCGGCCGTATCGTATTGCGAGCCGTGGCACGGGCAGAACCAGCCGCCGAAATCGCCTTCCTGGCCGAGTGGGATGCAGCCCAGATGCGTGCACACCTGAACCATCACCATCCAGGCTTCCTTGCCGGGCGTGGTGCGGTTGGCGTCGGTCGCAGGCGCATCCGCCGGCAGATTGGCGTTGCGCGCGATCGGATCCTTGAGGTCGGCCAACTGCACCGCCTCGCCGTCCTTCATTTCCTGTTCGGTGCGGTTGCGCACCACGACCGGCTTGCCGCGCCATTTGACGATCAGCGACATGCCCGGCGTCAGCGAGGCGACATCGACCTCGACTGAGGCCAGCGCCAGCGTGGAGGCATCGGGGCGCATCTGGTCGATGAAGGGCCACGCGACAGCACCCGCGCCGACCACCGCGGCCATGCCGGTGGCGACGTAGAGAAAATCACGACGGTTGGGATCCTGGATGTCGGTTGCGCTCACGGGTGCCTGATCCTTTCGCCTCTTCCGCGCCGGTGATCGAGCCTTGTCCCCGCTCATTCACGCCAACCCGACAGCGCATGGCGAACAGGCTAGCGAATTCCTCCGGCATTTGGAGTTCGGTTTATGCGTGAAGCCTGTTTTTGTCCAGACGGGTCAAGGCACAAGGGCAGATTGTCGCGGGGACAAAATCCGCTTTCGCCAGGCGAGACGGCGAACGGCCGCAAGACGAGGTTAACAACCGGGATTTAACCGCAAATCTCGAGCGACGGCGCCCACCTCGCCGCACGGCCGCAAGCTTATTTCGCGCCGAGCCTGGCCAGCACGGCCTTCGGGATATCGTATTCGCGGATGACGGCATCGTGCCTGCGCAAGCCGCACAGTTCGCGCTGGATGAAATAGGCGTGGACCGCCTCGGCGGCATCCCTCAGGAGCCGGGAGCGCAATTCCTCATCGGCATTCTGGCGCAGCCTTGCCAGCGTCTCCTCGACCTTCTGGCCGGCGCGGCCGAGCGCACTCGCCTTCTCGGCAAGAATTTCGTGACCGAGCAGATCGAGCGCGGTTTCCTGCGGGCTGGACTTCCCGAAATTCGAAGGCATGCGCACCGACATGACTGACCCCGGTCCTAAGATTGCATTGCAACCAGCCTATTCGGCCGGCCGCGTCTCTTCCAGCGCACTGTCTTCATGGTAGAGGAAGCCGCCGGACTGCCGCTTCCACAACCGTGCGTAAAGCCCATCGAGCGCCACCAGCTGATCGTGGGTTCCCTGCTCGACGATGCGGCCGCCATCCAGCACCACCAGCCGGTCCAGCGCTGCGATCGTCGACAGCCGGTGGGCTATGGCAATGACCGTCTTGTTTTCCATCAACCGCGTCAGATTCTCCTGGATGGCCGCCTCGATGTCGGAATCGAGAGCGGACGTCGCCTCGTCGAGGATCAGGATCGGTGCGTCCTTGAGGAAGACGCGGGCGATCGCCACGCGCTGGCGCTGACCTCCCGACAGTTTCACGCCGCGCTCGCCGACGAACGCCTCGTAGCCGGTACGGTCCCTGTTGTCGCGCAGCGCAAGGATGAACTCATGCGCCTCAGCCTTCTTCGCCGCGGCGATCACCTCGGCGTCGGTCGCGTCGGGCATGCCGAGCTTGATGTTGTCGCGCAGCGAGCGGTGAAAGAGTGCCGTGTCCTGGCTGACGACGCCTATGTTGGCGCGCAGCGAATTCTGCGTGACCTTGGAGACGTCCTGGCCATCGATGGTGATGGAGCCGCTCTCCAAATCGTAGAGCCGCAGGATCAGATTGGCGAGCGTCGTCTTGCCGGCGCCAGACGGCCCGACCAGCCCGACCTTTTCGCCGGGCTTGACCATGAGGTCGATGCCGTTCAGCACGCCCGAACCCTTGCCGTAGTGGAATTCGAGGTTCTTCACCTCGATGCGGCCGCCGGTGACAATGAGTTCCCCGGCGTCGGGTGCATCGACCAGGCCTAGCGGCTGCGAGATCAGCGCCTTGGAATTCTCCAACACGCCGAGGTTCCGCAGGATGCCGTTGAGCTGCATCATCAGGCGGCCAAGCAGCATGTTGAGCCGCAGCACCAGCGACAGTGTGAAGGCGACGGCGCCGACGGTGATCGAGCCTTGCACCCAGAGATAGACGGCAAAGCAGCCGATCGCGGTGATCATGATGCCGGACAGCGTCGTCAGCGCCATGCGCACGCCGGTCAGCCTGCGGGTGAAGGGACGCAGCGCGTCGAGATAGATGTCGAAGCCACTCCTGATGTAGCGATCGTCGCCATCGGCCGAGAAAAGTTTCAGCGTCTGCACGTTAGAATAGGAATCGACGATACGGCCATTGATCATCGAGCCCGCTTCGGCGGTCGCCTCGGCATTCTTGCGGATCGCCGGAAGGTAGATCCGTGCCAGCAAGCCGAAGGCGACGATCCACACAACGACCAGCGCCGCGAGCCTGAGATCGAGCCCGGCCACCAGCGCCAGCGTGGTCACCGTGTAGACCAGCATGAACCAGACCACCTCGATGAAGCTCTCCATCAGGTCGCCTGTCGCCTGCCCCGCCTGCCAGACCTTCGTCGCGATGCGGCCGGCGAAATCATTCTGGAAGAAGGCGTAGGACTGGCGCGACACATGCCGATGCGCCTGCCAGCGCACCAGATTGTAGAAGCCGGGCGTGATCGTCTGCTCGTCGACCAGGGCGGAAAGCCCGACGACCACGGTGCGGATGACCAGCACCACCGCGATCATGAACACCAGTTCGGGACCGGCGGCGTCCCACAGCGCATGCCAGCTGCGCTCCCCGGGAAGCTGGTCGAGAATATCGACCAGCCGCCCGACGAAGTAGAACAGGCCGGCCTCGACCAACGGCGCGATACCGCCGATGACCAGCATGGCGAAGAAGGCGAACTTCGCCTGTCCGACATAATGCCAGATGAAGCCGCCAACGCTCGATGGTGGCCGAAGGTTCGCCGGCTCCCTGAACGGATAGACCCAGTTCTCGAACCAGCGATAAACGGCAGTCATCATTCGGCGGCCATCATTCTGCTGCTTGGCCCTTTGCAAGTGCGTCATTGGCGGCCGCGGCCGGGCCGTCATCGAGCAGGAACCCGCCGGACTGGCGTTGCCACAGCTGCGCGTAAAGGCCGCCGCGCGCGACAAGCTCCTCGTGCGAGCCCTCCTCGATGACACGGCCCTTGTCCATGACGACAAGCCTGTCCATCGCCGCGATGGTCGACAGACGGTGAGCGATGGCGATGACGGTCTTGCCCTGCATCAACTTGTAGAGGTTCTCCTGGATGGCCGCCTCGGCTTCGGAATCAAGCGCGGACGTCGCCTCGTCGAGGATGAGGATCGGCGCGTCCTTCAGCATAACGCGGGCGATGGCGATGCGTTGCCGCTGGCCGCCGGACAATTTGACGCCGCGGTCGCCCACATGGGCGTCGAACCCCTTGCGTCCGCTTCCGTCCGAAAGCCCGGCGATGAAGTCCACCGCCTCGGCGCGCCGCGCCGCCTCGATGAGCATGTCGTCCGAGGCATCCGGCCGGCCATAGAGGATGTTCTCGCGCACCGAGCGATGCAGCAGCGAGGTGTCCTGCGTGACCATGCCGATCTGCGCGCGCAGCGAATCCTGCGTCACATGTGCGATGTCCTGGCCATCGATCAGGATCCGGCCGGCCTCCAGGTCGTAGAAGCGCAACAGCAGATTGACCAGCGTTGACTTGCCGGCGCCGGAGCGGCCGACAATGCCGACCTTTTCGCCCGGCTTGACCGCCAGCGACAGGCTCTCGATGACGCCCTTCTGCTTGCCATAGTGGAAGCGGATATCCTCGAAACGGATCTCGCCGCTCGAAACGGAAAGCTCTTTCGCACCCGGCCGATCCTCGACCACGCGCGGCAGCGAGATCGAGGCGATCCCGTCCTGCACGGTGCCGATATTCTCGAACAGGCTGGACATTTCCCACATGATCCACTGCGACATGCCCCACAGCCGCAGCACCAGACCGATGACCACCGCCACCGCGCCGATCGTCACGGCTTGTCCCAGCCACAGCCATAGCGAGATGGCGGTGACCGAAAACAGCAGCAGCGCGTTGAGGATGTAGAGCATGCCGTAAAGCACCGTCACCAGCCGCATCGACCGGTAGACTGTCGCCAGGAAACCCGCCATGCCCTCCTTGGCGAAGGTTGCCTCGCGGCGCGCATGACTGAACAGCTTGACCGTCTGAATGTTGGAGTAGCTGTCGACGACGCGGCCGGTCATGACCGAGCGCGCATTGGCCTGCTCTTCGCCAACCTTTCCCAGCCGCGGGATGAAGTAGCGCAGCAAAAGGATGTAGCCGACCAGCCAGGCCGCGAGCGGCGCCGCCAGCCGCAGATCGGCGGAACCGACTATGAACAGCATGCCCAGGAAATAGACGACGACGTAGTTGAGGACATCGAGCAGCTTGATGACGCATTCGCGCACGGCAAGCGCCGTCTGCATCAGCTTGGTAGCGATGCGGCCGGCGAACTCGTCCTGGTAAAAGCTCATCGACTGCTTGAGCAGGTAGCGGTGCACCTGCCAGCGGATGCGCATGGGATAGTTGCCCATCAGCGTCTGCTGGTTGAGCAGGGAATGGAACCACACCGTGCCCGGCAGCGCGAACAGCACGATGAACGCCATGCCGGCGAGCTTCCAGCCCTCGGTCTGCAGGAACGTCTCGCGATTCTGCCCCGAGAGCCAGTCGACGATCCGGCCAAGGAAGCCGAACATCCACACTTCCGCGATGGCGATGGCCGTCACCAGCACCGCGTCGAGAAGGATATAGGGCCAGGCGCCGCGTGTGTAGTGCACGCAGAACGCGATCAGCGTCTTGGGTGGCTCGACCGGTTCCGCTGACGGGAACGGGTCGAGCCTTCTTTCAAACCAGCTAAACATGGACATGCTCACAAACTTTTTCGCCTAGGCCGCGCGGGATCTTACGAAGTCCTCGGAAGGCCTGGCGTCGAGGGCCGATGGTTGGAAGTCGCTTGGACCGTCGGCCCTGCTTCGCGCAATATAGGGCCCTGACGGCATTTCGCCGACAGGCTCTTTGCCGGCGCCCGGCGGCGCAGTGTCCACAAGCCGGATCTTTGGCCCGGGCTTGATGAGCCGGATGATCCTGCGCACCAGCGACGGACGGCGCGGGTCGGGAACCGCGCGCGAGAAATCGACATCCGGCAGCATACCGCGATGCGGGCGCCGGCGGAGTTCGGCGTGAACCGCCGAGGAATAGGTCTCGCCGATCAGCAGCGCCCAGGTCGCCATCTTCTGGTCGTGCAGGTTTCTAGAGCCGGGTATTCTGTAGGGATCGAACATCGGTCCGTCCTCCATATGGAAATAGTGACGATAGTGCGAGGCAACGTCCTGCGGCGGCATTCGGCCGGAGGCGCGCATTGCGTCGGTCCGCACGCGAAAGGTGCTGGTCCGGGCAGGGTCAGGCGGGGCGGTCAGCCCTCTAGATTTCTTGAAAAACATCGCAGGATTCCTTCAGGTGCCGAAAAAGCGTTTCGGCGGGAATCGGTGCGATCAAGTCTTAGAGTGCTAGGAGAATCGTCGTACCGAAACCGCCGTGGATCGAAAAAGTCCACGAGAGGGGCGCTGGATGTGCATGGTCATCATGAATTACCCCTCCATCGGTTCGGGTTGACAATGGACGTGACATAACCGACTTCGCAAAAAAGGGCCACCCGCAGCTTCGCCGATTTCCGAGACCGCGAGATCCCTGTGGCCGATCTGCCACTTATTAGAGGCGTGTGGACATGAACGACCCTCTCCGCATCGCCCTCTACCAGCCCGACATTGCCGGCAACACCGGCACGATCCTGCGTTTCGCCGCATGCCTCGGGCTCGGCGTCGACATCATCGAACCGGCCGGCTTTCCGCTTTCCGACAAGGCGCTCAGGCGGGCCGGCATGGATTACCTCGAAATGGCCGATCTGACCCGGCATGTCGACTGGCACGCCTTCGAAGTCTGGCGCAAGGCCCGCGCGGCTCGGCTGGTTCTCCTGTCGACCAAGGCCACCATTGTCTATACCGATTTCCGCTTCGCTGCCGGTGACATCCTCTTGTTCGGCCGCGAATCCGCCGGGGTGCCCGATACTGTCCATCAGGCGGCGGATGCGCGGCTGACCATCCCCATGCAGGGTCCGGCACGCAGCATCAACGTCGCGCTGTCGGTCGCCATGGTGGCCGGCGAAGCCATCAGGCAGCTCCGATAAAGGTTGCTGGACGCGAGCGCCCCTTGTCGTTTTTCTCCAGGCGCGCATTGCCGTCTCCTTGGTTTGCACAGCGAGCGCATCTTGGCTACAATCTCAACTTAACTTGAGGTCAAGCGGAAAATGGCGGCGGAGAACAGGCATGGCGCCCGTAACGGAACTGACGGTCGGCCAAGTGGCCGCGCGCAGCGGGGTGGCGGTCTCGGCGCTGCATTTCTACGAAGCGCGCGGCCTCATTCGCGGCCACCGCACATCGGGCAACCAGCGCCGCTACGGCCGCGACGTCTTGCGGCGCGTGGCGATCATTAAAGTGGCGCAGGAGGTCGGCATCTCGCTGGCCGAGATCGGCACGGCTCTGGCATCGCTGCCGGAGGGGCGCACGCCGACACGCGACGACTGGCACCTCCTGTCGACGAGCTGGCGCGACCAGCTCGATCACAAGATCACCCAGTTGAAGAAACTGCGCGACGGGCTGACGGGCTGCATCGGCTGCGGCTGCATGTCGATCGACAAATGCCCGCTGCGCAACAAGGACGACAGATTGGCGCGCGAAGGCACTGGGGCAAGGAGGCTGGTTCTTCCTTCTCCCCGTTCTCGAGGAGCAGGTGCCTGAAAGGCGCAGGGGGGCTGCGCCAGCATACGGAGGGGTTGTGCCGCCCCTCGCCTGCTGCCGGAATCCTATCCCCGTGCACGAGGCAGGGAAACCTAATCCGCGGCCGGCAAGCGCCTGATGGTGAACTCGATCAAATCGCCGGGGCGCTCGAACCAGCTTTCGATCTCGGTCCAATAGGCCTGCTTGGGGAAACGCTCGAACCATTCCTTGGCCTTGAGGCGCGCATCGGAGCGCGGCAGCACGAAGGTCTCGCGCAGGAAGCCGTCGCGCGGCATGCGGGCGCGCTCGGCCCGGCTTTGCTCGAGCCTCTTCTTCAGGCCATCCAACGGCGGTCTTGCCGGGGTGCGCACGAAACAACTCCTTGCACCTTGGCGCATGACTTGGAACCAGACCCGGCTCGAAAGCATCATGCGCAAAACCAAAGTGACTTGACCCTTGCCCTCAAGAGATTAGGGATCGCGCCCGGAAAAGACGAGTCTTTTGTCGACCAGACCTCCCCCAACCGGAGACGGCACTTGCAACGACCCGAAATACCGGCAGGCCTGCCCGCCGACATCGAACAGAAGAAGATGAAGGCACGGCTGTGGTTCGAGGCGCTGCGCGAGCGCATCTGCGCCAGCTTCGAGCAGATCGAGCAGGATCTCGGCGGTCCCCTGGCCTCCTGGTCGCCGGGCCGCTTCGAAAAGACGCCTTGGGAACGCGATTCGGGCAAGGGTGGCGGCGGCACCATGTCGATGATGCGTGGCCGGGTATTCGAGAAGGTCGGCGTCCACACCTCTACCGTTCATGGCGAGTTCTCGCCTGAATTTCGAAAGCAGATGCCCGGCGCAGAGGAAGACCCGCGCTTCTGGGCATCCGGCATTTCGCTGATCGCGCATCCTTGGAACCCTAATGTTCCGGCGGTGCATATGAACACGCGCATGGTCGTCACATCGCGCCATTGGTTCGGTGGCGGCGCCGATCTGACGCCAGTGCTCGACCGTCGCCGCACCCAGGACGACCCCGATACAATCGCCTTCCACCGCGCCATGCAATTCGCCTGCGAGAAGAACGGCGCCGTCGCCGACTATCCGAAATTCAAGGCGTGGTGCGACGAGTATTTCTACCTGCCGCACCGCGACGAGCCGCGCGGCACCGGCGGCATATTCTTCGATTGGTTGCATTCGGACGAGGACAAGGGCGGCTGGGACGCCAACCTCAACTTCGTCCAGGATGTCGGGCGCTCCTTCCTCGTCGTCTATGGCCATCTCGTGCGCGCCAACTTCAACGAGAACTGGACCGACGGCGACCGAGACGAGCAGCTCATCCGCCGCGGCCGCTATGTCGAATTCAACCTGCTTTATGATCGCGGCACCATCTTCGGCCTGAAGACCGGCGGCAATGTCGCCTCGATCCTGTCCAGCATGCCGCCCGAAGTGCGCTGGCCCTAACGCCGGAGCGATGAGGTCGGCGCGACGCTTTCGTGCAACAAGAGCGTCACCGGCGTGTTATACTATTTGCTGCCGCCCAAGGCCCGCATCAAGCTTGAATTCGGCCATGGGCCTGTACCGAGCAGAGTTCTACGGAGGAAAAAGGAGAAATCCGATGAAGGAATTTCACTGCGGGTCGCTTGTCCCCGGCTGTGACTGGCACA
Source organism: Mesorhizobium sp. ES1-1 (assembly GCF_020164785.1). GTDB lineage: Bacteria > Pseudomonadota > Alphaproteobacteria > Rhizobiales > Rhizobiaceae > Mesorhizobium. The sequence goes on along the minus strand of NZ_JAIUGX010000014.1, from coordinate 36,415 downwards.
CCCGTGCCGACGAGGAAGCTGAGATCATGCGTCGTGCCGTCGAGCACATGCGCGACACGCATGGCGAGACCGTTATCCGCGAGACTATGATCGAGGCGATCCGTTCGCGCATCGAGAAGGTCCGCGACGCGGCCTGATGGAGGCTTACTTGGCTTCCAGGGCTTGCGCGGCGCGTTCGAGCAGCGCGCCGCGATCCGGCGAAAAACCCGCCTCCACCCATTCCGCCTCGAGATTTTTCAGGACGGCGCCAAGCTTCGGTCCCGGTGACGCGCCAAGCCCTGTCAGGTCCGATCCTTTCAAGGGAAAGGACGGCCGTTCCCATTTGAGCGCGAAGGCGAGCTGGCCCGAGTATCCGCCGGCTTCGAGCAGCGCAGCATTGTCCTCGACGGCGCGCACCCGCGCCGACGCCAGCGACAGACGAAGGCGATCGACAAAACCTTGTCCGTCGCCGCGATAAAGGCGTTTTGCCAGCTCCCCCTCGGTGGCCTTAGGCTCGACCGTTGCGGCGACCGCCCAGTGGCGCAGGCGATCCGCCTCCGCGGTCGAGAATTTGAGCCGCTCCGCCAGCATCTTCATCCGCGCCGCGTCCGGCGGCACGATCGCCTCCAGCCGCAGCATCGGATCCGGCGACCAGCCGAGGTCCTTCTCGGCCCTGACCAGCCCATGGATGGCGTCGATGCCCCATTTCTCGCTTTCCGGCAGCACCGTGGTCAAGACACTCGCCTGCCGCATCCAGAGCAGCGCGCGGGACGGATCGGGAGCCGACAACAATTTCTTCAGCTCCGACCAGACGCGCTCTGCCGAGAGCTGTGCCAGTCCCTCCTTCAGCCGGGCGCAGGCTTTCAGCCCCTCGGCGTCCGGACGGCCCTCGCCATACCATGCAAAGAAACGGAAGAAGCGCAGGATGCGCAGATAGTCCTCGCGGATGCGCGCTTCCGCATCGCCGATGAAACGCAGCCGCCGCGCCTCGATGTCGGCGGTGCCGCCGACCAGGTCGACCACGGTGCCATCGGCTTCGGAGTAAAGCGCGTTGATCGTGAAATCGCGCCGCTCGGCGTCGAGCTTCCAGTCACGGCCGAACGACACTTTGGCGCGGCGGCCGTCGGTCTCGACATCGGCGCGCAAGGTGGTGATTTCATAAGGCCTGCCGCCGGCGACAACTGTGATGGTGCCGTGCTCGATGCCGGTCGGCACAGCCTTGAAGCCCTGCGCCTCGGCGCGGCGCATGGTTTCCTCGGGAAGGCATGTCGTGGCGATGTCGATGTCGGCGACCGGCTGCCCCATCAGCGTGTTGCGCACCGCTCCTCCGGCGATCCGCGCTTCTTCGCCGCCTTGCGCCAAGGCAGCAAGCAGGCGCCGCAGATGCTTGTCGGCGAGCCAGTCGGCCCGGTCCGCGATCGAGACACTCACGCATAGAGCCTTTCATAAAGGGTACGGATGATGCCTGCGGTGACGCCCCAGATGCGGCGGTCGCCATAAGGCATGTCGTAGAAGAACCATTCGAGATCGTTCCAGACGCGGCTGTCGCGCTTGTGATTTGCCGGGTCCATCAAGAAACGCAGCGGCACTTCGAAAGCGGCGTCGACCTCATCGGCGTTGAGCGTCAGAGAGAAGCCCGGCCGCACGATGCCCAGCACCGGCGCGATGCGGTAGCCGCTGCCGGCGACATAGTCCGGCATGCGGCCGATGATCTCGACACGGTCATCGCCCAGCCCGATCTCCTCGAATGCCTCGCGCAATGCCGCTGCTTCCGGGCCAGCGTCAGTTGGGTCGATCGTGCCGCCTGGAAAAGCCACCTGCCCCGAATGGCTGCGCAGCTTCTCCGCCCGTTTGGTCAGAAGAACCGTCGCATCGTCCTCGTGGTCGACCACTGGGATGAGCACCGCGGCATTGCGCAGCGGCTTGCCCTGGGTAAGACGCGGATGGCCCGGATTGAAACGATGGTCGCCATACTCGTCGCCGGCATGCGCGTCAGGTTGCGCGGCGAAGCGGGCGCGGAAATCCGCTGACGAGAATGGGGCCGGCGTCACCCGATCCATCACGTGCTCAGCCGCTGCAGCTGGTCTGCCGGCATGATCGGAAACACCGTGCCGTTCGAACGCACGGCGAACATCGTCTTGCCGTCGATCTCGATCTCCTCGCCATGCCCGACAAGTTCGTACATCACCGGACGCGCCAGCAATGCCTCCAGCCGGCCGCGCACCAGCACATAGGGCTTCAGACCGCCTGTTTCGTCTTCATTGACGAAACGCAGCGGCCGCTCGGGGCCGGCCTCGACGACATCGCCGACATTCGTTCTGAAAGTGATCACCTGAGCGTCGCCGCTGCCGGCAACATCCATCTCGACGGCGATGAATGGCGCGTCCGCCACGCGGATGCCGACCTTTTCCACCGGGGTTACCAGATAGGTCCTGCCGTCCGCGTCCTTGCGCAGCACTGAGGAGAAAAGCTGCACCAGCGGCATGCGGCCGATCGGCGTGCCCAGGTAGAACCACGTCCCGTCCGCTTTGATCTCCATGTCGAGATCGCCGCAGAAGTCCGGATTCCAGCGATCCACGGGCGCCGGCCCCTTGCCGGCCCGGGCCGCGCGCGAGATCAGCGCCTCCAGACCACGCGCCTCTGTGGCGCTTGCAAGGCTTTGTTGGCGTCGTCCGGCGTCTTCCGTCATGGTCACGAAATAGTCACTGTTGTTGCGCTTGTCAGCCTGGGCCTGTGATTTAAGTTTTTGCAACAGGCGCCACGCGAGCCCGAATCGCGGCAACTTATGCTATGGTGCGGCCGTATTTCCAACCATGGTATCTCCAGGCAAAGGGATCGATACGGCATGAGCGTGATGGTCAAGGAAAGCCCGATCAGCGAAAAGGACATGATCGCCGAAGCCGAGAAGGCGCTGGCCGATATCTCCAGGATTCGTGATGGGGTAGGCCGCGTCATCTTCGGCCAGGAAAGCGTCGTCGAGCGCACGCTGGTCGCGGTGCTTGCCGGCGGCCATGCGCTCCTGGTCGGTGTTCCCGGCCTCGCCAAGACCAAGCTGGTCGAGACGCTGGGTGTCGTGCTCGGCCTCGATTCGCGCCGCGTCCAGTTCACGCCGGACCTGATGCCTTCCGATATTCTCGGCTCCGAGGTGATGGAACAGGATGAAAGCGGCAAGCGCTCGTTTCGCTTTATCGCGGGGCCGATCTTCGCCCAGCTTCTGATGGCCGACGAGATCAACCGCGCCTCGCCGCGCACCCAGTCGGCGCTGCTGCAGGCCATGCAGGAATATCATGTCACCATCGCCGGGGCCCGCTATGACCTGCCGGCGCCGTTCCATGTTCTGGCCACGCAGAACCCTCTGGAACAGGAAGGCACCTATCCCCTGCCGGAGGCACAGCTCGATCGCTTTCTTATGCAGGTCGACATCCTCTACCCCGAGATCGATGCCGAACGCCGCATCCTACTCGAAACCACCGGCATCGAGGATGCGAGAGCGCTCAACGTGCTGCAGCCGGCGCGGCTGAGGGAAATCCAGACGCTGATCCGGCGCATGCCCGTGCCCGAAAGCGTCGTCGAGGCGATCCTCACCCTGGTGCGCTCGGCGCGTCCCGGCCAGGGAAATGCCGAGACCGACAAGCATATCGCCTGGGGTCCGGGCCCTCGCGCCAGCCAGGCGTTGATGCTGTGCACCAGGGCGCGCGCGCTTTACGATGGGCGTCTGGCGCCCTCGATCGACGATGTGCGCGCGCTGGCCGAGCCGGTGCTGCAGCACCGTATGGCGCTGACCTTCGCCGCTCGCGCCGAGGGCACCAGCGTGCGCGACGTTGTGGCGAAGCTGGCCAAGGGTATCTGATGGCGCGCATCGGCGAGGTCCAGGCACCGGTAGCGACGCGTGACGCGCTCGCCCGTGGCCGGCTGCGGGCCTCGCTGGTTCCCGATTTGCTGGTCGAGGCGCGCCGTATCGTCAATACCGTCATTGCCGGCTGGCACGGCCGTCGCAAGCGCGGTATCGGCGAGAATTTCTGGCAGTTCCGGCCCTATGTCGAAGGCGATTCCTCCCGCATCGACTGGCGCCGCTCGGCCCGCGACGACCACACCTATGTGCGCGACCGCGAATGGGAGGCCGCCCACACCGTATGGCTCTGGGCGGACCCCTCGCCTTCGATGCTTTACAAGTCGGCCGGTGCGGGCGTCTCCAAGCAATCGCGCGCGCTGGTGCTGGCGCTGGCCATGGCCGAACTCCTGTCGCGCAGCGGCGAGCGCATCGCCTGGCCGGGCCTCACCGATCCGTTTACCGCCCGCAACGGCGCCGAGCGCATCGCGGCGCAGCTCATGCATGCCGGCGAGTTGCCGGCAAAACCCGACCTGTCGCATGTCAGGCGCTTTTGCGACATCGTCATCGCCAGCGATTTCCTCGATCCGGTCGAGGAGACCACGGCCTGGCTCGATGTGCTCGCCCGCCATGGCGTGCGCGCCCATCTGATCGAGGTCGCGGACCCCGCCGAGGAGACCTTCCCCTATGCCGGACGCACCGAATTCACAGACCCCGAAACCGGTGAAAAGCTGACCACAGGCCGCGCCGAAATGCTGGGTACCGAATACCGCCTGCTTTACACCGCCCGCCGCCAGGAACTGGCCAGCTGGTGCAAGCGGCTCGGCTGGAGTTTCACCGTCAACCACACCGACCGGCTGGCTTCCGACGCGCTGGTGCGCCTGCACCTGGCGATGACCGCCGATGGCGGTGTTGCTGCTGGCGCTCGTGCCGGCGCGAGCGCTGGTGGTGATCCGTCTGGGAAGTTCGGCGCATGAGCTGGCTGCCGCTCTCCTTTGGCGCGCCCATGCTGCTGTGGGGCCTGCTGGCGCTGCCGGCGATCTGGTGGCTGCTCAGGCTGACGCCGCCCAAGCCGCAGACCGAGATTTTCCCGCCACTGAAGATTCTCGCCCGTGTGCTCAAGCGCGAGGAGACGCCGCATAGGAGCCCGTGGTGGCTTACCCTGCTCAGGCTCTTGATGGCGGCGCTGATTGTCGCCGCGCTCGCCGAGCCGGTGTTCAACCAGCGCGAAAAACTGCCGGCCGAAGGCTCCGCCCTGGCCTTGGTCATCGACAATGACTGGGCAAGCGCGGCCGACTGGGGCAAGCGCGTCGCCACCGCAGAGCGTTTGATCGCCGATGCCGGCTCGAACGGCGTGCCGGTCATCATCGCCTTCACGGCCGAGAAGGCCAATGCGGAGATCGGCCCCTTCGATGCCGCTACGGCCCTCGACCGGTTGCGCGCCGGCAGGCCGCGGCCGATCCCAACCGACCGGCCCGCCGTCTATGCCCGCGTTGCTGCTGTGCTGGAGACTTTGCCCGGCGCCAGCGTCGCCATTCTGGCCGACGGTCTGGCGGCGAAGGGCGACGAAGCCGCCTTCGACACGCTTCTGTCCAAGAATGCCGCGCGCGTGGTCTGGGCCGGTTCAGACCGGCTTGCGCTGACCGGCCTTACCGCCGCCGACAATCAGGTCGATGGCTTCGCGCTGACAGCCATCCGCGCGCCGGGAGACCCTGCCCCCGAGCAGGTCACCGCCGGCGCCTTCGACGACAAGGGCCGCCGCATCGCCGACGCCACCTTGACCTTCGCGCCCGGCCAAACCAGCGCCACCGGCACCATGGCGGTACCCTTCGAACTGCGCAACGACTTCGCTTCGATCGCGCTCGACGGCGAGCGGCACGCCGGAGCGGTGCGCGTGCTCGATGAAAGCTCAAAGCGCCGCCGCGTCGGGCTGTTGTCGCAGACCGAGGCCGACCAGGCGCAGCCGCTATTGTCGCCGCTCTATTACATCAGGCGCGCACTGCAGCCCTTCGCCGATCTCGTCGAACCGAGCAGTGCCGATCTCGCCGACGCCATCCCGCAGATCCTTGACCAGAAGCCGGCCATGATCGTCATGGCCGACATCGGCACCATTCCCGAGCAGGTCCGGCCAAGGCTGGTCGACTGGGTCGACAAGGGCGGCACGCTGGTGCGGTTCGCGGGATCGCGGCTGGCAGCGGCCGGCAATGATGACGATTTGCTGCCGGTGCGCCTGCGCACCGGCGAGCGTTCGCTCGGCGGCGCCCTGTCATGGACCTCGCCGCAGCCGGTCACTGAATTTCCCAAGGCCGGCCCGTTCGCTGATCTCGCGCCACCCACCGAGGTCACCGTCACCAGGCAGGTGCTGGCCGAGCCGACGCCCGATATCGTCGAGCGCACATGGGCATCGCTCGCCGACGGTACGCCGCTGGTCACCGGACTCAAAAAAGGCAAGGGCACGCTTGTGCTGTTCCACGTCACGCCGGAAGCGACGTGGTCGAACCTGCCGATTTCCGGCAGCTTCGTCGAGATGCTGCGCCGCATCGTGCAACTGTCGCGCAACCAGGGCGCTGCGATCGCCAGCGCCGAAGCCGCGGCCACCTCGCTGGCGCCCTACCGCATGATTGCGGCAGACGGCAGTATGGTGCCGCCGACACCGGATGCGCGGCCGCTGGTGCCGGGCCCGGGCGCGCTGCCCGTGACCTTGGAGAACCCGCCAGGCCTCTACGGCTCCGAAACCGGCGTCTTCGCCCACAATCTGCTCGATGCCGGTAGCACGCTGGCGCCCTTGCAGATCCCGAAGACCGCCATTCCGGTCACGTCCATCCCCTACGCCTTCGACGAGTCGCGCGACTTGAAGGGCGCCCTGGTCGCGGCCGCGCTGGTGCTGATGCTGCTCGACACGCTTGTGGTGTTGTGGATGGGTGGCGTGTTCGGCCGCCGTGCGCGCCGTGCCGGTGCGGCGGCAACCACCGCAGCGCTTCTGATCGCGTTCGGCGCGCTGTTCGGACATGCAGATCCCGCCCGCGCCGACGACGCCAGGCCGGACGACGACGCGGCGATCGAGGCGATTTCAAAAACCCGCATCGCCTATGTCCTGACCGGCGTGCCCGGCGACGACGCGATCAGCCGTGCCGGGCTCGAAGGCCTGACCCGCTTCCTGATCGAGAAGACGGCGCTCGAGCCTGGCGCGCCCGCCGGAGTCGACATTTCGAAGGACCAGCTGTCCTTCTATCCGCTGATTTATTGGCCGATCGACCCGGCCGCTCCGATGCCGAGCCAGGCGGCGATCGCCCGCATCGACGCTTACATGCAGCAGGGTGGCACGGTGCTGTTCGACACGCGCGATCAGTTCGCCAACGGCATCGGCGCGGATTCGGTCAGCCCTGCGACGGAGCGGCTTCGCGACATTCTGAGCAATCTCAATGTGCCGCCGTTGGAACCGGTGCCGGCCGATCACGTGCTGACAAAATCCTTCTTCATCCTGCCCGAGTTCCCCGGCCGCTTCGCCGGCAGCCCGCTCTGGGTCGAGACCTCGCTCGAGGCCAGCAATACCGACAACCGGCCGGTGCGCACCGGCGACGGCGTCTCGCCGATCATGATCACCGCCAATGATTTCGCCGGCGCCTGGGCGGTGGACGAGAATGGCGATCCTTTACTGCCCACAGTCCCGGCTGACCCGATGCAGCGCATCCACGCATTGCGCGCGGGGGTCAACATCATGATGTACATGCTGACCGGCAACTACAAATCCGACCAGGTGCACGTACCGGTACTGCTCGAACGGCTGGGGCAGTGAGATGATGCTCCTTGTTGCCCAACTCGAGTGGATCGACCTTCCCGGACAAAGGGAGGTTGAGGGATGAACTGGTCCATCTCCTTCGAGCCGCTGTTTTCATGGCCATTGCTGGCGCTGGCATTGCTGCCCCTGGTGTTGCTGGCGCTTGTCGGCCTGTGGGCGCGCCAGCGCGGGGCGGTCCTGCGCCTCGTTGCCATGCTGGCGCTCGCCGCCGCTTTGCTCAATCCGGTGTTCCTCAACGAAGAGCGCGACCCGCTGAAGAGCGTCGTCGCCTTGATCGTCGACCGCAGCCAGAGCCAGGACATCGGCGACCGCACCAGGCAGACCGACGAGGCCGTTGCGGGACTGCAGCAGCGGCTTGGCCGCTTCAAGCAGTTCGACGTTCGCGTCGTCGAGGCAGGCAAGTCCGAAGCCGCCGACGAGCGCACCGAGACCCGACTGTTCGGAGCGCTCGAAGGCGCCTTCCGCGACGTGCCGCCCTCGCGCATCGGCGGCGCCATCATGATCACCGATGGCGAGGTGCATGACGCGCCGCCGGGCGCGCCCGATTTCAATGCCCCGCTGCATGGCCTGATCACCGGCAACGACCACGAAAAGGATCGCCGCATACGGTTCGAGAACGCGCCGCGCTTCGGTATTGTCGGCAAGCCCCTCGACATGACCTATCGGGTCATCTCGACGCAGAACGAGACGGGGCCGGTCGATGTGCGCGTCTCGGTCAATGGCGAACAGGTGGCGGTCGAGCACGCCACGGTCGGCCAGCCCATGCCGTTGCAGGTGACCATTCCGGGCGCCGGCCGCAACATCGTCGAGCTTGCCATCGATCGCGAGCCGGGCGAACTGACCGACACCAACAACCGCGCCATCGCCTTGATCGACGGCATCCGCGAGAATCTGCGCGTGCTCCTCGTCTCCGGAGAGCCGCATGCTGGCGAGCGCACCTGGCGCAATCTCTTGAAATCCGACGCCTCGGTCGACCTCGTCCACTTCACCATCCTGCGACCGCCGGAAAAACAGGATGGCACGCCGATCAATGAATTGTCGCTGATCGCCTTTCCAACGCGCGAGCTCTTCGTCGAGAAGATCAAGGATTTCGACCTGATCATCTTCGACCGCTACCAGCATCGCGACGTGCTGCCGATCCTGTATTACGACTACATCGCGGAATATGTCGAAAAGGGCGGCGCCCTGCTGATCGCGGCGGGCCCGGAATATGCCGGCGATAGCTCTATTGCGCGCACGCCGCTGATGTCGGCCTTGCCGGCGATGCCCACCGGCGAGGTCGTCGACAGGGCCTTCTATCCGCGTCTCACCGAGCTCGGCCAACGCCATCCCGTAACGCGCGGACTGGACGGTTCGGCCACCGAGCCGCCGCGCTGGAGCCGCTGGTTCCGGACCATCGGCGTGCAGAATCCGGAGGGCCAGGTGGTGATGAAGGGTGCCGAAGACCGCCCCCTGCTGCTGCTCGACCGCAAGGGCGAAGGCCGCGTCGGCATGCTATTGTCCGACCAGGGCTGGCTCTGGGCTCGCGGCTTTGAGGGTGGCGGCCCGCATGTCCAGCTCTACCGGCGCATAGCCCACTGGCTGATGAAGGAACCGGAGTTGGAGGAAGAACGCCTGACCGCCGAGGGTCGCGGCATGGTGCTGGAGATCCGTCGCCAGACCATGGCCGATGATCCGGGGCCGGCGCAGATCATCACCCCGTCTGGGAAGACGATGACCGTCAAGCTCGAGAAGTCGGAGCCCGGCGTTTTCCTCGGCAGCGTCGACACCAGCGAGATCGGTCTCTATCAGGTCGCCAATGGCGAGCTGACCGCACTCGCCCATGTCGGTCCGGTCAACGCGCCGGAATTCGCCGACGTCATCTCGACGGAAAACCGGCTGAAAGCGCCGGCGGAGGCCACGGGCGGCAGCGTGCGCCGGCTCGCGCCGTCCACGGCTCGGTCCAGCGACGTGACGCTGCCTTCCATCGTGCCGGTGCGCTCGTCGGGGGACGCTTCCGGCAGCGACTGGATCGGCCTGCGCACCACCGATGACAGCGTGCTCAAAGCGGTTTCGCGCGTGCCTCTGTTCGGCGGCTTCCTCGGCCTCGGCCTGCTGCTGCTGGCGATGGGCTCGATGTGGTACCGCGAGGGGCGGTAGCTGGGCTTTGTGCCTTCTCCCCCTTTTGGGAGAAGGGAAAACCGCCCTCTCCTACTCCTCGGGCTCGGTCGTGAACATCAGGGGGTAGCCCTTGGCCTTGCCGGCGTCCGTCGCCCGTGTCGCCTTGGTCTCGGCGACATCCTTGGTGAAGACGGCGACGACGCAGACCCCGCGGCGGTGCGCGGTGATCATGACCCGGTGCGCCTGGTCCTCGCTGAGCTTGAACTCGCCCTTCAGCACCGTGACCACGAATTCACGCGGCGTGAAATCGTCATTGACGAGAATGACCTTGTAAAGCTTCGGCCGCTCGATCTGCGGCTTGACCTGAACGCGTGGCTTTGAGGTGATTTCAGGCATTTGAACCGAATACAGCGATCGACAGCTTCGTAAGCACTTTGCCACGGGCAAAGGCGATCGTCCAATTCCAACGACGCGCAACCGACCTGCCGGCGCGCCAACTCACATGTGGGAAATCTTGGACGCTGTTCAACGGTGACGACGACCGAATATATGACGGCCCTGCCGCGTTGCCGTGGCGGACCGGACGGCGGGCCGAACGACGGCTTCCGCTCGCCGTTCCAGCCACACCGTGATCCGCCAAGCGACGACGCATGCCAGCGTCGTCCCGACGATCACGATCAGCAACCAGGCTTGCACGGGTGTGATGTAGCTCCAGTTGGCGGATATCGCCGGCGCGAACATTGAGGGTTCAGTGCGCGAGCTTGCTGGATCAGGCACCGGACTGGCCGTGAGCAGGATCAACGCCTTGGCGAGGCCGCTGGCAACCATGCCGCAGAGCGCCATCGTACGCAGAATGGACGAAAACCGCTTCTTCATGCGGAAGTCCTGTGAGACCGGATCGCGAGAGGGTCAAGGGATGTGGGCGCAGTTGCCGACAGGCTGCGTATATCGAATGGATCGATCAGTCCATCCTTGACCCGCCAGCCGGCGCGAGAGAGGTCTGACAGCAAGAAGGCCGCTCCAGCATAAAGCGGCTGGAGCGGCCTTGTCAGGAGATTGGCATGGAGTGCCCATGCCGTCCAGGATCAAGTCTTGGGGGCGTCCTTCTTCATGGCCTTCTGGGCGGCTTTCTTGTGCTTCTTGACCTTCTTCACGACCTTCTTCGGAGCGGTCTTGGCGGGTGCGGCGGTATCTGAAGTGGTGGTCGTGGCAGCGGCCGGAGCAGCGGTCGTCGTAGCGGCTGCGTTGCCGAGAGCTGGCATCGCGAAAGCGAGAGCAACGGCGAGGCCGGTGGCGGAGAGGATGGACTTCTTCATGGCTTCATTTCCTTTTATGCAGGTCGAGTTGCGATGTCACTGAACCGGGTCGTTCGGTGTCACTCCAAGCAGCTTCAAAGCATTTGCGAGCATCCGGATGCCCTGTGCCTGTTTCTTGTTGGCGCAGAACCGGTTTCCCTTTCTTTGAAGTGCCTTTGCCGCGGAGACCTGCGTTGCCGCGGCGTGGGTTTCGAGGGCTTCATCAAATTGGCGACTAAGATTGATGCAACGTTCGCTCCGGGTGAGAGCCGCCTTTGCATCCGATTGTCCAACAGCTGCGGTGAGGAGCGAAACGCCCAGCAGCACACTCAGCAAACTGATAGACAACCTTGGCATCGGTTTATCCGTGAACCCGGAGTTGGTAGTCGCGGTCGATGACCTGACCGCCACGACATCCCTTATGCCCTTGGACTTTTTCGGGAGTTTTTCCCGATTGTAGAATTTTGTTTCCCGATTGTTTCCGCCCGGACCGGGCACGAACAGTGATCCCCACTGGCCAACATCTGGCCTGAATTCTATCGTGTGGCTTACCGACCGAGTGGCTTGCCCACCAAATGACAGGACCGCTGTGAAAGCCGAGACACACATACTGATCGTGGACGACGACAAGGGCATTCGCGACCTGCTGCAGGAGTTCTTCCAGAAGCGGGGCCTGCGCACGTCGGTCGCCGCCGACGGCATCGAGATGGAGGCCATCCTGCGCCGCTCGCAGGTGGATCTCATCGTTCTCGACGTGATGCTGCCCGGCAAGAGCGGGCTTGAACTGTGCCGCGACTTGCGCGCGCAATATTCGACGCCGATCATCATGCTGACCGCCGTCACCGAGACGACCGACCGCGTGGTCGGCCTTGAGATGGGCGCGGACGACTACGTGCCGAAGCCTTTCGACCCGCGCGAGCTTCTCGCTCGCATCCGCGCGGTGTTGCGCCGCAATGGCGCGGCCGAGCCGAGGCGCGCCAGCACCAAGCAGGTCTACCGCTTCGCCGGCTGGACGATGGATTGCGCTCGGCGCCGGCTGACCGCGCCTGACGACGTCCGGGTAGAACTGACCATGGCGGAATTCAATCTGCTGCAGACTTTCGTCAGGAGCGCGCAGCGCGTGCTGACTCGCGACCAGCTCATCGAACTGTCCGGCGGCGACAGCGACTATTCCTTCGACCGCAGCATCGACATCCTGGTCAGCCGGCTGCGGCGAAAGATGGAAGACGATCCGAAAGATCCCAAGCTGATCCTTACGGTGCGCAGCGGCGGCTACCAGTTTCTGCCCGAGACGACGTCCGAATGAAACGATTCCTGCCGCAGACCCTGCCTGTCTGGGTGCTGCTGATCGTCATCGCCGGCCTGCTCATCAGCCAGGTGGCAACGCTCTACATCGTCTCGCGCGACCGCGCCGCCGCCAACGATGTGGTCGACCTCTATCGCCTCAACGACCGCGCCTACTCCCTGGTGCAGCTCATGCATGACACGACACCGGAGGAGCGCAAGGCAACGGCAAGCGGCTTGTTCAACTCCAGCTACGCGCTCACCGTTACAGACACGCCCGCGGTCAGCTCGTCGATCGCAAGCGACGATGAACTGGCCGAACTCGAGGACATTTTGGTGGGCCGGCTGTCGAAATTCGGTGTCACCGACGCGCGCGTCCGGCGCGACCCGGCGACGCGCGAGGCCGACGATTCCAGCGGGTCGGCACCGGGACCCGATATCGGCCAGGTGGAGCGCGACCTTCTGGTGCTCGCCGCCAATTTCGCCCAGAGTGACAAGCTGACGGCATCGCTGCGATTCGCCGACGGCCAATGGCTGAACTTCACCGAGCCGATCACGCCTGTCGGCCCAATCCTCAGCTTCGAAAGCCTGCCGCTCTATTCGCTGATCGCCGGCCTGGTGGTGATCATGTCGATCTGGTCGCTGCGCCGGCTGACGGCGCCCTACCGGATGATGGAAACCGCCGTAGACAGGATCGGCAAGGACCTGAAGAGCCCGCCGATCAGCGAGTCCGGCAGCCGCGAGGTGCGCGCCGCCGCCAGAGCGATCAACGTCATGCAGGCCAGGCTGCGCGAATATGTCGAGGACCGCGAACATCTTGCGGCGGCGCTTGCGCATGATTTGCGCACCCCCATAACGCGGATGCGGCTGCGCCTGGAGCTGCTGCGCAAATCCGCGGTGCGCGAGGCGCTGGCGCACGATCTCGCCGACGTCGAAAGCATCGCCAGCTCGGTCATCGACTTCGCCACCTTCGAGGTGACGGAGGAGAAGAGCGAACGGATCGACTTCTGGTCGCTGGTAGAATCGATCGCCGACGCCTACCCTCACGTCTCATTCGACGAAGACACGCGCTCGCGCGGCCTGATCTGCATGGCGCGGCCGGTAGCGCTGAAACGCTGCGTCACCAATCTGGTGCAGAACGCGGTCACATACGGCAAGAAGGCGCATCTGAGCGTCACCCGGTCGGACAGGACGATCACGCTCGCCATCCGCGATGAAGGACCGGGAATACCGCAGGCCCAGATCGACGCCGTGTTTGGCTCCTTCGTACGCCTCGAACAGTCCCGCAACCGCCAGACCGGCGGTCTGGGGCTAGGCCTGACAATCGCGCGCAACATCGCGCGTGCCGCCGGCGGCGATATCCGCCTGTCCAACAATCCGGGCGGCGGCTTGCTCACCGAATTGCACCTGCCGCTTGCGGCTTGAAGCGTTCGTAGCCTATCGGTAAAAAGTGCCAATCAATGTGAGCAGGGCCAAAATGAACCTCAATCACTTCATCCAGGCGAATTCTGTGGCTTTGGCGTTTAGCATCGTATTGATGCTGTCACCTGACGCTCATGCAGGCTCGAAGGCTTTCGACATGGGGTACGAGATGGGCGCCTATTTTGAATGCCCTTATGTCTACAAGTATTCGACCATGCCTGATTTCTTCAAGTACCAGACAACCCGCGATTATATTCGCGGCTACAATGCTTTGAAAGCAGCCCTCAAGGGCAGCCACCCCAGTAAGGTCTGCTTCGATGCCGCCCGCGCCAGCGGCTGGTTTACCGTACGCTGAGCCGCTCTACGTCTGCTTGCAACAACACTGCCTCAGCTACCGCCGCAGCACCGCGCTCAGCACGTCTCGGATGCCGATGGCCCCGACGAAGCGGGACTGGTCGTCGAACAGCGCCACGGGTGCGGTCTGCGAACGGTGCATGGCCAGCATCACGGTTTTCAGCGACGTGCCCGGATTGGCCCAGAACACCTGCGCTGCTTCTTCCGGCTGGCTTTCGACATCGGCGCATGACATCCATACGGCAGGCTTGCCGTCGCGTTCGGCGGCTGCGACCAGCCCGTGATCGTCGATCTTGAAGCGCGTCGTCCTGCGCCGGTCGAGCCACACCCAGCCGTCCGTCCCCTGTTCGAGGTCGCGCCGGTCGCGCATCACGTTCCAGGCGGTCAGCACCGACAGCGGATTTACATTGGCGATGAAGTCGCGGACATAGTCATTGGCTGGGCGCAGCACGATGTCTTCCGGCGCGCCGGTCTGCACGATGCGTCCGCCCTCCATGATGGTGATGTGGCTGCCGATCTTCAGGGCTTCTTCCAGATCGTGACTGACGAAGATGATGGTCTTCTTCAGTTCCGCCTGCAGCTGCAGCAATTCGTCCTGCAGCTTGGTGCGGATCAACGGGTCGAGCGCCGAGAAGGGCTCGTCCATCAGCAGGATCGGCGCCTCGGTGGCGAAGGCGCGGGCAAGGCCGACGCGCTGCTGCATGCCGCCCGACAGCTCATGCGCGTATTTCTTCGACCACTGATCGAGATGGACAAGCTTGAGCTGCTTTTGCACGCGCTCCTTGCGTTCCGCTTCGGGCACGCCGGCGAGTTCGAGGCCGAGGCCGACATTCTCCTCAACCGTGCGCCAGGGCAGCAGGCCGAACTGCTGGAACACCATCGCCACCTGCTTCTGGCGCAGCCGCCGCAGCGTGGCCTGATCGCAGGTGACGACATCGACGATCCTGTCGCCATCCTTGACCAGCACCTGGCCGCGCGACACGACATTCAGCCGGTTCACCGCCCGCAGCAGCGTCGACTTGCCCGAGCCGGACAGGCCCATCAGCACGGAGATCTCGCCCTCGTTCACCGTCAGGCTGGCGCCGGCGCAGCCCAGCACATTGCCGGTCTTCTCAAGGATTTCGGCGCGCGTCGCGCCGGCGTCGATCATCGCCAGCGAGCCGGCCTGGTCGGCGCCGAAGACGATATCGACGTTCCTGAAATCGACGGCGACGGTCATTTCTTGCCTCCAACGGCGATGCGGGTCATCCGGTCGAGCACGATGGCGAGCACGACGATGGCAAGACCCGCCTCGATGCCGAGGTCGATGCGGCGCGAACCGAGCGCCCGGTTGATCTCGGTGCCGAGACCGCCGGCGCCGATCAGCGCGGCAAACACCACCATCGACAGCGACAGCATGATCGACTGCGTCAGCCCCGCCATGATGGTCGGCAGCGCCGAAGGCAGCTCCACCTTCCAGAGCAGCTGGCTCTTGGTGGCGCCGAAGGCCTCGCCGGCCTCGACGATCGACTTCGGCACGGAAACGACGCCGAGATGGGTGAGCCGCACCGCGGTCGGGATGACGAAGATGATGGTGACGATGAGGCCCGGCGCATTGCCGAGGCCGAACAGGGTCAGCACAGGGATCAGGTAGACGAAGGTCGGCAGCGTCTGCATGAGGTCGAGGACCGGCAGCATGACGCGGTAGACCTTCGGCTTGTGCGCCGCCCAGATGCCGAGCGGCACGCCGATGGCCATCGCCATGGCGGCGGCGGCAACGACCAGCACCAGCGTCTGCACGGTCTGCTTCCAGAGGTTCTGGTTGATGATGAAGATCAGGCCGAGGAAGACGCCGAGCGCAAGCGGGCGCGAGCGCTGCAGCAGCCAGGCGACGAAGGCGATGACCAGCGCCAGCAGGACCGGCGGCACCATCAGCAGCATGCCGACCAACCCGTCGAGCAGGAAATTGAGACCGTTCGAGAAGGCTCTGAACACGGTATCGAAATTATCGGTGAGGAAACCGAAGAATGCCTTTCCCCAGGCGCCGATCGGAATCTTGTGATCGACCATGAATTTCGAAATCGGATCCATATCGCCCCTCTCATCCGGAGACCGCCCTGCCCTCGGCCCCTGCTGTCGTCACGTCATCTTGTCACAGCATATGGAAAAGGGCAGCCCTTTCTGAGTTGGCTGCCCTTCCCGTTCGGTCAAACCGACAGCACGCCGGCTCAGCTTCCGAGCGCGGTCTTGATCGCGGCGGCGGCGTCGCCGCCGTCGAACGCGGTAACGCCGGCGATCCACGGGGTGATCGCATCGGGATTCTTTTTCAGCCAGTCGGTCGCCACCGTGTTGGGGTCGCCGCCCTTCAGGATCGCGTCCATCATCGTGTTTTCCATGCTGAGATTGAATTTCAGATTGGCGATGAACTTGCCGACATTAGGGCATTCTGTCGTGTACCCCTTGCGCACATTCGTCGACACGGTCGCGGGCCCGAAGCCGCTGTCGCCCATGCCTTCGAGATAGGTGATCTTCATGTCCCCCATCACCGGATGCGGCGTCCAGCCGAGGAAGGCGATCCACTCATTGTTCTTCATCGACTGCTCGGCCTGCGTCAGCATGCCGGCTTCCGACGACTCGACCAATTCGAAGCCCTCGAGATTGTCCTTCGGGTTCTTGATCATGTCGAGGATGATGCGGTTGCCGTCATTGCCGGCCTCGATGCCGTAGATCTTGCCGTTGAACTTGTCCTTGAACTTGCCGAGGTCGGTCAACGTTTTGACACCCGCGTCCGCCACATAGGTCGGCACCACTATGCCATACATCGGCCCGGTCAAGTTCACACTTAATGTTTGAACCGACCCGTCGGCGGTGTAGTCCTTGATGTCGCTGGCCATCGACGGCATCCAGTTGCCAAGGAACACGTCGATGTCCTTGTTCTTAAGTGATGCGAACGTCACCGGTACCGACAACTGGATCACCTGCGGCTCGTAGCCCAGCGCCGTGAGCAGAACCGAAGCGACGCCGGTCGTGGCCTGAATGTCGGTCCAACCGACATCGGAGAGGCGCACCGCCTTGCAGCTTGCCGGATCGCCGGCGTAGGCAACGGTCGTGGACAACAGGGCCGCCAGGCCGAGGCCGGCGACGAAAGAATTCATACGCGACATAGACAGTCTCCCATTTTCGATTCTTTGGCGAAGCGACGTCACGGTTTCTCTGCCCGCCTTGCAATGTCAGCCAAACACCATTCTGGTGCGGTTTCAAGCTGCAAGACAATCACGATCAACGGCGCGGACTGGCCAAAGCGCGACACTGGAGACGCTTATCAGGCCGTCGCCTGCCCTCCCGCGATCGGTGCAGACGGCTTTTCTGGGGGAATGCGATACCGCCCTCTCCCCGCATCGCGGCAAGTCGGCTTAAAAGAACGGCATGGCCAAGCTCTATTTTCACTACGCGACAATGAATGCCGGCAAGACCACGATGCTCTTGCAGGCATCCTACAATTATCGCGAGCGCGGCATGGCGACGATGCTGTTCGTAGCAGGGCACTACGCCAAAGGTGACGGCGGCCTGATCTCGTCACGCATTGGCTGGAGTCGGAAGCCGAAATGTTCCGCGATGGCGATGACCTGTTCGCGCGCGTCGCCGAGCACCACAACCATGCGGCCGTCCACTGCGTTTTCGTCGACGAGGCACAGTTTCTCGAGGAGGAGCAGGTCTGGCAACTGGCCCGCATCGCCGACCGGCTGAACATCCCGGTCATGTGCTACGGCCTGCGCACCGATTTCCAGGGCAAGCTGTTTTCCGGCTCGCGAGCCTTGCTGGCGATCGCCGACGATCTGCGCGAAGTGCGTACGATCTGCAGTTGCGGCCGCAAGGCGACGATGGTGGTGCGCCTCCGGCCGGACGGCAAGGTGGCGCGACAGGGCGCGCAGGTGGAGATCGGCAAGGACGTCTATGTCTCGCTGTGTCGCCGTCACTGGGAAGAGGAGATGGGCCGCGCCGAGCCCGATGATTTCATCGGCTTCGCCAGGACCTGATCGGCTGCGGCTCTGCCTCGCGCGGACCATCTCCTTGCAAGGCCCGCCAAGATGCAGCGTTTGTTAAGGGCTCGGCGCTATAAGGCCGCCAGCCAGAGCTCTTTGGGGTCAGCCATGCTTCGAGCCATTTCATCCGCCAGCGTCCTTCTCCTTGCCACTTCGATTGCCGCACATGCCGGAGGTGACCGAGCCCTCGGCAAAAAGGTCTTCAACCGGTGCATTGCCTGCCACGAAGCGGCCACCGACCGCGACAAGATAGGCCCGCATCTGCTTGGCGTCGTCGGTCGCACCGCCGGCACCGCCGAGAGTTTCCTTGGGCATTATTCCGAAGCGATGAAAAGCGCCGGCGCAGCCGGCCTTGTCTGGGACGAGGCCAACCTCGCGGAATATCTCAAGGCGCCCAAGCTGAAAGTGCCCGGCAACAAGATGGCGTTTGCCGGCCTGACCAAGGACGACGACATCGCCAACGTCATCGCCTATCTCAAGGCCGATCCCAAGCCCTGAGCAGCGGCACGCGGCCGGCCGCGGCGGACTGGTTTCACAAACGCACCGTTGAGACCTCCGACAAATCATCCTTTGTCGAGTTTCGGGCCGCCCGCTCCGGCGATTGAATGCCTCGGCGTCACCTTGCCAGTCACGAAGTTCAACAACAGTTGAACTACGCCAGGCCCGCCGGCTAGTCACGCCATGCACATGCTTCCATTGGCTTTCAAGCCCATACCGAATTCTTTTGTTTTCGCGGCGGAGCTTGTCTTGCGTCTTTCAATCCCCTGATACCCCACATATATTCACCGCTGTTCGCGACCAGCGACCTGATGCCGAAGCGGGAGGGCCCTATGGCGACATTGCAGAATTTCGATGCCGAGATAGCCAAGACCAAGCAGGTCGTGCAGGACATGCGCTCTAAGATCGAGCAATCCGGCAGCCTGCTCGACACGTTCGCCGACGTCGACAAGAAGATCGGCGACGCCAATTTCGACATCGAGAACGCCCGCATCGAGGACGTGCTGAAGCAGCAGAAGGTGATGGAAGGCAACATCGCCGACCTGATCATCGGGCTCGAGGACGCCACCAACGTGTTCGGCGCCGAATTCGAAAGCATGAAGAACTATTCCGGCTGGGAAAACTTCGTCGGCATCTTCTCAAGCCAGAGCAAGCAGCGCATGCGCACCGACCGCGTGCGCAACATGTCGCTTGCCGGCAATCTCCAGGAGCTGCTGGCGAAATCAGACACCATCGTCGGCATATTGAAGGCCCAGAAAGAGGTTCTCGACAAGCGCTACAAGACCTCCGAGGCCAGCCTCTCGCAGGTTATCGAGCGCCGCAAGAGCACCATGGCCAATCTTGAGACGGTGCAAAAGCGTATCGAGGAGCTCAATCCGATGCTGCTCGACATCGAAAACAAGATCGCGGCTTCCACCAGCCAGAAGGACCGCACGCAGCTTGAGGGAGAACGTTCCGTTCTCGCCACCGAATACAATGAGAGACAGGCCAAGGAGCAGGAACTGCTGGCCGAGAGCCAGACGCTGGAACGCTACACCTCGATGTTCCAGACTTTCGTGGACTCGCTCAACAACCAGATCGCCGCGCAAGCGACGCTGATCAACAAGCTCACCATCGACACCGAGCAGCGCATCGTACTCTACAAGGCGCTGGAAGACTCGTTGAAGACGGCCGCACAGCAGGACGTCGCCCACAAGATCAACACTTTGGGTAGCCAGGTCGACAACACGGCCGAGGAAACCATGGCCGGCATCGGCGCCGCTTCGCAGAAGCATATTGGCGACCTGCTCGAGATGCACGAGAAGAACATGGTTGCCAGCGCCGACATACAGCGCCGCAAGAAGCTTGCGGACGATGCCTTCGCCCGCCGCTTTGACGATGTGATGAAGAAGCACAATTCGGCAAACTACGTGCAATCGTAAGGGGTGACAGGGACCGCCGGCGAGCGCATAGCATGACCCCCGAAAACGAAGCGGCGGCACGGTATTTCTCCTCCATCACCGCAGCCCTCAGCGGCCTTGAAATATTCATGCGCGACGATCGCTCGCCGCTCTACCGGCATGGCATCGTCGCCAAGATTGTCGCCGAATACATCGCCAGGCTGGAAAGGTCGTTTTCCTGCTGGCGCAACCGGCTGGGCTTCATGGACACGTTCCGCATCTCGCGGGCGGAAAGTGGCTTCCCCGTCTTCCAAAACCTGCTCGAACTGGAGAACGACCGGCGCCAGGCCGACAGCCGGCTCGCCAACATCCCGCTCGCCGGCGAATTGCGCGAGGAGATGGCCGACTTCATCCTGCGCCACAAGGAATTCCCCGAGCCCCTGCGAAAGTCCATGGCCGAGCGGCTCTACCTGGAAGACGTCAAGAGCGAGCAGACATTCGGGCCTTTCACATTGGCGCAGACCGTCAAGGTTTCGGTCAATCCGAAGACGGAGCGCCCCTATTATCTGGTCCACTGGGCGACCTTCGACGGCAGCGCCAACCTGCCGCTGGTCTACATGGTGACGGTGGAGGATTCCTCCGAGAACATGATCCGCCAGCTGGTCGGCCGCGACGGCAAGCTGAACGACAAGATCGATATTCCTTTGCCTGTCGACGGTCTGCTCAATCCTGAGCTTGCCCACCGTTTCGATGATTTCACCGAGAAGAACTCGGCCTATACGCTCTCGCCGGCGACGATCGCCGTCAATCTCGACAAGGATTTCGAACCGCTGCATCCCAAGCAGCTGCGCCGGGTCGTGCTCGGCCCGTTCTATTCGGCTGGCATCACCGACAACAATTCGACGGTGACCGAGGTGCTGGCCAAGGTGCGCAAGCCTGAAAACGCCTGGCTGCTGACCTGGACCATCCAGGAGGTCTATTCCAAGGGCGAGAAGCCCGGCCGCAAGGGGCTGTTTTCGAGCGAGAAGACGACGCAGGAATTCTTCATCAACACCGACGATCTGGAAGCCGCGCGCCAGGGCGTGTCGAGCTACGAGAACCATGCGCTGATCCCGCACGAAGCCTACCAGGCGCTCTATGCCGCCGGCGAAGCCCAAAAGATCTTTGGCGGCTACAAGGTTCACATCCTGTCCAAGGGACAGGTGATCTCGGACGTCTGACCGTAACACCACGGAGCACACTTCATGGACACCGGCCTGACTACCATCCCGGAAGCGGCGATCGAGAAGCACCGCGCCACCGCGCAGAGCTTCATCACCCGCATCGTCGTGCTGGAGGATCCGTCACGCGAGTCCGGCACGGCCCTGGCCGGCACCAACCGCCGCTTTGTCTCCACTGTCTCGGCCGGCTCGGTGCGCCGCACGCGTGAGGTGGAACTGGCCAAGACCGTCGCCGCCATCCGTCCCGATGACCAGCTGATGAGCATCCCGCAGCACACGCTGCTTTATCGCGCCCGCCGTGGCATCGCGATCGCGCTCGCCATCTCCGACGTCTTCGCCGAGGGCTCCGACCTCGAAAGCCTGCAGGCCAAGAATGCCCGGGCGCCACTGGAAGGCGATGAAGCCGCAACCTTCAAGAAACTTCTGTCGGCCTCCGCTTACATCTCGGCTTTCAGCCTGGCGTCCTATCTGTTCCAGCTCATTGCCAGCGACGGCGAAGCGCCCAATGACATGCCCGAGCCCGACTTCCTGTTCGACACGCCGCAGGACGCGGTGAAGTCGATCATTGCCGGCCTCGACAAGGCGGTAACGGGCACGAAGGACGATGCCGACCTGATGACCAGGGCGCGCGCCTTTGCCCGCGTCGCCATCGATGGGCTGCTGGCCCGCAAGGGACGCTTCGACGGCATTGGCCCGTTCGAGAACGCCCATATCCGGATCGACGCCGACGATTTCACCCTCGATGGCTTCGACGTCGCCCCCGGCAAGCGCTCCAAGCCGCTGGTGATGACCTTCAAGAAGCCGGAAGAGGTCGTTGGCAACCACATCGCCAAATATCAATCGGTCAAGCTCGCCAAGATGCTGATGGCCTATGATTTCGAGCGTGAGCTGAACCCGTTCGTCGAGCTCGGCGGCTTCCTGTTCACCTTCATCGGCGACGGTGCGCCCGGCACCGGCAAAACGACGCTGATCCAGATGATCGCCGGCCTCGTCAACGACTACTGCCAGGTCGCCGGCTATCCCTTCGCCTACGAGAATTTCGGCGTCGACCAGATCTCGTCCTACCAGGGCAAGTCGGGACAGAATTGCCGGCAGTTCATCAACAACGTCCTGAACCCGCGCGTCATCGGCTTCGGCACCATCGACGACATCGACCAGGTGGCGGCGCGCCGCTCCGACGACCGCGCTTCCGCCGGCCAGCAGGAGATCACAGGCGTCCTGATGGACGCGTTCGCGGGGGCGGGCACGGTGGTGCGCGGCAACTGCTCGTTCGGCATGTTCTCCAACTATCCCGAAAATGTCGACGATGCGCTGCGCCAGCGCGCCGGCGCGCGCTGGCTGGTCGACGGCCCGCAGACCCGTGACGACTACATCGACATCTTCGTTCTGCTGGCCGGCAAGAATCACAAAATACCGCTCGGCGACCACGAACTCTACGCCGCGCAGGAGATCCAGCGTGCCGTGACCGAGGCCTATGAGGAGCATGAGAAGCCGCAGGAGGATGGGCTGATGCGGGTCTATGAGCGCTACATGAAGGAGAACGACTCGCCGAAAACCATGGCCGACATCGGCACCTACCTGCACCTGATCAAGGACGCCGAGCCGCGCTTCACCGGCCGCGCCATCAAGAACGTCACCGACGCCATCAAGATGCGCGCCATGGATATCGAGCTCCCCGACGACTGGTTCGAGAAGCCGGAAGCCTTCATGCACAAGGGCTACGACGAGAAGAAATCGATGATCGAGGAATTGCGCGGGCCGTTCTCGATGGACATGGTCATGCAGGAGATCAATCGCTACGCCGACAGCGAATTCCGCTATTCCGATAAGTCCGATGACGCCGCGGTGGAGAAGCTGCTGCGCGACGCCAGGCTGCGCGAACGCGCCGCCCGCGAGATGGAGGAGATGAAGAAGAAGGGGGTTTGGGATGCGTAACATTCCACTTCAGCTAAACGCCTGGTGGCAAGGCGGGGGCGGCTTTCAAAGCGGGGAAGGACAAAGCGTCAACGCCGACGCCCCCCTCTCCCCGTCCTTCACGGGGAGAGGGTAAGGGTGAGGGGCAGCGCCATGCGTGGACCGGAAATCGCGACGACGACTCGCGCAAGACGCTTGCGGCAGTCGGACAACGATGCTGAAGGCGCACTTTGGCAAGAGTTGCGCGATCGCAGACTGAATGGCCACAAATTCGTGCGGCAATTATCGATCGGCAACTACTTTGCGGATTTCGCGTGCAGGGAATGCCACCTAATTGTCGAGATCGATGGCAGCCAGCATGCTGGTAACACGTATGACCAAGTTAGAGATCGGTTTATGGTTTCGAATGGTTGGTCGGTCCTCCGGTTTTGGAATGCCGATGTCTTGAACGACCGCCAAGCAGTCCTCGACACGATCCTTGCTGCGATTGAAGGACGACTTGATCGCAATATCGACACGCATGAGCTTCGGTTTGTAGCGGCTGACGGCTATGGGGAGACATTCCTTGATCGTTAGCGCAGCCCCTCACCCTTACCCTCTCCCCGTGAAGAACGGGGAGAGGGGGAAATCAGCGTTGGCGCCTCACCGTTCGACGCAAGACTCCTCGGAGCTCTGCGCATGACCCCCGCCGGGAAACCCGACCTTCTTCGCGACAATGAGCTGATCTACGGGCGCTTGCTCGTGATCGACGAGCCGCATCTTATCCAGCGCTACAACAAGGCGCTGGCGGCGTTCGGCCTTGAGCCAACCAAGCTGGAGAGTTTCCAGATCGACCGGACCGGCTTCTCGCCCGAAGTGGCCGAGGAATGCGGCGATTATAATTATCTCGATCCCGACGAGGTCAATCGGCGCTTCATCATCCTGACGCCATCGCAGATCGACCTGCCGGTGGTGCACACCGCTTTCTCCAACACCTCGCAGTTGATGTTCGAGTTCATGTCCAGAAACCAGCGCGCCATCGACGCGCTGACGATCAAGGACGTCATCTACGGCGAGATCGAGGATTCGGTTTCGAAGGTCAACGATATCGAGGACCTGCTCTCGATCAGCCAGGTCGAGTTCAAAGTGCTGTCGGCCGAGGACGTGCTGGGCAAGGCCGCGGAGCTTGGCAAGCTCGTCGACCGGTTGCGCCAGGAGCCCGACGCGTGGCGCGACAGCGCCATGCTGACCCGCATGGTCGAACTCGCAAAGGTGTGCGGCGACATCCGCGAGAACGCGCTGGTGCCGGACCAGGTGATTTTCCGGCACAACGCCTATTGGACCAGCCATTTCGGCGGTCTGTACGTCTTCGTCGACACCGACATGACGACGGTGATCAGCGATCCGGCGGCACCCGGCTTCCGCCGCTCGCGGCCCTGGCAGGTGAGCTACATCTCGATCCGCGATGCCGACAGGGTGTTCAAGTTCCTGGCCTCCACCGGCCGCGTTGAACTTCCGCGCGCGTCCTGGGTTGAAACGTCAGGCTATCTCGAGCACCGGGCCGAGATGGTGGTGCGCGCGCTGATCCGCGATGCCGAGCCCGACCGCAACCTGACCGATGTCGACAAGGTATGGCTGCAGACCTGGATCCAGAGCCATGCCGAGCTGATCACCAGGGACGGCAACTTTCCCTTCCTCAATGCCGCCAAGCGCGAGATCGCCCAGCTTGGCCGCCTCAAGATCGAGGACGTAGCCCCGTCGCAGCGTTTTCTGGTGATCCGCGCCAAGCCCGATCATCCCGATGCCTGGCTGACCAACCAGTTGATCTCGGATTTTGTGCCCTCCGACTTCGTGTCGCGCTACATCTTCAACAAGCAGGGCTTCTACAAGGACTATGACGGCTTCAGCGAGGCCTGGCGATCTCATGTTGTCGACGTTCTGAAAAGCACATATTTGAAGGACAAGGTGGCGTTCCGCACACGCCTCTATGGCCTGACCGACTGAAGGCCCGGCTTAGCGACTGAGGGGTGACATTGCCATGCTCGATCCGATCGTGAATTTTTTCGTCGGCATCTTCCAGTGGATAGGCCGCGGCATCGGCCTGATCATCGGCGTCATCCTGTGGCCGTTCATGTGGGCCGGCAGTTGGTACACCCAGCGCGGCTGGATCCTCAAGGCGGCCGTCGGCGTGGCTTTGCTGGTCCTTGTCGGCCTCTATGCCAACTTCTTCTACGCCACCCAGTGGTGGAACAATTTCAACCCGAACTATCCCGAAACCTACAGCTTCGACAATCGCAACATTTCCGCCGGCGAGCAGGTCGCGGCGGGTGCCGGAACCGACACCGCCAAGACCTGCGGAAATTCCGGCATCGCCCAGGTGGCGGCCGACCTTACCGATCTGAACGTCAACCAAAATTCCTGGATCTCGTCGATGATCCTTTACAAGCTGGGCCTGTTCGGCATCGACTGGGACCACACGCCCTGGATGGACAACAAGGCTTCCTTCCAGCGCGGCATCAACCAGGCGGTACGGCGCACGGCGACCGAGCTTGCCGACAATCTCGGCCGCGTGCGCACCACCTCGCAGATCGACAGCGACCTGCAGAACGCCCGTGGCAATCTGCAGTTCGACGAGGAGACCTGGTATTTCGGCCTGAACCCCTTCGGCCCCAAGACGCCGACGCCGAGCTACTATCGCGACGCGGTGCGCATGCTCCGCTCCTTCAACGCGCGGCTTGCGACCTGCCAGGCCACCTTCGATGCCCGCGCCGACAACCTGAAGCAATATATTGATCGCATCTCGTCGGACATCGGTTCGACATCGGCGATCCTCAAGGAGCGCGCCGAGAACCATAATAATGGCTGGTTCGATTTTCGCGCCGATGACCGCTACTGGTTCGCCTATGGCCAGCTCTATGCCTATTACGGCCTGATGAAGGGCGCCCAGGCCGATTTCGAGGACGTCATCAAGGAAAAGCACCTGAAGAGTTTGTGGGAGACGATGGACGCGCAAT
Source organism: Mesorhizobium sp. ES1-1 (assembly GCF_020164785.1). Classification (GTDB taxonomy): domain Bacteria; phylum Pseudomonadota; class Alphaproteobacteria; order Rhizobiales; family Rhizobiaceae; genus Mesorhizobium. The sequence goes on along the minus strand of NZ_JAIUGX010000014.1, from coordinate 10,327 downwards.
TCGTCTCGGCACTGCGCATCCAGCCCTTCATCATCGCCAACGGCCGCGAGGATGGCTGGCTGCTGCCGACCCACCTGACGACAATGGGCTTTTACGTGCTCAGGGTGCGATCAAACATGGTCGAAATCAGCAACGTGCTGACCCAATAAGCCTGTACATGGCCCGCAACGACAATGGCGGATTTGCGCCGTCGCCTCTGTCGCATTCCGTGCATTGTGCGGCTGTTTTGAGACGGCGGAGCGACGCGTCCTCTGGCTCTTATACGGCGCGTCAACCGGGCCAGGAAGACCGCCGGCAGGTCGGTCGGTCCCCCGGAGAGTTTTCTTCATAGGAACAATACCGCATGCAGGTTGAAGCCGTGGCCGCGACAGGGTTGGAACATGCCCGCGCGTTCGCGCCTGGGCCCACCCGGCGTTCGAGCGAGATCAATCCAGTCCCCTCCATCGTTCAATCCAGAGGAAAGCCGTCATGGCCGAAGTGAAGTCCGACATCGAGATCGCGCGCGCCGCCAAGAAAAAGCAGATCCAGGAGATCGGCGCCAAGATCGGCATCCCGACCGAACATCTTTTGCCCTATGGCCACGACAAGGCGAAAATATCCGCCGATTTCATCAAGTCGGTGAAGGGCAACAAGGATGGCAAGCTGATCCTCGTCACCGCGATCAACCCGACGCCAGCCGGCGAAGGCAAGACGACAACCACGGTCGGGCTCGGCGATGGCCTGAACCGTATCGGCAAAAAGGCGATCGTCTGCATCCGCGAGGCTTCGCTCGGGCCGAATTTCGGCGTCAAGGGCGGGGCTGCCGGCGGCGGCTACGCGCAGGTCGTGCCGATGGAGGACATGAACCTCCACTTCACCGGCGATTTCCACGCCATCACCACGGCGCACAATCTCCTGTCCGCGCTGATCGACAACCACATCTACTGGGGCAATGACCTCGGCATCGACACACGCCGCGTCGTCTGGCGCCGCGTCATGGACATGAACGACCGCGCGCTCCGCGAGATCATCTGCTCGCTCGGCGGCGTCGCCAACGGCTTCCCGCGCGAAGGCGGCTTCGACATCACGGTCGCCTCCGAAGTCATGGCAATCCTCTGCCTCGCCACCGACCTCAAGGACCTCGAAAAGCGCCTCGGCGACATCATCGTCGCCTACCGCCGCGACAAGTCGCCGGTCTACGCCCGCGATCTCAAGGCCGACGGCGCCATGGCCGTTCTGCTCAAGGACGCCATGCAGCCCAACCTCGTGCAGACGCTGGAGAACAACCCGGCCTTCGTGCATGGCGGCCCCTTCGCCAACATCGCTCATGGCTGCAACTCAGTGGTCGCCACCACGACCGCGCTGAAGCTCGCCGACTATGTCGTCACCGAGGCCGGATTCGGCGCCGACCTCGGCGCTGAGAAGTTCTTCGACATCAAGTGCCGCAAGGCAGGCCTCAAGCCGGCGGCGGCCGTTATCGTCGCCACCGTGCGCGCGATGAAGATGAATGGCGGCGTCAAGAAGGAAGACCTCGGCAAGGAAAACGTCGAGGCGGTGAAGAAGGGCTGCGCCAACCTTGGCCGCCACATCGAGAATATCAGGCAGTTCGGCGTGCCGGCAGTGGTCGCCATCAACCACTTCTATTCCGACACAGACGCCGAGATCCAGGCGATGAAGGACTATGTCGCCTCGATGGGCGAGGAAGCAATCCTGTGCAAGCACTGGGCCCACGGCTCGGCCGGCATCGAGGACCTCGCCAACAAGGTGGTGGCCCTTGCCGAATCGGGCGCCTCGCAATTCGCGCCGCTCTATCCCGACGCCATGCCGCTGTTCGAGAAGATCAACACCATTGTCCAGCGCATCTATCGCGGCTCCGAAGCGATCGCCGACAAGTCGGTGCGCGACCAGCTCAAGGCCTGGGAAGACGCCGGCTACGGCAATCTGCCGGTCTGCATGGCCAAGACGCAGTACTCCTTCTCGACCGATCCGAACCTGCGCGGGGCGCCGACTGGCCATACCGTGCCTGTGCGCGAGGTCAGGCTTTCGGCGGGCGCTGGCTTCGTCGTCATCATCTGCGGCGAGGTCATGACCATGCCCGGCCTGCCCAAGGCGCCGTCCTCGGAAAAGATCTTCCTCAACGAGGCCGGCCAGATCGAAGGGTTGTTCTAGACCTTTCAGGACCGCACGGCGCTCTCCATCTGGGAATTGCGTCCTGCGAGGAGTTGAATCCTGCAATCAAGACCGAAAAGGGCGCCGCTCGCTGCGGCGCCCTTTGTGTTTCCAGCGTCGGACGTCTGCGGACGCTCTACCGGGCTTGCGCGCATTTGCGGTCGACGCCTAGACGCGAACCAAATTCTGCCCGTGGCTAACGCTGGCCGGCAGCACACCTCCACCATGAAGCCCGATCAGCGCCGGGATGCCGTTACCGAGGATTTCGTGTCGGACGCGCTTTCCAAATGCAATGCCTATGCTAGCCTGTTTTCTCCGGACTGTTCTGGCCCGGTGATCGAGGGGATCAATCAACCATGCTGTATGTTCTAGCACTTCTGATCGGTGTGATTGCCGGTCTGCGCGCCATGACCGCACCGGCCGCCATAGCCTGGGGCGCCTATCTCGGTTGGCTGCCGGTCGCAGACACTTGGGCCAGTTTCATGGGCCATTGGATCGCTGTCGGCATCTTCTCCATACTGGCCATCGTCGAACTGGTGACCGACCAGTTGCCATCGACGCCTAGCCGCAAGGTCCCGCCGCAGTTCGGCGCCCGCATCCTGCTCGGCGCCTTTACCGGCGCGGTCATCGGCGCCATCGCCGGCTCAACCATTGGCGGCCTGATCGCCGGCGCCATCGGCGCGGTGATCGGCACGCTGGGCGGGGCGGAAGCGCGCAGCCGGCTGGCAGCCGCCTTCGGCAAGGATCCGCCCGCCGCTCTCATCGAAGACGCGGTGGCCATCATCGGCGGCCTGCTGATCGTGGCCGCGGTTGCATGACGGCCAAAACTTTCGACGCCATCATCATCGGCGCCGGACAGGCGGGGCCACCCCTGGCGGGCCGCCTCTCGGCCGCCGGCATGAGCGTGGCGCTGATCGAGCGCAAGCTGGTCGGCGGAACCTGCGTCAACACCGGCTGCATGCCAACAAAGACCATGGTGGCCAGCGCCTATGCCGCGCATCTGGCGCGACGCGCCGCCGACTATGGCGTGACGCTCGGCGGCCCCGTTGGGGTCGACTATGCCAGGATCAAGGCGCGCAAGGACAAGGTGACGATCGACGCACGAACCGGGCTGGAAGACTGGATCGCGGGCATGGACAAATGCACGCTCTATCGCGGCCACGCGCGTTTCGAATCCGCCGACACGGTGCGCGTCGGAGAAGAGCTTCTGACCGCCGGCAAGATTTTCATCAACACGGGCGGCCGCGCGTCGGTGCCGGACCTGCCCGGCATCCACGACATCGACTACATGACCAATTCCTCGATGATGGATCTCGAGGTCCTGCCGCGCCATCTTGTCGTCGTCGGAGGCAGCTATATCTCGCTTGAATTCGCGCAGATGTTCCGCCGCTTCGGCTCGGACGTGACCGTCATAGAAAAGAGCCCGCGCCTGACCGGGCGCGAGGACGAGGACGTCTCGGCCGCTATCCTGTCGATCCTCGAGAACGAAGGTATCGCCGTCCATGTCGGGGCCGAAGACATCGCCTTCGCCAGGCAGGGCGACGACATCGTCGTAACCTTCGCGGCTGGCCAGCCGCCGTCGGTCGGCTCGCATGTGCTGTTGGCGCTTGGCCGGGTGCCCAACACCGACGACCTCGGTCTCGACAAGGCTGGCATCGCGACCGACAGGCGCGGCTTCATCACCGTCGACGACCAGTTGCGCACCAGCGTACCCGGCATCTGGGCGATGGGCGACTGCAACGGCAAGGGCGCCTTCACCCACACCTCCTACAACGACTATGAGATCGTCGCCGCCAATCTGCTCGACAATGATCCACGCAAGGTCAGCGACCGCATAGAGGCCTACGCGCTCTACATCGACCCTCCCCTCGGCCGCTGCGGCATGACCGAGGCGGCGGTGAAGAAATCAGGCCGCCGCGCTCTGGTCGGCCAACGACCGATGTCCCGGGTCGGCCGGGCCGTCGAAAAAGGCGAGACGCAGGGCTTCATGAAGATCCTCGTAGACGCCGACAGCAGGGAAATCCTCGGCTGCTCGGTGCTCGGCCCCGGCGGCGACGAGGCGGTGCATTGCGTGCTGGACCTGATGTACGCCAAGGCGCCCGTCGACACGCTCGCGCGGGCCGTGCACATCCACCCCAATGTCTCGGAACTCCTGCCCACCATCGCCCAGGAACTGAAACCGCTGGTCTGACGCACCCGCACACCGGCTCCCGGCTTTCTGCATCCCTCCATTGCAGCATTGTGTGTTGCGCAGAGAGAGACGAGTCGCGCAGGTTGCGATTGAACCGATTCAGTCTGGAAGCCCCATGCCTTTGCCGATCCTCGCGCTTGCCATTGCGTCCTTCTGCATCGGCACCACCGAATTCGTGATCATGGGCCTGCTGCCCGAAGTGGCCGCCGACCTCGGCGTGTCGATCCCTTCGGCGGGCCTACTGGTCACCGGCTATGCGCTGGGTGTCGTCTTCGGTGCGCCGATCGTCGCCATGGCCACCGCGCATCTGCCGCGCAAGCCCGTTCTGGTCGGTCTCGCCGCTCTGTTCGTCGTCGGCAATCTGTTCTGCGCCATCGCGCCGAACTACTGGACCCTGATGGCCGCGCGCGTCGTCACCGCCTTCGGCCACGGCGCCTTCTTCGGCATCGGCTCGGTCGTTGCCGCCAGCCTGGTGCCGCGCAACAAGCGAGCCAGTGCCATCGCCCTGATGTTCGCTGGCCTGACCCTGGCCAATATTCTCGGCGTGCCTGCCGGCACCGCGCTTGGCGAGGCCTTCGGCTGGCGCGCCACGTTCCTGGCCGTGGTCGGCATCGGGCTGATTTCGGTGGCCGCCATCGCCTGGCTGGTGCCGTCGGATGTCGCACAGCCCAGCGGCGGTGGACTGCGCGGCGAACTGCGCGTTCTGGGCAAGCTGCAGGTCTGGCTGGCGATGCTGATCGCCGCGCTGACCTCCGCCAGCCTGTTCACCGTCTTCACCTATATCAAACCCTATCTGACCGACGTATCCGGCCTGTCGACCTCGGCCGTCACCTGGGTGCTGCTCCTGTTCGGCGCCGGCATGACGATCGGCAACATCATCGGCGGCCGCCTGGCCGATTGGAAGCTGATGCCGACGGTGATCGGCACGCTGCTGGCAATGGCGCTGCTGCTGGTCGGCTTCACGCAGTTCGGCTCCATCGCCAATGTTGCCGTCGGCATCGTGTTCCTGTGGGGCCTGCTCATCTTCGTCGTCGTCCCCCCATTGCAGATCCGCGTCGTCGAGGCGGCCTCCGAGGGGCCGAACCTCGCCGCGACTTTGAACCAGGGCGCCTTCAATGTCGGCAATGCCAGCGGCGCCTGGATCGGCGGCCTTTCGCTTTCCGCCGGCGTGTCCTACGCCAGCCTGCCGCTGGTCGGCGCCATCATCGCCTTGCTGGCGGTCGGCGTCGCGGTATTGTCGCAGGCGCTGGAACGGCGAGTGCCGGTGGCGCAACCGGCCGAATAGCCGCGTCCTGGACAGGTTTGCACCGAAGTCTGGCCACTCGACAGCGCCTTGCCGACAGTGCATGTCTTGAGCCTCTTACTTGGAGGCACCCATGCGCGAATCGATCGAACGCATCGCCGGCGATAGCGAAGGCGCGTTCTACGAATTTCCGCTGTTTCGTTTCGCAGGTTCGGACAAGGCCGCCCCCTCGGCCTATCTCCAGGCCGCGCTCCATGCGGGTGAACTGCCGGGGGTCGTCGCCATCGACGCGCTGATGCCGATGCTCACCAAGGCCGAAGCCGAAGATCGCGTGAAGGGCGACATCACCATCGTACCATGGGCCAACCCGATCGGCCGCGCGCAATATCATTTCGGCGAACATCAAGGCCGCTTCCATCTCGGCAGCCGCGCCAATTTCAATCGCGGCTTTCCGCTGCTCGCCTCGCCCGACCCGGCGCTTCTGCCGAACGCGACCCTTGGCGGCGCCGACCAGCGTCTGAAGACACGCCTGCTGCAATTGTCGCTCGGCCATGACATCGTTCTCGACCTGCACTGCGACGACGAAGGGCTCGCCTATCTCTACGTCCACACCAGCCTGTGGCCGGCTATGACCGATTGCGCTGCCGCCCTGGGCGTCGGCGCCGTCGTCTTGTGGAGCGAGGACACCGACGGCACGTTCGAGGGGGCTTCGATCATGCCATACCAGAACGCTCCCGCCGATGTCGCGAAGCTCGACCGCCGCGTAGTCACCACGGTGGAATATCGCGGCATGCTCGACGTCGACGCCACCCTGGCAAGAGCCGACGCCGACGGTCTTTACCGGCTGCTCGTGGCGCGCGGCACGGTTGTCGATCCCGATCTCCCGGGCCCCGGCCCCTTCACCGGGGTCGTGGCGCCGTTGGAAAATATCGACATGATGCCGGCGCCACGGGCTGGTGCCGTGCTCTACAACGTCAAGCCGGGCGACCGTGTCGCCCGCGGCGATCGCCTCGCCACCATTGTCCACGCCCCGGGCGAAGCAGAGGGCCACATCGAAGTGTTCGCACCGCAGGACGGCATCATCCTCACCCGGCGCTCGCGCCGCATCATCCGCGCCGGCGAGGACCTGCTGAAACTGGTAGGCGAAAGCAAAAGCGCCGACTCGAGGTCGGGCACGCTGGAAGACTGACGGGCTTGCGCCTTCGCATTGAATCCGGTTGCGTGACCGTTCAATCGCCGCTATGGATTTCGCCATGAACATGCGTTCGACCAAGACCATTTGGTGGTGGGCCTGCTGACAGCGGCCTGTTCGAACGCGCGTGCGTGAAAATAGAAGGTGGCCGCAACGGAAAGTCCGGGCGGCCATTTGTTTTTCAAGCCATTCCCGGGTCCGTTGCCCCAAGAAGCTGACACCACAAGACGCTGATGGAGACGGCAATGACGATGAAGGTTCTGGAAAACGGCGCGGAAAGTTTCGTGACGGCGGGTGGCATAACCATCAATCGGGTGCGCCATGACCGGCCCTATGCTGGCGCTATCGACACTTACATCGATGGCCTGAATTCGCGCCGCGGCGCGGTGTTTTCCTCGAACTATGAGTACCCCGGCCGTTACACGCGCTGGGACACCGCCATCATCGACCCCCCGCTGGTGATTTCGGCGCGTGGCCGCGCCATGCGCATCGAGGCGTTGAACCGCCGTGGCGAGGTCCTGTTGCCGGTCATCGGCAAGGCGCTGGACAGTCTGGCCGATGTCACCATCGCGGAGACGTCGAAGGCACTGATCCGCCTCGATGTCGCCAAGCCCGGTCGGGTCTTTACCGAGGAGGAGCGCAGTCGTGTGCCTTCCGTCTTCACCGTGCTGCGCGCCATCACCGCCCTGTTCAAGACCGGGGAAGACGCTAATCTCGGCCTCTACGGCGCCTTCGGCTATGACCTCGCCTTCCAGTTCGACCCGGTCGACTACAAGCTCGAGCGCAAGGAGAGCCAGCGCGACCTGGTGCTGTTCCTGCCCGACGAGATCCTCGTCGTCGACCACTATTCCGCCAAGGCCTGGACCGACCGTTACGACTATTCCGGCGATGGTTTTTCGACCGAAGGCTTGGCGCGCGACGAAATCGCCGAGCCGTTCAAGACCGCCGACCGCATCCCGCCGCGCGGCGATCATGAGCCGGGCGAATACGCCGACCTCGTGCGCAAGGCGATGGACAGCTTCAAGCGCGGCGACCTGTTCGAGGTCGTGCCGGGCCAGATGTTCTACGAGCGCTGCGAGACCCAGCCGTCGGAGATTTCGCGCAAGCTGAAATCCATCAACCCCTCGCCCTATTCCTTCTTCATCAATTTGGGCGAAGGCGAATATCTGATCGGCGCCTCGCCGGAAATGTTCGTGCGCGTCAATGGCCGCCGCGTCGAGACCTGCCCGATCTCCGGCACGATCAAGCGCGGCGACGATGCCATTTCGGACAGCGAGCAGATCCTGAAACTGCTCAATTCCAAGAAAGACGAATCCGAGCTCACCATGTGTTCGGACGTAGACCGCAACGACAAGTCGCGCGTCTGCGAACCGGGCTCGGTACGCGTCATCGGCCGCCGGCAGATCGAGATGTATTCGCGCCTGATCCACACGGTCGACCACATCGAGGGCCGGCTCCGCGAAGGCATGGACGCCTTCGACGCGTTTCTCTCGCATGCCTGGGCGGTGACCGTCACCGGCGCCCCGAAACTCTGGGCCATGCGCTTCATCGAGCAAAACGAGAAAAGCCCGCGCGCCTGGTATGGCGGCGCCATCGGCATGGTCAATTTCAACGGCGATATGAACACCGGCCTCACATTGCGCACCATCCGCATCAAGGACGGCATCGCCGAAGTGCGCGCCGGAGCCACCTTGCTCTTCGACAGCATTCCCGAGGAAGAAGAAGCCGAAACCGAACTGAAGGCATCCGCCATGCTCTCCGCCATCCGCGACGCCAAGACAGGCAACTCCGCCAGCACCGAGCGCGCCACCGCGCGCGTCGGCGATGGGGTCAACATCCTGCTCGTCGATCACGAGGACAGTTTCGTCCACACGCTCGCCAATTATTTCCGCCAGACCGGCGCCAATGTCTCGACCGTGCGCACGCCGGTCGCCGACGAGGTGTTCGACCGGCTGAAGCCCGACCTTGTCGTGCTCTCGCCCGGGCCGGGCACGCCCAAGGATTTCGACTGCGCCGCGACCATAAGGCGAGCCCGTGCCCGCGATCTGCCGATCTTCGGCGTCTGCCTTGGCCTGCAGGCGCTGGCCGAGGCCTATGGCGGCGAACTCAGGCAGTTGCATGTGCCGATGCACGGCAAACCGTCGCGCATCCGTATCTCGAAGCCGGGCATCATCTTCTCCGGCCTGCCGAAGGAAGTCACCGTCGGACGCTATCATTCGATCTTCGCCGATCCGGTGCGCCTGCCCGATGATTTCCTGGTCACGGCCGAAACCGAGGACGGTATCATCATGGCTTTCGAGCACCGCAAGGAGCCCATCGCCGCGGTGCAGTTCCATCCGGAATCGATCATGACGCTCGGCCATAATGCCGGCATGCGCATCATAGAGAACATCGTCGCCCATCTGCCGCGCAAGGCCAGGGAAAAGGCTGCCTGACACCATGGCCGAAGCCGGGAACATGGCGGTCGACGCGAAGGCCCTGGCGAAGCGCAAGGTGGCCAACCTTGCCTTGTGGTCGATCGTCATCGCCTTTGCCGTGCTCGCGCTCAAGCTTGCGGCCTGGTACATCACCGGCTCCGTCGCGCTCTATTCGGACGCGCTGGAATCCATCGTCAATGTCATCGCGTCCGTCGCCGCCTTCTGGGCGATCCAGGTCAGCTACAAGCCGGCCGATCAGGATCACCCGTTCGGCCACCACAAGGCCGAATATTTCTCGGCCGTGCTCGAAGGCGTGCTGATCGTATTGGCCTCTCTCTTGATCCTCAACGAGGTCTGGCGCTCCTGGCAAACGCCGAAGCCGATCGAACAACCCTGGAACGGCCTTGCCGTCAATGGCGTCGCCACCATCATCAACGCCTTCTGGGCCTGGACGCTGATCCGGGTCGGAAGGGCGGAGAAGTCGCCGGCGCTGGTCGCCGACGGCAACCACATCATGACCGACGTGGTCACCTCGATCGGCGTCTTCGGCGGCCTGGTCGGGGCGATCATGACCGGCTGGCAGATCCTCGACCCGGCCCTCGCCGTCATCGTGGCGCTGAACATTCTGTGGCAGGGCTGGCATGTCATCGGTTCGTCGATGAACGGTCTCATGGACCGCGCCGTTGACACTGCTGAGCACATACGGATCCGCGATATCATCTCGGCCAATTGCAAGGGTGCGATGGAGGTTCATGACCTCAAGACGCGCATCGCCGGCCGCGCAACCTTCATCGAGTTCCATCTGGTCGTCGACGCCGACATGACGGTCGGCGCCAGCCACGTCATCTGCGACCGCATCGAGGACGCGCTGAAGGCCGACATACCCTCCGTGCGCGTCACCATCCACGTCGAACCGGACGACGAGGCCAAGCTGCCCAAGGGCACGACGGCCGTGCCGTTTGCGTGAGCCCTTGCGACTCGTCATTCACGGGCGCAGTAGCAACGAAGCTTGGTCGCGGAAGCCGCGGAGTTGCTCAGCGACGCCTCTTCTTGCTGTACCCTAGAGCGTTTCACGTTTTGACGGAAGCGTATCCTGCGTTTTCAAAGTAGTTCCTGCATTCGGTTGCCTCGATGGT
>NZ_JAIUGX010000013.1 GCF_020164785.1 Mesorhizobium sp. ES1-1 | reverse complement strand
CGGCGAGCCGCCCTCGTTCGTGAGGCGTATATAGTCGCCACACAGCCAAACTGTCAACACACCATCCGCAAGTTTTTGAACTTTTTGCGACAGGGCTCGCTGGGCTCCAATATCCATGGCCAGCTGCCGTAGCGGAACTGGGACGTCACGGCGCGTCGCCCAAGAGGTGGTCAAGCGCGAGCCCTATTGCCGCCGCATTGCGGTTCGACACCAAGGCCAAGAAGCAGAGACGCAAAGCCGGCCGACATGACCTTTTCGGGGACTGCCAGTGGACAGCATGGCGGCCTCATCGGGACAAAACGGCGCCCCTCCGGGTTGAAGCGCTCTATAAGATAACTGCGCGAGGGGATTCGCCCAACCTGGCGCTTCGTTGACTTCACCTGCCGTGACGGGCAAATGTCACGGCATAACAAAAGCGACAAGCAGTTCCGCCCGGGGAAGAAGCAGCCTTTCTGGATGCCAGATACGGAAGATGTCATAGCCGAACTCGGCAATGAGCCGCCGCTTATCGCGGATGGCCGCAGCGGCCCGCCGGATCGGCGCGAGGTTTCGGCACGTTGGCTGTCCGGCACCTTTCTCACCGGCGTCACCTCCAGTGTGCTGATGGGCGTGGCCCTGTTCGCGGCCCTTGACGGGCGCCAGCAATTGGCAACGCCCCCCGAGATCGCGGAACTGATCAGCCTTGCCGGCAATGGTGATTCCGGCGAAGTGGCCAAGACGACCAGGCTGGTGGCCCCGCGTCAGATCGCCAAGGCCAAGGACCGCCGCCGTATGGAAGTGTCGATGGTGACCAAGGTCGGTGACCGCGACGTCATCCACACCATGCCTTTCGTCCAGATCAAGATGGCGCTTGCCGCCGGCCACACCACAAACCGGACCTATCCGCCCTTCGACCCGATGCAGGTGTTCGGAGATGACAACGACGACAGCCCGGCGCAGCCCGCGACGGCCGCGTCGGGTCAGATCTACGGCGCCAAGGTCGAAAGCGAGATGAGCCTGAAGACCGTGGATTTCCCGATCGAGACCGCCGCCTTCGACGAAAAGAGCGACCTTTCGGCCGACGAAGTTGAAAAAGTGGTCCGCGAAGCGGGCACCGACCTCAGCGACGGCGCCATACAGGTTGCCTCGCTCCACTATGTCGACCCGCAGCGATTCGGCGAGGCCTTTGCCGAGAGCATGGCCGGATCCTACGACGTCAAGATCGTGCCCGAGAACGTATCGGTGGCGCCGCGCGCGACGATCGACGACCAGGCGCCGGCCTTTGCCGAGGAGATCATTCCCTTCAACAAGGATCTCGACCTTACCGAGGCCTTTGCTGATTCGGGCTACACCGGCGAAGACGCCACCGGCATGGCCGAAGCGATCGGCAAGCTGTTGAACGCCACCACGCTCAAGGCAGGAACCGTGCTGCGTGTCGGCCTCGAGGTTCACGGCGATGCAGCCAAGGTCGTGCGCACCAGCGTCTACGACAAGACCACGCATATCGTCACCATCGCGCTCGACGACCGTGGCCAGTACGTGCCGGCACAGGAACCCGACCCGAACCCCGAATTGCTGAGCGCATTCGATGATTCGTCGGCACCGGTGGTGGTGCGCGGCAACCTGCCCAATATCTATGACGGGATTTACCGCTCCGCCTACTCCTACGGCATGTCCAAGCAAATGACCCAGCGGCTGATCAAGCTGCTCGCCTCCGACGTCGACTTCCAGTCCCGCCTCAGCCCTTCCGATCGCATCGACGTATTGTTCTCGCAGCCCGATGGCGACGATCAGACCTCCGACAGTTCCGAGCTTCTCTATGTCTCCGCAACCTTCGGCGGCACCACCCGCAATTTCTACCGCTTCCAGATGCAGGATGGCAGCACCGACTATTTCAACGAGGACGGCTCGAGCGCCAAGCAGTTCCTGCTGCGCAATCCCCTGCCCGCCGGCAAATTCCGTTCCGGCTTTGGCGCCCGCAAGCACCCGATCCTCGGCTATGTCCGCATGCACACTGGCGTCGACTGGGCGGCGCCCATCGGCACGCCGATCATCGCGGCCGGCAATGGCGTTATCGAAAAGGTCGGCTGGGCTGGCGGCTATGGCAAGCAGATCATCATCCGCCATGCCAATGGCTATGAGACCTCCTACAATCACCAGAGCGCTTTTGCCAAAGGCATGGAGCCGGGCACGCGTGTCCGTCAGGGACAGACCATCGGCTTTCTGGGCCAGACCGGTCTCGCCACCGGGCCGCACCTGCACTATGAGCTTATCGTCAACGGCACCAAGGTTGATCCGATGCGTGTCCGCTTGCCGGTCGGCAAGGTGCTGAAAGGCGATGACCTCGTCGCCTTCAAGCGCGAGCGCGAGCGCATCGATGACCTGCTGAAGCTGGAAGACAGCGATCCGCTGAAGGTGGCTAGCGCCAAGATCGACGGCTAGAACGTCTCAGCGGTTTTGGGGAAACGCTCGACCATTTTGTCCCAACGCAACGAGTGAAAACCGACAGGCGAATGAGCCTGATCTGGCTTCAACCACGAGAGCTCTCTGCGCGCTTCAGCCAAGGCAGCCTCTGGCCAGAAATGGTCATCCAGGCGACCACGGCCGAAAGCAGGCACAGCAGCGCGGTCACCAAGGAAACCGCTGAAAAAGCTGCATCGCCGGCGGAGAGCCTTGCCGCATCCATTCCCGGCGCCAGGCCAGCCGGCGCCGGTTCGCCAAAGCCGGGCATGCCGGGGATCGCATCGCCGCCCAGCGCGCCGGCGTAGACCCAGGCGGCAAGCGATCCCATCGCGGCCACGGCGATCAGGCCGCCAATGCGCGAAACGGCGTTGTTTATGCCGGAGGCGGCGCCTGTGTCCTTGTCCTCGACCGCCGTCATGATGGCGGTCGACAAAGGCGAGACGACCAGCGCCATGCCGAGACCCATCACTGTCATCAGCGGAAATGTTCCCATCCAGAAACTATGGATCCCGGCCTGGGTGAGCACGGCGAGCCCCCCAAAGGCGACAGCCACCACCAGGCTGCCGCAGGCTATTGGAAAGCGTGGGCCGATCCGGTCCGAAAGCTGTCCGACCGGCCCCGACAAAAGCGCGATCGAGACCGACAGCGGCAGAAAGATGAACCCCACTTCAGCCGTGCTCAGTCCCCATCCTGCAATGAGCAGCATAGGCAGATAGAAAAGATTGGCCGACAAGGCGAAATAGAGGAAAAACGTCGCGACATTGGCGCCGGCGAAGGCTCTGCTGCCAAACAGCGACAGATCGATCATTGGCTCACGCCGCCGGAGCTCGAAAACGATGAAGAGGACGAGCAGGACCACGCCGGCGGCGATGCTCGGCCCGGACATCTTGCCACCGCCGCTGTCACTCATCGAGGTCAGCCCATAGGCGAGCGCGCCGAAAGCCAGCGTGGCTAGCGCGGCGCCGCCGAGATCCAGGCTGCGTTTTTCCGTCGGCGCATCGGCGGGTATCTTGGCCAGCAGGAGATAGATCGAGACCATGCCGAGCGGCAGGTTGATGGCGAAGATCGCCCGCCAGATACCATCGCCGAACGCCGACAGCACGACGCCGCCTAGCACCGGGCCAAGCGCGGTGGTCAGCGCCGAAGCCGCCGCCCAGATGCCTATGGCACGGCCGCGTTCCTGCTTCGGATAGGCCTTTGCGATAATGGCGAGGCTGCCCGGCACCATGACCGCCGCGCCTATGCCCTGGATGGCGCGAAACGCGATCAGCAACACCGCGTTTGGGGCCAGCGCGCAGGCAAGCGAGGCAAGGACGAACAGGGCGATCCCGGCAACGAAGGCGCGGCGCAGGCCGAATCGATCGCCAGCCGCGCCGCCGGCGAGGATCAGCGCCGACAGCGTCAGCGCGTAAGCGTTGGAGATCCATTGCGCTTCGGCCAGGCTGGCGCCCAGATTGGTGCGGATCGCGGGCATGGCGATGGCCAGAATGGAACCATCGATGAAGCCGAGCGCCGACGCCAGGATCGCCGCGACCAGGACAAACTGCCGCCGCGACCGAGGACAGAAAGTACCGTCCCCCACAGGGTTGTCGGGCGGAGCGGCTGCGGCTTCGGCTGGTGAATGCATGGACCAATGCTTAGACCGCATCCGCCGGGGCAGCAACCGGCCAAGGGCGGTGCCCCTCGTGCCCAGCCGTTAGGCCAGGATTTGCGCGCTCCAGGCTACGGCGCGATAGCCGCGCTATTGGATACCGCCTGCTCGCTGATGCGACTGACCCTACTCGACGAATTCCACCGTCACACCCGGCGAGACAAGTTTGGCCAATTCGCGCGCGTCCCAATTGGTGAGCCGCACGCAGCCATGACTTTCGGTCTTGCCGATCTTCGACGGGTCCGGCGTGCCGTGAATGCCGTAGGTTGGCTTGTCCAACGCGATCCACACCGAACCGACCGGACCATTCGGTCCTGGCGGAATGGTAAGGATCTTGTCGTTCTGGCCCTGCTTGAAATTGATGTTGGGATTGTACGTGTAGTTGGGATCCAGCGCGACACGCGAGACGGCATGCGTGCCGGACGGCGACGGCGTATCGGAAGAGCCGATGGTCGCCGGATAGGCAGCGACCAGCTTGCCGGAGGCGTCGTAGGCGAAAACCTCTTTCTTGTTCTTGTCGGCGATGATCCGGGCAACCGGCGTGGAGACAAGCTTGCCGAAATTCGCAACCTTTACAATGGTACCGGGACGATTGAAATTGGCGTCGGGGTTAAGCCCCTTCAGATAGTTCTCGTCCATGTGGAACCGTTCGGCGAGCGCCTCGGTCACCGAGGTGTACGCCATACGGTCGAGTTGCGCCTTCTGGCTGTAGTCTTCGGGGATCGAGGCAACATAGGGGCCCGCCGCGTCCTCCGGCGTGATGGTATAGTTGGCGAACGCGTCACCGCCGGTTTCCGCCAGGGCGGCCTTGATCGCGACCTCGTCGGTCGAACGCAGATTGCTGCCCGTGATCTCGTTATAGGCGGCAAGCGCCTTGTCGACATTCGAGCCGAAACGTCCGTCGATGACGCCGGGCGAAGCACCGCCGCGGTCGAGCAGGACCTGCAGCGCCGCGACGTCCTGGCGAGCTCCAAGCGATAAAGACGGATCGACGCTCGTCTTGCCGCCGGTTTGTGGCGGCGGCACCGCCTGGTCGCCCGGCACGGCAGGTTGCGCGGGCTCTATCGAAGCCTCATTCAAAGGCTTTCGCTTGATTGGAGCGGGCTTCGCCGGCTGGGGCCCGTCTGGATAGTTGTTGTCGTAGCCGCCGTCATCCTCTTGGGAAGGCGGATAGGCTTCGACCGAACCGTCACTGTCGGGATCGTATTCGTCCGCGGGGGGTGCGATGACCTGGCCGTCATCTTCCATCCTTTTGCGGCGGAACCGCGCCATGTCTTCAGGATCGTCTAGGTAGTAGCGGTCGTCGTCGACAGGAGCCCGACCCAGCTGGCGGGGAAGCGCATCGCGGCGCAGCGCACGTCGATCGAGGCGTGACCCGGGCGGCTGAATGGCGATGACCTTGCCGGTATCGGCATCGACGATGACACGATTGCCCCGGGCGTCGTAGTAGATGTCGAGATTGCCGTCCTGGGCGATGAGGATGCCGCCTTCGGAGCGCACGATGCGTCGCGCATTGTCAAGCGTTGGCGCCGCGAACGCTGCGGAAGACGCAAACCAAACGGCGAGTACCGAAAGGGTGAAGATGGTGCGTGACATGAGCCAAGCTCTCCGGTCCGTAATTGCCGTCGCCCGGCGTGTTGCTGTTAGGCGAACCCCTTCGCCTGGAAACCAGTTGTCCAAACTATGGTTCCAATATGAACCGGGCATGAAGATGGCCGTTTTCCGGCGCCACATGGAATATTAGCCGGGATGCGGCAAACCTAAAGCGTTGCCTGAGGCGGGTCGCAGACGTCGGCCCAAGCGTCGGTCCCACCTTTGACATGACATCGCCGCGCGCCCGGAGGCGCGCGGCGTTGGAATTAGGCCGCCGCTTCGGTGGCGACAAGCGTCGGCTTCGATCGGAAGTTCAACCGGTCGGAACCGGCGGTCACCTTGACGCTGGAGCCGTCGAGAATGTCGCCAAGTAGGATCTTCTCTGCCAGGGGGTCCTGCAGTTCCTTCTGCATCACCCGCTTCAGCGGCCGGGCACCATAGGCCGGGTCGTACCCTTTGGCCGCCAGCCACTCGATCGCATCCTTGTCCAGAGACAGCGTGATCTTGCGGTCGACAAGCAGGCTTTCCAACCGCTTGAGCTGGATTTCGACGATTCGGCCCATATCCTGACGGCGCAACCGGTGGAACAGGATCACTTCGTCGACGCGGTTGAGGAACTCCGGCCGGAACGACGCCTTGACGACATTCATCACATCGTCGCGGACCTGGTCCACATCCTGGTCCTCGCCGAGATTGACGAGATATTCGGCGCCGAGATTCGACGTCATGATGATCAACGTGTTGCGGAAGTCGACGGTCCGGCCCTGGCCGTCGGTCAGGCGGCCGTCATCGAGCACTTGCAGCAGCACGTTGAACACGTCCGGATGCGCCTTCTCGATTTCGTCGAACAGCACGACCTGATAAGGCCGACGCCGCACGGCTTCGGTCAGCGCGCCGCCTTCCTCGTAGCCGACATAGCCGGGAGGCGCACCGATCAGTCTCGCGACCGAGTGCTTCTCCATGAATTCCGACATGTCGATACGCACCATGGCGCTGTCGTCGTCGAACAGGAAACTTGCCAGCGCCTTGGTCAGTTCGGTCTTGCCGACGCCGGTCGGCCCCAGCAAGATAAACGAGCCGATTGGCCGGTTCGGATCCTGCAGGCCCGCCCGCGCGCGCCGCACCGCCTTGGAAACGGCTTGCACCGCCTCGCCCTGGCCCACCACCCGCTTGCCGATCTCGTCTTCCATGCGTAGCAGCTTGTCGCGTTCGCCCTGCAGCATCTTGTCGACAGGGATTCCCGTCCAGCGCGAGACGATATGGGCAACATGGTCGGGAGTGACGACCTCTTCGACCATACCGGCCTTGCCGTCCTGCGCCTCGGCGTCCTTGAGCTTCTTTTCAAGCTCCGGAATCCTGCCATAGGCAAGCTCGCCGGCTCGCTGGAATTCGCCCTTGCGCTGCGCAATGGCCAGGTCGTTGCGCGCTTCGTCGAGCTGCTTCTTCAAGTCGGCCGCGAGCCCGAGCTTCTGCTTCTCGGCCTGCCATTTGGCGGTAATCTCGGTTGAGTCTTCCTCGAGGTCTGAAAGTTCCTTTTCAAGGCGAGAGAGCCGGTCCTTCGAGGCGTCGTCAGTCTCGACCTTCAGCGCCTCGCGCTCGATCTTGAGCTGCATGATACGGCGGTCGATCTCGTCCAGGGCCTCTGGCTTCGAATCGACCTGCATGCGCAACCGGGACGCGGCTTCGTCCACCAGGTCGATGGCCTTGTCGGGCAGGAACCGGTCCGCGATGTAGCGGTTGGAGAGCGTCGCCGCCGCCACAAGCGCGGAGTCGGAGATGCGCACCTTGTGGTGCTGCTCGTACTTTTCCTTCAAGCCACGCAGGATGGAGACCGTGTCCTCCACCGTCGGCTCGTCGACAAAGACGGGCTGGAAACGGCGGGCGAGCGCAGGATCCTTCTCGACATGCTTCCTGTATTCATCGAGCGTTGTCGCGCCGACGCAATGCAGTTCGCCGCGGGCCAGCGCCGGCTTCAACAGGTTAGAGGCGTCCATCGCGCCATCCGCCTTGCCGGCACCGACCAGAGTGTGCATCTCGTCGATGAACAGGATGATGTTGCCGCTGGCCGAGGTGACTTCCGAGAGCACGGCCTTCAGCCGCTCCTCGAATTCGCCGCGATATTTGGCGCCGGCAATCAAGGCGCCCATGTCGAGCGCCATCAACTGCTTGTCCTTCAGCGATTCCGGCACGTCCCCATTGACGATACGCAGCGCCAGACCTTCGGCGATTGCCGTCTTGCCGACGCCCGGCTCGCCGATGAGCACCGGATTGTTCTTGGTGCGGCGCGACAGGACCTGGATCGTGCGGCGGATCTCGTCGTCTCGGCCGATGACCGGATCGAGCTTGCCGGCGCGTGCGTCGGCGGTCAGGTCGCGCGCGTATTTCTTCAGCGCGTCATAACCCTGCTCCGCGCTCGCCGAATCGGCGGTGCGGCCCTTGCGGACATCGTTGATGACCTGGTTGAGCGCCTGCGCGGTCACGCCGGCCTTAGCCAGGATGTCAGCCGCCTTGGCTGACTTTTCCATGGCGAGCGCCTGCAGGAGCCGCTCGACCGTGACGAAGCTGTCCCCGGCCTTCTTGGCCAGTTCCTCGGCGGTCGAAAACACCTTGGCCAGCGGCTGCGTGAGATAGAGCTGGCCGTTGCCGCCCTCCACCTTGGGCATAGCTTCGAGCGCCGTTTCGACGCCGAGCTTGACGTCTCGGACGGTGCCGCCGGCGCGCTCGATCAAAGACGCGGCAAGGCCCTCATCGTCGTCGACGAGGACTTTCAAAATATGTTCGGGAGTAAACTGCTGGTGGTTGCGCGACAGCGCCATGGTCTGTGCGGACTGGATAAAGCCGCGCACGCGCTCTGAATATTTCTCAAGATTCATTTATGTGTCTCCTTCCATCACCGGCCCGCTTGGCAGCACCGGATCCGATTGCGGTGACGGACCCGCCCAATCGGGCCGGATCCTGTTCAGCCCAGATATGGTGAATGGGCCATGCCGTCTCAAGACGCCTTGATGTGGGTCAACACATATTATTCCACCGCCGCCCAAACGAAAACGGCGGGAATCTCCCCGCCGTTCAACGTCTTGACGTGCCGTCCGATCAGCTGTCGATATCGGCGGGTTCGGCGTTGCCGCTTTCGACGGGAGCAGCAGCCTCGCCCGCATTGGCATTGTCGCCAGCGCCATCGACTTGGCCGACACTGATGCGGGGACGGCGAGGACGCTTGGGACGACGGACAGCACCGTTTTCTGCAACCGCTTCATTGAGCTCGGCCTGGGCGGCAAGGCCGGCAGGCGAAAGGTTCTGGAACGCAGGAGCCGGCTCGGCGGTAACGACCGATTCGATCGGCGAAGTCGCCTCGACCTGACCAGGAGCTTCGTTACGCTGCTGCTGACCCACCTGTTCGGCGGATCCATGGTCGCGCTGGCCATTCTGGCCATAGCCGCCATTGGGGCGGCGATCACGATGACGGCCCCCATTATTGTCGCGGCCATTATTGTCACGGCCGCCGTTATTGCGCCCGCTATTATTGTCGCGGCCGCCTTCCCTGTTCAGCGCCACCTCGGCCGGAACGCCTTCGATCACCGGCTGCGGACCGCCGCCGTGACTGACGGGCGTCGGTGCCTCGGAGTTCGCGTTGCCGGCATTGCCATTGTCGAAATCGTCGCGATCCTCGTCGCCGTCATCGTCGAAATCATCGCGATTCTGCTGCGTGTTCTGGATCGGCATCTGCGCCTGCGCGGCGGCGATGATGCGATTGTAGTGTTCAGCGTGCTGGAGATAGTTCTCCGCCATGACCCGGTCGCCGGAGCTATGCGCATCACGGGCCAGGGTGGCGTATTTTTCGGCGATCTGTTGAGCCGATCCACGGATCTTCACGTCCGGGCCGTTGCTCTCGTAGTTACGCGTCAGGGGATTCGGCCCCTTCCGGTTATTATTGTTGTTATTATTGTTGTTGCCACCGCCGCCGCCATTGTTGTTGCGACCGCGCATGCGCCTGTTCTGCTGTTGTGGCCTCATTAGACTCTCTTCATTTTGAAATTTTTGAAAACTCGTCCCGAACGGAGGCGCTCATGCGGCCAGCCGTTTGGTTTCTTCACCGGCGTTCGCCCGCATCGATTGCGTTGGCGCCACGTGCCATCCTGTTCCGGTTGCATCACTTGCCGGACGATTCCCGCACGAAGCTTGGGCGTCGTTTGCGCAAGAAGGCAGCTATTTCCAAGGAAACCGAATCGCTAAGAGCACTGCCTGCTTCGTCTCATCCGGTTGCGGCGACCCTAGCCGCATTCCCTTGTATTGCCAAGCGCTTTTTTCGCACCGCTTCAAGGCTTTCCCAGCTGAAAGACAAGAACCCTGTCATTTCCGCCCAGATCGCGAAATGCTCCCGCTGGCTCATAGCCGGCTGCACGGAATATCTCGCCAACCTCGTCGCGTTGCGTGTGGCCGATCTCGACGGCGATTGTGCTTTCAGATCCCAGAAACCTTGCCGCCTCGGCAGCGATTATCCTGTAGGGATCCAGACCATCCTCGCCGCCATCTAGGGCCCGGAGCGGATCGAAATCGCGCACTTCGTCCTGCAGATTTCGGATGTCTTGGGACCGTATATAGGGTGGGTTCGCGACGATTACATGGTATCGGCCCGAAACTTTTTCGAACCAGTCCGACCGCAGCGTGGCGAATCGCCCGGAAAGACCCAGTTGGTCGGCATTGCGGCGCGCCGTCTCCAACGCATCCGTCGATATGTCGACGCCAATGGCAGTGGCAGCCGGCACGGCATTGAGCAGCGCCAGTGCGATGGCGCCCGTCCCGGTGCCGAGGTCGAGAATGCGGCATCCGCCCTCGCGCGCCGCGACCGCCCGGACGAAGGGCAGCAACGCGTCGACCAGCGTTTCGGTATCTGGCCGCGGCTCCAGTGTTTCCGGCGACAGTGACAGACGCAGGCCGTAGAATTCGCGATAGCCCAGGATGCGGTGCACCGGTTCGCCTCTTGCCCGCCGGCTCAAAGCGGCGTCGATTGCCGTGACCGCGCTCCCGTCGACCGTGCGATCCGGATCGGCCATCGCCTGAGTGAGGTTCGTACCGGAAAAGTGCTCGACGATCAGCCTTGCATCGAGCGCCGGGTCCTCGACCGCGGCGGCGGCAAGCCGGGTCCGCGCTTCCCGCAGCAGGGACCCCAGCGCCTCGGGCCGCCGTTCAGCCATCGATGCCTATGTCGGCGAGCAGTTTCGACTGATGGTCCGCGATCAGGGCGTCGATCACTTCGTCGAGTTCGCCCATCATCACCCTGTCGAGCTTGTAGAGCGTCAGGTTGATGCGATGGTCGGTGACCCGGCCTTGCGGAAAATTATAGGTGCGGATCCGCTCCGAACGGTCGCCGGAACCGACCTGCGCCTTGCGGGATTCGGAACGTTCCTCGTCGGCCTTGCCGCGCTCGAGGTCATACAGGCGCGCCCGCAGGATCTGCATGGCCTTCGCCCGGTTCTGATGCTGCGACTTTTCCGCTTGCACCACCATAATGCCGGTCGGCAGATGGGTGATGCGCACCGCCGAATCCGTGGTGTTGACATGCTGGCCGCCCGATCCGGAGGCCCGCATCGTGTCGATGCGGATGTCTTCGGGCCTGATATCGATGTCGACCTCCTCGGCTTCCGGCAGGACGGCCACAGTGGCGGCGGAAGTGTGGATGCGCCCGCTCGCCTCTGTCGCGGGCACGCGCTGCACACGATGCACGCCGGATTCGAATTTCAGATGGGCGAAGACACCCTTGCCGGAGATCGTGGCGATGATTTCCTTGAAGCCGCCGGCATCGCCGTCGCTGGCCGACACGGTCTCGAAACGCCAGCCGCGTTCGGCGGCATAGCGCTCATACATACGAAACAGGTCGCCGGCGAAAAGCGCGGCCTCGTCGCCGCCGGTGCCGGCCCGGATTTCGAGAATGGCGTTCTTGTCGTCGGCGGCATCCCTCGGCAACAGAAGGATCTGGATATCCTTCTGCAACTGCTCGATGCGGTTCTCGACCTCGTGCAGATCGGTCTCGGCGAGGTCGCGCATCTCGGCGTCGGTGCCCCTGTCGGCAAGCATCGCCTCCAGATCGGCCTGCTCGCGCTCGGCCGAGCGCAGCGCCCTGACCTTGACGACCATGTCCTGGATTTCCGCATATTCGGACGCCATCCGCACATAGGCATCCGGCGCCGGTCCGGCCGACATCTGCGCCTCGAGCATTTCGAAACGCTTGACGACTTGGTCCATACGATCGCGGGGCAGGTTGACCATGATCTGATGTTACAACGGGATCGCGCGGTCGTCGGCGAAGGCCTGCAGCAGCGCCCGCATCGGCAGCCCCTGCGCCGGCGCCATCAAATTGTCGTCGAAGAAGGCCTTCAACTCGTCGAGCGGCAATTCCGTCAGCATCGCCTTGACGGGGCCGATCGATGCCGGCGACATCGAGATCGAACGGAAGCCGAGGCCGATCAGCGCCATGGCCGATATCGGCTTGCCGGCGAGTTCCCCACACAGCGTAACCGGCGTGTTGTTGCGCACGCCCGCGTCGGCGATCTGCTTCAGCACGCGCAGGAACGGCGTCGACAGCGTGTCGAAGCGGTTGGCCAATTGCGTGTTGCCGCGATCGACGGCCATGACGAACTGGAACAGGTCGTTCGAGCCGACGGAGACGAAGTCGACGGCATTCATCAATTCATCGAGCTGGAACAGAAGCGAAGGTACTTCCAGCATGGCGCCCACCTTGAGGCTGGTCGGCAGATGATGGGCGAACCGGGACAGATGCCGCACCTCGCGGTCGATGATCTCACGCGCCTGGACGATCTCGCCAAGCTCGGTCACCATTGGCAGCATCAGCTTGAGTTCCCGACCGCCGCTGGCTTTGAGCAGTGCGCGGATCTGGGTGCGCAGGAGCCCCGGCCGATCGAGGGTGAGACGGATCGCCCGCCAGCCAAGCGCCGGATTCTCTTCCTGGACGGAACCCTTGAAATAGGGCAGCACCTTATCGCCGCCGATATCGATGGTGCGGAACGTCACCGGCTTGCCGCGTGCGGCCTCCAGCACATCGCGGTAAAGCCGCTCCTGCGCCTCGGCGCGGGGAAATGTCGAGGCGACCATGAATTGCAGCTCGGTGCGGAACAGGCCGATGCCGGCGGCACCTGCCTCCGCCAGCTGCGGCAGGTCGACGGCAAGCCCGGCATTCATCAGAAGGTCGACCTGGACGCCATCCTTGGTCGTGGATGGCTTCTTGCGCAGTTCGCGATAGACCTCCTGGCGGCGGGCCCGGAACCGCACCTTCTCGGCGTAGGCCGCTTCCAGATCGGATTGCGGCCGCAGGTGGATGGTGCCTTCCTCGCCGTCGACGATGATGGCGTCGCCGTTTTCCGCCATGGAAACGGCGCCCTTCATCTGCCCGGCCACGGGAATGCCCATGGCCCGGGCGACGATGACGACATGGCTGGTGGCAGCACCATCCTCGAGCACCAGGCCGCGCAACTTTTCCCTCGGATAATCCAGCAGCTCGGCAGCGCCCATCGAACGGGCGACGATGATGGCATCCTTCGGCAGTGATGCGGCGACATCGTCGGGGCCGCGTCCCATCAACTGACGCAGCAGTCGGTTGGCAAGGTCGTCGAAATCGCTCATCCGCTCGCGCAGATAGGGATCGGTCATGTGCAGCATGCGGGCCCGCATGTCGCTCTGCACCTTTTCAACGGCAGCTTCGGCGGTCAGGCCGTTGCGGATTGCTTCCTCAAGCCGGCGGACCCAGCCGCGATCATTGGCGAACATGCGATAGGCTTCCAGCACCTGGCGATGCTCGCCCTCGAAGGCGACGTCGCGCCGTTCCAGCATATCGTCGATGGACAACCGCAGCGAGCCGAGCGAGGTCTCCAGCCTTCTGGTCTCCTCCTCGCTGTCCTCATTGAACAGATTCGTGACCACGATTCGCGGCTCGTGCAGCACGACATGGCCGAGCCCGACACCTTCATTGAAGGACATGCCGGTGAAGCTGACCGGGCGGCGCAGGTCGAGCTCGAGGCCCGGCCGCGTCAGCCGCGCCAGGTCGCCCGTGGCGATCATCTCGGCGATGACCATGGCGGTGGTTTCGAGCGCCTCGACCTCGTCGTCGCGGTAGTGCCGCATCGTCTTGTTCTGCACGACGAGCACGCCCAGGGTACGCCCTGCCCGCAACACCGGCACGCCGAGGAAGGAATTGTAGATCTCTTCTCCGGTTTCCGGCAGGTAGGCGAAGGCCGGGTGTTCCTGCGCATTGGACAGGTTGAGCGGGCGCGCGCTGGCCGCGATCGTGCCGACAAGGCCCTGTCCCAGCCGGAGCTGCGCCAGATGGACGGCGTTCGGGTTCAGGCCCTCGGTGGCGTAGAGTTCGAGCACCGAATCGGCGCGCAGCACATAGAGCGAGCACACTTCCGCGACCATGTTGGACGCGATGTCGCGGACAATCCGGTCGAGCCGCTCCTGCGGCTCCAACGGCTCCTGCATGAGCTCGCGGAGCCGTTTCAGCAAAACGCGCGGGCCACTGGCCTGGTCACGCATCGCGGCTTCTTCTCCAATGGGTCTTTTGCCCGCCGCAGTTTCCACCGCGACCGACGCACACGCAACAACTCAAATCGTTCTCGCTACTGCTTATCCAGACCGTAGACGGAATGCAAAGTACGAACCGCGAGTTCGGTGTATGGACCGTCGATCAGTATCGAAATCTTGATCTCGGAGGTCGTGATGGCGCGGATGTTGATCGCCTTGTCGGCCAGCGCCTTGAAAGCGGTGGCGGCGACGCCGGCATGGCTCCTCATGCCGATGCCGATGACCGAGACCTTCGACATGCCCGCTTCCGACTGCACGACATCATAGCCGATGTCGGCTTGCAAGCGCTCGAGCACGGCAAGCGCCTTGTCCACATCGCCCGACGGCACCGTGAAGGTCATGTCGGTGAACTTGCCGTCCTCGGAAATGTTCTGGACGATCATGTCGACATTGATGTTGGCCTCGGCCAGCGGCCCGAAGATGCCGGCGGCTACGCCTGGGCGGTCGCCGACACGGCGCAGCGAAATCTGCGCTTCGTCCTTGGCATAGGCAATTCCGGTGACGACCTGCTGTTCCACGATCTCTTCCTCGTCGCAAATGAGCGTTCCGGGCGGATTGAGCAAATCCCCCATGCCGGGCGCATCCGGATCGTCGAATGACGACCGCACGAAGGTACGCACCCTGTGCACCATGGCAAGCTCGACCGACCGCACCTGCAGGACCTTGGCGCCGAGCGAAGCCATTTCCAGCATTTCCTCGAACGAGATCTTGGCCAGCCGCCGCGCCTTGGGCTCGATGCGCGGATCGGTCGTGTAGACCCCGTCGACATCGGTATAGATGTCGCAGCGGTCGGCCTTGACCGCCGCGGCGATTGCCACCGCACTGGTGTCGGAGCCGCCGCGGCCTAGCGTGGCGATCCGGTTGTCCGGGCCTATGCCCTGGAAACCGGCGATCACCGCCACCTGGCCCTCGCCGAAGCGCTTGATCAGGAATGCCCCGTCAATGTCGAGGATACGCGCCGCACCGTGCGCATTGTCGGTCTTGATCGGTATCTGCCACCCCTGCCAGGAACGGGCATGCACGCCCATGTTCTGCAAGGTGATTGCCAGCAAGCCGGCGGTGACCTGCTCGCCGGACGCGACCACCGCGTCATATTCGCGCGCATCGTGCATCGGCGAGGCCTCGCGCGTCCAGGCGACCAGTTCGTTGGTCTTGCCTGCCATCGCTGAAACCACGACCGCTACCTCATGGCCGGCATCGACCTCACGTTTGACGTGACGCGCCACATTGCGGATGCGGGCGATGTCGGCGACGGAGGTTCCGCCGAATTTCATCACGATGCGCGCCATGGAAGCGAAATGCCTTTGACTGGATGCCGGACTCCGCCGGAAGCGGAGGTCCCGAAAAGCGGAACAACGTCCGGCTGACGCCGGCAGTTGAATGCGCGGCCTCCTTAGCCAAATGACGAAGGTTTCGCAAGGCTGCCGGCTGATTGCCACACGCGATCACGGACGCTGGAGACATATTGCTTTCCCAGTCGCCGCCGCTTACGAAATGTCGCCTGCGGAAAGTCCTTTTGGTTCGGCTTAACAGATGATTGCTCGTCTCCGACGCGCCACGCGGTGGCAATCGCTTCCGCTTGTCGCCGGCTTCGCGGTGCTGGCGTTGATCGTCGGCGCCCGCAGCCTGCTGGTCGAGGGCCAGAGGGCCAACCGGATCGCCGCTCGCAACGCGATAGAGTATCAGCAGTTGCTTTCAGGACTGCTTTCGCTGGCGCAAGATGCTGAAAGCAGCCAGCGCGGTTATCTGCTTACCGGGGACAAGACCTACCTCGAACCATACCGGAAGGGTTTGGCTTCCCTGACGGGCCTGCTCGCCCGCATCGACGAGATGACGGCCGGCGACGACAGTCGCGTCCTTCAGGTGGCCGGACTGAAGGACGCCTTGAAATTGAAGCTCGACGAGTTGGAGCAGACGCTTCGGCTCTATGAGTCCGGCGACGCGGCAAAGGCGCTCGAAGTGGTGCGCGGCGGTCAGGGCAGGGCCGCCATGGATCAGATCCGCGAGCGCCTGGAAACGATCCAGCGAACCGGTGGCGCCGAACTTCAGGCTCGTTATGCCCGCACCGATCGCGTCGAATACTGGTTGCGCATTGGCTCGTTTATGGCGCTGCTGGCGATCTTCCTGCTCGCCGCATACACGATCCGCGAGTCGCGCCGCCGGTTCCGCGATGTCATCCTGGCCCAGGACCAGCTGAACCGGCAGAATGTCGCGCTGACCAACGAAATCGCAACGCGCGAACAGGCCGAATCCCAAATCCGCCAGATGCAGAAGATGGAAGCGGTCGGCCAGTTGACGGGCGGTATCGCGCACGACTTCAACAACATGCTGGCCGTGATCATCAGCGCCATGAACCTTGCCCAGCGCAAGCTGGCGCGCGGTGAGCATGACATCGAGAAATTCATCGAAGCGGCGACGGATGCGGCAACCCGTGCGGCGAACCTGACGGCCCGACTGCTTGCCTTCTCGCGTCAGCAGCCGCTGGCGCCCCAGATTGTCGACACCAACCGTCTGGTCACCGGAATGTCGGACCTGCTCCGGCGGGCCCTGGGCGAAGCCATCCGCATCGAGACCGTGCTGGCAGGCGGCCTGTGGAAGACCCATGTCGACCCGAGCCAGATCGAGAATGCCATTCTCAACCTGGCTGTCAACGCGCGCGACGCCATGGGTGATGACGGCAAGCTGACCATCGAAACCGCCAACAGCCATCTCGATGACAACTACGCCGCCACTCACCCCGAGGTCACGGCTGGCCAGTATGTGATGATCGCCGTCAGCGACACCGGTGTCGGCATGCCGCCGGACGTCATGGCGAGGGCCTTCGAGCCGTTCTTCACCACCAAGCCGGTCAACAAGGGAACCGGTCTTGGGCTGAGCCAGGTATTCGGCTTCGTCAAGCAGTCGGGCGGCCACGTCAAGATCTACTCCGAGCCTGGCGAAGGCACGACGATCAAGATCTACCTGCCGCGATTCTTCGGCTCGGAGGACACGGTCGCGCCCTCGGGACGGGGCGAAAAGGCCGCCACGCCCGTCACCGAAATGATCCTCGTCGTCGAAGACGATCCAAGCGTGCGCGCCTCCACCACGGATGCCTTGAGCGAACTCGGCTACACCGTCATCAATGCCGCCGACGGCCACGAGGCGTTGCAGAAACTGGCGCAAAACCCAAGCGTCGCCCTGCTCTTCACCGACATTGTGATGCCGGTGATGAATGGCCGCAAGCTCGCGCAGGAAGCGCTGCAGCGCGTGCCGCATCTGAAGGTGATCTTCACCACCGGCTTCACCAGGAACGCCGTGGTGCACAACGGCGTGCTCGACCATGACGTGCACTTCCTGGCCAAACCCTTCACCATCGAGCAACTCGCCGCGAAACTGCGCGAGGTGCTGGACGCTTAGCAGGCCAGCAGCGGCCCCGTAGGCACGGTCGCCCCCCGCATTGAGAATTGTTGCCTTGACATTCGCTTCCTCGCGCCCGACTTCCTAGCGCTGTGCGTCAACCAAGAGCTCTAGGAGACCAATCGATGCCGGAGCCCCGACGATCGACGATCGATGCCGGAGAAGTGGAACGCTTTTCCGCCCTTGCCGCCGAATGGTGGAACCCGAACGGCAAGTTCCGTCCCCTGCACAAATTCAATCCTGTTCGCCTCTCCTATATCCGCGACCAGGTGGCGACGCGTTTTGGACGCGATCCACGCGCGGCAAGACCTTTCGAGGGTCTGCGCATCCTCGACATAGGCTGCGGTGGCGGCCTCTTGTGCGAGCCGATGGCACGGCTCGGCGCCGAAGTGGTGGGGGCCGATGCCTCCAGAACGAATATCGAAGTGGCTAAGCTGCATGCCGCCGAGAGCAATGTGAGCGTCGACTATCGCGCCACGACGGCCGAGGATCTGGCTGATGCCGGCGAGACATTCGACGTCATCCTCAACATGGAGGTGGTCGAGCATGTCGCCGACATCGACCTGTTCGTCGCCAAATGCGGGCAGATGGTCCGGCCCGGCGGCATCATGTTCGTGGCCACCATCAACCGTACGCTGAAGGCGTTGGGCCTTGCCATCATCGGCGCTGAATATGTGCTGCGCTGGCTGCCGCGCGGTACGCATCAATTCGGCAAGTTGGTGCGGCCGGAAGAGCTGGAAAAGGCGCTTCGCGATGCCGGCCTGACCATCATCGACCGGACAGGCGTGACCTACAACCCGCTCGCCGACCGCTGGTCGCGATCGAAGGATTTGGACGTCAACTACATGGTCCTGGCGGAAAAGGGGTCGGTCTGACGCTCCAGCGGTTCAGGCATTGGATGCCCTAAGCTTTCTGACTTTGCGCCCTGGTTGTGATGAATACGCCGGCGGTGACGATGATCGCTCCCGCCCAGGTCAGCAACCGATAGTGCTCGCCGAGGAAGATGGTGCCGGCAAACAGGCCTACGGCTGCCGCCACGTAGCCGATCTGGCTGAGATAGACCGGGCCGCCGACCCCTTGCAGCCGAAAGAAGAACGCGAACATCGCCGACGCCGAGGCAACCTGTGCGACGACGACCAGCGGCACTGCGCCAAGCGGTGCGAAGGCTCTTACGCCAAGCAAGGCGAGAATGCCGGCGAGCAGCAGTGCCGCCGCAGCCAGATGGCTGCCCACGGCAAGCTCGATCGGGCCGGCGCCTTCCGGCCAGTCGACCGTGCGGTAAATGTTGCCGGCGGCAAGGCTGACCGGAATGAGCAGACCCATCACCACCCAAAACAGGTCGGCCGGCTGACCGGCCTCGCCGCGTGTCACCGCCACCATGACGGCGCCGACGAAGCCGACAGCGATACCGGCGACCCCCAGCATGTTGGGACGCCGAACGCGCAGCAGGATCGAGAACACCAGCGTGATCACCGGCGACAGCGTGAACATGATGCCGGTATAGCCGGCGCCAAGATGCGGTATGGCCGAGAACATCAATATATTGGGGACGGCATAGGATATGGCCGCGGTGACGAAGAAGTAGCGCAGTTTTCGCCGGGTGAGCCGCATACGCTGGCCGCGCAGGAGCAACGAGCCGAGAAGCACGGCGCCGGCGCCTAGCGAGATGACGAAAGCCCAGACCATCGCTTGAACGCCGGCTGTCGTGGCAAGCTTGCCAAACGGTAGCGTCAGGCCGAGCAGGCCGCCGGTGACGACCAGGAGGCCGAGGGCGGAATGCCACAGTGTTTTCATGATCGAGCCCTGTCGTGCGTGGCCTTGGCCAGCAGTGCATCATGCGGTATGATAATGCAAAGATTCTTTACGTCAAGATACATGATGGTGAGATAGTGGATCGAGCAGCGAGGGCTATCGAACAATGGGAACGGGAGCGGCCCGATCTCGATGTATCCCCGATGGCGGTGCTTGGACGGCTGAACGAAGCCGCGTCCCTGATCGCCCGTGAACGCCTCGGGCCACTGTTCGCCCGCTATGGATTGCAGTCCGGGGAATTCGATGTGTTGGCGACGCTGCGCCGCTCCGGTTCCCCCTACGCGCTGACGCCAACCGCTCTTTACGAAGCGACGATGGTAACGTCAGGCGCCATGACCAACCGGCTCGACCGGCTCGAAACTTCCGGATTGATCCTGCGCGGCCCGCACCCCAACGATCGGCGGGGCATTGTCGTGCGGCTGACCGAAAAAGGTCTCGCCTTGATCGACGAGGCCGTCACCGCCCATGTGGCCAACGAACATCAAATCCTGTCCGGCCTGACACGGGCCGAAAGGGAAACGCTTTCTCGTCTGCTGGAGAAATTGATCGGGACCGTGACCTGAGCGGTCAGTTGCGATCGTCGGGGAATACCGGGATGGGCATGAATTCGATGCCATCGTCGGCGAGGCTCCTCGCCTCCTCGATCGTCGCCTCACCGTAGATGCCGCGCACATCGCTTTCGCCGAAGTGGATCTTGCGCGCTTCCTCGGCGAACCTGTCGCCGACATAGTCGGCATTCTGGCGCACTTTCTCGGCCATCGCCTTCATCTGGGCCAGGGCCTGCTTCTGCGCCTCGCCCATGGCGAGCGCGATCGTTTCCTGCTTGCGCGCCGTGGAGACGGCAGGCGCCATCAGGGCCTTCTCGACCTTGTGCGAACCGCAAAGCGGGCAATCGACGAAGCCGCGCTTCTTCTGGGTATCGAAATCGTCGTTACCGCGGAACCAGCCTTCGAATTCGTGCTCGTGCTCGCAGATCAGAGAAAAGCGGATCAAGACGCCGCACCCCGCAGCAGCGGCGCCGCGTCCACGCCGGAACTGACGGTGAAATCCCGGGCATTCCTGAGGTTGGGTATTTTCTTGCGCGCGGCGCTTGACTGCCCCGGATCGATCTCGGCGACGATGACCGCCGGCTCGTCATGCGCTGCTTCGGCGATGACTCGTCCCCACGGATCGACGATCAGCGAATGGCCATAGGTTTCTCGCCCATCCTCATGCAGGCCGCCTTGCGCCGCGGCCACCACATAGGCGCCGTTCTCGATGGCGCGTGCCCTGAGGAGAACATGCCAGTGCGCCTCGCCGGTCTGGCGGGTGAAGGCGGCGGGAACGCTCAACACTTCCGCCCCAGCCATCGCCTCGGCACGGAACAGTTGCGGGAATCGCAAATCGTAGCAGACCGCCAACCCCAGTTTTGTGCCGTCGAGGTCGGCTACAACGGCCTCGGTGCCGGGTTCATAGGCGGCCGATTCACGCCAGCTCTCGCCATTGTCGAGATCGACGTCGAACATATGAATCTTGTCGTAGGTTGCAATCGTGCCGCCATCCGGCCCGAACAGCAGCGCCCGGTTGGCCAGCTTGCCGTCGGCGCGCAGGATGGCGGTCGAGCCGACATGCACGAACACGCCAAGCTCCTTTGCCAGCATCCGCGCGGCGGAGACGATGATGTCCTTGTCCTCGGAGGTGAAGGAAGCGGCGCGCGCCTGCTTGTCGCGGATCAGCGCCCCGGTCATCTCAGGGGTCTGGATGTAGGTGGCACCGCGCAACGCGGCCTCGCGCACAAGCCGTTCGAAATCCGCTGCATTGCGCTCGGGGCTTTCACCTGAACGCATCTGGATCGCGGCGGCCCTGAAAACACCCATGGTCATATCCTCAAATCGCCGCGCCATTGGCAAGCAGCCTGTCGAGCCTGCCATCGGCCTCCAACTCGTGGAGATCGTCGCAGCCTCCGACATGCGTGTCGCCGATGAAAATCTGCGGAAAGGTCGTACGGCCATGCGCGCGCGAGATCATCTCCTGGCGCAGCTCGGGGGAGAAGGACGCATCGTGCTCGGTATAGGCGACGCCTTTGCGTTCAAGCAGCCGCTTGGCCGCAACGCAGTAGCCGCACATCATTCTTGTGTAGATTGTAACGTCGACCATGACGAATTCCGTTGTTCGTTGCCGACTTATATAGTCGCGGACTCGTCCGCCCGAAAGTCCCCCGGCAACACACGCGCGAAGGTCAGCACATCGACGGCGGCGGCGCCACCTCTTTTCAATGCTTTCGTTGCGGCGCGCACTGTGGCGCCCGTGGTGTAGACATCGTCGATCAGCAGGACCCTGCGGCCGGCAATCTCGATTTCGGCCTCCGCCGGCACGCGAAAGGCGGCTCGCACATTCTCTTCGCGTTCCGCACGCTCCAGCCCGACCTGCTGGCGCGTGAGCTTGACGCGGCGCACCGCCGAGGGCGCGAAGGGCAGGTCGCTGAGCAGCGCCACGGCTCTCGCCAGTTCCGCCGACTGGTTGAAGCGCCGCCTGAAGAAACGCCGCCAGTGGAGCGGCACCGGCACCACCACATCCGCCTCGGCGATGAGATCTGCGCCGGCCCGCACCATCCAGCCCGCCATCCATGGCGCGAGATCGGTCCGATCCTGGTATTTGAGCCCCTGCACCATCTGGCGGGCAACCCCGGAATAGGCGACGGCGGCCCGAGCCCGCTCGAAGGGCGGCGGGTCGGCAATCGCCTCGGCGGAGAGAAAACCGTCGCCCATATTGTGAGTGAATGGCGTGCCCATGACCGGGCACCAGGGCCGTTCCAGCAGCCGCAGCTTCGGCCAGCACGCTCCGCACAGCACGCCTGGCCGCGAGACAAGCCGGCGGCAACCGGAGCAAACCGGCGGAAACAGAATGCGCGCCGGCCAAGCCAGGGCTGATCGGGCCAGGCTCCGGATCTCGATGGGCTTGATCTTGGGCATCGGATCGGCCACGTGATTGGTTCCTGGTGACCATATCAATCACATCGGCGCCTAGCCAAGCAAGGAACCCCGGTTTGCAGCCCATAGTGGATAGTTCTCTCTGGCTGGCGCGCAAG
Source organism: Mesorhizobium sp. ES1-1 (assembly GCF_020164785.1). Lineage (GTDB taxonomy): Bacteria > Pseudomonadota > Alphaproteobacteria > Rhizobiales > Rhizobiaceae > Mesorhizobium. The sequence continues at coordinate 175,046 of NZ_JAIUGX010000013.1, read as the reverse complement.
CGGCGCGCCCTCGCCCATCCAGCCGACGGAGCCGATTTCCTGATGCGCCGCGCCGCCGAAGACCTGGCCGACCGGCTGGGCGCCGTCGGGCGAAGCTTCGGCAGGGCGGCGGCGCTGTTTTGCCAGACGCCGGCCGCGGCCGAGGTGCTCGAAGCGAGCGGCAAAGTCGCCGACATCGTCCGGGTCGAGGCGCACGCTGCTTTCCTGAATGGCGCCTCCGGCCTCGTGGCACCGTTGGAGACCGTGCCCTTCGATCCGGAAAGCCTTGATCTGGCGGTCTCGCTGCTATCGATGCAGGCCATGAACGACATTCCCGGCATGCTGGTCCAGGTCCGCCGCGCGTTGCGGCCCGACGGACTTTTCCTTGGCGCCTTCGCCGGCGCCGGCACGCTTGCCGAGTTGCGCGAGAGCCTCATTACTGCGGAGACCGAGCTTCATGGCGGCGCCAGTCCGCGTGTCGCTCCGTTCACCGACGTGCGCGACGCCGGCGCGCTGCTGCAACGGGCCGGCCTCGCCCTGCCTGTCGCCGATGTCGAGACCGTGACGGTCCGTTATGAGAGCATGTTTGGCCTGATGGCGGATCTTAGCGCCATGGGCGAGACCAGCGCACTCGTCGATCGCAGCAGGCGGCCGGCGGTGCGGAGCTTCCTTGCCCGCGCGGCGGAGATCTATGCGGAACGATTTTCCGACCCGGACGGCCGGGTAAGGGCAAGTTTTTCGATTGTCTGGATGTCGGGCTGGGCACCGGACGTCTCGCAGCAAAAGCCGCTGAAGCCCGGCTCGGCCACTGTCTCGCTCAAGAAGATACTGGAAGCGCCCAAAGGCGAATGATCGCTTGCGAAGCGAGCCCCGTCAGCGCGCGAACGCGTCTGACAGCTTGTGGCTATCGTCGCTCAACAGCCAATTGACGGCATTAAAGGCCTGGCTGACGCCGCCCACGATCGCCAGCGACAGCACGGTGAGGATCAGGCAATATTCGACCGCCGTCGCTCCGTTGTCGTTTTTCAGAAAGCGCAGCAGCACTGGTGTCATGAGTTGGGCCCCTCTTGCCGGAACCCTAACGTCTACCTGTTAAGAAACGTTAACGGCACAGGCTTAACAGCCGGTGAAACCACGTTTCAGAAGAAGCGTTGAGGTCTCAGCAGTCGCCGCTGCTCGTGCCATCCGACCTTATGATGCAGACTGAACCGGGTAGTGACTGCAGAACGCTGCGTCGCACCGTATAGGTGACGCGATGATCGATCGAGCCGGTGGCGGCCATGTCGAGCCCCGCGGCATCATCGCGGGCCGACAACAGCGAACGCGTTTCACTGTCTAGCAAGGTCGCGGCGACCAATGCCAGTGCGACGATGGCCGAACCGAACAGCAGTGTGATCCGCAACAGGCCCATGCCCGCTTCCGCTGCGCGCAAACCGCGGTCCGGCCGGATGGAATCCCAATCCCTGTCTAGGCTCATGCCATGGTCCCCTGGATCAATTCCGCGAACAATCGGAGGCGGTTTCCAACCGGATTCCTCAAACAAAGAGGCGGAGCGGCTCGCCGTTTCCTCGACCGGTGAAAGTCTTGGCGAATCGGCGGCACGCAGCGACTTGCCTCAATCTTTCACGGCAAGATAAATCATCCATTAACGATGCCGTTCAGGCCGTCATCAGCGTAACGCCCCTGTCGCGCCGTGAGAGCTCTCAGAGAAGATCGATGAGGAACGGAATCAAAGGCGCGTCGGCCGGCGGCATCGGATAGTCTCGCATCTGCTTTGGCCGCACCCATTTCAACGCCTGCCCTTCCCTTGGCCGCGCGATGCCCCGGAAGCGGCGGCAGACGTACAATGGCATCAGCAAATGGAAATCATCATAGGAATGGCTGGCGAAGGTCAGCGGCGCGAGGCAGGGCATGTCGGTTTCGATGCCGATTTCCTCCTGCAACTCGCGGATGATGCATTGTTCAGGTGTTTCGCCGGGCTCGACCTTGCCGCCGGGGAATTCCCACAGGCCGGCAAGTTGCTTGCCCTCGGGCCGCTGTGCCAGCAACACCCGGCCATCGGCATCGATAAGCGCGCAGGCCGCGACCAGAAGCAGGCGTTTGCCGGCGATCGTGACATCATTCATGCCGGTCTTCGCCCATGCCAACTTTCACCCATGTTCTGGCGGCCGACGGTAGTGATAGCGATAGACTTCGTCGAAGCCGAGGGAACGGTAAAGCGCCAGCGCCGGGACGTTGTCGGCTTCGACCTGCAGCCAGGCTTCCCGCGCGCCACGCAAGCGCGCCCATTTCAACGCCGACAGGATCAGGTTGCGGCCGTGGCCCCTGTTGCGCGCCGACCTATGGGTAGCGACCTCGAACAGGCCGGCAAGGTCGCCATCATGCACGCAGATCAGCGTCGCCAGCGGCTCGGCTCCCTCTTCGAGCGCGAACAGCCCCGCCTCCGGCTGGATGGCGCCGATGATTTCCGAAAGTCCGGGCCGCAACGAGACGTCGGAGCCGCTGACCTTCAGCGCCGCACCGATGAAGCGGCTGATATCCTTCAGCGGAATCTGGTCCATGGCGCCATCCAGCCGCGCATCGGCAAGCGGCAGCCGCATGACGAGCGATTCGTCGAACCGGCTCCAGCCCTCCTTGTCGAGATGACTGGCCAGATCGGGCCCCGACAACGGCGACATGCGGAATGTGAGCGGCCGGCCATAAGCATCGAAACGACGGCTGGCGCGGCCGATGCGGTCGGCGATGTGCTGGATATCGCCCGGATCGAGCGGGTTGACCGAGTTCAGCCGCTTGGCCGGATGGCCGGCGGTCAGCCGCACCACCCAGGTTCCGTCATAATGGACGGCCGCCGCTGGCCAGGCGCGGAAACCGGCCGCCTCGTAGCGGCGCACGGTCGCCAGCATGCTGGCCGGATGCCTGGAGGGCAAAGCCGTCAGCTCCGATAGTCGCCGTTGATGGCGACATATTCCTTGGTGAGGTCGCAGGTCCACACCGTCGCCTTGCCGCGACCGATGCCGATATCGGCGCGGATGCGGATTTCGTCGCGCTTCATATAGGCCGACGTCGCCTCCTCGGAATAGCCGGGGTCGCGCTCGCCCTCATGCGCCAGCCTGTTGTCGCCGAACCAGATCGACAGCCGGTCGCGGTCGGCAGGCTCGCCGGCCTTGCCGACGGCCATGACGACGCGACCCCAATTGGCGTCCTCGCCGGCAACCGCGGTCTTGACCAGCGGCGAATTGGCGATCGACAACGCGATCCGCTTGGCCGACCGCGCCGACTTGGCGCCGGTAACTGTGACCTCGACCTGCTTGCGGGCGCCCTCGCCGTCACGCACCACTTGCAGCGCGAGGGATTTCAGCACCTTGCCGAGCGCCCGGCGAAACGCCCCGAGGCGCGCGTCCCTGGGGTCATCAATCGTCGGCGCACCGCGCCCGGCGGCCTTGCCCGTGGCGAAGATCAGCAATGTGTCGCTGGTTGAAGTGTCGCTGTCGACCGTCACCGCGTTGAAGGTCTTGGCCGTGCCGCGCGACAACAGATCCTGCAGCACGGGCGCTGCGATCGGCGCATCGGTGGCGATGAAGGACAGCATCGTCGCCATGTCCGGTGCGATCATGCCCGCGCCCTTGGCGATGCCGTTGATCGTGACGTCGGTGTCGCCCAGCTTGATGGTTGCGGTCGCCACTTTCGGATAGGTGTCCGTCGTCATGATGGCCTTCGCCGCCTCGGTCCACAGATCCGGCTTGCCATTGCTGACCAGCCCCTTGAGCAGATGAGCGAACTTGCCGGTGTCGAGCGGCTCGCCGATGACACCGGTCGAGGCTAGGAACACCTCTGCGGAAGTGCAGCCGGCCGCCTTGGCCGCCGCTTCACCCGTCAGCCCGGTGGCCTCGCGGCCCTTCCTGCCGGTGAAGGCGTTGGCGTTGCCGGAATTGACGACCAGCACGCGCGCCTTGCCGGCAGCGAGATTCTGCCGGCAGAAATCGACCGGCGCCGACGGGCATTTCGACTTGGTGAACACGCCGGCCACCGTCGTGCCGGCATCGAAGACCATGGCCAGCAGGTCGGTGCGATTCTTGTATTTGATGCCCGCCTCGGCGGTGGCGATGCGCACGCCCTCGATGGAAGGCATCTTGGGGTATTTCTTCGGCGCGAGCGGCGAAATCGTCGTGGACATGGGACCTCGGGCGGCAACAATCGCAAGGGAAGGCCGGTTTGCCTCATACGCCGCGCGTGCGCAAGGGCGTATCGTCGCCCGCGCGGGCGGACCCAGCCGCGATTAAGCTTGCGTTTCAAATCTGTTGGCGTGGCGAGGTCTTATCGCGTTATGATCCCGCTTGATGGGCAGGCTTGGGATCCTCGCATTGGCGTTTATGGGACTGTTGCTGCTGGGCGCGGACGCCCAGCCGCAACGGCGCGTGGCGTTGGTGATCGGCAACGGCACCTATGCCGAAGCCGGCACGCTGGCCAACCCGGTCAATGACGCGCTCGACATTGCCGACAAGCTGCGTTCCATCGGTTTCGAGGTCATCGAAGGCAACGATCTCGGCAAGCGCGAACTCGAGCGCGGCATCGGCGAGTTCTCCGATGCGCTAGAAGGTGCCAGCGTCGGGCTGTTCTACTATGCCGGCCACGGCCTGCAGGTCGACGGTCGCAACTATATCGTTCCGGTCGACGCCAGGCTGGACATGCCGGTGAAGCTGCGGCTCGAAGCCGTGCCGATCGACGAGGTTCTCGACATCATGGAACAGCAGACCACGGTCAGCCTCGTGTTTCTCGACGCCTGCCGCAACAACCCGTTCGCCCGCAGCTTGAGCCGTGCCGCCACCACCCGTTCGGCGACGGCCCTGGCAGGGCTGGCGCAGTTCGATTCGACACGCGGCTCCTTCATCGCTTTCTCGACCGCCCCTGGAGCGGTCGCCATGGATGGAACCGGGCGCAACTCGCCTTTCGCCGCTGCCCTGCTGCGTCACATCGCCGAACCCGGCCAGAGCATCAACGACCTGATGATCGCGGTGCGCCGTGACGTTGTTTCTCAGACACGCGAGGCCCAGCGTCCGTGGGAGCAGGGCTCGCTGCTCGAACGCTTCGAGTTCGTGCCGGACGGCACTCCCGCCCCCTCCAAGGCGGTGACCGCGCCCGAGCCGGTCTCCCGGACCGCGGCGCTCGAACGGTCCGTGGGCGACGACAAGGGAACGATCGAACAATTCCTGCGGCAGGACTATCTGACGCCCGACACCAAGGCGATGACCGAAACCGTCAAGCGGCTTTACGGCCCGTCAGCCACCATCTTCGGCACACGCTACGACGCCGATGCCATCATCAAGCTCAAGACCGACTGGTTCGCGCAATGGGCTTCTTGGTCGTTGGGCCTGGTGCCCGGCAGCCTGGAGATCACCCCTCGTGGCGAGGGCCGTGCCGACGCCGTCTTTGCCATGCGCTATGACTATGTGCCGACCGACAAGGCCGCGGCGCGGCTGACCGGCAAGGCACGTGTGACCCTCGGACTGGTCAAGGCAGGGGAGGATTGGCGCATCGAATCCGAAACCTCGCAGGCGATCCAGTGACATTGTCAGGGGTCAGACCGTCATAAACTTGGATGCGGTGAAACGGGGCGTTTCGTTTCAGTCCGGCCTCGCCTATGATGAGATGGATTGTTTGCGAGGATGACAGAATGGCCGAGGACGCCGATCCGGCGCGCAGATCGATCGGCGCACGCCGCAACCCCGATAGCGCTGGCGCCATTCTCGAAGCCGCAGAGGCGGTCCTGGTCGAAGCCGGCTATTCCGGCTTCTCGATCGAGGCCGTGGCGCGGCGGGCGCGTGCTGGAAAACCGACCATCTACCGCTGGTGGCCAAGCAAGGCGGCATTGCTGCTCGAAGTCTATAAGCGCCAGAAGCGCGTCGACATTCCCGACACCGGACGGCTGGAAGAGGATCTCGTCGGCTTCCTGCAGAACCTGTTCAAGCATTGGCGTGAGACATCGTCGGGCAGCATCTTTCGGTCGCTGATCGCGGAGGCGCAGTCGGACGAGACCGCGTCTGCGGCGCTTGCCGAGTACGCGCTGGGCAGGCCGTCCCATACCGTCCAGATCGTCGAACGTGCCAGGCAAAGGGGCGAGGTCGCGGAGGGAGTGGATTCAGCGCCGGTCGCCGACCTGATCTCCTCCTACGCCTGGAGGCACCTGTTGACCAACCGGCTGGACCAAGACGAGCAGTCGATACGCAAGGCAGTTGGCTATGTGCTGAGAGGCATCGCGGCGCCCGGCAATTAGCCACTCCACGCGCCGGCAAAAAGAAGGGCGCGGCAACCCTTGGCTGCCGCGCCCTTGTCCCGATTGGTCGAGGCTTACTTGGCGCTTTCCAGCGTGTCGACCGCCTTCTTCAAATTCGCATCCGGAATTTCGACCTTGGCGGCCGAACGCAGCGACTTGACCAGCGCGAAATACTTGTCGCGGATGACGGCCTGCTTGGCCTGGTCCTTGACATCCTCGAAGGCCGGCGGCTGCTTCGTACGCTTGTCCTCGAGCTTGATGACGTGCCAGCCGAACTGCGACTGTACCGGCTGCTCGGTGTACTTGCCGACGTCCAGCGCGAAGGCGGCCTTGTCGAACTCGGGCACCATCTGGCCAGGTCCGAACCAGCCGAGATCGCCGCCGCTTGTCTTGCCCGAGGGATCGCTGGTGTGTTCGTTGGCGAGCTTCTGGAAGTCCGCGCCGCCGTCGAGCTGCTTGATGATGGCCTCGGCCTCTTCCTTCGTCTTCACGAGGATGTGACGGGCATGCACCTCATTGGTAGGCGGCGTGTTGGCGATTTCCTGGTCGTAGCGGGCGCGAACCTCGGCGTCGGTGACCTTGTCGACGACGCCCTTCTCCACCATCTCGCCATGCAGAGCGCGCTGCTGCAGGAAGGCCATGCGGCGCTGGAAGTCCGGGTCCTTATCGAGACCCGTGGTGACGGCCTGGGCGGCCATGACGCGGATTTCGATCGCCGCCGAAAGTGCGGCTGCGCGGCGCTGCTCGGGCGGCAGCTGCGCGAATTGCTGCGACAGCTCGCCTTCGGCGAGAACCAGGTCGGCCTCGGTCAGGGGCTGGCCGTTGATCGTGGCGACCACCGCGTTCGGGTCTACCTTCGCTGCGGCAGGCGGAGTCGCCTCGGCCGGCGCGGCCGCGGGGGCGGTTTCCTGCGCAACAACCGGCGAAAGGCAAAAGGCCGACAGGCCGAATGCCAGGCCAAGGCTGGCGAGCGACGCGCGGCGGAACGATAAGGACATGAAGATGACTCCGGTGGAGGATTGTGAGAGCGGGGTGGCTTCCAGATCAGCCAGATTGTGGCGGAATTTGGCGCGACTGGCAGGGCCAGCACGGCGTTGACATCAGTTGAGCCCCCTCTTATCTGTCCAACGACTTTGCGTCCAGAACCGTTTTCCGGGCGCTTTTTGTGTTTGTCCACATTCACGTGGAAGTGATGGGGCCGGCCGGCGCCCATCTCAAGATGAGAATTCTATCGAAAGGACCATTGGATGGTCAGTCTCGGCGGTCTCGCCCGTAAGGTTTTCGGTTCCTCAAACGACCGCCGGGTCAAATCGACACGGCCCCGCGTCGAGGCGATCAATGCCATGGAAAACGAGATGCGGGCGCTGTCCGACGAGGCGCTGGTGGGCCGAACCGCGAAATTTCGCCAGGACATCGCCAACGGCGCCAGCCTGGACGACCTGCTGGTCCCGGCCTTCGCCACCGTCCGCGAAGCCGCGCGCCGCGTGCTCGGCATGCGCCCGTTCGACGTACAGCTCATCGGCGGCATGGTGCTGCACAATGGCGGCATCGCCGAGATGCGCACCGGTGAAGGCAAGACCCTGGTCGCGACGCTGCCCGTCTATCTCAACGCGCTGGCAGGCAAGGGCGTCCACGTCGTCACCGTCAACGACTATCTCGCCACACGCGACTCCGAATGGATGGGTCGCGTCTACAAGTTTCTCGGCCTTTCGGTCGGCGTCATCGTCCACGGCCTGTCGGATGAGGAGCGCGCCGCCGCCTACGCCGCCGACGTCACCTACGCCACCAACAACGAACTCGGCTTCGACTATCTGCGCGACAACATGAAATACGAGCGCGCCCAGATGGTGCAGCGCGGTCACAATTACGCGATCGTCGACGAGGTCGACTCCATCCTGGTCGACGAGGCGCGCACGCCGCTGATCATTTCCGGTCCGCTCGAGGACCGCTCGGAAATGTACAACACCATCGACACCTTCATCATCCAGCTGCAGCCGCAGGACTACGAGATCGACGAGAAGCAGAAGACATCGATCTTCACCGAGGAAGGCACCGAAAAGCTGGAGAACCTGCTGCGCGAGGCCGGCCTGCTGAAGGGGGAATCGCTCTATGATGTCGAGAACGTCGCCATCGTCCATCACGTCAACAACGCGCTGAAGGCGCACCGCCTGTTCCAGAAGGACAAGGACTACATCGTCCGCAACGGCGAGATCGTCATCATCGACGAGTTCACCGGCCGCATGATGCCGGGCCGCCGCTATTCGGAAGGCCTGCACCAGGCGCTGGAAGCCAAGGAGCATGTGGCGATCCAGCCGGAGAACCAGACGCTGGCCTCCGTCACCTTCCAGAATTACTTCCGCCTCTACAAGAAACTGTCCGGCATGACCGGCACGGCGCTGACCGAGGCCGAGGAATTCGCCAACATCTACAATCTCGACGTGACCGAAATCCCGACCAATCTGCCGGTCATCCGCAAGGATGAGGATGACGAGGTCTACCGGACCGTGGAGGAGAAATACAAGGCGATCGTCCGGGAGATCCGCGAAGCCAGCGCCAAGGGCCAGCCGACGCTGGTCGGCACGACGTCGATCGAGAAATCCGAGCAGTTGGCCGAGCGCCTGCGCAAGGAAGGCTTCACCGATTTCGAGGTGCTGAACGCCCGCCACCACGAGCGTGAAGCGGCGATCGTCGCTCAGGCCGGCAAGCCCGGCGCCATCACCATCGCCACCAACATGGCCGGCCGCGGCACCGACATCAAGCTCGGCGGCAACGCCGAGATGCGCATCGAGGAGGAGCTCGGCGACATGCCGGCCGGACCCGAGCGCGAGGCGCGCGAAAAGGAAATCCATGCCGACATCGAGCGCCTGAAGGAAAAAGCGCTGGCGGCCGGCGGCCTCTACGTGCTCGCCACCGAGCGCCATGAATCACGCCGCATCGACAACCAGTTGCGCGGCCGCTCCGGCCGCCAGGGCGATCCCGGCCGCTCGAAATTCTTCCTGTCGCTGCAGGACGATCTGATGCGCATCTTCGGCTCCGAGCGCATGGACGGCATGCTGCAGAAGCTCGGCCTCAAGGAAGACGAGGCGATCATCCATCCCTGGATCAACAAGGCGCTGGAAAAGGCGCAGAAGAAGGTCGAGGCGCGCAACTTCGACATCCGCAAGAATTTGCTGAAATATGACGACGTCTCCAACGACCAGCGCAAGGTGGTTTTCGAGCAGCGCATCGAACTGATGGACGGTGAAGGCCTCTCGGAGACCATCGCCGAGATGCGCGAGGGCGTCATCGACGAGATCGTCGCCAAGGCGATCCCCGAAAACGCCTATGCCGAGCAGTGGAATGTCGCCGGGCTGAAGGCCGACGTCGCCGAGTTCCTCAATCTTGACCTGCCGGTCGAGGATTGGGCCAAGGAAGAGGGCATCGCCGAAGACGATATCCGCGAACGCATCACGCAGGCGGCCGATGCCGCCGCCAAGGAACGCGCCGAGCGCTTCGGCCCCGAAGTGATGACCTATGTCGAACGTTCGGTGGTGCTGCAGTCGCTCGACCATCTCTGGCGCGAGCACATCGTCAACCTCGACCATCTGCGCTCGGTCGTCGGCTTCCGTGGCTACGCCCAGCGCGACCCGCTGCAAGAGTACAAGAGCGAGGCATTCGAGCTGTTCCAGGCGATGCTGGGCAATCTGCGTCAGGCCGTCACCGCGCAGCTGATGCGCGTCGAACTGGTCCGTCAGGCCGCCGAAGCTCCGCCCCCGGAAGCGCCCGACATGTTCGGCACCCATATTGACGGCACCACCGGCGAGAACGATTTCGAGGGCGGCGAGACAGCCCTTCTCGTGCGCCCCGATGCGGCTGCTATCGTCGCTCCCGAGGACCGCGATCCCAACGACCCCAGCACCTGGGGCAAGGTCGGCCGCAACGAAGCCTGCCCCTGCGGCTCCGGCAAGAAGTACAAGCACTGCCACGGCGCGTTCGTCTAAGGGACGGGCCGCCAGGGCGTTTTAACAGGTCGCCAATTTTCAACCGCAGCCGGTTACGGGTCCTGTCAGGCTGGCTGAGGGCCGAGCGCCCTCCCGCCCACGTTTTCTTAAGGTGTCTCCGTTACACCAACCCCTGAAAAAGAGGCGGAAAACGGAGAGTATCGGGTGCGCTTTTCCGCGGCGACGATTGCCGGGCGTTACCTGCCGCAGCGCTTGGCGCTGCGCCTCGGCATCGTCATGCCCATCTCCGTAGCAGCCAAGGGAGCCGCGTAATGGCCGCCGTCCCGTTGCTTGAGGAAACCAGCGGCGGTACCGCCGGCGCCATGGTGTCGGGGCTTGCCGGGCTGGCGCGCGATGCCGACCCGGCCCATATCGAGATCCTCGCCAACAACCGCCCGGAGCGCAAGCTGGCCATCTATCCGGCATCGGCCGGTTTCGACCTGGTCGAGGAACTGGATTATCTGTGCACCCGCACGATCGAACCGAACGTCTTCTTCAATCCGCGCTTCCTGGCGCCTGCAATGCCCCGGCTGGAAGATCGCGAGGTTCAGCTGGCCGTGATCCGCGACGGCAGCGAATACCGCAACCGGCTGCGCCTGCTGGTGCCGTTCTCGGTCGAACGCCCGGTTATGCCGCTCGGCGTGCCGGTCATGCGCACATGGTCAAGTCCCTTCGGACCGCTTGGCACGCCCCTGGTCGACCGCGACGATCCGGTCGGCGTCGTCGAGGACTTCTTCTCCATGCTGTCGCGGCCGCACCTCAAGCTGCCGAGAGTGTTCGTCCTGCCCGACATAAGGCTCGACGGTCCGGCTGCCAGCCTGTTCGCCACCGTGGCCGAGACGCGCGGCCTGACGCTGGTCACCACCGGGCAAACCCTGCGCCCGGCGCTGGAGAGCGGGCTCGACGGCGACGATTATTTGAAGGCCTCGCTGCGCTCGCACCATTATCGCGAGTTCCGCCGCCTGAAGCGGCGCCTTGCGGATCTCGGCGCGCTTGAGCATGTCGTGGCCCGCGGTCAAGACGAGATCCGCCATGCGATCGAGAGTTTCCTGACGCTGGAAGCAGCGGGCTGGAAAGGACGCGAGCGCACGGCCATGGCGATCGACCGCTACCGCGCCGCCTTCGCCCGCGAGGCCGTGCACCGGCTGGCCGAACAGGACATGTGCCGCATCCATTCGCTGACGCTCGACGGCCGCACCATAGCCTGCCTGATCGTCTTCGTCGAAAGCGGCGTCGCCTACACCTGGAAGACCGCCTATGACGAGACGCTGTCGGCCTATTCGCCCGGCACGCTGCTGATGATCGAAGTGACCAAGCAGCACCTGGACGATCCCAACATCATGATAACCGATTCCTGCGCGGTGCCCGACCATCCGGTGATGAGCCGGCTGTGGAGCGAGCGCAAGCCGATGGGAACCCTCGTCATCGGCCTGCAGCCGGATGCCGACCGTCTCACCCGCCAGGCCGCGTCGCAGCTGCATCTCTACCGCGAGACCCGCAACATGGCCCGCCTGCTTCGCGACCGCATGAAGAGCTTGCTTAAGAGGCGGTAGCGCACCTAAGACTGCTCGCGGCCATTCTATCCTTGCCGAAACTTCTGCGAGCGCGGGTGCTCGATGACCGGCAATCGGCGTTTGAGGCCTGACTGATAGTCGACGGAGTTCGGTAGGCGGGATTTCAGTGCCAGTGGCGCGAGAAAGACCGTGGTGCCCCTAGCCGGGATCGAACCAGCACTCCTTGCGGAACTCGATTTTGAGTCGAGCGCGTCTACCAATTCCGCCATAGGGGCCCGGGCCGGGTGGCCTGGATGGCGCGGGACTATACGGTCGGAGGCCGGTTCGTCAACTGGCCATTTTCTCAGCCCCGCGACCAAACCTCACCTTTTCCAATTCGTGCGGCGCTGCCATTGTGCGGCCCGGAAAATGTTTCTAGACAGGCGGCGCATCAAGGGGCTTGGGCGGGCGGTCGGACCGACGGCACGCCGGGGTCTGCGTTTTCGCCGTCGGCCGGACACGGCGCGCTTTGGCGACATGCGTGAGGAGTGCCTATGCTTCGCGGACTCTATGACTGGACGCTGTCGCTGGCGGCGCGCAAATCCGCCGAATGGTGGCTGGCCTTCATCGCGTTCGTCGAAAGCTCCGTCTTCCTTGTGCCGGCCGACGTGCTCTATCTGCCGATGGCGCTGTCGCGGCCCGATCGCGCCTATCGCTACGCGCTGATCGCCACCGTGGCCTCGGTGCTCGGCGGCATCGCCGGATGGTTCATCGGCCACTACGCCTATGATGCCGTGGCGAGGCCGATCCTGCAATTCTACGGCAAGTATGACGAGTTCGAACATTTGCGGACCACGGCCGGCGTCGGCATCGAGCTTATCGTCCTGATGCTGATCACATCGGGCGCCGCGCATCTGCCGCCGATCAAGGTCGTGACGATCCTGTCGGGTGCCCTTGGCGTCAATCTGCTGCTGTTCATCGTGCTGGCGATCGTCGCGCGCGGGGGGCGTTTCCTGCTGCTGGCCTGGCTGCTGCGCCGCTATGGCGAGCCGATCCGCGAGTTCATCGAGAGGCGCCTTGGCCTGATCGCCGGCGCCGCAGCACTCGCCCTGATTTTGCTCTATATCCTCATCAAATACGCGCTCTAATCCAAGGCCAGGGTGCCTCCGCAGGAGGCAGCGGGCAGGCAGCGAGTTAACAGGCGGAAGACCAATGACTGCGACCATGAATGCCGACACCGGACGACAGCGGACGCGCACAGCCTTGTTTCTTGCTGTCGCCATGGCCGCGACCGTCGGTTCCGCGCTCGCCTTCCAGTATATAGGCGGCTACATTCCTTGCCACCTCTGCCTGGAACAGCGCACCCCCTATTATGTCGGCGTACCGCTGATGGTGCTGGCGGTGGTCGCATCGGCTCTGGGTGCGCCCTCCTGGCTGTCGCGCGGCCTGCTGGCGCTCGGCGGCCTGCTGATGCTCTACGGCCTCTATCTCGGCGTCTACCACTCCGGCGTCGAATGGCAGTGGTGGGCCGGCCCGACCGACTGCACCGCGGGCGCCGGCCCGGTCGACACCGGCGGGAAGGGCGTGCTCGACGCGCTCGATAAATACGTGCCGCCCTCCTGCGACAAGGCCGCGCTGCGCATCCTCGGCCTGTCGCTGGCCGGCTGGAACGCCATTGCCAGCCTCATCCTCGCCGCCGTCGCCTTCCGCGGCGCGCTGTCGCGGGACTGAGCCGGCACCAAAGCGTCGGCGCGCGAGATCGTTTACAGAATTCGGCAGGATGAGTCGTATGAAGTGAGCGTCGAGAACCGGAGCGGAGCGTACTTACAGTACGTGAGCACCGGAAGCGCAGACGCTTGCTTCAGACGGACAGCCTCCCGAATTCTCGAACGATCTCAAGGCTCCAGCTCGACATCCCAGTACAGATAATCCATCCAGCTCTCATGCAGATGGTTCGGCGGGAACAGGCGACCATTGTTGTGCAGGTCGTGCACCGTCGGCTGGTAGGGTTTCTGCAGCGGCCACATCTTGGCGTGCGCCGGCATCATGCCGCCCTTCCTGAGGTTGCAGGGCGAACAGGCGGCGACGACATTTTCCCATGTCGTGGCGCCGCCGCGATGGCGGGGGATGACGTGGTCGAAGGTCAGATCCTCGGGCGTGCCGCAATATTGGCACTGGAAGCGGTCCCGCAGGAAGACGTTGAACCGGGTGAAGGCCGGGTGCCGCGACGGCTTCACATAGGCCTTCAGGCTGACGACGCTGGGCAGCCGCATCGAGAAGGTCGGCGACGACACCGCGTGCTCGTATTCGGCGACGATGTTCACCCGGTCGAGGAACACCGCCTTGATGGCATCCTGCCAGGACCAGAGCGAAAGGGGATAGTAGCTGAGCGGACGGTAGTCCGCATTCAGCACCAGTGCTGGAAGCCCATCCGGAGATACGGCAACCGTCACGTGTTCACCTCCTTGGTTCAAGACCCGAACGGCGCGGATACTGTAAGCCCGACATGACAGGGATGTGAAGCGGATTGTCATGTCGTCGAAGCCTCAAAAACACATGATTCCTATGCCTTTTTGAAGTTTCAGGCGGGTGGCGTGGCATCCCTGCCCCGCGTTTCGCGATAATAGGACCAGAAAAGCCGCGACGCGACACCGCGCCACGGGCTCCATGATTCGGCCAAGGCAATCAGCGTTTTCTCCGGCGGACGCGGATCGATGCCGAGCGCGTGACCCACCGCGCTTTGCAAGGCGACGTCCCTTGCGGGAAAGATATCGGCATGCCCGGCTGCGAACAGAAGGTAGACTTGCGCCGTCCACGGGCCGACCCCGGGTACCGCCGTCATGGTCGCGATGGCCTCGTCGGCATCAAGCGAGCAGAGATGGTGGAGGTCGAGACCCTCGGCCACCGCTTCGGCAACCGCGATCAGTCCGCGCTGCTTCGGCCGCGACAGGCCCGCCTCGCGGAACATGTCCTCGCCGGCGGCAAGGATCGCTTGCGGCGTTAGCGGATCGACCAGTCTGGTCAGCCGGCCGAAGATCGCATCGGCGCTGGCGCGGGACACTTGCTGCGAGACGATGATGGAGGCGAGACTCTTGAAGCCGGGCTCGGAAAGCCGAAGCGGTACGTTGCCGGCCATGCCGCGCACCTTTTCCAGGCGCGGGTCGATCACGCAGAGCGCATCCAGCCCTCGCGCGATGTCGTCCAGTGTCGCGATGCGCCGCATGATATCCTTGTCTGCCGATGTACGGCAAACTAGCAACCGCCAGAACCGCAGCACAACCCGATCGCCGTTCAAGACATGACGCTCCTGACATTCCGCTTCGCGCCCAGCCCCAATGGCGAGCTGCATCTGGGCCACGCCTATTCGGCGCTCCTCAATCAGCGACTTGCCAAGCGCAGCCGCGGCCGCCTGCTGCTGCGCATCGAGGATATCGACACGGTGCGCTGCACGCCGCAATTCGAGGCCGCCATGCTTGCCGACTTGAAATGGCTGGGGTTCGAATGGGAAAAGCCGGTGCGCCGCCAGTCCGAGCATTTCGGCGAATACGCGTCGATGCTTGACCGGCTGATCCGCGAGGACCTCGTCTATCCTGCCTTTATGAGCCGAGGGGAGATCCGCGCCTACATCGCCGAAAGCGAACGGCGCGGGCGAGACTGGCCGCGCGACCCGGACGGGGTGCCACTCTATCCACCGGTCGACAAGGCGCTGCCGGTGCACGAACGCAAGCGGCGGATCGCCGAAAAGGCGACCTTTGCCTGGCGGCTGGATGTCGGCGCCGCCGTGGCGCGGCTCGGCAAGGAACTCTCGTGGGCGGAATTCACCGACGAGACGCTATCCGACACCAGCTCCGTCGAAGCCCGCCCTTTGGACTGGGGCGACGTGATCGTGGCGCGCCGCGACATTCCGACCAGCTATCACCTCGCCGTCGTCGTCGATGATGCGTTGCAGGGCGTCAGCCATGTCGTGCGCGGCCAGGACCTGTTTTCCGCTACCGGCGTGCAGCGTATGTTGCAGGAATTGCTCGGCCTGCCGCAACCTGCCTATTTCCATCATCGGCTCATTCTCGGCCCGGACGGCCGAAAACTCTCCAAAAGCTTCGGTGACACCGGCCTTGGCGCTCTGCGCGCAACAGGCGCTTCACCCAATGACGTCAGGCGGATGGTCGGTCTCTGAGGCCAGTTCCGTTAAACGCTGCATTCGACGTCCTTTGAATTCTCGTGAACCGTGGTTCAACGGTTTCGTTTTGCGCGCTCTCCTGAACGGGACTAGAGCATCGCCACGATCAACTCTCCCCGGCGCGGCGGCTTTCTGAAAATGCACGGCATCAAGCGGTTCATCCCCGCCACCTTCGTCGTCCTGTGGGCAACCGGCTTCATCGGCGCGCGCTACGCCATGCCATGGGTCGAGCCGTTCACATTCCTCGCCGCCCGTTTCGTGCTGGCCGCGATCCTGCTGGCGCTGCTGATGCTGGTGCTGGGCTCGAAACGGGCCACGCGCGAAGAAGCCCTGCATGCGGCCGGCGCGGGCGTCCTGATGCATGGCGTCTATCTGGGCGCCGTCTTCTGGGCCATCCATCGCGGCATGCCGGCCGGATTCTCGGCCCTGATCGTCGGCCTCCAGCCGCTGATCACGGCAGTGCTTGCAGGCAAGCTCCTCGGCGAGGCGATCTTGCCGCGCCATTGGCTCGGCCTTGGCATCGGCCTCATCGGCATCGTCACCGTGCTGTGGCCGAAGCTCGGCGCGCTCGGCGGTGGCGTGACGACGGCGACATTGGCGGCGTCCCTGATTTCTGTGCTGGGCATGAGCGCCGGCACGATCTGGCAAAAGCGCTTCGCCTCCGGCGGCGACCTCGTGGCGGCGACCATGTGGCAATATGTCGGCGGGGCGGCGCTGATGATGCTCGCCGCCCTCGCCTTCGAGACGCACGCGGTCGTCATCAACGGCGAACTGATCTTCGCCACCGCCTGGCTGGTTTTGGTGCTGTCGCTCGGCGCCATCTTCCTGCTGATGGTGATGATCCGCGACGGCGAGATGTCGAAGGTCGCCTCGCTTTTCTACCTGGTGCCGGCGGTGACCGCTGTCATCGCCTGGGCCCTGTTCAACGAGCAGCTCAACGCGTTGCAGATTGTCGGCATGGCGATCACGACTTTCGGCGTTGGCCTGGCGACGGCTCGGCCGGGCAGAGGAATTGAGGAATTGAGGAATTGAGGAATTGAGGAATTGAGGAATTGAGGAATTGAGGAATTGAGGAATTGAGGAATTGCTGCCCTCTCGGGCGCCCGTCTGCAACTCTTCAACTCTTCAATTCTTCACTTCTGCTATTCCTCAATTCTGCACCCCTCACCCCACACGGGCGCGCGCCTCCAGATAGCGGCTGATCGCGGCATTGAGCTCACCGCCCAGGATAAAGATCGCCGACAGCATGTAGAGGAAAACCACGGCGATCATGATCGAGGCGAGGCCGGCATAGGTCGTCACGTAAGACGAGAAATGGTCGAGATAGACGGCAAAGACCGTCGAGCCTATGAGCCAGGCCACCAGCGTGAAAATGATACCCGGCACGATGGAAACGAAGCGCCTTTTGCCGGCCGGTAGCCAGATGTGCACGGCGAACAATCCGCTGATGATGACCGCGGAAGCGATGACGTATCGCCAGAGCGTGATCGTGCCCATATAGGGCTGGATGCCTTCGATACGGGCTTCGGCCAGGCGTGCCAGCAGCGGCGCGAACACCAGAAGCACGCTGATCGCCAGGAAACCGGCCGTCGCGATCAGCACGAACAGGATGCTCTGCACCCGTCGGTAGATGATGCCGCGCGTTTCCGAGACGCGATAGGCCCGGTTGAGCGACGTGCGCAGCGCCTCGATGCCGTTCGACGCGAAATAGGCAGCCAGCAGCACGCCATAGGTCAGAAGGTCGGTGCGCCGGACAGTCAGCACATTGAGCACTTCGCGCGCGATCGGCTTGGCGATCTGTTCGGGCCAGGTGTCGAAGACCAGGTGAACGGCGGTGTCGGCGAACGCCTGCGCGCCAAGGAAGCTCGCCAGAGTGGTGGCAAAGATCAGGAACGGGAAGAGCGCCATCAGCGAGGTAATAGCCAGATGGCTGGCCATCGCCCAGCCGTCGTCGGTGTTGAAATGGCCGAGCGCGTCGTAGAGAACGCGCTTGAGGGCTACGATCTTCCGCATTGAGAACCGCGTCCCTCCAATTGTCTGCACGCCGCGAATATGGGAAGGGATTGCGGCAAATGGCAACCCTTGGCGAAACCACGATAAGTCCGGCCCCAGAGTTGCGCGCGATCATCGTCACCGGTGCATCTTCCGGAATAGGCGCCCATTGCGCCCGCGCGTTGAAGGCGGACGGTTGGCGGGTATTCGCCACGGCACGCAAGCCGGAAGACCTCGCCACCCTCGAGGCCGATGGCATCGAGGCCTTCTACATGGACTACACCGAGCCGGCGTCCATCGCCGCACTTTTGGGCGCCGTGCTCGACCGCACCGGCGGTCGGCTCGACGCCCTGTTCAACAATGGCGCCTACGCCCAGGCCGGCGCGGTCGAGGATCTGGCGGTCGAGGTGCTGAAAGACCAGTTCGAAGCCAACTTTTTTGGCTGGCACGACCTCACCAGCCGCGTCGTGCCCGTCATGCGGCGCCAGGGCCATGGTCGAATCGTACATTGCTCCTCGATCCTCGGCCTGGTGCCGGTGCCCTTTCGCGGCGCCTATGCGGCCTCCAAATACGCGCTTGAGGCCTTGATGCTCTGCCAGCGCCAGGAACTGGCCGGCAGCGGTGTCCATGTTTCGCTGATCGAGCCGGGCCCCGTGCGCTCGCGGCTGCCGATCAACGGCCTGCCATGGTTCCTCCGGAACATAGACCACCAGAAGTCCGTGCACCGCGCCGCCTACGAGGCGCAGATGGAAAGGTTGCGCGCCGGCGGCAGCCGCTCGCGGCTGAAGCCGGGGCCGGAAGTGGTTCACAAGGTTCTTCGCCATGCACTTCTGTCGCGGAGCCCGCGCCCGCACTATGTGGTAACGGTGCCGGCCAAGATCGGCGTGGCGCTCAAACGCATCCTGCCGGCGTCGATGCTCTATCGCCTGATGGCCAAACGCGCCTGACCGCGAAAAACAATTGGAAACGCACAATGGCTACCGTCTTCAACATTCTGGGCATTCTTGTCATGGTCGCCGTGGCGATTGTGCTGATCAGAGGCCTGATCAACATGATGCGCGGCGGCTCCAGCGTCACGTCAAACAAGCTGATGCAGGCACGCGTCATGTTGCAAGCCGTGGCGCTGGCGCTGATTCTGCTGGCGGTGTATTTCACCCGCAAGTGACGATACCGCAGCGGGAGACGATGTGGTCAAGCTCAACAAGATCTACACCCGCACCGGCGACGACGGTACCACCGGCCTTGGCACCGGCGAACGGCGCCTGAAATCCGACATTCGGGTGGAGGCCTACGGCACGGTCGACGAAGCCAATGCCTGTATCGGCATGGCGCGGGTCCACACAGTCTCGTCCCATCCGGCGATAGACGCCATGCTTGGCCGCATCCAGAACGATCTGTTCGACCTCGGCGCCGACCTTGCGGTGCCCGACGACGGCAAGCCCCTCGGCTACGAGCCCTTGCGGATCACGGCCACGCAGACGGACCGCGTCGAAAACGATATCGATCTCCTCAACAAGGACCTCGAGCCGCTGCGCTCCTTCGTCCTGAACGGCGGCACGCCGGCCGCGGCGGCCCTGCATCTTGCCCGCACGGTAGCGCGGCGAGCCGAACGGTTGATGGTGGCGCTCGCCCAGGACCAGCGCGAACACGTCAACCGCGACGGGCTCAAATACATCAACCGCGTCTCGGATTTCCTCTTTGTCGCCGCCCGGTCGGTCAATGACAATGGGAATGCCGACGTGCTATGGATTCCGGGCAAGAACCGCTGAACTGTTCGAAAGGCGCGAGGGCACAGGGACGATGTTCATCCCGCTTTACGACACTAACAGGCTGCGTCATATCCGGTATCAATACGTGACGATCGGCCTGATCGCGGTCAATGCCGTAGTCTACCTGATCACATCGCTAGGCGGCGAGACGTTCAACAATGCCGCCGTGCTTGGGCTTGGCTTCATCCCCTCGGTCGTTCACGACACCGCCGAACTGGATCCCCGCTTCATCGTCATCCCCGAGAAGCTGAGCTACCTCACCTATTCCTTCCTGCACAACGACATCCTGCACCTTGGCGGCAACATGCTGTTCCTGTGGGTGTTCGGCGACAACGTAGAGGATGCGCTCGGGCACATCCGCTTCCTCGTCTTCTACCTCTTGTGCGCCGTCGCAGGAGCCGTCTTCCAAGGGCTCATCGCCTGGGACTCGCAGGTGCCGCTTATCGGCGCTTCCGGGGCCATTGCGGGCGTCGTGGTCGCCTACCTGATCCTCTACCCGAGGGTAAAAGTCTGGGTGCTGGCCTTTGCCCGTATTCCGCTTCGCATCCCCGCCTTCATCCCGCTTCTCCTGTGGGTGCTTTTCCAGGTGGTGATGTTCGCGCGCGGCGGCGAGGACCAGATTTCCTGGGCCTGCCATATTGGCGGGATCATTGCCGGCATCGTCCTGGTGCTGGTCCTGCGCCGTCGCGGCGTGCCGCTGTTTGCCGGCGCCGACGAGGATGCCGCGGTCGCAGTTCCTGCCCAGCAACCCGTTGTAACGGCGGAACCGCCCACGCTTACGCAACGCTGGGGACGCGGCGGCGCTTCCGCTCCCGACTGAACCGATTTGAATGCCAGCCACCATGTTTCGGCATATTGACGTGCGGTGCCGCCGCAACTACGGAGACGTCTCCGTTGCGGCCCAAGGCGGTCAAAGACCAGAATTTCCATCCGGAATGTCGGCTTTCGACAACTCGGAGTGAGCGCGGGCTGTTATAGCGCGCCCAATTGTCTCTAGAGAGGTGACAGGCAGATGAAGATCCTTGTGCCCGTGAAGCGGGTTGTGGATGCGAATGTGAAGGTTCGCGTGAAGGCCGACGGTTCGGCCGTGGAACTCGCCAACGTCAAGATGGCGATGAACCCATTTTGCGAGATCGCGGTGGAAGAGGCGATCCGGCTCAAGGAAGCCGGCAAGGCCGACGAGATCATCGTCGTGTCGATCGGCCCGCAGCAGTCGCAGGAAACCCTGCGGACCGCACTGGCCATGGGCGCCGATCGGGCCATCCTGGTGAAGACCGACGAACAGACCGAGCCGCTCGGCGTCGCCAAGGTACTGAAGGGCGTCGTCGACGCCGAACAGCCCGGCCTCGTCATCCTCGGCAAGCAGGCGATCGACGACGACTCGAACCAGACCGGCCAGATGCTGGCGGCGCTGCTCGGCTGGGCGCAGGGCACTTTCGCCTCCAAGATCGTGCTCGACGGCGACAAGGCCAAGGTCACGCGCGAAGTCGATGGCGGCCTGCAGACCGTTGAACTGAAGATGCCAGCGATCGTCACCGCCGACCTTCGCCTCAACCAGCCGCGCTACGCCTCGCTGCCCAACATCATGAAGGCCAAGAAGAAGCAGCTCGACGAAAAGAGCCCGGCCGACTACGGCGCCGACGTCAAGCCGCGGCTCAAGGTGATCAAGACAGAGGAGCCGAGCGGCCGCAAGGCGGGCGTCAAGGTCAAGAGCGTCGCCGAGCTCGTCGACAAGCTCAGGAACGAAGCCGGCGTTTTGTAAGCGGTCGGGAAAGGAACAGACAAATGGCAATTCTTCTCATCGCTGAACACGACAACGCCACCCTCTCCGAACAGACCGCCAAAGCCCTTTCGGCGGCCCTGCAGATCGGTTCGGACGTGCATGTGCTGGTGGCCGGCAAGGGCGCCAGAGGCGCGGCGGACGCCGCCGCCAAGCTCAAGGGCGTCGGCAAGGTGCTGCTGGCCGAGGCTGACGAACTTGCCGAGCGTCTCGCCGAGCCGACGGCGGCACTCGTCGTTTCGCTGGCAGGCGCCTATGACACGATCATCGCGCCGGCCACCTCGTCGGGCAAGAACGTCGCGCCGCGCGTCGCCGCCCTGCTCGATGTCGCGCAGTTGTCCGAGATCATCGAAGTGGTGTCGCCCGATACGTTCAAGCGGCCCATCTATGCCGGCAATGCCATCCAGACGGTGCAGTCCACGGACGCCAAGAAAGTCATCACAGTGCGCACCGCTTCCTTCCAGGCAGCGCCCGAAGGCGGTTCCGCCGCGGTGGAGACGATCCAGGCAACCGCCAATCCCGGCCTCTCCACCTTTGTCGAAAACAGGCTGTCGGAAACCGACCGCCCGGAACTGACCTCGGCCCGGATCATCATCTCGGGCGGCCGGGCGCTCGGCTCCTCGGAGAAGTTCCAGGAGGTCATCCTGCCGGTCGCCGACAAGCTGGGTGCCGCGGTCGGCGCCTCGCGCGCCGCTGTCGACGCCGGCTATGCACCGAACGATTGGCAGGTCGGCCAGACCGGCAAGGTCGTCGCACCCGACCTTTACATTGCGGTCGGCATCTCCGGCGCCATCCAGCACCTTGCCGGCATGAAGGATTCGAAAGTCATCGTCGCCATCAACAAGGACGAGGAGGCACCGATCTTCCAGGTCGCGGACTACGGCCTTGTCGGCGATCTTTTCGCGCTCCTGCCCGAACTGCAAAAGGCGCTTTGACGCTTCCAGCCAAAGCGTATTAATAGTGAAGGGTGGGGTAGACGAAGTCTCCCCGCCCTTTTAGTTTGCACCGCACAAAAAGCAGGCTGCAAAGGCCTTTTGACGGGATCGGTGTAATGAGCAAGATCGAGACGATCGGCATCATCGGCGCAGGCCAGATGGGCGGGGGCATCGCCCATGTGTCCGCGCTCGCGGGCTACAAGGTGCTTATCTACGACATATCGGCCGACCGCATCGAGAAGGGCATCGCCACCATCAGCGGCAACATGGCCCGACAGGTGGGGGCCGGCAAACTCGAAGAAAAGCTGCGCAACGAGGCGATGGCGCGCATCGGTTCGGCGCCGGCCATGGCCGACCTCGCCGCGGCCGATCTGGTGATCGAGGCGGCCACCGAGGACGAGACCGTCAAGCGCAAGATTTACGCCCAGCTCTGTCCGCAGCTCAATCCCGAAGCCATACTGGCGACCAACACCTCGTCGATCTCGATAACCCGGCTCGCGGCGCAGACCGACCGGCCCGAGCGCTTCATTGGCATACATTTCATGAACCCAGTGCCGCTGATGAAGCTGGTCGAACTCGTGCGCGGCATCGCCACGGAGGATCAGACCTTCGAGGCGGCCAAGGCCTATGTGAAGCAGCTCGACAAGACGATTACGGTTTCGGAGGATTTTCCGGCCTTCATCGTCAACCGCATCCTGCTGCCGATGATCAACGAGGCGATCTATACGCTCTACGAGGGTGTCGGCTCTGTCGACGCCATAGACACCGCCATGCGCCTCGGCGCCAACCATCCGATGGGCCCGCTGCAACTTGCGGACTTCATCGGCCTGGACACCTGCTTGTCGATCATGCAGGTGCTGCATGACGGTCTGTCGGACTCCAAATACCGACCCTGCCCGCTGCTGGTGAAATATGTCGAGGCCGGCTGGCTCGGCCGCAAGACCGGGCGCGGTTTCTATGACTATCGCGGCGAGCATCCCGTCCCGACGCGCTAGAGCAGTAATTGCTCTAGTCTCCGAGCGTCACCGATATTCCGCGGTTCAGGGAATTCATGGCCATCGATATCTCGCTCGTTCGGCGGATTAGGTCGGTGCAATCCGAACCGTCCGCCGCCTGAACCCTGACGTGCAACATTGCGTCGGTGGCGATGATCGGGTCGCCTTGTAACGTCACCTCTACGGAGATGCTGATCTCCTTGATCTTCAGGTCTCTCTCAGCGGCGACGTATCGCAGGTCATTGGCGAAGCATCCGCCGATCGTGAGGCCCAGCAGTTCGGCGCCATTGAACCCCAGTCCAAGGCCGCCTGCTTTGCCCATGGCTCGATCGATGACGAGCGTGTGGCTCCCCGCCCAGCCCATGGCGGCTTGCGTGCCCTCCACGTTCCTGATCTCGATCGCTACAGTCTGCATCTCGCACTCCCCGCATGCCGGACCAACGCTCCAGCATCTCATCAAGGGTAGATGAACTGCAATACCGGTCCCTTGCTGTAGCAAGCACGGCATTGTGGCGCGGCACGCCGACTACCAGCGCACCAGGAACCGTCCGCCGAGCGCTCCCATCAAGGCCAGAGCCGTAATCGCAACCGTGTACCAGGCAGCGACGAACAGCGGCGAGTCGTCGAAGCAGTGGGCGGCGTAGAAGGTCGCAGCAAGCCCGCCGGCAAGCAGGCCCGCGACCGCGCCGGCAAGCACCGGCCGTGTCGGAGCGCCATAGCACAGGATCGCCAGGAAGATCGCAAGCGGGCCGATGCCGATCAGCGGGATGAGGCCCATGCAGATCATCATGTTGTGGCCGATGAGGCGCGCCCCCCACTCGGTCTGCGGCACCGCGAACAGTTCCAGCACCACGGCGGCGCCGACCAGCAGCGGAGCCACGACCAGGCCCGCCATCGCCCGCCCTGTCACGGCACCAGGGGTCGACAGGGCACGGATCAGGGTGAAAGCGCTGACCGCGAGCACGATTGTGAAGACGAATTTGGAGAGGAAGCGCAATGTATGCGCGGCAGCCATGAAATCGGGCCGCGGCCCGATGGTCAGCAGGAATACGACCGCCGCAACCACGGTGGCGGCTCCGGCGGCGAGCCACCAGGCCGACTGCAGCGGCATCGCCTTGTCTCGCGCATCGGCATCAAGCGCCTTGATGAGATCGTCCGTCCTCATGTCATTCCCGCCCGAACCGCGCCTGACCGAATCGCTTGGCTATCGCGGCAAGGCCTCGATGCAGCGACACGCGCACCGCGGTCTCGCTGATACCGAACTTCGCTGCCGTCTCGCCGATTGAGCGGCCTTCCACCGATATGGCCGAAACCACCGAACGCTGCGCCGGCGACAGGCCGCCCAATGCCCGGTTGATGTCGCGTTCGCTGACGGTCTCGGGCTCCGGCTCTGCCAGCGTCTCAGCCAAGTCGTCGACATCGATCTCGATACGCCGACCGCGCCGCCGGAAAGCGTCGATGAGCTTGAAGCGGGCGATCGCATAGATCCACGGCAACACCGGCGCGTCCTGGCGCCAGGTGTGACGTTTCATATGAATGGCCAGCAAAGTTTCCTGCACGACATCCTCGGGATCGACTCCGCCTTGCACGATCTTGCGCCTGACGAAACCACGAACCAACGCGGCAATACGGTGCAGCAAGTCGGCGTAAGCCCTTTCATCTCCTGCGATCGCGGCCCGCATGAGCCGGGAAAGCTCGGCCTCGTCCTTGCCGGTCACAAGAGTTCTCCCCCAAAATTCGCGCCTCGGCAGCAATTTGTTACGTGTCGGACGAAATAAAGTCCAAGGCAAACTACCGGCGCATCACGAAACTGTGCGGCTAAGCGTCCAGCCAAAATCGGCAAGAAAATGTTGACTAAGCCATTCAGGTATCGATAGGTGCCGGCGTACTACCCAGGATACCGATAGCGAGGACAGTGCCATGAAATTCACGCTTCTCCCCCTTGCCGGCGCCGCCGTGCTGGCCATAGGCCTGATGGCCGCCCCGGCGCTAGCGCAAGACGATGGCATCATTGTCTACAACGCTCAGCACGAAAACCTGACCAAGGCGTGGGCCGAGGGCTTCACCAAGGAGACGGGCATCAAGGTCACCGTGCGTAATGGCGGAGACAGCGACTTCTCCAACCAGATCGTGGCTGAAGGTTCATCCTCGCCGGCCGACGTATTCCTTACCGAGAATTCGCCGGCCATGGTCCTGGTCGAGAGTGCCGGCCTTTTTGCTCCGGTCGACGCGGACACGCTGGCGCAGGTGCCGCAGGATTTCCAGCCTGCCAGCGGAAAATGGGTGGGCGTCGCCGCGCGCAGCACGGTCTTTGCCTACAACAAGACCAAGCTCGGCGCCGACAAGCTGCCCAAGTCGCTGCTTGACCTGGCCGATCCGAGCTGGAAAGGCCGCTGGGCCGCGTCGCCATCCGGGGCCGATTTCCAGGCCATCGTCAGCGCCCTGCTGCAGCTGAAGGGCGAAGCCGCCACGGCGGATTGGCTGAAGGCGATGAAAGAGAATTTCACCGCCTATAAGGGCAACGGGACGGTCATGAAGGCGGTTAACGCCGGCGAGATCGAAGGCGGCGTGATCTATCACTATTACTATTTCGGCGATCAGGCCAAGACCGGCGAGAACAGCAAGAATGTCGGCCTGCACTATTTCAAGAACCAGGACCCCGGCGCCTTCGTTTCCGTTTCCGGCGGCGGCGTGCTGGCATCGAGCAAGCATCCCAAAGAGGCCCAGGCCTTCCTGAAATGGGTCACCGGCAAGGGCGGCCAGGAGGTGCTGAGGACCGGCACTTCATTCGAGTACGCGGTCGGCAAGGGTGCAGCGTCCAATCCGAAGCTGGTGCCGCTGGCCGATCTGCAGGCGCCAAAGGTCGACGCCACGACCCTCAATTCCAAGAAGGTCACCGACCTGATGACGGCCGCCGGCTTGCTTTAGTTGACATTCTCCCTAAAAGGACAGCCACCACGCTCCCGCGGGAATCCACGTTCCGCGGGAGTGATTTGTTTTCGAAATGGCATTCGTCGATGACGGCACGCTGTGTTCCCGGCCGCGCACGCGGTCTTTCAATCGCCGTAGCCGCACGGCAACGGCGCGATGTCTGAACCGATGCCGTCCGCGGTCGATCTCGCGCGCTCGATCCTGCCTGCCGGCGCGGGCCGCAGGTCGCGGCAACGCGCGGCTCCGTGGATTGTCTTAGCGGCCCTCTTGGTTTCGTTGGTGGCCCTAGTGCCGCTTGCCTTCATCATCTGGATCGCGGTGCAGACCGGCTGGGAAACGGTCTCAGCACTTGTCTTTCGGCCGCGTGTTGGCGAACTCCTGGTCAACACAGTCCTGCTGGTGCTGATCGCCGTGCCGATCACCATTGTACTGTCTGTGGCGCTGGCATGGCTGACTGAACGCAGCGACCTGCCTGGCGCAAGGGTCTGGGCCTGGCTGTGCGTGGCGCCGCTCGCCATCCCTGCCTTCGTCCACAGCTACGCCTGGATCACCATGGTGCCGGGGCTGCACGGCCTAGGGGCAGGCGTCCTGGTTTCCGTCATCGCCTATTTCCCCTTCCTCTATCTGCCGGTGTCGGCAGCGTTGCGCCGTCTCGATCCGGCGCTCGAGGACGCAGCCGCCGCGCTAGGCCTCGGCCCAGGCCGGGTCTTCGCGCGTGTCGTGCTGCCGCAATTGCGGCTCGCCATCTGTGGCGGCTCGCTGCTGGTCGGACTGCACCTGCTTGCCGAATACGGGCTTTATGTCTTCATCCGCTTCGACACCTTCACCACGGCGATCGTCGACCAGTTCCAGTCGACTTTCAATGGGCCGGCCGCCAACATGCTGGCCGGCGTCCTGGTCAGTTGCTGTCTGGTGCTGCTCGGTCTCGAAGTGCTGTTGCGTGGCGAGGAACGCTATGCGCGCGTCGGCTCGGGCGCGGCGCGACACCAACAACGCTCGCGCCTCGGACATGCCACCCTTCCTTGTCTGCTCCTGCTCGCCGCCACCGCGCTGCTGTCGCTTGGCGTACCGTTCGTCACTATTGGCCGCTGGCTTGCCGCCGGTGGCTCAGGGGTCTGGCGCCTCGACGAGATCGGCCTGGCGCTCGGCCAGACCCTGTTCCTGGCGGCCGCCGGCGCGTTGCTGGCCACGGTGGCCGCCATGCCGATGGCGTGGATCTCGATCCGTGCGCCTGGACCGCTGCAGCGTCTGCTGGAAGGCTGCAACTACATTGTGGGTTCGCTGCCAGGCGTCGTCATCGCGCTGGCGCTGGTCACCATCACGGTCCGCGTCGCCCTGCCGCTCTACCAGACCTTGTTCACAATCCTTGTGGCCTATGCGCTGATGTTCCTGCCGCGCGCCCTGGTCAGCCTGCGGGCCTCGATCGCCCAGGCCCCGGTCGAACTCGAACGCGCGGCCTCCAGCCTCGGCCGGCCGCCGCTCAAGGCGCTGTGGTCGACGACGATCCGCCTGTCGGCGCCGGGTGCGGCCGCCGGCATGGCGCTGGTGGCGCTCGGCATCATGAATGAACTGACCGCTACCCAAATGCTGGCACCCAACGGCACCCGCACCCTTGCGATGGCATTCTGGTCCTATAGCGGCGAGATCGATTACGCCTCGGCCGCGCCCTATGCTCTCATCATGGTGGCGATGTCGATGCCCTTGACCTGGCTGCTCTACGTCCAGTCGAAACGGATGGCCGGACGATGAGCATCCTCGAACTCAAGGGCCTCTACAAGCGCTATGGTCCGGTGGCAGCAGTGGCCGGCCTCGACCTGAGCGTCGCCAGCGGCAGCCGCACCGCGATCGTCGGGCCGTCCGGTTGCGGCAAGACAACACTGCTGCGCCTCATTGCCGGCTTTGAGATCCCCGACCAGGGCCGCATCACCCTCGGTAGCGAGGTGCTGGCCGGAGACGCTGCCGCGGTGCCGGCCTATCGCCGCGGCATCGGCGTGGTGGCACAGGATGGCGCACTGTTCCCGCATCTGACGATCGGCGACAATATCGGCTTCGGCATGGGCGGCGGCGATGAGAGGCGCGCCGAGCGCATCGTCGAACTCGCCTATATCGTCGGCCTCGACAAGGTGGTCCTCAAACGCCGGCCCCACGAACTCTCCGGCGGCCAGCAGCAGCGCGTGGCGCTCGCCCGAGCCATGGCGATGAAGCCCAGGCTGATGCTTCTCGACGAGCCGTTCTCCGCCCTGGACACCGCGCTGCGCGCCTCGATGCGCAAGGCCGTGGCCGAACTTCTGGAGGAGGCCGGCATCACCACAATCCTGGTGACGCATGATCAGGCAGAGGCGCTCTCCTTTGCCAGCCAGGTGGCGGTGATGCGCGACGGCAAATTCTCTCAGGTCGGCTCGCCGCGCGACCTCTATCTCAGACCCAAGGACCGGATGATCGCCGAGTTCCTCGGCGACGCCATCATCCTGCCGGCCAAGATAGCGGACGGTTTCGCCAACTCACCGCTTGGTCGCGTCGCCGTCGACACGAGGGAGCGGCGCGATGTCGCCCGCATCATGTTGCGGCCTGAACAGATCGGGCTGAAGCGAACATCGCGCGAAGGCATGTCGGGCACACCGGACATGCCGTTCGGCGAGGTGACGGAATCGGAGTTCGCCGGCTCCATGTGCACGATCGCGGTGCGGCTCCTGAACAATGCCGACCCGCCCGATGCCGCTGCGATCGGCAACACGCCGCTGATCCTGCGCAAGCCTGGCATGGACGCGCCGGCGGTCGGCGAGATCGTGCGGCTGACCGTATCGGGCAAGGCGCATGTTTTTGCCTGAAGCGGCCTTCGGCGAGCGCTGTCAACCGACGCGTCTGCCCGCCTGATCGAACCAGTGCAGCTTCGCGGCCACGCAGACAACCCGCAACCGATCCCCAACGCTGACCCTGGTACGCCCCGCGACCCGCACCACGATCCGGCCACCGCCTGCCTGGCAATGCAGAAAGCTCTCCGCGCCGACGGGCTCGACGGCTTCGACGGAAGCCGGCAACACCAGTGCATCCGAAGGCAGGTCGGTGCCGAATTCGATGTCGGCATCTTCTGGCCTGAAGCCGATTGTAGCGGCACCGGCCGGCGCCAAGCCGACGGTCGTGCCGTCGCCAAGAGCCGGTCCCGCCTGCCCTCCGACAAGGGGCAGCAGGTTCATTGGCGGTGCGCCGATGAATGAGGCCACGAAAGTCGATGCCGGCCTTTCGTATATGTCGAGCGCTGCGCCGGACTGTTCCACCAGGCCGCCATTCATGACGACCAACACATCGGCGAGTGTCATCGCCTCCAGCTGGTCATGCGTGACGTAAACGGAGGTCACGCCCAGGCTCCTCTGCAGATTCTTGATCTCGACCCGCATCTGGCCACGCAGCTTGGCGTCGAGATTTGAGAGGGGCTCGTCGAAGAGGAACACTTTGGGATCGCGCACGACGGCGCGCCCCATGGCGACGCGTTGCCGTTGGCCCCCAGACAATTCGCGCGGCCGCCGATCGAGCAGCCCCGACAGTTCCAGCATCTCTGCGGTCGAGCGGACGCGGCGATCGATTTCGTCCCTCGGCGTGCCACGATTGCGCAATCCGTAGGCCATGTTGTCGTAGACCTTCATATGCGGGTAGAGCGCGTAGTTCTGGAACACCATGGCGATGTCGCGTTCCGTCGGGCCGATCGTGTTGACCACTTTGCCATCGAAGGCGACCGTCCCTGCCGAGATGGTCTCCAGCCCCGCAATCATCCGCAGCAGCGTTGACTTGCCACAACCCGATGGGCCGACAAGCACGCAGAGCGCCTTGTCGGGAATTGCGATCGACACGCCCTTCACGGCTTCGACCCCGCCTGGATAGACCTTTTTCACCTCGTTCAGATCGACGGTCGCCATCGGTTTCTCACTTTTCGGATTCGACCAGGCCGCGCACGAACCAGCGCTGCATCACAACGACCACCAGGATCGGCGGTACGATAGCCAGCATCGCCGTGACCATGACCAGATGCCATTGCGTGTCGGCGTCGGCGAAAGACACCATCTTCCTAAGAGCGATGACAATCGTGTTCATATCATTGCTGTTGGTGACGAGGAGCGGCCACAAATACTGCGTCCAGCCGTAGATGAAGAGAATGACGAACAGCGCCGCGATGTTGGTGCGCGATAGCGGCAGCAGTATATCGAAGAAGAACCGCCACGGGCCGGCTCCGTCGACGCGCGCCGCCTCGAGCAGTTCGCCTGGAATGGTCATGAAGAACTGGCGAAACAGCAGGGTCGCGGTGGCCGACGCGATGAGGGGTATGATCAGCCCCGCGTAAGTGTCGATCAGGCCCAGTTCGACCATCACCTTGTAGGTTGGCAGGATGCGAACCTCGACAGGCAGCATCAGGGTGATGAAGATCAGCCAGAAAAAGACCATGCGCATAGGGAAGCGGAAGAACACGATCGCATAGGCCGACAGGATCGAGATGAAGATTTTGCCGACCGCTATGCCCAGTGCCATGATGGTCGTGTTCAGAAGCAGCCGGCCGACGCTCACGCCTCCCATCCGCCCCACCCCGCCGAACAGCGCTTCACCGTAATTGTTCCAGAACTGGTCCCCCGGCAGCATGGGCAGCGGAGGCTTCAGGATTGTCTGCAGCGTCTGGGTCGAAGCAACGAATGTGTAATAGATCGGAAAGGCGACGACCACGATGCCGAGAAGGAGCATGGCGTGGGCGATGAAGATGCGAAGTGGCGACTGACCGATCATCCCTGCCTCAGCCGTAATGGACTCTGCGTTCCACATAGCGGAACTGGATGGCCGTGAGCGCGATGACGATGACCATCAGGATGACCGATTGCGCGGCTGAATCGCCCAGGATCAGATTGACGAAGCCGTCATTGTACACCTTGTAAACCAGCGTTTCAGTGGACTTGCCCGGACCGCCGCCGGTCACGGCATGGACGATGCCGAATGTGTCGAACAAGGCATAGACAGTGTTCACCACGAGCAGGAAAAAGGTGGTGGGCGCTAGCAGGGGAAACACGATGGTCCAGAAGCGCTTGGTCTCGCCGGCTCCATCGATGGCCGCCGCTTCGATCAGCGTCTTGGGCACCGCCTGCAAGCCGGCGACGAAGAACAGGAAATTGTAGCTGATCTGCTTCCACGCGGCAGCCGAGACCAGCAGGATCATGGCCTGGGTCCCATTGAGCAGCGGGTCCCAGGCAATGCCCAGGCTTCTCAGCAGATACGCCAAAGACCCTATGGAAGGGTTGAACAGGAACAGCCATAGCATTCCGGCGATCGCCGGCGCGACGGCGTAGGGCCATATCAGCAGGGTGCGGTAAAGGCCTCTGCCGCGCACCACTTTCTCGGCCATGACGGCCAGCAGCAAGGCCACCCCCATCGCCACGATGGCGGTCGACAGCGAAAACACCACCGTGACCTTGAGAGAATTGAGGTAGGCGGGGTCGGCCAAGACCTTTCGGAAATTGGCGAACCACACGAACTTGCTCTTCAGGCCGAAAGGATCCTGGCGCAGCATCGATTGATAAAGCGCCTGCCCCGCCGGCCAATAAAAGAACGCCAGCGTTATGGCGAGCTGCGGCGCCACCAGGAGATACGGCAGGATCTTGTTGGGAAACACGACGCGCTGGGACAGGCTTGTTCTCCTGCTGTTCAGGCGCCCGCTTCGCGGGCGGACGCCGTTAGACCGCAGTGACGCGGGTCAGTTCCCGATCGCTTCCTGGATCGCGGCGTTGCCCCGCGTCACGGCATTGTCCAGGGCTTGCTGCGCGGTCTGCTGGCCGGCGAGCATCTTTTCCAGCTCTTCGTTTTCAATGTCGCGGACCTGAGGCAGATTGATCAGGCGGACGCCCTTGGAATTCTCCGTCGGCGCCTTGCCCATCATCTGCAGGATCGGCGTCTCGCGCCCCGGGTTCTTGTCGTAAAACCCCGATTTCTTGGTCGCTTCATAGGCAGCCAGGGTCACCGGCAGGTAGCCCGATTTCTGATGCAAATATTCCTGGACCTCGGTCTTGGACAGGTAGGAGAAAAACGCGGCCACGCCCTTGTATTCTTCCTCCGACTTGTTGGCGAAGACCCAAAGGCTGGCGCCGCCCGGCGTCGTGTTCTGCGGCGCACCCTTGGCGTCGCTGTCATAAGGCAATTGGCCGATACCGTAGTTCATGCCCGACTTGACGATGTCGCCCAGTCCGCCAGAGGATTCGGTGAGAATACCGCACTCTCCAGCCAGGAACACCTGCTTGGCCTCCGATGTGCGCCCGCCATACTTGAACGTGCCGTCCTTGGCGAGGTCGGCGATCGCCTGGAAATGGTTGACGAAGATCGGCGCATTGAATTTGAGCTCGACATCGGTCCCCGCCAGACCGTTCTGATTTGTGCCGTAGGAAACATCGTTCCACGCGGCAAAGGCCTCCAGGTGAATCCAGGTCAGCCAGGTCGTGGTATAACCGCACGCCGCAGCGCCGCTTGCCTTGATCTTCTTGGCGTCCTCCCACACCTCGTTCCAGGTCTTGGGCGGATTGTTCACATCGAGGCCGGCTTTCTGGAATATGTCCTTGTTGTAATAGAGGATCGGCGAAGACGAATTATAGGGAAACGAGAGCATCGTGCCGTCGGGCTTCGAGTAGTAGGCCACGATGCCTGGCAGATACTGGCTCTTGTCAAACGCCATACCGGCGCCTGTGAGCACATCGGCCACCGGCATGATGGCGCCTTCGGCGGCCATCATGACCCCGGTTCCGACGTCGAAGACCTGGATGATGTCCGGCGCCTGGCCGGCCCGGAAGGCGGCGATTCCTGCGTTCAGCGTTTCGGGATAGGTTCCCTTGAAGACCGGGACGACCTGATATTCGCTCTGACTCGCGTTGAAATCCTTGGATATCTTGTCGACGACCTCGGCATTGGCGCCGGTCATTGCATGCCACCAGCTGATCTGCGTCACTGCAAAGGCGGAACTCGTTGAAAGCAACGTCAAGGTGGCGGCAACACTGGCCGCGAAGCCCAGCAATCTCATGCGTCATCTCCCGATTGTCATTGGCGAAAGGCTCGCTCCCGCAAAGGCAATATGTGTCGGTCACGACATCAGGACAACGCTTTTATTGCAGTTCGGTGAACTTCATCTTCAACTAATGAACCCTTGGATTGTTCGACACCGCCAAAAGGGGCGACCCTCGGGCCGTCCCGGCCGCGAAGATTAGCTAAGCTCGGCAGTGACGGAAGCCCTCAGCCCGGCGTGCCGAGCGCGGTTTCGATCAGCCGTGTGGCGTCCGGTCCGGCCCATTCGGCCGGGCCGTTCATGTGGGCGATCAGGCAGCCTTCGCCATCGACCAGCATGGTGACAGGCAGGCCGAGCGCCAGACCGCGTTTCTTGAGGTCATTGAACAGGGCCATCGTCGAGTCCCTGTAGTAACCCAGTGTCTCGACGCCGGTATCGCTAAGGAACTTCTTCGGCTTCACATCGTCGCCGGCATCGACATTGACGGCAACCACCTGGAAGGCGTCGCTGCCCTTCTTCTTTTGCAGCGCGTCGAGCGCCGGCATTTCAGCGCGGCATGGCGCGCACCACGTCGCCCACAGATTGAGCAGCACGGTCTTGCCGGCATGGTCGGCGATCGTCATCGGCTTGCCGTCCGGGCCGTTGAAGGCGAGGCTCTTGAGGGATTGCGGCGGATCGGCCGGCAACAGCGCGGCCACTTCGCCGGTGGCAGCCGCCGCGACTTTCTTGGCGCGCTCGCTCTTGGCGGTGCAGACGACATCGTCCTTGTTGTCGCCGACCGCGACCTGGCTCGCGGCATTGTTGCCAGACCGGCTCTCGCTGACATATACCGCGACCGCGCCCGCCAGCACGCCCGCCACCAGGGCGGCGAGGATCAGGCGGGGGGCCGGGAAAAATCTATTACCGTCTGCCATTTTCTCAATACTGCTCCGAAGCACAGGTTATAGCGATGAGCGACAAGAAGACCAGCAACCAGATGTGGGGCGGACGTTTTGCCTCGGGCCCGGCCGCGATCATGGAGGCGATCAACGCGTCGATCTCGTTCGACCGCAAGCTCTATGCGCAGGACATCAGAGGCTCGATCGCCCACAGCGAGATGCTGGCGCAAACGGGCATTATTTCGGCGGCCGATCAAGAAAAAATCGCTCACGGGCTGAACACGATCCTGAAAGAGATCGAAGCCGGCACGTTCGAGTTCTCGACCCGGCTCGAAGACATCCACATGAACATCGAGGCGCGCCTCGCCGATCTCATTGGTCCGGCGGCGGGCCGCCTGCACACCGCACGGTCGCGCAACGACCAGGTGGCGGTAGACCTGAGGCTTTGGGTCAAGGACGAGTGCTTCCGTGTGGCCGAGGCATTGAAGGGGTTGATCGCGTCGCTGCTCGAGCGGGCCGAGGAGCATGCGGCGACCGTGATGCCGGGCTTTACCCACATGCAGGCAGCGCAGCCGGTGACCTTCGGCCATCATTGCATGGCCTATGTGGAGATGTTTTCACGCGACCTGTCGCGCGTGCGCGACGCCATCGAACGAATGGACGAAAGCCCGCTTGGGGCGGCGGCGCTTGCCGGCACCAGCTTCCCGATCGATCGCCACCGGACTGCCAGGGCCCTGGGCTTCCGCGAGCCGATGCGCAATTCGCTCGACAGCGTCTCGGATCGCGATTTCGCGCTGGAGTTCCTCGCCATGGCCGCGATCTGCGCGACCCACCTGTCGCGTCTCGCCGAGGAAATAATCATCTGGTCGACGCCGCAATTCGGCTTCGTCAGGCTGTCGGATTCCTTCTCCACCGGCTCGTCGATCATGCCGCAGAAGAAGAACCCTGACGCAGCCGAACTGGTGCGCGGCAAGACTGGGCGCGTCACCGGTCATCTTGTTGGCCTGTTGACGGTAATGAAGGGCATGCCGCTGACCTATGGCAAGGACATGCAGGAGGACAAGGAATCGGTGTTCGACGCCGCCGAGACGCTCGACCTGATGCTGGCGGCCATGACCGGCATGGTTTCGGACATGACGATCAACACCGCGGCGATGAAGAAGGCCGCCGGCTCCGGCCACGCCACCGCCACCGACTTCGCAGACTGGCTGGTGCGCACGCTCGGCCTGCCGTTCCGCGAAGCGCATCACGTCACTGGCCGCGCCGTAGCGCTGGCCGAAGAGAGGAAAGTCGGGCTGGAGAAGCTGCCGTTGGAGGATCTGCGGTCGATCCATCCGGGCATCACCCCGGACATATTCTCGGTGCTGGCGGTGCAGAACTCGATCAAGAGCCGGACCAGTTACGGCGGAACCGCGCCGTCCGAGGTGAAAAAACAAATTCGTGCCTGGAAGAAGCGGCTGGCGGCAGCGTGATGCCCTATACCGCGATGGCAATCGACCAGATTTGCCATCGCAATATCTCAGGATTTGCCATCGCAATGTCTCAGGATTTGCCATAGGCAATATCCCGGGATTTGCCGTAGCAATATCGGGGTGCAATGCGTCGAGAACTCCGCTAAAAGCGGCGGCTGGCAAACGTTTCGGACGGATGGATCGATGACCGGAAGCAGGACTTTGGTGACGCTGACGCTGCTTGCGGCGCTTACCGCTGTTACGGCTTGCGGCCGCAGGGGCGCGCTCGACACGCCTTACGAAGCAGCCGTCCAGGCGCGCAAGGATGCCGAGAAAGCCAAGCAGCCCCTTCCGCCGGAGCCGGAAAAACCGGTCGAGGACAAGAAATTCCTCCTCGACCCGCTGATCTGACGCCGACGACGGGACCGGTCTTTCCGGACCTCACTCCGTCGGCTCCAACTTTCCGGAAGTATTCTCGTGAACCATTTCGATTACCGCGACGGCGTGCTGCATGCCGAGGATGTGGCGATCCCTGATATCGCGGCGCAAATCGGCACGCCGTTCTACTGTTATTCGACCGCTACCCTGACCAGGCACTACCGGGTCTTCGCCCAGGCCTTCGCCGGGATCGACGCGCTCGTCTGCTACGCCATGAAGGCCAATTCCAACCAGGCGGTTCTGCGGACGCTGGCCGGTCTCGGCGCGGGTGCCGACGTGGTCTCGGAAGGCGAACTGCGCCGTGCGCTGGCGGCCAATATTCCGGCCAGCAAGATCGTGTTCTCCGGGGTCGGCAAGACCGCGCGCGAAATGGACTTCGCGCTCAAGGCGGGCATATTGTGCTTCAACGTCGAATCCGAGCCGGAGCTCGAACTCTTGTCGACCAGGGCCCAGGCTCTCCGCAAGGTCGCGGCGATCTCGCTGCGCATCAACCCTGATGTCGACGCCAAGACCCACAAGAAGATCTCCACCGGCAAGGCCGAGAACAAGTTCGGTATTCCGTGGCAGAAGGCGCGTCAGGTCTATGGCCGCGCCGCACGGCTTCCTGGCATCAAGGTCACCGGCATCGACACCCATATCGGCAGCCAGATCACCGATTTGCAGCCCTTCGACGACGCCTTCGCGCTGCTTGTCGACCTGGTCGGCGCGCTGCGCGCCGACGGCCATGCCATCGAGCATATCGATCTGGGTGGCGGCCTCGGCATCCCCTACCGCATCGACAACAACCCGCCGCCGCTGCCTGACGCCTACGCCCATATCGTCAGGAAGCACGTCAGCAAGCTCGGGCTCAAAGTCATGTTCGAGCCAGGGCGGCTGATATCAGGCAATGCCGGCATCCTCGTCTCGGAGGTGATCTTCGTGAAGGAAGGCGACGCAAAGAACTTCCTCGTCGTTGACGCAGCCATGAACGACCTGATCCGGCCGACACTCTACGACGCCTTCCACGATATCAGGCCGGTGGTGCAGCCGCCCGCGGACACGCCGCGCATGATGGTCGATGTCGTTGGCCCGGTCTGCGAAACCGGCGATTATCTCGGCCTCGACCGCGACCTGCCCCAGTTTAAGGCAGGCGACCGCATCGCGGTGTTCACAGCCGGGGCCTATGGCGCTGTGCAGGCCGGCACCTACAACACGCGCCTGCTAGTGCCCGAGGTTCTGGTCGACGGCGACCGGTTCCATGTCGTACGGCCACGCCAGACCTATGACGAGCTGATCGGACTGGATTCGGTGCCGGACTGGCTGGCATAGAGCTGGTCGCGTTACCCGAGGAGCAAGCCATGTCGCAGGGCAATACGGTCACAAGAGAACGCATCGCGGCGGTTGAACCGCGCATCCGCCCCTATATCAGGCACACGCCGGTGCTGCGTGTCGACATGGCCGACTTCGATCGCGCCCCGCTGGCGGTCGACCTCAAGCTCGAATGCCTGCAGCATTCCGGCTCTTTCAAGGCGCGCGGCGCCTTCACCAACCTCCTGGAAAGGCCGGTTCCCGAGGCGGGCGTGGTCGCCGCATCGGGCGGCAACCATGGCGCCGCGGTTGCCTATGCCGCCATGCGGCTTGGCCACAAGGCAAGCATCTTCGTTCCCGAGGTTAGCCCGCCGGCCAAGCTGGAACGGATCCGCAGCTACGGCGCTGACCTGGTCGTCGGCGGCGCGCGCTATGCCGAAGCGCTGGCTGCCAGCGAGCGTTTCGCCGAGGCGACCGGCGCCTTGCAGATCCATGCCTTCAACCAGGAGGAAACACTTGTCGGCCAGGGCACGCTCGGGCTGGAGATAGAAAGCGACCTGCCCGACATCGACACGCTGCTGGTTGCCGTAGGCGGCGGTGGCCTGATCGGCGGCATCGCGACCTGGTTCGCCGGCCGCATCCGCATCATCGCCGTCGAGCCGGAAGGAGCGCCGACGCTTCACCGCGCGTTCGAGGCCGGACGACCCGTCGACGCCCCCGCCGAGGGCATCGCCGCGGATTCGCTGGCGCCCAAGCGCGTCGGCGAGATGATGTTCCCGATCGCCGAGGCCTTTGTCGAGCGTTCCATCCTCGTCAGCGATGACGACATCATCGCCGCGCAGAAGGCGCTCTGGAGCCGCGTGCGCATCATCTCCGAGCCGGGTGGCGCCGCCGCTTTTGCGGCTCTTCTGTCCGGACGTTATTCGCCGGGATCCGGCGAACGGGTCGCCGTGCTGGTCTGCGGCGCGAATACGAATCCCGCGACCTTCTAAGCGCAACTAAGCCGGCAGTCTTCACGTTATTCCGAACTGCCTCGCCTTTGCCGTGTTTGCTGGTATCCTTGGAGTCGTGAGGCATGGGCTTTTTTGCCCATTCCGCAGGATGATCGCGAAAGCGGAACCCCGTTTTCTGAACAGGTCATGCTCATAGAAATCGAGCCCCCTCCCGCTTCTTTCCGGGATGGAACTGGCTCCAGGAAGGGCCGATGACAGAACGACCCACCTTCAAAAGCGATCACGGCCTGGCAGGGCGCCTTGCGTTCAGCCGGTTTGCGACGCGGGTCTCGATGCTGGTCGAGCGCGGTTGGCCGCTGCTGCTGCCTCTGGTCATCGTCGCCAGCCTGTTCCTGAGCGTCTCCTGGCTTGGTCTCTTCTCGCGCTTGCCGGACATCGCGCGCATCGCTGCGGTCGTAGCATTCACCATTGCGGCACTCGCCTCGCTCTATCCGCTGCGCTTCTTCCGCATGCCTGGCGCCGCCGAGGTTGACCGCCGCATCGAGGCCGCCAATGACTTGCTGCAC
This sequence comes from Mesorhizobium sp. ES1-1, assembly GCF_020164785.1. Classification (GTDB taxonomy): domain Bacteria; phylum Pseudomonadota; class Alphaproteobacteria; order Rhizobiales; family Rhizobiaceae; genus Mesorhizobium. The sequence continues at coordinate 136,153 of NZ_JAIUGX010000013.1, read as the reverse complement.
AGCCCGGTTCTGGTGCAGACCGACCGGCCAAGCGGCAGGGAAAGCAGCTTTTCTCAGGCGCTGTGGCGCGAACATCAAAAGCGCATGGCAGGCAAGCTCGACGGTCTCGGTGTCGACCTGCCGCGCACGCGTGTGCCGGAACGCGATCCGTGGGCGTTGCGCACGGTGGCCGCGCTGCTTTTCGTTACCGCCTTTGCCTATTCGTTCGGCCCGGCGGGCGGCAGGCTGAGCGATGGCTTCAATGCGCACGGCGCGCATGATGCCGTCCCGCCGCGCATCGACGCATGGGTGACCCCACCGGCCTATACGGGCAAACCGCCGATCTTCCTGACTGCCAACGCCAACCAGGCGACGCCGTCATTTTCCGTCCCTGAAGGCAGCGACGTCTCGCTGCGCGTCACCGGCGGGTCGGGCGAGGAAACGCTTGCATATGCCGGCAAGGACGGCAATTCCCGCGAAATCGGTCCGGCCGGTGCGAGCGCCGCCGGGTCCAAGGCGGCGGCGAACCAGGCAACTCCGTCGAAGGTGCGCCAGTTCACCGGTAAGCTGACCGGCGACGGCACGCTGACGCTTAAGGCTGGCGAGGATCAGCTTGGCCGCTGGGCCTTCGCGGTCGTGCCCGATCAGCCGCCCCGCATCCGCTTCATCGGCGAGCCCAAGCGCGCGGTCAACGGCGCCTTGGAACTCAACTACCAGATCGACGACGATTATGGCGCCGCCAGCGCCAAGGCCGTCTTCACGCTCGCCGATCCACAGGCACCCGACGCGCGTCCGCTCTATGGTCCGCCGGACCTGCCGCTATCCCTGCCGCGCCGGGGCGGCAAGTCGAACGCCGCCAGGACGTCGAAGGACCTGACCGAGCATGTCTGGGCGGGCAGCAGCATCAAGCTTACTCTGCTTGCCACCGACAACGCGGGCCATACCGCGTCGAGCGAGACCAAGACCCTGGTCATGCCGCAGCGCCCGTTCGCCAATCCGCTGGCGCGCGCCGTGATCGAGCATCGCGGCCTGCTGGGGCTGGACGCCAACGCCAAGCCGCGCGTTCTCGACCTGATGGACGCCATCACGTTGCGGCCGGAAGACACGTTCGACAACATGTCTCACTACCTCGCCATCATGAGTGCTCGCAGCCGCCTCGACATGGCCGGCAGCGACGAGCAGCTGCGCGACGAGGTCTCCTATCTCTGGGAAATCGCGCTCGGCATCGAGGAGGGCAATCTGTCGGCGGCGGAAAAGCGCCTTCGCCAGGCGCAGCAGGCGCTGCAGGAGGCCATCAAGAATGGCGCCAGCGACGCCGAGATCGAGAAGGCGATGAAGGAACTGCGCGAGGCGATGAACGAGTTCCTGCAGGAATTTGCCGAACGCGCCAGGCAGAACCCGGATGCGCCGCAGATGCAGCAGAACGGGAGGGAACTGCGCCAGAGCGATATCGACCGCATGATGGACCAGATCGAGAATCTGGCGAAATCGGGAGACCGCGACAGCGCCCAGCAATTGCTGTCGCAATTGCAGGACATGATGAACAATCTCCAGGCCGGCCGTCAGCAGCAAGGCAACCAGCAGGACAGCGAGATGCGCCAGCAGATGGACAAGCTGGGCGACATCCTGCGGCGCCAGCAGGAGATGATGAACGACACCTTCCGCATGGAGCAGATGCAGCGTGGCGGCAACCCTAACGACCAGTCTGGTGGCGGCCAGGACGAGGACATGCCAGGCGTCGGCGAGGACCGCGACCCGCTCGCCCGGCCAAAACCGATGACGCCGCAGGAATTCGCCGATGCCTTGAAGCAGATGCAGGACGCCCAGCGCCAGCTGAAGAGCGATCTCGAGCAACTGAAGAAGGGGCTCGAGGGCATGGGCATGGAACCCAACAAAGGATTTGGCGACGCAGGCAAGTCCATGGGCAACGCCGAGCAGGCCTTGGGCGAAGGCGAGGGCGACGAAGCGGTCGGCCATCAGGGCCGGGCGCTGGAGGCGCTGCGCAAGGGCGCCAAGGACATGATGAAACAGATGCAGGCCATGCAGGGCGACGAAGGCGGCAGCGAGGAAGGCGGTCGCCAGCAGAATGCCGACCGCGATCCGCTCGGCCGTCAGCGCTCCAGCAAAGGCCCCGACTTCGGCGACTCCGTCAAGGTACCGGATGAGATCGACGTGCAGCGGGCGCGCCAGATCCTGGAGGCGATTCGCAAGCGGCTTGGCAACGCGCTCAGCCCCGATATCGAGCGCAGCTATCTGGAGCGGCTGCTTGAGTTGAAGTAAGGCATCTCGCGCCAGCGTGAACTCGATTGTGTGCATGAGACGACGCGTTCACGAATAAGCGCCAGCAACCGGTTTGGTTCTATGAATGACCTGCAGGCAGACCCTGCCTGTTGACGAAGGCCTCTCGTATTGCCTCCTGCATGCCGTCGATCGCCTCGCCCGACGCATTCGGGTTCCGATGCATCACCACATTCGAGGAATCGATGTCACCGAATCCGTCGGTGGACGTCAGTTCGCGGCAATCGGCCGGAATGTTGCTGCGCGAAATCGGCGCGATCGCCAATCCCGATGTCACCGCGAGCTTCAGGCCGCCAGTGGTGTCGCTGGTGTAGGCGACGCGATAGGCAAGGCCACGCTGCTCCAGCGACTTGATAGCGAAATCCTTGCACCAGCCGGCGCGATTGTAGAGGGCGATCGGCACCGGGCGCTCCTCGTGCATGTTGTGGCGGTTTGATGTGACCCATACGGTCGGATCATGCATCAGCACTTCGCCGCCGGCGGAATCCTGCCATTCGAACACCACGCATAAATCCAGTTCGCCAGCGGCGAGCGCCGCCAGCTGCGCGCCTGAATGCGCGTATTGGACGGTGACCTCGACCTTGGTGTGGCGCTTCGAAAATGCCCCGAGCGCGCGCGACAGGATGGCGTGGCCATATTCCTCGGGAATGCCTATCCGGACCGGCCCGCCGAGCGGCGCGGCCGACATCGACGCTGCCGTTTCGTCGAGCAGCGAGACGATGCGGCGCGCATTGACGATGAGTTCCCCGCCGCGCCGCGTCAGCGCGACTCCACGCGACCCGCGCTCGAACAGGGTGTCGCCGACAAGCTCTTCGAGCTTTTTCATCTGCATCGAAATGGCCGACTGCGTACGGCCGGCTTGCTCGGCCGCCCTGGTGAAGTTGCCGGATTCGGCAATGGCCACGAACGTTCGCAGGAGATCGCTGTCGAGGGTCGGGCGCATGATATCCGTCATAAGAAAAGCTGATCGTTGATATCATTCCAATTCGTTTGCAACATGTCAAACGCCGGAGGATAGTTGCTCACCCATTGGATATGCGGCTGCGTCGCCGCGGACCAATCAACAGTCCTCACTCCGCCCGCTGCCCGAAACGGTGGCGGGTTCTTTTTAACCTGACATGCGCTTGCGTGTCGAAAACTGGAGCCCAGACGGATGCAAAATAGGATGGTGCAAGGCATCCTGAGCCTCTGCCTGGGGGTTTTAGTGTTCTCGCTGCAGGATCCGCTCGTCAAGGCCGTGTCGAGCTCCTATCCGGTGACCGAGGTGATGGCGATCCGCTCGATCGTCGCGCTGCCCATCCTGATCATCCTCGTCCAAGCCGATGTCGGCTTGCGAGCCATCCTGTCGAGAAGATTCGGCCTGCTGACGATCCGCGCCTTTATCCAGTTCACATCTTATACCGTGTATTACCTGGCCATTGCCGCTTTGCCGCTGGCCGATGCCGTTGCGCTTTATTTCATGGCTCCGCTTTTCATCATGGCGCTGGCCGGCCCCTATCTCGGCGAAAGCGTCTCGTGGCGGACGTTGGCGACCGTGCTGATCGGCATGCTCGGCGTCGTCATCATGGTGCGCCCCGGAGCCGGGCTGTTCGATTGGGCGGCGTTGCTGTCGTTGGGTTCGGCGGCGCTTTACGGTTTCTCCCAGCTCATGGCGCGCAAGATCGGCGATACCGAATCGTCCACGGTGATGGCCTTCTACCAGAACGGCGCATACCTCGTCGGCGCCGCCTTGGTCGCCGGCACATTCCATCTTGCCGGGATAACCCACGCCATCCACCCCAGCGTCGAGTTCCTGGTCCGTCCGTGGATATGGCCGGCGCTGCCGGACTTCCTCAAGATGGCTGCCTGCGGTTTCGTGGCCTCGGCCGGCATGATTCTGCTGTCGCAGGGCTACAGGCTGGCGGCGGCCAACCGCGTTGCCACGTTTGAATACACTGGAATCCTGTGGTCGCCGCTGTGGGGTTTCCTTTTTTTCGCCGAAGTGCCGCGCTCGACGACCGTCTTCGGCGCGGTTCTGATCATCGGTGCCGGCCTGCTGGCGCTGAACACCGAACGGCGCCAAAAGAAGCCGGCACCGGCGATGGCAGCCACCGATCCTGCCTGATGATCAGGCGAAGCAGACCAGTGCGCGTTCGACACGCGAGCGGATTTCGGCCAGGGTGAAGGGCTTCTGCACGACATCGAGGATGATGCCGTCCAACTCCTCGGCCCGCTCGCGCTGGTCGGCATAGCCGGTCATCAGCATGATTTTCATCGACGGGAAAAGGGCTGCCGCCGCGACCGCCATTTCGATGCCGTCCATCTCCGGCATGCGGATGTCCGAGACGACGAGATCGTAGCCGCCCTGCATTGCCTTGATGAGCGACAGCCCCTGCCCACCATCTGCTGCTACGTCGATCGTGTGCCCGGCGCGTTCGAGCGCGCGAGCTGCCAGAGTGCGTACGGACTCGTCGTCCTCGACGATCAGAAGCTTTGCCATGGCCAGCATGTTTGGCCATGAAAAGTTGACTTTTCCTGAAGGCGCGAGCAGTCGGCACGCTTCATGAAAGACGGTCAGACATCGCCCCTGACGACGCCGACGAACGGCAGTTCGCGAAATGCGTGCGCCACGTCCATGCCGTATCCGACGACGAAATAGTCGGGACAGTCGAAGCCGACATAGTCGGCGGTCAGCGCCGTCTGGCGGCGCATGCGCTTGTCGAGCAGCACTGCGATGGAACAGCTCCTGGCGCCGCGCGACAACATGAGGTCGCGGGTGAAGGTCAGCGTCTTGCCGGATTCGAGAATGTCGTCGATGAGGAGCACGTCGCGGCCGGCGACCTCATTGTCGATGTCGCGCAGCACCCTCACCTCGCCACTGGTCGTGCCGGCGCCGTAGCTGGAAATGAAGATGAATTCGACCTCTGGGGACAGGCCGACATCGTGCATGGCGCGGATAAGATCGGCGGCGAAGATGAACGAGCCTTTCAGCACCGAAATCACCAGCAGATCATGATAATCGTGCCCGGCGATTTCCTTGGCGAGTTCGAGATTGCGCCGTGCGATCGCCGAGGCCGAAAACAGGACCTCGATGTCCTTGTCGCGTACGATTGGCATTGTGGTATCCCCGGTGCGCGCCTACTCGGCGAAAGTAACCAGAACGGTCCTCACGCCGTTCTTAGGCACGTCCAGCCGGCTGGCAAAGCCGAATCTTTCACCCGATGCCAGCGAACGGCCCGATGTCCCCAACGTATAGCGGGTCAAATGTCCGTCCTTGCCAGTCACGCGAATTTCGAGTGGCGGCAATTGCGCCGGTTTCGCACCGTCATTTGCCGCTTCGCCATCGACGACCAGCACAGGATTTGGCCCGGACGTGTCGACGCGTGACGTCACGCCGGAGATCGTCAGGGCCGACACTTTGGCACCCGAGACAAACGTCGCCTGGCGCACCAGCGCGTGGCCGCCGGAGACCCAGAACGCTGCCAGAGCGCCACCCACGCCGGCGATCCAGAAGATCGGACCGCCGCGCGAAGGCGGCGCGCGCTCCGCCGGAGCGTCCGGCTTGCGCAGCATTTCCATGCCCTCGATGGCGGGAGGGACGATCGCCCGAGACTGGGAGGCCGTTTCCTCCGCTGACGGGCCAAGACGCGTCATCACCATGAAGTCGGCGTCGATGACATCCGAGGCGGCGGGCGTGAGCCGACCCGCCGCAGCGACCGCGACGGCATCGGTCATGATTTCGCCGGAAACCGGGCGCGCGGTTTGATCCTCAGCCATTGTGGCCCCGATGTTGCGGCATGTGTTCTGTTGCAGCACGCGTTGGCTTTTCGTTTCTTTTGCGTAAACACAATTGGTTAATGCTTCCCCATCGGAGCCCTATGACGCACGGAAAGCAGTCAGGAATTAACCGCCGGTTAACCATGCCCGCCGAAGGTCTTTCGCGGGACGGGCACTGTCGCCGCCGCCGGAGCCGGATGATTTCAGCTCGAATTGATCTGGAATCCGAATCCGCCTCTAAGTCAGAGAGATAGGGCATGCTGTCGCCCGGAAGCCGCCTCATGCTTTCCGGCATCATGGTCTAGGAAATTCGGGTCGCCGAAATTGATTCGCTTCGAAAATGTCGGTCTGCGTTATGGCATGGGTCCGGAAATCCTCCGCGACATCTCCCTGCACATTCCAGAGCGCTCCTTCCAGTTCCTGAGCGGACCGTCGGGCGCCGGCAAGACCTCGCTGCTGCGCCTGCTGTTCATGTCGCTAAAACCGACGCGCGGATTGATCACCATTTTCGGCAAGGACCGTTCACGCATCTCGCGTGACGAGCTGCCGCATTTGCGGCGCCGCATCGGCGTGGTGTTCCAGGATTTCCGCTTGCTTGATCACATGACCACTTACGAGAATGTCGCCTTGCCGCTGCGCGTACGCGGGCGCGATGAGGCAAGCTATCGCACCGATGTGACCGAGCTGTTGAAATGGGTGGGGCTAGGGGAGCGCATGCATGTGCTTCCGCCGGTCCTGTCGGGCGGCGAGAAGCAGCGCGCCGCGATCGCACGGGCGCTTATCGAACAACCCGAGATCCTGCTGGCCGACGAGCCGACCGGCAATGTCGACCCGCCACTGGCGCGCCGGCTGCTGCGGCTGTTCATCGAACTCAATCGTCTCGGGACCGCCGTGGTGATCGCGACGCACGACCTCGGCCTGATGGAACAGGTCGACGCACGCCGCATGATCCTGGCCGGCGGAAGGCTGGACATCTATGACTGACCTTTCCGCCGAGCATCTGGACGATCCGGAGGCCGAGGCAGCGGAGCCAAGGCAGCGCGCACAGCGCCGTATGGCGCCGATCGTGCCGGCACAGAACATTGCCGGTCGGGCGCTGGTGCTGGTCATCGCCATCATGACCTTCCTGTCGTGCCTGACTTTCGGCGCCGTGACGCTGGTGCGCGACACGGCCTCCGTCTGGGAGAACCAGATCTCCCGCGAAGCCACGATCCAGATCAAACCCGTCGACGGGCTGGACATGGAGGCGGCGCTTGTCCAGGCCTCGCAAATCGCCGGCGAATTTCCCGGCGTGAAGAGCACGCGGATCATCGACCGCGAGGCGACGGCGCGTCTGCTGGAGCCGTGGCTGGGCACGGGCCTCAACATCGACGAGCTCCCCGTGCCGCGCCTCATCATCGTCACCATCGACGAAAACAGCCCGCCCGACTTCGCCGCCATGCGCGCCGCCATCACCCCGAAGCTGCCGAGTGCGTCCCTCGATGATCATCGCACCTGGGTCGACCGGCTTGTCGCCATGGCCCACACCACGGTGACCATCGGTATCGCCGTGCTGGCGCTCATGCTGTCTGCGACCGTGCTGACGGTTGTCTTCGCCACGCGCGGCGCCATGGCTGGCAACGGCCACATCATCGAGGTACTGCATTTCGTCGGCGCCGAGGCTCGCTTCATCGCTCGAGAATTTCGTCGCCATTTCCTGGTCACAGGCATGAAGGGTGCCGCCGCCGGCGGGGCCGCAGCCGTGCTGGTTTTCATCGTTTTTTCCTGGTGGTCCTCGCGCAACATGGCCACCCCGCAGGCCGACCAGGCCACCGCGCTGTTCGGCAATTTCGCCATCGGCTCGGCTGGATATCTCGGTGTCGTCATGATGGTGCTGGTGATAGGCGCGCTGACGGCCGCAACCTCCCACGCCACCGTCGTCGCCTATCTCAGCGACATCGATGTCCGTCAGCCGGATGGGGGCTGAACCGTTTCGACTAAAGAGCCAGGTCCGGCCGGGCAGATCATTAGAAAGCACAGATCACGATTGAAGAATTCGCGTAACGCAAAGTGCGAGTTTTGCCTACCCAAGGCCGCATTTGAGGGTTAACCATAGGCGATGAGCACGCGGGATTCGACCGGAATGGTTGGACAGATGCCGGTGGTGGCTGTTGGCGTGCGCAATCATGCCAACCTCGGCCGTTTTAGGCTCGCCCTCCGCGCCCTCACCCTCACAGTTCTTCTCGCCGCCGCCGTGTTTGCCGGTGGTTTTGGCTGGTTCGCCAACAAGGTCAGCCATTTGACGACGCCAGCCGACCCGGCCAAGGCCGACGCGATCATCGTGCTGACCGGCGGGCAGTCCCGTCTCGACGCCGCGATGGATCTGCTGGCATCCGGCAAGGGCGAGCGCTTGCTGATCAGCGGCGTGCATCCATCCGCAACCCGCCGGCAATTGCAGGTGGCTATCGGGGGCGACAAGAAATTGTTCTCCTGTTGCGTCGACATTGATCGGGCCGCGCTCGACACGATCGGCAATGCCGAAGAGAGCGCCAAATGGGTCGAGAGCCATGCCTATGGCACCGTGATCCTCGTCACCAACAATTATCACATGCCGCGCAGCCTGCTGGAAATGGGCCGCCTGCTGCATGGCGCCCGGCTCGAACCCTACCCGGTCGTCAATTCCAATCTCGACAATGGTGGCTGGCTGACCAAGCCGCAGGCGTTGCGCGTGCTGTTCACCGAGTACAACAAATATCTGCTGGCGCTGGTCCGCGGCATCGTCCCGGTAAAGCCGACACCGGACGGCATCTCGCTCGCCGAAACGACGGTTGGCGGCTGACCACCCCTATTGCGCCGATGCGTCCCGGGTAGCCGAAGTCCGCAGGCTCTTGAGCTCGGCGATCTCCTGTTCGAGGCGCTCGATGCGCCGGTCTCGTTCGCCCAAAGCCGCCGCCACATCCGCCGCTTCGAACCGTTGCGGGATGTGTTGCGGGCAATTGGCGTCCCACGCTGAAACCGTGAACAGGATGACCTGTTCCGGACGCGCCTTGTAGTCCTGCGGCATCAGCCGCGCGATCAAGTCTTGATCGTTCTCAACGACCCGCGCCGTGCCCCAGATCTTGATGCGCTGGCGATTCATATAATCGATCAGGAACAGGAAGGCCTGCGGATTGTCGGCCAGATTGCCCTGCGTGATGAACTGCTTGTTGCCGGAGAAGTCGGTGAAGCCGATCGTCTTTTCGTCGAGCACCTTGAGAAATCCGGCCGGGCCGCCGCGATGCTGGACATAGGGCTGGCCGCCGCCATTGGCCGTCGACAGGAACACGCTGGTCTGCATCGCGATGAAAGCGGCAAGGTCCGGCGTGATGTCGGCTTGCCAGCCTCCCCGTTCCTCCACGCGCCCATAGGACTGGCGCGAGCCCTTTCGCGCCTGGATCGCCTTGACGGTCGGCGTGAAGGCGATGTCGCTGGTGAAACCATGCGCGTTCATCGAGAACCTCCTTGGAAAGATGCTAAAGCCCGAGTTGCGACAGCGTCGGGTGGTCGTCCGGCCGGCGGCCGAGCGGCCAGTGGTATTTGCGGTCGGCAGCGCTGATCGGCAGGTCGTTGATGCTGGCGATGCGCAGGCGCATCAGTCCGTGCGCGTCGAATTCCCAGTTCTCATTGCCGTAGCTACGGAACCATGAGCCGCTGTCGTCGTGCCATTCATAGGCGAAGCGGACGGCGACACGGTTGTCGTGGAAGCCCACACCTCCTTGATCAGACGATAGTCAAGCTCGCGGCTCCATTTGCGCGTGAGGAACGCCTCGATGGCATCGCGCCCTTGTAGGAACTCGGCGCGGTTGCGCCAGCGGCTGTCCTGGGTATAGGCGAGCGCAACCCTCGCCGGATCGCGGGAGTTCCAGGCATCCTCTGCCATGCGCGCTTTCTGCGCCGCGGTCTCTGCGGTGAATGGCGGTAGCGGGCGATTATGCGACATGACACCTTCCTTCTGGCGATCGCCTCTTCGGCGCGACCAACCTAGACGATATAAAGCCTTCCATCATTCAGCTGCAGATGGCATATTTGCAATCTATCCTTCCAATTTCCGGTAGAAGCGATGGATCGTCTCGACGCCATGACCCTGTTTGTCGCCGCGGCCGAGGCCGGCAGCCTGTCCGCCGCCGCCCGCCTTTCGGGTGTTCCTTTGGCGACAGTCAGCCGCAAGGTCTCCGATCTGGAGCGACACCTGAAGACACGCCTGTTGAACCGTTCAACCCGGCTGTTAACGCTGACCGAAGCCGGTGACGCCTACCTCGCTGCCTGTCGGCGTATTCTCGATGAGGTCGGCGAGGCCGAGCGCATCGCCGGCGGCGAATACAATGCGCCGACCGGCGAACTGAGCATCACCGCGCCGATCGTCCTCGGCCGCTTGCACGTGCTGCCGGTCGTCACCGCGTTCCTCGCTGCCTATCCGCAGGTGAACGTCCGCCTGGCCCTGGGCGACAGGATAAGCCACCTGGCCGAGGAACACATCGATCTCGCCGTCCGCATCGGCCGGTTGCCGGACTCGCGCATGGTTGCCATGGTGGTCGGCTCGATCCGGCATGTGGTCTGCGCAAGTCCGGCCTATCTGGCCAAGCACGGCACGCCCAGAACCCCGCAGGATCTCGAAACCCACAGCTGCATCACCTTCGAGGGTCTCGGCCCTCTCGCCGCATGGACATTTGCGGCCGAGAAGCCCGATAGTGCTGTCGCGATCCGCTCCCGCTTGAGGGTGAACACCGCCGAAGCGGCGATCGACGCCGCGATTGCCGGCGTCGGCCTGACGCGGGTGCTCTCCTACCAGATCGTCGATGCGCTACGCTCCGGGACCCTAGGCCCCGTGCTCAGGGCTTTTGAACCGGAGCCTTGGCCGGTGAACCTGGTGCATGCCGGCCATGGCCGGCTGCCCGTGAAACTGCGCGCCTTCCTCGATTTCGCCGCGCCCCGCCTCAGGGAACGTCTGGCGCAGGCGGCGTGGTAGGGCGGGTACGGTCCGGCAGTTTCCTTTTTCGCCGCGCTTGGTGTAACCAACGCACTCCTCCTCACCGGGCCTCATCCATGCTCTATGTCCGATCGCTGGCGTTCAACTTCGCTTTCTATGTCAATCTGATCGTTCAGATGCTCGTCTGGACGCCTTTCTACTTCCTGTCGCCCCGTCACCGCGCCTGGTTCGTGCCGAAATTCTGGTCGCGCACCTCGATGTGGCTCTATGACAAGATCGCCGGAACCAGGAGCGAAATCACCGGACTGGAAAATCTGCCTGAGGGTTCGTTCATCCTGGCCCCCAAGCATCAGTCGTTCTGGGACGCGATCGCCTTCTTCCCGTTCCTCAACGACCCGCTCTACATCCTCAAGCGGGAACTGACCTGGATCCCCTTCTTCGGCTGGTACATTATGAAGATGCGCATGATTCCGGTCGATCGCGGCAGCCGCTCGAAGGCCCTGAAGGCGGTGGTCGCCGCGACCAAGCAGGAAATGGCGCGCAATCCGCGCCAGCTCATCATCTACCCGGAAGGCACGAGGCGCGCGCCCGGGGACGATCCGGCCTACAAATATGGCATCGTTGAGATCTACGCTCAGCTCGGCGTCCCGGTGGTTCCGGTCGCCCATGTCGCCGGCCTTTACTGGCCGCGCCGGAAGTTCCTGCGCTATCCCGGCACCATAAAGGCGCGCTTCCTGCCGCCCATTCCACCCGGGCTTGCCAAGGACGAATTCATGGCGCGGCTGATCGGCGACACCGAAGCTGCCTGCGACGAGTTCCTGATCGATGCGGCGCGCGCGCCGCACCCGCCGGCGCTGCCGCCGACGGCTGTGAAAAGGCTGCGCGAATTGGGCGCCTGAGCGGCTAGGCGCTTGCCCTGTCGAGTTCGGCCATGTCGTCCGTGCTGAGCTTCAATGACGCGGCCTTGATCAGGCTGTCCATCTGATCGGCTTTGGTGGCGCTGGCGATCGGGGCGGTCACGCCCGGCCGGGCGATCACCCAGGCAAGCGCCACTTCCGCCGGTTTGGCTGAATGCCTGGCGGATACCGCGTCCAGCGCCGCCAGGATGCGCTTGCCGCGTGCGTTGAGATAATCCTTGATCCCGCCGCCGCGCGGGCTTTGGCCAAGGTCGGCCTCGCTGCGGTACTTGCCGCTGAGAAAGCCCTTGGCCAGGCTGAAATAGGTGATGACGCCGATATCCTCCGCCATGCACAGATCGCGCAACGGCCCGTCGAAGGACGAGCGGTCGTAGAGATTGTATTCGGGCTGCAGCACCTCGTAGCGCGGCAGGCCGCGCAGGCTGGCGACATCGAGCGCGGCACGCAACTGACCTGCGTCCAGGTTGGAGCAGCCGGCATAGCGGATCTTGCCTTCGGCAAGCAGTTTTTCGTAGGCGCCGAGCGTTTCCTCATATGGCGTCGCGGGATCAGGCCAATGCGACAGATAGAGATCGATATAATCCGTCCGCAGCCGCTTGAGTGATGCATCGACGGCCTTCTCGATATAGGCGGCCGACAGATCCTTGTGGCCCTGCCCCATATCGGAGCCGACCTTCGTGACGACGATCACCTTGTCGCGGTTGCCGCGATCTTTCATCCAGTTGCCGATGATGGTTTCGGATTCGCCGCCCTTGTGACCGGGTACCCAGCTCGAATAGACATCGGCCGTGTCGATGGCATTGAGACCGGCGCCGACGAAGCGGTCCAGTAGGTCGAACGAGGTTTTCTCGTCGGCGGTCCAGCCGAAGACGTTGCCCCCCAGAACCAGCGGCGCGATGGAAAGGTCGGTGCGACCGAGACGGCGTTTCTGCAAGGCGTATCTCCGTGATGATCGGGGCGTCGAATGCCGCCCTCTGGCTGTGTCCGAGCCTAACCTAGGCCTTGCCGCCTCGAGGTCAAAGGGAAGACCATCGTTTCTGCCATGGCGGGCGGTTCACAAAGGCGCTACCAGGCGCGCCACCTCCTCCAGCCAATGATCCCGGATGCCCAGCGCTTCGAGATGTTCGAGCGTGCTGAGCACATAGTCTTCATTGTTGCCGGACTGTCCGATGGCGCCACGCACGACCCCAGCGGCGTGGGCGGGATCAAGCGCGCCGGCATATTGTTCGTGGTGGCGGTCGACGATGTAGGCCACCGCTTCGACGATCGCGCCGCCGTCGAGCCGGATCCTGACTGTCCGTTCGAGATAGACGTTGGTAACCAGTTCGCGCTCGCGCAGGTACGCGATCACCTCTTCGCGCAGGTCACCGGGAACGCGGAACGCCAGCCCGACGCATGAGCCTCCATGGTCCAGGCCGAGCACCAGCCCGGGCCGCTGTCGCGTGCCACGATGTACGAAGGAATAGACGCAAAGCGAGCGACGATAGCCGTGCAGGCGGGCGCGGCGCGTTTCGACATGCACGAAACCTGGCCGCCAGATCAGCGAGCCGTAGCCAAACACCCAAAAATCGCCCATATCGCCGCGCCTGATCGCAAAAAGATGCCGACATCGCCAGGACGCCGGTGTTCTTTTAGCCCGCGCCTGTCTACCTATGCGTCCCTGCGCACCCCTCGTCGGAACCGACGGGGGCGTCCGCAGTACCGATGCGTTAACGAGAGCCAAAGCATGACGTCAAGTGACGAACGCCAGCCAACTCGCCATCGCCGCCTGTTTTGGCTTGCCGCGTTCGTCCTCGTGCTGTTTGCAATCTACACCGGCGGCTGGTTCTATCTGGCCGACCGGGTCAAAAGCCAGACCCATAACGCTGTCGCCGCGCTCAATGCGGATGGCGTCGAGGCCGACTGCGCCAATCTTGAGGTCGGTGGCTATCCCTTCTCCTTCGCCGTGTCCTGCGACAACCTTGCCTATGAGGACGACGCCAAAAACATTGCGGCCTCGGCCGGCAGTTTCAAGGCGGTGGCGCCGATCATCCAGCCCTGGTCTCCGGTCGCCAATTTGCGTGGTCCGCTCAGGGCCTCGATTCCGGGCATGGTGCCACTGTGGATCGACTGGGATGATCTGCGCGCCAACATCAATCTGTCCTGGCCGTTACCGCGTCGGGTCACGCTACGGGCCGAGGGCCTTTCAGGCCAGACCGACCCGGCCGACGATACCGATCCGGTGCAATTGTTCAGCGCCGGAAAGGCCGCCGGGGAATTGCAGCCGAACGGCCAGGATCTCGACTATCTCGGCAGCTTTATCGATCTGGAGATCGATCCCGACGCGATCGGCGGCCGCGTGCTGCCGGCTTTCGATGCCACCGGCGACGCCAGCTTGAAGAACGGCGTCGCGCTCATTGGCACGCATATTGAAAGCCTGCGCGGGCAGGCTCTCAATATCCGCAACCTCGACCTTTCTTCCGGGACGGCGAGCGTCACCGTTTCCGGTCCTTTGTCGGTCGATGCCGAAGGCTTTGTCGATGCCGATCTGATGATAAGGATCAAGGATCCGAAGGCCGTCGCTTCAATCCTGGGCGCCGCCATACCTGAAAACAAAAGCGAGATCGAGCAGGGCTTCGCGGCCTTGTCCTTGCTTGGCAACGAACCATCCATGCCGCTGAAAGTGTCCAAGGGCAGGGCGTCACTCGGCTTCATCCCGTTGGGCAAGATCAAGCCGTTGGACTGACACCTCATGGCCAGACCGGTGAAATTGCTGAGTGTTGGCGCGCTAACTCTCGACATGATCCTTCGTATCGAATCCCTTCCCGCCCATCAGGGGAAGTTCATCGCTTCCGATGGCATCCAGATCGCATCCGGCATGGCGACCAGCGCGGCCTGCGCGGCACGCCGCCTTGGCGCCGACGTCTCACTATGGGCGAGCGCCGGCGATGATCCCGTCGGCGACCAACTGGTTGCCGAGATCGCGGCCGAAGGCGTCGATTGTGCTTTCGTGCGCCGTATCCGGGGTGCCCGTTCGGCACTGGCGTCGATCCTCGTCGATGCCCATGGTGAGCGCGTCATCGTACCCTTCTACGACCGGCTCGCCCAGGCCGACCCGGAAGCTTTGCCGGCAGCCGATCTCTCCGCATTCGATGCCGTGCTTGTCGATGTCCGCTGGCCGGGCGCGGCGGCGCTTGCCCTAGAGGCGGCCCGTGCCGCCGGCCGACCGGCGATCCTTGATGCCGATACCGCGCCGTTGGAAGTCCTGGAACGGCTATTGCCGCTCGCCACCCATATCGTCGCCTCGGAGACGGCGGCACGCATCTTCCTCGGCCAGGCACTCGACCCGGAGCAGGCCTGCGCCGATCTTGCCAGCCGCACCGATGCCTTTGTCGCGGTGACCGGGGGCGCGGCGGGAAGCTGGTGGCATGATCGTACCGCCAATCGTGTGCGCCATGTCGCAGCGCCGAGCATCAAGGCAGTGGACACGCTCGCCGCCGGCGATGTCTTTCACGGCGCCTTCGCCGTCGGGCTGGCCGAGGCCATGCCGGTCGAGCAGGCCCTGCGCTTCGCCAGCGCGGCGGCCGCGCTCAAATGCCTGCGCTTCGGCGGCAGGCTGGGCGCACCGGATCGCGCCGAGACGCTGG
This sequence comes from Mesorhizobium sp. ES1-1, assembly GCF_020164785.1. Lineage (GTDB taxonomy): Bacteria > Pseudomonadota > Alphaproteobacteria > Rhizobiales > Rhizobiaceae > Mesorhizobium. The sequence goes on along the minus strand of NZ_JAIUGX010000013.1, from coordinate 120,632 downwards.
CGATGATCGAAACGACGTGGCCCGCTCTGCCTTAACTCTTGGCCGGGTGCTCGACGGCCTGGCGGCCGAAGTCGGGAACGTCGATGTCCTGGCCGGCCTCGATGATCGAACGGCGCACGGCCCGGGTCCGGGTGAACAGGTCGAAGAGTTTTTCGCCGTCCCCCCAGCGGATGGCCCGCTGCAATGACGCCAGATCCTCCGAGAACCGCGCCAGCATTTCGAGGATGGCGTCCTTGTTGTGCAGGCAGACATCCCGCCACATGGTCGGGTCCGAGGCGGCGAGACGGGTAAAATCCCTGAAGCCAGACGCGGAGTATTTGATCACTTCGGACTTGGTTACCGATTGAAGGTCATCGGCCGTGCCGACGATGTTGTAGGCGATGATGTGCGGCAGGTGCGAGACGATGGCCAGCGTCATGTCGTGGTGCTGGGGGTCCATTGTGTCGATATTGGCGCCGCAGCGGCGCCAGAATTCCGAAAGGCGCTCCAACGCTTGCGGGTCGGTATCGGGCAGCGGCGTGAAGATGCACCAGCGATTGTCGAAGAGGTCGGCAAACCCCGCGTCCGGGCCGGATTTCTCGGTGCCCGCCAGAGGATGGCCGGGAATGAAATGGACGCCGGCAGGCACGTGCGGCTGCATTTGCGTGATGACGGATGCCTTGGTCGACCCGACGTCGGTCAGGATCGCTCCCTGCTTCAACGCGGGCGCGATTTCCTCGGCGACCGCGCCGGACGAGCCGACCGGCACAGAAACGATGACAAGGTCGGCGTCGCGGACCGCCTCCTTCGCGTCGGTTGTGTAGGAATCCCCCAGTCCAAGCGCCTCGGCTCGGGCGAGCGTCGGCGCGCTGCGGGTGGAGATAGCGACGTGGCGGGCCAGCCCTTCGCGGCGGATGACGCGGGCAAGCGAGGAGCCGATCAAGCCGATGCCGACCAGCGCGATCTTCTCAAACATCGGTGATGTCATGATGCCTAGCTTTTCAGGAACGTGGTGAGAGCGGCGACCACGCCGCGATTGGCTTCCTCCGTGCCGACGGTCATGCGCAACGCGTTGGGAAAGCCATAGCCGGAAACACGCCGCAGGATAAAGCCGCGCGCGCTGAGGTAATCATCGGCTTTCGCCGCCGAGTATTTCTCGTCGTCGGGAAAATGAATGAGGATGAAATTGCCGACGCTGGGCGTCACCCGCAGGCCGAGCTTTGTCAGTTCTTCGCTCAGCCATGTCAGCCAGGTCTGGTTGTGACTGACGCTGCGCTCGACATGGTCGCGGTCACGGATCGCCGCGATTCCTGCCTCGATCGCCGTCGTGTTGACGTTGAAAGGGCCGCGTATCCGGTTGATGGCGTCGACGATGTGGGTCGGCGCGTACATCCAGCCGATCCGCGCCCCGCCGAGGCCGATCTTCGAGAAGGTGCGGGTCATGACGACATTCTCGGCGCTGCCGACCAGCTCGATACCGGCCTCGTAGTCATTGCGGCGAACATACTCGGCATAAGCCGCGTCGAGCACCAGGAGCACATGCCTGGGCAGCCCGGCATGCAGGCGCCGCACCTCCTGGAACGGTATGTAGGTACCGGTCGGATTGTTCGGATTGGCGAGGAAAACGATCTTGGTGCGCGACGTGACAGCGGCGAGCATCGCATCGATGTCGGCGTGCTCGTCGGTTTCCTTGACCGTGACCGGCGTGGCGCCGGCCGACTGGATATAGATCTTATAGACCATGAAGGCGTGTTCGGTGATGACCGCCTCGTCCCCCGGAGAGAGATAGGTCTGCGCCAGCAGCCCGAGGATCTCGTCGGAGCCGTTGGAGCAGATGATGTTGGCGGCGTTTAACCCATGCACTTCGGCAATCGCCTCGCGCAGCCGCCTCGCGGTACCGTCGGGATAGATGTCGAGTTTGGCGGCAACCTCACGGGCGGCCTCGATCGCCTTCGGCGACGGACCGAGCGGATTTTCGTTCGACGACAGCTTGTGGACCTTGGCAACGCCGGCTGGCGCCGCGCTCTTGCCCGGCACATAGGCCTCGATATCCATGATGCCCGCGCGCGGGGTTGGACGTTGCTTGTCCGATGTCTGGCTCATGTCGAAAAATCCACCGAGAACGCTTCCGCCGGGAAGCCGCTGCGGAAATACAAGCCAAGGCTCCTAATGTCGAGAGCCGGCGGGCCGCGATGCGGCAAGCCGTTGACGGCAAGCCGCCACAGCCCTAGAAGGGGGACAGACTTCCGTGGTGATTTGGCCGGTCGGCTTGCAGCCACGTTAAACAACTTGCTAAAGGGCCGTTTGCATCCTGTAACCGGCTTTGCGACGGCAATGCCGGTTTTTTGTTGTCCGCGCCGGCCGGACACCGCAGAGGCGAGAAGTCAGCATTGATTTCGGAGCACCGTGCGGGGATGCAAAAAAGTGAGATCGATGCCATGGCCGCTTTGCGTGCTGGAAAGACCAACAACGAGGCCGACAACCCGTCGAGCCCGGTGTTGCGTTTCGGGGTCGATCAGCCGCTGAAGCTTGACGCGGGAACGCTGCTATCGCCATTCCAGATCGCCTACCAGACTTATGGCACGCTCAATGACGCCCGCTCCAACGCCATCCTCGTCTGCCATGCGCTGACGGGCGACCAGCACGTCGCCAACACCAATCCGGTGACCGGCAAGCCGGGCTGGTGGGAAGTGCTGATCGGTCCCGGCAAGATCATCGACACCAACCGGTTCTTCGTCATCTGCTCTAATGTCATCGGTGGTTGCCTGGGCTCCACCGGCCCGGCCTCGACAAATCCTGCCACCGGCAGGCCTTATGGGCTCGACCTGCCGATCATCACTATCCCCGACATGGTTCGCGCTCAGCAGATGCTGGTCGATCATTTCGGCATCGAAAAGCTGTTCTGCGTGCTCGGCGGCTCGATGGGCGGCATGCAGGTGCTGGAATGGGCGTCGAGCTATCCGGAGCGTGTCTTTGCGGCGCTGCCGATCGCCACCGGCGCTCGCCATTCCTCGCAGAACATCGCCTTCCATGAGGTCGGCCGGCAAGCCGTGATGGCCGATCCCGACTGGCATGGCGGCAAGTATTTCGACTATGGCAAACGCCCGGAAAAAGGGCTCGCGGTGGCCCGCATGGCCGCCCACATCACCTACCTGTCGGAAGCCGCCCTGCACCGGAAGTTCGGCCGCAATTTGCAGGACCGCGAGGCACTGACCTTCGGCTTCGATGCCGACTTCCAGATCGAAAGCTATCTGCGCCACCAGGGCATGACCTTCGTCGACCGTTTCGACGCCAATTCCTATCTCTACATGACGCGGTCGATGGACTATTTCGACCTCGCAGCCGATCATGGTGGTCGATTGGCCGACGCTTTCGCCGGCACGAAAACGCGCTTCTGCTTGGTGTCCTTCACCTCGGACTGGCTGTTTCCCACCGAGGAGAGCCGCACGATCGTGCACGCTCTGAACGCTGCCGGTGCATCGGTCTCCTTTGTCGAGATCGAGACCGATCGTGGCCATGACGCCTTTCTGCTCGACGAGCCGGAACTGTTTGCCGCCATCAATGGCTTCATCGGCTCCGCTGCCCGGGCGAGAGGGCTCAGCGCATGACCCCGGAAAGTCCAGCCGTTATCCGCTCTCGGCCAGGAGCGGGACAGGAGACGGCATTATGAGTGTAAACCGTGACCAGCGCGTCGATCTAGAGGTCGTCGCCAACCTCATCCCGCCGCGCTCCCGCGTGCTCGATGTCGGTTCCGGCGACGGCTCGCTGCTTGAACTTTTGCGAGACACCAAGCAGGTCGATGGCCGAGGGCTCGAACTGTCGCAGCGTGGCGTCAACGAATGCGTGGCGCGCGGGCTCTCTGTCATCCAGGGCGATGCCGACACGGATCTCGAATTCTATCCCGACAAGGGCTTCGACTTCGTTGTCCTGTCGCAGACGCTGCAGGCCACCCGCAACCCCAAGCTCGTTCTCGACGAATTGCTCAGGATCGGCGACCGCGCGATCGTTTCCTTCCCCAATTTCGGTCATTGGCGGGTCCGCGCGTCGCTGTTTTTCAACGGTCGCATGCCGGTCACCAAGGACTTGCCCTATTCCTGGTATGACACGCCGAATATTCACTTCTGCGCCATCCGCGACTTCGTCAATCTGTGCGACGAGCTCGGCGCGACGGTCGAGAAGGCAACCGCGCTCGACGCCGCTGGCCAGAAGATCGGCCTGTCGATGCCGTGGTGGTTCTGGAACTTCTTCGGCCAGCAGGCGGTCTTCCTACTCAGGCGTTAGAACAAGGACTGAAGCTGTTGCCCTTTTCCTCTAACCAGTTAACTGCTTTAGCCGGCTTTGGGCAGCGACGCACTTGACCGCAGTGGGGTGTTGCCGTTGGGTCGCTAGGCCGTGAATTCATCCCGCCGCGCGGTTTGAAACGGGCGCGACGAGATGACATGGCAGCCTCTTTTTTGTAGAATCGCCGCTGATCGCGGGGGCGTCAGATCGGTAGGAGTGCTCGACTCGGGTTCCCGCGTAATTTTCTACAGATCCGACGGGCATTTGCCCGCCAGAATAGAGCTGCAGCGCATGACCGGGAAAGCCGATATCTCGCCGTTCATCTCAGTGATCACACCGACCCACAACCGGCGGGAAGCGGTGCTGCGCGCTGTGGACAGCGTGCTATCGCAGAGCCTCCAGAAGATCGAGCACATTGTTGTCGACGATGGCTCGACGGACGGGACTGCCCAAGCCCTTGCCCGCATTCGCGATCCACGGCTGATCTATGTCGGCGCGAAATGGCGCGGCGCCAACGCCGCCAGGAACGCAGGCATCGAGGTGGCACGAGCGCCTGTGGTGACTTTCCTCGATTCCGACGACGTCTACATGCCGCACCGACTTGAACGCACCCTGGCCCGGTTCGAAGACGAACCAACGCTCCAGGTGCTGATCAGCTCCTATGTCTCACTAAAGGCGGAGCGCGTCACCAAATGCGTCAACCGCGAGGCGGTCCTCAACACCACCATGCTGGAACGGGCTCTGGTCGCCCAGACGATTTTCATCGCGGGCTCGGCAATCACGGCGCGCCGTGACGCCCTGCTCGCCATCGGCGGCTACGACAGCGACATCACTCGTATGCAGGACCGTGAACTGTTGCTGCGCCTCTCCAGGCGTTTCGGCGCGCGCCTGTCGGAAAACATCGACTGGACGAAACACAATTCGGCAAACTCGATTTCCGGACGCCGTGACGGCTATGTCGAAGCCTATGCGGATCTGATGGGCAAACACCCGCATATCGCCCGCTCCTATCCTCATATTCCGCCTTACATGATTTCGCGGCAGATCATCGCTGACATCCTTAGAGGCCGCTTCCCCCAAGCTTTTGCCGGCTATAAGGCCAATCGCTCGTCCGAGGCCCTCGGCTATTCACTGGCGGAACTGGCGTATGGTTATGTCTGCGGCCGGCGCTGGCGCCGTGACCTCTACCAGGAGTTTCGCGAAAAATATGGCGCGCGTCCGGCGTAGCTTTCGCAGATAGCGGCCGGGTTGTCGTGGCGGCGCCGGACGGTTTCCGTCCGGATTGGCAGACGAGAGCCGCGTATCAGGCATCCGCCTATTTCCTGCGGACAGGATGGGGCGGCGGCTCTATCGCGCCGGCCCTGAGGCGGGCAGGTTTGAGGGCGGATGCGCCGGTATTTTGACGATGGTCAAGGCGCGCGGAAAGAACTGGCTGTTGTGCTGGCCGCGTCCGATGTTGAGGATTGCGGCATCCGGCAAGCGCTTAGCCAGCATCGCTAGCACGCGCCGCAAGGAGGGCCCGTCCAACGCATCCATCGCCTCGTCTATGATCAGCCATTTCGGTTGCCGCAAGACGAGCCTGGCAAAGGCCAGCATCCGCTGCTCATCATCGCTCAGTTCATGATCCCAGCGTCCTGTCCGGTCGAGCGAAGCCGACAGGCGGTCGAGCCCGACTTCGGCGAGCACTGCCGTGATGTGGGCATCGCTCGTCGGTGCCGGCCCGTTCGGGTGGTCGAGCACCTCGCGCAACGTGCCGGCCGGGAAATATGGCACCCGCGGCACGAAGATCAGGGGTTTCCCCGCCGGCAGGCCGATCCGCCCGCTCCCCCATGGCCACAGGCCCGCAATGGCGCGGAAGAACAGCGTCTTGCCCGCGCCCGGCTCTCCGGTGATCATGACGCGTTCTCCGGCATGGATCTCGACATGATCGTCGGCCAGCCTCGTGCATCCTTCCGGCGAAGCCACTTCGAGCTGCTCGAAGCTCAGGATGCCGCTCGCATTTTCACCGAAGGCGATGCGCTTTTCCGTGTCGTGCAGCACGTCGGTTTCGTCCAGCGCTATTCGGAAATCGGCGACGCGCATCAGCGTGGCGCGCCAATCGGCGATGCCGCCGATGTTGTTGATGAACCATCGCAGAGAGGAGTGGACCTGGTTGAAGGCCCCGACCGCCATCATCAGTCCTCCAAAACTTATATCGCCCGAGAAATAGACCGGCGATGCAACCAGGATCGGCGCGACCACGGTGATCCAGCCATACGTATCGGTCACCCAGGACAGATTGATCTGGGCGGCGTAGATGCGCCGCATCGCGCCGAGCACCGTGTCGAGGTCGAGATCAAGCCGCCGCCTGGCGTCGGCCTCACCATGATACAAGGCGATGGCATCGACATTCTCGTTGACGCGCACCATCGACGAGCGCAGCTCCGCCTCGCGCGTGTAGCGGTCACTGTTGAGCACAATGAGCGGCCGGCCGACCAGCCAGCTCAGCCATGACGCTGTGCCGGCATAGAGGATGGCGGCCCAGACCATGTAGCCCGGTATGGCCAGCGACGTGCCGCCGATGTGGAAGACGAAGCCGGAAGACAGCTCCCACAACACGCCGACGAAAGACACCAGCAGGATGCATGATTGCAGCAGACCGACGCCCAGATCCGTCGACAGATCCGAGAGATGGGCGGCATCCTGCTGCATGCGCTGGTCGGGATTGACGCCGATGGCGCCCGCGTTGGCGAGGCGAAAAGCCCGCGCGGGCCGCATCCACTGGTCGATCAGGTCCAGCGTGAGCGCCTTGCGCAGCGTCAGCCGGATCATCTGGTTTAGCCACGTCTGGCCGATGTTGAGCACCAGGAGTCCGCCGGCGATCACCGCGAACACAAGAAGCTGATGCAGGAAAGCCGCCATGTCGCGACGCGCCAGCGCGTCGTAGAATGGCTGGTTCCATCGGTTGAGCAGAACCTGGCCGATCGACGTCGCGATGATGACGGCCATGATGGCCGCGGACATCCACAGCAATGTGTTGCGAACTGGCGATCCCGCCAGGCCTCGCCTAATCGTCGCCACCTGGTCGCGCAGGCTGCTGGCTTCGACGGCTACGCCGGCGGGCTGACCGCTGCCGTGAGTGTCCGGTTGACCAGCCATGCCCGAAGTCCTTGCGTTCATTGCTGATGAAACCGGAGGGTCCTTGCCGTCATCACGAGGCAATCGCCGGCACGGCCGTTGGGAGAGCATCCGCCCCGGCCTGGCGACCGAGCCGCGCAGCGCCATGTGGCGACAGCACCGGCACGAAGACGCGGCGCGAAGCGCGCTGGGCAGCAGGAACGCCCTGGTAGAGTCGCTTCTGCGCTTCGACGACGATGACCCCCGAGAAGATCGGCCATAGACGCCTGCCCGCGCGTTCGAGCACATTGTGGATCCGCATCATGAACCGCCGACGCGAGGGCGGGAAAAACAGCGCATCGGACCAGGATGCCGGCGTAAAATTCGCCTCGCGCAGCAATTCGGTCAACTGGCCGCGCGAGAAAGGCCGACCATTGCCGAACGGCGTATGCTCGAAACGTGCCCAGACCCCGCGCCGGTTGGGCACCACGATAACGATGCGTCCAGCCGGCGACAGCACCCGCCAAATCTCGTTCAGCGTTTCACGCGGGTTTTCGACATGTTCGAGCGAATGGACAAGCAGCATGCGGTCGATACAGGAATCGACCAGCGGCAGTTCCTCATCGAAAACCAGTGCCGTCGCCGTCGGGCCATTCGCAGGCCAGACAACCGCGCCCTGCGTGGCCGGCATGAAGGCGAAAACGCGCTCGGCGTCCGTGCCGAACCGCTCCAGCCAGGGCAAGGTGTAGCCTAGCCCGACCAGCCGTTCGTTGGGCACTGTCGCCCATATCGAGGACAACGCCATGCTGATCGAACGCTCGGCAAACCGGCCGAGCGCTGTCGAATAGAAGGTGCGAAGATCGACGATGTCGGAATGCATGCCAAGGATGTAGCCGCGATATTGACCGGTTTCAACAAAGGCATCCGTGGGGCCGTCCACCCCTCAATGCGGTCGACATCGCATGGCGCGACATCTGCAATCTCCTGGGATGACATCGGCGCGCGAGCGCACTATGTCTGCCACGACAGTGGAGAGACGCGATGCCGGTCGAAATCGAACAATTCATGTGCCGAAGCGACAATTTCGGCATTTTCGCCCGTGACCCCGCAAGCGGCCAGACCGCGATCATCGACGCCCCCGAGGAAGCGTCCATCCTAGCCGCTATAAAACGCACCGGGTGGACGCCGACAATGATCCTGACCACGCATCACCATGTGGACCATGTCGAGGCCAATCTGACGCTCAAAGAACGTTTCAAACTGCGCATCATCGGCCCGGAAGCGGAAATGGCAAGGATCCCGGGCATCGACGAGACCGTCGCGGAAGGTTCGGTTGTTTATCTCGGGGGTGAGCGCATCGAGGTGATAGCCACGCCCGGCCACACTGCCGGCCATGTCTCCTATCACTTGCCGGCATCCAAGGTCGCGTTCACCGCCGACACGCTGTTCGCGCTCGGCTGCGGGCGGCTGTTCGAATGCAAGCCGCCGGTGATGTATGACTCGTTGAAGAAACTCGCGGCGCTTCCGGCCGACACGGTCGTCTATTGTGGTCACGAGTACACGCTCGCCAACGCCCGTTTCGCGCTAAGCGTCGACCCAACCAACTCGGCGCTCAAAGAGCGTGCCGCCAGGATCGAGGCGTTGCGGGCGGACAACAAGCCGACACTGCCGACCACGATCGGCGAGGAGCTGTCGACCAATCCCTTCCTGCGGTGGCATGACCCGGCGATCCGCAGGCATCTTGGGCTGGAGAAAGCCTTGGACGCCGAGGTTTTCGCCGAAATTCGCAAGCGCAAGGACAATTTCTGATGCGGCTGATCTCGTAGGCCTCATGACAAGTTCCGCAGAAATCATAGCAACGCTCGGACTGAAGCCGCATCCGGAAGGCGGCTGGTACGCGGAGACGTTTCGCGATGAGGCAGGCGGGGTGCGCGGCCATTCGACGGCGATCTATTTCCTCCTGGAAGATCATCAGGTTTCGGCATGGCATCGGGTCAAGGATGCCGCCGAGGTCTGGCATTTCCACGCCGGTGCTCCACTGGCTTTGTCGATGTGGGAAGAAGGGGCGGCGGTGATCGAGCAGGTCCTGGGCATCGAGTTCGCCGCCGGCGAACGGCCGCAGATCGTCGTACCCGCCGGGTGGTGGCAATCGGCGCGCAGCCTGGGCGAATGGACGCTCGTCGGCTGCACGGTTGCGCCGGGGTTTGATTTCGCTGCCTTCGAACTGGCCGAACCGGGCTGGCAGCCTAACTTGGCAACAACCCAAGAGTGATCAGCAGCTGGGCGGCGTAGTACAGCACCCACACGGCAAAGCGCATCCAGCTACGGTGCGGCGAGATCGGCGGTAGGAGAAATTTCTCCGTCGCGAGAAGTCCGTCGGACGCCATGAACAACAGCGCACCCGCAATAACCCAGACATTCTCCGTCGTCAGCGCCGATAAGCCCATCGCCAGGATTGCCACGACGTAGACGGTGATCGGGGCGCGCAGGCCGGGACCGATGCGACGCCACAACGCCGCCAGCATGACGACGGCGAAAACCAGCATCACCAACCCGATGGCCCCATGCCAGGGTTCGGCGACAAACACCTGGATCCCGCCGCCGCCACGCAGGAACAGCGCGACGTAGACGAAATGGGCCACAAGAAAACTGGCCAGCCCCGCGACAAACGCCTTCTCGGCGTCCCGCGACAGGAAAGCATCGCCAACGGCACTGAGCGCAAGCGCGGCGACCAGCAGCGTGGGGCCGCCCTGCATCGCCGCCAGCACGGCAAGCATCGCCACGGCGAGCGTTTTGGCCGCCGTGCGGGCGAGTGTAGGCGAAGCGCCCAGCGTGAAGGCATAGATCACCGCCGCCACCAGCGAAAAGATCAGCGTCGCATTGGCGTTGGCATCAATGCCGCCCGGAAACGGCAACGTCATGCCCCGGCTCTGTGTTCGGATGCCCCGGCTCCGTCTCCGGATGCCCCGGCTCCCGCCGATCCCGGCTTGCGCAGGAACAGCGATTTCGCCGCCAGGGCGGCTCCCCCGGTGATCAGCACGCACGCGGCGAGGATGCGCAGCGACGGCTCGGCGACGCCCGCCGCGATCAGCACAAGCGTCGACAAGAGCGGCGCGGCGTAGCTGGCGGCGCCAAGCACCTGTATGTTGCCCCGCTTGACGCCGATATCCCACGCGTAGAAGGCAGAACCGACGGGCATGAGGCCAAGGCCCAGAACGGCCAGCCATTGGCCTGCGCCGACAGGCAGCACGGTTTCCTCTAGCGCCATATGGCAGGCGAGCGACAGACCTGCGGTCGCCGCGCAGAACCAGGTGACGATGCTGGTCGGCACCGACGGGAACCGCCGCGACAAAAGCGAATAGGCCGACCAAAGCACGGCGCAGGCGGCCGCCATTGCGTAGCCGAAGGCGTAGCGCGCGTCGAACGCCAGTGCGCCGCCCCTGGTGACGATCAGCACGGTGCCGGCAAGCCCCAGCAGCGCGCCAACGACATGGTTCCAGGCTAGTTTCTCACCCGGCATCAACGCCGAACCGAGAACGATCAGCAGCGGCCACAGATAAGCGATCAGGCTCGCGTCCACGGCGGGAGCGTTTCGCAACGCGGTGAAGTAGAAGAAATGGTAGCCGAACAGGCCGGCAATGCCGATAAGCCAGACCTGCGGTGGAATTTTCTCGCGGTCGTCGCGAGTCTGCATGAACAACCGTGCGACCAGACCCACCCCCGTGCCGATCGAGAAGGTGATCGCCGACAAGAGGAATGGCGGCACCTGGCCCGACGCATCGGTGAGCAGCGCCAGCATTGCCCACATGGCAACCGCCGAGAAGCCGATCAGTGTTGCGCGCCCCATTGCCTCTCCACCGGCGCACCTGTTCTGCCTGTAGAGGTGCGCCTATTGCACTGCTTCGAAACGTCCGGCGCTGATGGTCAAAGTGCCGATCTGCGTTCCGACCGTGGCATGGATCGGGGCATATACGCCGGTTTGGCCGAGCGGCGCAAACGTCACCATAATGCGGCTTTTATTCTTGAGATAGTTAAGCGCCTTGCGGCCTTTGCGATAACCCGCCACTGGCTCGAAACCCATACGGCAGGTCACGGTGTCGCCCTTGTAGCCCGGCACAGCGATCGTACCCTTGGAATCGTATGTCAACGTCAGGTTGCCACGCATCTCGCCGTCATAGAACTTCACCGTGCGACCGCAAACCTGGTCGAGACTGTCGGCATGGATGACGGTAGCGGCCATCGGATCGAGCACCGATACAAGGTCGCCGGCGCCGATCGGCACCCAGGACTTGGGGTCGCGCTTCTCCGGTGGCGGGAGGACCTTGGTCGACGTCACGGTGCCGTTGGCAAAGCGGATGTCGATGGCGGAGACCTTCTTGCCGGACGTGTAATCGGCTCGAAACGCTTGGGGCACCATCTTCTTGCCGGAGATCGCGCCCTTGGACGAAATCGTGCCGCGCGTGTCGTCGAACAGCTTGGCGAGGCCCGCCGCTGTGACCGTACCGTTGATCGTGTAGGCGCCGTTTTCATACCGACTCGAGAACGTCGACCTCGCTATGGAGAGACCGAGGAAGGATACCGTGTATTCGCCTTTGAACGACTGCGGCGAGGCAGCCGAAGCGGCGGACGGCAAAGCGATCGCCAGTGCGACGGCAAGGGCTTGAGACAAACGAGGCATGGCGCGGATCGGATCCTTGGTTCGACCGGAGGTGGGGCAACTCCGGACCGGCGTGTCCCTATGGGACCGCTTATACGGCGAATTCCGACCTTAATATGAAACGCCAGGCGTTTCTGTGGCCAAGCCGGAGCTTGACGCCCCGGCGAAATGCAACTATGGAACGCCAACTTTTCCATAAGGCCGCCTGACCAGAACCGCGCGCCACCCGGCGTGGGCACAACGGTTGGCAAGCCCCGAGAACTGAAGGTTAGAACCATGTCCCGCACCTGCGAACTCACTGCCAAGGCAGTCATGTCCGGCAACAATGTGAGCCACGCCAACAACAAGACCAAGCGTCGCTTCCTGCCGAACCTCGTCAACGTCACATTGATTTCCGAAGCGCTGAACCAGAATGTGCGCTTGCGCATTTCAGCCAACGCGCTCCGCTCGGTCGAGCACCGCGGCGGCCTCGACGCGTTCCTGGCCAAGGCCGACGTCAAGGAACTGTCGCAGCGCGCACGCCTGCTGAAGAAGCAGATCGCCAAGAAGCTCGCCGAGCAGGTCGCGGCCTGACAATCGTTTAAGGCGGGGGACGACCGCCTGGCCAACCTCTCGTTGGCCTTTGGGCATCGGATCGAAGCTGCTAAGGCTGGAAGGTCCGATGCCCAACAATAAGCAGGCGTGATCCGGGTCCGGAACGACGCTCGGCTGGTTCCATTACCCAGGATAAAAAAATGAAATCCTTCTCGCGCTACTTGCCCTTCGTGGCCGCCATGGCGCTTGTCGTCGTGGCGTCGAACATTCTCGTACAGTTCCCACTGCAGGGGCAAATCGGCGGGCTTTCATTGGCCGATCTGCTGACCTGGGGTGCGTTCACTTACCCCTTCTCGTTCCTGGTCACCGACCTCGCCAACCGCCGCCATGGGCCGACTGTGGCGCGCAGGATCGTCTTTGTGGGCTTCATGACGGCGGTGATCTGCTCGGTCCTTGTCCCACCCTTCCTGTTCCGCCACGGCCTGATCGAGTTCGAGACCGCGGCCGACCGGCTCGTGCGCATCGCGGCTGCGTCCGGCGCGGCGTTCCTCTGCGCACAATTGCTCGACGTTATGGTTTTCAATCGCCTGCGCCGACAGAGCTGGTGGCGGGCGCCGATCGTCGGCACGCTGGTCGGCTCGGTGTTCGACACCGTCGTCTTTTTCACCGTCGCATTCTCCGCTGCCTTTGCCTTTGCCGGGCCGAGCGATAGTTTCGCGCTTGAGACGGCGCCCCTGATGGGCATTTTCCATATCGATGCGATGCGCTGGGTATCCTGGGCGCTGGGAGATCTCTCGGTCAAGCTGATCATTGCAGTCGTGGCGTTGATCCCCTATCGGCTGCTTGCGGCGCGCTGGAGTCAGCCGGCAGTTGCGGCCTGACCATGATCCCGTGGGTCGAGCTCGATTCCGCAACGACCCCGGACGGCGCGCGGCAGCTTCGCCTCAAGCAGCGCGGGTCCGAATTCTCGATCATGCTCGGTACCAATGAGCTGATGAACAGCCGCCTCAGCGGTTCAGAGGAAGCCCTCGCGAGACTGACCTGCGAAAGGATTGCGAGCAAGCGGCAGGCGCGGATCCTCATCGGCGGGCTGGGCATGGGATTCACGCTGCGCGCTGCCCTCGCCGAATTGGGCGATCAGGCCGGCATCGTTGTGGCCGAATTGGTCCCGGCCGTCGTCGCCTGGGCGCGCGGGCCTATGGGCGACCTGTTCAGCGGTTGTCTCGACGATCCGCGCGTCACCATAAAGGAGACCGACGTCGGCGACTTGATCCGGTCGCGGCCCGCGGCATGGGACGCCATCCTGCTCGATGTCGACAACGGTCCCGAAGGCATAGTCCACAGATCCAACGATCAACTGTACAGCGCGCGGGGGCTGGCGGAAGCGCGCGGCGCGCTGAAACCCGGCGGCGTGCTGTCGGTTTGGTCGCAAGGGCCCGACAGTGGATTCGCGCGGCGGCTGAAGCAGGCGGGTTTTGCCGTCGAGGAAATCAACACACGCGCCAACGGCAAGCGCGGCGCGCGCCATGTCATCTGGATCGCCACCAGAAATTGATCAGATCAATCCTGGTGCAGGATGAATTCCAGATAGAGGTTGCGCTGCAGGATCGAATGATTGTCGTCTGAGAGCAGCGACACCATCAGCGCGCCATCGTCGCGGGTCCAGGCGTCGAGCGCTTCCATATTGTCGATCTGGTAGCCCATATCCGCCTCCAGCAGCACCGGCCCGTCAGCCACGGCGCCCTTCTCGACACTCTCTCCATAGATGCGCCGCAGCCGCATCTTGACGCCACCGATCATCGAGAAACTGCGCTCCAGCAGAAGCAGGTCGCCATCCGGCAGAAAAGCGCCGTCGGTAATGTCGAAATCGCCATTGCGCTTGACGGTGAAGGTGCCCTTGTGCGGCCCCTGGATGATGGCCGCATAGATGTTTCCGGCCTTGTCCAGGCTCTTCTCCGACACCACGACCAGGCCGCCCTGGTGCTGACCATTGGCATTGGCATGAGCGACGGTTTCGAAGCCGCGATTCTGCCGCAACTCCCGCGCCGGGACCAGGAAATCCAGTTGCCGATACGACGCCTTCATATCGGCCGGATCGATCCTGTACTGGGCGACACGGTGGTTTCGCTCGAAACCAACGGTAGCGATGCCATCCTTGACCGCCAGACCTTCGGCGTCGGCTTGTGATTTCTTGTCGATCGGCAGGCCGGCCTTGTCGACCATCTGCTGCATCCGGAAGTTCCGAATGCCCGCCGGCCTGCCGGCTGCATCGCGTGCCAGCGTGCCGAAGAACCAGTATCCCGTGTCCGCAACGCCGATGAAATCGCTGCCCGCCTTCAGAAACCGGAAGGCCGAGAGCGCGCCGAAATCGCGCGACGGCGACGTCGTTTCCAGCCCGCCGACGAATTCGAGCGGACCGAACTGCTTGTCTGAATGCCCGATATGGAATTCGGTGATCGGACGTGCCGAAACCTCGATCGGCTCTACCGGAGTCGATCCAGCGGATACGGCTGGCGCCCAAGCCACGACCGCCAGCAGCGCGATGACGGCGACGGCCGTTCGCCGAAAGCCGCCGCGTGGAAAGCTCATCCGGCCCGACGCATGCCGCCGCGTCGCGTATCCTTGGCGCTTTCCTCGGCGAACAGCGACGCCAGCTGCTCGGTCATTGCGCCGGCCAGTTCCTCGGCATCGACGATGGTGACGGCCCGGCGATAGTAGCGCGTAACGTCATGCCCGATGCCGATGGCCAGCAGCTCGACCGGCGAACGCGTCTCGATCAGCTCGATGACAGCGCGCAGATGGCGTTCCAGATAATTGCCCGGATTGACCGAAAGCGTCGAATCGTCGACCGGCGCCCCGTCCGAGATCATCATCAGGATCTTGCGCTGCTCGGGCCGGGCAATCAGCCGATTATGCGCCCATAGCAGCGCTTCGCCGTCGATGTTTTCCTTGAGCAGACCTTCACGCATCATCAGGCCGAGATTGCGCCTGGCCCGCCGCCACGGATGGTCGGCAGACTTGTAGATGATGTGGCGCAAATCGTTGAGCCGGCCCGGGTTCGGCGGCTTGCCGTCCTTCAGCCACTTTTCGCGCGCTTGGCCGCCCTTCCAGGCCCGCGTTGTGAAGCCGAGGATCTCGACCGAGACGCCGCAGCGCTCCAGCGTGCGCGCCAGTATGTCGGCGCAGGTGGCGGCAACGGTGATCGGCCGGCCCCGCATAGAGCCCGAATTGTCGAGCACCAGCGTCACCACCGTGTCGCGGAATTTGGTGTCGCGCTCCTGCTTGAAGGACAGCGGCTGCATCGGGTCTATGACGACGCGCACCAGCCGCGCCGGATCGAGGTAGCCTTCCTCGAGATCGAAATCCCAGGAGCGGTTCTGCTGCGCCATAAGCCGGCGCTGCAGGCGATTGGCCAGCCGGCCGACGACGCCCGACAGATTGGCGAGCTGCTTGTCGAGGAAGGCGCGCAGCCGGTCGAGTTCTTCTTCCTCGCACAATTCCTCGGCGCCGACCGTCTCGTCGAAAGCGGTGGTGAAGACCTTATAGTCGATTTCCTTCGGCAGGTTGGTGAAGGGATTGTCGCTGCGCCGCGCCTCGCCGGGCGTCTCGGCATCCGAATCATCATCGTCGGACAGGTCGTCGGCGGTTGCGTCGGAAGCTTCCGTCTCGGCCGATTGCTCGTCGTCGGCCGAAGCCTCGGCATCGTCGGACTGCGACTGCTCGGAGCCGGAATCTTCTTCGCCGCCCTCCTCGCTCTGCTCCTCGCCTTGCGGCTGGTTCTCGTCATTGTCCTCGGAATCTTCCGTCTCCTGGTCGTCGCCGAGTTCCTCGGCCATTTCCATGGAGGCGAGCATTTCACGCACGATGCGGGCGAAGGCCTGCTGGTCGTCAAGCTTGGCCGATAGCCCTTCGAGGTCGCCCTTGGCCTTTTCCTCGACCCAGGGCCGCCAGAGTTCCACCAGCCGCTCGCCGCTCTTGGGCACCGGTCGGCCGGTCAGTTGCTCGCGCACCATCAGCGCCAGCGCTTCCTCAATCGGCGCGTCCGCCTTGTCCTTGACGTCGACCAGATTGGCCTTGGCGTATTTATCCTCCAGCATCGAGCCGATATTGTCGGCGACGCCCTGCATGGCGCGGCTGCCGATCGCCTCGACGCGGGCCTGCTCGACCGCGTCATAGATGGCGCGGGCCGCCTTGCCTTCCGGCGCCAGCTTGGCGTGGATGCGGGCGTCGTGGCAGGCGCGTTTGAGCGCCATGGAATCGCCGAGGCCACGGGTGATCGCAATATCGGTCTTGGATGCCTTCTTGGGCAGTTCAGGCAGCCGCGCGCGACTGCCAGCCAACGCCGGCCTATCCTTGGCGAAACCGACTTCGAGTTCCTTGTCGCCGGCAATGGCGCGCATGCAGACGGTGACGGCCCGCTTGAAGCCGTCGGCTTCAGACCCCGTCTTCGACTTGTTGCGCGTGTTGTCGCCCGGACCCGCCATCGAGGCTCTGCTTACCCCAGCACCACGTTGGCGGCACTCTCCGGCAGATCCTCGCCAAAGGCGCGCTGGTAGAACTCGGCAACCACCGAGCGTTCCAGCTCGTCGCATTTGTTGAGAAAGGTCAGCCTGAATGCCATGCCGATATTGCCGAAGATCTCGGCATTCTCGGCCCAGGTGATGACGGTGCGCGGGCTCATCACGGTCGACAGGTCGCCGTTGATGAAGGCCGAGCGCGTCATGTCGGCGACGCGCACCATCTTGTTGACGATGTCCTTGCCCTTGCCGTCGCGATAATGCTTGGCCTTGGCCAGCACGATGGCGACTTCATTGTCATGCGGTAGGTAGTTCAGCGTGGTAACGATCGACCAGCGGTCCATCTGCGCCTGGTTGATCTGCTGCGTGCCGTGATAGAGCCCGGTGGTGTCGCCGAGACCAACCGTGTTGGCGGTCGAGAACAGCCGGAAGGCCGGATGCGGGCGAATGACCCGGCTCTGGTCGAGCAGCGTCAGCCGGCCGGACGATTCCAGCACGCGCTGAATGACGAACATCACGTCCGGACGGCCGGCGTCATACTCGTCGAAGCAAAGCGCGACATTGTGCTGGTAGGCCCAGGGCAGGATGCCGTCGCGGAATTCGGTGATCTGCATCCCGTCCTTGACCACGATCGCGTCCTTGCCCACAAGGTCGATGCGGCTGACATGGCTATCGAGGTTGACGCGCACGCAAGGCCAGTTGAGGCGGGCGGCGACCTGTTCGATATGCGTCGACTTGCCGGTGCCGTGATAGCCCGACACCATGACGCGGCGGTTGTAGGCAAAGCCGGCGAGGATCGCCAGCGTTGTCGCCCTGTCGAACAGATAGTCCGGATCGATGTCGGGAACATGCTCCGATGTCACCGAATAGGCCGGCACCACCATCTTGGATTCGAAGCCGAATTTATCTTTCACCGACACGGTCGTGTCGGGTAGATTGGCGATGTCGCGATCGACCTTGTTCATATCTCTCAACGTCTCCACGGGCGAAACGTCCCGTTTCGCCGGCAATCGATTTTGTCCGGGGGCGGTCTTAGAGCCTTTTCCAACCTTATGAAAGTTGGAAAAACGCCCCGACCGTAAGGTCGCTCAGCACAGGCCCGCCTGTTTGAGCACGCGATAAGCCTGCAGCACATCGCGGAACCGGTCTTCCGAACCTCTGTCGCCACCATTCGCATCCGGATGATGGAGCTTCACCAGTTCCTTATAGCGCGCCTTGATCTCCTTGCCAGTCGCCTTCGTGTCGAGGCCAAGCGTTTCCAGCGCCTTGGCCTCAAGCGGCTTGGCCTTGCGCTCGCGCGTCTCGCGCGGATCCTTCGGCCCCTTGAACAGGTCGAACGGATCGCGCATGCGATTGTAGTAGCCGGCGCGGCCCGACCGCATCTGCGCCATATCGGGCGACGCCATGCCGGGCGAGGAGCGTGTCGAGGCGCCGTTGACGCCCATCTTCCAGGTCGGCCGGTGACCGGTCATGGCTTCCTTCTGGAAGCGGGCCACCTCGGTATCGGGCACGCCCGAGAAATAGTTGAAGCCCTTGTTGTACTCGCGCACATGGTCGAAGCAGAAGCGGAAATACTCGCCCTCCTTCATGCGCCCGACCGGCGCGCGATGGGTGCCGGCCTCCTTGCAGCCATCCCACTGGCAGATCGGCGAATGCGACTTGAGTTCGGCCTCCTTGTCGGGGCGGACGCGAATCTTCTCGAAATATTTGGGGTACGGCTTCATCTGACCCATTTATGGGACGTTCGCAGATGCGAAACAAGAATTGACATTTTCACGAGGATCGCTCTAGCGCTGAATCGCGGCATAAAGCGGCCGAATGGTGGAATTTGTCGGGCGGCGACGGCGCCTTTGACATAGCTTTGGATTTTCAGGCTATCCGTCAACGATATGTGGTGAAGGGAGACGGCGATGTCCATACAGGCCACCATGGAAGACAAGCTCAACAAGGCATTTTCGCCGGACCGGCTGGTCATCATCAACGAGAGCCATCTCCATGCCGGCCATCACCATCATGGGTCCGACCATCACGGCGCCTATGACGGCACCGGCGAGACGCATTTTCGCGTCCGCCTCGTTTCGGCGGCCTTTGCCGGCATGAGCCGCATAGACCGCCACCGCGCCGTCAACGAATTGCTCGCCGATGAACTGAACGCCGGCGTGCATGCGCTGGCCATCGAACCGGCAGCGCCGGGCGAGACCACGCGCTGGTGATGGGCCGATCGCCGCATTGACGAGGCCAGGCTATGCGAGCGGCCTGATCCTGATCCTGGCAATCCGGTTCTTGTCGCGCTTCATGACGATGAAGCGCTTGCCGTGGAAGGTGAAGGCCTGTTTTTCCTCCGGGATCGACTGGGTCTCGTGAATGACGAGGCCGGCGATGGTGGTCGCCTCCTCGTCCGGCAGGTTCCAGTCGAGCGCCCGATTCAAATCGCGGATGGGCACCGTGCCATCGACGACGACGGAGCCATCTGCCTCCTGCTTGACGCCCTGAATGTCCACATCATGCTCGTCGGCGATCTCGCCGACGATCTCCTCGATGATGTCCTCCAGCGTTACCAGCCCTTCGACTTCGCCATACTCGTCGACGACGATGGCGAAGTGCGCCTTGCGCCGCAGGAAGGCGTTGAGCTGTTCCTGCAATGTCGTCGTGTCCGGCACGAACCATGGTCTGGACGCGATCTTCATCACATCGATCCTGGAAAAGTCGTTGCCGACATCGTTGAGCGCGCGCAGCAGATCCTTGGCGTGCAGCACGCCGACAATATTGTCGAGCGAGCCCTTCCACAGCGGCATGCGGGTGTGCGGGCTCTGCAGGATTTCCCGCACCACCGCTTCCGGCGCATTGTCGGCATTGACCGAGCGCATATTGGTGCGGTGGACCATGATATCGGAGACTTCGAGTTCTTCGAGGTCGAACAGGCCGCCGACGCGGTCGCGGTCCTCCCGCACCATCTGGCCGTCGCGGCGGAAATCGTCGACGGCGCCGCGCAATTCGTCCTGGCTGGAGCGCTGCGCCTCGATACGTGAGATCTCATAGCCGAACAGCGCGAGCAGGCGCGTGCGCACCGCTACGAGAAGCGTGATGAGGATGGCAAGAACGGCGACGACGATCCAGCCGGCATCCATCTCAGCCGGCTTTCCCGTTGGCCGGATGATTGTCCCTGAGGAATGACAGCACTTCGGAAGCCGGCACATCCTTGGCGATGAAGGCCTGGCCGACGCCGCGCGTCAGGATGAAGGTCAGCGCGCCGCGCGACACCTTCTTGTCCTGGGCGATGAAGGCGAGCAGGGCGTCGGCATCGGGCAAGTCGCCTGGGACGTCGGCCATGCGCCACGGCAGGCCGACGGCGCGCAGATGAGCTTCGACGCGCGCCGCGTCGTCGGGACTGGCCAGATTGAGCCGTGACGAAAAACGATGCGCCAGCGCCATGCCGATGGCAACGCCCTCGCCGTGCACGAGACGCGCGCCGTCATAGTGCGTGGCGGCTTCCAAAGCGTGGCCGAAAGTATGGCCAAGGTTGAGCAGTGCGCGGTCCCCGGTCTCGAATTCGTCGCGGGCAACCACTTCGGCCTTGGCGCGGCAGGCTTCGGCGATCGCCTCCGCCCGCTCCGGCCCGCCGGCGAACACCCGCGTCCAGTTCTGCTCCAGCCAGGCGAAGAATTCCGGCCGGTCGATGAGCCCATATTTGGCGAGCTCCGCATAGCCGGCGCGGAACTCGCGCATCGGCAGCGTGTCGAGCACGCCCGTGTCGGCCAGCACCAGTTTGGGCTGGTGGAAGACGCCGACCAGGTTCTTGCCGCGCGCGCTGTTGATGCCGGTCTTGCCGCCGACCGAGGAATCGACCTGGGCCAGCAGCGAGGTCGGGATCTGCACGAAATTCATGCCGCGGCGCACGATGCCTGCGGAAAAGCCAGCAAGATCGCCGATGACGCCGCCACCGAAGGCAATGACGACATCGCCGCGTTCCAGCCTGGCGCCCAGCACGCCATCCACCGCCTCTTCGAGATGGGCGAAGCTCTTGGTCTTCTCGCCGGGCGGCAGCACGATGACTGCCGCCTGGATGCCGTCCCGATCCAGACCGGCCTCCAGCGCATCGAGATGCACGGTGGCGACATTGGCGTCGGTGATGATGGCCGCGCGCGTGCCCGGTAGCCGTCGCGAAATCTCCGCACCGGCGCGGGTCAGCAGCCCCGGACCGATCAGGATGTCGTAGGCTCTGTCGCCCAGCCCGACCTCGACGACGACGGTTGCATCGACACTCACGGTTCGACCTCGCCTGCAGGAGCAACCGCATCGATACCGAAGTGCCGGCAAAGCGCCTCCAGGACCTCGGCGGCGATGATTTCCTTGCGGTCGTCGCGGGTCGGCACCGTAACGTCCGATATCGCATAGACCGGATAGCGCTCGCCCATCAGCCGCTCCAGCACGGCGCGAGGATCGGCACTCTTCAGGAGCGGCCGGTTCTGCTTCTTGGACACGCGCTCCATCAATAGGTCGAGTTCGGCCTTCAGCCACACCGATACGCCATGGGCGGCGATGGCCTCGCGGGTTTGCGCATTCATGAAAGCGCCGCCCCCGGTCGACAGAACTTGCGGACCGTTTTCCAGCACGCGCAAGATGACGCGCTGTTCCAGTGCCCTGAACTCGCCCTCGCCGTAGCGTTCGAACAGTTCCGGAACGGTCATGCGCGAGACGCTCTCGATTTCCTGGTCACTGTCGACGAAGGGCAGCGAAAGCATGGTCGCCACCTTGCGGCCGATGGCCGTCTTGCCGGCGCCCATCAGGCCCACAAAGACTATCGACCGGTTGCCCAGTTGGCCAAGCAGCGCGGCGTGGCTGTCGCCGGGGGGATGTGCCGGGTGCGCGATCATCGGAAGTTTCGGTCCCTCTTTGCCGGCGTATCGACATGAAAACCCCGTTTGCGTCAAGCGCGGCTCGGGTTCGGTCGACATGGATTGGCAAGGTTTGAGATTGCAAGATGGCGGCCGGCTCCTTGAATTGGCCGGATTGCCGGTCGATAAGGGCAAAGGGTTTGAAACGCACAACAAGAAGACGGGCAAAATCTGATGCCGACACTGTTTCGCTTTGTGGTGATAACAGCGATCCTTGCCGGCATTGCCTATGGCACGATGTTCGCACTGGTAATGTTCGTCGAGCCTAGGAAGGCGGAGATCAGCGTGCGCATCCCGCCCGAAAAACTGAACCCCAAGAAGAGCTGAATGCAAGGACAAGCGCAATGAACAGCGCCTCCCGCATCGAAACCTTCCTGGAAATGATGAGCGCCGAGCGCGGCGCGGCCGAGAACACGCTCTCCTCTTACCGCAGAGATCTCGAGGACGCTTCAGGCGCGATCGATGGCGGGCTTGCCGCTGCCGGCGCCGCCGATATCCGCGCCTATCTCGACGACATCGCCGCGCGTGGTTTCGCCCCGACATCGCAGTCGCGCAAACTGTCGGCCATTCGCCAGTTCTTCAAGTTCCTCTACGCCGAGGGTCTGCGCGGCGACGACCCGACCGGGACGCTGGACAGCCCGAAGAAAGGCCGCCCGCTGCCCAAGACGATGAGCGAGGCGGACACCGGGCGGCTCATCGACCGAGCCGCGCTC
Source organism: Mesorhizobium sp. ES1-1 (assembly GCF_020164785.1). Taxonomy (GTDB): domain Bacteria; phylum Pseudomonadota; class Alphaproteobacteria; order Rhizobiales; family Rhizobiaceae; genus Mesorhizobium. Next base: position 97,960 of record NZ_JAIUGX010000013.1, on the reverse strand, counting down.
GAAGCCGCCGATGCCGGCCTTGGCCACGCCGACAGAATGGCGGCGCTGCGCCTCCACGCGCTTGTCGAGGTGCTCTACGCAACGGGCCTGCGCGTCTCCGAACTGGTTGGCCTGCCGGTGACGGTGGCGCAACGCGACGACCGTTTCTTCATGGTTCGCGGCAAGGGTGACAAGGAGCGCATGGTGCCGCTTTCGGCCAAGGCCCGCACGGCAATGCGCGCCTGGCTCGCCGCCCGCTCCAGCCATCCCGCCTTCGCCGAAAGCCCGTTCCTGTTTCCGGCCGCTTCGGACAGCGGCTATCTCTCGCGCCAGGTCTTTGCCCGCGACCTGAAAGGGCTGGCGGCACGCGCCGGCATCGCCGCGGCGAAGATATCGCCGCATGTGCTGCGCCATGCTTTCGCCAGCCATCTACTGCAAAACGGCGCAGACCTCAGGGCGGTCCAGCAACTGCTTGGCCACGCCGACATATCGACGACGCAGATCTATACCCATGTCCTCGAGGAGCGGCTGGTGCGGCTGGTCAACGATCATCATCCGCTTGCCGACTAGGCCTCATATCGCTATGTGAAGACGACCTTTCGCCGCCCGGAGCCTTGGATACAACGCTTCCGCCAGTCATCGCCTTCCGACTTACCGGTCCGCTCATCCATGTATAATTACCTCGATTTCGAAAAGCCCGTGCAGGATCTTGAGGGCAAAATCCTCGAGCTTAAGAAGCTTGCCGAGAACGGCGAGGCGGTCGATGTCGGCGACGAGATCAGCCGCCTTGAGAAGCGTTCCCGCGATGCGCTGCGCGACGCCTACAAGGCGCTGACGCCGTGGCAGAAGGTCCAGGTGGCGCGCCATCCCGATCGGCCGCACTGCGTCGACTACATTAAGGGCCTGTTCAACGACTTCACGCCCCTGGCAGGCGACCGTAATTTCGGCGAGGACCAGGCGATCGTCGGCGGGTTCGCGCGCTTCCGGGGAGAACCCGTCGCGATCATCGGCCAGGAAAAGGGCTCCGACACGGCCAGCCGTCTCAAGCATAATTTCGGCTCGGTGCGGCCAGAAGGCTACCGCAAGGCGGTGCGCCTGATGGAGCTCGCCGACCGCTTCAAGATCCCGCTGCTGACGCTGGTCGACACCGCCGGCGCCTATCCCGGCGTCGGCGCCGAGGAACGCGGCCAGGCGGAAGCCATTGCGCGTTCCACCTCGGCCTGTCTCGGCCTCAAAGTGCCGTCGATCTCGGTCGTCATCGGCGAAGGCGGCTCGGGCGGCGCCATCGCCATCGCCACCGCCAACCGCGTCTACATGCTCGAACATGCGATTTATTCCGTGATTTCGCCGGAAGGCGCGGCCTCGATCCTGTGGCGCGACACGACGCGTTCGAAGGATGCGGCGACCAACATGAAGATCACCGCGCAGGACCTCCTGGAACTGAAGATCATCGACGCAATCATCCCCGAGCCTCTTGGCGGCGCGCATCGCGGCGCCGAAACGGTGATTGCCGCGACGGGCGACCTGATCGCCAGGACGATGAAGGAGTTCGCCGGCGCCAACATCGATTTCCGCGAGCAGCGTCGTGAGAAATATCTGGCGATGGGCCGCAGCCTCTAGCATTGTCGGCTGGGCGATGCGCGGTCAAAGCGATCAATGTGGCGCGAAGAACAATTTCGCCACAAAAATGCCGCTGCATTCGGTTCAATGAAATTGCCGCCTGGGGTCGTGCACGCGGTAAGGAATTTATTAGGGTTAACGGGCTTACGGTCCGTCGATGTTCAGCATGCGGATTAAGGGCCTTTTCGGCCTGAGCCGAGAGAAAAGACACAGCCTGTCGATGTTCGCCAAGATTGCCCGTACCGGAATCATCATTGCCTCGATCGTCGTTGCCGGTTGCAACGATTCGTCGATGAAGGATTTCGCGCCCGAAGCCAACAAGCCGCTGCCTGACAAGATCCTGGCCGACATGCGGGCCAAGGGCATGATCCGGACCTCCTCGGTGATGGCCCGCATCTTCAAGGAAGAAGGCAAGCTCGAGATCTGGAAGGCCAAGACCAATGGCCGCTACGACATGGTGGCGAGCTACGACATCTGCAAATGGTCGGGCAAGCTCGGCCCTAAATACACCGAGGGTGACCGCCAGGCGCCGGAAGGCTTCTATACGGTCCGCCCGTCGCAGATGAACCCGAGGTCGAACTACCACCTGTCCTTCAACATCGGCTTCCCCAACGCCTATGACCGCGCCAATGGCCGCACCGGCCAGAACCTGATGGTGCACGGCGCCTGTTCGTCGTCGGGCTGCTATTCGATGACCGACGCGCAGATCGAGCAGATCTATGCCTTCGGGCGCGACGCTTTCCAGGGCGGCCAGACCGAGTTCCAGGTCCAAGCCTTCCCGTTCCGCATGACCGCTGCCAACATGGCGCGCTACCGCAACGACCCGAATTACGAATTCTGGAAGATGCTTAAGGTCGGTTACGACAATTTCGAAGTCACCAAGGTGCCGCCCAAGGTCGATGTCTGCGAGAAACGCTACGTCTTCAACCAGGTCGCCGCCGAAGGTCAGACTTTCAACCCTACGGGCCCCTGCCCGGCGACGACCCAGCCTGATTCGCTGAAAAGCGCCTTCAATTCCTATCAGAGCACCTATGAGGCGGCGTTCAACAGCGCGCTCAAGGCCAGCGTTCCGGCACCCAAGCCGACCATCGCCGGCATCAAGGAAGCCAGCATCGTTTCGGAATGGTCCAAGCGCCGGGCGCGCGGCGAACGCGTGCCGATCGAGCCGCCGTCGCTCAACACCGACGGCACGGTGACCGAAACCGCCCGCATGGGCCGCATCGATTCGCCCGCCGGCCGCAAGATGGCCGCGCTCGAAGCCGAAAAGGCCGCCAAGCAGAAGGCCGAGCAGCAGAGGCTGGCTGCCATCGAGGCCGCCAAGCAGGCCAAGGAAGCCGCCAAGGCGCAGGCCATCGCCGAAAAGGAAGCAGCCAAGGCCCAGGCCGTGGCAGCCAAGGAAGCAGCCAAGCAGGCCAAGGAAGCGCCGGTCGCAACCGCCACCATCGCAGCGCCCGCGGCACCGGAAGCCGAAACGCAGGCGGCCAGCGCCGATGAAGGCCGGGTCGCCAAGCTCAAGAACAAGCTGCTCGGCATGTTCGGCGGCTGAGGTCCGCCTTGGCCGACGACACCGCGATCTATGACCTCAAGGGGCTGAACTGCCCTCTTCCCGTGCTCAAGGCCAAGAAGCGCCTGGCCGGGATGCGCGCGGGCAGCCGGCTATGGCTCGAAACCACCGATCCGCTCGCGGTCATCGATGTTCCCGCATTCTGCTCGGATAGCGGCCACCATCTGATCGAGACGGCTTCCGTCGTCGGCGGCCATCGTTTTCTCGTCGAGCGTGGTGGATAGCGAAGCTGGAAATCAGCCCCCCGCGATCGCCAGCGGATTGTCTTGCAGCGCCGCGCGGTCGGGCGTGTCGATCGATGGCCGGTTGGTGAGGGCCGCGAACAGCCGCCTTATGTAATCCTCTGGCATGTCCAGCGTGATCAGCACCAGGCGCGTCCCGCGCTGGCCATCCGGCCAGGACGGCAGCCGAACCGGCGGATGCAGGATTTTCTGCACGCCATGGACAACCAGTGGCCGCGACGGATCCTCTTGCAATTCTATAACGCCCTTCATGCGCAGCAGGCGTTCGCCATGCGTCGAGCGCAGCAGGTCGAAGAACATTTCGATCGCCGAGAACGGCACCGGGCCGTCATGCACCAGCGAATAGGAGCGCACGCGCTGATCGTGGCGGTGGCCGTGGTCGTGTACGTGATCATGACTGTCATGATGGTGGTGATCATGCGCCGCTTCCTCGCCGAGCCAGCGACGCACATCGGCGGATTTGGTCGCCGGATTGTAAAGGCCGCAATCGAACAACGCCGCCACGCCCGTTCCCGTGTCGGCGGCATCGAGAAGCTCCGCGCCGGGATTGATCTGCCGCAGGCGCGTCCGCAACGCATCGAGATCGTTGTCGTCGGTGACCAGGTCGGCTTTGCTGAGCACGATGCGGTCGCCGACGCCAACCTGTTTGACGGCCTCGACATGCGCATCGAGCGTGGCACCGCCATTGACCGCATCGACCAGGGTGATGACGCCGTCGAGCCGGAAGGCCTGAACCAGCACCGGGTGCGCCATGATCGACTGCAGCACGGGCGCGGGATCGGCAAGCCCAGTGGTCTCGACAATGACCCTGGCGAGACGGGCGATCCGGCCGGTCTGCACCCGGTCAACCAGATCGGCCAGCGTGTCGACCAGTTCCCCGCGCACCGTGCAGCACAGGCAGCCATCGGAAAGCTGGATGATGCCGTCGGAGGCCTGCTCGACCAGCAGATGGTCGATCGCCACCTCGCCGAATTCGTTGATGATCACCGCCGTGTCGGCCAGCGCCGGATCTTTCAGCAGCCGATTGAGCAGCGTCGTCTTGCCGGCGCCGAGAAAACCGGTCAGCACCGAAACGGGAATCGGAAATCCGCTCATTGTCTAGTTGGCGACTTTGGCGGGCTGGTCGCCTTGCGCCGCGGTCCCGGCAACAACCGGCTCGGTGCCGGCGGGCGGAGCCCGGTCAGGCCGCCAGCTGGGGATCGGTACGTCGGCATACTCCTGGCCGGCCTGATCGAGCATCGCCTTCGGTGTCGGACCGGTGGCGCCGCCTAGGCCGACGGCCACCAAGGTCGGCACATGGTCGAGCTTTTCGCGGTAGGGCGAGATGGGAGCATCGGCGGCGGCGGCCGGCGGCGCTTCAGACTGCTCCTGCGGCGTCTTCTTCTTGCAGACCTCGTCATGCATGTCGTTTGGCGAGACAGTGTCGCCATAAGGCGCCAGCGTGGCGACCGTCACTGTGCCGGCGGCAGGGGTGCTGAACCCTTGGTCGAGGAGCCTGGCGGCAGCCTCGGCACGAGAAACCGCGGACTTTTCCCCCAGCACCACCGCGACCAGGGTGCGCCCGTTGCGGGTCGCCGACCCGATCATGTTGAAGCCGGAGGGGCAGACAAAGCCTGTCTTCATGCCATCGGCGCCTGGATAGCGGCCGATGAGCAGATTGTAGTTGGGGATCGCCTTCTTGCCGACAGCGAGCCCCTCGATCGAGAACCACGGCGCGTATTGCGGAAACTCGCGGCGGATAGCCATCACCAGCACCGCGAGGTCGCGCGCCGTCGTGTACTGCTCCGGCGAATAAAGTCCGTTCGGATTGACGAAATGCGTGCCGTTCATGCCGAGCCGGGCCGCTTCCGCGTTCATCCGCCCGGCGAAGGCGGCCTGCGATCCGCCGATATTCTCGCCGATGGCCATGGCGATATCGTTTGCCGATTTGACCAGCATCATCTTCAGCGCGTTGTCGAGGCGCATCACCGATCCCGGCTTGAAGCCCATCTTGCTCGGTGGTTCGGCAGCGGAATGTTTCGTCACTTTGATCGGCGAATCGAGCTTGACCTCGCCGGCGGCGAGCGCCCGGAAGGTCACATACGCCGTCATCAGCTTGCTCAACGAGGCCGGATACCAGCGCTTGAAGGCATCCTGCTGTTGCAGGATCCTGCCGCTGTCGAGGTCGAAGAGGACCACCGGTTTGGCCAGCGCCGGCCCAGCGAAGGCAGACAGCGCGAGAGCGCCCGCGCCCAAGAGTTTGAGGAAATGCCTGTGCCGCATGATCAAATCCGAAATCGCCTCTTGCCGTAGTCGCCCCTGGCTCCGTAAGATTTCGTTACGCGATCGCCAGCACAATGGGCCCGTCCCTCAATACGGACCGCATCGTGCGGTGCTATTTACCCTATGTGACGCCAACATGGCAAAGTGCCTGACGATCACAATTGAATGGCGGCGGGCCTTCCCCGCCTGCTTCAACAGCGAGATGGAATAATCATGCCAATCCTGAACCGTGCCGCCGAAATGCAGGACGAGGTCGCCGGCTGGCGCCAGCATCTTCACCAGACGCCGGAATTGAACTTCGACGTCTACAAGACCGCGGCTTTCGTCACCGAGAAGCTGAAGGTCTTCGGCTGCGACGACGTGGTGACCGGACTTGGCAAGACAGGCGTGGTCGGCATCATCCATGGCCGTCTGGGGGCAGGTCCGACCATCGGCCTGCGCGCCGACATGGATGCGTTGCCGCTCAACGAGATCACCGGCAAACCCTACGCCTCAACCATTCCGGGCAAGATGCATGCCTGCGGCCATGACGGCCACACGGCGATGCTGCTGGGCGCCGCCAAATACCTCGCCGAGACGCGCAACTTCACCGGCTCGGTGGCGGTGATCTTCCAGCCGGCCGAGGAAGGCGGCGGTGGCGGCAACGAGATGGTCAAGGATGGCATGATGGAGCGCTTCGACATCTCGAAAGTCTTCGGCATGCACAACATGCCGGGCCTGCCTGTCGGCCAGTTCGCCATCCGCCCGGGCCCGATTATGGCAGCGACCGCGGAATTCACCATCACGGTGAAGGGCAAGGGCGGCCACGCCGCGATGCCGCATGGCACGATCGACCCGATCGTCATCGCCAGCCAGCTGGTCGGGGCCTTGCAGACCATCGCTTCGCGCAGCACCGACCCGGTCGAGGCCGTGGTAGTCTCGGTGACCAAGTTTCACGCCGGCGATGCCTACAACATCATCCCGGAATCGGCGGAGATCGCCGGCACGGTGCGCACCTTGCGCAAGGAAATCGCGAAAAAATCCGAAGAGCGTATCCGCACCATCTGCGAGGGCCTGGCGACCGCGTTCGGCGCCAGGATCGAGGTCGACTACGACGCCAACTATCCGGTGACCTTCAACCATGCGGAAGAGACCGTGTTCGCCGGCGACGTTGCGGCCGGAGTGGCGGGCGACGCCCATGTCCACCGCGCCATCCAGCCGGTGATGGGCGGTGAGGATTTTTCCTACATGCTGGAAGCCCGCCCCGGCGCCTTCATCTTCATCGGCAATGGCGACACGGCCGGCCTCCACAACCCGGCCTACGACTTCAACGACGAGGCCATCCCGCATGGCATGAGCTACTGGGTGAAACTGGCCGAAACCGCGCTCGCTGCCTGACAGCGCCAGCAGCCGGCAACCCCAACAGGCCGGGCGAATTGCCTTCGTCCGGCCTCTTGGCGAAACGATCCGAAGCGGCTATGTGTCGGGCCGCGTGGTCCCGTAGCTCAGTAGGATAGAGCGGCAGATTCCTAATCTGTAGGTCACAGGTTCGATTCCTGTCGGGATCACCAGCAAAATCAAAGGTTTGGTGGAGAAGCTTGCGGCTGACATGTCGCGTCATGTTGCAACTGGGTTCTCTTGATTTCTAACGGTTTTCAGGGACACTCCGCAGGTCGACGCGACATATGGCGCGACATGGGGGCTGGGCCAGTGGCAGTAAATGTGAAGTTTGTGCTCTCGTTCGAGGGCAATGACGCTGATGACAACGAAATCGATTTTTACGACGCTGCAGACGCATTGACCGGGTTCCAGCGCTCACTAGCGCTGACCACCCATCTGGTCCTGAACGGCGAGATTATAGTGAAGGCGCCTGCTCTTGAAGGCGCGCGCATTTTCATCAAGTCGCCCGAGCCTGGAAGCTGGAAAGTGTTAACCACGGTTGGTCTTTTAGCTACGGGTGCCTATCAACTCGGCACCGCTCCGAGAGACACGATCTTGGGAAATTTGGTCGTGTCGGCTTACGACTACGTCATTAATGAAAGCCTCGGATTTCATGTCGACTTCGATAGCACGCTGGGCCAGCAGTATGACGAAGTCCAGCGGCAAAGACGGCCAATCGCACCTAAGATCAGTGAATCTCAGCTCGATTCGCTGGTAGAAAAGGTCGAGAATTCTGTTCGAGACATGCATCGCCCAATACACGCGTCGCGAACGGCGACGGAGGCTCACCTAACTTCGAGCTATCGGCGTCAACATGCCGACATTGCGACCTTAGATGCTGAAACCTTCGACTACGTTCGTTTGACCAGACAAGTCGAAAGACCTGAGGAATTTACAGGCCGTGTGAGCATGTACAATGTGAATACATTTAGAGGCCGGATCTTTGTCCACTCCGAACGTAGACCGATCCCATTTGAGTTGGCTGAGACGTGCCGAGATATGGTCAGCATTCAGCGCATCACCTCGAGCCTGCAGGTCAATGCGCGGGATCGAGCTTCGTTGGATGCCGAGATTGTCGTGTCCGGGTTCAGGTTTGAAAGCAGCACAGGTCGACTGAAGCGAATTCTCGTCACACGCGTAGGATCTGCAATCCCACGGTAAGCAGGTTCGCTACCTCACGTTTGCTCGCCGGGAGACACGCTGCCAGCCAGCAAATACCGAATCCTCCGCCTTGGCATCAGTGGCCTTGTTGGCGGCCGCCACTGCCGCCTTGCCCGGATAAAGTTGAGCACGGCGTTGCCGCGCGAGGGGGCAGTCTCACACCTGCCCTTGCCGGCCGCTCGACTCCCGCCGTCCATGGTGCTTTGATCGTCTTGCCTGGGGAGGGGAGCACTCATGTTTCGTATTATCGCCGCTCTGGCGATCGCCACGGGGTCGAGCCCCATGCCGGATGCGTGTGCAGATGAGGACTACAATCGAGTCCAAGCACTCCTCTCCGACTGCTCGTCAGAGCGAAATTCGCGACCACGCCTGTATTGTGTCGCCTATGTTGGGGGTGTCGCGGATCTGATGGCTGTCAACGGCTCTATCGCCAAGGAGACCGGCCTGCCGATTCCGCTCAAGATGGCGTCTACCTGTTTTACCACTCCGCCAACTTACGGCGCGTACGTTCGAGCGTTCGTCAATTGGGCTCAAACTCATCCAGAGCACTGGCAGGTCTCCCGAACCTTTGGAGTGATGCAGGCGCTCAGTACGACATGGCCCTGTAGCTAAGCCATGAAGTCGATCGGAGGTCAGCCTATCGCGGTCGGCCTTCTGGCGTTCATCGCCTCAAGGATTGGGCTGTCGCCTTTCGTCGGCGTCACGGTGCGTGGGGTGCTTTGAGAGAAGAATGGACCAAGCCGTCCATCGTCGAAGGTAGACACCGGCGCAAGTCCCCCACCGCCGTCCATGGAGCGGCGACGTCGCCGAGGAACGATGTCCACGCGCACGAGGCAAGGCACTCTGTCGAGAGCAGAGCCCTTCACTGGCGTGTCAAGCATGCGGCCGCGGAGTGAAACTTTGGTTCGCCCACCGGGGCGGGTATGAAGGTCGGGAATTCTGGGGCTGCCGCTGGGTATCCATCCGGTAGCGACATTGTGCATATCAAGTACGTCGCCGCTGGGATGGCGAGCCAGGGGTGGACGACCTGCTAACCCGTCATATCGGCGGCATGACCTCGGAGGGCGCTATCGAAGCCAGCTTGCTGTAGATCAACGCTACCTAGCTACGCGAGGTCGCCGTCAGGTTGTGAAACTCTTCGAAATGGCCGGAAAAGTTTCTGGCCAGATATCGGACGATTTTCGAATTATCCATCAGCCGGTCGAAATAGTGACTTGCTGCAATAAGCTCGAGGGTCGCCCGGCCATGCTGCTCGGCGGCCTTTAAGACCCCGGCGCTCAACCTCTCGAGCTCGAGCGTCATAGCCTCCCGCATCTCCTGGGTCAGGGTTGCAACCGTCGTCGGCCGGAAGCCCTCGACCAGCATTGCTTTTGGCGTAAGAGCGATCAGCATCTTTGCGAATGTGAGCCCTACCCTGTCCAACACGACCATCAGGCGTACGATCTCCAGCTGTCGCACCGGAAGCACCTTTTGAAGCAACCCGAACATCTTTGGTTTCACCGGAATGTCTCGGAGCAGATCGATGGCATCCGGACAGATTCCGCCGACCAATTGGCGGCTTTCGACATCACCGGATGGCGGGTTTTTGGCAGGGGAATGAGCCTGCGGCCCCCGGGTTGCACTATGCAATCGGTGCGCCAACAACGTCGGTATCGTCAAGAAGCCTTCGGATACGAGGAGCTCGCGGAACTGAATATCGCGCGTGACAAGCCGCAGCGCCGCAACGATCTGGCCAAGGCGCCACTCAGACGCCTTAGCTTCAGATATGAATGCGCGCATGCACGTGCTTTCCGCCTCGAAGGTTGCCAAGAGGTCGGGCGCAAAGACCCTTGGCCTGGAGCCGAGATGGCCCGCCGCGATATTCGTCGCGTGCCTGTTGCCGCCATTCGCCAGCGCCAGGTACGCCTCGTCCTTCGCCAGTCGCTTTAAAGCCAAGCCGCACTCTCCACAGCGGAGCGCTCCGAAAGGCCGATGAGCGGACTGAGGTCGGGAAAGATACAGGCGTTCAGCCGCGCCCCGTTACTGGTGTGCAGTTCCGAATGGCCCGCCATCTCGTTGGAGGGAGCAATCAGATAATCGCGAACGGTGAGGTCATCGGGCCTCATCCTGATCAGAACGAAAATGTCAGGTAGCGGCCGACGTTCGCACTTTGATAGCCACCGTGGATACCCGAAGCCGGATACTCTGCAGCGACCCATCACGATCGACACCGTGAACTCGTCGTTGATGCGCAGGAGGTCGGTATCCGGATCATGGGCCGCCCTTCCGCTGCCCCTTTCAATCACGGCTATGAGATCTTGGGTGATCTGACGCCTCATTATTTCCAGACGCGTGTTTACATGGATGTAGCGACAGTTTGTCGACGGCTCGTACCCGATTAGTTCATAAGCTCGGACCATGCTTCCAAATCGCCAAATGTAGCGTGCAGCCGGCGGGCAGTCCGGTGCGTTGTTGACGATACGTGTAGACAGGGCGCCGTGACGAACCAGAAGCGCGCTGAGGGCGGCCAGCATCTCGTCATTCGTCAGGCGGCGATAGATGACCTTGAGAAGGCTCTGCGCTCGGTCGAACATCTTGCGGTCGACGATCGGCTCCAACACGTTTTCCACCCGCATCCACTGTTCGGGGGGATTTCGCACTTGATGCATTTTGAGCCTGGCCGAATGCCGATTCCAGACACTGTTGCCGATGTAATTTTCGTTGGTCAGCAGCGAGTGCACGGACTCCCGCGTCCATGGGCGTCCCAGGTCGCTTAGAATGCCGCGCTTATTAAGTAGCCGCGCCATCTCCAGCTCCGTCTTCTTTGTTCTGACAAAGTGGTCGAAAATCCATCGGACCGTCGCAATCTCCTCAGACGGCCCAAGAACGAGCACTATTCGGTCAGTCTGCAGGCTCTTGTATTCGTAGGGTGCAAGGATGCCCTTGGCGCGGCCATGTCGATCGACCAGCAGGCGGCGCAGTCCGAAGCCTGCTTTTCCCCCTTGCCTGAAGCCCATCCGGATCAATCTTGCCTGGCCGATGAAGACCTTCTGCGAGAGCACTCTGCTTTGCTCGGCAGCCATGCTGCGCTTTATTGCTTTGAGGACGTCGGACCCGACGCTGCCATCATTGGCAAACTGCTCCGCGCAAAATTCGATCCGGACACCGGCCTTCTGGCACCGGTACTCATAGACCGCGCTCTCGTCGATGTTCTGAAATCGTCCCCAGCGGCTGACGTCATACACCACGACCGTTTCGAAATCGGCCTGCCCGCTCTCAACATCCGCCAGCAGCCGCTGAAGACCGGGGCGTCCGGCCAGGTTCAGCCCGCTGCGCCCGGAGTCCTCATACGTGGCGACAATCTCATACCCCATGATCTCGGCATAATCGCCGATTGCGTCGACCTGATTGTCGATGGAGTGGGTCTGATAATCGGTCGACATACGCACATATTGGGCCGCCCGGGTCCTAGCTCGCGGTGCCGAAGGCTTTGGAGTACCGGCGTCGCTGACCATTGATTGTGTCCGAAGAGCCCTGCCACAAACCAAAATTAGCTAGCGTTCGATTGTTTTTCGTTAGTGTTGCCGGAACAGTTTGTGTCGAATGGTGTTCTTTCCAGCTGGCTGTCTTCAATCAACAGCTGAGAAACCATGACTCGGAGCGTGACCAGGCTCGCCCCTGTTCCGCCGCAATATCGCCGCACGGGACTGTGGATGGGACATAAATTTTAGGAGCACGAAATGACCTTTAACAAAGCTATCGCGGCCGTTCTCATGACCTCAGCCCTCGCAGGTTGCGCGCAGACCGAAAGCCAGCAGCGAGCCGGGACAGGCGCGTTGATCGGCGGCGCCGGGGGCGCGCTCGTCGGCCAGGCGGTTGGCGGCAACACCGAAAGCACGCTGATAGGCGCCGGCGCCGGCGCGCTCCTCGGCGCGGTTGTCGGCAGTTCCACCGCCCCGAAACGTCGCGGCGAAGAAATGTGCCGTTACCAGGATCGCCACGGACGCATCTACACCGCACCCTGCGACGATCGCTACTACAACGGCAATTATTGATCTCTTCCAAAAGAGCTCGAGCTGAACCTTAGCCCGGTTGGCCCGGCTTGGACCATCGGGGTCTGAGCCGGCCGCCGCAATTTAGCGCAAACGGCAGCGCACCTCGTGCGGGACGAGGGGGTCGCAGGTTCAAATCCTGCCACTCCGACCAGAAAAAACAGAGGCTTAGATTTCTGTTCCTCCCGACACCCCACAGATTTCCCCACAGATTGACCGCTTGTTGAAGCTGGTCGAGCATTATGTTGACGGGTTACGGGACCGCCTCAAATTCAGCTGGGAAGGCTCCTGGGAAACTCCGCACATCAGGAGCGAATTTTATGCTGAAGCTTATAGTGGTCAGCGGAGTGAAAGGTTCGGGCAAGACGTCCGCAGTCCATGAAGCCGCCAAGCTTCTGGGCTGCGGCCTAACTGCCAACAGTCCAGCTGACATATTCATGATAACTTACCTCAAGCTTGGTGGCGTCAAATACGGCATTGGAATCGCGAGCTCAGGTGATAGCGCCGAGATCATCAAGCAGAATATAGACGGGCTATACCTACTTCACTTAAGCTACGTCATTACGGCATGTAGTACTCCGCGCACAGGTATGCCACTGATCGAAGCTTTCGCAGCACTTGAGGGTGCTGACCTGGTCGTTATCCCTTACCAGCGGCTCGTAACTGCGACGCCCGGACAAATAGCTGCGAAGGTCGCACTGGTTGCGCAGCAGATACGCAGCAACATTCCTTAAGCGCAAGGTTTCGTGACGACGCCACCGTTGCGGCGAGTGCGCCGGCAATCAGGTGGCGGGCTGGATCTAACGCGGGAGATCGGCCCCGCACATCAGCCGCGTATAGGCCCGCTCCACTTCGAATATGGCTCGATCTTTCGCCTCGACCGCTCCCCTCGACGAACTTTGATACCAAAGCCACAGGCCCTTCGACGGCGGGTGAAGCTCCATCCTTATGCGGCCGGCATTGTCGCTCTGAAAAGCGGCAGAGAAGTCGTAGGGCGCCGTGCGACCGCCAATGACGGTTCTTCCCCACTGAAGGCGAACGCGTGCGCCTCGGTCGACCAGGAACTGGAACGCCTCTTCCTTGGCGGGGAATGTCTCCAGGATCGTGCTGCCGTCGACGACCTGCCAGCCGCGCTGATACGCCGACCGCACCGTAAGGCGCTCGTTCATCCCTTGAACCGCTCGGTATGCCAGCGGATCTTGCCGTCGACCTTCGTTGGCTTGTGGATGACCAGCCGCTTCGGCAGATGCTCGGGATGGACCTCGAGGAGCGTGATTTTGACCTGCGGCTTGCAGCGCGTGCAGTCGAACTTCAGCGCGAGCGGATCGACACCGCCGCCATAGACCATCATCAGGTCGGCCGATCGGCAGTAGCGGACATTGCCGCAACTGCACTCGGCCTTGACGAGCATGTTATGCCGGGTCGCCTTGCCCAGCGTGTCGATCGGATCGTGCGCCATGAGAACAGAAGAGGAACATTTTCCTTGTCCGTCAAGCCGGTCTGTGGAATCTTTCTGGGATGAGTGACGAACCGCAACGATTATCCGAGGGCGTTCTCGCGGCGGGCCTGGCGCCGCGCGGCCGCATTGAAAATCATGTCTGTGAGTTCGCAGAATGCGCAAAGCGAGCGCCGTTCGGCTTCGCAAAACCTGGCCGGCCACCACACTGGTTCTGTCTCGAGCACCGCGCCAGCGGCGAGGCCTTCCTGTAGGAGTTTTCGATGTCCGACAACGTTCTGCCCGGCCAAAAGAAGCCCAAGCTGATCGTGGTGGTCGCATTCGACCGCGGCGAGGATGGCGAGCTCTTCCCAGCCTACGGGCCGACCGACCAGCAAAGCGAGGACCGCGCGATTCGAACGGCTAAAGCGCTCGCCGGCAAGCATGTCGGCGTCATCGCCTGGAGCCGGGATGCTGATCCAGCGCTGGGCGACTATGGCCCGCCAACGACCTTGTTCCAGAGTGGCGAAGTGCCGGATATGGAATAGCTGAACCAAGCACGCGTATCGCAGGCACACCGCGCGGTGCCCGCCAGGAGAAGTTTACTCAGACCAATGGCGCGCGCTCGCCGGACCTTAGCCCGATCTCGTCCACGGTGATCATGAGGTAATTTTAGGGTTCGCGAAGGACCCGGCCGGTGTGTGAGTTCAGAAAATTTCGGTGTCACAGCTGCCTAGGCGCCGGCAAAGTTTTTGTCTGTAAGCGACGGATCGTTGCAGCAGGAACCTGCTGTCTGGGTGACGCCGATGGAGCTAAATGCCAAGGGTCAACCGCACCTTGCCCCGACTGCCGCGGCAGCGGGCTTCGCAAGACCCCCTGATCAGGTGTCGAACAGATTGCTGGGACCGCGGCCGATCTCGTCGATGATGTCCGGCGTGTTGTTGCGCGGACTGCCGACCTTGCTGTCGATCGGCCACATCTTCATCAGATCGGATGGATATGGCTTTAGCAAATCGCGGGGATCAGGTTCTGGGCCAAGCCAGCGCATGTGGTCGCCCGGTGCCAGTATCACCGGCATACGATCATGGATCGTCGCCATCAGCTCGTTGGGCTCGCATGTGGCGATCGCGAAGGTCCGTATCAGTTCGCCCGTAACCTTGTCGGAATACTCCTCCCAGATGCCCGCCATGGCAAAGGGCTGATCATCCTTCATCGCAATGGCATATGGCTGCTTTTTCTTGCCAGAGGCGTCGAGCTTCTGCCATTCGAAATAGCCGTCGACAGGCACCAGGCAACGCCTCGATGCATATGCCTTCCGAAACATGCCATTGGTCGCAATGGTCTCGCGCCTGGCATTGACGGGCGGAGGGCGGCCGCCTCCGTCTCGAGCCCAGCCAGGAACAAGACCCCACCTAGCCGAGACGAAGCCCGCCATGCTCGTCGAAAGCTCCTCGCGGATAATAATGGGATAGGAGAGGCTTGGGGCGCCATTCCAGATCGGGAACGCGTTGCCCATACGGGCGACTTCGCCGGGATGCGCGAATTCGAGTCGTCGCACCATGTCGGGGATTGTCGATTTGACGAAGACGCGACCGCACATGGCGTCAACATAGGAAGCAGCAGCGGAAGAATCTACTCCCGCCACCAGTTAGCAAGGCAACGTCGGGGTTAGAAGCTACATCGAATCACGATGCTAGTGGCAGTGATAGCCGCCATGCTTGTGGTCGTAGTGACATCCGTTCTTGTCTGTTCCGCCACTGTGGGCAAACGTAGCATTGGCGCCGACGATGCTAACCAACAGCATGCAAGCCAAAATCCCTGCGTATTTCATCTTAATCCCCCCTTTAACTGTTCTGGCAGTTTTAGATATTAGACACAATACATAAACAAGTGCAAGTTTGCTTGACCCGGGACTCTGGCGATTATCCCTGGCTTCACCCATTGGGTCGCCAGCCTCTTCATGTCCTTTGGCGCCGGGCCTGCAAGCCAATTTCTCGAGCTGCACTGAAACGGTTCCGGAACCTTAATTCGAGCGGCAGGCTCGACACCTATGACAAAGCTATCTGGCCTTGGTCCGCCGATCTCCGGCAAGCGCCATGGAGGCGAGCCAGAGGACGAACGACTCGAGGTGCGAACCGCGGTGAAGCCTCCGGCGCCCAGCATTAAAGCTTAGCCGAGCTTGCTCCTTGCTTACCTTATCTGCAGCAGCTTCAGCGGCGCCGCTCCTCGGCCTTGGCATCTGGAACATTCGGTGAGCACTTACGTTGGGCTCCGACTCGTATCAAAGTTAGGGCATTGCGATCCTCCATGGCTCCCTCGGAAGTCCTCATCCGCAAGCTGCAGAGAATATCCAGCCTCCGGGAGCCCGACCTGGCGGTACTAAGGGGCATCCCGATCCATGAGAAGGAATTCCAGGCCAATCAAGACCTGGTGCTTGAGGGCGACCGCCCTTCGCATTCGTTTGTCCTCGTTGACGGCCTGGTGGGCTCGACCAAATACACGGGCGACGGCAAGCGGCAGATCACATCGTTCTTTGTCACAGGCGATATACCGGACTTGCACGGCCTCCATCTCCCGGTGATGGATTGCACCTTCTCAACGCTGACGCCGTCGCGCGTCGGCTTCATGCGGCACGACTCGCTACGCGCCATCTGCGACCAGCATCCCAGAATCGCCGCGGCCTTCTGGCGCTCGACGCTGATAGACGCGGCGATCTACAGGGAATGGGTAACGAATGTCGGGCGGCGCGATGCCTTCACGCGCATAGCTCACATATTGTGTGAGCTGATCTATAGGTTGCGTGCGGTTGGACGCATCGATGACCATATAGCTGACATTCCGATTACCCAGGCAGCGCTTGGCGACGCTGTTGGCTTGTCGACCGTGCATGTGAACCGAACGCTGCAGGAGCTGCGCCATAAGGGCCTGATCGAAACATCTGGCGCCCAGACGCGAGTCCAGAACTGGCCCAACCTTGTCCGCGCAGGCGATTTTAATCCCACCTACCTGCACAATAGGGACCCGGAAGTGGTGGTGTGACGGAGCTCCGATGGCAAGATATTATTTTGACAGTGGGGACCGCAATGATGCCGTCGAAGACGAGATCGGAATTGAATACGCGGGACTTGAAGAAGCGCGCCGCGCGGGCCTCGAAGGCCTGAAAGACCTCGCCAAGGACTCACTCCAGGACCTCGACGGACAGCAATTGTTCGTCGAGGTGAGAAATGAAAATGGCGATAAAATTTTGAGGCTGAGTCTCAGCCTCAACGTGACGCCAATTTGACGAACTTCGGCTTTGTTCGCTGGGAGGCTGTCCACCTGCAGAGAATACCCACCTTTCAGTGGATGAGCCCGAGGCCGCAGCAGTCGCCGCGATGAACTTAAAGCGGCTGCACGTCTAATTGAAGCGACACCTCGAAGAGCTCACGACCGTCGTCATCGCGAACCTTGAACTGCAGCTTCTTTTCATGGCCGTTCAACTTGATATCGTTAGCCAACCCAATCAGGGCTTGCACAGCCTCATCTTTGGCCGCCTCGACGCTTGGCAACTCCGTCCCGTCCACATCGGGGATCGGTACATCGTCGGTGTCGAAAAAGTCGAAGTAAAAGCGCTGCATGCGCGTCAAACTTCAGAGCAGAATTTTTGTTTCCGTCTGATTCTTACCAAGGGTTGAAACGCAAAAAAGCCCGCCGACCGGAGCCGCGGGCTTTGATGCATGCGAGTGCTTAGTCTTGGTCAGACGGGTTCCCACCCGGTATCTCGATGATAAACGATTGGCTAGTGGTTGCGGTCACTACCGAGAGCCTCTCGCGCTTGATGAGCGCAGGTTTTTGATATGTCTTCTTCATTCGCATTCCCCCTTCGTCAATTTGTAACGGCCACTTGTGTTGGTCGGTTGTTACATCGGAACGAACGACCCTGCGGGGACTGCCGTTACCGCAGACAGCTTATCCCGCTTTGTGAAAGCAGGCTTCGTGTAGTTCTTCTTCATAGATGTCCTCGCTTTTTTCCCTCGGAGCCACACATGCCTCAAAGTTTTTTTTGTTGTCAAGCGTCGTTGCTAACGTCACTCAACTCGCGAGTCTCGCGGGCTTTTTAGCGTTCTCGACTTGTTGATTTGCGCTGACTGGCGACCCCGCGGCCAGCTTTTCAAAGCACCCGACTTCCTGGCGATCGATCTCATGACATCTCCTGAAAATCTCGTCGCTTGATCCTCAGGATTGCGCCGGACGGCGTCAAGTGCGGCCGCGATCGCGCGATTCGCCTAAAGACTAGTCTGGACGGAACCAATGATTGGAGTACCATCAGTCCGCTCGCGCCAATGCGACTTTGCTGTCTACATTTTAATCAAATGGGAGGGTGAAATGACTATTGCGCTTAGTAGCCTTTGGGCTGGCTTGGGAGACGATAACCCATATCCGTTACGGCTACCTTTTGAGAGCGACGATGATCCTAATCCTGGAATTCCAAAGCCGCAGCAGGTTAGCTTGGAACTAGGCCGCGGCGAATATACCTGTACGCAAATTGGGCCGATCGTAACGCTGAACGCCACGGGCATCATGAAGTGCATGAACTCCGAAGCCAGCCTTGTTCTTTCGCCGCTAGCTATCTTCCCGCCCATTTACGGGCTGTACTTCACGGTCCCGACTTTCTGCCTAGATGCGATCCGGCCCTTCACAGTGACGCAGACCTTCCTTTCGAAGAAAGTTATCTCGAAGCTGGATGTCTATGACGCTGGAGGTAGGCATGAGGTGCCTATCAGCCAGTTCGGCAACTGGCCGCTGAAGTAGCTCAGCGATAAGGGGATCGAAGGCTCAGGCTTTCGGTCTCTCTGAGTAAGGCGTTGCTCCGGAGGCCTCTGGTAAAGCGATCTGCAGTGCGTGACGTGGAAATCTTGGACGTGGCCGCCCGACCAGGCGTTTCGATGGTTGGCTAGCTTATCGCTGCCAAATATCCTGAGTTCATTTGCAATTGGGCGTATTCCTGAAGCAGTCCGTCGCCGGTAATTTTCAAAGACAACTTATTGGAGAACTCGTTAAGGCCCCGCTCGAGAGGAACATTTGTGGTGCGACCGCCAGGCCCTGTCTGCCTTTTTTCCATCAAATCAGAAAGACCCTTGCGAGCGGACTTACGGTCGTTGCTCTCCCAATCCAGCGCCACTTCGAGTAATCGGACCCATTGCGCGTTGGGGGCGTACCGCCTCGTTTTCAACACGCCTTTGGCTTCAGCACCACCTGCAACGTCGAAATCACGACTTTTGCCGGTCGCCATCGCCAGGATACGTCTGGTCTGATCAATGTCACCGTCAAGCTTGGCGCTGTAGGCAATCCGAGTGATTGAGTAGATTGCGTCTATCGACAGCTCTAGCCTCTTTGCTTTGTCCTTGATGCGTGCGTTAGCAAGAGTCTCGGTTATCGCGTGAAGCCAATCCGATCTGATCGCCGACCTTTCGTTAAGATGGGCGCCAGCCATCCTCTGGATGAAGTTCGCCTGCAGGATCGTCCATACGCCCATTCCAAATTCAGGAACAAGTTCGTCGTACCGTAGGCCAGCGTCAGACAGCCCAATCTTCTTTAAGAAGCCCAGCACAGGCTGAAAATCTGCAATCCGACAGGACGCTAATTCGCCACCGCTTGCACAATTCAAGACAACAGAGCTCGCATAGTCGACAGCGCGGACAGCGGAACTCAGGTCAATCTCATTGGGAACTATGGCGTCAAACAGAAGGGGAACCTCCTGCTTCGCCTCTTCAGCAAGCCCCAAAAGATTCAGATCAATCATGCGCCGCGAGCGCAGTGCGACGACGACGTCCGGATCATCATTGCATTTCAGAGCAATATTCAGGCGCTCGATGTTGAGCGGCAGCAGGGAAATGCTGAACCTCTTGTGAAAGCTGATGGATTTGCTGAGGGCAATGTCACCCTTACTGATTGCATCGCCCAGATAGCTAACATTATCATAAGAATTTGAATTAACCATCCTCGCAAATGCTGGTGAGACAACCCACTTTGCGGGACCGTAGTCATCGCGTTCCATGTACGTGCTTGAAGCAATCCCGCCTATGGCTCCGCTAAGAGCCGCATTCAGCATAGCGCTCCCTGCTCGGGCACTCTTGAGGCCAAAACCCACAAACGCACTAAAGACGAGTGCGCGCCGGTTAACCTCAGGCGATATCGTTACCCCGGAAGAATTTGCTGCGCGCAAGATGGTGCCATCCGTGCGTTCCGACAGCTTTAATTCACGAAGGCGCTCAACCTCAATTTTGTGTGCGCGTTCAAGCCGCTTCTCAGAGAGCAACCGGACGAAATACTTTTCAACTTCCGACATAGGAATCTTCCGAGTGTGTACGACCACTACCAACATACTATAACGATAAGATATCCTCCGGATAGAGCGAGCGACTAACGTCACCCACAGCCCCTCATCTGTAATTGGCCGTGATCGTCTGGCAGTCGATCGCTGCGGACAAGGCTCTAAGCGTTCACGGCCCGTCAGGCAGGCGCAGTCGAGATCGACGCGCCGATCAGGATGCCGGCGATCCGCGAGCCGAGCGCGACAGCAGCGATCATGGCCCACAGCGCCTGACCCTTTGAGGCGCATACATTCCGCCGAAAGCGGTGCATCCGCTCAGCAGGAAAAGCAAAAGCCCGCCTGAGGCACCGGCGGGCTTCACAGATTGACTAATGTGCGATGAGACTTAGAACAGAACTATTTGAAACGGCTTATTTAGAATTTTGTTAGACGGCACCTTTAAGACCTGGACGAGCCGATCGCCCGCCAGCCTCTTGGTGATCTCGTACACGTTGCGAAATCTTGCTTCATCTTTTTCATCCAGTCTCTCCTCACGAGCTATCCTAAAACTTCCGACGGGAAGAACACTCTTAAGCCCAGACAAATCGTCCGCAGCTATAGTGTAATTCAGCTTCGCTGCGTCGAACGACACACCGAGGCTTTGAGCGTCAGCGAGCCGGCTATCTCTGTAAAAGATAGGAACAGGCCGACCGACATTCGGCGACGCTAGCAATCCAGGAGACGCCCTCTCTGTCGAGAAAGGGTAATATTGGCCAGGTATCGAATCGTAATAGGCCGGGCTTTGTACTGGCGTCTTGTCAGACGTCGCGACTTCAACCTTCTCCTGCAGGTATGTTACTAAAGCATTCAGTTCTATGCCCTTGTCCTGCGCAGCTTTCAATACGTATTGCGTAAAGACACTGTTTCGCGGCGACGTTTCTCTAGACGATTTTTGATAGGAGACCGACGACATCGCCGCTGCATACAGCGCGCCAAGCCTGACGGGCGTTTCAGCGGCAGGAACCAGCGAAAAGCTGGGCCCAACTCTAGAAGAAGGCCCAAGCTCGACGGTTTGCACACGACATGCATCCAGGATCAAGAGCGTTGATCGCACCTTGGTAAGCGAAAGCTTCTTCAAGATTGATGAAAGTGTTAGTCCGTTTAACTGAAATGCTTGCTGGGAGGGAACTCGTCTTTTCCCGACTGGCCCAAATTGTGGCGCCAGCAACCAATTATTTCCCCAAGCTGAAACGCCGTGTCCTGAATAATATACGACGACATCAGTTTGGGGATCACTTATTGCTTTCTGCCGCACATACGAGATGAACTCATCCACCTTCGCCGTCATCGACTGGAGATCTCTCGCCCGAACCTCAGCGAAAACTTTGGTGTAGCCACTTCGACGAAAAAGTTCCGCCATGTCGATAGCGTCGTTTTGTGAACGATCCAGCTGGGCTAAGTATTTATAGTCAACTACCCCAATTACAAGAGCAATTCTATTACTAGCGACGGCCCCATGGCAAAGGAATGCCAACGAGGCAAAAATTGCCATCAAGCGGCAAAGCATAGATTTTACCTCCGCTCAAGGACGACGCCTCTATACTTCACAACACCATCCTTAGGGGCATTATCTATAATCTTGCAGATCTCGTCGGCAACGACAATTACCTTATCGACGCCAGGGGTTACCTTAAGCGCGAGTCGGGCGATAGTCACTGCAGCAGGTTTGTAGTGGCAGGCCGTGCCCAGACGGCGTACAAGGTCATCCATAAATGACCCTTTGGACTGCGGCACTGTCGCGCCCGGACCATTTCTGTCGTCAGTTGAACAAGCTGCCATGCCTAACAGGCATACAAGAACTAGAATTCGATTTTTCATTTTATTTCCCCCATGGATTTATTGCCCTGATGAAGGAGCATACATGTATGCGACTTTGTCAACCGGAATTAATGCGCAAGTCGCTCGGTTCCGTGTTTGTTCATGCCCGCACGCTGCCGCGAGAGGCGTCAACCCGTTTCTCGGCCTATCGGCGGAGGCGGCAACGGGAACGGCACCAGGCCTTCGTTCGGCGTGATGGTGAACCGGATCGGCGGCGATGCGACCGTGATTGGCCAGCCCAACCGATGGATGATGTTGCAGGTATAGGCCAGTTCCACTTGGTAGGACGCCTGACCAAGCGCGGCGGCGTCCGGGATAGTGATTGATCGTCGATAGGTGTCGAGGCCGGCCAGCGGGCGCGGACCGACCGTGAAGCTGGGGATTGAATGCTTGGCGCCGGCGGAGTCGATCAGCCAGCGCTTGACGGCAGCATCACAGATGCGCAGCCGGAAGACGGTGAACTCGACCTCGATCGAGCCGCCTTGCGGCACATGGTCTTTCACCGCGCCGACGTGGTCGTAGATGATCGGCGGGTCGCGATCGAGGACGGCTGTGACAAACCACGCCAGCAGGATTGCGAAGGGAGCGGCGATGGCAGCTGACCGCCAATCGAAGCAAGTGATCCTTTGACCAAGCGTCATTTCACGGACCTCAACAAATAGGGCGCGACCCACGCCCAGATCTGGTTCATCGCGACGAGGATAGCGGCCAGCCCAAGCACGAATTTCGGCACCGACTTGACCGCGCTGGCGAAGACGACGGAACGGGTGACGATGCGGAAGCCGGCATCCCACTTGTCGTCAGGAAGGCTTAGAAACTGCCCGAGCCTGTCCATTTGCTTTTGATTGAGATGGCTGATCTGGATGAGCCGTTCCCGCTCCTCCTCATTCCATCGCGCCACCATTTCAATCGTGCGCTTGTCGAGATCCCACCAGCGTCGCGGCAGGTCACTCGGGTCTGTCTCGGCCATCTGCCTCGTCGCTCGTTCAGGAGTTCAATTCGGTGCGGCGCGCGGCGCTGGCTTTGGTGTGCTCGTCGCACTCCGCGCGAGTGTAGAACTTCACCGCGCAGCCGGGCGCCACGGTGCGGTCGATCCGATTCTGATCGGCGACGGTCTTGCCTGGGCGCCGGGAAGGCTGTTACCGAGGGCCAAGCGTAGCGGCGTCACACCGCTGACGCCGGAAGTCGTACACGCCCCCAGCGTCGATGCACTGGTCAAGAGACATGCGAGCATCAATGCCTTTGTGGATCGCATCTGTATTCTCCTTTTCGATCTTGGCGCGGACCTCGTCGGCGCCCTTGTGCTTGATGAGTTCGTAGCCGGTAAGGACGGCCCCCGAGGCCAAGAAGGCGATGACCGCCCATGCGATGACGCCGCTGGCAAGCCGACCCAGCCCCAGCCGGCCGGCGATCATGGTGATGATGGTGCTCATAGGAAAACCCACCAGACGAGGGAGGCGCCGGCCACGAAGCCGAGGGCGCCGGCGCCGATGATGAGGCCGAGAACGAAAGCGACAGGACGCGCGAAGGCGGCGGCAGCGAAGCCCGGAGCGCCGATCATGCCGGCACCGCGCCGCCCAGCGCCACGGCCAGGTGCGCTATCGGCCTTTCGTTTGAGCGTGTCCTCGCCGTTGATGGCCATCTGTTGAGCGGGCCAGTTCTCGATCGAGGGGCGTTGACCCCAGGCGAAATCGGCTGCTTTCTAAGCCACCAAGCATGCTGGCAGCGCATCGTTGACGGCGATGAGCAATTCGGCGCGGTATTCGAGGATGACGTAATTTTCTCTGAGCACCTCGCCACGTTCCTCAATGATGCGAACTGGGTTCCAGCCGACGCCGATCTCGTCAAGCTTGAGACGGTGAAAGCAGCCGTATGGCTAGGCGCCTCTAAGGCGCTGTCAGATGGCTATGAGATCACGCGGATGCACAGCCTTCACTGCGGGTCAGGCGCCTACATTATCTCACAGTCTGCGGCCCGGCAGTTCTTGGTAGCCACCAGGCGTTTTGTCGACGGCGTGGACCACGCTCTGTTCAATCCGGCATGCGGTGCCTGTGTCGGCGTGCGAACCTACCAGGTGTTTCCGGCGCTTTGCATCCAGGCTCAGGTTCTATATCGCAACGCCCACGCTTTGAGGGGGGACTTGGCGCTGACGGCACATAGCGAGCCGCGATATCGTGACAGCCTGGCCCACCTGCCGTGGCTGAAGCGGAAAGCCCGATCCGCCGCCCGTCGTATTGCACATATTGCCCGAGGGCACCGGAGAATTGTGGTGCCGTTCGTGAAATAGGCCGGAAAACAAAGCGGCGACCTCAACGAGGATGATGTGGTGCCGAGTGCGCTGCGTAGGCCGAGCTTGTCCAAAAATGAACTTGTCGCACTGTGCGGACCTCCCGTCCTACACGGGGCCCGGCCAGCCGAAACCTTGGCAGCGAAGCTCAAGCTAAAGAGTAGAATGTCGTCTTCGTCGGTAGCCGGGCCGCCGAGACAGGAAGTCGGCTGCTTTAAAAAGCTGGCCGCGGGGTCGCCAGTCAGTGCAAATCAACAAGTCGAGAACGCTAAAAAAGCCCGCGAGACTCGTCGCTCGCCGCCGGCTTCTCTATTCGCGAAGCTCGCCACAACCGATGAGCATCTTGGTTTCCGCAAGGTGGTACTTGCCATTGCCCCACTGCGAAATTGCTTGAAGCCAGAAACTAGCCGCATCAGCGACTTTGTTATTCCGGACCAGAATCAACGGGGTAGGATAGCCATAGCTATAGCTCTGGGCAAACTCTGTCGCGTCTTGAACGCTGGGAAACTCCGACGCGGCTCGTTGAAACCCGTCATATCCTTCCAGGTTATAGTTGTTCTTTTCTCCCTCGATTTGGGTGAGCTTAAACCGCAACGGGACGGGACCCAAAGGGATGCATGTGTCATCAGCCGTGCATGCCGCCCAGGCGAAGCATGACCAAGGAGGGCCCCCTGGCTGCCTGATTGCCATTGCTGCTGAGACTGAGCAGAGAAGCAACAACAATGCGGCGATCGATCTCATGACATCTCCTGAAAATCTCATCGACTGACACCCCTGCGAGGACCTTAATTGACTGTCAAGGCGTCGTCGCAGATCACTTCCCCTAGCCACTTCCTTAGCCAGGTCAGTGATCTCTCGGCGCAACTCGGCGAACTCGTCGACGCCGCTGCTGATCGCCTCGACCAATCGATAACCGATCTGCCGGTTCTTCTCGGCGTCGGCGCGCTGGGCGACAACCTCGACCGTTGCCGCATGGATCGACGCTGTGAGATGCTCTACGGACGCGCTGTCGACATCGTAGGGGGAAGGTGGTGTTTCCGTTGCTGGGCCTTACCTCATACACTCAGTAGACGCTTTGGCGCGGCCGCGCCGCCGCGCTTTCGCACCTTGTCCGTGGTGCGAACTCTTGCGCAGGCACAGATCGTAGGTCAGCGGGTCGGGTGACACCAACATTTTTTTCCTTCTTGAGCTCCAATGTCCTGGGCAACCAGGTACGAGCCAAATAGTGAAGAAGACCCAAGGGCCGGTTCAGACCGGAGGCGCCCCGCCAACTACTATTAAAGCAAGCCGGTCATCTTGAGTCCGGCCGCAGCCACTGTCGCCCACCCCGCGATCTCGACCAAACGGCACCGCAAGCCTTTCCCCGGATCCACATCGCGATCGACCGTCGGGACGTGCCTCAGATAGAGGTTCGGCTCTGGCGCGATCGCCTCGCCATCCGGGCCCGGATCATTCCCCCTCGCCGCTTTCATGCGCCGGACGAACTCCCGAGCTGCACGTGGTCGGCTATGCCGGCCTGGTACTTCTTCCGCAAGCGGGTCTGCTCGAGCACTGCCTGGAAAATACTTGCACACATCCTGGTTTTTTACAACGGAATCAAAGCATTATTGTCTGAAATCGAAGGATTTTCTTTGTTCAAACTGCTCCCTTCGAAGACGACTAGCTGAAATCGCCGTTTTCTGAGAGACTTTCCCGGCACTTCACACACGATAGGAGGGAATGATGCGGCGGCTTGCACTTGCAGTTGTTTGTCTTTGCTCTTGGTCTTCTTATGCGATGGCGTGGTGGGACGAAGGCCACATGCGGGTTGCGGCGACAGCCTGGGATCTTCTCTCGCCGGCGGCCAAAGCCGAGGCCAGCCGGCTGATCCGCATGAATCCTCAGTACAACGCCTGGGTCGCTGCCGTCCCGCAGCCCTACATTGGCGCGCTTAGGGATATCGATCGCTACACGTTCATCAGGGCGGCCGTCTGGGCCGACGACATCAAGGAGATGCAGGATTACAAAAGTGCCAGCAAAGACGATGCTGCAGCCACGTCGGAGGCGGGTCGGAACATAGGTTACGCCGACAAACTGATCCACGGCTACTGGCACTATAAGGACATCCCCTACACGCGCGACGGCAGCGTCCCACCGGCGCCTGATCCGGTTGACGCTTCCACGCAGATCAAGGCCCTGCGAGCAGCTCTTCCGAAGACGGCCGGCATGTCGGACGATATTCGCTCATACGATCTCGTTTGGCTTCTGCACCTGGTCGGTGACGTGCACCAGCCTCTCCACTCGACCGCGTTGTTCACAAAAGAGCTGAAGGCAAAATGGACGGCCGCCGGCAAGCCGGATCAGGGCGACCGCGGCGGCAACGAGATCCTGGTCACGCCGGCCGACGGCGTGCCAGTCAAGCTGCACGCCTATTTCGACGCTATCTTCGGCGGTTACTCTACGATCTACGGCGCGATCTACGACAACTTCGATCCGTACACCCACAGACCCAATCTGCCCGCTGCTGACCCCGCCGAGGCGGCTGTCACGGACGTCGACACGTGGATCTCGGAAAGCAACAAGCTCGCCGTCCGCGCCGCCTACGCTCCGCCTGTCCTCGATGCCAATGGCAACGTGGTGCAGAAGGCCGAGCTGACACGCGATTACGAGACCAACGCCCGCAAGGCCGCCGAACTGCAGCTGCCGCTTGCTGGCGCACGCCTGGCCAAGCTGCTCAACGATGCGCTGCAATAGCGGTACGTGGCGCAGCGCGCTCGCTCTTGCAGCGCGTGCTCTGCGCTGCTGCTCCTTTGGGAAACTTGCTTAGGGACGTATGGCAGGCACAGCGCGAGCGGAGCGCAGCCCCGCGGATTCGCCGACCTTATCTCGCATAGAGGCCTTCCTCTGCTTTGGCCTCAGAGTCGACAAGCGAAATCGCTCCTGGGTTGGAGACGTGAAAATTCGTTCGCGCTAAAACACGGACGAAACCGGATTTACGCGACGAATCCGGGACACTTTGAATCCGGTAAGGAAGTGGCAATCCTGACGTAAGATCGGGGGATTGACCGGGGCCGGGAACTCGCGGCTTCTCCCCGTCGTTCAAACGTGGACAGAGATTCCCGCAGCGTGGAACAGGTGAAAGACAGGTTCTGCGGCCAACCAAGCAAGCGCCGCGAGCAAAGCGAGCCAGCACCATGTGATAAGGGTAGCCGCGATGATCTGACGCCCTTGGGTTCCCCTCGGCGGTGTGAACAGCGCCCGGAAGCCCCATAAGATCAGCCGATACATGTCGAAGAGAGCTGGCACGGTCTTATGCGCCAAGATGACTGCAAGGAAAAGATTGAAGGTTTGATGCGCCCGCGTGGGCGTGCCGCGTGCAGTGTCGCGGCAAACCAATACGAAAATCATCGCCAAAAGCGATATCGACATAGTCTTGAAAATGAGGCCTTTGAAGAGGCTTAAAAGGCGCTGCCTCCTGTCGCTATGCCATGTTACTTTGTTGGGAAACTTCTGCAGCATCTTCAGTCCCCAGCTTGGCCAGTGTTAGCGGGACACCACCCGATGTGATGGATTGATATTAAAGTCGCTGCCACTTTTCACCAGGATTCCGCGTTGCCCAGTTTCGTGCTGATGCTCGCTAGACTGGAGGTATATCGGCCACCGCGAAAGAAATATTAAATTGATAATAAGGCGCGAGAATCTCGCGAACTTTGCACTTGTAAGGAGATCCTGTGATGCGTGCTTTCGAAATGGCCATGTCCGCACCTTGGGCAATGCTGCCCGAAGCCGTTGAAACCTGCTCACGATCGCCGCTCCCGAGCATGATCAGCAGGCTCTTGAGGCGTACCGCGCGTAGCGTGCGGACCACGGCGGGCGGCTTGGCATCCGTGACAACGTTGCAATCCTAAACATCGCCGGTTCCTTGTTCAAGCGGGCCAATCTCTTCGTCTCCTTCTCCGAGCCACCTCGTACGAAATCGTTCGCCGAGATCTCCAGGCAGCGCTGGACGGCAGCGGCGCTTAACGGCTCGCCTCCGCGGCCGATCGGGTCGTGGTGAGCGACTTGGCAGTCCTCGGCTCCATTGGCGTTGTCCTCGGGATTACAGATCGGAAGAAGGCCGACGAGAGAAATGGAATCAGCCGCCTTGAATTCGTCGTCACAGTCTCCGGGCAAGCGACCAGACTCGAGACCGTTGAGGGCAAAGCGCGGATCCAAGGATGGTGGACGACCTTGCCGACGTCTTCGTGTCTGCCGTTGCCCAATTTAGCGGAGTGTCGAAGGCAAAGGTCATCATGGAAATTCGGCCAAGGCGGCGTTGAGGTTGGAGCGAATGCCGTGAAGCGGAAGATGGCCGACCAGGTTGGCCAGTTCGAAGCCACGCTGAGCGGGTTCTCCGCCCGCGGGAAGACTGCCCGGAGCGCGCGGACCGCTGCGGCCGCCGTAACGCCGCCGGCGAGCACTTACCCGCGCCAGGCGGCCTCCGCTACCCGGCAGCGCCTTCGGCCACGAACGTCAAGCGACGGCTGCTGCAAACGACAGATCGTGCTGGCGGCTCGCGAGCGAATGAAGGCTTTCGCCCCTCTCGACGATCGACGGGTGGCGCCATCGGCAGCATTTGGAATGGCCAACGCTTTCACAGAGGCGCCGGCGGCGCGAGTCCAGTCGCTCGGCTTCCCCGCTATCAACACCGGAATGGCGATTACTAAAATTGCGCGGTCGCGTTGATCGAATCGAAACGGGATCCGTGGCGGCAACCCATTTGGGGCGCGGCATGGCGAAAAGCCAGGCGCCAAGGCAGCGATTAGCGAGTCGGCATGGGAGGGATTCTACAGCGGGAACTAAAGCGTCATCTGGCGGTGCCGAGATCGGGCCACAGGGGAACATGCCGAGTGTTCAGTTGGGGACTTCGATAAGGTTTCGCTCCAAAATACAATAAACGACGGTAGAGCGGCCAGCATCACGGCGCATCTCACATTTGTTACTCGGCCGGGCCCGCAGGGCCCGGATAAAGAATCATACAGATATAACCCCTACGCCGCCATCCAAGACGACTGCATGGCACTCGCAATCGTGCCGACCTGGTTGGGATCGCCAAGGCGGGGATCATTGGGTTGGATGCCGGTTCCCGATGGCGACGTTGCCGGATCGAAGGCTGCCATGGCCGCGACCATCGTGGCTACGTCAGACGAGTGAAGCACCTTGCCGTCGCCGGATTTGATGGTTTCGACGACGTTGCCCGGACCCGCGAACCAGTCGGTCACGGTCACCTTGTCCGTGGTACCCAATACCGAAACAACCAGATTGTTGCCTTGCTGGCTGAACCAGAGCTCGTTCGCGTCGATGCCTGCCCCAAAATCCAGCTCGTCATTGTCGGTGTAAGTACCGGATTCGACGATGGTGTCAGCGCCATCGCCGGCTTTGAAGCGGTACTGGTCGTTGCCGGCACCGCCAACGAGCGTATCGTTGCCGAGACCGCCAACAAGGATATCGTTGCCGGCATTGCCGTTGAGCGTTTCGTTGCCGCCAAGACCGAAGATGAGATCGGCGTCAGTGCTGCCGCTTACCGTCGACCCAGCCGATGCCGCAACCGCAAGGTTGATCGGCCCTGCCCCGTCTAGCTGCAACTTTTCGATCCGCCCAGCGGCAATCGACTGCTGTTTCAGGTTGATCGAATTGCCATTGGCCGGGTTGCCGATGGTCATCAGCAGGTTCTCGCCTGACCAGGAAAAGGCAAGGTCATCGACACCGATCGCCGGTCCCAGCTTGATGGTGTCAACGCCGCCATCCTGAGCCTTCATCAACTTGCTGGTGGAGGTGTTCCAATTGTAACCGCCGACCCAGGTGTTGACGATCCCTGACGCGTTTACGCCCAGCGCATTGGCGGCTGTGATGTCGGCCGAGGCAGTTGTGACCACGGCATCGATATCTTCCACGGAGTCGGCGCCGTCGCCCAAATTGTAGATGTACAGGTCATTCCCGACTGCTCCAGCCAAGTAGTCGTTTCCGACTTGACCAACCAGCGTGTCATTTCCAGCAAAGCCCGAGATTACATCGTTTCCAGCGCCACCGTAGAGGATGTCATTGCCCGTATTACCGTTGAGCGTTTCGTTGCCGGCGAGACCGAAAATGATGCTGGAGCCGGTTCCTGCGGTGGCAGTTGCCCCCGAAGCGCTGGCTACGACCAAGTTCATCGTCCCAACACCGTCCAGGGTCAGGTTTTCGATCTTGGCTGCAGAGGTGGTCTGTTGGTTCAGAACGACCGCGTCACCGGCCGGGCCCCCGCCAATCGTCATGACCAGATTGTCATTGCCAGCACCGGTCCACGCGAATGACAGATCCTCGGCTTTGATTCCGCTCTCCAGGGCGAGCGTATCAACATTACCGTCGGTTGCTTTCTGCAGACCATTTGTCGTCGTATTCCAGTAATACCCGCCGACCCAGGTGTTCACGATACCTGTAGCTGAAACACCTTTGGCTTGGGCAGCGCTAATGTCCGAGCTTTGTGTCGTGGATTGAATGTTGAAGTCAGTAATGTAGTCGGTGCCATCGCCGCGATGGAATACATATCGGTCATTACCGCCGGCGCCGTTCAGGTAATCATTTCCCGTGCCACCATAGAAGGTGTCATTGCCACCCAGACCGAGGAATGTGTTGCTGCCATTGAGCACATCATTGCCAGCACCGCCGTAGAAAATGTCGTCGCCGCCGTTGCCGTTGATCGTCTCGTTACCGCCCAGACCAAAAAGAATCTCAGAGGTCAAGCTGGTGCCGGTCAACGTTCCTCCAGCGGTGCGTACAACAGCGAAAGCCATCGCACCCGTCGAGTCCAGCTCAAGCTTGTCGATCTTGGCAGCAGCAATCGCCTGCTGATCGATTGTGACGCTGTCTCCCGCCGCACCACCTGCAATGTTGATGACCAGATTGTCGTTGCCAACGCCCGTCCACGCAAATGTGAGGTTATCCGCAACGATGCCACCCGTCAGCTTCAGCGTGTCGGTGCCGGCATTGGTCAGCTTCAGCAGCGAATTCGAGCTTGTCTGCCAGTAATATCCACCGACCCAGGTGTTAACCGTGCCTCCTGCTTTGACGCCGAGGGCTTGAGCAGCGCTGATATCCGAAGACGCTGTGGTGGTCGCGGTGACAAAATCCTCGATCGTGTCGCTGCCATCCCCGTGCCGGTAGACATAGGTGTCGTTATCAAGCTGCCCATTCAAATAGTCATTGCCTGCCCCACCGTAGAGGGTGTCGTTGCCAAAGTCGCCGGTCAGGCTGTCATCGCCACCCATCCCATAGAGTGTGTCGTCGCCGCTGAACGCTCTCATGACGTTGTTGCTATCATTGCCGGTGAGCGTGTTTGTGGAGTCATTGCCGTTGCCGTTGATCGCACCGGTTCCGGTCAGAGTCAGGTTTTCGACGTCTCCGTCGGTGATTGTGTAGGTCACCGAACTCAGAACTGTGTCGATTCCCTCATTTGCAGATTCGCCGACAATGTCGCCCACGTTGTCTACGACAAAGGTGTCGTTGCCCGCGTTTCCTTTCAGAGTATCCGCGCCGGTACCGCCGTTCAGTAGATCGTCGCCGGCCCCTGCGTTGATTGTGTCGTTACCAGCACCGCCATTGATAGTGTCGTCGCCGGCGCTCCCGGTGATCGTATCGTTGGTGGTGCCGGGCGAGTAGAATTCGACGCCAAGACCGGTCGATGTTCCGCTACCAGTTGCAGTATTGGCAGTGATCACCGACGTCGACTGACCGTCGGCACTAACGTCTGTGGTAACAGTCTGAGTTACGGCGCCACTTGTGTTGTACTCGGTTACGATTTTTTGAATAGACCCGTCGATCCGCGTAAACGCGACCTCTTTGTGCTCGTAGGTACCGTTGTTGTCGCCGTCTTTCAGAAGCGTGGTTGTGCTTCCGTCGGCGCTCACTGTCATGATGCCTTTTGCCGTGATAGGGCCCGTCGAGGTGTCATGCCCGACTATCTCGGTAACGATGGAGCCATCAATCTGAACATGTGCGACAGCTGTAACTTCATAGGCGGACGTGCTCGGGTTTTCGACCGAAACCGGATTCGTCGCATTAGAGTCATAGTCATACCAGTAGCTCGTTGTTAGCCCGTCCGCGCTTGTCTTAGCGACCACGTTACCCGGGACCACGTTCTTCCAGTATATCGTCCCCGGTATCAGGTGGGCCACATCTTGATTTCTATTGTGGATGCCATGGATTGTTGACCCGTCGGCCTGGGTGATAGTGCTAATCGTGTTGTCAAACCCGCCGCCACTAGCGTCGTAATCGATAGCCGTCCAGCTGCTACGGCCATCGTCACTAGTATATGTCGTTGTTTTGTTATAGAACGTGTCCGACGCGCCAGTGCCGTCCCTTGTCTTGGTGTCGGTAATCCCGTCTCCGAGTTTCGCGACATTGATGCGGCGGGTTTGATCGACAGTACCGTCCGCATCAAAATCCCAATAGGTCGTGGTCAGCAGTCCATCGCCACTCGTCGAAATCTGAGTTGTGCTTGACTTGTGATTGGCGCCGTTGAAATCTGTGATTGTGACTGATGTGGTGCCATCGACCCGCTTGGTGGTGACCTCTGTCTGATCAATCGAGCCATCGCCATCTGCGTCCCGAGTGATCGATATCAGACGACCGTCACCGCTCGTCGTTTTTACGGTGCTGTCAAGCAAGGTTCCGGAGGGCGTCGACCTGTTGACGGTCTCAACCATAGAACCGTCTGCCAGCACTCTAGTAGTGTCACTTATGACGCGGTCGGTTCCAACCACACCATCGGTATCTTCCTGGATTGTGACAGTTCGACCATCGCCCGTTGTCGCCGTCACAAATTTGGACAGCTGTGATCCATCCGCCTTGAAGTATGTGACCGTTCGCGTCTTTGATCCGTCACTGCCTAGATTCGTAATGTCGGTGGAATCCTGACTGAACGGATTCGCTCCAAAAAGATCCAGGCTGGTCGTTACTGACAACCCATTTGCGCTCGTCGTCGTGACGAAGCTGCTGGTCTGGGTCGCGCCTTCAAACTTATTGACCGTCTGAACATGCGAGCCATCCGCATTCCAAACAGTAACGTCTGTCTCCTTTCGGTCATAAGTGCCGTTGCCGTCGAGGTCCCATTCCTTCGTAATTCCGAGGCCATTGCCCGCAGTTGTCGTTCTGGTCTGCTCGGTTAATACCAGAGGAGATTCGTAAGCCTTAATTGTCTGAACGGTCGATCCATCGGCACCGATTGTTGTCTCAGTTGTTCTCTTGCTGGGTAAGTCGGGTAGGTAATCGACCGAGGTCGCGCCGTATTGAGTCGTGCTGCTAAGCCCGTCCGCGCTGATTGTTGTAATCTTGCTCGTGGTGGAAGGGGACGTCGTGTAGGCGCCGGTCCCCGCCGCATTGCCTGTCGTGTCGGGACCGATTGTGGTTGCAGTGGTGCTGCCGTCGGAGGCCTGGACGGTCGTGGTGGTGACGTCAACGGCACCGTCGCCGTTCACATCCTTGGTCACCACCGTGGTCAGCTTATTGGCGCTGACGGTCGTCACCGTTCGGCTCTCCAACGAGCCGTTTGCCTTTTTGTAGTCGACAGTTTCGCTCGTGCTGCCGTCAGCATTGAGGGCGGTGGTATCGACTTTCGAGCGACTGGTGGTGGCACCAACAGCGGCCCAAGTGGTCGTCTTGACCAAGCCATTGGCGCTCGTAACAACTGTGGTCTTGTCTTTCACAATGCCCGCGGCGTCGAGATCGGTGATGGTCTCCGTTTTGCTGCCATCGGCATTGAGGACAATGACGCTGGTAGTCGATTGGTCGATGGAGCTGTTGCCGTCGAGATCGGCGGCGAGCGTGCTGGAGAGGCCGTTGGCGCTTACTGTCTTCGTCGCAGAAGAAGTCAGAACTCCAACCGCGTAGGTGCGAATGACCGTTGTGGTCGAGCCGTTCATGTTGAGAACGGACGAAGTGGTCTCATCGACCATGCCGTCACCATCGAGGTCTCTAGTCGATGTCACCGTGTTGCCGTCGCCACTGGTGATCGTCTCATATCGCGCAATCTGGGCATTGCTGGCATTCTTGACGATGGCGGTCTCGGATTTCGAACCGTCGGCGCCAAGCGTTGTGGTGGATGTGCTGGTCCGGTCGATCGTGCCATTACCGTCGAGGTCCGACTGCACTGTCCTTACTAGGCCATTCGCGCTAGTCGTCTTGATGGTCTTGCCGATGAGGGCTCCCGTTCCCGCCAGTGCCGAGACCGTACGAGTCGTCGAGCCATCAGCGTTCAGCACAGTGACGTCGCTCGACTCGTCCTCGACGATGCCGTCTCCGTCGCTGTCCACCTGAACATCGGTGCTCAAGCCATTCCCTGAGATTGTCGCAATCTTCTTCGACAGGAGCGAGCCGTTATTGGACGTCGTCGAAGTCGTGGTCGTGTGGGCGCCCGAGGCGGCGATCGCAGTCACGCCTTGCGTGATTGTGTCGTAGACCCCGTCGCCATTCATGTCCTGTTTCACGGTCGCGGTGAGGCCGTCAGCCGAGTGCGTCGTTTCCGACTTGCCATGCTGCACGCCGTTAATGTCAGTGTCCGACACCGTGGTTGTGACGCTGCCATCGGCGTTCAGGATGTCGACCTGCGTCCGGTCAGTCTTGTTGTCACCGTTGGCATCTATTTTGGTCGTGACCGTCTTTTGGTCGGCACTCGTCGTCATTTCGGTCTTGGCCAGCACGGCGCCGCTTGTGCTAGTGGTCGTAGAGGTCGACGTCTTGCTGCCATCGGCGGCAAGCGTGGTTGCGGTCACCGTGGTGCGATCGACCGTGCCGTCTGCGTTAATATCGTCCTTCTTAGTTTGCGTTAGACCATTTGCACTGGTGGTTACGACCGAACTGCCGACCAGGGTGCCGTTGGCGCTCCTGTTTGTTACGGTTCGGGTCTTGTTGCCAGAGGCATCGATGGTCGTCACCTCGGCAACGGTGGTGTCATAAGTGCCGTCGCCGTCAATGTCTGCCTTGCTGGTCAGCGACAGTGCGTTGGCTGATATCTGGTCGAAGGTCTTGCCGACAAGCGTGCCATTGGGGGTGTATCTGTTCACGGTCGAAGTGGTTACGCCGGCATTGTCGACGACGATCGTCTTGACTGTGTCGACGTGTCCGTCGCCATCGGCATCCGTCGAATTCGAAGTCGTCTTTTGATCCGCGCTGATGTTGGTGGTCGAACTCGAAAGCAGCGAACCGTCGCGGCTCTTCAGCTGTAGAGTTTCGCTTGTACTACCGTTTGATCCGAGAAGTTTCACATCGGACGAAACGAGCTCGAATAGGCCGTCGCCGTCAACATCGGTCGATGTAGTCACCATATGTCCGTCGGCACTGCTGAACGTGAGTGTCTTGGCAATGAGCACGCCGCTGCCGCTCAATGCTGAGACGGTACGGGTCTTCGAACCGTCCGCGTTGAGAACGGTGACATCGCTCGATTTGCTTTCGAAGACGCTATTGCCGTCGGCATCGGCCTGGATGTTCACGCTCAGGCCATTCGCCGAGACCGCTGCGATGGTCCTAGCGAGCAACGTGCCGTTGCTTGAGGTCGTGGAGGTCGTCGTTGTGCGGGCACCAGAAGCCGCTATGGTGGTCACGGCCTGCGTGGTCGAATCATAGACACCGTCGCCATTCACGTCCTGCTTGACGGTATTGGTCAATCCGTCGCTGGAGATGCTGGTTTCCGTCTTGCCGTGCAACACGCCGTTGATGTCGGTGTCGGAGACAGTGGAGACCTCGCTGCCATCTGCATTGACGACATTCACCACCGTTTGATCGATCTTGGTATCGCCGTTCGCGTCGACTTTGGTGGTAGTCGTCTTGCGGTCGGCACTGGTCTTCAGCTCGGTCTTGGCCAGCAAGACGCCGCTGGTGCTGGTGGTCGTTGAGGTCACGGTACGGCTGCCGTCGCCACCGAGGACCGTCGCCGTCACAATCGTGCGGTCGACTATGCCGTCGCCGTCGATGTCGTCCCTCTCAGTCTGCGTCAGGCTATCGGCAGTGGTGGTAATCGCGGAGCTGCCTATCAGCGTGCTATTGGCGCTCTTGGTCGTAACAGTGCGAGTGCGGTTGCTGGAGGCATCCGTGGTCGTCACGTCAGTGACAACACTATCGTAAATGCCATCGCCATCGATGTCGACCTTGCTTGTGAGCGAGAGGCCGTCAGCCGAAGTCTGGTCGTATGTCCTGCCGACCAGGGAGCCGTCCGCATTGAATTGGCTGACGGTTGAGGTCGTCACGCCGGCGCCATCGACGACGATCGTCTTGGCCATATCGACGTGGCCGTCACCATTGGCGTCAGCTGAGATCGATATTGTCTTGAGGTCGCCACTGGTGCTGGTGATGGTGCTGGACAGCAAGGTGCCGTCGCGGCTCTTGAGTTGCTGCGTTTCCGTCAGACTGCCGCCTGCGCCGACTACTGTCACGTCAGACGAGACAAGATCGGCCTGGCCATCGCCATTGGAATCCGTCGAGACCGTCTTGGAAAGGCCGTCGCTGCTGGTGGTGGCGACCGTCTTGGCAATCAGCACGTTGGTCGAGCTATAGGTCGAAACGGTAGTTACTGTCGAATTGCCGGCACCGCTGGTGATGATGGTGGCGTCGCGAATTTCATACGTGCCGTCACCATCGCGATCATGCAAGACCGTGCGCGTGCGGCCGTCGGCGCTGCTAACGGTCAGTTCGCGATCGATCAGCGTGCCGCCACTCGAGGTGTCCGCAGCCGTCTTTGTACGGGTGCCGTCACCGGCGACAACCGTCGTCTCGGTGCTGGTGAGATCATAGACGCCGGTTCCAGTGGTATCGCGCTGAACGGTCTTCGACAGGCCATCGGCGGACGCAGCCGTGACGACTTTGCGCAGCAAAGTGCCATTAACGCTGTTCTCCGAGACTGTTGTAACCGTCGAGCCGTCGACGTTCCTCACGAAGGCCTGCGTCTGGTCCGGCGCGCCGTCGCCTTCCTGATCGAGCGCTGTCGTTACCGTCTTTTTGTCGGCGCTGGTTGTCGTCGTGGTGCGCTCGGCTAGCGAACCGTCTGTGTTGAAATCGCTCACGGTTCGCTGGCGTACACCTGCCGTGATTGTCGTCACGTCGGTCTGCGAACGCTCATAGGTGCCGTTTCCGTCATCGTCAAACTGCGTCGTCGTCGACAGGCCGTCGGCGCTGACGGTAATGCGGTTCTGGAACGCCAGGGTGCCATCCTTGTTGTAACCGCCAAGCGTTGTGGTCTTCGAGCCATCGCCATTCGTGACGAAAGCGCTCTTGATGATGTAGCCATTTGCGTCGGAGGCGAGAAGCGCATCGCCGACGGCGCCAGTGGTTCCGTCGGTCTTCATATAGGTCGTTGTGCCGGTGATGGCCGAGCTATCGGCAAAGTTCTGGCCGCTGCCCGTCGCGGTCAGGTCGATTGAGGCAATGCCAAGCGAGGCCAGTGACACCAATTGACCATCGACCATTATTTTAAAGTCGGACCAACGGTCATCACCGGCGTCGAGCAAGCCATTGTGATTGGTGTCGAAAACGCTCTTAAGCGCTTCGAGGTCGCTGGTTGCCGACTGGTCCCACTCGGTGAAAACGAACTCACTGGAACGGCTGATTTTCCCGTCGCCATCGGCATCTAGTACCAACACACCGTTCCCGTTTCCCGCCCAGGCAGTGCGGTGCTGGTAGCCATCTCCTTCAAGGTCCAAGAACTGCGAAGACGAACTCAATTCATTGATTGAAAGGCCGTTGCCCGCGAGGTCTAGCAAAACAGGGTGGCCACCCCACCCGTTGCCGGGATTACCCGAGACGCCATTAGGATGACCAGCATGATCACCCACCGCGGAAACGCCATTTACGCTATTGCCCAAGCCACCAGGACTGGAATTACTGGCGTGGTCGGATTTCCCGCCCGTCGCCCCGGTTAGGTTGGCAATCCTCATGTGTAGGTTGGGATCGTCGGGGCTCACATGGCGCTGCTGGGCGACAGTCATCCCTATCGCCGTTGCAGCCGCAGGCGACAGGCCGGCATCCAAAGCGTTCTGCACTGCCGCCCCTACGGCATCGATCGGATCGGGCTTGTTGGTGTAACCGACTCCTGGAACGTAAACCAACGCCGGCACGATTGCAGGTATCGGCGCGACCCGGGCCCGAGGCGGCGTTGGGACAGGGTGGGGGACGACTGCAGCAGGTTTCGTTGTGACATCATAATAAACCTGGGGCCCAATATATACTTGGGCGAGACCGACCGTAACCAATCCGTAGTTCGGGTCGACCGCAGCAATCGCGGGCTGAGGTGTAGTCGGGCTATAGATTTGCGCCGGAGCCGTTAAATCGACAACCTGACTTTGCACATAAGACGGACCTTGGAGTTGTACGCCGCCGAGGAAGTTAGGATCCGGCGAATAATGCGTCGGTTTGGAAACACCGTATGAAGATCCTGTACCATTGTTTTCGGCGCCACTGTAGTCATCGCCGTACCCAGCATTATAGCCAACGTTGTGGCCACTTGGATTGCCGCTTTGCGTAGCGCCGCTTGTGTTGAAGGTGCCGCCATTAGGGGAGGAGTTTTTGTCAGCGGCGCGCGCGTCGGCCGCTCCGCTGGGAGCCGACATTGTCCCGGGGCGCTGCTCCCCAACAGGGCTAAAAGGGCCAAAGCTGTTGTTGTTGCTAGTAAAAGCATTAGGATTTAATCCAGCACTGGGAGCAGAATTTGTCCCAGGTTGCGGCTCACTGACGGGGCTTAAAGGACCTAAGCTGTTGTTCTCGGGCGTGAAAGGGTTTTGACTCTGACTTGGAACGCCTGGATCAGGTCTGTCTATACCCGTCATCATTGGTAAGTTATCTAGATACCGTTGGGCGTTGCCCGTCGGATCCAAATTTGTGTCAGGCAGACTTTCAACCGCGATCGGGCCAAAGACCGTAGTTCCGAAGCCAACGAATGCACCAGCCACGCCAGCCACAGCGAGTCCTATGGGTTCTTCCCCAACTCCTGGGATCGATGCAATCGCGCCGGCCGTATACTCGGCGGCAGCCCAGCCAGCTATGCCGGCCGCTGTTTCCTTGCCTGCTCCAGCGACTGCACCGGTGATGCCATTCTCCTTATAACCTGCCACGCCACCATAGACAGCGCCCGCGGCGATTCCCATTGGGCCGAGAACCTTCCCCGCTTCTATAGCTCCCTTTGCCTGTTCAGCCGTCTTTGCAAAACCTGCGGCCGCCGCAATGCCTGCGTCTTGGCCGGACAAAGAGCCTGCTAAGGCAACAGACCCTTTCTCGGCTCCGTCAAAAAGGCTACCTTTATTCGACTTATTATCCTGTCCCACGGCGTGTTCCTTTCGAGAAACTTCGAACGAGTTAAGCTTTTCGCTTGTATCTAAGTATCATAGACACAACGAACATCAGTATTCCCACTAGTCCGAAAAACGAAGATATGAGAGCGACCTTCTTTGCAGCATAGACCGCGGGAGCGTCGGCCAAGGACGGGCCATAGAATGAATGACTTGTCGATAAGTCAGATATAGATGCTAAAAAGCAAACCATTATTCCGGCCATGAGCACAGCAACGGCCTTTAGCGCCGAAAAATATTCTTGCCTACTCACATTCATGCGGTCATGTCGGTGGATTTCTATCCATATTCTCCATAAAATCCATACAAGCCAAATAAGAGTCGTCACGCTGCACAAATACGAGAGCCAATAGAAGTTTTTTAATCCGGCTTCCGTCTGAAAGAGACCGCTCCGCCGAAACTGGTCAAATGCGTTATTGTTCCATGGCCAGATCTTTAGTAGAGTGGAATCTTCCATTTTATGTTCGAGATCCATGTCATATATCAACGATATCACAAAATTTAATATGACTGACAATATAGCCATCAAAATCGATATAACCAGTCTATAGCTGTCATAAGCTATTAAATATTTGCTTTTTGCGTTTTGTATATCTGCCATTGAAGCATTAAGTGGGAGGTTTTTTCGAGCCAAAAATGAAAATGCGCCCTCGTATTCTTTGATATCAACATCATCAATATCCTTGTATATAATTTCGTCTATTCTCATAATAATTTCCTGTACATGCCATCCACGGCCCGGCGCTCAATGCAAAAGGCAGATCGATTTACCGCTCATGGAAAGCCTCGTCCGTCATCTCCATCAACGGATCGAGCAGAAAGCCCAGCACTCGTCGATTTCCCGTCTTGACCTCCGCCGTCACCGACATGCCCGGAGTCAGCACCACGTCCCTGCCTTCGACGTGGATCGACGTCTCGTTGAGCGCGATGCGTGCCGGGAACACCAGCGGCCCGGCGCTGTCGCGCATAGTCTCTTCCTTGGCCGCTGACCGCAGTTGCGGCGCGCCGACGGGGATGGCGTCGTTGGAAACAGTCAGAACCTCGCCATCAAGCGTGCCATAGCGAGTGAACGGAAAGGCTTCGAGCTTTACGCGCACCTCTTGCCCCTCGTGGACAAAGCCCTTGTCCCGGTTCAGTAGCATCGCCTCGATCTCAAGCTTGGTGCCATCTGGAACAACTACCATCAGCTTCTGGCCGGTCTGCACAACCTCCCCCAGCGTGTTGACTTCCAGCTGCTGGACGCGGCCGGCGACGGGGGATTTGAGTAGGCTCGCCCGCTCAAAGAGTTCGGCCTTTGCGAGATCCTGCTGCATAACGCGAACCGAACGGTCGACCTCAATCAGCTCCGTAGCGACCTTGTCGAGATAAGCATCACGACGCGCACGCTTTTGCGCCGCAAGCGTCTGCACTGTTGCCTCCAGTTCGGCGACGTGGCCTTCGTCTGACACGGTTGCCATCAACTGATCCTGCTCGCTCTGGCGCGCATCGATGGTACTGGTCTTAATGCCAACCTGACGCTTCTCGAGTTGCTCATAGATATCTCGCCGGTCGCCGGCGAGGAGCACGAGCTTGTGGCGCTCAACCAAGGTCTTGCCGGCGCGGTCAATTTCAGTCCGCTTTTGAGCGAGTTCGGCTTCCAGACTGTCTTGATCTGATTGATAGGCAGCGAGCGATTGCCGCATCTGCAGCCGTTGCAGGCCGACAATGGCTGCTGGAGCATTCGCTGGGACCACGAACTGTTGGTCCGCGGAGGATGCGCCAGCTTCCACGGCATCGATTAGCGCCTTGAGCCGAGCCTTCGAAACTTCTGCGGCAGCGAGATTTCCTGCATTCTTCTGGCGCTCGGCCGCATATTCCGCAGGCTCTAACTCCACCAAGAGTTCGCCAGCTGCCACATGATCCCCGGCTTTGACGTGCAGAGCCTTGACCGTGCCTGTGATCAAGGGCTCGATGACCTGCACTTTGCCGATGGGGATCAGCTTGCCCTGGATCGTGGCATAAGTGTCGATACGGCCGAACCAGGACCAAGTTAGCGCACCCACTGCAAACAGCATGATCAAGGCTGAGAAGATGCGCGCGGCCGGCGAGACCGGCGTTTCGAGGATCTCGATCGCGGCCGCTTGGAAGGCACGTTCATCGCGGTTGAGTTTGGGCCGTTTGGCATCCCTCTCCCGCGCCACGCCTTCCCGGATTGCTTGCCAATAGCGTCCCATCGCCTACTCCGCCGCCTGGGGTTGGGCCGACGGGCGCTGCTCCGCCTGCAATCGGTAAAGCTGGGCATACCGACCATTAAGCTTCAGAAGCTGATCATGCGTACCCTGTTCGGTGATACGGCCCGCTTCAATGGTGATGATGCGGGTGGCGTCCCGAAGTGCCGCCAGTCGGTGAGCGATAATGAACACGGTGCGGCCTTTAGCCATGAGGCGCATGTTCTGCTGGATGACGTACTCAGACTCGTAATCAAGCGCGCTGGTGGCCTCATCAAATAACAAGATGCGTGGATTGGTAACTAAGGCGCGTGCTATCGCAATCCGCTGGCGCTGGCCGCCGGAGAGATTTGAACCCCGCTCTTCCAGGACCGTGTCGTAGCCTGACTTCAGCTGGACGATAAAGTCGTGAGCGCCGGACAGCTTGGCCGCCTCTATGACCCGCTCCAATGGCAGTGCGGGATCCGCGAGCGCGATGTTCTCGCGCACCGTTCGGCGGAACAGGATGTTCTCCTGCAGCACCACGCCGATCTGACGACGCAGACTTCTGGGATCGATCAACGCTAGGTCGACGCCGTCGATAAGGACCCGGCCACGTTCGGGAACATGCAACCTCTGCAGCAGCTTGGCGACAGTGCTCTTGCCCGATCCCGATGGACCGACAATGCCGATGATTTCGCCCGGCTCGGTCTGGAACGAGACGTCACTGAGGATCTCGCGCTCGCCTTGGCGGTACCGGAACGTGACGTGATCAAAGGCGGCATGGCCCGAGATTTTGCGTAGAGAGCCCTGTCCTCCGCCGCCCGAGATCTCGACGGGTGCATTGAGGATATCTCCCAACCGGTCGACGGAGATACGCACCTGCTGTAAATCCTGCCAGAGCTGCGCCAACCGCAGCACCGGGCCAGAAACTCGCCCGGCCATGATGTTGAAGGCAACCAGTTGGCCAACCGTCATGTCGCCGGCGACCACCGCTTTGGCGCCAAACCACATGGTGGCGACAATAACCGCCTTCGAAATGAGCTGGGCGGTATTGGAAGCGAAGTTCGCTAGCCGGGCCGTGCGGAAGCTGGCGCCTACATAGCCGGCAAGCTGGTCCTCCCAGCGACGCTGCATCTGCGGCTCAACCGCCATCGCCTTCAGCGTTTCGACACCGACGATCGATTCGACCAGGAAGGTCTGGTTCTCTGCGCCGCGGTTGAACTTTTCCTCGATACGGCGGCGAAACTCCGGCGTGACCGCCATCGACAGGATAACATAGGCTGGAATCGAGCAAATGACGATCACGGTCAGCCAGGGGCTGTAAAGATACATCACGGCCAGGAAGACAAATAAGAAAAGCACGTCGAGAAGGACCGTGAGCGCCGATCCGGTGAGGAAGGCGCGGATGTTCTCCAGTTCATGCACGCGGGCCACAGTCTGGCCGGTCTGCCGTGCCTCGAAATAGGCGATCGGCAGGCCGAGCAGGTGATGAAACAGCTTGGCGCCGAGCGCCACATCGATCCTGCTGGTGGTGTGAATGGTGGTGTAGGTGCGAAGGCCGGTGAGCAGCACCTCGAACATGGAAACGGCCGACAACCCGATGACCAGGACCTCGAGCGTGGTCAGGCCGTTGTGAACCAGCACCTTGTCGATGATCAGCTGGAAGAAAATCGGCGAGATCAGCCCGAGCAGCTGCACAAAGAATGAGGCGAGCAGTACCTCGGCGAAGATCCAGCGGTAGCGGATGATCTCGGGGATGAACCAGGAGAAATCGAAGCGGCGCGAGAAGCCCTGCGCGAAGGCCCGGCTAGTGACCAGGACGACATAGCCGCTCCAAAGCGCGTCGAAATCGGCGCGTGAAAGCTCCTGAGGGGCTGCTGTCTGCGGGTCCTGTAGCAAGACCTTGCCGGAGGAAACCGCCGCCAACAGCGCAAAACTTCCATCTCTCTTTTCAATAATAACCGGCAATGGCAGGCGATACAGTCGCTTCGGCGCCGGCATACCAATCTTGGCTTTGAGCTTCAGCCGCTTGGCTGCCCGCACAATGTCGACCCGATCCGCGAGCCCCTCGCCAAGACCCAGGTCATGGCGAATGGCGTCGGCATTGGCCGGCTGGCGGAGATACTGGGTCATCAACGTCAAGCAGATGACGCCGCTGTCCAAGCGCGCGACTATGGGTGTAGAAATTCCCACTTGCCCCCCGGCAAACAACATTAAGTTGTATTTTGATTTATCCGCTACGCGGCAGCCCAGAAGCAATCAGCAAAAGTTGAAAAGCGGCAAAATGCAGAACAACTTTTTGTGATTAACTATTAGGAAAATCTAATTTGAGATTTGCTTCGTCCTACATGGTCGAAGTGGCTTTTAGTACGCCGAAAAAAGGCAGCAGGATGGTTGGTTAGCCGGCAGATCCCCTCAACGCGGTGGCTTGATGAATCAGGCGTGGACGTTGAGCGACACGTCCCGACAGATGGATAGAGCTCCAATACGCTAATAGCAGGTCCAATCGGTTGCGATCGTGGAATTCGTTAAGCTCGATGAGCGGTGGCTATCATGCGGCGGGGCTGCCCCGGGGCGCGTTTCTGCCACTCAACCCAGCCTGCCCCCGCCAAATCGGGCCCGGTGGAGTGTAATGGTGGCAAAAGAC
The DNA here is from genome assembly GCF_020164785.1 of Mesorhizobium sp. ES1-1. GTDB lineage: Bacteria > Pseudomonadota > Alphaproteobacteria > Rhizobiales > Rhizobiaceae > Mesorhizobium. Next base: position 53,628 of record NZ_JAIUGX010000013.1, on the reverse strand, counting down.
ATTAGCTGCGCCCCAATAGCTCAGACCCAGTCATCGAAAGCCACGCGGCTGAGATTGCGCGGCTCTCTGGCCGAGCTGAACGCCCCTTATAATCAGTTGGGTATGTCAGTTGCCAGTCAAGGCGGTCAAAACTACGCAACCACCCTGTATCGCTCAATTGCCTCCCAATCAGGCTCGATACCAAGCCCAGGGCCCATTGGCACAAGTATGTCGCCGTCACTTACAGCAAGCGGGGAAATGATGAGATCATCTGTCATGAGGTAGTTGGCAGTATAGAAATCGCTGCCGTATTTGATCGCAGGCGATGAGCACGCAAAATGCAGACTGGCGGCCAGGCCAATGCCGGACTCCCACATCGCGCCAGCGTAGCATGGGATTCCGGCCGCCTCGCACATGCCGGCCACCTTCTTAGAACGCACCAAGCCACCCATCTTGGCGATCTTAATCGAGATGATGTCTGCAGCTTGACGCTTGGCAACCTGAAAACCTTGGTCCCAGCTCAGTACACTTTCGTCCGCCATAACGGGCGTATCAAGAACCGCGCAAAGCGCCGCCATTGCATCGAGGTCGAAGCCCTTGAACGGTTGCTCGATGAATGTAGGCTTGAAGGCCTCCAACTGCCTGCACAGCCGCGTCATCTGCTCGCGACGACCGCCTTGGTTGAAGTCGATCCGCAGGTCGAACTCATCGCCGACAAGCTTGCGCAAGGCTTCCACCCGGCTGAGTTCCTCGCGCTCGGGTAGAACTCCGGTCTTGATCTTGAGAACCTTGAAGCCCTGGTCCAGCAGCCAGCGGCTCTCGTCCAGATCGGCCTGGACTTCCTGGTTAGTGACTGAATAGCTGAGGCTGATCCTGTCCCGCACAAGACCGCCTAGGAGCTGGTTGACGGGACAATTCAATGCCTTGCCGACGATGTCGAGCAGCGCCATTTCGACCCCGGTCTTGGCGAAGGACGAGCCGTAATGCGCGGCGTCCATCTTGAGCAGGAGCGCTTCGATATTGAACGGGGTTTCGCCGATGAGGGCCGGCGCCAGATAGTTGTCGATCGTTGCCTTGATCGCAAACGCATTTTCGGCAAACACCGCCCAAGGCGAGCATTCACCCACGCCCGAAAAATCAGCATCGGTTTCGATACTCACGATCACTGCGTCTACGGCGACAAGATCACCGACGCCGAGTTTTCCCGGATGCCGGATCGGCGGACGGGTGATGATCGTCTTGATTGAGGTTATTCTCATGCTCGGTCTCTCCGCACTTTGCCGCCTTCGGCCCAATTCGAGGCTGGCTGCGCAATCTTGATGCCGACATTTCGCGTCTGTACGTAGCCGTCCAAGGCTTCCTGGCCCTTCTCACGGCCGTAGCCGGATTGCTTTACGCCGCCGAACGGCGTCTCGACGCCGCCAACGAACCAGCCGTTGACGTAGACCTGTCCCGCCCAATGCCGTTCAGCCGTCCACAAAGCGAGATCGAGGTCCTTCGTGAACACGCCGGCGGCTAAGCCCTGTTCCGTGCCGTTCGCAAGCTCGACTGCCATCAGAGGATCGTCAAACGTCGTGACCGCGAGGACCGGGCCAAACGTCTCGGTCTGGAAGAGATGGCTGCTAGGCTCGACATCGGAAAACAGTGTCCCGGCCATGAAGTAACCGCTGCGGTCCCTCAGCGCGGATCCACCCGTCACCAGCCGCGCGCCTTGGGAAACTGCCGTGTGGCAGGCATGTTCGACGCCATCCTGCTGTCTTTTCGAAATCAGCGGGGTGATGTCGCAATTGTCACGGCCCGGCCCGACGGACAGCCCTTGCACGCACGATTTCACGCGCTCCAGGACTTCGTCCGCGATCCTCTTGTCGACCAGCAGACGGGAAAAAGCATTGCAGTTCTGGCCGGCATTAAGGAATGATCCGCTGCGCACTGCATCAATCACGCAGTCGATGTCGGCATCGGCATAGACGATGCCGGCCGATTTTCCACCGAGTTCCATGATGCAGGGTATGATGCGCTCGGCCGCGGTCTTGAGCACCGTTCTGCCGGTCGCCATGGAGCCGGTGAACACAATATGGCGAACGTCGGGATGTTCTATCAGCGCCTGTCCCGCCTTGTGGCCGTAGCCGGTCAGGATATTGACCGCGCCGGCAGGCAAACCTGCCGCCTCGCAGGCGCGGGCGACCTCAATCCCGGATAGTGGCGCGAGGTCCGGCGACTTGACGACGACCGAATTGCCGGTCGCGATGGCGCATGCCAGCGAGCGCGCCGTCAACTCAAGTGGGAAATTCCACGGCACGATCTGAGCGGAAACGCCGAACGGGCTTCTGACGGTATAGTCGACGATGTTGGCGCCGCGCGGGATCGATCGGCCTTCGAGCTTATCCGCCAGGCCAGCGTAATATCTTACATAGCGTACGGCCGTGCCAACTTCCTCACGCGCTACATCAATAGCCTTGCCGGTATCCATGCAGACCGTCGTTGCGATCTGATCGGCACGCAACTCCAGCGCATCGGCAATGCGGAAGAGCAAGCGCCCACGATCGTAGGGGTGCATATCGACGAGCGTACGTTCACGAAACACCCTCTGGGCGGCAGTAACGGCCAGGTCGATGTCTGACACGTCGGCTTCGGCGACCAGCGCTATGACTTCGCCGGTGGACGGGTCATCTACCTCGATACGCCCGCCTGACGACGAATCCATCCATTGGCCGTCGATAAAACTCTTCAACACCGCGCCGTCAGTCATGCACGTGCTCTTTCAAAATGATGTCCGCCATTTTCTCGGCCACCATGATGGTGGGAATGTTGGTATTTGCCCGTGGGCAGAACGGCATCACAGACGCATCGGCAATGCGCAGGCCGGAAACGTTGCGGACACGTCCGGAGGCGTCCGTAACTGCGAAAGGATCAGTCTTTGCGCCCATACGGCACGTCGATGTAGGGTGCCAGTTGCCGGTCACGTTACGGCGAATGAACGACTCCAGCAGATCGTCGTCACCGACCATATCTGCGATGGTAACGCCGTCTGTTATGAGGCGCTTGATGAGGCTGCGGCGCAAACCCGTGGAACTGTCCATGAGCATCGCCAAGGCAGACGTCAGCCCGTAATTGAGGCGATTGATCTTGCTGACCTGCTTGGCGCGCCGGTTCCAGGCCGATGGGAACGGATCGAGGGCGACTGCGGAGAGTGTTTCCTGCTTCAGCAATTTTGCCAGGAAACGGAAGCCACCTTTCAGCCGATCGATGTCACGGCGGTCGCTTAGCCAGTTAAAGTCGACTTCGGGCTCGGAGGTATAGCAACGATCCTTGAGCATAACCGCACCCGTAGAATAAGCGCGGTTCACCCAAAGTTGGAGGGAACCTAGGCGTTTGCCGAGCGGATGCCAGGCGGACTTTGCGACGGCCGATATCGCCATGTCCGTTTCAGGACAGCCATCGACACCGGACGAATAGCGCGCATGCATCTGGATGTGGCCGCTGACATGAGGCGCCATGCGGTTGACCGGCGCGAGATATGCCGACACGGCGATCGAGGGATGTTCCTGCAGATTCTGCCCCACCCCGGGAAGGTCGGCGATCAGAGGTATACCGAGCTTGGCTAGTTGTTCAGCGGGGCCGACCCCGGAACGCATCAGAATTGCCGGCGAGTGGATGGTGCCCGCGCACAGGATGACGGTCGACGCCTGATAGGATTGGCGGCCAGAGCGGCCCTGGGTTTCCACGCCGGTGACGGCTCGCCCAGAAAAGGTCAATCCTTCGACGGTGGTGTCGGGCAGGATCGTGAGGTTTTTTCGGGTGCGAACCTGGGGTGTCAGGTAGGCGATAGCGGTCGACACGCGACGCCCGTCGCGATTGGTAAGCGGCACGACCGAATATCCGTCGCCGAACGCGCCGTTGAAGTCCGACCTAAATGGGAGGCCGGCTGTTTCGTATGCTTCCGATACCGCTGTGATGAAACCGGACCACTCGGATCTTTTGACCCGTGTTATTGGGAGCGGTCCGTCTTTGCCGTGAAACTCGCCATCAAAGTCCTGATCGGACTCCAGCTTGCGGAAATAAGGGAGGACATCCGTCCAGGCCCATCCCGACGCGCCACTCGATGCCCATCCATCATAGTCCTCAGGTCCGCCGCGATTGGCGACCTGCGCGTTGATACTCGAGCCGCCGCCCATGACGCGCGCTTGCTCATAGTGGCTCGGCTCACGGCCATCGCGAACCGGAACCGAGTTCAGCGACGGCCATTGATAGTCTGGATTGAAATAGGCGCGCGTCGGATTGCCGTCGAGAATGTCGTCGGGAATGGCGTCAGGCGGCGTGTCCTCCCCAGCCTCGATCAGCAGAACGCGGCTGCCACCTTCGGAAAGCCGGTTAGCCATGACGCAGCCCGAAGAGCCGCCACCAACAATGATATAGTCGAATACCAAATGCTCACTCGCGCGTCTTAGGATTTTCCGCCGAGAACAACCTAAGCGCGGCCCGACCTTTAAACCATGTCAAACCAACGGCCGTGCGCTATGAGTTTTTCTCATATCGCGGGCCATTTCGTTTTGTTAGGTTCGGCATGGAGTTCCCAGGAAGTGTCTACGATGCCGCGCAATGACCATCGCAGCGAATTGCTCGTGCAGATTCCATCGCTGCGTTCTCTCCATATCTTTGAAGTTTCGGCACGCCACCTGAACCTTGTTCGAGCTGCAGGGGAACTCGGGTTGACACAGGGCGCTCTCAGTCGGCAGATCAAATCGCTCGAACAGTTTATCGGCGCACCGCTTTTTTTCCGGACGCCGCGCGGTTTGCAGTTTACCGAGGCCGGCGATGCGCTCTGGGTTCATTGCCAACGCGCTTTTGCTGAACTTCAAAGCGGTCTGCTGGCTGTCACCAATGTTCGCGCACGGCAGACTTTGCTGGTCGCCATGGCGCGCTCTTACGGCTCGCGCGTGCTCAGCAAGAGAATTGGTGAGTTCGCGCTCTCACATCCCTGGATGGATGTGACGATCGACGGGCATCGCCATCTAGCGGATCTCACAAAGGGAGAGGCAGATATCGCAATCCGGGTCGGCGACGGAAAATGGCCAGACGTGATCGCGGAAAAGCTGGCTGAAGAACCGCTTTTTCCGGTAATCGCGCCCAAATTGGCTGACGAGCTCAGTTCCTCCCGGTTCGAGGATGTCGCCGACAAAGTCGCCTTCCTTCATTTTTCCGAGAAGAACTACTGGGAGGATTGGGCGAACGCAGCCGGCGTCACCCTGCCTCAACGCCGCTCAAACATCCGCTTTTCGGAATCCGCGATGATGATAGAGGCGGCCGAAGCTGGGCAGGGCATAGCCATGGGCCGGAATTCGTTGATTTCAGCCGCTTTGGACCGGGGCCAACTGGTCAAGATGTCGGACGTGGAACTCCGCGATGGCATTGCGTACTTCCTCTGCTATACTTCGAGCAAGGCACGCCGCGCGACGGTGACGGCTTTCAGGAAGTGGCTCTTGCAAACCGGCCTGCTCGAAAGACCCGGCGAATCTGAAGCCTTTTCCTAGAAGTTTGCCGGCTTTCCGAGCAGTTAAAGCTCAAGCACCTGACCAAGCTTCATTGCTCGCGCCGCTTCGTAAATGGCCTTGGCGGTGCCGACATCCTCGACCGCGACACCCATGTTCATCACCGCGACGGAATCGTCAGGCTTTTTCCTGCCTTCGAGCAGACCGGCGGCAACACTGCCCAACTCTCCTTTGAATTTCGGGCTGTCGACGAAGTAGCCATACGGCTTGATATGTTCGATTTGGCCCAAATCATCCGTCAGCAAATGGTCGATCGCAAGTAGGCCTGAAGGTTTCCAGTAGCAGTCGTAGTCGATGGCTACTGTGGTGAGACCGGGACGAACCCAATCGGCATCGGCAAGACGGTCCATATCGGCCTGGATGCGGCCGCAGGTGATGATGACGGATGTCTGGTCAAACACGGCGCGCGGCGTGTTGACGATCTTCGGCGTGAGGCCAGCTGCTTGCACGACTTCGGCAAATCGCCGCGATGCATCGGGATTGATGTCGTAGATGAATACCGTTTCTAGGGCTGGCATCACATGGCCGAGCGCTTCGAGGTGGCTTCGCGCCTGAACACCGGCGCCGACAACGCCAAAACTCTCTTCGCCGGGATTGGCGAGATGCTTTATTGCGACCGCAGAAGCGGCGGCAGTCCGCTGCTGGGTAATCCATGTCGAATCCATGACGGATGCGACCAGACCGTCTTCGATCGAATTTAGGAAGAGCAGGCCGGTGAGATAGGGAATACCCTTGGCGGCGTTCTCATCGGAACCGGACTGCCATTTCATGGCCGCATATCCGAACTTCGGCACTAGGCTCGACATCCCGCCAAACCATCGCGAGTTGTCACGATCCATCCCGCGCTCCATCCAGTGCTTTGCCGGCATCTGAACCCTATTATGCGCCTTCTCGATCAAGGCCTCCTCGACGATATCGATGATCTTTTTCATGTCGAGGTTCACCGCCTCGACCGCATCGCGATTGAGGAACAAGGTGGAATGATTCAGGCCCATTGAAGAATTGCTCACGATCTGGATGAGAATGGGCCGGCGCCACTGGCGCCGGCGGCTGGCACTTGCGGTTGTGCTATTCGATTTCGGTCGGCGTGCCCGACACGAAATGGTAGACGACGTAGCCTGGCTTGGTGTTGTCGCCCTTTGCGTCGAACGAAACGTCGCCCAGAACCGTGGTCACCGGTTTCGACCTAAGAGCTTCGGAGACTTTCGCCGCGTCCTGGCCGCCGGCGCGGGCAACGCCTTCCGCCAAAGCTTCGATGATTGCGTAGGAGTAGATGGTCCAGCCGCTGGCGCTCAAGTTCTTCGCCCGCATCCGGGTAGCAATTTCCTTGCCTGCGGCCGTCTTTGTGGCGTCTGGCGGAAAGGTGAAGAATACGTTCTCAGCAGCGGCGCCGGCAATGGCGCCCAGTTCCGAGGTATTCAATCCATCGCCACCCACGATGGACAGCTTATAGCCGGAATCCAATGCTTGGCGCGCCATCAGACCGGCTTCGGTGTGGTAGCCGCCGAAATAGACTGCCTCGACATCGGCCTCTTTGAGTTTCAGGACAACAGTTGAGTAATCCTTTTCGCCCGGATTGATGCCGTCATCGATCGCAATAACCGCGTTGGCTGCCTTAAACGCCGCGCGGGCGCCATCCACCAGACCGACCCCATAAGTCGACTTGTCGTTGAGCAAAGCGACCTTTTTTCCGGCGAACTTTTTCAAGATGAACTCGGCGCCGGCCGGCCCTTGCTGGTCATCGCGCCCGCCAAACCGAAAGATGTTCTGATAGCCTCGTTCGGTTATCTTGGGATTTGAGGAAACCGTCATCGCGGTGATGCCAGACTCGTTATAGATGTCAGACGCCGGCATTGTGGAGCCGGAACAGAAGTGTCCGTCGACCAGCTTGATGCCGGCGGCCACGATGGCGTTCGCGACAGACACGGCCTGCTTCGGATCACAAGCATCGTCCTGGATGGAAAGGATGATTTTCTCACCGTTGATCCCACCCTTAGCGTTGATATCCTCGGCGGCTTGTTTGGCTCCGTTAAATATTTCTGAGCCCGGGGCTGCCAAAGGTCCTGTCACAGGGCCGGCTACCGCGATCAAGATATCGGCCCTTGCGGCTGGTACCAATGAAGCAGACATCATGAGCGCGAGCACTCCTGACCGCGCCCGCGAATAGTTTTTTGCACTTGCAACCATTGGTAGCCCCTCTGTTTGTTTGTTGTTTGCACTCCGCCATTATTTTGCATGCCGGACCGACAGCCGACCAATGACGATTAGGGCTCGTCGATATGACGGTTGAGCATATCAGAACGGCTATACCACCTCTCCGCACAGCGGCGACAGAGATAGCCATGCGAGGAATAACGATGCGTTCCTAGCAGCAAGCGCTTCTTGAGTGCCAACCAATGCGGCAGCACAGGACGGTGAAGGCGCCGGGAAGAGTAAAGGGTGCGCTTCCGAAGACCTGGCTTTTTCCGCCGTTCCTGCCCCTTGGAGATCGAACGACAACTGATCGTAGGCCTCGTTCAGACGTTCTGGGCGCTGACACACCATCAATCTTGCCATCGAAACATCGTTCGCCTTCCTCGGCCCGTCCTATGATCCCCGGGAACTGTCGGCGTCTGCCATTGGCGCCGACAAGAAGCGTGCCGATATCCTTCGCAGACCACGATTTCCCCGAGGTCGACGCGCATTGACGGTTGTCTAGACGGCTTCCCAGCGATATTCGGCTTCTGCGTGATAGGCGGCCATCACTATTTCCGTCGCTCACGTCCCGGCTCACTGGGGAACGCCGGGCCAGGCCTATGCGACGTCCGCAGGCGCCGGGACGATGCCGCGAAGGCGATTGCCTCGCGGCTCAATGAACATGGTGTCAAGCTCTGGTGAGCTAGTGGTTTCTCCAAAAAGCATCGGCGGCGTTCATATAGGCCACGAAATTCGCGTCCGACCAACTCGTGTCGTAGCCGTCGCGGACCAAATAATGGATATTGTTTGCGCACATCAGTTGATCTCGGTGCGCTGTAAGAAGGTAGGCCATCGATAATTCGTACGTGTTCTGAAAGCTTGCTCCAAAACAAGAATTTGGCGCATTATAGAGAAGCCCTTCGAGGTAGTATGATGGCGCCACTCCGTCAGCCAAATACCTGTCGGATTTCATCTTGTTTCGCATATTCTTCAGCACACGCACCATAGGCTTGAACCGGCCGTCGGTTGCCTGGTGCTTGGCCGTGCAATTTTCTGAATGCTGCTTCGGATAGTTGACGATACGCCGACCAGATCCAGCTTCGAAGACGATGCCCTCCACATATCCCGGCCAGCCGGTATACAGGCGGTGTTCCGCCGCAACGAGGACGTCCGCGTCACGCCGGCTGCCGTTTCCTGGGACGAATATCGCCTTGTTGCCGACCTTTACACCATTGCCAAACTTATAGGTAAGCCAGGCAGCGACATCCCGTTTGAACTCACTTAGTTCATAAGACGCTGGGGTCCAATCACGATCGTATTGCGCCTTCTCCGCTGAATTCAAGCGGGACGTATCTGGATAGTATGTTGAGGTCAGCTTGATGACGACATCGACGTCGCTGTCGGCATAGATGTTGGTGGCGTTGCCATAAGATCCTTGTAGGAAAATCTCAAATATCTTCGCATAATAGGGCGACCCAGTGTCATTGAGTACTCCCCGAATGGCCTGGTAGGTCGTCGCCGACTGCGTGATTGAACCTTGCGCTGACCAAGTAGCCAACTGCGCTTCTGAAATTGCCATATCCGCCCCCTCATTTCGTCAAACAAGGAGGGCCCGAATCCTCCCCTCATGTTCTTCAAACGATTCACGACCCCGCTGGCGAAGAATGTTCAATTTGGCCAGATCGTGTTCCAGCAGGTCCGTAGCCATCTCCGGCTGATGATAAGTATTGCTTATTCGGACTGTCCCAACGTCTTCAAATAGCACTTTTCGAAGCTGTTCCATCGACTGCGTGTTGATTTCCAACGTTTTTTGCAGAAGTTGAATCGAAGGCAGCTTATTTGCTAACCAGGCGGGGCCAAGTGGAGCCCGTTTCGGCGATGGGTAGACGCCGACACCTATGCTGATCAAGGCGATTGCTGAGCGGCGGACCCCCAGCGCCTCAACAGCGTCGGCTATGGCGTAGAGGGACGGGTTGTTGGCGCAGAAGCCGCCATCACCAAGTTCGATCGTATCTCCATCCGATGTCGTGATGGTCTTCCGCAGAAAGAATGGATAGGCCGAGCACGAGGCTTGGACGGCGTCAGCCAAGCGCACACCCCAGCCGGGAACGAACGAAGCCACTCTGCCATGCGCTTGGGTGGGTTCCGCTTTGAAGATCATCGGCCTTTCCTTGGCCCAATTGGTGGCCACGATGCCGATGCCTGTGCGAACAGCGTCGAACTGCATGTCGCCGAAAATCTCGTTCGCCAAAGCTGCCAGCTTTTCCGTCTTGGCCGAGGGCAGCCATGGCTTCATGACCGTCGGCACATACTTGGCATACAGGTCATGGATCTCAGTGACCGATTTCCCGACCGCGAGAAGCGTCCCTATGATGGCACCCGTGCTTGTGCCGTAGATTAGGTTGAAGCGCTCGCATAGTGGACCGCCACCGAGCATTGCCTCAAGTTCATGTAATACGCCGAGTGAGTAGAATCCCTTCGCGCCGCCGCCGTCCAACGAAAGGATGCGGAATTTCTCGCTGCCCTTGTCACTCATCAAAGCACCCCAGCCATCTTAAGCCCTATCGCCGCCACCGCGGCCCATCCGGCGATTTCGGCCAGCCCGCGCCGCACGCCTTTCCCCGAATCCACATCTTCATTGATCGTCGGGACGTGCCTCAGATAGAGGTTGGGCTCGGGCGCGATCGCCTCGCCCTCCGGACCCGGATCAATCCCCCTCGCCTCTTTCATGCGCCGGACGAACGCCCGGGCCGCGACATGATCGGCCAGTCCAGCATGGTATTTCTTCCGCAAGAGGGTCTGCTCGAGCACGACTTGGCGCTCTTCATCTGAAATCGCTCCGACCTGCGCGGCGGGATAGATCACCTTCACTTTCTCGACCTCGCTCGGCACATTGTCCTCGCCGATGACCGACACCAACGCCTCGCCGATCTTGAGCGTCGGCAATTCCTCTTTCGTCTTGAAGCCCTTGCGCGGCCGGATCGTGTCGGCGGCCGCGCGGATCTTCTTCAACGATTCCGCAGTGTGAGCGCGCATTGCATGCAGCACGCGCGTGCCAAGCTGCTCGAGGATCGCCGCCGGAACATCGGTCGGCGATTGGGTGACGAAGAACACGCCGACGCCTTTCGATCGCACCAAGCGCACGAGCCGTTCAATCTTCTGCACCAGGTGCTTCGGCGCATCGGTGAACAGCAGGTGCGCCTCGTCGAAGAAGAACACCAGCTTCGGCTTGGCCAGGTCGCCGGCCTCGGGCAATTTGCGGAACAGCTCAGACAGCAGCCACAGCAGGAACGTGGCGTAGAGCTTCGGCGCCTCCATCAATTGATCGGCATGCAGTAGGTTGATTGTGCCCCTGCCCCCGCCGTCTAGCGCCATCAGATCCATGATGTCGAATGGCGGCTCGCCGAACAGGCGATCGCCGCCTTGCGCCTCGAGGGCCAGCAAATTGCGCTGGATGGCTGCGATCGAGGCGGCGGTGACATTGCCGTATTGCCGGCACACGTCCTCGCGCTCTTCCATCATGTCATTCAGAGACCAGCGCAGATCGTCCAGGGTGAGCATGTAGGATTGGTCGTCCTCCGCCTTGCGGAAGGCGATCTCCATCGCGCCCTCTTGCGCCTGGTTGAGGCCGAGCATGCGCGACAGCAGGCCAGCGCCCATTTCTTGCACGCTGGTGCGGACCGGCAACCCATGGCGGCCGAAGATGTCCCAGAGAGCCACAGGGAAGCGGCCGCCGGCTGCAACTCCCGACAGATCGCCCTTGATGTCGGCCGCAAACACCGGGACGCCGGCGGCGCTGAATTGCTCGGCGAGGCGCTGCAGGGTGACGGTCTTGCCCGTTCCCGTCGCGCCGGTCACGAGGCCGTGACGATTGGCCAGGCGGAGGGGTAGCGCCACGATTCCGCCCGTCGAGGTGGTGCCGATTTCAATCCACACCATAACTAACCTCATCCTCCGTTTCTTGATCACGAATTCGCGAGCGATGTCATGGTTCATGACCCCGGCATTGCGGCTGTCTGCACATTAGGTGATGCTAACGGGCATTACATCAGGGAGGTGGAAATGCTTGCTCGCCTTGTCATGATTTCTGTCGCTTCTATGGTCTGTACAATCTCTTCACTCAGTGCGGGAACACATCCCACAAGTCAGCCAGTTTCGTTCTCCGTGGTAAAGCCCCACAAGCCGCAGAGTCTGCTTCAATCAGTCGGAGCTTCATGCGGTAAGACGCCAGACGGGATTGAATGCTATAGAAATTGCGTCGGGAGCGGTTGTACTCAGTTCGAATGTGCTAATGGGACATTGCGAAGCGTTGGCCCCTGCTTTCACTCGAATGTTGGGAATACCTGCAACGGAAGCACGTGCGATTGATCTGAACGCGTTGCCACTAGCGATGCCTAGAACTGATTCAATCAGATTTAGTCCTCGTCATCGCCATCGGCCTCCGTGTCGTTCTACTGAGCAATTTCCTCGCCGGCGTCGCCGGCATCGAACGCCCAATGCGGCAGCTCGATTGTGTGAAAAACGGTGTAGGTATGAGCGGCGCCACGCCGCCAACCCTTCGATTCCGGCGTGTAGAATTTGAAGTGCACAAAGCGCGGCCGCCGGCCGGCGGCGCAGAAATCCCAGGCAATGCGGGTCGACCAGGCCATATCAGCGGGAATTGCGCTCGCGTGCGGCGTCTCCCACATCCTGCCGCGCTCGCGGTGCTTTGTCGGCGGGAATTGCAGATTGTGGGCGGTGCGCGCGGCGTCGGCGAGCGCTTCAATGTCGACACCATCGCGCTTGAGGAGCCAAAGCGCGTATTCCAGCGCTTTGGAATCGGCCTCCGGGCCAGGCTTGGCCGTCGACCGCATTGGCTTTGACATGTAGCGCGCGTGGGCGGTGCGCGCGGCGACATACCATTTGCTTTCGTACTTCATTGGCTTGTGCTTCACAGGGTTGAGCATTGGAAATCCTTTCAGACAGGCAGCGGCACGGGGGCGGCTGCGATTGCGAGGAGGGTGATTGCCGCCACCACGGCGGCAATCACGAACGCTTCGACGCCAGCGCGGGCGATCTCTCGGATCATGCCGCCGCGCGAATTCCCTTGAGCTCGGCCATCTTGGCGCCAATCAGCCACAAAGCCTTGTTCAGCTTCACGTCTTGATCGATCCCGTTGACTTCGCGCGTGGTGACGCGCCGCCGACGATTGTTGGCGTCGCGACCGACACCGCGCAGACCGCCACGGATGACGTTCTCCTGCACGACATTGAATTGCGTCCACAGATCGGGCGAGCGGTCATCGTAGCGGCGAGGAATGAGGAGCTGTGCCGGCTTGATCGGCGTTTCAATGTTGCCCTCGGCGTCGGCAAAGCGCAGCAGGTGCGCCGCTTCGGCCAGGATTGCGGACTCGTCATTGTTGAGCCGCACGGTCGACCAGTCTTGAGGCGCGGCAAGCGTTTTCTGTGCCGCGTCGAGAACGGTATAGGTGCCCTCGATCACCTTGCCCGCGACGTCGCCGGAATGGCGCACCTTGAGCGAGTCAAGCGTTGCCGTTTGCGACACCATCGAATTGAGGCAACGAATGCGGAAAAGGCCTGCCATCAGATCGTAAGCGCTTGAGCCGTCGTTCGCGTTCTTGAGCAGGATTTCGCAAACCGTGTCGCCGACCGAATAGGCGGTCGCATTGTCCAGCCGGCGCAGGCGCAGCAGGTGCTTAGTGAAGTCGCGCCGCGTCTCGTCGCGCGTGCCGGACTGCTTTGCGCCTACGACGTGAAAGCCTTCCTTTGCCAGCGCCCGCACGATCTCAATCGTCGGGATTGGCTGGAAACGTTCGGAGCGGCTTTCGTGCGCGGCGAGTGCAAAGACCGACGGCGCACGCGCGCGCAGCTCATCCTCGGTCAAGGCGCGGCCGGTGTCGAAACGTGCGGTGGCTTGGCCGGCGAACCGCTGAGCTCCAACGCGCGCGAAATCCGTGCGCGATGCGAAAACCGGGTGATTTTCAGATGCAAAAAGGGTATGGGCTGAGACAGCCATGCGATGTTCCTTCCATGAACTTCGTTTCGGTGAGGCCCTGCCTAGAGTTGGCGCTCTTGGCAGGGCCGTTTTGCATGGAAATAGTCGCACAAATGGCTGTTTTGTGCAAGCAAAAAGCGCGAAAAATCTTGTTAAATCAGATAGTTGCTAGTTCACTCCTTCCGCCACAGCTCGCAGCGAACCCGTTGGTGAGCCACCGTTTGGTAATAGCTGTCCTGAGCTACCAAGCGGTATCCTTTTGCCTTCACCGACGCCCGGTGCGCCTGACTTAAAGGAGAGTCGCCAACTATAGCGGTCCAATCCGGATACGGCGTGGGCGCCTTCGCCCAACGATGCGTAACCAAATAGCCGGTCGGCGACTTTGCGGCAGGGCCTGATCGAGGCATTCTGCATGAGATCGAAACCGGGATGAGGCCCGCCTCGCCCAAACGCTTCATCTTCAGCATCCCGCCGTTGGAGCCAGCGTAGGGCATACCATCAACCGAGAAGACTGGTTGAGCAACGCACCCCGAGAGCACGCCTGCAAACACACACGCGAATACTGCCTTCAACATGCTGATCCCCACAACCGCCTCGGTGATAGAAGTGCAACAGACCCGGTACGCGCGCAATAGCGCACTCTGGCGATGACCGCCGGCCAGCCGCTCCTTGCCCCGCGCGCTGCTTGGCATGCCCACACCCTGCCCACCATGTGCGAGCACGCGCGCTTGATGCGCGCTCACCCTGCAGCACATGCCCTTGCCCACGCGCTGTCATAGCGCCACACCAGGCCACGCCCCACGCTGCCCGCCCGCGCCCTCGGCCCACATGCGCGGCCCTCACGCACGCCCTCGCCTGCCCGCGCTCGAGCTCAGCAAAACACGTCTAGGGACCGTATGAGGGGGGCAGGCGGAGCGGAGCGCAGCCCCTCGGATATTCGCCGACCTTATCTTTCAACCGGGGCCTTCGTGCTTCGTGAAGTGCAAGGCGCGTTGACGACGATTCCGTGAAGTGATTCAAGGGTATCTGGCGCCCGTGTTTGGAGTTGTTCCGTGGCATCAAGTGCGATCTCGGCAGCCCCGCTGCCCCGCTTTCCCGATACTTGTTCGAAGTCCGAACTCGCCGGCTTTCTCGGCATGAGCGGAAGGTCCATTGATACGTGGGTGCAAAGGGGCGTAGTCGTTCGCGCTGAGCGCGGGAGATATCGTCTGCTCGAGTCCAGCCGGCGGTATTGCGAGGCGCTGCGGGAGCGGGCCGCGTCGAGCCCGACCAATGGCACCCTGTCGGAGGAGCGTCTGAAGACGCTGCGGGTCACCAACCAGATCAAGCAAGCCGAGCTTGCCAAGCTACAACTCGAAACAATCACTCATGACGAGCTGAAAGAACCATGGACAATCTTTGCCTCCGCAGTGCGAGCGGCTGTGGAGGGCATCCCACATCGGGCACGAATTGCCGTTCCATCTCTAACGGATCATGACCAGCGCCACCTTCAGGCAATCTGTCGCGACATCCTTCTCGACATCGCGGAAGAAGCCAAAGGTCTGCTTGGCGATGTAGACCATAAGGAGTTCGGGAACGAGCCGTGAAGGTGCACTCTAAAGCCCAGCGGTGTCGCAGGACAAACTCGTTGAACGACGCCTGGTCACGACTGCGGCCGCGCAGCTAAAGACGCAACACTCACGCGAGGCTCGACATGCACCGTGGTGGCGCCGGCGGCGACCTTTATATCGGCCATCATCGTAGTGGGGACGCAGCCCGTTGGCGGGGATAAGGCAAGCAACCAATTGGGGCGCGGCCTTAACCAGCAGGCGCCTTCTTCGGCTTCGGATCGAAACGATCGTCGACTACAGCTTGGTAGAGATCGTCATCCAGCACACATACGATGATCCTGCGAAGGAACTCGTCAGGCGCGATGCCGACCTTTTTGGCGCGCTGGGAAAGCTTATTTCGGGGGCCTGACGCAAGCGCCACTGGCATGACGGCCACACGCTGCCCGTTTTGCTCGGGCAGCGGAAGGCCCCACCGCCGCCACTGTCCGCGCACAGTGTCTTTGCTTGTCCCATCGTTCAGGATTCTCTCTATCTCCCGCGACGTGTAGCCCCTGCCGGTAAGGTATCCGACGAGCGCGCACTTCGCGTTTGACCAGCTCAAGATGGCCCGCGGGACCTGATACCGATCGGTGTGGACTCGCTTTCCTTTTCCAAGCGGTTTGGCGGCTGGGGCATCGTGATAGTGCCGGTACTCGATTGGACCGCCAGCGAGCTGCTGCATTGACGGCTCGATGGGAGGCGCGTCGACCTGACGACGAGTAGGAATTGGCTCATCCGCCGCCTTGGAGGTGCCACCCTGGCGCGCCTTCCTGCGTTCTTTGATCCTGCTGGCGAAGCTCATACGTCCGGCCACAATCAAACTCCCTGATTGGTACTTTTGTCCCGCATATTGAGTGAAAATTGGGACAATTGTTGATAGCATGTAGTTCGGTTTGTTTCGAGTTCCGGAGCGTTGAAAATGGCACGTACTCTCGTTGGTCGTCTGCAGCTGGTGGTCGAGGCCATGGGTCTCGGCGAGGCCAAGAAGGTCGAAGGCTCAATGGCCTCGATCGAGAGGACGGCCAAGCGCCTGTCCTCGGCACCGTGGGGGCAGAGCTTTGAACGCCAGCTTCACAAGATGGCGGCTGGCGCCAGAGAGATTGAAGTCGTCCGCCGGTCGTGGAACAGCCTTCTGAAAGACATTGCCGGCCGCGGCCTGGCCGCCGCGCTGAAGAAATCTGAGATCTCCGCTTGGAAGACAGCAACGCTCGGCGAGATGGCGGCCGTGCGGTCGAGCATGCGTCAAACGGAGAAGGAAGCGCTTCGGATCGGCCGCGCGCTGAAAGGCGCCCTACGCCCAGCCTATGTCATGGCCGGCGGCTACACCGGCGCCTACATGGCCGGCACGTGGGGCCGCGAGGCGCTGAACGCAGCGTCCGAAGCGCAACGCGTGCGAGCCGAGGCGAAGTTCTCTGGCCTTTCCGGATCCGAGCAAACGCAGATCACTACCCGGGCGGAGGAGCTTTCGGGAAAGTACCGCCTGGCACTGGCCGATGTGCTCGGCATGTTGAAGGAAACGACGCTGTCAATGCCGAGCGTTGACGCCGCTCTGAAAGTGTCCGACGCCAACGCGCGCGCGCAGCTCATTCTCGACACAGCTTTCGGAAGCGGCGCCGGCGCACAAGGCATTCGCGCCTTTGCCAAGTCGATGGATCTCCTCGAGCGGCTCGACCCGGATCGCTACACCTCGATGCTCAACGGCTTCGTCAAGATGCAGCAGATCCTGGGGAAAGACCTTGATCCCGAGGGCTACTATCAGGCGGTCAAATACAGCCGGACGGGCGGCAAGGTTGGATCCGACGAATTCATGTCGATCTATCTGCCGATGATGATTTCTGAGGTAGGCGGATCAAACGCTGGCAACACCATCCGCGCCGGATTCGATCAGTTCGTTGTCGGACGGGCCTCGAAAAAGGCGCTCGGCGCCCAAGAGCGCTACGGACTGCGCAGCGAGGACGGCAAGCTACTCGGCCAGGACGAGTTCGGTACCAATCCGATCAAGTGGATCTACGATGTGCTCCTGCCACAGCTCGAGAAGAAAGGCGTCAACACGCAAGACAAGATTGAGCTTGCCCGGGTAGTCGGCGAGCTCTCATCCAACCGCCTGTCGAGCGACGAGGTGATCGGAGCCATCCTCAACAAGCAGCAGGTGTTTCGGTATCTCGACAAGCGGGTGCCGAACGCGGCCGGCCTGTCGGCCGCCGACGACGTCCAGAACGTCAACCCATTCGCAGCGTATTCCGGCTTCAAAGATAGCCTGGCCAACCTGTCTGACGCGGTCCTGCCGATGGAGTCGATCGGCGCCGGGCTAAACCGGTTCGCCGACTACATCAACGCCTTCACGAAGAAGGTACGCGAGGGGGACCCGGCTGTCATTGGCGGGGCGGGCATCGCAGGTGCAGCTATCGCGGCATTCGGGGCTTGGAAGGTGACGACTGGTATCTACGCCCTCGCCACGGCCGGCCCTGCCCTCAACGAGGCAGCAGCGGCGCTCACGGCGGCGGCAGTCGCACAGCGCGGTGGCGTGCCAGGCGCCGGGGGCTCGCCTGCGGGTGGCGGCGCTGGATGGCTTTCCGCACTTGGCCTCACCGGAACGACCGGCCTATGGGCGATGCTGGTCAACGGCCTCGGCGACACTCCGGGCGGCACGTTCGATGAGCAGGTGAACAACCAGAAGCTCGCGCGCCAAGGTCTACGTCGCATGCTTGGCTTGGGCAGTGGCAGGCCGACCCATTTCCAGGAGCACGAGCGCGACGACAGTCTCTACGGCAAGATGTTCGTGTCTCCGCAGCGCCCGGGCGGCATCGCAAGCATGCTCAACCCCCCTGACCCGATGCAGCCCATCTTGGACGGGATGGACAAGGTCAATTCGACCACGGCCGCGCCCAAGATAGACCCCTCATCGATTGACGAGGCCGCAGCCAAGGCGAACGCCCTTTTGGCCACGCTTCGCCAGATCGGCGCGGCGGCGTCGGCCGCCGTCAGCGCCGTCGATGCGCAGATGCGGCGCGCACACACCGACTTCGGCGTGGTACCTTAATCGGAAGCAAGGTAGCCTGCCCCGATTTGCACCTGGTAGGCTGGTCGATCACTTAAACGGCCGGCCCGTGGCAGCTATACTCATCCTGATGCGATCAATGGCGTCAGGTCCATCGGCAATAGACGGAGGACCGTTGACAATGCCTTTCCCTGCATCGACGGGGTAGATACTCATCTCGCCTATACCGGCCTTTACAGCGTCTGGCACAAAAGCCTGAAATTCAGCGTTTGACGATGCGTGAATACGGGAAACAAAGCCTGCCACAAGGTCACACAACTGGAGCGACGGACACTGGTGACTGAGTGCGCTCGTTGTTGAAACGACAGAGATTGGCAGCGTGAGCGTTTTCTCACCGACATGAATAACTTGCGGCGGGTGATTTGGATCGGTCATCGCCGCCCACCGTTCGCTTCGCGAGAAAAAATGCATGCTCTCATCGTGGACGACCGCGAACGCCCCTCCATGGCGACTTTGCCAATGGCCCATGCTCGACACGAGACTGGTCACATGAATATCGTTTGTATCCGCAAGCGACTTGAGATCGGTACCGTCGAGGCGTGCAGTTCCCTCTATCATGGGCTCCAAAAAGATCTTGGCACCCTCATGCGCGTTCATTTCAACATTCTTCAGCGTAGTTCGAAGCGCATTTAGCAGGTTGGCCTCAGGAAACCGCGCAAAGTCGTTGAATGCGGTTAGAACCGCGGTTACCGCGTCCTGGTCCAGAAAATTTGTAAACGCAAAGTAGGCAGTGTTTGCATACCGCGCAGCATAGTCACCCTTGTAGAAATCGTATCCTTTTGCATACCATAGCGGTTCGACAAGATGGTCAACCATCTTGCACAAAACGGTGAAGCGCTTGTTGATTTTCGTTGCGACAAAGCGCTCGGGTCGCTGGCCCACCTCTTTCGCGAAAGCGAGGAATGCCTGACGCCCTTGACGTCGCTTGAAGATTTCTTTGGACTTGAGCTCCGGGCCTTTATGCCGCGGAAAGCACCGCTTGATGATATCGGCGGCCTCGTCCTCCGGAATGTCGGTGCTGCCGGTTGTAAAGTATGGCTGCTGCACGTCCAGCAATTCTGTCCCAGTATTGCCGCTCTCATCGAAGTAAATAGTTGTCAAGGTCACTCTGCTCTCCCATAGCGGGAGGCTGGCAGATCTCAGCCAACACGCCGCTTCCTAGATAGCCATTGGGAAAAACAAGTCAATTCAGGATGGCGAGCATGAGGTCCCGCGAACCAACGACCGGGCGAAGCGCACCACGATCTCTTCGACGCCATCGAACGCCGGAGTGTCCAGCATCCATCGGACCTTCAAGCTGACCTCGCCCATATCGGCCGGCGGATGGTCGATGATCCCGTCTTCTATCGCCAACATCACCTTGCCGATTTCGTAGACAAGGCCCCATGCCTCGTCGATAGCGGCCTTCTCTCCGTGGCGCCGGGCCTCCTCGAGGGCCAAATCTGCCCCGGTATATTCGTTCATGGCGTCGGCGTGTGCCGCCAGAAGGCCTGGGAGGGGCGACAAAGGCACAGGCGCGACCCCGGCCGCGGCCGGCGCCGCCACAGCGGTGGCCGACAGGCCAGCCAGGATCATCGATCGACGGGAAATGCTGGTCACGGGCGTGCTCCTCTGTTCGGGCAAGCTTCGGCGGCTGCCCGGGCTATAGCGCTTGGCATTGTAATTCCCTTCCGGGTCGGTTATTGATACGGAAAGTATTGGTTGGATGCTTAAAATTGTCAATACCAAAAGTATCAATACGTCAGATCAAGGCTGCTCGTGCTCTCTTGGCTTGGTCACAGTCGCACCTCGCTGAAAAATCCGGAGTGTCCGAACCGACGATTAAGCGACTTGAATCTGCCGATGGCGATCTGGGCGGGCGGGTCGGGACGGCCGGCGCCATCACTGCCGCTCTCGAGGCGGCCGGCGTTGAATTCATTCCGGAGAATGGCGGTGGTGCGGGCGTGAGGCTGGTGAAGAAGGTGTCACCGAAATGACCACCAAGCGAATTCTTGTCACCATTAAAGTGCCTAGCGAGTTGACGCATTTCACAACGCTCAGCGGCCTTATGGGTATCGTCGAGCGCAGGTGTCTGTGGGCTTCAAATGTTGCGTTCCTCAACGATCGACGAGAATTGCAGCACGGGATCGCGGCGGCCGAGAAGGTGCTCCGGGACCTTGCTACGCTTCAAAAAAAGAACGTTTTTTCACAGATCATTGACGAGGTTATCGTCGATCTGAAAGCGACAAAGCTTCCCGATACCTACGCAACCTGCTTCTGCAAGTCGCATGATCTCCTAAGCCAGTGGCGAGGATACGGGGGACGCGTTCAGGGCGTGAGCGTCACCTTTGCAGGAGCGAATTTGCATTCCTTGTTCCGTTCTCACGGGGGGATGGCGATGGAAGTAATTTACGACAAGGAGCGCACCGTTGAGCGCATGCGCAGGAGCATTGTTACGTTCTCGGGTTTGGCGGATCTTCTCAGAGAAAAAGAGGTCGATAAGATTCGCACCGAGCTGAGGAAAAGACTTCCAAAATTGGTCCCACGATTCAAAGACGATGGATTTAGTGAGGAGAACGAGTGGCGTTTCGTCATTCAAAAAGAAAACGATTTTGAGCGGGTAAAATTCAGAGACGCTGACGGGGTCCTGGTGCCCTATCTTGAAGTTACAGCTCCCACTGGGAAGAAGTTGCCAATTAAAAGAGTGACGGTAGGTCCTGGCAAAAACCAGGAACTCACGATGCGCAGCGTGCAACTCTTCCTGGAGGCAAAAGGCTACGAAGAAGTGCAGGTGGAACCATCAGCGGTGCCCTACAGAAGCTAGTCACTCCCATTCAATCCTAAGCTTCCCGCCCAGCGCTATCGCCGCCCGATCGGCGATCGATAAAATTGCGCCGCGCGCATTGACCTGCCTGAAAGGGAGGCTGTGGCAGCAAGGCGTGTTCCAGGGGGGTTTGCATTGGTGATTGCCCGGACCCAACAGTATCGGACGGCGAAGTCGCGGGTGTCGCCGCTCGCCCTCCCCATTGCGCTGTTGCTCGCCGGCGCAGCCGGCACCGGCTATTACGCTACCGATCTATCGGCCGCGTCGTTCATGGCCGCGCTACCGAGCTCCGGCTGCAATATCAAGGGCAACATCTCGATCAACACGGGCGAGCACATCTATCATGTGCCCGGCCAGGAGCATTACTCCGAGACCAACATCCGTCCAGAGTTCGGCGAACGGTGGTTCTGTTCGGAAACCGAGGCGCGAAACGCTGGTTGGCGAAGGTCGCGCAGATAGTGCTCAAGCTGGCTGCAAAACGCCGCGAAGCCTATCAGGGATAGATTAAGTTCAGGAGCCAGCCGACGAAAGCCACTCCTCCCAGAAATAGGCCCTTGAGCGCAGCTTCGGTCGCTCGATTGAACAAAAGGCTGTTCAACTCCATTGTCGCTCGGTTTTTGACGATCAAATCGTCGTAGTGATGGCATTGCTCCGCGAGCGACGTCTCCCAACGCTTCTTGCCTGACACGTCCTCAACCCAGTTTTCGGGCTGACTGCCCGGAAAACCAAAGTCGACGGAGCGGGCGGAATCGACGGCCCACCAAGCGGCACCGATAAGCACCGCGGCGACGGCCGACGCTACCAAGGCCATGGACGCGGTTGGCGGCTTCATCGTAGCGAGACTGTATGCTCCACCGATCAGGACGACCGCAGCGGCCGAAGCCAGTCCGGCGAATGTGTATGCCCGCTGGTCTGCAGCAATAGCCGATGACAACTGTGCATCGAGATATGCTTCAGCTTGACGCAGAATTTCCTTTAGGTTGTTCTCGTTCGCTGTTTGCAGTTTTTGCGAGAGGGGAAGTTCATCCATGCATACGCACCATGAAGTCTATTTGCAGCCGAGGAAAACAGAAACCGGCAAAAAAAGCGATGGCCCTTCTCCTGGCACGCAGAAGCAAGGAAACGTCGGGGACGGGAAGGCCAATAAGTCGGACCAGTCTCGGCCCGATAAGCGTCCAACTCCAAAGCCTACGAAAAAGAAATAGAGGGGCCGCACGAGGATTGACCCTCATCCAAGGTGCGCATGAGATCAGTCCGCAGGAAACCCGTATCCGACCGGATCCCCCAGCCGGACCGGCTTCGCTTCGGGCCCCTTCATCCCGCCGGTCGCTACTTCGCGCGCACGACGCCCTGCGAGGCTGTCTGCACGCATGGCCACACTGGCGTCGATCGCCAGCGCTGCCGCCGGCGGAGGCACGCGGTGCACTTCGTTGCGGCGGCACAAGCGCTCGGCGCCATCCTGGTCGATGAAGCTGAACGTGTGCGAGGCAAACACCTCCAAGGGCTCGCCCACGGCGGCCGCAAGGGCCGCGCGCTGCTCGGCAAGCCCCGTCTGCCATTCGGCGATGTCCTCCTTGGCTGCCTCAACGCCATTGTTGGCCGCTTCGATCTGGTATCGTAGCACCGCCGGTAGCGCCTCGCCTGGGTGCACAATGTGGAAAGCTTCGCGCTCCTGAATGTAGCCTGCGAGGTGGTCGGCGTGCAGATCGAGTTCGCGTCGGCGGCAGTCTATCAGAGCAACCAACTCGTAATTAAGGCGCCGCAGCTCGGCTATCTGTTCGTCTAGCGTCACGCCGCCCCCCCGGTCGGCCGGCCGCTCTGCGGACCGGCCCCTAACCCGTCGAGTTCCGCTTGAACTGCTGCCCGAAACGATTTGAGATGACGCAGGGCCGCATCAACCGGCTGTCCCATAAGTTCCTGGTGGAGCAGCGAGATCGTTCGATCCCAGAACTGCTCAGCTTCCTCCGTTCCCATCCTGTCCAGTTCCCACGCAACCGATCGAACAAGCGCCGTTCTGCTCTCCGGCGGAAACGGGATGATGGCTCCCCCGTCTACTATCCGCGACCGCGCGCCCGTTGGGCGCGATCGATGTCCGGGAAACCGAAGGACACCCGGCACTGCGTCAAAATCGAGATCGAGTTGCCGTTCCATCTCAGCCCCCTGTTCCGGTGCGGACCGGACGAATCGACTTCCTCGGAATCCCTACTCTTTCGGTCATCTCGATGGACGGCGGCTGCTTTGTCAGAGTCGCCCCCTCTTTAAGAGAGGGGGGCGCTGACGCTGACGCTGACAAATCGGCATTAGACGCTGGTGTCGTCAGCAAGTTTTCAGCTGAATTTTCGCTGACAAGAACGCTGACAAATTTTCCTTTTTCCTTGATCTTTCCGAGTCTTGAGAGCTTCACTCTTGCACTCGAAAAGGCAGTCGTCTTCGCTGATGCAGACTTGTCCATCCACTCTCGGAAAAGTGCATCCTTCCATGTGTCGATCAGAACCGACGCTGACGACGAAATCTGACAAAGCACATCGTAGGCGTGCTCGTGATCTTTCCGCTTCCGTTTTGGCTCCAGTGTAACGGCGGGGCCGGCTATGGCCGGCCCGATCGCCCGCAAATTCGTGACAATCTGCATCGAGATGGTTTCGTCACAGATCCCCAAATCATATGACCCGATGTCGAAAATAAACTGTGGCCGACCCGGAGCATTCTTGATCTTCTTCACTGTGAGTTTGGTCGACCCTCCAATAGCCTCGGCGTGGATAACTGCGTCGGCTCTATCGAAGAACACCTGAGAGCCCCGCATGCCTTCACCGGATTTACCCGTGTGATGGACAGCTATGACAGCGCACTGGAACCGCTGACTAATGCGGTCAAATACGCCCATGGCCTTCGTCGCTGGTCTCGCGTCGTCCTGGGACTCATCTCCGAAACAAGCGCCAAGGGTGTCAACCACAACCATTGCCAATTCTTGGCCCGTCAGCTTCACCAGGTCCTCGGCATGTCGGATTGTTTCCGCTTCAAATGCCGACCCGGTCACGCCTCCCGCCGCTGGTTCGACGACAGCCAGGGGAAGATCCTTCGTGTCGACACCGTAAAATCGCGCCGCAGCGACAAGTCGAGCCTCGACGTTCCAATAGTCCTCGCCACCGACAAACAGCACGGCGCCCTTCGAAACGGGTCGTCCGGCCCAGGCCAAGCCGGCAGCCAAAATTACTGAGGTCAGGATGGCAATGCCGGTCTTTCCGGATCCGCTGCCTCCGTAAAGGATAATCGGTCCTGCAGGTATGACGCCCGGAACAATGAATCGTCGCCGGGGCGCCCCGGTCATCAGATCATTTTCAATCTCTTCGATGGTCCTGAGGACTGCACTCACGGAATAACCCTTTGGCAAGCGGTGCAGCGCATTGGTAACTTGAGCTGATGGATGGGGATCGTCACGCTCGCCGTCCGGCCGCAGCGACAAGTCACGCACCGAGTGATTGAGCCAGCATCCCTTACTGCTGCCTGGGCTTCGGCACGGAGTGACCCTTTTGATGGTTGTTTTTTGGGTGGGCCATACCGAACGCCATCACCATCGATCGACTCCGCGCCCTGGCGAGCGACGCGCGAGCGGTCGCGCTGGCGATCCCAATCTCGACGGCTCATGGAAAGGCCCTCGCGCAGAGTGTCGAATGCGCGCCGACTTCTACCGCTGGTCGACGATGGTTGCGCGCGGTCTCGGATGCCTCGGTCATCGCCTTAGGGTCCGACCTACTCTTGTGTGGTACGGGATCGCTCATGTTGCCCTCGCCAATCGAAGGTTATTCTCGCGAACAACCGCAACTGCTGCCTTCAGGCTGAGGCCGAAGCGGCGTTGCAGCTCGGGGATCGCAGCGCCGCCGCGCTCAGCCCGCGTCGTCGACGCGAGCCAGGCGGCGGCTTTCGCGACCGTTGCGTCAGATTGGGAGGGGGGCGGCATCAGGCCGCGTCCTCCATGAAGAAAGCGACAAGCCTGGCGCGGCTGGCGACGTACCGATCGCCCATTCGCTTTACCATCGGAAGCTTGCCCGTCCTGACCATATGATAGGTCTGCTGATAGCTTCGGCCGATAAGCTTGCCGATGTCTTCGATGCCCCAGATGAGATCGAGGGATTTAGCGTCTTCCATCAAATCAACTCCGTGATATCCATTGGATTTGTATCGGTCTTATCCAATGGATATCATTGACAGTCAAGAGGGTCATATCCAATGGATATGATTCACAACGGAGAGTGGATTTTGGCTGAGAACCGTACAAAGTCGGATCAGTTTCTGCTGAGGTTCCCGCCGGGCCTTCGCGACCGGGTTCGGGCCTACGCCGAATACCAGGGTCGATCGATGAACGAGGAAATCATCCGCATTCTTGAGCGCGAATTTCCTGCGCCAGTCACAGTAAGCGGCTCGGTTCATGGCCTTCTGCAAATGGCCAAGATCATTGCCGCCGGCGGACCATTTGATGAGAACGTCGGCAAGCTGACCAGCGGCATCGAGGCGCTGATCGAAGGCATCTACAGCGGCAGCGTGGAAGGTGTAGACCCCGCCGCGCGGAAGGAGATCGAAGACATGTGGACGAGGCACCAAGAAGAATTGGCCAAAGATGGCGATGGCGTCGAATACGATGACGTTGAAATTCGTTCGCTCGAATTAACCGGAAAAACCTCAAAATTCGTCTGGCCTGACGGCCGGGTTGGACCTGACGTTCCTGAGCCGCGATCCTGGGGCGATGCTGGACCGAGTGACGTCGAACATCCATCCGAGGACGAAAAGTGAGCATTCGGAAGCGAACGTGGACGACGTCAAAGGGTGAGGCCAAGACCTCATGGGTGGTCGACTACGTAGATGGCAAGGGCACGCGCCGGCTGAAGACGTTCGCCAAGAAAAAGGAAGCTGACCAGTTCGCGGCAACCGCCAAGGTCGAGGTCCGCGAGGGCGTGCATGTGGCCGACAGCGCCAGCGCAACGGTTACAAAGGCGGCTGAGGGATGGCTGACGCACTGCGCCGACAAAGGTCTTGAGCGCGGCACCCTGGTCCAGTACCGCCAGCTGAAGGCCCTGCATGTCGATCCGTATATAGGGGCCGAAAAACTAACATCGCTCACGGTGGCGCGGATCAGGTCTTTCGAAACCGATCTTCGCGAGGCCGGACGATCTGCATCGATGATCCGCAAGGTGCTTGTCGCGTTAAGCTCGATCCTGGCCGACGCGCAAGAAAGCGGCTTGGTTGGCAGGAACGTTGCCCGGGACATGAAGGCCCGGCGCAGCAAGGGCGGGGAGCGTAGGCAGGAACGGCGCCACAGGGGCCGCTTGACGGTCGGCGCGGATATTCCGGCGCCCGAGGAGATCAAGGCGATCGTCGGCGCGCTGGCGGGCCGTTGGCGGCCGCTTTTGCTGACGGCAATCTTCACCGGACTGCGGGCATCGGAACTGCGCGGGCTGCGGTGGGTCGACGTGGATCTCGACAGGCGCTCGGTCCACGTTCGGCAGCGCGCCGACCGCTTCAACGAGATTGGCCCGCCGAAGTCGGAAGCTGGTGAGCGGGAGGTGCCGTTGCCACCGATCGTGGTCAATACCTTGCGGGAATGGAAGCTGGTCTGCCCGCGGCGAGATACCGGCAAGGTCGATGTCGCTGGCGAGCCAATCACGGCGCTGGACCTGGTGTTCCCGAACTTGCGAGGCAATGTCGAAGCTGTCGGCAATATCGTGCGGCGGGGATTGCAGCCCGCCCAGGTCAAGGCAGGCGTCACGATCGACACTGGCAAGGTGAACGACAAGGGCGAACCCATCCTCGCCGCCAAGTATCCGGGCCTGCATGCCCTACGGCATTTCTATGCAAGCTGGTGCATCAACCGGCCGGCCGATGGCGGGCTGGGCTTGCCCATCAAGGTCGTGCAGGAGCGGCTTGGCCACTCGTCGATCATCCTGACGTCAGACCGATACGGGCACTTATTCCCGCGCGGCGACGATGAGGCTGAAATGGCAGCGGCCGAGCGCTCGCTTCTCAGCTAGACGCGACATGGGCGCGACATGGAAGACGTGAAGCCTTATGGCACAAGGTCACGACGCATATTCCTAATCTGTAGGTCACAGGTTCGATTCCTGTCGGGATCACCATTTAACTGGCTGGAACCATAGAAGCTCGCGGGCATAGCCTGAAATGATCTGCGTAGGGTTTTGACGCGGGGCGTCACGAGAGCGCCGCCGGACCCCAGTGCCCCCTTGACCTCCGAGCAGTACGCGCGGAGTCGTTGTGAAAGCCATTCGCCTTTTTACCGCGTACAGAGACTATGGCAGAGCCTCCATCTCCCCTGCGGATGGGCTTCGAATGGGGAGGGAACCATCAGCTGTCCGTGTTGTTTCCGCTCAAGAACAAGGAACGACACATGGCACCGAAAGCACCGCACGATCTACCCGGTTCAGACATCCCTAAAGTCTCTGATGAAGATAGTGAAGAAGCTTCCGACAAGACAAACGATCAAGACCGTGACGCTATACACGGTGATGGAGACACCATTGGGATGAAGCCCAATGAGGGCGTCGAGGCGAAATAGCCCATCGTTAAACAGGCCAAGCGGCTACCGAACCGCCATCGGCCTCCCTTATAGACGCCAGGACGAAATCAGAATCTGCCCTCATTCAAGCACTGCCAGTCGCGCTCATTGAGCATTGCTCAGACTTCAATCCTTGCCGGGCAAGATCGCACTGAGGACCTGATTGACTGTCCCGCGGATGACGCCGGCCTCATCCGGGTCACCCTTCACTAGCGCCGATGTCAGATTTTTGACTTGCGCAAATGTGAGATGCGGTGGCAGGGGCGGCACCTCTGGGTCTGTCTTGACTTCGAGCACGACGGGACTGACTGAGGCGAGTGCCTCGTCCCACGCAGCTGCAAGATCTTCAGGGCGATCGACAAATAGCCCCTTGAGCCCGATCAATTCCGCAAACCGATGATACGGCACGTACGGAATATCCTGCGAGGCTATGAATTTCGGATCGCCTTCCATCACACGTTGTTCCCACGTGACCTGGTTGAGGTCTTGGTTGCTGTAGACGCAGATCACGAAGCGGCCGTCAGCCCAGCCCTTCCAGTATTTCGCCACAGTAATGAGTTCGGCCATGTTGTTCATTTGCATGGCGCCATCGCCAACCAGTCCAACCACTGGCCGATCCGGATGGGCGAACTTCGCAGCGATCGCGTAGGGAACCGCTGCTCCCATCGATGCAAGCCCGCCTGAAAGAGAGCCCATCATGCCGGGTTTCATCTTGATATCGCGTGCATACCAGTTGGCGCAGGATCCGGAGTCGCAGGTCAGGATGACATCGTCGGGCAGCCTGGATGAGAGTTCCCAAGCAACCAGTTGCGGATTGACGGGGTTGGCTTTTGCATGCGCCCGCTTGTCGAGAAGCTGCCACCAGTCGCCTACACCCTTTTCGACCTGTTCGCGCCATTTCCCCTTCTTTTGCTTCAAGAGCGGCAGCAAGGCAGAGAGGGTCTGGGCGGCGTCGCCGATCAGGTTGAGCTCCATGGGATAGCGCAGCGACATCATGCCGGCGTCGATGTCGATCTGAACCCCTCGGGCCTGCCCTTCCTTCGGAAGGAATTCCGAATATGGAAATCCTGACCCGATCATCAGCAGCGTGTCACACTCCTGCATGAGGTTCCAGGACGGCTCCGTGCCAAGCAACCCGATCGATCCCGTAACCCACGGGAGCGTATCCGACAAAACGGCTTTGCCGAGAAGCGCTTTGGCGGCGCCGGCGTCCAGACGATCGGCAACAGCAGCAACTTGCGCCGTCGCGCCAAGCGCGCCAGCACCAACCAGGATCGCCACCCGTTCGCCCTCATTGAGAATGTTAGCAGCCGCCTCTAGATCATCCTGATTTGGCACGATCAGTGGCGGCCGGTAACCGATGCCGGAATGCACGGTGCCGTGGGCTCTGGCTGGTTCTTCATACGCCATCTCCTGCAGATCGTTCGGGAGAATGAGCGCTGTAACCGTACGATTTGCGAGTGCAATTCGAACAGCGCGATCGATGAGATGGCGCACTTGCGCGGGAACGGCAGCCTGATGGACAAAATCGCCTGCAACGTCCTTGAGCAGGGCCGCGAGGTCGACCTCCTGCTGGTAGTGTCCGCCGAGTGCCGCACGCGCCTGCTGGCCGACAATGGCCAGCACGGGCTGATGGTCCATCCGCGCGTCATAGAGCCCGGTCACAAGATGCGTCGCGCCGGGACCGGAGGTGGCAATGCAGACGCCGAGCTCGCCGGAGAACTTCGCATAGGCGCACGCCATGAACGCAGCCATTTCCTCATGCCGCGCCTGGATGAACTCGATTGCACCTTCCGCCCGGTTGAGCGCGCCGAACACGCCGTTGATGCCATCGCCCGGGTAGCCGAACATTTTGCGTACGCCCCAGGCGTGAAGGCGGGAGACAAGAAAGTCGCCGACGGTCTCAGACATGGTGGACACCTTTGCAACAGCCATCGAATGCGGGAGCCGGTCATTGAGATTGCTTCGTCCGCGATTGGCTGCGGCTCTCGCCAACATTCGAACGCACCGGCTGGCGCGCTGTTCCGTCTTTTCGATTGGCCTGTTCCGCGCCTTGAGGTTCCGCTACCGCTTGTGCCATTTGCGCTGACAGCGGTTCCACACATCCTGTTACAACTCGGGAAGATTTCGCTGGTACTCAAGGACGAAAGATTTGTCCGACTTCAGATATTATTTTATGCCAGTTGGGCGCATCATCCGGGACACGCGCCACATCATGGCGCAAGCCAATTCAATCGCTTCTGGCGATGCGCAACGCTTGCGTGCGAGCTGACCGGGCAGAGCGGCTAAGCGTACTCGCGTTCATGAAGTGTGACGGTGGGCGAGAGCGATCGGAGCGTCCGAAATGGCTCCTCCACAAGCCAGGCGTCAGCCCTGCAATGCCTCAGGAAGCGGAAGCCGCCCGGGGAGGTGATCCGCGGCCAAACTCAACATCCCAGCTGCGTTCGGCGGGCGCTACCTCGCCGCTCAGACCGAGTTTGGGAAAAAGCAGTTCAGCGACATTGAACGCTTCTTCCAGATGCGGATAGGCGGAGGCGATGATCGTCTCGATGCCGATCTCCTGATATTCCCGAATACGCGCTGCCACATTGTCGGGATTGCCGACCAGGGCCGTTCCCGCGCCGCCGCGCACCAGCCCGGGCCCGGCCCACAAATTGGGGCCGACGACCAGTTTGTCGCGCCGTCCCTGATGTAGCGCCGACATGCGCTTTTGGCCGACGGACTCCGAGATGTGCACGAATCCCTTCTGGGCCTCCGCGATCAGGTCGTCGGTGACATGGCTGATCAGCCGGTCGGCGGCGGCCCAGGCTTCATCCTCCGTCTCGCGCACGATCAGATGAATGCGAAGGCCGAAGCGCATCGTCCGGCCCTTCGCCGCGGCGGCCTTTCTGACGCGATCGAGCTTTTCGGCAAGCTGGTCCACCGGCTCGCCCCAGCTCAGATAGGCGTCCACATGCTTGGCGGCGATTTCTATGCCGGCATCGGACGAACCGCCGAACCAGAGCGGCGGATGCGGCTGCTGCACCGGCGGGAAGGAAATGTCGGTTCCATGGGCGGACAGGTACTTGCCTTCGAAATCGGCCGGTTCGCCCGAAAGGATGCGCCGCCAGATCGTCAGAAACTCGTCGGTCTGCGCATAGCGCTCGCCATGGCTGAGCTTGTTTCCGTCGCCGGCAAGATCGGCCGGATCCGCGCCGGTGACGACATTGAGCAGGACGCGGCCGCCGGAAATGCGGTCCAGCGTTGCGGCATGGCGCGCAAACAGCGCCGGCGTTCCGCTGCCTGGCCGAAGCGCCACGAGAAACTTGAGCTTTTCCGTGAGTGGAATAAGGCCGGCCGCTACGATCCAGGCATCCTCGCACCGCGTTCCGGTGGGCAGCAACACGCCTTTGAAGCCGAGGCGGTCGGCGGCCTGCGCGATCTCCTTGAGATAGCCGAAAGTTGCCGGACGGTGCCTCTCGTCCGTGCCGAGATACGGTCCGTCGCCATGGGTTGGGAGATACCAGTAGAGGTCGAGCGGTCGGGTGTTGTTGGACATCGGATTGTTCCTTCGGTGATGCGGACTATGTTGGGCAAGCGTCAAAGCTTGCCTTTCCAGGGGATGAGGCGGTGTTCGAGCCAGCGCATGCCGCAGGTGAAGGCGAAAGCGAGGATGGCGATCACGATGAGGCCGACGAACACGACATCGGTTGCGAGGAAATTGGCCGCCGACATGATCATGTAGCCAAGGCCGGACTGGGCCGCGATCAGCTCGGCGGCGACAAGTGTCGACAGGCCGGCGCCGATGGCGATCTTCAGGCCGGTCATGATTTCCGGCAAAGCGGATGGCAGGATGATGCTGGTGAACAGTTGCAGGCGGCTGGCGCCGAGCGACAGCGCGGCATTGATGCGCTCATCGGGCACGGAGCGGACGCCCGCCTGCGCGGCAAAGCAGATCGGCGCGAAGGTCGACAGTGACAAAAGCACGATCTTGGAGGTCTCGCCGATGCCCAGCCAGATGATCAGCAGCGGCAGGTAGGCCAGTGGCGGCAGGCCCCAGTAGAGATCGATGGGCACGCTGAAGATGCCCTTGACCCAGCGATTGAGCCCCATCAGCAAGCCGAGCGGAACGCCCAGCCCGATACCGACGCCAAGCGCGGCGGCAATCCGCCCAAGGCTGGCCAGCGTGTGGTCGAGCAGCGTGCCATTGGCATAGCCATCGGCCCAGACCGCGCCGAGCTGGGTCAGCACCTCGGTCGGAGAAGGGAGGAACAGCGGCGACGCCCATTCGAAATGCGCGGCCAGGAACCACAGCGCAATCAGCGACCCCAGCGTCGCAAGGCTGATGCCGAGCGTGCTTGTCGCAGCGGAACGGCGCGGCTTGCGAGACGGCGCGCGCGGAGCTGTCGAAGGCGAGAATGACGTTTCGGAATTGGCGGCAAGGGTCATTGCAGAGTTCCTGTGCGGTGCGGGGTTCGCGTGCGGGCGCCTTCCGGCCGGTGGATGAGAGAGCGGATCTCCTCGCGCAATTCGATGAAGCGGGGGTCAGACTGGATCGGCCCGATGTCGCCGCTTTCGGCGAACTCGCGGATGAAGCCGGCGTCGAACCGGGCCACGATCCGGCCCGGCCGGGGTGACATCACGACAATGGTCGTGCCGAGCGTAAGGGCTTCTTCGATCGAATGGGTGATGAACAGGATTTGTTTTCTGGTCTTGGCCCAGATCGAGGCCAGAAGCTGCTGCATCGTCTCGCGCGTCAGGCTGTCCAGGGCGCCGAACGGCTCGTCCATGAGCAGGACCTTGGGGTCGGTGGCCAGGGCTCGAGCAATGCCGACGCGTTGGCGCATGCCGCCTGAGAGTTCATAAGGTGGCTTCTCGGCGAAATCGGCGAGGCCCACCAGTTCCAGCAAGCGCCTCGAGTGCTCATGGCGCTCGCCGCGCCCCATACCACGATATTTCAGGCCAAGACCGACATTGTCGAGCACATTGGCCCATGGCAGCAGCGTATCCTTCTGGAAGACGACGCCACGATCGCCGCCGGGCGCGACTATTTCGCGTCCGTCCAGCGTGATCGACCCTTCGCTGAGCGGCAGGAAGCCGGCGATCGCATTGAGCAAGGTCGACTTGCCGCATCCGGAAGCACCAACGGCGACGACGATGGAGTCTGGAGCGATGTCGAGCGAGACATGATCGAGTGCATGCACGTCCTGGCCGTTGGAACCCGGAAAAGTGACGCTGGCATCGCGGATTCTGAGCATGATTGGGCTCCGGGAAGCCTGGCTGGCCTTGTGTCGGCCAGCCAGGCGAATGTCCTTCAGGGATTTCAGTTCGAGGCTTTGGCGGCCGCCGCATATTGCGGATCGGCGGCGGCGGCGTAGCTGTCCTTGATGGCAGTGATCTTCTTCTGGTCCTTCAGGAAGCCCGCGGTGTCCTTGAGGATTTTGGCAACGGCGCTCTTGTCGCCGCCGCCCAGCCATTTGTCGGAAACCTGCTCGTCGAGCGGCGGGACCACCGTTGTCTTCAACTGCTCCGAATTTTCAGCCGCCGTGCCACCCTGCAGTTTGGCGATGGCCTTGGCGTTTTCAGACTCCGGCCCCCAGGCGGCCGGGTTGGTTAGATAAGACGTGGTGTAGCCGTCGATCAGCCGGACATACTGGCCGAGGAAGTCGGGATTGGCCTTGGCGAAATCGCCGGTCACCACCAATGCGCTGAAGGTCGGCGCGCCACGATCGGCAACCTGGCCGGCGGTAAGCAGGACCTTGCCATGCTTCTTGAGTTCGGAGAGTGCTGGATCCCAAACAAACGCCCCGTCGATGTCCCCGCGCTTCCAGGCGGCGACGATCTCGGGCTGGGGAATGGCGATGACCTGGGTGTCCTTCTCGGAAATTCCTTCCTGTTTCAGCACGGCGAGAAGCTGGTAATGATCGGTCGAGACGGGTGCCGCGGCAAGCTTCTTGCCCCGCAGGTCGGCCGGCGTCTTGATCTCGGGCCGGACGACCAGGGCTTCGCCGTCACGTGAGACGGACGAGATGTAGAACGCCTTCACGTCGATGCCCTTGCTGACGGCGGCAGCGAACGGGCTCGATCCGACATCGCCGATCTGAACGTCGCCCGATGCGATGGCGGCGAATATATCGGCACCGGAATTGAAGCGGCGGAACTCGATGTCCCAGCCCGTCTTCTTGGCAAGATCGCCATTGGCGATGCCGAGATTATAGGGGTTGGCGCCCGTCTGGTAGGCGATGACGACTTTCTTGTCCGCGGCGTGTGCCGAGGCGGACAGGGCTGCCAGGGCAAGGGCGGCAAGGGTGGCGGAAATCAGTTTTCGCATGGCATTAATCCTTCTGAACAGAGGGCAAACCCCTCGATTGCCCGCCCTGGCCAGGAGCGTCGGATTAAAGTCCACTGATCTTATAGACTTAGACAGAAATGAAATTCTTAAATGCGGCTTGCCGTTGAAAAGAAACCGGCACGGATGATCCGTTTTGGCCTGTCGGGCAATCGCCTGCCAAAATTTGGTCCCTCCGACTTCGGCGTCGGGGCTGGCCCGCTATGTCTCTACTGGTGCCACGACGAGTTGGAACCCGCCGGATTGCGCCGACGGATTCTAACAAGCTTCCCACACCGATGAGGAGAGCCCGGCTGGAACGAAAGCCTAACGCGGCTGGTCGCTCGGCACCCATTTGAAATGGTCGCCATCGGCCTCGATATGCCCGACGCCCGGGAACGGGAAATGCGGCGCGAAGATCAACTCGTGGTCCTTGGCCAACATGCCGAGCGTCTTGGCCCGGTTCTCTTCCCCTTGCGGCTTGTCGGCGTCGAAAGCCATGCCCCAATCCGGCCTGGCCAGCGATATGATCGAGCTGTGCGCCGTGTCGCCAATATCGAACAGCCGCTCGTTGCCGGATTTGATCTGGTAGCCGACATGGCCGGGCGTGTGTCCGGCCAGCCCCACGGACGTGATGCCTGGCGCGACTTCCGAACCGGCCTCGAACGGTTTCACCTGATCGGCGATCACCTTGACGATGTCGGCTGCGTCCTTGTTGGCTTGGGCGAAATCCCATTCCGCCTCAGACATGCGGATCGATGCGTTGCGGAACGCCAGTTTGCCGTCCTTGACCAATCCACCGATATGATCGGGATGTGAATGAGTGATGAGGATTTCGGTGACATCGTCGGGCTTGACGCCTGCCTTGGCGAGGCTGTCCTGCAACGCGCCGCCAACGCCGGTGTCGATCAGGACCACGCGCTTGTCCGATTTCACCAGCAGGGCGTCGACGCTGAGCGTGATCGTGTCGGTGGGCGCCCCTGCCGCCTTCAGCAGATCGGCGACTTCGGCCGGACTATGACCGAGCCCGAACATCTTGCCGTCATTCGGTTTAACGAACTGGGCGTCGTGCAGGACGACGATGTCGAGCTTGCCGAGCTTGAATGACTTGGCATCCGGTTGCTGCGCCGGCATCTGCGCCATTGCCAGGCCCTGATGGCCGACCATGAGCGCCGTCATTGCCATCATTGCCGCGTAATTGATCCTGGTCATGCTGGACACCCTCTGCTGCGGAGATCGACCAGCCCGGGACGGCCGTTTGGCTGCTCCCTTGTTCGACCGGTCAAGAATTCACAAGCGGATATAGGGGCGCGGCCCGATGCGGCAACGGCGACGTACCGTTAATCCGCGCCAACCGGGTCGTCCCCGCGGACTGACAGAGCGCGTAGGCCTTGGAAAGCGCGGCTTCGGCGTCCTTGCGCGCTTGCGTCTTCATGATCGCCTCCGCCTTGCCGATGACACAGTCGAAATAGGCATCGTCATCCGCGCGTGCCATCACGGTCATGACTATCGTTGCGACCACGCCGATCGCAACGACCGTTGACACGCCAATGTGCCGGCTGGCCGCGGAAGGGCTCCCGCGCCCCCCTCCTTCCGTCGAGCCCGGCGCGTAGACCATCTTCACCAATAGCGCGAAATAGCCGACCTGCAGCATCGTTGCGCCGAGCGCGGTCCATGCCAGCGTCATCCAGGCCGAGCCGGTCGCCGCATAGGCCCATGCCGCAACGGCGGCCGACGCCATGACCATGCCAAGAAAGAACCGAGGAAAATCCATCGCAGCCCACCTGTCAAAGGCCACCGCTGCATCCATGCGACGAACCGGTGGGATCAAGCCGGCCTGTGCAGGCCTCACCTCACTGCAGCAAATGTCGTGCCAGCAATGCTGCCCCATTGTGGCGCACCCGGCGCGGCGCCGTGCCAGCGCAACCGAAAGCGGAAAATGACAGACCCGCCAGGGCGAACCATGGCGGGTTTCACGCTGATGCGATGGTCAGGCTTCAGCCGACACGAACGACGAAATGCTTGATCACCGGCTCGATGATCTTCCAGGTTCCCTTGAAGTCGGCTTCCACCACGAAGGCGTCGCCGGGACCGACCTCGACCGGGCTCCCGCCGTCCGGGGTGATGATGATACGGCCGGCGATCATGTGCACGAATTCATAGTCGGTATAGGTCGCGTGATAAGTGCCCGGCGTGGCCTGCCAGGTGCCCGACAACACCTTGCCGTCCGCGGTCGTGTGCTGGACGGCTGTCTTCATGGTCGGCTGGCCTTCGACCACGACCCAGCCGGCCAGGTCGTCGGTGTCCGCGTTCTCGACAGGGCCGAATTTGAGGATCGTTTGGTCTGTCATGTCAGAGGCTCCGTTTGCTGACCGGTATTTCAGGCGTCACTTGCCTGGGCGGTCAGTATCCGATGCCCCCCGTCACGGCAACCGGCGCGGCCTATAGCGAAGCTTGCGCGGCATGCAGTTCCAGCATGCGCCTGGCGCTGTCCTCGTCGGTGATCAGGATCGTCGGCGCGATCAGGGTCATGGCGCCGAGCAAGGCTTCCACTTTCTCCTCGCCCCCGGATGTCAGGATGCGGATCGGCGCCTTGCGCAACCGGTCGACGTCCACCGACATCACCAGGCTGTTGATCGGATGGTCGACCAAATCGCCTTTGCGATCGAAGAAATGAAACAGAAGATCGCCCACCGCCCCACGCGAAACGAGCGCTTCGCGCTCGGTTTCCTTGAGGAAGCCACCGCGATAGAAAGTGGTCGCAGAAGCGATGCCGCCGATGCTGAGCAGCACGGCGTCGAGCGTATCGGCCATCTCGAATATCTCCTGCAGGCCGCAGCGTTCGACAAGAGCGATCTTGGTCTGGACGCTGTCGACCACGGCCGGTGTCGGGATGAGATAGCCGTCGCCCTGAAAAATCTGGGCGAACCGCCAGGCGAATTCCGCCGGGTTGAACCTGCGCGCCACGCCGACGCCGCCGAGCAGGGAGATGACCTTGAAGTCGGTGAGGGACTTGGCGCTGATGAATGGCAGGCTCGAGAACAGCGTCCGTCCCCAGCCGACGCCGACCCGCATCCCGGATTTCATCGTGTCAGACAGGAAGCTGCCGGTCCGGGCGCTGATCGCCGGTATCGGGTCCGCGCCGGGCGTCGAAAGCGGCGCGACCAGAGCCTGCCGTAGCCCAAACGTCTTTTCCAGCGCGCGTTCCAGCCGCACGATCTCCGACAACTCGCTTTCGATGCTGATCTTGACCTCGTTGCGGGCGCGGGCCTCCGCCAGCATGCGCACGATCGTGACGCGGCCGACGCCGAGCACGTCGGCGATCTCGTTCTGCGTCATCTGTTCGACGAAATACATCCAGGCGGCGCGGATCCGCAACCGATCCGTCCGGCTCTCATTGGCGAGCTGTTCGGTAACCTCGCCCTGGCCATCGTCGCTTTCGCCCACTCGCCGCCTGCCCACGCCTGTCTCTCCCCGCGGCGACGGACGAGCGCGCCGTCGCCGATTATGCACGCTGGTCTACTATCGCCTATTGATCTACCAATCGATAGGAACAATGTAGAATTGCTGGCTGCCGGCTTGCGTCAAGCCATGCAAATTTCGAGGCGATCCGCGATGCTCCGACAAATCTCCGAAGATGTCCGCGTCAACCTGAAGGACCGCTTGCGGGAAGTGCGCGATATCATCCGCCAAAGCCGCCATGACGGCACCGGCGAAGCAAGCGCCGTTCGCGAGGCGACCAGCCTCCTGCCGACCTTTCCGGGCAAAGGCATTGAAGGCCTGCTCAGCCATGCCGCGAGCGCGGTCGACGAAGCTCTGTCGATCGCCGAATCCTTCGTTCCGCACGAACGCCCGATAAGGGTGGACGGCACGACCGTGAAAGGTCTCGGCACCTATTTTCCGGCCGGGAACGAGGATCGGCAATTGAGCGCGGAGCGCCTGTTCCGGCGCGATATGTACTATCTGACCAAGGCCGTGCTTGCCGGCCTGAAGATCGACAATGCCCGCATCCACGAAGCGGATTTTGCCGCTGTCCATGTCGCGATGCGCAAGCGGCATGGCGGTCTGCTGGCGACTTTGGCCACGCCCGACGCCGGATTGCGGCCGATCGCGGCGGCCTGTGCCGCGCTGCTGGTCGAGTGCCTCAATCATCACCCTGTGCGCTTTGGCGAATCCGCGCCGGGAACGCCGGCCGCCGCGCCCGACCGCACCCTCGACATCAGTTGCCTGGCTCCGCTGGCCTTGGCCTGCGGCCTGGCGACGGCCGGCAGGGACGGATCGCCGGAGCCGGATATGCTCGAGATCGCCATACTGGCCGCCGACATTCGTCATGACCGCATCGTGCAGGCCTGTGCCAAGGCCAGGCCGATCGATGAGCTGACCCCAATCTTCGTTACCTTGCTCGCCCATTTGCCGTGAAGTCCGGCTAGCCCGCGGCCGCAAAATCCATGATCGTCTTCTTGGCGCGCTGAATCGACGCCGGGCTCATCGAAAGTTCCGTCAGCCCCATCTTGACGAAGGTCGCGATAAGGTCGGGACGGCCGGCGGCCTCCCCGCACATGCCGACCATGATGCCGGCGGCGACCCCGGCTTTCGCCGTCAGCTCGATCGCCGCCATGACGGCTGGATTGGCGACGTCGTTGAGCTTTGCCACTGTCGGGTTGAGGCGATCGGCGGCCATTATGTACTGGGTCAGATCATTGGTGCCGATCGAGAAGAACGCCACTTCCCTGGCCAGCGCCGGGGCGATCAGCACGGCGGCCGGCGTCTCGATCATCACGCCGAGATCGAACGCCGCGTGCGGCACGCCTTCGGCGTCGAGCTCGGCCTTGCATTCGGCGACAAGAACCTTCGTCCGCCTGACCTCGTCGATGTCCGCCACCATTGGCAGCATCACCTTGATGTTGCCCTGCACGGCCGCGCGCAACAGCGCCCGCAATTGCCGCTTGAAGATGTCGGGACGGTCGAGGCACATGCGGATGCCGCGCCAGCCGAGGAAGGGGTTCTCCTCGTCGGGAAATTCGATCCCGGCGATGGGCTTGTCGCCGCCTATATCGAGCGTGCGGACAATGACCGGGTATGGTGCGAACGCCTTTGCCAGTGCGGTGTATGTCTCGGCCTGCATGTCCTCAGAGGGCAGATGCATGTGACGCATGAACAGCAGTTCCGTCCGGAACAGGCCAACGCCCATGGCGCCCGCCTCCTGCGCAGCCCCGATCTCCTCGAGCGAGCCGATATTGGCCGCGACTTCGATGACCCTGCCATCGGCGAGCGTGGGGGTCACGGTCTTGAAGACGGTCAGCCCGGCGCGCTCCTTGGCGGCGGCTTCGACGCGGGTGCCGAATTCGGCGCTGGTCGCTGGGTCCGGGTCGATGATGACGCGTCCGCTGTTGCCATCGAGCGCCACCTCGCGCGCGGTGCGAAGCGCATTGATCTGGTCGCCGAGGCCCAGCACCGCTGGGATGCCGTGTGAGCGGGCGATGATCGCGATGTGTGAGGTGGCCCCGCCATGCCCGCACACGACCCCGCCGATTCGCTTCAGCGGCGCCCGCGCCAGGTCCCAGGCGCCGATGTCGTCGGCGATCAGAATGGCGCCTTCAGGGATGTTTTCGAGGCTGACATCATCCTGCCCCAGGAGCACCAGGCAGATCTGCCGCCCCACGGCATGGAAGTCGTCAGCCCGAGCGTTGAGATAGTGGTCGTCGACAGCGCTGAAGTCGGCGGCGATGGTGGAAGCGGCGGTGATGACCGCCGAAATCGCATCGTTACCGCCCTTGATCAGGCGCTCGGCCTCACCCGTGAGACTGTCATCGGCGGCGATATCCCTGAGCGCGGCGACGATGCCACGATCACCGGCCGAGAGGTTGTCCTGCGTCAGCGCACGATCCATCCGCGCCTGGACGGCGCCCACGGCAGCCCGGAACCTTTCGATCTCACCGGCGATTTCTTCGGCCTGCAAGGTGCGGCCTTGTCCGGCGATATCGGGCGGGAAATGCGCAAAGGCCGGCCCTATGGCGAACCCTTCGCTTGCCGCCACGCCGCGCAGGCCGGTGGTCGCTTCGGGCGCGGATTGCGCAGCAGGCGCGGCCACGGACGGTGGCGCCTGCTCGGCGGCCGGCTGGCCATCCTCGTCATCGAGGCCGGCCCTCGGATTCTCGAGATAGCCGATCAGCGCCTCGATCGCTTCGATGGCGTCGGCGCCGTTCGCCCGCACGGTGACTTCCTGGTTTTCCTTGACGGCCAGAAGCATCAGCTTGACCGAACTCTTGGCGCTGACCGCCTTGCCGTCCTTGACCAGTTCGACATCGGATTCGAAACCCTTGGCGAGCTTGACGAAGCGCGTGGCGGGACGGGCGTGCAGACCTTCATGCACTCTGACGATGGTCGAGCGTTCCATGGCAAATACTCTGGTTTTGGGCGCCGCCTCCTGATGAGGATCGCGGCGCGGATGCTTCAGGCGGCGATGGTGATGATCGTGCCTGTCTTCAGGGCGGCCACGAGCGCTTGCGTATCGACCGGCGATGCGCAGATCTCGCCCGGCCTCTCGGCCTCCGGGGCGCCGTTGAATGAAATGACCACATGGCCCATTTCGAGGACCTTGCTCCAGGCGCTGGAGCCGACGGCGGTTATGACGGCGGAAACGGGACCGAGCGTGATCGACGCGCCTTTCTGAGGCGCGCCGTCACTAGGCCCTTGCTCCGTCTTGTGGAGCACGGAAACCTCGGCAAGCTCCGGCGGCGAGCCATCCGCGAACAGGATGACCACGCCCCCTTCGGCAAGGTCCGCCACTTCGGGTCCGATGGCAGTGACCCGCGTTCTCAACAGAACAGTCATGTGGCGAACCTCATTTCTCACTTAACTCAGAACACGATCAGGCTGACGACCCATGCGATCAGCACGGATACCGGGCCCATGATCTGGCGGCTGATAAGCACCGCCGGAACGCCGATCTCGATCGTCTTCGGCTTGGCTTCACCGAGCGCCAGGCCGACCGGGACGAAGTCGCAGCCCACCTGGGTGTTGTAGGCAAACAGCGCCGGCAGCGCCATTGCCGGCGAGATCGTGCCGTTGGCGATCTGCGGACCGATGATGGCGACACCGATGACCTGGGCGATGACCGCGCCTGGCCCAAGGATCGGCGACAGGAAGGGCAAGCCGCAAATGGCCGAGATGACCAGGAGGCCAACGATGTTGTTGGCCAGCGGACCCATCGGCTGGGCCAGTACGTCGCCGACGCCGGTGTACAGGATCAGGCCGATGAGCATGGTCACGAAGGCCATGAACGGCAGGACGTTGCGGATCACCTGGTCGATGGTGCGGCGCCCGGCATTGAAGAAGATGCCGACGACGCGACCCATGACGCGGCCTATCGTGCTGATGAAGCCGACAAGGCCGCCCTCGCTCGGCAGCGGTGTCGGCGCTGCAGGCGTGCTCCTTGAACTCATCGATGCTGTTCCCCCTGCGGTCGTAACGGCTTCGGACCCGTCCGCCATTGTTACGTCGGCCGGCTTCACGCCCGAAACATAGATATCCTCGGTGATGAACTGGGCGAGCGGCCCGGACTGTCCGACCGGCGTCAAGTTGACG
Organism: Mesorhizobium sp. ES1-1; assembly: GCF_020164785.1. Taxonomy (GTDB): domain Bacteria; phylum Pseudomonadota; class Alphaproteobacteria; order Rhizobiales; family Rhizobiaceae; genus Mesorhizobium. The sequence continues at coordinate 12,025 of NZ_JAIUGX010000013.1, read as the reverse complement.
GTCGGGATACGCTTGCGTGGGTAGACGCCGCATCGTGCGGTGCCGCCGCAATCGACGACGACCACCGCCATCTCGCTCTCGATCGGCGGCGCCTTGAAGCCGTCGACGGCCTCGGCGCCGGTCATGTCGGCAATAAGCTGCGCCACCGGATGAATGCCGCCACCGGTGACGGAAACAACCTTGTTGCGCTGTTCTGTCGGCTCGATCACGAGCGGACCACCCCAACCGGTCTTGCCCCGGGAGATGCGTACGGCTTTGTATGTCTTGGCCATGATGTCCTCCCCGCCCTTAAAGCTCTACGCCCTGACGGCGCGCCATGATGGCGGTGATGCGCTCGGTCAGCATGCCCTTGAGCAGGATGACCACGAGGCCGACGATCGCGTACCAGATCGCCACCTTGACGTGGTAACCGGCGACGACGACGCCCTTCTTTTCCAGCTCCAGCAGCGCGACGAGAATGCCGCCCCATACGAAATATTCGCCGGGATTGATGTGCGGGAACAGGCCGAGCGGCGGATGCACGTAAGACACAGCCGCGTCATAGAAGGCCGGCTTGTGCTTTTCTTCCAGGAAAGATCCGAACGTGTAGGCCATCGGATTGGTCAGGAAGAAAACGGCCAGCAGCGGCAGCAGCGTATAGCGCGTCAGCGCGATCCTGCCGGCGCCGCGGGCAAGGCCGTGCACGCGCTCTTCGCCGACCAGCTCGGTGACGGCGTAGAAGGCGGTCATCAGCACCACCAGCGTCGGGATGATGCCGGTTACGAAACCGGCGAAGACCTCGCCGCCCTTCTGGAAGATACCGATGAAATACTTGCCGATGGCGGTCAGCCAGCCGAGTTGCTCCTCCTGCTGGACGTCCTTCAGTTTTTCCTTGAACTGGTCGACGGTGATTGGCCCGCTGTCCGCCTGCGCGAGGACAACGAGATGGTCAGAGGCATGCTCGACGGCGAGCTTGCCATGCAAGGCAGCATCCGAGACCATGGCACCCGCGACATGCAGATGGTTCACGGCCATGTCGGCATGCTGCGCCAACAACGAAAATATTGACATTTCTCCTCCTTATGCCGCCTGCCGGTAATCCCAGCCTGCTTGCGGCGTCCTCTAGCTCATGATGCCGAAAAGCGCGACGCGGTCTTCGGATGACATCATGCACTATCCCTTTTTAGAGCCGGATTCAGATTTCAGGTCGCTTCAACCTGGAATCATCCGGTTCTAGGCCCTTGCTACGTTCAAACCGGATAGACCCGGTTTCTTCCCCGGCTCCGACCGCGCTTTGTCGATCTGTTCGATCGCCCGCTTCACGGCCTCGGCCACACCGGGTTCCCCCTCTCCCAGGATCGCGGGATTGGACCGGATACGATCGAGGGAAACTCCCTCGAATTCTTCATGTCTTTTGAACTTGGTGAACACGGAGCGGCCGCTCATCACCATCAGGCGGCGCACGATCATGTCGGGCGTCACCACGACAAGCGCGATGGTGCCCTTGGCAAATCGACCGCGAAAATTGCCGGCTCCGACGAAGCCATCCTTGTACTGGTTGGTGACGCCCCTGAAGACATCGGAATAGTGCCGCATCTGCAGCCAGACGCCGAGCGACTGCAGCGCCCACACAATAACCAGCAGAAGCAGTCCCCACTGCCAGATCGCCATTCGGTCTCCTCCCGAAGCCTGTGTCGCCCGCATTTTGCACCGATGCGTGACAACAGCAAAGGGAGAACATTTGTTTCCGAGAATGTCAATATGTATGATATTGGGCTCGACGACGGTCATCCACAGGCGTCGGCGATTTCGGTGGCGCCATGGCTGTGCTAGCCTGTCGGCAAATGGGATGGATGAAATGGACCTGCCCTTCAGGGACGAACTGGCCCTCATGCCTGATCTGCGGCACCGGCTGAGGCAATTGCGTTGGTTCCGCGCCACGTTCCGCGGCAGCGCCAAGATGATGTCCGACACGTTCGGCGTGCGCTTTGAAATCGACGAGGCCAAGCTGACCCGCGCCTTTCTCGACTGGGTCGAGATCATGGAAGCGCAGAAGCGTTTCGCGGCGGTTGACCGTGCGGACTTCATCGTCTTCGCCGCAGGCCTCGTGCTGCGCGAACTGATAAAGCAGGCGCCGGTCCGCGAAATCTCCGGCCTTAGCCAGCTGATCGAGACGGATCGAAACGCCGGCACGCTGGAGATCGTGCGCTTCTGGCCCGAGGGTTTTCTCTACACCAACTATTGCGTCTCAGTCATTTCGGCTGTTCACGAACAGGAATTCGGCAGCGCGCCGAGCATCGACAAATGCGCCGATGATCTGCGCACATGGTGGTCCTACCGTGAGAACGTGACCGAGATGCCCGCCTATGCGGTGGCTTTTCTCGACCGCTTCCTCGGCGCCGAACCGAACTGGATCACACCCGATCGCGCCCAGTCCCGGCAGGCCATGCAGCGGGCGCTTAAATTCGCCCGAACGCCGGAGGCGCTTCGCCAGCTCTAGCTCCGCCGAGGTCGCATGCCAAAAACACCGCACTATTGAACATTTGATTTTTTGCCGATAGCGGTGTGCGGAAATCGTTACCCGGGAGATGCGCGTGGCGCGATCAAGGCTGATCATTTTCGATTGCGACGGCGTTCTCGTCGACAGCGAGCCGCTGGCTGCGCGCGCCTATGAGCGCGTCTACGAAAAGCATGGCATGCCCGGCGTCCATGGCGGCATCATCGCCCAGTGCGTCGGCATGAAACAGTCCGACATCATCGTCAGGATCAGGGAACTGACCGGCCACCAGTTTCCAGAATCCGCCGATGGCGATATCTGGGCCGAGACCAAGATCCTGTTCTCGCAGGACCTGATGCCGACACCGGGAATTACTGAATTTTTGGAACATCTCGCCGGCGACCGCTGTGTCGCCTCGTCGTCATCGGTCGAGCGCATCAACCACAGCCTGGCCGTGACCGGCCTGGCACGCTTCTTCGGCGACGCGATCTACAGCTCGTCAATGGTCAGGAACGGCAAGCCGGCCCCCGATATTTTCCTGTTCGCCGCCACCAAGATGGGGGCCAATCCGGCAGACTGCGTCGTCATCGAGGATTCGCCCTTCGGCATCCAGGGCGCGGTCGCCGCCGGCATGACGGCGATCGGCTATACCGGAGGCGGCCACACCTATGCCGAGCACGGTGCCCGGCTGACGGCGGCAGGCGCCGACTTCGTTTGCGCCGAGTGGCACGAGGTCAGCCGCCAACTGTCGAGGCTCGGTGTGCCGGCCTAATCTAGCGGGAACTTCGGGGTGAACCCGCGACTTGCCCATTCGCCGGGCGGAATCAAGGCGCCGACGCGGAAGGTGAAGGACACCACCCTCGTTGCATCGGGGTCAACCTCGCACCGGAAACTTAGATTGTACCACTCATGTCGGGTGCTGAAGGCACTTTGCTGGGGGTTGAGTACGTTGCCTTTGTCCAATTCTATGGTTGGCACCCATTTGATGGCGTAGCCGGCTCCTTGCAACTCCGTGCTAAGAATGTTGCCGCAAAGGTTGGCCACGCGCTTACCGCGCGGCACATTGTCCATTGAACTCGTGGCCAGCGCATCACCGGTCGCTCCCTGCGAGTAGAGTTTTCTGACGCCTGGAAGACCGGCAAAGACCGGCGATCCGGCGGCTCCTGTCGTCGCGGAACCCGGCTTCCTCGCATTCCGGATCGGCGCCTTGAAGGCTTGCGCGGATTTGAAGCTCATGGTCTTTGCAGGCTTCGGCTTTGTCTTTTTGGGTGGGGATGAAGGCGCCGGCTTGTTGCCGGCCTTATCCGGCAACGGCTTTGGCGCCGCCGACGCTTGCTCGGCGGGTTGCGGCGGTTTCTCCAGTTGCTGCTTATCAGCCTCGTCCGTCGCCTGCTTCTCCTCGCTTTGCGCGGGCTTGAGGTCCGGCGGGGTGGTTGCCGGCTTCTCGTCGGCATTGCTAGCATCCGGCTGTTTGGGAGCCGCGGTCGGCGCGGGCTTGGGCTCGACAGGCGTCGCATCCTTCGCCGGCGATTGCGCATTGCCTTGCGCACTGCTTCCATCCGGCGATTTCTCGGGCCCGCTGTCCTTGTCGCCATATTGGAACACACGTTTCAGAACCGGAATATCAACCGGCTCGGGCGGTTTGGGTTCTGGCGGCTTTTCGGCTTTGACGACAGGCGGCGGGGCAACAGGTTTCGGTTTCGGTTGGTCGGGCGGCGGCACGAGCGAAACATTGACGGGTTCCTCCTCGCGTGTCTGCTGGGGAGGCCTCGAAAGGCCGTACACCAGCAGCGTCAAGAGCAGCGCATGCACGATCAATGATGCGGGCACGCCCCACAGCAAATTCCGGCGCCGTTCTCGTGCCTCGTCGGTCATCCCCAGCGATGTGGAATGAAATAGCGGCGGCTTCAAGCTTCGGCAGCGAATTGGCGCGCCTTGACCGCTGACAGTCTGGTGATGCCGCCGCCAGCGTGGCCTCTTCAGCCAAGTCCTGGGATCAGTCCGCCTGGCGCCTTTCGGAAATGCCGTGCAACAACCGACCGTCCAGCCGGGTCTCGCCAAACCAGTTCAGCCGGTTGATGGTGGCGAAGCCTTCGTCGATCGCCGCGTTCTCGTCACCAGGCTCGCTGGCATGGGCCCGCCCGCGCGGGACGGTGATGACCGTGCGCTCACCATCGCTTTCCACGATTTCTGCCTTTCGGCCGATCTTGTCGCGGCCGATGCGCGGCTGCTTGATTTCAGCCGGCAGCTTGGTGGGCAGATTGATGCTCAACCAGTGCCCCTCGGCTGCCCAGTTGGCGCGCGATTGCCAAAGCGAGGCGATCAGGCCGCCCAGCCACTGGTCGTCGACATCGGTGAATTCCGGATTCTTCACGCGCGAGAACCCGATGGCGGGCACGTTCCAGAACGTCGCTTCCCGGGCAATGCCAAGCGTCCCCGAATAGGCAAGGTCCTCTGCGACATTGCGCCCGTCATTGACGCCCGACAGCACCAGATCAGGCATCTTGGCATCCGCAAAAAGCCAAGTCATCGCACTGACCACGCAATCGGCGGGAGTTCCGGAACAGGAATACCAGCCCGGCTTTGTGCGCCGCATTGTCAACGGCCTGGCAATAGTCAGCGACGAACCGGCGGCGGTGCGCTTGCCGTCCGGCGCGACCACCCAGAGATCGTCGCTCAATGCGCTGGCCGCATTGGCCAGACGCGCGAGCCCCGGCGCCTCGATGCCGTCGTCGTTGCAGATAAGGATACGCATTATATGCTCCTCGCCGGCACCGCAATGCGCTCGCCTGTGCGGCACTGCGCAAGCAGCGGCGGTATGTGGATTTTCAGGTCTGCGAGGGAGCCGGCCGGGCAGGAATGTCCCAATGTTTCGGGCCGTCCAGCCCTCTCCCAAATACCGACATTGCCGGCCAGCGTCGGGTGGGTCGGCATGCGCACCCAGTCCGCCTGCCCGGCCTTGTGCAGGAGATCGCCCGGAGAGCCCGAAGGCAGATGGCCCGTGAGCAACACGGGAAATCCGGCGGCGGCCGCACGGGGCAGCAGCCGAGAGGAAGGACCGGCTTCGCCCATGCCGTCATCGGCCAGCAAAGGCATTGACGGCAAGGGATCAGCGTCGGTCCAGTCGACCGCATCACGCAAGCGGCGTTGCAGCATGTCGGATACGCCTGGCACCAGGGCCGTAGAAGCGCCGATCTGCGTTTCGAGGGAAGCGCGCATGCTGGCATGGATGGCGAAGGGCACAGTCAAAGCCGCGATCAGTTCCAGCGAGCGGCCCGACAGCGGCGTCGGCAAAAGACATCCGTTGGCATGGCTCGCCATCCATTCCGAGATCTCGCGAGCCCGCGCCGCCCCCGATACCGGATCGGCACCATAGGACGCGTCGAGAACCAGGAGGTCGCAGTGCGGGATCGTGTCCATGATGAAGACGTTGCTGTCCGGCACGACGTCGGCCGAATAGGCGACATGGCTTTCACCGTCATCCACGGCAAACCAGACGCCGCCGACAACGTGCCCCGACCGCCCAGTTCTGATAGAGAGATTGCCGCTCTTCAGCGTATCGCCGGGCTCGAATATCTCGATGCGATCCCTGGGAAACGGAAAGCGCCTGAGATCCTCTGCGTCGGCATAGCCGGCAAGCGTCGCCGGTGCCTCGTCGCGGGTCTCTTTGGTCATGAAAATCGGACCGGCATAGCCACGTGACAGCAACCAGCTCAGCGCCCCGACGTGATCCTCATGCGCATGCGAGATAAACAACGCATCGATATCGCCGGCCGCGCCAGCAAGCGCGGGGTAGTAATCAGCACCGCTCGCCCCAACCTTGATGCCGACATCGAGCAGGATACGGTCGTTGCCGCTGTTGACGGCGAGGCTGGTGCGGCCCTTTTCACCAAAGCCACCGAGCAGGTCGAGCATCATCCCTGGGCAACTCCCGCGGGAATGAGCCAGCCGGATTTTATGCGCAGCCGCGCTTGCGATCCGCTTTGCAGCAATACGGGATCGGGCTGCTCGAAATGCAGGGTGAGATCAGGTCCGGCCGAAGGCGCGAATTCGATGCGTGCCCCACCGCCCTGGTAGACCACCCTCTTGACCAGGCCATCGAAGCCGGGACCGTCCGGCGAAACATCGAGATCCGCCGACCGGCAACAGATCTTGGCGCCGGTGCGCGGAACTTCTCCGGCGCGGCAGCGAACAAGCAATTCCTGCCCCAGTACTCGCACCTTGCAATGACCAGCCTGTTCCGCGCTCAGCACGTCGGCAGGCAGCAGGATGCCCTGCGAGATGAAGGACGCCACCATTTCATTTGCCGGCTCATGGTAAAGCTCGTGTGGCGTCGCCAGTTGCGCCAGCCGGCCACGGTCCATCACCGCGATGCGGTCTGCCAGCGCCATCGCCTCGGCCTGGTCGTGGGTGATGTAGACGATCGTGGTGCCGGTGCGCTTGTGGAAGGCTGAGAATTCGTCTTCCATCGACGCTCTCAGATGGACGTCGAGATTGGCAAGAGGCTCATCGAACAGCACCAGCGAGGGCGCGGCCACCAGGCACCGAGCCAGGGCCACGCGTTGGCGCTGGCCACCGGACAGATTGGCCGGCCTGCGGTCACCCAGCCCCTGCAGATTGACCAGGGCCAGGGCTTCTTCCACCTTCTGCCGCGCGACGGCCTTGTCGAGCTTGGCGACCTTGAGCGAATAGCCGATATTTTCGGCAACCGTCATGTGCGGCCACAAGGCATAGTTCTGGAAAACGATGCCGACACGCCGGTTTTCCGGCGCGATATTTCCGCCCTTGCCGGACACGACGTCGTCGCCGATGCGGATCTCGCCCGACGTCACCTTCTCGAACCCGGCCACCAGCCTTAGCAAGGTCGTCTTGCCGCAGCCAGAGGGCCCAAGCACGGCCAGGAACTCGCCGTCGGCTACATCGATCGAAACGTTCTTGACGGCTTCGAAGTCGGCAAAGTTCTTGGTCACATTGTCCAGGGTCAATCGCGCCATGGCAGCACTCCGCTGGGAAGGTAGGGGGCAAGCAGGTTCGTCACCAGCATCAGCGTGAAGGTGACAGCCACCGTGATGACGGACATCGCCGCCGCATAGTTGGAATCGCCGCCTTGCTCGAACGAGAACATCACCACACCGATCGTCTCGGAGCCCGAGGACCACAGCAACGCCGAAACCGTGAGTTCGCTCAGCGCCGTCATGAAGATCAGCAGCCCGCCGGCGATCGCCGCCGGCGCGACGAGCGGAAAGATGATCGTTCGCATGCGCGTGAACAGTCCCGCGCCCGCGACTTGCGCGGCCTCTTCGAGCGCGCGGTCAATCTGATGATAGCCGGCGATGGTCGGCCGCAGGGCCAGCACCAGGAACCGGGCGAGATAGGCGTAGAGGATGATCCAGACGGTGTTGTAGAGTTGGATTCCGGTCAGCGGGATCGGCCGCAGGAACATCAGCAGCGCGGCGATCGCCAGGACCACTCCTGGCAAGGCATAGGGGAGTTCGACCGACAGGTTGAGCAGCCTGACCCAGCGCTGCTTGCCCCAGGCGATCAGATAGCCGATCGGCACGGCGACGATGACGGCGAAGAAGGCGGCCGCGATCGAAAGCCAGAAACTGTTGAAGAAAGCTCGGCTGGCGGCCGCGTGTTCGAAGAGGACAAAGCGATAATTGTCGAGCGTCACCGTCTTGGCGTTGAGCGCGATGCCATAGCCCGGCACCAGCGAGGTCAGCACCAATCCGAACAGCGGCAGGATCAGAACCAGCACGATCAGCAGCCACATGCCCGCCTGAACCCAGGGCCGCCAACGGCCGAGTTCATAGGGATCGGCCGCCAGCGACGTCGAACTGATGCGATAGTCGCGGCGGCGGCTCATCAGTTCCTGGGCGAGGATACCCGCCATGGCGATGACGCCAATCAGAACCGATAGGAAAGCCGCCTCGCCCAGTACCGCGGGGCCGCCGCCGGCGAGCCTTTGATAAATCAAGGTCGGCAATACGAGATAATTGGCCGGGATGCCGAGAAAGGCCGGAATGCCGAAATTGCCGACGCAGGACACGAAGGCAAGGGCGGCTGCGGCCATGATCGAGGGCGTCATCAGCGGTAGCACGATGGTGACCAGGACGGTGAACCAGCCGGCGCCCCCGGCCCGCGCCGCTTCGACCAATTCGCGCGGCAGCTTGCGCAGGCCGGCGCGCACCAGGAGGAACACGAGCGGCCCGTATTGCACGCCGAGCAGCAGGATGATGCCCGACGTGGAATAGAGCGGATTCTTCGTGCCGAGCGGAGGCGCGGCGCCAAAGAGCTTGAGAAATGGACTTGCCGGGCCGAACAGCTGCAGCCAGGCGAGCGCCGTCACCTGCGGCGCGATCATCAGAGGCAAGACGTAGCACAGAACCAGGGCGCCACGAGCGCGGATATCGGTCAGCGTGATCAGCACCGCGACCAGCGTCCCTGACACCACCGCCAGGATCGTACCGCCGATGCCGACGACCAGGGTGTGCCAGGTTGCGATCCAGGTCGACGGGCTGGCGAGACCAGTCTCTATCGCCACGCTGGACAGCGTGCCACCAGGGGCGATGATCTCCTTGATCAGGCGCAGCATCGGCAGCAGAGAGAGCAGCACGATGACGGCGGCCACCGCCGCCGTCAGGGCCGTTTCCTGGCCCCGACTCTCCTTGATGGGTGTCGACATGATTGGGTTTCCTGAGGGGCTGGACGTCGGCCGCACCGGCATCCGCGCGATTCGGCTCAGCCGCCGAACAGTTCCGAGAACTTCGCCTTGTCGGCATCGGTCTTGGCGACAATCGCCTTGGTGTCGAACGGCATCACCTTGACCTTGACGTCTTCCGGCAGCCAGTCGGGACGGCCGACCGAGGCGCGCGCCGGCAGATAACCCATTGAAAGCGCCAGCTTCTGGCCGTCGTCGGAAAGAATGAAGTCGACGAACTTCTTGGCGCCGTCGACATTCTTGGCGGTCTTCATGATGGCAACCGGCTCGGTCACCGCCGGCACGCCTTCACTGGGGAACACGAATTCGACAGGCGAGCCCTTCTTCTTGGCGTTCATCGCCATGAAGTCGACGAGGATGCCATAGGGCTTCTCGCCCGAGGCGACCGACTTCAGCACCGCGCCATTGCCGCGGACGCTGACCGTATTGTTCGTCTTGAGCTTCTGGAAGAAATCCCAGCCGTAATTTGTGTCGCCGACGAAGCCGGAGAGCAGATAGGCGGCCGCGCCGGAATAGAGCGGGCTCGGCATGACGAGGCCATCGGCATAGGCGGGCTTGGCGAGATCGGCCCAATGCTGCGGCTTTTCGGCGGCCGCGGTGTTGTAGACGATGCCGGTGGTGATCAGCTTGCTGCCGAAATAGGTCTTGTCGGCATCGTAGGAACCCGCCTCGATCCCGTCCAGCTTTGCCTCGGGGTAAGGCAGCAGCCGGTCCTCCTTCTTCAACAACTCCATGCTGACCGCATCCGCGATCAGGAGCACGTCCGCCTGCGGGCTGCCGGCTGCGAACTCCGCCGCCATCTTGGTGAGGATGTCGCTCGTACCGGAGCGGTAGATGGTGACATCGATACCAGGCTGCGCCTTCTTGAAGGCATCGACGGTCTTGGCCGCGTCGGCTTCCGGCTGCGACGTGTAGAGCGTCAGAGTTTCAGCGCCGGCCGCTCCGGCGAACAGCGCCGCCGCGAGCACAAGCTGGCTGGCGAGCAATTTGGTGAATAGCGTCTTCATGAGACCTCCTGATCTGTCTGTGCATGACCGGCTCGGCCCTCTTGGCCGGATCCGGTCTCTTCCTCCCTGCACGGCGCGTATGACTGGTGGATGACACAGCGCGTGAACCTACAGAATATGTTCATATGTACAATGTCAATTACAAATGAACAGAGTTGTGTCACAATCGACCGCCTGCAACACGGCACCAGTTGACATCCGGCAGGCGTTGCTCCGATCAGGGCAGGGCCCCGACCCTGGCTCACGAGGACGAGAACCGATGCCTACGGAAAAGCCCAGACCGGTTCGCCCGGGATTGCCGATGGTTTCGTCGGACCTCAACGTCAAGACGGCTTGGCTCTACTATGTCGAGGGCTTCACCCAGGAGCAGATCGCCGAAAAGCTTGGCGTCAGCCGCGTAAAAGTCATGCGCACGCTCGCCGCCTGCACCGCCGAAGGCATCGTCGTCACGATGATCAACGCGCCAACGGCGGATCAGGTTGCGCTCGAACGAGCACTGGAGAAGCGCTGGAACCTCAACGCCGCCGTGGTCATCCCGACGCCGTCGGCTCAGGAGCACCTGGAGAAGGCGATCGGCCACGCCGTCGCGGCCTATCTCGGCGAACAGATGCAGGACGGCATGACGCTGGCGATCGGCGGCGGCGCCACGCTTCACTCCAGTCTCGGCTTCCTCGCGCGCCGGCGCCTGAAGCGCGCCTCGGTGGTGGCCCTTGTTGGCAGCCTGCCGCACTCGCAATGGATCAACCCTTCCATCGTCGCCGCCAAGGTCGCCGATGTCTTCGAGGTCGACAGCTACCAGATCACCGCGCCGGTGACAGTCGATGAGCCTTCGCTTCGCGATCTCCTGTGGGCGCAGCCGGCTCTGCAGGATGTGCGCCGCCGCGCGGCTGCCGCCGACATTGCGCTGCTCACGGTCGGCGACATGTCGCCCGACGCCACGATCTTCCGGTACGGCATCGTGCCTTCATCGCTGATCCCCTCCTTGAAGGCGAAGGGCGCAATCGCCAACATGCTGTGCTATTTCATCGATGCCGACGGCAGGCTTGTCGACCATGAGGTCAACGGCTGCATTATGGCCATCGATCTGGATGTGGTCGGCCGGGTGCCGAATGTGGTTCTGGCGGCCGGCGGCAAGCGCAAGGTTGCGGCTATCCTCGCCGCGCTGAAAGCCGTCGACACCAATGTGCTGATCACCGACAGCGAGACGGCCGCGGCGCTGCTTTCCAAGGGTGCCTAGCTGGCTCCGGAGCCTGACTAGATCAGGCCGCGTTCGCGCAAAAAGTCTTCGACGCCGACATGGGTCATGGCTTCGAATTCGGCGATCGCCTCGGCCACCCGCCTGCGCTGCGCCGCCAGCAAGGTGAACACCTGCTTCATTTCGCCGGAAACGCCGAAACGGCCCCAGCGTTCGGCGATGTGCATGGGCAGGCCGATATCGGCGCAGAACGCATCCAGGCTGTCGTAACCGAGGCTGACGACCAGCTGCTTCGTCTCTTCCGCCGACATGCGCGGTTCGAAGGCGTGGTCATGCAGGCGCTGCGCCACCAGCTTGATATCGGACGGTGACGCACCCATGACCCTGCTGACCAGGGCCTTGACGTCGGATGGGTCGAAAGCGGGCATGCTGGCCTCCCTTGGATCGCAGTCCCCTGGAACATGGGTCAAGGGCCGGCGGCTGACAAGGCGGTTTCATTATAAGCCGGCGAATCTTTGGCGAGAACCCGCAGGCCCTACACCAGCATGGCCATCGGGTTTTCGATCATCCGCTTGAAGGCGACCAGCAGTTCGGCGCCGAGCGCTCCGTCGACGGCGCGATGGTCG
>NZ_JAIUGX010000012.1 GCF_020164785.1 Mesorhizobium sp. ES1-1 | reverse complement strand
TGGGGCCCCAAGGGCAAGCGGCTGCGTGGCTTGGCTCCGCACGGCCACTGGCGCACGCTGACCTTCCTGGGCGCGCTACGCTGCGATCGGCTTACAGCGCCTTGCGTCTTCGACGGCCCGATCAACGGCCAATGCTTCCGCGCCTATGTCGAGCAGCAGCTCATCGCGGTGCTGAAGCCCGGCGATATCGTCGTCATGGATAATCTCGGAAGTCATAAGTCGGCGGCTATCAGGCAGATGATCAAGGCTGCCGGTGCCAGGCTCTGGTATCTGCCACCCTACTCTCCAGACCTCAATCCGATCGAGCAAGCCTTTGCCAAGATCAAGCACTGGATGCGCCAAGCTCAGAAACGCAGCGTCGAGGACACCTGGCGCCACATCGGCCACCTCGTCGAAACCATCGAGGCAACCGAATGCAGGAACTACTTTGAAAACGCAGGATACGCTTCCGTCAAAACGTGAAACGCTCTAATGTGGCGGATGGACATTGCGGCGGCAGCGAACGCTGTCGTCCGACAGATTGCTGTCTTGCATCTTCGACACCCCGACGGACCGCGAACCTCAATGTCATGGCGGCACGTCCGCGTTGTCGTGTAGGAGCGATGTGTGACATTCGCGCGACGGTGAAGCTGCCAATCTCCCCCCTCGTGGGGGAGATTGGCAGGGCAGAGGGGGGGCGTGACGGATCGCTGCGTTGCGATGCTTGCGCCGCACTATCGCAGGCGTCGCATCCTGAGGCCATAAAATTTGGGACATGCCGGCGGGACAGCGCCCCCCTCTGGCCTGCCGGCCATCTCCCCCACTAGGGGGGAAATCAGCAGCTCACCCTACAACAACCCCGCCTGTTCAGCCTCTTTGCGCAAATTCTGGCGTGGGCGCGGGCCAATCTGCTGGATGACCAGCCCGGCCGCTAGCGAGCCGAGGTCGCCGCAGGTCTTGAGGTCGCGGCCCTGCGTGTAGCCATGCAGGAAGCCCGCGGCGTAGAGGTCACCGGCCCCGGTCGTGTCGACCAGTTCGTTGATGGCGGTGGCCTGGATCACAACGGTCTCGTCGCCACGCACGATGACCGAGCCCTTCTCCGAGCGAGTCACGGCGGCAATCCGGCAATCCTTGCGGATCTGCGCCAGCGCCTCGTCGAACGACGATGTCTGGTAGAGCGACTTGATCTCGTGGCTGTTGGCGAAGACGATGTCGACGGTGCCGGAGCGCATCAGCTCGAGGAACTCGTCGCGATAGCGGTCGACGCAGAACGAATCCGACAATGTCATGGAGACCTCGCGGCCTGCCGCATGCGCCAGCTTCGCCGTCTGCCGGATCGCTTCCTTGGCCCGCGGCGGGTCCCAGAGATAGCCCTCGAAATAGGTGACCTTGGCGCCGGAGGCCTTGTCGGCCTCGACATCCTCCGGTCCGAGTTCGACGCAGGCGCCGAGATAGGTGTTCATCGAGCGCTCGCCATCGGGCGTGACGAAGATCATCGAGCGCGCCGTCGGCGGCTCGCCCTGAAGCGGCTTGGTGTCGAAGGCGACGCCCTGCGCATGGATGTCATGCGCGTAGATTTCGCCGAGCGCGTCGTTGGAAACCTTGCCGAAGAACGCGGCACGGCCGCCGAAGCTGGCGACGCCGGCGGCCGTGTTGCCCGCGCTGCCGCCGGAGGCCTCGATCGCCGGGCCCATGCGGCTGTAGAGCAGTTCGGCGCGGTGGGTGTCGATGAGGTTCATCGCACCCTTGATGATGCCGTTGGTCTGGAGGAATTCCTCGTCGCACTGGGCGATGATGTCGACAATGGCATTGCCGATGCAGAGCACGTCATAGTCGGCCATCAAAGTCTCCGCCACCCAGCCGGCTTTCTGCCGCGCCCGGGCGGGTCTACAGCAGGACCCCGAAAACTGGCAACCGATTTTCTCGGTTCCGGCGGGACCGCAATAGCCATGTGGCGGCGAGAGCCGGCCGGCGCGCATGAAAAGCCAGGCGCTACGACAATTCGACCGTGGACGAAGCATTTCCCAGCAGCGTTGCCTAGAACGACCGCAACACACGAAGCGGCGTGCCCCATGTCTGAAAAGAGCAATATGACGACCGATCTGGCGCTGCTCGGCGTCCTGGCGGTCCTGTGGGGCGCCTCTTACACCTTCATCAAGATCGGCGTCGAGACGATCCCGCCAGTCACCTTCATCGCCGCCCGCACCTTGATCGCCGGCACCATCCTGTTCGCCATCATCCGCTGGCGCGGGCTTTTCATGCCGCGCGACGCAGCCATGTGGCGGCGCTTTGCCTTGCAGGCCTGCCTCAACAGCGTCGTGCCTTTCACGCTGATCGCCGCCGCCGAGCGCTCGGTCGATGCCGGGCTCGCCACAATCCTCAACTCGACTTCGCCGATCTTCACCTTCCTGCTCACCGCGCTGATCACCCGTCATGAGCCGGTGACGACACGCAAGCTGATTGGCGTGGGCGCAGGCATCATCGGCATCTGCCTCGTCATCGGCACGCAGGCGCTTGGCGGATTGGGTCACGAACTGTGGGCGCAACTGGCCATCATCGTTGCCACCATCTCCTATGCGGGTGCCGCTATCTTCGGGCGTGGCTTCAAGGGCCTCGATCCGATGCTGCCGGCGGCGGGCTCGATGCTCTGTGGCGCCCTCATCCTGGTGCCGGTCGGCCTGGTGGTGGACCGGCCCTGGACGCTGACGCCATCCCTGGCGTCCATCCTGGCTCTGCTCGCCCTGTCCGTGTTCTCGACGGCGCTAGCCTTTGCCATCTATTTCCGCCTCATCCAGTCGCTGGGTTCGGTCGGCACGACATCGCAAGCCTATCTGCGCGTCCCGATCGGCGTCGGCATCGGCGCCATCTTCCTGGGCGAAAGCCTGGGTCCGACGGCATGGTTGGGCATGGGCTTTGTGGTTGCCGGGGTCGCGGCGATGACGATCCCTGTGCGCAGGCAGTTGCCCGCTTCATAGCTATTGGCTTGTGCTGTTAACGTGCGCTGCCTATCTGGGGAAGCGTCCGCCCCTTCTGGCGGTATCCGATGACCGGGGGCTTAGCCACGATGATTTTCGACGCTGCCCGCATCGCGGCCCTCGAGCTGATCTCGCCTCCGTTTCGCGCCGTGTTCTTCAAGACTCTGGGCCTGACCATGCTGGCGCTCGTCGCCCTGTGGTTCGGCCTGACCAGCGTCGTCGAATGGCTGGCCCTGCCATGGCTGCAGACGCTGTTGCCGGGCCTGCCGTCCTGGGCCGGTTTGATTGGCGGCATCATCGCCGCGATCGCGCTTGCCTTCGGCATGGCGTTGCTCATTGCACCGGTGACCGCTGTCGTCGCGGGCCTGTTCCTCGATGATATTGCCGAAGTAGTCGAGCGAACCGATTATCCCGGCGATGCGCCCGGACGCGCCATGCCGGCGCTGCGCTCGCTGGTGCTGGCGCTGCGGTTCCTGGGCGTCGTCATACTCGGCAACGCCGTCGCGCTTCTGCTGCTCCTGGTGCCGGGCATAAACATCGCAGCCTTCTTCATCGTCAACGGCTATCTGCTCGGGCGCGAGTTCTTCGAATTCGCTGCCATGCGCTTTCGTCCTGAGGACGAGGCCAGGGCCTTGCGCAAGCACTATGCAGGCACGGTGTTTCTCGCCGGACTGGTCATAGCGGCGTTCCTCGCCATACCATTGCTCAATCTGCTGACGCCGCTCTTCGCCGCCGCCATGATGGTGCATCTCCACAAGGCGGTCTCGGCGCGGGAGACGGCGCGGGTCACGAGGGCCTGACGCCCGTTCAGCGCAGCAGGAAACCGCGCCCGAGTTCGTCATCGGCTTCGATGACGAATTCCGACCGCCCGGAATAATAGGCGCGGCCGCCGACGCGAGCGACAATGGCCTCGTGCGGCCCGGCCTTCGCCCTCCGCACCACCGAGCCGGAAAAGCGCGAGCCCGCAATGCTCTCGAAAATGCGCGTCTGTCCCACAGTAATCACGCCCTTGGCATGCATCGCCGCCAGCCGCGCCGTGACGCCGGAGCCGGTCGGCGAGCGGTCGACCTCGGCATCGGCGAAGACGCAGATGTTCTTGGTCGCCTCGTCTGAGAAATCATCTTTTCCGTCAGTCAGGATGGTGCCGTAGAGAAAAGCGAGGTCGGCGTGGTCGGGATGCGAGAGGCGGAAATCCGCTTTCAGCCTTTCGGTCAGGGCCGCCGCCGCGTCGACGAAATCGCGCACCCTGCTTTGGCCGAACTCCAGCCCGAACTGATGGCAGTCGGCCAGCGCGTAGAAGGCCCCGCCATAGGCAATGTCGAATTCGATCAGGCCATATCCGGCCAACTCGATCCGCTCCTCGCGGGCAAGCAGGAAGGCCGGCACGCTTTCGAAAGACACGGCGCCCGCTCTGCCATCCCTGACCTCCACCGAGGCGACAACCAGGCCGCACGGCGCCTCGATGTTGACGGTGGTGATCGGTTCCTGTTTTGCCACCAGACCTTCATCGACCGCATAGCGGCCGAGCGCCACGATGGCGTGTCCGCACATGGTCGAATAGCCTTCATTGTGCATGAACAGCACGGCAAGGTCGGCGCCGGGAAGGTCAGGCTCGACCAGCACCGCGCCATACATGTCGTAATGGCCGCGCGGCTCGAAGATCAGCAGCTTGCGCAGGTGATCGAGATGGTCGCGCACATAGGCGCGTTTTTCCAGGATGGTTCCCTTGGGAATATCCGGATAGCCCGAGGTGACGATCCTGAGCGGCTCGCCGCCCGTATGCATGTCGACGACCGTGAGTGTCATGCGCTTGGCCCGCCCATCAAATGGGCTTGCTAAACAGCGCCTGCAACTTGCCGAACGGCATGGCGGCGCGGGTGAAGCCGAACGTGCCGTCCTGCTGGATCTCTCGCACCGCAGTTTCCAGCATGCCATAGGCGAAATTGGTCAGCCATGGTCCAAGCGAGATGCGCTTCACGCCGGCCATCGAGAGATCGGCGATGGTGAAGCCCGCTCTGGCCATGACATTGACCGGCTTGCCGAGCGCCGAGCACAGCGTGCTGACCATCTCGACGTCGCCGATGCCTGGCGCATAGAGCACGTCGGCGCCGGCCTTCTCGAAAGCCTGCAGCCGCTTGATCGTGTCGTCGAGGTCGGCCTTGCCCCACAAGAAATTCTCGGCCCGCGCCGTGAACACGAAATCGCGCTTCAGCGCTCGCGCCGCCTCTACCGCCGCCGCGACGCGCTCAACCGCGTGAGCGAAATCATAAATCGGCTTTTCAGGATCGCCGGTATGGTCCTCGATCGAGCAGCCTGCAAGGCCGGCCGCCTCCGCCGCGAAGATGGTTTCGGCGGCCTGCTCGGGGCTGTCGCCCTTGCCCTTTTCGAGGTCGGCCGAGACCGGCAGGCTGGTCGCCGCCGACACCTCGCGGCAATGATGGATCATCTGCTCGAAAGTCACAGCGCCATCCGGCAGGCCGCGCGAAAAGGCAAAGCCGGCGCTGGTTGTGGCCAGAGCTTTGAAGCCGAACGAACCCAAGAGCTTCGTCGTGCCGACATCCCAGGGATTTGGGATGACGAATGTCGTGGCATGCAGGTCGCGAAAAATCTTGCCCTTGTCCATGGAACCCCCCTCTGGAAGCCGGTCGCAACGCAACTCTATCGCGCCCGTTTTCGCCGGGCAAATGAATGCGCCAGTCTAGAAGCGGTTTGCGTTCTCTGCTGCCAAACGCTCGAACGCGTCGGAATTCTTGAGGTAGCGCGATGCTTTCTTGTCCCAATGGTAGGTGACGGAAATGTCGTGCGATGACGCCTTTGGCGCCGCCTCGTCGCAGCTTTCGTCGCTGGGCGCGGTGGTATCGGTCACCGTCGCCCGGATAGCGGCCCGGGGCTGATCCGCGACGGGCTCGAAGGCGATGGTCTGCGTGCGCCTGTAAGCGCACAAATTCTCATCGAATGTATAGATCATGTCGATCAGTTCGAACCGGTCGTCGCGGACCATGATCAGTGGCGTGGCCATATAGCCCTGGTTGGAATTGAAATGCGTGCTCATGGCTATGAGGACATCTTCGCCGGCGCCGACGGCGATCTTGCCGGGATCACGGAACGATGTGCTACGGTCAACGGCGACATTCACGGCATCGAGCAGTCTGGGCTTGGCAGCGATGTCGTAGAGCGCCAGCACGGCGTAACCTTCGGCGCTGTCGGAAGCGCCGCCGAGGTCGAACAGCATCGCCAGCCGGTCCTTGCCTCCGGCCCTTATGGTAAGCACGGCGGCACTCGAAAGGCTCGACGTCTCGGGTGGCGAACCGCCGCTGTCCGCTCCCTCGATATGGCGCATGTGGATCGGCGGCCCGCCTCTGAAGAAGCCATTCTTGTCGGCGGCAAGATCAGGAATAACCATCTTTGCCAGGTCGAGATAGGTCGCGTCGGTTCGGCCGGGCAGCGCGGTGCCCAGATCCGGAGAGCTGACAGCCCGCGCGTCGGCTGCGGTCCATAGCAACGGCAGCAGGCACAAGGCGAGGATAAAGCGAAGCAGGCTTGTCGGCATGGGCGCTCGGGCTCGGGTTGCCGGGACGGTAGCATGGCGGCGAGGCACGTCCAGCCCGTCCCTTTGCGGGCTTCAGCCGAGAGGGACCAGCCCCGCCAGCGAGCGCATATCGTCGAACGGGGTGCCGCCGGCCTGGATCAGGCCGTCGCGGTCGGAATAGGCATCGCCATGATAGGAGAACACCCGCATGCCGGCGGCAACGCCGGCCTGCGTGCCGGCGACGCTGTCCTCTATGACGATGCAGTCGGCGGGCGCGAAACCCATTGTCGTCGCTGCGTGCAGGAACAAGTCCGGGAACGGCTTGCCGCGCGCGACCATGGTCGACGAGAACATCGCATGTTCGAACAGCGGCAACAGCCCGGTCTGGCCCAGCGTGATGTGCATTTTCGAGATCCTGGCCGAGGTGGCGACACAATAGGCGATGCCCGCCACGCGCACCGCTTCGACGAAATCGCGGACAAACGGGATCTCTTCAACCCCATGGGAGAACAGGTCCGGCAGGCCGGCGTTCCAGCGGTCCACGAAATCGGCGCCGAGGCGGATTTCAGTCTGCGTCTCGATCTCCTTCTGCACCGAAGCCATGCTTCGGCCGGAGTAAGTCTTGCGGCAGAATTCGAAACTCTTGGGATAGCCGGCGGCATTCAGCCAGTCGGCGAGCCGCTTGTTGGCCATGTTCTCCGTATCGACGAGAATCCCGTCGCAGTCGAAGATAACGAGCTTCGGCGGCGCCATCAGGCGGTGCCGGTCGATCCGAAACCGCCCGAGCCTCGCGCCGTGCCGCTAGCCAGGTCCCGCTCTTCCACCGCTGCCTGCGTGACCGCCGCGAAAACGATCTGGGCGATGCGCATGCCACGCGTCACGGCGAAATCCTCGTCGCCGAGATTGATCAGGAGAACCTTGACCTCGCCACGGTAGTCGCTGTCGATTGTTCCCGGTGAATTGAGGACCGTAAGGCCGTGTTTGAAGGCGAGGCCGGAGCGCGGCCTCACCTGGCCTTCCAGTCCTTCGGGAATCTCCATGACCAGGCCGGTCGGCACCAAAGCGCGCTTTCCCGGCAGGATCAGCAACGGCCGATCGTCGGGCACCGCGGCGCGCAAATCCATGCCGGCGGCGCTGGAACTTTCATAGGCGGGAAGGGGCAGTCCCTCGCCATGCGGCAACCTGACGAAGCCGACGGTTGGACCGATGACGGATGAGTTGTGGAGGGCTGCGCGCATAAAATCGATCCTATCGGCGCGAAACGCGATTCGGTCAATTCATCCGCAATCCTATCAACGGCTTTCTTTGGGCGTCACCATGACTCGGCCATCTTAGCGGAGTTCCATTGGGACCACCGTCGTTTCCTTGATCTCTTCCATGACAAAGGAAGCCGAGACATCCGACAGCGCCACCTTGGCGATCAGCCGCTGATAAAGCCTGTCATAGGCCTTCACGTCGGCGACCCGGGCGCGCAGCACATAGTCGAGGTCGCCCGACATGCGATAGACGCCGGTAATCTCGGGAAAGCCGGTCACCGCCGCGCGAAATTTCCGCAGCCAGTCCGGATCGTGGTTCGACGTGCGGATCAGGATGAACACCGAAAGGCCGAGCCCGAGCTTGTCCGCATCGACGAGCGCGACCCGGCCTGTGATGACGCCGTCCTCCTCCAACCGCTTGACCCGCCGCCAGCAGGCATTGCGCGACAGGGCCACCCGCTCGGAAAGCTGGTCGACTGAGAGTGTGCCGTCGCGCTGCAGTTCGGCTAACAGTTTTCGATCAATTTCATCGATTTCCGGTTTCATGTGGGATGTTTGTCCCATGAATATCCCGAAGACAAGGATATTTTGAGACCGCCGCATCGGGGAAGCCTGCCAGGATGGCGGTAACGGAAACAAGAAGGGGAATTGCATGTCGATGGCAGGAATTTTCACCGCCCACCCGGCCAAGGTCGGCGAAACCTATTTCGGCCATATGGCCTTCGCCGCATGGTTCTCGTCGCGCTTGCTGCTCGCCGCTTCCGCCGCGCTCGTTCACGCCTTCCTGCCGTTCCTGTTCGAAACCACCGCCAGCAGCATCGTGCGGCAGCTTTACGAGCGGACGCACAACAGAGGCTCGCACGTGACCAAGGAGCCGACGGCTCTGCCGGATCGCGCCTAGCGAATCGCGCTTACAGGATTATGGTGAAGACCGGCGATGGCTTTCGCCTGTCGCCGATCCCGGGCCTATCATGCCGGCTTCACTGGGCGAACCGGCTTAATCCGTAAGGCGCCAGCAGCGGATCACGTTCGCCCTTAAGGATTTCCCGCGCCGCGAACAGGCCGACCGCCGGCGCCAGCGTTATGCCGGAGTGCATCACCGCAATATAGAGACTGTCCATGCCCTCCGGGCGGCCGATGATAGGAAAGCCGTCGATGGGCGTCGGCCGATAGCCGACAGTGTGAAAGTCCAGTTCCAGCCCGTCGCTGTCGCGCAAGCCGGCTTTCAGGGCCGCGAACAGCTCGCGGGCGGTGCCTCCCGCATCCTTGCCCGGGTCGGCGCCGCCGAAATCCGAACCGGCGATGATACGGCCCTCCATCGTCTGGCGCATGTGCAGACGCTCGCCCAGCACCAGCCCGTTGAGTAGTTTTCTGTGTGGCCGGGAATGGACGATCAGCCCGGGCGGGGTTTCGATCGGCAGCTTGATGCCGGCCGTCGCCGCGAGATCGGGCGAACCGACGCCGGCCGCGATCACCACCTCGTCGGCGGCCATCAAGCCGTGCGATGTATCGACGCCGGTCGTTCTGCCATTGGTCTGGACCAGCGCCGTCACCGTGCTGGCCACGATCCGTGCGCCGTGTCGCTCGGCGTCGGCCAGCAGCGCTTTGGTGGCAGCCACCGGCTCGGCGACCCCTTCCTCGGCGACGTAAAGGGCAAAGTCGGGCGGCTCGACGAGATGGGGTTCGATACGCGCCGCGCCGGCCCGGTCGAGGCGCTCGATGCCATAGCCCCAGGCCGCATGTTCCGCGGCATAGGTTTTCATCTCGGCCGCGGGCAGGTCCCAGCACAGGCCGCCGCACCAGCTGAGCGGGAGACCGGGCAGGTCATGCGCCAGGCGCGTCCATTCAGCCATGGCGCGGATGCGCAGCCGGAAATAAGGCTCGGGATTTCCCCAGCTGGCGTTGATCCACGCAAAGGAGTTTGGCGTCGCTACTCCGCCCATGGCGCTGTCCGCGATCACGGTCACGGATGCGCCGGCCCTGGCCATGTGCCATGCAATGGAGGCGCCGATGATGCCGGCCCCGACGATGATGACCTGTTTCGACCTGGTCATGAAATCTCCTTTGTCCATGCCGGCTTGTGCACGTGCGTCAACTGCCATCCGCTTCGCCATTTGCCAACATGCAAGCATGAAAAGATGTCGCTCGCCTCCTGTTCGCGGGCGATTCCGACCCTTCGATCTTGCTGCAAACCGCAAGCGCATTCGCCGCCGGTCTGCCGATCCCCCGTTCCGTCGATCTCGATCCGGAAGCGCACCATTCGCAGCAGGATCATGCCAATGCGCGGCAAGGCCCTTGCCGGGTGGCTTCAGGGCGTCGTCAGGCCAAGCCGCATGAGCGAATTGGCCTGAAGGGCCGCCGGCGCCCGTCGGCGTCCGCGTCGCCGGACCGGTCGACAGTCCGGCACTGCGCTGCTAGAAGCCCGGCCTGTCACACGGAAATTCCTGAAAATGCCTGAAGCAATAGAAGAAGAAGTGGCGCGCCGCCGCACCTTCGCGATCATCGCGCACCCCGACGCCGGCAAGACGACGCTCACCGAGAAGCTGCTGCTGTTCGGCGGCGCCATCCAGCTCGCCGGCGAGGTCAAGGCCAAGAAGGACAAGATCCAGACGCGGTCGGACTGGATGAAGATCGAGCGCGAGCGCGGCATTTCGGTCGTCACCTCGGTGATGACCTTCGAGTATGAGGACAATGTCTTCAACCTGCTCGACACGCCCGGTCACGAGGATTTCGCCGACGACACCTATCGCACGCTGTCGGCGGTCGATTCGGCCGTCATGGTCATCGACGCAGCCAAGGGCATCGAGCCGCGCACGCTGAAACTGTTCGAGGTCTGCCGGCTGCGCGACATCCCGATCATCACCTTTGTAAACAAGATGGACCGCGAGAGTCGGGACCCATTCGAGATTCTGGACGAGATCGAGCAGAAGCTGGCGCTGGATACGGCGCCCATCACCTGGCCGATCGGCCGCGGCAAGACATTTTCCGGGACCTACCACCTGGCGCTCAATGCCGTGCGCCGGGGCGACGACGAAAAGGAGCGCACGCCGGTCAACGGCCCCAACTCCAATCGTGTTGCTGGCCTGCTGCCGGAAAATGAACGCGAGGCTTTCATCGAGGAACTCGAACTGGCGCGCGAGGCTTGCCGTCCGCTCGACATCGATGCCTTCCGCGAGGGCCACCTCACCCCCGTCTATTTCGGCTCCGCGTTGCGCAACTATGGAGTGCGCGACCTGATCGAGGCGCTAGGCGCCTTTGGGCCGCCGCCGCGGGCGCAGGAAGCCGACACCCGCAAGGTCGAGGCGACCGAGGACAAGATGACGTCCTTCGTCTTCAAGATCCAGGCCAATATGGACCCCAATCATCGCGACCGCATCGCGTTCGTGCGCGTCTGCTCGGGCAAGCTCGAGCGCGGCATGAAGGCCAAGCTGGTGCGCACAGGCAAGCCGATGAGCCTGTCGGCGCCGCAATTCTTCTTCGCCCGTACCCGTGTCACCGCGGACGAAGCCTTCGCCGGCGACGTCGTCGGCATCCCCAACCACGGCACACTGCGGATTGGCGACACCCTTACCGAGGGCGAGGAGATCCTGTTTCGCGGTGTGCCGAACTTCGCCCCGGAAATCCTGCGCCGCGTCCGTCTTGGCGATGCGATGAAGGCCAAGAAACTCAAGGAAGCGCTGCACCAGATGGCCGAGGAGGGCGTCGTGCAGCTGTTTTCGCCTGAGGACGGCTCGCCCGCCATCGTCGGCGTTGTCGGCGCCCTGCAGCTCGACGTTCTCAAGGAGCGCCTGAACTTCGAATACACCCTGCCGGTCGAGTTCGAGATGTCGCGTTTCTCGGTTTGCCGTTGGATCTCGGCCGCCGACAAAGCCGAGGTGACGCGCTTCATCGAGGCGCATCGCGGCGACATTGCCCGCGACCTTGATAATGATCCGGTGTTCCTCGCCCAGCACGCTTTCTCGCTCAACTACGAAGCCGAACGCTGGAAGGCCATCCGTTTTGCCACGATCAAGGACTACCAGGTCCGCGACAAGGCGGCTTGAGCCAAACGGCTCGCCGATCGCCGGGCTGCCGCGCCGGAGATATGGGCGTCTCCGGGGGCGTGACTGCGCTGCGATCCTGGGCTAAGTAGCAGGCCGGACTAAACCACCACGGTTCTTCTCGATTGGAAGCAGAGGACAGGCTGGGGGATAAACTTGCGCGTGAGGCCGACGGGTGGCGCGGGACCTTGCATCCCGGCAGACGTGGTCAGGACCGGGAGTGTCCCGCTGCGATGAGAGTCCTCATCACAGGTTATGGTGGATTTGTAGCGCCATACGTCGCCAGAGCCTTGCGAAATTTGCTTGGTTCATCCCTGGAAATACTTGGAACCCATCATCGCCCGAGCGTAGGCGAGGACGAGGTTCAGATTGTTGACGTAAACGACGTCTCGGCGGTCGATCGGGTTATAGCCGGATTTCGTCCTGACCATGTCATCCATCTGGCCGCGGTCAGCCAGATTCCCGATGCTGCTGCCGATGTGGACAGGGCATGGCGAACCAACGTTCTGGGTACGCTGAACTGCGCCAGGGCGGTCCTGCATTTTGCCGAGAATGCCTCATTCATATTTGCAAGCTCGGGTCAGGTTTACGGTCACAGCGATCGAGCTCACACCGAAGACAGTCCGATTGCTCCGATCAATGACTACGCATCGACCAAGGCGGCGGCGGATATCGCGCTTGGCGCGTTGGCCATGCGCGGGCTCCGCATCGTGCGGCTGCGGCTCTACAACCACACCGGACCCCGCCAGGCGGAAAAATTTGTCGTATCGAATTTCGCAGCCCAGATTGCCCGGATCGAGCACCAGAGGCAGGAAGCCATCTTGAGGGTGGGGGATTTGGGGGCTGAACGGGATTTTCTGGACGTACGCGATGTCGCCGACGCCTATGCGCGCACGGTTCAGAGGGCGGAGGAAATCCCAACTGGCACCATCCTGAACATATGTTCGGGCCAACCCGTGAAAATACGAGCGCTGCTGGACAAACTTGTCGCTCTCGCCCGCGAACCGATAACGATAGAGATCGACCCAGCCCGATGGCGTAAACTCGACCTGGCAGCCTCCTACGGAGATCCAGCACGGTGCCGACGCGTGCTGGACTGGGAGCCGCGTTACTCGCTCCAGCAGACCCTGGCGGATATTCTGGACTATCATCGGAAGTCCGTGACATGAGCGAGGCCGACAATGCGGCCGCGTTTGCGGGCTACAACGCTTGGCGTCGCTCCAGGCTGGACGAAAGGATGCGTTCGTCGGGCCGGCAGCGCGTGTGGAACCATCTGATCACGGTCGTGCTGTACGAAGGGACGGTGGCTGATCCTGAGACCATGGACCGAACGCTCTCGTCGTTGCAGGGGCAGACCTATCGCAACATCGAAATCGTGGTTACCGGCCCCTGCCAGCCCACACGGTTGGACCCGTCCGAATTCGTAGGCCTGAGGGGCCTTTTCGTCGAGCAGGGGCTCGATCCGCTGACCATCCTGTCGGAACCGGCTGCCGGCCATCTCTGGCGCGGCAGTCACATTGTCTTCGCCGCCGCCGGCACCACCTTCGATCCGGACGCCTTCGACTTGCTAAATCGCATGCTCTCGCCATTGCAGGGAAGGCCTTCGCCCGATTTGATTGTCTGTGACCACGACCGCATCGCCGGTACCGAGTCCAGTCCCACCCCTTGCTTCCTCCCTGGCTGGGATCCTGACCTGATCGTCGCGATGGACTATGTCGGCACGGCGTTCATGGTCTCTCGGAAGCTCATCCTGCAGCAGCGACCAGCCAAGCGATCGGCCTCCCTGCACGAGTGGCTGTGCCACCTGGCTAATCGAAATCCCGTCGTCGGACACCTCGCTGAGCCGGTCATGCATCTTCCAACGTCCATGCCGCGTCCTCCAGCGGTCGCGGCATCGAGCGGGCACACAGCCGCGCGATCCATAGCGATCGTCATCCCCAATCGCGACAAGCCCGAGCTGTTGCGCCGCTGTGTGCGGTTTCTGGATTTCATCGAAATCGCGGAACTGGAAGTGGTGATCGTCGATCACGCAAGCACCGATCCAGCGACATTGGCGCTGTACGCTGAACTCGAAAACCGCCACCGCGCCCGTATCCTGAGAATCGACGGACGCTTCAACTTCTCCCGCATGGTCAATCTGGGTGTCGCGGCCTCCACCGCCGAAGTCGTCATACTCGTCAACAATGATGTGGAGGTCACCGATCCGCGCGAAGTCGAAAGGATGGCGGCGCACGCCATGCGTCCGGAAGTCGGCGCCGTCGGCGCGCGCCTGCTTTATGCGGATCATACGGTCCAGCACGCAGGCGTCCTGTTGCTACCGGGCCAGAAACAGGAGCACCCCGTGTTGGCCCAGCATGTCCTGCGTGGCGCGCCCGACAGTTCTGACGGATACCTCCATGCACTTCGTACCATCCGCAATTACCAGGCCGTGACGGGCGCCATCATCGCAACACGGCGAACCGTCTTCGAACAGCTTGGCGGGTTTGACGAGGTGAGCTTGCCTGTCGAATGCAATGACATCGATTATTGCCTGAGTGCCCGTGCCGCGGGCTTGCGGGTGATTTCGTTGCCAACACAGGGAGTGTTTCATCCGGAATCGTCGACGCGAGGATCCGATACCACGCCCGAAGTAGGCAGAATGCGTGGCGCGGCGATGAAGGTGATGGCGCAGCGTTGGCGCGAGGCCGTGGACCATGACCCATTCTGCAATCCGCACACTGATATGGGGGACAGGCCAAATGCCGATTTCCCGTGGAACCGATAGGGTGGTCTGGCCATGACGTCCGAAAGTATGATCCGGCCGATCTTGCGAAGGATTCGACACGCCATTCCCTGGCGATTGCAGTTGAAGCGCTGGCTGAGGCGGACGCTCGGCATCAGCCCGCGACGCGAACACCTCCGGGCATTCGCCGAGTTCGCGGGTGTTTTCGATGCCGAATGGTATCTGAAGGCATATCCGGATGTCGCCGCCCGCGGCGTCGATCCATTTGCGGATTACATGGACACCGGCTGGCGGGAGAAGCGAATGCCTGCCGATGGGGTCGTCATCGAAAGCTACGCCGCGATGATCCCGGGCTTTCGGGCCGGCCAGGACAATCCAATGTCCTGGCTGCTGAAAAGTTCGGTCCTGCTCAACGCCACCCGGCCGCGGAAGCAGCCGGCATCCAGCCCGCTCCGGCTTCCCCGCAACCTGGATGATGGGCTGTGCGTCACCGGCTATCTTTGCTCCGAGATTGGCCTTGGACAAGCGGCGCGCAATGTCGTGTATGCCTGCGATGCTGTCCCCCTGCCGGTGTCGTCGCGTGCCTTGGCCTTGCCCGAGCGCGAGAACGACGCGGAGTTTGCCAGCAAGTGCAATTCCGTCGTCGACCGCAAGGCTCAACTGGTCGTCACTGATCTTGCGGCCATAGACCTCTATCGTCATGAGATTGCACCAGGCCGGCTCAACATCCTGTTCCCGTTCTGGGAACTTGCCAGGATCCCCAGCGAGTGGCACGCCGGTATCCGGGATTTCGACGAGGTATGGGCTCCATCGCGATTCATCGCCGCAGCCATTGCCGCCATCACGGGCGTGCGCGTACACCATGTGCCCCAGCCCGTCCGGATTCCCGCTCGTGCTCCGGCGCCGCGCGCGGACCGCTCCACGCTTCGTTTCCTCACTTTCTTTGATTACGATTCCTATGTCGCGCGCAAGAATCCGCGGGCCGCCATCGAGGCGTTCCGTTCGGCTTTCCCGCTCTTGAAACGCGACGTGGAACTGGTCGTGAAGACCCGTGGCGCGCGCGACGAAGGGGTGCGCAAATGGCTTGGCGAAACGGGCATGCAGGACGGGCGGATCACGATTGTGGACCGGACCCTGGACCGCGCCGGCATGGATGCCCTGATGAAGGATTGCGACGCGTTTATCTCGCTGCATCGGTCGGAGGGGTTTGGCCTGGGCGCCGCGGAGGCTTTGGCGGCCGGCAAGGCCGTCGTGGCGACCGACTACGGTGGCACGACCGATTTCATCAATGAATCGACAGGATACCCCGTCGCCTTCACTTTGGTGCCCGTCCGCGACCGCGAATATGTGCACACCAAGGGCCAGGTCTGGGCGACGGCGAATGCGGACGCCGCGGTCAGCGCCATGCGCACCATCTATGACACGCCCGGCGAGGCCGATGCGCGTGCACAACGAGGCTTTGCGTTGCTCGAAGAGCAGCAATCATTGCCCGTCATCGGCAAGCGTATCGCGCATCTCCTCGCCGAACGCGGCGTGATGCCGCCGCAATGGCGGCTTCGGCCTGACGCGTAACATGGCTACGCGGCCTTTGCCTTCCGCCCGCTTTCTTCGAAGGCGCGGTCCGCAGCCGCTGGCGCATTGCAAAATTGTGGCCAGACCATACTTGCGCGTCTATAAGGCGTGCGGTCCGATCCAGCGCCGCCACGCTCCGCGTCAAGCGCGGCCAGCCAGCTAAGGAATAGTCATGCCTGCCTATCGTTCCCGCACCACCACCCATGGCCGCAACATGGCCGGCGCCCGCGGGCTGTGGCGCGCCACCGGCATGAAGGACAGTGACTTTGGCAAGCCCATCATCGCGGTGGTCAATTCCTTCACCCAGTTCGTGCCGGGACATGTCCATCTGAAGGATCTCGGCCAGCTGGTGGCGCGCGAGATCGAGAAGGCCGGCGGCGTGGCCAAGGAATTCAACACCATCGCCGTCGACGACGGCATCGCCATGGGCCATGACGGCATGCTCTATTCGCTGCCGTCGCGCGAACTGATAGCCGACTCTGTGGAATACATGGTGAACGCCCATTGCGCCGACGCCATGGTCTGCATTTCGAACTGCGACAAGATCACGCCCGGCATGCTGATGGCGTCGCTGCGTCTCAACATCCCGACTGTTTTCGTTTCCGGCGGGCCTATGGAAGCCGGCAAGGTGGTGCTGGCCGGCAAGACGCAGGCGCTCGACCTGGTCGACGCGATGGTCGCGGCCGCCGACGACAGGATCTCGGATGAAGACGTCAAGGTCATCGAGCGCTCGGCCTGCCCGACCTGCGGCTCCTGCTCTGGCATGTTCACCGCCAATTCCATGAACTGCCTGACCGAGGCGCTGGGGCTTTCGCTGCCGGGCAACGGTTCGACGCTGGCCACCCACGCCGATCGCAAGCGGCTCTTCGTCGAGGCCGGCCATCTGATCGTCGATCTCGCGCAGCGCTATTACGAGCAAGATGACGAGACGGCGCTGCCTCGCAAGATCGCCTCGAAGGGTGCCTTCGAGAACGCCATGACGCTTGATATCGCCATGGGCGGCTCCACCAACACCGTGCTACACATCCTTGCCGCCGCGCATGAGGGCGAGATCGATTTCGACCAGGACGACATCGATGCGCTGTCGCGCAAGGTCCCGGTTCTGTGCAAGGTGGCGCCCGCCAAGTCCGACGTGCACATGGAAGACGTCCATCGCGCCGGCGGCATCATGGCGATCCTTGGCCAGCTCGACAATGCCGGCCTGATCAACCGCGATTTGCCGACCGTGCATACATCAACGCTCGGCGAAGCACTCGATCATTGGGACATCTCCCGGACGTCCAGCCAGGCTGTCCGGGATTTCTTCCTGGCGGCCCCTGGCGGTGTCCCCACGCAGGTCGCCTTCAGCCAGGAGCGGCGCTGGGACGAACTCGATCTCGACCGTGAGAGCGGCGTCATCCGTTCCACCCAGCATCCCTTCTCCAAGGACGGCGGTCTCGCCGTGCTGAAAGGCAATCTGGCGCTCGACGGCTGCATCGTGAAGACGGCCGGCGTCGACGAGTCGATCCTGAAGTTCACCGGCCCCGCCCGTGTGTTCGACAGCCAGGACGCCAGCGTCAAGGCGATCCTCTCCAACGAGATCAAGGCCGGCGACGTCGTCGTCATCCGCTATGAGGGGCCGCGCGGCGGTCCCGGCATGCAAGAGATGCTCTATCCGACCAGTTATCTGAAGGCGAAAGGCCTCGGCAAAGCCTGTGCGCTGATCACCGACGGCCGCTTCTCCGGCGGCACCTCGGGCCTGTCGATCGGCCATGCCTCGCCGGAAGCCGCCGAAGGGGGAACCATCGGTCTGGTGCAGGAGGGCGACATCATCGAGATCGACATCCCCAACCGCAGCATCCGCCTGGCCGTCAGCGACGACGAGCTCGCCCGCCGCAGGGCGGCGATGGAGGCAAAGGGCTCGCTGGCCTGGAAGCCCGAGGAAAAGCGCAAGCGCAAGGTCACGACCGCCTTGCGCGCCTACGCCGCGATGGCGACCAGCGCGGCGCGCGGCGCGGTCAGGCACGTGCCGGAGTAGTTTTTTCTCTCCTTCTCCCCTCGTGGGAGAAGGAGAAGCCGCCTCACGGCATCAGCTGATACTCATAGAGTTTCTGATAGAGCCCGCCCTGGTTGAGCAGGGTACGGTGCGGACCGCTCTCGACCACTTTCCCGGCTTCCAGCACAACGATCGTGTCGGCCTGGTGCACGGTGGACAGCCGGTGCGCGATGACGATCGTCGTGCGTCCTTCGGTCAACTGCTGCAGCGCGTCGCGGAACAGTGCTTCGGATTCGGCGTCGAGCGCGCTGGTCGCCTCGTCCAGCAACAGGATTTCGGCATCGCGCAGCATGGCGCGGGCGATGGAGATGCGCTGGCGCTGGCCACCCGACAGCAGCCCGCCATTTTCACCGACATCCGTCTCGTACCCGTTGGCCTGCGCCATGATGAAATCATGCGCGTTGGCCGCTTTGGCCGCGGCGATCACCTCTTCGTCGGTAGCGCCCTCGCGACCCAGCCGCAGGTTGTGCATGATCGTGCCGGCGAACAGGAACGTATCCTGGCTGACATAGGCGATCTTTTGCCGCAAGGATGCGAGTGTCGCGTGAGAGATGTCCTGGCCGTCGAACAGCACCCTGCCGCTCTTGGGATCGTACATGCGCATGATCAGGTTCAGGATCGTCGACTTGCCGCCTCCAGACGGTCCGACCAGAGCCGTCATCTTGCCGGGCGCAAGGGTGAGGTCGAACTGGTCCAGCACCGGTGGCCCATTCTGGTAGGCGAAGCTGACCGAGTCGAAACGGATCTCGCCGGGTCCGGCAAGAAGCGGCTTTGCATCCGGTTTCTCAGCCAGCGTCAGCGGCTGGTCGGCGAGGTCGAACATCATGCGCACGCCGACGATGCCGCTCTCCAGCGAGATGCGCACGCGCGCAAGGCGCTTTGCCGGCTCATAGGCAAGCAGCAGGGCGCCGATGAAGGCCATGATGTTGCCGGGCATCTGGCCACCCTGCACGACCAGGAAGCCGCTGATGAAGACGGACCCGGCTATCGCCAGGCCAGCAAGGGTCTCCATCACCGGGCTGGTCGCCGCCTCCAGCGTCGCGATGGTATTGGCGCGGTTCTCGACGTCGGACACCGCCTTGTACATGCGGTTGCGCATCGCGCCTTCGAGGTTGAACGATTTGACGACGCGCACGCCGATGGCCGTTTCCTGCATCACCTGCACGATCTGGCCGACCGAGCGAAACTCCATCGCGGCAATCTTGCGGACGCGCTTCAAGATCTGGTTGACGCCATATATGGCGACTGGCCCAATGACGAAGCAGATCAGCGACAGGGCGGGCTGCTGCCAGACCATGACGCCCACAAGGGCAGCCAGCGAAACCAGGTCCCGCACGTAGGACGTGACGACGAGGTCGAGCACGTTGCGCGCTGCCTGGGCATTATTGGTCATGCGGGTGATCAAGTCGGACGAGGAGGTCGAATGATAGAATTCGATGCCTTGAGCCAGGATGCGGTCATAGATCTTGCGCTGGCGGTCGGCGATGATGGCGTTGCCGACCCGGCTCATGAAATAGCCTTGGATGAAATTGGCCAGACCCTTGAGGAGAAAGATTCCCCCGACCCCGATCGCGATCAGATTGATGCGGTCGATCCGCTTGTAGACCACGAATTCGTTGGTGATTTCCCTGAGTATCCAGGCGCTGGCGCCTGTGGTGGCGGCGACCACAAGCATCGACAAGATGGCGGCTCCATAGCCGTATCTGTGCTGGTAAAACGATTCCCTGACCAGCCTTGCGATGAGGCGCTGGTTTTCCGTCGAGCGGAAGAAACGAAACAACGGCTGATCCTTGATCCACGAATGACGAAGGGCGGCTTATAGAGGGAGTTGCGGGAGGATGGAACCGCCTGCGGCATCCGCAAGGAAATGGCTGCGGCATGGTGCCATTTGCGCCACGATACGAAACTGATTCTGAAAGGGATGACGACAGATGGATTTCGACCTTATCGTTCGTGGAGGCACGCTGGATGGCAGGATCGCCGATATCGGCATCAGCGGCGAAACGATCGCGGCGATCGAGCCGAACCTGCCCGGCACAGCGCGCAGCGAGATTGACGCCCATGGCAATCTGGTCTCGCCGCCCTTCGTCGATCCGCATTTCCACATGGACGCGACGCTCTCCTACGGCCTTCCGCGCATCAACGCTTCGGGCACGCTGCTGGAGGGCATTTCTCTGTGGGGCGAACTGAAGCCGTTGCTGACCCATGAGGCCGTGAGGGACCGCGCGCTGGCCTATTGCGACTGGGCGGTGTCGATGGGCCTGCTCGCCATCCGCACCCATGTCGATGTTTGCGACGACCGCCTGCTGGCGGTCGAAGCCCTTCTCGACGTCAAGAAGACGATCGCCCCCTATATCGATCTGCAGCTGGTGGCGTTTCCGCAAGACGGTTTCTACCGCTCGCCCAGCGCGCGCGACAATACCCTGCGGGCACTGGATATGGGCGTTGATGTCGTTGGCGGGATCCCGCATTTCGAGCGCACCATGGCCGACGGCGCACGCTCGGTGACCGAGCTCTGCGAGATCGCGGCGAAGCGAGGCCTGATGGTCGACCTGCACTGCGACGAGACCGACGACCCGCTGTCGCGCCATATCGAGCAGTTGGCCTGCGAGACGCAACGCCTTGGCCTGCATGGCAAGGTGGTCGGCTCGCATCTCACATCGATGCATTCGATGGACAATTACTATGTCTCCAAACTGTTGCCGCTGATCGCGGAAGCGGGCGTGTCGGCCATTCCAAACCCGCTGATCAACATCATGCTGCAGGGCCGCCACGACACCTTCCCAAAGCGGCGCGGCCTTACCCGGGTCAAGGAGATGCAGGCACTGGGCATCCGCGTCGGCTGGGGGCAGGACTGCGTGCTCGACCCCTGGTATTCGCTGGGCACGGCCGACATGCTCGACGTCGCCTTCATGGGCCTGCATGTGGCCCAGATGTCGAGCCCGGCGGACATGGCGCGCTGCTTCGACATGGTCACCAACGTCAACGCGTCCATCATGGGCCTCGATCATCTTGGCCTGGCGGTCGGCAAGCGCGCGAGCCTCGTCGTGCTCGATGCCGGCAATCCGATCGAGGCCTTGCGCCTGCGCGCCGAGCGGATCTGCGTTATCGCCAGGGGCAAGGTGGTGGCGGAGCGGACGAAACAGGAGACCAGGCTTTCGATAGGGGGCAGGCCGCCACTGGTGAACCGCCGGCACATAGCCACGTAGGTCCAGCCGATTTTCGCATCTGGTCCGCTGATTTGCCGATTTGTCCTCGTCAAGGCGTCCGCTTCCGTTTACCACGCGGCATATTCGGGGGAGGAAATGGATCGGCATGACGCAGCCCTTGGCTAGCACGTCCGTCATCAGGAACGTGCTTTTGGCCGGCATTCTGCTGATGTTGGCGGGTGATTTCCTGTTTGCGCTGAACGACGCGATGGGCAAATGGCTGGTCGCCAGCTTCTCCGTCGGGCAGGTGGTGCTGATCCGCTCCATCGGCGCCTTTGTCGTGCTCGGCCCGATGATCGCCAGGCAGGGCGGTGGCAGACTGTTCCAGTTGGAGCGGCCGGGGCTGCAGATGCTGCGGGTCGTGGCAACGACCACGGATACTGCGCTGTTCTACGCCGCGGTCGTCTATCTGCCGCTTGCCGATGTGATGAGTTTCTATATGGCGGGCCCGATCTACGTGGCGGCCCTTTCGCATTTCCTGCTTGGTGAGAAGGTCGGTTGGCGCCGCTGGGCCGCGATCCTGCTCGGCTTCTGCGGCGTGCTGATCATGCTGAAGCCGTCTTCCGCAGCGCTTTCCCTGTCGTCGAGCTTCGCGTTCGTCGGCAGCATTGCTTTCGGTTTCGCCATCATTCTGAGCCGTCGGCTGCGTGGTACCAGCGACACCAATTTGGTGACATGGCAGACCATCGGCACGCTGCTGGTCGGTGCCGTCATGACCATCGGCGCCTGGCGCACGCCCTCGGCGATCGATCTCGGTGCCATGCTGTTGCTCGGCGTCGTATCCTGCGGCGCGCATCTGATGATCACCAGGGCGCTGAAGCTGGCGCCGGCCTCGACGCTTGCACCGCTGCACTACACGCTGCTTCTGTGGGCCGTGGTGTTCGGGCTGGTTTTCTTTGGCGATGTTCCGGATCTGCGGATACTGGTCGGCTCGGCCATCGTCGTTCTCGCCGGCCTGTTCATTTTCCACCGCCAGAAAGTGGTCGAAACCGCGGTGCCGCCCGAAAACGTGCCGAAGGGGGTCAACTAGCTTCGTGTCACCTACCCCTTGCGCACCGCCGCAAGGTGGTGCGAAAACTCAGGCATCTCCATCAGCGCCTTGCAGCGCGCGAACCGTCCGTCGGCATAGGCGCGGAAATCATCGACCGGATTGCCGTTGGCGAGCTGGATCAGTCCCCACAGCGTCCAAAGCAGGTCGCACATCGCCTTGTAGATGACGATTCGCCCGCGCTCCGGCGGCCTTGCCTCGCCACCGAAATAGGCATGCATCATCTCTTCGTCCTGCGCGGCATCGAATTTCCCTTCCACACTGAGGTCGCCAAGGTCCCAAAGCGGGTCGTTCATGCCCGAATATTCCCAGTCGACGATCCACATCCGCTCGCCCGTGTCGAGGAAGTTCTCGCATAGCGGGTCGCAATGGCAGGCAACGAGCGGCGCCGGATGAGCGGCGAGCGCGGACCGCACGGCGCCGGCCTCACGCACCACATCATGGTAGCCGGCGGGCAGGGCGACATCCTTGGTCTCCAGCAGCTTGAGATAGTCGTCGATCATCGCGAACAGTTCGAACCGGAAGGGAAATTCCGCGCCGGACATGTGCAACGTGCGGAAGGCTTCGCCGGCCCGCGCCGGGCTGCCCGACCGGATCTTGAATCTCTCCGGCGACATGGTCTCGGCGCCGGCAATAAAGCGCGTCACCATCACCCCGGTCGCGGGGTCGACATGCAGTACCTCGGGGCTCACCCCCGCCTTTGCCGCCTCGCGCGCCGCCACCGCTTCGTTGGCGCGGTCGATATATTCCTGCGTGCCCTTGCCCGGAATGCGCAGGCAGAACTCTCCGACCTTGAAGACGAGATTGGTGAGGCCGCCGAGCCGTTCCAGCGGTCCGCCATAGCCGGCCAGCATCGGAATAGTGGCAAGTCTTGCCCGCGCCTCGTCTGTATCCATGCCTGCGCCCCCATGCGTATTTGATGCGGTGACGGTTCCACAATTTCCGTGGTTTGGCTATCATCGCCGCAAGAGAATGGCGGACGGGACAAAAGTGGCGGACAAACAACATCGGGGCGCGCTTGGCGCAGCCTATGCAGCCCAGCGGCCGGAGGAAGTCGCCGCCCTTTATGACCGCTGGGCGGGGACCTATGATGCGGACATGTCGGCCGCCGGCTACCGCCATCCGACGATCTGCCTTGCCCTGCTGGCGCGCCATCTGCCCCGTGGCGCAGCACCCTTGCTCGACGCCGGGGCCGGCACCGGATTAATCGGCGAATGGCTCAACATTGCAGGCTACCCTGAGGTCGAGGCGCTCGACATCTCTCAGGGCATGCTTGATCAGGCGGCCCGCAAGGGCGTCTATTCGGCGCTGCATCGCCTGGCGCTCGGCAGCGGTCTGCCCTTTGCCGATCATGCCTATGCCGGGATCGTCGCGGCCGGCGTGTTTACTTCGGGCCATGTCGGGACCGAAGGGTTGGACGAGTTGATCCGCATCTGCCGGCCAGGTGGCGTCATCGTGCTCACGGTCAAGAATACGCTTTGGGAACCAGGCTTTGCCGCGCGTATCGCCGAAGTGGAGGCACAGGGAAGCGTCACCCGTCTGGAGGAAACGCGCCCCTACGTCTCCATGCCGGGCGAGACCGACACAGTGCCCAGCCGTTGTCTGGCGCTTCGCGTGCGGTGATCTACGCTTTGACCCTGAGGCCCGCCGGGTCGTACAGCGGTTCGAGATGGATCTTGGCCGGTGCCCGCTCCATTGCGACCACCAGTTCGTAATCCCCCGAGGCAAGAAAACCGTCGCTGACGCCGTCGGCATTGCGCACATAGCCGTAGCCGATGTTCCTGCTCAGCGTGTAGCCATAGCCGCCGCTGGTCAGGTAGCCGACCGGTTCGCCATTGCGCAGGATGGTTTCGCGGCCGAGCAGCACGATGTCGGGGTCATCGACCGTGAAGCCGGCAAATCGCTTCTTCAACGGTGCGCCGCCAACCTTCTCGAGGGCGCGCCGTCCGACGAAGTCGGTGTTCTTGCGCAGCTTGACCGCCCAGCCGAGCCCGGCCTCCTGCGGCGTGTCGTTGGGCGTGATGTCGGAACCCCAGGCGCGATAGGCTTTCTCCAGCCGCAAAGAGTCCAGGGCCCGGTAGCCGACCGGGCGGATGCCATGCTGTTTGCCGGCGGCCATCAGCGCGTCGAAGACTTCGCCCGTGGCGGCGATCGGCACATGCAGTTCCCAGCCGAGCTCGCCGACATAGGTGACGCGCAAGGCCCGAACTGTGTGGCCGCCAATGACGATCTCGCGCACATGGCCGAACGGAAAGCCGGCATTCGACACATCCGCTTCGGTCACGCCGGCGAGCACATCGCGTGCCCGGGGACCCATCAGCGACAGCGTGCCGAAATCCTCGGTGACATCGGCGAGCTTGGCATCAAGACCCTCGCCGATATGATCGCTGATCCACGAAGCATCATGCGTGCGGAAGCCAGTGCCGGTGACGATGTAGAATTTCTCCTCGGCCAGCCTCGCCACGGTCAGATCGGCCTCGATGCCGCCACGCGTGTTGAGAAGTTGTGTGTAGGTCAGCCTGCCGACCGGCTTGCCCACGTCGTTGGCGCAGATCCAGTCCAGCGCCTTAGCTGCATCTGGGCCGCTCAGCTCATATTTGGCGAAGGACGATTGGTCGAAGATACCGACATGTTCGCGCACGTGCCGGTGTTCGTCGCCCACCGACGCGAACCAGTTCTGGCGCCCCATGGAATAGATGTCTTGTGGCTGGACGCCTTGCGGCGCGAACCAGTTCGGCCGTTCCCAGCCGAGTTTCGAGCCGAACACGGCCCGCCGCTGTTTCAGCCGGTCGTACAGCGCCGAGACGATGCGTGGCCGGCCGCTGGTATATTCCTCATGCGGGAAGCCGATCGTATAGTGCTTGCCATAGGCCTCCAAGGTGCGTTCCCGCACCCATTGGCGATCGCGGTGCAGCGTGGAAAAGCGCCTGATGTCGACCACCCACAGGTCGAGCGGCGCCTCGCCATCAACCACCCATTGCGCCAGAACCCAGCCGGCGCCGCCGCCCGAGGCGATGCCGAAGGCATTGAAGCCGGCGCCGACGAACATGTTGGTGCATTCGGGAGCCATGCCGAGGATGAAATTGCCGTCCGGCGTAAAGCTCTCCGGGCCATTGATCATCTGCTTGACGCCAACCCGCTCGAGCGCGGGGACCCGTGCGATCGCTTGGTTCATATGCTGCTCGAAATGGTCGTAATCATCGTCGAACAACCGGAACTCCCAGTCATTGGGGACGTCACCCCCAGGGAGCCCCGTCGCCCATGCTTGGGGATTGGGCTCGTAGCCGCCCATCACCAGTCCACCGACCTCTTCCTTGAAATAGGTGCGCCGGTCAGGGTCTCGGATGGTCGGCGCGTTGGTCGCCAGTCCTTCGATCTTCTCGGTGATGATGTACTGGTGCTTCACCGGTTGCAGCGGCACGTTGATACCGGCGAGCGCGCCGACCTGCCGCGCCCATTGGCCCGCGCAGTTCACCACCTTGTCGCAGGCGATGTCGCCCTTGCTGGTCTTGACCACTGTGATGCGGCCATCTTCGATCTCGAAGCCGATGACGCGGACATCCTCCAACAGCTTCGCGCCATGCATGCGCGCGCCCTTGGCCAGCGACTGCGTGATGTCGGAAGGGCTCGCCTGTCCGTCGGTCGGCAGCCAGGAGGCACCGACGAGATCGCCGGTTTCCATCAGCGGCCACATCTTCTTGACTTCGTCCGGCGACAGCAAGTGCATGTCCATGCCGAAGCTTTTCGCGGTCGTGGCCAGTCGCTTGTACTCAGTCCAGCGGTCTGCATTGGTGGCGAGCCTCAGGCATCCGGTCATTTTCCAACCGGTCGCGAGCCCCGTTTCGGCCTCCAGTCCCTTGTAGAGATCGACGGAATATTTGAGCACGCGGGTGATCGACGCCGACGAACGCAATTGCCCGACGAGGCCTGCGGCGTGCCAGGTCGAACCGGAGGTCAGCTTGCCCTGTTCCAAGAGCACGACATCGGCCTTGTGGTCGCGCGCCAAATGATAAGCCGTCGAACATCCGATGATGCCGCCGCCGATGACGACAACAGCGGCATGGGTGGGCAGCGTCATGATTTCGGTGTCCCGTATTTCGTTCTGTAGTTTTCCAGCGCGGCCGCCAAGCGCGTCAGGTTTTCCTCGGTATAGGCGACATAGTCTATGCCGGGCGCATCGAGATAAAGTTCGGACACCATGCTCCACATCGCCTCGCGCAGTAGCGAGGCGCATTGCATGGCCGCGTGCGAGCGGCGGATCGCCTCGTCCGGCTCCCGCATGAAATACGCGGTCAGGAAGGCGAAGGATTCCTCATCGCTCATGCCGGCGTTGGAAGCCACGCCGGCGAGGTCGAACATCGCCGTGTTGAAGCCGGCATATTCGTAGTCGATGAGCCAGAGCCGGTGCCCGTCATCGAGAATGTTGGCCGGCAACAAGTCGTTGTGCCCAAAGACGACCGGCAGCAGTTTCTGTGCGCGCTCCAGTTCGTCGGCCAGCGAAAGATAGCCTGGCAGCTCGCCACGCTTGCGGCTTCCGCCTTCCTCCAGAGTGCGCGCGTAGTCGCGAATGACATGGAAAACCCAGAACATGAACCCCGCGCCGGAAACGTGGCTGGGCATCTCCCGGTGGAAGCCGCGCATCAAGGTCGCGACACGACCGGAATTGGCGCGCACGTCCCCGGCTTGATAAGTCTTCGCGCCAAGGAATGCTGTCACCATGATGCCAGGTTCGGCATGGCGGACGGCCGGCGCAAAGCCGGCGGCATGGGCCGCCCGCGCGGTCATGACCTCGCGTTCGCGAAAGACATGATGAAACGGATAGTCCTTGCCGAAGCGCACAACGTGCTTCCCGGCGGCATCCTCGACCAGATAATTGGCGTTGCTCAGGCCGCCCGGCAACGGCGCGATCTCAAGGGCGCCGTTCCAGCAGGGCAGAGCGCGGATGCGATCTTCGACTGTCATCGATTGGCCCCCTGTCGGTTGGCGGTCAGTTGATGGCACGGTCACGACGAACGGTGCTGCGCGCTCGGGGGATGACGATCCCGGCAAGAAACCTCGTCGGCGCGGCGTCCAGGATCGGTATCCCGTGCCGCACCGACGAGCCCCTATGCGCCAGCCTCATCAAGGCCGGCATCCGCCCCCGCGGATTCGAAAAACTGCCCCCGCCCTCACTCGCTGTTCCAGACGTGGACACGCAAGGTGACACGGCCCTGCCACCGTTTGCCGTGGCTGTTCGAGCCTCTCCATTTCCATGTCACGCTACGTCATGACGGTTGTCAACGTGGGTTTGTGGTGTTTTATGCTTTGTTGACCGGATAGGCGCGAGATTTCTTGTAATATGCGGCAGATTTGCCATGGATACGGGCGATCGGCTGCGCAACGACGGAACAATCGAGATGCCTCACTCAAAACGCCACGGCGAGATTCTGCGACTTCTTCAGGAAGAGGGCACCGTGACCATCGCAAGCCTGGCCGACCGGCTGGGTGTTTCGCTCGAAACGGTGCGCCGCGATGTGAAGCCGCTGTCGGGAGACGGCTCCGTTCTCAAGATGCATGGTGCCATCGGCCTGCCCACGATGATCGGCGAAGCGCCGTTCGAACGGCGCATGCGCGAGAACGCGGAGTCCAAGCGCCAGATTGCCCGCATGGTCGCCGCCACCATCCGCGATGGCGAATCGATCATGCTCGATACTGGCACGACCACCTCGTTCCTGGCCCGCGAATTGCTCGGCCACAGGCGTTTGACGGTGGTCACCAACTCGTCGGACATCGCACGCACGCTGGCCACCATCAACGGCAACAAGGTCTACATGGCGGGGGGCGAACTGCGCAGCGATTCGGGCGCTGCTTTCGGCGTCTCGGCCATCGAGTTCGTCGGCCGCTTCTCGGTCAGCCATGCCGTCATCTCGACGGGCGCCATCGACGCCGTGAACGGGGTCATGGACTACGATCTGGAGGAGGCGGAGTTCGCCCGCATGGTGCTGTCGCGCGGCCAGCGTTCGGTCGTCGTCACCGATCACAGCAAGTTCGGCCGCCAGGGGCTGGTCCGGGTCTGCGGCTTCGATGGATTTTCCGAACTCGCCACGGACCGGCCGCCGCCGCGCGACATTGCCGCTGCCCTGGCGCAAGCCGGCGCGCGGCTCAGCATGGTGGGTGGCGGAGCAGATGCTGATGCGGCCGACCTGCAGACGGATGTCAATCCATTGCCGTTCTGATAGAAATTTGCGAAACCGGAATTTTCAAAGCACCTTTCTTTCCGGGCCCTGAAGCCGCTCTTTGGAAGAACCGATAGTTTTCAGTCGCGCTTGATCCGTACGGAAGACCGGACACCGGCCTTCGAGGCAAGCGCCAAAATGGGGAGATCGACCGATGAATTCATTCCTGAAATCATGCACTGCGTTGATGGTCGCTGTGACCTTCACGGGCCAGGCTGTCGCCCAGGTCAAGGAGATCGGCAAAGGCGAGGGCCAGGTCAACATCGTTGCCTGGCCGGGCTACATCGAACGCGGCGAGACCGACAAGGGCTATGACTGGGTCACGTCATTCGAGAAGGAGACCGGCTGCAAGGTCAACGTCAAGACCGCCAACACCTCGGATGAGATGGTGTCGCTGATGAACGAGGGCGGCTTCGACCTCGTCACCGCTTCCGGCGATGCGTCGTTGCGCCTCGTTGCCGGCAAGCGTGTTCAGCCGATCAACACCGATCTCATCCCGAGCTGGAAAACGGTCGACGACCGCCTGAAGGACGCCCCCTGGTTCACCGTTGGCGGGGTCCATTACGGCGTGCCCTATCAGTGGGGCCCCAACGTCCTGATGTACAACACCGAGGTGTTCAAGGAGGCGCCGAAGAGCTGGAACGTCGTCTTCGAGGAGATGAAGCTGTCGGACGGCAAGTCCAACAAGGGCCGGGTCCAGGCCTATGATGGGCCGATCCACATCGCCGATGCAGCGAACTATTTGATGTTCCACAAGCCGGAACTCGGCATCAAGGATCCCTACGAACTGAACGAGGACCAGTACAAGGCGGCTCTCGACCTGCTGCGTGTCCAGCGCACGCTGGTTGGCCGCTACTGGCATGATGCTGCCATCCAGGTGGATGATTTCCAGAACGAAGGCGTCGTCGCTTCCGGTTCATGGCCGTTCCAGGTCAACACGCTGGTCGCGGCCAAGAAGCCGATCGCTTCCACAATTCCGGAAGAGGGCGCCACCGGTTGGGCCGACACCACCATGATGGAAGCCGATGCGGCCAACCCGAACTGCGCCTACAAATGGCTGGAACACTCGCTGTCGCCGAAGGTCCAGGGCGACGTCTCGGCATGGTTCGGATCGCTCCCCGTCGTGCCCGCGGCCTGCAAAGGTAACGAGCTTTTGACAGACGAAGGCTGCAAGACCAACGGCTATGAGAACTTCGACAAGATCAAGTTCTGGAAGACGCCGGTCTCGAAATGCGCCACCCAGAACGATCAGTGCGTGCCTTACTACCGTTGGGTATCGGACTATATCGGCGTCATCGGCGGGCGGTAATCGCCCTCGTTCTGTCGGCATTTGCGCTGCCCCTCATCCGCCTGCCGGCACCTTCTCCCCGTATAGGGACGGGGAGAAGGGATCCAGTCGCGATGTCGGCGCCTATTTTGCGACGTTCGCAATTGGCGAAACCATCGACAACAGCGCCCCTCTCCCCGTGCTTGACGGGAGAAGGTGCCGGCAGCCGGATGAGGGGCGGCACCATCAGCCTGCCTCTTGTTCCCCTGACACATTGCGGGACAGCCCATGACATCAGCCGTTTCCTTCAAACAGGTCTCCCGCCATTTCGGTAGCGTTCGTGCCGTCGACGCGGTCGATCTGGAGATCGCGCCGGGCGAATTCTTCGCCATGCTTGGGCCTTCGGGGTCGGGCAAGACCACTTGCTTGCGTCTTATCGCGGGCTTCGGGCAGCCGAGTTCCGGATCCATTTCGATCTTCGGCGAGCGCGCCGAGGGCGTGCCGCCCTATCGCCGCAACGTCAACACGGTATTCCAGGATTA
Source organism: Mesorhizobium sp. ES1-1 (assembly GCF_020164785.1). Classification (GTDB taxonomy): domain Bacteria; phylum Pseudomonadota; class Alphaproteobacteria; order Rhizobiales; family Rhizobiaceae; genus Mesorhizobium. The sequence continues at coordinate 193,164 of NZ_JAIUGX010000012.1, read as the reverse complement.
CGCGCTGTTCCCGCATCTGAGCGTACTCGACAATGTCGCCTACGGGCTGATGGTCAAGGGAGTGGGCAAGGCCGGACGCCATAGGGCCGCTGAAGAGGCGCTTTCGCTGGTGCGGCTGCCCGGCTACGGCGCCCGCCGTCCGGGCCAATTGTCGGGCGGCCAGCGGCAGCGCGTCGCGCTCGCCCGGGCGCTGGTCAACCAGCCCAAGGTCTTGCTTCTGGACGAGCCGCTCGGTGCGCTCGACCTGAAACTGCGCGAGAACATGCAGGAGGAGTTAAAGTCACTGCAGAAGGCGCTCGGCATCACATTCGTCTTCGTCACCCACGACCAGGGGGAGGCGCTTTCGATGGCCGATCGCGTCGCCGTCTTCAACGACGGCCGGATCATGCAGATCGGCACGCCGGAAGACATCTACCAGCGGCCGAAGACGCGCTTCGTCGCCGACTTTGTCGGCTCGTCCAACGTCCTGCCTCCGGATTTTGTCCAGCGCTATTCCGGCCAGCACCGCTGGGCCAGCCTGAGGCCTGAATCCATTCGCGTGGCCCGCGCGGCCAGCGGTGAAGGCGTTGCGGCGCGATTGGTCGGCACCAATTACCTCGGCGCCACCACAAGGCTCGCGCTGGACGCCGATGGGTTGCAGCTTCACGCCATAGTGCCGGCCGGAACGCCCCTGCCGGATGACGGCGAGGCGGTTATTCTCACCTTCAATCGCGAAAGCCTGCATCTGATGGACGAGCCGGCATGAGGACGATTCTCGCGAGGCACCCCCCTCTGTCCTGCCGGACATCTCCCCCGCAAGGGGGGAGATTGGCCGTCGGCACTGCCTTCGCCAGTCAAAGACATTTCAGAACCGGCGGGACAAACAAGCTGCTGATCTCCCCCCTTGAGGGGGAGATGTCCGGCAGGACAGAGGGGGGCCTCGTAGAGCACTGCCTATCTCATGATCTCTCGCAACACTCGGCCGAGCCATGACCACCGCGGCGCTCAACTCCAACGCAGCACCCGCCATCCTGCCCGGCAAGGGCGGGATCGGCGGCGCGTTGTCGGACCTTTTCTGGCGCAAGCCTAGGTTCCTGCTGCTCCTTATGCTGTTGCCGCCGGTGCTGTGGCTCGGCATCGTCTATATCGGCTCGCTCTTCGCCCTTTTGGCGCAGAGCTTTTTCTCCATCGATGAATATTCGGGTCTCATCAACCGCCAGTTCACGCTGAAGACCTATGGCGACCTGTTCCAGGCCGCCAATCTCGACATCATCCTGCGCACGGTGACGATGGCGGCGCTTGTCACTCTGGCCTCGGCCATCGTGGCCTTCCCGATTGCTTATTACGCGGCGCGCTATGCGCAGGGCCGATGGAAGGCGCTGTTCTATCTCGGCATCATGCTGCCGCTGTGGTCGAGCTACCTGGTCAAGATCTATGCCTGGAAGCTGATACTGGCCAAGGAAGGCATCCTCACCTGGCTGCTCGCCAAGCTGCATCTCCTGTGGGTGCTCGATGCCTGGCTGTCGCTGCCTATCGTCGGCGGCAACTCGCTGTCGGTGTCCTTCACCGGCACCTTCATCGTCTTTGTCTACGTCTGGCTGCCCTTCATGATCCTGCCCGTGCAGGCGGCGCTCGAACGTGTGCCCGGCAATCTGGTCGAGGCCTCGTCCGATCTCGGCGCATCACCGGGCCAGACCTTCCGCAACGTGCTGTTCCCGCTCGCACTGCCCGGCATCGTCGCCGGTTCGATCTTCACCTTCTCGCTGACGCTCGGCGACTACATTATCCCGCAGATCATCGGCACCTCGCGGCTGTTCATCGGCCAGGCCGTCTATTCGCAGCAGGGAACCGCCGGCAACATCCCCCTCGCCGCGGCCTTCACAGTCGTGCCCATCATAATCATGGGCTTCTATCTCTGGGGCGCCAAGCGCATGGGGGCGTTCGATGCGCTCTGACGGCTCACAATCGGCGCCGCTTAGCCTGAAGGCCGCCGCTGCCTGCGGCCTGCTGTTTCTGCACCTGCCGCTCCTGCTGATCTTCGTCTACGCGTTCACGACCGAGGAGAAGAGCTTCGTCTGGCCGCCGCCCGGCCTGACGACGCAATGGTTTGCCGTCACCTGGAACCGCCCGGATGTCTGGCAGGCGCTGTCGCTGTCGGTCCGGGTGGCGGCCATCTCGACCCTGATCGCGCTGATCCTTGGCACGCTTTGTTCGGCGGCGGTCTCCAGGACAAAATTCTTCGGCCGTGAAACCGTCTCGCTCCTGGTCATCCTGCCGATCGCGCTTCCGGGCATCATCACCGGCATCGCGCTACGCTCGGCCTTTTCGCTGGCCGACATCCCGTTCTCGTTCCGGACGATCGTTCTGGGCCACGCCACTTTCTGCGTTGTCGTCGTCTACAACAACGCCGTCGCCCGTTTCCGCCGCACCTCGGGTTCCATGATCGAGGCTTCGATGGACCTGGGCGCCGACGGTTTCCAGACCTTTCGGCATGTCGTGCTGCCAAACATCGCGACGGCACTGCTCGCCGGAGGCATGCTGGCCTTCGCCCTCTCCTTCGACGAGGTCATCGTCACCACCTTCACGGCCGGGCAACAGCAGACGCTACCGATCTGGATGCTGGAAGAACTTATCCGCCCGCGCCAGCGCCCGGTCACCAACGTGGTGGCCATGGTGGTCGTGCTCGTCACGCTGCTGCCCATCCTCGCCGCCTACTATTTGACCCGCGATGGGGATCAGATCGCCGGTGCTGGCAAGTAAGAGGGGACCAATGAGCAGTAGGGATTAGTCCGGCGTGAGAGCGCAGATCAAGGCGCGGTGCTTGCGGTCGAGAACGCGTTGCCGGGGTGGTCGCGTGCTACTTCGGCTCAGCAGAAGCGGCGCGTTATTTCTGCGAAGCCGCGATCTCCGACAGCGATTCACCTGCCGCGACGCCTTTGCCGCCGGGCGCGCCCCGCTCTACGTCGGCTCCGGCGCCCAAGCCGACACCCTCAGGAGCGTTCGGCCGCCTTATTTTCGCTGAAGCAGCCACGACGATCTCGATGAACCCTTCGCCGCCGGCGTCAAGCATCTCGAAGAATTGCTGCCGCATGCGCGGCTCCCAGAATTTGTTGATATGTTCGGCAGTGCCGGCGATCCCCTCTTCGCGAGGCTTGGATTGAAAAAAGGTGCCGATCTGGTTGGCCATGCGCACCAGCTTCTCCTTGGTGCTCATGATGTGGTCTTCGTCATGCGACATGCTGGTCAACTCCGCTAACCACCCGGCCGGGATGGGTGAAAACATCGAAATCGTCGCCGCGCACCAGTGCAACCAGCGTCATGCCGGCTTCCTGAGCCGTGCGGATCGCCAGCGCGGTCGGCGCCGACACGGCAATGATGAAGGCCGAGCCGATGGCTGCCGTCTTCTGCACCATCTCGACGGAGACGCGCGACGTCACGACGACGGCTCCCGAAGCACCGTCGACACCGGCCTTGGCCAGGGCGCCTGCCAGCTTGTCGAGCGCGTTATGGCGGCCGACATCCTCACGTGTCATGACGATGCCTCTGCCCGGCACATAGAAGCCGGCGGCATGGACCGCTCCGGTTTCGGCGTGCAGAGGTTGCATCTTCGAAAGAAGCTTGACCGATCGGGCGATATCGTCGGCATCGAGCGCGAGTCCCGACGCATCGACCGCGTCGACAGAGCGCATCGCTTCCTCGATCGATTCGATGCCGCAAAGGCCACAGCCTACCGGCCCCGCCAGCCGGCGACGGCGCGCCTCGAAGCGCGTGTTGGCGGTGTCCTTCAAGCGGATCTGGATATCTATGCCGGCGCCATGGTCCTCGACATCGATGGTATCGATCTCTTCGGGCGAGGCGACGATGCCTTCGGTCAGCGAGAAGCCGAGCGCGAAATCCTCGAAATCCGCCGGGCTCGCCATCATCACCGCATGCGTGGTGCCGGCAAAGGAGAGCGCCACCGGCGTCTCTTCCGGCACCATACGGTTGGCCGTAGCCGTGCCGCTGGGCCGGTGAGCGAGCCTGGAGATCTGGGAGATGGGTTGGCGTTCGCGGATCATCGGGCAACGCCTTCTGTCCGGTCCGCTTTTCGCAACAGCTGGGCAAGCTCGCGCCTTTCCTCTGTCCCGTCGATCGGGGGAGAGGCGTCGAGCGAAGCTCGATGGAGTGAGGGTCGATTGCTCTGCGATAGATCAGGCGTCCGCGGCGTTGTGCCGGACCCTCGGGCGATGCGCGTGACAGAACCGGCTTCCCCCACTCCGTCTCGGCTTCGCCGAGCCACCTCTCCCCCCTCCGGAGGGAGAGGAAGGGAGTTCGCCATCATAAGCTCGCGCCCTTCCTCTCCCCCGTCGACCGGGGGAGAGGTGTCGAGCGTAGCTCGACGGAGTGGGGGTCGACTGATCGTCGATATCAAGGCCCTTATTGTCGAACGCCTCGACACAATCACTCCGCAGCTTGCAGCGTGGCGATACGCCGGCTCTGCTCCGCCTGCTCGTTATAATCGCGCTGCCATTCCGACGGTCCGTTGGACGCGCCGACCTGCACCGCCGTCACCTTGTACTCCGGACAGTTGGTCGCCCAGTCGGAGAAGTCGGTGGTGATGACGTTGGCCTGCGTGTCGGGATGGTGGAAGGTCGTGTAGACCACGCCGGGGGACACCCGGTCGGTGATCAGCGCCCGCAGCGTCGTCTCGCCCGAACGGCTGGTCAGCCGCACCCAGTCGCCATCGCGCAGGCCACGGTTCTCGGCGTCGTGCGGGTGGATCTCGAGCCGGTCCTCGCTGTGCCAGACGATGTTCTCGGTGCGCCTTGTCTGCGCGCCGACATTGTACTGGCTGAGGATGCGCCCGGTGGTCAAAAGCAGCGGGAAGCGCGGGCCGGTCCTCTCGTCCGTCGCCACATATTCGGTGCGGATGAACTTGCCCTTGCCGCGCACGAAGCCGTCAATGTGCATGATCGGCGTGCCTTCCGGCGCCTTCTCATTGCAGGGCCACTGCACCGAGCCCATCTTTTCCAGATAATCATAGGACACGCTGGCGAAGCTCGGCGTCGTCTTGGCGATCTCGTCCATGATCTCGGACGGATGCTGATAGTCCCACGCCAATCCCATGGTCTGGGCGAGTTTCTGTGTCACTTCCCAGTCGGCCAAGCCATTCTTCGGCGCCATAACCTTGCGCACGCGGTTGATGCGGCGCTCGGCATTGGTGAACGTGCCGTCCTTTTCGAGGAAGGTCGAACCCGGCAGGAAGACATGCGCGTAATTGGCTGTTTCGTTGAGGAACAGGTCATGCACGACAACGCATTCCATGGCGGCGAGGCCGGCCGCGACATGCTTGGTGTCGGGATCGGACTGCAATATGTCCTCGCCCTGTACGTAGAGGCCCTTGAACGAGCCGTCGACGGCGGCGTCCAGCATGTTGGGGATGCGCAGGCCAGGCTCGTCGTCGAGCTTCACGCCCCACAGGCTCTCATAGATGTCGCGCACCGCGTCGCCGGAGACGTGGCGGTACCCCGGAAGCTCGTGCGGGAACGAGCCCATGTCGCAGGAACCCTGCACATTGTTCTGGCCGCGCAGCGGATTCACGCCGACGCCGGGGCGTCCGACATTGCCGGTCGCCATGGCGAGGTTGGCGATGGCGATCACCGTGGTCGAGCCCTGGCTGTGTTCCGTCACGCCGAGGCCGTAATAGATCGCGCCATTGCCGCCGCGCGCGAACAGCCGCGCCGCGCCGCGGATCTCTTCGGGGTCGACATTGGCCAGCGCGCCGACGACTTCAGGGCTGTTTTCCGGCAGTGCGACGAACGACGCCCAATCCTGGAACTCGTCCCAGTCGCAGCGTTCGCGGATGAAGGCTTCGTCGAATAGCCCTTCGGTGATGATGACATGGGCCAGCGACGTGACCACGGCGACATTGGTGCCGGGCTTGAGCGGCAGGTGGTGTGCGGCTTCGACGTGCGGCGACTTCACCATCTCGGTGCGGCGCGGGTCGATCACGATGAGCTTGGCGCCCTGGCGCAGCCGCTTCTTCAGCCGCGAGGCGAAGACCGGGTGAGCGGCGGCGGGGTTGGCGCCGATGATCATCACCACGTCCGTCTTCTCGACCGAATCGAAGTCCTGCGTGCCCGCCGACGTGCCGAATGTCTGGCCGAGACCATAGCCCGTCGGCGAGTGGCAGACGCGGGCGCAGGTGTCGACGTTGTTGTTGCGGAAGCCCTGGCGGATCAGCTTCTGCACCAGGTAGGTTTCCTCATTCGTGCAACGCGACGAGGTGATGCCGCCGATCGCGGTGCGCCCATACTGGTACTGGATGCGGCGGAATTCATTGGCCGTGTGGGTCAGCGCCTCCTCCCACGACACTTCGCGCCAGGGGTCGGTGATCTTCTCGCGGATCATCGGGTTGAGGATGCGGTCCTTGTGGGTCGAGTAGCCATAGGCGAAGCGGCCCTTGACGCAGGAATGGCCGCGATTGGCCTTGCCGTCCTTGTAGGGCACCATGCGCACCAGTTCGTCACCGCGCATCTCGGCCTTGAACGAGCATCCGACGCCGCAATAGGCGCAGGTGGTGACCACGGAATGCTCCGGCTGGCCAATCTGGATGACCGACTTTTCGGTCAGAGTCGCCGTCGGGCAGGCCTGCACGCAGGCGCCGCAGGATACGCATTCCGAATCGATGAACAATTCATGCATGCCCGGCGAAACCCGGCTGCCGAAGCCGCGGCCCTCGATCGTCAGAGCAAAGGTCCCCTGCACCTCCTCGCAAGCGCGCACGCAACGCGAGCAGACGATGCATTTCGACGGATCATAGGTGAAGTACGGGTTGGACTCGTCCTTGGCCATCCATTTGAAGTTCTCGACGCCATCGTTCTTCTTGAAGACGTGGTTGTCGCCTTCGTAGCCATAGCGCACATCGCGCAGGCCAACGATGCCGGCCTGCGTCTGCAGCTCGCAATCGCCATTGGCGGCGCAGGTCAGGCAGTCGAGCGGATGATCGGAGATGTAGAGCTCCATGACGCCGCGGCGGATGTCCTTCAGACGGCCGGTCTGGGTGTGCACGACCATGCCTGGCGCCACCGGCGTCGTGCAGGAGGAGGGCGTGCCGTTGCGGCCGTCTATCTCGACCAGGCACAGCCGGCAGGAACCGAAGGCGTCGACCATGTCGGTGGCGCACAGCTTAGGGATGGCAATGCCGGCTTCCATCGAGGCGCGCATGATCGAGGTGCCTTCCGGCACCGTCACCGTGAATCCGTCGACCGTCAGCGTCACCTGCTTCTGCGAGCCCGACGCCGGCGTGCCGTAGTCGATTTCCTGAACGAGACCCATGGCGGCTCCTATTCTGCTGCTTCGGCGACTGGCGCCGGCTTGAAATCTTCGCGGAAGTGGTTGAGCGCGCTCATCACAGGGTAGGGCGTGAACCCGCCCAACGCGCACAGCGAACCGAACTTCATGGTCTGGCAAAGGTCGGTGACCAGTGCGATGTTCTTCTCCGGCTCGATGCCGCGCGCGATCCTGTCGATGGTCTCGACCCCGCGCGTCGAGCCGATGCGGCAGGGTGTGCATTTGCCGCAGCTTTCGATGGCGCAGAACTCCATGGCGAAGCGCGCCTGCTTCAGCATGTCGGCCGTGTCGTCGAACACGGTGATGCCGGCATGGCCGATCAGCCCGTCCCTGGCGGCGAAGGCTTCATAGTCGAACGGCGTGTCGAACAGCGCGCGCGGAAAATACGCGCCGAGCGGTCCGCCGACCTGCACGGCCTTGACCGGACGCCCGGTGGCCGTGCCGCCGCCGATATCGTCCACGATTTCGCCCAGCGTCATGCCGAACCCGGCTTCGAAGAGGCCTGCATTTTTGACGTTGCCGGCGATCTGGATCGGGATGGTGCCGCGCGAGCGGCCCATGCCGAAATCCCTGTAGAAGGCGGCGCCCCTGTCCATGATGATCGGTACGGAGGCCAGGCTGATGACGTTGTTGATCACCGTCGGTTTGCCGAACAGGCCCTGGATCGCCGGCAGCGGCGGCTTGGCGCGCACCACGCCGCGCTTGCCCTCCAGGCTGTTCAAGAGCGAGGTTTCTTCGCCGCAGACATAGGCGCCGGCGCCGACGCGGATTTCCATGTCGAAGGCATTGGGCGAGCCCAGTACGTTGACGCCGAGCACGCCCGACATGCGGGCGATCTCGACGGCTTTCTTCATCACGGCAACCGCGTGCGGATATTCTGAGCGGATGTAGACGAAACCCTTGGTTGCGCCTGTGGCGATGCCAGCAATCGCCATGCCTTCGATCAGCACGAAGGGATCACCCTCCATGATCATGCGGTCGGCGAAGGTGGCGCTGTCGCCCTCGTCGGCGTTGCAGACGATGTATTTGCGGTCGGCCGTCGTATCGAGCACCGTCTTCCACTTGATGCCGGTCGGGAAGCCGGCCCCGCCGCGGCCGCGCAGGCCCGATTCGGTGACCTGCCTGACGATGTCGGCCGGCGCCATCGCCACAGCGTTCTGCAGGCCCTTCAAGCCACCCAGCGATTTGTAGGCGTCGAGCGACAACGGGTCGTTTATGCCGCAACGGGCGAAGGTCAGCCGCGTCTGTCTGGCCAGGAAGGGAATCTTGTCGGGCGCGCCCAGCCAGCGTTTGTGGTGGCCGCCTGTAAGGAAGCCGCAGTCGAAGAGGCCTTTGACGTCGGCCGGCTTGACGGGCCCGTAGGCGACGCGGCCATTGGCGGTCGCCACTTCGACCATGGGCTCGAGAAAATACGCGCCGCGCGATCCGTTGCGCACAATCTTGGCCTCGACGCCGCGCTCGGCGAGTTCCTTGGCGATCGCCTTGGCGACCTTTTCCGCGCCGAGCGCAAGCGCGCCGGAATCGCCGGGAATGTAGATGCGCGGGATCATGAGCGTACCTCGGCGACGATCTCGTCCAGCTTTTCGTCATCGAGCCGGCCGATCACCTGCCCGTCCAGCATCGCCGCTGGAGCGCAGGCGCAAAGTCCGAGGCAGTAGACCGGCTCCAGCGTTACCGACCCGTCGCGCGTCGTCTCGTGGAAGCCGATGCCCAGTAGCTGCTTGAGCTTCGCCGCGACTGCGTCCGACCCCATCGACTGGCAGGCTTCCGCCTGGCAGACCTTGAGCACATGGCGCCCGGCGGGGTGGCTGCGGTAATCATGGTAGAAGGTGACCACGCCATGGACCTCCGCCCTCGAGATGTTCAGCGCCTCCGCTATGACCGGCAACGCATCCTGTGGCACATGGCCGAACTCTTCCTGGATGCCGTGGAGGATCGGCAGCAGAGGCCCTTCGAGGCCCTTCATCTCCTGGACGATCGCCGCGGTGCGCGAAGTGATCTCGGTACTTGCAAGCTGCATTGGCATGCAGCGCCCTCCCTATGGTGGCGGCCATGATATCGTCCCGCCGCATGAAACGGTCTGGCCACAACGACATGCTTGCGCCGCTTTATCGCTAAGTGTTTAAGAAATCAGAGAAAACCCCTGAAATCAATAAAGCGGTTTCGTTGCTCGATAGAAATCTTCTATCAAGCGGAAACAGCATGCACTGTCTAGCTCAACGATTGCCGTGGAAATCGTCCGCCAGCGCCATCGCCTCGTCCAGCAGCGCCGAGACCAGCGGCGTATGCGGTTCGCGCGGGGCCGCAACCAGGCCTACCGTGTGCCGGGCATCCGGCTCGACGATCGGGATGGCCCGGATCGGCTCCGAAAAACCGAACGTTTCCGCAAGGTTGAGCGGCATGATCGACGACCATTTGCCGGTGCGGATATGCGAGAACAGCACGATCATGGAATTTGATTCGAGCGTCGGCCGCACCTGCACGCCCGCTTCGGCGAGATGGTGGTCGATGATACGGCGGTTCTGCATGTCCGGCGTCAGCAGGCAGAGCGGCAATTGGCTAAGTTCCACCCATGTCACTTTGTCACGATCGGAATAGGGATTTCCCGCGGCGGTGATCAATTGGTAGCGCTCGTCATAGAGCGGTACGCTGGTCACCCGCCCCAGGGGCTCGTTGTCGAGATAGGTGATGCCGGCGTCGATGTCGAAATTGCCGAGCAGCGACAACACCTCGATCGATGTGCGCGAAAGCACCGAGAAGGTGACGCCGGGATGCTTTTCGCGGAACGGCGTGGTCAGCCGCGGCAGCATGGCCAGCGCCGTCGGGATGGCAGCGATGCGGATGCGGCCCGACAAGCCATGCCGCGCCGCGCGCATTTCCTCGCGCATGGCGCGGGTGTCGCCGACGATGCGGCGCGCCCAGGCCAAAACCTGGATGCCTTCGGGGGTAAGCCCCTGGAAGCGCGACCCGCGCAGCACCAGCATGACGCCGAGTTGCCCCTCCAACTGCTTGATTCCCGCCGACAGGGTCGGCTGGGTGACGCCGCACACTTCGGCCGCGCGGCCGAAATGCTCTTCCTTGGCCAAGGCGATGAAGAATTCCAGCTTGTCGATCATGCCATTCGTCCAGTCGTCACGCGCAACGTCGGGGAAATCACGTTTCCCCGCAAGCGCCTTGCGCAATGTCCGCATCCACATCTTTGAGCCGGCTACTGGTTTCCCAAGGACGGATAGGGCGCTATGTGGTGGGATCACAATATTTAGTAATGACGGGTCAGGGAGGTCGGACGTGCTGGGCTGGTTCCGCAAGCTGTTGCCGCGCGAAGATCGCTTTTTCGACCTGTTCGAACGCCATTCCCGCACGACCGTCGGTGGTGCCGAGGCCCTGCAGCAATTGCTGCAGGGCAACGACATCGAACACTGGTGCAAGAGAATTGTCGATCTCGAGGATGAAGCCGACCACATCACCGCCGAAGTGCTTCTGGCGGTTCGGCGCTCGTTCATCACCCCTTTCGATCGCGGTGACATCAAGGACCTGATCCAGTCCATGGATGACGCCATCGACATGATGCATAAGACGGTCAAGACCGTGAGGCTGTTCGAAAGAAAGGAGTTCGATCCGCTGATGCAGGAAATGGGTGGCGTCATCGTTTCTGCCGCAAAGCTCGTGGCCGAGGCCATCCCGCTGCTTGCCAAGGTCGGCAGCAACACGGTCCGTCTCAACGCCATCGCCGAAGAAGTCATGCGTGTCGAAAGCCGCGCGGACGATCTGCACGAGCAGGGTCTCAAAGACCTGTTCAGGCGCCATGGCGCCAGCGATGCCATGGCCTACCTGATCGGCAGCGAAATCTATGGTCAGCTGGAAAAGGTGGTCGACCGTTTCGAAGACGTTGCCAACGAGATCAGCGGCATCGTGATCGAGAACGTCTAGACCATGGAGGCGACCATCGCCTTTCCCATGCTGATCGGCCTCGTCGCCGTGGCGCTGTTCTTCGACTTCCTCAACGGGTTGCACGATGCCGCCAACTCGATCGCTACCATAGTTTCCACCCGCGTGCTCAGGCCGCAATATGCGGTGCTGTGGGCCGCCTTCTTCAATTTCATCGCCTTCATGTTCTTCGGCCTTCATGTCGCGGAGACCGTGGGAAAAGGCATCGTCGACGTCAGCATCGTCACTCCGGCGGTGATCTTTGCCGCCCTTGTCGGCGCCATTGTGTGGAATGTCGTGACCTGGATCGCCGGCATTCCGTCGAGCAGCTCGCACGCCCTGATCGGCGGTCTGGTTGGCGCCGGGGTGGCGAAAGCAGGCTTCGGCGCCATCGTCTGGACGGGACTTGGCAAGACCGTCGCGGCGATCGTCCTGTCGCCGGCAACCGGCTTTGTGCTCGCGCTTGTCCTGGTCCTGGTGGTCTCCTGGCTGTTCGTGCGCCAGACACCTTTCGCCGTGGACAGCACCTTTCGGATAATGCAGTTCTTTTCCGCATCGCTCTATTCGCTCGGCCACGGCGGCAATGATGCCCAGAAGACGATGGGGATCATCGCCGTGCTGCTCTATTCGCAAGGGATGCTCGGCAGCACTTTTTACGTGCCGCTCTGGGTCGTGCTCACCTGCCAGTCGGCGCTGGCGCTCGGCACCTTGTTCGGGGGATGGCGCATCGTCCACACCATGGGGTCGAAGATCACGCGGCTCAACCCGATGCAGGGCTTCTGCGCCGAAACCGGCGGCGCCATCACGCTGTTCGCCGCCACCTGGCTCGGAGTCCCAGTGTCGACCACCCACACGATCACCGGCGCGATCATCGGCGTCGGCGCCGCCCGCCGCGTTTCGGCTGTGCGCTGGGGCCTCGCCGGCAACATTGTCGTCGCCTGGGTCGTCACCTTGCCGGCAACCGCGGCGATTTCGGCGCTCACCTACCTTGCGACAGACCTGGTGAGGTGAGGCAGCCATCGTGGCGCTTGGACTCGCCACCGATCTGCACTATCTGAGCCGCAGCTGAACGCCCTGGGAAAAAGCCATGTCCGTCACCAAGGAAATCGTCACCGCGCGCCTCAAGACGGTCAATGGACCTGACTTCACCGGCAATATCGTCGACCTGGGCATGGTTTCGGAGATTTTCATCGCCGATGGCAAAGTCTTCTTCTCGATCACGGTTCCGGCCGCCCGGGCCCAGGAAATGGAGCCGCTGAGGGCGGCCGCGGAACGTGTCGTCAAGGCGATACCCGGTGTTGCCGGCGCGGTCGTGGCGCTCACCGCCGAGAAGAAGGGCGGCGGCATGGAAGCGCCCGTTCCGGCGCGTCCCGCTCCCAGGCCGGCGCCATCGGCCCCGCCCGCCGCCGCTCCTCGCGCCGCGCCGCACGCTCCGGCCTCGCACAGCCAGGGCAAGCGCGGCGTGCCAGGCATAGAGGCGATCATCGCCGTTGCCTCCGGCAAGGGCGGCGTCGGCAAGTCGACCACTGCGGTCAACATCGCGCTTGGCCTTGCTGCCAACGGCCTGCGGGTCGGCGTGCTGGATGCGGACATTTACGGCCCCTCCATGCCGAGGCTGCTCAATATCCATGGCCGGCCGGAGACCGTCGACGGCAAGATCCTGAAGCCGATGCGCAATTACGGCCTGAAGGTGATGTCGATGGGGTTCCTGGTCGACGAGGAGACGCCGATGATCTGGCGCGGGCCGATGGTGATGTCGGCGCTGACGCAGATGCTGCGCGAGGTCGAATGGGGTGAACTCGACGTGCTCGTCGTCGACATGCCGCCCGGCACCGGCGACGCGCAATTGACGATGGCGCAGCAGGTGCCGCTTGCCGGCGCCGTCATCGTCTCGACGCCGCAGGACCTGGCCCTGATTGACGCCCGCAAGGGACTGAACATGTTCAAGAAGGTCGACGTGCCGCTGCTCGGTATCGTCGAGAACATGAGCTACTTCATCGCGCCGGACACCGGCAAGCGCTATGATATTTTCGGTCACGGCGGCGCGCGTCGCGAAGCCGAACGCCTCGGCGTGACCTTTCTTGGTGAAGTGCCTCTCGAAATGGGGATCCGCGAGAGTTCGGATGCCGGCACGCCAGTGGTCGTATCCAGGCCGGATGGGCCGGAAGCGAAGATCTACCGGGATATCGCTTCGAAGGTTTGGGACCGGGTCAATGAAGAGCGTGGCGCGGCGCAAGCGGCCGTGCCGAGCATCGTCTTCGAATGACGGGAAGGGCAGGCGACGAGGATTACGCCGCGCCCACCTTCTCGCCAAAGCTCGAAAAGAACTGACCCGCCAGCTTCTTAGAGGTCGATTCGATCAGCCTGCTGCCAAGCTGGGCGATCTTGCCGCCGACATCGGCCTTGGCGGCGTATTTCAACACCGTGACATCCGGCCCATCCTCGCTCAGCGTCACATCGGCGCCGCCCTTGGCGAAGCCGGCGATGCCACCCTTGCCTTCGCCCTGGATCGTGTAGGAGTGCGGTGGATTGAGGTTCTTCAGCGTCACCTCGCCATTGAAGGTCGCCTTGATCGGCCCGATCTTCACCACCACGGTCGCCGTCATCTCGGTCGGTGACGTCATCTCGAGGCTCTGGCAGCCGGGAATGGTAGCCTTCAAGACCTCTGGATCGTTCAGTGCTTCCCAGACTTTTTGCAGGGGTGCGGCAATGCGCTCCTCGCCTTCGATCACCAACGCCATGAAAAACCTCCCGGACAAGACCGCCCGAAGCCCTAGCGCAGCGTTGGGGGCGTGTCTATCGCACCAAAGTCCGGTTGCGACCCTGCGTCCCTCTTGCCTGCTTCCGCGCGTTGCCATATCGATTTGTCTTACAAATACGGAGACGACGATGGCAGGCGCCCCCACAGGCAAGAAGAAATTTCGCTCGCAGGAGTGGTTCGACAATCCCGACAATCCCGGGATGACGGCCCTCTATCTGGAGCGCTACCTCAATTACGGCCTGACGCGCGCCGAACTGATGTCGGGCAAGCCGCTGATCGGCATTGCTCAGACCGGCTCGGACCTCTCGCCCTGCAACCGCCACCATCTCGAACTCGCCAAGCGCGTGCGCGAAGGCATCGTCTCGATGGGCGGCATTCCGTTCGAATTTCCCTGCCATCCGATCCAGGAGACCGGCAAGCGCCCGACAGCGGCGCTCGACCGCAACCTTGCCTATCTCGGCCTCGTCGAAGTGCTTTACGGCTATCCGCTCGACGGCGTCGTGCTGACCATCGGCTGCGACAAGACCACGCCGGCCCTGCTGATGGCGGCGGCAACCGTCAACATCCCCGCTATCGCGCTCTCCGTCGGTCCGATGCTGAATGGCTGGCACAAGGGCAAGCGCACCGGCTCGGGCACCATCGTCTGGGAATCGCGCCAGCGCCTGTCGGCCGGCGAGATCGGCTATGACGAATTCATGGACATTGTCGCTTCCTCGGCGCCGTCCACCGGTTATTGCAACACGATGGGCACGGCCACCACGATGAATTCGCTGGCCGAGGCGCTCGGCATGCAGCTGCCGGGCTCCGCCGCCATCCCCGCTCCCTATCGCGAACGCGGCCAGATTTCCTATGAAACGGGCAAGCGCATCGTCGAGATGGTGCATGAAGACCTGAAGCCGTCCGACATCATGACCAGGGAGGCGTTCGAGAACGCCATCGTCGTCAATTCGGCCATTGGCGGCTCGACCAACGCCCCCATCCATCTCAATGCCATCGCGCGTCATCTCGGCGTCAAGCTCGACAATGACGACTGGCAGGCGACCGGCCTCAACGTCCCGCTGCTGGTCAATCTGCAGCCGACCGGCGAGTATCTCGGCGAGGACTACCATCACGCCGGCGGCGTCCCGGCCGTCGTTGCCGAACTCATGAAGGGCGGACTGCTGCCTCATCCGGGTGCGCGGACCGTCAACGGCAAGTCGATCGGCGAGAATTGCGAGGGTGTCGCCAACGAGAACGCCGACGTCATCCGCAGCGTCGCCCAGCCGCTGAAGACAAATGCCGGCTTCATCAATCTGAGCGGCAATTTGTTCGATTCGGCGATCATGAAGACCAGCGGCATCTCGCCGGAATTCCGCGAGCGCTATCTGTCCAATCCGCAGGATCCCGAGGCCTTCGAGGGCAATGCGATGGTCTTCGACGGACCGGAGGATTACCACGCCCGCATCGACGATCCGGCGCAGGGCATCGACGAGCACACGATCCTGTTCATGCGAGGCGCAGGCCCGATCGGCTATCCAGGCGGCGCCGAGGTGGTCAACATGCAGCCGCCGGCCTATCTCATCAAGAAGGGCATCCATGCGCTGGCCTGCATCGGCGACGGCCGCCAGTCCGGCACGTCGGGTTCTCCCTCGATCCTCAACGCGTCTCCGGAAGCCGCCATCGGCGGCGGGCTGGCGCTGCTCAGGACGGGCGATCGCGTCCGCATCGATCTGAACAAGGCCACTGCCAACATCCTCGTCGACGACGAGGAAATCGCCAGGCGCCGCGCCGAACTCCAGAAAGACGGCGGCTATCACTATCCCAAGCACCAGACCCCATGGCAGGAAATCCAGCGCTCCATGGTCGACCAGTTCTCCGAGGGAATGGTGCTGAAGCCGGCGATCAAGTACCAGGATGTCGCCCATACCAAGGGCATTCCCCGCGACAATCACTGATTGGTCTGCAGACGATCCTCATTGCGCGATGGCCTGGTCTCCGACCTGGCCGTCGCAAACGCCGTCCGGACTGGCGCTTCTCTAAGCCACCTGCCGGACGCCGGCCTGTCGCGAACCGTTCCAGCTTTCCACAATTCATGCTCTATAGCGTCCGAACCGAGACGGTTCGGACGTGAAAGGGACCATGGCGGCGGACCAACTCGACACCGATAGCGGGCAGGTCCGGTCGCCTTGGGAAATCTTTGCCGTTTTCCTCAGACTAGGCCTGACGTCGTTCGGTGGGCCGGTTGCCCATCTCGGCTATTTCCGCGAGGAATTCGTGGGACGGCGCAAATGGCTTGACGAGGCCGGCTATGCCGACCTGGTCGCGCTCTGCCAGTTCCTGCCCGGGCCGGCCTCCAGCCAGGTCGGCTTTTCGATCGGCGTGCTGCGCGGCAACGGACTGCTTGGCGGCCTTGCCGCCTGGGCCGGCTTCACCTTGCCCTCGGCCCTGCTGCTGTTCGCCTTCGCCCTTGGCGCCGCGTCATTGGGCGGCCCCTTGGCGCAAGGTGTCGTTCATGGCTTGAAGCTCGTCGCCGTCGCTGTCGTTGCGCAGGCGCTGTGGGGGATGGCGAGAAGCCTGACCCTGGACGTTCCGCGCGCCGGCATCGCTCTCGCCGCCATAGCCGTTCTGCTGCTCGCCGGCGGCTCCTTCGGCCAGATCGCGGCAATCGTCATGGGGGCTGTCGCCGGTCTGCTGGTCTGCCGAGACGGAGCGTCGCAATCAGGTGGCCATTTGGCCGTTCCGGTTCGCCGGTGCTCGTCATTGATCGCGTTCGTCCTGTTCGGCGCCCTGTTCGTGCTGCCGCCGCTCGCGGCTGCCGCCACCGGCAGCCAAGCGTTGAGGCTGTTCGAAGCGTTCTATCATTCCGGCGCGCTGGTCTTCGGCGGCGGCCATGTCGTGCTGCCCTTGCTTCAAGGCCAGGTCGTCACCCCAGGCTGGGTAACTCCGGAAACATTCCTTGCCGGCTACGGCGCCGCTCAAGCCGTGCCGGGACCATTGTTCACCTTCGCCGCCTATCTTGGTGCGATAAGCGCGCCGCAGCCCAACGGCATCGCCGGTGCTACGATTGCCCTTGCCGCGGTGTTTCTGCCGGGCCTTTTGCTTGTGTATGGCACGCTACCGTTCTGGGACCGCCTGCGCAGCCTGCCACAAGCACAGGCGGCTATGCGCGGCGCCAATGCTGCCGTCGTGGGCATACTCGCGGCGGCTTTCTACAATCCTGTCTGGGTGAGCGCGGTGCAAACCGTTCTCGATTTTGGACTTGCGCTGGGCGGATTCCTGTTGCTCATCGTCGTGAAGACGCCGCCCTGGATTGTCGTGCTCCTGCTCGCCGCCTGTGGAGCCGCCGCCAGCATCGCCGGCGTCGGCGTCTGATATAGGAGGGCATATCATGACGGGACGGCGCTCTTCTCTCGGCTTTCTCGGAATGTTCGGCCGCTCGGGCGACCTCAGGCAACTCGATGAGGCGTTGCGCCGAGCCGATTTGCATCCGGCGCTGGTGCCGGAAGGCGTGAAACTGACCATCGTCAATCTGATGAAGGACGGTTGGCCCGACGAACCGCCGCCACAAGCCTATGCGCAGGTGGCGCAACTGTTCAGCTACTGCATAGCCGGAGGCGAAACGTTCGAACGCTCCAATGGCCTTCAAGACAGGCTCGACGCCGAGCGCCGCATCGAGGCGGCGCTTCAAGCCGGCGACAGTTTCGATGCGCAGATCGTGCTCATGACGCTGCACGCCAAGCTGATCAGTGCCGAGGTCGTCGAGCGCTACGGGTTGAGCGCAGACTGACGGCTTCGGGAGTGGGCCTATCCGCCCATGTTGGCGCGCGGCAGCTTGATCACGTCGCCGAAGCGGGCGCGCAGTTTGTCGTCGATCGTTTTCGGCACGTGGCGCGGGAAGCGCTCGGCCAGGACACGCTTCTTTTCGATGATGGCGCGCTGCAATATGTCGGGACGGCCCTTTTCGTTCCATTCCTTGGGCGAGAACCTGTCGCCGACGGCCGGATAGAAATATTCGGTCTGCATCAGCCGCAGCGTCTGCTCGTTGCCGAGATAATGGCCCGGTCCGTTCAGGCAGACTTCGGCAATGGTGTCGATCGACAGCGATTCATCGGACACTTCGATGCCGCGTACGCAACGAAGGCAATGGCCGAGCATGTCGTTGTCGATGATCAGGCTTTCCAGGCAGAAGCCGAGCAGCGAGGCGTGCATGCCGGCGGATTCATAGACCAGATTGAGCCCCGCAAGGCCGGCCATCACATCGGTGATGCCCTTTTCATAGCCGGACTGGATGTCGGGCAGCTTCGAATCCGTCATGCCCGCGGCCGAGCCGCCTGGCAGATCGTAATATTGCGCCATCTGCGCGCAGGCCGCCGTCAGCACTGCCTGCTCGGCCGAACCGCCGGACATGGCGCCCGTGCGCAGATCCGATACGAAGGGCCATGTGCCAAAGATCGACGGATGCCCGGGCTTGATGGCATTGACATAGACGAGCCCGGCCAGCACCTCCGCCACAGCCTGCACGACCGCGCCCGCAATCGCCGCAGGCGCCGTGGCTCCCGCCTGTCCCGCAGACAGAAGCAGGATTGGAATGCCGCCCTCGACACAGGCTTCGAGCACGCCGCAGGCATCCTCGGCGAATTTCATCGGCGGCACGACGAAGCAATTGGAGTTCGACACGAACGGCCGGGCGCGGAAATTCTCCTCGCCGCCGGCAATGGCATAGAGCATGTCGAGCGCCGGCTTCACGTTCTCGCGCACCGTGAAGGAGGTGCCGACATGCTTGGATGTACCCATCACGCAGGCATAGAGCGTGTTGAAGTCCATTTCGAGCGGATCGGGAATGTCGCGTGGCACCATCGGCCGCTGGAAGAAATGGATGTTGTCGAGTCCCTCGACCAGGCGGGCGGCGTCATAAATGTCCTGAAGCAGCGACTCGCGGTATTCGCGCTTCTCCACATCGACCAGATGCACGGCGGCGCCGGCAGTGCCGTAATGCACGCGCTTGCCCTGAATCAGCATATCGTGCCTGGGGTCCTGGCCGTACAGGGTGAAATTCCGTGCCGCTTTCTTGATCGTATCGAGGACCAGCGCGCGCGGAAAACGGATGCGTCCGTCATCGCCGTAGCTGGCGCCGGCTTTGGTCAGCGCTTCGATGCAGGAAGGAATGGCGTTGGCGAAGCCGACCGTTTCCAGAAGGGTCAGTACCGCTTCATGGATGCGTTCCTGGTCGTTGCCGGTCAGCGGCCCGTAGCTGCCGCCTTCCAGGCCGGCGCGCACCGGCTTGATATCATCGGCCAGCGGTGCCGCGCGCATGGCGCGCCGCGCTTCGCGCCCGCCCGAACGGCGCGAACGCTGATCTGCTGCATCCTGCTTCTCAAGCACTGACATGGAACACTCCACCTTACCGAGAAACAGGGCGGCGGTTGGTCCACCATCGACTGCTTCTTCCCCTTTGTGCTCCGACTATGCCGCCGGCATTGGCACAGCCTATGGGCCAGCGGGTCCGGCCGCCTATGCCAGAGCCAATGTCCGAAGCCGCGCCGGCAGGCGAGGGGGTGCCGTGGATGGATCAGGCGGCGGCGGGCCGCCGCCCGGCCGCTGTGGCAAGTTCCCGGATGCCGGGCTCGATATGCTGCAGCGCGATCGAGGAGATGCCCAACCGCATGAAACGCGAGGGCTTTTCGGTGCGGTCGAAGAAGCGGTCGCCGGGCTCGATGATCACACTACGCGAGGCAGCGGCTTCGGCCAGCCCGCGCGAATCCGTGCCGCGCGGGCCTTCGAGCCATAGCGACGTGCCGCCGGCCGAATCGGTCGAGCGCCATTCAGGCAGGAAGGCGGAAATCGCATGGACCAGACGCTTGCGCCGCTCGTCGAACGCGCTCGACAGGCGTCGAACCAGGGCTTCATGATGGCCGAGCGACAGAAATAGCGCCACCGCGCGCTGGTTGTTTGCTGGAGGGTGGCGCAGCATGAAACGCCGCAAGGCCCTGAGTTCGGAGATCAGCCCGGCGGAGGCGACGATATAGCCAAGCCGCAGGCCCGGGGCCAGGGTCTTCGACATTGAGCCGACATAGACGACGCGGCCCGATCGATCGAGGCTCTTCAACGCTTGCTGCGGTGCTTCGTCGAGAAGCTGGCTGTCATAGCCGTCCTCGATGATGATCTGGTTGTGGCGGTTGGCGCGCGCCAGCAGGTCCTGCCGCCGCTCCGCCGACAGCGGCACCATGGTCGGGCAATGATGGCTGGGCGTGACGAACACGAAGCCGGAATCATTGGGAATTGAAGCAGTTACGATGCCGGACTGGTCGACCGGCACCGGCTGGATCTCGGCGCCGGCGAGGCGGAAGATCGAGCGCGCGTCGGGATAGCCCGGGTCCTCCATCGCAACCTTGGAGCCCTTGGTCATCAGCAGGCTGGCCAGCATGTAGAGCGCGTTCTGTGCGCCAAGCGTGACGATGATCTCGTCGGGATTGGCGAAGATGCCGCGCCGGGGCAGAAGCCGCGCCTGGATCTGCTCGATCAGCAGCGGATCGTCGCGGTCGACCATGTCGGACGCCCAGTTGCGGATTTCGAGCACCGCCAGCGCCATGCGATTGCACTCGCGCCACTCGGCGGTCGGGAACAGCGCCGGGTCGAACTGGCCGTAGACGAAGGGGTAGGAGGACTTGATCCAGTTCTCGTGCTTGGCTGGCGGCGGCATGTCGCTGGCCGCGATCTGCCGGCGTGCCTTCCAGTCGATCTCATTGGCCTGGTCGGGCGCCTTCTGGTGTGGCTTGGCCGGTGTCGCCAGCACGTCGGGATTGACGAAATGGCCACGCCGCTCGCGAGCCACGAGGAAACCCTGGTCGACGAGTTGCTGGAACGCCAGCACCACGGTTCCTCGCGCCACGCCCAATTTCTCGGCCAGGATTCGGCACGAGGGAAGCGGCATCGAGGCGGCGATCTGGCGGTCGAGGATAGCGGCAACGATGGCCTGGCGGATCTGCGCCTGCAGGGTCTGGCCGGATTCGGCCGAGATCCGGAACAGGCCGGACCATATCGCCGTGTCGTTACGCTGTGGCATGAAGGATGTCCTCGATGGCCAGCTTTTTTCGTTTGGCTGGACCAGTCGAATGTAACGGTGGCACAAGGGTTTGCGCCAATCAATTTTTCTGATCGCTGGGATTTATGCCAGTGATCCTTCCACCCAAGTGAGGCGCTGCCAGCGCGTCGGCGAGACATTTTATCATCGCATCGTGATGCGATGCGTCATCGCCGCGTATTGACCGGATTGAATTCGGCTCAATAGTGGTGGCGCGACGACACGTGCCGGAAACATCCGGTCTGATATGGTGTGCCGAAAACTCCAGGAGTCCCCCGCCAGTGGATCAGCCAGCCTTCCAGAAACAGCTCGCCGCCCTGCGAGAACATCGAGCCGCGGCGCCCTCCAGCATGCGTCAGGCTTTTGCCTCTGACCCAAGCCGGTTCGAGACGTTTTCCGCCCAGGACGACGATATGCTGCTCGACTGGTCCAAATGCGCCGTCGACACGACCACCATGGAGCTGCTCGAGAAGCTTGCCGAGGCGGCGGACCTCGACGGACGCCGCGCGGCTATGTTTGCCGGCAAGAAGATCAACGTCACCGAGAACCGCGCCGTTCTGCATACCGCGCTGCGCGACCTGACCGGCGAGGGCGTCACCGTCGACGGTCAGGACGTCAAGGCTGATGTCGTCGCCGTGCTCGACGCCATGGGCGCCTTTGCCGATGCCGTGCGCTCCGGCAAGGCGGCCGGCGCCACCGGCAAGGCGATCACCGACATCGTCAATATCGGCATCGGCGGTTCGGATTTGGGGCCGGCAATGGCCACCCTGGCTTTGGCGCCGTACCACGATGGACCGCGCGCGCACTACGTCTCGAACATAGACGGCGCCCATATCCACGACACGTTGAAGGGCCTCTCCGCAGAGACGACCCTGTTCATCATCGCTTCGAAAACCTTCACTACCGTCGAGACCATGACCAATGCCGCGACCGCGCGCAAATGGGTTCAGGATGCTCTGGGCAAGGAAGCCATTGGCAAGCACTTCGCCGCGGTCTCGACCGCACTCGACCTGGTGGCGAAATTCGGCATCGAAGCCGATCGTGTCTTCGGTTTCTGGGACTGGGTTGGCGGCCGCTATTCGCTCTGGGGCGCGATCGGCCTGCCCGTGATGATCGCCGTGGGACCGAGGAATTTTCGTGCTTTCCTCGATGGCGCGCATGAAATGGATGAGCATTTTCGCACCGCGCCGGTGCGGCAAAATCTGCCCGCGCTCCTTGGTCTGGTCGGCTGGTGGCACAGGGTGATCTGCCACTATCCCGCGCGAGCGGTCATCCCTTACGACCAGCGCCTGTCCAGGTTGCCAGCCTATCTGCAGCAGCTCGACATGGAATCGAACGGCAAGAGCGTCACGCTTGAAGGCGCGGCGGTGACGACGCCTACCGGGCCCCTGGTCTGGGGGGAGCCCGGCACCAATGGCCAGCACGCCTTCTTCCAGCTGCTGCACCAGGGCACGGATTTCATACCCGTCGAATTCCTTGCCGCGGCCGAAGGACATGAGCCGCAGCTCAAGCATCAGCATGACCTGCTGCTCGCCAACTGCCTGGCGCAATCGGAAGCCCTGATGAAGGGCCGCACCCTGGAGGAGGCGCGCGCGCAGATGCTGGCCAAGGGCGTCCAGCCTGCCGAGATCGACAAGATCGCGCCGCACCGGGTCTTTTCCGGAAACCGCCCGTCGCTGACCATCCTCTACCGGAAGCTCGACCCTCGCACGCTTGGCCGGCTGATCGCGCTTTATGAGCACCGCGTCTTCGTCGAGGGAACGCTCTTCAACATCAACTCCTTCGACCAATGGGGCGTCGAGCTCGGCAAGGAACTCGCCACCGGCCTCCTGCCTGTCGTCGAGGGCACGGAAAGTGCCGCTGGGCGCGACGCCTCGACCGCTGGGCTCGTGGCACACATCCACCATTTGCTGAAGGCGGAGTGAAAAGCTTGGCGGATATCAAGGGCATCCTGTTCGACAAGGACGGAACGCTGGTCGACTTCAACGCCACCTGGCTCGGGGTGGCCGACTTCATGGCCATGGACGCGGCCGAAGGCGACCGCTGGAAGGCCGACAGGCTGCTGGCGGCGGCGGGTTTCGATTTCGCTGCGAAGCGCTTCAAGCCGGATTCGATCTTTGCGTCGGGCACCAATCTCGATGTCGTGGAACTGTGGTTTCCGCGGCTTTCCGATGAAGACCAGATGCTTGCCGTCAAGCGGTTCAACGCGATCACCTCGGTGCAGGGGTCGGCCATGGCGGTGGCGCTGCCGGGGATCGTCGAGACGCTCAGCGTCCTGCACAGGAAATCCTACCGGCTTGGCGTCGCCACCAATGATTCGACCAGTGGCGCAGAGAAGACGTTGGTCACGTTGGGCGTCGCGCAATTGTTCGACGCCGCCTATGGCTATGACGCCGTCGCCAACCCCAAGCCGGCGCCCGATACGATCATGGCCTTCTGCGACCTGACCGGCCTCAAGCCGTCGGCCATCGCCATGGTCGGCGACAACAGACACGATCTGGAAATGGCGCGGGCCGGCGGCTGCGGACTGGCGATCGGCGTGCTCTCCGGCACGGGCACGCGTGAGTCCCTCGGCGAGATCGCCGACATCATCCTGGATTCGGTTGCGGACCTGCCGGACTTCCTGTCGGCCCGGGTTGGGGAGACGGTTTGACGGGCCGGTGCTAGCAGTCTTCTTGCGCAAACGAGAAGACGCCGCTCGGCAGACCCTTCGCGTGGCCGAAATCCGGCACCTGATATTCCGCCAGCAAGCGCAGCCGGGGCAGCGGAAGGTCGCTGCGGCGGGGATCGCCGACAAGCACCTCGATGCCGGCTGCCAGGCACCGATCGAGGAAAGGCATCATTCGTCTGGCAACATCGGGGTCGTAGAACACGTCGCCTGCGAGCACCAGATCGACGGCTGGCGGCGGATCCACAGTGATGTCCTTATCGACGATGGTGATCCCGACGCCGTTCGCCGCCGCATTGAGGCCGATCGCCGCGACGCCGTTAGGGTCGATTTCGGCGGCGATCACCGTGCGCGCGCCAGCCCTCGCCGCTGCGATGCCGACAAGGCCGGAGCCAGCCCCGAGGTCCAGCACGCGGCGGCCAGCAACGGTTTGCGGATAGTCGAGTATGTAGCGTGAGAGCACCGTTCCACCGGCCCAGGCATAGGCCCAATAGGGCGGCCGCGGCTCGATTCCATCCTCCGTCTGCGTGTCGTCGTCCGCGTCGCGCGGATCGACCAGCCGCCCGAGGCCGCTCGCCGGATGTGGGGTATAAAGCCTTATCTCCGGAAGCGACGGGATGGCGACAAGATTCATGTTCGCTCTGATGAAATCCACCGGATCCGGGCGCGAGCCGGGGTCCGGCCTGTCCATGCAGACAGGATCGCCGGCCACTATTCGCGTAGCGCCCGGCGCAGGATCTTGCCGACCGGGGTCTTCGGCAGTTCGGTCCTGAACTCGATGAATTTGGGCCGCTTGTAACCAGTCAGGTTCTCGCGGCAATAGGCGGTGACGGCTTCGACGGTCAGCGCCGGATCTTTCTTGACGATGAACAGCTTCGGCACTTCGCCGGAATGCTCGTCCGGTACGCCGATCGCGGCCACTTCGAGCACGCCCGGATGCTGGGCAACAACCTCTTCCAGTTCGTTGGGATAGACGTTGAACCCGGAGACGAGGATCATGTCCTTCTTGCGGTCGACGATCTTGGTGTAGCCGCGCTCGTCCATGAACCCCATGTCGCCGGACTTGAAATAGCCGTCCCTGGTCATGACCTTGGCGGTCTCGTCAGGCCGGTTCCAGTAGCCCGCCATAACCTGCGGTCCCCGGATGCAGATCTCGCCCACCTCGCCGAGCGGCAGGTCGTTGCCATCATCATCGCGGATGGCAATTTCCGTCGACGGCAGCGGCAGGCCGATCGTGCCGGTGAAGCCGCCGCCGCTGAATTTGTTGGCGGTGGCCACCGGCGAGGTCTCTGAGAGACCGTAGCCTTCCGTGACCGGACAGCCGGTCAGCGCTTTCCAGCGCTCGGCAACCCCTTTCTGAACCGCCATGCCGCCGCCCAGCGTCAGGATCAGCGGCTTGAAGTCGAGCTTGCGGAAATCCTCATTGTTGAGCAGCGCGTTGAACAGCGTGTTCAAGCCCGGAAAGATGTGGACCGGGTATTTCGACAGTTCCTTGGCGAAACCCGGAATATCACGCGGGTTGGGAATGAGCACGTTGCGGGCGCCTTGCTGCATGCCCATCAGTGCGTTCACCGTCAGCGCGAAAATATGGTAGAGCGGCAGCGCGCATACAAAATTTGGATGCGCCGGCTTCGGCTTGACCGTGTAGGCGTCCTCCATCCACTGCGCATTTTGCACGACGTTGGCCAGCACGTTGCGGTGCAGCAGCGTGGCTCCCTTCGACACACCCGTGGTGCCGCCCGTATACTGCAGGAAGGCGACGTCGTCGGCCGTCACCTTGGTGGGCTTGAACCCCAGGCCGGCTCCGGCCTTCACCGCCGCGTTGAACTTGACGTGGCCGGGCAGGGACCAGGCCGGCACCATCTTCTTCACGCGGCGCACGACGAGATTGACGAGCGTGCCCTTCAGCCCGCCCAGCATGTCGCCCATGGCGGCGACCACGACATGCTTGATCGGGGTCCGGGCAATCACCGCCTGCAAGGTGCTGGCGAAGTTCTCCAGAATGACGATGGCCTGTGCGCCGGAGTCCTTCAACTGGTGCTCCAGCTCGCGCGGCGTGTACAGCGGATTGACGTTGACCACGGCGTATCCGGCGCGCAGGACCGCCATCATCGCCACGGGATATTGCAGCACGTTCGGCATCATCAGCGCGACACGCGCGCCCTTCTCCAGGCCTTTCGATTGCAGGTAAGCGCCGAATGCCGCCGACAGCCGTTCGACATCGGCGTAGCTGATCGACTTGTCCATGCAGGTGAAGGCGGGCTGGGCGGAAAACTGCTTGCAGGCGGCGACGAGGAAATCGCCGATGGAGCTGTAGGGCAAGTCCCCGATTTCAGCCGGCACGTTCTTGGGGTAGCTCTTCAGCCATGGCTTTTCCGGCAGGCCGGCGGCCAGCGCCGTCAGCGCTTTCGGCAGTCGCTTCTCAGCGGCGGGCTTTGTCGCCAGCGCGGCCTTTGTCGGCGCAGGCCCGGTCGGTTCGGACTTGGTCGGTTCAGACTTGGCCGGTTCAGACTTGGCCGGTGCGGCCTTGGCGGTGCGCTTTACAACCGCGGATTTAACAGTGGAGGCCGTCTTGGTTGGCGCGGACTTGTCCCGCGCCTTGACCGAAGGCTTTGCACTTGCCTCCGGCACGGCCTTTTTCACGATGGCTGCTTTCGGCTTGGCGGCTTGCGGCTCGCCGGCAGGGGCTTTGTCGGCAGAAGTGTTGGCAAGTTGTGCTTTGGCAATAGGAGGCTTGCCAGCTGATGCTTTTGCAGATGGCGCCTTGGCAACCGGCGCTTTGGTCACCGGGGTTCCGGCCGCCGCTTCTGCAGGGGCTTTCGACGGCGCTTTCGACGGCGCGGTCGTCTTTGATGCTTTTGCCACCCGTTCCTCCTAGACAGCTCTCGTTCGACCGCGCGCCTCTGGTGACAGAGACATCCCCCGCTACTGGCCGGCTTCCATCTATGTATTGCCTCTATCCGCGGCGGTGCAAGTCTTGCCCCTGCGGCAAGACCCCAAAGATTGCCGCTGGAACCCGCCTCTCCGCCGGACGTCGTTGAGCATGGCAAGTCGCGTGCGGGAAAGTTCGAGCAATCCAAGGGTCAACAAGAAAATACAATCGCGAAAAATCTCGTGAAGAGAATAAACTGCTAATTCTTTTCACAATCCGGCAGAATTCTGGATTTTTGTCCCGCTTCCCGAGGGGTAAGCAAACGGGGTGTTCCAAAGCCGGGAAAACGGTGCTTATATGCGGGCTTCGCGAGCCTGATAGAGGGGCTTGGAAGAACATCAGGGAGTGCTCAATGAAAATGAAACTGACTTTTGCAGCCGCGTTGCTGGCTGCAAGCGTCCTGGGCGGCGTGGCCAACGCGAAAACTCTGGTCTATTGCGCGGAAGCATCGCCGGAGGGTTTCGACCCGGCGCCCTATACCGCCGGCCAGACGTTCGACGCGTCCTCGCGGACCGTTTTCAATCGCCTTGTCGAATTCGATCATGGCAAGACCACCGTCTCGCCGGGCCTGGCTGAAAGCTGGACGATCTCCGACGACGGCAAGGAATATGTCTTCAAGCTGCGCAAGGGTGTGAAGTTCGCACCAACCGACTATTTCACCCCGACGCGCGACCTCAACGCCGACGACGTGGTGTTTTCGTTTGAGCGTCAGGTCGACAAGAACGGCCCCTGGTTCCAGTATATCCCGGGCATTGCCTACCAGTATTATAATGATCAGTTCGGCGAAAACATCACTAAGGTCGAGAAGGTCGATGACCTGACCGTGAAGTTCACGCTCAAGGATCCGGCGATCACTTTCATCCCGACACTGGGAATGGATTTCGCCTCGATCGTCTCCAAGGAATATGCCGACAAGCTTCAGGCGGACAAGACCCCTGAACTGTTCAACCAGAAGCCGATCGGCACCGGCCCGTTCATTTTCGTCGACTACCAGACGGATGCGGCCATCCGCTACAAGGCCAACCCGGACTATTGGGGCGGCAAGCAGAAGATCGACGATCTGGTGTTCGCCATCACCACCGACCCGGCTGTCCGCGCGCAGAAGCTGAAGGCCGGCGAATGCAACATCATGTCTTACCCGGCGCCGGCTGACATTGCCGGTCTCCAGGCGGATGCCAACCTCAAGGTGGACGAGCAGGAAGGCCTTAACGTGGGCGCGCTGATGTACAACACTCAGCAGAAGCCCTTCGACGACGTACGCGTTCGCAAGGCGCTCAACATGGCCATCAACAAGAAGGCCATCATCGATGCCGTCTTCCAGGGTGCCGGCCAGGTAGCGATCAACCCGATCCCGCCGACCATGTGGTCCTACAACAAGGACGTGAAGGACGATCCGTATGATCCGGATGCGGCCAAGAAGATGCTCGAAGAGGCCGGCGTCAAGGACCTCAAGATGAACGTCTGGGCCATGCCGGTGTCGCGTCCTTATATGCCCAACGCGCGCCGCACGGCCGAGCTGATCCAGGCGGACTTCGCCAAGGTCGGCGTCACCGTCATCATCGTCAGCTACGATTGGGGTGAATATCTCAAGCGCGCCTCAGCGGTCGATCACGACGGCGCCGTCATCGTTGGCTGGACCGGCGACAATGGCGATCCGGACAACTTCCTCGGCGTGCTCCTGAGCTGCGCTTCCGTCGGTTCGAACAACCGCGCGGAATGGTGCAACAAGGACTTCGATGCGCTCATCAACAAGGCCAAGACGGTTTCGGACCAGGCTGAGCGCACCAAGCTCTACGAACAGGCACAGGTCATCTTCAAGGAACAGGCACCGTGGGCGACGCTCGCCCACTCCAAAGTGTTCATGCCGATGCAGAAGACCGTCACCGGCTTTGCCATGGATCCGCTCGGTATCCATCGCTTCGACGGCGTCGATATCGCCGAATAAGGTTCGCGAAACGGGGACGGCGCCACAGGCGCCGCCCCCACTCGCCCGCCATGCTGCGTTATATCCTCGGCAAGCTCGCCCTCATCATCCCGACCTTCATCGGGATAACCATCCTCGCCTTTGGCTTCGTGCGCATCCTGCCCGGTGATCCGGTGCTGGTGCTCGCGGGCGAACGCGGCCTGTCGCCCGAACGCCATACGGCACTGATGCATCAGTTCGGCTTCGACCTGCCGATCTGGCAACAATACCTGACCTATCTGACCAACATCCTCAGCGGCGATTTCGGCACGTCGTTCTCCACCAAGACGCCGGTGCTCAAGGACTTCCTGGTGCGGTTCCCGGCTACGGTCGAACTCGCCATCTTCGCCATGATCTTCGCCATCGTTCTGGGTGTCGCGGCCGGCATCTTCGCCGCGATCCGGCGCGGTTCCTGGTTCGACCAGCTGACCATGGGCACCGCGCTGGCGGGCTACTCCATGCCGATCTTTTGGTGGGGACTGCTGCTCATCATCGTGTTTTCGGGCACGCTGCACTGGACGCCGGTTTCCGGCCGCATCGACCTTCTCTATTTCTTCAAGCCGGTGACCGGCTTCATGACCATCGACGCCCTGATCTCGGGCCAGAAGGGCGCGTTCCGTTCGGCCCTGTCGCATCTTGTCCTGCCGACAATCGTGCTGGGCACCATTCCGCTCGCCGTCATCGCCAGGCAAACACGCTCGGCCATGCTCGAAGTGCTGGGCGAAGATTATGTCCGCACCGCCCGCGCCAAGGGCCTGAGCCCGTTCCGCGTCGTCGGCCTGCACGCTTTCCGCAACGCCCTGATCCCTGTTGTCACCACGATAGGTCTGCAGGTCGGTACGCTTTTGACCGGCGCCATCCTGACGGAGAGCATTTTCTCCTGGCCCGGCATCGGCAAATGGATGATCGACGCCATTTCCAAGCGCGACTATTTCACCGTACAAGGCGGCCTGCTTCTGATCGCGCTGATCGTCATGTCGGTCAATCTCATTGTCGACGTGCTCTACGCGGTCATCAACCCGCGCATACGGGTCAACTGACATGACCAATGAAGGCCCAGCCACCATCGAAGCCGCGACCGTCATCAAGCCGAGAGACGCCCGGCTGCAGATGTTCGGCGAGTTCTGGCACTATTTCTCCATCAACAAGGGCGCGGTGATCGGGCTCTTTGTCTTCGCCCTGCTCATCCTGGTCGCCATCTTCGCGCCGCTGCTGTCGCCGCATTCGCCCGACGACCAGTTTCGCGATTTCTTCCTGACCCCGCCTGCCTGGCAGGAGGGCGGCAACGCGCAATTCCTGCTCGGCACTGACGCCGTCGGCCGCGATATGCTGTCGCGTCTGATCTATGGCTCGCGCTTCTCGCTCGCCATCGGCTTCGTCGTCGTCACGACCGCGCTCATCTCCGGCGTCATCCTCGGCCTGCTTGCCGGCTACTGCCGGGGCTGGGTCGACACGCTGATCATGCGCGTCATGGATATCATCCTGGCCTTCCCGTCCCTGCTTCTGGCGCTTGTGCTGGTAGCCGTACTCGGGCCTGGCCTCGTCAATGCCATGATCGCCATCGCCTTCGTGCTGCAGCCGCATTTCGCCCGGCTCACCCGCGCCGCCGTAATGGCGGAAAAGAACCGGGAATACGTGATCTCGGCCAAGGTCGCCGGCGCCAGCCATCTCAGGCTGATGCTGGTCACTATCCTGCCCAACTGCATCGCCCCGCTGATCGTGCAGGCGACATTGTCCTTTTCCAACGCCATCCTGGAGGCGGCGGCGCTTGGCTTCCTCGGCATGGGCGCGCAACCGCCGACGCCTGAATGGGGCACGATGCTGGCCGAAGCACGCGAATTCATCCTGCGCGCCTGGTGGGTGGTGACGTTTCCGGGTCTCGCCATCCTGATCACTGTCTTCGCCATCAACCTGATCGGCGACGGCCTGCGCGATGCGCTCGATCCCAAGCTGAAGAGGTCGTGAGCATGCCCCTGCTCGAGATCAAGAACCTCACTGTCTCCTTCGACACCGCGGCCGGACCGTTCATGGCCGTGCAAGGCATCGACCTGTCGATCGAGCCGCGCGAGGTGCTGGCGATCGTCGGTGAATCCGGTTCTGGCAAGTCGGTGGCGATGCTGGCGGTGATGGGCCTGCTGCCCAACACGGCGACGGTCAGAGCTGACCGCATGGCTTTCGATGGCGTCGACCTTCTGAAACTCAGCCCGTCCGAGCGGCGCAAGATCGTCGGCAAGGACATCTCGATGATCTTTCAGGAGCCGATAGCCAGCCTCAACCCGTGCTTCACCGTCGGCTTCCAGATCGAGGAAGTGCTGCGCTTCCACCTGGGCATGGATCGTGCCCAGCGTCGCGCCCGGGCCATCGAACTGATGACGCTGGTGGGCATCGCCGATCCGGCGGAGCGGCTGAACTCTTTTCCGCATCAGATGTCCGGCGGACAGTGCCAGCGCGTCATGATCGCCATCGCCATTGCCTGCAACCCGAAACTGTTGATCGCCGACGAGCCGACGACCGCGCTCGACGTCACCATTCAGAAGCAGATCCTCGACCTGCTGGTCTCGCTGCAGGCCAAATACGGCATGGGGCTGATCATGATCACCCACAATATGGGCGTGGTCGCCGAGACCGCCGACCGCGTCATCGTCCAGTACAAGGGCCGCAAGATGGAAGAGGCCGACGTGCTGTCGCTGTTTGAATCGCCCAAAAGCAACTACACGCGCGCGCTGTTGTCGGCGCTGCCGGAGAACGCCGTCGGCGACCGCCTGCCGACCGTGTCCGACATGCTGTTCGAGCCCGCTCCCTCGGCCGCGGGAGCCTCGGCATGAGCACCACGGTCCTCGAGGGCAGGAACATCGTTCGCGACTATCATATCGGCGGCGGGCTATTCAGCGGACCGCGCACCGTGCACGCGGTCAAGGGCGTCTCGTTCAAGGTTGAGAAGGGCAAGACCCTCGCCATCGTCGGTGAGAGCGGTTGTGGCAAGTCGACGCTCGCCCGCATCATCACTCTTATCGATCCTGCAACGGCAGGCGATCTGTTCATCGACGGCAATAAGGTCGACATCGCCAGGGGCGGATTGACCAAGGAGATGCGCCGCAAGGTGCAGATCGTCTTCCAGAATCCCTATGGATCGCTCAACCCACGCCAGAAGATCGGTGACGTGCTGGGCGAACCGCTGTTGATCAACACCGACAAATCGGCCGCCGAACGGCGCGATCTGGCGATGAATATGCTGAAGAAGGTCGGCCTCGGCCACGAGCACTACAATCGATATCCGCATATGTTTTCCGGCGGCCAGCGCCAGCGCATCGCCATCGCCCGCGCGCTCATGCTCAACCCGAGCCTGCTGGTCCTGGACGAGCCGGTCTCGGCGCTCGACCTCTCGGTGCAGGCGCAGGTTCTCAACCTGCTTGCCGACCTCCAGGACGAGTTCCAACTGACATACGTCTTCATCAGCCACGATTTGTCGGTGGTGCGCTACATCGCCGACGATGTGATGGTGATGTACTTCGGCGAAGCCGTCGAATACGGCTCGCGCGACGAGGCCTTCTCGGACCCCAAGCACAGCTACACCAGGACGCTGTTCGCCGCGACACCACGTGCCGACGTCGCCTCGATCAAGGCAAGGCTGGCAAAGAAGAAGGCGGCTTGAGAGAGCCGCCCTTCGCCAGGGGCAGCTAGACTGTTGCCTCAGGCATCAGCGTCTTCGCCAGCAGGACATTGGCGTGGCCGCGAGGGAAGTCCTCGAGTTGCACCAGCCTCTGAAATCCATGTTTCTCATAGAAGGCCGGTGCCTGAAAGCTGAACGACGCCAGGTGGATGACATGGCAGCCGCGCCGCCGTGCCTCCTCTTCGGCGGCGGCCAGGAGGCGCGACCCCAAGCCCTTGCCGCGCTCGCTGTCGGCGATCCACAGCGTCTTGATTTCGCACACGCCTGCCCAGCTGTGCCCGTGAAGGCCGGCATAGATCGTTCCGTCCTCCCTTTTCAGGAAGATCGACAGATAGCGACCATCGTCGACGCCGGTGGCCGCGACGTTGAAGCCGTAGAGGCGATCCTCGAGCGCGACGATGTCTTCGGGATCGGGATCGCCGAGGACCACGAAAGGCGCGTCACGATCCGGTTCATCGAAGCTCACAGCGCTGGTCATCTCACGACAGCTTGGCGATGATGGCGCGCAGCGCTTCGCCGAAGCGGTGGATTTCCTCGACCGTGTTGTAATGGACCAGCGAGGCGCGAATGGCGCCGCTGGCCATCGACAGGTTGAGGCGCTTCATGAGCCGCGGCGCGTACATGTGGCCGTCGCGGATGCCGATCTGCATCTCGGCCATTTCCTCGACGATCCGCTGAGGCGAAAGCGTGCCGATGTTGAAGCAGAAGGTCGGTACCCGCTCGTTGATGCGGGCCTCGTCGGCAACGCCATAGATGGTGGCGCCGCAGCCTTTCAGCACGGCGAGCATCTCGCGCGCCAGTACCAGCTCGTAATCGCGAATGGCGCCCATGCCGGCGACGATGTTTTCGCGCCGCGAGCGGTTGTTGGAGGGCGCCAGATTGCGGCCGATCATTTCCAGATACTGCACGGCCGCTTCCATGCCGGAGACATTCTCGTAGATGAAGGTGCCGGCCTCGACCTTGTAGGGTGGTTCGTCCGGGATGAAATCCTCGCGGAAGGTCGGCAGCCGCTTCAGCGTTTCGAAGCGTCCCCACAGAAAGCCCATATGCGGCGAGAAGTTCTTGTAGCCGGAACAGACGAGGTAGTCGCAATCCCAGGCCTGCACGTCGATCAGCCCGTGCGGGCCGTAATGGACGCAGTCGAGGAACACTTCGGCGCCCGCCGCATGCGCGATCTGGGCCACGGACGCCACATCGACGATCGAACCGATCGAATGCGCCGTCACAGTGCAGGCGACGAGCCGGGTGCGGTCGGAGACGAGCGGGCGCAGATCATCGACATGCAAATTGCCGTCCTCGCGCATGCGCCACCATTTGAACTTGGCGCCGGCCTGCTCCAGCGCCAGCCAGGTAGCGATGTTGGCGTCATGGTCCATGTCGGTGATGACGATCTCGTCGCGTTCGGTCAGCATCTGGCCGATACCGAGGCTGACCAGGCGAATGAACGAGGTGGCGTTCATGCCAAAGCAGATTTCCGCCGGGCTGTAGGCATTGATCAGCAGCGCCACGCTTGTCCGGGCATCGGCGACCGACTGGTCGACGGTGACACTACGGCCATAGCGGCCGCCACGCTGGACATTGTGCGACACCAGATGGTTGGTGACCGCGTCGAGCACGCTTTGCGGGATCTGCGCGCCGGCGGCGTTGTCCAGGAAGATGAAATCCCCGGCGCGTTGCAGGGCAGGGAACATGGCGCGGATCGCGGCGACGGGGAAGCCGCCTCCGGCTTTGGTCGGGGAAGTGCTCAAAATGGTCTCCTGCGACATCTGGCGATTGGTTGGGTGGTCAGCGCGTCTTCTCGGTCTTGAAGCGGCGTTCAAGCAGGCTGACGAGACGGACCATCGGCCAGAGGAAGATGAGATAGACAAGTGCTGCGCCGATCAGCGGCGAGGGGTTGGCATAGAGCGATTGTGCGTTCGTCGCTTCCTTCAGCAGTTCCGGCAGCGCCACCGTCGAGGCCAGCGAGGTGTCCTTGAACATCGAGACGCAGTTGCTGGTCATCGGCGGGATGACGACGCGGATCGCCTGCGGCAGCACCACTTTGCGAAGGGTCAGCAGGAACGGCAGGCCAAGCGCCTGCGATGCTTCGAACTGTCCGCGTGGAATGCTCTCTATGCCGGAGCGGAACACCTCGCTCGAATAGGCCGACATGATGAAGGCGAAAGCCGTCACCGCGGATGCCCAGGACGACAGGCGTATGCCGAGGAACGGCAGCGCATAGTAGATCAGGATCAGCACGACCAGCACGGGCAGGGCTCGAAAGATATCGGTGTAGCCGACCGCCAGCCATCGAAACGGCTTCGGCGCATAGAGCCGCAGCAGGCTGATCACGAGACCCACCGGGATGCCGATACCGATGCTCAATATGCCGAGCAGCAGCGTGTTCAGGAAGCCGCGCAGCAGAGCCGGCAAGCTGGACATGATCACGTCGGGATTGAAGAAAGTGTCCAGCAGCGACATGGGAGCGTTTCCGAACCGTTTTGCGTCCCGTGACGCCAAGGCAGAGTGCCTGCTTGAGCTTATCACCGCAGCAGCAGACGTCAGGCATAGAATGGATCGTGCCGACTCTTGAATCGGCACGATCCCTCTGGATTGCCGATCAGGCCTTAGGCAGCGGCATTTCCTTCATGGTCGCCGAGTCGGCCGGCGCGTCGCTGCCGAACCATTTTTTGTGGATCGCCGCCAGCGTGCCGTCCTTCTTCATCGCGGTCAGCGCATCATTTAGTTTGCCGAGCAGCGGATGGTCCTTGGTCATCATCAGACCGTATTGTTCGCCGGTCTTGATGCGTTGCTTGACCTTCAGGTCCTTCATCTTGGTGAAGGAATATTCCATGCCCGGAATGTCGCTCACCGCGGCATCCACGCGGCCCGCGCTGAGGTCGAGCAGCAGGTTCTGCTGGGTGTCGTAACCCTTCACGTCGCTGAAGCCATCGGCCTCTTGGTGCGACTTCACCCAGGTCTCGCCGGTCGAGCCCGACAACACGCCGACGATTTTGCCCTTGAGGTCGGCCTCGGAAGCGATGGCGCTGTCTGTCTTGGTCGCGATGCCCATGTCGGAATCATAATAGGGCTGCGTGAAAGACTGGGACTTCAGCCGCTCCGGCGTGATGGTTATCGACGAGATGGCGACATCGATGCGCTTCGACGTAGTGGCTGCGAACAGCGCCTGGAATCCGAGGTCGGCGATATCGGTCGTCATGCCGATGCGCTTGGCCGCTTCATTGATGATGTCGACTTCAAAACCTTCGAAGGTGCCGCTTTCGTTCTTGTATTCGAAGGGCGGGTTGGTCGGGTAGGCGCCGACATTCAGCACGTCGGCGGCAAAGGCCGAAGCCGGTCCTGCGGCGATGCCGATCGCGGCGGCGAGAAGCATGAGATTGCGACGATTCAGTTTCATTGGTGTTCCCTCTGGGGTGTTCCCTCTGGTTGTTGATCGGGCGGAGCTGGCCCCGCACGGTTTCTTGCCGTCCCGCTCGGTGCGGAACGTCAATTCATAGCGGCGACCATGCGCGCGTGTTTGTCGATGTTCTCGGAGTGCGGGGCCTGGGCCTACCCGCAAATGCCATCGAGCGCTTAGGGAGCGCTGAACGGCGACTGGGGCAGCAAGACGACAAGGACCGAACCCTCTTTTATTCCAGCCGCTGCAGCGATAGACGGCAGCAAGCCAATGCAGCACGACCGTTACATTCGATCCTGGAATGCTTATCCAAAGTGCGAGGCTTTTCAAGGCGAAAGTTTTAAGCTTAAAAAACTTGGCCTGCCGCGCTTTGGCGGCGTGTTCCGTCAGCCGCGCTCCCCCAGGCCCAGTTCGGCGCGCGCGGCGGTATAGTTGGCTGCGGCACCAGCGCCAAGGAACATCGTGTCGCTGGCCAGAACGAAAAAGCTCACGCCGATCGCCGCCCATCGGCCCGCTGTCTGAGGGCTGGCGCAGAATATGCCTGGTATTTTGTCCTGCGCGATCGTGGCGCCGATGATTGCCCGGATCGCGTCATCCAGCCTGTCGGCGCCCTCCGGGCCGATTGCGCCGATCGATACCGATAGATCGCCGGGCCCGACGAAGATGACGTCCACGCCGTCGACGGCCGCGATCTCATCGATGTTGGCCAGACCTTGGGAAGTTTCGACCTGCACCGCGACGACGATTCTGTCGTTCGCGCCGGCGAGATATTGCGGAATGCGATAGCCATAGCCGGCTGCGCGCCCAGGCCCGACACCGCGCTCGCCTTGCGGCGGGTATCGCGATGCTGTCACGGCCGCCTGCGCTTGGGCGGCGGTCGAAACGCGTGGCACCAGCACGCCCTGCGCCCCGCTGTCTAGCGCCGCCTGGATCGCCTCTGGTCCATGGCCGGGAACGCGCACCATTGCCGGCACGCTATGCAGATCGGCCGCCCGCACCATGGTCTCGATCATGTCGCGCGAGATCTGCGCATGCTCCGAGTCGATGCACAGGAAGTCGAGACCGGACTGAGCCATGACCTCGACGGCGACAGGATGCGGAATGGCGGCAAAGGAGCCGACGAGATTCGTCTTGCCGATGCATTTCTGTCGGAACTCGCTCATGTTCACTCCTTTTCCACGGGCTCTGAATTCATATCGTCGAACCCTGGCGCGACGAAGCTCTTTCATGCTTGAAATATTTTAGCGGGACCGTAGCGTGCGTTCTTCGCCGGGAGGTCGCGACGTGAACAAACCCCATCCCATGCACGGGCAAAACAAGCTGAAGCTTGGCGTCTTTTCGACCAATGCCGATGGCGGGCTCGCCATCACGGATGTGCCGGAGCGCTGGACGGCAAGTTGGCAGGACAATCTGACGGCGGCCCAGATCGCTGATCGCGCCGGCCTTGAGTTCATGCTGCCGATCGCGCGCTGGCGCGGTTTCGGCGGCCGCAACAAGGTGCGCGAATGGTCGTTCGAGACCTTCACCTGGGCGGCCGCGCTCGGCATGGCCACCGAACGGATCGGTCTGTTCATGACCGTGCATGTCCCGTTGGTGCACCCGCTCTATGCGGCCAAGGCGCTGGCGACGGTGGACCATATCAGCCAGGGCCGCGCGGGCCTCAACATCGTTTGCGGCTGGAACCCGAAGGAATTCGGCATGTTCGGCACGCCTTTGGTCGAGAAGGGTTACGACCAGGCGGCCGAGTGGATCGAGATCCTTGAAAAACTCTATGCCTCGGCCGAGCCGCTCGACTATGAAGGCACGTATTACCGCCTCAAGGAAGCGGTCAGCCGGCCGGCCAGCCTGCAGGTCCCCCGCCCGGTGACGATGAACGCGGCTTTCGGTGGCCCGGGGCGCGACTTTGCTGCCGCGAGATGCGACTACCTGTTCACGACATTTTCGGAGATGGATGACACCGGCAAGCATGTGGCCGACATAAAGGAGCGCGCCGACAAGGCCGGCCGCGATGTCGGCGTCTACACGGTGGCCCATGTCGTCTGCCGCCCAACCATGGAGGAAGCGCAGGCCTATTATAACCGCTACGCCGTCGCCATGGCCGACCACGCGGCGGTCGATGCCCATATGGCGGGCAAGAAGGAATTCTCGCAATCGCACGACCAGCACGCCTATGACCGCTACCGCCAGCGTTTCGCCGGCGGCGCCGGCACCTACCCTCTTGTCGGCACGCCGGAAACGATCGCAGCCGACATGGCCGCCATATCGGGCCACGGCTACCAGGGCATCGCGCTGTCCTTCGTCAATTATACGCAGGAGCTGCCCTATTTCTGCGACCACGTGCTGCCGATTTTGAGGAATTGCGGGCTGCGGGAATAGTCTCGGTCAGTCCGGAATGACGGCGGTCGCCTGGATTTCCACCTTGGCGCGCTCCTCCACCAGCGCCACCACCTGCATGGCGGCCATAGCCGGGAAGTGCCGGCCGATCACCTCGCGATAGACCTCGCCGATACCCCTGAGATTGGCGAGGTATTCGGCCTTGTCGGTGAAATACCAGGTCATCGAAGTGATGTGCCGGGGCTCCGCGCCGGCCTCGGCCAGCACCGCCACGATGTTCTGCAACGTCTGTTTCACCTGGCCGACAAAGTCGTCGGTTGCGAACTGGCATTGCCCGTTCCAGCCGACCTGACCACCGATAAACACAAGCTTCCCATGCGCTGCGACGCCATTGGCGTAGCCGACAGGTTTGGCCCAGCCTTCCGGCTGCAGGATCTCATGCATTAAAAAAACCTCCCGGTCGTCCAAACCACTATTTGAAAGCGAATTCGCTCAAATTTCTACGTCACGCCG
Organism: Mesorhizobium sp. ES1-1; assembly: GCF_020164785.1. Taxonomy (GTDB): domain Bacteria; phylum Pseudomonadota; class Alphaproteobacteria; order Rhizobiales; family Rhizobiaceae; genus Mesorhizobium. The sequence continues at coordinate 154,628 of NZ_JAIUGX010000012.1, read as the reverse complement.
CGCCCATCACTTGCCGCGCGATCACCACCTTCTGCACGTCCGACGCTCCCTCATAGATGCGCAGTGCGCGGATCTCGCGATACAGGCTTTCGACAATATGGCCTTTGCGCACCCCGTCCCCGCCATGCAGTTGGACCGCTCTGTCGATCACTTCCTGCGCCTTGTCGGTGGCGAACAGCTTGGCCATCGCCGCTTCGCGGGTAACTCGCGCCGCGCCCATGTCCTTTGTCCACGCCGCGCGATAGACCAGCAGGGCCGCCGCATCGACGTCCAGCGCCATGTCGGCGACGTGGGCCTGGACCATCTGCAGTTCGGCCATCGGCGCGCCGAACAATTTGCGCTCGGCCACTCGCTTGATGCTTTCATCCAGCGCGCGGCGGGCAAACCCTAGTGCCGCCGCACCAACCGTCGAGCGGAACACGTCTAGTACCGACATGGCGATCCGAAAGCCGTCGCCGGGCCTGCCGATCAGAGCCGAGGCGGGAAGCCGGACCCGGTCGAAGGAGAGCCGCGCCAGCGGATGCGGCGCGATCACTTCCAGCCGTTCGGCGATGCCCAGCCCACTCGCGTCACCAGGCACCAGGAAAGCGGAGAGCCCCTTGGCGCCCGGCGCCTCTCCGGTACGGGCGAACACGACGTACATGTCGGCGATGCCGCCATTGGAAATCCAGGTCTTTTCCCCGGAAAGGATGTAGTCGCCACCGTCGCGGATCGCTGTCATCTCGGTGTTGGCGACATCCGATCCTGAGCGAGGTTCGGAAAGGGCGAAAGCGGAAATCGCCTGGCCCGCACGCGTCCTTACCAGCCACTGCTGCTGTTCCGGCGTGCCGAAAAGGCTAAGCGCTCCAGTGCCTAGCCCTTGCATGGCAAAGGCGAAGTCGGCGAGCCCGTCATGACGCGCCAGCGTCTCGCGCGTAATGCACAAGGCGCGCACGTCGAGTTGGCCTGGGTTGTCGGTGTCGATTGCCGTCGGCCTCAGCCAGCCGTCGCGGCCGAGCTTTTGCACCAGCGCGCGGCAGGCGGCATCGACGTCGTGATGGTCGACGGGGAGGTTTTTCGCACACCACGCTTCCAGGCTTTCGGCCAGTGCGCGGTGACGGTCTTCGAAGAACGGCCAGTCGAGGAAGGAGCGATCAGGCATGAAAGTGACCTTCCGCGTCTCGGTGCGAAGCACCCCCCTCTGTCCTGCCGGACATCTCCCCCGCAAGGGGGGAGATTGGCCGCCTTGCCGACGGTTTCGACCTGGAAATTCTGGAGATTGGCGAAAACAGAACGTACAACTGATCTCCCCCTTTGCGGGGGAGATGGCCGGCAGGCCAGAGGGGGGTGCCTGGGCGAAAATCGATCATCCTCAATTCCCCTCGAACACCGGCTTTTCCTTGGCCACGAAGGCCCTATAGGCACGCTCGAAGTCGCGTGTCTGCATGCAGATGGCCTGTGCCTGCGCTTCCGCTTCGATCGCCTGGTCGAGGCCCATCGACCATTCCTGGTTGAGCTGCGTCTTGGTGATGCCATGCGCGAAGGTCGGCCCGGAGACGATGCGTGCCGCCATGTCGAGCGCGTCGGCCTCGAGCGAGGCGGCGTCGATCAAACGGTTGTAGAATCCCCAGCGCTCGCCTTCCGCGGCCGTCATGGTGCGCCCGGTATAGAGGAGCTCCGCGGCGCGACCCTGGCCGATGATACGCGGCAGGATCGCGCAGGCGCCCATGTCGCAGCCGGCAAGGCCGACGCGCGTGAACAGGAACGCCGTCTTGGCTTCCGGCGTGGCGATGCGGATGTCGGAGCTCATGGCGATGATGGCGCCGGCGCCGACCGCAACGCCGTCGACCGCCGCGATGATCGGCTTGCCGCAGTTCAGCATTGCCTTGACAAAATCGCCGGTCATGCGCGTGAAGGCGAGCAATTCCTTCATGTCCATCTTGACCAGCGGGCCGATAATATCGTGGACATCGCCGCCGGAGCAGAAATTGCCGCCATTGGACAGGAAAACCACGGCGTCGACATCGTCGGCATAGACGAGGTCGCGGAACGTGTCGCGGAGTTCCGCATAGCTGTCGAAGGTCAGCGGGTTCTTGCGCTCCGGACGATCCAGCCGGACCTTTGCGATCCTGTCCTCGACCTCCCAAAGGAAATGCTTCGGCTGGAGTGCGGCCATCTTCGTCATTCGCGTCCCTCCCAGTTGCTGCGGAACGAGGTCAGCATGCCGGTCAGTCGCCGCGCGTCTTCCTCGCTGACCTTGGCCAGCAATTCACCGATCCAGCCCTCATGGGCGGCGGCGATGACGGCAAAGGACTTCGAGCCTTCCTCGGTTAGACGCACCATCGAGGTCCGGCGGTCGCCATTGCGGCGCGCGCGCGTCACCAGCCCCTCCGAAACCAGCCGATCGACAATGCCCGTGACGTTGCCGTTCGACACCAGCAGGAAGCGCGACAGATCGCTCATCAACATGCCGTCCGGCGCCCGATAAAGCGCTGCCATCACATCGAAGCGCGGCAACGTCGTGTTGAATTCCTTCTTGAGGCGCTCGCGCAGTTCCGCCTCGACCGTGCGCGACGCACGCAGCAGCCTGATCCACAGGCGCAGCCGGTCCTTGCCGGGACCCGCCGGCGCGGGCAGGAGGCCGGCTACCATGTTTCGCCTCCCGAGATGGAGATCGCCTGTCCGGTGATGGATTGCGCCGCGTCACCACACAGCCAGAGCACGGCAGCGGCGATTTCCTGCGGCTGGATGAAGCGGCCCTGCGGGTTGGTCGACGCCAGGCTCGATCGCGCCTCCTCCACCGACCGGCCGGTCTTCTCGATGATGCGCTGGATGGACTCCTCCAGCATATCGGTCTCGACGAATCCCGGGCATATGGCGTTGACGGTCACGCCCGATTTCGCGGTCTCGGCGGCGAGTGCCCGCATCAGCCCGATAACGCCATGCTTGGCCGCGACATAAGGCGCGACATAGGCATAGCCTTTCAGTCCCGCCGTGGAGGCGATGAAAACAATCCGTCCCGCCTTGCGCGCGGCCATGCCGCCCAGCGCCGGCTTCACCGTCAGGAAGGCTCCGGTCAGATTGACATCGAGCGTGCGCTGCCAGTCGGAACGCGTAGTCCTGTGCGCCGGCGCGCTGCCCGCCATGCCGGCATTTGCCACGACCATATCGAAAGGCCCGCGCGCGGCTTCGGCTTTCTGATAGAGATCGGCCATTTCGGCTTCGTTCGTGACGTCGGCGGCGAGGCCAGAGATGCGGTCATTTTTCTTCGCAACTTCGGCCAGGGCTGCTTCGCGCCGTCCGCAGATGGTGACCGCGATGCCTGCCTCCGCGAGCGCCAGAGCGATGGCTTTGCCAACGCCAGAGCCACCGCCGGTAACCAGAGCGTGCTTGCCCGCGATCATGCTCCCGTCCTCGAAGCGTGGCGCTGCCCCTCATCCGCCTGCCGGCACCTTCTCCCCGTGAAGTACGGGGAGAAGGGCAAAACTCCAGCGCTTGCAACCCCCTCTCCCCCTTCTTCACGGGGAGAGGGTAAGGGTGAGGGGCGGCGCTTACGTATGAAGGTTGAAGTACTCATACTTTCAGGCCCGCAGCCGAATCTCGCTCGGCCAGCCGGTAAAGCTGGTCGCGACCGGGCAGATAGGGATCGGGCCATTTGACGCCCCGATCGCCGAGCGTCACCGCCGCATGAAGCGTCCAATAGGGATCGGCCAGATGTGGCCGCGCCAGCGCGACAAGGTCGGCGCGACCGGCCATCAGGATCGAATTGACATGGTCGGGCTCATAGATGTTGCCCACCGCCATCGTCGCCATGCCGACCTCGTTGCGGATACGGTCGGAAAACGGCGTCTGGAACATGCGGCCATAGACCGGCTTCGCGGCCGCCGAGGTCTGCCCGGCCGAGACGTCGCATATGTCGACGCCGGCTTCATGCAGCAGCTTCGCGATCTCGACCGCGTCGGCGGGCGTCACGCCTTCGATGCCGACCCAGTCATTGGCCGAAATGCGCATCGAGATCGGCTTGCCCCCTGGCCACGCGGCGCGCACGGCGCGGAAGATTTCGAGCGGGTAGCGCATGCGGTTTTCCAGCGAGCCGCCATACGCGTCGGTGCGTCGGTTGGTGACCGGCGTGATGAAGGACGACAGGAGGTAGCCATGCGCGGCATGGATCTCGAGCATGTCGAAGCCACAACGATTGGCCATCTCTGCAGAGGCCACGAATTGCTCGCGCACCAGATCCATGTCGGCGCGGTCCATCGCCTTCGGAACCTGGTTCTGCGGTGACCACGCGACGGCAGAGGCCGCCACGACAGGCCAGTTGCCCGAGCCCAGAGGCACGTCGGTGCCTTCCCAGCCGAGCCGCGTCGAACCCTTGGCCCCGGAATGGCCGATCTGCGCACAGATCTTCGCCTCGGTCTCGGCATGCACGAAATCGACGAGCCGCTTCCACGCCACTTCATGTTCGGGCGCATAGAAGCCGGGGCAACCGGGCGTGATCCGGCCCTCCGGACTGACACAGGTCATCTCGATATAGACCAGGCCCGCGCCGCCCTTGGCGCGCTCGGCATAGTGGGCGAAATGCCAATCGGTCGGGCAGCCGTCCACGGCCTTGTACTGCGCCATGGGCGAGACGACGACGCGGTTCTCAAGCCTCATGTCGCGAAGTTGGAACGGCGCGAACATCGGCGCGCGGCGCAGGCTGTTGCCGCCGGCGCCAGCCTGCCGCTGAAACCACTCTTCCGCCTCGCCCAGCCATTCGGCATCGCGCAGCCGCAGATTCTCGTGGCTGATGCGCTGCGAGCGGGTCAGCAGCGAATAGTTGAACTGCACCGGATCGAGGCCGAGATAGCGCTCGACCTCCTCGAACCATTCCAGCGAATTGCGGGCCGCCGACTGCAGCTTCAGCACCTCCGTGCGGCGCGCGTCCTCATATTTGCGGAATGCGGCCTCGAGGTCCGGTTCGGTCTCGACATATTCGGCCAGGGCCACGGCGCTTTCCAAGGCGAGTTTGGTGCCGGAGCCGATCGAGAAATGCGCCGAGGCCGCCGCGTCGCCCATCAGTGCCAGGTTCTTGTACGACCAGCGCTCGCACAGCACGCGGGGGAAGTTGATCCAGGCCGAGCCACGGATGTGGTTGGCATTGGTCATCAGTTCGTGGCCGCCGAGATGCCTGGCGAAGATGCGCTCGCAGGTGGCGATAGATTCCTGCTGCGTCATCGCGCCGAAGCCGAAGGCTGCCCAGGTCCGTTCGCTGCACTCGACGATGAACGTCGCGGTCTCGCTGTCGAACTGGTAGGCATGCGCCCAGACCCAGCCATGCTCGGTCTTCTCGAAGATGAAGGTAAAGGCGTCGTCGAATTTCTGCCTGGTGCCGAGCCAGACGAACTTGCACTTGCGGGTGTCTATATCGGGCTTGAAGATATCGACGAAAGTGTTGCGGGCCCTGGAATTCAGGCCGTCGGCGGCAACGACCAGGTCGTGCGTCTCCATGTAGGGACGGGGGTCGGCGATGTCGGTCTCGAACATCAGCTTGACGCCGAGTTCGCGGGCGCGGCGCTGCAGCAGGATGAGCAGCCGCTTGCGGCCTATGCCGCAGAAACCGTGGCCTGACGACACCGTGCGCACACCATCATGAATGACCGCGATGTCGTCCCAATAGGCGAAGTGCTTCTTGATCCACACGGCGCTGACCGGGTCGTTCCTGGCAAGATTCTCCAGCGTCTCCGCCGATAGCACGACGCCCCAGCCGAACGTGTCGTCGGCGCGGTTGCGCTCGAAGACCGTCACATCATGTGCGGCGTCCCTGAGCTTCATCGAGATGGCGAAGTAGAGGCCGGCTGGTCCGCCGCCGAGAACCGCAACCTTCATCCGTGCGATCTCCTCTTCGCTTGCTTCCTCTCGACTATCGCCCCGCAGACCAGATATTTCAAGCTTAAAGTTTCCCGTAATTACCGGTGGTCGGGGCCGCGGGCGCGCTTGCAGATCGCCCGCAGGCGCGCCACGACGAGATCACTTTTCCGGGTTCTTCGGGCTCCACAGCACCGTATCGGCGCCCTTCTCGTAGGCCATGCCATTGGGATAGCTGATGGCTTCCAGCTGCAGGCCCCACGGGGCCTGGAAATAAAGGATGGTCTGGCCGGCGGCGGGGCCTTCCTTGACCGGCAGCGGCCCCATCCTCGTCTTGACGCCCTTGCCATCGAGATAGGCCTTGGCTGCCGCGACATCGTCGACGTAGAGGGCGATGTGGAAGCCGCCAATGTCGCTGTTCTTGGGCGTCAGGTCCTTTTGGTCCGGCGCGGTGTATTTGAACAGCTCGATATTCGATCCATAGCCGCAGCGGATCATGGTGACCTGCTCGATGACAGCCTTCGGATCGACGCCCAGCAAATCCTGCATGAAGGTTCCCTTGTCGTCGGCGAAGGGGCCGAACGACATCGCCTTCTTGCAGCCGACAATCTCCGTGAAGAAGTCGACGGCCTGCTTCATGTCGGGCACGGTGATCCCGGTGTGATCGTGCCCGCGCATGCCGGGGATCGAATCCGCCGAAGCCATGCCGGCGCTGCCAAGCATGGCGGCGGCCAGCGTTGCATTGCGAAGTGTGGTTTTCATGTCAGTCCTCTCCATTAGGCGGGACCATGTCGTTGGGGTCGCACGTCCGAGGCCCGCGTCCCGGCGCGCGTATGGGTTCATGGTGATCCTTTGTCGGCCGACGCACCGCCCAGCCAGCCCGCGTCGATCTCCGGCAAGGGAATGGCCGCGATAAGGTCGCGCGTATAGGCTTGCCGTGGAGCGTCGAACAAAGCGTCGGTGGCGCTCGCCTCGACGATCATGCCTTCACGCATGACGATGACTTGCCTGCACAGCCGCCGGATTACCGAGAGATCGTGGCTGATGAAGGCGACGGTCAGGCCCATCTCCGCCGCGAGCTTCTCCAGCAGGGTCAGGATTTGCGCCTGCGTCGATACGTCGAGCCCGGAGACGATCTCGTCGGCCAGCACGAATTTCGGCGACAGCGCTAGCGCCCGTGCGATGCCGACGCGCTGGCGTTGCCCGCCCGACAATTCGTGGCGGTAGCGGCTGGCGAAACTCTGCGGCAGGCCGACGCGCTGCAACGCCTCGGCGACGCGTGCCTTCAGATTGTCACCCAGCCCATTCTGCTTGAGAGGCGCTGCTATGATGCTGGCAATCGTGCGGCGCGGGTTTAGCGACGACATCGGATCCTGGAAGATCATCTGCAGGTTGCGCCGCAAGGGTCGCAACTCTGCCTCGGCAAGATGCGTGATGTCGCGGCCATCGAAGGTGACGGTGCCAGCGCTGGGCTCCAGCAGCCGCACGAGGGCGCGGCCAAGCGTCGACTTTCCTGACCCCGACTCGCCGACGATGCCGGTCACCGAACCCTTGGGCAGGTCGAAATCCAGACCTTTCAGGATTTCGGCCAGCGGCGCGCGGCCGATCAGCGGCTTGCGCGTCATGTCTGGCAGCGCGACCTTCAGTCCGCGCACGGAAAACAGCGGCTCAGCCATGCGGCCGCCTCCAGGCTTTATCGGCCGAAGCGATCTCGGCCGCCAGCCCGGCCAGCACAGCCTCGTCCACCGGTTTCAGCGAGGCGAAGGGATCGGTGTAGCGCGGCGTCGCCGCCATCAGCGCCCTTGTGTAGGGGTGCTGCGGCGCTGAGAACAGGGCAGCCGTGTCGGCCTCTTCCACGACCTTGCCGGCATAAAGCACCGAGACCTTCTGGCTGATCTTGGCGACGACGCCCAGATCATGGGTGACGAACAGGATTGCGGTGCCGTGCTCACGCTGCAGCTGAGCGATCAGCCGCAGGATCTGCTTCTGAACGGTGACATCGAGTGCTGTCGTTGGCTCGTCGGCGACGATCAGCCTTGGTTCGGCGACGAAAGCGCCGGCGATCAGCACGCGCTGCCGCATGCCGCCCGAGAGCTCATGCGGATAGCATCTCAGCACCCGCTCGGGGTCGCGGATCTGCACCTCGTCCAGCAATTGGCGCACCCGCTTGTCCGCCTTCTCCCCGCTCCAGCCGAGAATGCGCACCAGCCGGTCGGTCATCTGGGGCCCGATGCGGCGCGACGGGTTGAGCGCGGTCAGCGGATCCTGCGGGATCAGCGCAGTACGCGCGCCGATCAAGGTTCGCCGTGCTTTGGGATCGAGCTTGCCGAGGTCTTCGCCTTCGAGCCGCATATCGCCTTCGACGATCCGCACGCTCGACGGCAAGACGCCTAGAACCGCCTTGCCGATCATCGTCTTGCCGGCGCCGCTTTCGCCGACCAGGGCACGCACCTCGCCGGGCTGCACGGTGAGCGAGACGGATCGCAGCACGCGCTGGCCGTTGGGCAGCACGGCGCTCAGCTTGGCGATATCGAGACAGGTGTTCACCACAGCACCGGATCGAAGCGCGTCTTTAGCGCCTCGCCGAACTGGCTGAACGACAGCACGGTGAGGATTAGCGTCACCAGCGGAAACACCAGCACCCACCAGGCCTGATGGATAGACAGCCGGCCTTCGGCGATGATGCCGCCCCAGGTCGGGTCGTCGGTCGAGATCGAAAGGTTGACGAAGGACAGGATCGCCTCGACGATGATGGCGATGCCCATTTCCAGCGACAGCAAGGCCACGATAGACGGCACAACATTGGGCAGGACTTCGCGCAGCATGATGCCGACGCGGCCATAGCCGGCGATGCGGGCGTTCTCGACATAGTCCATGCGCGACTGGCCCATCGCTTCCGCACGGATCACCCGGCAAAAGCGCGTCCAGTCGATGATGGCGATCGCGAGGACCACCGAGCTCAGTCCCGTGCCCAGCACTGCGACCAGCAGGATCGCGAACAGAACCGGGGGAAACGCCATCCAGACATCGACGATGCGCGAGATGACGCGGTCGGCCCAGCCGCCGAAATAACCGGCCACGAGCCCGAGCGCCGAGCCGACCAGGCACGCGGTGCTGGCGGCGGCAAAGGCGACGATGAACGCGATGCGGCCGCCGAAGATCAGCCGCGAGAGCAGGTCGCGCCCCAGACTATCGGTTCCGAGCCAATAGCCAGGCTCGGCTCCATCGATCCAGAAGGGCGGCAGCCGCTCCAGCATCAAATCTTGGGCCAGCGGATCCTGCGGTGCGACCAATGGCGCCAGGATGGCCGCCAGCAACGCCAGCAGCAGCCAGCCGCCGGCCAGCCACAGCTTGGCGCCCGCGCGATGTCTCGAAACGCGGCCCTCATCCATGGCGCAGCCTCGGATTGAGCAGGGCGTACATCATGTCGACGGTGAGGTTGATCAGCACGAACAGCAGCGCGAAGACCAGCACGATCCCCTGGATCAGTGGCAGGTCGCGATTGATGACGGCGTCGATCGCCATATTGCCGAGGCCTTCATAGGAGAACAGCCGCTCGACGATGACCGTGCCGCCGATCAGGAAGGTGAATTGCACACCGACCAGGGTGAGCGTCGGCAAGGCCGCGTTCCTGAGGGCTTCGCGCAGGATGACCTGCGTTTCCGAAAACCCCTTCACCCGCGCCAGCACGACATAGTCGAGGTCGAGCACTTCCTTCAGCGATTGTTTCAGAAGCTGCGAGATGATCGCCGCCAGCGGCAGCGCCAGCGCGACGGCCGGCATCAGCATGTGCTTCAACAGGTCAAAGGTCAGGTCGAGGCGCAGGCGTAGAATGCTCTCGAACAAATAGAATTGGGTCACGAAGGGCAGGTCGAGCTGCGGCGAGACACGGCCGGAAATGTCGAAGATCGGCACCAGCACGCCGAACAGTAGGATCAGCACCAGGCCCCAGAGGAAGTCGGGAATTGAGAGTGCTGCCCCGCTGACGATATCGATGCCGGTCTCGACCATGGTGCCGCGCTCGCGCGCGCCGAGAACGGCCGTCGTGCCGCCCAGCACAATTGCCATGGCCAGGGCGACGACGGCGAGTTCCAGCGTCGCCGGCAGCCGGTTGAAGACGAGGCCAAGCACGTCCTGCCGCAGCGAGATCGAGGTTCCGAAATCGCCCCTGACGACGCCGGCCAGCCAGATGAAGAACTGCTGCACGACGGTCTTGTCGAGGCCGTAGAGCGTACGCAGCCGCGCAATGTCCGCATCGGTCGCGCCGGGCGGTAGCATCATCGCGATCGGATCGCCGGGCGCCACGCGGATCACGACGAAGACGACGACGGCCACGCCGAACAGCGTGACCACCATCGTCAGCAGTCGAATCAGGAATCGTTGCAGGAGCATGTAAATCTTTGCAGGAGCCCGCAGGCTCATGTGCCTGATGGAAAAATGCGCGCCGTCGCACGGACGGCGCGCGGAACGCCTCGGGCTGCTTGTCAGGCCGGGGTCATAAGGGCCGGCAGCAGCGCGCCCGAAACGTGCTGGACGACATTGACGCCCTTGGCATGCACGATGGGCTGCGCATACTGGATCAGCGGCAGCACATAGGCCTGTTCGGCGATGTATTTGTCGACCGCCTTCCAGCCGGCAATCCGCTTGGCCTCGTCCTTTTCGCCCCACAGCGGGTTGATCATGTCGATCAGGTCCTGGCTGTCCCACACCGAATGCGGGCTCGGGCCGTACATGGCGAAGCCGGTGGAGGTGGTCGGGTCGCCGATGGCATTGCCCCAATTGTAGAAGGCTGCCGGCGCCAGCTTGTCTGCGGCGCGCAATTCATAGTGCTTGGCGATCTCGTAGACTTCGATCGTCGCCTCGATGCCGACCTTGCGCCACATGCCGACGATCGCTTGGATCATCTCATAGTCCTTGGGCTTGAAGCCCTTGGTGGTCTGGATCGTGAACTTGACCGGCTTGTCCGTCGAATAGCCGGATGCGGCGAGCAATTCCTTGGCCTTTCCAGGATTGTGCTCGACCTTGATCGACGCATCATAGGCCGCGTATTCCGGTGTCTCCAGCGTGTCGATGGGCAGGCCGTAGCCGCGCAGCAGGCGGTCGACGAGCAGTTTCTTGTCGATCGCCATGACAGCCGCCTGGCGGACGTTCTTGTCCAGCATCACATCGATGTCATTGAAGAAGATCATGCCGATGTCGGAGACGTTCTTGCACGAACCGGCCAGCCCGTCCTTCGCGATCAGCCGGTCATACTCCTCATAGGGAATTTCGAGCGTGACCTGCGAGGAACCGGACTCGATCTCGGCGACGCGGCTGGCCGCGTCGGTGACGAACTTGATCGTTACATTCTCGAAGGCAGGCTTACCGCCCCAGTAGGTCGGGTTTGCCTTCAGCCTCAGGAACGCGTTGCGCTCGAACTTCTCGACCATGTAAGGCCCGGTGCCGATCGGCGCCTTTTCGAAGCCTTCGGCGCCCACTTTTTCGTAATAGGCCTTGGGCAGGATGTAGCCGGTCAGGAACGACATCCATTTGAAGTAGGTCGGGTCGAACTGCACGACGTCGGCGGTGATCTTGTTGCCGTCGATCTTGAAGTTGGTGACGTTCTTCCAGACGAACTGGATCGGGTTGCCGGTCTTTTCGTCACCCGCCCGCTGCAGCGACCAGACCACGTCTTCGGGCGTGAACGGCGAGCCGTCGTGCCAGGTCACGCCTTCGCGGACGGTCATCATCACCTTGGTGCGGTCTTCGTTCCAGCCCCATTCTGTCAGCAGGCCGGGAGTGAAGGACAGGTCCGGCTTCTGCGGAATGAACTGGTCGAACACGGACTGGTAGAGGCCCTGGATCGTCGGGTTAACGGCCGAAGGCCCCGTCGTCGGATCCCAGGACGGCAGATTGACATTGTAGGCAATGGTCAGTTCGCCCGCGGCCGCCTTGGCTATCTCCGGCAGGCCGATGGCGGCCACCCCGAGTGCCGCGGCACCGTAACCGAGCAATTCGCGTCTGTTGATTGTCATGGTCGTTCCCCTTGTTGGTCGTATTTTCTTCGCGCGCCGATGTCAGTCTATTGGTTCAGGCTCCTAGGGCAGCAGCGCCTGCCTCCTTCACCACTCAGATTTTCGGTTCCTACCTCCCGCCGAGCTGTTGTGCGAGCATGAAACCGGAAGCTGCGCCCGTTCCGGCGCCAGGCCACGTCGCAGCTCCCGTGAGATGCAGATTGCCGATGGGCGTATTCCAGCCGGCATACCCTCGCGCCGGACGATAAAGGAAATTCTGCGACAGATGGTGACTACCGCAGATCTGGTCGCCGCCGACGAGGTTGGGATTCTCGCGCTCGAGATCGACGGGTGAAAACACGGCCCGGCCAAGGATCTTGCCGCGCAGCCCGGGCGCATAGACCTCGATGATATCAAGCACGCGCTCGGCATAGATCTCCCTGATCTGATCCCAATGTGCCGGCGCGATCTTGCCGGCCGCATCGCCAAGGATCTCAGCGGGCAGCATGCGCACCTGAACCCACAGCACATGCTTGCCTTCGGGTGCGCGCGAGGGATCGATCGCCGTCGGCTGGCCGACGACCAGCACGGGCTCGTCCGGCAGCATGCCGGCCATCGCCTGCTGATAGGTGCGCGACATCGCATCGAGGGAGGGCGACAGATGCACATAGGCAAACCGCCTGAGCTCCGCGCCGGCGCGCCAGTCGGGCAGGTCGTCTAGCGCCAGATGGATCATCATCGTGCCCGGCGCGTGCTTGAACTTTCTCATCGCCGTATCGAAGCCGGCGTTTCCCGAACCATTGGGCAGCAGCTTGCCGGTCAGCGCCATCGGCGCAACGCCGGCGATGAGGGCCTTGGTGGCGGTATGGGTCTCGCCCGACGCAAGCCGTATGCCGGATGCCTTGCCGGAGGACACAGTGATCTCAGCCACTTCGGCTCCGGTGAAGCTCTGGCCGCCGGCTGATGTGATCATGCCCGAGAGCGCCCGGATGATGGTGTCGGCGCCACCCTTGCCCAGCACCATGCCAAAGCTCTGGTTGGCCATCGATTCCAGATAGAGGAACACGGCGCCGCCGGCGATATCGGGAGCGAAATCGAGATGCATGCCCCAGGTCGCGAGCGTTGCACGCACATGCGGAGATTCGAAATTCTCCTCCAGCCAGGCGCGCGGCGACGACAACAGCAGACGAATCGTGTCGAGCGCGCCGGACATGCCCTTCTTGCGCCAAAGGTTCCAGCCGGTGCCCGCCAGCGCGCGCGCGCTCATCGGCGACCCAAGCACCCGGAACAGGTGCTCGGCCTCCGAGGGGAAGGCGGCGACCAGCCGGCGCCACGCCGCGGCATCGGCGGCGGAGAAAGCGGCGATGCGCGCGGCGGTCTTTTCAAGGTCGGTGCCGACACCCAGCCAGCTTCCATCCGGGAAGGCGCTGGCGAAACAATCGGCGACCGGCGCGAACTCGAGGCCCTGCGCTTTCAATTCATTTGCATATTTCCGGTGGAAGGCCGAACCGGCGAACAGGCTCAGATTCATCGCGCCGAAATCGTGGCGGAAGCCGGGAAGCGTGAATTCACGGGTCTGAACGGCGCCTCCGATCGTGCTGTTGCGCTCGAAAACCCCGATTTTCCAGCCTTTGATCGCCAGATGCGCGGCGCACGCCAGACTGTTGTGGCCCGCCCCGATAAAGATGGCGTCGAACTCGCTCACACCCCGTTCCCATTTTCTTTATGCTTAAAGATAATTGCAGATGCATATGTTTTCGTCTAGTGCGATATTAAGGGCCGAGACGAGCCTTGATCATCACCGCGAAAGAGGGAACAAGAAAAAATGGACACCCAGGAACTCCTCGGCGAAGTCGCCGGCCAGCTGCTGTCGGGCGCCATCAAGGTGGTCGACCTTTCAGCCCCGCTTGGGCCCGACACGCCGCTGATCAAGCTGCCGCCGGAACTCGCCGTCGACACGCCGAAAGTCGAGATCCACAACATCTCGCGTTACGACAAGAACGGTCCCTGGTGGGCGTGGAACTGGCTGAAGCTCGGCGAGCATTCGGGCACGCATTTCGATGCGCCTCAGCATTGGATCAGCGGCAAGGATTATCCCGACGGCGCCACCGACACCATTCCGGCCCAGAACTTCGTCGGCCCGGTCAACGTCATCGACTGCTCCAAGGAAGCCGCGGCAGACCCCGATTTCCTGCTCACCGTCGACCATATCAAGGCCTGGGAAGCCGAGCACGGCGCCATCAATGCCGGAGAGTGGGTGGTGATGCGCACCGACTGGTACAAGCGCAACGGTTCGGAGGCCGAGTTCCTCAACGCCAATGAGACCGGCCCGCACACGCCCGGCCCGACGGCCGAAGCCATCCAGTTCCTGATCAGCAAGGACATCAAGGGCTGGGGTTCCGAGACGATCGGCACCGATGCCGGAAAGGCCGGCGGCATGGAACCGCCATTCCCGGCGCACACACTGATGCACAAGGCCAATCGCTACGGCCTCGCCAGCCTCTGCAACCTCGACCAGCTGCCGCCGAAAGGGGCGATCCTGATCGCCGCGCCGCTCAAGATCGAGCATGGCACCGGCAGCCCGATCCGCGCCCTGGCGCTGGTTTCGGGTAGATAGAGCGGAATGGGTCTTCGGGAGAAGATCATGCGGGCAGGCGATGGGTTGATGGCGGGTGAAGTGTGGCAGCCTTGCAGCGCTGGCGCTCACGCCCCTCTGTCCTGCCGGACATCTCCCCCACTTGGGGGGAGATTGGCAGCCTCCGCGACGGCTCCTTTCTTGCGACATAGAAAATTGGCGAAGGCCCAGATTGTATCCGATCTCCCCACTCGTGGGGGAGATGTCCGGCAGGACAGAGGGGGGCGCCGTAGAGGGCTGACCTCGCAAGCGTCCCCGCTGCCCAAAGGCGTCCACCAATGACCGCCCCCGATCACATCATCGTCGGCAGCGGCATCAACGCGCTTGTCTGCGCCGCGATGCTGGGCGGCAAGGGCGCGCGCGTGCTCGTCCTCGAGCGCAACGATCGCATCGGCGGCTGCATGCGTACCGAGGAGATCACGGCCCCCGGCTTCATCCATGACGTGATGGCGACGACTTTCGTGCTGTTCATCACCTCGCCTGCCTTTGCGGCTCTTGGCGGCGATCTTGCCCGCCATGGCCTGGAGTTCTGCCACACCGACACACCGACCGGCGTACTCACGCCCGACGGCAGCCATGCCATATTGCGTACCGACCGTGCCGCCAACGTCGCCGCGCTCAACGCGATCGCTTCTGGCGATGGTGATAGCCATGCACGCGATGTCGGTGGCATCGAACGCAATGCCGGCCTGCTGTTCGGCCTGCTCGGTGGTGCCCTTTGGTCATATCCGACGGCGAAGCTGCTGGCCGGCGACGCCTGGCGGCGGAGCCCGCGTGGCCTCGCGGCGTTCCTTGGCGAAGCGCTGGTGCCGGCGCGCGGCTGGCTTGAAACCACCTACCAGTCCGATACCGTCAAGGCGCTCTGGGCGCCCTGGGTGCTGCATGCAGGTCTGGGCCCGGAAGATGCGTTCTCCGGCCAGATCGCCAAGGTCATCGCCTTCGCGCTCGAAGCCGCTGGCGCGCCTATCGTAAAGGGAGGCGCGAAGAACCTGCTGGCGGCTTTCGAGGCCCTGATCCGCGAACGTGGCGGCGACATCCGCACATCAGCCGATGTTGCGTCGATCGTGCAGGGCGGCGGTCGCGCGACGGGCGTCAGGCTGGCGTCGGGCGAGACCATCTCAGCGAACAAGAGCGTCATCTGCTCGGTGACGCCGACGCAACTTTATGGCCGGCTGCTTGGCAACGACGCTCCCAGGGACGACGTCGAGGCAGCGCGGACATACCGCTACGGCAAAGGCAATTTCCAGATCCACTATGCTCTCGACAAGCCGCCGTCCTGGCGCGGTGATGGCTTGGACAAGGCGGCCCTGCTGCATCTGACGCCCGGACTGGACGGCGTGTCGAAGTCCTGCAACGAGGCCGCGCGCGGCATGCTGCCGGAAGTGCCGACCATCTGCGTCGGCCAGCCGCATGCACTCGACCCGTCGCGCTGTCCGCCCGGCAAGGCGATCCTGTGGCTGCAACTGCCCGAGGCGCCCCGCCACATCAACGGCGATGCAGCAGGCAAGCTGCAGGCACCTGCCGATGGACGTTGGACCGAAGCGTTGCGCGAGGCCTATGCCGATCGTGCCGAAGACATCCTCGCCGGTCATATCGACGACTTCAAGGACAGCGTCATCGCGCGCCGCGCCTATTCGCCGGCCGATCTCGAAGCGATGAACATCAATCTGGTCGGCGGCGACCCCTATGGCGGCTCCTCGACCATCGACCAGTCCTTCCTGTGGCGGCCGTTCAAGACCAGCCGCAACCATCAGACCGGCATCAAGGGCCTCTACCATATCGGCGCCTCTACCCATCCGGGCGCCGGCCTCGGCGGCGGCTCGGGGTTCTTGCTGGCGGGGAGACTTTGATGGAGCAAAAGCTCGCGGAAAGGCGCCAGCGCATTTCGACCCTCGGCCAAATCGGCCTGCAGCAATTCGCGCCCTATCTGATGAACCGCATCATGGGCCGCTACAACGCCACGTTGCGCAACGATTTCCGCAAGCAGGGCCTGACCATTCCTCAGGTCCGCACGCTGGCCGTGCTGTCGGTCACGGACGGGATCACCGTCAACGACCTCGCCGTCTACACCGTGATCGAACAGTCAACCTTGAGCCGCACGCTGGACACGCTCGAGGGCCAGGGCCTCGTGCGGCGCGAACAAGGCGTCACGGACAGCCGTATCCGCCATGTGTTCCTGACCGACGATGGCCGCGCCGAGTTCACGCGCGCCTGGCCGGCCATGCATGACGCGTTCGAGGCGATGTTCGAAGACATCGACGATGCCGAATATGCCACGCTCATCGCCACGCTCCTGAAGATGCTCAACAATATTCGCAAGCACGACATCTAGACCTACGCGCCGCCGGCAATTGGCGGTAACGGAAGGAAAGAAACAATGGCCGAACGGTCTTTTGCCAAGGAAGTCGAAAAGCTCCGGCTGGGCGCCGGCGAAGAGTTTTCCGGCGAAGGCATCCTCGCTATCACCAAGGCGCTCCTGCAATGCGGTGTCGGCTATGTCGGCGGCTATCAGGGCGCACCGATCAGCCATCTGATGGATGTGCTGGCCGACGCCCAGGATATTCTGGGCGAACTTGGCGTGCATTTCGAAGCCAGTGCCTCGGAGGCCACTGCGACGGCGATGCTCGCCGCCTCGGTGCACTACCCCATCCGTGGCGCCGCGACCTTCAAGTCCACCGTCGGCACCAACGTCGCTTCGGATGCGCTGGCCAATCTCGCCTCCGGCGGCGTCACCGGCGGCGCGCTGATCATTGTCGGCGAGGATTATGGCGAGGGCTCCTCGATCATGCAGGAGCGCAGCCACGCCTTCGCCATGAAGAGCCAGGTCTGGCTGCTCGACCCGCGCCCCAACCTGCCTTCGATCGTCAAGGCGGTGGAGGACGGTTTCGAGCTGTCGGAGATATCCAACACGCCGGTCATGCTGCAGGTGCGCATCCGCTGCTGCCACGTTCATGGCCACTTCATCGCCAAGGACAATAAGCGGCCGCCGATGACGGTGGCCGATGCGCTCGACGCGCCGCGTCGCGACACCGGCCGCATTGTGCTGCCGCCGGCCTCCTTCCTGCACGAGAAGGAAAAGGTGCAGAAGCGCTGGCCGGCGGCCGTCGACTTCATCCGCAACAACAAGATCAACGAATTCTTCGGTTCTGACCATGGCTCGGTCGGCGTCGTCATGCAGGGCGGCATGTACAATGCGGTCATTCGTGCGCTTCAGCGTCTCGGCCTCGCCGACATTTATGGCGACACGGATGTCCCGCTCTACGTGCTCAATGCCGTCTATCCGCTGATCGATGACGAGTTCCTCAGCTTCTGCGAAGGCAAGCAGGCGGTGCTGGTGGTCGAGGAAGGCCAGCCCAACTACATCGAGCAGGCCTTTGCTTCGATGCTGCACAAGGCCGGCCGCGGCGCCAGGCTGGTCGGCAAGGAGTATCTGCCGATGGCCGGCGAATATACCGGCCAAATCATGCTCGACGGCATCGGCAGCTTCCTGCGCGCCGAGGCGCCGCATCTCCTGCCGGGCGAAGTGCGGGCGCCCAACAAGGTCGGCGATGGCGTCGACACGGCCGATTTGATCAATGTCGTGCCCGGCAGGCCGCCCGGCTTCTGCATTGGCTGCCCGGAGCGGCCGATCTTTGCTGCCACCAAACTGGTCGAGCAGGAACTCGGCAAGCATCATATCGCTTCCGACATCGGCTGCCATTTGTTCTCGATCATGCCGCCTTTCGAACTCGGCGCCACCACCATGGGCTATGGTCTGGGTCCGGCCTCGGCGTCGGCTTTCAATTCGCCCGAGGCAAAGCGCCGCTCGATCTCCTTCGTCGGCGATGGGGGGTTCTGGCACAACGGCCTCACCTCCTCGATCGGCAATGCGGTCTTCAACAAGAATGACGGCGTCATCGTCATCGTCGACAATTTCTATTCCGCCGCGACCGGGGGGCAGGATATTCTCTCATCCCGCGCCGGCAACAAGACCAAGTCGACCAAACATCCGATCACCGAGGCGGTGAAGGGGATGGGCGTCAAGTGGCTGCGCCATGTCGACCGAACCTATGATGTCGGCAAGATGCAGGACACGCTGCGCGAGGCGCTGACGACCGAGGAGAAGGGTCCGAAGGTCATCGTCGCCTCGTCCGAGTGCATGCTCAACCGCCAGCGCCGCGAAAAGCCGCTGATCGACAAGGCGATCAAGGGCGGCGAACGCGTCGTCAAGCCGAAGTTCGGCGTCGACGAGGACATCTGCACCGGCGATCATGCCTGCATGCGGCTGTCGGGTTGCCCGTCTCTCTCGGTCAAGTCACTCGACGACCCGCTGCGCGACGATCCGGTGGCATCAATCGACCAGAACTGCGTCGGCTGCGGCAATTGCGGCGAGGTGGCCGATGCGGCGGTGCTGTGTCCGTCCTTCTACCGCGCCGATGTCGTGCACAATCCGGGCCGCTGGGACCGCTTCGTGGAAACTGCGCGCCGCGCCGCCATCGGCCTGCTGCAGCGCCGCCGCGAGAGCCGGCGCCTGACCTTCGCCGATGCTTGACGCCATCCCGCCATTGCGCGCCCGCCGGGGTGCAGCGGATGACGAGCGCGTCATCAAGCTGGCGGTGCTGGCCGTCGGCGGCCAGGGCGGCGGCGTGCTGGCCGACTGGATCACCGACGTCGCCGAACGCAATGGCTATGTCGCGCAATCGACCTCAGTCGCAGGGGTCGCCCAGCGCACCGGCGCCACGATCTACTACATCGAGATGGCGCGCCACACCGGCCGGCTGCCGGTCTTCGCGCTGTCGCCGGCGCAGGGCGACGTCGATATATTGATCGCGGCGGAATTGATGGAGGCCGGCCGCGCCATCATCCGCGGCTTCGTCACGCCCGAGCGCACGACGCTGATCGCGTCCTCGCACCGCATCGCAGCGGTATCGGAAAAGATCGAGCCTGGCGACGGCCGGGCGTCGTCATCCAAGGTGCACGCGACGGCGGAAGCCGCCTCGAAGCGGTTCATTGCTTTCGACATGGAAAGGATCGCAGCCGAGAACGGCTCGATGATCTCGGCCAGCCTGCTCGGCGCGCTGGCCGGCTCCGACGCGCTGCCCTTCACCCGCGAAACCTACGAGCAGGCGATCGGTGCCGGCGGCCGGGGCGTCAAAGCCAGCCTCGCCGCCTTCGGCGCCGCCTATGACCGCACGCGGGGCACGCCCGCGCCGGCGCAAAGCGCCATCCTGCACAACGTGGTCGAACCTACTCCGAATGCCGGGTCGGTCAGCGGACCGGAAGCCTTGATGCAAGGCTGGCAGCAACTATCGGCACGCGTCGTTGCCTTGCCGGAGCCGGTGCGCGACATGGCGCTTCTGGGTCTGCGAAAGGTGGTCGACTACCAGGACATCGCCTATGGCGGCGAGTATCTCGACCGGCTGGACAAGGCCGTGGCGCTGGACAACGTCGGCCATGCCTATGCGCTGTCGATCGCGGCCGCCAAGCATCTGGCCAACGCCTTGTGCTACGACGACATGATCCGCGTCGCCGATCTCAAGACACGCTCGACGCGCGACAGGCGGGTGCGCCGCGAGGTCGGCGTCAAACCCGGCTCGATCCTGCAGGTGACCGAATATTTCCATCCGCGCATCGAGGAGTTCTGCGGCACGCTGCCGGCGGGACTGGGCAAGTACATCGAGAACCGGCCGAAACTCGCCGCCTTTCTCGACCGCCGCATCAACCATGGCCGACGCATCCGCACGGACAGCCTTGCCGGCTTTGCCGCGCTCTGGTTCATCGGTGGCCTGCGCCGCTGGCGTCGCAGCCTGTTGCGCCACAAGGTCGAAATCGCGCATCTCGACCGATGGTATGCGCTGGCGCTCAGCTACGTCCCGCGAGATTACGCGCTGGCCGTCGAGATCCTCAACTGCCGCCGTCTGATCAAGGGCTACAGCGACACCCATGTCCGCGCCCAGTCGAAATTCGACCGCGTGCTGTCGGCGCTCGATCTCGTCAAGGGCCGAGCGGATGCCGCCGACTGGCTTCGCCGCCTGCGCGAGATGGCCCTGAAGGACGAGAAGGGCGACATGCTCGACGGTGCGCTGAAGACCGTGGCGACGCTGGGGCCGGATCCGATGGGCTGAATCCTGCTGGATGGCTGCCGCAGACTGAGGCAACGGCGCAGGACCGTGCAGCGGAACAGCTTGCGGGAACAGCGCTCGGTCTCGGCATCTGGATGAGAGCCAAGGCGAGCGTTTGATTTGATCAAGCGGAGGCTCTACCTCAGACGTTGGTTCTCATAAGGATTTGCTCTGGTTATACTGGTCAGCGATATGCCAAGCGCCGATTATAATCCAGACGGACCGATGCGCTGAATGCCGGGTAGATAAATCGGAAGATGTTCTGTTCCGAACCGCAGGCAAACGGAAACGGTGGAAGGTCGAGAGGGTGCGCCTTCATGGCACGGCGATACTCGCTCCACATGGGTTCGTTCGCGGAGACATAGCGAGTTGCGGCCCGCAGGAACTCGACTAGTACGCGCCGTCTGGCAACATAGACCCCGGCGTTGAGATGGATGTCGTGAGACGCCCCCCAGCCCGCAGTTTCCGCTTCAGCCAAAAAACGAAATCCGATGTCGGGCATAAGGTCATAGTCGCCATGACCGGTGGTCGAGAACAGGATGTCGCCGCCGCTGTCCTCAAGAAGTTCCAAGGCCTTGCGCGGGTCGCCGATAAGGACCGAATCGTCGGCATCGATACAGAAGACGAACTCGCTGGTGCTGGTTTCAGCGAAATGCAGAGCTGCCGGTATCTTGTAAGTGTTTCGCCAGACGCCGTGGGGAAGGTGAGGCCGGACCACTGCGTGGTCAAGGATCCCGAGGTAAGCGAGGCTCTTTTCCAGGATAGTCTGTTCGGTCCGATTGTGGATCAGCAAGAGATCCATGTTAGCCGGTCTGGTGAGCCTGCCTTGGTGGGGTCGGCACAAGGCGCCAATCAGGAGTGATGAGGGAACGTTGTCGGTGAACCAGTCGTTGTGCAGCACCAAGGAAGCTTGGATCGACCTTCTGATCTTGAGCAGATGCAGTGATCGTGACATTCGCCTGCGGAAGGACGGCCGAGGCTTTCTAGCAAGGGGGGGAGCAATCACGATCAGATCTCGAGGCATGTCGGTCAACGCCTGCCTTATACTCTCCTAGTGGGCATTGCACAGCCGTTTCTGGCGCACCGGCAATGCAGGCAAGATTTTGGACCGGTCCGTCTGGCGCAGTACGTGAAGGGCCCGCGCCCGGTCGATCTAGGTTCAGGCTGCAACGTGCCATATGCGGCAATAACCGCACTCGGATCTGTGTGTGCCTCCAGGTTTCGCGAGCGCCAAGATCGTAGCCGCGTCGATCTCGGGAAATCGTTTGTGCCGAATTGCAAGGAACTTTCGACATTTGCAACAAGCCTTGGCTGGGCTTGTGCAATTTCCACGACAGGTTAAAGAGTTTTCATCTATACCGCGTACCGCCGGGAGCGGCTGACATAGGACGTCACATCGCGATGCACTACTTCGTCATGCCGCTCAGATCGGTTGAGACGGTCAAGGATAGGCACTTGTTTTCGTCTCTCCTCAGGCGAACGATCGAGAACGTCCTTTGTCAGACGGTCAAAAATTTTCGTCTCATACTCGTATGCAGCGAACGACCTGAACTCGGCTACGTGCCAGCCGACAGGATAACGGTAGTCGAGACGAACCTGCCGATCCCGACGGATATAGCGGCACGCCGGCGCGACATGAACCAGAAGATTGCGATAGGCGCCGAGCAGGCTTTCCTGCTTGCCGGGAACGACGATTTCTCGATCATGAAGATTGACGGCGACGACCTGCTCGCTGCCGATCTTCTGGAAAAGGCCGGGCTATTTGCGGAGAGCAATGGCTTCGTGATCAACAAGGGCTATCTTCAGCGACTGGGATCCCGGATTCTATGGAAACACTACAGGTTTCATGAAATCTGCGGCTCATGCGCGTCGGTGACTATGCGGCGAGGGGGTAAGGCGCTGATGGGTGCGGGCGAGTTCGCCGACCTCTACATCAAGAGCATCCATCCCAAAATCCCCGGGCTCCTCGAAGCCACCGGGAGGCCGCTTCACTTTCTTCCGCACTGGGGCGCCATCTACACGATGGACCACGGTGACAATAGTTCCGGAAACAGGCTTGGGTTCAAATGGCGTCCTTGGCGGATTCAGCCGGTCAACGAAGGTATTGCGCGCCAGTTTCCAGGCTCCTCCGAAATCTTTCGGAACTGAACCGGCAAGCTGTGCATTGCTGCTGCGCTGTTGAGGGGGTCAAAGCAAAATTGCAAATGCTGCACCTAGCACTGAGACTGCTGGACAAAGGGATCGTTGCTTGTCCGGTCCTCCCGGGGTCGAAGTTCATCGATTTTACTGCCATGGGCGGCATGCCGGGGGCCCAAATCAACGATGAAAAGTGGCGCCGGAAGCTTGCCCATACGAGCACAGCCTTCATCATGTCGATACGGCCAACCAGCCCCAGCGATGTCGAAGCATGGTTTTCAGCGGCTGGCGACAGCGCGAACCTTGGCATCGTGTGCGGACTGGGCAGCCTAGTCGTCCTCGACTTCGATGATGACAACGCCTTCGACCGTTTCAGGAGGGCCAATCCGACCCTGGCCGACCGCACGCCGGTCGAGAAAACTCCAAACGGCTATCACGTATATCTGAAGGTCTCCGGCGTTGTGTTTAGCACCAGCCTCTATATTGGGATAAGGAAAGGCGGGCATGTGTCGGGTGTCGGCGGCTTTGTGACTTGCGCGCCCTCGACGCTTGAGGATGGTCGAGCCTATCGTTGGCTGCCCGGGCAGAGCATATTCGATGTCGACCCGCAGCCCGTCGACGACCTGCGCCAGCTTGGCGTCTCGACCAGCCGCGCCCGCGCTGTGCTGCAGACTTTGATCAAACCCTTTCGAGCGCGCACGCATGGGGGAGCCGAGACTAAAATCGGCAGGCTATGAAGATATGCATCCTGAACTACACCGGCGACAGGGGGAACTGGGGATGCCAAGCCACCAGCGAGAATCTGGAGCAGTTTCTGGATCGCACCTTCGGGAACACGGGCCCGGTTGAAATCAACACTGTTCCGTTTCCCCGAGAGCACAAGATCGATCGTCTGCATGAAGCCATCCATGGGGACAGGATTCGGGCTGTTTATGCCGGCGACGCAGTCGATGAACGCTCGCTCGCGTTGCTCGAGCATCTCACAGTCGAGAGGTTTGGACGATTCACCGAGATTGTACATTCGGCCGACATGGTCGTTTTCCAAGGCGAAGGGACCGTCGGCCCCTCCTCCTATCTTCGGAACACTCGGCTGTTCGGGCTACCCTTTGTTGCGGCAAAGCGCTGGAATAAGCCGGTCTATTCGATGAACCAAAGCATTTATGCCGCCAGCGAGGCTGATGGCCGGGTACTTGCCAACTTGTTCAATTCATTTGCGCTCGTGTCGGTGCGCGAGATGACATCCCTAGCGTATGCGGATCGCATCGGTATCAGGAACGCGATCATCTGTCCGGACATGGCGTTTGCTGAGCATGCGGCTGCAGAGGTCCTCGTACCAAGCGAGCGGTATTTCTGTGTGAGCGGATCGGCTGCCTCGGAATATTACGACCATGATGCGTTCGTGGGCTGCGTCCGACGGATCAGCGATACCCTGTCGCTGCGCCCCCTGTTCCTCTATTCTCGGGGCAACGACCGTCGCCTCGCCGACGCTGCACTGAGCGCCGATGATGTTTTTGACGGCGCGGCCATTCCGCACTATTCGCAGTTGGCGGGCCTTCTGAGGCACGCGAGTTTCGTGTTTGGTGGCAGATACCACACTGCCATCACTGCTCTTGCGCAGGGGACGCCGGCCATTCTCCTGCCGGGCAATACATTCAAGTCAGAGGGGATCGGACCGATGATGGGCGTCGCGTGTCCGGTGTTCGACGTCACCGAGACCGAGACCGAGGCAATTATCGAAGCGGCAGTAGCAATCACCAGTAACTTGTCGCTTCGGCGAGCGGAAATAATGACGTCTGTCATCCGAATGCGCGAGGCCCAGCGGCAATTCGGCCGACTGCTGCTTGCATTGATCGGCCACGACAGCGTCGCCCAGCAGGAAGCGTGCACCGCAATTGAGCGCATGATCCCTTCTAGCCCGGTCGACACACGGTTCGACGAGATCTACCGCAATAAGAACGCTTCGGCGGCGCGGCGCGGGGGCATCGTGCAACGCGCAATGCTGTGGGGTCAAAGGTCCATGCCGGGCTTCGGGAACCGCATCGCCGGTACATTCGCCAACCTGACATGAGTTCGTCGCAGCCCAGCGCGGGAGCGGCCATGTCTGTCGCCGGTGACGACGGCCGTGGCTGAGGGAATGGAGTAATGCGAAAGATACCTTTGAAGAGCGCCATAGGGAGCCTTCCGGCTTTCATCGGCTATCTGCGGCTGAGGTGGGCTTGCAAGCGATTTCGCACTTTCCATGCTCCAGACTACGGAACCGCCAGCGTGTATTGCGTCGGTTCAGGCCCGTCGCTGGATTTGTTTGACGTCTCCACCGTCAAGAACGCGACCGTGCTGCTGCTAAACGGCGCCATCGATGTCCATTCGCGCTTCGACCCATCGAACAAGCTGCTCTGGGTCTGCCAGGATACGGGTGCGATCCGCTCCACCTATGCCCGGGTGCCCGATCACGTCGGCAGGATCGTGACCGTTCATATGTACGAAGGTGCCGGCCGCATTCTTCGCCTCTTGCGGAATTCCGATTTCTTCTTTCTGGCCGCCCCGATCTTCCGTGCCAAGTTTCCGACGAAGGAACAAGCGGCGAAAGACCGGCTGTACTTTCGTCCGCGGCTCGCGGGCTTTGACGGCCAGCCCTTGGTGCTGGCGTCCCTCAATGATGGATGCGTTTATCCGGTCAGCGTGATGCTTCTGGCAATTGCCATCGCTCTGATGATAGCGCAGGACGAAGTGCATCTGCTTGGCTTCGACATGGGACATGGCCCCGCCGAGGCAAAGAATAACTATTCGGCTTTCGTAAAAAGCAAAACGGCAACCGGACCGGATCGCTTTCCCGTTCACGCCGTCGAGCGCTACCTCAAGGCCTTTAGAGAGCAAGCGGAAACAACCAACCGGCAGATCTACAACCACTCGCCTTATGCGCCTGAAACCGTCCTTTTGCGTAAGCCCTGATCGATGGTCTTTAGTCGTCAGGTGCATGACATTTGAGCCGCCAAAGCCGAGCTCCTTTGACGTCACCAGTAGACGCAAGCCGACAGCATCCAAGTTTTTCGATCCTTGTCGCCGGGCTTAATGGCGCGAACGGCGTCGTCTGTAAGGGTCATCCTGCGGGAATCGCTTCGGGGTTGCTCAACCCAATACCCCGAACGATCTCCCCATCTTTGTTGCATGCAACCGGCCATCGTTGGAAGCGGCGAACGGTGTATTTCGCTAAACCGCAGAAATTGCAGCGATATCCGGGCGGTTTCGACGTCAGTGGATGGGGAAGTGGTGCCGCTTGCGTGACTCGAACACGCGACCCCCGCATTACGAATGCGGTGCTCTACCAACTGAGCTAAAGCGGCCCGGGAGGCCGAGGTCTCCAGGATGCGGTGGGTGATAGCCTCAACCGGCGGCGAATTCAAGATGCGGCGTGGCAATTCATGCGGGCGTCTGTTCAGCTCTGAAACGGAAGGCCTGGCAGCACTCGACGCGTTTGTTGGCTGACGTTTCGACCACGCCGACCTGGTCCCGTCGGCTGGAAATCGATGAAACACGCTGATTTCGTTGCACAACGTTGCAGGAATGGACTTTGCACGCCCTCTCGCGGCAGAATGCGGCCGCTCGCCCGTTGATTGATTGGTCGCCTGCGGCTAACGATCATGGCCAGCTTACGCGAACGGACAGAGGGACTCGCTTGGACGCGATCGAAACAGCGATCCGGAACGCCTTGGAGAAGGGCAATGCCGAGGACCGCGCGTTCCGCGAACGGGTCTATCGCTCGGCCTTTGCCGCGCTCGACCGCGCGCTCCAGGCCAATCCCGGCGTCACCGTCGAAGTCGCCATCAAGCGCCGCAAGGCGGTCCAGGCGAAAATCACTGAAATCGAATCCGAGTTTCTGCCTGCGGTGGCCGATGCCGGTACGCAGGGCAATGCGCCGGTGGTCGAACTCGGGACTGGCGCTTCGCCGGCCGGGACCGGAGAGCCGACAGCTTCACCAGAGATCGTCGCCGAGGGGGCTGAGGGGGCCGGTTCCGATGAGCCGCGTTCTCGCGTGCTGCCTGTCGTTCCGGACATCATGCCTGACGCGACGCTGCCCGCCGCCCCTTCCATCGACATGTCGTCGTCCGGCTACGCCGGTGCGGCGACGGATGTGGCGCCCGATCGCGATGAACGGCGCATCAGGGGCCGGCGTCTGCCGCTGACCGCCATCTTCCTGACCGTGACGCTGCTTGCCGCTGTCGGCATTGGCCTGTTTTTCGCCGCCCAGACCGGCGTGTTCAAGACGCAGGCGCAGCTCGACACCGCGCCGCCGCAAGCGCCTCCGACAGTCGACGACGATGATTTCACGCCGGCCGACAGCGGTGCGGAGCCGGCAAAGCCCGGTGCCGCCGACCAGTCGCGCGACTGGATCAGCGTGTTTACTCCGGCAGACCCGACGCATGTCAGCGCGCCTTCGGATGCCACTGCCGAGGTGATGAAGGACGACACCGGATCGTTCCTGCGGATACGATCGGGCGCTTCAGGTTCGGCGATCAGCTTCGACGTAGGGCAGGGCGTGCTTGAGAAACTCGCCGGCAAGCATGCCGTGTTCGATATTGTCGCCCGTTCCGAGGATGGCAAGGAGACGCAGCTGTCCGTCGATTGCAATTTCGGCGAGCTGGGCGACTGCGGGCGCAAGCGTTACGCCGTCGGCCAGCAGCGCAACGAATATCTGTTCGACGTCCGCTTTCCCGACAAGCAGCCCGGCGCGGCCGGCACGATCGCCATCAATTCCGACTTCGACAAGCAGGGCAAGGCGGCCGACATCTACGAGATTCGGGTTTCCGTCGAGCCGTAGCGAAGTCGCCCGCAGGACATCCCGCAAATCAGCGATCGAGCAGGGCCTGTAGCGTTTCGATGCGGTCCGCCTCGTTGGTGGGCTTGTCCCAGCGCAGCCGCGACACACGGGGAAAGCGCATCGCGACACCGGATTTGTGCCGCGTCGACCGGTTGAGCCCTTCGAATGCGACCTCCAGCACCAGGCCATTGTCGCGGTCGGCCCGGACCGAGCGCACCGGTCCGAAGCGTTCGATCGTGTTGTCGCGCACATATTTGTCGATCTGCTTCAGTTCTTCGTCGGTGAAGCCGAAATAGGCCTTGCCGACCGGCACCAGCTCTTCCTCGCCCTCCGGGCCGGACCAGACGCCGAACGTGTAGTCGGAATAGAAGCTCGAGCGCTTGCCGTGGCCCCGCTGCGCATACATCAGCACGGCGTCTACCGTATGCGGATCGCGCTTCCACTTGAACCACGGACCTTTCGGCCGGCCGGCGACATAGGGCGAATCCCAGCGCTTCAGCATCACCCCTTCGATGATCGGATGGGGGGGCGCCCGGCGCAATTCCTCCAGCGTGTCCCAATCCGTGAAGTCGACAAAGGGCGAGAGGTCGAAGCGGCTGGGGTCGAGTGTCTTCATGAAGCTCTCGAGGCGGCCGCGCCGGTCGCGAAACGGCAACGCGCGCAAATCCTCATCGCCGATCTGCAGCAGGTCGTAGCAGCGCATGAAGGCTGGATATTGCTGCTGCATCCTGGGCGTCACCGTCTTGCGGTTCAGCCTCTGCTGCAAATCCGAGAAGCTTCGCGTGCCCTGCCGGGGATCGCCGACAAGCAGTTCCCCATCCAGCGTTGCGGAAAAATCCATCGCGTCGGCGAGATCTGGAAAGGCGCCGGAAACATCGTCGCCGGTGCGCGAATAGAGCCGGCGGATGCCCCCCTCGGCCACCGCTTGAACACGGATGCCGTCCCATTTCCACTCGGCCGCGTAATCCGCCGGATTGAGCTTTTCGAGATCGCCGTCATTGACCGGATTGGACAGCATCACGGGCCTGAACAGGGCGAATGCCGTGTTTCGCGGCTTCTCGGCCTTGCCCTCGAGCCACGCGAACAGCGCAAGGTAGGGTGCCGACAGCCCGTGCCAAAGTTCCTCGATCTCGGCGACGTCGACATTGCCGAAATCCGCCAGCGCCTGTTTGGCCAGCCGTGCCGAGACGCCGATGCGCAGTCCGCCGGTGACAAGCTTGATGATGGCAAAGCGCGCCGAGCTGCCGGAACTGTCGAGCAGCCCCGCCAGCACCTTCGGCCCATCGGAACGGCTGGCCGATTGAAGTTTCGCCACGACCTCGCCAAGCGTCGGATCGCGGTTGGGGATATGTCCCGGCGAGGGCGGCCAGACCAGCGAAACCGTCTCCGCAAGATCGCCGACATAATCGTAGGAATAGCCGAACAGGACCGGGTCCATGCGTTCGGTGACCAGGCTGCGCAGCATCGCCGGCTTGACCGCGGCAATGGTGAGATCGCCGGTGATGGCGGCCAGCGCCAGGCCCCTGTCCGGATCTTCGACGGTGCGGAAATAATCGGTCAGCAAGGTCAGCTTGCCGTTGCGCGACGGCGTCAGCACCAGCCGGTCGAGAAGTTCGGCGAAGCGGTTCATGCCATCAGTCGCCTTCGTCCTCGTAGCCGACCAGATGCAATGGCCGCGCGGTGATGCCTTCGAGCTCGCACCAGCGGACCAGCGCCTCTTCGCGGCCATGCGTCACCCATATCTCCTCGGCTCCCGTCTCGTGGATGGTGGTGGTCAGCTCGTCCCAGTCGGCGTGGTCCGAAATGATCAGCGGCAGTTCGACACCGCCTTGCTTGGCGCGCTGGCGGATGCGCATCCAGCCGGAGGCGAAGCATGAAATCGGATCGGGAAAGCGCCGCGCCCAGCGATCGGCGAAAGCCGATGGAGGACCGACGACAATGGCGCCGGCGAAACTACCCTTGCCGCCCTCAACGGTTGCCGGCTGCAGGGTCCCCAGATCGATACCTTGGCCTTGGTAATATTCGCTGAGCTTGGCCAGTGCGCCATGGATGTAGAGCGGCCGGTCGTAACCCGCATCGCGCAACAGCCGCATTACCCGCTGCGCCTTGCCGAGCGCATAGGCGCCGACCAGATGCGAGCGTTCGGGAAACTGGTCGACCGATTTGAGCAGGCGCGCGATCTCCTCCGTGTCCGGAGGATGACGGAAAACCGGCAGGCCGAATGTGGCCTCGGTGATGAACACATCGCAGGCCACCGGCTCGAACGGAGCGCAGGTCGCATCCCGGCGCCGCTTGTAGTCCCCGGAGGCGACGATGCGGACGCCCTGGTGCTCCACGGCAATCTGGGCGGAACCCAGTACATGGCCTGCCGGGTGGAAACTGACCTTGACCCCGTTGAGGTCGATGATCTCGCCCAGCCGTGCCGTCTGTGTGGCCGCCGCGAAATCCTCGCCGTAGCGCAGGCCCATGATGTCCAGCGTCTGCTTCGTCGCCAGCACCGAGCCATGCCCCGAACGCGCGTGGTCGGAATGGCCATGCGTGATGAGCGCGCGATTAACCGGGCGCACCGGATCGATGAAGAAATCGCCCGGCGGGCAGTAGAGGCCCTGGGGCCGGGGATGAAGCAGATCGCTGGCGCGCATGCCCCTAGAGATAGGATACAATTCCGGCGCGGAAAGGCTGTTGTCAGTGCCTGCTGACTACCGCATAGCATGGTCGTCTCGATCCTCCGATAGGGCCCGACACGATGAAACCGTTTCAGACGTCGTCCGGCGACCTGAACGCCGACCGCCGCGCCGACTATGCCGAGATGCTCCACGCGGACGGCGATCATGCCCAGGCGGCCGAACTTCTGCTTGGCGCGCTGGAACTGGTTCCGCAATGGACGGCCGGCTGGTTTCGCCTCGGCGAGTTTCAGGAATCGGCCGGCGCGTTGGAGCTGGCCGCGCAGGCCTGGACAATGGCGCTGAAGCTCGAACCGGCGGATCGCCTGGGTGCTGCGCTCAAGCTGCAACTGATCGGCAAGGCGCCGCCGACAAGCGGGCCGCCCGGCGCCTTCGTAGAGGCGCTGTTCGACCACTACGCCGACAGCTTCGATGAATCGCTGGTCGACAAACTCGGCTATCGGGTGCCTGAACTGCTTGAGCGGGCCATACGAACAGCGAGGCCCGGCCGCTTTGCCCTCGTGCTTGATCTCGGCTGTGGCACCGGCTTGATGGGGCAAAGGCTGCGGCCGATCGCCGATAGGCTCGAAGGATATGACATTTCGGCCGGCATGCTCAGGCGGGCGCGGGCCAAGGGGATCTATGACGAAGTCGCAAAGGCGGACCTGCGCGACTTTGCCCGTGCCGGCCCGAAAGCCGATCTGGTCACCGTCACCGATGTTTTCATCTATATCGGCGCGCTCGGCGGCGCGGTGAACAGGATCGCCGGCCTGCTGGTCGACGATGGCCTGTTCGCCTTTTCGGTCGAGAAGCTGGACGGCGATGGCGATTTCGTATTGCAGCCGTCGCGTCGCTATGCGCATTCGGAACGCTATGTCAGGGAGGTCCTGGCTGCCAACGGGTTCTTGGTCCTGTCGCTGGAAACCACTGTCATCCGTCAGGACCGCAGGGAACCTGTCAGTGGGCTGGTCATTCTGGCGGTCAGGTCGCCGCATGCTTGAGCCCGCGTGTTACCATCCGGCACGCAGGGTCGGTGGTTCGAAAAAGCCCCAGTCGCAGGCGGGGTGATGTAGGCCGCGGGATATCGGGAAAGGGAGACATACGATGCGCTGGAACCTGATTGTCTTGGCATCCTGTCTGGCCACCGCGGGCTGCGTCGGCAATTCGACGTCCGAGCGGCAGGACGACAATGTACAGTCGTCGCTCCGCTACGACGCCGTTCCCTGCGATGAACTGTTGGCCCAGCGCGACGGGCTGGCGCAGCAATACAACCTTTCGACACAGGTCAAGCCGACATTTTCCAATCCGGCGATGGGGTTCGGCCCATTCACGCCGGACATGCGCTCGCAGCGCCAGCGCGACATCGACAGGGCGACCGGCGAAATCGACGCCATGAACCGGTCGATCAATCGCCGCGACTGCGACAAGCCTGACGAGCAGAAGAAGTTCGTCCTGCCCGGCTGACCCCTCAAGCTGAGGCCTCGCTCACGCCCCCGGAGTTGGGTTAGTAACCCGCTTTGCGATCGACCAGGTTCTCCAGCGTCTCGCCCCGTTCGAAAGCATCCATCTGGCGCAGCATGATCGGCGCCAGGTGGACCGGATCCGAGGTCGCCGCTGCATGCGGCGTCACGAACACCTTGGAATGGCTCCAAAGCGGGCTGGTCTTCGGCAACGGCTCGACCTCGAACACGTCGAGGCTCGCCTCTTTCAGCGTGCCGTCATCCAGCGCCCGCACGATATCAGCGTCCTTCTGCAGGCGACCGCGCCCTGCGTTGATCAGCACGGAGCCGCCCAGCCCGTTGCGCTTGCGCAATTCCTTCAGCACGCCGTAATCGATGATGCCTTGTGTGTCGGGGGTCAGCGGCAGCAGCACGACCAGTATGTCGGTGGCGTTGAGGAACGGGATAAGTCCTGCCTCGCCGGCATAGGTGGAAACGCCTTGCATCGGCCGATCGCCGCGAGACCAGCCGTTGACGGCGAAGCCAAGCGACAGCAGCACCGAAGCCGCCGCGCGCCCCAGATTGCCGAGCCCCATAATGCCTACGGAAATGTCGCCGGCCGGTCTTTGCGGCGGCTCGTGCCAGATCTTTTTCGATTGCTGCGACCGGTAGAGCAGTCCTTGCCGGTGGTGGTCCAGAACGCGCCAGACGACATATTCGGTCATGTACTGGGTCAGATTATCGGCGACAACCCTGACGATCGGCACGTCCGGCAGGCCGGGATCGGCGAAAATATGGTCGACGCCGGCGCCGATCGAGAAGATGGCGCGCAGGTTGGGCAGGGACGACAACAGGTTCGGCTTCTGTTTCCACACCACCGCATAGGTTATCGACGGGTCGCCGGCGCCATTCGGCTCCAGCACGACGTCGCGCTCGGCCGACAACAGGTCGCGCCAGCGCTGCGGATGGAAGCCGGTGACGGCAAGCAGGATGCGGCCTTTTTCCATGGCAGTCTTGTAGTCCCTCTTATGCAATCACTGGCTGACGATGCCGACCGGCGCCGTCTCGATCTTGAACGCTGCCGAGATCAGCGCCCGAGTATAGTCGGTTTGCGGATCTTCAAAAATCTGCCGGGAGGGGCCTGCTTCGACGATCTTGCCGTTGCGCATGACGATGACGTCATTGGCGAGCGCCCGGATAACCCTGAGGTCATGGCTGATGAAGAGATAGGCGAGGTCGTGCTTGGCCTGCAGATTGCGCAGGAGGTCGACGACCTGCGCCTGCACGCTCATGTCGAGTGCCGAGGTCGGTTCGTCCAGCATCACGAAGCGCGGCTTCAGCACCATGGCGCGCGCGATGGCGACGCGCTGGCGCTGCCCGCCGGAGAACTCGTGCGGGTAACGGTTGCGGGTGGCCGGGTCGAGGCCGACCTCCTTCAGCACGGCGGCCACCTTGTCGTCGCGTTCGTCGGCCGACAGCTTCGGCTCGTGGATTTTCAGACCTTCCTCGATGATCTCGGCGATCGACATGCGCGGGCTCAGCGACCCGAAAGGGTCCTGGAAGACGATCTGCAATTCGCGCCTGAGTGGCCGCATGGCGTCGAAGGAGAGCTTGTCGATGTCGTGCCCATTGAACCGGATCGTTCCGGTCGACGAGATCATGCGCGCCAGCGCCAGGCCCAGCGTCGTCTTGCCCGAACCGGACTCGCCAACCACGCCGAGCGTCTGGCCGGCGCGCACGGTGACGTCGATGCCGTCGACCGCCTTCACATTGTCGACGGTGGTCCGGAAAAATCCCTTCTTGATCGGGAACCAGACCTTGATGTCCTTGCCGGTCATGACAGGCTTGGCATCGGCATTGGAGGCCGGCGGCTTGCCCTTCGGTTCGGCCGCCAGCAAGTGCTTGGTATAAGCATGCTGCGGATTGGCGAAGATCTCCTTGGTCGGTCCGGTCTCGACGATCTTGCCCTTGGTCATCACGCAGACGCGGTCGGCAATCTTGCGCACGATGCCGAGATCATGGGTGATGAACAGCATCGACATGCCCTTGCGGCTCTTCAATCCGGCCAGCAATTCCAGGATCTGCGCCTGCACGGTGACGTCGAGCGCCGTCGTCGGCTCGTCGGCGATCAAAAGTTCAGGTTCGTTCGCCAGCGCCATGGCGACCATGACGCGCTGGCGTTGGCCGCCGGAGAGCTGATGCGGATAGGCATCGAGGCGTTTTTCCGGCTCGCGGATGCCCACTTCGTTGAGCAAGGCCAGTGTGCGTTGCCTGGCCGGGCGGTCGGCCATGCCCTGATGCAGTTTCAGGATCTCGACAATCTGATGCTCGATCGTGTGCAGCGGATTGAGCGATGTCATCGGCTCCTGGAAGATCATGGTGATCTTGTTGCCGCGCACTTGCCGCAACTGCTTTTCGCTCATCGCGAGCAGGTCTTCGCCCTGGAACAGGATCTTGCCCGAGGGGTGGCTGGCGCTTGGATAGGGCAGCAGCTTCAGCACCGAAAGCGCCGAGACGGATTTGCCGGAGCCGGACTCGCCGACCAGCGCCACGGTCTCGCCCTTGGCGATGTCGAATGAAATGTGGTCGACGGCTATCGATTGGTTGCCGCCTTGGGTGAAGGCGACGCTGAGATCACGCACAGAAAGGAGGACTTCGCTCATCTGAACGCCTTGCGCGGATCGAACGCGTCGCGCGTCGCTTCGCCGACGAACACCAGCAGCGACAGCATCAGCGAAATCACCACGAAGCCGGAAATACCCAGCCATGGCGCGTTGAGGTTGCGCTGCGCCTGCTTCAGCAATTCGCCGAGCGAGGCCGAGCCGGGCGGTAGGCCGAAGCCGAGATAGTCGAGCGAGGTTAGCGTCGAGATCGAACCTGACAGCAGGAAGGGCATGAAGGTCAGTGTCGCCACCATGGCGTTGGGCAGCAGGTGCCGAAACATGATGGTGCGGTTGGGCACGCCAAGCGCCCTGGCCGCGTTGACATATTCGAAATTTCGGGCGCGCAGGAACTCCGCCCGCACCACGCCGACCAGCGCCACCCAGGAAAACAGCAGCATCAGGCCGAGCAGGATGAAGAAGCCCGGCGGCAGGATGGCGGCAACGATGAGCAGAAGGTAGAGCACCGGGATGGCGGACCAAATTTCGATGAAACGCTGGAACAAGAGATCCGTCCAGCCACCGAAATAGCCTTGAAGGGCGCCGGCCGCGACGCCGATAGCAGCCGAGCCTGCGGTCAGGATCAGGCCAAACAGCACCGAGATGCGGAAACCGTAGATGACGCGCGCCAGCACGTCGCGCGCCTGATCATCCGTGCCGAGCCAATTCCAGTTGCCGACGATGCAGGCCGGATCGGCAGCCCCTTGCGGATACTGGTTGCAGCGCGTCTTGGCGTCGTATTCCCAGGACGGCTTGGCGGGTGCCGCTTCCGGAATTGCGTTGTTGACGGTCTGGTAGGAGTAGCGCACCGGCGGCCAGATCATCCAGCCATTGGCGTTGATCTCGTCCTGGATGACCGGGTCGCGATAATCGGTGACGGCATAGAAACCGCCGAATTTTTCCTCGGGGTAGGCGACCAGGACCGGAAACAGGATTTCACCCTTGTAGGAGGCGATGATGGGCTTGTCGTTGGCGATGAATTCGGAGAACACCGACAGCACGAACAAGAAGAGGAAGATCCACAGCGACCAGAAGCCTCTACGATTGGCCTTGAAATTCTGCAGGCGGCGCTGGTTGAGCGGCGACAGGAAAGGCCGCTTGATCCGGGCGGGCGCAGTGTCGCCGGTGACGGTGGCCTCCGACATCAAATGTCTCTCCGCTCGAAATCGATGCGCGGATCGACCCAGGTGTAGAGAAGGTCGGACAGCAATCCGACGAACAGCCCAAGCAGCGAGAAGATGTAGAGATTGGCGAACACCACGGGATAGTCACGCTCAACTACGGACCGGAAACCAAGCAGGCCGAGGCCGTCCAGGGAGAAGATGTTCTCGATCAGCAGCGAGCCGGTGAAGAAAGCCGAGATGAAGGCGCCGGGGAAGCCGGCGATGACGATCAGCATGGCGTTGCGGAAGACGTGGCCATAGAGGACCTGCCGTTCGGACAGTCCCTTGGCGCGGGCCGTCACCACATACTGCTTGCGGATTTCTTCGAGGAACGAGTTCTTGGTCAGCAGCGTGGTCGTCGCGAAAGCCGACAGCACCAGCGCTGTCAGCGGCAAGGTCATGTGCCAGAAATAATCTACGATCTTCCCCCACCAGGACAGCTGATCCCAATTGTCCGAGGTGAGACCCCGCAACGGGAACCAGTCCCAGAACGATCCGCCCGCAAACAGCACCATCAGCATGATGCCGAACAGGAAACCCGGAATGGCGTAGCCGACGATGACGACGCCGCTTGTCCAGACATCGAACGGCGTGCCGTCCTTGACCGCCTTGCGGATGCCGAGCGGGATCGAGATCAGATAAGACAAAAGCGTGATCCACAGCCCGATCGAGATCGACACCGGCATCTTTTCCAGGATCAGGTCGAGCACCGAAATGTCGCGGAAGTAGCTGTCGCCGAAGTCGAAGCGGGCATAATTCCACAGCATCATGCCGAAACGCTCAAGCGGCGGCTTGTCGAAGCCGAATTGCTTTTCCAGCTTCTTGATGAATTCGGGGTCGAGCCCCTGCGCCCCACGGTATTTCGAACTTACATCGCCAGACACGTCAAAATTGGCGCCGCTGCCTGCATCACCGCCGCCGCCGCCGAGGCGATCGCTGCCGCCCTGGTTGGTCAGTCGGGCGATGACCTGTTCGACCGGGCCGCCCGGGGCGAATTGAATGACGGCGAAGGAGATCGCCATGATGCCGAACAGGGTCGGGATCATCAAAAGAATGCGGCGCAGAATATAGGCGCCCATCAGGCCTTCTGCCCCCGTCGAGCGTACATCTCAGCCTTTGCCAATTCTTGCCGCCTTGCCCTTATCGAACCACCACAGCGTCTCGACCGGAAAGCCGAAATCAGGCTTCTGTTCGGGAAAGCCGAACATGTCCCAATAGGCGCTTCGGTGATTCGCCAGGAACCAACTAGGAATCCAATCGAACCGCGCGCGCAAGACCCGGTCCAGCGCCCGCATCGCGACCGTCAGCGATTCTCGATCCGTTGCCTTGCCCACGGCGTCGATCAGTGCGTCGACTGCAGGGCTCGCGATACCCGGCAAATTGCGCGAACCGGAGACGTCGGCGGTATTGGAATGGAAGAAGACTTCCAGATCGTCGCGCGTCGGGGTGGCGCTGAACGAGAAGGCAGCCGACAGAAGATCGAAGTCGAACGTCGCTTGCCTGGCCTGGTATTGCGCGGAATCCACCAGCCGGATCGATGCATCGATGCCGATCGCCCTCATGTTTGCCACCCACGGCGAATAGACCTGCACGAAGGTCTCGTCATCGACCATGAATTCGGCCGACAGCCTCGCCCCTTTCCCGTTGACGACGAAATCGCCCGACCGTTTCCAGCCGGCTGCTGCCAGAAGCTTGACAGCTTGCCCAAGCAGTTTGCGGTCGCGACCGGATCCATCGGAGGTCGGCAGGCTGACAGCTTGACCGAAGACCTCGGGTGGAAGCTGGGCACGGAGGGGTTCTAGCAGAGCCAGTTCCTGCAACGATGGCTGTCCTTCGGCGCGAAAGTCCGATTTCTCGAAGCAGGATTGCGAGCGCTCATACGAGCCGTAGAAAAAATTGCGTCGTGTCCACTCGAAGTCGAAGCAGAGAGCGATCGCCTGCCGCACCCGCGCGTCACGAAACTGTTCGCGGCGCTGGTTGACCGCGGTTCCCTGCATTGTCGGACGCCTCTCGGCAGGAAACTCGTGCTTGACTACCTTGCCGGCGGTCAATGCGGGGAAGTCGTAAGCAGTCGCCCAGACGCGTGAGGTAAACTCCTCGCGGTAGGTAATCTCGCCCTTCTTGAAGGCTTCGAAGGCGGCGGCACGATTCTGATAGAACTCTATGCGGATGACGTCAAAATTGTTCTGGCCCCGATTGACCGCAAGGTCGCGCGCCCAATAATCCGGCACGCGGTGGTATTCGATCCATGCGCCGGCCGAGAAGCGGCCGACCTTATAGGCCCCGGAGCCGAGCGGCGGATTCAACTGCGAGGAATCGAATGGATTGGCCGTGTAAAAGGCCTTCGACAGGATCGGAAACTCCACGATGTTGAGGACCGTTCGAGCCGATTGCTTCCCGGAGAAGGTGAGCCGAAGCGTATGGTCGTCCAACGCAGCCGCGTCCGCCATATGTGTCAGCGGCAGCGACAGCTGAGGATGACCCTTGTCCTTGTAAAGGTTGAAGGTGAAGGCTGCATCTTGTGCAGTTAGCGGCGAACCATCATGGAAACGCGCTTGCGGGCGCAGCGAAAAGGTGAAGCTGTTGCGATCGTCGGAAAGCGTCACGCCGTCGGCAAGCTGGCCGTAGACCGTGTCGGGTTCGTCGAGGGCCCTCACCATCAGGGCATCGAAGCACATCTCCATGCGCGGTGGTGCGTCGCCCTTGTCGGCGAAAGAATTCAACGTGTTGAAAGTCTGCGTATCCTGGTTGTAGCCCCAGTTCGGCGGCGAGAAGTTGAAGATGCCGCCGGCCGGAGCGTTTACGTCTGCATAGTCGAAGCGGGCAAAGTCGGGTTTGTACTTAAGGTCGCCAAACGCCGACAGGCCGTGCAGCTTGGTGCCGGTGGCAAGATCGGCAAAGGCCCGGCCCGGAAGCAGGGCAATGAGTGCCGCTGAGCCGCTCAATGCCAGAAAGCTGCGGCGAGGCAGGAGCGCCATCAATTGCTGCTCTTGTACTTGGCGGCGAGCGCCTTTTCCTTGTCAGGGTCGATCCACCAGGAATCGAGGTCCGCGCCGACATAGCCAGGCTGCCTGTCGGGCAATTTGAACTTGTCCCAATAGGCCAGCCACACTGCGGAGCGATGATATTGAGGCACAACGTAAAAGTTCCACAGCAGCACCCGGTCTAGCGCATGGGTGGCGGCGATGAGGTCCTCGCGACCCGTTGCAAAGATGATGCGGTCGACCAGCGCATCGACGGTCGGATTCTTGATGCCCATCAGATTGCGCGAACCAGGCGCGTCTGCTGCCTTCGAACTCCAGAAATCGCGCTGCTCGTTGCCGGGCGAATCCGACTGCCCGAACAAGCCGGTGACGACATCGAAATCGAAATTGCTGACGCGATTGACGTACTGGGTCTGGTCGATGTTGCGTAGCGAAGCGTCGACACCGATCTTGCGCAGATTGGCTATATAGGGGCTGGCGATGACCTGGTCGGTGTCATTCCAGCCGAGGATCTCGAACTTGAACGGCGTGCCGGTCTTGGCGTTGACCATTCTGCCGCCCTTGATGACCCATCCCGCCCTGGCGAACAGATCGACAGCCTGCTTCAGGTACTTTCGCTCGGATTGCTGCGAATCGTAGACCGGCAGCTTGAACTCCTGCGTGAACAGTTCTGGAGGCAGCGTGTCGCGGTATTTTTCAAGGATCTCCAGCTCCTTGCCCTGCGGCAGTCCGCTCGAAGCCATTTCGGTACCTTGGAAATAGCTTGATGTGCGTGTGTTGAAGCCGAAGAACAAGGTGCGATTCATGCTCTCGAAATCGAATGGTAAGGTCAGTGCCTCGCGAACCAATCGATCTTGGAAGAGCGGCTTTCGCTGGTTGAGGACAAAGCCTTGCATCGGCTGTGGCGCTTGGCTCTGGAAATCCTTCTTGATGACGTCGCCGGCCTCGAAAGCCGGAAAATTATAAGCGGTTGCCCATTTGCGTGAGCTGTATTCTCGATTGACGTCTTCCAGCCCGCCCTTGGTGAAGGCCAGCCAGGCCGCGTTGTCGTCAAGGATGTAGGTGTATCGGCGCGTGTCGAAATTCTCGCGTCCGACCTTTACCGGTAGCTTTGCCGCCCAATAGTCCGGCACGCGCTGCCAAACGATTTCGGAGCCCGGCTTGAAGCTGGCTATCTTGTAGG
Source organism: Mesorhizobium sp. ES1-1 (assembly GCF_020164785.1). GTDB lineage: Bacteria > Pseudomonadota > Alphaproteobacteria > Rhizobiales > Rhizobiaceae > Mesorhizobium. The sequence goes on along the minus strand of NZ_JAIUGX010000012.1, from coordinate 115,029 downwards.
CGGCCGAGCCGAGCGGAATTTCCAGCGTGGGCCTTGTGATGTCACGCTTGTTGCCTTTGGCATCCACGCCTTCCCACCAGTGTTTAGGCAGCACGGCCAGATCGCCGATGATCTTCGGCAATTCCCGGTTGCCTTTCTGGCTGAAATGAAACTCGACCTCGCGATCGGAGGTCGCCACCGCATCCGTCACGTTTTCGAAGTAACGACTGTATTGAGGGCTGTTGGCCTTCAGCACCTTGAACGACCAGATCACGTCGTCAACGGTGATCGGCTGGCCATCATGCCATATTGCGCGGGGGTCGAGCCGGTAGGTGGCCGAGGAATAATCGGCCGGATATTTGTAAGCGTCGGCAATCAGGGGATGGCTGACACTGCCTTCATCGGTCGCCTGCTCCATCAGCGTGTCGTAGAGCAGTCCGCCACCGAACCCCACCAGACCGGCCGCCGGAGACCCTTGCACGACATAGGGGTTGAAACTGTCGAATGTGCCTAATACCACCGCATTCAGTGTGCCGCCCTTGGGCGCATCGGGATTGACGTAGTCGTAGCGCTGGAAATTGTCGCCGTATTTGGATTCGCCAATCAGCGATGAGGTGGTGCGCCATTCGTCCGCCTGGGTAGCTTGCAATCCTGCGGCCAGAAGGGCAGCCGCCAGGATCGACTTGCGAAGCGTTCGGCCAACCTTCATGCACTATCCTCTTCGCGATGCGCGCCAGTTCAATCCAGAACCGCATTCTAGATGATTTGGCGCGGCTGAAAACCGCCATGCATGGCTTTGTCGCCGTCCACGCAATTCTCCTGACGAAAAAGCCGGGCTGAACCCGGCTTTTTCAAGATCATCGCGGCAACGATTTGTTTTATTGAGCCGGAGCCGGAGCCGGAGCGGCCGGCGCCGGAGCGGCTGGCGCAGCCGGTGCCGCAGGCGCAGCCGGAGCAGGCTCGGCAGGCTTGGCCGGTGCGGCGCCCTCTGCCGGCTTCGCCGGGGCTGCCTCGGCCGGCTTGGCGGGTGCGCTGGCGTCAGCGGCAGCTCCTGGCGCCGGCAGCGGCTTGGGGTTGTCGGACAGGGTGCGCAGATAGGCGATGACGTTGGCGCGCTCCTCGTCCTTGGGCAGCCCGGCGAAGCCCATGGCGGTGCCTTTGACGAACTTCTTCGGCGAGGTGATGAAGTGGTTCAGATTGTCGTAAGTCCACTTCTCGGCGCCGCCTTTGGAGAATTCCTTCATGCCGGCCGAGTAGGCGAAGCCTTCATGTTCGGCCACGGGACGGTCGACGACGTCCCACAGATCGGGACCGACCTTGTTAGGGCCGCCCTTTTCGCCGGAATGACAGGCCTGGCATTTCTTGAACACGGCAGCGCCCGCTTCGACATTGGCAGCCGCCAGCAACTCGGCGATCGGCTTGGCTTCGGCGGCGGGGGCAGCCGCACCGCCTTCGGCCGGCTCTGCAGCCTCGATCGCGAAGCCCGGCTTTTCCGGGGAAGGCGAGGCAAATAGCGCGTTGGACACCAGCCCGACAGAGAACACGACGAAAACAGTTCCGAGCAATCCGGCGAGCAGCTTGTTGACTTCGTTGGAATCCATACGCCCCTTGCTCCCTTTTCCGGCGGACAGATCCGTCCACTCCGTCCGTCGGTATCGTGACCAGCTGTCGAAAGCCGCCAAATCGGGCGGAAACTAGGTCTTTTGCTGCGGCGTTGCAACACCTATAAGGGCCCCTCCAGTGAGACCTTTTGCCACTTTTCCCTGTCCTCTTTGAGCGCCCCTCACATCATATGTCCACGCTGATCCTGATACCGGCCCGAATGGCCTCGACCCGCCTGCCGGGCAAGCCTCTGGCCGACATCGCCGGCGCGCCGATGATCGTCCATGTCGCCCGCCGCGCCACCGAGGCCGGCCTCGGCCGAGTCGTGGTGGCGACCGATACGCAAAGCGTGTCCGATGCTGTGCGCGCGCATGGTTTCGAGGCGGTGATGACGCGCATGGATCACGAATCCGGTTCGGATCGCATTCACGAGGCCCTGCTCGCGCTCGACCCGGGCCGCGAGGTCGAGACCATCGTCAATGTGCAAGGCGACCTCCCCACCATCGATCCGGATATCATCGCCGCATCGCTTAAGCCCTTCGAGAACGGCGCCGTGGATATCGCCACACTGGGCGTCGAGATCGTCCGCGACGAGGAAAAGACCAATCCGAACGTCGTCAAGATCGTCGGTTCGCCGCTCTCCGCCAGCCGGCTGCGTGCGCTTTATTTCACCCGCGCGACCGCGCCGTGGGGCGAGGGGCCGCTCTATCACCATGTCGGCCTCTATGCCTACCGGCGCGCCGCCCTGGAACGCTTCGTCGCGCTGAAGCCGTCGGCGCTGGAACGCCGCGAGCGATTGGAGCAGCTTCGAGCGCTGGAGGGGGGGATGCGCATCGATGCGGAGATCGTGCATTCGCTGCCGCTCGGTGTCGACACGCCGCAAGACCTTGAGCGCGCCAGACACATTCTTTCCAACTGAGACACCAGCATGCCTGAAAAGACCAACAGAATATCCTTCCAAGGCGAGCCGGGAGCAAACTCCGACACCGCTTCGCGCAACGTCTATCCCTCGATGGAGCCGTTGCCCTGTCCGACCTTCGAGGATGCGTTCAATGCGGTCGAGACCGGCAAGGCCGACCTCGCCATGATCCCGATCGAGAACACCATCGCCGGGCGCGTCGCAGACATCCACCATCTGCTGCCGGAATCGAAGCTGCACATTGTCGGCGAATATTTCCTGCCGATCCATTTCCAGCTGATGGTCCTGCCCGGCGTCAAACGCGACGAGATCACGACCGTCCACAGCCATATTCACGCGCTTGGCCAGTGCCGCAAATACATCCGCAAGAATGGCTGGAAGGCGATCGTCGCCGGCGACACGGCGGGCGCCGCCAAGATGGTTTCCGAGGTCAAGGACCGCAGCATGGCCGCGCTTGCGCCGGCGCTGGCCGCGACGCTCTACGGGCTCGACATCATCGAGGAGAATGTCGAGGACACCGACAGCAACGTCACCCGCTTTGTCGTCCTGACCAAGAACAAGCAATGGGCGGAACGGCCGGCACCCGGGGTCAAGATGATGACGACCTTCATCTTCCGCGTCCGCAACGTGCCGGCCGCGCTCTACAAGGCGATGGGCGGCTTCGCCACCAACGGCATCAACATGACCAAGCTGGAAAGCTACCAGCTGGGCGCGTTCACCGCGACGCTGTTCTACGCCGACATCGAGGGCCATCCGGACGATCCGCTGGTCAAGCTGGCGCTGGAAGAACTGCGCTTCTTCTCGCGCGAGGTGCGTATCCTCGGCGTCTATCCCGCAAGCGAGTCGCGCGAGCAGTGGAAGGTGGCGGATTAGTGTGTGTCGCCCGTTGGCGACAAGGTATGCATGAAGCCTACGCCTACGCCTGGATGTCCCACGGATTTACCAGGGCTACTCCTGTTCCCTCGAAATCGGCAATGTTGCGCGTCACCAGCGTCATCCGGCGGGTGAAGGCCGTGGCCGCGATATAGGCGTCGTTGATCGGCTTGGGATTGGGCACATGAAATTGTGCCGCCTGAATGGCCGCTGCTTCGTCCAGCGGCAAGATTCGGCCGGAAAATGTTGTCAGAACCGCGTTCACCAGCCAATTGCGCAGCACTTTGCCGGCAATGGCGTCGTGATTTTCCACCAGTCTCACGCCAACCTCCAATTCGTGCAGGACTACGGACGAAATGAAGGTTTCGGCAGGATCGACGGTTTCGTTCCAGAGCACGACATTGGGATGCGCCTTGCGGCTCGATAGCTTTCGCAGTTCAGCCACGACATTGGTATCGAGCAACAACATCAGGACAGGTCTGCCGGCCCGGCACGTTCCGTGCGGGGCGGGAGCGGCAAGTCAAGATCACCCGCTCCCAGCGTAGCCAGCATGTCACCGAGCGACCGCGCTTTACCGGTGAGCCGTTTATATTCGTCGAACGACAAGAGGACGTGCGCTGGCCGTCCTCTGTCGGTGATGATAACGGGGCCGTCCTTGGCAGCCCGTTTCGCGCGGCCAAGATCCTGGTTGAGCTCGCGACCCGAAAGCGTGGTGATCATACTGGCTCGCCCAATGTGGTTACGTAACCGCATTTAATCTGTTCGAGCAGAAATTGCAACTTTAAGCGCAGGAATGCGACCCGTCGCAATTAGGTTGCGCGTCTTGCCGGGGCATGCGCTCGCGGATTTCCGCGACCGCTCGCGCTCAGATCACCGCGCCAAGCGGCACGTAGTCGATCTCGAGAAATTTCTCGACCTCCGGCACCCAACGATCACGCACGAAGGCGACGTGGTCCGGATGATCGTTGTACCTGGTGTAGGCGGCCTGGTCGGCGAACTCCATCGAGAAGCCGAACTGATAGTCGTTCTTGGGGCTAACCTGCCGCAACTGCTCGAAATGGGTAACGCCCCTTATTGCCGAAAGGGCTTTCTTTGCATCGACGAGGAACCGCTTTTCCTCCAGCGAGTGCGGCGCATGCTTCAGCGTGAAGATGACGGTGTGACGGATCATGTCCTGCTCCTAGGATTTTTTACGGTCGCCTTGATCATTCGCTGTCGACCCAGGCACGAATAAGGTGATGCGCGATCGCGCCTTTCGGCGGCGTGACCAGATTGTCTGGATGCTGCCTGTCCAGCATCAACTTGACCTCGTCGCGATGGAACCAGCGGCAATCCTCCAACTCATTGAGGTCGGCCTGGATATCCTCGTTGAGCGGTTCGCCGAAGCAGCCGATCATCAGCGAATAGGGAAACGGCCAGGGCTGGCTGGCGTGATAAACGACACGGCCCAACCTGATGCCGGCTTCCTCCAGCGTCTCGCGGCGCACCGCCGACTCGATCGTCTCGCCGGGCTCGATGAAGCCGGCCAGCGCCGAATACATGCCGGGCGCAAAATGTCGTCCGCGACCTAGCAGGCATTTCTCCCGTGTCGCCGTCAGCATGATGGCCACGGGGTCGGTGCGGGGAAAATGCTCGGTGCCGCAATTGGGGCAATGACGCTTGTAGCCGCCGGCCCGCATCTGCGATTGGGTGCCGCATTTGCTGCAGAAGCGATGGCTCGCATGCCAGGCGAGCAGAGCAGCGCCCTGCGCCATCGCGCCGGCGGCCGCCTCGTCGATCAGCCCTTGCATGTAGACGGAGCGGTAGTCGATCGCCTTGACGGTCTCCGGCAACTGCTCCGCCTCGATCCCGACCGGCACCGCCAGCACCGGTCCCTGGTTGGAAAAGCCAAGCAGGACGCCCTCGGCGAGCGAGGGAACGACCGGCTCGCTCTCGGCTAAGCCGAACCATGGATCGAGCCCGCCACCATCGTCGAGCTTCAGATGGAGGCGGCCTGCATTCATCAACAACAGCCGCGCTGCGGGATCGGCGAGTGCCTTGTCGACCGAATCGTCGGCACGGTTCTCAGATTGCCGATCGATCGTGTTGCCGGCAAAGCCGACAAACTGGCTCGGTTCGCGCAACGGCGCGTCAAACAGGCGAAAGCTCATGGGAACTCTGAAATTGGGACGGACACTTTGGGATGGTTACAGGGTCACGCTTATAGCGCCGCCCTTATGGTTTCCGCAAACCGGCGAAGATCGGAACCTTGATAGGGTTCTCGCAGGCCATGCCCCCAGACCGGGCCAGGCCAGCCGGCATCGCCTTCCGACCGCGCGACGACGTGGATGTGCAACTGCCGTACGATGTTGCCGAGCGCCCCGGAATTGATCTTGGTGCAACCGGTCGCCTTCTTCAGCGCCTGTGCGACCATGTTGGTCTCGAAGGTCAGCATCGCCTGGTCGAGCGGCGTCATGTCGTGAATTTCCTCCGCGCCCGGCCGCTGCGGCACCAGCAGCAGCCACGGCCAGCGGCGGTCGTTCATCACCCGCAATTCGCAGAGCCCAAGCCACATCAACTGCTCGCTGTCGGCTTCCAGCCGGGCATCCAGCGTGAATCCGGCCTTCAGGCCCGGCATCATCGGCGTTTCCTCGGTGTTTCTTGGTTTCCTCGAACCGACGACGCTAGAGCGGAGGCGATAGGGCTGCAAGTGAATCATTGCACGCGATGCTGCGCACTTGCATTTCATCGCGCAATTGCCGATATGGAAAGCGGGAGGTTGGTGGTGGACGATCCACTCGCCAACCGGGTCAGGTCCGGAAGGAAGCAGCCCTAACGAGCCCGGAACGGGTCATTGTTCCAGCCTCCCACCTCAACGGCCCCTCTCGCGACATTGACGACGCATTGCAGCGCGGGCGAGACTATGCGCAGGAATCGAAGGCCTTCGGGCACTGCCTTTTGGAGCTTTACGGGCGAATGAGCGAAGCCGGAAATTCGGGGGCCGCGGCCCCGGAGACAGGCAAAGCCGCTGCCTATCGTGTCCTGGCGCGCAAATACCGGCCCTCGAATTTCTCTGAACTGGTCGGCCAGGAGCCGATGGTGCGAACGCTCACCAACGCCTTCGCCACCGGCCGCATCGCCCAGGCCTGGATGCTGACCGGAGTGCGTGGTGTCGGCAAGACCACGACCGCTCGCATATTGGCGCGCGCGCTGAACTACAAGACCGCCGATATGGACCAGCCTTCGGTCGACCTTGCCCTGCTCGGCGAGCATTGCCAGGCGATCATGGAAGGCCGCCATGTCGATGTCATCGAGATGGATGCCGCCTCCCACACCGGCATCGACGACATCAGGGACATCATCGAGCGTGTGCGGTACGCGCCGGTATCGGCCCGTTACAAAGTCTACATCATCGACGAAGTGCACATGCTCTCCACGCAGGCCTTCAATGGCCTCTTGAAGACGCTGGAAGAGCCGCCGCCGCACGTCAAGTTCATCTTCGCCACCACCGAGATCCGCAAGGTCCCGATCACCGTCCTGTCGCGCTGCCAGCGGTTCGACCTGAGGCGCATCGATGCCGGCGCGCTGGTGGCGCATCTCTCCGCCATCGCGGCCAAGGAAGGCATCTCCGTCGACGACGAAGCCTTGGCGATGATCGCGCGCGCCGCCGAAGGCTCGGCTCGCGATTCGCTTTCAATCCTCGACCAGGCGATCGCGCACGGCGCCGGCGCCGTCGGCGCCGATGCGGTGCGAGCGATGCTGGGGCTCGCCGACCGCGCCCGCATCGTCGACCTGTTCGATCATGTCATGAAGGGCGATGTTGCCGCCGCACTAGCCGAATTCCGCACGCAATACGATACCGGCGCCGACCCGGCGGCGGTGTTGACCGACCTTGCCGAGTTCAACCACCTCGTCACCCGGCTGCGTTTCGTGCCGACGGCTGTAGAAGATGCCTCGCTGTCGCAGGATGAGCGGGACCGCGGCGCCGATTTCGCCAGGACGCTGTCGGTCAAGGTGCTGTCGCGAACCTGGCAGATGCTGCTCAAGGGCATTCCCGAGGTCCAGTCCTCCAACCGGCCGGTCAGCGCTGCCGAAATGGTGCTGATCCGGCTGGCGCACGCCGCCGACCTGCCGACGCTTGACGAAGCCTTGCGATCGCTGGATGGCGCTGGAGCTGCGCAGAACGCCGCGCCGCGCCCGAATGGGACTCCGGCGGGTTCGGGCAACGGTAATGGCGGCGGCACGAGCGCGGTCGCGCAGACCCGCATGCCGGGCGGTTCGGGCGGGGCGCAGACCATGCGGCTGGTAGAGGCGTCGCCAATGGCTGAGGCCCCGCCAGCGCCTGCCGCCTATGTCGCTCCGCCGGAACCGGTCGTGGAGGCGCCATCGCCGCCGGTGAAATCGCTTGCCGACATCGTTACGCTCGCCGACGCCCAGCGTGACATGGCCTTCAAGGTGCTCGTCAAGCGCTGCATCCGCCTTGTGCGCATCGAGCCCGGCCGCATCGACGTCAGCCTGACCGACGATGCGCCCAAAATGCTGCTCAACGACCTGACGACCAAGCTGCGTGCCTGGACTGGGCGAAGCTGGCTGGTCTCGTTGTCGAAGGAGCAGGGTGGCCCGACGCTGGCCGAGTTGGAAACCACCAAGCGCGAGAGCGCGTTCCTCGATGCCAAGAGTGATCCGACCGTGGCCGCCATCCTGTCGCGTTTTCCCGGCGCCAAGATCATCGACGTGCGCATTCCCGACGCGCCGGAGGCCGACGCGGGCGAGGCCGAGGTGCCGGTCGAACCGCCGGCGGACGACGACGAAACTGACCAGCCATAATCCGCAAAGGACCCGACCATGAAAGATCTTCTCGGCCTGATGGGCAAAGCGAAGGAAATGCAGGCCAAGTTTCAGGCTATGCAGGATGAAATTGCGACGCTGGAGGCCTCCGGCCAAGCCGGCGGCGGCCTGGTCAATGTGGTGCTGACCGGAAAATTCGAGATGAAGTCATTGAAGATCGACCCGTCCCTTTTCAAGGAGGACGATGTCGAGATTCTCGAGGATCTGGTTCTCGCCGCCCACAACGACGCCAAGGCCAAGGTCGAGCAGATCATGCAGGAAAAGACCAAGAATTTGACCGCCGGGCTGCCGATCCCGCCGGGAATGAAACTGCCATTTTGATCCAGGTCATTCCGACATGCGTGTCTTCTCGCCAAAACACGCTCGAACGCTGAATAGGGCGGCGGTATGCGATGACCGAGGAGCCTTCCGAAAGACTGATCGAGCAGCGCCTACGCAACAGGATCTTCGAGATCCTCGAAATCCTGGCGGATTGCGACGCCGGGGCTGACCTCGTCGGCATCCGGGGGTACTTCGGCCTGTTCGAGGATTTCGTCCACCGCCCCTCGATCGAGTCCGGAAAGTCGGTTCTGTCGAAGGACGAGCGCGTGATCGTCCTGGAGATGGGGGATTTGCTGGAGGCGGCCGGCGAGTCGAGCGCGGACTTCACCAGGGTGGAGTTCATCGAAAACGGCTGGCCGGCGCTGATCGGCCCCAAGGCGAGGGAGGCGAGGGCGATGTTTCTTCGGCGCGGCCTGTTTTCCGAGACGTTCGAGCAGGCGGAGCCCGGACATCTGGCGGAAAATCCGCAGGAGCCATGACCGAAGTTTTGCCACGCAACTGTACCAGTTTGGCAACAGAGCCTCAATAATAACGCTTTGGCCATCATTTCGCCTGAAAGTGTCTCATTCTTGCCGCAGCCTGGGGGCGGGCCGAAATGAGGGTAACCTGTTGATCGTCACGCGATGGAAGATGCCGCTGTTGCTCGGCATCGTCACTTCCCCCCTGTTCCTAGCCGGCTGCAGCCAGACGACTTCCCACGGCATGTCAGTCGCCAGCCTCACAGATGCCATCACGCCGAGTTTCATGAGTTCGCGCCCGTTTGGCCATACCCCCAAGGACAAGGAGTGCCTGGAGCGGGCGATGTTCTTCGAGTCCAACCGCTCGAGCCGTGACGGGATGATCGCCGTCGGCACGGTGGTGATGAACCGGCTGCGCTCCGGCAAACACGGCAACACCATCTGCGACGTTGTCGGCGAACCTGGGCAGTTCGCGCCGGGTGTCATGACCAGGCCGATGAACTCGCGCGCCATGCCAGATGTGGAGGAAGCCGCTGCCGCCGTTCTTCGCGGCGAGCGCAAGGCCAAGCTAAAGAACACAATGTACTTCCACACCGCCGGTCTGCGCTTCCCCTACAAGAACATGCATTACACCATGGTCGCCGGTGGCAACGCCTTCTACGAAAAGCGCGGCCGCAACTGGCAGCCGCTGCCCGATGAGAACCAGGTCGCCGTAGCCATGGCGCCGCCCGCTCCCATGCCCGCCGCGCCCGTGACGCTTGTCGCTTCCGCCGAGCCGGCGTTGCCGGCGAGGACGGCCACCGCGCGCTCCGCTCCGTCCGAGCAGGCCTTTATGACCGCCTCGGTTGCGCCGGCCGCGAAATCCGCCCGTGTTCCGGCCAGGCAGACAATCGTTGCGATGCAGGAGCCGATGGAAGAGCCGGATGCCGCTCGTTTCGGCGGTGGCTCGAACAAGAGAGTGATGATCAGTTCGATCCAGGAAGCGCCCCAGGAGGCGGCGATGGGATTCCAGTCGACGCCTGAAAACACCGACGATATCGGCGCGATGATTGTGAGCCAGGGCCGGCCGCTCGAAGCCAACTGACCTCATGCGCGCGCTGGTTCGCCAAAGACCGGTGGCGCAACATTCCGGCGCGGGATGTTTCAAAGCACTTTGAAAAATCCTAGATCAGGGCGATGTCGAAGCGAATCGCCGGTCCCGAGATCGAACGCCTGATCCAGCTCCTGGCCAAGGTGCCGGGGCTTGGTCCACGCTCGGCCAGACGCGCCGCCCTGCACCTGATCAAGAAGAAGGAGCAACTGCTTTCGCCATTGGCAGGCGCCATGGCCGAGGCGGCCGACAAGGTGCGCATCTGCTCGACCTGCGGCAATGTCGATACATCGGACCCTTGCATGATCTGCACCGATCCGCGCCGCGATGCCGGCACCATCATCGTCGTGGAGGACGTATCCGATTTGTGGGCGCTGGAGCGGGCGGCCGCGATGAATGTCCGCTACCACGTGCTTGGCGGGACACTCTCGCCGCTGGACGGCATCGGCCCCGAGCAGCTCAACATCCGTTCGCTCGTCGACCGCGTCGCCGGCGGCGAGGTCACGGAGGTTATCCTCGCCGTCAACGCGACTGTCGAAGGCCAGACTACCGCGCACTATCTCACCGACCAACTGAGCGGTTTCGATATCAAGGTGACGCGGCTGGCGCATGGCGTCCCCGTCGGCGGCGAGCTCGACTATCTGGACGAAGGTACGCTGTCCGCTGCCTTGCGCTCGCGGACGGCGTTTTGACAAGATTGGCGGGGAAGGTGCGGATTATGATTGTTGCGCGCCCTTTGAGGTCGGTGCCAAACACCCCCCTCTGGCCTGCCGGCCATCTCCCCCGCAAGGGGGGAGATTGGCTGCAATCTCTGCTTTCGCTAATTGCCGACGTTGCAGGATGCACGGCAAGCCCAAAGCTGCTGATCTCCCCCCATGCGGGGGAGATGGCCGGCAGGACAGAGGGGGGTGCCTTGCACAAGCCTCTCGGACTGGTTCTGTTTATCTTGCTGGCAGTCCTTCTCGCCACTCCCGCTTCAGCCGCGAAAATCGACGACCAGTTCCGTGCCTGGTTGCAGAACGACCTCTGGCCCGAAGCCAAGACCAAGGGCGTTTCCAAAAAAACCTTCGATGCCGCTTTCGACGGCATCAAGCCCAATCTCAAGCTGCCCGACCTGGTGAAGCCCGGTGAGAAGGCGACGACTCCGAAAAAGCAGCATCAGGCTGAGTTCGGCTCGCCAGGCGCCTATTTCGCGGAGAAGACGATCAGCGCGGTCTCATCGGGCGGACGCGCGCGCGAAGCCGCCAATGCCAGGACGCTGGCGGCCGTTGAAAAGCGTTATGGCGTGCCGGGCGAGATCCTCCTGGCCATCTGGGGCCGCGAGACCGGCTTCGGTGCGGCCAGGATGCCTTATGACGCCTTCGAGGTTCTTGGCACCAAGGCGTTCATGTCGACCAAGAAGGACTTCTTCCGCACCGAACTGCTGGCGGCGCTAGAGATCGTCGAACGGGGACTGGCTCCGGTCGGCGCGATGAAATCGTCCTGGGCCGGCGCGCTCGGCCAGCCGCAATTCATGCCGACCTCGTTCCTGAAGCATGCGGTGGATTTCGACGGCGACGGTCGTGTCGACATCTGGAACTCGACGCCGGACGTGCTGGCCTCGATCGCCAACTATCTCGTCCACTATGGCTGGGTGAAGGGCCGCGGCTGGGGCTTCGAGGTCACCGTACCGGACACGGTCTCCTGTTCGCTCGAAGGTCCCGACCGCGGCAAGAGGATTTCTCAGTGGGCAGCCTTGGGCATCAAGCGCGTCGGCGGAAAGCCGTTTCCCGCCAGCGAGCTGAAGGCCGAAGGTTTCCTGCTGATGCCGGCCGGCCGAAGCGGCCCGGCATTCATCGCGACCCCCAATTTCTACGTGCTGAAGGAATACAACACCAGCGACCTCTACGCGCTGTTCATCGGTCATGGCGCCGACCGCATCGCTCACGGCGACACCAATTTTGCCGGCGAATGGGGTGCCGTCGGCGGGCTCTACCGCTCCGACATCGCGGCCCTCCAGCGCGCATTGGAGGCCAAGGGATATGACGTGGGTAGTGCCGACGGACTGCCCGGTTTCAAGACCCGTCGCTCGATCGGCGAATGGCAAGAAAAAAACGGACGCCCCGCCACCTGCTTCCCGGATGCTGCCTTGGTCGCTGCACTCAAATAGCCCCGAACTAGCAGATTTTTTCCGATCGGCTGGCTCAATTGACCGGCGCATGCGTCGACGCGACCCCGTACACTCTGCTCCAATACGGTGTCGCGCGAATGCTCCGTACCAGTTTGGGAGCCGCCGGATTGGTGTTGACCAACTGGACAAAAACCGCGACGGTAAGGGGTCGCAGGGCTGTATTGCTGGGTTCTGCAATCAATTCCGAACCTTGAGCCGGGAACTCAGGTCAACAACAAAACAGGGAACGATCACCATGATGATGGAAAAGCTTGCTCTACGCTCTCGTATCCTGCTCGCCGGTGCGGCCATGTCGGCGCTCCTGCTGGCCGGCGCGCCGGCCGGTGCCGTTACGCCCGCCGACACGCTGGTCGAAGGCTTCGCGATCGACGACATCATCTCCATGGATCCGGGCGAGGCGTTCGAACTGTCGACGGCCGAGGTCACCGGCAACACCTACGACCTGCTTGTCCGCCTCGACCTCGCCGACACGTCCAAGGTCAAGGGCGACCTCGCCGAAAGCTGGACCGTATCCGACGACGGCCTGACCTACACCTTCAAGCTCAGGCCTGGTCTGAAATTCGCCTCGGGCAACCCGATCACCGCGGCTGACGTCGCCTACTCGTTCGAGCGCGTCATCAAGCTCGACAAGAGCCCAGCCTTCATCATCGGCCAGTTCGGCATCAGCGGCGACAACGTCACCGAGAAAGCCAAGGCCATCGATGACGCGACCTTCCAGTTCACTGTCGACAAGGCCTATGCGCCGAGCTTCGTCCTGAACTGCCTTTCGGCCACCGTCGCTTCGGTTGTCGACAGCAAGGTGGTGAAGGAACATGTCGTCACCGCGGCACCCACCGCCGACTACAAATACGACAACGATTTCGGCAATGCCTGGTTGAAGACCGGCTACGCGGGCTCCGGCGTCTACAAGCTGCGCGAATGGCGTGCCAACGAGGCTGTTGTGCTTGAGCGCAACGACAATTACTACGGCGAGAAGGCCAAGCTTGCCCGCGTCATCTATCGCAACATGAAGGAAAGCTCGGGTCAGCGCCTGGCGCTCGAGGCCGGTGACATCGACGTCGCCCGCAATCTTGAGCCGAACGACCTGGACGCCATCGCAAAGAACGCCGACCTGACCACCACCAGCGCGCCCAAGGGCACGGTCTACTACATCAGCCTCAACCAGAAGAACCCGAACCTCGCCAAGCCCGAAGTGCGGCAGGCCTTCAAATATCTGGTCGACTATGACGCGCTGAGCACGACCATCCTCAAGGGCATCGGCGAGATCCACCAGACCTTCCTGCCCAAGGGCGTTCTGGGTGAACTTGACGAAAACCCATTCAAGCTCGATGTGGCCAAGGCCAAGGAACTGCTGTCCAAGGCCGGTCTCGCCGATGGTTTCAGCGTCACCATGGACGTCCGCAACGGCCAGCCGACGACAGGGATGGCCGAATCGATCCAGCAGACGCTCGGCCAGGCCGGCATCAAGCTCGAGATCATCCCCGGCGATGGCAAGCAGACGCTGACCAAATACCGCGCCCGAAACCACGACATCTATATCGGCCAGTGGGGCCAGGATTATTTCGATCCGAACTCCAATGCGCAGACCTTTGCCTCGAACCCGGACAATTCTGATGCGGGCAAGACCAAGACGCTTGCCTGGCGCAACGCCTGGGACATTCCGGACCTGACCAAGCAGACGGAAGCGGCTCTGTTGGAGAAGGATGCCGGCAAGCGCGCCGCCATGTATCAGGATCTCGAAAAGAAGATCCTGGACACCAGCCCCTTCGTCGTCATCCATCAGCAGCTTGAAGTGGCCGGCCTGCGCAAGAACCTCAAGGGCTTCGCACTCGGCCCGAGCTTCGACAGCAACTTCGTCGGCCCGGTCTCGAAAGAGTAGCGCCCGCGGACGCGCCGCATGAGCGCGGTTGAAAACGGGGCCGGGCGCGGCAGCGCCCGTGCCGCCGCCTTTGCATCATCGCTCGGCCGCTTCCTGGTCATCGCGATCACGACCTATCTCGGTCTGCTCGCGGTGACCTTCTTCATCGGCCGGGTCATTCCTATCGACCCGGTTTTGGCGGTTCTGGGCGACCGGGCGCCGGCCAATGTCGTCGAGCGCACGCGCCGCGAAATGGGTCTCGACCTGCCTCTGATCCAGCAATTCTACATCTATGTGACAAGCGCCTTGCACGGCGATTTCGGCACCTCGGTGCTGACCACCAATCCGGTGATGACCGATATCAGGCGCGCCCTTCCGGCGACGACCGAGCTGGCGACGCTAGGCACGCTGATCGGCGCGCTGTTCGGTGTGCCCTTGGGCGTGCTTGCGGCGGTCAAACGCGGCAGCGTCATCGACCAGATCGTACGCGTCATCGGGCTGGTCGGCTATTCCGTGCCGATCTTCTGGCTCGGGCTGCTGGCGCTGGTGCTGTTCTACGCCAAGCTGCAATGGGTTGCCTTCCCGGCGCGGCTCGACGTCGTCTACGAATACACCTTCACGCCGATCACCGGCTTCTACCTCCTCGATTCCGCGATGCAGGGGCAGTGGGACGTCTTCCATGACGCCTTCCGCCACATCATCCTGCCGGCCGCGCTGCTCGGCTATTTCTCGCTCGCCTACATCAGCCGCATGACCCGCTCGTTCATGCTCAACGAACTCACCCAGGAATACATTGTCGCCGCGCGTGCCAAAGGGCTCTCCGAAACCCGCATCATCTGGGGCCATGCGCTGCGCAACGCGGCGGTTCCGATGGTCACGGTGATCGCCCTGTCCTATGCCGGCCTGCTCGAAGGCTCGGTTCTGACCGAGACCGTGTTCTCCTGGCCGGGCATCGGCCTCTACATCACCAACTCCCTTCAGAACGCCGACATGAATGCGGTGCTCGGCGGCACGATCGTCATCGGCTCGGTCTTCATCGGCATCAATCTCCTGTCCGACCTGCTCTACCGCGTGCTCGACCCGAGGACGAAGGTTCGATGAGCGCGGACACGATCGAGAGCCGTCGCGCCTGGCTGCTCAGCGAACGGCCGGCATCGCGCATGCAGGCCCGGCTTGGGCGCGCCTATGTGGCGTGGCGCCGCTTTTCCGCCAACCGGCTAGCGTTTCTCGGGCTGCTCATCATCATCTCCCTGCTGGTCATCGCCGCCCTTGCCGGCGTGCTGGCGCCCTATTCGCCGACCTTCGGCGACCTCAAGGGTTCGCGCCTGCTGGCGCCATGCGCCGAGCATTGGTTCGGCACCGACGATCTCGGCCGCGATATCCTCTCGCGCATCCTCTATGGCTCGCGCTGGACGCTCTATGTGGTCATCCTTGTGGCGGTGATCGCGGCACCCGTCGGCCTGTTGGTCGGCACCGTCGCCGGTTATGCCGGCGGCTGGATCGATGCCGTGCTGATGCGCGTCACCGACATATTCCTTGCCTTTCCCAAGCTGATCCTGGCGCTGGCATTTGTAGCAGCACTTGGCCCGGGCATCGAGAATGCGGTGCTGGCCATCGCCATCACATCCTGGCCGCCCTATGCCCGCATTGCCCGCGCGGAAACGCTGACCGTGCGCAATTCCGATTACATCAAGGCGGTACAATTGATGGGAGCATCGCCCTTCCGCATTGTGCTGCGCCACATCATGCCGCTTTGCATCTCCTCGCTGATCGTGCGCGTGACGCTCGACATGGCCGGCATCATCCTGACCGCCGCCGGTCTCGGCTTCCTCGGCCTCGGCGCGCAACCGCCGCTGCCCGAATGGGGCACGATGATCGCGTCGGGCCGACGCTTCGTGCTCGACCAGTGGTGGGTGGCCGGCGCGCCGGGCTTTGCCATCCTGATCGTCAGCCTCGGCTTCAACCTGCTCGGCGACGGCCTGCGCGACGCGCTCGATCCCCGGAGCGGCGACCAATGAGCGGCAGGACACTGCTTGACGTCGATGATCTGCGCGTGACCTTTCCGACTCGCACCGGGCTGATCGAGGCAGTGCGCGGCGTTTCGTTCTCGCTGGGGCGCGAACGACTGGGGATTGTCGGCGAGTCTGGCTCGGGCAAATCGCAGACCGGCCGCGCCATCATGGGCCTGACACCGCCGCAGGCCAGGATATCGGCGAGCAAGCTCGCCTTCGACGGCGTCGATCTGCTCGCCGCCTCGCCGCGCGAGCGCCGGGCTTTGCGCGGCAAACGCATCGCCATGATCCTGCAGGATCCGAAATATTCGCTCGATCCAGTGATGAGCATCGGCCGCCAGATCGTCGAGACGCTTCGCACCCATGAGAAGGTCGGCAAGGCGGAGGCGCGCGACCGGGCTCTTGCCATGCTCGAAGCCGTGCAGATCCGTGATCCGGCCCGGGTCTTCGACCTACATCCGCATGAAGTGTCGGGCGGCATGGGCCAGCGCGCCATGATCGCCATGATGCTGATCGCCGGTCCTGAAATGATGATCGCCGACGAGCCGACCTCGGCGCTCGACGTCACCGTGCAGCTCGACGTGCTCGGCATCCTCGACAGGCTGGTCAGCGAGCGCGGCATGGGGCTGATCTTCATCTCGCATGATCTGCGGCTGGTTTCGTCCTTTTGCGACCGCGTCATCGTCATGTTTGCCGGCAAGGTGGTCGAGCAACTCAAGGCGTCTGAATTGAGCCAGGCGCAGCATCCCTATACGCGCGGCCTGCTCAACTGCATGCCCAGGATCGGCTTCGAACGGCATCCGCTGCCCGTGCTCGACCGCAAGGCGGAGTGGGCGGCATGACGGCCGCGATCACCGTCGACGGGCTCGAAGTGATCTTCGACCGTTTCCGCGCGCTGAAGGGCGTCAGCCTCGAAGTCAATTCGGGCGAGTCCTTCGGTCTTGTCGGCGAATCCGGTTCGGGCAAATCGACGCTGCTCAGGGCCATCGCCGGCCTGGCGCCGGTCGCTTCGGGCAGCATCACGGTCAATGGCAAGAAGCTCGGCGCGCGCCGCGACAAGGCGTTCTACCGCGAAGTGCAGATGGTCTTCCAGGATCCCTATGGGTCGCTTCACCCCCGCCAGACCGTCGACCGCCTGTTGCAGGAGCCGCTGGCCATCCATGGTTTCGCCGACGGCGAAAAGCGCATCCAGCGGGCGCTCGACGAGGTCGGGCTCGGCAATGGTTTCCGTTTCCGATATTCGCATCAGCTGTCGGGCGGCCAACGCCAGCGCGTGGCGATCGCGCGCGCTCTTATCCTCGAACCCTCGATCCTGCTGCTCGACGAGCCGACCTCGGCGCTGGATGCTTCGGTGCAGGCGGAAGTGCTCAACCTTTTGGAAGAGGTCCGCCGTCGGCGTAAGCTGACCTTCCTGATGGTCAGCCACGACCTCGCCATCATCACCCATATGTGCGAACGGCTGATGGTCATGCAGAGCGGCAAGGCAGTGGAGAGTCTCAGTGCGGCCCAGCTTGTCGGACACCGTGTCACCGAAGATTATACGCGCAACCTGTTGCGGGCGTCCGAGGGGTTTGTGAGAACCGGTTGACCCGTCTTCCTGTGCGAACCAATCGTCTTTAGGGAATTCCAATGGAGGAATGGACGTTTGCGGATCCGCCCAATGTCGCCGTGCTGTCGGACGAAGGCATTTTCAGAAGTGGCGATTGGATCGCTTATGTTGTGCATGAAGCCGACGACGATGACAGCTTCAACGATGAAGGCGGCAGCTGGCAATTCCACGGCAGCGACGCCCGCAACAAGGACGAACGTGAGATAATGGTCGTCGCCCTGCAAACGGTGGTTAGGCTTGACGAGAGCATCCGGCGTTGGTGGATTTGCCGAAAGGCTGGCACGCCTGGCGCAGCTCCGCCTCGTCCCCCGGCAGCGGGCCAAGTCGCTACCTGCCCCCTCCAACGACAACGAATGATCGACAGGGCTTAGACTCGACCTTGTAAAAGCTCGCACTCCCAAGGGCAGGCGGTGCGTCCTCGATCTTCGGCTCCTTGGTCCTCAACCATCATCCATAGGGAAGCGGCAAATCCGGGGCGTATGCTGGTCCCCAATGGATGATGTGGATGGTCGAGGCGGCAGCCCGTGCCGGGCTCAGGCCCAATCGCCTGCCGCTGGTGCCGGCTTGAGCAAAATGTGAAATAAGATCAGAAGGCGGTCACCGAATGAGAACGGGCGCGGGCCCGATGAGGGATATCATGAACAACGCAGCCATTTCCGAACGCAAGAACCAGTCGATCTCGCGCGGCGTCGGCATGACCACGCAGATCTATGCCGACCGGGCAGAGAACTCGGAGATCTGGGACGTCGAGGGCCGTCGCTATATCGATTTCTCGTCGGGCATCGCTGTCGTCAACACGGGCCATCGCCATCCCAGGGTGATCGAGGCGGTCAAGGCGCAGCTCGACCGCTTCACCCACACCTGCCACCAGGTGGTGCCCTATGAGAGCTATGTGCGGCTGGCCGAACGGCTGAACGCCATGCTGCCCGGCAATTTCGAGAAGAAGACGATCTTCGTCACCACCGGGGCCGAGGCGGTCGAGAACGCCGTCAAGATCGCCCGCAACGCCACCGGGCGGCCGGCGGTCATCGCTTTCGGCGGCGGCTTCCACGGCCGCACCTTCATGGGCATGGCGCTAACCGGCAAGGTCGTGCCCTACAAGGTCGGTTTCGGCGCCATGCCGAGTGACGTCTACCACGCGCCGTTCCCGGTGCCGCTGCACGGCGTGACGGTGGCCGATTCGTTGGCCGCGCTCGACCGGTTGTTCAAGGCCGATGTCGATCCCGCCCGCGTCGCCGCCATCATCATCGAGCCGGTTCAGGGCGAGGGCGGCTTCTACGACGCGCCGCGTGAGTTCCTGACCGCCTTGCGCAAGCTCTGCGACCAGCATGGCATGCTGCTGATCGCCGACGAGGTGCAGACAGGCTTTGCCCGAACCGGCAAGATGTTCGCGATGGACCATCATGAGGTGGCGGCCGACATCACCACCTTGGCCAAGAGCCTGGCTGGCGGCTTCCCGCTGGCTGCAGTCACCGGCCGCGCCGACCTCATGGACGCTCCAGGTCCGGGTGGCCTCGGCGGCACCTATGGCGGCAGCCCGATCGGCGTGGCGGCGGCCCACGCCGTGCTCGACGTGATCGAGGACGAGAAACTATGCGACCGGGCCAACACGCTGGGCGCCCGGCTGAAGCAGCGGCTGCAGTCGATCCGTGACGACGTGCCGGAGATCGTCGACATAAGGGGTCTCGGCTTCATGAACGCGGTCGAGTTCAACGACGTCAAGAAGGGCCTGCCGTCGGCCGAGATCGCCAACGCGATCCGGCTGAAGGCGTTGGACAAGGGGCTGATCCTGCTGACCTGCGGCGTCTACGGCAACGTTATTCGCTTCCTGGCGCCGATCACCATCCAGGACGAGGTCATGAACGAGGCGCTCGACATCCTGGAAAGCGCGATCCGCGAAGTCTGCGCCGCCTAGCCTTATACGGACCCCCGTGGGGGCCGCTTTGGGGCGGCGCCCGGCGCACCCCAATGCTTCGCGACGGCCATGACAAGGGGAGGGAAGGGCGCCTAGCCCGCAGCCCTAGCCGCCCCATTCTGCTGAAACGTGGCCAAGGCCGCTTTCAGCCCTTCTGGGCCGAGGGCCACTGTCTCGGGCCTGGGCGAGAAGCCCGCGCCAAGCATCTTGCGGCCGAGCATGTGGTCGCCGGGACGATTGACCGATTCGATGCCGAGCAGGCGGTCTCCCGCGAAGTGATAGATCGAGAACTTGTTCTCTGGCAGGTCGCCCAGCACGACATGGCTGTCGCCGCCGGCGGTCAGCCCAACCATCTGCAGCTTCATGTCGCCGATGTCGGACCAGAACCACGGCACGGCCGAGTATGCATCCACATGGCCTGATATGGTGCGCGCGGCGAGCCGCGCCTGATCGGTGGCGTTCTGTACCGATTCCAGTCGCACGTCACCCCCGGTGAACCAGTGCCGGTAGGAGGCCGCGTCGCCTATGGCGAGGATCTGCGGCGCCGAACTGCGCATCTGGTGATCGACGCGGATGCCATTGGCGATGGCGAGGCCGGCTTCCTGCGCCAGTTCGACATTGGGCACGGCCCCGACGCCGACGATGACCATGTGCGCCGGCAGTCTTTCTCCGGTCGATGTTATCGCGGCCGCGACATGGCCGTTCTCCCCTTCCAGCCTTGCAATCGTGGTGCCGGTGAGAATGCGCACCCCGGTTGCTTCCAGCCGCAGGCGGACATGGCCCGCCACCACCGGCGCCACGGCGCGGCCGAGCAGACGATCAGCCGCTTCGACCACTGTCACCGCACGGCCGGCGGCTTTCAACGTCGCTGCGATCTCAAGCCCGATGAAGCCTCCACCGAGGATGACGACCTCGTCACTTCGCGCGCTGAGCTCGCGGATTTGCCGTGCATCGTTCAGCGAGCGAAGCGACACCACGCCCGACAGGTCAGAACCCGGCAGCGGCAGGACGCGAGGGCGCGATCCTGTCGCCATTACCAGATGGTCGAAGGCAAGCGTCCCGCCACCGGCAATGTCCAGGAGCCGCCGCCCCGCATCGATCCGCTCGATCCTGATGCCGGGGCGGAAGTCGATGGCGCTGCTCGTGTAGAAGGTTTCCCCACGCAAGGGCTGTGGCCTGGCATCCCCGTCCTTGATGAAAGTCTTCGAGAGCGGCGGCTTGTGGTATGGCAGTTCGTTCTCGTCGCTGACGAGGACCACCGGTCCGTCATAGCCGTCCTCGCGCAGACTGGCGGCCGCCTGCACGCCAGCATGACCCGCACCGACAATGACAACCCCGTTCTTCATCGCATTCAAATCCCGATTCGATCGTAGCTGCGCTCGCCACGCCGCGATTGTCTGACGCCGCCGCCACGATGCGTTTGCGGGTCGCACCCGGAATGGCGCCTGTCAACTGCACAGTTCCGCAGCGCAGCTGGCCAAAGCATGCATAAAGTTGATAGTTACAGTTTAGAATAATTCTAAACTATTGTTTCAATTGGCTTTTCCTGCCGATTTTCGTTGACTTCGTGAAGCCGCGCCGCTTTATGAGGGCTCGCGCCCCGGCGCATCCCTTTAATGGTTGGGCCTTGAACCCTTTCGATTGGAGGCATTTGGATGTCTTTCTTCCGCGGACCGCGCAACAGCGCGTCACGTCTTGCGCCTCACGGCACCCCCACGGCCCGGCGCGGTTTTGCGCGCGCGCCATTTATGGAATTTCCCAGGAACTGGAGAGCGATAATGACGGCACGATATGGCGGCAGGCTTGCGGCGATCGGCGCCACGGCGCTGCTGACGGCAGCGATATTTGTGCTGCCGGCAAAGGCGCAAACCGATGTCAAGGCGGTCATCACGACCTACTCCGATATCGCGCTGGCAAAATACGAGGATTCGCTGACCACCGCTCAGGCGCTCGACAAGGCTGTCGACGCCCTGCTGGCAAGCCCGTCGGCCGAGACGCTCGCTGCCGCCCGCGACGCTTGGAAGGCCTCGCGCGTTCCCTACCAGCAGACCGAGGTCTACCGGTTCGGCAACAAAATCGTCGACGACTGGGAAGGGAAAGTGAACTCCTGGCCGCTCGATGAAGGCCTGATCGATTATGTCGCCAAGAGCTACGGCGCCGAATCGGACGCCAACGCGCTCTATACGGCCAATGTGATCGCCAACAAGGAGATCGAGATCAACGGCAAGAAGGTCGATGCGACGAACCTCACGCCGGATTTCCTGTCCGGCACGCTGCAGGGGGCCGGCGGCATTGAGGCCAATGTCGCCACTGGCTATCACGCCATCGAATTCCTGCTTTGGGGCCAGGACCTGCATGGCACCGGACCCGGTGCCGGCGAGCGTCCCTACACGGACTATGATTTTAAGAACTGCACCGGCGGGAATTGCGATCGCCGCGCTCAGTATCTGAAGTCGGCCACCGATCTCCTGGTCTCCGACCTTCAGGAGATGGTCGGCGATTGGAAGCAGGATGGCGCCGCGCGCAAGGCCCTCCTCGAGGGCGAGCCGAACACCGCCGTCGCGACGATCTTCACCGGAATGGGCTCGCTCTCCTACGGCGAACTGGCCGGCGAGCGCATGAAGCTCGGTCTGCTACTGCACGACCCGGAAGAGGAGCATGACTGCTTTTCCGACAACACCTACAATTCTCATCTCAACGACGCTGTCGGTATCCGCGCCGCCTACCATGCCAGCTATACAAGGCTCGACGGCACCGTCGTCTCCGGCCCCTCGGTCGCCGATATGGTGAAGGCGGCCGATCCGGCCATCGACAAGGAACTGTCGGACAAGCTCGACGTCACCGTCGCCAAGATGGAGGCCATCAAGGCCCGGGCCGAGGCCGGCGAGGCCTACGACCAGCAGATCGCGGAAGGCAATGCCGAGGGCAACGCTACCGTGCAGGCAGCGATCGACGCGCTGATAGACCAGACCAAATCGATCGAACGTGCCGTCGGCTCCCTGAAGCTCAACGCCATCGCCTTCGAGGGGTCCGACAGCCTCGACGCGCCGGACAAGGTCTTTCAGTGAAAACTGAAAATCATAGGCTTCGGTAAGTCATAACGCTGGAGCCCGATCTGGAGCCGTATGACTCGGTTTCAAATGGGCTCCAGGAAGGAACAAGCCACACGGCGTGAGAGGCGCCGTCAGCCAGCCGGGCACCAAGATGCTGATCTGCCATTGCAACATCATAACCGAGAAGGAGGTCGAGCAGACCATCATAGATCTGCTGGACAAGGACCCCTGGCAACTCATCGTGCCGGCAAAAGTCTACCACACGATGCAAAAGCGGGGCCGCTGTTGCGGCTGCTTCCCAAATGTGGTCGAAACGATCATTCGGGTCACCGAAAATTATCACGCCCGCTCGCAGACCAGCGGCGTGGATATCGTTTCACACCTGGATCGTGTCAGGAGCCTGCGCGGCCAATACGGGAGCAAACATCATGAAGGGCGATGCGCGGATCATAGAGCGGCTTAATGAGGCTCTTTTTCTGGAGCTCGGTGCGGTCAATCAGTATTGGGTGCATTTCCGCCTGCTTGAGGACTGGGGATACGCCAAGCTGGCAAAGAAGGAGCGGGCTGAATCGATCGAGGAGATGCACCATGCCGACCGGCTCGTGGCTCGCATCATCTTCCTGGAAGGCCATCCGAACCTGCAATCCCTGGCGCCGCTGCGCATCGGCCAGAACGTCAAGGAAGTTCTCGAATCCGATCTGGCCGGGGAATATGACGCGCGTACCGCCTACAAGCGTTCGCGCGAGATCTGCAACGAGGCCGGCGACTACGTGACGATGAAGCTGTTCGAGGAATTGCTGGCCGACGAGGAAGGGCACATCGACTTCTTGGAGACGCAGCTCGACCTGCTTGCCTCGATCGGCGAGGAAAAATACGGCCTGCTCAACGCCGCATCGGCGGACGAAGCGGAGTAAGGGCATGCGGGAATGCGGCGCCTGCTAGAATTCATGCGCCGCACGCGGCGAGCCGATGGCTTGCCGCCCCTTCGCAAAACGCTCGCCGGATCGGTACGCCCGCGCGGTGTCTTCCTCTTGTTGGCGCTCACGTCATCCGCTATCGCGGGTGATCTCCAGCCCTCCGTCCTTGCGACCGCGCGCACCGACCTGTCTGCGAAAGACCAGGCGCGCGTCAACGCCATCACCAGGCCGACATCGGATTTTGCAAAGCCCGAACAGTTCGAGCTGATGCAGGGCGGCGCCGGCACGTCGCGAAAGGACGTCAGCCGTGACTCCTTCTCGCAATCCTCGGCCAATATCGGCTTCGAGGAGGAGAGCACCTTCAAGCTCGGCAATGCGCTCTTCCGCAAGAACTGGGTGTCCTCGCCGTCTTCGACGCAGGCCTCCGACGGGCTCGGACCGCTGTTCAATGAGCGCGCCTGCCAGAACTGTCACCTTAAGGATGGCCGCGGGCGTCCTCCACAGGGCGACGCCGGCACCACCTCCATGTTCTTGCGACTGGCGCGCGAGGCCAGCGACGATGAAGAACGTGCGGAGATCGCCGACAAGCGCGCGCTAAACTTCCCCGACCCGGTCTACGGCACGCAATTGCAGGAACTGGCCGTGCCCGGCCTGCGAGGCGAGGGCAGGATGCATGTCGATTACCAGGAACGGAAGGTGACGCTGGCGGACGGCGCAGTGGTCGAGCTGCGCAAACCTACCTACTCGGCCATCGATCTCGCCTATGGGCCGCTTGATCCGCGCACCACGCTGTCGCCACGCCTGACACCGCCGATGATCGGCCTTGGCCTGATCGAGCAGATTGCGCCGGCGGATATTCTCGCCCTTGCCGATCCCGATGACCGGAACCGTGATGGCATTTCCGGAAGGCCGAACATCGTTCGTAATGGCGCGGGCGGCGAGTTGACGATTGGCCGTTTCGGCTGGAAGGCGCAGACCGCGTCGATTCGCCAGCAGGCGGCGGATGCCTTTGCCGGCGACATCGGCATCTCGACGCCGGAAGAGCCGAAACACTGGGGCGATTGCACAGCCGCGGAAGTGAAGTGCCTCGCAATGCCGAACGGCGCTCAGGAGCGCCTCGGCCCTGCCGAGGCTCCGGCGCCGGTGATGGATCTCGTCACTTTCTACTCACGAAACCTGGCCGTACCGGCGCGTCGCGATATCGACGCACGGCAGGTTCTCGCCGGCAAGAAGATCTTCTACGAGATCGGCTGCGTGTCCTGCCACACGCCCAAATTCGTCACCAGGCGCGATACGCCCGACAAGGCGCAGGCCTTCCAATTAATCTGGCCCTATTCCGACTTCCTGCTGCACGACATGGGACCCGGTCTGGCGGACGGTCAGGCCGTCGGCGACGGGACGGGCAGTGAGTGGCGCACCCCGCCGCTCTGGGGCGTAGGTCTCACCGCGACTGTCAACGGCAATGAATTTTTCCTGCATGACGGCCGCGCCCGCAGCTTGACCGAGGCCATCCTGTGGCATGATGGCGAGGCACGCAAGGCACGCGATGGTTTCGCAGGCGCCGACGCGGCTGATCGCGATGCGCTGATCAAATTCCTGGAGTCCCTTTGATGCTCAAGCGTTTCGTGCTGCTCCTGGTTTTTCCCTTGGCCTTGCTGGGCGTCTTCCCGGCCAGTGCAGCGGTGAAGGCTTCCGAAATCATCCAGCGGTCGATCGATGGCTTTGTCCGCCCGGCCTATGCCAGCCTGCATGATCACGCCCGGAATTTGACCGGTTCGATGCGCAAGCTCTGCGCCTCGCCTTCACAAGCGGAGCTCGACGTGGCACGCAAGGCGTTCGACGCCACTGTCTATGCCTGGTCATCGGCCGAAATCATCACCTTCGGGCCGATCAAGGAGAACAACCGGCTGGAACGCATGCTCTTCTGGCCCGACCGCAAGAGCATCGGCCTGAGACAGGTGCAGGCGGCCATGGCGGACAAGGACCCGACCGCCACCGATCCGCAGCGGCTCGCCGGCAAGAGTGTCGGCATGCAGGGGCTCGGCGCGCTCGAGTTCGTGCTTTACGGCGACGGCGCCGATACATTGGCGGGAAGGGACGATCCCTACCGCTGCGCCTACGGCGCCGCGATCGCAGGCAACATCGAAACCATGGCCGACGAGGTGAGCGACGCCTGGAACAAGCCGGACGGGTTTGCCGCTCTGTGGGCCAATCCGGGGCCGCAAAACGCGCTCTACCGCGACGGCAATGAAGCGGTGACCGAACTGGTCGGCGTCTTCATCAATGAGCTCGAAATGGTTCGCGACGTGCGCCTGAAAGCGTTCTTCGGCGGCAGGCCGGATGCCGACAGGCCGAAACAGGCGATTTACTGGCGCTCGCGCAACACCACCAGGTCGCTGGCCGGAAATCTGTCGGGAATGGACGACCTCTTCCAGGCCTCGAAGCTTGGCGATGCGCTGCCCTCCGACGCACGCTGGATGGCGGAATCGATCCATATCCAGCTGGTCAACGGCGTCACAACCGCGAAGTCTGTTCAGGGTCCGATCGACAAGACGCTCAGCGACCCGAGACTGCGCGACACGCTCGACCATTTCGCGCTGATCACCTCTAGCCTGTCGACCCTGATCGGCACCAGGCTGACCGCCGAATTCGGCCTGACCGCCGGCTTCTCGTCGCTGGACGGGGATTGATCTTGAAAACGTCCCTGATAGATCGCCGCGATTTCCTCAAGGCGGCGGGCATCGGGCTCGCTTCGGCCATGACACCGACGGCGTGGGCAGCCACGCTCGCGGCGGATGCCATCTTCGCCACCGCTTTCGTCAAGCGCGACGGCAGTTTCGGCGCCGCGGTCCTGTCCGAGGCCGGCAAGGTCTTGCATGCGATCGACCTGCCAGATCGGGGCCACGACGTCACCTTCGATCCCATATCGAAGCGGTCTGTTGTGTTTGCCCGCCAGCCTGGCACTTTCGCCGTGGTTTTCGATCACACCGGCCGCGCCGCGCCGCTCACCATCGCCAGCATCAGCGGTCGCCATTTCTTCGGCCATGGCGTTTTCTCCCCCGATGGCGCCTTGCTCTACGCCACCGAAAATGATTTCGACAACGCGGCCGGCGTAGTCGGAATCTATGATGCGCGGGCGAAGTTCAGCCGCGTCGGCGAATTCCCGACCTACGGCATGGGGCCGCATGAATTGCTTCTGCTTGGTGACGGCAGGACAATCGCCGTTGCCAATGGCGGCATCGAGACCCATCCGGACTATGGTCGCGCCGAACTGAACATCGCTACCATGAAGCCGTCTTACGTGCTGATCGACCGAGTCACCGGCGACCTGATCGAGAAGCACGAACTGCCGTCGGCCCTGCACCAATTGTCCATCCGCCACATGGATACCGACCGGTCCGGCACCGTCTGGTTCGGTTGCCAGTACCGGGGACCGGGAACCGACAGCCCGTTGCTGGTCGGCCGCGCCGCGCGCGGCAAGGAATTACAACTGCTGGACATGCCGTCGGAAATTCTTTCCGCCCTGCGCAACTATATCGGCTCGGTCTCCGCCAATCCTGCCGCCGGCACCGTGGCGGTCTCCTCGCCGGAAGGCAATTCGCTCGTTGTCTTCGATGCGGCGAGCGGACGCGCCGTTTCAAACCGCGCGCTGGTCGAAGTCTGCGGCCTTGCGCCAGACAGAACCGGCTTCATGGCCACTACCGGCGCCGGCGAGATCGTCGAGAGAAGCGGTATGACGCGATCCGAACCGGACTATGTGTGGGACAACCACATGCTGCGCATCGAGCCGGCCGCCTAGGCCGCTGTCCGCCCGGCTGAAACCAAGCCGCTTAACAATTGTGCACTATCCTCTTGCGATGGCACGCCATGGCGGGCAGAGGAAGCGTGGTTCTTGAACTGGGCACTTCATGAAATTGCTTGCCATAGACTGTGCCGCCAATCTATGCGCCGCCTGCGTCTATGACGCAGCGGCGAATCGGGAGCTCGGCCGCTCGGTGCTCGATCTCGGCAAGGGCCATGCCGAACACCTGATGGCTGTCATTGCCGAAGCGCTGAAGGAGGCGGCAATGGACTATGCCGGTCTCGACGCCATCGCCGTCTCCGTCGGCCCTGGGTCGTTTACCGGCCTGCGCGTCGGGGTCTCGACGGCGCGCGGGCTGGCGCTGGCTCTGAACATCCCGGCCATCGGCGTGACGACGCTCGAGGCGCTGGCCGCGGATGCGGCATCGGCATTTCCGGGCCGCGCCGTGCTCGTCGCGCTCGATGCCGGACGAGAGGAAATCCACGCCGCTCTGTACAACGAAAAGTCAGACCTGACTTGCGGTCCATCAGTGATCGCACTGCCTGAGGCGGTCGCCATGGCGACGAAGCATTCCGTGGTGCTGGCCGGCACCGCCGCCGCGCAAATCGCTGCATCGACCGGAGTTGGTTTTGATGTCGGTCCTCGGACACCGACCGCTGATATCGCGACCTACGCCCGTCGCGCCGCCGCCAAAGGCGCCGGCGAGAGGCCGAAGCCGCTCTATCTGCGCGGCGCCGACGCAAAGCCCCAGGCCGGATTCATTTTGTCGAGGCAACGGAGTTAATGCGCATTCCTTTCCTCCATGGTCGCCGCCGGGACTACGCGCTGCAGCCGTTGAAGATCGCCGACAGCGAGGCGGTCTCGCTGCTGCATAGTGAGGATTTCGTCCGCCCCTGGAGCGACGGAGAATTCGCCGCCTTGCTCGAACAGGGCACCGTGTTCGGCTATGCAGCGCGTGAAACCGGGCAGGGCGCCAAGCCGCCTGTCGGCTTCGTGCTGGCAAGGCTCGCGGCCGGCGAGGGCGAAATCCTCACCGTCGCGGTCGCGCGGTCGCATCGCCGGCAGGGGCTGGGCTGGCAACTGATGGACGCGGTGCTGCGCGAACTGCACGCGCAACGCGCCGAGGCGCTGTTCCTCGAGGTTGACGAGACCAACGCCGCTGCGATCGCGCTTTACAGGCGGCTTGGCTTTCGTGAGGTGGGCAAGCGGCCGAATTACTACAGATCGCCCGAGCACGGACCGACCGGCGCGCTTGTCATGCGCCGCGATCTTCGCTAGCCAGAGGCCGGGGTAGGGCGATGATCAAGAAAATCAGGATTATCCTGGCGCTGGGATTTGTCGCCGCCGGCTCAGCTGTGCTGGTCCCTCTGCAGATCCTGTCGATGAAGACCGGCTGGTGGCCGGAAACCGTGATCCTCAAGATCTGGCACAGGATGATCATCCGGGCGCTCGGCATGCGCATCCATGTCAGGGGAGCACTGTCGGAGCACCGTCCTCTGCTCGTGGCAGCGAACCATATTTCCTGGACCGACATCATGGTTCTCGGCTCCTTTGCCGATGTGAAGTTTATCGCCAGGGCCGATATGGCAGGCTGGCCGCTGATCGGCATGCTCTCGAAATTGCAGCGCACCGTCTTTATCGAGCGCGAGCGCAAGCGCTCCTCAGGCGATCAGGCCAGCGAAATCGGCAGCCGCATGGCCAAGGGCGATGCCATGGTTTTGTTCGCCGAGGGCTCGACGGGCGATGGCAACATGATCCTGCCGTTCAAGAGCACGCTGTTCGGCGCCGCTTCGATGGCGATTACGGAAGGTGCCGCCCAGCAGGTCTTCATCCAGCCGGTGGCGATCGTCTATACACGCCTGCATGGCGTGCCGCTCGGCCGCAGGCACCGCACGATTGCCGCCTGGATCGGGGACGAGGACCTGATGCCGCATCTCAAGGTGCTGATGGCCGAGGGCGCTCTCGACGTAGAGGTCCATTTCGGCGAGGCGATCACCTTTTCCAAGGGCTCGAACCGCAAGGAAATAGCCAAACTGATGGAAAGACAGGTGAGCGCCATGGTGCAGGCTGCGCTCACCGATCCGCTCCCGAGCCGATAGCGGAGCCTGGCGCCTGCAGAGCGCATCCCGAGAATCCGTCTGTTTTTTGTCATCAAAAGGCGTTAGAAGCCGGCGGATGGACTTGAACACGATTAAAAGCGACGGCATCGGCGGCGCAGCCGGGGAGCCCGCGATGCTCCCGACGACGGCGAAAAAGGTCTTCATCAAGACCTATGGCTGCCAGATGAACGTCTATGATTCACAGCGCATGGGCGATGCGTTGGCCGCCGACGGCTACACCGCCACCGATGCCATTGGCGAGGCCGATCTCGTGCTGCTCAACACCTGCCACATCAGGGAAAAAGCGGCCGAAAAGGTCTATTCCGAACTCGGCCGCATCCGCGACATGAAGGCCGAACGCGCCTCGACGGGCCGTGAGATGGTGATCGGCGTCGCAGGCTGCGTGGCGCAGGCCGAAGGCGCCGAGATCATCCGCCGCTCGCCGGCCGTCGATCTGGTCATCGGCCCTCAGACCTATCACCGCCTGCCCAGCGTGCTGGCGCGTGTGCGCGGCGGCGAGAAGATCGTCGAGACCGACTACGCAATCGAAGACAAGTTCGACCACCTGCCGCGGCCCGAGCGCGCCGAAATCATCAAGCGCGGTGTCACGGCTTTCCTTACGGTGCAGGAGGGATGCGACAAATTCTGCACCTTCTGCGTGGTGCCCTATACCAGGGGCTCCGAAGTATCGCGGCCGGCGGCGCGGATCGTTGCCGAGGCAGAGCGCCTAGCCGAGGCCGGCGTGCGCGAGGTGACCCTACTTGGCCAGAACGTCAATGCCTGGCATGGGCAGGGGCCGGATGGCAAGGAGTGGGGTCTTGGCCGGCTGCTGTCCAGGCTGGCCGAAATTCCCGGACTTGCGCGGTTGCGTTACACCACCAGCCATCCGCGCGACATGGATGACGAATTGATCGCGGCTCACCGCGACCTGGCGGCGCTGATGCCTTATCTCCATCTGCCGGTGCAATCGGGGTCCGACCGCATCCTCAAGGCAATGAACCGGCGGCATACGGCGAAGGATTATCTGGCGCTGCTCGACCGCATCCGTGCCGCTCGGCCCGATATTGCGCTTTCGGGCGATTTCATCGTCGGTTTCCCCGGCGAGACGGAAGCCGATTTCGAGGCGACCATGGATCTGGTGCGCCAGGTGAACTACGCTTCGGCGTTCTCATTCAAATACTCGCCGCGCCCTGGCACGCCGGGCGCCGAGATGGCCGATCATGTGTCGGAAGCCGTCAAGGACGAGCGACTGCAAAGGCTGCAGGCCCTGCTCCTCAAGCAGCAGCAGGATTTTGGGTCGAGCCTGGTCGGCGGTGTCATCGACACGCTGATCGAGAAGCCTGGCCGCCAGGCTGGCCAGAAGGTTGGACGCTCGCCTTGGCTGCAGCCGGTTATTGTTGATGAAAAGGCCGGCGAAATCGGCGACATTATCAAGGTACGAATCACGAAGACGGGCTACAATAGCCTGTTCGCCGAATTGGCCTGAGGGTCTCGGCAGATGAGGAGAGACGGTTGAGCGCAGCAGAGCTGAAGAACCTGCCCCCGGTACCGGCGTCTGGCGCTTCTGACATGGCGCACATCGTTCTGACTTTCGACAACAACAAGCTTGCCAGCGCACTTTACGGCCAGTTCGATGAGAATCTGGCCCGGCTTGAGCAGAAGCTCGGCGTCGACATTCGTTCGCGCGGCAACCAGTTGACCATCAAGGGCTCCGCTCCGGCAGCCGAGCAGGCGCGCAGGGCCTTGGACAATCTGTACGGCATTCTGCAGAAAGGCGTCGATATCGGCCAGTCGGACGTCGACGGCGCGGTTCGCATGGCGATGGCCGCCGATGACCAGCTGACGTTGCCGACGCTGGAGCGCAAGGGCAAGGTCTCTGCCGCGCAGATATCCACCCGCAAGAAGACCATCTATGCCCGGTCGTTGAACCAGGACGCCTATATGCGGGCGCTGGAACGGTCGGAACTGGTGTTCGGGATCGGTCCGGCCGGCACGGGCAAGACCTATCTGGCTGTGGCGCATGCGGCGATGCTGCTGGAACGCGGCATGGTCGAACGCATCATCCTGTCGCGTCCTGCGGTCGAGGCCGGCGAGCGGCTTGGCTTTCTGCCGGGCGATATGAAGGAAAAGGTCGATCCCTATCTGCGTCCGCTCTATGACGCGCTTTACGACATGATGCCGGCGGACAAGGTCGAGCGCGCCATTGCCGCCGAAGTCATCGAGATCGCGCCGCTCGCCTTCATGCGCGGCCGCACGCTGGCGCACGCGGCCGTCATCCTCGACGAGGCGCAGAACACCACACCAATGCAGATGAAGATGTTCCTGACGCGCCTGGGCGAGAATTCGCGGATGATCGTCACCGGCGACCCGACCCAGATCGACCTGCCCCCGAGCACCAAATCCGGCCTTGTCGAAGCCCTGCGAGTGCTCGACGGCGTGGCGGGCGCGGTGACCGTGCGCTTCAACGATGTCGACGTCGTCCGCCACCCGCTCGTCGCTGAAATCGTCAGGGCCTACGACCGTGACGCCAAGCTCGCGCGCGGCCTCGGTGCCGAGAACTGATCCCGGCGATGCGACTTCATGCCTGAGGACAAACTATCCGTCGACGGGCATTCCCCCGTCGACATCGACATATCGATCGAGGCGGGCGCCTGGCCCAATGAGGTCAGCCTGACGCGGCTGGTCGATCGGGCGGTCGATGCCGCTTTCGCCGAGACCGGCGTGACGGGGCATTCCGAACTCAGCATCGTGTTTTCCGACGACGCCCATATCCAGACCCTCAATGCCGGCTGGCGCGGCAAGGACAAACCAACCAACGTCTTGTCTTTCCCAGCTTTTCCCTATGTGCAGGGCAAGCCGCTTCCGCCGATGCTGGGGGATATAGTGCTGGCCGCCGAGACGGTTTCACGCGAAGCCGCGCTGGAAGACAAGCCCGTCGAGAACCATATCACCCATCTCGTCATCCATGGCCTGCTGCACCTGCTCGGCCATGATCACGAGACCGATGCCGAGGCTGAAGAGATGGAGGCCATCGAGCGCGCAGCGCTTGCGAGGCTTGCCATCCCCGATCCCTACGCGTAACTACATCTGACAATTGACCGGACGACGATGAACGACAAACCAGAGACTGCCGCCCGCCCCGAAGCCGGCAGTGCGACCAAGGCTTCCGAGACATCGGAAGAGGGATCAAGTCCCAGTACCGTCAGCGTAGCCAGCGAGCCATCGCCTGCCGGGCCTTCCCTGTTCGACCGCGTGATTGGCCTGTTCCGTCACCGCAACGGAACCAGCCTGCGCGAGGAAATCGCCGGCGCGCTTGCGGAAACGACGAGCGATGCGGAATCATTCTCGCCCGGCGAACGCGCCATGCTCAACAATATCCTGCGCTTGCGCGAGGTGCGTGTCGAGGACGTCATGGTACCGCGCGCCGACATCGAGGCGGTCGAGATCACGACCACGCTGGGCGATCTGCTGGGCACTTTCGAGCAGTCCGGCCATTCCCGCATGCCGGTTTATTCCGAGACGCTCGACGACCCGCGCGGCATGGTCCATATCAGGGACGTGCTGGCCCATATCACCAAGATCGCGCGCGTCAGGAAGGGCCGGACGTCGAGGAAGATTCCGGTCGCTACTCAATTGGACCTCGCCCAGGTCGACCTCGCGCGCACCATCGGTGACCTGAACCTGATCCGTCCGGTTCTGTTCGTGCCACCGTCGATGCTTGCCTCGGATCTGATGGGTCGCATGCAGACAACGCGCACGCAGATGGCGCTGGTGATCGACGAGTATGGCGGCACGGACGGCCTCGTGTCGCTCGAGGACATCGTCGAGATGGTGGTGGGCGACATCGAGGACGAGCATGACGACGACGAGCCGATGATCACCCAGAGCGGTGACGGCGTGTACATTGTCGACGGCAAGGCCGAGATCGACGACGTTGCCAAGATGATCGGCGAGGATTTCGCTGCGGGCGAGCATGGCGAATATGTCGACACGATCGGCGGCATGATCTTCAACACGCTCGGCCGCGTCCCGGCCCGGGGCGAGGTCGTGCAGGCCATACCAGGGTTCGAGTTCCATGTGCTCGATGCCGATCCGCGCCGCGTCAAGCGTGTCCGTATCGTGCACAGCCAGAAGGCAGAGCGTCGTCGTCGCGCCGCGCGCACCGAGCAGGCCTAGGCTCTGGGCAGGGCTGCCGGCAATTCGGTGTCCGGCATCCCATGCCCCGTTTGGAGCGCGGACCGCGGCCTGCTAAATCTTGCGTCCTGATTCGCGACTGAGAAGTATGCATGCAGCGCCTTGCCGGCCGGATAATTCTGCTTTGGGGTTGGCGGCGTGCGCTCGTGGCGTTTTTGGCGGGCGCCTTGGCGGTTCTTGGCCAGGCGCCCTATGATTTCTTCGCCGCCTGTTTCATCTCGTTTCCGGTGCTGGTCTGGCTGATCGACGGCGCGACCGGCGATGCCTCGGATAGCCTGTTGCGACGCCTACGGCCGGCCTTCGCCGTCGGCTGGTGGTTCGGCTTCGGTTATTTTCTTGCCGGGCTCTGGTGGATCGGCTCTGCCCTCCTGGTCGAGGCCGACAGCTTCGCCTGGGCGCTTCCCTTCGCCTTGATCGGCATTCCCTTCGCGCTAGCCTTTTTCTATGGCTTTGCGGCGATGATCGCCCGCACCATGTGGACCAATGACATCGGCCGCATCGCTGCCCTTGCCTTCGGCTTTGCCCTGACGGAATGGCTGCGCGGCTTCCTGTTCACCGGTTTTCCATGGAATGCGATCGGCTACGCGGCCATGCCGGTGCCTCTGTTGATGCAAAGTATATCGATCACCGGCATGGTCGGCATGAATGCGCTCGCGGTGTTCGTCTTCGCGCTGCCGGCGCTGCTGGCGGCTCGACGGCACCTGCGGCTTGGCGCGGCGCTGTTTGTCCTGCTGATTGCCGCTCACGTCGGTTTCGGCTTCATCAGTCTGTCCGCTCCCGAAACTCCGGCGGCGCGCAGCCTGGATGTCCGCATCGTCCAGCCGGCTGTCGACTTGTCGGAAAAGTGGGACGCCTCGGTCCGCGACCGGATCTTCGCCACCTTGATGGGGCTCTCGGCCGAGGCCCCCGGGCCTGGTCGTCAAAAGCCCCAGCTGATCCTGTGGCCGGAAACCTCGGTGCCGTTTCTGTTCACCGAGCGCCCGGACGCATTGACCGCGTTGGGTGACATGCTGGCGCCCGGCCAGATGCTGATGGCCGGGGTCGTGCGCGAAGAGGGTTCGGGCGCGACTACCGACAGCCGCTACTACAATTCCGTGGTGGCTATCAACGACAAGGGCGAAATAGCGGATGCCGTCGACAAGGTTCATCTGGTTCCGTTCGGCGAATACCTGCCTTTCGCCGACCTGCTCAGCCGCTTCGGCCTCGAGCAACTGGTTGCCGGACCAATGAATTTTGCCGCCGGTAACGAACGGCACGCCATCATGCTACCCGACGGTCTCCGCGCGCTCCCCTTCATCTGCTACGAGGTGATCTTTCCCGATCTGGTCGAGAAGGGTGCCAAATCGGCAGAGCTTATAGTGAATGTCACGAACGACGCCTGGTTCGGCGACACGCCGGGCCCGTATCAGCATTTCAGGCAGGCTCAGATCCGCGCCGTTGAGAATGGATTGCCCCTGTTGCGCGCGGCCAACAACGGCATTTCCGCCGTCGTCGATCCACGCGGCCGTATCGTCGACGCGCTGGCGATCGACGCGCGCGGCGCCATCGATGTTCATTTGCCCATTTCCGCGCAGGCCGTCCTGTCGTCCGGCCAGCGACGCATTAACGGAATGCTGATCATGTTGCTGTTTGGCATGGCTGCGCTGATGCTGAGCGTAAGGCAAAGGCTACGCGCGAATTGACAGCCCGCACATTAGAAATTCATACTGTAACGCCTGAAATTTCGCGAAGCCGGTGGACCATTCTGTTGGGGCAGTTGCCTCCGGCTATTTTTGGGCAATAAAAAATTCTGAAAGCCGAAAAAATTCGGCGAGGAAAAAATGACAGAAGAAAACAAGAAGAAACCGAATCCGATCGACATCCATGTCGGCAGCCGTGTCCGGCTTCGCCGCAACATGCTGGGAATGAGCCAGGAGAAACTGGGCGAGAATTTGGGGATCACCTTTCAGCAAATTCAGAAATATGAAAAGGGCACCAACCGCGTCGGAGCCAGCCGCCTGCAGGCGATTGCTTCCATACTCGGCGTGCCTGTCGCCTTTTTCTTCGAGGACGCGCCTGGCCAGGAGGCCGTAGCCGGCCGTGGCTTCGCGGAAGATGCGTCGATGGCTTTCGCCGTCGAATTCTGCGGCAGCGCGGAGGGCCTTCAGCTCAACCGTGCCTTCGTCAAGATTGGCGACGCCAAGGTGCGCCGCAAGATCATCGAACTCGTCAAGGCCCTTTCCGCCGACGATTCCGACTGATCCGTGATCCTATTCCCACCGGCGGCTACGTGCCGCCGGTGGTACAAGATAAGTTCGCCGATATTCCTGCCATGGCCGCAGCGCCGCTTGACGAGCGGCGTCCCGCACCGCTAACACGTGGCGCGCCAAAATCGGCAGCCTGCCGATCGTTTTTCAAGAGGGGACACCCGTGACGCGGCAGAACTACTTGTTTACCTCGGAATCCGTTGCCGAGGGCCATCCCGACAAAGTCTGTGACCGGATCTCCGACGAGATCGTCGATCTGGTCTACCGCGAAGCCAAGAAGACCGGCATGGACCCTTGGAAGGTCCGCGTCGCCTGCGAGACGTTGGCAACCACCAACCGCGTCGTCATCGCCGGTGAGGTGCGTGTCCCCGAGACGCTGCTGAAGAAGGACAAGGCCGGCAACATCATCAAGGATGCCGCCGGGCATCCAGTCGTCAATCCGGCCAAGTTCAAGTCGGTCGCCCGCAAGGCGATCCGCGAGATCGGCTACGAACAGGCCGGGTTCCACTGGAAGACCGCCAAGATCGAAGTCCTGCTGCATGGCCAGTCGCCGGACATCGGCCAGGGCGTAGATAACGCCTCGGACCGCCAGGGCGAGGAGGGTGCGGGCGACCAGGGCATCATGTTCGGTTATGCCTGCCGCGAGACGCCGGATCTGATGCCGGCGCCGATCTATTACAGCCACAAGATTCTCGAACTTCTTGCTGCCGCGCGCCATGCAGGAAACGGCGAGGCTGGCAAGCTCGGTCCGGACGCCAAGAGCCAGGTCACCGTGCGCTATGTCGACGGCAAGGCCGCCGAGGCAACGCAGATCGTGCTGTCGACCCAGCATCTCGATGCGAGCTGGGACTCCAAGAAGGTCCGCCAGGTCGTCGAGCCCTATATTCGCCAGGCGCTGGGCGACCTCAAGATCGCTGACAACTGCATGTGGTACATCAACCCGACCGGCAAGTTCGTTATCGGTGGTCCAGATGGCGATGCCGGGCTGACCGGCCGCAAGATCATCGTCGACACCTATGGCGGTGCCGCGCCGCATGGCGGCGGCGCTTTCTCCGGCAAGGACACCACCAAGGTCGATCGTTCGGCCGCCTATGCGGCGCGCTATCTTGCCAAGAATGTTGTGGCGGCAAAGCTCGCAGAGCGTTGCACGATCCAGCTGTCCTACGCCATCGGCGTCGCCCAGCCCCTGTCGGTCTATGTCGACCTGCATGGCACCGGCACGGTTGACGAGGCAAAGCTGGAAGAGGTGCTGCGCACGGTGATGGACCTGTCGCCCTCCGGCATCCGCCGTCATCTCGATCTCAACAAGCCGATCTACGCCAAGACGTCGTCCTACGGCCATTTCGGCCGCAAGGCGGGCCGCGACGGGTCGTTTTCCTGGGAGAAGACGGATCTCGCCAAGGCGCTCAGGGACGCGGTCGCCGCCTGACGGCGGCGCCGGACCCCACCATGGACCAGCATGACAGACCAAGCCGCGCCACCGAAGCCTTCTTCGGTCGCCGGCGCGGCAAGACCATGCGTCCGCTGCAGGCGGCTGCCCTGGAGAGCGGCTTCGGACTATACCGGCTTGATCTGAATGCTGAACCGCCGCTCGACTTGCGCAGTCTGTTTGAAGCGGAAGTTTCGGCGGTTCGTCTCGAGATCGGCTTCGGCGGTGGCGAACACCTCCTGCATCGCGCGACCGAGCAGCCCTCGACCGGCTTCATCGGCGTCGAGCCCTTCGTCAACGGCATGGCCAAGATGATGATGGCGGTCAGCAACAGGCCGCTCGCCAATCTGCGGGTCCACGACGATGACGCTACCCGCCTGCTCGACTGGCTGCCGCGTGCATCGCTGGACGGCATCGATCTTCTCTATCCGGATCCTTGGCCGAAGAAGAAGCATTGGAAGCGGCGTTTCGTCAGTCCGGTCAATCTCGATCGCTTCGCACGCGTGCTGAAGCCGGGGGCAAGCTTCCGCTTTGCCTCCGACATCGATACCTATGTCAACTGGACTCTCCAACACTGCCGGGCGCACGCAGCGTTCCGATGGCAGGCTTCGGAAGCGGCGGATTGGCATCGGCCGTATGACGGGTGGCCAGGCACGCGCTATGAGGCAAAGGCCGTTCGCGAGGGCCGTCGGCCTGCCTACCTGACCTTTGTCAGGGCATAGAGAGCTAAGGCTGCCCTCGTTGCGGAGTTTCAGAAACGACCGATTCGGTTGAAGACGGCTGGATCCATGCCGAGATTGCGCAGATCGTCGGCGCGAGGCCTGCGGCCGGTTTCCACGGCGCGCGAGGCGGCAACCGCGCTGCCAAATGTGGTGAAGAGTTCGCCCAAGGCGGAAAATAATCTGCGATTGCTCATGATCTTGCCCTTTCGCACGCCACCGCGTGCCAGTCCTGTTCTTGTCGTGGCTAACAAGTAAGAGTGCGCCGCCTGGTCTCACAGGGGGATTGCCGCATGGCGGCCATGCGCCAGCGGCAGGGCTGACGCCGTCAGGGCTTTCGGCGGCGCGCCACGGCGGGCTTGAAACGCCGGCCGTGTTCGTCTATATAAGCCTCAAATTCTTGGTCGGTATGACGAAGAGTGGGTCCACCCGGTCCCGCTCTTTTTTATTACCCGCCGGCAGGATTTCGAATCGAGCGACAGGAACAGAATGACCGCAACGGCAAGCGAGGGCGACGACCGCATCATCCGCGAAAGCGGTATCGATGCGCGCATCGCGCAGATCGTCCAGCCGGTCTTGCGCGGCATCGGCTTTCGCCTGGTGCGGGTGCATTTGTCGGGCCAGAATGGCTTGACGCTGCAGATCATGGCCGAACGCGAGGACGGCACCATGACCGTCGAGGATTGCGAAGAGGTCAGCCGCGCTGTGTCGCCGGCGCTCGATGTCGATGATCCGATCGAAAAGGCATATCATCTCGAGGTCTCGTCGCCCGGTATCGACCGTCCGCTAGTCCGCAAATCGGATTTCGTCACGTGGGCCGGCCATCTGGTGAAGATGGAGACGTCGATCGTCGTTGCCGACCGCAAGCGCTTCAAGGGAAAGATCGTTGAAGCCGCCGAGAACGATGTGCTCATCGAACGCGACAAGGCCGCCTATGGCGAGGAGCCGACGGTGCGTGTCCCCTATGACGCGATTTCCGAAACGCGGCTGATCCTGACCGACGATCTTATTCGCGACGCGCTGTCGAAGGACAACAGGGCGCGCAAGGAAGCCAGGAAACGCCGCGGCGAGCCGGATGACGATACATCCGAAGGCGCGGAAGCGGACTCGGAAAACGAAACCGAACAGGAAAGCTGATTGAGCTGCCGGGCGAAGGTCCGGCCAACAGGCTCGGGAGAAAAAACATGGTTGTAAGCGCCAACAGACTCGAACTGCTGCAGATCGCCGACGCGGTCGCGCGTGAAAAGTCGATCGACAAGTCCATCGTCATCGCCGCCATGGCCGATGCGATCCAAAAGGCTGCGCGCTCTCGTTACGGCCAGGAGACCAATATCCGCGCCGACATCAATCCCAACACCGGCGAGATGAAGCTGCAGCGGCTGATGGAAGTGGTCGAGAAGGTTGACGACTACGCCACCCAGATCGCCATCTCCTCGGCCCGGGAGCGCAATCCCGACGCTCAGCTTGGCGACTTCATCGCCGAACAGCTGCCGCCGATGGATTTCGGCCGCATCGCCGCGCAGTCGGCCAAGCAGGTGATCGTGCAGAAGGTGCGCGAAGCCGAGCGCGACCGCCAGTATGACGAATACAAGGACCGCATCGGCGAGATCGTAAACGGCACCGTCAAGCGCGTCGAATATGGCAACGTCATCGTCGATCTCGGCCGCGGCGAGGCGGTCATCCGCCGCGACGAGCTGATCCCGCGCGAAAACTACAAATATGGCGACCGCGTGCGCGCCTATGTCTATGACGTGCGTCGCGAGCAGCGCGGCCCGCAGATCTTCCTTTCGCGCACTCATCCGCAGTTCATGGCCAAGCTGTTCACGATGGAAGTACCGGAAATCTACGACGGCATCATCGAGATCAAGTCGGTCGCTCGGGACCCGGGCTCGCGCGCCAAGATCGCGGTCATCTCGCGCGATTCCTCGATCGATCCGGTCGGCGCCTGCGTCGGTATGCGCGGCAGCCGCGTGCAGGCCGTCGTCGGCGAATTGCAGGGTGAGAAGATCGACATCATTCCGTGGTCGCCATCGGCCGCGTCCTTCATCGTCAACGCGCTGCAGCCCGCGGAAGTCGCCAAGGTGGTGCTCGACGAGGATGCCGAGCGCATTGAAGTCGTGGTTCCCGACGACCAGCTGTCGCTGGCCATCGGCCGGCGCGGCCAGAATGTGCGTCTCGCCTCGCAGCTCACCGGCTGGGATATCGACATCCTGACCGAGGCCGAGGAATCCGAACGCCGGCAGAAGGAATTCGTCGAGCGCTCGTCGCTGTTCATGGAAGCCCTCGACGTCGACGAGATGGTCGGCCAGGTGCTGGCCTCCGAAGGGTTCACCAGCGTCGAGGAAGTTGCCTATGTCGATTCCGGCGAAATCGCCTCGATCGATGGTTTCGATGACGATACCGCCTCGGAGATCCAGACCCGTGCCCGCGAATATCTCGAGAAGATAGAGGCCGAGCAGGACGACAAGCGCAAGGCGCTCGGCGTCTCGGACGCATTGCGCGAAATCCCCGGCATCACCACCGCCATGATGGTCACGCTGGGCGAGGACGGCGTGAAGACGATAGAGGATTTCGCTGGCTACGCCGCCGATGACCTCACCGGCTGGAAGGAACGCAAGGACGGCGAGACCAAAATATTCCCCGGCGTGCTGGCCAATCACGGCGTCACTCGCGCCGACGCCGAGCAGATGGTGCTCGCCGCCCGCCTCAAGGCTGGCTGGATCACCGAAGACGAGCTTGCGGCCGAAGAAGAATCGGCTGACGAAGCCGTTGGTGCGTGAGGTGAAACCGCATCGCACCGAACCCGCCCCTGGACGAGATGAATGATCGCACCTGCATTGTCACCCGCAGGCAGGCCGAACCAGATGAACTGATCCGGTTCGTCGTCGGCCCGGATACGGCCGTCGTTCCCGACATCAAGCGAAATCTGCCCGGCCGTGGTTGCTGGGTGAGCGCCGACCGCCTACATATCGACAAGGCGGCGGCGAAGAACCTCTTTGCCCGCGCCTTCAAGGCACAGGTGATCGTGCCGCCCGATCTTGGCGGCATGGTCGATGGGCTGCTTTCCAGATCCGCACTTGGCATGCTGGGTCTTGCCCGCAAGGCGGGCGCGATCTCGCTGGGCGCCACCAAGGTCGAGAGCGCGGTGCGCGGCGGTCTGGCGCTTTTCGTCCTTCACGCCACGGAGGCGTCGGACGATGGTGTGCGCAAGATCAGCCAGGCGCGACGGGCGACCGTCCACCTCGGCGGGCCTGCCATCCTTGCCTACAAACTTTTCTCCGAGGCCGAGTTGAGCTTGGCATTGGGGGGTACAAATGTGATACATGCTGCCGTTCTCGCGGGAGACGCGGGCAAGGCGGTCCAGAAGCGCATGGTTGCGCTCGACCGATATCGGGGCGGTACCCCGGACGATCTGGCAATGCTTGCGGCCGTTGCTGACGAAGATGATGCCGCAGAGGATATGGAATGAGCGATACGAAATCGGGCGACGACAAGACGTTGAGTGTTACGCCGAAGAAGACCTTGACGCTGAAGCGCCCCGGCATGGAACAGGGCACCGTGCGCCAGAATTTCTCGCATGGCCGCACCAAGTCGGTCGTGGTCGAGACCAAGAAGCGCAAGTTTTCGATGCCCGGCGACAAGCCGGAGCC
Source organism: Mesorhizobium sp. ES1-1 (assembly GCF_020164785.1). Taxonomy (GTDB): domain Bacteria; phylum Pseudomonadota; class Alphaproteobacteria; order Rhizobiales; family Rhizobiaceae; genus Mesorhizobium. The sequence continues at coordinate 73,287 of NZ_JAIUGX010000012.1, read as the reverse complement.
GGTCGCTGCCGCGCCCGTGCCTGTCTTCACGCCGAAGCCCCCGGTCGTGGCCGCGCCTGTCGTGCAGGAAGCGCCTAAGGCGCCGCCTCCGCCTCCGAGGCCAGCTCCGGTAGAGCGCGGCGGCATGGTGCTGAACGAATTGTCGCGCAGTGAAATGGAAGCGCGCCGCAGGGCGCTCGAAGGCTCCAAGGTTCGCGAGGTCGAGGACCGCCAGCGTGCCGCCGAGGATGCCAAGCGACGCGCCGAGGACGAAGAACGCCGCCGCCGCGAGCGCGAGGAATCCGCGCGCCGCCAGGCCGAGGAAGAGGCGCGGTTGCAGACCGAGGCCGAATCCCGCCGCCGCGCCGAGGAAGAGGCACGTCGCCGCGCGCCCCAGGCCGCGGAACTGGCGACGGCCGACGAAGAGGAAGAGGTCAAGCCGAAGCGGCCAGGCGCCGGCGCGCCTATACGCCGTCCGGTCACGCCCGAAGTGGCGCGCCCGGCCAAGCCGACCAAGAGTGAGGAAGACCGCCGTCGCGGCAAGCTGACGCTGAACTCGGCTTTGTCCGATGAAGACGCACGGGCTCGTTCGCTGTCGTCGATGCGTCGCCGCCAGGAAAAATTCAAGCGCGCGATGCATAATGAGCCGCGCGAGAAAGTCATGCGCGAAGTGATCCTGCCCGAGACCATCACCATCCAGGAACTGGCGCAACGCATGTCCGAGCGTGCGGTCGACCTGGTCAAGTATTTCATGAAGCAGGGCCAGATCCTGAAGCCGGGCGACGTCATCGACGCCGATACTGCGGAACTGGTCGCCACCGAATTCGGCCACACGGTACGCCGCGTCGCCGAGTCCGACATCGAGGAAGGCCTGTTCAACATCGCCGACAATGCCGAGGACCTGGTTTCGCGGCCGCCTGTGGTGACGATCATGGGCCACGTCGATCACGGCAAGACCTCGCTGCTCGATGCCATCCGCAACGCCAATGTCGTGTCGGGCGAAGCCGGTGGCATCACCCAGCACATCGGCGCCTATCAGGTCGAGAAGAACGGTCACAAGATCACCTTCATCGACACGCCCGGCCACGCCGCGTTCACGGCGATGCGCGCCCGCGGCGCTCAGGCGACCGACATCGCCATCCTGGTGGTGGCGGCCGACGACAGCGTGATGCCGCAGACGATCGAATCCATCAGCCACGCAAAGGCTGCCGGTGTCCCGATCATCGTGGCGATCAACAAGATCGACAAGCATGATGCCGATCCGCAGAAAGTGCGTTCGGAACTGCTGCGCCACGAGGTCTTCGTCGAATCCATGGGCGGTGAAGTGCTGGACGTCGAAGTGTCGGCGACCAAGGGCACCAATCTCGACAAGCTGCTCGAGGCGATCCTGCTGCAGGCGGAAATCCTCGACCTGAAGGCCAATCCGGACCGTACCGCCGAGGGCGTCGTCATCGAGGCCCAGCTCGACAAGGGCCGTGGTCCGGTCGCCACCGTGCTGGTGCAGACCGGCACGCTAATGCCTGGCGACATTCTGGTCGCCGGCAACGAATGGGGCCGTGTGCGCGCCTTGGTCAACGATCGCGGCGGCCAGATCAAGGAAGCGCCGCCCGCCATGCCCGTCGAAGTGCTTGGCCTGCAAGGCACGCCGCAGGCCGGCGATCGCTTCGCCGTGGTCAACAACGAAGCCCGGGCCCGCGAGATCACCGAATATCGCCAGCGTCTGGCCCGTGAGAAGGCCGTTGCCAAGCATGCCGGCCAGCGCGGTTCGCTTGAACAGATGATGTCGCAGTTGCAGACAAGCGGGTTGAAGGAATTCCCGCTGGTCATCAAGGGCGACGTGCAGGGTTCGATCGAGGCGATCAATGCGGCGCTGGACAAGCTCGGCACCGACGAGGTGCGTGCGCGCATCGTCCATGCGGGCGCCGGCGCCATCACCGAAAGCGATGTGTCGCTGGCGGAGACGTCGGGGGCGGCAATCATCGGCTTCAATGTCCGCGCCAACGTGCAGGCACGGGCCGCCGCCGCGGCCGCAGGCATCGAGATCCGCTATTATTCGATCATCTACAACCTGGTGGATGACGTGAAGGCGGCTCTGTCGGGCTTGCTGTCTCCGGAGCGTCGCGAGACCTTCATCGGCAATGCCGAGATCCTCGAGATCTTCGACATCACCAAGGTCGGCAAGATCGCCGGCTGCCGTGTCACGGAAGGCAAGGTCGAGCGTGGTGCGGGCGTGCGCCTGATCCGCGACAACGTTGTCATCCACGAGGGCACGCTGAAGACGCTGAAGCGCTTCAAGGACGAGGTCTCGGAAGTTCCCGGCGGCCAGGAATGCGGCATGGCCTTCCAGAACTACGAGGACATGCGTGTCGGCGACGTCATCGAGTGCTTCCGCGTCGAGATGGTGACCCGGACCCTCTGATCTCCCGACGGCCAGGGTTCGGTCGGGATATACATGGCGTCCGATCCTCACCAGCCTCTAAAGGTGAGGCGCTATAGGCTGGCAAGGGCGGATGCCCTTGCCTATGAGCGGCTTCCGGGCGAGCTTTCGGCCCAGGCCAAGTTCGCCTTGATTGTCTGGCTAGCCTTGCCGGGCGCTGTCTCCGGCTTCCTCGCCGGCGAGGTGAGCGCCTGGGCCTGGTGGCTCAGTTTGGTGGCAATGGTCGTGTTCGCCCCTGGCGTCGCCATGATCGTGTCGAAACTGATCGTCTCACGGCGGGCGGCAAGGCATCCTATTCCAGAGGACGAGGTCACCCTGGAGCAATGGGGCGACCACCTGGCCGAGTTCGCCGATGGGCGTGCCCGGTTTGTCGCCATGGAGACGATCGGCAGAGTGATCGATACGCCGAACCATGTTTTCGTCTGCGCCGAGCGGTACCCGATCATCGTTCCGCGCGCGGCATTCGAGGACGAGCGGGACATGCGGCTGTTCGCCGGCTGGCTCGACGAGGAAAGCAGCAACGCTCAACCATGAGCGTCGGCAAACACGTTGAAGTGCTGTCCGTCGTTCCACATTGGGCGTAACGGATCATGAAATCAGGACGGTAAGATACAGATATGGCCGCACAATCCGTAAAAGGTCCAACCCAGCGCATGCTGCGCGTCGGCGAACAGGTACGGCATGCCCTGTCCGAAACCTTGCAGCGCGGCGAGATCATCGACCCGCTGATCGAGAACGCCGTGATTTCGGTCTCGGAAGTGCGCATGTCGACCGATCTTCGCGTCGCCACCGCCTTCGTTTCGCCCCTCGGCGCCAAGGATACCGATGCGGTCGTGGAGGCGCTGAACAGGCATGCCAAATTCGTGCGCGGGCGCGTCTCCGGCGCCCTGCGGCAGATGAAGTTCATGCCTGAGTTCCGCTTCAAGCTCGACACTTCGTTCGACAATTTCGCCAGGATCAACGATCTCTTGAAATCGCCCGAGGTGGCGCGCGATCTCGGGCCCGATGACGAGGTTTCGGTCGAGCAGGATAACGACGGCAAGAAGGACACGGAATAGTGGCGCGTCGCGGCAAGAAAAAGGGCCGGCCGATCTCCGGCTGGTTGGTGCTGGACAAGCCGGTGGGCATGGGTTCGACCGAAGCCGTTTCCAAGATCAAATGGCTGTTTCAGGCGGAAAAGGCCGGCCATGCCGGTACGCTGGACCCACTCGCCTCCGGCATGTTGCCGATCGCGCTCGGCGAAGCCACCAAGACGGTGCCCTATGTCCAGGACGGCGCCAAGATCTATCGCTTCACCGTTGCCTGGGGGCAGGAGCGTTCGACCGATGATCTGGAAGGCCCGGTCACCAAGACTTCCGACCGGCGTCCCTCGCGGGCCGAGGTCGAGGGGCTGCTGGCGAAATACACCGGTGTCATCATGCAGACGCCACCGCAATTTTCGGCCATCAAGATATCGGGCGAACGGGCCTATGATCTGGCTCGTGAGGGTGAGACGGTGGACATTCCCGCGCGCGAGGTCGAGATCGGCCGTCTCGACATTGTCGAACACGATGCCGACCATACGATTTTCGAGGTCGAATGCGGCAAGGGCACTTACGTGCGCTCGCTGGCTCGCGACATGGGGCGCGACCTCGACTGTTTCGGCCATGTGAGCGAACTACGCCGGATCGAGGTCGAGCCGTTCACGCCGCAGGATTTCGTCACCATCGCCGAACTGGAAGCCGCCCGTTTCGGCGCGCTGGATGAAGGCGGTGAGGAGGCAGATGCTCCCGATGCGATCGAGACGCCGATCGACTTCAATGCGATCGATGCGCTTCTTGTCGATACAGCCGCAGCTCTCGACTGCCTGCCCCAGATCGCCATTAGCGACGACGCGGCGACCAAGATCCGCCTCGGCAACCCGGTGATCATTCGCGGGCGCGACGCGCCGGTCGAAGCGGAAGAAGCCTGTGCGACGGCACGTGGCAAACTGGTGGCCATCGGAGCGATCGAACAAGGCATGTTCAAGCCCAAGCGGGTGTTTGCCGGCTGACAGCGGTCGATTAATGTCGGCGAGACGTCGCGTCGGAGGACTCATGGCAAACGCTGATATCGACGGCAAGCGCACCCCGGTCAGGACAAGGCGGCCGCCGGTCGGCGCTTCGCCAGGCACGCTGATTGCCGATCCCACGGCGCGTCGCTCGGAATTGCGCCTGACCCTGATCTCGCCCCAGAAGTTCAAGACGATCGAGAACGCCAGCATCGATGACGTCCACGCCAATTGCGAGAAATGGCCGGTGATCTGGCTCGACTGCACGGGCCTCGCCAATATCGAGTTGATCGAGGAGATCGGTCGGATCTTCAATTTGCATCCGCTGGCGCTGGAGGACGTTGTCAACACCGGTCAGCGGCCAAAGGTGGACTTCTTCGAGGATCATGCCTTCGTCGTTGTCAGAATGATCGACGACATCACCTCCCACCGCTACGAGCAGATCGGCGTCTTCTTCGGCAAGAACTTCGTCGTCACCTTCCAGGAGCGGGAAGGCGATCCGTTCGACCCGGTGCGCAAGCGCATCGAGAGCTCGGCGCCCAACCGGTTGCGCGCTCGCGGCTCCGATTACCTCGCCTACGCGCTGATAGACGCCATCGTCGACAGCTATTTCCCGCCTGTCGAGGCGGCGGGCGACATGGTCGACAGCATCGAGGACCAGATGCTGAACACCCCTCAAAAGCATCAGATGCGCCAACTGCATGGGTTGCGCCGCGATGCCAATGTGCTGAAGGGCGTGCTCTGGCCGATGCGTGATGCACTGGCGACGTTGATCCGCAACGATGTGACCTATGTGAAGGCGGAAACTAAGGTCTTTCTCAACGACACGCTCGACCATGCGTTGCGGCTGATCGAACTGGTCGAGACCCAGCGCGACATGCTGACCGGGCTGATTGAGATGCACCTTTCGCTGAGCCAGGCGCGCACCAACGACGTCATCAGCTATCTCACCATCGTCTCCGTGATCTTCATGCCGCTCACCTTCCTGGTTGGCGTATGGGGCATGAATTTCGACCCGGCCTCCTCTCCCTGGAACATGCCGGAGCTGAAAGCCTATTACGGCTATCCCCTGTCGTTGCTGTTCATGGCGCTCGTCGCACTGGCACTGATTGCTTTCTTCAAATGGAAGAAGTGGTTGTAGCGACGGCAAGACTTGCGAGGTCGCCTTGGCAAGCCGGCTTGTAGATTGGGCTGGTGTTTTTGTCCGAATTGCACTATACGCGCCGCAGCATAGCGCCAGACGCTTTGCCTGCACCGGCCCCTGCTGGACGACATCCCGGCTGAGGGCGACCCGTTTCCTCAAACAGATAAGGAAAAACACGATGTCGATTACCGCCGAGCGCAAGAAGGAATTGATGGGCGAATTCGCAACCGCCAAGGGCGACACCGGGTCTCCGGAAGTCCAGGTGGCCATCCTTTCCGAGCGCATCAAGAACCTGACCGATCACTTCAAGGACCACAAGAAGGATAACCATTCCCGCCGTGGTCTGCTCGCTCTCGTCTCTCAGCGCCGCAGCTTGCTTGACTATCTCAAGCGCAAGGATGACGCGCGCTACCAGACGCTGATCGAGAAGCTCGGTCTGCGCCGTTGACGAATTGACCGGCGGGCTTTCGAAGGAGAGCCCGCCGGTCGCACATTCCGCCAGTCGCATCGATTGGCAGACCTGGTTTCGAGCGTGCACAGGGCCACTCGAAACCACCCATGGACGGTCATGGGGCAGGATTGCAGGACGCTCGTGCGCTTATCCCGCGCCGAAATTACCCGAGCTTCCCGTTGTCTTGCCCGTGGCTGCCCGAGAAAGGAAGCCAGGGAAAGGGCATCCGCGCACCGTGAAAGGGCGCGGCCCTTTCCGCTTATTAAGGACAAGATATGTTCAACTACCACAAAGTGGAAATCGAGTGGGGCGGTCGTCCGCTCATCCTGGAAACCGGCAAGATCGCGCGTCAGGCCGACGGCGCTGTGCTCGCGACCTATGGCGAGACCAAGGTTCTCGCCACCGTCGTGTCGATGAAGGAGCCGAAGCCCGGCCTCGATTTCTTCCCGCTGACCGTCAACTACCAGGAAAAGACCTACGCTGCCGGCAAGATCCCGGGCGGCTATTTCAAGCGCGAAGGCCGTCCGAGCGAAAAGGAAACCCTGGTTTCCCGCCTCATCGACCGCCCGATCCGCCCGCTCTTCGCCGCCGGCTACAAGAACGACACCCAGATCGTCTGCACCGTCGTCCAGCATGATCTCGAAAACGACCCCGATATCCTGTCCATCGTTGCCACTTCGGCTGCCCTGACGCTCTCGGGCGTTCCGTTCATGGGCCCCGTTGGCGGCGCCCGCGTCGGCTACATCAACGGCGAGTACGTGCTCAACCCGCATGTCGACGAGATGCAGGAATCCAAGCTCGACCTCGTTGTCGCCGGCACCGCCGACGCCGTGCTGATGGTCGAATCCGAAGCCAAGGAACTGGGCGAAGAGCTGATGCTCGGTGCCGTCATGTTCGGCCACAAGGGCTTCCAGCCGGTCATCGACGCCATCATCAAGCTGGCCGAAGTTGCCGCCAAGGAGCCGCGCGACTTCACCGCGCCGGATTCGTCCGCCCTTGAGGCCGAGATGCTGAAGATCGTTGGTGACGAACTCAGCACCGCCTACAAGAATGTCGACAAGCAGAAGCGCTACGCCGCCGTCGACGCCGTCAAGGCGAAGGTCAAGGCCGCATTTGCCCCCGCCGAAGGCCAGGACGCCAAGTACACCTCCGAGCAGATCGGCTCGGTGTTCAAGGAACTCCAGGCAAAGGTCGTGCGCTGGAACATTCTCGACACCGGCTCGCGCATCGACGGCCGTGACCTGAAGACCGTCCGCAAGATCGTCTCCGAAGTTGGCGTTCTGCCGCGCACCCACGGCTCGGCACTGTTCACCCGCGGCGAGACCCAGGCGCTGGTCGTTGCCACGCTGGGCACCGGCGAGGACGAGCAGTATGTCGATTCGCTGACCGGCATGTACAAGGAGAAGTTCCTCCTGCACTACAATTTCCCTCCCTATTCCGTCGGTGAGACCGGCCGCATGGGTTCGCCGGGCCGCCGCGAAATCGGTCACGGCAAGCTCGCCTGGCGCGCCATCCGGCCGATGCTGCCGAGCACCGACCAGTTCCCCTACACGCTGCGCGTCGTCTCGGAGATCACCGAGTCGAACGGCTCGTCGTCGATGGCGACCGTCTGCGGCACCTCGCTGGCGCTGATGGATGCCGGCGTTCCCCTGGCAAAGCCGGTCGCCGGCATTGCGATGGGTCTGATCAAGGAAGGCGAGCGGTTCGCCGTTCTCTCCGACATCCTTGGTGACGAGGATCATCTCGGCGACATGGATTTCAAGGTTGCCGGCACCGAAGGTGGCATCACCTCGTTGCAGATGGACATCAAGATCGATGGCATCACCGAGGAAATCATGAAGATCGCGCTTGGCCAGGCCAAGGACGGTCGTCTGCATATCCTCGGCGAAATGGCCCACGCCCTGACCGGCGCGCGTTCGGAGCTCGGCGAATTCGCGCCGCGCATCGAGGTCATGCACATCCCGACCGACAAGATCCGCGACGTGATCGGTTCGGGCGGCAAGGTCATCCGCGAGATCGTCGAGAAGACCGGCGCCAAGATCAACATCGAGGATGACGGAACGGTCAAGATCGCCTCATCCAATGCCAAGGAGATCGAGGCGGCGAAGAAGTGGATCCACACCATCGTCGCCGAGCCGGAAGTCGGCGAAATCTACGAAGGCACGGTCGTCAAGACCGCCGACTTCGGCGCATTCGTCAACTTCTTCGGTCCGCGTGACGGCCTCGTCCACATCTCGCAGCTTGCCAACGACCGGGTCGCCAAGACCTCGGACGTCGTCAAGGAAGGCGACAAGGTCTGGGTCAAGCTGATGGGCTTCGACGAGCGCGGCAAGGTTCGCCTGTCGATGAAGGTCGTCGACCAGGCCACCGGCAAGGAACTCGCTCGCGACAAGAAGACCGAAAGCGAAGAAAACGCCGCCTGATCGGCCCGACACTGAAATTAAAAACGGGCGCGGCGCATGTCGCGCCCGTTTTCGTTTAATGCATGTCACTCTCGCTCCGTGGAGACCGGCATGCATGAAGCAGGGAATACCAGCGATGTCCGCAGAGGCGCTGAAGACGCTTTTTCATCCGTTCGAGGCGGAGGCTGTCGCCTTGCCGCGACAGGGCGAGCGGATCCTGTTTCTGGGCGCCGAGCCCGGCTTTCGTCTGCCGGACGGCTTCGAAGCCACGCTGCATCTGGTGCAAGGCTTCCGGCCGTACTTCCTTGCGCTGCAGTCGGGGGGCTTTACCGTCACGCAACGCGCCCAGGGTGAAGGCTTCGACGCCGCGCTTGTGCTCGCCGGCCGCCATCGCGGGCAAAACGAGCTGCGCATTGCCGAGGCCATCGATCGCTTGACGCCGGGTGGATTGGTCGTCATCGCCGGCGGCAAGGATGAAGGCGTTGCCAGTCTGCGCAGGCGCATCGAGGAGCTTCTGCCGCTAGACGGTCACCTGCCGAAATATCATGGCGTCGCCTTCTGGTTCCGTCGCCCGTCCGACACGGCCGCTGCGGAAACCCTGCGCACCGCTAATCCCCCTTTGCTGGTCGAAGGCCGTTTCCACACCGCGCCGGGAATGTTTTCTTTCGACCGTATCGATGTGGGCTCGAAATTGTTGGTCGACAATCTGCCGGGCGACCTGCGCTGCTCCGTCGCCGATTTCTGCGCCGGCTGGGGTTATGTGGCGGCTGAGGTCGCAGAACGCTTCCCCGGCCTGTCGGGGCTCGACCTTTATGAGGCGGATTTCGACGCGCTTGAGGCGGCCAAGCCCAATCTCGGCGCCGCCACCACGGCGAAGCCGCGTTTCTTCTGGACCGACCTGCTGAGCGAAGCCGTCGAGCGCCGCTATGACGCTATCGTCATGAACCCGCCATTCCACCGCAGTCGTGCAGCCGAACCGGAGATCGGCGCCGGCATGATCCGCGCCGCGGCCAAGGCCTTGAAGCCCGGCGGCCGGCTGTTCATGGTGGCGAACCGCCAACTTCCCTATGAGAAGATCCTGTCGGCTGCCTTCTCCAGCTTCGCCGAACTCGCCCGTGACGGCATGTTCAAGGTCCTGTCAGCGCGTCGGTAGGGCATGTCCCTAAAGGGCCATTGTAGGCCCTCAATGCGAAGCGGCGAGGCGCAGCATATTGTCGTCGGAATGCCGGTCGTCAGACCGGATCCGGAGCGGCGCGGGCCGGCCGAAAAGATCGCCTTGAACGACTTCGCAGCCGGCTGCCCGAAGCAGCGTTGCCTGGCTGTCCGTCTCTACGCCCTCGGCAATGATGCCGACGCCGAGCGCGCGTGAGAGCCCGACGATGGTCGAGACTACCGCGCTGCAGCTGGAATCGGTATCCAGGCGGTTGACGAAGGAGCGGTCGATCTTGAGTTTGCCGAATGGGAAATCGATGAGGTAACTGAGGTTGGAATAGCCGGTGCCGAAATCGTCGATGACGACGCAGATGCCCATCTCGGAAAGCTCCCGCAGGATGGAAGCGGCGCGCTCATGATCCTGCATCATCGCCGACTCGGTCACCTCCAATTCCAGCCTCGACGGCTTTATGCCGGTGGCGATGATCGTGTCTCGCACGATGCCGACGAAGTCCTTGGTCATGAACTGCATGGGGGAAATATTGATCGCGACAAACGACTCATCTGGCAGATGCCGGGCATCGTGGCAGGCCCTGCGAAGCACCCATTCGCCGATCGGACCGATCATCCCCGTTTCCTCGGCCATCGGAATGAATTCAACCGGCGCGATCATGCCGCGTTCCGGGTGCAGCCAGCGGATCAGCGCCTCATACCCAACCACGCGCCCGGTTCGAAGGTCGAATTGCTGCTGGTAGTGCAGATCGAAGTCGCCACGCTCCAGCGCAGTCTTCAACTCCGATTCGACCCACTGGCGATGGTCGGCGCGCCTGCCCATTTCAGCTTGGAAGAATGACCAGTTGCCGACTCCGCTGGCCCGGGCATCCTGCAGCGCCAGATTGGAGCGACGCAGGATCAGGACCGGATCGAGGCCGTCCTTCGGGATCGCGACGATGCCCACCGACATATTGACCGATTGCAGATGGGTGCTGAGTTCATAGGGCTCCATCATCTCTTCGATCAGCGTCTCGACGGCACTCTCCAACGATCCGCTGACCTGATTGTCTGGCAGCAGCACCGCGAATTCGCCCGCCCCGATGCGCCCGATCACCGCGCGCGTGGGCACGCACGCCTTCAGCCGCTGGGCAAAAGCGCGGATCAATTCGTCGCCCTGGCTGTAGCCGATCGCATCGTTGATCTGCTTGAACCGGTCGATGTCGATGTCGATCAGAAACATTGGGTCGCCGGTCCGGATTGTCGTGCGTGCCGCTTCGGCGATCGTGTCGACCATCGCCGGTCGCGCCAACAGGCCGGTCAGCTTGTCGAAACGGGTTTCGTTGAAGACGAATTCGGTCGATTCGTCGACGCCGGCAAAGAAAGACATCGCCGCTCCGGAGGCGGCCAGCGCGCAGAGCGCGGCCGTGATCGCGAAGGTCGTGCTTATCGATATGCCGGCAAGCCCCTCGCCGATATGGAGCTTGAGGGCCCACAGTCCGAGAACGAAACCGCCGACGCCTGAACTGGCGATGGTGAGCAGCCTGAACGCCGGCGTGCGCTTCGGGTTGCTGACTGCTGCCATTCAAAGGTCCCCAAGGGTAGGGGTCCTTCTAGCGGACACCTCCTTAAAATGGGTTTCCGCCAATGCATCCAATTTTACCGGAAGCCTTATTCCCGGGCGCTGTCGGTCTGCTTCAACTCGTCAAGGGTCGGCATGGACACGATATGATAGCCGGAATCGACGTAATGGATTTCGCCGGTGACGCCGGAGGAAAGATCGGACAGCAGGTAAAGGGCCGAGCCGCCGACTTCGTCTATGGTCACGGTGCGGCGCAGCGGCGAGTTGCGCTGCTGGTAGGAGAACATGTGACGCGCATCCGAAATGCCGGCCCCCGCCAGGGTGCGGACCGGTCCGGCCGAAAGGCCATTCACCCTGATGCCGCGCGGACCGTAATCATTGGCGAGATAGCGCACGCTGGCCTCAAGACCGGCCTTTGCAACCCCCATGACATTGTAATTGGGCATGACGCGGACGGAGCCCGCATAGGTCAGGGTGATCATCGAGCCGCCATTCTTCATCAGGCCGGCGGCGTGACGGGCGACCTCGGTAAAGGAAAAACAGGAGATCACCATGGTGCGGACGAAATTGTCCCGGCTGGTGTCGGCATAAAGGCCTTTCAGCTCATTCTTGTCGGAAAAGCCGATGGCGTGGACGACGAAATCCAGCCCGCCCCAGGCGGCGCCGAGGCTCTCGAAGGTGGCGGCGACCGAAGCACTATCCTCCACGTCGCACGGCACGACCAGATCGGCGCCGAGCTTGTCGGCAAGCGGCTTGACGCGACGACCAAAGGCGTCGCCCTGATAGGTGAAAGCGAGTTCAGCCCCGTGTTCGGCCAATTTACGGGCGATGCCCCAGGCGATCGAGTGGTCGTTGGCGACACCCATGACAAGCCCGCGCTTGCCCTTCATCAATCCGTCCATGTTGGCAATCCTGTTAAAAAGGCCGGCCTTATGCGGAGTAGCGCTGGAAAATCAGCGTTGCGTTGGTGCCACCGAAACCGAACGAATTCGACAAAACAGTGTCGATCGTGGCGTTGTCGATGCGCTTTCGCACGATCGGCATGCCCTCGAACTCGGGATCGAGGGTCTCGATATGGGCGCTTTCGCCGATAAAGCCGCCTTGCATCATCAGGATCGAGTAGATGGACTCCTGGACGCCGGCTGCACCGAGCGAATGGCCGGTCAGCGATTTCGTCGAAGTGATGAAAGGCATCTTCTCGCCGAACACCTCGCGGATGGCACCCATCTCCTTGGAGTCGCCGACTGGCGTCGAGGTGCCGTGGGTGTTGATGTAATCGATCGGCGCGGAAACCGTGGCCATCGCCTGGCGCATGCAGCGGATCGCACCTTCGCCCGATGGGGCTACCATGTCGTAGCCATCCGAAGTCGCGCCGTAGCCGACGATCTCGGCATAGATCTTGGCGCCGCGTGCCTTGGCGTGCTCAAGCTCCTCAAGCACCAGCACGCCAGCCCCGCCCGCGATGACAAATCCGTCGCGATTGGCGTCATAAGCGCGCGAGGCGGTCGATGCCTTATCATTGAACTTCGACGACATGGCGCCCATGGCGTCGAACAGGTCCGACATGGTCCAGTCGAGATCCTCATGGCCACCGGCAAAGACAATGTCCTGCTTGCCCCATTGGATCAGTTCATAACCATTGCCGATGCAATGCGCCGAGGTCGAGCAGGCCGACGAGATCGAATAATTGACGCCGTGGATCTTGAACCACGTGGCAAGCGTCGCCGAGGCCGTCGACGACATTGCTTTCGGCACCGCGAACGGGCCAATGCGCTTTGGACTGCCGTTCTTCTGCGTGGTTTCGGCAGCCTCGACGATGGTGCGGGTGGAAGGTCCGCCCGATCCCATGACGATGCCGGTCCGCTCATTGGTGATATCGCTTTCGCCGAGCCCGGCATCCGCGATCGCCTGGTCCATCGCGACGTGGTTCCAGGCGGCCCCCTGCGACAGGAAGCGCATCGCACGGCGATCGATCATGCCCGACGGGTCGAGCGTCGGCGCGCCCCAGACCTGGCACCGGAAACCATGCTCGGCGAAGGAATCGGAAAAGCTGATGCCCGATTTGGCATCATGAAGCGAGGCTTGCACCTCGTTGGCATTGTTGCCAATCGACGACACGATGCCGAGGCCTGTGACTACGACACGTCTCATTCGCAACTCCTTCCAGGGATGCTGGCCAGAAGGCCCGCGATCAAGCGACCGCCGACTGCTTGGACAGACCGACCTTCAAATCGGTTGCCGCGTATATGGGTTCGCCATCCGCTTTCAGCCAGCCATCGGCGATGCCGAGCACTAACCTGCCGCGCATCACGCGCTTGAAGTCGATGCCATATTCGACCTTCTTCACCGCAGGCGTCACCATGCCCTTGAACTTGACCTCGCCGGTCGACAGCGCCATTCCCTTGCCCGGCTCGCCCAGCCAGCCGAGATAGAACCCGGTCAACTGCCACATGGCGTCGAGGCCTAGGCACCCCGGCATGATCGGATTGCCGATGAAATGGCAAGCGAAGAACCACAGGTCCGGCTTGATGTCGAATTCAGCACGGATGAAGCCCTTGTCGAAGGCGCCGCCTGTCTCGCTGATCTCGGTGATCCGGTCGAACATCAGCATGGGCGGGTACGGCAATTGGGCATTGCCCGGTCCGAACAGTTCGCCGCGGGCGCAGGCCAGCAAGTCTTCATAGTCGTAGCTGGATTTCGAACCTGCCATCAATCTCGTCCCCACGTCGTCCTGGGCAATCATGCGCCCTTCCCGCTGGCTTCCTAACACAATCCGTTTCAGGCCGGAAACCGGCGTTTGCGCTTAACCCGCCAGTCTGCCTGGGTCAATGCGCGCTATTGATCGCATTCGGACGACAGAATATATGTCGGCGAGGCTCTGGTTTGGGCGGGCATTCATTTTTTTGCCGTCCTGCGCGCGCCATTGGGCGGAACTGTGGGCTTGGACGAAGAGATGGACCTGGGCTGCCGGAAGGAAAATGTCGCTGTGGACAAGCGGGTGCGTGAAGCCGGCCTGAGGCCGACGCGTCAGCGTATCGCACTGGCTGACCTGCTTTTTGCCAAGGGCGACCGCCATCTGTCGGCCGAGGAACTGCACGAGGAAGCGCTCGCCGCCGGTGTGCCGGTGTCGCTGGCGACCGTCTACAACGCCCTTCACCAGTTCACCCAGGCCGGCTTGCTGCGCATCCTCGCCGTAGAGGGCGCGAAAACCTATTTCGACACCAACACATCGGACCATCATCATTTCTTCATAGAAGGCGAGAACCGAATATTCGACATCGCCAATGGGCCAGTCACGGTGACCAACCTGCCGGAACCGCCCGAGGGGATGGAGATCGCTAATGTCGACATCGTGGTGAGGTTGCGCCCCAAACGTCCTGAATGACCAAAGCTGACGATCCTGCTCGAATGGAGCGTCTTGGCGGTCGCTGCCTTTGCTTTCTATGGATCGACCGGCGTTTCGTGGTGGCTTTTCGCGGCACTCATCCTCGCGCCGGATGTGTCGATGTTGGGTTACCTAGCTGGGCGGCGCATCGGCGCCATTGCCTACAATGCCTTCCATATCCTGATCGTGCCGCTGCTGCTGCTGCTCTTCGGCCATCTGTCCGGCCATGTCGTAGCAATCGCGGTCGCGTTGATATGGATCGCGCACATCGCCATCGACCGCGCGCTGGGCTATGGCCTGAAGCTGCCGAGCGGCTTTCAGGACACTCACCTCGGTCGTATCGGGCGCTGAGCCACGAACGGTCCTGCAGGCTCGACGCAGCCGTGGTCAGACGGATGGTAGGATCAGTTCTTGACCCGCTCGCCCGGATAGGCGCCCCACACAGCTGACTGGGCAAGCCATCCAGTTTGACCGTCGAGCGTCATTTCGCACCACTGGCCGTCGCAGGCCTTGATCGTGCCCATGGCGCCGGGCTCGACGATCGCCACCACGCTGGCATCCTTGTCGGGACTGCGCAGAAGATTGATCTGGGCGCCCTTGCCGCGTTGCCATGGGGCGATGATGGCGGTGCGCCGGCCCGAAAGCAGCGACTGGTTGATCCAGCCCTCGGAACCCTCGGCATCGCGCACCCGGCGCCATGTATCGAATTCCTGGATGACCTCCATGGGCAAGCCTGCCTTCATGTACATCCAGTCGACCGAGTAGTTGGCGCCCGGGCCGACCCGGGAATTGACGCGGCCGGATTTCAGGCTGACGAATCGTGGCAGCGGCAAGCCGCTCGGCCCCAGCGTGACGACGCTTTGCGCAGGAGCCGCCGCGCTCTGCGCCGCCGCTAGCGGGGAATGGAGGAGAGCGCCGAGAAATGCCGCGCTCAGGGTCAGGCGAAGCGACGCGAAACCAGACACTTTCGTTCCTTTCGGCGCTTGCCTGCCGGCGTCGGCGCCCCTTTTTCTTTGTCTTCGGCGGCACCGCTTGTTACATGGATAATCGGCACCGCGACCGGCTTTCAGTTTCGCCGGTCTTGGTTAAAGAGGTCTCAACGAGGGAAACAATGGCAGGCAAAAAAAAGCCTCTCGTGGTCATCACGCGAAAGCTTCCCGACCCGGTCGAGACCCGCCTGCGCGAGCTTTTCGATGCCCGGCTGAATGTAGAGGACAGGCCGATGACGCAACCGGAACTGGTCGCCGCGGTCAAGGAGGCCGACGTTCTTGTCCCTACGGTCACCGACCGGATCGACGCGGCCCTCATCGCCCAGGCCGGTGACAACTTCAAGCTGATCGCCAATTTCGGCAATGGCGTCGACAAGATCGACGTCGCCGCTGCAGCTAAGAAAGGCATCACCGTCACCAACACGCCGAATGTGCTGACCGAGGATACGGCCGATATGACCATGGCGCTGCTATTGGCGGTGCCGCGGCGGCTGGCTGAGGGGGCCAACGTGCTCACCGGGGACAAGAAATGGGCCGGCTGGTCGCCCACCTGGATGCTCGGGCGCCGCATTTGGGGCAAACGGCTCGGCATTGTCGGCATGGGCCGCATCGGTACCGCTGTGGCTAGACGGGCCAAGGCTTTCGGCCTGTCGATTCATTATCACAACCGCCATCGCGTGCTGCCGGCGGTTGAGGACAGTCTGGAGGCGACCTATTGGGAAAGCCTCGATCAGATGCTGGCGCGCATGGACATCATCTCGGTCAACTGCCCGTCGACGCCCGCCACTTTCCATCTGCTTTCGGCTCGGCGGCTGGCTCTGCTGCAGCCTACAGCCTATATCGTCAACACGGCGCGTGGCGACATCATCGACGAAGAGGCTCTGGTCAAGCTGATCCAGGACGGCAAGATCGCCGGAGCTGGACTGGATGTGTACGAACACGAACCGGCGCTGAACGGCAAGCTGCTCAAGCTTGCCGCCAGGAACAAGGTCGTGCTGCTGCCGCATATGGGCTCTGCGACGCTCGAGGGGCGCATTGACATGGGCGAGAAGGTCATCATCAACATTCGCGCCTTCGTCGACGGCCACCGGCCCCCTGATCGCGTGCTGCCGGCCAGAGTTTAGCGAGCAGACATCAGGCAGCGGCGAACAGGCGGACGTCCTAATCCCTACGGTCTACAGCCTATTCCCTGGACTTGTACCGGATCGTGTCGAAGCGGGCGGCGAGCGCATCATAGAGCAGCAGGCGGCCGATGAGTGGCTCGCCGATGCCAGTGATCAATTTGATCGCCTCCATGGCCTGCAGGGTGCCTATGACGCCGGTCAGCGCGCCAAGCACCCCGGCTTCGGCGCAAGACGGGACAAGGCCAGCCGGCGGCGGTTCTGGAAAAAGGTCGCGATAGCTCGGGTTGGGCTTGCCGTCCTTGCCGTCCTCGAATGGCTTCAACACCGTGATGGAGCCGTCGAAGCGGCCGACGGCGGCGTGCACCAATGGCCTCTTTTCGCGCTCGCAGGCGTCCGCAACCGCATAGCGGGTATCGAAATTGTCCGAGCCGTCGATGACGATGTCATAGCGGGCTACCAGGGTGGGAGCGTTGCCCTCCGTCAGCCGCATGGTGTGCGCCTCGACGCTGGCGTTCGGATTGATGCGGGCGAGGGCCGCCTTGGCGCTTTCGGTTTTCAGCATGCCCAAATTGTCGGTCCCGTGAATGACCTGGCGCTGCAGGTTGGAGAGCGACACGGTGTCGTCGTCAACCACGCCGAGCGTGCCGACGCCGGCGGCGGCCAGATATTCCAGAACCGGCGCACCCAGCCCACCCGCGCCGATGACCAGCACCCGCGCCTGCTTCAGTTTTTGCTGGCCGGCGCCGCCAATCTCCGGCAAGACGATGTGGCGGGCATAACGTTCGATTTCGTCTTCGGTCAGGGCGGCTGAGGTCATAGTCGGATCATATAGTGACCGGGTACCCTTGTCAGGAGTCTTCGGTCGGCTCGACCTTGCCATGGTCGACGGTGAGGAATTGGGCACGTCCCTTGAGACTGGAAAACAGCGCCGCGTCGGTTCCCGTCATGAACGCCTGACAGTTCAGTTCCTCCAGGATCGAGAACAATGCCGCACGCCTGCCGCCGTCCAGATGGGCCGCGATTTCGTCGAGAAGCAGGATCGGAGTCATGCCCGACATTTCACCGGTCAGCCGGGCGTGCGACACGACGATGCCGACCAGTAGCGCCTTCTGTTCGCCTGTCGAACAAAGCTCGGCCGGCATTGCCTTGGGACGGTGCCGGACAACGAGGTCGGAGCGGTGCGGGCCTTCGAGCGTCCGTCCAGCGGCACGATCACGGTCACGGCCATCAGCAAGCGCCCTGCGAAACCGCTCCTCCACATCAACTGCCGGCGCGGTGGAAACCTCGTTTTCCAGATCCCCCGCGAGACTGATATCGGCTTGCGGGAACGTACCTGTTTCGGGCAGTCGATCGATCATGGCGGCGAGCAGACGCACCAATTCGGCGCGCGCCGCCGCAATGGCAACGCCAGTTTCGGCCATCTGTGTTTCGATCGCCTCGAACCAGCGATCGTCTCGCGTGCCTTCGGTAAGTAGACGGTTACGGCCTCGCATGGCTTTTTCGTAGTCCAGGGCCCGCTGGCCGTGTCCGGGATCGATCGCCAGGACCAGCCGGTCGAGAAAGCGTCTGCGGTCGGCCGCCGGACCGGTGAAGAGCGCGTCCATGGCCGGAGTCAGCCACACCACACGCAGCCACTCAAGCATGTCATCGGCCGATCGGGCTGCGGCGCCATTGATGCGAACGCGTCTGCCGCCTTCGCCGTCTGCAACTGAAACGCCTGTGCCGATCTCGATCTGACCCTCGGGCCCATCGAGCCGGGCGTGTAGTGCAAAGCCGCCGTCGCCACCCTCTCGGGCGACATCGGCGTAAGGCGCGCGGCGCAGACCGCGGCCCGGAGTCAGTAAGGAGATCGCTTCCAGGAGATTCGTCTTCCCTGCCCCGTTATCCCCGGAAAATACCACGGCGCCGGGGGCGAGATCGACCGCCAATGTCGCATAGTTACGAAAATTGGTAAGTATAAGCTTACTTATATGGGTCTGTGCCGGCAACCGCTATCCGCCTGTAGAAGTCGCCATTGTTCCGCTGCCGGTCTCGCCGCCGGGCTCTGCCGACGAC
The DNA here is from genome assembly GCF_020164785.1 of Mesorhizobium sp. ES1-1. Classification (GTDB taxonomy): domain Bacteria; phylum Pseudomonadota; class Alphaproteobacteria; order Rhizobiales; family Rhizobiaceae; genus Mesorhizobium. The sequence continues at coordinate 54,567 of NZ_JAIUGX010000012.1, read as the reverse complement.
GCCGCGCTACACCCGCATTGGCATCAGCACGTAAAGCGCTGTCTCATCGGCCATGTCATGGATCAGCGTCGGTGAACCGGCATCCGCCAGCATGAACTTGGCTTCCGTACCGGTCAGCTGCGCGGCGACATCGAGCAGGTATTTGGCGTTGAAGCCGATCTCGATCGGGTCAGACGAGTAGTCGGCGGCCAGTTCCTCGGTGGCGCTGCCGGAGTCCGGGTTGTTGACCGCAAGCGTCACCTGGCCGTCGCTGATCGAAAGCTTCACCGCGCGGCCCCGTTCCGAGGAAATGGTGGAAACGCGGTCGACGGCAGCGGCAAAACTCTGGCGGTCGATGATCAGCTTCTTGTCATTGCCAGTCGGAATGACCCGCTGATAGTCCGGGAAGGTGCCGTCGATCAACTTCGAGGTCAGGACCACGCTGCCGATGGTGAAGCGGATCTTGGTGTCGGACAATTCAGTGGTCACGGGAACGTCCGGATCGTCGACCAGCTTCTGCAGCTCGCTCACCGTCTTCCGCGGAATGATGATCCCAGGCATGCCTTCCGAGCCCGCCGGCGCGTCGATCTCGGCGCGCGCCAGGCGGTGCCCGTCGGTGGCCACCGAGCGCAGCTTCAGCTTGCCCCCAACCTCATGCGTGTGCAGATAGATGCCGTTCAGATAATAGCGCGTCTCTTCGGTGGAGATGGCGAATTGGGTCTTCTCGATCAGGCCCCTAAGGGCAACCGAGTCGAGCCGGAAGATATGCGAGAACGACCCGGCCGACAGCTCTGGAAAGTCCGACTGCGGCAGGCACTGGAGACGGAAGCTGGACCGGCCGGACGCCACTGTCATGGCATTGCCGTCCTCATCGGTCTTTAGCATCACCTCGGCGCCGTCGGCGAGCTTGCGCACGATGTCATAGAGCAGATGCGCGGGAACCGTCGTCGCTCCGCCGCGCTCCACCTTGGCCGGCGTCGCTTCCGTCACCTCGAGGTCGAGGTCAGTGGCCTTCATTTCGAGGCTGGCGCCCTCGGCACTGAGCAGCACATTGGACAGGATCGGAATGGTGTTGCGTCGTTCGACCACGCGGTGGACGTGGTTGAGCGACTTCAGGAGATTTGACCGTTCCAGGATAACACGCATGACGAAACAGGCTCGCTTGAATGAATGACGGGGCTCCGGCGATCGGCGTCCCGCGAAAGGTCTGACAGGCTCAGAATCTGCCTAAACTGACAGGAAAAAACCAGCAAACGCAAGCCCGCGCGCTCGGTTCGGGCCGGCTCCCCGGGCTTTCTGGGGATAAAGAGCACGAAGTCCACGTGCCCGGCTGATCAATCCCGATTCCGGGCCGCCCGCAAGGGGTCGAACAGGTCCGTGCGGCCCTCCAGGCCGCACAGGCAACCCGCTGATTTCCAAAAGCCTTCCGGGTCAGCTTTCCGAAGCGATCAGGCCTGGTCGTTGATCAGCCGTCTCAACAGCTCGAGTTCCTGCGCCAGCGTGTTGTCATTGCCGGAGAGGTCCTCGATCTTGCGCACGGCGTGCAGCACGGTGGTGTGGTCGCGACCACCAAAGCGCCGTCCGATCTCGGGCAGCGAACGCGGCGTCATGACCTTCGAGAGGTACATGGCGACCTGCCGCGGCTTGACGATGGTGCGCGTGCGCCGGTTGGACAGCAATTCGGTCTTAGACACGTTGTAATGGCGCGCCACGATGCGCTGGATATCCTCGATCCGCACCCGCTTGGGCTCGCCTGTCCGGTAGATATGGCCGAGGATCTCGTCGATACGGTCGATGGTGATCTGCGGCTCGAAGGACTGGCGGAAAAGCAATTGGTTGAAGGCGCCTTCGAGCTCGCGACCGCTTCCGGTAACGGTTCGGGCGACGTGGTTGAGAATTTCTTCGGAAATGTCCAGCGAGGCGTCGTCGACCCTGGCCGTGGCGAGGCGCAGTTTGAGCATGCCGAGGCGCATGACGAAATCGGGCGCCGACATTTCGAGTGCGACGCCGCCATTGAGGCGCGAGCGCACACGTGGCTCGAGCGACTCCAGTTCGGAAGGCGGCCGGTCGGCGGCAACGACCACCTGCTTGGCGCTGTCGAGCAGCATGTTGATCAGATGGCAGAATTCATGCTGAATCGACTTGCCCTGCAGGAACTGCATGTCGTCGATGATCAAAAGGTCGATGTCGCGCAACTGCTCCTTGAGCGTCAGCGCATTGTTGTCGCGGATCGCGGTGGCGAAGCGCCACATGAAATATTCGGCCGTGAGATAGACGACGCGCGACTTGGGATTCTGTTTCAGCGATTCCGCCGCGATCGCCTGCAGCAGGTGAGTCTTGCCCAGCCCGACGGTCGCGTGAAGGAAAAGCGGGTTGAAGCGCACCGCGCTCGACTGCGATTCCGCTACGGCCTTGGCGGCAGCGAAGGCCACCCTGTTGGACGGTCCCTCGATGAAGGAGCCAAATGTGTAGCGCGGGTCAAGCGGGGAGCCGAGCACATTGTGCCGGAACTCTGTCTCTACCGGCGCGCCCGGGCGCGGAGGCGGCGTCCGCTCGGCGCGGCCGGGGCTGACGGTGCCGGCGGCAAGCGCTGTCTGCGTTTGCCGTGTCATCTTGCGTGCTGGTGCCAGGTCAGGCTCCGGCTGGCCGCGCCCCTGGCGGGTCGCGGTGCGAACGACGATCTCGATCTTGAGCAGATTGGCGTCTTCCTGCTTCCAAAGCTCCGACATGAGGTCGAGATAATGACCGTTGATCCATGAGCGCAGGAAAGCGGTGGGCACCGAGATGCGGACGATGCCCTTGGAAGCCTCGGCGACCTTCATGCGGCCAAACCAGCTCGAATAGACCTCTGTGCCCAGACGCGCCTTCAACTGGGCCTTGACCCTGTCGAACTTCTGTTCTGCGTCGCTGGAGACCATCATGTCATTTGCTCCGATCAAGGTTCCAGGAAATGGGAGGTCGCCCGTAAGCTCCCTTTCAATGCCGCTCTGCATGGTTCTTCCTTGCCTTTCCGTACCAGTTTCGCGCCGGGGATGCGCCTCCAGCATCCTTGTTCCGGCAACTTCGTCTTCGCTACGATGTCCCTTGCCGCCGCCGACAAACGCCATCGCCAATATGGGGGAGCCGGTGCCGGCCGGTGGGCCAGTCCGCATCGCGTATGTCAGGGCAATACAAAGCCTTCCGGCGAAAAGCGCCGGCGCGCTGCCTACCTGCCATGTCTTGTTACGCCAGTCCCCTACCGTACCGAAAAAGACAAACCAAACCCGTTCGCGGACTTGATCCGCGTTGCAACTCCCGCCAATTTAAGCTGGCCAGTTCAGGTTGGGTTAAGGGCCTCAGGCCCGTCCCTTTCGATAGACCGACATTACCGAAATCGCTGTGGATAGGGCAAGGCCACCCCTAACCGATTTTTAAGGAATCTGCTTCCTGAACGCAGCTTGTCATGACATGTCCCAAGGGTACATTCTGACAAAGCCATTGGGATTCAAACCCTTTTCCGGCGAATATGAAAACGTCGGCGCGCGGCGAAATTTTCTGAAATAATTCGCTTGACAGCGACTTGTCCCCGATCGCCCCGGCTGGATGTGGACAGGCTGTGGATGACCATCCGTAACTGTCTGAAAAACATGGACTATTGCTGAGGGACGGGTTTTTCGCGCGAGCCTGGTTCAGGGCTATTTGGCGATCACCGACAGCGGTTGTGCCGGCAAAGCATTTCGGATGCCGAAATCCGAGGCCGGAGACATTTCCGAGCATTCATTTTAAGTACTTGCCGGCAAACGAAAAAACCCGGCGCAATCGGCCGGGCTTTCAGAAAGGTAGTCCAGGAAGACGTTATCAGGCCGACAGCACCCTGAGCCGCTGGGCTAGACGCGACACCTTGCGGGACGCTGTGTTCTTGTGGATCACGCCCTTGGTCGCGGCGCGCATCAATTCCGGCTCTGCAACCTTGAAGGCGGCCTGCGCGGCGGCCTTGTCGCCGGAGGCAAGCGCCTCTTCGACCTGGCGGATGTAGGTACGGACACGCGAACGGCGGTTCTTGTTGATCGCCGCACGGCGGACGATCTTGCGCGTTGCCTTTTTGGCCGAGGATGTATTGGCCATGATGCCTCTCTTCTGATCTGGTGAGCGCATGCGGGGTGCCGCAGGGCGCAAAAAACAAACGGGCAGCAACGGGGCCGCCTCGGTTGGTGCGGCTTATAGTTCAGCTTTTCCGGCGCGTCAACGCCGCCCGCCCTTCTTTTTGACCGCTCGGCGAGCTTGGCTTCACACTTCAGCGGTTGGTGAAATTGGGTTTCCGTTTCTCGGCGAAGGCCGCCATGCCCTCCTTCTGGTCCTCGAGCGCGAACAGCGAATGAAACAGCCGCCGCTCGAAGCGCAAGCCTTCGGTCAGCGTCGTCTCATAGGCACGATTGACGGCCTCCTTTGCCATCATCACCGACGGCAGCGACAAATCGGCGATTTTGGCCGCAGCCTTGACCGCCTCCTCGACCAGCGCGCCCGCGGGCACCACGCGTGAGACCAGGCCCGAACGCTCGGCTTCGGCCGCATCCATCATCCGCCCGGTCAGGCACATGTCCATCGCTTTCGACTTTCCCACGAAGCGGGTCAACCTTTGCGATCCACCCATGCCCGGGATCACACCAAGCGTGATCTCCGGCTGCCCGAATTTCGCGGTGTCGGCCGCGATGATGAAATCGCACATCATGGCCAGCTCGCAGCCCCCGCCAAGCGCATAGCCGGCAACGGCGGCTATGATCGGCTTTCGCGCACGTGTCAGTTCTTCCCAGCCGACAAAGAAATCTTGGGCGTAAGCATCGACATAGGAGATCGACTGCATCTCCTTGATGTCTGCGCCTGCGGCGAAGGCCTTTTCTGAGCCGGTGATGACCATGGCGCCGATATTCGGGTCGGCGCCGAAATCCTTCACCGCCGCCACCAGTTCGGTGAGAACGCGCGAGTTCAAGGCGTTGAGCGCCTGCGGCCTGTTCAGCGTGACCAAACCAACCTTGCCGCGTGTCTCGGTGATGATCGTTTCATAGGCCATGGTTGCTTCTCCTCGCTCGATCCTCGTCTAGCTCACCGCTGACAGGTCCGGCAATAGAAGGTCGATCGTCCGCTCTGCACGATGCGCTCAATGTGGCCGCCACAGCCGGGCTTCGGGCAAGGCTCGCCTTCGCGGTCGTAGACGGCGAAGGAATGCTGGAAGTAGCCCAGAGAACCGTCGGTCTGCATGTAGTCCCGAAGTGAGGAGCCGCCGGCCGCGATGGCGTCCGCTATGACCGCCCGTATGGCTTCGGCCAGCCCTTCGCTCTGGGCCTTGGCCTTCTTTCCAGGCTTGGCGATCGTACCCGCCTCCCGCAATGGCGACAGGCTGGAACGCCACAGGGCTTCCGAGACATAGATATTGCCCAGCCCGGCGATCACTCTCTGGTCGAGAAGCGCTGCCTTCAGCGGTGATCGCCGCCCCTTCATCAAGGACGCGAGCAGCGCCCCGTCCAGTCGGTTTCCGGTCGGCTCGACCCCGAGCCCGGCCAGCATCGGATGGTCCTCCGCCGCGCCTTCGGCGAACAGCATGAAACCGAAGCGGCGCGGATCGTTGAAGATGACGCGGGATCGCGCGCCGGCAGGCGAGGCGACGTGGAAGACCACATGGTCGTGACTGGAACTCTTCGAGCGGTCATGATGAAAGATGCCGGGCATGTGGCTGTCATCCTCCGTCTCGATGCGGAATGATCCCGACATGCCGAGATGGCAGATCAACACCGGCCCGCCTTCCAGGTCCAACGTCAGATATTTGGCTCGGCGGCCGAGCGTGGTGATGGTCTTGCCCGTCAGCCGCAGCGAAAACTTGTCCGGGAAGGGAAAGCGCAGGTCCGCCCGTCGCGCTTCGACGCGCATGATGGTGGCGCCTTCCAGCACCGGCTGCAGTCCACGCCTGACCGTTTCGACCTCCGGCAGTTCAGGCATGTTTGCTGATCATCGCAAGGAAAGAAGAACCGTAGCGGCCGGCCGTCAGCCCAAGATGCTCGGCCACGGTTTCTCCGATGTCGGCGAATGTCGTCCTGAGTCCTATGTCGCCGCCCTTCAAACCAGGCCCGGTTCCAATGACCGGAATGCGTTCGCGCGTGTGGTCGGTCCCGCGCCAAGTCGGGTCGTTTCCATGGTCGGCGGTCAAGATGAGAAGATCGCCCTGCTTCAGTCTGGCAAACGCCTCCGGCAGCCGCAGGTCGAAGGCCTCGAGCGCCGCCGCATATCCCGCGACGTCGCGGCGGTGGCCGAACTCGGTGTCGAAATCGACAAAATTGGCGAAGACGAGATCGCCGTCGCCGGCTTCATCCATCGCACTCAGCGCCTCATCGAACATGGCCATGTTTCCGGCGGCCTTGCGTATCTTCGAGATACCGCGATGAGCGAAGATGTCGCCGATCTTGCCGACCGCGATGACGCGGCTTCCACGTGCTGTCAGCCGGTCGAGCAAGGTCGGCTCGGGCGGCGGCACGGCGTAGTCATGGCGGTTGTACGTCCGCTCGAACGTCGCCGCGGTCTCGCCCAAGAACGGCCGCGCGATTACCCTTCCGATCCTCAGCGGGTCAACCAGTGCGCGCACGACCCGGCAGAATTCGTAAAGCCGCTCCAGCCCGAAATGGACCTCGTGGGCGGCGATCTGCAGCACCGAATCCACCGAGGTGTAGCAGATCGGTTTGCCGGTACGGATATGCTCCTCGCCGAACCGCTCGATGATCTCGGTGCCCGATGCGTGGCAGTTGCCGAGGATGCCCGGCACCTTGCCCTCGCGGATGATCGCCTCTGTCAGCGCTTCCGGAAAAGCGGGAACCGTGTCCGGAAAATAGCCCCAATCGAGACGAACCGGCAGGCCGGCGATTTCCCAATGGCCCGATGGCGTGTCCTTGCCGCTGGAAACCTCCTGAGCCGCCCCATGGAAGGCCGTCGCGAGCAGATGCGTCCCGCTGGTGTCGAAGCCCAGCCCCGTCGCCGTCTCGACGGCCTTGCCTAGCCCCAGCGAGGCCATGTGAGGGACAAATAGCGGCCCGCTGCGCAGCCCCTCGCGGTCGGCCCGGCCCTCCACGCAGGCTTCCGCGATATGTGCGAATGTGTTGGCGCCGGCATCGCCATAGCGCTCGGCGTCAGCCGCGCCGCCGATGCCGAAGGAATCCAGGACAAGGAGGAAAGCGCGGGCCATGAGCGGGTTGTAGCCAGTTTGGACGAGCAGACATAGGGTCCCTCGGCCGCAATGGCAATTCGCAAGCCAGACGGTATTGGCTTATCGTGGAAAACCGGGGCTCCGTATTGATCCGTTTCCATGATGCGCTTGCGAAGCGATGATGCCGGGCTTGGGATTGAGTCCAGAATACGGACCGACCTACCCTGGGATCCGCCCGGACCGCTTGTGCGGTTCCTGTTGACACAATGGCCGCTGTGGTCGTGTTTCGAACGGCGGCGTGCGGCCATGAGCCCCGTCAGCAATCGCCGCAGGGGATTGTCAGGCTTCTGCGAGGACGCAGATAGTAGGTTTCGTCCATTGATATGCTGTTGAAAGCCGAGGTCAGGCCAAGACTTTGCTGGCTACCCGCAGCCCAAGTAATGACCGGCCTGTATCCGAGCTGGCTTTCCACGCGGACAAGAAAGGTGCCGGCGACCTTGAGCGATGTCGGTACCGTGGTTGTTGCGGGCAGGGTGATGGGGGTGCTGTAGACGCCATTGACCACCTTGCGCGACCATACCACGTTTACCTTCGGCGTCGCATCGGTCGTAACCTGTATTGCCGTGATGGTGATGTTCGGCAGTGAACGATTATAGGGTTGAAGAGCGGATGTCCCGATCTTCATGATGGCATCGAGATCCGCCCTCGTGATGTTCGGCTGCTGGGTGACGAGATCGGCGACCATGCTGCCGATGCGACTGACCTTCTTGCTCGTCTCGACGGCTTGCGAGGCCTCCATGGTCACGAAATACATGATCAGAAGGATCGGCACGATAAAGGCGAATTCGACCGCCGCGACGCCGCTTCGATCGGAACAGAACCGGGCCGCTTTCTGCAAGACTTTCATAATTCCAGAATGTGCCCCCGCACGCATCATGCCATTGCCCTTTTTCTTATTGTACTTCTGCAGCGGATTCAGTTGTCGAACGGCTCGTTCTGCCAGGTGACCGATGCGAAGTGCAGGGTCTTGCCGCCATTCAAATTGGCCATTGATTTAGCCATCAGGTCGGTCATGACAGGCCATTTGTAGAAGACCCGCAGCATATTCTTGGTTTCCGCTAAGCCCGGCGCGATCGCGAAGGGCTGGGGGTTGGCGCCCTGCATCAGCACGACCTCGCCGTTCTTGATCTGAAAGCTCGCCGAAGCGGCGTCTGCGAAGGTCGCGTATTGGCGAAGGTCCACCAGCAGCAGATTGGGGCAATCCTGGGAGACGATGATCTCCAGCCTGCTGCAGATCTTGTCTCTTAGCTTGGTGCCGGCGACGTCGGGGGGCTTCAACTGGCCGGTGCGCAACTGGCGCGCGATATCGTCGGTAATGTTGGCCATCACTTCCTGGCCGGCAAAGGAAATGCAGCTTTCCAGAATGGCAAAGACAAGCAGCGCGAACGGCAACGCGAGAATGGCGAATTCCAATGCCGTGCTGCCGCGGCGGTCGCGAAAGAAGCGAGTGAGCGCCCTCGGGCGCCGTGCCATCCGCTCGCCTGTAAGGTGGAATTCCATGCCCATGCCTGGTCCTGCCGATCTCTATGCGGTCTCGCATGGAGCATTAGCGGAAACCAATTTAGGTCCGGTTTGAATGATCGATAAAGTCGGCGCGGGCGCTTTAACCGGATGGTAACTCGGGCCGAACGCTGCGGCCGGGTCTAGCGGCCGATGCTCATCTCTGCTTCCGACGACTTCTCCGCATCGCTCTTGTAGGAGCTTTCGCAATAGGGCGTACAAGACATGGTCTGTATTTCGGCGCGCCGATAGATGCGCACCGAGGAGGCATCCTGGCGCACCACGGTAACCTGCTCATCGATGATCGGCTTGCCGGCAGGATCGAGGATGACGAGATTTGTGACCCCAAAGCCCTTGCCGGTGAGAACGATGGTCGAGGCATCCTGCACGGAAGCGTCGGCGATTGCCGGGTTGCCGACCACGATGGTATCGGCCGGGCGCGACAGCTTCACGATCTTGGCCTGATTCATCGTCACCTCAATGCCGGCGCCGGCCATGGCAGGCGTGGCGAGCGTCGTAACCGCAAGAAGCGCGGCAATCAGATATGACGATCTCGGTTCGACCATTGGAGCGCTCCACGCAAGCAGATTGTTCAATAGATTATGAACGGGATTGGTGAACCAACGGTTAAGCCGGCCTTCTTGAAACGGCATCGCCGACGGCTCTCACTTGTAAGCGCATGGGTTGTTGGAGATACCCGGTTACACGCCGGCCACACCGCAATTTAGTCCCGAGTTAACCATGCAATATGTTCGATTCGCGAAAGGAATCGGTAAGGCTGTTTCTTAAGCCGATCGAAAGAGCTTCTCCTTAGATTAGCGATATCCGATCAACCAACACAGAAGTTGACGGAGTGCTGTAACACGTGGAGTAGGAGCTCTCAAATGTCTAACCTTATCGCACGCTTTGTGAAGGACGAATCCGGCGCGACCGCTATTGAATATGGCCTGATCGCTGCTCTGATCGCGCTCGCCATCATCACCGGCGCCACCGCTCTCGGCAATGCCCTGAACGCCAAGTTCACCACGATCTCGACCTCGATCAACTAATCGAACTAGCCGATCGTCTTGTAAACAAGGGCTGCCGGCCGGCGGCCCTTGTTGCTTTTGGGAGGCGCTTTTCGTTTCCTGGACTCATCAAGAATTAATCCTGCCGGCCCATGGTCCGGGGCTGGTAAATTTGAACATAGGCGCGGAGCCGATGCTTGAAGCCCTGATCTTTGTGGTTTTCCCATTCTGCATGCTTTTTGCGGCGATCTCCGACATGCTGTCGATGACGATCGCCAATCGCGTGCCGGTGTTGCTTCTTGTCGTTTTCGCGGTGGTTGCTCCGCTGACCGGCATGCCATGGGCGACATATGGCGGACATTTCGCCGCCGGCGCCGTCGTCCTCGCCTGCACATTCGGCCTGTTCGCCTTGGGCGGCATGGGTGGCGGCGACGCCAAGCTGCTTGCCGCCACTGCCGTGTGGATGGGGCTAAATATCCACCTCGCAGAATATCTCGTTGCCGCTACGTTCATCGGCGGCCTGTTGACCATTGCTATTCTTATCTACCGTAAATCGCCGCTTGCGACCGTCACGAGCGGAAACCCGTTTCTTCGCCATCTCGCCGATCAGAAAGCCGGCGTCCCCTACGGCATAGCGTTGGGCCTTGGCGGGTTGCTGACCTACCCCGATTCCCCATTGATGGTTTGGGCGCTTGCCAGACTGGCAAGCTGAGTTCGGTCGAAGCCGCTTAGTTGATCTGTTGCTATGCCGTCTTGAACGCTGGCAAGATGCTGCACATCGAGTAGTCCACGGCGATGTCCACCCAATTTATGTAAACCTTAAATTAATCACGATCGTAAGCATTGCATTAACCTTGTTTTGACGATTGCCGCTGCAAAGTCCGGCCTGGCTAGGTGGTTTGCCAAGGGCGAGGTTCGGACAGATGCCAGCATCCCGATTGATTATTCTGAGCGTGGCGGTGGCCGCGGCGGGTGGCGCCGGCTATGTCGCCAAGAAGATGGTGGTACCACCACCCCAGATCGTCGTTGATTCCGGTCCCAAGGCGCCTGCGGTTGCCCTTCAGGACGTCCTCGTGCTGTCGGGAGACGTCCCCATGGGCATGCCGCTGGAGAACAACATCGCCTGGCAATCCTGGCCGGCCGATGGGATCAACGCCAATTTCATTACCCGCGCCGCCGAGCCCGATGCCCTGGAGAAGCTGAAGGGCTCGGTTGCCCGCATGGCGATGTATACCGGGGAGCCGCTGCGCCGCTCAAAGCTAATCGGTGAAGGGCAGACCTTCATGTCCTCGATCCTCCCTTCCGGCATGCGGGCGGTGGCCACCGCCATATCCGCCGATACCTCGGCCGGCGGCTTCATTCTGCCAAACGATTTTGTCGACGTCATCATGACACGTAGGGCCGACGCCACCACGGGTGGCACGGGCTTCAACACCGAAACCATCCTCAAGAACATCCGCGTCCTGGCGATCGACCAGACCATCCAGGAAGACGAGGAAGGCAAGAAAACCAAAGTCGGCCAGACCGCCACGCTGGAATTGACGCCGCAGCAGGCCGAAATCATCACGGTTGCCCAACAGATGGCCGATCGCCTGACGCTGTCGCTGCGGGCGATATCGGACACCCAGGAAAAGAACCTGGACCAGGCCGACTATCTCGTCTCCGGCAATGGCCGCGGCGGCACGGTGAGACTGATCAAGTCGGGCGAAGTTTCCGAAGTAGGGGCAAGGAAATGAGGCTAAATGGTAGACTGCCGGCGGTTGTGGCCGCGGCATTGGGCCTGCTGCTCGTCGGAACAAACGTGCAAGGCGTCGTCGAGGCAAAGAATGCGCAAGTGAGGGCTTCGACGGCCACCCAGCGCGTCAAGCTTGGGCTCAACAAATCGGTGGTGATCGATCTGCCCAGCGACGCCTACGATATCCTTGTCGCCAATCCGGCGGTGGCGGACGCGGTGACGCGCACCGCGAGACGCATCTATCTGTTCGGAAAGGCGGTCGGCGAAACAAACATCTTCGTCTTCGGCCCGAATGGCGAACAGATCGTCAGCCTCGACCTTGCCATCGAACGAGACGTTGCCGGCCTCGAGGACTATATCAAGCGCTTCATTCCAACCTCCGAGGTCAAGGTCGAACTGCTCAACGACAACGTCGTCCTGACCGGCATGGTCGACACGCCGCTGGACGCGAAGCGGGCGGTCGATCTGGCCACGATCTTCGTCTCCGGCGGTGAAGCGACGACGGGACAATATTCACAGACGGCATCCGGCGGTTCCACCCAGAGCGGTGTCGACATCAACAACCCCGATCAGGAACGCCGCACCAGCAGGATCGTCAACCTGCTCCAGATCACTGGCGACGACCAGGTAACGCTCAAGGTGACTGTCGCCGAGGTCAGCCGCTCGGTGATGAAGCAGCTCGGCGTCAACATGGTAGGGAGCGGCGGCAGCAACGGCATCAGCTACGGCGCGCAGAGTTCGCCCAGCTTCGGGTTGGGCAAGCCCCTTTCATCGACATCCGGCTTGGGGTTCGCGACTTCTGGTCTTCAATCCTACATCAACGCCATGGAACAGAGCGGCGTCATGAAGACGCTTGCCGAACCGACTCTCACGGCTGTTTCGGGTGAAAAGGCAACGTTCAAGGTCGGTGGCGAGTTCAATCTGGTCTCCGGGCGCTCAGGCAACGTGTCGGACGACAACAAGACAGGCAACACCACATACACCTTTGACAAAGTCGAATATGGCATAGGCCTTGAATTTCAGCCCGTGGTTCTGTCGGCAGGCCGGATCAGTCTTAAGGTGCGAACCTCCGTCTCGGAGCCAACCACCGAGGGTTCAGGCACGTTGGAAGCTGGAGGCCAGAGTAATCTGGGCCTGCAGGGGATGTCGATATTGTCTATCCGCAAACGGCTTGCCGACACCACCGTCGAGTTGCCGTCGGGTGGCTCGATGATGATTGCGGGACTTGTCCGCGACGATATTCGCCAAGCCGTTGCGGGACTGCCTGGTCTCACCAAGATACCTGTGCTCGGAACGCTGTTCCGCAGCAAGGATTTCGTGCGCAACGAAAGCGAACTCGTCATCATCATCACGCCCTATCTAGTGAAGCCGGTGGCGCGCAACGAGCTTGCCAAGCCCGACGACAATTTCAACGCCCCGAGCGACGGCGCCGGAATGTTCCTTGGCCGCGTCAATCGGGTCTACGGCACCATGCAGACGAACAAGCCCAACGGCCGCTACCACGGCGTTGTCGGCTTCATCTACAAGTAAGCGGGGAAACGGACATGTCTCAGTCAGTATTGAAGGCAAGGACCATCGCCACGATGCGGTCCGGCCGTTCGCGGATCCATCGGCAAGCTGTCTCTCTGCTGGCCGTTGCGGTTGCCGCGCTACTGGCCGGCTGTGCCCAGCGCGATAGCATTACTGTAGGGGCCATCCCCGATGACTATCGCACCAACCATCCGATCGTGATCGCCGAAAAGAACCAGAAGATCGACCTGGCTGTCGGCGCCGGTGACCGCGGCATGACCCGTTCGCAGCGGGATACGCTGCTCGGCTTTCTGGACGGATATGACAGGAGTGCCGCCCCCACGCTGACGATCCAGGTTCCGAGCGGGTCGGCCAACGAGGTCGCCGCGACGGCCGCCGCGCGCGATTTTGCCAGGCTCGCCATCGCCAGCGGCATCAAGCGGGGCCGGATTGTCGTCACATCCTATCAGGCGGCGTCCAGCGAGATATCCTCGCCGGTGCGCGTCGCCTACATCACTGTGCGGGCCCAAACCGGCAAATGCGGACGTTGGCCCGCCGACCTGGGCGATACCTCTGAGAACAAGCACTACGCCGATTTCGGCTGCTCCTATCAGAACAACCTGGCTGCGCAGATGGCCAATCCCAACGATCTGCTCGGTCCGCGCAAGCAAACCACCATTGACGCGGAAAATCGCGGCGAGGTGATCGATGTCTACCGTTCGAGAGGCATCTCGGACGAGTTCCTCGGCAATTCGGAAGTGACGTACTAAGCCGCGTCTTTAGGAAGAGAAGTCACGGGAAAGAGCATGACCATGAGCAACCTTGCCTACGATGCCCCCGTTGACGGCAGCGACGCCTCGCAGCAGGACCTGGCTGCGATGCACGCATTGCGGCCAATTCCGCGCATCTCGATCCAGGCATTCTGCGAGACCGAGGGCGTTGCCAATCCGGTCGAACGCGCCGGCGAGGATCGGCGCATGTCGAAAGCGCATCTCAAAGTGCATATGGGTGGCGTGCCGACCGCGATCGAATTCTACCAGACGGCCCCGACGCCCAATCTGATCCTGCTGGAATCGCGAAGCGAGCCGAAGCAACTGCTTGAGCAACTCGCGCACCTGTCGGAATATTGCGATCCGAGCTCCAAAGTAGTGGTGATCGGCCATTACAATGATGTCGGTCTCTACCGCGAACTCATCCGCAACGGTATTTCCGAATATGTCATCGCACCGGTGTCGATGGCCGACATCATCAGCGTGGTGTCGTCGATCTTTGTCGATCCGGAAGCCGAACCGCTCGGCCGTTCGATCGCCTTTATCGGAGCCAAGGGCGGGGTCGGCTCCTCGACGATGGCCCACAATGTGGCGTGGGCGATGTCCGCGCTGTTCAAGTCCGAAGTGGTCGTCGCCGATCTCGATCTTGCATTCGGCACGGCCAACATCAATTTCGACCAGGATCCGGCACAAGGCATCGCCGAGGCCGTGTTCTCGCCGGAACGCATCGACGAGGTCTATCTCGATCGGCTGCTGACGCAGTGCGCCGAGCACTTGTCGCTGCTGGCGGCACCGTCGACCCTGGACCGCGTCTACGATTTCGATCCGGAGGCTTTCACCCAGCTCATCGACACCGCCCAGCGCAGTGTGCCGCTGCTTGTGCTCGATATTCCCCACATCTGGACAGGCTGGGCAAAGAACACCTTGGTCAAGGCGGATGAGATTGTCATCACGGCGACCCCCGAACTGGCCAATCTGCGCAACACCAAGAACCTTCTCGACATGTTGAAGCGGCTTCGCCCCAACGATCCGCCACCCAAGCTGATCATCAACCAGGCCGGCGTCCCCAAGCGTCCAGAGATCGCACCATCCGATTTTGCTGAACCGCTTGGCCTGTCGCCCATGTCGGTCATCGGTTTCGATCCGCTGTTGTTTGGCAATGCCGCCAACAATGGGCGCATGCTCGGCGAAATGGATGCCAAGAACCCGGTTGTCGCCATGATCAACGAGATCGCGCACGTGCTAACCGGGCGCAGCGAAATCAAAGCGAAGAAGAAGCCCGGGCTTGGCAACCTGCTTGGCAAGCTCTCGCGTGGCAAGAAGTAACCCTTCAGCTGTGGAATCGGTAACCGATCATGTTTGGTAAAAGAGGCAGCGACGACGGTAATCGGTTCACGCCGGAATTCCGTCAGCCAACACCAGCCGCCGTTGCACCAGCGGCGACCGCCGATACGGCGGTTCTTGCCAGACAGGCCGGAAGTGCGTCGGGCTCGCCCGTCGCACCGCCGGCCCGCCGCACGGTCGAGGCGCCGCCATTGGCACCCGAGCCCAAGCGGGGCACGCGTGAGAAAAGCGAAAGTTACTACGACACCAAGAGCCAGGTTTTCTCCGCGCTCATCGATACGATCGATCTGTCGCAGCTTGCCAAGCTCGATGCCGACAGCGCGCGCGAGGAAATCCGCGACATCGTCAACGATATCATCGCTATAAAGAATTTCGCGATGACGATCGCCGAGCAGGAAGAACTGCTCGATGATATCTGCAACGACGTGCTTGGCTATGGGCCGCTCGAACCGTTGCTGGCACGCGACGACATCGCCGACATCATGGTCAACGGCTCCAAGAACGTCTACATCGAAGTCAATGGCAAGGTCGAACAGACCGGCATCCGCTTTCGCGACAACCAGCAGCTCCTTAACATCTGCCAGCGCATCGTCAGCCAGGTTGGCCGTCGCGTGGATGAATCGAGCCCGATCTGCGACGCGCGCCTTCCCGACGGTTCACGCGTCAATGTCATCGCGCCGCCGCTTTCCATCGATGGCGCCACGCTCACCATCCGAAAATTCAAGAAGGATAAGCTGACGCTCGACCAGCTGGTCAAGTTCGGCGCCATCTCGCCGCAGGGCGCCGAGGTGCTCAAAATCATCAGCCGTGTTCGCTGCAACATCGTCATCTCGGGCGGCACCGGCTCGGGCAAGACGACGCTTCTCAATTGCCTGACTAACTATATTGATCGCGAGGAGCGCGTCATCACCTGCGAGGACTCCGCGGAGTTGCAACTGCAGCAACCGCATGTCGTGCGTCTCGAGACCCGCCCGCCTAATCTTGAGGGAGAGGGCGAGATAACGATGCGCGATCTGGTCAAGAACTGCCTGCGCATGCGGCCCGAGCGCATCATCGTCGGCGAAGTCCGCGGACCCGAGGTTTTCGACCTTCTGCAGGCTATGAACACGGGTCACGACGGCTCGATGGGCACGATCCACTCGAACAGTCCCCGCGAATGCCTGAACCGTATCGAGTCCATGATCGCCATGGGGGGCTATTCCCTGCCGCAGAAGACCGTGCGCGAAATTGTGGTCGGATCCATCGACGTGATCATCCAGGCGGCGCGTCTGCGCGACGGGTCACGCCGCATCACCCACATCACCGAGGTGATCGGCATGGAGGGCGATGTGATCATTACGCAGGATATCGTCCTCTACAACATCAAGGGCGAGGATGCGAATGGCAGGCTCATGGGTGAGCATGTGTCGACCGGCATCGGTCGGCCCCATTTCTGGGAGCGGGCCCGGTACTACGGCGAGGAGCAGCGTCTTGCCGTGGCGCTTGAGGCGATGGAGAAACGCGCTGACTGACGGCGCGGGGGTTCTGGCCAATGTTTGGAATTGACGGCACCATATTGGCGTTTGTCGTACTCGCCGGCTTCAGCGCCGGCGCGGTCGCCTATGCGTTCCTGTTCACCCGCATGAGCAACGAGAGACAGGTCGGCAAGCGGCTTGAAACGATCAAGTTCGCGGAGACGGATCGGTCCGTCGTCAAGGCCTCGCGCGACCGTGTCGCCGAGGCGGCCAAGCGGCGAAAGTCGGTTCAGGATTCGCTGAAGGAACTGGATGACAAGCAGAAATCCAAAGACTTGCTCGTCAAGAAGCCTCCGCTGAAAGCGCAACTGCGTCAGGCGGGCATGGTGGTCACCATCGAGCGCTTTTATATCTATTCCGTCGTTTGTGGTCTCGCTCTGACAATCGTGGCGTTTGTGGTGGGCGCGCCAATGATCGTGTTGCCCGGCGTGCTGCTGGCGGGTGGCCTTGGGCTGCCGCGCTGGTTCGTCTCATTCAGACGCAACCGAAGGGTCAAGGCATTTCTCAACGAATTTCCGAACGCCCTCGATATCATCGTGCGCGCGGTCAAGTCCGGCCTGCCGCTGAACGACGCCGTGCGGCTGATTGCTAACGAATCTCCCGAGCCCGTGAAGACGGAATTCAGGCGCATCGTGGATTCCCAACAGATGGGACTGTCGATCCCCGACGCGGCCTTGCGCATGTCCGAAACCATGCCCTGTACGGAGGCCAGCTTCTTCGGAATCGTCATCCAGATCCAGGCCCAGGCCGGCGGCAATCTATCGGAAGCATTGGGCAATTTGTCCCGCGTGCTGCGCGATCGCAAGAAGATGAAGGCGAAGGTGCAGGCCTTGTCGATGGAGGCAAAGGCATCCGCGGCCATTATCGGCGCGCTGCCCTTCATCGTTGCGTTCCTCGTCTATCTGTCGAGCCCGAGCTACCTCATGCCGCTGTTTACCACCA
This sequence comes from Mesorhizobium sp. ES1-1, assembly GCF_020164785.1. GTDB lineage: Bacteria > Pseudomonadota > Alphaproteobacteria > Rhizobiales > Rhizobiaceae > Mesorhizobium. The sequence continues at coordinate 37,042 of NZ_JAIUGX010000012.1, read as the reverse complement.
GCGTCGGACATCTTGTCCTTGGTTGCTCCGCCGTCTGGATGTCGATCGGCATCATGGTGATGCGCAAGATGATGAACTTCGATGTCTAGAGAATTCGGGACCTACCCATGACCGACAATGTCATCAAGTCGCTGACCGATCCGACCTTCCTGATCGCGTTGCTTGTTGGCATCGCCGTGTTCGCGACAATGTTCACCCTGCTGCCGGCATTTAGCGGGAACCAGCTCAAGTCGCGCATGAAATCTGTCGCGCTGGAACGTGACGAACTGCGCGCCAAGCAGCGCGCGAGGCTTGCCGTCGAGGCGGATCGTCGTCGCAAGGGCCTGCGCGAGGAGCAGTCGATCGGCATGCGCAACATCGTCGAAAGGCTGGATCTCCGCCGCGCGCTGGCCGACGAAGGCACATTGCAGAAGCTCAAGGTCGCCGGCTTCCGGGGACAGAATCCGTTGACGCGGTTCCTCTTCTTCCGCCTGGTCTTGCCGTTCATCAGCTTCGGCCTGGCGCTGATCTATCTGTTCGTGCTCGGCGGGATGGCCGACAGACCGATGGCCATCAAGTTCTTCGTGTGCATCGTTGTGGCCTATGCCGGTTTCTACGCACCGGTTTTGTACGTCAACAACCGCGCCACCAAGCGCAAACAGTCCATCCAGAAGGCCTGGCCGGACGCCCTCGACCTGATGCTGATCTGCGTCGAATCGGGCATGTCGGTGGAAGCGGCGCTGCGCAAGGTCGCCGACGAAATCGGCGCGCAATCGGTGGCGCTGGCGGAAGAATTCATTCTGACCAACGCCGAGCTTTCCTATCTTCAGGAGCGCAAGCAGGCCTATGAGAACCTCGCGCTCCGTACCGGCCTGGAATCGGTCAAATCGGTAACGCAGGCTCTCGTCCAGGCCGAGCGCTACGGCACGCCGGTTGCGCACGCGTTGCGCGTGCTCGCCGCCGAGAGCCGCGACATGCGCATGAATATCGCCGAAAAGAAGGCCGCCGCCTTGCCGCCCAAGCTGACTGTGCCGATGATCCTGTTCTTCCTGCCAGTCCTATTCGCCATCATCCTTGGACCCGCCGGCATCCAGGTCAGCCAGCGTGGCGGCATCTTTGGCGCCAATGGCGGAGCGTCTTCGAACAGCCAGTAACGGCGCGGCGAATCTCGCATCAACGAAGAAGGGCCGCGCTGTTGCCAGCACGGCCCTTCTTCGTTGACGCCAGCGTCAGTTCGTTGCGGACTTCGGCTTGTCCTGATCCTTGAGCTGGCTCCAGGCATTCTGCTGGGCGAGCATTTGGCGCAGATAGGTAACGTTGGCTTGAGCCTGTTCGGGGGAAAGTTCCTGCGAGGCGATTTTCTCGGCTTCGTCGAAACGGCCTTGCAGCCCGACCACCAGGGCCAGGTTCTGGCGCACCCGGCTGTCCGCGTTCGGTTGTTGCGCGGCCGAACGCATATAGGTTTCTGCAGTGCGCAAGTCGCCCTCCAGCACATAGGACATGCCGAGATTGGAAAGCACCGAGGGCTCATTTGGCTTGAGTTCGAGCGCCTTGCGGTAGAGCTGCCGCGCATCGTCCTTCTGGCCGAGTTGGTCGAGGATTGCCGCTTCGGCCGAGACCAATCGCCAGTCCGGATATTCCGGCGTCTGCGCGCGGCGCACGGCGTCGAGGGCGGCATCGAACTGGCCGTTGGCGGCCAAGGCCTTGCCATAGGACGCGAGCACGTCGCGGTCCTTTGGCAACGCGATCGCCAGCTTGCGCATCACGGCAAGTGACTGGTCGGCGTCGCCATCCATCTGCAGCGCGGCCGCGTAGTTTGTCGCGATCCGCTTGTCGTTGGGGTTCTTGGAGTAGGACTGGCCAAGTGTGGCGGTGGCGTTGTGCAATTCGCCCGCCGACATCGTTTCAAGCGGCTTGCCGCTGGTGCGTCCGATGGAGCCGGTGGTCATTTTGCTGGTTCCGCAACCGGCGACGCTTGCGGCGAGTGCCAGCATGAAGGCGGTGGTGACGAGCCGTTTTCCCCTGGCGTCGATCGTGCGGTTGGTCGCCATAAGTACCTAGGCCTCCATTCATGCGCGTGACCATTGCGTGGCCATCTTTCCTCCCGCAGAAATATTCTGTTAACCCTAACGGATCGTTAAAATTGTTAAGCGAGTGCGCCTGCCGAATAAGCCGGATCTAGGACATCCCGCCCGGAGTCGCCGCAAGGCCTGAGAGGTCTTGTGAATAGGTGCCATCGTGGAAGCATTGCTGTAACTAAGCGTGCCTGCCGTGCCGCAATGGCCACTGCCGCGGCGCAGTGCGCGAATTGGAGATCGCCAAATGTCCGTCGAACTCGTCAAGGAAAAATCGAACGCCGCCCTGCCAATTTACCTGGTGGCGAAAAATGGCCTTGGCACGCTGGGTCTACCGGCCGCTGCCCTGGCATGGGCGGGCGCCAACGGCTTCTCCGGCGAGACGGGCAGGACACTGATCATACCCGCGGAGAGCGGCGGGCTCGGCGGCGCGTTGTTCGGTGTTGGCGACCGCGAAGACGAGGAGGCCCTGGCCATCGGCACGCTGGCGAAATCCCTGCCGGAGGGCGAATGGTTTTTCGCCTCCGCGCCGGACGAACCTGAACTGGCGGCCATCGCCTTGGGCCTCGGCGGCTATGTTTTTTCCCGCTATGGCAAGAAGCCGGGCAAGGCCCTGCGCTTCGAATTGCCGTCCGGCGTTGACGCAAAACGCGTTGGCCGCATCATCGAGGGTGTCTGCCTGACGCGCGACCTGGTCAACACGCCGACCAACGACATGGGGCCGGACGACCTCGAACAAGCGGTGTGGCGCTTGGCCGGGCCTCATCGAGCCGAAATCTCCGTCATCACGGGCGACGAACTGCTCACACAGAACTTCCCCATGATCCACGCTGTCGGCCGTGCGTCGGCGCAGGCGCCGCGCCTGATCGACATGAGTTGGGGGCAGGAAGGCGCCCCTAAGGTGACCTTGGTCGGCAAGGGCGTCTGCTTCGACACGGGAGGCCTCGACATCAAACCGTCGTCCGGCATGCTGTTGATGAAGAAGGACATGGGCGGGGCGGCCAATGTCCTTGGCCTGGCCTCCATAATCATGGCGTCGGGGCTGAACGTGCGGTTGCGCGTGCTCATTCCCGCCGTCGAGAACTCTATTGCAGGCAACGCATTCCGCCCCGGTGACGTGCTGACAAGCCGCAAAGGGATCACTGTGGAGATCGGCAACACGGATGCTGAAGGAAGGCTGGTTCTCGCCGACGCCTTGGCTCTGGCCGACGCCGAGGAGCCGCAGCTTCTTGTTGATATGGCGACGCTGACCGGCGCCGCGCGCGTCGCCCTCGGCCCCGACCTGCCGCCATTTTACACAGGCGACGATGGGCTGGCTTCGGACCTGGCGGCGGCATCGCTGGCGGTCGGGGATCCGCTTTGGCGCATGCCGCTATGGCGGCCGTATGACGCCAAACTGTCGTCGAGGATCGCCGACATCAACAATGTCACTACCGACGGCTTCGCGGGGTCGATCACGGCGGCTTTGTTTCTCAAACGCTTTGTCGAAAGGACCGTGAGCTGGGCGCATTTCGACATCTTCGCGTGGAATCCGTTGGACCGTCCGCACGCTCCCGCCGGCGGCGAAGCGCAGGGCATCCGGGCACTGGAACGGATCATCTCGACGCGCTTCGGCTGATAACGCGCAGAATCCAGATCGCCGAGACTGAAACGGAACCGAAACAATTTGCCGTCATACTGGCGTGATGCCGATTGCTATGCGCCCAAGCCAGGCCTTGCGACTGTGGCAGCAGGTGATGCTGTCGCAGGTGCGCAATAACGAACCCGATCTGACCATGCGCCAGACGGCGATCCTGTTCACCATCTATCTCGACGCGCCGCCGCATACGGTGCGCGGGCTCGCTGCCCGCCTCAACGTCACCAAGCCGGTGATCACCCGGGCCCTCGACACGATGGGCGCGTTGAAACTGGTGTCGCGCCACCGCGATGAACTCGACAAGCGCAATGTGCTGATCCGGCGCACCGTCGAGGGCGCGCTCTTTGTCGAGCGCTTCGGCGATGGTATCATCGCCAGAGCCAGCGAACTGCCGACCTGACCCACTAGCCATTTGACGGAGCCGATTTGACCGCCAGGGATGCCCGCCTTCACGCCTTCCGCTCCGATCTTGCCGACGTTAGGCTGAAGGGCGAAATTATCGCCGACCGGTTCGTCTCCGGCAGGCCGGCGCGGATCGGCGCGTCCGTGGCCGACATGCGCAAGGCGCCGCGCCCGGATGCCGGCGTCAACACGCAACTGCTGTTCGGGGATGACGTGCTGGTGTTCGAAGTCGCCGAAGGCTGGGCCTGGGTTCAGGCAGAGCGCGATGGCTATGTCGGCTATGTCGCCGATACCGCGCTGGGCGGGCGCGATCATGAACCAACCCATATCGTTTCGGTGCCCCGGACCTTTCTCTATCCGGGGCCTGACCTGCGCTTCCCGATCGGCGGGCAATTGTCCATGGGATCGACCGTGACAGTGGTGGACTCCGCCGAAACGCGCGGCACGCACTATGCCATCCTGCAGTCCGGAGAGGCGGTCATAGCTGGTCACCTGCGGCCGCTTGCTGATTTGCCCGACGACTACGTCTCGATGGCTGAGATGTTCATTGGCACGCCCTATCTGTGGGGTGGGGTTTCCGGCTTCGGCATCGACTGTTCGGGCCTCGTGCAATTGTCGATGCGCATGGCCGGAAGGGACGTGCTGCGCGATTCCGACATGCAGGCGGCGACCCTCGGCGAGCCGCTCGATCCAGGGCCGCACCATGCCGGGCTCCGGCGAGGCGATCTGGTATTCTGGAAGGGCCATGTCGCCATCATGACCGATAGCGAGACGATGATCCACGCCAATGGCCATACCATGCTGGTATCGCGCGAAGGGTTGGAGGATGCGATCGCACGGATCGGCTATCTCTACGGCGGTCCAACGGGATTTCGCCGACCCTGATGACCCGCAACGGGGCGACCGACGTTCCGATCCCCTTTTGTTCCGATTCTCCTTGGCGATTGTCTTTCGCCGCGCTACCTCTTGCGGGTGACAGAGCAGCCGCGCCTTCCCGACCAGAATGCCACCGTGATCCTGCCCGAACCATTCCTCAGATGGTTTGGCGAGAAGGGCTGGTCGCCGCGCGCCCATCAGCTTGAGCTCCTGGCAAAGGCTCAAGGTGGACAGTCTGTGCTGCTGATCGCGCCAACCGGGGCGGGCAAGACGCTCGCCGGATTCATGCCGTCATTGACCGAACTGGCCGATCGGCCGAAACGAAAGCCGGGACAGGCGCGGCGCGGTATCCATACGCTTTACATTTCGCCGCTGAAGGCTCTGGCCGTCGACATCGAACGCAATCTGGGCAAGCCCGTCGAGGAGATCGGCCTGCCTGTCACCATCGAGACGCGAACGGGCGACACGCCGGCGCACAAGCGCCAGCGCCAGAAGCTTGTGCCGCCCGACATCCTGCTCACCACGCCCGAGCAACTGGCGCTGCTGATCGCGGCAGGCGATGCAAAACGCTTCTTCCAGGATCTGCGCTTTGTGGTGCTCGATGAACTGCATTCGCTGGTGACGTCGAAGCGCGGCCATCTTCTGGCGCTCGGCCTGGCGCGGCTGCGGACCTATGTCCCGGGCCTGCAGACGATCGGCCTGTCGGCGACTGTGGCAGAGCCCGACGAGTTGCGGCGCTGGCTGGTCGGCCAGAATCCACCGGGCGGAATGTCGGAACTGATCGTCGTGACGGGCGGTGCAAAACCCGAAATCTCCATTCTCGATTCCGAAGAGCGCGTGCCGTGGGCAGGACATTCGGCGCGCTACGCCACGCCGGAAATCTACCGCGAGATCAAGCGCCACAAGACCACCCTGCTGTTCGTCAACACCCGCAGCCAGGCGGAATTGCTGTTCCAGGAGCTATGGCGTGTCAACGAGGACACCTTGCCGATCGCTCTCCATCACGGCTCCCTGGACGTTGCCCAGCGCCGGCGGGTGGAGAAGGCGATGGGGGAAAACGCGCTGCGCGCCATCGTCGCCACTTCGACGCTCGACCTCGGCATCGACTGGGGCGACGTCGACCTCGTCGTGCATGTCGGCGCGCCGAAGGGCGCCAGTCGGCTTGCGCAGCGCATCGGCCGCGCCAACCACCGAATGGACGAGCCATCCAAGGCAATTCTGATCCCCGCCAACCGTTTCGAGGTCTTGGAATGCAGGGCGGCGCTGGACGCCAATTATCTTGGCGCGCAGGACACGCCGCCCCTGGTCGATGGCGGGCTCGACGTGCTGGCTCAGCATGTGCTGGGCTGCGCTTGCGGTGCACCGTTTCGAGCCGATGATTTGTTCGAAGAGGTACGCACGGCGGCGCCTTACGCAAGTCTCGACCGGACGACTTTCGACCGCGTCATCGATTTCGTAGCGACCGGTGGCTATGCGCTGAAGAACTATGAACGTTACGCCCGCATCCGCCTGAACAAGGATGGATTGTGGCGCGTCTCCAATCCGCGTGTCGCCCAGCAATACAGGTTGAATGTCGGCACCATCATCGAGGTGCCTGCACTCAACGTGCGCTACGTGCAGGCGGGCAGCAGGGGCGCCGCTTCACGCGGAGGCCGCCCCCTGGGCAAGATCGAAGAGGCTTTCCTCGAGACGCTGACGTATGGCGACACGTTCATGTTCGCCGGCAAGGTGCTGCGTTTCGAAGGCATCCGCGAAAATGAATGCTTCGTCTCCAATGCGCCGGGAAGCGAGGCCAAGGTGCCCTATTATGGCGGCGGCAAATTTCCGTTGTCGACCTACCTCGCCGAACAGGTCCGCATCATGCTCGACGATCAGCGGCGATGGAACCAACTGCCGGAACAGGTGGCGGACTGGCTGCGGTTCCAAGCCGACAAGTCGGTCCTGCCCAAGCGCGGTGATCTGCTGATCGAGACCTTTCCGCGCGGCAATCGCCACTATCTGGTGGCCTATCCCTTCGAGGGCAGGGCGGCGCACCAGACGTTGGGCATGTTGCTGACCCGCCGGCTCGACAGGACGGGCGCAAAGCCGCTCGGCTTTGTCGCCACCGACTATGCGCTGGCCATCTGGTCGCTTGCCGACATGGGGGCGATGTTCAAGGCAAGGAAACCGTCGCTGGGTTCGCTGTTTGACCAAGACATGCTCGGCGACGATCTCGAAGCCTGGCTGGCCGACAGTTGGCTACTCAAGCGCACGTTCCGCAACTGCGCGCTGATATCGGGGCTGATCGAGAAACGGCATCCCGGCCAGGAGAAGAGCGGCCGGCAGGTGACGGTCTCGACTGACCTCGTCTACGACGTCCTGCGCAGCCACGAACCCGACCACATCCTGCTGCAGGCGACGCGCGCCGATGCGGCGACCGGCCTGCTCGATGTCAGTAGACTTGCCGACATGCTCTCGCGCATCCAGGGTCGAATCATGCATAAGCACCTCGAACAGATTTCGCCCCTAGCCGTGCCGATCATGCTCGAGATCGGCAAGATGCCGGTGAATGGCGAAGCCGACGAAACGCTGTTGATGGATGCGGCCACTCTGGTCGAGGAAGCCATGGGTCCGGGAATCGAGGAATGAGTTTTTCGCTGGCGCGCGCATCGCGGATCGCCGAGGCCGATGCGATCGGCATCGCGGGCGAGCGCGCGGTTTGCGATCCGCGCGGGGTCCTTTATTTTCCAGGGCTGCGGCTGCTGGCCGTTTCCGATCTGCATTTGGAGAAAGGCTCGTCGCTGGCAAGGCGCGGATCGCTGATCCCCCCTTACGATACGGGTGCGACCCTCATCCGATTGCAGGAGGTGATCGCTGATTACCAGCCGGCGATCGTCATCAGTCTCGGCGACAGTTTTCACGACGGCGGCGGCGCCGGGCGCATGCACGCAAGTTTCCGCGAAAGGCTGGAAGCGTTGATGGCCGGTCGCGACTGGTTCTGGGTCGCCGGCAACCACGATCCGGAAGCGCCGGCCGGCCTGCCGGGCGAGACGGTGCGCGAGCTGGCCATTGGCTCGCTGGTGTTCCGGCACGAGCCGTCCAAGGTGCGCGTCGAGGGGGAAATTTCGGGCCACCTGCACCCCTGTGCCCGCATCGTGCAGCAAGGCCGCTCGGTGCGGCGGCGCTGCTTCGCCGGCGATGGCGGCCGCATGATCATGCCTGCCTTCGGAGCCTATACCGGCTCGCTCAACGTGCTCGATCGCGCCTATGCCGGATTGTTTCGGCTGGAATCGCTGATGGCATATATGATGGGCACCCAGCGCGTGTTCGCGATCTCGGGTTCGATGCTGCGACCCGGCTGAAATACCTATCTGCCGTAATAAAGCATGACGGTGTGCTTCGCTACGGCGAAGAACAGCCAGCGCTCGACCAACATGCCGGCGAACTGGGCGACGGCGGCGAGCGCTGACAGCACGGCTGCGAACGGCCAAGGCAACGCGAAAGCCGCGATCAGCAACAAGACCGGCAGGCCGAAGGCCAGCAATTGCGTGATCTGGCGCAGCCGCACTCTGTGCTTGCGCGCGATGCGGAAGCCCATTTCCTTGAGCAGGTAGTTTTCTTCGGTGTGGGGCCATTCGAGGGTCCGCACGGTGCCGCCGGCAAGTCCGGTCGCGCTGTTGGCCGTGGCAGGCATTTCGAGATGGTCATTGTGGCGCCAGGTGGCGAGCTTCCAGCCCCAGCCGAGCCCCGTGACCAGCACGGCCGCCGCCACGAGCAACTTGGAGCCAAGCGCAAAACCTTGCAGCAACGCGTTCAACAGCACGCTGCCGGTCATTGCCGAAAAGATGAGGTAGCCGGGCAGGGTGTAGCGGCTGTGCCACTGCGCGATCGGTTTCAGCGAGGCATAGATCATGCCGGTGGTGCAGACGGTGATCACCGCGCCGACAGCTGCCAGAAAACCGGTCACGGCGATCCAGCCGTCCATGCGGCCGAACAACACCCAGCCGATGCCGAAGAGCCCGGCGGGGATGAAAGTGATGACCGACGACACTCCTTCGCGCGACAACCACGAACTGCGCCATTGCGAGAATGCCCGCCAGGCGCGTTCCGGCCGGCCGAGGTGACCGGTCGAGGACAGCAGTCCGGCCGCGATTAGCCCGAGAGCCAGCCCCAGGCCGATTAATCCCAGCCAGAAGTCTGGTGGGATGACCTGGAACCCGCCCAGTAAACCGAGCAGCGCCAGCAGGCCGTAGCCGGCGCCGGTGGCGGTGGTGAAGAAGACGACGGAGAAGGCAGGATGCATGGATGTCAGTTCGAGAGCATGCGGTCGACCCAACCGAGGAAGCCGCCCTCGGCCCGCACCGGCTCCAGTGCCGTCGCGGGCACCGACGCGGCGCGCTGCGTGTGGGCGCGAGGCGGCAGATATTTGTTGGTCGGGCGATAGCCAAGCTCCGGCATCAGATCGACGCCGCCACGCTCCGCCACCAGTTGCGAGACTGCGGACAGTGGGTCACCTAGATCGCCGAAATGCCGCGCGCTGGTCGGGCAGGCGGCGACGCAGGCCGGCACACGGTCTTCCTCGGCCAGATTGTCATTGTAGATGCGGTCCACGCAGAGCGTGCACTTCTTCATCACACCGACATCGGTGTCGAATTCGCGCGCCCCATAGGGGCAGGCCCAGCTGCACAATTTGCAGCCGATGCACTTGTCCTCGTCGATCAGCACGATGCCGTCCGAGGCGCGCTTGTAGGAGGCGCCGGTCGGGCAGACGGTGACGCAGGCCGGCGTTTCGCAGTGCAGGCACGAGCGCGGGAAATTTACCGTGCGCCCCCCCATTTCGGTAATGTGCTCGTAAGAGTGCACACGGTTGAACCAGACGCCATCGACATGGCCGCCATACGGATCGATGTCGGTCAGCGGCGCCATGTGGCCGCCGGTATTCCATTCCTTGCAGGCGGTGACGCAGGCCTGGCAGCCGACGCAGGTGTCGAGGTCGATGACCAGGCCGAGCTTCTTGTTTGTGTGGGCGGGGAGGCAGGTCATTCGGCGGCTTCCCGGTTCGAGCCGAATTCCGCGCCGAAGCGAAGGATTTCGGGCGCGGGTTGGTGTTGCGGCGGTTCATGGAAGCGCTCGAATTGCGGCTCCGTGAAACCGGCTTCTTCGGCCGCGCATTTAACGATGCGCACTCGCAGGTCGAACCATGCCGCCTGGCCAGTCACAGGATCGGAGTTCGAATAGCGCCTACCGTGCGTGTCCGCCTTGGTCTGGTCGCCGATGATATGGTTGAGCAGGAAGCCGCGGTTGCTCTCGGCTGCGTCATCCTTCAGTCCCCAGCTGCCGCGCCTCTTGCCGATCGCATTCCAGGTCCACACCGTGCTTTCGTTCACCCCGTCGACGAGCTTGATCTGCCCCTTCACCCTGCCGTTGATGCTCTCGATCCAAACCCAGTCGTCATCGGCGAGGCCGAGACGGGCGCCGGTTCGATGATGCACGAACAGCCGGTTCTGGCTGGTGATCTGCCGCAGCCACGCGTTCTGCGAACCCCAGGAATGGTACATGTGCATCGGCCGTTGTGTCAGCGCGTGCAGCGGATATTTTTCAAGGTCTACGGCCGCTTCCTCGAACGGCACGTACCAGAACGGCAGCGGATCCATGTAAGTTTCGATGCGCTGGCGCTCGCTGTTCGGCGGCACCACGCTGCCATGGCCGCGAGCGGCCAGCCGGAAGCGCTGCAAGGGCTCGGAATAGAGCTGGAAGACGATCGGCTCCGCCTTCGGGATGAAGCCCATCTGCACCGCAAGGTCGAGATAGGAGCGGTTGGCCATCTTGTAGTAGCGTTGGTCAGGGGCGAAGTCGTGATGCCAGAAGCCGCCATTGTCGATATAGCGCTGCAACTGGTCCGGATTGGGCTCTCCCTTGCCGATCGAGGCACCGTCCTTGCCGCGCCAGCCGGCGAGGGGGCCGATGCCGGGCGTGCGCTCATGGTTGACGATGTAATCGGCGTAATCGGCATATTTAGCCGAGCCGTCCTCATTGGCGAAGCCGGGCAGGCCGAGGCGCGCGCCAAGCTCGATCAGCACAGACTGGAACGGCCGCACATCGCGATCTGGTTTGACGACGGGGTGGCGAATGGCGTCGCCTGGACCGTCCGCATGGCTTATCGGCCGGTCGAGCAGGCTGATGCAGTCATGGCGCTCGAGATAAGTGGTGTCCGGCAGCACGAGATCGGCGAACGGCACGGTCTCGGAATAATAGGCGTCCGAATAGATGATGAACGGGATCTTGTAGTTGCCGGCCTCGTCCCGGTCGGTCAGCATCGCGATCGTCTCGACGGTATTCATCGAGGAATTCCATGCCATGTTCGACATGTACATCATCAGCGTATCGATGGGATAAGGATCGGCGGCCCAGGCATTGCGGATAACGGTGTGCATCAGGCCGTGCGCCGCCAGCGGCGCGTCCCAGGAATAGGCCTTGTCGATGCGAAGCGCCGTACCGGCTTCGTCGACGAGCAGATCGTCCGGCCCGCAAACGAAGCCGAGCGGCATGCCGCCCAGCGGCGTCATCGGCTTGACGCTCTTGCCGGCGGGCTTGGGCCCCGGCGGCGCCGACCGGGGATAGGGCGGCTTGAAACGAAAGCCGCCGGGAACATCCACGGTGCCGAGCAGCACCTGGAGCAGATGAATGGCGCGGCAGGTGTGAAAGCCGTTCGAATGAGCGGAGATGCCGCGCATGGCATGCATTGAAACCGGCCGGCCCTTGATCGTCTCGTGCCGACGCCCGGCCCAGTCGGTCCACGGCACCGGCAACTCGATCGTCTGTTCGAAGGCGACATGGGCGAGTTCGGCGGCGATCCGGCGGATCGTATCGGCGCTGATGCCGCAACGCTCCGCCACCGCATCTGGCGCATAGCTGGCATCGAGGTAGCGGTCGGCGATCAGCTGGAACACCGGCGTACAGCCACGGCCATCAATCTCGAAGCTCCCCGTCAGCGCCGGTTTTGCTTCCGGGTTCGCTGCGTCTACGGAGGTCTTCAGTACCCTGTCCCATGCCAGTGGGTTGCCGTCGGCGTCGCGCACGAACAGCCCGTCATCGGCGGCTCCAGGCTCCTGCAGGACGAGGAGATGGGCGTTGGTATAGCGCAGCAAATAGTCGAGATCGACGCGGCCGGCCTTCAGCAACTCGTGGATGAGCGCGAAGACGAACAGGCCATCGGTACCTGGGCGGATCCCGATCCAGTCATCGGCAATTGCATTATAGCCTGTCCGGCACGGATTGACCGACACCACCTTGGCGCCGCGCGCCTTGAGCTTACCCAAACCGATCTTGATCGGATTGGAATCGTGGTCTTCGGCAACGCCGAACAGCATAAAGTACCTTGTGTTTTCCCAGTCGGGCTCGCCGAATTCCCAGAACGAGCCGCCGATCGAGTAGAGCCCGCCCGCCGCCATGTTGACCGAGCAGAAGCCGCCATGGGCGGCGAAGTTAGGCGTGCCGAACTGGTTGGCCCACCAGCCGGTTAGCGACTGCGATTGGTCCCGACCGGTGAAGAAGGCGAGCTTTTTGGGCTCCGTCCTGCGGATGCCGGAAAGCCGATCCGTTGCGATGGAGAGCGCTTCCTCCCACTCGATCTCGCGGAATTCGCCGGAGCCGCGCGGGCCGGTTCGCAAAAGAGGCTTCTTCAGCCGGGCCGGGCTGTAGTGCTGCATGATGCCCGAACTGCCCTTGCCGCATATTACGCCGCGATTGACCGGGTGGTCCTTGTTGCCGTTGATGTAGCGGACCTTGCCATCCTTGATGTGCACGTCGATGCCGCAACGGCAGGCGCACATGTAGCAGGTGGTCTTGGCGATGCTGTCGGAAATGCTGGGCGAGGTGTTGACGCCGTCGCCCTCATCAGGCGCGGTTGTGTCGGCAAGCGGACGTTGCGACGGTGCCGAATTCGCGCCGCGCGGCGATCCCTTCATCATGATCCCGAGCTGTCGGCGCAACCTGCGGATCGGGCTCGCGTCCTTGGCCCCGGCCCGCGCATGTAATGCGCTTCCGGGTGATAGCGATCACCGGGAAAAAACCGCTGGATGCCGCCAATCCAACGGGCCAACAGGGATCTCAACCGCCTGATCATCTAGTTCGCTGCACCACGATCGCGAGTTTTTTCCAACTTCACCTAAAAACGTAGAATAAACCTATCGATCTGTCTAATCAGTTGTTCTTGTAAATTCGATCCATATTGGTTCTTAATGGGCGTATGACGCTGGACCAGTTGCGCATCTTCGTCGCCGTCGCCGAGCGCGGCCACATGACCAAGGCGGCCGCGTTGCTGGGCATCTCCCAGTCGGCGGCGTCGGCTGCCATCCGCGCGCTTGAGGAACAGCACGGCGTCCATCTGTTCAACCGCGTTGGCCGCAACATCGAACTTGCCCAGACGGGTCACCGGTTCCTGCCCGAGGCGAAGGCCGTGCTCGAGCGTGCCGCCGCCGCGCGCAACGTGCTTGAACATGTTTCGCAGACGGTCACCGGTAGCCTATCGATTGCCGCCAGCCAGACCATCGCAAGCTATTGGTTGCCGCGCCGGCTGGCATCCTTTCACGAAGCCTATCCCGCTGTCAGGCTGAGCGTCAGTATCGGCAACACCAGGCAGGTCGAGGCCAATGTGCTCGATGGCGCGGCGGATCTCGGCCTGGTCGAGGGACGCACCGAGTCCGACATATTGCGGCGCGCCAAGGTTGACACCGACGCGCTGATGCTGGTCGTCGCCAACTCCCATCCCGCTATCGCCGAAGTCGCGACCGGCCGGCCTGATATAAAGAACTTGCGCTGGATCATCCGCGAGGGCGGGTCTGGCACGCGTGAGGTGCTGGAAGACCTGGCGCGCCGGGATGGCATTTCTCTCGCCGACCTGCAGATCTTCCTGGTCCTGCCAAGCAATGAGGCCATTCGCCAGGCTGTCGAAGCGGGCGCCGGCGCAACCATCATCTCGCAACTCGTCGTGGCGCGGGCCGTCGCCGAAGGCAGCCTCCGGACGGTGCCGCTCGACTTGCCCAAACGCGACTTCGCCATGATCACCCACCGTGATCGGCAGGCAAGCCTCGCCCAGATGGCACTGAAGGCGCATCTGATCGCGGGGGTCGAAGGCTCCGCCTCAAGGGAGCAATAATCGGTGGAGGTCGCGCGGCGTCAGCCGAACTTGCGCTCGGCGTCCAACGCCAGGCCGAGCCCGACCGAGCCGAACATGTCGCCCTCGATGACGGATGCGCGCGGTACCATCGACAGGATTTCGCGCCTCGCCAAAGGGATCGCCGTCGAGCCGCCGGTCAGGAACACTGCGGTAATGTCGGAAGGTTTCACCTGTGCGTTTCGGATGGTTTCTCCCACCGTTGCCGTGATCCGCTCAATGTCCTTGGCAATCGTGGCTTCCAGCCCGGCGCGCGTGATTTCGGCCGAGAAGTCCGCGCCCGGCAGCTTCACCGCTACTTCAGCGGATGCTTGGCCGGTCAGTTCGATCTTTGCTTTCTCGACCAATGCGGCAAGGGCGTGCCCGTAGCGATGTTCGACGATGCGGATGAAGCGGTCGACAAGGTCGGGGAGCTGGGCCTCGTAACGGATCTGTCGAAGGTGCGTCATCGCCTTGGCGGTGTAGACCAGGTTGATACGCTGCCATGTCGCAAGATCGATGAAGTAGCTTGCCGGGAGATTGCGCTTGCCGTCCTTGGTCGGGGAGAGATAGCCGAGTTGCGGCATTACATGGGCGATGCTCAGCAGCCGGTCGAAATCCGTGCCGCCAATATGAATGCCACGGCTGGCCAGGATGTCGTCCTTGCGGTCCGGCGATCGGGCGCGCTGGGGCGAGACGCGCACCACCGAAAAGTCGGATGTGCCGCCACCCATGTCGATGATCAGCGCCAGTTCCTCCCGGGTCACCTTGCGCTCGTAGTCGAGCGCCGCGGCGATCGGCTCGAACTGGAAGGCGATATGCTTGAAGCCTTGCGCGAGTGCCGCGCTTTCGAGCTCGTCTTGCGCCTTCGCGTCGGCCTCCGCATCGTCGTCGACAAATTGCACCGGCCGGCCGAGAACCACGGTCTCAACCGTTCCGCCTGCATCGGCTTCCAACCTCTTCCTGAGATGGCCGAGGAACATGCCGACGATCTCCATGAAACCGATCGATCGCGACTTGATGCGCGTTTTCTCATGGGCCAGCGAACTGCCGAGCACGCTCTTGAGCGAGCGCATCAGCCGGCCCTCGACGCTGTCGGTGTAATTGGCGATAGCGTCGCGGCCGAAACAGGTTCGGTTGTCCTCGAAATTGAAGAACACGGCGCTTGGCAGCGTGACCTGGCCATCCTCGAGAGGGACCAGCCGCGGCTGGCCGTCGCGGACCACGCCGACGGTGGAATTCGAAGTGCCGAAATCGATGCCGCCGAATGCTGGTCGCATCATCATTTCCTGTCATGCCATGGGCAGCGGATCGGCGTCTTCGCACGCACGCCGTGGTCCGGGATGACCGGATCGTCCTGCCAAACTGAGTTATCGCGCGCGTGGGCCGCGTCCGGAGGCGGCGGTCTAACGCATGCCCTGGGAAAGGAAAACCCCTGTGGCGATGGAACTAGTCTTTTCGGAAGACCAACCGTCCAAGCCAGCCCGTCAGCATCGCCAGCGAGATGGCGAAGATGCCGTAGAGGAAGGAATAATTGTGGGCGACGCGAAAGATGGACTGTTCGAAACCGGATTTGCGGATTTCGAGTTGGGCCGAGCTTTCCTTGATGAAGAGGCCGCTCTTGAACAGGAAGGCTCGTGCCTTGTGTGTGCCCACCGGAACATTCGGCGCCAACCTGACCGTTGCGCGGAACAGATTCTGCGACAGGAACTGCACGCCGCCGACATTCTCACTGTAAAGGCCGGTCGCTGCTTTCCGCTCGCGCAGCGCCGCCGTGAATTCCTCGATAGTCGCCGGGCTGTCGCCAGCATCGGCGGGCTGCATGTAGAGATTGGAAGCGCCGAGCGACAACTGCCTGTAGCTGTTCGGGTCCGTGATGTCCTGCAGCGGCCGCGTCGTCGCCACCGAATAGGACATCGGCACGTTCTCGAAGGCTTCGGAATCCAGATTGATCCAAACGCCCAGCACCCTGTCCTTACGGCGCACCACAACCGGTCGCGGCGGTCCCTCCAGCACGACGATCACGTCATAGCGACCTTGGCGTGCAACCAGCGGGTCGGGGTTTTCCAATGAACCGAAGATGGTCAGGTCCGCGCCGGAAAAGCCGGCCGTGATCGACACATTGTCGGTCGAGAGCCCGATCTGTATGCCCTCGGTCAGGGGAACCTGTGCCCTGGACGGCACGGCGGCCGCAAGCAGGCACAGCATGATGAGGGTCGAGAGTGCCTTTGGGCAGCCCATCAGTTGAGGCCCGCGCCGGACAGCGAATAGAGATTGGGCGGAGTGACAAACAGATCGATGGCCAGTCGGATCGCCACCGCCAGAACCAGCAGCGCCAGCAATGCCCTCAGCTGCTCGCCGCGAAGCCTCTGGCCCGCCTTGGCGCCATATTGCGCGCCGGCAACGCCACCCGCCATGAGCAGGAAAGCCAGTACCACATCGACGGTCTGGTTGGTGGTCGCGTGGACCAGCGTCGTGTAGGCCGAAGTGAAGATGATCTGGAACAGCGAGGTTCCGATGACGACGTTGGTCGGCACCTTGAGGAGATAGATGAGCGCCGGCACCATGATGAAACCGCCGCCGACGCCCATGATCGACGACAGGAAGCCGATGCCGGCGCCCAGCCCAAGCACCGGGATGACGCTGACAAACAGTTTCGAGGCCCTGAACCGCATCTTCAGCGGCAAGCGGTGGATCCAGTTGTGCTGGCCGGATCTCTTCAACACCGGCGCCGCACCGCCGCGCGTGGCGCGCAGCGCATTGACGCTTTCCACCAGCATCAACCCGCCGACCGTGCCGAGCAGCACGACGTAGAGCAGCGAGATGAACAGGTCGAGCTGGCCGAGCCGGCGCAGGAAGGCGAAGACATAGATGCCGCCCGTGGAACCGACGATGCCGCCGGCCAGAAGCACGCCGCCCAGTTTGAAATCGAGCGTGCCTCGTTTCATGTGCGAAAGGACGCCGGAAACGGAAGAGGCGATGACCTGATTGGCGCCGGTGGCGACCGCGATCGCCGGGGGGATGTTGTAGAAGATCAGCAGCGGTGTGATGAGGAAGCCACCGCCCACGCCGAACATGCCCGACAGGAAACCCACCGCCGCGCCCATGGCCAGCAGCACGAAGACATTGACGGAAATTTCCGCGATCGGGAGATAGATGCCCACCCGTCTGTCTCGATCAGTTCCGCCTGTCGGTGAATGCAACCGTTGCGGGCATCTTGCCCCGGCAGGCACATTTGGTCTTGCGCCGGAGGTGCTGCAAAGTCAAACCAGGCCGCGCCGCCGAAACAAAAAACATCTCAATCAGTTAACAGGCAAATGTGTGGCAGGGACGTCGTGGAAGCGACGCCTCTGCTGCTATTTGCGCGCCAGCAGGGCCTTGACCAGCTTCTCGTCTATCTCGCCGGTCGCCGGCATCTTGTTGTCGCCCTGGAACGCCTTGATCGCCGTCTTGGTCTTCTGGCCGATCTTGCCGTCGGCGCCTCCCGCATCGTAGCCATTCTTGTTGAGGATGCGCTGGATATTCTGGATGGCCTTGGTCATGTCGACGCTGGCTGTCGTCTGCGGCTTGTCAGTCTGCCAGGATTCGGGGATATCGGCTGAATTGGCCGCCGCATCCAGCGGCTTGGCCTTCCACAATTCGGCCGCGGCGCGGGCGCGTTCGAGCTGCTCGGGCCTCAGCGCATTGGCGATCTCGTCGCGCTTGGCGGCCGCGTCCTTGTCGCCGGTCTTGGCGACGAGGGCGAACCATTTGTAGGATTCCTCGAGGTTCTGCTTCATCCCGACGCCCTTGGCGGCGAGGATGCCGAGGTTGAACTGGCTGTCCTTGACGCCGAGATCGGCCGCCGCCTGAAACCAGTGCGCGGCCGATTCATTGTCGGTCACGCCATCTGCCGCCATGGCGAACAGAACGGCCAGGTTGTGCATGGCGCTGGCGTTGCCCTGTTCGGCCGCAAGCTGGTACCAGGTCTTCGACTTCTTGATTTCGCGCGCGACGCCGATACCCTTCTCGTAGAAATTGCCGATCCGGTACTCCGCCGGCGCAAAGCCGAGCTCTGCCGCCTTGGTATAAAACTTCGCGGCCGCCACCATGTCTTCCTTGACGCCGCGTGACTCCGCGTAGCGCGAGCCGATCTCGAACAGCGCCTTGGCGTCGCCATTGGCGGCGGCGTCGCGCAGCGCGGCGGGGCCGACATCGTCCGGAATGTCGATCTTCGCCGAGGTCGCCACCACGGCGTCATCCGCGGGTGGAACCGAGCCGGTGGTGTCCTTGGAGGTGTTCGGCGCAGTCGCCGTCGGCTGGGTGTCGGCGTCCGTTGCTGGCGTGGCGGGGGCCATCGGGGCAGCCATGACCGGCGCAGCCGAGGCTGTGAAAGCGGCCGGGGCGGAGCCCTGATCGGCGGGCGCGGCGGCGGGCGCCGGAGCCTGTTCGGCATTCGCCGACGGCTCGAGGCCTGGCGCGATTGTGGATTGGGTCGCTATCTCGTCGGTGGTTACCGGCTCGGACGGCTCGGCCTGCCTGACGGGGCTGGCCGGCGCGCTCTCCATTGCCGGAGGCTGTGCGTCCTCTTTCGATGGGCCTGCAGTGTCAAGCGATGCCGATTTCTCCGGCTGCGGGGCCACGAGAGGGGCATCGTCTGTGCTCGCCACCTGCACGGGATCGGCGAAGAAGGCCTTGCCCAGTTGCAAGCCCGCGAGCGCCAGCAGGATCGCGGTCGAGGCCATCAGGATCGGCTTGCGTCGCGCCTTGAGCAGATCGCCGATCCGTAGCGCGCGCACAGGGCCGCCCAAGGTCGACTGGCGCTTCAGCGCTTCGGCCTCGGCGGCCGCGGCTTGCGCCGCACGCCGTGCAGCGGCGATGAAATCCGATTTCGAAGCGTCGGTGTCGCCGGTCTTGGCCGGTTGCCCGCGCTCGTCGCGAACGCGCTTCATGATCGCATTGAGGTCAGGTGCGCCGGAGCCGGGTTCGAGCGGCCTGTTCGCGATCTTCGGATCCAGCGGTTCGTCGAGGGCAACGCTGGGTATGGACGCGATCGGCGCCGATCCAGGCAGCTTCGGCGTCTCGGCAGCCTTCTTGCCCTTGAGTGCGCGAGCCAGGCCGCTGAACATCGATCCGCGGCGCTCCTCCGGTTTGCGGCTGTCGGTGATCGTGTCGGATCCGAGCGCGGCCATCGCCGCCGCCGCCGCTGCCTCGGCCGGCGTGCGCGTATTTGGACCGCCCAACGTGCCCTGGCCGCCGAGCGTGCCCTGGCCGCCTATCGTGCCCTGGTCGCCTATCGTGCCCTGGCCCCCCGGCGCGCCCGGTTCGTCGCGCATGATGGCGGCCGCACGGCTGTCGAGATCGGCCATGTCTCCGGTCATCGGCATTGGCTCGTCGATGTCCATCGACGGCGCATTCACGGTCATCTTCGGCCGACGCACGCCGCGCCAGCTGCCCGGTTCGACCGGCGCCGCCGCCAAAAGCTCGCTGACCGCATCATTGGAGTCGTCCGGTTCCAACGAACCCAGCCGGTCGACGATCTTGAGCAGCGTGTCGTGAATGGCCTCGAATGTTCTCGAATTGCGCTCGTCGGAACGGCGCGTCAGTGTTTCCAGCGTCTTCAGATCCTGGGCGAGGCCGGAAACGGCGCTCATATTGGCGCTCGACCCGGCGAGCGAACGCACTGCGTTCTCGGCCGCTTCGCGAGCCGCCCCGAGGATGGAATCCCGGGTTCCGGCCAGCGACTTCTCGATCTCGTCGAGGCGCGGGCTGATGTCCTCGAATTCCGGCAAAGGCGTGCTGGGCTTCGACAGATGCGCCGACAGGCCGGCGACCTGCGCCTCCAGGCTGCGGATCAGCGCCGGATCGATGCCCGCCACCTGTGCGGCCGAAGCATCGAGCCGGGTCGAGATGTCATCGAGCCGGCTTTCAAGGCCACGGATGGCCGCTTCGCCCGCGGGATCGGGCACACGTGTTTCGATGCGCTTGGCCAAGGCGGAAAAGCGCGCGTCGATGGCGTCCATCAGGCCCGCGCTGTCGACCTGGGGCATGCGCTGGTCCAACCTGTCGGCAACCTCGTCCAGCCGGCGCTCAAGATCGCGGAACAGCATGTTGCCCTGTTCGAGAGCGTCACCCTGCCGGCGTTCCATCATGCCGGACAGCACGTCGAAGCGCTGCTCCAGCCCCTGGAAGATATAGTCTGCGTCGGGCAAAGCGGGTGCCTGGTCGATCTTGTCAGCAATCATCGCGATCTGCCTGCTGAGACGCTCGATTGCCTGTTGCGGTACATCGGCACGGCCGGCAAGCTCATCGACCCGGCCTGACAACATGCTCAGCCGGTCGACGACCTGATTGATCGGCCTGTCATCCGCCACTTCCTCGATCTGCTGGGCAAGCGAATCGATGCGCTTTTCGATGCGTTCGAAAGCCTCGTTGTCGAACGCATTCGCCTGCACCGCGACGGTCGACGCGACGATGGCGCGGGAGATTTCGTCCAGTCGCTCATCGATCATGCCAAGCGTATCGCTACCGCGGTTGGCCTGCTGGCCGGCGAAGTGATCGACGGCGCTGGCAAGCGTGCGGACCTTGTCTTCCAGCGAGCGCAGCGACAGGGATTCCGGCAGATTGTTGACGGCGTTGCTGATCTGCTCCAGCCGGTCGGTAAGCATGGAGAGGCCGGGGTCATCCGAGCGCTTGCGCTGGTCGGCGTCGACGCGATCCTCGAAGGCCGCCCAGCGGCGGTCGAAGTCGTCCCAGCGACGGTCGACCTTCTGCACGCTCTCCTCGCGGGCCAGCGTGTCGAGCGCGGCTTTGACCTGCTCGAGCTCGAGGCGCAGCATGTTGACACTTCGGTCGTCGCTCTTTTCGGCCAGAGTGTGGATGGCGCCGGAAAGCCGCTCGAATTCAAGGGCGAGCTCGGCGCTGCCCTTGCCCTGCGCACCGGGCGTCGCATTCGCCCTCAACGCACGTTCGATATCCTTGCGCAGCGTTTCAAACTCCCGCTGCAGCCCCGCGGTCATCTGGTGGCGCAGCTCCTCGCGCATGCCGCGCAACTCTCCGGCGATCTTGCCCACCATGGCAACGCCGTCTTCCTGACCGCGCACGCGATCGATGTCGCGGGCGAGCGCCTGGTAATTCTGTTCGAAAGCAGCCGCCGGCCGCATCGGGTTGTTCGGGCGAGACTCGGTTTGCGGATCTTCGTACCAGCGCTGCTGTGCGGACGGGCCGGCGGCGGGATGCGCGTCGGCGCCCTGGCGGCGGGCGTCGGGACGTCCCATCGTGTCTTCGCGCGTGCGCTCCAGGCGCTGTTCCAGGGTTTCCAGCGAGCGGTTCAACTGCTCGAGCGTGGTCTGCGGCCTGCGCTGCCTGCCGGCGTTTAGAGTATCGAGATAGGAGCGCTTGCTGTTCATCGGTGCGTCCGTCTTTCAGAATGGCTGGCTTACGGCCAGTCCCCAGGTCTCTGCCGGAACGAAGGCGCCTGCGGCTTTACGCAGTGGAAGACGAGCTTCCCGGGCTTTGCCCGCGCTCCGAAAAACCGTGAAAAATTCGATACAGGATAGACACGGGTAGCCGACACGCCCACATTTCCCCCAACGTGGTAAACAACGCGTTAACCAAACTTAAGAAGTTGCATCGATGTTCGAGCGACCGCCTGGTGGTGCGGCATAACGTTCGGCCCGCAAAACTTCCTTGCGCCCTGAGGCTGCTCTCGATATAGAATTGACGTAAACGTAAACGGCGCATGGAGTGTGCTGTTGCGATTTGTGTTGAAACCACGACTGGCGGCACTCCCCCGCTTCCAGTCAGGCGACGGACGGTCAACGACCGCGACGCCACCAAACGGGGAAAGCCAGTGACCATGACGCTCAACTCGGCCGGCGAGACCCCGGCCAATACAAACAATTCACCCGTGGAAGCCGGCGAGGACCTTGTCCGCATCGGCGAGATGGCCAAGAAATACGGGGTGACGCTACGCACGTTGCGTTTCTACGAAGACAAGGGCCTGCTCAACCCGTTGCGCGACGGCGCCACCCGCCTCTACACACGGCGCGACAAGGCGCGGCTGAAGCTGATCTTGCTCGGCCGAAAGGTCGGGTTCTCGCTGCGCGACGTCAAGCAGATGATGGATCTCTACGATCCGACCGGCTCCAATACCAAGCAGCTGAGGCTGGCGCTGGAAAAGTCGGAAAAGCAGCTTGCCCGGCTGCAGAAGCAACGGGCGCTGATCGACGACGCGATCAACGAGCTCGGCGGCTCGATGACGGCCGTGCGCCAGATGCTCAGCGAGCGTTCGGCGCCGCAGGCCAGCGCCGCGAGCTAAGGTTCCGCTTTCGATCGAATGGAGCCGCGTGGCCGCTGCCCCGGCGGCTTTTTTCTGTTGCCGCAGCGCTGGCGGCGGACAGCGGGTAAATCACTCTTCTTCCGGGTGCGAACCGTCGCTTGCGAAAATCATTCATAAACTCAGTTAAATTCCTCCTCGGCACAAAGAATTGACGTTTACGCAAACGTCAATTCTTGCTATCGGACCTCGACATGGCCCCGCTTGCCGTCCTGGCTGGATTTGTGGCCAATCCGCATTCGTGGAGGAAACGCATGACGATCTACAGGGCGCCCGTCCAGGACACGCTGTTCGTGCTTAATGAGGTTCTGGGCTATCAGCGCTATTCGAACCTTCCCGGATTTGCCGATGCAACCCCGGATGTGCTGGAAGCGATTCTCGCGGAGGGCGCCAAGCTCGCTGAAAACGTGATGCATCCGCTCAACCGCGTTGGCGATATGGAAGGTTGCCTGCGCCACGACGACGGCTCGGTGACGACTCCCAAGGGTTTCAAGGAAGCCTTCGACCAGTATCGCGAGGGCGGTTGGATGGGACTGGCCGCGCCGGTCGAGTTCGGGGGGCAGGGCCTGCCTTACGCGGTGCACACGGCGGTCGCCGAATATATGGTGTCGGCCAACATGTCGCTGATGATGTATCCGGGCCTGACGCAGGGGGCGATCGCGGCGATCATCACCCACGGCACCGACGAGCAGAAGGCCAAGTGGCTACCCAGGATGGTCGAGGGTGCCTGGACCGGCACGATGAACCTGACCGAGCCGCATTGCGGCACCGACCTCGGCCTCTTGCGCACCAAGGCTGTACCGAACGGTGACGGCACCTACAGGATTTCAGGCCAGAAGATATTCATCTCGGCCGGCGAGCACGACATGGCCGACAACATCGTCCATTTGGTGCTGGCCCGCATCGAGGGCGCTCCCGAAGGCACCAAGGGCATTTCTCTGTTCATCGTACCAAAGCTCAAGCTCGATGCATCAGGCAATCCGGGGGAGAGGAATGCCGTCTCCTGCGGTTCGATCGAGGAGAAGATGGGGATCCACGGCAATGCGACCTGCGTCATGAATTATGACGAGGCCGAAGGCACTTTGCTGGGGGAGGCGAATGGCGGCCTGAAAGCCATGTTCACCATGATGAACGAAGCCCGCCTCGGCGTCGGCCTGCAAGGACTGTCCCTGTCGGAAATCGCCTACCAGAACGCTGTCGCCTACGCCAAGGACCGATTGCAGGGCCGCGCGCTGTCGGGGCCCAAGGCGCCGGACAAGAAGGCGGACCCGATCATCGTCCACCCCGACATCCGCCGCGGGCTGATGACCATGAAGGCCTTCAATGAAGCCGGGCGCGCGCTGGCGCTATGGACCGCGATAAAGTCGGACATCGCTCACCGGTCGGGCGACGACAAGGACCGTCAGGCGGCCGACGACTACACCGGCCTGCTGACACCGGTGGTCAAGGGCGTGCTCACCGACAAGGGTTTTGATCACGCCGTCATGGCGCAGCAGGTGTTCGGCGGCCACGGCTACATCGAGGAGCACGGCATGAGCCAGTTCGTGCGCGATGCACGCATTGCCATGATCTATGAAGGCGCCAACGGCATCCAGGCGCTCGACCTCGTCGGCCGCAAGCTCGGCCTGAACGGCGGTCGCGCCGTGCAGGCATTCTTCAAGGACGTCGGTGAGTTCTGTGAGGAGAACCGTTCCGACGAACGGATGGCGCCGTTCACAAAAGCCTTGAAGAAGGGGCTCAACGACCTTCAGGCAGCGACCATGTGGCTGCTGCAGAACGGCATGGCCAAGCCCGACAATGCCGGCGCCGCCTCGACCGACTACATGCATCTCTTCGGCCTTGTAGCGCTGGGCTATATGTGGGGGCAGATGGCCAGGGCGGCACTCGACAAGACCGGCGCCAACGGCGCCCAATCCTCCGAAGACAATGCGGCTTTCTATGCCAACAAAGTGGTGACCGCACGCTTTTTCATGGAGCGGATCATGCCGGAGACCGGCGCTCATCTCGCCCGA
Organism: Mesorhizobium sp. ES1-1; assembly: GCF_020164785.1. Taxonomy (GTDB): domain Bacteria; phylum Pseudomonadota; class Alphaproteobacteria; order Rhizobiales; family Rhizobiaceae; genus Mesorhizobium. The sequence continues at coordinate 12,612 of NZ_JAIUGX010000012.1, read as the reverse complement.
ATTTCGAGCGGCGCCGAGACCTTGATGGCACTGCCGGCGGAAGCGTTCTAGGGTCGCACGCCGGCACTGCCGTAGCCTGTTCGTCGATATGCGGAGGAAATCGTGGCGACAAATCCCGCCGAAGTACTCTCCTTGCCCAAGCCCGCCTGGGCGGCGGACGAGGTCGGCATGCTCTACGACATGGCGCACCGCTTCATGTCCGAGGAAATCGCGCCGCGCTATGACGAGTTCGAAAAGAACGAGATGGTCGACCGCGAAAGCTGGCTGAAGGCCGGGGCCGCCGGCCTGCTTTGCGCTTCCATGCCGGAAGAATATGGCGGCTCCGGCGGCACTTTCGCGCATGAGAGCGCCATCATCGAGGCCATTGGCCATGTCGGCGTCGACGGCTTCGGCATTGGCCTGCACAATGCGATCGTGGCTCCCTACATCCTTCACTATGGCTCGGAGGAGCAGAAGAAGAGATGGCTCCCGAGACTGGCGACGGGGGAACTGATCGGCGCCATCGCCATGACCGAGCCCGGCGCCGGCTCCGACCTGCAGGGAGTGAGGACCCGGGCCGAGAAGGACGGCAACCACTACAAGATCAACGGCTCCAAGACCTTCATCACCAACGGCCAGCTTGCCAATCTCATCATCGTCGTGACCAAGACCGACCCTGACAAGGGGGCGAAGGGCATTTCCCTGCTCGTCGTCGAGACCGACGATGTCGAGGGCTTTGAGCGCGGCCGCAACCTCGACAAGATCGGCCTCAAGGCCAACGACACATCAGAACTTTTCTTCAACGATGCGCGCGTGCCGACTTCGAACCTGCTCGGCCACGAGGAAGGCCAGGGTTTCGTGCAACTGATGCAGCAATTGCCGCAGGAGCGGCTGCAGATCGGCACCGGCGCCGTCGCCATGATCGAGCGGGCTCTCGCTCTCACCCTCGACTACGTCAAGCAGCGCAAGGCCTTCGGCAAGGCGATCATCGATTTCCAGAACACCCAGTTCAAGCTGGCCGAGCTCAAGACCGAGGCCACCGTCGGCCGTGTCTTCTACAATGACTGCGTCGCTCGCCACATCGCTGGCGGGCTCGACCCGGCGACGGCGTCTATGGCCAAGTACTGGCTCAGCGACCTGCAGGGAAAAGTCGTCGACGAATGCCTTCAATTGCATGGCGGCTATGGCTACATGAATGAATATCCGATCGCCCGCATGTTCCGCGACGCCCGCGTCCAGCGCATTTATGGCGGCACCAACGAGATCATGAAATTGCTGATCGGACGCTCGCTCTGAGCAGCGTCCGATAAACCCAGGGAGCAAGATAATGGCTGAGGCTTATGTCTATGACGCGGTGCGCACGCCGCGCGGCAAGGGCAAGAAGGACGGGTCGCTGCACGAGGTGCCGGCGGTTCGGCTTGCCGCCAGGACGCTCGAAGCCCTGCGCGACCGCAACGGGCTGGACACCGGCACCGTCGACGACATCGTCTTCGGCTGCGTCGATCCGGTCGGGGAGGCCGGCGCGGTCATTCCACGTGCAGCCGCCTTCGAGGCCGGATATGACACAAGGGCGCCGGGGATGCAGATTTCGCGCTTCTGCGCTTCGGGCCTGGACGCCATCAATCTGGGCGCCGCCAAGATCGCGCAAGGCGCCGATGACATCGTCATTGCCGGTGGCGTCGAATCCATGTCGCGCGTCGGCATGGGCGCCTCCGGTGGCGCCTGGTTCATGGATCCGTCCGTCGGCCTGCCTGGCTGGTTCGTGCCGCAGGGCATCTCGGCCGATTTGATCGCCACCAAATACGGGTTCTCGCGCGACGACGTCGATGCATACGCCGTGGAAAGCCAGAAGCGCGCCGCCAAGGCGTGGGCCGACGGCCGTTTCGACAATTCGGTCATTCCGGTCAAGGATCAGAACGGCCTCACCATCTTAGCTCATGACGAGCACATGCGGCCCTCGACCGATATGCAGTCGCTGGCCTCGCTCAATCCATCCTTCGTCATGCCCGGCGAAATGGGCGGTTTCGATGCCGTCGCGGTGCAGAAGCATCCGGAGGTCGAAGAGGTCAACCACGTCCATCATGCCGGCAATTCGTCAGGCATCGTCGACGGCGCGGCCGCAGTGCTGCTCGGCTCCAAAAGAGCCGGCAAGGCGATGGGCCTCAAACCGCGCGCCCGCATCCGCACCTTCGCCAACATAGGCTCCGAGCCGGTGTTGATGCTGACCGGTCCGGTCGACGTCACCGAGAAGCTGCTTAAGCGCGCCAAGATGAAGCTCTCCGACATCGACCTGTTCGAACTCAACGAGGCCTTCGCCTCGGTGGTGTTGCGCTACATGCAAGCTTTCGACATCGACCATGACAAGATCAACGTGAATGGCGGCGCCATCGCCATGGGCCACCCGCTCGGCGCCACAGGCGCGATGATCCTAGGCACTGTGCTGGACGAGCTCGAGCGCCGCGACCTGAACACCGCGCTGGTGACGCTGTGCATCGGCGCCGGCATGGGCACCGCAACGATCATCGAACGCGTCTGAGGGGGAGAGAAACCATGAGCTACACCAATTTCACCTTCGACACCGACGCCGACGGCATTGCCCTGGTCACTTGGGACATGCCGGGCCGTTCGATGAACGTCTTCACCGAAGAGGTGATGCGCGAACTCGACAGCATCGTCGACCAGGTCGTGGGCGACGCCGCCATCAAGGGCGCGGTGATCACCTCCGGCAAGGATACGTTTTCGGGCGGCGCCGACATCAGCATGCTGCAGAAGATGCTGACCGCCTTCGCCGCCGAAAAGGACCAGGATGTCGAGAAGGCCACCAAGGCGCTTTTCGACAATGCCGGCATCATGACCGGCCTGTTTCGCAAGCTTGAAACGTCCGGCAAGCCCTGGGTATCGGCGATCAACGGCACCTGCATGGGCGGCGCTTTCGAACTGTCGCTTTCCTGCCACGGCCGTGTCGCTGCCGACAGCGACAAGGTCCGCATGGCGCTTCCCGAAGTGAAGATCGGCATTTTCCCCGGCGCTGGCGGCACGCAGCGCGTGCCGCGGCTTACCGACCAGCAGCAGGCGCTGCAGATGCTGACCTCCGGCCAGACGCTGTCGCCGCAAAAGGCCAAGTCGATGGGTCTCATCCACGAGATCGCCGAACCGGCCAAACTGGTCGAGACCGCCAAGGCAATGATCAGGAATGGTCTGAAGGCCGTCCAGCCTTGGGACGAGAAGGGTTTCAAGCTGCCTGGGGGCCAGATTTATTCGCCGGCCGGGTTCAATCTCTGGCCGCCGGCCATAGCCATCCTGCGCCGCGAGACCCACGGCAATTATCCGGCAGCCGCCGCGATCCTCAAATGCGTCTATGAAGGGTTGCTGGTGCCCTTCGATACCGGCCTGCGCATCGAGCAGCGCTATTTCACGGAGATCATGCGGACCAGCGAGGCGGCGGCGATGATCCGCTCGCTGTTCATCTCGCTGCAGGAACTGAACAAGGGCGCGCGCCGCCCGGCAGGCGTGCCCGAAACCAGGTTCAAGAAGATCGGCATTCTCGGCGCCGGCTTCATGGGCGCCGGCATCGCCTATGTCACGGCCAAGGCTGGCATCCCGGTGGTGCTGCTCGATCGTGACGTGGAATCGGCTACCAAGGGCAAGGCGCATTCCGACGGGCTGATCTCGGATCAGGTGAAGAAGGGCCGCGCCAGGCCCGAGGAGAAAGAAAAGCTGCTGTCGCTGATCACGCCGACAGCAGACTATGCCGACCTCGCCGGTTGCGATCTCGTGGTCGAGGCGGTTTTCGAGGATTCCGGGGTGAAGAAGAGCGCCACCGAACAGGCGGAGGCGGTGCTGAAGGCATCGGCGATCTTTGCGTCCAACACTTCCACCATCCCGATCACGGACCTGGCGAAGAATTCGGCGCGGCCGAAGAACTTCATCGGCATTCATTTCTTCTCGCCGGTCGACAAGATGATGCTGGTCGAAATCATCCTGGGCAAGAAGACGGGCGACAAGGCGCTGGCGACCGCGATCGATTTCGTGCGCGCCATCAAGAAGACGCCGATCGTGGTCAATGACACGCGCGGCTTCTACGTCAATCGCTGCGTGCTTCGCTACATGTCGGAAGCCTACAAGATGCTGATCGAAGGCGTGCCGGCGCCGATGATCGAGAATGCGGCAAAGGCCGCGGGCATGCCGGTTGGCCCGCTGGCCCTCACCGACGAAACGGCCATCGACCTCGCCCAGAAGATCATGAAGCAGACGATCAGGGATCTCGGCGACAGTGCGGTCGACCCCAGGCAGATGGCGCTGATCAACACCATGGTCGACGGGCATGGACGCTTCGGCCGCAAGAACGGCAAGGGCTTTTACGATTATCCCGCCAAGCCGGCCAAGAAGAAGCTTTGGCCGGGTCTCAGGGATCTTTACCCACAGCTCAAGCCCGAGAAGGTGGACTATGAGGAACTCCAGCAGCGGTTGCTCGTCACCATCGCGCTGGAGGCGGTGCGGGTAATGGAAGAAGGTATTGTCACCGATCCGCGCGAGGCCGATGTCGGCTCGATCCTGGCCTTTGGCTTCGCGCCTTATACCGGCGGCGTGTTGTCCTACATCGACGGCATCGGCGCCAAGGCGTTCGTCAAGATCGCCAAGAGCCTGCGGAAGAAGTACGGCGCCGAATTCAAGGCGCCCAGGCTGCTGCTCGACATGGCCGAAAAGGACGAAACCTTCTATGAGCGCTTCGATCCCTATCCCAAGGGCGACGTGAAGCAGGCAGCCTGAGGCATGGATGGAGTCGAAAGTGCCACAGCGTCCTTTGCGCGTTCAAAAGGACGCGCGGGGTCGTAATGTATGTCTGGGCGCGCATGGCGCGCATGCTTGCCACGGCCCGAAGCCGTGGCCCCTATTCGATGGGCGATGAAGGCCGGCTGGCCTTCCGCTGCCTGCCGACCGACATCGATTTCAACATCCATCTCAACAATGCGCGCTATATGATGCTGGCCGATCTCGGCCGCATCGACCTGTTCTTTCGTGCCGGCCTCATCACGCTGGCGCGCAAGAACGGTTGGGCGCCAATGATGGGAGGGCTGCAGTCGGTTTACGCGCGCGAGATCAGACTGTGGCGCCGCTTCGAAGTGGTCTCTTCGATCCAAACCTGGGAGGGCACGCAGGTGATAGGCAGCCACCGCTTCGTTCTCGAGAATGGCGAGACGGCGGCCCTGATCCTGACGACCGCCGGCGTCTATGACCGCAAGGCGCGCCGCTTCATCGACATTGACGAGGTCGTCGCGACCCTGGGCAGCACGTCGACGCCACGAACGCTGACGCGGGCGGAGCAGGATTTCATGACATCGCACCATGGCCTTCGCGGCTTGGCCAAGGGCGGGTATTGAGGGCGCTAACCACTTTCCTGGCTGACAAGAACGTTACAGCTTGGCAGCGTTGGCGGTGGACAAACCCGTATCGGCGCACTAGAAGCAAAAGAGGTATTTTTTCCTGCATCGAAGGAGAGCACGCATGCTCTCGCACGACCGAGTCTGGGCCGCTATAGACGCTCTTGCTGAGCGCTATTCGCTTTCGGCTTCTGGGCTGGCCAAGCGCGCCGGGCTCGATTCGACTGCCTTCAACAAGTCGAAACGTCTGTCATCCGATGGCCGGCCGCGCTGGCCATCGACCGAGTCACTAGCCAAAATCATCGAGGCGACAGGCGCTTCGCTCGAAGAATTCGCCGGTCTCATCGAAGGCCGGGCCTCCGCCGATGCCGCATCGGCCAGCCCCAGACGCTCTGTGCCTTTGCTCGGCTTCGCTCAGGCCGGCGCTGGTGGATTTTTCGACGATGCCGGTTTTCCCGTCGGCCAGGGCTGGGACTTGGTTGAATTGCCCGCGCAATCCACCGAAAGCTCCTATGCCCTTCAGGTGCAGGGCGATTCGATGCTGCCGCTGTACCGTAATGGCGACGTCCTGATCGTCGAGCCTGGCGCAACGACCCGCAAGGGCGACCGTGTCGTCGTAAAGACCATCGCCGGTGAGGTGATGGCCAAGGTGCTCGACCGCCAGACGACAAGGTCAATCGCCCTGGTCTCGCTCAATCCCGATCATCCGGACCGCGACATCCCCATGCGCGATGTCGAATGGGTGGCACGGATCGTCTGGGCAAGCCAGTAGGTCCGCCGATGCGGCTCCCTCATCTTGCCCTGGCGGTCCTTATGGTGCCCGTGATGGCGGCCATGGTGATCGCTGGCGGCCGCACCGTGAAGGGCGGGGATAGCGTCATCGCGGTGGACCAGATCGACCCGATCGCCGACGAGGCCGCCGGGGAAAGTGCAGACACGGTTGCTGAACAACCAGCCACCGCCGCCATAGGGGCTCAAGAGTCCCCGGCACCGACGGTGCCTTCGAGGGCGATCGACCCGGAGGTCGTCGCGCCGCCCCAACTGCCCGCCGAGGGGCTTCAACGCGTCGAACCGCGCGCGCCGCTGAGCAAGCTGGCGCTGGCCGTGCCGCCTAAGCCGAAAATGCCCGACGACTGGAAGGGCACCAAACTGTTCCAGCCGATGGCGCCGGCCGCCGGGCTGCTCGAGGCTAAGGGCTATTCCGTCGCAGTATCCGGCGTCGACATCGTCAGCCAGGACGAGACCTGCGACGCCGATGGCAAGCCATGGCCATGCGGTGCGCGGGCACGGTCGGCCTTTCGCGCGTTCCTGAGGGGGCGCGCGGTTGTCTGCACGGTGCCGCCCGAGGGTGGCCGTGACCTCATCGCCGCCGAATGCAGGATCGGCAAGCAGGACGTCGGTCAATGGCTGGTCGAAAACGGCTGGGCGCGGGCCGCCAAGAGCGGTCCCTATGTCGAGGCCGGCGACAAGGCGCGCACCGCCAAGAAGGGGATTTTCGGGGCGGCTCCGGACCTGTCGGGCATGCCGGCGATGCCGGCGGCAACGAGCCCGGCGCCTCAAGCGCCGAGTTCGATCCTGGAGGATGTCGATGGCGCCCTTAAACCAGCTGACCCGCCAGCGCCCGCCCAATGAGGGCCCGAGTTTCGGCAATGCCATAGAGCGCAGCGAAGGACCCGAAACGCGGTCCGCGCTCCTGTCCGATCAGCACTTGGTAGATCATCTGGAAGAAGGCGCCGGATACACCGGGGCCGCCTTCGGGACTCTGCTTGGAATGATCCTGATAGCGTTCGATCCTGCGCGCGGCGTTGAGCGAAGCGTTCTGGATGGCCTCGCCATTGGCGTCCGGCGGCAATTCGCCAAGCGCCTTGTCGAGGGCTTCCAGCGCTTCGCGCTCGACGTCGTCAGCCGGACGGAAGGTTTTCGCCGGCTTCACGAAATCGTCGAAATAGCGGATGGCATGGCCGACCAGCTTGTCTAGCTCCGGGTGCGTCTTCGGCGTCACGCCCTGCGCATGGCGCGAGATGAAGCCCCACAGCACGTCCTTGTTCTGCGCGTTCGAGGCGCTGACCAGATTGAGCAGCAGCGAGAACGGCACCGGCATGTCGATCGCCGGTGGGTTGCCGTCATGCATATGCCAGACCGGATTGCCTAGCCGCTCCTTCCAGTCCTGCCGTGGAAACGCGGCCAGGAAGGCATAATATTCGTCCACCGCCCTGGGGATGACATCGAAATAGAGCTTTTTGGCCTGCCGGGGCCGCTGGTACATATAGAGCCCGAGGCTCTCGGTCGGTGCATAGGTCAGCCACTCGTCGATGGTCAGCCCGTTGCCCTTCGACTTCGAGATCTTCTGGCCGTTTTCGTCCAGGAACAACTCGTAGACGAAGTGTTCCGGTGCCCGGCCGCCCAGAATCTCGCAAATGCGGTCATAGACCACCGCGTTGGTCTGGTGGTCCTTGCCGAACATTTCGAAATCGACGCCCAACGCCGCCCAGCGCATGCCGAAATCCGGCTTCCATTGCAGCTTGACGCGGCCGCCGGTCACCGGCAGCGTCGTCTCCGTTCCCTCATCGTCGAAGGTGATGGTGCCGGCCTTGGCGTCGACATGCTTCATCGGCACGTAAAGCACCCGGCCGCTCTTCGGCGAAATCGGCAGGAAGGGGCTGTATGTCGCCTGCCGCTCGGCGCCAAGCGTCGGCAGCATCACGGACATGATTTTTTCATAGCGCTCGGCGGCGCGCAGCAGCATCGCGTCGAAGCGGCCCGTCTTGTAATATTGGGTCGCGCTGGCGAATTCATAGTCGAAGCCGAACGTGTCCAGGAAGCGGCAGAGCATCGCATTGTTGTGGTCGGCAAAGCTTTCGAAGTCGCCACCGAACGGGTTGGGAACCGACGAGAGCGGCATGTGCAGGAAAGGCTCCAGCGCCGCGCGGTCCGGCACGTTGTCAGGTATCTTGCGCATGCCGTCCATGTCGTCAGAAAAGCACAGCAGCCTGGTCGCGACCTTGTCCTCAGTCAGCACGCGGAAGGCATGCCGCACCATCGAGGTCCGCGCCACTTCGCCGAACGTGCCGATATGCGGCAGGCCGGATGGACCATAGCCGGTCTCGAACAGGATGGTTTGGGGGAAATCGGTGCCTTTGTAGCGCGCAATGATCTTTCTGGCTTCCTCGAAGGGCCACGCCTTGCTGTCGGCCGCTGCCGCAAGCAATTCGGGATTGAGATCGATGAGGTTTGATCCCGCCATATCAACGTCTTCCAAATCATTCGCCGGCCTGGCCGGAAGGTGGAGTTCAGCCGGTCTCTAGGCGTGCGTGGCCGGAGCGTCAACGCGTGCGACGCTTTTTCCTTGCGGCGTCAATAGCGCGTTCCTACCTTCGGGTCCGGTTCAAGGAGAAGAGTTTGCCGACACCGCATGAAGCGCTGATCTACCTGATGGTCATCACCTCCGCCTCCGACAGCGACATGACCGATCTCGAACTGGCGCGGATCGGCGATGTCGTCCGCTCATGGCCGGTGTTCGAGGATTTCAATCAAGATCGGCTGGTGGGCGTCGCCCAGTCCTGCCAGAAGATGCTGCATGAGGAAGGCGGGCTGGAAGGCGTTCTCGCGCGCGTCGCGGAAGCCGTGCCTGAGCGCTTGCGCGACACTGCCTATGCCGCCGCCTTCGAGGTGGCCGCGGTCGACCTCGAAATGCGGTTGGAGGAAGTGCGCGTGCTGCAACTTATCCGCCGCGAACTCGATCTCGATACGCTAACCGTAGCCGCCATCGCCCGCGCCGCCAAGGCACGGCTGCGCACATTGACTTAGAGCTGGCCGATATTCCCTGCGCCTGAATGGGCTGATCGGGACTGATCAGTAAAAACTGACCGGGAAATAGCGCAAATAGAGTTCGGCGAACGTGCCCTTCATCGAAATCTCCTGCAGCGCGTAGTCGAGTGCCGCGGCCAGTACCGGATCGTTCAGTCGGGTGGCGATGGCCATCCCGGTGCCCAGATATTCCGGCGCCAGATAGGGCCCGCCGGCGAAGCGACAGCAGTCCGCCGCGTCCGAGCCGCCCAGCCAGAAGGCCAGGCGCATGCCGTCGCCGAAGACCGCGTCGAGCTTGCCGGCCTTGAGGGCGGCATGGAGGTCTTCCGGCCTGTCGAAAGGGACGACCTGAACGCTGTTGAAGTAGTCGCGCAGCATGCGCTCATGCGCCGAGCCCGATATCACGCCCACGCGCTTGCCGCGCAGCTTGTCGAAGAGGGGTTCGGCAAGCGCGGTACTCCTCGGCATGACGAAACGCGCCGGGAATTGCAGGTAGGAACGCGAAAAAAGATATGTCTGGCGCGATTGCGGCGTGGCCGCGATGCCGGCGATGATCGCTTCGCCTTCGCCTTTCTCCAATGCGCCTTCCAGTTCGGCCCAGGGCAGGGCCTGGACCTGGCATTTGTCGACGATGCCAAGTTCGGCGCAGATGGCGCGCGCCAGATCGATATGGAAACCGGCCAGCTTTCCGGTACCGTCGATGAAATTGAAGGGCGGAAAATCCGTCGTGGTGAGGAATCTCAGCCGAGGCAGCGTCGAGAGATCCGGCTTCGGCAGTCGCTCCTTGGCGTCCCAGAGCACCGGGACCTGAGGCTTGGCGCTGGTGGCGCGCGCGCCGCCCGCAAGCCCCGCTGCCGAGACCAGCGTCAACGCAATGAGGAGGGACCTCCACGGGAACGCCACGATAAACCTCCGCCACACGCGTATTCCACCGGGTATTGGTACGAAAATGGGGCAGGTACAATGGTTTTTGATTTCAACATCCCAAATTCGGGATATGATTTAGTGTGTCTGCAAGCAGCAGCGCCGACTCGGTTGGAGGACAGACGTCGGCCGCCACAGGGGCAAGCGGGTGGTTTGCAGCACGTGGTCGTAGGCCGGGTGCAAGGCGAGTACCGACCAACGATCACAATGCGTAAGACAACATGGGATTGACGTTGCGATGGGTCAGTTCGATCGCACGCTGGAATTCATAGATCAGCTGCAGCACGCTGGGACGGCGGCCGCGGTCTGTCAGCAGCTTCTCGGCATAACGTCCGGCTTCGGTCTCACCGCGCTTATGGCGGGAACCGTACCGCAGCCAGGCACGCCGACCGGCCAGCAGAAACAGCATGTGCTTCTGTGCGATTGGCCCGGCGAGTGGCTGGAGCGTTATGTCGCCCGCAACTATGTCGATCATGATCCCGTCGTCAGCCATATGAAACAGCTGCAGGCGCCTTTCCAGTGGCGCGATGCGTCTCGGGGGGGCGGTGCCGACAAGAGCGGCGGCGAAGTGATGGGCGATGCCGGGGCGTACAAATTGCGCGACGGGTTGGCCTTCCCGCTGATCACGCTCGACGGCCAGATCGTCATGGTGTCGCTGGGCGGTGAGGCCGTCGAATTGTCCCCGGCCGACTTCGGCCTCGTATCGCTTGTATCGACCTACGCGGTCGGCCGCGCCATGCAGCTCCACACCATGGCTGAAAAGACTATCGACCATATCGAACTGACTCCGCGCGAACGCGAATGCCTGCAGTGGGCCGCCGTCGGCAAGTCCGAATGGGAGATCTCGCAAATCCTTGGAATCTCCGAACACACCTCGGAGAAACATCTTCTTAACGCCAAAAGCAAACTCGGTGCCGTCAACCGGGTTCAGGCCGTCGCCGAAGCGATAAGGCGCGGCTACATTAGTTAGGTCGGCCGTGCCGACTGAGAAATTCTCCCCTGCGTGATCACGCAATTTTGTCATCGAGGCACGGCCGTATCTTCCTTTGAACCCAGGAGACGGCGGAATGCTTTTTTCTTTAACAACCCAGGAATTGATGGAACGTCCCGACCTTTGGGAGGCCGTCCATCGGTTGCGCTATAAGATATTTGTCGAGGAGATGGGATGGGATGACCTCAGGCGTCCGGACGGTCTGGAACGCGATCAATTCGACCATGACGAGGCCATCCATCAGATCGTCATCAGGGGCGACGAAGTCGCCGGTTACCAGAGGCTCCTGCCGACAACGCGTGGGCATCTCCTGACAGAGGTGCTGACCGACCTCTATGAGGGAACGCCTCCCTCGGGACCGCATATCTTCGAGTTGACCCGTTATGCGGTCGCACCCGGCTACCGCGACGGCCGCCGCGGCGTATCGACCGTGGGCACCGAACTGATCGCGGGCTTCGTCGAGTGGGGGCTGAAGCGCGGCGTCAACCAGATGATCATCGAGTTCGAACCTATGTGGGTCCTGCGCGCCTTGCAATTGCATTTCCTGGCGACGCCGCTGGGTTACCAACGCACATACGGCAACCAGCAGGTCGTGGCGACACTGCTTACCTTCGACGAACACACGCTCGACGTGGTGCGGTCGCGCCGCAACCATCATGCCCCCGTGCTGGCCAGGGGATTTCCTGACATGCTCGGCCAAAGGAGGGCGTCGTGATGACGGAAGTGACCATGACGGCCCATCCGCTGCCGGAATTCCGCAACCACACGCTGGTCGTCACCGTGTCTTCCAATGACGGCCGGCCGGTGCTGGACAGGCGAGCCTATGAAAGCCTGGCCCGGACCTTCCACGAGGCCGCCGATGATGACGAAGTCCGTGTCGTCGTCCTGCGCGGTCTGGCGGGCTGCTTCTGTCTTGGCGGCGACTTCTCTGAATTCCTCGACGCCACCAAGCACCAGAAGCTGATCGCCGCCGTCACCGACCTATTCCGGACGCTGGCGACATTCCCCAAGCCCATCCTGGCCTGTGTCGATGGTGATGCGGTCGGCGTCGGCTGCACCATCCTGTTCCACTGCGACATGGTGATCGCGTCGGACCAAAGCACCTTCCGGGTGCCGTTCGTCGATTTCGGCCTGGTGCCGGATGCGGCAACCAGCATCCTGGCGCCGCGAAAGCTCGGCTATGCCGGCGCTTTCCGCTTCTTCTGCCTCGGCGACACGCTTCGCGCCGAGGACGCCAGGGCGCTCGGTCTGGTCGCCGAGATCGTGCCGGCGGGCAGCGTCGAGGCCGCCGCCCTCGGCCGGGCTCGGCAGCTTGCCAAGAAACCGGTCGCCGCCCTGCTGCAGACGCGCGGTCTGCTCAAGGGCAACACCGGGGAGCTGTGCGATCGCATCGACCAGGAGATTTCGCTGTTCCAGCAGGCGCTCCAGGACGATACGACCCTGCGCCGGTTGCAGCGCATAGCTCGGCTCGCGGCCTGAAGGCCGGGACCCAGCCATGAGTGCCGGGGGGGGGGGGGGGGGGGGGCCGCG
>NZ_JAIUGX010000011.1 GCF_020164785.1 Mesorhizobium sp. ES1-1 | reverse complement strand
TGACGCTGCGTCATAGCACGCCGGCCATTGGGGCACGGGGGACTATCCATGAAAAAGACCTATGAGAAGCCGACGCTGAACCGCCGCGAGACGCTTTCGGCCGTGACGGCCGCTGCCTGCACATCTTCGCAGCCCTGCGGATAAATTCGCTCCGAAACCCGCTGCTCGGGGGGCGGGGTTCTTCGGCATATCTCTTTACTGCCTTGCAAGGTTTCCAGCGCCGGCCCCTGTCGGCGCGCGACCTTGTGTGATCCTCGCTTGTGCCGGAGTTACCACAGGCGCCAGGCTTGAAGTCATGCTTTTGGCCCAAGCCGGCATTGACAATCCATGTGACGCTGCGTCATAGCACGCCGGCCATTGGGGCACGGGGGACTATCCATGAAAAAGACCTATGAGAAGCCGACGCTCAACCGTCGTGAGAAGCTGTCGAACGTGACGGCTATTGCTTGCCCATCCAACCAGACAAGCTGCTGATCGCTTTTCGGCTCGGAGTCCGCCCTTGCCGGGCGGGCTCTATCGCTGACCCGACAGGAGATTGGAATGACGGCGCGCCGCCTCTTGGGGCGGCGTAACGCGTTTATGCTTTGTCGAATGTGAGTGCAGCGCACGGCGCCTTCTATAGGCGGTCGGCGCTGCCCCTCACCTGCCTGCCGGCATCCTCTCCCCGTATAGGGACGGGGAGAGGGGGCTGTCGCTTCCGGCTTCGCCAATTGCCAGCAATGCGCAAAGAGAGCCGGCGCCGAAGCTGCTTCTTTCTCCCCGTCCCTTACGGGGAGAAATGTCCGGCAGGACAATGAGGGGCGGCGCCGTCCTCACTTATCCCCGCCCCACTCAGCCCCGCAGCGCCTGGTCCAGATCGGCGATCAGATCGTCGCCATCCTCGATGCCGGCCGACAGGCGCACCAGCGAATCGGAAATGCCGATCTCGGCGCGCTTCTCGGCGGGGATCGAGCCATGCGTCATCAGCGCCGGGTGCTCGATCAGGCTTTCGACGCCGCCCAGGCTTTCGGCCAGCGTGAACAATTGCGTGCGTTCGAGGAAGCGCTTGGTGCCGGTGAGGTCGCGGTCGAGCACGGCCGTGATCATGCCGCCGAAATCGTGCATCTGCTGCACGGCGACGGCGTGCTGGGGATGGCTGGCGAGGCCGGGATAGATGACGCGGCGCACGTCCCGGCGCGCTTCCAGCCACTGCGCGATCTTCAGCCCGTTGGTGGAGTGGCGCTCCATGCGCAACGCCAGCGTCTTGAGGCCGCGCAGCGCCAGGAAACTGTCGAACGGGCCCGAGATGGCGCCGACCGCGTTCTGCAGGAACTTCAGCTGGGCGGCGAGCTCCTTGTTGTCGCCGACGACAGCCACGCCGCCGACCATGTCAGAATGGCCGTTGAGATATTTCGTCGTCGAATGCACCACGATGTCGATGCCGAGCTCCAGCGGCCGCTGCAGATAGGGGCTGCAGAACGTGTTGTCGGCGACCGACAGCAGACCCTTGCGCCTGGCCAGCGCTGCCACGCCTTCGAGGTCGACGATACGCAGCAGCGGATTGGTCGGCGTCTCGACCCAGAGCATCCTCGTCTCGGGACGGATCGCCGCCTCCACCGCGGCAAGGTCGGTGAAGTCGACGAAGCTCACCTGCAGATTGGCCGAGCGCTTGCGCACCCGCTCTATCAGCCGGAAGGAGCCGCCATAAATGTCGTCCGTGGCCACGATATGCGCGCCGGAATCGAGCAGTTCCAGCACGGTGCCGATCGCCGCCAGGCCCGAGGCGAAGGCAAAGGCCTGGCTGCCGCTTTCGAGGTCGGCCACGGCGCGCTCGAAGGCGAAGCGGGTCGGGTTCTGGCTGCGGGCATATTCGAAGCCCTTGTGCACGCCGGGCGATTCCTGGGCGAAGGTCGAGGTGGCGTAGATCGGCACCATCACCGCCCCGGTCAGCGGGTCGTGGCTCTGGCCGCCATGGATGGTCCGCGTCGAGAAGGCCAGCCGGTTCTTTCCTGCGGTTGGAGTGTCGCTGGTCATCGGGCGCGCCTCAGATGGTTGATCAGGTCGATGCGGGTGATCAGGCCGACGAACTCGTCGCCGTCGAAGATGATGGCGACCTCGTTGCGGTCGAACACCGGCAGCAGCGCGTCCAGCGTCTGGTTCGCCTGCAGCGTATGCAGGCTGGAGGTCATCGCCGTGCGCACCGGTCCGTTGAAGCGCTCCCAGCGGCCCTCATAGGGGCCGTCGACCTTGGCCAGTATGTCGCTCTCGTCGACGATGCCGATCAGCTTGCCGTTCTCCAGCACCGGCAGCTGCGACACATCGGAGCGGCGCATGCGGCCATAGGCGTTGAGCAGGCTTTCATCCGGGCCGACATAGACCGTATCGCCCGTGCGGTGCGTGCGCATCACCAGGTCGCGCAGATCGCCATGCTGCTCGTGCTCGGCCAGGCCCTGCTCGGCCAGCCAGAAATCGTCGAACACTTTCGACAGGTATTTGTTGCCGCTGTCGCAGACGAAGGTGACGACCCGTTTCGGCACGGTCTGCTCGCGGCAATAGCGAAGCGCTGCCGACAGCAGCGTGCCCGAGGACGAGCCGGCCAGGATGCCTTCCTTTGACAAGAGGTCGCGCACCGCCAGCATGCTCTGCTTGTCGGGAATGGAATAGGCCTTCCTCACCAGCGACAGATCGGCATTGGGCGGCACGAAATCCTCGCCGATGCCTTCTACGGTCCAGCTGCCGGCCTCTTCCATCTTGCCGGTCTTGATCAGCGGCGCCAGCACCGAGCCGACCGGATCGGCCAGCACCATCTCGGTCTTCGGCGACACGCCGGCGAAATAGCGGCCAAGCCCGGTCAGCGTGCCGCCGGAGCCGACGCCGACCACCACCGCGTCGACATCGCCGTCGAGCTGCGCGAAGATTTCCGGCCCGGTCGTGGTTTCATGCGCCAGCGGATTGGCCGGATTGGCGAACTGGTTGGCATAGAAGGCGCCCGGGATCTCGGCGGCGAGCTTCTCGGCCATGTCCTGATAGTATTCGGCATGCCCCTTGCCGACATCGGAGCGCGTCATGCGCACTTCCGCGCCCAGCGCGCGCAGATGCTGGATCTTCTCGCGCGACATCTTGTCGGGCACCACCAGCACGATGCGGTAGCCCTTGGGAATGCCGACCTGGGCCAGGCCGAGACCGGTATTGCCCGCTGTCGCCTCGACGATGGTGCCGCCCGGCCGGAGCTTGCCTTCCTTCTCGGCCGCCGCGATCATGGACAGCGCGATGCGGTCCTTGATCGAGCCGCCGGGGTTCTGGCTCTCGAGCTTGATGAACAGCCGGCATTTGCCGGTGTCGAATCTGGTCAGCTCGACCACAGGCGTCTGGCCGATCAGGTCAAGAACCGACTTATAGGGCGGCCGCAGCCGCGACATCGCTCCATCCAAGGCAGCGCTGGCCGCCGGGGTGCTGTCTGCCGGGGCGCTGTCTGGCGCAGCGATCCTGTGCCCGCTCATATCGATGCTCCATGATCAAGCAGCCGCTTCGGACGCGACGGCAGCGTAGCCTCTTTTCCTGCCCTTTGCAGTCGGAAAGAAGATAGATCGTGCCAATCAACCGCCCAGACGAGGAATGAAATTCCGGTTGTCGAGGCAACAATACGCAAATCGGGACAGGACAGCGGGACAGCGCCCCCCTCTGGCCTGCCGGCCATCTCCCCCACAAGGAGGGAGATCGGATGGCGTCGAGGCCTTCGCCAATTGTCGTCGCCAACGAGAAGAGCGCCAAGAGTGAAGCTGCCAATCTCCCCACCCGTGGGGGAGATGGCCGGCAGGCCAGAGGGGGGCGCCGTAGAGCACCAACCTCGGCACAGCTACCCCAGCAGCCGCTTGCTCAGCCTGGCGCATTGGACGCGGATGTCGGGGATGGCGTCGATCTCGAAGAAGGTGCCGCGGGTCAGCGGGCCGACGGCGAGGATCTTGGCCGAGACGGTGCCGTCGCCCGCGATGATCTCGCAATCGTCGGTCACGTCGAGACCGATGCGCAGCGGGTCCGGCCGCGCCAGGCCGCGATCGACCAGCGAGCGCACCACGCTGTTCGACGAGACCGAGATGTCGCGGACGATGCCGCTGCAATCATAGATACGGGCAACGTCGAAGGTCTCGAGCCGCTGCGTATGGCGCGCTTGGACCTGCACGGTGAAGCCGTCGCCAGGTTCTATGCCGACGACGCGTCCGGCCACCAGGCGGATGCGGCCCGACGTTACGGCTTCAGTGACGCGGGCATGGACTTCCGGTGCCATGCGATGGCGGTGAATGTCCCACCAGGCCTTGGTATGCTCGACGAAGCGGCGCTTGGCGGAAGCCGGCCAGTTCTGCCAGATTTTCTGGTTGAACGGGCGCAGGCCATCGACCACGTCGCGCCAGTCGATGCCGGCCTTCTCGTTTTCGCGGATCAGGTCGCGAAACCAGCCGACGAAATAGGACAGCTGCGTCCCGAGCGGGATGTCGGCGACATCGAGCTTGATCGGCTTGCCCTTGCGGTGCGGCGAGGGCAGCAGGCCGCGCCGCGACACGGCTATGATCTCGCCTCGGTGGCCGCGCTGCTCCAGCGCCAGGAACGCATCGACCATGCTGAGGCCGGTGCCCAGCACCATGACGCGGCTGTCCGGGGCCAGCGCCGTATCGGCTTCCGAGCCCATCCGGATTGCGTGTCCCTGCGCCGGTTCCTCGTCATGGCCGGTCGCCAGCACGGCAAGGCGGGCGACGACGCTGGTGCCGTTGGCGAGCGCCACGTCGACGCCCGACGGCGTCGGCGTGATCGATAGGCTCTCCTCGCGGATCAGGCGCAGTCGCCCGGTCTCCCGTTCGCGCGCCTCGAGATCGTCCAGCAACTCCTTGAGATAGCGCGCATAGACGCTGCGCGGCGCATAGACCGGCGCCTGTTCGGGCGTCGCCAGGCCGCGCTCCAGCAGCCAGCGCCAGAAATTCCCGGGATCGTCGGCATAGGCGCTCATGACCGACGCGTTGACATTCAACACATGCGCCGACAGCAGCGTCGAATAGGCCATGCCCTGGCCGAAATGCGGCCTCCTTTCGATCAGCGTCACGCGAAGATCGGGACTGGGCGATTTCAGGAGGTGCGCGGCCAGCACGACGCCGCTGGCGCCGCCGCCGACGATGATGATCGAATTGGCGCGTGCGGTGGTCATGCGCGAACCGGCTCTGGACGACGCGCCAAGGGTCAGGCCTGGGCCTTCACCGCGACTGCGTCGCGGGCGATCATGGTGCCGTGGTGGTCGCGCATGGTCGAATCCAATTCTCTAATGTCCATAAGATTACTAGACATAGACTCGAATACGCGGGGCCGGTTGTCAATTCCCCAGTTGTTCGACGCCAAGCAGGGCTACCCTTCGCGGAAAAAAAGCCTGCGTGGCTACCGCGCCAGGTCCGCGACAACGGCGTCGAGCACGATCATGCCGGCCGGCGTGGCGCGCAGCCGGGCGTTGCCGATGGGCGCCACCAGGCCTTCGCCCTGCAGCATCGACAGCCGTGTGCTGGACAGGCCACGCCCGGAAAAGGCTTCGTAGCGGGAGAGGTCGATGCCCTCGGCCAGCCGCAGCCCCATCAGCAGGAATTCGTCGGCCTCTTCCGAGCGCGTCAGGATCTCGCCGCCGGTAATGCCGTGCCCCTTGGCCTCGACCAGATTGGCCCAGGTTTCGGGCATCCGCTCGGCGATCGTCACCGTGCGGCGGCCATTCTCGATGAAGCGGCCATGCGCGCCGGGGCCGACGCCGACATATTCGCCGTAGCGCCAGTAGGTCAGATTGTGCTGGCTCTCGGCGCCAGGCCTGGCATGGTTGGAAATCTCATAGGCAGGCAGGCCATGCGCCATGGTGATCTCCTGCGTCAGCGCATAGAGATCGGCGGCGTGGTCATTGTCGGGGATGATGAATTTTTTCGCCGCATGCAGCGCATGGAACGGCGTGCCTTCCTCGATGGTCAGCTGGTAGAGCGACAGATGATCGGCGGCATGGCCGATCGCCTGTTCGAGCTCGGCCTGCCAGGCTTCCGGAGTCTGGCCGGGCCGCGCGTAGATCAGGTCGAAGGACAGGCGGGGGAATATCTCCCGCGCCAAGCCGATCGCGTGCAGGGCTTCATCGACAGTGTGCAAGCGGCCGAGGAAGCGCAAATCCCTATCGTTCAGCGCCTGCACGCCGAGCGACACGCGGTTGACGCCGGCAGCGCGGTAGCCGCGAAAGCGCTCGGCCTCGACCGAGGACGGGTTGGCCTCGAGCGTCACCTCGATGCCATCAGGCACGGTCCAGTTCCTGGCGACCGCGTCGAGCACCCTGGCAACCGTCTCCGGCTTCATCAGCGACGGCGTGCCGCCGCCAAGGAAAATGCTGGTCACCTCGCGCGGTCCGGTGCGTTGGCGCATCGTCGCCAGCTCCGTCTCGAAGGCGGCGGCAAAGCGTTCCTGATCGACCGGCTGGTGGCGGACATGGCTGTTGAAGTCGCAATAGGGGCACTTGGCCGCGCAGAACGGCCAATGCACATAGACGCCGAAGCCGGGCGCCCGGTCGAGCAGCATGCTCATGCCGGTCCTGGCGCGGCAAGCCGCGCCTCGGCGAATTTCTGGAAGGCGCGGGCGCGATGCGACAGCGCCGTCGGCTGGCCGGGCTTCCAGCCATGCTTCTCCTGCGCCGTCATCTCGCCGAAAGTCTTCTCATGGCCATCGGGCAGGAATACCGGATCATAGCCGAAGCCGAGCTCGCCCCGCGGTGGCCAGACCAGCGTGCCTTCGACCTCGCCGCGATAATATTCGGCCTCGCCGTCGGGGAAAGCGAGACAGATGACGGCGACGAAGCGGCCCTTGCGCTGCTCCGGCGACGCGGCGCGGACCGCCTGCAGCGCCACTTCCGTGCGCTGCATGGCCATGGCGAAATCGCGAGCCCCTTCGGGCGTTTCGGCCCAGTTGGCGGTGTAGACGCCGGGTGCGCCGTCAAGCGCGTCGACGCACAGGCCCGAATCGTCCGACAGCGCCGGCAGGCCGGTGGCGCGCGCGGCGGCCAGCGCCTTGATATAAGCGTTCTCCTCGAAGGTGGTGCCGGTCTCGTCAGGCTCCGGCAGGCCATAGTCCTTGGCCGATTTCGCTTCGAAGCCGAACGGACCCATCAGCTCGGCGAATTCGCGCAGCTTGCCTTCATTGTGGCTGGCGACGACGATCTTCCTGCCATCCAGACTATGCATCAAAGCCCCCAGATTCTCGGCTCGGCGAACTCGATCGAATTGCCCGACGGGTCGCGTATATAGATCGAACCACCGCCCTGCGGCCATTCGAATTCGCTTTCGATGGCGATCTTCTTTGCGTCGAGATGTGATTTCCAGCCGACGAGTTCGTCGGCGGTCGCCGCAAAGCACAGATGGCCTTCGCCGACAGTGCCATGTGGCGGCACTTTCAGCCGGGCATCCGGCGCCGGCGGCACCCTGGTGGCTTCGGCGTTGAAGAGGAGCAGCACGCCGGCGCCGCAGCGGAAGAAGAGATGCCGGCCTTCGACCTTGGTGAGCAGGCTGAGGCCGATTATGTCGGTGTAGAAGGCTTCGGCGGCGTCAAGGTCGGTGACGTAAAGGGCCGATTCCAGGATGGCGGAAGGCATCACGAGGCGCCCCCCTCTGCCCTGCCGGCCATCTCCCCCGCAAGGGGGGAGATTGGCAGCGTCGAGGTCGGCTCATGGCTTCCAACGCTGGTGATTGGCGAAACTCGCGAACACAGCTGATCTCCCCCCTTGCGGGGGAGATGCCCGGCAGGGCAGAGGGGGGCGCTCAAGCTCGGCATTTAATCCCTACGCCACCGCCATCTGCTGCAAGCTGACCAGCCTTTGGATCCCCTTCCTGGCCAGGCCCATCAGCTCCCCGAATTGTTCCTCGGAAAAAGGCTCGCCCTCGGCGGTGCCCTGGATTTCCACGATGCCGCCCTTGCCGGTCATGACGAAATTGGCGTCGGTGCCGGCAGACGAATCCTCGACATAGTCGAGGTCGATGACGGGCTGGCCGTCATGGATGCCGCAGGAAATGGCCGCGACGTGGTCCTTCAGCACCTTGGCGACGCTGGCCATCTGCCTGGCTTCCATCCAGCGCAGGCAGTCATACAGCGCCACCCAGCCGCCGGTGATCGAGGCGGTGCGGGTGCCGCCATCGGCCTGGATGACGTCGCAGTCGACGGTGATCTGCTGTTCGCCCAGCGCCTGCAGGTCGACCACGGCGCGCAGCGAGCGGCCGATGAGGCGCTGGATCTCCAGCGTGCGGCCGCCCTGCTTGCCGGCGGAGGCCTCGCGGCGCATCCGGTCCCCCGTCGAGCGCGGCAGCATGCCGTATTCCGCCGTCACCCAGCCCTTGCCGGAATTGCGCATCCAGCCCGGCACCTTCTCCTCGAGGCTCGCCGTGCACAGCACATGCGTGTCGCCGAACTTCACCAGGCATGAGCCTTCGGCGTGCTTGGAGACGCCGCGCTCGAAGGAGATGGCGCGCATTTCGTCGAATTGGCGTTTGGAGGGGCGCATTCAGGCTTCTTTCCCGTGAATTTGAAATCTTGGCCGGCTTGTAGCCGCATGGGCCGCATGGCGCAAAGGAAAAGGGCCCGGTCATCCGGCCACGCACCGGGGATCGACCCGGACAATGGCGATCGGCGACTTGCGCCGGGCAATTGGACACAGACCCCGGGCCATCCGTGGCAGACCGGGTTGCGCGCGCCGTTGCGAAGTCTATATCCTCGGGCTGGAGGTTTGGCGCGCATGACCAAAGCAGTCGTAGAACCCGGTTTGCTCTCGCCCGCGCTGCAATCGCTGGATATGCGCTCGCGCGACATCTTCCGGCGCATCGTCGATTCCTATTTGAAGGACGGCGAACCGGTCGGCTCGCGCAGCCTGTCGCGTATTCTTCCCTCCTCGCTGTCGCCGGCCACCATCCGCAACGTGATGAGCGACCTCGAACATCTCGGCCTGATCTACGCGCCGCACATCTCGGCCGGGCGGCTGCCGACGCAGGCCGGCCTGCGCTTCTTCGTCGATGCGTTCATGGAGCTCGGCGACCTATCGGACGAGGAACGCCGCACCATCGAGGCGCAGGTGCGCGCCTCCGGCTCGGGCGCGACGCTGGAACACATGCTGACCGAGGCCAGCCAGATGCTGTCGGGGATGTCGCGCGGCGCGGGCCTGGTGCTCGCGGCCAAGAACGAAGTGGCGCTCAAGCACATCGAATTCATCCAGCTGGAGCCGACCAAGGCGCTGGCGGTGCTGGTGTCGCAAAATGGGGACGTCGAAAACCGGGTCGTCGACCTGCCGTCCGGCATCACCGTCTCGCAATTGCACGAGGCCTCGAACTTCCTCAACGCACATATTCGCGGCCGCACGCTGGCCGAGGCGCGGTCCGAGATCGCCCGCATCAAGGAAGAGACCAGGGCCGCCCTCGACACGCTTTCGCAGGATCTGGTCGAGAAGGGGCTGGCGGTCTGGGCCGGCGCCGACAGCGGCCTCCCGGCGCGGCTCATCGTGCGCGGCCGCGCCAATCTGCTGGAAAACGTCACCGCCCAGGCCGACATCGAACTGCTGCGCCATCTGTTCGAGGACATGGAGACGCAGGATGGGCTGATCCAATTGCTCGACCTTGCCGAGCAGGGCTCGGGCGTGCGCATCTTCATCGGCTCGGAAAACAAGCTGTTCTCGCTGTCCGGTTCGTCCCTGGTGGTCGCGCCCTACCGCGACAAGGACGCCCGCGTCGTCGGCGCGCTCGGCGTCATCGGCCCGACCCGGCTCAACTATGCCCGCATCGTGCCGATGGTCGACTACACGGCGCAGCTTATCTCGCGCATGCTGAGATAGGTCGCGGGAACGGCAGGGAGAAAAACAATGGCGCTCGAGGAATTCAAGGCCCAGATCAGCCTGTTGCTGGAGGAGATGGTCAACCAGCCCGAAGACGTGCGCGAAGTGCAGGAGCAGCTGCGCGAAAAGCTGCGCGAGATGCGCGCCATGGGACTTCCGCTGCCGGACGACCTGGTCGAATTGGAAAGTCGCCTGGACAGCGATCTCGACCCCACCGATGCCTGAACGGCCGTAGGTCGAGCCAGCGTGCGGGCGGAACGATCCTGGTCGCCCGCCGTTCCTCCGGCCGTGGCCGAATGTGGATTGCGGTCGCACGCTGGAGGACGTCCATGATACGCTTTGCCTCTCTGGCCGCCGTCCCCGTCAGTCTTGTCATTGCCGGTTGCGCCTTCGCGGCCGATCAGCCGGCGCTGAAAGGCGCGGCCGCCTTTGGCGATTGGCGCGCCGACAAGCCCGGTGTGCGTCGCCTGATACGGCCGGAGGATCTGCCGAAGCCCTATGTCACCCAGTCCGCTTCGAACGGCGCCGGCCTTGCCGACATGCCGGCCGGCGCGAAGCCGCACTTGCCACCTGGATTTTCCGCCGAGTTGATCGCTTCTGGCATCGCCAATCCGCGCGTAGTTCGCATCGCGCCGAATGGCGATCTGTTCGTCGCCGACAGCGACGCCAATCAGATCCGCGTCTACCGGCTTGCAAAGGGCGGCGCCAAGCCGGTCGAGGACGGTATCTTTGCCGGCGATCTCAACCAGCCCTATGGCATTGCCTTCTATCCTCCGGGCAATGATCCGCAATGGGTCTATGTCGCCAACAGCGACAGCGTCGTGCGCTACGCCTATCGTGAGGGTGCCCTGAGGGCCTACGGGGCTCCGGAGACCGTCATCGAAAACATCCCATCCAATCATCACTGGACCCGGGACATAGTTTTTTCGCCCGACGGCAAGACGCTCTTCCTTTCGGTCGGCTCGGGATCGAACGTCGCCGAGGATATGGACAAGGAGCCTGAAGGCGGTATCGAGGCCTGGGCCTCGTCAAAGCCGCTTGGCGCCACATGGGGCTCGGAAGACGGCCGTGCCGACGTCCTGGCCTTCGATCCGGATGGCAAGAACGGCCGCATCCTCGCCACGGGCCTGCGCAACTGTTCCGGCATGACCGTCCAGCCGGTGACTGGCGCCCTATGGTGCGTCGTCAACGAGCGCGACGCGCTCGGCGACAATGTACCGTCGGAATATGCGACGACGGTCAAGGAAGGCGCGTTCTATGGCTGGCCCTGGTATTACGTGGGCAACAATGAGGATCCGCGTCACAAGGGCGAGCGTCCCGATTTGGCGGGCAAGGCTACCATTCCCGACGTGCTGATGCAGGCGCATTCAGCGCCGCTCGGCATCGCCTTCTATGACAGGGATCTGCCCGGCGGTTCCGGTTTCCCGCTGGAGTACCGCGGCGACGCTTTCGTAACCCTGCACGGGTCATGGAATCGTGGCAACAGGACCGGCTACAAGGTCGTTCGTCTGCTGTTCAGGGATGGCAAGCCGACCGGCGAGTATGAGGATTTCATCACCGGCTTCGTCATCTCCAAGGGCGAGGTGTGGGGCCGGCCGGTCGGCGTGGCGGTGGCGAGCGACGGCGCGCTGATCCTGACCGAGGACGGCAACGGCACCATTTGGCGCGTGACCTATGATGGCGACCGCTCCTGAGGGCCACTGTGTGCCGTGACGAAGCGCACGACCGGATCTTCCGAGAGTCGGAGAAATAAGCGCACTCGGCAAAAACATTCCGGCTACAGGCTTTCTGCGAAATGCTTTTCCGGGCGAGACCCGATTCAGACACGGGCCCCACTCGGATATTTTGCCTCGACGGTCTATGTTGCCGCGCCGAAAGTCTTATCCTGCCGAAATGACTGCCTGAAATTCTCCATCTGCCTGAGATCCTGGGAGCGAAACCAATGAACCAGTCTGACACTTCCGGCCGCGTGCCCGGCCGCGGCCGCATCTACCAGTCGATAACCGACACGATCGGCGACACGCCGCTGGTCCGGCTCGACAAATTCGCCAAGGAAAAGGGCATCGTTGCCAATCTCATCGCCAAGCTTGAATTCTTCAATCCGATCGCCTCGGTCAAGGATCGCATTGGCGTCGCGATGATCGAAGCGCTGGAAGCGGCCGGCAAGATCTCGCCCGGCACGACCACGCTGGTCGAACCGACATCCGGCAACACCGGCATCGCGCTTGCATTTGCCGCCGCGGCCAAGGGCTACAAGCTGATCCTGACCATGCCCGAGACGATGTCGATCGAGCGCCGCAAGATGCTGGCCCTGCTCGGCGCCGAACTGGTGCTGACGGAAGGGCCGAAAGGCATGAAGGGCGCCATCGCCAAGGCCGACGAACTGGCCGCGACCATCCCCAACGCCATCATCCCGCAGCAGTTCGAGAACCCGGCCAATCCCGAGATCCACCGCACGACGACCGCCGAGGAGATCTGGAACGACACCCATGGCGAGGTCGACATCTTCGTCGCCGGCATCGGCACCGGCGGCACCATCACCGGCGTCGGCCAGGTGCTGAAGCAGCGCAAGCCCTCGCTGCATGTCGTCGCCGTCGAGCCGGAAGCCTCGCCGGTGCTGTCGGGCGGCCAGCCCGGCCCGCACAAGATCCAGGGCATCGGCGCCGGCTTCGCGCCGAAGATCCTCGACACCACGATCTATGACGAGATCGTCAAGGTCTCGAACGAGGAGTCCGTCGCCAATGCGCGCCTTGTCGCGCGCCTCGAAGGCGTCCCGGTCGGCATCTCGTCGGGTGCCGCCCTGCAGGCGGCCATCGTCGTCGGCTCGCGTCCGGAGAACAAGGGCAAGAACCTTGTCGTGATCATACCCTCCTTCGCCGAACGCTATCTCTCCACCATCCTGTTCGAGGGGCTGGGGGCGTAGGCTCCACACCTCATAGATTGGCCTCGGCCTCCTCTCATGGTCGTCATCCCAGGGCGAAGCTCCGTCGCCGAGACCCTGGGATCCATTCCATGACGCTGGCCGAGGAATGCCAGGCTCCAGAATGCTTGTCTTCCGTTGCCGGGTCTTCTCGGAATCAACGGAGCCGCTGGTCTTCAAGCCACTATCTGCAAGGTTGTGACGCATAGGCGTCACGGAATGGATTCCAGGGTCTGCGCGCGTCGCTTCGCTCCATGCTCCGCCCTGGAATGACGAAGGTGGCGTGCTTACCCTGGCCCGCTGAAAAATCCGCCCGTGGCGGCTGCCGCCGGCTTGAGAAGCGCACGGCTTCCGGTTCATATCCTGTCGGCCCGCAGTCCGGGCTGGGGGAGAATGCCATGTACAAGCTCTACACCCGTCCGGGCAGCGGCGGCTTTGTCGTCGAGGCGGCACTAGCGCTGGCGAACGCGCCCTTCGAGCAGATCGACGTGCCGAAAACCGACCGGCCCGACCCGGCCTTCCTAGACATCAGTCCGCTGAACCAGGTGCCGGTGCTGACCTTACCGGATGGACGCTCGATGACTGAGTCGGCTGCGATCTGCATCCTGCTCGCCGAGCGTCATCCCGAAGCCGGCCTGGCGCCGGCAGCCGGCGCGCCGGCCCGCGCCGAGTTCCTGCGCTGGATGGCCTTTATGTCGTCGGCACTCTATCCGGCGGTGCTGCGTTTCTACTACGCGAACCGCTATACATCAGACCCCGACGGCACGAAGGCGGTCAAGCAGGCGGCAATTGCCGAGATGGATCTCGGCTTTGCCGTTCTCGAAACCGCTCTGGAAGGTCGTGACTGGCTGGTCGGCGAGACGATGTCGCTGGCCGACATCTACCTCGTCATGCTGATCGCCTGGCATCCAGACATCGACAAGGCGCGTACGACCTGGCCGAACGTGGAAAGGCTGCGGGCCCGGTTGCGCGACCACAAACTGATGAAGGAACTCAACACGACCCACGAGATGTGGCCGATCTGACGGGAGATCAATTTCGCAGTGCGGCGCGTTTTCCCTGCAGGAAGCGTCGCACCGCCGGATCGCGTTCGAGGCCGATCGCTCGCTCATAGGCGTCGCTTGCCAGCTGGACCTGACCCAGCCTGGCAAGCAGGCCCGCCCGGGCTGCCCAGTAAGGCTGGTAATCATCAAGCCGCTTGTCGTCACCAAGCACGTAAAGCGCCGCCAGGCCCGCCGCGGCACCCTCTCCTTCGGCAATCGCCACCGCTCGGTTGATGGCCACCACCGGCGATGCCACGATCGAAAGCAGGGCGTCGTAGAGCATGCGGAGCGCCGCCCAGTCGGTGCGCCCCGTCCGCCGTCGTGCCGCATGGGCGGATTGGACGGCTGCCTCGAGTTGGTAGCGGCCGACGATTCCCTTGGTCGCGGCGTGGCCGAGCAAGGCTTCCGCCTCGTCGATCAATACGTGATCCCAGAGCGCGCAATCCTGTTCGGCCAGCGGCACATAATCTCCGGCCGCATCGCGCCGCGCGGCGCGGCGCGCTTCGGCAAACAGCATCAGCGACAGCAGGCCGAGCGCCTCCGCTTCATCGGGCAGCAGCGAAGCCACCAGCCGGCCGAGCCAGATGCCTTCGGTCGCGAGATTGCGACGCCGCGTCTCGGTGCCCGCCGGGTCGGACCAGCCTTCCGCGAACGTCGCGTAGATGGCTCCCAGCACCGCGTCCAGCCGCTCGCCGAGTTCGCTCCGCTCCGGTACGCGGAACGGAATGCCGGTTTCACGGATACGGGTCTTGGCGCGCACCAGTCGCTGACCCATCGTTGCCGGTGAGACCAGGAAGGCGGATGCGATCGTCGCCGCGTCGAAGCCCAGCACCGTCTGAAGGATCAACGGTGCCCGCACGCCAGGGTCGATCGCCGGATGGGCGCAGGCGAACATCAGCCGCAGCCTTTCGTCGGGCAGGTCTTCGTCGGTCACACGCGCCTCCGCCTCCTCGGCCAGCAGCTTGAGGTGCTCGCGGCCGGCCTCGCCGGTCAGCCGCCCCCGGACCGCGTCGACGTTTCGCCGCCGCGCCACCGCCAGCAGCCAGGCCTCCGGCTTGTCAGGCACGCCGGTTCGCGGCCAGTTTTCGAGCGCCGCGGCAAAGGCGTCTGCCAGCGCATCCTCGGCAGCGGCCACGTCGCGGGACCGGGCGGAGAGATAAGCGATCAGCTTGCCGTAGCTTTGCCGGGCGGCCGCCTCGGCCGCCGCCCGGGCCGCTTCCGGATCATCGCTCATCACGCGGCGGTGTAGTTTGTCATGTATTCCGCCATCGGCCAGATCGGCCGCACTTCCATCGTGCCCGCGCTCGCGCCGGGACAGCGCGAGGCCCAGGAAATCGCCGCGTCCATGTCCGGCACATCGATCATATAGTAGCCGCCAAGCTGTTCCTTGGTGTCGGCGTAGGGGCCGTCGAGAACATTGGTCTTGCCGTCAGCCACCCGTACGGAGGTTGCCACCGAGGTCGGCCTCAATCGCTCGCCACCGACGAACACGCCGGCTTGCTTCATCGCCTCGGTGTAGGCGCTGTAGGCGGCGCTCATCCGGACGGCCGCCTCCTTGGGGGCTGCCGCCATTGCGGCTTCGTTGGAATAGATAAGAAGCAGATACTGCATGATCATCTCCCGTGGTTGCAGGGCCGCATCGTAGTGGGCCGACCCTAAGTCGCGCGGCCATGTCCCATTTCGACAGGCTGGCAAAAACTTTCCGCTCCGATGTCGTCTGGCGCAAGCGCCCTTCTGTTTCTGTGCAACTCAACCGTTCGTCTAATGGGTTGAATTGCGGGTTGGCATTTCCGGCTCGCTGTCTAAACTCGCGCAGGCTCGTATCGGGGAGGGCGGCGCGAGCCTCGGCATTTCACGGGAGGAAACCGGATGTTCCATTTCAGAACCAAGTTTGTTGCAGCCGCTGCGATGGCGCTTTCATTGGGCGCCGGCGTCGTTTCTGTCGGTGCGCAGGAATTCATCAATGTGCTGACCGGCGGCACTTCGGGCGTCTACTATCCGCTTGGCGTGGCGCTGTCGGAAATCTACGGCAAGGGCATCACGGGCGCCCGCACCCAGGTGCAGGCTACCAAGGCCTCGGTCGAGAACCTCAATTTGCTGCAGCAGGGCAAGGGCGAGATCGCCTTTGCACTCGGCGATTCAGTCAAGCTGGCCGCCGAGGGCAACGCCGAGGCCGGATATCCAGGCAAGCTCGACAAGCTGCGCGGTATTGCCGCCATCTATCCCAACTACATACAGATTGTCGCCAGCCAGGAATCCGGCATCAAGACCCTGGCCGATCTCAAGGGCAAGAGCCTGTCGGTGGGCGCACCGGCCTCGGGCACGGAACTCAACGCGCGCGCCATATTCGCGGCCGCCGGACTGAAATACGAGGACCTCGGCCGGGTCGAATATCTGCCCTTCGCCGAATCGGTCGAGTTGATCAAGAACCGGCAGCTCGACGCCACGCTGCAATCGGCCGGGCTCGGCGTCGCCTCCATCCGCGACCTCGCAACCTCGCTGCCGATCAACGTCGTTGCCGTGCCGGCCGAGGACGTCGCCAAGATCGGCTCGCCCTATCTCTCCGTGCTTATTCCCAAGGGCACCTATGAGGGGCAGACCGAGGATGTCGCCACGGCCGCCGTCGGCAATTTCCTTATCACCCGCGCGGATGTCTCCGACGAGACCGCCTACCAGATGACCAAGCTGCTGTTCGAGCATCTCGACCAGCTTGCCGCTGCCCATGCGGCCGCGAAGGCGATCGACCCGGCAAAGGCGCTCGACGGCATGCCGGTGCCGCTGCACCCGGGCGCCGAGCGTTACTACAAGGAGAAGGGACTGTTGAAGTAGCTCGGCAAGTCGACATGTCTTCGCCAGCGCCTCGCGCTACACTTCGCTTGTTTTGAGGAAACCATCGGATGAGCGAAATGGTCGGCGGCAAAGCAGCGACCTCGGATGTTCTCGTCGCCGAAGAGCAGGTGGAAGGGCTGCCGCCCGGCTTCGGCGACGGCACCGCCGGCAAGGCCGCCTTTGCCATAGCCGTCGCCTTTTCCGCCTTCCAGATCTACGTCGCCGCCTATGGCAGTATTCCGAGCCAGGTGGTGCGGGCGATGCATGTCGGGTTCCTGCTGCTGCTCGGCTTCGGCCTGATCGCCAATTTGCGCGCCAAGAGCGTCCCAGCCAAGGTCGCGTTCTGGGTGCTGGGTATGCTTGGCTTCGGCACCGGCCTCTACAATTGGGTGTTCTATACAGACCTGATCCGGCGCTCCGGCTTCCTGACCACGCCGGACCTGGCCGTTGGCACTGTATTGGTGGTGCTGGTTTTCGAGGCAGCCAGGCGGTTGATGGGGCTGCCACTCGCCCTCATCGCCTTCATCTTCCTGGCCTACTGCTTCGTCGGCAACCATCTGCCGCCGCCCTTCATCCATCGCGGCTATGATTTCGCCCAGCTGGTCGACACCTTCGCCTATGGCACCGAGGGCATCTACGGCACGCCGATCTATGTCTCGGCCGCCTACATCTTCATCTTCGTCGTCTTCGCCGCCTTTCTCGAACGCGCCGGCATGATCGCCCTGTTCAACGATTTCGCGCTAGGGCTTGTCGGCACCTGGCGGGGCGGCCCGGCGCAGGTCTGCGTGCTGTCGTCGGCCTTGATGGGAACGATTTCAGGGTCCGGCGTCGCCAATGTCGTGGCCAGCGGCCAGTTCACCATCCCCCTGATGAAGCGCTTCGGCTTCCGCTCAGCCTTCGCCGGTGCTGTCGAGGCGACCTCTTCAATGGGCGGTCAGATCATGCCGCCGGTGATGGGGGCGGTCGCGTTCATCATGGCGGAGACGCTGAACATTCCCTACGCCGACGTGGTCAAGGCCGCGATCATCCCGGCCCTGCTCTATTTCGGCGCCTGCTTCTGGCAGGTGCACCTTGAGGCCGGCAAGGCGGGCCTGCGCGGCATGGCAAAGGCGGATCTGCCCAATCCGTGGGACGCCGTCAGGCAACATTGGCCGCTGGTGCTGCCGCTCGCCGCGCTGATCTATCTGCTGTTCGCCGGCTATACGCCGATCTTCGCAGGCACTATGGGCCTGGCGCTGACCATCGTGCTCATCCTCGGTACGCCGCTGGCGGCTTCGATCGGCCCGCTTGCCTTCCGCGTCGTCTTCTGGCTGGCGCTCGGGCTGGCCGCCGCCTCGTTCATGAAATTCGGCGTCAACGTCCTCGGCCTCGTCATCGCGGCACTCGTCGCCGCCTGTTTCACGTTCAAGGGTGGCCGCGAGACGCTGCGAATATGTGTAGACTCGCTCGCCGAAGGGGCGAAGAACGCGCTCCCGGTCGGCATCGCCTGCGCCATCGTCGGCATCGTCATCGGCACGCTGACGCTGACCGGTATCGCCTCGACCTTCATCGGCTGGATCATCTCGATCGGCGCCGACAATCTGTTCCTGTCGCTGGTGCTGACCATGCTGACCTGCCTGGTGCTGGGCATGGGCATACCCACCATCCCCAACTACATCATAACCTCGTCGCTGGCCGGGCCGGCGCTGCTGTCGCTTGGCGTGCCGCTGGTGGTCAGCCATATGTTCGTTTTCTATTTCGGCATCATGGCCGATCTGACGCCGCCGGTGGCGCTGGCCGCCTTCGCGGCCGCACCCATGGCCAAGGAGAGTGGCCTGAAGATCGGCATCCAGGCGACCAAGCTCGCCATTGCCGGTTTCGTCGTGCCGTTCATGGCGGTCTACACGCCGGCGCTGATGCTGCAGGATGGCGGACCGATCGCGGCCCAGTTCGGCTATCCCGTGGAGGTGGCCTATATCGTCGCCAAGGCGTGCATGGGCATCGTGCTGTGGGGGGCGGCCGCTGTCGGCTTCCTCGCCCGCCGCATGGCATGGTGGGAACGGCTCGTCGCCTTCGCCGGCGGCGTGCTGCTGGTCGCCGCCGTGCCGCTGACCGACGAAGCCGGCTGGGCCGTGTCCCTCGTCTGGATCGGCTGGCACTGCTGGCGGGGGCGCCAGCAACCCGCCAGGGCATGACCGAGAAAGGCCGGGTCCGAGACAAGCAATTCATTTGTCCGGAGATCATTTCCAAGCAAGGAGGTCATACAGCATGAGCCTGTGCATCCTGGCCGCCGGCAAGACGGTAACGCTGTCCGTTGCTGCCTTCACCCTGTCCTGGACGCATTCGGTGGAACGGAGCCGCTGGCAGGAAGACTGGAAAGTGATGCCGTCCGGCCTGCAAGTGGTCGAGGCTCGCATCAAGGGTTCCGGCGCGGGCATGGAGCCGCCGGTAGGGGCGGTGCTGCGAGACGGTTGGTGGGTCTATGCGCCCAGCGTCGGTCCGCAGCGTCGTGTCGTGCTCGCGGCTTCCGGGGCGACAGGCGAGGGTTGGACGTTGTGCTCGGTTCAGGGCTGCCGAGAACTTGGCGCCGAGGCGGGCGGTACGATCGCGCTGGAAGCTTGCGATCCTGCCGGCGTCAGCCAGCCGCGATAACGCACGATCAGGCCGGTGAGCGGGTGCGAAATCTCGACATGGAAGCGGAAGCGGCCATCCTCTACCGTTTCGAATGATGTCGAGCGGGGGCAAAACCACATCGGTAGGGGCAGGCCGAGAAGAGTCCAGCCGCGCAGGAACAGCGACAGCTTGCCTGGCTCGGCGACCAGAGCCATGGCAAAGGTCAGCGGCCCGAAGCGCTCGCAAAGCAGACGTTCGAAACGGCCTCGCCCGGCGAACTGACGGCTTGAAAACTCATGTCCGCCGAATGTCCGTGTCCAGATCTCTTGGCCGTTGCATGCGTCGAAGCGGACACCGACCGGGATGTCGGCGTTCGCTTGGGGGAAGCCGACCAGCCATGCCGCCAGCCGCCCGATTATGTTGGGACCACGCTCGACGCTTGCGCGACCTTCCGCCGTCTTGGTGTGCTCGTGCATGTCGCGGATTTCATCGGGCAGGCCCTGCCAGGCGCAGCCGAGCAGCATCGCATAGAGAGGCTTGTTTGCATCGGCGCCGCTGTCGTCGCGAAACCCGAAATGGATCGTCTTGTCGGCAAACAAGGCTTCGTAATCGGACAGTTCGAGATCGCGCACCGCGGCTCGAGCCCCCGGCGGCGGGAGTTGGCCGTCGAGCGCTTTGCGCACCAACGCCTCGACCGCCATGGATGGGATCAGCGGTCCGTCATCACCCTCGGCCAGCAGGTGCCATGAGCGTTTGAGCGGAGCGCCCGCCGCGCCGATGCCGGCCACTTCAACGAACATGCCGCCGCGATGCTCGCCCCAGCGCAGCCGGTTGGTCGCCCAGTGCATCAGGGAAGCCAGCGGCGATAGCGACCGAACAAGTCCGACGCGCACCAGCCAGGCAAGGCCGATCAAGCCACGATGCAGAATTTCGGGCACCGGTCCGGCGCCCATCCATATGGTTTTGGCTCGTGGCCACAACTCCTCGAGCCCGTGCAGATCCGGCACGTCGACGAGGGAAAACAGGGTGCGGCGCAGCGGCAGACGGCCCGGCGGCGCGATGGTGTAGTGCATCTGTTCGGTCAATGGATGGGCTGTCGCGGCGCCCCCGTTGCGCCGCAACGCCACCGGCTGGCCGGCATAACCCGCTATGGCGCGGATGACATTTTCGCCGACGCCGGCGTAGGGCGATGGTGCGATGCCGCCGGTGATCGCATCGACCCGCGCCATGCCGCTCGACAGCCGGCGCACCACAGCCGCCGTCAGCACCGGAAAGCTGGAGACGCCCGACAGGACGTAAAGCCCGGCCTGTTTGGCCGCCTCGTCGAAATCCTGCACGCCGGCGACGAAGCCAGACCCATCGGCGAGATCGAGGTAGTTGATGCCGAGCCCTAGGCAGGCCTCGATCAGCCGGTAGCGGCCCTCGCCATAGGCCTGGAACGGGCCGCTCGCATCGACCAGCGTATCGGGGCGCAGCAACGCCAGCTGCGCCCCGAGGTTGCCGTCGCGATCGAATGCGGCCGGCAGCAATCGCGCCGTGACAGCGCCACGTCTTGCGCACCAGCTTTCGGCTTTCGGCAGGGAGCGGCCCGCGACGATCATTGTCAGCCGGGGCTCATTCTCGAGCAGCTGGACGATGCGCCCGCCAAATGTGCCGTAGCCGCCGACAATGAGCAGCTTCATCGTCTTCCCCCGGAGCCGGGCTTAGCCAAGGAACCGTCCCCTCACCTCGACGGAAGGCAGGGCGCAGCTATCCTTCCTGCCGAACAGGGCGTACCGGTTCTCGGCGACGCGACGGTAGAGCCAGTCGCGAAGGGGACGGGGCAGCAGCAACAGCAGCCTTGCCGCCCGCCAGGGCCAGCCAAGTTCGGTCATGACGGCTATGAAACCGTCGAGCTGCGTGAAGGCAACGCCGCCAACCAGGACGAGACTGGTTTCATAGCTATCGGTCCGCAGCCCATGCTTCTTGAACAGCGCGTCGCCGAATGGCGATTGCGCCGTGGCGAAGCGAAAGCGGCTGTGGCGGTCTAACCTGATCACCATGCGCACGAAGCCCGAGCACAGCACGCAGACGCCGTCGAAGACGATCAGCGGTTGGCTGGCATCAAGGGGATCAGGTCGGCTTGATCGGCTGGTGGGCAGAGATGATTTGCGAAGGTCGGTCACGCGGGCCCCGGCTGCTCGTGTCCCCAGACACTACGCCAGAGACACTATGCCAGAAATACTACGCGGACCGGAGATGGGATCAAAGGCTCGGCGATGTCGCACGCCGCCTGTCGGCAAGAGCGGAACGCTCTTCGCGAAAAGCGGTGGCGCGGGACTCTGCGGCCGGTCTGCAGATCCTGCTGTTGTGGCGGCTCTCGAAGCTCATGCTCAATGCGCGCTGATGCCCAGCGAATTGCCGCGGCGGGCGCAGGCCGGACCCGGACCGCGCATATAGTAGCGCTCAGGCCGATAGGTGGGCGAGACGAATTCGCGGATG
Source organism: Mesorhizobium sp. ES1-1 (assembly GCF_020164785.1). Lineage (GTDB taxonomy): Bacteria > Pseudomonadota > Alphaproteobacteria > Rhizobiales > Rhizobiaceae > Mesorhizobium. Next base: position 204,730 of record NZ_JAIUGX010000011.1, on the reverse strand, counting down.
GCGGCGGCATAGCCGATGATGTGCGTGAGGAAGTTCATTCTGGCAGTCCCTGTCCCGATCTTCGGATGTCCCTTCCGAATTGCGAGCATCGTAGTCTGGAGGCGTGAATAGTCGGTGAACGCGGTGTTAATCTTCGGGCGAAAATGCCCTGCTTCGTGGCCGGAATGCGGCTGTTTCGGGGTCTTTCCGTGCTATCGGGCTTCATTGGGCCTGATGTGACTTTTGCAACACATATGTTTCGTTTGGATGTCGCCGGTGCGCGGATCTGTTTCGCGTTCTGGAGGCGCGGCGAAATTTCCTTTCCGCTTGGCGAAACACAGGAACCCCCGGCGGCAAAGCACGTTGCCCATCCGAGCCTGGAGGTGACCGCATGGCGGCCGCCCTGTAGCCACGCTCATCAAACCGAACGGCAAGAGCAATGGAAAGGCTAGAACCATGGGTTTCTTTTCGAAGGACATCAAGACGCTGGATGACCTCTTCGTGCACACGCTGCGCGACATCTACTACGCCGAAAAACAGATCGAGAAGGCGCTGCCTAAAATGATCGTGAAGGCAACCGATCCTCAGTTGAAAGCCGGATTCGAGAAGCATCTCGTGCAGACCCGGGGCCATATCGAGCGCGTCGAGGAAGTGTTCGAGCTGCACGGCGTCAAGGCCAAGGAAGTCACCTGCCCGGCCATCGACGGCATTATCGAGGAGGCCGATGAAGTCAGCGGCGACGTCGACGACAAGCAGGTGCTGGATGCCGCGCTGATCGCATCGGCGCAGGCGGTGGAGCATTACGAGATGACGCGTTACGGCACGCTGATCGCCTGGGCCAAGCAGCTTGGGCGCAGCGATTGCGCAAGCGTGCTGGCGAAGAATCTCGAGGAGGAGAAAGCCACCGATCAGGAGCTCACCAAGATGGCGGAGAGCAAGATCAATCTTCAGGCCGCCGAATAAGCAATCTGACAGGCGCGAGGCCGGCATATCACGCCGGCCTCGCCTTTTGCTAAAGCGGAACCGCAACAGGTTTTGCCCGTTCTCGCTGCTAGCGTCTCACGCAGGGAGTTTGTCATGGCGCCGCGTCCGGCCTGGAAAGGCTATCTGAAGCTGTCGCTGGTCACCTGCGCCGTCGAACTGACGAACGTCGTCACCCATGCCGATAAGGTCTCGTTCCGTGTCCTGAACCGCAAGACCGGGAACACGGTCAAACGCATCTATGTCGATAGCCAGAGCGGCAAGCCTCTTGGCGAGGGCGACGAGATCAAGGGCTATGAGGTCGAGGATGGGAAATTCATCAAGATCGAGGAAGATGAAATCGAGGCGGTGCAGATCGAATCCTCGCACACCTTGGCTCTCGAAGGTTTTGTCGACAAAAGCTCGATCCAGCAAATCTATCTCGACACACCCTATTACGTGACCCCGGCCGACAAGGTGTCGGAAGAGGCCTTTGCGGTCATCCGCAATGCCATGGCCGCAAGGAAGATGGCGGGGCTCGCCCGTGTCGTGCTCTACAGCAGGGAACGCCCGGTTGTGATCGAGCCGCGCGGTAAGGGCATGGTGCTGACGACGTTGCGCTACGACAACACGGTGCGTCAGCCCGACACCATCTTCGGCGAGATCGAGAGCGTCAAGACCGATCAGGACATGACCGACCTCGCCGAGCGCATCATCGACAAGCAGAAGGCGAAGTTCGACCCATCGGAATTCGATGACAAGTACGAAGAGGCATTGCTGAAACTGGTCCGTGCCAGGAAGGCCGGCAAGAAGGTGCCGAAGACCAAGGACAAGCCAAAGCCTTCCAACGTCGTCGACCTGTTCCAGGCGCTGAAGACGAGCCTTTCTGCGGATGCCGCTTCGACGAAGAGCTCCCGGCCGGCCAAGGCCAGGCCGGCGGCCAAGGGCAAGGGCAAGGCGAAAGCCGCCTCGGCCAAGCGCAAATCCGCTTAGGGAGTACAGGGATGGCCAGTCTCGAGCGGTATCAGGCCAAGCGCGATTTCAACAAGACCGCGGAGCCGGCCGGCAAGGTCGAACCCACTTCCAAGGGCGCGGCCGGCGGTATTTTCGTCATCCACAAGCATGCCGCGACCACGCTCCACTACGATTTGCGCCTCGAACATGGCGGCGTGCTCTGGAGCTGGGCGGTGACGCGCGGCCCGAGCCTCGATCCGCATGAAAAGCGTCTCGCGGTGCATGTCGAGGACCACCCGATCGACTACGCGCCGTTCGAAGGCACCATTCCCAAAGGCGAATATGGCGGCGGCTCGGTCATCGTATGGGACGAAGGGAGCTGGATCCCCGACGGCGACCCGGCCAAGGCGATGCAGAAGGGCCATATCAGCTTCGAACTCAAGGGCCACAAGCTGCATGGGACATGGCATCTGGTGCGGTTGAAGCCCCGCGCCGGTGAAAAGCGCGAGAACTGGCTGTTGATCAAATCCGATGACGCGGCGGCGCGTCCGGGCGAGGATGTTCTTAAGGACGCGCCGGAATCGGTGAAGTCGGGCCTGACGATCGAGGAGGTCGGCGCGGGCAAATCCGGCAAGGACCAGAAGCCGAAGGCCCGGCCCTCCGGCACGCCAGCCACCGCGAAGCCGTCGACGGCGGCCAGGCCGCTCGACTTCATGGAACCGCAACTCGCGACCCTTGAACGCGAGGCGCCCGCCGGCAAGGATTGGCTGCACGAAGTCAAATTCGACGGCTATCGCATGCAGGCCCAGATTTCCGGCAATAAGGTGCGGCTGCTGACCCGCACCGGCCTGGACTGGACAGGGAAATTCGGCGACGCGATTGCAACCCGACTTGCGGCGCTCGACTGTAGCGACGCCATCATCGATGGCGAGATCGTCGTGCTGGCCGACAACGGCGTTTCTTCTTTTGCCCTGCTGCAGGCCGACCTGTCGGCCAGGCGGACGGACCGCTTCATCTACTATGTCTTCGACCTGATGCGGCTCGACGGCGAGGATCTGCGCCCCGAGCCGCTTGTCGAGCGCAAGCAGGCGCTGCGCGACTTGCTTGGCGAGCAGGATGATAATTCGGCGGTCCGCTTCTCCGACCATTTTGCCGAGCCCGGCAAGATCATGTTGGAACATGCCTGCCGGATGGGGTTGGAAGGCGTCGTCTCCAAGCGTGCGGATGCGTCCTATCGCGGCGGTCGCAGCCCAGCCTGGGTGAAGTCGAAATGCACGGCGCGGCAGGAGTTCGTCATCGGCGGCTATCTGCCGTCGGACAAGACCGGGCGCGGTCTGCGTTCGCTGCTGGTCGGATATAATGAAGGCGGCACGCTGCACTATGCCGGGCGCGTCGGCACGGGGTTTTCGGCCAAGGGCGCCGCCGAGCTGAAGGCGAGACTCGACGCGCTGAAGGCGCCGTCATCGCCCTTCGATACCACCGTTCCGAAAGGCAAAGGCCTGGTCTGGGTAAAGCCGGAGCTTGTCGGCGAAGTGGAGTTTCGCAGCTGGACGTCCGACCGTATAATACGCCACGCCTCGTTCCAGGGATTGCGCGAGGACAAGCCGGCGGAGGAAGTCGTGCAGGAAAAGCCCAAGGAGCCGACGAGCGAGGAAACGACGGGCAAGGCAGCGACGGGCAAGAGCCCCGCCCGGTCGAAGCCGCCTTCGAACGGTGCCGGCAAAGTCACGGCAACCATAACCACTTCGGTAAAGCTCTCCCATCCCGACAAGCTGCTGTGGCCCGAGGAGAAGATCTCCAAGCAGGACCTGCTCGATCACTATGCACTTGTCTGGCCGCGTATGGAGCAGTTCATCATCAACCGTCCGCTCAGCCTGGTGCGTGCGCCCGACGGCGTCGGCGGCCCCCGCTTTTTCCAGAAACATGCATCGGCCGGCATGAGCGAGAAGATCGCGCGGATGAAGGATCCGACCGATGGCGAAGAAATCCTGTTCATCCGGGATTTCGACGGCATTGCCGCGCTGGTGCAATATGGCGTCGTGGAAATCCATATATGGGGTTCCACCATCGACAAGATCGAACAGCCGGACCAGATCATTTTCGATCTGGACCCCGATGAGGGCGTCGATGCGAATGCGGTCCGCGAGGCCGCCCTCGACATCAGGGCCAAGCTCGACGATCTGTCCTTGCCCAATTTCATCAAGACCTCGGGTGGCAAGGGCTTCCATGTCCTGGTGCCCTTGAAGCAATCGGCGGACTGGGAGGCGGTGAAGAGCTTCTCCCACGACTTCGCCAAGGCGCTCGAGCAGTCGGCCCCTGACCGCTATACGGCGACGCTGTCGAAGAAGGCGCGGACCGGAAAGATCTTCGTCGACTATCTGCGCAACGGCCGCGGCTCGACGACGGTCGCGCCCTATTCGTCGCGGGCAAAAAAGGGGGCTACCGTGTCGATGCCTGTCACCTGGCCGGAGATCGAGGCCGGCCTGGCGCCGAACGCGTTCCCGATCGGCGACAAGTCGACACTGGCCAAGTTGGAGGAGGCCGACCCTTGGGCGGATTTCTTCAAGCAGGCCAAGGCGTTGAAGCAGGAGTAGGCCGACCGGAGGCGATTGCCTGGCGTCTTAGCTCAAGAACACCTTCTCGAAGGCCTGCTTGCCCGGCGGCGAAAACACCACCGCGCGGCTGTCCTTCTCGCGACGGGCCCATTTTTCCATGAGGATCTTGTCGAGGATGGCGGCCCCCAACGTGCCGGCCAGGTGTGAACGGCGCTCGCTCCAGTCCAGGCAGGCGCGACAGACCGGCCGCCGCGGCTTGGTGTAGACATCGATGCCGATGGCGGCAAAATGCGAACCCGCCGAAGCGCCCAGCCTGATCTCCTTGTCGTCGCGGACCAGCACATTCTTGTCCACCAGCCGGTCGAGCATCGCCACCGCCCGCTCGCCTGCAAGATGATCGTAGCAAACGCGCGCCACGCGCATGGCGCCGTCGCGTGGACCTGGCCGCACGCGCCTGGGGCCGACCGTTTCCGCGACTCCGGTGATAGCCTCGATCATGCCGGCGACCTGTGGCCCGGCAAGGCCGTAATAGCGGTGGCGCCCCTGACTGGCCAGGGTCAGCAGTCCGCCTTCGAGCAGTTTGGACAAGTGCGAAGACGCGGTCGGCAGCGACACGCCGGCTTCCAGCGCCAGCTCACTCGCCGTCAGCGCGGTGCCGCCCATGAGCGCGTTGAGCATGTTGGCGCGCGCAGGATCGCCGACCAGGCCGGCGATGCGGGCGATGTCGGGTCCCTCACGCATTGTTCGTTCTCCATCGAAGCGTTCTTGTCAGATAATCACTAATCTCCCATCGGAGCAAGGAGATGACGATGACTGCACGAACTGCTTGCACTCCCGCGCCGCCGCTACCTGGCCGCCGACCGTTCCCGCACGTCACCTGGATGCGCCCGCGCTTGCTGGCCCGGTGGTATGACCGTCATCTGCAGCGTCTCGACCTCGCCGAGATCGACGATCGTCTTCTGGCCGACCTGGGCCTGACGGGCGACGATGTGCGCCGCGAATGCGCGAAGCCCTTCTGGCGACCATGACCATCGCGGCGGATGGCTCGCCAAGCGCCCAACGTCTCGGCGAAAACCACGAGCGAACTCCAGCTTGGCCCAGCGCTCGCGGCTTTATCGGCCGGTCGTGATCGGCTAAGGGGCAGGGGCAGCACGTAAACCCGCCAGCCGGACCGCCATCAGCAATGACCGTCAAGACCAAGCCAAAGCCGCTGTTCCTCGGGATAGATACCGGAGGCACCTATACCGATGCCGTGCTGTGGTCCGAAACAGAAGGCCCGCAACAGGGGCCGAACAAGGGCAAGGTTCTGGCAAAGGCCAAGGCTCTGACCACGCGGCATGATCTGGCCGTAGGCATTTCCGGTGCCGTCGATGCAGTTCTCGAGAGGGCCGGCACCGATCCGGCCGACATCAAGCTGGTTTCGATGTCGACGACGCTTGCCACCAACGCCCTGGTCGAGGGGCAGGGCGGCCGCGTGGCGCTGGTGATGATCGGCTTCAGCGAAGCCGACCTCGCCCGCGATGGGCTGAAGACGGCCCTCGGCACCGACCCGGTGATGTTCTGCCCCGGCGGCCATGACGTCCACGGCAATGCCGCGCTGCTCGATCTTTCCGGGCTGGAGGCCATGCTGCCGGAACTCGGCGCGACGGTTTCCGGCTTCGCCGTCTGCGCCTATTTCGCCACCCGCAACCCGGCCCATGAGGTCGCGGCCCGCGACCTTATCCGTGACAGGACCGGCCTTCCGGTCACCGCCAGCCACGAGCTGTCTGCCAAGCTCGGCGGGCCGCGCCGGGCGCTGACGACGCTGCTCAATGCCAGGCTGATCTCGATGATCGACCGGCTGGTGGCGGCCACGGAAGGCTTCCTGGAGGCACGTACCATCGCGGCACCCCTGATGGTGGTGCGCGGCGACGGCGCGCTGGTCTCGGCGGCGTTCGCGCGCCAGCGGCCGATCGAGACGATCCTCTCCGGTCCGGCCGCCAGCCTGGTCGGAGCCCGCCACATGACCGGCCTCGACAATGCGCTGGTGTCCGATATCGGCGGCACCACCACCGACGTCGCCGTGCTTGACAAGGGGCGGCCGCGTCTCGATCCGGAAGGGGCCACCGTCGGCGGTTTCCGCACCATGGTCGAGGCCGTCGCCATGCGCACCTTCGGCCTTGGCGGCGATTCCGAAGTGGCGCTCGAGGATGGGTCGCTCAATCCGAGGATCCTGCTTGGCCCGCGCCGTCTCGTGCCCCTGGCGCTGGCCGGCATGGCGCATGGCGGCGCCGTCATATCCGAGCTCGAACGGCAGCTGCGCGCCCCCAATCCTGGCCGTATGGACGGCCGCTTCGTGGTGCGCACCGGCGTGCCCGACCGGCTTGCCGCTGGGTTGACCGGCGCCGAAGCCAAGCTTTACGAGATGGTCGGCGCCGTGCCGCTCGCCATCGACAAGCTGCTGACCTCCAATGCCCAGAACGCGACGCTCAACCGGCTGGTGTCGCGCGGCCTGGTGCATGTCGCCGGTTTCACTCCGTCCGACGCCGCTCATGTGCTGCGCAGGCAGGCTAATTGGGATCCGGTCGCCGCCCGTCTTGGCGCCGAGCTGTTCGCGCGCAAGCGAGACGGCCGTGGCCAGCCTATTGCCGCCTCGCCGGAAGCGATTTCGGAGCGGGTGCTGGTGACGCTGACGCGCTGGTCGGCTGAAGTCATCCTTGAGACCGCTTTCGCCGAGGACGGGCTGGATGGCGCCGCGACCGTGGCGCATGCGCTGGTCCAGCGCGCCGTCGACGCGCATCCCGGCATTGCTCGCCTCAGCGTCGCGCTCGATCGCCCGGTCATCGGCCTCGGCGCTTCGGCGCCGCTGCATTATGCCGGTCTGCCGCCCCTGATCGGCAATGATTGCGTGGTGCCGGAAGACACCGACGTCGCCAATGCGCTTGGCGCAGTCGTCGGCCAGGTGCGGGTGTCGGCCGAGGCACGCGTCAGCCAGCCCAGGGAAGGGCTGTTTCGTGTTTCTTCCGGCGAGACGGTGCGCGATTTCCTCGATGAGGCGGCGGCTATAGCGGCCGCCGAAGCCGATGTGCGGGCGCTTGTCGCCCAGCGCGCCAAGGCCGCCGGCACCGACAGTGCCGAGGTGGATGTGGCGACAGAGTTCAAGGTTTCGACCGTCGAGGCCCAGCGCATGTTCATCGAGGCACATGTCGTCGCGGTGGCCTCCGGCCGGCCGCGTATTGCAGTGTGAGCGATTGTTGTCAGTCCTCAAGTGGGCGACCGGCCGCGTCAGCGCTTACCCCACTTCAACCTAAGCCGATTGACCCTGCAACCCCGGCATGCCAAAGCCTCGCAAAGCCTTTCGCCTGGAGGAAGCCTGATGATCGATCGCATCGAGATCGCCGGATTGCGGATTGCCCGCGAGCTGCATGATTTTGTCGTTGGCGAGGCTTTGCCGGGCACCGGCGTCGAGGCGGCGCATTTCTGGAACGGCTTCTCGGCCATTGTCCACGATCTCGGGCCGAAGAACCGCGCCTTGCTATCGAAACGCGACGCCATTCAGGAGCGGATCGACGGCTGGTATCGCGACAATGGCGCGCCCATCGACATGGACGCCTACAAGACCTTCCTGAAAGAGATCGGCTACATCGTGCCGGAAGGCCCGGCCTTCGCCGTATCGACCGACAATGTCGACCCCGAGATCGCGGTCGTTGCCGGCCCGCAGCTGGTCGTGCCGGTGATGAATGCGCGGTATGCGCTCAACGCCGCCAATGCGCGCTGGGGCTCGCTCTATGACGCGCTCTATGGCACCGACGCCATCCCCGACACGGATGGCGCCGAGAAGGGCAAGAGTTTCAACGCGGCGCGTGGCGCCAGGGTCGTTGCCTGGACGAAGAGTTTCCTCGACGAAGCCGCACCGCTCACCTCGGGCAAATGGGCCGGCGTGAACGGCCTGTCGGTCGCCAATGACGCTCTGAAACTCTCTGCTGGCGCCGGCTCGACCACGCTCGCCAATCCCAGGCAATTCGTCGGCTATCGCGGCGAGGCCGCCAGCCCCGAGGCACTGCTGCTGGTCAGGAACGGGCTGCACATCGAGATCGCCATCGACCGCGACAACCAGATCGGCCGAACCGATCCGGCGGGGATCGCCGACGTCATCCTCGAATCGGCGCTGACCACGATCCAGGACTGCGAGGATTCGGTTGCGGCGGTGGATGCGCAGGACAAGGTTATCGTCTACCGCAACTGGCTTGGCCTGATGAAGGGTGACCTGACCGAGGAAATCAGCAAGGTGGGACGAAGCTTCGTGCGCAAGCTCAACCCGGACCGCGCCTGGACCGCACCTACCGGCGGCACGCTGACCGTGCCCGGCCGCTCGCTGATGCTGATCAGGAATGTCGGCCACCTCATGACCAATCCGGCGATAATCGACCGTGACGGCAATGAAGTGCCGGAAGGCCTCATGGATGCGGCGATCACGGCGCTGATCGCATTGCACGATGTCGGGCCGAATGGGCGGCGGATGAATTCCCGCGCCGGCTCGATGTATGTCGTGAAACCGAAGATGCACGGGCCCGAGGAGGTCGCTTTCGCCGTCGAGATCTTCGATCGTGTCGAAGCTTTGCTCGGCATGGCAAGAAACACAATCAAGATGGGCATCATGGACGAGGAGCGGCGCACGACCGTCAACCTCAAGGAAGCGATCCGCGCCGCGAAGGAGCGCGTTGTTTTCATCAACACCGGCTTCCTCGACCGCACCGGCGACGAGATCCACACCTCGATGGAAGCCGGCCCGATGATCCGCAAGGGCGACATGAAGCAGGCCGCCTGGATCTCCGCCTACGAAGCCTGGAATGTCGATGTCGGATTGGAATGCGGGCTCGCCGGCCATGCCCAGATCGGCAAGGGCATGTGGGCAATGCCCGACCTGATGGCCGCGATGCTGGAGCAGAAGATCGCTCACCCCAAGGCCGGCGCGAACACCGCCTGGGTGCCGTCGCCGACGGCGGCGACGCTGCATGCCACGCACTACCACAAGGTCGACGTGCATGCCGTTCAGGCGGCGTTGAAAAACCGGCCGAAGGCCAGGCTCGACGACATTCTGTCAGTGCCGGTCGCGGTGCGGCCAAACTGGAGCGAGGTCGATATTCAGGCTGAACTCGACAACAACGCGCAAGGCATTCTCGGCTATGTCGTGCGCTGGATCGACCAGGGCGTCGGCTGCTCCAAGGTGCCCGATATCCATGATGTCGGCCTGATGGAAGACCGCGCCACGCTGCGCATCTCCTCGCAGCATATCGCCAACTGGCTGCACCATGGCGTGTGCGGCAAGGACCAGGTCATGGCGACGATGAAGCGCATGGCCGCGATCGTCGACCGCCAGAACGAAGGCGATCCGCTCTATCAGCCGATGGCCGCCGATTTCGACAATTCAATCGCCTTTCAGGCCGCATGCGACCTCGTCTTCAAGGGCCGCGTCCAGCCCAACGGCTATACCGAGCCGGTATTGCACGCGCGGCGGCTGGAACTGAAGGCGCGGAGCGCTTAGGGCAATTTGGGAGAAGGACGTTTCCCTGTCGCCGGCCTGCCTCAGCTGCCCGTGGTCCGGGTATAGAGCGCGCGTCTGGCGCCCATCAATCCCTGGGCCCGCCCTGCGGCCTCGCCGAACGCCCTTAGCGCATCGAAGAAAGTCGCTCCCGACGTGAAGGGTGCCAGAACCAGGAGTACCAGCCCGGACAGCAGCTTGAGCACCGCGGACACGGGTGCGTGCACCCATCTATAGGCGGGGCGGCCGTCGAATTTGTCGTGGAAGGAAACCAGCGCGTGATCGCGCGCGCGCCTGAGCTGGTAAAGGGCAGAGAGCCTCTCGCGAGGCATTTCCTCAAGGACCACAGCCCTGGGCGCCCAGCCGGTCTTGGCGCCGCGCGCGCGGGCATCGTGAAAGAAGCGTGTGTCCTCGCCGCCCGTCAGATTGTAGCGCTCATTGAATCTGAGCTGTCCGTTTCGAACGAAGTCGAGGCTCAGCAGGCAATTGTTCGTGGCCACGACAATGTCCGCGTCCCGCTCGCCGGCCTTTCTGTCCGCCGACTTCTGTTCCACCCGCGCGAAGCGCGCAGACAATCCTTTCCAGACGGCGCGTTCCCAGAATCGCAAGGGAGAGGCGCGGACAAAGGCCCTCACCGGACCGCCTAGAATGTCATATCCACCGCGTTGCTGTTCAGCCAGGAGTTCGTCCATCCAAGCGGGTGTCACGACCTCGTCGTCATCCACGAAGGCCAGGCTGTCGAAATCCGACTTGAGGGCGAAATCGAGAGCGGCGTTTCGCGCGAACACAATCCCCAGCCGGGGCTCCGCCAGATGGTGGATCCGCAACTGCTGGTGGCTCGCGGCGAAGCTGGCGACCACGGGGCGCAGCATCTCGCCATCGCCATTTTCGACCAGGATGATGTCCAGTTCCGCCGCCGTCTCGAGGCGACCGATGGACTCGAGCAATTCGGCGACCATCCTGGGCCGATCCCGCGACGCGATGCCGATGCAAACACGGCCCATGGTCGCTTTACGGGGCGCTGGAAAAATGCTTCGGCGTCAAGGATACCTGCGAATCCACGCCTGGCTCGAAATGGAAATACCCGTTGCTGGGGCTGCCATAGTTGAGCAGCTCAAGGGAAAAGTTCTCGGCGATTTCCTCGACGAGCATACCGCCCAACTGCAGCGTCCAGTTGGCGCCCAGGCAGCGATGGTGATCGAGTCCGAGCGGCGCGTAGGACATGCTCGAAAATTTGCGGTCGACAAACCGGTCGGGCTTGAAGACATCCGGTTCGGGAAATTGCGTCGGGTCCCGATGGGCTTCCCAAATACAGATCCTCACCCGGCTGCGCCTCGGAATGAGATATCCGTCGAAAATGATGGGCTTGAGCGCGGTCCGCAGGATGAACTCGCTTTGTTGCATGCGCAGAGTTTCGGAAACGGCCGACCTGGCCATCACCTCCCGTCTGGCGAGGTCGGACTCGCCTGCGATCGCATCCAGATAGCTGCCCTGGCCGGCCAGCTCCAGGAATATCCATCGCGCGAGCCCGTGGAAATCATGCCGCGCCAGTTCCGTCATGTGTACGAGGTTGCCGATCGCGGTCTCGTCCAGTTTTCCTGCCTGCACGATATATTCAAGCAGGCTCGTGGCTGGAGTTGGCGATTGCTTCAGATCGTTGGCGTGATCGACCAGAAGGCGTTTAATTCGCTCATACTTCGCGTGGTCGGTTGGCCTGATAACCAGATGCATCCCGTTCGGCACATAATCATCATACGCCGCTGTGAAGTCGCTCGCGACCTTCGACCCGTGCTTCGCACCCAAGATAAGATCCAGCATCACCGCCGTCGAAGCCTGCTTGATGACCTTTGCCGCCACATCGGATCGCAGCCGGCCCTCACCTTTCGCCAGTTGTGTCAGCCGATCGCGAAAGATGCTGCGAAGTTCAGTAGCCCGAGCCTGAAGTGGGACGGAACGAAAAGCGGCGATAAATAAACGCCGGTACTCGACATGGGCCTCACCTTCCATCGCCCGCAAAAAGCCCACGGGAAAAAGAGGTGTCATATCAATTGTCGCGACGCGCAAGCTGGCTTTGTTTTCTGTCAGAAACCGCAATCCGAGTTCGTGTCCGACGATGCACGTGGTCAATTTACCGCCCGACCAGATCGTGAATATATTTCCAAATTCTCTGTGTAGTTTCGCCAGATGAAACTGATCGAGCTGCGCCACATCCGATTCTGGAAGTATTCTGCCAGGGGCCAGCCGACTGGAAGTAAGCCTGCCCTGTAATCTTGCGCGGCCCACCCTGGTGGCTATTTTGAAGTGATTGATATAGTGCCTGACGCCGCCCATAACCCGTCTTTCCTCTAAGGCTAAGCATGCGCTGACAATGCGTGCGCCAGCTGTTATTGAGTTAGCGTACCAGTTGCCGAAGATCAGCTCCAGCGCATTTGAGCAGCGCCGTCGACAATCCGATCCCTGGGCGATTGTCAGGATCGCGGCATGCTTGGCTGGCCTCGTCCGGCAACACTATAGGCGATCATCCGGCGCCACCTATCGGCTCAAGCCGCCTGCGCCATCCGCTCTGAACTCATGCGGTAGGAAATCGCCTCCGCCAGATGAATGCGGCCGACGGTTTCGCTGCCGTCGAGATCGGCGAGCGTGCGCGCCACTTTAAGCACGCGGTGGTACGCCCGCGCCGAGAAGGCGAGCTTTTCGCTGGCGTCCTTGAGCAGCGAGAGACCGGCGGAGTCGGGCATGGCGATCGCCTCGATGACCGCGGGCGCGCAATGCGCGTTGGTGGTTGCGCTGCTGACGCCGAGCCGTTCGAAGCGTTCGCGCTGGAGGGTTCGGGCCTGCGCCACGCGCTGCGCGACCGTGGCGCTCTTCTCTGCCCGGTCGGGCCGGATCAGGTCGCTGGCCGAGACCGCCGGAACCTCGATCCTGAGGTCGATACGGTCGAGCAGCGGGCCCGATATACGGGCCTGGTAGTCGGTGCGGCAACGATCGCCGCGCAGGCAGCGATAGCCGGGCTCGCCGGCCATGCCGCAGCGGCACGGGTTCATCGCCGCCACCAGCTGGATGCGCGCCGGATAGGTGACGCGATGGTTGGCGCGCGCGATCATGCAGTCGCCCGTCTCCAGCGGCTGGCGCAGCGCATCGAGCGTCTGCGGCGTGAACTCCGGAAACTCGTCGAGGAACAGCACGCCGTGATGCGCCAGCGACACTTCGCCGGGCCTGGCGCGGATGCCGCCGCCGACCATCGCCGCCATCGAGGCGGAATGGTGAGGCGAGCGGAACGGCCGGCGGTCGGTCAGCTTGCCTTCGCCGAGTTCGCCGGCCACCGAGGCGATCATCGACACTTCGAGCAGCTCCTTCGGCGCCAGTGGCGGCAGGATCGAGGGCAGCCGCTGCGCCAGCATCGACTTGCCCGAGCCGGGCGGCCCGACCATCAGCAGATTGTGCCCGCCGGCGGCCGCCACTTCCAGTGCCCGTTTGGCGGTCTCCTGGCCCTTGATGTCGGCGAGATCGGGCAGGTCGCGTGCGGAAGCGTGGACGCCGGCCTCGGGTCGCGACAGCACCTGCGTGCCGCGAAAATGATTGGCAATGGCGATCAGGCTGCGCGGCGCCAATATATCGAAATCCTTGCCGGCCCAGGCGGCTTCCGGCCCGCAGGCGAACGGGCAGATCAGGCCCTTGCCTTCGGCATTGGCGCCGATCGCGGCCGGCAGCGCGCCGGCAACGGCGGCGATCGTGCCGTCGAGGGACAATTCGCCAAGCACCACATACCCGGCCAGCATGTCGCCCGGGATGGCGCCAAGAGCGGCCATCAGGCCAAGCGCGATCGGCAAATCGTAATGGCTGCCTTCCTTGGGCAGGTCGGCCGGCGCCAGATTGACGGTGACCTTCTTCGACGGCATCGACAGGCCCGAAGCATGCAAGGCGGCCTGAACCCGCTCGCGGCTTTCAGCCACCGCCTTGTCGGCCAGGCCGACGATCTGCATGCCGACCTTGCCGGGAGCGATCATCACCTGCACGTCCACCGGCACCGCCTCGATGCCCTGAAACGCCACCGTACGAACCCGCGCTACCATATCTGCCCCTGACGATCGTCCGCCCCCGACTGCTGCGACTAGCTGTCGGATGCTGAAACAATCACAGATTGGACCGTCTGGCAAGAACATTACAGGAACACGCCATTGAGTTCACGGGCCATGTCTTGCCTGCATCATCGTAATCTGCAATTTTTCGGAAAGGCCGGGGCGGCATATGTTTAGAGTGATGTGGGGTTTGGTGTTAGCGCTGCTCATCTTGAGCACGCCTTGCCATGCGCAAAAACGAGTTGCACTCGTCTATGGCAATTCCAGGTATATTGCCGTCGGTGAGCTCTCCAACCCGGTGAATGATGCCGCCGCCATTGCATCGCTTCTGCAGATCCAACTGCATTTCGATGTGGTCAAGGCTGTCGATGCGGACCTCGGCCAGATGCTGCAGGCCCTTGGCGATTTCGGCAACAGGGCCAAGGGCGCCGACATAGCGCTGGTTTTTTACGCGGGGCACGGAATTCAGCTCAACGGGCAGAATTACCTGCTGCCGGTGACGGCCGACATCAGGACTGAGATCGACCTGCGCACCCAGACGCTACGGCTGAACGAGATTGCGGAGGTACTGGATGCCTCCGGCGCCAAGGCCAAGCTGCTGTTCATCGATGCCTGCAGAAATAATCCTCTGCCAATGACCTCGCGGGGGGCCGAGGCGCTTGGGCTTGCCCAGCAGGAAGTGTCGGTGATCGGCACGTTGTTCGCCTTCGCAACGGCGCCTGGTCACGTTGCCTATGATGGCGACGGCGTCAATTCGCCCTTCACGGCCGGCCTGTTGCTCAACCTCGGCATGCCGGGTGCTGAAATCCGCCAGGTCCTCGCCTCGGTTCGCACCGAAGTCTACAAAAGGACGAACCGTCGGCAGGTGCCTTGGGTCAACGAGGCGCTGCTCGACCAGGTCTATCTTGTCGACGCCGCGGTCGCATCGGCCGCTTCGGACGACAAATTTGCCTGGGTGGAGGCCGACATCGCCGCATGCGCCCAGATCGGCCCGACCTCCGTGCCCGTGCTGCTCGAATCCTATCTAGCCCATTTCCCGCAGGGCTTTTGCGCGGAAGCGATCCGATCACAGCTCGGCACCCGTCCCGGCGCAGTCCTGGCGGACAGCAGGGCATTAACCATCGAAACGCCGGAACAGGCACGGGCCATGACGGCACCGGGACCTGTTTATGAGGTGTCGAACTATTGGAATCACAACGGCTCCGTTGTCGCCCTGTCTGCGAGCGGGGCGAACCGTGTGTTCTATTATGAGAGGCCCAGGGCGCTGTTGACGCGCGCGGGGGCTCGCAAGGGCACTCTGTTGTTCAAGGGCGAGCGTTCCGGCAACGATTACATCGGCCATGCCTATCATTTCTCCAGGTATTGCGGCCCCATCTCTTATCCGGTCAAGGGCCGCGTTTCCGCAGACCAGATGAAAGTCGTATTGACCGGCCGCTCGCCGGTTCGTGGCCAGGACTGCAAGCAGACCGGATGGCAGGACGAGGAGTTGGTGTTCTCGTTCCGGGCAAAGGCCCGACGTAAGTGAGACCCGATCCGGCTCGGTCTTTCTTCTACTGAAGACTACCGCCGCTTGGCCTCGACACAGTCCCAGAACAGGCTGGCGATGTCGGCGCCGCCAAACCGTTTCACTTCGCGCACGCCGGTCGGCGAGGTGACATTGATCTCGGTCATGTAGTCGCCGATGACGTCGATGCCGACGAAGATGAAGCCGCGTTCTTTCAGCGAAGGCCCGATGCGGGCACAGATTTCGCGCTCGCGGTCCGTCAGCTCGGTCTTTTCGGCACGGCCGCCGACATGCATGTTGGAGCGGGAATCGTGTTCGGCCGGCACCCGGTTGATGGCGCCAACCGCCTCGCCGTCGATCAGGATGATGCGCTTGTCACCCTTGCGTACGTCCTTCAAATAGCGCTGCACGATATACGGCTCACGGAACATCTGTCCGAACATCTCGAGCAGCGACGCCAAATTGCGGTCGGCTTCGTGCAGATGGAAAATGCCGGCGCCGCCATTGCCGTAGAGGGGCTTGACGATGATGTCGCCGAACTCCTTGCGGAAGGCGGCGACTTCCAGCGGGTCCTTGGTGATCAGCGTTTCCGGCATCAGGTCGGGGAACTCGGTGACGAAGATCTTCTCCGGACTGTTGCGCACCCAGGCCGGGTCGTTAACGACCAGCGTCTTCGGATGGATACGCTCGAGAATATGCGTGGTGGTGATGTAGTTCATGTCGAAGGGCGGGTCCTGGCGCAGCAGGATGACGTCCATTTCCGACAGGTCGGTGCGCACCTTCTCGCCCAGCGAATAGTGGTTGCCCTGCTCGTCGCGCAACTGCATCGCCTCGATGCGCGCGAACACCTTGCCGTCGCGCAGCGACAGCCTGTCGGGCGTATAGTGGAACAGTGCATGGCCGCGCCGTTGCGCTTCCAGCGACAGCGCGAACGAGGTGTCGCCGGCGATCGACACGGTGGAGATATGGTCCATCTGGACGGCGATTTTCAGCTTCATGGCAGGTCTCCGGCGCATCCGATAGGCAACTGTCTTGCCTGTACAGCCTCGCCGCTCGTCTGCCAATCGCGACATTTTGAAGATCAGCATCCGGTACCAGCAAGCCTGGCCGCGATCGACCCCGTTGGAGACAAGGCGAACCTGGCCGTCATCGTTTTCTTAAGCCTTGCCGTGCAAGGCTAGGGCCGAATTTACCGGCCCGCTGTTGCTGCACCGGTTCCCGATGGAACAACGACCATGAACGCTGTCACCCCCATCCGCGCCGCCTCGGCCAAAGAACTCGAACTCACCATTCTCATGCCGTGCCTCAACGAGGCCGAGACGCTAGCCATCTGCATCGGGAAGGCGAAGGCTTTTCTCGGCAAGGCCGGGATATCCGGCGAGGTCCTGATCGCCGACAATGGCAGCACCGACGGTTCGCAGGACATCGCCTCGGCGATCGGCGCCCGGGTGGTGCCCGTGGCCGAAAAGGGTTATGGCGCCGCCTTGCTCGGCGGCATCGCCGCCGCCAAGGGCCGCTTCATCATTATGGGCGATGCCGACGACAGCTATGATTTCGGCGCGCTGGAGGCCTTCGTTGCACGCCTGCGTGACGGCGCCGACCTGGTCATGGGCAATCGCTTCCAAGGCGGCATCGAGCCCGGTGCCATGCCGCCGCTGCACCGCTATCTCGGCAACCCGGTGTTGAGCTTCGTCGGCCGGCTGTTCTTCCGCATCAAGACCGGTGATTTCCACTGCGGCCTGCGCGGCTTCAACACCGAGAGCATCAGGCAGCTCGATTTGCAGACGACCGGCATGGAATTCGCCAGTGAAATGGTGGTGCGCGGCGCGCTGGCCGGCCTGCGCATCGAGGAAGTGCCGACCAGGCTCAAGCCAGATGGCCGCAGCCGGCCGCCGCATCTCAGGACGTGGCGCGACGGCTGGCGGCACCTGAAGTTCCTGCTGGTCTACAACCCGCGCTGGATGTTTTTCATACCGGGCACCATACTCGGCGGGCTTGGGGCCCTCTTTGCGGCGCTGCTTGTTTTCGGACCGCTGCGCGTGATCGACAATCTGTCGCTCGACCTCAACACCTTCGTCGCCGCCTGTTTTATGGTCGTCACCGGCGTCCAGCTCGTCACTTTTGGCGCGATTTCGCGCTACTATGCCGACATCACCGGCATCCTGCCGCCAAGCCGAAGTTCCGATTGGTTGACCAGAACCATCAGCACCGATCGCCTCGCCATCAATGCCGGCATCTGTTTCGCCGGTGGGGCGCTGTTCTTCTTGTATGCCGTGGCGCGCTGGGCGCATCTCGGCTTCGGTCCGCTGAACGATTGCGGGATCCCGCGCATCGTCGTGCTTGGCCTCAGCCTGATCGTCATTTCATTACAGGCATTCTTCTCGGCATTTCTGCTGGGAGTCCTGGAAATACCGGTAAAACGTCTGAAAGCAAGCCAGGCCAACGGATCGGGCCGACCGGTCTTGCCTGCTGAAAAATGAAAGGGCTTGCACTTAAATTAGCCTCGGCACGGCTTGTTCGGTTCGCCGTGGTCGGTGTTGGCGCGGCGCTGCTGTTCTTCGTGCTGTCGTGGGCCTTGGTTTCGGCCGGCTTGCCGCCATTTGCCGGAAGCGTCATCGCCTATGGGCTGGCGTTCGTGGTGGCATATGCCGCACAGCGCGGCTGGACGTTCGAGGGACGGCACGACCATGGACGTGCATTCCCCCGCTATCTTGTCGCCCAGCTGGTCTGCGCGCTGTTTGCAGGCCTGTCCGCCCATGTTGCGGTCTCGATATTTTCCGCGTCGCCGTTGGTCATGTCGGCCACGATTACGGTCGCTGCAGGTGCGGCGAGCTATGTGCTGTCATCGCTCTGGGTGTTTCGCGACGATCAAAGAGCCGCCTGAAAGCTTCGACGGGCCGCGGCTAGCGCAGCGATGCGACGAAGTGCAGACCCCTGTCGAACAGGAGGTTGGCCGGAAACGGATACAGCGCCAGCTTCTCGCGCCAGCTTTGCGTCTTGATACCGACCTGAGCGAAAATCCCATCCCATTCCTGCCGGGACAGATAGTTGTAGGGCAGCCGCACATCATGACCTTTGTTGCCCACCCAGTCCATGAACCGCAGGGTACTGCAGGCGAAGGCCCCGTCGCGCAGATGGTCCTTGATGACCACGCCCTTGCGGGCGACCCTTGCGGCCTCGGTGACAAGATGGCCGGGATTGTCAGTGTGGTGCAGAACGTCAACGATGGTCACCCAGTCGAACGACCCGGAGGCGGCGGGTATCGTGGTGCCATCGAAAATCTCTACGGGGATGGCCGTACGCGGACGAAGAAAAACGTCGATCCCGCGAAACGTCAGCCCCGGCTTCCGGTCCATCACCGCCTTGGCCAGCGAGCCGTCGCCGCAGCCGAGATCGAGAACAGTGCCTTCATTGCCCAGCATCGCGCCGACCTGTTCGGAGAGCACGCGGATGCGGCGTTGAAACACTGCCCGGCTATGGGCCGCGTTCAGGATCTTCTTTTCGACGGCCATAACACTCATGCCAACATCCTGGACCGGATTGTCTGTTGCGGGACGATAATGCGTGGATGGCAAACAAAGCGTTTCGTGACATCTGCCTTTCGCAAGGCTGGCTTAAGGTTTGTTCAGTGAGTTGGCGCTAGGTTCTCTTTTGCGAAAGGCAGCAATCAAAGGTCTCGCCGTGACTCGTGTCGATGCCACAATGTCCGTCAAGGCCACGCCACGCCGGTCATGGCGCAACGACCTCGTGTTGGCGCTGCTCGCCACGCTAGCGCCCCTGTTCGTCAACGCCTGCGCCGGGTTTCCAATGCTGGCCGACGCCGGCGGGGACAACGACAATTTGCTGCGGCTGGTCGAGGTGCGCGACCTTTTGGCCGGGCAAGGCTGGTTCGACCTGCACCAATACAGGATGGGACTGGAAGGCGGCTTTATCATGCACTGGTCGCGTCTGGTCGACGCGCCGATCGCCGCCATCGTGCTGGCCGTGTCGAAGCTGACCGGCGACGCGCCGCTTGCCGAAAATGTTGCACGGGTAGCTTGGCCGGCACTGCTGTTCGGCATGACTATGGTTTTCATGATCCGTGCCGCGCGTCGCTTCGCCGGCAAGGACGCCGTGTTGCCGACGGTCGTGATCGGCGCGGCGGCACTGTATTTCCTCGGCATTTTCTCGCCGGGCGCGCTAGATCACCACAATGTCCAACTGATGCTGACCGTCGCCAGCCTGAGCCTGCTGCTCGAGGCGCCCGTTAACAAGCCCGCTGCATTGCTGTCCGGGCTGGCCGCCGCGTTGACGCTGGCCGTCGGCATGGAAACGGTGCCCTATGTCGCCACCATAGGCATCTGCGTGGCGATGCTGTTTGCTTTCCACGGCGACGCCGAAAGGCCGATAGCGAGGGATTTCGGCCTCGGCTTTGCTGGCGTTTCAGCGCTTGTGTTCGTTACCACTATTCCGCAGTCGGCCTGGGGCCAGGCCCAATGCGACGCCTTCTCAGCTGTGCAGTTCATCGCGGCCGGGCTCGCCGGAACCGGCCTTGCCATGATTGCTTCCAGCCGGGCGGCCAGCCACACGCGGGGACGACGCCTCCTGTCGCTTGTCCTACTCGGCGGGGCGCTCGGCGCGGTTCTCCTCGCCCTGTTCCCGCAATGTTTGGCCGCACCCTATGCCGTGCTGGACCCGCGCCTGAAGACTTTGCTGCTCGACCATATCGACGAGGCGCAGTCGTTGTTTCAGCTTGCCGCTAACGATCCGGCCAAGGTGTTGACGCGCTATGCCACGCCGTTGGTGGCCATCGTGCTGATGGCGTCGCGGCTGGGTCGTGGCTGGCGCCGCCAGGATAGCCTGGTCGCCGTGCTGCTGGTGGTGGCATTCCTGGTCAGCGTCTGGCAGGTACGCGGCTCGACATTCTCGATCACCTTCGCCGTTATTCCGCTTTCGGCCTGGATCGCCAAATGGCGGCAGCACGCTGAAGCCAGCCCATCGCGCGGCTCCATGCTGCGCATGGCCGCCGCATGGCTGATCTCGGTCAACGCGGCCTGGTCGGGCGCCGCAGAGGCGGCGTCGGCGGTGTTCGAAAGCGGCCAGACAGTCAGCGAGGCCCGGGGGATCGATCCCTCGTGTCATTCCAGGGCCGCGTTCGAAGCGCTCGGGCGCATGCCGGGCACCACGGTTCTTGCCGTCTCCAATCTGGGCGCGCCGATCCTTGTCTATTCCGGACATCGCGTTTTCGCTGGCCCCTACCACCGTAACGTCGCGGGAGATAGGCTCGCCCTCGATGCGTTCCTTGGCTCCAATGCGCAGGCTGCTGCGATCGTTCGCGATCATCGCGTCGGCCTGGTCGCCATGTGTCGTGGCAATCCTGAGAGCCGGTTCCTCGCCTTCACTGCGCCGGAAGGTTTCCTGGCCGGCTTGATGCGCGGCAATGTGCCGGACTGGCTGGAGCCGGTGCCTGAGACGCGAGGGGCTCCGATCGAGCTCTATCGTGTCCGGACCGACGGCTGAGAACCTTATGAACAAGTGCCTGACGCGCAAACCATGCCAAGACGGCCCAGGCCGGCACGCGGGTGCAGGCCGCCCTTGCCCCGGCGCATCTCGGTGAAGGCAACAACGCCATCGCCATAAACTGTCAATCCGGCCGCCACGGAGAGGACGCTGACCGAAGGCGATGGCAAGTATGAGTGTCGAGCCCAGCGCATTATCGTTTTGTCTGACTTAAGCCGCCAAGTCGAGTTTTCACCCTTGCCCGCGCGACGTCCCTGGCTAGGATGCGCGCCGGTCAAGCGCGGAGAATAGACATGATGCCATCGGCGCATTTCGCCGACCTCGAAGGTGCCTCGGTGCTGATCACCGGCGGCGGCTCCGGAATTGGCGCGGCATTGAGCGAGGGGTTCGTGCGCCAGGGCGCCAATGTCGCCTTCATAGACATCGCCGACGGGCCGAGCATGGTCCTTGCCGACCGCATCGAGAAAGAGTTCGGTCGGCGGCCGCTCTACCTGAAGACTGATCTGCGCGATGTCGAGGCCTTGCGGCGCTCGGCCGCTGAGGCCGCGCAGGCGCATGGCGAAATTACCGTGCTGGTCAACAACGCCGCCATCGACGATCGCCACGCCGTCGAGGACGTGACGGTGGAATTCTGGGACAACAATCTGGCCATCAACCTGCGGCCACATTTCTTCACGGCGCAGGCCGTGGCGCCGGGGATGAAGCGCGCAGGCGGCGGCTCGATCATCAACTTCACCTCGACATCCTACCTGATCAACCATCCCGACATGCCGGCCTACACCGCCGCCAAGGCGGGCATCCTCGGCCTGACCAAGGGGCTGGCAGGAAAGCTCGGCGTCGATGGCATCCGCGTCAACGCCATCGCGCCCGGCTGGGTGATCACCGATCGCCAGAGGGAACTCTGGGTGACCGATGAGTCGCTCGCCGCCCACGTCGCCAAGCAGTGCATCAAGCAGGTCATGCAGCCGGACGACATCGTCGGCACCGTGCTGTTCCTCGCCTCGGACGCTTCGCGCATGCTGACCGCGCAGATGCTGATCGTCGATGGAGGGTTCCTGTGAGCCCCGGGCTTGCCGGCAACGCGCCCTCTGTCGCGGCCGTCGACTGGGGCACGACCCGCATGCGGGTGTGGCTGATCGACAGGGACGGCAAGGTTCTGGCCGAGCGCCGGGGCGATGACGGTCTGATCACGGCGCAGCAGAAGGGCTTTTCCGCTCTTCTCGAAGCCCATCTTGCCGCGCTCGCCGCGCCGGAAACGCTGCCGGTCATCATCTGCGGCATGGCCGGTTCTCGCCAGGGCTGGCTGGAGGCGCCCTACGTGACCGTCCCGGCACCGCTTCGCGCCATCCTGGCGGGCGCTGCCCCCGTGCCCGGCCAGAGCCGCGACATCCGCATCGTTCCTGGCCTTGCCCAGCGTCTCGCCGACGCTCCCGATGTCATACGCGGCGAGGAAACGCAGCTGGCTGGCGCCGGCCTGCCCGCCGGCGGACGCCAGCTGGTCTGCATGCCCGGAACGCATTCGAAATGGGTGCAGGTCGAGGACGCCGCCGTCACCGGCTTCGGCACCTGGCCGACCGGCGAGCTGTTTTCCGTGCTTGCCGCGCACTCTATCCTGCGCCATTCGCTCGGCGAAAATCCCACGCCGGTCTCGGCTGACAATCCGTTCTTCCGCCGCTGGTGCGAAACCGCATTGGCCGAGGGCGGCGACGTCACATCGAGGCTGTTTTCGATTCGCGCCGCCGGCCTGCTTCAGGACTTGAAGGCCGACGATGCGGCTGCCTGCCTGTCCGGCTTGCTGATCGGGGGTGAGATTGCCTCGGCGCGCCGCCGGCATGGCGAGGGGACAGCATCCGTGGTGCTGATCGCGTCGGGTGCGCTCGCGACACTGTACCGGACCGCGCTTGGCCTTGCCGGGCTCGGCGTGCGCGCTGTCGACGCCGATGAGGCCGTGCGTGCCGGCCTCATTGAGGCCGCGCGCGAAAACGGCATGATCGCCAGGACCGGAGCATCCCTATGAGCCAGACCGCACCTTTCCCCAGCCTCAAGCGCGGGCTGGTCGCCATCCTGCGCGGTCTCAAACCCACCGAGGCGATGGCGATGGGGGAAGCGCTGTTCGACGCCGGCATCGAGGCGATCGAAGTGCCGCTCAACTCGCCCCAGCCATTCTCGTCGATCGCCAGGATTGTCCAGGTGCTTCCGAACACGGCCCTGGTCGGCGCCGGCACCGTGCTGACGGCAGCCGATGTCGATGGCCTGCACGAGGCCGGTGGGCGGCTGCTGGTCAGCCCCAACATAGATGCCGAGGTGATGGCGCGCGCCATGCACCATGGCATGGTGACGATGCCCGGCGTGTTCACGCCGACCGAAGCGTTCCAGGCGATCCGGCTCGGTGCGTCGGCATTGAAATTCTTCCCCGCGAGCGTGCTCGGCGCCTCCGGCATTTCCGCGATCCGCGCGGTGTTGCCTCAGCAGACGCTGGTCGGCGCGGTTGGCGGCGTTTCGGAAAAGGACTTTCCCGGCTACAAGGCGGTCGGCGTCACGGTCTTCGGTCTCGGCTCCAGCCTGTTCAAGCCGGGCATGACCGTCGACGAGGTAGCCGTGCGGGCCCAGGCGGCGGTCGCAGCCTGGGATGTGGTGTTCGGGGAAGCATGATGAGCGAAGCGATCGTTTCCGTTTTTTCCGACCATGTGTGCCAGCTCGGCGAGGGGCCAAGCTACGATCCCGCCACCGATACGCTCTACTGGTTCGACATCGTCAACGGACTGCTTCTGGAAAAGCGGCTGTCGGGCGGCGTGACCACCGCCCACGAGCTTGGCCGGATGGCCAGCGCCATCGCCATCATCGACGACGGCCGCCAGCTGATCGCCGCCGAGACAGGCCTCTTCGTCCGCGATGTCACGACCGGCAAGATGACGCTACACACGCCGATCGAGGCCGACAATCCGCTCACCCGCTCGAACGATTCCCGGGTTCATCCCTGCGGTGCCCTGTGGACAGGCACCATGGGCAAGAAGGAGGAAAAGGGCGCCGGCTCGATCTACTGGTTCTTCAAGGGCGAATTGCGCAAGCTGTTCGCCGACATCACCGTCTCGAACTCGATCTGCTTCTCGCCGGATGGCGCGCTTGCCCACTACACCGACACCACAACCGGTCTGCTGATGCGCGTCGACTGCGATCCGGCGACCGGCCTGCCCGCCGGCGAGCCGAAGGTCTTCGTCGATCATCGTTCGGCCAAGGGCTATATCGACGGTTCGGTTCTCGACCGCGACGGCATCCTGTGGAATGCCTGCTGGGGCGGAAGCGTCGTCGAAGCCTACAGCCCGGAAGGCAAGCTCGTGCGCACAGTGGCGATGCCGGTGACGCAGCCCTCCTGTCCGGCCTTCGTCGGCAAGAACGCCAACCGGCTGGCGGTCACCTCAGCATGGTCCGGAAAGAGCGAGAAGCAGCGCCTGGAGGACCTGCAGGGCGGCATGACCTTCCTGCTCGATATCCCGGTCAACGGCCGCTTCGAGCCGCGCGTGCTGATCGCCTGAGAGCGCTCGGCCTGTTGATCGATTAGAGCCCGGCGCTGTCACGACGGCGTCCGGCCGGTGTCGGTTTCTCGGCAGCCCTTTGCGGCCACCATGCGATGGTAGGCGATAACGCCCTGGAAGCTTTCACCCGATGACGCGCGCAAAACCGAAGCTGATCCTTGTCCACGAGCCGGAAAAGGCCTGCCTCGACCGTCTGGTGGCAAACGGTCATGCGCGCGAGCGCGCTGCCGAGATTGCCTCCTATCTGGCGCAGTCGACCGACCTCGCTCCCGAATTCGACGCGCTGGCCGACGCCTGCCTCAAGCGTGGCCTGTCATTCGCGGCGGTTGAGCTCGACGATGCCGCCGGCGTGCTTGCCGGCGAGCATCCGGCCACGACACTGGTCTGGACCCTCACCGATGGCATCGCCTATTTCCGCGGCAGCGCCGCCCCGACCCTGGCGAGGTTGGGCGGATTCAGGACCATCGGCGCCGACGATGCGCTGTTCGCGCTTTGCCAGGACAAGTTTCGCTCCGGCGCCGTGCTTGGCGCACTCGGCCTGCCGGTGCCGCCCGCCGGCCTTGCACGAAATGGCGAATGGCTGGTCGAACCCCCGGCGTCAACGGCCGGCTGGTTCGTCAAGCCCAACCGGCTCGGCGCCAAGATCGGCATCTGGCCGGACTCGCGCAGCCTTGATCTCGACCACGCGCTCGAACTCAGCCGGCGCGTCTTCTCTGCCTATGGCGATGACGTCATCGTCCAGCCCTACGTCGCCGGCCGCAACGTGCGCGCCAGCTTCCTAGGCGTAGCGCCGGGCACCGGGGCCGAGGCGCTTGGCGTGGCCTTTGTCGATTCCGGCGGCGATTTCCAGACCATGGCCGACAGCTTGGCACTCTATGGCGAAACCGGCGAAGCCGCGAAGGCGGCGGGGAATTACGTCCAGCCGGAACTCGTTCCGGTGGCCGAAAGCCAGCCGGCCGCCGACGCCAGGATTCGCACCATCGCCGCCCGGCTGATGGAAGGGCTTGGCCTGCGCGATGTGTTTTCCTTCGATCTCCGGGTCGAGGCCGACGACGCCGTCCACCTCATCGAGTTCGAGGTCTGCCCCGGCCTGCCCTGCTTCGATTTTCGGGATTATTGCCGGTCGCAATGGGGCCTGGAACTGGCCGACGCCATGGCCGAGACGGCGGCAAGCCGGCTATTTTAGACTAGATTCCCTCGACCAGCACGATCTCCCCATCGGCGACCTTCTGGCGGATGGAGACCGCCCGTTGATATTCCGGCGAGTGGTAGCAGTCATGCGCGACGGCCAGCGATTCGAACTCGATGACGACGTTGCGCGCGCGCCCGACGCCCTCGGCAACTTCGTGCGCACCGCCGCGTGCCAGGAACTTCGCGCCGAAACGGTCGAAGGCCAGCTTGGAGGCCGCGACATACTCCTTGTAGGCTTCTGCGTCGCGTACATCGACACGAGCGATCCAGTATCCTTTGGGCATCGTCTTTCTCCGATTGTTGGTGAACGTCAGGCCGAGCGCATTTCGTCAAGGATTTCCTGCGCCGCGGCGCGGCGGTCGGAGGCGCCGATGATGGGCCGAGCAACCACGAGGTGGCTGGCGCCGCTACGAATCGCCTGGGCCGGCGTCATCACGCGCTTCTGGTCGCCATGGTCGCTACCGGCCGGGCGGATACCGGGCGTCACCACCGCCATGTCCGGTCCGACGATCCTGCGGACCGCTTCGGCTTCCGCAGCCGAGCAGACAATGCCGCCCATGCCGACATGCAGGGCCTGTTCGGAGCGCCGCAGCACCAGCGTGTGCGGGTCATACTCGTAGCCGACATCGATCATGTCCTGCTCATCCATCGAGGTCAGCACGCTGACGGCAAGCAGGCAAAGGCTGCTGCCCATTGCCGCTTCGACCGCTGCCAGCATCGCCTTCGGGTAAGCATGGATCGTCAGCATGGACACACCCATCATGACGATGTTCTCGACGCCCCTGGCCACGGTGTGGTCGATGTCGAGCAGCTTCATGTCGAGGAACACTTTGGTTCCGCCGCTGGCCAGCTCCCTGGCGAAGTCCAGTCCGCCCGCGAAGGCCAGCTGATAGCCGATCTTGTAGAAGGACACGATGCCGTCGAGTTCGCGCACCACCTGCTCGGCCTCTCGCACGGAGGGCACGTCGAGACCGACGATCAATCGTTCCCGAATGGATGTCGGGTGCACGGCCGCGCCTGTCACGGCACGCTCCGGGTCGACAGCAGGCGCGAGGTCTCGATCAGCGTGCGGCATAGGTGCTCCATCGATTTATGCAGTCTCTCGTCGCGGAAATTTCCGCTCTCGTCGAAGGCCTCGGCCCCGTCGGGCACGGAACATTCCGGCGTCACCACCTCCATCTGGCACCGCACCAACACGGCACGCAGATGGTTGATGCAACGGATGCCGGCGAAATGTCCGTTGGAGGACGAGCATAGGCCCGCCACCTTGCCCGCGAGCGGCCTGACGGCGCGGCCGCCATCCCCGCGCACCCGGCTCACCCAGTCGATCGCGTTCTTCAGCAGGGGCGGGATGGAGCCATTATATTCCGGCGTTGCGATCAGCATCCCGTCATGGGCAGCTATCTGCCGGGCAAGTTTCAGCGCATTTTCGGGTACGCCTTTTTCCTTCTCCAGATCCTCGTCCAGGATGGGCAGCGGATAGTCGGCGAGCGAGATGCGGGTCACCTCGGCGCCCTGCAGGGCAAGTTCCTTCTGCGCCACGTCGGCGGTCCTGCCGCTATAGGCGCCCGTCCGGTTCGAGCCGGCGAAAACGAGGAGTCTGGGGATTACCATTGCGCACCCATGTTGCCGGACAGGTACAGGCAAGGTGCGGTCAAATCAACGCCAACTTCGTCATCCTGCGCCGCAAGGAACACAGCCGGCGCTAGGTATCGCGAACCGGCTCGCGCCGGGGAGCTAATGCGCTTCGCGCCGGTAGATCCATAGCTGCGTCGGCGGGATGTTGCGGATGATGAAGTCGAAATGCTTAACCGTGTAATTGCCGCGGCCGGCCGGGATCGGCGACATAGGGCCATAGGTCAGCTGCACGACCGGCCGTCCCGCCGGGATGCGGTCGAGCAGGCTCTCGACATACGCGACGCGTTGGGCGACGGGGAAATTGAGCAGCGGCACGCCGGACACGACCGAATCGAACATCATCCCGCTCTTGTCGCCAAGCGTCTCGTCGAGGTTGAAGGCGTCCCCCTCGATCACGTTGACGCCAGGATATTGCCGCCGCAGATGGCGCACGAAATCAGACGAGTATTCGACCGCGTAGAGGTTCTCGGGCCGCACGCCCTGCGCCAGGATGGCGCGGGTGATGACGCCGGTGCCGGGACCGACCTCAAGAACCGGCAGGCCGGATTTCGGATTGATGATCGAGGCCATCTTGCGGGCTGTGACCGAGCTGGTCGGCACGATCGAGCCGACGGCTTTCGGCTTGTCGATCCAGCCCCTGAAGAATTTGAGTTCGTCGTCGAACTTTTCCGCAAGCGCCTTCCGCAGTCCGTGACTACGTGTCATGCAAGCTCTCCTCAGTGCCCCCGCACGCTACTTAACACCAGGGCGTCCCAAGGCAAAGCCGCAATGCCGATGACCGAAATCCGTGGGGGTTTCGGTCCACAGCGATCAACTTTCGCCGAAGGACTCGAAGAAATCCTTCATCCGGGTGAAGAAGCCGCTCGATTGGGGCGAATTGTCCTGCGAGGAGAGTTGTTCGAATTCCTCCAGCAATTCGCGCTGCCGGCGCGAAAGGTTCTGCGGCGTCTCGACCGCGGTCTGGATGTAGAGGTCGCCGATATTGGGCTGGCGCAACACCGGCATGCCCTTGCCCTTGAGGCGGAACTGGCGGCCGTTCTGCGTGCCTTCCGGCACCTTCACCTTGGTCTGGGTGCCGTCCAGCGTCGTCACCTCGAAGGAACCGCCAAGGGCGGCAGTCGTCATGGAGATCGGCACCTTGCAATAAAGGTCGGCGCCGTCACGTTGGAAGAACTCGTGCGGCTTCACCGCCAGGAAAATGTAGAGGTCGCCCGACGGCCCGCCGCGCAGGCCGGCCTCGCCCTCATTGGCAAGCCGGATGCGGGTGCCGTCCTCGATGCCGGCCGGAATGTTGACCGACAGCGAACGTTCCTCGGTAACGCGGCCCTGGCCGGCGCATTTCGGGCACGGATCCTTTATCGTCTGGCCTCGGCCCTGGCATTGCGGGCATGTCCGTTCGATCGAGAAGAAGCCTTGCGTGGCGCGCACCTTGCCGTGGCCGTTGCACATCGAGCAGGTCGCCGGCTGGGTGCCCGGCTTGGCCCCGGTGCCCGAGCATTCCGAGCAGGAGATCGAAGCCGGCACGCGGATCTGCGCGGTCTTGCCGGCAAACGCCTCCTCGAGCGTGATTTCCATATTGTAGCGCAGATCGGCGCCGCGTTCGCGGCCGCCGGACGAGCGGCGCTGGCGCCCGCCCATCATGTCGCCGAAAATGTCCTCGAAAATGTCGGCGAAGCCGCCCGCGCCGAAGCCCTGCGCTCCGCCATTCATTCCGCCCTGCTCGAAGGCCGCGTGACCGAAGCGGTCATAGGCGGCGCGCTTCTGCGGGTCTTTCAGCGTCTCGTAGGCTTCGTTGATTTCCTTGAACTTGTGCTCGCAGGAATGGTCGCCAGGATTGCGATCGGGATGGAACTGCATGGCGAGCTTGCGGAAAGCGCTCTTCAGCTCCTTCTCGTCGGCGCCCTTCTGGACGCCCAGCGTTTCGTAGAAATCAGCTTTCATCTTGTCCCGCTGTCCGGATGCCCAACGCCTCGAAGTACTGCGTGCGTCTTTTTTGCCGGCGTTGCCGTTTTCGATTTAGGTGTGATGAAACCGGGATGCCAGTATCAATGCGGTGTTGCCCGCGTTTTTCGCTATTGTCCGGTGTTTTTTTCGCAAGGGGTTGCAAAAAAGCCCGGCTTTGCGCCGGGCTTTCTGCACGATCTTGCCGTCAGCCGATCAGGCCGACTTCTTCTTGTCGTCGTCTTCGTCGATTTCCTCGAAATCGGCGTCGACCACGTCGCTATCCTTGGCCGCGTCGGCTTTGGCGTCGGCTTCCGCCGCTTCCTTCTGCGAGGCTTCGTACATGGCCTGGCCGAGCTTCATCGAAGCTTCGGCGAGCGCCTGCGACTTGGCCTCGATGACGGATGCGTCATCGCCTTCGGTGGCCGTCTTCAGCGCCGCGATCGCATCGGCGATCGCCGTGCGGTCGGCGTCCGAGACCTTGTCGCCATAGTCCTTCAGCGACTTCTCAGAGGAATGCAGCAGCGCTTCCGCCTGGTTTCGGGCCTCGACCAGCGCACGCCGCTTCTTGTCGGTCTCGGCGTTTGCCTCGGCGTCCTTGACCATCTTCTCGATGTCGGCGTCCGAAAGCCCACCCGATGCCTGGATGCGGATCTGGTGCTCCTTGCCGGTGCCCTTGTCCTTGGCCGAGACGTTGACGATGCCGTTGGCGTCGATGTCGAAAGTGACCTCGATCTGCGGCACGCCACGCGGGGCCGGCGGAATGCCGACCAGGTCGAACTGGCCAAGCGCCTTGTTGTCGGCGGCCATTTCGCGTTCGCCCTGGAAGACGCGGATCGTCACGGCCGACTGCGAATCCTCGGCCGTCGAGAACACCTGGCTCTTCTTCGTCGGGATCGTCGTGTTGCGCTCGATCAGCCGTGTGAACACGCCACCCAGCGTCTCGATGCCGAGCGACAGCGGCGTCACGTCGAGCAGCAGCACGTCCTTGACGTCGCCCTGCAGCACCCCGGCCTGGATGGCGGCGCCGAGTGCGACGACCTCATCGGGGTTGACGCCCTTGTGCGGCTCCTTGCCGAAGAACTGCTTCACGATCTCCTGGATCTTGGGCATGCGGGTCATGCCGCCGACCAGCACCACTTCGTCGATCTCGCCGGCCTTCAGGCCCGCATCCTTGAGCGCGGCCTTGCAGGGGTCGATGGTGCGCTGCACGAGATCCTCGACGAGGCTCTCGAACTTCGCCCGCGTCAGCTTCAGCGTCAGATGCTTCGGCCCGGTTGCGTCGGCGGTGATGAAGGGCAGGTTGATCTCGGTCTGCGTTGTCGACGACAGCTCGATCTTGGCCTTTTCAGCCGCCTCCTTGAGGCGCTGCAGGGCAAGCTTGTCGTTCTTCAGGTCGATGCCCTGTTCCTTCTTGAACTCGGCCGCCAGATATTCGACCAGGCGCATGTCGAAATCCTCGCCGCCGAGGAAGGTATCGCCATTGGTCGACTTCACCTCGAACACGCCGTCGCCGATCTCGAGCACCGAAATGTCGAACGTGCCGCCGCCAAGGTCATAGACGGCGATGGTCTTGCCTTCCTTCTTGTCGAGGCCATAGGCGAGTGCCGCGGCCGTCGGCTCGTTGATGATGCGCAGCACTTCGAGGCCGGCGATCTTGCCGGCATCCTTGGTGGCCTGGCGCTGGGCGTCGTTGAAATAGGCCGGCACGGTGATGACCGCCTTCTCGACCTTCTCGCCGAGATAGGCTTCCGCCGTCTCCTTCATCTTCTGCAGGATCATGGCCGAGATCTGCGATGGCGACTGCTTCTTGCCGCCGGCTTCGACCCAGGCGTCGCCATTGTCGCCGTTGACGATCTTGTAGGGGACAAGCTTCTTGTCCTTCTCCGTCACCGGATCGTCATAGCGGCGGCCGATCAGGCGCTTGACCGCGAAGATTGTGTTTTCTGGATTGGTGACTGCCTGGCGCTTGGCCGGCTGGCCGACGAGACGTTCGCCGTCGCCGCTGATGGCGACGATGGACGGCGTCGTGCGCGCGCCTTCCGCATTCTCGATCACCTTGGGCTCCTTGCCGTCCATGATGGCGATGCAGGAGTTGGTCGTGCCGAGATCGATACCGATTACTTTTGCCATTTTTCTAGTCTCTCCACTAAGCAGGCTCTCAGGACCCGTACAGGCGTTCCGACGAGAGCCCCTGTTCACAAGAAAATCCGTTCCGGCTACCGGCATTCCGGCTCCGAACGGCTTGGCGCGTATATAAGAACAGGCTGCATCGGGCGCAAGCTTCCGCGCAAGGCTTCCATGAACCTTTCGACGTCCGCCGGCGACTGAACTCCAGGCGCCGCGTGGTGCGGCCCGGAAAGGGAAGTTTCCATGACCAGCGACCTAGAGGCGGCAATGTCCTCCGGAGCAGCAGCCCGGCCTGATTCCCCCCTAAGGGACGAAGTCGGCGCGCTGGGCTTCCCGCGGCTTGCGTTGACCCTGCGCCGGTGCAGGCGTATCTTGACCTCGAGGAAAGCAGACAATTCGATCAGGGAAGAACGAGCCGGAACGCCGCGCCTTGCCCTGATGCGCGCGGCAACGCCGGACGTTGCTCCCGTCGACTACGGGGGTAGTGTCATGTCTCGCATTCGCGGCTCGCTCGTTCCGTCTTTTAGTCTCGGCTGGCGCCGCGCTTCGCCTGCGGCAGGTGGTTTGCTGGCGCTGGCGCTGGCGCTCGCCGCCGCCCTTTCGCTCGGCGGCACCGCGCGGGCGCAGGAAACACGGATCATCAAGCCCGGCTCGATGGCGGTCACCGGCTTCCCCGGAACGTTTATTCCCAATTTGGATGAGGGCCTGCCGCCGGGCATCGATCCGGTCGACGAAACCTTTATCGACATCGCGCGCGCCACCCTTCGGGTGTTCGACGTTTCCCAACTCGGCGGGCCGGCTTCGGGCCAGCTCGTCGCCACGCCGCCGCCCTTCGAGGTGACGGCGGGCCAGATCGGCCAGGTTTTCGGCCTGACCTATGACGACGGCGTGCGTGACGGCGTTCCATCGGGCGTCCCCAATCTCTATGCCGGCGCCACCTCGCTGCACGGCATCCGCATTGTCACGCCCGATGCCGACGAGGACGGCCGTCCCGAGCGCGAGCGCCGCGGCGCCGCCGGCGCGACCTTCATGGAGGGTCAGTTCGGCACCGAGAATGGCGGCGGCCCGGGCACCATCTGGAAGATCGACGGCATCACCGGCCAGGTCGCCAAATTTGCCGATATCGATGGCAACAGCGGTCCCGGCATCGGCAATCTCACCTTCGACCCCAGCCACCGCCAGTTCTTCGCCTCCGATCTCGATACCGGCCTCATCCATCGCATCGACGCCGAGGGCAGGCTGATCGACAGCTTCGACCATGGCGTGGCCGGACGCCCGGCTCATGGGCTGGCCCCGGTCGCCGATGATGGCTCGGTGATGGATATACAGGGCGCCGCTTTCGACAGCGAAGACCCCGAAAGCTGGGGCTACACTCAGGATGAGCGCCGTGTCTGGGCCGTCTCCTATCATGGTGGCCGGCTGTACTATTCGGTCGGCGAGAAATCCGAGATCTGGTCTGTCGGCATTGCCCGCGACGGCGGCTTTGCCGGCGATCCCCGATGGGAACTGACGGTCAAGGCCGACAAGGACTACGCCGTCACCGACATCGTCTTCGACAATAGCGGCTTCATGTATCTCGCCCAGCGGGGCCCGGTCGAAAACCGCTACGACTACAGCCGGTTCGCCGATTCCGGCAAGGGCGAGGTCATCCGCTATTTTCGCGAGAACCCTGACGATCCGGAGACGGAATCGGTCTGGGTGGAAGTGCCGCAGGAATACGCGGTCGGCTTCCCGCAAGGCAACAGGCAGTCGGCCGGCGGTCTCGACCTGCAATATGGCTATGATTCGGAGGGCAATCTCGACACCTCGGTCTGCACGCAGACGCTGGTCTCCACCGGCGACAAGCTGCGCGACAACCCGACCCTCGCCGAGCAGCTCGCCGCCGGCGGGCCGCTCTCCGTGCACGGTGTGCAAATCACGCCGAGGGACTTGGTCAAGCCGGCCAATGTACCGCCCTTCGGCTCCTGGTTCGTCGACTTCGACAACGATTTCGAGGATCCCGAAGTGGAAGGCCATGTCGGCGACGTGGCTGTCTGGCACCCCTGCGAGGGCCGCGCCGGCTACTATGAGGAAATTCCGGGCGGCTATCTGCCACCCTTCTACCCGCCGGACTTTCTGCCGCCCGGCAATCTGCCACCGTGTCTGGACGTCGAGGATGTCAGGTATTTCTGCACGCCTTCCGGCCTCCAGGCCGATCTCTACCTCCATGACCATGCCGGCTTCGGCGGCGATTCGATCAACGTACAGTCCAGGACGCCGGGCGTCGGACTAGCCACAGCACCGTCACATGCGCCCGCCAAACCCTACACGATCGACATCACCGGCCATCATCCGGGCGACAGAGTCGATGTCGGGCTCTGCTTCTACAGGAAGGCCGACAAGGACAAGGGTGGCTACTACCCTTGCTGCAAGATGACCTTGCCGCTCCGCACCCCCGCCGTCAGCTGCGAACGTTGAGGAGGGGAAGATGACACATCTCGTAAGCTCCCCGCTCGCGGAAAGCAGCCCAACCGCCAAGCAGGCAACCGTCATGGACACGATCACGAAACCTCTGTCATACGCCAGGCGCGCCACGCGCTGGCTGATGGCGGCCGGTATCGCTCTCGCGCCCGCATTTCCGGCTTTCGCCTCCCAGACCATCCAGGCGAAAAGTTCCGGTGTGCAGGCCCTCCAGCTCGACAATCCGAGCATCGTCAACCCCGAAGCGGGGCGCGTGTTGCCGTTCTTCACCAAGAAGGGCAGCCAGCGTGGCTGCGCTTATGTCGAATATGTCCTGAGTTTCGGTCTGCGGGGCAACCCACGGAGCCTTGCCACCCCGACCCTCGACGCGACCCTCAAAGCCCTGAAGCTGGAATTCAGGGACCAACTCCCGCATGGTCTGGAAATCGTCAATGTCCAGGTCACCGGCGACGGCACGGATGCTGCCGGCGGTCCCCTGCCGGGCGCCGTCATAAGCACTTCGGCCGGTCCCAACGACACCGCAACAGTTTCCGATTTCCGGATGTCCGCCTCCGATCTGGACGGTTCGGGCGAATCGAGCGAACGCATCATCACTTTTCGGATCACCGCCAGGATCGACCATGCGGCGTTCCCTGCGCCGACGATGGTCGACAACCAGGGCTTGATCAAGGTGAGCGAAGGGCCCGGCTTGGCGACGCTGATTCCGTCGCAGGATCCGGGCAAGCCCGATGACGGCAGCTATCTCACCGGCGTGAAGACCTCGATCAGGATCGACGTCAGCAAATGCGATCCGCCGCCGCCACCTCCCGGCAAGGAGTGCTTCAAGGTGGAACGCGGCACGGTCGACTGCGTGCCCGGCGGCGGCGCCTTCATCTACCACATGCCGGTCGGCCCGGAGATGGGCGGCAAGTGGGTGCAGGTCTCGACAACGACACCCGGCGTCACAATCATCCCCGACACCCAGAAGGCGCCTGTAGGTGGAGGCGTGCTCAACTGGAAGATCGTCGGCGCATCTCCCGGCGACGTCATTCACCTCATCGTCACGGGCATCGAAACCTATGCCGGCCCCAAGGAGGGCTGGGGCTTGTGCTGCACGCAGACCATAGAGATCGTCATCCCACGTGACCTCAAATGTCCGCCTGGGGACAAGGAGCCGGACCTCAAGGTCGAGAAACGCGCCGATGTCGCGCGCTGCACGATGGCCGGCGGCTGCGACTTCACCATCCGGGTCACCAATGTCGGGACCGCGCCCTATAATGGCAAGATCGTGCTCGACGAGGTGACGCTGCCGGCCAGCTCGACGCTGAGTTCAGGCCCCAATCCGCCATGGGTCTGCGCGCCGGGGGCCACCCCGATCAGCTGCACCCATCCGGTGACCACGCTCAATCCCGGCGCCTTTGTCGACCTCAAGCTCGGCTTCAAGCCGGCTGCGGGTTGGCAAGGCCAGGTTTTGCGCAACTGCGCCAATTACAATTATGCGGTCAGCGGCAAGCCGCTGTTCGGCAGCCAGCAAAACGATAGGGCCTGCGCCTCGATCCCGATCTGCCGGCGCGGCGATCGCGACCGCGACTGCCAGCCCCCGGTCGAGAAGAAGGTCGACCTGATCCTGAAGAAGCGCGCCCGCACGGAAGCCTGCACGGCGGACGGCGTCTGTTTCTTCGTGATCGACATTATCAACAACGGAACGTCGACCTATAACGGGCCGCTGACGGTGATCGACACCTATCCCGGCGGTGCGCCGGCCTCGTCGACCTTCGGACCGAGCCCGCCCTGGACTTGCGGGCCGAACGGCCCCGGGAAGTTCCGCTGCGACCATGCGGGGATATCGCTGCCCGCAGGCGCCTCGACGCCGATTGTCGTCAAGGCTGTGATGCCGGCCGACTACCAGTCGGACATGGTCGAGAACTGCGCCGAGGTGAAGCCGATCGCCGGTGAGGCCGACCTCAGCAACAACAAGGCCTGCGCCAAGGAGCGCGTCCGCCATCCCAATGGCGGCAAGCCTGGCCTTCGCATCACCAAGGTCTGCAACGGCTCGCTCGGCGGTGCTGCAGCGGTCTCCTGCCGCATCACCATATCCAACGCCGGCACGGCAGCTCCCACCGGTCCAGTGCGGGTCAGCGATGCCGCCACGCTGGTGTCGAGCGGCGCGCCCGTCCAGATCCAGACCGTCACCCCTGACGGCGCGGAATGGGCGTGCGGAGCGGTTCCGGCCAATGCGCTGTCCTGTCAGATCCCCGGTGCCGTCATGACGCCGGGAACGAGCCGCCATTTCGACGTGACCGTCTCGGCGAACGGCGCGTTCGAAAACTGCGCGCGTGGCTCCTATGGCCCGGCTCCGGGAGGCGACATCGTCTATCCGATCGGCCAGGCCTGCGCCAAGGGCGGCGGACCCTCGACCATCCGGGTCGACAAGACCGGCGACCGCGAATGCCGGCTCGGCCAACCCTGCTCGTTCGACATCACCATAGCCAATGACGGGACCAGCCCGTTCTCCGGCCCGGTTCGCATCGGCGATGCGATCGGCGTGGAGGGCGTCGGCCGGCTGGACGGCGTCGCGATCACCGCGACCGATCCGCCTTTCGGTTGCTCGCCGGAGCCGGCAACCGTGCCCGCCTCCTGCATCGCCGACCTGTCGCTGGGCGCGGGCGCAAGCCAGTCGCACCACGTGACGGTGGTCATCCCCGACGATGGCCGCCTGGCCGATTTGCACGGCAAGGTGAATGGCCAGAACTGCGTCGGCGTGCTGTCTCCCGACACCAGGGTGCAGGGTGGCGTCGGCGACCTGCCAAAGGACGCAGCCAATGGGCAGGGCGACCGCGGCAAGGCCTATGCTTGCCATCCCTTCATCATCACGCATGAGGTGAAGAAGGAATGCTCGCCGGGCTTCGTCATGAACGACGCCGGTCGCTGCGTCTGCCCGGAAGGCACCAGCTTCCGCAACGGCCAGTGCACCGGTGGCGGTACCACCGTCCTGCCAACGCCGCCGCCACCGAAGCGCTGCGTTCTGCTCGAAGGCCAGATCCGCACCGAGGACGGACGCTGTGTCTGCCCGCGCAGCACGAGACTCGAGCATGGCGCCTGCGTCAGGACGGATAGGCCAGAGCAATGCACCATCCGCGGCCAGGTCCACAATTCGGACGGCGACTGCGTCTGCCCGAGGGGCACGGAAGTCCGGGGCAAAGCCTGCCGACCGATCCAGCCGAAACCGGACCAGTGCACCATCCGTGGACAGATCCACGACGCCGATGGCGACTGCGTCTGCCCGCAGGGGACGGAGCTGCGCAACGGGGCCTGCCGGCCGATTCGGCCGAAACCCGACCAGTGCACGATCCGTGGCCAGGTCCACGAATCCAACGGCGATTGTGTCTGCCCGAGGGGGACCGAGGTGCAGGGCAATGCCTGCCGTCGCAAGCAGCCGCCGCAGGAGCAGTGCGACATACGCGGCCAGGTCCACAACAAGCGCGGCGAGTGCGTCTGCCCGCGTGGAACCGAGGTGATCAATGGCGCATGCCGCAAGCCCCGACAGGATGCGGAATGCGCGCCGGGTTCGCTGATGATCGATGGCCAGTGCCAGCCGATCATCAGGCGGCGCTGCCCGGAAGGCACGATCGGGCGGTACCCGAACTGCCGTCCTGTCCGCCGCCAGCCCTCGCTGGAGCTTGACCCAGGGCTGCTGATGCAACAGGTCCTGCCGCGGCGCAGGCTGCAGACCGATCAGGACCAGGGCGCTGCTCCAAACAGGATCCTGAGGCTCCCGCAGCCGCAGTGACCATCTGCGCAACATCCGAAAGGGAGCCCGCTGGAGCAATCCGGCGGGTTTTCTCTACCCCCTGTAGAGCGGTCGAGTTCGCACTCTCGACAAGTTCCCCGCCGCGCATTAGGCAGTCGGTCGAGGGCGAGCGGTCACGCAAGGCGCGCCCGGAAAGGCCGCGAGATGAGCAAGCAGACCCTGATCGCACCATCGGTGCTGGCGTCGGACTTTTCCAGGCTCGGCGACGAGGTCGAGGCTGTGGTGGCGGCGGGAGCCGACTGGGTGCATCTCGACGTGATGGATGGCCATTTCGTGCCCAACATCACCTTCGGTCCGCCGGTGATCAAGGCGATCCGCAACCGCACCAAGGCCTTTTTCGACTGCC
The DNA here is from genome assembly GCF_020164785.1 of Mesorhizobium sp. ES1-1. Classification (GTDB taxonomy): domain Bacteria; phylum Pseudomonadota; class Alphaproteobacteria; order Rhizobiales; family Rhizobiaceae; genus Mesorhizobium. Next base: position 166,650 of record NZ_JAIUGX010000011.1, on the reverse strand, counting down.
ATCTGATGATTGCTCCGGCCGACCCCTACCTGGCCGCCTTCGCCGAGGCCGGCTGCGACGGCATGAGCGTGCATGCCGAGGCCGGGCCGCATCTCGACCGCTCGCTGCAGACGATCAGGAACCTTGGCAAGAAGGCGGGTGTGTCGCTCAATCCGGCAACGCCCGAAAGCGCCATCGAATATGTGCTCGACCGGCTCGACCTGATCCTGATCATGACCGTCAATCCGGGCTTCGGCGGTCAGGCCTTCATTCCGGGCATCGTCGACAAGGTTAAGCGGGTCAAGGCGCTGATCGGCGATCGTCCCATCCATATCGAGATCGACGGCGGCGTTTCGCCCGAGACCGCGCCGCTGGTCACGGCTGCCGGGGCGAACGTCCTGGTCGCCGGCGCCGCCATCTTCAAGGGCGGCAGTGTCGAGGCCTATCGCGCAAACATCGACGCCATCAGGTCGGCGGCCGACAGTAATGCCCGCTGAGGGCAGAGCGAGGGCGAGATGAGCAATCACCTGTTCGACGCTTTCCGCTCTCGCATGCCTGCCCAGGAGCGTCTTCTGCTGGAAGCCGACGATGGACGGCGCCTGACCTATGGCGACATGCTGGCGCGGTCGGCTCAATTCGCTCATGCCCTGCTGCAGCTGCATGTCAGACCGGGCGATCGCGTCGCCGTCCAGGTCGACAAGAGCCCCGAGGCTCTGCTGCTCTATCTCGCCTGCCTGCGTGCCGGCGCCGTCTTCCTGCCGCTCAACACCGCCTACACGCTGACCGAACTGGAGTATTTCTTCGGCGACGCCGAGCCACGGCTGGTGGTTTGCGATCCGGCCAAGGCAACGGAGATCGCTGCGCTAGCGGAGAAATCCGGCGCCGTGACCGTAACGCTGAACGGCAGCGGCCACGGCTCGTTGACGGAACAGGCGTCGCGGCTGCCCTCGGGCTTCCACGACGTCGCGCGCGGCCCCGAGGATCTCGCGGCGATCCTCTATACCTCGGGCACGACCGGCCGTTCGAAGGGCGCCATGCTCAGCCACGAGAACCTCGCCTCCAATGCGCGGGTGCTGGTCGATCACTGGCGGTTCACCCGCGACGACGTGCTCATCCACGCGCTGCCGATTTTCCACACCCACGGCCTGTTCGTCGCCACCAACGTCGTCCTGATGGCCGGCGCTTCTATGCTGTTCGAGCAGAAGTTCGATCCAACCCGCATCGTCTCGCTCCTGCCGCGCGCTACCGCGCTGATGGGCGTGCCGACCTTCTATGTGCGTCTGCTGCGGCAGCAGGGTCTCGACCGCCAGGCGGCGAAAAACATCCGCCTGTTCGTGTCCGGGTCGGCGCCGCTGCTGGCCGAGACGCACAAGGCCTGGCGTGAGCGGACCGGCCACGCCATCCTCGAACGCTATGGCATGACCGAGACCAATATGAACACGTCCAACCCCTATGAGGGGGAACGGCGAGCCGGCACGGTCGGCTTCGCCTTGCCGGGGGTCGCGCTCCGCATCGCGGATCCCGAGAGTGGCGAGCCCTTGGCGCAAGGCGAGATCGGCATGATCGAGATCAGCGGACCCAACGTGTTCGGCGGCTATTGGCGGATGCCGGAAAAGACCAAGGCCGAATTCCGCGCCGACGGCTTCTTCGTCACCGGCGATCTCGGCCGCGTCGACGCGGACGGCTATGTCCACATCGTCGGGCGCGGCAAGGATCTCATCATTTCGGGCGGCTACAACATCTATCCGAAGGAGCTCGAAAGCGAGATCGATGCGCTTGAAGGGGTCATGGAAAGCGCCGTCATCGGCGTTGCACATCCGGATTTCGGCGAGGGGGTGACCGCAATCGTCGTGCGCACGCCGGCTTCGGCCATCACCGCCGCCGAAATCCTCAGCGCCATCGCCGAACGCGTGGCGAGGTACAAGCACCCGAAGCGGGTGATCTTTGTCGACGAACTGCCGCGCAACACCATGGGCAAGGTGCAGAAGAATCTCTTGCGCGAGACCTATAGGGATCTTTACGCGTCCTGAGAATGCATCCGGAGATACGATCCCTGGAAAGGCATCGCTTCACTTGGGCTTGCGCGGGCTTTCGGCTCCCTTGCTGGAGCCCCACAAGGCGCGTTGCAGCATGTTGCGTCTGTGCTTGCGCGGCTCGAGGTCGATATCGCTGACCAGTTTCGCGCCGCCCTGCCGCCGCTCGAGCGTGATTTTGCGTGTGTGGAACGCCTCAAGCTCGGCGCGGTGAGCCACGCTGACGATGGTGACTTCAGGCAGGTCGCGGATCACCGTTTCCATCATCTGATCCTGGCTCTTTTCGTCGAGCGCCGACGTCGCCTCGTCCAGCACCACGATATCCGGGCGGTGCAGCAAGAGGCGCGCGAAGGCCACCCGCTGCTTCTCGCCACCCGACAAGGTCTGATCCCAAGGAGCGTCGTCCTCGATCTGTCCGGCGAGATGGCGCAGGCCGACCTTGTCGAGAGCTGCCTTGATCTGCTCCACACTCCAGCTGTCGGCGGCCGCCGGATAGGCGACGACGCGGCGCAGCGTGCCCGAAGGGACATACGGCCGTTGCGGCAGCATGAACAATCGGCGGTCGGGATGGAAATCGACGCCGCCGCTTCCCCATGGCCACAGGCCGGCGATCGCCCGCACCAGCGTCGACTTTCCCGAGCCTGATTCGCCTGAAACCATCAGGCGCTCGCCCGGTTCCACCACGACTTCGGTCTCTTTGACCACCGCAGTGCCGTCGTCGAGCGTCACGGACAGATCGTCGAGGGAGAGCATCGCATCGCCCTCGGTCTGGCCATGACGGATCCGCCCCAGATCATTGCTTTTTTCGGCGCGTTCCAGCCCGTCGAGCGACATCATCAGCGATGCGATGCGCCGGGCCGAGGCGTTCCAGTCGGCCAGCCGCGGATAGTTGTCGACCAGCCAGCCGAACGCGCCCTGCACGATGGCGAAGGCGGAAGCCGCCTGCATGACCTGCCCGAGCGACATCGACCCATCGAGAAACTTCGGCGCGCACAGGAGAACCGGCACGACCGGGGCGAACAGGCTCGAACCTTGCGAGACCACCGCCGTACGCATGTGCTGGCCGGTCAGCCGCGCCCATTGCCTGAGCACGCCGCCAAAGGTCTTGTCGATGCCGCTCCTTTCCTCCTCTTCGCCGCCCAGAAGCGCGATGCTCTCGCCGTTTTCCCGCACCCGCGTCAGCACGTAGCGGAATTCCGCTTCCGCCTGGTTCTTCTTTTCGGAGAGCGCGACAAAATCGCGGCCGATGAGGAACATGGAGGTCGAGGTGATCGCGGCATAGATGACGGCGGTGATGACAAGGAAGCCCGGCACGGTGAAGGTCGAGCCCGCCAAGGTGAAGCTCAGTGCACCGCCGATGGTCCACAGCACGACGATGAAGGTCGAGGCCGAGAGAAAAGCGTTGATGACCCCGGCGACGAAATCGACCGGCGATTCGGTGGCGACGCGAAGATCCTCCGAGATGCGGGCCTCCGGATTCTCATGGTCGCCCTTGACCAGGTTGAGCTGATAATAGCGGCCATTGGCGAGCCAGCGCGCGACGACCGACGTGGTCAGCCAGGCGCGCCAGCGGCGCTGCATGGTCATGCGCAGATAGACCTGCGCCACGACAAGGCTCATGCTGCCGAGCACGAGAGGCACGAACACGGCGCTCAGGAAATAGACCGTATGGGCGTCGCGCTTTTCGATGGCATCGAATATGTTGCGGTTCCAGACATTGATCCCGTACTGGAAACCGACATTGACGCAAATCAGGACCAGCAGGCCGATCGTCAGCGGCCAGGACAGCTTGTCGCCATGCCGGCTCCAATAGCCGCGCCCGCTGGTCCAGAACCGCCGCAACAGATATTTCTTGCGCGCCTGTTCGGCCTGCTCGGGCGTCAATTTCGAATCCGGTTCGACGACGTCCGGCGGCGGAGCCTCGCCAATGACTTCGGACGCCGCTGCTCCGGCGGCCACGGCCTCTGAGGCCACTGCCTTCTTGTCGTCCCGGTTCTTCTTCGGCGTGGCCGCGTCGCGCGATGTCTTGTCGGCTGGCGCTGTCCGTCGCGCCTTGGTCTGGCGCGGCTTGCCAGGGCCGCGCCGCTTGCGGGCATCGGCCGGTTTCGACCTGGGTTTCGCGTCGGACATGCGTCCCGACAACGGCCTCGAAATCAAAAGGTTTCATGGCGTTCGCTTGACTGAACGCACGGCAGCCCGCCCAAAGCGATCCTGCATCTTGGTCGTTCTAGCTTGAGGCGTTGACCCCGAAAACCTTTTTGCCGCCGATCCAGACGCTGCTTATGTCGAGACCATCCGACAACGCGACGATATCGGCCGCCGTGCCATTGGCGAAGCGGCCCAGCCTGTGCGACTGACCGATGGCTTGCGCGGGATAGAGCGAAGCCATGCGCAACACTTCCGACAGGTCCAGCCCGATGACCCGATGGACGTATCGAACGGCCGAGATCATGTCCAGATCGGCGCCCGCCAGCGTGCCGTCGGCAAGCCTGAGACTCCCCTCCTTGCGGTAAATGGTGCGGCCGTTCAACGTGAACGCAGTCATGTCGGTGCCGATGGTCGCCATGGCGTCGGTGACCAGCACGATCTTGCCCGGTCCCTGCTTGGCGCTGAGCGCGATCCTGATGGTGGCGGGGTCCACATGGATGCCGTCAGCGATCAGCCCGGCGAAGAAGGCGCCGATGTCGATGGCCGCACCGGCCAGGCCCGGCTCGCGGTTGCCGATCTGGCTCATCGCGTTGAACAGATGCGTGACCACGCTGGCGCCGGCTGCGGCGAAGGTGGTTGCAACGGCGTAGCCGCTGTCCGAATGGCCGAGGCTGACGATGACGCCGGCCTCGGTCAATGCCGAAACGCGCTGCGGGTCGACGGATTCCGGTGCCACGGTGGTGAGCAGCACCGGCAGTTTTTGGCGCGCCGCGATAAGCGCCGCCTGGTCGGCGTCGAGCATCGGCCGGATCAGCGCCGGATCATGCGCACCCTTGCGGGCGATCGACAGATGCGGCCCCTCGAGATGGAGGCCGAGGAAACCCGGCACCCGCCGCGAGGTGGCTTCTTCGCCGGCGGCGACGGCGGCGGCTGTGATTTCCGGCGTGTCGGTGATCAGCGTCACCAGCAGCGCCGTCGTGCCGAAAGGCGCGTGCGCCCTGCAGATGGTTTCGATCGAGGCGGCATCGGGATGATCGTTGAGCATCACCCCGCCGCCGCCATTGACCTGGATGTCGACGAACCCCGGCGCCAGCATGCCGCCGCCCATGTCGACAGCGCCAATGTCGGAAGGCATGGCGCCCGTGGGCAATATGGCCTCGACGAGGCCGTCGCGCACGACGAGCGCGTGGTCCTCGTGCCAGTCGTCGCCATCGAAGATCCTGGCGCCGGTCAGGGCAAAGCGATCGCTCATACCGTCTCCGTGACCTTACGGAGATTGGGCGGGGTGTCGGGGTCGAGGCCGCGATGGCGGGCAAAGGCCTCGACGAACATGTAGAAGGAGACGATGAGCGCCAGCGGATCGGTCAGCGGGTGGCCGGTGGCGACGTGAGGCAGGCGAACCGCGCGATCGGAGAGTGCCGAAGTCACGAACACCGGCGCGCCCTTGTCCGCCAGCCTGTCGGCGGCTTCGGCGACGGACGGCTCCGACGCATCGCGGGCGGCCAGCGCCAGCACCGGGAAATCCGGGCCGATCAGCGCCAGCGGGCCATGCATGACTTCGGCGGCGCTGTAGGCCTCGGCATGCATGCCGCATGTCTCCTTGAATTTCAGCGCGGCCTCATTGGCCATCGCCGCGGACGGGCCGCGGCCGAGGATGAAGAGCGACTGCTGCTTCTCGATAGTCGCGGCGAGCACGCTCATCCAGTCGCAGGCGATCGCGCTTCCGAAATGCTCCGGCAATCGGTCAAGCGCAGCAAGCAAGGCATCGTCGCCTGTGGAATGCGCCATCAGGGCGAGGCCCGCAACCGCGGAATTGATGAAGGTCTTGGTCGCCGCGACACTGCGTTCGGGCCCGGCCAGAATGTCGATCGCATGATCCGAGGCGCGCGCCAGCGGCGAATCGGCATTGTTGGTGATGGCGACGGTCAGTGCGCCGCCGGCACGTGCGGCTTCAGCCATCGCGACGATATCGGGGCTCTTGCCCGACTGCGAGATTGCCAGGCAGGCGGAGCCGCCGAGCCGGAGCTTCTTGCCATAGATGGAGGCAATGGACGGACCGACCGAGGCAACGGCCAGGCCGGCGGTCAGCTCGACGGCATACTTCATGAAGGTGGCGGCATGATCGGACGAGCCGCGCGCCACCGTAACGATAAAATGCGGATCGCGTTGGCGGATGCCGCGCCCGGCCTCGGCCAGCACGGCGCCCGAGCCGTCGAGTAGGCGGGCGACGGCTTGTGGGATCTCCTCGATCTCGCGCCGCATATGGGTGATGTTCGTTACTGTGCTCATGATCGGCCCTCGTCGCCTGGCCCCGTCAGCCGCAATTCGGCGACGAAGTCGTACGCATCGCCCCTGTAGATGGAGCGGGTAAACTCGATCACCTTGCCGCTCGCCAGATAGGAAATGCGCTCGATATGCAAACCGGCGCTGCCGGACGGGACCTCCAGCAGGCGCGCGTCGCTCTCACCCAGATTGGCGGCGGAAATGCGCTGCACCGCCCGTACCGGCCGGTTGCCGATCAGCTGCAGCGCCGCATAGAGCGAAGAACCGATGCCGTCAGGATCGGGCAGGACGCTGGCCGACAGCGAGGCGCGTTCGATCGCCAGCGGCGTGTCGTTGGCGATGCGCAGGCGCGCCACGCGCGCCACCAGTTCGTTGGACGACAGGCCGAGCACCATCATCTCGTCGGGCGAGGGCGCGTAGAGGCCGCGGTCCAGCCAGGTCGACCGCACCGCCATTCCGCGCCGCGCCATGTCCTCGGTGAAAGAGGTCAGCAGCGACAGCGATTGCTCGACACGCTCCATGCGCGGCGCCACGAAGGTGCCGGAGCCATGGCGTTGCACCAGTATGCCGCCCTTGACCAGGTCCTGAACCGCCTTGCGCACGGTGACCCGCGAAATATCGGCCTTGCTGGCGATGTCGCGCTCGGAGGGCAGCGCGTCGCCCGGGCCGATCAGGCCGCGATTGACGGCATCCTCTATGCTCTTGCGAAGCTGCAGGTAAAGCGGCGCGCCGCTTTGCGAGGATTGTTTCAGCGTGGCGAAGATCTGCTCGGCGGCATCGCTCATCGAGCCGCCTCCGCTGGTCTGGCAAACAGACGGACAGCCATCTGCACCGCTCCGCCCAGCGCATCGTCGAGTGGCTGCTTCAAGAGCGCCCGGTAGCGTGCCGACAGGCGTGGCGCGTAGAGCGACGCCAACCCACCAAGCAGGCAGAGCGGCGCATTGTCGGAGAGGTCGAGCGCGCCGAGCGAGGCTTCGACATCGGCGACCACCCGGTCGACGATCCAGTTGGCGACGGTATCGCCTTTTTCAGCGTGTTCGAACACCTTGGGCGCGAAGCCGCCGAAATCGCCCGGCTTCGCATTGGTGGTGAATTCCACCACGTCCTCCGGATTGTTTCGGAAGATTGCCATCATGGCATCGGTCAAGGGCGAGCCTTCGCGGACGCCGTCATAGGCAAGCAATGTCTGTTCGAGCAGGTCGCGGCCAATGCGCGCGCCGCTGCCCTGGTCACCGACCTGGAAGCCCCAGCCGCCAATGGCGCGCGATCTGCCGTTCCTGCGCGCCATATAGGCGGTGCCCGTGCCGAGGATCGCCATGGCGCCGTCACCGGAGCCGACTGCCCCTTCGAGCGCGATTTCAGCATCGGTCTCGACGCGACTGACGCTGAACGGCAGGATGGCTTCGAGCTGTTGCCTGTAGGTGCCGACATTGGCGCCGGCGAGACCGAGAATGGCCGGCGTGTTCGCGATCTGCTCGGGGTGCTGTCCAGCGGCGATGAACGCCTGCCGCGCGGCCTCGACGATGTTCGCGCGGGCGCCTGTGAGATCGGTGCGGATATTGGCGGCGCCGCTCTTGGCCCGAGCCAAGACAGTGCCGTCCGCCGTTGCCAGCGCCGCCTTGCAGCTTGTGCCGCCGCCGTCGATACCGAGCACGAAAGTCACAGATTGTCTCCTCGGGTCGGATGATACCAATAAAATACCAATAGCCAAGGGCTAATTTCCGATCGAAAAAGATCGAGGCGTATTTAATTGAAAACAAAGGGCTTTTGACGACGTTTTTAGTTCAGCGGGTTGTGGCCCGTTAATACGTGTGGACAAGTGGTATTTTTTTGGTATTGTTCGCAGATCGGAGGATAGCGATGGCCGAAACGCGCACCGAGGCGCTTCACCAAAATGCGACGGGGCTGGATATCCAGGCACCCGACGCCATCCTTTCCCATCTCGTCGGCGCGCAGGTCGAAGCCGCGAAAATCGTCCGCAACGCCATTCCCTCGATCGCTATCGCTGCCGAAATCATTGCCGACAGGCTGAGAAGCGGCGGCAAGCTTGCCTATGCCGCGGCCGGAAGCTCCGGCCTGATGGCGCTGGCCGATGCCCTGGAACTGCCGGGCACGTTCGGCATCCGGCGCGATCGCATCGCCATCCTGATTGCCGGCGGCGACGAGGCTTTCAAGACCATGGCAGGGGGGCCCGAGGACGATGGCGAAGAGGCAGCAAAGGCGGTCGCCAATGCGGGCCTGGGCGAGGGCGATTGCCTGATTGCGATTTCCGCCAGTGGCAGCACCCCTTACGCGGTGCGAGCCGTCGAGGAAGCCGCACGCCGGGGCGCAGCCACCATCGGCATCGCCAACAATCCAAATTCGGTTCTGCTGCGTAGGGCAGAAACCTCCATCCTGCTCGAAACACCGCCGGAGCTGATCGCCGGCTCGACCCGCATGGGGGCCGGCACCGCGCAGAAAATCGCGCTCAACATGCTGTCGACACTGACAGCCATCCATCTCGGCCACGTCCATGACGGCTATATGGTCAATCTCATGGCCGACAACATCAAGCTGCGCGACCGCGCTACGCGGATCGTCGCTGCCATCACAGGCCGCGGCAAGGACGAGGCGGCGCGGCTTCTCGAAAAGAGCCGCGGCGCGGTCAAGACAGCCATTCTGCTCGCCGCCGGCGCCGACAGCGCCGAAACGGCCGAGAAGATACTGGAAGAGGCAGGCCAGAAGCTGCGGCCGGCCCTTTCCGTGCTGGGGCACGATCCCGAAAAGTGGGAGCCGCCTTTCGGAACAGATCATGCCCGAACAAAGCAATAGGCCCGCATCATCTCGATTCAACGGGGTGGGACGGGCTTGCGAGGGGAGCAAGGGGCGCTAGGCCCCCGATCTCATCAAAACCGAACCTGAAAAAGGTCAACAGGGAGACTGAGCATGACAACGAAACGATTGACTGGGAAACTACTCACGGCACTGCTTCTGGGCACCAGCATTCTCGGCTCCGCCGGGGCGGCTTTTGCCGAAGACGTAACGCTCAACATCGAAAGCTGGCGCGGCGACGACCTTGCCATCTGGAAGGACAAGCTGATCCCCGCCTTCGAAGCCAAGAACCCCGGCATCAAGGTGGTGTTCGCGCCATCGGCGCCTACCGAGTACGACGCCGCCCTCGGCGCCAAGCTCGCCGCCGGCTCGGCGGGCGACCTGATCACCTGCCGCCCGTTCGACAAGTCGCTCGAACTGTTCAAGAAGGGCAACCTTGCCGACCTCTCGGCGCTGCCCGGCATGGAGAACTTCTCGCCCGTCGCCAAGTCAGCCTGGCAGACCGATGACGGCAAGGCGTCCTTCTGCGTGCCGATGGCCTCCGTCATCCACGGCTTCATCTACAACAAGGATGCTTTCGACAAGCTCGGCATCAAGGTGCCGGAGACCCGCGACGAGTTCTTTGCCGCGCTCGACAAGATCAAGGCCGACGGCACCTATATTCCGATGGCCATGGGCACCAAGGATCTCTGGGAAGCGGCGACGATGGGCTACCAGAACATCGGCCCCAACTACTGGAAAGGCGAGGATGGCCGCGCCGCGCTGATCAAAGGCGAGCAGAAGCTGACCGACAAGGATTGGGTCGCGCCCTATGAGGAACTGGCCAAGTGGAAGCCTTACCTGGGCGACGGTTTCGAAGCCCAGACCTATCCCGACAGCCAGAACCTGTTCACGCTCGGCCGCGCCGCCATCTATCCGGCCGGCTCATGGGAAATCGGCCTGTTCAATACCCAGGCCCAGTTCAAGATGGGCGCCTTCCCGCCGCCGGTCGAGAAGGCCGGCGACACCTGCTACATCTCGGACCATACCGACATCGGCATGGGCTTGAATGCGGCTTCGAAGAACGCCGACGCCGCCAAGACCTTCCTGTCCTGGGTCGCCTCGCCGGATTTCGCCACCATCTACGCCAACGCGCTGCCGGGCTTCTTCAGCCTGAACTCCTCGCCGGTGAAGATGGAAGACCCGTTGGCGCAGGAATTCGTCTCCTGGCGCGGCAAGTGCAAGTCGACGATCCGCTCGACCTATCAGATCCTGTCGCGCGGCACGCCGAACCTTGAGAACGAGACCTGGGTTGAATCGGCCAACGTGATCAACGGCACCGACACGCCGGAAGCCGCGGCCAAGAAGCTGCAGACCGGGCTCGACAGCTGGTACAAGCCGGCCAAGTAACATCCCGGCACCAGTGGGGCCGCCCAAGATCGGGCGGCTCCGCGTTTTTCGATAGCATCGACTGCGAACGACAGCGCCGCCCCTCACCGCCTGCCGGCACCTTCTCCCCGCAGGATCGCGGGGGAGAAGCAGCGCCGCAAGCCGGCGACCCCTTCCCGTCCCTGACGGACAGCGGGTAAGGCTCGCGGTGGCGCCGTCCTCGAAAGCACTTGCCAAGACCTGACCGGCGGGAACCGAACGCATGGCCGCAGATATCAGACCGAAAAGACCGTTTCGCTGGCACATCGGCGTCTTCCTGGCGCCGGCCGTGCTGGTCTATACGGCAATCATGATCCTGCCGCTGGCCGGCACGCTGCAGCTGTCGCTGTTCCGCAACGTCGAACAGCACCAGGTCTTCGTCGGGCTTGCCAATTTCCGCACCTTGTTCGGCGATCCCAACTGGTCGGTGGGCTTCTGGAACGCGCTTAGGAACAACACCTGGTTCTTCATCATCCACATGCTGGTGCAGAACCCGATCGGGGTCATGCTGGCGGCCCTGCTGTCCAGCCCGAGGTTGAGGTTCGCAGCCTTCTATCGCACGGCCATCTTCGTGCCGACCATCCTGTCCTTCGTCATCGTCGGCTTCGCCTGGAAGCTGATCCTGTCGCCGCTCTGGGGCGTGGCGCCGCATCTGATGGATCTCGTCGGGTTGAAAAGCCTGTTCACGCCATGGCTGGGCAAGGAGCAGTACGCGCTGACCGCGCTCAGCCTGATCTCGGTCTGGCAATTCGTCGGCATCCCGATGATGCTGATCTACGCGGCCTTGCTGTCGATCCCCGAAGAGGTGATCGAGGCCGCCGAATGCGACGGCATCACCGGCCTGGCGCAGTTCTGGAAGATCAAGCTGCCGCTCATCCTGCCGTCGATCGGCATCATCTCGATCCTTACCTTCGTCGGCAATTTCAACGCCTTTGACCTGATCTACACCGCGCAGGGCGCGCTGGCCGGGCCGAACTACTCGACCGATATTCTCGGCACCTTCCTCTACCGCGCCTTCTTCGGTTTCCAGCTGCAGACCGGCGACCCCAACATGGGCGCGGCCATTGCCACGATGATGTTCCTGATCATCCTCGGCGGCGTCTGCGTCTACCTCTTCCTCGTCCAGACGCGCCTGCGTCGCTACCAGTTCTGAGGGGGGAGATGTTACGGCTAAACACCCCCCTCTGGCCTGCCGGCCATCTCCCCCGCAAGGGGGGAGATTGGAGGTCATTTCGGCCTTCGCCAATCTCCACCGTCGCAGGATGTGCGGCAACGCCAGAGCTGCCAATCTCCCCCCTTGCGGGGGAGATGTCCGGCAGGACAGAGGGGGGTGCCTGGGCGCCGACCTCTCTGGCCGCTGCTCATCAGGAGACCTTCCAATGAGCACCGCCACCCGATCGCTCCCCCGCACCATCGGCGCCCACGCGATCTTGCTGACTTATACGGCGATCGCGCTTGCCCCTGTGATCCTGGTGATCATGAATTCCTTCAAATCCCGCGCCGGCATCTTCGGTGCGCCGCTGACGCCGCCGACGCCCAAGACATTCGACTTGATCGGCTATACCACCGTGATCGGCCAGGGCGATTTCATCCACTATTTCCAAAACAGCCTCGTGGTGACCGTCGCCTCGCTGTTCTTCGTCCTGCTGTTCGGCGCCATGGCCGCTTTCGCCCTGTCGGAATACCGGTTCCGCGGCAATTCGCTGATGGGGCTCTATCTGGCGCTGGGCATCATGATCCCGATCCGGCTCGGCACAGTCGCCATCCTGCAACTGATGGTGGCGAGCGGGCTGGTCAATACGCTGACGGCGCTGATCCTGGTCTACACCGCGCAAGGCCTGCCGCTCGCCGTCTTCATCCTGTCCGAATTCATGAAGCAGGTGTCCGACGATTTGAAGAATGCCGGCCGCATCGACGGGTTATCGGAATACACCATCTTCTTCCGCCTGGTGCTGCCGCTGGTCAGGCCGTCGATGGCAACCGTCGCCGTCTTCACCATGATCCCGATCTGGAACGATCTATGGTTTCCGCTGATCCTGGCGCCGTCGGAAGAGACCAAGACGGTCACGCTCGGCGCGCAGCTCTTCCTCGGCCAGTTCGTCACCAATTGGAACGCCATCCTGGCGGCGCTGTCGCTGGCGATCATGCCGGTGCTGATCCTCTACATCATCTTCTCGCGGCAGTTGATCCGCGGCATTACTTCCGGAGCCGTCAAGTGAGTTCAAATCCTCTTCGCGTTGTCGTGGCCGGTCTCGGCAATATGGGCCGCAGCCATGCGCTGGCCTATCACACCAATCCGGGCTTCGAGATCGCAGCACTGATCAACCGTTCCGACGTGCCATTGCCGGAGGGGCTTTCCGGCTATGGTATCGGGCGTTCCTTCGATGACGCACTGCGCGACGAAAAGCCTGACGTCGCCTGCATCGCCACCTATTCCGATAGCCATGCCGACTATGCGGTCAGGGCCTTCGAGGCAGGCTGCCACGTCTTCGTCGAGAAACCGCTGGCCACTACGGTGGCGGATGCCCAACGTGCCGTTGCCGCCGCCAAGGCCAATGGCCGGAAGCTGGTCATCGGCTACATACTGCGCCACCATCCGTCCTGGATCAGGCTGATCGCCGAGGCGCGCAAGCTCGGCGGCCCCTATGTCTTCCGCATGAACCTCAACCAGCAATCCTCGGGCCACACCTGGGAGACGCACAAGCAACTGATGCAGACGACCTCGCCGATTGTCGACTGCGGCGTGCATTATCTCGACGTCATGCTGCAGATCACCGACGCCAGACCGGTCGAGGTGCGCGGCATGGGCGTGCGGCTGACCGAAGAGGTTGCGCCGGCAATGTACAATTACGGCCATTTGCAGGTGCTGTTCGATGACGGTTCGGTCGGCTGGTACGAAGCCGGCTGGGGCCCGATGATCTCAGAGACAGCGTTCTTCGTGAAGGATGTCATCTCGCCCAAAGGCTGCGTGTCGATCGTCATGAAGGAAGGCGTCAAGTCCGACGACATCGACACCCACACCAAGACCTCGACCATCCGCCTGCACAGCGCCGCGACGGGCCCGGGCGGCAAATTCGTCAGGCCGGACGAGATGCTGTCGATGGAGGGCGAACCCGGACACCAGGACCTTTGCGACCTCGAACAGGCCTTCCTGCTCAAGGCGATCCGCGAGGATCTGGATCTCACCAAACATATGGACGACGCCGTGAAGTCGCTAGCCGTTTGCCTCGCCGCCGACGAGAGCGTGCGCAGCGGAAAGGCGGTGCGGCTGTGACCAGAAAATCGGAAAGGGTTGCCCGCATCCGGCCGGTCGCGCTCCCCTACGAACTCGGAGGACTGCCATGGGCTCGCTGAACATCGAGAGCGTGAAGAAGGCCTTCGGACCGGTCGAGGTGTTGAAGGGCATCAACCTCGAAGTCAACGATGGCGAATTCGTCGTCTTCGTCGGCCCTTCGGGCTGCGGCAAGTCGACCTTGCTCAGGGTCATCGCCGGGCTGGAGGATTCGACCTCGGGCCGGGTGGTCATCGACGGCCAGGACGTCTCCGCCACGCCGCCCGCCAAGCGCGGCATCGCCATGGTGTTTCAGACCTACGCGCTCTATCCGCATCTGACAGTCAGGAACAATATGGGCCTGGGCCTCAAGCAGGCCGGCACGCCCGGGGCCGAGATTGAGCGGCGGATCGGCATCGCCTCGTCCATGCTGTCGCTTGAACCCTATCTCGAGCGGCGCCCCGCCGAACTCTCCGGTGGCCAGCGCCAGCGCGTTGCTATCGGCCGCGCCGTGGTGCGCGAGCCGAAGCTGTTCCTGTTCGACGAGCCGCTGTCGAATCTCGACGCCGCACTGCGCGTCAACACAAGGCTGGAAATCGCACAATTGCATCGCCGGCTGAAAGCGACGATGATCTATGTCACACATGACCAGGTCGAGGCGATGACGCTGGCCGACAAGATCGTTGTTCTCAATGCCGGCCGCATTGAGCAGATCGGCGGTCCGATGGAGCTTTACAATTCGCCGGCAAACGAATTCGTCGCCGGCTTCATCGGCTCGCCGAAGATGAACTTCGTCGACGGCGCGCGGCTCGGCGAAACGGCCAAGACCATAGGCGTGCGGCCCGAACACCTGACGGTCGATCCGACATCAGGGAGCTGGAAGGGGACAGTCGTCCATGCCGAGCATCTCGGCGCCGACACCAACCTCTATCTCGACTGCGAAAAGGCGGGGCTGATCACGGTGCGCATTTTCGGGGTCTACGACGCCGAGCCGGGCGCGACACTATACGCGACGCCGGATCCGGCGAAGACCTATCGGTTCGGAGCCGATGGCAAGGTGTTGAAGTAGCCGCGGCGGCGCCTTCTTTCCTCTCCCTCCGGAGGGGGGAGAGGTGGCGCCGCGAAGCGGCGACGGAGTGGGGGAAGGCGCTCTTACAAGCGGAAGCATTGAAGGCAGGCCTACCACAGCGAATCCGTCCATCGCCGAGCAGTCGACCCCCACTCCGTCGAGCTGCGCTCGACACCTCTCCCCTGATCGACCGGGGAGAGGAAAGGTGCGACCGTCGTCCTTTCGGAGCACCACACGGAAAGATATAGTGCCGCCTACGCGTCCGCCTTGAATGTCTGCTTCTGCTGGCCGAGCCCCTCGATGCCGAGCTCCACCACGTCGCCAGCCTTCAGGAACACCGGTGGCTTCATGCCCAGCCCGACGCCAGGCGGCGTGCCGGTGGAGATGATGTCGCCGGGGTGCAGCGACATGAACTGGCTGAGATAGGACACCAGGTAAGCCACGCCATAGACCATCGTCTTGGTCGAGCCGTCCTGCATCGTCTTGCCGTTGACGGTCAGCCACATCTTGATGTTCTGCGGGTCCGGGACCTCGTCCTTGGTCACCAGCCACGGGCCGATCGGTCCGAACGTGTCGCAGGACTTGCCCTTGGTCCACTGGCCCTGCCGCTCGGCCTGGAAGGCGCGCTCGGAGACGTCGTGTGAAACGCAATAGCCGGCGACATAGTCCAGCGCGTCGGCCTCGCTGACATACTTCGCCGTCTTGCCGATGACGACGCCGAGCTCGACCTCCCAGTCGGTCTTGACCGAGCCGCGCGGGATCAGCACGTCGTCATCCGGCCCAACGATCGCCGAGCTTGCCTTCATGAAGATGATCGGCTCAGACGGCACGGTTGCGCCGGTTTCTGCGGCATGGTCGGAGTAATTGAGGCCGATGCAGATGAACTTGCCCGTCCCGGCGACGCAGGCGCCGATGCGCGGCTCGCCGGAAACTGCCGGCAGCGATTTCGGATCGAGCTTCGCCAGCATCTCGAGCGAGGCCGGATGCAGCGTGGTGCCCGCGATATCGCCGACATGGGCGGAGAGATCGCGGATGGTTCCGTCCGCGTCGAGCAGACCTGGGCGCTCGCTTCCCGCCTCGCCATAGCGCAGCAATTTCATTGATATCCTCCTGATTGC
This sequence comes from Mesorhizobium sp. ES1-1, assembly GCF_020164785.1. GTDB lineage: Bacteria > Pseudomonadota > Alphaproteobacteria > Rhizobiales > Rhizobiaceae > Mesorhizobium. The sequence continues at coordinate 150,531 of NZ_JAIUGX010000011.1, read as the reverse complement.
GGCCGAAAGCCGTTACAAATTCGCATCGCCGTTTCTGCGGCGGTCATGAACCGAGCGAAACCTAGCCAGTGAGGCACGGACCGGCAAGCGGATGCCGCGTCGTCCGGCGGCTGCGCCGTGATTTTCAGACCTTGGGAACGTACCGTCCCATACCGGTGCGTCCATACCGTGCGGTTTCCGGACGCGTTCGTCGCTGCTGTCACGTCGGTCGGCCGCAACGGTCCCTAGATCGACCAGCCGCCGTCGATATTATAGGCCTGCCCGGACGTATAGGTGGCGCCGGCCAGATAGACGGCGAGGTCGGCGATTTCCTCAGGCGTGCCCAGCCGGCCCATCGGCTGGCGGGCGATGAAGGCGGCGCGGGCGGCCTCATAGTCGCCTTGCGCATGCATGCGGTCCTGCAGCGACGGGCTCTCGACCGTGCCGGGGCAGATGGCGTTGCAGCGTATGCCCTTGCCGACATAGTCGGCGGCGACCGACTTGGTCAGCCCGATCACGGCGGCCTTGGTCAGGCCGTAGACGAAACGGTTCGGCACACCCTTGGTCGAGCTTGCCAGCGAAGCCATGTTGATGATCGAGCCGTCGCCGCGCTCCAGCATGCCCGGTAGCACGGCGCGAATGGTCCGCACCATGGCGCGGACATTGAGGTTCAGCGCGAAGTCGAGATCGCCGTCCTTCATGTCGAGGATCGAGCCGGCATGGACGAAGCCGGCGCAGTTGAACAGGACGTCGACGGTGCCGATCGCCGCGAAAGCCGCGTTCACCTCCGCGTCGTTGAGCACGTCGAGCTTGCGGGTCTTTACGCCTGGCGTGCGGGCGAGTTCGGCAAGCAACGTCTCGTTGATGTCGGTGGCATGGACGGTGGCTCCGGCCTTGGCGAAGGCCAGTGCGCTCGCCTTGCCTATGCCTTGCGCCGCCGCCGTGACGACGACGACCTTGCCTGCCAGATCCGCCATGCTGTTCTCCTCGCCCGTTTGGTTTGCAATTATCGGCCAATGGCCATGAAGTCATGGGCCAGTCGGCCGGCATTGTGCGGCCTGAATGCTGATCGGCCACCGAAAAATGTTTTTTCTCGTTAAAGAACACCCATTAGGGCGTCAAGTCCGACACCATCACCATCTAGATCAAAGTCGCCTGTTCAGTCGCCGTAAGGCACCCAGACATTCTTGACCTCCACGGCTCGGCGCAGAAAGACGTCGCCCGCCGCCTCGCTCGACGCCCAATCCAGCGTGTGCCCATTGCCGCTCCAGACCCGCTTGAGATTGCCGATCGACTCGGCTTCGGTCTTGGCGCAGGTGTCCGCATCGGCAAACACCCAGAGCCCGTCGACATCGTCATGCTTGGCCAGCACGGCGGCGAGTTCGGCCGTGCGGCCGGTGACGATGTTGATGGCGCCGGCCGGCACGTCGGAATATTCGATGACCTGGTAGAGATCGGTGGCCAGCAGCGGGTAGCGTTCGGACGGCACCGCGACCACCGTGTTGCCCATGGCCAGCGCCGGCGCGATCAGCGAGATCAGCCCCAGCAGCGGCGATCCGTAGGAGGCCACAATGCCGACGACGCCGACCGGCTCGTGCATCGCCAGGGTGACAGCGCGCGCCGGGGGCTGGTGCACCCGGCCTTCGAACTTGTCGGCCAACCCCGCATAGAGGAACAGCCGTTCAATCGACAGGTCCACTTCGTCGCGCGCCATTTTGGACGAGGCGCCGGTCAGTTCAGTCAGCCGGGCGGCGAACTCGCCGGCGCGGCCCGAAAGGTTCTCGGCCAAATAATAGAGCACCTGCGAGCGGTTATAGGCGGTCGCCTCCGGCCAGCCCTTGCAGGCGCGCGCCGCCGACACCGCGTCGCGGATATCCTTGCGGCTGCCGAGACCGACCTCGCCTGCCAGCCTGCCCTTGGCGTCAGCGATCGGCAGCGAGTAGTTGCCGTCGGGCCGCACCTGCTTGCCGCCAATGAACAACTTGGCCGTGCGGTCAATCGTATCGCCGTCCGGTTGCTCGACCGGTTCGGCCGAAAGCGTCGCCGGCTTGATCTCCGGGCCGAGCGGAAGGTTGGCGGCGAGATATTCGAACATGCCTTCGCGGCCGCCTTCCCGTCCGAAGCCGCTCTCGCGGTAGCCGCCGAAGCCGCAGGCCGCGTCGAACATGTTGGTACCGTTGATCCAGACCACGCCAGCCTTCAGCTGCGGCGCGACATGGAGCGCGAGGTTGACATTCTCGCTCCACACGCTCGCCGCAAGCCCATAGCGGGTGTTGTTGGCAAGCTCGATCGCCTCCTCGGTGTTGCGGAAGGTCATTGTCGCCAGCACCGGGCCAAAGACCTCTTCCTGCGCCAGGATGTTAGCCGGCGAAACGCCAGTGGCCAAGGTCGGCAGGTGGTAGTAGCCGGAGGACGGAAGCGTTGCATCGGGCTGCCAGCAGATTGCGCCTTGCTTGGCGCCTTCCGCGATCAGCCCCTTGACCCGGTCGAGCTGGGTCAGGTCGACCAGCGGCCCGATATCGGTATTCTTGTCGAGCGGGCTGCCGACGCGCAGCCGGCTCATCCGCGTCTTGACCTTGGCGATCAGGGCGTCGGCGATCCCTTCCTGCACCAGCAGCCGCGAGCCGGCGCAGCAGACCTGGCCCTGGTTGAACCAGATGCCGTCGACCAAACCCTCGACGGCGCTGTCGAGGTCGGCGTCCTCGAAGACGATGAAGGCCGACTTGCCGCCGAGTTCAAGCGACAGCTTCTTGCCGGACCCCGCGGTCGCCTTGCGGATGATCTTGCCGACCTCCGAGGACCCGGTGAAGGCGATTTTCTGGATGCCGGGATGGTTGACGATTGCCGCGCCCGCCTCTGGCCCGCCCTGGACGATGTTGACGACGCCTTTCGGCACGCCCGCGCGTTCGCAGATTTCAGCGAAAAGGATAGCGGTGAGCGGCGTGAACTCGGCCGGCTTCAGCACCACTGTGCAGCCGGCGGCCAGCGCCGGCGCGACCTTCCAGGCCAGCATCAGCAGCGGGAAGTTCCACGGTATGATCTGGCCGACGACGCCGACGCCTTTGTGGCCGGGGAAGTCCTTGTCCAGAGCCTGCGCCCAGCCGGCATGGTGGATGAAATGGCGGATCGCCAGCGGCACGTCGATGTCGCGGCTTTCACGGATCGGCTTGCCATTGTCGATTGTCTCAAGCACCGCGAACAGGCGTTGATGGCGCTGCATGGCGCGGCCGATGGCATAGAGCACCTTGGCGCGCTGATAGCCCGATGATGCCGACCATTTCGGCAGCGCCTTGGCGGCAGCCGCGACCGCCGCATCGATGTCGGCCGCATTGGCGTCGGATAACGTTGCCAGCGTCTTGCCGGAAGAGGGGTCGCTGGTCTCGAAAGTCTTGCCGCTAGAAGCGGCTTTCCAGCCACCGCCGATGAACAGCGCCTTGCCGAAATCGCGCGCAGCCAGCCACGCATCGGCTTCGTTGCGGGCTTCCGGCGCCGGACCGTATTCCATGGCGTGATAGCGTTCGAGGATGTTCATGGGACGCTCCGTTGGGAGGAGATAAGCTTTATCGGGAGTGCTGTACGGCGCCCCCCTCTGGCCTGCCGGCCATCTCCCCCACAAGGAGGGAGATTGGCTGGCGGCAATGACTTCGCCAATCGCCGACGTTGCGGAATGGCGGCCAACAGTCGTGAAGGCTGATCTCCCCCCTTGTGGGGGAGATGTCCGGCAGGACAGAGGGGGGCGCCGTAGAACTCCACGTTCAACCCCCCGCCATCACGCCATTGCGTGGCGATGGTTCGCCGAATAATGCCCGGTCAAATGATGCTCGAGCTGCCGTTCGATATCGGTCAACAGGCTCGACGCACCGAACCGGAAAAGCTCCGGTTCAAGCCAGGGTCGTCCGAGCTCTTCCTTCATCAGGACCAGCCAGTCTAACGAGGCCTTCGCGGTGGAAATGCCGCCGGCAGGCTTGAAGCCGATGAGATAGCCGGTCTCCTCGAAATAGGCGCGGATGGCGCGCACCATGGCGAGCCCGACCGGCAGGGTCGCATTGACACTTTCCTTGCCTGTCGAGGTCTTGATGAAATCCGCGCCCGCCATCATCGCCACCATCGAGGCCAGCATGACGTTGCGCAGCGTGGCGAGGTCGCCGGTGCCGAGAATGACCTTGAGATGCGCATCGCCGCAGGCGGCCCGCATCGAGACGATCTCATTGTAAAGCTCCCGCCATTTGGCGCCGAATACCAGACCGCGCGGAATGACGACGTCGATCTCGTCGGCGCCGTCCTTCACCGAGGCTTCGATCTCCTGCAGGCGGGTCGAGAGCGGCGCCAGTCCGTGCGGAAACGCGGTGGAAACGGCGGCGACATGGACGCCGGTGCCGCGCAGCGCTTCGACGGCTGTGGCGACAAAGGGGTGATAGACGCAGATCGCCGCCGGGCGGATCTTTTCGCCTGCAATGCCGAGCCCTTCGGCGATGTCGCGACGAAAAGGGTTCAGCGCCTTGGCGCAAAGCCGGCGCACGCGCTCCTCGGTGTCGTTCGAATTCAGCGTCGTCAGATCCATGCAGGCGACAGCGCGCAGCAGCCAGGCAGCCTGGTTATCGGCCTTGATCGAGCGCCGCTTGGTCAGGCTGGCGACGCGGCGCTCCAGCGCCGAACGGTTGACGCTGCGCACCGATTCCATGAAGCCGAGATCGAGCTTCATGCCGGGGTTGCGCGCGACGCGGTGGTCTATCGCAACGGGGGTGTTGGCGGCGGCACGCGCGGGCAGCGGCGTCACCTTGGACAAGCCGAGTTCGGCTTCGCGGATCGTGCTGCTCATCTCCTGCCCTTCCATTTCACCGACCTGCGTCGAAAGACCGTCCGTGAAGTGGCGTTTCGCGGACCTTTCGAACGTCATAACTGAAAATGGCGGCGAAAGCAGCCGACTTTTGGCTGCGTGGTCAAGACGCCGATGCCGGATGCCAGGCCGGCCTCAGCCGACGAAGGCGCGTTCGACGACGAAACTCGCCGGATGACTGAGCGAGCCTTCCTCGAAGCCGAGGCTTTCCGCCAGTTCTTTGACGTCCTTCAGCATATGCATCGAACCGCAGATCATGATGCGGTCCGTCTGCGGATCGAGCGTCTCGATACCGAGGTCGGCGTAGAACTTGCCCGAGCCGATCAGCGCGGTGATGCGGCCCATGCGCGCCGAGTCTTCGCGTGTCGTCGAGTTGTAGAGCGTGACGCGCCCGGTGGTCAGTTCGCCGATCAGCGGGTCGCTTTCGAGCGCCGCCACAAGCTCCTGGCCATAGGTGAGCTCGGCATTGTCGCGGCAGGTGTGGGTCAAGATCACCTGCTCAAATTTCTCGTAGGTGTCGGGGTCGCGCAGCAGGCTGGCGAACGGCGCGATGCCGGTGCCGGTCGAGATCATGAACAGCCGCTTTGCGGGCGTCAGTGCATCCAGCACCAGCGTGCCGGTCGACTTCTGGCGCATGATGACCGTAGCGCCGACCTGGATCTTCTGCAGTTCCGAGGTCAGCGGGCCATCCGGCACCTTGATCGAGAAGAATTCCAGCTCGTCGTCCCAGGCCGGGCTCGCCACCGAATAGGCGCGGAAGACAGGCTTCTCGGCATTGGGCAGCCCGATCATGACGAACTCGCCCGACCGGAAGCGCAGCGACTGCGGGCGCGTGATGCGAAACGAGAACAGCCGGTCGGTATAATGCTTCACCGAGACGACGGTTTCGGCATGGACATTGGCCGGAATGGGGAACTGCAACGGACGGGCGCCGGCGGTGTCGAGCGCGGGTGTGGTGTTCATAAAAATCCAACCTTCCGGCGCAAATTCCGGCTGTTTGCGTCACACAGTCTCTCGCGCGTCCTGGCCGTTGAAGTGCCCGGCACGCTTCGAAGTGCAAGCTCTTGTGTGCGGAATTTATTAGTATACAAACGATATTTGCGTCAAGATGCAGGCTTAAAACGCCTTTCCAAATGGCGCCGTATCCGTAGTCCGGGCATTTCGGGTTTCGACGATGAAAGAGAATTTTCCGGCGCATGCGCGTGATTCCCTTGGAAATGTCGTTGCCGGAATCGATGTCGGCGGCACCTTCACCGACCTGCTGCTGATCGATGGCCGAGACGGCGGCAAGGTTTACATCGCCAAGACGCCGACCACGGTCGAAAACCAGGCGTTCGGCGTCGTCTCGGCGCTTGGCGCCACCGGATTTCCTATCGCCGGCATTGACCTGATCGTGCACGGCACCACAACCACCACCAATGCGGTGCTGGAGCGTCGGCTGGCGAAAACCGGCATGATCACCACACGTGGCTTTCGCGACGTGATCGAGCTCGGGCGGCGCACGCGGCCGCAAGCCTATGGCATGACCGGCACCTTTGTCCCGATCATACCGCGCAATCTCCGGCTCGAAGTGTCGGAGCGCGTCGAAGCGTCCGGAACTGTCCGCACGGCGCTCGATGAAGCCGAAATGCGCGAGGCCGTGAAAGCACTGATCGCGGCCGGTTGCGAATCCCTCGTCATCCATTTCCTGCATTCCTATGCCAATCCCGCGCATGAGCGTCGCGCCGTCGAAATCGCCGCCGGTCTCTGGCCGAACGCCCACATCACGGCGGGCCACGAGCTGCTCTCGGAGGCGCGCGAATTCGAGCGCGGCGTCACCGCCTCGGTCAACGCCTCCGTGCAGCCGATCCTCGAGCGCTATGTCGAGCGGCTGCGCAAGGAGCTCGCAGCCAAGGGCTATATCAGAGATTTCCTGATCATGAACGGCAATGGCGGCATGATCTCGGCCCGCTTCGTCACACGTGAATCAGCCAAGACGGTCATGTCCGGTCCGGCGTCGGGGGTCATTGCCGCTGCCTACACCGGAAAACGCGCCGGCTTCGAAAACCTCGTTACCTATGACATGGGCGGCACCTCGACCGACGTGGCGCTGATCCGCAACGCCGAACCGGCGGTGTCGAACGAGATCGAGATCGAATATGCCATGCCGATCCATGTGCCAATGGTGGCGGTGCACACGGTCGGCGCCGGCGGCGGCTCGATCGCCCGTGTCGACGCGGCCGGCCTGATCCAGATCGGCCCGGAAAGTGCCGGCGCCAATCCGGGCCCGATCTGCTATGGGCGCGGCGGCTGCGAGCCGACCATCACCGATGCCAACCTTGTGCTCGGCCGGCTGGCGCCGAAGAAACTGCTTGCGGTCGACAATCCGGTCACGGTTGAGCGCGTCACCAATATCTTCGAGGATCGCATCGGCAAGGCAACGGGCCTGTCGGGCGTCGAGGCGGCCGGCGCTGTGCTCCGGCTAGGCAATATGAAGATGGCCGGCGCCATCCGCATGGTCTCGGTGTCGCGCGGCCATGACCCGCGCGATTTCGCGCTGTTCGCCTTCGGCGGCGCCGGGCCGCTGCACGCCACGGCGCTTGCGCGCGAACTCGGCCTGCCACGGGTTCTGGTGCCGGCACGTCCCGGCATCACCAACGCGCTCGGCTGCGTCGTCGCCGACCTTCGCCATGACTTCGTCAACACCATCAATCAGCCGGTGGCCATGCTCGATGAAGTCCAGCTCCATGCGGTTTTGAAACGGCACCGAATCGAAGGCGAGGAGCTGATCGCCAAGGAAGCGGTGAAGCCGGAGACCATCCGGGTCAGCCATTCAGCCGACATGCAGTTCGTCGGCCAGACACATATCATCAACGTGCCGCTGCCGTCTTCGTCGGTGGCCCGCAACGAGTTGCAGGCCCTGTTCGAGAAAGCCTATTTCGCCCGTTTCAAGGTCGAGTTGCCGGAAATCCGCGCCAACCTCGTCAACCTCAACACTTCGGTCACCGGTGTGCGGCCGGCGATCGACCTGTCCCGGCTTATCGACCCGGCGGGGCGGGCGGAGACGTTGGACGAAGCGCGGCGCGAGGTCCGGCCGGTCTGGTACGCCGGCCAGTGGCACGACACGCCGGTCTATATCAGGGAAAGGCTGCCGCTCGACGCCGTCATCGAGGGGCCGGCGGTCCTCGAACAGATGGACGCCACCACCGTGCTCGAGCCCGGCGACTGCGCACGCTCGGACGCCGACGGCAACATCATCATCGACATTGGCGAGGCCTGACATGCCTGATCTTGAGACCATCAAGCTCGACGCCATCACGCTTTCGGTCCTCCAGGCCGCGCTGCAGCAGGTCTGCGACGAGATGGACCTGACCTTTTCCCGCGCGGCCTTCTCGCCTGTCATTGCCGAAGCCAATGACCGCTCGGACGGCATCTATTCGGCCGTGGACGGTTCGCTGATCGCACAAGGAAGCCAGGGCCTGCCGGTTTTCGTCGGAGTCATGCAATATTCGACCAGGACCGTGATCGAAATGATTGCCGACGGTCGTTGCCTGCCGCCGGAGCCCGGCGACATCTACATCGTCAACGATCCCTATCTCGGTGGCACCCATTTGATGGATGTGCGCTTCGCCATGCCGGTCTATCGGGACGGGAAGATCTTCTGCTGGCTGTCCAACACAGGTCATTGGCCCGATATCGGCGGTTCGGTGCCGGGCGGCTTCTCCGCCTCCGCGACCGCGGTCGAGCAGGAAGGCCTGCGGCTGCCGCCGGTGAAACTGTTCAAGAAGGGCGTGCTCGATCCCGAAATCTACGCCATCATCTGTTCCAACATCCGCGTCGCCGACCAGCGCATCGGCGACATCAGGGCGCAGGCAGCCGCCCTGCTGATCGGCCAGGATCGGCTCAACAATATCCTGGATCGTTACGGTGACGAAACTGTCATGGAGGCAATCGCCGAACTGCGCCGCCGCGCCGCCGCGCAAATGCGCGCCAACATAGCGGCAATCCCCGACGGCGCCTACCGCTCGGAGGCCTTTGTCGATTCCGACGGCGTGGTCAACGAGCCGCTGACCATCGCGCTTGCCGTCGAGAAACAGGGCGATACGCTGACCTTCGATTTCTCCGGGTCGTCGAAGCCTTGCGCCGGCCCGATGAACAGCGTGCTGGCAACGACCCTGTCCTCCGTCTATCTCGCCATGCGTCATATCTTTCCGGATGTGCCGATCAGCGCCGGCGCCTTCGAGCCGCTGATCGTCAAGCGGCCGGAAGGCACGTTCCTGGATGCCCGGTACCCGCGTCCGGTCTCGGGCTGCGCGGCGGAAGTCTCGCAGCGTATCGCCGAGGCAGTGTTCGCGGCCATGGTGCAGGCATTGCCCGACAAGGTGACGGCCGCACCCGCCGGCTCCAGCGGCAATTTCGCGCTTGGCGGCAACGATCCCGCGCGCGGCCGCGACTATGTCATGTACCAGATCTCCGGCGGCGGTTATGGCGGCAATTCCGGTCATGACGGCCTGACCAATGGCTGCTCGACCATTGGCATCTCCAAGTCGCCTCCGGTCGAGATCATGGAACAGGCTTTTCCCGTGCTCTACCGGCACTACGCCCTGCGCGAAGGCTCCGGAGGCGCCGGCAGGCATCGCGGCGGTTTCGGCCTCGCCTACGAGGTGGAAATCCTGCGCGGCGAAGCGCGCGCGTCCTTCGTCATGGATCATGGCCGTTTCGGCCCGCAGGGCGCGCTCGGCGGCAGCGATGGGGCGGTCAATAGGGTGACCGTCTTCCGCAACGGCGAGGAACACGTGCCGCCGCATCTGTCCAAGGAGCAGGACATCGCCTTGAAGGCCGGGGACCGAGTGCGCGTCGGCACGCCGGGCGGCGGCGGCTATGGCGACCCGCGCGAGCGTGACGACGATCTGGTGTTGCGTGACGTCGCCATGGGGTATTACACGCCAGACGAGGCGGCGGAGAAATTCGGCGTTGTCCTGTCGGCTGGCGGGGTTGCCATCGACCGCAAGGCGACAGAGGCGCTGCGCGCCGGCCGGTCCATGGATTAGGCGGCGGCCGCGCCGATCACGCCTCGCGCCGTGATTGCCGCATCGCATGTCGTTTCCGTCTCCGCCGACTGGCCGAAAGCCCGTAGACTTCCGACATCAACGGAGGTCTGGATCATGCGCCTTTTCGGTCGTTTCGTGCTTGCCGCTTCCGTCGCTCTCACGCTGGCCACGGGTGCCGCGTCTGCCCAGGACAAGAAGCTCAGGATCGGCACCGAAGGCGCCTATCCCCCCTTCAACTACGCCAATTCGGACGGCACTCTGGGCGGCTTCGACATCGACCTCGGCAAGGCGCTGTGCGCTGAGATGAAGGCCGATTGCGAATTCATCGTGCAGGATTTCGATGGTTCGATCCCGGCCCTCCAGGCAGGAAAATTCGACGCCATCATCAACATCACCATCACGCCCGAGCGGGCCGAGAAGGTCGAGTTCACCCACAAATATTACCAGACACCGCCGGCCATCGCCGTGCCGAAGGAGTCGACCATCGCCGGTACCTCGCCGGATGATCTGAAGGGCAAGGCTCTCGGCGTCCAAACCGCGACGATCCACCAGAAATTCGCGGAGCAGAAATATGCGGGCTCGACCGTAAAAGCCTACCCGACCGGCGACGACGCCCGGGCCGACATGGCCAATGGCCGGCTCGACGCGGTGATGGACGGATCGATCATCCTCACCGAATGGCTGAAGAAACCCGACGGCGCCTGCTGCAAGCTGCTTGGCACGCTGACCGCCGATCCTGACATCCATGGTCCCGGCGTCGGCATTGCCTTGCAGAAGGGTAACAAGGAACTGACCGACAGGTTCAACGCCGCTATCGACGCGCTCCGCGCCAACGGAAAGTACAAGGAAATCAACGACAAGTACTTTGCCTTCGACGTCTACGGCAACTGAGACCGTTTGGAAACTCTACCCTGGCGGCCATCTGAAGGCGTTTTCTGCGCTTCCGGTGCTCACGGACCCGAATGTCCGCTGCGCTCCGGTTCTCGAAACCACCATCATATGACTCGCCAGAGCGAATTTCGAAACGGTCTCGGGACCGCACTAAAACAGGAGATTTTCTTGGCTGAGCGGCGTTCGCCCTTCTACAGCAGCATTGTCGGACTGGGCGCGACCATGGGGCGGGTCGGTGGCGATTTCATCTCTGCCAAATACTACTCTGGTATCGAAGACGAGCACCTGAACACGCGCGAGAATGTCGGCGTCCAGGACCTCAGCACCATGGGCAAGATGGACATCAAGGGGCCGGATGCCGAGGCGCTGGTCAACCATGTCATCGTCAATGATGCCTCGGCGATGAAACCGGGCCAGGTCCGGTACTCCACGGTCTGCCGTGAGGACGGCGGCATCATGGACGACCTCACCGTGTTTCGGCTCGGGCCGGAACATTTCATGCTGGTCACCGGCTCGGTCAACCGCCTGAAGATGCTGCCCTGGCTTCAGCATCATGCCCAGGGGCGCAAGGCCTATGTCACCGATATCACGGCGGCAATCGCCTTCCCGACCATCCAGGGTCCGCGCTCGCGCGAGTTGTTGAAGGCAATGATCGCCGATGCCGATCTCGATGGCTTGAGGCGCTGGGCGTTCACCTCGGGCCATGTCGGAGACACTCGGGTCTTGATCTCGCGCACCGGCGTCACCGGCGAACTCGGCTTCGAACTGTTCGTACCGGCCGACGAGGCGGTTTCGGTCTGGCAGGCGCTGATGCGGACAGGGGCGGATTTCGGCCTCAAGCCCTACGGCGTGCTGGCCATGTTCACGCTCGGCCTGGAAAAGGCCTATCCGGCGCATGGCATCGACATGGACGAGACCCGCACGCCGTTCCATGTCGGCCTCGACCGCTGGATCAAGTTCGACAAGGGCGACTTCGTCGGCCGCGAAGCCCTGCTCAAGACGCGCGACAAGGGGATCCACGAGCGCTGGACCGGGCTGATCCTGGACGGCGACAGGCCGGCCGCGATGAATGCGGATGTAACCGCCGACGGCGAGCATGCCGGCATCGTCACCTACAGCGACCACGGCTATTCCCTCGGCAAAGTGCTGGCGACGGCCCATCTGCGGCTGCCCTTCACGGCGGTCGGCACCGAACTCAGCATCGATGTCGACGGCGTTCCGACCCGCGCGGTCGTGTCACCGATCCCGTTCTTCGATCCGGAGGGGGTGAGGTTGCGGGGCTAGCCTGGTGTGTGCGAGTCCCACAGCGTCATAGCGGCCAACCCTCCGCGCTGCCCATCACCTGCCTGCCGGCATCCTCTCCCCGTATAGAGACGGGGAGAGGGGCGCTCCGTCGCAGATTTCGCCAATCATCGGCGTTGCAAGAAGGGCGCCGGCGTCACGGCCAGCTTCTCTCTCCCCGTTCTACGGGGAGAGATGTCCGGCAGGACAGTGAGGGGCGGCGCCAACGGTAAGATTGTCTAGTCAGAAGGTTCGGCCGGACCTGACTATTCACCCGCCTCACCCCCGCCGGTCGAGCCGCGCCACAAGACGATCCCCCACCCACTGGATGCCGCAGACCAGCACAATCAGCACGATCACCACGGCGATCATCACCGACGTCTCGAAACGCTGGTAGCCGTACCGTATGGCGAGGTCGCCCAAGCCTCCGGCGCCGATGGCTCCGGCCATCGCCGAGGCGCCGATCAGCGTCACCAGGGTCACGGTGAAGCCGGCGACGATGCCGGGCAGGGCTTCCGGCACCAGCACCTCGCGGATGATGGTCCAGCGGTTGCCGCCCATGGCGCGCGCCGCCTCGATTAACCCGTGGTCGACCTCGCGCAGCGACACTTCGGCGATGCGTGCGTAATAGGGTGTGGCGGCGATCGACAGCGGCACGATCGCGGCCCATGTGCCGATCGAGGTGCCGACGATCAGCCGCGTCACCGGGACCAGCGCCACCAGGAGGATGATGAACGGCACCGATCGGAAGCCGTTGATGACGGCACCGAGCGCGCTATTCACCCACCGGCTTTCGGCGATGCCGCCGCGATCGGTGGCGACCAGGGCGAGGCCGAGCGGCAGGCCGAACACCAGTGAGATCAGGCCAGAGGCGGCCGTCATCAGGATCGTTTCCCAGATCGAGCGCAGCAGAAGCTCAAACAGAACCGGCGACATGGCCAAGCACCTCCACCCGCGCCTGGCGGGTCTTCAGGAATGTAATAATATCGCCGAGATGACTTGCATCGCTGCCGGGTACGGACAGGAACAGCGTTCCGACGGGCTGCTGCTGGATGTGGTCGATGCCGCCGTGGACGAGGCGAAAAGCCCCCGGGACGGCAGTGGCGAGGTCGGACAGCAGCGGGCCGCGTGCGGCGTCGCCGGCGATGTCGACGCGCAGGATGGTCTCCGCACCGGCCCCCGGTGCCAGCCGCGACGCAAGTTCCGCCGGCAGTTGCGGCCGGATCGCGCGGAGCAGGCTTCTCGTGACGTCCGACCGCGGATCGGCGAACACCGACCAGACCGGCCCTTGCTCGACGATACGGCCGGCATCGATCACCGCAACGCGGTCGGCGATCGAGCGGACCACCTCCATCTCATGGGTGATCAAAAGGATGGTCAGGCCAAGCTGCCGGTTGATGTCTTTCAGCAAGGCAAGAATCGAGCGTGTCGTCTCCGGATCAAGCGCCGAAGTCGCTTCGTCCGACAGCAGCAGCGCCGGGCGCGCCGCGAGCGCCCGGGCAATGCCGACGCGCTGCTTCTGCCCACCCGACAAGGACGCCGGATAAGCCCTGGCTTTCTCAGATAGGCCGACGAGATCGAGCAATTCGGCCGCTCGCGCCAATCGCTCCCCCTTCGGACGGCCCTCGATCTTCAGCGGCAACGCCACATTGTCCTCGACGGTCTTGGCCGACAAAAGGTTGAAATGCTGGAAGATCATGCCGATGCGCCGCCGCAGCGGCTGCAGGTCGCGCTCGCCGAGCCGGCTGATTTCGCGGCCCTCGATAAACACCTCGCCGGAATCAGGACGCTCCAATCCGTTCAGGCAGCGGATCAGCGTCGACTTGCCGGCGCCGCTGCGGCCGATAATGCCGAGGATCTCGCCCTTGCGAACCGTGAGCGACACACCGTCTAGCGCCGCCGTGGCGCCGAAACGGCGCTTCAGGTCGACGAGGCGCACCACGTCCTGAGACGCGTCTGGCTGGCCTCGGGTCTGGTCGGCGGTGCCCGCGACTGCCGTGAAATGCTGGTTCATGGGTATTCGTGCTCTCGTGATCCGAAAAGGCAGAATGCGGCCCGCGCTCGAGCGCGGACCGCCAGGGCTGTCGGACCATACGACCGGTCCGGTTCTCAATAGGCGCTGAGGCCAGTGCCCTTGTAGACCTTGTCGAACTCGGCCTTCACTGCCTCGTTCTGATAGGAAGCGACCAGCGTCTTTACCCAGGGTTCGTTCTCGCTGCCAGCCTTCACCGCGATGAAGTTGCGGTAGGGATTGTCCGCGATGGGCTCCTGCGCGATGCGGTTTTCCGGCGTCAGCCCGCTTTTCAGCGCCCAGTCCGTGTTGACCACGGCGGCGTCGAGATCCTCGACCGAGCGGCCGACGATGCCGGCGTCCAGTTCCTTGATCTGCACCTTCTTCGCATTTTCGGCGATGTCGGCGGTAGTGGCCAGGATGCCGGTGCCCTCTTTCAGCTTGATCACGCCCTCGTTCTGCAACAGGCGTAGCGCCCGCCCTTCATTGGAGGGATCGTTCGGCACGCCGATGACCGCGCCTTCCGGCAGGTCGGCTACCTTGGTGTATTTCTTTGAGTAGAGGCCGATCGGCCAGACGCCGGTGTAGCCGACGCGCACGATGTGGTAGCCCTGCGTCTTGATCTGGTTGTCGAGATAGGGCTGGTGTTGGAACGCATTGGCGTCGATCTCGCCGCGCTCCAGCGCTTCGTTGGGCTGGGTATAGTCGTTGAACACGACCGGCTCGATGGCCAAGCCCCTTTCGGCCGCCTGCGCCACGACGACGCGCCAGACATCCTCGTCCTCGCCGCTGATGATGCCGACCTTGATCGACTTCTTGTCCTCGGCGAAGGACGCATGAGGTTCCATCAGGCCGATGGCGAGGGCCGACGCAAGCAGCAGAGCCAGACTACCTCGCCGATTGAGGGTTGACCGAACGGAATATGGCAAAGTGTTTTTGAAGTCGGGCATGATGATCTCTGCGGTTGTGAAGTCATAAGGCCAAGCGGACTGTCTTGCCTTGTTGTATCCTCAGAAATCCCACCGAATTTATCAAAGAATGCATTTCGGCGTTGTCGCCTGGACCGGGAATATTCTCTCAAAGATTCCTGGCGCCGGAGCACGACAGGTCGCACGATCTGCCAAGGCCACCCCTGCCGTCACTCCGGCAGACCGGCCTTCCGGAAGCCGTCGACGAAATGGTCCAGCGTGGCCGCGTCGCGAATAGGCTCCGTCGTTGCCCAGTGACGGATGGTGAAATGCGGGTTGCCGACCAGGAACAATTCGGCCTCGGCGCGCGCCTCGTCGAGCCGGCCGAGTTGCGCAAGGCTTGCCGCCAGGAAGCGGCGCGAGCTTGTGCGATAGGTTTCGTCCCTGCGCAGGGTGACGATCGCGGCTTGGTAGTCGCGCGCCGCATATTGTGCCTGGCCGAGTGTCAGATAGTACCAGCTCGCCGGAAACGGGTTAAGCCGGAACGCCTTGTGGATGTGCGCGAGGCCTTCCTCGAGCCGCCCGGCCAAGACTGCGATGTCTGACAAGGCCGCCCAGGTGTCGGCCTCGTTTGGATCGAGTTCGATCGCCCTGGCGAATTCCGCATCCGCCTCGGCGAAATTTCGCTCATAGGCAAGCAGGTAGGCCAGGATCCAGCGGCAGCCCGCATCGTTGGGATCGATCGACACCGCCTTGCGCGCCAGGTCCAGCGCAACGGCCCGATCGGCTTGCGTCGGCCCGCCGGAATGCACCCATCCCATCCAGTGGTTCATGGCAAGCCAGCGATAGGCCTCGGCATAATCGGGATCGAGTGAGATCGCGCGCGTCAGCAGGAGATGCGCCTCCTGCGCCATCTGCGGCGAATCGTCGACCAGCTTGCGGGCCCGCACGCACAGATCATAAGCCTCGAGACTTTTTGGACGGTTGCGCGTCGGTGTCGCATGCAGCCTGCCGAGCAGTGCCTCGACGATCCGCGCCGTCACCTCGTCCTGGACGGCGAAAATATCGTCCAGGCCGCGGTCGAAGCGCTCCGCCCAAAGCTGCTCGCCGCTTTCCGCGTCGACCAGCTGGGCATTGACGCGCACCCGGCCCGAAGCGCGGCGCGCACTTCCCTCTAGCAGGTAGCGCACGCCGAGTTCGCGCGCGATGTCGCGCACGTCCATCGCCTTTCCCTTGTAGGAGAAGGCAGAGTTGCGGGCGATTACGAACAGCCCGGGAATCCTCGACAGGTCGGTAATCAGGTCTTCGGTCAACCCGTCGCAAAAAGAGTCCTGCTCGCGATCAGTGCCGAAATTGACGAAGGGCAGCACGGCTATCGATGGTTTGTCCGGCAGCGGTAACGGTTTGCGCCTGGCGTCCTCAGGCTGTTCGACGGCTCCCGTGAAACGGTAGCCGACGCGCGGGACCGTCGAGATCCATTCCCCGCCGTCAGCGGGCGGACCAAGCAGCTTGCGCAACTGCGCGATCTGGACCGTGAGATTGCCTTCCTCGACGGCGGTGTCCGGCCATGCCGCATCCATCAACTCGGCTTTGCCCAGAATGACGCCCGGTCGCTCTACCAGCGCGGCGAGGAGCTTCAGCGCGCGATATCCGACGGCAATAGGGACATCGTCCCGAAGCAGTGTTCCCGCATCCGGATCAAGCACGAACGGACCGAAGGCAAAGCGCGCTCCCTGCATACGCCCCCATCTATAAAGCAAATCCAGGAAAGGTGCGAAGCGGTCTTCCGAGTTTGCAACTTTTGAGAACTATTTGGACAGGCTTAATTACGGGGCCGGCCGTAACGCGCAGAATTCAACCTCATCAACGTCGTGGTCCTCGGACCCCTGACCCATGGAGGTTGTCATGAATAACTGTCTTGCCGCGAGCTCGCGCCGCACAACGCGGCTGATGCCACCAACGAAGAGGATACTGCGCCGGCCGTACAGCTTGACCGCTTGGTTGACGGCTATCGCAGCCTGGCGCGAGCAGAGACGATTTCGCTGGGCTCTCAAGCGAATGGCCAAGGACAACCCGCATCTGATCGATGATATCGGGCTGACCGACAGCCAGGCCGAGGAAGAGATCGCCAAGCTTCCCTTCTGGCAACGATAGGAGGAATCCGTCATCAAGCCGCTTGCTCTACCGGCACGGCGGGCGTTGCCACCTCGGCATTGAGCAAGGGCGGGTGGAAGAGATGAACCGCGCCCAGCCGTGCTATACTGCTCCTGAACATAAAGGGCGGTGCATTCGAACTGGAGGCTGAGATGGCGATTGTTCAGGAAGACCTTTCTCCCACAGTCCCTCCCCATCCCGAGAAAATCAAGTCGGTCTTCGATCTTCGCCTGGGCAAGCATATCACTTTGCAAGGCAGTGCCAGCATAACGCCGGCAGGCGTGATCAGCGCCGGTATCGCGGCCGCGGTCATGACACTGGCGCTGGCTTGTCTTGCCTCGTCGACCAGGCGTCGCAGCCAGCGGTAATTCTCAGCTTCGCGTGAGCGCCACTCAGCGATTTGACTTACCTATCCACAGCTTGCGCTAACGACACGGCCGGTTGCTGGGTCGGTGGCGATCGTGACGCGATTCTGGCGCAGATCGTGAGTGGCTGCAGCGCCAGGCACGATCTGGCGTACGATAGTCGCACCTGTCAGACGCATGGCCTCCGCGTCGGTGGGCTTGGCCCGCCCGACCAGGCTCTGGGCGGCGGCGGGGAGGCAGACGCCCGAAGCGGAAGCTTCCGAAGTCTGCTCTGTCGTGCAGCCCACGACGGCGAGCAGCGCGGCGGCCGCCATGAAGGATGGTTTGGATGTGGTGGAAAGTCTGGGCATGCAACTCCTTCGACCACGGACCCTGCACGGACCTGTTCCGCGCTAACCTGTCTTCACCTTGAAGCTTGGGTTGACGTCAAAAATCAGGCAAACCGCCTTGCGGCGGACCTGTCCGCTCCGCAGGCAGATGCAACGACGCACCTCTGGCTGCGGATGACTTCCGTCTCCGCCAGGGTCCTGACGGCCGCTAGCGACCGAGTGGTTGCCGGGAGAGCGATACCAGTTCGGCTTCGTCGACCACGCCGGCCATATAGTTCGCGATAATGCGCGACGCGATGGCGTCACGCGTGTCCTCCGCCTGGCCATCGAGTCTCAATTGATCGAAGACCCTTCCCAGCAAGGCAAGCTCGGACGGCTGGAGAATGCCGGCCTCGGTGGCTTTGCGTCGTATCGGCATGGGTTATTGCCCTCCATGATCGGGCAACCATACGATCAGATCGTTGCGACGCAAGCCAAAGCTCGGTCAGTCCCTATCGGACCCCCCATCGCAGCCAACTTCTCGTCCTCGTCTCCACGGCAAGTAGCACTCCATGGGAGCGGGATGGCCGGCGGCACAGATTGACCAATGATGAAGCGATGGCCTCGCCGGGCGACACGGCGATGCTTGAAGTTTGGCGACCTGTGCCAAATCGGCGCGCCGCACTCCCTTCCACCCACCTGCTGTGGCGCCGACCAATGCTCTCTGTCCTCTTTGACCGAGGGCTATCCGGCGTCCCAAGCGTTCACGCGACCAAGGATCTTGGTAAGCAGCGCCTTACCAGGCTACCTGAAGGATCGTCTCAAAGTCACCCATGCCGCACCCTGACCGTTCCGATCGACGCTTTGCGCGGCACAATAACGGCCAGGGAGACGCTTGGCGACCTCACATTCCTTATGGTCGGACGCTGCTTTCCTTCGACGCTGCCTCCTGTTGGCGGAGCCGCATTTCCCTGAGCCGGGCGGTTTTCATTTCACGCTCCTGCCGCTCCGCATCCAGTACGATCCTGGATTCTCGATCGGCTCGCTCGATTTTCTCCTTGTCCACTCTACGACGTTTCAAGACGGTCTCCTTTGTTCCGAAGGCCCGAATGCGGGCTTGGCGTCATGGTCCCAGACCCAAAGCCGATCCTCAATTTCAAATGATATGCTCTCAAATGTTCGCTGCGGCGCATCGGAGTGATCGAGCGACGGACGCGGCCACTGAAAACCAAGGCCCGCCAATGGGCGGCCGGTGAGCCTTCACAGGAGCGTCAATCTTGAACGTGATCGGTCGCTATACACATGGACTGGGCCACGACGGAGACCGATCAGCCGCGCCTCAAAAGACGCGGCTTCTGCAGGTCTTTCTCACGGCCGCACCCCAGCCGTTCACCGCCCCACAGGAAACTGTCTTGCACCTACAGCTTCGGTCAAACAGTAATGAGGGCCCGCCACCGAGAACGCGGTGACGGGCCCTTGTTGTGCCCGGTTGAGGGACATCCGGACAGATAATGAATTTGGCTTGCGGCAGTTTGTTCCAACGATTTCTTGCCACAAGAAGGGCCTGCGCTGGAACAGGCCGTTAATATTAGCTCGGTAGTCTCCCTTCCATGAAAGCGTTTAGATCCTGGAGCATTACTGATTTTTCTCCCCGCTCGTGGAATCGAGTGATCCTTCTGACCATCCTCGGAACCGTCTGCTGCATCGCCATGGCGTTCGCGCTCGACAGCTACTCTTTCGAGGACGGTCGCTGGCGCCTCGGAGACACTCCCCTCAACAATTTCGTCCTTCCCTTGATCATCGCGCCTCCGTTTTTCTTCTATCTGCTGAGCAAACTTCGCCAATTGGCCATTGCCCATGACCTGCTCATGCGGGTGGCGACAACCGACGGCTTGACCTCGTGCCTGACCAGGGTGGCGTTCACCACCTTGGTGGATGCGTATCTGGGAAGTGTAACCGGGGAGAAGGAACGATTGGATGGCGCGCTGTTGGTAGTCGACGTCGACCATTTCAAGCGCGTCAATGACAGGTTCGGGCACGACAATGGCGATGAAGCGCTCAGGCTGATCGTCAGCAGTATGAGGTCATCCCTTCGGGATATAGACCTTATCGGCCGCATGGGTGGCGAGGAGTTCGGCGTGTTTCTGCCCGGTGTTCCGCCTCCGCGGGCCGCGATGGTTGCCCAGCGTCTGCGCGTCGCTGTAACCGAGACCAGCTTCGTTCCCGACGGGTTCCCGTATCAACTGTCGGTCAGCGTGGGCGTGGTGACCTTCATGCGCAGAACAACATTTTCCGAGCTCTACAAGATCGCCGATGTCCGCCTCTACGACGCAAAGCGGAGTGGGCGCAACCGTGTCGAGATCAGCCATCTCGAAGCGTCTTCGGGCCCATCACCACCGCACTAGGCAACGGCTCTAACCCGGCCATAAGCCGGTCCATCATTGCAAGAGGACGTGCTCCACCGCATGGTCGGCTTCTTGGCCTCGCCACCCCGGCATTGTGCAGGCCGACGGGAGCGGGATGGCTGAACTCCAAAAAAAGCCCGCCTGTCGAAGGCGGGCCAGGGTCTGGAGTGCTGGGATCTCTGCCAGCCTGGGTCAACGAGCGGCGGAAGGGTTGGTTGCAGGCAACCGCACCTTCATCGGCCAGCGCTACCGCCTTACCGCGACCGACGAAAATCCACCGGTTAAGCTGGATGAGGTTCCGATGGAAGAGCCCGCACCACCTGGCGAGATGATGCGGGCCTACCGAGGGTGAATTCCCCCGGTCGCAGCGGAGGGGTTGCTGCTCCTCCCAACCTGCCGAAAAATTTCGGGTTCCGCCGATGACCAAAAAAGACCTGCGCTCTCCGTCATCTGTTGCGAACACGCACACAACGCCCCCTGCCGATCAATTTCATCGGCGGATTTATTCCGCAAGTCGCCGTCGAACTGTCCTTCCCGCCGGCCGCGGGTCGGCCTACCACTTTTCTTCAGTGGACCTTCTCGGCAAGTCCTTGCCTGCGTCGAACCATGGCAGTTGGCTTTCGACACCGTAGTGATACTGCGCGGCTAGCTCGGCGCGTTGGTCAAGCGTGGCCAAATGGAGGCCGATTTCACTGGCATCGTCGTAGAGCAGCGCGATCGGCGAGCCGCATCTGCCGCAAAAGCTTCTGGCCGCGATGGGAGAGGACCGATACTCCATAGGTAACGCGCCTTCCCACTGCAGTGCTGCGCGGGGAACCCAAGCAAGCACGGCCGCCGGCCCACCGGTGGATTTCTGACACATCGTGCAATGGCAATAATGGACTCTGGGGCTGGCGCTCAGCGTGAACCGAACCGAGCCGCAGAGACATTTACCGGCAAGTTCCACGAGACGGGTCCTTTATCACATGCAGGTGCCACAACGAGCGGTGACGGCGTTGGTTGCGGACTTCCCATACCGCTTGGCGTTCATCGCGATCTCGGCGGCTCGAACCGTCGCGCCGAGGCATGAAGTCAAAAAAATTAGCAGTGGCGCGATTTCGGTCGGAACAGGATGGATGATTGCAAGTTGGCTTGTCTGGAGGAACTCGCACCATGAACAGTGTCATCTATCTCATAGGCCTTGTTGTCGTCGTGCTGGCGATCCTTTCGTTCCTTGGCTTGCACTAACGCATGGCCACCGACCCGTTGGAGATTGAAATGCAAGATGACCAGGATAGAGCCCAGGACAGGGCAAAGACTGATTTTTCGGATATGCAGTCTGGATTGGCCGACGGCGGAAAGAAGCTTAGCCAGGCTATTGGCGAGGCTAAGGACGGCCTCGCCGGCAAAGCGAAAGACATAGCGTCCGAAGGCACGGAAGCCCTGACCAGCCAGGCCGAAGCCGTGCAGAAGAATATCAGCAGCGCCATCACTGCCTTTAGCGAAGCAATCCGGGCCGCAAGTGAACACCTGGCCAACAGCGACCAGAAAGGTGCGTCCCGCTTCGCTCTCGAAGCCGCCGGCGGGCTGGAGCGGATGTCCGCTTCCCTGAAGGACAAGCCTTTTCAAGACGTCTTGGCGGAGATCAGGGCGTTCGGAACGCAAAATCCGGGCGTACTGGTCGGAGGCTCGGTCATTGCCGGACTGGCGCTCGGCCGGTTCATCAAGAGTTCGTCGCCGAGCGGCAGCGCCGAAGCGAGCAACGCCTCGGATGAGCCCGATGCGAACAGGACCTCGGAGGAACCTGCTTCCTCCCCGGGCTACGAGCCCTTTGGCTCCTCGGTTGCGGGGTCAGAAATATGACGCCCGGTCAGGACGATAGAAGCTTGATGGGGTTGATCAGCGACCTCTCCCAGCAAGTGACGACGTTGCTGCAGACCGAAGGCAAGCTGCTCAGAACCGAATTATACGAAAAGGCCGAAAAGGCCGGCGCAGGCGCGGCGGAAGTGCTGGGCGGCGCCATATGCCTGATGGCCGCGCTGCTGATACTGCTGCAGGCCTTGGTGATCGCATTGGCGAATGCGGGCCTTGGCGCGGGCTGGTCGTCGCTTCTCGTGGGCATTGTGGTTGCGCTGGTGGGGGCCTTACTGGTGCGCACCGGCGCCGCGAACATGAAGCCTTCTCAACTCACCCCCGACCGGACAACCGGTCAGCTCAAGCGCGATGCGAGCGTCATCAAGGATCAAGTCAAATGACCGACAAAACATCTGCCGAACTCCAACACGACGCCGAACTCGCAAGGGCAAGAGTGTCCGATACCGCCGAGTCCATTCGCAACAAGATGACGCCTGGCCAACTTATCGACGAATTTTCCGGCATGTTCACCGGCGACGGATCCATGCTGACCACCCTGAAGTCGCAGGTGCAGGGGAATCCTCTGCCTGTCGCGTTGGTAGGCGTCGGCCTTGCCTGGCTGATGGCCGGTCAAGGTGGCTCGGCAGCCACCTCCCCGGCCCGCCCATATCCCACCGGTTCGGCACCTACGCCACGTCCCGCTGGCTCTTACGGATATTCCGGAAGCGACAGCACCGGTGACAATGAGGGCGTGATGGATTCCATCAAGGACAAGGCTGCGGGCCTGGCCTCGGCGGCATCATCCATGGCCGGAAGCGCAGCCGAGAAAGTCTCCACGACCGCGCACGACGCGGCGCATACCTTGTCGGGGCAGGCGAGCAGCTACGTTTCTGCCACGTCAGGTCAGGCAGCCAAAGCCGCGACCGCCACTGCCGACATGCTTCGCCAGGAACCTTTGGTCCTTGCCGCACTGGGGCTCGCTCTGGGCACCGCGATCGGTGCGCTTCTGCCGCGCACGGACATCGAGGACGCGCAGGTCGGAGACTTGAGTGATAAACTGCGCGACCAGGCCAGCCAGCTTCTCCAACAGGGGGTTGAGGGCGCCAAGGACGTAGCGGCCCAAGCCTATCAGAGCGTGAAGGACGAAGCCGACAAGAAGGGCTTGACGGGCGACGGCGGCGGCCTGGTCGATCAAATCAAGGATGTCGTTCAGGCAACAGCGGCGCAAACCGAGTCAAACGTCCGCGAAAAGCTCAAAACCGTGGCGGACAAGCTGCCGGGCTCCGAGTCCGACACCGGCGCGGATAGATAACCCGGCAGGTTCGGGCATCTTTGGAACACGGCCGTCCTGACGTTTCCGAAGGGAGCGGAAAGACGGCCGTGCCGTGTCTACTGAGCTGTTGTGGTGGTGCGCAGCCGCATCGCCCATTAAGGGTCCATATAGGCGGCCAGCTCGTCAGGCGCCCCCGTCGGGAAGGCCTCCTTGAGATAATTCAGAAACGCTGACACTCGGGCGCTCAACAGCCGCCTGGACGGATAGAGCGTCCAAAGGACGATGTCGGGTCCATCGATCTCGCCCCAGTTCACCAGCGTGCCGCGGGCCAGGTCATGGCTGACGAGCGACAAGGGGAGGCGGCCGGCGCCGACGCCGGCGCGCACTGCGTCGCGGACCATGACGAGCGATGATAGCGTGAGAACAGGCTCGACCATGATCGCGCTCGGTCCGGCGGCGGTTGTCACTTGCCAGGTCAGTCGGTCGCCCGCTGTTCGTATGACGGCGGGCGCTCTCGGGTTTCCCGTCGGCCGGGCCAGAGCCGGGCTCGCGGCAACCAACAGTCGATCGCGCAGGAACGCCCTTCCCACAAGCGTCTCATCCGGGTCCGGATTGACCCGGATCACCAGGTCGAACCCTTCCTCGATCATGTCCACAGCGCGGTCTTCCGTGGAGACCTCGAGCCTCACTTCCGGGTACTTCAGCACAAAACCAGCGGCAATCTTGCCCATCGCGGTCTGAGAGAAGAGCAGCGGAGCGCTGATCCTGAGCTTGCCGCGCGGTCTCTGTCCGCCCGAAGCAATCGCTGCCGCCGTTTCGTCGATCTCCGCCAGCAAATGACCTGCACGCTCGTAAAGCGCTCGACCCTCCTCGGTCAGTTTGAGCGCGCGCGCCCCTCGCTCGACAAGTCGTAAACCCAAGCCAGCCTCCAGTTCCGCGACCCGTCGCGACAAAGTCGCCTTGGGGCGGGTCGCAGCGCGTGCTGCGCGGCCGAAGCCGCCGTGCCGGGCCACGAGCACAAAATCGGCGAGAGCCAGCAAATCCATGTGTTCCACCAGTGAGACGTCGTGTCCAATAGTAACGTCTATCGCATCAAATGTGAACCAATCATATTCACGAAAACAACCTGCCCAACGCAAATGTCTCACCTGAGGAACAAAGCCATGACCCAGTCCACGAACCCTAACCTCCAAGCCCCGCACACCAAGGTCTTGGTTCTCGGCGCGACAGGGCCCACTGGCCGCCTCGTCGTCAGCCAGGCGCTGGCACTTGGGTATGAGGTGACGGCACTGGTCCGGTCGCCCGAGAAAGCGGCTGATATGAACGGCATCCGGCTTGTTATCGGTGATGCCCGCGACGAGAAGAGCCTGCGCCAAGCCGTTACAGGCCAGGATGCCGTCATCAGTGCCCTCGGCACCCCGGCCAGCCCGTTCAAGCAGGTCACGCTGCTCTCCGCCGCGACCCGTGCACTCGTCAAGGCAATGAAGGCGGAGCACGTCTCGCGCCTGGTCGCCATTACCGGGATGGGCGCCGGCGACAGCGCCGGCCATGGCGGGTTCCTGTTCGACAGGGTGATATTCCCGCTTCTGCTGCGCAACGTCTACGCTGACAAGAACCGGCAGGAAGCCGTCATCAGGGAGTCCGGTCTCGATTGGACGATCGTCCGGCCATCGATTCTGAACAACAAGGCAGGCCGCGGCACCCTCCGCACGCTGACCGATCTGTCCGGCTTCCATGGCGGCAGCATCTCGCGGGAGGACGTTGCGAAGTTTGTCCTCGACCAGGTCGAGAGCGACGCCTGGCGGCATCGCTCTCCATTGATCAGCTGGTGAGCCGATAGCGCTGCGGCGCCACCCTTCGCCGGAGCGGTTGAGGCGAGCCCTGCAGGTCGCTGGCATGCTCAGCTGGGCGTAGCGCACCGCGCCGCCGCGATGGACAAGCGGCGTCCGGACGGACGCAGTTACCTCATCGCGCAGCGCTTGCCGCTACCGCCTCCTTCTCCGATCTGCGCCTCCACCGTTCCACCAGTGAGACGGAGCGTTCAAAACACGCGGCTATTGGATATGAATCTGGGCCGCTAGATTTCTACCAGACTTAACAACCCAAGCAGGAGTAACCCAAATGACCATCCTCGTAACCGGCGCTACCGGCAATGTCGGCCGCAACGTTGTCGAACACCTCGTGAACCGTGGCGCCGATGTGCGCGTTCTGGTCCGCGACCCATCCAAGGCCAATTTTCCGGCCGGCGTCGAAGTCGCCCAAGGCGACCTGCTCGACGTCGATTCCCTGCGGCGCGCCTTCTCGGGCGTATCCACGCTCTTCCTGCTGAACGGGGTGGTGGCCGACGAATACACTCAGGCGCTGGTCGCGCTGGCGGTCGCTCGCGAAGCCGGCATCGAGCGGATCGTCTATCTCTCGGTGATCCACAGCGACCTCTACGTGAACGTGCCGCATTTCGCGGGCAAGTTCGGCGTCGAGCGGATGATCGAACAGATGGGCCTCAACGCCACCATCCTGCGCCCCGCCTACTTCATGGACAATGAGCTGAGCATCAAGGACGTCATCACCAACTACGGCATCTACCCGATGCCGATCGGCGGCAAGGGTCTCGCCATGATCGATGCGCGCGACGTCGGCGAGATCGCCGCGATCGAACTGGTCCGCCGCGAGCAATCGTCCACGCCACTGCCGCTCAACCGCATCAACCTGGTCGGCCCCGACACGCTGACAGGCGCGGACGCCGCGGCGATCTGGACGGACATCCTCGGCCGCGCGATCGCCTACCCCGGCGACGACACGGCGGGATTCGAACAGAGCCTGCGGCAATTCATGCCGAGCTGGATGGCACTCGACATGCGGCTGATGGCCGAGCGCTTCGTGACCGACGGCATGATCCCGGAGGCCGGGGATGTCGATCGCCTGGTCGCCCTGCTGGGCCGCCCGCTGCGCTCCTATCGCGACTACGCCGCCCAGATCGCTGCCTAAGGCCTGTTGTCAAGAAACCCAATCCAGGGAGCCACATCATGATCTATTCAACCGCCACCGTTCCGGTGAATGCCGTCGGTGAAACCAAGCTCACGCGCGAGCAGGTGTGGAAGGGCCTCGAGCTGAAGGCGCGCGACGCGCGCCTGTTCCTTCCGCCGGGCCTCTGCACACGCTGTGACGTGGTGGAGGAGAGCAAGAGCCACTTCGTGCGCGAAGCCACCATCGCGGGTTCAGATTTGCGCGAGATCATCACGCTCGAAGGCAACGGCAAGGTCACGTTTTTCCAGGCCGCGGGGCCGCGTGAAGGCGCCATCGTCAACGAACTCTTCGAGGATGAGGATGGCGCTCTTCAGCTAAAATTCTATTGCTATCTCGGCCTGCGCGACAGGGAGCCGAATGGTCCCGAAGAACGGGCCGAGCAGGCGCAGCTGGACAGCGAGAAGGGCTACAAAGCCGCTCTGCTGTCGACGCTCAAGCGCACCCGCGAGCTGCTTGCCGAAGGCAGGCTCGATGCGTGAGCGCAGGACCGCTGAGACGACACGTCGCCCCTCCGCCTGTAAGTCATCAAGAGCTTCGATCCTTGAAGCGGTTCCAGATATGCATACGGTTGGCGGCCTGTACGGCGACCGGATGGAAAGGAATTGGTTTCATGTTGGTGACCGGCAAGGGCATCTGCTCGTCGCGGCGCCGGCCCGCTGCCCAGCGGCCTATCTCCTGGCCAAGCGACATGGCGAGCGCTACGCCGCGGCCGGAATAGACGCCGCCAAACACAAGGCCGGGCGCCAGGCGATAGAGGCGAGGCCGGCGATCGGGCACCACGGCAAAAGCGCCATGCCAGTATTCCCTGATCGCCGGTTCGCCGCCGAATGCGCGGAACGCCTTGCCCAGCATGCTCGACGCCTTGGCGCGACCGCGCTCGGCCTCGTCGAACCAGAATGTATGCGTGCCGCCGCTCACCAGCCGGCCGTCGACATCGTAGTGGAAATAGCGCAGGTCGTTGCGCATGTCGGACACTGCCGGATTGCCGACAAGGATCTTGGCGCGCATGCCTTCCGGCAACGGGTCTGTGGCGGCCTGGAAGACCTTGAACGGCACCAGTGTCCGCTTTAGCCCGGGCCAGAGGTCGCCGGTAAGCGCATTCGTGGCAAGCACCACCTCCGGCGCCGTGACGCTCCCCGCTGCGGTGAAGACACGCCAACCGCGTTCCACCTTCTCGAGGCGTTTCGCCGAGGAGTTCTCGAAGATGGTCACGCCTTCGCGCTCAAGTGCGCCGGCAAGGCCAATGGTCATGGCGAACGGATTGATGTGGCCGGAATTGTGCACCATCCAGCCGCCGAGATAGGGGCTGCCGATGCGCGCGGTGGCCTCGCCCCGGTCGAGCCACGAGACATTGGCGCCGAACGCTTTCCACTCCTCGTAGAACTGGCGCGCGCGTGCCAGCGTGGCCTCGGTGTGCGCGGGCTGGATCCAGCCTTCCTGAACCTGATGGGCGTCGATGTTGAAGCGCTGCATCAGCCCGAAGGCGACGCCGGCCGCATCCGCGACCATGCGATTGTAGCGCTCGCCGGTCCTCTTGCCGTAGACGGCCTCGAACTCCGCCGGCGACGCCTTGGAATGGTGAGAAATGACAAGGCCGTTATTGCGGCCCGAAGCAGCCGATCCGATCTCGTTGCTTTCAAGCAGGATGACGTTGACGCCGCTGTCGCGCGCACCGAGGGCCGCGGCCATGCCGGTAAAGCCGCCGCCGACCACCAGCACGTCCGTCTGCAGGTCGCCTTGCAGCGCCGGTGCGGCCGGGCGCTTGTCCGCGGTCTTGCGCCACAGATGCGGCGTCTTCCAGTCGACCTCAAACATGAAGGACGTCCTCGCTGGCGCCGCCGAGATAGTGTTCCCGCAGGGCCGAATGCGCGGCCATTTCCTGCGCCGGGCCATGCAGCTTCACCTTGCCCGTGTTGAGCAGGTAGGCGTAGTCGCCGCATTCGAGCGCCAGCTGAACGTTCTGTTCGACAAGCAGGATCGAAATGCCGTTGCGCGACAGGTCGAGAATGATGCGGAAGATCTGGTGAACGATTTTCGGGGCGAGACCAAGAGACGGTTCGTCGAGCATCAGAAGCTTCGGCTCCGCCATAAGTGCCCGCCCGATCGCCAGCATCTGCTGCTGGCCGCCGGACATACGGCTCGCCATGCCGTTGCGCCTCTCCTTAAGAACCGGGAACAGCTCGAACACCTCGGCGCGCAATGCTTCGAAACTTTTCTCGCCGCGGCCGATATGGGCCGCGACCATGTTTTCCTCTACCGTCAGGCGCTGGAAGATCTGCCGGCCTTCCGGGCAGTGGGTGATGCCGAGCCGCACGACCTGTTCGGGGCGCATCCCGGTGATGTCGCGGCCTTCGAAGGCGATGCTGCCGGCGGTAGGCCGCGCCACGCCGGAAATCGAGTTGAGAAGCGTCGTCTTGCCGGCGCCGTTCGGACCCAGGATGACGACGATCTCGTGCGGATCGACGTCAATGCTGATGTCCTCAAGAACGCCGACGCGCCCGTATCCCGAGCTGAGCCCGGCGATCCTGAGCAGCGGCTCGGATGTCGTCGATGTCATTGGCGGTTCCCAGATAGGCGAGTTGGACGTCGGTGCTTGCCTGCACCTCTGCGGGCGTGCCCCGGAAGAGCAGTTTCCCATGATGCATGACGACGATGCTGTCACAGAGCGTCATGACGAGATCCATGTCGTGCTCGACGACGATCATGATCCGCTCGGGCGAACGCAACGCGGTGAGTTTTGCCGTCAGCTCCGCCGTCTCGTGATGGTTCAATCCGGCGGCCGGCTCGTCGAGCAGCAGGACGCGCGGATTGGTGACCAGGGCGCGGGCGATCTCCAGCATGCGTTGTCGGCCATAGGGCAGGCCGCCCGCATCGACGTCGGCATAGCTCTGAAGGTCAAAGAAGCGCAGGATCTCCATGCATTTTTCACGCCGGCGCCGGCGTTGGGCACTGGCATAGGGCGGCCAGATCACTTCCCTCCAGGCAGCCGCAACCTCCGCCGGATAGAAACACACTTCGAGGTTTTCGATAGCCGTCATCTGGTCGAAGAGGCGGATGTTCTGATAGGTGCGGGCAATTCCCGAATTGGCGATCTGGTATTTCTTGAGCTTGTCGAGGCGCTTGCCATCGAGGGCGATCGAGCCGGAAGACACCGTGTAGGAGCCGGCGGTCATGTTGATAAGCGTCGACTTGCCGGCGCCGTTCGGTCCGATGACGCCGTGGATCATGCCGGGCGCGAAGGAGGTCGACACGTCGTCGATGGCGACGACCTCGCCATACACTTTGCGAAGGCTCTGAAAGACCAGCGTCATTTTCCGAAGAGCCCCCGGATCAGTTTCTCAGGGCCGAAGCTTCGCGGGACAATGCCGGCCGGGCGAGCGATGATGAGCGTGATCATCAAGAGACCGAGAAAGAGGATACGCCATTCGGCGAATTCGCGCAGCAATTCAGGCAGCAGGATCAGGATTGCCGCGCCGGCGACGATGCCGAAGATGTTGCCGATGCCGCCGACAACGATCATCAGCACGATCAGCACCGATTCCTGCAGCGTGAAGCTTTCCGGGCTGACGAAACGCTGCGATGCGGCGAAGATCACGCCGGCGATGGAGCCGATCGTGGCCGAAGTGGCGAAAGCGGCGAGCTTAGCATTGGTGGTGTTGATGCCGATGCCGCGCGCCGCGTCCTGGTCCTCGCGAATTGCCGCCCACCCCTTGCCGAGGATGGATCGCTCGAGCCGCCAGACAACGGTGCCGACGACGAGCACTGTGATCAGGAGCAGCCAGAAGAAGTCGATCGGCCGGGCAATCTGAATGCCCAGGATCGAGGCCTTGTCCAGGCGGGCAATGCCTTGGGGACCTCCCGTCAGCCAATCGAGATTGTTGATGATGATGCGGATGATCTCGCCGAAGCCAAGCGTGACGATCGCCAGATAGTCGCCGCGCAACCGCAGCACCGGAATGCCGAGCAATATGCCCGTGACCGCGCCAAGGCAGGCGCCGACGAGCAGGATGAGAAGGAACGGCATATGCAGGCCGAGTTGCGGGCTTGCCAACAACCCGTAGCTATAGGCCCCGACCGCGTAGAAGGCGACAAAGCCCAGATCCAGAAGCCCCGTATAGCCTATAACGATGTTCAGGCCGATGCCGAGCAAAACGTAGATCAGCAGGCTGTTGAGGACACGGACATGATAGTTGGGCAGGAATGGAGTGGCCGCGATCAGCGCAATCACAAGGGCGAAGACGAGCCAGGATATCGCCCGGTTCGCACGCGGCCGGGCCGGGGCGAGGATGTCGGCGGCCGCCATCAGAATTCTCTCTTGTAAACGATGCTTTCCTCGGAGACGGCCTCGCCGAGTAAGCCGGCGGGACGCACCAGAAGCACGAGGATGAGGATCGCAAAGGCGAGAACGTCGCGATACTCGGTGCCGAGCACGCCGTTCGTGACGATAGGCAGCAGCGCTGTCCCCCACACTTCGATGAAAGCCAGGATGAAGGCGCCGAGCATGGCGCCGGGGATCGATCCGATGCCGCCGAGGATGGCCGCGGTGAAGGCTTTCAGCCCGATGACGGCGCCCATGCTAGGCGACATGATGCCATAATAGCTCGAATAGAGGATGCCGCCGGCCGCGCCGAGCAGCGGCCCGACGAAAAACACCATCGAGATGGCGCCGTTGACGTTGATGCCAAGCAGTTGCGCGGTCGGGCGGCTTTCGGAAACGGCGCGCACGATGATGCCGATACGGCTCCGGTTGACCAGGACATGCAGGCCGAACATCAGCGCGAAGGCGGCGATCAGGATGCCGATCTGCATCAAGCTGATCGTGCCGCCCATCACCTCATAGCGGATGACGGGAAAGAAGCTGGGAAAGGCGACCGGCTGTGGACCGGCCAGGATCTGCACACCCGTGACGAGCGACAAGGAGACGCCGAGCGAGGAGAGCATGGGCGCCAGCCGGGTGGAGCTTCTCAGCGGTTTATAGGCCACCCTTTCGATACCGACGCCGATCAGGCCGACAAGGAAGATCGCCACGAGAAAGGCCGCGGTAAGGGCCAGCGCGCCCGACATCCCGACATCGCCGACCAACAGGCTGAGCGCAAGAAACGCGACATAGGCGCCGAGCATGAACATTTCGCCATGGGCGAAGTTGATCATGCGCAAGACGCCGTAGACCATCGTGTAGCCGAGCGCGATCAGGGCGTAGATCGAGCCGATGGTCAGCGCATTGACCGTCTGTTGGAGAAGGTGTCCCAGCATGGGCCGGCGTCCTGTGCCTGCAACCCCATGGACCGGCCGAACCGGAAGGGGAATGGTCGACGAGGCCGCCCGTACTTGCGGCGGGCACGCCCGTCAACAGGTTAAGGAGCCGCTTCGCGCCTGGCGATGCGGCTCCGGCGGTCAGGCTGCTACTTCGAACCGACGAGCTTGAAGCCCGTTCCCTCCACCTTGTAGAGGTAGGAGGGGGCGACCTTCAATTCGCCGGTTTCGTCGAATTCCAGTTCGCCGACGACCGTCTTTGCCTTGACCGCATGCAAGGCCGCGTTGATGTCCTCGCGCGTCAGGCCTTTGGTCGTCTTCAGCACCTGTTCCAGGATCTGGCCCTGCACATAGCCGTAGATGGAATAGGGGCCGGCTTCCTCGCCATACTTCGCCTTGTAGAGCTTGGCGAAATCGGCGATCTCGGGGGAGGCGTCCATTGGCGGCACCTGGATCGCCACAAGCGTGCCCTGTACGTTGGCTTCGCCGGCCTGCTTGATGAGGTCCGGGGTGTAGCCGCCATCCGGCACCATCAGCGCAGCGGTGATGCCCTGCTCGTGCATCTGCTTGGCAAACAAGGCAAGCTGCGGCATGACGGCGCCGAGATAGATCGCGTCGGGCTTCTTGGACTTGATCTGGGCCAGCACGGCGGTGAAGTCCACGTCGGACGGCGTCACGGCAATGGTATCGAGGACCTTGCCGCCGCCAGCTTCGAAGTTCTTGGCGAAGATTTCTGAAATGCCCTGGCCGAAGACCTGCTTGTCGTTGACGATCACAGCGGTCTTGGCGCCGAGCTTGCCCAGCGCGTATTCTGCCGGCAGCAATGCGCCGGCGAGATCGTTGGCCACCGGGCGCACCATGAACTTGTAGCCCTGCTTGGTGAGCGACGGATTGGAGCCGAATGTCATGGTTGGCAGCGTGCAGTCTTCATAGATCGGCAGCGTCGACTGGGCGACGCCGGAATTGAAGTTCACAAGGCCAAGCACGACCTTGTCATTGTCGCAGAATTTCTGGGCCACCAGCGTTCCTTCGCGCGGGTCCGCTTTGTCGTCCTGCTGGTCATAGGCGATGGTGACGCCATTGACGCCGCCATCGGCGTTCAGCTTGTCGACGTAGAGCTTGAAGCCATTGTGCCAGGTGCTGCCGAAATAAGCCTGCGCGCCCGAAAGTGGCGCGGACAGTCCGACCGTGATCTCCTCGGCCATGGCCGGCGCTGCAAAAAACGAGGCGCCGAGAAGAAGTGCGGCGATAGATTTTTTCATCGTGGTTCCCCTTAGCTGCTGACTACGACAGGAGAGGCCGTTCCGGTCTTCTTCCCCGTGTAAGCCCATCGAAGCAGACAAAGAGAGCGCCGTCAAGAAAGTGTCGACACTATTGCGTTCAATTTTGTGCTCAGCTATCGATTAGCCTTCGCGACCCCTTCGCCGGCGCTTTAACTCGGCACCATTGTCGGGCGCGAAAACCTTGAGCAGCGCGTCCTTGAGCGCCTGCTGTGTGGCGGAGACGGTCATTTCAATATGTTCGCGCAACAGTTTCGCGCCGTTCTCGGCGTCACGCTTGACGGCGGCTTCGACGATGGCCGAATGCGAGGTGATCTGTGCCTTGTCGTGCGACGGATGCTCGATCTGGATGCGCCGGATGAAGCGGATGCGGGCGTTGATGGAGCTGAGCTGTCCGACGAGTTCGGGATTTCCGGACAGTTCGGCGATGAGCAGGTGGAAGCCTTCGTCCTCGGCCAGGATGATGTCCGGGGGCTGGTTCGGGTAGACATCGACAATTGCTTCCCAGTACTGCCGCAAACGATCGATCTCGCTATCGTCCGCGCGCTCGCACATCAGCTTGAAGGCCGCGCATTCGATGATGGAGCGCAGCTCGTAGAGGTCGAGCAGACCCTCGGTGCTGAGGCTCCTGACGAAGAAACCGCGATTGGGTGTGAGCGAAACGAAGCCCTCGGAAGCAAGCCGGTTCAGCGCCTCGCGGATCGGCGTGCGCGACACGCCGAGGCTGCGCGAAAGCTGGACCTCGTTGATGCGTTCGCCAGGCTTCAGCTTGAACTCGACAAGAAGCTTGCGGATACTGAGGTACGCGCGCTCGCTGCTGTCGGCGGTGCGGCGTGTCTCCGCCTCACTGGCGAAGGACGGATCGTTGTCGGCGCCAATCTCGGCACGTTCGGTCATGAAAGTTCCAATCCGGTTTGTCTGCATGCCGTGTCGACACTTTATGGTGCGCCTTTCTTTCCCAACTTCGCGGCGATGGCAAGCCACAGGATACAGTCCTGGAGACAAGCATGATCATCGGTATTCTTGGCGTCGGACATCTCGCGGCATCCATGGTGGCCGGGTTCCTGCGTTCCGGGCTTGACCCCGCCGCAGTCATCCTGTCGCCGCGCGGCAAGGCAACGGCACTTGCCGCCCGCCATGGCTTTCGATTGGCGGTGGACAATCGCGATCTCGTCGAACGCGCCGACGTCGTCATACTGTCCGTTCGGCCCGCCCATGCGGCGGACGCGGTTCAAGGCTTGCCTTGGCGGGAGGGTCAGGTGTTGATTTCGGTCTGCGCCGGCGTTCCGCTGTCACGGCTCGATGTCGCTCCCGCGAGGGCCGTGCGCGCCATGCCGTTCACGGCTTCGGAGATTGCCTCCAGTCCGACGGTCTATTTCCCCGATCTAGAGCAGGCGCGGACGGTTCTTGACCGGCTCGGCCCCTCGATCGCTCTAGCCGGCGAAACGGACTTCGAGGTGGCTACGGTCAGCGCCGCCGTATACGGCTGGGCGCAGGATCTGATCCGCAGTACGGCTGACTGGTCAAGCGCCAGAGGTCTCGACCCGGCAATCGCGCGTCGGCTGGCGGCAATGACCTTCGTGGCCGCTGGGCGGCTGATTGCGGAGAAGAGCTCGCCGATGGATCAAATGCTCGAAGAGCTGGTCACACCCGGCGGCATCACCGAGCTGGGCCTGCAAGTCCTTTCGGCGCGCGGCGTGCCCGAGGCCTGGGAGGAGGCCTGCACGGCCGTGCTCGCCAAATTGACCCGCTCCGGTTGACACGGCTCCGCTGAGACCCGGTCACCGCTGCGGGGCTGGCGGATAGATGTGTCCGCCGGTTGCCTGCTCGCTCGGCGAGACAGTAAGTTCGGCTATGTCGACATGGTCCGGCATCCGCAACGCGGTAACAAGCACTGTTGCAACATCAGCCGGATCGAGGGGGCGCTGCTCGCTGTGCATCCGTTTGCGCAGACCCTCGCGGTCGCCGTTGAAGGCCTTCAGGTAAAAATCCGTTTGCACACGGCCGGGCGCGATCTCGGTCAGTCGAACGCCGGTGCCGGCGAGATCGAATCGCAGGATACGGCCGGCCTGGGAGAGGCCTGCCTTGGCGGCGCCATAGGTCGTCGTGCCGGGAAACACGGCGCCGGCGACCGTGCTGGTCAGGTTGAAGATGTGGCCACGCTTGCGCGCTATCATGCCCGGCAGCAGCAGGCGGATGAGCTGCAACGGCGCGGTGAGGTTCAGCGCCACCGCCTCGGCTGTTTCCTCGGCGCTCTGCTCATGAAGGGGACGCACCGTGGCAAGACCGCCGGCATTGTTCACCAGCACATCGATTTCCGTCGAACCGAGTGCCGAAGCGATCGCCTGATGGTCCCGCACATCGGCGACCAGTGGCTTGACCTGGGCTCCGAGCTGTTGCTGCAAAGCCTGCAGAGCGTCATTGCTGCGCGCCAGCGCATGGACGGTCAATCCTTCCGCCACCAGGCCATCGACGATGGCCGCGCCGATGCCCTTCGAGGCGCCGGTGACGAGGGCGGTTCGGTAATCCATGCTTGCTCTCCTGAAGCGCTCAAAGCGCGCCGCGTTGGGCCACCGTTTTCAGGATATCGACAAGGCCGGCCTCGCGTGCCGCCTTGAGTTCATCCTGGCTGCGTCCGTTAACGGCTGCACTCGTGGACGCGCTAACCGTGCGAATTGTCTCGTCGTCGAGCCTGGCATCGAGCAGCGTGTCCCAGATCGCCTGATAGGTTGGGCCATATTTTTGCAGGAAATCGCCTATGCCGCCGGCGTTGAGGCTGTTGGAAATGAACGAGCCCTGCAGCGTCCATTTCGGCCCCGGCCCATACATGAAGGCTCGATCGACGTCCTCGACGGAGGCGACACCGTCGCGCACCAGCGCGATCGCTTCGCGCCACATGGCGGCCATCAGGCGCAGGGCGATATGACCTGTCACTTCCCGGTTGAGAGTCACCGGCTTCTTGCCGATCGCCTCATAGAGTGCGCGTGCCTCGCCGAGAGCTCTTGGATAGGTCGCCGTGCCGCCGACGATCTCGACCAGTGGCATCAGATGTGCGGGGTTGAAGGGATGACCAAGCACGATGCGGCCGGGCAGGCGGCATTCCGCCTGCATGTCGGACACCAGCAGCGCCGAGGAGGAAGAGGCGATGATGACCTCATCACCGACATGGTCCTCGATTTCGGCGAGCAGCCGGCGCTTGAGGGCCAGGTTTTCCGGGCCGTTCTCCTGCACGAACCCGACGCCTTCGAGCGTCTCTGCGAGCGTCGGGAAAAGACGCACGGCACCGGGAGCCGGCGAAGGCCCCTTCAGCGCGTCGAGATCGCCCATGAGGCCGGGCAACACTTCGCTGAATGCCGTCTCGCGCCGATCCGTCGGCTCGAAGACGCGAACCGGGTGGCCGGCATGGGCGAAACAAGCCGCCCAGCGCTGACCGATCACGCCGAAGCCGACAATGCCGACCCTCACCTTTTCCATCAACTGGCCTTCCTGCCATCGAGCGCGCCGCGAAAAGCCTCGTTGAGGTCGTTCCATGGGATGAGGAGATCGAGCCAGGCGCCGATCCGACCAGCGGCCAGGATTGCCTCGTCGATCAGGAGATCGAAGGGATGGACGTCACCCATCGCCGCCTCGAGCCGGAACAGCAAAGCCGGCGTTTCTTCCATATGGCAGAAGTCGCGCAGCCGGGTGCCGGTCTTGTTGAGCGCAAGCGCGGCCATCTGCCGCCGCACGGCCTCATCCCGGCCGCGCGCCGCGCGGATCCACCACAGCAGCTCGTGCAGCACCCGCGCTTCCGACTCCGCCGTAAGAACGGGACCTGCGGGATGCATGATCGCGCGCGACGCGGTGACGTTGCTGATATCGGCGGGACAAGCCGCCCACAACGCCTTGCGCGCAGCGATGATATCCTGGGGCAACGGCGATTGCGCCGACGGCTCGGCTGCGCCGCCACCCGATTGGACCAGCGTGCCTTCCAGAATGCGTCTTCCCTGATCCCGCTTCAAGGTCGCGGCGAGTTCGGCAACGCCTTCCACCGGTGCGTCAAGATGGCCGAGAACGGTGATCTCGGCATTTTCGGCCTGAAGCGGCGCGAAGGTGATTTCCAGGAACTGCCGCACCGGCCAATAGATAAAGGCGCCTGCGGTCGCGGCAAGCACATGTGTGGCTCCCTCAACGTCCTCGACGAAGGGTGCATGCCAGTAGATATGGCTGCCGGCGATCTTGGGCGTATGCAGTTGCAGGCGCATTGGCAGCGCCGAAAGCAAGGCACGGCGGGTACGGCCGGCATTGCCGGTGAGCCGCAGCGGCCAGCTTTGCCCCTCGGCCGAGAAAATCAGATCCATCTTATTTTCCCGGATTGAAGAACGAAACGGGCTTGAGGATCTGGTTGCGCATATCGAGCAGATAGTCGGTTTCGATCACCTTGCGCCGGTAGGCCTGCCATTCGGGATCGGCCTCCATGCGGTCGCGCCGCTCTTCCCGGTCGGCAAGGCTGTCATATTTCCACAGATGCACGGTGCGCGAGAGATCACCGATATGCGTCTGGAAAAAGCCGAAGGGCTCGCCCAGATACTGCCGCTGCATGGGCAGGCCGACCTCCTCGTAGAGGTTGAGGAAATGCGACAGCTTGTTCGGGCGAGCGGTGTAAGTGCGGTGGTCGAAGATCATCTTGGGCGCTCCTTCTGGCATCTGCTGCGGCGCCCCGGGCGCCCGTCTACTGGTGGTCTGCGTGCTTCCGCCGCCGCGGCTCAGCCGGCGCTTCGCACCGTCTCGGTTATCAGCCGTGCGGTCAGCGCCGGCGCCTCGATCTGCGCGACATGCCCCACGCCGTCGAGAAGGTGGACAGCGGCAAAGCCTGGCGAGCGGTCCGCATGGGTCACAGGGATGATACGGTCGAGCCTGCCCCAGATGAGCCGCGTCGGCACGGCGAGTTCCGCGAGCGCCCCGGCAAGATCGAAGCCCTGCGTCCCGTCGGGGAACAGGCTTTCCCCCATCGCGGCGAGCGTGCTGCGATTGCCGTTCTTTTCGATCTGCCGCAGCACGGCCTGCGCGTAGCCTTGCGGCAAGGCCGAGGGGTCGCCGACCGTGACCGCCAACCAGCGCTCCAGTGCCTGCACGGTTGTTGCGCGGGCGAGCCCGGCAATGAAGCCGGCATTGATCTCGGGCCCGAGCCCGCCGGGAGCCAGAAGCGTGACGGAACGGACCGCTAGCCGGCCAAGCCGGGCAAGCGCGAGAGCCGCCGCGCCGCCAAGCGAATGGCCGACGAGATGCGCATCGCCCACGCCCATGTCCTCCAGCCGGTCGGAAAGGAGGAAAGCGATCTCCTCGATGCTGCTCGCCGTTGCTCCGGCTTGACCGCCGTGGCCGGGCAGGTCGAGAGCGATTGTCTCGATTCCGGGCCCGAGCAGCGGGATGACCTGCCGCCACACGGAGCGGTCCGCCCCGAAGCCATGGATGAAAACCATCGGCACGGTCTGTCTGGCCGGCGCCGGCGCGGCAAGGGACGATATCTGGCCCCGGGCCGGCGTCGGTTGGACCGCGCTATCCCGTTCGTTCGTGCGCGCGGCAAGGGCGGCATCGATGTCGCGCTGCTTGATGCGTCCGCGCGGCCCGCTTCCCGAAATGGTGGCAAGATCGAGCCCCGCCGTCGCGGCAAGCCGCCGGGCAAGGGGGCTGACGATCGGGCGGCTGCCGGCCTGCCTGACGGAGGGAGAGGCTTCGCCGGCCACAGGCTCGCGCGGCTTGGCTGCCGTGGCGGCTGCTGGCGCCGGCTCGACTGAAGCGGGTTGGTCAGCCTTAGGCTTCTCGTCCGCGATCGTGCCGAGCACGGCGCCCACCGGCGCTTCCTGGCCTTCGCCGAAGAAGATGTCAGCCAGCCAGCCGTCGCGGTCTGCCTCGATATCTGTCGCGGCCTTGGCCGTTTCGACGGTGACGACCAGATCGCCGGCCTTGACCGGATCGCCGGGCTTCACCGCCCAGGCGATCACGAGCACGGCTTCCATGTATTCGCCGCCGGCGCTGTCGATCGTGATCGGATGGGTTGTCATCGCCGCCTCCGTCAGTTCAGCGTCTTCAGCGCCGCAGTACGGATCTTTTCTGCATTCGGCAGCATCGCCGTTTCCAGCGGTTCGGCGTAGGGGATCGGCATGTCAGGCAGGGTGACGCGCGCGACCGGTGCATCGAGCTCGTCAAAAGCGTGGTCCATGATCGTTGCCGAGAGCTCGGCGGCATAGCCGCAGAAGCGCCAGCCTTCATTGACCACCACGGCATGGTGCGTTTTCGAGATGGAGGCGACGATGGCGTTGACATCGAGTGGGCGCAGCGACCGCAGGTCGACGATCTCCGCCGACACGCCGTCCGCCGCGAGGAGCTCGGCGGCCTTCAACGCCTCCACCACCATCTTGGACGTGGCGAAGATCGAAATGTCGCTACCCTCGCGCATGGTTGCGGCCTTGCCGAGCGGCACCGTCACATCGCCATTCGGCACCTCGCCGCGAATGTTATAGAGCAGCTTGTGCTCCAGGAAGACCACCGGCTGGTCGTCGCGGATTGCGGCCTTCAGCATGCCCTTGGCGTCGGCCGGTGTCGAAGGCGCGACCACCTTGATGCCGGGTATGTGGGCAAGCATGGAATCAAGCGCCTTCGAGTGCTGCGCGCCGGCGCCGGCACCGCCGCCGCCTTGCGTGCGCAGCACGAAAGGCATCTTCACCTGGCCGTTCCAGATGTAGTTGTAGATGGAGGCCTGGTTGACCAGGGCATCGAGCGTCAGCGGTATGAAGTCGGCATACATGATTTCCAGCACCGGACGGGTGCCCGTCATGGCCGCGGTCACCGCCATGGCGGTCATCGCCTGTTCGGAAATCGGCGTGTCTCGCACGCGCGACTCGCCGAACTCCTCCATCAGACCCCTTGTCACCTTGAAGACGCCTCCGTAGCGGCCGATGTCCTCGCCGAAGAGGAACACGGACGAATCGGCCTGCATCTCTTCGCGCAGCGCTGCGTTGAGCGCCTCCGCGTACCGCATCATGGCCATGTCAGTACGCCTCGCTATAGGGATTGCAGGCTTCGTCGACCAGGAATGCCGGCATTGGGTCGGAGAGAGCCGTCTCGAAGGCTTCCGCCACCTCGGCCTTGGCCGCCGCCTCGATTTTGGCGAGCTTGGCCTCATCGACGCCGACAAGAAGTGCCTGGCGCGAAACCAGCAGCGGGTCGCGTGCCCTCCAGGCGGTGATGTCTTCCGGCTTTTGGTAGCCGCCCATGTCGGACGTGGAAAAGCCTTCGACGCGGTAAGTCTTGCATTCGACCATGCCGGGGCCTTCGCCGCGCCGGGCCCGTTCGGTCATGGCAGAAACGGCGCGGTAGACCGCGATAGCGTCGTTACCGTCGACGATCTCGGCCGGCATGGCATAGCCGGCGGCGCGGATCGACAGATCCGCCACCGGCGACTGCACATCCGAGGGCACGGTCAGGCCGAACTGGTTGTGCTCGAGCACGAAGACGACAGGCAACTTCCACAGTCCCGCCATGTTCATTGCCTCGTGACAGATGCCGGTCTGGGCGGCGCCGTCGCCGAAAATGCACATGGCGACGTTACCGGTGCCCATGATCTGCATGGAGAGGGCCATGCCGGTCGCCGCCGGAATGCCGGCGCCGACGATGGCATTGCCGCCGATCACGCCCAGCTCGGCATCGGCGATCAGCATGTGGCCGGCGCGTCCGCCGCAGGCGCCGGTGGCGCGGCCAAGGATCTCGGCGACAACGGGGCGCATGGCCATGCCCTTGCCGATATAGACCGCGTGGCCGCGATGGGTGGTGGCGACCTTGTCACCTGCCTCCAGCACCGCGGTTGCCGCCACACCGACGGCTTCCTGGCCGTCGCAGCGATGGATGGGACCGCGTGTGCGTCCTTCCTTGTGGAGCACGCCAAGGCTCTCTTCCAGATGCCGCACCAGCAGCATGCGGCGATAGATTTCCAGGTGCTGTTCGACGGAAGGAGTGTTTTTCACCGATATCTCCGATCTCGTGCGAAATTAAATACAAAAGTGTCGACACTTTGCAAGAGCTTCTGCAAGATGCGAACGAAACAATCTGGAAAACGGGATCGACAATGCGTTTGAAGGACAAGATGGCGATCGTCACTGGCGCAGGAGCCGGCATTGGCGCGGCGGTGACGGAGCTGTTCGTGCAGCAGGGCGCGCGTGTCCTGGTCGTGGACCGCGACGGTGCCAAAGCAAAAGACGTTGCGGACAGCACGGGTCAACTGGCTATGGAGGCCGATGTCTCGGACGAGCGTTCGGTGATGGCTATGGTGGCGCGCGCGCAGGAGGCGTTCGGGCGTATAGACGTGCTCGTCAACAATGCCGGCTACGGCATACGCGGCTCCGTCGTCACCACCGCGGCGCAAGACTGGGATGCGCTGATGGCCGTCAATCTCAAGGGCGTCTTCCTCTGCTCCAAATATGCCGTTCCAGTCATGGCTGCGGGCGGCGGCGGAGTGATCGTGAATACGGCCTCCAACGTCGCCCAGGTTGGGATTGCCGACCGGGCGGCCTATGTCGCGTCGAAGGGCGGCGTCGCGGCGCTGACACGCGCCATGGCGCTCGACCACGCCGCAGACAGGATTCGCGTGAACGCCGTGGCCCCTGGCACCACCTGGTCGAGCTATTTCGACAAGATTCTCGAAACCCATTCCGACCCGCAGGGCTTCGTCACGGCGTTGAATGCGCGCGCGCCGATGAACCGCGTCGCCCAGCCGGCCGAGATCGCGCAGGCGATCCTGTGGCTGGCCAGCGACGAATCCTCCTTTGCGACCGGCTCTATCCTGACAGTCGACGGCGGCATGACTGCCTGGTGAGAGCGGCGGCTGGCCGGTCCATGGCGGGCCTTACCGCTCGTTTGGGATGGAGCGCAGGGCGACGAGCATCGCATCGAGATCGACGCATGGCACGCAGCCGAGCTTTGCTATGTCCTCGGTCACATCCACCGGCAGGCCGGAATTGGAATCCTTCGGCACCTCGTTCAGCCTTCCGCCGATAAGCACAGGCAGGACAAGCCCGCGCGCCGCCATCGCCGCCTTCACCGCCTGAGCGTAGCGAAGCGCCACGCCATTATAGGTGCTGACGGCGATGGCACTGGCTCGGGTCTCGGCCGCGTGCGCGACAAGCGCTTCCGGGTCGACGGCCACGCCGGCATCGGCAATCGCGACGCCGAGGCCAGTCAGCGCTTGCTCGACGAGATACTTGCCGTGTTCGTGCACGTCGGTCGTACCGATGCATACGGTCAGCGGGGCTGGCCTCGTCAGCGGTCTCTGCGCCGAAACCCAGCTTGCCGCCTTGTGGTTCAGCTCACGCGCCCATTCGGCATGGATCAGCGGCTTGCGCCCACGCTGGCTTGCCGCGCCGGGCCCGAAAAGATCCTCCAGGCGCTTGGGGCCCATACGGCGGATGGCGAGCATCAATGCGGCCGGGTCTTCGACATCCACCCCCCGCTCGGCCAGCCCCTTCATGGCGGCCTCGGCGAACCGGCGGCCGCCTTCCACCAGCAGATCGGCCATCGCCTCGGCCTTGGTCCAATCGAACACCGGGTCGTAGAACGGAGCGTGCAGCGTCAGCCGGTGCGCGAAGGTCTGCGCGTCGATGATCTCGTCGACATCGGGAATGCGCTGGTTCTCGGTCACCGGCACGGGATTGATCGCATGGCCGGACGGCCACCGCCCCACCGCAAGTATGTCCGCCAGGAGATAGCTTGCCAGGCTGGCATAGTTGCCCGCCGGGGTCGATTGATAGGAAACGGTGTTTCCGAAGATCATCGTGCCCGGCGTGTCGTTGACCCGCACCAGCGCGGCATGGAAGGCGGTGCGCGACAGCGGATCGCTGAAATGGTGGCCGTAGCAATGCGCGAGACGCGCGCCGATCAAATCCTCGACGATGTGCTTTTCGATCAGCACCATGCCCAGCGCGCAGGCCATGTCGATAAACAGTCCGGCAAATCCGTCGTCCAGATTGGAATGGACAAGGATCTCGGCATCCTGCGCCGCGATCAGACCCAGCGCCGTGACGGTCGCCTCGGTGGTCGCCACCTCATCGTCCCAATAGGGCAGCCGGAACGTAAAATACTGGCCGAGATTACCGATCGCCGTTGCCCCCGCGGCAATGGCCGAGCGGGTGTTTTCCAGCGCGCCCGGCAGGCCGAGCATGAAGTCGCCGAAATGGGCGGCGGCGGGTGCCGCATTGGTGATGCGCGCAAAATCCTCCGGACCGGTGAGCACGATGCCGGTCCCACGTGCTGCCTTGGCGCGCATCGCCTGCGGATAGCCCATCGACCAGTCGAGCGTGATGCCGAAACGATCGACAGTCACCCCCGCCTTGCGGCATTGCCCATGCACCTCCCCGATCGCCGCGATGGTGCGCTCGACGCTTCGGAAGCCGATATGGGCGTGCTGCATGACGCGCTTCTCGGCTGCCGCCTTGCGCTTCCAAGCCGCCTCCGAAGGCATGCCGGTTTCGGTGAGGAAAAGGCAGCTGCCGAGCCGCCAGTCGCGCGCCATGGCGCGCCCTTCGGCGAGGAGGTCGGCGCCCGGCTTCAGGCGCGGTTCGACGAGAGGGGCGGCAACTTCAGCGGTCATGACATTTGCTCTCGGCTCTGGCGATGAAACGGCCAAGGATGGCGGCAAAACCTGCGGGATCGGTCAGCGGATGAAAATGCGCGCCGGGAACGGTTACATGGTCGGCACCCGGTATTGCAGCGGCGATAGACTGCGAAAGGGTGGGCGGCGTCAGTATATCGCCGGCAGCCACTATTACCTGGACCGGGGCGGCGATGCGCGGCAGGTCGGCAAGGCGATCATGGTCGAGCAGCATGCGCACGCGCGCCGCCGCGACGGCAAGGGGCGCCAGCGTGTGTGGAGCGGCTGCGGCTGCCGCGTCGAGTTGCACGGCATGTGTCTCGAGGTAGGATGGTTCGTAGCACAGCACATGGCCCAGGCGCTGATAGGTTTCGGCCATACCGGCATCGAGCAGTTCGGCACGGGCGCCAAACAGCGCACGGAAACGGGCGTCGGCCCGCGCCCAGGAGCTGCTGATCGTATAGCTCAAGCCGATCTCGCCGTGATCGAGCGCAAGCACCTGCGCGATGGCGCCGCCGGTCGAATGCCCGACAATGTGAGCGGGGCCGCCCGTGCGCCTCAGCAGGTCGGCAATGTCACTCGCGATCAGGGGAATGGAATAGGGGCCGCTCGGTCGATCGCTGCGTCCGGCGCCGCGATGGTCAGTGACAATGATGCGATGGTGACCCTCGAGTAGCCCAACGACACCTGCCCAGAACCTCCCGTCGCCGCCGAGCCCGGGGATAAGGATCAGGCGCGGCCCAT
Source organism: Mesorhizobium sp. ES1-1 (assembly GCF_020164785.1). Lineage (GTDB taxonomy): Bacteria > Pseudomonadota > Alphaproteobacteria > Rhizobiales > Rhizobiaceae > Mesorhizobium. The sequence goes on along the minus strand of NZ_JAIUGX010000011.1, from coordinate 106,334 downwards.
GGCTGCCTGATGTCTCGTAGTGGATGCGGCAGCCGTCGGCGGCGGCGAAGAAGGGCATCAGCGATGGCCCTCCCGATCGACCAATTCGCGAAGGGCGGCCACGATGCTGAGGGCGGTGAGCGCCGAAGTCTTGGGATTGTCGGGCGAGGGCGCGTTGACGAGATGGAAGGAGGCAGTGCCGGCTGCACTCTCGACTTCGATTTCGTGGGTGTTGCCGGAAGCCGCCGGATCGGCAATCACAAGCACCGTTACCTTCTCGGCCCCCGCCGCCATCGCCACGGCGAAAGCTGCGTTGAGGTTTTTCGGATAGCGCCCCGCCGCCTCGCTGGGAGTGCCCTCGAAGAGGACTATGGCGCGATCGTCGACTGTAAGTCCGGCGGCGGCCAGCTCCGCCGCCCAGGCGGCCGGTGGCTTGCGCGAGGTGTAGCGAACGCGCGCATCGGGAAGCACCGCTATCGCCCGCAGATAGTCCAGGCCCCCCAATGCGCCCGAGGGCAACACCAGGCGCGCGCCGCCGATGCGTGCGGCTTCGCTCAGTCGGGCGGCAAGCGCCGGATCCGACAGCGCGCCGACCGAAGCGATGAGGGTCGGGATGCCGGCTTCGAGAAGCGCGGGTACGCAGGCGGCCACCGCTTGCTGGCCGGCCGCCTCCACCACCGCCGTGGGGCGTGCGTCGATCAATGCGTCAAGCCGCGTCACCGCGCGGACATGGCCCGGCAATCCAGGCCTGGCGCCTTCGCGCAACAGCGCCACCCAACGAACGGCATCGGCGGGGAAAACGCGAACGATGTCGTGCGCGATCGCACCGTAGCCGATGAGGCCAATCGTCAGCATGGCCTGCTTCAGGAGGTCTGCTTCGTGGGATCGAACTTGTCGGCCAGATCAGCCCCGAACACCGTCTTGCGCTCGATCTCCAGCACGTTTTCCGGGCGCGGGAAGTTGGATGGCACGCGATCGCCGGGTTTGCGAGGTTTTCCGATCAGGCGGAAGAAGTCCTCCAGACCATTGGGCACGATCAGCCAGATCCACCGCAGCTGCGTTTCGCCATCATTGATGAACATGTGCCTGACGTTTTTCGGCAGGAACACGACGCTGTCCGGTTTCAGCGGATATTCCTTGCCTTCGATGACGGCACGGCCATGACCTTCGATGACATAGATCGTCTCCTCGTTGCGATCATGCGTGTGCTCGCGCACATAGCCGCCGGGCGCGACCGATTGCGTGCCCAGCGCGAAAGGGTGCTCCATGCCGACGATATGCGGTGCCAAAGCAACGTCGATATGGCCGTTTGCCGGCACCGGCTGCCAATAGCTTTCGCGGCTTTCGGATCCGGAAACATGGATACCGGACGGCGCGGCTGGGAGGCGGGTATCATCCATGGCTTCTGCCTGTCGAAAGAGCTGCGGGATCATGCTGGGACGCTGGCAACTCAGGCGAAGCTACAATGCGGAAAGTGTCGACACAAGAGTAGACAGATTTAATTTCGTGTTCCTATAGTGACACGTCATAAAGGCAGGGGACCCCAATGGACGAAGTCGACGTTCTGGTCATCGGTTCGGGCTCGGCGGCCTGTTCAGCGGCTTTGAGAGCCGCCAAAGGCGGTCTCAAAGTCTTGGTCATCGAGAAGACCGAATGGCTGGGCGGTACATCCGCCATGTCCGGAGCCGGTGTATGGATACCGGCCAATCATGTCGCTGCCGAAGCCGGCATCGCCGATAGCCGCGAGGACGCACTCGCCTATCTGCGCGCCGTCGCACCCGAAGGCTGGGAGCGGAAGGAAGACGCGCTATGGGCTGCTTTCGCCCGCGCGGCGCCCGATATGCTGCGCTTCCTCTCCGGCAACACGCCGCTCGACTTCCGGTTGATCAATGAGCCGGACCCCTTTGCCGAGGCGCCGGGTGGCAAGCTCTTTGGCCGTATGCTCTCGCCCAGACCGCTCAGCCGTCGCATCCTGGGCAGGCTCGCATCCAGGCTGCGCCGCTCCACCTTGCCGCACAGTTTCACCTACCAGGAGGTCGTCGACCTGGATCTCTATCATCACCCGATCCGTGCGGGATTCAAACTCTGGCCGAAGCTCCTTTGGCGATGGCTGACCAATTCCGGCGGGCAAGGCACGGCGCTGATGACCGGGCTGATCAAGGGCTGCCTCGACGCCGGTGTCTCCTTCAAGCTGGCAACGCGCGCAGTTACCCTGCTTCAGGATTTGGACTCACGTATCATCGGCGCGGAGGTGGAAACCGAAGGCCGGCGCAGGAAGATTGCCGCGCGTCGGGGCGTGGTGATCGCAACGGGTGGCTTTGAATGGGACGACGAGATGCGCAAGCAGCATTTCCCCGGCGCATTCGACCGGATCGGTAGTCCGCGCGGCAACGAGGGCGACGGCCAGAAACTTGCCGCGTCCGTTGGCGCGCAGCTGGACCGCATGGACCAGGCGAACGTCTATCCCTGCCTGCCGACGCGCTACCAGGGAGAGCGCCACGGTCTGCCGATGACCTTCCAGGCCGAACCTCACTCCATTGTGGTGGACCGCCACGCAAAGCGCTTCATCAGCGAAAACTCCTTCAACATCGGCGAGGCGATCGATGCACGCGGACCCGACGGCGCCCCCATCCATCTGCCCTGCTACCTCGTAGGCGACCATCGGTTCCCGCGGACGTCCCTGCCCTTCCGCTGGTACGCCTCCTACGAGCGCGACTGGGTGAAGAAGGCGGATACGATTGCCGGCCTTGCCGCAAAACTCGGGCTGCCGCCGGCAGCGCTCGAGGAGACCATTGCCCGCTGGAATGGTTTCTGCGCCAAGGGGCACGATGCGGATTTCCAGCGCGGCGAAAACGGTTGGGAAGCATATAAGGCGCATGGCCCGGAAAACCGTCTGAAGCCCATAGACAAGCCTCCCTATGTCGGCATGACGATCAACCGCTCTCTTCTGGGCACCAAGGGGGGCGCTCGCACCAACGAGCGGGCGCAGGTGGTGAGACCGGACGGCTCGATCATCCCCGGCCTCTACGCGGCAGGGCTTGCAATGGCCAACCCTATCGGCACGCGTGCCGTCGGAGCCGGCACCACGCTCGGCCCCAATTTGACCTGGGGCTTCATTGCGGCCGAGACGATCCTGCACCAGAACAGGTGATCGCGTACGAACTAGACAAGATCTTCCCCAATCATCCTTCAAAAAGCGACGATGATTGTCCGCGCGCGGTGCCATCAGGTGTCGTCTACAGCAACCAGACGGCGCTTCGTGGACTAGTCTGGCGGTCCAAGGTAACCATGCTGACAGCTTGGCAGCACGGTTACCAGGCACTAGCGGAAAATCGCCTCCGCGGCGACCACAGCGGCCTCCACGCCTTCCTTGCCGACGTCGAGATGCGTGACCAGGCGCAGGCGGTTGCCGGTGGCCGTTCCAACGCCGATGCCACGGGCGTGGAAGGCGGCCTTAACCTGCGTCGCGTCAAAGCCGTCCAACTCCACGAATATGATGTTGGAATGCGGCACGTTCGGACGTATGCCCGGTAGCCGCGCAAGCCCTGTCGCCAGACGCGATGCGTTTTCATGATCTTCGGCCAGCCGGTCGACATGGTGATGCAGCGCGTGAATGCCCGCGGCCGCGATGACGCCGGCCTGCCGCATGCCGCCGCCCAGCAGCTTGCGCAGACGCCGGCCTTTCTCAATCATGTCGCGAGAACCGACCAGCACGCTGCCCACCGGCGCGCCGAGACCCTTGGAGAGGCAGATCGAGACGGTATCGAAGTCGCGCGCCAGTCGGCCTGCCGGCATGGCGCTGGCGATTGCCGCATTGAACAGTCTGGCACCGTCCAGGTGCAAGGACAGGCCGTGGTGGCGCGCCAGTCTTGACGCGGCGTCGACATAAGCCTGCGGCAACACCTGGCCGCCGAACGTGTTTTCCAGCGCCAGCAAACGCGTGACGGCGTAATGGGGGTCGTGGGGCTTGATGGCATCGGCGATGTCCTCCAACGCAAGCGTACCGTCGGCCTGGTTGGGTATGGGTTGCGGCTGGATGCTGCCCAACACCGATGCGCCGCCGGCCTCCCAGCGATAAAGATGCGCCATTTGGCCGGCTATGAACTCGTCGCCGCGTCCGCAGTGGATCATCAAGGCGATCAGGTTGGACTGCGTCCCGGATGTGCAGAACAGACCCGCTTCCTTGTCCAAAATCTCTGCGGCCTCGCGCTCCAGCCGATTGACGGTCGGATCTTCACCATAGACGTCGTCGCCCACCGGCGCCGCGTTCATGGCGTCGCGCATCGCCTTTGTTGGGCGCGTGACCGTATCGCTGCGGAAGTCGTACTGGATTTCAGACACGGGGATATCCAGCCGGATATTCGCGAAGCGTCAGGCCGCCATCAACCACCAGGGATTGGCCGGTGATGTAACCGGCGCGGCGGCTGGCGAAGAAGGCGACGGCGTCCGCAATCTCGTCCGACGTGGCAAGGCGGCCCATCGGAATGTGGTTCTCGGTGGCTGCCAGGAACTCGGGATCGTAGAGTGAGGCAGCACCCTCCGTCATGACATGGCCGGGGGCGACCGCATTGACGGTGATGCCGCGGCCGGCCGTCTCCAGCGCCGCCGCGCGAACCATGCCGAGAAGGCCGGCCTTGGTTGTCGCGTAGTGAATCATGTTGGGGATTGCGGTGCGCGTGCCGGTGACGGACGAGGTGATCACGACGCGGCCGTAAGCCCGCTCAAGCATGGCCGGCATGAAGGCCTGCAACGTCAGGAACGCGCCCTTGAGATTGATCGACAGCAGGCGGTCCCACTCCGCTTCCGTCATGTCGACGATGCTGGCGGACCCGAACACGGCGGCGTTGGGGCAAACGATGTCGATCCGGCCCTTCCAGGCGAGTGTTTCCGTCGCCAGAGTTTTGACCGACGCCAACGATGAAACGTCGGCGACGACGCCCTTCACCGTCAACCCGGCACCCGCCAAGCCATCCACGGAGGCTTCGAGGACGGCCCGGTCGACATCGACCAGGACGGTCGAGGCGCCACGCCGCGCCAGGGTCGATGCGATGCCGAAACCGATGCCGCGCGCCGCGCCGGTCACGACCGCCACCTGCCCGGCGAATTCGCCCTGGTCAGCCATGATAGAGCGGCTCCTCGAGGCCGGTAATGTCCGTTTCAAGCGCAATGCGGCCCCCGGCCGTCGGTTCGGCCGTGAAGCCGGTCTCGTAGAGCTTCTCGCCCAGCACGGCGCGGGCCTTGAGGACGCAGCGTATCGACATGGTGGCCACCTCAGTTCTTGACGATGATGTCGTTGAGTTCGCGCACGGTCGTCTCCTCTCGAGTCAGGCTGCGGATGACCCGCCCGCGCGACAGGATGACGAAGCGGTCGCAGCTTTCATAGGCGTGGTAGAGATTGTGGGTGATGAACACGGCTGACACTCCGTCCGCCTTCAACTCACCGAGATGCGCCAGCAGCTTATCCGTCTCGCGCACCGATAGGGCGCTGGTCGGCTCGTCGAGGAGAAGCATCGCGGTCTTGAAATAGACGGCACGCGCAATGGCGACGGCTTGGCGCTGGCCGCCGGACAGTGTCTCGACCAGGATGTCGGGCGAGTCGATGCCGGCTATTTTGACGGTGTTGAGGAGCTGGTCCATGACTATGGCGTTCATCGCCTGCATGTCGAGCAGTCCTGGACCCTTCGTCAGCTCCCGCCCGGCGAAGAAGTTGCGCATGATCGACGCCGAGCCGACCAGGGCCGAGTCCTGGTAGATAGTTTCGATGCCGAGCCGCTCGGAATCCTTGCGCGAGCGGATCGTGGCCGGCTTGCCGTCTCGGAAAATCTTGCCGCTGGTCGGAAATTCGACACCCGACATGATCTTGACCAGTGTCGACTTGCCGGCGCCGTTGTCTCCGAGCAGACCGACCACCTCGTTTGGCCTGATGTCGAAATCCGCCTGGGTCAGCGCTTCGATATGGCCGTAGGACTTGCTGATGCCCTTGAGTTCCAGAAGGGGTGTCGCGACCGCGTTCATTTGGCGCTCCTGCGAGCTAGTGCGGTGTTGGCGATAACGGCGATGACCAGGATCGCGCCGACGAAGACGTCGAGATAGAAGCCCGGCGCGCGCAACAGCAACAGCACGTCCTCGACCATGTAGAGGATGCAGGCGCCGACGACGATGCCGAGCACGGTGCCGCGGCCGCCCGAGAGGAAGAGGCCGCCGATGACGCATACGGCAATGGCGCGCAGTTCCATGCCGAGGCCTTGGGCGGGCGTGGCTGTGCCGACGCGGGTGATGGACAGGACGCCCGCGATCGCCGCGGCCATGCCCGACAAGGCAAACGCCACGATCTTCACCCTGTCGGTGGCGATGCCGACCGCACGAGCGGTGCGTTCGTTGCCGCCTACCAGATACATGTGGTTGCCGATCTTGCTGCGATGCAGGAAGACCGCCGCCGCCAGGGCCAGCACGATGAACCAGATAAAGGCCGCTTCGACGCCGAACACGGAGCCGGTGAACAGGCTGGCAAAGGCCTCGCCGGGCCGGAACGAAACCGAGCCCATTTCCGACAGCCATCGCACCAGGCCGCGCACCAGAAGCATCGAGCCCATCGTCGCAATGAATGAGGGGATCCCTGTCTTGACCGTGATGATCCCGTTGACGATGCCGATGACAATGCCGATCAGCAGGGTCAGCACGAGGGCGACGACCGGCGAGACCCCTGCCGTGTAGAGCATCGCCATCGAATAGCCGGCCAGAGTGTACACCGAGCCGACCGAAAGATCGTACTCGCCGGTAATCATCAGCAGGCCGACGCCGAGTGCCACGACCCCGATGACGGGGATGGCCCGCTGGAGTAGCGATACGTTCTGCGGCGACAGATAGCGGAACGCTTCCGGGAACAGCAGCGCCCCGACGATGCAGACCAGCTGAAAGACGATGAACAGCATGCAGATGCTGGCGACAGGTTCGCGCAGGAGGTCTCGCCAGCGCCTCGATCGCGGCTGCAGGGCCAACCCGCTGAGGTCGGAGGCGGTTTTGGTCATGGTCATTGTCCCGAAAAGTCGCCGGAGAGGTGGCTGGCGGCTTTATCGATCCGCCAGCCTCGTGGATGAGTTAGCGGTAGGTGCCGGCGAACTTCTTGACCAGTTCGGCATTGCCTGAATCGATGATGGTTCCGCCGATCGGGATCGACGCCGGAGGAATGCCGTAGCGCTTGTAGTAGGCAAGCATGACGATCGGCATGTAGCCCTCGTAATAGGCGCCGGAGTCGACCGTTGCGATCATCTTTTTCGCCATGATCGCATCGACGATGCCGGGGCTGAGGTCGAAACCGCCGACCGCGATGCTCAGGCCGGCTTCCGCAGCCGCCTGCGGCGCAATCTCGGTGACGACGCTGCCGAGGCCGATCACGGCCTTGGTCTGGCTGTTGCCGACGAGATATTGCGAGATGCGCGTCAGAGCGGTTGCCATGGTCGGCGTCGCGTCGAGCTTTTCCGAAGTGATGCCCGCCTTGTCGAGCACATCCTTGATGCCACGGTAGCGCTCGGTGCCGTAGAAGGCATCCGGATCCTCGACGGGCGCGACCACATGGTCGCCGGATTTGAGCTTTGCTGTGTCGATCATCTTCTGCGCGATGCGCTGGCCAGCCGCAAAGAAGTCCTGACCGACATAGGCCTGGCTCTTGGTGGCGTTCGGGTTCGGGTCATTGGTGTCGAAGGTGACAACGCCGAGGCCGGCTTCCCGCGCCTTGGCGATGTTGTCGGTGAATGCGCCGGGCAGCCAGTTTACGACGGCCAGACCGTCGACCTTGTTGGCGATAGCCGTCTCCATCAGATTGTTCTGCTTGACCGGGTCGCTGTCGGCATACTGAATGTCGACGTTGACGTTTCGGTCCTTCGCTGCCTCCTGCGCGCCCTTGATCACCGGCTGCCAGAACGGATCGCCAGGCGCGGTATAAATAATGAAGGTCACGTTGACCGGCTCTTCCTGCGCTTGCGCAACAGGCGACATGGACAGAACGGCGAGACCCGCGAAAGCGCCGGCCGCCATCGTTTTCAATCGGTACCGCAGAGACTGGCGGTGGTCGGTAGTCGTCATGTTGATCCCCTTTTATCAGTTCTCTGAACTTGCGGAGGCTGCCCGGTCCGCGGCATCGAAATCCGGGAGGTCGATGACTGCGGACTGAACGATGTGCTGAACGAGGCGATCGGCGGCGCCTTGCGCGTTGCGCGACATGACCAGGTTCAGGATTTCTCGGTGGTCGCGCAACTCCGTGCGCAGCAAGTCCATCGGCATGTCGGGACGCCGGCGATCCTGGAGCAGATCCAGGATCGAGCGCATGAAGCTCGCGGACACGGTGTTGTGCGAAGCCTCGGCCAGCATGACGTGGAAAAGGCGAGCAGGCTCCTTGACCGAAAGCCCACTTTCGAGCGCGTGCGCGTGTTGGTCGAGAAGGCGCGAGATGGCGTGCAACTCTGCATCCGTTGCGCGCAGGCACGCGAGCGTCACGGTCTGCGGTTCCAGCATCTTGCGCGTCTCAAGCAGATCGAAGATTGCCGCATCGTTGATCAGAAACGACACCAGATCAGGCCGGAAAATCTCGTCCGGGCGGGGCGCCTTGATGAATGTGCCTTGCCCTTGAATCGCTTGCACGACGTTGAGCGTGGACAGGATCTGGAGCGCCTCGCGCACGGTCGAGCGACCCACGGATAGTTTTGCCAGCAACTCCCTCTCGGCCGGCAGTTGATCGCCGGCCTTCCACACGCCGCGCCGGATCATCGACAACATCTGGTTGGCCACCTGCTGGGCCGATGTCTCTTTGACGATGGGTTGAAGGTCTAACATTGCGGTCTTCTGGTCTTGTGGTCTGACCACAGGACCACGATGCGATAGGTGCGTCAAGCAAAGATAACACCTGCGGCGACACAAAGCCTTCGAAGCCGGTTGCATTGGCATCCGGCCTGCCTCCACCCTGGCACCGATTAGGCTCGCCATCTCCGCGAACCCCTTCGCCGCTGGGCCTTTTCATGGCCGCTCGATCCGGAACCCTGCTGGCTGCCATGAGTGGACTGTTGCTCGACCTGCTCGTCGCACGGCGAAGGTGGCTTCCGACCGTTAGGGAACGCCGCCATCTCGACCAATGGAGATGGCCACAGCGCTTCCCAAAAATGGACATTGTGATCGTTATTCGCCGTAGCTCCGTCATCTTACGCGACAGGGATGTGGTCAGCGTGCGCACGGGATTCGGCGCGGCCCAAGGCAGCAATCTGGCTCTTGCCAAAGCTGTCTCGATCATCTCGGAGCCGGAAAGCACTGTCGAGTATGCTGAGACTCAGCCGGCTAACGCCAGCTTGCCGTATCGGCTGATTTCGGCCTGAACCTCGGACACAAAACTCTCCAGCGCGGGATTTCTCGCCTTCTTTGCCCGACGCGCGACATAGGCGAGAGGCGGCGGAGCAGGCAGGTCCTCGCGAATGATCTCCATCTCCGGACGCAGGTGACGGTCGCTGAGCAGCGCGACGCCAAGGCCAGCCTGCACGGCCGCCACGATGCCGGCAGCGCTGGAACATTCGAACACGGTTTCCAGATCGGCCCCGCCGTCCTGGCCGATGTCGGTGGCCCAGCGCCGATAGAAGCAATCCTCATCGAACGAAAGGAACGGTACAGGACTGGCCCGCTCCAGTTCCAGGTCGCGCGACCTCACCCAGTGCAGTTCTTCGCGCAACAAAACGATATCCGCCGGCCTTACCTCGTGCGCGAAGACCTGGATGATGGCGACGTCCAGCTCCCCGCGCTCCAGCATGGACCGGAGCACCAGGCTCATGCGCACCTTCGTGCGGACGGCCACTTGCGGGTGCAGGCGCCGGAAGCGGCCGAGGATCCTTGATAGGTCCGAACAGGTGGTGTCCTCGGTCAGCCCGAGCAGGATGCGTCCCGCCAGATCCGCTCTTGCCAGGCTGACAAGCGCCTCGTCGTGGAGGCCAAGTATCTTGCCGGCGTAGGCGAGAAGCGCATCGCCGTCGGCGGTGAACATGCGTCCGCCCGGCCGCCTGTCCAGCAGCTCGCAGCCAAGGCTGGTCTCCATCCGCTTGATTTTATGGCTGACGGCTGACTGCGACAGGCCGAGCGCGTCGGCGGCGCGTGTCACCCCGCCATGCATCTTGATAGCCCGCAGGGCGCGCAATGCGTCGATGTCTAGCCGCCTGCTGTTCGTCTCGATCATCCGTCACTCCGGAAGTCATGTCAGCAAGTGAATGATGTACCCGAGCCGTGCAATCCGGCAAGTGAGAATTACAAATTCTATCCATACTTCATGGTATGATCGATATTTGTCATGTGCGCCCGGCGTGTCGAGCTCCTATCCATGGTTCGTATTGCAGACCGGAACTGCCATGGACCTCTCCGCTGACATTGCCCTGACCCCGCGTTCTCGCCTGCTTCTGCCGTTACTGGGCACAGTCCTGATCATCGGCTGGAGTTCCGGCTTCGTCGGTGTCCGCTACGCAAGTGAGCAGACCAGTGTGGCCGTCCTTCTGTTCTGGCGAACCTTGCTATCGGGTCTTATCCTGCTTCCGTTCGCCTTTGCATTCGGTCCGAAGATGAGCCTTTCGGCCGTGCTGCCGCAGATGGCATTCGGCGTGATGGCCGTGTTCATCTATCTCGGCGGTTTCGCACTGGCGATCGAGCAGCGAGTGCCGACAGGCCTCGTCGCGCTGATCTCGGATCTGGTGCCGCTGGCGATCGCGGCCCTGTCGCAGCCGCTTCTGGGCGAACGGCTTTCGGGACGGCAATGGCTGGGGACCGCGATCGCCGTGGCAGGCGTCCTGATCGTCTCCTTTGACAGCCTCAGCTTCGGCACGGCGCCTCTCTGGGCGTATGCGATCACCGTCGGCTCCATGCTGGTCTTCGCCGCCGCCTCCGTACTGCGCAGGGGCAAGGCCTCCCTGAACATGCCCGTCCACCAAAGCCTGTGCATCCATTCGCTGACCGGCGCAATCCTCTTCGGCCTGTGCGGACTCTATCAGGGGAGCCTTGAGCCGCCCATGACGCGCGAGTTTGCCATTGGCATGGCCTGGCTCGTGTTCTTTGCCACATTCTTGGCCTACGCCGTCTACTACACGATGCTGCGCCTCTATCCGGTCGCGCAGGTGAGCGCTGCGATCTATCTCAGCCCGCCGGTTACCATGCTCTGGGCCTGGATGCTGTTCTCGGAGCCGCTTGCTCCGGCAATGTTCGTCGGCCTGGCGGTGACCCTGGTGGGAGTGTGGCTGACCTTGCGCGGTTGAGTGCGTCGTCGGCATTCCATTGAAACGCGGGCATGAGCGGCCGATCCGGACTTGGTCTTCGCGCCGAACGGCAGTCCGCGTTCAGAGCTTTTCCGAGATCAAGCGTAGACCGAATAGGGCAAGTGCGGTGCCGACCAGGCGTTCGATCCACTGCCCTGCCCGGTCGTAAACCGCGCGAGCAGGGGGTGTGAAGAGGATCACGATGACGAGGCCGTACCAAAGGACCTCAAGGAGAAAACCACCCGTCAGCAGGGTCAGTTTGGTCCATAACGAGACTCCAATGGGCACGGTCACCGCATAGAGGCTCAGGAAGAAGGTGATCACCTTGGGGTTGGACAGATTGACGATGACGCCTGTCCGGAGCCCCTTGATAAGGGTATCCTGCGCTGCCCCTCCGAATTCCGGCGAAAGCGTGTGCTTGGCGCCCAGCCAAGCCTTCACACCGAGATAGACCAAGTAGCATCCGCCTGCGATTTGAACGAGGCTTGCGAGCCAACCGACGCGCGTGAGCGCGATCGATAATCCCGTAATGGTCAAAATGGCGTAGAATGTAGCCGACAGAGCGAGGCCCAATGTCGCGCCGATCGCCGCGCGACGGGCACCCGACAGCGCCAATCGAGAGATAAGCGCGAAGTTCGGGCCCGGACTCGCCACTGCCAGGGCATAAAACCCTAGGGTTGTAGCAATGATCGCGATCTCCGAGTTCATAGTGCACCTCCAAACTTGAACCACAACGCGCGTGTCGTATCGGAGTGCCCAAAAAGTTCAGGCAGGATCGCGATCAGGAGCAGACATGTTTGATGGATTTAGACTGGAGCAGGTCAGCCTTCCAGAAGCAACGCTTCGGGTCCGGATAGGCGGCAAAGGAAAGCCGTTGCTGTTGTTGCATGGCCATCCTCGGACACACGCAACCTGGCATCGGGTGGCGCCGATCCTGGCAGAGCGATACACGGTCGTCTGTCCGGATCTGCGTGGCTTCGGCCAATCCTCGAAGCCTGCGGACACACCGGATCACGCCGGTTCATCCAAGCGTGCCAAGGCGAGAGACTGTATCGCGCTGATGCGCCATTTCGGCTTTGATCGCTTCGGCCTCGTCGGGCACGACAGAGGGTCTTACACAGCCTTTCGAACCGCGATGGATCATCCTGCCGCGGTTGATCGTCTTGCGATACTCGACGGTATTCCAATCGCGGATGCGCTGGCCCGGTGCGATGCCCGCTTCGCTGCGGCATGGTGGCATTGGTTTTTCTTCGCCCTGCCAGAAAAGCCCGAGCGGGCGATCCTGGCTGACCCGACCGCATGGTACGGGGGCAGTTCCGAGGAGATGGGTGAGGAAGCATATGCTGATTTCAATGCCGCTATCCACGATCCGGCCACCGTTCATGGCATGATCGAGGACTACCGGGCAGGCTTAGGTATCGACCGCCGACACGACGAAGATGATCGGCAGGCCAGGCGCAAGCTTGCTTGCGCCTTGCTCGTGCTCTGGTCGGGCCGCGACGATTTGGAGGACTTGCATGGCGATATCCTCGGCATCTGGCGCGGATGGGCGCCCGACGTGACTGGCCGCAGTATCGACTGCGGCCATCACATGGCCGAAGAAGCACCCGAAGAGCTGGCGGCAGAGCTCGGGGCTTTCTTCCAGGCATCCTGACCTGGAGTCGCTTCTGCGGGAGGTGGTAATTAAGACCACCGGGGCGGATCGGGAAACCGGAGATCGTCGAGGGCACACAGTTTCGGCGAAGATGCGTACCCTTCGAGGATGATGTCTGCCCTTTTCGCGAGATGCCCCGTTGAGCAGTTGAAACTGCAGCTGGCTCTGAACCCTGCCTAAACTCAATCCGTCAGATCGGCAGGCACTTTGCCACCATTGGCAGCCAACTTCTGCAGCAGGGCTTTGTGTAGCCACACGTTCATCTTCGCAGAGTCCGAAGTATCCCCCGTATACTGCAGCTCCTTCGCTAGTTCCTTACGATTGGCGAGGCTGCTGTCGAGGTTCAGAGCTTTCATCATGTCTACAATTGAGGTGCGCCAGTTGAGCCGTTCACCGCTGGCCTTCACAGCCGCATCCATGACGGCACTGACATCCACGGCAGAGGTTGCCGATTGTGAAGGAGGCGCGGACACGGTGGGCTTAGGCGCCGCACCTGCGGTGGAGGAAGGAGCGGCAGGGGGCGCAGATGGGGCAGGTGCGGTTGGCGTGGCAGAACCCGGGGCTTCGGCAGCTTCTGCCTTGCCAAAGATAGCATCCTTGATCTTGTCGAAAACGCTCATCATCAAATCTCCTTCATGAAGTGGGTGTTGCTGCCTGATCCAAAGACTGGTGACATCTCTCGAAAGTCACGTCGACATCGGTCCGGCTGTCCTGAGACTCAGGATGGCTGCCACAAGCTCGGCTTCCTTCTCCGGATAGTTCAACGGGTTTTCACCCAATCGTCTTCAACTGCCTGATCCGCGATTGCAACGACAAGCGGAAGCGTCGGCATGAACCCCTCAGGGCGGCTCTGTTATAAGCGATTAAAACGGATAACGTTCCGTCTGTCGGCGGAGTTCGCAGCAAAGGGACGCGCGCTCGCTAGGCGCTTCGGCAAGGGCTGGGGAAGAACTTCGTAAGGAATCTAAATTCGAAGCGGTTTGCACGTCGCTGAACGTACTTCACGCGGGCCATCAATGGTCGTCCTGTAGAACACAAAAGTAGCACGCGCAGAGACGCAAACCATTGCCCGCACAACGCCTTTAGCATTTTGACCACTTAGGAGGAAAATGGCGCGCCCGAAGAGATTCGAACTCCTGACCCCCAGATTCGTAGTCTGGTGCTCTATCCAGCTGAGCTACGGGCGCGCAACAGGCCATGCTTTGCATGACCCCGCGATCCGATCGTGACGACCGGCCGCGACGAGACGTGTTCCCTAACGACTGAATTTGCGAAAAGCAAGCAGATCCGCAAAGTTTTGTCGCTTGCCTCTCATCCGGCCCGGCAAGCGCAATCTCGGCCGATCGATTGTCCTAGGCGCCGGTCGGAGTCGAGGCCGCGGACCAACCTGGGCCGAACCATCAAGCCGGGCGACGTAAATTTCCGCGTGCCTGGTCGAGCCTGACCGGCTGGTCGGGAATGGTGACGGCGAATGTGGTGCGCCCGCCAATCGACTCGACGAGCTCCACCGTGCCGCCATGAGCCCGGATCAGTTCATGTGCGATCGCCAGGCCAAGGCCGGTGCCGCCGCTGCGGGCCGAGCCCCGGAAGGCCGCGAACAAATTTTCGCGCGCCTTGGGTGGCAGGCCGGGGCCGGTGTCGGTGACTGCGATCCGGCTGACGCTGCCCAGCCGCACCGCCGACACGGCCAGCCGGCGCACGATGGCGCTTTCCGTATCCGCCGCCATCGCCTGCACCGCGTTGCGGCATAGGTTGGTCAGCACCCGGAACAACTGGTCGGAATCCGCGTCGACCTCGAAGGCCGCATCGACGGCGTTGACGAATTCGATGCCGCCTTCCGTGTTGAGCAGGCCATGCACATCTTCGACCAGCTGATGCAGCCGCAGCCTGCGGCGTGCCGGCGGCGGCTCCTGCGTGCGTCCATAGGACAGCACGCCTTCCGAATAGGAAACGGCGCGGTCGAGCGCGCGCAGCAGCTTCGGCGCGAAAGCCTGGACGGTCGGATCCTTGACGTGGCGCAGGCGGTCCGACATCAGCTGCGCCGAGGCCAAGATGTTGCGCATGTCATGATTGATCTTGGAAACTGCCAGGCCGAGATCGGCAAGGTGTTTCTGCTCCGACAGCATCTTCTGCAGCCGCTCCTGCATCTGCGACAGTTCGCGCTCGGCCACGCCGATCTCGTCGGCGCGCGCTGCTGGGTGAATGATCCGTCCCGGGTCGTCGGGGGCCTCCGAGAAGGAAAGCATCGAGCGCGTCATTGTCCGGATCGGCCCGATCATGATGAGGTCGATCGCCGCATAGACAAGCATCGCGGTGAACAGCGAGATCAGCAGCGAGACGAAGGCGACATTGCGCGAATAGCGCAGCATCGCATGCCGCAGGCTGTAGTCCGGCATGATCAGCTCGAATTCCTTGTCGCTTTCACCAACCGGGCCGAAGACGCGCAGCATCCGGTCGCCACCGAAAAACAGCGTGTCCAGCGCGCCGGTCATGCCCTTGATCATGCCGATGCTGGCGATGTCGATATGCTCGTCGACCTTCGGCGGCATCTCCGCCACGACGAGGAGCCGCGATACGCCGCCGTCCCGCACGGCGATGGCCTTGGCGCCGATCGCCATCAGCACGTCGTTCTGGGCCTCGCGCGACAGCGAGGTGGACTCGCCCTGGACCAGGACGATCGAGACCGCCGCGGCCGTGCTCAGCCGCTCCTTTAGCCAGTTCAGCCTGTAGCTGGCGATCCAGGGCAGGAAGATGAGCACCTCAGCCAGCAGCACGAAAACGATGGTCAGGAGAAGCAGCTTCGTCGACAGGCCGCGCGACAGCGGCACGGTCCGGCTGCCGACCGTCGCCATGCCGATTGACTGCTCCGCCTGCGCGATCTCGCTCATTTGTCTGTCTTCACGATCACTTGATCCACGCAGACTAGGCGATTCCGGCATTTTTGCCAATTTCAACCTGCCTGCGAAGTGGAAACAATACTAATCAGGCGCGAGCCGTGGGCGTGCCGGCGCCGGATTGACTTCCAAAACCCTTCTTTCTATAAGCCCGCACACGCTCGGGCCATTCGTCCCGGCGCGGTTTCGATCGCGCCAAAACCGGTCCGGCAAAGCTCCTGTTACAAAGTGACAGAATCAAGAAGGGCCGCACCCCGCGGTATTAAAACAAATGAAGCGTACCTACCAACCGTCCAAACTCGTCCGCAAACGCCGGCATGGCTTCCGTGCTCGCATGGCCACCAAGGGTGGTCGCGGCGTCGTAGCAGCCCGCCGCAATCGTGGCCGCAAGCGGCTCAGCGCCTGAACGGAAGACGAGATCGTTGCCCGCACCCGGCAAGCCAGTGGGACCAAATCCCAAGCGGCTTCTGAAGCGCGCGGAATTCCTGGCCGTCCGTCGTGGTGAAAAGCGACGCGGGCGGCTTTTTCTCGTCGAGGTTCTCGATCGCGGCGACGGCCTGTCGCCGCGTGTCGGCTACACCGTCACCAAGAAGGTCGGCAATGCCGTCGTCAGAAACCGCGTCCGGCGACGGCTGCGCGAGGCCGTTCGCACACACGCGGCGAGTGACATGGCGCCTGGCAATGACTATGTCATCGTCGGGCGCGAAGACGTGCTTGCCATTCCGTTCGGCCAGTTGAAGGCCGAGCTCTCCCGCCGACTGCGCGGAACACGATAGGCCAAGGGCTTTCGATGGAAAACAACCGGAACTTCTTCATCACCATCGCGCTGTCGGTGCTGATCCTGGCGGTATGGCAATATTTCTACGTCTTGCCGCGCAGCGAGGCGCAACGCGAGGCGGCCCGCATCGAGCAGCAGCGCGTCGAAGAGCAGAAGAAGGCCGCCGGCGGCAATCCGGGCGAGAATGCTGCCCCGGCGGCGCCGGGTTCAATCCCCAGTGCGTCTGGTGGCGATATTGTGACGGCGGCCGGCCGCGATCAGGCCATTGCGGCCAGCAAGCGCGTCAGGATCGACACACCGAGCCTGGAAGGGTCGATCAACCTGACCGGCGCGCGCCTCGACGACCTCAAGCTCAAGCACTACACCGAGACAGTCGACAAGAATTCGCCCGAGATCAGCCTGCTCAACCCGCAGTCGCTGCCGACCGGCTATTTCGCCGAAATCGGCTTCGTCGGCAACGACAAGACCGGAACGGTGCCGGGCGCTGACACGGTGTGGAACGTCGACGGCAATCCGACGCTCAGCCCGTCAACGCCTGTGACCCTCACCTATACCAACGACAAGGGCCTCACGTTCAAGCGGACCTTCTCCGTCGACGACAGCTACATGTTCACCGTGTCGGACACTGTCCAGAATGCGGGCTCGAGCGCGGTCTCTCTGTTCAACTACGGTCGCGTCACGCGCTATGACAAGCCGGCCGTGGCCAGCACCTATGTGCTGCATGAGGGCCTGATTGGCGTCACGGGCACGGAAGGCCTGGCCGAATACAAATATGCCAAGATCGAATCCGAGAAGCAGATGACGCCCGGCAAGTCGACCGATGGTTGGCTCGGCATCACTGACAAATACTGGGCGGTGACGCTTGTGCCGAGCGAAAAGCAGCCTTTCCAGCCGCGCTACGCCTTTTTCGAGGACGGTCGCCACCGCTATCAGTCCGACTTCCTGACCGATGCGATCAATGTCGAGGCGGGGCAGTCCGCCACTGTCGAGACGGAGGTCTTCGCCGGCGCCAAGGAAGTTGCGAAGATCAACGCCTATGAGGCGGATCGTCATATTCGCCAGTTCAACCTGGTGATCGACTGGGGCTGGTTCTATTTCATCACCAAGCCGATGTTCTGGCTGATCGACACGCTCTACAAATTCTTCGGCAATTTCGGCCTGGCGATCCTGGCCACGACCGTCATCGTCAAGGCCATCTTCTTCCCGCTCGCCAACAAGTCCTACGCGTCCATGGCGAACATGAAGAAGGTTCAGCCCAAGATGCTGGAAATCCGCGAGAAATACGCGGACGACAAGATGGCGCAGCAGAAAGCGATGATGGAGCTCTACAAGACCGAAAAGATCAATCCGCTCGCCGGCTGCTGGCCGGTGGCGCTGCAGATCCCGGTGTTCTTCTCGCTCTACAAGGTGCTATACATCACCATCGAGATGCGCCACGCGCCGTTCTTCGGCTGGATCCAGGACCTCGCGGCACCCGATCCGACCTCGATCTTCAATCTGTTCGGTCTGATCCCGATCACTTTGCCGCACATGCTGATGATCGGCGTATGGCCGCTGATCATGGGCGTCACCATGTTCCTGCAGATGCGTATGAACCCGACGCCGCCGGATCCGACGCAGGCCGCGATCTTCACCTGGATGCCTGTCATCTTCACCTTCATGATGGCGGGTTTCCCGGCCGGTCTTGTCATCTACTGGGCCTGGAACAACACGCTATCGATCCTGCAACAGGGCCTCATCATGAAGCGCCAGGGCGCCAAGATCGAGTTGTGGGACAATTTGGCCGCCCTGTTTCGAAAGAAACCGTCACCGGCCGAGTAGCCGCGAAGGAAGACACGAAAGCCTTGGAAGCCCCGGTTCGTCCGGGGCTTTTTTGTTGGCGCGGCCAGCATTGTTCACATTCCCGTGATCAGCGAAACCCGCTGGCCCCAGGGGGCGTGACTGCTGTGCGTTTCCAAAGGCTATCATTCCGATCAGCCCTCATCAGGAGGAAGAACACATGCGTTTGCCGTCATTCAGGACCATCGCCATATCGGCCCTCGTCGCCAGCGCGGCGCTTGCCGCTCCAGCCTACGCCAAGAACCCCAATGTCGGCGGCGCGCCGATGTACGCCAGCAAGAACATCGTCGAGAACGCCGTCAACTCGAAGGATCACACGACGCTGGTCGCCGCCGTCAAGGCAGCAGGCCTTGTCGACACGCTGCAGGGCGCCGGGCCGTTCACTGTTTTCGCGCCGACCAACAAGGCGTTCGCGGCTCTGCCGAAGGGCACGGTCGATACGCTGCTCAAGCCGGAGAACAAGGACCAGCTCGTCAAGGTCCTGACCGCCCATGTCGTTGCCGGTAAGCTGTCGGGCGCCGAATTGATGAAGAAGGCCAAGGCGATGGGCGGCAAATACGAGCTCAAGACCGTCTCCGGCGACACGCTGACCGCCGAGGTCAAGAAGGGCAAGCTCTACATCATGGATGAATCCGGCGGCGAGGCCAGAGTGACCATCGCCGACGTCAACCAGTCGAACGGCGTCATCCACGTCGTCAACAAGGTGCTATTGCCGAAGTAACGGCTGCCAGGTGAGAGACGGCGGATCGTTGGGCTTCTCGGCCCGCCGTCCCACTAGGGAGGAGCCGCCACGTCTCCGCAAGCCGTGCCGGCGATGCCGGGGTCCTGTCCTTCTCAGGACCCCGGTTTCTTTTTGGTCACCCGGCGACCACCAAAGTCCAGGTCGATCAAGGCCCCTGTTAACGGATTGCGCCATGCCCGGTGCGACGGTGAGTTTCTGCGTCACGAAACGAAAATCGCGGTGATGCAGGGCTCGCTCACCCGGCGATCGGTGCTATAGGGCGGAGCACGCTGTTTTGAACGGCGCTTGCCGGCAGCGTCCGCGCCGCCGTCATGTCAACCGATTTCGCCACGGGCCGACCCATCCGGCCGAGGCCTCCTTCTGGAGCCAGCAGCTTGAACGCTCTGAACAGCACCATCATCACCACCGACCTGTTTACGCGGGGCTGGATTTTCATCCGCGGCGTGCCGGCCATGAAGTTCCTGCCGCCGGAAGGGCCGCCGGAAATCGCCTTCGCCGGCCGTTCGAATGTCGGCAAGTCATCGCTGATCAATGCGTTGGTCAACCAGAAGGGCTTGGCGCGTACGTCCAACACGCCTGGACGCACGCAGGAGCTCAATTATTTCGTGCCGGACGGGTTTACCGGGGAGGGCGCCGACCTGCCGCCCTTGGCGCTGGTCGACATGCCGGGCTATGGCTACGCCACCGCGCCGAAGGAGAAGGTCGACGAATGGACCAAGCTGGTTTTCGACTATCTCAAGGGCCGCGTCACGCTGAAGCGCGTCTATGTGCTGATCGACGCCCGTCACGGCATCAAGGCCAAGGACGATGAAGTCCTGTCTCTGCTCGACAAGGCGGCGGTGTCATACCAGATCGTGTTGACCAAGACCGACAAGATCAAGGCCGCCGGCGTGCCGAAGCTGATCGAGGAAACGCTGGCCAAGATCAAGAAGCGGCCGGCGGCATTTCCCTTCGTCCTTGCGACCTCGTCGGAAAAAGCCGAGGGCCTGGAGGATTTGCAGGCCGCGATCGTGCTTGCCGCCAATGGCGGCTAGGCAAGCCTAAACCCAGCTCGGTCCGGCAAGATGGTGCGGGCTCGGTCCTATGCGTCCGGCGCGATCGTTTGGCTGGCCTCGTCCTCGGCGAGCTTCTGCGTTCCGTAGAACTTCAGGAACATGTCGACCCCCGACCTGACGATATGGTCGATCTCCTCCTGGTTCGGAGCCTTGGTACGGTAAGAGAAGATGCACTGCCGGAAAAGCCCGGCCAGGCAAAGTTCCGTGAACTGATAGGCAGCCAGATCGACATCGTCGATCTGCAACAGGCCGCGCTCGATCGCGGCGTCGAGGAACGCCACGACCTTGTCATGGCCACGCTTGGGGCCGCGCTCGTAAAAACGCGCGCCCATGTCGGGTATCCTGTCGGACGCGCCGATCACCGTGCGTTGCGCCTGGATGACCTTGGCCGAGGTGATCTTGAGCGACAGCACCTTGCCGAACTTCACCAGCGTCTGGCGAAGGTCGTCGGAGCGGTCGAGCAAGTCGTACATATTCTTGAAGATGGTGCCGCGCTCTTCCTCGATCAGCGCCTCGAATAGTTCTTCCTTGTTGGCGAAATAGACATAGATCGTCCCCTTGGACACGCCGGCCTCGCGCGTGATGTCGTTCATCGAGGCTGCTTCGAACCCCTTGTCGATGAAGACGCGGCGGGCGCCGTCGATGATCTGGCTGCGCTTGACCGGATCCTGTCCCGCCGCCGGACGGCCGCGACGCAGGACGTCGCACGGGTCATTGTCGGCATCGAGGTCGGCATCGGGTAGGATCTGGGCCATGGAGTGACACCTTTGAAATAATTCGAACCACTCGGTTCGATTGCACTTGATATGGTCCTCCTCCCGCGCTATGTCAACGGTCGGATCGAACCGAACGGTTCAGTACTATAACATTTTTACTAGAGAAGACTCATGGCCAAGAACGCGCCCGCCTCCGCCGAAGTTCGCCCTTTTCCCAACGCCAAGGTCGCGCCGGCTACGGAACAACCGGAATTTCCCGCACAGCCGGTGGTGGCCCCGCCCCCGACGCCTGAAGCCCCCGTAAAGAAAAAGCGCTCCGTGCGGTCATTCCTGCTGCCGGTCATCGGGCTCGCCTTGCTGGGCGGCGGTGCGTGGTACGGCTATGACTATTGGACCACGGGCCGCTTCATGATCTCGACCGACGACGCCTATATCCAGGCCGACATGGCATTCGTCTCACCCAAGATCTCCGGCTATGTCGATCAGGTCAAGGTGTCCGAGAACCAGCACGTCAAGGCCGGCGACCCGCTGCTGACGATCGATGACGGCGACTACAAGATCGCGGTTGCCCAGGCCGAGGCGCAGATCGCCACACTGGACAAGACACTCGACCGCATCGACGCGCAGACCAAGGCTGCGCGGGCTTCGCTGCAGCAGGCCCAGGCGCAGAAGGTCGCGGATCAGGCCGCCGCCGACAATGCCGGCCGCGCGCAGCAGCGCGCCGCGCAGCTCGTCAAGTCGCGTGTCGGCACGCAGGCACAGCTCGACGATGCGCAGACCGCGCTCGACCAGGCCAATGCGGCCCTGGTTGGCGCCGACGCGCAGATCGCCGCCGCGCAGGCCAATATCGGCGTGCTCGAGGCACAGCGCGCCGAGTCGGCCAGTACGCTCGCTTCGCTTCGGCTTGGCCGCGACAAGGCCTTGCGCGACCTGTCGTTCACAGTGCTCAAGGCACCTTATGACGGTGTCGTTGGCAACCGTTCCGTCGAGCAGGGCGACCTGGTCAGCCCGGGCCAGAAACTCGCCGTCGTCGTGCCCCTGGACAAGGTCTACATCGTCGCCAATTTCAAGGAGACGCAGCTTGCCAGGCTGGTGCCGGGCGAAAAGGTCAAGGTCTCGGTCGACGCCATCGATAGCCAGGATTTCGAGGGCACCGTCTCCTCGCTGGCGCCGGCTTCCGGCGCGGTCTTCTCGCTTCTGCCGCCCGAGAACGCCACCGGCAATTTCACCAAGGTGGTGCAGCGCGTCCCTGTCCGCATCGACGTGCCCGCCGACGTGCTGAAGAGCGGCAAGCTGCGCGCCGGCCTGAGCGTCGTCGTTGCCGTCGACAGCCGCACCGCGCCCTCGGCATCGAATTAAGCGGCCGACGGGGAACAATGCCATGGCGACCGCAACCCTGACAGCGGGATCACCACCGGCCCGGCCGGCGGTGCCGGACACCATCTCGACCCGGCGCGTCATTGCCTTCCTGGCGATGGTGTTCGGCATGTTCATGGCGATCCTGGACATCCAGATCGTCTCGGCCTCGCTGTCCGAGATCCAGGCGGGCTTGAGCGCCAGCTCCGATGAAATCCCATGGGTGCAGACCGCCTATCTGATCGCCGAGGTGGTGATGATTCCATTGTCGGGGTTCCTCAGCCGGATGCTGTCGACCCGCGTGCTGTTCACCGTAGCGGCGGCGGGCTTCACCGCGGCCAGTGCCTTGGCCGCGACCGCTACCAACATCGACCAGATGATCGTCTACCGCGCCGTCCAGGGCTTCATCGGGGGCGGCATGATCCCAAGCGTATTCGCCGCTGCCTTTACCATTTTCCCACCCTCGCGCCGCGCTTTCGTTTCGCCGATGATCGGCCTTGTCGCGACGTTGGCGCCGACCATCGGCCCGACAGTCGGCGGCTATATCAGCCATGCCTTTTCGTGGCACTGGCTGTTCCTGGTCAATGTCGTGCCCGGCATACTGGTGGCGACCGCCGCCTGGTCGCTGATCGATTTCGACAAGCCCAACCTCAAGCTGTTCAGCAAGTTCGACTGGTGGGGTCTCGCCGGCATGGCCGCCCTTCTGGGATGTATGGAGTATGTGCTCGAGGAAGGCCCCAACAATGACTGGCTGCAGGACCAAGGTGTGTTCATCTGCGCCATCGTCATGAGCATCGGCGCGGTGATTTTCTTCTGGCGGGCGTTCACCGCCGAGGAACCGATCGTCGATCTGAGGGCCTTCAGCAACATCAACTTCGCCTTCGGTTCGCTGTTCTCCTTCGTCATCGGCATCGGCCTCTATGGGCTGACCTATCTTTATCCGGTCTTCCTCGGCCGCATACGCGGCTACGATTCGATGATGATCGGAGAGGCGCTGTTCGTCAGCGGCCTGGCCATGTTCGTCACCGCGCCGATCTCGGGCATCCTGTCGAGCAAGATGGATCTGCGGCTGATGATGATGATCGGCTTTTTCGGTTTCGCCACCGGGACATGGTGGATGACGCATCTGACTGCCGACTGGGATTTCTATGAACTGCTCATCCCACAGATCCTGCGCGGCTGTTCGATGATGCTGTGCATGGTGCCGATCAACAACATTGCGCTGGGCACTTTGCCGCCCGACAGGCTGAAGAATGCCTCCGGCCTGTTCAATCTCACCCGCAACCTCGGCGGCGCGGTCGGACTTGCCCTGATCAACACCGTGCTGATCGACCGCAACGCCTTCCACTATGCCAGGCTCTCCGAGCATGTGCAGTGGGGAAGTGCGGCCGCGCAGACCAAGCTGCAGAACATGACTCTCAGCTTCGAGCAGACCAATGGTCTCGATGCGGCAAGCGCTGCGATCTCGAAACTGGCCGGCATGGTGCAGCAACAGGCGGCCCTGCTGTCCTTCATGGACGTGTTCTATCTGTTGACAGTGCTGTTCGCGACGCTTGGCCTGTTCACCATGCTGATAAGGAAGCCGGCCGCGCCGGCCGGCGGCGGAGGCGGCGGGCATTGACGCTCTCTTCAGGAACAGGCCGTTAGAACTCCAGGAACAGGCGGTTAGAAACGTCTGGGACCGTCAAGCAACGAATACCAACCGTGGGAAGCCGTTTCGGGAAGCTCCTCCAGTCCATGACCGAATGGTTGACCACGCAAAAACTCCGGGCCGCAAGCCCGGAGTTTTTTCATGAGAGGCTGAATGTCAGGCTGCGGCGGGCTTGAAGCTCAGGGCCACGCCGTTGATGCAATGGCGCAGGCCGGTCGGCGCCGGGCCATCGTCGAAGACATGGCCGAGATGGCCGCCGCAGCGGCGACAATGCACCTCGGTGCGGGTCATGCCGAGCGACCTGTCCTCGGTCTTGCCGATGCCGCCGGCGATCTCCTGCCAGAAGCTTGGCCAGCCGGTGCCGGAATCGAATTTGGTCTCCGATGAATAGACCGGCAGGTCGCAGCCGGCGCAGGCGAAAGTACCCTTGCGGTGTTCGTTGAGCAGCGGGCTGGTGCCGGGATATTCCGTGCCTTCCTTGCGCAGCACGTTGAAAGCAGCCGGCGTCAGGATGGCCTTCCACTCATCGTCGGTTTTGGTGATCTCGAACTTTTCGGCGGCAAGAGCCGGCTGCGCGCCGCCCATGCGCAGAAATGCGGCTGTGGCTCCAACCACGCCAATGGCGGCGGCACCGCTCAAAAGAAAGTCGCGACGGTTCATGACCAGTTTCTCCTGTCGTCTCTTTTGTCCAAACTATACCGTCACGCAAAAATCAAAAGCCGGTGACGGGCCCCTTCTAACGAAACTCCGCACCGCCACGGGCGACCGTGGGGCGGCGCGGAGCACGCATGTCGATTGCGGATCACGCGAGTGAGACAACGCGATCGACGGAGGCTCTTGCCGCAGGTTCGTCCGCGGCAAGTCGTTTGTTACATCTTCGGCAGCAGAACCTTGTCGACGACGTGGATGACACCGTTCGACTGCTCGACATCGGCGATCGTCACATTGGCGACGTTGCCGTTCTCGTCGGTCACGGTCACCTTGCCGCCATCGGCCTTGAGCGAGAGCTCGCAACCCCCGACGGTCTTCACCTTGTGCGTGCCGCCATCGGCCTTGACCATCGAGGCGACGTCGGCGGCCATCGCCTTCGCGCCGATGACGTGGCAGGTCAGGATCTTGACAAGCTTGTCCTTGTTCTCGGGCTTGAGCAGCGTGTCGACCGTGCCGGCCGGCAGCGCGGCGAAAGCCTCGTTGGTCGGCGCGAAAACGGTGAAAGGTCCGGCGCCCTGCAATGTCTCGACCAGGCCGGCTGCCTTGACGGCGGCGACCAGCGTCGTGTGATCCTTCGAGTTTACGGCGTTCTCGACGATGTTCTTGTTGGCATACATTGCAGCGCCGCCGACCATCGGGTTCTCAGCATAGGCAGCGGTCACGAGCGCGGAAACGGCAATAGTACCGGCGAGCAAAAGGGTGGCGTATTTACGCATGATGTAAACTCCTCGGGGTTTCTCTTCCCATTTTTGGGGACGCGAGGAGATACGGAACACAAATGCGTGAGTTTCAGAGAATCGCCGAATTTCTTATTTTATTTGTTCTGGCCACAGAATCCGGGGCGCGATGGTTTGCCGGCTTGCGCGCTGATATCGGCCAAGCTCTCCCGAGATAGACTTAAAGCGGCAAGCTTTAATGTTAGCGTGACGCTAAGCCGGTCAGATGCTTTTCAGATCGCCCGAGGCGACCAGAGGTCCGGTCGGATTGCCGGTCGGCGAGCCGCCTGCGGGTTCGAGGGTAACGGCGAGCACCGCCCCCTGCGCGAGTTTCTGCTGAGCCGCCGGCGAAACGACGATATGCGTCGTCGATCCGACCGGGATCACGCCCATCGAGACGGGAGGGTTCTTGCCCTCGATCATCCAAAGTTCGAAATCCTTGCCGGAAGCGCGCTCACCGGAGACATGCGACAGGCCGACCTCGTGATGCGCGGTGTCATAGACCGCCAGATATTTGACATCGCTGCCCTCGGCGGCCAGCGAGGCGACCAGGCGCGCCTGCGGCTGCTCGGCCACCGGATTGAGATAGGGCAAGGCAATATAGATTGCGAGCGCGGCAACCGCGGCCGCAGCCAGCCCGCGCCAGAAGGCAAGGCTGGACCATAGGCTGGTTTTCGACTGCGCCGAGCTTGCCGCTCCGGCCGCGAACAGACGGCGATCGATGGCCGGCTTCACGGATGCGGGCGGCTCAATCTCCGGGTAGGCGGCGCCGAGAGGCGACAGGTTCACCTCCCATCCATCGACGAGACGCGCAAAGGCGGTTTCGGAATCGATGCGCCGGGAGGCGATCTGACGCTCGTCCGCCGGCAGGACGCCAAGAACATATTCGGCGGCGAGCACGTCGTCGCCTCCATGTTCCGGTCCACTGTCTTGCGCGAAGGTCATCTTTCCAGGCATTCTCTGAGTTTCATCAGGCTGCGGCGCAGCCAGGTACGCATCGTGTTCAACGGCACGCCATGGCGCTCCGCCAATTCGGCATAGCTTTCGCCTTTTAGATAGGCGCCCCGGACGGCCGCCGCCCGATCCTGTTCCAACTCATCGAGGCAAAGATGGATCCGGCCGGCCTCGTCGCCCGCCACCACCATTGCTTCCGGCCCCGGCGCCGGATCGGCCACATCGAGCGCCGTATCGATATCGACGGCCGGCTTACGGCGCGCCCTGATGCGATCGATCGCGTGGTTCCGCGCGATCGCTACCAGCCAGGAAATGGGGCTGAGGTCTGATACGGCAAAACGATCCGCCTTCGTCCAGATCTTGACGAAGACTTCCTGCAGGGCTTCTTCCGCATCTCCCCGGTCATTCAATACACGAAGACAGACGCCGAAAAGTTTCGCGCTGGTCTGGCGATAGAGCAGATCGAACGCGGCCCGGTCCTTCATCGAAGTCCGGACGATCAACTTGGTGATGTCCTGGGGCGTCATGCGAGCAAATTAGGGTATTGCAATGTATTTGCAACGACCGAAATGGCGTTGTGCACGGCTAGCTTGGCGCTATGCCGCCACGTTTGAGGACCGTCAAGGCGACGAGGCGATCCTGCTTTGGGCAGCTGCGCAGCCGGACAGACTTGCGGGCGGGAGGGCGCCGCTTAAGATGCCTTCATGATGACGACACCGTGAGCTCCATGGATATGACAGCAATGCCATTTGCCCCCCGCTCCAATTCCCGCTAAGACGCCGCCGTCTCTCACCCATATCCAGGGAACCACGCCGATGTCGGAGATCACCGCCACCGCCGAAATGCAGGCCGCCCTGCTGTCGCGGGCGCTGCCCTACATGCAGCGTTACGAGCACAAGACGGTCGTGGTGAAATATGGCGGTCACGCCATGGGCAATATCGAACTCGGCAAGGCCTTTGCGCGCGACATCGCGCTGTTGAAGCAATCCGGCGTCAACCCGATCGTCGTCCATGGTGGCGGGCCGCAGATTGGTGCGATGCTGGCCAAGATGGGCATCGAATCCAAATTCGAGGGCGGGCTGCGCGTCACCGACCAGAAGACGGTCGAGATCGTCGAGATGGTACTGGCCGGCTCGATCAACAAGGAGATCGTGGCGCTGATCAATGCCGAGGGCGAATGGGCAATCGGCTTGTGCGGCAAGGACGGCAACATGGTCTTTGCCGAAAAGGCGCGCAAGACCGTGATCGATCCGGACTCCAGCATCGAGCGCGTGCTGGATCTCGGTTTTGTCGGCGAGCCGGTAGAAGTCGACCGCACCTTGCTCGACCTCCTGGCGCGGTCCGAGATGATCCCGGTGCTGGCGCCGGTGGCGCCCGGCCGTGACGGCCACACCTACAACATCAATGCCGACACCTTCGCCGGCGCTATTGCCGGCGCCTGCCAGGCGACGCGCCTCCTGTTCCTCACCGACGTGCCCGGCGTGCTCGACAAGGACATGAAGCTGATCGACCAATTGACGGTGGCGGAGGCCAAGGCGCTGATCAAGGACGGCACCGTTTCGGGCGGCATGATCCCCAAGGTCGAGACCTGCATCGAGGCGATCGAGCGCGGCGTCGAAGGCGTCGTCATCCTCAACGGCAAGACGCCGCACGCGGTGCTGCTCGAACTGTTCACCGAACATGGCGCCGGCACGCTGATCGTGCCCTGAGCGGCGGCTGGCACCGTCACGAGTTGCGCCCAATCTCGAGCGCAGGTGCAGCGGGTTTTGACGCCCGCCGCGCAAAGACCATCGATGCCTCCTCGGCGTCCTGCGGCGCGCCCCAGAACTCGGCAAGCGTCGGGCCGTCCTGCACCCTGACGTCGCGCATCAGAAATCCCCAGACCTCGCGAAACCAGACGCGGCGGCCCATTTGCGTGTACCAGCGCATGGAATGACGCTGCTCGCGATCCTTGTGGAACAGTATGCGGGCCAGTGCCTTTGGCCGCGACTGCACGGCGAGTTCGATCAGCTTGACGCTGAAGAACAGCATCCACGGCTTCAGCCGGGTCATGTGCAGCACCTGGTGTTTGTAGTCCCAAAGCCGCGCGCCCGCTGGATGACCTTGCGGTCCTTGGCGATCCGGAAGAACGGCGTCCAGCGATGCGGCGTCACATAAAGTGCCTGGATCTGGTCGGGATCGTAGGCGATGAGTTGGCGAAAGCCGCGCCACAGGTCGCGAAACCCTTCATCCTCGAATCCGGCCACCCAGGTCGCCATCGACAGGATGCCGTGCTGGCGCAGCAGCCTGATCGCCTCGCGGTCGGATGAGGTGCTGCCGCCCTTGCGGATCAATTGAAGCGTCTGCTCGTCGGTGTTTTCCATGCCGAGCAGCCAGCGGATGACGCCGGCCTTGCGGTAGAGGGGGAGGATGTCGGCATCGCGCACGATGTCGTCGGCACGCGTCGAGCCGACAATCAGCACCGGCACGTTCTCGGCGATCAGGGCGTCGAGAAAGGCGCGCCACGCCTTCCTCGAAACCGTCGGGTTCTCGTCGGCGAGGTTGACCAGCTCGACGCCGTGTTCGCGGTGCAGCCAGGCGATCTCCTTGGCGAACTTCCTGGGATCACGATGCCGCCAGCGGGTCCAGAAGCCGCGCTGACCGCAATAGTTGCACAAATGCGGACAGCCGCGCGAGAACTGCATGACCACGGCGCGCTTGCCGCCCCAATAGCTGTAGCGCCTCGTGTCGATCAGCTCCCAGCCGACGCGGTAAGCGTCGAGATCGGCAATCGTCATGGCCGCCTGCGTGGCGAAGGGTCGGCGCAATTCGTCGCGAAAGGCGATGCCGGCCACGCTCGCCGGCGGCTGGCGCATCTCCAGCGCCTCGACCAGCGCCACCACGGTCGCCTCGCCCTCGCCGCGCACGATGAAGTCGAAGACATCGGTAGCCGCGAGTATGTCGCGCCAATGATAGGTCGGAAAGACGCCGCCATAGATGACGGTCGTGGCCGGTTCGCGCTGCTTGATCATCCCGGCGATCAGCAAGGCGGTCGGGTGCGCCGAGGTCGAGCCGGAATGTCCGATCAGGACGAAGTCTGGGTGATCCTCCAGCGCCTCGCGGACCAGCCGATCCAGCGGCATCGGCCCGAATTCGGCGTCGACGAGCCGAAGTTCATGACCGGCGTCGATCAACGGCCCACCGATCGCCAGCAGGCCAAGTGGCGGCAGATGGTCATCCGGCACGCGGCTGCCGACGGCGGTGTGTGGCGGATTGATCAGGACGATTCTCATGACGGACCCTTCGATGATGGTCCGCTCGTCCTAGGCCGCCATCCAGGCTTGCAATGGGGCTCGGTTCAGCAATTTCCGTGCAGCTATTGCGCAGATGTCGGCAAATCTCCGCCGATGAAGATCTGGAATCGCTTCGGCCGCCGACGCCCGCGTGATCGTTCCGTCTCTCGCGATTCACGCATCGTCATCTCGATCCCATCCTAGGCCGCAACCACCTTGCTCAGATGCTCGCCCAGCCGGCAGGCGAGTGCGGTTATCGTGGTGGTCGGGTTGCATTCGCCGGAGGTGCAGAATACCGAGGAGCCGCCGACGTAAAGATTGTCCATGCCGTGCACCTTGCAGTTGGCATCCACCACGCTCCTGGTGACATCGGTGCCCATGCGCGTGCCGCCCATGTGGTGGTGCCCGGCCGTCTCCTCGTCGGTCGGAAAATCCCCGCTATCGGTGATCCAGTCGGCGATGCGTACCCGGCCGAGGTCCTTTTGCGCAAGCGTCGTGCCGAATAGCTTGAGCCCTTCACGAAGCGTGCGCCGCTCCAATTCCGATTTCTTCCAGTGCAGCTCGATGCGCGGCACGCCGGCATGGTCGACATCGGTTTTCGATAGCACGATCTGGTTTGACGCCAGGGGCGCCTGTTCCCAGGCGACATACAGCTGCGCCGCGCAGCGCAGGTTCTGGCTGAGCTGATAAGCCGCCCATTCTGCCATGTCCGGCGCCGTGCAGGCGAGGTCGGCGATGACCCTCTTGATGCCGGCATAGGGCATTTCGATCAGCCTGATGCCGAAATTCATGATCTGCAGGCGCTCCATTGCGGCGAGCGAAGGCGAGAAGAAGGCCTCGTTGACGGCATCGACCTCGAACTCGCCATAGTCGGCCAGGATCGCATTGCCGCCCTCGAAGGTCGGATGCTCCATCCAATAGCGCCCCAGTGCCGCCGCATTAGGCACGACGCCGCCGTTCGAGCGCTGGTTCGACCACAAGAGCAGCCGCGAATTCTCCAGCCCGCCGGTGCAGACGATGAAGTAATCCGCGCTGAACAGGCCGGCATCCTGGCCGTTGGACCACAGCCTGGCGCCGGTCACCTTCTTGCCGTCGCCGGTCAGTTCGGTGGCGTAGGTGTTCAGCACCACCGCGATGTTCCTGCTCTTGTCGAGCTCATCGGCGAATTTCTCGGCGAAGCGCACCGCTGGGCTCTTGATCAGCTGGATCCAGCGGATGTCGTCCGAGATCGGCACATCGGGCCGGAAGCCGGGAAGTTCGAGGATGTCATGGACCTCAGGCAGATAGGGCTCGATATCGGCGCGGCTGATCGGCCATCCGGTATCGGGAGCCCAGGCCTTCGGCTCGAAGTCCAGCTTGTCGAGCACGCGGCACCAGCCCGCCCAGTGGTTCGAGCTGCCGCCCATGTAACGCAGCCGGGTGATGTCGAGATCGAAATAGAAATCGCCTACCGTGGTGCCGCGATAGAAGTCCTGCGACTCATCGCTGAATTCCCGCGAACCGGCTTCCAGCACCACGACCGGGATGCCGGCGGCGCCGAGCTTGCGGGCAACGGTGGTTCCGGCGGGGCCGGAGCCCAGGATGCAGACCTTGGCTATGAAATTGGCGGCACGAAACGCCTCGTAGTTGTCGAAGATCACGCCAGGTCGCTCCGCTTCAGGATCCAGCCACTGACCTCGACGATTTCGTGCGGATCGGCATCGGGACGATCGCTTGAGGAGGCGCTCGGATGCGGCAGCGCGCGAAACAGCGACAGGGCAGGCAGCGCGATCAGCGCCTGCACGATCGTGCGGCGGTGCATTTTCTTGATGAAGGAACTCATGACGTGTCTCGCGGGGGTACGGGCTTCGATCCGTGTTGCCATCCCTCAACGGCACACGCTTCATCGTTGAAGCTAATATCGTGCCAGCCATGGCTACAAAGCGGTGAAAAGCTGGGTGGCAGGCCGTCTGGATACAAACAGGGTTAGAAATTTCTTAACAGCCTTGCGTGTCGGGCGGCCCTGTCATGCTGCCGCTTGTATGTCGGCGTCTAGGATTGTCAGGTTCCGGCCCCGATGCTTGGCCTGGTAGAGACGCCGGTCGGCGGCTCGCATCAAGTCCGACACATGGGCATCCTCGCCGCACAGAGTGCCGCCGATGCTGACGGTGAGCGGGATGGTTCGTTCATCGACGGGCCGGAAGCGAATGAGCTCGACTTCGCGGCGGATGCGCTCGGCAACGCGCTTGGCCTCCTGTTCGGTGGCGCCGATCAGATACGCGGCGAACTCCTCGCCGCCTATGCGGCCAAGGATGTCGCCGCCCCGCACGCCGCGCTCGATCGCGCTGGCGATCAGCAGCAGCGCCTCGTCGCCCGTCAAATGGCCGAAACTGTCGTTGATCCTCTTGAAATGATCCGCGTCGATGATCAACAGCGCACCGCGATCCGACTTGCGCCGCGAGCCATCGAGCGCGGCGAAGAAGCTCTCTCGGTTGAGCATGCCGGTCATGTCGTCTCGGCTCGCCTTTTCCTGCAGGCGGCGATGCGCCGCGGCGAGTTGTGCATGGGCGCGGGCAAGCTCGCGATGCGCGCTCTTCAACCGGTCGCTTTGCCAGAAGGTGCTTGCGCTGGCGACCCATGCGAGGACCAGAGGACAAACCGTCGAACTCAGCCAGATCGTGCGGCTGACCGGAAATCCCATCGCCGGGACGACGATCAGCGTCAGCAGGAGGGAGGCGGCGACGGAGGCGAAAGCGACGGCAGCGGATTTCAGGAATATGCTATTCATCGCGTGCTCCATGGACCGCTTCTGTGCCAGCAAGCCCTGAAGGACACCTTTCCAAGATGCCTAAAATTTGAATCGCCGAACCATTTCAACCGGTCTGGACCCGGTTGGCTTGTGGATAAACTTCTCGTCCGGATCTGCCTTTTCATGCCATAAGGATGACATGACGACACTCCCTGATCCGGCCCGCTTCGCCCACGTCACCGACTGGGTTTTCGACCTCGACAATACGCTCTATCCGCACCATTCGAACTTGTTCTCGCAGATCGACGTCAAGATGACCGCCTATGTCGGGGAGCTGCTGGCGCTGCCGCGCGACGACGCGCGTAAGCTGCAGAAGGAGCTTTATCGCGAATACGGCACGACGCTGAACGGGCTGATGGCCCGCCACGGCATCGATCCGGACGATTTCCTCGAAAAGGTGCATGACATCGACTATTCGTGGCTGGTGCCCGATCCGGTTCTGGGCACCGCCATCCGCCAGCTTCCGGGCCGCAAGTTCATCTTCACCAATGGCGACCGCAAGCATGCCGAACGCACGGCGCGCCAACTCGGCATCCTCGATCATTTCGACGATATCTTCGACATCGTCGCCGCCGGGCTCAATCCTAAGCCGGCGCGCCAGACCTACGAGAAATTCGCCGAACTCCACGCAGTCACCGGCTCCAATGCAGTGATGTTCGAGGATCTTGCGCGCAACCTGTCGGTGCCGAAGGCGCTCGGCATGACCACGGTGCTCATCGTGCCGCGCAATTTTGAGCCGACTTTCTCGGAGATATGGGAGCGCGATCCGGCGCAGGAAGACGACGTCGATTTCGTCACCGACGATCTTGCGGGGTTCCTGACGGCGATCGTGGAGGGGGTGGAGGAATTGGAGAAATGAGGAATTGAGGAATTGCGGTCCAATTCTTCAATTCCCGGTTCCCCGCCCTACTCCCCCAGTTTGTAGAACCGGCTGATAATACCCCAGGCCTCGTCGGCGGTGTCGACGAAATCGATAATGTGCTGGTCGCCAGGGCTGATCGTGCCCTGCTCGGCGAGGAAGTCGAGATCGATCGCCCGTTTCCAGAAAGACTTGCCAAACAGGATCACCGGCACGCGTTCCATGCGCCCGGTTTGGATCAGGGTCAGCGTTTCGAAGAACTCGTCCATCGTGCCGAAGCCGCCCGGAAACACCGCCACCGCCTTGGCGCGCATGACGAAATGCATTTTGCGGATGGCGAAATAGTGGAAGTTGAAGCAGAGCTCCGGCGTCACATAGATGTTCGGCGCCTGCTCATGCGGCAGCACGATGTTGAGGCCGATGGACGGCGCGCCGACATCGTCGGCGCCGCGGTTGCCTGCTTCCATCACGCCAGGCCCGCCACCAGTGACCACCACATATTCGCGATAGTACGATGCCGCGGACTGCCGCGAGCACAGGCGCGCGAATTTGCGCGCCTCGTCGTAATATTTGCTGTTTTCCTCGAGGTTCTTCTTCTGCGTGTCGTTCTTTGCAGCCCAGGCCTCGCCGCCGGGTTCAGGCAGGCGTGCGCCGCCGAACAGGATCACCGTCGACCGGATGCCGCGCTCGGCGAGGATCATCTCCGGCTTCAGCAATTCGAGTTGCAGGCGGACGGCACGCAATTCGCGCCGCGTCATGAAATCGGGATCGTTCCAGGCCAGCCGGTAGGTCTCGGCACGCGTCTGCGGCGTATCCGGCACGCTCTTCGACCGCTCAAGGTCCTCGTCCGAATGCGGCAGCGGAGTCCACCCCGCCTTTTCCATGGGAGTCATATGTTCATCCGTCCAATTCTTTCACTTGCGCCGTCCCGTGACGCACCCGCGATTGACCCCCATTGAGCCTTAACATAAGCAGGGTCCGCGAAAGGCATGGCCTGCCAGGGGTCCGCGCGACTTTCAAAACAAGTTAGGGCGCAGCCCCTTAACAGCTTGGTAATGGAGCGAATTCATGTCGAAGCCCGATCTCGCGAGCCTCGAAAAGACCATCGAGAAGGCCTTCGAGGAACGCGATACGATTTCGACGGCGACGCGCGGCGAAACGCGCGACGCCATCCTGTCGGCGCTCGACCTGCTCGACCGGGGCAATGCCCGCGTCGCCGAGCGCCAGGCCGACGGCAAGTGGCACGTAAACCAATGGCTGAAGAAGGCGGTGCTGCTGTCGTTCCGTCTCAACCCGATGGAAATCATCAAGGGCGGCCCCGGCGAGGCGGTCTGGTGGGACAAGGTGGCCTCGAAGTTCGACGGCTGGGGCGCGGTCGATTTCGAAAAGGCCGGCTTCCGTGCCGTGCCCTCGTCGATCGTGCGTCGCTCTGCCTATGTCGCACCGGGCGTCGTGCTGATGCCGTCCTTCGTCAATGTCGGCGCCTATGTCGACACGGGCACCATGGTCGACACATGGGCGTCGGTCGGCTCATGCGCGCAGATCGGCAAGAACGTGCATCTATCGGGCGGCGTCGGCATCGGCGGCGTGCTGGAGCCGATGCAGGCCGGTCCAACCGTCATCGAGGACAATTGCTTCATCGGCGCGCGCTCCGAAGTGGTCGAGGGCTGCATCGTGCGCGAGGGCTCGGTGCTCGGCATGGGCGTCTTCATCGGCCAGTCGACCAAGATCGTCGACCGTGCCACCGGCGAGGTCTTCTATGGCGAGGTGCCGCCCAATTCGGTCGTCGTCGCCGGTTCCTTGCCGGGCAAGCCGCTGCCCAATGGCGCGCCCGGCCCTAATCTCTATTGCGCCGTCATCGTCAAGCGCGTCGACGCCAAGACACGCTCCAAGACGTCGATCAACGAATTGCTGCGCGATTGAGTCTTGCCGCAATCGCCAGTGCGTTGAAAGGGGCGGCAATGGGCCGCGCTGGCCTTGACGACCAGGGGCGTGGACCGGCGGCCCTCGGCATGATCTATCCGATCATCGTTCGCATGCTGGCGCAGGCCGAATGCACGACCAACGCAAGCGCCGGAGGTGCCAAGCAATATGGACCAGACCCGCTCGCCTGATAGATCGAATCTCACCTGGCTTTTCTTCAAGACCTCGGGTCGAGTCAGCCGCGCGGCCTATTTTCTCGGCGGCTTGCTGGTCGCCATCATCCAGGCCTTTCCGCTCTATCGTTTCACGCTGGTGCCGGAAGGCTCGGCGGAGAGCAATATGTGGTCGTTCATCTTCTTCATCGCCTTCATCGCCTCGCTATGGTCGAACATCGTGCTGGCGGTAAAGCGGCTGCACGATCTCGATAAGCCCGGCATTGCTGCGCTGATCCTGTTCGTACCGGTCGTCTCGATCATCGCTTTTGTCGTGCTTTGCCTGTTTCCGGGTCAACCCGGGCCAAACCGTTACGGCCGGCGCACCAACGAGCCGGCCCAGCCCTGACGATTGGTCGGACACCATGCGCTACCGAACGCTTGATCCGAAACTGATCGTCGCAACCGCCGAACGGCTGGAAGAACGCATCGCCGACCGTTTCCCTCAATCAGGCTTGCGCGGCGTTGCCGCCGAGCTGGTCTCGCTGTCGCGCGACCTGGCAACGGCGGCAAAGGCGCTGGAAGAGCCGATCCTGTGGCTGCGCGGCCTCATTGTCGCGGCTTTCATTGCCGGTGTGCTGGTGTTTGTGTTCGTCGGCACCATCCTGCCGCTCGACCGCCTTTCCGGCGTCCCCGACGCTGTGCAATCGGTGCAGGGCATCGAGGCGTCCATCAACACCATCATCCTGGCCGTGCTCGGCTTCCTGGCTTTGATACGCACCGAGGAACGCATCAAGCGCAAGAAGGTCTTTCGCCAGTTGCACGGCCTCCGCTCGCTGATCCATGTCATCGACATGCATCAGCTGACCAAGGATCCCGCCGCGCTGTCGACCGACTTCAAGCCGACGGCCCATTCGCCGGAACGCATCACCGATCCCGCCGATCTGGCGCGCTATCTCGACTATTGCTCCGAAATGCTGTCGATCACCGGTAAGGTCGCCGCCCTGTTTGCGCAATCGGTCAATGACGACGTGGTCATCGACGGCGTCAACGACATTGAGAATCTAAGCTCCAACCTGTCGCGCAAGATCTGGCAGAAGATCACCCTGATCGAGGGTCGCCGCTGACGGCATCCGGGGTGAGGCCAGGCGCGCCGCGCTTGTCGGACTCAGCCCGATCGACCAGCGCCGTCACGCGCCGGATGATGGGCGTTGGCGTCCCCGTTTTCTGGGCCAGCCGCAGGATGGCGCCCTGCAGGTCGCCGATCTCGGTCGGCCGGCGGTGATGCAGATCGTCCCACATCGATGAGCGCGCCTGAGGGTCTATCGCCAGCATGCGCCGCGCCAGCAGCCTGAACAGCCAATCCGGCAGCCTGAGCACGGTCGGCAACAGCGCCGGCCGCAAGCCGGCGACCCGCGCCGGCTCGATGCCGGATGCCTTCATTGCGGTCAACGCTTCGTCGATCTGGCTGGCCAGGATCAATCGCCAGCGACGATCTGCAAGTTCCGATGCCAGCGGCAGATCCGCCAGCGCCACCAGCGCGTTGTTCAAATTCATCAAGAGCTTGCCCCACAGCACTGCCTTGATGTCGGCATGGGCTTCAACGGCAAACCCGGTGACATTAAGAAGGCCGACTAGGCCGGCGTCGCCGGCTTCTATCATCGCCATGCCGCCGCTCGCGCGATGGACGCGCAGCGGTACCACGCCGCCGCCCGACTGCACGACATTGAACGGCACCATCCCGGCCAGAACTGTTCGCCCGGGCAGATCCCCGCGCAGCCTGTCGGCATTGTCGACGCCGTTCTGCAGGCTGACTACCGCGGCGCCGGGCCGGGCATGAGCCCCGATCAGAGCGGCCATGTCTTGGGTCGCGCCGCTCTTGACCGTCACCAGGATCACGTCCGCCTCGCGCAAGGCGGTCGCCGGATCGGTGGTGATGCTGATTGCGTCTGGTGGGATCGAGCGGCCGCGGCCGTCCAGGTCGGTAACCAGCATTCCGCCCCGCAACGCCGCCTCGATGCGCAGCCTTGCCAGCAGGATCACCCTCCGCCCGGCGAGCATCAGGCATCCGCCGGCATAGCATCCGACGCTTCCCGCGCCAGCAATGACAATCGTCCTGTCCGCGTCCGCCATTCGCTCGCTCCGTCCGCGCGATTATACGACATGAAAACCATAATGTCGGCAGATGGTCGGCCATTGCGCCGACCCCCATGTCTGGTCGTGACAGGCCATGCGCTTTCGACTATCGCTTTTGCCATGACGCTGCCGACAGACCCCGCCGCCAACCTCGCCGCCCTTATCCAATGTGCCTCGGTGACGCCAGCCGAAGGCGGTGCGCTGAGCGCGCTGGAAACCATGCTGAAGCCTCTCGGCTTTGTGGTCGATCGACCGATCTTTTCCGATGACGGGACGTCCGATATCGAGAACCTCTACGCGCGTCGTTCCGGCAACGGCCCGCACCTGATGTTCGCGGGCCATACGGACGTCGTGCCGGTCGGCGACGAGACCGCCTGGACGCATCCGCCCTTCGCCGCCGAGATTGCCAATGGCGAGATGTATGGCCGCGGCGCCGTCGACATGAAGGGCGGCATTGCCTGTTTCGTCGCGGCCGTCGCGCGCCATGTCGAGTCACATGGCGGCCCCAAGGGCTCGGTCTCGCTGCTGATCACCGGCGACGAGGAGGGCCCTGCCATCAACGGCACTGTCAAGCTGCTCGACTGGGCGGCTTCCCGGGGCGAAAAATGGGATGCCTCGATCGTCGGCGAGCCGACCAATCCGGACGCTCTCGGCGACATGATCAAGATCGGTCGGCGCGGCTCGCTGTCCGGCGCAATCACCGTCAATGGCCGCCAGGGCCACGCCGCCTATCCACAGCTGGCCGACAATCCGGTGCGCGGGCTGATCAGCCTGCTCGACGCCTTGCTGCATCCCGTCTTCGACAACGGGACGAAGGACTTCCAGCCGACGAACCTGGAGGTCACATCCATCGACGTCGGCAATCCGGCGACCAATGTCATCCCGGCCAAGGCGACCGCGCTCTTCAACATTCGTTTCAACGACACCTGGACGGCGGAAACCGTGCAGGCGGAAATCCACAACCGGCTGGACCAGGCTGCCGGCCGCAAGAAATATCGGCCGGGCAAGGACACGCCGGTCGATTATGATCTCGCCTGGCGAGACCGTCCGAGCCATGTCTTCCTCACCCGCGACGACAGGCTGATCGAAACGCTGAGCGGTTCCGTCAAGGCCGTCGTCGGCAGGCAGCCCGCCCTGTCGACCTCGGGCGGCACATCGGATGCGCGCTTCATCAAGGACTATTGTCCGGTGGTCGAGTTCGGGCTGGTCGGCAAGACCATGCATATGGTCGACGAGCGCGTTGCCCTTGCCGACTTGGAAACGCTGACGCAAATCTACCAGCGTTTCATCGAAGACTGGTTCGAACGGGGCTGAGCAGCATGCTTTCGGCGGAAGAGACCCAAGCCTCCCTGACCGGCGCCTGGCGATTGATGCTGGGCAAGGTCGATGGGCTGCGCCTGCTGGACCTCTCGGCCGACGGGTTCTGGAATTCCTTTTTCGCTGTGGTCGTCGCGGCGCCGGCGCTGATCGTCGGCTGGGTCGGCACGGCAAACCAGATCGGCGATCCCACTGCTTTTGCCGGGCGCTTTGGCATGTTGATACGTCTGGCCACCGTGGATCTTGGGTCGTGGATGCTGCCGCTTTTCGCCCTCGTCCTGGTAGCCCCGCGCATCGGAATAGGCGACCGGTTCGTCCATTACGTCGTTGCCAGCAACTGGGCGTCGGCGATCACGGCATGGATCATGCTGCCGTCGGCGCTGATCCAACTCATATTGCCGCCACCCAACCAATTCTTCGACCTGGTTTACCTGTCTCTGTTTGCGCTGTCCCTTGTGCTGATCTGGCGCATGACCATCGCCGTGATCGGCAAGGGCGTGGCGGTTGGCGCCGCTGTTTTCGCCGGCATGCTCATTGCGTCATTCGTCGTCCTTTTCGGCCTGGCGGCTATACTCGGTATCTCCGGGCCGACGGCCGGGACCTAAAGCAATTTCAGGAAGCGTGCGCGGCGCTTCCTTTGGAATTGCGTGAGAAACGAAAGTCTAACTTTCGGGATAATCGACGCCAACGAGAAAAAGCCCATCCGGCGGGGCGACCTGGCCGCAGGCGGCCCGGTCCCGAGCATCGAGCGCCGCTTTCAGGTCGGCCGTGGTCCAGCCCCCTTCGCCGACACGCTTGAGCGAGCCGACCATCGAGCGCACCTGGTTGTGCAGGAAGGAGCGCGCGGAAGCCTTCACCTCTACCACGTCGCCCTCCCGGCTCACATCGATCCGCTCCAATGTCCTGACCGGGCTGTTGGCCTGGCATTGGGTCGAGCGGAACGTGGTGAAATCATGCCGTCCGAGCAGGACTTTCGCCGCCTCGTGCATGGCGTCGGCGTCGAGCCTTTTGGGCACCCACCACACCTTGCCTTTGTCGAGAGCCGCCGGGGCGCGGCGGTTGACGATGCGATAGATGTAATGCCGGCCGGTGGCCGAGAAGCGCGCGTCGAATGCCTCCGGCACCGCTGTCGCCCTCAGCACCGCGATGCGGTCGCCGGCGATCTGCAGATGCGCGTTGATGGCGTCGCGCACCTTGTCACTTGGCCAAGCCTTGGCGAGATCGACATGTGCCACCTGGGCGGTGGCGTGGACGCCGGCGTCCGTGCGGCCGGCGCCGCGCAGCGATACCTGTTCGCCACAGAATTTTCCGATCGCCTGCTCGATCGCCTGCTGCACGGAAGGCTGGCCTGCCTGACGCTGCCAGCCGGCGTAGAGACCGCCATCATACTCGATGTCGAGACGGAAACGCGGCATGTCAGCCGGGCTTCCGCCGCTCAGGCCGGGAGCGCGGCGAAAGCCGAGGCGTAGATCAGCCTGCCGGATTCGGGCGCGTCGCCCCAAGCCAGCGCCTGCAGGGACGCGCCCTGGTGTCCGCTCTCGAACTTCTCGGCTCGCGCGTGGGTGTAGCCGAAACGCCCGTAATAAGCGGGATCGCCCAGAACCACGGACAAGGTCTCGCCTGCGTCCCTGAGGCGAATATGCGCCTCGCGGATCAGCGCCCCGCCAATGCCACTGCCATGAAACGAGGGCTCCACCGCCAACGGCGCCAATGCAACGGCGGCGAACTTCCCGCCTTTGCCCTGGACGAACAGGCGCGAGAACAGGATGTGGCCGACGACCTGGCCTTCCTCTTCCGCCACCAGTTCGGCAACGGCATCGCCGCCCGTGACCAGAGCGTCGACCAGCCCGGCCTCCGCCTGCTGGCCGAAAGCGTGTTCCTCGACGAGGCGGATGGCCTCGCGATCCCGCGGCGTCGCCGCGCGTATCGACATCATGCTCATGAAAACGCCATTCCTTTTTCGATTCTGGTCCCGCGCAGGAATTCCGATGCGAGAGCGGGCCTTCCGCCCGCCCTTTGAACTTCGATCAGCCTGATCGCGCCCGAACCACAGGCGACCGTCAACCGGTCGTCGAGAAATCCGCCCGGTTCGCCAGCGCCGTCCGATAGCGTCGAACGGAGCAGTTTCAGCCGTTCCGGGCGGCCGCCAAGGATAAGCTCGGACCAGGCGCCTGGAAAGGGCGACAGGCCGCGTATGGTGTTGTGGACTTCGGTCGCCGGCCGGGTCCAGTCCACGCGCGTCTCGGATTTATCGATCTTGCGGGCATAAGTCACCCCGTCCACCCTTTGCTTGGTAAATTTCAGGCTATTGGCTTGCAGCCGCGCCAGAGCTTCCAGCATCAGGGCAGCGCCGAGGCCCATCAACCGATCGTGCAGATCGCCGGCCGTCATATCCGGGTCGATGGCGCATTTTTCCACCACACCCACCGGGCCGGTGTCGAGACCTTCCTCCATGCGCATCACCATCATGCCGGTCTCGCTGTCGCCCGCCATGATGGCACGCTGGATCGGTGCCGCTCCACGCCAGCGCGGCAGCAGCGATGCATGGCCGTTGATGCAGCCGAGCCTCGGCGCATCCAGAATCGCTTTCGGCAACAGTAGACCGTAGGCCACGACCACGGCGATGTCGGCCTGCAAGGCTCGGAATGCCTGCTGCTCGGCCTCGCCCTTGAGCGACGTGGGTGTCCGGACCTCGACGCCCAGCCGTTCCGCCTCGCGCTGCACCGGCGACGGCGTCAGTTCAAGGCCGCGCCGGCCAGCCGCGCGTGGCGGCTGCGTGTAGACCGCGGCGATGTCATGCCCGGCCTGTGCGATCGCGCGCAGCGTCGGCACGGAAAAGTCCGGCGTGCCCATGAATATGACGCGAAGCGGCATTGTCGTTCGATGTCCCGTCTTCCGCCTCGGCCGTGAGCCGGCTCAGGCTTTCGCTTCAAACGGGTTTATGAGCTTCAGGTCAAGGCCATCGAAATCGCGGACATTGCGCGTGGCAAGCGTCGCGCCGTGTGCAAGGCAGATCGCGGCGATCATCGCGTCTTTAGTCTCGACGGGTATTCCAGCCAGTCGTCTTGCCGCGGTGATGCGGCCATACTGTTCCGCAGCCATATCTCCGAAAACCAGGGTTCGACCAGAAAACTCGCCTCTGATCCTGGAGATGCTTTGGAGAAGACCGTCCCGCCGTAAGGCATCCTGAATGAGGTAGGCTCCGAAATAGAGCTCCGCGAAAACGTTAGTGGAGAGAAAGAGGGCCGCCATTTCCTGACCGTTCAACCAGTCGATGACGTTTTGGTTTCGGTGCCGCGAAAGCACCTCCGAAATGACGTTGGTGTCCAGTATGATCATTGTGATCAACCGAAGTCGGGCGGCCCACGGTCAGCTTCGCCTCGCGACTTCATGATCTCCTGGATTTCGTCATCGGTAAAACCATCGTCGCCAACGAGCGAGCAGAGAAGGTCTCCCGCTTTTCCTGTTCGCTGCGCCGCAAAACCCTTTTGCATCAAAACGACTGCCTCCTCGGAAAGGCTTCGCCTGTTGAGGCGAGCACTTTCCTCCAGACGCCGTTTCAATTCAGGATCGATCCTGCGAATAAGCATGTCACCCATTGGCACCTCATCAACTTGATATCAATGATATCACTGTCGATCGAAAGATCCAATCGAAGACTTGCTGGTGGGCTTACGGGCCATTGATCCGCAAAAAGCACCTATCCCACCAGCTTGCCCGGAGCCTTGTCCTTGGCCAGCTTCTTGAACTTTTTCACCACCATGTCGCGCTTCAGCTTCGAGATATGGTCGATGAACAGCACGCCGTTGAGATGGTCGATCTCGTGCTGCAGGCATGTCGCCATCAGCCCTTCGGCCTCCATCTCCTGCAGCTTGCCGTCGCGGTCGAGATACTTGACCCGCACAGAGGCGGGGCGCTCGACCTCTGCGTAATAGTCAGGGATGGACAGGCAACCTTCCTCGTAGACCGAGCGCGCATCGGCGCTCTCCAGGATCTCAGGGTTGATGAACACATGCGGCGCCGGGGTCTCGTCCTCCTTGGCGAGGTCGATCACCAGCATGCGCACGGGTTCGCCGATCTGGATCGCCGCCAGTCCGATGCCGGGCGCGTCATACATGGTT
Organism: Mesorhizobium sp. ES1-1; assembly: GCF_020164785.1. Classification (GTDB taxonomy): domain Bacteria; phylum Pseudomonadota; class Alphaproteobacteria; order Rhizobiales; family Rhizobiaceae; genus Mesorhizobium. Next base: position 63,451 of record NZ_JAIUGX010000011.1, on the reverse strand, counting down.
GCCAGCATGTCGTCGGCAAGCTTGCGCAAGGGCGCGTCGACACGTTCCGCCGGCTTGGAAACCTGGCGCAGGATGGGGTCGGGAAGGATGATGAGCGGCTTGATCGGCATGGCGTCCCACGTAAGACGTCCAGCGAAAAGCGTCAACCGCTGGGGAGGGATCTCGTTCCCGTTTTGATCTGTGCCGGCGGCGCGAATCGTCTATGCTGTCCACATGAACGACCTGACATCGATCCTTTCGGAGCCCATCGCGCGGCTTGGCGCCTCCACGGTCACGCTTGGCCATGCGCTGGCCTTCGGCGCCATGCTTTTTCTGGGCCTCTTCACGGCGCTAGTCATAGCATTGTGGCGGTCGGCCAAGGCGCGCGCCATCGCTGCCGCCGAAGCCGCGGACCATGCGCGAGATGCCGAGGCGCGCATGGCCGGCATCCTGCAAGCCCAATCGGAGATGCAAGGCCGCATGGGAGCCATCGCCGAAGTCTTCGGCGCACGGCAGGCGGAGCTTACGCAATCGATCGGCCAGCGGCTCGACGCGATGACCGGCCGCCTGGGCCAGACCATGACCGAGCAGACCCGTTCTACCCATGAGAGCCTGGCCAAATTGCAGGAGCGGCTGGCGATCATCGATGTCGCCCAGGGCAATATCCAATCCCTCGCCGGCCAGGTCGTGCAATTGCAGGCGATTCTTTCCAACAAGCAGACGCGCGGCGCTTTTGGCCAATCGCGCATGGAGGCGATCGTCGCCGATGGGCTGCCGCATGGCGCCTACGAATTCCAGGCGACGCTGTCGAACGGCAGCCGCCCGGACTGCCTGGTCAAGATGCCGAACGGCGCGCCGTCGCTGGCCATCGATGCCAAGTTCCCGCTCGAGGCTTGGAATGCCATCCGCGCCGCCGATGGTGCCGACCTTCAGAAATCCGCTGCGCAGGCTTTCCGTCGCGACATCGAGATCCACGTCCGAGACATATCGGAAAAATACCTGATCCAGGGCGAGACGCAGGACACCGCCTTCATGTTCGTGCCGTCTGAATCGGTGTTCGCCGAGATCCACGAGAATTTCGAGGCGATCGTCCACAAGGCGCACCGCGCCCGCATCGTCATCGTCTCGCCCTCGCTGCTGATGCTGTCGATCCAGGTCATCCAGGCCATACTCAAGGACGCCCGCATGCGCGAACAGGCGCATCTGATCCAGGGCGAGGTCATCCGCCTGATGGAGGACGTCGCCCGTGTCGATGAACGCGTGCGCAAATTGCAGGTCCATTTCGGCCAATCGGCCAAGGACATCGATGACATCCTTGTCTCGACCTCGAAGGTGACCAAGCGCGGCCAGAAGATCGAGGCGCTGGAGTTCGGCGTTCAGACCGAGGCCGATGCCGCCGCGGACGTCGCGCCACGCACTCCCGCCGCAAAGGTCGATGCAGGCCCGCGGGCTGCCGACTCCAAGACCGGCCAGCTCAGGCTGAGGGTCGTCGAAGGCGACGATTGAGACGCCGCCCGGCGCTATTGCTCTTCCAAGGTGGTCATGCCCTGGAATTCCGGCAGCCAGTGCAGCGCTGAACGATGCCATTTCTGCTGTGTCGGGATCAACTCCTGACGTTGCCGTGCGGTCCCAACGCGAATGCCATAGACCTTCGGGCCATCTCCGACCGACGTGGCGTAAATGTGTGAACCGCAGTCGGCGCAGAAGGCCTGCTCGCGCTTGGCGCCGCTCGCCACGGTCTTGATGTAGACTTTCGGCGCGCCCTTGGTGATGCGGTAGCTGCTTTCGGGTGCCGGAACCGTCACGCGAAAGGCGGTGCCGGTCAGTTGCTGGCAGTCCGTGCAGTGGCAGACGGTCGTCCTTTCCGGATCGACCTCCGCCTCGTAGGTGATGGCGCCGCAATGGCACCCGCCGTCGATCTTCATCTTCGTTCCTCCGGGATTGTCTCTAACCTAGCGGGCCAAAATAGTCAGGCAATGGCGTGGCGCTAGTCCAGGACAGGATCGGAGGCGGCTTCGATCAGTTTTCGCCGCTTCTGCCAAGTGCCGGTGGTCTGTGGCTTGACGAACAGCCGCGTGATCTCCGGCATCTCCTGTTTCAGCTGCGCCTCCAGCCGTTCCACGCAGGCTTCGATCTCCGGCGCCGTCAGATGATCCTCGAACTCGATGCTCAATCCGGCCACGATCTCTGTCGGCCCCATATGGACGGTCAGAACGCCGTTCGCCTTCTGCACCGCCGGATCCTTCTGCACGATCGCCAGCACCTGTCTCTCCACCGCGGGCGCTGCCGGCTCGCCGATCAGCAGGCCCTTGCTCTCGCGCGCCAGGAAGATGGCCGTCGCGCCGAGGACCACTCCAATGCCGATCGAGGCGGCGCCATCGAGTTCCGGCATCTCCAACAGTTCCGCCGCGAGAATGCCGGCGAAGGCGATGATTAGGCCTAAAAGCGCGGCGCTGTCCTCGAACAGCACGGTGTAGACGCTCGGATCCTTGCTCGATCGTACGGCCCGCAGCCAGCCTTGCTTGCCCTTCTGCTGGCGGAACTCCTTCAGCGCGACCAGCCATGAGCTGCCCTCGAACAGGAAGGACAGGCCAAGCACGATGTAATTGACCTTGACGTTGGCGACCGGTTCCGGCGCCATCATGTGGACGACCCCTTCATAGAATGACACACCCGCCCCCAGCGCGAAGACCAGCAGGGCGACGATGAAGCTCCAGAAATAGAGTTCGCGGCCGTGGCCGAACGGATGCGTAAGGTCGGCCGGGCGAGCGGCGCGATGCATGCCGTAGAGCAGCAGTCCGCCATTGCCGGTGTCGACCAGCGAATGCACGCCTTCCGACAACATCGCCGAACTGCCGGTGAACGCGGCGGCGCCGAATTTGGTCAGCGCGATGGCAAGGTTGCCGGCGAGCGCTGCGTAGATGACCCTTTTCGAGCCGCCATGCCCGGCCATGGTTCTAGTCCCCGTTCAATGCAAGCAATCTAGCGGCCACACGGGCCGAGCTCCACCACAACGCGCGAAGCAATGGGTCGTTCAACGCTCGATGCGTCCGCGGCGCGGTGGGGCTGCTACTCCACGATCTCGTCGGTCCACACCTTGAAGCTTTCAAGCGTGCTTGGTCCGAACGTGTGGGTGAGCGGAACGTCGGCGGCATCGCGGCCGGAAGCGATCAGGATGCGGCCGATGCGCGGCGAATTGTTGCGCGGATCGAAAACGTGCCAGCGGCCGCCGAGATAGACCTCCATCCAAGCCGCGAAATCCATGCTCGACCACGGCTTTGGCATGCCGATGTCGCTGATATAACCGGTGCAGTAGCGTGTCGGGATGTTGAGGGCCCGGCAAAAGGTGACGGCGAGATGCGCGAAGTCGCGGCACACGCCGCTCTGTTCGCGATAGGCTTCCGCCGCGGTGCGCGTCGGCCGCGCATTGCCGTAGCTGAAGACGATATGATTGTTGACGAAATCGCAGACCGCCTGGACGCGCGCAATGCCGAGCGGCATATGGCCAAACAACCGCCAGGCTTCGTCAGCCAAGAGGTCGCTCTCGCAAAACCGGCTTGGCAGCAGGAACAGCAAAGTCTCCGACGGCAAGTCGCGCACCTCGTGCTGCCAGGCCATCAAATCGGCCATCTCGAAGGTGCCGGGATCGCGGATGACCGCGTCAGTGCCCAGGGTGAAACGTCCGGACGGGGCGACCAACCTGTTGCACCAATTGCCGAAACTGTCGCGATAGCTTTCGATGGGGACCGGGGGGTCGGAGGTCAGAAAGTCCGGCCGCTCGAGATCGGAGGCGCGGGAATAGTGGACATTCAGCATCGCGATGAGTGGCGTTTCCTGACGAAAGTCGAAGCTCATCTCGCAGCCGATATGAATTCGCATCTTCGTCCTGACCGTGCTGCCGTTTCATCACGCGGCGAAAGCCGGGCCGATGCTGCAGTGCGAAGACAATAATGGCATGGACCGGAATGGTTTACGAGCAAATTAGAAACCGGTTGAAAGCGCCTGGCCGACGAGTGGTTGGCGCGCGAACCCCTTGCGGTCCGGCTGTTCTCTTGTTTCAATTCGCCTCCCGCAATCGGAGAAACGAATCATGGCTAAAGGCGCGATGAAGGCAGGCAAGGAAGCCCGCAAGCCGAAGAAGGATGCCAAGAAGCCCGCCCCCGCCCCGGCCCTGAAGGCGCCGCCGGTGAAGGCGATGAAACTCAAGGACAAGTGAGTCCGTCAAATCCTTTTTGAACAGGATGATGGGCGGCAACATTCGCATGTTGCCGGCCGTTGTTGATCGGGCACGCGAAATCCCATAGTGCCTTGGCGGGGACGACCTCGCACTCCCAAAATCAGGCCGGGACGACCCGCCATCCCAAAACCGAGCATCGTTCCGATGCTCGCACGGAGCGCTCCCGATGTCATGGATCTTGCTCTTTTTTGCCGGCCTGTTCGAAATCGGCTGGGCAATCGGCCTCAAATACACCGATGGGTTCTCGAAGCCGGTGCCCACCTTGGTGACCATTGCCTCGATGATCGCCAGCCTGGCTTTGCTCGGGCTGGCGCTGAAGACCTTGCCCGTCGGTACCGCCTACGCGGTCTGGACCGGCATCGGCACGGTCGGCACGGCGCTGCTCGGTATCTGGCTGCTCGGTGAACCAGCCACTGCGGCAAGGCTCGGCTGCATCGCGCTCATCGTCTGCGGCATCATGGGTCTGAAGTTCGCGGCCTGAGCCAGGTTTTGGTCAAGGCAAACGCCTTCAGGGCCGCTGCGAGGCGACCCTGATTTGAAACAGATGGCTAGAACGGAAGGCCTTAGCGGGCGGAGAAACCCGGAGGCGTCCTGCCGGTGCGCTGCTTGCGGGCCGCGTAGCGCGCATCGCGCTTGGCCTTGCGTTCAGCTTCGTCGGCGAGCAGACGGGCGATACGCTCGTTCTCGTCGGCTTCCCTGAGCTTCGCTTCAGCCAGCGCTGCTTCTTCAGCGGCAAGGCGTGCCGCTTCGGCCGCTGCTTCGCGCTCGGCCTTCTCGACCGCCTCGCGTGCCAGCTTTTCCTGCTTCAACCTTGCCTTCTCGGCCTCGCGGATCTCGCGGGCCTCGAGGATCGCCTTGCGTTCGGCCTGCCGTGCAAGTACCGCCGGATCGTCCGCCGCAGGCTTTGCCTTGAAGCGCTCCAGAAGCGCCTTCTTTGCCTCGTTCGCGGCATTGCGCCGCTCGAACACGTCTTTTTCCCTGTAAATAGCCAAGTCCACTTCCCTGAAGTCAATTCGCGACGCTTACATACGCGCGAAAACCGAGAGTTCAAGCGCCAAAACGGGATGGCAGCCATGAATTTGTTGGCTGTTGCTGCCGGGAGACGCCTTTTCGATCGAACCGATATGCACTGTTCACCCATCCGCCTCTGGCGGCAAGGCGAGCCGGTCGTTACCTCTAGCCCGAAAAACCGACATCAGGATGACACTCGAATGGAACTCGGTCTCTACACTTTCGCCGACGTCAGCCCGCAACCGGGCCCAGGCGCAATCAGCCCGCATCAGCGGCTGCGAAACCTGATCGAGGAGGTCGAACTGGCCGACCAGGTCGGCCTCGACGTCTTCGGGCTGGGCGAGCATCATCGGCCGGACTATGCCGCGTCGGCACCCGTAGTCGCCCTGGCCGCGGCGGCCGAGCGCTCCAAGCGCATCAAGCTGACCAGCGCCGTCACCGTCTTGTCCTCCGACGATCCGGTGCGCGTCTTTCAGCAGTTCGCCACGCTGGACCTTCTGTCGGGCGGACGCGCCGAGATCATGGCCGGGCGCGGTTCATTCATCGAATCCTTCCCGCTGTTTGGCTATAATCTCGACGATTATGACGAGTTGTTTGCAGAAAAACTCGACCTTTTGCTGGCCGTTCGCGACAGCGTGAAGGTCACCTGGTCCGGCAATCTGCGTGCGTCGATCAACGATCGCGGCATCTATCCGCGCCCCTTCCAGGACAAGCTACCGGTCTGGATCGCCATTGGCGGCACGCCGCAATCGGCCGCCCGCGCCGGTGCGCTTGGGCTGCCCTTGGCGTTGGCCATCATCGGCGGCGAGCCGGCGCGCTTCGCGCCGCTGGTCGACGTCTATCGCGAGGCTGCCAAACGTGCCGGCAGCGACCAGGCTAGCCTCGCCACCAGCATCAACGTGCACGGCTTCATTGCCGAAACGACCGAGCAGGCGGCCGATGATTTCTACGGTCCGCAGGCCGAGGTAATGAACCGCATCGGCCGCGAACGCGGCTGGGGCCCGACTTCGAGGGCGCATTTCGATCAGTCGCGCGGCCCGACTGGCGCGTTGTTCGTCGGCAATCCCGAACAGGTCGCGGAAAAGATCGTTGCCCATCACAGGATCTTCCGCAACGACCGTTTCCTTCTGCAAATGGCGATCGGCACCATGCCGCATGCCAAGATCATGAAGGCGATCGAACTGTATGGCACCAGGGTGGCGCCGATCGTACGCAAGGAAACCGCTATGATCGCGCCAGTGGCTGCTGCATGACGACCGCGCCCAGCTGATCCGCTGGAACCTTGGTAGGCCCTCGCACGTTTGGGAGGATTCGCCCCGTTGGTGGTGCGTGGGGGCAAGAGATGAAAGCCGAACCGGTCGCCTCGGGCGCCAGTGTTGTCGAGAGCCCGGATGAGCGCGCCGCTTCATGGGCCGACATCCGCCTGATGCGCTCCATGCTGGTCGGCATCTTCATTTTCCTGGCGACAGGCGCGCTTTATTTCGGGCGCGCCTTTTTCATGCCCGTCATCCTCGCTTTCCTGCTCACGCTCACGCTCACCCCGATTGTGCGTTTCCTGCGCAAGCGCGGCATTCCCGAGTTTGTCTCGGCGACAATGCTGGTTTTGCTGTCGATTTTCATCTTCGCCACCGCCGGCTATCTGCTGAGCGGCCCGATCATCGACCTCATGAACAACACGACGTCGATCGGCCAGCAACTCACCGAGCGGCTGGCGCAGTTCAAGCGGCCGCTCGCCCGGATCATGGACCTCTCGCATCAGGTCGAAGCACTCACCGAGACGGCGCAGGAGCCCGGCGTGCAGAAAGTCGCCGTCGCCCCCTCCGGGATCCTGTCGACGGCCGCTGGAAATCTCCTCGAGGCGGGCACCAGCATTACCATCGTCTTCGTGCTGTCGCTGTTCCTGCTGGCCTCGGGGACGCTCTTCTACGAGAAGATCATCCAGTCCTTTGCCAGCCTCTCGCAAAAGAAGCGGGCCCTGCGTGTCGTCTATGATGTGGAGCGCGAGATCTCGCACTATCTGCTCACCGTCGCCATCATCAATACGGGGTTGGGCACGGTGATCGGCCTCGGCCTCTGGGCCCTTGGCATGCCAAATCCCCTGGTCTGGGGTGCCGCCGCGGCAATGCTCAACTTTCTGCCCTATGTCGGCGCTCTGATAACCCTGGTGCTTGTCGCGGTCATAGCCCTGATCAGCTTCGACACGATCACCTACGCGCTCCTGGCGCCTGCGTTCGTGCTGTTATGCGACATCATCGAGGGTCAGTTCGTGACGCCCATGGTGGTCGGCCGGCGCCTCGAGATCAACGCCGTGGCGATTTTCATCGCCATCGCCTTCTGGTCGTGGCTCTGGGGCTTCGTCGGCGCGCTTATGGCGGTGCCGTTGCTGGTCGTCATAAAAGTGTTCTGCGACCATTTTGACGGCCTTAGCCATGTCGGCAATTTCCTCGCCGCCCAGCAGACCACGACGGTGGAGGACGAGGTCGACGACGACGCGCCATCCACGAGTGGCTGATCAATTTTTTTGAATTTGCGGCGCCGACGGACGCTTCCTACATGCGGTCTTACACAGGATGCCCGCCATGACCGCTCTCTCCGTTCTCGATCTGTCGCCCATCGTCGAAGGCAGTGATGAATCGCAGTCGCTCGCCAACTCGCTCGACCTTGCCCGTCACGCCGAACGGTTGGGCTACAAGCGCTTTTGGCTGGCCGAACATCACAACATGCCAGGCATAGCCAGCGCGGCAACCGCCGTCGTCATTGCCCATGTCGCCGGCGGCACCAGAACGATACGCGTCGGCGCCGGCGGCATCATGCTTCCCAACCATTCGCCGCTGGTCATTGCCGAGCAGTTCGGCACGCTGGCAGCCCTGCATCCCGGCCGCATCGATCTCGGCCTCGGCCGCGCGCCCGGCACCGACATGGGCACCGCGCGCGCCCTGCGCCGCAACCTCGATGCCGGCGCCGACAATTTCCCGCAGGATGTCATAGAACTGATGGGTTACTTCCAGCCGGCCGAGCCGGGCCAGCGCGTGCACGCGGTGCCAGGCGAGGGCCAGAAGGTCCCGGTCTGGATCCTGGGCTCCAGCCTCTACGGCGCTCAACTCGCTGCCATGCTGGGCCTGCCCTACGCATTCGCTTCGCATTTTGCCCCGGCCGAGCTCGACCACGCGTTGGACATCTACCGCTCACGCTTCCAGCCGTCGGAGCAGCTCGACAAGCCTTATGTCATGCTCGGCCTCAACGTTTTCGCGGCCCCGACCGACGCCGAGGCGCGGCTGTTGTTCACTTCCCTGCAACAGGCCTTCGTCAATCTGCGCACCGGAAGGCCCGGTAAATTGCCGCCTCCTGTGGAAGGGTATGAAAGCAGTCTCGACCCGATGGCTAAGAGCATGCTGGGCCAGGCGCTGTCCTGTGCGGTCGTCGGCTCGCCCGATACAGTCAGGCAAGGCATCGATGCTTTCGTGCGCCGCACGGGCGCCGACGAGCTGATGGTCACTGCGCAGATGTTCGATCATGCGGCCCGCGTGCGATCGTTCGAGATCCTAGCCGACGCCCACAAATCTGTATCGCAAGCGGCCTGAAGGGCAGGGCCGTTTTCCGAGGTCGCAGGAGCCCTGCGGGCTAGGGTCTCCCGGCCGTGCGGCCTTAGGCCAGCTTGGCCAGAAGCTTCATGAAAGTGGCGATCTCCTTTGCTGAGAGCGGAGCCAATGTCTCCTGGGTGATCTCGCGGGCAAGCGGGATCAGGCGTTCGACCGCGTCGCGGCCTTCGGCGGTCAGATTGACCAGCAGTCGCCTCTTGTCGACCTCGTGCCGCGAAAGCTCGACTAGGCCCCGCGCCTTCAGCCGGTCGATGACCCCCTTGACCGTTGCCGCATCCATGGCGATCAGCGCACCGAGCTGGTTCTGGGACGTTTCGCCGACATCGCGCAACTTGGCGAGTGCCGCGAATTGCGGCGGCGTCAGGTCGGCGATCCGTGCAGCGAAAATCGAGACATGACGCTGATGCGCCTTGCGCAGGATAAAGCCGACCTGCTCCTGCAGGCGGTAATCACTGTCGTCGGGCCCGTCTGCCTCGACCAGCTTGAGCAGATTGTCCTCGCCGCTCACCTCAGCCCGTCCCAAGCCTTAATGTCTCCGGCCGCCAGCCCACCCATGCGGTCATGCACGCGCGGGCCGCAGGTCATGGCGAGGCAGAACAGGATCTCGTCCGGGCGCGGACCATCACTGATGCCGACTTCCATCGCATCGAAATGGCTGCGTACGTAAGCGGCGTTGATATGGCCGAGCGGGACGTCCAGCCGCGATCCGAAGGCGCCGACCTTCTTGGCCGACGGCACGATGGCCTTGGCGTCGCCAAGCCGTTCGCGCATGGCGTAGCCTCCCGGCACATGCCAGAGCGCGCCATGCTCCAGTTCGCCGGCCGTGCCGACAATGGCTCCCTTGCCGTAGCCGTCGATCTGCTTCACGTCGCCGCCGAGCGCCGCGATGAGCTTGTCCGCGAGCATCAACCCAAGCGGCTTGAGATCATCCATGGCGCTCTGCAGCTCTTCGACATAGCGCCCGGCGAACGGGTTCCGGACCAGCGCAATGGCGGCGGCGCGGCGGCGCGGCACGGTGGCTGCCGGCCCGCCATCGTGAAAGATCTCTTCGCTCAGGACCGCGATCTTGCGGATTGGAAACTCAGGCATGGACAACTTCCTCCCTCGGATTTCTGTTGGGCGCGGCGAGCACGACCGATCCACTGATGCGGGCTTCACCGCCCAGGAAAAGCACCGACCCGGCAATCAGGCCCCGCCGGCGAAAATCTTCCGCGACCGCAAGGCCATTGCCCAACGCCCGCGCCACCTCGCCAAGTGCAAGCGTTCCGACGCCTTGTGTCACCAGGCGCGCGCCGAGATCAGTGTCGGGCGACAAGTCCTGTGCGGGGGTGCGCTTGATGGCGGGATTGCCCGGCAGGTCTACGGCATTGGCGATGAGCGTCGCCGCCGCATCCGCCTCGGCGCCGGTTCGCGCCAGCACCGTGACGGCGTCGGCAATGCCGAGCGAGAAGGAGCGGCCGCGCCAGCCGCTGGTGGCGACGCCGCGAACGCCGTCTTCCGCGCGGATCGTGATCCGGTCGGCCATGCCGTTGCCGGTGCCGGCGACCGCCAGGCCCATCGACTGACCCCTGGCAATATGCAGAGCGCAATCGCCGCCATTGTTGACATAGGCGCGATCGAGCTTGCGCCCGGCGAGCAGAGCGGCAAGCATTTCGTCGGCTACCGAACCGGCCACGGCCGCCATCGGAGTTATGAAGCATTCGGCCAAAGGCATGACGGCCGCTTCCATGCGGCGCGCCGTCGGGCCGGCGAAGCTGCGCGGCGCCAGGAAGAAAGCCGGGAGCCGCAATTCGGGAAGTTCCTCGACCAGTTCGATCAGGATGTTCTCGAACCTTGCAATCGCCTGCTCATAAGCCAGGCGACATTCCCTCGGCTCACCGAACGCCTGCACGATCAGGTCGATCGGCCCGTGATTGAGATGCAGACGCTTGCCGTCCTGCAGCCACTGCACCCGCGGCCCGTCCATCAACCGGCCCCGTCCGGGCCGGTGCGCCGCAACTGCGCCAGCGGCGGCCATGGGTTGCCGGCCGGCGCGCCCGTGCCGCGGCGCGGATTGAGATATTCGCCACCTTTGGCAACAATATCCTCGACGCTGCGGATCTCCGCTTCGTAGCCGCCCAGCCGGATATAGTCGTCGCGGCGCAAGGTGAATTCGATCGGCGCCACCAGCGCCGGTGTCGGCACATAGCCGAAGGCGCCTTCAGGCACGCGTGTGACATCGACCATCAGTGTGATGCCGCCGCCCGGCCACACATAGGCCGGTGCTCCTCCGACCGTCACATAGGTCTTCAGGCCCTGCACCGAGCGGGTCAGGTTGACCGGATTTTCGGTGACGCCGGCGCGCAGCGAACCGCCCGCGCCGCCGACAAAGAGGACCGTGCACAGGGCCGGCTCGCAATTGTCCTCGATCAGTTCCACCGACTTTCGCAGCCGCTCCGGAAACGGCTTCCACACCGGCCGCAACGCGTCGTCCAGTTCGTAATAGGCGAACTGCTCGCCTGTAGTGGAGACCATCAGCAGCGACAGGCCAGGGCGAGCGCCCTTTTTGGCATTCCATTCGCCGAGGATCGACAGCGGGTCGGAAATGCTGGTGCCGCCCCAGCCGAGGCCGGGCTCGGAGACCTTGAAATAGCGACCGGGCGTCGAACGCCGCCCAAGGATCTTGATGCCCGTATCCTGCCAGCCCAGCACCTTGCCGGCCTGGTGCTCCGAAACGACGCCGGTAATATGGTCGTCGACCACCACCACCTCGTCGACCAGCCCGCGCCATTGCGTGGCGAACATGCCGATGGTGGCCGAACCGCAACCCACGCGCATTCGATGTTCGGCCTTGCCGTCGATGACAGGTGGTTTGCCGGCTTCGACAATGATCGTCGCGCCGACATCGATGGTCAGTTCCACCGGCTTGCGGTTGCACAGATCGAGCATGGCATCGCAGGTGGCGCGGCCCTCCGCCTTCGAGCCGCCGGTCAGGTGGTGCACGCCGCCCAGCGACAGCATCTGCGAGCCGTATTCGCCTGTCGTGACATGGCCGATCGCTTCGCCAGCTGCACGCACGATGGCCGTCTCGTGGCCGATATGACGGTCGGTGTCGATCTTCACCTTGACGCCGCAATACGAGAAAATGCCTTCGGTGACCACTGTGACAAGATCGACGCCCTCGACCTCCTGGCTGACGATGAACGGAGCCGGCTTGTAGTCGGGGTAAGTAGTGCCGGCGCCGATCGCCGTGACGAACCGGTGACCGGTGTTGACGAGCTCGCCGTCCCACGCCTCAGCCTCGCGGGCGAACTGCACTAAGGGGGCGCCGCTTTCGGCCGCATGGTCGAGGATGGTCAACGGGTCCATGCGCACGATGCGGCCACCGACATTGCCGTAGCGGTCGCAGGCGCCGGTGCGGCCATCGGCGATGTAGCACATGACAGGACAGGCATCGCAGCGGATCTTCTCCGCTACCAGCCTCTCGCCGGCATCATGGGTTTCGAAGCGTTCGGCAAGCTCGCTCATGCGCCTGCCGCCTCTGACGGGAGGGATTCTTTTTCGCGGATGCCGGCGCGGATCCGCGTCGGCGTCGCCGGAATCTTGGTGATGAGGACGCCTGTAGCGTGCCGGATCGCGTTGAGGATCGCCGGCGCCGTCGGAATCAGCACATGCTCACCCAGGCCCTTGGCGCCGAACGGCCCTTCCGGGTCGGGCACCTCGACCAAAATAGTCTCGATCGGCGGCACGTCGCCGATCGTCGGGATAAGATAGTCGTGCAAATTCTCGGTGCGACCGGGGATATACTCCTCCATCAACGCCATGCCGATGCCCTGCGCGATGCCGCCCTCGATCTGGCCTTCGACCAGCAAGGGATTGATCGCCTTGCCGACATCATGCGCGGCGGTGATCTTGATCAGCTTCACCGTGCCGAGCTTGAGGTCGACTTCGAGCTCCGCGATCTGCGCGCCATAGCCATACACGGCATAGGGTTTGCCCTGGCCCTTGGCGTCGAGCGGCAATGTCGGCGGATCGTAGGTCTCCTCCGCCCGGAAGACGAATCCCTCCGCATCGGCGCCGAGGGAGGCGAGATCGATGCGGCGAAGGGCCTCGCTTTCGCGAATGACAATCGCCGAACCGTCCAGCTCGACGGCGGCATTCTCCGAAACATTGGCGAAACGCAGGATCTGTTCGCGCAAGGCGCGGCCCGCCATCTGCGCCGCCTTGCCGGTGACGAACGTCTGGCGCGAGGCCGAAGTCTTGCCGGCATCCGGGGTGATTGCCGTGTCGGCGCTCTTCAGCCGGAACCTGTCCAGCGGCAGGCCCAGCGCATCGGCGCAGATCTGCGCAATGACGGTATTTGAGCCCTGGCCGATGTCGACGGCGCCCTGATGCAGGACAACCGTGCCGTCAGCCGCGATCCCGACCAGGATGGTCGACGGATTGGGCAAGGAGGTGTTGCCGCAGCCATACCAGCAGGACGCGATGCCGACGCCTCGCTGTGTATAGGAATGGGACGAATTGAATTCATCCGCATCGGCCTCGGCGCGCTCCCAATGCGGCCGCAGTGCCTCGAGGCACTCGGCAATGCCGACGCCGGAGTCCAGCTTCTGACCGGTCACTGTTTCGCACCCGTCCCGGAGGCAATTCTTCAGGCGAAAGTCGAGCCGGTCCATGCCGAGCTTCCCGGCGAGCTCATCATACAGCGTTTCCTGCATGATCGTCGCCTGCGGCACGCCGAAGCCCCGGAACGCACCCGAGATCGGTCCATGTGTGTGGATCGCGCGGCCCTCGGCGCGGTAGTTCGGCGTCGCATAGGGGCCTGACGCATGCACCGGCACGCGGTTGGCCACGGTCGGACCCCAGCTGGCATAGGCGCCTGTGTTGAAGTCGCCGGTAAAGACCATGCCGGTGACGCGGCCTTCGGCATCGGCGCCGATCGTCGCCCGCATCTGCGCCGGATGGCGCTTGGTGGTCGACATCATCGATTCGGTGCGCGTGTAGGCGAGCGCCGCCGGCCGGCCGGTCTTCAGGGCCACAAGGCCGATCAGAGGCTGCAGCGAAACGTCGAGCTTCGACCCGAAGCCGCCGCCGGTCGCGGTCGGCACGATGCGCACCTTGTCGACGGCAAGGCCGAGCAGCTTGGCCGTCTCGTCACGGTCCATGTAGGGGGCCTGGGTGCAGGCGACGATCACCAGCGTGTCGCCGTCGAGATAGGCGTGTCCAGCTTCGGGTTCGATATAGGCATGCTCGACATAGGACGTCTCGATGGCGCCAGAGACCGTGACCGCTGCGCCGGCAAGGGCGGCGTCGGGATCGCCGCGTTCGACAAAGCCGGAGGTGAGCAGGTTCCCGGGGCGGTTCTGATGAACCAGCGCCGCGCCGTCGGCCTGCGCCTCGGCAGGCTTGAGCAGATGCGGCAGCGCGGTCCAGCGAACCGGGAAATCCGACAGATCGAGTTCGAGAATGGCTTCGCGTTCGCCGGCGACCAGAGCCACCGCCTCGCCGCGAAGCCGCGCAAAGCCTTCGGCCAGCGCCGGCTGGTCTGCAAACGGACCGATGACGCCGAAACAGTTCTTGCCCGGAATGTCGGCGGCGGTGAAGACACCGGCGACGCCGGGGTGAGCCCTTGCCCAGCCATCCAGGTCGCCAAATTCGAACTTGGCGTGATAGTGCGGGGAGCGGACGACCAGCACGGCCAACGCATCGGCTGGAAAGGAATCGCCGCCGAATTTCTCGTCGCCGGTGACTTTCGGCACGCCGTCGAGCCGGACGGGGGAGGAGCCTATGGCATGGCCGCAGATCGGCATTCTACGGTCAAGATCGCGATCCAATCTCGGATTGTGACGTTGACCCTCACCCTTGCCCTCTCCCCGTGAAGAACCGGGAGAGGGGAGCGCGGTCGTTGCTGCTTCTTCCTTCGCCCCGTCACTATACGGGGAGAAGGTGCCGGAAGGCGGATGCGGGGCGGCGCTGTCTGTCGCTGGTTCGAACCGCCCGGCATCCATCACCGCTTCGATGATCTTCCGGTAGCCGGTACAGCGGCACAGAATGCCGCCCAGCGCGTCCTGGACCTCGGTCTCGGTCGGGCTGGGCTTGGTGTCCAGCAAGGCGGTCGCCGCAACCAGCAGCGCCGGCGTGCAGATGCCGCATTGTGCCGCGCCATGGGCGAGGAAGGAGGCCTGCAGCGCCGACAGCCGGTCACGGCCCAGCCCCTCGACCGTCGTGACCGATGCCCCCGCGACGGAAGCCGCCGCCATCAGGCAGGCGCAGACGGGATCGCCATCGACCAACACTGTGCAAGCGCCGCAATCCCCGGCGTCACAGCCGACCTTGGTTCCGGTCAGCCGCAAGTCGTCGCGCAGAATTGATGAGAGCCGGCGCAGCGGCGGCACGTTGACCAAGACAGCAGCGCCATTGACCTCGAACGCAATCTCGGCGCGCTCAAATCCAAATCCCGGCTCAACCGCCGGGTCGGCCTGCGTTTCACCTGGGTCGGACCATACCCGGTTCATGCCGCCACCATTCTATGGTCGCTCTCTTGGCCCGAGGCTGTCAGCACGGCGCGGGCAACGAGTTCGCGCACCGCGTCGAGCCTGTATTCGGCACTGCCGCGCACATCGGCGATCGGCGCCAGCTCGTCCATCGGCGCGGCCAGGATCGCCGCCGCCAGCCGGTGATCAGCCCTCAGGCCGAGCAAGGCTCTCTCAACGCCCGCGAGGCGCTTGGCTACCACCGAACAGGAGCCGACGGCTATTGCGGCTTGCGCTACCATGCCGTTGTCGACGACCAGCCGTGCGGCCACCATGGCGATGGAAATCACAAGGTAGCGCCGCGCGCCGAGCTTGACGAAGGCCGACATTCCAGAGGCTGAGGATCTCGGCACGTGGATTGCAATGACCATCTCGCCAGGCAATATGGCGGTGCGGCGATTGCCGAGAATGAAGTCCTGCAGCAGAATATGTCGAGTAGCCGCCGCCGAACGCAGCTCGACCTCGGCATCGAGGGCCAGCAGGCCCGGCACGCCGTCCGCCGCGGGCGAGGCGTTGCAGAGATTGCCGGCAATCGAGGCGACATTCTGGATTTGCTGAGAACCGACTTCCCGCGCCGCCTGCTTCAACGCATCGAAGGCGGCTGGCAACGGGTGGCGAATAATGTCGGCCCAGGTCGTGCGCGCGCCGATGATGAAATGACTGTCCGTTTCGGCAATGCCGCGCAGGCAAGTCAAACCGTTGATGTCGAGCACGTCATCGAGGAACGGCTTGGAGCCTTGTGCCGGATAGAAATCCGTGCCGCCTGCAAGGATGCGCCAGGCGCCCTCGCCAAGCAGCGCGAGCGCCTCGTCGACGGTGGTGGGTTTCGCGTAACGGATCACGCTTTGCCTTCCAGAAAGAAGCCCTTCAGGATCCCTGTACGGGAAAGGCTTCGCCACATCGGCGCCGGTAAACTCATTCGTATGCAAATGATATCAAGCCGGCGCAAATTGTCAAAGCCGGAGTTTGCCACGGTTGCCTCGCCACGCACTTGTTGTGCCTTAAGAGGTTGACGCAGCCGGCCATCTGGTCGAGTTTCTGCCTCCGGTCGCGACAGCGGCATCGAGACGGAGAGGGAGTAGCCGCATGGCCGACGAAGCGCTTGTCGTCATCGACATGCAGAATGATTTTTGCCCGGGCGGCGCGCTGGCCGTAACCGGAGGCGACGAGATCGTTCCCCTGATCAATGATCTGATCCGCCATGCCGACCATGTCGTGCTGACGCAGGACTGGCACCCGGCCGGCCATTCGAGCTTTGCCTCGAGTCATCCAGGCTTGCAGCCCTACGCGACGATCGACATGCCCTATGGCCCGCAGACCCTGTGGCCCGACCATTGCATCCAGGGCAGCCTCGGCTCGGATTTCCACTCAGGCCTCGCCTGGACCAAGGCGGAACTCGTCATCCGCAAGGGGTTTCGCCCCGCCATCGACAGTTATTCGGCCTTCTTCGAAAACGACCGGACGACGCCGACCGGCCTGGCCGGCTATCTCAAGGAGCGTGGCATCGACACGCTGACCATGGTCGGTCTGGCCACCGATTTCTGCGTTGCTTTCTCCGCGCTGGACGCCGTCAGCCAAGGGTTCAAGACCACCGTGCGGCTCGACGCCTGCCGCGGCATCGATCTCAATGGCTCGCTAGAGACGATGCTGCGCCGCCTGCACGACGCCGGCGTCATGCTTGAAGACCATTTGTCGGACTGAGCGGACCGTGGGGATCAAGCGGGCTTCTTGGCGGGCGCTGACCTGTGCCGCCGTCGCGATGGCGATCGCGATCCTGGCTCCTGCGGCGGCTCTCGCGGCAGAGGAACATGGCCTGCCCGGCGCCTCGATGCCGCTATGGTGGGCGCTGCCTTTTGCCGGCTTGTTGCTGTCGATCGCCACCGGGCCGCTGCTCTTCCACCATGTCTGGGAACATCACTACGGCAAGATCGCTGCCCTGTGGGCTGCGCTGGTGATCGTGCCGCTGGCGCTTGCCTTCGGCGTTCCCGCCGCGGTCGGGGCGGTGCTGCATGCGCTGCTCACCGAATACATGTCGTTCATCATCCTGCTGTTCGCGCTGTTCACCATTTCGGGCGGCATCCTGGTCGCCGGAAATATTCACGGCACGCCGCTGGTCAATGCGGGGTTGCTGCTGGTCGGTGCACTGCTCGCCTCGGTCATCGGCACGACCGGCGCCTCGATGATCCTGATCCGGCCGCTCATCCGCGCCAACGACAACAGGCCGTTCAACGCCCATGTCGTCGTCTTCTTCATCTTCCTGGTTTCCAACATCGGCGGCTCGCTGACACCGCTCGGCGACCCGCCGCTGTTCGTCGGCTTCCTGCGCGGCGTCGACTTCTTCTGGACAACCACGCACCTCTATCGGGAAACGCTGTTTGTCGGCGGCGCCGTGCTGGCCGCATTCCTGGCGCTCGACATCATCCTGCATCGGCGCGAAAACGGCGCGCCGAAGATCAAGGATCCGACACCGGATTCAAGAGTAAGGATTCGCGGCCTGCCCAACCTTCCGTTACTGGCCGGCGTCATCGCCGCCATCCTCCTGTCGGCGACCTGGAAGCCGGAGGTCAGCGTCACCATCGCCGGCGCCACGCTGGAACTGCAGAACCTGCTACGCGACGCTGCCATCCTGACGCTCGCCCTTGTCTCTCTCGCGGTCTCGCGCAAGGAGTACCGCGAGGCGAATGGCTTCAACTGGGGACCGATCGCGGAAGTGGCAAAACTGTTTGCCGGTATCTTCATCTGCATCGTGCCGGTCATCGCCATTCTGAGGGCCGGCAATGAGGGCGCACTGGCGCCGCTGGTCGCGCTGGTGACCACCGCGCAAGGCGCACCCAACGACCTCGCCTATTTCTGGCTGACCGGGGCGCTGTCGTCCTTTCTCGACAACGCGCCGACCTATCTGGTGTTTTTCGAGTTGGCTGGCGGCGATCCCCAACATCTAATGACCGAACTCGCCTCGACTCTGGCGGCGATTTCCGCCGGCGCCGTCTTCATGGGCGCCAACACCTATATCGGCAACGCACCCAACTTCATGGTCTACGCCATTGCCCGTCAGAGCGGCGTCAAAATGCCCGGCTTCTTCGGTTACATGCTGTGGTCCGGCCTGGTGCTGATCCCGACGTTCCTGGTGGCTGGCTTCCTGTTCTTCGGCTGATCAGCCCACGCCGACATAACGCCTGACCGCCGAGGGATCGGCGCGCAGTTCCTCGACATCGACCGTCTCGCGGTTGCGGCCGTTTTCGATGAACGAGACGCGGTCGGCGATCGACAGCACCGCATCGACGCGCTGCTCCACCAGGATGGTGGAGACGCCCATGTCGCGCAGTGTCACCACCGTCTCGCGGATCTTGGCGATCATCGACGGCATCAGCCCCTCGGTCGGCTCGTCCAGCAGCAGCACCTGTGGTTCGAGACAGAGCGCGCGGGCCATGGCCAGCATCTGCTGTTCGCCGCCCGACAAGGTGCCGGAGCGCTGCCGCAGCCTTTGGCGCAGCAATGGAAAAAGGTCGAGGACGTTTTCCCGCACGGCTTTTCCCTTGCGGCGCGCCATCAGCCCGATCTCGATGTTTTCCGCCACCGTCATTTCGGCGAACAGCCGCCTGCCTTGCGGTACATAGGCGACGCCCGCCTTTGGCACTTCATGCGCCGGCAGGCCGGTCAGTTCCTTGCCGCCGAGCCTGATCGAGCCGACCCGGGCCGGCACCAGCCCCATGATCGCCTTCAGCGTCGTCGTCTTGCCGGCCCCGTTGCGGCCGAACAGGCACAGCACCTCGCCCTCGTGAAGGACAAGATCGAGGCCGTGGAGTATCTGGACCTCGCCATAAAAGCAGTCCAGTCCCGAGATCACCAAGGCTTCGGCCTCTGGAACGCCGGCGTTCATCCCGGTCATGGGGCGGATCCGAGATAGGCTTCCTGCACCGCCGCATTCTGGCGGACTGCTTCCGGCGTGCCTTCGGCGAGGATACTGCCCATGTTGAAGACCGTTATGCGATCGGCCAGTTGCATCACGACCGGCATGTTGTGCTCGATCAGCAGCACGGTCGCGCTCGCCGCGATCTCGCGCACCAGGGCAATGAAATTGTCGATCTCGCTGTCTGCCAGACCCTGTGTCGGTTCGTCGAGGATCAGCAGGCGGGGCTTCAGCGCCAGGCCCATCGCCACCTCGAGCAGACGCTGGTGGCCATAGGACAACTGCCCGGCCAGCATGGCGGCCTGGTCCGCGAGGCCGACGCGTTCGAGAGCATCCATGACAGCGCCCTGTACGGCGCTCGGGGAATGCCCATGGCGTTGCGTCAGTTGCGCGGGCAGCGCGACGTTGGCGTAGACGGACAGGTTGGCGTAGATGCTGGTGATCTGGAACGTGTAGGCGATGCCCTTGCGCACGCGGGCATATTCCGGCAGCTCCGTTATGTCGGCGCCGTCGAAAACGATCATGCCGCCTGAGGGTCTGATGCGGCCGCTCAACAGGCTGACAAAGGTCGTCTTGCCCGCGCCATTGGGCCCGATGACGGCGCGGATTTCACCGGGCATCAGCGTGAAATCCACATTGTCCACCGCGCGCAGACCACCGAAATCGCGTGACAGGCCCTTGGTGGTCAGCAGCGGTGTCATGGCAGCCACCCGAGCCAGCGCTGGCGCAGGCTGCCCAAGATGCCTTTTGGAAAAAACAGCACCAGCGCGATGAGCGCGATGCCGACGATCAGCAGATAGGCGGACGTGTAGGCGCTGGTGACGTCCGTGACATAATACATGAACAGGGTGCCGATCAGCGGCCCGAGTGTCGTGGCCGCACCCCCGAGCAGCACCCAAAGCAACGGCAGGATCGAATACTGAACCGAGGCGAAGCTCGATCCGACATAGCCGAACAGCAGCGCATAGGCGGCGCCAGAGGCGGCGCAGATGGCGCCGGAGACGACGATTGCGGCGAGCTTGTTGGAGAAGGTGTTGTAGCCCAGCATCCTCGTTCGCTCCTCGTTCTCGCGGATGGCGACCAGCACCCGGCCGTACCGTGACCGCACGATCGCCAAGGTGATCAGGAGCACGACCGAGAACAGCACCAGCGCCGTCATGTAGCGGACCGTCGGATCGGTGAGGTCGAGCGAGGTTGCGCCGAAAGTCAGCACGCGCGCCGGCTGCGGCACCACCATGCCCTGGTCGCCACCCGTCCAGGACGCGAAGTAAAGGATGACGAGATAAAAGACCTGGGCGAACATCATGGTGACGATCATGAAGGCGACGCCCGTGGTGCGCAACGCCAAGAGGCCTATGACCACGGCCAGGGCCGCGCCGCAGGCAATTCCGCCGAGAAAGGCCAAAGGCACGCTCCAGCCAAGATGGATGACGGCAAGGCCGGCGCCATAGAGCCCGACGGAAAAGAACATGGCGTGGCCGAGGCTGAGCAGGCCGACATAGCCGAACAGCATGTTGTAGCCCATGGCGAAGACCGCCAGCACCAGGATCCGGGCAAGCAGGCCGTGATAATAAGCCGGCAACACAAAGCTCAGCACGAACAGAAATGCGATGACGCCGGCATGCAGGGCATAGGCTTTAACAGGCGAAGCCTCGCTCATCGCGCTGCGGTCCCGAACAGGCCCTGGGGCCGGAACACCAGCACCATCGCGACCAGCAGTGTCGCGATGATCTTGGCCAGCGTCGGCGAAAAGAACATAGAGATGATGCCGTCGGACATGCCGATCAGCAAGGCGGCGACGATTGTGCCGCGCAACGAGCCGAGGCCGCCTATGATGACGACGATGAAGGAGAGCAGCAGCGGGTCCTGCCCCATCAGATAGTGGGCCTGGCTGATGGGCACGATCAGCACAGCGGCGATCGCCGCCAGCACGGCGCCGAGGGCGAACACGCCGCCATAGACACGATCGACGGGGATGCCGAAGGCCTGCGCCGTCTCGCTGTCATATTGCGTGGCGCGCATGACGAGGCCGATCCTGGTGCGAGTCAGCACCAGCCATGTCGCCACAAGCAGCAGCGCGGAGGTGGCGATGACGGACAGCTTGTAGCCGGAATAGCCGAACCAGGGCAGAAGGATGCGATAGGTGAAAGGCGGTTCGACCGGACGCGCCTCCGGGCCGTAGAAGGTGAGTGCCAGCTGCTGGATGATGTAGAGCATACCGATCGTGGCGACGATGGTGGCTTCCGGATTGTAGTCAAGACGCCGCAGGACCAGCCGTTCGGCGACTAGGGCAATTCCGCCGACGATCAGCGGCGAGATCACCAGCGCGGCGAGGAAACCCAGCGCCGGATGGCCGCCGATTGCCGTTGTGATCGCCCAGGCGAGCACCGCGCCGAGCATGAAGAATTCGCCGTGCGCGACATTGACCACGCGCATCACGCCGAAGACCAGCGACAACCCGAGCGCCGTCAGCGCCAGCACTGCCGAGGTGACAAGGCCTTCGAGGGCGGCGAGGAGGAGATGGGGACCGAAGTGCATGGGCTACCCGGTTACGGTGGCGCGAGGCGCCCCCCTCTGCCCTGCCAGGCATCTCCCCCTCAAGGGGGGAGATTGGCAGCTCGTGCGGCCGCGGCCACTTGGCGACTTTGGTAATTGGCGAAACCCGAAGCCACATCCAATCTCCCCCCTTGAGGGGGAGATGTCCGGTAGGACAGAGGGGGGCGGCCTGGCGCTCACGCTTGCTGGATAGCCAAGCTTATAGCGCCTGCGTCGTGTAATCCCCCTCGGCTTCGTAAAGCCCATCTTCGATCTTGGTCTTGTGCACCACCTTCAGCTTGCCGCCTTCGACCTTGGAGATGTTCTGGATGCCGAAACACTGATGGATCTTGCCGTTGAAGGTCTTCGGCCCCTGCGGATGCTCCGGCCCTTCGGCGAACGCGGTCAGTGCTTCGGTCGCCTCGACCAACTTGGCCCGGTCTTCCGGCCCTTTGTAGCCGGCGTCTTCCATCGCCTTCTTGACGACGTAGAGCGTTTCCCAGCAGCCGAACATATGGGCGGCGGTCGAAACGTCCTTTGCGTCGCCGACCGCGGCGCCATTGTCATCGATGCCGACGGCGGCGCGATAGGCTTTCTGTGCGTCGCTGTCATCGGGCTGCGCATAGCGCGGCGAGCCTTCCCAGAAATGGCTGCCGTCGAGGAATTCAAGGCCCGGGCTGTTGATGTCCGTGGCCTCCAGGGAGTCGATGAAACCGAACAGCTGCGGCCGGTTGGAGCCGTAGAACTCGCCGAGCTCCTTGACGAAGGTGAGGACCGCCGGACCGACCATGACATGGTAGATGACCTCGGTCTCGGCCGGGATCTGCGGAAAATACTTGGTGAAGGACGATTCCGTGGGCGGGATGGCGATCTGCGCGATGACGTCGGCGCCCTGCGCCTTCAGCGCCGGCGGCAGATAGTCGCGATGGTCGTAGCCAAAGGCGAAATCCGGGTAGATCATGGTGACCTTCTTGCCGACATTTCCGGCGATCCATGGCGCCATCGACTGGATCTGGCTCTTCACATCGGTGATGCCCGGCTGGAAGACATAGCGGTTCAGCTTGGTCGAGGCGACATGGTGGCCTTCGCTGACGACGAAATAGGGCATCTTGTTTTCGCCGGCGGCGGGCGCCGAGCCGATGACGACATGCGAGAACAGCGTGCCGAAAACGATATCCGTCTTGTGCTGCGTTGCGAACTTGCCGACCATCTCGGCGCCGCGGCCCGGATCGGTGCCGTCATCCTCGATGATCACCTCGACCTGGCGGCCATTGATGCCGCCGGCTGCGTTGATCGCCTTGACCGCGGCCGCCGTGGTCTTCTCGTACCAGCGGCCATAGGCGGCGCCGATGCCGGTGCGGTGCGACTGGAAGCCGATCTTGATCGGCGCCGAACTCTGCGCCTGCGCGTAGCGGACGAAGCCCGGGGCGACGGCGAGGCCGGCGCCGGCCGCGAGGCCCTTCAGCGCCGTGCGGCGGGTGAGCCCGGTTGTGCTGAGATCGAAAAACCCATTCTTGTCAGTCACGGTGGTTCCCCTGTTTCTTGAGTTTTGACCAATGGCTGGACGCGGCGGGCTCACCTTGCGGGGAGACCCTGAATTGCATGTGTACAAACTAATCACCAAAGTCGGGACACGGCAATGCCGCTCTCCCGGGGAATTCATTATTTCCGAAGCAACCGCTCAGCCAATCGTCGGCGTGGCGAGCAGCCAGAGGCCGAAGACGGTATAGGCGATCATCAGCAAGGTGAGCGGAAACTGGCTGAGCGCGGCGCGGGCCGGCACAGGGTTCAGCCTTGCGGCGAAACCATGCGCCACGAGGACGGCGAGCACATGGCCAAGAACGATGGCGCCGGCCTGGATATTCCAAAGCCACCAGGCGGATTCTGCGCCGGCCACGATGCCTGCCTCGATCGCCATGTCGGCGGTGCCGAACAGGTTCCAGCCGAGTGCGAAGGGGTCGGACAGGGAGGCCAGCGCATATTGTCCGTCGACGAGCAGGGCGGTCATATAATGCGCGATGTGATAGGCGAGCGCGATCGGTACGATCGACCACACCAGCAAACCGGCCGCGTGGCCGGAAGGCCGGTCGCCCCCCGCAAGCAGCCGGCCAAGCCAGACTGCCAGAAGAAAAATCGCGGCCAGCATCGCGAATGTCAACACAAGTCCGAGCGTGCCGCTGCCGGTCATGGCCGTGCGGCCGGGAAATTCGAGCGGGTTGATGCCGAACAGTCCAAGCCAGAAGAAGGTCTTCGACAGCCCGTCAAAGGAAACGGAAGATAGTGCCAGCAGAAGGAAGGCGATACCGCTGGCCGACAGCGGCCCGGCCGCAAAGAGCTTGGCGCCGGGCCAGCAAAGGCCAAGCCGGCCATTCTCGTCGCGTTCGACGGGCGCGAAACGCGCCACCATCGAGTAGAAGACGGTGAGGGCTTCGCCGGCCGGGTTCCAGGCCCGGTACCCGAATAACAGCATGGCGACGAAGCTGAAAAGCCAGTAGAGGCCGGCCGCCCAGGCCAGCCGCGCCGGATCGTCGGGGGCGGGATCGATCAGTTCGAACCAGGCGAAAGCGAAGAACAGAACGAGCGCCGGCCAGCAGCCGATCCAATTTGGCAGACGCCATGCCCGGTCCTCGTTCACGCCGAAAAGGCGCGACACAAGGCGGTAAGGCCCGAACCACGGATTCAGCCATGACCAGAGGTCGCCGAAAATCCCCTGCATCACCGTGAGGCCTGCCCACAGCATGGTCCAGATCACCAATGGCAGCGGGTTGGAAAGGGGGTCGCGGCTCCCGAACAGCCCGGAGGCGACAAGTGTGGCGAAGCCGGCAAAGGAGACCAGGCTGACGGCCGTGCGGGCGCCGTCGTCGAGCGTGAACAACGGCAAGCGGCGGCGCCAGAAACGGTCGAGCCAATCCGTCGGCAGCTGGGCCAGCACGAGGAAACTGATCGCGACGGCGACGGCGCCTCCCACGAGATAGTAGCCGGTCGGCAAGAGCAGGACGTGCCCGCGATCGGAGGCGTGAGCGAAGGCGCGGGTGGGGAGAAACGACGTGAGGAGAGCCGACCAGACGGAATATCCTCTCCCGTCGAGATCCTTCACACCCCCCTCTGTCCTGCCCGACATCTCCCCCGCAAGGGGGGAGATTGGCAGATCGCCCGTTCGGCGCCGTTCTTGCGACGTCGAAGATTTGCGACTTTGGAGGCGAAGGCTGATCTCCCCCCTTGCGGGGGAGATGGCCGGCAGGCCAGAGGGGGGTTGGCGGGAACTCACGCTATCCGAGATTTCCATCTTAGCCGGAGGACAATACGCGGTCGGATCTTCACACCTTCACCAGATGCTCCACGCGGTCTTTCTCGCCGAAAATCCTGAGATACCGCTCGATCTCCTTCTCGTCTCCGGTCGCCTTCGCTGGATTATCCGACAGCTTGACGGCCGGCCGCCCATTGGCCTCGGTAACCTTGCAGACCAGCGATATGGCGTCCAGGCTGTGGGTCTCGGTCGGGGCGCAGTCCTCGAAATCATTGGTCAAATTGGTCCCCCAGCCGAAGGACATGCGCACCTTGCCCTTAAAATGGCGATAGGTCTCTTCGATCGTTTCCACCTCCAGCCCGTCGGAGAAGATCAGCAGCTTCTGGCGCGGATCCTTGCCCTTCTCGCGCCACCAGGACAGGATCTTCTCGCCGCCCTCGATCGGCGGCGCGCTGTCGGGGCGGAACCCCGTCCAGTCGGCCACCCAGTCCGGCGCATCGCGCAGGAAGGAGGCCGTGCCGAAGGCGTCGGGAAGCACGATCAGGAGATTGCCGCCATAATAGCGCTGCCAGTCCTGCAACACCTTGTAGGGCGATTGTTTCAATTCCTCTTCCGAATTGGCGAGCGCGGCAAACACCATCGGCAATTCATGGGCGTTGGTGCCGAGCGCCTCGAGGTCCGTATCCATCGCCAGCAGCACGTTGGAGGTACCGGTGAACGCCTCGCCAATGCCTTCCTTCAAGGCTTCGACGCACCAGCGCTGCCAAAGGAAGGAGTGGCGCCTCCGCGTACCGAAGTCCGAGATGCGGATGTCGGGCAGCGCCTTCAGCCGCTCGGTCTTGGCCCACATTTTGGACTTGGCGCGGGCATAGAGCACGTCGAGCGCGAACGGTCCGAACGCGCGCATCGCCGCGCGGGAACGCAACTCGTTGATGATGGCAAGCGCCGGGATCTCCCACAATGTGGTGTACATCCACTGTCCGCTGAAGGTCAGTTCGTACTGCCCGTCGCGCTTGGAAAGCTCGTATTCCGGCAACCGGAAATTCGCCAGCCAGGCCAGGAACTCCGGCTCGAAAATCTGCTTGCGGCCGTAGAAATTATTACCGCCGAGCCAGATCATTTCCTTCTTGCTGAGACGCAGGGTGCGGGCATGGTCGAGCTGTTCGCGCAATTCGCCTTCGTCGATCTCGTCGGCCAGGCGCACCGAGGTGGTGCGGTTGATCAGCGAGAAGGTGGTGTCGACCTTGGGATACATGCCCCAGATCATCTGCAGCATCAGGAGCTTGTAGAAATCCGTGTCGAGCAGGCTGCGCACGATCGGGTCGAGCTTCCAGGTGTGATTGTAGACGCGCCGCGCAATATCGGTCTTAGCCATGGTTCAACATTCGCCTTCACTGCCTGCCATCCAAAACCGCGACAGGCCTCATAGCATCGAATTGATAGGAGCGCTGCCCGGTTTGAGGCTGGTCCGACAAAAAGAACACCCTGCATCCGGTCAGAAAGGATGCGCGCGTCAGCCCCCGGTCTTGCCGCCGAGAACCCGGAGCGCCGGTCGCTTGCGGCGGGTGACGAAGCGGCCGGCCACCGGGGCGTCGGCGCGGCTGTCTGCCTGCGCTTTCTCGGCAAAAAGCCAGTCGATGAAGACCTGGACGACCGGCGCCGCCCGCATTTCATTGCGGCAGACGACATAGAAATCATCGACGGCCGGCACCGACAGGCTGAATGGCGCGATCAGCATGCCCCTGGCCAGGAGAGCGCTGGCCGTCACGGAATCGCCGAGCGCCACGCCATGGCCGTGGACGGCCGCCTCCGTTGCCATGCGCGCGTCGCCAAGATGGTGGCGTCGGCCCCGTTCCAGGTCGAGCGCTTCCGCCGCCGCCAGCCAGGTGTGCCATTCACGCCCATCGTCGCCATGCAGGAAGACATGGTCGGCCAGATCGCGCACGGTGCGGATCGGACGGTTGTTGATCAGGGTCGGGCTCACCACAGGAAACAGCTCGAGCCCCGACCATTTGCGCATCCAGCAATCGGTCCAGCTGCCGTCGCCATAGTGAACGCAGACGTCGATATGCTGCGCCCGCACGTCCCTTGCGTCGTTGGACGGGATGAGCGTCAGCTGGATGTCTGGATATTGCGCCGTGAAGCTGCCGAGCCGCGGCGTCATCCACAAGAGCAGCAGGGCCGGCACGCACGAGACCGACAGCGCGCCACTGCTTGCCGGACGCGTCAGCCGCTGGGTTGCGGCGGCGATGCCGTCGAAAGCGGTCGACACGGCGGGCAGCAGCTCGGCGCCATGCGGCGTCAGTTTGACCCGCTGGCCGGCGCGCTCGAAAAGCTTGACGCCGAGCGACTGCTCGAGCGCCTTGATCTGGTGGCTGATGGCACCATGCGTGACATTCAACTCTCCCGCTGCCTTGGTCAGCGAGCCATGGCGCGCCGTTGCCTCGAAGGCGCGCAGCGGGTTCAGGGGCGGCAGGCGGTTGGCCATGGCAATCCAGCTATACTGTGAGATTTTCTCACATAACTGACCCTAACAATATCAATTGCTTTTTCAATGCGGCTGCCGGAGACTTTGCCGGGAACAGCATCAAACGTCAGGTCGACAAGGCCGGCGCAACCGCGGCGGGGTCCTGGACGGATCGAGCCGTGCGCCGCCATAGACCAGATCGCTTCAGACAGCAGGAGAACCGGCATGGGTTACGACCGCGGCAAGCTCGACGCCTTGCGCCGCAAATATGGCGAGAGCCATGGCGGCGAGATGTTCGACCCGAAGTTCCGCAAGGTGGCCGACAAGATCTTCAACAAGAGCGGCACGCGGCTGGCGCCCTATTCCGGCATTCCGACATTCCTTGCCGCGCCTTATCGTGAAATCGCGGCCGATAATCCGGATTTTGGCGATCTGCAGGTGGCGATGATCGGCGTGCCGATGGACCTTGGCGTCACCAACCGGCCCGGCTCGCGCTTCGGGCCAAGGGCATTGCGCGCCATCGAGCGCATCGGCCCGTACAATCACGTGCTGGAATGCGCGCCGACGCATGAACTCAGGGTCGCCGATATCGGCGACACACCGTTCCGCAGCCGCTACCGGCTGGAGATCAGCCATGAGGACATAGAGCGCCGTACCAACCAGATCGTCGATGCCGGTGTCATCCCGCTATCGGTCGGCGGCGACCACTCCATCAGCCATCCGATCCTGAAAGCCGTCGGCAAGAAGGCTCCGGTCGGCCTCATCCACATCGACGCCCATTGCGACACCAGCGGCCTGTTCGACATGACCAAGTTCCACCATGGCGGGCCCTTCCGCAATGCGGTGCTGGACGGCGTGCTGGATCCGACGCGGACCATCCAGATCGGCATCCGCGGCTCGGCTGAATATCTGTGGGAGTTCACCTACGAATCCGGCATGACCGTAGTCCACGCCGAGGAAGTGACGGGCCTGGGCATTCCGGCCATCATCGATAAGGCGCGCAAAATCGTCGGCGACGGCCCGACCTATGTTTCCTTCGACATCGACAGTGTCGATCCGGCCTTCGCACCTGGCACCGGGACGCCGGAAATTGGCGGGCTGACGACGCGCGAGGTGTTGGAGCTGCTGCGCGGCCTGAAGGGCCTCAACATCGTCGGCGGCGACGTCGTCGAGGTGGCGCCGCAATATGACGCCACCACCAACACGGCGCATGCCGGTGCACAGGTTCTGTTCGAGATCCTGAGCCTGATGGTGTTCAGCCCGGCAATCTCAGGCAAGCAAGCCTGATCTTGAAAGCAAAGGACGGCCGCCGTGCTGGAGCCGGCGGACGCCTCGAACAGAAAAGCTTCCAGACAGGGGAATACAATGACAATTCGCACGACCCTCAAATCGACCATCGCCGCCGTGCTGATGCTGGGCGCTGCCGGTCTCGCCACGCAGGCCAGTGCCGACGCGCTGGCCGACATCACCAAGGCCGGCACCATCAATGTCGGCGTCTTCGCGGATTTCCCGCCCTTCTCCTCGGCAAGCGCCGACATGAGCCTCAAGGGCTACGATATGGATGTCGCGCAATACATCGCCGACACGTTGAAGGTGAAGTTGAACCCGGTCCCCGTCACCGGCCAGAACCGCATCCCCTATCTCAACGACCACCGCGTCGATATCCTGATGAGCGTCGGCTATTCCAAGGAGCGCGAGCAGGTCATCGACTTCGCCGCCGCCTACGCGCCCTACTACATCGCGGTGATCGGTCCGGCGGCAATGTCGGTCAAGGGCAAGGAAGATCTCGCCGGCAAGTCCATTTCGGTCAATCGCGGCACGCTCGAAGACACGTCGCTGACCGAGGCCGCGCCGGCTTCGGCCGATATCAAGCGCTTCGACAACTACAATTCCGTGATCCAGGCTTTCATCTCAGGCCAGACCCAGCTGATGGTTGTGGGCAATGATGTCGGGGCGCAGGTGCTGGCCAAGCAGGACCAGCTCAAGCCGGAACAGAAGTTCCAGCTCCTGACCTCGCCCTCGCATATCGGCCTCAACAAGAACGAGGATGCCCTCAAGAAGGCGGTCAACGACGCCGTCGCCAAGATGCTGGCCGACGGCAAGCTGGACGAAAGCTCGAAAGCTTGGCTGAAGACGCCGCTCAATCCCGACAATCTTAAGGATTGAGGCCAGGTGGCCTTCGCCTGGCTTCCGGGCGCCCTGGCCGACATTGCGCGCGGTGCGGCCACGACGGTCCTGTTGATCGCCGTGACCACGCTGGCGGGAACGCTGCTCAGCATCCTGGGCGCCGCCGGCCGCCGCAACGGGCCCGCCCTGCTCAGGCACGCCATCGGCTGGTATGTCGAGATCATCCGCAACACGCCGTTCCTGGTGCAACTGTTCTTCATCTTCTTCGGTCTGCCCAGCCTGGGCATACGGCTCGACCCGTTGCTGGCGGCCATCGTGGCCATGACGCTCAACATGGCGGCCTACACGATCGAGATCGTCGGCGCCGGGCTTGATGCCGTGCCGGCCGGGCAGACCGAAGCGGCCCTGTCGCTGGGGCTCAGGCCACGCCAGGTCTTTATCAAGATCGTGCTGCCGCAGGCGCTCAAGGTCATCTATCCCGCGCTCACCAGCCAGATCGTCATCATGATGCTGGAATCTGCCGTCGTCTCGCAGATCGCCGTGCGCGAACTGACCTACGAGGCCGACATGCTGCAGGCGCGCACCTTCCGCTCCTTCGAGACCTATCTTGTCGTGACCATCGTCTATCTGGCTTTGTCGATGGCCTTGCGCCGGCTGCTCGTCAGCGGCGGGCGCCGCGTTCTGGGGGCGGGCGTCTCATGATCGAGTTCACCTTCTGGGACATCGTGCGCAACCTGCTGTTCGCCGCCCGTTGGACGGTCCTCTTGTCGCTGGCGGCCTTCATCGGCGGCGGCATCGTCGGCCTGATCGTGCTGTTCTTCCGCATAGCCAAGAATGGATGGAGCCGGCGCATCGCCTCTGGCTATATCGCGCTGTTCCAGGGCACGCCGCTGCTGATGCAGCTGTTCCTGATGTTCTTCGGCCTGCCGATGCTGGGCCTGCGCATCGAGCCCTGGACCGCCGCCGTACTCGGCCTCACCTTCTTCGCCAGCGCCTATCTGGCCGAGATCTGGCGCAGCGGCGTCGACGCGCTGCCGCTCGGCCAATGGGATGCCGGCGCCAGCCTCGGCCTACACTATCTGCAGGAGCTCAGGCTGATCATCCTGCCGCAGGCTTTCGCGATCACCCGCGCGCCCACCGTCGGCTTCCTGGTGCAGCTGATCAAGTCGACGGCGCTGACCTCGATCATCGGTTTCGAGGAGCTGGTGCGTACCTCCAACGCCATCAACAATGCCACTTTCGAACCGTTCAAGGTCTACGGCCTCGTGGCGCTGATCTTTTTCGCCATGTGTTTCCCGCTGACGCGATATGCGCGCGCCCTCGAACGCCGTGCCTCGGCCCGCTGAGCCAACCCACGCGCCGCGCAAATCGATTGCATTGGCCGCCGACTTTAGACACCCTTATTCCCGGAACCCAAACGTGGCGTGATGGAATGGCCAGTTTCGAACCCCCGCCCGGCAGAGAGCTGACCTCGCACCACTCGGCGCGGTCGCCGGCGGAGGTGACGACGATCATCATGCATTACTATCGCGGCGAGATGGCGCGGATGTCGAGCTGGCGGGCCCGTCTCGACCAGACCTCCAACTGGGCGATCACCGTGACCGCGGCTATGCTCTCGGTCTCGCTGTCGACCCCCACCTCGCATCACGGCGTGCTGCTGTTTGCCATGGTGCTGGTCATGCTGCTTCTGTTCATCGAGGCCAGGCGGTATCGATTCTTCGATGTCTATCGCGACCGCGTCCGCCTGGTCGAAAAACATTATCTGGGAGCGTTCTTCGGCTCCGAACCGCCGCACAGGCCGTGGCAGGACGTGCTGTCGCTGAGCTTGAAGCATCCGCAGTTCAACATCACGGCTTTCGGCGCCATGTGCCGGCGGCTGCGGCGAAACTACATCTGGATGTTCCTGATCCTGCTCATGGCATGGCTGCTCAAAATATCGTCCTCGCTGCTGCAGCCGGCAGGTGCTGCAACCGGCGATGCGCATGCCCCTTATGTGGATGTGATCGCCAGCGCGCAGCTCGGCCCCATCCCCGGCTGGGTGGTCCTGGCCGGCGTCGCGACCTTCTATGCGTTTGTGGGCTGGATGTCGCGGCAGCGCATCAGCCGCGACGAAGACGACGGCTCGGTTCATGTCTAGCCGGGCCGGCGCTTGTCGCAGCGCCGCCGGCAGAGACGGAGCGGAAGCCGGTGAGCACCGACGCAACGAACGGCCGTTTGGGTCGTTCTGATCCGCCGCGCCCGCGGCGGGGGATATCCGAAGCATGACGACACCGCAGATCCTGTCCTTCGCCGTCATCGCCGTGATGATGGCGGCCTTCGTGTGGGGACGATACCGCTACGACCTCGTCGCCGCCGCGGCCCTGCTGGTCTCGGTCGCGGTCGGGATCGTGCCCTTCGACCAGATGTTCTCCGGCTTCAGCGACGACATCGTCATCATCGTCGGCAGCGCGCTGCTGGTCAGCGCCGGCATAGCGCGCACCGGCATCATGGAAGCGGCGATCAAGCGCTACGCCCCGAACCTGTCGGGGGTGCGCACGCAGCTGGCGCTCCTCGTCATCACGGTCACCATCCTGTCCGCCTTCGTCAAGAACATCGGCGCGCTGGCCATCATGATTCCGATCGCCTTCCAGTTCGCCCGCCGCTCGAACATCTCGCCCTCGGTGTTCCTGATGCCGATGTCGTTCGGCTCACTGCTGGGCGGGTTGATGACGCAGGTCGGCACGTCGCCCAACATCGTCGTTTCGCGTGTGCGCGAACAGCTGACCGGCACGCCGTTCACCATGTTCGACTTCACGCCCGTGGGGGCCGCGCTCGCCGTGGCCGGCACCATTTTCCTGCTGTTCTTCTACTGGCTCGTGCCGGTGCGGGTGAAGACCGGCGGCGCCCTGAACGAAGCCATCGACATCAAGAATTATCTCACCGAGGCGGTGATCGTGGCGGACTCCACTGTCCTCGGCAAGACCGTCGCCGATCTGCTCAAACTGTCGGGCGGCGACGCCAGGGTGACGTCGATCCTGCGCAACCGCACCATGCGCATGACGCCGCTGCCCGACGCCGTGCTGAAGGCGGACGACATCCTGCTGCTGGAGGGCGACCCCGAAGCGCTGGACCGTCTCGTCTCGCAGGCCAGGCTGAGCGTGACCGGCGATCGGCAGGGAGCCGAGGAGGACAACAGCGACATCATGGCGATCGAAGCCGTCATCGGCGAGAGCTCGTCGCTGATCGGCTGGACCGCGCAGCGCCTGGCGCTCTACGACCGTTTCAAGGTTAATCTGCTGGCGGTCAGCCGCCGTGGCGAGCGCCTCGACCGCCGCCTGGCCGAGGTCCGGCTGAGGCTTGGCGATGTGATCGTGCTGCAGGGCAGTGCCGCAGCCATGCCCGAGGTGCTGCGCGAATTCGGCTGCCTGCCGCTGGCCGAGCGTGCGATCCTGCTGGGCAGCGTCCGCAAGGGCATCGTCCCGGTCGCGGTGCTGGCCGCCGCCATGGCGGCGACCGCGCTCGGCCTGCTTCCCGTTCCCGTCGCCTTCTTCGCGGCGGCGGTCGCCATGGTGCTGCTCAAGGTCATTCCGGTGCGCGAAGTCTACCAGGGGCTCGACGGCCCGATCCTGGTCATGCTGGCGGCGCTCATCCCCGTCAGCGACTCGCTGCGCAGCACCGGCGCAACCCAGATCATCGCCGGGGAGCTCGCCCGGCTGGGAGACGTGCTGCCGGCGGCGGGCGCGCTGGCGCTCATCCTGGTCGCGGCCATGGCGGTGACGCCCTTCCTCAACAACGCGGCGACGGTGCTGGTGATGGCGCCGATCGCGGCGCAATTCGCCGGCGACCTCGGCTACAGGCCCGAAGCTTTCCTGATGGCGGTCGCCATCGGCGCCGGCTCCGACTTCCTGACCCCGATCGGCCACCAATGCAACACGCTGGTCATGGGCCCGGGCGGCTACCGCTTCAGCGACTATCCGCGCCTCGGCCTGCCCCTGTCCTTCCTGGTCATCGCCGTTGCGGTGCCGATGCTGATGCTGGTGTGGCCGATGAGGTGAGGGGGCACCCCGGCCGCCGATGGCCGGGTGATGCGGTAGCCGGTGTTTGCGTTCAGCGAGGGCTCGTAGCATAGAAGAGCAGGGGCAAGGTCCGGGGGGTCCGCGGCCGGCCACGAGGTGCCATCGGCGCCGTCGGCAGATGGAACTGAACAATGGGCGGGCTCATCCGGAAATCCCCTTGCCCGTGACGCCGCGGACAGTTCTCATCGTCGAACCGCACCTGGAGGACCAGGCCGGCCATCCCTATCGCTATGTACGCGCGGTGGCCGCTGCGTTTTCGCGCTCGGGATGGGGCAGCACCGTCCTTGCGCATCGCGCCTATTGCGGTCCGAAGACGATCAACGCAGCCGAAATTCGGCCTGCCTTTCCCAGAACCTACTATGAAAGGACAGACCGGCTCGGCGGTTCGCGGCACGCGCTCGAACAATGGCTGCGGTCCGTTCGCCAGGATCTGAAAGGGCTCCTGAAAGGTCGGGACGCCACTCCCGGCCGGCTCGCCTTGATGGCCGGCGCAGCCGCGCTGGCAGTCGCGGTCTCGCCCGCGATCCTCGTCCTTGCGCTTGCCTATGCCCTATGGCGCGTGGCGGCGGCAGCCCTGGGCACGACCCCCACGCGCAACACCGTTTCGCCTTTCGCGCAAAGCGTGGCGCGCGAGATCGAACGCACCAAAGGCGAGCTGAGCCTGTTTGTCCCGACGGCGACCCCAGCCATGCTGGCCGAGTTGCTTGTCTTGCCCCTCTTCTTAACGCGGCCGCCGCCCCGGATGGCCTGTGTTTTCCATGAAGATCCCCGCCTTTATGCGGATTGGTATCGCCCCTTGGATCTCGACTCGCTCGCCCATCGGCTGCGCGGTTCCGGCTGGAAAGACGGCATCCGTTTCTTCGCCACCAACCCCCAACTCGCCGCCGACATGTCCAGCCTGCTGGACGCGCCGGTGTGCGATTTCGGCGATGTCTTCGAGGAGCAGGAAGTGGCGGCACTGGGATCGATCGCAGCGGGACGGCATCCGCCCCCGCAGGACCTGCCTGGCAAGGAGGCTGCCTTTTTCAGGGAATTGTCGAAACGCAAAAAATCTGGGCGGCGGCTGGCCGTCTGCCTTGGCGCGATACGCCCCGACAAAGGCGGCACGCAGCTTGCCGCCATGGTTTCCGCTCTGGACGCCGGGGCGGAGGGTTTCGATCTCGTCCTTCAGGCAGCCCGCTGGCCGGACGCTTTGCGCTCGGATTGCCTGGCCCTAAGTGTGCGCAGGGATGTCGTGGTGGTCGAGCATCCGCTTTCGGATGCCGGCTATCTCGGGCTTCTGGAGCTGTCGGATGTCGTCCTGCTGCCCTACGACGCCGAGGCCTATCGCTGCCGCGTCAGCCGCGTCTTCATCGAGGCAGCCCTGGCGGGGCGGCCGGTGCTGGCCTCCCGGGGGATCTCCGCGCAGACCGATCCGGAACCGTCATCGGCGCGCTTCATTGCCGATTGGAATGCCTGGCCGGCCGAGGCAACCGAGCTGCTCGCGTCTTCTCCAGGGGATGTAGTCGCCCGCCGGGCTCGTGAGCGCGCTGCGGGCGCGAGCTGGAACCGCTGGTCCGAGGCCGCGACCTGGCTCTGCACCCGGTCGGCCCCGCTCATCATGCCCAAGCCGGTCCTGTATGTGCGGCCCTCCTGGTACCTGACGGGCAGTGCCACGGTGTTCGATCAGCATCTGCGTTCTCTGGCCGACAGGGGCATACCGGTCATCGAGGTGATCATCGTGCCCGACCGCGTGCGCAGGGCGCTGCGCAAATCC
This sequence comes from Mesorhizobium sp. ES1-1, assembly GCF_020164785.1. Lineage (GTDB taxonomy): Bacteria > Pseudomonadota > Alphaproteobacteria > Rhizobiales > Rhizobiaceae > Mesorhizobium. Next base: position 28,016 of record NZ_JAIUGX010000011.1, on the reverse strand, counting down.
TGGCGCGCCGCCCTCGACGACCGGGCCTCGAGCGCGGCGGTGCTGACCTGCCTGTCCGGCCGCCGTTCGGGCGGGGTAGGATTCATGCAGCGCAAACTGATGCGCCTACGTACCAGAGGGCGAAGCCAGGCGGTTCTCCTGGCCGAACGCTCCAGGCTCTCGCCCCTCCCGCCGGCCGTGCGCAGGATTGCCCGTGACAGGGGCTTCTCCTTCATCCTGGTGAACCACTATTTCCATCTGCCCTTGATCGCCTCCTTCGGGCATCGCTTTCCTGTCTGGCTGGAGACGCATGATCTGCAGGCCCGGCAGATCATGCTGCGAGGGGAAATCAATCCATCGACCGGCCATGAAGACCCATTCGAGGAACTTGTGGCCGACGAGATGGCCTATGTGTCCCGTGCGGATGTCATCGGCGCCATCAATGTCGACGAGGAGGCTTTTTTCCGCGCCCGCCTCGGCCCGCACCAGTCGAAAGTCCTGCTCTGCCAGCCATCGGTCTCGCTGCCGCCATCCCAGGAGATCGCCCCTGGCTGTGACGTTCTGATCGTCGCCAGCGACAACCACGCCAATGTCATCGGCCTGTCCTGGTTCGTGCAGCATGTGCTGCCCAAGCTGGGCCGCGAGCGATCGATAAAAGTTGTCGGCAACATGGGGACGGTGGCGCAGCGCGAGGGCCTACTGCACGACCAGGTCGACTACATCGGCACCGTCAAGACCCTGGCGCCTCACTACCGGTCGGCCCGCCTCGTCGCCATGCCGGTAGCCGCCGGCGCGGGAATCGCCATCAAGGCCCTGGAGGCCCTCGAAGCGGGCCGTCCGATCGTCGCGACGCCCCTTGCCTATCGCGGGCTCCCCACAGATTTCCAGCCCCCCGAGCCGAAGCCGACCGCGGACGCGTCGGAATTCGCCGCCACCATCGAGCGGCTGCTCGACGACAGCCAGGCGCATGACCGCGCGGTTATGTCCACGCTACAGGCAAACCTGGCGCTGGGGATAAAGGAGCGCTTCGAAGCGCAGATGGCTGGGGCCGTCGAGCGCCTAGCGAAGTGTGAGATCGACTGATTAATGCCGGCTTGCGCCGTGTCTTCAACAAAGCCCCGATCCTGGTATTGCGCCCATCGCCGTACGCCGGCGATCTGGTCGGCCTTTCCACGCGACAAGCTCGTTCCGACCACAGACCCCTTCGAGACAGTAAGGCGGCTTGGAGGGCGCCGACCTAATGGCGACCACGGTGCCCCGAACCCGAACCTGTCCTCCACGGATATCCGGGCGCAGGCGGCGGGGCTGGTCTACGAGGAAATGGACAGGATCTCGAGTTCGCGCTGGCCGAGCTGAACAACATCGCCAACGCTCTTGCCAATCAGCGCGATCGCCACCGGCGAACCATGCGAGATCGACGCTTGCGCCGGGTTGGCCTCATCCTCGCCGACGATGCGGAAGGTCTGGGTGCGGCCATCATCGCGCGCGAAGGTGACGGTGTGCCCGAAGGCGATCACGTCATGAGACGTCGGCACCGGCATGAGCTGAGCCGTACGGACGCGTTCGGCATAATAGGTGACATCGCGAACCGGAACGGCAGAATGCCGCCGCCTCTCGTTGACATCTTCCAACGCGCCGGCCGCCTCGAGCGCCTGCCGGGCGCGCGCCAATTCATCCCTTAGCATCTTGAGACCCGCCTCGGTGACGAGGTTGATCCGATCGGAGATGGGCCGAGCCGGCAGCACGGTTTCCGACGCCGCCTCCGCACTTTCCTCCTTGGCAAAGGCTACGCTCACTGGGGAGTGGCTCCGTGTGGAATGGTGGTGGTTAGCGGATAACCCACGGGGGAGGATAAAGCTTCAACTATTCGACAGCTGGCTTTGCCGGATCAGAATGGTTACGAACGCGCTGGAGCGCCTGGGCCGCGAACTCGGTTGGAGCTTAAGCGCCGCCAAGGTGCAATATGCCAGACCCGCTTCAGTTTCTCGGAACGTTCGGATACCATGAGTTGAGCTTATCATGAGGCACACGGCGATGGACAAAATCGATCCCTACGCTCAAGCGGAGGAGCAGCGGACATCGCCCCCAAGCGCGACTTACCGAGAGATATCGCCTGGGCTTGAGGATAGGCTGTTTACGCCAGTTCCAGTGCTCGACCACGGATTTGTTCGTGTGGTGGACTACATGGGCAATGACAGTTCAGTAGTGCAGGCAGCCCGAGTTTCGTATGGCCGGGGCACAAAGCAGGTGTCGGAGGACAGGGGGTTGATCAACTATCTGCTCCGGCATCGCCATACCACGCCATTCGAGATGGCCGAGATCAAGCTCCACGTTAAGCTGCCAATATTTGTTGCGAGGCAATGGATCAGGCATCGGACGGCCAGCGTAAACGAATACTCCGCAAGGTACTCAGTTCTAGATAGGGAATTCTATGTGCCCGCGCCCGAGCACTTAGCCTCCCAGTCAATATCCAATCGCCAGGGACGAGGACAGGTATTGTCCGGCGATGAGGCTGAGAGGGCGCTGACGATTCTGAAGGAGACAGCGCAACGATCATATGACGAGTACCTAACGCTTCTCAACCTCAACGAGGATGGCACAAAGAGAACTGAACATAGCGACGGACTGGCCAGAGAACTTGCAAGGGCAAATCTGACGGTCGGATTCTACACGCAATGGTACTGGAAAGTTAATCTTCACAACTTGATGGGGTTCTTGCAACTTCGTGCCGACCCACATGCGCAGTACGAAATTCGCTCATATGCCGACGTAATATTGGATATAATGAGCGCATGGGTTCCCCTTACCTACGAGGCATTTTTAGAGCATAGACTTCAGTCTGCCACCTTCTCATCGACCGCCGTGAAGGTGATTAGGCGCATGCTGGCCGGCGAGGCGGTCACAGAAGAGAGCAGCGGCTTGGGCAGGCGCGAATGGATCGAACTTAGCGAAATACTGCGTTGACTACCTCCAGCGAGCTTGCCGCGGATAGGAGGGATGGTCGGCCTACTCAGGCAGGCTGGTGCTTCGACGAAGCCCTTTCTGAGATGTGCAGTGCCTATGCTTCAACCGGCCGGCCAGTTGAAGTAGACTTCAGGAAGCTCGTTCCTGTTGGCTCGGGCGCCGATCGAGCCACCCATTTGATGCACTCCTATCCGGCGAAACTGCTGCCAAACATACCGATCTTCTTCGTTAATTGCCCCTCTCTGGCACCCAAGAATGGAACTGTTTACGACCCATTTTGCGGTACGGGAACGGTACTTGTCGAAGGACTGTTGGCCGGCCAGCGAATTGCTGGCTCTGATGCAAATCCACTAGCTAGATTAATCGCAAGCGTAAAGACGACACACGTCGACCTGGGGCAGACATCCGACGACCTGGCGCGGGTTGCAGAGCGTGCAAAGGCCGCACGCCCGTCTGTATTCCAGCCGGTGGTGAATGTTGGCAAGTGGTTCACCCCAGATGTGCAACTTCAACTCGGTCAAATCCGTTCGGTTATTGATGAAATAGTTGATCCCCTCACCAAGCAGTTTATCCAGGTCGCATTCTCTCAGACCGTGCGGAAGGTCAGCCTTGCAGACCCTAGGATGTCGGTGCCGGTTAGATACAAGGGTCCAAAACGCGAGGCACCTGATGTTCTCTCCACGTTCAAACGCATTGCGACAGCTAATGCTGTACGCGCTGCCTCCCTACCACAGAACAGTCTTCCGTTCTTTATTGGGAAAGATGCACGTGTCCGGCTGACTTCTGCACCATCTGTTCATGCGCAGGCTGATCTCATTATTACGTCGCCACCCTATGCCGGAGCGCAGAAGTATATAAGGGCCTCTTCGCTCAGCCTTGGTTGGCTCGGAATGGTTCCGCAAGACAAACTCAGAACGCTTGAAACACTGAATATTGGTAGAGAGCATCTTAACGCTCGCGAGCGAACGGATCGCAGCTCAGAAATATTCGACGCTGCCCACCCAATATTGCGGACAATAGCTGAAATAAACCCTCTTCGCGCCAACATTTTACGGGTATATTTAGCGGAAATGCGTGACGCCGCGAAAGCTGTGGTCGCGAGCCTAAGGACAGGCGGCCACTTGGTACTTGTGATGGGCGACAATCGGGTATGCGGGATGCCCGTCATGACGAGCCAGTTCATCAGAGGATTCTTTGAAGAGGAGGGCCTAATGCTACTTTGCGAACTCGTTGACACTATTAAATCGCGCGGCCTTATGACAAAACGTAACCGAACCGCAGGCATGATCACCCAAGAGCATGTCTTCCTGTTTCGGAAATAGCCGATGAGAAAGCAAGACGTTGTCGATCTTCTGTATGAGAAGCTTAAGTCTCTGTCCGAGACAATTTGGGAGCGTCAGCATTCAATAAATCATATCGAGACGTGGGTAAATCAGTTCGAAACCACTGAAAACATCTTGGATGATGAGCGGATACATGCTCTCTACTTATTAACAAATTTTATATACTTTGGACAAATAGAAATTAGAGCGCTACTAGTTTCTTTGTATCGCGACCTATTCAAAACACCGATCATTCACGGCGTCCGCCGCGCCAATGGAGATACCACGGATACCGATCTCCTTCAAAGGGAATTCGCGAAGCAACTTGAGGCCACTCGATTTCTTGGCGTTGGCAACCCATCTGAGAGTGGCGTACATCTTCTATACTATTTTAGGCAGGAGAATTCACTTCCCAGGACTGCATTTATCAATTCACACGAGATTTTTAGTCGCGAGACAGCAGGTGATTCGCAGGTGCTGTCTGTACGAGATAAAAAAATTGAGCGCTATGTATTTATTGACGATCTTTGCGGGTCCGGAACTCAGGCAGAGCAGTACTCAAGGGATTTGGTTGAACCGCTTCGAAAGCTGAAGCCGGACGTTAAAATCCATTACCTGGTGCTTTTCGCGACTGATCTGGGTCTGAAGGCAGTTCGCGATCTGAACCGGTACGACTATGTCGCGTCTGTTTTTGAACTCGATCACTCTTTCAAGACCTTGGAGCCCGGGTCGAGGATATTTAGCAGCCAAGATGGTCGATATGATCGGCTGAAGGTGCGAGCGACCTGTGAAAAGCATGGTCATCAGCTTTGGTCGAAGCATCCCTTAGGGTACAAGGATGGTCAGCTACTTTTGGGGTTCAGTCACAACACACCTGACAACACGCTGCCAATTTTTTGGGGCGAGGGCAATCCACCCCATGCATGGGACCCAATGTTTAAACGCTACCACAAGAATTACGGTTAACTGATGCCGATAGCCCGATACGCAAACCCGTTCGCTATCACGAAGGCGGTTGACCTCAACGACCAGCAGATCGAAAGTCTTTGGGTGCGAATGATGGACGATGGTGAAGCCGACGAACTGGCGGAGCTAGACCATCCCACGTCCCCCATGCCTACGTTCATTTTAGGGGCGAAAGGAAGTGGCAAGACGCACCTGATGAGACATCAGGCGTATGAGCTTCAAAAACTGCGGTACAAGAGCCGCGATCTGGATGCGAGGGAAGGCATCTCAGATGACGGCTACATTGGGCTATATGTTAGGTGCAGCGGTCTGCAATCGAGCCGGTTCTCAGGTAAGCGTCAGCTTCCGGAACTCTGGGATGAACTCTTCTCATATTACTTCGAACTATGGCTCGCCCAGCATCTTCTGTATGTCGCAATGGACTTGGGACTGGGAGCGCTCGACGGAGACGAGAATGACCTAGTTGACGAACTCGTGACCTTGTTTGACGTTAAGCCTAATCTCCCGGCTCCCACATTGCTAGGGCTTAGCTCCGCCTTGAGTGAGGCCCAAAAGACACTCGACTTTGAGATCAACAACTGCCTCATCAAAGGTTCTCTTGACGTCCAGATCACCGCGACTCGAGGCAAGCTTGTTTTTGGCATTCCGAAGGTCCTCAGCGGTCGCTATACATTTCTCCGGGACGTTCTATTTTCCTACGACATCGACGAGTTCGAGAACCTAACGGACCCGCAGCAGGTGCACGTCAACACCCTGCTTCGTGAGAAAGAGCCGCCAACTACCTTTCGCATAGGCGCAAGGTCATATGGCGTGAAGACGCAAAAGACCAACAGCGGAGGTGAGGAAAACCAAGCCGACTCGGAATACCGAGAGATTCATCTCGACTTGGAATTTCGGGAGCACAAAAGTCAGTACAGCGACTTTGTGAAGGCATTGATAGCCAAGCGTCTCGCGAGCGGGTCAGGGCGCGATACAGACGGATCTGTAACCGGCTTCCTCGACCAGTATTTCGGTTTTTTTGACACCAGCTGGTCGAATGCATTATGGCCAACTCGGCTGAAGCAACAACCTGGAGGGCAGCGAGTTCATTTCACGAATCTCCGAAAGGTCCTGGCCTCGATGAGATTGGATGAGGCAAAAGCAGGGCACGCCGAAGAAGTTCTCTCCAGCCCAGAGTTTCCAATCATCGAGAAGCTGAACCTTTTGCTTCTCTATCAAGAATTAGCGAAAAGGCGTTCTTTTGATGAGGCGCTGGGTGATGTTGGAGCCCGTTTTCGGCGGTATCAAGCCGGCGAAGAGTCACCGCAAAGTAGCTATAAACAGGCCCTTCAGCACTATAGTGACGATCTTGCAGCACAATTGTTGCGTGAGAATGGTGAAGCTCAGATTTATTGTGGTATCGGAACGTTTATCACGATGTCCGCAGGGATACCAAGGGCACTTCTAACGGTACTTCGATCGACGTTTGAATGGGCTGTCTTCCACGATGAGCGCCCCTTCGACGGGGGGGTGATCTCCTTGAGATCCCAGCAGCGGGGCGTACTGGAGGCGTCGAATTGGTACTATAACAACATGAGGAAGGCAGGCGAAGATGGGCTACTCGTGCAAACAGCGGTTGAACGATTGGCGAATCTATTTAGAGTAAATCGCTTCGCCGACAAGCCAATAGAAGTCTCACTATCTAGCTTTAGTGTTGCAGAACAGGACTTGGATCAGGAGGCCCGTCGTATTCTGAAACTGGCTGAAGCACGTGCATTCATCCACCGCGTGCCAGGCGGGCAGCGTGAGCGGAACTCTGAGAACATCACCGCCAAGTTCCAGCTTAGTCCAATGCTAGCTCCTCGATGGGACTTACCCCTCGCCAGACGTGGGGTTATGCCACTATCGACCTCAGATTTTAATGCGATATTCCTTCCTGATAGAAAGACCGCTTATGATGACCTGGTCCGCAAATTCCGCGGCCGAGTAATGGCGCCGTTCCGCAACCAAAGGGAAGAAGGCTCCGAACAGCTTGGGCTGTTCCAATGACCGACTACACCTATCTGTACCGTGACAACACTACGCTAAACGATTTGGCCTCGGCCAAATGGGACGTTTTTATTTCTGCTCATAACCCAACGGAGAGGGTTTTAAGGGTCTTCGATGCTGTGTCAGCCAAGCAGAAAGACTGGGTTTCGCATGCCGAGTACGGGCTTACAAAGGATCGGGTTCCGCCTGGTTCGTTCACCAGCGATGCGCGGCGTGAAGACGACTTCATGTTCGAGTACTTCGAGGAACGTCTGAGGGGCGTTGATTTGAAAACGGTTTCTATATGTGTGGATGTGACCGGCTTCATGCGTCCACACATGCTTTACCTAGTGCACTATCTTTCCGAGAAAGGTGCGAAGAAGGTCGACATTGTCTATGCGGAGCCGGGTCACTATAAGCGACTCGACGATACTCAATTCGCGAGCGATCGTGTGCACACCGTGCGACAGGTCGCCGGCTACGAAGGTATTACCGCCAACAAGACCCGCGACGACCTGTTGATTATAAATGCAGGCTTTGAAGATCGACTAACTGCGGAAGTGGCCGAGGACAAGGACAAGGCTCGCAAGGTAGTGCTACTAGGCTTACCCTCTCTAAAGGCTGACATGTATCAGCAAGGTGTCCTTCGAACGAGAAGAGCAAGAGATGCCCTTGGAGAAGGTGCACGTGAATTGTTTGCGCCTGCGGCTGACCCCTTTGCTACCGCCACGGTTCTAAGCGACCTCGTCGGCAAGGAGCGGCTCTCGAGCGGCATCGACAATCTCTACCTATCACCACTATCCACTAAACCGAGCGCTCTCGGCTTTGCGTTGTTCTACATTCGGGAGTGTCGCGGGACGGCTGCCAGCATCATATTTCCATTTTCAGAAAGCTACGCGGCCGATGCTAGCGAGGGAATCGGCCGAATCTGGAAATATGAAATGGAATTCTGACGGATGCACGTTTAACACGTGGTAATGAGGCGCCAAAATTACCTCAGCTAATTTATATCGTCAATAAGTCCGCAGTTAGTTTTTCTACACAATATCAAGCAATCTACTTCCGGCCTCACCAAGAACATTCGAAACCTTGACGCCAAGTGAAGGCAGCGGGCTATCCCCCCGCCAACCTCGGCAGCAAAAAGATCTCCGCCCCCTGCGGCAGCTCCTTGCTCCACGTGTCACGATAGATCGTGCCGTCGATTGCCACGGCGATCCCCTTGTCGATCCATGGCTCGAAGGCGGGATACTGTTCAGCCAGTTTCCTGAACAGCTCCCTGATGTCCTTGGCCTCGATCTCGACCTTGGTCTTGCCGCCGGCGAGCTGGCCGAGCGCGCCCCATAGGGTGACTTCGACCATCGCTTAAGCTGTGTTGGTATTCAGGTGATGCCGGCCTGCAAATACCAGATACCTCCGCTTCCGGTGCTCACGTACGAAAATTACGCTCCGCTCCGGTTCTCGGAATCCGGCATTTTCGGCTCGGCCTGACCTGAATCTCAACACACCTTGGCCCAAGCTCAGCCTTCCCGTTCCGCCTCGATCGCCGCCAGGATGCGGGGCGGCGACATCGGGATGTGGGTCATGCGCACGCCCGCCGCGTTCGACACCGCGTTGGCGATCGCCGCCAGCGGCGGCACGATCGAGGTTTCGCCCACGCCGCGCACGCCATAGGGGTGGTTGGGGTTGGGGATTTCCAGGATCTGCGTGTCGATCATCGGCAGGTCGGAGCAGACCGGGATGCGATAGTCGAGGAAGCCGGCGTTCTGAAGCCTTCCGTCCTTGCCGTAGATATACTCCTCGTTGAGCGCCCAGCCGATGCCTTGCGCCGCACCGCCCTGGTACTGGCCCTCGACATAGGTCGGGTGCACCGCCTTGCCGGCATCCTGCACCACCGTGTAGCGGATCACCCTGGTCGAGCCGGTCTCGGGGTCGACCTCGATGTCGCATATATGGGTGGCGAAGGAGACGCCGGCGCCGTCGGCGACGAGCTCGCTATGGCCGGCGATCGGGCCGCCGGTCTTGCCGGAGGCCGCCGCGATCTCCTTGAGCGACAGGGCGGCGAGGTTGCCGTATTTCTCGCCCCTGGCTATGGCGTGGCCCTTTTCCCAGACGACGTCGTCGACCGGTATGTCCCAGGTCTGCGCGGCGCGTTCGCGCAGGATCTTGATCGCGTTGCGGGCGGCCGAGATGGTGGCCATGGAGGACGAGAAGGTGCCGCGGCTGCCGTCGGTCATGTCGTTGTAGCCGAGGCTCGACGTGTCTGCGACGATCGCCTTGACCTGGCTGTAGTCGATGCCGAGCTCTTCGGCCGCCACCAGCGACAGCGAGGCGCGCGAGCCGCCGACATCGACCGTCCCGACGGCGAGCGACACCGAGCCGTCCATGCCGATATTGAGGTCGGTGCAGGTCTGGCCGCCGAAATTGAACCAGAAGCCGCAGGCCATGCCGCGTCCCTGGTTCTTGCCCAGCGGCGCCTTCATGTGCGGATGGTCCTTCGCCGCTTCCAGCGTCGGGCCGATGCCGATCGGCCCGTAGACCGGGCCGTAGGAGGAGCGCGTGCCTTCCTGGGCGGCGTTCTTGATGCGGAATTCGACGGCATCCATGCCGAGTTCCTTGGCCAGCTCGTCGACAGCGCTTTCCACCGCGAAGGCCGCCATCGGCGCCGAAGGCGCGCGGTAGGCGGCGGTCTTGGGCCGGTTGACCAGCACTTCGTAGCCGACGGTCTTGACGTTATCGAGCCTGTAGCAGGCGAACGCCGTCATGGCGCCGATCTCCGCCCACATGCCGGCATAAGGGCCGGACGTGTAGCGCAGCGTCGCTTCCGCGGCGGTAATGGTGCCGTCCTTGCGGGCGCCGATCTTGACGTCGATCGAGGTCGCGCTGGTCGGGCCGGAGGCGCGGAACACCTCGTCGCGCGTCATCACCAGCTTCACCGGCCGGCCTGCCTTGCGCGACAAGGCCAGCGCCACCGGCTCGGCCCAGACATGGGTCTTGCCGCCGAAGCCGCCGCCGATCTCCGACGAGGTGACGCGCAGTTTCGAGGCTTCCATGCCGAGCAGCTGAGCGCAATGCTGGCGGTAGACGAAATGCCCCTGCGTGCAGACCCAGAGGTCGGCGGTGCCGTCGGAGCTGACATTGGCGACGCAGGCGTGCGGCTCGATATAGCCCTGATGCGTCTGCTCGGTCTTGAACGAGCGTTCGACGATGAAGTCGGCCTGGCCGAAACCTTCATGCACGTCGCCATGGCCATATTGCGTGCGCTTGGAGACGTTGGATGGCTTGACCGGCTTTTCCTCGAGGCCCTCGGTGAAGATGGCGTCGTTGATGAGCGGCGCGCCATGCTGCATCGCCTCGTCGACATCGGTGACATGCGGCAGGATCTCGTAGTCCACCTCGATCAGCTTCAGCGCCTGCCTGGCGGTGCGCGCATCGACGGCGGCGACCGCGGCCACGGCATGGCCGTCATAGAGCGCCTTGGTGCGCGCCATGCAATTGTCGAGAATGTCGAACATGGCGGCGTCGCCATTGGTCAGGTCGGGCAGGTCGGCGGCGGTGATCACCGCCTTGACGCCGGGCAACTGCTCGGCCTTCGAAGTGTCGATGCCCCTGATCCTGGCATGGGCGTGCGGGCTCCTCAGCACGCGGCCCACCAGCTGGCCGGCCATGCTGAAGTCGGCGCCGTAGCGCGCGCGGCCGGTCACCTTGTCGACGCCGTCGGGCCGGATCGGGCGCGTGCCGACGGATTTGAATTGACGCCCCGAAAAACGCGGATCGAAATTCATCTCAGGCTCCCTTCATCACGGTGGCGGCGTCCTGGACGGCGCGCACGATCTTGTCATAGCCGGTGCAGCGGCAGAGGTTGCCGGCCAGGCCGAAACGTATCTCTTCCTCGCTCGGGTCGGGATTCTTGGCCAACAGGTCCTTGGCCGCGATCAGGAAGCCCGGCGTGCAGATGCCGCATTGCAGCGCCGCATGCTCGAGGAACTTCTGCTGCAGCGTGTGCAGCTGGTCGCCTTGCGCCATGCCCTCGACGGTCTCGATCGTGCGTCCTTCTGCTTCCGCGCCGAGCACCAGGCAGGAGCAGACCAGCCGGTTGTCGAGGATGACGCTGCAGGCGCCGCAGTCGCCGGTGCCGCAGCCTTCCTTGGCGCCGGTCAGGCCGAGCCGGTCGCGCAGCACGTCAAGCAGCGTCTCGTCGGGCTGGCACAGATATTCGTAATTGTCGCCATTGATCGTCGTCGATACTGCTACGCCAGCCATTATTTGCCTCCTGCGCGTTCATAGGCGGTGATCGCGGCCCGTCTGGCCAGCACGCCCGCAACCTTTCTCCGGAACTCGATGGTGCCCCGCTTGTCGTCGATGGGCCGGCAGGCGCCGGCGCACACTGTCGCCAGCCGCTCCAGCGCGGCCTCGTCCAGCTTCCTGCCGATCAGCGCCTCGGCGGCTTCCTCGACCAGCAGCACGGTCGGTGCTGCGGCGCCCAGCGCGACGCGGGCTGCGGTGACGACGCCTTGCTCGTCGAGCGTCAGGTTCACGCCGGCGCTGACCACGGCGATGTCCATCTCCGTGCGCGGAATGAAGCGCAGATAGGCGTCGCCCGAGCGCGCGGCGCGCTTGGGAAGCAGGATCGCCTCGACGATCTCACCCCTGGCGAGCGAGGTCTTGCCCGGTCCGGTCGGCACCGCCTCGACGGGAATGGTGCGCTTGCCGCCCGGCCCGACGATCAACGCCTGGGCCCCGGCCGCGACCAGCGCCGGCACGCTATCTGCCGCCGGCGAGGCGTTGCACAGATTGCCCGCCATGGTGCAGCGGCCCTGAACCTGCTTGGAGCCGATAAGGCTGGCTGCCTCGACGACGCCGGGCCAGGCTTTTTTCAGGGGGGCGTTCTCGCGCAGCGCGGCGCAGGGCACGGTCGCGCCGACGCTGAAGCCTTCGGCGGTCTCGCGGATTTCGCTCAGGCCGTCGATGAGTTTGATGTCGACGATCAGGTCCGGTTCGACAAACCCGCCCTTCATCCTGACCAGGAGGTCGCTGCCTCCGGCAAGGATCGCGGCAGGCCCCGCCGCACCGGCCAATTGGCCGACGGCATCTTCAATTGAAAGCGGACGTATGTAGCGCATCGTCTCCCCTTGGATATCGTGATTTCAGCGACCGTTATAAACACTCTCCCCGTAATGGCTATCGGGTTCGTCATTTGCGGCGATTGGTCCAGGCGCGGCAAGAGCCGGTCCAAAGGCTGGAGCCGAGTGTATTTTTGGTGGCGAAGGGCAGGGCGCGAAGCCTCGCGGCTGGCCGCATTTTAACGTGCGAAGACGAGCGGCGGCGCCAGGCGGTCCCGCCGCAGCCAGCGCGCCAGCAGCAGCGCCGCCACCACGGCCAATCCCAACGACAGCCCCATCCAGATGCCGATGCCATGCAGGCCGAAATGGAAGGCAAGCAGCACGCCGAGCGGCAGGCCGATGCCCCAATAGCCGATGGCGGCGTAGATCATCGGCACCTTGGTGTCGTGCAGGCCGCGCAGCATTCCTGCGGTAACGGCCTGCGCGCCGTCGAACACCTGGAACAGCGCCGCAAAGGCCAGGAACGACACGGCAAGCGCGATCACCCTGGCATTGGCCGGGTTGGCAAGATCGATAAAGGCGCTGATCAGCACATGCGGCCACAGGATCATCACCAGCCCCATCAGCGCCATGAAGGAGACGCTCATGACGAAGGCGGTCCAGCCGGCGCGCGAAACGCCTTCGCGATTTCCCGCGCCATGCGCCAGGCCGACGCGCACCGTCACAGCCTGGTTGAGGCCGAGCGGCACCATGAAGGAGATCGACGCGATCTGGATGGCGATGGCGTGCGCGGCCAGCGAATCCGCGTCGATCAGGCCCATCAGCAGGGCTGCCGCATTGAAGATCGTCACCTCGAAGGCCAGGATGCCGGCGATCGGCAAGCCGAGCCGCAGCAGGCCCATGAAGCGCGGCCAGTCAGAGCGCCAGAACCGCCCGAACAGACGGTAGCGGCGGAACTTCTTCTCCAGCATCACCACGGCGGCCATGCCGGCGAACATCATCGTGCTCGACAGCGAGGTGGCGAGACCGGAGCCGGCTATGCCCATTGCGGGGAAGCCGAGATTGCCGAACATGAACAGCCAGTTGAAGAAGACATTGCAGGCGACGGCGACGAAGACGATCACCAGTGCCCAGCCGGGCCGCTCCAGCGCAGAGATGAACGAGCGCAGCACGATGTAGAAGTAGAACGGCAGCACCGCCCATTCCAGCCAGCGCAGATAGATGCCGGCGTGGTGGGCCAGGAGAGGGTCCTGGCCCATGGCCAGCAGGATGGACTCACCATGCCAGAGGCAGATCCAGATCGGGATGGAGATCAGGATCGCCAGCCAGAGGCCCTGGCGCACGGTGCGACGCAAATCGCGCACCGAATGCCGGCGGCGGCCGAGCTCGGTCGCCATCATCGGCGATGTCGCCAGCATCAGGCCGAGGCCGAAGATCAGCGGCATGAAATAGAGGTTCGCGCCAAGCGCGCCGCTGGCCAGCGTGTCCGGACCGAGCCGGCCCATCATCATCACGTCCGTCGCCGTCATCGCGGTCTGGCCGAGATTGGTCAGAACCATCGGCCAGGCAAGCGCCAGCGTCGCCCTGATTTCCTGACGCCAAGCATGTCCCGGCGCGTGGGCGCGGGCTTCGATCGCAGACATTGTCCTGCTCTTTCCGGGCGCGGCACGTCGGCGAAATGGCCGGAAGCCGCATGTCAACGGCGAGACCTGCGGCTTCGCGGCGTTTGCGCCAGCTTTTGGACGAAACGCGACGCGAAGGCAAGAGAGTGAGCCCGCAACAGGTTGCGCCATGCGCCGCAATCATCTGCCCGTAGAGGAGCATTTCACATGGCGGCAACGGGCTGCTACGAAGTGCGGCAACAGGCGGATGGAGGCAGGGGATGGCGTTCAGGCAGCGAAAAAACCCGGTTGCGATACCGCGCACGGCGCCCGCCTTCGAGCACATCGTCACCGAAGCCAGCGAAAGCTTCCTGTGGCGTCTCGACGACTATCCCTGGGAGCGCAATGTCTGGAATTTCCATCCGGAATACGAAATCCATCTGCTGCGGAAATCCTCCGGCGTGGTTCTGGTCGGCGACCATATCGGCGAGTTCGGACCGGGCTATCTGACCATCGTCGGCGGCGGGCTGCCGCATGATTGGGTGACCTCGGTGCGGCCGGGCGAGCTGATCGAGGGTCGCGACATCGTCCTGCAGTTCGATGCCGAGCGGCTGCGGGGCTGCGCCGGCCTGCTGCCCGAATTGCGCGAACTCGAACCGCTCCTGGAACGGTCGCTGCGCGGCATGGTTTTCCACGGGCAGACGGCGCTCGACGGCGCCGAGCTGATGGAGCGGATGGGCGAGGTGCACGGGCTGACAAGATTTCGCCTGTTCCTCGAGCTTCTGGACCTTCTGGCCACGACCGACGAATACGCGCTCTTGTCATCGCCGGATTTTTCGCCGCTTCTCGACGCGGAATCGCTCGATATCATCCAGCGCTCGCTGACCTATCTGTTCCAGCATTTCGCCGAGGATTTGAAGCTGCCGGACGTGGCTGAACTGGCCGGGATGAGCGAAAGTACATTCTCGCGCTTCTTCCAGAAGAATACCGGCAACTCGTTCAGCGACCACGTCGCCAAGCTGAGGCTCTGGCAGGCCTGCAAACTGCTGGCCGACACCGATGTCCCAATCACCGACATCTGCTTCCAAGTCGGCTACATGAACATTTCCAACTTCAACCGTGCCTTCATGCGCAAGCACAAGATGACGCCTTCGTCCTATCGCCGCCTGTCCCGCCAGCGCCTGACGATGCGCGGATGACTCGTCTGTCGCATGCAATCGATACTCATGTGACAGGCTGAGCTGACGGGCGCGGCATTTTGCAGCGCACAATGCATAAAAGTACAGGTGTGCTGCAACGGGGCTTCTAGCTTGGTTCGTCCCGACTGCGCATCTTGGCGCTGGGCAGCATGTCTCTCGGGCGATGGTGAGGATCGCGCATTCCGGGGACGACGCTTCCCGCGACCTGTTCCTGGAGGAGAAAAGATCATGACGACAATCCGGCTTGCCGCCCGCCTTGGCGCGGCCCTTATGCTTTCCACGACCGTTTCCACCATCGCCCTGGCACAGGCGCCGGTCTGCTCCGCGCCGGTCAAGGTGCTGGCGCAGCCCCGCGACGGCCTGACCCTGCTGGAGGAGTCCAAGGACGAGTTCCAGAAGCTCGCCGGCGCCAGCTTCCAGATCGACTATCTGAACGAGAACGATCGCCGCGCGAAGTCGCGCGCCGATGCCTCCACCGTCGGCAACTACAATGTCTACTACGTCGACGAGGCCAACGTCGCGCTGTTCGCCTCGTCGAAATGGATCGTGCCGCTGGCCGATTACTACCCCGCCGATTACGACTATGCCGATTTCGATCCGGGCCGCCAGAAGGTCGCCACCTATGACGGCAAGGTCTGGTTCGCGCCTCTGACCGGCGGTGGCGATCTGATGGTCTATCGCAAGGATATTCTGGAAGCGGCCGGCATCCAGCCGCCGAAGACGCTGGACGAGCTGATCGCCGACGTGCCGAAGCTGACCAACCCCGACAAGGGCATTTACGGCATCGCCCTGCGCGGCGCGCGCGGTTCGGGCGCCAATGTCTGGCGCTGGATGCCATTCTTCAAGGCCTATGGCGGCAAGTGGTTCGACGGCGACAAGCCGGTCTTCAATTCGGAGGCCGCCGTCAAAGCGACGGAAACCTATCTCAAGCTGTTCAAGGATTCAGCGCCGGGCACGCAGACCGGCAGCTGGGATGAATCGACCGGCGCCTTCCTGTCGGGCCAGGTCGCCATCCTGGTCGAATCGACGCCGCTATCGGGCATGGCAGTTGATCCGAAGACCTCGCAGGTAGTCGGCAAGATCGGCTTCCTGCCGCCGCCTTCGCCGCTTCCCGGCGGCGGCTACGGCCACGGCCTCGCCATCGCGGCAAAGGCCAATGCCGACGACGCTTCGAAGAAATGCGCCGGCCTGTTCATCGCCTGGGCGACTTCGAAGGAAAACGAGAAGCGCCGGCTCGACGCCCATCAGTTCGGCGAGCTGAACCGCACCAGCGTGCTCTCCAGCAAGGAATTCGCCGACATTTACGGCGCCGACCTCGGCCAGGCCCTGGCCGAGACCGGCAAGGTGACGGCGGTGAACTTCTGGCAGGACCCGCGCTGGCCCGACCTTGGCGACCGCTGGGGCATCATCCTCGAGGAACTGGTCACCGGTACGCGCACCGACATCAAGGGCGGCCTCGACGAGCTTGATGCCTATGCCAAGCAGCTGGTGAAGAAATAGGCCATCCTCCCCTGCGGCGCACGGGTCCGCGGCATCAATGGGATGCCGGGATCGGTGCGTCGCGGGACTTCTCGTCATCGCCGCTGAGCCGCAGCCAGGGATAGACAGATGCCGCGACGCTCCTCCTTGCCGGTCACCTTCGTCGTGCCGACGCTCGTCATTCTCCTGATCCTGTCGATGGTGCCGACGCTCTACGCGATCGTCATCGCCCTGCAGAACCGCGAGCTCAGCTCGGCGGACTATTCCTATGTCTGGTTCTCGAATTTCTACGATCTGTTCTCTGACCGCCGCTTCCTCAACGCCGTCTGGGTGTCGGTGAAGTGGGAGATCGTCACCGTGGCCGCGACGATGACGGTGGCCATCGGGCTTGGCGTCCTGATGTTCGAGGTCGCCTCGCCGCGCCTGCGCAACATCTACTGCCTTCTGTTCATCATCCCGGTGCTTTTGCCGCGCGTCTCGGCGGCCTTCGTCTGGAAATTCGCCTACCATCCGCTCTACGGCATCGCCACCTATCCCTACCGGCTACTCACCGGGGGGATGATCTTCGATCCGCTGTCCAAGCCCGCCACGGCGCTCTTCGCCGTGGCGTCGGTCGATGTCTGGCAATGGGGCCTGTTCTTCGCCGTCATCGTTTTGAAGCTATTGGAAACTTTGCCGCGACAGCCGATCGAGGCGGCGCGGCTCGACCATGCCAGAAGCTGGCAGATCCACGCCTATGTCACCTTGCCGATGCTGAAGGCGCCACTGGTCAGCCTGATGTTCGTCAAGATGATCGAATCGCTGCGATCCTTCGACCTGATTTACGTCATGACCCGTGGCGGGCCGGGCGTAGCGACCGAGACACTCGACATGTACGCCTTCTCTCAGGGCTTCATCGAGTCCGGCAAGGTGTCCTATGCCTCGGCGATGGCCGTGCTGATGATGGTCGCCACCGTCATCACCTTCACCATGCTGTGGAAGCGGGTGCAGGCATGAGGCGGCCTCGCACCGGAGTGGGCCGCCTGTTGGGCAAGGCGGTGCTGGCCTTCGCGGGTTTCATGGCGGTTTTTCCGCTGTTGTGGACAGCGCTGAATTCGCTGAAGAACAATGTCGACATCATCACCCGGGTCCCGCGCGTGGTGTTCACGCCGACCCTTGCCAACATCAGCTATATCCTCGGCCGAGACAGCGTCCTGACCGGTCTCTACAATTCGGTCGTCGCCTGCGGCGTGGCGGTGCTGGTCGGCGTGGTGCTCGGCCTGCCAGCCGCTTATGCGGTGGCGCGCTACCCGAACCGCTGGGCCGGCGACATCCAATTCTTCGTTCTGTCGCTGCGCTTCCTGCCGCCGGTCGCGGTCGCCATCCCGCTGATGGTCATCTGGCTGCAGGTCGGCCTCTACGACACGCTCGCCGCGCTCATCGTCACCTACAGCCTGCTCACCATCTCGGTCATCATGTGGCTGGCCATTCCCGCCTTCCAGGCTGTGCCGAAGGAGGTCGAGGAAGCGGCCTTCGTCGACGGCTACGGCGCCTATTCGGTGTTCTGGAGGATTGCGCTGCCGGTTGCGGCGCGCTCGCTCGCCGGCGCTGTCGCCTTCAGCTTCGTGCTGGTCTGGAACGAGTTCCTGATCGCGCTGATGCTGTCGAGCTCCAACGCCAAGACCTTGCCGATCGTTGCGTCGGAACTCTCCCAGCAGGGCATGAACGTGCCGTGGGGGATCCTCAATGCCTCGGTCGTGCTGCTGTCGCTGCCGCCGCTGCTGTTTCTCGGCGTGCTGAGCGGCTTCCTGAATTCCGTTTTCCGGCAAAAAAAGACTTGAAGCGAGGACGAGACGATGCGGGCATTGGTGCTTGAGAAGAAGGGCGAACTGGCCCTGCGCGAGATCGCGCTGCCGCTCGATGTGGGGCCGGACGATGTCAGGATCGCCATCCATACGGTCGGCGTCTGCGGCAGCGACGTGCACTATTACACGCATGGCGCCATCGGCAGCTATGTCGTACGCGCGCCGATGGTGCTCGGTCACGAGGCTTCCGGAACAATTGTGCAGGTCGGCGCCAACGTGACGAGGCTGAAGGTTGGCGACCGCGTTTGCATGGAGCCGGGCGTGCCAAACCTGTCGTCACGCGCAACCAAGCTCGGCATCTACAATGTCGATCCAGACGTCTCCTTCTGGGCAACGCCGCCGGTGCATGGCGTGCTCGCGCCCTACACCGTGCATCCGGCCGCGTTCACCTACAGGCTGCCGGACAATGTCTCCTTCGCCGAAGGGGCGATGGTCGAGCCCTTTGCCATCGGCATGCAGGCGGCGTCCCGCGCCCGCATCGTGCCAGGCGACGTCGCCGTCGTCATCGGCTGCGGTCCGATTGGCATCATGATTGCGCTGGCGGCTCTCGCCGGCGGTTGCTCGAAGGTGCTGATCTCCGACTTCTCGGCCCCCAAGCTGGAGATCGCGGCGCGTTATTCCGGCATCGCTCCCGTCAATATCGGTGAGCGGTCACTGGCCGACGCAGTCTCCGAAGCGACCGACAATTGGGGCGCCGACATCGTGTTCGAGGCGAGCGGCAGCCCGAAGGCCTTTGCCGATCTGTTCGATGTCGTACGCCCCGGAGGCGCGGTGGTGCTGGTCGGGTTGCCGGTGGAGCCGGTTACCGTCAACGTTCCGGCTGCGATATCGAAGGAGGTTCGCATCGAGACGGTATTCCGCTACGCCAACATCTTCGACCGCGCCCTGCAACTCATCGCCTCCGGCAAGGTCGACCTCAATCCGCTTATCACCGGAACCTATGCCTTCGACGACAGCATCGAGGCGTTCGAGCGGGCCGCGGCGGGCAAGCCGGAAGACGTCAAGCTGCAGATCCTGATTTCGAGCGAAAAGGCCTGACAGAGCCATGTCCGCGATCGTCTGTTCTCATGTCGACAAATCCTATGGCGCCACTTCGGTCATCCGCGATCTTAATTTGAGCATCGAGGAACACGAATTCGTCGTCTTCCTCGGCCCTTCCGGTTGCGGCAAGTCCACTTTGCTGAGGATGCTGGCCGGGCTGGAGGATATCAGCGGCGGCGAGATCTCGATCGGCGGTACGGTGGTCAATGACCTCGATCCGGGCGACCGTGGCGTCGCCATGGTGTTCCAGAACTACGCGCTCTATCCGCATATGACGATCTTCGACAACATCGCCTTCGGTCTGAAGCGGCAGAACGTGCCGAAGGCCGAAATCCGGCAGCGCGTGGGCGCCGTCTCGACGACGCTGGGTCTCGATCCCTATCTCGATCGCAAGCCGGCCGAGCTGTCCGGCGGGCAGCAGCAGCGCGTCGCCATCGCGCGCGCCATGATCAAGACACCAAAAGTGTTCCTGTTCGATGAGCCGCTGTCCAACCTGGACGCAAAACTGCGCAACCATATGCGCGTCGAGATCGCGCGGCTGCACCAGTCGTTGAACACGACCACCGTCTACGTCACCCATGACCAGCTGGAGGCGATGACGCTCGCGGATCGCATCGTCCTCTTGCGAGATGGCAGGATCGAGCAGATCGGTTCGCCGGCGGAAATCTACGAGCGCCCGGGCAATCTGTTCGTGGCGGGGTTCATCGGAACCCCGAACATGAACTTCATCGATGTGACGATCGGCCGGGACGGCGACGCCTGGACGCTGACCAATGCCGGAACGGTCTTCACCATCTCAGGCGAACGCTTCAGGCTACAGCAGGGTGAGCGCGCCGTCCTTGGGATAAGGCCGCCCGACCTCGTCGCCGCCAGTCCCGGCGCGTCAGGAAATCTCCTGGAAGGGACGGCCGATCTCATCGAATTCCACGGCAATGACGCGCTGGTGACGTTCTGCTTGGGCGGCAAGGAAATCAGTGCGCTGGTGCCGAGCCGTGCCTGCCCGGCCATCCGCGCCGACGTCCGCTACGGTTTCGATGAATCGAGCCTGCACCTGTTCGATGCGCAATCCGGCATGTCCCTGCGCCGACAGTAACAACGAGGATTGCTAGCGAATCGCGTCCAGCATCCGCCGCTGCCGGTGCATTTCAAGGAAGACCCTGTAGTCGCGGTCGAAGCGTCCGGCGGCTGCCTGGTTCGATCCTCGCGTCTTGCCACCTTGCTGCATGGCAACGCAGGCGGCGTTGAGGTCCGGGAAAAGCCCGGCGGCGGTAGCCGCGACCATGCCGGTGCCGAGTAGCACCGCCTCGTCGGCCAGAGGCTCGACCACCGTGCAGCCGGTTGCGTCGGCATAGAGTTCCATCAGTAACGGGTTCTTGGTGTGGCCACCGGTGACGTGCAGCGTGTCGATCAGGTAGCCGTTCTCGTTCAGCGCCTCCAGCACATGGCGCACCCCGAGCGCGATGCCGACGGCGGTGCGCCAGTAGAGCTTGCACAAGCTGTCGAACGAGGAATCCAGCGTCAGCCCGCTGACGACGCCGATCGCATGCGGATCGGCGAGAGGCGAGCGGTTGCCGTGGAAGTCCGGCAGCACATGCAGCCTGGCGGCGAGGTTGTCACCTTCGGCTGCGCGCAGTTCTGTGACGCGCCTGGCGATCCGGGCATGCATGGCGGCGTCCGGCTCGCCGCCCGCGCCGTGCCAGCGAATGATGTGGTCGAGCAGAGCGCCGGTGGCCGACTGGCCGCCTTCCGAGAGCCAGAGCTTCGGCAGTGCGGCACCGTAATAAGGCCCCCAGACCCCGGCGAAGGGCTGCGGATCGGGCGACATCGCCATGACGCAGCTCGACGTTCCGGCAATCAGCGCAAGGTGCCGGCCGATATTCTGTTCGTCACCGGCAAAGCCGCCGAGCACGCCAAGCGCGCCGGCATACGCGTCGATGAGCCCCGCGCCGACCCGGCACGTCTCGCTCAGCCCAAGCTCTGCCGCCGCCTGCGCCGTCAGATGGCCGATATCGGCGCCGACGGCGCTGGCCCGTTCGGGCAGATTGCCGTGCTCGAACAGATCATCGAGACCGACGATGTCGAAGAAATCGCGCCGCCAAGCCCTGTCTTCATGCGCCAGATAGGTCCATTTGGCCGTCAGCGTGCATTGCGAGCGGGCCAGCGAGCCGGTCGCCTGCCACGTCAGGAAGTCGGCCAGGTCGAACAGATAGCTGGCTTCATTCCAACTGTCAGGCAGGTTGCGCTTCAGCCACATCAGCTTCGGCGTCGCCATTTCCGGCGACATGACCCCGCCTATGTAATTCAGCACGGCATGTCCGCTCGCGGTGCATTCGTCGGCTTCCGCTATGGCGCGATGATCGAGCCAGACGATCGTATCCCAGCGCCTCTCGCCCGTGGTGGAAACGCTGAGCTGATCCCCTTGCCGGTCCCGCACGACAAGCGAGCAGGTGGCATCGAAGGAAATGCCGACGATGTCTTGCGCGCCGACGCCTGATTTTTCGCGTGCGGCACGCACCGCGGTGCAGACCGCCGACCAGATGTCGCGCGAATCATGCTCGGCGTGATCGGGCTTCGGCTGGTTCATCAGGATTGGATGCTCGGCGCGTCCAAGCAAGCTACCGCTGGTGTCGAGAATGCCCGCGCGAGCGCTCCCGGTGCCGACATCGACCGCGCAAACGAAATTCTTCAAGACGCTCTTACTCTCGCTCCCAGGCCTGCAATCAGATCGGGCAATTGCAGCATGTTAGCGAATATAGAGTCCGGCTGCATCGACGCAAGGCGCACTTGCAGCGCCGGGTTGCCGGCATGGGAACCCCCGGTGAAGGCGAAGACCGCCATGCCTGCCGCTTGCGCCGCCGCGATGCCCGCCGGGCTGTCCTCGATGACAAGGCAATGCCGTGGCTCGACATGCATGGAGGCTGCGGCATAGAGAAAGAGATCCGGCTCCGGCTTGCCTTGCGCCACCATGCTTGCACTGAACAGATGCGGTTCCAGAAGGCCGAGCAGTCCGGTGACATCAAGCGCGTGGCGGATGCGGTCGAGCGTACCCGACGAGGCGACGCAGCAGGGAAGGTCGAGCCTCGGCAGCATCTCCCTGACGCCCGGCATCGGTTTCAGTTCTTCGCGGAACCGGCGCATGAGATCGACCTGCATTTCAGCAAGGCGGCTATCGGCGATGTCGAGGCCGAATTCGCGACAGAGGATCTCGCGCACGCTTTTCGTGCTCTTGCCGAGAAAATGCTCGTAGGCGAGGTCGTCGCTGACGCTGCCGCCGGCAAGTTGGATCATGGCGAGCAGGGCCGAGACGGAAAGCGCCTCACTGTCGACCAGCACGCCATCGCAGTCGAAGATGACGAGTTCAGGCGCCATAGCGTGAAACGGCGGTCAGAGGCTGCCGGCGAGATAGCGCGTCAGCGTGGCGCGTGTGCCGTCCGCCCAGAGCATTTTGAGGGCGTGGCCGAAGGCCTCGACAAAAGCGGTCGCCCGGCCGACATCACCGTAAATATCCTCCATGGCCAGCCATGCGGCCGGCGCATCCTTTGCCGCCCTTGCCGTTGCCTGCAGCCGGTCCCAGCTTGGGTCGTTGGGCTCGATGACCGCGCCGCTGTCGGTCGTGCCGAAGCAGTAGCGGCACCAGAGCGCCGATTCCAGCGCCAAGCCGGCGACGCCCTGTCCGGCCTTCAACCGGTCGGCAATGGTCGGGATGATGAATTTCGGCTGCCGGTTCGAGCCGTCCAGGCAAAGCCGCCGCACCGTGTCGCCGATCTTGGGATTGGAGAAGCGCTTGTCGATGAGCTGGTAGTAGTTTTCCAGCACAGTGTCTGGAACGGGCGGTACGGTCGGGATGATCTCGTCATGCTCGAGCTTGTCGAGAAAGCCGCGCACCAAAGGCTCCTGCATCGCTTCATGGACGAAATGAATGTCCATCAGCCCGGCCGGGTAGGCGATGGTGGCATGGCCGCCATTGAGGATGCGTATCTTCATCAGTTCATAGGGCGCGACATCCCTGACGAACTGCACGCCGACCTTTTCCAGCGGCGGACGGCCGTCGGTGAAATGATCTTCCAGCACCCATTGCCGGAACGGCTCGCAGAACACCGGCCAATTGTCCTCCAGCCCGAAATCCTTGGCCAGGATGCCGCGTTCGCGATCCGTGGTGGCCGGCGTGATCCGGTCGACCATGGCGTTCGGAAAGGCGACATGCTCGCCGACCCAATTTGCCAGGTCCTCGTCGATAAGCCGGGCAAGGCCGATGACGCCGTCGGAGGTGACGTGGCCGTTGTGAGGGATGTTGTCGCAGGACATGACGGTGAACGGCACGGTGCCCTCGTCACGCCGGCGCACCAGCCCGGCAAGGATGATGCCGAACACGGTCTTCGGCGTGGCGCCCGGCTGCGCATCTGCGACGATGTCGGGATGGGCCGGATTGAACACGCCAGAAGCCGGGTCGATGAAATAGCCGCCCTCTGTGATGGTCAGCGAAACGATCCGGATCGCCGGGTCGGCAAGCCGTTTGATGATCCCGGCCGGGTCTCCCGGTGTCAGGAAGTCGATCATGGAGCCGGTGACACGGGCGCTCATATGGCCCTCGTCCTGCTCGACCACCGTGGTCAGCCAGTCCTGTTCTTCAAGCTTGGCGCGGCCGACCTTCTCGCCCTCGAACACGCCGGCCCCGACCAGCGCCCAGTCGTGGCCGAGGCCCGAATTGAACAGGTCGTCGAGATAGACGGCCTGGTGCGAGCGATGGAAATTGCCGACGCCGAAATGCACGATGCCGGCCTTGAGCGAGGCGCGATCGTATTTAGGGCCGGCGACCTTGGCCGGCAGGTTCGCCAGCGCCTCGGACGAGAGTTTCGTAGCCATGGTTCACTCCTTCGCCGGCAAAGCCGGAACGCATACGGTCAGCTCATCCACTGGCCGCCGTCGACATTGTAAGTCTGGGCGACGATGTATTCGGCCTCGCTGCTGGCCAGGAAGATCGCCATGCCGGTCAGATCTTGCGGCTTGCCCATGCGGCCGTAAGGGACGCCCTCGCCGACAAGACGCTTCTTCTCGCCCCTCGGGCGGTTCTCGTATTTGGCGAACAGCGCATCGACCTGGTCCCACATGTCGCTGTCGACCACCCCGGGCGCGATGCCATTGACGTTGATGCGGTGCTTGATCAGGTCGAGCCCCGCCGACTGGGTCAGCGAGATGACGGCGGCCTTGGTAGCGCAATAGACCCCGACCGGCGGTTCGCCGCGTCGCCCGGCCTGGCTCGCCATGTTGATGATCCTGCCGCCCTTGCCCCGCGCGATCATCGAGCGGGCCGCTGCCTGCAACATGAAAAGCGTGCCGGCGACATTGACGGAGAACAGTTTCTCGTAACTCGCCCGGGTGATGTCGACGATCGGCGCCAGGTCGAACAAGGCGGCGTTGTTGATCAGGATGTCGAGCCCGCCGGTCTTGGTCTCGACCGCCTTTACCGCGGCGTCGATCGAGGCCTGATCGCTAACGTCGAGCATGACCGCATAGGCCCTGCCGCCGATCTCGGCGGCCGTCTTTTCCGCCGCCTCCAGGTTGATGTCGGCAATGGCAACAGTGGCGCCTTCGCCGGCATAGGCCTCGGCGAACGCCCGGCCGATGCCACGGGCGGCCCCGGTGATCAGCGCCGATTTGCCGGCCAGGCGCATGCTCACATCGCCTTTCCGTCAGAGCCGAAGCGGTGCAGCTTGGCCTTTTCCGGCGTCAGGTAGATCGTGTCGCCGTGGTGAACGGCGAGTTCACCGTCCGCCCGCACCGTCAGGGGGCCGACGCCATCGGCCTGGACATGCAGGAAGGTATCGGAGCCGAGATGCTCGGCAACGCCGACTGTCGCCTTCCATTCGCCTTCGGTGGTCGAGATGCCCATATGTTCGGGACGGATGCCGATCGTCTTGGCGCCGTATTTGGCGGCCGGCGCGCCTTCCACAAGGTTCATCTTCGGCGAGCCGATGAAGCCGGCGACGAACAGGTTCTTCGGTGTCTTGTAGAGCTCCATCGGCGAGCCGACCTGCTCGATGTTGCCGGCGTTCAGCACCACGATCTTGTCGGCCATAGTCATAGCCTCGACCTGATCATGGGTCACGTAGATCATCGTGGTCTTGAGTTGCTGGTGCAACTCGCTGATTTCCAGCCTCATGGTGCCGCGAAGCGCTGCGTCGAGGTTGGACAGCGGCTCGTCGAACAGGAAGGCGGTCGGCTGCCGCACGATGGCACGGCCGATGGCGACGCGCTGGCGCTGGCCGCCGGAAAGCTGGCCCGGCCGGCGCTCGAGATAATTGGTCAGGTTGAGCACGCGCGCCGCGTCTCCCACCTTTTTGTCGATGGTGGCCTTGTCCTCGCCTGCCATCTTCAGCGGGAAGCCGATGTTCTTGGCCACCGTCATGTGCGGATAGAGCGCGTAGGACTGGAACACCATGGCGAGCTTTCGCTTTGCCGGCGCCTCGCCGGTGACATCGCGCCCATCGATGTTGATGGTGCCGCCGCTGGTGTCTTCCAGCCCCGCGATCAGCCGCAGCAACGTCGACTTGCCGCAACCGGACGGGCCGACGAAGACGACGAATTCGCCATTTTCGATAACCAGATCGAGGCCGGGGATGATGGAGGTCGTTCCGAAGGACTTCGAGACGTTCTTGAGCGTGATGTTTCCCATGGTTTCCTCCCCGAGGGGTTGTTTTTCGCCGGCTTCTTCAAGCAGCGTTGGTTACTTCACGGCGCCAAAGGTCAGGCCCCGCACCAGCTGCTTCTGACTGAACCACCCCATGATCAGGATCGGCGCGATGGCCAGCGTCGAGGCGGCGGAAAGCTTTGCCCAGAACAGGCCTTGCGGGCTGGAAAACGAGCTGATGAAGGCGGTGAGCGGCGCGGCCTCCGTCGTGGTTAGCCGGATCGTCCAGAACGCCTCGTTCCAGGCCAGGATGATGTTGAGCAGCATCGTCGAGGCGATGCCTGGCACCGCCATCGGCGTCAGCACATAGATGATCTCGTTCCACAGCGAGGCGCCGTCCATGCGCGCGGCCTCCAGGATCTCGCCCGGGATTTCGCGGAAGTAGGTGTAGAGCATCCACACCACGATCGGCAGGTTGATCAGCATCAGCATGATCATCAGTCCGATGCGGCTGTCGAGCAGGCCGAGATTGCGGAAGATCAGGTAGATCGGAAACAGCACGGCCACCGCCGGCATCATCTTGGTGGAGAGCATCCACATCAATATGTCCTTGGTCCGCTTCGTCGGCGAAAACGCCATCGACCATGCCGCCGGAATGGCGACCAGCAGGGCCAGGATGGTCGAACCCAGCGACAGGATCACCGAGTTCATGAAGAACTTGAAATAGCCGCTCTGCGCCTGGACCTCGGCATAGCTCTCGAATGTTCCCGACGGGATGAGGCTGAAGCCCTGGATGGCCTCCTGCTCCGACTTGAACGAGGTGATGATCGTGTAGAGGATCGGAAAGAAGATCAGCAGGGCAACGATCCAGGCGGCGATTGTCGCGACTGTCTTGTGTCGGGTGGTGACTGCACGTGCCATTTGTCTTCCCCTATCTGTCCAGGTTCTTGCCGACGGCGCGCATGGCGAAGAAGGCGACGATGTTGGCGAGGATGACGGCGATCACACCGCCCGCGGAGGCCTGGCCGATTTTGAACTCCAGCAGCGCCTTCTGGTAGACGAGGAAGGGCAGGTTGGTGGAGGCATATCCAGGGCCGCCATTGGTGGTGACCAGGATCTCGGCATAGACGGAAAGCAGGAAGATCGTCTGGATCAGGATGACGACGGTGATGGCGCGCGACATGTGCGGCAGCGTCAGATAGATGAAGCGGCTGACGAAGCCGGCGCCGTCCATCTCGGCGGCCTCCTTCTGCTCGCCATCGAGCGACTGCAGGGCCGTCAACAGGATGAGGGTCGCGAAGGGCAGCCACTGCCAGGCGACGATGATGATGATGGCCAGCATCGGATGCTGCCCGAACCAGTCGATCGGCTGGGCGCCGAAGAAGCGCGCTATGTCGGCAAACACCCCATATTGCGGGTGCATGATCATGTTCTTCCAGACCAGCGCGGCCACCGGTGGCATGACGAAGAACGGCGATATGACGAGGATGCGCACAATGCCCTGGCCCCACATCGGCTGGTCGATCAGCAGCGCCAGCAGGATGCCGCCGATCACCGTGATCAACAGCACGCTGACCACCAGCGTCAGCGTGTTGAGGATCGACTGCAGGAAGGCCGGGTTGGAGTAGAATAGCGCGTAATTGGAAAGGCCGACGAAGCCGTCTCGGATCGGGTTCAGCGGATTGTACTGCTGGAACGAAAAATAGACGGTGATGACCAGCGGCACGATCATCCAGACGAACAGCAACAGGACGGACGGCGCCATCATGAAGCGGGCAAGCGAACGGGTCTGCTGAGTAGCCATCACGGTCACCCTTCACTGGTCGGACTGAATTTTTCAGAGGCGGGATGAGCGGCCGCCCGAACTGGGATTCGGGCGGCCGTCGCCGGGCCCGGGGCGGCCGGCGGTAGGCGCCCGGCGGCGCC
>NZ_JAIUGX010000010.1 GCF_020164785.1 Mesorhizobium sp. ES1-1 | reverse complement strand
ATCCAGCCAGCATCTTGAATCACAAACAAGCCTCGATGGGAATCCTACGATTCTCCCAAAACAGGAAACGCTCTAGCCGCTTCGGCTCCAGAAGCCGCGGAGCCGATGGATAGCATCTTCGCGGATTTCGAAGAGAAGATCCTGCCGGGGATGACCCATTGGCAGCATCCGCGCTTCTTCGCCTATTTCCCGGCGAACGCGGCGCCCGTTTCCGTGGTGGCCGAGTATCTGGTTTCGGCAATGGCAGCGCAGTGCATGCTCTGGCAGACTTCGCCCTCGGCGACGGAGCTCGAGACGAGGACCGTCGACTGGATGCGTCAGGCGCTCGGCCTGCCGCAGGGTTTTTCTGGGGTGATCCAGGATTCAGCGTCATCGGCGACGCTTGCCGCCGTTCTGACGATGCGTGAACGCGCCCTAGACTGGCAGGGCAACAGCCAAGGCTTGGCGGGGCAGCCGCGTTTGCGTGTCTATTCTTCCGACCAGGTGCACACATCAATCGACCGGGCGATCTGGATTTCCGGCATCGGCCAAGAGAACCTGGTTCGCATCTCCGGGCAGGGCCGTTTCCGCGGCATGGATACGGCGGAGCTGGAAGCAGCAATCATTGCCGATCGCGCGGCTGGAATGCTGCCGGCCGGTATCATCGGCAGCGTCGGCGGAACCAGCATCGGCGGCACCGACAATATCGCGGACATCGCCGGTGTCGCGCGCCGGCATGGACTCTATCTTCATGTCGACGCGGCCTGGGCCGGCTCGGCGATGATCTGCCCTGAATATCGTCATTACTGGGCGGGCGTCGAACAAGCCGATTCGATCGTCTTCAACCCGCACAAATGGCTTGGGGCCCAGTTCGACTGCTCCATCCAGTTCTTGCGACAACCGGAAGACCTCGTGCGCACGCTGGCAATCAAGCCCGAATTCCTCAAGACGCATGGACGCGACGGCGTCATCAATTACTCGGAATGGTCGGTGCCGCTTGGCCGGCGCTTTCGTGCGCTCAAATTATGGTTCCTGCTGCGCGCCCACGGTCTGGAAAACCTGCGGGCCATGATCCGCGCCCATGTATCGTGGAGCGAAGGACTTGCCACGCGACTCGCAGGAGAGCCGGATTTCGAGATCGTCAGCCAACCGATGTTGTCGCTGTTTTCGTTCCGGCACCGGCCTGCGGCCGATCAGGATCACGACGAACACAATCTGCTTCTCGTCAACGCGATCAACGATGACGGCCGTATCTACCTGACCCAGACAAGGGTCGACGGACGCGTAGCGATCCGGTTCCAGGTCGGACAGTTCGAGACGACATCCGCCGATACCGATACGGCATTCAGTGTCATAACCGAAATCGCGCGCCAGATAGGCTGAAATCAAGACGATCGGGTCGGTGAGGCATGGCCGGCGCGCGTCTTTTCATCGCTTTCGTTTTCGGCTATAGACATGAAAAACGAAAATGGAAGTTGCCTCATGTATCTCTCGCCACGCCATGCGGAAATCATCGAGATGGCCAAGGAGCATGGGCGGGTCCTGGTCGACGACCTCGCCACTCATTTCAACGTGACGCCACAGACGATCCGCAAGGATCTCAACGACCTGTGCGACCAGCGGCTGCTCTCCCGTGTCCATGGCGGGGCGTTGTTTCCTTCTGGCATCGAAAACATGGAGTATGAAGCGCGACGCAAGATCGCCGCAGATGAGAAGGAGGCGATCGGCCGTGCAGCAGCAAAGCTCATACCTGACCACGCATCGCTGTTCATTAACATAGGCACCACGACCGAGGCCGTCAGCAAGGCATTGCTCGACCACGTCGGTTTGATGGTCATCACCAATAACATCAACGTTGCCAATAGGATGCGTGTATATCCTTCCATCGAGGTGGTGATCGCAGGCGGTGTCGTGCGGGGCTCGGACGGCGGCGTCGTCGGGGAGGCGGCGGTCGATTTCATCAGGCAGTTCAAGGTCGACTATGCCGTGATCGGGGCGTCGGCGATCGATCATGACGGCGCGCTATTGGACTTCGATTTCCGCGAGGTGAAGGTGGCGCAAGCCATTATCGCCAATGCACGCCACGTCATCCTGGTTTCGGATCAGACCAAGTTCGAAAGGACGGCGCCGGTTCGCATCGGCCATCTGTCGCAGGTCAACACCTTCATCACCGACCGCTGCGATATTTCGTCGGTACGCAAGATCTGCCAGGAGGCGGATGTTCATCTGATCGAAACATCCACAATTTGAGCAACGCGCAGCAAAGCCGGAACCATATCAGGGCCTTGTGACATTTCGTTTGACATTCGTTCTGATTTCGAAATAATTCCTACACGGTTTCGCGGAAAGCCCTGAATGGTGCAATGCGAAATCGTGGAGGAACTCGGTGGACCCACATCCAGTCCAGGACATTTTCGTCATAGGCGGCGGCATCAATGGCTGCGGCATTGCCCGTGATGCCGTTGGGCGCGGCTTTTCCGTGTTTCTTGCCGAGATGAACGACCTGGCCAGCGGCACGTCCTCGGGCTCGACCAAATTGATTCATGGCGGCCTGCGCTATCTCGAATTCTATGAATTCCGCCTGGTCCGCGAGGCGCTGATGGAGCGCGAGGTTCTTTGGAAGAATGCGCCGCACATCATCTGGCCGATGCGCTTCGTGCTGCCATACGCCAAGGGTTTGCGTCCTGCGTGGCTGATCAGGCTCGGCCTGTTTCTCTATGACCATATTGGCGGGCGCAAATTGCTGCCCTCGACCAAGACCCTGGACATGGCCAGCGACCCGGCCGGCAAGCCTCTGAAGCCATTGTTCACGAAAGCTTTCGAATATTCGGATGGCTGGGTCAATGATGCGCGGCTGGTGGCGCTGAACGCGCGTGACGCCGCCGATCGCGGCGCGACGATCCGGACCCGCACGAAGGTGGTCGAAGCGCGCCGAGAGAGCGGCGTATGGTTGATCAAAATCGAGAACCTGCAGACTGGAGAGATCGAGGAGATCAAGGCGCGGTTGTTGGTCAATGCCGCCGGGCCTTGGGTCGATAACGTGCTTTCAGGTGCGGTCGGTCTGAACGACGTCCATAATGTGCGCCTCGTACAGGGCAGCCACATCGTCATCCGGCGGAAGTTCGATGACCCGCGCGCCTATTTCTTCCAGAACAAGGATGGCCGGATCATCTTCGCCATTCCCTATGAAGATGAGTTCACGCTGATCGGCACCACCGACCAGGACTATCCCGGCGACCCGCACGACGTGAAGATCAGCGACACCGAGATCGAATATCTGTGCGCGGCGGCGAGCGAATATTTCGCCGAAGCTGTCAAGCGTTCGGACATCGTGTGGACCTATTCGGCCGTGCGGCCTCTCTATGATGACGGTGCGTCCAAGGCGCAGGAAGCAACACGAGACTACGTGCTGAAAGCCGATGGCGGCGAAGGCGCAGCCCCGATCGTCAATGCCTTTGGCGGCAAGATTACCACCTACCGCCGGCTGGCGGAATCGATGCTGGAAAAGATCGAGGGCTACCTCGGCAAGCGCGGCAAGCCGTGGACGGCCAACGCGCCGTTGCCCGGCGGCGACTTCCCCGCCACCGGCTTCGACGCGCAAGTGGCGAAACTGAAAGCCGCCTATCCATTTCTCGAAGCGCGTCTGGCCAAGCGGCTGAGCCGGCTCTACGGGACCCGTGCCAACAGTCTGCTCGGCCTTGCCAGGTCAAATGCAGATCTTGGACGGAATTTCGGTGGCGATCTTCACGAGGCCGAAGTGCGCTATCTCGTCGAAAACGAATGGGCTGTCACGGCGGAAGATGTGTTGTGGCGCCGGACAAAGCGCGGTTTGCACCTGAGCCGTGAGCAGGCCGCGACGCTGGACGAATTTATGCGCGGCATCAGCCGCCATCATGTTGCGGCCGCGGAATGACGACGGTTTGATCTGATGCAGAAGGCCTGGGAGGAGGCATCATGCTGGAACTGAGGAATGTCACCAAGACAGTCGGTGCGGCCGAACACATAAGCGATGTGTCGCTGACGCTTCAGCACGGCTCGCTCAACGTCCTGCTTGGCCCGACCCTGTCCGGCAAGACCAGCCTTATGCGGCTGATGGCCGGGCTCGATGTACCGACTTCCGGTTCCGTATGGTTCGATGGCAAGGACGTCACCGGCATGCCGGTGCAGAAGCGCAAGATCGCCATGGTCTACCAGCAGTTCATCAACTATCCCGCCATGAGCGTTTATGAGAACATCGCCTCACCCTTGCGGGTAGCCGGCGTCGAGCAGGGCAAGATCGACAGCCAGGTGCGCGAAGCTGCGGCCCTACTCAAGCTGACGCCTTATCTCGACCGGACGCCGCTCAGCCTCTCGGGAGGCCAGCAGCAGCGCACCGCCCTGGCGCGCGCCATCGTGAAGAATGCCAGTCTGGTCCTCCTCGACGAGCCGCTTGCCAATCTGGACTACAAATTGCGCGAGGAATTGCGCGCCGAATTGCCCAGGATCTTCGCGGCGGCCGGCACGATATTTGTCTATGCGACAACCGAACCGCATGAGGCGCTGCTGCTCGGCGGCAATACGGCGACGCTGTCGCAAGGCCGCATCACGCAATTCGGGCCGACCATCGAGGTGTTCCGCGAGCCCGTCGATCTGGTGACGGCAAGGACCTTCGCCGATCCGCCGCTCAATACGATCGTGCTCGCCAAGAAAGGTCCGGTTTTCCAGTTGGACGGCGCTGTGAACCTGCCGGTGCCGGCCGAACTAACCGCCATCCCCGACGCCAACTACACGATCGGGTTTCAGCCCCACCACCTGTCGCTCGAGCGACCCAACGCTTCGGCGGTGTCGGTGCGGGCCAAGGTGACGATCACCGAGATCACCGGGTCGGAGAGCTTCATCCATCTCGACTTCGCCGACGCCCGCTGGGTCATGCTGACCCATGGCATTCGCGACTTCGAGACCGACGCGGTGGTCGAAGTCTTCATCGATCCGCGACACATCATGGTCTTCGACGGGCAAGGCCGCGCCATGAGCGCGCCGAAGCTCGCGGCATAGGAGGCCGGAATGGCGCGCATCGACGTCAACAATGTCAGGCATTCCTACCTGCCCAACCCGCGCACCGATGCCGATTTCGCGCTGCGCGAGGTGCATCACGTGTTCGAGGATGGCGGCGCCTATGCGTTGCTTGGGCCTTCCGGTTGCGGCAAGACCACGTTGCTGAACATTATTTCCGGCCTGCTGCACCCGTCGCATGGCCGGTTACTGTTCGATGGCAAGGACGTGACCAATCTGTCGACGCAGGAGCGCAACATCGCGCAGGTGTTCCAGTTCCCGGTGATCTACGACACCATGACCGTCTACGACAATCTTGCCTTTCCACTGCGCAACCGCGGCGTGCCGGAAGCCGATGTCGATCGCAAGGTGCGCGAGACGCTTGAGATGATCGACCTGGCGTCCTGGGCGAAGAAGAAGGCGAGGGGCCTGACAGCCGACCAGAAGCAGAAGATCTCGCTCGGCCGCGGGCTGGTGCGTTCGGATGTCAACGCCATCCTGTTCGACGAGCCGCTGACCGTCATCGATCCGCATATGAAGTGGGTGCTGCGCTCGCAGTTGAAGCAGCTGCACCGACGCTTCGCCTACACCATGGTCTACGTCACCCACGACCAGACGGAGGCGCTGACCTTCGCCGACCAGGTCGTGGTGATGTATGATGGCGGCATCGTCCAGATCGGCACGCCGGCCGAACTGTTCGCGCGGCCGCGCCACACCTTCGTCGGCTATTTCATCGGTTCGCCCGGCATGAACGTCATGCCGGTGGCGATCGAAGGCAAGACGGCGACGCTCGGGTCGCAGCGGATCGAGCTGCCCGGCGCGCCCAAGGCCGGCAGCGCGGCGCTCGAACTTGGCATTCGTCCCGAATATGTTCGGCTCGGCCGCGAGGGCATGGCCGTCTCGATCAGCAAGGTCGAGGATGTCGGCCGCCACAAGGTGGTGCGGGCCAAGCTCGAAGGCCGCGAGATCGCCGCGATAATCGGCGAGGATGACACAGTGCCCGCCGAACCGAAGGTTCGGTTCGATCCCACCGGCATCAACATCTATGCCGACTCCTGGCGCGTCGAGATGGGGGCATAGATGGACAAGACCTGGAACAACAAGGCTTGGTTCCTGGTGCTGCCGGTGCTGGTGCTGGTGGCATTCACCGCCGTCATACCGCTGATGACGGTGGTGAATTATTCGGTGCAGGACACGTTCGGCAACAATGTCTTCACCTGGGCCGGCACCGAGTGGTTCGAGGAACTGCTGTCGTCCAGTCGCTTCTGGGAAGCGATGGTGCGCAACCTCGTCTTCTCCTTCATCATCCTGGCGATCGAGGTGCCGCTCGGCATCTTCATCGCGCTCAACATGCCGAAAAAGGGCTGGGGCGTTCCTGTCTGCCTGGTGCTGATGTCGTTGCCGCTGCTGATCCCGTGGAATGTCGTCGGCACCATCTGGCAGGTATTCGGCCGCAACGACATCGGGCTTCTGGGGTATTACCTCAACGCGATCGGCATCGATTACAACTATGTGCAGGATCCGTTCGACGCCTGGGTGACCATCATCATCATGGACGTCTGGCATTGGACCAGCCTCGTCGTGCTGCTCTGCTATGCCGGATTGGTCTCGATCCCCGATGCGTTCTACCAGGCAGCCAAGATCGACGGTGCCTCGCGCTGGGCGGTGTTCCGCTATATCCAACTGCCGAAGATGCAGCGCGTGCTGCTGATCGCGGTGCTGCTGCGCTTCATGGACAGTTTCATGATCTACACCGAGCCCTTCGTCGTCACCGGCGGCGGGCCGGGCAACTCCACGACCTTCCTGTCGATCGACCTAGTAAAGACGGCGCTCGGCCAGTTCGACCTTGGCCCGGCGGCGGCCATGTCGCTTGTCTACTTCCTCATCATCCTGTTGTTGTCGTGGGTGTTCTACACCGTGATGACCAACTACGACGCGGAGCGCTGAGATGGCGGGCGCCAATGAACGGGCCGAGCGCAAGGCGATGAACGGAACGGCGGCTTCGGGAGGCCTCGCCACCTCGCTGTCGCAGAGTGACCTCGACAGGCGCATGCGGAGGCGCGGCGAGGAATCGCGCTGGTGGTGGATAGTGCCGACGCTCTACATCATCGTTCTGCTGCTGCCGATCTACTGGCTGATCAACATGAGCTTCAAGACCAATGCGGAGATCGTCAACTCGCTGACGCTCTACCCGCACGCGCCGACGCTCGCCAACTACGTGACCATCTTCACCGAGAAGGTCTGGTACTCCGGCTACATCAATTCGATCACCTATGTCGTTATGAACATGGTGATTTCGGTCTCGGTGGCGTTGCCGGCCGCTTACGCCTTTTCACGTTACCGCTTCCTCGGCGACAAGCATCTGTTCTTCTGGCTGCTGACGAACCGCATGGCGCCGCCGGCGGTGTTCGCGCTGCCGTTCTTCCAGCTCTACTCGGCCTTTGGCCTGATCGACACGCATATCGCGGTGGCGCTGGCGCACTGCCTGTTCAACGTGCCGTTGGCCGTGTGGATTCTCGAGGGCTTCATGTCCGGCGTGCCGAAGGAGATCGACGAGACCGCCTATATTGACGGCTATTCCTTCCCGCGCTTCTTCGTGAAAATCTTCATGCCGCTGATCGCCAGCGGCATCGGCGTCGCCTGCTTCTTCTGCTTCATGTTCTCGTGGGTCGAACTGCTGATCGCCCGCACGCTGACCACGACCGACGCCAAGCCGATCGCCGCCACCATGACCCGCACCGTGTCGGCCTCTGGCATGGACTGGGGCCTGCTCGCCGCGGCCGGCGTGCTGACGCTGATCCCGGGCGCGCTCGTCATCTGGTTCGTGCGCAACTACATCGCCAAGGGCTTTGCCCTGGGGAGGGTGTGACCATGAACTTCAACCTGTCCTGGATGGCATGGACACCGCCGACGGCGATCTTCTTCGTCGTCATCGCGCTGCTCCTCATCGGCATGGGCGTCTGGGAATACGCCTCGCCGGGCGGCAATCCACGCATCGGCCTGCTGCGCTTCGAGACGACCCGCGGCGACCGTCTCTTCGTTTCGCTGCTCGGCAGCGCCTTTATCCATCTCGCTTGGCTGGGTCTTGTCGGACCCAGCCTGTGGTGGGCTCTCGCTCTCTCCGTGGTCTACGCGATCGGCGTGTTCCGCTACGTATAGAGGGGGAAACTGTTGGAGCGGCCGCGTGCCGGCGACCGCTCCGATCGCACTTGAAACCTGAACAGTGGAGGAAACACATGCGACGGCAATTTTTAACATCAACGACAGCCCTGGTACTATTGCTCGGCGTCGGCAATGCCTATGCCGGAATGGACGAGGCAAAATCCTTTCTTGACAAGGAGATAGGCGATCTTTCGACGCTTTCGCGCGCCGACCAGGAAGCCGAAATGCAGTGGTTTATCGACGCAGCCAAGCCCTTTCAGGGCATGGACATCAAGGTGGTTTCCGAAACCCTGACAACGCACAAATATGAGTCGGAGGTGCTGGCGCCGGCCTTTACCGCCATCACCGGCATCAAGGTCACCCATGACGTTATCCAGGAGGGCGACGTCGTCGAGAAGATCCAGACCCAGATGCAGACCGGCCAGAACCTCTATGACGGCTGGGTC
This sequence comes from Mesorhizobium sp. ES1-1, assembly GCF_020164785.1. Lineage (GTDB taxonomy): Bacteria > Pseudomonadota > Alphaproteobacteria > Rhizobiales > Rhizobiaceae > Mesorhizobium. The sequence goes on along the minus strand of NZ_JAIUGX010000010.1, from coordinate 240,785 downwards.
AACGATTCCGACCTGATCGGTACCCACTGGCGCTACCAGCAGGTGCGCAATTTGACCGACTGGATGGCCAATGAAGGCAAGGATGTTACCAATCCCGGCCTCGACCTGAAGGACTTCATCGGATCGTCCTTCACCACGGCGCCCGACAAGAAGCTCTACCAGCTGCCCGACCAGCAGTTCGCCAACCTCTACTGGTTCCGCTACGATTGGTTCAACGACGAGAAGAACAAGGCCGACTTCAAGGCCAAGTATGGCTACGACCTTGGCGTGCCGGTCAACTGGTCGGCATACGAGGACATCGCCGAGTTCTTCACCGGGCGCGATGTCGGCGGCAAGAAGGTCTATGGCCACATGGACTACGGCAAGAAGGACCCGTCGCTCGGCTGGCGTTTCACCGACGCCTGGCTTTCGATGGCCGGCAATGGCGACAAGGGCATCCCGAACGGCCTGCCGGTCGACGAATGGGGCATCAAGGTCAACGAGAAGTCGCAGCCAGTTGGTTCTTGCACCGCGCGCGGCGGCGACACGAATGGACCGGCGGCGGTCTATTCGATCCAGAAATACCTCGACTGGCTGAAGGCCTATGCGCCGGCCGAAGCACAGGGCATGACCTTCTCCGAATCGGGTCCGGTGCCGGCGCAGGGCAACATTGCCCAGCAGATCTTCTGGTACACGGCCTTCACCGCCGACATGGTCAAGCCCGGCCTGCCGGTGATGAACGACGATGGCACGCCGAAGTGGCGCATGGCGCCGTCGCCGCATGGCGTCTACTGGAAGGACGGCATGAAGCTCGGCTACCAGGACGTCGGCTCGTGGACGCTGATGAAGTCGACGCCGGAAGACCGTGCGAAGGCGGCATGGCTCTACGCCCAGTTCGTGACCTCAAAGACCGTCGACGTGAAGAAGAGCCATGTCGGCCTGACCTTCATCCGCGACTCCACGATCCACGACAAGAGCTTCACCGAACGCGCTCCGAAGCTCGGCGGTTTGATCGAGTTCTACCGCTCGCCGGCCCGCGTCCAGTGGTCGCCGACCGGCACCAACGTGCCTGATTATCCGAAGCTGGCGCAGCTCTGGTGGCAGGCGATCGGCGACGCCGCCTCGGGCGCAAAGAGCGCACAGGAAGCCATGGACTCGCTCTGCGCCGAGCAGGAGAAAGTCATGGGCCGTATCGAAAAGTCCGGCGTCCAGGGCGACATCGGACCGAAGCTCGCCGAGGAGCATGACCTGGCTTACTGGAACGCCGAGGCCGTCAAGGCCGGCAATCTCGCTCCTCAGCTGAAGATCGAGAACGAGAAGGAAAAGCCGCAGACCGTCAATTACGACGAGCTGGTCAAGAGCTGGCAGAAATAAGCCTGCCGCGGGCGCCCGCGCCCGGGTAATATTGGGGGAGGCGGCATATCGCTGTCTCCCCCGTTTGTGCCGAGACGAAGGACATTGGAATGAGCGGTTTCGTGCTGGCAATCGACCAGGGCACCACATCGACCAGGGCGATTCTGTTCGACGGCCACATGAACATCGTCGGCAGCGGTCAGAAAGAGTTCACCCAGCATTATCCGGCCTCCGGTTGGGTCGAGCATGACCCTGAGGATATCTGGGCAAGCGTATTGGCGACCGTGAAGCTGGCTTTGAAGAAGGCCGGCAGGCATGCTTCCGACGTTGCAGCGCTCGGCATCACCAACCAGCGTGAGACCGTCGTCATTTGGGATAGGGCAACTGGCAAGCCGATCCACAACGCCATCGTCTGGCAGGACCGGCGCACCGCGCCTTTGTGCCAGAAACTCAAGAAACAGGGTCTGGAAAAGACCTTCACCCGCAAGACCGGCCTGCTGCTCGACCCCTATTTCTCCGGCACCAAGATCGCCTGGATCCTCGACAAGGTAAAAGGCGCGCGAAAACGCGCCGAGAAGGGCGAATTGCTTGCCGGCACCATCGATAGTTTCCTTATCTGGCGGCTGACCGGCGGGAAGGTCCACGCGACCGACGCCACCAACGCCTCGCGCACGCTGATCTATAACATTGCCGAGAATGATTGGGATAAGGAGCTGCTGTCCATTCTCAAGATTCCCTCACGAATGCTGCCTGAGGTGAAGGACTGTGCGGATGACTTTGGAGTTACGGAGAAAAACCTCTTCGGCGCTGAGATAAGGATCCTCGGCGTTGCCGGCGATCAGCATGCGGCTACGATCGGCCAGGCCTGCTTCGAGCCCGGCATGATGAAATCCACCTACGGCACCGGCTGTTTTGCGCTGCTCAACACCGGAAGCGATCTGGTGCGTTCGAAGAACCGGCTTTTGACCACCATTGCCTATCGGCTGAACGGCAAGACCACCTACGCGCTGGAGGGTTCGATCTTCATTGCCGGGGCGGCCGTGCAATGGCTGCGCGACGGCATCAAGGTGATCGGCAAGGCCGAGCATAGCGGGCAACTGGCTGCCGAGGCCGACCCGACGCAGAATGTCTATCTGGTGCCGGCCTTTGTCGGTCTTGGCGCGCCGCATTGGGACGCGGACGCGCGCGGCGCCATTTTCGGGCTGACCCGCAATTCCGGTCCGGCGGAATTCGCGCGCGCCGCGCTCGAATCCGTCGCCTACCAGACCCGCGACCTGCTGGACGCCATGCGCAAGGATTGGAAGACCGCTTCGGTTAGCACAGTTCTCAGGGTCGACGGCGGTATGGTGGCGTCGGACTGGACGATGCAGCGCCTGGCCGACATTCTTGATGCGCCGGTTGATCGTCCGACCATCCTCGAGACTACCGCGCTGGGTGCCGCCTGGCTGGCGGGATCGAAAGCGGGCGTCTGGCCGCAAGCGAAGGAATTCGCCAAGAGCTGGGCGCTCGAGCGGAGGTTCAAGCCAGATATGGAGGCTTTGGCGCGATCGGCCAAGCTGGCAGGCTGGCGTGATGCGGTTCGCCGTACGCTAAGCGTGCCATAACAGTCAGCTGAGAAGGGATTGGGGTGGCTTATGCAGCCAGACTGGTATGATGCTTGGCGCGACGAGGCTTTTGAACAGTTAACCACCAAGAATGCCATGTTGGCGAAGGAGTTTCGTCTCGGCCACTAGTCTCGTTATGACTACGATCTGACGACCGGTAGGCTTTGTTCTCGCAGGACGGGGCCGTGAAGGTTATCGCCGAGATTCAGATTGCCGGCACCGCGAGTGCCAGGGCGGGTAATTGGCTCTGGGCTTGGGCGAATTCAGACTTGCCAGACCGGCTAATTAGCGATGCGAAGCAGGTTCGATCCTTCGGAGAGATGAATAGCATTGACGAACTCGCCCAATCCTATGTGACGGATGAAGACGATCAACTGGAATCGCTTGGTTGGGAACTTAGCGCAGTGATGTCCCGAATATGCGGCGGGTTGAGGATCTATCGGTGCCCCGATAGCCACGGCGGACTCTATCTAATGTTTAAGAGCATCGGCTGGGCAAAGTGACGCGCAAACTGTTCGTTTTGACCAATCGACCAAAAGTCCGCGCCGTTCAGGGCGCGGACTTTCTTACTCATGTCGGTTCACGAGTCTGATCGACGATCAGTACGGCGAGCGACACTCTTGGCGCGGACCGTAATTCGGCTGGAACGTATTGTCGGAGGCGCGGTAGCTCCGATAATGGTCGTAGCACCACTGGACGTGCGCATTGCCCTGATAGACGCGGTTGTTTTCGCTGTTAACGATAGCACCGGTGATCAAGGCGCCAGTGGCGAAAGCAGCCAGCGGGAACCAGTAATCGCCGTGGCGCCGATAACCGCGATGGTATTCCCGATAGCCACGATGGCCGTTCCAATAGCTGCCGCCATCGTAGTTTCGCGAGAAATTTCGGCGCATGGTGTATCTGCCGTCACCGAAATGGCGCTGGCCATTGCGCCATTTCATATCTACGTTGTGGATGTCCGACGACGCGGATGACGCCTGCGGAACAAACATCTGCGTCGCGTTGGCCGGCATCGCGGTTGCGATGAAGGAAGCTGACAAAACGGTCGCCAGTGTACCCGATACGATCTTATTCATTGTGGTCTCCTTCGAAAGGGTGATTGACGTCCCTTGTGATGTCAAAACGAAAGAACGAACCTATAGTTCCAGACCGAACATCAAGTTGCTTATTTGTAATGTGGCCACTGCGCATTGATCGAGCATGGTCTGGAGTATCCGACACCACCAGTTTTCCATGGATCGCGAGAGCATACGCACCCTATTGCCCTGCTGCGAAGCTCGGCTTGCAAGCGCGCTTTTTCCGGTTGACCGGTCGAGGCACTCTCCCTATGTTCCGCGCAATTTCGAGGGCAGCCTTCCGGGCCCACGGGAGCGCGTAGCTCAGCCGGTAGAGCAACTGACTTTTAATCAGTAGGTCATGGGTTCGAATCCCATCGCGCTCACCAATAAATTCCGACGCCGTGGCGGGTCACCGGCATATCAAGTCACGTCCGACCCAATGAGCTGCTGTGGTGAAGGGTCGTCACTGGGTCGGACGAAAGGCGGGTTCAATCTCGCAGCTATCTGGCTTTCTTATTAGCAGGTGCGCCCGCCTCGAGTGTTAGGCGATCAAACTGTTTCAATGACAGTGGTTCCCCATGGAAACCCTGCGCCAGAGGTGTACGGCGAGGCCGGGCAATTTCGGTGACGGGCGGGATGGTAGGTATCAGCGTCGAGGGTTTTGGAGGTCTGCGATCTTCCCGAGCAGATTTTGAACCAACAACTCATAAGTTCGCGTGAGTTCGGCTGGCGTGAGTTCGACGCGGATATCGTAGCTGCCGGAATAGTTCACCTGCAGATTGACTGTTCCGAACAGCGTTGTGGTGCCGTCGCGAATGTCGGTGCCAACGATCATGTTCTCAATCGGTTGGTCGAGCAGGATAACGCCAGCTTCGCCTGGGTGGTTGTGTGTCGTAGTGCGGACTCTCAATATAGCCTCCTTCGCGAAGTCAATCTGGCGACGATACAGGACGCAATTCCACGCGGCTATGTCGTGATGTTACGAAGGCCGAAACCTTCGCCCGCGGTGAAGCGACTGACAAGATTTCAGCCACGCTTACGCCAAACGTCACGGCATAATTGGCGGCGCAAGCGCCACCAGGCATCTTGTCTGCAAGGCAGGGGTTTGACCGAAATCAAGGCTCTTTTGCACGTCGGTAGTCCAGACTGCCGCCATGCAGAACGGCCCGACACACAATACCAAGACACATGCGGATAATGCCCTGCGGCCTGACTTGGCCGCCAGACTGGGCGAAAACGTGCCGCGCTACACCAGTTATCCCACCGCACCGCATTTCCATCCCGGGGTGGACGCCGGCGTGCAGCGAGACTGGCTGCAAGCTATAGGCGAGGGCGAAGAGATTTCGCTCTATCTGCACATTCCCTTCTGCGACCGGCTGTGCTGGTTCTGCGCGTGCCATACAAAGCAGACGCGGCACTACGAGCCGGTGGCCGCCTATCTCCACTCGCTACATGCTGAGATCTCGAGCGTCGCCGGCCTTGTCGGGGGCAAGAGCCACGTCCGCGCGGTCCATTTCGGTGGCGGGTCGCCGACGATGTTGAAGCCGCGCGACATTGTGGCCTTGGGAGCGGTCTTGCGGGGCAATTTCGATTTTCTGGCGGAGGTAAAGATCAGCGTCGAAATCGATCCCAATGACATGGACGATGCGCGTCTCGACGCACTCGCCGAAATCGGCATGACGCGGGCGAGCCTCGGCGTACAGGATTTCGATCCGAAGGTGCAGCAGGCGATCAACCGCGAACAAAGCTTCACGCAGACAAGGGCGGTTGTCGAGGGCGTTCGCGCGCGCGGCGTCGCATCGGTCAATCTGGACCTGCTCTACGGCCTGCCGCACCAGACAGGCGACAGCGTCTGTTCGACCGTCGCCCAGGCGCTGTCGCTGGAACCGGACCGGATGGCGCTATTCGGCTACGCTCATGTGCCCTGGTTCAAGAAGCATCAAACGATGATCGACGAGGCGTGGCTGCCGGGACCGGCGGAACGGTTCGATCAATCGCGATTGGCGGCGCGGCAGATCATGGACAAGGGATACGAGGCAATCGGGATCGACCACTTCGCCAAACCGGGCGATGCCCTGTCGCTTGCCGCCCGTTCGGGAATCTTGCATCGGAATTTTCAGGGATATACCGAGGATCGCTGCGAGACATTGATCGGCCTCGGCCCGTCATCCATCAGTCGGTTTCGCCAAGGCTATGCCCAGAACATGCCGTCGACCGCCCAGTATGGACGCATGGTCGCCGACGGCGGGTTGGCCTCCGTCCGGGGCATCGAATTCTCTGAGGACGACAAGGCGCGGGGCTGGCTCATCGAGAGGCTGATGTGCGATTTCGCTTTCTCGGCGGCCGAGTTGGTGGACCGCTTCGGCGAAGCAGGCCGGAAACTTCTCCTCAAGGCAAGTTCCCTGTCGCTCCACGATCAAGCGCGGCCGCTTGAACTCGATGGCGATCGCTTTGTCGTGCCGGTGGAAAACCGGCCCTTCGTCAGGAGCATCGCTGCGATGTTCGATGGATATTTCGAAGCGGGCAAGGCCAGGCATTCGGCGGCGGTCTGAAGCTCGGCCCGGTCAGAAATGCTCCCCGGCCTTGAACGGGCCGACGCGTGTTCCCGCCGCGACGAGATATGCGGTCGACCAGCCGATAAGCAGGAACCCATTGACGCCTTCGAGGGCGGCGAGGATGCGCCACGCGTGGGCTGGCACGACGTCCCCATAGCCGACGGTCGAGAAGGTGATGGTCGAGAAGTACAGCGCGGTTTCCAAGTCGGCGAAGATATCCAGCAGCCGGTAAAGGCCTGCCCATATCCACACTTCAGCGGTCATCACCGCGAAGAGGCCCATCACCACGCTGATCATGGCGAGGATGCGGCTGCGGTGCCCGTGCATGCGAAAGCGGGCGACCAGATGACCCGTCGCATGGGTAACAACGATCAGGCCAAAGGTGTGGACCACGACGGTCAAGCTTATGACAACGGTGCCGATAAGGAGATTCGCAATCATAGCAGGATTCTGCGGGGCCACGCCGCTTTGTGCGTTGTGCGAGATCAAATCGGCCGTCGCCGCGTGATCGTCAGCCTTCTCCGAAAACCAGCGAAACCTGACCGCCGGCATGGCGCTCGAGCCGGCCAGCGAGATCGAGTTCGAGCAGCACCATGAAAACCTGGGCTGGATGCAGTTCGGTGTGACGGATGACCTCGTCCACCGGCACCGGCGTCGGGCCGAGCGCCTCCAGCACACGCGCGCGATCGCTTTCGCCCGGCGGTGGCGTGACCGAGAAGTCGGGTGGGTCTTCAAACGGCGGTACTTCGGGGGCCCGCATGCCGGTCAACGGGGCGATCGCCCTGGAGATGTCCGATGCCTCGGTGACCAGCGTGGCGCCGTCCTTGAGCAAGCCATTGGTGCCGGCGGCTCTTGGATCGAGCGGCGAACCCGGCACGGCGAACACCAGCCGCCCCATCTCGCCGGCCAGCCTGGCGCTGATCAGCGAGCCGGAGCGTTGAGCAGCTTCGATCACCACGAGACCGAGGGCCGCCCCGGCGACAAGACGGTTGCGGCGCGGAAAATCCTGGGCGCGCGGCTGCCAGCCGAAAGGCATTTCGGAGATGATGGCGCCACGCTCTACAATTTCGTCGCAGAGTCCGACATTCTCGGGCGGGTAGGGCTGGTCCAGGCCTCCCGCAAGGACACCGATCGTGCCGGTCGACAGACTGCCTCGATGGGCCGCCGTGTCGATACCGCGCGCCAGTCCCGAGACGATACCGTAGCCTTCATCGCCAAGGTCCGTTGCCAGCATGCGCGCCATCTTGATGCCGGCCAACGATGCGTTGCGCGCCCCCACGATAGCCAGGCCCGGCATCCGGAACACGGCGGCGTTGCCCTTCACCGCCAATAGGGGAGGTGGATTGTCCATGCTCAGCAGCAGTCGTGGGTAGTCGGGCTCGCCGATGCCGACAAAGCGCGCGCCGGAACGCCGGGCAGCCTCCATCTCCGCTTCGGCCTCAGCGACCGTGGCAATGCGGGGGATCCGGGTGGCACCGCCCGAAATCATCAATTCGGGCAAGATCTCGAGCGCGGCCTCGGCCGAGCCGAAACGGTTGATCAGATCACGAAAGGAAGCGGGCCCGACATTCGGCGTCCGGATAAGCCGCAGCCAGCTCAGCCGCTGCCGGTCGTTGAGCCGCGGTCGGGCGGCCGGCTCGCTCAGCGCGGTGGCGCGCTCGCTCACCGAGGTGGCGCGCTCGCTCACCCCTTGGCTCCGATCTTGCCCTCGCTGCCGGCAAGGAGACGGGAAATGTTGGCATGGTGCTTGATGAAAACGATGACGCTCATCGCCACGAACAGCACGGCTATGTCCGGCGTATCGAGGAAGTACAGTGCGATCGGCACAATGACGGCCGCCGCGAGTGCCGCAAGCGACGAAAAGCGGAACAGCAAGGCCACCGCCAGCCAGACGACGGCGAAGATCAGCGCGACCTGCCAGGCAAGGCCGACCAATACGCCGAGATAGGTCGCGACACCTTTGCCGCCCTTGAAGCCCAGCCAAACCGGAAAGAGATGCCCGACAAAGGCGCCGAAACCGGCCCAGATCGCAAGGTCGGGCCCGAAATGGCCCGCGATCAGAACGGCGGCGGTGCCTTTCAGCGCGTCGAGCAGCAAGGTCGCCGCGGCGAGGCCCTTGTTCCCGGTGCGCAGCACGTTGGTGGCGCCGATATTGCCCGAGCCGATGGAGCGCACGTCGCCAAGGCCGGCGGCGCGGGTGAGCAGGAGCCCGAACGGAATAGACCCCAGCAGATACCCGAACGCCAGCGCAAGGATCAGGCTGTAAATCATTGTTTCCCCCCGCATTCCCCAGATGTACCAAGAGACCGCGCGATAAGCGGTGCCGGATCAGACCGAGAACACTGTGCGGCCCGCAACAAACGTTTGCAAGACCTTGCCCTGCAGGCGCGCGCCTTCGAAACACGTATTCTTGGAGCGCGAACGGATGCCGCTTTCGCTCACGATCCACGGTTCGTCGAGATCGACAAGCGCAAGATCGGCTATTGATTCCGGCTTCAGACTGCCCCCGGGCAAGCCGAACAGCCGTGCCGGCGCGGTGGACAAGGTCTCGACCAATCTGAGCAGGGGCAGATCGCCATTGTGGTAGAGCCGCAATGCGGCGCCCAGCAGGGTCTCGAGCCCGATGGCGCCCGCGGCCGCATCGGCGAAGGGCAGGCGCTTGGTGTCCACGTCCTGCGGGTCGTGCGAGGAAACGATGATGTCAACAGAGCCGGCCCTGACCGCCTCGATCATCGCCAGACGATCTTCCTCGGCGCGCAGCGGCGGCGTCAGCCGGAAGAAGGTTCGGTATTCTCCGACGTCGTTTTCGTTGAGCGAAAGATTGTGGATCGAGACGCCCGCCGTGACTCTCGCTCCATCGGCCTTCGCGCGTGTCACCGCTTCCGCTGCCATCGCGGTCGAGACCTTCGCCGCGTGGTAGTGCCCCTGCGTCAGCCGCGCCAGGGCCAGATCGCGCTCCAGCGGGATGGATTCCGCCTCGCGCGGAATGCCCGAAAGGCCGAGCCAACTGGCATACAAACCTTCGTTCATCACCCCCGACGAGGCAAGGTCGGCATCCTGCGTTTCATGCATGATGGTTGCGCCGAAGTCGCGCGCATAGGTCAGCGCGCGGCGCATCACCATCGCGCTTGCGATCGTGTGGCGTCCATCCGTGAAGGCGACGGCGCCGGCCTCGCGCAACAGGCCGAACTCGGTCATTTCGCGGCCCTCGAGGCCTTTCGTGATCGCCGCAGCCGGAAAGATATTGACGACCGCCGTATCCCTGGCCGTGCGCAGCACGAATTCGACCAGAGCCACATTGTCAATCACCGGATCGGTATCCGGCATCATGACGATGGAGGTGACCCCGCCGGCCGCGGCCGCGACACTTGCCGAAGCGATGGTCTCGCGATGTTCGCCCCCCGGCTCGCCGATGAAGACGCGGCTGTCGACCAGGCCCGGAAGGATCGCCTTGCCGGCGCAGTCGATCACGTTTGCCCCGTCGGGGATCCCCTGGTTCAGCGCCGCCCTGCCGGCGGCAGCGATCTTGCTGCCGTCGACGATGACGGTTCCGACTTCGTCGATGCCGCGCGACGGGTCTACGATGCGGGCGCGTTCAAAGACCGTCGTGCTCATGCGCCGCGACTCTCTTGGTTACGGTGCGGATCGAGCAGCGCTTCCATCACCGCCATGCGCACGGCGACGCCCATCTCGACCTGTTCCTGGATAACGCTTTGCGGGCCGTCGGCGATTTCCGAGGCGATCTCGACGCCGCGGTTCATCGGGCCCGGGTGCATTACGAGGGCGTCGTCCTTGGCCGCCTTCAGCTTCTCGGCGTCGAGGCCGAAATAACGGAAATACTCGCGGACAGAAGGCACGAAGGCGCCTTGCATCCGCTCGCGCTGCAGCCGCAGCATCATCACGACGTCGGCGCCCTTGAGACCTTCGGCCATCGAGCGGGCGACGATCACGCCCATTTTCTCGATGCCGCTCGGCAACAGCGTCGATGGCGCCACAACTCGCACCTGCGCGCCGAGCGAGTTGAGCAGCATGATGTTGGAGCGCGCGACGCGCGAATGCAGGATGTCGCCGCAGATCGCCACGATCAGTTTCGAGAGCGGGCCCCTGGCGCGGCGAATGGTCAGCGCGTCCAGCAGCGCCTGGGTCGGGTGTTCATGCGCGCCATCGCCGGCATTTACGACCGAGCATCCGACTTTCTGCGCCAGCAGGGCAGCGGCGCCCGCCGATTGGTGGCGGATGATCAAGATATCCGGCCGCATGGCGTTCAGCGTCATCGCCGTGTCGATGAGCGTTTCGCCCTTCTTCACCGATGAACTCGCCACCGACATGTTCATGACATCGGCGCCGAGCCGCTTACCGGCCAATTCGAAAGAGGACTGCGTGCGAGTCGAGGATTCATAGAAGAGGTTGATCTGCGTGCGGCCGCGCAGCGTAGAGGTCTTTTTCTCGGACTGCCGCGAGATCGCGACCGCCTGGTCCGCCCTGTCGAGCAGAAGCTCGATATCGGCTGCGGAAAGGTCGCGGATGCCCAGAAGATGGCGGTGAGGATAGAGTGGCAGGGACGATGCGTCGGTCATCTCAAGGCGCTGCTATAGGGCGGAGATTTTGCGGCTGCAAGCGCCGGCCTTGGATTGAGGCCATTCTCCCCGGTATTTTCGTCGCGCGCGTTGCTTGCCTTGGCTATATCTAGCAGATGGCCTCGGATTCGCGGCCTTGCGACGACAAGGACCGATATAAGGATTGGGCGTGACCGACGACGTGACGAACCAGCCGCCGCCGCTGACCGGCGGCAACGCCTGGCGCGGAGATCCGTTGCTGATCCAGCTTGCCGAGCGCTTTTCCGAGCCGGTACGCAGGGATCTCGATGGACTCGGCCGCTTCGTGCTGACGCAGGAAGCGCAGGAATTGGCCCGTCTTGCCAATGTCGAGACACCAAAGCTCAGGACGCACGATCGCCAGGGACGGCGCATTGACCTGGTCGAATTCCATCCGGCCTATCACGCCTTGATGCGCCGCTCGGTGACCAACGGCCTGCATTCCTCGGTCTGGGAAAACGGCGATGCCGAGATCGGCCGCCGCCACCAGGTCCGCGCCGCCCGATTCTACCTGACGGCAGAACTCGAGACCGGGCACCTCTGCCCCATCACCATGACCAGCGCCTCGCTGGCCGCTTTGATGGCCAGCCCGAAACTGTTCCGCGAATGGGCTCCGCGCGTCACGACGCGCAAATATGACCAGAGCCAGAAGCCACCGGTCGAAAAGACCGGGCTGACGCTCGGCATGGGCATGACAGAGAAACAGGGCGGCACCGATGTGCGCGCCAATGTCACAAGGGCCGAACGCGCCGGCAGCGGCTTTTACCGCCTAACCGGGCATAAATGGTTCATGTCGGCGCCGATGTCGGATGCGTTCCTGGTGCTGGCGCAGGCGCCCGAAGGACTGTCCTGCTTCATGGTACCGCGCGTGCTCGGCGACGGGTCGGGCAATGGCTTCCGGTTCCAACGGCTGAAGGACAAGCTCGGTAACCGTTCGAACGCCTCTTCCGAAGTGGAGTTCGTCAACGCGATCGGCGAGATGGTCGGCGAGCCCGGCGCCGGCGTCAAGACGATCATGGACATGGTCACCCTGACCAGGCTCGACTGCGCCGTGGCGTCTTCGGCGATCATGCGCGCGGGTCTAGCCGAGGCCGTTCATCATGCCCGCCATCGCCAGGTGTTCGGCTCGACATTGATCGAGCAGCCGTTGATGCAGCGCGTGCTGGCCGACATGGCGCTGGACGTCGCCGCTGCCACCGCCTTGTCGTTCCGGTTAGCGCGCTCTTTCGACGAGGCCGCCAGCGATCGCGGCGAGGCGGCTTTTGCCCGCGCCATGACTCCGGTCGTCAAATACTGGGTGTGCAAGATCGCTCCGCCACTGCTCTATGAGGCTATGGAGTGCCTCGGCGGCAATGGCTATGTCGAGGAGGCGCCGCTCGCCCGCTACTATCGCGAAGCCCCCGTCAACGCGATCTGGGAGGGCTCGGGCAATGTCATGGCGCTCGATGTGCTGCGCGTGCTCGGCCGCGCGCCGGGCCTGTTCGAGGACGTGCTCGCCGGCATTGATCGCGATCTCGGCGCCGGCGGCCGGGGAACCATCGGCGTGCTGAAGGCGGCTATGCAGGTCGCTTCGACCGATGAAGGCTCGGCGCGACTGTTAACCGAGCAACTGGCGCTGTCTGCCGCGGCGGCGGAATTGCGCAGGTTGGGGGCAGGGCGGATCGCCGACGCTTTTGTCGAAACGCGTCTGGGCGGTCAATGGCGCAACACCTATGGCATGCTGGATTCACGCCATGACGCGCGCATGATCATCGATACACTCTATCCGCCGGTGAACTGACCAGCGGCTTCACCTCGAAGGTCAATGCGCCAGAGCACTCGCGAACATGATTAATTGTCGTTAACCTTAACAAATGGTTTCCATTGCGATGGCGGAGCCCAGGCCCCACTGTCTTCCTGTCCAAACTGGAATCCGGATGCGACACGTACTGACCTCTTTTCTGGCCTTGCACTGGGCGATCGTCTTCGCCCTGCTGGCGTTCCTGTGCATCGATGGCGATCGCGGCGTGTCGGCGGCACTGGGCGTGCTGGGCCTCGCGAGCGAGGATGTCGGTGTCGCCGATCTCGACAATTTCGTCGTCGTGGCGCCGCTTGCCACGGCGCTGCTTGTCGTCGCGGTGTTGTTTTTCTGGGCGTTCGTGGAAACATTGGTCAACGATGCGACCAGCCGGGGTGTCGATAGCGTCGCCCGTGTCGCCTTCATTTCGGCCTCCAGCGTACTTTCCCTGGTTGTCATCGGCGGCGCAGCGCAGGGGATCAAAGGGCTGTTCATGGTGGTCGCGGTTCAGCTCGCGGCGCTTCTGGCCTCCTACGTTGCTATCCTGGCCGAGCGGCGCTCGCCACTTGCGGCAACTGTGCCGGACGACAGCGAGGTTCGCGCCGCCGCGCTTGGCATGGCCAGGGCCGCTGCGCGCAATTCCCGGCTTTCCCTCATATCCGGCCGGACAGGTTCACATCCAGCGGGTGGCCGCTGATGCGCTACATCTTCGCTTTGTGGGCGGCTCCAATGGCCCTTTTCTGGGGCTGGTTCTACCTGTCGCTGAACGACATGAATTTTGGCTATCTCATGCTCAGCCGGAAGCTGCATGATTTCGTTTTCGAGCTTTACGGCCAGATGCTCGGCATCGATCCGGCGATCATTCCCGGCATGGTGGCAAAGGCCTGTGTCTTCGATGGCTGTTTACTAATGGCGCTATGGGCGTTTCGCCGCCGCCGCGAGATCACCAGCTGGATCAAGCCCCGCTGGGCGGCTCGGTCCGATCGGATGCAAGAAGCGACTGCAGCCGATCCAAAACTCCCTGCAGAATAAAGGCCGCCGCCGCCGAGTCGATCTTGCCCGCGCGCTTACGGCGGGAGAAATCCATCTCGATAAGCGTCCTTTCGGCCGCCACCGTCGACAGCCTTTCATCCCAAAGCACGAAGGGCAGGTCGCTCAGCTGCGCCATATTGCGCACAAAGGCGCGCGATTTCTGGGCGCGCGGACCTTCCGAGCCATCCATGTTGATCGGCAGCCCGATCGCCACGGCGCCGACATTCTCCTTCTGGAGCATGGCCAGCAGCAGCGCGGCGTCGAGCGAGAACTTCCTTCGCATGATGACCGGGCGCGGATGGGCGAAGGAAAACCTCTGGTCCGAGACCGCCACGCCGATGGTCTTGTCGCCAAGATCAAGTCCCGCCAGGGTCTTGCCGCTGCCAAGATGCGCAGGCACGTCCTCTATCGCGATGATTCCCAACGCCCTTCCTTCGACATCACAACGTCGTGCGCTCTCTCAAACGCACGGCGGATACAGGAACCCTTTGATCTCGGGTCCATCGGCGTTCTATCCTTTGACCAGGTAAAAATCGAGGAATGCGTTCAATGAAACTCACATGGTACGGCCACTCGGCCTTTCGCATCGAAACCGCCGACGCAAGGATCCTCATCGATCCCTATCTGGTCGGCAATACGTCGTGGACGGGGGGATGGGAAGGGCCGGCTGAGGGAGTGACGCATGTGCTACTGACGCATGGCCACGGCGACCACATCAGCGGCGCGGTGGAAGTGCTCGGCAAGAGCGGCGCGCAACTGGTCGCCAATTTCGAGATCTGCATGTATCTGGTCGGCAAAGGCGTCAGCGACCAGAAGATCAATCCCGGCAATATCGGCGGTACGGTCGATTGCGGTGGCTTCACCACAACATTCGTGCAGGCGCTGCACTCATCCTCGTTTGCGGGCGAGGGTGGCCAGAACACCTATCTCGGCAATCCGGGCGGCCTGGTGCTGCATTTCCCCGAAGACAAGACGCTCTACCATATGGGCGACACCGATATTTTTTCCGACATGGCGCTGATCAATGAATTGCACGAGCCGAAGATCGGTATCGTGCCGATCGGCGATCGCTTCACGATGGGCGGTGCGGTAGCGGCACTCGCCTGCCGCCGCTTCTTCAACTTCGATACCGTTATTCCCTGCCACTTCGGAACGTTCCCGATGATCGATCCGACGGCTGAGAAATTCGAGGTCGGCCTGGAAGGTTCGGGCGTGAAAATAGCCCTGCCGAAGATCGGCGAGACCATTACGATCTAGCAAAGGCCTAAAACGCGGCGCGGTCCGTTTGGCCGGCGGCGGTCGCCCGCCTGGGGCGCATCCGCTTGATTGTGGGTATGCGATGTTGCGCGGCGCGTGGCGCGCCGCTATAGCCCGAACTCGTTTTCCCGAGGCAAAAGCATGTCCGTAGATGTTCAGACAGTGAAGCGCGTCGCCCGTCTTGCCCGCATTGCGGTGAGCGAGGAAGACGCTGAACGCATGACCGGCGAATTGAACGCCATATTGGGCTTCGTGGAGCAACTGAACGAGGTCGATGTTTCCGGGGTCGAGCCGATGACCTCTGTAACGCCCGTGGAGATGAAAAAGCGCCAGGACGTCGTCACCGACGGCAACAAGGCGGCCGACATCGTCGCCAACGCGCCGGCGACCGAAGAGAATTTCTTCCTTGTGCCCAAGGTGGTGGAGTAGCCTGCGGATGGCCATTGAGGAGCCCCCGGGGGAAATCCGCGATGGCGATCGCGCCGCCGTAGCAGCGCACGGCCGGGCCCAACGCTGCCACTACGGTTCGATGCTGGATTGTGCCGACTCGCAAACGTCGGCTTTCGACGAAAAGAGCTTCCCATGACCGACCTGACACGACTGACAATTTCGCAGGCCCGCACCAAGCTGCGCGGCAAGGAAATCACCGCCACCGATCTCACCGAGGCCTATCTGTCGGCCATCGATCGCGCCAATCCGACGCTGAACGCCTATGTCGCGGTGACGGGCGACAAGGCGCGCGACATGGCAAAGGCGTCCGACGCCAGGCTGGCCAATGGCGAGGGCGGTGCGCTCGAAGGCATACCACTTGGCATCAAGGATCTGTTCGGCACCGAAGGGGTCCACACCCAGGCCTGCAGCCACGTGCTCGACGGATTCAAGCCGCGCTACGAATCGACCGTCACCGCCAATCTTTGGGCCGACGGCGCCGTCATGCTGGGTAAGCTCAACATGGACGAATTCGCCATGGGCTCATCCAACGAGACGTCCTATTATGGCCCTGTCATCAACCCATGGCGGCGGTCGCGCGTCGATACGGTGGTGATGCCAACCACGCATCAGGGCGATGGCGGCTTCGTATCGGCTGGCGGCGCCAGGACCGCGCGCAGCCTCGACAATGCTCAGCTGGTGCCGGGCGGCTCGTCAGGTGGTTCGGCGACTGCCGTTTCGGCCTTCTTGTGCGCCGGCGCCACGGCGACGGATACGGGCGGCTCGATTCGCCAACCCGCGGCCTTCACCGGTACTGTCGGCATCAAGCCGACCTACGGCCGCTGCTCGCGCTGGGGTATCGTCGCCTTCGCCTCATCGCTGGACCAGGCCGGGCCGATCGCGCGCGACGTGCGCGATGCCGCTATCCTGCTGAAATCGATGGCTTCCGTCGATGCGAAGGACACGACTTCCGTCGCCCGCCCGGTGCCGGACTATGAGGCGGCGATCGGCAAGCCGATCAAGGGCATGAAGGTCGGCATTCCCAGGGAATACCGCGTTGAAGGCATGCCGGAAGAGATCGAGGCGCTTTGGCAGAAGGGTATTGCGTGGCTGAAGGATGCCGGCGCCGAGATCGTCGATATCTCCCTGCCGCATACGAAATACGCGTTGCCGGCCTATTACATCGTTGCGCCAGCCGAAGCCTCGTCCAACCTGGCGCGGTATGACGGCGTTCGCTACGGCTTGCGCGTGCCCGGCAAGGACATTGTCGACATGTACGAGAAGACCCGCGCCGCCGGCTTCGGCCGCGAGGTCAAACGCCGCATCATGATCGGCACCTATGTGCTGTCGGCGGGCTACTACGATGCCTACTATCTGCAGGCGCAGAAGGTGCGCAACCTGATCAAGCGGGATTTCGAGACTGTCTTTGCCGCCGGGGTGGACGTCATCCTGACCCCGGCGACGCCGTCCGCTGCCTTCGGCATTGCTGACGAGGACATGGCCGCCGATCCGGTCAAGATGTACTTGAACGACATTTTCACAGTCACGGTGAACATGGCCGGCTTGCCTGGCATCGCGGTGCCCGCCGGCCTGGATTCGAAGGGCCTGCCACTCGGCCTGCAGCTCATCGGCCGACCGTTCGATGAGGAAACCCTGTTCCAGACCGCAGCCGTCATCGAGCAGGCAGCCGGCCCCTTTCAGCCTGAACAATGGTGGTAAGAACGTCTGGCGTCCGACGGGCCACGCGATGTTCTTCTATCTTTCCAAGATCTTCTGGTTCTTCATTCAGCCGCTGAACTTTGCGATCTTTTTGCTGCTGGCCGGACTGCTGGCGGCCACGATCGGACGGCGACGGTTAGCTGCCACGGGCAGTGCACTCGCCTTTTTAGTCCTCGCGCTGTCAGCCTGGACCTCGCTCGGCGCCCTGATGCTCCATCCGCTTGAAGAGCGCTTTCCGCGCCCGCCCTTGCCGGCAAAGGTCGATGGCATCGTCGTGCTCGGCGGCGGTTTCGAAGGGGCGATCAATCTGGCGCGCGGCGGTTATGAGCTGAATGCCGGTGGTGACCGAATGGTCGAAGCAGCCGTGCTGGCAAAGCGTTTTCCCGAGGCGAAAGTGGTCGTTTCCGGTGGTAGTGGCGAACTCGTTCTCGACGGTGAAGGCGATGCCACGACCGCGCCCCGCCTGCTTGGCGCGCTAGGCGTAGCGCCGGAGCGGTTGATCCTCGAGAACAAGTCTCGCAACACCTACGAGAACGCGGTGTTCACCAGGGCACTGGTGACGCCGAAGCCCGGGGAAACCTGGCTGCTGGTCACGTCGGCCTTCCATATGCCGCGCGCCAAGGCCCTCTTCGACAAGGCCGGCTTTTCGACCATTCCCTGGCCGGTCGACTACCGCACCTCCGGCAAGGAAGGCATCGGCCTCTTCCGCGACAACCCCGCCGATTCGCTGCAGTCGACCACCACGGCGACCCGCGAGTGGATCGGCCTCTTCGCCTACTGGCTGTCGGGCCGAATAGACCGGCCCTTGCCCGCGCCGGGCGGCTGACCGAGCACGGCTTGGCGCGCCGCTGAAAAGAACTGGCGGCGCACCAGCACGGCCAGCAGCAACAGCGTTGAAAGCACGAACACCGCCGGATCGACGAACCAGCCGAGATAGCCGATCGAGAAGAACACGCCGCGCAGTCCGGAATTGAAGTGCTTCCCGGCCAACATGTTCATCTGCGTCGCGCGCCAGACCGCGGTTTCGGTCACCGGATTGCGCGAGGCTTCGCCATGCGGGATCGGCACGGCGCCGATCAGGATCGTGCAGTAGTTGAACAGCCGGTAGGCCCAGCCGAACTTGAAGAACGAAAACGCCAGGATCAGCACCAGCCCGAAAACCTTTAGCTGGAACGCCGCACGCGATGGCGCGCCGCCCAACGGCAGGGTGCTGAGAACTTCGAGAACCCGGTCGGAGGCGCCAAGCAAAGCGAAGCAGCCGCCGAGGGCGATCAGCGAGCTCGAAGCGAAAAACGCGGTCCCTTGCTGAAGGCCGCTCATGATGGCGGTGTCGACGATTCGGATTTCGCGCTCGGCCATGGTCCGCATCCACGCTTCGCGTTGCGCGTTCATGGCTGATGTCAGCGACATGCGGCTGACCAGTCTGCCGTCGGAGGCCAGGGTGTGCAGCATCCAGGCGGCCAGGAACAAAGCCAGCGCGGCCAGATCGGCTGTCGAAAGATCCAGGGAATCGCCCATGGGCCGAATTTACCACATTCAGCGCTATCGCTTCGATGGCCGTATTTCGATTGCCGCCTCTGGCGATCAATGGCCAATGTCGCTGCCGGAGCAACCAAGGTCGGCAGACGCCGCGCCGGGATTCTCAAAAGAGCGGAAACATCGTGGGAATTCCTATATGTGGTCCTCGACGTGACTTCAGGAGACAGCGTGTTCCTATCGGTTTTCGACCTGTTCAAGATCGGCATCGGACCATCAAGTTCGCACACGATGGGCCCTATGACGGCTGCCGCCCGTTTCTTGGACGAGATCCTCAACGGCGATTGGCCGCGCCCTGCCGGCGTCCAAGTGGACCGTGTCGGTGCCAGCCTGCACGGCTCTCTCGCTTATACCGGCATCGGCCATGGATCGGATCGCGCGGTGGTCCTCGGGCTGGCCGGCCTGACGCCCCAAACAGTCGACCCCGACCAGGCCGATGGGATTGCCGCGCGTATCGCCAGTGAAAAGCGCCTGACGCCTCCAGGCCATCCTGCCTATCGTTTCGATCCGGTTGTCGACCTAGTGCTGGATCGCAAGACGCCGCTCACCGGCCACGCCAACGGCATGGCGTTTTACGCCTATGATGCGGGGGGCCGCCTGCTGCTCAAGCGCATCTACTATTCGATCGGCGGCGGCTTCGTCGTCTCGGAGGAAGAGCTCCAGCGCATGAAGGCCAGGGGATCGGTGACGACGGAAGCCGGACGCGTACCCTATCCTTTCAAGAACGCGGTCGAGATGCTTGCCATGGCAGGACAGAGCGGACTCTCCATCGCCGACATGAAGCGCGTCAACGAAGAGACAAAGATGTCACGCGAGGAACTCGATGCCGGCCTCGACGGAATCTGGAGCGCCATGAAGGGCTGTATCGACCGCGGCCTGTCGCAGGACGGCATAATGCCGGGCGGGCTTAAGGTGCGTCGGCGCGCAAGAATGCTGCACGACAAGCTGCAGGAGCAGTGGCGGCAGAACAAGCCCAATCCGTTGCTAGCCAATGATTGGCTGTCGATTTACGCCATGGCCGTCAATGAGGAGAACGCCGCCGGCGGGCGCGTCGTGACAGCGCCGACCAACGGCGCAGCCGGGACGCTACCGGCCGTGCTGCGCTACTGGCTGCATTTCCATCCCGAGGCCGATCAGGCGAGCATCCGTGACTTCCTGCTGACGGCGGCGGCCATAGGCGGCATCATCAAGACCAATGCCTCGATCTCGGGCGCCGAGGTTGGCTGTCAGGGCGAAGTGGGCTCCGCATCGGCGATGGCGGCGGCCGGCCTGTGCGCGGTGATGGGCGGCACGCCAGAACAGGTCGAGAATGCCGCCGAGATCGCGCTCGAGCATCATCTCGGAATGACCTGTGATCCCATTGGCGGCCTGGTGCAGGTGCCCTGCATCGAACGCAACGCGCTTGGGGCGGTCAAGGCGGTGACGGCCGCGTCGCTCGCCATCAAGGGCGACGGCATCCATTTCGTGCCGCTGGACGCAGCAATCGAGACCATGCGCCAGACCGGTCTCGACATGAATGAAAAGTACAAGGAGACGAGCCTGGGCGGTCTCGCCGTCAATGTCGTCGAGTGCTGAGGACTGCCCGTACTGTGGAGAAGTCGATGGGGCCGTTGACGCCTGAGTGAGAGGGCTTAAACCTTAAGCCATGTCTCTCAACATCCTAAAACTCTGTGTCGGCTGCGATAGCGTCGAGGATCTGGAAGAGTGGATCGCTTTCCGTCTCGATGAAAAGCGGCGGGCCGGAGAGCCGGTAGAGCACTATCACACCACCCGGATGGTGCCGTCGCGCGCTGCCGAGATCACAGATGGGGGTTCGCTCTATTGGGTGATCAAGGGCAATGTGCAGTGCCGCCAGCTTATCACGGAGATCCGGCCGTTCACCGACAGTGAGGGCATCGGCCGTTGCCATCTGGTGCTGCATTCCGAAGTCGTCCGCACCGACTGGCAGCCGCGCCGGGCGTTCCAAGGCTGGCGCTATCTCAAACTATCGGATGCGCCGGTTGACCTCGCAAAGGTCAAGGCGGGACTCATTGCGATGCCTCCGAAGCTCAGGCGCGAGCTTGCCGATCTCGGCCTGCTCTAGGTCTTAAACTCCAAGCCTTCATGCAATGTCGCGCCAATTTGTGGCCCCCGATCTGCTCAACCCTGGACTTGCCAGAGGCCCGGCAACGCCACATCTTGAATTTATGAGTAGTGACAGCCCGAACAGATCGGCGACAGCCATAGCCGCGGCAAGCCACCGGGCGCGGGGCCGCGCCGTGTGGCGATACCATCTTCCCGTCCCGGAACGTCATCATCGCAGCTTAGGGACAATCTTCAGCGAGCTTCCATGGCTGTTGGGATGGACTGCGGATTTGCGGCATGGTGAGACATGTTAGGCGCGATTATCGTTCTTGTGGCGGTGCTGCTGGTGCTTCTGAGCCTCGCCACGGCTTTCCTTCGCGCCGAGCCGGCCAAGCTGGCGAGCCAAGCGAGAACGATGGGACCGCTCCTGCTGGCGCTTGTCGGGCTCCCCGTGCTGCTCGTCGGGCGTGAAGCGATCGGTGGTATCATCCTACTGGTGGCGATCGGCTGGTATGGCGCCACGCGGCTTGGGCGTCCGGCGTCGCCGCTGGCGCCGGGAAAACGCTCGACGGTCCGAACCGCTGCGATCGAGATGGAACTTGATCACGATACTGGCAGCCTCGAAGGTCTGGTGCTGGCCGGCCGCCACGAGGGCAAGATGCTGGGTGCGATGGGAGTGGCAGAGATGCGCCATCTCCACGGTGAACTCTCCGGCGACGCGGAGAGTCGGCAACTCCTAGAGACGTATCTTGACGGCAGATTTCCCGTCTGGCGCAAACACGCTGAGACGAACGGTAGTGAAAGGCTGGGTGTTGCGCCAAGTCCGGGCGCCATGACTAAGCAGGAGGCCTACAAGGTCCTTGGTCTTGAAGCGGGGGCCGCCGCGGCGGATGTCCGCAAGGCGCACCGCCGCCTGATGCAGCGCCTGCACCCCGATATCGGCGGTACGTCTTTCCTGGCGGCGCGGATCAACGAAGCCAAGGACGTCTTGCTCTCCAATCACAACTAGTCTCCTTCGACGCAGAACTTTTCCGGGAGATTGAACCACGCCGCCCTACTGCTGGACGGCGTAGCACTCGATATTCTTCTTCTTCAAAGCGGTGCAGGCTTTCCAGGCGGCGGTTTTCGACCCAAAGCCACCGAACCGGGCGCGGTAGTAGGTGACGCCACCCTTTTCGAATGCGACGGTGAAACCGGAAGCCTGGGCCAGCACCCTGGGTGCCTCTTTGCTGGTCTTGTCGAGCAGGGCCTGGGCCTCGGACTGCTTTGGTGACGAAGCAACCTGGATCGCCCAGCCCGATGGGACGGAGGCGGTGTTGACTGGGTCGACCGTGGGCGCGGGCGTCGGCTCGGCATAAGCTGCCACGACCTGCGCGGTGGCGACTTTGGGGGCCGAGACGATGACGGTCTTCACTTTTCTTGCCGCAACGGCCGGCTTTTGCTCGACGACCTCGGTATTCTCTTCGCCATCACCGTTGGCCTGATCCATGGCCGGGTGATCGCCCACGGACGAATCGGCGCTGGCCACCTCGATAGGCTCGTCGTTCGACGTTGGCGCGTCCTGCTTAGGCAGGAAAGCGTCCGCAAGCGCCTTGATCGGGTTTTTGCCGTCGGCCCGGGCAACCAGATCGCCGCCGCCGCGAGTCGAAGCTCGGGGCAGATAGGTGTTGATCAAAGCAGCCATCTGGTTGTCACGGCTGCTGCCCGACGTGCCACCCATGACGACGCCGACAAGGCGACGGTTGCCAATTGAGACGGACGAGACGAGGTTGAAGCCGGACGCGCGGGTATAGCCGGTCTTGATGCCGTCGACACCCTTTATGCGTCCCAGAAGGCGGTTGTGACCGTTGATGCGCTGGCGCCCATAGAGGAAGGAGCGCTGGGAGAAGTAGCCATAATATTGCGGGAAATGCTCTCGCAACGCGATGCCCAGCGTCGCCATGTCGCGCGCCGTGGTGAACTGGCCCGGGTCGGGCAGGCCATTGGCATTGCGGAAGACGGTTCCGTTCATCCCTAACTGCCGCGCCTTGGCGGTCATCATGCGGGCGAAATTGGATTCGGTGCCGCCGAGCATCTCGGCGAGCGCCGTTGCGGAATCATTGGCCGATTTGGTGACCACGGAAAGGATTGCGGTGTCGACCGTGACCGAACCTCCCGCCTTCACCCCAAGCTTGGTCGGCGCCTGAGCGGCCGCATGGCTCGAGAACGAGACCGGCGAGGCCCGGTTGATCTTGCCCTTCGCCAGCGCTTCGAAGGTCAGATAGAGCGTCATCATCTTGGTGAGCGATGCCGGATAGCGCCTGCCGTCGGCATCCGCCGAATAGAGCACCTTGCCGGTCTTGGCGTCGATGACGATCGCGGCCTGCCTTGCCGCCAGCGACGACGCCGCGTCCGCGATCACAAACGTCATCGCCATCGCGACGATCATGATCGTCCTGAGAGGGGAGGTGGATTTGGAAACGATTCCCGACAACGCCTGACGCACTGATAGTTCCTTTGAGTTTCTCGTTGCGTTGGAGGCGGCAAAGGGATCCTGCCTCGCTTCCAGGCAAGCTAAGGGGGCAGCGTTACCAATCCGTTTATGGTAACCGCCGCGTTCACCATTTTCTTTGGGGTTGAAGTTTTCTTTATTCGATTTTTAGCGATTGCCCCTGAGGCGGGCAGGGGACGTTGGGGAATATTGACTTTTGTGCGCTGCACAATATATTACTGTGCATTGCACAGGCGCCGGATGGACGGACGCCTCAACGTCAAGGGATTGCGTTAAAATGACCCAGACCTATGAGGACTTCAGCAAATACGGCAAGGACTTTGCCGACACAGGATTGAAGAGCTTTGCTTCGCTCTCAAAGGGCGCGCAGGCGATCGCGACCGAGGCGGGCGAGTACACCAAGAAGACCTTCGAGGCGGGTAGTGCCGCCGCAGAAAAGATCCTTTCGGCCAAGTCGCTTGACAAGGCAATCGAGATCCAGACCGACTTTGCCAAGACGTCCTATGAGGCGTTCGTAGCCGAGGCAACCAAGATCGGCGACCTCTACGCTGAACTTGCCAAGGAAGCTTACAGGCCCTTCGAATCGATGGTCGCAAAGGCCAAGTAGTTTCACGCGATCGACGTGGGCTCGTCGCACTTGCCTGCGCCGGGCCCGGCCGAAATATCGCCCATCCCAGACGTGAGAAACCCGACCGTGTCAGCGCGGCCGGGTTTTTCATGTGTGGTCCCGGTCGGCGCGCCGCGCCGTTTCGCCATCGCAAATGCCGGCGAGATCGAAAAATCGGCTGCCTTTGGGCACCTAGCCATATTGTCAGCTAAACAGAAGGGCTTAAAATCGTCCATCGAACACCTACATGTTGAGCTCGCATGGGGATTCGAAAAAGGCAGGAATACGTGACGATTGGTTTGACTGCCACTAGACGAGTGGCGCGGATGCAAAACGGCAATAGCGACGGCAATGGCGCCGGTCGCGGTACAGCTGTCATCACGCGCACAAAAACCAAGACCAAGAAGCCAAGCCTATACCGGGTCCTCATCCTTAACGACGACTACACTCCGATGGAGTTCGTGGTTCACATCCTGGAACGGTTCTTCCAGAAGGATCGCGAAGCCGCCACACGCATCATGCTGCATGTTCACAATCATGGAGTGGGCGAGTGCGGGGTCTATACATTCGAGGTGGCCGAGACCAAAGTGTCTCAGGTCATGGATTTCGCCCGACAGAATCAGCATCCGCTGCAATGCGTGATGGAGAAGAAGTGAGGTAACATGCCGGCTTTCTCCCAAGGCCTGGAAAAGGCGCTTCACCAAGCGCTGACGCTCGCCAATGAGCGGCACCATGAATATGCAACCCTGGAACATCTGCTGCTTGCGCTCATCGACGACACCGAGGCGGCCGCCGTCATGCGCGCCTGCAATGTCGACCTCGACGACCTGAAGCACACGGTTCTCACCTATATCGACACCGAACTCGACAATCTGGTCACGGGCTATGACGAGGATTCCAAGCCGACGGCTGGCTTCCAGCGGGTCATCCAGCGCGCGGTAATCCATGTGCAATCGTCGGGTCGCGAGGAAGTGTCCGGCGCCAACGTGCTCGTCGCCATCTTCGCCGAGCGCGAGAGCCATGCCGCCTATTTCCTGCAGGAACAGCAGATGACCCGCTACGATGCGGTCAACTACATCTCGCATGGCATCGCCAAGCGGCCGGGCGCATCCGAGTCTCGCTCGCCTCGCGGGGCCGATGACGAGCAGGGCGGCCAGAACGGCGCCGAGCCACAGGAGGAAGGCGGCAAGAAGAAG
The DNA here is from genome assembly GCF_020164785.1 of Mesorhizobium sp. ES1-1. GTDB lineage: Bacteria > Pseudomonadota > Alphaproteobacteria > Rhizobiales > Rhizobiaceae > Mesorhizobium. Next base: position 215,533 of record NZ_JAIUGX010000010.1, on the reverse strand, counting down.
CAGCAGCAGGACGCGCTGACCGCCTATTGCGTCAATCTCAACAACAAGGCCAAGGCAGGCAAGATCGATCCGCTCATCGGCCGCGACACCGAGATCAACCGCACCATCCAGGTGCTGTGCCGCCGTTCCAAGAACAACCCGCTCTATGTCGGCGACCCCGGCGTGGGCAAGACGGCGATCGCCGAAGGCCTCGCCAAGCGCATCGTCGAGGGCGACGTTCCCGAAGTGCTGCAAAACGCCACGATATTCGCGCTCGACATGGGCACGCTTCTGGCCGGCACGCGCTATCGCGGCGATTTCGAGGAACGGCTGAAGCAGGTCGTCAAGGAGCTCGAGGATTATCCGGGAGCCGTGTTGTTCATCGACGAGATTCACACGGTGATCGGCGCCGGCGCCACATCGGGCGGCGCGATGGACGCGTCGAACCTGCTGAAGCCGGCTCTGTCGTCGGGCGCGATCCGTTGCATCGGCTCGACCACCTACAAGGAATTTCGCCAGTTCTTCGAGAAGGACCGCGCGCTTGTGCGGCGCTTCCAGAAGATCGACGTCAACGAGCCCACCATCGAGGACGCCATCGAGATCATGAAGGGCCTCAAGCCCTATTATGAGGAATTCCACAAGGTGAAATTCACCAATGAGGCGATCAAGGCCTCGGTGGAACTGTCGGCGCGCTACATCAACGACCGCAAGCTGCCGGACAAGGCGATCGATGTGATCGATGAGACCGGCGCCTCGCAGATGCTGGTGCCGGAAGGCAAGCGCAAGAAGACGATCGGCATCAAGGAGATCGAGGCAACGATCGCAACCATGGCGCGCATCCCTCCGAAGACGGTTTCTGCCGACGACGAGAAGGTGCTGCAAGGTCTCGATATCGAGTTGAAGCGCGTCGTCTACGGCCAGGACACCGCGATCACGGCGCTGACCTCGGCCATCAAGCTGGCCCGTGCCGGCCTGCGCGAACCGGAGAAGCCGATCGGCTCGTATTTGTTCTCGGGCCCGACCGGCGTCGGCAAGACGGAAGTGGCCAAGCAATTGGCGGCATCGCTTGGTGTCGAGCTCATCCGCTTCGACATGTCGGAATACATGGAACGCCACACCGTTTCGCGGCTGATCGGCGCGCCTCCCGGCTATGTCGGCTTTGATCAGGGCGGTCTCCTGACCGATGGCGTGGACCAGCACCCGCACTGCGTGCTGTTGCTGGACGAAGTCGAGAAGGCGCATCCGGACCTGTTCAACATCCTGTTGCAGGTGATGGATCACGGCAAGCTGACGGACCACAACGGCAAGCAGATCGACTTCCGCAATGTGATCCTGATCATGACCACCAATGCGGGCGCATCCGATGCGCAGCGCGCGGCGATCGGTTTCGGTTCGACCAAGCGTGAAGGCGACGATGTCGAGGCGATCAACCGGCTGTTCACGCCGGAATTCCGCAACCGTCTCGATGCGATCATCCCCTTCGGCTCGCTGCCGGTGCCGGTCATCCATCAGGTGGTGCAGAAGTTCGTCATGCAGCTCGAGGCGCAACTCTCCGAGCGGGGCGTCACCTTCGACCTGTCGCCGGACGCCATCGCCTGGCTTGCCGACAAGGGCTATGATGAGCGTATGGGCGCGCGACCGCTTGGCCGTGTGATCCAGGAGCACATCAAGAAGCCGCTGGCCGACGAAGTATTGTTCGGCAAGCTCAGGAAGGGCGGCACCGTGCGTGTGACGGTCGAGAAGAAGGAAACCGGCGAGACCGGCCTGAAACTCGAATCGCTCGCCGACGAGGCGCCGGTCATGCCGAAGAAGGAAGAGCCGGAGGAAGCGCCGAAGTCTCCCAAGGCGGTGGCCAAAAAGCCGGCGGCGAAGAAGGCCGCGGCGCAGAAGCCCGAAGCCAAGGGCAAGGATGGCGGCAAGCGCAGCCTGGTCCCGCAGCTGCCCAGAAAGAACTGAGTCTGGCGAAAGCCGAGAAGAGCCCCGGAAACGGGGCTTTTTTGTTGGGCCAATGAGAGGCTCCGGTCCAGCACCTCCGGAGCACCTCGCCGCCGCTTTGCACGGCGCAGTCCCCTGGCCAGGGGTACCTTGCCCAGGCTCGTTGTTTTCACGCTGAATTAACGCTGGTGAGTCATACTCGCGGAATGATTTTCTTGCCCGCGGAACGCACAATCCTAACGACCACCATGACGCTGGTAGTCGTGTGCTTGTTTCTGATTTGGAGCAAGGGCGCGACATTGGCGCTTGGCGTTTACAGTTTGTCCATTGGCCTTGGCATCGTCATGGTAGCCGTCGGTCAATTCTATCGCCATATCCGCAAGTCCGAGCGAATTGCGCTCACAACACACGCCCTTGCGCTGTTCATTGTCTATTCCGTGCCGGCTTCGCTTTTCAATCTGTTGCTCTTGCCGCGCCATTCGGTACCCATCGACGCCATGCTCGTCCGGATGGACTCTTGGTTCGGCTATTCCTGGCCGGGGGCGTGTGCCTGGATCTCCCAGTATCCTCAACTCGCCAATATTCTGCGGGAGATCTACAGCCTGACCCTGGCCCAAATCCTGTTTGTTTTTCTGTTTCTCGGCATGGCTAATGACCGGCGGCAATTGCACACGGCCGCGCTGGGAACGGTGTTCGCTTCCCTCGCCACCATCTTTTGCTGGGCGCTGTTCCCATCCAGCGGCGCTTCCGCCTATTGGACGTTGGCGCCGGAGATTGATCGCATCGTTCGGCCGGTCGTTAATTCCGCCTACGGCGCTGAATTGAACCGCCTCCTCGTTGACGGTGTGAAGGACATTTCCACGCTACAGGCGACGGGACTTGTTGGGTTCCCTTCTTTTCACACCGTGATGGCGCTAATGTCGTTGATAGCAGCGTGGCCCTACAGGCCGCTGCGTTATGCATTGATCCTGGTCAACGCGGCTTTGCTGCCGGCCATCCTGATTCATGGTGGGCACAACTTGATGGATGTTTTCGGCGGAACCGTGATTACCATAGCATGCTGGCGATTGGGGCAGTTGGCGTTCGACGCGCAAGATCGCCGCCTTCTCGTTGAGCCTAAACACGCTCTGCCGGCAGTTAGAGCCTGAGCCTCAACCTGCGGCCAAAGATTCGCGTATTTTCCCGGCGTTGTCAGCCAGCACTTCAGGCTTTTCCATTCCGCCGGTATGCGGCTTTAGCGGCACGCCGTCGAAGCGCGGGATGACGTGGACATGCAGGTGGTAGACGCTTTGCCCGGCGGCCGGTTCGTTGAACTGCATGATGGTGACACCGTCGGCGCCGAGAGCCTTCTTGACTGCCAGAGCCACTTTCCGAACCACCGTGAAAAGCGCGTCGAGCGTTGCTGGGTCGGCATCGAGCAGGTTGCGTGACGGCGCTTTCGGCACCACGAGCGTGTGCCCCGGTCCTTGCGGCATCACGTCCATGAACGCAACGATGGCCTCGTCCTCGTAGACGCGATGCGAGGGAATTTCACCACGCAGAATCTTGGCAAAGATGTTGTCGGGATCGTAGGGGGCCTCAGCCATGGCGCGCTCCGGATTTGCCTTGTTGTCGGTGTAACGAAGCGGCCAATGGCGGGCAAGATGATCAGGCAAGATCAATCCTGCCGGTTTCGAAGCGCTGCGCGGAAGCGCATCGTCAGCGTCACTCCTCGTCCGACGGATCCGATTTGCGGAACGGCGTGTGACCTTCGAGATATTCGCTCATCCGTTCCACCTCACGCCTTTCGCGTTCCAGATAGTCGGCAACGGCGTTGCGCAGGCCGGGATGGGCGATGTAGTGGGCCGAATGCATGGTGACCGGACGGTAGCCTCGCGCCAGTTTGTGCTCGCCTTGGGCACCCGCCTCCACCACCTTCAGCTTGCGCGCGATGGCGAAGTCGATCGCCTGGTGGTAGCAGACCTCGAAATGCAGGAACGGATGGTCCTCGATACAGCCCCAATTGCGGCCATAAAGCGCGTCGGAGCCAATGAAATTTATGGCGCCCGCGACGTAGCGGCCGTTGCGCCTTGCCATCACCAGCAAGATGTCGTTGGCCATGCGTTCGCCGATCAGCGAGAAGAACTGGCGGTTGAGATAGGGGCGGCCCCATTTGCGGCTGCCTGTATCCATGTAGAAAGCGTAGAAGTCGTCCCAGGCCTTTTCGGTGAGATCCTTGCCGGTCAGCCAGTCGATCGAGATGCCCTCGGCAAGCGCTTCGCGCCGTTCCTTTTTCATCGCCTTGCGCTTGCGCGAGGCAAGTGTGGCGAGGAAGTCGTCATAGGTTGAAAAACCTTCGTTGAAGAAATGGAACTGCTGATCGGTCCGATGCAGGAAACCCGCTGCTTCCAGCACCTGGACGTCGCTCTCCTGGGCGAAGGTGACATGGGCGGATGAGACGCCAAGCTTGTCCGTAACCCCCTTCAGCCCGGCGGCAAGCCCGGCCTTGACGCTCTCGCTATCCTCTCCTCTGGTGACCAGCAATCGAGGGCCGGTAACCGGTGTGAAAGGCACTGCGCACTGCAGCTTGGGATAGTAGCGGCCGCCGGCGCGCTCGAACGCATCCGACCAGCCATGATCGAATACATACTCGCCCTGGCTGTGCGATTTGAGATAGCATGGGACTGCGCCGAGCAGCCTGCCTCTCGCATTCTCCAGCCTCAAATGATGACCTTGCCAGCCGGTGCGCCGCACGGCGCATCCGGAATCTTCCAGCGCACTCAGAAAGGCGAAAGAAACGAGGGGGTTATAACTATTCTCGACATCGCTGGCCGTAGTGCCGCCGAGCCCATTCCATTCATCGGAAGTAAAAGCAGAGATGCCGGCAGCCACACGGATCGAATACTCCGCATTCGCTGCCTCCCCGTCGCAGTCATCGCCCTGATCCATACAGCCTATTTAAGCCCTGCCGGTGCGCGAACAAGCCTGTTTCATGACAGCTTGTCTACGCGACATTCAACTGATCGGGATCGAACCCCTCGAACGTCATCTGGTCGGCATATTTGAAAGTAAGCTCTACGGCCGGCTGGTCGTGCACGGTCCAGGTGATTACCGGCATGCCAAGCTTCTCGCGCACGAAGCTGACGAACCGGTTGGGCAGGTCGCCTGCGGCATAGGAGGTGAAGGCGAGTTCATGCGCCAGCATGGCGAAGTGCGCTTCAATCAGTCGGTTGTCCTTGCCATAGGCTGTCAGGCCGCCCGGAATGCCCGGCGCATCTTTCGGAAAGTCGCGGATCAGCCAATGATCGAACGACATGATCGCCGCTTTGCCCTTATAGCCTTTGAGCATCTTGCCGACGCTTGCCACAAGGCCTTCGTCGCGGCCCGGGACCCCCTTCAGTTCGACGACGATCGGTACGCGGCCATCGACCAGGTCGAGCGCTTCGCGCAGCGTTGGCAGATGATCCGACGTGCCGCCGATCTTGAGCGCCGTCAATTCCGCCGCCGACCGTTGCCATATGAATCCATCCTCCCCCGTCAGCCGCTTAAGGTCATCGTCATGGATGACCACGGGGACGCCGTCCGCAGACAGGTGCACGTCACATTCGATGGCATAGCCGCGCTCGGCCGCCGCGGCGAAGGCTGAAAGCGTATTTTCCCATCGGGACTTGTTCATGTCATGGAAGCCGCGATGGGCGACGGGCCGGGCGGTAAGCCAGGAGAGGTCGGTCATGACTTCGCGCCCGCTCATTCGACTTCGAAGACCGCTTCGATTTCGACTGCGGCATTAAGCGGCAGGGAGGCGGTGCCGACGGCGGAGCGAGCATGCTTGCCGGGCTCGCCAAGCGCCGCCACTAGGAAATCGGATGCGCCGTTGGCAACCAAATGTTGCTCGACGAAATCCGGCGTCGAAGCGACAAACACCGTGATCTTCACCAGGCGTCGGATCTTCTCGAGGTCACCCAGGGCCGCCTTGGCCTGCGCAAGTATGTTGATGGCGCAGTATTTCGCCGCATCCTTGCCGGCGGCGGTATCCACGTCACGCCCAAGCAGGCCGCTCGCCTGCAACTTGCCGTCCTTCAGCGGCAACTGGCCGGCTGTGAACAAAAGATTGCCGCTCCGGCAAAAGGGCACGTAATTCGCCGCGGGCGCGGCCGCGACTGGAAGCGTCACGCCCAGACCGCTTAGCCGCTTTTCGATTGTCTCGCTCATGGTATTTCCCTATTGCTTGAACGGCCGCGCCGGCCGGGGGCGAAATTGCTATTTTTGCCTCGCTTCCGCCACGACTTTTTTTAAGCTGGACAAGATTTCCCTACGGCCCGCCATCAGCCGCGACGATCGGAGTACCTCATGCGCGCAACGCGCTTTGCTTTCCATGCCGCACTGCTGTCGGCGGCGTTCTCGGCAGGCCCTGCTTTCGCAGTTCCGGCCCTACAGGCTCACCGCGCGGTCTACGATCTATCCCTCGACAAGGCCTCCGATCGCTCCGGGATAACCGGAATATCCGGCCGCATGGTCTATGAGTTCAACGGCTCGGCCTGCGAAGGCTATACGGTGAAATTCCGCTTCGTCACTCAGATCGTTACTGCCGACAACACCAGGCTGACGGATCAACAGACCACCACTTTCGAGGACGCCGAGGGCAAGACTTTTTCATTCGTGACGAAATCCTTCGTCGACCAGAACCTCGACAAGGAGGTCAAGGGTGTCGCCACGAAGGAGACCAAGGGGCTCAAGGTCGATATAGACAAGCCCGAAAAGAGCAGCGTTGAACTGTCGACGACCCAGTTCCCGACCCAGCATCTGGTCGAGCTCATCGGCAAAGCCGAAAAGGGCGAGAGTTTCTATGAGACCAGCCTGTTCGACGGTTCCGAGGACGCCAACAAGGTGATGACCACGACCGTTGTCGTCGGCAAGAAAACCGATTCCGATAAGGCCGACCCCGAGGCGCCGGCACTGTCGAAGCTCGCCACAGACAAATTCTGGCCGGTGGACATTGCCTACTTCAATGACACGGGCAAGACAGGCGAAGAAGTGCCGGAATACCGGATCAGCTTCAAGCTGCATGAGAATGGCATAACGCGCGATTTGGTCATGGACTATGGCGACTTCTCGATGACGGGAAAGCTGGTCAATCTCTCGCTGTTCGACCAGCCGAAGGCCTGTCCGGCGAAATAGCGCCACCAAGCCGTCATGGCGGTCTATGTCGACGCCGCGATCTGGAAATGGGTGGGCCATCGCTGGTGCCACCTGATGGCCGACGACACGGACGAACTGCATCGTTTCGCTGCGCAGCTTGGCGTCAAGCGCTCGTCCTACCAGGGTCCGCCCAAGACATCGGCGCCGCATTATGACATAACAGGCTTTGAACGCGACCGGGCGGTGCGGCTCGGCGCGATCCAATGCAGCCGGGAGGAGATCGTCGCGATTTTCCGGCGGGTGAGGGTGGCGAAAGGGAAGGTAAGGTCATGACGTTGACGGCTTTTGCGGCTTATTGCGTCGCGATTACGCTTGCTGCCGCCACTCCGGGTCCGGCGATGTTTGCCGTCATCACCAATGGTGTTTCCCGCGGCTTTGTCAGAGCCTTCGTGGCCGGCCTCGGCATCGCCGTCGGCGACGCCGTGCTGGTCAATTTGGCGTTGCTTGGCCTCGTTGCCGTGGCGCAGACCTTCGAGTGGGTGTTTCTCGCGCTGAAATATGCAGGTGCCGCATATCTAATTTTTCTTGGCATCAGGATGTGGCGGGCAGCCGCAGCGCGGTCGGAGGGATTGCAGGCAAAGCAGGCAAGGCTGTCGCGGTCGTTCTTCCTCGGCGCCTCCATCGCTCTGGGCAATCCCAAGGCCATCCTGTTCCATGCCTCTATCATGCCCCTGATCCTCGATCTTAACACCCTCACTTTCGCCGACGGAGTGGCTGTGATCGCGGTGGTGATGAGCGTCAACATCGTCACCATGGGCGCCTACGCGGCGCTTGCGGGCCGGGCCTCGGGCTGGTTCAGGACGCCGCAGCGCATGCGGCTGATGAATAGGTTTGCCGGTAGCGCCATGATCGGCACCGGTGCGCTGATCGCCGCGCGCTGAACCACAACACGCCGAATCGGCCGAAGCGGCGGTTTGCCATCTGCCTGGCGATGCTGGCGAGCTCGATGTGCGACCTACTAGCGTGCACGATACGACCGGCGCTTGCCTTTATCGCGCATCCCCTCTATATGCGCGCTCATTCCACACACGGACTTTGGTGTCTGCCCGGGAGAAATCCGGCTGAAACCTCCGGTGGCGTTCGAGGACAAAGTCCAAAAATGCCTGTGTCCGTGGAGGCTAACCGGAAAAGGAACTAAGAATGGCACTGCCTGATTTCAGCATGCGCCAGCTTTTGGAAGCTGGCATTCACTTCGGCCACCAGACTCACCGCTGGAACCCGAAGATGGCGCCCTACATCTATGGCGCCCGCAACAACATCCACATAATCGACCTCTCGCAGACGGTGCCCTTGCTTCACCAGGCGCTGAAGCAGGTTTCCGACACTGTCGCCAAGGGCGGCCGCGTGTTGTTCGTCGGCACGAAGCGCCAGGCGTCCGACATCGTCGCCGACGCGGCGCAGCGTTCGGCGCAGTACTATGTCAACTCGCGTTGGCTCGGCGGCATGCTGACCAACTGGAAGACCATCTCGAACTCCATCCAGCGCCTGCGCAAGCTCGACGAGATGCTGGCCGGCGAGGCCCAGGGCCTCACCAAGAAGGAGCGCCTGAACCTCGATCGCGAGCGCGAGAAGCTCGACAAGGCACTGGGCGGCATCAAGGACATGGGCTCGACGCCCGACCTGATGTTCGTGATCGACACCAACAAGGAAGCGATCGCCATCCTCGAGGCCAAGCGCCTCGGCATTCCGGTCGTCGCCATCATCGATTCGAACTGCGATCCGGACAAGATCGATTTCCCGATCCCCGGCAATGACGACGCGGCTCGTGCCATTCAGCTCTATTGCGATCTGATCGCCAAGGCGGCGATCGACGGCATCGCCCGTCAGCAGGGCGCTCTCGGCGTCGACATCGGCGCTTCGGTCGAAGCTCCGATCGAGCCCGCGCTCGATCCGGCTCCGGCATCGGAAGCCCCCGAGGCTTGATTATAGAAGGCCGGCAGCGGCCTTCATCTTTCTCCTATTTCCGGCACGCTAAACAGACGCACCATCGAATACCGATGGTGCGTCAGTGCATTCTAGACAAAGAGGCTACAATGAGCATTTCGGCTGCACAGGTCAAAGAACTCCGCGACTTGACGGGCGCGGGCATGATGGACTGCAAGGCGGCGTTGACCGAGACCAACGGCAACATGGAAGAGGCCGTCGACTGGCTGCGCAAGAAGGGCATTTCCAAGGCCGACAAGAAGGCTGGCCGGACCGCGGCCGAAGGCCTGATCGGTGTGGACAACGGCGTTCGCGAGGCTGCCGTGGTGGAAGTCAATTCCGAGACCGACTTCGTCGCCCGCAATGCCGCGTTTCAGGAAATTGTCGCCAAAGTCGCCAAGGTGGCGCTTGCCTATGGCACGACGGAGGCTGTTGCCGCCGCGAACTATCCAGGTTCGGGCAAGTCTGTCACCGACACTATCAAGGACGCTGTCGGCACCATCGGCGAAAACATGGGGTTCCGCCGCTCGGCCAAGCTGACCGTTCCGCACGGTGCGGTCGCAACCTATGTCCATAATGCGGTGGCCGACGGCCTCGGCAAGCTCGGCGTGCTTGTTGCGATCGAGACCACTGGCAACGAACACGCCGCCAACGCCTTTGGCCGTCAGGTCGCCATGCATGTCGCGGCGACAAACCCAATGGCACTGACCGCAGAGCAGATCGATTCAGCGGCCGTCGAGCGCGAAAAGGCGATCTTCTCCGACCAGGCGCGCCAGTCCGGCAAGCCGGAAGCCATCATTGAGAAGATGGTCGAAGGCCGGATGCGCAAGTTCTACGAAGAGGTCGTGCTTCTGAAGCAAGCTTTCGTCCTCAACCCCGACATCACCGTCGAACAGGCGCTGAAGGATGCCGAGAAGGAGATCGGGGCGCCTGCCAAGATCTCGGCCTATCTGCGCTTCGCTCTAGGCGAGGGCATCGAGAAGGAAGAGACCGATTTCGCTGCGGAAGTCGCGGCTGCGGTCAAGAAGTAAGGTCGCCTTCGAGCGGCTTGTCGTGACGAAGAGTTTTTCGGCCGGGTGTCCGTGAGGGTGCCCGGCCTATTTCTTGCGCGGTATCGATGAAGGCGCGCAGCTTTGGCGCCATGGACGCCCGGCGGCCACTGTATGTCCCAGGTCGCGCTCAACTGGGCGGCGACCCAGCCGGGAATCGCCACCGTCATTCTCGGCGCGACGAAGCTTTCTCAGATGCAGGACAATCTGGGCGCGCTGGATTTCGCGATTCCCGCAGAGCATCGCGGCAGGCTGGACGAGGTCAGCACGATCCCGGCGCCTTTTCCCTATTCCTATTTTCGGCTCACAGATTCAGGCGCGCGTTGCCGGCGGTACTGCGGCCGGCGACAAGCCTTCCGGATACGCCCGCCGGCACTCATCGAGGGTTTGCCGGCCAGCGCCTCCACCAGCTGATTGACCGTGCAAGGTGCCCCTGAAATTGCCGTTTGGGCGCCCGTGACATCGCGGCGCCCTTCGTGTATCGGAACCCAGTATCTTGGGACGGAGCCTGCGAGAGGGTCGCCGCCCTTGACCCGCCACGCAAAGCAATGAGGCCCAAATGACGGTGAAGCCCCTCTACCGACGTGTCTTGCTGAAGGCGTCGGGCGAAGCATTGATGGGCGAACAGCATTTCGGCATCGACGTGTCGGTCGTCGATCGTATCGCCGGCGACATCGCCGAGGCTCGCGCCTTGGGCATCGAAGTCGGCGTGGTCATTGGCGGCGGCAATATCTTTCGCGGCGTCGCCGTTGCTTCAAAGGGCGGCGATCGCGTCACCGGCGACCATATGGGCATGCTTGCCACGGTCATCAACTCGCTGGCGCTGCGCACATCGCTCAATAAGATCGGAGTCGATGCTGTCGTGCTGTCGGCAATTGCCATGCCCGAGCTTTGCGAGAGTTTTTCGCAGCGCCAGGCGACCGCCTACATGAACCAGGGCAAGGTGGTGATCTTCGCCGGCGGCACAGGCAATCCCTTCTTCACCACCGATTCGGCGGCGGCCCTTCGGGCGGCTGAAATTGGCGCCGATGCCTTGTTCAAGGGCACGCAGGTCGATGGCGTCTATTCGGCTGACCCTAAGAAGGACCCGAACGCGACGCGTTTCGAGCGCATCAGCCATGGCGAAGTCATAAATCGGGGCCTTTCCATCATGGATACGGCGGCGATTGCACTTGCGCGCGAAAACAACATCCCGATAATCGTCTATTCGATCCACGAGAAGGGTGGTTTCGGCGAAATCCTGAGGGGCAGGGGCCGTTGCACGGTCGTGGCCGACGATTGACCCGAGCCTATCCGGGATTGGCGTAAGCCCCTCCGCGAAGGATCGAAGACCGGGCTTTGCCCTGGAACAATAAACCCGTCTTAGACGGGTCGAGGAGAGACAGGATGAGTGGCGAGTACGACGATCTGAAACGGCGCATGGATGGGGCGATCGCCGCGTTCAAGCATGATCTGGCCTCATTGCGGACCGGCCGCGCCTCGAGCAATCTGCTCGACGCGATCCAGGTGTCGGCCTATGGCACCACCATGCCGATCAATCAGGTCGCAAACGTTTCCGTCCCGGAGCCGCGCATGATCTCGGTGTCCGTATGGGACAAGTCGATGGTCGGTGCCGTGGACCGCGCTATTCGCGAGTCCAATCTAGGCTTCAATCCCATCGTCGACGGCACCAATCTGAGGATTCCGTTGCCGGAGCTCAATGAGCAGCGCCGCAAGGAACTCGTCAAGATTTCGCACGGCTATGCCGAGAACGCCCGCGTTGCCGTGCGCCACGTGCGCCGCGACGGCATGGATTTCCTGAAGAAGGCTGAGAAAGACGGCGACATCAGCGAGGACGATCAGCGCAAGCGCTCGGATCAGGTTCAGAAACTTACCGACGAGACCATCAGCATGATCGATCACCTGCTTTCCGATAAGGAAGCTGAAATCATGCAGGTTTAGGGTTGGCCAGCGGCTGACCCGAAAGCGAGAACATGGCAACGCCCGCGCATGTCGCGATCATCATGGACGGAAATGGACGCTGGGCCAAGGCGCGCGGCCTGCCTCGTCTTGCCGGCCATCGCGCTGGCGTCGAGGCGCTGCGCAAGGCCGTGCGCGCTGCGCCCGGCCTCGGCATCTCCTTCCTGACCGTTTACGCTTTCTCCTCGGAGAACTGGTCGCGGCCTAAATCCGAGGTCAGTGACCTGATGGGCCTGCTGAAACTGTTCATCCGCCGTGACCTCGCCGAACTGCACCAGAGCGGCGTGCGGGTAAGGATCATCGGCGACAGGGCAGGGCTGCGACCCGACATCAGGGGGCTGCTCGACGAAGCCGAATCGCTGACCGCCGCGAACGAAGCGCTGACGCTGGTCATCGCCTTCAACTATGGCGGACGCGACGAGATCGTGCGAACGGCGCGTAAGCTTGCCGCTGCCGCGGCACGCGGCGAGCTCGACAGCGAGTCGATCACGGCCGAGAGCTTTGCCGGCTCACTCGACACGCAAGGAATTCCCGATCCCGAACTTGTCATTCGCACCAGCGGCGAACTGAGACTGTCGAATTTCCTTCTGTGGCAGGCCGCCTATAGCGAGCTCGTCTTCCTGCCCTGCTACTGGCCCGATTTCGGCCGCGATCATCTCGTCGAGGCCCTCCGTGAATATGCCGGCCGCGAACGCCGCTTCGGCGGACTTGGCGCGGACGACGTTGCTTCGCGACCGGCTGCAGGATGAGCAATCTACGGCTTCGCGTGATTTCGGCAATCGTGCTCGCCATCGTTACCCTTGGCTTGACCTGGATTGGCGGCTTGCCGTTCCGGTTGCTGTGCGCCGTGATGTCGGCGGTCATCTTCCATGAATGGTCGCGCATGTCGCGTCAGGCAGGCGCGTCAGGGTTGGGCTTCCTGCCCGAAGCGCTGATCATAGTGTTCCTCTGCGCCCTGGTCGCGGGCGTTCAGGCCGCCTGGCTACTGCCCCTCGTCGTTGTCGGCGTCGCCGCAACCGCAGTGGCGGCTTCGGTTCGCAAGGCTGGGCAATGGGAAGCATCCGGCCTTGCATATGCGGCCGTTTCAGGCCTGTCGCTCGCCCTGCTGCGCGATGGCGACCGGTCGGGGCTCGTCGCAATCTTGTTTCTGTTCGCGGTCGTCTGGGCCACCGATATCTCTGCCTATTTCGTCGGCCGCGCTGTTGGCGGCCCCAAGCTCGCGCCATCGATTTCGCCCGGCAAGACGCGCAGCGGAGCGCTTGGCGGCGCCGTCGGTGCTGTTGTTGCAGGGCTTGTCCTGGCCGCCGTCGTCGGCGTCGGCAATCTGCCATTGCTCGGCCTTGTGGCCCTGGTGCTTTCGATCGTCTCGCAGGCCGGAGACCTGTTCGAATCCTGGGTCAAGCGCCGGCACGGCCGTAAGGATTCGGGCACGCTGATACCTGGCCATGGCGGCGTGATGGACCGGGTCGACGGGCTTGTCGCCGCCGCCTTCGCGCTGTACGTCATCGGCTGGATTTCCGCGACCGCCGATCATCCAGCGCACGGGCTCTTTCCCGTTTGAGTGGTGTTGGTACAGATCCAATGCGCACGGCGCCTTGGATTCGCCCCGATTGATGTGACAGTCACGGCGCTACCGGCGCCGCGGAAGAATTTGAGGACCTGAGTTGAACGAGATTCTCCACGCGCTTTTCAGCACGGAAGGCTTTGTCCTTGGCACGCTGGTGCCTTTCCTCTTTGTGCTGACCGTGGTCGTGTTCGTCCATGAAATGGGACACTACCTCGTCGGCCGCTGGTGTGGCATCGGGGTCAGGGCGTTCTCGATCGGTTTCGGCCCCGAACTTCTCGGCTTCAACGACCGTCACGGCACGCGCTGGAAACTGTGCGCGATCCCGCTTGGCGGGTACGTCAAGTTCGTCGGCGACATGAACGCCACGTCGAGCCAACCGACATCGGAAGAGCTCGAGACGCTGACGCAAGAGGAACGCAAGGTCGCCTTCCATCTACAACCGATCTGGAAGCGCGCGGCGACCGTGGTGGCAGGGCCGCTGTTCAATTTCCTGCTGACCATCGCCGTGTTCGCGGTGCTGTTTGCCGCCTATGGCCGCTACGTCGCCGAACCCATGGTGGCAGAGGTGACCGCCGACAGCCCGGCGGCGAACGCCGGTATCCTGCCCGGTGACCGATTCGTCAGCGTCGACGGCAGCAAGGTCGAAACCTTTGGCGACGTCCAGCGCCTTGTCTCCGGCCGCGCCGGTGATGCGATCACCTTCGTCCTCCTGCGCGACGGCAAGGAAGTCACCGTGACTGCCACGCCTCGGCTGATGGAGCAGGAGGACGCGCTCGGCAACAAGGTCAAGGTGGCCGTCATCGGCGTCGTCAACAACAAGGAATTCGGGCAACCGAGGCTCATCACTTACACGCCAGTCGCCGCGCTCGGGGCTGCGGTCGAGGAGACAGGCCACGTCATCCAGCGCACCGGCCAATTCATGCAACGCTTCGTCGTCGGACGAGAAGACAAATGCCAGCTCGGGGGCCCGGTGAAGATCGCCGACATGGCGGGCAGGGCCGCGAAGCTAGGCTTCGAATGGCTCGTGCAACTGGTCGCTCTACTGTCCGTCGGCATAGGGATACTGAACCTTTTGCCGATTCCCCCCCTCGACGGAGGCCATCTCTTGTTCTACGGGGTGGAGGCTGTCATACGCCGTCCGGTGTCGGAACGAATGATGGAAATGGCCTATCGCGCCGGCTTGCTTCTGGTCGTTTGCTTCATGGGATTCGTTTTCTGGAACGATCTGTTTGGATGCTGAAATCATGAAGAAATTCGGCTTCGGCGCCTGCGATGTTGAGACCCCGTTTACCATGCACGGGGATATGAGTGACGCGAAAGCCACGCGGTAGGGTTAAGTAAATACAAATTAACCAGAAGCCTTGCGTGTAGGGAAAATCCGGTTAATACGGTAGGGGAAATTACCGCACGTCCGGTTTTCTCGCCGTGGGGACTACGAGAAAAGGTTATTAAGCCCGATGAAGGCAGCATCCAAGTTTCTGAGCGCCGCTTCTGCGGCGGCCCTGTCCGCCGCTATGGTCGTGCCAGGTTCGCTCGCGGTACAATTCGTTGCTACATCGGCGGCCGAGGCCGCTGTCGTCAGCCGCGTTGAAGTGAGCGGCAACCAGCGCGTCGACGCCGACACGATCCGCAACTACATCACCATCAAGCCGGGCAAGGCCTTCTCCAGCTCGGACATCGATGCGGCGGTCAAGGCGCTGTTCGGAACCGGACTGTTCTCCGACGTCCAGATCAATCAGGTCGGTTCGACGCTGGTGGTCAAAGTCTCCGAGTACAAGGTCGTCAACCAGGTGCTGTTCCAGGGCAACAAGAAGCTCAAGGACAATGCGCTCCAGGCCGCGGTTCAGCTGAAGCCGCGCGGCACATTCTCCCAGGCGACGCTGGATGGGGACGTCGAATCCGTCAAGGCCGCTTACAAGCGCATCGGTCGTGACGATGCCGGGGTGACTGCCCAGGTCATGGATCTCGGCGACAATCGCGTCAACGTGGTTTTCCAGATCACCGAAGGCGATCGCACGCAGATCGCCGCGATCAATTTCGTCGGCAACAGCGCGTTTTCGAGCCGCCGCCTGGCGGACATTATCAACACCAAGCGTTCGTCCTGGGTTTCGTTCATTCTGCGCGATGACGTCTATGATGACGACAAGCTGCGTGCCGACCAGGAATTGCTGCGCCGCTTCTACTACAATCACGGCTATGCCGATTTCCAGGTCGTCTCCGCAGTTGGCGAGCTCGACAGCGCGACGAACAAATACACCGTGACCATCACCGTGCAGGAAGGCGACCGCTACACGTTCGGCGACATCAGCGTCGAAAGCACGATTCCGGAAGTGGACTCGAAGTCGCTGGAATCGGTGGTCGAGACGCGCAAGGGCGACGTCTACAACGCCAAGGACGTCGAGGACTCCATCATCGCGCTGACCGAGAAGGTGGCGGGTTCGGGTTATGCCTTCGCGCAGGTGACACCGCGCGGCGACCGCAATTTCGAGAACCACACCATCTCGGTAGTCTACACTGTCGACCAGGGCACCAAGGCCTATGTCGAGCGCATTGAGATCCGCGGCAACGAGCGCACGCGTGACTATGTCATCCGGCGCGAATTCGACGTCAGCGAGGGCGACGCCTTCAATCAGGTTCTCATCCAGCGCGCCAAGAAGCGGCTGGAAGCCCTGAACTACTTTGAAAAAGTCGATATCTCGACGGTCCCGGGTTCGCAGCCCGATCAGGTCGTGCTCGTGGTCGATGTGGTCGAGAAGTCGACCGGTGAATTCTCGATTGGCGCCGGATACTCGACCGGCGGCGACACCGCTGGCCCGTCGGTCGAAGGATCGATCACCGAGCGCAATTTCCTTGGCCGTGGCCAGTTCATCAAACTGTCGGCCGGCGGCGGCAAGAATTCGCGCGACTACAGCCTGTCCTTCACCGAACCCTATTTCCTTGGTAGGCGCATTGCCGCCGGCTTCGACATCTATCAGTCGACCAGGCAGTACAAGAATAACTACAACAGCGAAACGACCGGCGCGACGATCCGTTTCGGCTTGCCGATAACCGAGAGCCTCACGACGCAGCTCGCCTATAATATTTCGCGGGAAAAGTATGAGCTGGATGACGGCTGCGGAACGCCCACGGTTGGGGATCCAGACGGCCCCAATTGCGACATCTCGCCAGCCATTCTTGATGGGATAGAGCAGAGCCCCTGGATCAAGTCGTCGGTCAGCCTGGGCTTGGTCTACAACACCATCGACGACATGAAGAATCCGCATGAAGGCATCTACGCCACCACCACGGCGGAGTTTGCCGGTCTCGGTGGTGATGCCAAATATGTGAAGCTGACCGGTCGCGGCAGCATCTATCAGACGCTCTCGGAGCAGTTTGATCTGGTCGGCCTGATTTCCGGCGGTGCGGGTCACGTTCAAGGCTACGGCAGCAACGACCAACTGCGTATCTTCGATCAGTTCCAGAGCACCGATCGCATGATCCGCGGCTTCGCTTACGGTGGCATCGGTCCTGTGGATCCTGCGACGGGCGACCATCTTGGCGGCACGACCTATTTCAATGCCTCTGCGGAGGCGCAGTTCCCGATCCCGGTCGTTCCCGAGAGCTTCGGCCTTCGCGGAGCGGTGTTCGCGGACGCGGCAACGCTCTACGGAAGCAAGGTCACCAGCGTTGTTCAAGAGTCGACTGATCTGGAACTGCGTGCGTCGGTCGGTGTCGGTCTGATGTGGGCTTCGCCTTTCGGCCCGATCCGTATCGACTATGCGATCCCGGTCAAGAAGCAGGACCGCGACGACGTGCAGGAATTCAACTTCGGCATATCGACCCGCTTCTGATCGGCGGCCAACGATACTCCCGGACTGTCATGTCCGGGAGAAATGTTCCGACCTAGCTGGGTATAGCTTCTGGAATGACCGATCCGGTGTTCTTCGCGCCATCACGCCGGTATACGGCGGCCGAAGTCGCGAATCTGACCGGCTCGGTGCTTGTCGATTCCGGCCACTCCAATGTTTTCATCGAAGCGCTTGCTCCGGCCAACGAGAGCCGTGAACACGCCCTTGTGTTTGTCGATGGCAGGCGCAACTCCGCGCTGATGCCCTCTTTGCGGGCAGCAGCAGTGCTCTGTACGGCGGAATTTGCCGCCAAGGCGCCGGCCGGCATGGCCGTTCTGGTCCATCCGCGTCCGCAACAGGCCTTCGCGCTCGTCGGTCGCCTGCTTTTTCCGACAGCAGCAACGCCGGGCGCGGTCACAGGCGAAACCGGTGTGTCGCCCCATGCTTATGTCGATCCGACCGCTCACGTTGAGGCCGGGGCGATCATCGAGGCCGGCGTGGTGATCGGGCCAGGCGCCTCGATCGGCAGCGGAACCGTCATTGCCCCCAACGCCGTCATCGGACGGTCCTGCCAGATCGGCCGCGACGGTTATGTCGGCCCGGGCGCCAGCATCCAGTATGCCTTGATCGGCAACCGCGTCATCATTCACGGCGGCGCCAGGATCGGTCAGGACGGGTTCGGCTTCGTCGGCGGCGCCAAGGGACCGGAACGCGTCCCGCAGGTCGGCCGGGTTGTGATCCAGGACGACGTCGAGATCGGCTCGAACACCACCGTCGATCGTGGCGCCATGTCCGATACGGTCATCGGCCAAGGCACCAAGATCGACAATCTGGTGCAGATCGCCCATAACGTCCGCATCGGCCGCAATTGCATTATAGCTGGGCTTTCGGGTATTTCGGGCTCCGTGGTGGTGGGCGACAACGTCACCATGGGCGGTGGCGTCGGGTTGGCGGATCACCTGACCATCGGGACAGGGGCCAAGCTTGCCGCCAGAAGCGGATTTATGAGCAATGTCCCGGCGGGCGAGATTTGGGGCGGTTACCCGGCGCAGCCGATGGCGGAAGCCATGCGCGAGATAGCAATGCTGCGCAAGCTCGCCAGGAACCGTAAACAGGGCGAGGGAGGCAATGGCTGATATCATCGCGGCGACGACGCTTGAAGCGGTCGACATCATGGGGCTGATGAAGCTCCTGCCGCATCGTTATCCGTTCCTGATGATCGACCGCATCATCGACATCGATGGCGACGAGTCGGCCGTCGGCATCAAGAACGTGACTATAAACGAGCCGCATTTTCAGGGCCATTTCCCGGAGCAGCCCGTGATGCCCGGTGTGCTGATCGTAGAGGCGATGGCACAGACGGCGGGCGCCATCTGCATTCGCAGCCTTGGCACGGAGAAGCCTTCGCTGGTCTATTTCCTGACCATCGATAACGCCAAGTTCCGTAAACCGGTCGTGCCCGGTGACCAGTTGAAGATTTATGTCAAGAAGATCAAGAAACGCGGCAACCTGCTCAAATTCGCTTGTGAGGCCATGGTGGACGGCGCCAAGGCGGCCGAGGCCGAGATTTCGGCCATGATGGTCACCAGCGACTGACGCGATCGAGTGCTTATGAAAATCCAGACATCAATCCATGCTTCCTCTGTGGTGGAAGACGGCGCTCAGATCGGACAAGGCGTGCGCATTGGGCCGTTTTGTTATGTCAGCGCCGATGCGGTTATTGGCGACGGCGTCGAACTGATCAGTCATGTCTCGGTGCTCGGCGCGACCACCATCGGCGCATCGACCAAGGTCTACCCAATGGCGACGTTGGGTGGGCCACCGCAGAACACCAAGCACAAGGGTGGCCGCACGACCTTGGTCATAGGCAAGGGCTGCACGATCCGTGAGGGAGTGACGATGCATGTCGGCACCGATTCAAGCAGAGGCGAGACGACGGTTGGCGACAACGGCAATTTCCTGGCCTATGCGCACGTCGCCCATGACTGCGTGGTCGGCAACAACGCCACCTTCGCCAATGGGGCGACGCTGGGCGGCCACTGCGAGGTCGGCAACAACGTCTATATCGGCGGCCTGAGCGCGGTGCATCAGTTCGTGCGGATCGGCGACAATGCGTTTCTAGGCGGCTGCTCCGCAATCGTCGGCGATGTCATTCCCTACGCCATTGCCGTCGGCAACCGCGCCAGCCTGCGCGGGCTCAACATCATTGGACTGAAACGGTCCGGCCTGCCCAGGTCGGAGATCCAGGTGCTGCGCAAGGCCTACCGGATGATCTTCGATCGGTCGCGCACCGTCAGCGAGAACATCGAGTTCGCCAAGGCGGAGTTCGCCTCGTCGCCGACCGCGATGAAGATCATCGATTTCATCAGCAGTCGCGGCAAGCGGCATTATGCTGTGCCTTCGCTCAAGGGCGGCGACGGCGATGATGCCGATGACGAAGACTGAGAAGACGGCAACGGGTCTCGATTTTCCTCCGGGCGCGAGGGTGGGCATCATTGCCGGTGGCGGCAGCCTGCCGGTCGAAGTCGCGGCCAGTTCCGCGGAGCGCGGTTATCCCCCCTTTGTGATCCTTATGGAGGGTGAAGTCGACCGTATGGCCGAACTCACCCGCTATGAGCACGAAAGCCTGGCCCTGGAAGGCATCGGTTCGCTGATACCGTTGCTGAGGCGCCATCGGGTCACCCATCTGGTGCTCGCCGGCGAAATCAAGCGCAGGCCACGCCTGCTTGCCTTGCGCCCCAGTCTCAGCCTGCTTTCGGTCATTCCGCTGGTGGTCGCGGCGCTGGCGCGCGGTGATGACGGTCTGCTGAAAGTGGTGACCAGAGGCCTTGAGGCCCGTGGCATAAAGATCCTGGGCGCCCACGAAATCGTGCCGAACCTCGTCGCCGGCGAAGGCGTGCTCACAGAAGCTGCGCCCACCAAATCCGACTGGCTCGACATCGAAGCCGGTCTCGCCGCGGCAAAGGCTATTGGGGCGCTGGATATCGGCCAGGCGGCGATCGCCGTCGGCGGGAGGACCATCGCACTGGAAGGCATCGAAGGGACCGCCGGATTGCTCGACCGGACAAAGCTGCTTCGCGGGCATGGCCGCATCGCCGGGAAAACGCGTGGCGTCCTGGTCAAATGCGCCAAGCCGGGGCAGGAACTGCGCGCCGACCTGCCTTCTATCGGCCCTCAGACCATCGATTCGGCGCATGCCGCCGGGCTTGCGGGTGTCGCCGTCGAGGCGGGGCGGTCGTTGGTTCTCGAGGGCGCCGCGACCATCGCGCGTGCCAATGCGCTCGGCCTGTTCGTGATCGGTCTGCCTCGTGCCACGGAGCAGGGTCATGGCTGACAAGCCATTGAAGATCGCCATTGTCGCGGGCGAAGAATCGGGGGACCTGCTCGGCGCCGACTTTGTGCGCTCGCTCGGCAAGGCGACCGGCCGGGAGGTGCGACTGGTCGGCCTCGGCGGCCGCCATTTGCAGGCATTGGGGCTGGCTGCACCATTCGATGCCGGCGAGATCGCGCTGATGGGCTTCAGTGCCATCCTGCGAGACCTGCCGCGCCTAATGAGGCGCATCAAACAGTTGGCCAAATCCATCGCGGACGAAAAGCCGGATTGCCTGGTCACGATCGACAGTCCCGACTTCTCGTTGCGCGTCGCCAGGAAGGTCCGGGCCGCCAATCCGTCGGTCCCCATCATCCACTATGTCTGCCCAAGCGTGTGGGCCTGGCGTCCCGGCAGGGCTGCCGCGATGAAACCCTATGTCGACCAGATATTGTGCATCCTGCCCTTCGAGGTGAAGGAACTCGAAAGGTTGGGCGGACCGCCCGGCACTTATGTCGGACATCGTCTCCTGCACGACACCGGAGTGGTCGCGGCGGCCAAGGCGCAGGATCTTCCGCGCGACCTGGCGTCGGACCGTGTGAAGACGCTCCTTGTCCTGCCCGGTTCGCGGCGCGGCGAGGTGCGGCGGCTGCTGGAGCCGTTCGGGGAAACCGTGTCGCTGTTGCGTGCTCGCGGGCATCGTCTTCGGCTGATGTTGCCCACGGTGCCGCATGTCGCCGAACTCGTTCGCGCGGGGGTAACAAGGTGGGATGAAAAACCCGAGATCATCCTTGATGCCCAGCGCAAATGGCAGGCCTTCGGCAAGGCCGACGCCGCGCTGATCGCGTCGGGGACGGTCTCGTTGGAGCTGGCGCTGGCCGGTGTGCCGATGATCTCCAGCTATAGGCTCGACCCGATCGCGCGCACCGCCGCGCCGTATCTGGTTTCCGTCTGGTCGGCGCTGCTGCCCAATCTGATCTCGGATCGCGCGCTTGTGCCGGAATTCTACAACGAATACGTCAAGCCCAACAATTTGTGCCGGCAGTTGGAAGCTCTGTTCGCTGACAGCGGCATGCGCGCCTGGCAGAAGCAGGGCTTCGAAGAGATCAGACGGCGCATGGCGACGGAAAAACCGTCCGGCGATATCGCGGCGAGCGTAGTGCTGCGTCAAATAAGAAAGGCGCCCTGATGGCGCCTTTCAAGTCAGACAAAAGCGCGATCAGCGCTTGGCGATCGGCACGTAGTCTCGCTCCGGCGCCCCGGTGTAGAGCTGGCGCGGGCGGCCGATCTTCTGGCGTGGATCCTCGATCATTTCCTTCCACTGCGCGATCCAGCCTACGGTGCGCGCGACGGCGAACAGCACGGTGAACATGGTGGTGGGGAAGCCCAGCGCCTTCAGCGTGATGCCGGAGTAGAAGTCGACATTGGGGTAGAGCTTCTTTTCGATGAAATAGGAATCGGTCAGCGCGATCTTTTCCAGTTCCATGGCGATGTCGAGCAGCGGATCGTCCTTGATGCCGAGCTCGCCCAGCACCTCATGCGCGGTCTTCTGCATGATCTTGGCGCGCGGATCATAGTTCTTGTAGACGCGGTGGCCAAAGCCCATCAGCCGGAAAGGATCGTCCTTGTCCTTGGCGCGGGCGATGAATTCCGGGATATGATCAACATGGCCGATCTCGCCTAGCATGTTCAGCGCCGCCTCATTGGCGCCGCCATGCGCGGGGCCCCACAGGCAGGCAATGCCCGCGGCAATGCAGGCGAACGGGTTGGCGCCCGACGAGCCGGCCAGGCGGACCGTCGAGGTCGAGGCGTTCTGCTCGTGATCGGCATGGAGGATGAAGATGCGCTCCATGGCGCGTGCCAGCACAGGGTTGATCTTGTATTCCTCGCAGGGCACGGCGAAGCACATATGCAGGAAGTTGGCCGCGAAATTCAGCTCGTTCTTCGGGTAAATGAAGGGCTGGCCGATATGGTACTTATAGGCCATGGCGGCGATCGTCGGCATCTTGGCGATCAGCCGCATCGACGCCACCATGCGCTGGTAGGGATCGGAGATGTCAGTGGAATCGTGGTAGAAGGCCGACAATGCGCCGACCACGCCGCACATCACGGCCATCGGGTGCGCGTCGCGGCGGAAGCCGGTGAAGAAGCGCGACATCTGCTCGTGCACCATGGTGTGGCGCGTCACGCGATAGTCGAAATCATCCTTTTGCGCCTTGGTCGGCAATTCGCCATAGAGCAGGAGATAGCAGACCTCGAGGAAGTCGCCATGCTCGGCCAACTGGTCGATCGGGTAGCCGCGATGCAGGAGGATACCGGCATCGCCGTCGATGAAGGTGATTTCCGACTCGCAGCTCGCGGTCGACGTGAAGCCCGGATCGTAGGTGAAGGCACCTGTCGTGCTGTAGAGAGACGCGATGTCGATGACGTCGGGCCCGACCGAGCCGCTTCGCACCTTGAATTCGTGAGTCTTGCCGCCGAATTCCAGTTTGGCCGTTGCGTCCTGGGTCTTGCCGCCCAGTTCCAATTTTGTCGCAGCTTCGGTCATTGCAAACTCCTTATTCTTTCCTCGTGCCGGCAACGGCACATATCGCGGAGCGACATCGGAACCACCGCAATGCGCATCGTCGCCACCGCATTTTTCGGGAGTGCGTGTCAAATTGGGTCAAGGCCTAATGTTGCACTGCGAAACCCACCTTTCAATGCCAATCTTCTTGGGCCAGTTTGCCCCTAATCGATTTGATCGCCTATGCGCGCGAGGCTTTCCTCCCGGCCGAGCACGGCCAACACATCGAATACGCCAGGCGACGTGCTCCTGCCGGTCAGGGCGGCCCGCAAAGGCTGGGCGACGGCGCCAAGTTTGTAACCGCCAGCCTGGGCAACCTCGCGGATCGCAGCTTCCGCCGCCGCCGCTGTCCAGTCTCCGGACAGCCCGTTCAAAGCTTCGTGAGCGCTGCGCAGGATTTTTCGCGCGTCGTCGGTCAACAGCAGGGCGGCCTTCTCGTCGACCGCGAGAGGCCGCTGGGCGAACAGGAAGGCGGCGCCGTCAACCAGCTCGACCAATGTCTTGGCGCGCTCCTTCAGGCCCGGGAGGGCTGCTAGCAATTGTGCCTTGCTACGGTCGTCGAGACGCGCGGCCATTTCCGGACCGCCCTCGAGATAGGGCAGGGTGGCGATGAAGATGTCGAACAGCTCTGCATCGGCCATTCGGCGCATATGGGCGCCGTTGATCGCTTCAAGCTTGGCGAAGTCGAAACGCGCTGCGCCCTTGTTGACGTCGCCGATGTCGAACCAGGAGATCATGTCCTTGATCGACATGATCTCGTCGTCGCCATGGCTCCAGCCGAGCCGCGCCAGGTAATTGAGCAGCGCCTCCGGCAGATAGCCCATGGCGCGGTAGGCCTCGACGCCCAGCGCCCCGTGCCGTTTCGAAAGTTTGGCGCCGTCGGCACCGTGGATCAGCGGGATATGCGACATGGACGGCACATCCCAGCCCATGGCGTTGTAGATAACGGTCTGGCGGGCGGCATTGGTCAGGTGATCGTCGCCGCGGATAATATGGGTAACGCCCATGTCGTGGTCGTCGACGACGACGGCGTGCATATAGGTCGGATTGCCGTCCGAACGAAGGATGATGAAATCATCGAGATCCTTGTTGGGGAAGCGTACCTCGCCTTGGACGCGGTCATGGACGATCGTCTCACCCTCGGTCGGCGCCTTGACGCGGATCGCGCCCCTGACACCTGGCGGTGCCTCAGATGGGCTGCGGTCGCGCCATTGGCCATTGTAGCGCGGTGGCAACCCCTTGGCACGCGCGGCCTCCCGCATCGCCTCGAGCTCGGCTGATGTCTCGTAGCTGTAATAGGCCTTCCCGATGCGCACCAGCTCCTCGGCCACCTCACGGTGGCGCGGCGCGCGCTCGAACTGCGATACAGGATCGCCGTCCCAGGAAAGGCCGAGCCAGGAGAGGCCGTCGAGGATGGCCGTCGTCGCCGCGTCGGTCGAGCGTTCCCTGTCGGTGTCCTCGATGCGCAGCAGCATCGTGCCGCCCATGTGCTTTGAGTACAGCCAGTTGAACAGCGCCGTGCGCGCGCCGCCTATGTGCAAATAGCCGGTGGGCGAGGGGGCAAAGCGGGTGACGACCTTGTCGGACATGGAACTCTCGGGGATGCGTCTGAGATGGGGTGCCGATGCACGGGCTTTCGCGCGCGTGGCGTTCATGTAGCATAGGGCGTCAAGGGTGCAAGGGGCAGACCCGATGGCTGGACGAGGCCGGGGCTTGGATCGGGGCGAGGACGCCGTCATCGGCGTCAGCGAGCGATCCCTCTTTGCGCCTTTGCCGACCTCGCCGCTGCCGACATCGCCGCCGGAGAAACGTCCAGGCAACGATCCGTCGCGAGCAGAGCTGCCGTCCTCAAGCCCACCTGCCCGGGCCGGCCTGGTCGAGCGTGTGCGCAAGCGGATTGGACCGATATCGCTGCCTCGCCTGCGGCACGGCGTGGCCGTTGCGGCTGATCTCGAACTCGACCGGGGCATCTGCTTCCTGCTGGTGCCGGTATGCCTCGCGGTTGGGGCGATCGCCTATTTTTCGCTGGCAGCGGAGCCTGATTTCGCGAGGCTCATCGCGCTCGTCGTGCTGATAGGGTTCTGTGCGCTTGTCTCGCGCTCCTGGGCGAAAACCCATCTCTGCTTCATGGCGGCATTTCTGTGCACGCTCGGACTGCTGGCCGCGAAGGTCGAGACGTGGCGGGCGGGGACCCAGGTTCTTGGTTCGGAAATCTCGACCCAAATCACCGGCCGCGTCGTCTCGCTCGACCAGATGGAGACCGGCCGCATCCGGCTGACCATCGATGTGGTGTCGACCGCCCGGCCGAAACTGCGCTACATGCCGCGGAGGGTTCGGCTTTCGGCGCGTAAGATCCCGGCGGATATGACGGCCGGCTCGCTGATATCGGGCTATGCCAAGCTGTTGCCCCCAACGGGGCCGGTGCGACCCGACAGCTATGACTTTTCCTTCGATAGCTATTTCGCAGGCATCGGCGGCAGCGGGTTCTTCCTGGGCAATCCGAGGATTGTCGCCGCCGACGACAAGGAAGTGCCTTTGCCGGCGCGCGTTTCCTCCTCGATCGAGAACGCCCGGGAGGCTATCGCCGAGCATATCAGGAGCATTGTCGGCGGCGCGGAAGGCGAAATTGCCGCGGCACTGATCGTGGGCGTGAGAGCCGGCATTCCCGACGAGATCAACGAGGCGATGCGGCGCACCGGCATTTACCACATCATCTCCATTTCCGGACTGCACATGGCCCTGGTCGCGGGCACCGTCATGGGGCTGCTGCGTGGCGCCTTCGCGCTGTTTCCGGACTTGTCCGCGCGCCGTCCGGTGAAGAAATATGCCGCCGCCGCGGCCCTGTTGTCGATTGCGGCCTATCTCGTGATCTCGGGCGTGGTCGTTGCCGCCGAACGCAGCTTCATCATGCTGGCGGTTATGCTGATTGCCGTTCTGTTCGACCGGGCGGCGCTGACCATGCGCAATCTGGCGATCTCGGCGATCGCCGTCATCATTGTGTCGCCACATGAGGTGATCGGCCCGAGTTTCCAGATGTCGTTCGCCGCGACGGCGGCACTGGTCGGCGCCTATGCGGGCTGGGCGGATCACCGAGCGGGCCAGACAAGGTCGCCGCCGCCGAAACGGTCGTTGCCCGGCTTCCTGACGCGAAAAATCCTGCATTCGGCAGGTGGGTTGGCCATGACCTCGATCATCGCCGGCAGTGCCACGGCGTTGTTTGCCATCTGGCATTTCCAGCGTGTGTCGCCGCTCAGTCTGTTTGCCAATCTGGCAATCATGCCGATCGTGTCGGTGGTGATGTTCCTGGCGGTTGCGAGCGCGTTGTTGATGCCGTTCGGATTGGATTGGCCGGCCCTCTACGTCATGGGCAAAGGCCTGACCGCGATGATCGCGATATCGGCGTGGATTTCGCAACGCTCGCCGCTCGACGCGGTCGGGCTGATTTCGCGGGAGTCCGTCATTCTGGTAGCGATCGCCCTGGTCATCGCGACGATGGCGACGACCTGGTTGCGGCTGGCTGCCCTCCCATTCGCGCTTGCCGGTTTGCTCACCGTCTCGCAGGCGCGAGCGCCCGACGTGCTGATCTCGGAGGATGCACGGCTGATTGCAGTCCCCATCGGCGGCGGCGAACTCGCCGTCAGCCGCGCACGGCCAAACGAATTCACCGTCGACAACTGGAAGCGGGCAGTGAAATCCGAAAGCATCATCGTACCGGAGGTGTTCAACAAGGGGGAAGGCCAGTTCGACCTGGCGCATGCCGCCGACCTCCCGTCCGGCGCTCCCTTCTATTGTGTCGAAGGCGTTTGTCTCGCCAGGCATCCTTCCGGTGCCATCATCGCGCATGTCGAGGATCGCAAGGACGCGTGGAAAGCGTGTGCCTTCGCCAATCTGATCGTCATCGACGATGCGACCGGCTATGATCCCTGTCACAACCCGCTGGTTCTTGTCATCACCAAGCGGCAACTCGCCCGCAAGGGAAGCGCTGCCGTGTTCTTCGATGGGCAATCGGCGATCGCGCCTGCGACGGTCAGTTTCGCGGTGGACAGCCCTTACCGGCCCTGGCACGCCAAGCGCGCATTCTCACGCGAAGCGAGGGGCCTGCCTCCTTACCGCAAACCGGAAAGGCCGGCAGACTCTCCCGCAGTTCAGTAACGCCTGATCAGCCCGACGAGCTTGCCTTGCACCTTGACCCTGTCGGGCCCGAAAATACGCGTCTCATACGCTGGATTGGCGGCTTCCAAGGCAATCGAGGCGCCCTTGCGGCGAAACCGTTTCAGCGTTGCTTCCTCTTCATCGACCAGCGCCACGATGATCTCGCCAGGCTGTGCGGTGTCCGCATTGCGGATGATGACGGTATCGCCATCGAAGATGCCGGCCTCGATCATCGAGTCGCCCTTGACCTCCAGGGCATAGTGCTCGCCGCCCATGATCATGTCCGGCGGCACCGAGATCGAATGTGTCTGATGCTGTATGGCGTCTATCGGCACACCGGCCGCGATGCGACCCATTACTGGGATGGATACAGCGGAAACCGCGTCATCATTTCCGGCGGGCATCCGCGGCGACGCCGGCTTGATTTGCCGGCCAAGTCCACCCTGGCCGCCACCATTCTGGCCAAGACTGCCCTGGATCACGCTTGGCGAGAACTTCTTCGCCGCGTTGAGCCCCGGCGCGATCGAGTCCGGTAGGCGCAAGACCTCCAGCGCACGTGCGCGGTTGGGCAACCGACGAATGAAACCGCGCTCTTCCAGCGCCGTGATCAGCCGATGAATGCCCGATTTCGAAGCAAGGTCGAGCGCTTCCTTCATCTCGTCGAAGGATGGCGGGATGCCGCTCTCCTTGAGGCGTTCATGGATGAACATCAGCAGTTCATGTTGCTTGCGCGTCAGCATGTCGGTCCCCAAGGATCAAAGGAAGGTCTGCAACAGAATCGGAAAAACAAACCCAGAACAAACACTATCTGTTCCAGTTGTGTTCCGCAACCGTTTAAAGTTTAATGATTTTGTTAAGGCGGCGTACATTTATCTGCCGTTCGGCGAGAGGACTGGCGGCTCTGCCGTGGCAGAGAGAGTGGCCCTGCCGTTTGAAATTGTTTGGTTAATGGCCGGTAAACAACGCTACGACAGTGTCGGTCGCCAACTCTTGCGAATCCCCGCGCGGCAGCCTGCTGGGGAATATCGGAAGGTTTGTCCGGAACGAAACGAAGACAAAACGCCAACCTCGCGCCGGCTCCAGCCTCGGCGTGGATGTGCCGTTGCCGGCCGGCTCAGGTAACCGCGTCCCTGACCTCGAAACGCGGATCCTTCCACGTTTCCGTGCGCAGAATGTCTTCCAACACCTCGACAGCCCGCCATACGTCCTTGTATCCGACATAGAGCGGCGTGAAACCAAACCGAATGGTCGACGGCGCGCGGAAATCGCCGATGACGCCGCGCTCGATCAATGCCCGCATGATCTGGTAGCCATGATCGTGAAGGAAAGACACCTGGCTGCCGCGCTTCGTCCAGTCGCGGGTGCTCTCGAGGGTCAGGCCATAGGCGCCACACTTCGCTTCGACGAGTTGGATGAACAGTTCGGTCAGCGCCACGCTCTTCCTTCGCAACGCAGCCATGTCTACCTCGTCCCAGATCGCAAGCGCGCCTTTGAGCGCGCGCATGGAGAGCACCGGCTGCGTGCCGCACAGGAAGCGTCGGATCCCTGCGCCAGCGACATAGTCTCGCTCGAAAGCAAAGGGCCGCGCATGCCCCCACCAGCCGGTGAGCGGTTGGCGTATATCGTCATGGTGGCGCTGGGCGGCATAGATGAAGGCCGGTGCGCCGGGGCCGCCATTGAGGTATTTGTAGCTGCAGCCAATAGCGAAGTCGGCATTCGCACGGTCGAGCTCGACCGGAAGCGCGCCGGCGGTGTGGCAAAGATCCCAGATGATAAGCGCCCCGGCCGCATGAGCTTTGCGGGTCAAAGCCCCCATGTCTCGCAGTTCACCCGATTTGTAATTGACGTGATTGACCAGGACCACCGCAACGTCTTCGTCGATCAGCTCCTCGATGGCTGGCGCATCGATGCCCGATAGACGCAGCGAGGCGCCATCGCGGGTCGTCGCCACGCCTTCGGCGATGTAGAGATCGGTTGGAAAACTGTCGCCCTCGGAGACGATCACGGTCCTGCCACCGCGCATGTTGAGCGCCGCATGGAGGACCTTGTAGATGTTGATCGACGTCGTGTCGCAAACCACCGTCTGACCGCTCGCTGCGCCGATCAAGCGTCCGATCTGGTCGCCAAGTTCGATCGGCATGTCGAACCATCCGGCGGAGTTCCAGGCTCGTATGAGATCCTGGGCCCATTCGTGACCCGCCGCCTGCTGCAATTCGGCAAGGACGGCATGCGACGCCGCCCCCAGGGAATTGCCATCGAGATAGATGACACCTTCCGGCAGGGTGAAACGATCGCGCATGGCGCGCAGCGGATCCGTGGCATCCATCGTCTCGATCGCGGCCAGATCGGGAATTTCGCTCATGTTCGTGCTTTCCTCGATCTTGCCGAAGGTCCGTAACCAGCGTTGCTTCGGTTTGGCCGTTCTCATCGCGAAGACCTGGAGCATGGCAGCGCAGCCGACGTCACGCAGGGTGGCAAGTGACGCGAGGTGTTTCAAGCCTAAAGTGTTGCTGCCATAGCATTGACGCCCGCCGTGACGATGGCCATTGCTGTGACGAGCAAATTTGTTGAGGGCAGGGGCGATGTTCGAACGTCATATCGCCGATTGGGACAATGCCTACGCCAACGGTGCCAACATTGCCGGCAGTGACCGCTGGCCGGCCGCCTGGACCATGCGGGCCGAGGCGTTTCGTGAAACGCGCCTGACCGTCAATCGGGCAAGGCTGGATATTCCGTACGGAGATGCACCGCGCGCCCGGCTGGATCTCTTCTTTCCCGACGCCGCGCCCAAGGGCCTCGTGGTGTTCATCCATGGCGGTTATTGGATGGAGTCCGACAAGGGTGACTGGTCGCACCTTGCCAATGGCGCAGTCAGCAGCGGCTTTGCCGTGGCGATGCCCTCCTACACCTTGTGTCCGGACATACGCATCGGAAGCATCGTCGGCGAAGTCGGGGTCGCGATCACCATGGCGGCGGGCTTAGTAGAAGAAGGCCCGCTGATGCTGACCGGACATTCCGCCGGCGGCCATCTCGCCAGCCGCATGGTGACCACGACCACGCCGCTCGCGGCCGCAGTGGCACAGCGCATTCGCCGCGTCGTCTCGATTTCAGGCGTCCACGATCTGCGTCCGATCATGCGCACAGGGATGAACACGACACTGGCTCTCGACGAGGAGGAGGCGCTTACCGAAAGCCCGGCGCTGCTGCGGCCACTGGACGGGACCCGCATCACGTGCTGGGCAGGCGGCGGCGAGCGTGCCGAGTTCCTGCGTCAGACTTTTTTGCTCGCCAATATCTGGACCGGCCTTGGCGCCACCACCAGCACCGTCATCGAGCCCGATCGTCATCATTTCGATGTCGTCGACGGCCTTGCCGATCCCGCGCATGCGCTGACGCAGACGCTGCTCTCTCCATAGCACCAGAGACTCTTTTTTATCAATGGTCTGCCTGCCCGCCCTTCAGCGAAACATCAACACCCGGCAGGCCTCGCCAACGGCGGCGGCGGGGGCGAACGGCTCCCGCACGATCAGTCCGTTGGCGTCGGCCAGCATCCGCAGCATCGAGGAGTCCTGGATGCCAAACGGCGTCGCGACAAGGGCGCCGTCATCGTCGCTGACGACCGAACGCACATAATCCTGGCGCAGGTCGTTGGCTTGCAGTGCAGCACCCAGGCGCGCGGGACGGATATCCTGGCGAAAGTCTCGGCCGCCCAACCGCGCCAGAAGCGGCTTCAGAAACAGTTGCGAGCAGACGAGGCTTGCGACCGGGTTGCCTGGCAGTCCTATGCACATGATATGGCCAAGGCGGCCGAACATCAGCGGCTTGCCGGGGCGCATGGCGATCTTCCAGAAGCCGAGCTTCATGCCTTCGCCGGTCAGCACGTCATGGATCAGGTCATGGTCTCCGACCGAAGCGCCCCCCAAGGTGACGATGACATCCGCACCTGACGCGACCGCTTTCGTCACCAGCGCCGCGATCGCTTCCTTGCGGTCCGCCGCAATGCCGAGATCGAGCGCGCGGGCGCCGACGGATTGTACGGCGGCGGCAACGCCGTAGGCATTGGACGAAATGATCTGGTCCGGCCCGAGTTCGCTGCCGGGCGGCAGCAGCTCGTCGCCGGTGGCGATGATGGCGACCAGCGGCCGCCTGACGACGCTCACCCGAGCATGGTTGGCGGAGGCTGCCAGCGACAAGGCTGCGGCGTCGAGCAGGCGGCCTGGTGCAAGCAGGACATCGCCCTTCGAAAAGTCGAGACCGACGCGACGGATGTTGCGTCCCTTGGCGGCAGGTTCCACCACCTCGATTTCGCCGCCGCCGAGATCCCTGACATTCTCCTGGATGACGATGGTCTCGGCGCCTTCCGGAAGTGGCGCTCCCGTGAAGATGCGCACGGCCTGTAACCTGCCGACGGCGCCGCTAAAGCCGCGCCCGGCCGGGGCCACGCCGATGACCGAGAGCCGCGACGGCACCGTCGCCACGTCTTCGGCGCGGCAGGCATAGCCGTCCATCGCCGACGCATTGAAAGGGGGCTGGGTACGGAGCGCTACGACCGGCTCGGCCAAAACCCGATCCATCGCCTCGAACAACGGAACGCTCTCGCCTGCCAGGGGTGCGGCGCCTTCCAGCAGGCGCTCCAGCGCTTCCGCGACCGGAACCAGCGCCATTCAGGGGGCCGCCTTGTAGTCGCCCGACTTGCCACCGGTCTTTTCGACAAGCCGGATGCCGGAAATGACCATGGCGCGGTCGACCGCCTTGGCCATATCGTAGATCGTCAGGCAAGCCACAGACGCGGCGGTCAAAGCTTCCATCTCGACGCCCGTCTTTCCGGTGACCCTCGCCAGGGCCGTCACCCTCAGGCCCGGCAAATCATGGTCCGGCTCGACATCGACGGAGACCTTTGTCAGCAGCAGCGGGTGGCAGAGCGGGATCAATTCATGCGTTTTCTTGGCTGCCATGATGCCGGCGATGCGCGCCGTGCCGAGCACATCGCCCTTCTTGGCGTCGCCCGCGAGGATCATGGTCAGCGTTCCTGGCTGCATCGAGACAGAGCCTTCGGCGATCGCCGTGCGCGTCGTCTCTTCCTTCTCGCCGACATCGACCATGTTG
Organism: Mesorhizobium sp. ES1-1; assembly: GCF_020164785.1. Taxonomy (GTDB): domain Bacteria; phylum Pseudomonadota; class Alphaproteobacteria; order Rhizobiales; family Rhizobiaceae; genus Mesorhizobium. Next base: position 182,982 of record NZ_JAIUGX010000010.1, on the reverse strand, counting down.
GCCTCGCCTTGCGCGCCAAGATGGGTGAGGGCGCCCGTCATGATCAGACGACCTCGACGGCCAGCGTCGTGCCTGTCAGCAACTCGCGCGTCGCCGCTGCGACGTCCTGTTGCCGCATCAGGCTCTCGCCGACAAGGAACGTGCCGATATCGCTCTTTTGCAGGCGCAGGCAGTCGTCATGGGTGAAGATCCCGCTTTCGCTGACCAGCAGCCGGTCCGCGGGCACCATGGTCGCCAGCCGCCTCGAGGTCTCAAGGCTGGTCTCGAACGTGCGCAGATTGCGGTTGTTGATTCCGACAAGCCGCGACGAAAGTTTTAGCGCGCGCTGGATCTCGGCCTCGTCATGCACTTCGACCAGAGCGTCCATGCCCAATTCGAACGCCGTCGATTCGAGTTCGCTCGCCAGGGCATCGTCGACACTGGCCATGATGATCAGGATGGCGTCGGCGCCCCATGCCCGCGCTTCGTGGACCTGGTAGGGATCGAAGAGGAAGTCCTTGCGCAATGCGGGTAGGGCGACCGCTGCCCGCGCATTCGTCAGAAATTCCGGCGCGCCCTGGAAGGATGGTCCGTCGGTTAGGACCGAAAGACAGGCCGCGCCCCCATCGGCATAGGCCCGCGCCAATGCCGGCGGATCGAAATCGGATCGGATCAGGCCCTTGGACGGGCTGGCCTTCTTGATCTCGGCTATCAGGGCGAAGGCGCCCGACCTGCGCTTCGCCTCGAGCGCCGCAAGGAACCCACGCGGCGCTTCGGCATCCCTCGCCCGCGCCTTGATCTCGGCCAGCGGCACGCGTGCCTTTGCCGCCGCGATCTCCTCGCGCTTGTAGGCCTCGATCTTGCGCAGAATGTCAGACACGTTCTATCCGTTCGTAATCTCGACCAGCCTGTCGAGCACTTGCAGGGCTCGGCCGCTGTCGATCGCCTGCGCGGCCATGGCAATGCCGTCGCCAAGCGTCGTCACCTTGCCCGCTACCACAAGTCCGGCTCCGGCATTCATCAACACTGTGTCGCGATAGGCGCCGGCGGTCCCGCCCAGCATATCGCGCAACGCCCCGGCATTGTAAGCGGCGTCGCCGCCACGCAATTCATCCTTGGTGTGACGAGCCAGCCCCACCGCCTCGGGGGTCAGCGTGAAGTGGCGGATTTCGCCGCCGATCAATTCCGCAACCTGCGTCTCGCCGGTGGTTGTGATCTCGTCATAGCCGTCACCATGAACAACCCAGGCGTGCTCGGCGCCGAGCGCTTTCAGCGTCTCCGCCACCGGCATGATCCATTCCGGCAGGAAGACGCCGACCATCTGCCTGACGACGCCGGCCGGATTGGAGAGCGGCCCGAGCAGGTTGAAGATGGTGCGGGTGCCGAGTTCGACGCGGGTCGGGCCGACATGCTTCATCGCCGGATGATGCGCCGGTGCGAACATGAAGCCGACGCCGGCCTCATGGATGCAACGGCCGATGACCTCGGGCGAGATATCGATCTTGACGCCGAGCGCCACCAGAACATCGGCGGATCCGGTCAAGGAGGACAGGCCGCGATTACCATGCTTGGCAACCGGCACACCGCAACCTGCGATGACAAAGGCAGATGCCGTCGAGATGTTGACGCTGTGCGAATTATCGCCCCCCGTGCCGACAATATCGATGGCACCGGCAGGGGCGTCGACGCGAAGCATCTTGGACCGCATAGTCGCGACCGCGCCTGAAATCTCGCCTACCGTCTCGCCGCGCACGCGCAGCGCCATCAGGAAGCCGCCGATCTGCCCAGGGGTCGCATCGCCCGACATGATGATGTCGAAGGCTTCGCGCGCCTCCTCGAAGGAGAGCGGGCTGCCGGCGGCGACCTTGGCGATATGGGTTTTCAGCGCGCTCATCTTGTCGAGGCTTGGGCGACGGCGGCTTGGTCGATGCGGATGTCGTATTGGGTCTGCAACTGTGCCACCAACTGGTCGAGCAAGTCATCCGACATACCCGAAGTGAACGATTTCTGAGCTTCCGCGGGGACCGAGCTGGCGTCGGCACCGGCTGGTTCGAACACCTCGGCGACCTTGAATAGGATCTGTCCGTCGCCGCTGGGCGAAGGAATCAAGCCGCTGCCGCCTTCGCCGACGGCAAATATCGCGGCAGCGCCGTCCTTGCCGAGATCGACATCGTCGGCCTCACGCTTGACGCCGCGTTTGGTCTGCTTTTCCAGCTTGAGTTCGCCTGCGATGGCGTCAAGTGTCGCGCCAGCCTTGAGTCGCTTCTCAAGCTCGTCAGCCTTGGCGGCTAGCCGTTTGGTTGTCTCGGCCGCCGTCCAGTCGGCGATGACCTTCTGGCGAACCTCGTCGAGCGTCCGGTCGCGCGCCGGCGTGATCGAGTCTACCTCGTAGAAGATGAAGCCATTGTCCGCCGTGGTCAGGGCGTCGTTCTCGGTTTTGGGCTCTGCCTCGAAGACCGCCTTGATAAGCTCCGGCGATTCCGGCAGATCCTTTACAACGGAACCATCGGGCTTGAGACCGCTACGATCGATGGCGTCGACGGTGACATCTTTGAGCTTCAGTTTGGCGGCCGCTTCAGCCAGCGAACTGCCGGAGGCGCGTGTGTCCTCATAATTGTCGTGAACATCCAAGAGGATGCGGCTCGCCTCGCCTAGTGCCAAATCCTTGCGGATCTGGTCGGACACTTCGGCCAGCGGCTTCACCACTTCAGGCTTGATCTCGGTGACGCGCAGCAGCACCGGACCGAAGGCGCCTTGCACCACGGGGCTGACTTCATTGACGGTGAGCGCAAAGGCCGCCTCGGCCACCGCCTTGTCCGCGATCTTGTCCTTGGCGAGCGTGCCGAGCAGCGTGTCGGCTTGAGTCTTGCCCGCCGCCGTGACGAGCTTGTCGAAAGTGGCGCCAGCCCGAAGCGAATCGAACGCGGCCTTGGCCGCCTCCGGCGTCGGGAAAACAAGCTGCTCGATGGTGCGCATTTCCGGCGTCGTGTAACGCGCCTTGTTCTTGTTGTAGTCGTCACTCACCTGGCTATCGGTAACGGCGGTCGTATCCATGATGTCCTCCGGTTCGAGGCGGACATAGGAGAATTTGCGAAATTCGGGCGCGGCGTAGGTTTTCTTGTTGGCCTCGAAATAGGCCGACAGCACGCTGTCGCCGGGGGCCGCGATCGGCTCGACCAGCGTCTTCGGCAATGTCAGATAGTCCACGGTGCGGTCTTCGCCGCGGTAGAGTGCCACCGCCTTGAAGAACGTGTCCGGCGCCTTGAGGCCGTCGGAAACCGCCTCGACGATCTGCTGGCGCACGGCCACCTTGGCGCGGTTCTTCAGATAATCCTCGGGACGCATGCCGATCTGCTGCAGCATGTAGTCGAAGGTTCGCCTGTCGAACTGGCCTCCGGGACCCTTGAAGGCGGGGTCCTCGCGGGTGAGCTCGGCCAGCCGGTCTTTTGAAAGGCCGAGGCCAAGCTTGCGCGCCTGCTCATCGAGAACGGCGCCCGACACGAGCTGCGCCAGGACCTGGTTGTCGATGCCGAGCGCCTTGGCCTGTTCGTGGGTGAGGCGCTGACCGAACTGCTGCGACATCACGCTGAGCTGGCGATCATAGGCAAGGCGATACTCGTTGATCGACACTTTGGTGCCACCCGCCGTTATCACCGAATCATGGCCGGCGAAGCCACCCATCAACCGACCGGAGATGCCCCATACGGCGAAACTCACCACGAGCAGCGAAAGCAACGTTTTCGCGACCCAGGTTCCCGCCGCGTTTCTCAATACACCAAGCATGGACAATTCCGATTTATGCGCAATTCGGCGTGCGCCGAGTCTGAAACAAGCGCAATAGCGCCCTTCCGGTCCACTGTCGATTGCTTTGTGGCCTGATTTTGGTAGTGAGGGCGAGTGCCGAATATCGACCGGAGAACCAAACCCATGACGCCAGGAATCCGCCCGCTTGTTGCCGGCAACTGGAAAATGAACGGTACCAGTGCATCGGTCAACGAGCTCAGGATGATCGGCAATGGCTTCATGAGCGGGCTCGATGCGGAGACCGAGGCGCTGGTCTGCGTTCCGGCGACCTTGCTGGCCCGCGCGGCGGAGATTTTGTCGCGCACGCCGGTCCATGCGGGCGGCGAAGACTGCCACACAGAGGAAAGTGGCGCCTACACGGGATGTATTTCTGCGGAAATGCTCAAGGACGCCGGCGCCAGCCATGTCATCGTCGGCCATTCCGAGTGCCGCGAGCAGCGCGGCGACGATGATGCGACGGTTCAGGCCAAGGCGTCCGCCGCATGGCGCGCCGGGCTTGTGGCCATCATATGTGTCGGCGAGACGCGGCAGCAACGTGAAGCAGGCGAGACGCTGGATGTGCTGTCGCGCCAGATCGCCGGTTCGGTGCCGCCGAGCGCCACCCCGTCCAACGCCATCGTCGCCTACGAACCGGTATGGGCGATCGGCACCGGCCTGACGCCGACCGCCGCGGACGTCGCCGAAGCGCATCGGCATATCCGTGAAAAGCTGGCCGAGAAGCTGGGCGCTGCGGCGGTGAAGATGCGCATTCTCTACGGCGGCTCGGTCAAGCCATCCAATGCGGTCGAACTGCTCGGCGTAAAGAACGTCGACGGTGCGCTGGTCGGTGGGGCGAGCTTGAAAGCCGCTGACTTCCTCGCTATCGCCGAGGCCTACCGCGATATCTCCTGAGAATTTCCGGACGCGGCCTTGCGCGCCGCCGGCCGGAATCGTTGCAAAGAACCCGTTGCTTCCCATATTCCGGCCACGGGCTTGGAAATGCCGTCAAAGCATTGTATTGAGCCGCCTCCAATTCACCGGTCGTGTCCACGGCCGGGCTAGGCCTTGCCAGGATAACCCATGGAAACCGTACTGATCGTCATCCATCTCATGGTCGTGCTCGCCCTTGTCGGCGTGGTGCTACTGCAGCGTTCCGAAGGCGGCGGCCTCGGCATCGGTGGCGGATCGGGTTTCATGACCGCGCGCGGCGCGGCCAATGCGCTGACGCGTGCGACGGCGATCCTGGCCGCGGCTTTCTTCGTGACCTCGCTGACGCTGTCGATCGTCGCCCGCTATGGTGAAAAGCCGATCGACATCCTCGACCGCGTGCCTGCGACATCCGACGGCGCCGGCAAGGGTGTGCTCGACCAGTTGCCCGGAACGACGACACCGGCGCCGGCCGGCAACGCCGCGCCGACACCACCTTCCGGCAATGACGCGGCGGCCACGCCTGCGCCAACCCCGCCGGCAACGGCGCCTGCCGCCGGTACGACTGCGCCCGCGACCAACGGGACCGCTCCAGCAGCACCAGCCACCCCTCAGGTTCCGAACCAGTAATCATCGGCGCCGAAGCCGCGATCTGTTGTGGATTGACAACAGTCGCGGCAAATGCGGCCCGATCACGAAGATTCGAGCCTGCAGGCGCTGCTGCGTGCTTGAGGCGCCAGCCCTAATTCGACTATAGATTGCGCGCGGCATTTCCGGTGTCCTTGGGGGGCGCCGGGCGACGCCGTGGGCAACAAGCATAGAACGATCGGATCTCGCCATGCAGCTTCGCAGCTTCATTTTCCTGGGACTTTGCGCCGCATTCGGCATGAGTTCCCCGGCCTTCGCCGGCGTACCGGCCAACATGGCCGCTCATCAGTCGGTCGAGAAGACCGATGCCATCAAGGTGGCCGCCAAGAGTGACACGGCGCAATTGAAGCTTCTCAAGAAAAAGAAAAACCCTACGCCGGACGATCTCGCGCAGATCAAGAAGATCGAGGCCAAGATCGTTGCCGATAAGGAAGACGCCAAGGCCAAGGCTCTCGAGGCCAGGAAGCTCGCGATGCGCGAGGCGGCCAAGGCCAGGGCCCAGGCGGAGCGTGAGGCGTTCCTGGCCAAGAAGGGCAAGAGCGCGACTGTCGTGGCTGACGCCAAGCCGACCAAGAAAACAACCAAGGTCATCGAGCCAATCGAACCGCTGGCGCCGATCCAGTCGGCCGAACCACTTCCCGCCGAGGCGATGAATGTTGCCCTGACCGGCAACAATGGCGAATTGCGTAGCGAGGCGCCCGGGCAGAAGCCGCAAAGCGGCGGCATTTTCGCCGGCCTGTTCGGCGGTACATCCTCCTCGAATTCGATTTCCTATCTGCCCGAGACGCGGGCTCTCGACCAGGCTCTTGCCAGGAAGGAAGCCAGGAAGCAGTTCAAGGTGAAGCCGGAGTTCGTGCCTCAGGACGTCGAATTCACCGGCTATGATGCCGGCACCATCGTCATCGACACCAGCGCGCGCCGGCTTTACCTGGTCGAGTCCTCGTCCACTGCACGCCGCTACGCCATCGCGGTCGGCCGCGAGGGCCTGCAGTTCAAAGGCACGGTCGCTGTCGGAGACAAGCAGGAATGGCCGCGCTGGATCCCGACGCTGGACATGCAGAAGCGCGAACCCAAGCATTATGGCCGCTTCAAGGACGGAATGCCCGGCGGCGGCGAAAACCCCCTCGGCGCACGCGCCATCTACCTCTATGACGGCAAGAAGGACACGCATCTGCGTATCCACGGCACCATCGCTCCCCAGTCGATCGGCACCAGCGCGTCCAATGGCTGCTTCCGCATGATCAACGAGCACGTCATGGACCTCTACAGCCGCGTCAAGGTCGGCACCAAGGTCGTCATCATCTGACCTCCGTTACAACATTGCCGAAGGGCCGGCTCCGCCGGCCCTTTTGTTTTGGCCGGCCCCAAGGCGTTTCGTGTCGAAATCGCCTCGATTGCCGCGCTCCAGGTCCTGAGGCCATTTGCCGTGGCTTCGTACCGTCTGCTCGCCTTCGGCGCCACACACAGGCTCCGGCGCCTTCTTGGGAAAAACACTTCGCGGCGGTTTTTTCTCTGGCGGAATCAACCCGGCCGCGTTAAGCGATGACTCCCATGGCGCGATATGTATTCATCACAGGCGGCGTGGTTTCCTCACTTGGAAAAGGCATTGCCGCAGCGGCCCTTGGGGCTCTCCTGCAAGCGCGAGGCTATCGCGCGCGTATCAAGAAACTCGATCCCTATCTCAACGTCGATCCTGGCACCATGTCGCCCTATCAGCATGGCGAGGTGTTCGTCACCGATGACGGCGCGGAGACCGACCTGGATCTTGGCCACTATGAGCGCTTCACGGGCCGCTCGGCCAACCAGCAGGACAACATCACGACCGGCCGCATCTACAAGAACATCATCGAGCGCGAGCGTCGCGGCGACTATCTCGGCGCCACCGTGCAGGTCATTCCCCACGTTACCGACGAGATCAAGAACTTCGTCCTCAACGGCAATGACGACTATGATTTCGTGCTTTGCGAGATCGGCGGCACGGTAGGCGATATCGAGGCGATGCCGTTCCTCGAGGCCATAAGGCAGCTCGGCAACGACCTGCCGCGCAACAACGCCGTCTACGTCCATCTGACCCTGATGCCTTATATTCCGACGGCCGGCGAGTTGAAGACCAAGCCGACCCAGCATTCGGTCAAGGAACTGCGCGGCATTGGCATCGCGCCCGACATTCTGCTGGTTCGCGCCGATCGCTCAATTCCCAGGGAAGAACGCAGAAAGCTGTCACTGTTCTGCAACGTCCGGGAAAGCGCCGTCATCCAGGCTCTCGACGTGCCGCACATCTATGACGTGCCGATGGCCTATCACAAGGAGGGGCTCGATTCGGAAGTCCTCGCCGCCTTCGGCATCGAGCCGGCCCCGAAGCCCCGTATGGAGCCCTGGCAGGCGGTGTCCAACCGCATTCATAATCCGGAAGGCGAGGTGACCATCGCCATCGTCGGCAAATATACCGGCCTCAAGGATGCCTACAAATCGCTCATCGAGGCGCTCTCGCATGGCGGCCTCGCCAACCATGTCAAGGTGAAGCTCGACTGGATCGAATCTGAGATCTTCGAGAAGGAAGATCCGACGCCTTGGTTGGAAAAGGTGCATGGCATCCTTGTTCCCGGTGGCTTTGGCGAGCGCGGTTCCGAAGGCAAGATCCTGGCGGCGAAGTTCGCGCGCGAACGCAAGGTGCCGTATTTCGGCATCTGCTTCGGCATGCAGATGGCCTGCATCGAGGCGGCCCGCTCGCTGGCGGGCGTCGAACATGCGTCGTCGACGGAATTCGGTCCGACCCAGGAGCCCGTCGTCGGCCTGATGACCGAATGGCTGAAAGGTAACATGCTTGAGAAACGGCGCGAGACCGGAGATCTCGGCGGCACGATGCGGCTTGGCGCCTATCAGGCCGAGCTCGTGAAGGGTTCGAAGATCGCCGACATCTATGGCGACACGCAGATTTCCGAGCGTCATCGCCACCGTTACGAGGTCAATATCGACTATAAGGAACGGCTCGAGGATTGCGGCCTCGTGTTTGCCGGCATGTCGCCGGACGGCGTGCTGCCGGAAACGATCGAATACCCGGATCACCCCTGGTTCATCGGCGTCCAGTACCACCCTGAGCTGAAGAGCCGGCCGCTCGAGCCGCATCCGCTCTTTGCGAGTTTCATCGAGGCGGCGGTGGAGCAATCGCGCTTGGTATAGCCGCTCGACGGATCGCGCTGCATGCAGACCTATGTCGCGCTGCTCTACAGCATCGTCCTCAGCGAGGGGCGGCGAGTCGTCATGTCCGACCTCAAGGCGATGGCGCAGGAGCTTGGCCTGAAGAATGCCCGCACGCTGGTGGCGACGGGTAATCTCGTCTTCGAAGCTCCGGCGACAGAGATCGCTGATCTCGAGGCACGGCTTGAAGCAGCCTTCGAGCGTGCCTTCGGCCGCCATGTCCACATCATCGTGCGCGGCGCCGGCGATTGGCTGAGGCTTGCGGCCGGCAATCCGTTCCCGGCGGAATCGGCAGCCGCCACGGATCAGGTGGCGGTTCGGGTGATGCGGCGGCCAGTGTCCGAAGAAGATGTCGCCACGCTTAGGCCCTATGTCGGCAGGGATGAAAAGATGCAGGCCGTTGATGGCGACCTCTGGATTTTCTTCTCCCGCGCCACGCCCAATTCACGGCTTCTGACGGCGATAGGCCACAAGCGGCTGGGCATCGGCACCTCGCGCAACTGGAACACAGTGCGCAAACTGGCCGATATGGTTCGCGAGTAAGGGGCGGCCTTTCGCCGCCCCTTACGAGGCCTGTCAGGCTTTCGCTGTCCTGGCGCCGGCGCTGACGGCGGCGGTGCGCAGCACATAGTAGATGACGCCGGCAATAGCGACGCCGAAGAACCAGCCATAGACGCCCCACCAGGACGGCAGCCAGTCGGTGAAGTTGGGCAGGATCGACGAGAAGACGGCGCCGATGCCGGCGGCGATGAAGGCATTGACGTGCCAGCCGCCCTGGAAACGGAACTCGCCGTCTTCGCGATATAGCGCCTCGACGTCGAGCTCGCCTTTGCGGATCAGATAGTAGTCGACCATCATCACGCCGAAGATCGGCCCCATCGTCGCGCCGATGATATTGACGAAGGAGGCCGCACTGCCTTCCCATGGCGCGAAGGGGTAGAGCACAAGCGCGATCAGCGCCGCGATGTAGCCGCCCTTCTTGAAGTTGATCTGCCTCGGGAAAACGTTGGAGAAATCGAAGGCCGGCGACACGAAATTCGCGACGACATTGATGCCCAAGGTGGCCACGGCGAAAGTCAAAGCCGCAAGCGCTGCCAGGAACCAGCTGTCGAACTTGGCCGAGATCTGGTCGGGATGCAGCAGCACCTCGTGATAGACATCGTAGGCGGCAATGGTGGTGACGCCGGCAACCAGCGAGAACAGGATGAGGTTGACTGGCAGACCCCAGATGTTGCCCTTGCGAAGCGACGCCTGGTCGGGTGCGTAGCGCGCGAAATCGCAGAAGTTGAGATAGAGCGCCGAGAAATAGGTGACCCAGATCGCCGCCACAGCGAAGAGGGCGGCCGGGGAGCCAGGCGTGCCCGGCACACCTGCGTCCTTGGTCTTCTCCAGAAGCACATCCATCGGAATATCGCTGGTGAATGCGAATGTTCCGGCTTTGACGCAGAGATAAATCGCCAGGATCAGCATCATGACCCAGACCGCGGGCCCGGCCCAATCCTGGAAACGCCGCACCGTGTCCATGCCGCGCTGGATTATCAGCAGTTGTAGCGCCCAGATGACGACGAAGCAGATGACCTCCAGGCCGGAATGGCCAAGGAAATGCGTATTGGCGTTGAAATCGGCGAACCATTGCGAGCGGATCAGGAGCGCGACGATGGCGCCGGACGCCGCGGCTGTCTGGGCGCCGTACCAGAAACAAGCGACGATAGCGCGCACCAGTGCTGGTATGTTGGCGCCCCAGATGCCGAAGGAAGCGCGGGCGAGGACGGGGTAGGGCACCCCTGTCTTGACGCCGGCATAGCCAACCATGTTCATCAGCGCATAGATGATCAGCGACCCTATGCCGATGGCGATGATGAAATTGAAGAAGCCGCCGCAAAACAGGAACAGGCTGGCCGCGAGATAATAGCCCCAAAGACTGTGAACATCCGATGTCCACACGTTGAAGATCGAGAATGGTCCCCAGTTGCGGATCGTCGCCGGAGCTAGGTCCTCATTATACAGGTCAGGCGATGCGCCTTGTATAGTCATGCGAAATCTCCCCTTGATCGCCGCGCGCCCCCACGCGATGGCAATGCCAGTTAATCCTGACGCAGGGTTAGCCGCAAGCAATCCATTGGCCGGCTTTGGCCTTAAAGATATTCAATGAGAACCGCGATTATCGCCACGCCAAGGCGCGCGGGTTCATTCTTTGCGGATGAGCCGGCTCGGCCGCAGGAGCTCGACGCCCGTTGCACGGAAACATCGGAGGAGAACGCGTCGTACCAGTTATTCCGCATCGTGTTTGAGGGAGGAGGCAACGGACCGATTGCATTTCTTTTGCCCGACTCGGATTTCGCACCGAGACGGACATCCTGTAGAAGAGATCGGCAGCGTCGGTCAGGCCATAACGTTTCTTAACGCATGGCCTGCAGGCCGGCGTGGGCCGGTCTATCAATGCGCCGTGAACTGCTGTTCCGCGGCTCTGTCGGGCCAGATGGCGGCCTCGGCCGCCAGGAAGGCCTTTACCGGGTTTGCGCGGATCACCCGCCTCCTGGATGAGGATCTAGCGCGGCCGGTGCGCGGTGAAGTCGCGGCCAGCGTGCAGGCGCTAAGGCATTAAACGGCCGGGCGGCTGCATCAGATCTGCCGCGACTGTTGGGCTTCGCGATCGCTTCGCCTCTAACGGTGTCGCCCCACTCCTGCTCACGCAATAAAGACCGCTGATCCGAACGCTTCTCTTGCCCTTTGTAATCTGGCCGTCAGTGCGCAGCGTATACACGCTTAAGAACCCGCCGCGAGATCGCTCACGCGCCGCTTGCGCGGCCAACAGGCTGATCATCGCCACCGCCAGAAGTTCGGCGCGCCGGCCAGTACGGACGGCCCAGCCGCATTGGTCCTCGATTCCTCCGCCTAACTTCAAGAGCTGTGGTGATTTGCCTTGACGGCTTCGAAAAAGACCAGTGTATTTGTGGATACAAAAATCCAGTGATGTCGTTAGGGTCAATCATTTGGCACTTCCCTACGCCCAGACGCCGGCCACTGCGGAGCAGGAGGCCTTCCTACATCTGCAATCCGCCATACGCCTCGGGCGTTACCGGGCAGGTGACCGGCTTATCCCGGAAGAGATCGCGGCCGAGATCGGCATGAGCAGGATGCCCGTTCGGGAGGCCTTCCAGCGCCTGGCGGTCGAAGGGCTGGTTGTGATCCGCCCAAATCGTGGGTGTATCGTTGCCGGCCTTACTCTGGAGGAGATTTACGAGACGTTCGAGATGCGCTCGGTCCTCGAAGGGCTTGCCGTTCGCTTGGCGATGCCGCGAATGAACGCCGAGACCATTGCCGAACTCGAACGTTTGTTGGCTCGGATGGAGCGGAGTGGCGCTGCCGGCGGAGCCGATTGGGTAACACGCCACCAGGAATTTCACGGCTACATCTGCAATCTCAGCGGCCGCCCGAAGCTTATTCGCCACATCGCGTCACTGCATGTGACCATCGAACCCTATCTGCGCATCTGGTTCGACTATGTCGAAAAACCGCTCAGCGCCGCGGAGGAACATTCGGCAGTAATCGATTCGTTGCGCGGCGGAGATGCCGCGGCCGCCGAAGCCGTTATGCGCAGCCACATCCTCGACACGGCCCCGCTGCTGGCCGAGTTTGCGAGCCCGAGCCGACGCTGAGCCAGTCGGGCTGGAAAGAAACATTTGATTTCAACAAGTGCCCTCGCAGGGCCGAAAAAAGGGGAACACCACAATGAAACTACTGCCCATTGCATGTCTTGCTGCTGCGTTGAGCATAGGCGCCGCTCTGTCGGCTTCAGCCGAGGACGCGCCAAAGAAAATCACCATCGCGACGGAGGGCGCTTATGCGCCCTGGAACTTCACCACGGCCGATGGAAAGCCTGATGGCATGGAAGTGGAACTCGCCCGCAATCTCTGTGAGCGTATGAAAGTCGAATGCACCATCATCACACAGGACTGGGACGGGCTCATCCCGGCCCTGACGGTAGGCAAGTTCGACGTCATAATGGCGAGCATGTTCATCACCGACAAACGACTTGAAGTCATCGACTTCACGCAGCCCTATGCCATCGACCCTTCCGGATTCGCCGTTGCGAAAGACAGCCCGCTCGGTGCGTTGGCCGGCTCGAGCGAGAAGATAAAGCTCGAAGACGAAGCTCCAGCCAAGGCGGCCATCGACAAGATCAAGCCGCTGATCGCCGGCAAGGTCGTCGGCGTTCAGGCGGCGACTTCGAACCTGGAGTTCCTGAAAAAGTATTTCGACGGCTCCGTCGAGATCCGCGAATACAAGACCACGGAACAGCATGACCTCGACCTCGCGGCCGGCCGCGTAGATGCCCTGTTTGCGCAGCAGACCGCTCTGGCGGCAACCTTGGCCAAGCCGGAATTCTCCGGCTACACCGTCGCCGGTCCCGGTTTTGTCGGCGGGGTTTTCGGACGGGGTACCGGAGCGGGGCTGCGCAAGCAGGATACGGCGCTCAAGGCGATGCTGAACAAGGCGATCGATGAAGCCATCGCCGACGGCACCGTCAAGAAGCTTTCGCTGAAATGGCTGAAGACCGACGTCACGCCGCCCAAGTGAAAAGCCCTTCCGGGAGCGCGAACTAGCCGATGCTGGACAGCCTTGGTCTGCTGGGCTTTGGCGACGGCGGCTGGGCAGAGGCGCTGCTCAGCGCGGCGCTCGTAACCCTTTTGCTTTCGATCGCCGGGTTCATGGTTGGCTCGGTGATAGGGGCCTTGGCGGCTTCGGCCCGTGTCAGCGGGTCGCGCCCCCTTGGCCTGCTCGCCGATGCCTATTCCACGGTGTTCCGGGGCGTGCCCGACCTATTGACCATCTACCTCCTTTATTTCGGCGGCAGCATGGCGCTGACTGCGGTCGGACACTGGTTCGGCGCCGAAGGCTTCGTCGGATTGCCGGCCTTCGCCACAGGCACGACGGCGATCGGCATCATTTCCGGAGCCTATCAGGCCGAGGTCTTCCGCGGTGCCTACATCGCCATTGACCGAGGTCAGATCGAAGCAGCCCGCGCCTACGGCATGCCGCCTGCGCTCATGCTGCGGCGGGTGATCGCTCCCCAGCTTATGCGTCACGCCATCCCGGGCCTGGGGAATGGCTGGCAACTGGTGCTCAAGGATTCAGCGCTGATTTCAGTAATCGGGCTTGTCGAACTGATGCGTCAGGCACAGATCGGGGCCGGATCGACGCGCGAGCCGTTTCTCTTCTACACGGCCGCCGCTGCGCTCTACCTGGCCATCGCCTCAACGACGGGGTTGCTGTTCAAACGGGCTGAACGCCGCGCGCTTCGGGGCTTTCGGAGGGTATGATGGACTTCGCCTTTTTTGCTGAGATAGTGCCGAAGCTGCTTGCCGGCCTGCCGCTGACGCTGGAGCTTGCCGGCACTTCCATTCTGCTCGGCGGTATCCTCGCTTTGACTTTGGCGCTGGCCCAGCGGCTCCGGCAGCCTTGGATCGACTGGCCGATAAGAGGTTTCGTCGCGCTGTTTCGCGGCACACCCCTGTTGGTTCAGATATTCCTGATTTACTACGGTCTTGGCCAGTTTCGGTTGACGCTGCAGGAACTCGGTCTGTGGGGTCTCTTCCGCGAGCCTTATTGGTGCGCCATCCTTGCGCTGACCCTCAACACCACAGCCTATGGCAGTGAAATCCTGCGTGGCGCCATGCAGTCGGTGCCGATCGGCCAGATCGAGGCGGCGCAGGCCTTTGGCATGACGCGACTGATGACGCTGCGTCGCATCGTCCTGCCGATCGCACTGCGCCAGGCTTTGCCAAGCTATGGCAACGAGATCATCCTGATGGTCAAGGGAACCTCACTTGCATCCATCGTCACGCTGATGGAAGTCACCGGCATCGCCCAGGGCATCATCTCGCAGACCTACCGGGCCGTGGAAGTCTTCGTCTGCGCCGGCGCCATCTACCTGATCCTGAATTTCATCATCACCCGGACGCTGGGCCGGCTCGAACACAATCTGTCTCGGCATCTGCGTCCTGCATCGGGCTTCGCGACAAGTCCAACGTGACCGGCTGGCCTTCACACCAACCCGCTTTAGAGAGTTTTTGCAAATGAGGGATTTCGAGAAACCAAACCGCTCGATTGTGGTGGCACGGCATGGCATGGCAGCGACATCCCATCCCTCGGCCACGCTTGCAGCGGTGCGGATTTTGGAGGCGGGCGGCAACGCACTCGATGCGGCCATCGCCGCCAGCGCCGTCCAGTGCGTGGTCGAACCGGGATCGACCGGCATTGGCGGAGATTGTTTCGTCCTGATGTCGAAGGAAGGATCCGGCGACATCATCGCCTATAATGGATCCGGCCGTGCCCCGGCGGCAGCAACGGCTGACTGGTATGCGTCCCGGGGCATCACCGAAATCGAGCGTGACTCACCGCATGCTGTAACCGTCCCCGGTGCGGTCGATGCATGGGCCCAGCTCAATGCTGATCACGGAACACTGCCATTGGGCGAGCTTTTGGCGCCTGCCATCGAATACGCCGAAAGCGGCTACGCCATCTCCCCCCGCGTGCATTTTGACTGGGAACGGGAGGCGGCGCTGCTTTCCGGTGATCCTGCCGCAAAACGCATCTTTCTTCCTGAGGGGCGGGCGCCGCGGATCGGCGAGGTGCACCGGCAACCCGAACTCGCCGCAACATTGCGCAAGATCGCAACGGACGGACGAAGCGCCTTTTACATGGGGGAAGTCGCGCAGGACATGGTTTCGCGCCTGCAGAGCCTCGGCGGTCTGCACACGCTGGATGATTTCCTGGGGGCCCGGGGCGAATATGTGACGCCGATAAAGACGAGTTTTCGCGGCCACGACGTCTATGAATGCCCACCGAATGGCCAAGGCGTCATAGCGCTCATGATCCTTAACATCCTGTCGCGCTTCGAGGCCAATGGCGACCCTCAGTCCGCGGACCGGCTGCACATCGAGATCGAGGCGACGCGACTTGCCTATGCGGCGCGCGACGCTTTGCTCGCCGACCCGGCGAAGGTGGCTGTGCCGGTCGAGCAACTGCTTTCCGATGCGACGGCGGATCGCTTGGCAGGGATGATCGATCTCATGCGTGCGCGCACGGATCTTCCTTCATTCGATGGGCCGGTCCATCGCGACACGGTCTATATTTCCGTCGTCGACAAGGACCGCAACGCCGTCAGTTTCATCAACTCGATCTATTATGGTTTTGGCTCGGGGATCGTTGCGCCACGCTCGGGCGTGACACTGAACAATCGCGGCATGAGCTTTTCGCTCGATCCCAACCACCCCAACGTTATCCAGCCGGGCAAGCGGCCGCTGCACACCATCATTCCGGGCATGCTGGTGAAGGACGGGCGCGCAGTCATGCCCTTCGGCGTGATGGGTGGTGCTTATCAGGCCATGGGTCACGCGCACTTCCTGTCGAAAGTTCTCGATTTTGGCCTCGACCTTCAGCAGGCCATTGATCTGCCACGCGTCTTTCCAATTCCGGGCACGATGGACGTGGAGGTCGAGAGTACGCTCCCAGCCGCTGTTCAAGAAGAACTGGCCCGTCGCGGGTTCCGCATCGTCCAGGCGGCGGAGCCGATCGGGGGCGCCCAAGCGATCATGATCGACTGGATGAACGGGACGCTGCAGGGCGGTTCAGACCCTCGCAAGGACGGCTGCGCATTAGGTATTTAGAACATCTCACGACCGTGGCGATCGCGGCGCGGTCGCCAGGGTGCATGGTAAGACAGCGACGGGCTGACCAGCGGAGTGTGACTTGACCATGCCTCATTCCACCACCAAGCGTGCGCTGATCACCGGGGCAGGGGCGGCCGACGGCATCGGCCTTGCGATCGCTAGGCAACTCGGCCTTGCCGGCCATGCCGTCTTCCTGAACGGTGCCAGCGGGCGTGTCCTCGACCGCGCCGCCGAGCTTTGCGCCGGAGGCATCGATGCCAGAGCCGCGGTTGCCGATCTCACCATTGCGGCCGAAGTCGCGAGGCTGCGGGCTCATGTCGGCGCTGTCGACATCCTGGTCAACAATGCCGGCATGGGCTCGCTTGCATCGCCATCGGTCGAGAAGACGTTTCTCGCCATGACCGAGGTGGAATGGGATCGAGGCATGGACGTCAGCCTCAAAACCGCGTTTCTGGTCACCCAGGCTTTCCTGCCGGCGATGGTCGAGGCGGGTTATGGGCGCATCGTCAATGTGGCGTCGGTCACCGGGCCGCTGGTATCCTTCGAAGGCACATCGGCCTATTCCGCCGCCAAGGCAGGCATGGTGGGCCTGACGCGCGCGCTGGCGCTCGAAGTGGCCAAGAGCGGCGTGACGGTCAACGCCGTGGCGCCCGGCTGGATCGAAACGGGCGCGTCGAGCGAGATGGAACGGCAAGCCGCGCTGCACACACCACCAGCGCGTGCCGGACGACCGGACGAGGTGGCCGCGGCGGTGGCATTCCTGGCATCGGAAGGCGCCAGCTACGTCAACGGCGCCCTGCTTGTGGTCGACGGCGGCAACAGCCTTCAGGAACGCAAGGGCTGAGTTGGCATGCCGATGTGCAAGCGCTGTTGCTCGTGCCCGAATGGCGCTGACCTTGCGCTTTTCGGGCCGATCATGATCCTTGCATTTACGCAGTCGGCCACGCGCGCATGACCGCTCAGAGGACTGATGGATCGACCGGCGGGCCAACCTGGGGTGGAGTAAACTCTTTACAGCCCGGTGTGGTAGCGCTACCGTTTCACGGTCGCGTGAGCAGGGGAGGAGAACCTGCGCTATCGCGGACCTGACACGAGGCGGTTTCCTTCGGCGAAGTCGCGGGAAGCATTCGGGAGGAATCGATGGCGGCTGTCGCAATTGGCGAAGTCTACAAATCATTCGGGACCGCCGAGATTCTCCACGGCGTCAGTGTCGATATAGAAGACGGCGAGTTCGTCACGCTGGTCGGGCCCTCGGGCTGCGGAAAATCGACCCTTCTCAGGATGATCGCTGGCCTGGAAAAAATCTCTCGCGGCCAGATCATGATCGGCAATCGTGTCGTCAACAACGTTGCGCCAAAGGAACGCGACGTCGCGATGGTCTTCCAGAATTACGCGCTCTACCCGCACATGACAGTCGCCGAGAACATGGCGTTCTCGCTGATGCTCAAAGGTGTCTCCAAGACAGAGAGCGATGCCGGTGTTCGCCGGGCCGCCGAAATCCTCGGGCTGGTGCCGCTGCTGTCGCGCTATCCCCGTCAGCTTTCCGGCGGCCAGCGCCAGCGCGTTGCCATGGGCCGCGCGATCGTGCGCGATCCGGCGGTCTTCCTTTTCGACGAGCCGCTGTCCAATCTGGATGCCAAGCTCAGGGTGCAAATGCGCGCCGAAATCAAGGAGCTGCACCAGCGCCTGAAGACGACCACGGTCTATGTCACCCACGACCAGATCGAAGCCATGACCATGGCGGACAAGATCGTTGTCATGCATGACGGCATCGTCGAGCAGATCGGGCCGCCGCTGGAACTCTATGATCGGCCGGACAATCTTTTTGTCGCCAGCTTTATCGGCTCGCCGGCCATGAACCTGCTGAAGGGTGAAATCGCCACCGAAGGCTCGCCGACCTTTCGCGGCGCCGGGAGCATTTCGGTCCCGCTGGCCTCGGCACTTTCCGTTGGCAATGGCCAGCCCGTGGTGTTGGGGATCCGGCCCGAGCATTTGCAGCTCTCCGATCACGGCATTCCCGTCACCGTCGTGGTGGTCGAACCGACCGGATCGGAGGTGCAGCTCATCGGCCGCACTTCGGGGGGTGACGAGATCGTCGCCAATTTCCGGGAGCGCCATGCTTTCACGCCGGGAGAAACCATCCACCTCACCGCCGAGCCGGGACTCATCCACCTTTTCAACGCCGAGACCGGGAAGCGATTGGACACGCGCATCAGGCAATAGGGATCACCACGAGGAATCGACAGGAGGAGATAAGCATGAAGGTCACCAGACGCGACGTAATCCGCACCACCGCCGCTGCTGCGGCGGGTGCCTTGGGAAGCCGGTTCATCAACTCGCCCGCCTTTGCCCAGGAGGGACCCAAATACAAACCCGAGGAAGGCGCCAAGCTCAGGCTGCTGCGCTGGTCACCCTTCGTCCAGGGCGACGAGGACCAGTGGCTGGCCAACACCAAGAAATTCACCGAAGCCACCGGTGTCGAGGTTCGTGTCGACAAGGAAAGCTGGGAGGACATTCGGCCCAAGGCAGCGGTCGCCGCCAATGTCGGATCCGGCCCCGACCTGATGTTCGTCTGGTTCGACGATCCACACCAATATCCCGACAAGCTGCACGACGTGACCGAGCTGGGCGAATATCTCGGGTCGAAATACGGCGGCTGGCATGAGGGACCAAAGCAGTATGCGACACGGGAAGGAAAGTTCATCGGCCTGCCGCTGGCCACCATCGGCAACGCGATTGTCTATCGCGAGAGCTGGGTGAAGGAAGCTGGCTTCTCGGAATTTCCGAAAGACACGGCAGGCTTCCTCGAACTTTGCAAAGCGCTGAAGGCGAAGGGACATCCCGCCGGTTTCACGCACGGCCATGGCGTCGGCGACGGCAACAATTACGCGCACTGGCTGCTTTGGAGCCACGGCGGCCAGATGGTCGACGAGAAGGGCAAGGTGACGATCAACAGCCCCGAAACCATGAAGGCGATCGAATACGCGCAGCAGCTTTACAAGACATTCATTCCGGGCACTGAGAGCTGGCTCGACGTCAACAACAACCGAGCCTACCTGGCTGGCGAGCTGAGCGTGATCGCCAACGGCATTTCAGCCTACAACACGGCCAAGATCAACAAGGACAAGGATCCGAAACTAACCGAAATCGCCAAGGATACGCGCACGACCAACCTGCCGATCGGTCCCATCGGAAAATCCGTCGAGCTGTTCCAGGTGACCACCGCCGTCATCTTCGACTACACGCCTTACCCGAACGCGGCCAAAGCCTACTTGCAGTTCATGTTCGAAGAACCGCAAATGTCGAGCTGGATCACCTCCTCGGCCGGCTATTGCTGCCAGACGCTCAAGGCGTTCGACAATAATCCTGTATGGACGGCCGACCGCAACAATGCTGCCTACGCAAAGGCGTCGGCGACGCTGCGACCGAATGGCTTTGCCGGGCCGCTGGGCTATGCCTCGGCGGCAACCATGGCCGACTATGTGCTGGTTGATATGTTTGCCAAGGCCGTCACCGGCCAAGCGACGCCGCAAGAGGCGATGGAAGAGGCCGAGAAGCGCGCGAACCGCTACTATCGCGTTTGATGCGAGCCAGCCGGGCAGCTCTGCTGCCCGGCTGGCTATCCGGCCAATCAAATGACTTCAACAGGAGCCGACCCCCATGGCCGTGCCGTCCGTCGTCGTTCAGCCGCGTCCGTCGATCCTTTCGCGCCTGTCCGAAAGTCGCAACGCGCTTGGCTTCGGTTTCATGCTGCCGGCGGCGGCGCTGCTGCTGGTGTTCCTGACCTATCCGCTCGGGCTCGGCGTCTGGCTCGGCTTCACTGATGCCCGCATCGGCCGCCCCGGCATCTTTGTTGGCCTCGAGAACTACGAATATCTTTGGAGCGACGCCGTCTTCTGGCTCTCTGTCTTCAACACCTTGCTCTACACCATCAGCGCCTCGATCCTGAAATTCGTGCTCGGCCTCTGGCTGGCGCTTATCCTCAACCAGAACCTGCCCTTCAAATCCTTCTTTCGCGCCGTCGTCCTGTTGCCGTGGGTGGTGCCGACGGTGTTGTCGGCGATCGCCTTCTGGTGGATCTACGACGCGCAGTTCTCGATCCTGTCATGGGCCTTGCAGCAGATGGGGCTTATCGACCACCGCATCAACTTCCTCGGTGATCCGACAAACGCGCGCGCCTCGGTCATCGCCGCCAATGTGTGGCGCGGCATTCCCTTTGTCGCGATCACGCTGCTTGCCGGCCTGCAGACGATCCCTCAATCCCTCTATGAAGCCGCCACCCTCGATGGAGCCAGCCGCTGGCAATTGTTCCGCTACGTGACGTTGCCGTTGCTGACGCCCATCATCGCCATCACGATGACGTTCTCGGTCCTGTTCACCTTCACCGATTTCCAGCTGATCTATGTGCTGACCCGCGGCGGGCCCGTGAACGCAACCCATTTGATGGCGACGCTGTCGTTCCAGCGCGGCATTTCCGGCGGTCAGCTAGGCGAGGGCGCTGCGATCGCGGTCGCCATGATCCCATTCCTGCTCGCTGCGATCCTGTTCAGCTATTTCGGGCTGCAGCGCCGCAAATGGCAGCAGGGCGGCGGAGACTGATATGGCCGCAATAGAAAGCAACCGTCCGGAAACAGACGAAGGCGGCATGGGTTATCTCCAGAGCCTGCCCCGGCGCGTCGTGACCGTCTATCTGCCGCTGCTGGTGTTCGTCATCGTGCTGCTGTTCCCGTTCTACTGGATGACGATCACGGCAGTTAAGCCCAATCTGGAGATGACCGACTATCAGAACTTCAACCCGTTCTGGGTGGTGCACCCGACATTGGAGCACATCCGCTATCTGCTCTTCGACACGTCCTATCCGGGATGGCTGCTCAACACGATCATCATCTCGACAGCCGCTACGTTCCTGTCGCTGCTGGCCTCAGTGTTCGCGGCCTATGCGATTGAAAGGCTGCGCTTCTCCGGGGCGCGGCAGGTCGGCCTGGCGGTTTTCCTTGCCTATCTCGTGCCGCCGTCGATCCTGTTCATTCCGCTCTCGGTCATGGTGTTCAACCTTGGCCTTTACGACACGCCTTTCGCTCTGATCCTTACCTACCCGACCTTTCTCATCCCGTTCTGCACATGGCTGTTGATGGGTTACTTCCGCTCGATCCCGTTCGAACTGGAAGAATGCGCGCTGATCGACGGGGCAAGCCGCTGGCAGATCCTGACCAAGATCGTGCTGCCGCTCTCGGTACCGGGCCTGATTTCCGCCGGCATCTTCGCCTTCACCCTGTCCTGGAACGAGTTCATTTATGCGCTGACTTTCATCCAGTCGTCCGAAAACAAGACCGTCCCGGTCGGCGTGCTTACCGAACTCGTGCGGTCGGACGTCTATGAATGGGGAGCGTTGATGGCGGGCGCGCTGATCGGCTCCCTGCCGGTGGTGGTGCTCTATTCATTCTTCGTCGAACACTACGTCTCCTCAATGACAGGCGCAGTGAAGGAGTGAGGGTTCGCTACGGTCGCCTTGCCAAAGTGCGTGCGCCTTCTGGCGCCACACCCTAGCGCTCACTTCTGGCCGGCCAGCCTCGAGAGGCTGCCTGGCAGCATTGTTCTGTCCTTGCCGATCATCAGCACGCCGCTGTCAGGGGCCAGCAGCGCCGAGAACGGCAGCATGGCCGCGCCGATCGGTGACGCCTCTGGGCCGAATTGTCCCGACACGATTTCCGGCGCCACGATGCCAAGCGCGCCGGTGCGGTTGAACCGGGTCTGCACCCTCGCAAGCAACTCAAGTTGGATGGGCCGCGGCAGAATGCTGTCGAGGACGATCGCTTCGATGTCGATAACGGAGGTGATGGCGATGATCGCTTCGACCAGCGCGTTGGCGCAGTCTTCGATCCATTCGAACAATGGCTCACGTGCTCCAGGCGGCAGCGGATCCAGTTCCCGCACGCGATTGATCTCGACGCCGCGGGATTTGAGATGATTGACCAGAACATAGATCGAAGCTCGATGCAGCAGGCTCTGGTAGCGCGCCGGCTTGGCCGCTACGGAATCGAGGCTCGAAGGTGAAACCGGCAACGGTCCAAGCGCGGCGCTGTTGCCATGCGGACCCGTATGGACCTTACCGCCTTGCACAAGCCCGCCGCCGACAAAAGTGTCGATCGAGATATGCATGAAGTCGCGGAAGCGCGCGCCGGCTCCTTGGATGAGTTCGGCCAGCGCCGCCGCCGACGCGTCGTTTTCGACGAAGACTGGCGTCTTCTGCCCCGTGGCGAAGAATGTCGTCAGCTCAATTGTCTCCCAGCGGCTGCCAAGGTCGTCCGGAAAGCCCAGCTCCTCGCTCCAGCCGCCGAAGAAATAGGGCGAAGCGATGCCGACACCCACAATGCTGGCGTCGCCAAGTCCGGCGATCACCTTGTCGAAATTGACAAGCGACTTATTTCCGGCCCTGACCACGATATCGGGATCCGGATACAAATATTCATGCGACTCGCGCGAGCGGACCTCGCCGGCAAAGTCGACAAGCACCGCCTCCAGCGCGCGCCGACCGATCTTTATGCCGATGCTGTAGATGCGCTCGGGCGCAAGCCTGTAGAGTGTGGAAGGAGAACCGCGTTGACCGAACCTTTTTCCGACTTGCTTTACGAATCCAGAGGACTCCAACCCGTCGACAATGGCGGCCACCGCAGCAGGCGTAAGATTCGCCGCGCGCGCCAGATCGGACTTGGAGGCCTCCTTCAGCCGGCGGATGGCATCAAGCACGAAACGCTCGTTGTAGTGCCGAACCTTGACAGAATTACTGCCCTTTCCAGACAAAACCGGCGCCTCCATTCATGTCTCGCGGCGTTATTTCGGCCGCCCGGAGATTTCAAGCTGCCGCGGTCGCGGCTTCTCCCCCGCAACACGACAGTGCCTCCCGGGGCGGCGGAAGTCAATTTTTTGGTTGCCGTCGCGGAGCATTTAATATAGCAAATTTAAAAAAAGAACAGCGACTGGGAGGATCGGTGCTAGAGTCAGGCGCGCAAGGCCAGGTCGACGCCACGATAAAGCGGACCGTGGCTGTTCCCGTGGCCCTTGTTCAGGCGACAAAGGCCTTTGGCGGCACCATTGCCCTCAAGGACGCGTCCTTTGAATTGCGCTCCGGCGAGGTGCTGGCTTTGCTTGGCGAAAACGGAGCCGGCAAAAGCACCTGCGTCAAACTGCTGGCAGGTGTGCACGCCCCAACGAGCGGCCGCGTGGAAGTCGACGGCAAACCCGTATTGTTCCATTCCCCGCACGATGCCCAGGCTGCGGGCATCGCGGTTATGCACCAGCATCCCGGCCTGTTTCCAGACCTTTCGGTTGCCGAAAACATCTATCTCGGCCACATGCCGCGCGACCGCCTCGGCGGCATCGACAACGCAGCCATCCTGGCTGGCGCGCGCAAGGTGCTGGCGACGGTCGGCCTCGATGTGCCGGCCGAAACAAAGCTGGGAACCTTGCGAACATCCGAACAGCAATTGGTTGAGATCGCCCGCGCCCTCTCACTCGACGCGCGTGTGCTGATCATGGACGAGCCCACCGCGGCCCTGTCGCAGCGTGAGGTCGAGAGGCTGTTTAGCGTCGTTGCCGATCTGCGGCTGCATGGCGTGGCGATGATGTTCGTCGGCCACCGCATGGACGAGATCTTCCGTATCGCCGACCGCATTGCCGTGCTGCGCGACGGGCGTCTGGTCGGCGTCAAGTCCAAGGCAGAGCTCGGCCGCGCCGCTGCCATCAGCATGATGGTCGGCCGCGAACTGACCGACCTCTATCCCGAACGGCGCCACGAGACCGGCGCGCTGGTGATGGAGGCGAGGGGGCTTTCGAGAGCAGGCAGCTTTTCCGGCATCGATCTCAAGCTCCACGCCGGAGAGGTGCTTGGGCTTGGCGGCTTGGTCGGCAGTGGGCGGACGGAGATCGCGCGCGTGCTGTTCGGGATCGACCAGCCGGACTCCGGCGAAATCCTGATCGACGGCAAAGCTCTGCGCTTTGCAACCGCGCGCGACGCCATGGATGCTCGCATCGCCTATGTCTCTGAAGACCGCATGGGCCAGAGCCTGGTGATGGATTTCTCGATCCTCGACAACGCAGTGCTGCCCGTTCTCGACAAAGCCGCGCCGGCCGGACTTTACGGCACGGATCGCGCCATTGATCTGGTCGCGGGCTGGCTGAAACGAATGAAGTTGCGCTTCTCCGGTTACGGCCAGCCCGTCAAGGAATTGTCCGGCGGCAACCAGCAGAAGGTGGTGTTGGCCAAATGGCTGCGCACCGAGCCGCGGGTCTTGATCCTCGACGAGCCGACGCAAGGCATCGATGTCGGCACCAAGGCGGAAGTCCACGCGATGATCGCCGACCTCGCCGCGCAAGGCATGGCCATCATCCTGATCTCGTCCGAAATGCCCGAGTTGATCGGCATGTGCGACCGCATCGTTGTGCTGCGCGAAGGCCACCAGACGGCCGAATTCGCCAGGGGAGAGGCGACCCAGGAGAAAGTACTGGAGGCGGCGACCAAGACCAGCGAGGGCGTCGATCCGGCGGCGCTGGCAGAGCGGAGCCCCTTCCGGAAGAGGAAAAAGGGACCATTCGATTTGCTGAAGCGGCGCGAGCTGGGGTTGCTCGCCGCCATGCTGGCGGTCGCCATTCCGGTCACCATCATAAACCCGCGGATGGTAAGTGCGCCAAACCTGACAGCGGTGTCGATGGATGCTGCCTTGCTCGTGGTTGCAGCACTCGCTCAGATGCTGGTTCTGATCACACGAAATATCGACCTCTCGATCGCCGCGGTGATCGGGCTTTCGGCCTACATGGCGGCCAGCATGGTTCAGGCCTATCCGGGGCTCGACATAGCCATCGGCCTTGCCACGGCATGCGCGGTCGGCGGCATGGCCGGCCTGATAAACGGGCTCGTTGTTACCCGGGGAACGATCCCGGCCATTGTGGTCACGCTGGCGTCGATGTCGATCTTTCGCGGTTTCAACTCGATTTGGGCCGCCGGCGACCAGATCAGCGCCGACGAAGTCACCCAGGGCTGGCTCGACATGACAGGCATGCGGATTGCCGGCGTGCCTCTGATCGTCGTCATCGCCATTCTCATCCTGTGCGCCGGTTACGTGCTGCTTTACCGCACGGCCATCGGGCGCGAACTGTTTGCCACCGGCTCCAACCCGGACGGCGCCCGCCTAATCGGCATTCCCGTTGACCGTCGGATCCTGCTGGCGTTCGGGGTGGCTGGTCTGCTGGGTGGCCTCTGCGGCGCGCTGTGGGCATCCCGCTATGCCACTATCGACGCCCGCGTCGCCCTCGGCTTCGAACTGACAGTGATCGCTTCGGCGGTGGTAGGCGGTGTCGCTATTCGCGGTGGTTCCGGCACACTGCTCGGCATTATCCTTGGAGCGCTGACGCTTCTTGTCATCAAGAATGGGCTGACTCTGGTGCGCGTTGACCCGCTGTGGCTGCAGGGCGTTTACGGCCTGGTGATCCTGGTCGCCATCGGCATCGACACGCTCATCGTGCGGCGCGCCGATCAGGCAAGACAGGCGAGGGCGAGGTGAGAAAATTCCTCCGTTCAATCGACTTCTGGGATCTGCTCCTGGCCATCTCTTGTCTGGCCATATTCCTCTACGCGGCCCTGTTCGTTCCGAACTTTGTCTCCGGCTTCAATCTTTCGCAACTAGCCGCGAGCGCCTCGGAAAAGGCGTTGCTGATCCTGCCCATGACGCTGCTCATCATCACCCGGGAGATTGACCTGTCGATCGCCTCTGTGCTGGCGCTGACATCCGTGGTCTTTGGCATGCTTGTCCAAGCCGGTGTCCCGACACTGGCCGCAATCCCGCTTACGCTCATCGTTGGAGGCCTGCTTGGCGCCTTCAATGGCTACCTGGTCTCAAGCCTGGGATTGCAGTCTCTGGTAGTGACGCTCGGCACGATGGCTCTCTATAGGGGCATCGGTTACATCCTGCTCGGGACCGGTTCGGTCAACATACTGCCGCCCGCGGTCGTCGATTTCGGCATCAACAACCTGCCGGGCACGCAGATACCCTGGACCATCGTGCCCTTCCTGGTGCTGGCGCCGATCTTCGCAGTCATCCTGCAGAAGACACCGACGGGCAAGCGCATCTATGCGCTCGGCGGCAGCCCCGAAGTGGCGCGCTATTCCGGCATTGATACGCGCCGCATGGTGTTGAAACTATTCATCGTCTCGGGCGCCGTCGCGGCGATCGCTGGCATGGTTTATACCGCGCGCCTCTCCAATGCCCGCGCCAACAATGCACTTGGCATGGAGCTCGACGTCATCACCATCGTGCTGCTCGGCGGCGTCAGCGTCTTTGGCGGGAAGGGTCGCCTCACCGGCGTCACGCTTGCCCTGGTTTTGATTGCCGTTATCCGCAACGTGCTGGCACTCAACCAGATCGGGGGCGACGCGCAGGGGATGATCATCGGCCTGCTTCTGATCGGCTCGCTGCTGGTCGGCAATTACTGGCGCTCCACACAGGAGCGGCTCTCAAGATCGCGCGTCATGCGCGAGACCAAGGGGTGATCTCGGGCCCCTTCCTTCAAGCCCGAATTTTTTTGACGGAGGAGTTACAATGAAAGCGTTTAGATTAGCCCTGCTCGCATCCGCGGTTCTGCTTGCGCCAACCTCGCTCGCTCTGAGCCAGGAATGCGCCAAGGAGCCGGTAACGGTCGGCTTCCTGCCCAAGCTCGACACTGACCCCTATTTCAAGGTGGCCTTTGGAGGCGCCCAGGAGGCGGCGAAGGAAATTGGCGGCACCGCTACCCAGGTCGCCCCATCGCAGGCGACGGCAGAGGCGCAGATCGAATTCATCAACACTCTCGTGTCGCAGAAGGTCGGGGTCATCGCCATTGCCGGCAACGACGCCAATGCCGTTGCGCCCGCGCTGAAGCGCGCCGTCCAGCAGGGCGTCCGCGTGATTTCGTATGACTCCGATGTGGCGGCCGACGCCCGCGCAGTCTTCGTGAATCAAGTGAAGGGCGACAGCCTGGCCGAAATGATGCTGGAAAGCGCATTCAATCTCAGCGGCGGTGAGGGCGAATTCGCGATCCTGTCGTCGACGCCCACGGCGACCAACCAGAACGCCTGGATCGACTTCATGAAGGCGAAAATGGCTGCCGAGCCCAAATTCGCCAAGATGAAACTGGTGCAGGTCGCTTATGGAGAAGAAAGCGAGCAGATCAACCAGCAGCAGGCACTTGCACTGGTGCAGGCCTTTCCGAACCTAAAGGTGATCATCGTTCCTGCGGGCATCGGCCTTCCTGCGGCCGCTCGTGCACTCGAGGAAGCGGGCATGATCGGTAAAGTCAAGTTGACCGGCTTGGCGCCGGCCACTTTGATCTCGAAATACATCAAGGACGGGGCTGCTCAGGATATCTGGTGGAACGTCACCGACCTTGGCTATCTCACCTATCAAACCGCGCAAGCGCTGGCACAGTGCAAGATCACCGGCAAGGAAGGCGAGAAGTTCAAGGCAGGCCGGCTTGGGGAATACACAATTGGCGCTAGTGGCGAACTGATCCTTGGCCCGGCCAAGATCGTGACTCCGGAAAACCTGGCCGAGTTCAAGTTCTGATCCCTTGAAGCATCAGAGACCGCGGGCGCCGGTTCCAGCCGCCGCCCGCCTTCCACCCCGTAGTCGAATAGTGTGAGGGTGACGATAGGACTGTTGCCGGCAGGCGAGACCTTCGCGCCGAGGAGTTCGGTCGCTGCCGGCGGGGAGTAGGCTCGCCGGGCTTGAGCTGGTTGGGGTCCTCGCCAGGCAAGTTGACCGGTAGGACGTCGCGCCTAAATCAGTCACCGAGTATCTTAAGCTGTCATCCAGTCTTCAGCTGTGCGCGAAACCGAAACCTCGATCGGGTCAGGCGCAAGAATCCCGTGGGCTCGAGCAAAAGCCTCAAAGGCAGCGCAAAGCACATCAACATGTTCCTCGCAGGCCAGTGCAGAATGGCAAAGCGCTAAAGCCTGCGCATATTTTTGGCAGCGGCTACCTGTCCATTCATCAAGAAGCTGTCGGACCTCCTGCACGGTCGATACCAAATGGGGAAAGCCGAGCCCCACGAAAACGTGCACAGGACGTCTGAAGCGCTGGACAGTCATTTGTTGAACCTCGTTGGTCGCACGATGGCTCAAGTGCCAAGGACGTGTTAGGGATAGCCATCCCTAGCTTGCGAATGATCGCGGTGTTCCCACAACGATGCAACTAAGCCTTACGGATAGGATCCCGATCTGACGCGAGCAAACGCGGGTAGGATTCCGGTCTTAGCCGCGTGATGCCTGATATGCCCATAAATTCATCAGGGCGGGTTGGCATCGGTTCAGGCGCTCTCCTGCATCGGCGTGTGCCGCACCGGCAGGTCCTTTTTTTAAGTTGTGGTCTGTGTCCCCGCAGCTGCGCACAGGCTTGAACATGAAGTAAGAAGCGGAGCGTCCCCTCGGCTCGCTACAAACCCCGAGCAAAGCGCCATACGGACAACAGGCCTGTAAATGAGGCGAAAACCCCGATGGCCCAGCCGATCCAGGCGATGGCTGCTCGACGTTGTCGCTTGCGCTCTGTCCGGATCGCGTTCTGGATGTCCGAATGTCCTTTTGCCGTCAGGATCCAGCTGTTAAGCTGGGTCGACCATCTCCACAGCGGGCTATCCTGAACCGCGTCGTCAATCGCCAAATTGAACCTGTGAGCCGCCCTCAACAGTCGTCGCGAGCGTATCGCTTCGATCTGCTCGGAATACAGCAACGTCTCCCAATGACGTTTGTAACGTGCACGCTCGCGGTCCGCGTCCGAGCCAGCATCTCTCAGGCTCAGTTCACACGCATGGTTAATCACCTTGATCGTTCGCCGGTACGCGTCAAGTTCCAACAACTCTCTGATTTGCAACGATATCGTCATCGGCCTCCCAAGGCGCACCGCCCCGGTTAGCCTACAGCCAGGCATGACATCCGGTCCATTCCACCACTTGGATGATACTGGCGTGCAAAGGGGACTAGCCCGGCTCCTTGAGTCCGATCGACTCAATCTGCCAGGCGGCATACGCCGACAGTTTCTCCGGCCTCCATTTGGATGAGCGTTCCTACAGGCATCCGCTCAAAACCTCTGTTGTGAATTCCGGCAGACGGTCAAAAGCACTCTTCGTCCACCACCAAGCAATCAGGCACGCATCTAGTTGCCTGTAAGCGGTCAGCACTTTGCGCCATATCCGAATGGACTAGCAGGTACCCTGACCATTTCGGTCTATCATCCTGCCTTGGCGGCTGGCAGCGGAAAGTGCAATGAAATCTGCCCATCATTATCTGGCGATAGACCTACTGCGAATTTTTGCGGCGACCCTGGTGCTGTTGAATCATTTCGCGACATTCGCAGGCGAGGCGGCATCGGTGGTCGATACTAACCAGGCCAAGTTCGGCTTTCTTTCGGCTTTCGCTGGCGTGGGCGCAGTCGGGGTTGAAATCTTCTTTGTAATTTCCGGCTTTGTAATCGCCGTGAGTGCTGCCGGCAAAGGGGGTTTGTCGCACTCAATCCAGTTCGCGCGACTCCGCGCCCTTCGTATATTACCAGCCTTATGGATATCGGCGTTGATAAGCCTTGCGGTCAGATCTGCCTACGGAGAGGACATGTCATCGCTGTCAATGGATTTCTTCAGATCCGTTATATTATCACCCAAAGGCCCATACATTGACGGTGTTGTATGGTCACTGGTCGTAGAAATGATATTCTATGCGCTGATCGCTCTATCTATCATGTCCAGGTTCCGAGTATCAATTCATGGAGTGGCAATAGCTCTAGGAATCTGCAGTTCCATATACATAACGTCGTTATTTTTTCTCGTTGTGGCGCGTCCACCTATTTTTGCAGTCGATCTCATCGCGATTCTATCACGGTTTCATTTCAAGATATTGCTGCTGCAGCACGGCGTATTTTTTGCGTCTGGGATGCTATTGTTTAGATTGAACGATGATCGTCAGAGCTTCCGCCGTACAAGGATGACATCGTTGATGGGCTTCTTCCTCGCAATGGGTGCTCTGGAAATACTGTTGTCGATAGACAGGAGTTATCCTTACAAAATCGCAGCAGCTGGAATCTGGGCTCTCAGCGTGATAGCGATAATTCTAAACGTCGTTGCACAGAATGCAGTGAACTCACGCCTTATCGCATACGGCCGAGCAATTAAATTCAGCGGAAGATTAAGTTATCCTCTGTATTTGAATCATTACGCTTCCGGGATGATTATTGTCTGGTTTGTAAGCTCATATGGCGTTTCTGCGCCTGTCTGTTTTGGAATTTCCTTACTGGCGGTTTTGATTTTAAGCTTGGCCGTCCTTTGGCTGGAGGGCAAAATTCAGCATCAAGCAAAAGCTGGTTTCACAATCCGGCATCTGCTTCGCAGGCCAATCGTGCCGGCGACAACACTCGCGTCCGGCTGAACGCCGCGAGCGGCATTACGCGCCTCCTGATTTGGGCAGCTGCCTTACGGCGCCTGGAAGGTCGTCCGGGCCGCAGGGTCTGATGCAACCAGTTCAGGCAGCCGATTATCCGAAGGAATGACGCCGTACCCAAACGGTGCAGTGGTCGCAACGGGCCATTCGATGTAGCAAAATGGATCCCATCGTGGCGTCCGAAGCAAAGGCCCATAACGCCTAATGGACCGCAAACCGCACTACTTCACCCTGGACGGCCTGCGGATATTCTCCGCCATACTGGTTCTACTGAGCCATTTCGCTACCTATGCCGGGAAGTCGGCATCCGTCACCACCGGAAAGGACGCGGCCTTCGGGTTCCTATCTGTGTTTGCGGGGTTGGGGGCAGCGGGTGTCGCGACCCTGTTTGTAATTTCGGGATTTGCAATTGCAATGAGCGCCTCTCGCGACGGCGGGATGTCCGCTGCTCTAAGGTTCGCTCGTATCAGGGCTACGCGGATCCTGCCTGCCTTGTGGATGTCGGCGTTCGTCAGCTTGGCTGCGCGCAGCTTTTACGGAGAAGATTTCCGCGTTCTGGTGATGGATTTTGCCAGATCCGCTCTTCTATCTCCCAAGGGGCCATACATTGACGGTGTCGTCTGGTCGCTCGTTGTGCAGGCGACTTTCTATCTGTTGGCCGCCGTCAGCGTCATGTCAAAATTCCGTCTGTCGATCTACGACCTGGCAAAGTTGATTGGCCTGTCGAGTTCAGCATATCTTCTGATTTTGAGCGGGCTTCATTTGGCGCCTTCCTCGGCGGGGACGGAAGGGGCAATAGCAGTGCTCTCTCGCTTCCCCTTTAAACTGCTCTTGTTGCAGCACGGTGTCTTCTTCGCGGCCGGCATGGTCTTTTTTGTCGCCAGCAATCAGGATCGTGGACCGGGGCCCAGTCATGCCCAAATGACCATTCTGATTGTCTTGTTTTCGATGATGGGGATCATTGAAATATTGGTCAACCTGGATAGCCCCGGCGAATATAAATACATAGCGGTGTCGATCTTCGCTATATTGTTGGTGTTGATGATACTAGGAAAGTTATGGGATGTAGAAATAAGTAGAAAAATCAGCGCTTATGAGAATTTTGCAAATTACATGAGTAGAATAAGCTATACGCTATATCTAAATCACTATACGCTGGGGATGGTTGTGGTGTGGCTTTTATTTCGCCGGGGGCTTCCAACCTATGCCGTGTTTATTGTGTCTGTCGCCTCGGTCTTGATTGTAAGTGCCAGCGTCACCTGGCTGGAGAGAAAAGTCCAGAATGCCATACGCAGCAGGTTCGCCCATCCCATGTCAGGCGCGGCCAAACTGGCGGCCATGTGACGGCAGGAATGCTGACGGCGCAAGCCATGGCAGGATTTTGTTGGTGACGATGCTGCGGCAACTGCTGCGGGTATTCTCAGCAGGATCAGCTCCTGCAATGCCGGCCTCGTGCCGTCTGGCTTATGTCAGGAGGTCCGTAGCGTTCCAGCCTGTTCAACAAGTTACAGCGAATTTGGTAGGCGCCGCACGCTGTGTCGGGATGTTGAATAAGGTTAGTATGGTGTTCGAAGTTCTGACAGCGGCGTACGTTGGAGGTTGTCTGCCTCAGAGAGGTTGAGATTAAGATGGGAAAAAGGAAGTCACGCTACAAACAGGGCGGCGACCTGCTCGTCGTGCAGGGCAACAGGCCCGAGGCAATCGCACTCGCTGCGTTGCATGTGAGCGAGGCGCTGTTGCTGGAATTGGAAGCATCCGAGATTCTCACTGCTAGAGAAATCAGGGGAGTGCTGAAAGACGCCGCTACGACGCTGCGCAATGCAGGAGTAGAAAACCGCAGTTGCATCGTGGCCAGCGAGATGATCGAGGCGCTCCGCGAAAGTTTCAAGAAAAGCAAAGTCTGATCCGCACCCTGCCGGTGCTGTTCGCCCAACTGCTATGGATGCAAGCTCCGCTTTGGAGTGGCACAAAACCACGCCATAGCTTCATCCAATAGGTGTAGCTAATGTAGGCTACTCATCTATTCGAGCCTGATATACACTTACCCTATGGTTGCAAAAGGGAGGGGCTAGTGGGGTTCGATGGCATCTGCATCTCATCCATTTTTGACTGGGAACGAAAACCGTCCTTCATCGGCCCGACTTGACGACGATGACAAGGATTACATCAAAGCGCTTGGCTTCGTGCAGAAGCGGTATCCGGCCGAAACAACGATCGTTGATCATGGCCAGCACGCTGACCGTGTCTTCATAATCGAGTCGGGTTGGGGATGTATATCGCACAATCTCGCTGGCGGTCAGCGTCAGATCCTGGATTTTGCGTTAAAGGGTGACGTTGTGCTGCCACACTCTTTCCCGGGGGCCGCCCCCGAGACTTTCGTGGCCCAGACCGACCTTGCGGTGTTCGAGGCATCAAACAAGATGTTTGCGCTTGCAGTCGCGAAATCGCCTCGGATCGCTTCCCTCTTTCTTGAAACTCTGGTCCTTCAGCGGGCACTCGTCGCCCAGCATCTGACGAATGTGGGGCGGCGTAGCGCCTTGACACGCACGGCGCACCTTCTCCTTGAACTCAGGACACGCTTGGAGCGAGTGGGGAGTGCTACTCATAATGGCTATTCTTGCCCGCTTACCCAGTACGACCTTGCGGACGCATTGGGCCTCACCCCGATCCACGTAAATCGCATGTTGCGAGAATTGCGTGAACGCAAGCTTCTGGAGTTTCGTCAGGGCCACGTCCGGATGCTTGATCGAGAGGGCGTGGCGAGGTTTGCAGACTTCGACGACAGGCATGTCGACAACTGACGCTGCGCCGCATCGACACCTAATACAGTCCCATGAACGGCCGGTCGCTTCGACCGAGCACGCGACCAGATTTGCGCCCGATAACAAGAGGCTTGGCTGGGT
The DNA here is from genome assembly GCF_020164785.1 of Mesorhizobium sp. ES1-1. GTDB lineage: Bacteria > Pseudomonadota > Alphaproteobacteria > Rhizobiales > Rhizobiaceae > Mesorhizobium. The sequence goes on along the minus strand of NZ_JAIUGX010000010.1, from coordinate 149,416 downwards.
TGCGCAAATGGAGAGTATCGACCATTCGGGTCGAACTAAATTTATCTCCGTTTTTTACATTTTATTAACTTACGTTAGTGAAAGCGTGCAGTTGGGCTGATAGTCTGAATGAATTAGACCTGTGACTGCGGCGGGGGCCTAGGAACTCACAGTCGTCCAGACTTCGGCGCGGACAGAAAATCGTTCGCAGCTTTTCGCTTGTCCCGAAATCCCCGTCTCGTGCCGGTCTCGAACCTGGGTAATGTTTTAGGGGTGAGTGGCATGATTGCGGCAATTCAAACGGATAGCAAACCGATCCTCGGACTTGAACTCGTCAGTCAGAAGGGCGGGGGTGCAATACGTCTCAACGGACAGGCAACCGCTGAAACATGCCTGGTTCTTCTCGATGAACGCGTGCTTGACCGGCAATGTCTGGCACAGTGCCTGACCGCCTACCGGGTCGGGAAAGACATCGTGTCATTCGGCTCAATCGAGGATTGGCAGCTGTGCGAGAATGTACCGTCAGCTTCGGCAGTTCTGCTGAACCTGGGAAGTCGGAAGGTGAGTGATGCAAAGACAGGCGAGGCGATAGCTGATCTCGTCAGGAAAGCTCAGCCCGCGCCAATTGTCATCTTAGCTGACTCTGACGAGTTGGAGCAGATACTCAAAGCCCTGAACTATGGGGCAAAAGCGTATATCCCGTCATCGCTCCGCTTCGAAATCTGTGTGGAAGCCATAAACTTCGTCATCGCTGGCGGAACATTTGTTCCCGCAAGCAGCCTTATGGGGCTGCATACGACCATTGACGCTGATGTGGAAATGCCAAGACCAATGGCGAGCGTGTTTACCGAGCGGCAGGAGGAGGTCGTCCAAGCCCTCAGACGCGGAAAGGCGAACAAGATAATCGCCCACGAGCTGAACCTCCGAGAAAGTACGGTCAAAGTGCATATCCGTAATATCATGAAAAAGTTGAAGGCAACCAACAGGACTGAGGTCGTCTACAAGCTAAACGAGATGTTTCCCGGCGCAAGCCATTCAACACGAGCGAGCTGAAGAGTCTTTGGCGTGTGGATGCCTGCATCCTTGTGATTGCAAGAATTTCCAACGATCTCTCATGAACTACGCTGGTCTAGTTCAATTGTAATTCCACGTCCAAGTCCCCGAGACCTGCTGCGGTTCCGGCCGCCGCGCTTCTCAAGAGGGTGTTTCTTGGCAATATGTGCGCGTCTGGCGGTTGAAAGTGTGATGACTGGTCGAGTTTCCTGTTTTGTGTTGAGCGGCGGGGTCGGTTCCCGGCTGTGGCCGCTGTCTCGGGAGGACAACCCGAAGCAGTTCCATGATTTCGCTGGCGATGGGTCAATGCTGACCCAAACCGTCAGGCGGCTGAAGAGCCGCTGCAACGGTGAGACGCCGATCCATCTGATCGCATCGGAGCGGAACGCAGACAAGGTCCGGTCTGACCTTGCCGGAATTGACCTTTCCGGTGGATGTGCTGTCTTCGAGCCGGTCGGACGCAACACCGCAGCTGCGGTTGCCACCGCGGCGCTGCACACAATTGCTCGCCACGGTGATGGGATTGTTCTCGTCGTGCCTTCCGATCATGCGATCTCCACCAACCTGGAGTTCTGGGAGACAATCGAGAAAGGCGTGCCTGCTGCGGAGCAAGGCAGTATTGTTGTGTTTGGCCTGCGTCCAAGTCGCCCTGAGACAGGATATGGCTATATCGAGGCCGGAGCGCCGGCGGCTGAAACCGACATCCGCAATGTGGTTCGCTTCATCGAGAAACCCGAGTTCGAGGTTGCAACGAGGTACATCGGCACCGATTCATTTTTCTGGAACACGGGCATCTTTCTGTTCCGCGCGAGCACCATGCGCGACGCTTTTGTTCGCCATTGTCCAGACATTTGGAGCCGTGCTGAAAAAGCCCTGGACGCGGCGACGACAAACGTGTCTGGCACTTATCTGCCGCTCGATCTCTACGGGGCGATCCCGGCGATCTCCATAGACTACGCCATCATGGAGAATGCCAACAATATCGCCTTGGTACCGGCAAGCTTCAGTTGGAGTGACCTTGGCTCTTGGCAGTCATTGCTCGATTCAAGCGTGACCGATGATAATGGCAATGTGGTAATCGGCGATGTCGTCGCCATAGATTGCGAGAACTCCTATCTCCGCAGCCGCGGCAGGTTGCTGTCGGCAATCGGGTTGAAGAACGTTGCCGTTGTCTCGACAGCCGACGCGACCTTTGTGGCCCCTGTGGCCGAAAGCCAGAATGTAAAGCGCGTTGTCGAGCGGCTTGAGAAATGGGGCCGCCTCGAAACCAAGTTCACGCCTTCCCACAGTCATGGGCTGCTGCCGGGTGCTTGGCGCGAGCGTGTCGCGCACTGGCTTTTCAATGAGACGCTGCCGCTGTGGTCGTCCGTGGGCGTTGACGAACGCTACGGCGGATTCCACGAGGCTTTATCGCTGGACGGCAAGCCGCTTGCCAAGCCAAAGCGCATGCGAACTATGGCGCGGCAGGTTTATGCATTTTCGGTCGCCAAGCTGCGCGGATGGGACGGGCCCGCCGACCAAATCATCGCCCATGGCATCGAGTTCATGAAGAGTGGACGAACCAGTCGAGGCGGATGGGCACGTACACTCAATGTCGACGGGGCCGTCGCCGATGCGTGCGAGGATGCTTACGATCATGCCTGTGTTCTTCTGGCCCTGGCATACGCCCACCAAGCAGAAAACCCGGATGCGCTCAGGCTGGGCGAAGAAACCATGGCCTTCGTCGCCGCGCATCTCGAAGATGGCCGTTTAAACGGGTTCCTCGAAACATCGAGCGGAGCTGGGCTACGCCGCAGCAATCCTCACATGCATTTGCTGGAAGCTTTTTTGGCATGGCATACGGCTACTGGGCAGCGCAGCTACCTTCGCCATGCCGCTCGCATCGTCGATCTCTTCCGAACGCATTTCTTCGATGCTGACAGCTGGACCCTCGGCGAGTATTTCGACGACGAATGGAAGCCGGCTGCGGGTGAGCAGGGCCAATGGACTGAGCCCGGGCACCATTTCGAATGGGCCTCACTCCTTGTCGAGTTCGCGACCAAGAGCGGGCAGACTGATCTCATGCCCTATGCAAGAAAGCTCTATGCTTCCGCCATAGCCAATGGGCTCAATCGATCGACGGGACTGGCCTATGGTGCCGTGTCGCGATCTGCTTTGCCGCTGGACCTGATATCGCGCAGCTGGCCTCAGTCGGAGGCGATCAAGGCCGCGATCGCACTCGATGGAACCGGCGGACCAGACCTGAAACCGGAGATAGAAACTCGCGTCGGACGCCTGTTTCGCTGGCATATAGACCCCGCCCCCCTTGGGCTGTGGATCGACAGGATCGACGAGAAGGGCAGGGCCCGTGCCACCGAAACACCTGCCAGCATATTCTACCACCTAGTGACAGCCTTGATGCAGTATCTGGATAACACCGAAGGGGCGATTGTCCGGCCGATATCCGCATCGCCTTACGCGTCACGGCCCAAATTGGATCCAGACATGTTCGATCAGGCTCTTCGGGATTCGGCTTAGCGGCGCCGCCTAATCCAGACGAGCTGAGATGAGCCACCAATTGGAAGCAAAGCGGAATTGAACGACATTTGAACGCAGTTTCAAAGCCGGGGCGACGGCCCATCTCTTAACTTCTGACGTTTCCCATCGTAACTAGGGATTTCAAGTATGCTACACCGGTCTCTGGCGGCGATGAATGAGAGATCATGGCGAGAGGCATCACAAGAACTTATCAGCCTCCATGACGTACTCTACTTCGTCAGGCAGTATATATCTTCCATATCTGCGTTTTGTGCTGCTGGTATATTGCTGTCGACGTTCTATGTCGTCACCTCTGACCCAATATATGCGGCGCGAACGCAAATTCTGATCGAGCCGAAGATTCCCCGCGGCGTTCAGCAGCAACAGCCCGCCGAAGTGAACCTGTCTCTAGACACCGCCCAGGTCGAGAGCCAGCTCGCAGTCCTGCGCTCCCAGAAGATCGCGATGATGGTAATCGATGACCTTGGGCTTATGAACGATCCAAGCTTCAGGGACATGCATGGGCCTGGGATCGGGGCGAGGATTCGAAGGGCTTGGGCCAGCCTCGTTTACGGCGCGTCGCTGCGCAATCACGGTGGCTACGCCGCGTTGGCGAATCTGTTGGATCGGATGCTTCCGTGGTCAGACGACAAACAACCAGAAGCTCCTCAACCGGATTCGGAGCGCGAGCGCGTCGCGGTTGAGGTGTTCGATGATGGTCTGGTGGTGCAGCGTGTCGGTGTCTCCTACGCGATCGATATCACCTTCCAGTCCCTGGAGCCCGATTTGGCGGCACGCATTGCAAATGCGACGGCGGATGCATTCGTGCGCGAGCAGGTGCAAACGACAACGCTTGCAGCTGGAGAAGGCATCGCCTGGTTGGAGAAGCGGATGCAGGAGGTAGGCAACCAGATGAACGAGGCGACCCGGCTCGCCCAGGAGTTTCGCGCAAAGCATGACTATAGCATTGATCAAGTCGAAACGGCAGCTGGCGGCGGGGATGGCGGCTCTGGTGGCGAACGCCAGACTACCTTGGAGCAGCTGGAAGTCACCGCGGACACTTATCGCAAGATGTATGAGAGTCTGCTTGCTGCATATACAAATTCCGTTGACCAGCAGCCATATCTGATCGCGAATGCCAGGGTAATCACGTCTGCGACCAGCCCAAAGGTGGAAAGCTGGCCTCGCAAAAAACTGATCATTGCCTTCGGGGGCCTCGCCGGACTGGTGGCCGGCATAGGGTTTGCCGTTGCGCGACGAAGCCTTGATCGCAGCGTGCGGTCTGCGCAGCAAATCGGCCGGGAACTGGGCTTGGCGTGTATTGGAGAGCTGCCGTACGTTCGTTTCAAGCGAAGTGGTTTTGGTCGCCTCGACGAGGTGCTCAAGGACCCCAGATCCGCTTTTACGGCCAGCTTGAAAGGTGCCAAGCTGTCGATCAATGTCGCACGGGCGCCCAATCAGGCCCGGATCGGCATCACCTCGGTGTCACCCGGAGACGGAAAGGCTACCGTCGTCAGCAATCTGGCGGCGCTTTATGCGGCATCCGGCATCCAGACTTTGGTCATTAACGTCGATAACAATTCCGCCTTGGCCAACGATTTGCTTCAAACCCACAATTTCGATGTATTCGAGCAGGAATCCGTCGATGCAAAAGATCACGTAAGGAAGATCCAGTTTGTTGAGCAAACTGGATATTATTGCATGAAAGGCTCCGATACCGGCGTAGGGAAAATCGTTCTTGCCAAGAATTTGGAGAAGGTTCTGAAGGAAGTCGGCCTCTCTAAAATGATTATCGTCGACCTTCCGCCTTTTACTTCGGGGTCCGATGCGCTTTCAATCTGCCCGGCTCTTGATGGTGTGGTCGTTGTGGCGCAGTGGGGTGTAACCTCCATGGACCAGCTCGCGGAGCTGACGGCGACCCTCAAGAACAACAATTCAACCGTGCTGGGCGTGGTAATGACCAAAGTCCGTTCAATGTCGACAAGCGGCCACCGCAAGCTCGCGGCCCAGGCTCCACGCTGAGAAATGCATCGTACGGCGTCTGCAGCCTCGGGGTTGAGAACCGCCATCGATCCGGTTTAGCCGGGCAATCTGTCGCTGAATCCTTTGGCGCCTTGCAACACCCGTCACAGGCATCGGCGGCGCCGGGTTGCACGCTATCGCCACGTTTGTTGCGCCATGCAGACAATCTAACCGAAGCGCCGGAGATCGGCCCGCCTGCTGCCCCGGGCATGCCGGGCGGGCGGCGGTAAGACGTGCTCCATACTTGTGTCGCCGGCGCCTTATCGCCGATGAACATTGACGGCGAGCATATTTTGGGGGTGGGACGTGAGGGCGTTCCCTAGCAACTTTGGCGTAGTCCGGTGAAACTGGTAATCGCCGACTACTCCCTTTTCGCTGCTTGCTGACCGCCACGCGCCGTTGCGAATATGCCGAGATGACAGTGGAGAGTTGTTGCTAATGCACGACCTACTTGAAAGCAGTCTGCAGCAACTTGGGCTCCAGGGCACGTCGGTTGGGGGGCGAGCCGCACCCGCAACATTGTTTGCCCTGCCGGCCGCCAGTCTCGCCAAGCTGAATGCACATGCGGTCTCTTCACCCGAAATCAGCGCGAGCCAAGCTCTCAACGCCATCCGCACTGGGGTCGACATGTCTTCGGCAATTGCCAACGACAACTCGCCCAACCAATGCCTGCAACCAATCGGGGGTCGTGCAAAACGATTTCTGGATCTGCTGGTCGCCTCGATGGCGCTCGTTCTGGTCAGCCCCCTTCTGATATTGATCCCCATCGTGATAAAATTAACGACGGGCGGCCCGGTGCTATTCGTTCACCGCCGGATCGGGTTCAACGGGGCGGCCTTCGATTGCTACAAGTTCCGCACTATGGTGCCGAATGCCGCGGAGGTGCTGGAACGACATTTGAGCTCGGATCCCCACGCCGCTCAAGAGTGGCGGACGACCCAGAAGCTGAAGTGCGATCCACGTGTGCTGTTTTTTGGCAAGATGCTGCGAAAGTCGAGCTTGGATGAGCTACCGCAGCTGTTCAATATTGTGCGTGGCGACATGAGCTGCGTTGGTCCGCGACCTGTCGTGGCCGATGAACTGGAACGTTACGGAGCCGCATCGCTGGAATATCTGAGGGCACGGCCAGGCCTGACCGGCCTTTGGCAGATTAGCGGCAGAAACCTTGCCGAATATTCGCACCGTGTCTCGATGGACACACTGTATATCCAGACATGGTCATTCGCGCGCGACCTCACAATCCTCGCAAAGACGATACCCGCGGTTTTGCGATTTGATCAGACATCCTAGGTGGCATCGCTGCAACCGCTACAATGCGTCGCGACCCCTTACCGGGCACGGTGGCGCAGCAGTCCGATCGCGAGGCCGATCAAATAGAAAACCTGCGTGACGAGAACGAGGCATAAAGTCGAACCTACCGTGGTTCGAAGCGAAAGCTGGAGAACACTGCCGGCAATGATGCTCACGAGGATCACCACAAGCGTAACCACAATAAGAGCCGGCGCGCGCAACGTCAGCCCAACTAGCAGGGAGACGATTGCGACGCCGACGAAGGCAAATAACACGGCGATCCCCCAGGTCGGCTTGGCACGGTCGATATGATCAGGGGTCGCAGGAAATCAGAGTCCACCCTTCGTGTGAAGCCGATGATTTATCCAAGCGGCTGCGCGTCGCACGCCGGGCATTGGAGAAGTTGAGTGCAAATCTCCGTCGTAGGCTTATTGATATGCTGTGGGATCCTGGCAGTCGTGGCCTACATGCGCTGGTCGATCATCACCGCTCTTATTGCCTCGTTGGCTTTCGGCGCGACCGCGATTGGCACCATAGGCTCCCTTGGCGGGTCATCTCCGCTGATCTTCACGTTTTTCAACATACTGCTGATCGGGACGGCGTTGGCTCGGCGTGGCATATGGCGCCAAATTGGGATAGCCTTCAGCCATATTGGTGCAACATGGATCGTGAGCGCGCTCATGATCTATGTGACTCTGGGCGCACTGCTGTTTCCGAGGCTTTTTGAGGGGCAGACAAGTGCCTTTGTTGCTTCTCGAACCGGCAGAGGTGTCTACGAAGCGGCGTTAGCGCCGGTATCGGCCAACATCTCGCAGACCGGGTATTTCGTGCTTGCTGGACTTACCTTTCTGGCGGTCTGCGTGCTGGTTCAGCGTGAAGGTACGTTAACGGACATCAAACGCGGCTACTTCTTGTGGTTCATCCTACACGTGTCGATGGGCATGCTGGATCTGTTGGGGAAACTTGCAGGCGCCGGCGACGTCCTCGCCCCGATCCGTACCGCCAACTACTCCATGTTGACGGACGTTACAGAAGCAGGGTTCTTTCGCATCGCGGGGGCATTTTCAGAAGCTTCGGCGTTCGGCGGCGTGTCCCTGTCGGGCCTTGCGTTCACCTACACCTATTGGACAAAGACGGGATCAAAGTTTGCACTCGGCCTGGGAGCGTTATTGTTCTGCCTCCTGTTGCTCTCGACGTCGTCGACCGCCTATGTCGGCCTTGCGATCATCAGCTTGCCGGTAGTCTTATCCATTGCAAGGTCGCTCGCCTCAGGTCGGCTAAGGTCCGAGGAGGCGTTGCTTTTGACGCTTCTGATGCCCCTGCTGCTCCTTTGTATGGCCGTCATCTTGTTCTATCCTCACTTCCTCGATCCGGTGGCGCAGCTTGTCGACAACACACTCGTAAACAAGGTCACGTCGACCTCCGGCCAGGAGCGCAGTTACTGGAACTACAAGAGCCTGCAGTCCTTCTTCGACACAGGGGGGTTGGGAGTCGGCCTGGGCAGCTCTCGAGCATCAAGTTGGCCGATAGCCCTTCTTTCTCAGTTGGGATTGTTCGGCACCGTCATCATGACGGTCCTGCTGGCGATGCTCATGCGAGGACTGAAGGGCAGCAGCTTTGTCGACGCGGAGGTGGACGCCATAGCCTCGAGCTCCCGCGCCTGCGCATTGTCGTCACTCGTGGCTGGATCGCTGGCAAGCGGCAGCCCTGACCCAGGCATCGTTTTCTATATTCCGCTTGCTGTCATTCTGGCGAGCCGACGCTTACCCGTCAAAGACAATCGCGCCGTTGTTGCCGCGTTAGAGCGGTCCGATCACCAGGCTCGTTCAGGCAAGCGTCGATTGGCTTCGATGTCCGGGCGCGCGTAACACGTCGTGAGAAGCACCTGTCTAGCCTATGGAATAGCGATCGAACCCGCGGTGGGGTCTTCCTGGAGCGCTATGCCTTGCACCTGCCTGCGCCCGTTCGAAATTGCGCCTAGCACAGCCGGCTCATCCGAGACCATCGGTATATCGACCTTTATGGTATCCCCAGGCTCCACAGCGCTCGTTTCGCTCGCTGGCATCTGCTCTGTCGTACCGTCCGCGGAAGGCCTGAAAATGGTGTAGGTTGGCGCGGCCGCCTCCGAGTCCGCTCGACGGGCCTCAAGACTTGGTGCGGAGACTTCGGAATCGTACAAAAGCTGCTGGGTTGTATCTGTCTTGCTGACGAGGGCATCGAGTTCGGCCTGTGTTTGACGTAGGTCGATCGTGACCTCGTTTCTCCTTCCATCCTGGAGTTCGAGAATCGAGATGTCCGTCTTGCTTATTTCCTGGCGACCCCGCAGCAGGCTGACTTCAGCCGTAAGTCGCTCACTCTGGGCCTGCGCGAGCGTCCGTTCCAGGGAGAACTCGCGAGGCGCAACCGCGAGACCTTTGTCCACTAGCGACGAGACGCTTTTCAGTTCCTTCTGAATCGACTCGATCTGCTTATCCAGGAAAACCAGTTGCTCCTCCAGCGACTTGAGTTCTTTCTCAAGGAACTCTCGCAGGTTTTGAAGTGCCTTGATCTGAGTATCCAATCCTTCGCTTCGAGCCTGGAAGACTTGACGCTCCTGCTTGACGATCATCGCGATCGCGCTGTCTTGAAGATGGGATGTCACTTCCGGGGGGAGAGCTATTTCGCTGGCATGAGACAGTTCCGCCTCCAACCGCGCTTTACGCACGAGGAGGTTGACCTCGTTCAACCTGATCAGGCTAAGATCCCCACGAGCCTGGATCGCCTCGCGCTCGAACCGTGCGTCCTTGTCTTCCCGGGTTCGCAGTCCGCCTGCAAGACCCAAAGCCTTCAAGACCGTCAGCCCCGGCCGATACGCGAACTCTCCCGATTGCGAGACCTTGCCCACCACGTAGATCGGCCGAAACTGGACGATCTCCACCGCTGCGGCCGGCGGCCTTGCCAAACCAATGTTCCGCATCAGGTTCTCGCCGACGGAGACGGCGACCTCCTGGGTCGTGAACCCGGCGGCCTTGATTTCTCCGATCAATGGCAGAGAAACGGACCCATCTGGGCCGACCGTATAGACGTCATTGATCGCATCCCATGCAAATATGGAATCCCGAGACGCCCGCCACTCGTAGACCTTCACGCGAAGTTTGTCCTGAGGTCCGAGAACATACCCCTTGGGGTTGGCGGATGAGGAGCTGGCAATTGCGCTAACGGAAAGTCCCGCCAACAACACCACACGAAGAGAATGCGTGATCATCCATCGATTGAGCACCTTACGTGGACGCCCCACGCGACTGGTTGAACCATCGTCAATCGATCCGGTTGGCGCTTCCAGCATCACGATCCTCTGCACTAGATCTCTAGAATATATTCTGGCTCTACCCGGCCTCTCACGACATGTGATATGGCCAGAAGATTGCCGCGCAGGCGTCCCCTGCGATCGACATAGGACTCCGGCCAGAGACTGCGTGCGAGATTGGCGAGCAGATTCTTGCCCACCAGCCGCAATGCGAAGGTCAACGGAACCGTGCCTTTGCGGATGAGGTATACCGGGTTGGCAACCTGAGAGTAACCGAAACGAACACCGCTGACGCGACCGCTCTTGACGCCGAGGTGGACACCACGGATGGAATTCAAGCCAACGACCCGCCCTTTGACCCGCAGTTGGCTGGTGAAATCGACATCTTCCTGCCACCCGTAGAGGACAAGGCGCTCATCAAAGCGCAGATTGCCTATGAATGCTGTTCTGATGGCCATGTTGCAGCCGTAGCCGCACAGCTTGTCCACGCCGGGGGCTTCGGCAGTGGGGTTGGCCTCAGCAAGCGCCTGTATTCCCTCGTCCCAGGTCAGGCCCGCCGAGCTTGCTCCATCCCTAAGCACGTTGCCCGTTATGACAGCCCAGTCCGGCTGTTTGTCGAACGCCGCCGAAACGCCGGCGAGATAGGTGTCTTCAGGGATGAAGTCGTCATCGAAAAAGGTGACAATGTCGAAACGGTCAAGCGCCGCTTCGAGAGCGATGTTTCGTTGAGCGGGCAAACCGGTCTTGCCGAGCAGCGTCGAGACGGGGAACGTCGAGGCCGTACTGCTTGGGATGTGCCCGGCATCAGGCGCCGAGATGATGACGGCGTCCGGCAGTCTGGTTTGCTTCTCAAGCTGTGCGAGGAGCCGGGTCACGTGTTCAGGACGTCCGAACGTTGCAATGACCACGACTATTTTCATCGACGATCAGCTCTTCCCATTGGCATACAAACCAGATGCTGGCTCTAGGCCGCAGACGCACCCTAATGCCCGGAACGCAGCGATGCAGCCTGTGCATAAGGCTAGCGCTGATGCCCCCTTAGGCAGATGGAAGTAGCAGGCTTACTCCGTTGGACTACATCCATGCGCCGTCTAGGCTTCGGCTCACCCTGATAGCCAGCTTGTGCGGATCGGACGGGCAACACACTGTCTGGTTATGGCAAGAGGTTGGGAGCAAGCACATGCGTCATGAGCGGCGGAATTCGTCTGACTCGCAACGTCTTGGTGCCAATAGCTCCCGTTCCACGGCGCCATTGCCCGCTATCGACCGCAACGCTCGCATCGCTGTCGTGCACGACTGGTGCCCAAATTTTCGAGGCGGGGAACGCGTCCTTGCTCGTATTTGCAAGATATTCCCGCGAGCCGAGGTCTTTACGCTGTTCGATTTTCTTCCGGACGACGTGAAAGAAGAATACTTCAAAGACGTCGTTTTTCATGTATCTCCATTAAACCGTCTTCCGTTTGTGAAGAGGTATTACCGGTCCCTCTTCTTTCTCTGCCCGTTCATGGTCGAGCAATTTGATGTAACTGGGTACGATGCCGTCATTTCCTCATCTGCAGCCTTTTCCAGAGGGGTCCTGACCAGGCCGGATCAGCCGCATCTTTGCTATGTCCACAGTCCGGTGCGATATGCCTGGGACGAGCAATTCTCATACCTGCAGCAGGGCGGGCTAGGCTTCGGGCCGAAGGGCCTGGCGTTTCGATATCTGCTCCACAATCTGCGGGTATGGGACGCGCGCACGGCGCATGGTCCGGATCTGATGCTGGCAAATTCGACCTACGTCCGTTCGCGAATTCAGCGGATCTACGGTCGCGATGCAAGAGTGGTCCATCCGCCCGTCGCCACTCAGGAACTCGGATTTGTCGCTGACAAGGACGAGTACTATGTGACGGCTGCGTTTCACGCTCCTTACAAGCGCACGGACCTCATCATCGAGGCGTTCAGCAAAACGCCATCGCGCCGGCTGGTTGTTGTAGGCGACGACGTGCAATCAAAGCACCTCAGGTCGATCGCCGGTCCTAACATTGTCTTCACCGGGTACCTGCCGCGGCACGAATATATCGAGAAGATCGCGCGAGCTCGCGCCATGGTTTTCGCCGGATGTGAAGATTTCGGTATTGCGCTTGCCGAGGCGCAAGCGTGCGGTACTCCGTTAATCGCGTTCGGCCGCGGCGGGGCTCGCGACATCGTTCGGCCGCTTGGCGAGAGCAACCACCCCACCGGGGTGCTCTTCGCCAACCAGACCCTTGCCTCCATTTCGGTCGCGATTGATCTGTTTGAGGCGAACACGACGTCTATTGCCCCCAATGCATGCCGAATGAATGCGGCCCGATTCTCCGAGGAACGGTTTGATCTGGCGATATGCGACGCCCTTGGCCTTGCTCAATCCGTCCAGTCCGCTCGCGAAATGGGACACAACGAATATCTCGGCGCCGAGAGCGCGGCCCGCGGCATTTCCGATACTCTTGCTGAGCCAGCTTTGCCATGAATTCATTTGACCCGCATGCTGCCAGGACTGGCCAGGCGCTTCGAGCTACGGCGTGTCCGTGCTGCTCCGCGGCGGTTAGTCGATCAATTTATCGCGTCGCATCCGTACCGGTGCATAGCTGCGTCCTCCTGAACACGGCTGAGGAAGCTCAAGCCTTTCCGCGTCGCGAGCTCGATCTAGCATTCTGCGAAGCGTGCGGCTTCATATTCAACAGGGCCTTTGACGAAGGCGTTATGATTTACTCGACCAATTTCGAGGAGTCGCAACATTTTTCGAGTACATTCAACAACTTCGCGAAAGAACTCGCGCATGAGATCGCGCGCAAATGTGAGATAGCCGGGAAGAGGGTACTGGAGATAGGCTGCGGTAAAGGAGAATTCCTGCGAGAGCTCTGCCTGTCGGGCAATGCAACGGGCCTCGGTATCGATCCGGGGTATCGCGCCGACAAGGGGCGGAACGAAGACTACAACCACATCGAGTTCATCGTCGATTTCTTTGGCCCGCAGTATCGAAATCTCGAGGCCGACACGATCCTTTGCCGTCACACGCTTGAGCACATAAGCTCGGTTGCCGCATTCGTACGGTTGATCCGCGAGATGGTCGGGAAGCGGACCGAGGATTGGATCTTCTTCGAAACGCCCGACGCTAAACGCGTGCTGGCCGAAAGTGCCTTTTGGGATATCTACTACGAGCATTGTTCCTATTTCAGTGCCGGTGCGCACGCGCGGCTATTCCGACAGGAAGGTTTTGACGTCACCGATTTGGAACTCGTCTACGACAAACAGTACATCGTCCAGTATGCCAGGCCGTCAAAAGGCCGATCCGTGCCAAGGCTGCCGCTAGAGCGCGACCTGGAGGAGATGCACCACCTGGCCGAAACGTTTCCCATCCGCGTAAGGGCCTCGAAACATCGGTGGCTGGAGCGCATCCGGTCTGCCCATGCCGCCGACCGGCGAGTGGTGCTGTGGGGCGGCGGGTCCAAGGCGGTGTCATTCCTGACGACACTGAAGATAGGCGACGAGGTGTCAGCCGCTGTCGACATCAATCCCTACAAGCAAGGCAAGTTTACGCCCGGTAGCGGTCATCCGGTCATCGCTCCCACGGACCTTGTTGATAATCCACCCGACCTCGTCATCGTTATGAACCCGATCTATCGCTCCGAAGTGGTGCAGTCCCTGGACGCGTTGGGCTTGCGGCCGGAAGTCGTCTCGGTCTGACCGCCGACCTCGCTCGGCGATTTGAAAGATGGAAGAATCCATGCCCCCACAGGTGTCTCTAGGTCTTCCCGTCTATAACGGCCAGAATTTCGTCGGCGAGGCGATCCGTTCGATCCTCGATCAGGACTTCAGCGATTTCGAGCTGGTCATAACGGACAACGCCTCCACGGATAGGACCGCAGATATCTGTCAGGAATTCGCACGGCGTGACGGACGCATCCGCTATTTTCGAAACGAGCACAATCTGGGCGCCGCCGGCAATTTCAACCAAGCTTTCAAACTGAGTCTCGGCAAATACTTCAAATGGTGCGCGCACGACGACATCGTGAATTCAGCCTTCATCACGGCATGCGTTCGTGCACTCGACGACAACGCAGCGCATGTGATTGCCTACCCCCGCCTATTGGGTATCGACGAGACCGGACAACTGACGGGATACGTCGAACGCGTGCTGCCCGACATGGAAAGAGCGCCGCCGGCATCCCGCTTCCGGCTGATGGTTGCGGCACACGGGTGGGATGCAGCCATGTTTGGGGTTTGGCGGCGGGACGCCCTGGTCAAAACAACATTGCACGAGCCCTACTATGGGTCTGACTGCGCGCTTCTGGCCGAGATGGCTCTGCTGGGGACGTTTGTAGGCGCTCCTGAGGCGGTTCTGTATAGCCGCGACCACCCGATGCGCTCGGTGCGACTGCCGAGCTCCGATCGACTGGCTTGGCAAAACCCCAACGGCTCCAAGGCAAATGCCTTTGAACTATCGACACGGCTGAGGCATCTCGTTGCCATCGTCCATCGACACCGTGGCATCGTGCCATTGGGAAGGACGCTTTTTCATTTGTCTGCATGGGTCCTGAATCCGCTGCTTGTCGCGCGCCTATGCCTCGAGGCGGTGGGTGTTGTCTCTCCCACCTTGCGCTCGAAACTGCGTGGTGTCGGCCTTGTCGCTCTAAAACGCATCCAAACCGTCTCCAATCGATCTCCCGGCTGAATGAGCAATTTATCGCAACGATCCGCTCGGAGCTTTGAATGAACCGCCGCAGCCTGGCACCGGGTGCATCGACCTTCCCAATCCCGCGACAATTTCTCAAGGGGTCGGGCGTAAGGAATCTGGTCATCGTCCGGGCGGGACGCAGATCCTTGCATCCAGGATGGGCGAAGGGGTCGGGGAAGGCAGGCTTTGATCTTCTGGTCGCCGCCTATGAGGCTGGCGTTTCTCATGCGCCGACCGACCTGAGCGTCTTCATCCCCGGCCGCAAGATTGCCGGGTATCATGCGCTGTTCCAATGCTATCCAGAGATTTTGGAGAACTACGATCTTATCGCGCTGATCGACGATGACATCGACACAACCACGGACGATATCAATCGGCTGTTCGAAATCGGTAAAAAGTACAAACTCGATTTATTTCAACCGGCTTTGTCGTCAGACAGTTATTTCTCATACGCATCGACCCTCGCCAGCGGTAAGCGATATGTCTTGCGATACACCAACACCGTCGAAATGATGTGCCCGGTGTTTAGCGCACGTTGCCTGCGATCCGCGCTTGGATTGTTCGGACTGGGCTACGAGACAGGTATAGACTTGCTCTGGAGCCGCCTGACTGACACACCTTGGCTGCGGTACGCCATAGTTGACGATGTCGTCGTGCGGCATACTCGACCCGTCGGTACGACAAAAACGCTACAAGGCTTCGGTGTAAACGAACGTTACGATGTCCAAGTCGATGCGGTGTTAAAGAGATTTGGCGCTGAGTTTCGTGGGTTCGTAACCTACGCCGCCGTCAACCGGCGGGGACAACTTGTTCGCTCTCGCTTTCTGATCGGCCTGAATTCCCTCAGACTTCTGCGATCACTGTTCAAAACGCCGCTCAAATGGAGCCAGTTCCTGCGCCTTGCGACCGATTATACGCGACACTGCTGGTCGAGGCCGATCAACCTCCAGCGGATCGACATCGCAGGTATCGAGAAGCCGGGCGTTCAGCGGGAGAGGGCGGCCCGTTCGATCATGCCACGATGATCTCCGGAGCCAGGCCGAGCTGTCGGGCGGCCTGCGCGACTTCGTCCCGATAAAGGGGGTTCATCACGATGATCGATTGCAAAGGCCTGCCACGCAGGCTCTCGGGCCCAACCACGGGTGTTCCGGTGCCCGGGGCAAAGCGGCCTTGCTTGTGCGGGTTGACGTCGACCAGCGCTGCTATCCGCGCGGCCTCGGGAACGACGTTGACGAAAGTGATGCCTTTCGATCCCGCACCCCACACGACGGTCTGCGCCGGATCCCGCTTTGAGAGGTAGCGACGCCACCACGCCACCTTGTCGCGGTAGGTTCGATCGAACCTGCGGACCAGCTCGTCGACCGTCGCGGACGTCGAGAGACCGACAGCCATCGGCGATTGGACCGGTCTTGCCTCGATGAACAGGTATTGATCGCCGTAGGACGAGCCTTGGTCCAGCACCTCGAAACCGGCCGTCTGCATCGCTACCCGTAGAGAATTTGGCGTGAAATAGGATACGTGCTCATAGATCAGATCCCAGATGCCCATGTCGCGCAATGTATAAAGGGCATTGGGAACTTCGATATAGAACACCGAATTGGATCCAATCCCAGGGTGAGAGCGAAGCCCTTCCAGGAAGGCAATTGGGTTGGCTATGTGCTCAAGAACGTGGCGGCAGGAGACGAAGTCGGGCTTTACCTGCGGATAGGCATCACCGAACCAGTCATTGATGAACTCGACGCCGGCGACTTTCGCGCTGCGATTGTCTTCGTAACTCCTGTCGAAGCCAATACCCGTGGCGCCGCTGGTCGAACAAAGCCGCTTGAGGAAATCTCCTTTGCCGCAGCCAACATCGACAGCCAGTTTTCCCTCGAGCCCGTAAGCGCTCGACAGGCGGTGCGCGAGATCTTCAACGAACTTTACGAAACGCGGCGAGAAGTGCAGCGAATTCTCGTAGTCCGGGGTGTATCCGACGCGATCGTCTTCAAATGCCGCGTTGAAGAAATGTTCGCAGCTTCGGCAGAAGGCCAGGGCGAAGTGCCCGGTCGCTGCAGCGGCGGCCGACTTGGCGTCCGGGTGCAGCGAGTTGCAGGAAACCGGCAACGCTTCGAAAGAGACTGAATGCTGCAAATGTTGCCCTGCGCAGACGGGACAATCCCCACGAAGATGCGCGGCGCCTGGGATGCCCTCGCGCAATTCGTCACCGACCAAGGCTTGGATCCCCATGATCATATGATCCGTGGGGTCGGCACCGGAACAACGAACTTGCCACCTCGAGCGCGATATTCCGACTGCTGTGCCACGATCTCGTCGATAAAATTCCAAGCGAGGACGAGAACATAGTCCGGCTGGGCATCCAGCAAGGCGTCGGGCCGGCGGATTGGGATTCTCTGGCCGGGCATGTACTTGCCCTGCTTGTTCGTGTTGCGGTCAACAACGAAATCGAGAACATCGCGCCCGATACCAGCGGTATTGATCAAGGTGGCGCCCTTGGCCGCTGCCCCATAGGCCGCGATCGTGGCGCCGTCGGCCTTCAAATCGTGGAGCAAACTGCGAAGGTCCACCTTCAGCTGGTCGACTTTCGCGGAAAAGTCCCGGTAGTACTCAATAGCGTCCAGTCCGCGTGATCTCTCGTGCGCCAGCTGATCCTTTACGCTTGCTCCGACGCGCTCCAACTTCTCGACATAAAGGCGAAGTGAGCCCCCATGGATCGACAGGTGCTTGATCTCGTTGAGATAGAGCCCGTGCCTGCGAAACAGCTTGTCCAACGCCGTCACTGAGAAGTAGCACAGATGTTCGTGGTAGATCGTATCGAATTCACAATGGTCGATCATTGGTTCGACATACGGTGCCTCTATTACCGCAACGCCGTCGTCCTTGAGAAGTCGGGCGACACCGGCGACAAAACCATTGGTGTCGGCGACATGGGCGAGGACATTGTTTGCGTGAACGACATCGGCCTGTCGGCCTTTCTCGCGAAGCGTTTCTGCAAGCTCACGAGTGAAGAAGGCAAGATCTGTTGGAACTCCGATCTTGTTGGCAGCGGCGACGGGTCCATCGGCCGGGTCGATCCCCAATACCTGAATACCCGCCTCGACATAGTTCTTCAGGAGATAGCCGTCATTGCTCGCCAGTTCGATGACGAAACTGTCGCCGGTCAGTCCGCGCCGCTCGATCAGATCGAGGACGTTCTCCCGCGAGTGCTCCAACAGCGCTTGCGAGAACGACGAGTAATAGGGGTAGGCGTCGGCAAACAGAATCCTGGGGTTCACCGTTTCAGTGATTTGCACCAGACTGCAGTCTTGGCAGAAAGCGACATTGAGCGGGAAAACGGGCTCTGCCTCGCCACTGTTCGCGTCGGTTGTGAGCCGATCCGCAAGAGGTGTCCTGCCGAGCTTTAAGAACGTGTCGATATGAGGCCCACCACACGACCTGCAGGTCTGCTCGGTCACAGACGCTGTACCAGCGATCATCATTGTCGTCGTCCCCAGCTACAGATTGCGTCAAACGGCCATCGCCAGTAGTGGCCTGCGCCGCAGGTCGCCATCCAACTCGCCATCTCGGATCAATTTCTGTACATGGGCGATGCGTTTGAAGCGCTCGCCCTCGAAGTCTTCAAGCGTCAGGCTCGCCGCCTGGAAGGTGTCGTAGAGCTGCTCGATACCGCGCCGCGCAGTCCATTGCGGTTTGAACCCGTGCAGCCGCCGTCCGATATAGGAACAGTCGACCCGATAGCATCGCTTGTCCGGCCCGGCGTCTAGCGCGAACTCCACACGGCTGCCGGGGACGATCGCCTGCACCAGGGCCGCGATCTCACGGATCTGGTAATTTTCCGTCGTCAAGCCGACATTGAATGCCTGGTTATGAACGAGGTCCCGGTCGGCTTCGAGCACGGCGATGTAGGCGAGTGCAATGTCCTCGACATGGACGATTGGGCGCCATGGCGATCCATCGCTTTTTAGGTAGACGAGGCCGGTCGTGTAGGCCCATGCAGTCAGGTTGTTGACCACAAGGTCGAAGCGGATGCGAGGCGACAAGCCGTAGGCGGTGGAAGCTCGCAGGAATGTCGGGCTGAACGTTTCATCTGCCATGGGGGAGACGGCGCGCTCTACATTTGCCTTCGACACGCCATAGGGCGTAACGGGATTGAACGAGGCATCTTCAGCCAGAAAGCTGTCACCAGCGGCTCCATAGTTGCTGCACGATGACGCGTAGAGGAAGCGCTTGACGCCGGCCGCCTTGGCGATCTGGGCCAACCTTACCGAGGCATTGCAGTTGATTTCCTCGGTGAGGTGCGGCCGGTAGTCGCCCAACGGGTCGTTTGAAAGGCCGGCGAGATGGATGATGGCGTCGAAGCCAGCGATGTCGCCGGGCTCGATGTCACGAATGTCTTTCTCGATCGTTGGCGTGTAGGCCAGCGCGCCGACAAAGGTGCACGCCCGGAAGATGTCGCTGTCAAGGCCTGTGACGGCGTGACCGCGTTCGAGCAGCATCGGCGTCAGAACAGAGCCGATGTAGCCAAGGTGACCCGTAACCAGAATTTTCATTGATCAATCCCACGTCTTCCAGGGGGCGCCGCCGCCGTCCCACAGTTTCTGAAGCAGGTGCTTTTCGCGCACCGTGTCCATGCATTGCCAAAAAGATTCGTGGCGATAGGCCATCAACTGCCCGTCGTTGGCGAGCCTCTGCATTGGAGCATGCTCGAACATGACGTCGTCGCCGTCGATGTAGTCCGCGATCCCTGGTTCGAGCACGAAGAAGGCGCCATTGATCCAGCCCTCCGAGGCCTGCGGCTTTTCCGTGAAGTCGACGACGCGGTTGCCATCAAATTCGATGTGCCCGTAGCGAGCTGGCGGTCTTACCGCCGTCATGGTGGCGAGCTTACCGTGCGATTTGTGAAAGGCGATCAACTCGTCGAGATCTACATCGGAGACGCCGTCGCCCCAGGTGAGCATCACCGTCTCACCGCCCATCCATTCGATAAGCCGCTTTATGCGGCCTCCCGTGAGCGTATTCAGTCCTGTTTCGACGAGATCGACGGACCAGTCCGGCAGAGAATTCGAGTGGCGCTTGATGCTGCCTGATCCGGCATTGACCGTTAGGCTGCCGTCGAATGCAACATAGTCACTGAACCAGCGCTTGATGTATTCGCCCTTGTATCCCAAGGCAATCGCAAATTCCCGGTGACCGTAGGCATAATAATGCATCATTATATGCCATAGAATCGGCTTGGCTCCGATCTCGACCATTGGCTTTGGCTTGATTTCGGTCTCTTCCGCTAAGCGCGTACCTAATCCGCCAGCTAGAATTCCCACCTTCATTATTTTCACACCCCTTACCTTGCGGTTTTGCTAGCATGCGGTTGTCGGGTTGAACCAGACCGAAGAAGGGATGAGGGGAAGACATGGATGCGTGACTTCAGGCATACGATTGGCGCTATGCTCGACAGAGCGATGATTAGGGGGGCTCATCCATTCGAGGTAGCTGACTGGCAGTCATCGGCGGTCATCGTCGCACCGCACCCCGATGATGAGACGTTGGGATGCGGAGGTGTGGCGAGCAAGAAACTCAGCTGCGGGGCCGACGTGCGTTTCGTGTTCGTTACTGATGGTTCGGCATCCCATTCGGATCGTGTTGGCCCGCAGGCCCTAAGAACCATCCGGGAGGGCGAGGCGATAGAGGCCGTTTGCCGGTTGGGCGGCTCAGCCGATCGCGTGACATTCCTGCGCGTTTCAGACGGTGAGGCCAAGACTCATGTTGGAGCGATCGCGAATGCACTCGTCCCGCTGTTAGTCGCCTGGCAGCCTCAGAGCGTTTTCGTCACGCATGCGAAAGAGCCGCCTTCCGATCACATTGCCGCCAATCTCGGTGTCAGGCAGGCGCTGCGGATTTACGGCCGGCATGTCAGCGTTTTCGAGTATCCCGTCTGGTATTGGCATCAGTGGCCCTGGGTTAGCCTGCACGGGCACGCACCTGGGCTCCGTCGCGCGGCGTTACGTCAAACGCTGCGGACCCTTGCAGGTCTCCGAGGCATCAGGATGTTCAACTGCGTCGCCGATATCGGCGACATGATCGATGTAAAACGCCATGCCCTGATGGCACACCGGTCCCAGGTCGAGCGTCCGGCGGGGCTCGATAACTGGCCTGTGCTGGCGGACGTAGGCGAGGGCGACTTCCTGATGCGGTTGCTGGGCAACCACGAGATGTTCACCCGCTATGAGGTCAACCTATGACGGCGGGGTATCTCGTCGATACGAATGGACAGCAGAGGTACCGCCAGAAGGATGTGCGCCGAGCAACTGATGTATAACTCGAAGGCGGCGCTACCTTCTGCCATGCTCGAGGTTGCTCCTTGGGAGCCCAGCTCGTGAGGAACATCCGTGAGACTAGCGACGAAGCTGCATGATGTCTTGTCCGGCATGCCGACAATTGCCGGGGGAGAAGCCGCCGGCCTGAAGATATTTTCGCGCGGTGCGGATCCGGATTTTGCAAGGGGGATCTACGAGCTTCCCGTGCAGAAGGCGATTGCATCGCGCCTGATGCCTGGCGATGTCTTCTACGATATAGGGGCCAACATAGGTTTCTTCTCGCTGATTGCTGCGCGCCAGGTCGGCGCCGCCGGCCAAGTTTATGCCTATGAGCCCGTGCCCCGCAACGCTGCCGCCATTGAACGAAGCCGTGACGCCAACGGCCTGAGCAGGCTTCGTGTTTTTGCCGAAGCGGTTGGTGCGCTCAGCGGGCAGGTCGAGTTGTTGCTGGCTCGCCATCTCGGAGGCGCCACCCTTGCGACGGTTTCCATGCCTCCGGATATGAAGGGGCGCCTCGATGTCAGGATGACCACCATCGACGCATCCATCGCTGAACACGGATTGAGGCCGCCGAGCCTCATCAAGGTCGATGTCGAGGGCGCGGAAATGGATGTTTTTCGTGGGATGGTGGCGACTTTGAACGCGCATCGCCCAAAAATAATCTGCGAGATCGATGATGCCACAAAGGAGGGGGCGGACCAGAAGATGCGCGAGATCGCTCGGTTCCTGGCTTCGGTCGGGTACACCGTATCGCCCTTGCCCGTGGCTTATGCCAACGGCGGCTGGCAGGTCTTGCATCTGCTTGCACAGCCCGTGACGATGTGAGGATATTCGGTTGGATTGGCTCGACCGGTTGGAGCCGGATGAAGGGGTCGAAGCAGACGGCGCCTTGCCAAGGACGATAGTCGTTGATGACTTTGGAGATGATCGCGCACGCGGCACCGTGATAGGGACGCCGGCAACGAAGGGAGGCATCAGGCATGGCTGCGATGTCGAGCGTCAGATCGCGATCGATCACGGTGCCTTGCGTTTTCAACCACTGGTGAGACCTGGCTGGGGTCGGCAAGGCATCGCCTACGGCCCCTTTCAGCGCGAGGCCGGCCTGGTGCTCGTGGTCTCCTTGACCAATGGACACAATACCTCGCAGGCCTCACCACTGCCAGACGACATCGCCAGGCGCTTCTACCGTTGGCTCCGGGGCCCCGGGATCGACCCATGGCCAAGCCGGTTGCTTGCCTTGCTGCGCTCGCCGCGAAAGAGCCTCACTGCCCGCCGGTTTTTGTGGTGGGCGCTCAGCACGTCAAGGACCTACCGGGGACCGAACATCAACGAGAACCTGGCTGTTGGCTGGTTCTCTAGCGAGGCCCCGATAAATCCGCTCGGAGACGGCTGCTGCTTTGTTGTTCACGCCGCGGAAGGTGAAAACGGAGAACTGTGGGCACGTGTCGGCAAGCGTTGTCTCAGCGCGTTTCGACGCCTGAACAACATTCATACGTACTACGTCGTGGCATTGCGGGAACAGGGCGCTGTCTACTATGCGGCCGCCGACCAGGCCTCGTTCGGCGTCGCGGCCTTCCCGATGATGCGGCCGATCGCGGTGGACCCGTTCAACAAGGACGAAAAGCTTTTTGCGGGTGTCCATCAAGCCGCACTTGGCCAGATCGGGTTTAGGGTCGATACTCGCGTCGAGGCGGTCCACATCGGAACAATACCGCGCTTCGCTACGACATTTGGATCCGCCCACGCTGCCGATGCATTTAACGAAGGCTTGCCGAGGCGGTCTGCCGCTATCGGTGGGCCTTGGCGTAGTTGGCCCGATGGAGCCGACGATATCTCCATCGTGGATCCCGGCCGCCCCTCTGGGCTGATCCACGCTCTGTTGCAGATAGACAAAGCCTCTGGCGCCGGGGGGCTCGTGTGGCGGTTCGGCGACATCGGAAACTACTGGCTGCTGAAACTCTCGGCGCTCGGATGCAGTTTGGTCACCAGGCGCTCTGGCGAAGATGTTGCAATCGCGTCGAATACAGAGCACGGGCTGCGAGAAGGCGTTACGCATTCGGTCCAGATTCTCGATTTCGGCGGCCGGGTAACCTGTTTTCTGGACGGGTTTCGC
Organism: Mesorhizobium sp. ES1-1; assembly: GCF_020164785.1. GTDB lineage: Bacteria > Pseudomonadota > Alphaproteobacteria > Rhizobiales > Rhizobiaceae > Mesorhizobium. The sequence continues at coordinate 126,152 of NZ_JAIUGX010000010.1, read as the reverse complement.
CTTTTCGAAGCGCATGCCGGTGTCGTCGCTGCAGAGACCGCTACCGGAGCAGGAACGTGGAAAACCGCCGAGAGCGAAATTCGATGGCGCAGCTTCGAGGCCCATCCGAGTGAGGTTCCTGTTCCATCAATGGCGCCTTTGCGCGAGCATCCCCAACTGCTCGGCACATGCCTGTCCTATGCCGACAGTTTTGCTGGTATTGCCGGCGAGCTGGAACAACGCACGACGGACTTCGGCGACGGACAATGGACCCGAACGCTCGGAGCCGGGGTCATCGACCTCGACGGCCGCGGCGGCGCCTGTGTGCGGGCAAGCGTGGATCGACCGAACCCGGGTCGCACGTTCTATTCGCTGCCGTGGGATCTGCCCGGCTTCAGCGATCTGGAAGTTTCGATTCTGCCCCCTGGGGAGCGTCGAGGACAGGATCAGCGCAGTCGGGCTGGATTGCTCTTCTGGCAAGATCGCGACAACTACGTTTGCGTCACGACCTGGCTCGACGACGTCTACCCGGGCGCTTCGATTTCAGTGTTTATCAAGCGGCTCGGCTTTGAAGAACTCTACGATGCGGTCTGGACCAATGTGGCCGACAAGGTCATCTGGGGGAAGCCTTTTCGCATGCGCGTGGCATTCGACGGCAATCGGTTTGAAATCTTCATTGATGACGAACCCGTCATGCAGCGCAGCCTGACCGATATCTATCCGAATGATCCGGCACTTCAAATCATGCGGGTCGGACTTGCAGTCAACTGGGAATGGGGTGACGACACGGGTTCGGTCTTTACATCGTTCAAGGCCCGGCGCTGAGATGAGGGCGGCTTGCCTCAACATGTGCATGGCGAAGAGCGAGCGCTGCCGCATACTGGGAGAGGGTCGATTCAGCAATTTTTTCCCACCCATAACGATCGGCGATCCTGGCGGCAGCTTGAAATCCCATCCTTGCCGTTCGGGCGGGGTTGGCTAGAAGATCGATCATTTGAGCCGCCAGCGCCTGCGGATCATTTTTTTCCACAAGAACGCCACCCCCTACGCCTTCCACGATCTCGGTCATGCCGCCGACGCGCGTTGCAAGAACGGGAGTGCCTGCAGACAGCGCCTCGATCAGGCTCATTCCGAAGGATTCGCTCAAGGAAGGATTTACGAGGAGCGATGCCTGGGCATATCGCTCAGTCAATAATTTGTAGGGAAGGGTGCCAAGAAAGCTGACCGTGGAAGCGATTTCCGCGGGTATCATGGCGCGCAATGCCGCTTCGTAGGAACCGACGCATTCGCGGCCGCCCTCATAGAAGCGGGCGAGGTCGCGGACGTCATTATCCGAGCTCAGGTCAATTAGAAATTCGCGAGGAAGCGTGACCGACGGCCCAACGATCTCCAACCGCGCCGCAGGAAGTTCAGCAGTCACGATCTGCCAGGCTTTCATCAGCGTGTGAAGGCCCTTTTCGGGAGACACTCTGCCAACAAACAAGACCCGCCCGGGAATTCCCGCTGCGGCCGAGACATTATGGCTCTCGGGTGCGCCATTTGGCAGAACCGCGAAGACTGTGTCCAAGTCGGCGAAGCGATTGCGCGCGCCGGCCATGACATGTCCAGAGCAACCGACAACAAGATCGGTGGCGGCCAGCGCGCGCTTCATTGCTTCGCGGTCAAGTTCAGCAAGCCAGTCACAATGCATGTGCAGCATGATTGCCGCTTTCGGCGCCGCACGTCGGATTGCAGGCACATACTGAGGGAAATTCTGCACGTGGATTATGTCAGGCGAGATCCGACGTATCGCCCGAAGGGCCTGGGCGAGATAGTCCAGTGCATAGATACTTTGTGCTACCAACGGCGACCGCGGCCTGACATGTCTCCAGAAACGGGAGGCTATGCCCCACAAACGTGCTGGTGCACATTTCAGCAGTTCGAAACGTACGCGGTCGATCTCCAGGTGGGCCGGCATACCTCGCGAACGCCGAGCCAGGACAGTCGTTTGACAATCGCTAGCCAGCCGTCTGGCAACCTCATATGTCCAAATGCCAACCGAGTTCTGGGTCGGCGGTGTGACTGTGTCAAAGGGCTGGCTCAGGATGACGACCTTCATCGGGTCCTCAGTCCAAGCACAAAATTGCGTGCGTTGAGCAGGTCAGGCCGCACCAGCAGGAAAGAGGCCGCTGCATAGACGATCGCGCCGACAAAGATACCGCCGATCAGCACGAAGCCGGGCGCGGCGCTGGCAGGGGCGCCCCTTAGCCACAGACTGACAACCGCAAACATCAGCATCGAAGCGAGAGCAAGACGAGGGAAAATCACCAGCGGCCGGAGGACGTCGATGCGGGCAATTTGGCGAATCTGGACAAGGAAGACCGGCAGGAGCAGCACGTTGCTGGCCACGAGGCCGGCGATGGCCCAAGCGAAGCTCACCTGCACTCCACCCGCTATGAAGACAAGAGCGAGAGCCGTATAGATCATGTTTAGCTTTAGCAGAAGGCTGGAGCGGCCGAGTGCGAGGATCGTATAGGCGCAGATTCCGTCAACCGTTCTTTGGACTCCCAGTATCATCAATATCTGGACAGCCACCACGCCGACGGACCAGTGTTGGCCGAAGATGAATGGGACGGCCACGGGCGCAATTGCGGCGAAACCGAAAAAGGCGGGGAAACCGATGATGCCGGCTACCCGGATCGTCGTGTTGAAGAAGCTGTTTATCTTTTCCGGTTCGGCCTGGATGCGGGAGATGGTTGGCATGGTGATGGCCATGATTGGCCAGAGCAGGAATTCGACGAGAAGATCGAGAGGTCGGCGCGCAAGCGCATATATGCCGACGGCGCTTGGACCGAGGAACGCGCCAAGCACGATCTTGGGGAGTTCATCGTTACCGAGATTCCAGAGAGTTTGCAGGACCAGTGGGCCGGCAAATCCAAAAAGCTCCCGGATGCGGGTATAGGAAAATCTGAAACTTGGTTTCCATGCGCTGCCAATGAGAATGACGATTGTCTCGACAACGGCCTTTGTGAGCTGCATCCAGACCAGGCTCCACACGCCAAAACCGGCGAGGGCCATTCCCACCGCCAGCGTGCCGCCTACGACGGAGCCTGTCAGCGTGCGCACCGCAAAAAGGCGGAAGCTCAGCTCCCGTTTCAAAATAGCCGCAGGCACGACGTTGAAGGCCTGAACCACGACGACCGCGCTGGTCCATTTGACGAGTGCCTGCAGTTGCGGCTGATCAAACGCAGCCGCGATCATCCCGGCAGACAGCCATATGAGGGTGCTGATCAGTGCCCCTGTCGAAACAAGCAGCCAGAACGCTGAATCCAGATGGATGGGTTCGATTTCGGCCCGCTGGATAATGGCGTCGGGCAGTCCCCGCGTTACCGGAGCGGCGAAGATATTCGGCACCACCATCGAGAGGGTGGCAAGTCCGAATGCCTCGGGGCTAAGATGGCGCGCCAGCACCACGAATACGGCAAACATGGCCGCTTGCCGGCCCCAGGTTTCCGCAGCGGCCCAGAAGGCGCTATTGGCGATCTGCTTGCCAAATACACTCACTGAAGTGCCTGCTGGGTGGAGAATAAAAATGGATGCTTGGAGCGAAATTCGTAGGAATTTGTGAATTCAGACACGATGTCTTGGCGAGTTACCTTGTTTATGCTGAGCCTGCCAACGTAAGAATCGAGCCCGTTATTGTCCGGGTCACGCCCAAGCAGCACTCGGTAGAGCACGGTTATATATTTCACGTTTCCAAGCCCGGCCGGCAGGTTCCCTGTTTTGAATTCGGCCGAATTCATTATCATCAGGAGTGTCGACGAGATGGACGGATCCGTTTTCAGGGCAACGATCTGATTCCACTGTTCGACAGGCGATGGCATGCGGTGCAGGAGCAAGCAGTACGCATACGCAACCTGGTTTGCATGGTTGAAAGAGGACTTATCGATATCATCGGGGGAACAGGGGTGAATTGCTCTGACAATTTCAGGTGACGGAGCCGATGTCTGGTCCACAAGCGCTGGGCTCGTTGCTGTTGTTGTTGGTAAAGTGAAATCCAAATCGCCTTCCGCAATGAACTTCTTTACCGCCTCGTAAGCCGGTTTTTCACCACTCGGTGTCCAGAGCCCACCGCCGCGTTTTTCCAGCCGGACGAGGCCCATGAAAGCCTCATAGCTTGGTGCCCAATAGGTCTCATCGAGAAGTTCGTAAATATGGGCAGCCTGCACGTCATAGGAAGATTGATATTTGCGCAGGAGATTCATCGTTTCGAGCAGACCTTCGGCCTGCTCCCTTTCTCCTCGTTGGCTGCCTCCGCTGTAATTGAACTCGGTCAACCAGATCGGTTTGCCGAACGTAGCCAGGAACTTGAATGCCTCCTCGGGGTCACCCTCATAGAGATGCCACACCGAAATATCCCATCTTATGCCGTCTTGCCGCATGCGGGTGAAGGCCGCGCGATGACCCCAGCCTGCCGTCCCCATCGCTTTCCTGATGGTCGGGTCGACTGCGATGGTGGCGTCTGAAAGACCCCGTAGGACCGCGCTCACCTTCACCCAGCGCGGGCTGAAATAATCTGATGTTTCCAAGCCGCTGGCGGGCCCCCAGGAGCAACTGTACTGCGCTCCGTCGTCCTTCATCTCGCAAGGCGACAGGATGGCATAGTTTTCCATCTCATTGCCGAGCTCCCAGACGCGAATGTCGTCCTTGAAGCGAGATACAAGTGTCGATGCAAGCCGATAGGCTTGTGCGTAAAGTTCGTCCGCGGTCGTGTGGTCGAGATCCAGTTCGGGTGTGATCACTGGCAGGATCTCTATGCCTCGCACCTTCCCGGCCTTGATCAGTTCGGCAAGTCTGCCAGCGCTATCGGCGTTGGAAATGTTGACGCGGTATGACTTCATGCCGAGGTCGTGGATAAAATCCAGCTGCCGTTCGATGGATATGCCGGGATAAGCGTTGAACGGATGTCCGTTCACGCCCCAGAGCAAGTCCGCCGCGGACGAACCGGTCGTGATCATCATCCATAATAGGCACAGCCAAAGACATCTGGTTGCCGCGGCAATGTAGCCAACGGCTCCAGGTCCCGATGACTTGGTCGCGACCAGCATCAGCCCAAACTTCCCTGGACGTCGCCAGATATCATACGCCTTCACTCCGTTGGCAGATCACTGATCGATCAAAGGGGACAATTCAGACCTGTTGCAGTCGGCGCCATCCTATCACTGGCGAGCCGGCGGCAAGCCCACACATTGGGCGTAGAGGCCCGCCCAGGACACGCCATTCGGATGAGAACGACCCAAGGCTGTGCTTTAAGTCAGCTAAGTCGCAAGGCTAAGATGACCTGGGCTTTCTCGTCAGCGAAAGTCGGAGCGACTGGGGCTGACTCGGCGCTGCTATCTTTGCGCCCGAATGTGAGTTGATGACGCGACATTGGACGATAAACGGCCGCTTCCTGGCGCAACCGACGACAGGGGTCCAAAGGTATGCACGCGAGATCATTTCGGCACTGGACAGTTTGCTCGCCGATCGAGGTCCATTGGCGAGGGACCTCGAGGTTGAGTTGCTGGCTCCGCCCGGGCCACATGACCTTCTGAGCCTTTCCACGATCCGCGTCCGGACAGTCGGCAGCTTTGGTGGTCATGCCTGGGAACAGGCCGTGCTTCCGGCTCGAGTTCGTGGCGGTCTACTTAGCCTATGCAATACGGGCCCCTTGAGCGCGCGCAGGCACATACTGTGCATTCATGATGTCAACACGCGAATATGCCCACAGAGCTACTCGCTTCCGTTTCGACTGCTTTACCGTACGTTGCTACCCGCTCTGGGCAAAACTGCGATGAAAGTGACAACAGTGTCGCAGTACTCAGCCGGCGAGCTGACGAGGCACGGCGTGTCTTCCGCGTCGAAGATCGAGGTCATCGGCAACGGACACGAACATGCGCTTCGCTGGGTGCCTCTTCATTCGGATCGCACCCGGTCTGTGGCCGGACCAGGGACGATTGTTGTGCTGGGCAGTTCGATTGCGCACAAGAATATAGGTCTGATCCTTGGCCTCCAGGATCGGCTCGGTTCGGCAGGACTGCAGGTGGCGGTCGTCGGCGCCTCCACCTCTCGTGTCTTCAGCAGGATCGACTACAGGAACGCGCCAAACGTCGTCTGGCTGGGGAGATCTTCGGACGCGGAACTGGCCGCACTTCTCCGCGACTCAATGTGCCTGGCGTTCCCGTCACTTGTTGAGGGCTTTGGATTGCCGCCGCTCGAAGCTATGTCTCTTGGATGTCCGGTTGTCATGTCGGACCGTGCAAGCCTGCCAGAAATCGGAGGAGATGCCGTACTTTATGCTTCCCCTGATAATGCCGATGCCTGGTTCAACTGTTTCTTGCGGTTACAACGGAACGAGGGTCTCAGACGCGATCTGTCCTCGCGCGGCCGAGCGAGAGCGGCTCAATACAGCTGGACTGCATCTGCTCGACGATATCTCGAATTGATGGCTCATGCGGATGGCCTAGCGCACATGGCGCCGTGCCGCCTGGAGACATCGAACGCTCTTGCAACCTAGTGTTTGGGAAGCGCGGATTTTATCAAATGGCTCACAACTGACCGTCAAAGACCGTCACGGCGCAGTCGATCTTGGCTGCGACCACAGGTCTGCGTTCCTCGTCATATATCTGGACAGCCAGCGCGCTCCTCGCCCCGTCATGCCATTCGTCCTGCGCGATGGCTACCAGCATCCTGATGGCGTCGGCCTGCGCCTCGGCAATGCCACGGTATTCCGTACCTTCTGTGTCCGGCGAGCGGCTCTTGCCATCCTGGATGTCGAAAAAAAACACTGGCATTAACTATCTAGACCCTATGGAACTGTGAACTTTTATACGCTGCTCTCGAAAAGCGCTCTGGCGACGTTCTTTAGGCCAATTCCATGACATGTGACAGCAACTGGAGGTAGGAAACAAAACGCTTCTGTGCACAACGCGCCAGAAGTTCCATCACAAAATGCGAAGCAGGGTTACGCTTCGTTACCTACAATTCGCCCCACGCAGGCCGCTGTCGAGTTCGTCGCAAAAGACACGGATCCAGCGATCCAATCTAGATGATTGAGGAGCCTGATTGTGCAGCTGTATAGGAGCCGGGGGCAGACTACCCGGCGCCGTCTGATACGTTAGAATGCACTCCATCCGGGCATTCCAGAATACCAAAACAAAGTCGGCCGACACCATGCCCGGCGGGGCCGGAACTCGCGCCGGTCAAGGAGCAATTAGTTCTACCACCAACAGATAACAACAAAGGTGCCACCGCGACTAGATGCGCGATCGCGGAATACAGCTCGGATCATGCCGGCGCTGGCACAGCTTTACCCCCCTTGAACCGGCTGCGGTTCTAGGAGGTCCCTCTCCGAGTGTCCGGTCGTAAGATCGACGCGGTTGCAAGCTTTGAAGTGCTGCCCCGAATTGAGATGACTGCAACCGGCATAGTAATTGCACGGGCTGAAGCAAAGCTGTTCGGGCGTCGGCGTGATGTCCCAGAATGGAATGCGATCAGCCTGAGGTGCAATGGTGCCAACTTTGTCAGACGTGATTGATCGGAAATGATCGGAAACGCACCACCGGTCGGCTGTAGACAATGCAAGGTAGCGCTGGTGCGCGGCCACGGTGACGAGGTGGATCGCCTGTTTTGCCCTCGATGCGGGATTTCAGACACAAGCGAGAATGTCACGCTCGAGATTGACGAGCGAGCGGCGGAGGCACTTTCACGCGCGCTCTGCCGTCCTGTCCTGCTCAGCAGCCATGCGCCGGGGAGGCGCGACGCCCCGTACCGGTTCGTGCTCTTGTTTGGTGACGGACACGCAACATCAGCTGCGTCTCCAAGCCGAGCTAAACCCAAGCGATAGGGCTTGCCAGCAGCCCGACAGGTTATCTGGATGCTTTGCAGCATATAGGGCTGCTGCCTTGGAACGGCGACGGGACTTGCCTACATCGCACATGTCGTCGATATGAAGGTCGATGAGCTCGCTGAACGTTTCAGCGCGCTTTGCGGGATTTGGTCGGCCGCTAACCGCGATCAACCTGGCCCTCGGTTTATGTCGCCCAGCGCCGAGCGTCTCTCGGCGCAAAGGGGTCTCGCTGACGTAGCGACCTGTGCGACGGACTTGCACACGCCAGGAACCGGACGTTAGCTTTGCGCAGGTGGCATTTTATTCGAGTGCGCTCTCTGTGCACTGAGAGATCGAAACGTGGCGAGAAGGGTCGTTGTCTGGCGTGAGTCGCCTGCACTCGGCAGATTCGAACGACTTGATGTTAAAAGAAAAGATGCAGAAATATCGAGAACATAGACTGGCCGTGGCCCCGATGATGGATTGGACGGACCGGCATTGCCGGTTCTTTCATCGGCAGTTGACGACCCGTGCGCTGCTTTACACCGAAATGGTGGTGGCCGACGCGGTCATCCATGGAGCGCGGGAGCGACTGCTTGGCTTCGATGAGGCGGAACATCCTGTCGCGCTGCAACTCGGCGGCTCCGATCCGATCAAACTCACCGAGGCCGCGCGTATCGGTGAATCCTTCGGCTATGACGAAATCAACCTCAATGTCGGCTGTCCTTCGGACCGTGTCCAGTCGGGCACCTTCGGCGCCTGCCTGATGAAGGTGCCGGATCTCGTCGCTGATTGCGTTGCGGCAATGAAGACGGCCGTGACCATTCCGGTTACGGTCAAGTGCCGCATCGGTGTCGACGAACAGGATCCTGAGCCCGCGCTCGATGCGCTGGCCGATCGCGTCTTCGATGCCGGCGCGAACGCTTTGTGGGTGCATGCGCGAAAAGCCTGGCTGGAGGGACTGAGCCCCAAGGAGAACCGCGATATTCCGCCTCTCGACTACGCCAGAGTCTATCGGCTGAAGACCGGAAAAGCGAATAAATTCATCGGTATCAACGGTGGCATTCAGTCGACTGAAGAGGGGCGGGCACATCTCAACCACATCGACGGCGTCATGCTTGGCCGCGCCGCCTACCACACGCCCGGCATTCTGGCCGGCGTGGATGCCGCCTTTTATGGCGTCGAGGCAGAGACTTTCGACCCTGCCGCGCTGATCGATGCGATGGCTGGCTACGCAGCACGCTACATCGAGCGGGGCGGGCGGCTCGGCCACGTCAGCCGTCACATGGTAGGGCTGTTCCACGGAATGCCCGGGGCGCGCCGCTACCGCCAGATCCTATCGACCGACGCCACTCGGCCCGGCGCCGGAGCGGAAATTCTTAAGACGGCATTCGCCGCTCTTGAATTCGGCGCCCGCGGGGCCGAAGCGGCCTGACTATTCACGCTCGGCTCAGTCCCTGAGGATCATCCGGTCGCCACGCACGTCGAAGCCTGACAGCGAGCCGATGAAATTCATGCCGAGCAGGCTTTGGCTCAGCATACCGGGTGCCGCCACCATTACCGACATGTCCTTGCGCACTATGGCGCCGATCGCCATTTCCTCGGTCCTGACCGCGGCGGCGCGCGCCATGCCGTTGGCCGTCGAAACCGGTATGGTGTAGTCGAGCGTGGCTGGATTGAAGCCAGCGGCCAGCGCGTCCTGCGACGTCAGCACGGTGCTCGTCGCGCCGGTATCGACCACGGCTTGAATAGGGTTCCCATTGATCAGGATCCGGGCTTCGAAATGGCCGTTGTCCGCCTTGTTGAGCATCACAGTGGCATGGCCGTCGTCAACGCCGAGCGCCAGCGGACTGCCGGGCACGAGCCCTGCTGTCACCCGGCTGGCCACGTCCTGCAGTTCATAACGATATTGATAGCCGGCGATGAGCGTCAGCACGATCGCTACCCAGGCGCCGAGGTTGCGTGCCATCGCGCCGACCGGCTCGAAGCAGTCCGGCGCCGATCAGGACAGTGAGCGCGCCGAGCCAGATCAGCCGGCCGAAATCGTAATTCTCCATGCCGAGCGTACTGCCTGCGGAGTCATTGAACATTAGCAGGATTGCTCCTGCTCCGATGAGCGCCATCACTATCCAGAAAGGCCGCTTCATAGGCGCTGCCGCTTACGACAGCGCGTCGCGTTCGCGCGTCATGCGCGTGCGGCGGGTCTCCCGGCGCGGCCGGCGTTCAACGGTTTCCAATCGTGCCGACAATTCAGCCATCACGCCCCGGCGCGCCTCCGGCGTCATTCCTATCCAGGCGCCGATTTCCTCACGCGTGCGGCCGCAACCGAAACAGAAACCGGTTTTCATGTCGATCGAACAGACAAGGATGCACGGAGATTCGATGGCCGTCATGACTTTCTCTTCGGGGTTCCGAGCGGAATCCCCTTTTCCATCCCCACATGGTGCAGCCGCCGAGCCAATGCAAGCCCTTCCGATTGCGCCTTCCCCGGCAGCTTTAGCGCCAATGCCAGAGGTTATGCGGAAGGTTGTGCCGGCCAGGGAAGGCGGCTATGCCGCAGGACAACGTCACGGAACGGTGCTGGAAACATGACAAGCCTGCTGCCCTTCGACGATTTTCGCGACCTGCTGGCCAATCTGCCGGCACCGGACACGGTCGCCGAGGCCCGCGTGCGGGCGCTGTTTGCTAAGGCAGAAAAGTGGACCAATTCGCTGGGACGCATCGAGGATGTCGCGGCCTGGCTCGCCAAGTGGAGCGGACGTGCTCCGCCGGCCGTGACAAGAGCCTCGATGGCAGTCTTTGCCGGCAACCACGGTGTCGTCAGGCATGGCGTTTCGCCCCGGCCAGTGGCGGCAACCGCCGAAGCGGTCGAGCTTTGCGCCGCCGGAGGGGCCGCCATCAATCAGATTTGCATCGCCAACGATCTCGGGCTGAAGGTCTTCGACCTTGCCTTGCATATCCCCACCGACGACATCACGGAGGATGCCGCGCTTGATGAACGTGGCTGCGCCGCCACCATGGCCTTCGGCATGGAGGCGATCGCCGGCGGGACCGATCTTTTGTGCCTTGGCGATCTCGGCGTGGGCAACTCGACAGTGGCGGCCGCCTTGTTCGCGGCGCTGTTCGGGGGCAGGGGCGTCGATTGGGTCGGCCCGGGATCAGGCGCCGATGCGGCCATGCAGGCCCGCAAGGCGGAAGTGGTCGATATGGCGCTGGCTTTTCATGACGGCCACCTCGGCGATCCGCTGGAAGTGCTGCGCCGCCTCGGTGGCCGAGAATTCGCGGCGATCGCCGGCGCCATCCTTGCCGCCCGGATGCAGCGGATCCCTGTACTGCTCGATGGACTTGCGGCCACGGCGGCCGCCGCAGTGCTGCATGCCGCCAATCCGGCCGCGATCGACCATTGTCTTCTTGCTGGCCTGTCGCCCGACCCCGCTCACGCGCTGGCCGCCGGGCGGCTCGGCCTTCATCCGCTGCTCGACCTGGGCATAAGCCATGGCGAGGGGGCGGGCGCCGCTCTTGCCGCTGGCCTGGTGAAAGCCGCGGCGCTCACCAGTTCAGGCATGGCGGCGGCGGTGCGCGGCTAGAGCTCGTACAGGATGCAGTCGCGTTCGTTTAGGCCCGGCACTATCTCAAGATGGCGCGGACTGGCCCGGTATCCTATCGCCTCCGCGCGGCGACGGCGGCCGTTGGAAGTGCGGGCAGCTCCTCCATCACCCGGCTCACCGGGAAAATGGCGATCGCCTCGGTGCCTTCGCGCAGCTTCGAATGCAGTTCGAACTCTCCGCCATGCATGGCGAGCAGCCCTTGCACGATCGGCAACCCAAGCCCCGTGCCCTGCTCGGCGCTCTTGATGGCAATCGAGCCCTGCCCAAAGGCGGAGAGCACCACGGGAATTTCATCCTCGGGTATGCCGGGTCCATTGTCCTTGACCGAAATGTACTGACCGCCGCCCGCTGTCCAGCCGACACGCACACGGATCTGGCCGCCGGTGGGGGTGAACTTGATGGCATTCGACAGCAAATTGAGCGTGATCTGCCGCACCGCCCGCTCGTCGGCGAAGAGGCGCGGCAATTCGTGCTCGAAGTCTTGGATGACGCGGATATCCTTGTTGCGCGCCTTCAACTCCATCATGTGGCAGCAATCCTCGACGATGTTGAGCAGGAACACCGGCTCCTCATTGAGCTGATAACGGCCGGCCTCGATGCGCGACAGGTCGAGGATCTCGTTGATGAGGTCGAGCAGATGCTGGCCGGATTCGTGCACGTCATGGGCATAGTCCCGATAGGTCGGATTGTTCATCGGCCCGAGCACCTCGTTCGACATCACCTCGGAAAAGCCGAGAATGGCGTTGAGCGGCGTACGCAACTCGTGGCTCATAGACGCGAGGAAGCGCGACTTCGCCAGATTGGCGTCCTCGGCCCGACGCCGGGCCTCGTCGGACATCGATTTGGCCGTCTCCAGTTCGGCGATCAGAGCATCCTTCTCGGAGCGGAACGACAGCAGCATCAGAGACGAACGGTGGAGATGGCGAGCGACAAAAGCGAGGAAGGGCAGCGACATGACAAGCAATGCCACCATGATCGCCCCGACCGGCATCCGCAGCATGAACCAGGCATAGGCATAGAGCGCGACGGGGACCGCGAAGGTCGCCAGTAGGGCGCCGCGCAACGAAGATGTCATCAACGCAGTCGCCGCCATGGCGCACAACAGCACCGCCGCCTTGGCGGCCTGGAACTGGTCGACCTGGCAGGCATCGCACCCAAGCCAGACGAACCAGCCCCAGCCGAGGCCGCACATAAAATGACCGATCAGGAATCCGCGTCGTGCGTGCACAGCCGTGAGGTTCGAAGCCTGCGTCCGCTCGATCCGCCGCGCCATCAACGCGAGCGCCGTGTAGCAGGCCAGGGTGAACAGAGCCCATAGCCCGATCTCGTTGCTGACTCCTACAATGCGGCCGCCTGCTGCTATCGCCAGAACGAGAAGCGGCATGGCGATCGCGCCGCCCGTCATCGCGCGGGCATGCAACTTGAGAAGTTCCCGGTCGAAATCGGGATTACCCGCCTGTTGCGAAAGACGGTCGCGCGTCTTACGCACCGCGCGCGCGACATCGCTGTTGCGATGGCGTTTCCTGCGGTCCACAATGAACTTGTCCGCTGTGTTCGAGCGTTGCAAGGGCATGAAAACTTCGGTTTATGCGAGCAGCGGTTCCTATTTGTTAAGCTACGTTCGAATGATTAACCAACCGTTTGCCATATGACCCGCTCATGGCGCTCGAGGCCGCGCCGTCAATATGCCGCGGCACCTCCAACAATGTGGCGCCGGCTGGCGGACTACGGATTAACAATCGTCATTCTTGGACTGCTGATCCTGGTTGCCGCACGCCTTGACCAGGCACAAACGCGCAGGACCGCGGGCGTGGCTTTCGTCAACGATGGTGATTCCATCAGGCTTGGCGGCGAACGCATCCGCATGCGGGGCATCGATGCGCCGGAATACACGCAGGCCTGCCGCCGTAATGGCGCCGACTATGCATGCGGAACGCTGGCACGGCTTTCGCTGGTGCGCCTCATCGCCGGAGGGCCTGTGTCCTGTACAGGGTGGCGGCGCGACCGCTATGGCCGACTGCTTGGCGACTGCACCGCCGCCGACGGAAACAACCTGAATCGCGCCCAGGTCGAAGCGGGCTGGGCAGTCGCTTACGGAGATTTCGAGAAGGAGGAGGCTCGCGCTCGTGCCGCAAAGGCCGGCATATGGGCGGGCACGTTCGACCGGCCGCGCGATTGGCGTGACAGCCATCCGGCCGCGATCACCGAAAGACAACGCGGTTCACTGGCGCAGTGGGGTGACATCTTGCGCGATGTCTTTCGATTCTGGTGATGCTCGCAGATAGGTTCGACCGTATAGTCGCGCCGAGATAGGGAGGATCAGATGAAACTGTTCGACGGCGGCCGCGCGCCCAATCCAAGGCGCGTCCGAGTCTTTCTCGCCGAGAAGCGGATCGAGGTTCCGTTGGTGCCTGTCGACATGGGCGCCATGGAGCACAAAAAGCAGGAAGTCAGCTCGCGAAACGCGCTCCAGCGCCTGCCGGTTCTGGAACTCGACGACGGCACCGTGATCACTGAATCCGTCGCCATCTGCCGTTACTTCGAGGAACTGCACCCCGAGCCCGCGCTGTTCGGCCGTGGCGCGATTGGCAAAGCGCGGGTGGAGATGTGGCAGCGGCGGATGGAGTTCAACCTGTTGAATTGCGTTGCCCAGGCCTTCCGTCACATCCATCCGGCGATGAAGGAGTGGGAAATCCCGCAGATTCCCGAGTGGGGCGAGGCCAACAAGCCAAAGGCACTGGAATTCCTCAAGATGCTTGACGGCGAACTGGCGAACCGGGATTTCATTGCTGGCGATGATTACACCATTGCCGATATCACCGGTCTGATTGCCATCGACTTTATGAAGCCCGCTCGCATCAAGGTGCCGGAAGACTTCACCCATGTGTTGCGCTGGCACCATGCGGTTTCCAGTCGCCCTAGCGCCGCCGCTTGAGCGCTGAACTTGACGCCTTGGCGGCACGGGCACGCGCTTGCCGCATCTGCGCCGAAACTCCTGCGGTCAAGCCGCTGCCGCACGAGCCACGGCCGGTTCTAGGGCCGTCGTCGACCGCCAGGATCCTGATCGCCGGCCAGGCGCCGGGAACTAAGGTCCATATCACCGGCATGCCGTTCACGGACGCTTCGGGAGACCGCCTGCGAAGCTGGCTTGGCGTGACGAACGACGAATTCTACGACACCGAGAAATTCGCCATCGTGCCGATGGGCTTCTGTTTTCCCGGCCAGGACGCCAAGGGCGGCGACTTGCCACCGAGACCCGAATGCGCGCCGGCATGGCGCGCTCCTTTGATGGCCCTTATGCCACAAATCGACCTCGTGCTGACGATCGGCATTTATGCGCAGTCCTGGCACATGGGGGCCATGCGCCGGGCCTCGCTGACCGAGACGGTCATGGACTGGCGCGCCATATGGGAGAAGTCGACTGGGCCAAAAGTGCTGCCATTACCTCATCCATCGTGGCGCAACACCGGCTGGCTGAAGAAGAATCCGTGGTTCGAAACGGATTTGCTGCCTTTCCTTCAGTCGGAAATCCGCTGTCGCCTCGGTTGAGCTTTCAGCAAGAAATCACTCGCTTTTCCCGCGATCGGCAGAATTTCTTTCTTGGCAAAGGCCGCAGTTAAGCGGATTATAGCCAATCTATTCCCTTGAGGGCTTGCAATGGACCGGCTTGATAGAAAGATTCTCCGCCTTCTGCAGGAGGACGCGACGCTTGCGGTGGCCGATGTCGCCAAGAAAGTCGGATTGTCGACGACACCGTGCTGGCGGCGTATCCAGAAGCTCGAGGAAGAGGGCGTCATCAAGCGGCGCGTCGCCATTCTCGACCATGAGAAGGTCAATGTGCGCGTCACCGTCTTCGTGTCGATCCGTACCAATTCGCACAGTCACGAATGGCTGCGCCGGTTTTCCGAGGTTATCCAGGAATTTCCTGAGGTGGTCGAGTTCTACCGCATGAGCGGAGATGTCGACTACCTTCTGCGCGTGGTGGTGCCTGACATCGCTGCCTACGACGCGTTCTACAAACGGCTGATCGCCAAAATAGAAATTCGCGACGTGTCGTCGTCATTCGCCATGGAGCAGATCAAATACACGACCGAAATCCCACTCGACTATATGGTGCTCGACAAGGAATCGGGTGCCAACGCAGCCTAGGCGTTCAGTTCTTCTTGTTGAGAAAAGTCCAAGGCGAATTGGCCGGCAAAGTCACCGTGTCCGGCACGCTCTCGACCTCCACCACTTCGGCCTTGCGCATCGTGTAGCCGGAGCGGATGACGCTGACGCCGTCCAGGATAAACAACTGGCTTGTCTCGATACCCGGCTTCAGGGTGCCCGTCACAGCGACAGGCTGGTAGGCTGCGGATAGTTTGTAGGGGCGGGCCGGCGTCACCAGAACGATCTGGTTGAGCGGCGGCGTCGGCATGTGGCTGCAGGCGCCGTTCCACGGTACCAGCAGGAACTGGTAGACGAGATCGCCATCGCGATCGACGGGCAAAGCATAGCCGGCCAACTGGACCGTCTTGTCCCCGAGATTGAGAGACAGCGTCTCGCCGTGGTCAGGCAGATTGGCCGCGATCATCGGCAAGCCGGCGTTCTCCGCGGCAGACTGTGTCGCGGGGCGCAGATCCTTCCAGAAATTGCGTGCTGTTTCAGCCGAGGCGCTGCCGGCGACAAGACAGAGGGCGGCCGCCAGCGCCAGCGTCGAGTTCCGCCGAAGGTTCATGAAGGGCACCCTTTACAGCCGACAGCCGGGACCCGTTCGGCATTGAACCCGCCGCACAGGTGCCGCCGCACCGAAAACCTACTTCTCCAACCGCGCCAGGAGCGAAGACGTATCCCACCGCCTGCCGCCCATTGCCTGCACATCCTTGTAGAACTGATCGACAAGCGCGGTCACCGGCAGGCTGGCGCCGTTACGGTCGGCCTCGGTCAGGCAGATGCCAAGATCCTTGCGCATCCAGTCGACGGCGAAGCCGAAATCATATTTGCCGGCGTTCATCGTCTTGTGGCGGTTCTCCATCTGCCAGGAACCCGCCGCGCCCTTGGAGATGACTTCGATCACCTTCTCGATGTCGAGGCCGGCCTTCTTGCCGAAATGGATGCCTTCGGACAGTCCCTGTACCAACCCGGCGATGCAGATCTGGTTGATCATCTTGGTGAGCTGGCCAGCGCCCGATGAGCCCATCAACCCGACCATGCGGGCAAAGGAATCGATGACGGGTTTCGCCTTGTCGAAGGCATCCTGTTCGCCACCGACCATCACCGTCAGCACGCCGTTCTCGGCGCCCGCCTGCCCACCGGAGACCGGAGCGTCGAGGAAGGAAAACCCTCTCCCGTCTGCCGCCGCCGCCAGTTCGCGCGCGACTTCGGCCGAGGCGGTGGTGTTGTCTATGAAGACGGCCCCCTTTTCCATCGAGTCGAAAGCGCCCTGGGGGCCAGTCGTCACCGAGCGCAGATCATCATCATTGCCGACGCAGGAAAACACGAAATCCTTGCCCTTGACGGCCTCAGCAGGCGTCACGGCAAGAGCGCCGCCATGTTGTGCGACCCACTGCTCGGCCTTCGCCCTGGTGCGATTGTAGACGGTGACGACATGGCCGCCCTTGTTCTTCAGATGGCCGGCCATTGGATAGCCCATAACGCCAAGACCGAGAAACGCCACAGATGCCATGAACTTGCCCTTCAGTTGGAAACCGGATTTGTCCCGCAAGCTCTAGGCTCTGCGGCCAATACGTCAAGACGCCGTCAGCTTGCTAGGCTGTCGCAGCCCCACCGGCTCGATCAGCGTTTGAGGTGGATGGTGATTCTTCGCTCGATCCACTCGACGCCATGGCGCAGGATTTCGACGATCACCAGATAAACAAGAGCGACCCAGATATAGGCCTGGATGTCGAAGGAATTGGCGAAGGCGAGTTTCGCATTGCCCATCAAGTCGTAGACAGTGATGATGGCAACGATAGCCGAAGCCTTGATCATCAGGATCAGCTCGTTGCCATAGGGCCGCAAGGCGACGATGAGGGCCTGCGGCAGGATGATTTTGCGCAGCGTTTGCAATTTGTGCAGGCCAAGCGAGGCGGCTCCTTCCCATTGGCCTCTCGGCACGCTCTCGATGGCGCCGCGCAGGATCTCCGCCTGATACGCCGCGGTGTTGAGCGCGAAGGCGAAGACGCCACAATTGAAAGCGTCCTTGAAGAAATCCCAGAGCGTGAACCGGGCGAAAGTCAGCCCATCATTGATGACCGGTAGATACAGCCCGAACTCCGAGAGTTGAGGGCGGAAGGACCCCAGCCCGTAATACACCAGGAACGTCTGGACCAGCAGCGGCGTCCCGCGGAAGAAATAGACGTAGCAATAGGCAAGACCCGAAAGGACGCGGTTCCTCGACATGCGGCCATAGGCTACCGGGATTGACAGGGCGGCTCCAAGCACCATCGAGATGCCCACCAGCGAAAGGGTAACGCCCAGTCCCCGCAGATAGGCCGGCGCGTACTTGGCGAAGAACTCGGCGTTCCAGGCAAAAAAGAGGTAGGCAGCGATTCCCAGAGCGAAGCCTATCCACAGGCAGACCAGCGCGTAGCCGACAATGCGCCGACGCGGCCAGCCGCGCGCTTGTGCCGGCGGCCGTTCGACGCTGATGGCCGTCACGCTCATCGCTGCGCCTCGCGCCGTCCGAGCGAACGGAGAATGGCGTTGGTGGCAAAGGAAGACAGGACGGCCAGGCCAAGAAAGACCAGGGCGGCCACGCTGTAGAACAGAAACGAGTGCTTGGTGACCCGCGCCGCGACACCGGCATTGCGCAGCGTCTCGGCGAGACCGACGACTGACACAAGCGATGTGTCTTTGAGCAGGCTGAGCCAGCAGTTCTCAAGACCGGGGAAGGCGATGCGGAGCAGTTGCGGCAAGATCACCTTGCGCATGGTCAGCCAGTTGGAAAGGCCGATTGCATAGCCGCCCTCATACTGGCCCTTTGGTATGGCCCTGAAGGCCGACAGGAATACCTCGCTCGCGTAGGACGAAAAGATCAGCGCAAGCACGATCATGCCGGCGACGAAGCCGTTGACGTCGATTGTCGCGTCGGGGCGGAAAAAGCGGACCAGGTGCTGTAGCAGGATCGGCATGCCGAAAAAGAACAGGAACAGTGTCACCAGTTCCGGCAGGCCGCGAAAAACCGTTGTGTAGATGTTGGCGGCCAGACGCAGCGAGGGCTCTTCGGACTGCTTTCCCAGCGCAATGAAAAAGCCGATGGTCAAACCAATCGGCAAGGTCGCCAGGGCCAGCAGGATCGTGACCACGACCCCATATGCGATATCATCACTCCAGCCATCAGGTCCCCAACTGAGAAGTGTCCAGATGCTTGGTGCTGGCATTGACCGGTCTTACCCCGACGGCGTTCCCAAGATGAATAGAAAGACGGCGGGGTACCACCCCGCCGTCGCGAAACCGTCGATCAGGACTCGGCGCCGTAGACGTCGAACTTGAAATACTTGTCGTTGATTTCCTTGTACTTTCCATTGGCGCGGATGGCGTCGATTGCCTCATTGAGCTTATTGACCAGGTCGGTCTCGCCCTTGCGCACCGCAATGCCGGCGCCCGGTCCGAAGATCTCGACCGGTTGCGGGGACGGCTGGCCCAGAATCTTGCAGCAGGCGCCATCAGGCGAATCCAGGAACTGCTGCAACACCACGATGTCGTCCTCGATGGCGTCGATGCGTCCGTTAGCAAGATCCGCCTGCTCCTCGGGGCTGCTCGGATACCCCTTTATGGTGCTGTCGGTATAGGTCTTTGAGGCATAGTTGAAATGGGTTGTCGTCGTGGCGACCCCGATGGTCTTGCCTGCCAGATCTTCCTTGGTCACGCCCTTAAGCGTGCTGTCTTTCGGCACGGCCAGCGCCGAGGGCGTATTGTAGTATTTGTGCGAGAAGTCGACCTTCTCCTGCCGCTCCGGCGTGATCGACATCGAAGCGACGATGGCGTCGAACTTGCCGGCTTGGAGAGCCGGAATGATGCCGTCCCAATCCTGCGCGACAAACGTGCACTTGACCTTCATTTGATCGCAGAGTGCCTGCGCGATGTCGATGTCGAATCCGACGAGCTTGCCGTCGGAGGTGAGGTTGTTGAAAGGGGGATAGGCGCCCTCGGTGCCGATCCGCAGGGTCTTCTCCTGCGCCTGGGCTACGCCGAGCGTCAGCAGCGCGGCCGAAGCGGCGAGCGCGATACGCAGTGCAATACGCATGATAATCCTCTCTTTAAGGTCCCGGCCGTCGTTCCGAAACGGCTCTGTGGGCGGTGCTTTTGATCGCCCGCTGCGGCGATACTCCCACTCTTTCCAAGAAAAAAGCAACTGCAAAACCACAAATACGGGCAAGGCTATTCTGCCGCTGCGTTACGTCTCAAGCAACCAGCCCCGTCGCGTGCTCGATGAAGTCGGCTATGGACTTGACGTCATCGAGGCCGAACACCGGCAGGGCACCGTCCAGCACTTCGAAATCAGCGGCGACGGCGACGATGTTGGGATCGCTTGCCGCAAGCGGCGTCCGATCCTTGGCATCCAGTCGGCGAGTTTCGATCTTGCGGTGAGGTTCGCGCTTGTAACCTTCGACGAGGACCAGATCGCAGGGCGCCAGCCGTGACAATATCGTTTGCAGCGACGGCTCTTCCTCACCGCGCAGTTCGTGCATGAGGGCCCAGCGATTGCCTGACACGATCGCAACCTCCGTGGCTCCTGCCTGCCGGTGGCGAAAACTGTCGGCGCCCGGTTTGTCTATATCGAAGTTATGATGCGCGTGTTTCACCGTCGAGATCTTCCAGCCACGACCGACCAGTTCGGCAACCAGCTTTTCCGTCAAGGTCGTCTTGCCGGAATTCTTCCAGCCGGTGATGCCAAAGACATTTGGAGTCATGCAATCATGCTCTGCGACAGACGTTCCGCCTCGGCAAGATCGTCCGGCGTGTTGATGTTGAAAAACGGATCGAACGACACGCCGGAAATGTCCTCGATCGGGAAATCCACCTCGATGCAATCGCGCCGGTCCATAAAGGCAGAAACCCGTTTGTTGCCCTCATCGACCAGAAAGCGCCTCAAATCGTCACGGCAGTCCAGCGGCCAGAGAGCAAAGGTCGGGTGCTGTCTGCTGCCCGAAGAAGCGACGGCCATCGAGCCGCGAATCCCTGTCGTCGCCGCCATAAGCCTCTCAACCAGGTTCTCAGGCAGGAACGGCGTGTCGCCGGCGGCCGTGACCAGGTATGGACAGCGGGTGTTTTCCGCAGCCCAGTCGAGGCCAGCCAGAACCCCGGCCAGCGGGCCGGCGAAACCCGCAACCGTGTCTGGCCGCACCGGGAGCGACAGGCCAGCGAAGCGCCCTGGATCGCCGTTGGCGCTGAGCACCAGCGTGCCCACCTGCGGAGCGAATCGCGCGATGACATGGTCGAGCAACCTTGCGCCGCCAAGCGCGAGCAGGCTCTTGTCGCCGCCGCCCATCCGGCGCGATCGGCCCCCGGCCAGGATAATCCCCGCAACGTCTCTGTTCATGCCACGGCCTTCGGCCAGTTCTCCTTGCGGATCCGAAGCGGCCTATATGCCGTCCGGGGCCATGGACGGTCCAGTGCTTTCAGCCACGATCCTGCGCCGGCCAACAACGCGTTCGCGATAGAGTGTGTAAAGACCGGAACAGATGATGATCGTGGCCCCGATGATCATGGCAAGGTCGGGAACGTCACCAAAGATGAGAAATCCAAGCGCGATCGACCATAGCAGGGAGGTGTAGCGGAAGGGCGCGATGAACGAGATGTCGCCTGTACGCATTGCCATGATGATGAACTGATAGCCGATGACCACGAGGATGGCGGCCAGCGCCAGCAGGGCCGTGCCTTGTCCCGTGAGCGGCGTCCAGCCGCCCATGGGCCCGAGCAGGATCGCGCCGACCACGGTCATGGCGACGGCCGTTGCCGTTGAGACCAGCAGGGACGGGATGGCGGCAGGAATCCGTTTGGTGGCGAGATCGCGCACCGTGCAGCAGGCCACGGAGGCCAGCGCTGCAAGCGAAAACATGCTGAAGCCTTCGAAGCCGGGGCGTACGATGATGAGAACGCCGGTAAATCCCAGCGCAATGGCCAACCAGCGCCGCCAGCCGACCTTTTCCTTGAACACAAGGGCGGCGCCCATCGTTACCGCCAGCGGCAAGGCCTGCAGGACGGAAGAGACATTGGCAATTGGCAGGTGGGCGAGGGCGACCAGGAAAGTCACCGTGCCGCCTGCCTCGCCGATGACGCGTATCGCCACCAATGGCTGCAGCATCAAATTCAACTGAGCCAGAGCCCCGCTGCGCCAGGCAAGCAAGCCAACAAACAGCGAGGCGAAAGCGCCGCGGACGAACATGACCTGCGCCATGTTCATCGATTCCGACGAGAACTTCGTGATAACGTCATTGAATGTGAAGCCAGCCATGGCGATCAACATGAACGACGCGCTGCGAACATTTGGAGAGAGAGCCAAGGTTACCACCGCTGTGCTTTGCCCAAGCCTGTAGCAGCCAGCGACGAGTCAGCAATGTCAAAGGGCTAGACCACGCCTCGGTGCGGGCCGGCGAATGCGGTGGCAAATCCGAGAGATGCAGCGGCGTCAGCCGCCCGTTACGCTCATATGCCTGGAAACCGAGGGCCGGCTGGTGCGGCGGTCGATGATGAAATCATGGCCTTTCGGCTTACGGCCAATGGCCTCGTCGATCGCGTCGGCGAGAAGTTCATTGCCTTCGGAAGCTCGCAGGGGCGAGCGCAGGTCTGCGGCGTCCTCTTGCCCAAGGCACATATAAAGCGTGCCGGTACAGGTCAGCCGGACGCGGTTGCAGCTCTCGCAGAAATTATGCGTCATCGGCGTTATGAAGCCGAGCCGGCCGCCAGTTTCCGCGACATGGACATAGCGGGCAGGGCCACCCGTCTTGAACGGAATATCGGTCAGCGTGAACTGGCGCTCCAATGAGGCACGCAGCAGCGACAGCGGCAGGTACTGGTCGGTGCGGTCGGCGTCGATCTCGCCCATCGGCATGGTTTCGATGACCGTCAGGTCGATGCCGCGGCCATGTGCCCAGCGCATCATGTCGGGCAGTTCGGCATCGTTGAAATCCTTGAGCGCCACCGCGTTGAGCTTGACCTGCAGCCCCGCCGCCTGAGCGGCATCGATGCCCTGCATGACCTTGTCGAGATGGCCCCACCGGGTGATCTTGTGGAACTTGTCGGCATCCAGCGTGTCGAGTGAGACGTTGATGCGACGGACCCCGCAATCAGCCAGCTCGGCAGCAAAACGCGACAGCTGCGAACCATTGGTGGTCAGCGTCAGCTCTTCCAGCGCACCGCTCTTCAGATGCCGCGACAGCTGACGCACCAGATGCATGATGTTCTTGCGTACCAGAGGTTCACCGCCGGTAAGGCGCAATCTCTTGACGCCCTTTTCGATAAAGACCGTGCAGAGCCGGTCGAGCTCTTCCAGCGACAACAGGTCTCTCTTCGGCAGAAAGGCCATGTCCTCCGCCATGCAATAGGTACAGCGGAAATCGCAGCGGTCGGTAACCGACACCCTGAGATAGCTGATCGTGCGACCGAAGGGGTCGATCATGTCCATGCTTCAAGCGTTTCCCGTGGCCGTGAACGGCTTCGTGTATATTGCTATGTGATACGGAGCGTCCCGCCATTCAAGATACCGCGTCTCCCTCTCTGGTGAAAGTCCTGCGCCGACACCGTGTGTCGGTCGGCCGTATCGGGACTATTCCCATTGGGCGAAGCGGCGTAGGGAAGGCAGGACGTGCAGGAATCAAAGAGAATGACCGCCCCAAAAGAACTCAGGGTCTCCAAGGACCGCAAAATGCTGTCGGTCACCTTTCCCAACCACCAGCCGTTCGAACTGACGGCGGAACTCCTGCGGGTCGCTTCACCCTCGGCCGAAGTGCAGGGCCATTCGCCCGAACAACGCGTGACGGTTCCGGGCAAGCGCGATGTGGCCATCCTGAAGATCGAGCCGGTCGGCAATTACGCGGTGCGGATCACCTTCGACGATTTCCACGACACTGGCATTTTCACCTGGACCTATCTGCATACGCTCGGTCACGAGAAGGATCAGCGCTGGAATGCCTATCTTGCGGAACTCGCCGAAAAAGGCCTGAGCCGGGACCGCTGAGCGCACCGGCCGCCTCAAATCGACGCCGAAGCGATCAGGCGTCCTTCAGCACCTCGTAGATCTTGCGCATCTGGTCCCCGATCAGGTCGCATTGTTCCGGTGTCGACTGGCTCATCGCCTTTTCGATCAACGCCATATGCACCTTCAACGCCTGCATCAGCAGCGCTTCGCCGGCTTCGGTCAGGGCAAGCCGCAAGATCCGCTTGTCCTTCGCGTCGCCCTCGCGGCGCAGCAGCCCGCGTGTCTCCAGTTGCGGCAGGAGCATAGTGATGTTGGAGCGGCCGACAAGCAACTTGCGGGCAAGATCATGCTGCGACATGCCTGGGTGGCGATAGAGGTTCATCAGCACGTCTAGCTGGGCCGGCTTCAGATCGAGCGGCCCGAGCTTAGCCGCCAGCGTGCGCTCCAGCACATGGCAAGCGCGCGCCACCGCGACCCAGTTGCGGAAACGCGGGTTGTCCCAAGGTAGCTCTTGTTTATTGTTCATCTTTGAACTATTATGTTCATGCTTGAACGTATGGATGGATTCCAACTATGGCATCATTCGGACTGAAGGTCATCCGGGGTCTGTTCGGTGCCGCTGAACGGATCGCTCCGCGTCTCTCCGGCCGCGCGGCGTTTGAACTGTTCTGCCGCACGCCAAGCGCCAGGAGGCTGACCGAAGGTGAACGCCGCGCCATCGGCCGGGCGGCGCAGTTCATGACCGAGGCGCGCCATCACCGGCTGAAGACGGCCACAGGCTGTGTCGTGGCTCACGAGTTCAGGCCGGAGCGGGGCAGGGAGGGGGCAGGCACCGTGCTTGTCGTCCACGGGTGGCGTTCACGAACCGAATACATGCGCGCCTTGATCGAAGGCTTTCGGTCGGCCGGACACAGGGTGGTTTCCTTAGATTTTCCCGGCCACGGGCAGTCGCATGGCCGCCGCCTGAACATGGTCAATGCCGTGGATGCGCTACGCGTTGCCGGCGAATGGTTCGGTCCGTTCGCGGCCGTTGTGGGCCATTCCTTCGGCGGCGCCGTCGCCGCCAACGCCATCGCGGGTTCCGTGAAGAACATTCAACCATTGGCGGCAGACAGCCTGGTCCTGATTGCGGCGCCAAGTTCCCTGCCGGCGATCTTCGACGACTTCAGCCGCCTGCTCAATGTCGGCCCACGCTCCCAACTAGCGATGGCCGATTGCGTCGAACGCCTGTCAGGGCGGCCGTTGCGCGAATTCACCGGCGATCGCCAGCTCGCTCACGCGCCGGTGCCGACCCTGGTTATCCACGCGCCGGATGATCGTGAAGTGTCGCGCGATCATGCGACACGCTACGCCAATGCCGGCAGCCATGTGAAACTCTACTGGGCGGATGGGCTTGGCCACCGACGCATCCTCGCCGACAAGCGGGTTGTCGAACGCGCCGTCGGCTTCGTCGCAGAGCATCGCGAACCGGCGCTGCTGCATTGATCTGCATTCAGTCTATTTCTTCTTCCCGCCCGGCTCGACTGGCAGACCTGCGGCCTTCCAGGCGGTGTAACCGCCAAGGATGTGCCTGACCGGGGAAAGCCCCATGCCCTGTGCCGTCTTGGTGGCCAAGGCGGGGCGCCAGCCACCGGCGCAGAAGAAGACGAAGCTCTTCCCCGAGGCGAAGAACGGCTTGTGATAGGGGCTTTCGGGATCGATCCAGAATTCCAGCATTCCGCGGGTCACATGCTTGGCGCCCGGGATCCGGCCGTCGCGTTCCACCTCGCGTGGGTCTCGCAAATCGACGAAGATTGTGTCTTCATCGTCGAGCAGTCCTGCCGCTTCTTCGGGCGACACCATTTCGACCTCGGCGTTGGCCTCGTCCAACAGTTCGCGATAGCCTTTTTTCATCGGACCGTCTCCAGCTGCGGTATTCGGCTGCCGACAGGATCTGCAGTACAAAAGACATCTTTGTCACGCCTTTAACGGCAGGATCGTTCCAACAGGCGTTTGACTCAATGGGCGACAAGCCCGACCGTAACGATGTTGTGAAACCGATCTGCAACAAGCGCTCCAAAATTTATGGAAGCTTAACGAAATCGGTATGAATCGGTATAGTCACGCCTTACATCCGCCATGCGGACAGCGAGACGGTCTAGCGATGCGGAACGGGAACCGGTTGTAGCCGGAGCGGGTGATCCATGAAATTTCTCCGAAACAAGGCAACCGTGGTTCCGCTCGTGGCGATCACGGCGACACTGGCACTCGGCGTGCCGCATGCCGGTGCGCAAAATCTGCTGGAGATGCTTTTCGGCGGCGGCGTCAAGCGCGCTCCGCAGGGCGAATTTCCTCCACCACCCCCCAAATACAAGCCGAAGGCTCCGGCCACCACCGGCGGTGCGAAAATCAGCAGCCCATCATACTACACATACAAGGCCGACCGGCTGGTCCGCATCGATTTCTCGACCCTGACAGCGACGGCGCAACCCGCGACACCCCAGGACGCCGCTTTTGTCCCCACGGCCACGGGCACGGCCTTTCGGGACGCCATTGCCGGGCTGGGCGACTATGAACTTTATGCCGAGCCTGATGTCGCCAAGGCTCTGATCGCGTACTATTCCGCCAATCCGGATTTCATCTGGGTCACCGGATCCGGTCCGAACAATCGGGCGCAGGACGCGGTGCGGGTTCTTGGTGAAGCCGCCAGCTATGGTCTCACCCCAGCCGATTATACGGTCCAGGTGCCGACCACCAGTGCATCTCCGGCTGACGCCAATGCCCAGTTGAAAGAGCTCGTTCGTTTCGAGATGGCTCTTTCGGCGCGCGTGCTTCGCTACGCCCATGACGCTCAGAACGGGCGCGTCGAGCCCAACCGGATAACCGGCTACTATGATTTCCCGGCTAAGCCACTCGACTTGGTTGGAGTGCTGAAGACCCTGGCGCATACACAGGAAGTGCGGACTTACCTCGAATCGCGTCATCCGCAGAATCCCGAATATCAGGCGTTGCGCGTCGAACTGGAATCCTTGCAGGCCAGTGCCGAGAACGAAATCGTCGTCGACCCCAAACTCGTGCTCAAGCCCGGCGAGACAAGTCCGGAACTGCCAAAGCTGCTGAAGCTGATCGCGCGCGACCTCGACGACGAGATGGGTGGCGCCTATGGCGCGGTTCTGGCCAGGTTCGCGGCCAGCGAGGTCTATGTCCCCGATCTGGTGCCGGTCATCAAGGCCGTGCAGCAGAAGCAAGGCATGAAGGGCGACGGCGTCATCGGCCCACGTACTGTCGCCGCGCTTGCCGGCACGTCCAAGGCCGACAGGCTTCTCAAGGTTCAGGTGGCGCTGGAGGAACTGCGCTGGCTGCCGTCCGATCTCGGCAGTCCGCGTGTCTTCATCAATCAGCCGGCCTTTACGGCGAGCTACATCGACAATGGCCAGGAACAGCTGAAGACGCGCGCCGTCATCGGTCGCACAACCAACCAGACGGCCTTCTTCTACGACCAGATCAAACAGGTCGATTTCCATCCCTATTGGGGCGTGCCGCAGTCGATCATCGTCAACGAGATGCTGCCCAGATTGCGCAACGATCCGGGTTATCTCGATCGGGCCGGCTACGAAGTGACCGACGCGAAAGGCACACGCATTCCCTCGTCGGCTGTCAATTGGGGGGCATATGGCTCAAAGATCCCCTATAACGTGCGCCAGCAGCCAAGCGAGGCCAACGCGCTGGGTGAATTGAAAATCCTGTTCCCCAACAAGCATGCCATCTACATGCATGACACGCCCCAAAAAGCGTTCTTCAAGAAGGACATGCGTGCGCTGAGCCATGGCTGTGTTCGATTGCAGGACCCGCGCGGCATGGCGGCGGCGGTGCTTGGCACGTCGGTTGACTATGTAGCCGAGAAGTTGAAGCACGGGCATTCGTCGGAGGATGTGACGCGCAACATTCCGGTCTACGTCGCTTACTTCACCGCTTGGCCCGACATGTCGGGAAAGGTCGAGTATTTCGACGATGTCTATGACCGCGACTCCAGACTGAAGCAGGCCTTGGATGCCACCGAGGCGGTGCGGTCGCCATCGATCTGATTCAGCGGCCCGCCACGGGGCGCCGGAAGCCGGCGTCCCTTCCGGCAATCAGCCAATAAACAAGCCCGGCGATAAGGCCGGCGGCGGCTACGATGCCGATGTCGAGCCAGCGCTCGGGGTCTATGTCTTCCGGCGCACGCGGCCAGATCATGGCAATGCCGCCGACCGCGGCTCCGGCCCCGAAGACCATATGCAGCAACGCATTGCGCAAGGAAAAGAACTCGGCGATCAACGCGAACATAAGCGTCTGAGCGCAGGTCACGACCATCGTCAGGGCATAGATGAACATGGCAACTGGCGGCACCGCCAGGGCGGCGATCGGCGTAATGCCCATAATGTCGAAATAGGCGGGCGCATTGGGCAAGAAACTGAGCACGGCGTAGATTGCCACCACAGAGACCAGGCCGAAGGATACCGCCACCAAATATCCGGCCAACATCATCAGTACACGCTTAGACACGTGCTTGGCCATGGCCATGCCCCACCCCCCGGTTCGGTACATCAGGCAATCAGCCAGCAAAAGCGGATCGGCGCAAGGGCTGGGCCGTTGGGGCAAGGAGGATTGGGCCCCGCGCGCACTGGCAAAACCGTGGACCCGGAGAGGGCTACATCCAATAAGGGACCCGGCCGCGATTGTCTGAAGGGAGCCGTTCCTTACGACAATCCGGGAACCGGCAAGACCCGCGCGGCCGTCGAAGGCATAAGCAAGACGAGGACTTGGTCGCCCTACTTTGGTTCGGCGGTTACGGGATCGTAGGTGATTTCGACCTTTGCCCTGTCGGCCGTGTAGTAGGTCACGATGTAGGCGTCCTTGTCCCAATCGACCTCCTTCACGTATCGGAAGCCTTCGCGTTGCTCGACCTTGGCCAGGATCTCCGACAGTTTCTTGGCGTTCGGCGGCGGCAAGGGAGTGTCATCCGCTGCCAAAGCCGGCGCGGAGGCGAAAAGAACGGCGACGCTGGTCGCCAACAGAAATCTACGCATGATTTTCCCTCAAGTTCTGACCGACTGAAACTCACCAGCGTGCCGGTTGGTTCCGTGGCGGCCTGCGGAGGGAGGCCCGGAGTTCAGGGTGAAAGGGCAATTCCGACAGTCCGCAAAATGCATCGACAAGGGCTGCAGCGAAGTCGACCCGAGCGGCGATTGGCTTTTCCTCGAACCGATCGGAGGCTAGGCACGATTGGCCGGCAGTTGCTGGCAGGCGCGGTCCATTGATTGACGGTCTCATCAGTATCGGCGGAACCGCGAATCTATGCTAAGCCGCCGATCGACCAATCCAAAGGATGATCCCCGTGAGCGAACCGACCGTGGCCCAGGTGACCGAGAGCATCTATGCCTCACTGCGGGCAGACAACGCCGACCTTGATGCCCATATCGCGACACTGAAGGCGGCGCTGGTCCGGGAAGGCGTGAAACAGGCGGTTTTCGATCCGACCAAACTGGCGCAGAACAACCGTTCGGGCCGCAAGCTGATGCAGGCCTATTTTCGGCAGCGCGGCGTCAGTGTCGGTTTCTCGGAGTAACGGGCCCGCGGCGGCAATCCCGCCGCGCCGTTAATTCTCCGTGCCGCCCCGCAATTTCCGTTTCGACGGCGCGACGTTCGCCTGGACCATGGATTGAAACTAGGCTCCATGGCTGGAGATCAAGCCGCAATCGCCAGGCTCGTTCAATCCGCCCTGTCGCCCGCGGCCATTGCAGCGGCGTCCATCCACATCGCGCCCACTGCGTGGCCGTCTGGATCAGCGAGGTCGCGGGTATACATGAACCCATGATCCTCGATTGGATTGATGTCGGCTTGGCCACCATTCGCGGCAGCCGCATTTGCCATTGCGTCCACGGCGTCGCGGCTGTCCAGGGAGAGGGCAAGCATCACTTCGCTGGACGTGGATGGCGGGATGGGGCGGGTCGTCAAGGTTCGCCACTTGGCCTGGCTGAGCAGCATGAAGTTGATGTCTTCACTCCATACCATCCAGGCGGCTGTCTCATCAGGAAACCTGGGATCGTTCTTGAATCCGAGGGACTCGTAGAAAGCCCGAGATGCGTTCACGTTGGTAACGGGCAGGCTCACAAAGATCTTCTTGCTCATCGTCATTCCTTGATTTGCCGAGATTGTAGCAGGCTCCTTCTCAAAGACGGTTGGCCGCGCGCCGAACCGACAAGCAAGCTCGGATTTTCGAGATCCGATGCAGTGACACCTGGATTGGCCGGTTGCAACGAATGCCGAAGCCGAATGCCTTGCCAAGGCCTATGTCTGTCCAGAGTTGTTACCGCTCTCCGCGTTGCAACTGGCGAGGCGGCCCAGATTTCAACCTACAGGCGTCTGGCGGCAGGACTCGAGAGGGGAGTGTGATGGGGTAAACCCGCTTCGGCCTACCCCACCTGCCGCCGCTAAGACGTCAGAGTTTCAGCTTTTGCTTTAACGCGTCGATTCTCTTCGAAGCCTCTGCCTTGGAGAGTCCCTCCTCGAACGCTTTGTCGTCGTGGGCCTGCTCGGAGAGCGTCTTAAGGTAGGACATCTGGGCCCCGGTCATCGGCTCGTCGCCACTGACCCAATCGTCCGGGTCCTTTTCCATATTCGAAACGGGTTCTTCCTTGGGATTGGTGGTGTTGGTCATTGTACCTCGCTTTCGCGAAACAAATGCAGAACATCAAGACTTGTTCCGCACACAGTCCGTTAATCGCCGCGCGACTTTGTCGAGCCGCACAGCCGCGCCCGAAGTGGTGCCGACAATGCAGCACGTTAGAGCGTCCAGTTCGTCTGGCCATGACTCTGCAATAAGCCGAGTGTCAAAACGGGTTACGCGTAAGTGCCAGTAATAAGAGATTTGTCGGGCACAATGCATCCAACGCCTTAAACGGTTGGATGGTGGGCGATGCAGGGATTGAACCTGCGACCCCACCCGTGTGAAGGGTGTGCTCTCCCGCTGAGCTAATCGCCCGCTCGTAAGCCCGAGGGCCAAGCGAGCCGCGATATAAGGGAGGCCCACGAGGGAAGTCAAGGCAGTCTCAGTCGTTCTGACAGGCTCGCAATTGCAGCGCTTCGGCTTTGTGCGGCGCGGCCAGTGATGTTTCCGTTCAGCGTCCTGCAGCAGCGTTGATCAGCTTCTCGGCCAGATCCAGCGTCAGCGCGTCGAAATGCGAGATTACCGCCGAAGGCTCGAATTCGCGTACGTGGCGGTCCGTGTAACCGAAATCGACCGCTACCACAGGAATGCCGGCCGCCTTGGCGGTATCGATGTCGGTTTGCGAATCGCCAACCATTAGGGCGTTGCGCGGGTCGCCGCCGGCCATCGCGATGGTCTCGACCAGATGGCGCGGGTCGGGTTTGCGGAAGGCGAAGGTATCCTGCCCGGCAATCGCCGCGAAATGCCTGGTCAGGCCGAGCGCCTCGATCAGCGCCAGGGAATTGGCCTCGTACTTGTTGGTGCAGATGGCCAGCAGGTAGCCGGCGTCTTCGAAACGCGCGATGGCCTCGACGACGCCGGGGTAGGGGCGCGATTTCCCAGGGATATTCATCGTGTAATGATCGAGGAAGAGCTTCAGCAACCTGTCGTGTTCGTCCACGGCAAGCGACCGCTGCCGGGCGGCGTGGGCCCGTTCGATCATCACCCGGCCGCCGTGGCCGACGAAACGCCTGAAGCCAGCTTCGTCGACGGACGGAATGTCGCTCGCGGCAAGGCTGTGGTTCAGACTGTCAAGCAGGTCGGGCGCCGTATCGATCAGCGTACCGTCGAGGTCGAACACGATGATCGGGCGGCTCATGGTCTATCCTGTCATGATTGTGCTGGGCAGGCGATAGCGGCTGTGGCCCGCCGAGGCAAGCAGGCTTGGTCCCGTGCCCCAAAGCCTTTGACCGGGCTGGCAAAAATGCTAGGAGCCGCGGGCAACAGTTACCGGGCGGCGTAGCGCATGGATGCGAAACAGTTGAAGGTTGAAGCCGCACGCGCGGCCCTGGCCCATGTCACCGACGGCATGCGCCTTGGCATCGGGAGCGGCACAACCGCGGAGGCGTTCGTGCGCCTGCTTGCGGACAAGGTTGCCAATGGCATGACCATTATTGGCGTACCGACGTCTGAACGCACCGCCTCGCTGTGCCGGGAGCTTGGCGTGCCTCTGTCGACGCTTGACGAAACGCCGGAGCTTGATCTGACGGTCGACGGCGCCGACGAGGTCGACGCAGATCTGACGCTAATCAAGGGTGGCGGCGGCGCGTTGCTGCGCGAAAAGATCGTCGCGGCGGCCTCGGGGCGAATGATCGTGATTGCCGACGCGACGAAAATGGTCGACACGCTCGGGCGCTTTCCCCTGCCGATCGAAGTCAACAGGTTCGGCTTGCGGGCCACCGAAATCGCAATCGGGGCCGCGGCCCTCGACCTCAACCTTTCCGGCGCGGTCACATTGAGGATGACGGACGGGCAGGCTTTTGTTACAGACGGCGGCCATTTTATCCTCGATGCATCTTTTGGCCGCATTCCGGATACAAGAGCGCTTTCGAATGCTTTGCACGCCATTCCGGGCGTGGTCGAGCATGGTCTTTTCATCGGGCTGGCGTCAGCGGCCATCATCGCCGGCGGCGACGGCATCCAGGTCGTCCATGCCGCCCGAAAACCAGGGAGTTCTACCGATCATGATGTTGCATAACCGGGTTCGCCGACTGTCCGCCATAGTGGCGGCTTCAGCTATTTTTGCGTTTTCCTCGCCAGCCTTTTCACAGGATGTCACGGAGTCGCACCTGAAGGCGGCGCGCGCCGCGGTGGCCGCGATCCGTGCGACCGACCCGTTCGACAACATCCTGCCGCAGGCAGCGGCGGCGCTCGAATCGCAGCTCATCCAGAAGAACCCGGATATGCAGGAACTTATTGGCAAGACGGTCGGCGAAAAGGCGCTTGCCCTGGCCTCGCGCCGCTCTGATCTCGAAAAGGAAGCCGCGCTTGCCTATGCCAAGGTCTTCTCGGAGAAGGAACTGACGGACATCGCGAACTTCTACGCTTCGGACTCCGGCAAGAAGCTCCTCGACAGCGGCCCGACCGTCACGCGCGAACTGGTGAAGGCAGCCGACATCTGGCAGAACGGCCTCGCTCGCGACCTCGCTCAGCAGGTTGGGGAAACCCTGGCCGCAGCCGCCAAGGCCAAGGCAGTTCCGGCGCCTGCCGCTGCGCCCGCCGACGCTGCGGCTCCAGCCGACGGAACGCAGAACTGATAGCAGCGGCCCGACCGCGATCGTTCAAAGCCCGGCTCGTCCGGGCTTTTCTTTTTAGGCCTGGCAGCCTACCTGTCACTGGGTTTTGCTGAACTTCAAGGAACCGCATCATGGCCGGGTATGACTACGATCTCTTCGTCATCGGCGGCGGTTCCGGCGGGGTGAGGGCGGCGCGTGTGGCGGCGGCACTCGGCAAGCGCGTCGGCATCGCCGAGGAATACCGCTATGGCGGCACCTGCGTCATCAGGGGCTGCGTGCCTAAGAAGCTCTACGTCTACGCCTCGCAGTTTCCCGAGCATTTCGCCGACGCCGCCGGCTACGGCTGGACGGTGCCGGAGGCCAGTTTCGACTGGGGCGCTCTGGTCGCCAACAAGGATCGCGAGATCAGCCGGCTGGAGGCAATCTACAAGAAGAATGTGCAAGGCGCCGGTGGTGAGACCTTTCAGTCTCGCGCCAAAATCGTCGACCCTCACGTGGTGCATCTTTTGGCCGAGGACCGCACTGTGACTGCCGACCAGATCCTGATTGCAACAGGCGGCCGCCCGGCGCCTCATCCCGCCTTGCCGGGGCACGAACATTGCATTTCTTCCAACGAGGCTTTCGACCTCAAAGAATTGCCCAAGGCAATCATGGTCGAAGGTGGTGGCTATATCGCCGTCGAGTTCGCCAACATCTTCCACGGTCTCGGTGTCGACACCACGCTTGTCTACCGCGGCAAGGAGATTCTGAGCCGCTTCGACATGGACCTGCGGCGCATGCTGCACGAGACGATGGAGAGGAAGGGGATAAGGATCCTCTGCCATGCCGTATCGGAATCTGTCCGCAAGCGCCCTGATGGCCGGCTGGACGCGCATATCAACAACGGAACGGTGCTTACGGTCGATCAGGTCATGCTGGCCATTGGACGAATTCCGAATACCGAGAATATGGGGCTGGAAGGCATCGGCTTGGAAATGAGCGCGATCGGCGCGATCAACGTCGACAAATATTCCCGCACCAACATCGACAACATCTGGGCGATCGGCGACGTCACCAACCGCGTGCAGCTCACTCCGGTGGCGATCCACGAGGCCATGTGCTTCATCGAAACCGCCTTCAAGGGCAATCCCACCGCGCCGGATCATAACACGATCGCCACGGCCGTCTTTTCACAGCCTGAAATCGGAACCGTGGGCCTGTCGGAGGATGATGCGGTCAAACATCATCCCGATATCGAGATCTACCGTGCTTCGTTCAGGCCAATGCGGCACACGCTGTCTGGCCGAGACGAGAAGATGCTGATGAAGCTTGTCGTCGATGGCACTACGAGGAAGGTGCTTGGCGCCCATATTCTGGGGCCGGATGCCGGCGAAATGGCGCAGCTGCTCGCCATTCCGCTGAAGGCCGGGCTGACAAAGGATGATTTCGACCGCACAATGGCGGTGCACCCGACAGCAGCGGAAGAGCTTGTCACCATGTATAAGCCGACTTACCGGGTAAAGGACGGCCAGCGTCTCGATTGAACGAGCAATTCGTCCATGGCGCACTTCGTAGCCGAGATTGATGCAGGCGTACTACAGCAGCGTCCCGTTGAGGATCACTAACTCGTCGGGACGCCAGAGCCCCACGCCGGTGATATCGACCAGCGTGTGGACCCGGACATGTCGAAGGCGTGATCATGGCCGTCGCATGATACGGCCAACCGATGTCGGGACGGTTATTTCTGCTTGAGGCGGCGTGAGATGCGAAGCCATTTGTCCTCGACGGGCCGCGGCTGGGCAAGAATGGTGGTGAGCTCGGCGGGCAGCGTCGGCGCGAGTGGCTTCTTGGTGGCGACGCCGTCGGCAATGGCGACGATGCTGTGGTAGAACTCGGCGCCTGCCACGGACCTCGGCGCTACAGCCTCGTGCATGACGCTGATGACCGTGACGTCGGGGCAATTGTCTTTGATCGCCTGATGGAAGGCGACCTTGCCCTCGGGGTCTAGCGCTCCGGTTGCCTCATCAAGGAAAAGCAGGCCGGGCTGCTGCAGAATGATGCGCGCAACCACCAGCTTCTGTTTCTGACCGCCCGACAGTACCTGATCCCAGTTTTTGCCTTCGCGGGTCTCGTCGGCCATGTTTTCGATGAAATCGCCGAGGCCAGCCTTGTGCAGCGCCGCCGCGACCCGGGCTTCGCCATGGTCATGCTCGGAGCCGGGCAGGCAGACAAGTTGCTTGAGTGTAACCTGCTGGAGCTTGACCTCCTGCGCCGCATAGAAGCTTGTCACGCCCTCGGGGAAGACGATCATGCCGCGACCATAGGGCCACAAGCCGTTGATGGCCTTGATCAGCGAGGTCTTGCCGCAGCCGGATTGGCCCTTGAGGAAGGACCACTCGCCGCGCCGGAAGCGCAGATTGGCGGCGCTGAGGAATGGCGTCGCATCCTCGCCCTGATGCGCCAGTTCCAGCTTCTGGATGGTCAGGCCGAAAACCGGGTTCTGGCTGGCGTAGCGAAATTCGGAGCGGCCGGTCTTGCTGTAGAATTGCTGCGGCTGCTGAACATCCTCTATCGCCTGCGCCAATTCGATGACGCGTTGGCTGTTGGCCCGCAGCGTGGCGATGGCCGGCATGACATGAATGAACCACGAGCACTGGCTGATCAGCTGGGCGACCATTTCAGAGCCGGTAATGTAGCCTTTGTAGTCCAGGCGGTTGTGGATGAACGACACCAGACCCGGACCATAGGCGACGATCCGGGCACCGATGAAGTTGTAGATCAGCTCGAACGATGTGTAGCTGTTGTTGACGACATTGAGCCTGCCCCAGGTCTTGTCGATATCGACGTAGAGCCTGTCATGCATCGACTTTTGTACGCCCTCGCCATGTGAAGCCGCGACATGAAAGCTGCGGCGCAGGAATGTCGTCAGTTCACTGCGATAGCTTCCCTCGGCCTGCTGCATACGGATGTTGAGTCGCTCGAGCAGGCGCCCAAGCTTCATCGCGATCCAGGTGTTCAGCGGCACATAAATGGCTACGGCGAGGAAGGCGAGCACCGCGCTACCATAACTGCCCAGGAACTCCAGCCCTTTGACCTCGACCGACGATCCGATCAGATTCTCGCCGATAAAATAGAGCGAGGTCGCGACACCGAGAACGCCCATGGCCAGACCGATCGCTCCGCCGGTCATGTCCTTGATCGATTCCTGGATGCGCTGGTCGATGTTGTCGGGCGCGACGATACCGTTGGCCGCGGAGCCATGCTGGGCATGGAAATGCGTGTGATTGCCGTCAAGCAGGGCCTGGTTGAACTGCGTGTCCAGCCAGCCACGCCATTTTCGGTGCAAGGTTGCAGAGACAAGCCCGCGCACACCGGTGAAGCCGGCATCCTTGAGCACCACCAGCACCACCAATATGCCTGCGTTGGTCAGAATTCCCTGCAGCGGATTGGTGTTGGCGGCATCGTGAAAGAAGGCGATCGAATTGCCCAACTCGCCCAATGCCACGGCAAACCAGACGCCTGCCTTGCTGCAAAGCGCGGTCAGCAGCGCGATTACGATGGTGAGCGTCCAGGCTTCCTTCCAGCGATCGGACAGCCAGTAGGCCCGCATCAATCCCCAGAAGCTGCGCATCGACGATACAGGGGTGGAAGACGAAGGCCTTGCGGCATCGCGAAGTGTTTTTTCCGGTACTGACTCTTGCGATGGTCTGCCGACCTGAATCACGATCCCGCCCAAACCTTTTTTCTTTTGTTACGGATGGTAACACCAATTGATCATTTTCCATTAATTTTTCTAGAGACTACCATCCGTTTGCAACGTGGGCCGTTGCTGCACGGCAACAGATGTCGTCGATGCGTCCTGCGCATGCCGGATCACCTCAGAATTAATTGATTAGTGTCAACGGCTTACGGCGTGCGGTGCCTCGCTTGGGCGTTTACCCAAGGGAAACAGTTCACACGGATTCTTGATCTGACTTGAGGGGGGATCGGAGCTTTTTGACCGCCGGTGAGCCATAATTTTTCCGGCAGACGCCGCCTCGATCGGCGATCTGCTCAAGCCGCAAGCGGTCGATCAGCGCTGTGATTCGTTTGCTTGAGCGCAGTGCTATAGATCGATCCGGGCCGCCAGTTGGAGGGGGAAACCGGCGTCGCGTGTCGCGACAAAACGATGGCTCAGCCGGCCTTGTCCAGTTCGCCGCGAGCCTTGGCGGCCGCGACCTGGCGGATGGCATCGGCCAGCGTGTCGGCATCCTGGGCACCCATGACCGCGTACTTCCCCTCGAGCAGGAAACACGGCACGCCTGTCACCCCCATGCGGGACGCCGTTGCGACTTCGGTCCGCACCGCTTCGACATCGGCATCCGTCGGCAGAAGGGTCTCGGCGACCGACGCATCCATGCCGGCGTCTCGAGCGGCTTCGACCAGCACCGCATGGTCGCCGATATTGGCGCCTTCCTCGAAATTCAACTGAAACAGGCGGCGCACCAGCCTGTTCTGGACTGCCTCGCCGGCTGCACCCGCCCAGCGTATCAGGCGATGCGCGTCAAGCGTGTTCGCTGCGACCTTGATGGCGTCGAAAGCGAAGGAAATGCCTTCGGCCTCGCCCAGCGGTTCGATGCGGGCGTGGATCTCGCGGATGCGCTCATCGGTGCCGAACTTGGCCAGCATATACTCCCGGCGGTCCTTTCCCTGCGGCGGCACAGTCGGGTCGAGCTGGAACGGCCGCCAGCGGATGTGCACCTCGATATCGTCGAGCGCGGCGATGGCCTTGTCGAGCCGCTTCTGGCCGATGAAGCACCAAGGGCACACGACGTCGGATACGACATCGACTGTGACGGTGTTCGGGTCGCTCATGTCGATCTCCTGAACCTCAGCTCGCCTTGCGCCACCAGGTCGGCAGTTGATATCCGAATATGGGCGTCTTTCGCGGGTGATCCAAGTAGCTCCAATAGGCAAGCCATTGCTGCGCATTGTGCTGCATGGGCACCATGTAGCCGCCCGAAATCAGCAGCCGATCGAGAACGCGAACGGCGGCGACATAGTCGTCCTTGGAGCGGGCCTGCAGCATGGCTTCGATCGCCGCGTCCACCGCTGGGTCCGCCACCCCGGCGAGATTGAACGACCCTTCCGCCTTGGCCGCCGCCGAACTCCAGCGGCCAGACTGTTCGATACCGGGCGACAGCGAATTGTTGAAGCCGCTCGACCCGACCAGCACTTCGAAATCGAAGCGCTGCTTGCGCGACTGTATCTGGTCGCCGTCAAGGCTGCGAATGGCGACGTTGATACCGATTTTCTCCAACGTACGCTGGAAAATGCCGGCAAGGCGCTCTTCGTCTTGCGAGGCGGTCAGGATCTCGAAACCGAATGGATTTCCGTCCGGGTCGAGCATCACCCCGTTCTGAACATGGTAGCCGGCACTGCTGAGCAGCGAGTAAGCGGCTTTCAAGACCTTGCGATCCTGGCCGGATCCATCGGTGACCGGCGGCCGCCACGTACCATCCATGACGTCGGCCGGAACACGCCCGGGGTAGGGGGCCAGGAGCGCCTTTTCCTTTTCGTCGGCGGGGTGGCCGAGCGCCGAAAGCTCGGAGCCCTGCCAGAAACTCATCGTGCGCGTGTACTTTCCGCCGAACAAATTCTTGTTGGCCCACTCGAAGTCGTAAAGCATGCCGAGCGCGCGTCGAACCACGGGGTTGGCGAATTTCTTCAATCGGGTGTTGAAGAGGAAACCCGTCACGACGGGCGGGACGCCGATGTCAAAGCTTTCGGCGATCACCTCGCCTCTGTGAAAAGCTGGGAAATCCAGGTCTCGCTCTCGCTTGACCGGGTCGCTGTCATCGTCGAAGGCGCAAACGCCTTTCTTGAACGCTTCCAGCTTGGCGTTGGCGTTGAGGAAATACTCGATGGATATGCGATCGTAATTGTCGAAGCCCCTCTTGGCGGGGATGTCCTTGCCCCAATAGTCGGGGTTGCGCTTGAAGACGATGCGTTGACCGGGCTGGACCTGTTCAATCGTATAGGGGCCGCTACCGATGAGCGGCTTCAGCGTGGTCTTGTCGAAGGTCTCCTTGTCGAAGGCATGCTTCGGGACGATCGGTGTCATGGCGATAATCAAGGGAAATTCGCGATCGGCTTTGTCGTTGAAGGTGAAGCGCACACTATGATCGCCGGTCTTTTCCAGCTTGGCGACCCTGGCCATGCGGTCACTGTATGGTGGGCGCCCCTTTTCGGTGAAGACATCGTAGCTGAACAGCACATCCTCCGGCGTCACCGGCTCCCCGTCCGACCATCTCGCCTTCGGGTTGAGGTGGAACTCGATGCTCTTGCGCTCCGGGTCCATGTCGGCGCTCTCGGCCAGCAGCCCGTAAAGAGAGAAGGCCTCGTCGGCATTGCGTTGCATCAGTGGCTCGAAGACCAGATTGCCGAAGATAGTGTCCATCATGCCCCGGGCCGTGGTGCGCAGGCTCTTGAGAATGAAGGGGTTGAGATTGTCGAAAGTGCCGACGACGCAGTAAGTGACGCTGCCGCCCTTCGGGGCGTCCGGATTGACGTAATCGAAATGCCCGTAGTCGGCCGGCAGAGCCGGTTCGCCCTGCATCGCAATGGCGTGCTTCGGCGCCGCCGTGGCCGGCAGATGCGAAAGGGCGAAAATTGGTATCGCGGCGATCAGCCAAACAAGAACGCGGCCCATGACCGTCTCCTAACTGGGTCGGCTTGATGATTCGGTGCGCACCCTAGCACGAGCCATGCGCGCACCCGCCAATCTCGTCGCCAACAATCGCGGGCTCCGGGCTGGATTCGATAGCGCTTGCAGTGTAACACGCCGGTCGAAGTCATTCTGTTGCCTCATTTCGGCAACAGGTAGCTGGACCACACGGCGCGAAGAAGCCGGTCCCGGGATCATTTTAAGAGGAAGTGCACCACATGACGAGCCTGAACAGCAACGCGTACCGCCTTTCGGTCATGGCCGCTGGCTTGGTCGGCTTTCTGGGCGCAGGGCTTCCCGCCGCTTCCGCACAGCAGCAACAGCAACTTCCGCAGGGCTGGTTCAAGGCTTGCACGAAGCAGGAAGACGTCGACATCTGCAACGTTCAGAACATCACCACCGCCGGCAACGGACAGCTTGTTACGGGCGTCAGCCTGATCGAGCTGAAAGGCAAAGTGAACCGCAAGGTTTTCCAGGTAACGGTCCCGACCGGCCGTCTGGTGCCCCCCGGCATCGGCCTTCAGATCGATACCGGCAAAGCCGTGAAGCTCGACTATGTGATCTGCTTCCCCGACCGTTGCGTGGCTGAAGTGCCGCTCACCGACCAACTCGTCAACTCGTTCAAGAAGGGCCAGGCGATCACTCTGACCTCGGTCAATTTCCAGAACCAGCCCAATCCGATCAAGATCGCCCTGCAGGGCTTCAGCGGCGCCTATGACGGTCCGGCGCTGCAGCAGTCGGACATCGAGGATCGGCAGAAGAAGCTTCAGGATTACGCGGCCAAGAACCAGCAGGACTTCGCCAAGAAGCTCAAGGCTGAGCAGGACAAGGCCAAGGCCGCGAACTGATCGCACTCAGACGAAGCGGACTTTTGGAATAGCAAAAGCGGGGCCCTCGGCTCCGCTTTTTTGATTCGGGGGCCGTTCTCGATCCCGAGCCGCCATGCGGGCAGTCAGTGCCTGGATTGCCCTTTCGGCTCGTAGCGCCCGTCAGGCTTCTTGTCGAACATCTCCTTGATCTGCGGATGCCGGACCGGCTCGCCGGACCGGTCCGCGAGCAGGTTCTGCTCCGAGACATAGGCTATGTATTCGGTTTCCGCATTCTCGGCGAGAAGATGGTAGAAGGGTTGGTCCTTACGCGGGCGCACGTCGGCAGGGATAGCTTCATACCACTCGTCCGTGTTGGCGAATTCAGGGTCTACGTCGAAGATGATTCCCCTGAAAGGAAACAGCCGGTGTCGAACCACCTCTCCGATTGCGAATTTGGCCGTTTTCATCCTACTCACCACTGAATCCTTACCTTTATTTGGCTTGTCCGGCGCGTCAATGCAATCCTGGAGCCTTTGCGCGTCTCCAAGCAACGTGGGACGCAACGGAAAGGTTTGGAGATTTGCCGATGGCAAGTTGGATCGCGCTACGCGGGCTGCTTGTCAGCTTTGCCGCCTTCGCCGTCCGCCGGCCAAAGCCGCGAACCCGCTGCCCGGACGAAGGCCTTCGCGCATGAAGAAAGCGCGAAGCGGTGCCAGGCCGCCCAGCACTCCAAGCCCGGCGACACGGGCCATCTGCGCCGGGAGCATGTCCGACAATAGCGAGATGTTGAGCAGATTGACGGCGCTGCTGCGCACCAGGATATCGGGACGGCGTTTGAAATCATAGGAGGCCAGCGCCTTGGCGGACCCAGGATCACTGCGGTTTTGCCGAGCAATAGCAACAAGATCGTCGACGTCCCTAATGCCGAGGTTGAGACCTTGCGCGCCAATCGGGGGAAAGACGTGCGCCGCTTCGCCGACAAGCGCCACCCGGTTGTGGGCGAACCGCAATGGGGTCACGGCCGAAAGCGGATAGATCTGCCGACCCGGCTCGACCGTCACCCGGCCCAGCATCGATTGCATCCTGTCTTCCACCCGCAACGAAAGGGCTTCGTCGTCCAATGCGGAAAGTTCCGTCGCGGTCTCCGGTTTGACGACCCAGACCAGGCTCGAGCGATTGCCGGGCAATGGGACCTGCGTGAACGGACCAGTCTCGGTGTGGAACTCGG
The DNA here is from genome assembly GCF_020164785.1 of Mesorhizobium sp. ES1-1. Taxonomy (GTDB): domain Bacteria; phylum Pseudomonadota; class Alphaproteobacteria; order Rhizobiales; family Rhizobiaceae; genus Mesorhizobium. The sequence continues at coordinate 84,633 of NZ_JAIUGX010000010.1, read as the reverse complement.
TCGAGGTGAAGGCGTGGTCGCTGCTGTGGCCGAAAGTGAGAACCAGAGCCGCCTGCGGGTAGAAGCGAGCGGAGGTCGAGATGCCGGCCGCCTCGCGTGCCGGCGACGAGCGGCCATCCGCGGCGACCGCCAGCGACGCCTCTACCATGCTGGCGTCGGCGAGGATGGCACGAGCGCGCTCGGAAGAGAGCTCCCAAGTCGCCACCATCGAACGTCGCCATTCGATGCCGGGATGCCGTCCGGCCGCCTCCGCGAGCGCCTCATTGAGAACGCTATTTGGCAGGTTCAGCCCGAACTGGTCCTCGCTGATTTCGCTTGCGCGAAAGGTGACGACAGGGCCGCGGATCAGCCGGCTGGTGGCGTCGACGATACGCATGACCTTCAGCGGTGCCGCCCTGGCTTGGATGTCACCGAGAACGCTCAGCCTTTCAAGTGTGTCCAAGGCTGGGTTCATCAGAGCCGTCGTGCGGCCATCAGATCGCGAAGCCTCAGGCCCCACGAGCGTCACCGGGAAACCCGCATCGGCGAGAGCCAGCGCGGCGACCAGCCCTGCCGGCCCTGTGCCGGCAACGAGTATCCTCGCTGTGTCCTGATGCTCCAAGTTAGGCTGCCGCCCTCTATGCGAGGCAGCCCGTTTGGCCTGCCAGTTGATCCGCATATAGGTCAGATCATGCCGCTTGATCAACGCGGCGATTCGGCCCATTCGGAAGCCATGACCGGCCAGCAATATGATTTCCGCCATCTCGACCGCGCCGGCCGCGCCACGGCGAACATCGCGGTCGGTCCCCGTGTCACCGTCAACATCGCTGTCGGCGCCGCTATTTTGCTTGCCTGGCTGGTCCTTGCGGCGATGGCGGTCCGTGGCGCCGGGGGGCGGGGTGTAGGCGCCAGCGGCCCGGGCGACACGATCCTGCGCGCCCTGCCTGGACTCCCGCTGCCGGATTTCCTCGAACCCTTCTTCGCGCTTTGCCTCGCGCCAACGCCATTGGATGGACAGATCGGGCCCTGGTTCGGCGTGCTCGTGTTGATGTGGTTTGTGATGGCGCTCGCGACGATGCTGCCATCGGCCGCGCCAATGATCCGGACCTACTGCGAAATCGCCGATACGGCGCGGATCAAGGGGGAGGCCGTCGTCCATCCGCTGGTGCTGGTCGCTGGCTATCTGAGCGCGTGGTTCGTGGCCTCGGCGATGTTCGCTGCGCTGACCCTGGTCATTCATGCAGCCGCCCCGGCCAGTATCATGCTCGATCCGGTCGTCGGCATTGCCGGCGCACTCGCCTTGCTTGTCGCCGGACTTTATCAGTTCAGCGGTATGAAGGAAGCCTGCCTGGATAAGTGCAGGAACCCGTTCTCGATCCTGTTTTCGAATTGGAGCGCGCGGCCCGTCAGCATTTTCCGGCTTGGCTTCGTGCAAGGCATCTGGTGCCTCGGCTGCTGCTGGGCGCTTATGCTGGTGATGTTTGCCGTGGGCGTGATGAATATCTTCTGGATGGCCTTGATCGGGCTGTTCACACTGATCGAAAAACAAACCACTAGCAGGGTTCCAACGCGGCTTAGCGGTGCGATACTGCTTGTCTGGGCAGCCGCGCTCCTAGTAGTCTCGGCGTAGTGGGGGAAATTCCGATGGAGGATCAAGGCTGGGCAATGAAGGGAGAGCTCGTACTCTCCTGCAATTGCACAGTTTTTTGCCCTTGCGTGCTGTCGCTCGGGAATCATCCGCCGACCGAAGGCTATTGCCAGACCTGGGCTGGTTTCCGCATCGATGCGGGGCATTTCGGCAACGTTGACCTGTCGGGACTGAACCTCGGCCTGGTCATGGAAATTCCAGGCTATATGAGCCGCGGCAACTGGACTGCGGGACTGTTCATCGACAAGCGCGCCTCGGTGTATGCGGTCAAGGCACTCACCAGGATTTTCACCGGCAAGGCAGGCGGAACCACATCCTTGCTCTCCATCCTCGTCGGCAAATTTCTTGGTGTCGAACAGGTGCCGATTACTTATGAAACGCGCGACAAGACACGCATCTTCCAGATACCGAAGATCATTGACGGAGCGGTGACACCGATCCAGGGCAAGGATCACGACAAGGATACGGTGATCAGCAATTCGCAATATTGGATTGCGCCGGAGATCATCGTGGCCAAGTCCGACAAGAGCAAGATGCGGGCCTTCGGCCGTAACTGGAATTTCGCGGGCCGGTCGGCCGAAATATGCAAGCTGGATTGGCGGGGCCCGTGAGCAAGAACAGTATGCCCAGGAAAACCACCGCCAGAAAGATCACGGACCGGATTCCGCGGCCGAAAAAGAAAGTCACCTGGCCGCAGGCGAGGGCCTTTTCCGTCCATCTTCTAACAGCGTCGGGCTCGTTCCTGGCCTTCCTGTCGCTGGTCGCGGCGAGCGAGGAACGCTGGACCGCGATGTTCTGGTGGCTCGGCCTGGCCTTGTTCGTCGATGGCATCGACGGTCCGATCGCGCGCAAACTCGAGGTCAAGGAAATCCTGCCGACGTGGTCGGGAGAACTGCTCGACAACATCATCGACTACGTGACTTACGTGCTCATTCCCGCTTTCGCGCTGTACCAGCGTGGGTTCATGGGCGAGGGGCTGTCGTTCCTGTCGGCTGCGATCATCGTCGTTTCCAGCGCGATCTACTACGCAGACACCGGCATGAAGACGAAGGAGAATTTCTTCAAGGGATTCCCCGTGGTCTGGAACATGGTTGTGTTCACATTGTTCGTCATCGAGCCCGGGCAATGGGTGTCATTCGCGGTTGTGGTGGTGGCCGGCATCCTCACATTCGTGCCTATCAACTTTATCCACCCGGTGCGTGTGGTCCGGTTGCGGCGGATCAATCTGGCGATGACGCTGTTGTGGTGCGCTTTTGGTGCGCTGGCGCTGGCTCAGGCGGCTCTTGCCGCATTCTACGATCAGATCGGAGTGTTGGGCGAGCAGGTCAGCAGCTTCACCAAGATCGGCATTACCGCCACCGGGCTTTATCTCGCCTGCATCGGTGGGATCATGCAGGTCTTTCCTAACCTGGGCGCCAAGAAGCCCTGATCCGCCGCTCTCAAGGAATCCGAAACATGTCCAAAGCAGTCCGAATCCACTCCCATGGCGGCCCGGAAGTCCTGACTTATGAGGACTGCGATCCGGGTCGGCCGGGTGCTGGGCAGATCCTGATCAAGCACACGGTGATTGGGCTGAATTTCATCGATGTCTACCATCGCTCGGGCCTTTATCCGCCGCCGGGCGGATTTCCCCTGATTGCGGGCAGCGAGGCGGCCGGCTTCGTTTTGGAAATCGGCCAGGACGTCGATTGGCTTAAGCCCGGTGATCGCGTCGCCTACACGACCAATGTCGGCGCCTATGCCGAGCAGCGCGTCATCGCCGCCGACCTTGTGGTCAAGGTGCCGGACGGCGTCAGTGACGAGCAGGCCGCCGCCATGATGCTGAAGGGCATGACGGCCGAATATCTGCTTCGGCGCACCTTCAAGGTGAAGGCGGGCGACACGATCCTGTTTCATGCCGCGGCCGGCGGCGTCGGGCTGATCCTCGGGCAATGGGCCAAACACCTTGGCGCGACCGTCATCGGCACCGCAAGTTCGACCGACAAGATCGAACTCGCCAGGAAACACGGGTTCGATCATGTCATCAACTACAAGGAGCAGGATTTCGTCGCCGGCGTAGCGGCCATCACAGGTGGTACGAAATGCGACGTCGTCTACGATTCCATCGGCAAGGACACATTTCCGGCGTCTCTCGACTGCCTGAAGCCGCTCGGCATGTTCGTCAGCTTTGGCCAGTCGTCGGGACCGATCCCGCCCTTCAGCATGTCTTTGCTGGCGCAAAAGGGATCCCTGTTTGCGACCAGGCCGACGCTGTTCGTCTACAATGCCAAACGCAAGGACCTCGATGCGTCCGCCGCAGCGTTGTTCGACGTTGTGCTGAGCGGCGCCGTCGAGATCAAGATCAACCAGCGCTACGCGCTCAAGGATGCCGCCAAGGCGCATGCCGACCTCGAAGGCCGCAGGACGACCGGAACCACCATTCTCATCCCTTAGCTGCGATTGACTTGCTATCCCTTGAATTTCAGCTGAAATTCTTGAAGCTCTTTCAAGACGTGTGTCGGTTTCCGACCGGAGCCGGCCGCGCCTACGATGCTTGTGGGAACACAGAACATATCTGGCAAACCAGATGGGAGGCACTGTGAGTGCAGATCAGGACGGCACGAACCTGTTAGAGGTTCGTGGCCTTACCAAGATATTCGGCACGCTGACGGCATGCGATCATGTCGACCTCAACATCGCCAGGGGTGAAATCCACGCTTTGCTCGGCGAAAACGGCGCGGGCAAGTCGACGCTGGTCAAGATGCTGTTCGGCTCGCTCGAGCCCAATTCTGGGCAGATCTTCTGGAATGGCGAGCCCGTCAGGATCACGAGTCCCGGCGTCGCCAAGAAGCTGGGCATCGGCATGGTGTTCCAGCACTTCTCCCTCTTCGAGGCGCTGACGGCTGCCGAAAACATTGCCCTGTCGCTGGATGACGGCTCACCGATCGGCAGCATCGCGGCGAAAGCGAGAGCCCTTTCCTACAGTTACGGCCTTCCGCTCGACCCGGACTCCCTGGTCGGCGATTTGTCGGTGGGCGAGCGTCAACGCATCGAGATCATCCGCTGCCTGTTGCAGGCGCCGCAACTCATCATTCTGGACGAGCCGACCTCGGTGCTGACGCCGCAGGAAGCCGACAAGCTCTTCGAGACACTGGACCGCCTTCGTGCGGAGGGAAAGTCGATCCTCTACATTTCGCATCGTCTTGAGGAGGTCAAACGCATCTGCGACCGCGCCACCGTGCTACGGCATGGGAAGGTGGTTGGCCACTGCAATCCGCGTGACGAGACGGCCGCCTCGCTGGCCCGTATGATGGTCGGCAGTGAGGTACAGGCCGTTGTGCGCGCCCCTGTGGCTGGGCTCGAAGCCGCGCAGCCGCTTCTCGAAATCCGCAACCTCAGCCGTAAGCCGGCAACGCCCTTCTCCATTCCGCTCAGGAATATCAGCCTGACTGTTCGCGCCGGCGAAGTGATCGGCATCGCCGGGGTCGCCGGGAACGGCCAGGGCGAATTCTTCGAATCCGTATCCGGCGAAGTGTTGCAACAGGATGCAGCCTCGGTGCGCATTCGCAGCAAGGATGCCGGCGGGCTGAGCATCACAGGTCGCCGGCTTCTCGGCGCCGCCTTCGTGCCTGAGGAGCGTCTTGGCCACGGCGCCGCGCCGCGCATGAAGCTTTCGGAAAATCTGCTCCTGTCGCGCCATGCCACTGACGGCAAGGCCTTCGTCGGCATCGGTGGAATTGTCGGAAGCGGCGCGATCCAGACAGCCGCGCAACGGATCATCAAGGCGATGGACGTGCGCAAGAGCGCTCCCGATCCGGAGGCCGCCGCGCTTTCTGGCGGCAACCTGCAGAAATTCATCGTTGGTCGCGAGTTGGATCGCTCGCCAAGCGTGATGGTTGTCAACCAGCCGACATGGGGCGTCGACGCCGGCGCCGCCGCCCGCATCCGACAGGCCCTGATCGAACTGTCGCGCAGCGGATCGGCAGTTCTGGTGATCAGCCAGGACCTCGACGAACTCTTCGAGATATCCGATGCGATCGCCGTAATGCACAATGGCGAATTGTCGAAGCCTATGCCGATCGCCGAGGCGACGTTCGAGAGGATTGGGCTGCTGATGGGCGGGGCCGAGCCGGGCCACGCCGAACATGGCCTGGAGATCGCGTGATGCGCCTCGAACTCGTCAAGCGCCCGCAGCGCTCCATGCTGTTTTCGGCACTGTCGCCGTTCATTGCCTTTGCCCTGACCATCATTGCGGGCGCTGTTCTGTTCGCCCTGCTCGGCGTCAATCCGCTGACTGCCTTCAACATCTATTTCATCGAGCCGGTCAGCCAGGTTTGGCAGTTGCATGAGCTGGCGATCAAGGCGGCGCCCCTCATCCTGATCGCCGTCGGCCTGTCTGTCTGCTACAAGGCAAACATCTGGAACATCGGCGCCGAAGGCCAATTCATCTTCGGCGGCATCTTCGGCTCGATCCTTCCAGTGATGTTCCCGCAATTCGAAGGCCCGCTGGTGCTCCCGCTGATGCTCTTGTTGGGCATGGTCGGCGGCGCGGCCTACGCGGCAATCCCGGCTCTGCTTAAGACACGCTTCAACACCAACGAGATCCTGACCAGCCTGATGCTGGTCTACGTCGCGCAGCTCTTCCTCGACTGGCTGGTTCGCGGCCCATGGCGCGATCCGCAGGGCCATGGCTTCCCGCAGACGATCCAGTTCGGCGACTGGGCGATCCTGCCCGAGCTCATGCCGGATGCCGGGCGCGCGAATTGGGGGATCGTCTTCGCGCTGGTCGCGGCGGTGCTGGTCTGGATCCTGATGAGCCGCATGCTGAAGGGTTTCGAGGTCCGCGTGATGGGCTCCAGCCCCAGGGCAGGGCGCTTTGCCGGCTTCGGTCTCGATCGGATGGTGTTCTTCGCCTTCCTGCTGTCGGGGGCGCTGGCCGGTCTTGCAGGCATTTCCGAGGTTTCCGGTGCCATCGGCCAGCTGCAGCCTGTGATCTCGCCCGGCTACGGCTTCACCGCCATCATCGTCGCCTTCCTCGGCCGCCTCAATCCTCTGGGCATCGTCGCCGCGGGCCTCGTGCTGGCGCTGACCTATCTCGGCGGCGAGGCGGTGCAGAGCGCGCTGGGCATTTCCGACAAGGTAGCGAGAGTGTTCCAAGGCATGCTTTTGTTCTTCGTGCTCGGCTGTGACACACTCATCCACTACCGCATTCGCCTGGTCGGGCTGGCGCTGGCCGCGCCGGACAGCACAGTCAAACGCGATGCCTCGTCGAAGCTCAAGGAAGCAAGCTGATGGACATCGCCGTCAACATCCTTTTGACGATTGCCACGGCAGCGACGCCGCTTCTGATCGCTGCAATCGGCGAACTGGTGGTCGAGCGCTCCGGCGTGCTCAATCTGGGCGTCGAGGGCATGATGATCATGGGCGCGGTCGGCGGCTTCGGCGCCGGCTACCTGACCGGTTCGCCCTGGATCGGGCTGCTGGCGGCGATCGCCATGGGTGCGCTGTTCTCGCTGCTGTTTGCCGTCATGACGCTGTCGCTGGCCACCAATCAGGTGGCAACGGGCCTGTCGCTGACATTGCTCGGCCTCGGTCTGTCCGGCATGATGGGCACCAATTTCGTAGGGCAGCCGGGGGTCAGGCTGCCAAATCTCGATATCCCCGGCCTGACCTCCTTTCCAGTGATCGGCAGGCTGCTGTTCGGCCAGGATCCAATCTTCTACATCTCGATCGCGCTGACAGCGGCCGTCATGTGGTTCCTGTTCAAGACGCGCACCGGACTGACTCTTCGCTCGATAGGCGACAGCCACAGCTCGGCCCATGCGCTCGGCATCAGGGTGATCCGCTACCGCTACCTCTCGGTGATCTTCGGAGGCGCCTGTGCCGGCCTTGCCGGCGGACACCTGTCGCTGGTCTATACGCCGCAGTGGGTCGAGAACATGACAGCAGGGCGGGGCTGGATCGCCCTGGCACTGGTGGTGTTCGCGTCGTGGCGGCCGTGGCGGGTGCTGGCCGGCGCGTACATTTTCGGCGCGGTTTGGATCGGACAGCTTCATGCACAGGCTTTTGGCATTCCGGTGCCATCGCAGGTGCTTTCTGCGCTGCCCTATCTGGCAACGGTCGTCGTTCTCGTTCTAATCTCGCGCAACAAGCGTCTGACCATGATGAACACGCCGGCTTCGCTGGGGCAGCCGTTCGTTCCGGATCGCTGACAACAAAACGGGAAGCCCCAAGGCTTAACACAGAGAGGTAACACGATGAAAAAAATGCTCATTGCCCTGATGACGACGACGGCGGCTTTGTCGCTGGCGGCGTCGGCGGAGGCAGCCGACAAGTTTAAAGCCTGTTGGGTCTATACCGGCCCGATCGGCGATTTCGGCTATTCCTACCAGCATGACCAGGGCCGCCTCGAGGTCGAGAAGGCGCTCGGCGACAAAGTGGAGACCGCCTATCTCGAAAACGTTTCGGAAGGCCCCGATGCCGACCGCGCGTTCGAGCGCCTGGCGCGCGAAGGCTGCAAGCTCATCTTTGGCACCTCGTTCGGCTTCATGGATGCCGAGGTGAAAGTCGCGAAGAAGTTTCCCAAGGTGATGTTCGAGCACGCGACCGGCTATAAGTCGGGCGACAATCTCGGTCTCTACAATGCGCGCTTCTATGAAGGTCGCTACGTGCTAGGCCAGATCGCGGCCAAGGAATCGAAGTCCGGCGTCGCCGGCTACATCGTGTCCTTCCCCATCCCCGAAGTCGTCATGGGCATCAACTCGTTCATGCTCGGCGCTCAGTCGATCAACCCGAACTTCAAGGCCAAGATCGTCTGGGTCAATTCGTGGTTCGATCCGGGCAAGGAAGCAGACGCAGCCAAGGCCCTGTTCGACCAGGGTGCCGACATCATCGTCCAGCACACCGATTCGACCGCCGCCCTGCAGGTTGCCGAGGAGCGCAAGCTGCATGGCTTTGGCCAATCATCCGATATGATCAAGTTCGCCCCGACCGCGCAGCTCACCTCGCTGACGGACGAATGGGGTCCCTACTACATCAGCCGCGTGCAGGCAGCCATCGACGGCACCTGGAAGCCGGACAATGTCTGGCTGGGGATCAAGGACGGCGCCGTCAAGCTCGCCCCCTATACCAACATGCCCGACGATGTGAAGGCGATGGCCGAGGCGACCGAGAAGAAGATCGCCGGCGGCTGGAATCCCTTTACCGGCCCGATCGCCAAGCAGGACGGCACCCCCTGGCTGAAGGAGGGCGAGGTTGCCGACGACGGCACCCTGCTCGGCATGAACTTCTACGTCAAAGGTGTTGACGACAAGCTGCCGCAATAAGCTGCGGAGAACTCGAGACGAAAGGAAAGGGCGCCCACGCGGCGCCCTTTTCATTTGTTTATCCGGCCAGGAAAGGCTCAGACGGCAGAGCCGTAGAGATCATAGGCATCGGCACGCTCGATCTTGACGGTGACGATTTCGCCGGAGCGCAACGGGCGCCGCGACTGGATATGGACCGAGCCGTCGATCTCGGGCGCGTCATATTTGGTGCGACCCTTCGCCGAAGTGCCATGCGCTTCGTCGATCAGCACCGGGAGGCGCTTGCCAACCTTTCTCGCCAACTGCGTCGCCGAGATTTTCTGCTGGCGCTGCATGAAGCGATGCCAGCGCGCTTCCTTGATTTCCTGCGGGACCTGTTCGAGACCAAGATCGTTGGACCGCGCGCCCCTAACCGGCTCGTATTTGAAGCAGCCGGCGCGGTCGATTTTCGCTTCATCGAGCCAGTCGAGAAGCATTTCGAAATCCTCGTCGGTTTCGCCCGGGAAGCCGACGATGAAAGTTGAGCGGATGGCGAGATCGGGACACACGTCCCGCCAGCCTCGAATACGCTCAAGCGTCTTTTCGCCATGCGCGGGGCGGCGCATGTTCCGCAGCACTTGCGGCGAGGCATGCTGGAACGGGATATCGAGATAGGGAAGGATCTTTCCGTCGGCCATCAGCGGAATGACGTCGGCGACATGCGGATAGGGATACACATAGTGCATCCGTACCCAAATCCCGAGCTTGCCGAGTTCCTCTGAAAGATCGAGGAATTTCGCCCGCACTTCGCGGTCACCGAACATCGACGTCTGGTACTTGATGTCGACGCCGTAGGCGCTGGTATCCTGCGAAATGACCAGCAGTTCCTTGACGCCTGCCTTGGCCAGTTTTTCGGCCTCGCGCAGCACATCGCCAGCAGGCCGCGAGACGAGGTCGCCACGCAGCGCAGGGATGATGCAGAAGGTACAGCGGTTGTTGCAGCCTTCCGAAATCTTGAGATAGGCATAATGGCGCGGCGTCAGCTTCACGCCCTGCGGCGGCAGCAGGTCGATGTAGGGATCGTGCGTGGGCGGCGACGCCTCGTGCACGGCGGCCATCACGCTCTCATAGGCTTGCGGCCCGGTGATGGCCAGAACGTTCGGGTGTCTCTCGCGAATGACGTCCGGTTCGGCGCCGAGGCAGCCGGTGACGATGACCCTGCCATTCTCCGAAAGCGCCGAGCCGATGGCATTGAGCGACTCGTCACGGGCGGAATCAAGGAAGCCGCAGGTGTTGACGACGACGAGGTCGGCACCGTCGTGCTTGCGGGCAATCTCATAGCCTTCCGCGCGCAGACGCGTGATGATGCGCTCGGAATCGACAAGCGCTTTCGGGCATCCAAGACTGACGAAACTCACGCGAGGAGCGGACATATAAGGGTTCCGGGTTTTCGGGATCGGCGGCGCATACCACACTTATTGCGGCATTGGTATGGGCGTCCGTCCGCGATCGCTGGCTCCCGGCAGGGCTCCGCGCAGGCGAGTATCGTCAACTCACCGCATTGCTCACATGCGGCCAGACTTCGACGACACCGCGATAGACCATGTCGATCGCGACATAGAGGATGATCAGCAATCCGATATAGGCTATCCAGCGGTGGCGATGCAGCAGCTTGGCGATGAAACTGGCCGCCAGGCCCATCAGTGCGATTGACAGCACGAGACCGATGACCAGCACCGGGAAATGATCGCGTGCGGCGCCGGCGACCGCCAGGACATTGTCGAGCGACATTGACACATCGGCGACGACGATCTGCATCGCGGCCTGGCCGAGCGTCTTGCGCCTCGACTTGCCTGCCACCGCCTGGTCATTGTTCAGGTCCGAATTTGACAGCGCTTCGGTCGCCTCCAATTCGTCGGCATGGGACGTGCGTAGCTCGCGATACATCTTCCAGCAGACCCAAAGCAGCAGGATGCCGCCGGCAAGCAGCAGGCCGACGATGGCCAGCAACTTGACCGTGACAGCGGCAAAACCGATGCGCAGCACCGTTGCCGCCAGCACGCCGATGAGGATCGCCTTCTTGCGCTGCTCGGAGGGGAGGCCGGCCGCGGCGAGGCCGATGACGATCGCATTGTCTCCGGCCAGCACGAGGTCGATGGCAATGACCTGGAGCAAAGCGGTAAGGCTGGCAGCGCTGAAAATATCCATCGACTGGAAGCCCTTGCTGGTTCGGCGAGTGTCGTCGATTAAACAGAGGGCCTAACTTGGCGGTCCAGTGGCGTCAAGGCTTTGTCCATGCGCTCGCTCAAGGCCACGGTACCAATCATCTCCGAAGCCATTGATTTAAAAGACTGAGAGCCGCGCTCCGTCGAGCGGACAAAGATCCGCATTGGTCGACAAGATCAATCGTAAAGATTGTATTTCGCCCAGTCGGCCTCGGGAATCTCATCGCCGATGCGGTAGCGGAGCTGGAGAACCTCCATGTGGTCCGGGCCCGTCTGGCATTTGAATTTCAGCCGGTACCACTGCCCTTTGCTGCGAAACGCCGCTCCCGGGCTCCTGATTGCATCGGCGCTCATTTCGGGAGTGGCGAAGGCGTAGGCGACGACGCGGTCGGCCTTGAACTTGCGGTCATCATGGGTGATCCGATCGAGCACCTCGGCATCGCAGCGCTGTTCGAGGCGGGTCTGCGGATCGAGTTTCATCAGGCCGGCGCGCAAGGCATCGTCCATCGCGCTGGCCGGAAAAGCCAGCATCACGAAAGCCATGGCTGCAATGCAGACAGTCTTCATGGGCGCGACAAGCACCATATTCTGTCCGAAAAATCAACCGAGCGGCTGGCTTCGCTGAGCGATGACATCTGCATTCAGGCCGACGGCGCGATCAAGATCTCGTGTCGAACTTCATCCTGCGACGCCTCTTGCGGCCAACGAAGCAGCGAGGCGCGGCCTGCATCGGTAAGATCGTAGAGGCCACGGTCGACGCGCGCGAACCAACCATAGACATTATGCAGCAGGATTTTCGGGGCGATCGGCGTCAATGGAGTGAGATCGCGCGGCCGCTTGGGTCCATCGGTCATCGCGGCGGCACAGGTGAGGGCGCTCTGGCGGTAGGCCGTCATGATGGGACTGCGCGATCCGCCGCCCGCGACGGGATCGCCGCGACGGCGCCGGTGCTCATCGACAAGGCGGGAACGCCGCCGAGCGTTCTTGCGCGGCGCGAGCGCGGCCGGACTGAGAAGTAGCTCGATCCGGTCGTTCGCGGTCACGCCAAGAAGGCCGAAGCCAAGCCGGCGACAGAGATTACGAAACCGCGCATCGCTTTCGCGGCCTTTGCCCCGCACCGACATGCGCGCCGCCAGCCACACCTCGTCGCAGGCCGCCGCACGGTCGACGCCCTGAAGCACCAGTTCGAGGTTGAACTGCAGCTTCAGTTCACAAATCACGACGATGGGCGGCTCGCCATCGCGCAACGCGACGATGTCGCAGCCGCCGATTTCGCCCTTGACGGCGTAGTCCAGGCTTTCGAGGAACCGCTTCACCGGCCCATAGAGCGAGGTCTCGTTCATGTCCCAAGGCTTAGCCGATTCGGATGCGGATGAAAGGCGGCTGGTTTGAAACGGAGACTTGGCCGATCGTCGAGAACACGCCCGCGACAGACTGTCACCCATGTCTCCGGACCAACCCTGACAAAGTGGCGGAGGAAGTGGGATTCGAACCCACGGTGAGCTTGCACCCACGCCGGTTTTCAAGACCGGTGCCTTAAACCGCTCGGCCATTCCTCCATCGTGATTTTCCAATCACTAGGTCTATTACTGCCTGCCTCATTCTGCCTGTTGGCACCGCATTGGCACCGACGGCGTTCCCGACCGGTTCGCGCTTCATTCCTGTAGTGCGGCATTGAGGGCCGCGTCAACCACCGCTGCGGCACCTTCCTGTTGGCCGGGGAGCAGGTGCGCATAACGTGCGGAGTTAAACACCGCCAGGTGGCGGCTGGCGAAGCGATGTTCCTGCCAAAATGTAGAAGGCGACCCAGCACCCTTATCCCGCTGGCTTCTGCCGGCGGGCTGGTGGCGTTTGTGGCTTTGGTAAGAATCGTACGGAACCAATATTCGCGCTGTGAAGTTCGAGTCCATGGCGCGATATTACTTCGATTATTTCGACAGCGAGGACGTTCCCATTCCCGATACGGATGGGGCGGATTTGCCAAGTTTTCACGCCGCCAAAAATGAGGCCGTGAAGGCCCTGAGCGGGTTAGCGGGCGACATACGCTTAAACGGCAGGCACAGGGTGCTGCAGTTTACGATCCGCGATGACGGGGGGCGTGAGCTCTGCCTAGTGTCTCTCCAACTGGAAGTGCAGCCGCTCTAATTTTGTTCGCGGCCGAAACAGCCCAGCCTCGGGTCAACCGCCAAACCGCCGGCTCGATTCTTCATGGCTTCGAAGATGACCTCCAACACGCTGTCCGTCTCCTCGGCAATTTCGTTAGGGTCAAGTCCTGCCTGCACCGCCGCCTTCATCGCCTGACCGGCGAGGTCGCTGATAAAGACCGGATCATCAGAATCCGTGGCCGGCAAATGCTCGGCCATCCATTTGTCAAGAAAGTCGATCCCGCGTGTGCTCATGGGGATGAAAGCTGCCCGATTCGAATATGTTCCGTGCGCGTTTATCAGGCATTAATGCCGGCCGCGGGAGGCTTCGCTGTTGCGCTACTGGGGCTTTCTACCGTGGCTACGATGGCGGGCGACATCGCTTCCGCCTCGTAACAACCAGGGAGACCGGCAGCAATTCGAGGGTGGCGTTCGCATAACGCCCGCAACGGCGCGTGATCCATAACCCCGAAACGCCGTCACCGATTGCCCGGATGTCGCTGTCGATGTACCCAAGGTGGAGGCTGAGCAGATCGGGGATGTCGCCTGCAAGGCGCAAGGCGGTGATCTGCGCTGGCCGTCGCCTTGCCTGCCTGGAGGTTGTAGCCAACCTCACAATAATGTTGATGCAGTGCGATGGCGCGTCTCCCACTGACTAGATCGTGGGTCGCACCGCCCTCACATTTCCGGACAGGGATCGAGGCAAGGCTACAAGTGACGTCAGGGTTGACAGGAAATTAATCTTAGAGACAGGCCTTGGGCCTGAAACATGAGAGGCTGCCAAGTGAGTATTGCAAGATCGGCGCGAGCATTTTTCGTTGTCTCACTGCTTTCGGCGTGCGCCACCCCATACGGCGAGCCGGGAATGCTGGGCGGCGTAAAAGCAACACCGACGTCGAAAGACACCTATAGCATCGTTGCGGGGGGCAATTCCTGGACCGATGTGAGCACAATGAGGGACTTCGCGCTCTTAAAGGCGGCGGAGACGACCCTGGCGGCACATGAAACGCGTTTTGAGATAGTTAGTATAACTGACAAGACAACCGAGATGCCGGTTTATGCGAGCGGAGTCTTCATGACGATGAAGAAGCCCGGTATCGAAATGATCATCAAGACGCCCGTCGCGCCAGGCGCACCAAACGCACAGGATGCAGCTCAGATCATTCAAACGCTTGGGCCGAGACTCAAAAAGAAGTCTTGAGCTTGGCCGTCGGTCCTGGATCCCGCGCGGTCCGGCTGTGAGCAGAGCAGGGCAGGTTATCACATCTCAGTCAAAGAGGGTCTACGACAGGCCTCGCTTCAGTATCTCAATGATGAGAATGACGGCGCAGCTAAATGGGACCGAGCGGACAACGACATTGTCGGATCGGCGACCAGGAACCTGAAGAGATCGAAGCGGGACGGAAGCGCGGGATTCGGCAGAATGCGGCTTGTGGCAGGGGTCATGGTCAAAGCCCGCTGACTGCGGTGGAGTCGACCTTCGGAAGCTTCGCGTGGATCTAGTCTCATCATCCAGGGGCAGGCCCCCCACAAAGGCATGGCTGCGCGTTGCGTTCGTGGATAGCGCCCACCTTTCGCAGACACACTTAAAAATTTCCTCAAGAGTTCGGAACATAGGTCCACCCTCTTGGTTCGGCGTGCATTGGGCACATTCGATCCTCCACGTGGAAGCGACATGCTTCTGATCAGAGGCGTGCGTGCTTCTCGGTTGATTAGACTGACGCACAGAGGAGCAAGCTATTGCGAGCACTTGTTTGGCATGGAAAGGAAGACATACGCTGTGACGAGGTTTCCGATCCGCAGATCGAGGACGAGCGTGACGCGATCATCAGGGTGACAAGCTGTGCGATCTGCGGTTCGGACCTTCACCTGTACCATAACTATGTGCCAGCCATGCTGCCCGGCGACATTATGGGCCATGAGATGATGGGGGAGGTCGTCGAGGTCGGCAAGGGCATCAACGGTGCCCTAAAAAAGGGTGATCGCATCGTCGTCCCGTTCACGATCATTTGCGGTCAGTGCGACCAGTGCAAGCGGCAGAATTTTTCGGTTTGCGAACGTTCCAACCGCAAGAAGAACCTCGGCGAAAAGGTCTTCGGGCACGCGACGGCGGGTCTGTTCGGCTACACCCACCTAACCGGCGGCTACCCGGGGGGACAGGCGGAATACATGCGCGTGCCTTTTGCCGACGCCACGCACATCAAGGTGCCTGACAGCCTTACCGACGAGCAGGTGCTCTTCCTGGGCGATATCTTTCCCACCGGCTGGCAGGCGGCGGCGCAGTGCGACATAGAACCCACCGATACGGTTGCGATCTGGGGCTGCGGCCCGGTTGGTCAAATGGCAATACGCAGTGCCCTGCTGCTCGGCGCCAAGCAGGTACTCGCGATCGACTGCTTGCCTGAGCGGCTTTCCATGGCCGCAGCCGGCGGCGCCATCACCATCAATTTCGCCAAGGAAAGTGTCGTCGAACGGCTGAACGACCTGACCGGCGGAAAAGGCCCGGAGAAGTGCATCGACTGCGTCGGCATGGAGAGCCACGTGTCGCTCGCCCAGCCGGACACGATCTACGACCGCGCGAAGCAGATGATGCTGCTGGAAAATGACCGGCCGCATGTGCTGCGCGAGATGATCTATGTCTGCCGGCCGGCGGGCGTGATCTCGATCCCGGGAGTCTACAGCGGGCTCGTCGACAAGATCCCGATGGGTCAGGCGATGAACAAGGGCCTCAGTTTCCGCATGGGTCAGACGCATGTGAACCGCTGGACCGGCGATCTTTTGCACCGCATCGAGGAGGGGCAGATCGACCCATCCTTCGTCATCACCCATACAGTCGGCCTCGAGCAGGGACCCGAGATGTACAAGGTGTTTCGGGACAAGCAGGACAGCTGCATCAAGGTTGTGTTGAAACCGTAGGGAAATCCTCATGAGCGTTGCTGACAGACTTACCAACATTACCCGATCGCCCGGGGATCCCAAAGTACTCAAGGCTGGCCCGAGCGCCCTCGGAGCGACTGACAATCTGGCCCACAAGCTCAGCTGGTTCAGCATCGCGCTTGGCGTCGTCGAGCTCGTCGGTGCCGAACGGATCGCGGGCGCGCTTGGCATGCGCGGCAAGGAACACCTGATCCGCGCCTATGGCGCCCGCGAGATCAGCAGCGGCATTCTCTCGCTTTCCGTGGATAAGCAGGCTGGGCTGTGGAGCCGGGTGGCCGGCGACGGGCTCGACATAGCAACGCTGCTGGCGGCCTACCGGCATGACAATCCAAAGCGTGACAATGTGGGCCTTGCGCTCGCCATGGTGGCCGGTATCTCATTGCTCGACGTGATCGCTGCCAAAGGTGTTACCGCGCGCCACTCCCGCGGCGCGACAAAGCCACGTGACTACAGCGACAGAAGCGGTTTCCCCGGGGGCCTTGCCGCAGCTCGCAGCGCTTCTCGCTCCGGGCGTACTCAGGAACCCGGAGCAGCCTGATGGGCTTGCCCGGCCTAGCTCTACGCGACCTTCGATAGGTCGCACCGCGCCAGGCCATAACGCCAGAGGTGGTTGGTCTCGGCCACCCGGCTCTGGTAGAACAGAGTGAGTTGCTGATCGCTGATCATGACGGTCGAGTGGCCATTCTCGCCGTTTTCGCCGGGATCCAGCACCGGCCCGGCGCTCACGTAGGGCCCGCCGACGTCGTCGGCGATGGCGAAAAACACGCGCTGCCGATTGCCGCGCTGGCCCTCTGGGAGGAAACAGGTCGCGTTAAGCAAGACGCGGCCATCCGGCAGTCCGACCAGTTGGGCGCCTTCGATCCCCCATTCATAGTCGGGATGTTCGCGCCCATTGTGGTGAGGAACATCGGCGTGGTCGAGAATCTTGCCGACGCGTTTCCACGGGCCGAACCATGAATCGGATTGACTGCGGGCCAGATAGACGTCGGGTTGAGGCACCCGGCTGAACTTTGGCATGCCGGAATAGACAAGATAACGTTGTCCGCCGATGATCGCGGGATGGGGATCGTAGATGCCATCCTCGCCGGTGTCGGGTATCGATTCTAGCGCCGAATTGAGCACGACCCAGTGAAAGCCGTCATTCGACACGGCATGCTCGCAACGTCCGCCGGATTTCATGAATTCCGTCTGGATGAACATGTGGAAGACCCCGGTCTCATGAATGACGCCCGGAGCGGCAACACCTGACCCTTTGACACCCAGATCGATGACCGGGTGCTCCATCCAGGGACCATAAAGATCAGGCGCGGTGGCGTGCAGGATGCCCCAGATCTCTGTGGTGACTGCACCACTTGAGCCGAAGATATGCCACTGCGTTCCGTCGAAAACCGGACAAGGGTCCTTCAGGTCTTCCACGCTCGCCGGCTGAAACAGGGGGAAAACGTTGCTATCGAAAATGAATTTCACTTCCGTCTCTTTCGGTGTGCTTGAGTGTCCAGGTCTGGCTGTACCTTGCCGGACCGGTTGAGCCCAACTGCCGGTTAGCGCGGCGCATCTTCGTTGACTTGTAGGGAAGTTTCCAAGCCTTGATGCGGCAATGTCGCACCGAAACTCGCCGACCCAGTTTATGTCCGCGCCGGTACTGAAAGCAACACGACGATCTGACAGCGGAGAGATTTCCATCGAGATCATAGATGCGGGGGCCGAGCTAGTCCTCCAATCCGATGTTCTTCTGGGATTTGCGGTGAGTAATTCCATCGCGATCCATGACTGATTCTTCAGGGCGACGTCTAAACCGCACGGAGCATTCACATTGAAGATCATGTCTCCGGGGAGATTCTATCTGGCAACGCGGAGCGGCCCGGCGCGGCTTCAGACTATTGCTCCAGCTACCTCAGGCGCGTCATCAACGCCACTTGGAACATTCCGCGCGGAAAAGAGTTCGGCTGCAAAACGTACTGGATCAGCCATTTTGTCCTCCACCTCAACCTCGGAAGTCCTCATTCGCAAGCTGCAGAGAATATCCAGCCTCCGGGAGTCTGACCTGGCGGTGCTAAGGGGCATCTCGATCCATGAGAAGGAGTTCCAGGCCAATCAAGACCTCGTGCTTGAAGGCGACCGGCCCTCGCATTCGTTTGTCCTCGTCGACGGCTTGGTGGGCTCGACCAAATATACAGGCGACGGCAAGCGGCAGATCACATCCTTCTTTGTCACAGGCGATATACCGGACTTGCACGGGCTGCATCTCTCCGCGATGGACTGCACCTTCTCGACGCTGACGCCGTCGCGCGTCGGCTTCATGCGGCACGACACGCTGCGCTCCATCTGCGAACAGCACCCCAGAATCGCCGCGGCCTTCTGGCGCTCGACGCTGGTAGACGCGGCGATCTACCGGGAATGGGTGACCAATGTCGGGCGGCGCGAAGCTTTCACGCGTACGGCTCACATATTATGTGAGCTCATCTACAGATTGCGTGCGGTTGGACGCATCGATGACCATATAGCCGACATTCCGATTACCCAGGCAGCGCTTGGCGACGCTCTGGGTCTGTCGACCGTGCATGTGAACAGAACGCTGCAGGAGCTGCGCCGCAAGGGCCTGATCGCCACATCGGGCGGCCAGGTGCAAGCCAAGAACTGGCCAAACCTTGTCCGCGCCGGAGACTTCGACACGACCTACCTGCACCACCGCAACCCCGAAGCGGCGTTGTGACGGAAGCTCTCCCATGGCAAGATATTTCTTTGACAGTGGCGACCCAAACCATGTCTTCGAAGACGAGATCGGCATTGAATGCGCGGGACTTGAAGAAGCGCGCCGCGCAGGCCTTGACGGCCTGAAAGACCTAACCAAGGACACGCTGAAGGACTTCGACGGGCAGCAATTATTCGTTGAGGTTCGGAATGAAAATGGCGACAAACTCTTGAGGCTCAGCCTCAGTCTCAAGGTTACCGCCATGGATGACAGGCTCAACGAGAGACTCTGAAGGCCTCGAATTGCCGAGCGATGCGCTTGACGCTTGAGCCGTGCGAAAGCTGCCTGCCGTGTTGAAGCAGCGTGTTTCGCCGCGTCGGAGGGGCCCAAGGCATATCTTCATTGCTGTGATGCCACCTCTCCAGCAGGGTTTCGCCAATGGGTCGGCGGAGCCGGCATTCGAAATCCATGGCCGCAGTTCGTCGAGATGGCGAATGCGACACACCGCTTGGCAACCAGCGGCGTTACTCAGATCATCCAATACCATGGCGGTTTCGACGGCGACGCCTTGCCTGTCTTGGCCGAGACAGTTTTTGACCGGCTTACGTTCGAGCCCCGCTGGACATGAATTTTCGCGGCGACGCGCTGGGACACTCGACTATCCTCATCGCCACATGAACATCCGTCTGCTGCTGGATCGTCTCTGGCATTGCCGGAGCTCAGGACTGCCGGTACACCTCGCCGTTCTCGACGGTAGCGGGATGGCGCACATATCTCGACTGAGGCGGAACGGCGACTTGGCCGAACCGCTCGACAAGCCGATCGAGACCTTGCCGCATGCCGATGCCCGACACTGGAGCGCCATGCCCGGTGATGACAAGCTCCGGCTTCAGCGCCGCCAACTGCCGTACCGACGTCTCGGCGGCCTCCCAGTCGGGCGTAAAGTAGCGCGGTGGACCATGCATCTCCAGTTTCTGCACGGCCACTTCGTAAGCCGATTCCTGGCCCGTGGTGATGAACGCATCGCCGGCAATCAGCGTCCGGTCCTCCTCGCGCCAGAGCGAGACATGTCCGGGCGCATGGCCAGGCGTGTGCAGCCATTGCCAACCCGGCATGGCGGGGACGGAACCATCGGCCGGCAGCGGGTTAAGGCGTTGGCCGAGGTCGATCGGACTGGAGGGGAAAAGCGGGGACAGCAGTGCCAGCAATCCGCCGCCAACCCAGGGATCCGGCGTCGGATACGAGGCCGACCCGTCGAGATAGGGACGCTCCAGCGGATGCGCGTAGACCGGCGCGTCCCAAAGCTTTGCCAGCGCCAGCACGGTTCCGACATGGTCGAAATGGCCATGGGTGAGAATGATCGCCGCCGGTGCCGCGTTTTTACCGAAACGCTTCTCGGCGACCTCGACGATGCTGCTGCGCGAGGTCGGCAAACCCGTGTCGATCAAGACCCAGTTGCGGTCGCCGCTGCCTGGCATACCGAAAAAAACGACGTTGACGATGGAGAGCCGGAGATAGCAGAGGTCGGGCGTGATGCTCCAAGCGCCATCGCCGCGATCCTCAACCCTCGCCCGATCACTGTCGGCAAGTCCGATCTGAATGGTCATGTGTTGTTGAATCCTTTTGTTCTAACTTCCAGACCGGCCCTGCCGACATCTGCCCCAATCCGGGCACTTCGGGTCTCAGCCGGCCGACGAGGCGGCTTGCTGTGCCAGTCGTCCATCCTTGTCGAACTTGGAGGCCGCAACGATGTTCCAGGGGGGAGCAAGAAAGCAAAGTCTGCGGCCTAAAAGCCGAACCGATTGATCAAAGGGCGCGAGATCATCAGCCAGAAGATGGCGAGCACAGCTGCGAAGGCCGGAAAGCCGAACGCAAACCACAGCCTGAACAGGCTGTTGTAGCGTCGTGGCGGAGGTTGCTGGGAAGCCGCAGCCTGCGAGGCGAGATTGCGCATTTCAATCTGCATCCACACGACCGGAAGCCAGAACAGGCCGGTGACGAAATAGAGCAGGATCGACAGAAGGATCCATCCCTCTTTCAGCGAGTAGCCGGCTTGCCAGGCCAGTAAGACGCCGGTGACGGGTTGGGCGACGACGGCCGTGGCGGTGAACACGAAATCGGCGATCACGACGATGCGCGCGACCGCCGCGATGGTCGCCGAGCTTCCGCTCCGGTGCGCGAGCAGCATGAAGAAGGCGATGCCGGCGCCTGTGCCCAGCAGCACGGCCGCTCCGATGACATGCAGGAACTTGAGCATGAAATAGACCATCAGCGTTCCTCCAGGACCGCCAGCCCGACAAGGTGCAGAACCAGGATCGGCAGGATTTTGAGGAACGGTCCGAGCGGCTCGTTCCACTGGTCCGGCCGCAGCACGGTCCCGGCCACGGCATACAAAAGAGCCACCGCGATCGCCCCGTACAGACCCAGCCGGCTGGTTGGGCGCCAGGCGATCAGGGCGCCGACCGCTACGTCGGCCATCGCGCCGGCGACGACCGCCTGTTCAGCCAGCGGAGCAATGGCGGTGCCGGCCAGCAACTCGACGCCAATGCGCCAACCGGTGGTCAGGGAAACGATGCCGGTCGTGATCCAGAAGAAGGGCAGTACGGTGAAGATCGCCGGCTTGATGAAATAGAGACGCGCAAACCATCGCTCCTGCACCGTCGCTGGATAGCGGTTGAGCGCGGATTCGAGGGTCGAGGGTTGGATCCCTGTCGCCGCGATCCACGGGGTGGGGTCGCCCGTGGCGCCCCGCACGATCTCCTTTGCGGCGTTGCTGCGCATTGGCGGGCGCCAGCCGAGCACAGCCGCAGCATCACCGATCCAGTACAGGGCTGCCGCGACGCGACCGGTCAGGGGAAATTCTCGAGCCGGCCTCCAGCCGAGCCAGCGGCGATAGAGGCCGACAACCTCGTTCATCGGCAGCGCGTTAGGTCCGGCAAGGTCAAGCGCAAGCCGCGAGGGGCTGTCGGGCCGGAGAAAATGCACGACGGTGGCGATCACGTCCTCCAATTGTACAACTTGAAGCCGACCCGTGTCCGGCATCACCGGCAACAAGGGCAACGCGGAAAGGCCGCGAAACAGCGCGCTGGCGCCGAACGCCGGCCGGCCAAGGACAACCGAAGGACGCAGGATGACCCAGTCCAGATCGCGTACCATCAAAGCCCGGTCGCCAGCGAGCTTGCTGGCCGAAAAGGCGGATGGCTGCAGCCGATCGACGCCTATTGCCGAGAAGTGAATGATCTTTCGCACGCCTGCCTGTTCACAGGCGGCAAAGAGGGCCGAGGCGCCGCCCGCATGAACGCCGCCGGTGTTTTCTTGGGGGCTGTCTTGCAGCACGCCGGCGCAGTTGACCACGGCATCGACCCCCATCAGATGGAGGCCCCAGTCCTGCGTCCGAAGCGCCTTCGCCATGTCGAGGATGAGGGGCGGCGGGCCGGGAAAGGGCGCTCCGCTGGTATGATGCAGCACCCGAACGACTTGATGTCCGTCGGTTGCCAGCCGCGCGCAAAGCGAGGCTCCGATCAGGCCCGTTGCGCCGGTGACGAGGACCCTCATCTTGGATGTCCTGTTAATCGCGACGGCAGCCGCGCCTCGACCTGTCTGGACACGGAACTGGACAATGCAACAAAGGTGTCATCACGGTCGGGATAGCCGGTCGGGCAATGCCAGACAGGGTCGCCCCCGCAAGGGGAGAAGGATCCGACTGCCTGCGCACCACTGCGGACAAGCCGGGATAGAACTGCCGTCATTGTCGTCAGCGTCGCGCCGCGCAGCGTTTGGTACCGAAGGGAGGCCCCGCTAGTTTGCCCGTTTGGTGGGATCATCGAGGGCTAATCCTGAGCTGAATGTTCCATTGACACCTTTGATGCCATATTCCGAAACGCGATGGTCGGGCTATGCACAACAGACCAATCTGTGTGAGATCAATCTTCGTGGCTGGGCAGGTTCACACACGCCCCTGCAACAACCCGGGCCGCCTGTTGTTCCCGGCGCCGGCGGAAAAACGGTCCGCCTGCAAAGCGTTCATTGGAAGGAGATCATTGAACGCGCACAAGGACTGGCGCGCGGTGAAGTCGGCTGGTTACGTCCCGACAAAAGGCACGATAACGCGCGTCCGCTGACTGGTCACGCAGCCCCGGGATGCGGAGCCCGGCCGATGCTTAGTCGCACGTATCGCCTACATGATCGAAGTGGATGACAAGGCCGCAGGCCACGGCGCGGTCGGCGATCATGTTGACGAGATGTCCGTCGGCGACGGCCGGTGAGGGAACGACCTCTTTCAGAGCCTTCAGGGCAAGCTGTGTCGACAACAATCCGCTCCGCTTCCTGCTCCTCACATACTGATCTATCAGGGATTCCAGTGGCATTTGCCTGCCCTCCGCATCGGACAGGGTGTTATTATCCCGGTCAGGGATCCGCGGCATTCACATTGGTTAAGGGCGGCCCGGACCCTGCCATGGCAATCAAGGACCTCTCGCGATGGTGAGGCCCGCCAGCGGGCGTTCAGCGCCAGCAAGCTCGGGTTGGAGCGGCGGCGAGCCCGGAGCCATCGTCCGCGCTATGGGAATGAGACGGGCGAGGACGCCCACTCAGCCTCCGCCGATCGGCGTGACGATCTTGCCCGTTCCGTCGCACTCGTCGCAGTCGTGACCATCGACCATGCCGGTTCCGGAGCAGCGCCCGCACACATTTTCACCAGCGCCCAAGGTTCCCTCGGCGACTTCGTCGGAGTTCGTTCGCGTTGGCTCGGGCGACCTCGCCTTGCGCAGAAGTTTGTCTTTCACCTGGCTGGCCCAGCCTTCATCGATCTCCGGCGCCTGGCTGGTGTCGTCGGGCAGACCCGCAGCAGATTGAGCGATCGTCTCGTCGCGCGGGCGGCCATTTAGTCTGGCCTCTGTCTTTGGCTCCTGTGCCATGGTTCCCTCATTCGAAAGAAGCCGACGCGGCGCGCAGGGAGCTTTGCGCCGCGCCTATCGGGCCCCTAAGCCGCCTCGGGCAACCGCCCGGGGCTCCGGGCGTGATTATGTACCGAGCTCTCCCATGCCATCCATCATCTGCTCGTTCTGGGCTCCGCTGTCTGGCCTTGGCGGCGCAAGCATGGGCTCGCCGCCAGTGGGCTTGCCGGGAACCAGCGAGAACTGGCCCCTGCCGTCGATCGAGGCGCCCTCGCTCCATCGGCCTTCGGCTGGCGCGACGCCGTCAACGAAACAGTTGACGAAGGCGTAGGACACATCCTGCTGTTCCTCTGCCTGCGGGAAGGAATTGGGAACGGGAAGTGAAGCTGCGAGACCTCCCATGTCCTCGATTGCCGCCAGCCATTGTTGCTGGTGCATGGTGTCGCGTGCGATCAGGAAGGACAGCATGTCTTTCATGCCGGGGTCGTCGGTCATGTTGTAGAGACGCGTGGCCAGCACCCGGCCGCTGCCCTCGGCTGTGACATTGGCCATCATGTCGGCGGCGAGATTGCCGCTGGCATAGACGTGCGAGGCATTGAAGGGAACCCCGTTGCAGTTCTCGGGCAAGGCGGCAAGGCCGGTCGACAGGATGTGGCGGAAGTTCATGCCGTTGAGCACCGAGCCGCCGACTGCGTCCGCCGACACGTCTTCCTGCAGTGACAACGGCGCGCCTTCGAGGTTGAGGGCAACGGCCGTGGCCAGCATCTCGATGTGGCCGATCTCCTCGGTCGCGGTGTTGAGGAGGAGGTCACGATATTTGGCTGGGCCGCGGCAGCCCCAGGCCTGGAAGAAGTACTGCAGGGCGACGCGGATTTCTCCCTCGACGCCACCTATGGCCTGCTGCAAAGCACGCGCGAAGACAGGATTCGGTTTTTCGACCGTGACCGGGAATTGGAGTTTCTTGTCGGTGTAATACATGAGCTTGATCTCCTTTGAGACCGCCGAACTTAGGTTCTATTGCATTGTTCCAAGAAACCGACGTATTTCTGCGACCAGCGTGGCCTGCTAGTGCCACAGTGATCACTCGGCGACCGCTGCTGGTCCAGGCGGGGTCGCCCTACGGCGCCTGGCTTTGATCGCGGCTAAGCTGACGGGGCGGAGTTCCCAGCTGTCGACGCCGACATCATGCTGACGCGTCATCGGCTTCAACCGGCCATGAGAATGGCCGTGCAGGTTGATCGATCGCTTGCCGATCTGGTTCCAGGTGCGGAACGGATAATGGCAAAGGATCAACAGGCTGCCCTCGAGGAGCAACTCTTTATAGTGATTGACGCTTGCCCAGGCCGAAGCACCGACCGTGGCAGCGCCATCGTTATTTCCTATGATCAGGTGCTTGGTACCGTGGAGGCGCGACAGCATCGACGAGACGGTCTCGGCTGATCCTTTCGCGAAATCTCCCAGGTGCCAGACCTCGTCGCTCGGGCCTACAGTCTCGTTCCAAAACTCCACAAGTGCCTCGTCATGCTGCGCCAAGGAGACGAACGGGCGCCGGTCCAGCCGCAGAATGCGGGGGTCGCTGAAATGTGTGTCGGAGGTGAAGAAGATCATGCGCCCCTGTCGTCTGCAATGCGCGCTTGATGACCGCTTCTACCGGTGCACTGAGGAGCGTTTGGCTTCATCATCGACGTTCTCATAGGCTCGCCTGAATATATCGAGTGCCTCCTCCTTGGCGAGGCCGCACTTTCGGGCAAAGTAGACGGCTTCGATGGCCCATCCGCCGGCGATTTCAGTCTGGTCTTCTTTCTTGCCCATCAATCTATCGTCTGCCGGCGGTCGTGCGAAGAGCCCGCGCCCTGGGAAGGGCCGGCGCGGACGATCGGGTCACCGATCTGCAGCATGACTGCCGCGGGGCTCGAACTGTGGCGTGGGCCGATTGTTCCGGGCATCGAAGAAGTTCGCGGCAATGTCTCGACAATTACCGTGCAGCACCCGGGTTGCTCTAACGGTCGCGCCGCGTCGCGTTCGGGCATGACGTCACACTTGCGCGACGGCGTGGGCCATCTGCAGGGCGCGCACGGCCGTGGAACGAACACACAACTGCATAGTTCGGGCGGTCCAAGTAAATGTGCAAAACCGGTATCTGTCATGGCCGATAATTCAGTCCGCAACTTCAACATCAATTTCGGCCCGCAGCATCCGGCTGCTCACGGCGTTCTGAGGCTGGTGCTGGAGCTGGACGGCGAGATCGTCGGCCGGGTCGACCCCCATGTGGGCTTGCTTCACAGGGGAACCGAGAAGCTGATCGAGGCCAAGACGTATCTGCAGGCGCTGCCGTATTTCGATCGTCTCGACTACGTTGCTCCGATCAGCCAGGAACATGCATGGTGCCTGGCGATTGAGCGGCTGATGGCCCTCGAAGTTCCGCGGCGTGGACAGATAATAAGAGTGCTCTACGCCGAGATTTCACGGATTATGTCTCATCTCCTGAATATCACGACGCAAGCCATGGATGTTGGTGCGCTCACCCCGCCGCTCTGGGGTTTCGTGGAACGCGAGAAGCTGATGGTGTTCTATGAACGCGCCAGCGGATCCAGGATGCACGCAGCATATTTCCGCCCCGGGGGTGTACATCAGGATCTACCTGAAGATCTTATCGCGGATATCGGCAGGTGGATCGATCCTTTCCTGAGGACCGTGAGCGACCTCGACACGCTTCTTACGGGAAATCGCATCTTCAAACTGCGCAATGTGGACATTGGCCGCATCTCTCAAGAAGACGCCTGGGCGTGGGGCTTCTCGGGCGTAATGGTTCGGGGATCGGGCGCCGCATGGGATTTACGGAAGTCCCAGCCTTATGAATGCTATGCAGAACTCGATTTCGATATTCCGGTGGGCATCAACGGCGACTGTTATGACCGCTACCTGGTGCGGATGGAGGAAATGCGGCAGTCCGCCAAGATCATCCGCCAATGCATCGACCTCCTCGTCAAAGAGGGCGCCGGACCGGTTTCGCTTCCCAATGCAAAGGTCGTTCCACCCAAGCGCGCCGCGATGAAGCGCTCAATGGAAGCACTGATTCATCATTTCAAACTTTATACGGAGGGGTTCCGGGTACCCGCAGGGGAAGTCTACGCGGCGGTGGAAGCCCCGAAAGGCGAATTTGGCGTCTATCTGGTCTCCGATGGCTCGAACAAGCCTTACCGCTGCAAATTACGCTCCCCCAGTTTTGCCCATCTCCAGGCTATGGATTTCCTCTGTCGGGGCCACATGTTGGCAGACGTTACTGCGGTGCTTGGTTCGCTGGACATCGTCCTTGGCGACGTCGACCGCTGAATTCCATTGGTATCTCTTCCCACATAGCGCGTCTGAACCAGCTCAGATCAGACCATCTTTTTCGCCTTGGGGCGGGAACACGTGCCAGGCTTCTCAGTTCTGTGGTCGCTTGGCATTTCCCGGTGCCACGCCAGGATGCTGGCTTCACAACAGCATTCACGGCCCGCCTCGGTTCCCTCCCGAGGCGGGCTGCCATCGCCCGGAAGTAGGCTGCAACGCCTCCGCCGCTTCTGTCGGCGCTCGGGCTTAAAGTCTGGCGGGAATGCTGCTTGCTCCGGCAGTATCCGTCCATGCGAGGCACCCGGCCATGACAGGCGTTTTGCTGACGACCAGGGCGCCGCGTACGTACAGGGCTGCCAATCCACGCCATGAGATGTGGTCAACCAGCCAGACGGTGCCGCTGGAATCGACCCATTTAAGCTGGGCATCGGCGGCCTGAACGGCCTGCATCATTTCCGATGGCTCCATACCCGCCCGAAAGACGATGATGGGATTGGCAGCCCGGTTGAAGAGCGGGCCGACGCCAGCCGCCAGCCCCGCCAGCAGCACGATGCTCGACAGTGCAGCCGAAGCGCCGCGGGACGGCCCCCCGCGGTTGGGGAGCACCATCATCAACAGCAACGGCACGATACCGAAGATGGCCAGCCAGGCCACGTCCCAGGCGAGTGGCACGTCGCTGTTCATTTTGATCCGATGCAGACCCAGCAGCCAATGAAACAAAACGGCATCCACCATATGCCAGACGCCGAACCCGATCAGGGCGAGCCGCAGGATATCGGTCGTTAATCCTGGCCGAGCGCCAGCAGCCCTCGCGGAGACCAGCAGCACCGTGCCGAGGACGGCGAGTACATACATGAAAAGGTGGAAGAGGCCGTCGGCCACGATCTGGAAGCGCAGGTCGGAACCCGCCGGGCCGCCCAGACCTGATAGAAGATGGTGCCACTGCAAGATCTGATGCAGGACGATGCCGTCGAAGAAACCGCCCAGTGCAAAGCCGAGCAACAGCCAGCCTGCTCGCGTTCTCGAGCCGAGCCTCGCGGTCATGGCGTCCATGTCAGGAAAGTCTGCTCCTGTTGCGTGAACATCGACATGTCCGGCGTGGGGTCATGAAGACCATGACGAGCCTTGATCCAGAAGGCTGATATCAGCGCGGCAACCACGATCGTCAGAACCCGTGTCGCAGCAATCATAAGCATGGAGTGTCGATCCTTCAGCCCCGCAGGGTCAGCGCCCGAGCCGAACTATGGCCTGCCGCAAATGTTCCCGACCGTGACCCATTCCGCAGAGGGAACAATCAACTTGAAGCATGGTTCGGATGCGTCGCAAGGGGCGGCTCAAGCGGAAAACGGTGATGAGTGCATATTCGCCAGCAGCTCAGGGCGGTCTCGCAGTTCACAAGCTGAAGGGCATAACCCGCTGGCTGTTTTCGACCGACCACAAGGATATCGGCACGCTCTACCTCATCTTCGCGTTGTTCGCGGGGGTCATCGGCCGGGATCCAGATTTTCCCCGGGCTGGCGTCGGTCATCTACGGCTACCAAGGCGACGCGGCCAGGGATGCAGGCACTGCGAAAGGTTCCCAGATGTCCGTCCGACATTGCGAAGACTCGAAGCCGCCAATCTTCCTAGGATCAGTTCGGTGTCGGTAGGCCGCTGCTTCAGCCCACGCACTGTGGGCATTAGGCCCGGCGCAAGCGCCGATGTGTTGACGGCGTCGAACCACTCGTCGCTCCGGCCTTTTCTCTGCAGTTCGCGAGCCAGGCCGTGCGGCGCCGCCCTGCAGCCCCGACGCCGGAGGCTACCATGATCGCAAGGCGAGCAAAGCTGCCGACCTTGCTTGCGGCCGCCGCCTTGGCGCTCGCCACTTACAATCACGCGCGCGCCAGAAAGGCCCTGGTCCAGGGTTCGGTGGGACGGACCATCCGGATCAGTGGAGTGAACCTCCGCGTCATCGATAAAGGCAGCGGGCTTCCCTTGCTCCTGTTGCATGGAAACGGCTCCGTTGCTGAGGATTTTGCGATCAGTGGCATTCTCGATCAAGCGAGTGCCAAGCACCGGGTTCTCGCCTTCGACCGCCCCGGCTTCGGCGGCAGCGCGCGACCGCGCGGCGTGTTGTGGTCGGCGCGCCGGCAGGCCGATCTTTTCCATGAAGCCGCGCTCAGCCTCGGAATTCGCAGGTATCTTGTGCTCGGACATTCCTGGGGTGCTTGGATCGCGCTGGAGATGGCGCGCAGGCATGGACGGTCGGTCGCAGGCCTAGTCCTCGTCTCCGGGTATTACTATCCACCACCGAGGCTCGATCTTGCTATCGCCGCGTTGCCCGCCTTGCCCCTGATCGGCACGGCATTGCGCCACACCTTGCTGCCGCTGGGAGTTAGGCTCGGCTGGCAATCGGCCATGCGAACCATATTCCAGCCAGGCCCGATCTCCGACGTTTTTTCGGCGGCCACAAGGGAAATTGCCAGCCGGCCTTCTCAGCTGCGATCTGTCTGCGAGGAGACAGGCCTGATGCTAGGCGCGGCGCTTTTGAGAAAGCCAAGCTATCGAGACATCGATGTGCCGACCGGCATCGTAGCCGGAGCAGGGGACAGGCTATTCGATGCTCGGCATGAGGCGGAGCGTTTGCATGCCGAGATTTCGGGATCATTGATAGAGATAGTCCCGCATTCCGGCCACATGGCGCACCACAGCGACCCGCGGACGGTGCTTCGGATGCTCGACAGGGTGGCGAATTTGCAAGCCTCATCCCTCCAGGAAGGAGACCGCAGGGATAAGTTCTCGCCAGCCGCGCTCTGACTAGCAGCGACCGGCTCAAAGGCTATGGCAGCCGAGCGTCGGCTCTCCCGCGGACTCGGCGAGCCATTCACTGGTTGGAAAATCCGATTTTCAATTGCGAAAATGAACAGCTTGATAGGGGTCACGAAGCTTCGGGATCGTTCTCTTCGATTTTATCGAGTACGGCTTCCGGTGCGATATCCCTCGCCAGTTCAGCCACTTCATGATCGACACCGGTTTGAATCCCTAGGTGCTTGGCGACGGCTGAAACAATTTCGACGAGACGCGTGATTTCATGCTCAGCCAAGAGGTTGGTCTGGAGGTCCAGTTCAGCGCGCCGCCGCGCAGCACGATCCATTCTGTTTTGACTGATCATAACAAAAGTGGAGAGGAATATCGCTTCCACCGACGCAATCATCGCCAGCACCACAAGAGAAGAATCCCACGGATTGACACCGAGCACCCCTAGGTTTGCCAGGATCCATGTGCCGAAGATGAGGATATGCAGATAAATCGATACCATGCTGCCCGCAAAGTTGGTGATGGCGTCAGCTATTCTATCTTGCAGTGAAGCGTTTCCCTCCTCGTCCTTGCGCCGCTTTGTCAAGGCCTGCAGATTACGTTCGAGGACCGGAGACAGACCGCTCGGCTGGGGTGGCGGAACCGTTGTTTGATAGCGCAAAGGCTCGGTACGTCCAGAATCCATTGCAGCCTCCGTGAACGCCCCGAACTGCTGTTGGCAAGCTTGGTTCCCCTTGAACTAGGAATTGTTCTGTCGCCGATTTTTTGTCTGGCTTGGCGGCTTCATCGGGGCGATTTAAGTACCTCGAAGGGAGTTGCTGTGGGGGAGGAACGTTCCTCGTCTTCGCACATTCCACATCATGTGCATCCATCAAGCTCGGGGGTCCAACCCTTGTTACCCAGAGAACCTGCAGCTGCTATCGACACAGACAGCCTTTCTATTGTTGATCTCATTCCAGCCTTGCGCGCATTCGCGCGAACGTTTTGCCGCGTCCCGGACGACGCCGACGACCTCGTCCAGGAGACCCTGACCAAGGGCCTTGCCAATCTCGATAAGTTCGAGGCGGGAACGCGCATGAAATCTTGGCTTTTCACAATCATGCGCAACACGCATTACACGCGCATCAAGGCTGCTGTGCGCGAGGCGCCCGGTCTCCTCGACTGCGCCTCCAGCCGTCCTGTCACGGAAGCCCCGCAAGACTGGTCTATCCAGAGCAAAGAAGTCCACCAGGCAATCCAAAAGCTGCCTGAACATCAGCGCGAGGTTCTGATGCTGATCGGTGTACTCGGCGTCAGCTACGAGGAGACAGCCGACATTTGCGGCTGTGCGGTTGGGACCGTTAAGAGCCGCCTCAATCGGGCTCGCGCCGGTGTATTGGAAGTTTTGGGCGAGACGTCGTCGCAAGCGCTGGTGGAAAGACAGCATCCCCTTGCCGACAATCACTGGGATCGGGAAGTCGGCAGGGGCAGGTAATCAGTTCGTCGTTTGGTGCCGCCGCTTTTGGACAAGCGCGTTCTGCAATTCGATTGCCAGTTGCGTCAGCCGATCAGGAACCTTCTCCTGCTCGATGGCACTCAACAGTGTTGTAATCTCATGATCTGCGCCCAGGCTGGCTTGGGCAGCGAGATCGGGTGGGCTGGTGCGAGGCATATGCTTCTCTTAACAAATGACAGTCCCTTGCCGCCACTCTCACCACATACCGCTGACGTTTGCAAACGTCCTCTCGCAACAGCGCCAATTCGCCTCGCAGCTGCACAACATTCGGCCCGGATGCGACGCGTTCTGAAAGGTCAACTTGAAGCTGAGATGAGGTCAATCTTCCGCAACCCACTGCATGGTCTTGAAATCGGGTCGGATCCGGTCGGACTGCGATTCAATCGTCTGATGCAATCGCCTGGGACATGCTCGCGTTGCGTGGACTGGTTGTTTCCTATCCCTGATGCGGCCAAGGCCCAGTGGCCTGGAGCCGGTCTGCCTGTCGAGCCGGGACCGAACTCATTGCAAAGTTGGTCACGGGGCTCCCATGGCGGTCACTCGCGACTCCGGTGCCGTGTCGACGGTAACCCCTGGCGCGTAGCGGCGGGTCATCGTCGCACAGAACTCTGCAAATTCCTCAGCTATTTGCGGCGGGCTGGAGTGATGCGGCTGCAGGCCGCGATGCTCCGGCGTGAAACAGTAGGTGACGGTGACGTCAAAATCCGCGAGTGCCTCCATCTGCCGGTCGAACCAGTCCAGTGCGTTCGGCCTGAAACTGTCAGCCCAGGAAAGACCGGTTCGTAAATTGGTGACGCCAAGCCTCTTCATCCACGCGACCGCCTCGTCGAGACGGGGGTCCTCGAAATGGAACCACTGCACCAACCCCATTTGCGGGGTATAACGCGCGAACTCTTCAAGAGCGGGCTTGGGTGTGCCATCCTCGCGCAGCAGACCCATGTAGAAGTGACGGTAGTAGGAAGAGCCCTCTGCCTCGCGATGGCGGGTCGTTGCGCCCCATGCTCGCGGCAGGTCGTAGAGACTGTACCAGTGAATGCGTGGGGCATTGCCAAGCAGCAGTTCGGCGGTTCGCCGCAGGCCCCAGAGCTGGACTTCCTCGGCCCCGAAAGTCGACACGCCGACTTCGCTTACCCAGATCGGCAGCTCGGTGACAGCCGCGATCTCGCCCAGCTTTTGCGGCCACTCCTGGATCTGCCAGAGGTTCCAGTCGAGCGGAAAGCCGTGGACGGCCACGGCATCGACGTGATCGAGCACGCCAAACTCCTTCATGCGCGTCATGAAACCGGCATCGATCGGCGATATCCCGCCCAGCACCTTGGTCAAGGCGGGGTTCTCGCTCGCGATCGCATCGGCGGCGAGAATTGCCATATTGGCGAAACGGCTCCAGTCTTGATCGAGTTCGGGATCCCAATGGGACTTGTTGTTGGGCTCGTTCCAAATCATCGCCGCTTCAATCATGGCTTGGTCCTTTCGCGGGGTAGACGGCGCCGCCGCCCGCCGCCTCGCCAGCAGCACGGCAGAAGAACACCTCATCCTCGGGATGCTGCAGGATTTCGAAACCGGCGCTTCGCAGCATCGCCTCGGTGCAGGCGCGGTTGGGTATCCACCAGTTGGTCGGATCGTCCGCGTAACGATGCTCGATGAAATGTAATTTCGGGAAGGCGGCACGTTCGAACAGATCATGCGTCCAGAAATGGTAGTTCTCTTCGACCGGGAGAGTTTCCTTGCTGCCGCGCTGCATCGACTGGAAAACCAAGAGGTCATTTGCAACATGCTGCCGGATGAGATCGAGCGCCAACAGCGGATGGCGCAAATGGTAGAGCACTCCCATGAACAGCACGATGTCGAAGGTCTCACCCAATGCGCCGACATCATAGACCGATAACTGGCGGAACTCGATTTCGCAGTCGGCGATCTCAGCAGCAAAACGCGCTTGCGCCAGATAGGCTTCATCGAAATCGATGCCCAGCACACGTTCGGCGCCGCGCCTTTTCATTTCGATAGAGTAGAACCCGGCATTGCAGCCGATGTCGAGGACGGACTTGCCCGACAGATCGTGCGGAATGACATCCGCGAATTTTCGCCATTTGACCGAAGGATAGTTGCCGAGGAAATGATCGGGGGCGGTCGCCACGCCGGCAAGCTCCATATTGTGGAACCACGGCCCCAGCGCGTCGATGCGGGCCTGTATCTCGGCACTGGAATGCAGCATGGCTAGTCTCCTTCGCCAGGTAAGGATGGGGTCCCCGACCGCCACCGCGCCGGGAGGCGGCCGTTGACCAGCGTACCGAAACACACGTCGTGGCAATCCCGTCGGCGCCAAGATGCGGCACGACGGCGAGACCGAAATCCGGACAAGCGCATGCGGCCTCCGTCAGGCGCTTTCATTAAGGCGAATGAGCTTGGAACCCCAGTCGCCACAGACGATCGTGGTGATCGAGGCAGGCTCGATATCGAAGCGAAAACAGTCGCCGAGCTGCAGTCCTAGAACTTTGCAAACGGCGGCCTTGATGACATCGGCATGGCTGATCAGTGCGACGCACTGATTCATGGCGTTCTGGCGAACGGCATCCATGAGCCCGATAACGCGCTCCTGGACATCCTGCATCGTCTCGCCGCTCGGTGTGCAGGCGCTTTGACGCTGACTGTTCCACGTCTGCCAGGCCGCGTCTTTGTTCAATTCCTCGAAGGTCTTTCCCGACCACGCGCCGAAGTCTATCTCGTCAAGTTCGGCGCGGATCGCAATTGTCTTCACAGCGCAGGCGATCGCCATCGGCTTGGCGGTTTCGAGCGTGCGCTCGCGCGGACTGCTGCAAATTGCGGCCAATGGTTCGCGCGACATGCGACGCGCCAGATGCATGGCTTGCGCCTGACCGGCCGGGCCAAGGCTGACGCCGCCCATTCTGCCAGCCAGATAGCTGCCGACATTGTCGTGCGCGGCATGCCGGACCAAAAAGAACGTCGTCGTCATTCTGCCGCGTCGAGCAACGGCTCGCCCCTGCCGGCGATAAAGTCCAGCGTGCGTTGACGGGCTTCGGCGTCGGTGAACTGTTCCGGCGGCGACTTCATGAAGTAGCTGCAGGGGCCGGTCAATGCTCCGCCAATTCCGCGATCGAGAGCGAGCTTGGCGCAGCGAACCGCGTCGATGACGACACCTGCCGAGTTGGGCGAATCCCACACTTCGAGCTTCAGCTCGGCATTCAAGGGTACGCCACCGAAGGTTGTGCCCTCGACACGTATGTAGGCCCATTTACGGTCGGTCAGCCACGGGACATGGTCGCTGGGACCGACATGAATGTCGCCCGCTGCGAGCGGGACATCGATCTGGCTGGTTACAGACTGGGTCTTCGAGATCTTCTTCGATTCCAGTCGCTCACGTTCGAGCATGTTCAGGAAATCGGTATTGCCGCCGAAATTGAGCTGGTAGGTGCGGTCGATGCGCACCCCGCGTTCGCGAAAGAGGTTGGCCAGCATGCGATGCACTATTGTTGCGCCGACTTGGCTCTTGATGTCGTCTCCCACCAAAGGCAGACCACGCTCCTCGAAGCGCTGGCGCCACTCCGGCCGAGAAGCGATGAAGACCGGTATGCAGTTGACGAAGCCGCAGCCGGCTTCGAGCGCGCATTCGGCGTAAAAGCGAGTCGCCTCTTCGGAACCGACCGGCAGATAAGATACCAGTACATCAGGCGCGCTTTCGCGCAGCCTTGCGACAACATCGACGACAGGCTGCTGCGATTCCTCGATGTCGTCGCTCAGATATTTGCCGATCCCGTCAAGCGTCGGACCGCGCTCGACGCGGACGTTGGTCGGTCCCACCTCGGCGAAACGATAGGTGTTGTTGGGCGTGCTGTAGATTGCCTCGGCGACATCGCACCCGACCTTGCCGTCCGCCACATCGAACGCGCAGACGATTTCGATGTCGTCGACATGATAGCCGCCGAGATCGGCATGCATCAGCCCGGGGATTGGTTCGTTGCTCTTGGCATTGCGATAGTAAGTCAGCCCTTGCACCAGCGAGGATGCGCAATTGCCGATACCAACGATGCCTATTCGAACTTTCTTCGATCCCACGAAACCGCTGCCTCTGTTGCTTAAAGGTAAGTTCCTGCCGCCGAACCGCGATCGGCCAGGAATGTTCCTTCAAGGCGCAAAAAATTGCGTTGCCGGCCTGCGGATCGAAAATGCCTGCCTTCGCGTTGCGGCAGACAGCAAAGCAGGACGATGATTGTCTTTGGTGACCACAAGCAGAAGCACCACGCCGGCCGGCTTGCCGAGCTCGCTTGCGCGGCCGCGGGCAAGATCGGTGCGATGCGGCCGGGCGTTGAACGGCATTCCGCTCTGGTCACGCTTTTCGTCGACGTCTCGGAACTGATTCAGGGCCTGGCCGATGCCCAGTTCGAGATCGCGGGCGCAGACCGCAACTCGGCCTCGCAGCAACTTGGGGCACAAATACTGGTCGCACTTGCCCTGGAGGTGGCGCGCTCCTGGCAAAGCGGCTTTGCCGCTGCCGGTGCGCTTGGCTGCAACCTTCCGCAGATGTTGGCCAAGCTGGATCTCCGGGGTGAAATCATCACCGGCGCCGCTGAAGGCTATACCCACTATGCACTCTATCCCGAGACCTACCTTGCCGCGGCCTATCAGTCCGGCCTCGACGCCAACACATGCGTCATCGGCATCCGCAGCATTGGTCTCGGGCTTGCCGCGATGGTCGCGGCCGCTCTCGAGGCACCACCGCCCATAAGTGTAAGGCCGGTGGGACATCCGTTTGCCAGGCATATCACCGCCGCGCCCGATCTGATCGACAACTGGCTGCGCAATCCGGCGACCAGATACGCGATCGTCGATGAGGGGCCTGGCCTCTCTGGCAGCTCATTCCATGCCGTTGTCAGCTGGTTGCGCGACCGCGGCGTCGGTCTCGCCAATATCCATCTGTTCCCAAGTCATCGAAACGGCCCAGGCGGCAAAGCGACGGAGGATATGCGTGCCACCTGGTCCCGATGCCGTATCCACTGCGCTGATTTCGAACACACGTTCAACGCCCGCGCGGGCGGAGAACTCGCCGATTGGGTGGGCAAGCTTCTGGCAACGCCCGTGGCTGAGCTTCGTGAGATATCCGGAGGAGGGTGGCGCCATGAGCTGGCTTTGCCTGCCGCCCAGTGGCCACCGATCTTTCCGGATTTTGAGCGACGAAAGTTCTTGGCTTCAGCCGGGGCGGAGCGCTGGCTGGTCAAGTTCGCCGGACTTGGCCAGAGTGGACTGCGCAAGCTGCGCACAGCCATATTGCTGCACGAAGCCGGTTTCGGCCCGCCCGTGGCAGGCCTCTGCCACGGCTTTCTGGTCGAGCGCTGGATCGAGGCGAAGAGGCTGGATGGCGCCGATCTGGCCAGAGAACGGTTGATCGAGTGGCTTGGGCGATATCTCGGCTGGCGCAGCGCCCATCTGCAAACATCGCAGAGTGGCGCTGCATACGATGCGTTGGCAAGCATGGCGGTGCAAAATTGCACCGAGGCGTTGGGGGCAAGCCGAGCGGCTGAACTGCGCCGTTGGTTCGAGGCCAGGCCCGTGCCGCACTCCGCGGAGCGTGTCGAGATCGACGGGCGCCTGCACCCTTGGGAATTTCTTGTCTGCCCTGACGGCAAAGTGCTCAAGACAGATGGTCTCGATCACTGTCGGTCGCACGAGCTTATCGGCTGCCAAGCCATTGAGTGGGACATAGCCGGCGCCATCATCGAACATAATCTATCAGTGGCCGGATCGATCAAGCTGGCGGCCTGCGCGGAGACTGCCATGCACCGTGCTGTCGACAGCGAGCTGCTGAGCTTTTTGCAGCCATGCTATCTCTCTTTCCAACTGGGACTATGGAGCATGGCCGAGCAGGCTCATGCCGCTGAAAGCGAGCAGCTGCGGCCTCGCATCAGACGCTATAAGGCGAACTTGTCCCGCTTTCTCGACCACGC
Organism: Mesorhizobium sp. ES1-1; assembly: GCF_020164785.1. Lineage (GTDB taxonomy): Bacteria > Pseudomonadota > Alphaproteobacteria > Rhizobiales > Rhizobiaceae > Mesorhizobium. The sequence goes on along the minus strand of NZ_JAIUGX010000010.1, from coordinate 47,270 downwards.
AAGGATGTGATGTCGCTAGTTCAGTCCAGCTTGCGCAGCATATCGGCTTCCTGCTCCAGGATAGCCGCTATTTCGTCGCGCCCCATATGGGTCATCATCAGGCTGACGCAACATTCCAGATAGGTGATGGAGCTCCGGCGCAGGAACTCTGCCGTTGTCTTGGCCGCCAGTTGATCGATGTCCTCGACGTTGCACTTCGGTTGCACTGCATTGTTCTCCAGTTAGGCATTGAACCCGCAGCTCCGCCGAATGTTTTCACGAAAGCGGAGCATGCCCGGCGGGCTTTCACACGGGGACGTTTTGCGTGTTGTCCGTAGCCGGTCTGGTGACTGCGTTGATAGGCTCTGCCCCGCTGTCGTCCAGATCGGCGAAATAGGCGATGGTCGCCAGCAAGCCGTCCCGCAGTGCCACTTTCGGCCGCCAGCCGAGCAGGGTCTTGGCCCGTGTGATGTCGGGACGCCGCCGCCGCGGGTCGTCTTGTGGCAGTGGCAGGAACGTCACGGTCGAGCGAGTGCCTGTCATCTTGCGCACCAGGCTGGCGAGCTCGAGAATGGTGAACTCTCCGGGATTGCCGAGGTTGACAGGCTGGCGGGGGTTGGGGTCGATCTCCATCAGGCGCAGCAGTCCCTCCACCAGGTCGGTAACGTAGCAGAAGGACCTCGATTGCTGCCCATCGCCGAAAATCGTCAGCGGCCGTTTTTCGAGAGCCTGCATGACGAGATTTGAAACGATGCGGCCGTCGGCCGGATCCATTCGGGGACCATAGGTGTTGAAGATGCGCGCGACACGGACATCGGCCCGATCCGCGCGCAAATAGTCGAAGCAAAGCGTTTCGGCGGTTCGCTTGCCTTCGTCATAGCAGGCGCGGGGACCGGTACAATTAACGTGGCCGACGTAATCCTCATGTTGCGGATGCTGTTCGGGATCGCCATAGACTTCACTGGTCGAGGCCTGCAGGAAACGGGCGCCTTTGGCGACGGCCAGTTCCAGAAGGTTGAGGGTGCCGACCACGCATGTGCGCGTGGTATGGATCGGATCGGCCTGGTAGCGCGGCGGGGAGGCCGCACAAGCCATATTGACAATGCGATCAACCGGCCCCTCAAGCGCTATGGGCTGGCAGACATCCTGTTCGACGAGGCGGAAACGCGGGCGTCCCAGAAGTGAACTGATGTTTTCGAGCCGGCCTGTGAGGAAATTGTCGACGCAGATCACGCTATGACCGCTGTCGAGCAACGTGTCACACAAGTGCGAACCGAGGAAGCCGGCACCGCCCGCAACAAGTATCGTCAGTGCTGGCGTCTTTCTGAATTGGGACATTGCCATTCTCTCCTGTGTGCCTGTCATGCTGCACTTTCCGCATTCTGGCCGAGCGCCTGACGCGCTTGGTCTGGCTGCATCAGTTTGGAAATGAGCTCCTTGGCTCGCGCAGCTCCCGTGTGATCGGCCAAGACAATCGCCTGAGCCTGCCTGGCAACGCTGAGTCTCGTCCGCTCGGACTGGCTGTCGAGGATCCTGATGACGTCTTGCGCACTTGCCGCGGTTTCGATCGCTGATTGCGGGAACAAGCTGTCGAGCCCCGGCCAACGGTCGCTGATGATCGGCGTGGCGCAGGCGGCGGCCTCGAACAGCCGCACGCTGGGTGACCACCCAGCCTCGATCATCGACCTGCGCGTCAGGTTCAGCGTGTAGCGTTGGCTGCTGTAGAAAGCGGCGTGCTCGTCGGGAGGAAGATGGTCGATGCGCTCGATATTATCGGGCCAGATGATGTCGGTCGGATATTGCGACCCGGCAACGACAAAGCGTTGTTCGGGCAACCTGCGGGCCGGCTCGATCAACAGTGTTTCCAATGCCGGCTGCCGGTCAGCACTGTAGGTGCCGAGATAGCCGAGATCCCATTGGATGGCTGTTTCAATTCGATGATGGCGCTTCGGATCGACGGAACAATAGAGCGCTTCCGCACGTCGCGCGCCGAACTCCGACTTCAAGCGGTCCAGCGTCGGGCCGCCGGTGAACGAGAAATAGCAGTCAAAATAGGGAACTTGGCGGCGGGCCAGATAGTCGCAATCATCTTCTGCGAGTTTGGCCAGCGTTACGGGCGTATCGATGTCGTAAAAGCACAATTGCCCGGTGCATAACGAGGTCAGGCTGTCGATCACGCCCTTTCCTTCAGGAACGAAAGATCCCATGACCACGATGTCGGCCCGCTGCAGCTCCCGCTCGTGGCTGCGGCGCAAGTCATCGACGCGGTCGTAGTAGCGTAGAGCGCAAAAATCCGGATCGTGCAGGTCCCGGTGCTGTGCATACCAGGGCACGTCGCGCTCCAGGAAAATGACGCGATGGCCGAGTTCGTTCAGGCCCCGCAGCAAGCCGCGAAAAGTCGTGGCATGTCCGTTGCCCCAGGACGACGACAGGGAAAGGCCAAGGAAGACGATGTCGAGTTGCGTGTTCATTCCGCCGCCTCCGCTGTTTCGCTTTCGAGATGGCGCTTGAAGATCGTGTCGACCAGTTCGGCCCGCAATGTGTAGGTGTGGTCGGCAAGCACGCGGCTCAGCGCCGCCGCGCCTATAGCCCGGGCCTTCGACGGCGAAAGCGTGCGCATGATCTCGGCGACGTCGGCGCCGTCTCTGGCAACCAGGATCTCCTCGCCCGGCTTCAAAAACACCTCGACGCCAAGCCAAGCGTCGGTCACCAGGCATGCGCCGGCACCAGCTGCTTCGAATACGCGCGTGGCGGGAGAGAATCCGTTCGCCGCCATGCTGTCGCGGCTGATGTTCAAGACTGCTTTGGGCGTGACGTTGAAGACATTGTGATCTCTCGTCCCGACATGGCCAAGCCATGAGACGTTTGACGGCAGTGGCTTGTCTCCCCAGCCCGAGCCGCCGAGCAGGAAGCGCTGGCCGTCCAGCGCCTGTGCTGGCTCGAGGAAGAACGCCTCGACGCGCGCCTCGCGGTCGGGAAGGCGGTTGCCTAAAAAGGCAAGATCGCAGGCAAAGCGCGGATCGCCGGCAACGGGATGATGCGTTTCCGGATCGAGCGCGTTGTAGACGGGGATACACTCGGCCGCGCCCATCGCCCGGTATTCCCAGACCACCGGATCGCCTCCGCCATAGGTCAGGACGAGGTCGATCCTGGTTAGCGCCTGATGCAGCGGATGATCTGGATTGTTGCGCAATTCATTGAGCGTGGCCGGAGCGTCGACGTCCCAGAACACCGTCAATGCATCAGGGCGGGCATGGTCGAGCACCGCGCGCAGCAAGGCGTCGTCCTCAAAGCCGACACCGCTTGCCTTGACCACGATGTCGGCTTGCGCGGCGAGTGCAGCTACTTGCATCAGCGAGTGGGCAGTAGCCTCGTAGACGACGACGGTGCACCAATCCGGCGCTTCGATGTCGCGATGTTTTTGCCGGTCGAAGGCGTCAGGCTCGTAAAAGACGATATCATAGCCGCGCTTGGCAAGCGCCTTGAGCAGCCCACGATAATAGGTCGCCGCACCATTCCAGTAGGAGGACAGCAGGCTGGAGCCATAGAATGCGATTTTCATGCGGCGGCCTCCTTTGCCGGCAAATCTTCGGACACGTGGCGATTGCCGCATCCGGCAAGAATTTCGAACAGCTCGTCGGCTCGGTGCCGGCATGTGTGCCGCGCGCGAATGGTCTCGAGACCGGACGCCGAGAGCGACGCCGCAAGCGCCTGGTCGTGCCGTATGTCGCGCAGGTGCTGGCTCATTTCGGCGCCGTCGCGGGCAAACAGGAAGTCTTGGCCGGCGCGAAACAGCCCTTCGGTGTCAGACCAGGGTGCCGAAACCAGCGGAATACCGCAGGCCAGCGCTTCGAACATTCGGATGGTGGGAATACCACGAAGGCTTTCCCGATACGCCCGGCGGGGAATGTGCATCGTGACGCGGTGATGGGCGAAGGCCTCAGGCACGTCGGCGTTGGCAATCCAGCCTTCATGGCGCAGGCCGGCTGCAGCCAGTGCCGCCAAGGCTTCGGGCGGGTAGCGCACGCCATGAACGGTTCCCGACAAGCCAAGCTCGCGCGCCGGTTGGATCAGAAATTCGGTTATCTCGGCGGTCCGCTCGTCGTCGCCCCAATTGCCGATCCAGACCAGATCCGCTCCGGGATCGATGCCGGGCAATGGCCTGAACAATCGGTCGTCGGCCGCCTCATGCCAGGTGAAGACACGCTTGCCCCACCCGGCGCGAAGATAGCCATCGCGCAAGGTCTCCCCAAAAACCAGGACGCCGTCATAATTCTCCAGCTCCAGGGCCGAGATCTCTTGCGTTGCCGATACCGCCCGGTGGTGCGTGTCGTGGAAAAGAAGGGTGAAATCGCCGCCATTGGCCCGCGCACGCCCGACGCGTGCCACAAGGTCGGGCGCCGTCCATTCATGGACGATCACCACATCGGCGTCGGCAAACCAGGCTTCATGATCGAAGACCGGGTCATACATCACCGAGGTCAATTCCGGGAAGTCATCGCGGAAGCGTTCGATGGCGGAACGTCCCTTCTCGGCCAGAAGGTTGGAGCGGCTCCAGCCGTCCGCCGGCTCCAGCGCAATGACATGATGTCCACGTGCAGTGAGTTCGCGCATGATCCCGCGCTGGAAATGCGCGTTGCCGTGGTTCCAGTCGGAAACGGCAGAGTGGGTGTAGAACAGAAATTTCATGGCTAGCGTCCTGCGGCGGCCACAGCCGCCAGATCGTAGATTTCGCTCGTTGCGCCCGCCTGGACCGGCAAAGAGAACCTGCGGCCCCGATCCGCCGCCAGGCTGCCGAACTGGCGCCGCAGTTCACCATCTTCGGCAAGCCGGGCGACGCAGTCCGCAAGCTGATCGGCGTCGCGCGCCTCGAAGAACAAGGCCGCGCCGTCCCAGATCTCGCGATAGGTTGGGATGTCGGCGAGCACCAGAGGTGTACCGGACATCGCGGCTTCGAGCGCGGCAAGCCCGAACGGCTCATAGATAGACGGCGACACGAACATGCCTGCCCTCGCCATCAGTCGGCGCACTTCGTCATGTCCGACCGGTCCAAGCCCGCAGCAATTGGCAAGACTGGCCCGCTGCCCGTTGGGGCCGTCGAGGGGTCCTGCCGCGTAGACCGGCCACGGCGCGATCGCTGCCGCCTTATCGAGAGTGCCGGCGTTCTTGCCCTCGTCCCACCAGCGCGCGGCAGCAAAGACGAAACCGTCACGCCCTTCGCCTGCCGGGCATGGTCCAGCGCCATTGTGGACGACGGACAGTCTTGCAATCGGCCCATAGCAGGCCTGCAGCGCCGCGGCATGGCTTTGGCTCGGTGCTATTACGGCATCGGCCCGATCGAACCCCGCTCTATTGCGCTCCCGGTGCCAGGCCCAATCGCCGGCGACGACGTCGCCGCGCACGGCATGCAACCAGGTCATGACGCAGGAATGCGACATCGCCACGATTGGGCAGCGGAGCTCGAGGCCGGCCGCCTGCGCCGGGGCGTTGAGATGCATCAGATCGATCGCGTGAGCGCTGACGAGGGCCTGGAGTTCGACGGGCAACCGATCGAGATCTTTCTCATCGCGGGCCATCCAGTCCGGCGGAGTGGTGAGCCACTCCAGCGCCGCAAAAGCCCGAGCCTCGTCCGCCTGGGCTCGCGACGGCTCAGGTCCCAGCCCCGCCAGCACCACGCTATTGCCTTCGGCCGCCAGGGCGCGCGCCAGATCGAGCGAATAGCGCCACACACCACCGACCGCATCGGTGGTCATAAGAATGCGCCGCGGATGACGGATCAGTGACTGCAGCACGTGGCCTCCAGTTCCGCCAGCGCGCGTGGGCGTCTTTCCTGGATGTCGCTGAAGGTCTCGAAGGAGGCGAGATAGTGATCGTGGGCACGTTCCCAGGCAAGATCGTCGGGCTCACCCCACAGCTCGCGGTAGCTGGGCGAACTTGGATAGGGGTAAAGGGGCACCGGCTCATTTGCCCACACGCCATTGTCGATGAGGTGCTTGCGCCAATAATCCACAAGCGCCGGATCGTCCTCGACGACGCCGATCAGATTGGCCTGTACGAAGGGGATGTGACGACGGGCGTCGACCAGCAGCGCGGCGAGTTCCTCGGTGCCCAGCCGGCACCGCTTCGCCAGCATCTCACGGCCTTCGACGGTGAGGCTTTCGAGGCCAGCTTCAACCGACACGCAGCCGGCCTCGCCCAGCAGCCGCAACAGATCGGGTTTCCAGAGATCGATGCGGGTCTGCACGCCGAACTGAATGTTGCGCTCGACCAGCGCCTCCAGAAGGGCTTTCTGCGGCAGGAAAATCTCGTCGATGAAGTAGATATAGCCGACACCTTGCGCGATCAGCCCGTCGATCTCGGCGATAACGGCGTCGTGATTGCGGCGGCGATAGCCATCGCGGAAATCGATCTTGGCGCAAAAGCTGCAATTGTAGGGACACCCTCGCGACGCCTCCACCTCGGCGCCCGCACCGTGCTGGTCGGCGTCGAACCGATGGTGATGATGCGCATGGGCAGCGATCCATTCGGAGGGCCAGTGCAGGGCAGGGTGGTCGACGAATCGGCTTGCATGTGCGCCCCCATTGGCTGCGAGCGTGCCATTGACCAGGCGCGCCGTGTGCGGCACGTTTTGCCAGTCGCGGTGTCGGGCGAGATCGGCGATGATCTCCTCGCATTCGCCTTTGACGACGATATCTACGCCGAGCTTGCGCAGAGTGGGCGCCGGTGTCGCCGAGCCATGCGGTCCGACCGCGACGGTGCGGCCGCCGCGTCCCGCGAGATGGCCGAGGAATTCCCCGGGCACGCGCAGCTCCGGCGGAGCGCAGCGCCAGAACAGATAGGTCGGCGCGGTGGTCACGACCGTGATATCTGGTGCGAAGTCTGCCACTCGCTCGGCAAGCATGGCGTTGTCGAGCGATTGCAATTGCCCGTCCAGCATCAGCACCTCGTGGCCTTCAGTCTCCAACATTGCCTTGGAATAGCCGAGTTCCAGCGGCAGATGCGGCTGGCGGCAGCCGAAGTAGATGCTGTGCGTGTATGTCCAGAAGGGATTGACCAAGGCGACTTTCATGCAACGTACCTCGCGGCTTCGAGCCCAGGCGCCAAACGATGCTGCCGCAGCCAGGCGGCGAGATCGCGTAGGCCATCTCGCCAGGAGAATTTCGCCTGCCAGCCCAGCGCGGCTTCGATCTTGCGGGTGTCGGCAACGAAGAACGGTTGGTCGCCGGTCCGCCCGCGGTCGTAGTGAAGCGCGATGTTTTCACCGGTCATGCTTGCGATCTCGGCCACCAGCGCCCGCAGGCTGACAGCGTTGCGCGGTCCCCCACCCAGGTTGAAGGCCTGGCCCTTGAGATCATCGATGCGGGCAAGAACGCCGCGATAGGCGGCAACCGCATCGTTGACATGCAGGATGTCGCGCACCTGGAGACCGTCGCCGTAAATGGTAATGGGGCGGCCGGCGAGTGCGCTAAGCAGGAAATGCGCCACCCAGCCCTGATCCTCGGTGCCGAATTGGCGCGGTCCGTAAATGCAGCTCATGCGCAGCACCGCCGTGCTCAAGCCGTAGGACTTGGCGTAGTCGAGGACATATTGGTCAGCCGCGCCCTTGGAACAGCCATAGGGCGTGCAGAAGTCCAGGCCTACGTCCTCCCCGACGCCGTTGGCGCGGATATCGTCGTCGCAAGGCTCGTAGTGGTCACGCGCTTGACGCACGGCGATCTGCGGCAATGCGCCATAGACCTTATTGGTGCTGGCGAAGATCACCGGCGCGCCGACCCGGCCCCCCGCTTCCAGCACATGGAACGTGCCCCTCACATTGACATCGAGATCTTCCGCCGGGTCGGCAAGGCTGGTAGTCACGGCTGTCTGCGCGGCCAGATGGAATATGGCTTTTGCGGCAGCCAGCGCAGACATCATCGCCTTCGCATCGCGCACGTCCGCTCGCTCGACGGCAAGCAGATTGCCGTGTTTCTGCGCCAGCCATTGCAGGTTCTGCTCGACGCCGGGCCGGCTGAGATTGTCGATGACCAGCACCGGCTTGCCATCCGACATCAGGCTGTCGGCGAGATTGGAGCCGATGAAACCGCTGCCGCCGACAATGGCAACGGCAGCCTGGCGATGATGGCTCATGACACCAGTCCCCGTTCTTCCAATTCCCGCTTCATGTCGGCACCCCGGTCGATGGCGACGGTGTTGCGTACCCAGGCGACAAACTCGTCGAGAGAGTGTTCCAGCCGGTGTTCCGGTTCGAAGCCGAGCAATTCGTGCGCTTTAGAAATATCGGCAAAGCAGTTGCGTATATCGCCCGAGCGTGACTTGCCGAGGATCTCCGGCGACAGGCCGGGCTCGCCCATCGCTTCGGCGAGCAGGCGGGCGACTTCGCTGATCGTGTAGGAACGGCCGCTGCCGATGTTAATGGCGTGGCCATGCGCCTGACGCTGTTCCAACGCCAGGCGAAAGGCACGCGCGACGTCGCGCACATGGACAAAGTCGCGCTTCTGCTCGCCATCCTCGAAGATCATCGGCCGCTGGCCATTCGCCAGACGCGACGCGAAATTGGCAAGCACGCCGGTGTAAGGATTGGACAGCGCCTGCCCGGCGCCGAAGACGTTGAAGAGGCGCAGCGCCACCGCGTCGATGCCGTAAGCCTGGCCGAAGATCAGCACGGCCCGCTCCTGCGCGTATTTGGTCAGCGCATAGATAGAAGCGAGATCAGCCCGCTTCTCTTCATCGGTGGGGACAGGCGAAAGCCTGTCTCCGGTGCCCGACAGAAGGTCCCACTGGCCGCTCTTGATATCGCCGGCCTTGCGGCGGGCGTCATCGATACGCCGACCGTCCGCGGTTTCGTACAGGCCCTCGCCATAGATGCTCATCGAGGAGGCCACGACGATGCGCTCGACCGGTTGCTTGATGAGTGCCTCCAGGAGGATCGCGCTGCCGAGATCGTTGGTGCCGACATAGCGGGCGATCTCATACATGGACTGGCCAACACCGACTTCGGCGGCTAGGTGAACGACTGCGTCGACGTCCGACAGCGCCTCGATCACGGCCTCGCGGTCGCGGATATCGCCCTTCATCAACTCGGCGCCGCCGGGAAGAGCGATGGCTTCGGCGCCATGCACCTGCTCCAGCAGTGAATCGAGGATACGCACCTCATAGCCATGTTCCACAAGCTCCTCGGCGACGTGACGGCCAATGAAGCCGCAGCCTCCCGTAACCAATATGCGTTTCACGATGACTCCTCTGAGATTGGTTTGGGCAAGATCTGGCGTTGGCGCCCCGAACTGGCGGGCGGCAGCTTTGTTCCCTTGTTTGAACAAAGTTCCTTCGCGCGAGCGTGGGACCGGGCGGCGCAAAGCCGAACGCAGAGTTTTGGAACATTGCTGCTTCGCCGCTGTTAGGCCGCTCATCGGTCGATGGCGAGAAAGGCAAAGCGATGTCTGAAGCGAAAAAGACAACCAACCACGACGAAATCCGCAACTGGGTCGAGGAGCGGGACGGCCGTCCGGCTGTTGTCCGCACCAGCGGAAAGGGCGGCATCCTGCGGATCGACTTCGGCGAACCCGAAGACACGCTCGAACCGATCGAGTGGGACGAGTTCTTCCGTATCTTCGATGAGAACGAACTGGCTTTTTTGCACCAGGACGAGGCCGGCAACGGCAAACAGAGCCGCTTCAACAAATTCGTGGAGCGCAGCGGAGCCTTCAGCTGAGGCGCATCAGCGCCACAGAACTCAGCTTTTCGCCGGAAAGCCGGCATTCAACAGGAGCTAAGACATGACGGACAAATCAAATCCCGCCGCGACGTCGCGCCGAACCGTCGTCGGCGGCATGGCCGGCGGCATGATTGCCGCGCTGGTAGCGCCAGCACAGGCAAAGCAGGCCAATGCAGCGGCGGCTTCCGGCCCGGCCGCGGCGCCTGCCAAGCAGGATCCGACCAAGCAATATCCGCGGCCACCATTCAAGCCGCAGCAGCAGGAGTGGCCGGGCCTTGCGGGCAAAATGGATCCGCGGCCCGATCACGGCGAAGACAGCTACAAGGGATCCGGCCGGCTGGCCGGCCGCAAGGCGCTTATCACTGGCGGCGATTCCGGGATGGGCCGCGCGGCCGCGATCGCCTTCGCGCGCGAAGGTGCTGATGTCGCCATCGGCTATCTGCCAGCGGAGGAGCCCGACGCGAAGGAGGTGGTGCAGCTGATCGAGGCAGCCGGCAGGAAGGCGCTGCCGCTGCCTGGCGACATCCGCGAGGAAAGCTTCTGCCAGAAGCTGGTCGAGGATGCGGTGGCCGGGCTCGGCGGACTGGACATACTGGTCAGCAACGCCGCGCGCCAGCACCCGCAGAAAGAGCTTGCCGACATCACCACGGAAGCTTTCGACTGGACGTTCAAGACCAATGTCTATGCCATGTTCTGGATCACCAAGGCGGCGCTGAGACACATGGATGCCGGGTCGTCCATCATCATCACGAGCTCGGTGAACGCCTACGATCCTGACGAAGAGCTTGTCGACTACGCCATGACCAAGGCCTGCGGCCAGAACTTTACCAAGAGCCTGGCAAAGCAGCTGGCCAAGAAAGGCATCCGCGTCAACGCTGTTGCACCCGGGCCAATCTGGACGCCGCTACAGCCGAGCGGCGGCCAGTTCCCGGAAAAGCTCCCCCAGTTTGGCGCCGACAGCCCGATGGGCAGACCGGGGCAGCCTGCCGAACTCGCCTCGATCTATGTGCTTCTGGCGTCGCAGGAGGACAGCTACGCGACCGGGCAGGTCTACGGCGCGGTCGGCGGGGGAGGCGGTCCCTGAGGAATACCAGCCTGCGCCGCCGCACTCTTTTCAACCCAGCGGCTTATCGGTCGGGCGAGGCGTCGTGCTTGCCTGACGGGGGCGGCCCGCATTGCGATTGGCAACGCGGCTATCGAGTGGCGATTCGGATGCTAGCGGCGCGCCGGCGGTCTTGGGAACTGTCGGCCTGCCACCTTCGTCACTGTCCTGGGCGTCGCGGTGCGGATGGGGCAGGCCATCGGCGCCAGACGATCTTATAGGCGGTCTGTCAGCCTCTTGCGCCGGCATCACCTTGTCCTTGGCCATTCTTGATCTCCTCCGGCTGGCAAACAATTGGAAACAAGGGCCGAACTTGCACAGGGTGCGAATGTTCCCTCGGTGTCAGGAATTGCACGCTTCAAAGGCGCAGGTCGGAACCAATCACGCTGCCAGATGTTGCGGCAAAAACACGGAGCTACCTCATGGGACTGTTCTCCGAACTGGACAAGAAACTCACCGAGAATGTCTACGCTCACGGCAGTAAGTTGACGGACGCTAGCGCCGACCTGCCGAAAAAAGTCAAAGACACGGTCGATCTTTTGATGCCTGTAATCCGGCCCGAGGCGCGGGAAGCGGTGCGGTCGCAGATCCTCGGCATCATTTATGAGCACTTCTGCGACGACAGCGTGTCTTCGCCATAGCCGAGCCGGCAGCGACGCCCAAAACAACGCCCCATTCAGCACGGGTGCGATCACCTAAGAGCGGACTGATGGCTATGGCATGCGCTCATCGCATGACGACCTGCTGATCAGTCCGATGTGTGGCCGACCGTCCTGGCGCCCGAGCCGGCTGTTCCAGTCGCTTTGCCAGCCCGATTTTTCGACGTCGTTGGAACATTGCCAAGGAAGTTCAGTTTGGTCTGGCTGCAGATAGAGGCCCGTAATCGGTGAGATCGGTGGGCAACACTGATCCTCGCCAAGGCTGTCAAAGGGCGCAGACCTCTACGTGCAGCTTGCATCGCGAGGTCTAGCGAGAAGGGGCGTTGATTTGTATGAATTTACACCCCATTTCTATCGTCAGCCGCTCCGCGAATCGAGCACGGTGAGGGGCCGTGTCTTGCGTGGCTTGCATATGCAATTAGTGGAGCAGACCAGCCGAACTGTTTGCGACCCGTTTCAGGATCGAGTTAAGCCATCGCTCGGTCGACATGCCGGCAGGGCGATCGGCACTCTCGCGAATGGCGAGTTCCAGCGTCATTTCAACAAGGCGGTCAGCGGCGCCTGCATCCGGAAGCATCAGCCGGCCCGCCAACCGCAGTTTCGGCAGCAGAGCCAGGACATCAAGCGGGTCGTCAATGCTCTCCTTCACGTCCGTGTCGGGAAAAAGCGCTGCGATGATTTTCCGCCGGTCCGTCGGCTTCATAAGGCTGGCGATATGGTCGAGCCTGGATGGGATCACGTTGCGGTCATACGCGCTGAAGAAGACGAAGGGGATGCCGAGCTCGGAAAGGCGATCGGCGACCGGAAACACGGACGCGCCGTTTAGGTCAATGTCCAGGACAGCCGCATCCGCCTCTTCAGCGAGCATCTGGGCCTCCGCGACGGTGGCCACTGGACCGAGGATATGCGCGCCCAATCCAGCGAAATAGCGCGCAATATCATCCGCCACGAGAAACTCGTCTTCTACAATGAGGATCTTAGCTTCAACCAGGCGTTGCATTCTGCCTCCTCCTCACATCGGCGCTTCGTAGTCAAACTTCCTCAGAATAGGGCGTACAAGGCCATTTTGTCGATTGAAGAAATGGAATGTTCTTTCACTTCCGAAGAAGCGCCCCAGCATTAGCCGGCATGAAGCATTGGCGAGCCCGAGCGAATTCAACGTCGAGTGTCGCAACTCGTTCCGAACTTGGGTTTAGCGCCGGTGAAGCTTTTCGATGCTGTCGGACATACAGAACCTTGCGATTGACGTTGCGAGAGAGCATGCTTCGACATGGACCAGATTGGACGCCATCTGGAAGACTTGCGCATTTTGCAATGCGAACTCCGCTACGAGGCCGAGTTGCTGCGAGGCTTGTCCCGGCGCACAGCAAGCGAGTTCGGCCATTCCAGCGAGGGTCTGCGCGCAATGATAGAAGCGGCACGCGAAAAAAACCGAACAGCGCGCCTTGGTCGTGATCTCGCACAGATGCGGTTGCTGCTGATCAAAAGCGCTTGACCGGCGAAAATCCCGCTGGTCTTTCTCAGCGAGAAAACCAGCGTGGTCGCACTATCTACAATGGCGCAAATATTCGGAAGGCAGGCTAAGTGGTACGAAATTCTAGGTCGGCGATTGTCGGCGTAGGCGCTTCGGCGGGTGGCATCCCGGCCATGGAAGCGCTGTTCAAGGGCATGCCCGACGCGCCCGGTATGGCCTTTGTCGTTATCACTCATCTGAGCCCCGAGCGGGAGAGCCTGCTGCACGATGTGCTGGGCCGCTATACCGCAATGCCGGTGACGATCGCCGAAGACGGCATGGAGGCTGAGGCTGACAAAGTCTATGTGATGCCGCAAAACGCCGTCTTGACGATGCAAGGCGGCAGATTGCAGCTGCGGCCCGCAAGCGCAGCAAGCCGTGAACGCAAGCCGATCGACGTTTTCTTCAGCTCCCTCGCGGAAGACCAGGGCGAGTACGCGGTCGCCATCATCCTTTCGGGCGGCGACGGTGACGGGACGCTCGGCGCCAAGATGATCAAGGAGCATGGCGGCTTCGTGATGGCTCAAACCGCGGACAGCTCGGGGCCGAGCAATCCTGATATGCCGCAAAGCGCCATTGCAAGCGGCGTCGTCGATATGGCGGTTCCGGCGGAGGAGATGGGTGGAAGGCTGATGGACTTCGCCCGCGGCTTCGACACGCTCGCCAAGCTGGCCGAAAGCGGCGACCGCGCCTCCGAAAACATCGACCGGGCACGCGTGGAAATCTACGATGTCCTACGCTCTCAGTCAGGCCATGATTTTTCCGGCTACAAGACCAAGACCTTCATTCGCCGCGTCAAGCGACGCATGCAGATCGGCCAGATAACTTCGTTTTCCGCCTATATCGAGCTGCTGCGCAAGGAGCCGCGCGAGGTCACGGCGCTGTTTCGCGACCTCCTGATCAACGTCACCAACTTCTTTCGCGATCCCGACGCCTTCGACGTGCTGGAAAAGAAGGTCGTGCCAAAGCTTTTCGAGGGCAAGACCGCGTCCGAGACGATCAGGATCTGGGTGCCGGGCTGCGCCACTGGGGAGGAAGTGTATTCGATCGGCATTCTGCTGCGCGAGCATATGGACACTTTACCGGTGGTGCCGAGAGTACAGATTTTCGCCACCGACATCGACGAGTACGCGCTCTCGGTCGCACGCTCGGCGCGTTATCCCGCCAGCATGCTCGACGGTGTGTCGGCCGAGAGGCGCCAGCGGTTCTTCACCCATGAAGGCGAGAGCTTCGTGCTGGCCAGCGAGGTGCGCGAACTGTGCATCTTCTCGCCCCACAGCGTCATCAAGGACCCACCTTTTTCGCGCATGGACATGGTGTCCTGCCGTAATCTGCTCATCTATTTCGGGCCGGACATCCAAAACCGGGTTATTCCGGTCTTTCGCTATGCGCTGAAGCCATCGGGCTATCTTTTCCTCGGCACATCCGAAAGCATCGGCCAGCACACCGATCTGTTCGCGACGGTCGACAAGAAGCATCGCGTGTTCAGGGCGCGCGAAGATGTGTTGCCGAAGTCGCGTCTTTCGCTTTTGGTTGGCGAGAGCGGCCGGAGCATCCCGTTCCTGTCCGACGGGCGGCCAGGCAGGACAGGCGCACCTGCCGGTTATCCGCTGCGCCAATCGGTTGAAACGCAGGTGCTAGAACGCCACGCGCCGCCGCATGTGGTGGTCAATGCGGAAGGCGACGTCGTCTATTATTCGGCGCGAACCGGACGCTATCTCGAACCGCCGCAGGGCGCACCGAGCCGCAACCTGCTCAATATGGCGCGGCGAGGCCTCAGGCTCGATCTACGCGCCGCATTGCGCGAGGCGATGACGACGCGTCAGACCGTGTTGCGCGAGAACGTCGTCGTCGATGGCGAGGACGACAGCTCACAACTCGTCACCATCATCATCGAGCCGCTGCCCGACCGAGGCAGCGGCGAGCCGTTCTACCTCGTGCTGTTCCAGCCGCTTGGAGCCCGGCCCGACATTTCGGAAGCCGAGCGCGGCATGGGCTCTGCCCACGACATTATCCATCTCGAGCGCGATCTGCGCGAAACCCGCGAGCGCCTGCAATCGACCATCGAGGAGTACGAAACGGCATTGGAGGAAGTGAAGTCCTCCAATGAGGAACTGGTCTCCGTCAATGAGGAGGCGCAGTCGACCAATGAGGAACTGGAGGCGTCCAAAGAGGAGATGCAATCGCTCAACGAAGAGCTGAACACGATCAACGCCGAACTGTCCGGCAAGATCGAAGAACTCGACCACGCCAACAGCGACCTGAAAAACCTTTTCGAGAGCACCGACATCGCGACCGTCTTCCTCGATCGCGAGCTGGTGATCCGCAGCTTCACGCCCGCGGCTTCGTCTTTCTTCAATCTGCGCACCTTCGATGTCGGCCGTCCGCTTACCGAACTTTCCAACCAGCTCGACTATCCAGAAATGCGCGGTCAGATCGCGAAGGTTTTCGAGACCGGCGAGCCGGTCGTTCATCATCTGTCGCGCGATGCACGGGGCGATTTCTACATGGTCCGCCTCATTCCTTATCGCGACAAGGGTGCTCGCATCCGGGGCGTGGTGGTGACGCTGGTGGACGTCACTCCGCTGGCCCAAGCCGAGGAACACCAGAAGGTGCTGATCTCGGAACTGAACCATCGCGTCAAGAACATGCTCGCGGTCGTCACCAGCATTGCCAACCGCACCGTGGAGACGTCTTCGAGCAAGGAGGAATTCGCAACGGCATTGCTTGGACGGCTCCACGCCATGGCGCGTGCCTACGGAGCGCTGTCCCGCGAGAACTGGACGGAAGTCTCCATCGAGGAACTGATCGATCAGGAAGCCGCGCCCTTCGAGCGCCCCCGCTTTTCACTTTCTGGCCCCTCGGTGAAGCTGAAGCCCCAACAGGCGCTGTCACTCGGCATGGTGATGCACGAACTGGCCACCAATGCTGCCAAGTACGGCGCACTGACCAGGGGGGAGGGCAAGGTGGACATCGCATGGTCGCTTCGCGGCGACAAGCTCGACCTCGCCTGGCAAGAGATCGACGGGCCGCCAGTCGCTCAACCTAAGCATGGCGGTTTTGGCCTGTCGCTGGTCAAAGGCGAAATTGAATACCGTCTCGGCGGTACGGCTGAAACATTTTTCGAGCCAACTGGTTTGAGGGTGAAGATATCTTTTCTTCTCGACCGTAAGGCCTGACTTTGGCAACCGCTCTGCGCATCTTGATCGTGGAAGACGAATGGCTCATCGCCGAGGACCATGCGGAGCATCTGCGCCGAGCCGGCTGCGAAGTCATTGGCCCTGTGCCTTCAGTGGAAGCTGCCCTCGACAGGATCGCACGAGAACAGCCGGATTCCGTGCTCCTGGATGTGCAGTTGAACGGCGAAACGAGTTTCTCGCTGGCGGATACGCTACACGAAAAAGGCATCCCTTTCGCTTTTGTGACGGGCTATGACGATTCGGCCCTACCGCTCCGTTTCGCTAAGGTGGCGGTACTGCCGAAGCCGACGAACCAGGCGCGGTTGGCGGCAGTTGTCTTGAACCTTGTCCAACACTCCTCACGATAGTGGCGGGAAAGAATTGGCACCGGACTGGCAATGAAGGGCAGCGACGGAGAGGGACGGCAGAGCCGGTGCGACTTCAAAATAGCCCCGAAGTCGCACTTGTCGTGATCGCGTGGAACTGGGCGGGGCCCCTTCCGCCACTCTCAAGACCGGCGCCTTAAACCGCTCGGCCATTCCTCCGGCATTCGCGTGCACTGCTCTAGTGCCCGCGACGAAAGCCTCTCAACCATCTTCCATTAGGCTCGCGACGGATGGTGATCATCACCAAGCGCCCCAAATTCTCAAGCTCTGCGCCCCCGAAGAACGGTCGCTTTTCAGGGCTCTGAACCCGGAGCCAACGCCATAATCTTGCCCGTTTCCAGCCACAATTGGTTAATACCGTGATAAGCAATTCCTGCGCACAAGGATGCAGTACGGGCCGCCGTGCCAGTATGTGAGGGCTTCACTTTTCTGACGGTCGAGCGGCTTAATCTTTGGTGAGATTGTAGGGGACATCTTGAACATGCAGACCATGACGCACCCGCGTCTTCGTCGCGCTGCCACGGTCGCTTTGCTCGCTCTTTCTGCCGGCATGCTGGCCGCATGCGCGTCGCAGCCCGAGCCGAAAGGCATGGTCTACAAGAAAACCCGGTCAAAGGAATATTTCGCCGAATCCGAATATGGCGTGAAGGCCAGCCCGCGTGTTTTCTTCCGGGACGGCCGCATACAGCGGGGCGGTGGCCGGGACCAGCTGGGCAAGCCCTACCAGGTGCGCGGCAAATGGTATTACCCGAAGGAGGACAAGCACTACGCCAAGGTGGGTCTGGCCTCCTGGTATGGCGATGCCTTCCACGGCCGGCTCACCGCCAATGGTGAAGTCTACGACATGACGCATCTGACGGCGGCGCACCCGACCATGCCGCTGCCTAGCTACGCCCGCGTCACCAATCTCAAGACCGGCAGCTCCGTCATCGTTCGCGTCAATGATCGCGGCCCATATCATGACGGCCGCATCATCGACGTCTCGGAGCGCGCCGCCCAGATGCTCGATTATGCCAATATCGGTACTGCCCAGGTCAAAGTCGAATATGTCGGCCGCGCACCGCTGGACGGCGACGACGACAAGTATCTGATGGCCTCCTACCATCCCGGCAACCGCATACCGGATCCGTCGGACGGCCTACCGACCGGGGTGATGGTCGCCATGAATGGCCCTTCGCCCAGCCTGCCGGCAGCCGCCTCCGCGGTGCCGTTCCCAGGCCAGCCGACCGACGCGGCTGAAGCACAACCAGTCATGTCGGCGCAAACGCCGGCCTTTGGTGACGTGGCGCTGCCCGATTTCGGCCCAATCGTGCCGCAGCGCCCGGAGATCGCCCTGCCTGCGCAATCGCCATTCGCCGTCGCGTCGTTGTCCTATGCGGATGAGCGGCCCCATCGCGCTTCGGATGTCTTCGCGGCCCTCGGCGGCGACGGCATGTCGCCGTCTGATATGCTTCAGTCCTCGCAGCGGCTGGCGCCCCCGGCCAGTCCGTCGGCGGCCTATGTGGCAGCCGGTTCCTTCGAGGATGCGGTCGAAGCCGAGCGTGTCGCCTCGCAGCTCGCCGAATTCGGCAAGACCGAGATCCAGCGTTCGAATCTGGATGGCAAGGACTGGTATTCGGTCAATCTCTATCCCGAGGGCCAACGCAATCTCGACGAACTGCTGCAGGCGGCATGGTCGCATGGCGCGCCGGATGCGCTGGCCGTGCGGAACTGACCGGAAGCCAGGTGTTGATCCGACGGCGAAAAAGCCCGATAGTTTTCGCGGGCTTGCCGGACTTGCCGGCCAAACGGGTCGAATTTCATGCCGCTTCGCTTATGCCAGCCTTTCGCCGGGCTTCTGGTTTTTTGCCTGTTGTTGCTTCCCCTCGCTCCGGCTCGCGCGCAACTTTTCGAAACGAAGGCAGCCCAGGCCTTCATGATCGACGCCGAGACCGGAACGGTGCTGTTTGCGAAAGACGCCGACAAGCCGATCCAGCCGGCCTCGATGGCCAAGCTGATGACGATGGAAGTCGTTTTCAACGCTTTGAAGTCCAAACGGCTTACGCTCGACGATACATTCGTGGTGAGTGAAAACGCCTGGCGCAAAGGCGGGGCACCTTCGGGCACATCGACGATGTTCGCCAAGCTCAAATCCGCGATCAGGATCGGGGATCTTGTCCAGGGCGTCACCGTGCAGGCGGCCAATGATGGCTGCATCGTCATCGCCGAAGGCATGGCGGGCTCCGAAGACAATTTCGCCGCACAGATGACCGAACGTGCCCGCCAGATCGGGCTCAAGACGTCGATCTTCGTCAACTCCACGGGCTTGCCAGCGGACGGGCAGCGCACCACGGTGCGCGAATTGGCGCTGCTGGCGCTTCACCTTTGGCGAGATTATCCCGATTTCTATCGCTACTATAGCCAGCAGGACTTTACCTGGAACAAGATAACCCAGCGGAACCGCAATCCGCTGCTCGCGATGGATATCGGTGCCGACGGCCTGGCTGTCGGGGCCAGCGAGGCCTCCGGCTTCGGCATCGTCGCCTCGGTCAACCACAATGGCGCGCGCGTGATCGCGGCGATGAGCGGCCTTGCCAACGACAAGGAACGGGCCGAGGAAGCGCGTAAACTGCTCGACTGGGGTGCACGCTCCTTCGAGAAGACCGAGATCTTCGCCAAGGACGAGGTGGTCGGCGAAGCGCAGGTATTCGGCGGCGCCAAATCCGGCGTGGCCCTGAAAGCCGGAGGGCCGATCGCAATCTTCCTGCCCATTACCAACAGGGACAAGCTGACGGCCAAAATAGTCTACGATGGCCCTGTCGCTGCGCCCGTCGAGGCAGGGCAGCCCGTGGGGGCCTTGCGCGTCTGGATCGGCGACACGCTGAGCCAGGAGACGCCGCTGTTCGCGGCCGAATCGATCGGCGTCGGGACGCTGCCGCAACGAGCGCTGGACGCCGCCAAGGAACTCGCGGTTGGCTGGTTGCGCTAGCACCGTGGACCTTTTCCACAAGCAGGACTATAGGGCAGCGCTCCTCCCGGGTGGATGAGCGCATGACCTCCTGATCTGCTCCATTCGCACATGAACCATGGCGAAAACCGTTTCCCGCTTTTCACCCTCATGCGCTACAGTCGACCCGGGCGCGGGCAGAGGCATTTCGATTGGCAAGAGGTTTTTTCATCACCTTCGAAGGCGGCGAAGGCGCGGGCAAGTCGACGCAGATCGAGCGGCTGGCGAGGAAGATGCGCGCCAAGAAATACGATGTCGTCGTCACGCGCGAGCCGGGGGGCTCACCCGGCGCCGAAGCGGTGCGGCACGTACTGCTTTCCGGTGCCGCCGAGCCGTTCGGACCGAAGATGGAGGCGCTGCTTTTCGCCGCCGCGCGTTCCGATCATGTCGAGCAGGTCATCCGGCCGGCGGTCGATCGCGGCTCTATCGTGCTCTGTGACCGGTTCTTGGATTCGTCGCGGGTCTATCAGGGGGTAACCGGCGGCGTCGACCCGGTTTTCATGACCACGTTGGAGCAGGTTGCGATCAACGGCATGATGCCCGACATGACGCTGATCTTCGACATCGACCCGGTCGAGGGCCTAAGGCGCGCCACGCTTCGTCGCGGCGCACATGCCGATGCCGACCGCTTCGAAAAGGAAAACTTGGCCATCCACCAGGCTCGCAGGGAGGCGTTTTTGGCAATCGCCGCAGCAGAACCCCGGCGCTGCATCGTGGTCGACGCGTCCGCCGACCCCAATACGGTCGAGAACGTCGTCACCGCCGCCGTGTTCGCCGGCCTGGAAGCGATCACCGCGCAAACCAACAGGCGGGCAACGCCGGCATGATCTTCGAACGCATCGCCCCCGAACAGCACGACACGCTGGACGGCGTTCCCGAGCCATCCGAAACGCCGCGTCTGATCGGACATCAACAGGCGGCCGGGATGCTGGCCGCAGCGTACCGCTCGGGAAAGCTGCCGCACGCTCTGATCTTCACCGGACCTCTTGGTATCGGCAAGGCGACGCTGGCATTCCATCTCGCCCATCATCTGCTGAAGCACCCGCAGTTTGACCAGGCGCCGGAAACCCTTGCTATCCCAGATCCGGCCTCGCCGCTTTTTCGCCAGATCGCAACCGGTGCCCATCCGGGCGTGCTGCACTTGACGCGTCCGCCGAACGACAAGACCAAGAGCTTCAAGACTGTTGTTACCGTTGATGAGATCCGAAGGGTCAACCGCTTCCTTGCGATGACTTCGCATGATGGCAGTTACAGGGTCGTCATTATCGATCCGGCGGACGACATGAACACCAATGCGGCCAATGCCTTGCTGAAGAATCTTGAAGAGCCGCCTGCACGGACGCTGTTCATCCTGATCGTCCACGCTCCGGGCAGCCTGCTGCCGACGCTCCGGTCGCGTTGCCAGGTGATACGCCTGTCGCCACTCGACGCAGGAGACCTGATGGCTGTGCTGGAAACCGTCGAACCTCCACCGCCCACTGATCCGGCGGCGCGCGCCGCGCTGGTTGAGCGGGCAGGGGGCAGCGCGCGTAACGCCATCCTCTTGACCCAGTATGGCGGCCTCGAGATCGCCTCGGCACTGGACGCCCTGGTGGCCGAAAAGAAAGGCGACACGGGCGGAGCGTTCCGCCTTGCCGAGGCGGTCTCCGGCCGCGACCAGGCGATCCAGTTCGACATCTTCAACCGGCGGGCGCTGGAGCTGTTATCGGAGGCGGCGAGCGTGGCAGCCCTTGCGGGAGACCTTGAGCGAGCCAAGATCCTGTCGGACACTTGGCATGAGGCCCTTGAGGCTATATCTGAAAACGATACCTATAATCTCGACAAGAAGCAGCACGCCCTGACGATGATCGACCGCCTGAATTCTGCAATGCGAATGTGACGGGCCGCCGGCTTGGGATGGCAATCGCCGTCCCGATGCGATATCCACCGCCACGCCTTCCATTCAGACGTTCATGACGGTTTCATTCATGTCACGCGACACATTCTATATTACCACCCCGATCTTCTATCCGAATGGCAAGCCGCATATCGGCCATGCCTATACGGTCATCGCAACCGACGCGCTGGCCCGCTTCCAGCGGCTGGACGGCAAGGACGTCTTGTTCCTGACTGGCACCGACGAACATGGCCTCAAAATGCAGCAGACGGCCGAGAAGGAAGGCATAACGCCTCTGGCGCTGGCCGACCGCAATTCGGCGATTTTCCGCGCGATGACAGAGGCTATGGGCGGCTCGAATGACGATTACATTCGCACGACCGAGCCGCGCCACTATGAGTCCTGCCAGGCGATCTGGAAAGCCATGGCCGCCAATGGCGACATCTATCTCGATCGTTATAGCGGCTGGTATTCGGTTCGCCAGGAGGCCTATTTCGACGAGAGCGAGACGACGCTCGGCGAAGATGGCGTGCGCCGCGAGCCGCTGGGCTCGCCGGTCGAATGGAACGAGGAAGAAAGCTACTTCTTCAGGCTTTCCGCCTATCAGGACAAATTGCTGGCACTTTACGAGAACCAGCCCGACTTTATTGGTCCGACCGAGCGCCGCAACGAGGTGCTCAGCTTCGTCAAATCCGGACTGAAGGACTTGTCGATCTCGCGCACGACCTTCAAATGGGGCGTGCCTGTGCCGGGCGACGACAAGCATGTGATGTATGTCTGGGTGGACGCCCTGACCAATTACATCACAGCCGCGGGCTATCCCGACACAAAGGCGGAGCAATGGCGCTACTGGCCGGCCACGCACATCATCGGCAAGGACATTGTCCGCTTCCATGCGGTCTATTGGCCGGCCTTTCTGATGTCGGCCGGCATTGAGCTGCCAAAGCGCGTTTTCGCGCACGGCTTCCTGTTCAACCGCGGCGAGAAAATGTCGAAATCGGTTGGCAACGTCGTGGATCCATTCACGATGGTCGAACACTATGGTCTGGACCAGGTGCGCTACTTCTTCCTGCGTGAGGTGCCGTTCGGCAACGACGGCAGCTACAGCCATGAAGCCATCGTCAACCGCACCAATGCCGATCTTGCCAATGGGCTCGGCAATCTGGCGCAGCGCTCGCTCTCGATGATCGCCAAGAACTGCGCTAGCGCCGTGCCGCATCGCGGCGACCTTACGGAGGCCGACAGCGCGATCCTCGACCAGGCCGTGGAAGCGCTGGAAACCGCGCGAAAGGCGATGGCCGGGCAGGGGACCCATGTTGCCTTGGCGGCGATCTTCGACGTCGTCGCGGAAGCCGATCGGTACTTCGCCGGACAAGCGCCCTGGGCGCTCAGGAAAACCGATCCGGCGCGTATGGAAACCGTGCTGTGGACGACTGCGGAAGTGGTCCGGCGCGTGACCTTGCTTTGCCAACCCTTCGTCCCGGGCTCGGCGGCGAAACTGCTCGACCTGCTGGCAGTGCCGGCCGGAGAGCGTGAGTTCGCGCATGTCCACGCGGACCACGCGCTGGTGCCGGGCACCGCCTTGCCCGCGCCGGAAGGCGTCTTCCCACGCTATGTTGAAAAGCAGGGTGCGGAAGCCTGATGCTCGTCGACAGCCACTGTCATCTTGATTTTCCAGATTTCGCCGAGGAGCGGACCGCCATCGTCGCCCGCGCCCTTGCCGCCGGTGTCGGGCGCATGGTGACGATTTCGACCCGTGTGAAAAGGTTCCAGCAAATAGTTGAAATCGCGGAAGCTTTCGACGCCGTATATTGCTCGGTCGGCACCCACCCGCACAATGCCGACGAGGAGCTTGACATCACTGCGGCGGACCTGATCCGTATCGCCGCACATCCGAAGGTGGTGGCGATCGGCGAGGCCGGGCTGGACTATTTCTACGACAAGGCGCCCCGCGACGCACAGGCGCAAGGCTTTCGCAATCACATCGCCGCGGCACGCGAGACAGGGCTGCCTCTGGTCATCCATGCGCGCAACGCCGATGACGACATGGCCGCCATCCTCGAGAACGAAACAGAGAAGGGGGCCTTCCCATTCATCCTGCACTGTTTTTCGTCCGGACGCCGGCTGGCCGAAATCGGAATCGCGCTCGGCGGCTACATCTCATTCTCGGGCATCCTCACCTTCAAGAATTCGGACGAACTGCGCGCCATAGCAGCCGATGTGCCCAATGACCGCCTTCTTGTTGAGACCGACGCGCCCTACCTGGCGCCCATACCGTTTCGCGGCAAGCGCAACGAGCCAGCCTATGTCGCGCACACAGCCAAGGTCCTGGCCGAGACGATCGGCGTCAGCGAAGCCGAAGTCGCGGCACTGACGACCAGCAATTTCTTTCGTCTTTTCCGCAAGATGCCACGCCCCGTAGAGCAAAGTGCCTGAGCATGGCGGACCGGCTTCGCGTCACCATTCTCGGCTGCGGCTCGTCGCCAGGGGTTCCCCGGATCACCGGCGACTGGGGCAATTGCGCCCCCGACAATCCGAAGAATCGGCGCATGCGCGCCTCGGCCCTGATCGAGCGCATCGCGGCCAATGGCGCCCGCACGACCATTGTCATCGATACCGGGCCGGATTTTCGCCAGCAGATGCTGATGGCCTCGGTCCGGCGCATCGACGCGGTCGTTTATACCCATCCGCACGCCGATCATATCCACGGCATCGATGATCTGCGCGGCTTCGTCCACGATCAGCACCACCGGATAAATGTCCATGCCGATGAGCCGACAATGGTAAGGCTCAGACAGGCTTTCGGTTACTGTTTCGAAACGCCGGCGGCCAGCTCCTATCCGCCCATCGTCACCCCCCACATCATCAGCCATGAGAGGCCGTTGGTCATCGAAGGAGAGGGGGGTGCCCTCGCCCTTGAGCCTCTGCCGCAGGTGCATGGCGACATCATCTCACTCGGCTTCCGTATCGGCGGTATGGCCTATTGCCCTGACATCAGCGATTTTCCAGATAGTACCGCCGACCGGCTGCGCGATCTTGACGTGCTGATCATCGACGCGCTGCAATACAGGACGCATCCGAGCCATTTGTCGCTCGGGCAAGCGCTCGGCTGGATCGAGCGACTGGCGCCGAACCACGCCGTGCTGACGCATATGCACGTGCCGCTGGACTACGCCACGGTCATGACCGAGACGCCCGCGAACGTCGAGCCGGCATATGATGGAATGGTAGTCGAACTGCCTTATGAGTCGCAGCGATGATCCGTCGGTTCATTGGAACACAGCGGGCCATCTTTCGCGGCCATAGCAATGTGAATCACATCGGTGACCGTAGCAGACCGTCTCATGCGGGAGATAGGTTATTGTTTTCATGGGCTTAGCCGCGCTTCGACCCTATCCGTCAGTTCCATAATCTATCTTATGCGACTTTATATCTAGGACGAAATCGGGCTTAGCGGTCATCGGCGCGTGTACCAGTAGCGACCACCCACCCGCTTTCGGAATTTGGTCTGCGCGTCTCCACCATGCGGAAGCCCGCCTGTTCAAGGGGGGCCATGACATCGTCCGGATCGCGCGGGGTAAAGATGTCACTTGGCATCTTCATCCGATCCATATGGGCTTTAGGAAGGAAACCCAGCACAATTTGCCCGCCAGGCTTGAGCACACGCGCAATCTCCTTGCACCCAGCCTCCAGGCTTTGCCAGAAATACACTGTGTGGACGCTAAGGGCCTTATCGAAGGTGGCGTCTGGCAACGGCAGGTTTTCGACTGTCCCCACTTTGAACTCTGCTCGTCCGGAGTGGACGAAATCGGCAAAGCGGCGAGCGGCAGCGTCTACAACATCCTGGGATCGATCGACACCGCATACAAATGCTGCGTCCCGCAGAAGCTGCGGCATGACCACGGCACCGCCAAATCCGACCTCCACGACTCGATCCAGCGCTGCCACCTGCAGCTGATCAAGCGCGAAGGCATTCAGCTTTGCATTGCCGCGATTCATGCCAAGTCTGACCAACCAGCCACCTATCCCGGTTGGTCGTGAAAGCTGTCTTGCAATGAACCTTGGTGCCATCGGCGCGCCCCGCTGTTGAAAATCATACGGCGCAAGGCGGGCGGCAGGCAACTATCGAATATGAGAAAGCGACGACCTAATGGTTCGCCGGGTTGCGATCACCCCGGCTCTGTGCTGATCCGGATCTGATAGCTCAGCGCGCGCGTCGCGCCGGGTTCGATCAGCATCACCCCCGGCTTGTCGGTAAAGTCGCCATCGAAGTTCATCGGACTCGCGGTGCCGTGCCAGGGCTCGATGCACAGGAACGGCGCGCCCCCGGGCTTCGACCAGATGCCCAGCTCCTGAAATCCCTGCCATGACATTTCGACCGCCGGACCGTGGCCGGCGGCATAGCGGACTCTGGTGCTGGCCGGGCGGTCGAGGATGATAGCGTCCTCGTCGAACAGTCGCTCGGACAGTTCGAGAGTCTTGCTTTGCACAGGCGTTGGCTGCGGCGCGGCCAACATCAGGCCGTCTTTCAGCCGGCGGATGGGCGCCACTTCATTGTCGGCAAACGTCAGCTGGTAATCCGTCTTGGCCAGATCCGGCAGCAGCGGCCAGTTGAATGCCGGATGCGCTCCGATCGATGCCGGCAGCGGCTCATCGCCTGTGTTGCTGATCTCGAAGCCCACGCCAAGTTGCTGGCGATCCAGCGTGTAGGTCACCGCAAGCCGAAAGGCGAACGGGTAATGCATGCGGGTGTCGGCATCGTCGGTGAGAACGAGCGTGCAGGACCGGGAGCCCCTCTCCTCCCAGGCAAAGGGCTTGTCACGCGCGAATCCGTGCTGTGACATCGGATAGGTCCGGCCTCGATACCGCAACACATCGCCCATGAGCCGCCCGACGATCGGAAACAGTACAGGTGAATGGCGCCGCCATTCCGGGCCGGCCTGCCATAGAAACTCGAACCCTTTCGCATCCCGCAGGGACACAAGTTCGGCGCCCTGCCCGACTATGACCGCCGATATGCCGTCGCCATGAAGCGTCTGGCTGTCTGCCACAGATCCTCGCGTGGTGTTGGGTCGACGAGCGGCAGAGTAGCAAAAGCCGTCAGTGACTCAAGATGCAGCTCGCCGTTTGCCCGAACGAATTGTGGCCGGAGGTTTCCCTCCGGCCACCCCTTCCGCGTCAAGAGCGACAATCATCGCCCTTGCCCACAGCGGACGGTCTATTCGCGTTCGCCGGTGAAATTCAACAGCAGCTGGAAGATGTTGATGAAGTTCAGATACAGCGAGAAGGCACCGAATACGGCCAGCTTCTGGCGCGATTCGGCGTCGAAATTCTCGGCGTACTGCTCCTTGATCGTCTGCGTATCCCAGGCGGTCAGGCCGATGAAGACGGCGATACCGATGACCGAGATGGCAAACTGCAGAGCTGTCGAGCCGAGAAAGATATTGACGACGCTGGCGATCACTACGCCGATCAAGCCCATGATCAGGAAGGACGAGAACTGGGTCAGGTCACGCTTGGTGGTGTAGCCGTAGAGGCTGGTGGCGCCGAACATACTGGCCGCGATGAAGAAGGTCCGGGCGATGCTGGTTCCAGTAAAGACGAGGAAGACGGAGGCCATCGACAGGCCCATCACCGCGCAGAAGGCCCAGAACATCGCCTGGGCGCTGGCCGCCGACATGGTCTGCATTTTGAAAGAAAACAGCATGACAAAGGCGAGCGGGACCAGCATCACTACCCATTTCAGTGGGCTGGAGAAGATGGGAACGTAGAGCGCCGGCGTCGACGACACCAGAAAGGCGATCAGTCCGGTGACCACCAGGCCGACACCCATGTAGTTGTAGACGCGCAGCATATGCTGGCGCAGGCCTTCGTCGAAGACGGCCCCGGCTTGGGCGCCGGCCCCGACGCGGTAACCCAGATTAGGGGTGTTCATGTTGAATTCTCCTTTGTGAACTGGTCAGTAAAGCGTCTTGGCAAGCGTCTCGGCAGCTTGATCCAGAGCCCTCGCCTCTCCCTGCGCAACCACTGCGTAGGCGACTTCACCGACCTGGAAATAGGCCGATGAAATTTCGCCGGAGGGGGCCACGGTCGGCTTGACGACGTCGAAGGTGCCTGGGCGGATCGCAAAGAGGGAAACCAGCCCCATATTCTTGGTATCGACCGCCACCTCGACGCTCGGACCGAAGCGCGATGGATAGATCTGCACATCGCGAACCTTCCAGCCCGCTGGCAGCGTTGGCATGACGATGGCTGTCGCGGCGCGGATCTCGCCGGCGTTGTAGTTGGGCGCCTCAGGCTGCGAAGGCATGGTCTCCCGAACCAGGGTCGTCCTGTGCGCCCGGATCGCTTCATCGACATAGGCCGGTGGCTGCGGCGAGGCGACGACCTTGGTCACCGACATCGGCCCGATAACGCCGTTGGCCAGCCAGCCCGCCCCCACCAGAAGTGCAACAGTGGCCGCGCGCTGCAGCGCCGTGAAGACACGACCCCGCGCAAGCCCCCTCTCGAGCCGCCGCGCGGCCTCGGCGGTTGCCGGCCGCGCCATGCCCTTCGAATCTGCGAGCGCGACGCGCAACTCGTCCCGCGTTCTAAGGTCCGACATGACGCGGGCCGCGGTCTCGGGGCGGGCCGCTAGGAATGCCTCGACCTCGATTCGCCGGGTGGCATCGAGCTGATCATCGACATAGGCGTCGAGATCGGCATCGGTCACGGGATCATTTGCAGTCATGAAGGACCTCCGACGACCCTGAGATGATTTTTCGACATCGAAGGACCAGAGTCCTCCATTTCGCGCAAAGCGGCCCTCGCCCTGCCGATCCGCGACATCAAGGTGCCCAGCGGTACTCCGCTGGCAGCGGCGGCCTGCTGGTAGGACAGCCCTTCGATGGCGACGAGGTGCAGTGCCGAGCGCTGCTCTTCCGGCAGGTTGAAAAACGCCTCTTGCACCTGCGCCAGCCGCAACGAATGTTCCTGCGGCGGCGGCATGCTGCTGTCGGCCAGGTGAGCCGCCTGCTCGATACGCGCTGCTTCCGAGCGGCGTGACCGCATGCGATCGATGAAGGCATTGTGGACGATCGACAGCAGCCAGGCGCGCAGGTCGCCGCCCGCGCGAAAGGTGTCGCGCCGTTCATAGGCGCGCACCAGCGCGTCGTGCACGAGGTCCTCCGCGTCGGTGCCGTCGCGCGTCAAGGAACGTGCGTAGCGGCGCAACGACCCGAGCTGTCCTATGATGTCAAAGCGTGGCATCGACCGTTTCATGCTCTGTTTACGGAGCATGTGGGGATTTTAATCCCGGCGACGCCAGTTTTCTTCCGCGCGGTGCGGCAGTGCAGATCATCGTGGGACGTACCGCATCGGCTTTGGCGTAACTGAAACCGCTGGTGCATCACGTCCGATTTGCGTATCACTCCGCCGCGCCAACGGAACCATAGCGATGTTCGAAGACCTGAAGCCGGCTCCCGCCGACAAGATCCTTGCCTTGATCGGCCTCTATCGTGCCGATCCCCGTCCGGACAAGGTCGACCTCGGTGTCGGCGTCTATAAGGGTCGCGACGGCAAGACCGTAGTCATGCGCGCGGTGCGCGAGGCAGAGAAGCGGCTGCTGCAGGCCCAGGATACAAAGACCTATCTCGGCCTTGCCGGGGATACCGGCTTCAACACTGCTATGGTCAAGCTGGCCTTCGGGCTCGGTGCCGACATGACGCGCATCCGCGCCGCTCAGGCGCCTGGCGGCTCCGGTGCGCTGCGCCTGGTCGCCGAACTGCTCAAGCGCACGCGATCTGACCCAACGGTCTGGCTATCGGATCCGACATGGCCGAACCATATGCCGGTGATGCGTGCGGCCGGCCTGCAGATCCGCGAATACCCCTATTTCGATGCCGCCTCGGGCGCGGTCCGTTTCGACGACATGCTGGCGGCGCTGCGCACGGCCAGCGACGGCGACGTGGTGATGCTGCATGGCTGCTGCCACAACCCGACCGGCGCCAATCTCGACGCGGCTCAGTGGCAGGCCGTCACCGATCTGGTCGTAGAGCGCGGCCTGCTGCCGTTTGTCGACATTGCCTATCAGGGCTTCGGCGATGGCCTGGAGGCGGACGCCCTCGGCCTGCGTCTGCTGGCCGCCAAGGTCCCTGAAATGGTCGTCGCCTCCAGCTGCTCCAAGAATTTCGCCGTCTATCGCGACCGCGTCGGCGCCGCGATGATCCTTGCCAAGGATGGCGGCCAAGCCGACGTCGCGATGAGCCAGATGCTGTCGGCGGCGCGCGCCATGTATTCCATGCCGCCGGACCATGGAGCTGCTGCCGTTCGCATCGTGCTGGAAGACGATGCATTGCGCGCCGACTGGGAAGCCGAACTTGAAGAGATGCGCCTGCGCATGCTGAGGCTGCGTGTGCAGTTCGCCGAGGCGCTGCGCCGGCAGTCCAACTCTGACCGCTTCGACTTCGTCGCCAGCCATCGCGGTATGTTCTCGCGCCTGGGCCTCACGGAAGCGCAGGTCGAGCGGCTGCGTGTAGAGCATGGCGTCTATATGGTCGGCGACAGCCGCATCAACGTGGCGGGCCTGCCCGAGGACCGCATGGATGAACTCGCCAAGGCGATTGTCTCCGTACTCGACTGACAAGGCTGGTCGCGCAACTGTGGACAAGACGCCGGCACCCGGCGACAGCGTTGGCCGCGTGGCCAACGGCGCGATAGCATCTGCTCCATGAAACCATCGAAGGACATGTCGCGCCTGATCGAGATCATGGCGGCGCTGCGGGAGCCGAAGACCGGCTGTCCCTGGGACATCGAACAGGACTTCTCGACCATAGCGCCCTATACGATAGAGGAAGCCTATGAGGTGGCCGATGCCATCGCCCGTGGAGATCTTGATGATCTGCGCGACGAACTCGGCGACCTGCTGCTGCAGGTCGTCTATCACGCACAAATGGCCGAGGAGGCCGGTGCATTCGCCTTCCCCGACGTGGTCCAGGCGATCACGACGAAGATGATCCGCCGCCACCCGCATGTCTTCGGCGATGAGAAGGCGCGCAGCGCTGGCATGGCCAAAGGCATGTGGGAAGCGATCAAGGCGCAGGAGAAGGCTGAAAAGCGCACAGCCCGCCTGGCGCGCGGTCTTGACCCCGAGGATAATGGCAAGGGCTTCCTGGACAGCGTACCGGTCGCCCTGCCCGCGCTCACACGAGCGCTGAAGCTTCAGGAGAAGGCCGCGCGCGTCGGTTTCGACTGGAGCGAGGCAGCTCCCATCCTCGACAAGATCGAGGAAGAGATCGGCGAATTGCGCAAGGCGTTGGCAAAGGGCGACTCCGACTCGATCAAGGACGAGTTCGGCGACATGTTGTTTGCCGTGGTCAATCTCGGGCGACACCTCAAAATCGATGCCGAAGCGGCGTTGAGCGGTACCAACGAGAAATTCCGCACGCGTTTCCACTATGTCGAAAAGGCTTTGGGGGAATCCGGCAACACGCTGGAAAACGCCAGCCTGGCCGAGATGGAAGCGCTCTGGCAGCAGGCAAAGACCGCAAAGTAGCGCGCGGCGTCTCTACGCGGCTACGCCTGACCTCTGCGACGCAACCTGCTTTCGATCTCTTCGCGCGCGCTTGCCGTGACCTTGAGTGTGATGGTCGTTCCGCCATCGTCATTGTCGGTGCGCGAGGTGACGTCGCCGTTACGGTAAAGCCAGTCGACGACGCCAAACTGGGCCGGCGCGATGGTTACCGTGAGGTCTTCAAGCTCGCCCGCCATGCGCGTCTCGATGATCGCCTTCAGCGCATCGATCCCCTCGCCTGTCACCGCCGACACTGCCACCGGCGGCGCCTTGCTGGCGTCGGCGCCATCGGCGAGCAGGCGGCTCCTGTTGCCTTCATCCAGCCGGTCGATCTTGTTCCAGACTTCGATGACCCGCTTGGGATCACCCGCGTCGACACCGAGATCGGCCAGGATGCGCTCGACATCGTCGGCCTGGGCAGCCGTGTCGGGATCGGAAATATCACGCAGGTGAATGACGAGGTCCGCCTCGACGACTTCTTCAAGCGTCGCCCGGAAGGCCGCGATCAAATGTGTCGGCAGGTCGGAGATGAAGCCCACCGTATCCGAAAGGATGATCGGCGTGCCGTGCGGCAGGCGCACGCGGCGCAGCGTTGGATCGAGCGTCGCGAACAGCATGTCCTGCGCCAGTACGTCGGCTCCGGTCAGCCTGTTGAAGAGCGTCGATTTGCCGGCATTGGTGTAACCTACGATGGCCACCACCGGGAACGGCACCTTCTTGCGTTTGGCCCGATGCAGGTCGCGTGTGCGGCGCACCGTTTCCAGCTCGTGTTTTAGCTTGATGATCTTTTCCTGCAATTGGCGCCGGTCGGATTCGATCTGGGTCTCACCGGGTCCACCAAGGAAGCCGGCACCGCCACGCTGGCGTTCCAGATGGGTCCAGCTGCGGACCAGGCGTCCCTTCTGGTAGTTGAGATGGGCAAGCTCGACCTGCAGCGTGCCTTCCTTGGTGCGGGCCCGCTCGCCAAAGATTTCGAGGATCAGTCCGGTGCGGTCAAGCACCTTGGCGTTCAGTTCCTTTTCAAGATTGCGCTGCTGTACGGGCGTCAGCGGATGGTCGACGATGACCAGTTCCGCATGGTTTTCCCTGACAATTTCTGCGAACTCCGCGACCTTGCCGCTGCCGAGCAGGGTTGCCGGGCGCGGGTCGTTGACGGTCACCACCGCCGTGTGGATCGGGTCGAGGTTGATGGCGCGGGCGAGCCCCACCGCCTCGTCGTGCCGGGCATCGGCCGATCGCGCCAGCCGCGGCCTGTTTGTCTCGTCGTCGCCACGCGGCTGGCGGGTAAGCACAGGCACGATGACAACAGCCCGGGTCGGACCCTTGGCTTCCGTCCCAGGATGATGGGTTGGTTTGCCGCGGACCGTACCGTCCGCGTCTTTCTCACGTGCCAATCAGGCGCCCTGGCTTTCCTCGCCATCGAACATCTGAACCGGCTGGCTCGGCATGATCGTGGAAATGGCGTGCTTGTAGACGAGTTGCGAATGGCCGTCACGGCGCAGCAGGACACAGAAATTGTCGAAGGAAGTGACGACGCCGGTCAGCTTCACGCCGTTGATCAGGAAGATGGTGAGTGGATTCTTGCTCTTGCGAACTGAATTCAGGAACAGGTCCTGAAGGTTTTGCGATCGTTCCGCCATTGTTCTTGCTTTCGCCGATCCCCTTCGGTTTGCAAACCAATGCGCCAAATTGTCGGGCGCATGTCAAGCTCGCAAACACCATCTTGTCGTCAGTAACGACAAGCAGAACGAGATATATTGATGTTCATTCCACCTGTGCGGTTATCAGGCTGGACTTTTTTCCGCAATGTCAAAAAAGGCTTGCCGCAACGAAAGTGTTACCGAGCCGGGATGTCCATTGGCGACCGAATCCCCGTCGATGCTCACGACCGGCATTGCAATGGTCGTCGCCGAACTGATGAACGCCTCGCGCGCAGCCTTGGCCTCGGCGACAGAAAAGCCACGCTCCTCGATCTTGAGCCCGAGTTTGGCCGCCACTTCGAACATCGTTGTGCGGGTTATACCGCGCAAAATGCCATGCTCGGCGGGCCTGGTCACGAGCACCCCGTCGCGCGTGACGATCCAGGCATTTGAGGAGCCGCCCTCCTTGACGTTGCCCTCTGTGTCGACGAACCAAGCCTCCTGTGCCCCGGCTTCCCTGGCCTTCTGCTTGGCCAACACATTGGGCAGCAATCCGACCGTCTTGATATCGACCCTGTCCCACCGGTTTTCCGGCACGGTAATGACGGCGATGCCGGTTTCGGCGCGCTTTGGACCGGCTGTTGGATCGATTTTCCTGGCGGTGACGACCAGCGCCGGCTTGGTATTCACCGACGGGAAGACGAAATCGCGACTTGCGACGCCGCGCGTGACCTGAACATAGACCAGGCCATTGGTGACGTGGTTGCGGTTGACCACCTCGCGCAGGATGAGCGGCAGCACCCCCGGTGTGACTGGCCAGGCGATCGACAATTCGGACAGCGAGCGGTTCAAGCGAGCAAGGTGGCGCGGCATGTCGACGATGAAGCCCCGCGCCACTTCGCAGACCTCGTAGACGCCGTCGGCAAACTGGTAGCCTCTGTCCTCTATGTGCACGGATGCGTCCGCATGGGCGACGTAGCGCCCGTTGACATAGGCTATGCGCGGCATTGGCGACCCCTGGAGAATTCTCCAGCGTTCTTATGCGATTCCACGGCTGCCGTAACCGGCAAATGGTTGGCACAAGCGCACTGAACGGCCTTCGGGCGGGATCAGACGCCCAATGACTTCAACTTGCGGTGCAAGGCCGAGCGCTCCATTCCGATGAACTCGGCGGTCTTCGAGATGTTGCCGCCGAACCGGTTGATCTGGGCGATCAGATAGTCCTTCTCGAACTGTTCGCGCGCCTCGCGGAGCGGCAGCGCCATGATGTGCTGGTCCGACTGGTTCGGCGTGCGCGGCATGACATCGCCGATCTCGGCCGGCAACAGGTCGGCGGTGATAGGCGCGTCGACATCGTCGCCGCGCGCCAGGATCATCAGCCGCTCGACATTATTGCGCAACTGGCGGACATTGCCCGGCCAGTTGTGCGCCTGCAGCACGGCGAGTGCGTCGTCGCCGATGCGGCGCGGCTTGATGCCGGCCTGGCGGGCGATCTGCTTCATGAAATTGTCGACGAGGTAGGGGATATCCTCGCGCCGCTCGGCCAGCCCCGGCACCATCACCGGAACCACGGCGAGGCGGTGGTAAAGGTCCTCGCGGAAACGCCCATCGGCGATCATCGCCTCGAGATTCT
The DNA here is from genome assembly GCF_020164785.1 of Mesorhizobium sp. ES1-1. Classification (GTDB taxonomy): domain Bacteria; phylum Pseudomonadota; class Alphaproteobacteria; order Rhizobiales; family Rhizobiaceae; genus Mesorhizobium. The sequence continues at coordinate 13,055 of NZ_JAIUGX010000010.1, read as the reverse complement.
GCGAGGTCGAGGAGATGATGCGGACGTCGACCTTGACGCGCTTGGTGCCCCCTACCCGTTCGAACTGCTGTTCGACCAGCACGCGCAGGATCTTGTTTTGCGTTTCGCGCGGCATGTCGGCCACTTCGTCGATGTAGAGAATGCCGCGATGGGCCTCTTCGAGTGCGCCGACCTTACGCTCGACGCCGTTTGATTCGGTGCCGAATAGCTCCACTTCCATGCGTTCAGGCGTGATGTTGGCGGCGCTCAGCGTCACGAACGGCGCCGATTTGCGCGCCGACAGCGTGTGGATGGCGCGTGCTGCCAATTCCTTGCCCGACCCCGAAGGACCGATGATCATCACACGGCTGTTGGTTGGCGCGACGCGCTCGATAGTTTGGCGCAGCTGGCTCATCGCCGATGACATGCCGATCAGATCGAACGTCTCGCCGCTGCGCTGCTTGAGGTCGGAAACCTCGCGCCGCAATTTCGAGGTTTCGAGCGCTCGCTCGGCGATCAGGATGAGCCTGTCCGCCTTGAACGGCTTCTCGATGAAGTCATAGGCGCCGCGACGGATGGCCGAGACCGCGGTTTCGATATTGCCGTGGCCCGAGATCATGACCACTGGCAAGGTCGGGTGCATGGTCTTGATTTCGTCCAGCAAGGCCAGGCCGTCAAGGCGCGAGCCCTGCAGCCAGATGTCGAGGAAAATCAGCCGCGGCGCGCGGTCCGCTATCGCAGCCAGAGCGCTGTCGGCATCGAAAGCAGTGCGGGTCTCGTGACCTTCGTCGCTCAATATGCCCGCGACGAGTTCACGGATGTCTTCCTCGTCATCGACGATAAGAATATCAGACGCCATTACCGACCTTTTCAGTTTCTCGTTCGTTCTCGTCCCTGCTTTCGCCGCGTGGAGCGACGGCGGCGGCGGGCGGCAGGATGATGCTGATCATCGCGCCTCGCCCATTGTGGAAATCGGCCGGCGCGTCGTGGAGTTCCAGCCTGCCGCCATGGTCTTCCACGATCTTCTTGACGATAGCGAGGCCGAGCCCGGTGCCCTTTTCACGCGTGGTCATATAGGGCTCGAGCAGCCTTTGGCGATTCTCGCGCGGCAGGCCTTTGCCATTGTCGATGACATCGATTCGGATGGCGCCATTCTGACGCCCCGCTTGAATCCGGATTATGCCGTGCGAACCATCCTTCTGTTCCAGCCCGTCGATGGCCTCGGCGGCGTTCTTGATCACATTGCCGAAAGCCTGCGCCATCAGGCGGCTGTCGAAGGTCCCCTTGAGCGGCTCGGTCCCGAATACGCGTTCGAAAGCAATGTCGGCACGGCTGACTTCGACCAGGAAGGACGCCTCGCGCAGGGATTCGCGCAGGTCTATGGCCTTCATCTCAGGCTTGGGCATGCGCGCGAAGGCCGAGAATTCATCGACCATCCGGCCGATATCCTCGACCTGCCTTATGATGGTGTCCGTGCATTGATCGAAAATCTCGCGATCCTCGGTGATGACCTTGCCGAAGCGGCGCCTGATGCGCTCGGCCGAAAGCTGGATCGGCGTCAACGGGTTCTTGATCTCGTGGGCGATGCGACGCGCCACGTCGGCCCATGCTGACGAGCGCTGGGCCTGGACCAGATCGGTGATGTCATCGATCGTCACCACATAGGATTTTTCCTCTGAATCGCTGTTCCCGGCCTCGATGGTGATCTGCACGTTGAAGGTCCGCTCGGCACCGGCGCGATAGAAGGTCACCTGCTCGCGATAGACAGGCTTGCCGGACTTGCGGCCGATCTCGAAGACCCGGCCGACATGCGGCAGCACGGCGGAGAGGTTCTGTCCGAGGGCCGCGCTGGCCGATATGGCCAGCATCGATTCGGCTGAACGGTTGACGATGGAGACGATGCCGTAGGGATCGACGCCGATGACGCCGGCGGTGACGCCAGCGAGCACCGCTTCCGAAAAGCGCCGCCGCTCGTCGATCAGATCCTTGGCCGAAAGGATCTCGTTGCGCTGCGATTTCAGTTCCAGCAGCATCTTGTTGAATGTATCGCCGAGCGACGCGACGTCGCCGTCCGAAGGCCTGACGGGAACCGCCACGTCGAGATTGCCGGTCGCGACCTCGTCGGCAGCGCCGATCAACTGCCGGATGGGTCGAACCAGGCGGTCGGCGACGGCGATACCAGTCCAGATCGCCGACAGGATGATGATCAGCGTCAGCGACAGATAGGGCAGCGCGAAGGCAACCTGCGAAGTGCGGCGATTGTCCTCAAGGCCACGATATTCGTCGGTGTTGGACCTGACGATCTGGCGCGCCTTGATCACCTCCGGGTCGACGAGGCGGATGGTGTAGAGATAGAGCCCTTCGATCTCGCGCAGCTTGACAATGGCGCCCATGATGTTGCGCGTCTTCGGCTCGATCAGAACCGGCTTGCCGTCCGCCGCGCTCGCCACCGCGCCTTCGGGCGGCTCCGGCATGGCAAAAGTCGTGTCCGTCTTGGCGCTCATGACGAAGGAGCCGTCGGGCTTGATCAGCGCGGCGTGAGCCAGCGACCTCCCGACGGCTTCCTTGTTCATGAGGTCGAGAAAGCCGGTGCGATCGAGACCGTAGAGCGAGCGCGACGCATCGAGATCATAGGCCATCGACAGAGTGGTGCCCTGCAGGTTGCGGGCGTTTTCCTGGACGTATGCGTCGGCGATCGACAGCGACGAATTGACGATCGTCTTGGTACGAATTTCGAACCAGCGGTCTAGACCGATGTCTAGCGTGATCGACGCGATGATGGCCACCATGATCGCCGGAATGGCGGCCACCAGCGCGAACATGGCGACGATGCGAACGTGCAGCCGCGAGGCCGCCTTGCCGTGCCGACGCGCCATCAGGATGCGGTGCACCTCGCGGCCGACCAGCGCGGTGAGAGCCAGGACGAAGGCGGCATTGAGAGCAATGAGCGCCAACGTCGTCGACTCGTCCGGTGTGATCGGTGTGGCTCCGACCAGGATGGTGAACGAGATCGCCGCCGTTACCAGCGCGCCGGCCACCGCGATCACGCCGGGCAGCGCAAGCAGTCGGCGCCCGTCGCGCGTGGCGGGCTCGCTGAAAAGCGGTTCGTTGCGTGTAGGTGCCTGCGAAGCCATGTCGCCGTCTAGAGCCATTGATTGCGTCGGATGTATGCAACGCATTGTGGCGATTATGCAACAAGTGTGACCGCAACGGAACTCTTTCGGGGGTCTACTCCCCCGAAAAGAGGATGGTCAGGGCTGGCGCGAGGATTTGTAGACGTTGACGCCCAGTTCGCGGATTTTCTTGCGCAGCGTGTTGCGGTTCAGCCCGAGCAGCTCGGCTGCCTTGATCTGGTTTCCCCGAGTCGCCGTCATCGAGGCGAGGACCAGCGGGTATTCGACCTCCGACAGTATGCGTTGGTAGAGGCCTGCAGGCGGCAGTTCGCCGGCAAAAGAAGCGAAGTAGCGTTGCAGGAAATGTTCGACCGCCTGGCCGATGGAGAGGTCGTCGGGAATGAGGTTGCCGCCGCCCGGCACGACCGGGCGCTCGCCGGTCTTGAGTTCGGCCTCGATGATCTCGGCCGAAATCTCGTCCTGCGAATAAAGCGCGGCCAGCCTGCGAACGAGGTTTTCCAACTCGCGCACATTGCCCGGCCACGGGTAACGCTTCATCAATTCGATCCCGCCGGACGAAATTCGCTTGGTCTGCAGGCCTTCCGTTTCGCCTAGCTTAAAGAAGTGGCGGACCAAGTCGGGTACGTCCTCGGATCGTTCGCGCAACGCCGGCAGCCTGAGCGGCACCACGTTCAGACGATAGAAAAGATCCTCGCGGAAAAGCCCCTGGTTGATCAGAGTGCGCAGGTCCTTGTTGGTGGCAGCGACAATGCGCACGTCGGTCTTGATCGGTGTGCGTCCGCCGACCGTCGTGTATTCGCCCTGCTGCAGGACCCGCAACAGCCGCGTCTGAGCCTCCATCGGCATGTCGCCGATCTCATCAAGGAACAGCGTGCCGCCCTCGGCCTGTTCGAAGCGACCGGTGGAGCGGTTCTGAGCCCCGGTGAAGGCGCCCTTCTCGTGACCGAACAGTTCAGATTCGATCAGGTCGCGAGGGATCGCAGCCATGTTGATGGCAACGAAAGGACCGCCGCGACGACGGCCATATTCGTGCAGGGCGCGGGCGACCAGCTCCTTGCCGGTGCCGGATTCGCCCGAGATCATCACCGTCAGGTCGGTCTGCATCATGCGCGCCAGCATGCGGTAGATGTCCTGCATGGCCGCCGAGCGCCCGACCAGCGGCATCGCGTCCGGCTGTTCTTCCGGTCGTGGGTCGACCTTCGGGCGCCGCGGCTCCGAGAGCGCGCGGTTGACGATGTTGAGCAGTTCGGTCAGGTCAAACGGTTTCGGCAGATATTCATAGGCGCCGGTCTCCGATGCGCGAATCGCCGTCATGAACGTGTTCTGGGCGCTCATGACGATGACTGGAAGTTCCGGCCGCGCCTTCTTGATGCGCGGCAGCATGTCGAAGGCATTCTCATCCGGCATCACCACGTCGGTGATGACCAGATCGCCCTCGCCGGCCGCCACCCAGCGCCACAAGGTCGAGGCGTTGGAGGTGACGCGCACCTCGTGGCCGACGCGCGACAGGGCCTGGTTGAGGACAGTGCGGATCGCCGCATCGTCGTCGGCGACGAGAATATTGCCGCGTACCGTCATTTGCGGTCTCCTTCACCGTCTTCGTCGAGTGCGAATGGTGTTTCTTTCCAGGCCGGCATCAGGATCCGGAAAATGGTGCCGCGCGGGGTCGATTCGCATTCGATGATGCCGCCATGCTCGCCGACGATCTTGGCAACCAGCGCCAGGCCCAACCCCGAGCCGTTCGGCTTGGTGGTGATGAAGGGATCGAACAGGATCGGCAGGATATCCTCCGAAACGCCCGACCCGTTGTCGCGGACGCAGAATTCCAGTGGCAGTGAGACGCGGTCCTGCGTGCCCGGCACGGAAACGCGAATGCCGGGCCGGAACGCTGTCGACAGCACGATTTCGCCCTGCGGGTCGCTGCCTATGGCCTCGGCGGCGTTCTTGACCAGGTTGAGAAACACCTGGATCAACTGGTCGCGGTTGGCGAAAACGGGAGGCAACGAAGGATCATAATCTTCGAGGATCTTGATTCGCTTGGCAAAACCGTTTCTAGCGATTGCTTTCACATGGTCGAGGACGACATGGATGTTGACGGGGTAGCGGTCGATTGGCCGCTCATCCGAAAACACCTCCATGCGATCGACCAGAGACACGATACGATCGGTCTCGTCGGTGATCAGCCGCGTCAGCGCGCGGTCCTCGTCGGAGGCTGAGAGCTCAAGCAATTGCGCCGCGCCACGGATGCCCGAAAGCGGGTTCTTGATCTCGTGGGCGAGCATGGCCGCCAGACCCGTCACAGAGCGCGCTGCACCCCGATGGGTCATCTGCCGGTCGATCTTGTCAGCCATCGAGCGCTCCTGGAACATCACCACCACGGAGCCCGGGAATTCCGTCACCGGCGCGACATAGAGATCGACGACCTTTTCAATGCCGAGGCGCGGCGACGACACGTCGACCCGATATTCGTTTACGGGAGCCCTGCGCTCGCGCACCTGGTCGACAAGCGTGAGCAGCGGGCTGCCGAATGGGATGAGCTTGGACAGCGTATTGCGCGCCAGCATCGTCGCGCTTGAGCGAAAGAAGTCCTCCGCATCGGCGTTGGCGAAGGTGATGAACCCCTCCTCGCTGATCATGATCACCGGGCGGCGGATGGTGTTGAGGACGATCTGGGCGGCGTCCACCATCTGGGCTCCCTGCCCTGCCGCGCCGTTCATGCGGCGCTCCGTAGGTCCGGCGATTGCCGATCGCTTGAAAACACGTCGCGCAGCAGCGCAATGACCCGAGCGGGCTCGAATGTGGTGAGGATGGCTTTTCGGCGGTCCGCAGTGGCGTCGGCGGCATGACGGTCGAGATACCAGCCGAGGTGCTTGCGCGCCTGGCGCAGTCCGCTTTCGACGCCATAAAGCGCCAGCATGTCCTCATAGTGGGCAATGACGTAGTCGGCCAAGGCCGCGGACGTCGTTGGGATATTTGCTGCCATCTCGCCTGACGCTGCCGCTGCGATGGCGCCGGCGATCCAGGGCGCACCATAATGCGCCCGTCCGACCATCACGGCGTCGGCGCCGGATTGATCGAGGATGGCTCTCGCTTCCACCGGCGAGCAGACATCGCCATTGGCAACGACCGGTATGGACACCGCCTCCTTGACCCGAGCGATGGCGCGCCAATCGGCCTTGCCCTGATAGAACTGGCAACGTGTGCGGCCATGCACGGTGACCATTCTCACGCCTGCCTGTTCGGCCCGGCGCGCCAGCATCGGCGCGTTGAGGGCGCCTTCGTCCCAGCCCAGCCGCATCTTCACCGTCACCGGAACATCGATAGCACCGACCACGGCATCGATCAGCGACAGCGCATGGTCGAGATCCAGCATCAGGGCGGAGCCGGCATAACCGCCGGTGACCTTCTTGGCCGGGCAGCCCATATTGATGTCGACGATATCAGCACCCTCGCCCGCGGCGATGCGCGCCGCTTCGGCCATATGCGCTGCTTCACGGCCGGCAAGCTGCACCATGTGGACGGGCAGCCCGGAATGACGTATGCGCAGATCGAAGCCCGCCCTGCCTTTGGCAAGTTCGCCACTCGCAACCATTTCCGACACCACCAAGCCGGCCCCATGCGCGTGGGCGCGCTGGCGAAACGGCTGGTCGGTAATGCCCGACATTGGCGCTAGAAACACGCGATTGCGGATTTTCACGTCCCCGACATAGAGTGGCGCCGCCAAGAGGCTCACATCAGTCATGCACAAAAACCAAGCATAATCATTCGTTGCACATTCTCTAGCCATGTTGATCTCGAAGCGCAACGCGGAATGACGTCATAATGAGGCGCAATTGGGAAATTGCCCGCCCACGCCTTGGCCGCACCACAAGAGAGTAGGCCGCACTGAAAGACGTTTTGAACTTTACACTTGGCACACGAACTTGCCGAAAACCGATTACACTTTTCGGGATCGTGCGCTAAGCCAATCGGCATGATGGACGTGAGCGAAGATCAGGCTTCCGGCAGGGGCGGCAAGGTCGCGGTGCTGATCGTGGCGGCGGGCCGCGGCGCGCGCGCCGGGCAGGCCAATGGGCCGAAGCAATATCAGCACATTGGCGGCTTGGCCGTCATTGCGCACACGCTCGAGATATTTCTTGCCCATCCGCAGACCGGCGAAGTCGTGGTCGCCATCCATGCCGACGACCGCGATCTGTTTCGTCAGGCGGCCGGCGCCAACGTCGAGCGGGTCACCGCCATCGATGGCGGGGCAACCAGGCAGGCCTCGGTCCGGCTTGGATTGCTCGCCCTGCGCAGCCAGGCGCCGGGACAGGTCTTGATCCACGACGCAGTCCGCCCCTTTGTCGACGCCGAGTTGATCGATCGCACCATCGCCGCCATCGGTGAGCGCGAGGGGGCCCTGCCCGCCCTGCCCGTCGCCGACACGCTGAAGCGCGAGGCGGCAAGCGGCCTGGTCGGCGAAACTGTGCCTCGCGACGGGCTTCACGCGGCCCAGACACCGCAAGGTTTCCCGTTCTGGCCCATCCTTGCCGCGCATGAGAAAGCCCATCATCTTGGGAAGATGGACTTTACCGATGACGCCTCGATCGCCGAATGGGCCGACATTCCGGTAAGGATCGTTCCCGGCTCGCCGGACAATGTCAAACTCACCTGGGCACGGGACATAGCTATGGCGCACGAGCGACTCTCCGGGGGGCGGACACAGTTCCCGGATATCCGCACCGGAAATGGCTACGACGTCCATGCCTTCGAGCCCGGCGACCATGTCACTTTATGTGGCGTCGCTATTCCGCATGACAAAAGGCTGTCCGGCCACTCCGACGCAGATGTCGGCCTCCATGCTCTGACCGACGCGCTGCTGGCGACCTGCGGCAGCGGCGATATCGGCTCGCATTTCCCGCCATCCGATCCGCAGTGGAAAGGTGCCGCGTCCCGAATCTTCGTCGAACATGCGGCAAGGATTGTCCGCGATCGCGGCGGCCGCATCGCCAATGCCGACATCACGCTGATCTGCGAGGCGCCTCGCGTCGGCCCTCATCGCGAAGCCATGACGGCAGCCCTGTCTCAAATGCTGGCAATTTCGCCCGATCGCATCTCGATCAAGGCGACGACCAATGAGAAGCTCGGCTTTGTCGGGCGCGAGGAAGGCATAGCGGCAATCGCGACCGCCAGCGTGGTTTTTCCCGGCGAGGTTCCGGAATGAGCAACAAGGATCTGGCGATCGCCCTGCTGAGGGCATGCCAGCAACACGGCATCATGCTGGCGACGGCTGAAAGCTGCACCGGCGGCATGATCATCGCGGCACTCACCGACATCGCCGGCTCGTCCGCCGTCGTCGACCGCGGGTTCATCACCTATTCGAACGAAGCCAAGATGGACATGCTTGGCGTGTCAGCCGCCACCCTCGACGCGCACGGCGCGGTTTCCCGCGAGACGGCGATCGAGATGGCCAAGGGGGCACTCGCCAATTCTCCCGCCGGGCTGACCCTGGCGGTCACCGGAATTGCCGGCCCGGGCGGCGGTTCAGCGGAAAAGCCCGTCGGTCTGGTATGGTTCGGCGTTGGGCTTAAGGGCGAAACCGTCACCGCCGAACACAGGCTGTTTGCCGACGAAGGCCGCGATTTCATCCGCCGCGAAACCGTCCGCCATGCGCTGGAACTTGGCTTGCGCGCGCTTGACCAGCGTCAGGTGGGTGGCGCGGCGCCGTAAATGACATCCGCGCGTTTTTCGAACGCCTCCGCGAACATGCGGAAGGCGCGGTCGAACATCGTCCCCATCAGCGCGCCCAGGATGCGGCTCTTGAACTCGTAGTCGATGAAGAAGCGCACTGCACAGCCGGTGCCCTCGGGCTCGAACCGCCAGACATTGCTCAGATATCTAAATGGCCCATCGATGTACTTCACGTCGATCGTGTTTTCCTCCGGCTTCAGGAGGACTTGCGTCGTGAACGTCTCGCGGATCGCCTTGTAACCGATGCTCATGTCGGCGACGAGTACTGTGCGTCCATCGCGCTCCTTGCGCGAGCGTACCGTCAGCGCTTCGCAAAGCGGCAGGAATTGCGGATAGGACTCGACATCCGCAACCAGTGCGAACATCTCCCCAGGCGTGTGGGAAACGCGGCGGATGGCTTCGAATTTCGGCATGAAACCAGCGAGTTAAGCTGATTTCTTGAGCAGCGCCTGGCGCGCCGCGCGCAACCGGGCGAAGTCGTCGCCGGCGTGATGCGACGAGCGCGTCAGCGGGCTCGACGCAACCAGCAGGAAGCCCTTGGTCCGGCCGATCGTCTCGAAAGACTTGAACTCCTCCGGCGTGACGAAGCGGATCACCGGATGATGTTTCTTCGACGGCTGCAAATACTGGCCGATCGTCATGAAGTCGACATTGGCGGAGCGCAAATCGTCCATCAGCTGCAGGATTTCGTTCCGCTCCTCGCCCAACCCGACCATGATGCCGGACTTGGTGAAGATCGAAGGGTCGAGTTCCTTGACCCGCTGCAAAAGCCGGATCGAATGAAAATAGCGGGCGCCGGGGCGAACCGTCAGATAGTTCGACGGCACGGTTTCGAGATTATGATTGAACACATCAGGCTTGGCCGCCACGACGATCTCCAGCGCGCCGTCCTTGCGCAGGAAATCCGGCGTCAGGATCTCGATCGTCGTCAACGGCGTCGCCGCCCTGATGGCTCGGATGACCTCGGCGAAATGACGGGCGCCGCCATCGGCCAGATCGTCGCGATCCACCGAAGTGATGACGACATGGGTCAGGCCCATCTGTCTGACGGCATGCGCGACGCGGGCGGGCTCATCGGGATCGAGCGCGGTCGGAATGCCGGTGGCGACGTTGCAGAACGCACAGGCGCGCGTGCAGATCTCGCCCATGATCATGAAGGTCGCGTGCTTCTTTTCCCAGCACTCGCCGATGTTGGGGCAGCCCGCCTCTTCGCAGACTGTCACCAGCTTATGCGACTTCACGATCTCGCGAGTCTCGGAATAGCCCTTGGACATCGGCGCCTTGACGCGGATCCAATCGGGCTTGCGCAGCACGTCCTGGTCCGGCTTGTGCGCCTTCTCCGGGTGCCGCAAGCGCGGCGCATTGGCGATCGTGTCGAGGACAGTAACCATCTGGAAACCCGATTCCTTCGCGACCGCACATCCAGCGCTCGCATTGCAACATCATCTAGGACTTTTTGACGCAAAGAAAAAGGCTGCTCCGGCGCATGCCGGAACAGCCTTTTTCGCATGGCAGATGTCTGGTCGGACTAGCGGCGCACCATGCGGCCAACCGCGATCAGCAGGCAGGCGCCGATGAAGCCGGTGATCAGATAGGCTATCCAGCCGGCGCCGAAGACACCGATATTGAGAGCCTGCAGGATAAAGTTCAGCACGACCGCGCCAACGATACCCAGGATGATGTTCATGAAGATGCCCATATTGCTCTTCATGACCATTTCGGCGAGCCAGCCTGCCAGGCCGCCGATGATGATGGCTGCGATCCAGCCCACTCCGTTCACGTCCATATACCCTCTCCTTGTTTGAACGATAAAAACGCATCCGCAAACGAACATCCATGCCGTCGGGTTCCATGCACGCCGGCATATTCAATCCCATCACGCGTTTAACGCGCGGCCATAGGCGTCGAGTACGCTTTCCTTCATCATTTCCGACAGCGTCGGATGCGGGAAGATCGTGTGCATCAGCTCTTCCTCGGTCGTCTCGAGGTTCATGGCGACGACAAAACCCTGAATCAGTTCGGTGACCTCGGCGCCGACCATGTGCGCGCCGAGCAGCTGACCGGTCTTCTTGTCGAAGATGGTCTTGATGAAGCCCTGGTCTTCGCCCAGCGCGATCGCCTTGCCGTTGGCGGCGAAGGGAAAACGGCCAACGCGAACCTCCTTGCCTTCGGCCAGGGCCTTGGCCTCCGTCAGGCCGACCGAAGCTACCTGCGGGTTGCAGTAGGTGCAGCCGGGGATCTTGAGCTTGTCGATCGCGTGCACGCCCGGGAATTTGGCGATCTTTTCGACGCACACCACGCCCTCATGCTCGGCCTTGTGGGCAAGCATCGGCGGCCCGGCGACATCGCCGATGGCGTAGATCCCGGGAACATTGGTGGCGCCGTAGCCGTCGACGACCACACACCCGCGATCCGTCTTCACACTCAGCGCTTCCAAGCCGAGATTCTCGATATTGCCTTGCACGCCGACGGCCGAGATCATCCGGTCAGCAGTGACCTTCTCGACCCTGCCATCCTTCATCTGCACATGCGCGGTGATCGAATCGGTCGATTTCTCGACTTTGGTCACCTTGGCCTCCAGGATGATCTTCATGCCCTGCTTCTCGAACTGCTTCTGCGCGAATTTCGAGACCTCGGCGTCCTCGACCGGCATGACGGCTGGCAGCAACTCTACCACTGTGACGTCGACGCCCATCGTGCGATAGAACGAAGCGAATTCAATGCCGATAGCGCCCGAACCCATTACCAGCAGCGACTTCGGCATCTCCTTCGGCACCATCGCCTCGAAATAGGTCCAGATCAGCTTGCCGTCCGGCTCGATGCCGGGTAGCGCACGCGGCCGCGCACCAGTCGCCAGGATAATGTGCTTGGCGTTGTAGGTGCCCTCGCCCTTGACGCCCTTTGGCACTGGCGGCCGCGGCTCCATCGGCTTCTTGGCCGTTTTCGAGACGATAACCTCGCCCGGCTTGGAGAGTTTGGCTTCACCCCAGATCACATCGACCTTGTTCTTTTTCATCAGGAAGCCGACGCCATTGTTAAGGCGCAGCGACACCTTGCGAGAACGGTCGACCACGGCAGCTGTGTCGACGCTGACCTTGCCGTCGATTTTCAGCCCATAGTCCTTGAGATGGTCGGAATAATGCATGATCTCGGCCGAGCGCAGCAGGGCCTTGGTCGGGATACAGCCCCAGTTGAGGCAGATGCCGCCGAGATGCTCGCGCTCGACGATCGCCGTCTTGAGGCCGAGCTGAGCCGCCCGCACCGCCGCGACATAGCCGCCAGGCCCGGAGCCGATGATGATGACGTCGTAGGTCTCAGCCACGATTTTTCTCCTTGAATCACAATTCCAGCATGACGCGCACGACCGGCGTCAGCGCCTCGCCGATGTTTCGGGTGTTTTCGGCATCGAGGTGAACTCCGTCGAGCGGTGTGGTCTGCGCCACGGTACCGGCGTCGAAGAAGCCGCAGCCCGTTTCGTCGGCCAGCGCGGCATATTGCGAGGCAAGCTGCTTCGAAGCCTCATCGCCGCCGGCGAACATTTCCTTGAAGTCGGCGTTTTCGGTGCGGCTGACGACAGGCGGCGAAACGATGAGGATTTGCGGCGCCGGCCAGTCGAAAGGATAGTCATGGCCGCGGACGATATCGATCAGCCTCTGGATGCCTTGCTTGGCCGCCACCGGATTGCCGTGGATCCAGGGCTTCATGTCATTGGCGCCGAGCATGATGACGATCAGATCGAGTGGCGCGTGGGTCGTCAGGACCGTGGGTAGTACCCTGGCGCCATTGCGATCGGCTCCGGCCAGATGATCGTCGAAGGCCGTGGTGCGGCCATTGAGGCCGTCGGCGATGACCTGGACGCCGCCGCCGAGTCCGGCCTGCAGTACGCTTGGCCAGCGGTCCTCGAGGGCATGACGCTGTCCTTCGGCATTGTAGCCCCAAGTCAGCGAGTCACCATAGCAAAGAACTGTCTTCATCCGTTTCACCCGCCTTTGTTAGGTCCCCAACGCGGCAACGGCCGGCCGTTGTATTAGCTGTAGCCGACGTCCTTAGCCCGCCACGGCCATATGAGACCTCCGGCATTTTTTGACTAAGGCTGGTGTCTCTCGTACAGCCTTGTCGCCCTACACCAGCATGCCCATCGGGTTTTCGATCATCCGCTTGAAGGCGACCAGCAGTTCGGCGCCGAGCGCTCCGTCGACGGCGCGATGGTCG
>NZ_JAIUGX010000001.1 GCF_020164785.1 Mesorhizobium sp. ES1-1 | reverse complement strand
ACGGCGGGGACCCCGCCATGAGGGCCGCGGGGGCCTTGCCCGCGCGGCGCGAAAAGCGTCAATCCTGTTTGCTAAGGAATGACGGGCCTTCGCCGATGATCTTTTTGTCTTCCTTGCCGATCACGTCGAGATCGCGTCCGTCATAGGGCAGGGAGAGCAGGATGCGGCGCATCACTGACAGCCGGGCGCGCCGTTTGTCATTGGCCCGCACGATGATCCAGGGCGCGAATTTCTTGTGGGTGCGCTCGAACATCAGGTCGCGCGCCTTCGTGTAGTCTTCCCATTTGGTGAGGCCGGCGATGTCGATCGGCGAAAACTTCCAGTTCTTCAGCGGGCTGAAGCGGCGATCGTGAAACCGTTCGAGTTGCGTCTCCTGGCCGATATTCAGCCAGAACTTGAAAAAATGAATGCCGTCATTGCAGATCATCCGTTCAAAATGCGGCGTCTCCTCGAGGAACTGCTCGTGCTGTTCCGGCGTGCAGAAGCCCATCACCGGCTCGACCCCAGCGCGGTTGTACCAGGAGCGGTCGAAGGTGACGAATTCGCCCGCCGTGGGGAAGTGTTTCACATAGCGTTGGAAATACCACTGTCCGTGCTCCGCCTCGGTTGGCTTCGTCAGCGCAACGTTGCGGGCCGTTCGGGGGTTCATGTACTGGTGGAGTGCGAAGATGGTACCGCCCTTTCCAGCAGCGTCACGCCCCTCGAACAGCGCCATGACACGCTTGCCTGTCGCCTGCAACCAGGCCTGAGCCTTGACCAGCTCGATCTGCAATAGCTCGAGCGTCTTGTCGTACTCGTCGCCTTTCATCTTCTCGTCGTAGGGGTAGCCGCCCGCGGTAAGCTTGTGGTCCTCGATCCAGTCGGGCAGCGTCGGATTGTCGATGTCGAATTCCCGCTCCTTGCCGTCGACCGTGATCTTGACTGGCGTCGACGTCGCCACTGCAGGAGTTTCCTTGGATTTTTTCATCGAGACGGACCCTTTCCAGTCTGTGGACTCATGCTATTGGGGCCACTAACCCTGTGGCACTTTCGATTTGCGCATGATCCTTTCTGAAAATCGATTGCAATTTTCAGGACCAAGCGCTGGGACCGGCCCTGCGGAGGGTTCTTAAACTGGCCGAAAGGATGGAGGGCGCGCACGCGCGAGCGAATGACTGACCTCGAGTCGGGGCGCAATACCAGGGCACGGATCCTCGCGGCCAGGCTGTTCAGCAGCCGTTGGCTTCTTGCCGCGGGGGTCGTCTCCGTTTTTATCGCCTATGCCTTTGGCGATATCTCCGCCTATGTGTTGGTGCCGGCGCTTCTCCTGCTGGTAGCGGCGGCCATGTTGCCGGCCGCCGTCCCCAGCGAGACCCCGCAACGCGCTCTGGCGATCGAGGCCATTGGCCTGCAACGGCTCTCCGGCGAATATCTTGCCGCCGCCGTTGCCGATCCGCTGATCATCTTCGACAGGGCCGGTACCATCGTCCACGCCAATGCCGCCGCCTTCGCGGCTTTCGGCGGGATCGCGCCCGGCATGTCGCTGTCGTTGAAATTCCGCGCGCCGGAGATGCAGGCCCTGCTGGACGGCATCCTTTCGGGCGACGTCGCTTCGGACGCCGTCGACTATTTGGAGAAACTTCCGGTCGAACGCGCCTACCGGGTAAGCGCGTCTTCGGTCGGCCATGGCACCGATCTCTATGTGCTGGTGTTCAAGGACCAGAGTGAAGCACGCAGGATCGACCGCATGCGTGCAGACTTCATCGCCAATGCCAGCCATGAATTGCGCACGCCACTCGCCTCGATCGCCGGCTTCATCGAAACGCTGCGTGGCCCGGCCCGCAATGATCCGGCGGCGCGCGAACAGTTTCTGCAGATCATGCACAGCCAGACCAGCCGCATGGCCCGCCTCATCGACGATCTTCTGTCGCTGTCGAGGCTGGAGATGAAGCCATATCTGAAGCCCGGAACCACAGTCGATCTGCGCCGGATCCTGGAAAGCGTCATCGATTCGCTTGGGCCTCTTGCCAGGGACACCAACGTTGTCATCGACCGGGACTTCGCCGACGGACCGCTCGAGGTTCCCGGCGACGGCGACGAGCTTTTTCAGGTTTTCGAGAACCTTCTGGAAAACGCCTGCAAATACGGTCAGTCGGGAGGGCGGGTCGTGGTGTCGATCAAGCAAAGCGATGCCGGCGCCGAACCGGGCATCGATGTGATCATCAGGGATTTTGGCCCAGGCATCCCCGAGGAGCATATTCCGCGCATCACCGAGCGCTTCTACCGCATCGATGTCGAGACCAGCCGGACGCAGAAGGGTACCGGTCTTGGCCTCTCCATCGTCAAGCATATCCTGACGCGCCATAACGCCCGGCTTTCAATAAAATCGGAGGTCGGCAACGGCGCGGCGTTCTCGGTTCATTTGCCGACGCACGGTTAGTACCCTAACTTCCCAGGCAACCGTTTCTTTTTTCTGTCATCGCGCTAGCGTATCAGCGGGATTCGAGGAAACGACTTAAAATCAAGACACTCCCGTGGGAAGGCATTTCGTCCATGCAGTCCGTGCACATCGTCAGCGCCTATGATGAGGAACTGAAATACCTGTCCAAGCGCATCGCCGCCATGGGCGGCCATGCCGAACGCATGGTCGAACAGGCAGTCGCTGCGCTGGTCAATGCCGATCCGGGCCTAGCCCAGAAGGTCATACGCGACGATGCGGTGCTGGATGAAGGGCAGCGTGAAATCGACGACAAGGCGATCATCATCATCGCTAGGCGTCAGCCGATGGCGACCGATTTGCGCGAGATCGTCGGCGCAATCCGCATTTCTGCCGACCTCGAACGGGTCGGAGATCTCGGCAAGAACGTTGCCAAGCGCGTTGCCGCCGTCACCGACGGGCGCCAGCCGACCAGCCTTTTCCGCGGCCTCGAGGCCCTCGCGAATTTGGCGCTGACCCAACTCAAGGAAGTTCTCGACGTCTACGCGTCGCGCACTGTGGACAAGATTGGCTTCGTGCGCGATCGCGACGACCAGATCGACGCCATGTATACGTCGCTGTTCCGCGAGCTGCTGACCTACATGATGGAAGATCCGCGCAACATCACCCCCTGCACGCATCTGCTGTTCTGCGCCAAGAACATAGAGCGTATCGGTGATCACGCCACCAACATTGCCGAGACCATTTATTATATCGTCACGGGCGAGCAGATGCCGGCGGAACGCCCGAAGGGTGACAACACCGACAGGATCAGTATATCGGCAACGCTGCCGGTGTCCTGATTGGGAGACCTCTCCTGAAGCCGTCCAAGAGTGAGCCTGCCTGTTTGATCGCCGCTACGCTGATGTGCGTAGCCTGCGCCGGTTCGCACCGCGATCACCCGGATCTCTACGCGGCGCCGCACGAATGCTGGCTGCACCCGATAGCGAATAGCTGATCGGCATCTAGAACGGCTTTGAGCCCGGTCGTGCTATTCGCTAATCTTGTTCAGCGGCTGCGCCGCCGCTCCGAGGCAGGCTGGAACGCCAGGCGGGCGTGGTACTTGCAATAGGGGCCGGTTTCGGCGGCCTCGTTGCCGCAGAAATTGAAGTCTTCGGAAAGCGGATCGCCGTTCGGCCATTTGCAGGTGCGTTCAGTCAGTTCGACGAGCTGCAGATGCCGCGAGATCGGAACGACGACATTCTCGACCGGCCTGACATAGTTGCGTGCCACCGGCTCGGCGTCGAACTGGGTCTGCAGGGCCGTCGCACCGATTGATGTCGTGACGTGGCGCACTGCCGTGGCGGCACGTGCCACCGACTTCTGCACGGTAGATCCCTGTGCCGCCTTCTTCTGTCGTGCCGGCGTCGCTGTCGCACGCCCGCGGCCCGAGAGTTTCAGCCGGTGCACCTTCCCGATGACCGCGTTGCGGCTGACCCCACCGAGCTGGGCGGCAATCTGGCTTGCGCTCAGACCTTCCGACCACAGTTTTCTGAGAAGTTCTACCCGCTCGTCAGTCCAATTCATGAGACCGCGCTCCTGCTAAGCGTGGGCCGAATCCATTCCCGACCCGGCACCATTTGCCGGGGCAGACACCACATATATCTGGTGATTAGGTCCGCCGCACGAAATCTAGTTATTTCTCGACTACAACTACCCCATGCGCTGACTCGGTGACAAGAGTCCCAAGTGCAACACGAATCGCTTTTTTCGGTTTTCCCCAACTTCACCGGTCGCTTATGAGCCGGCGCCTCGTCAGGGGCTTTGCGCGCGCTTCCATGCGACGTCTTCATTGACTTCACGGCCGAAAAACACGATAAGCCGCACAGGCCGCCGCTTTGGCGGCTTTTTTGATTTTCCGGTACCGGAGACGCATGTAATGAGCGGTTCGGCGCTTTACGAGACCTTTACGCGCGCACCCCTGGCCTTCGACCATGGGGAAGGCACCTGGCTAGTTACGGACAAGGGCGAGCGATATCTCGACTTCGCCGGCGGCATTGCTGTCAATTCCCTGGGACACGGCCATCCGCACCTAGTCGCCGCGCTGAGCGAGCAGGCAACCAAGCTCTGGCATGTGTCCAACCTCTACGAGATTCCCGGGCAGAGCCGGTTGGGCGAACGCCTGGTCGACGCCACCTTTGCAGACAAGGTGTTCTTTACGAACTCCGGCGCAGAGGCGCTTGAATGTGCGATCAAGACCGCGCGGCGCTATCATTTCGCCAAGGGCCATCCGGAGCGCTTCCGCATCATCACCTTCGAGGGTGCCTTCCATGGCCGCACCCTGGCGACCATCGCGGCGGGCGGCCAGTACAAATATCTGGAAGGCTTCGGGCCAAAGGTCGAGGGGTTCGATCAGGTCGGCTTCGACGACATCGACGCTGCCGAGAAGGCGATCACGCCCGAAACCGCGGCGATCCTGATCGAACCGGTCCAGGGCGAGGGCGGCATCCGCCCGGTGTCGGCGCAGTCGCTGAAGCGGCTTCGGCAGCTCTGCGAACAGCACGGCCTGCTGCTGATCTACGATGAGGTCCAGTGCGGCATCGGCCGGACCGGCAAACTGTTCGCGCATGAATGGTCCGGGGTTACGCCCGACATCATGGCGATCGCCAAGGGCATTGGCGGCGGCTTCCCGATGGGCGCCTGCCTGGCCACGGATGAAGCGGCCATCGGCATGACCGCGGGCGTGCACGGAACCACGTTCGGCGGCAATCCCTTGGCCATGGCCGTCGGCAACGCCGTGCTCGACGTGGTGTTGGAAGACGGCTTCCTGGAAGATGTCCAGCGCAAGGCGTTGCTCATCAAGCAGGGACTAGCCTCGGTTGCCGACGAGTTTCCCGAGGTGATCGAGGAGATCAGGGGCACCGGCCTCATGCTCGGCCTTAAATGCGCGATGCCCAACACCAAGGTGAACCTGGCGTTGCGCGACCATCACCTGCTGGCGGTTCCGGCCGGCGACAATGTCATCCGCCTGCTGCCGCCGCTTACGGTCACCGATGCCGAAATTCATGACGCGCTCGACCGCATCCGAGCCGGTGCCAAGGGCCTTGTGGAGGCGATCGCTTCCGCCGCCGCGAAGTAATCCGGAAACATTCCTGATGTCAGTTCGCCATTTTACAGATCTTTCCGCCGTGTCCGAGGGCGACCTGCGCTCCATGCTTGACGACGCGGTGGTGCGGAAAGCCCGCCTCAAGGCCGGCGAGCGGACGCGGCCGCTCGAAGGCAAGGTGCTGGCCATGATCTTCGATAAGCCGTCGACGCGCACGCGCGTGTCCTTCGATGTCGGCATGCGCCAGCTCGGCGGCGAGACCATCATGTTGACGGGCACCGAAATGCAGCTTGGCCGCTCCGAGACTATCGCCGACACCGCCAAGGTTCTGTCGCGCTATGTCGATGCGATCATGATCCGCACCACCTCGCATGAGCGGCTGGTGGAGTTGACCGAGAACGCGACCGTTCCCGTCATCAACGGGCTAACCGACGACACCCATCCCTGCCAGCTGATGGCCGACATCATGACCTTCGAGGAGCATCGCGGTCCGGTCGCCGGCAAGACCATTGCCTGGACCGGCGACGGCAACAACGTGCTGCATTCGCTGCTCGAGGCCTCGGCGCGCTTCCGCTTCAATCTCAATGTCGCCGTCCCCGAGGGCAGCGAGCCGGGGCGCAAGCATGTCGACTGGTCGCTGGCGCATGGTGGCAAGCTGCACTTCACCCGCTCGCCGGAGGAGGCCGTCGACCAGGCGGATTGCGTCGTCACCGATTGCTGGGTGTCGATGGGCCAGGAGCATCGGGCCCGTGGGCACAATGTCTTCTCGCCTTACCAGGTCAACGCCAAGCTGATGGCCCGGGCAAAGCCCGACGCCCTGTTCATGCATTGCCTGCCGGCGCATCGCGGCGAGGAGGTGACAGACGAGGTCATCGACGGGCCGAACTCGGTCGTCTTCGATGAGGCCGAGAACCGGCTCCACGCCCAGAAGGCCGTGCTCGCCTGGTGCCTCGGGGCGTGAAGCGCCTTGGCGCTTGAAGCGGCTGGCAGCTTGATCTGCGGTGATGCGATGCCTATCTGCGCCGCATCACGCAAATCAAGCGCGTTTCGACGCATGCGCCCCGGAGGGCGGCATGGCCGCGCCCTGGAGCTTTGTCATGTTGGAAACACATCAATTGGCTGAACATCACCGCAAACTGGGCGAATTCGGCTATGCCGGCGACGACCACGTCGTTCCCTTCGAGGTCGGCCCGCTCGACGTGCGCGGCCGCACGGTCCAGCTCGGGCCGATGCTCGACGCCATCCTAACCCGTCACGACTATCCGGAGCCGGTCGCTCGCCTCCTGGCGGAAGCCTGCGTGCTCACGGTGCTGCTTGGCACCTCGCTGAAGTTCGAAGGCAAGTTCATCCTGCAGACCCGCACCGACGGGCCCGTCGACATGCTGGTGGCGGATTTCACGACGCCTTCGGCATTGCGCGCCTATGCGCGCTTCGACGCGGCCAGGCTCGAGGGCCTGGTGGCGGCGGGCGACACGTCTCAGCAGACTCTGCTCGGCAGCGGCGTGCTGGCGCTGACAATCGACCAGGGCGCCCACACGCAGCGCTATCAGGGCATCGTCCAGCTCGATGGCGAAACGCTGGAAGACGCCGCGCGGACCTATTTCCGCCAGTCGGAACAGATCCCGACCGATATCAGGCTTTCGGTCGCCAAGCTGCTGACGCCGGGGGTCGGCGGTGCGCGCGAACAGTGGCGCGCCGGAGGCATCCTGGCGCAGTTCCTGCCGCAATCGCCCGAACGCATGCGCGTGCCGGACCTGCCGGGCGGCGATGGCGATCCCCGCGCGGAGATCCACGATCCCGCTGACAATTCCTGGCGCGAACTGCTGGCGCTGCTTGGCACGGTCGAGCCGACCGAGCTGATCGATCCGACAATCGGCGCCGAGCGGCTGCTGTACAGGCTGTTCCACGAGCATGGCGTGCGCGTGTTCGGCGGCGTTCCGGTCGCCGACCAGTGCTCATGCTCGCGAGACAAGATCCGCGGCATCCTCGAGGGGTTCTCCGCGCAGGAGATCGCGGACAGCACCGAGGACGGCGGCATCCACGTCGCGTGCGAGTTCTGCTCGACGCAATATGACTTCGACCCGGCGGAATTCGCGCCTCAGTAGGAAAGCTCCGGTTCCTCGCCCCGCTTTGCAGGGCGAGGAACCGGATCCTCTAATTCATCGTGCGTCTCGTCC
Source organism: Mesorhizobium sp. ES1-1 (assembly GCF_020164785.1). Taxonomy (GTDB): domain Bacteria; phylum Pseudomonadota; class Alphaproteobacteria; order Rhizobiales; family Rhizobiaceae; genus Mesorhizobium. Next base: position 600,086 of record NZ_JAIUGX010000001.1, on the reverse strand, counting down.
CAGGCAGGTCTAGCGAGAAGGCGGGGATGGCGATGTCGAACGTCTCGCCACGCCTGTTGCGCATCGTGTAGTGCCCGACCATGATCCCTGATGGCGTCGAGAGCGGGCAGCCGGATGTGTATTGATAGCTATCGCCGGGATTGAGCTCGGGCTGGTCGCCAACGACGCCCGGCCCGCGTACTTCCTCTACCCGGCCGGCGCCGTCGGTGATGTGCCAGTAGCGCGACATCAACTGCACGAATTCGTCCGATTGGTTGTCGATCGTTATCTGGTAGCCCCAGACATAGCGGTTCTCTGCGGGGTCCGAGCGATCCTCCATATAGAATGGCCTGACCTGCACTTCGATATTGTGCGTGACGGCGCTGTACATGGGCTGCTCCAACGATACGGGTAAGTTTCGGCGCACAGCGCCGGCAGGTCAACAGACGCGTTGTGTCGCGCCCGGCCGGAAAGGCAGGTGTCGGCAAAGAATGTCATTTCAGTGACACATGACAATGATCGGGTGCGCGAACCGGGCGACTCGGCGCTCTGTCGAACTGTCGAAAACGGTCATCAAGCGAACCGACTTTTCTGGAGTGACCGGATCTCGATGGACCTTACCTTCATAGCCGCCACGCTTTCCCTCGCTCTTATTGTTTCAAACGCCGCCAGCATCCTGCTCGCCGCTTCACGTCTGAGGCGGCGAACCGACATCGCGCCTCCGGCCGAAGCGCGGCCGGTGTCGATCGTGGTGCCCTCGCGTGGCGTCGAGCCGTTTACGCAAGAAACGCTGGAACGGGCCTTTTCCCTCGACTGGCCGCGCTATGAATTGATCTTCTGCGTCGCCCAGGCCGACGACCCGGTGGTGAGATCGATCCGCGCCGCCATTGTCCGCTTTCCAGAGGTGCGGGCGCGCCTGCTGATCGGCGACGACAGTGTCAGCGCCAATCCCAAACTCAACAATTGCGTCAAGGGCTGGGATGCGGCGCGCCATGACTGGGTCATCCTTGCGGACTCCAACGTGCTGATGCCGCGCGATTACGTTCAGCACATGGTGGCGGCTTGGCGGGCGGACACCGGCCTGGTCTGTTCGACGCCGATCGGCTCGCGGCCGACCGGCTTTTGGGCCGAAGTCGAATGCGCCTTTCTCAACACACTGCAGGCGCGCTGGCAATATGCGGGCGAGGCGCTGGGGCTAGGCTTCGCGCAGGGAAAGAGCATGCTGTGGAACAAGGCGATGCTCGATGCCAGCGGTGGCATCCGGGCGTTGGCGGCGGAGATCGCCGAGGATGCGGCGGCAACCAAGCTGGTCAACGGCCTCGGCCTGCGCGTCCATCTTGTTGCAGCGCCTTTCGAGCAGCCGCTCGGCCCGCGCACACTGGGCGAAATCTGGTCGCGCCAAGCCCGATGGGCGCGCCTGCGCCGCGTCACCTTCCCGCTCTTCTTCGCGCCCGAAATCCTGACCGGCGCTGTAGTGCCGCTGGCCTTGGCGCTGGTTGCGGCCGCGAGCGGCAGTTTCAGCCTCCCGCTGGCCGCCGGGGCCTTACTGGGCGCCTTCTACCTTCCGGAATGGGCCCTGGCCTTGGCCAAGGGCTGGTATCTGTCGCCGCGCATGCTCGCGGCAATGATGGCGCGCGACATGATCCTGCCGGCCATGTGGATTCGCGGCTGGCTCGGCGGCGCCGTCGACTGGCGTGGCAATGCGATGACCATCGGCACCAAGGCGGCCGAGCTTGAAGAGGCTTCGTCCAGCGCCTGAGGTTGCCCGCAACTTTCCTACTTTGCGGCTTTTAGCGCCTGCGCGACGTCTTCCAGCAAATCATCGGTATCTTCCAGGCCGACCGACAGCCTGAGTGTGCCGGGCCCGATGCCGAGTTCGGCGCGAGCCTCGTCGCTCAAATTCTTGTGCGTCGTCGTCGCCGGGTGGGTGATCAGGCTCTTCGCATCGCCGAGGTTGTTTGAGATCAGCACGATGTCGAGCGCGTTCTGCAGGGCGAAGGCCGCCTGTTTGCCGCCCTTGACGTCCACGCAGATCAGCGTCGAGCCGCCCGACATCTGCTTCTTGACGATATCGGCCTGTGGATGGTCGGCGCGGCCAGGATAGATGACACGGTCGATCTGCGGCTGTCCGGCGAGGAAGTCGGCGATCCTACCGGCGCTTTCCGTCTGCTGGCGCACGCGAAGCGGCAGCGTCTCCAGCCCCTTCAGCAGCGTCCAGGCATTGAAAGGCGAGAGGCTCGGGCCGGTGTGGCGGAAATAGTCATGCAGGTTCTCGTCGATCCACTTCTTGTCGGACAGGACGACGCCGCCAAGGCAGCGCCCTTGGCCATCGATGTGCTTGGTCGCCGAATAGACCACGATGTGGGCGCCGAGCTGCAAAGGCTTCTGCTGCAGCGGCGTGGCGAAGACGTTGTCGACTACAAGCCGTGCGCCGATCGAGTTGGCAAGGGCCGCGACCGCGGCGATGTCGACCACTTCCAGCGTCGGGTTGGTCGGGCTCTCCAGGAAGAACAGCTTGGTGTTCGGCCTGACCGCCTTTTCCCAGTTGGCGATGTCGGTGCCGTCGACCAGCGTTGCCTCGATGCCGTAGCGCGGCGCCAGCGTCTCGACCACCCAGCGGCAGGAGCCGAACAGAGCCCGTGCCGCGACGATATGGTCGCCGGCCTTGACGCTGCACAGCAGCGCCGCCGTTACCGCCGCCATGCCCGACGCCGTGGCGCGCGCATCCTCCGCGCCTTCCAGCGCGCACATGCGCTTTTCGAACATGTCGACGGTCGGGTTGGCGTAGCGCGAATAGATGAAACCCGGTTCCTCGCCCTTGAAGCGGGCCTCGGCCGCCTGCGCCGTCTCATAGACATAGCCCTGCGTCAGGTACATCGCTTCCGATGTCTCGCCGAATTGGGACCGCAGGGTTCCTCCATGCACGAGGGCTGTTTGAGGCTTCCAGTTGCGCTTGTTGCTGCTCATCGCTTTGTTCCAGACACAAAAAAACCGGCGGCGAAAGTCGCAACCGGTCCATACGGCCTTGCGGCCCGACGGTCCTTTAGCGACTTGTTTAACGTGGCTGCAAGCCGACCGGCCAAATCACCACGGGATAACGACCCTTTAGACCTGCGGCACGCTTGCGTCAATTGCCGGCTTGATTAAGAGGTTTGTACCAAGCAGGTGCAGCAAGATTGTTCCCCGGTTTGCGGCAAGAACCTGCGGCATGAAAACGTCTGGCCTAGGAGCGAAGCCTTTGCGGCAGACAGGCATTCTTCCCGATCAGGACATTTCGGCGCTGTTCCAGGGCGGTGCGCTGAAGTCGCCCCGTGCGCTCGATGCCGACCAGATCCAGCCGGCGAGCCTGGATCTCAGGCTCGGCGACAAGGCCTGGCGGGTGCGCGCCTCCTTCCTGCCGGGTCCCAACCACAAGGTTTCGGAAAAGCTCGACCGGCTGAAGCTGCATGAGATCAATCTGGTCGAGGGCGCGGTGCTGGAAACGGGCTGCGTCTACATCGTGCCCCTCTTGGAAAGCTTGGCATTGCCAGCCGAGATCTCGGCTTCCGCGAATCCCAAGAGCTCGACCGGACGGCTCGACATCTTCACCCGGGTGATGACCGACCGAGGCCATGAGTTCGACAAGATCGCGGCCGGGTATAACGGTCCGCTCTATCTTGAGGTCAGCCCGCGCACATTCCCGATCGTCGTGCGCACCGGCTCGCGCCTGTCTCAGATCCGCTTCCGCACCGGCAATGCGCTGCTGTCGGAAACCGAACTGCATGAACTGCATGGCGCCGAAATGCTGGTCGCCACCGAGCCGCCGAATATTTCGGGCGGCGGCATCGCGCTGTCGATCGATCTCAACGGGGACAGCGACGGGCTGGTTGGCTATCGCGGCAAGCACCACACCGGCCTCGTCGATGTCGACAAGCGTGCCGCGCAGGATGTGGTCGATTTCTGGGAGCCGCTCCATAAGAGCGGCGCCGGTGAGCTGGTGCTCGACCCCGACGAATTCTACATCTTGGTCAGCCAGGAAGCCGTGCACGTGCCGCCGCTCTACGCCGCCGAGATGACGCCGTTCGATCCGCTGGTCGGCGAATTCCGCGTCCACTATGCGGGCTTCTTCGATCCTGGCTTCGGCCATTCGGCCTCGGGCGGCACCGGCAGCCGGGCGGTGCTTGAAGTGCGCAGCCACGAAGTGCCGTTCATCCTCGACCATGGCCAGATCGTCGGACGGCTGGTCTACGAGCATATGCTGAGGCGGCCTCAAGCGCTCTACGGCACCGATCTCGGCTCAAACTACCAGGCGCAGGGCCTGAAGCTTTCCAAGCATTTTCGAGCCGCGCGCTGAGTTCCGCGACCATCCGGCAACGGACTTGTGCGCGCGGGGCCGTCGTGCTTGGCTGACCTGACGATTTTCAGCGTCGTGCTTTCAAGGAGAACAACAAAATGCAGATTTCCAAATGGATCGTTTCGGCAGCGGGTGCCGCAATTTTCATGGTGGCGGCCAGCTCACTGTCCCAGGCGGCGGAGAAGCTGAAGATCGGCACCGAGGGCGCCTATCCGCCCTTCAACACCATCACCTCGGACGGCAAGATTGTCGGCTTCGACATCGACATCGCCAACGCCTTGTGTGCGCAGATGAAGGTCGAGTGCGAGATCGTCACGCAAGATTGGGACGGCATCATTCCCGCCCTGCAGGCCAAGAAGTTCGATGCCATCATCGCATCGATGAGCATCACCGAGGAGCGCAAGAAGCAGGTCGCCTTCACCAACAAATACTACACCACCCCTCTCGCCCTGGTGGCGCCGAAGGACAGTGACATCACCTCCACCGAGCCTGCCGCCCTTGCCGGCAAGACCGTCGGCGCCCAGGCGTCGACCACCCAAGCGGACTATGCCCAGAATTCCTACGGCAAGGCGGGTGCCGAAGCCAAGCTGTATCCGACCCAGGAAGAGGCGATCACAGACCTGCAGAACGGCCGTCTCGACGCGGTCATCTCCGACAAGTTCGTGCTGGTGGATTGGCTGAAGAAGGCGAGCGAAGATTGCTGCAAGCTGGTCGGCGACGTCAAGGGCACCGAGACGCAGGCCGGCATCGCCGTTCGCCTGGAGGACACCGCACTTCGCGACAAGCTCAATGCGGCGATCGATGCAATCGTTGCCGACGGCACCTATAAGAAGATCCAGGCGAAGTATTTCGATTTCGATATTTATTGAGGTTGAAGCTGCCGATCGCGTTTGTCCTTCTCCCCTTGTGGGAGAAGGTGGCCTCGCGAAGCGAGGGCGGATGAGGGGTGTTCCAGGGAACACAAACGCCTCACTGCGCTGGAACAACCCTCAACCGTTTCGGCGCTGCTCGCCCATCCACCTTCTCCCACAAGGGGAGAAGGAAAGGTGCGCTATTTCACAGCGCCTTGACGGCCACGTTCACCGGCTGCTCGATTTCGAGCGGGTTGCGCAGCGGCAGTCCGAAATCCCCGGCTTCGATCTCGAACATGTCGCCGGCCTCGGCCTTGATGCCATCTGCGAAAGAGAGGGTGGCCGTGCCGAACATATGCACATGCACGTCGCCCGGCTGGCGGAAGGCCGTATACTTGAAGTGATGATGCTCGAGATTGGCGATGGTGTGAGACATGTTGGCTTCGCCCGAGAGGAAGGGCTTTTCCCACAGCAGCTGGTTGTCCCGCCAGATGCGTGATCTGCCTCTTATATCGGCCGGCAGCTCACCGATAAGGATCTCCGGTCCGAAAGAGGCGTTGCGCAGCTTGGAATGCGCCAGGAACAGATAGTTGACGCGCTCGGTCACATGATCGGAAAACTCGTTCGACAGCGTGAAGCCGACGCGGAACGGGGCACCGTCATCGCCGATCACATAGATGCCGGCCACCTCGGGCTCTTCGCCGGCGTCCTTGGCAAAGGCCGGCGACAGGAGTGGGGCGCCCGGCGCCACGGCCATGGTGCCATTGCCCTTGTAGAACCATTCCGGCTGAACGCCGATCTCGCCTTTCGCGGGCTTGCCGCCCTCCAGTCCCATGCGGAACATCTTCATGGAATCGGTCAGCTGTTCCTCGCCACTTTCGCCGAGCTTCTTGTGCATGGAATCGCGCGTCGCGGCTGAACCCAGATGCGTCAGACCCGTGCCGGTGAGATGCAGATGGGCCGGATCGGGATGATTGATCGGCGACAACAGCCGTCCCTTCTTATAGGCGGCATCGAGGTCGATGGTCTCGGCAAGTCCCTTGCGCTCGATCAGGGCGACGAGGCCGACACCGGTACGGGCAGCTTCCATCGCGAGCGAGTAGACGCTGCGCGCCCCATTGATGACCCTTGTCTTGCCGCCATTGCGGGCAACGACACGGATGGTCTCGGCGTCGTCGAGAATTTGCGAGATCAGCATGATCAGTCCTCTCTCATGTGCCTTGGCCTGGCTGCCTCCTGGCAAACCCCGGCCTGCGCGGCTCGGACGTTGCCTTGCCACGGGTGAAGAATCGTCGTCCGGATAGCGCTGCTACGCTGGCCCCGGAGGGGCTTTCATGCCGGTAATCTTACCGTCAGCGCAGCGACCGCATGCCTCCTGCTTGCCTCGCCTAAAGCCTGTCAGGCCTTGTTCTTGTTGTAGACGTCGAAGATGACGGCGCCGAGCAGCACCAGCCCCTTGACCACCTGCTGCCAGTCGACATTGACGCCCATGATCGACATGCCGTTGTTCATGACACCCATGATGAAGCCGCCGACCACGGCGCCGATCACCTGGCCGACGCCGCCCATCGCCGAGGCGCCGCCGATGAAGACGGCCGCGATGACATCGAGTTCGGACCCCAATCCTGCCGCCGGCACGGCCTGGCCGAGCCGCGCAGCAATGATCAGGCCGCCCAGCGCCGACAGCACGCCCATATTGACGAACACCAGCAGGGTTAGCCGCTCCGTGTTGATGCCCGACAATTGCGCGGCCTTGACGTTGCCGCCCATCGCATAGATGCGGCGGCCGATGGTCATGCGTTTGGTGATGAAGACAAACAGGGAGATCAGCACGCCCATCACCAGCAGCACGACGGGCAGGCCCCTGTAGCTGGCGAACTGATAGACCAGGAACAGCGCGAGCGCGCTGCCGACCAGCGTCTTGGCGACGAACAGCACGAACGGCTCGGCCTCATAGCCATGCCTCTCGCGCTTGCGCCGGGTGCTGAGCCCGAAATAGGCATAGGCCAGCACAGCCAACACACCCAGCACGATCGTCGTCATATGCAGCGTCAGTCCGCTGCCCATGATGGTCTTGCCGGCCGCGTTGACCGTCGGCGGGATCAGAGTAAGCGGCCCGATGACATCCGGGATGAAGCCGGAGCTGAGCGCCTTGAATTCGGGCGGAAGCGGGCCCACGGACGAGCCTCCGCCCAGCAGGGCCTGGCAGATGCCGCGGAAGATCAGCATTCCGGCGAGGGTCACGATGAAGCTCGGTATTCGATGATAGGCGATCCAGTAGCCCTGGGCCGCGCCGATCAAGCCCCCCATGATCAGGCAGATGATCGAAACGACGAGCGGGTTGCTGAGAGGACCAAGCGGCCAGATGACCATCATCATTGCCGCCAGGGCGCCGATGAAACCCGCCACCGATCCGACACTGAGATCGATATGGCCGGACACGATGACCAGCAGCATGCCGAGCGCCATCACGATGATGAAGGAGTTCTGCTGTATGAGATTGCTGAGGTTGACCGGCTTGAACAGCGTTCCCGAGGTGGTGAACTGGAAGAACACCATGATGGCGATCAGCGCCAGGATCAGCCCGTACTCACGCAGGTTCGTCATAAGCGCCGAGACGGCGACCCGTGGACCCTGCTGCACGTCTTCGGCGACGTTGCTCTTCGGCGCGGGGGCGCTTTCTGTGCTCATGCTGCTTTTCCTTCCGCCCGAACGATGGCGCGCATAATTTTTTCCTGGCTTGCATCCGACGCCGGCATTTCGCCGACGATCCGCCCTTCATTCATGACATAGATGCGGTCGGTGATGCCGAGCAGTTCCGGCATTTCCGACGAAATCACCACGATCGCCTTACCTTCGGCTGCGAGCCGCGCGATAATGGTGTAGATCTCGTACTTGGCGCCGACATCGATGCCGCGCGTCGGCTCGTCGAGGATCAGCACCTGAGGGTCCGCAAACAGCCATTTCGACAGCACCACCTTCTGCTGGTTGCCGCCGGAAAGATTGCCGGTCATCTGGTAGACGCTGGAGGCGCGGATATTGGTCTTCTTGCGATAATCGTTGGCGACGGCGAGTTCGCGAAGATCGTCGATCACGCTATGGCGCGAGACGCCGCCGAGATTGGCAAGCGTGATGTTGTGCTTGATATGGTCGATGAGGTTCAGCCCGTAGGTCTTGCGATCTTCGGTGACGTAGGCAACGCCGTGTTCCACGGTCTTACTCACCGACGACACGTCGATCGGCTGGCCGTTGAGCAGAACCTCACCGCTGATGCGGCGGCCGTAGGACCTGCCGAAGAGGCTCATGGCGAATTCCGTGCGGCCCGCGCCCATCAGTCCGGCAATGCCGACAACCTCGCCTTTGCGCACATTGATGTCGATCCCCTTGATCACCTGCCGGTCGGCGTGGAGGGGATGGTAGACCGACCAGTTCTTTACCTCGAACACGACCTCGCCGATGTGCGGATCGCGCGGCGGATAGCGGTCGTCGAGCGAACGGCCGACCATCGAGGTGATGATGCGGTCTTCCGAGATGTCCTGCTTGGCAAGCGTCTCGATGGTGCGGCCGTCACGGATGACGGTCACCTTGTCGGCAACGCGGTTGATCTCGTTGAGCTTGTGCGAGATCAGGATCGAGGTCATGCCTTGCCGCTTGAATTCCAGCAGCAGGTCGAGCAGCGCCTGGCTGTCCTTTTCGCTGAGTGACGCGGTCGGTTCGTCGAGGATCAGCAGCTTGACTTCCTTGCTGAGCGCCTTGGCGATCTCGACCAGCTGCTGCTTGCCGACGCCGATATTGGTGATCAGCGTCTTGGGGTCCTCCCTGAGGCCCACCTTCTTCAGCAGCGCGCGGGTACGGTTTTCATTGGCGTCCCAGTCGATGACGCCGTATTTGGCATGCTCGTTTCCAAGGAAAATATTCTCGGCGATCGACAGCATCGGCACCAGCGCAAGCTCCTGGTGGATGATGACGATCCCCCTGTGCTCGCTATCCTGGATGCCTTTGAATTGGCATTCCTGGCCCTGAAAGATGATTTGGCCGTCATAGGTCCCAGCGGGATAGACGCCTGAGAGCACCTTCATCAGTGTCGACTTGCCGGCGCCGTTCTCGCCGACCACGGCGTGGATCTCGCCTTCTTCGACGCTGAGGTTGACGTTCGACAGCGCCTTCACGCCGGGGAACGTCTTGGTGATGTCACGCATCTCCAAAATCGTCGAGGCCATGGGACCACCGCTCCTTGAGAGGTCGGCAAACACTGCCGGCGAGTTCGGTGACAATACCGGGCTCGCTGGTGAACGAAAAGGGGGCCCTGCCTTGGGCAGGACCCCTGTCTTGTCAGACGACTTACTTCAGTTCTTCGGCCTTGATGTAGCCGGAGTCGACGACCAGCGCCTGGTAGTTCGACTTGTCGACCTCATGCGGCGTCAGCAGGATCGAGGGAACGACCTTGACGTCGTTGTTGTAGGTCTTGGTGTCGAGACCTTCCGGCTTGCCGCCAGAAAGCACCTTGTCGACGAGTTGGACAGTGGCCTTGGCCAGTTCGCGGGTGTCCTTGAACACGGTCGAGTACTGTTCGCCACTGATGATCAACTTGACCGAGGCGGTCTCGGCGTCCTGGCCGGTCACGATCGGCCAAGGCTGTGCATCCGTGCCATAGCCGACGGCGCGCAGCGAAGCAGTAATACCGCGCGACAGGCCGTCATAGGGCGACAGAACGCCATCGACGCGGCTGCCGTCCGAGTAGTTGGCCGAGAGCAGATTGTCCATGCGCGCCTGGGCAGTGGCGGCGAGCCAACGCAGCGTGCCGACCTTGTCCATGCCGGTCTGGCCGGACTTGATCTTGATCGAACCGTCATCGATCAGCGGCTGCAGCACAGAGATCGCGCCATTGTAGAAGAAGAAGGCGTTGTTGTCGTCGGGCGAGCCGCCGAACAGTTCGACATTCCAAGGCTTGGTGTTGGGGAAACGCTCCTTGAGGCCCTTGACCAGCGAATTTGCCTGGATCACGCCGACGCCGAAATTGTCGAACGTGGTGTAATAGTCGACATTGGGGGTCTTCTTGATCAGGCGGTCGTAGGCGACGACGACGACGCCGGCGTCAGCGGCCTTCTGCAGGGCATCCGAAAGTGTGGTGCCGTCGATCGAGGCGATGATCAGCGCCTTCGGGCCCTTGGTGATTTCGTTCTCGAGCTGGCTGAGCTGGTTGGGGATGTCGTCCTGCGCGTACTGCAGGTCGACAGTATAGCCCAGAGCTTCGAGCTGGGACTTCACGGCGTCGCCGTCATTGATCCAGCGCTGCGAGGTCTTGGTCGGCATCAGAACACCGACAAGGCCCTTGTCCGCTGCGTAGGCAGTTGCCGACATGGCCGCGATGCTGACCGCCAAGGCGGCGACTAACGTCTTGATGATTTTCACGTAACTCTCCCTGGTTGATGGACACGGCACCCCGGGGTCGTGGGCCGCGCAATCGTGCAGACACGCCAAGGCGCTGCTGCCGTCATGTTTATATCCGGTATCCTCCCATGGCTCCAAAATGCGATTTCAATCGATACGATTGACGTGATCGACCGAGGCGTTTCGGAACGCACGAACGTTTCGACGCTTTTGCCATAACTGTCAAATGCGATCTGTGATAGTTGCTATATCGAGCACGGTATAGCTAATGAAGCGTGGCGGCCGGCTTCCCGGGCTGCGCATCGCAACCGGAACAGGCATCAGGCATGGCCCCGCCAAGAAACCCCCAAGCCGGTTCGAATGGTAGCGACGGCAATCCAGGCGACGGCGAAACCCTTCTGCGCAGCGGGCTCAGCCTGCGTCACATGCGCATGATCGTGGCGCTCGATGATCATGCAAGGGTCAGCGCGGCGGCGCAGGTCATGAACATTTCCCAGCCCGCAGCGTCTCGCATGATCAGCGAGATGGAAGCAGTGTTGGCGGTCAAATTGTGCGAGAGGCTGCCGCGCGGCATCACATTGACGCCCTACGGTAAGGCGCTGGCCAGGCGCGCACGTTCCATATTGCTGGAAATGCGCGAGGTCGACCGCGAGATTTCCGAACTGAAGGCCGGCAAGGGCGGGTCGGTGTTTCTTGGCGCGGTGACGGCACCGGCGATCGAACTGGCAGTGCCAGCAATTCGTGAAATCCGTCGGCTCCACCCGCGCATCGAAATCACCATGCAGGTCGAAACCTCCAACGTACTGGCCCGCGAATTGCTGGCGTCACGCCATGATTTCATCATCGCGCGCATTCCCGATGACCTCAACCCTCGACTGTTCGACGCACGCGTCATCGGCGTCGAGAAGGCCTGCCTGATCGTGCGCCGTGGTCATCCGCTGGCCAGGGGGGAAGCCATTCGGCTGGAAGAGACCGCAGCCTTTGACTGGGTCTTCCAGTCCGGCGGCTCGCCCTTGCGCCAGGCGATGGAGAGCAATTTCCTGAACCGCAACATCGCGCTGCCCGATCGCATCCTCAACACCAGTTCGCTGCTGTTGACCCTGGTCATGGTGGCGCAATCGGACGCCATCGCCCCGGTCTCGGTCCAGGTTGCGAAGTTCATCCAGAATCCCGAGGGGCTCGCCGGCGCCATCGATGTCGTCCAGACCGAATTCGACATCGAGGTCAGGCCTTATAGCTTGATCACGGTAAGAAACCGCGTGCTCTCTCCGGCGGCCAAGATGCTGCATGATTTCATCTTGCGGGAGGTTGGATAGCGGTGGAACGCGGCAGCCCGGAGGAACCTTGCTTGCGAAACCGAGTTGCCGTCTCGAGCAAGGAGATTCGCATGTCCAGCAAGCCGCGCCCCGATAAAGGATCAGCCGAACCAAGCCCTTCGTCCCCCGATAACAAAGGACCGGGGCAGGCCAAGTCCGGCCCGGAAGCCGACGCCAAAGGACAGTCTGAGAAGAACCACAAGGGCGGATCGAACGATGGTGTCTCCAGCGCGAACCCTCGCGTCATTTCAGGCAATGACGATGGAGACGCGACCTTCCCTTATGATCGCGAGAAATAGCGGGTTCTCTGGCGGCTGATCCCGCGAAAACAGAGCGCATGCAAGTCGCGCTCGATACCAGGCTGGCAACGATCCGCACATGCTACTGCGTGCGCCTTCCGGCCAAAATCAATGTGACATCACAGCATGCGCTCCCTGGGGAGGCGGTTCACGATCAGATCACGCTAACGCTGCGATTGTGTCCGCACGGCAAGGAATTGTCGGAGGGCGCGTCGCACTGAGTGACACTGGTCGGATGCAGTTGACTTGCTCTCGGATCGTTGACTTGCCGCAATCCAATATGGAGCGAAAAATGTCGGTATGTGAAACTGAACATTGGGTTCTCGACTGCGGCGGGGGCGGCTGTGCATTGTGGGAGGGGGCCGATGGCCAAGTCTTCTTCTGGAAATGCTACCCTCAGGTCGAGTCTGCGGACCAGGGTATTTCGGCACGGAGGAAATCGCCTGGCCAGAAGCGGCTATCAATGAACGCCTCTGAAAAGACGACCCTGTGCTACCAGAACCTCGACAGCACCCAGATCGCCGACGTCGTTCGTGAAGTCACCGGCCGATCCGTCGCCCCGGCCCGGATCGCGGATGGAGGCAAGAAGACGCTGTGCCAGACAGGCACTCTCGATGAATTGCTTCAGGCGTGCGGTCTCCGGCCCCAGGACTGAGGGCGCTTTCGTAGGCGCGTCGCATCTGCGGACCTCGCGGAAACCGTGAAGCGGGGCGTCCCGCAGATGGTCGTGGCAAGCTAAACGTTTCATGCGGCCGACGATGCGGATTCACTCTCCGCATCGCCGGCCGCACCATGCGCCTTGGCGGCAGGCCGGCATGCTCCAGAGCCGCCGCCACAATTATCCAACGTAGCGGTCCTGGAACTGATGACGGCCGAGCCGACAGACTTATCCGTCACGATCGGCCATCGGCTCAAAAGAGTGGAGCGGGTAGAGGGAATCGAACCCTCGCGTTCAGCTTGGGAAGCTGACAAGCTACCATTACATCATACCCGCGCGACCCTTCGTTATCATGACGGCACGCCTCCGGGCAATCGCAAAGCGCCGTTGTCAAGACACAAGGGGATCACGCCCCGGGTTGGTAGATTACCGCGTAATTGTCCGAATAGACCCGTTTCCAGCCGAGTTCCTCGAAGAAGGGGATGCGATTGTCGTCGGACGACAGCAGCGCCCATCCAATCCCGTATTTCTTGATCTGGGCGTCGAGCAACGGCTTTCCGCCGCTCAGCCCGGTCTCGTCGTCGGTCTTCGTGAAACCGCCCAGGAACAACTGATCGGTCCGGCCGTCGATATATGTCTTGATGCCGTGGAAGATCAGAGTGCCGCCGAAATTGTAGGAGTTCAGCACGTTGCCGGACAGATGGTGGCTCTCGGCAAAAGCCAGCGCCCCGGTGGCCGATGTCCTTGGGCTCGGTTCTACTCGATAGACATCGCCGAGCAGGGAGACCGCACCGATCACACAAAGGGCCGCCGTGGCGCAGATCGGGTGGAGGTGACGGGCAATGAATTTTTCCAGTCCGTCACGCTTGTCAGCCAGCCAGGAGGCAAGCGACAGCCCGGGATATTGCTGCGCGACCTCGGCCGCGACGACCAGTGGAACCAGCAGGAAGAACAGATACATGAACCGCAGATGCGACAGATAGACGTGCAGGGTGAAGACAATGAACAGCGCCCTGGGCCAGCCGATCCGCAGCCTTGATATCAAAAGCCCGAAAAGCGCCACCAGCATCGCTACTTCCTGGGACAGATGTTCCTGGGCGTTGAAGGGTTGCCATTCGGTGATGAGGGGCACTGCTTCGTTGCCATAGGCGACCGTCAAGGTGGCCATGATGGCCTTCAGGCCATAGGGATGGATCAGGCTCACAAGCGGGCAGAGCAGGCCGAATACGATCCATTTCGCCAGGAGCCTCGGCTTCGACAAGCCTGTCCGCGCCAGGATATCGAGGCCGGCGAAGGCGGCTATGACGAAGCTCAGGGTGAACGTTGCGTGCAGGTTCGCCCACAGCACGACAAGCACAAGCAGCCAGGGCGGAGGCGCCTTCTCGGCGCGCGCGGCTCCAAACAGCATTGCGGTCCAGACGACGATGATCGGCAAGGTGAAAACGTGAGGCCGCGCCGTATAGATCGGGTCGATCAGGAAGGCGGCGACGAAGGCCAGACCGACCGCCAGGAGAGGCTTCAGCGAGGCACTGAGGAACCATCCCATCAGGAAGATCGTCAGGCAGATGGTCGCGATGATCAGTGTCACCACGCCTTTCCAGCCGCCAGCGCTGTAGGCGAGCGCCAGAAGCACCTGTCCCAGCCACTCCTTGGCGATCCACGGCTTGCCGGCGAAAGTGTGTGAGTAGGTGTCGACGGTCGGAAATATCGGGTTCGACAGGAAATCCAGTCCGACCTTCACCTGCCACCAGCTGTCGGGGTCCTGCAGCATGGATCCGGCGAAAGCGGCGAGCACCAGACCCGCGGCGCAAGCGGCGAACAGGCAGAACAGCAATCGGATGCGTTGCGCATCATCGAGCCGCGGCATCGACCGCATAATCGCCTCTGCCCCGCTCATGTCATAACGCCACCGGGCAGGATGGTCCCATATCCGAGCGCCTTTTTGAGGCGGATGGTGCCGGACAGCTTCATAGGCGGCAAGTCAGACTGAAAAGCAGGCCGCATTGCGCCCATGCCATTTCGTTTGCGCCCGGCCGACCTTCGTCTCAACCACGCGCGGCTCTTTTTGCCATTTCCTGGAGGCGGTGGACGGGCAAATCCTCATCGTCCAGGACCGCCGGGCGCCGCGAAACGATCTCGTCGACGAAGTACAGCGGACGGCGCTTGGTCTCCATGTACATGCGCCCGAGATACTCGCCGAAAATCCCGAGCACCATCAGTTGCACGCTGCCAAGGATCAGCATGATCGCTGCAAGGCTGGTCCAGCCGGGCAGCACGTTGCCGAGTGACCATTCGACAAGCGTGTAGCCCAACACGACCAGCCCCAGCAGGCCAAACATCATGCCGAGCAAAGAGGCAAACCGCAAAGGCGCGATGGAGAAGCTGGTCATCGCGTCGACCGCCAGCAGAACCATCTTCTTAAGCGGATAATGGGTGGTGCCGGCGAAGCGCCGGTGTCTTTCATAGGGGAAAGCCACCTGTTTCAGTCCGATCCAGCTCACCATGCCCCGAATGAACCTGTAGCGCTCGGGCATCGCATTCAGATGGTCCAGCGCGCGGCGGCTCATCAGCCGGAAGTCGCCGGAATTCGGCGCGATATCGACGTCGACCATCCGTCCAAGCAGGCGATAGAACATCGACGCGGAAGCCAGCTTGAACCAGCTTTCGCCGTCACGTTTGATCCTCTGGCCGTAGACGACGTCGAAGCCTTCATTCATCTTCGCCATCATGGCGCCAAGAAGCTCGGGCGGATCCTGAAGGTCGGCGTCGAGAATGAGGATGCGCTGGCCGCGGCAGAATTCGAGGCCGGCAGTCAGCGCGATCTGGTGGCCGTAGTTGCGGGCAAGATCGATGGCGACGACGTGGTCGTCCTTCTCAGCCAGCTGGAAAATCGCGTCGCGCGTACCGTCCGTCGCGCCGTCGATGACCAGCACGATCTCATAGGAGGGGCCCTGCGCCAGACATGCGGCGGTTACCCGGCGATGGAGTTCGCTGATGCCATCGAGCTCATTGTAGCAGGGAACGACCACCGACAGCATGACGCTGCGTCGCCCGCTGTTTTTCGTCGTCTCCATCAAGGGCCCGGCTCCCGCTATTCGATCCGGAATAGCGGCAATTGGTTAGAAAACAGATAAGCCAGGGGGGCTGTTGTTCCGGCCTGGTTCGGCTTGAAGCAAGGAACTCGAATGCGTATGTCTCGGTGGCCCGAATCGGGCGACGGAGCCGGAGACAGGAATTGTCCGCATTGACGCGCTTTCTCGGCGACTCCCCGCTCAGGGTGATCCTGAAGCTGCTCGTGGTGTCGTTCCTTGTCGGTCTGGTGATGAATGCCTTCGGCTGGTCGCCCATGGATGTGCTGCAAGCAATCCAGCGTTTGTTCACGGATCTCTGGAACCTGGGCTTCAATGCGGTCTATCGTTTCCTCGGCTATATCCTGCTCGGCGCCGCGATTGTCATACCCGCCTTCATCCTGCTGAGGCTTGCCAACTACCGCAAGTGAGCTATCGGCCGTAATCCGACGCGACCTCGAAAAGGATGGCGTGGCGTGCGGCAAGTGCCGCCACATCCGTTGAATAGCCGCCGCCAATGACGCCACAGACCGGAATGTTACGCGCGCGAAAGTGGCGGATAACCGCTTCTTCGCGGGCGCGCAGCCCGTCATCGGAAAGCGCCAGCCTGCCAAGTCGGTCCTCGGCATGGACGTCCACCCCGGCATTGTAGAACACGATGTCCCAACGGGCCTTGGCCGACAGCTCCGGCAGAATGGCGGCCAGCCTACTGAGATAGGCAGCATCGCCCGTGCCGTCGGGCAGGGCGATATCGAGGTCCGAGGCAATCTTGCGCGCGGGATAATTGCGGTCCCCATGCATGGAGAAGGTGAACACGCGCGGATCGCCCGCCAGTATATCCGCCGTGCCGTCGCCCTGGTGCACGTCGAGATCGACGACCAGGATGTTCTGCGCGGCACCCTCGGCCAACAGGACCAGCGAGGCAATTGCGACATCGTTGAAGGTGCAGAAGCCGGCGCCTTGCGCGCGACGCGCATGATGGCTGCCGCCGGCGGTGTTGCAGGCGATGCCGTGCCGCAAGGCCAGCCGCGCCGCCTGTATAGTACCGCCCGCGGCGAGCCGCGCACGCAGCGAGACGCGAGGGCTGACCGGGAAACCGATCTCCCGCTCGATTTTTTCGGGCACGCGGCAGTCAACGACCTGATCGACATAATCCGCCGCATGGGCAAGCTTGAGCCATGACACGGGCGCCGGTTCGGCGGTGCTGAGCGCGTCCGGTCCAGCCAGGCCGCGTGCAGTCAAGGCTTCCATCAGCAGCGGATATTTGCTCATCGGAAAGCGATGGTTGGCGGCAAAACCCGCGTCGTAGTCGGGATGATGGACGATGTGCAACGGCATGGAATGGGTCCGCCGGGCTCACGCCAGACCGGGATTTCGGTTGGCCATCCCGGGAAGGATGATTGCGCGGTGGCCGGAAAATGGGGCACATCGGCAGTTCGATCAAGCCGCAATCAGCAAGGCAGCAATCCTTGGACCAGGGTGCGACCCCAGCCGACGCCGGATCCGCCGTGGACCGGGGATCCTTCGTCGTCACCAACCGCTCGGTGCTCGCCATCTCGGTGCCGATGACGCTTGCCTATTTGACGACGCCCATGCTCGGCTTGGTCGATACGGCTGTCGTCGGCCAGTTCGGCGACGCCGCCCTCTTGGGCGGGCTGGCCGCCGGAGCGCTGGTTTTCGACGTCGTCTTCACCACATTCAACTTCCTGCGCTCCGGCACCACCGGCCTTGTCGCGCAAGCCTTCGGACGCGGCGATGTTCTGGAAGAACAGGCGGTGTTCTGGCGCGCCATGCTGATCGCCGTGATCGCTGGCATCGTTCTGGCGGCGCTGGCGCCATTGTTCGCGGTCGGCGGTCAGTGGTTCATGGGGGCCGAACCGCGCGTCAGCGAGGCGATGGGGGTCTACATCCGCATCAGGCTGCTCGCAACGCCCTTTTCGCTGATCAACTACGCCATCCTGGGCTACGTGCTGGGGCGCGGCGAGGGCGGGCTTGGCCTGATGCTGCAACTGGTGCTCAACAGCGTCAACATGGCGCTCTGTCTGCTGCTCGGCCTGAGGCTCGGCTGGGGGGTTGCCGGCGTCGCCTGGGCAACCGTCGCCGGAGAGTTCCTCGCCATGCTGCTTGGTCTTGCCATCGTTGTCAGGCGGTTCCGCGCGGCGCCGGCCTTGCCGCGTCATCGCCTGCTCCACACGGGCGCCTTCCTGCGCATGCTTTCGCTCAACCGCGACATCATGATCCGCTCCTTCTCGCTGCTCGCCGCCTTCGCTCTGTTCACGCGCCAGGGCGCGCAGTTCGGCACGGTGACGCTGGCCGCGAACGCCGTGCTGATGAATTTCTTCCTCGTCGCGGGCTACTTTCTCGATGGTTTTGCCACTGCCGCCGAACAGCTGGCTGGCCGCGCCGTCGGCGCGCGCGCCGCCATCCCGTTCCGCAGGGCCGTCAAGCTCACGCTGCTGTGGGGTTTCGGTCTGGCCGGAGTAGCGACGCTGGTGCTGCTGGCCGGCGGCACCGATCTGGTCGCCCTCGTCACGACGTCGACAGAGGTCCGTTCGGTTGCCGACATTTACCTGCCATGGGCGGCGTTCACGGCGCTGAGCGGTGTGCTCGCATTCCAGATGGATGGCGTCTTCATCGGTGCGACCTGGTCGCGCGACATGCGCAACATGATGTTGCTGTCGTTTCTCGTCTTTACGGCCGCTCTGCTGACTTTGGGGCCGGTGTTCGGCAATAGCGGCCTGTGGGCGGCGTTGCACGTGTTCCTGCTGGTGCGCGGTTTCAGCTTGCTGGCTATCCTGCGACTGCGGATGCGGACAGCGTTCAGCTGAGCGGCCGCGCCGCCCACTGGCCGAGATGGCTGTCGCGCAGGTCTCGAATGGACTTCAGCCCTGCCGTCTCGGCATGGCGGGCCATTCCGGCAATGATGCGGCCCGGCAGCGCGGGCCCGGCATAGATCATGCTCGTGTAGAGCTGGACAAGATCGGCGCCAGCCCGGATCTTCTCCAGCGCCGTTTCGGTGGAGTCGACGCCGCCGACGCCGATTAGCACAATCGAGGGCCCGAGCAATCTGCGCATCCTGGCCAGCACGATGGTCGAGCGTTCGAACAGCGGCTTGCCGGAGAGCCCGCCGGTCTCGCGCACGGCGTCGCCGCTGCGCAGGGCCGGCCGCGAGACGGTGGTGTTGGAGACGACGACGCCATCGATCCGTTTCTCGGTCACCTCGGCGGCGATGTCCTCCAGCTCGGCCTCGACCAGGTCCGGCGCGATCTTGAGGAAGACCGGCGGCCGCGCCCTTGCCGAGGCGCGTGCGGCGATGACGCGCGACAAGAGCTCGCCAAGCTGTTCGCGCGCCTGCATGGTGCGCAAGCCGGGGGTATTGGGCGAGGAGATGTTGATCGTCAGGTAGCTGGCATAGGGCGCAAAGCGGATGACGCCGCGCTCATAGTCGGCGACACGGTCGCTGCTGTCCTTGTTGGCGCCGATGTTGACGCCCACAATGCCGGAACGGCCCTTACGCGCGGCAAGACGTCGTTCGGCGGCCGCGTGACCTTCATTGTTGAAGCCCAACCGGTTGATCACCGCTTCATCGGCCGTCAGCCGGAAGATCCGTGGCTTCGGATTGCCAGCCTGCGGTAGCGGTGTGACCGTGCCGACCTCGGCGAAGCCGAAGCCGAGCCCGAGCAGGGCGTCGGGCACCTCGGCATTCTTGTCATAGCCGGCCGCCATGCCGAGCGGATTGGGGAAGTCGATGCTGCAGAGGCTGACCTTCAGCCTGTCGTCGCGGATCGGTCGCCCGGCCACCGGCAGTCCGCAGCGCAGCGCAGCGATTGACAGGCCATGGGCGGTTTCCGGATCGAATGTGAAAAGCAGCTTCTGGCCGATCCGGTCGAACACGCTCATTCAGCCTCCAAGGCAGGGAATTGGTGCGCACCGTCGGCGCCCAGCGGCAAGGGCTGGACCCACAGCACCGCTTTCATGTCCAGCACATCATAGAGATGCGGAAACAGCGCGCCGCCGCCGGAGACTTCGTATTTCAAGGCGTTGCCAAGGCGGGCCTCGTCGATCGCAACCAACAACAAGTCCGGTTGCCCGGAGAAATGCTTCGCCGCCGTTTCCCGAACCTGGGCCGCCGTGGAGAAATGGATAAAGCCGTCGGCGACATCGATCGGTGCGCCGGAGAAGCGACCACTGGCTTCGGCCTCGCGCCAAGGCGCTTCGGGGGTTATCTTATAGATGATCCGGGACATGGTTTGCGCTATAGTCCGAACCAGCCCCGCGGGGAAGGCTGTGCCACGGGTCTTCCCCATTTCAAGCGCAAACAAGCGATATCTCGGGCTTTGGCCATGGAGGACAACATGCGTCTGCAGCACATCTTGATCCCCGCCGCACTCGTTTCGCTGGTCGCGGCATCCGCCTTTTCGGAGGAAACCGACCACTATCGGCTGGAAAAGTCCGACAATGGCTATGTCCGGATGGATACGCGCACAGGCGCGATGTCGATCTGCGAGGAGCGCTCCGGCCAACTCGTCTGCAAGGTGGCTGCCGATGAACGCACCGCTTTCCAAGACGAAATCGACCGACTGCAAAGCTCTATGAAGGCAATGGACGAACGCGTTACCAAGCTCGAGAATTCGCTTTCGGCCCGCCTCGAATCGAAGCTGCCGAGCGAGGAGGATTTCAACAAGTCGATGAGCTATATGGAGCGCTTCCTGAAGGGCTTCATGGGCATCGTGAAGGACCTGGACAAGGATAAGGGCGACGGCCCCCAACCGAATTCACAGAAGACCTGAGCACCCGAAGCCCGGAAAACACCGCTGGCCGGCTTTGCTGCTTGAAAACGGCACGCAGCCCTTCATAATCGCCTGACTGATCCCGCAAAAAGCAGAAAATCAGGGATTTGGGGAGGAACGCTTGCCGCCAGGCTATTCTTTCGTCATCGCCGACGATCACCCGCTTTTTCGCGGTGCGTTGCGCGAAGCGCTGGCCGGCATCGGCAATGTCGTTGCCATCCACGAGGCCGGTGATTTCGAAAGCGCCAAGGCGCTGGTCGTCGCCAATGAAGATGTCGACCTGGTGCTGCTCGACCTGTCGATGCCGGGCGCCAGCGGCCTGTCAGGCCTGATCTCGCTGCGCGGCATCCATCCGGCGGTGCCGCTCGTCGTGGTGTCGGCGCATGACGATCCGGCAACCATCAGGCGTGCGCTCGACCTCGGCGCCTCGGGCTTCATCTCCAAATCGGCCAGCATGGACGAAATCCGCGATGCCGTGCGCTCGGTGCTTGCAGGCGATATCGCGGCACCGGTCGGGGTCGATCTCGGCGTCGAACGTGATCCCGAAATATCGGACTTGATCAAGAGGCTGCAGGCACTGACGCCGCAGCAGACGCGCGTGCTCGGCATGCTGGCGGAAGGCCTGCTCAACAAGCAGATTGCCTATGAACTGGGTGTATCGGAGGCCACGGTCAAGGCGCATGTCTCGGCCATCCTGCAGAAGCTCGGCGTCGATAGCCGCACCCAGGCGGTGATCCTACTGTCCAGGATCGGCAGCGACCCGCCGCAGCCGATAGGCTGAGCGTGGGATTCCCGCGCTCGCCCTATCACGCCGTCGACGGCCGGACGATTGCGCGTTGGTTGACGTAAACGCCTACGGTCGCCTCTAGCGACATTAGGAGTTGAGCCGCGTGGTTGAAGTCTTACGCGGCAACGAGGTTGGTCAGCCGAGCCGCACGGAGAGTTCGACGTCCTCGCCAAACGGCGTGGACATGTAGCCAGACGCCGGTGAACGCACCCTTTGCAGATATTCGGGAGAGAAATCGGCATTGTCGGCGATGATCAGTGCGCCCGGCCTCAAGCGGCTCTCGACCAGGCTGAGGACCTCCGGATAGATCGCCTTTGCGCCGTCAAGCAGCAGCAGATCGATCGTCTCCGGCAGATCGGCGCTCAGCGTCTCAAGCGCATCGCCTTCGCGGATGTCCACCAGGTCGATCAGACCGCCCTCGGTCAAATTGGCCTTGGCACGCATCACTTTCGATGGCTCGAACTCAGTGGTGATCAGGCGGCCACCGCCATTGTCGCGCAGTGCTGCCGCAAGATAGAGCGTCGAGATGCCGAACGAGGTGCCGAATTCGATGATGATGCGCGCGCCGCTGCTGCGCGCCAGCATATAGAGCAGGGTGCCGGTCTCGGGCGAGATCGCCAGCCAGAGATCCTTCAGCCGTCCGTAGAAATCGGCATATTCGGTCTTGCTGTTGAGCAGGCGCGCCCGCTCCTCATGCGAGAGCTCCGCCTCAGCCGGACTGGTTGCGGCATTGGCTTCGTCGAACAGGCGCTTCAGCAAAGGTGCCAGTGGGGCGTTGGTCAGCGTTGTCATGAAGTCTCCGATTGAAAATGGCTGCGTTCTTGTGTTGCCCTGAAAATACGAATAATCCTTCAGGTTTCCAATTCGCATTGCCGGCTCGAGACATGGCCCGACGCTCAACCCTTCGATTTCCTCGCGAAAACAGCCAAAACAGGAGCGGGCCACCGACCTGGTTGCGGCGATCCTGCAGGCTGCTGTTCAGGTTTTGGCGAGCGAAGGGGCGCAGCGTTTCACCACCACGCGCGTGGCCGAGAAGGCTGGCGTCAGCGTCGGATCGCTCTATCAGTATTTTCCCAACAAGGCGGCATTGCTGTTCCGGCTGCAGAGCGATGAATGGCGACAGACCAACGATCTGCTGAGCGGAATTCTGCGGTCAGTGGAGAAGACGCCGTTTGAAAGGCTGCGCGCTGTCGTTCACGCCTTCATTCGCTCGGAATGCGATGAGGCGGCCGTTCGGGTGGCCCTCAGCGACGCCGCTCCACTCTACCGCGATGCGCCGGAGGCGGAGGAGGCCAAAGCTTCGGGAGCGCTCACCATACAACTCTTCATGCAGGAGGCCTTGCCCGGGGCTTCGGATGCTGTCCGCAATCTTGCGGGAAGTTTGATAGGCACGACCCTCGGCGCGGTCGGAAAACAGTTTTCCGAAACCCCTCGAAACCCCGTCGAAATCGAAACCTACGCCGATGCGATGGCCGATATGTTCTGCGCTTATCTCAGAGAACTCGGATAGAGCGTCACCATACGCCGAAACCGCTGCGCCTTCGGCCTTCATTCGGCCGCGGACGCCAGCGGCCGCATCCGGGCCATCATGGAGCGCAGCACCGCTGGTTTCAGCGGTTTGTTGATCACCGGGATTTCGAGGCTGCCCGCTGCCGTGCGGACTTCGCGGGAGCGGTCGGCGGTGACCAGCACGGCGGCCATGTCGTCGCCGTGGACCGCGCGCAGCCTGACGATGATGTCGAGACCGATTTCGCCGTCGAGGTGGTAGTCGGCCAGCACAATGTCAGGCCGGCGGATCATCGTGCTCTCCAGGTCTTTCGAGCCGGAGATCGTTTCCACGTCGCAGCCCCAGCCCTCGAGCAGCAGCCGCATGCCATCCAGAATGCGTGCATCATTGTCGATGCAGAGCACGCGCAGCCCGGACAGCGACGCTGTCGAACGGACAGCCGGCCTGGTCTCAATCTCGCGCCGCGCCTCCCGCGCTTCCGCCACGGGCAGGACGACGGAAAAACGCGTGCCCTTGCCTGGATCTGAAAAGATTCGGATTTCCAGGCGCAACACCCGGGCTATGCGATCGACGATGGAGAGGCCAAGGCCGAGGCCTTCGGCCTCGCGCACACCTTCTTCGAGCCGGGTGAATTCGTCGAAGACCGTGCTCAGCTTGTCGCCGGCAATGCCGATGCCGGTGTCGATCACCTGGATTTCGGCCAGTTCGCCACGGCGCCGCACGCCGACGAGCACACGGCCGTGACGCGTGTATTTGATGGCGTTGGAGACGAGGTTCTGGATCAGGCGACGCAACAGATTGCGATCCGTCACCACGGTCAGCGACGACGGCATGATGGTCAGCTCGAGCTTCTTTTCGGAGGCGAGCGGCTGGAAATCATTGCCGAGCTGGCGCAGCAAGCCGTCAAGGTTGAAGGCGGTGTTCTCCGGCTTCATCGCGCCGGCATCGAGGCGGGAGATATCGAGTACGGCGCCGAGAATGGTCTCGACCGATTCCAGCGAGGATTCGATGTTGACGGCCGCGATGGCGGCAGGCCCGGTGCCGGCCTTCTCGATCAGCGACGAGCAATAGAGGCGGGCTGCGTTAAGCGGCTGCAGGATGTCGTGGCCGGCCGCTGCGAGGAATCGCGTCTTGCCGAGATTGGCCTCCTCGGCCAGCATCTGCGCCTGCGCCAGTTCTTCGTTAACCCGGGTCAACTCCTCATTGACCCCAGTTAGTTCGATGGTCCTCGTTTTGACGCGCTGTTCGAGCGATTCATTGGCCCGCTTCAGCGCCAGATCCTGTTCGACGCGCCCGGAAATATCGGCATAGGTGGCGACGATGCCGCCGTCCGGCATGGGATTGGAGCGCAGTTCGAGGATGCGGCCGCTGGTCTTGAGTTCCATCTGCCAGGGGCTGACGAAGCTCGTCAGCCGGTTGAGCATCGCCACGCGCTGCTCCGCCGGAATGTCGCCGCGCTCGGCCAGATGGCGCAGGATGCGGTCGAGCGAGACGCCAACCTGGCCCATCTCGTCGGGCAGGTCGAACAGCGCCCGATATTGGCGGTTCCAACAGATCAGTCGAAAATCCCGGTCGAAGACGGTTATGCCTTGCTCCATCTGGTCGAGCGCGATCTGCAGCAGGTCGCGATTGTGTTGCAGCGCTTCGGTGGCGTCGTCGAGCAGGCGAAACGCATCACGGGATTCGCGGTCGTGGCGCCGGAACAAAAGTGACAGGATCAGCCGTGCCGACGAGGAGCCGACGGCGCTGGCCAGCAATTGCTCCGAGAAGCGGATGACATCCATGCTCGCCTGCTCGTTGCCGTGCAGCGAGGTGCCGTTGGTCTTCTCGAACGTCTGGAAGGAGCGCTCGGTCCGCTCGACGCCGAGATACCGCCCGATCGTGTCCTTGAGATCGTTGACGGTGATGGCGGTGCGGAAGCGGCGCAGGCTGGGCATCGGTCCGGCGTCGCGAGGCACGAAGATCGACGCCTGGATGCGTTCCAGCGGTACTGAAGCGCGCGACAGCGAGCCCAGCACGAAGAACACCGCATTGATCGAAAGGCTCCACAGGACGCCGTGGTTCAGCGGTTCGGCGACAGTGCCGAACAGCGCCTGCGGCCGCAACGCCTCGAAGCCGAACAGGCCGCGCACGATGATGCCGGTATCAGGGTCGGCAAGCGACGGAAACAGCAATGTGTAGCCCCATATGAGGATGCCGGCGATCATGCCGAGCGCGGCACCCCTACCGTTGGCGCCCCGCCAGATCAGGCCGCCGATCAGCGCCGGCGCGAACTGGGCGATGGCCGCGAAGGACATCAGGCCGATCGACGACAGGCGCGCGCTGTTGGTGCTCTCGCGGTAATAGAGGAAGGCGATGAACAGGAGCGTGAAGATCGCCCCGCGCCGCACATTGAGGATCAGCGTCGACCAGTCCTCTGTCTCCGGAGACTTCGTCTTGAGCAGGCGGCGCACGAACAGCGGGATGACAAGATCGTTGGAGATCATGATCGACAGCGCCACGCTTTCGACGATCACCATGGCCGTTGCCGCCGACAGGCCGCCGATGAAAGCCGCCATCGCCAGCACATCATGGCCGCTGAACAAGGGCAGCGACAGCACATAGAGATCGCTGCTGGTTCCGCTGCCGACCACCGTCAGGCCGGCAAACGCGATCGGCAGTACGAACAGGTTGATTGCCACGAGATAGAGGGGAAACACCCATGTCGCGGTGCGCAACTCGGCCTCGCCGCGGTTCTCCACGATGGTGACGTAGAACTGCCGCGGCAGCATGATGATGGCAAAACCGCTCAATGTGGTCAGCACCAGCCATGTGGCCAGCGAGGTGTTGTAGTTCATCGCCTGCCGCACCTGCGCGTTCCGGGCGAGTTCCTCGAGCATGTCGCCAGGACCGCCGAAGATCAGGAAGGTGACCATAAGTCCGACCGTAAGGAAGGCCGCGAGCTTGACCACGGTCTCGACCGCCACAGCCAGGACAAGCCCGTCCTGGTGCTCGGTCGCGTCGGCGTGGCGGGTGCCGAACAGCACGGCGAACAGCGCCAGCAGCATGGCGACGACCAGCGAAATGTCGCTGACGAACGGGTCGAATGAGGGTGGCGATCCGGTGTAATGCTCGACCATCAGGCTGACCGAACCCGAGATCGCCTTCAGCTGCAGCGCGATATAGGGCACCGCGCCGATCGTGGCGATCAGCGTCGCGATCGCCGAGACGGTGAAGCTCTTGCCGTAGCGCGCGCCGAGAAAGTCGGCGATCGAGGTGATCTTCTCTGTTTTGGCCAGTCGCACGATGCGGTTGAGCAGCGGAAAGCCGAACACGAACACCAGCACGGGACCAGTGTAGATGCCGAGGAATTCCAGCCCGCGCTCGGAGGACAGTCCGACCGAGCCGAAGAAGGTCCAGGATGTGCAGTAGATGGCGAGGCTGAGTGCATAGATGAACGGCCGGGCCCGGCCGGCCCCCGACTTCGCCGCGCGGCGGTCGCCCAGGCTGGCGATAGCGAACAGCAGCGTCACATAGGCGATCGCGATGATGACGATGAACAAGCCCTGCACGCCGGCAACATCCTCCCTGCCAAATTCAACACGGCTTGCCCAGACGCAATCACAGCTTGCCGCATGAGTCCATCGCGTCATTCCCGGCAAGGGGGCCGTGGGCTAGCCCGGACCTGCCGGGCCGGAGGAGAAAGCAGTTGGCTCTCCCCTTTGCCCATATCGCAACTTCAGCTTTTTGTTATGATGCCTCCCGGTTGCTAGCTTGGGACGGCCACGCCGCCGGTCATGACAAGGAGGGTCTGATGCTGAAGGAATTCCAGGAATTCATTTCCAAGGGCAATGTGATGGACCTTGCGGTCGGCGTCATCATTGGAGCTTCCTTTGGCACGATCGTCAAATCGCTGGTCGACGACGTCATCATGCCGATTGTCGGTGCGGTCTTCGGCGGATTGGATTTCAACAACTATTTCCTGCCACTTTCCCTGGACAACAACGCCACCACGCTGGCCGATGCCAAGGCTCACGGCGCCGTGCTCGCCTATGGCAGTTTCATTACCGCCGTGCTCAACTTCCTGATCCTCGCCTTCATCATCTTCCTGATGGTCAAGGCCGTGAACAACCTGCGCAAGCGCCTGGAGCGCGAGAAGCCTGTGGCGCCGGCGGCCCCGCCTCCCGCCGACATCGCGCTGCTGACCGAGATTCGCGACCTCCTCGCAAGGCGTTGATCGCTTAGCTGCATGCTGGACCAAAACCCCGGTCGTTCACGGCCGGGGTTTTCTGGTTTGGCATCTGCTAAGGAGCGCTGAAAGAGACCAGAACGGACACGCCAATGACCTTGATCGATAGCTTGCGCGCGGAAGCCCGTGCTGCTCCAGAAAGCGGCATTGTCGCCGTCATCAACTATGGTCGCCTGCGCGAGGGCATGATCCCGCTGTGGGCCGGTGAGGGCGACCTGCCCACGCCCGCCTTTATCGGCGAGGCTGCGGCGCGTGGGCTCGCCAATGGCGAAACGTTCTACACATGGCAGAAAGGCATTCCCGATCTGCGTCAGGCGCTTGGCCGTTATTATACCAGGCATTTCGGCAAGACCTTCCCCGAGGAGCAATTCATCGTCACCGGATCGGGCATGCATGCGATCCAACTGGCGCTCGACGCGCTTGCCGGCGCCGGCGACGAGGTGATCTATCTGTCGCCGGCCTGGCCGAATTTCGATGCCGCCGCGGCGATATCGGGCGCCGTCCCGGTGCCGGTCACGCTGGACAATTCAGGCAATGGGTGGTCCTGCGATGTCGAGAAGATCGCTGCGGCGATAACGCCGCGAACCAAGGCGCTGTTCATCAACACGCCGTCGAACCCGACCGGCTGGACCGCCGATCACGAGACCTTGCGGGCGATTCTCGATCTCGCACGCGCGAAGAATATCTGGATTATCGCCGACGAGATCTATTCCCTGTTCCACTATGGCCAAGGCCGCGCGCCGTCCTTCCTCGACATCGCCACGGCGGACGATCGCATCCTCTTCGTCAACTCGTTCTCCAAGAACTGGGCGATGACCGGCTGGCGTGTCGGCTGGATCAAGACGCATCCTGACCTGCAGCAGGTGTTCGAGAACCTGATCCAGTATTCGACCTCAGGCGTTGCTCAGTTCATGCAGCGCGGCGCGATCGCCGCGCTCGACGAGGGCGATGCCTTCATTGCCGAACAGGTGGAGCGGGCGCGGGCCGCGCGCGATCTGGTCTGCGGCATCCTCGGCGACACAGGCCGCGCCCGTTTTGCCGTGCCGCAGGGCGCCTTCTATTTGTTTTTCCAGGTCGATGGCATTACCGATTCGCGTGCCGCCGCCTTCGATATCGTCGACAAGGCCAATGTCGGGCTGGCTCCCGGCACGGCTTTCGGCCCTGGCGGCGAAGGTTTTCTCAGGCTCTGCTTCCATCGCCGCCTCGACCAGATCGAGGACGCCGCCCACAGGCTGGCCAAATGGATGAAGACTGCCTGAGGCGCTGACAGGTCGGGGCCAGCGCCCCGGCAAGAAGTCTAAGCGTGGGAGCTTCGAACCGGCTTCAGCCTCCGGACGTGGGCACCAGCAGGGGGATGACGCGGTCGCTCTTGGCCACCGAAGGCCGGCCGGCGGAACCGTAGGGGATGCCCAGCGCGTCCCAGGTCTCGACTAGCGCGTCCTGCAGCCCCGCGATCAGCGCGTCGGTGTGGAACGGCGTCGGCGTGATGCGCAGGCGCTCCGTGCCGCGCGGCACGGTCGGATAGTTGATCGGCTGGATGTAGATGCCGTGTACGCCGAGCAGGCGGTCACTGGCCATCTTGCAGAGTTCGGGGTCACCAACCAACAGCGGCACGATATGGGTCGGCGACTCCATCACCGGCAGGCCGGCGGCGGAGAGAATCTGCTTGGTCCGCGTCGCCTGCTGCTTCTGTGCGTCGCGCTCGGCCTGCGACCGCTTGAGATGGCGGATAGAGGCGGTCGTCGCCGCAGCAATGGCCGGCGGCAACGCTGTCGTGAAGATGAAGCCCGGCGCATAGGAGCGCACCGCGTCGATAACCGCGCTAGTGCCGGTGATGTAGCCGCCCAGCGTACCGAACGCCTTGGCCAGCGTGCCCTGAATGATGTCGATGCGATCGGCAAGGCCTTCGCGCTCGGTGATGCCGCCGCCGCGCGGCCCATACATGCCGACAGCGTGGACTTCGTCGATATAAGTCATGGCGTTGTGGCGTTCGGCGAGTTCGACGATCTGCTTGATCGGCGCGATGTCGCCATCCATCGAATAGACGCTTTCGAAGACGATCAGCTTGGCGCGCTCGCGGCCGGCCGCCAGCAGCAGGCTCTCCAGATGCGCGACGTCATTGTGGCGGAAGATCTTCTTTTCCGCGCCGGAGCGCCTCACGCCCTCGATCATCGAGGCATGGTTCAGTTCATCCGAAAGGATCAGGCAATTCGGCAGAAGCCGTGCGATGGTGGAGATCGACGCCTCGTTGGAGACAAAGCCGGAGGTGAAGACGAGTGCGGCTTCCTTCTCGTGCAAATCGGCAAGTTCGATCTCCAACTCGACCAGCGGATTGCTGGTGCCGGAAATATTGCGGGTGCCGCCAGCGCCGGAGCCCATCCTGCCCGCCGTGTTCTGGAACGCGGCGACCACATCGGGGTGCTGTCCCATGCCGAGGTAATCGTTCGAGCACCAGACTGTGATTTCCTCCGCGCGCCCATTGGCGCGCCAGATGGCGCGTGGAAACTTGCCTGCGATACGCTCTAGGTCGGCGAAGACGCGGTAGCGCCGCTCCGCATGGAGCTGGTCGATAGCGTCCTCGAAGAACCGCTGGTAGTTCATGTCGGCTTCCCAATTTTTGCGCGGGATCATAGTCATTGCCCTATTGGACGTCCACCGGGCCGCTCTGGTCAAAATGCCACGCCCGGACAATGTTTCCTAACGACCACGGATGGTGGCCTATTCCCTTGATGTGGATCAACTTTGTTTCCAGACGATGCCACATTGCGGCTTCGCCCGTTACGACGGCTGGTGGCCATGCGGCGGGCTTTGCAGTAATGGCGGTGGTCGAGACAATTTCCGATCAATCTTGAGATGCGAGGTCGCGGATGGCGGTTTTGGTAACAGGTGGCGCCGGCTATATCGGCAGCCACATGGTCTGGGAACTGCTGGATGCTGGTGAGAGCGTGGTCGTTCTGGACCGCCTCTCGACCGGTTTCGAATGGGCAGTTGCGCCGGAGGCCAGGCTGGTGGTCGGCGATGTGGCCGACAAAGAACTTGTCGGCTCGATCATCCGGGAGAACAAGGTCGACGCGATCATCCATTTCGCCGGCTCCATCGTGGTGCCGGAGTCGGTCGCGGATCCGCTGGCCTATTACGAAAACAACACGTCCAAGACCCGCACGCTGATCGAGACCGCCGTTCGCGAGGGCGTGCCGCATTTCATCTTCTCGTCGACAGCCGCCGTCTATGGCGGCGCCGGGCTGGAGCCGGTGCGCGAGGATGCCCGCCTGGCGCCGGAATCGCCCTACGGCCTGTCCAAGCTGATGAGCGAGTGGATGCTGCGCGATGCAGGAGCCGCCTATGGGCTGCGCTACACGGCGCTGCGCTACTTCAACGTCGCAGGCGCCGATCCGAGGGGCCGCACCGGCCAATCGACCCCAGGCGCAACGCATCTGATCAAGGTCGCCTGCGAAACCGCGCTCGGCAAGCGACCGTTCATGCAGGTGTTCGGCACCGATTATCCGACGCCCGACGGAACCTGCATGCGCGACTATATCCATGTCAGCGACCTGGCGGCAGCGCATCGCCTGGCCCTGCAGCGGCTGCGCGCAGGCGGCACGAGCCTGGTCGCCAATTGCGGCTACAGCCATGGCTATTCGGTGCTTGAGGTCATTGACAGCGTGCGGCGCGCCTTCGGCCACGATTTCGAGGTAAAAATGGGCGAGCGTCGTCCGGGTGACGCCGCCGCGGTGGTCGCCAATTCGGACCTTGCCCGGGCGCAGCTTGGCTGGACGCCGCAGCGGGACGATCTCGACCAGATCGTTGCCGACGCGCTGGCCTGGGAGCGCATTCTGACCGGCAAGAACTCCGCACGAAGCTAAGCCAAGTTTCCCGAGGGGTCGCAAGGCGCTTGGCGAAGCGCTATGGAAGGCATTCGCGCTCGGCACGGAAACGCCGCGCCGCGAACAGCTTTGGGGGACGGCATGAAGATAGTGGTGCTCGGAGCCGGCGTTGTCGGGACGGCGGCCGCTTACTATCTGGCGGCCGACGGTCATGAGGTTACCGTGGTCGAGCGTCATGCGGCGCCGGCACGTGGCACCAGCCAGTCGAATGCCGGTCTGGTGTCGCCTGGCGATGCCACTGCCTGGGCCTCGCCGGCGGCTCTGAAGACTTTCCTGCGCGCGCTCTACAATCACGATCTTGGCATCAAGGTAAGGCTGAGGTTCGATCCTTATTTCCTCGCCTGGAGCCTGCGTTTCCTGCGTCAGTGCACGGTGGCGCGGCTGCGCGCCAACAGCCAGGTCAAGCTGCGCCTGGCGCTCTATTCGCGCGAATGCATCAACGTCATCTCGGCCGAAACCGGCATCCAGTATGACGAGCGCAAGAAAGGCATCCTCTATTTCTTTCGCTCGCAGCACAGCCTCGACACCGGTACCGACAATTATCGCTATTTAGCCGAACATGGCCTGCCGATCGAGATCGTCGGCCGCGACAGGCTTGTCGAACTTGAGCCCGGCCTTGCCGGCGTGAAGGAAAAGATCGCCGGTGGCGTCTATTCGCCGATCGACCAGACCGGTGATTCCAAACTGTTTGTCGATAGATTGGCCGCCCACGCAGCCGACAAACTCGGCGTCAAATTCCTGTGCGGGACGACCGTCGAGGGCCTCGATATCGAGGGCAACCGTGTCCGTGCGGTGATGACGTCCGCCGGTCCTGTGGCCGCCGATGCCGTGGTCATTTCGATGGGACCGGAAAGCGGCCTCCTCGGCCGCCGCTACGGCATCGACCTGCCTGTCTACCCCGTGAAGGGCTATACGGCGACAATTCCGCTGGAAGACGAGACCAAGGGGCCGACCATGGGCGGCGCCGACGAGGACCAGTTGATGGCCTATTCGCGCCTTGGCAATCGACTGCGGTTGGCATCGACGGCCGAATTCGCCGGCTTTGACCGCACTCACAAGCCCGGCGACTTTGCCACCATGTTCAGGACCGGCAAGGATCTGTTCCCGGGCGCCTTCGACGAGAAGAAAGCTGTGCTCTGGGCAGGACTGCGGCCCATGATGCCGAACTCGGTGCCGGTCATCGGCCAGGCGCGCTACAAAAACCTTTATCTCGACACCGGCCATGGCCATGTCGGCTGGACCATGGCCTGCGGTTCGGGAAAATTCCTCGCCGATCTCGTCGCCGGCCGCAAGCCAGAGATCGATCCGCAAGGGCTGGTTTACAGGAATTGAGGGATGTCGGGACCGCAAGTCGCCATTGACCTTGGCCGTATCGAGCGCAACGCCCGCACCATCGTCGACCGTTGCGCTCAGTCCGGCATCAAGGTGTTCGGCGTCACCAAGGGCACCTGTGGCATGCCGCAGGTGGCGCGCGCCATGCTGCGCGGCGGAGTCGCCGGCATCGCTGAGTCTCGCTTCGAGAACATCCGTCGGCTGCGCGAAAGCGGCATCAACGCGCGCATCATGCTCTTGCGCAGCCCACCGATGGCGCGCGTCGAGGAGGTGGTGCGCACCGTCGACATCAGCCTGCAGTCGGAACTTGCCACCATCCGCGAGATCGCGCGCATTGCCGAGCGCATGGGCCGCGTCCATGACATCATGCTGATGATCGACCTGGGCGATCTGCGCGAAGGCATCTGGCCGTCCGACCTGATCCCGACCGTCGAGCAGATCCTCGAGTTCAAGGGCGTGCGCATCGCGGGCATCGGTACCAATCTCGGCTGCTTCGGCGCCATCATGCCGACGGAGGAAAATCTCGGCCAACTGGTCGCCCACGCCTACAAGGCCGAGCGACTGTCGGGCAAAAGTCTCGATTGGATTTCCGGGGGAGCCTCTTCGTCACTGCCCCTGCTGCTCGAAGGCAGATTGCCCGCCGGCATCAACAATCTGCGCGTCGGCGAGGCAATCCTGCAAGGCGGCGTCGAGACCTTCCGCGATGGGCCATGGGCCGAGCTCGAAACCGATGCCTGCCGGCTGACCAGCGACATCATCGAGGTCAAGCTCAAGCCGTCACGGCCGATCGGCCAATCCGGTTACGACGCCTTCGGCAATCAGCCGGTCTTTTCCGACGATGGCGACAGGCTGCGCGCCATCGCCAATATCGGCAGGGAGGACGTGCTGGTCGAGGGTCTGACGCCGATCGCCAAAGGGATAAGGGTGCTCGGCGCCTCCAGCGACCATTTGATGCTGGACGTACAGGATGCCGACCCGCCGCCGGCTGTCGGCGACCGCGTCGCCTTCCGCATGAGCTATGGCGCCATGCTGTTGGCGATGACGTCGGAATATGTCGAGAAGGCGCCTATGCACGACGTCGCCGACTTTTCCGGGCGCAGGATGGTCTCGATCTCGGCCGACCGCGAGGCTGCCGGCATTCTTGCGCGGGAAGCCACCGGCGCGCGGCTCGAGGCGATGAATTTCGACGTCGTCGAACTGGCCGACATGGATCGGCCGCCCTCGGGCTTGATCCGTTTGACGGTCGGCGCTGACCGTCGCATCGCACACAAGGCGCTGACGGCGATGGCGCGGGCTAAGCATTCCTTCGGTTTGATCTGGATCGATTCCATCGCCGCCCTGATGCCGGAAGACGAAGAAGGAATCGATCTGCCGGAAGCGTCGGTTCTGGCGCGGACACTCGGGCTCGATCACAAGGCCGGGGCGCTGCAGCCGCAGCTGTCGCCGGAGAATGTCGTCATCGTCGGTCTGCGCCATACCGATCCGGCGGAGGTGAGGGTGCTGAAGGACTCGCGCGTCTCGGCCTTCACCATGACCGATGTCGACGCCATGGGCATGCGCGACCTGATGCACGAGGCGATCCGCATCGCTGCTTCCGGGACCCAGGGCTTCCATGTCAGCTACTCGCCGACCGCAACCGAGTTCGCCGGCTGGGGCGCTGGGTCGGGTGGATTGACCGTGCGCGAAACGCATCAGGCGATGGAGGCCATTGCGCTTTCGGGCGGGCTGCTGTCGATGGATGTTTCAGGCATTACAGCCGATCTGGAGCCAAGGATTACCACGGATAGTGTGAACTTCGTCATGTCGGCCTTCGGCAAGCGGATTCTCTGATCAGCGCCGTGCTTCGACAGCCTCACGCCAGCTCCTGACATAGTCCGCCCAGGCCGCGTCGGTCGGCGGCTCCAGTCTTTCCCCCTTGCCGAGCAATGTTCCTTGATCCGATGCAAGCAACGCCGCGCCGATGCTGGTGCCGGTGGCGGCCTCGGAGGCGACGACGCTGCGAGCCGTTGCCGCGGCCAGCATGGCGACGAAAAGACGATTGCGGGCAAAGGGTCCCTCGATCGTGGTCGGCCCATCGGCGCCGATCAGCTCGAGACAGCTCGCTGTCATCAGCGCCAGATAGAACGAGATGGCGGCAAAGCGCTGGCCGGCGTCGATGTCCTCGGCGTCGAGCCATGCCCTGGCTTGGTGTGGAAACGGCCCTGAGCCTTGCTGGATGGAAGGCAGCAGCAATGTCTTTCGCGCCAGCACGGCAGCGACATCCCCGTCGCTACAATCTTCCGATTGGCCTTGCGTCAGCAGGGAAAATTCGCGGCCGCCCATGAAACGGGCCGAAGGGACGGGGTCGCCCAGCGCATTGACATTGACCAGCGAGTCGCGCGCCGGATCGAGGTCGACCTGTCTGCCGCCGACCGCCATCGACACGACCCAGGTGCCGGTAGAGACGACCGAGAAGGGCGGCTTGTCGGAGAGCAGATGCGGCAGCAGCGAGGCGTTTGAATCGTGCAGGCCACAGAATACCGGCGTTTGTGGATCGAGGCCGGTTCGGTCGGCGAGCGCCGGCAGGATCGATCCAAGTCGCTCCCCGGCCGGCCGCACCGGCGCCATCAGGCCGCGCCAATCCAGACGATCGACCAGCGACGAAAAATCCGCTGTCCACGGGTTCCACAGATCGGTGTGGCAGCCCAGCGACGTCATCTCGCTGGCGGCAACGCCTGTCAGACGCAGGGCCCAATATTGCGGGTACATCAGCATCCTCGCCGCCCTGGCGAACTCGGCAGGGAATTGTTTCTGCTGCCAGTAGATCTGCGCACCGAGATTGAGACCGAGTGGCAGGCGTGGCGACCCGGTCTGGTTGAAGGGCGGACGGATCGCGTCATAGTCAGACGCAAGCGCTTCGGGACCGTCGAATTCATAATCGAGTATCGGCAGCGCGAGTTCGCCGGAAGTGTCGACCAACGCTCCGGTCGCGCCATGCGTCGTGATCGAAATCGCGTCGATGCGTTGTTCGCGGCCGAGGCTCGCAAGGCTGTCGAGGATGAACGCCCACAGCGCCTCCACATCGTGGTGCGGGTAGGGCGCGCGCCGCAGCGGCGCGTTCGCCATGCGTCGCAGCGCTACCTCGCTCAGAGTGACGAGATCGACCAGCGCCACCTTGGCATTGGTCTTGCCGATATCGATGACAGCGACATGGCGGATCGCGTCCATGGACTCAAGCCGTCGTGCCGGGCGGCAGACCATACGCGAATGCGGTCTTTCTGCGCATCAGCGGCCTCCGTGCAGCCGCCGCCAAACGATCGGCAAGGCGATGACGATGATCAGCAGCAGGCCTATGAAGATCGACATGACGATGCCGGGCACGTTGAGCAGGCCGAGCCCAAAGGTCACCAATCCCATGATGAGGGCGGCAAGCACCACGCCGACAATGCTGCCGGCCCCGCCAAGAATGCTGATGCCGCCCAGCACCACCATCGTGATGACTTCCAACTCGTAGCCCTGCGCGATCGACGGGCGCGTCGAGCCTAGGCGCGAGGTGATCAGCACCGAGGCGATACCCGACATCAATCCTGTCAGGCAGAACAGGACGAACTTGATGCGGCCGACGCGCACGCCTGAAAACTGCGCCGCGACGGGATTGTTGCCGATGGCAAAGATGCGGCGGCCAAAGCTGGTCCGATGCAACAGGAACCAATAGATGACGGCCGCGATGAGGAAAAGCAGCAGTTCGAACGACACCACCCACCAGACATAGCCCTGGCCGAAGAAGGCGAAGCTGTCCGGATAACCCTTGTAGGCCTGGTCGCCGAGGATGATGAAGGCGATGCCGCGAAACAGGCTCATCGTTCCGATGGTGACGACAATGGAGGGTAGGCCAAGCCGTGTCACCAGCAGGCCGTTGAAGGCGCCGCAGCCGAGACCGACGAGGATGCCGATCAGCACCAGCAGCGGCGTATCGGCGCCGGCCTGAACCGCCATTCCCATCAGCGTCGACGCGAGCGCTATTGTTGCAGCCACCGACAGGTCGATCTCGCCCGAAATGATCAGCAACGCCATGGCGAAGGCGATCAGGCCTTTTTCGGTGAAGTTGAAGGTCAGGTCCGACAACGAATAGGGATCGAGGAAATAGGGCGAGGCCAAGCTGTTGACGACGAAGATGGCCCCGGCCACCAGCACCAGCAGTGCCTCCCAGGAGAAGATCGCCGAAGAGAGCGGCCTGTCTAGCCGGTCGGGAATATGACGAGGGGCAGGGGTGTCGGTCATGCCGCCTCTGCTTTTCTCAGGATAATGCGGCCTTGCTGGCGTTCGCCGCGTGCGTTGAGGACGACGGCGAGGATGATGGCGGCGCCCGAGATCGCCATCTGCCAGAACGGCGAGATGTTGATGACCGGCAGCGCATTGGAAATGATGCCGAGGAACAGCGCGCCGAGCACCGCGCCGCCGACCGAGCCGATGCCTCCGGCGATCGAGATGCCGCCGATGACGCAGGCGGCGATGATGTTGAGCTCATAGCCGTTGGCAACCTCAACCGAGGCGATCACGTAGCGCGAGATCCAGAGGTAGCCGGCGAGGCCGCCGACCATCCCAGAGATGCAGAAAACGATGAATTTCGTCCGGCCGACGTCGATACCGGCATAGACCGATGCGGTCGGATTGACGCCGATGGCGTAGATCGAGCGGCCGAGCGCGGTGCGCGTCATCAGCACGAAGAACAGCGCAATCACCAGGATGGCGATCCATGACAGCACCGGAATGCCAAGCAGGACCGCGCGCTGGAAGCCGATGAAATCCGGGCTCATCTTGTCGGCATTGACCCAGGCGCCGCCGGACAGGACGAAGGTGGCGCCGCGATAGATGGTCAGCGTGCCCAAGGTCACGACGATGGAGGGAATGTTCAGCCGCCACACCAAGAGGCCGTTGACAGCGCCGAGCACCAGCCCGATAGCGAGCGCGATGACGATCAGCAGCGGGATCGGGATCGCCGGATGCGCGGCGTTAAGCATTGCCACCACCATGCCGGTGAAGCAGAGATTGGACGCCATCGACAGGTCGATCGACCGCGTCAGGATCACCACCATCTGGCCCAGCGCCAGGATCATCAAGATCGAGGTGTCGTTGAAGACCTGGCGTAGATTGTTCGGGTCGGCAAAGGCTGGAAAGCGCGTCGAGATCAGGCCGATCAGCACGATGATGGCCGCAAGCAGCCAGACCTCGCGGTACTTGAGAAACGCCTTCATGCCGCGATCCCCGCAGCGGCTTTGACAAGCGTTTCGGCGTCCAGTCCGTCATTGTCGTAAACGGACGCGATCAGTCCCTCACGCATGACCATCACACGGTCGGACATGCCAAGGATTTCAGGCAGTTCCGAAGAGACCATGATCACCGACAGGCCCTGCGCCACCAGTTCGGCCATGAAGCTATGCACGGCGGCCTTGGAGCCGATATCGATGCCCTTCGTGGGTTCGTCCAGGATGATGACCTTCGGCGCCGTCGCCAGCCATTTGGCGATGACGATCTTCTGCTGGTTGCCGCCCGACAGCGTGCCGACATCCTGGCTGAGCGATGAGGCTCGGAGGTCAAGCCGCTCGGTGTAGGAGCGGGCGAGCGCGAACTCTTCCGCCAGCCGCAGCAGGCCGGATTTCGAAGTCCGATTGAGGGATGGCAGCGAAACGTTCTGGAAGATCGGCAGTCCGATCACGACGCCTTGCTTGCCGCGTTCTTCAGGCACGTAGACGATGCCGGCCTCGATCGAATCCGCGGCCGATTTCGGCGCGATCGCTTTGCCTTCCAGCATGATCGTGCCGCCAGAGATGCGTGTGATGCCCGATATTGCCTGCATCACCTCGCTGCGCCCGGCGCCGACAAGACCGTAGAAGCCGAGGATCTCGCCCTTTCGCAGCTCGAAGCTGATCCCATCGAATTCGGTCGGGTGCGACAGGCCCGAAACGGAGAGCACCGGAGCGCCGATCGCGGCCGTTCGCTGCGGGAATATGTGGTCGACCGAGCGGCCGACCATCATGCGCACGATCTGACTCTGGCCCGCATCCTTGATCAGGCCTTCGCCGACCATTTCACCATCGCGAAACACCGTGTAGCGGTCGGCGATACGGTAGATCTCGTCGAACTTGTGGCTGATGAACAGGATCGCCTTGCCCACTTCCCTGAGGAACTCGATGAGCAGGAAAAGCTCCTCGATTTCCTTCATAGAGAGCGCCGCGGTCGGTTCGTCCATGATGACGATGCGCGCGTCGATCGACATGGCGCGCGCGACGGCGACCAGATGCTTGTTGGCAATGCCAAGGTCCTTGAGCCGCGCGTCGGCGTCGATATGGCCGGCATGCATCGTGTCGAGGACTTCGCGTGCATCCTTGCGCATCGTACGCCAGTCGATAAGGCCGAAGCGAGTGCGCGGCGCGTGGCCGAGAAAGATGTTTTCGGCGACCGTCAAATCGTCGAACAGCACGGTTTCCTGATGAATGGCGGTGACGCCATGGCCGAAGGCGGCATGCGCGCTGTCTAAGGTTACCGGTTCGCCATCGATGCTGATCGTGCCCGCATCTGGCTGGTAAATCCCGGTCATGATCTTGACCAGCGTCGACTTGCCGGCGCCGTTTTCGCCGATCAGCGCGGTCACCTGGCCCGGATAGAGCGACAGGCTGACATCGTGCAAAGCGCGCACGCCGGGAAAGCTCTTGGAGATGCCTGAAAGAGTCAGGCGGGGCGCGGCCTTACCCTCTCCCTTCTGGGAAGTGTCGTGAACATCGTGAGCGGGGTGAGGGGCTGCTTGCATATCAAGTCCTGGCACAGGCGACGTTGCCACCCGTCTCGTTGGGTCTCCCACAAGGGGAGAGCCGTCGCCTATGGCGCTCCCCCTCTCCGTCTCGGCTTCGCCGAGCCACCTCTCCCCCGCTATCGCGGGGGGGCGAGGAACCCAGGCTTACACAGCCGCGGCCTTGGAGATTAGCGTTCCCTCGCCCCTGCGGAGCGGGGAGCGCTGCCTATGCCACTATCCTTGTCCGCAAGCGGGGAAGCACCGGCGCGACGATCAATAGATCTTGGAGAACTTCTCGATATTGGTCTTGTCGAACTGGAAGGGCGGAGCCATCGCGGCCGAGTTGGTGTCGTCCAGCGTCACCTTGCCGACGCGGCCGATCGACAGGGTGGCGCCGGGCTTGGCCTTTTCCTTCTTCACCGCCAGGTCATGGGCGAGGTAGACGGCGGAGTAGCCGAGATCGATCGGGTTCCACAACGCAACCGCCTGGCTGGCGCCGTTGTCGATGAATTTCTTGAACTCGGATGGCAGAGCGAGTCCGGTGACATTGACCTTGCCGATCAGCTTCTCGTCGGTGACGACCTGGGCGGCGGCGACGACACCGACGGTGGTCGGCGCGATGATCGCCTTGAGGTTGGGATAGGACTTCAAAAGGCCCTTCGCTTCGTCCGTGCTCTTGGCCGAATCGTCGTCGCCATAGACGGTGGCGACCAGTTTGATCTTGGGGAACTTCTCCGGCAGGATTTTCTTGGCCGCGTCGATCCAGGCGTTCTGGTTGGTCGCGGTCGAGGATGCCGACAGGATGGCGACGTCGCCGCCTTCCGGCAAATAGTCGGCGGCAAGCTTGATGATCGTTTCGCCGATCAGGCCGGTATCCGACGGGTTGAGGTGCAGCTCGCGGCCTTCCTTGGCGACGCCCGAATCCCAGGAGATGACGGTGATGCCGCGCTTCATGGCCTTCTTCAGCACCGGCACAAGGGCGTCGGCGTCATTGGCCGAAATGGCGATGGCGTTGACCTTCTGCGCGATCAGCGAATTGACCACCTCGATCTGCGCTTCAGCGGTTGCCTTGGTCGGGCCCGTGTAGATGATGTCGACATCTCCGAGTTCCTTGGCCGCCTCCTCGGCGCCCTTGTTGGCGGCATCGAAAAAGCCGTTGCCAAGCGACTTCACCACCAGCGCGATCTTGACGTGTTCGGCGGCATAGGCGGCATTCACGACCATGGCGGCCGAGAAGGCTGCGGTCACCATCAATTTCTTCAGAAAGCTCATCGTAGTTCCTCCCTTGATTGTTGCGTTCCATCGCCGCCGCGGGCGTGAGGTGTCTCAAGCCTGCAGTGAAGATTCTTCCTTGTCGCTTGCCGCGTTGCGGGCGACGATCAGCGTCACGCCGGCGGTCTCCAACATCTTGGCTTCGCGATCCTCGATCCCGTCATCGGTGATGACCGTCGCGATACGCGTGAGGCCACACAGGATCAGGCTCGAGCGTTTCCGAAACTTCGAGGAATCGACCAGCACCACGAGTTCGTCCGCCTGGTCGATGAGCTTCTGTTCCGCCTGGATCAGCAACGGGTCGCCTTCCATGAGGCCGAGCGGGCCTAGCCCCTGCGCGCCCATGAACATACGGCGCGCATAGAAGTTTCGCGTCACGTCATTGTCGAAGGGCGACAGGATGATGTTCTGCTCGCGATAGATCGTGCCGCCCGACAGCATCACCGTGTTCTTGGAGTGCTTGAGGAGGTGCTCAGCGATCGGGAAGGAATTGGTGAAGATCGGCATGCGGCGGCCGGTCAGGAAATGCACCATCTGGAACGTGGTCGTGCCGCCATTGATGATGATCGGCTCGCCGTCCCCGCACAAATCGACAGCCTCGCGGGCGATCGCCCGTTTCTGCGAAGCGTTCAACGTCTCGTTGACGGAGAAGGGTCGTCCCGCCAGGCCGATGAATTGCGGCGGTGAGATTGCTTCGGCGCCGCCACGTACGCGGCGCAGTCGCTTTTGCACGTGCAGGGCTGCGATGTCGCGCCGGATCGTCGCCTCGGAAGACTGCGTCAGGTCGACCATCTCCTGCACCGTCACCACAGGCTTTTCCTGGACGGCGGACAGAATGATCCTGTGGCGCTCTTTCTCGTGCATGGTTCCTCCCTGCCTGAGCATCTAGGCATCCGAAAACAGCACTGTCAATCATTTCCAATCATATAATTCCATTGTGCAGTGCAATATGATCGGTATTGATTGTTTATGATTGACAATCAGGGCCCGCGCGTAGACATTTCCGCAAAATTGGACAGCGCCTTTCTGCGTCCAAGGGAGGATAAAATGCTCGACAAGCGCTCCGGCTCGCGGCTCGCAAATCTCTGGGACGAAGCGAAAACCGCAGGGATGAGCGAGGCTGAG
This sequence comes from Mesorhizobium sp. ES1-1, assembly GCF_020164785.1. Lineage (GTDB taxonomy): Bacteria > Pseudomonadota > Alphaproteobacteria > Rhizobiales > Rhizobiaceae > Mesorhizobium. Next base: position 558,497 of record NZ_JAIUGX010000001.1, on the reverse strand, counting down.
CTTCTGGTCTATCGCTCGAACACGCTCGGTTCCGACAAGCGCGTCACCAATTATGGCGGCGGCAATACCTCGTCCAAGATCCGGCAGACGGACCCCCTCACAGGCGAGACCGTCGAAGTGCTATGGGTCAAGGGCTCGGGCGGCGACAGCGCGTCGATCAAGCTCGACGGCTTCGCCACCCTCTACATGGATAAACTGCGCGCGCTCAAAGGGCTTTATCGCGGCGTCGAGCACGAGGATGAGATGGTCGGCTTCCTGCCGCACTGTACCTTCAACCTCAATCCGCGCGCTGCCTCGATCGACACGCCGCTGCATGCCTACGTGCCCAAGCCGCATGTCGACCACATGCATCCCGACGCCATCATCGCTGTCGCCGCCGCCAGGGATTCCAAGGCATTGACCAGGGAAATCTTCGGCGATGCCATCGGCTGGCTGCCCTGGAAACGCCCAGGGTTCGAACTTGGCCTGTTGCTGGAAAAATTCTGCCTCGAAAATCCTGCCGCCAAGGGCGTTATCCTCGAAAGCCACGGCCTGTTCACCTGGGGCGACACGCCCAAGGAATGCTATGAAACGACGATTTCGGTGATCAACCAGGCCATCGACTGGTTCGAGCGCCGCTCGGAGGGGCTCCCGATCTTCGGTGGCGAAGCGGTCAAGTCGCTCGACGCCCCGGCGCGTCGCGCCATCGCGGCGAGGTTGATGCCGAAAATCCGTGGCTTGATCTCGGACAAAAGCCACAAAACGGGTCATTTCGACGACCAGCCTGCGGTACTCGAATTCGTCAATTCGGCCGAGATGCGTTCGCTGGCCGCACTTGGCACCTCATGCCCCGACCATTTCCTGCGCACCAAGATCCGGCCGCTGGTCATCGAATTCGACCCGGCCAAGCCCGACGTCGATGCCGTCCTGGCCCGCCTCGGCGACGATATCGCGGCGTACCGGGCCGGCTACCAGGCCTATTACGATAGCTGCAAGCATCCGGACTCGCCCGCCATGCGCGATCCCAATGCCGTAGTTTATCTGATGCCCGGCGTCGGCATGTTCACCTTCGCCGGCGACAAGGCCACGGCGCGCATCTCGGGCGAATTCTACGTCAACGCCATCAATGTCATGCGCGGCGCCTCGACCGTCTCTTCCTATGTCGGCCTGCCCGCGCAGGAAGCCTTCGACATCGAATACTGGCTTCTCGAAGATCTCAAGCTGCAGCGCATGTCCAGGCCCAAGTCGCTCGCCGGCCAGATCGCCCTGGTCACTGGCGGGGCGGGCGGCATTGGCCGCGCGACGGCCAACCGCCTGCTGCGCGAGGGGGCCTGCGTGGTCCTGGCCGACATCGACCAACCGGCGCTCGCCAATGCAAGTGAGGAATTGACCAAGGCGTACGGCAAGGATTTCGTTCGCCCTGTGCTGATCGACGTCACATCGGAGGACCAGGTCATCTCGGGTTTCGCCGAGACGGCGGTCGAGTTCGGCGGCGTCGACATCCTGGTCTCCAATGCGGGTCTCGCCTCCGCCGCGCCGATCGAGGAGACGACGCTGGCCTTGTGGAACAAGAACATGGACATTCTCTCAACCGGCTATTTCCTGGTCTCGCGGGAAGCGTTCCGGCTGTTGCGGGCGCAGGGGATCGGCGGCAACGTCGTGTTCGTCGCGTCCAAGAACGGACTTGCCGCGTCGCCCAATGCCGCCGCCTACTGCACCGCCAAGGCCGCCGAGATCCATCTCGCCCGCTGCCTGGCGCTGGAGGGCGCTGAAGCGCAGATCAGGGTCAATGTCGTCAATCCAGACGCAGTCCTGCGGGGCTCCAAGATCTGGACCGGCGAGTGGAAGGAACAGCGCGCCGCCGCCTATAAGATGTCGACCGACGACCTCGAGGAACACTACCGTTCGCGCTCGATGCTGAAGCGGTCCGTGTTTCCGGAAGACATCGCCGAGGCGATCTATTTTTTCGCTTCCGACATGTCGGCCAAATCGACCGGCAACATCATCAACGTCGACGCGGGCAACGCGCAGAGCTTTACGCGGTAATCGTTTGAAGGCGACGCCGCCCCTTGCCCCGTCCCCATGAAGAACGGGGAGAGGGGCGTCAACGCCGGCGCGCTTCCCTTCTCCCCGTCACTATACGGGGAGAAGGTGCCAGCAGGCGGATGAGGGGCAGCGCCGACCGAACGCATTAGGGAGGAATAGACTTGCCCGAGACCATGATCTCCACCGACCTTGTCTACAAGGATAACTCCGCGCTCCGGCCCGACCTCGAGCGCGACTACGGCTCATTGGGCGAGCGCCTTGACCGCCGCGGCATCGCCATTGATGCCATCCGCGAAAAGGTCGAGAAATTTGCCGTAGCCATTCCCTCCTGGGGCGTCGGCACCGGCGGCACCCGCTTTGCGCGCTTTCCCGGCGCCGGCGAGCCGCGCGATATCTTCGACAAGATCGAGGACTGCGCGGTCATCCAGCAATTGACGAGGGCCACCCCGACCGTTTCGTTGCACATTCCATGGGATAAGGCGGACCCGGACCGGTTGAAGCAGGCCGCCTCGCGCTTCGGCCTCGGCTTCGATGCCATGAACTCCAACACGTTTTCGGACGCGAAGGACCAGAAGCTTTCCTACAAGTTCGGCTCTCTGTCGCATGCCGACGCCGGCACGCGCAGACAAGCAGTCGAGCACAATCTCGAATGCATCGAGATCGGCAAGACGCTGGGCTCCAAGGCCTTGACCGTATGGATAGGCGACGGGTCGAACTTCCCCGGCCAGGTCAATTTCGCGCGGGCTTTCGAGCGCTATCTCGACGCTATGAAAGAGATCTATGCCGAGCTGCCCGCCGACTGGAAATTGTTCAGCGAACACAAGATGTACGAACCGGCCTTCTATTCCACCGTCGTCCAGGATTGGGGCACCAACTACCTCATAGCCAGGGAACTCGGAGAGAAGGCGTTCTGCCTGGTCGATCTCGGTCACCATGCGCCCAACGTCAACATCGAGATGATCGTGTCGCGGCTGATCCAGTTCAAGAAACTCGGCGGCTTCCATTTCAACGATTCCAAATATGGCGACGACGACCTCGATGCCGGGTCGATCGATCCCTACCGGCTGTTCCTCGTCTTCAACGAACTGGTCGATGCCGAGCTTTCTGGCGCAGACGGCTTTGAGCCGGCCCACATGCTCGACCAGAGCCACAACGTCACCGATCCGATCGAAAGCTTGATGCTGTCGGCGCTCGAGGTTCAGCGCGCCTACGCGCAGGCGCTGCTGGTTGACCGCAAGGCGTTGGAAGGCTTCCAGGACGACAATGACGCGCTGATGGCAACGCAGACGCTGAAGGCTGCCTACCGCACCGATGTCGAGCCGATCCTCGCCATGGCGCGGCTGAGGAGCGGCGGCGCCATTGATCCCGTCCTGGCTTATCGTGCAGCCGGCTATCGGGCGAAGGTTGCGGCTGAACGGCCGGCCGTGGCTGGCGGCTCGGGCGGGATTGTTTAGCCGAGCCAGCCCTTTCATCCGGCCGCTTCGCGGCTGGCGCAACGCCTCGTCCGTTGCGGAGTGGTCGGGTTGCTCCGCGTCGCACTTCGCAATTCGATTGGCGATCCGGGTGAGGGGTCGCTTTCTCAAGCTCCTTCGATTGTTAGTGGACTCGGTCACTCCAACAGGGTCTTCTAGGCTTCCCCGCCAGGAGAACCCGCCATGCCTCTCACCCGCCGGACGCTGATCGCAGCAAGTCTTTCGATCACCTTTGTCTTGACGCCTTTGACGGGCGTCTTCGCCGCGTCGCCCGCACCGGCCAAGGGCGAAAATGGCATGGTGGTGACAGCCCAGCATCTGGCTTCCGAAGTCGGTGTCGAAGTCCTGAAGAAGGGCGGCAATGCCGTCGATGCGGCTGTTGCTGTCGGCTATGCGCTGGCCGTCGTCTATCCCAATGCCGGCAATATTGGCGGCGGCGGTTTTATGACCATCCGCTTCGCCGATGGCAAATCGACCTTTCTCGATTTCCGCGAGCGCGCCCCGCTGGCGGCGACTAAAACCATGTACCTCGACAAGGACGGCAATCCGGTGAAAGGCGCCAGCCTGGATGGATACCTCGCGGTCGGCGTGCCGGGTTCCGTGGCCGGTTTCGAAATGGCGCGCGAAAAATACGGCACGCTTTCCCGCCAGGAGCTGATGGCGCCGGCGATCGGCTATGCCAAGGACGGCTTCATCCTCAATCAGGGCGATGCCGCTTCTTTCGCCGGCAGCGCCGACCGGCTGGCGAAAGACCCGGCCGCAGCCGCCGTCTTCCTGAAGCCCGATGGCAAGCCCTACGGCATCGGCGAGCGACTCGACCAGCCCGATCTGGCTGCATCCTTGTCAGCCATTTCCGACAAGGGACCTGACGCCTTCTACAAGGGCGCCATCGCCGATGCCATCGTCAAGGCGAGCCGTGCCAAAGGTGGCATCCTGGCCAAGGCCGATTTCGAGCAATATTCGGTGCGGGAACTGAAGCCGGTCACGTGTACCTATCGCGGCTACGAGATCACCTCTTCGCCGCCGCCGAGCTCGGGCGGCGTCATCATCTGCGAAATCCTCAATGTGCTGGAGGGCTATCCGCTATCCTATCTCGGCGCCGGTTCGGCGGAGACCGTGCATGTCATGGTCGAGGCGATGCGGCATGCGTATGTCGACCGCAATACCGCGCTCGGTGATCCCGACTTCATCGACAACCCCGTCTCGAAGCTTCTGGACAAGACTTACGCCAAGGACATCCGCGACAAGATCGACCCGTTCCGGGCTGGCGTCTCGCAGGACCTGATGCCGAAGGGGTTTGGCGAGAGCAAGGAGACGACGCACTATTCGATTATCGACAAGGACGGCAACGCGGTCGCCGTCACCTATACGCTGAATGGGTCGTACGGCGCCGGTGTCGTCGCCGACGGGACGGGCATCCTGCTCAACAACGAGATGGACGATTTCACCCAGAAGCCGGGTGTGCCCAACCTCTACGGTCTGGTCCAGGGCGAAGCCAACGCCATCGCGCCAAGAAAGACGCCGCTGTCGTCGATGAGCCCGACGATCGTCGCCAAGGACGGCAAGCCATTCATGGTCATCGGCAGCCCAGGCGGCTCGCGCATCATCACCATCACTCTGGAGGCCATCGTCAACGTTATCGACCACGGCATGAACATCCAGGAGGCGATAGACGCGCCGCGCATCCATCATCAATGGTTGCCTGACACGGTCTACATCGAGCCGTTCGGACTTTCGCCGGATACCGAAAAGCTGCTCGCCGGCATGGGCTACCACCTCAATCTGAGCGAGGCGACCTGGGGCCAGGCCGCAGGCATCCTGGTCGGCGGCAAGAGCCTGGCGGAAATAGAGAAGGGCGGCGGCGCCCGCTATAACGGCGCCATCGACAGCCGCGCCGCATCCGGCGAGGCGCTTGGATACTAGGTCTGGCTCAGGACCGGATCAGCCCGTCACAGGATCAATGTGATGGTGGACGCAACGAGCATCAGGGCAGCGATGCCGACGAACAGCGCGTAGATACGCGGCCGGTCGAGCAGAAGCGCGTTTCCGGATATCCACGCCGAGGTGGCGCCGCCAAGCGCGAACAGGAAACCGTTTCGATGGCCAAAGGTCATCGACGCGGCCATCAGTCCGCCGATGATGACCGCGCCGAACACGATGATCACGGCCACGGCGTACTTTTCGAAGTCGTTGCCGCCGCCGATGCTTGGCCCGATCGCGTTCAGATTTGGCAGGTCATCCGGATCGAAAGGGTTGGTCGACCCATATTCGTCTTGACCGACAGGCTCTCGCATCATTCATTCTCCGTATGGCGGCAGCAAATCATCAAGCCTCGCCGAGCGCAACCCGATCGCGCCGCGCCAGATGTGTTCGGCCTGATCTTCAACGCCTTCCGGCGGTGGCTTGCCGAGTGCATATTCGATTCGTGTCCCAGTCGTCTTGCGAACTCAAGCCGGCCAAGCGACCGATCGATCATTTGATCATCGAACAAATTCGTGGACGAATAATGATGCCGGACGGGGATTCGGCGGGGGACGAAGTTCGGCCGCGCAATGTCGCGCGAGGCGCCTTTCCTATGTGGCCGGGCGCAACTCGAAAATGCTGGCGCCGTTCTCCCGCCCGATCTCCGTATAGCCGATGATCTGAAACCATCGGGCGACATCGGCACCCCGGAGCCAGCTGCGCGAATGGATCGGCAGGTTGCCGGCTAGCTCCTGGATGTGGCGTATATGCCGGCGGCAGAACCGCACGGTGGCGGCGCGGAAGAAATCCTCTTGCGCCGCAAACAACGTATCGGCGGCGTCGCTGTTCTCATGCCAAGCGATGATCGCCACGGCCTTGTCACCTTGGACAAGGGCGTGAGCACGGCCTTCCTTCAGGTTCATCATGAGATTGTCATAGGCGACCTTGCTGTCCTTGCCGGCCGCCACGTATTCTTCCGTCATCCGTTTGGACAGGTCGCGAAAAACGTCCTCGAGATCCCCGAGCGTTGCTGCGCGTGCTCTCATTTCTCCTCCTGCGGCCTCATTGGAAGTTTGCCCCATGATCACAGGATCACCAAGCAAATCGAATCCGGATTAGGCCAGCTAGGAGCAAACTCATTACAAGCGCCGGGTTGGCTTGACCGCTCATGGGGGACCGCCGGTCAACGCCACCCCCCTGCGTCAATCATCGATTCTGCTTGTAGGTAGATGCAAAAAGCCCGCCACCTTTCGGTAGCGGGCCCGAGATGTTCGCGAATGGTCAGTTAGCGCCGCCGAGCTGTTTCGTCATTTTGCAGAAATTATCGTGCTGCTTGGCAATCGCCTCGTCGCCGCACTCCTTCATCATGCCCGCACGGTCTTCTTCGGACATCGCCATCCATGCGGTCTTGAAGTCGGCATCGGACTTCATGGTCTTCATCCCAGCGTCGGTGAAGAACGGCGACATCTTTGCCGGGTCATCAAGGGCGGAAGTGCCGGTATTGCTCCCTGCAAGGGCAGCGCCGGTCATCATTGCAAGTGCGATCGAGCCAATGGTGAGCATCTTGATATTCATGGAAACTCCTCCGGGTTGTGAGGTCGTCAAGTATCGACCGTCCTAGAAACGCCTAACGACAGGGAAAAGTTGCCTCAAAGAGTGGCGACCGGGGAAAATGCCGCCCTCAAGGCGAGTGACAAGCGACGGTTCGTGGGTCAAAGGCCGCTGGGAGCTGTTGCTGGGAGTAGGTTTTAGTGCCTGCTTGCCCACTCTAGCCGAATAGGGCCCGCCAGCCATGGTGATCTCGCAGAGACGGTCGCTACGTGCCCTGCTCGGATGGCCTTACTTACCTGCTCTGAGGGACAAGCCGTGGCGAGCATCATACCGTCTCATCGCCTCACGGCTTGCCGAGACAATGCGATCAGCTCTTGCTCATCCATGATGCCGGCAGTGTAGTTTGCGATGATGCGTGAAGCACGGGCTTCCTGCTCGGTCGGGGTCTCATTGAAACCCTGCGTTCTGTCGAACACTCGGAAGAGCAGTCCTATCTCCGTCGGTTTGACGATCCCGGCCTCCCTCGCTTTACGGTGGATCATGGGTTGCTTTCTTTCGAGGGCACTTGCTCACGTTGCAAGCGCAACTCCCTGAGCCGGGCTGTCTTTGTTTCGCGTTGCTGCCGTTCGGCATTCAGCACGATACTGGATTCACGGTCCGCGCGCTCAATCTTTCCCTTGTCTACAGTGCGCCGCTTCACGATAGCCTCCTCGGTTCCGATGATCGGAATGTGAACGAGGCGGGATCGTTCCAGACTAAGGAATATCCCTCAATTTCAAATGATATAACGGGGTAGCGCCTGGGGTTGAGACTGCTGCGGCAGGAGATCCGAATGCGTTGCGGCTGGCGGAGAGTAGTCAAGCCCGCGCCGACCTTCCATGGCATATGGGCAGGGGGGCGGCGCCGATCGCCCGCGGCTCAACTACGATGCGGGGCGGCTCAGCGTAACGATGTCTTCGACGTCCTGCCGGCTGCGCGCGAAGCGCTTGAGCACCAGCGGATCGTGTCCAGGGACGATGTGAGCTGGGGAACTGGCAAGTTGTCTCATCCGCTCGACCCCGAAAATGACATCGCTCAGCCGGTCAAACACGGGAAAGGGCTTTTCGCGCTCCATGTTGGCGTAGAAATGGGCTGCGTCCGATGCGATCACCACCGCGCCATTTTCGGTTTCAACCCGCACCACCTGAAGCCCGCGCGAGTGGCCGCCAACCTTGTGCAGGCTTATGCCCGGCGCAATCTGCGAGTCCGCATCATGAAAGCAGACCTTCCCCGAATAGACTCGCCGCACCATGGTGGTGACGTCTTCTGCCTCGAACGGGTGCCGCATTGCATGGTGACACATGCAGCGGCCGGTCGCGAATTCCATTTCGGCGTCCTGCAGGTGGAAGCTCGCGTTGGGGAACAGATGATGGTTGCCGCAATGATCGTAATGCATGTGGGAGATGATGACGTCGCTGACGTCCACATGATTGATGCCGATTGCCGCTAGGCCTTCATCGACGGGCCTGACGATATTGCGTCCGCGTTTGTCGCCGGTCGGCTTGTCGAAACCGGTGTCGACGATGAATGTCCGCTTTTCCCCGACGATCGCCCAGACGAAGTAGTCCAGCGGCATGGCAACGTCATGCGTGTCGCCGCCCAGGAAATTCTCGCCCGAGCGGCGCTCGAAATGACCGTAGCGAACGGCATGGATCTCATAGCGGGCCTGGTCAGCCATGATCAGCTCCCTTTGGCGACGTCCGTGGCCTGGGCCGAGCCGACCTCGACATGGGCCCATGTCTCGACCGTTTTGACCATGCAGGTAAAATCGGAATCAGGCCCGTAGAGCTGGTTCGTGACGCTGAGCATCTGACGAACAGCGCTTCCCACCACCATCGGCACGCCCATTGCCTCCGCCTCATCGACGCACAATCGGACATCCTTGAACGACAGGCCGGTGGCGAAACCGAAATCGAAGGTGCGCGGCAGGACGGATTTCGGGAACTTGTCTTCGGTGGCGCTGTTGCGGCCACTGGAGGCATTGATGACGTCGATCATCAGCTTGGGGTCGAGGCCGGCCTTGACGCCCATGACGACGGCTTCGGAGGAGATTGCCAGCGCTGCCGCCGCCATCAGATTGTTGGCAAGCTTCATGGTCTGAGCGGAGCCCTGAACCTCTCCCATGAAGAATATCCGGCCGAAATTCTCGATCACCGGCCTCGCCGTCTCGAAGGCGGCCTTCGGCCCCGATACCATCACGGCCAGCGTGCCGTTGCGCGCTCCCTTCAATCCGCCGCTGACGGGGGCGTCGATCATGGCGATGTTCTTGGCAGAAAGGCCCTCTGCAACCTTGGCTGCTGTCCGCGGACCGGTCGTCGAGATGTCGATGAAAATGCGGACCGCCTTGCCCTCGGCGATGCCGCCGTCCCCGAGCACCACCTTTTCCAGGATCTGCGGGCTGGGCAGGCTGGCAAAGACGATCTCCGCATTGTCGGCCACATCACGCGCACCGGCGGCGGCTTTCGCGCCTGCATTCGTCAACTCCGCAACGGCCTTGCTGTCGAGGTCGTAGACGGTCACCTCGTAGCCGGCATTGATCAGACGGGTCGCCATCGGCGTGCCCATTTTTCCGATGCCAACAAAGCCGATTTTCAAGGTCGACATGATCGTTCACTCCTCCTTCGGGGGCTATAGCCCTGGTGCTGGTCTCGATCCTCTGGATCGACTTTCGTCAGGTCGTTTCCACTGCAGGCATATCGAGCGCCTGGCTTGCGCGCGGCACGAGAAGCTCCGCTATGTCCACGACCTTCAATTTCCCGGTAGCACCGAGCGCATCGGTCGCGGCCGTGTACATGACCTTGTCCTTTGGGCAGGCGACGACGAAATAGGCCACGTCGCCCAGGCTCAACGCTTCGCGGATGCGGTTCTCGCTCGGTCGTTCGGTCACGCCGTCATCGCCTTGCCAGATGCGGCCGCCACCGGCGCCGCAGCAGAAGGAATTCTCGCGACAGCGCGGCATGTCATGCAGCGTGTATCCGGCAGAGCGGATCAGTGCGCGCGGGGCATCGAAACCGCCATTGTAGCGCCCGAGATAACAGGGATCGTGATAGGTGACCCTGGCGCCGTCGGCGACATGCAGGTCAAGTTTTCCGTCCGCGATGAGTTCCGCCAGCAGCGCCGTATAGTGCAGCACTTCGAAGGCCGCGCCGAAATGCCGATAGTCGTTCTTCAGCGCATTCAGGCTATGTGGATCCGTGGTCATGATCCGATTGAAGCGGCAGGCATTGATCTCGTCGATGTTTGATTGGGCGAGCGTCTCGAACAGACCCTCTTCTCCCGCCCTCCGCACGTCATTGCCGCTGTTTCGTTCGGCGTCGAAGAGGATGCCGAAGTCGACGCCCGCTGCGGTCAGCAGTTCTGCCACCTTGCGGGTGATTTCCTGGACGCGCGGATCATAGGACGCGTAATCACCGACGAACCACAAGACATCGACGGGTTCCTCGCGCGCGTCCTTGACCGGAAAACCGAGTTCCTTGGTCCAGCGCGCCCTCATCTTGGAAGGCTTGCCCATGGAGTTTCCAAGCCGGGTCAAGTTCGAGAGCGCGTCCTGGAGACCGGGGCTGACACGGCCTTCGTCGACCAGATGACGCCGCATGTCGATGATCTTGGGCAAATGCTCGATCTCGACCGGACAGGCTTCCATGCAGGCGCGGCACGTGGTGCAGGCCCAGAGCGTCTCGTCGGCGATCACGCCGCCGACCAGGGGGAGAGCGGTCGGCGCGGCAAGGGCGTCACGCATGTCCGTGATCAGAGTCTTCGGACTGAGCGGCAGGCCTGCCGCATAGGCTGGGCAGACCGCCTGACACCGGCCGCATTCGGTGCAGGACAGAAGGTCGAGCTGCTGCTTCCAGTCGAACATGCCCAGGCTGTCCACGCCCGGAGCCTCGCGCTGTTTAGGGACGGCTGGCGCCAGGCCGCGCGGTTCGAGATTGCGAAAGTAGATGTTGGGCGCGGCAAGGAACATATGCCGGTGCTTCGACCCGGGGATATAGACAAGGAATGCCAGAATGGCGCCGACGTGAATCCAGTAGAAGACCTCTTCAGCGGCGGGCGCTGAGATGCCTGCACGACCGAGCAGTCCGGCCACCGCCGAGGCAACCGGACGCCAGGAGCCATCGGCGCCACCTTCTATTCGGGCGGCCGCTTCAAGCAACAGCGAGACGACGATCAGGACGATCAAAACATAGATGATTGCCGCGTCCTTGCCGTTCGAGCCTTCGAAACGGGCCGGCCGCAGCACGTATCGCTGGTAGAGCGCAAGTCCGACGCCGACCAGCATCAGGACCGAAAAGATATCCTGCAACGCGGCAATCCAGGTCTCGCCGCCAATGACGCCAAGCGAGAATCCCGGAAACAGTCGCGAGCCGAAGGCATCGATGGTGGCGGTGAACAGCACGAAGAACGAGACGAAGATGATGGCGTGCAGTACGCCGGAAAGCGGCTTCCGCAGCATCTTGCGATGCAGGCCGATGGCAACCATGACGCCTTCGAGACGCCGCATCGGCTGGTCGAAACGGGCCGCGGCGGGCGCCCTTGCAAGAGAAACGGCGTAGCGTCGCGCCCGCCAGCTGGTCAGCACCAGCGCTGCCACGACCAGGATCCAGAGCGGCAGGGTCGATGCCATTTCAGCGGCCGGAGCCGGCCCGCAGCCTGTCACCCAGATTGGCGACGAGATCGAACAGGTCACAGGTCGCGCCGTAATGCGCGACGTTGAAAATCGGCGCCTTTGGATCAGTGTTCACGGCAATGATGAGGTCGGCCTGGGACATGCCTTCGAGATGTTCTGGTGCACCGGACACGCCCAGTGCCAGATAGAGTTTCGGCTTCACCTTCTGGCCGGATTTTCCGACCTGGCGCAGCTTGGGCAGCCAACCATTGTCCACGACGGGGCGGCTGCCGGCGATCTCCGCCCCGAGCAAAGTCGCCAGATTGCGGGCAAGGTCGATGCTGGCTTCGTCCCCGATGCCGCGGCCCACGCAAACGATCCTCTCGGCCTTCGTCAGATCGACATCGGCATAGTCCGGCACGTCGATGTCCACCATCTTGACCTTGCCTCCTGCGAGTACGGCTTCGGCATCGATCATGCTTACCTTGGCGGAATCGATCGGACTGGCTGCTGCCTCGGCAAAGGCCCCGGGATTGACCATCAGGATCGCCGGGAGCCGCACCGCGCAGTCAGCCAGAATCTTGCCGCCATACATCTGCGCGACGACGGTCAGCTCGTCGCCGTCCCGCTTGATTTCATTGACATAGGAGATCAGCGGCCAGCCGGTTCTTGCCGCGATGTCGGCTGCCACATCCAGCCCGTTTGCCGAATAGGGGACCAGCACCAGGCCGGGGGCCTCGGCGTCGATGACATCGCGAAGAAGCCGCGCATAGGTTTCGGCGGGGATAAGCTCCGATTTTGAAGCGCGGGCCACCAGCAGGCGATCGGCGGCTCCGAACAACGAAGATGCAGCGTCCGCTTCGGCGCCGGCGAAAAAGGCGACGACCTCGTCGCCGGCTTCGACGAGCGAACGTGCCGCGGCGATCATTTCCAGGGAGAAGGCTTCGATCTTGCTCGAGTGGCCTTCCGTGCAAGCAATCAATTTCATGACTTAGTTCCTTGCCAGGCCTTTGGCCGCCAGGATGCCGACCAGCCGGTCCGCGACGGTGTCGGCATTGTCGCCCAGAATCTCGCCTGAGCCGCCTTGGACTGGCAGCCGCAGTGTGATGATCTCGGCGGAACGCTCGAAGCCCGACGGTTCAGGCGTCGCGCGGCCGATCGGCGTCTTGGATGCTTCGCGGAGCTTGCTGCCGGAGACATAGCGTGGCGCCTTCGACGCGGTCTGAACGCCCAGCACCGCCGGCGTAGCCAACTCATAGGTCACGGCGACACCCGCGCCGCGCTCCTGGGTGACCCGTAGCATAGCGCCGTTCGCAACGATGCGGTTGGTCCCCGACACATGCGGACAATCGAGTAACGCGCCGACATAAGGCGCGAGCTGACCGAAGACGTCCTCGCTCGATTGTACGCCGCACAGGACCAGATCGACCGACCTTGCCCGCGCCATCGCCGCGATGGAAGCTGCGATCTCGCGCGACGAGATCATGGCGTCCTCCTCGGACTGAAGCGCCACGACCTCGTCGGCGCCACGCGCGGCAGCCATCTGCAGCACACGTTTGGCGCCTTCGCCGATAGCCACCGCCATTACCTTCGCGCCGCCGGCTTCCTTGAGCAGGATTGCTTCCTCAAGGGCATGGTCGTCGAAATCATTGAGCTGGAAATCCAGCCATTCCCGATCGATGGCGCGCCCGTCCTCGGCGAGTTGCAGCTCGCCCGCGGAATCCGGGATCATGCGCAAGACAACAAGAATATTCACGGCCTCTCCTCCGACGGAACGCACCTCAAGCGCCCGGCACCGTTGCTAGTTAAGTCGGTTTCCTCGCCGCCCCCAATGGCGAAAGGGTAATAACAGATATTACGAGAGGGCAGATTGACGTTCGTGGGTAATCGACCGCTAATTCACGTCAGATCGCTTTTGTCGAATTTTCCTGAACTGGAGGGTATCAGGGAGATTGCGGTGCGATTTGCCCGAGATATAAACATCTATGCTTCGTTTATACTGTCTCGGCCGAGAGAATTTCTGAGGAGAATTTTAGGCGCTCTGTCGAGCGTTCAGGAGGAGGAACCAATGTCAATAAAGAGCATCCTAGACCAAAAGATATCACGCAAGAGTTTCATCAGGGGCGTGCCGGCCGCCGCCGCCGCCATCGCGGCGGTGCCGGGCCTCCAGCTTGCTCAGGCCACACCGGCCGCCGCGGCGACCGCGGCCGCCGCTGAAACCAAGCCTGGCTATTATGGCGCGCCACGGACCTGGATGTGGAACCCCAATGCCAATAGCATGGTCGACACGTCCAAGTGGAAGAAGGACGGTCCTTATACGATCGGTTTTTCCAATGCGTCGATTTCCAACGCCTGGCGCGTCGCATTCCAGCATGGCGTGCTCTGGTCGGCAGGCCAGCATCGTGACGAGATCGCGCACCTTCTCGTCACCGACGCCAATGACGATCCATCCAAGCAGATTGCCGACATCCAGGATCTGATCAGCCAGGGCGTCGATATCCTCCTTATTGCCGCCTCTACCGAGGATGCGCTGGATTCCGTCGTCGGCCGCGCAACCGAACAAGGCATTCCGGTGGTCATGGTCGACCGCAAGGTGAAGACTCCCGCCAACTACATCACTTACGTCACCGCATCCGATTGGGCGCTGGGGCGTCTCGAGGCGCAGTGGCTGTGCGAGACGCTGGGCGGGAAGGGCAACATCGTCATGCTCCCGGGCATTGCCGGATCCAGCGTTGCCGAAATCCGCATCAAGGCGAACGAGGAAGTGTTTTCCAAATTCCCCGGCATCAAGGTTCTGGAGAAGCAGTATTGCGACTGGAATCCGGCCACCGGCAAATCGGTGATGGCGGCGCTGATCCAGAAGCACGGCAAGGCCATCGACGGTGTGCTCTCCGACAGCGCCCTGCAGGGCTATGGCGCGATCGAGGCGTTCATCGACGCCGGCTACAAGGACGGTGAGTTTCCGCCGATAACCGGTGGTGACGTTGCGCGGATGTATCAACTGGCCAGCCAACACAACATCAAGATGGTCGGTATCGACTATCCGACGTCGATGGGCATAACCGGCATCGAAACGGCGCTCGACGTGTTGAAGGGCATCGCGGTTCCCGACAAGGTCGAGGTGAGCTTCCAGGTGGTGACATCGCCCGGCGCGGACACGATCTCCGTCAAGGGCGACCGGCACCTGCTCGACCATGTCAGCATGAGTGACCCCGGCGACCTGTCGCCGAGCAACGGACTGCCGGCTGGATACAATCCCAGCACGTTCAATCCCGACTATCCGAAGTGAGCCTCCCAGCTCAACCGGGTGCGCGTCCCACGGACGCCCACCCGGGTGTGATTCGATTGTTTTGAGCGTCGGATAATGTCCAATCGTATTATCGAGCTTAGCCAGATCGAGAAGGAATATCCCGGCGTAAAACCCCTGGACAAGGTCGATTTTGCCGTGCAACCGGGCGAAATCCACGCCCTTCTCGGCGAGAACGGCGCCGGCAAGTCGACCCTTATCCGCGTCATGGGCGGGGCCGTGAAGCCCAATTCGGGCGCCATCACCTATCTGGGCCAGCGGGCCTCCTGGCAATCGCCAAAGGCGGCGCGAGCTGCCGGCATCCATGTCATTCACCAGGAACTTGCTCTTTTCCCCGAACTGTCGGTGGCGGAGAACATTCTGGTCGACGCACAGCCTCGCGGCCGGTTGGGGCTGATCTCCAATCGGGCCCGACACGCCCGCGCCGCGGAAATCCTGGCCCAGCTCGGCGTCAAAATTCCCACCCATGCCAGGATCGACGAATTGCCGCTTGCCGACCAGCAGATGGTCGAGATTGCAAAGGCTCTGGTCGGCAAGGTCAGGCTGCTCATCCTGGACGAGCCGACCGCTGTAATTGCCGGCCATGAGGTCGATCTTCTGTTCGAGAACATGCGCAGGCTGCGCAAGGAAGGCGTTGGCATCGTCTACGTGTCGCATCGGCTCGAGGAAATCTTCGAAATCGCCGACAGGGTGACGATCCTCAAGGACGGCCAGGTCGTCGGCACAAGCCCTGTGGGCGAGATCAGCCGCGAAGAGATGATCACCAAGATGGTCGGCCGCCGCCTCAGCCAGATCTATCCGGCGCGGCGGGCGGCTCCGGCGGACGGTCCCGACATATTGAGCGTTCGCAATTTGCGTGCTGGTCCGCGCGTGCGTGACGTCAGTCTGAGCGTGAAGGCCGGGGAGATCGTCGGCGTGGCAGGCATGGTAGGCTCCGGGCGGACCGAAGTGGCAGAGGCCATCTTCGGCGCACGCGCCGTCGAAGGCGGGACGATCGAGTTCGACGGCAAGCCCTTCCCAAGGCGAGTGCCAAAGGACGCCATCGCCGGTGGGCTCGGCCTTCTCACGGAGAACCGCAAGGATGAGGGCCTCTTTCTCGGCCTCCCGATTTCCGCCAACATCATGGCCCCGGACCTTCAGGCCGTCACGAAACATGGTCTCATCGATCGAGCGCGGGAGCGCGCGCTGGCGCAGCGCCAGATCAAGGATTTCTCGGTCGCAACACCTTCGCCGGATGTGAAGGTCGGCAATCTGTCCGGCGGCAACCAGCAGAAGGTGCTGTTCAGTCGCTGGTCCAGGATCGCCAACCGGCTGCTCATCCTGGACGAGCCGACGCGCGGCGTCGACATCGGCGCCAAGGTTGAGATCTACCGCATCGTGCGGCATCTGGCGGATTCGGGCGTCGGCGTTCTGATGATCAGTTCCGAACTGCCGGAAATCGTGGGTCTGTCGGATAGGGTCTTCGTGATGGCTCAGGGTCGCGTCGTGGGCGAGATTCAAGGCGAGGCTATCGGCGAGGAGGCGATCATGGATCTCGCCGTCCGCTCGATCGAGCGTCAAAAGGCGACAGCGGAGAAGGTCGCATGAGCGCTATCGCCATGGATATCCGCCGCAACCGGCTGATGATATCGTACCTCATTGTCGCGGCGCTGCTGGTGGTGTTGGCCGTCGCCGGCGGACTGTTGTCCGATCGCTTCCTCACCTGGCGCAATGTCGGCAATCTGTTCCAGCAGCTTATCGTGCTAGGCATGGTCAGCCTTGGCCAGACCTTCGTCGTGTTGATGGGCGGCATCGATCTGGCGATCGGCTCGCTGGTAAGCGCCCTGACGGTCTTCCTGGCGAACTTCCTCGAATGGCGGCCGGACCTGGTCTGGCTGGCGCTGCCGCTCGCCCTGGTGGCGGCGACCGCCGTGGGGGCGCTCAATGGGTTGCTGACAGTCGTGCTGCGTGTCCATTCGCTCATAGTGACGCTTGGCATGTCCTCCGTGATTTTCGGCGCCACCCTCATGTATCGCAAGGAGCCCGGCGGGTCGGTGCCGCGCGCTTTTGCCGATGTTGCCTATGCCAAGGTCGCCGGCATTCCTGTCAGCGCCATCATCCTCGTCGCGATTTTTGCGCTGGCCGGGCTCTGGCTGCAGCGCACCCGCTCGGGCCGCAGCATCTATTTTGTCGGCGGTGATCGGGAAGCGGCAAGATTGAATGGTCTGCCAGTCGACCGCATCGTCGTGCTCGCCTATGCGTTGTCGGGCCTGTGCGCCGGCATTGCCGCGATCTTCCTCACCGCCCGCACCGGTGTTGGCGACCCTCGCATCGGTGTTGCCCTGACCCTTCAATCCGTGACGCCGGTCGTGGTTGGCGGCACCATACTGGCCGGCGGCAGGGGTGGTGTGCTTGGCACGTTCCTGGGCGTGCTGCTGGTCACCATGCTCAACAGTCTGCTGAATTTCGTCAACGTCTCGTCCTACTTCCAGTGGGTCATCCAGGGCCTCATCATCATCGTTGCGGTCGGCATCCACACGTCGAGGCGGAGATAAAGATGGCGCCTCTCGACACGTCGATGCCGCGCTCGCGAAGCCCTTCGATCGCGACCATCTTCGAACGCTATGGGCTGGTAGTCTTCCTGGCGGTTCTGATGGCGGTCGCCGCACTGGCGTCGCCGACCTTCTTGCGGCCGGCCAACCTGGTCAATGTGCTGACCATTGCGGCACCGCTTGGCATGGTCGTGATCGGCCAGACATTCGTCATCCTGGTGCGCGGGCTGGATCTTTCCGTGGCGTCCCTGATGGCGACGGTCGCCGTGCTGGCGACAGCCTTCAAGGCGACCACCAACGACGTCATTCCCCTGATCTTCGTCGCGGCGATCCTATTCTCGGCCGTTGTCGGTTTCCTGAATGGCTGGCTGGTCGCCAGGCGCAACGTCAGTCCATTCCTGGCGACGCTCGCGATGATGATTATCCTGCAAGGCATCCGCTTCGCCTACACCGGCGGTGCGCCGATCAGCACCTTGCCGCCCGGCATGGGGTTTCTAGCCTCAGGCCGCATTCTCGGCGTTCCCGTCAACCTGATGACGCTGGCAGTGCTGGCGATTGCTTTCGGGATCGTGCTGCATCGCTCGCGTCTCGGCCGCGAAATATTCATGGTCGGAACCAATCCCAGGGCCGCGTTCCTCAACGGCGTGGCGCCCGATCGCGTAATCATCCTGTGCTACGTCATCTGTTCGGTCTGCGCGGGAATAGGCGGGCTGTTCCTGCTCGGATATGTGGGAACCGTTTCGAATTGGGTCGGTCAGGGCTACGAACTCGATTCCATCGTGGCCGCCGTCATGGGCGGTGTTGCGTTAACCGGGGGGCGGGGCAACATCTTCGCGGCGCTGCTCGGCGTCGCCGTGCTGATGGTGATCAACAATCTCGTGCTGCTGCTCGGATTTCCAATCGAGATGCAGCTCATCATCAAGGGCATCATCATCATCGGCGCCGCTGCGTTTTACCGGACGCGCCTCGTCTGACACGATGTTGACCGTAAGGGAGGAAGAAAATGACCGTTGAAGTTCTGGCGGACCGCAGTGCGCGCACAAGGCGCGACGAGGAAGTCGACGTGGTGATTGTCGGCGCCGGTCCCTCCGGCTCGGTGGCAGCACTTCACCTGGCACGCGCCGGTATTTCCGTCATCGTGCTCGAGCAGGGGGAATGGCCGGATTATGCCGACTTTACCGGTGCCCGTCCTGAGCACGAACTGGTCAGCACCAAGCTGTGGCATCCCAATCCCAACGTCCGCGACAATCCCAACGACTATCCCGTCGACACCTCGACGACGGACATCAATCCGCTGATGTTTGCCGGCGTGGGTGGCAGCGCGACGCTCTACGGCGCGCAATGGATGCATTTCCTGCCGTCAGACTTTCGCGTGCGCTCGATGGATGGCGTGGCCGAGGACTGGCCGTTCAGCTATGAAGATCTGCTGCCATACCAACTTGAGATCGAGCGCGAAGTGGGCGTCTCCGGCCTCGCCGGCGATCCGGCCTATCCGCCGCGCGGTGCCTATCCTTTTCCCGCACTCCCCATGGGCTCAGTAGGCCAGCGCGGCGCGCTGGGGATGGAGAAGATGGGCTGGCACTGGTGGCCCGGCAGCAACGCCATCCCGTCGGAGAAGTTCGGCGACCTCAATCCCTGCGTGCGCCGCGGTACCTGCCTGACGGGCTGTCCGGAAGGGGCCAAATCGACAAGCGACCGGTCGCATTGGCCGCTGGCGCTCAAAGCCGGCGCGCGGCTCGTGACCCGCGCGCGCGTCAAAGAAATCGAGACGAACGAGCAGGGGCTTGCGACCGGGGTCGTTTATGTCGACGCCAATGGCCGCGACCGGCGCCAGCGCGCCAAGGTTGTGATCCTGTGCGCCAATGGCGTCGGAACGCCCCGGCTGCTGCTGATGTCGGGAAAGGCCGGCAATCCGGACGGTCTTGCCAATTCGTCGGGCATGGTCGGCAAGCGGCTGATGATGCATCCCTTTGCAAGCGTGCTCGCCTCCTACCAGG
Organism: Mesorhizobium sp. ES1-1; assembly: GCF_020164785.1. Lineage (GTDB taxonomy): Bacteria > Pseudomonadota > Alphaproteobacteria > Rhizobiales > Rhizobiaceae > Mesorhizobium. The sequence goes on along the minus strand of NZ_JAIUGX010000001.1, from coordinate 539,007 downwards.
ACCCGCTGGATTCCTGGCGCGGTCCCTTCGGCCAGCAGGTCTATTCGCTGGAATTCTATGAGACCGATGAGAGCCGCGGCTTCGTACGCGGCTCGAAATGGAACTGCATGCCGTCGGGCGGACCGGTCGGCGTGTCCGGTGCGACGGGGTCCAAGGTCTATGTTGCCGAAAGCGGCCGGTTCCAGGATTTCTGGGGCGCCAATCTGCATGAAAACGTTGCGCGCCGGTTTGGTCACTCGCTGATCTGGGGCATTGTCGGGGAGGATCTTCCCGAAGAGAGCAACCAGGTGGTCCTGTCAAAGGACATGACGGACTCCGACGGGCTGCCGGCGCCGCAGATCGTTTATAAGGTCAACGAGAATTCCAACCGGTTGCTGAAGTTCAACATCGACCGCTGCCTGGAATCGGTGCGTGCCGCCGGCGCCATCGAGACGCTTGTTTCGACGCCGGTACGCGAGTCAGGCTGGCATCTCATCGGCACCACCGTCATGGGCGACGATCCAAAGCGCTCGGTCGTCGACCAATGGGGTACCTGTCACGACGTGCCCAACCTCTATGTCATGGATGCGTCGACCTTTCCGACGTCGGGCGCCACCAACCCGACGGCGACCATCATGGCTGTCGCGCTGCGCAACACGCGGCGCATGATCGCCGAACGCCGCAATCAGAAGGTGGCCTGACATGTCGAACCAGGACACTTTCTTCGCGCTCGCAGACTTCCTCATCCCCGCGCACGGCAAGATGCCGAAGTTCAGCGATGTCTGCGGCTACGCTGATGTCGAGAAGTCGCTGGATTTTCGTATCGATCTGAAGCCTGGCTTTGCGCGCGGGATTGCGGTCGATCCGGCCAACGGCGCCGAAGCTTGCCTGGAAAGCCTCAACCAGCAGGATGGAGAGGCCTTCTCAGCGATCACCACCATTGCCATCGCAACGTATTATATGAGCCCGCGCGTGCGCGAACTGATCGGCTATCCCGGCCAGGAGAACGTCCCCTACGATTCAAAGGAGACGCAGATCTACCTGACCGACGGCTCGCTCGGCCACGTCATCGCGCGCGGCCGCAAATATCGGCCGACCCCCGGCCTTTGATGTCCCAATCAATGGGAAAGGACAATCCAATGAGCAAAGACGTATTCGACAAGGGATTTGAGATCCGCAAATCGGTCCTGGGCGCCGAGTTTGTGGAGAAGTCCTTCGCCAGCGCCGACGATTTCAATCGGCCGTTGCAGGAACTCGTCACCGAATATTGCTGGGGCGCCGTCTGGGGCCGGGACACGCTCGACAAGAAGACCCGCAGCATGTTGAACCTCGCCATGCTTGCCACGCTCAATCGTCCGCACGAGTTGAAGATGCACGTCAAGGGTGCGCTGACCAACGGCGTAAGCAAGGACGAGATCCGCGAGGTCCTTCTACAGGTCGCGATCTATGCCGGCGTTCCGGCGGGCGTCGATGCTTTCCGGGTCGCGCGCGAAGCCATGCAGGAAGTCGCAGCATGACAACCCGTCCGCCGCTCGCCACGGAAAAGCTCTCCATGCTGATCGACGGCCGTTCCGTCGCAGCGCAGTCCGGGGATTTTTTCGAATCCTTCGACCCCTTCACCGGCAAGGCCTGGGCGCTGGTCCCGCGAGCCGGCGTCGCCGACGTCGATGCGGCGGTTCATGCAGCGGCGACCGCCTTCCGCGGCGAGTGGCGGACAATGACCGCAAGCGCACGTGGGCAGATCATGATGCGCTTTGCCGACCTCGTGGCCGAGGAGGCCGAGAAACTGGCCGTCCTCGAAACCCGCGACAACGGCAAGCTGATCAACGAAATGCGGATGCAGTGCAAATACATCCCGCAATGGTTCCGCTTCTTCGGCGGTCTCGCAGACAAGATCGAGGGACGGGTCATCCCGATCGACAAGCCGGGCGTGTTCAATTACACGCGGCGCGAACCGCTTGGTGTCGTGGCCGCGATCACGCCATGGAACTCGCCGCTGATGCTGGCGACATGGAAGCTCGCGCCGGCGCTCGCTGCCGGCAATACGATCGTCTGGAAGCCGTCGGAATTCTCGTCGGTGTCGGCATTGTTCTTCGGCCTGCTTTTCGAGAAGGCTGGCTTTCCCAAGGGCGTGGTCAACATCGTCACGGGATTCGGCAACGAGATCGGCGACTGCCTGGTTACCCATCCGGATGTCGCCAAGGTGGCCTTCACCGGCGGCGACGCCACCGGCCGCCGCGTCTACCAGTCTGCCGCAGGTGGCCTCAAGAAGGTCACGCTCGAACTCGGCGGAAAATCCGCCAACATTGTCTTTGCCGACGCCAAGATGGAGGCTGCCATTCCCGGCCTGGTTTCCGGCATTTTTGCCGCGACCGGCCAGACCTGCATTGCCGGTTCGCGTGCGCTCGTACAGCGCTCCGTATACGATGAGGTGACGGAGAAGCTGGTGGCATTCGCCAAGACAGCGAGGATCGGCGATCCGCTCGATCCCGAGACGCAGGTTGGTCCCATCACCACTCTTCCGCAGCGGGCGAAAGTGCTCGACTACATCGGCGTCGCCAATGCCGAGGGCGCCGCTCAATTGCTTGGCGGCAGGATCCCGGATGATGCATCGATCGCCGACGGCTGGTTCGTCGAGCCGACGATCTTCGGCAACGTCAAGCAATCCATGCGCATCGCCCAGGAGGAGGTTTTCGGACCGGTGCTGTCGGTCATCCCCTTCGAGGATGAGGACGAGGCTGTGGCCATCGCCAACGACACCATCTACGGCCTTGCGGCCGGGATGTGGACGCAGGACCTCGGCCGCGCGATACGTCTGCCCGAGCGGCTCGAGGCCGGCAGCGTCTGGGTCAACATGTACCGCGCCACCAGCTATCTCTCGCCGTTCGGCGGCTACAAGCAGTCGGGCATCGGCCGCGAGAACGGCCAGACCGCCATCTACGAATATCTTCAGGAAAAAAGCATCTGGATCGATGCGGGGAATTCCATTCCCGCGCCGTTCGTCCAGCGCTGATCGACCAGATGCTTCGGAGGAAATCTTTGACCAACCGTCTCGATGCCGAGCAGGCACTCCGACCCTATACCGAGACCCACACGGTCGCGATCCAGCGATAGGCGAGGGGGCCAATGTCCTGCTACGAGATGATCGATGCGCGGTTCGGGGATCTGATCGACCCCGTCGCGTTCCTTGAGACCATCCATACCGGCAATCGCTGGGCCGAGGGACCGGTCTATTTCGCCGACCTTCGCTCGCTGATCTGGAGCGATATTCCCAACGACCGCATGCTGAGATGGGACGAGGATACGGGGGCGGTTTCGCTGTTCCGGAGCCATGTCTCCAACCCGAACGGCAATACGCGTGATAGCCTGGGAAGGCTGGTCACCTGTATGCAGGGCGAGCGCCGCGTCGTGCGCACGGAGTGGGACGGCACTATCACCGTTCTGGCCGATTCGTTCGATGGGAAGCCCTTGAACTCGCCAAACGATGTAGTCGTGAAATCCGACGGCAGCATTTGGTTCACCGATCCCAACTACGGGATCATTTCCGACTATGTCGGGCGCAAGGGCCTGCAGGAGCAGACGGGTTGCCACGTCTACCGGATCGATCCTTTATCTGGAGCGATCACCGTCGTCGCCGATGATTTCTCCATGCCGAACGGGCTCGCCTTCTCGCCCGACGAGAAGCGCCTCTATATTTCCGATTCCGGCTTCCTCACCGATCGCAGCGCCCCGCATCATGTCAGGCAGTTTGATGTTGACGGCGACAGATTGCTAAATTCCCGCGTCTTCGCCGACATATCGCCCGGCATCCCGGATGGCTTTCGCGTCGACGTAACGGGCAATCTCTGGATCAGCGCCTGGGACGGCGTACAGTGCCATACGCCCGAAGGTGAGCTCATCGGAAAGATACAGGTGCCGGAAATGGTTGCGAACCTGGCCTTTGGTGGGCCGCGCAACAACCGGCTGTTTATCACGGCGACAACGTCGGTCTATGCCGTGTTCCTGAATGTCAGGGGCCAGAAGTACCCGTTCGGCACGTGACGCAGGCACCACGGGGTCAGCCTGAAAGCCGTGCGGCGCGGGCGGTTAGGTGAGAGTTGGACACGAAGCAGCTACAGGTATTCATCGCCGTCGGCGCGGCCGGCAGCTTCTCGAAGGCCGCGCTCGACCTCAATGTTACCCAGCCCATGGTCACGCGCCATATTCGCGGGCTCGAGGAGGAACTCGGCGTCGAGCTGTTCTATCGCAATGGCCGCGGTGTCGTGCTGACCGAGGCGGGCGTGCTCTTGAAGGCCCATGCGGACGAGATCGTCGAGCGGATCCGGCTGGCGCAGAATGCCGTGTCGAACCTCAAATCCTCGCCGAGGGGAAGGTTGGTGCTGGCCGTTCCGCCTTCTGTCGGCACTGTGCTGACGGTGCCGTTGGTCAAGAAGATCAAGAACGAGTTTCCCAATGTAGCGCTGCAGGTCATCGAAGGCTTCAGCGGCCATATACTGGAATGGCTGATCGCCGGGCGGATCGATGCCGCCGTGCTTTACAATTCGCCGAATCATCCCTCCGTGCTGACCGAACCTCTTGCCGATGACGAGCTGTTTCTGATCGGACCGGCCTTGGCCGAGCCCCTGCTGCCACGCCGGCCGGTCGGCCTGAATATCTTCGCCGAGCTGCCGATGATCCTGCCGAGCCGTCCGCACGGGCTACGGCGACTGATCGACAACACCCTGGCCGAGCACGGCATCTATCCGCGTATCGAGATGGAGTTGGAGGCAATGCCTTCGACCTTGCTGCTGGTCGAGGAAGGCACCGGCTATACGGTTCTGCCCTACGCCTCCGTCCACCAGCTGGTTGAGGCCGGTCGCATTGAGGTCTGGCCTTTCGACCCGCCAATCACCCGACAGCTGATTCTTGCGACCTCGTCGCAGAGGCCGATGTCCGCGAACTTTCGCCCCCTTTTTCGAGCGGTGCGAACCGAACTGCGCGACATCATATCCACGCATATCTGGAAACCAGCGGCTCTTCCCTGAGAGGCTTCCAGATTGCTTTGCGACCCTCGGCTCGCCACGAAATTCGGCGGCGCGACATTGATCGGCAGGATCGGGGCGACAACGAGTGTCGCCCCGCAGAGGTCACGCGGCCTCTGCCGTTTCCTGGATCGCGCGATCGTTGATCCCAGACTCACCGAGCGCGGTGAGGGCTTCGTCGGTTGCTTCCTCTTCCGCGAGCGTGGCCGAGAGAAGGTCTTCAGCCTCGGTCATGCCTAGCAAACCTGCCCAGGTGATCAAGGTGCCATAGCGGGCGATCTCATAGTGCTCAACCGCCTGGGCTGCGGCGACGAGGCCTGCGTCGAGGGCAGGGGAGCCGGCATACTCTTCAAGGATCTCGCTTCCCTCTTCGAGAATGCCGTCGATTGCCGGGCAGGTTTTGCCGCGAGCCGCAACGCCCATGGTTTCAAAGATCTGCTCCAGCCGCTCGACCTGGCCTTCCGTCTCGACCCTGTGCTTTTCGAAAGCGGCAGAAGCTTCCTCCGATTCCGCCCCCTTCGCCATTTTGGGAAGCGCCTTGAGGATTTTCTTCTCGGCGTAGTAGATATCCTTCAACCCGTCGAGGAAGAGGTCCTGCAGAGCCTTCGGGTTGGATTTTTTCGTCTTTCTGGTGGTCGCCATTGTGATACTCCCTTCATAACGAACCGTGGGTTCGCCAAACGTGGTCAATTAAGTGAGGTTCCAATTTTCAGGCGCAGCGCGAGGCTGCGCCTTCGGTTCAGCGCGACGCCTTGTATAGCTTCGCGGCGATTTCCATCATTTCCTCTGGCGCGTAGTCCGGAGTGAATGCTGACGGGACACCCGTCAGCTGATGGATCTTGCCTCCCTCAGGCATGCCTTCGACGACTTCGAGCTCTCCGGGCGGGTCGCCCGGCAGGGCCATTTCGCCCTGGCCCCAGATGCCGACAATGTCCTTGTAGTCTTCGGGGCTGAACGTATAGAGCCGCCGGTGCGAACCCTCGTCCAAATATTTCTGGGATTCCGGAATTCTGTCGAGGTTGATGTTTGGGGTGGGCAACATCTTTTCGATGTCGACGCCGGTCAGGTTCTTGATGGCAAGCGCATAGGCGTGGGCATGGACCGAACCACGAACCAGCAGATATCCGCAGACCTCCCGGCCGGTTGGGTCGGTGAGGGTTTCATAGACCCGTAGCTTGTGCAGACGAGCGCCGCATTCGAGATGGAAGTTATGCAGCAGGTCGACGATGACGTTGCCGGTCGTCGTGACGAAGTCCATATTCCAGGACGCTCCGTTGCTGTTCATGGGCATGGCGCCGCCGCCATTGGAAAGGAAGGCGCCCGCAAGGCGGACATCTTTCATCGCCTCGTAGGGCGCGTCCGAAATATCGCCGCCATCCTCTTCGTCGGCGCCGACCAGGTCAGGTCCGTTGTTGAGCATGGCAACGCCATTGCTGACGAGTTCGACGTGGCCAAGTTCCTCGGCCGTGATGGCGGCCACGAGGCTGTAAAACGGCTTCAACTTCGATTTGCTGCGGAAATTGAAGCTCTGGAACAGATAATTGTTCAGGGTAGACATCTCGCCATACTTGCCGCCGAGCAGTTCCTGAAGCGCCGCACCGGCGTTTGGATCCATCTTCAACGGAGCCGGCAATTCGATCTGTAATTTATCCACACGTAAAAACATTGAGGGCTTCCTTGGTAAGAGTGTACCAAGGCCAACTTAGCAAATCAGCGGTTGTTCCTCGCTCGGCAAGGTAATTTCATTTTATGTGTGTTTGAAAAAAATACGACAGAGCGGCCGGATCTTACAATCCGGGCTTCATCCCATTTGATTTTTTTGGAAAGAAATACTAGTCGGCAATTGCCCACTAGGCTCGGCGGTAAAGCCAGGAAGAAGCTTGGCAACGTGTGGTTGGCCAATTGGAGTCGGTGACCGCCACGCCGAAACAGCTCGCGTGGCGCGAGTGTCGTGCAGCCACAATTTTCTCTTCGGCTATCCAACCGATGCCGCCATGTTCCACGCCCAGTCTTCATTAGCATGAAGGCGAAGGCGCGACTTGGCGGGGCGGCAAAGCGCAGATGCTGCAAGTCCGTGACAGAGTATCCGCCACAGAAAAAGCGCCGGCTGAAAAGCCGGCGCTTTACATAAACGTCGAGACGATCAGAAGCGGTAGTTGATGAGAGCCTTGATCGTGTGGAACTTCAGATCCTGGTCAACAAAGGTGTTGCCGTCATCGTAGATCGTCTTGCTGCCCAAGTCGACATATGCGTATTCAGTGCCGAACGACACGTGATCGGTGAGCTTGTACTCGATGCCGGCGCCAATGGTCCAGCCGGTACGGTTCTGGCTGTCGTTGTAGACTTCCGTGCCATTGAAGGAGATCGTCTGCTCCGACTTGCCATAGGCGAAGCCGCCATGGCCGTAGATCAAAGCGCGGTCCCAAGCATAGCCAAGACGAGCGCGAACGGTGCCGAGATACTGCAGCTTCGCCTCGGCTTCGGCGTCGATTCCAGGAGCGCTAGCGGAGATGTCAGCCTTAAAATCCGAGTAGGCGATGTCAGCAACGGCGCCGATCACGAAATTGTCGATCTGGTAGTCGTAGCCAATCTGCGCGCCACCGGTGAAGCCGCTCGAGCTTATCGAAGCATCGATGAAAGACGGGCCGCCGCTGGGGCCGGCGCTGAAGTCGGTGTCGCCGAAGGAGCCGCCCGCAAAACCGCCGAAGTAAAGGCCGGTCCAGGTAGCCGCGTCGCCGACTGGCATCGGAGCATCCACAATCGCGTCTGCTGCCCAAGCATGCGAGGAAATGGCGACGAGAGCGGTTGCCGCCAGAAGGAGAGTACGTGTCATAGAGGTGTTCCCTTGCCCAGTTGATGCGGCAGACTTACAGCGTCGGCTCGCCGGTGTCTGTAACAGAATTGCAACACTGCTTCCGCATTGATAATCTGTGCTTCGCAAACCTCTTTTGATGTTTCGACAAAGAGCGGGGATATCGGTGCGGCTGAGGGGTGAAGCCGCGCCCGGCGCGCACGACCACCGCAGTCGCCGCGCGAGACTTGGGTTCGGCGCACACGGTTTGATCCGAAGAAATGCTGTGTTGCAGCGATGTCCCCCCGCGCCCAATCTTCCAGATCAACCGTCATCGACATGCGCCAGATCCGAAACGCGCACCACGCCGTTTTGACTGACAAATGTCAGGCTGGAATCCGTGCTCTGGCTTTGGGAAACTCCGGAGATGCGGTGGTCGCGTGTGTCGTAGGTTTTTGTCCGTCCGTGATCGTCGATGACCAGGCGACGCCGTTCCGGAAAAACCGCGTAGCGCATATTGTTTTGAGATCCGACAGAAGAGGGATCACCAAGCGCTTGCGGCCACCATTGGCCGGCCTGACGCGGGCCAGCAGACCGATAGCTCACAGTGTGGTCTTCGCCGCTGTCCTGCGCCGCGTCCTCGCCCAGAAATGCCGCGTGCTCGCCCAGATGTTTCGACAGTTCGCCGGCGATGGCATTGAGCTTCGCCTTAAGGCCGTCGTTGAACATGTCGCCGACCATGGTCATCCCGGAAGACCATTGCGACATTCCACCGAAGTCGGCGTGAGTGAACTGGGCCATCGTCCCGCCACCGCGCCGCAACGCATCGAGGATAGCCCGCACAGCCTCCTCGGAGACGCCGTGCTCACGCGCGAGCCTGGTGATTATTTCCACTTCTTTTGCATTGGCCATCGATTCGTCCTCACGCTTCTTCTCGACACTGCTTTTCGAAACTGCGCGCGGCGAGAACCGTTCCAAATGGCGCCAGGCTTCTGACCGGACGCGGGCAACACCTTGTGTCGAGGCGGTGCTGCCAGCAGTTGGAGGACGCACCGCTCACCCAAGGAACAAAGGGGCAAGGCCAGCATTCAGACTTTGACGTTCAACAGGCGGAAGCTGCCCGCCCTATGAGGCCTGCTCTGTGAAAACCTTCTTTCGAAACAATGGTCTGACAATTGCCCTGGTGGCACTGTTCTTGTTCAGCGCGCTGGGCATGATCTGGTCGGGCCATGCCGCCTACAATGAAGAACTTGAGCACCACGGCTCGGCCGCGATCAGCCTGCTGGAATATCTGACAAGCGGCGATTTCCTTTCGGCCCTTTTCGAGAATTGGGAGAGCGAATTCCTGCAGATGTCAGCCTACGTCATGCTTACCGCAATGCGGTTCCAGCGTGGCTCGGCTGAATCTCGCGATCCCGACGACCCCGACCGGCCCGACGATGAGTTGCCGGCTGCCGCTCGCAGGCGCAACCCGGTTCTGTCATGGCTCTATTCCTACTCGCTGGGCCTCGCCCTGGCCGGGTTGTTCGTCATTTCCTTTGCGTTGCACTGGTGGGCGAGCTTGGCGGCTGCGAATGCCGAGGCTCTTCGCCACGGAGGCGAGGTGCAGTCGTTGGCAAGCTACCTCATGGATTCCGAGCTGTGGTTCGAATCCTTCCAGAACTGGCAGTCTGAATTCTTGTCGACCGCGGTCCTCGTCGTCCTTTCGATTTTTCTGAGACACAAAGGCTCTCCCGAATCGAAGCCTGCCGGGGCGGCAAATTCCGAGACGGGGTCGTAAGCGAACGCCTTCACGACTCGCCGGTCCATGCATTGATAAAGGCTGGCAAAGAACGCCCTGGTGGCTAGCTACGCTCTGTGCCGGATAGATAATTGTGGATATCGGTTGCCGCGATGGCTGCGTGCCCGAACGCGACGGCAATCTGATTGATCTCATTGACGACATCACCCGCGGCGTACAGGCCCGGAATGATCGTGCGCTGATGGGGGTCTACGACAAGATTGCCAACTTCATCGCGTTGCGCTCCCAAGTCGGTGGCGAGCTTTGACAGGATCGTGCAGCCCATAGCTGGGTAGATTGTATCGAATGTGGAGACGGCGCCGTCGGCCAGACGGATGCCCGCCTGATTCCCTGAAGGATGGACCGAATCGAGCATGCATTTCTCGACATCGATTCCAGCTCGCGCGATCAGGGCACGGGCCTCGGCATCCAGTTCAACAGGCGCGTCCGGCACAAGCACTGTGACGTCGCCGGTGTAAGCCTGCATGAATAGCGCTTTCTTCATCGCCGGGGTAGCTGGGCCCATCACTGCAATCCGTTTGTCGATGACTTCGTAAGCATCGCAGATCGGGCAAAGGCGCAACGATCCGGTTGCGATCATATCGGGGACATCAGGAGCATCTGGAAGCGTGTCGAGAATGCCGGTGGCGATAAGGACCGTTCGAGCATGAATGGGAGATCGAGCCTGGGCGATGAAATCGGCGCCGTCACGATGCAAGCCGCACACGGTATCTTCAACGAAGTCAACGCCGCTTTTCAGCGCCTGCTTCCGCAGCCGGTCAAGCAGGTCCAGACCAGAAATCCCATCAGGAAAACCAGGACAGTTGTGGCTTACCGGGATCCACTTCGCGCGGCTTTGCCCGGCGTCGACCACGATGACCCGACGACGAAACCGCCCGAGATAGCTGGCGGCCGTCAGACCGGCGGGACCGCCACCGATGATGAGGCAGTCATAGACTTGGCCCTCGACCACTGAGTCGCCGTCATCCGGCGCGCGCACCGACCCCGTCGCGGCAGAATCCACCGTCACAGGGACGTCGCCATTCGAGGAATCGCGCTCTCCCATCAGCTGGCAGCCGAATCGGGCGCGACCGGAAGAGCGCGCTTGTGTGCCGTGCTAGAATACATGTGAAGTATCCGGCGGCGCGCTCCATCGTCGACTTGCCGGCCCTCAAGAAAGTCGTCGATCTGATCGTAGGTAACGCCGTAGGCATCTTCATCGGGACGAAGCGGCGCCAGGTTCTCAAGATCGGCCGTCGGCACCTTGGCAACGAGATCCAGCGGAGCACCCAGATGCGCCGCCAGAGCGCGAACTCTGCGTTTGTTCAGTCCCGATAGAGGGAGTATGTCCGCGGCGCCGTCACCGAACTTGGTGAAGAATCCCATCAAGGCTTCGGCGGCATGATCGGTGCCAATGACCAGACCGCGCGTTGCCCCGGCGAGCGCGAATTGGGCAATCATGCGTTGACGCGCCTTGATGTTACCGAGCAGGAAGTCCTCGCGTCCGGCGTCACCGAGATCTGTGCCGGCCAGTTTGATCGAATGCAGCATCGCATCGGCTGCCGGCTTGATGTCGACACGGCGGACCTCGTCCGCCCGTATGGCGTCCAAGGCCCGCTGCGCGTCGCTCTCGTCCGCCTGGGCTCCATAGGGGAGACGAACGGCCAGGAACTTGGCCTCGTATCCGGTCGCCCGCAGGTCCTCGACGGCGCGTTGAGCAAGAAGGGCCGCCGCGAGCGAATCCACCCCGCCACTAATCCCGAGCACATAGGCGCCGAGACCCGAGGCCCGCAGATAGGTGGCAAGGAAGTCGATGCGCCGACGCGCTTCCAGCGCAACGTCAAAAACGGGAGCCACGCCCAAGGTCTCGATGATAAGTTTCTGTTCGGTCATTCGCTGGGTGCTCCTGATGTCATCGCATTCCGTCCCACCGCGCTTGCCACGAGATCGGCAACAATATCATCTCGACCTGCACGCCGTGGCGGCTCGCGCGGATTTCGAACAAGGTGAGAGATCTGGTCGATGCGCATGCATGGCCCAGTAACTCGAATGGAGCCTCGGTGTTCCTCGGCTCGGTAGGCGCTTAGCCGGTATTAGGGGCTCTGCCTCAACAAGCACAGTGTGAAGCGACTGCGGCCGAAGGCGTGTTCGGTCCGAGGCGTGTCGTAAAACAGAGCCCTGTCGCCCTGAAGGAGCAACTGAGACCATCACCAGACTGCTTGAAATCGTTACGCAAAAATTTTTATTGTCTCCCTCTTGAAGCGATTTTTTGCCGTTTCTAAATCGATCGCTGTCGAGGCTTCGGCTCGGCAAACGCGCGTCGCGTAAGACGCTGCGACGCTGCTTGTAACCCATGTTGCTTTTTGGAGGATATGGCTATGAGAAGCTCTGAATATGCGCCCCTGTTCCGTTCTACGGTCGGGTTCGACCGTCTGTTCGACATGCTTGATACGAGTGTGCGGACCGACTGGCCGCCCTACAACATCGAAAAGAAGAGCGAGAACGACTACCGCATCACAATGGCGGTTGCCGGCTTCAGTGCCGACGAGGTCGAATTGACCCAGCACGGCCCCGAACTCAGCGTCGCCGGGCAAAAGAAGCCCGAGGAGGGTGAGCACCAACTCCTGCACCGCGGACTCGCGATCGGCAACTTCAAGCAGGTGTTCAAGCTCGCCGACTATGTGAAGGTCGCGAACGCGTCGCTGGAAAACGGTCTGCTGTCGATCGATCTGGTGCGTGAGATCCCCGAGCAGTTGAAACCCAGGCGCATCGTCATCTCGGCGCCGACGCAAGCGAGCGGCAACGCCGACACCGGCGAGCAGATCAGCCAGGATATCAAACCGCAGCGTAAAGCCGCGGCTTGATATCACCTGACACCTGACACTGCGGTTGCCTCCCGGCACCAAGCCGGGAGGCTGGATTGCTGGAGAATGGAGATGACCGATTGCTACAGCGAGTTTGAATACGATCCCGGGTTATCGCGAAGTCTCGCACTCGTCCTGTCAGGCCACCCGGACGATGTCTTGAACGATCCCGGGCTAACGAAGCAGCAAAAGCGCGCTTTGCTGGCATCATGGGCATCCGATGCCAATGCGGTTCCCCATCTGCCTGCGCTGCGCCAGCTTCCCGATGGGTCGATCCTCAAGGTCGACGATATTCTTCGTGCCTTGAAAGCACTGGATGGTGGTGAAAACGTCACGGACGCACGGGCGAACCGCACTTCGTTCCTGTGGCGTCCCTCGAAACGGTGGCGCAGTCCGTGGTCGCGCGGGCTCTGGCGCAAAAGCGATGGTTCCGACGACGATGATCCGCCGCCGGCGCCCGCCTTTGCCATGGGACGGCCAAAGGGACGAGACGGCGGGGACTCTGTATTCGCATATTCGCAGGCAGCGGCCGCCTGATTGTGGCTTCGTGGAATCGTCAAAGGTTACGTCGCGGCCAGGTCTCGAACCGCCGCGACGTGCGCCATAGTGATCCTGCCCCACTTGCCTCAGGGCGTATTGCGCAGGCCGCTGCCGCGGCAAACGGTGCATACGATGACCGTGCCCTTGCACTGCAGGCGTCGCGTGCCGTCGGGACAGCATCTTCCTTGCGTTGCCAGCCACCTCCCGCAATGAAGGGTCTTGCCCAAACCCTGGCATTTTTCGCAGCGAAACTTCCTGAAAAGCATCCGCGTCCCCGCCCGAAAATGTCAGCTACGCGAGCGGGACGCATTTGGTTTCAACTCTTACAAGCTAGGCACTTCGCCGGCTGGATACCGTCCACCACGGCAGCCCGGCGACTGATCGATAGACCGTAAGCGGGCTACATCGCGATCAGAGGGTACGCGACGCGGGAGCTGCCACCGGCCGTGTAGACGTGGCAGGCGAGGGGATTCCGACTGAATGCAATTTGGCGCCGTCTATTCAACGAGATCAAACCGCTACCGACAGAGCGCGAGATCGGGCAAAGCTGACAAGGCTGTCGAAGTCCATCGCACGGCCCAACGCGTAGCCTTGCAGAATGTCGCAGCCTAGCCCTGTAAGCACCCGCGCGTGTTCCATGGTCTCGACCCCTTCGGCAATGATCTCGATCCCCAGAGATTTGCCTATTTCGATAATCGACGACACGATTTGTCTTTGCTGCGGCGAGTCGACAACCGCATCCACCAACTGGCGGTCTATTTTCAGGCGGCGAGGCAGAAGTTTAAGCAGGCTTAGGATAGAGGCATATCCAGTGCCGAAATCGTCGATCTCGATGTCAATGCCAAGCTGTTTGATCTGTTCGATGTTCCATTTCGCCAGATCATCGCTGTCGTCGAGGAAGATCGACTCTACCAACTCGAAAGAGAATGTCCCTTTCTTGATGTGCAGATCGCCCAAGCTCTTGATCAGGTCCTCGTCTTGAAGCCGCCGTGCCGACACGTTGACCGAAACGTGCGGAATGGAGATGCCCTGGCGGGTCCAGCCATCGAAGTCCTTAAGCGACTGCGTTAAGATTTTACGGTCGATGGTGGCGACTGCACTGACTTCTTCGGCGGTCTTCAAGAAGGCATCAGGAGCCAGGATTCCGCGTTCCGGATGCTGCCACCGCGCCAGCGCCTCGACCCCCACTATCCTTAGCGTTTTGGCATCGAACTGGGGCTGGTAGAAGGGAACGAATTCGTTTCGCTCGAGCCCCCCAAGAATCTCATCAGCCAGTCTTTTTGTCTTGATGATTTCGCTTTGTAATTCGCCGGAGAAGAATTCATGGCGGTTGCGACCGCGGTTTTTCGCCCGGTATAACGCGATGTCAGCATTGACAAGCAACTGTTTGGCCTCGGCATCCCTGCCGGTGTCGACGGCAATTCCCACGCTGACGCCAAAGCGGCATTGATGACCGTCGTAGTAAACAGGCTTTCGCATTTGGTCGATAATGCGATCAGCGAGCGCAGCCGCCTGGCTCGCATTATCGCTGACCGTGCAAAGTACGATAAACTCGTCGCCACCGACGCGGGCAACGAAACCACGCTCGTCGACATTCGACTTCAGAACCGATGACGCATGCACGAGCATGGCGTCGCCCGCTGCATGGCCGAGAGTGTCGTTGATGTGCTTGAAGTGATCCAGGTCGACATGCAGCAAGGCGGCATAGCTGCCATCCAATGCGGCCTTCGCGGTGTAGTCTTTCAGTGCCAGGTCCAGGTAGCGGCGGTTCGGCAAGTCCGTTAGGGCGTCATGCAGGGCAACGTGTTCCAGCTGCTCCCGCGCATGCTCCAGTTCCAGGTTCTTCGACGCCGCGAGCTGACTGGCAAGTTTCAGCTCGTTGTTCAGCAACACGTCGGACGTAACGTCCCACTCGGCGCCAACCATCCGGGGCGACTTATCCGCGGTCTGATAAAAGATCGCTCTTGACCGGATGTGGCGAAGCTCCCCATCCGATCGAATGATCCGATACTCGGACGAGTAGGTGCTTTTTTCGCTGACTGCCCTGTCGAAGTCGGCAAGAGCGTGAGGCAAATCGGCAGGATGGATGCTTCCTGCCCAGTCTGCATATCCGCGTTGTCCCGCGTCCGATTTTTTGCCGTATATCTGGTTAACACGATTGTCCCAGGCCAAGTGGTTTGTCTGGAGGTCGTGCTCCCACACCCCTATGGATGAAGCCTCCAAGGCAAGTTCCAGTCGCTGCGACAGTCGCTGCAGTTCCCAGTAATTTGTGTTTCTTTCGTCGACCAAGCGCCCCGCGACAAGGAAAGGAACCAAGATCAGCGCCGCTGCAGCCGTCATGATTGCGCGCATGAGCCAGACATTGGACGGACTCGTTGGCCAGCCGCCCGCGGGGATGGCAGCGATCCGCCAGGAGCCGGACGGAACAATGACGTCAGCAGTCACAGGGTCGCCGTTGATGACTTGTTTGTCACCGAAGAACTGCGATCCCAACACACCGGCGACGTCGTTGCCCACAAGCGCCACGTCAATCCCCAGATTGTCATCGAGCAGGCCGCTCGCTCGATAAAGGCGCTGAGCGTCGATGACTGCGGATATGATCCCCCAAAACCGCTCTGAAGTTCCTTGGCCTCTCACGAAGACAGGAAACCTGCCGATGAAAGCCTGCCCTCGTTGGAGATCTACCGGACCGACGAGAACAAGCTTGCGCAGGTCGCGAGCGCGGAAAGCAGCGGTGCGCTGCTGTTCGTTCTTGCGGTAATCAAGCCCGATCGCCTTCTCATTGCCGGGAAGCGGATAGATCAGGGAAATGACCAGATCCGGGGCGCCGACAATATTGCGCAGCTGCGACTCTTCGCTAAAAAGACCGCTGGCAAGCTCCTCGAACCGTTGCTGACTCATGTACGGTTCCGTCGCGACGGCCGCGACGAGCCCTCGTGCGAGCTGAAGGTTACCGTTTATGTTCGCTTCCAGCTTGGAACGGACGACGCTTAGCTTCCTTGTGACCTCGGCACGGGCCGCCTGGTCTGAGACGATTTTGTTTTGATGATCCGCGAAAATGGCACAGGCCGTAATGACCACAATGGCTATCGCCGTCGGTATCCTCGCCGGCGAAAACATGAAGCCCGTGACGCGGCTAAAAATTCTGGCGAAAGATCCCAACAGAACCTGATCCCTGTAAGTTTCTCACGCTTGCGTTGAGACGACTCGCAGGAATATTGAATTGCAATCATTTAAATTTTGGCCATCAGAAAACGTAAAAAGCCAAGCCAAAACTGGTTGAGCCCACGATGGTTAGTGACTGTCGACCTTCTTCGGCACGATTCTGTATGTCCCTACGCCTCGCTTGGTCGCCCCAATTGAATACGCCATTGGGATCTTTGGCGCGTCTTCAGGCAGGCCGTACATATCCTTGCCGGCCCTGACCGCGAATGAAAAGTGCTGCCAGGAAACTTTGTCATGTTCGTTCAAGAAGTCGAGCGAAAGCCCTGCCGCGATCAGAGCGTTAACCACGTCGCTGATAGGGTGGATCCACTCGTAGTAGCGAGGATGCTCCAAGACTCGCTCATCGCCGGTGTACGTGAGATCCTCTTTCCAGGCCAGGGGCCGACCGGCCGGCGTTCTCCAATCGTGCTTCAACTCGAGAGCCTTGCCCTTGCGATTGCACTGGAACATCAAAGGGTGACCTTCGGCCAGATACAGCCTCCCTCCCGGCCGTAAAAGGTCTGCGACCACGCGCGCCCAACGGAAAACGTCGTCAAGCCAATTCACTGAGCCCCACGTGACGTAGACAATATCATAGGTCCGGTCGAGCGCTTCCACTGCCTCGAAAACCGGCGATTCCACGAAGCGAACATCGCTTCCTGCCTTGGCTGCGAAATCCCGCGCCGCCACGATCGCCCGAGGTGAGAAGTCCAACCCGGTCACGCTCCCCGCGCCAAGGTTTCTGAGGCTAATTGTGTCGAGGCCGATGTGGCATTGAAGGTGGACAATGTCTTTGCCAACAATATCGCCGACTTCGCTCGATTCCAGCTCATACAGGTTCGATCCGCCAGCCAGGACGCTGTCGATTCTGTAGCTGCCCGTTTTGTCGGTGGCATGCAGCTCTGCGCGATCGTCCCAATTCAAGAGATTCGCGTTTAGGAACGTTTCCACATTTCCCCCGATTATGGTTAACAGCTGTTAACAACTTGCAGCGGCGGGGAAGGTCCGTCAATGCCATTGACATGCTCGGAGAGCATTCGGGACAGGAATCTGCCGGCGGCTGCAAAAGCGCGCATTGGCGCGGGGATTGGTGGGACGGCTTTGGGCTTCGGTCTGAAGGAATCGGCAGGTTACCCTCCGGAGGCGCTACCGGTAAAAGGTGCGCTCATTACGCGTTGAGCAACAGAGCCGGGGTGAAAGGGTCAGCAAACCAGCCGCTACGTAGAGCTCATGGTGTGCGTAAGATGTTAGAATTTTAGATATCTTGTAAACCGTCAAAAAAGCCTGTTCGCGCTTTGGTCTTCGGCTAAAGAACTCTGAAAGCGTCATGACCGTTACTTGTCACACAGCCGATCTTGGCTGGTGAGGCAACGCAACAGGAGGATGTCATGAATTCTTTCGTGAAAGTCTTGGCTAGCAGTGCATTCATTGTTTCCATTTCGCTGCCGGCCCTTGCAGGAGGAATAAGCGTTGGCGGCGGCGCTTCGGTTGGCGGTCGAGGCGGTATCGGCGCTGGTGTTGGAGCGTCGATCGGCGGCTCCGGCGGTATCGGAGTTGGTGCCGGTGCGTCGATCGGCGGGCGTAGCGGCGTCAATGCCGGCGCTGGCGCGTCGATAGGAGGCGCAAGCGGCGTGAATGCCGGTGTGGGCGCCAACGTCGGCGGAACGAACGGCGTTAGCGCGGGAGCTGGGGCCAATGTCGGGGGGACGAGCGGTGTTACCGCAGGCTTGGGCGTTAACGTCGGCGGCACCAGCGGGGTTGGAGTAGGCGTCGGCGTGGGCGTCGGGACAAATCCGAGCAATCCGTCCAACCCGAGCAATCCGTCAAATCCATCGAACCCCAGCACCCCTGGCCTACCGGCAAAGGTGGCCGATATGTCCGACAGCCAGATTGCCCGCTACAAAAAGCGTTGCGCCGACGTGTTGAGCAGCGAAGGTTCTTATGACCGCGACTTGCTCCAGCTCTGCCTGCTTATCTCAAGGCGGTAGGTAGGAAGTCCAGATCTGCCGGGTTCGTGACTGACGACATTCTCCTGTCTCCCGGCGGTTCGGAAAGCCCGCGACCAGCGGGCTTTCCGGCGTTTGCACTGCCCGTTTGCGCCGCCAATTGGTCGTCGACCGTCGTCCAGCAGGTTCTCGGCAATTGGGCACGCCCGCAGAAGTGCCGAGCGGGCATCAAATCATCCAGCGGAGTTGGATTGAGGACAAAAAATGGTGCCCAGAGGCGGATTCGAACCACCGACACGCGGATTTTCAGTCCGCTGCTCTACCAACTGAGCTATCTGGGCCTCGCCGGCAAACGAAATCTCGTGCACCGGATTTTAAGGAGACACGTTGGGCGCCCCTTGAAAGCGCGTGGGTTATAGCACGGGAATCCGGCCTGTCCAGCGCCTAGCTGTTGATTTCCGGTTGGAAATGGACAGGCCGATTGGCACTTGCCCGCCGGGGATGCCGTGGCATCACTGGGGCTTCATTTCGGATCGCCGGCGTCTGTGTCTTCCTCGTCGTCGCGCGCCGAGATGACGTAGGCACCCTTCAGCCAGCGGTTGAGGTCGATGTCCTTGCAGCGCGCCGAACAGAAGGGAAAGGAATCGCGCGCCGAAGGCCTGCCGCATTCGGGACAGGGCCGTTTTGGCCGCAGCGGCGTGACCTTGTCATCCGGACTCACGGCCGTGTTCCTGCCTGCCAGCCGCCATGCACCTTGAAACTTTCGCCGCTCAGCAGCGCCACTGTCTCATAGAGCGGCAGGCCGACAATGTTTGTGTAAGAGCCGGCCAGCTTGACGACGAAGGCGCCGGCCAGACCCTGCACGGCATAGCCGCCGGCCTTGCCGCGCCATTCGCCCGATCCGATATAGGCGTCGATCTCCTCGCGCGGCAGCCGCTTGAAACGCACCCGCGTTTCGACCAGCCTTTGGCGCAGTTTGCCGCTTGGAGTGATCAGGCAGACGCCGGAATAGACGCGGTGCGAGCGGCCCGACAGCAGACCCAGGCAATTGGCGGCGTCGTCGATGGTTTCGGCCTTGGGCAGGATGCGCCGCCCGACCGCCACCACAGTATCCGCGGCCAGAACGAAAGCGGGCGCATGGTCGGGCTCCGCTTTCAACGACGCGAACGCCTTTTCGGCCTTTTCCTTCGACAGTCGCTTGGCCAGCGAGCGCGGATGTTCGTTGCGCAGCGGCGTTTCATCGATATCGGCTGGCAAAACGCGGTCGGGCTCGATGCCTGCCTGCTGCAACAGTTCGATGCGGCGCGGCGAACCCGAGGCAAGCACCAGCTTCTGCAGAATGCCCATCGCTGTACCGGCCGGACCTTGATATTACTTGAAACGGTAGGTGATGCGGCCCTTGGTCAGGTCGTACGGCGTCATCTCGACCAGAACCTTGTCGCCGGTCAGCACGCGAATGCGGTTCTTGCGCATGCGGCCGGCCGTATGGGCGATGATTTCGTGTTCGTTTTCGAGCTTCACCCTGAACATCGCGTTGGGCAACAATTCCGTCACGACACCCGGAAACTCGAGGACTTCTTCCTTCGGCATTCGATACCTTTGCTTGGATGGGCAGTTCCGGCGTTTAGAGCATGATGCCGAAAAGTGCGAAGCGACTTCGCGACGACACTATGCCCTAATTCCTGGTTTAGAGCCGGATTCGGATTTCAGGTCGAACAGACCTGCAATCATCCGACTCTAGCCGGAATTTCGGCGGAACCTATATGATAATCATCCGCTTGTGAACACGCTTAATCCTGCGCTTTTTTTGCCTCCGGAAGCGGAAATCGACGGTCTATGCGGGATTTAAGCCGCTCGCGCACGTCGCGGTAGGCCGCCATGATCTGTTCGCGCGTGCCGCCGGCATCGGTGGGATCCGGCGTTGGCCAGTATTCCACCTCGACGGCCAGCGAGCGGGTAAGTTCAAGTGCCGCGTGATGGGCTTCCGGCGCCAGCGTGACGATCAGGTCGAAATAGTCGTCCTCAAGCTCGTCAAGCGTCCTTGGATGGCGCTCCCCCAGCGAAAGCCCGTCCTCGGCCAGCACCGCGTCGACGAAGGGATCCCGCTCGCCCGCGCGCACACCGGCCGAGGCGACGAAAGTGGTGGCGGGCAACGCGCGGCGCGCCAACTGCTCCGCCATCGGCGATCGCACGGCGTTCATACCGCACAGGAACAGGATCGATCGGGGCGGGGCGCCGGGTGCCAGGACTAACCCCGCCAGTGCAGCACGCAGACAAGCGTGAACAGCCTGCGCGCCGTGTCGAAATCGATGTCGATTTTGCCGGAGAGCCGGTCCATCAAGGTCTGTGACCCGTCATTGTGGAGGCCGCGCCGGCCCATGTCGATCGACTCGATGTGGCTTGGCGTCGAAGAGCGGATCGCGTCATAGTAGCTTTCGCAGATCATGTAGTAGTCCTTGACGATGCGCCGCAGCGGCGTCAGCGACAGGATATGGGTGACGACGGGCGTGCCGTCCTCGCGCGCCACGGCGAACACAAGGCGCTGCTCCGCCAGCGAAAGCTTCAGCCTGTAAGGCCCAGTGCCGCTGTCATTGACAGGTTGGAAGCTGTTTTCCTCGATTAGGTCGAAGATCGCCACCGCGCGCTCATGCTCGACATCGGGTGTCGAACGGCCGATCGATTCATCGAGTTCGACATCGATCAGCCGCGAACGGGTATGATCGGAGCCCGCCATGCCGGCCTACATGTTCAGCCGTATGGCGACCGAGCGGCCATGCGCATCGAGGCCCTCCGCCTTGGCCAAGGCGATCGCCGCCGGGGCCAGCGCCCGCAGCTGGTCGGGGCCCAGCTTGAGGATCGAGGTACGCTTGACGAAGTCCAGCACCGACAGCCCCGAGGAGAATCGCGCCGAGCGCGCCGTCGGCAGAACATGGTTGGAGCCGCCGACATAGTCGCCGATGGTTTCCGGCGTGTGGCGGCCCAGGAAGACGGCGCCGGCATTGCGCATCCGCGACAGGAAGCCTTCGGCGTCGTCGATGGCGAGCTCGACATGTTCGGCCGCGATGCGGTCGACCAGCGGCAGCGCGGCCTCGATGGTGGCAACCTTGATAACCGCGCCGAAATCGCGCCAACTCGCCGCCGCCGTTTCGGCGCGCGGCAGGGTCGGCAACTGCCGCTCGATCGCCTCTTCGACGGCCCTGCCAAAGGCCGGGTCGTCGGTGATGAGGATCGACTGCGCCGATGCATCGTGTTCGGCCTGGGCAAGAAGGTCCGCGGCGATCCAGTCGGGGTCATTGCGGCCGTCGGCGACAACCAGCACTTCCGAGGGGCCGGCGATCATGTCGATGCCGACCGTGCCGAAAACCTGGCGCTTGGCCGCCGCGACATAGGCGTTTCCGGGGCCGACGATCTTGGCCACAGGCCGGATGGTTTCGGTCCCATGGGCAAGGGCGGCGATCGCCTGCGCGCCGCCGATACGGTAGATCTCGGACACGCCCGCGATGTCCGCCGCTACCAACACCAATGGATTGATGAGGCCGCCGGGCGCCGGCACGACCATGACGACACGATCGACGCCGGCCACCCTTGCCGGCACGGCGTTCATCAGCACCGAGCTTGGATAGCTCGCCGTGCCCCCCGGCACGTATAGCCCGACCGCCTCGATGGCGGTCCAGCGCCAGCCGAGTTCCACGCCCGCGGCATCGGTGTAGCGATCGTCCTTTGGCCGCTGCCGCTCGTGGTGGGCACGGATGCGGTCGCGCGCGAATTCCAGCGCCTCGATGGTGCCTGGGTCGGCTTGCGTATAGGCGCGCGCAATGTCGTCCTTCGAAACGGCAAGTCCCACGCCACCGAGGTCGAAGCGATCGAATTTGCGCGTGTAGTCGATCAGCGCCGCGTCGCCTTCGGCGCGCACGCGCGCAATGATCTGACGCACGGCAGCGTCGACATCCTCGGACACTTCCCGCTTGGTCGTCAGAAAGGCGGCGAAGCGTTGCTCGAAATCGACATCGGACTGGCGAAGCGTGATGGCCATCGCCTGCTCAGACCTTATGGACCGGACGCGACGTGGCCTCCCAGGCGCCGCCGACATCGGCGAGGCGGGCCTCGATGCACTCGACGTCGAGCATGATGGTGCCGCCGCCCGAAAACACCAGCTCCACGATGCCGGCCGGCTTGCTGATCTCGACGAAACTGATCGCCAGCAAGGACAGGACCTCGGCCGGCTTGTCGCGGGGAACACCGTTGGTCTTGGCGCCGAGCACCCGGTCGAAATGCAGGACGGCCTGACGACGCTCGTTGTGCTGGCTGAACAGGCCGGATTTCGCCTCCCAGACGAAACGGTTCATGATCAGCACGAAACGCTTGGCGGAGGGCAGATATTCGAGGTCCGAGACCTTCATCACGGCGTCCTGGACATGGGCCGAGACGATGCTCAGATCCTGGTCGTCGAGCGCGATAAGCTTGAGGGCTGTCATGCGGATTTCGCACCTGAAAGTTTGCGGTTGACCTCTGTTAGGCGGTCTTTCCCGCGGGTGCAACCGCGAGCCAGGCCGTGTCGGGTATCCGCCGCCGCGCCCGGATCGATTGTCCGAAGCCTTCCCGGCGGACCGGCTTAAGCCGAAATCCGCTCGATCACCGCGCCGCAGTTGGACAGCTTCTCTTCCAGTCGCTCGAAGCCGCGGTCGAGGTGGTAGACGCGGTTGACCGTCGTCTCGCCTTCCGCGGCCAGCCCGGCGATAACCAGCGAAACCGAAGCGCGAAGATCGGTCGCCATCACTGGGGCGCCTTTCAGCTTCGGCACGCCGTCCACGATCGCCGTCTGGCCCGAAAGTGTGATGTGGGCGCCAAGCCGGGCCAGCTCCTGCACATGCATGAAGCGGTTCTCGAAGATCGTCTCGGTGATGCGCGACCTGCCCTTGGCCATGGTCATCAGACCCATGAACTGAGCCTGCAAATCGGTCGGAAAGGCCGGGAACGGGGCCGTCGTCACGTCTACGGGCGAAATGCCGGCGCCATTGCGCCTGACGCGGATGCCGGAATTGGTCGGCGTGATCTCGGCGCCCGTCTGGGCGATCACGTCGAGCGCGGACTGAAGCAACTCCGGCCGTGCGCCTTCCAGCACGACGTCACCGCCGGTCATGGCCACGGCCATGGCATAGGTGCCGGTCTCGATACGGTCGGGAATGACGCGCACGCGCGCGCCCGACAGTGATTCGACGCCGTCGATGGTGATCGTCGGCGTACCGGCGCCGGAGATCCTGGCGCCCATGGCATTGAGGCATTCGGCAAGGTTGACGATTTCGGGCTCGCAGGCCGCGTTTTCCAGCAGCGTCTCGCCCTTGGCGAGCGCCGCGGCCATCATCAGCACATGGGTAGCGCCGACCGACACTTTGGGGAAAACATAGCGGTTGCCGACCAGGCGGCCGTGCCGCGTCTTGGCGATGACGTAGCCGGTATCGACGTCGATGTCGGCGCCCAGCGCCTGCAGGCCCTCGAGGAACAGGTCGACCGGACGCGTGCCGATGGCGCAGCCGCCGGGCAGCGACACCTTCGCCTCGCCCATGCGGGCCAGCAACGGGCCGATCACCCAGAAGGAGGCGCGCATTTTCGACACCAGTTCGTAGGGCGCCGTCGTATCCACGATGTTGCGGGCGGAAAAGTTGATGGTGCGCGAATAGCCCTCGTTCTGCTTCTCGCGGCGGCCATTGACCGAGTAGTCGACGCCGTGATTGCCAAGAATGCGGATCAGCTGCTCGACATCGGCCAGATGCGGCACGTTTTCCAGCGTCAGCGTGTCATCGGTCAAAAGCGAGGCGATCATCAGCGGCAGGGCCGCGTTTTTCGCACCCGAGATCGGAATGCTCCCGGCAAGCTCGTTGCCGCCGACAATTCTGATGCGATCCATGAAAGAGCGTCCCTCTCGGCCAGGAAGGCCGGTTCAATCGTTTGAGTATCGGCCCCTCTAGACCATTGGCCAACCCGGTTCAAGAAATAGGATTTCGCCGGCCATGGCTGAAGAGGGGACGACTCGGTTAGATTTCCCGCGGTTCCTTCGAAGCGGTCAGTCCATCCGGCCGCTGATCGGCCTCGCCGCTGCGGCGCGAGCGCGACTGCGCTTTGCGTTTCTGCAGATTGGCGCGCAATTGCTCGGCCAGCCGGTCCTCGCGGCGCTTTTTCGCTGGCCCGTTCTTATCAGGCGAAGCTGTCTTGTCGTTCATCGTCCCGTCCCGGCAGGCAACCGCCGCCCCGACGATGAGGGATAGCCAACATTGTGGCGCGGCCATGTCATTGGAAGCGATCCGGCAAGGCTTTCACGCATGCGCGGTTCTGGCCTTGCGCTTGCCGGTTCGATATGGCAGAAGCCCCGCCATCAGCGGCTGCGGTAGCTCAGTGGTAGAGCACTCCCTTGGTAAGGGAGAGGTCGAGAGTTCAATCCTCTCTCGCAGCACCATTTTCCTAAGCAGAAACAGTGACTTGCTTGGCGGTACCGGAATACCGCTTGCGTTGTTGGCGCGCAACTGGCGCGCAAACAGCCGAAACAAGAGCATTCAGGGCTTTTGACGCCTGCTCCAGATAGGCCGGGTCATCCGCCGTGTAGATGGCTGTGACGGCGTTCCCCTTCTCGCGGTGGCCGAGCTGCTGCCCCACTTCGTCCATGCTCACGCCGTGCTTGCGCATCCATTTGGAGGCGGTGTGGCGGAGCGAGTAAGGCTTGCACGCATCATCCAGCCCAGCGCGCACCCGCGCGGCTTTCCATGCGGTTTTGAGCGAGCCAACTGCCTCACCCTTGTATTGAATAAGTGAACCGTTGAATTGCTCTTTGGCGAGGGCGTCAGGCAGCCGCACGACAGGACGACGCTTCTTGTTCTCCGCCCGGCCTTCGGGGTTCAGCCGAATCGTCCGGTCGGTGCGGGAGACTTGGTCGCTGTTTAGCGTCAGGATAGCTTCCGGCCGCGCCGCGGTCCCCAGCATCCAGCGCATGAAGGTTTTCAGGTGCGGGCTTGCCGCCGCGTAGAGCTTCTGCAGCTCCTCCACGGTCATGGGGCGGCCACGCGGCGCCACGGGCTTTTCCTTCACGCGGGCGATGTAGGGCGGCTGTTGCAGCTCGCCACGCTTCCATGCACGGTTCAACGCTGCCTTGCCGACACCAATAACCCGGTTGACGGCGGCGGGCGTCATCCCGCGCGCGAACAGGTGCTTGTGGAAATCTTCCTGCCGGGTGATGTCGCGCAGCTCCTCGACCGTGGACGTTTCCCAAAAGTCGAGCCAGTGGTTGACACCCACGTTGGCTTGCCCTTTCGAACGGGCCTTGCTGCCATGCTCGGTATAATACCGGCGCAGCACATCCGACAGAAAAGCCTCGGTAGGTTTTTCATCGACGGGTTTACGGGTGAGCAGATAATACTCGGTTAGCGCTTGCTTGGCGGCTTCACCGTCTTCCGTGCCAAGGCTAACGCGGATTGTGCGTCGGGTTTTGGCGTCGTAGCTGGTGCGGTAATAGGCGGCACTTCCCTCTCGCTGGGAGAGCCAGTATTCCCCGACTTGGAAATCCCTCTTTGTGTATCGCGCCACTTTTCACCCCACAGGAGGAAGTCGACCAGCATAAAGCCGTAATACCGGATAATCCGGGGACCGCGCACAACCGCATCCAGTTTACCGGTACGGCGCCATTCTTTTAAGGTGTCGTGGTGGATGCCGAGGAAATGGGCGGCTTCTTCCTCTCCGTATTCGCGGAACAGGCTTATTCCTTTTT
Source organism: Mesorhizobium sp. ES1-1 (assembly GCF_020164785.1). Taxonomy (GTDB): domain Bacteria; phylum Pseudomonadota; class Alphaproteobacteria; order Rhizobiales; family Rhizobiaceae; genus Mesorhizobium. The sequence goes on along the minus strand of NZ_JAIUGX010000001.1, from coordinate 513,129 downwards.
CCTTGGCGACACCCTCACGCATCCACTGTATCTCATCCACAGGAAGCACCGGCGCCTAATACATAGGTTATAAGCTTCGGCAATTCAACGACGAGTATGAAGCCCGCGACCCCTACAAACGCCCACTTCTTGGCTCCCCAGAAAAGGCCATAAACGATAAGCACCATGAATAAGATCATGATGAACCGGCCCCACGCCATATAAGCCGACGCGGTGAAGGGAGCCGTCAAGCAATAAACGAATGGGTAGCTAAACCAATATCCACCCGCCCAGTTCACGAGAAGCAGAAGCAGCGCCACGCCGAGGGCGATTGACCCTGCATTCATCTTGGGCAGCTTCGACTGGCTTTTCATCGCCCTAAGCTTCCTGAAAAGTGACGCGGACATCAGCGACGTAGCACGGCCCGACTCCCGGCTTGACGATGGGTGTGTTTCTGAACACCACGCAGGGGCAGAGTCCGAACTGGGACAGGAAGGAGAACAGCGTCCTCCATTCCTGCCAGTATTCCAGCCCCACGAGATGCTCGCCAGAGATGAGCACCGGCTCGGTGAGCTTGAAGGCCTCCCGGTCACTGTTCACGATGGCGAAGAAGGCGTCCTTGATATGCTGTTCGAGCGAAATATCCTCGCCCAGCAAGGGAAGGTATTTGACGAGTTTGCCGCTTAGTGCAGTGTGGGCCTCGGCAAACGGCAGTGACATCACCAGAATATTGAGGTCGCCGATGCTCAAGCCGTCGCCGTCACGGTTTGCCGTGGACGCCACCTTGGCGGCATACTTCCTTGCGAGGTCGGACATGTTCAAGTTTGCACTGCACCTGGCTGAGTGGTCGGTTCTGATTGTAGCAGGACTCGTGACCGGGTTGGCGAGAGGCGTGTACAGGGCCGTTCGGGGTCTAAAGGCCGAGCCGCTGCCGGAAGCTCCTCCTCAGCAGCCAAGCCGTGAAGTTGTGCCCGTCCAACCCCAGCCGCGCTTGCAGCCGTCGCAGAGTCCCCCGTCGTCGCCCCTAGTGTCGCCAGACAATCGTATTTACATCACCACATCAAGTGCCGTGATGTTCGAACACCCCTACGCTGGTGAGCTGGACGAGATGGTGACGCGGTTCGCCACCTTACGCATGAACGCGAACCTCGTTTCCGAGATATCCATGCCGGAGCTGGACGACTCCGCAGCACCCCCCGACTATGCGCTGTATGCACCCCTGCCGCCGCCTATGCCGGTCCATCCGATGCCAGAGACCGATGGAGCCTTGTGGGCGGCCAGTCACACCGGTCTGACTCGCACTGACCTTCCTGCCTTAACCTTCCCTGTCCGAGCGTCTGCACCTGTTGCAGAGGAGCCACCCGAACCGGAGGAGCCCATGGTGTTGCTGCCCCCGATTCTTCGCTTGCCGGAGGAAGATGGGGCACTCTGGGTCGCCATAGCAGGCAAGATTTCCCCGTGTGACATTTCCCAACCCGTACCCCGTTAAGCCTCGTTAAGCCAAATGCGGAATTTTGGGGGTTAGCGTAGCGTGCCATGTAGGGATAGCGCAGTTAGACAATTTGAGAAATTGTCCCCAAGAGCTGCGCCTGTTGTAGATTGGCGGCATGGCACAGTTTGGTTACTTCCGGTTGGAGCACAGCTCGGTAAACCGTGCCGATAAAGGCGACGGATACCTAGCCGCGTCGGCCAACTATGCCGCTAACGACAACAAGTGCGCCAAGATCCTGCACATCAATATGGCGGCTGACAGGTACGCCATTCGTGACTATATCCAGCGTCACGAGGAAGGGATCTCCCGGAAGAACGCGAGGCTGGGGGACAAGATTTTACTGTCGCTGCCTACCGAGCTTTCGGACGAACACCGCGAGCTGGCGACGGCGCGTTTCCTCTGGGTGATTACCGGGGAAGGTCGGAGCCGGGCGGCGGCTTTCTACCATGCGGACAAAGCCCATAACCCGCACATGCACGTCATCCTCCTCGACCGGGACGTAGAGACCGGCCAAGCCGTTGCCATGATGGGCGCCAGCCGGTCGAACCGGATGAAGGCTGGACTTGAGCCAAACGCTACCGAGTGGCTGCGCAAAGTTTGGGAGCGACAATGCAACTCCGTTTGCGAGGAGTTCGGCTATGAGATCGTCATGGACCGGCGCACTAACCTGGAGCGCGGGTTGCCAGAAGCCGAGGAGCATCGCGGCTTCGACAACGACAACGCGGTTGACCACATAGAGCCCGAGCCATCTTCCGAACCCGACCTTGAAGCCGAGCCGGATATTGATACGGTGGATTTTCCTGAGGATGAAGACATGGCAGCTGCCGCCAGCATCGAGACGACTGCGCTTGAGAGCTACGAGGGCACGCCCCACGGCTTTCACGCCCGCGAGCTGTTTCGGACGGTTACCGAGCTTAACCGCAAGCATGACGCCGAGAAGCGCCTTGCCGAGGCGGAGCGTCGCTATGCGCTTGCCACGAAGGCACGCGAGAACACCAGCATCGCGGCGAGTGCCCACTTCATCCACGTCGAGAAAGCTCGTCAGACCGCCTACCAGGCCAAGCAGGATTTGCAGGCCCACGTCACTGGCAAAGGCAAGCTGAAGGGGTTCAAGCTACTCGGTTTCAAGACGCCGGGTCGCAAGCAGGCAGAACAGGCGCAAGACCGCGCCGAGCGAGCCGACGTTGCGGCGACCTACCATGCCAAAGAGCAGGAAGGTTATGACTACAACGCCAAGCTGGCGGAGACACGCGAGCAGGAGGCCGAGCGAGAGGCCTATGTACGCCGGAACGAGTTGCTGGACCTTTACGGGGACGCACAGGATTTAGCGCGAGCTGAAGAGGTGATGCAAAATACCGTAAAAGCTCATCTCCACGAAATCACCAAGGCAGGCACCACTGTCGAGCAAATGGCCGAAGCCATGTACGAAGGTGAGATTACGTCCGACGAGTTTCGAACCTACCTTGTCCAGTCTGGCCAGGAGGCGCTGCTTGCGGCCTACGATATGGGGATGGAAGACCCCAGCGAAGGCGAAGCGTTATAGGAATACCAGCCGCCGCTGCTTGCCTTCGCCCACGATCTTGAATGGCTTCTTCGGTTGGATGGATGTCACCCCCATCACCGCCGCCAATTCATCGGTTGGCATCCTTCGTAATTCATCCGCCTTCCGCACCCGTCGGGCTTGGTCGCTTTCGCTCTGGCTAGATCCGTTGTCGCTTTCGGAACGTGCAGGGTTGGCGATGGTTTTCTCGCCGATTGCCTTGCTAAAGTCCTCGTAAGTAGACATTTCCGTACCTCCACCAAAGATGACCGCGTTGCAGCTGTTGGTGATGACGGAGGCTTCCGGATAGATGTCGAAGATGTCCCGCATCCCCAGCACCCACATCATGAGCGACACTCCCATTTTGCCGGTCTCGGTAACAGCGGTGACGATGGCCGCGCAGTTCCCCAGCAGGCGGGTTTCGTCCACGAGGATGCGCAGCTCCTTTGGAAAATGCGGCTGGCCGTCGCCGGTATGGGTGGCGACGAAGTGCGGCCACATCTGAATACGGGTGTTGATGGCATTGCCGAGAATGAGGCGCGCGGCGGCGCCTTCAATGTCACTGCCGCCTGTGGTGACGAACACCACGACCGGGCGAGGATCTAGAAACACATCTTCCCAGGTGAAGCCGTCGGTTCCGGTGACATGGATAAAGCCTGGCCGCAGCCAGATGCCAAGCTTCCAAGTCATGGTGGTGCCGAAGCTGCCACGCTCGCGTTCGCCGGCATTCCGGTAAGCTACGACCGCGGCCTTTTCCAAGGGGCCGCCGTTGAGAATCATGTCGTCAAACATGACCGCCCGGTTTTTATCGTCGGCGATCATCATCTCGACCACGCTGTGCAGCTTGGCATTAGTGGGGTTGGTACGCAGCATGTAGGCGATGACGCCGGCCATGACGACGCGCGGGAAGTTTGTAAAATGCTCGTTGGCGCCTTTCTCGGCCGCCATGATGAGTTTCATGATCTGGTCGGCATCCTTCCCCTGGTGGAAAGGGTGGGCGCGCACGAAAGAGAGCGGATTGTGGTGATCACTCTGCATTGGCTGCTCAAAGTTCAGGAACAGCGTGCGATAGCCTTGGTTGATAAAGGTTCGCAGCACGGCAGGGCGAAGATCCCCGTGCGGGTCAAAACACACCACATCGGGTTTGCTGTCCCGCTTTGCCTGCGCCAGAAGCTGGGCCTTACCCATGTTTGATTTACCGGTGCGCCGGGGAGCGACCCCAATCACGCAGGCTTCCGCGTCAGTATAGACCCGGTGACCGTCTAAAAGCCCCATCAACCAGCCGTCAGGCTTGGCGTGGTTCGTGTTTTTGAGCTGTTTCCATGAGGCCAGCTCGGCATTGCCGTGGGTTGGTGCGGTCTTATTTCTTAAGCCCCAATAGCCTATTATTACGCGGCCGGCATCAGCAAACAGAGAGAATAAGACTCTGATTAGGTAGATGGCGATTTGGGCAGGCGCGGTGAGTAAATTCCATAGCTCTCTCATTCCACGGGCCACCCCATAGATGAATAAGATGGCTGCAATAAGGGACATGCAGTATTATTGGCACATCTAGCCTTAAACATCTTCACCCTTTTGCGCAGCCGCGAGACACCTCCGGCTAGATAGTCTTTTGCGGCCTTCAGCGAGGCTCCAAATGAAAATCAACGACCTCTACTCAACCATCACCGCAGTCGTCATCAAGCAGCTTGAGGACGGCGTTCCGCCATGGGTCAAACCATGGAAGGACGACCGGCTTCATGGTGTCGGCATGATCCCCACCAACCTTGTCACCGGCCGCCTTTACAGCGGTGGCAACATCCTCCTGCTTTGGATGGCCGCACATATCCACGGCTACTCCAACTTGCAGTTCTGCACCTATCAGCAAGTGAACAGCATAGGTGCCCAGGTCCGCAAGGGAGAACGCGCCCAACACGTCATCTTCACCAAGCATGTCATGCGTGACGGCGAGGAGGAGGGACAGCAGCGAGGCCAAACCATCGTGAAAAGCTATGCGGTGTTCAACCTCAGCCAACTCGACAAGGTGCCGGAATCCTATCTGGTACCCCAGCAGCCGGAACCGGAGGAACCGGAGAAGCTAACCCCGAAGGTCATTCTTGCCCGTGGCAGCGGCGTTCCGGTCCAGCATGGCGGCAACACGGCTTGCTATATCCCGTCCCGTGACGAGGTACAGATGCCCAGACCGTCGGCCTTTGTGGATGATGATGCCTACTGGCAAACCCTGATGCATGAACTAACGCACGCTACCGCCCACGAAAAGCGGTGCGGACGGAAACTCGGCAGGCGGTTCGGCGACGAGCAGTATGCGTTTGAAGAGCTGGTCGCGGAGTTGGGCAGTGCCTTCCTCTGCGCCCGACTAGGCATGCCCGCCGGCTACCGGTCAGCAAGCTATCTGGACAACTGGCTGAAGGTGCTGAAGTCGGACACCCGAGCCATCTTCACCGCAGCCAGCTATGCCGGGCAGGGTGCGGACTTCCTCTGGAACCAGGCCTTCCCGAAGGTCGAAGAGAAGCAGCTTGAGGCTGCCGAATAGCGAAATGCTTTGCCACCCCGTGAAAGGGGTGGCATTACTTTGCTTCATCTTGGACGCAAAGCCGTTGCACCACGGCAAATAGGATGCCTTACGCATGATGCCGGATAACTTGAAAGACCTTATTACGGCTGGAACTGCAATCGTCGGATCGGTGATTGCAGTTATATCCGCTACCATAGCGATAAGAAAATTTAGCTTGGATACCAAAGAAAGTGTGAATACGGCTGTAGCGGCTATTGTGCCAACAGACGCAATTTTCGCATCGGCTGCCGGATTCGATAATAAGAGGGCGCATTACAGAGGTCGATTTTTCGTCGAAACGGGCAAAGTCGCCATTTCTCATGCAAATTTCATCTTTTCTAACCCGCTTGTCGTCTGGCCTGCGTTTGTAGAGGAAAAAAATCCGCCAATTTCTATAGTTGCTGGAGAAGGGATTTACTTCTCGCCAGCGGATCCCGAAGCGTTTAATGAGCGAGTTGATAAGGGCAGAAGCCTGAAGATTGTGGTAGTGATGATGGACGGGTCAAAAGTCGAGAGCTCGGATTTCAACTTAGAAGGCTGACATAGTCCATACGTCTTAATCCAGTTTCCTCCACTGCGTACCAGAGGAAATGTTTGACCCCGCATTAGCTGTCCGCCATTGTTTTGGAGTTCCCTTCACGCCTGTTTATTGGTTCAGGCAGGGAATAGCCCAGCTGCCGAACGGTCTAGGTCATTGACACACGCCGCTGGCTCAAGGTGCAGCCCACCGTCACTAACAACGGAGGCAGATGACAGATCGCGATATGCCCCTCTGACCGTTGCTCCTCATGCCCGACCTGTCACAACCCGCCTTGAGGCGGGTTTTTTTGCCTTTCATTTGGGCGAGCGCCTACGGCGGCGTAGCCAGAAGACAAGCCCTATCAGCGCCGTTATGACGGTGGCGAAGTTTGCGCCATCCGCAATACAGTCTCGTAAGATTTGGTACATGTGTAGCTCCAACGCAATCCCAACGCCAGTTTCGATGACGCTTAGGCTGGCACCAGTACCTTGATCGGACGTTAACAGATCGGCACTACGGTTTAATAATTCGTTCATGCTTTTGTTTCGTTGGAGCTTTTTTTCGCTTTTAATTTCAGCACCAATCCGGCCTCTAAGAGCAGTATCGGTTTTTCACGTTAAGGAATCGCTTCCCGCCGGTGTAGGAAAGGGAACCGAAACCCCTCCCTGCCATTGAATCGCCCGGGACTGTGGAGTGTTGTGTTGCGTAAGACCGCGGATGGTCGATTGGCGTTCATCCCGCCAATGAAGCCTAGCCTTGTGGCCAAGCCGCCCGAGGCAGGCGAATGGATTCACGAAGCAAAGTTCGACGGCTACCGCACCCAGCTCCACATCGAGCCGGAAGGCCGGCGCATGTTCACCAGCAGCGGCATTGACTGGACCGCCAAATACAAGCCGCTGGTGAAGGTATCCGAGGCGCTGGATGTCTCCAGCGCCATCGTTGACGGCGAGGTCATCGTCCCCGATGCACAGGGCCTCTCGGACTTTGGCTCTCTGCGTTCAGCCATCACCCAGCGGCCGCAAGATCTGTACCTGATCGCCTTCGACCTACTGTACATCAACGGCCGGGACATACGCGCACTACCCGTCGAGGAGAGACGCGAGACCCTAGCCGAGATCATTCCTTCCGGCACCCGCATCCAGTTCAGCGAGGCAATGCCCGGAGATGGCCCGTCCGTTTTCCACCTAATCGACCAGGCCGGACTTGAGGGTATCGTGTCAAAGCGGGTGGGCAGCAGGTATCGCAGCGGCCAAACCAATGACTGGTTGAAGATCAAGAGCTATGCGGTCAGCGAGTTCGAGCTGCTTGGAGTCGAGCGGGAGGCGGGAAAGCCAGCCTTCGCGCTCATGGCCGACCGCGCTACCGGCAAATACGTCGGCTCGGCCTTCATCACCCTCAACCGCGAAATGCGGGAGAGGCTTTGGAAGCGGGTGCAAGACCATGCAGGTTCAGCGCCAAAAGGTATGAAAAGGCCGGCAACGCAATGGGTAAAGCCGGGCATCATCGCCCGAGTGAAGCACTTGAGGGGCGAGGAAGACCTGCGCCACGCGTCGTTGCTGGATTTCAGCGAGGGAGAGTGAGCTTCTCCACGGTGGCGATGATCGCTCTGGCAAGTGCCTCGCCCTCGTGAACCGGCTCTGGCCCATAAAGCGAAATGACAGCCTCTACACTGGGCAGAACGCCAGCTGGACAAGTTTCCTCAATCGCCATCCGGACCATCTTGAGAGCGGCCCAGGCATTCTCGTACGGTGTCTGTTCCATTGACGGGATGTGGCACTGCCACACCCTGCGTCAAGGGCAAGCGGCATCCATCGCAACGTCAAGTTTGAGCACGCTCCGCAGAGTTTCAGCCATATCGCCGTCGGACACAGTCGGCCTATTTGCCTGATACACGATACAGGCCGCGCTTCTTGAGCTCGCGCACGACATCAGCATCAGGCAGCAGCTCAACACCGGAAGCAGCTTTATTTGCACGATCCACAGCAGCCAGGTCGGCTTCGAGCTGGGCGACCTGCTGGCGGGACATGCCAAGGAAGAACGCCGACACGGCGCTCCATAGCGCCTTGACGATGTCGAGCAGGACGTTGTCACTCAGCAACGGCGGCGGGTTCGGTTGGAGATATGACCGTGGCCTTGGCGGCTTGGTATTGCTCGCCAAAGTCAGCAGCTTGCTTGCTCAGGTAGTCGGAGACTTGCGGATAACCTGCAGCTTCTGCCGCTTTCGAGCCTCCGTAGAATGCGGCCATTAGGACGAGCAGCCACGCAGCACCTTTAAAAAACTTCATCGTAAAACCCTTTCATTGAGGGAATTACACCACGTCACCGAATCGCCGACAAACGGAATTACGCATCCCTGACGGTAATGGTGAAAGGGGCAGGACCAATCTCCTGCCGCATCAGTTCGATCGCAAAAGCGCTGCTTGTGACCATGGAGAGCCGGTCTGTCACAGAGAAGCCGAGTCCCACCAGCAGGCAACCTTGGGTGTTGGCCAGGTAATTGCCGATGTGGAGGAGGATGTCTTTGCGACCGGGAACGTTTTCGACCTCCCACGTTTTCGGCTTAGTGACCTTGGACGCTGGCTCCCAGCCATGTGGAACGCACTTATAGGCTCCCACCGGAATACAGCTCACCCCGACCTTGTTGGCGTTCCACTGGTGTTCGAGGACATAGAGGGTCCGCGAGAGCCCGGTAAGACGCCCGATGGTGGCGCCGTTGAGTGTCAGGAAGCGGGTGAGCGTCAGGTTCACGTTCAGAACAGACGGTCAGCTACCACCGCGACGACGAAGGCCGCCAGGATCAGAAGGTCCTCAACGTCGAACCCCGACAGCACAGGCATCCGCAAAAGCTTCATGGCCTTTCCTCCTTTTTCGCGAATGGCGGCCATGAAAGGTCGGCTTCCTGAGCTTTCAATACTGCCTTGATAGCCACTCCCCCCGCCAAGAATGCACAGAACCCTGTCGCCTTGTCCCCCAGGTTGAACCAATCGTGCAGCAGATCTCCGCCCGTCGCCGGCAGGATGAACGCACTGATAAGCGTGGCTGCCGCGAGCGACGGTGACATTTGCTCTTTGGCCGCGAGAATTCGAACGACGCCGCCCATTAGGCCGAGCGTCCCCAGGCCTATCTCTCTTTGGTAGGCGGTCAGAAACTCTAGCAGCATTGCGGACAGCATTACTCATTCGCTTCATAGGACGGTAACACCAGGACGGGAGGTTTGTTTCGCATCAGGCTACTCAGCACTCTCAGGGATTGTCACAGAGCGCTTTGGTAGGGTGGCAAGAAAATCATGATGCACCGTATGGTTAGGGTCTGTCAGGACCGCTTCGTTCAAAATGAAAACGCCGTCCGGCAGCTCACGCGGTTCCAGCGCGGCACCGTTGGTGGTCGGCCCGCGTACGTGGTCAGCTTGTTCGGCTGTAAGGATGATCATTAGGCACCTCCGACTGCTGTGAGATAGGTATTAAATATCGTGTAGGCGTCCGCGAAGTTCTGGGGCGTCAACGCTGAGCCGAAGTGACCCACCGCAACACGCCGGGTCGTTGGGGATGGATTACCGTTCCGCTTACAGATGTGAACCGTTTCGGTGGTCATAGCAGCTGACGCTACAAGCCGGTTGCCGAGGAGCGCGCCGTTCTTATAGATGTCAATGCTCGCGCTATTGTTCCGTAGCCCGCCTGAATACCCACGCGCATCGGAGGCGGCGGCAGCTACGATGGTTTCGGCAGCGTTGAGTGCGACGCCCAAACCGTTAGTGGAGTTGCGGCTATTCACCCCCATAAAGGGCGTTCCCATGTCCCGTAAGTCAACGGCTTGGTCGGTATTGATCCACACAGCCGCGTGGGCACTGTTTTGCGAGAATTGTCCCCCAATGGTGCCGACAGCGCAGTTGGTTTCCAAGTACGCTGTAACCCCATCACTTCGGTAGCCTCGGTCAGTCGTAAACGTTGGGCTATTAACTGGAGACAGGGTATAACTGGAGCTTTTCCAATTTAGCCCGGCTGACTGACTATCGGCCGCCGCCATCACATAAAGAGCATCCATCTTGTCCCAGATGCCTGCGGCTTTTAAGGCCTTTACCATAGTGTCGATAAGGGCTGCGCGCGCCGCAGTCGGCGGCGTAGTCATTCTTGCGAACAGGGCAGCCGACGCCTGGTCAAACCCGTCCGAAGGCTGATCGGGATACCAGGTGCTGACGCCGATCTGCATTAGAACTCGGCGACGATGAGTGCCGCTGTGGTGCTGGTTTTAAGGAATTTGGAGACGGATATGGAATGCCGTGTGCCTGAGGCGACCGTGTAGGACACCGCTACCCCCGGCGCCCCCGACAACTCCACATTTAGTACCCCGCCGGTGCCAACGAAAACGGCCCGCGTGGGGGAGTTGGCAGACATTGCGTCATCAGTGGATGATAAGTCTACGGCCCGCGCCCGCGTAATGGATTGCTGACGGTCGAACATGGGCGGGTACTTTCGTTAGCCCATTAAGCCACCAATAAAGATGCTTGGCAATAAACCTTTAAGCGGGAAGTTCCAGCGCGGTATAGCTATATTGTGACCCGACGACCGTTTCCCGGAATTGGGTGATGATGAACTTAACCGGTTGCTGGGAACCATCCGGCGCTTGGAGCAACCTCGATACGATGTTGACCACGTCGCCGGTGCGGATATGGCTATCCTTGGCGTCCATCTGGAAGGCAACCTCCCGCAGGGTTTTCCCGTACCGGGCCAGATAGCGGTTTGCTACAGCCGTTGCCTCCGCGCCTGCATTAAAACCCAGCCACCGGCTCACAATCTCCTTTGGAACGGCGCCGGCATAGGCGTTGGGGCTTTCGGCAACGGTATCAATCACGAGTGCTGATTTGGACATGTTCTTAACGTCTGGTGTCATTGCCGAGGCGAAATTCCCGTCTGCGTAGGGGGGATATTTCTTGACCATCCCGTAGCTGACCTGCACGCGGCTCATGCGCTCTTTCTCGAGCACCTTCACCGTCATTGACCCTTCAAGAATGTTCTCCACGTCACGCAGGGTGGCAATGGAGGATGCGCCCGTGGAAAGAACCTTGAACTTCAGCTGAGCGTCCAGCTCATCCCACCAGAGTGCGCACCCGAAGTCCGTCAGCAATTCCTCGATGAGGGTTTTGACGCTTTCCTGCTCCACGATCACGGTTTCGACCGAGGTAGGATCGATGTACGCGTCGCACTCGGTCTGCCACGCTGAGTAGGGAATGTACGAGCTGTCGATTCCCGCAGCCAGAAGCAGGTCCCGTATCATCTGCACAGGGCGATAGGTGCCCGTTGCGTTCGGGAAAACTTCCCTGACGACCGTCCCAGCGCCATGGGCTAGTGCTGTGGTGATATACTCGTGCCGGGTTGAGGCGCTTAGGATGTCGCCTGGCGACACATTGACGTTCAGGATCTCATCGTCGAGGGCGATGAGAAAGGTGCCGGAGGGCAGAGTTGCTCCCACACCTGCCGGCGACATACTTACGTTGAAGGTGCTGTTCGGCGGCGCCCCTGCCGTGAGCGTTGCAGTCGGCTGGCGTGGCATCTTCGTTTTCTCGATTTCATCGAATCGCAGAAGATCCTTACCGACGATTTTCACACGGCCGTTGGCATCCGGGCCTTCGATGCGGTCGATGAAGTAGGTGCGGGTGAGGGTATAAACAGTGCGGTTGGCGTCGATATAGCCGGTATTCACCCGCATTACCCGGTTGGTGACTATGGCATTGCGAGCCTTCAGTTTGCCGAAGAAGGTGCCCTGATTGCGGGCGTCATAGCTGCGTGAAGCGATGTAGGGGTCGACTCCCCGATCGTGGTGCGGAAAGTCGTCAAGCGTGACCGTGACAGCCGCGCTGACAGAGAAGGCGCCGGGTTTGAGTTGGGTCGGCGCAATGTCCACGTCACTGATGCACGGGTAAACCGTTTCCCCGATCGGGAGGAATGAGTTTGCCTCCGTGAATTTGTATGTCTTGGTGCCCCGGCTGTAATGGGCGGCATCCTGACAGGTGGGGTAGGTGTTGAAGCACTTCTGGGTACCGGTGACGCCGACAGCCGCGGTGCAGGGTGCTGTGCCGTAGACATTGTTGCAGAAGTCCAGGTCGAGCTCGACAACGGTGATCGGCCGACGGCCGACCTTCACGCGAAGTTCGTTGTAGGTGGTCATTCGACAAGGCCCCGGATGGGGATGGTGACGCCCATGTAGCCGTAATAGACATGGGCGGGTGCCGGGATGTCCTGATCGGCCCAGCAGAACACGCACTCCAGCGGTTGACCGACATTGTCCGGCAGGAAGAAGAACGGTTTTTGCTCGGCATGGGCCACGAACGCGGGCCAGTTGCTGCGCATCCACGTGTCCGATGCCGCCCGCACCTCAAGCGATGATTTCACGCCTTTGGCGATGATGCTGCGCCCAAGGAAGGCGCCGCCCTCAGACTGGCTGTTGATCAGACGCGTTGTGCGGCCGAATGGAGGCGGGGTCCAGTTGAGGTACATGCCCCGCTCCAGCGACAGCGCGGACCCGAAGCTGATAACGGCAATGGCGAATACGCTGGTGCAGGTGATGACCACGCGAAATAGCGTGGATGTCTGTGCCGTAAACGTGACCAGGCGTGGCGCCCCATCAGTGGGAGTGATGGCTGCGAAGCAGTCGACGTAAGCGCTGCCGTTCCAGTATTGCAGTTTGATGGTCCCGCCGTGGGCATAGAGGTCGTGACCGTAGAAGGCGAAGTAATCGGCCGACTTGGCGGCGCCGAGGGTCAGGGTGAGGGTGATTGTTCCGCTTGCAGCCGGCTTGAAATAGTCCGACGTAAGCCAGTCATAGGCGTTCTGGACGGGAAACCCGGCATCCTCACTGGACGCCACAACCGTGCCCAGTTCGAGCAAGTTCTGGTAGCCGATGCGCACATTCGAGGTCATGCGTTCATCACCTGGACGCGGCTGCCGTCCTTCTGCGCATCGTTGATGAGGTCGATGAGGTCGCGGACCTGGTTCTTCGACATCTGGGCCGTCTCGCTGCCTTGCAGCGTGACCTGGATGACCTTCTGAGAGGCGGCGACGGATGAGGTGCCGCCCCCACCGCCGCCGAGGCTGTCTCCTCCAGAGAAACCCCCGTCGCCACCGGAGCCGCCACCGCTACCCATGGTGGCGAGCTGCGCGATACCAGTCGCTGCGATCGCAGCCACGTTGGCGTAGCCCAAGGTCGTGACATAAGCCGAGGTAGCACCGGTGGGATCGTATTTCAGGGCAGCAGCGGCAGCCACATGGGTTTCCATGATGGCCTGCGCAATCGCTCGGGCCTTGTCAAAGGCCAGCATGGCGATCGCTATGGCTTTGTTCTTGCCGGCAAATACCTGCATCAGCCCCTGAATGCTGTTGAGGGCTTTGCCACGCATGCTGACTTCCAGATCCGTGGCCTCCTTACGGATGTCCGTAAGCCTGTCTTGATAGGCCATTTCCGCGGCTATGCTGGCGTCCCGGTACTCGGATTCGGTGATGGCCTTCTTATCCAGAGCCTCTTTCAGTGTCTTAAGCTGCTTGTCCACTTCTAGAGCTGCCGCCTCACCAGGGTCGTTTTCTCGGGCGTTGGTGAGACCGATGGCGCTCACCTTGTCGCGCAATTGCTGGCGCATGCGTTCGGCCTTTTCCCGCGCCTTTTGCTGTGCTTCGCTTTCAGCCGGTGCCGGAATGCCGCCAAGCGAGTAGCTCCCGCTTGCTGAAGGATCCACGTGTGGCTGGACCGGTATGCGGATCTTGCCGGTCTGTGGGTGCGCCCCAGCGCCGAGGCCAACAAGTGCAAGCGCCTTGGTCTCGAACTCGCCAATCTTGTAGAGGGCCTGACCGATGCCGGAGGCGACATCGAGGGCGATCTTCGCGATGGCCGCCAGCGCCTGCGCAAACTTCACCAGGCCGTCCACCATGGCCGGGTCATTCAGGGCCTTGGTCAGATCCCGGACGCTCTCAACAACGACATCGAGGATGCCGCTGTTGGCAAGCTTGGATTGCAGTTCAAGAAGCGCATTTCCAAGGCGGTTGAACGCTGCCTGCGCGCCTTCGGCAGCCTCTGTGGCCTGCTTGCCGAACTGGTCACGGAAGGCCCGAGCCAGCTTCGGCAGGGCATCCGAGGAAAGCACCTCACCCTTGCCGATGAGTGCGTTGAACTCCTGCACCGACTTGCCGCTGGCCTGGGCCATGATTTCCATGGCGCCGGGAATAGCGGAAGCGAGCTGGAGCTTAAGCTCCTGCATCTGCACTGTACCCTTGCTGGCCATCTGCTCGATAGCAAGGAAAGCCGATTGCGCCCGGTCGGCGGGAAGGTGGAGGGCAGTCACAGCCTCCGCCACACCGGTGAAGACCTCCTTGGTTTGCTGGAAAGTCATGCCCGACCGCAGCGCTGACGCACTGAAGCTGGCGAAGCTGTTGGCGGAATCGAGGAAGCTCAAGCCAAGCCGTTCAGATTCGGCACGGACAAAGGCCAGTGCCTCAGTGGCGATCTTGGCATCGCCGGTAGCGGCGTTCATGCGGTAGCCGAGCGCCTGCACCTGCACACCGGCATCGACGATGCCTTTGCCAACCTTAAAGGCGACGAACGCGGCGCCCATTGCAACGATGGCGGTACGGGCGAGAAGGACCGAGGCTTGGAAGCCTTTGATTGAGGAAGATGCGGAATTCGAGAAGCGCTGCACGTCGCCGGCAGCGGATTGCAGGGAGGTCTGTAAACCCTTTACGTCAGCCCGAAGCTCAACAACCAGCGCTTCTAGGGTTTGGCTCACGCATCAGGCAATCTCTTGTTTCTCTCGCGGGCTTCATCTTCGGCTTTGAGGGTGAGGTACTCATCCCGCGATACCGCGGGATTAAGGTCAACGCCCTGAGAAACCAGATGGCCTTTCATAGCAGCAGTATATTCATAAATCGTGGCTTGCCAAAAGGTATTAGGCGACCACTTCAGTGCGCCGAGAGCGGAGGAGATTATATCCTCCCACGGCAGCTCGGTTATTGAGCCGCCGTCTCCGGCTTTCCCACGCTCACACCATTCAGCGCCATGCTGACGAATTCCACTACCGCCATGCTGACGTTGGTAAGACCGGCTTCCAGGATGGCGGCGCCAACCTCTGGTAGGGTGAGGCGGTTGTCGTCATGCCCGCGCAGGCCGTTGTGAATGACCACGGCGGCGTCCGTCACGGACAGGTCCCCTTGCTGGCCGAGCTGGTTGATGAGCGCCATGATGCTCTTGCCCACATCCTTCTCGATAGCCCGGATGGCGGTGAAGGTCGCACGCATGGTGCGCTCTTCGCCCGCGAGTATGATTTTGACTTCGTTGCGGAGGGTGTTGGCCATTACTGGGACTGACTTATTGCGGAGACGCTCACAGCAGTGGTGGAGGTCAACTGGACCTGCACCGTGCCTTGTGGCGTGTTCCAGCGCCCCTGGGGAAAGGGGCCGATCAGCGCGTAGGTGTTGGCAGGAACAGCCACAGTCAGGTCGGTGAGCGGAACGCTCCCGTAGCCTGCCTGGGACATAGTTTGCGCCTGCGTCTTGGCGGTAGCACTGATGCCGGTGGCGCCGGTTTTCACCACCAGCATCGTGTCTCCATCATTGGTGAAGTAGGTGTTGCTGATGGCCGTGGTCATGCTGGTCGTGAGGTTCAGGATGTTGAACGAGCTGGCCGCGGTGGTGCTGATGTTGGCAGCCTGCGCAAACACGCTGGCCACGAACAGGCTAAGGCCGGTTGTAACGAGGAGGAGTTTCTTCATGTCGAGACTTCCGGTTAGCTGATGGTAACCGCGCCCGCAGATTCGAGCGTGAGGTTGTAGGTGACGGTGTCCTTGTAGGAGCCGGCTTCTTCGTAGGAAGCCACCATGAAGTTGCCCTGGTAGGTCTTGGCGACCGCGCCGGGCATGACCAGTTGGTAGTTGCGGTGGGCATTGGTGCTGGCATCGACTCGGATGGCAGCAGCGGCGGCGTCTTCGACGTATACGCCTTGAAGCTTGATGCTGATGGAGTTGACGCCGGCGCCTTCGAGGAGCTTGCGGATGCCGGAATCGTCGGAGTTGGTGATGTCGACCGGTTCGTTGTTGATGGTAAGGGTCACTTCACGAGCGCCCCCCACGGTTGCGTAGGTGGTACCCGTGGTGTTGTACTTGACGAGCACTGCCCGCCCTTTTTGTGCAGCCAAATTATGACCCTTCCGTTATTGGTTTTAGACTAAGGCTTAAACCGCATGGTGCGCAACATTAAACTACGATGACGTCCAGCTCGCCGACCGACTGCCATGTTTTGCCGTCGTCTTCGATAAACGCGTCGCTCAGGCCGGAATACTCGCACTTCACCAATGTTCCGGTATCAAGGGCGATGGCATTCTCCTGCCGGTCAAGTGCCGTCAGCGAGGCCGCCCGGATGAGCAGCACCTCTGAAGCACTCGCCTTGCGGCTGTGAGCTTGCAGGCGGACGGTATGGGACTGGCCGCTGAAGTCGTTCGCGGCAAAAGGTTCGCTCTGGATGGAGACAACAAGGTACGGGAATGCCGCGCCCTGCGGCACGTCAGAGTAAATCCGCTGGCCGACAAGAGTGGTCACGGGAGCGCTCGCCTTAAGTGCGGCGATGATGCCCTTGATGACGGGAAAGGCGGTATCAGACATTTCTCAGCGCCTCGTTGACGGCGTTGCGCACCCGTTCGGTGATGGCAGATGCGTTGGCCTTGAGGGTGGGACGTAGCCACGGACGTGCCGCCATGCGGCTGGTGCCGTATTCAAGGTAGCGGCCGTGGGCGAGGGTTGTGCCGAAGAAGGCGGAGAGCTTGTCGGCGGCGACACGGAAGAACAGGGACGACACGAGCTGACCGGTGTCGGTTTTTGGGAATTCGCCTGGTGCGGACGCCTGATGGCTGACAGTACGACGGGTGTAGACACGGCCTGCGCGCCCGCCACCCTGTATCTTCTGCTTGGCATAGGCATCGAGCAGGACAACGGAGCCGGCCAACGCGTTACCGATGCCCGCGCGCGCCTGCAGCGGGATCTGGTTAAGCTGCTTGATGAGCTTGTCCGAGCCGCGGACGGTGACCCCGTTCATGAGGCTTCTCCTTCCACGCAAAACAGCTGCTGGTACTCGGTCCCCTCGGTCTTCATGTCGGATGCGAGGTTGCGCACGGCTTTGATGTTGTAGATGCGAGAGCCGTACAGCACGCGCAGGGTAGCTGCCGAGGTCGTATCGGAGAGCGCGCCTTGGTAGCGAACCGTAATACGGGCATCGACGCGGCTTTGCAGCTGGGCGCTCACGTAGATTTCACGGCCCGCCATGGGCTCTATCTCAGCCCAGAGCGGAAGCAGCTCACTCCACGTCTCAGAGCGCCCACCGACGGCGTCTTCGAGCACGGCGGCAGACTGGACGGAGATCCGCTTGTTGGCGACGGACGGGAAATCGGCACCGCACTTGCACATCAGAAGGCACCGAATGCCTCGGCGAGGCGGAAGGCGTCATACGCGGACTTGCTGCCTTCGGGGATGTCGCCGCAAACCTTGGCCGTATAGCTGGCAGCTACGTGCTGGAGGATGCCCTGCTTGATGGGCTCCGGCACGGTCGCAGCAGCATCGCCGTAACCGGCAACGAACAAGATTTTCACGGCAGCATTGGCCCGCAGGCTAGTGGGCCAGCTGTAGCCGCTGTTGAGCAGGACACGGCCGGCGTCCTTATCCAGCGCATAGGTGGCGGTCGACACGATCGTTTCCGCGTTGGCGCTGTCGGTGGTCTTGATGCTGGTGATGGATTGGATGGGTTGCCGGGAAAGCTGAATGGTTTGGCTGCCGTCCACGAGGAACGGAGTTGGCGCGACATGGAAGCCGGGAGGCGGGACGATCTCCACCCCGAACCGGTCCATGGTGAGTTGCCAAGTCTGGCTGATGAATGCCCGCTTGGTATATTCCTCTGCCGATCGCCGGCAGGCCGCAATCAGAATGGTAAGCACCGCGTCGTCTGCGCTGTTGTCGATACGCAGGTAGGTTTTCACATCAGCCAACGACACCGGCTCAGTAGCCGGTGCGGTGACTAACGTGTAGGCTTTCAAGGCTAGGAAGCCTTGTTCGCGGGCGCCTTGCCGATCGCCTTGTTGGCGGGCGCGGCGGCTACGGCCTTTTCGCCTTCGACGAGCTTGGCATCCTTCTCGGCGAGGAAGCAGGTGCCGAGGGCTTCTGAGACCTCATAGGTTTCGCCTTCGTCATACATCTGGACGGTGGCGCCGTCATTGGAGCCCAGTTTGCTCCGGAGCATCAGGATCTTCATCGTAATGACTTTCATTGATTAAAAGCGGGGCGGCGAACCGCCCCTTCAGGCCCTAGGCAGCCGGACCGACCGTCGGACGGCCAAGGATGGCAGTCGCGCCGACCGTGGCGCCGGAAGTCACGCCGGTGCTGACAACGCTCACGCGCACGTAGCGTTTGTTGCCGACGTAGCCGAGCTTCTTCATGGTTTGGGCGGCCGCTACTGCGGTGCCGGCAGCGGTGCCCACGAGGTCGTCGGCAGCCGGAGTGGCGCCATCAGACAGGCCGGAGTCGTCGCCATGGGTGACGGCAAGCGTGTAGGTGCCGTCGGTCCGCGCACCGACGTTCAGGACGAACGTCAGGGCGTTGTAACCTTGGGTATCGAGGATGACACCGTTGGTGGTGGTGCTGGACGTGATGGCCGCCGTGTTAAGGGCAACCTTCGGCGTCATACCGTTTGCGGAATCGAACTGCATGTTCGGGACTTTCGATTGTTACTGTTAGGCCATCTTCAGAAGCTTGATGGCTTCGAAGTTCACCACTTCGCCACCGGTGCGCTTTTCAGCGTAGAACTTGGCAAAGCCCGGCAGGGTGTAGGGGTCGCGCAGCACGGAGATAGCTGTACGGTCCACGATGGTGTACCCCGCGCCAAAGTCTCCGTACGCCACCGACAGGGAGTTGGAGGCGATGATCGGCATGTCATCGGCGAGGTAAACAGGCTTCTCGAGCAACGTGAGCGTCGGGCCGAGAACGGAGCCCTGAGGGCCGGTCTGCGGTTGCAGGTTGAAGAAGCGGAAGATGTTGGTGCCGGACAGCTTCAGGTATTCGATGAAGGTGGCACGCTTCATCAGCAGGGAGGCGCGGGCCTGGTAGCCTTCCTTCAGGCTGCCCATCAGAGAGATGAGGCCCTGTTCAGTCGGCGCCGAGGTGCTGCCGTTGGCAATCTGTTCGATCTTGCCGCGCTCGTAGGCGCCGGCCACTGACCATGCGGGATAGGTCAGGATACCGCGCGGCTGGCTGACGCCGTTGCCGTTGATGAAAGCGGTGTTTTCCGTGCGGCCGAACTTATCGGACAGCTTGCGGGTCAGCCAGGCTTCGATGTCGATGGAGCTATCGGCCAACATTTCGTTGGTGACTTTTGGATAGGCCGCCATCTTCTTGGCAACGATTTCCAGACGACCGAGGGTCGGGGTACCGGTTTCGCTGATAGAGTCGCCTTCACCCAGCCAGACAGCACCGGCTTCATCGTCATCGAGCACGATTTCGACACTCTTGCTGGTGGTCTTGATGACGTTGGCCACCTGACGCATCGGCGAGGTTTCGAAAATGCGGGTTTGCACCACGCCAAGCATCTGGGCTGTGATGAGGTAGCCGCCGCTGGCGAGGTTGTCAGTGGCAAGAGACTTGACCTTTTCGGGGTCCATGCCCTGGGTGGTGCCACCCTTGCGGAGGTATTCGCCGTATGCTTCGCGCAGGACGCGGTTAGCGGCTTCTTCGGCCTTCTCGCGGGTTGAGCCGGCATCACCGGCAACGCGCTGCATGGCAGCTTCGATGTCGGCGTTCTTGGCTTGGATGGCGGCAAGTTTGTCGGCCACGTCTTCGGCCAGCTTGTCGATTTGGGCCTTCACAGCGGCGCTTGTGTCGGTCTTCAGTTTTTCCTGTGCAGACTTGAGGTCCTGCAGGCCGGTTTGCAGCTCGGTACCGAGCTGTGCCAGCTCTTTAAGTTGCGGTTCCATTAGGGAGGGACTTTCGTAATTGGTCTAGGGCACCTTGCAGCGCCAACTGTGCCAATGCCGCGTCCCCACCCTCCCGGTGGGCTTGCAATGCATTGAAGCCTTTGGAAGCTATGAGCTTGGCTTCCGACTGGCTGTATTTGCCTGCCTCACGCAGGAAATTCTCAAAATCCCGAATGGTATCGGGCGCGGATTTGACCGCTGAAATGGTTGCCGCCTCATTGGCGGGGAAGGTCACGATGGAGACCTCGTACAGACGCACTTCCTTGATGTGCGTGATGCGGGTGTCGGCGTTCGTTTCCTCACGGACAGTTCGGAAACCGATGGAAAGTCCACTCAGGGCGCCTTGCTTGAGCAGGGAGTAGGCTTCACGGGCCGCCTGCACTTCGAGGTTGAGCTTACCGCGGACAAAGAGGCCGCGTTCATCTTCACGGGCTTCTAGATAGACGCCGCCAACCATCCACGTGGAGTGCTGAAGCAGGAGCTTGGGGAGACCGTTCTTGGCGAGGCTGTCAACGAATGCACCCTTGTCGACGACTTCGTTGTAACTGTCGACCACGCCAAACACGGAGCCATAACCTTCGAACTCCCCGCTATTGTCGTCACCAACAGCCTTAAACTCGGCGTTGAACTCAAGGTGCTTATTCTTCATGCCTTCATTAAACTCACATCATTAAACATCGGGCAACAATTATTCTTGCTCCTTAAAGGTCAGCACGCACCGGCAGTTAACGCAGTTGTCGGCACCACCGCGCGGGTCGCCCGGCCTCTTCATGCGTACACCGCCCACAAGAAAGTCTTCATTGATGCCGATGGCCGGGTGCGAAGCCATTGCGGCATGACTGACGCGGGTGCGCTCATCGGTGACGGGCAGCCATGACTTGAGCAGGGTTAGGGCATCGTCACGGCCCAGCTTGGCCGCACCTTCCTCGCTGGCGAACATCATGGCCGCATGGACTTCGGTGCGGGCGATCGTGCTGGCCCGCCACGCGGACATAGCCTGCACACGCAGGAGGCTGGTGGCGACCTCGACCGGGTTGAACTCGACATCCGGTGCGAGAGCCAGGTCAATCACCCGCTGCATGTCCTGCCGTGTGGTGGCGGCGGTCTCGCGGGCACGCTTTGCGCCGTTCTCATGAATCCAGAGCCGCACCAGGTACAGCCAGAGCTTGTCCCAGTCTTCCTTGCGGTTCAGGCGGTCATGGACGGACTTGATGCCGCCCAGCGCCTCCTTCAGGCCGATGCGGATGGCGATGCCGTCGTACCGGGCGGCAATGTCCAGCATGTTGGCGGTGTGCAGATCCGCGCCAGTCTGGGATAGTTGCCGGAGAAGCGGGAAGTTGGCGGCAGCCTCCTGAATGTAGCGGTTCTTTTCCTCCTCGACCTCTTTGGCGAACGGTGTCTCCACCACGCGCATGAGGGCATCCCACCGGGCCAGTGAGTCTTTGGTTTTGGCCCGCCAGAGGATCACCCTATGCGGCTGCCTTGAGGGTTGGAGTGAGTGCCTCCGCAATTTCAGCAGCCGTGAACCCGCTGGCCTTCATGGCCTTGGCCAGTTCAGTTGCGGGCTGGGTGTCAATCGCATCGAGGGGCTTGAGGGTGCCGGGGATGAGCAGCTGGTCGGCGCCGTCCATTTCCTCAAAGCCCATTTCGGCCCGAGCTTCGTTCGGCGTCACAAGACCGCCTGCCACAGCGTCCTTCATGCGCTTGTAGAGGCGTTCCCGCTTCGGCTCCAAGGCAGGCACGCTCTCGGCATTGTAGGCCAGCACTACGCGGGTCTTCTTGTCCGCCTTGCCATCAGCGAACAGCGGCATGACGAATTGCCCAAGCTTCTTGATAACGAGATTGAGCAATGGCAGCACGGTTTCCGTCCACAGCCGCTCCTGTGCGGAATCCATGTTGGAAAAGGTGGCGGCGTCCATGGTCAGCAGCGGCAGCGGCACGCCGTAAACGAGGCCGATGTTCTTGGCAGCCTCACTCATGCCGGACTGGAAATCCATGTCCTTCGGTGTGTGGGAGAGGGCGGTGAACTTGGCGCCACCGGTCATCATGGGCACGTTGCCGGCGTTGGCGGTACCCGACCAGGCCTTCTTGAAATACTCCCGCATCTGACTGAGGACGGTTTCGGTCACCGTGCCGGTAAACTCCACAATGCCTGAGGGACGGGCGCTGTTGAGCAGCAGCGAAGAATTCCACGCGCTCCCGCGGTTGTGGATGTCGGTAGCCCGCGCCGCGGGGCTGAGAGGCGACAGGCCCCGCCATTGGTTCAGCGGGTTGAACGTCTTAATGTGCAGGATCTGGCTTACGCCGGTGAGTTGGTTGACGGGGAAGGTCTTCTTGTCCTCACCGGTGCCGAACACATACTCGGTGGGAATGCCGCCCTTACCGCCCTTTACATCCATAGCTTCGGGATTGAGCACGTGCAGCTCACGCGGCTGGCCCGTCGCCGGCAGGCGCAGGATGAAGGCTTCGCCAGCCACGCGGTGCCAAGCCACCAGCTCGATGGCGAATTCCTCCCATGTCTGGGCAGGGTTGGGCTGGGCCATGAGGGTCAGGACGGGATGTGAGACATCCACCGTCTTGTCGCCTTTGGCATCGTAGGTGTGCAGCTCCAGCTTCACGCTGGCGGCGGCGGTGGCGATGATGTTGGCGCACGCAAACACGATGGGGTTCTGGGCGTACCCTTCGAGAGCGTAGGCTTTGACGGATTGGGGGAGGCTGGATTCGGTGCCGCCGAAAAGGAAACTGCTGGTGCCGGGTGCCGGGAGAGACTTCCTAGAAAACCATTCTGCTATACGCACTTCATAATACAATCACTTGTGGCTCTGGGGGACGGGAGTTGCGGGCATGAACCGCGAGGGCCAGCGCCATCACGCAGTCGTCGTGCTGGCCTTCCGGCGCGGAATATCTAACCCCTGTCCGGGTGTATTCGTATTCGAAGCTCTCGAGCTCGGAGACGATAACACCATCAGGATATTGCACTTCGCCCCGCTGGATGGCAACCGCTAAACCTTCCATGAGCATCTGCTTGGATTGTGCGGCAAACTTTAAGCCTATGTAATTGTCGCCGACCTTATTC
The DNA here is from genome assembly GCF_020164785.1 of Mesorhizobium sp. ES1-1. Taxonomy (GTDB): domain Bacteria; phylum Pseudomonadota; class Alphaproteobacteria; order Rhizobiales; family Rhizobiaceae; genus Mesorhizobium. Next base: position 489,985 of record NZ_JAIUGX010000001.1, on the reverse strand, counting down.
AGCATTTCCACGATAGGGTCGCCCACGCCGGTGCTGTCCAACACCGTATGGGTGTGGCCGCAGATGAGCTTGATGTGGTCAATGGTATCGGTCCACGGCTTCTGAAAGCGCGTGTGGCTGCAAGTGGTGCCCCTGGCATCGAGGCCATGGATAACGGTCCAGTCCACGGACTTCGCCAGGTCGGCGCCGTAGACACAGGGTGCATCGTTTGAAAGCGGTGCGATGTTCAGGCGGATGAACTGGAGGCCGAAAGGGTTACCGCCGTCGTCGGAGGGTTCGCACAGGTAAAGCTCACGGAACACCGCGTCGGGGAGGGCGCGGCGGGCGTCGTCCAGTTCCTCTTGCGGAAACACGCCGGCCGCGACGGCATCGGTTGCAATGATCTTATGGTAGCTGTGGCCAGTCTCCCCGCCTTCGGCTTTGCGGCAACCGAGGTAGAACCAGTTCTTACGGCCTTTGACGTTCCCGATGATGCGGACATGACCACGGGTGGCGGTAAGGGTAGAGCGGATGGCGTAGAAGGCTTCCACACGCATGCGGCTTGCTTCATCCAGCACCGCCGCCCACACGTCTTCCCCGTAGAGGTTGTCCGTCTTCTCGCCCGACTTGAACGAGATGATGGCACCATTGGGAATGATCGTGATGGTCTGCTCGGTATCGTTGCAGCGGATGAGTTCATGCGGCAGCCCGCGCTTCATCCGGCCATAGGCAATCTTGGCTTGAGCAAAGACCGGCGCTACCCACCAGAATTGCCGTCCCGGCTTGCCGAGGAATAGCGCCTGCTCGAACAGCCAAGCCATGCAGGAAACGGTCTTGCCGCTCTTGGTGCTGCCTTCGATCCAAGAGTAGCGGCTATCGTTGAAAAAGGCGTCAGTCTGCTTCTGGTAAAGCTTAGGCCGCTGGTAAACGTGCTCGCTCACGCATGGCGGCTAACTGTTGTCGATTTTGAGGGTGAACAGCGGCGGAGCATCCTTGTTAGCCGAATGCTCGACCTCCTGCTTGTCTCGCCAAAGGTCGGGGCGGCGGTTCTTCAGCCAGAAGATGCAGGCTCCCGTGTCCGGAGCGTAGTGCTCCATGTAAGGGACGGTCAATGCATTCCCATCATGGTTGAAGATCTTCACTGCCGGATGGCTGTAGCCGTTGGCGCGATGGAATAAGCTCCGCTCCACCTGAGCGTCGGCTTGAGCTTTCGCATCGTTTATGGACTTAAGAAATTCGGGCTTGGCTTTCTTCCAAGCGTTGATGGTGACCTCGCTGACGTTGAAGAAGTCTGCGAGGTCTCGGTCGATAGCTCCGAGGCGGCACAGCTTCGCGGCCTGGTCTACGTAATCCGGCTTAAAGTCAGTGGGGCGGCCAACTGCATTCTTCTTCACCCTTATACCTTACGGCATAAGCACCCGCCCGCCAACAATTACGTTTGACACCAATAAGGAATAGCGGGACGCTGAACCACTTAATCAATCGAAAGTCTAATATATGCTCGCATTCATCGCCACTATCGGAATAACTCTTTTCGGCACCCTCTTGGGATTTGAAGATGGTCAGAAGCGTCCCCACGACCGGAACTTCTTCAGTGGGAGCCCCGAGGCCAAGCAGTAGGTCAACAAAATGACAGGCCCCCACGAGGGGCCATTTTTATCGTCGTTCGGGATACTTCACCCGGCAATCCAGGGCCCATGTCTCGCCATCGACCATCACGTTGCAGACGCAGTGCCACTGCCCATCATCAAGGCGGTAGACGAAGGTGGAAGCGTCCAGGCCCACTAGCCTGCATTCTTCCATGTAGGTCTGCGCAAAGCAGGTGCAGTCACCCCGGCCGTGGGAGCCCGCAGTCACCCATGTGTAATCTGGAAGCTGGCGGAGCGTGTCGGTATTATCGTAGACAATGCGGCTGTCCACGTCAGCTTTGATAGCAAAAAGCGTTTCTGTGATGTTCACAGTAAACAATAGGAACGAGTTGACTTCTCTAGCAAGTGATCTTTAGTTAAGGTCTCCCTAATGCAGGCGGGTTGAGCTAGGCAGGGACCAAATCGATTTCTGGGGAGAGAGCAGTGGGCACGTTTCTTGATAGCGCAAAGAAAGTTTGGAAAAGCGTCACCGTCTCAAAGCCTCCGGTTGTCCATGCCCGGAGCACCAATGGCTATGCCTACACCCTGACAGACGCCACCGGCATCGTCATGTCTGAGCCCGAGGTCTATGACCGTACAAACGCTTACGGCACACGGTTCCAGGGAACCACTTTGTATCTCCGAAGCCCGCAAAACACCGCAACCGCCACGATGAGCTACGAAGGCGTTTACAATATTGCTCAGCAAGGCGACCGACTGGATACGATGATGTGTGAGATGGTCGTCGGTCCTATCAAGGGGCAATTGGCCGTCGCCGTCCTCAATCACAGCGCTGGCATTTACGTGGAGATCCCGGCAAACATGGAACAGTGCGCAAATGATGAATTAGGTGGCATCCGTGTGCTTCGCGAAGACATGAACATGTACGCCATCCGTGCGATGGGCCATAAACCCAGAAGCTAGTCGGCGGTCGCTGCAATATCAGCTCCGCTCGGTTATGCTGATTCCGTCTGACCAGTCTTAGGGGGCTGCAAAAGTTTCAGAAGAATTGTGGCCGCCCCTTGAACGAACGAGCCAGCATTCCCATATCAAGGGTGGGTGCACTGCGCGCCAAATCGAGCCAAGCAAAAAGCAACTCAGACAAGCAAAAAAGAACCGATCAGCAAAGCTAATAATCAAAAACAGAACCAGCGAAGCAAAACAGAATCAAATTTAGCAAGCGCAAAGCAAACAGAACCCATCTCAAAACAGTATCGAAACAAAAGATATTATTCTAGCTGCTGAAGGGTGTGGCCACGCCCGTCAGGAGCTATGGTACAAGAACTGGATTTCGAAATCTCGACATTAACCCCCCTTTTGGGTACTGTCGGCGCCTGCAGACCCGGAACGCCAAGAGAATGGTCATCCGAGTCAACATTGAAGTTAAGCTGGAACTAAAGACGGTCCTCAAGATCGTCGTTTTTCTGATCGGCTACTTCGGTAGCTAAATAGAAGGGGCACCGAAAGGTGCCCCTTTTACTTTCTGGCCGCTCGGCTTACCGCTCGGCGATCGCCAGCCTTGGGCTGCCATCCGGACCAGTAGTGCAGCCGGTGCCTGCCGTAGCCTGAGCTATTCGGAACCTCGATGAACGCCCGCGGATGGTCCAGCGGTCGCAGGTAGCCATCCTTGCGCAGCCGGTTGATGAGCCGGTGCGGTGCCGTAGTGCCCATGCGCTGGATGGTCAGGGCGTCGATGCAGCCGTGCTTGATGAGGTGTTGGGCGGCGAGGGCCTTCACGTTCAGCTGGTGCTTGGTCGGCTCAGGCGGGCGAGGGCGTTTGCCCCACATGCGGAGGGGCAGGGCGGAAAGGAATGGCCAGTGACTCATGACCGGCCTTCCTCACATTGCAGCGAGCCGTCGGTGTTGCGCATCACCGTGTACCCACCCGCAGGTGTTCCGAGATACAGGCAACCGTTGTCGCCGTCCCTAATTATAGTCTTTTGATAACGACGCTCCTGCAAAACCGTCGTTCCGAGGGAGATTGCACAAAGCAGGGCTGCGATCACCATTGCGTCGAGGAGGTTCCTCATCGGCCTGCCTCCCCGTCGAGGCCTTGGCCTTCCAGCACGTCGATTTCGACGTAAGCAATAACGCCGCAAAATCCCTCTGCCTTAGCTGCGTCAAGGGTTAGGTAAACGTGTGAGCATCCTGCAATTAAGCTGCCACCGTGGCCGATGTCCCAAAGCGCGACAAACCCCTTGATGCGCTTCGGCTCGACCCATTCGGCGACGAGGTCGCGATGGTGGTTGTTGCGCGTTGGAGAAAAAAATCCATCCATAGACCACGTCATGACAGTGGGCTCGGTCTCGATATAACCGGCCGCGACAAATGTTTCGCCAGTGCCTTCAAAAGGGCTCAACCCGACTACAACTGCCTTCCGCCCATCGCGCGTCCGGTAATATTTCCCAGCTTCGAGCTGGAGCTTTGGTGCATTCATATTCCTCACTTTCTCTTTGATTAAATCGCCAACGCGGCGGCACAGATGCCGATGGCGAGCAGCATGCCGCCAATGCGGGCAGCTTTAGCCGTAAACGCGAGCGAGTGGCTCCAGTAGGCGTCTGCCAAGCGGTCGGCCCACGTGTCAGGCATTTGAATAGGGTTATAGGTCATGGTTTTATTCCTTATTGGTTGGGTTAGTGAATGAATGCTGACGCAAGAATAAACCATTGTCTACTTATTTCTTATCTTTTTCATTCTTATTATACTTGTTGACGACCTATAAGAGTTGCGTCAGGATTATTCCAATATCAACCAATAGGAGAATAACGATGAGCCGCAGTAGCCGGGAATATGAAGAATGGCGCGAACAGCAGGAGCAGGCAGCAATGCTTGCGGCTGAACAGGCGTGGGCAGACATGGCCCGCTACACCGAGAATCAAAGGAAGCTCGGTATGTGAAAGAAATTATAACCGCGCTAAACGCGGCGTACAAAGAATGTGGCTACGTCCAGAAGGCTGGCAAAAACAAGGAGCAGGGCTACAAATTCGCCGGTGAGGCGGACTTTATCGAAGCCGTTCGACCAGTGCTATTGAAGCACGGCATCGTCGTATATCCCAGCGGCTACAGCCTTATAAAGGGCGAGGACTATCTGACGAAGTCCGGCTCACGGATGAACCGCATTGTTGCGGAATATCGGTTCACATTCGCCCATATCAGTGGTGAAAGCATTCAGGTGGTGGCCGTCGGTGAAGGCGCCGACACCAGCGACAAGGCTAGTCCGAAGGCGGCAACCATCGCTCTTAAGTATGCCTTGCGGCAGACCCTCCTCATCGAGACTGGCGATGATCCTGACGTTTCGACGCCGGAGGAAGGCACAGCTGCTCGGGCAAAGGCACCAGCGGCCGGACCCACGCCAGAGGAGAAGGCCATGCGCACCAAGGCCGAGGCCAAGCTTGCCGAGGTCCGCGAACAGCTGGCGCCCCTCGACAGCTTCGCTCAGGCCGCATGGCTCCAAGAGAACCCTGACCAGCTGAAAGCCATCCAGTGGTTGAAGCGTAACTACCCCGACCTCTATGCAGAGATCCAAGGGTTGGGAGTGGAGGTATGATCGACACCCCGCTCTCAAACCTCTCCGAGGTCGAATTGCTTGACCAGCTCACGGAGTGCATCAGCCTGGAGGGGGAGGCGAAAGCCCGCGCCGAGCCAATCCGCCGAGAGCTTCTGAACCGCCAGGTCTCGACCGGCGAGACGACAATCGAGTTCAACGGCTGGCAATCCACACTGAAACGCGAGGCCATCAGCCTTGCATGGGTGGAGCGCCAGTACGGCTATCCGAAAAATGAGGTTCCCGCATCATGCTTCACCGAAGAGGTCAAGCTGGTGCTCGACGCAACGAAGCTGGCCGAATGGCTGGTCGAACAGGGACACGAGGTCAAGCCGTCTTACGCGCTGGCCGTGTCCCGCAAGAAACTAATGAAAGCTACTTCCAATGCCTAACCACGCATCCGCAACCATCATCGGCCACCTTGGCCGTGACCCTGAGACGCGCAACACCACGTCTGGCACGCTGGTGTTCAGCGCCGCGCTCGCCGTCAACACCGGCTTTGGCGACAAGAAGCGCACGACCTGGTGGAATGTGTCCGCCTTCGGCAAGACGGCCGAAACGCTGGAGCGCTTCAACCTGACCAAGGGCGCAGCCATAGGCTTCACCGGCGAGCCTTCCAACCGCGAGTGGACCGACAAGGAGAACAACACCCGCGTGTCGTTGGAGCTTTCCGCGAACGGCTTCATCCTTGTCGGCGACAAGGTCGAGGGGACCGAGCCACGGCCAACTACAGCAAAAGCAAAACCTGTAGCTGCGGCGACCGTCGACGATGAATGCCCCTTCTAATGAAGCCGAAAACCCCACGCCCTAACCGCAAGGTGCTTGCCGCCTTGCTGGAGCTCAAGGTGGACACCATGCATTTCGTGCCTGGTGTCCTTCGTTCCAACGCCTACGCCTACATCAAGCGCGCCAACAAGCGGCAGCCGGACTGGGTGTTTACCACCCGTGCCGTCGACGGCGGCTGCGAAATATGGCGGGTCAAATGATATGCACGGTGCAGATTATCAGCGCCTGCAGGACATTGGTGCCGAGCAGCGGCAGCTCATCCACCGCCTTGTGAAGCTGAAGGCCGAAGAGGACGCCATACGCTCCCGCAATGCCGTCGTATGGCAGGTGCCGGAAACTCTGCCGCAGATGCCGTCCGAACCTGTGGAGCGCGTGCCAGCAAACCGAACCTTCGGCGCGCACAGCGACAACTATCAGGAGCGGAAAGGTCATGCCGACAAGGTTCGGCACGATGCCGAGCAGCGTCGCGCCGCCTACTTCCAGCTTGGGCGATCCTGACACCGGCTGCCGAATCGAAGCCGATTGAGTCGGCCCCTTGTTGACACCGTGCGCACGATTGTATCGAAAAAGAACATTCGGCCCTCTCAAAACAGCAGAATTTTTTCAGGGAGATGAATTATACTAACAGACTGAAAAGACTTAGATATTCATTTTCAAATGAAAAACGAGTCCACATGAACAAAGCGCGAACACAGGGTTACGCATAGGATTCAGGCTTGTGTTTGCCGGGTGCCGCGACTATATCGTCGTCAACCGAAACGTGGGTCGATGGGTTATGGCCACGCTCTATGAAAAATTGCAGAAGCGCCGCGAGGCGCACCGGAAACAGATTGAGGAAATCGACCTCCTGCTGAGCCTGCTGCAGAAGCACGGCGTCGAGGACGTCGACACCGACGACGATATCAACGAGGCCGATCTCCTCGCTGACGATGATGAAAATAGCAGAAGGGAGGCGCCGCCGACGCACAAGCCGATCTATTGGTCTAGCCGCACTCGGCGCCAGTTTGACTTCTCTGCGGGCGATATACCGATAGTTACTACGATCAAGTCCGGCAAGACCGAACGGCCGACTAGGAACCTTCCGAAAGCCCGGATGTCGCAGGTTGTGACGCAGATCTTGAAGGACCACAAGCGGCCGATGACGCGCACCGAGATTGTCGACGCGTTGGAGCTGATGGGCATTCCGGTGGCCGGTGTCGACCGCAGCAAGGCCATCGGCACCATCATGTGGCGTATGCGCGACGAATTCGTGAACCTTCCGGGCTGGGGCTACTGGTTCAAGGGCGAGGACTACCCGAAGGCGGCTTACCAAGCACCGTCCCGCGAGCCCGAGGGCGACACGGGCGACGACAAAACGAAATCTCAGACGGCGTTGGCGTTGACCAAGCCGGACGTAACGGGGTGACAGGAGCCCGCAGACGCCATGTATGGCACGAAGGAAATTCAGGGGGTCAAGTACCCCCTTCAGCATTTGAACCCGTTCACGATGACGGTTGCGCCCCAGAATCCGGGCGCACCGTCATATCGTGTTCACGTGCGTTTCGGTTCGCACACCTTCTCGCGCGAATGGCTGGCGGCTGACCCTATCGAGCACCAGGTCGACTACAACGGCGACATCCGGTGCTTCTGCACCACGCGACACGGCCTGTCCGCGCATCTGCCAGCGATGATCCGCGCGTCGGCCAACGGCAAGGTGCACTTCAGCCTGAAAGACAACTACCTGGTGCTGCAGAACGTCCCCGGCTGCATCGGGCCGTACGTCGCGTTCTTCTCGCTGAAGCCGTCAAACTCGAACAAGTACGACGCCTTCTTGTTCGTCCAGAGCGCGCACGAGCGCACGGCGTTCCCGAAAGCGCCGCCGTCCATCAGCATGGCCACGCTGGTGTCGAAGGTGGTGAGGGGGCTGCCCATCGTGAAGCCAAAAAAATAGCCCCCGAAGGAGCTATTTTTCGGCCCGAAAGCCTGTACGAGAGTCCCCTTACGTCTGCACTCCGCAGAACCATTTCTGGTGGGTTCGCTGTTTTGCACTCGTCAGCAGCAGGCCCCGTATGTAGTGCGTTACGCACATCCAGGCAAGTGGTTTTCTGTTTATGAGACGTTAACGCGCTCCGTGTTCTCCGTCTGTACACGGCGTCACACGGCATTAAGTTCCCGGCGTTGTAGCCTCGCATACCACCTTTGTTCTGTTGATTTCACCGTATTTTTTCGTACACCGAAGGTCAACGACCTGAGCGTCGTCCAGCCACACCCCTGCCTGTGTCATTGCGTCCAGCACTGCCTTCGCCAGGTTATCCACGTCCCCTCTAGGCCACCCACTACGTAGGCGCTCCTCACGACGCTTCCTTGAGTCGCTGGTAGGGGGTGCCTCCACACACTCTATACAGACGCTCACACGGCCTTGGTATTGAGCGGTGACGTGCATACGTATGAAGGCCTCAGCCTCCTTCTTCCACGCAGTGTAGGCTTTCGGATAGAAGGTGCCCCAACGCGTAACCCTTGGCCGTGGGCACGGTGGCGTCTTGTAGGGCAGGGTGAATTCCAGTCCTCGGAGTCTGACACAGACATTCAACCACCGCAATTTCGGGCATACACTACAATCCAATAGAACTGGCTTTGCACTTCATTGCTGCTCCGCTAAACTGCCACCAGAGTTTTTTTGGGGGCTGGATATGAAGCGTATAGGGATTGTCGCCAAGTCGGCTGCACTTGTTGTACTTATGCTGTTGACCCTCATCAGTTCGAGCTTTGCCCAAAGCGCTGAGCAAACAGTCGTATACATGATGCACGGTGTTGACGCTGACCCAGTGACGAATTACGGGGGAGGTCACACGGTCATTCTCAAGCCCGTAGAGTCTCCTTCAGGCGTAGATTTCATAGTGGACGGCTTATTGTCAATAAGTGCCAGGTACAAGCAGATTGACGGGTGTCACTACACTACGAACGTATCCATCGCGATGGAGAAGGATAAACCATTGGTGGAGATCATGCACGGTGTACTTGACTGGTCAAAGGTTGCATCTGTCAAGCTAACGACCCCGGTGGGTACTCCGGCCGGAAGTTTGGTGAAACAACTTTCAATCGACGGCTTGGCGGTTTCTGAATGTAAAGGGCTCGAGAGGGATGGAACGTGGAGCGATTGCAAGGTCGCTGACGTGCTGCGGGCTATGAATGTTGGAGACCCTGAACGCGCTACGAAAGCCTATGACTATTTCAAGAAGAACTTTTGCGCGGGTTCGGCTTTCTAGAGCTCAAGATAACTGCGTACGCCGCAGACGTTTCCGCCACTTATCCCAACCCGGTCCTTTGCGGTCACCACCGTAGTAAGTCTCCCCACCGAACTCCTGCGCCATGCGCTCAGCCTGGAACGGCTCTTTGAACCGAAACACCACGTAGTCCCGCCCGTCCCGGGTGATGTGGGCATGCCGGACGGCTTCGCCCATTTCCTGCGCCCGGCTGTGGGCAGGGTCATAGTGCCGGCCGCAGCAGTTCTCCCATGGAATGACGGCGTGATGCGGCCAGAAATGGTCAAGGTAGGCGTCAGAGTGGACGCCCTTGTGTCGGGTCGGCATGGTGGCCTCCAGAACGGGTCTAGGAATATGTTCCCCTTTTGTTCTGGAGAGTCAATTGGCCTGTTTGAGTTCAGATAGGGCTTGGAACATAGAGCCGAAAGTGAAGTTGGACGAACGCCCTGGAGTCCGTAATGCCTCTCTTCCACTTCCACGTAGATAACGGCAAGCTGGTGCCCGACCCGGTAGGAACCCAGCTGCCCGACATCGATACAGCAAGATCCGAGGCGGTACGCGCCGCTGGAGAAATGCTCACCGATCTGGATGGCAAGCTTTGGGAGGGCGACAAAACGTGGATTATGCACGTGACCGACTCCGACCAGATCCTGCTGTTCAGCTTGACCTTCACTGGCAAGAACGCAGCTGGGAAGGTGAAATTCGAGCCTGAAACGTGAGCCTTCCCAGCATCATTGGACGGTACGGTTTTAACCGGTCACATCAGACACACATTTTTAATTGATAGGTAACGCGAACGGAGTCATGTTCGCGGGGTCGTCACTCCACCTGTTCTTCATTTGGAGGCCCTCGATGCTCCACTTTCTCGTCCACTCTCATACGATGTATCCCAACGATCTCGACACGCTGAAAGCCGTGTTCGATGACGTGTGCGTAGAGCACGGCATTTTGCCCGACACCGAGGAAGCAACGGGCGTAGCCGCCGAGCTGGTCAGGTTGTTCCAGACGGGCGTCACCGAGATGGTGGAACTGAAAAGCGCCATCCGGTCACGCCGGCACGATTTGCAACACGCCAGCTAGGTCAATTGCCCAGGCAGATGTCGCACAACGGGGGCCGCTCAAGCGCAGTGAGGGCGGTTTGGCAGTGGATGCAATGCTCACCGCTGGGATGGGGTGGCGTGCGATACTTCTTCGCCTCTTCCTCACGTAAAGAAGCCGACTTTCTGCGCTCCAGCTCCGCCTGCACTTCCTTCTCGGAAAACCCTGACATCGCTATTCCTACTGGTTGAGCCATCTTTGTAGCAGCTTCCTGCGCTCCACCACGTTATTCCCGACGGCAAGCTTAACGTCCCGTATGAACGCGGCCAGCGACGGCAGCTTGCCTTCACCGCGGATGGCCCATTTATAGGCCTTGCGGATGGCGTACAGCGGGTATTCCTCCAGCTCATCGGCCCAGACCTCGACCATGGCGTTCAGCTTACCCCGGTCGCCGGTGTAGAGGTTGAAGGCGGCGAACATCTTCAGGATCTGCGCTTCGAGCTCGGGTCCGCGGTCGCGGGCAGGAACGAGCAGGTCAGTAAGGGATCTCACCGTTTGGGAGACGGTCGCGACGAGTTCGGGTGACTTCTCCGGCGCCTTCGGCGGCCTGCCCCCCACCGACGCTGCCACCAGCTGGTGCTGTTCCATATCGTGCAGCCACGCTTGAAGCGAAGGCGGCAGCAAATCCGCTACGAGCCTTTCCGCCAGCTCGGTAGCCTCGATTGCTGAGGTGGGCAACACGCCGGCAATGGCTCCGCCAGGTGGCAGCCCAATCTGACTTGCGGCCTCCAGCCTTGGCGTTGCCGCTGGTCCAGTAGTCAGAGAAGTCGTCCCATTCGAAGCTGATGCGGTCAACGTCCCAGCCGAAGGTGGTGTGTGCCCAGTCTCCCCATTCGGTCGGCGGGACGCCTCCACTTGGTTCAAGATGCTGGAGAAGGGTTGCTGCAGGGTTTGCACGAGAAGAGGCTTTCGTTGGTTTGGGAGATACAGAGGGAGTTTCGTTTATAGGGTTGTCTATAACAGTTTTGGTTTGGCCCTTTTTGCCAGAACCTAGGTTTGGCCCTTTCGGCCAGTACGGTTTGGCCCTTTCGGCCAGGGTGTACCAATAGGTGCGGTTCATGCTTCCGAAGCTGAAATTGTCCCGCACAATCAGGTTGGCAGCGAGAAGGCGCTCCAGGGCGTTCCTGATCTGCTTTTCGCCGAGATAGGGGAAGAGCTCACACCATGCGGCGCGGCTGTTATAAACCCACGCTACGCCTTCACGAACGTTCTCTTGGTTGGCAGTATTCTTAACCACCCAGTAGAGGATGTTTTCGAAGATGATGGCAGCCTCAACGCCAGTCTCCCCGGCAACATCGATGTTAAACGAGTGATTCACGGCTCACCCCCTCGAACATCGCGGTGTCGTAAAGACCTAGAAAACACTCGATTGCGTTGGCGGTGATGAACCGTTGAAGTTTCATCGGCCGCACCTTCATCTGGTGAGCGATTTGCGTCAGCCGCAGATGCCTACCTGTACGGGGCAAAGCACGATTGTACTCAGGCTTCAGGCGAAAGATCTCCGAAGCTTCCGCCTCATCCATTGCCGCTGCCGAGGCGTCAGGCATCAACAGGTAATCGAACCCGTCGAAGTCCTTCTGACGCTCAGTCCAATGGACATGGATACGGGCCGAGATACATTTGGCTTGGCCGACATAAACGATCCGACCTTCGCGGTAGAGCCGGTAGATGCCCCGTCCGATGAACGCCTCTTTGACGAGCTGGGTGGGCAGAAAACAGAGTGTTGGCATGGCTATGCCTCCACCCGCTTAAACTCGACGACCCATACCCAAGGGTTGGCATGCCAGCTTTCCGGTCGGTGCTGCTTCCCTGAGCTCAATTGCTTCCTGGGGCTAATAGGCTTGCCATACTCCTCTTGCCAAATGCGCTTGAAGTCATCTCGAAAGCCCGGCGCCAATCTCGGAAAGGATCGCTGCGAATGGGAGTAGCAGCCCTCCGCTTCAGCGTCTGTTTCCGAAATCTCTTGTAAGCGCTCGACCCGCACACTGATGATTTCCAGTTGGATGCGGCTGGCCCAGCGGGGCATTTGGATGCTGGGAAGATTCTCTGGACGCGTGTCGTAAACGCGTGTCAGATAATTAGCGCGCTCGTTACCTTCATCTAAGTCATGAAAAACCATGCCCCCGTCCGCACGATAGCGGATATGAAAACTGTCTTTTCCTGCACCACATCCCTGCGGACAAACCTCCCACGTCTCCCTCACCCACAGAAGGTCGCCGGGTTCGCCATAGGGACACCTAACGAAACACGTATGTCCTAGCCCCATGCCGTTCAGTTGTAGGCCCTCGAACTCTCGATAGCTGCTGGATTTGCCGCAAATCTCATTTTCAAAGAAGCGGTCAGTGTTGAGCGGGGGCTGGACCTTTAAGGCGCGCCTTAGCTGCGTTTGACGATTTTCTAAAATGCCACGAACTTCGTGGGCTTTAAGCAAAATGGGACGTTCCACATCCTAAGACTTTCATTTGTTTTGGCTCCTAAGGATTAAATCAGCCAGGATGCGGCCTTAGGAACCGCACCCCTTAAAAACAATCTGAGGTGAAGTTGCTCCCCTTGGCAAGTACAATTATGGTATACTTGTTAAACCCCGCTAACCGCCGTTAATTAGTCTTGCCGAGATTACGCCGCTGACTCATCCTGTGAAGGTAAATACCTCTCACGTTTAAGGATGCAGCGATGCAGGAACCACGGGCGCCGCCCGCAAACGAGCAGCCGGTTAACGTCCCCGACACCCGCGCCTTCGAGATTGACTGGAGGCGGGAGTGTAAGCGCTGCCAGCAGGAATGCGACTACTGCAAAGGCTGGCGGGAACTGATCCAGGACTTTCAGGCAATCGGAAGGGGGTGATCCCGTCTAGGCAGCAGGAAAGGCGCCTAAACCTGCCGCGCACGGGGACGCGTTATTCCCCGAACAAGGAGATACCCATGCCCAACATCATCCATGTTTGGCGGCGGGGCTCCGTCTGGCCCCTGCCGTATCAGTTCACGATGGACGACAGGGGTGAGCTGCACACCGGCTTCTTCACCACGGTGGGCTGGAAAATGACCATCCACATCGTCTGTGACAGTTGGTCTTTGAACGCCCCTCAGCGCGAGCAGCTGGCATTCATGGCCCAGGCTATGAACGCTGAAGTTCGCCTCCATCCCTTCCTCACCGGCTAATCCAAAGGAGGCCATATGGAATTGGAGTTTTACCGCGACTGTGACCCGTACCCGCCGCTCTACGACGTGTACATCAAAATGGACGGGCGAGGGTTGACCATTAACCCGCTACCCGAGCCGCTTGAAGGCGTAAGGCAAGTGGTTCTGGAAGGTGGCGCCGAGGCGCCGACAATGGCCCAGAGGCACACCATCAACCGCTACATCAGGGAAACCAACTGGCTTCCCCTGTTCTTTTTCAAAATACCACCGCTGAAGGCCGCCTAGGTCAACACACAGCGAGCGGGCGCGACAACATCGTGAACCCGGGTCAATGCACCTCACCCTCGCGAGCCTGTCTGGATAATCATGGGGGCGACCCCATGCCAGCAGGGTGAATGTCGGACCGTCGCTCCCTTCGGGGAGGTCCCACCCGAGTGCACCCAGATTGCCCCCAGTGATGGGGGCGATTTTGTCAAAGTTCACTCAGGGTCACGTCGATCTCTCGCCTCCGAGCGTCTTCCACCAAATTCCTGACCGCTTCGCGATTGTCAGCACTGTCGGGGATAGACACCACGGCACTCGTTTGTGTGGCCTCCTCGGTCGCAAAGTAGGAAACATGCGCAGCCAACAGTTTTTGGAGATCCGACGGAAAAGAGGCTATCCCTTGGACGTCGTGAGGGCTCAACTTGATAAGGATTTTGCCGGTATCCCTGACGGCATTTCTTGACAACACCGAATTCAGCAGCGTGTCCCGCACTTTCGCTAGATGAGCGGAGGATTGCTCCCGCTGGCGAATGCCTTCAATTGTGCCTAGCCGACGAACGATATCAGACAGTTGGTCCTGAATAATTTTCTCCGGAGCCGTCGCTGTTTTTGCAAACTCCACCTTGCCGCGGGAAAATGTCACCGGATTGTCTACCACATAGTCGTCCGCAGTGGCAGTTTCGACGAAGTCCTTCAAAATCTCACGAGCCGCCCTGATATCCTTCGGCCATTTTCTAGAAAACTCGATCGAGCGAAAGGAACCGATATCGAAAGGAATCTTCTGCCCTTCGAGGTGCATATGAATGGTTGGCTTCTGAATGGCATGACGTATCCCGATTTCATAAAACGCGTTCGGGTTAAGTGTCGTCAGGTCGGCAATGACCAGTTCGGCGCTTAGTAGGGCTGTTATGATCTGCTCATCAATGCGGCCAGGATTGGGAATTTTGTCTGCGCGCTCCACCCGGAAGTCTGCGAAATGCGCGTCAAAGACGGGCTTGATAATCTCCTCCAGCAGCCAATCGGCATGAACTCGGTCCTCGGTGTCGTTGCCGCCGATGGGGCCAACAATGAAGCAAAGTTTTTGGGCTGGTGGTTTGGTCGGTGGATTGGCCATTGATGATGTTACCCTGGTCGATCTGGCTTATTGCCGGAGCGGGATGCTGGAGATTACTACCTTGTTAGCGGCGTCCGGCACATTGGCCCCGTCGAGCAAGGCGATTGTTGCCGCCCGCAATTCCTGTGGGAATTGCGTCGGGCCGATAATGATGCGGTTAATGAGCTTGGGCAATTCAGCGCCCACGAAATCCTTATCAGGATAGTCCTTGAACGGGATGCTGTACACGATTTGCGGCGTGCCGCGGATAAGTTCGACGCTCTGCTCGATAAGCTCAGACGTGGAATACTTCGGGGCGTAGATGATCCGCCATTCCTTTTCCTCCGCAAAGCCGGGGTGCTTTGTACACAAAACAGCCGAGCGAAACGCCTGGAACAGATAAGCGAAGAACTCCTCCTTACCTCCCTCCATGAGGAAGTCGCGGGTCATTTCGATATTGCCTGTAACCCGGCGGAATTCGGTATCGAACTCTTCGGCCGACAAGTATGCAACTGGCGAGGTAAACGCTGAAAGGGCTTCGGACACCGAGAGAAAGACCTGCGGATTCACCACCACGGCAACGCCCGAGGGGCCGCCATAGGCACGCCACATCGAAAGCCGGCCGAGAACATCGTCTTTGTCTTCATGCTCGGATAAGCACGCGATGTAGGTGTCCTCCCGAAACAGCGGCGACCAAGCGTCAAAAAGCTTTGCCAACTCCTCCGAGGTGCCGGGAAACATGTCGTCTATGAGGGAGCGAAGGTGCTCGCCCGCTTCACCGCGCCAGCTTTGCACCAGGCAATTCAGTCCATGCTCAATTTCCATGAAATCGTTCATGACCGACGAGCTTCGAAGCCTTATCCGATTGGTCTTGATCATGTGGAAGGCGGCTTCGGAGCTGGAGTAGTGCACGAAGCGCCTGCCGGACAATTTCATGGCGTTGTATTTTTCGAACGCCAGCGGGTTGAAGATCATGAATTTTCGTAGCTGTTCCTGCGTAGGTTCCAACACCGCCTCCTGTCTTCGGACGGCGAGCCTATGCGTTCAGCTCGGCGCGTTCAATCGGTACACCACAAAGCGACTTATCCACAGGGGTCGGGGATTCACACCTGATTCGGCGTGTGCGACTCTCCGGAGGGTTTAACCCGGGGAGCGAGCTAATGACGGTCATCGAATTCTACATGGACGGCAAAAACACCATCGACAATCCCGACGTACTCATAACCGGTGGGGCTGGGTTCGCCACACCGGTCGGCAAAGGGAATGTGCGCGACAAGAAGGTGGTGAGGGTGCTGGTCAAGCTGCGCAGCAAGGCATTCATGGAAGAGGCTTTGGGCAGCATGATGCGGGTGGTAATGCTCTTCTCGATTTCAACGGTCGTTTTCCATGGGTTTCAGGATTGACCCCGACAATCGAGTTTTATCTATACGGAAAGTCCACCCCACCGGAGTTCGACTGCACCATAGACCCGAACAGGGGCTTTACGGTGCAGCGCCGCTTCAATGTCCATCAGGAGACAATCAGGGTGCTGGTGAAGGTTGCCGACATCAACTTGATGGACACCGCCCTGCAGGAAATGGGGCGGTTCATTATCGTCTATCCCGAGTGTACGGTGGCGTTCTTCGGGTTCCACGATTGAGGAGGTGACATTGGTGAAGGTCAATTTTTACAAAGAAGGGCTCCAGCCGGGCTATGACATCATCATAGACACCGACGGGGGCTATTCCCACATAGCGACTAGCGAGCTAGCCAAGCTGGACGTGGTACGCGTGCTAGTGCCCAAGAAGGCGCTCAAAGACAAGCACAGGGCCATGACCTACTGCGGCATGTTGAAGGTGCTGCTGAGATACGGCACGAGCGCCGTAGCCTTCCACGGTTTCAAGCCAGACCTGCGGGGATTGCCCGAGTAGGGTCCATGCAGGGCTACGCTTTAATCCTGTAGTCGTCCGGGTTCTTGCCTTCGGCAACGAGAGCGGCCAGCCAGCGGGGTTTTGCGCCGCGGGAGGTCCAGGTCTCGCCATTAGGGCCGCGGTGGGTCACAGGGGGCTTGGCCCGTTCCTTTCCGCCGCTGTCCACGCCTCCGGCCGTGTTAGCATTGCCTATTTCGCCTCCGGCTTTTTTACCGTTGCCGACGCGTGGGCCAGAAGGCTTTCCGTTACCTACAAATGTGGAGTTGGTAGCGGCACCCAGCGACTTCAGCTCCGCTTGAAGCTCCTTGATGCGAGCTTCTTTGCGGTCCACCAGATGCTTGCCAACGTGAGTGTGGAGGGCGGTCAGTTCCTCCAGTGACAGGGAGCCGAGGTCGGGAAGGTTGTTTTTGCCGAAGAAGGGAAGCTTGGCCATCCGGTAGGACTCCTGTGAACGGTGATTCGACCGTATACCTTTAAGCATTGCGATTCAATAAACCGCACTGGGCGTGGCTATCCCACCCCAATGCCATCTTTTTATACGTTTTATGCATATTATACTTTGCTAATAGACGGATCTGTGTCAGTCTATGGTAAACCAATAGAAGTAATGACTATGACACAGACACAACAATGGGAACGCGACTTAGTAAATGAGCGCGAAGCCGTAAAAGCAGCCACCGGCTATATCTGCCCAAACCAATTCGGCGACGACCGCGAGGGCGAGATTGCCAGCCGCGACGAATACGTGGGCAAGACCATGCCACTGGACGAAGCCAAGCACGAGGCTTTCCGCCTTGCCCGCTCCACCATGAAGAACGTCACCGTTGACGTGAAGATTAAGGGGCAGGACGACGACATTGAGATTGTCCGGCCCACGGCCCGAGTGGCTTAAGGGAAGGCGCAGATGTGGAGATCTTCTGTTGCCAGTGTCAGGCGGAAATCACGCCTCGCCTGACTGACGGTCGCGAAATTTATCCGCACCGCGCCGACCTATCCGACCTACCGTTTTGGAAGTGTGACACGTGCAAGGGGTATGTGGGTTGTCATCACAAGACAGCCACTCGCACAAAGCCTCTAGGCAATATTGCCTCAGGCGAGATGAAGAAAGCTCGCCAACACATCCATGCCCTCATCGACCCGGCATGGCGTTTCGGCGGCATCTCTCGCCGGGCGATTTATGGGAAGCTGTCAGTGCGGCTGGGCTACGAATATCATACCGGTGAGCTTAAGACGCTAGAGCAAGCACGCGCTGTCTATCGGATGGCGAAAGAGGTGCTGGCGGAGTTGGCGCCTGCTCGGAAAGCCGCTTGACCATGGATCAGCTCGACTTCCTTTCAGCCATCGAGCCGAAACGGATTGAAGCTGCGCCGCTGACGAAGATGGAGCTTTTGGCCGCTGGGCTGAAAGCGCAACGGATGGGTGCGGTCGACCGCGAGGAATTCCTCACCCACCAGATCGCAAAGATGAACGAACGGCGGCGAAATGATATCTAGTACATCGACCCCTGACATTGAGCCCGAAGCGAGGGTGGGGCGTTTCAAGCGCCGTCGCGCTGAGGTACGGCTGCGCGTATGGTTGCCAGTCCTGCTAGCAGGAAGCCTATCGTCCGACTAAGCGGAGGCAAAAACGCTTTGTCAGACAAGGATGTTACGCTCGGGTCATCTAATATCAAGAGTTGGTTCAACAACGACCCAATGTCGCCATGATCCAAGCGATGAGCCATCCGGTTTCGCAGCTGGTTTAGGGCCTCAATGGAAGCCCAAAAGCGATCAGAATCCGAGGGCGATGTATTGCCAATGATTGGATAGAGGGCGCGCACCCGAGACATCGTTCTAAAAAATCCCAAATTTTCGTCATTTCTCGTGTTCGTTACCGATTCAGCCAAAATGTCATGTAGCAACCTTTCGACTATCAAGTGCCCTTTTAGCAGCATCAATAATGGGTCGTCGATGCCGTCGAGATGCTCGTCGGCAAAGTCCATGTCTGGAATCCCGGTTTTTGACATACTTGCCTCCCGTAACGCACTAAGATACCGCGAAACTATTATTTAATTGCACCCGTGGCTACGCCACCCCCACAGCCACCCACCCATAGTGGATGCGGCAGTGGAGCACCTGGGAGCGTCGAGTTCATCCGGCCAAGATTCTGCACTAGGCCGAGGTCAGCGAAGGAAGATAATTGCCGATGATGCCGTCCTCACGGTGACGGCGGACAAGCTTGCCGCCACTCTCTAGATATCTGCATTCGCCGTTCACGTGCTGCTGGATGCTCTCGCCGTAAATCGCTTCCGCGAGTTCGCTGTCAGAGAGCCCAGCGCGGCGCTCAATGATAAATTCGATGGTGTTGCCAAGGGATGTCATGGGGAATGCCTCCAAAAGTAGCGAGGCCTCCTATAAGATGCACGCTGCAACCGGCGTCAATGTTAGAAATGTAGGTAACTTGCGAGAACCTCCAGGTTGCTGCTGGCGCGCAGGTGGCGCGCAACGAAGGCCACCCCCTTACGTCTCATGGCCCCGCATGACCCCGTTCGGCATCGCGCCAAATCGTAAGGCACTGTTGCGGAGTGGCTATAAATCCCTTGGTAAGGGAGAGGTCGAGAGTTCAATCCTCTCTCGCAGCACCAGATTATCTCTTTGAAATCAAAGCTTCCAAGGTAGCCTTCTTGCGCCGCGGCTCTCGCTATGGCGAGAAAACGCATCTCGCCGATCCGCGATGGCAGTCTCACCCTCCGGCAAGTTGCGGGTGCTCACCGAACCATCACCGACTGCTATGCCGGCAGCGCCACCGCCAGCCGGTTTGCCCAGTCCTCGATGCCGGACCGTGACGACAGCAGGTCCTGCCGGATCTCGACAAGGATGGCGGGGATGCCGCGATCGTCGCCATGGACGGGCACAGCGTAATCGCCGTCACGGCTGATAATGTAGGGCACGTTGGCCTCGACATTGAGCGCCGCATCCTTGCAGAGGCCCGAGATCAATGCCTCGGCAAGATCGCTTGCAGCGCCATGCAGGACGCCGGCGTGCCAAGGTCTGGCAACGCCGACGAAGACCGGCGTGAAGGAATGGATCGTCACGATTCGCGTTGGTCTGCCCTCGGCTATACGGAGATCGAGGTGGGCGGCCACACGGTCATGGAAAGGCGAAAACATGATCTCGGCGCGGCGCGCTCTTTCCGCTGCATCGATACCGACATTGCCTGGAATGTCGGTGTCTTCCGATCGCACCGGAATGCTGCCCGGGGAGCCCAGCGGCCGATTCAGGTCGATCAACAGCCGTGAGTAACCGCCGAGGAAGGCCGGCGCGTCGAGCCGGGTCGCCAGCAGCCGAGTGACCCGGGCGGCGCCGATGTCCCAGGCGATGTGATGCTGCAGATTTGCGGCTTCTAGGCCAAGTTGCCGATACTCTGCCGGGATGTGGTTCGAGGCATGCTCACACAGCAGCACGACGTCGCAGCCGCCGCGCTCGTTGAGGACCTCGACAGCGTCCGGCCAGTCGGTGTGCGCACTCATCAATAAAGCGTCCGATAAAGATCGCAGATGGCAACCGGATCAAGCCCGGCAAGCCGCTCGGCCTCGTGACGCTTCAGCCCGACGAACGTTTCGATGAAGACCGGCGCGAACCACCCGGTGACCACGCTGTCGGCCAAAAGCGCGTCGAGCGCCGCCGGCAAGGTTTCCGGGAGGCGCACGAGCCCCAGATTGGACCGCTCTGCTTCGCTCATCAGCGTTGGGTCGCCGGTGACCAACGGCGGCGACGGCAGTTTTGCGTTCAGCCCCTCCAGCCCGGCCCGGATGATCGCCGCCAGCGACAGATAGGGGTTGCCCGTGGCGTCGGCGGCCCGGTATTCGATGTTGTATTGCCGCGCCGGATCTCGGCCATCGATCGTCACCGTGGGGCAGATGCGCAGGCTGGCTTCCCGATCGCGATCGGCAAGCCAGGTATAGGATGAACTCCAGCTATGCGGCTTCAGTCGGTAGAAAGACGAGACGCTGCCTGCCGTCATGGCGGTGATCGCCGGCAAGTGGCGCAGCACGCCGGCGCAAAACGCGCCGGCAAGACTGGAAAGGCCGCCGGGCTCGGCCGCATCGTAAGTTGCCGGCTTGCCGGCGTTATCGATGAAACTGAAATGAACATGGACACCGTTGCCGACCGCTGCCGGCGCCGTCTTGGGCGCGAAACTCGCTCGCCAGCCGGCGTTACGCGCGACTTCCCGGGTGATTTCGCGGATGGCTATGGCCCGGTCTGCCGCCGTCAGCGCTTCGGTCGGCTCATGCGTCACCTCGAACTGATCCTCGCCATATTCGGCGATCACCACTTCGGGAGCGACGCCAGCCTCCGCCAGCGCCGCCATCAGATTGGGTGCGAACGGGTCGGTGCGCCTGAGGGCCGCGAACGAAAACGCATGCGCCGGTTCAAAGCTGCCCCCGACGACATGGAACTCATGCTCGAACGCTGCAATGACCGATAGGCCGGTCGCGGCCTTCAAGTCAGCCAGCGCCTCTTTCAGCATCGTGCGAGTGCAGCCTAGCCATGCGCTGCCGTCGAGCTCGACAATGTCGCCCGCCACCATGTCGAACGGCGTCGCCGATCCGGTGTGCGTGGTGCGAAAGCGCGCCTTGAGATCGGGGATCAGCCGCAAATCGCCCGACGAACCCCAGGGGTTGGGATCGACGATCGAGTTGAAAGGCGTCATCGACAGGTTGGCGTGCAACCAGCCGACGCCAGTCGCAGCTGATTTCTGCAGCTTGCTTTCGGCAACGAAGCGGCCTCGCGTGACAGCGGAGAGATCCGTAGTTACGACGGCAACCAAAGGCTCCACGATCGATGTCATGCGGTTTTTTCCAACGCGTTGAAGCGGGCCACAACCTGCTCGGTGTCGGTGACCCAGCAATATCCTCCGAAAGCCTCGAGCGCGGTATCGTGGCGTTCCTGCGTGATGGTAGCGCAGGCGTCCGAGACGCAGGTGACGAGATAGCCGCGGTCGGCGCCGTCACGCACCGTCATGTCGACGCATTGATCGGTAAGCACCCCGGCCACGACGAGGTAGCGGATACCGAGGTTTTTCAGGAGATAATCCACATTGGTCGAATTGAAGATGCCCGAGGACGTCTTCGGCAGCATGATTTCGTCGCCAACCGGTGCCAGCGATGCCACCGGAAGGCCCGCTGCGAGGCTCGGCGGGACATGGATGGGCGTCAGCTTGTGGTCCAGCGAGCGGTCGCGGCCATCCTCGGTCAAGCTCTGGATGATGGTATGCAAGACCTCGACGCCGTTGGCCCTTGCGGCGGCAAGCAAGCGCTCCTGGTTGGGGATCGTCTGCGAGGATGTCTGACGATAGAAATAATGATCAGGCCCACGCTCCGGATGCGCGGGATCGACCCCCGGCTCCAGCCAAATGCGCTGCATGTCGACGAGCAGCAGCGCCGTTTCGCCGGCGCGGAAGGCCTCGTTTCGCTTGGGTAGGGCTTGAGTCATGCTTTGCCGTCCTGTTTTGCTGATTTGGGTCCGGGTGTCTTTCGAAAACCATTCTGTTGCGGGTCGCTGTCAAGCGTTACCGCGTTGGCATGCCTCACCTTTTCCAGCCGCTCGATGCGGGTGCGGGCGTCGTCGCCCAGAGCCGAAACAATCTGGGCGACCAGCGCCTCCATCTGAGCGATCGCGGGGGCCAACGTGTCGTAGGGCGAGGCGACTTCGAGCGGGCTGACTATGGTGACCTCGGCCAGATCGGCAATCGGCGACAGCCATTGGTCGGTGAACAGCACGATACGAACATCGAGCGCCGCTGCCTGTTTCGCATAGGCGATCACATCAAGCTGGTAACGACGATAGTCGAAGACAACGAGCACGTCGCGGCGGTCGAGATCGGCGAGCGTGTCGAAAGCCTCCTGGGAAAGCACGCCGAGATCGCGAACACCGGAACGAAACTGCACGAGATAGCCGGCAAGCATACCCGCTATGTGACGGCTGAACCGGCCGCCAAGCATCACGATCTCGCCCTTTGCCTCCATCAGCAATCGCGCGGCCCGCTCATAAGTCTGCACCGGCGTCGCGGCGTTGGCCTTCTGCAAGGCCGTCGTGACACTATCGAGATATGCCAGCACGGGGCCGTCATTGGACCCCGCTTGGCGCTTGGCCTCCATCATGTGCAGCGGTGAATGCAGCCTTGCCTCCACCTCGGCCAAAAGCTTCGCCTGAAAATCGGCAAACCCATCATAGCCCAGCTTCATCACCAGCCGCACGACCGTTGGATCGCTGACGCCGGCGCGCCGCGCCAGCGACGAAGCGGTGCCGAGGCCGGAGGTCGGATAGTCCGTCAATAGCAGCCGGACTATCTTCTCTTCCGACGGGGTCAGCGCCAGATCGCCGCGCATCAGAACATCGCGTATCGCCACTGGCCCTCCCGACAATCGTGTTCGCTAGTGTCGAGTTTATTACAGAGATTGAAATATCGGTCAACAATGAAGAGATGTTGACATTGTCTGACCGCTGGTCTTACCTTGCCCCAAAGCGATCGGGAAACTCTGGGGAACTTCGATGCGAAACGGAAGCGACGTCATCGTCGTCGGTGCGGGAATTGTCGGATCGAGCGCCGCCTATCACCTGGCCAAGGCTGGGGTGAAGGTTACCCTCGTCGAGCAGACCCATCCCGCTGGCGGCCCATCGGGCAAATCATCTGCCTTGCTACACGCCTTCTACCTTTTGCCGGAACTGTCGCAGCTGTCCATCCGCGGCCGCGAAATCCTGGTGTCGCTGCCGGAGATCGCCGGCGAGGGCTCCTTCGTCACCGAGATCGGCATGATGTGGGTCTGCGGCAACGACAATGAGGCGAGCTGGACGGCGGCGGCCGAACGCATTCGCGGCGAGGGCGCGCGAATGGAGACTTTGTCGCCGCAAGCCTTCGGCGACGCCGCGCCGGGGTTCACGCTGGACAATGTCGCACTGGCCTTGTGGGAGCCGGAATTCGGCTACGCCGATGCCTTCGGCGCGACCAACGCCATCGCCCGCGCGGCCCGGGCCAATGGGGCCACGATCCTGCAGAACACGGCCGTTGAAAGCCTTCAACGACAGGGCGACCGCATCACGGGCGTCACTCTTGCCAATGGCACTGTGCTGGAGGCCGATACGGTCGTTCTCGCCGCCGGTCCGTGGACGCGCCGGCTACTGGCGACGATCGGCCTTGACCTGCCGCTGCATGTCGAGCGCCACCCCATGGCCGTGCTCGATGCGGCCGGGCGGGCGCGCAAAGTGATGCCTTTTGCGTGGTGCGACGACATCTCCTGCAACTATGCGCGACCCGACAATGACGGCGTCATCCTGGCTGGGACCTGGGCCGGTGGCGGCACCGGCCTGCGCCATGAGCACGCTGGGCGGCCGCGTCTGGTTGAGGACCCTGACAATTACATGGAAGGGGTGGAGGAGGCGGAATCGGTGGAGATTCTAGAAACCTTCGCAACCCGTGTTCCGGCCATGGCGGAGCTTGGCATCCGCCCCGGCTATGCCGGGCTCTACGACATGAGCCCGGACGATCTGCCCGTTATAGGGGCCATGCCTGGTGTCGAAAGTTTGGTTGTATCGGCAGGGTCCTCCGGGCACGGCTTCAAGACCGGGCCAGCCGTAGGCGAAGCAATCGCCAAACTGGTCACCGAAGGCGCTCAGCCAATCCTAACGCCGTTCTTGCCCAGCCGTTTCAAGGCTGCGTGATGGCGGCGGCGCCCGACGACAGCAAACCACGCAATGTCATGCCTGCTGCGTTTCGCGCTGCGACGGTGGATGCATTATGCATGGTGGCGGTGCTGTTGCTGATGGCGCTCGCCGCCGCCGCCTTCGGCGGTGCGGCTATGCAACGCGTCGTCACCTATGCCGCGATCATGCTGACGGCGGTGCTTGGGCTGCAGATTTTCTCCGGCAACAGCGGCATCGTCTCTTTCGCACAGGCCGCCTTTGTCGGCATCGGCGCCTACGCCACCGGCATTCTCACTATGCCAGCCGCCCTGCAGCGGACCGCATTGCGCGATCTGCCGCAGTTTCTTGCAGGACATGAACTTTCCTTCTTCGCAGCACTGGCCGTCGTCCTTGCTCTTGCCGCGCTTGTCGGTCTGCTGACCGGCACGCCGCTGCTGAGGCTGACAGGATCGAGCGCCTCGATCGCAACGCTTGCCATGCTGATCATCGTCTACACGCTTCTGGTTGCAGGGCGCGAAATCACCCGTGGCAGCCAGCCCTTCTACGGCGTGCCGCGCGAGGTCGGCCTTTGGACCGCTGCGGCGGTCGCCTCGGTGGCGCTCATAGCGGCAAGGTTGTTTCGCGAAACCTCCTTTGGCCTGGCAACTCGCGCCGCCGCCGATGACGAGCGTGGTGCCGCCGCGGTTGGCGTCGATCAGCGCATGGCCCGACTCGCGGCCTGGGTGGCCGGTGTCATCGCCGCCATGGCCGCAGGCGCCCTGATGGCGCAGTTCCTGGGCGCTTTCTCGCCGCGCGATTTCTATTTCGATCTAGGCTTCACCATGCTCGCCATGCTGATTGTCGGAGGCATGTCGTCTTCGCTCGGCGCCTTTGCCGGCGTCATCGTCACCATTGTCGTCATCGAGGCTGTGCGCCGCTTCGAGGGTGGCGGAGAAGTGCTTGGTCTGCATCTGCCGGTCATGTTCGGACTGACTCAGGGCGTGCTGGCCATCGCCATGATCCTGGTCATCTGGCGGCGGCCGACCGGCCTTTTCGGTGAGCGCGAGCTGAACCTGATGCGCATGACCGGCAGCCCTGCGGTCAATGCATCGACCGCGCTGCCGAGGCCGGTGAGTGCCGACCGGCTGGTAGCCGAGCATCTGACGCGCCGTTATGCCGGCGTCGTCGCCGTCGACGACGTATCGCTCAGTTTCGAGACCGACAGTATCACGGGCATCATTGGCCCCAACGGCGCGGGCAAGACGACGCTGCTGAACATGCTGGCCGGCGATGTCCAGCCAAGTGCCGGGACGGTATCCGTCGGTGGCACCGTGCGGCAGGCGTCGGCCTTCCGCTTCGCGCGCTCGGGCGTTGCCCGCACCTTCCAGAACATCCGGGTCTTCCCGCACATGACCGTGCTGGAAAATGCCGTCGTTGCCGCGCGCCAGGTGGAACCTGACCTTGGCCAGGCCGAAGCGGCGGCCATGGCGGAGCTCGCGCGCATGGGGTTGGAGAAATTGGCCGACCAGCCGGCGGCCAGGCTCGCCTATGGGCAACGTCGCCGGTTGGAAGTGGCACGGGCGCTGGCGCTGAGGCCGCGCTTCCTGCTGCTTGACGAACCCGCTGCCGGGATGAACGCGGTCGAGACTGCCGAACTGGTCGCGATCCTGTCCGCGGTCCGCGTCGAGCGCCGAATCGGCGTCGTCCTGATCGAACACGACATGCGGCTGGTAATGACTCTGTGTGAGCGCATCGTCGTCATCGACCATGGCCACGTCATCGCCGACGGCACGCCGAGCGAGGTCCAGAACAATCCTGCGGTGATCGCCGCCTATCTCGGCAGCCGCACTGCCCGCGCGAAGTCGGCCGCATCGGAGGAACAGACCGCATGACCCGCAACGCCCCACTCATCCAACGATAACAAATCCAGAAGGAGAACCACATGCCACGTCTCTACCGCCTCCAACGCGCTGCCCTGTGCGCGGCCGTATTCGGTATCGCTTCGTTCTCCACGGCCAATGCCGAAGAGATTATCATCGGAGCTGCGACCGCGCAGACCGGTGGCCTGGCCCCCTACGATCAGCCCGCACTCGCCGGCTTGCGCATGTCTCTCGACGAACTCAATGCCAAGGGCGGGCTTGGCGGCAAATACGTCGTGAAGCTTCTGATCAAGGACACACGTTCCGACACTGCCCAGACCGCCACCGTTGCGCAGGAATTGATCGACGCAGGCGCCAAGATCATGATCACGCCCTGCGACGCCGATGCCTCGATCTCCGCGGGCCAGCTGACCCAGCCGGCCGGCATTCCGACCTTGACGCTGTGCGGATCCGCCCCCGTGCTCACCGACGCGGTGGGTGACGTGATGTTCGGCACCTATCCCGCTGATAACGTGCAGGCGACGGCGGTTGCCGACTTCGCCGTGTCGGAAGGCAAGAAGAAGGTTTTCCTGCTGACGTCACCGGACTCTACCTATACCGCCAACCTGCCCGAATATTTTGGCAAGGTGTTCGAGAAGAAGGGCGGCGCCGTCGTTGGTCGCGGCACGTTCAGCATGGGTCAGCCCGATTTTTCCGCCGAGATCACCAACATCAAGGGCATGGCCGACCAGCCGGACCTGATAATGACGGCAGCCTACGAGCCTGATTTCCCGGCTTTCATTCAGCAATTGCGAGGCGCCGGCGTCACCGTTCCGGTCTACGGTGCCGATGCCATCGGCACACCGACCATCAAGGCCTTGGGAAAACTGGTCGACGGCGTGGTCTATACGGCTGCCGGCTATGCCGAGCCGGGCAGCAAGCTGGAGGCCTTCAACGCCGCCTTCACCAAATATGCCGGCCATGCTCCGGAATCGACATATGAGGTCAACGGCTACGAGATAGGCCTGATACTCGATCAGGCGGTCAAGACGGCCGGTTCCGACGATGCGAAAGCGATCCGGGACGCCATTGCTGGCCTCAAGGATTTCCAGGGCGTCACCGGCAAGATCACCTATGCCGGCACAAACCGCATGCCGCTACGGGCCGTGGCGCTCATGCGCTACGAAGGAGGCGAGGGTAAGCATGTCAAGACGCTGATCCCGGACGCTGCCGACGTGCCGGCGCCGTAATGCCATGCTGAGCGTCGAAGGCCTGAAGATCCGCTACGGTGAAGTCGAGGCGGTTCGCCGCGTCGACCTCACGGTCGAGAGCGGCGAGATCCTCGCGCTGGTTGGCGCCAATGGCGCAGGCAAGAGCTCGACGCTCGGCGCGATTGCCGGGCTGGTGCGGGTTGCTGCAGGCAAGGTGGTCTTTGAAGGCGTCGACATTACCGGCCTTGCGCCGGAAGTCGTCGCCCGCAAAGGCGTCGCGTTGGTTCCGGAGGGCCGTCGCATCTTTGCCAGCCTGACAGTGGCCGACAATCTGCGTCTGGGGGGCGCGGTGCATCAACCCGCAGCCGAGGCGCGGCTGCGCGAGGAAGAGATGCTGGAGCTGTTCCCGATCCTGCGCCGCTATTATCGCGCCAAGGGCGGCAATCTGTCGGGTGGCGAACAGCAGATGCTGGCCATCGCCCGCGCGCTCATGGGCAAGCCGCGCATGATCCTGCTCGACGAACCGTCACTCGGCCTCGCCCCGCAGCTGATCGATACCGTCTTCGACCTCATCGCCGAACTGCGCCGCAAGGGCATGACCATTCTTCTGGTCGAGCAGAATGTGGCGCTGGCGCTCGAAATCGCCGACCGCGCCGTGGTGCTCGCCAATGGCGAGGTGGTGCTGTCGGGCACGGCAAAGGAACTTGCCTCGTCCGATCTCGTCCGCCAAGCCTATTTGGGAGCTTAGGAAGCATGTTCGCGCAGCAGATCATCAATGCGATCAGCCTCGGCGGCGTCTATGCGCTTCTGGCGCTCGGGCTTGCGATCGTCTTCTCGATCGTCGGCCTCATCAATTTCGCCCATGGCGAACTGATGACGCTGTCGGGCTATGCGCTTTTGGCCGCCCTGGTGTTCGGCTTGCCCTTCCCGCTTGCCGTGCTTGTCGCCGTCTCCTGTGGGGCGCTCGCCGCAGTGGCGATGGAGCGCATCGCCTTCCGGCCCATGCGCGGAGCCAGCGTCACCAGTCTATTGTTGACCAGCTTTGCCGTTTCCAGCCTGCTGAAAGTCGTTTTCCAGAACGGCATCTCGGCCCGGCCGCAGGCCGTCGCCATGCCAGGCTGGATGACGGGTGCCTTTTCTTTCGGCGATTTCACCATCGGCGTCGGTCCCAGCATCTCGATCGTCGTCTCGGCGCTGGCGCTGATTTTGCTGGAGACCTTCCTGCGCCGTTCGGTGACCGGCACGGCGATGCGCGCGGCGGCCGAGGATTTCGACGTGGTGCGGCTGATGGGCATTCCGGCCAGCCGCATCATCGCCACCGCCTTCCTGCTGTCAGGGCTGCTGGCGGGGCTTGCGGCCATGCTTTGGGTGGCACAGCGTGCCTCGGTCGATCCGCTGATGGGTTTCACACCGGTGCTGAAGGCCTTCATCGCCGCCGTCGTTGGCGGTCTGGGCAGCTTGCCTGGTGCTGTCGCCGGCGGTTTCCTGCTCGGCATAATCGAGGTGCTGCTGCAGGCGACATTACCGGCGGCGATCGCGCCTTACCGCGATGCCATCGTGCTGTCGGGGGTCATCGCCGTGTTGCTGCTTCGCCCGCAAGGCCTGATCCCCGCGGTGCGGGTGCAGCGAAGCTGACCTGATACATCCAATTTGAAACCCGTCAGCTGTCTGAAGGCATGTGCGCTCATCTGGCCCCGGCGGCATGGACGGCGCGCCATGCCGATAGCAAGGAAACAAAATGATCCCGAAGCTCAACATCTTGCCGTTCGTCAGCGTCGACCACATGATGAAGCTGGTGCTGAAAATCGGCGTCGAGCGCTTCCTCGTGGAACTGGCCGGCTATATCGAAGATGATTTCAGGCGCTGGCAATTGTTCGACAAAACGCCGCGTCTCGCCTCGCACAGCGCCGAGGGCGTCATCGAACTTATGCCGACCAGCGACGGCGAGGTCTATGGCTTCAAATACGTCAATGGTCATCCCAAGAACATGCGCGAAGGTCGCCAGACGGTGACCGCTTTCGGCGTCCTGGCT
Source organism: Mesorhizobium sp. ES1-1 (assembly GCF_020164785.1). GTDB lineage: Bacteria > Pseudomonadota > Alphaproteobacteria > Rhizobiales > Rhizobiaceae > Mesorhizobium. The sequence continues at coordinate 460,541 of NZ_JAIUGX010000001.1, read as the reverse complement.
GACGTTCAAAACGGTTATCCGGTGCTGCTGTCCGAGATGACCATCTTGACCGCGCTGCGCACCGCGGCGATGTCGGCGCTCGCCGCAAAGCACTTGGCCCCAGTCGGTTCCGATTGCATGGCGCTGATCGGCAATGGCGCACAGGCGGAGTTTCAGGCGGTGGCGTTCAAGGCGCTGCTCGGCATTCGCAAGCTGAGGCTTTACGACATCGACCGGACGGCGACGGAGAAATGCTTCCGCAATCTCGCTGGGCTTGGCTTCGATCTGGTCGCATGCAGCACTGCACAGGAGGCGGTCGAGGGTGCGCACATCATAACCACTGTCACGGCCGACAAGCAGTATGCGACCATCCTCACCGACAACATGGTGGGCTCCGGCGTCCACATCAACGCGGTTGGCGGCGATTGCCCAGGCAAAACCGAACTGCACCGCGACATCCTGCTGCGCTCCGACATCTTCGTCGAATACGGACCGCAGACCCGCATAGAAGGCGAGATCCAGCAGCTTGCTGCGAATCACGGAGTGACCGAACTATGGCAGGTCATTACCGGCTCGGTGCCTGGGCGGCGCGATCCCGGCCAGATCACCTTGTTTGATTCGGTCGGCTTCGCCATCGAGGATTTCTCGGCCTTGCGATACGTCCGCGACCAGCTGACGTCCACCGGCCTCTATCAGGAACTCGACAATGCTGGCCGATCCCGACGAACCGCGCGACCTGTTTGGCATGCTGCTGCGTGCAGAGGCGCAGCTGTGGAGCAAGGTTGCCATCTGACTACTTAGGAACCTCACAGCCGACTGGAGAGCCGGCGGCTCGGCAAGCAACGGATCGGCAGGTGTTCCTATTTCTGCGGGGCGCGAACCTCTGCCTCGACAGAGCGTGCATCTCCAGCGGGTGATGTGCCACCGTCAGGGTCATCGTAGAGGTTTTTAACGGCCTGGTTCTGTCTAGCCTTTTCAGGCTGCCTGAGCCTTCGCTGCTTGATTAGGGCATAAGCGATGATGGCTCCTAGGATAATGGGGCCGCCAATCACGGTCAGTGTCCAAATGCTCTCGGTGTCATTCATGGAAGTCTCCTTCAAGACTCAACCTCAAGAATAGAAGAACGTTCCCCTACGCCACGCCCTCAGCTCAACCCGGGCCGAACGTCTGACCGCGGGGTCGAACTCTGTCGTCTTTAATCCTACGCGGTGGTCTATTGGTGGCGGCAGATATGGGGTTCCGCGCCTGCGGCAAAGCGGCATTTGCGCTGGTTTCCGGCCTGTGGTCCATGGCATGACGATGACGGCGCTGGGCTAGCCGCCCAAGCAGTTGGAGCACGGAATGACCTTCTTCACACGCCGGGGACTTCTGAAGACGGCCGCGATTGCCGGCGCGGGCGGGGTCGGACTGTCGGCCATGGGCCGGCTTGGCGGCTGGGCCAACGCGAGCCCTGAGCCGGTCGTGCTGAAGACGGCAACGATCCAGGCAAAGCTGATGGATGTCGCTGAGACCAGGGATGTGCTGACTTATGGCGGTGCCGGAATGCCGCCGGTGCTCAGAATGACGAAGGGCGAGCCTTTCGCCGCGCGCCTTGTCAACGGCATCGACGACCCGACGACCATCCATTGGCACGGCATTCGTGTTCCAAACAACATGGACGGAGTTCCGTTCCTGGTCCAGCCTTACGTCTATCAAGGCGACCATTTCGATTATGCGTTCACGCCGCCGGACGCCGGCACCTTCTGGTACCATCCGCACTGCAACACACTGACCCAGATGGGCCATGGGCTGACCGGCGTGATCGTGGTCGAGAACCCGGGTGATCCGAAATTCGATGCCGAGATCGTCCTCAACCTGCGAGACTGGCGGCTCGGCGACGACGCCCAGTTCATCGATCAGTTCCGGCCACGCGACGCCGCAAGGACCGGCACCTATGGCACGGTGCGCACGGCCAACTGGCTCGACCAGCCGCGCTATGACGCACCGGCAGGAGGGCTGGCACGGCTGCGCGTGGCCATCACCGATGTCACGCGGATCTATGCGTTCCGCGTCGACGGCGCCGAGGCCGCCGTCATCGCGCTCGACGGCAATCCTGTGCCGGAGCGTTTCTCGCCCGATGCCTTGCTGCTTGGACCGGGCCAGCGCATGGAACTCGCTATCAGAATGCCCGACGATGAGGACGCTGTCGTGAGCCTGCGCGACGTCAGAGGCACCAAGCCCAAGGTCCTGGCCACCCTGCGTGCGACTGGGTCATCGCTCAAGCGCGACCTCCTCGATCTCGGGCCGCTGGAGGTCAACCCGGTGCCGGAAGTCGACCTCTCCGCCGCCGCGCATATTTCGCTGGCACTCAGCGCCACGGCTGAAAATGTTCCGAGCGACGGCATCTGCGGTTCGCTCGGCTACAGTTTCTGGGCCATCAACAAGGTGCCGTGGTCGGGCGACACGCCGGATCCGACCGCGCCTCTGGCCGAATTGAAGCTCGGCAAGAGCTATGTCATCGACATGGAAAATCTGACGCCGCAATCGCATCCGATGCATCTGCACGGCATGAGCTTCAAGGTCCTGTCGTCCTCGACCCGCCAGGTGCAGCCGCTGATTTCCGACACCTATCTCATCCAGCCCAACGAGAAGGTGAGCCTCGGCCTCGTCGCCGACAATCCCGGCGACTGGCTTCTGCATTGCCACATCATCGAGCACCAGAAATCGGGAATGACGAGCTACGTCAGGGTTGTCTGACCCGGCCCCGGTAATCCGGGTCCGTTGCGCTATTTGCGCAATTGCGCCTCGATCTCGTCGAGCACCTTGTCCTTGCCGATGCCGGTAAGGAAGGCGAGCCCCTTGATGACCGGCTTGGTCACCGAAGCAGAAATCGGTGTCGTGGCGACGATGAAGTCGACGCTGTCGGCCAGTCCCGGCACTTCCGTGGCCTTCGCCTGCTGGGCATTGAAGGTGAGCCCGCGCTTCTTCATCTCCTCGGTGACGGCGACATTGACCGCGGTCGAGGTCGCGATACCGGTACCGCAGGCAAAGAGTATCGTTTTCTGTCTGGCCATCACTGCTCCTCCTGTTTCAGCCGAGCACGGCGCGCACGTCGTCGAGTGTCCTGGCGGATCTCAAGCCATCCAGGGCTTGCGGATCCTGGATGGTGGCCACGACGGATTGCAACGCTTCAATCTGCTTGTCCTTGTCGTTGATGGCAAGCAGGAAGACAAAGCCCACCGGCAGCATCTCGTCAGGATCCTCCATGTTGGCGAAGGTCACCGGGTGCTTTAGCGTGCCCAGCGCAATGCCGGGCTTCAGCACATGCTCGGGATCGGTATGAGGCACGGCGACGTTGTCGGCGCGCTCCAGCGGCAGTCCGGTCGGAATGGTCGATTCACGCCGCACCACTGCGTCGGCATAGGATCCCTTGACATAGCCGAGCGCCTCTAGACGGCCGGCCAGGATACGGATGATCTCCTCATTGGTGGAGGCATCGGATCCAAGCACGATCGCTTCGGGGTCGAGAAGCTGCATGAGGCCATTCGACATGTCTTGCTCCGTCATAGATCGTGCGCCCGGGGAGGGCGCACGATCGTTTCGATTGAGAGGCGTGAAGTTCAGACCGTGCCGTCGACAGGCTCGTCCTCCGCACCTGCCGCCCGCTCCCAGCCGAGCGGATTGCGGCGGTAGAGGACGAACAGCGCTGCGATGACCACAGCCATCACGACAAGGCCGATAACGCCAAGTCCCATCGCCTCGATGATCACGTAGGGCACCCACAGGAAGCCGTCGACCACCGAGGTGATCTGCAGCGCGTCCGCCGGCAGCTTGAAGCCCGACGAGACGGCGGCACTTGTAAACAGCGGCGCAAGCGCGTTGGCGACGTAGAAGCCGATGGCCAGGGTCACCGTGCCGATCACCACCATGCGGAACACGTTGCCTTTGACCAGCGGCGCGGTCATGGCGACGATGAAAGGGATGACCGCAAGGTCGGCGAACAGGATGACGCGGTTGCCCGGCAGGATGATGGACAGGATAATCGCGATCGGTACCAGGATCAGGGACGAGGAGATCGCCGCCGGATGGCCGATCAGGATCGCCGAATCGAGCCCGACGAGAAGTTCGCGGTCACCCGTGCGCTTACGCACGAATTCCTGCGCGGCGTCGGAGACCGGGATCAGCCCTTCCATCAGGATCTTGACCATGCGCGGCAGCAGCAGCATGACCGCGGCCAGCGTCATGCCGGTCCCCAGGACCTTGGACAGCACGACACCGAGTTCGCCCGCATTGTAGAAGGCGATGGCGCCGAGGACGAGGCCGATGATGAGGCCCATCACGACAGGTTCGCCGAACACCCCGAAGCGGCGCTCGATGGTCTCGGTGTTGATGTTGATGCGGTTGATGCCGGGGATGCGGTCCATGATCCAATTCAGGATGATGGCGATCGGCAGGATCTGCGCGGAAGCGAGATGCGGCACCGAAATGCCGGGCACGCCATAGAATTGCTGCACCGCGCGCGCCGACCAGTCGGCGAACAACAGCGACAGCGCCGCGACGAGGGCGGCAACGATGATGCCGTAGGCAAGATTGTCCGTGGCGGCGACGACGAGCGAGCCGACAAAGGCGAAGTGCCAGAAGTTCCAGACGTCCACGTTGAGCGTGCGCGTCATGCGCGTCAGCAGCAGCACGATGTTGACCAGGATGCCGACCGGGATGACCCACAGGCCGACCGAAGAACCGAAGGCGATGGCCGCGGCCGATGGCCAGCCCACATCGATGATGTCGCGATGGATTCCGGTGTTGGTGACGATGGCCTTGGCAACGTCGCCAATCGACGTGAACATGAGGCCGAGCACCAGATTGATGCCGATGAAGGCGACGCCGATGGTGACGGCGGCGCGAAAGGCCTTGCTGACCTTGGCGCCCAGAACCACGGCGATGATGAAAATGACGATCGGCAGCAGGATCGTCGGCCCAAGCGTATCGATGGCCCCTTTGAGGCCCGCGAGAATAGTGTCCATTTTTCCTCCCCAAGGATCACCGAGCCAGGCCCGGCGCCCCTATTGATGCTCCATCCAACATCTTCCGCACCTTGGCGCGAAAGATGCTTCCCCCGATTATGACCGAGACAAACGCTTCCCTGTCGACCTGACCGGTATGAACATTTGCCTCCATCGCCAAACGAATGTTTTATTGTGGCTGTTCACGACAATGTCAATCGGCAACCCTTTGGGCCAATGGCGCACAACGAACGGCGCGCTCCCCGCCCACGGGAAATCGCAGCTATCGTCCTGCGTTGCTTGGAAAAATTGCCGTTGCCTGCTCGAAATGGAGCTGGCGGCGCTCGCGGCGCCACGTGGAAACTAGTTGTGGATATCCGGTGGCAGCGGGGCGGAAATTGGCCGATTTCGACCAAAGAGCGCGCCGCCGGCTTTGTGCAATCTCTCCCGGCCCGCGAGCCGCATCAGTGCCGGCTCTATTTTCCCAGTTCGATCGACCGCAGGCGCGCCGCCTCGACCGCTTCGGTGAGCAGGTTGGTCAGCCTATCCTCGCCCATCAGCACGGCAAGGGCTGCGGCGGTCGTCCCGTTGGGGCTCGTCACTTGCTGGCGCAGCACGCCGGGTTCCTCGTCGCTTTCGATGGCCAGCGAGGCGGCGCCATAGACCGTCTGCTTGGCCAGCAGCTGGGCGGTTGCAGCAGGCAGGCCCGCCTTCTCGGCGGCGACGGTCAACGCTTCGATGAAATGGAAAATGTAGGCCGGCCCCGAGCCCGAGACGGCGGTCACGGCATCCATCAGGCCCTCGTCCTCGATGGTGGTCACTTCGCCACTCGCGGAAAGCAGGTCGGTGACGAAACGCTTGGTATCTTCGGAAACGAGCTTGTTGGAGAACACAACCATCATGCCCCTGCCAATGGCGGCGGGCGTGTTGGGCATGCATCGCACGATCGGTGCGCGGTGGCCGAGGATTGCCTCGAAAGTGGCCGACGGAGTGCCGGCGGCGACACTGACGAAAGTGGTTCGGCCATCGCCGAAGCGCTTATAGGCCGCGGAGACGTCACGGATCACCTGGGGCTTCACCGCAATGACGACGAGCTCCGGCACGGCGTCGGCGGGAATGTCGCCGGCATCCGGCGCCGTATCGCAGCCGAGCGCTGCCGCGCGCTGGCGCAGATCGGCATTGGGCTCCACCACGAAAACCGCCGATGGCGCGAGCTTGCCGGATTTCAGCCAGCCCGAGAGCATCGCATAACCCATATTGCCGCAGCCGGCGAGAACAAGCCTGATCGTCATGGAGCCCTCCGAAGGAAGGCCTTCACATAAACGCTCGCGCCCCGGCGGGGAAGCCCTGTCAGGAACGAGGCCAAGACCGCGCATTGCGACCGCCCTCTCGCACGGCAATCGGGCGCAGCGACACTTGCCGGAGGCCGAGCACCCCCAGCACGAAAAACAGCCATACCGGATCGCCGCGATGGAAGAAGAAGCTCTCCAGGAAGGCATTGAGCGCTGCGAACAGCACGACCATCATGAAGAAGTCGCCGAGATAGATGTTCTCCTTGCGCAGAGGGATGCGCATGTAGTCGCGTAAAGGCGCCAGCAGGAACGTGTAGACGGCCACGCAAAGTGCCGGAATGCCCATCAACAACGCGATGTCGAGGTAACCGTCATGGCCGTGCACGATGGTCCTGATGTCCCACGGACGGTCGAAGGGCTGGTCCTGGTTGAGCAGCAGTGGCGTTCCCCAGAAGCTCTCGTAGCCGTAGCCGGTCCATGGCTTCTTCGCCAGCATCGAGCCGGCGAACTCCCACAGCGTCGTTCGGCCTGTATAGGTCATGTCGGGGAAATAGATTGCCGCCAGATGCTTGACCGGCGGCAGGAAGACGATGCCCAGCGTGCCGACCGCCGTGGCGATTATCGCCGCCGCGAACAGGATCGGCGTGCCGAGCCGCATACCCATCAGGCTAGGCAGCACGACGATCAGGATCGAGAAGGGCACCAGACCGGCGGTCGTCTTGGAGCCGGTATGCAGCATGAAGATCATCGCCGCGCAGAAAATGCCCGCGCCCCACCAGCGTTGCCCGCGCCGGTAGAGATAAAGGCCCGCAAAACTGAAACAGGCCATGATCGGTCCGGCGATGTTCTTGTGGGTGAACACCCCACGCCACAGCCCGGCATGCTCGGGCTCCTGCGAATCGGCGGTGTGCATCGCCTCATGCGGGAAGACGATGAGGCCGGCATAGGAAAGGCCCATGACCACGACGGCGGTGAAAATGATGACCTTCGCGAAGGCGTCGGCATCGCGCGGCAGCACCAGGATGGTCGCCATGGTCAGGATGCCGATCAGCGTGAACGAGGCGGCGCGCATGGCCGAAGGCGGGTCGGTCGCCAGGACCACCGACAGGAAGAAGAAACCCAGCATGAGCATCCAGGAGGGGCTCAGCAGCGAGCGCACGATGCGCGGGTCGGCGAAGGCCATCAGCGAGAAGATCGAGACGGCGCCGAGAGAGCCCAAGCCGAGCTGGTTGACGATGTCGCCGCCGTCCCCGGTCAGTACGGCCCCGCCGGGCTGGAATGGCCGGAAAGACACCAGGATGACTGTGAACAGCAACGCGGCGATCGTGGTCGCCACGCCTTCGCGCGTGAACGCGGCGCTGAGCGGCGCCCGCTCAGTTTTTCTCGGGCTGGCGGTACTGCTCATTGGCATATCCGAATTCGGCCAGTACACGGCCGAGCGCCACATGGATGGGGTAGATGGCGACCGCCGGCGATCTCGTTAATGCCAACCGCGTCAGGCCGCGAAACGGCGAGGCGGCAAGCAGCGCCAGGCTCTTCAGCAGCACCCTGGTGCCGGCGAGCGGCGAACCGGCGCGCTTCTTCTTCTCGACCAGCGTCGAGATCACGCCATTGCGCAGGCTGCGGGCGCGGATCCAGTCGGCCTCGACGCGCCGCGCCGGTACGGACTCCCGGACCTCGGCCTCAGCGCACCAGCCCAGAACGAAGCCGCGTTGCACCGCCCGGCTCAGGAAGTCCGAATCGCCGCCGCCCATGAAATTGAATCTGAGATCCAGAAAGGGCGGCCCCATGGCTGTCAGCACGTTGCGCCCGACCAGAAGATTGCCGGACGAATACAACGCGGGCACCCGTCCCGACATCCGGTAAGGGGGCGCAAACACGGGATGATCGGCCCATTTCGCATGGGCCGGATCCGCAAAGTGCGGTATCTGCGGGCCGCCGACAATGTCGGCGCCGAGTGTTTCAGCTGCCTTGCACATCCGCTCCAGCCATTGTGGATCGGCGGTTTCATCATCGTCGATGACCAGCAGATGCCTGAAGTTCGGAAACTGCACGATCGCCGTCTGCCAGCCGGCATTGTAGGCGCTGCAATTGCCCCGCTCATGCGCAACGACGACCAAGCCCTCTACCTCGCCGCGCTCGTACAGCGGCAGCACGGCCTTGGCGCCGGCGAGCGCTTCCGCTTCGTTCTCCATAACGATGACGGCAAAGCGCCTGCCGGTCCGCTGCGCCTTCAAGGAAGCAAGGGTTTCCAGCACCTGTTGCGGGCGCTTGAAGGTCGGCAAGGTGACGACTGCGTCGATAGTCTCGGCGGCAAGCTGCGGCGAGCGTCCCACGATCGATACCGAACCGTCCGATGGCAAAGGGATCATCCGTGTCCAGTCACATGGTGAGTTGGTGCTGTGGTAGCATCGCGGCGATAACGTTTCGTTAATCACCTTGCAGGGAGAAGCCTGCCATGCATGAGCTTTGCACCGCCGATTGTGTCCGCTTAAGCAAGGCTTCACCGCACTTTGCTACCGGCTGCACCACGGGATAGGTGAGATGCATCTGCTGTTCGCCACATCTATCGTGCCCGACGGCGGACTTGCCTCGGGCTACGAGATCGCCAACGCCGCCATCATCGCCGCCTTGCGGCGCACTGGCGCGCGCGTGACGGTCCTTGGCTTCACCTGGCCGGGAAGATCCGCGGCCGATCCTGAAAACACCCTTGTGCTGGGCCCTATTGACGTACGCACGGAAAATGCCTCGTCGCTGCAGAAACTCGCATGGGCCGGCAACGCGCTGCTTTCGGGCCTTACCTTCGCATCGGTCAAACTGCGGATCGTGTCTGAGACCGATGTTGTCGCCGCCGTTGAACGCGCCGGTCCGGTCGACTTCTATATCCTGAATTCGGTGCAGTTTGCCGGTGCCTTTGAAAAGCTGTTCGGCGACCGGCCCTCGATCTTCATCGCTCACAATGTCGAGCATCTTTCGGCGCTGGAGAACGCTGCCGCCGCCCCCGGCATCTTCCAGCGCCTGCTGTTTCGCCGCGAAGCGAGGCTGCTTGAGACCATGGAAGAGCGTCTCTGCCGCCGGGCTCGCTTCGTCTTCACGCTGGCCGAGGACGATCGCGCCGCGCTTGGTGTGGCCTCCGCAGACCGTTCCGCGGTGCTGCCCCTGGTGACCGACGCCAAGGCGCCGACCGTAAAGAGTCCTCGTCGCATCGATTGCGACGCGGCCTTGATCGGCACCTGGACCTGGCAGCCGAATCGCATCGGACTCGACTGGTTCCTCGACAAGGTCGTGCCGCGTCTGCGGCCCGATTTTCGCATCCGTATCGCCGGAGACGTCCCGTCGGGAGTGACTACCGCTCATCCGGGTGTCGCATTCGTCGGTCGCGTCCCGGATGCGCAGGCCTTCGTCCGCGGCGCCGCCGTCATCCCGCTGATCAGCACCGCTGGCAGCGGAGTCCAGTTGAAGACGATCGAAACCTTTGAACTCGGCCTGCCTTCCGTCGCCACCAGCCACTCGTTGCGTGGTATCGACCATCGCCCTTCCAATTGCGTGGTCACTGACGATCCCGCCACCTTCGCCGAGGCATTGGAGGCGGCTGCGGCCGACATCCGGGATGTCGACGGCGCCGTTTTTCACCGGCGCCAGCTCGCCGCGCTCGATGCCGCTATCGGGATCGGCCTGCGCAAGCTCGCCAGGGCGAGGCAGGAGGCGTTCTCATGAGCGTGTATCCCTCCCGTCCCGTGTTCAGTCGCGACAGGCTGAGGATAATTCTCGGCATATCGGTGCTCGCCATCCGCTGGGACGACGCGATCCGTTTGCTGGGCCGGCTGATTGCGGAGCGGCGTTTCACCAAGATCAGTTTCCTCAACGCCCACAATGCCAACATTGCCTACATCGATCCGGTCTTCGCAGAAGCGCTGGATGATTTCCTGATCCTGCCCGATGGCGTTGGTGTCGATCTGGCGGCGAAGTTTCTCTACGGGGCGCCCTTTCCAGACAACCTCAATGGCACCGATCTCGTGCCGGCGTTCCTGCAAGCCACGACGCAGCCGCTGACCGTGGGGCTGCTCGGCGCCACGCGCGCCAATGCCGAAGCGGCGTCGCTCAGGTTGATGGCGCTGGCCGGCCAGCACCGCTTCGTGGTCATCCATGATGGGTTTTTCTCCGCCGATCAGGAGGCCGGGATCATCAAGCGCATCGAGGATCTGCGTCCGGACGTGCTGCTTGTCGCCATGGGGGTTCCACGCCAGGAACTGTGGATCGCCCGCCATATCGACGCGCGCCATTGCACGCTGCCGATCGCCGTTGGTGCTTTGCTCGATTTCTTCAGCGGAACCGTGCCGCGCGCGCCCTTGTGGATGCGCCGGCTGCGCCTCGAATGGGTGTTCCGGCTTGCCATCGAGCCCGGCCGCCTCTGGCGCCGATATATTGTCGGCAATCCGCTGTTCCTGATGAGGGTGGCCAGACAGAGATTGTCGCGCAGGGTCCGGGCCGCCGGAGACATCGCTTGAAAAGCCAGTTCGCGTCGGGTGTAGCCATCGACTCCGGCCCGCTTCCGTCGACGCCGATTTGCGCCGTCGTGACGGCGAGCTACGCACCGGATTTCGAACGCTGCCGCCTGTTGTGCGAGACACTCGACCGGCACGTCACCGGCGTGGCGCATCATTATATTCTGGTCGAGCATCGCGACATCGCGCTTTTCCGACAGCTGGAGAACGGGCGCCGCAGCATCGTCGACGAGCGTGATCTGCTGCCGCGTTGGCTGCGCGCCTTCGACGATCCCCTCAGCCTGTTTCGCCGGCGCGTCTGGCTCAGCCTCAAGACCCAACCGCTGCGCGGCTGGCATGTGCAGCAGCTGCGCCGCATAGCCATTGCCGCCCACGCGTCCGAGGATGTGCTCGTCTTCTGCGATTCCGATGTCGCCTTCCTCAAGCCCTTCGACTGTGACGCCTTCTGGCGCGACGGCAAGGCGCGACTGTTCCGCCGCGACGGCGTGCTCGCGCAGCAAGGCTATGAGGAGCATCGTGCCTGGTCCCGCAACGCCGGCTCGGCCCTCGGCATCGATCCGTCGCGGACGTCGAACCACGACTACATTTCGACGCTGATCGCGTGGCGGCGCGACACCGTGCTGGCCATGTGCGCCCGGATCGAGAAGGTCCATGAGCGCGGCTGGGTCGAAGTCGTGGGGTCGGCGCGCAGATTTTCCGAATGCATGATTTACGGGCGTTATGTCGACGATCTTCAGGGCGGCGCCGGCCATTTCCATGCTGCGGATGAATTCTGCCGCGTGCACTGGACGGGCGAAGCGCTTTCGGATGACGAGTTCCGCCATTTCGTGGCAGCCATGTCGCCAGAGCAGGTGGCCATCGGCATGCAGTCGTTCATCGGCACCGATATCGGCCGTATCCGCCGCCTGATCGGGCTGGACAAAGGCTGAGTCGCCAAGCCTAGGCTCGGCCTTCCGGCATTAGGCACCAGCAAGAAAATTCTAGACCGGCTTGGCTGGCTTGCGCATCGCCGAATAGGTGAGCAGCATGGACGCGATGTAAAGAAACAGGAAGACGACGTTGAGCGACAGCACAAGGGTTGGCGTGTCGGCGATCCTCGTCAGCACATAGGTCAGCAGCGCCGCCTTCAGTGCGGCCAGCAGGCCGAGATTGAGCGCTCGCACCAGCGTCTGTCCTCTCGCGAACAGAAGCTCGGCCTGGTACTCGACCAGATTGCGCAGGCCTGGAACGCAGATCGCCAGCCCCACGAGGGGGGCCGCCTCCGAGACATTCCTGCCAAGTGCGTTGGGGAAGAAATGCAGCACCAGGCCCAGCGCCAGCAGCGCCGAAGTCGAGACGAGAAAGACCCCGCCTTCGATGCCGCTCTTCACTCGCAGCCGTGACAGCATGTCGGGCGCGCGCATCATGCGCTGCACCAGCATCATCGAGAAGGTGCGGATGGGGATTGCCGTCAGGTCGACCAGCCGCATGATGATGGCGTAGATACCGGCCAGATGCGGCCCGCCGATCGCAAGGACCAGAAGCTTGTCGAATTCCGATTGGAGGTAGAACAATATCTCCGCGCCGGCGACGTAGATGGAATCGGCAAGCCGGCGCACGTAGAGCGCGATGCGCAGCCGCAGCCGCTGCCGCGGGTAGAACCAACCAAACGCAAGCAGCAGCGACGCGGCGTTGGCGCCGAGATAGAACCAGGACCATATCCATATGCTGTGCTCTGGCCAGACCATGAACAGCACAGCGCCCAGGGACCGCAGTGCCGTCGCCAGGATCGCCAGCACCGCTGCGCGCCCGAACCTGCCAAGGCCGTTGTTGACGATCAGCGCCACTTCCACCGGCCGCCACAGCAGCGCTTCGGCCGCGACGATCGCCACGAATACCGATAGAGGCACCGTGCCGGCGAAGAAAATCAGATAGACGCCGAACGAGGTCGCGGCCAGCATTGGCAATGACAGCAGCGCGAGCAGCAGAAAGCCCGCGGTGAAAGTGCCGATGAGGTTCGGGCGGATGGTGGCCGTGCGGTAAAGGGCCGAGATGAAACCGAAAGCGAGGATGCGCGACAGCATCACGCCCGCCGCGGAGGCCGTGGCGAACATGCCAAACTCGGAAATCGACAGCGTATTGGCAAGCGCGATGAAATAGGCAAGCGAGAACACCAGGCGACCGCCGGCGCCGCTGATCGCCGACAGATAGTCGCGCAAGACCCCCCGTCGCTCGGCCACGAAAGCGCCGATCCGGGCGAGCAGCCGCTTTTGCGGTATGTCACTGGCCTGCGTCATGTGTTGGCGAGAGCCTAGATCGCAAAGCTTAACGTGCCGTTCGGAAAATAACTGGGCGGGTGCCAGGTGCGCCGGCGACGCACGCAAACAGCCTCTCCTCCGAGGCAAAATTAACGTTTTGTTTTCCATGCCTGTTTAGCGTGGTTTAACGAATGGCCGACTGCGACGTCGTGGCCGCCAGGAACAAGCGCCAAGACTATGGTTGACATGAAAGACCGTGAAGACTGGAAGCGCGAACGGTCTCTGCTCGCGCTCGGTCAGGCTGTTCGCGGCGAGGACGACACCGGAGCGCCGCCCGGGTCGCCAGGCTATCGCGCGCACCCCTCATGGCGCGAGGATGCCGCGACACGTCACCGTCTCGCCCGCTCGCAGCGTGAGACGCAATCGCCCGGCCATGAATCTGATTTTCCCCCACCGCCGCAACAGGTGGAATCCGCCGAATATGCGCCAGCCTCGCCAGCCGCGACCGAACAGAGGCCGCGGCCGGAACATGACCAGGATGCCTATCGGTCGCACGCCGAATTCGAAGTTCGTCATCCCCATGGAGTGCAACAATCCTCCAGCGATGACGGCGACGGACAGCGGTGGAAGCCGCTGATCGATCCGATGCAGGTCGTGCGGGGCGTTGCCAGGTCGAAGCTCCTGATCGTGACCACGACCCTTCTCGGCGCCGGTCTGGGGATTGCTATCGCCCTGTCGACGCCCAAGAAATACGAAGCTTCCACCGAACTGATCGTCGACCCGCGAGACCTGAAACTAACCGACCGCGATCTCACCCAATCGGTCGTCGCTTCCGACGCCACGCTGGCTATCGTCGAAAACCAGGTGCGGGTGCTGACGTCGGGAACCGTTCTCAACAAGGTCGTGGACAAGCTCAACCTCGTCGACGATCCTGAGTTCAACGGGCAGGGCGGTGGCGGCTTCAGCCCTATCTCGCTGATCCGCTCCGTCCTTTCGCCAAGTGACGGGCCGGGCGGTGCCGACAGCCAGCGCCGCCGCGCCCTGGCCCTCAACAATTTGGCCGAGAGCCTGTCGGTCGAGCGCGGCGGCAAAACCTTTGTCATCACGGTCAGCGCCACCACGCAGAACGGCGAGAAGTCGGCGCTGATCGCCAACACCATGACGGACGTGTTCCTGCAGACCTTCGGCCAGATTCAGTCGGAGACCGCCGGTCGTGCCACCGACGAATTGACGGCGAGGCTCGACGAGTTGCGCAAGGGCGTCGAAGCCGCGGAGCGCAAGGTCGAGGATTTCAGGGCCTCGCACGACCTCGTCGACGCGCAGGGCCATCTCATCAGCGACGACGAAATGTTGAAGCTCAACGAGCAGCTGTCGGTTGCGCGCGCCCGCACCCTGGAACTCAACGCCAGGGCAGCCTCGGCGCGCGGGGTCGACGTCAACTCCGTGCTCGCCGGAACCCTGCCGGAAGAGATCAGTTCGAACACGATGAGCGACCTGCGTTCGCAATACGCGACGCTCAAGCAGGAGGCCGATCGCGCCGCCATCCGGCTTGGCCCCCGCCATCCGGAGCTTCAGGCGCTCAATGCGCAGCTCGCCGGCGCGCGCGAGCGTATCGCGTCGGAGCTGCGCCGCATCGCGTCGTCGTTGCAGGTGGACCTCAAGCGCGCGGTTCAGCTCGAACAGGATCTTGCGTCGCGCCTGGCGCAGCTGAAAGTCCGCAGCGGCGACGTCAACGACGACCTGGTATCGATGCGAGAGCTGGAGCGCGAAGCAACCGCCAAACGGTCGGTCTATGAACAATATCTGCTGCGCGCCAAGGAGACTGGCGAGCAGAAAGATATCAACACCGCCAACATCAATGTGATTTCGAAGGCCTTCGCCCCGCTCGAGGCCACCGGGCCGTCGCGAGCCATGATCGTGCTTGCCGGGCTGCTGCTGGGCTTTGCGTCCGGCATCGGCCTCGGCGTCATGCGTGGCGCCTATGAGAGCTTGCGCGAGACCGCCACATCGCGCTCGCGCCGCGACCGCTCCGAGGACGAGCGCCGGACGCGATACGAGGACAGGGCATATCAGGCGGCACCTCCGCCGACATCGCGGCTCCCAGAATCGCCCGCGCCTCCACAGGCAGAAGCCGCAAGCGCCAAGGACGGTCGGATCGGTGCACTGCTGTCGAGGATGCGCGATGGCTTGTCGCGCAAGCCGCCCGCACGGGACACGGGTGAGACCCGTCCCAAGAGGTCGGCAGCCGGTGCAGCGGACATTGGAATCTCCGCGCAGGATCGGGCTCCAACCGCCCGGGGCGAACCATCACCGGCATTCGCTTCGCAAGAGGTAACTTCGCGATCGTCTTCCCCGCAGGGCGCCGATACTCCGGATCCGCGGCACGTTGCGCAGCCGATGGACGTTCCCCGGGGGCAGCCCTCGCGGACGCAGCCGCAAGCCGGCTATCCCGATTCGCGGCCCGTGCCAACGGCCGAAGGGCAGACGCCCAGTCCACTTGGGCCCGCGCCCTATCCGCGGCAGACGCCCCAGCCTCTCGCGCAGTCGGAGGAGCCTTCGCAAGCCACCGATCCGGCCGGTTCCCAGCCATCGATCGATGAAATCCGCGCCAGCCTGCGTGAATTCCGCGAAGCAGTCCATGGACTCACCGGAAGCCGTGCGGGCCGCCGCTATTTCTGAGCGTCGAATAAAGGCTGCCGGTTTCGAGTTAGCGGCATGGGACGGCGCTCTGACGAGATTGCCCCGCCGAATTTTCGTGAAAATGTCGCCCGAAGCATCGCGGTGTTGAGGGTGGTCCATGGCCGAAGTAATTGACGGTAAGAGTGTTGCCGAAGACGTGGTGCGGCAGGTCAAGGCCCTGACGGCCGACCTGATTGCCAAGGGCAGGGCCAAGCCCGGTCTCGCCGTCGTGATCGTCGGCGAGGATCCGGCGAGCCAGGTTTATGTCGCCTCCAAGTCTCGCACCGCCAAGGATTGCGGCTTTCATTCGGTCCAGCACACGCTGCCCGCCGAAACGTCCGAGCAGGCCCTGCTGAAGATCATCGGCGAGCTCAATGCCGACCCGGCCGTCAACGGCATACTGGTGCAGCTTCCGCTCCCCGCTCATGTCGATGCTGGCAAGATCATCCAGACCATAGCGCCGGAGAAGGATGTCGACGGCTTCCATTTCATCAATGTCGGCAAGCTCGGCACGGGCGAACTCGACACCGCCTTCGTTCCCTGCACGCCGGCCGGCTCGATGCTGTTGATCGAACGCGTGCGCGGCAAGGACCTGTCCGGTCTCAATGCCGTGGTCGTCGGCCGTTCCAACATCGTCGGCAAGCCGATGGCCAACTTGCTGCTTGCCGCGAACTGCACCGTCACCATCGCCCATAGCCGCACCAAGGACCTGCCGGCACTCGCCCGCACCGCTGATATACTGGTGGCCGCTGTCGGTCGGCCGGAAATGGTCAAAGGCGACTGGGTCAAGCCTGGCGCGACGGTCATCGATGTCGGCATCAACCGCATTCCCGCGCCCGAAAAGGGCGAGGGCAAGTCCCGCCTCGTCGGCGATGTCGCCTATACGGAAGCGGCCAAGGTGGCCGGCGCCATCACGCCTGTGCCCGGCGGCGTCGGGCCTATGACCATTGCCATGCTGATGGCCAATACGTTAGCCTCGGCCTATCTTGCGGCCGGATTGAAGCGGCCCTCCTTCTGAGCCCGGATTGTCCCTGAAAGCCACAGCTTTGCCGAACCCCACCAGTCTCCAGGAGCGGCCGGTCGTCAGCGATCCCGTTCAAGGTGGCCGGCATTTTGCCTTCCTGCTGGTCGACAAATTCTCCATGTTTTCGCTGGCGGCGGCGATCGACACCTTCCGTTCGGCGAACCGTCTGCTTGGCCGCGATTTCTATGCCTGGACCACGGTATCGGCCGATGGCGATGCCGTGATGGCGTCGAACGGCCTGCCGCTGAAGATTGACTACGCAGTTGCCGACCTCCCGCCCGTCGACATCCTCTTCGTTTCGGTCGGTTTGACGACGGAATTTCACGGCAAGAGCAAGGTTCTGGCGGCGCTGCGGAGCTGGGGCCGGCGTGGCAATGCGCTGGGCGCGCTGTCGGTTGGGTCCTACTTGCTTGCCGAGGCAGGTCAGCTCGACGGCTATCGCTGCACGATCCATTGGGAGAACCGCGCCGGCTTCGTCGAGCGCTTTCCCGACATCAATTGCACGGGCAACGTCTTCGAGATCGATCGCAAGCGCTACACCTGCGCCGGGGGTACCACCTCGATCGACCTGATGCTTGAGATCGTGCGGGGCGACTTCGGCTCCAACCTCGCCAATGGCGTCGCCAACCAGTTCCAGCACGAGCGCATCCGCTCGGCGGGCGACCGGCAGCGTGTCGGCCCCGAACGCGACCTGACCGGCAAGTCCGAGAAGCTCAGGCGTATCGTCGAATTGATGGCCGACCATCTCGACGAGCCTCTGTCGGCGGTGCAACTGGCCAAATCGGCGGGCTTGTCGGTGCGCCAGGTCGAGCGCCTTTTCCTGCGCCATCTCAATGTCACGCCCGGCCGCTACTATATGCGACTGCGGCTCGAGCGGGCACGCGAATTGCTGCGCCAGACCAACATGCCGATCCTCGACGTCGCGATCGCGACGGGCTTCACCTCGCATTCTTATTTCGCCCAGAGCTACCGGCTGCAATTCGGCAGGCCGCCGTCGGAAGAGCGACGCACCACATATTAAGCCGCCACCGGCCCGGGCTTGTGTCTCGACGCGGGCTCAAATAGCTTTGGCGCGCGGACGGACGGGATGGCTCATTCAGGAGATTTCGATGGCGGGACTTGCACGGAACATCGCCGCGGCGATGTTCCTTTTGTCGATGACAACGCTGGGTTTTGCCGCCGATAGGGTCATCATTGTCCTCGATGCGTCCGGCTCGATGTGGGCGCAGATCGATGGCCGGCCCAAGCTTGAAATCGCTCGGGAATCGCTGAAGACGGTCCTTCAATCGACCCCCGCCGATGCGGAAATCGGCTTCATGGCCTATGGACATCGCGAAAAAGGCAGCTGCGACGATATCCAGCTGATCGTGCCGCCCCAGCCCGGATCGGCAAGCGCGATCACCGCTGCCGCCGACAGCCTGAAATTTCTGGGCAAGACACCCCTCACAGCGGCCGTCAAGCAGGCTGCCGAGGCGTTGAAATATACGGAGGACAGGGCAACTGTCGTCCTGATCACCGACGGCCTGGAAACCTGCGGAGGTGATCCGTGCGCGCTCGGCAAGGAGCTTGAGGCGGCCGGCGTCGATTTCACCGCCGACGTTGTCGGCTTCGGCCTGACCGCCGACGAAGGCAAGCAGATCGCCTGCATCGCGGACAATACAGGCGGCAAGTATATCCAGGCATCCGACGCGAAGGCGCTGCGGGAAGCGTTGGCCGAGACGGTCGCCGCGCCAGAACCGTCCCCCGCTCCGGCACCATCGCCCGAACCAGCTCCAGCACCGAAAGCGGCGGAGATCGACTACAATCTCATTCCGACAGCGCTGCTCAAGGAGGGTGGCGAACAGCCGAAGTCCGATATCTATTACGAGATCTTCAAGGATGACGCGCAGGGGACGAGCGGCCAGCATGTCGATTCCGGTTACAACGCCATCAAGTTCCACATTGCGGCGGGAAATTATATCGTCGTTGCGACCAGCGGGGCTGCGAGAGCCGAAGCGAAAGTCTCTCTGACCGCCGACAAGGCGACGGAAATGGCGCTCAACCTAAACGCCGCGTCGCTCGACATCCGCGCGCGGCCATGGCCCGGCGCAGATGTCGACCGCAACGCGCAGATCAGCATCGCCTATCCCGGTGGCACGTCCGACAGCAATTACGGCGAGGCGAAGCTGGTTGTGCCGACTGGCGAGACCAAGATCACCGTGCGCCTGGGCGCCGGCGAGGCAAGCGAAACGATGCAGCTCGCCGCCGGCCAGGTCGTGGACAAGGACATGATCGTCGGCGTGGGCAAGGTCAAGGCAAATGCCTTCTACACCCAGGGCGGCGAGAAGGCTGGCACCGATGTCTCGTGGAAAGTCTACAAGGCCGCCAAAAAGATCGACGGTACACGCGACCAGGTGACCTATGCCTTTGGCGCCGACAGCCAGTTCGATCTCCCGGCCGGCGACTATGTGATGAGCGCAGAAGTGCAGGCGGCGTCCGTCGAACAGCCTTTCACCGTGACTGTCGGTCAGATGAGCGATGTCAACGTGACGCTGAACGCTGGTGTCCTGGCCGTGGAGGCGCCCGGAGCCGACGGCTACAAGATCTATGAGGCCAAGAAGAACATCCAGGGCGAGCGCAAGCAGGTGACTTACGCCTTCGGAGAGAAGATGCAGACAACCCTTGCCGCGGGCGATTATGTGCTGGTGACCAATTTCACCACTGACAAGGCCGACAAGGAAACACCCTTCGCCATCAAGGCTGGGGAGCGGACAGAACTTAGCGTCCAGTAGCCCTCGACGGTCGCGATTCGCCGCGGGTCAAGCGCCGCCAAACGCGCTCGCGCCGTGGTCGGCGCGGCCGACCAGCTGGCGGAAACCGGCGAACAGTTCGCGGCCGAACCCGAATTCATTGCCGATAAGATCGACTTCCGCCGTGCGGCGCAGCGCAAAGTCCGGCGCCGGCACGTGCACTTCGAGGGTCCCGGCATCGGCGTCCAGCCGGATGATATCGCCGTCATGGATCCTGGCGATCGGCCCGTCTTCGACGGCTTCCGGTGTGACATGGATCGCCGCCGGCACCTTGCCGGAGGCGCCGGACATGCGTCCGTCGGTAACCAGCGCAACGCGCTGGCCGCGATCCTGCAGGATGCCGAGCACTGTGGTCAGCTTATGCAGTTCGGGCATGCCATTCGCCTTCGGCCCCTGGAAGCGGATGACGGCGATGAAGTCGCCGGTCAGCGTGCCGGCCTTGAATGCGTCGTTCAGCCCTTGCTGGCTGTCGAATACCCTGGCCGGCGCCTCGATGACACGCCGCTCCGGCTTCACGGCGGATGTCTTGATGACGGCATGTCCGAGATTGCCCGCCAGCACCTTGAGGCCGCCTGTCGCCTGAAAGGCCTTGTCGAAGGGCGCTAGCACCTTTTCGTCGCCGCTGATCCGGGGCGCGGCCTCGCGCACCACGCCGCCATCGGCGCCGAGCCTGGCCTCGACCGCATAGGGCCGCAATCCTTCGCCCCACACGGTCTGCACGTCCTCGTGCAGCACGCCTTCGTCGAGCAACTCGCGGATGAGGAAGCCGAGGCCGCCGGCCGCATGGAAATGGTTCACGTCGGCAAGACCGTTCGGATAGACACGCGCCAGCAGCGGCACCGCTTCGGAAAGATCGGAAATATCCTGCCAGGTGATGGCGATGCCGGCGGCGGCAGCCATCGCGATCAGGTGGATAGTGTGGTTGGTCGAGCCGCCGGTGGCGTGCAGGCCGACCACGCCATTGACGATCGACCGCTCGTCGATCATCCGGCCGACCGGCGTATAGGCATTGCCGAGCGCGGTGATCGCCAGCGCCCGTTTCGTCGCTTCCCGCGTCAAGGCGTCGCGAAGCGGCGTGCCGGGATTGACGAAGGATGCGCCCGGCGTGTGCAGCCCCATGATCTCCATAAGCATCTGGTTGGAATTCGCCGTGCCGTAGAAGGTGCAGGTGCCCGGCCCATGATACGACCTGGATTCTGCTTCCAGCAGTTCAGCACGTCCCACCTTGCCCTCGGCATAGAGCTGGCGGATCCTGGCCTTCTCGTCATTCGGTATCCCGGTGCTCATCGGCCCGGCCGGGATGAAAACCGCCGGCAGGTGGCCGAAGGTCAGCGCCGCGATCACCAGACCCGGCACGATCTTGTCGCAGACGCCGAGATAGACGGCGGCGTCGAACATGTTGTGCGACAGGCCGATCGCCGCGGACATGGCGATCACGTCGCGCGAGAACAGCGACAGCTCCATGCCTGGCTGGCCTTGCGTCACGCCATCGCACATCGCCGGCACGCCGCCCGCCACCTGCGCGATGCCGCCTGCTTCGCGCGCGGCATCCTTGATCAGCGCCGGAAAGGTCTCGAACGGCTGATGCGCCGACAGCATGTCGTTGTAAGACGTGATGATGCCGAGATTTGGCACCTTGTCGGCTCCGAGCGCCTGCTTTTCCGACGGGCTGCATACCGCGAAGCCATGCGCGAGGTTGCCGCACGACAGGACCGCCCGGTTGGCGGTCTGGTTCGACGCCTCGGCGATCCGGCTGAGATAGCGTTCGCGGCCCGGTTTGGAGCGCTGGCGGATGCGCTCGGTGATGGCTTCGATATCGCGTCTGACGGTCATGGAATTGGTCCTTTCAGGCGAGGTCCCGGAAACATCCTCCCGCCGTTTATCGGGACCCCTCGGCAAGTTTAATCAAGGCGCCCAGAAAATCTCCACGGGCGTGGCGGCCGCTTCCAGCACGGCGCGGATCGGCTTTCGCGGTCCGGACGCGACCGCGCCGTCGAAGGCGACGCGCTTTTCTTCACCCTCTATGTGCAGAGCGACGAAACCGGCGTCGACGATACGCGCCATCGACAGTGTCAGCCGCGGCTCGCCCGCGCTCACCGCATGAACCGGGAGCACGATCCTGTCGGAAGCTGCGTCGAGCAACGTCGCCAGCTCGTCGGCGTCGGGAAAGAACGAAGCGGTGTGGCCGTCGGGCCCCATGCCGAGCACTACGACGTCGAGGGGCCATGGCAGTGATCGCAGCTTCGCATTGTCGGATGCGGCCACGTCCTCGATGCTGCTGCCCTCATGGTAGAGCGGCACGAATTGGGCCGCCTTGGCCGCGTTCTGCAACAGATTGGCTGCAACAAGTCCGGCATTCGAGCGTGGCGACGAGGCCGGAACGAAGCGCTCGTCGACGAGCGTCACAATCACCCTGTCCCACTCTATCGGAACTGCTGAAAGCGCCGCGAAGAACTTTGCCGGCGTGGTACCGCCGGACACGGCGAGAAATCCCTGGCCGCGTTCGGCGATTGCCTTGGTCAGGCGGCCGGCGACATGGCCTGCCAGGGCGGCAGCGAGTTCCGCG
This sequence comes from Mesorhizobium sp. ES1-1, assembly GCF_020164785.1. Lineage (GTDB taxonomy): Bacteria > Pseudomonadota > Alphaproteobacteria > Rhizobiales > Rhizobiaceae > Mesorhizobium. Next base: position 438,488 of record NZ_JAIUGX010000001.1, on the reverse strand, counting down.
CGGCTGGCAAAGCCGTTCCAGCTATAGGCGGCGCTGCTCAATTGCTCTCGTGCCATGTCCGTCCGTCGCGTTCGATAAGCGCAATAGAGGCCGACGGACCCCAGGTCCCCGCCGTATATCCCTGCGCGTCCTGCCTGGCGCTTTCCCAGGCATTCTGGATCGGATCGATCCATTTCCACGCGGCCTCGACTTCGTCGCGTCGCATGAACAGGGTCTGGTTGCCGCGGATGACATCCATGATCAGCCGCTCATAGGCATCCGGCGCGCGCCCGTCGAAAGACTGCGCGAAACTCATGTCGAGCGAAATCTGGCGCAGCCGCATGCCTCCCGGACCCGGATCCTTGATCATGATGAACTGCTTGACGCCTTCGTCGGGCTGCAGGCGGATGACCAGTTGGTTGGCCGATATCGGCCCCGCGCTGTCGCCGAAGATCGAATGCGGGATAGGCTTGAATTCGATGACGATTTCCGAAACCCGGGTCGCCAGCCGCTTGCCGGTCCTCAGGTAAAACGGCACACCTGCCCAGCGCCAGGTGCCGATCTCGGCCTTGATGGCGACGAAGGTCTCGGTATTGCTGTCATGGCCCAGCTCCTCGACATAACCCTTGACCGGGCCACCCGCCGAGGCCCCGGCGCGGTACTGCCCGCGCACGGTCTGCTTCGGCGCCTCATTGCCATTGATGCGCTTGAGCGCGCGAAGCACCTTCAGTTTCTCGTCGCGTACGGCGTCGGCGTCCATCGACGACGGCGCCTCCATGGCGACGAGGCACAAAAGCTGCAGCATGTGGTTCTGCACCATGTCGCGCAGGGCGCCGGCCTTGTCGTAATAGGTAACGCGGTCTTCCAGCCCCACGGTTTCGGCCACGGTAATCTGCACATGGTCGATATGGGCGGAGTTCCAGAGCGGTTCGTAGAGCGCGTTGGCGAAGCGCAGAGCCATCAGGTTCTGCACTGTCTCCTTGCCGAGATAGTGGTCGATGCGGAAGATCTGGCTTTCCTGGAAATTGTCGCCGACCAGATCGTTGAGCGTGCGCGCCGAGCTAAGATCGCGACCGATCGGCTTCTCCAGCACGATGCGCGATTTCGGCGTGATCAAATCGTGCTCTTTCAACTGGTGCGAGATATCGCCGAAAAGCGCCGGCGCAACCGCAAGATAGAAAGCCCGGATGTTGTCGCTCTCGCCGATCGCCTTCTTCAGCTTGTCGAAGCCGGCGCCGGTCGTTGCATCCGCCGAAATGTAGGAAAGTCGGGCGAGGAAGGTCTTCAGTTCCTTGGCGTCGATGTCGGCCGGTTTGACATGCTGCGAGATCGCCTGTTTGGCGAAGGCCTGGAACTCCGCATCGGTCATCTTCGCGCGCGACGCGCCGATGATGCGCGTCGGCTCGGAGAATTGATGGTCGCGCTGACGATGATAGAGCGACGGCAGCAGCTTGCGCTCGGACAGGTCGCCCGTGCCGCCGAATATGATGAAGTCGAAAGGATCGACGGGGATAATTTGGCTGGTCATTGTCTGTCCGCTCTGACGCCGGTCGCAAATACGCGGCTGATATAATCTAATCGATTTAAATTTTCCAGTGCTCTAATGGTCACATCCAAGTGTTATGCGCCGACCGCTTGACAGCGCGATGACCGGAAGGGCTTGTCGGCAAAGCGAGCCTGAATTGCCTTCGCGGGTGCAGCATAGAACGGGATCAGGGCGAAAGCCAAAGGTGAAATCGGCAATGGTCGAGGATCTTCTACCAAATGCGCCAGCTCCGGCTCCGCGACAGTACCGGATCGCCCGCCACCAGCCACAGGCAGTACCACATGCGTCTTGAAAACAAGGTTGCCATCGTCACCGGCGCCGGCTTGCGGCCGCGACCAGGTCTCACCTGGTACAATGCGTCGAAGGGCTGGGCGATCACCGCGACAAAATCGATGGCGGTGGAACTGGCGCCAAAGAACATCCGCGTCAATTGTCTTTGCCCGGTTGCCGGCGAGACCGGCATGCTGGAGAAATTCATGGGCGTCGATGCGCCCGAAATTCGGGAGAAGTTCCGCGCCTCGATCCCCCTGGGCAGATTGTCGACGCCGCTCGATATTGCCAACGCCGCTCTCTGGCTCGCGTCGGACGAGGCCGCCTTCATTACCGGCGTGGCGCTGGAAGTCGACGGCGGCCGCTGCATCTGAGTTGGTATGGGCGACACATGGCTGCGATTTGACTTGATTAACCGCGCGAAGGCATAAAGCTGCTCGCTCGAGGCATATGGCGGCATGATTATAGTGCGACTGCGGAAAATTCGCGAAGGCTTGGGGCAACGCCTCAGGGCTTACGGGGCAAGGCGCGCGCGCTCAAAAAGCAAGGCGACCTTCATCGGCATAACAGGGAGTTCGGGCAAATCGACCACAACGGCACTGCTTGGGCATATATTGGCCGGGCACGGTTCGGTCCATACTGAACTGCTTTTTCATTCGCTGAAGATGCTGTCGAAGATGCTTTCGCACAGGATCCGCGGCGTAAACTACGTGGTCGTCGAAGTGTCGGCATCGGCGGTCAATTCCATCAAGCCGTTGGCGGAAACATTGCGGCCGCAGGTTGCCGTCGTCACAATGATCCGGCTCGAGCATGTCTCCAGGTTCAGAACATTGGAGAATGTCGCCCGTGAAAAGGGCGCCCTTGTCGAGGCGCTGGAACCGGGCGGCCTTGCCGTGCTCAATGCCGATGATCCCAATGTGCTGGCCATGGCCTCCGGCAACACGCAACGCTTCGTCACATTCGGCGAGTCGGAAGCCGCCGGCTATCGGGTCACCGAGGTCAGTGCCGAATACCCGCGCTTGCTAAGCTTCAAATTGCACTGGCGCGGCGGCGTGCTTGAACTCAAAACCCCCTTTCCGGGTGAGCACTTCTGGCTGCCGACGGTCGCGGCTGCTGCTACGGCCCTGGAACTTGGAGTCCCTGCGCAAACGGTGAAGGACCGGATCGAAACGTTTCAGCCGATCGAAAACCGCTGTGAGGTTATCATCCCGGAGGGCGGGCCTCACTTCATCGTAGACTCTGTCAAAGCGCCTTGGCACTCGTTGCCCCTGGCCTTTGACATGCTGGCCAAATCAACCCTTGGTCAAAAGCGGATTGTGCTTGGCCAGATGTCGGATTTCAGCGATTCGAACGCAAAGTATGCCCGCGCCTATAAGAGCGTGCGTGAGATCGCAAACCAGGTAGTCTATGTCGGCGAGCATGCGCATCGTTCCAAGGCAAGCCAGGCCGATCGCGACACTGGCCGCTTCATCGAACTGCGCACGCCCAAAGAGGTCTCGGACTATGTTCGGCGGACAGCAGCGCCTGGTGAATTGATCTTGTTGAAGAGTTCTTCCAATCTTCATCTGGAACGTGTGCCGCTTGCCTGGACCCACGATGTTCAGTGCTGGGTGCCGGAATGCGGCAAAACGCAGGGATGCCAGCAATGCGGCCTCTATGGAATTCCCTTTGAACAGCATCGTGGCCTCGTCGAGCAGCGCCGACGATTGAAACGGCGGCATAGGCTCCGACGTCTGTTCGGTCTCGGAACTGGCGAATGACCATAGCGGATGCCGGCTGGCGCGCCGAGTTTCGCGCTGGCCACGGCCGACGCCGCGTCGGCATTTCCCTTGCCGCAGTCAGGCTCAGATCTTGATGTAGCTCTTGTAAACCCAGCCGGTCTTGCCGTTGTGGACGATCTGGCACCATTGCTTGCAGCTCAGCACCTGCACGGAAGTCCTGGCCGGTATGGTCTGGATGGCCGCTGCATTCTTCTTGGGGCCGCTGCGCATGGTGACGGCCCTGACGATCAACCCGTTGCCGGCAGCCACAGTTTTTGCAGCCTTGGTCTTGCCGGCGTCATCCCCGGCCGCCGGCTTCGCTGCGGGAATGGCGGCGGTCTGCGCGCCATCCGGAGTGCTGCCGGCGGTGGGGGCCGGTGCCGCGACCTTGGCAAGTTCGTCGGTGGCATTGGTGTCGTCTGATGAGGCTGCGAATGCCGCGGCCTTGTCGGGCGCCGGCTGAGCCTGGTTTGCCACCTGGCCGGGTGCGTTTTGATCGGCATCGGCTGTCGCGGAAGCAGCCTTCGGATTCGCGCTGGTCCAGCGCGGATCATTGGCCGGGAGCGCGGGAATGTTCGCTTCCGCTGCCGCCACCTTTGGTACGACGGCGTCGGATTTGCGCGTCGTCCCAGGTGAAGCCGTCGTGGCAACGACAGTTGCCGCCGGGGCAATTTTCGTCGTCTTTACCCGTACGGCCGGGATGGCCTGCTCCGCACTCGCTGCAGCCTGCCTCTCACCTGCGGGCATTGCCAGCCAAAGCGCCACCGCGGCGACGCCAAGCAGGGCAGCGGTGCCGATCGCGGCGATGACCAGATGCGACTTCGAACGGACTTCCTGCCAGAAGGACGGCCGCATGTCGTATCCGAATTGCATGGCAAAGCGCCGACGTTCCGGCGTACCGAAACTGAAGGGCTCTCTCACTTCTTGCCACCTCCATAAGCGGGCCGATGTTCTCTTGATCGGGCATCCGAGAAGAGGTGCCGGATCTGCATCGGTCCCAAGAAACCAAGCGGGCAAGCCCGCAAATTCCCCCGGTGATCGCCCAAGGCCGGCATCTTTCGCCGCCGATTGTGGCAGCACTACGCCTTGGCCGAGTCTGCGCCTTTGCCGGAAATTGCGCAATGTCTGGCGTCGGCAACAAATGTTACAGGAATATTACACTCGAGTAGTACAGCGATGCACTAGATCCTGTCGCGCAACGCAAACCAGTTCAGCGCCAGGAACAGCAAGGGCGCGCGCAGGCGCCGGCCGCCGGGGAACGGTGGAATTTTGAGGTCCTCGATCAGCTTGAGCCGGTCGCGGTTGCCTGCAATGGTTTCGGCATAAAGCTTGCCGAAGAAGTTCGAAAGCATGACGCCATGGCCCGAATAGCCGCCAGCGGAAACAACGTTGGGCATCACTTCCCGCACGAATGGCTTCCTCGGAACGGTGATAGCGACATAACCGCCCCAGCCGTGCGTGATCTCGACATCCTTCAATGCCGGGTAAAGCTCCGTGATTTGGCGGCGGATGTGGATGTGGATGTCCTTGGGGTCATTGACGCCATAGATCTCGCGTCCGCCGAACAGCAGCCTCCCGTCCTTCGACCTGCGAAAGTAGCGAACGACGAAGCGGGAATCGTCGACCGCCTCGCCCCCTGGCAACACCGTCGAATCAGAGCCCAGGGGGACGGTGGCACCGATGAACGAGCCGATGGGCATGATGTGCGCCGCGCTCACCGGCTCGAGCGTGCCTCCATAGGCGTTCGCCGCTAGCAGGCATTTCTGCGCCGACACCGTGCCTGTGGGTGTCGAAACCCTCACCTTGCCGCCGCTGGACATGATGGCGGTCGATGGCGTCCTTTCGAACAGTTGCGCGCCCGCTTGGGCCGCAACCCGCGCGGTACCGATCACCAGCTTCATCGGGTGGATGTGACCGGTCCCGGTGTCACGCGTTCCGCCGAAATAATGCGCCGAGCCCAGCCGCTCCGCTGTCTCCTTCGCATCCATGAACGAGATATGTGGGTAGGAGAACCGGCTCGCCATGATCTCGGCATGGGCCTTATAGTCATCGACATAACGCGGCTTGTGCGCCACGGACATCTGTCCCGGCACATAATCGATGTCGATCTGGTTGGTGGCGGCGAATTCGATGAGATGCGCCTTGGCCTCCTCGGCGAGATCGAACAGCGCCTTGGCGCGGGTGAAACCGTACTCGGCTTCCAGTTCCTCCACCCAGGCCCGCTGGCCGGTGCCCAGCTGCCCGCCATTGCGGCCGGACGCGCCATCGCCCAGGCGATGCGCCTCGATCAGCACGACATTGCTGCCCGCCTTGGCGAGGTGCGCGGCCGCCGACAGCCCGGTAAAGCCGCCGCCGATGACGATGACGTCGCATGTCCGGTCACCGTCAAGCGGGGGATATTCGGGTCGTGGCCCGGAAGTGTCCTCGTACCAGGAACGGCCGGGGGAGATGGGGGACTGGTAAGGCATGGTATTGCGAACACTCGGATCGGATGGAGAGTCGGTAGGAAGTAGTGAATCGTGAGGGCGGATATTGCTCCGAGTCGCGATGGGTATCGCTAAAAACTACCCACTACTCACTCACTCAAACATTCAACAATAGATATTCCCTCTCCCACGGGCTGATCACTTCCATGAAGGTCTCGAACTCCGCCCGTTTGATCGCCGCGTAGGTGGCCGCGAAGGACTTGCCCAGCAGCGCGCAGAGTTCCTCGTCGGCCTCGAACAGGTCAACGGCTTCAAGGAGGCTGCGCGGCAGGTCGATCTCGTGCGCGTTGGCGGTGGTCAGGACGGGAGGCTCCGCCTTGATCTTGTTGGTGATGCCGATCAGACCGCAGGCAAGCGAGGCGGCGAGCGCCAGATAGGGATTGGCGTCGGATGAGGGGATGCGGTTCTCGACTCGGCGTGCCGCGGGATCGGAACGCGGCACGCGAAACGCCGTCGTGCGGTTGTCATAGCCCCATTTGTTGTTCACCGGCGCGGAGGCCGACTGCGTCAGCCGGCGGTAGGAATTGACGTAGGGCGCGAACATCACCAGCGAGTTCGGCACATGCTTCTGCATGCCGCCGATAAAATGGAAGAACGCCTCGGTTTCCGATCCGTCCTCGGCCGAAAAGATGTTCTGGCCGGTCTTCTTGTCGATGATCGACTGATGGATATGCATGGCTGAGCCGGGTTGCCCCTGGATCGGCTTGGCCATGAAGGTGGCATAGATTTCGTGCTTGAGCGCCGCCTCGCGAATGGTGCGCTTGAACATGAATACCTGGTCCGCGAGCTCGATAGGATCGCCATGGCGCAGATTGATCTCGAGCTGGCCGGCGCCCTCCTCGTGGATGAGCGTGTCGATCTCGAGGCCCTGACTTTCGGAGAAATGATAGATGTCGTCGATCAGTTCGTCGAACTCGTTGACGCCGGCGATCGAATAGCCGGCGCCTCCGCCGATTGGCCGCCCGGACCGGCCGACAGGCGGCGTGAGCGGGTAATCCGGATCCGGGTTCTTGCGCACCAGGTAGAATTCGATCTCCGGCGCCACCACCGGCCTTAGCCCGCGCTTGTCGTAAGCGGCCAGCACGCGTTTCAAGACATTGCGCGGCGTGAACTCCACCGAACGGCCATCCTGGTGGACGAGGTCGCAGATGACGGCGGCCGTTGGATCTTCCTCCCACGGCACGACCGTCAATGTCGACAGGTCCGGCATCAGTTTGAGGTCGCCGTCATCCTCGGGATAGTGAAAGCCGTTGCCATCCTCCGGATAGCCGCCGGAAATCGTCGTCATGAAGACAGCCGAGGGCAATGCCAGCGAGGTGTTTGACGTGAATTTCTTGGACGGCATCATCTTGCCGCGCGCGACGCCGGCCTGATCGGGCGTGATGCACTCAATGTCCTCGATGCCGCGCCATTCCAGCCATTCGCTGACTTCTTTCCAGTTCTTCACGCCACGTAGATTTTTCACGAAGGCAGGCGTGCGGGCGCGTCCTCCGCGGCTCGACGGACGGACTTCCTTTTTTGCAGGCGGCATCATTCACCAGATTGGTTGCGGATTTCGGAGTATAGCCGCTGCGGGTCATGAAAGCAAAGAGCAGGCCCGAGGATCCAGGCGATTACCTCGGTCGGCGCGCGCTCTTGCGAGCTCGGCAGAAGCCGCTCAAGGGCGACTTCCAGGAACTGGTTTCGGCACCTCGCTTCACATCACATATTCCTCTTGCTGCCAGCGCCTGATAACGACGTCCACGGCACCGTCATGACGGGAGATATCATGCAATCCCTCACCACGATCGGCTTCGATGCCGACGACACGCTCTGGCAGAACGAGCAGTTCTTCCGCATGACCGAGAAGCGGTTCGCGACCATGCTTGCCGATCATGCCGATGCGGGAGACATTTCGGCACGATTGCTGGAGGCGGAGAGGCGCAATCTTGCTGTCTACGGTTTCGGCATCAAGGGGTTTACGCTGTCGATGATCGAAACGGCGATCGAGGTGACGCAGGGCCGAGTTCCGGGCTCGGTCATATCCGAAATCCTCGATGCCGGCCGCGATATGCTCAGCCATCCGATCGAGCCCTTGCCGCATGCGCGCGAAACGGTGGAGAGGCTCGCCGGGGCATACCGCCTCGTGCTGATCACCAAGGGCGATCTCTTCGACCAGGAGCGAAAGCTGGCCGGCTCCGGCCTCGGTGATCTGTTCGACGCGGTCGAGATCGTCAGTGACAAGAACGCAGCCACCTATGCCCGTGTGTTCAGCCGGCATGGCGACGGAGCGGCGAGAAGCATGATGGTCGGCAACTCGCTGAAGTCCGACGTCGTCCCTGCCATCGAGGCCGGCGGGTGGGGTGTCCATGTCCCGCACGAACTGACATGGGTGCTCGAACATGTCGAGGCGCCGGTAACGGCCCCGAGATTCCGGCAGATATCCGATCTCGGACAATTGCCCGGACTGATCGAGGCCATCACGAACCCCGGCTGAGTCCGAGTTGGGCAGCTTGTTCCACGCTCTCGCGGAAGGACCATCGCCGAGTTGTCTTCAACTGGCCTGAATGGCGCCAGACTATCGATTGGTCAGGCGATCGATCACGGGCTGCAGTCTTTCGGGTGTGATTGGCTTGGCGACCACGGCGTCGACGATATTCGACAGGTCCAGGCTTTGCGGCGTCCCGGTCTTTGTCGAGAGGAGGATTACCGGGAGGAGCGATTTTCCCGAAGCACGCCGCAAGGCATCGATGCTGGGAAGCAGGTTGTCGCAGTCCTTGTTGTCGGCGCCGCCGTCAAGGATGATGGCGCCCGGCACCAAGGCTCGCAAGGCTTTCGCAGCTGTGTCGGGTGACTCCGAGATAGGCTTGAGTCCGGATCGCTCAACGATCTTGGAAATTACGACGCGATTGATTGGCGATCGCCCCACGACAAGAACCTGGGAGGCATCACGGGGGGCCTCGAGGCCCGGGTCGCGGCCCACCACGGTCAAATGCTTTGGATCCCCATCCTCGCGATTCACTGCCCACCCAAGCCGGCCAAGAGTTCGCCCCTATTTCAATGCAGAGTTGAAATCTTGCAGCAATTGGCGTGAGATTGGGGTCTGTGTCAAGTTGAAATAAAGCCGCCGAAACGCTTCTGGCTGGTGGCGAATTCGGGCATTACTACTGTACTGAACTGTCTACATAGATGGCCGTGAAAAGTAATTGACCGGCTTGCGGAACCGGCCGGCTGAACGGGCCGGTTGCGCTGCCTTCAATCAGCCTGGCCGTGTTGCGTGACGATCACCGGGATCAGGAGATCGCCCCAATTGCCATCGCCGCCATGATGCCGCGCCGAGCGCACGAGTTCGACGGAAACGCCGGCCTCGACCGCCTTCATCACCGATTGGTTGAGGCGGTGCAAATCATTGGCCAGCATGCGGATTGTCGCCTGCTGGTCGCCGCTCATCGTCGAGGATTGTTCCTCGGCGCGTTCCTTGACCCGGCTGATCGATGCCATTGTTCTTCTCCTTACTATCGAGCCCTGTTGGGCGTTCCCTCTGTGGTCTTCTGTTGGCTATTCCGCGGCCGGCCTGAACTGTGCGTGCTCGGTCGATTCATGCATTGCGGTGGTTGACGATTGTCCGCCAGTGATCGCCATCGACACCGCGTCGAAATAGCCGGTGCCCACCTCTCGCTGGTGCTTGGTCGCGGTGTAGCCATTGGTCTCCGCCGCGAATTCCGCCTCCTGCAACTCGGAATAGGCACTCATCTGGCGTGCCTTGTAGCCTCGGGCGAGTTCGAACATCCCGTGATTGAGCTGATGGAAGCCGGCCAGCGTGATGAATTGGAACTTGTAGCCCATCGCTCCGAGCTCCCTCTGGAATTTGGCGATCGTGGCGTCATCGAGGTTCTTCTTCCAGTTGAACGACGGTGAACAATTGTAAGCGAGCAGCTTGTCGGGGTGACGCCGGCGCACGCCCTCGGCGAATTTCCTCGCCTGTGCGAGATCCGGCTTCGAGGTCTCGCACCAGATCAGGTCCGCGAAAGGCGCATAGGCGATGGCCCGGGCAATGCAGGGATCGATGCCGTTCCTGACGTGATAGAAACCTTCCACGGTGCGCCCGGCGTCGTAGTCGACGAAAGGCTGGTCGCGTTCGTCGATGTCGGAGGTCAGCAGCTTCGCGGCTTCCGCGTCGGTGCGGGCGATGACCAGGGTAGCCGTGCCCATCACATCCGCCGCCAGGCGCGCGGCGTTGAGGTTGCGGATATGCGCCGCGGTCGGGATCAGCACCTTGCCGCCAAGATGGCCGCACTTCTTTTCCGACGCGAGCTGGTCCTCGTAATGGACGCCGGCGGCGCCTGCCTCGATGAACGCCTTCATGATCTCGAAGGCGTTCAGCGGCCCGCCGAAGCCGGCTTCGGCATCGGCGACAATAGGCGCGAACCAGGTCTCGACCGACAACCCGTTGCCTTCGGACATTTCGATCTGGTCGGCACGCTGCAGTGTGCGGTTGATGCGCTTGACGAGTTCGGGCGCCGCATTGGCCGGATAGAGCGACTGGTCCGGATACATCGCCGAGGCGGTGTTGGCATCGGCGGCGACCTGCCAGCCCGACAGGTAGATCGCCTTGAGCCCGGCACGCACCTGCTGCATCGCCTGGTTGCCGGACATGGCGCCGAGAGCGTTGACAAAGTCCTCCTCGTGGATGAGCTTCCACAACCGGTTGGCACCCATTTCGGCAAGGCTCTGGCGTATCTGCACCGAACCGCGCAGCCGCCTCACATCCGTCGGCGAATAGGGCCGCTCAACGCCGTCGAAGCGACCTTGCGGTGCCGATGGAACAAGGTTGTAAAAGTCGGTCATGCTCTCTCTTCTCCGATTTGTCTGGGCGCTATTCGGGCAACCACCTGCGGTGTCCTTTGTATGTGACGAGATTTACACGACAACGCGAAGCGAACCAGAAAATTCAACAAATCCATTGGGATATAAGAGCAAACCTGTATTGCCTTTGACGGAGGCTGGCTGTAAACTTGTAACAATTGTCAAGTGAGGGATGGAACCCGCTCTCCCAATGTCATGTAAAATCCTGTCAACGGCTGTCGATGGCTGACCAGAAGATCTTTGCCGGGCCGCGTATCCGCCGCATCCGAAACGCCAAGGGTCTGACCCAGACGGCTATGGCCGAAGGCCTCGGGATCTCTCCGTCCTACCTCAACCTGATCGAGCGCAACCAGCGTCCGTTGACGGTCCAGCTGATCCTCAGGCTGGCGTCCATCTACAAGGTCGATCCGCACGAATTGCAAGGCGAGGCAAGGAGTGCTGTCGCTGCCCTGAAAGAGGTGTTCGGCGATCCCCTCCTGGTCGGCGAGTTGCCCGGAGACCAGGAACTGATCGAGCTTGCGGAAGCAGCACCGAATGCGTCCGCGGCGATGATAAAACTGTTTCGCGCCTATCGCGAGCAGGCCGAGCGGCTGTCCGACCTCAACCAACTTCTGGCGCGCGAGGGCAGGGCGACTGCGCTTGCCGGCGCCCGCCTGCCGATCGACGAGGTGCACCAGGTCCTCGAGCGCAGGCCCAACCATTTCCCCGCTCTTGAGGAGGAGGCCGAGGCGTTCACCTCGGTCCTTGATCCCGGCGACGACCTGTTCGGCGCCCTGAAAGCATGGCTGAAACGCGAATATGGCATCGTGGTCAAGGTGCTGCCGGTATCGACCATGCCGAACTGGCGCCGCCGCTATGACCGCCATTCGCAACGCCTGTTCCTGTCGGAACGCCTGTCGCCCTTCGACCAGTTGCGCGAAGTGGCAATGGAAGCGTGCCTGATCCGCATGACGGTCGCGATCGCCGGCGAGATCCAGGCGCTCGGGCTGACCACGGACGAGGCCCGCCGTCTCGCCCGTTTCGAACTCGGCCGCTATGCGGCGCACGCCGTGATGATGCCGTATCAGGCGTTTCTAGCGGCAGCCGTCCGCGCCCGATACGACATCGACGTCTTGCGTTCGCGCTTCGGCGTCTCTTTCGAGCAGGCGGCGAACCGGCTTACCATGCTACGCCGCCAGGGCTCGACGGGCGTGCCGTTCTTCTTGCTGGAGGTCGACAATGCCGGCAATCGTTTCCGCAAGGTTGGAAGCGAGGGCTTTCCGCAAAGTCGCTTCGGTGGCGCCTGTCCCAAACTGCCGGTCTATTTCGCCTTTACCCAGCCGGGCCAGATTTTCGTCGACGCCGTCGAGATGCCCGACGGCGCCCGCTTCCTCTGCATCGCACGCACGTTGGAAGGACCTCAAGGGGCGTTTTCGGAGCGTCCGCGTCGCACGGCGCTGCTGCTCGGCTGCGATATCGGCTTTCGTGACGATGTCGTCTACGGCGCGGCACTGCCAGGCATTGCTGCGTCGGCGAAGACGGGATTGGGCGCTGCCTCGGTCACACTGATCGGACCGGTCTGCCGGCTATGCGAACGTGTCGGCTGCCTGGCGCGCGCCGAACCGCCTGTGACGCGGCCTCTTGGCCTCGACGAAATGGCGACGGGACTTAGCGCCTTCGACTTCCAGTAACGGCAAACGACAAGCGGGCCAATCTGCCACCATTGCCGACGCGCTCTGGCTCAGGCCCGGCAAACGTCTTTGCGTTACGCGAACAGGGCATCTTTTTGTCGTCCCTCGCGCATCGTCCCGTCCACAAAAGCTCGACAGTCGCGCCCATGACCGACACCGCATCGCCGCCGATCATTTTACCATCCACAGTCCCGTTGCGGGAGGAACGCATCGGCTTCCTGCTGGTCTTCCTGTCGGCTCTGATGTGGAGTTTCGGCGGCACCATCGCCCGCTTCATCGCCATCGGCGACAGTTGGACAATTATTTTCTGGCGCTCCGTCTGGGCAGCCGCCTTCCTGGTCTGCTTCATGATCTGGCGCGACGGCTGGCGCGGCACTCTGAGATTGTTCCGCGATATGGGCCTGCCCGGCCTTGCCGTCGGCGCCTGCTTTGCCACCGCATCGACCGCCTTCGTCGTGGCGCTCGCCTATACGACCGTTGCCAACATATTGCTGATGCAGGCGGGCGTGCCGCTGCTGGCGGCGTTGTTTGCTTGGGCTTTGTTTCGCGAAAGGGTCGGTGTCGCAACATGGCTGGCGATCGCCGCGGTCATAACCGGCGTCGCCATAATGGTCTCGGAATCACTGGACGGCACCGTATCGCCGATCGGCGACGGACTGGCTTTGCTGATCGCGTTGATGTTCTCGGTCGCCACCGTCATCACCCGGCGGTTCTCCAGCGTGCGCATGACCCCGGCGACCTGTCTGGGAACCGTCCTGGCTGCAGGGCTTGCCCTATCGCAGGCCTCGACCTTCACGGTTTCGGTCAGCGACATGGGGTTCCTCTTTGCATTCGGCGTACTCAATCTCGGCATGGGCCTCGCGTTCTTCGCCACCGGAGCGCGACTGATCCCCGCGGCGATCGCAGCGCTGCTCGGAACGTTCGAGCCGATCCTTGGACCCATATGGGTTTGGCTGATCCATTCCGAGGTGCCGTCGGGACGCACCATCATCGGCGGAGCGGTGGTGGTAACGGCGCTGCTGGTTCATATCGGCTTCGAGTTCAAGCGTCAGACGCGACCCGCGCGGGCAGGGGTCACCGGAATGTCATTGCCCAACTGACGCTACGCATGGCTTCGCCATTGACAACGCCTCTGCCGGGCGGGCAGGCTCGCGCATCGGAAACAGACAAGACAGGCGTATCTTGCCAAGTCTCCCAGCCGGTAAGTTCGAGACCGGACATCATCGTCACGTCTCCGTGGACGCCGGGGCGAAAGCTTCGCCGTCATATGCAAGCCGATCAGGTCCCGGCATGGCGCGAACACCATGATCGGCCGCACGTCCTGGCTCTCCAAAGCGGCCGGCAGTTCGCGCTTGTCGCATCCTGGAAAGCTCAATAGTCTGAAACAAATGCCCGGTCCCGCGGGGTCCGCGAGGAGCCGGCGACAGAACACTCATAAAAGGAGAATAGCATGATCCGTAAAGCGCTCTGGCTTTCGGCAACTTCGGCATTGCTGACCCTGTTCACGGTCGGGGGCCATGCGGAGGATCGTGTCGTCAACGTCTTCAACTGGTCGGATTATATCGACAGTTCGATCATCGATGATTTCACCAAGGAAACCGGCATCAAGGTCGTCTACGACACTTTTGATTCCAACGAGATCCTGGAAACCAAGCTGCTTGCCGGCGGCAGCGGCTACGACGTCGTCGTGCCAACCGGCAACTTCCTTGCCCGCCAGATCCAGGCCGGCGTATTCCAGAAGCTCGACAAGTCGAAGCTCCCGAACCTCTCCAACATGTGGGACACGGTTTCGGAGCGGACCGCGATTTACGACCCCGGCAACGAATATTCGATCAACTACATGTGGGGTACGGTTGGCATCGGCTACAACACCAAGAAAGTCCAGGCCGCGCTCGGTACCGACAAGATCGACAGCTGGGATGTATTCTTCAATCCCGACAGCCTGGCCAAGTTGAAGGATTGCGGTGTCTATGTGCTGGACTCGCCGGCCGACATCATCCCGGCGGCACTGAAATATCTAGGTCTCGATCCGAACAGCACCTCCGCTGACGATATCGCCAAGGCCCAGGATGCTTTGCTGAAGGTCCGGCCTTTCATTCGCAAATTCCATTCCTCGGAGTATATCAACGCGCTCGCCAATGGCGATATCTGCCTGGCGGTTGGATGGTCGGGCGACGTGTTCCAGGCTCGTAACCGGGCGGACGAAGCCAAGCAGGGCGTGGAAATCGGCTATTCGGTGCCTAAGGAAGGCGCCCAGATGTGGTTCGATCAGATGGCAATTCCCGCCGATGCGCCCCATCCGGCCGAAGCACTCGAGTTCCTCAACTACATGATGAAGCCGGAAGTAATCGCCAAATCTTCCAACTTCGTGCTCTACGCTAACGGCAACAAGGCTTCGCAGCAATTCGTCGACAAGGCGCTCTTAGAAGATCCTTCCGTTTATCCTGACCCCGAGACGATCAAGAAGCTCTACACCGTAGCGCCCTATGATCCCAAGACCCAGCGCATCATAACGCGCACCTGGACCAAGATCGTTACCGGTCAATAATCCGACAGGTCCCGGCGTTATCCGCCGGGACTGTTTTCTATCAGGGGCAAGAAAAATCAGGACGGAGTGGGGACATGAAATCGCTTGGCAGCATCCGCAGGGATTTCGCGCCGTGGAATGATCCTGACGCCAAGCCATACATCCAGTTCGAAAACGTCACCAAGAAATTCGGTGACTTCACGGCCGTCAACAATCTGTCCCTGACCATATTCGAACGTGAATTCTTCGCCCTGCTCGGCGCTTCCGGTTGCGGAAAGTCGACTCTACTCAGGATGCTCGCCGGCTTCGAGGAGCCGACAGCCGGCCGCATCCTGCTCGACGGCCAAGACCTTCGCGGTATCCCGCCCTACCGCCGGCCAGTCAACATGATGTTCCAGTCCTATGCCCTGTTCCCGCACATGACCGTCGAGAACAACATCGCCTTTGGCCTCAAGCAGGAAGGCATGCCGACGCCCGATATCGAAAAGCGCGT
The DNA here is from genome assembly GCF_020164785.1 of Mesorhizobium sp. ES1-1. Classification (GTDB taxonomy): domain Bacteria; phylum Pseudomonadota; class Alphaproteobacteria; order Rhizobiales; family Rhizobiaceae; genus Mesorhizobium. Next base: position 422,912 of record NZ_JAIUGX010000001.1, on the reverse strand, counting down.
CGCCGAGATGCTTAAGCTGGTCAAGCTCGAGCAATTCGCCAAGCGCAAGCCGCATCAATTGTCGGGCGGCCAGCGCCAACGTGTCGCGCTCGCGCGGTCGGTCGCCAAGCGGCCGAAGGTGCTGCTGCTCGACGAGCCGCTGGGCGCACTCGACAAGAAGCTGCGCGAGGAAACCCAGTTCGAACTGATGGACCTGCAGCAGAATCTCGGCCTGACCTTCGTCGTCGTCACCCACGACCAGGAAGAGGCAATGACCATGGCCGACCGCATCGCCATCATCGACAAGGGCGAGGTGATGCAGGTGGCCACGCCGGCAGAAGTCTACGAGGCGCCGGGGTCGCGCTTCGTCGCCGGTTTCGTCGGCAATGTGAACATGTTCGAGGGCAAGATCGCGCGCGGTGAGACGGGCCCTGCGAGCATCGATGCCGGCAACGGCATCACCATCCAGACTGATAACGCCGGCAATGCGACCGCCGGAGCGGCCGTCACTTTCGCCATCAGGCCGGAAAAGATCAAGGTCTCGTCGAAGAAGCCACAAGAGGCCGTCAATGCGATCGAAGGGGAGGTCTACGACATCGCCTATCTCGGCGACATGACCGTCTATCATGTCAGGCTCGACGATGGCCAGGTTGTGAGAGCGAGCACCATGAACGCGGCCCGTGTCACCGAGGACCCGCTGACCTGGAACGACCGCGCCTGGGTTTCCTTCCGGCCCGACGCTGGCGTCGTGCTGACACGGTAGGGGGGCCGCCATGTCCAACATCGCCATCACCGACACGACCGGTCAAGCCGTTCCCGCAAAGCCGGTCGTGAAGAGCTTCGCGGCCGGTTTCGTCAGCCGTCTTGTGATCCTCGTCCCCTATCTCTGGCTGCTGTTTTTCTTTCTCGTCCCGTTCATCATCGTCTTCAAGATTTCGCTTTCGCAGACGGCCATCGCCATGCCGCCCTATACGCCGGTGCTCGATTTCCGCGATGGCGTGGCAGGCTTCTTCGCGGGGTTCCGCGACCTCAACTTCGACAACTATGCCTGGCTGACGCAGGACGCGCTCTACTTCAACGCCTATGTGACCAGCGTCATCATCGCCGCGATCTCCACGGTGCTGACCCTGCTGGTCGGCTACCCCCTGGCCTACGGCATGGCGCGCGCGCCGGCGACGATCCGGCCGACATTGCTGATGCTGGTCATCCTGCCATTCTGGACCTCGTTCCTGATCCGCGTCTACGCCTGGATCGGCATACTCAAGCCCGAGGGCCTGCTCAACCAGCTGCTGCTCTCGCTGCACATCATCAACCAGCCGCTGGTGATCCTAAACACCTACACGGCGATCTTCATCGGCATCGTCTATTCCTATCTGCCATTCATGGTGCTTCCGCTCTATTCGTCGCTCGAAAAGATGGACTATTCGCTGATCGAGGCTGCCAAGGACCTCGGCTGTCCGCCCACGGCGGCGTTCTGGAAGGTCACCTTTCCACTGTCGCTACCGGGCGTCATCGCCGGCTGCCTGCTGGTGTTCATTCCCGCCGTCGGCGAGTTCGTCATTCCGGATTTGCTCGGTGGCTCTCAAACCTTGATGATCGGCAAGACACTGTGGAACGAGTTCTTCGCCAACCGCGACTGGCCGGTGTCGTCGGCCGTCGCCGTCATCCTGCTGTTGTTGCTGATCGTGCCGATCGTGCTGTTCCAGCACGCCCAGGCGCGCGCCCAGGAAATCGAACGGTGACATCATGAACACGACCTGGAGCCGCTTCAACATCACCTCGATCACGTTCGGCTTTGCCTTTCTCTATTTGCCGATCGTGCTGCTCATCGTCTTTTCGTTCAACGAGTCCAAGCTGGTCACCGTCTGGGGCGGCTTCTCGACCAAGTGGTATGTGTCGCTGTTCCACAATCAGGGCCTGATGGACGCCGCATGGGTGACCATCCGTGTCGGCCTGGTATCCGCCACCGTGGCGACGGTTCTCGGCACGATGGGAGCGCTGGCGCTGACCCGCTACACCCGCTTCCACGGCAGGGTACTGTTCTCGGGCATGATCTTCGCGCCGCTGGTGATGCCGGATGTCATCACCGGCCTGTCGCTGCTCCTGCTGTTTGTCGCCATCGGTTTGGATCGCGGCCTGATGACGGTGACCCTTGCGCATATCACCTTCACCATGTGCTTTGTCGCGGTCGTGGTGCAGTCACGCCTGATCAGCTTCGACCGCTCGCTGGAAGAAGCGGCGATGGATCTTGGCGCAACGCCGGTGAAAACCTTCTTCCAGATCACATTGCCCGTGATCATGCCGGCCATCGTCTCTGGATGGATGCTCGCGTTCACGCTGTCGCTCGACGATCTGGTCATCGCCAGCTTCGCCTCGGGGCCGGGCGCCACCACGCTGCCGATGAAGATATATAGCCAGGTCCGTCTCGGTGTGACGCCGGAGATCAACGCCGCCTGCACGATCCTGATCGCGATCGTCGCGGTCGGCGTCATAGCCGCGTCGGTCGTCAACAAGCGGCGCGAGGTGCAGCGGCAGCTTGACGAGCGGGCGGCGCAACGCGGCTGAGAGCAGGGCAGTTGGAGCCCGATCGGCTCGCCGGGCTATTCCCCGGAAACGCCGCGGCTGATCGGCGAGATAAAGGGCGTGCTCCATGTTCCGCCGACAAAGAACGACGACTGTTTCGGACCCTGCTGGCCATTGGCTTGCGTCGCCGTCTGGTCCGTCTGGATGACGCCGCCGGACAAGGCCAATCCTCGCCCTGCGTAGGAAGCGATGCCGGACAGCCAGATCTTGGTCTTCGCCGAGTTCACCTCAGCCTTGTCGATCCGTGCCACGCCCTTCGAAATGGTGGCCTTGATCTCGGCGCCGTCGATCGGCAGCGTGCCATCGGACACGTCGTCCAGGGCAAAGAAGCCGCCTTGCTCCGTATGCTTTAGAAATTCGGGCAGGTTGAGCTTGCTGAGCGCACCCGCCCCGAAGGTCGCGGAAACCGAACCATCGGCATTGTCGAAGATTGAATCCCAGGTTCTGCCTGGCCCCTTCAGGATGACCGAAACCGTTCCAGGGCCCGCAGGCACCAGCCGCGTCATTCCGGCCGCAGTGCCGAGGGCGCCGCCGTCGATGCCGGAAGCCAGCAGGCGGATCTCGACCTGCGTGCCTTCCGGCTTGCGGTCGAAGCGAAGGCTGCTCTGCAAATTGCCACCAAAGGCCGAGGCGTCGGAAATGTCGAAAACGGAAAGCCCGTCCTTGACCTGGGCCGTGGCGGCGACGTCGTTTAGCTGGATGGCGCCTGCTGTGGCGTGCGCCGCGGACAGCCTCAGATCGAGGTTGACCCGGTCGGCGAAACTTGTGTCGATGTCCCCCTGTGCAGCCCCGCCGGCCGGCGAGAGCGGCGTGAAGGCTGACAGAAACGATCTGAGGTCCAGTGTGTCGAAGGCGAGTGTGCCGGATACCACAGGCTGCGCTTCGCCCAGCGAGAGGTTGAGCGCCCCCATTCCAGGGTTGTTGTCGAGAGTGATCGCCGTATTGTCGAACTTGACCCGGCTGGTCGTGGCCGTGATCCGGCTTGAAATGCCGACCGAGCCGATTGCCGCGCTCGGAGCGATACCGGCCTGCGACCATTCCAGCACGCGCCGTAGCGATGGCGCCGAGAATTTGGCCTGGCCATCAAAATAGGCGTTCTCCGACATGCTGGCCATGCCGTCGAAAGAGAAGGTTGCGGGTGCTGCCTTGAAGGAGAGCGTCAGCGGCGCCGTGCCGCCGGCAAACAGCACCAGCGGTTTTGGCGAGGCGGCATCGAGAGTGACGCTTTCGCCACGCCAGATGCCGGTAGCTGAAAGCGTCGCATTGCTGTTCATCGCGGCCCAACTCGCCTGGCCGGTCAGGCTGCTCAGGATTTCGACATCCTTGCCGCCGACCGAAGCCACCATGCGGCCGTCGCGGAACTCGACCGTGCCGAATGCGTCGGTGGGAAGCTTGTCAAGATTGGGCTTGGCCGGGTCGGCCTTGACCACCTCGCGCGCCGCGTCGATGGATCGCGTGATGCGTCCCCCGGTCGGTTGCGCCGGCAAGAAAACCCCTGCTGACGTGCGCTGGACGTGGATGGTCGGCCGAATGAGCCGCGCCGTCGAAAAGGCGACGTCGCCTTGCAGTGCCGCCATGGCGGAAAGGTCGACCTCGACCCGTTCGGACTCGACGACCGGCGGCGCTTCCGAATCCGTCCATTGCGAAAGCGTCACGTCGGTCAGGATTGCCCGGAACTTCGGCCAGACCTCGATCTGCGGCGAGCCTTCGATGGCCACCCGGAAACCGCTCCAGGCGCTCATTTCCCAGGCGATCCGGTCGCGCACGATGCGGGTGGACGCGATCAGCGGCAGGGTGGCGACGACCAGCGCCACGACGATCGCGGCAGCGCCGATCGCCCATACTCCGCGCCGGATCAAGGATGATGGCATATCGCCCCGTATGCTCCCATTCCGACAAATCGGCCGACTTGTACAATCATTCGTCACTACGACCTAGCGGCGAGGCATTTCAAGTCTTTATGGCCCGGCGATGGCATTTGCGCACACTCCGTGGGTTCATCAGAACAAATCTTGCCCTGCCGCGCCGCGATATGCATAAGCGATGGCGATCGTGGAGGATCGAACATGGTTGCCGAAGCACCACTCTGGACCCCGACGCAAGACCAGATCGACGCCGCTCCGTTGACGGCTTTCACGCGGGAGGCGGCCGCCAAGGCCGGGGCTTCGTTCTCCAGCTACGCCGAACTGCACCGATGGTCGGTCGAAGACCGGGAAGGGTTCTGGGCCTTGGTCTGGGATTTCTGCGGCATTGTTGGCGACAAGGGCCCTGGTGTGCTCGTGGATGGCGACAGGATGCCGGGCGCATCGTTCTTCCCCAATGCCATGCTGAATTTCGCCGAAAACCTGTTGCGCAAGACCGGCTCGGGCGAGGCAATCGTCTTTCGTGGCGAGGACAAGGTCGAGCGTCGGCTGTCTTGGAACGAGTTGCATGCGCTGACCTCGCGCCTGCAGCAGCTTTTCCTGGCGCTAGAGGTCAAGAAGGGTGACCGCATCGCGGCGATGATGCCCAACATGCCGGAGACGGTTGCCGCCATGCTGGCCGCCGCCTCGATCGGCGCGGTCTGGTCATCCTGCTCCCCCGATTTCGGCGAGCAGGGCGTGTTGGACCGCTTCGGCCAGATCGAGCCCGTTATCCTCATCGTGCCCGACGGTTATTGGTATAATGGCAAAGCGATCGAGGTCGGCGACAAGGTCGCGGCGGTCGCGGCCAAGCTCGGCACCGTCCGCAAAGTCCTTGTCGTCGATTATCTCGGCACTTCGGCCGATGTCGCGGCCACCGTCGATAAGGCGATGGCGCTTGAGGAGGCGTTGTCGCCCTTCGCCGTCAAGCCCGTGGCTTTCGAGCGGCTGCCGTTTTCGCACCCGCTCTATATCCTGTTCTCGTCCGGAACGACCGGCATACCCAAATGCATCGTTCACTCCGCCGGCGGCACGCTGATCCAACATGTCAAGGAACACCGGTTGCATGCCGGCCTGGTCGAGGGCGACCGCATGTTTTATTTCACCACCTGCGGCTGGATGATGTGGAACTGGCTGGTGTCGGGCCTCGCTTCAGGCGTGACGTTGCTGCTTTACGACGGCTCGCCCTTCTATCCGGACGGCAACGTGCTGTTCGACTTCGCCGATGCCGAGAAGATGATCTTTTTCGGCACATCGGCCAAATTCATCGATTCCGTGCGCAAGGCCGGCCTCAAGCCGATTGGCACGCATGATCTGTCCAGCGTGCGTGCCATTTCCTCCACCGGCTCGCCACTGTCGCCGGAAGGCTTCCGCTTCGTCTATGAGGGCATCAAGAAGGAGGTGCACCTCGCCTCGGTCTCGGGCGGCACCGATATCGTCTCCTGCTTCGTGCTTGGCGTTCCGACGCTGCCGGTATGGACCGGCGAAATCCAGGCACCGGGCCTCGGCCTCGCCGTCGATGTCTGGGATGACGACGGCAGGCCGGTAAGACAGGAGAAGGGCGAACTGGTCTGCACCAAGGCTTTTCCGGCGATGCCTATCGGTTTCTGGAACGACCCCGACGGCAAGAAATACCAGGCCGCCTATTTCGAACGTTTCGACAATGTCTGGTGCCATGGCGATTTCGCCGAATGGACCGCGCATGGAGGCATCATCATCCATGGCCGCTCCGACGCAACGCTCAACCCGGGCGGCGTGCGCATTGGCACGGCGGAGATCTACAACCAGGTTGAACAGATGCCCGAGATTCTGGAAGCGCTATGCATCGGCCAGGATTTCGACAATGACGTGCGCGTCGTGCTGTTCGTGCGGCTGGCAGCCGGAGCCGCACTGGACGAGGATCTGGAGAAGCGCATCCGCGCCAAGGTCCGCGACGGCGCCAGCCCCCGTCACGTGCCGGCCAGGATCGTTGCCGTCACGGATATCCCCCGCACCAAGTCTGGAAAGATCACCGAACTCGCCGTGCGCGACGTTGTCCACGGCCGAGCCATCAAGAACAAGGAGGCGCTGGCCAATCCCGAAGCGCTGGAGCTGTTCAGGAGCCTGCCGCAACTGGCCGAGTGAGTCAGAACCGGATGGTTAATCGGATGTGAAGCGCGAATTTACCTAGATTTCACGAGTGGTACACATTCGTAAATTTCTCGCCAAGCTGGTAAGGATTTGTTAAGGCCCGACGTCGATAGTCGCATGTAACTTGAGGGGAGAAATCCCGTTCCTCGACATCCCCGGAGGATCAGAATTCGCTCAAGCCCCGTTGTGACAGCAATCCCATCCTTAAGGCGTCCCCCCGGACGCCTTTTCTTTTGACGCGCGGATGCAGGTCGGCCTACTGGGCCAGCACGCGGGTTGACGGAAAAGCGATCTCGACCAGTGTGCCTTCGCCCGGCGTCGAGTTGATGGTGAACCTCGCGCGGTTCGCTTCCACCATTGCCTTCGTCAACGGCAAGCCCAGTCCGGTGCCGTCGCCGCGCCCGCGCTTCAGCGCGTTGATCTGCTTGAATGGCTTCATGGCCTGCTCGATTTCAGCCTGGCTCATGCCGATGCCGGTATCGCGCACCCGCATGACGACGTCGCCCGACGTCTCGTAAGCAGTCGAAACGATGACCTGGCCGCCAGCCTGGGTGTAACGGATGGCGTTGGAGAGGATGTTAAGGGCGATCTGGCGCACGCTGCGCAGATCCGCCACCACTTCGGGCAGCCGTGACGCGAAGCTGGAGCGGATGATGACACGTTCACGGTTGGCCTGTGGCTGCATCATCGCCACCGTCTCGGCCAGCGTGTCGTTGAGTGACACCGCTTCATAGGCCATTTCCTGCTGGCCGGCCTCGATCTTCGAAATGTCGAGCAGGTCGTTGACCAGATCGAGAACATGGTTGCCCGAGCGGTTGATGTCGCGCAGATAATCGCGATAGCGGTCATTGGCGACCGGCCCGAACTTCTCGTCCACCATCAGCTCGGAAAAGCCGATAATGGCGTTGAGCGGTGTGCGGATCTCGTGGCTGATGCGGGCAAGGAAATCGGTCTTCTGCGAGGAGGCGCGCTCGGCCACCGCGCGAGCCTGGGTCAAATCCTCTTCAGCCCGCTTCCACTGCGTGATGTCGCGCACGACGGCGCAGAAGCCGCTGTCGTTGGGCAGCCGGCCGATGGTCATGAACAGCGGAATGAAGCGGCCCTGCGCCTCCCGCCCAATCACCTCGCGACCATCATTCATCACGCTTGCGACGCCGGGTTCGGACAGTCCGTTGAGATAGTCGCGGGCCGCCCGCTGGCTCTCGATCGCGAACAGCGAGGCGAACGGCTTGCCTGTCACCTCGTCGCTGTCGAACCCGAATAAGGCTTCGGCGGGGCGGCTGATGGAACGGATGATACCATCGCGTCCGATCAGCACGACGCCGTCGGTGGCGGTGTCGATGATGGTGCGCATCTCGGCGATGCGGGCCTTGAGCTCGGAAATGTCGGGCTGCGTCTGTTCCTCGCCAACGGCATGCAACGCCGCTGGGGCCTCATCCTCCCCGGAGCGTCGCACGACCAGCATCAGCGCCTTGCCGTCCCGCCAAGGAACCGAGCGCAGGATGGCCTCGATCGGGAATTCCTGTCCGTCACGCGTCTTCAGCCGCAACGCGCGGTCGCTACCATCGGAAGCGCCGTCGTCGGCATAGGGATCCGCAAACAGAGCCCCCAGGCCGCCTGCGTCCCCTAGGCTTTGCAGGGTGGCATAACCGGTCAGGCTGAGGAATTCGTCGTTCGCATAGTGCAATTGGTCGCCGGAATGGATGAGCAGCGGGACCGGCAATTTCGCCAGGAGCGATGTGTCCGGAGCCCTGCTTTCGTCGCCGGTGGAAAAGGCCGAAGGCACGAACCCCGCAACCTTCAGCGGCGGCGCAAGCCGGCGAGGCGGCTCGACGGCTGTCTCCATTAACTCGTCGACTGCATCGGCTTCCGTTGCCGATGCGACATCCAAATCGTCGGAACCACGGTCATCGGCCGCAACGGCCTCCTCGCGGTCGATCCATTCCTCGCTGTCCTCGGCATCGCGAAAGTCGGCCGATGTCATGCTGTCGTCGTCGACATCCCCGGGCGCCTTTTTCGCCTCATCATCGCCCGCTGCGGCGGGTTCAACGCCCTCCTGTTCCGCCGCAACCGGTTCTGTGACCGGTATTCCATTATTGTCCGTGACCGGGCCGGTCTCTTCCCGGTCGGCAGAGCCGACCAGCGACCCCGCCGCGTGAGGAAGGGTGTCCGCAAACCTCCGATCAGCCGCGTCGCGCGGGTGGCCACCATCAATCCGGGCGAGATCCTGTTCATCTTCTGCGTCGATCCCGGCGGGCGACGCCAACGCTGGTTCGCTCGCTGCCTCCATGCCCGGGATCGCGCTGAAATCGGCGAGCTTCTCCGGCGAGACATCGTGGGCCGGGACAGTATCACCGGTCGCCTCGACCGCAATTTCTTCCTGCGTGATAGCGGGTACTACAGGCGCCTGTTCCTGGGGGGCCGAAGCAAGCTTCTCGGCTTCTAACGGGGAACTGTCTTTCTTCAGCCGCTCACCGATCTCCCGGAACGCGCTGCGCTCCAGGGTCGACAGGCCCTTGTCGTTGGCGGGCTGGCGGTGTTCGGCCAGACGGATGACCTTATCGGCGAAACGGCGCTCCGGTTTCGGCACGATCGTCAGGGCCGGCACCTCGCCCTTGAAGGGATCCGATGCCTCTCCCGGCTCGTCGGTCTTAGGCTCTTCCGGCGCCGCTTCGTTCGCTGGCGCCTGTCGCTCCGCCGGCACCTCGCTGTTCGGCACCAACGCCATGCCGATAGCTTCCGGGTCGACGACCGCATCACCCGCGCGCGCCACCCCGAAGCCTCGGAAACCTTCGAAGGCGCGGCTGCGCCCATAAACGGGCAGCGCAGCCAGATCGACAGGGATCTTCAGATCAGTACCGACGACAGGCCAAAGCACGGTGCGGCCGGACCAGGTGTCGCGCCGATCCAAAAGGGCCGATATTTCGCCCGAGGGATCGAGCCCGAACGTGGCGGCGACATCCTTGAAGCGGCGACCGATCACATCCGCGGCCTGCTGCCCGACAATGTCGGCGAATTCCCGCGACAACGCGCTGAACTTGCCATCCGCATCGGTACGCCACACGAAACGCAGCGGCGCGGCCGTGCGGTCGATCGAGCGCTGGGCAGGCGGCTGGGCAGCGGCAAGCGGAGCTTGGTCGCCCGGCGCCGGATCGTCGTCAACCATTCCCGGGGCAGCGTCGGGGGAATTGATGACTTCGCTCCCGGCCTGCCGCCCGGCTGGTTGCGCAACGTCCTCATCGGCATTGAAGTACCAATGGTCGTGCTGCGCGGGCATGCTCCCGGCGGCCCCGGCGTCATTGTCGGCTTTCTCCGCGGCCCGCTCCACCGCATTTTCCCGGTCTGGCGCCTGGCTGGTTTCGGTTTCCTCCGGCAGGACCGGATCGGCCGCGCCAACCAATGCCGCAACGTCGAGCGCAGGCTTGTTGTCCTGATCCGCCACCGGGCGAGCGGGCAACTCTTCCGGTGCTTCGACTGCGGCCAGGCTTGCTTCTTCCTTTGCCGAGCGGCCGTCGGTCGCGTCGTCGAGTTGGTCCTCGTCGATCACAACCAGCAGATGCCGTTCTTCCGTCAATCTGGCCATCCCCGCGGGATAGGAAACCGTACGGCCGGGAACCAGCCGTTTCACGATGCGGTCGCTCTCGCCAGCCACATCGGCGACAAGCGCGGCCAGAGTCTCCGGCAGGATGCCCAACGCCGAAAACCCTTCCGAGGCTGCTTCGACCTTCCCGTTGGCATCTACGAACGCAATGAAATGCCCGTCCTCGGTAAAGCCGCTGATGGCGCGGGCAGCGATTTCGTGGGCGCCGCGCGAGCCTGAATACGCCACCGGCACAACCAACATGATTGCTTTTTCGGCATCCGGCATGGTTACGGCGCTGGCCAGAAAGCCGACGGCGCGGCTGGTCATGCCGGTCGCCAGCCGGACCGTTGTCGCGCGGTCCAGGCCGATCTCGGGAAAGCCACTGGTCGCCATGATCTGGCGCCTGGCGATGAGCGGCAGTTGCGCCGAGGCGCCGATGATCGCTTCGATGTCGGGATAGCCGAACAGCGCGGCGCCCGGGCCGTTGGCCCAGATTACCTGCTCCAGGTCCGCCGACAGAATCGCGATCGCATCTCCCGCGGCAAAGCGCTGGCGCACCGCGTCCAGCACGGCAACGTCGAGGAAGGAATATTCGGACGGCATGCGCTTGGCGAACCCTCACGGAGCGGCGAATTTGCAGTTAACGCTTTGTTAATAAAAGCCGGCGGCATCAAGGTCCACAAGCCAAAACGTGCAGAAGGCGGAATCTGGGCTCTTGGTTAACGCCAGGGAAGAATGTTATGGTGCACTGCAACAAAGATATTGCAACGCACAAGATTTGCCTCTATATTGCCATCATACAGGAACGAGACGGCTTTCTGTCAAAGCCGCTGCCGCTGAAAAGGATGGAAAATGTCCAGGACCAAGACCGCAGAGACGATCGAAAACGTTGAATTTCCGAGTTTCGATGCTTCCAAGGCTACCGACCAGATCCGCGCTTTCACCGAAAAGGGCGTTGAGCAGTCGAAGGAAGCTTACGCCAAGATGAAGTCCGGTGCCGAGGAGACTCAGAAGGCTCTCGAGTCGACCTTCGAGACCGCCAAATCCGTATCCAGCGACCTGTCGTTCAAGACCATCTCCGCCTTGCGCGCCAATGCCGAAGCCGGCTTCTCGCACCTTGAGGCACTGATTGGCGCCAAGTCGCTTTCGGAAGTCGTCGAGTTGCAGACCGCCTTCCTGCGCAAGGGTTTCGAGATGACTGTTGCCCAGGCCAAGGACTTCCAGACGGTCGCTTCCAAGGCGGCCGAGGACGTCTCCACACCGATCAAGACCGCCTTCGAGAAGGCGATCAGGGAAATCAAGGCTGCCTAATGTTTGCGCATGATTGGTAGATGCAACAAAAGGTCGCATTTTCATTAAATCCATTCATGCGTACGATGCAGCTATAACAGATACCCGGCGAGTGGAACCTCCTCCCTCTGCTTCCCGGGGTAACCAGCCAGCACCTCCTCCCGCTGGCTCGTAACAGGAAAAGGCCGGCACCTCCTCCCGCCGGCCTTTTCTTTTGCCCGGCGAAAAGTCGCCGCCGCGGGGGAAGTCATCTTTGCCGTGCAAAAGTCTTGAATTAAGATCCATTAGACCGTAAGGACGCATCGCCGAACGACGCAGCAGATCCCGGAGACTTTGCCGCGATACGCTCAGGCAAACGTGCCGTTGTAGCTCAGATGGTTAGAGCGCCGGATTGTGGATCCGGAGGTCGCTGGTTCGATCCCAGCCAACGGTACCATCGATTCCTCTGCATCTGTACGATGCGCAGGCAGCACGCTGGCCTGCTGACGCAATGCAATGCTGGCAAGCTTGATTCCCCCGTTCAAATGGGACGGCCCCGCCGCAATTAGACTGTCGGTGGAACCATCCGCCAAGCTTGGGCTTGCTTCTGCTGCAGGTCAGGGCCGCAGCCGGTGCGATATCGCACCGCATGCGAACCTCATGACGCCAGCCAAAGGACATCGCATGCATGTAGCCGCCATCCTCTTCGATATTGACGGTACCCTGGTCGACAGCAACGACCTCCATGTCCTCGCATGGGAAGAGGCATTTCTTGGCGCCGGCAAGCGGTTCGAGCGGCAGGTGATCCATGACCAGATCGGAAAGGGGGCCGACATGCTGGTTCCCACGCTGATGCCCGAAGCGGATGCCGAAACCCGCAAGGAGCTTGGTGAGGCGCAAGGCAAGATTTTCAGGGATAAGTTCCTCCACCAGGTCAAGCCGTTTCCGGCCGCCCACGAAATCCTGGCGCATGCGCACGGCTTGGGACAGCGAGTTGCGCTCGCATCCTCAGCGTCCGAGGAAGACCTTGCCCACCATCTCGACTTGCTCAAGGCGCGCGATATCGTTGCCGCCACGACCAGCAGCGCGGACGTCGCCAGGACGAAGCCCGCCCCCGACATCTTCTCCACCGCGCTCGCTAAGCTGCCCGGTGTTTCTCCCCGGCAAACCGTCGTTGTCGGCGACACGCCATATGACGTCGAAGCCGCCCGGAAAATCGGCATCTCCACCATCGCGCTGAGGTCCGGCGGCTTTACGGATGAGCTTCTCGGCAAGGCCGGCGCAATCGCGATCTACGACGATGTTGCGGCGCTGCTGGCAGATTATGACAACTCCCCACTTGGCCGGGTCAATAATGCCCGGGAATTATAGAGTCCAATGGCGAAGGGCGGTCTTGGGTAGTTCGCAGTCTAGCCTCATCGCCGCGGCATGGAAGGCGTCCGGCGCGTGGCCAGCACGGTCCTTCGCCAACCCAACCCCATTATAGCGGCGATCACATATGAAACGGCTGCGCCCAAAACGAATCCCAAAGCTGCCCAGATCAAGCCATCGGTCGTGGTGGGCACCGCAGGACTGAAATCGTGCCATGCCCCGGCGAAGGTCGCTGCGTCGCTGCGTGCAAGGACAAGCGGCTGGGCAAGGGTCGAGCTCTTGGCGAAATCGTCTCTTTGGCGCAGCAATGTCTCGTATCGGTCGATGGTGGTGCGCATGCTGCGTCCGCGCGCCTGGAAAAAGGCAACGGTCGATTGCTGGTGCAGGTCAAGCGCTTGACCGCGCGACAGGCCCGAATTGACCGCATCCCGATCGAAGTCGCTGACGAGACGCCCGAGCTCTTCGATCGCTCCTCCAAGCCGCTGCCTGTACTGTTGCGCGAATTCCGGGAACTGCGAGGCGCCGACAGCCGCCATAAGCGCCACGGCGTAGATAAGCTTTTGCCCGACCCAAGCCATCGAACCGCTTCCTCCTCGAACTTTCATGTGTGCAGTGCCGCAATGGTCGCACGCGTATAGTGTCGTCTCTTGTTCGGAACGACGTCAAACACAGCCAGGTTCCCGGCAGCGGCGAAAGCGATCAGATTTCCGCGGACCGGGGATGAAGTCTACGTCCGCCCGGCGACAGAGCGGGAACACAAAAGCATCTAGCTTGCAGCTTGACATGGCTGCGCCAGCGAAAAGCTTGGCTCGCCCCGACGGCGCGACAGGAAAATGCCAGATCCCCGGAACATATTCCGGCTGGTAGAGTTCGTCCTTGCTTCCCGCCACCAGATCGCTTTTCCAACATACCCGAGGTTCCAATGACCAGAGCGTCCCGCATCTCCCATGGATCGCCGTTTCCATTGGGTGCGCGTTGGGATGGGTCGGGCGTGAATTTCGCGCTGTTTTCGGCCAATGCCACCAAGGTGGAACTTTGCCTGTTTGACGGCAATGGACGGCGCGAGCTGCAGCGAATCCCGCTCCCCGAATTCACCGACGAGGTCTGGCACGGCTACCTCCCTGATGTCAGGCCCGGGCAGCTCTACGGCTATCGGGTTCATGGCCCATATGAACCGTCGGCGGGCCATCGCTTCAACCCCAACAAGCTCCTGCTGGATCCCTATGCGCTGGCTATGAAAGGCGACATGCGCTGGCATGATTCAGCCTTCGGCTATCGCGTCGGAAGCAGCCGCGCTGACCTCTCCTTCGATAAGCGTGACTCCGCTTCGATCATGCCGAAATGCGTCGTCGTCGACCCGGCGGTAACCTGGGGCGATGACCCAAGGCCACGGGTGCCGTGGGGCGAGACCATCATCTATGAAGCCCATGTAAAGGGGATGACGGCCCTGCGGGACGACATCCCGCCCCAGTTGCGTGGCACGTTCGGCGGCCTGGCCAACCCCAGCGTGGTCGATCATCTGGTCAAGCTCGGCGTCACCTCCGTCGAGCTGATGCCCAGCCAGTCCTTTCTCGACGATCGCCACCTGCTCGAGCGCGGTCTGAAGAACTATTGGGGGTACAACACGATCGGCTTTTTCGCGCCGGCTGCCCGCTATATCTCGCCGGGGAGTGACATCCACGAATTCAAATTGATGGTCCGTCGACTGCATGAGGCCGGCATCGAGGTCATTCTCGACGTCGTCTACAATCACACGGCGGAGGGCAACCATATGGGCCCGACGCTCTCCTTCAAGGGCATCGACAACGCCAGCTACTATGTGCTGGCCGACGATCCCCGCTACTATTTCGACACGACCGGCTGCGGCAACAACGTCAATCTTCGTCACCCCCGCGTGCTGCAGATGGTGATGGATTCGCTGCGCTATTGGGTCGAGGACTGTCATGTCGATGGGTTCCGATTCGACCTTGCCAGCACGCTTGGCCGCGATCGCGCGGAGTTCGACCATCACGCGGTCTTCTTCGAGGCGATCCGGCAGGATCCCGTGTTGCAGACGGTGAAACTCATCGCCGAACCCTGGGATACCGGCCCGGACGGCTACCAGGTCGGCAATTTCCCGCCGGGCTGGGCCGAGTGGAACGACAAATACCGCGACACAGCCAGGGGTTTCTGGAAAGGCGACGAAGGCTTGGCTCCCGAATTGGCAAGCAGTCTGCTCGGCTCGGCCGATCGCTTCGACAAGCGAGGCAGGCGCCCCTATGCAAGCGTCAATTTCGTCACCGCGCATGACGGCTTCACCCTGAAGGATGTCGTCAGCTTCAACGACAAGCACAATGAAGCCAATGGTGAAAACAACGCCGACGGTCATTCACACAATCTCAGCTGGAACTGCGGGGTCGAGGGTGCGACGGACAATCCGGCTATCCTCGACCTGCGCGACCGGATGCGGCGCAGCCTTATCGCCACGGTGCTGACATCGCAGGGCACACCGATGATCCTGATGGGCGACGAGATAGGCCGCAGCCAGTCCGGCAACAACAATTCCTACTGCCAGGACAATGAGATGAACTGGCTACAGTGGAAAGACATCCCCGATCGGGACCGGCAGTTCAGCGAATTTCTCGCCGGCCTGATCCGCATCCGGCGCACCCGGCCCTTGCTTCGCCAGTGGCGTTTCCCGCACGGCAACGCCGTCGACGACAGCGGGCGTGCCGATGTGGAGTGGCTCCGGCCCGATGGAGAGGGAATGACGTCGACAGACTGGGAGGCCAAAGACACGCGGTCCATGGCCATGCTGCTTCGCAGTTCGAGCGAGGCGCTGATCCTGCTGTTTAACGCGCACCATGAAGCGGTCTCGTTCAACCTGCCGGCAGATGTCGGAAACAGTTGGCGCATCGTGGTCGATACCGCCGCCGCGGTCGCCGATGAGAATGCGGCGAACGCAGTCGAGCATCCGTCCTTTCTGGCCGAGGCGAGGTCGCTCGTCTTGCTGGAAAGACGTCCATGATTCTATCGGGCTCATCAGACGCAAACGCGTTCCGCGTTGCTCCCAGATCCTGGGGCGCGGCGTTCGTTCGTCCCGGGGAGGCGCGGTTTCGGGTCTGGGCACCTGGCATCGAGCAACTCCATCTGCGGCGAAACGGCGCCGACAGTCAGATGATGCGGGACGAGGACGGCTGGTTCGAGCTGTTGGCCACCGGCGTGGCGCCGAACGACCGGTATTGCCTGGTGCTGCCCGACGGGCGCGCGATCCCGGACCCCGCTTCCCGAGCACAAGCCGGAGACGTGCATGGCCCCTCGCTGATCGTCGATCCGACAAGCCATGCGTGGACGGACGAGGAATGGCGCGGGCGTCCATGGGAGGAGGCGGTTGTTTACGAGCTGCATGTCGGGACGTTCACGCCGGAAGGAACATTTGACGCCGCGAACGCACGGCTGGAGCACCTAGCCAGGCTCGGCGTGACTGCCATCGAGATCATGCCGGTGGCGCAGTTCGGCGGCGAGCGCGGATGGGGTTATGACGGCGTGCTTCTCTACGCGCCTCATCGTGCTTACGGCCCTCCGGACGCCATGAAGGCATTCATCGACGCCGCGCATCGGCATGGACTGATGGTGCTGCTCGACGTCGTCTACAATCATTTCGGGCCCGACGGGAATTATCTCCCCCTACTGGCGCCCGAATTCTTCGACCCCGACCGCCACACTCCCTGGGGAGCCGCGATCGCTTATGAAAAACTGCCGGTCCGGCAGTTCTTTATCGAAAACGCACTCTACTGGCTGGAGGAATTCCATCTCGACGGACTTCGCTTCGACGCCATCGACCAGATCGCCGATCCGAAGTCCGAGACGGAGATCCTCATCGAAATCGCCGACCGCGTGCGTCGTGAGCTTCCTGACAGGCACATCCACCTGACGACGGAAGACAACAGGAACATCGTGTATCTGCATGAGCGAGACGCGCGCGGCAACGCCGTGCGGTTCACGGCGGAATGGAACGATGATTTCCACAACGCGGCCCATGTCCTCGCCACCGGTGAGACCGACGGGTATTACGAGGACTTCGCCGAACATCCGGCGCGTCACCTGGCCCGCACCCTCGCGGAAGGCTTCGCCTATCAGGGTGAGGAGCAGGCCGATGGGGCCAGCAGGGGTGTCGGGAGCGGGCACCTGCCGCCCACCGCCTTCATCGACTTTCTCCAGAACCATGACCAGATCGGCAACCGAGCGCTGGGGGAACGGCTGCCGACCCTTTGCGAGGAGCCTGTGCTGCGTGTCTTGACGGCAACGCTGCTGCTATCGCCGCACATTCCGCTGCTGTTCATGGGGGAGGAATGGGGCGAGACGAACCCCTTCCTGTTCTTCACCGATTTCGAGGGTGAGCTTGCCTCAGCGGTGCGCAACGGACGGCGTCGCGAATTCGCGAAGTTCGGGGCCTTCAACAGCGAGGAGAAGCGGGAGCACATCCCCGATCCCAATGCCCGGTCTACCTTCGAGCGGTCCCGGATCGACTGGGCGAAAGCCGAAGGAGATGGCGCCGCATGGCTGCGCTTCGTTTCGCAGCTTCTGGCGCTTCGTCGAGAGGTGATCGTGCCTCTGCTTCGCGACGCCGGAGGCAACAGCGGCGAGCGGCTCGATGTGCCTGACGGGGTTGTTGCGATCGACTGGACAATGCCAGCAGCGCGCCTGCACCTGCGGGCAAATTTTACGGCCGTGCCCCAGCAGTTGCCGCCGTCGGACGCCGAAGTCGTTTTCGCAGAGCCGGCGGACGCCGCCGCCGCTCTCTGCGATGGAGAACTCCCACCCCACTGTGTCGTTGTGGCGCGGACACCGCTCGAAAGCGGGCACAAGGACATGAACCCGCCCGGCATCGATGAATTGGCAAGGCTTTACGGCGTCGCGCCGCTTGCCGACACCCCCGGCAGCACCGCCGCTATCGGCGAAATTCTCGCTGCGCTCGGCATCGATGTGGGGTCTAGCAAAGCAATCGACGAGAGCCTGAGGCAGGCTGCCGACCGGGAACCGCCGACGTTGCGGGCGAGTGCCGGCACGCGCTGCTATCTGCCCGACTGGTTGGAGAAGGGAAGGGCCTGGGGCATCACCGTTCAGCTTTACGAACTTCGTTCCGACCGTAACTGGGGCATCGGGGACTTCGCCGACCTCGCCGCCTTCTGCCGGATTGCTGCTTCGGTCCACGCCGATTTTGTCGGCACCAACCCGCTGCACGCTTTGTTCGGCTCCGATCCAAGCCGCTGCAGCCCGTTTTCCCCTTCCAACCGCCTGTTCCTGAACCCGCTCTACATCGCAGTCGACCAGATCCCCTTCTATACTGCCGAGGGCGACGAGGCCGGCATCGCGGAACGACTCCGCGACAGGACTGAGGTGGATTATTCTGCGGTCGCCGCGTTGAAGCTTTCGGCGTTGCACCGCCTCTGGCGCTCCTGGCAAGGGCCGGACCAGCCGGTAGCGTCGTCCGCCAAGCAGGAATTCTCCCGGTTTCTCGAGCGATCGGGAGAGGCGCTGCGGAGGCACGCATTGTTCGAGGCACTCAGCGATGCCATGGTTTCCGCCGGCAATGGGAGCGGATGGACGGCATGGCCGGAGGAATTCAGGGACCTAGACGGGCCCGCCGTGAAAGACTTCGCCAGGGCGAACGAGGACGAAGTGCTGTTTCATTCCTGGTTGCAGTGGATCGCGGACGATCAGCTGGAACAATGCGCCGCGGCGGCTCGCCAAGCCGGCATGCGTATCGGCATCTATGTCGATTTTGCTGTTGGCGAAGCGCCGGACGGATCAGCCACCTGGAGCGATCAGCAGCTTTGCGTTTCCGGCATGAGCGTCGGCGCGCCGCCCGACATGTTTACGGCCAATGGCCAGGATTGGGGACTGGCGCCGGTCTCGCCCCTGGCCATGGCGCGCACCGACTTTGCGGCGTTCAGCCGGACGAACGATGCTCTGATGCGGCATGCGGGCGCGTTGCGTATCGATCACGTGATGTCGCTCTGGCAGCTTTTCTTCGTGCCGGCCGGAAAAACGCCGGCGGCCGGTGCCTATGTCCGTTATCCCCTAGGCAGCTTGCTGCGCATCCTGGCGGAACAATCGAACCGGCACCGCACGATCGTCATTGGCGAGGATCTCGGCCATGTCCCGCCGGGATTTCGGGATGTCATGGAGCAGGCCGGGATATTCTCCTATCGCATCGTTTATTTCGAGAAGCAGAATGGAGCCTTCATCGCGCCCGAGGATTATCCGCGGCTGGCACTCGCCTGTCTTTCGACGCATGATATGCCGACATTGCAGGGTTGGTGGCTTGGCGACGACATCGAACTGCGGCTGCGGCATTCATTGATCGACGCGGCCGCCGCACGCGCGCAACGTCTGGAAAGAAAACGGGAACGCACCGCGCTGGTGGAAGCGCTGGCGGCCGCCGGCGCTCTGGCTTCGGACGATCTCGCCATTGCCGAACCTGCCGAAGCTTGCGCGGGCGACCTTCCCGCCGTTATTGCTGTTGCCGCGAACCGGTTCGTCGCGAAGACACAGAGCCTGCTGGCCGGCGTCCGGCTGGCTGACCTGACCGGCGAGCGACGCCAGACCAATCTCCCGGGCACCGTCGACAGCTATCCCAACTGGCGTCTCCGGTCATCGATGCGCCTGGAAGACCTCTCCACCGGCGAGCTATTCCAGTTGATCACCCGGGCCATGGCTGAGGAAAGACCGGCATGACATTGCCTCGGGCAACATATCGGCTGCAGTTTCGCAACGGCATGGATTTCGATCGCGCCGTCGGCATCGTCCCGTATCTGCAAAGCCTTGGAATCAGTCACCTTTACGCTTCGCCCATCTTCACCGCCGCCGCCGGATCGACGCATGGATATGATGTCGCCAACCACAATGAGATCGATCCGGCGCTTGGCGGGCGCCAGGGCTTTGACAGGCTGAGCAGCGCCCTGAAACGCGCGGGGCTGGGTCTCATCCTCGACATCGTGCCCAACCACATGGCGGCGGCCCTGGAAAACCCATGGTGGCGGGACGTGGTGGAGTGGGGGTCGCGGAGCCTCTATCACCGCCACTTCGATATTGACTGGAGTGAAAGGCTGACACTGCCGATCCTCGGTCGTCCCTATGAAGAGGCCTTGGCAACGGGCGAATTGTCGGTCCGATTGGATCGCCGTCAAGGCGGGCTGGTACTGGCCTATTTCGACCACCACTTGCCGCTATCGCCGTCGACATATCAGGAAGTGCTGGCCGGAATTAGCGGACAGCTCGCTGCCGATATGCTGCAGATTGCCAGCACAGCGCGTCCTGAACAGGACCAGGCCTGGAATGACGCGCTCGAGGCTTCGCTGGGCGACAGCGCCGCAACATCCGAGCTGGAAGATGCGTTGGCCCAGCGTTCCGACGACAGCGCCTTTGTCGACGCAACCCACGCCGCCCAGCCATGGCGGCTCCTCTACTGGAAGGATGCCCGAAGGCACTTGAACTACCGGCGGTTCTTCGAAGTCACGGGCCTGGTTGGCGTGCGTGTCGAGGCGCCTTCCGTCTTCGAAGATGTGCATCGTCTGACGCTCGACCTTGTCCGATCCGGACAGGTCGATGGCTTGCGGATCGATCACGTCGACGGCTTGGCGGATCCACAAGCCTATCTCCAGCGGCTGAGGCAGGAGATAGGATCGGACACCTTTCTGGTCGTCGAAAAAATCCTGGCCCGTGGCGAGACGCTGCCGGCGAACTGGCCGATTGAGGGCACGACAGGTTACGAATTCATCGGCGCAATGGGCCACCTGTTCGTCGACCATCGGCGATCAGCTGAACTGGACCGGGTCTATGCCGCGCGGACAGGTCGGGCGGCTCTCGCCGACGATAGCTTTGCCACGGAGGCCAGGGCGGCCAAACGGCTGATGGTGACGCGGAACTTCGAGACGGAGCTGTCGGCCCTTGCTGGTTTGGCGTCGGCCTCGGCAAGGAACCTCGCGGCGGTCGTGCCCGATCTCAATGCGACCAATGCGGCTCTGACCGAGTTGATTGCGGCATTTCCGATCTACAGGACCTACGGCACCGAAGCCGGCATGCCGCCTCGCGATCGAGAGCTGCTTTTTCGCATCGCCGACGAAATTCAAGCTTCGGGGCAGGGGGTTGACGCCGAGGCGTTGAGACTATTGCTGCAGCTGTTGTCCGGAGACGTACCGCCGACGATGGTCGCGCAGGCGTGGGAGTTCAGGAAACGATTCCAGCAACTGACCGGGCCGGTCATGGCAAAGGCGGTTGAGGATACCGTCTTTTATCGCCACAACAGGTTGATCGGCTTGAATGAAGTGGGCGGTGATCCGTCTGGCCGCTCGGCTTCGCTTGACGAGATCCACGGCATGTTCTCGTCCCCCGACAGCTTCCGCCCCGCTGGCCTGCTTGCCACGTCGACACACGATACCAAGCGCGGCGAGGATGGAAGGGCACGCCTCTATGCGCTGAGCGAGGCGCCAACAGTGTGGGGCGACGCGGTCGAGCGGTGGCGGCAAATGCATTCGTCCAATGTCGAATATCTGGCCGACGGACCGGCGCCTGACCCCGACACCGAATGGATGATCTACCAGGCTCTGGCGGGGACCTGGCCGGCAGGGACGGAGCCAATGGGCACCGCTGCTCTCGAAGTGCTGTCCAAACGCTTCGAGGGCTATGTCGAGAAAGCGTTGCGCGAAGCGAAGCTGCGGACTGACTGGGCCGATGTGAACGAACCCTATGAAAGTGCCGCGAAGTCCTACGCCGCAGGGCTGCTGTCGCCGGCAAACCGCGATTTTCTCGACGACTTCTCCGCGACGCTGCAGCCCTTTATCCGTGCCGGCGCGGTCAACGGCCTTGCGCAGACCCTGATTAAGATGACCGCCCCTGGCATTCCCGACTTCTATCAGGGTGCCGAGGGCCTGGACCAAAGCCTTGTCGATCCCGACAATCGTCGCGATATCGATTTCCAGGCTCTCGGCCAAACGCTGGCGTCGCTTCCGCCTTCACTGGCCGACGCCAGTATCCAAAATGCGCCCGTCAAGCAGGCCGTGATCGCCCGATGCCTTGCCTTCCGCGCAAGGCATGAGGCTCTGTTTGCGCGTGGCTCTTACGTTCCGTTGCAGGCGTCGGGAGAGCGGAAAGACCATGTCTTTGCGTTTATGCGCGCGCAGGCCGATGAGATCGCGGTCATAGTGGTGCCACGCCTGGTGTTGAGAACTTGCCCGACACAGTTCGAGTGGTGCGATCCGGTGTTCTGGGGCGATACAACGATCCATTTGCCTGAAGTTGCAGGGCAATCAGACCTGACCGATCGTTTTACAGGGATGAAACTGGTCCGCTCGGAGGAACAGCCTGTCGCTGCCATATTGAGCAAGCTGCCGATATCGCTTCTGGCAAACTGAAGTTGGACGTTAAAAGGATGTCCAACCTCTACTCGGACCACCATGCACCGGTCCCTGGAGCATGTTTCTCAGCGGAGTCATCTTGCTCTTGCTCCACCTTTGGCTCGTCACGGCTGGGCTCCGGCGAAGCCGGTGGCTTGTTGGCGCTTATGGCTTGACCGAGTTGTGTCCAGGCCCGGGCCAACAATGCCGCGGCGTCAGCCTCGGGTTCGATCTCTGTAAGCTCGATGATAACCTGGACAGGGTTGCCGGCATCGTCGCGTATCGAGACGCCATCTGTCAGAATTCTTGCCATAGTTTGATTTCCCCAACGTCGATGAAGCTTTGTTCCCGCACCGGCCGAACCGAACTCTTGACGGATAGCTTGCAGCTAGCGCGTCCGGATTTGCTAGATCACGCCAGTGCCGCCATTAGCCCCAAAAATGCTTCCATCAGTGTAAGTGATTTCGCCCGAAGCCAGCAGGACGAATAGCGCCGCCAACTCCGCCGGCTGGCCCGCGCGACCGAGCGGGGTGTCTTGACCGAACTCGCCTAGTTTTCCAGGCAATTGGCCGCCGGCCACTTGCAGTGGCGTCCAGACCGGGCCTGGTGCGACGGCATTGACGCGGATGCCCTGTTTGGCCAGTTGTTTCGCCAGGCCCTTGGTAAAGATCGCAATGCCAGCCTTGGTGGTGGCATAATCCAGCAATTCCTCACCCGGGCTGACGGAATTGACCGACGCCGTATTGATGATGGCCGCCCCGGCCTTCATCAGCGGAATAGCCGTCTTGGTGATCCAGAACATCGCATAGAGATTGGTTTTCAAAGTGCGGTCGAATTGCTCGAAACTAATGTCGGTGATCGACGGCTGGGACTGTTGATAGGCGGCATTGTTGACGAGGATATCGATGCCACCAAGTTCACGATGTGCACGCTGCACAAGGTCGACACAGAAATCCTGGTCCGTAAGGTCGCCGGGGATCAGGATGGCTTTCCGGCCCTCGGCGCGGATCAGGTCGGCAACGTCCTGAGCGTCCGGCTCCTCACTGGGAAAGTAATTGATCGCCACATCTGCGCCCTCGCGCGCGAAGGCGATCACGGCAGCGCGTCCGATTCCGGAATCGCCGCCGGTGACCAGCGCCTTTCGCCCAGCCAGCCGGTTGGAGCCCCGATAGCTCGTCTCGCCGCAGTCGGGAACCGGATCCATCTCGCGTTGCAGCGCCGGCCATTCCTGGCGCTGCTCCTTGAACGGTTCGCTGGTGTATTTGGTAACGGGATCGGACATGGAAAGCCTCCGGGAGTTAGGTTGAATGGCCTTGGCCTTCAGAGGTCCACCTTTGCGTTTTCGCCAACGCTCGGCTTGGCGCCGGTGACGGCGGCGAACACCATCTTCGCCGTGGCGACAACCAGTCCGGGGCTGTCCCACAACTCGCCTTCGTCGGGCGTCACGGTAATCAGGCGGATCTCCGGATCCTCCGCATTGTCCCACCAGGCGGAGTCGGTCTTCTCCCACAGCTGCGCGATCTTGGCCCTGTCGTTTGACACGGCGGCCGCCCCGGAGATGGTCACATATTTGTAGTGGCTGCTGTCACTCCAGGCCAACGTGACCTTGGGATATTCGGATAGCTGTTTGTTCTTGGCGCTGTCTTCATTCACGAGGAAGTAGATGGCATTTTCTTCTCGATAGACCCGGGCAGACAGCGGGCGAGCGCGATTGTATTCGCCGTCCCAGGTCACGAACATGCAGATG
The DNA here is from genome assembly GCF_020164785.1 of Mesorhizobium sp. ES1-1. Classification (GTDB taxonomy): domain Bacteria; phylum Pseudomonadota; class Alphaproteobacteria; order Rhizobiales; family Rhizobiaceae; genus Mesorhizobium. Next base: position 398,972 of record NZ_JAIUGX010000001.1, on the reverse strand, counting down.
TCGATTTCCTTGGCGAGTTCCCAGATGCGGTCGGTCGCCTCGGCCTGGGTAAGATCTGTCTCTTGCTCTCGATGATTTGCCATATGAACGTGCTCCAGCGAATGAATTGCGGTTCTACAACTCGCCCGCGGCGACGACGTTCCAATAGACGCAGATCGGTTGACCTCGGCGACGGCCAATTCGGCTGGCGAACAAGGCTTGGCCAGCTCTGCAAAAGAAAGCACAGGCGCCGCAATGGTTCGGAACGTTTCGCCAGACGACAGGTTAGCGTCGCGAAACCCATTGGAGAGTGACGAATGAAAGCGCTGACCTGGCACGGCAAGGGAGATATCCGGTGCGAACGGGTCGACGATCCGACGATCGAGGACGACCGCGACATCATCATCAAGGTCACGGCCTGCGCGATCTGCGGCTCCGATCTCCATCTGATGGGTGGGTTCGTCCCTGAGATGCACAAGCACGACGTACTCGGCCACGAGACGATGGGCGAGGTCGTCGAAGTCGGCAAGGGGCATTCCAAGTTCCGGATCGGCGAGCGCGTCGTCGTCCCCTTCACCATTTCCTGCGGCGAGTGCCGGATGTGCAAATGGCAATTGTTCTCGCTTTGCGAGCGGTCCAATCCGGCTGGCGCCGAGCAGGCAAAGATGATGGGGTATCCGACAGCCGCCCTGTTCGGGTACTCGCACATGTATGGCGGCTTTTCCGGCGGTCAGGCCGAGTTCCTGCGCGTCCCCTATGCCGATGTCGGCCCGATCAAGGTGCCCGATGGGCTGTCCGACGAGCAGGTGCTGTTTCTCTCCGACATCTTCCCGACAGGTTACCAGGCGGCCGAGAACTGCAACATTCAGCCGGGCGACACCGTCCTGGTCTTCGGTTGCGGCCCGGTTGGACTGTTCTCGATCAAGTCGGCTTTCCTGCTCGGCGCAGGACGGGTCATTGCTCTCGATATCGTGCCGGAAAGGCTTGCGCTTGCCGAGGCGTCCGGCGCCGAAACGCTCAGATATGATGATGAGGATCTGCAACAGCGGATCCTGGACATGACGGACGGCAAAGGGCCCGATTCCGTGATCGAGGCCGTCGGCATGGAAAGCCATGGCGCAGGCGGCGTCATCGAGACCTTGCAGACGGATCTCACGGCGCTGGAGCGCCCCTATGCACTCCAGCAGGCGCTGATGGCATGCCGCCCGGGCGGTACATTGTCGCTTCCTGGCGTTTTTATTGGCGCCGTCACCGTGCCGATGGGAATGTTCGTCGGCAAAGGCCTGACGATGAAAACGGGTCAGACGCATGTGCAGCGATATCTTGAGCCGCTGATGAAACTGGTCGAGAGCGGTAAGATCGACCCGTCATTTCTGATCACGCACCGCATCGGTCTCGAGGAGGGGCCTGAGGCCTACAAGACCTTCCGCGACAAGAAGGATGGCTGCATCAAGGTGGTCATCAAGCCTTAGAGGCGCTGAAGATGTCCCGTAAATGCGCTTCGGCCTTGCGACCGCCCCCTGATTCGAAGGGGCCGGTCGAGCCGGCGATCGAACGCACGCCATCGAGGGCCGCGCCATGCCGCGGATAACCACACAAACGCCCGTTCACTCCGTTGAAGGGATCGGCCGAGGCGATCCGATAAGCCCGCCGGGCAAGGTGGACTTTGGAGATTTCGGTGAGGTCGCGCCCCTCGGCCGCGCTTTCGGCTCCGATCGTGGCACGCCGCTGGACCGCTATTACATCGAGAGCTTCCTGGCACGCCATGCCAGCGATATCAGGGGCCACGTGGCGGAAATCGGAGACGACGTCTACACGCGCCGTTTCGGCGCCGAACGGGTGGCGCGGTCGGACATTATCGACGCGCCGGAACACGACAACCCTAGCGCAACCATCCGGGCCGATCTCCAGCAGGAGGAGCAGATCGCCGCCAATTGTTTCGACTGCATGATCGTCACCCAGACGCTGCATATGGTCTACCAAGTCCGAGACGCCGTCAAAACGATCCATCGCGCGCTGGCACCCGGCGGCGTGGTCCTGGCGACGGTGCCGGGCATAACGCCCATCGACGCGGCCGACGGGCCGGAGAAATGGTTCTGGGCAATGACCCAGAGCGCGGCGCGTCGCCTTTTCGAGGAAAGCTTCGGCTCGTCAGGCGTTCAGGTAGAGCAGTTCGGCAATGTGCTTGCCGCCACGGCCTTCCTGCAGGGCCTTGCGTTCGAAGAGATCGATCGTGAGCGCCTCGACCTCGTTGACCCATTATATCCCGTCATCACGGGTATAAGAGCCGTGAAATAAGGTGACGATTTCAGGCCGAATTTACCGTGCGCCGATAGGCGTGACGATCGCGAATGAAATCATTGAAGAAGCGTCCCTTTGACAACGCCTGCCTGAAGGCGGCGTAGGTTTCCGGGGCGACATCCTCATAATCATAGCGATAGCCGCTCGGCACGAACCACACCGAAAGAACCCGGGTGGCCGGGTCGTATTTGGTATTTCGTATTACGGTCGATGGCATGTCTTGCACCCGACTGACATCGGTTAAACCCGCCGGCGGGCCCGGAGTTCCGGGGCCATTGTGCCCTGCTGCATCCTGGCATCAGCCCGGCGCGCGAGATCGGCCGGGCACGTCGTCGACATTGCCTTGTCAGCCGACCCTCACCATTTAGGCACGATGTCGCCGACAAAACTGAAAACATCCGACCGCGCCCCTGCGCTTCAGCCCGATCTCTTTGGTGCCGGCAGCGACCTGCCTGAGGGGTTCCTCTACCAGGCTGAGTTGATCACCCCGAACGAAGAGAGCGAACTCACCCGGCACCTTGAAGGCCTGCCTTTCCAGGCTTTCGATTTTCACGGCCATCTCGCAAATCGCCGGGTCGTTGGTTTTGGCCTGCGCTACGACTATGATCGGCGCCAGGTCGTGGAGGCGCCTCCGATCCCCGGATTTCTGCTGCCTTTGCGCGACAAGGTCGCGGCCTTTGCTGGCCGGCCGGCCGAAGCGTTCGCGCAGGTGCTGATCAATGAATATCGCCCCGGGGCCGGTATCGGCTGGCACCGCGACAAGCCGCATTTCGACGAGGTGGCCGGCGTCTCGCTGCTGGCGTCGTGCGATTTCCGGCTGCGTCGCAAGAACGGCACGAAGTGGGACCGAAGGACGATCCTCGTCGAGCCCAGGTCGGCCTATCTCATGACTGGACCGTCGCGCTCCGAATGGGAACACAGCATTCCGCCGCTTGCCGAACACCGGTATTCGATCACCCTGCGGACATTGCGGGCTGACAGTCGCTGAACATCCCCTGCTCACAGAACGTGGCCGTATTCGCAGCCCGGCAAGCTCGGGCGTTCCTGAACGTAGATACTCAGTGCGCCAAAGTACTGTTTTCGATCACATGATCGACCGCCCTGATCAGCGCGTTGCCGAGCAGCGGTTTGACCAAGATCAGCACGCCTTCGGGTTCGGGCGACGTCCATGGGCGGTCCACAAGCAGGATGATCGGTCCGGGAAACCGCGCGAGCGCGTGCCGCCCACTCGCCCAATCCGGCACGGCGTCTTCATCGACGACGGCGCAGCGTATCGATGATGCTAATGGAGACGCGACTGCCTTTGCAAGCTGCGCCTGCGAATCCACGACATAGCCTTCGGCCTCGAGCGCGAATTCGAGGGACTTCCGGAAACCCGGATTGGGGGCGATGACAAGAACCATGCTGCCGACGGTCAAAGGACCAGATCCTCCAGATGGCGGCCAGGCAGGTTCCTAGCAGCCGCGAGCCGTGAATATAAGGAAACCTGGTGGAGGGCCGCCTTGCGCTGCATCAAATCAGAGCGAAGGCTGGCATGGTCTCAGGCGGGGCTGAACTTCACCGCCAAGGCCATCCGCACCAGCTCAGGCAGGCTTTTTGCATGCATCTTCGCCATGACGTTGGCACGATGGACCTCGACCGTACGCGGACTGATGTTGAGATCGTAGGCGATCGTTTTGTTGGCATGGCCGGCAACGACCCCTGCGAGCACCTGTTGCTCACGATCCGTCAGGTCCCTGATCCGCGCCTGGATGGCCGCGGTGTCGTCTGAGGCAGAGTGGGTTTCCTCGATTTGTGTGGCCGCGCGTTCTATGGCGTCGATCAGCACCTGGTCCTCGAACGGCTTTTCGATGAAGTCGAGTGCACCGGCCCGCATGGCTTCCACCGCCATCGGCACGTCGCCATGGCCGGTGATGACGATCGCCGGCAGCATCGCGTGCGCTGCCTGAAGTGCGCGCAGCAGTTCTACGCCGCTCATGTCGGGCATGCGCAGATCGGTGACCAGGCAGCCATTGCTGATGCTCGGAGCGAATGCCAGAAAATCGGTCGCCGAATTGTGCATCCGAACAGCGAATCCATTCATGCTCAGCAGGAACGCCAGAGACTTCCTGACCGCTTCCTCGTCGTCGACGATATGGACTGTATAATCAGCGATCGCCATTGCGGACGTCATCCTCGATTGTCGGCAGCGTGAAACGGAAGGTGGCGCCGCCATTGTCGTTCCTGGCCACCGATATCTTGCCGCCATGCGCCTCGACAATGCGCTTGGAGATGGACAGGCCGACACCCATCCCGCCTGGCTTGGTGGTGACGAAAGGCTTGAACAATTGCGCCGCGATGTCCTCGGAAATGCCGGGACCGGTGTCGGCAACCTCGATGACCACGGCCCCGTCTCCATCGAGCGCGGTGCTAACGACGAGTTCGCGCCTTTCGCTGTCACGCATGGCTTCCATCGCGTTGCGCATTAGGTTGATCAGGACCTGCTGGACCTGGACTCGGTCGGCCATGACCGACTTCGCGGCCGGCGCGAAATCATAGACCGAGCGGATGCCGCGTTCACGAGAGCCGACAAGCGCCAGCGTGCCCGCTTCCTCGATCAGCTTGCGGATGTCTTCCGGCGCCTTCTCTGTTTCGCCGCGTGTCACGAATTCGCGCAGGTGACGGATGATCTGCCCAGCCCGCAAGGCTTGCCGTGCCGCCTCGTCGAGGGCCTCGCGCATCCTGGAGGCAAGGGTATCGTCCAGGTCGCGAAGCAGGCGGCTGCAGCCCTGGACGTAGTTCGCGATCGCGGACAGCGGCTGGTTCAGTTCGTGGGCCAGCGTGGATGCCATCTCACCGAGCTCGTTGAGCCGCGCCATCCTTGCCAGTTCGCCTTGGATTTCTTCGAAGCGGGCGGCCGACTCCTCGCGCTCCGTCAGATCGCGGATGAAACCGGTGAAGAAGGTTTTGCCACCGGTCTGCATCTCCCCGACCGCCAGTTTCATGGGAAAGGTCGACCCATCCTTTCGCCGCCCCACCACGACTCTGTCGACGCCGATGATGCGCTTTTCACCTGTCGTGAGATATCGGTGGATATAGCCGTCGTGCTCGTGGTGATAGGGCTCAGGCATGAGGATGCGCACATTGCGCCCGACGGCTTCCTGCTCGGCATATCCGAATTGCCGGATCGCGGCGGAGTTGAAAGAGACGATCGTGCCGTCCTTCTCTATGACCACCGTGGCGTCGAGCGCCGTGTCCAAGATCGAGCGGAGATGCGCGTCCCGCGATTCGAGCGCGCCTTGGGCCTTGTCGATCTGCCGTCTTGCGTGATGGAGCAATTCACCCAGGAAGGCGATGACCACACCCGTGATCGCGAAGACGGCGAGCTCGAAGCCGCTGCCGGCGCCCGCCGGGTGCAGCGCGACCAGGTAGAAGGCGGCTGGAAACGAAAGCAGGACAGCGACGATGCCCGGTCCGATGCCTCCTGCTATTGATGCGACGAGGATGGCTGGAACGAACAGGATAAAAACAGCCGTTTCGTCCAGAAAGCCTTGCAGCGCGAACCGTATGGCGAAGGCTGTCGCCACGGCCAGGACCGCCAGCACATAGCCGTTCAGGCCCTCGAATTTCCGGGAGAGAAGCAGCTGCAGGAAACGGCCCTGTGATCCGGTGATGTCCCTTGCCGGCATGACGTGCTCACCAATTTTCAAAGCGCGAATATCGGCACTTGGCGATTTTTTTGCACTCAACATGATCCGCCGTCGTCACGCAATGCGCTTCGTAATCGCAGCCGATGCTACCAGGAGCCATCTGAGCCTAATCACGATTCCCGGCCTGAACTCAACCGGCCGAGCGCCGGTGTCGCGCGAATGCGGCATCACCCGCATCTTGGTCACTCTTTGATCAATCCTTTGCCTCGCGGCCGGAGACCGAGGTGACGAGGATCCGGAAAAAAATATGCGGCGTGCTGTTCGCCACCACGGGAGTGACGGGCTTGAGCGCGCCAGGCTCCCACCAGTCGGAGTGCTTGCTAAGTAGGGACCATGCATGGTCCCGCTCGCGCTTGTAGCCGATGCGGTCCGGCAGTTCTTCGTAGCGACCATCCACGACAACGCTTCGCCAGCCACGCCCTTCGCCCTGCTCCTCGACCTGAACGGACACCAGGGGATTGGCCCGCATCCATTCGATCTTCTTGCCCGGCATGGAAAATCCATAGAGATAATCGGCGGCATAGGCATAGTGGATCGGCACGACGTAAGGCTGCCCGTCTCTGGCGCAGGCCAGGCGCGCGACGCGGTTGGCCGCCAGCAATTGGGTGCATTCGAAGGGTGTGAGCGTGCGGATCTGCATTGGTAAGCTCTCCTGTTCATAGCATCTGTAGTGGCCGTCGGCCGAGCGACATCGGCCGGGCCACGCCGTCCAGAACCAACCGGCGCTCGATTCAGCGGCACCATAGAACGCGCCTCAGCCGACGGTGTCAGGCAGTCCGGCGTTCCAGGCGCCGCAGCCCAGCCGGGATACTCCCCGCTGGCGCCAACCAGTGCTCCACGATGCCGTCGGACAGCTTGCCTGTCGTCCATGCTTGCTGATCTTGGATCGCGCGTGATCATCCTTTGGATAGAGCTCGTAACCCAGCATTGATCGCGGTCAAGGGGGAGCCGGCCAGCCACGCCGGATGGCGAAAAATGTGTCGTCTTGACCGGTATCAAAGCGTTGCCGGCAGGGGGGGTGCTTTCCATTATCGCGTCCAACGGCGTCCCAAAAGGCATCGCAATGTCATACAGGAAAATCATCGTAAAGCTTGGCATCGACGCCGACCCGGCGCCGATAATCAAATTCGGCGTCGATCTCGCAAATCGTTTCAGAGCGCGTCTGACCGGCGTGGCAGCCGCCGACGTGCCGCGCTGCTCGAATTCGCACGATCAATCCGAGCTGATGTTGTGGTTTCCGGCGCATACGGACACAGTCGGCTGCGCAAATGGGCATTTGGCGGGATGACGCGAACGCTGATCGAAGACAATGGCATTAATCGATTCCTGTCTTACTGACGACAGGGTGGTTCAGTATCCTGGGCCGCAATCGACACGCAAAGAGGATTGCGGCGACATGGCCACTTGGCAACCAAATCTGGCCTCTGTCAGTCTGCGCAGGGTTGCACTGCGCGGGCGCAACAGCGAGTGGCCCGCGCCATGAGCGACCCTGTTCTCCTGACCTTCAATCCTGGCTCCTCGACCATCAAGCTCGGCTTCTTCGCAATCACTGGCGAGACACCGCGCCGGCTTGGCGCGGGCGTGATCGACCTGCGCCGTCAGCCGCTGCTGCTCGAGGTCACTGAAGGCTATGCAAGCGCCAAGACCCAGCTGAAGGCGGCTGTTTCCGACGATCTGCACGAAGTCATAGAGGAAACCCTCGCCTGGCTGGCTCACCACTTCTCCGTGAGCGCGCTCGCCGCCGTTGGACATCGGGTGGTTCATGGCGGTGACCTGTTCGCGGGTCCGCAGGAGATTTCCGACGAGACGCTCGTCGCGATCGAGGGTCTGGTGCCCCTGGCTCCGCTGCACCAGCCGCAAAGTGTCCGCCTGATAAAGGCGGTCCGGCACCTGCGACCCGGCCTTCCGCAGATCGCCTCCTTCGACACCGCCTTCCACCGCAGCCAGAGCGATCTCGTGCGTCGCTTTGCCCTGCCGCGCTCGCTCTTCGACGAGGGCATAAAGCGCTACGGTTTCCATGGTCTCTCCTATAAATACATAGCCGCGCGTATGCGCGAGGCCGCGCCGGATATTGCCGGCCGCCGGATCGTCGTAGCGCATCTCGGCAGCGGCGCCAGCCTGTGCGGACTTGAAGGCGGGATCAGCCGCGACACCAGCATGAGCTTCTCTACGCTGGACGGCATTCCAATGGCGACGCGTTGCGGGGCGCTCGATCCGGGTGTCCTGATCCACCTCATGAAGCAGCGCGGCCTGTCGATCGAGGCGGTCGAAGACATGCTCTACCATCGCTCCGGTCTGCTCGGCGTTTCCGGCATCAGCGCCGACAGCCGCGACCTGATCGACAACGAAGCAACGTCGGCGCGCGAGGCGCTGGACCTGTTCGCTTTCCGCATAGCCCGAGAGACGGCAGCCATCGCCAACACGCTGGGCGGCCTCGACGGGATCGTCTTCACCGCCGGAATCGGCGAACATCAACCCCAGATCCGTGAAGCTGTGTGCGCTCATCTCTCATGGCTCGGCGTCGTGATCGATCCGGTGGCGAACACGGCAAACGAGACGCGGATCGAGCCGCCGGACGCCAAGGTCGCTGTGCTCGTCATCGCGACGGACGAAGAACAAGTGATAGCCGAGGAAGCTTGCTCGATCTTTCAGCCAGCAAAACCAAGCAGATGACAGCGGCCACTGGTGATGTGACAGGCATCCACGCGTGACCCCACCATTTCGACATTCGCCATCAGGAGCATCGCAATGACATCCACGACATCACCGGATTTCGCGAAATCGCCGACGCCTCTGGACCCGGACGCGCTCCGTCTGATGCATGCCTGGTGGCGGGCGGCGAATTACCTGTCGGTCGGACAGGTCTATCTGCTCGACAATCCGCTGCTGCGCGAGCCTCTCAAACCCGAACACGTCAAGCCGCGCCTGCTCGGCCATTGGGGAACGACGCCCGGCCTCAATTTCATCTATGTCCACCTCAACCGCGTCATCAAGGCGAGAGACCTCGATGTCCTTTTCATTGCCGGTCCCGGCCACGGCGCGCCCGGTGTGGTCGCCAACACCTATCTCGAAGGAACCTATAGCGAGCTCTATCCCGATATCTCGTGCGACGAGGACGGCCTTCGCCGCCTCGTACGGCAGTTCTCGTTTCCCGGCGGCATCCCCAGCCATGCCGCCCCGGAGACCCCCGGCTCGATCCATGAGGGTGGTGAGCTTGGCTATTCGCTCGCGCACGCCCATGGCGCCGTTCTGGACAATCCTGGCGTGGTGGTCGCCTGCGTGGTCGGCGACGGCGAGGCCGAGACCGGGCCGCTGGCGGCGTCCTGGCACAGCAACAAGTTCCTCAATCCGGCAGCCGACGGCGCGGTCCTGCCGATCCTGCACCTGAACGGCTTCAAGATCGCCAATCCGACGGTGCTGGCGCGCATCTCGCCGCAAGAGCTCGAGTCGCTGCTTCGCGGCTACGGCTATGATCCGATCTTCGTCGAAGGCGACGAACCCGAGCCCATGCACCAGAAAATGGCAGCGGCCATGGACACGGCCTTCGACAGGATAAGACACATCCAGCGGGAGGCGCGCCAAGCCGGCGTTACCGAGCGGCCGCGCTGGCCGATGATCGTGCTGCGCAGCCCGAAAGGGTGGACCGGGCCGAAGACGGTCGACGGTCTCAAGAGCGAAGGGTCGTGGCGTTCGCACCAGGTTCCGTTCAGCGATATGACCAAGCCAGGCCATCTGCAACTGCTCGAGGACTGGCTGCGCAGTTACAAGCCGCTCGAACTTTTCGACGAGGCCGGGCGGCTGCACGCTGAAATCGCCGCCCTGGCGCCGGCAGGCGACAGCCGTATGAGCGCCAACCGGCATGCCAATGGCGGTGCGCTGAAGCGCCCGCTTCGCTTGCCCGACTACACCAGCTACGCGGTCGCGGTGGCAGCCCCCGGCGACGTCAACGCCGAGGCGACACGGGTGATGGGCGCGTTTTTGCGCGACGTCATGCAGGCTAACGACGCGACCCGCAATTTTCGCGTTTTCGGCCCCGATGAGACGGCCTCGAACCGCCTCCAGGCTCTTTTCGACGTCACCAACCGCGCCTGGGACGCGAGCGCCATGGCGGAGGACGATCATCTGTCGCCATCAGGGCGAGTCATGGAGGTGCTGAGCGAACACCTTTGCCAGGGCTGGCTTGAAGGCTATCTGCTCACGGGCCGCCACGGCTTGTTTTCCTGCTACGAGGCGTTCATCCACATCATCGATTCGATGTTCAACCAGCATGCGAAATGGTTGAAGACCTCGCGCGACGTGCCGTGGCGGCAACCGATCGCATCGCTGAACTACCTGCTCACATCCCATGTCTGGCAGCAGGATCACAACGGCTTCAGCCATCAGGATCCGGGCTTCATCGACCACGTCGTCAACAAGAAGGCCGACACGGTGCGGGTCTATCTGCCGCCGGATGCCAACACGCTGCTTTACGTCACCGACCACTGCCTTCGAAGCTGGGACCGGATCAACGTCATCGTCGCCGGCAAGGCGCCGGCGCCGCAATGGCTCGACATGGACGCCGCCATCAAGCACTGCACGCAGGGCATCGGCATATGGGAGTGGGCCAGCAACGATCGCGGCGGCGAACCGGACGTCGTGATGGCCTGCGCCGGCGACGTCCCCACGGTGGAGACGCTTGCCGCCGTCGATCTGCTTCGGGGGTACATTCCGGACCTGAAAGTGCGAGTCGTCAACGTCGTCGACCTGATGACGCTGCAACCCCGTTCCCAGCATCCACATGGCCTTAACGACAGCGATTTCGATGCCTTGTTCACCAAGGACAAGCCGGTGATCTTCGCCTATCACGGCTATCCCTGGCTTATCCACCGACTGGCCTACAAGCGCACCAACCATGACAACATGCACGTACGTGGATATGAGGAAGAGGGTTCGACCACGACGACGTTCGACATGGTGGTCCGCAACAGGCTCGACCGCTTCCATCTCGTCGCCGACGTGATCGACCGCGTGCCGAGGCTTGGCGCCGCGGCCGTCTACGCCAAGCAGGCGATCCGCGACAAGCTGGTCGAACACGATCGCTACATCCGCAAGCACGGTGTCGACATGCCCGAGGTTCGGAACTGGCGGTGGTCCGCCATGACGGCCACGAACTGATTGTCGGGTCCGGAAGTCAAGACTATCCGCGCGATCTCAGGATGAGAAAGCGCGGATTAAGCGCATGCTCTCCCGCGCTCAGACCGCTGGGCGCGGGAAGCGGGCCTTCACTTGGCTTTCTTCACAGCGTTCACGTAGTTGTTCGTATAGGTCTGGGAAATGTCGATCTTTGCGCCGGCCACCTCTGGCGAGCCGACCGAGAAGACGTCCAAAACAGCCTGTGCGCCTTTCGGATCCATCAATCCCGTGGTCGAATACATCGACAGGGCGTTCTTCAGCGCTGCCAGATATGCTTCCTTGTCGTTGCCAACGAGATTCGCTGGCATCTTTGCCATGATCTCCTCGGCGCTGTGAGTATGGATAAAATCCAGTGTGGCAAGTATGGCGTTGGTCAGGGCCTGCGTCTCCTGCGGATGCGCAGCCATCCACTCGGGCCGGGTGTAGAGCGCGCCGCCCGGATAATCTCCCCCGAACATGGCTTCCGTATCCTTCTGCGACCGTGTGTCGGCCAGGATAGTCAGGTCTTTGTGCCTGGTCTGGAGCACGGTGACGGCGGGATCGAGCGTTACCACCGCGTCGATCTGCCCCTGCTCCATGGCCGCGACCGCCGTGGCGCCCAGCCCGACGCCTACGACTGCGGCCGAGGTCGGATCGATCCCGTTCTTGCTGAGGAGATACTTCAGGAAGAAATCGGTCGATGAGCCGGGCGCCGAGACGCCAACCTTCTTGCCGGCCAGGTCCTTCACCGAATTTATCTTGCCCGTCTGCCCTGGGGCCACCGCCAGCACGAGCCCGGGGAACTGGTCATAGATGACGAAGGCTTGCAGCTTCTGGTTCTTAGCGGCCAATCTCACAGTGTGGTCGAAATAGCCGGACACGACATCGGCGCTGCCGCCCAGCACGGCCGTCAAGGATTGTGAGCCGCCCTTGAAGTCCACGAGCTCGGCATCGATGCCGGCATTCTCATAGGCGCCGATCTCTTTGGCGAGCACGGTCGGCATGTAGCACAGGCAGGCTGCTCCGCCGATGGCAATCGTAACCTTTTCCGCGGCGCCTGCGTGTCCTCCCGCCGTCAGCAGCAGCATGGTCATGGCCGCCAATCTTGAAATAGTCCTCATAATTTCCTCCTTCGGTTAGCAAGTCGGCCTATCGGCCCGATTTCGAAAATTCCGGCCGCCACACCAGAAGCCGTCTTTCCGCGAGCGTGACAATCCAGTCGATCAGCAGCACAAAGGCGGCGAGAACGACCATGCCGGCAAAAACGCCAGCCACGTCGAACACACCTTCCGCCTGCTGGATGAGATAGCCCAGCCCGCCCGCCGCGCCGAGATATTCTCCCACCACGGCTCCCACCACGGCAAAGCCGACCGAGACATGCAGGGATGAAAACATCCAGGACAGCGCCGACGGCCAATAGACATGGCGAAGCAATTGCCGGTCGTTCATGCCAAGCATACGCGCATTGGCCAGGATGGTCGTGTTTACCTCCTTCACGCCCTGGTAGACGTTGAAGAAAACGATGAAGAAAACCAGCGTCACGCCCAACGCCACCTTGGACCAGATGCCGAGGCCAAACCAGAGCGTGAAGATCGGCGCCAGCACCACGCGGGGAAGCGCATTGGCTGCCTTGACATAAGGATCGAAGACGGCGGCGAGCCTTGGCTTGCGGGCAAACCAGAAGCCGATCCCCACGGCGGCCACCGAGCCGATCACGAAGGCGAGGACGGACTCCCACAGCGTGATTCCCAAATGGTGCCAGATCGTTCCCGTGGCAAACCACATCCATATCTGGGCCGCGACGGCGAGTGGCGTCGAGAAGAAGAAGGAAATGTTGTTCGGATCGCCGATCAGGTCGGTGGTGGACGCGATCTGCCAGAACGCAATGATGACGACTGCCACCGCGCCTTGCATCAGCAAAAGGCTGGTCCGCCTCATGAGGCCGTCTCCTGCGCTATCTCTCCATAGGCCTTGAGCACCTCCTTCTTCAGCATGTGCCAGATGTCACGATGCAGTTCTTGGAAGCTCCCATCCAATCTGATTTCTGAAATGTCGCGCGGGCGCGACAGCGGGATTGGAAAATCGCCGATGATGCGCGCCGACGGGCCGGCCGACATCACCACAACGCGGTCGGCCAGTCCGAGCGCCTCCTCCAGATCGTGCGTGACGAACATGACGGCCTTGCGGTCGGCCGACCACAATTTCAGCAGAAGATCCCCCATGATCAGCCGCGTCTGGGCATCGAGTGGCCCGAACGGTTCGTCCATCAAGATGATCCGGGGGTCGCGGATGAGGACCTGCGCGAGCGCCACACGCTTCTTCTGGCCGCCCGAGAGCATGTGCGGATAGCGGTCCCCGAAGGCGGCCAGACCGACGCGCGCCAGCCATGCGCGCGCTCGTTCTTTGGCTTCGCGGGAGGGCACCCCGGCAACTTCCAGCCCGATGGCGACATTGTCCAGCGCCGTCTTCCATGGCAACAGCGCATCCTGCTGGAAGAGGTAGCCGGCATGTCTGTTGAGGCCATCAAGCGGGCCGCCCAGGACGCGCACGCTGCCCGAAGCGGGCGTTATAAGTCCTGCCGCGGCATTCAGCAGCGTCGATTTTCCGCAGCCGGTCGGTCCTATGATGGCGACGAATTCCTGCTTGCCGACATTGAGGTCCGCACGAGCCACGGCTTGGAAAACGCTGCCACCGGCCAGCGCGAATTCTATCGTCACCCCGTCAAGCTCAACGGCGGGTTCCGAGCCGGCCGGCGCCTCCCGGAATCCGGCCCCCGATGCGGCCGCGACCGTTTTTGTCATTCTGCCGAATTCCGTGTCGCTAAAGGCAAATGGCCGGACGAATACGCTCCTGCCTGTCGATCATATTCCTCCTCCGATATTTCGAGGCGGCAACATCCTGCTTGCCTGGATGCCCGAAGCCGAGCAAGCACAATAGTTCAAGCGATGGGGCATGCAACCTCAGCGGCGATCGACCGTCTGCAACTCGTTGCAGGCGGGAAACAGCCTCCAGCGAAGGTCACAGGCTGGCAAACACGCTCTTCACCGCATCCGCGGTCTTGGACACCACGATGTCGGCTTCCTCGCGCGTCAGGCAGAGCGGCGGCGCAAAGCCGAGAATGTCGCCCTGGGGCATGGCGCGGCCGATGACGCCGCTTGCCGCGAGTGCGGCCGCCACCTGTGGGCCGATCTTGAGCGAAGCGTCGAAGAACACCCGGTCGTCTCTGTCGGCAACGAATTCGACCGCCGCCAGCATGCCGTCGCCGCGCACGTCACCGACGTGTGTGTGGCCGCCGACTGCCTTGGCGAGTTCGGCGCGGAAATAGGCGCCGGTCACGCGGGCATTCGTCACCAGGTCCATCTCGTCGATCAGTTCGAGATTGGCGACGCCGGCGGCAACGCAGATCGGATGCGCCGAATAGGTCCAGCCATGGCCGAGCGATCCGAGCTTGTCGGAGCCCTCGACCAGCACCTGCCACATCGTGTCGGCAACGATGACGCCCGACAGCGGCGCATAGGCCGAGGTCAGGCCCTTGGCGATCGTGATCAGGTCCGGTTTGATGCCGTAGTGATCGGAGCCGAACATGGCGCCCAGCCGGCCAAAGCCCGTCACCACCTCGTCTGCCACCAGCAGCACGTCGTACTTCTTCAGCACCGCCTGGATCTTTTCCCAGTAGAAGGCGGGCGGTGGCACGATTCCGCCCGTGCCGAGGATCGGCTCGCCGATGAAGGCGGCGACCGTCTCCGGGCCTTCAGCCAGGATCATCTCCTCGAGCTTGTCGGCGCAATGCTGCGAGAACTGTTCCTCGCTCATCGAGCGATCGGGGCGGCGGAAATAATACGGCGCCTCCGTGTGCAGGATCGGCGCGCGCGGCAGGTCGAAGGCGTTGTGGAACAGCTCGAGCCCGGTCAGCGACCCCGTCATCACGCCCGAGCCATGATAGCCGCGCCAGCGCGAGATGATCTTCTTCTTCTCCGGCCGGCCCAGGACGTTGTTGTAGTACCAGATCAGCTTGATGTTGGTTTCGTTGGCGTCCGAACCCGAGAGGCCGAAATAGACCCTCGACATGCCCTGCGGTGCGCGGTCGATGATCATCTTGGATAAGGTGACCGAGGCCTCGGTGCCGTGGCCGACATAGGCATGGTAGTAGGCGAGGTTGCTGGCCTGGGCGGCGATGGCGTCGGCGATCTTCTGCCGGCCATAGCCGACATTGATGCAATAGAGGCCGGCGAAGGCATCGATGCTCTTCCTGCCGTTGATATCCCAGACAGTGACGCCTTCGCCGCCGGCCATGATCCGGTTCGGGCTCTCGCCCCGCGCATGCATGCCCATATGCGTCGAGGGATGGAAGAAGTGGTCGCGATCCCAGGCGGCGAGTTCGTTGGACTGGTCGAGCATAGGTAACTCCATGGCAAATGCAAAAAAAAGTACGACGCGGACCCGCGAACCGTGCGGCAAAGGGTGCGGCTTTTAGCATCCTGTGCGCAAGATCGAGCGGAGTCGACATTGCATGGGGATATCACTATATAGCGGCGGCTTCGACCCGCTTGCCTGAGGGCAATGTCCAGAAGCAGCTGTGAATGTGCTATGCACCGCTCCATTGATTTGTGACGGAAATCGTCTCAGAGACCGGAATAAGCAAGTAGAAACAATGGCGCGAAGCTGGAGCTGTCCAGCCAACGAAAAGCGACCTCCCCAGAAAAGAAATGCCTTTGATCCCTCGATTTGCTTTGGCTCCTTGGACTTTGGACCAGACAGGCTTGCCGGTTCCCGGCGACTCGGCTGGAATGAGGGCATGCATCCTTTGTGGGATGTCGACGTTTATGATTACCAACCGGCTTTGCCGCCAGGGAACAGTAGTATGAGCGAACACGCGATCGAGTTCTTGCGGGGATGGATCGGCGAAAAGGTCCACTGCCAGCATTCCCAGGCCAAGCTTGAGAAGCAGGCGGAGACTCTCGCCAGGGAATGCGCCGCCAAGGCGGCGGAGGTGGGCATACCGCTTGAAGACATCCAGGAAGAAGTCGGCGACATTCAGGAACTGATTGCCTCCAGGCTCGAGGAAGCCGCAGAGGCCGACGAAAATCGGCAGGCCTCCATCAAGGCCGCGGAATAGCCAGAGGATCCTGGCTAAAGGCGGGCCCTTTTGGCCCGCGTTCTGGTCTTAGCCGACCTTCTCTTTCAGCCCGAACGTTTCTTTGAGCCACGTCTTCGGCAGAGCCGGGACGAAATTGCCATCGCGCCCTATCATGTCGTCATTGGCCACCAAGGCATTGAGGATCGCTTCTTCAACGCTCTGGATTACCGCGTCGAAAAACGGATCGATGTCGGCGTCGGGAATGAATGCGGCATTGGCGATACGGCCTGCAGGTGCGAGTGCCGCGCCGGGATTGGCCGTCGTGAAGGCGAGAAAGATATCGCCGGAGCTGTGATACCCGAAGCCGCCTGTCATCGCGACGCCGAGTGGCACGCGACGGGCCAGCCGCTTCATCTGATGCGGCAGGAAAGGCGCGTCGGTGGCTATTACGGCGATGATCGAGCCCTTCTCGGCGCGTGGCGTGCCTTCGCGGATCGCCGGCTCGGCAAGATCGGGCCCGGCCCGCAGGCCACGAATGGTGAAATTCTGCCGTTTGCCGAAATTCGACTGCACGAAGGCGCCGACCGTGAGGGTCTGGTCCTGCCATGGGACGATGCGCGACGCCGTCCCGGAGCCCGCCTTGAAGCCGAAGGTGATCATGCCGGTGCCACCGCCGACGCTGCCTTCATCGATCGGCCCGCTGGTCGCCCCGTCGAGGGCTTCTGCGACATGGTCGAAGGTCAAATGGTGGCCGTTAATGTCGTTGAGGAAGCCATCATAGGTCTCGGCCGCCACCGGCAGGCCCCATGCGCTGTCGAGCGCCTCTGGCAATGCCCGTTGCATCCAGCGCAGCGTGCCATCGCGTGAGACACCGCAGGAATGGGTGTTGGTGATGGTGACGGGAAAGTTGAAAGCCCCGGTCTCCTCGATCATGTGCGAGCCGGTGAGTTCACC
The DNA here is from genome assembly GCF_020164785.1 of Mesorhizobium sp. ES1-1. Taxonomy (GTDB): domain Bacteria; phylum Pseudomonadota; class Alphaproteobacteria; order Rhizobiales; family Rhizobiaceae; genus Mesorhizobium. Next base: position 381,821 of record NZ_JAIUGX010000001.1, on the reverse strand, counting down.
ATTGCCGTTCTGGCTGAAGACGCCGGCGAACACCGGCGTTGCTAGGTCGGCGCGGGGCCTGGGCAGAATCGCCGTCACGCCGGTGCGCACCGGACCCGTGCCCACGACGAGCGGACCATCGCCCGAAATCAACGTCGAGTAACCCACCAAGACGCCTGGCACGTCGGTGATCGCATTGCATGGACCGGGCTTGCCATCGAAGCCGATGCCATAGCTTCGTGCACGCGGTTTGCCCGACGGCGTTGTCAAATGCTGCTTGTTGCCGGTCATGGTCTCAAAACAGCGATCCCTGGGTGCCCGGCTCTCTCGCCTTGACTTGCCTGACAGCCGGTTTCGGCCGCGCCGCGCCGCTGGTCGCCACCGCATCGGCGGTGCCGTCGGCGAACTCGAGCGACAGCGCCATTCCCGACGTCACCTCTGCCGCTTGTTTGATTACTGCCCCGTCGGCACCCTTCACCAGGGCGAAGCCGCGCGCCAGGACCGCCTTGTGCGACAATGTCGCCATCAGCCTGTCAGCCTGGGCAACGCGCACGCGCGAACGTTCCAGCCTCAGCACCACCGCTTGCGTGCCGCGTCTCGTCAAAGCCGCCAGCAGGTCCCGCTGCACGCGTTGCCGCCGTGCCGTCGGCTCAATCGTGATGCGTCCTTCCAGCAAGGCCAGTTGCTGCCGGTGCCGGCGCAGCGACGCTTTGGCACATTTGGGCAGCTGGTCAGCCGCACGATTGAACTCCGCCCTCCGGGTTCGCGCCAATGCGCGCAACGCTCCTTGCGCGCGCAGCAGATTGCGCTCGTTGGTGCGCCGCGCCTCGGCGATCCGCTGCGACAGCATGGTCGGTGTTAGCTTGATGGCATAGAACCGTGCCCGCTTCCGTTCGGTGGAAACGGTCAAGCCTCGGCTGAGCCGGCTTGCCGCTTCATCGAGGCGCCGGCGCGGCAACGCCAGCAATTGATCGGGCGAGGGGAGGGCGCGGGCCGCCGCGCGAGCCGCCTGCCGCTTGCGCTCGAAATTCCGCAACACCGCTGCCTTGAGCCGCGCGCCGAGACTGGCGAGCGTGGCCTCGAGATCGGCCCTTACCGGCACCGCGATTTCGGCGGCCCCCGTCGGTGTCGGCGCTCGCACATCGGCTGCGAGATCGATCAGCGTCCAGTCCGTCTCGTGCCCCACTGCCGAGATAACCGGAATGCCGGAGGCCGCGACGGCGCGCGCCAACGCCTCGTCGTTGAAGCCCCACAGATCCTCGAGGCTGCCGCCGCCGCGCGCTACGATCAGCACGTCGGGGCGCCGAATAGGGCTGTCCCATTTCAGTGCGTTAAAACCTGTAACGGCATTGGTCACTTCCACGCCCGACGTCTCGCCCTGCACGCGCACCGGCCAGACCAGCACATGCAATGGAAAACGGTCCTTGATGCGATGGATGATGTCGCGGATCACGGATCCCGTCGGCGAAGTGACGACGCCGATGACGCACGGCATGAATGGCAGCTTGCGCTTGCGGCCGGCATCGAAAAGCCCATCTGCCTGCAGCCGCCGCTTACGCTCTTCCAGCAGCGCCATCAGCGCGCCGGCGCCGGCGGGCTCCAGATTGTCGATGACGATCTGGTAGTTAGACTTTCCCGGATAGGTGGTGAGCTTGCCGGTCGCGATCACCTCCATCCCTTCCTCGGGGCGGAATTTCAGCCGGCTCATCGTGCCCTTCCACACCACGGCGTCGAGCCGGGCGCGGTCGTCCTTCAGCGCGAAATAGGCATGGCCGGAAGAATGCTGTCCGCGATAACCCGAAATCTCGCCGCGCACTCGCACATTGCCGAAAACATCCTCGACCGTGCGCTTGAGGGCGCCGGAGATCTCGCTCACCGTATACTCGGCGGCGTTGGTGCGTGATTCGGTTGCTGCTTGGCTCATGCTGCGATTGGCGCGCTCATGCCGGCTTGCGTCAAGACCTATGCCCGTGGACAAGCCTTACGCTTGCCGTCGGGCTGAGCGCCGGTGACGCCGGCGCGGCGCTCTACCAACCGGGCAAAATCTGGTGCGGCTTCGTGCGCTTCATCTTGGAAAAGGCCAGGGCGGCGAAGTCGAAGCTTCCAGCCTCCTCGCTCATGGGTACGGAAATATTGTCGAGGCTTTCCGAAATATGACGGGCAAGCGCATCGACGATTTCCGGCCGCGAAGTCTGGCCGCGCATGATGCCGATGCGGCAATCCGGCAGGGTGCCAAAGCCGTCGGCTTCGCCCAGCACCCGCATGCCGGGCCTGAGCGCGCATTCCGGCAGCACCGAGATCGCCAGGCCCGACAGCACCGCGGCGGTGATGACGGTGGCCGAAAAACTGGTGAACAGGATGCGGTAGTCTCGGTTCTGCTGGTCAAGCACGTCCACGGCGGCGCGCCGCCAGATGCAGTTCGGCCGGCCAAAGGCCATCGGCAGCGTCGGCTGTTCATGCGTCGCATGGTTGGCCGAGGTCACCCAAAGCAGCGGCTCGCGCCGCACCACTTCCGACTGGCCGCGCGTATCATTGTGCGTCACCAGCGCCAGATCGAGATTGCCGCGCTTGATATGTTCGACCAGCCCAGGTGTCGGTTCGCAGACAACGGTCAGCTCGACCCGCGGATTGGAGCGCGTGAAGCGCGCCATGATCTCCGGCAGGAAACGGTCGGCATAGTCATCAGGCGTGCCGATGCGGATCGTGCCTTCGAGCCGCCGGTCGTCGAAGGCTGCCAGCGTCTCACGGTTGAGGTAGAGCAGTCGCCGCGCGTAGGACAGCAGCTTGTCGCCTTCCTCGGTCAGCCGGTTGATGCGCCCGTCCTTCTGGAACAGCGGCTTGCCGATCCGCTCCTCCAGCCGACGCATCTGCATCGATACCGCCGACTGCGTGCGATGCACCTCCTCGGCCGCCCGGGTGAAGCTGCCCGTATCCGCGATCGTGATGAAGGTCTGCAGTTGATCGAGATCCAGCGGCGATTGCATCGACATGATCCATCATTGATGTTGATGTCTAGGATTAGAAACATTCGTTGGATTAATCAATTGCGGGATGGCAAATTCCTGCCATCCACATGATGGCGTGTGTATCGAGACCGGAACGGCCGCTTTCTCCAGCGCCGGTCGCCGGGTCTTGTCCGACTAAAGCCTGAAGGAGACCGACATGGCCACGTTTGATTTCGCCACCCAGACCTCGCGCATCAGCTCGCATCCGGCTGTTGCGGTGCGCGTGGCAAACACGGTCTTCAACATCTACCGTGCGTGGAAAAACCGCCGTGCGTTCTATCGGCTTGGCGAGATGTCGGATGCCGAACTCGCCGATATCGGTCTGACGCGTGGCGATCTTCATGTCGCCGTCGACGTGCCTTTCGGCCGTGATCCGACGGTTGTCCTGAGGCAAATCGCCAGCGACCGTGTGGAGACGATCCAGGACATCGCCCGCAGGGTCGCCTGATCGCGCAATTCCGGTCACGTGACTCTTCTCGAGGGCACGACCGACCGACCGTTATGCAGGCACCCCACACTCCCTGCCGGTTCCCCGCCGGCCGCCTGCATCCTGCCCGGTCCTCCAAGGACCGGGCTTTTCTTTTCGGTTCCCCAGACCGCCCTCGATTGGCCGGCTAGCGCTTGTCGCGCGTGAACTGATCGAAGAGCGTCTCCACGCCCTTCATATAGTCGTCGCGCTGCTGGGCGCCGGTCTCGAACATCTCTCCGAAAAGAGCGTCGAAGGGATTTGAGGGCTTGTCACTCGGACTGCTTTGCGGCTGGGACGCCGACGACGGCTCAGACTGCGCGTCAGACATGCCGAAGCCGCCCCCCGGCCTCAGCATATCGTCGAAAAACTTGCCCAGCGGATTGTCGCCATAGGGGCTTTGCGTCTGTTGAGGCTGCGCCGGCTGTGTCGCGCCGCCGAACATGTCCTGTAGAACCTTGCCGAAGGGATTGTCCCCGTAGGGGTTCTGCGTCTGCCGCGGCGGGCTTGACGATTGTGCGCCGCCGCCGAACATGTCTTGCAAAACCCTCCCAAACGGATTGTCCATCGGGTTCTGCGGTGCCTGTTGCTGTTGCGCAGTTTGCAGGCCGCCTTGCCGCATCATCTGCCCGATGATCTCGCCAAGCGGATTGCCGCCGCCGGCAAAGCCGCCGGTGGATTGCATTTGACTTGTCGTCTGCTTGAACAGCCCGCCCATGACCATCGAGGCGATGGCCGGCAGCATTTGCTGCAGGATCTGCTGGCTGACCCCGCTCGCCTGCGCCGCCTGGCTGGCCACGGCGCGCGACAGATCTTTTGAGCCGAACAAATGCCCTAGAATCCCATTGCCCTCGTCTATGCCTTGCGGGGAGAAGGCGCGGGCCGCGTCGTCAAAATACTTGGCGTGCTGTCCGCTCGCCATCGCAGTCATGAAAGCGCCAAGGCCATAGGGATCGGCGGTATTGCGTTGCAACCCTTGCGAGAAGGCCGGCAGCAGCGCCGCCACGGCAGCCTGAGTCTGCTGCATTGAAAGCCCATACTGCTCGGCCAGGGCCTGCAGGCCATTGCCGTTCTGGGCCTGCGCCAGCATATCGAACAAGGAAGGCATTGGTCTCTCCTCCGGAAATCCTCCTCGGAGAAGCTAATGCATGTCGCCCGAAAGTCACATCGGTTTTGGCAGAACGACGTATCGATCAAAGACCGGCGCGAGGTTAATAGGCGTATTCCATGAACACCGGCTCGATCGAGCCGCCCCAGCGCGTATGATAGGCCGAGAGCATCTCCTCGGCGCTTGTGGTGCCCCGCGCGACGACTTCGTCAAGTGTGTTGAGGAACGAGGTCTCATCATAGCCGTCACGGTTTTTGCGGCCACGGTTTTTCAGTCCCATGCGCGAGATCGCCATCACCTCCCGCGCGATTTCGCGTAGCGTGGTGTTGCGGAAGGGCGCCGAGATCCCCTGTTCCGGCACCGCATTGCGCATTGCCAGCACTTCGTCATAGGTCCAGCTCGAGGTCAGCGCCTCGGCGGCGTCGAGCGCCGCCTCGTCATAGAGCAGCCCGACCCAGAAGGCCGGCAGCGCGCAGATGCGACGCCATGGTCCGCCGTCGGCGCCGCGCATTTCAAGGAAGCGCTTCAATCGCACGTCCGGGAACAGCGTCGACAGATGGTTCGCCCAGTCACCGATCGTCGCCATCCCGTCGGGCACCTCATTGCGGGCGGCGCCGGCCATGAACTGGCGGAAGGTGATATGCGTCATGTCGTGATAGCGCCCGTCGCGGATAATGAAATACATCGGCACGTCGAGCGCCCATTCGACATAGTCCGCGAAACCGAATTCGGGCGAAAAACAGAATTCCAGCAAGCCCGACCGCTGGTTGTCGGTGTCGCGCCAAATGTCTCCGCGCCAGCTTTGCAGACCGTTCGGCCGGCTCTCGGTGAAAGGCGAGTTGGCGAACAGCGCCGTCGACAGCGGCTGCAGCTTCAGCGACACCTGCATCTTGCGGCGCATGTCGGATTCGCTTTCGAAATCGAGATTCACCTGGATCGTGCAGGTGCGGTACATCATGTCGAGGCCCTTGGTGCCGACCTTCGGCATGTAGCGCGTCATGATCTCATAGCGCGACTTCGGCATTTTCGGCGTCTCGGCCAGCGACCATTTCGGGCTGCCGCCGAGACCGAGGAAGCGGATGCCCATCGGTTCGGCGATCTCACGCACCTGCGCCAGATGGGCATTGCCCTCGCGGCATGTCTGGTGGATGGTCTCCAGCGGCGCGCCGGACAATTCGAATTGGCCGCCGGGCTCAAGCGAAATCGCGCCCTGGCCGGTTGGCTCGACCAGCCCGATGATGCGGCCGTCATCGATGATCGGATCCCAGCCGAGCTTCTGCTGCATGCCTTCGAGGATGGCGCGGATGCCGCGCTCGCCACCATAGGGGACAGGCGCGTTGCCATCGACGTAGAACGGGAATTTCTCGTGCTCGGTGCCGATGCGCCATTTGTCGCGCGGCTTGTTGCCTTCGGCGAGGTGTTCGACGAGTTCGTCGACGCTTTCGATCGGCCGGAAATCGGTTGTGTCGCGCGCCATGGTTCAGCCCTCAGAGGCGGTCGGGCGACCGCCGGGGGTAAATGGACGAAATGTCAGCAGCCGATCAAGCGAAAAATCCTGAGCCAGAGGTCAACAGGAATTGAAGGCCATGATCCGGACGAGCTCTTCAGCCGATCAAGGCTCACCAATCGCCTATCGTCGCCTGTATAAGCGCCAGAGCGGCTACCGCGGCTGTATCTGCGCGCAGAATGCGCGGCCCGAGCGGAATGGCGGTCACAAAGGGCAGCGTGCGCAGAACTTTACGTTCATCGTCGGAGAAGCCTCCCTCCGGCCCGACCAGCAGCGCCAGCCGACTTTCTTCCACAGCCCGCAAGGCAGATAGGGGATTGTCGCTCGAGGCGTCCTCGTCGCAGAAGATCAGCCGCCGTTCCCTGTCCCAGTTGCCCAGCAGCCGTTCGAATTTTTCCGCCTCGCGCACATCCGGAACCGCCAGGATGCCGCATTGCTCGGCGGCTTCCACGACATTGGCGCGCAAGCGGTCGATCGAAGGCTTGGCGACCTGCGTGTGCTGCGTGATGACGGGTTGGAGGATGCCGGCGCCCATCTCGACCGCCTTCTGCACGAGATAATCCAGCCGGCCCTGCTTCAGCGGCGCGAAGCAGTAGATCAGATCGGCCCGTGAAGGCTGCGGGCGCTGCGAGGCCAGCACTTTCAACCGCACGGACCTTTTTGTCTTCGCTGCTATGGTGGCTGACCACTCGCCGTCTCGCCCGTTGAAGACAAGGATTTCGGCGCCTTCGGCCAGCCGCAGCACATGCAGGAGATAATGGCTCTGCTGCTGACCGGCTTCGAACTCCGCGTTCGGCGCGAGATCGTCCGGCACGAACAGGCGTTGCATCTTGTAATTGGCGCGCATTGCCGAGGAATGAGCGAGGCTATGGCTGGCGTCAAGCCTGGAGGGACGGATGCCAAACGGGTTGAAAGCCGTGCCGCAGGACAGCAAGCGTCGTAGCAGGCGTCAGCAACGAAATTCCGTGGCCATCGAGTCGGCCCATGTCGACCGGTGGACCATATCCGGCAAAAGACCAGGGCCGGGCCTTGCCCGCACGCAGGGCAAAGGCGTTGCCGCCAGCCGCAAACATGACTCCGTCCGGTAAACCGGCGAGCTCCTCCATGGTTAGCGCCGGTGGCTTGCCGCCGGAAGCCAGTCGCTCCTTGTGCAACCGCTTGTCGACTTGCGGCACACGCGGCTCGGCAATGCCGAAGGCTTCACCGAAACGACAAACGAAATCGCTGGCCCGGTCGCGCCGGCAGAAGAAGCAGGGGCGATGCCCCGCCGCCAGCGCCGTGACCTCGTCCAGGAAGAACAGCTCGGTCCAGCCTGCCTTGCCGTCGGGTTGGTCATAGCTCTTCCGGTTGCGACCCATCGGCTCGCGCCGCACGCTGCGGAAGGCGCACACACAGATGATCCACGCTATCAGCGTCCAGCGTTTCCGCAACAGCGTCTTCGTCTCGGGATCATGGATGATGCCGCGATTTCCGGTGAACAAGCCTCGCTCGGGCACGGCATGGATGACGCCGAACGGATCGACACGGTTCCGCAGTGGCATAGCTGTCTCCAGAATAGGCGTCTTGGCTGCAACGCGACCAGCATGATAACGATCGCCGCAGCTTTTTCATGTCAGCAGGGTTTCGAGATGCGGGTGCTGGTGGTCCAGAACTACGACAATACCGGTCTTGGCCAAGTCGGCACGGCGCTGGCGGAAGCGGGCGCCGACCTCGATCTGCGCCTGCCATACAAGGGCGATAAACTGCCGGAGGACGCGGCGGGTCACGATGCCATGATCGTGCTGGGTGGCGGCCAGAATGCCCTGGCCGACGACGACTATCCCTATTTCCCGTCCCTTCTCGAACTGACCCGCGATTTCGCTGAAAAGGATCGGGCCGTGCTCGGAATCTGCCTGGGCAGCCAGCTTGTTGCCCGTGCTTTCGGCGGCGAGAACCGCATCGGCGGCGCCAATGAATTCGGCTGGCAGGGCGTGACGCTGATGGCGGATGCGAAGACCGATCCGGTTCTGGCTGATCTGCCGGAAAAATTCCCGATCTTCCAATGGCACGACGATACCTTCGTGCTGCCTGATAACGCCGTGCGGCTTGCCGGCAACGATGTCGCCGAGAACCAGGCGTTTCGCATCGGTCGGGCCGTTTACGGCTTCCAGTTCCATTTCGAGGCTGACAGCCCGATGGTGAAGGACTGGAGCGCCTCCTTTGCCACGACCATCGCCGAGCGCCATCCGTACTGGGCCGGCAATCTCGATGTCGAGATGGCCCGCAACGGGCCGGAAGCCGATGCTGCCGGCCTGGCCATTGCACGCGCCTGGGTAGCCACGATCTGATCCGTCCGACGCCGGTTGGTAATGCGTGACATAATTGGCACGCGGCGGCGAAACCCCTTGGGACAGCTGCTTTGAACTTGGCTTGTGTCCGCAGCCTGGCCTAGAAGGCGCACGCTCTACGCAACGGTGATGAACCGGTTGTGTGACCCGAGCGACACACCGCCGAAACAGAATATGCCTAGAAGCGCGAAACCGCCGAAACTTTGAAGCGAATTCTCTGTTTCAACGCATTCGTAACCGTCTGATGCACAGATGCAGAAGGCTCAAACAAGAGATGAATTCCGTGAAAGCAGCGCTTCTGTCCTTCGCCATGCTGTCCGCCATCGTGCTGTGCGGTCTGGGCATCTATGCCGCCGACGCGGCCAACAACCATAATGCCGTCGACGGATACGGCGTCACCGCCTCGCTGCGCTGAAATCCGGAAGTCCTTCGTGCCTTCCGGCGCGAGACGATCAGGATTACATCGCCTTCACTGTCATTGTCAGGATGCGCTTGTCCGACCCGTCGACGACGAGCGCGCTCAGCATGCCTGATTGCCAGGCAAGCGTGTCGACGTTGACGCGGTTGGGCAGCACCTGTGCCTCGGGCACGGGCGTATGGCCATGCACCACGATCTTCGGATAGAGGCCCGTGTGATCGTGGAAGACGTCGCGTATCCAGATCAGATCCTGCGGACTTTGCTTGTCCAGTGCCGTGCCGGGCTTGATGCCCGCGTGGCAAAAGAAGAAGTCGCCTAGCGACACGGAAAAATTTAGCGACCGCAGAAAGTCGACATGGCTCTGCGGTACGGCATTGACCAAAGCCGCGTGCGCTCTTCGAAACAGGGTCTCGGCCTTGCCGAACCAGGCATTGGGTCCTTCGTTGAACGGCACGCCATAGGACTGCGCCGTCTGCACGCCCCCAAAGCGCATGAAAAGCCCATCGGGATCGGGCGCTCTCAGAAAATCGAGAAAGCCCACATCGTGATTGCCGGCGAGCATCAGATGGCGGGGGTCGCGCTGCCGTGCTTCGATGAGAAAATCGATGACGCCTTTGGAATCGGGGCCGCGGTCGACATAATCTCCAAGATGGATGACGCGCCAGTCTTCCGGCGGGTCGCGTTCGATTTCATCCCGGATTCTGCCATGCATGGCGGCCAACAGATCGAGCCTGCCATGTACGTCACCAATTGCGTAGAGGCGCATGCCGGCCGGGCCACGTGCGTCGAGAAAGTGGATGCCTGGGGATACCAATGCTTGCGTCTTCTCCATGCTCGGGCCGTCGACATTAACGTCGGAGTTGGTCCTTGCCCATGTCGGTGACCAGCCGCTTTCCGCACAGTGCCAGCGTTATGTCCATCTCCTTTCGGATGATTTCCAACGCCTTGGTAACCCCTTCCTTGCCCAGCGCGCCCAAGCCGTAAAGAAAGGGCCGCCCGATATAGGTGCCCTTGGCGCCCAGGCACAGTGCTTTCAGCACGTCCTGGCCCGAACGGATGCCGCCATCCATATGCACTTCGATTGTGTCGCCGACCGCATCGGCGATCTCCTCCAGCGCCATGATCGATGACGACGCGCCATCGAGCTGGCGCCCGCCATGGTTGGAGACGATGATCGCCTCGGCGCCGGTCTCGGCGGCCATCAGCGCGTCTTCCCTGTCGAGGATCCCTTTCAGGATCAGCTTGCCGCCCCAGCGCTCCCTGATCCAGTCGATATCCTTCCATGAAAGATGCTGATCGAACTGCTCCTTCGTCCACGAAGCCAGGGTGGCCATATCGGCTACACCCTTTGCATGGCCGACAATGTTGCGGAACGTCCGCCGTTTCGTTCCCGCCATGGCGGCGCACCAGCGCGGGCGGATCGCCATGTCGAGAATGTTGGGCAGTGTCAGCCTGGGTGGCGCCGAAAGCCCGTTGCGGATGTCCTTATGGCGCTGGCCAAGGATCTGCAGGTCGAGCGTCAGCACGAGAGCCGAGCATTTCGCAGCTTTAGCCCTGTCGATCAGGTCGAGCACGAACCCCTTGTCGCGCAGGACGTAGAGCTGGAACCAGAACGGCTTGGTGGTTGCTGACGCGACATCCTCGATCGAGCATATGCTCATGGTCGACAGTGTGAACGGCACTCCGAATTCCTCGGCCGCCTGCGCTGCAAGCATCTCGCCATCGGCGTGCTGCATGCCGGTCATGCCGGTTGGCGCCAAGGCCACCGGCATCGAGACTTTCTCCCCGATCATCGTGGATTCCAGCGAGCGATTGTCCATGTCGACCAGCACGCGCTGGCGAAACTTGATCTTCTGGAAGTCTTCCTCGTTGGCCCGATAGGTGCCCTCGGTCCAGGAGCCGGAATCGGCGTAGTCGAAGAACATCTTGGGCACACGACGGCGGGCCAGATCCTTGAGGTCGGCGATGGTGAGAATGTCGCTCATGGTGTTCCCGTTCGAGTCTAGGAGCGTTTGCGCGCGGGTTCGGTATCGGCGGCGTCGACACGCTGCTTGAACCTAAGCCGGGACACGCGCTGCCAGTCGCCGCTGCGCTCGGCTTCAGCCATCGAGCGCTCGACATAGATCATATGGTCCATTGCCGCTTTCCGGGCCGCGGCCGGATCGCCGGCCTGTACCGAGGCATGGATCGCCCGGTGCTGCGCCAGGAGTGCGTCGCGGGCGCCGGGAACGGTGAATACCAGGAGCCGGTTCTGGAACACGCCTTCCGACAGCAGCCGGTAGCAGGAGCGCAGCGTGTGCAGCAGCAGAATATTATGCGCGCACTCGCAGATCGCATGATGGAATTCGACGTCGATCTCGGCTTCATCGTCGAAATCTCCCGTCCTGTGGGCTTCGTCCATGCGGGCCATGATCCGGCCGAGCAGCGCCAGATCTTCCGGCGTTGCGCGCCGCGCCGCATATTCGGCCGCAACGCCTTCGATCTCGCGGCGATATTCCAGGTAGTCGGCCACGGCTTTGCGATGTGTCGAGATCAGGTCTGCCACCGGCTTGGTGAACAATTGTCCGATGATGTCGGCGACATGGGTGCCGCCGCCTGCCCTGGTCGTCAGCAGGCCGCGGCCTTCCAGCGCCTTCAGCGCGTCGCGCAGGATCGGTCGCGACACCTCGAACTGGCGCGCCAGTTCGCGTTCGCCCGGCAATCGGTCGCCTGTGCGCAGCACACCTTCGAGGATGAGGCTCTCGATCTGCTGCACCACCTCGTCGGCGGTGCGCGAATGCTCGATCCTGGAGAAGATGTCGCTCAATAGGGTGCCCGGCAAGCGCAACGGTGTGGTCCAGGATTAGGCTCGCTTTGCAAACTGGTCAAATAATTTATCCAATGCTCGAACCGCGCCGGCGTCGACGCCCTTCGAGATGCGATGTTTGGCGGAACAGTTGCTGTTTGCGTCCTTGGGATATTGCCACTAGACCACGCGCAAGAGGGTTCAAGGCTGCGGGGGGCAAGCCGTGTCGGACGATGCGTCCAATCTCGATTTTCAGCCGCGCGCTCTGGGCAGCGTCATGGGTTTTCCCGCGCATGAGGGCCGCCCCGGCGCGCTGGGCGAGGTCCATGCGCGGCCCCATCCCCTGATCGAAAAGCCGCGCGTGCTCATTCAACTTGCCTTCATGACCGAGGGCGGCTCCGCCGTTGATCACGCAGTGCTGTCCGAACTGTCGCGGCGGCTTGGCATCGCCGCGCCGGATCGCCAGGCTCGTCACCATGCCATGAAGTGGGGCAAGGGCTCGCTGCGCTGGGAGCGGCACACGGAATTCTCGACCTATCTATGGGAGGGACCGCTGTCCGAAACCGGCAGGCCGCAGGAAGGCTCTCCGTTCGGCAACGGGTTTTCGCCGCCGGGAACTGTAATTTCGGGCATCCGGCTCGAGATTCGCGAATGGACAGAGCTGAGCGAGCGGCTGATCGCCGGTTTCGACCCGGCCAGCCTGTGCTATTCCCTGGTCGAGCGCGGCAATGCGGCCATCGTCACCGACTTCCGCCAGGACGGCGACGGCATGACCCGTGTGCTCGTGCTCGATCGCGGCCTGACAGCGGCGCGGACCGGAGCGCTATCGCAACGCCTGCTCGATATCGAAACCTACCGCACCTTGGCCATGCTGGGCCTGCCGCTGGCATTGACGCTGTCGGGCCGCGCGCGCCGCATCGAGGACAGGCTGGCGCAGACCACGCTGGAAATGAAGGTCGCCGAAACCCGCGACAGCCAGACGCTGCTAGCCGACCTGACCGAGCTCGCGGCCGAGCTGGAAGCCGACGCGGCCTCGAGCCTCTACCGCTTCGGCGCCAGCCGCGCCTATGACGGCATTGTCGGCGAGCGGCTGGAGGCGCTCGAGGAAGAGGCCGTCCCCGGCTACGATACGTGGGGCGGCTTCCTGCAGCGGCGCGTCGCGCCGGCAATGCGCACCTGCCGCTCGGTCGAAGAGCGGCAGGCCAACCTGTCGCGCAAGCTGACCCGCGCCACGACGCTGCTGCGCACCTGGGTCGATGTCGAGGTCGAGAAGCAGAACCGTGATCTGCTCGCCTCGATGAACAATCGCGCCCGCCTGCAATTGCGCCTGCAGCAGACCGTCGAAGGCCTGTCGGTAGCCGCAGTTTCCTACTATGTCGTTGGCCTCATCGGCTATCTCGCCAAGGGCGCCTCCATTTTCGGCCACGCCTTCGCGCCAGAGCTTGTCACTGCTGCCTCCGTTCCGGTCGCCATCCTGCTCGTCTGGTGGGGCGTGCGCCGCGTGCGTCGCGCACATTCGGAGCCGGCGAAGCATCCGGGGGAATAGAGCTCTCGCGACTCCCATGAGAGAATGAGGCAGCGGCAGATTGACGCTGCGGAAACTTGTGTAAGACCGGGTGTTCCGAACGCTGCAGCCGCAGCGTTTGCAAACAACGCTTCTCACTGGTAAAAGATTTTGACCAGTCGAGCGAATGAGGCTGCTTATGTCCGGCCTGGCCATGCCGAAACCAGACGACGCCACCATGCGGCGGCGCGACGAGATCGTCGCCGACATGCGCATCATCGTGCCGGGGGAGGGGGTTGTCGACGCCGCCAACTCCATGCGGGCCTTCGAAAGCGATGGCCTGACCGCCTATCGGCAATTGCCGCTGGTTGTGGTGCTGCCGCAGACCGTGGCGCAGGTCTCGCGTGTGCTGAAATACTGCAATGACCGCAACATCCGCGTCGTGCCGCGCGGCTCCGGAACATCGCTATCCGGCGGCGCGCTGCCGCTCGAGGACGCGGTGCTGCTGGTCATGAGCCGCTTCAATCGTATACTCGAGATCGATTTTTCCAATCGCGTCGTCGTTGCCCAGCCGGGCGTTACCAATCTCGGCATCACCACCGCCGTCGAGCAGGAGGGCTTTTATTACGCCCCCGACCCATCCTCCCAGATCGCCTGCTCGATCGGCGGCAATGTGGCTGAGAACTCCGGCGGCGTGCACTGCCTGAAATACGGCCTGACCGCCAACAATGTGCTCGGCATCGAAATGGTGCTGATGAATGGCGAGGTCGTGCGGCTCGGCGGCAGCCACCTCGATGCGGAGGGCTATGACCTGCTTGGCGTGATGACAGGCTCGGAAGGCTTGCTCGGTGTGGTCACCGAGGTCACCGTGCGCATCCTCAGGAAGCCGGAGACGGCCCGCGCGCTGCTGATCGGTTTCCCGACCAGTGAACAGGGCGGTCAATGCGTCGCCGACATCATCGGCGCCGGCATCATCCCCGGCGGCATGGAAATGATGGACCGGCCGGCGATCCACGCTGCTGAGGATTTCGTTCACGCCGGCTATCCGCTGGATTTGGAGGCGCTGCTGATCGTCGAACTCGACGGGCCCGGCGTCGAGGTCGATCATCTCATCGGCGTCGTCGAGGCGATCGCCTACAAGAACGGCTCCACGACCTGCCGCATCTCGCAGTCCGAGCAGGAGCGATTGAGCTTCTGGGCCGGCCGCAAGGCCGCGTTCCCGGCGGTCGGCCGGATCTCGCCCGACTATTACTGCATGGACGGCACGATCCCGCGCAAGGAACTCCCGCGCGTGCTCGCCGGCATGCGCGAACTGTCGGAGAAATACGGCCTCGGCGTCGCCAACGTCTTCCATGCCGGCGACGGCAATCTGCATCCGCTGATCCTCTACGATGCCAATGTGCCGGGCGAACTCGACAAGGCGGAAAGCTTCGGCGCCGACATATTGCGGCTTTGCGTCAAGGTCGGCGGCGTGCTCACCGGCGAGCACGGCGTGGGCGTGGAAAAGCGCGACCTGATGCCTGAGATGTTCAATCAGATCGACCTCGACCAGCAGATGCGCGTCAAATGCGCCTTCGACCCCAACCATCTGCTCAACCCCGGCAAGGTCTTCCCACAGCTGCGGCGCTGCGCGGAGCTCGGGCGCATGCACATTTCTGGCGGCAAACTGCCATTTCCGGACATTCCGAGGTTTTGAGTGCGATGAAGTCCCAGAAGCAGGGTTCCTCGCCCCCGCAAAGCGGGGGAGAGGTGGCTCGGGCAAAGCCCGAGACGGAGAAGGGGCCTGCGGCCGATGTGCCGAGCCGTCGCTCGCCCTTAAAAATCGCCCGCGCTCGCGCGCTTCGCCAGGGTGATAATCAGGCGGAGGCAATCCTATGGAGTGAGCTGAAGGCAAAACAGCTCGGCGGCTACAAATTCGTTCGGCAGATGCCGATCGGGCCGTATTTCGCGGACTTTGCTTGCCGGAGCGAGAAGCTCGTGGTGGAGCTGGATGGAAGCCAGCATGTCGGAAGCTCCTATGACAGACTACGAGATGAGTTCATGCGTGCCGAAGGGTTTTCGGTTTTGCGTTTCTGGAATGTCGATGTTCTCAAGATCCCTCGGAGTGTCTGCGAAACCATTCTTGCGGCACTGGAGGGCCGACTGGCGGAAGACGTCGTCGCCACAGATTTGAGGTTTGTTTTCGCAGCCAAAGCGTCCGGGAGGTCGCGCTCTATGACTGCCCCCGCTCCGTCTCGGGCTTCGCCCGAGCCACCTCTCTCCCGCTTTGCGGGGGCGAGGAAAGGCGCGAGACCATGACCACCTTCACTCCGACCACCTCGGACGAAACCCTGTCCACCGTCGCCTGGGCCGTAGAGCAGCAATCGCCGCTGGAAATCCTGGGCCATGGTTCCAAGCGCGGCATCGGCCGTCCGCTGCAGACGGAGCATACGCTGGACATGTCGAAGCTCACCCACGTCACGCTCTATGAGCCGGCCGAGCTGGTTCTCTCAGCGAAGGCCGGCACGCCCTTGGCCGAAATCGAGAAGTTGCTGGCGGAAAACGGCCAGCAACTGGCCTTCGAGCCGATGGACTATGGCCCGCTGCTCGGTGGCGAACCGGGCAAAGGCACCATCGGCGGTGTGCTTGCCGCGAACCTGTCAGGCCCGCGCCGGCTGAAGGCGGGTGCGGCGCGCGACCATATTCTGGGCATCAATGTGGTGTCCGGGCGCGGCGAGGCGTTCAAGTCCGGCGGCCGCGTGGTGAAGAACGTCACCGGCTACGACATGTCGAAGCTGATGGCCAACAGCTGGGGCACGCTCGCCGTGTTTACCGATGTCACCTTCAAGGTGTTGCCGGCGGCCGAGACCGAGGTGACCCTCGCCATCCGGGGCTTGCTCGACGATGCAGCCGTCGCCGCCATGGCCGTCGCGGTCGGTTCCAGCGCCGAAGTTTCGAGCGCCGCCCATTTGCCGGAGCGCATCGCCGCGCGTGTCGCCGACGGTGCGCTGGGCAGCGATGCGGCTACGCTGCTTCGCGTCGAGGGTTTCGGCCCCTCCGTCGCCTATCGTATCACGGCGCTGAAGAAGCTGCTGGGCGGCGCCGGGCCGTTGCAGGAGATCGCCGGCGAGGTCTCGCAAGTGATCTGGCGCGATGTGCGTGATGTCAGGCCGTTCGCCGACTTCAGCGAGAAGCCGGTCTGGCGCGTGTCGATGACTCCGTCCCAAGGTCACCACATGGTCCTGGCGTTACGCATGCAGGCCGCTGTCAGCGCCTTCTACGACTGGCAGGGCGGGCTGGTGTGGTTGCGCATGGAAGAGGGCGACCCACAAGACGCCTTGCTGCGCGGCCTGCTGCGCAAACATGGCGGCGGCCATGCCACGCTCGTGCGTGCCGCTCCCGCCCATTGCGCCGCGCTGCCCGTATTCGAACCGCAGACGCCGGCGCTCGCCGCGCTCAGCCAGCGGCTTAAGCAGGAATTCGACCCGAAGAACATCCTCAATCCCGGCCGCATGGCCTAGAGCAATTCCAGGAAAAGTGTGAAGCGGTTTTCCGTTCGTAATTGCGTCTAAACAGAGCGTCAGCGATGCAGACCAGTTTCTCTCTAGCCCAACTCGCCGATCCGCATGTCGCGGAGTCGGAAAAGATCCTGCGCAAATGCGTCCATTGCGGCTTCTGCACCGCCACCTGTCCGACCTATGTGACGTTGGGCAACGAGCTGGATTCGCCGCGCGGCCGCATCTATCTGATCAAGGACATGCTGGAGAATGGCCGTCCGGCCGACAAGGAGATCGTTACCCATATCGACCGCTGCCTGTCGTGCCTGGCTTGCATGACAACCTGCCCGTCGGGCGTCAACTACATGCATCTGGTCGACCATGCGCGAGCCCATATCGAGGACACCTACAGGAGGCCGCTGATCGACCGGATGACACGCGCCATGCTGGCTTTCGTGCTGCCCTATCCCGCGCGCTTCCGCGCCGCGCTCGCACTGGCCAGGCTGGGCAAGCCGTTCATTGGCTTGTTCGAAAAGATCCCGGCGCTGAAGCCGCTGAGTGCGATGCTCAAGCTTGCGCCGGCCTCGATTCCCCACGCCTCGCCGACGGCTTTGCCTGGTGTCCATACCGCGCGGGGGGCAAAAAAGGCGCGCGTTGCCATCCTCACCGGCTGCGCGCAATCGGTGCTTGATCCGGCCATCAACGACACGACGATTTCGCTGCTTACCCGCCTCGGCGTCGAGGTCGTGGTTCCGCCGGGCGAGGGCTGCTGCGGCGCATTGGTTCATCACATGGGGCGCGAAGAGGCCGCGCTTGCGTCTGCGAGGCGGAATGTCGATGCCTGGACGCGCGCCATCGACCAGGGTGGGCTCGATGCGATCATCATCACCGCGTCCGGCTGCGGCACGACGATCAAGGATTACGGCTTCATGCTCCGGCTCGATCCCGCCTATGCCGACAAGGCCGCGCGCGTCTCGGCGCTGGCCAAGGACATCACCGAATATCTGGCCGCCTTCGAGCTACCCGAGCCGGTGCGCAGGCCGGGCACGATCGTCGCCTATCACGCGGCCTGCTCCATGCAACACGGCCAGAAGATCACCCGCCAGCCGAAGGAATTGTTGGCCAGAGCCGGCTTCATCGTGCGCGAGCCGCGCGAGGGGCATCTCTGCTGTGGGTCAGCCGGCACCTACAACATTCTGCAGCCGGAGATTTCCGCCAGGCTGCGCGACCGCAAGGTGAAAAACATCGAGGCCACGGGCGCCTCGGTCGTCGCCACCGGCAACATCGGCTGCATTACCCAGATTGCCTCCGCCGCCAAACTGCCGGTGGTGCACACGATAAAGCTGCTTGACTGGGCTTATGGCGGGCCAAAGCCGCAAGGCGTTTCGGAGCAGGGGCTGGTGGCGGCAGAGTGAACTTGGCGGCGGCTACTCCGCAGCCAGCCGATCCGCCGTGCCGTAAGTCGCCTCATAAAGCGCCCGCTGGCGACTGAGCGCCACCATCGTGTTGCGCAGCAGGATCGCCACCGTGATCGGGCCGACGCCGCCCGGCACCGGCGTGATCCAGGAAGCTACCTCGCGCACGCTTTCGGTGTCGACGTCGCCGACGATACGGCTCGTCCCATCCGGGCCGATTTCCGAATTGATGCCGATATCGATGACGGCGGCACCGGGCTTCACCATGTCGGCCTTGATCAGCCGGGGCTTGCCCACGGCGACGAACAACGCGTCGGCGCGCCGCGCATGTGCGGCGACCGAGCGCGTCATGTGGTGGCAGACCGTGACCGTCGCGCCCTCGCTCATCAGCAGGAACGCGATCGGCTTGCCGACGATTTCCGAATGGCCGACGATGACTACTTCCAGTCCCTTGAGGTCGAGGCCGGTTTCCTTCAGAAGTTCGACCGAGGCGGCGGCCGTGCAGGGCGCGAGGTCGAGCTGGTTGTAGACGATGTTGCCGATCGAGGCCGGGTGCATGCCTTCGACATCCTTGAGCGGATGGACCGCGGCCTGCAGCATCCTGACTGGAATATGCGGTGGAACCGGCCGCTGGATGATGATGCCGGTGACGCGCGGATCGGCGTTCAGGCCATGGATCGCCGCTTCCAGTTCACCCGATGTGATGGTGGCGGGAAAGCGCCGTTCCTCGAAGTCGATGCCGGCCAGTTGCGCCTTGGCGCGCTGGTTGCGCACATAGACATCGACCGCATCAGTGTCGCCGACCGTGATGGAGACGAGCTTGGGGGCAAAGCCCTCGGCCTTGGCAATCGCGGCATCCTCGCGCACGGCAGTGATGATGCGCTGGGCAACCGGCCCGCCCTTGAGATAGCGGCTGTCTTCGGACAGGGACATGGACAAACTCTTTTATGGTTATGCGGCGGACATAGCAAAATAATGCCGGGAAGGGCAGCGCGAAAGCGAACCATCATGCCTCTTGCGCGACGTGCCGACCGGGCAGTCTGGCGCCCCGCGGCCGCAGTTCGGTCAAACCCGTCGGTACCTGTCAAAACAGAAAGGGCAGCGCGGTTTCCCACGCTGCCCTCCTGGACCGACCGCATCCCCATACGGCCCGCCGCCCGTTGTCCCTTCCGATTCTGAGAAGTCTTGCGCTTCCTCGCCGGCTGGTTCGCAGATTCTATATCACCTCCACGGTGGTCCCGACATCGACCCGCTCATAGAGGTCGACCACGTCCTCGTTGCGCATGCGGATACAGCCTGAGGACACCGCGCCACCGATCGTCCAGGGCTGGTTGGTGCCATGGATGCGGTATTCGGTCGTGCCGAGATAGAGCGCGCGGGCGCCGAGGGGGTTTTCCATGCCGCCGGCCAGGTAGGTGGGCAAATAGCGACCCTTGGCGGCTTCCCGCTTGATCATCGCGGCTGGCGGGCGCCAGTCCGGCCAGACCCGCTTGTTCGTGATCTTGTGCGTGCCCGACCATTCAAAGCCCGGTTTGCCGGTGCCGACGCCATAGCGCCGCGCCTTACCGTTCTTCTCGACCAGGAAGAGGAAATTCTGCGTCGTATCGATAACGATCGTGCCCGGCTTCTGCGGGCCGTCATAGGCGACTTCCTGCGGCAGGTAGACGGGATTGATCTTGGCGCGCATGACCATACGCCTGGACGGCGCCTGCACGGCCGCGGTCTGCACGCCATCGGGCTGCGCATAGGGCAGGCGCTGCCGGACTACTTGGCGGTTTTGCCTCACGAGGCCGGGGGCGCGGCCAAGCTGCAGCACCCAGGGCGCGGAAAGATCGGGGCTTACCATCACCGGTGGCCTGTCGCCATAGCGGTCGCCGGCTTCAGAGGACGTGACGCCGGCGGCGAGCATCGCCACGGCGCCGAGCAAGGAATAGAGAACTGACTTCATCGGAACGCACCTTGATCGTCTGCAACAACCGGGTGGAACCGCTCCCGGTTTTCGCGATCATTGGCGCGAAGCGGCAACCGAAACATGAATCGAAATGCGTAAAATGCTATGCTGTCAGGAAAGCTTTTGGTGTGGTTACCGCCGGGTTCAGGAATCTGGTAAAGCAGGGGTAAAGGCCGTGCCTGAGTGTGTTTAACGGATGGAAATTTTAGGGATGAGTAAAGAAAACACCGGCCTGCTTGCCGGTCCTGATGGCGTCGTGCGCTGCTTTTGGCACGGCAACCTGCCCGACTATCTGCATTATCATGACCATGAATGGGGCAGGCCTGTCGCCGACGACCGCAGGCTGTTCGAAAAGATCTGCCTCGAGGGCTTTCAGTCAGGCCTGTCCTGGCTGACAATCCTGCGCAAGCGCGAGAACTTTCGTGAGGCCTTCGCCGGCTTCGACTTCGACAAGGTTTCCGCCTTCACCGACAAGGATGTCGAACGCCTGCTCGGCAATGCCGGAATCATCCGCCATCGCGGCAAGATCGTCTCGACCATCAACAATGCAAAGCGCGCCCGCGAAATGGCCGACGAATTCGGTTCACTGGCCGCCTGGTTCTGGAAGTTCGAACCGTCCAGGGACGAGCGGCCGAGGATCGTCGATCTCGCTCATCTGCGCGCCAATCCGACCACGGCGGTCTCGGTGCGCATCTCAAAGGATCTGAAGAAGCGGGGCTGGAGCTTCGTCGGCCCGACCACTGTCTATGCCTTCATGCAGGCTATGGGTCTGGTCAACGACCATCTCGAGGGCTGTGTCTGCCGCAAGCAGGTCGAGAAGGACCGCAAGGCATTCAAGCGGCCGAAATAGCTCAGGTCCCGTTGGCGCTGGCCAGGAATAGCCCTGCGACGATCGCGGCCACCGTGGCCATGGCGGGGTAGATAACAAGCAGGCCGGTCATCAACGCATCGCGCAGCGAAGCTCCCTTGCCGTCATCGGCTGGCATGTCGAACGGACCCGCGACCTGACCGGCCGTCGCCTGGCCAGCCATTTTGCGGGCATGGTGGTTGGCCGGCAGCAGATGCGCGGAGCCATCGCCGGCGCCGCCGTCGATGACACGGAATCGTACAGCGTTGGTCATATCCCGAACCCCTTCAGTTGCCCGCGCTTATCGATCTGGATTGTGTCGGCATAATGCCGCGTATAAGGCCGGATTGTTTCATGCTGGGTGTGTTTTGTTTCCGGAGCCTTCACGCACCGCGGGCCTTGCCGGCCTTGCCGCACCAAGCCGCATCGGTTAGGACACGCGCACCCGAGACCAGTCCTGTTTATCCAGCAAAAAGACCGAGCCCATGGCCGAAAAATCGGAAAAGACGAAAGCGCGGCTGCCGCGCGGTTTTGCCGACCGAAGCGCCGAGGACATCCGCGCCGTCGAGAAGATGATGGCGACGATCCGCTCGGTCTATGAGCTCTATGGTTTCGAACCCGCCGACCAGCCGCTGATCGAATACACCGACGCGCTGGGCAAGTTCCTCCCCGACCAGGACCGACCCAACGAAGGCGTGTTCTCCTTCCAGGATGACGACGACCAGTGGCTTTCGCTGCGCTATGATCTGACCGCGCCGACGGCGCGTTTCGTCGCCGAGAATTACGAGCGGCTGCCGAAGCCTTATCGCAGTTATCGCTCCGGCTGGGTGTTCCGCAACGAAAAGCCGGGCCCGGGCCGCTTCCGCCAGTTCATGCAGTTCGATGCCGATACGATCGGTACGCCGGGCGTCGCGGCCGATGCGGAGATGGCAATGATGATGGCTGATGTGATGGAGGCGCTTGGCATCAAGCGAGGCGACTACGTCATCCGCGTCAACAACCGCAAGGTGCTGGACGGTGTGCTGGAAGCCATCGGCCTCGGCGGGGACGAGAATGCCGGGCGCAGGCTCACAGTACTGCGGGCGATCGACAAGCTGGACAAGCTCGGGCCGGAAGGCGTCAAGCTCTTGCTGGGGCCGGGCCGATGGGATGGCGGCAAGGAAGGCGAGGGGGACTTCGCCAAGGGCGCCGGATTGAACAACGGGCAAGCCGAGGCGGTTCTGCTCGCGACGGCAAGAACGATACAGGCTGGTCAGGATGCCATGGTCAGTTCGAACGTGACCTATCAGGAGGGCGTCGGCGAACTGGCGACGATCGAAGCCCTGGTGAGGGCGGCTGGCTATGGCGACGACCGCATCGCGATGGACCGATCGGTGGTGCGCGGCCTCGAATACTACACAGGCCCCGTCTTCGAGGCCGAGTTGCTGGCCGAAATCCCCAATGAGGACGGCCAGATCGTGCGTTTCGGCTCGGTCGGTGGCGGCGGCCGTTATGACGGTCTCGTCTCGCGCTTTCGCGGCGAACCCGTGCCCGCGACAGGGTTTTCTATTGGCGTATCGAGGCTGATGACCGCGCTGAAGAACCTTGGGAAGCTCGGCAGCGCCGATGTGATCGCGCCCGTTGTTTTGCTGGTGATGGACAAGGACACCGACAGCCTGGGCCGCTATCAGAAGATGGTGGCGGAGCTGCGCGCCGCCGGCATTCGCTCCGAAATGTATCTCGGCGGCGCCGGCATGAAGGCGCAGTTGAAATATGCTGACCGCCGCGGCTGCCCGATCGCTATCATCCAGGGCGGCGACGAACGCGCCAGGGGCGAGTTGCAGATCAAGGACCTGATCGAAGGCGCGCGCATGTCGGCCGAAATATCAGACAATGCCGAATGGCGCGCCGCGCGGCCGGCACAGGTGACGGTGGCGGAGAGTGAACTGGTGGCGACGGTGAGTAAGATATTGGCGGCGCAGGCGTCCGATCGCGCGAAGGATAGCGCTTGAACACCCCCCTCTGGCCTGCCGGCCATCTCCCCCGCAAGGGGGGAGATCAGCAGCTTCAGGCGTGGTGCTCTTTCTGCGACGTGGCAGGTTGGCGAAAGCATTCCCGGCATCCAATCTCCCCCCTTGCGGGGGTGATGTCCGGCAGGACAGAGGGGGGTGCCTCGCGCCCAACCTATCCATGACCATCCGATTTCCCGCCATCGCAGCCGACATCACCAAGCTCTTCGCCGCCCGCGACACGCATGCAGTCGAGGTTGCCATCCTGCAGCCGGCCGACCCGTTCCTCGACATGGCCGGCGAGGATTTGCGTCGCCGCATCTTCCTCACCGAAAGCGAGACGGGGCAGACGCTGTGCCTGCGTCCGGAATTCACCATCCCCGTCTGTCTCGACCACATCAGCTCGCAGGCCGGCACGCCGCGCCGCTATTCCTATTTGGGCGAGGTCTTCCGCCAGCGCCGCGACGGCGGCAACGAGTTCTTCCAGGCCGGCATCGAGGATCTCGGCGACCGCGACACCGCGCAGGCCGATGCCCGCTCGGTGGCAGACGCGCACGCATTGCTCTCGTTGGTGCTGCCCGGGCAGGACCTGGCGGTTACACTCGGCGACCAGACCATTTTCGAGGCGGTGCTGGCGGCACTCGGTCTGCCGCGCGGATGGCGCATGCGTCTTGCGCGGGCCTTCGGTTCCGCGCCGATGCTGGAGGCGGCACTCGCCGATCTCGCCAACCCGCCGCGCAACGGCCAACTCTCCGGTCCGGTCGCAGCCCTTGTCCTCGATGGCGATCTGGAACGCCTGACCGCGCACATAGCCGGCGGCATGGAGGAGGCCGGTCTTTCGGGGTCGACTGGGCGTGCGCCGTCCGACATTGCGCGGCGGCTGATCGAGAAGGCCGAACTGCGCAGCGTGCGGCTGTCGAACGAGGCCTTCGCGGCATTGAAGGGCTTTCTAGCGATCGACGTGCCGCTTGGCGGCGCGCCCCAGGCGCTGGAAATATTCGCCGACGGTGCCGGTCTTTCGCTTGATGCTGCGCTGGAGAGGTTCGCCGCCCGCGCTGAAGCGATCGAGAGGCATGGCTTGCCGGCGGAGAAAATCCGCTACGATGCCGCCTTCGGCCGACCGCTCGATTATTACACGGGTCTCGTCTTCGAGATCGCGGTGCAGGGTGGCGACCGGCCCTTGGCGGGCGGCGGCCGCTATGATCGGCTATTGACCCTGCTCGGCGCCAAGGCGCCGATACCCGGCGTCGGTTTTTCCGTCTGGCTCGACCGCATCGAGACGTTGCGGGAGACCGCGTCATGATTACCCTCGCCATTCCATCGAAAGGCCGTCTGAAGGAGCAGGCGCTGGAGGTGCTGGCCAAGGCCGGCCTCGCCGTCAGCCTGCCCGGTAACGAGCGAAGATACCAGGCCCGTGTCGAGGGCCTGGAGACTGTCGAGGTGGCGTTCCTGTCGGCGTCCGAGATTGCCGGCGAGATCGGCCAGGGCACTGTCGACCTTGGCATCACCGGCGAGGACCTGTTGCGCGAAAGCCGCGCCGATTGGGAGAGCCGCGCTGAAATCCTTGCCCGCCTCGGTTTCGGCCATGCTGACGTCGTGGTGGCGGTGCCCGACATCTGGCTCGATGTCGACACCATGGCCGATCTCGACGACGTCGCGGCCGATTTCCGCCAGCGCCATGGCAGACGGCTGCGCATCGCCACAAAATACTGGCGGCTGACGCAGCAGTTCTTCTCGCAGAAGCATGGCATCCAGGTCTATCGCATCGTCGAGAGCCTGGGCGCCACCGAAGGCGCGCCGGCGGCGGGGCTGGCCGATGTCATCGTCGACATCACCAGTTCGGGCGCGACATTGCGCGCCAATCATCTCAAAGTGCTGGGCGACGGCGTCGTGCTGAAATCGCAGGCTTGCCTGGTGGCATCGAAGAAGGCGCGTGCTGCCGCTGATGAGGCTCTGTTGCGCGACATTGCCAGCAAGATGGCCGCAGTGGCCGGATAGGCAGCCTTCAGGACCTGTCACCCTCGCCTCCGGCCGTCGCCGTCAGGATTTCCACTGCTGCGCCGGGCTGATAGAGTCCATATCCGTCCCGGGAGCACAGAACGATGCCGGTCAATCTCGACGAGTTGAAGAACGCCAGCAATCTGCGCGGACGTGGCGTGCGCGCCGGCGGCGTTTTCGTCGCCCCGGTCGACGGCAAGGCGCATGTCTCCGGGGAGCGCGCCGTACCGCTGCTCGACAAGACGATCCCCGAGCTGTTCTCCGAAACCGCCAGCAAATACGCCACGCAGGACGCTGCCGTTTTCATCGGCCAAGGCAAGCGCTTCACCTGGAGCGAACTGTCGGACACTGTGGATGCGCTGGCCGCCGGCTTCCTGGCACTCGGCCTGGAGAAGGGCGACCGCGTCGGCATCTGGTCGCCCAACCGCTGGGAATGGCTGGTGACGCAGTTCGCCACCGCCCGCATCGGCCTGATCCTGGTCAACATCAACCCGGCCTATCGGCTGACCGAGCTCGACTATGCCATGAACAAGGTCGGCTGCAAGGCCTTGGTCACCGCAGCCAGCTTCAAGACTTCCGACTATCTCGGCATGATCGCGACGCTGGCGCCGGAGATCGCCACGGCGATGCCGGGCAAGCTGAAGGCCAAGCGATTGCCCGCGCTCAGGATCGTCATCCGCATGGGCGAGGAGAGCTCGCCCGGCATGTTCAATTTTGGCGACGTTCTGGCCATGGCCGGCCGCGACGAACATGACAGCCTGGACCGTATCTCCGAAGCGCTGAAGCCGGGCGATGCGATCAACATCCAGTTCACCTCCGGCACCACCGGCGCGCCCAAGGGGGCGACGCTGACCCATTCCAACATCGTCAACAATGGCAATTTCGTCACCTCGGCGATCAAGCTGGGCGTCGACGACCGGCTCTGCATTCCGGTGCCGCTCTATCACTGCTTCGGCATGTCGATGGGCACGATGGGCTGCGTCTCGAAAGGAGCCACAATGGTTTTCCCGGGAGAGGGATTCGACCCCGGCGCCACGCTTAACGCTGTCGCTCAGGAGCGTTGCACTTGCCTCTATGGGGTGCCGACCATGTTCGTCGGCATGCTCGACCACCCGGACTTCCAGTCCTTCGATCTGTCAAGCCTGCGCACCGGCATCATGGCCGGCTCGCCATGCCCGATCGAGGTGATGAAGAAGGTGGTATCGCTGATGCACATGTCGGACGTGACCATCGCCTATGGCATGACCGAGACCAGTCCGGTCTCCTTTCAAAGTGGCGTCGATGATCCGTTGGAAAAGCGCGTCTCGACCGTCGGGCGCGTCCACCCCCATGTCGAGGTCAAAGCGGTCGATGTCGATGGCGCCACGGTCGCGGTCGGCGTTCCGGGCGAGCTCTGCACGCGCGGCTATTCCGTGATGAAGGGCTACTGGGACGATTTGGAAAAAACCCGCGAGGCGATCGACACGGACGACTGGATGCACACCGGCGACCTCGCAATCATCGACGCCGAGGGTTATTGCAACATCGTCGGCCGCGTCAAGGACATGGTCATCCGTGGCGGCGAGAACGTCTATCCGCGCGAGGTCGAGGAGTTCCTCTACCGCCATCCCAAGGTCAGGGAGGTGCAGGTGTTCGGCATTCCCGATGCCAAATATGGCGAGGAACTATGCGCCTGGATCGTGCTCAAGCCTGGCCAGATCGCAACCGAGCAGGAGATCAAGGCCTTCTGCGCCGGCCAGATCGCCCACTACAAGATACCTCGCCACATCCGCTTCCGCACCGAACTGCCAATGACGGTTACCGGCAAGCCGCAGAAGTTCCTGATGCGCGAGGCGATGGTTGAGGAACTTGGACTGGTGGCGCAGAGCACGGCTTGAGCCTTTCTCCTACCGCAATGGCCAACGAAAAAGGCGCGGACCACAGCCCGCGCCTTTCCTAGCCGGTCTTCGAAACCTCAATCCTTCTCGAACACCCGCGCCTTGGCCACCACGCCGGCAATGGCGCCGCCGATCAGTGGCGCGACGATGAAGAGCCAGAGTTGGCTGATCGCAGCACTTCCGGAAAACAGCGCAGGGCCAATCGAGCGCGCCGGATTGAGCGAGGTTCCGGTCACCGGGATCATGGCGAAATGCAATCCTGCCAGTGTGAGGCCGATCACCAGGCCGGCGAACGCCGTCGAGTGCTTCTCAGCGGTGACGCCGAGGATCACCGTGACGAAGGTGAAGGTGCCGATCAGCTCCCACAGGAACGCCGAGCCCAGGCCCCATTTCGTCACGTCCCAGCCATTGGCGCCGAAGTTGGTGATGGGGTCGCTGGCCTTGCCGGAGACGATGATCCACAGCGCCAGCGAGGCGAGGATGGCGCCGATGATCTGCGCGATCCAGTAGGGGACGACATCCTTGGCCTTCAGCCTGCCCGCGAGGAAGACGCCCAGCGTGACGGCTGGGTTGAGATGCGCGCCCGAGATGGGGCCAATCGCATAAGCAGCCGCGATCAGGCCGATGCCGAACGCCAGGCCAATGCCTTCCTGGCCGAGCGGCAGCGCGCCGCCGAAGCCGCCGGTCACCACCGACGCCGTCCCGATGAACACCAACAGGAATGTGCCTAGAACTTCCGCCAGATAAGTCTTCATTACCTTTTTGCCCTCTCCTCGTATCGATCCGGGCTCTTGTTTTCGTGCCGCGAATCATCGCCGAAACAGTATTCGCAACCGCAAAAGTTGCAAAGCGGAGCGCTTGTCCCGGCCGGCGCGCTTGTGCGCGCCGGTTGCGCGCTCTAGAGCAGGGCCGGAATAGTTTTCTACGTTACGGATCAAGACCATGAGACTGGGCGGAAGACTGGCTGCGGCCATCGAGGTGCTGGAGGACATCGGCCGGCGCCACCGGCCGGTCGCCGATGCACTGAAGGACTGGGGCCTGGCGCATCGCTTCGCCGGCGGCGGCGACCGCGCGGCGATCGGCAACATCGTCTATGACGCGTTGCGCCACAAGCGGTCCGCCGGCTGGCTGCTCGGCGAGGACACGCCGCGCGCCATCGGCTTCGGCGCGCTGCTGCTCGAATGGGGCCAGACGGCCCAATCCCTCAATGCCGCGCTCGACGGCGATAAGTTCGCGCCGCCGCTATTGACCGAGAGCGAACTCCAGGCGATCGCCGGGCGCCGGCTTGCCGACGCGCCGGACGCGGTCCGGGCAGATGTGCCCGACTGGTGCGCGCCGCTTCTCGAACAAGCCTTCGGCGTAGCCTGGGTCGCCGAAGGCGCCGCGCTGGCGACACGCCCGCCGCTCGACCTCAGGGTCAACACGCTGCAGGCCAATCGCGACAAGGTGCTGGCGGAACTGTCTGGGACCGGCGCGAAAGCCGCTGCCATTGCGCCCACCGGCATCCGCATCCCGCCGATCGACGGCGATGGCAGGCATCCGAACGTGCAGGCCGAGCCGGCGTTCCAGAAGGGCTGGTTCGAGGTCCAGGACGAGGGCTCGCAGATCGCGGCGGCGCTGGCCGGGGCCGAAGCCGGCATGCAGGTGCTGGACTTCTGTGCTGGTGCCGGCGGCAAGACGCTGGCGTTGTCGGCCGCGATGGGAAATACCGGCCAGGTCTTTGCTCACGATGCTGAAAAGGCGCGGCTGGCGCCGATCTTCGACCGTCTCCGCCGCTCCGAGAACCGCAATGTCCAGATCGTCGCCCGCCCGGCCGAACTTTCCCCCCTGGCCAACCATATGGACATCGTGCTTGTCGATGCACCTTGCACCGGCAGCGGCACCTGGCGGCGCCGGCCCGATGCAAAATGGCGGCTGACGCAACGCCAGGTCGACACCCGCAAGGCCGAGCAGTCGGCGATCCTCGATGCGGCCAGGACCTACGTCAAACCCGGCGGCCTGCTGGTCTACATCACCTGCTCGGTATTCCCTGAGGAGAATGGCCAACAGATCGCGGCGTTTCGGGACCGTCATGGAGTTTATACGCCCCTCGATCACCGCCAGCTGTGGGACAGCCGTTTTCCAGGCCAGGAGGCCGCGGTGCGCATCGGCGCGGCGGGGGATGTCTCGCTGTCGCCGGCGTTGAGCGGCACCGACGGTTTTTATATCTGCGCCATGCGGCGTGAAGCGTGACGCCGCCGTTGACCTGCGGCTCGAGCGCCCCAGTTTCGAATGGGCGGCGCCCGGTCGCCAATCACGGGGAACATTTTGCATAGGTATCCGTCGCTTCTGCTGTTTTTCCTCCTCGTCCTGGGCGGAGGCCTGCTGATCGGTTACGCGACGCTGCCAGGCGCTTGGTATGCATCGCTGGCCAAGCCGTCCTTCAATCCGCCAAACTGGGTTTTCGGGCCCGCCTGGACATTGCTTTATGTGCTGGTCGCAGTGGCCGGCTGGCGGACGTGGCTGCGGGAACCGACAGGCACATCGATGAAGATCTGGGGCGTCCAGCTTGTCTTGAATTTCCTCTGGTCGCCGACCTTCTTCGGCGCGAGAATGATCGGACCCGCGCTGGTTGTCGTCGTGCTGCTTCTCGCCAGCATCGTTATGTTCATCGTCCATGTGTGGAACCGCGACCGGCTTTCCGGCTGGCTGTTCGTGCCCTATGCGGCCTGGGTTGCCTTCGCCACGCTGCTCAATGCCTCGCTTTTGTTGTTGAACTAGCGTTAGCGACATCGTCTTGTTGCAGTGCAGCAAAAGCATTGCCTGGCGACGGTGGCTCTGCGATAAGTTTGTGCGCGTTAAGGGAAGCAATGGCCATGGCAGCAGCGAAGATCGTTCCCGCCCGGGACTATGAAGACCGCGTCAGGTCCTCCTTCGCGCGCCAGCAGGCGATGGCCACGATCAGCGCCGAACTGACTCTGGTGACCCCCGGCATCATCGAGATCGAGATGCCCTATTCCGCGGCCCTGACCCAGCAGCATGGCTTCCTGCATGCCGGCGTCATTTCGATGGCTCTCGACTCGGCCTGCGGTTACGCCGCCTTCTCGCTGATGCCGGAAAATTCCGGCGTGCTGACCATCGAGTTCAAGGTCAATCTCCTGGCGCCGGGCCGGGGCGAGCGATTCCTGTTCCGGGGTTCGGTGACCAAGCCCGGCCGTACGATTATCGTCGCCGACGGACAGGCCTATGCCTTCGCCGCCGACGGCGAGGCCAAGCTCATAGCCACGATGACCGGGACGATGATGACCATAACAGGCCGCGATGGGATCGAGGGGTGAGGAGCGGTCCGCGCAGCGGACGAAAATGGGCTTTTCGAGCGACGAACGCCCGGAGCCATAGCGAAGGGCCGGCAGCTGCCGCAGGCAGCGGGCCCCCGGCGGGGCGGTATCACCGTGCCGGTATCAACAATCTAGTGTAAGCGGGGAAGAGCTAGTCATGACCGGGAAAGTGTCACGAATAGGCGGCAAGGACGTCCTCTTCGTCATGGCGGCGCAGGCCGAATACGGCCCGCATCTGCAGCGTCTGTTCACGCCCTTGATGACGGGCGTCGGTCCGGTCGAAGCCGGTGTCCGGCTGGGCGCCGAGCTGTCCTGGCTGAAAACCGAGAAGGCTTTGCCCGACCTTGTCGTCTCACTGGGCTCGGCCGGGAGCCGCACATTGGAGCAGACGGAAATCTACCAGGCCGTCTCGGTGAGCTACCGCGACATCGACGCTTCGCCGCTGGGCTTCGAGAAAGGCGCGACGCCCTTTCTCGACCTGCCGGTGACGGTGCCCCTTCCGCTCAGGATACCCGTTTTGAGGGAAGCGACACTGTCGAGCGGCGGAGGGATCATAACGGGTGCCGCCTATGACGCTATCGCCGCCGACATGGTCGACATGGAGACCTTCGCCTGCCTGCGCGCGTGCCAATTGTTCGACATTCCCCTGATAGGGCTGCGCGGCATTTCGGATGGCGCCGCGGATCTCAGGCACGTCGGCGACTGGACGGAATATCTGCATGTCATCGACGAGAAGCTGGCGGATGCCGTCGTGCACCTCGAACAGGCGATTGCGTCGGGGCTGCTTCGGTCGGATTCGGCCCAAAAAGAACCGACGCCGGCCTGAGCCCTAACCCATTGCACAGACTCATTTCTTTCTCTAAACGCTCGCCATGAAATCAGCCAATCATCCCGATACCGTCCTCATCGTCGATTTCGGCAGTCAGTTCACGCAGCTTATCGCCCGGCGCATTCGCGAGGCGGGTGTGTTTTCCGAGATCGTGCCGTTCCAGTCGGCCGAAGCGGCGTTCAAACGCATCAATCCGAAAGCAGTGATCCTGTCCGGCGGGCCGGCCTCGACGTCCGACATAGGCAGCCCGCGCGCACCTCAGGTCGTTTTCGACGCGGGCGTCCCGGTGCTCGGCATCTGCTACGGACAGATGGCCATGTGCGTGCAGATGGGGGGCATTGCCGAAAGCTCCAACCATCGCGAATTCGGCCGCGCCTTCGTCGAGATCGAAAAGGACAACCCGCTGTTCGATGGCCTTTGGGCGACCGGCCAGCGGCATCAGGTGTGGATGAGCCATGGCGATCGCGTGATCGCCTTGCCGCCGGGCTTCGAGGTCTTCGGCAAGTCAGAAAGCTCCCCTTTCGCCATTTTCGGCAATGTGGAACGCCGGATGTACGGCATCATGTTCCATCCCGAGGTGGTGCATACGCCGGATGGCGCCAGGCTGCTGCGGAATTTCGTCCACAACATCGCCGGCATCGAGGGCGACTGGACGATGCGCGCCTACCGCGAGCACGCGGTCGAGGCCATCCGCAAGCAGGTCGGCAAGGGCAAGGTCATCTGCGCGCTGTCGGGCGGGGTGGACTCGTCGGTCGCCGCGCTGTTGATCCATGAAGCGGTCGGTGACCAGCTCACCTGCATCCTTGTCGACCACGGCCTGATGCGTAAGGACGAGGCCGCGGGTGTCGTGGCGATGTTCCGCGAGCACTACAATCTGCCTCTCATCCTGGTCAACGCGTCGGACCGTTTCATCGGCGCCCTCGAGGGTGAATCCGACCCCGAGAAAAAGCGCAAGACCATCGGCCGGCTGTTCATCGAAGTGTTCGAGGAGGAGGCCAGGAAACTTGGCGGCGCCGAATTCCTGGCGCAGGGCACGCTCTATCCCGATGTCATCGAGAGCGTCTCCTTCACCGGCGGCCCGTCGGTGACCATCAAGTCGCACCACAATGTCGGCGGCCTGCCGGAGCGCATGAACATGCAACTGGTCGAGCCGCTGCGCGAACTGTTCAAGGACGAGGTGAGGGCGCTCGGCAAGGAACTCGGCCTGCCCGAAAGCTTCATCGGCCGCCATCCGTTTCCAGGCCCTGGCCTTGCCATACGCTGCCCCGGCGGCATCACCCGCGAAAAGCTCGACATCCTGCGCGAGGCGGACGCCATCTATCTCGACGAGATCCGCAAGGCGGGGCTGTACGACGCCATCTGGCAGGCTTTCGCCGTGCTGTTGCCGGTACAGACCGTCGGCGTGATGGGCGACGGACGCACCTATGAGTTCGTCTGCGCGCTACGCGCCGTCACGTCGGTCGATGGCATGACGGCCGATTTCTATCACTACGACATGGCCTTCCTGGGCGCCGCCGCCACGCGCATCATAAACGAGGTCCGCGGCATCAACCGCGTTGTCTACGACGTCACCTCGAAGCCCCCTGGCACGATCGAGTGGGAATGATTTTGGCCCTCGGCAGTATCCGTTTCTACGCTAAAGTATGACATAAGGCATTGAATTGACGGGATAACTTGCGCGTCATCTATCACCATCTATCATTGCGAAATTCTCTATACCGTCAAGAATTAGAGAGCTGATGACGGTATATTTATCGATGTTAACAGGCTGATTCCGGAAATCGTGCTTCCAGCATCGCCTGTTTTCGCCTGACGTATAATCAGAGCCTCCCCCGGTTTTCGAGACGGTTTGGAGGCCCTCATGCTTGCTGACACAGCCATTAAGGCGCTGAAGTCCCAGAAGAAATTATACAGATAAGCGATCGTGACGGTATGTACGCTTGCGGTGCAGCCATCGGGCGCAATCGAGAGGTTCTACCACACCATGCGCAGGCACTCGACCATAGGCCACGTTAGCCCGGCCGAATTCGAGCGGAAGGTGGGATTAGCTTGCCTGACCGTCCACAGAACCGGCAGCAGGCCACATGTCGATCACTTCAGGTCCCCACGCACATGGCGAGAGACAGTGAAAAACATGGGTCAATTCCCGATGGAATAAGCCACGCCTAAACGGTCACATCTAAATGGAAATCAACACTGACGCTTAGAAAACAGGATCTATAGCGCCCTATCGGGGTCCTGTTCCAATGCTGTTTGACAATTTTCGATGGACAATAGTCGCACAACGCGTGGGTGCCTTTTCAATGTAGTCTCTGTCGGTCTGCGATGCTCACCAACTCGAGTCCCCGACGGAGTACCTCCCCATTGCCTATCACGGCTTTGCCCGCAGCGAGATTTAGCTGCTCGTAGTGGTTGCCTCCAAACCCGTCATACCTGTACTGGAATTTTGTTGGCGGACTGAAATCCGTGCCAGACGCATAGGCGTTGGTGTCACAAAGCATCTTGGTCGAGATTGATGAACGAAATCGGCAACCCCCAGAATGAGAACGAAAACGCGGCGGAATGGCCCCTTACCCTAACTGACGTAGGTGATCGGCCGTTTCGTCTCAGGCGTCCTCAAGGGCGGAAAAAACGCCTGAGACGACTGTTCTCTTCGTTTGAAAAGGCTGCGTTGCGGTTCTCGCGCAAGGTGGAGGCCTGGAAGCTGGCATTGATCGACGTCAATGAACGACGTTCCGGGGCAAGAGGCAGATGCCGGCGCGTCTTCCACGGGGCAACTCACTGCGACGGCGGTTCGGTGGCCCTCTATGCTCACTTCTCCCGCTATTCGGGGATTAGCGAAATGGTCGTAGGCCAGCTGCGTGAGTATCGCCGGCTAGGATTTAGAATCGTCTTCGTGTCTGCTTCGCCGACGTTTGACGATACCGATTTCGAAGTTATTGAAGACATTGTGGAGACTGCCATTCATCGGCGCAATTTCGGCCTCGATTTTGGCAGTTGGGTCGATGCGCTGAGCCTCGTCCCCGAGATCGCCGATCAGGCCACTGAGTTATTGCTCGTAAATGATTCCGTTCTCGGCCCGCTTTGCCCCCTCGACCAGACGTTAGCAAAAATGCGTGCGGGCGGAGAAGGGCTGTTCGGCATGACCGACAGCATCGAATACGAGCCGCATCTTCAGTCGTATTTTCTTTTGGCGCGCGGCCGTGCAGCTGTGGCCGACACTGTATCGTTTCTGCGGACCACGCCGCTCAGTATCACGAAGTGGCATGTGATTAAGCGCTTCGAAATTGCACTGAGCGTGCATATGCGGGCGCTGGGCCACAGAGTGGCGGCGCTATGGGGTTATGAAGAAATAGAGAATAAGCTGCTTGAGTCCGAAGAGGATGTCGCCGCTTTGTTTGCTGCCTTGCCGGGCAACAGAGCTCCGCCTACGGGCATAGGCTGGCAGTTAGCCTTACGTCGACAATTGCTCGACCTTCCGCTCAATCCAACGCACTATTTCGCGGGCATTTTGGTCCAGCGCAGTGGCTTTCCGTTTGTTAAAAGAGAGCTGGTTCTGCTCAACCCCCAGCGTATTCCCCAAGCGGTAAATTGGCGTGCACTCATCCCACATGGATCGCCAACCTCGATCCAAGTTATCGAGGAGCATCTCGCTGCCTACGAGAGGCCGCTTCGTGTGCCGCGGCCAAAGAGTGGGAAAGCGTCCATCCTACTTGCCCGGACGCCGGCCAGCGAGAAACCTGCGGAACGGGAAATCGCCCCACCACCGTGGCGTTATACTTTGGCATCTGCTTGGGCACGGACGAACGAGTCCGCTCTACATTCAATGGAGGAATCGACTGTCACGGCTGATGCCGTATTGAACCGAATTGCCCGAAGTCCACTCGTTCTCAGCTTCAGTCATGATGATTACGCGTCAAATTGTGGCGGGGTACAGAATGTAATCCATGCAGAACAACTCGCTTTTGCAGAGCATGGGATCGGATATCTGCATCTCTCACCTGCGAACCCAATGTCTCTGTTGGCAGAGTATCGGTCGCTGACGACTTTGGCAGTACGGCTCGACGGAGTGTTTCTCGGATTAGCGTCGATTGACGTGATTTTCGAAGTCTCCAAGATCCTCGGCCAGCAGAACGCGTTTCTAACGATCATTGTTCATCATTTCTCTGGCTTGGCTCCAGAGTACGTTCAAGCCATTCACGAAGCCTCGAAATCCCCGCAGCTCCTGTTCTGGCTTCACGACTTTGGAAGCCTATGCGATAGTTCCGCTCTCCTGCGTAACGATATAGCTTTCTGCGGAGGTCCCGAGGTAGCCTCTGCCTCATGCATGATTTGCGCACACGGCGAAAACAGACCTCTGCACTTGGCGCGTCTCGAAAAATTCTTCGGATCTGTGTCGCCGACCGTAATTGCTCCATCCGAGGTCGCTCTTGATTTCTGGAAACGCCGTATGAAGGCGAACGTGGAGTTTTCCGCGGTCATTGCACCGGCATCAATCGTTCCATTGCCGGCGCCACCAATAACTCGACCGACGCGCAAGAGGCTTCGTATCGCGCATCTAGGGACACGAACCTTTCATAAGGGCTGGCAGGTCTTCGCAGATCTTGCAGACCGTTTCATAGAAGATGGGCGCTACGAGTTTCTGCAGTTGGGGGCCGATGAGGGGCTGCCTATAACAGCCCCCGTTCGTCACGTATTGGTCGAGGTTGGCCCCGGCAGGCAGGCGGCGATGGTGGAGGCGGTCGTCGTCGAGGAGATCGATATCGTCGTCAACTGGTCGCTCTGCTTCGAGACCTTTTCCTTCACAACACACGAAGCGATCGCCGGCGGCGCTTTTGTTCTGACGCGTCCCGACTCTGGCAATATCTGGCAGGCGATACGCAAAAACGCACCGAAGCAGGGACATGCAGTCCATACCGAAGGTGAACTGCAAAACCTGTTCGAAACCGGTGAACTGTTCGACCTTCTTGCTGGCGCGACCCGTCTGCGCCATCTCTTTACGCTAGGTGGCGCCAGCGCCGAATGGTTGCTTTCAACGAGCGCCGAGACGCGTAGGCGGAGCCTGAGGGGCAATGGCTGAAATCCGCGTTCATTGCTTCACATCGGCGTCGCTCGCCTATGCAGACAGGGCTCTCGTACTCGCTCGCAGTCTGCGTCGGCATCATCCCGACTGGGTGTTGTGGCTGTGCCTCGTCGACCTTCCGCCATCTGACTTTTCTATGCATGTCATTGAGGGTGTGTTCGACCACGTGGTCACCGCCGAGGCGTTAGACATACCCCACTTGCGCGCGTGGTTGTTTGAACATGATGTCGTAGAGGCTTGCACTGCCGTCAAAGGCGCCATGCTTCAGCATATTCTGGATCAAGGCGTAGAACGGGTGCTTTATCTCGATCCAGATATTGCTGTGTTTGCGCCGTTGACCGAGGTGGCCGAGAGACTTGATGGGTCGGATCTTCTACTGACACCGCATCTCCTCGTACCCGAAGTGACCGCAGCAGGTGTCTTGGACAACGAGATCGGCGCACTTAAGCACGGCATTTATAACCTCGGCTTTATCGGCGTTTCGGGTCGTACGGAGGGACGTCGTTTCGCGCGCTGGTGGGCGGACCGCCTTTATGCGCACTGCATCGATGACATCGCCTCGGGGCTCTTTACCGACCAGCGTTGGTGCGACCACGTTCCGGTCTTCTTCCCCAGTACGTGCATCCTGCGTGATCCCGGTTGCAATGTAGCCAGCTGGAATGTGGAGCATCGACCGCTAAGCATCGACCGTGATGGTGTCATTCGCGCAGATGGGGCGCCGCTGCGGTTCTTTCACTTCACAAAATTCGCTGATGTCGGTCGTCTCATGCTCGAACGTCACAGCGTCTCGAATAGCGTCTTGGACGAAATCATGGCCTGGTATGCCAACGCGCTCGCGACCAGCGCTCCGACCGGATTGCCT
The DNA here is from genome assembly GCF_020164785.1 of Mesorhizobium sp. ES1-1. Taxonomy (GTDB): domain Bacteria; phylum Pseudomonadota; class Alphaproteobacteria; order Rhizobiales; family Rhizobiaceae; genus Mesorhizobium. The sequence goes on along the minus strand of NZ_JAIUGX010000001.1, from coordinate 345,079 downwards.
CCAGGATGGTGGGTCTATGGCCGTTATGCGGACGGGGTGCCGATCTTACGAGGCGACCGGCTGCTCTGGCGCAAAAAGGCATCGCTACATGCGGCTATCCCGGATCCATTTGCGCTAACATCCCGCCAGTTTGCCGAACAGGTCGGATCGACGTAGATGGCCAAGCAGAGAATAGCCGTGCTCGGTAGTTGCGTGCCCCGCGATGTCTGGTGGGTTCTTGATCTCCCCACGAGCCGACCCGAGCTTTTCATAGGAAGAACCTCACTGGCGAGCGCGTCCTTGCCGATGGTCGCTTCAATAGCCTCGATCCGCTAATGGCTCTTGTGCCGCCCACCTGCCACTTCTACACGCGCGCGCTGTTGCTGACGGACTTCGACAATACGGCACTTGAACAGATGGCGGCAGCGAGGCCTGATACCCTTGTCCTCAATTTCAAAGACGAGCGCTTCGACCTTCTTGCCCAAGAGGACGTGCTGGTGACAGAAAGTCTCGAATTGATCGAGAGTGGTATGATATCAGACACGGCAATCCGTGGGGCGCGAGGCATCCCTCGACTCTGGATCGAAGCATGGTCGCTATGGATGGCCGGCCTGCTGCGATTGCGAATAGCTTTCGATGACGGCCGCCGAAATGCAACCGCTACCAGATAACTGCCGGACCGCTTCGCCCCGCGGGTCGCCCATAATGACCAACTCAAACGGATACACAAGGAATTTGCAGCTCTGTTTCCCGATGCCATTGTGATCGAGCTCCAGCTCAGATTCGCGTGGCGGATGCCGCCCACCATTGGGGATCTTCACCTTTCCACTTTATCTTGCGGTACAATTGATTCCCGGCTCAGGCTGCCGCCGACCATGGCGTGCCGCTGCGATCGATGAGAGATGCGGAAACAAAATGCTCCGTTGCCTAATTCTTCTCACATGGCTTGTGTCGCTCGCCCTCAATGCGCCAGGCCAACTATCCACTGACTCGGTTATTCAGTTGCTGGAGGGCCGGAGCGGTATCTATGCCGGAGCGCACCCCCCACTTATGTCGGCACTGCTCGGCATTTTCGACCACATCGTTCCTGGCACCGCACTCTATCTCGTCTTTGCGTCTGCCCTATTCTATCTACCATTGATGGCGCTGGCCGGCCGCGACAATCAACGAAGTTGGGCAAACTGGCTGTCGGGATCGCTCCTGCTCTTCTTGCTCGCTACCCCGTTGGTCTTGATCTCGCAGGGAGTAATCTGGAAAGACGTGCTCTTCGCCAACTTGTCGTTGAGCGCATTTGCCTCCCTCGTGCTGGCGCGGCGCAACGACGACCGTCGCCTCTTTTCTCTCGGTCTTCTTGCCTTGGCCTCGATCTTTGCCGGCTTGGCCGCCTCAACTCGGCAGAACGGGCTTTTTGTGGGTTTGTTCGCTGCAATTTCGATTGCGTTTGCTCAGTCGACCAATACTTCCCGAGGCCCCCGCATTGCCTTCGCTCTGGCTTGGGCTTTGTTGGCGAGCGGCATCTTTGTCGCCGCCAAGGTCTCGGTCGAGGCGACCGCCGTCCGACCGATCGGTAGCGGGATTTCGTGGGGACTGACAGTCTTGCACCGGTTTGACATTGTAGGGATGATCGTCCGGGGTGCACCACCATTCGAAACGACCCCGTCGTCGTCGCCGGAATCCGAGCGCATCGTTGCTTCCTTTCGGCACGACTACGACCCCAGCCGCATCGATACCATGGGGAAGAATGCGGAGTTCGAGGGATATTTTCGTGACTCGGGGAGCGTGACGCAACGCTGGTGGCAGATGGTGCGCAAAAACCCGCTCGCCTGGCTGGAGCATCGCGCGGCGGTGTTCCGATGGATGGTTGCGCCGCCCGATGTTCGACTTTGCCTGCCCGTATGGGTAGGTGTAGACGGGCCCGATACGACATTGGCAGAACTCGGGATCCACCGAGAGTTGCGGCCTCAGGATGCCGCCTTGTACCGCTACTCCACTCTCTGGTTCGATACCCCGCTCTTTGTCAACGGAGCTTGGGCGCTAGCGGCACTGACGCTTGCCGGAATAATCCTGATCCGCAAAAGGAGGGCTAAGACAGACATCGTCGTCTTGGCGATGCTGGCCTCAGGTCTTACCTTCGCTGCCAGCTTCGCGCTGATCGGCATCGCGTGTGACGTGCGCTACCTTTTTCTTCTTCCAGTTGTCTGTTGCGGTGCGCTGGCAGATTTGGCTTACGCGAGACCCCGTCATAGCTCGGTCGAGATGTCTCTATCGCCGCCGTCAGCGAGCGTTGGCCAGTGACGAGCATCGATGCCGGCGAGTGCCACTGCTTCCCGCGTGTCGTCCGCGAATAGCGCCCGCAACAGAGCGGTATCCCGAGCGCTGGGACCTCCCCCCGGCCGTGGATTGGGCATAGCCCTCATTTCCGGGACGTTTGGAAAGGGCTCGATCCCTGCAAACGCGGCGATTCGCGCCAGCGTTCCAGTTGCGTCCTCCGCCAGCGACCGCGAGTCCAGAAAAAGCAACTGCGAATGGGGAAAGAGCAGAAGCGCCCGACGGATCTGGGCCAAATAGAATCCCCGCTCAACATACGAATAGTCTCGCCACTCCGGCCCGAGCGGGGCAGCCGCGAAACGCCCTCGGCCAACTGTAATCGCTTCCGAAAAAGAGAAACGCTCTGCGCCGCGATGAACCTCCATAGACCAATGCGACCAGGCCCTGGCAATTGGATCACGCAGCAGAATAACGATCCTAGCGCCCGGGTTGTATCGACGGATCCGCGCCATCGACGGCCCCCAGAAACTGCTCACGGGTGTAGCCTCAAAACGTAGCGCCCTCTTCCCAGACGACGGATAGAAGCCGTGCAGGCGTTCATAAGGCGGGGAGTTCCATGCTATAGATTCATCATCAAAGAAATGGGTTTCCTTAATGATTGGGCCACACAACGAGGGGTGCATGCGCAGGTAGGCGTCGAGGCTTGTCGTCCCGGCCTTCTGGACGCCGGCGACAAAGAGGCCGACCTTCTGGTTCATCGAATGTCACGTCCTGGGCTCGCATGCAGGCTGTCGAAGAGCACTGCAAGCGCCTCGCTATCTTCACGAGGATCGCTCGACCGCCAAAACGGGTTCGCTGTCGAGAGACGTCTATGCAAGAATTCGGCTTCGAGGAGAGCAGTCTCACGGGCCGAGGCGGACAGCACGTCGGCTGCGATAGCGTCAACGCGCGCACGCTGTTCCTCCCCGTCACTGTCGGCAAGCGCCTTCAGTGCCGAATAGAGAGCCTCCAAAGGCTGCCCCAGCCTGAGCCCGAAAGTATCGATCGCTGTAAGACCGTTGTGGTGCCGCAGGCTGGCCTTCAGTGGCAGTTGCTCTGGATCGGATGCCCGCCACAATCCCGGTAGTCGCCTGATTAGCCCGGCTGTCGAGCGCCAGTCGGCCATCATGTCGTCATAACAGATTGTGACCCTCGGCAGGTCGCGGCTGTCGCGCTCGGAACTGATAACATGGCGTGCCCATAAGAGGCCGGAATAGGTCGCCGACATTTGGTCGCGACTTGCTAGGGAAGCGGCCACTTCTGCGGGATGGCGCAAAGCCAAAACCACCGAACACTCCATCCCCGACGCAGCGAGGACCTCGCGGGATAAGGGGAAGAAGCGGCACATGCGGGGATCCTTGATGAGCGGCAGGGCAGCCGTCGAGTAGTCTGCCTCCAGCGCCTTGGCCATCGACTGCATCAGCGCGCGGGCAGCATTTCCTGGCACCGCACTAACCGTGAAAGGCTTGACGTCGAACCAAACGCTGCCACCGGCTCGCAGCAACTCGTCATGGATTGCGACGAGCGCGGCCGACTCGAAATATCCTTCTGGATTGTCAGGCGCGGGCGGATTGAGGCCAATTGGCAAATCAGCCCCCAGGCAGGCGAGCAAATTGGCCAGCGCCGATGTCCCGCTGCGATGCATTCCGAGCACAACACAGGCTTGGCGCCTTCGCAACGAACCCAACAATCACACCTCCATTGCGTACAGAGAGAAAGCCCGCCACCTTGCTCTAAGAGCCTGTTTGGAAATTGCGCCAGGGCGGGCTGCAAATGGCGATTTCTGCGCTTCCGGCGCTCACCTACCCAAACGTACGCTCCGCTCCGGTTCTCGAAATCACCATTTTCGCCGCATCCTGACGCATTCCAAACAGGCTCTAACATGATGGCATGCTACGATCCGATTCCTCAAAGGTCCATCATCCGCGCCTCAGTGCCTATTTCTGGCTACCAAGGAAAAGGCGGCGCAGCAGGAAAAAATTGACCACGAACAGCGCCATCTCGAGCGCCAGTTTGAGCGCGGAGACGAACAGTTCGCCCTCGGACGCGAAGACGGAAAGAGCGGTGGCAACGATGGCAAAGTTGAGAATCGCGAGCGTGGCATAGCCTACTACCTCTAGCGAGGAGGGGCGGCCGGTTCGCCGAAACGAGAAGGACTTGTGCGCCCCAAATCCAAAAACTGCGGCCGCAAGCCGTGAGAGTAGGAGAGCCAAAGGCACCGGCATGGCGCGGTAGGCCATCAAGAAGATGGCGAGATCTACGACCCAAGTCCCTCCAGATGATACGAGATAGCGGAGTGCACGTCGACCGAGGAGAGAATCCAAGTCTTGCCCCAGTTTGGCCGATATCCGCTCCCTACGGGTCCGCATCAGAGTGCCAGCCCACAGCGGTCTGATGCGCGTCGTCTTGACGCAAAGAAGTCTTGCGCGGCGGACGGCGCAAGCGCGGATGAAGTGCCGTGCGTGGCACAGACTGGATATCGTAGTTCAGCGCTGCCAAAAGCAATTGGCAACCCACGATAACGGGCAGTGCCGCGAGCATCACCGTGCCGGCCGAAGCCGGGCTCGTCACCCCCCAGTTCGAAATGCCAAACACAGTGCCAAAAAGGAGTAGGCCAAATCCAAGGATTAATTCCACCGAGGCGGCACTGAAGCCACGAATGAAATAATTGTAGAGGATCCGCTTGCCGAAATTTCGCAGATGGCCCGCCGCGAACGGCAATATCTCGCGATGGGGAACGAGCCCACTGATCTCATCGCCGTACTTCGCTATCATAGGCACGTCGACCACTTTGGCGCCAAGGACAGAAAGCCGGAACAGAAGGTCGGATTCAAAAAAATAGCGTGTAGCAATCTTCTTCATCGGTAACAGCTCCACCACGCTCGCATGGATGGCCAGAAATCCGTTCGTAGGATCCATGGTTTGCCAGTAGCCGGTCGAGAACTTGCCAAGGAAGGAAAGCCCCGCGTTGCCGATCAGACGGACGATCGGCATAGCAGCCACGCTTTCCGTTTCGAAGAACCGATTGCCCTTGGCGTAGTCGGCTTCGCCGGCGGCAATGACGCCCACGAAGTTCGGGATCAGCGCTGGGTCCATCTGCCCATCCGCGTCCATCTTTACGACAATGTCGGCGCCGTCGGCCACAGCCGCACGCATTCCCGTCAGCGTTGCGCCACCAACTCCCAAGTTGTGGGGATGAGCCAACACCTTGACGCGCGCGTCTCTCGTCTGTTCCGCAACAAATGCTCCTGATCCCTCAGGGCATGCATCGTCTACTATGTAGATCTTATCGACTTCTGGCCCGATTTGTTCAAGGACCGAAAGAACGCGTGCTTTCACACGGTAGCAGGGCAGAACGACCGCAACCCTCACGGTCGCTGCCGCAGGCAAATACGCTTTTTTCATCGGATGCCTAGTCACAAAGGATATGCGCCTAGCATTGCAAACGAGAGGTCCGGGCAGACCTCCAGAGGCACTACCTATACCGATAAACAGCTGATGAATTATAGGCAAGGGAATGGGGCTGTCTCCGATGAGGCTCAAGCCAGTTGATTTCCGGTGCGGGCATCCGAACTGTCGTGTTAGTTTCTTGCGGCGACACCTTGTTTCGTCACGCCGATCGGCGCCTGACAGAATGGGCCTTCAACATCGGGTTAGCTTCTCTTGAGCGTACAGTATTTTGCGGTCGCCGATGCTTCGGCCGGGCTCCGCCGAGGAGGAGCCGGGGGGGCGAAGATGAGTCGAAGGTCGTCGTCCGTTTCCTTGTCGCGAAGGATCAGTTCAGTGCGGGGAATGATGAACTGACCGGTCCAGAACATCAGCCCCTCGGGCCAACATTGTCCGGGTCCCGGTACCGTCGAGCGAAGGTCTCGGCGATCGCGAGGACCGCAGCATGAATCGGCCCTGCGGTAAGGTTGGGCATGATCGACGCGTCCACCACAAAAAGATTGTCGAGCGCTTTGAGCCGTAGATCTGCATCGACAACGGCGTCCGCGTCCTTTCCCATCCTGCAAGTACCGCAGGGATGATGGTGTGTGATGACCGACTGCGCGATGAAGTCGTCCATCTCGGCCGCACTGTTCAGGGCGCTTGGCAGGAGTTCGCGCTCTCGCCAACTGGCGAGTTCATCTCTATGCCCGATTGCCCGTGCTGCCTCGAGAGCTTGGCGAAACAGCTCGCGGTCCCGGCCAGTTTGCAAGTATGCCGGGTCGATGATCAATCGATCCCCGAACTCAGGCCCGCTTATGCGAACGCTGCCGCGGCTCGTCGGATGGGTGATTCCGAACAGCAGCGTGTAGGCCGTGCCGGCTGCAGGCGCTTGGAAGCGTTCGGACACGATCGGGGCGATGCCGCAACCGACAACGATTTCAGGCTGGCCGCCGGCGGCGAAGTCGCCGGCGCGCATGTAGGCCATTGATTCGGAATGCTGCAGCCGCGATGGAGGGACCGGCTTGCGCGCGGCGTAAAGGTTGCCGGCGCCAAGCAGGTGGTCCTGGAGGTTTCGACCGACCCCGGCAATGTCGAGCAGGCAATCGACACCCGCTGCGTTGAGAACGTCTCGCGGACCTATACCGGAGCGCATCAGCAGAGCCGGGCTTTCCAGCGCTCCCGCGCAAAGGATCACCTGATCAGCACAGGCTTCGGCCGGGCCCTGTCGCCCCACGATTTCCAAGCCGCGGACCTGATTGCCTTCGAGTGTCAGCCGTCGCACCCGCGAACCCGTGACGATGGTCAGGTTTGCCCGCCCGCGGACGACCGGGGTGAGCCATGCGTCCGCCACCGTCACCCGGCGGCCCGCCCGGATGTTCAGCGAATTGGGGGTAACGCCAATCATCTCGCCGCTGTTATGGCCCTGGAGCCGGGGCAGGCCCAAGGACGCACCTGCCTCGATAAAGGCGCGAGCGACCGGGCTGACTTCTTCCGCGGGCAAATAGACAGGTAGCGGGCCTCCCTTGCCCTGGATGCCGTCACCACCGAGCGGATGGTCTTCGATCGCCCGGAAGGCCGGAAGAAGGCCCTCCCAACTCCACCGGCGATCGCCGGCCGCGTCGGCCCAAGCCTCGTAGTCCGAAGGATGGCCGCGCATGTAGCCCATCGCGTGCAGGCAACTCGAGCCGCCGATCAAACGCCCGCGCGCCCAGCGATGCACCCGTCCCGCGGTTCCGGCTTGCGGCTCGGTGCGGTAGTCCCAATCGTAGTCGCGACCTTGCAGCATCGGCCATGCGGCAGGGTTCCAGATGTCGGGATCCGTCGCTTCTCCGCCGGCCTCGATCAGCAGGACATGCCGGCCCGGCTCCTCGCTCAAACGTGCCGCGAGCAATGCTCCGGCGGAGCCGCCACCGACAATGACAAGATCGTAGCTCGAACGAAGGCCATCGTTGGCAGTGGTCATCATCCCTCCATCCGGGAGCTTGCGTTCTTCATTGCCGGCCTCAGCGGGACCAAGGCCTTGCGTATCGATCTGCGCGGGGACGCGCCGTCAGACGCGGATCGGTGTTCGACGAGTCAGGTTGCGCTGTCCATGGATCTCTTCGCGGCGGCCTTTGCCTTCAGGACGTGCTGCCTGGAGGCCTTGCGTGCGGCTTTCTCGTCGCCGGCGGCAATGGCCTCGTAAATCTCTCTCATCTCGGTCAGGCTGCTCTGCGCCCTGCCGTCAAGGGACATCGACCGTCCTCGAAAGAAACTTATCCTGGCTACCAAGCCGCGATGCACTTCTTCCAGCACCGGATTCCCGCAGTTGGCGAGTATGATCGAATAGAAATCCGCCGCCGTCGTGACCTGTGCCAGACTGTCGTTGCTGGATGCCGCCAATTCGAATGCCGACAGGGATCGCTCCAGCTCACGCAGCCGTTCGGCGGAAATCCTCAAGGCACATCGTCCCGCTGCCTCGACTTCCAATAATTCGCGAACTTCATAGATGGCGGTCGCCACCTCCCACGATAGCGCCGGTATCGAGGGCCCGCGGTTGGGAACGATCTCGATCAGGCGCTCCGCCTCCAGGCTGCGCAGAGCTTCTCTCAGGGACGGGCGGCTGATGCCGAGCTGTGTGCATAGCTGGCTCTCGATCAACCGGCTTCCCGGCTGGAACAAGCCGGAGAAGATAGCCAGACGCAACTTGTCTACGGTTTCCTGCTGCACGGTTCGGGGCGAGATTCGCAAATTCATATCGACTGGCATGGATCGGTCTCGCGGGCTCGTTCGACTCGTTGAATGGTACGCCCTGGTGTCCGACTTTGACAGCCGGATGGTCAAATTGTCAAATTTCAAGATTGTCTGACAATCCGCTTGACGACCATCGGCCTCCTATGATCCTTTTGCAGCAGACCGGCAGCGGCAAGGATCGTAAACATGGATGGGCTTTCCGGCCATTCGCAATCGCGACGCATCGACATCGGGCACATCAGCCTGAACGTCCGAGAGTCGGGCAGCGGCCCGCTGATGCTGTTCTTCCATGGAATCACGTCCAACTCGGCGGTCTTCGGGCCGTTGATGGAAAAATTGTCCGATCGTTTCACGACCGTTGCGGTTGACCAAAGGGGACACGGCCGCAGCGATAAGCCGGAAGTCGGCTATGAGGCTGGTGACTACGCCGATGATATCGCCGGCCTGATCCGGACGCTCGACCGTGGCCGCGCCATCCTTGTGGGACACTCGCTTGGTGCCAGGAATTCGGTTACGGCCGCCGCCAGATATCCGGATCTTGTGCGGTCCGTGGTCGCCATCGATTTCACGCCGTTCATCGAAGCCGAGGCCTTCGATGCGCTCGAAGCGCGCGTGAACGCCGGTGACCAGCTTTTCAAAGACATAGCGGCAATCGAAGCCTATCTGGCAGCCCGTTATCCGAACATTCCCGCAGACGCGATCAAGGTCAGGGCTGCAAGCGGCTATCAGCCGACCGAAGGCGGGTTGCGGCCGCTCGCGTCCCCGACCGCCATGGCGCAGACCGCAAGGGGCCTTCGGGCCGACCTGGCGGGTGCCTATCGGGACGTCAGCAGACCTGTTCTCATCGTTCGAGGCGAGGCCAGCAAGCTGGTTTCGCCGGCGGCGCTTGCCAAGACAAGCCGGCTGCGCCCCGACCTGCCTGTCGTCGTCGTCCCTGGCGCCGACCATTACGTCAACGAGGTCTCTCCTGAGACCACGCTGAAAGCGATCACGAATTTCATAGACGCCTGACGGCCGAACGCCGTCCCTTGCCAAGTGCCTTCCCTAGCCAAGTCATCCATTGAATGCAGCAGGATCAAAACATGGCCAACGTGAACACAACTTCCGGCAGAACGCGTCGGGCTGAGGTCGCCGGCGGCGGCTTCGCCGGTCTGACCACGGCCATCGCCCTGAAGCAGAACGGATGGGATGTCCGCTTGCATGAAAAGAGCGCGGAACTGCGGGCGTTCGGCGCAGGCATCTACCTCTGGCATAACGGCTTGCGCGTGCTGGAAGGGCTAGGCGCGCTGGACGAGGTTCTCGAAGGCTCACACACGCCTCCCACCTACGAGACCTGGATGCATAACAAGTCGGTTTCCAAGGAAACGTTCAATGGCCTGCCCTGGCGGATCATGACGCGCAGCCACCTCCACAACGCACTCGTCAACCGCGCCCGTGCCGTTGGTGTCGATATAAGGGTCAATTCCGAAGCCGTCGCTGCCGATCCGGCGGGACGCGTGACACTGCAGAGCGGCGAGGTTCTCGAAGCGGACTTGATCGTCGGCGCGGATGGCGTCGGTTCCAAGGTCAGGGACTCGATCGGTTTCGTCCAGGACCGCTGGGTGTCCAAGGACGGCCTTATCCGGCTGATCGTCCCGCGCATGAAAAAGGAGCTCGGTCATGGCGAATGGGACAACACCATCGACATGTGGAACTTCTGGCCGCGCGTCCAGCGCATCCTCTACTCGCCCTGCAACGAGAACGAGCTTTACCTGGGGCTGATGGCTCCGGCCGCAGACCCTCGTGGCTCCCGCGTTCCAATCGATCTCGAAGTATGGGTCGAGATGTTTCCTTTCCTCGAGCCATGCCTGATCGAGGCGGCGAAGCTTCAGACGGCCAGGTACGACAAGTACGAAACGACCAAGCTGGACAGCTGGACGAGAGGCAAGGTTGCGCTCGTGGGCGATGCCGCGCACGCTATGTGTCCGGCTCTCGCGCAAGGCGCCGGCTGTGCGATGGTCAACGCGTTCAGCCTGTCCCAGAACCTAGTGGAAGACTCCTCGGTAGAGGATGCGCTGGTCGCGTGGGAGAAGCGTATCCGCCCGATCACCGATCGCTGCCAGGCCCTGTCCGGCGACTATGCGGCAAACCGTTCCCTGTCGAAGGGAAACATGTTCACGCCGGCTGCACTGGAAGCAGCCCGGTACGACCCGCTGCGCCGTGTCTACTCATGGCCGCAATGATGCCGGGGAAGCCGGTCGCCAGTCCTCGGGCGTGCAGAAGCTGCGCGTTCCCCTTCAGGAGATGAAGATGCACTATTCCAGTCAAGTCGAGCGGGATTATGATGTTAGGGGCTGGTATTCCTCTGTGCAGGAATGCCGGCACGACGGCGGCGCGCCCGGCGAAACCCTCGTCAAGGTCGCGACCGGCGTCGTGATCCGCAATCCGTACGCCGGGAAGTTTGTCGCCGAATTGTCCGATCTGACCGATCCGAGTGCAGCGATCGGTCATGCGCTGGGAGAGCGTGCCGTCGCGCTGCTCGGCAACAGGCCTGTTGAAAGCTATGGCAAAGGCGGCATTGCGGGAACGGCTGGCGAGCAGGAACATGTCGTTGCTTGCATCACCACTGTGTTCGGCGATCCGCTGAGGCAGCAGGTCGGCGGCGGCAAGGCCTGGATCTCGTCGGTCAGCAAGGTGGCCGTTGCGGGGACGGCCATCGATATTCCGCTCGCCCACAAGGACGAGCTCTACATCCGGTCCCACTACGATGCGATCACCTTTTCCGTCCCGGACGGCCCGCGCCCGGACGAGCTGCTGATCTGCGTAGCCGTGGCATCCGGTGCACGCGTGCATCAACGCGTCGGCGGCAAAACCGTGGCCGACCTCAAGGCAACCGCCGTCTAGTCGATCGAATCTGAAAGGACGAATTCCTATGCCGCTTAATATCAAGGACCTGAAAATCACCTCGGCTGATTTCCAGCCGCTCGGCAAACTCCGCGACGAGCATGCTGGCGACAAGGGCAATGTGTTGCCCAGGCTCACGGTCAGCGGCGTGCCGGACGGAACCAAGGAGCTCGCCCTCATCTGCCACGACCCGGACGCGCCGCTGCCCAATGGCTTCACGCACTGGGTCGTCTACGGCATCGATCCCTCGGCCACTGACCTGTCGGACGCGCAGGAAAAGTACCGCGTTGGCCCCAATGGTGCCGGCGGCATGCAGTATTACGGTCCCCAGCCGCCCGCAGGCCATGGCCAGCATCACTATTACTTCTGGGTCTATGCTTTGGACACCAAGGTCGATGGAGCGCCGACCAGGGAAGAGTTCCTCGAGAAATATGCCGGAAACATCATCGAGCAGAACCGGATCGTCGGCATATACGAAAACAAGTGAAACGTGCGGTCTCGGCGATCGATAACAAGAATAAGAATGATCGCCGCAGCAGCATTGATGGGAGATTTCAGGAATGACAGACAGAAAAGCCGATCATCAGAAGATTTTTGAGGAGCTGGTTACGGCCACCAAAATCCTCATAAACGAAGGGATCATGGATACATTCGGCCACATCAGTGCCCGTCTTCCGGACGATCCACAAAGCTTCTTCCTCGCACAGAAGCTTGCTCCAAGCGTGATAACGGTCGATGATATCCAGCGTTTCAACCTTGACGGTGAGACGTCGGACAATCGCCCTTCCTATCTGGAACGCTATATCCACAGCGAAATCTACAAGGCGCGTCCCGACGTTCAATGCGTGCTCCATACCCATTCTCCCGCTGTCCTGCCTTACTGTTTCGTCGACCAGCCGCTTCGGCCGGTCACCCATATGGGCGCTTTTCTCGGCGATGCCGTCCCTGTCTACGAGATCCGCGACAAGCACGGTGACGACACTGATCTCTTCGGCGGCAGCCCGAGCGTCTGTCGGGACATCGCCGAAAGCCTCGGAAGCTATCCTGTCGTGCTCATGGCGCGTCACGGCGTCGTTAATGTGGGCAATTCCGTCAGGGAGGTTGTCTTCCGCGCCTTCTACCTTGAGCAGGAGGCGGCTGCCCTTACGGCCGGCCTGCGGATCGGCACGATCAAGTACCTGTCGCCGGGCGAGATCAATGCGGCGGGAAAGCTAGTCGGCGCGCAGATCGACCGGGGATGGGATCACTGGTCGCAGCGTCTTAGGCAGGCAGGTTTGGCGTGATGTCTACGGGTCTTTGAACTTCAGCTGGAAGAGCTGGTGCCTGCCAGGATTTTCCAGCCTCAATCTCAAGAGTTCTCTGGCGCCGGAGCGTCAGACGAAAGCAATGAAACCATGCCGCACGCGGAAAATTACGATTACATCATCGTTGGGGCCGGTTCGGCCGGTTGCGTTCTCGCCAACCGGCTGAGCGCTGATCCCAAGTGCACGGTGCTCTTGCTCGAGGCCGGGGGCTGGGATCGGGACCCAATGATCCACATACCGCTCGGCTGGGGCAAGATCCTGACCGAGCGTCGTCATGACTGGATGTATTTCTGCGAACCTGAAGACAATGTCGGCGGGCGCAGGGTCGAGTGCGCGCGCGGCAAGGTGGTCGGCGGATCGTCATCCACGAACGCCATGGCCTATGTGCGTGGCAATCGCGGCGATTACGACCGTTGGGCGGAAAGCGGCCTGAGCGACTGGTCCTACGACAAGGTCCTGCCGTATTTCCGCAAGCAGGAAACCTGGGAAGGCGGCGAAGACGCCTATCGTGGCGGCAGTGGTCCGGTCAGCACTCAGTTCTGCCGCTACAAGGACAAGTTGATCGACGCCTTCAGGCAAGCCAGCGTGCAGGCAGGCTATGGTCAGACGGATGACTACAATGGCGAGCGGCAGGAAGGCTTTGGCCGCCTCCAGATGACAATCGCGAAAGGCCGCCGTTCATCGACCGCGTCGGCTTATCTGCGGCCGGTCCTGAAGCGGCCGAACCTGACGGTCCTCACCGAAGCAAATGCAACCAGGATCGTGCTGGAGGGCGCGCGCGCCACCGCCGTCGTGGTCGCTCACAAAGGCAGCGAACGCACGGTCTTCGCCCGCAACGAAGTGCTGCTTGCCGGCGGCGTGATCAACACGCCGCAACTCATGATGCTGTCGGGCATCGGAGCGCAGGAGGAGCTTGCCGCTCACGGGATCCAGACCAGGGTCAACCTGCCGGGCGTAGGCAAGAACCTGCAGGATCATGTGTCGGTCATCCTGATGTACCGGCGCCGCACTCCCGGGCCGTTCCTGCGCAACATGCGCGCCGACCGGATCGGACTTGACTTTCTCAAGACGTACCTAACCGGTCGAGGGTTTTCGGCCGACGTGCCCGGCGGCGTCGTCGCCTTCCTGAAGAGCGGTCCGGGTCGGCCTTTGCCGGACGTGCAGCTCCTGTTCACTGCCGCTCCGCTCGCCGCCTGGCCCTACTTTAAGCCGTTCAAGGCGCCTTTCCAGGATGGCTTCGCGACGCGGGTTGTGGCCACGCAGCCTGAAAGCCGTGGGACGGTAAAACTGGCGTCGGCCGATCCGGTTTCGGCGCCGCTGATCCATCAGAACTTCCTCGCCTCGCCGAAGGATTGGGAGTCTCTAAGGGCAGGCTTCCGGGTGGCACGCGATCTCGCCGCACAGCCGTCCATGCAGCCATTCATCGAGGCAGAGTTCTTCCCGGGCCCGAAGTGCCAGAGCGACGACGAGATCGACGAACACATCCGGCGGACCTCGATCACGGTGCACCATCCGGCCGGTACCTGCCGCATGGGCGCCGATGAAGCCTCGGTCGTGGACCCGCAACTGCGCGTTCGCGGCGTCGCCGGCCTGAGAGTGGTCGACGCTTCCGTCATGCCCGACCTCGTCTGCGGGAACATCAATGCGGCGGTGATCATGATTGCCGAGAAAGCCGCCGACCTCATCGCCAGCTCAAGAGAAAGCGGGATACTGCAATGATCCAGCGTATCGCCATCATCGGCCTGGGTACGATGGGGCCTGGCATGGCGGCCCGGCTCGCCAGGGGCGGCCTGCAGGTCAGCGCCTACGACGTTGCCCCCGCGGCAATCGAGCGCGCGCAGACCATGTTGGGCGTGGCCGAGACCGTTCTCGATTCCCTGGATATCGCACCGCCGCCGTCCGGTGTTGGCACGGTGCGCTTCACCAATGACCTCAGCGATGCGGTTTCCGGAGCCGACCTCATCATCGAGAACGTGCCTGAAAACATTTCGATCAAGGCCGAAGTTTATCGCGCGATCGACACTCTGATTGCATCCGACACGATCGTTGCGTCCGACACGTCCGGCATCCCGATCACCAAGCTCCAGGAACACATCTCGCATCCCGAGCGGATGGTCGGCATGCACTGGTCGAACCCGCCGCACATCATTCCGATGATCGAGGTGATCGCCGGCGAGAAGACCGCCCCGCAAACCGTGGCTGCCATCCGCGACCTGATCCGCTCGATCGGCTTGCTGCCGGTGGTGGTGAAGAAGGACGTGCCCGGCTTCGTCGAGAACCGTGTCCTTTATGCGCTGCTGCGCGAGGCCGTCGACCTCGTCGAACGCGGCGTCATTGATCCCGAAGATCTGGATACCTGCGTGTCGTGGGGCATCGGCTACAAGATAGCCGTAATCGGGCCGATGGCGCTGCTCGATATGGCCGGCCTGGACATCTACAAATCGGTTTCGTCCTTCCTCAATGCCGATCTCTCCACGCGGGACGATGTGGCGCCGTTGGTGCTGGAAAAGACGAACGCGTCGAAATTCGGCATCAAGTCGGGCGAAGGGATGTTTTCCTACACGCCCGAGCAGACCAAAGCCTTGCAGGGCGAAAGGGCACGAAAGCTCGTTGCGGTGCGGCGAATTCTGGAGGGCCGGGAGTAGCCGATGGCGCATCATGGTCACAGGGGCTGCAGGGTTGCGGAGTTCGCTGCGGCTGCGATCCTTGCCATGCCTTACCTGCCGCGGCCGAACGCAGCGAATGGAGCGGCAAGCCATGCGCATTGAGACCATCCGGGAAGAGGGCGCCCGCCCGGCCCATTTGCATCCCGACGATTTGATCTCCGCCAAGGGCGTCTCGGTGGTCCTGGCAAGGCAGCAGGTGCTGCGCGACATAAATCTCTCGATACCGGAAGGGTCTTTCGTGTCGCTTATCGGTCCATCCGGCTGTGGCAAGAGTACCTTGCTCAAGGTCCTGGCTGGTCTCGTGGAGCCGACCAGCGGCGGTGTTTCGATAGCCGGGCTTTCGCCGGTGGAGGCGGCGCGCAAGCGCATGATCGGCCTCGTCTTCCAGGACGCAAATCTGCTGCCCTGGAAGAACGCGGTCGACAACGCATCGATGCTGCTTGGGATCGCTGACAAATCGCTTTCGCGCGCCGCATTGAGGGCGCGTGGCCAGGAAATGCTGGACCTCGTCGGCCTGGGCGATAGCGCCCACAAGCGTCCGCACGAACTGTCCGGGGGCATGCGCCAACGCGTCGCCATCGCCCGCGCACTGGCCCTCGATCCGGCGGTTCTGCTGATGGACGAGCCGTTCGGCGCGCTCGACGCCATCACGCGGGATTCCATGGGCCAGTCGCTGCTGGAGATCTGGCAGCGCACCGGCAAGACCATCGTGCTTGTCACTCACTCCATCGACGAAGCCATTCATCTGTCCCGCCATGTCCATGTCATGGGCATCAAGCCGGGACGGATTACCGAGAGCCTCGACATCGGCCTTCCCTATCCGCGCGATCTGGCCGTGGCGGAGGATCCGGAATTCGTGAGGCTCGCGGTCCAGCTGCGGGCGATGCTGCGCGCCAGCCATAAGCCGGGAGGCGTGTCGTGAGCGATCAGTCGACCACCCAACTCGCCGAGACGCGGCTGGCGTCGAACTGGAGCCGCGCGACGGCAAGCTGGCTTCCGGCTGCCATCCTTCTGCTGGCGACGGTGCTGGTGTGGGAAGCCACGGTCAGAATTTTCGCCATATCAGCGTTCATCATTCCCGCACCGTCCGAGATCGCGCGATCGCTGGTGGCCCAGTGGGACACGCTGATGCAGGCGACACTGGTGACAGCGGGCGAGATCTTGTTCGGCTTCCTCGTCTCGGTCGTGGTTGGCGTCGCCATCGCGCTGGTCATCGTGCGCTTCGACTGGCTTGGGCGAGCGCTCTATCCGCTGGTCGTGCTGTTCCAGAATGTACCGAAGGTGGCGCTGGCGCCGATCTTCATCCTCTGGTTCGGCTACGGGCTCGCGCCCAAGATCGGCCTGATCCTCGTCATCGCCTTCTTCCCGGTGACCTTGTCCATGCTCGCGGGCATGCAGTCCGTCGACCGCTCCCTTCTCTCGCTGATGAATTCCGTGGGCGCCAGCCAGACGCAGATCCTGTTCAGGATCCGTGTGCCTCACTCGTTGCCCAGCCTGATGGCAGGGACCAAGATCGCCGCGACGCTCAGTGTCATCGGCGCCATCGTCGGCGAATTCGCCGGCGCGTCGGATGGGCTCGGCTACGTCATCCAGTTCGCTTCGACCCAGCTCGACACCGCGCTGGTCTTTGCGGCCCTGCTCCTCGTCTCGGTGCTCGGCATCGCGTTCTACTACGCCGCCGAAATACTCGAACGCATCGTGGTGCCATGGGCACCGAAATTCAGTCAGTCCTAGTTACCCGGGACGGTTCAAGTCAGGAAGGAACGATCAAATGCTGAGACGCTCACTAATCAAGGCAGCCACGTTTGTAGCCTTCGCCGGCGCTGTCGGCCTGTCCGGCGTCGCCACGGCGGCGGACAAGGTCAACGTCCAGCTCGACTGGGTTGTGCGCGGCAATCACGCCATGTTCTTCGTCGGCAAGGAGAAGGGCTTCTTCGCCAAGAACGACATCGACGTCGCCGAGATCCGCAAGGGTTCCGGCTCCCCGGACGCCATGCGCCTGGTCGGCAATGGCAACGCTGATTTCGGCTTCGGCGATCTTCCAACGCTCGCCGTAGCGCGGTCGCAGAATGTGCCGGTCGTGGCGCTGGCGGCCGTCAACCAGCATTCGCCGCTGGCCATCATCGCGCTTGCCAAGACGATGAAGCTTACGAAACCCGCCGATCTCAAGGGCCTCACGATTGGCATTCATCCCGCCGGATCAACCTACATCTTCTTCAAGGGTTTCCTGGCGGCGAACGGCCTGACCGAAAAGGACATGACGCTGAACAGCGTCTCGCCGCCCTATGAAAGCTACCTGCTTCTTGGCCGCGTGCAGACTGTGGTCGGCTATGTCGACGCCGAGGTTCCCGAACTCGAGGCCAAGGCCGGCGGTCCAGGCTCGCTCAGCATCATGATGGGCGCCGACCACGGCTGGAAGGCATACGGCTCAGGCCTGTTCACCTCGCAGGCGATGATCAAGGACAAGCCGGAGATCGTTGGCCGCTTCGTCAAGGCGTACAAGGAGGCATTCGACTATGTCGTGGCGCACCCCGAGGAGGCAGCCGAGATCACGGCCAAGGCTGCGCCCGGCTACGCCGACAAGAAGGATGTGCTGCTGGCGCAAATCAACGCCGACATTGCGTCGACATTCACCAGCGCGGACACCAAGGAGCATGGTCTCGGCTGGATGACGAAGACCCAGTGGGAGGAAACGCTGAAGACTTTGACCGACCAGGGCGTGCTCAAGACGGCTCTCTCGGCCGAGGATGTCTTCACCGACAAGTTCCTGGCCAAGGAGTAGGTCGAGCGATGTCGCGGGCCAGCCGACCGACGAAAGCCTACCGGCAGACCAGACTGTCCTGGCCCATCGCGCAGGACACGGCTCGTTCGCCTTTGGCGGCGTCGGTGCGGTCGAGCGTGATCTGCCCGCGCGTGGCATATGCTCGACCCGACAGGCCGCACCACAGCCGCTCGACGGGCAGGTTCTCACGCTTGTCGTTGAGGATCGTGAACGTGGCGCTCTTGGGGTCGAACCAGAGTTCGATGCGAACGCTCTTGCCTGGGTCCACCGTCGCTATCCCGGCCGAATACCAGTGCGCGAAGTCGGCATTGCAGGACAGGCCTTCATCGCCCGCATTGGCAATCGTCAACGGCACCATGTCGAGCCCGTCCGTGCCTTTGCGAACGATCACATGGTGCAACTCGACAGCGTCGGCGAAAGACGTGAACGCCATCGCGATGGGGAGAATGTAACGGATCTTCACTTTGCCTGAGCTCCAAGGATGATTTTATCAGGCAGTCTACCTCGCTTCCGCGCAATAACAATAAGAATATTGGTTGGTAATCAACAGAGAGGGTAACATGCTAAAGCTTCTTAAGAGTAGTGTAAGTGCAGTTATACTTGGAACCGTGCTCATGGGCAGCGCGATTGCAGGCGAAGTCAAGTCGATCGCCATCCTCACCCCCGAGGAAGGCACCGATTTCGGCTGGAATCAGCAGGGCATCGATGCCGCTAAGGCGGCGGGCAAGGCCGCCGGCGTCGAAGTGGTCGTGGCCCAGGGCCTCGGTTAT
This sequence comes from Mesorhizobium sp. ES1-1, assembly GCF_020164785.1. Lineage (GTDB taxonomy): Bacteria > Pseudomonadota > Alphaproteobacteria > Rhizobiales > Rhizobiaceae > Mesorhizobium. The sequence continues at coordinate 326,226 of NZ_JAIUGX010000001.1, read as the reverse complement.
GGCGATGTTCGCCCGACCCTGCGGGAACTTGCGTCCGACGGCGCCAGCCTGCTGATCGCGCACGCCAGCGGTTACAACACCTCGGCGCCTGAAATCGCCAAGGAGTTGAAGGTTCCCGTGGCCATCGTCGACACGCCCAACGGCTTGGAGAAGGGCCTCGTCGCCGACTACACGCTGAGCGGGCACCAGGGCGCCTATCTTGCCGGCCGTCTCGCCGCCAAGATGTCGCGTTCCAAATCGGTCGGCATCGTCGTGTCGGGTGAACCGCCATCGTGGAATTCGCAGTCGGCGGCGTTCGCGCAGGGCGTGAAGGCCGAGAACTCGGCGGTCAAGATCACCTATGCGGTGATAGGGCCGGCCGCCTACAGCGATGCGGCCGGCGGCAAGCGCGTCACCGAAAGCGTGATCGCCTCGGGTGCGGACATCATCTTCGGCCAGGGCAACGGCTCGAGCTTCGGCATGCTGCAGGCCGTCGAGACCACCAAGGCGGCCGATGGTGGCAAAGTCTATTTCATCGACGTCATCGGCGACAAATCCCCGATCGACAAGGGCTTCCTGCTGTCGTCGGTGGTGTGGAACATTGAGCCGGTCTACGCGGCGATGATCGCCGATCTCAAGGCCGACACGTTCGGGACCAGGCACTACACGATCGGGCTGAAGGACGACTCGGTCAAGTTGCTGAAGACGGCCGCGATCCCGGACAATGTCTGGGCCGAAATTCAGGCGCTTCGGGAAGACGTCATTTCCGGCAAGATCAAGGTCGATCCGGTCTACGACGCCACCGCCGTCAGGGCACTGATGACAAGCGTCGCCCAGTAGAGGCGTACATCGTCTGCCGGAGGGGCGATCGGTCGTCCCTCCGGCCCTATCCCGCTTACCAGGGCTCGACCTATGAGCAGTCTTTCCTCATCTTCCGGCGACAAGCGTGACATCGTGGCGCTCGAAGGCGTTACCAAGCGCTTTCCCGGCATTGTCGCTAATGACAGTATCGACCTGTCGATCCGTCCCGGCGAGGTGCATGTGCTGCTCGGTGAGAACGGGGCCGGAAAATCCACTTTGATCGGCATGTTGTCCGGCCTGCAGCAGCCGGATGAAGGACGCATACTGGTCGACGGCAAGCCGACACCAATCACTTCGCCGCGCCATGCGCTGGCGCTCGGCATCGGCACCGTTTTCCAGCACATGATGCTGGTGCCGACACTGACGGTGGTGGAAAACCTGTTGCTAGGTGGACCGTGGTGGCAGCGCCCCAGGACCGAAGAAGTGGTGGCGCGCGTCGCCGAGATCACCCGCAGTCTCGGCATCACCGTGAAGCTGCACGCAAAGGTGTCGGAACTCTCGCTCGGCGAACAGCAGCAGGTCGAGATCCTGCGCGCAATGCTGCGCAACAGCCGGCTGCTGATCCTTGACGAATCCACCTCGATGCTCACTCCCAAGGGCATCGACGAACTGGGCGCGCTGATGCGCCGCCTCGTCGAGCAGGGTCTGGCGATCGTCTTTATAACGCACAAGCTCAAGGAAGCAGCTGCCTTCGGCGACCGCATCTCGGTGCTGAAGCTCGGCCGCAAGGTTGGCGAGATCCCGCCCGAGCGGTTTCGCGCGCTGGGTGAACAGGAGATCATTTCCGAGATCGTGGAACTGATGTTCGGCAAGCAGAAGGATGATCCGGAAGCGGTGGCGCGTCAGGTGCGTGCTGTCGACGCCGAAGCCGCTCCCTTGCTCGAGGTCACGAATCTGACGGTCGCCCCGACGGACGATGCGCCGGGCCTGTCATCGATCTCCTTCGACATTCGTCCAGGCGAGATCCTTGGCATCGCCGGCATTGATGGCAACGGCCAGAAACAATTGGCGGAAGCCTTGGCAGGCCAGCGCGCGGCGACCGGCGGTTCGGTGCGGCTGGAAGGCTCTGCCATCGACGCGCTCAACGTTGGTGGACGCCGTCAACGCGGCCTTCGCTACCTGACGGACGACCGGCTGGGCGAGGGCACGGTCGGTACCTTCCCGGTCTCGATCAATTTCTTCCTCAAGCAGATCGGCGCGGCTCCGTTCTGGCGCAGCGGCGTCGAGCAGCGCGCCGAGATCGACAAGCGCGCGACCCAATTGGTGCGCGACTACGATGTGCGCACGCCAAGCCTGAAGACGCCGGTCGCCCGGCTTTCCGGCGGCAATATCCAAAAGGTCCTGCTGGCGCGCGAACTGGCGGAGGGTGCCAAGGTGGTGATATTCAACAAGCCGACCTATGGGCTCGATCTCGCCAACACATTGGCGTCGCGCCAGCGCATCCGCGATACGGCGGCCCGCGGCCTTGCCGTGCTGCTCATCTCCACAGACCTAGAGGAATTGCTGAGCATGTGCGACCGCGTCGCCGTCATCGCCAATGGAGCGCTGGTCGGCACAGTGGAAAACACAGACGACGCCCGCACCAAGATCGGCCGCCTGATGATCGGACTTGCCGCATGAGCATCGATACCGCCCCCGCAGCCGGTGCCACCGCGCTCGATGCGACGAGCGCGGCGGCGACGCGCCGTGACATCCTGCATCGGCTGCTGATGACGCTTGGCCCGATCCTCATCGCGCTCGTCCTGGCCGGCTGTATCCTGCTTGCGGTCGGCGTCGATCCGCTTGCGTACTATGGCTACGTGCTGGAGAAGGGACTGTTCTCGCCGCTTGGCATCCAGCAGACGCTAACGCGCATGGCGCCGCTGCTGTTTCTTGCCGCCGGCCTGATCGTGGCCTTTCGCGCCGGCATGTGGAATCTGGGCGGCGACGGCCAGTTCCTGCTCGGTGCCGTCACGGCCGCCGCCAGCGCCCCGGTTTTCGTCCAGTTGATGCCGGCCTGGCTGGCTCTCATCTGTTCGTTTCTGATCGCCGCGGTGGTAGCGATGATCTGGTCGCTGGTGCCGGCGCTGCTGCGGGCCTATCAAGGCGTCAACGAGATTATCACCACGCTGATGATGACGTTCCTGGGCACCTCGCTCGCGAATGTTTTGGTCAAGCTGGTGTTTCGCGATCCCGGTACGACCGTTCCCCAGACGCGCACGCTACCGGTGGAAGGCCGGCTGCCGCGCCTGTTCGATACGACCATCACCAGCGGCTTGCTGCTTGGCCTGGCGGCAATCATCATCGTGCATCTGGTAATGACCCGCACGGCGTTCGGGCTGAAGCTGCGGATCGTCGGCGCCAATCCGCGCGCGGCGGTTCATGCGGGGCTGGGCGTGCCCGGTCTGACGATTGCCGTCTTCGCCATCTCCGCCGGGCTCGCGGGCCTTGCCGGCGCCGTCGACATCATCGGCGTGCAGGGCAATGTCCGCGCCGACTGGAATCCCGCCTACGGGCTGGCGGTCATTCCGGCCGTGTTCCTCGCCCGCATGAACGGTTTTGCCGCGATAGGTTTCGTATTCCTGCTTTCGGTGCTGTCGATCGGCGGCGAAAGTGCTGCACGGCGGCTTGGCGTGCCCAATCATTTCACCCTGGTGCTGGTGTCGATCGTGCTGATCGTGCTCGCGCTCGCCGAATATTTCGATCATCGCTACAACCAATCGCGGAGGGCCTAGGGCATGACCGGCCTATTCAGCGAAGTCTTTCTCAGCGCGCTCTTGTTCGGTGCCGTCACCGCAGCCATCCCGCTGCTACTGGCCGGTCTCGGCGAGCAAATGTCGGAAAAAGCCGGCGTGCTCAATATTGGTATCGAAGGCATGATGCTGGCCGGTGCTTATCTTGGCTTCGTCGGCGCCTTCTATTCCGGGTCGCTGTGGCTGGGGTTCCTCGCCGGGGCCGCCGGCGGCGTCGCGGTGGCGTTGATCATGGCGCTGCTCTGCGTGCGCATCGGGCTGAACCAGATCGTCATCGGCATCGCGCTGACGCTCGGTCTCGAAGGGCTGACGGCGCTGCTTCATCATTTCCAATTCTCGCGCAGCTATCCCCGCCTGCCGGCGGCGGACGCCACCGTCGTTCCGCTGCTGTCGGATATTCCTGTCATCGGGCCCGCCTTCTTCAAGCATCACCTGATCGTTTATCTGGCGGTAGCGCTGGTGTTCGCCATGACCTACCTCTATCGGCGCACGCAACTCGGCCTCAACCTGCAGGCGGCGGGCGACAAGCCGGCCGCGCTCGACGTCGCAGGTATCGACGTCATCAGGACCCGGACCATCGCCGTGCTGACGACCGGCGCGCTGGCCGGGCTCGGCGGCGCCTATCTCGCCAATGTCGGGGCGGGCCTGTTTATCCCGTTCATCACCAACGGCGCAGGCTTTCTCGGCATCGTGCTGGCCATGCTGGCGCGCGGACGTCCGGTCTGGGTGCTGTTCGGTGCTCTTCTGTTCGGCGTCTGCCTGTCGCTGACGACGGCCATGCAAGTGGCGGGCATCAACATACCAACCGACGTCATCCAGATGCTGCCATTCCTGGCGGTGATGATCATGCTGGTGTTGTTCGGTCGGCGGGAGAGCCTGCCGGCGGCACTTGGCATTCCATACGAGCGCGGCGCGCGCTGACAATCAGATGCGCGGAAGGGACCCGCGCCAAACAGGAGGCGACAATGTCGGATACCAAGGTTTACCTGCTCGATGGCGGCTCGCTCGTTCTCGACGGCTATCATGTGTTCTGGAATCGTGGCCCTGGCGGCGAAGTGCGCTTCCCGGTCTATTCGATCCTGATCGAGCATGCCGAGGGTCGCTTCCTCATCGATACGGGCTATGACTACGATCATGTCATGAAGGTGCTGCCCTTCGAGAAGCCAATCCAGGAAAAGCACCAGACCATTCCCGGTGCGCTTGCGCTGCTCGGGCTCGAGCCCAAGGACATTGACGTCGTCGTCAATTCGCATTTCCATTTCGACCACTGCGGCGGCAACAAGTATTTCCCACACGCAAAGAAGATCTGCCATCGCTCGGAAGTGCCGCAGGCCTGCAATCCGCAGCCTTTCGAACATCTGGGATATTCGGACCTGAGCTTCTCGGCGGAGGCCGCGGAAGCGCGTGGCGCGACCGCGCAATTGCTGGAAGGCACGACGCGCGCCAACTCGACATTCGAAGGCATCGAGGGTGACGTCGAACTCGCCAAGGGGGTACGGCTGATTTCGACGCCCGGTCATTCGATCGGCCATTACAGCCTGCTGGTCGAGTTCCCCCAGCGCAAGCCGATCATGTTCACGATCGACGCCGCCTACACCCAGAAGAGCCTTGAAACATTGTGCCAGGCGGCTTTCCACATCGACCCGGTGGCGGGCGTCAATTCGATGCGCAAAGTGAAGAAGATGGCCGAGGACCATGGCGCCGAGCTGATGTACTCGCACGACATGGACAACTTCAAGACCTACCGGACCGGCACGCAATTCTACGGCTGAGAGCCGTCAATCGGGAGACAAGACGATGCGCTATCTCGACAATACCGATCCGGTCATCACCCTGACCGCGGGGCCGGTCAATGCCTATCCGGAAGTGCTGCGCGGCCTGTCTCGCACCGTGCTCTACGACTATGACCCCGCGTTCCAGCTTTTCTACGAAAAGGTGGTCGACAAGGCGCAGAAGGCGATGCGGCTGTCCAACAAGCCGCTCATCCTGCATGGAGAACCGGTGCTCGGCCTGGAGGCCGCCGCCGCCTCGCTGATCGAGCCAAACGACGTCGTGCTCAATCTTGCATCGGGCGTCTACGGCAAGGGTTTTGGCTATTGGGCCAAACGCTATTCGCCACATCTGCTTGAGATCGAGGTGCCCTACAACGAGGCGATCGACCCGCAGGCCGTCGAGGCAATGCTGAAGGCGCATCCGGAGATAAAAGTCGTTTCCGTCTGCCACCACGACACCCCCTCCGGTACCATCAATCCAATCGACGCCATCGGGGCGCTGGTTTCTGCCCATGGCGGCTATCTGATCGTCGATGCCGTCTCGTCCTTCGGCGGCATGAAGACGCATCCCGAAGATTGCAAGGCCGACATCTACGTCACCGGACCGAACAAATGCCTCGGTGCGCCTCCAGGCCTCACGATGATGGGGGTCAGCGACCGGGCCTGGGCCAAGATGAAGGCAAATCCGCTTGCGCCGCGCGCATCGATGCTGAGCATCGTCGACTGGGAGCATGCCTGGTCGCGCGACAGGCCGTTTCCATTCACGCCGTCAGTCTCAGAGATCAACGGGCTCGACGTTGCCCTCGACCTCTATCTCGATGAGGGGCCGGAGGCGGTTTGGGCGCGCCACGCACTCACCGCCAGGGCCATGCGCGCGGGCGTTGCGGCCATGGGACTGTCGATCTGGGCGGCCAGCGACAAGATCGCCTCTCCAACGACGACCGCCGTGCGGACGCCCGAGGGAGTCGACGAAAAGGCCCTGCGCCAAGCCGCTCGCGCCCGCTATGGCGTGGTGTTTTCATCCGGCCGCGGCGAGACATTGGGCAAGCTGACCCGCATCGGCCATATGGGCCCAACCGCGCAGCCGATCTATGCCATTGCTGCATTGGCTGCCCTCGGCGGCGCCATGAACACGGCAGGCCAGAAGCTAGCGATCGGCAGGGGTTTCGACGCGGCCATGGCCGTGATCGACGCCGACGCCTGAACCAAAACCAAAACCAGATCACGTATCGAGGGAGAACTGCAAAATGGCTGAACGGCTCGAGGGGAAGATAGCGCTGGTTACAGGCGCCGCACAAGGCATCGGCAAGGCCATCGCGACGCGGCTTGCCGCCGACGGGGCAACCGTCATTGTCAGCGATATAAATGCCGAGGGCGCGAAGTCGGCCGCAGCGGCGATCGGCGGCAAGGCACGGGCGATCGCCGCCGACATTTCCGATCCGGAATCCGTCAATGCCTTGTTCGCTGAAATTCAGGCGCTGACCAGAGGCATCGACATCCTGGTCAACAATGCCAGCATCGTGCCGTTCATTGCCTGGGATGATGTCGACCTCGACCATTGGCGCAAGATCATCGACGTCAATCTGACCGGGACCTTCCTTGTCAGCCGGGCCGGGACGGACCAGATGCGTGCCGCAGGCAAGGCCGGGCGGGTGATCAGCATCGCATCCAACACCTTCTTTGCCGGCACGCCGAATATGGCGGCCTATGTCGCGGCCAAGGGCGGCGTCATTGGCTTCACCCGGGCGCTGGCCACGGAGCTTGGCAAATACAACATCACCGCGAATGCGGTGACGCCCGGCCTGATCGAGAGCGACGGCGTCAAGGCGAGCCCGCACAACGAAGCGTTCGGCTTCGTCGAGATGCTGCAGGCAATGAAGGGCAAGGGCCAGCCCGAACACATCGCCGATGTCGTGTCGTTCCTGGCGAGCGAGGACGCCCGCTGGATCACTGGCCAGACGCTGAATGTCGACGCCGGGATGGTCAGGCACTAGGTCCTCCTTCTGATCCTTAGGTTCGCCAGACCGTACATACAAAGGAAACGGGTTGGCGAACCACGCTGGCGGGGTCCTGCAGGCCGGGGAAAGCCCCAGCCTCGACGTTCCGCGACCGCGCCTTTCCAAGATTTCCCCATTGGTCGCGATGGCTGATCAGACGGTCACCGGCATGCCCCGGAGAAGCTCGAAGCGCGGTGCTGGTCAAAGCTTGCGAGTTCACGTGCAATCGACCCGCCGGCAGACAGATGCAGTCGTACGATGATGCTCCGGTTGCATTGTTCCATATCTGAGATAACATCCCAGATATGGAATCACGAGACCCACACGCTTCTCTCGCCCAGCACTTGCGCCGTCTCAGGATGGAGCGGGCTGTCACGCTTGCCTATTTGGCGGAAGCAAGCGGGATCAGCCGGGCAACTCTATCGCGGATCGAGAACGGTGAAGTCAGTCCGACAGCCGAAACTCTGGGGCGGCTCGCGACAGCATTTGCGTTACCGCTCTCTCAACTGATCGCACCCCTCGAACCCGATTTCCTGCCCCTGCTGCGTCATGCGGATCAAGGCGTTTGGGCTGATCGTGAGAAGGGTTTTACCCGGCGCAGTGTTTCACCGCCGAGCGGGCGATTGAAACTCGAGATCATTGAGGCCGAACTCGCTCCCCACCAGCATATCTCTTACGAGCGACCTGCGTTTATCGGGCACGAACATCACCTCGTAATGCTCAGCGGGTCACTCGTCCTGACGCTTGGAGAGGTTCGATACGACCTGAGTGCTGGAGATTGCCTGCGCTATCGGCTGAGCGGCGCGTCTTCATTCGAAACAGGTGATCAGCCTGCCCGCTATCTAATTGCCATGGCCTGAGGACCACTGAATGAACACCATCATTACCGAACTGAATGAGCCCGCAATCGAGGCGAGGCTCGCTGGTCTCTCAGAAATCTTGGCGGCCAGTGTGAATGACGGTGCGGCGGTTAGCTTCATGGCTCCCTTGTCGCGCAAGGAGGCCGCCAATTACTGGATGGCGGACGTCCGTCCGGAGGTGGCCGCTGGCCGTCGCCTTCTCTTCGCCGCTGAGCGTGAGAACGAGTTGGTCGGCACGGTTCAGATTCTTACGTCCATGCCGCAAAATCAGCCGCACCGTTGTGAGATTGCGAAAATGATGGTCCATCCTACGGCGCGCAGATTGGGCATAGGCAGAGCGCTGATGAACCATGCTCTTGATCGGGCAGGCGTGCTTGGAAAGACCCTTGTCACGCTGGATACACGCACTGGCGACATTGCGGAGCCACTATATTCTTCGGTGGGCTTCGAAGTCGCGGGCGTTATTCCGGACTTTGCCTGGGATCCCGACGGAAAGGCGCGGCACGCGACCACCTACATGTATCGGCGGCTGTAGATGGTGAGCATGGGCCGCTGTTGGCCGGACTTGCCGCCGCGCCTCGCAACGTTGCGGCCGCCGTGCGGCGCCGCATCACGCGGCCTGAACGATATCCCCGTCCTCCACTGAAACGACAGACAAGGCAGTATCGCTATTGGCGGCAAGCATTTTTGCAGCGTGCTCTTCGCGTGGGCCGAACTCGCCCTCGTTTACCGCCATGATCAGGTGCTGCGAATATCGAGTTGAGGCCTCGGCAAGCGTGCTCAGGCCGCTGTTAAAGGCGCCCAAGTTGACGACGACATCGTCATACTCGTCCGATATGGCGGTTAGGACCGGTCCGACCCGCTCCAGCGGGAATTCCGCCAGCGCATCCTTGCGGCCTGCTCCCAACATCTGCACACCCGACGTCCGGCCGATCTTGATCACGTCAGAAGCCGGCATTCTGCCAGTCGCCAATTCCGCAAATCCAGCCACGTCGGCCGGCGCATCGGCTGCAAGGTCGACCAATATGACATTACGGCCTGACGAGAGCGCGTCCCGGGCCAGCGCCAACGCCGCTTGGCGGGATAGGAGAGGATCACGCAGGGAGGCCACCGTCACCAGCCCGCTGGCTATGGCCATTTCCGCCTTGCCGGCAGGAGCCGTTGCCGTCGCGAGGGGAACATTTGACCGGCCAGCCGCCAAGTCGCGCAAAATGGCCACAAGAATGCCGATAAACAGACCCAGCACAATGGCAGCGAGAAGCATTGGCGCTCGCGGCGGAAATGCCGGCGCGCTTGGAACTGCGGCAGCTCCTATGACCCTCGCGTTCGGGGTGGAAAGATTCTCCTGCTCGGCGGTCTCTTTGGCACGCACCAGGAAAGCCTCATAGACCACCTTGTCCGAATCCGCCTTGCGCTGAAGTTCACGCAGCTTGATGAGATCTTTGTTGGTATCGAATGAATTTGTCTTTGCGGAAGCGAGGCTGCTGTTGATGCCGTCCAACGCATCCATCGACGCGCGATAATCGTCCTGGGCGGACCTCACCAGCCGCGCGCTTTCCGCGCGGATCGATGCTTGAGCCTGGGCAATCTGCCCCCTCGCGGCGGCGACTTGTGGATGGCGGGGCCCCAGGACCTGCTGCAACTCGGCCAGATTGCGCTGAGCTTCGGCGAGCTGCGTGCGCAGCGCTACCATGGTGGCATCCGTGTCGGCGACGACAGCGGCGACGTCACCACGGCTCTTGAGCGCAGCTTGCATCACATCGAGACGGGCTTTGGCTTCATTGGCTCGCGCTTGAGCCGCGGATTGGCGTGTTGCGAGATCGGTGAGGCTGCGATCACCGAGCAATTGCCCTTCCGACTGCGAAACGTTGTGTTCGCGTTTGAACGCCTCTACTTCTTCCTCCGATTTGCGCAGCTCTGTCTGAAGCTGCGACAGACGATCGCGGATGGAAGTACTGACATCTCGCGCCGTGCCGGCCGTTGTATCGGCTTGGTATTCCAGATAGGCCGCCGCCACGGCATTGGCCAGGCGCGCTGATTTGATGGCCTCCTTGGTTGTAACGCTGATCTCCAAAACATAGGTGTTCTCTGGCCGCGCAACCTTGGTTGCGGCGGCAAGAGCTTCGATTGCGTTGACCGAAGGATCTTGTGTGGAGGCCGCAGAACCGGCGAACTCCCGGTCGGTGGCAAGTCCGGTGTTTTTGACGACGCGCTTGAGAACTGCTTCGGACGTGATCACTTCACCCTGGCTTTCGACCAAGGCCATGTCCGTGCCGAAGCCCTGCTGCACGACTTCGTTTTGCATCACGCGCTGCTCGCGCGGGTCGATCAGTATGCGGGCGGTTGCGGTGTATCGGGGAGAAATAAGGAAAAGGCCCAGAAATCCCAGTCCTGCGAACAAAACCGTGCAGAACGCAATGATCTTGCGGCGGCGGATCAGTGTGTCGATCAGACCGGGAAGATCCACAGAGGTGTCGACGCGCGTTCCCGCTGCCGCAGACCGGCCTTGTGACCTCGCTGCCTGAGGCGTTTGCATGGCATTTCTCCGCGGAACTGGGTTCGTCGTCCCGATCATGGAATCCATGCGCGAACATGCTTAAGATCGAGTTACGGCATCGGCAGTCGTGACCCTGCATGGATCCCCTGCGGAGAGCTGCACAGCCGCTCGTCGCAAGTAAAGTCGAAATATATCCTATGATCTTCGGCTTAGCCACGCCGTCTCTGGATTAGCAGGGACGTCATAGCCGGTCGACCGCGCGATCTCAGAGCAGCCTGGCGGATCACGCGCCGTCCGCACGGCCATAAAGCTCGAGAATCTTGATTCTCAGGCGCCGAAGGGCCGACTGTGCTTCGTCGAAGGGATCAGTGGAAGCGGTATCGAACACCTCTGTCGCATCGCGAACTGTCTCTGCGCTTGGCATGTTCTCTTCGCTGGAAGCTTGGATCAACTCGATCAGGCTGGCCTGCAATTTGGCGATCTCGGCACGGGCGCTTTCGATTGTATCGAGAGCACGCCCGGCGCCGGGCTGATAGGGATCATCTTCATATCGAAACCGATCTGGCGGTATCGAAGAAGCATCCATCAATCGCAGCGTGATGTCCGGGCCGACAGCATCGTCATCCCAATAGCCGTCGCCACCCAGTGCAGGCGACGGCTCGTTCGCGTCTTCCATCGCCGGAAGTTTTCGGCCTTTACGGCCGAAGCCGGCCCTAAACCACTGCGATACTGATGATAATGTCCCTGTCGTCGGTCTCCGCGGCGGTGGATCGCCGCCGGGCTCGACGTCTTCGCTTTCCTCATGAAGGGAAGAAATGTTGTTACGCTTCACGGACGTTTTCAAGTTGAATCGACCTGACCAGCGATAGGCATTGAGGAAGAGGCATTGTTGGAATTTGGACTAGGCGAGTGACTTAGCCTTCCGTAAATAATCGCAGAGTAAGGAGAAGAGGGTTAATGAACTGTGATCCTCGACTCAATCAGCACGGGGCCGGCTTGACCCGTTGAAGACGTATGAGGTGCGCCCCGGTCTGCGCTGTCATGCGGCGGCAGAACGCGACCGCCTGGTCCGTCCGCGGTTACGATCAACGGTTTAGCGGGCGTCCAGATCTGAAAGCGCCGATCTTATCTCATTGCGCGGCGGTAGGGCTCAGCAGGCGCGCGATGTGCTCTATGAGTTGACCGCGGGCATGACGGGGTGTGAGCGTATGGTCGGACGCGGGCAGGCGAGCGACCGTCACGCCTTCCATGTCGCTCAACCGCCGACCGTCAGGACCGAAATGCCTAGCGATCTCCACAAGGCTCAAATCGTCGTCGGCGCTGACGACCAGAACGCGGGTTCCACCGGCCGTCAAGTGTCTCATCCAACGTTCGACGGGCTGGCCTCCAACGGGCGATTTTCGCCTCGAATAGGACGACACGGATTTGAGAAGCTCGACGCCGCTTCGCAAGGTGCTGCGGCCCAGTTTCGATAGCCGAGATTTCAGCGTACGAGGCCCAATGGCTGTGTTTTCGACAACTTGTCTAACCTCTTCGTGCCTGGCCGCGCTGCGCGCATTGTCCCTGACTTTCGACAGGCCCATGTCCAGGGCGTAAGAACCGTTCCATGCGAAGCAGAGCGGGTTGACCATGGCAAGGTGTGCAATTCGGGGATCGTGTCTGGCGGCGTGGAAGGCCTGGTAGGCCCCGGCACAAAGACCGACCGCACAGACCTGACCGAAGCCATGGTGCTGGAGCCAGTCGACAGTGCGGATAACATCGTCACGACCCCGTTCGTCATAAAGGAACAAGCGGTTTTCCGGCGGTGTCCCGCTTTGTCCAAGGCCCGGAAGGTCGAGCCTCATCGATGCTATGCCGCGACGGGCCAGCGTCCGCGCCATCTCGACGGCGCCGCGCGCCCACCCGATATGCGGTATCGCGCCCGCATTGACGATCAGCACGACCTCGCCCCCCGCCGGGACATTGGCCGGAGTGCAAAGAACGCAACACATCTCCGGTTCCGGACCGAGCACCAGGGGAAACTCCGTATATCCGTCGCCTTCCAGCGTCGGGCGCGTGTCGCCTGCCTGCCTCGGCAGGACGTGCGCAGTCTTTCCGCGCTCGGCAGTCCAGCCCACCACCGTATTCAAGGCCGCCAGCGGAATATCGTTGGCTGTCGGACTGCTCATCAAACGAGTGAGGTCGGCGAACGGCTCAATGCGCATTCTGCCGCCATTGTCTTTCAAGCCCTCGGGCGACTCCAGGTCCTTCGCGTGGGGCTGCGACGACATCAATAGAAGATCGGGGCAGCGGTTGTCCGCCAAGAGCCCCCGCCATTCCAGCCCGCGCAAGCCGGCCGCAGTCTCCGCGCTGATCCTGAAACCGGCCGCCTCGATGCCTTCGAACGGCTCGGCCACGGCATCCGCATATGTCGGCAGTGTCGCGTCGATCATGCGCGAAAGGCCGATCATTTCGCGGACATATGCCTTGCCCGATGAGGGCGGTGCGAGCAGGGCCACACCAGCTATATCGGCCCGACCGCTGATCGCGGCGGGCACCAGAAGCGTCCCCAGCCGAAACCCGATGACCAGCACGTCCGCGACCCCGGTTCTCGCCTTGAGCTGATCGATGGCACTCGCGATGCTGGCTATCCAGGCAGGGATCAGATCGCCCGCGTCTTGATCGTCCGCGGCGTCGCCGCATCCGGGATAGTCGAATTGCAGCACGGGCAGACCGGCCTCGGCGATCCCCCTCGCCATCAATGTCAGAAACCGCCGGGAGCAGAGATCCTCGAACCCATGCGCGCCCGCTATCACCACGCCGCGACTGCCCTGCGCCGGATGCAGCCAGCCCACCGTCCTGTCGAAGACGATCGGGATCACGAGTTTTCTCCGCGTGACAAGGGTTCGCCGGTCTCCAGGACATCGCCGGCTGCGTCGAAGGCGACAGGGTTGGCGGCGTTGAGCGCGGTGACGTTTCCCGACGGAGGGAGTGCCGCCGCGGGTCCTACCAGTTCCACTGTCTCTTCGCGGCCCGGCAGCAGATGGAAATAATCTGCTACGGGCCGATAGGGGCCTGCGCTTATGTGGGCATAATAAGCCGCCTTGCGGCAGGACAGCCGCAGGCGCCAGCCCTCCCGGCCCTCCTCGACCTTGACGCGCAGATCTACATCCCGCCGTGCGGTCAGCGCGCCCGGCAGCACATGAAAGGCTTCGCGCTCCCGGCCATTCGAATCGACGAACCGTGCCACGCTCAGTTCATGTGCAGCCGGCCCGAAGCGGTATGCGCGGGAAATATCGAAGAAGGCGCCGAACAGCTCATAGGCGGAAATCGTTTGCGCGCCATGCGCGGGAACGGTGAGTTCCCGTTTGCCGGTGACGACGGGGTTCACGCCATCGCGCAGGCAGGCCAAGGTGAGGGTGCCGTCGACATGCTGCGGCCCCTCATTGATCAGATGGACATGAAGACCGTTGATCCCCTCATCGGTGAGCATGAGCCGCAATGGCTGGAAGGCCCGCTTCAGGGCATGCCAGACCGATTTGGGCCGGCCGGTCGCATCCACCGCGCCCCAGCCGGCGCCGACGACCAGGTCTTTCCAGAACAGAATAATCGCTCCGGCGGTCGGCGACGCCGGCCGCCGCCATTCGTCGATCGTACGCTCGACGACTTCCGCGGTGACCGCGCGCGACAGGTCCAGATAGCGCGCACCGTCCTCCAGCCTCAGCTGGCGGGCATCGACGCCAAAGACCGTTTCCAGATAATGATCGCGCACGTCCTCGAAATCCCAGGATGCTCCAACGTCCCTCGGCGTCGTGGCTTTCCAGCGAGGGTCATGAACGGGCGGCACCGGGAGGTAAGCGTTCAGCGTCTCCTGATCCGGCACGTTGGCGAAGGCGAGGCATTCGCTGGCGAAGCGAACTTCGGCACGGCGCGCATCCTCCAGGGGTCGGCAATAGGCGCCGACGCCGTAATAATGCACCGGGCCGGCATCCGCCGTGAAGGGCAGGCTGCCACCATGCGGCGAGGACGGAACCAGGACGAGATCCGGCCGCAAACGCAGTGCGATCGGGGTCACCACGGTCGCAAACCACGGCGTTGGATCGGTGGCGCCTGGCAAGCCCATCATCATTGCCTGCTGGGCGATTTCACTGCCCCCGCAAAGCACGACTAGGGAAGGAGAGTGGTGCAGCCGGCCAAGCAAGGCCTCGACCTCCGCCGCCAGGTCGGCGCACCACCCGGCATCGCGCGCCGGATAGTCGAAGTTGGCCAGCATGAGGTCCTGCCAGACAAGGATGCCGAGCTCATCGCACATAGCGTGGAAGGCGCCGGATTCGTAGACGAAGGTGCCGGCGACGCGGAGCATGTTCACGCCGGCCTCGCGCGCCAGGGCAAGACTCTCGCCAAGCGTTACGGCTTCTTCGTTCAAGGACACGATGTCTCCGGGCGTCCATACAGCGCCGCGGCAGAAAATTGGAACCCCGTTGACGACAAGGCGAAAATCGCGGCCGCTTTCGCCCCGGTCGAGTTCCAGGCGCCGGAATCCAACCCGCCCGAGCGCGACATCCTCATTGCCGATTGTCGCTGTCACGGCGTGAAGGCTGGGCGTTCCGTGGCTGTGCGGCCACCATGCGGCGACATTCGCGATCTCGAGACGCGCCTTCAGCGTCGCGCCGTCGCCGGTCAGCATAGCGCTCGTGCCGGCGCAGGTTACCGAGGCTGAGTCGCCTGCGGCCAACGGCACGGCGAGCGTCAACTCGACGTCGAGCACGCCGATCGCCCCCTCCAGATCGGAACGCATATCGACGCGGGCGATCCGCGAAATTGGAGTCTCGCGTATCAGCGAGACGGGGCGCCAGGGACCGACCACGTCGAAGGCCGGGCACCAACCCGGCATGTGTCCGATCAGCGTGGTCCGGACGAGCCGCAGGCGCTGGTCGTCGATCATGCGCGGCTTCCAACGGGCTCGCGGCCCCTTGATATCGTCGAGGTAATCATCAAGGCCACGGAAGACGATGGCCAGCATCTCGCCGCCTTGCAACGTCACAGCCGCTTCGCGGGGTGTGAACATGGAGGTCGAGACCAGGATCTGCCGGTCGTCGAGATAGACTTCCGCCACCGTCGCCAGTCCTTCGAAGACCAGCCGCACAGAACCGGCGGTTTCGAGGCGGCAACGATACCAGATGTCTTTGTCGTGCAGCGGGGTTGGGTGCCCCCGGCTCCACAGCCCGTGGTTTTCGAGGGTCGCAGCGGCAGTGCCGGGACATGCCGCATCCAGCCATCTGGCCGAGGCGTCGATGTCCGCCGGCCGGTGCCATGCACGCGAGGCCGACAGCGCAAGCTGCCATCCTTTGTCCAGCCGCTCGACGGCGGCGGCGGATGTCGCTGTCGTCATCGGTCTGCTCCAGGCCAGCCTGCGCTCACGCCGCCTTCGCGCTGGTGGTGATGCGGGTATCAAGCACACTCATGACCACATCATACGCTTCGGCCATTGGCTCCAATGTCGTTTCCAGGCCGGTAAAACGCTGCCGTGCCATTGCGCGGGCGAGCTTGAATTGCATGACCTTGGCGCCTTCGGCTATAGCGCCGGCCGCCTGCACCGCGTCCCGGAGCCCCTCGCGACCATGCTTGTCCAGCCATTCGAGATGGCTGGAAAGAAGCTCGAAATTCGCGCCGACCTGCCGCAGCGTGTTGAACGCGTAGGTATGGAAATACTCCGGCGGCCGCTGCGACAGCGCCTCGACATGGCGGCCAAAGGCGGCCGAGTAGGCGCGGATTGGATTGAGCTTCGGGCGCCTTGACAGATGATGCGAAAGCAGCGACGCGGCCAGTGCCGGTATATCTAGCGCCGCGCTCCTGGCTTCGAACTTGACAAATTCCGCATAGGGAAACAGCGGCAGCCCGTCGCCGGGCAAACGGTCTGCCGGACCAAAAATCCCGTCATAATCCTGGCCTTCCAGCGCAAACAGCCCGTCATTGTGGAAATAGACGATGCGTCGCGACCGCGTATCGATCCCATTTATTCCGATGGTCGTCTTGGAATGGGTTGTGCGGTAGCTGATGCCCTTCGTGTCCGGAAGGTAGAAGGCGTCGACTTCCACCATGGGCAGGCGGCCGAGTTCGACCTGCGTGGAGACATGGCTCACCAGCCTGTCGAAGATCGCCAATTCCTGGACGTCGAGCCCTGCAAGCTGCTGCAAATCGGCTGTCGGAAACTTGAAGAAGGTGAACTGGTCGCCCTCGAAATCCTGCGCCACGGTAAAGCCCAACGCAGCGACGGGGTCGTGGCCGGTCGCATGCAGCACCTCGATCAGGAGATCGACATAGCAATTGGTCTGCGGCCAGCGCCGTTCCGGATCATGCAACGCGTGCGACCTGTAGGTCGCCGGATCGAGACCGGGTATAGCGTCCTTCATCTCAGGCTTCCCAGAGCACCGCGCGCGCAGCTGCCGGCCAAGCCGCAACGTCGGGTCCATGATGGCGAAACAGCGCCAGCGCCACTCGCTCGAGACCGAAACCGACGCAGGCCGAATGGCAGAGGCTGCCATCGGCGAATTTCAGGCCCCAGGTCTGGCCGAAATGGTCCTGATGGTAGTTGAAGCTCAGGCAGGCTGTCGGCTTTTCCACACTGCTCACCGGAATGAGCAGCTCGAACTTCAGCCCCTGGTCGCGTTGATTGTTTGCCATCATCTTGCCGCCGCGGCCGAAGAACGGGTCGTTGGCGACATCCACCTCGCAGGGCAGTCCGAGCGATTCGATCATCGCCTTGCCGCGTTCGAGCCAGCTTTCGCGAAAGGCGCGCACCTGGTCCGAGGTGCCGATGCGGACGAATTCGCGCATGCGGAAAAGCTGCATCCGCGCCGGATCCTGCGACGGCTCGTGCCTGAAGCAATAGGATGACAGTTCGAACAGAAGCCCCTCATCGGGAACAGGTCCGCGCGCCGCCACCGTCGGATAGAGCGGATAGCAAGCCGCCGGCGTCAGCGCCACCTCGGTCGCCTGCTGCAGCTCGGTCCAGTCCTCGCCTGCGGCCATCATTCCAAGCAGTTTGGCGTGGTCACGCTCATTGCCGGAAAAGGAATGCACGCAGCCGGCGAGCTGCGGGAAGCTTTTCATGTAGCCGCTCTTTTCGAGCGTGGCGCGGCTCATGCCCGGCGGGAAGTGGATCGCGGTCGCCTTGTCGGGCGCGCCCAGCCGCGTCACCAGACGCTGGAACCTTTCAATCACCTCCTCGAACACGCCGGAGCGGCCGTACAGACCGTCAACGCCAGTCTCGAACAGGATGTCATTGTCGAAAAGGCTGTCGAGCAGGCTTTTCGCGGTAATTGTCGCGGTGTCCATTTTCAGCCTCCCAGCCTCGTATCGAAACGGCTCATCAGGAGCAGTGTCGACGTGTTCGCATGAATGCGGTCGTTCGAAATCATCACGACCGCGGATGTGACATCGCGCAAATGCCGGCCGACGCTGAACGGCGTGCCGTTCTTGTAGCCGAGGATGCCCGTGATCAGCATGGCCATCCGCACGATCTCGTCGGCCTTCTCGCTCGCGGCCACCTTCAGCGCATTGATCTCGGCGGCGAAGCTGATCGAGGACAGATCGTCCTCATCGCGCTCTGCCGCGTCGAAGCGGCGGATCGCGGCGACGAGATGGCCTTTCATGGCCTGCAGCTTCGCGGCAGCCTCCGACAGGCGTAGCGCGCCCGGCGGCACCATATTGGGCTGCTTCCTGGCGGCCTGCTTGACGAAGCTCTGAGCGCGCGCGAAGGCATCGGCCGCGATGCCGAACCACGTAGCCGCCCAATAGATGTGCGAACTGGCCAGCATCGACTGTGCTGCGATCTCGGAAAACGGCTTCGGGAAGATCTGCCCGGCGTCGCCGGTGGCGGTCAACAGGAAGCCGTCGGAACATGTGCCGCGCATGCCCAGCGTATCCCAGACGGTTTTGCGCTCCAGCACGCGGCTGCCATCGGCCGGAATGACCACCATGACCTGGTCCGTGCTGGGGGCGTCGGGGGCGCGTCGTGCCGTCGCCAGGATGGCGTCGGCAAACGAACCATAGGAAATCACCGTGGCGTCCTTGGTCAGCGAGAATCGTCCATCCGCAACCTCGACGGCGCAGATCGAATTCCGAAGGTTGCCGCCGATGCCCGCCTCCGAGGTGGCCGAGGCCAGCAACAGCTGTTCGGAAGCGATCCGTCGCATAAAGGCCCTATGCCACTCATTGCCGATGCCATGGCTGACCAGGCTCGAAATCTGGATCTGGTGCATGGCATAGATCATCGCGCTGGAACCGCATGCCTGCGCCAACTTCACGATCAGATCGGCAATTGCCGCCGTCGAGACACCCTCGCCGCCCAGTTCGGCCGGCACGGCGATGCCGAGCAGGCGCTCGCTCTTGAGCGCGTCGAAAACCTCCCGAGGGAAGCGGCCTTCGCGGTCGACGGTCTCCGCGGCCTTGGCCGCGATCTCCACGACACGGGCCATGCGTGCGCTGGCATCGTCGCCGGCGAGCTTGGCGCCTGTTGAGTCCACGAGGTTCATCTCAGTTCGACTGTTCGGTAAGTTGGGAAACGGCTTCGGCGATGTTGGCCACCGACGCGAATGTGCGCCGGGTCAACATCCGCTCGGGAAATTCGGTGTCGAACTCCTCCTCGATCGCCAGCATGATCTGGACGGAAGCGAACGAGGTCATTCCCGCATCATAGAGGTTGTCTTGATCCGAGAGCTTTTCGATATCGAAGGGGAGCGCATCGTTGCGCGCGAACAGTGAACGAATTCGATCAATCATTTTCCGCCGGGCCTCAAGCTTTACGAGCCGCATTTATAACTCGCGGAATAGTGCGGTCGGTTAACGCGGAACGACCGTTGCGGTTATGATTAACCAATAGAGTCCTAAATCGCTGCAATGCCGGATATCTGGCTAAACGCGACCGGCAGAGCCGCCGATCGAGGCCTCAAGACGGAGGCGCTCGCTCGGCAGCGTCGTCTTCAATTGCTACGATGGGCCGCTTGCGCAGAAAGCGCGAGTAGACCTCCTCCACAATGTCGGCCAGACGGGCATAGTCGCGGTTCGCCCTGATCCACAGGATGCCCTTGGCCCCCATGGCTTCGGCCCGTGCCGGATCGTCGAACAGGCGCGCGACACCCTCGGCGATGGCCTCGCCCGAATAGGCGGTAACGAAGCCGGCGCCGCTGCCGTTGATAACCTCGTTCTGGTCGTAGTGCACGGTACCGACGACGGGGCGTCCCATGGCCAGGTATTCGACAAGCTTGGTGGGAGTGGCAACCTGCTCGGCCCAGTCCATCATGAAGGGCGACAGGCAAACATCGACCCGCTTCACCCAAGCCAGCGCTTCCGGCAAAGGCAGACGGCCGGTAAGAATGACGCGATCGAACAAGCCAAGCTCTCGCAACTGAGCATTCAGCTTTTCGCGCTCGGTGTCGGAAACCGCGCCTATAAGCACCAGGACGGCATCATGGCCGTCGGCGACGAGTGCGGCAAGCGCATCGATGGTAAGCCTGGTCATCATGCTCAGGACATCGGCCGCCATATAGGCCATACTTTTCTTGCCGGCCAGGCGGGGGTCGTCGACGGGTTGGACAAGGTCGGGATTGAAGCGCTCGGTCGATACCCCCATGGGCACCGGCGTCATCTTCTCCATCGGTATGCCGTGGAAGCCGACCCGGTCGCGCATCCGCTTCGACTGCACGATGACGTGGCCGCAGAGCGGCAACGCTACTTTGTAGAAGAGAAAGCTGCCGACGATGGCGTAACCCATGCGGATCAGCCGGCTGGGCCAGCTCATCGGAACCAGGTTGCGCAGGGCGTTTCGCAGTCTTGCCTCGAGCACGGGATAGCTCATCCAGAACAGGCAAGGCGTACCGGAAATCTTGCCGGCCACGGCGTATGTGATCGCCCAGAGCGGCTGGTCGCGAACCTGGATGAGATCATACCGCCCGCGGGCAGCCTTCCATGCGAGCTTCAGCCGGAGCCAATTTTCCGCCATCCTGTAGCGAAGCCCGCCGAATCTCGCCGACCGGTCACGGTGCGCGACATAGAACCGTTCAGCGCCATGGTGGTCGATGCGGGCCGGCCCGTCTTGATAGGGGCGCAGGCTCCAATCGATCTCCAACCCGCGGGCGACGAGATGATTGGAAAACAGCTCGGTGAGGTCGACGCGGAAGGCCGGATAATCATCCGGAGCCACAAAGAGCACCCGCACGCCGGCCAGCGATTTCTGCGCCGGCACCGGGCTCGGATTCGTCTGCGGTTCCCTTGCGGCCATGCTCACCATCGAAACCTCACGCGGAACGGCGCAACAGGGCCTGCATCGTTTTCAGCCGCCGCCACAGGAAGTTGTTTTGCCGCGCGCGTGCCTTCATCGCATGGCTGAGCCGGATCGTCGCGATCATGGCCGAACCGAGGGGCGTAAAGGCGGCATAGGCGTCATCCAGCTCGATGACGATGTCACACCACGACATCTTGTAGTCTTCATAGCCCACTCCACAATCGTAGACCGCCATGCCGCGCTCGCAACACGCCTCGATATGCCTGAACAGCAGCACATGGCCTGGACTATGGGAAACGAGTTCGTCCCTGGCGAAGGTCATGAAATAGCCGTTCAGGCGGCCGCGATGAATGCCGGCGCCGCGGACGGCCCGCATCTTGCCGCCGACGGAGAGCGCCGTCATTTCCAGAAGCGGTTCGTCCATGGCCTGGGAGCGCCCGACCAGGTCTCGGAAGAAGTCTTTCACGCCCGGCTCGTCGAAACTGTTGGGTTTGCCTTGCTCGGCAAGCCTCAGCGCCTTCTGTTCAAAGAAGAATTCGAGCGCGGCATGACCATGCGCCGGGTCCAGCGAGGTCAGATATTCCACGCCGCCGGCCTCGCCCAACCTGCGCTCCTTGGTGCGCACACCGCGCCTGCGGCCGGCGCCGTCGGTTCTTTTCAGTACGGCCTGAAAGCCGCCGGTGAGTTCAAACGCGTAGCCTTCCGTGGACGAAGGGCTGCGCGGCAGCCTGCCGAGCGGATGGGCCACGCCGTCATGGAGCTGCGGCGTTCTCGTCAGCACCGCGCAGTCCGCATCGAGCGCGGAGGCCAGCATCGTTTCGACGTCGCGGCGCGTCAGGGGCGCCATGGCCGCTATCGCTTCCGCGCTCCAAAGGCCGAAATTGTAGCCGGAATGCTTGCCACCTATCCATGTGGCGATGCGCACCGGCCCCGTCCTTGAAATCGCGAGCGGCAGGATGAAGGCCGGACGGCCATGAAGGCGGCCCAGCACTATGGCGGGCCTCGCCTTCTCATGCGGCAGGACGTGTCTGATATAGGCATCGATCCAGTCGTAGCGCTGGAAGACGGTTGTGACGCCGTTCCCCTCCAGCTGACGCCATTCCTGCTCGACGTCGGACGGTCGCTCGACTGTCTTCACGTCGAAACGGCTAGAGCCTTGGTCCAAGGGAGCGGATGGCGCCATCGTGCTTCAAACCGCCTTGAACTGCATCACTCCAGGGCTCCCTGACCCCGACATGGAAGAATGGATCATGCCTGGCGAGCTGTGCGCCGCGCGCCATGATCGGCTTGGACCATAGCCCGGGCGACTTAATGAAAGATGGAGCTTCACCTTGCTTTCGGTCGATGCGCGCTGGAAGAGTTCACGGTTCAGGTGGACCATCCTGGCCCGGATGCCCATCGGGCGGAGTTGTCGATCGCCTTCCCGTCACATGGGCAGCGGCACCGGTGCAGGGCGCGCGCGGGCGATCACGAAGCGGGTGAAGCCGATATACACCAATGTCTGCAGCCCCCATGCAATCGCGCGGGCGACAACCATTCCGAAAGCCCCGAGATCCTGCAGGAACCATGTTCCGACGATGAATGTGAGCGCCCAGCCGGCAGTGATCGATAGCCCGGTCCACATATGGCCGGACGAAACCGGGACTTGCCCAAGCGGCAGGGCGGCAGCCATCATTGCCGAGGCCAGAACGACCACCAGGAAGATCGGCCAGTCCCGCACCGGCTCTAGCTTGAATAGTAGCAGGAACCAGTTTCCGAACAGCATCATCACCGCCACGAAGCCTATCGCTATGGCTATGTTGGTGCCGATGCCCATGCCCAGCACGTTCAGGACGCGGCGGCGATCGGCCTCGCCGAAGCCCGTCGACAACATCGGGATTGTCACTTGAACGACGATCTGCGGCACGAAAAGCAGCAGCGTCTCCAACTGCATGGCGATGAAGTACAGACCCACCTGCTGGAGCCCGTCGGGGTGGTTGACGACGATAGCCGTGCAGATCCAGTTGACCGGTTCATACAGAAGGCTGGCCAGCAGCGCCGGTATGGCATAGCGGGTAATCATCGGCCATTGCGACAGCGTGCCGCGAAACGCCAGCGGAACGCCGCGCGCCTTCAGGGCGCTCAGCATGGCGGGCAGGGCGATCAGGCAGCCGCCAAGATAGGCGCAGCCGAGCGCGGCGAAGCTGCCGGTGAGGCCATGAAAATAAAGCCCGACGGGCACGGAGGCGATCATCAGGCTGCCCATGGCCATGTTGAGCCGCGCGATCGTCTTGAATTGCTGCAGGCCGTTGAGGATGGCGACCTGGACGTTGTTGAGCGCGCTGACGACGATGATCGGCGAGATGACCCTGAGATAGAAGGCGAGTTCGGGCTGCTTCAGAAGCCGGACGGCAATCGCATCGGAGAAAGAGTAGACCGCAAGGCCGATCAGGGTGCTGGCACAAGCCGTCAGAAACAGCGCCATGCCGGCCAGGCGCCCCGCCGTAGCCGGATCCGTCGTGGCATAGGCGGCGATGTTGCGCGTCGCCATGAGGCTCAGCCCGGTGGCGGCGAGGAAGCTGGCCGAGACCAGCGTGCTGTAGACGACGCCGAACCTACCGACGGATTCGATGCCGAACCAGTGCGAGATGAGGATCGTGGTGAGCATGGGGGTGAGCCGCAGGATCACCGTGCCGAATGTCGACCAGATCAGGCCAAGGCCGAAGATCCGCAGGTCCGCCGACTGGTTGATCAATGTCCTGAGGGACCGCATCGCTGTCATTCCTGCCGATAGGGCTATTCGCAGCCTGCCTAGCAGCAAATCATGAGTGGGCGATTACCAGGCGTTTCATTCCTTGGAAAGGTTAACGGCTTAGCATGGCGCCGAGCGCGACGGCCCCTGCGCGGAGTTACGATGGCTGCAAATATCACTGACGAACAACCGTATCCCGCGTCGGTTCTGCCGCGCGCGAAAACGCGTGGCATCGTCGATCTATTGCTTACAATCGGGGTGGTCGCCCTGATGGGGCTGTCGAGCTATGCGCTCGATTTTCTCGGCTATTCCTACAGCACTCTGGGCGGCTCCATTCTGACAAAAATCCATCCCGCCACCTACCTGTTTTCCTTGGCGCTATGCATTGCTGTGATCGCCAACCGTAATCCGGTAGTCTATCTGACAAGCTTGCTCCTGCGGTGCCTGGGATCAACGTTCCTTCTCATTTCGTGCTTGCTTCTGTGGTACTTCATCTCTCGCTACAAGCCGGATTACGCAGCCTCTTTCCTTATCGATTCCATAATGGCCGCGGGCCTGATTTTTATGCTCTTCCGTGATGCGGACGACCGTACACGTCTGATGATTGCTCGACTGGTGCATATCATCATGGTGCTCAATTGCTTCATCGCCATAGTCGAGGGCCAGACCGGCTGGCGCCTGTTTCCATTTATCAATGACGGTCGCCAACAAACGTGGGAATATCGGGCGACCGCGCTGCTTGGCCATCCCCTGATCGGTTCCCTCGTCACCGGTGTCTACGCCGTCATTTTGATGACAGTTCGTGACCTGCGAGGGCTGAACGAACGCTGGCGGTTGCCGATCGTGCTTCTGTGCATGGCGACCATGCCGTCTCTTGGCTCGAGGACATCCTTCACCGTCGTCTACGCAACAGCTGCAGCGGTGGCAGGGTTGGGGGCGTTGCGCTTCCTGCGCGGCGGCACCAGCAGCGTCCGGACGCTGGTCTGGTTGATGGTGGCTGTCCCCTTCGGCATTGTTGTGATTGCAGCAATGTTTCAATTCGGCCTGTTTGACAATTTCCTCGACCGCTTCAGCAATGACAGCGGAAGCGCCCAGTCACGCGTCAAGCTCTTCAGCCTGTTCAAGGATTTTGGCCTTGCCGATTTCTTTATGGGAGAGAGCAGCCTGCGCCTGGATACGAATGTGCGGCTGAGTGGCCTAGAGGAAGGCATCGAGAGCTCTTGGCCCGGCCATGTGCTGCGCTATGGCGTCGTCATGTCGGTGGTGCTGTGGTTTGGCATTGCGGGCTGGTTCGTCGACATGCTGCGCACCGCCGGGAAGGGTGGCATTCTACCGCTCGCTTTTGTATTTTTGGTGATCTCCACAAGTGTCGGCATCAGCGGTAAGACCACCATGATCAGCATCCCTTCCATCTTGATTTTGGCTCTTGTCATCAAGAAGAACGGGGCAGGATCGCAAGCCGTTCGGTCGGAGCGCTCCAATGCGTTGGATTGCATCGAGCGCAGAATCAGGGTTGCGGGGCCAGGCGCCATCCAAGCCCCGGATCCTTATTAAGTCGAACTTAGCAATTCCTCATCATTACTGCGGACCAAGTGCAGACTGCGGTAACTGTCGGCAAGCTTTGCGCGATCGGTCGCCGCCCTAGGGCACTGTCGCGAAAAGCAGCAGCCTTTCTGGCAGCGCGATCAGGGGCGGATGATGCGTGGGCAGGTGCAATTGCAAGCATTGCAGCAAGGCAGAGGCCTTGCTGCAATGGCCGTGGCGGCCTTTCATCTTTCGATCACCCTTTCGCTACCGCGCTATCTCGGACAGGATGTGTTCGTCGACTTCACGCGGCGCGGCAATCTGGGAGTCGACTTCTTTTTCGTGCTTTCGGGCTTCATTATCGCCTTCGCCCACAGTCGTGATGTTGGCAGGCCTGATCGCCTGGGCAACTATCTGGTGCGCCGCTTTATCCGGCTGTTTCCGGTCTATTGGGTCTGTCTGGCCGTCTTCTGCGCACTGGTGGCAATGGGCGTTGGAACGGCGGTTACGTTACCGGACACGGTCGGGCATTGGATTTCGACGGTATTCCTTATTCGCCTCGACGGTTTCATCTTTCCCATCGCGCCGGCGTGGACTCTTGTTCATGAACTGGCCTTCTATGTCGTTTTCGCGCTCTTGATCGTTGAAAAGCGCGTAGGCATCGCGGTCTTTGGACTCTGGATGCTGGCCTGCCTGCTGATGCATCAATATCCCGACTACGATAACTTTTCGGCATGGACGACTTACTTCTCGCCGCTCAATCTCAACTTTCTTGTCGGCATGCTGGCCTTCTACGCGTGGATGCACGGCAAGCCAATTGTCGTCAAACTCGCCTTCCCAATCGGCCTTACGCTGCTGGCGACCGTTTATGGGCTCGAAAGCAGGGGCATATCCTACAATTTGCTGCAGATTCCCTATGCAGTCGCTTTTGGTATGATCATCACTGGCGCCGCTGCGCTTGAATCAGCGGGACAATGGCCCTCCAACGCACGGCTACTGAATTTGATTGGCGATGCGTCCTATTCCATCTACTTGACGCATCTGGCCTTTCTCGGCCTGCTGGCCAAGATCATGATAAAGCTTGCTGGGTACGTTCCGTTGCCTCCGGAGCTTGTCTATGCCGTAGTCTTTGCTGGCACGATCGCCTGCGGTTGCCTGCTTCACCTGTTCGTCGAGCGCCCGCTTATCGCGGCCTGCCGCAAGTGCCTGGGTGGCAGACCCAAGCCCTCTTTCATGACCTCGAAGGCGGGGTGATCGCCGGCAGCGCCACGCTTTTAGGCTGACGGCTACGGATTGCTTGCCTTGAACTCCACCCGCGAGTCCCGCTGACGGGCCGCCAATTCCTTTCTGGCCGCCTGAGGCTGTCGTTTTCCTACGCCGGCCAGCTTTGGGGGTCTTGCCAACATGTTCGCCAAGGCAGGCAAGCGCGCTCCTGATTTGAGGCGCCTGCCCATCTTTGCGCTTCAAATCGTGGATTTGGCCACCAGATCCCAAAGGGTTCCGTTATACTCGAAATCCGCGAAAGCGACCGTCGACGGGGCGGCGAGTGTCGCAGTCGAACCGGAACCGTAAGCAATCGTCACGTTGAAGGCGCCCGTTGCGGTGGCCGCGCGGGTAACCCGAACCCGGTCACCTTTTCGGCCAAGGGCCGGAAGCGTAACAGATCGCGCCGCCGTGAGCGCCGCGCTGTAGGTGACCTGCTGATCGGATGCGACACCCAAAACCGCTGCGGCATTGCCTGGTTGGGTGGTAACGAGCGCACTGTTGGTCAGTAGCCCGACACCCTGTACGCGCCACGGCACCGTCATATCCGGTGGATAGATCGTATCTATCCCTGAGGCTGACCGGCTGATCCATGGCACGCCTCCAATATATACGCCATCGTCCATCACAAGAGCCGGATCAGGCGCTATCATCGGTACGTCGGCATAAGCATTGTAGGAACCACTAGCCGTGCCGCGATAGAAACGCGTCATGCCTTGGACAGGCCCAGCACCGGCGCTGCGCTGCGCGCTATACGCCGAAATGATCACAAAGGAAGACGTGTTGGCTACAGTCACGCTTACCTCGCCAGTAGTTCCGGTCTTCCCGATACGCTTGGTGACATCGTACATACGAACTGCCCGATAGTAATAGGTGCCGGTCGCGAGTTTCCATACTCCCGCCGAGGCCGCGCTCGTCTCAGCACTAAAAAGGCCGAGATAGGTATTTGCAGCCGCTGGAATGACATGGTCGAGCACTATGTTATAGCCCGGCATGATCTCGCCATCGCGACTTAACAAGTCGGCATAGCTCGCCCAGCCAGGAATCGGGGTAATATTATCATCTTGGCCAATGCGTAGACCGCAGTCAGTGGTGAGGCCATATACGCCGTTGACCACTCGACGACTATTACGAATTACCAGACGGCTCTGTTGACCGATAGAGATGTCGAATGGGCATGTAGAGGTAAATTGATCTACCCCAGCCCATCTAAAAGAGACATAGTCCAACTCTAAGCAGCCCGAATTACCCCCTTCAATGCTATCGACCATTTGGATCACCGGCTTAGTTAATTGAATATCCTCGCCGATGTTTGAGTTGATTATCTTGACATCGGCATCTGCTCCAACTTTGAGTGTCGAGTTCTCTGCGTGCCAATTCTCGATGGTGATATTGCGGGCGTCTATGTACATCGAACCATTGATGCATTGTCTTATGACGCCACCGAAACAAGCGCCTTGTGTGTAGAAGACAAGCGAGATAGCTAAGGACTGGTCCGGCGGAAAGTTGCCTCCCTCAATGATGAGGCCATCGCCCGAGCCAGAAATCTCGAATTGGGCCACCGTTGGATTGACAGAATTACTGTAGTATGGATTGAAGATATGCAGGTTATCGCTGTATGCAGGACTGTCTGCACGTTTCAGAATCTGTAGCATGAAACGTCCGCCGACATTCTTGAATTCAAGATTGTTGCCGAAGGCAAGAATTCCCTTGGCGGTATTCAGGCCTGCATTTTCGTCGCTGAACTGGATGTTTTCTACCCCACCGCCGTAGTAATTGGCGTTCTGGTCTTGGGTGGAATTGTTCTGCGTATTGAATCCAATCATGAAGCCATTGAGGTAGGATGCGCCTGGCCTGGTGACGATGCGCGTGCCCGGCCGCGACGGATCTGTGCCGCTCAACTGTCCATGCACCATGATGCCGTAAGGAATGAAGACGGAAGATCCCAGCGCAATATCGCCGGCCGGCAGATAGACATCGCGGATTTTCTGGCCATAGGCCCATGTCAGCATCGACTCGAGGGCGGCCTTGTCGTCTGTGGTGCCGTTAGCCACCATGCCGAAAATCGCTGGCAGTTGCACGGGATCGGGAGCCTTGGCCTTGAGACGGTGGCCGGCGCCGTCAACCCGGACGGTGCCGCCATTGTCGGCTGATGTCGTGTCGGATGAATCGAACTGGAAAATACAGCCGCCGCCATCCTTGGCGTTCGTCCGCCCGGCGGTGCGCCAGGACGCGCCGTCGGTGAGGCCATAGACCGCCGTCGCGGCAAGCAGCGCCGTCACCGTGTCGAACACATTGGCCGGCGCCAGCTTCCAACCTGCATTGTACTGCAGCAGGAGCTGCGCCACCACGAGCTGCTGCCCGGCGGCGGGCAGGCCGGAATAGACCCAGGCACCGGCCGTACGCTCGACGACCTGATCTTCCTTGCCGACGAAAACGCCGCTCGTGCCGGAATGAGCGATCAGATAGCGATTGCCGTCCACGGGCGACCCGGGCGGCGAGGAAATCACCGAAATTGCCGGATTGGCGAAAGCGAGAGTGGCCATGTTGGGATATCTCCGAAAGGGGTTTCAACAGTGGTAGTCGCGAAGGATCACGAAGCACCAAGCAACCCTCGTGGAGGGGCAAGAGTGCTTCGGTATGTGGTCGGCTGTCAGCCGCGAGATGGAAATCCAGTGCCGTAGCTTCGCCGCGGCACCTTCGATTCCGCCGATGGCTAATGACGCGCTCGCGGCTTCACAGTCGCTATTGGCCATCGTCGGACACCCCCAAGGAGTGGCGGGTGTTGTTGGCGCAAATCAGCGCGCCATAGGCATATATTCTCATCCGCAGCCGTGTGGAGTCAACCCAGCTAAGAATAAATTCCTATCAATGAGCTCTCATAGACCTTTGCAAACTGGCTTCTGCGTTCGCGGATCTTGCGGACGCCGGCCAACGCAGTGTCTCGGACAGGCCATGTGCGTGAGGCCTGGAAAGAGGCTATCCTTCCACTTGGCCAGTCTCGGCCCTGCGGCAAACCACCATGCTCGGCGTTGCAGGGATTATGATCCTCGCCATTGTGGAGGACCGGGGCCTCAAGTCGGCTTTGATCGTAACCCGCCAGTAGAGGACGTATCTACTGCGCGACACCGATCAGCGGATCGAGAAAGCCGCCGACGAGGGCGGTGTAGTTAGAGCGCAGGTGGGCAGCATCTCTGTATAAAGGCGCCCCTTCTCGTATTGCTGGACAGATCATGTTGCGGCAAAGCAGGTCTGCCAGGTTGACAACTTTCGCGCCCAGCTTGGAAAATGTCTGCAAACCCGCGTCGACCGGTTCCGACCCGGCCACGATGGCGCCGAAATTGAACGGCCAGTCGCCGGCAGGAGGGTTTCCCGCGAAGATGCGCCGGCGCAGTCCCACAGGGACGTCGAAATTCGGGTAGGGGCTTGTCGTCAAGACGACCACCGTCTTGCCCAAGGCACGCAAGCCATCGATCTCATCCGCCATGCTGCCAAGCGCAGCCGACAGGCCAGGGTCGGTACCTGTCGACAGGCATCGTCCGTCCTTGCCGCAGATCACCGAGTTCGGCTCGCTCCTGGTGAAATATGCAGTCCACATGCCTGCGAGGATGATAGTGTGATACCGGTTGCTGCGTGCCTGCTCCATTGCCAGACGATGGAAGGACGAGCATCCGAAGCCCGGAGATTTGCGGTCAAGGCCGGCGATTGGCGGGCATCCGCCCTTGGTAACAAACACCACCGCATGGTCGGTGAGTTCCGCATCCAACATGAGCACGTGCGAATACCAGGGCTGGGCGAAGGAATCGCCCATGACCAGCACGTCGGAATGGTCTGATGCCTTGCCCAACTCGCATTGACGCAACGCGGTTCCGAAGATCGTGGTCCCGTCGCAGCCGCGGGGAAATTTGGTGTCGGCGGCCGCAGCCAATGTCTCCTGGTATGCGGCAGCCGCGACATTTGCCCGTTGCGGGATGCCATGGTCGACCATCACCACGGCCGCGGCAGCGATGACAGCGAATGCGACCGCACCCAATGCAGCCATCGGCCTCCCGAGCTTTGGGGCCGCGCCGTTCGGGCGACTTAGCCAGGCGCGGCAAGGTTGTTCTATCCATCGATAGGAGAGCCAGCCGGCCACCAGGGAGAGAATGAACGCTGTCGCAGCGACCATCGAGCTCGACGCTTCGAAGTAAGCCACGGCCGCGACGATCGGCCAATGCCAGAGATAGACCGAATAGGACCAGGTTCCGATCCACTGCAGCGGCGCAAAGGCGAGAATGGAGCGAGGCGTGCGGGCAATCAGCACGAGCATGGTACCCGTGACGGGCAGCAATGCAGCACAAGAAGGCCACGGAGTGTCTTTCGAAAACAACAGGAGACCCGAAAAGACTGCGGCAATGCCGGTGATCTCCAAGATCCTGGCTGCGCCGGCCGAGTGTTGAGCAATGCGCGCAGGCCAAAGCAGGATGAGCCCGCCTGCCAGCATTTCCCAAGCCCGTGGCGGCAGCATGTAAAATCCGGCGGAGACCAGGCGGTCGTTGGGAAAGAACATGCCCAGCGCTGCCGAACACACCAGAGAGAGGAGGAAGCCGGCGAGCAGAACTGCGAAACGGCCTCCGCGGCTCGGCACGAAGCGAAAAACCAGCGCGAGCACGATTGGGTATATCAGGTAGAACTGCCATTCGACCGAGAGCGACCATGTGTGCAGCATCCACATGGTGCTGGCCGGCGCGCCGAAATAGCCGGCTTGTTTCCAGAAGACGATGTTCGAAACGAAGAGCAGGGCTGAAATGCCATCCCGCGCAATGCCTTCCAGCGCGTTCGGTTCGACGAACACCAGAGCGAACGCCAGGGTGGCGACGACGACTGCGAGGAGGGCAGGATAGAGACGGACGAGCCGCGCGCGATAAAAACCCAGGATCGAGAAGCTTCCCGCCTCAAGGCCCGATACGATTATCCGCGTCATCAGGAAACCTGAGATGACGAAGAAGATGTCGACCCCTATGAACCCCGCGCCGAAACCCGGTGCACCAAAATGGAACAACAATACAAAAAGTACTGCAATCGCGCGCAGGCCGTTGATATCTTCGCGGAAATTCACGGCGTGAGCCTCGTTATGATTGAATTGGCTGGTCCGAGGCAGGTTACGCAAAATACGTGCCATCCGGTCAGAACAAGGAGCGCCTCACGTTAGATGTGCCCTGTAGAGTTCTGCGGAAAAGCAATCGTGCGCCATTGGCGACACACCACGGCAGTGTGACATGCAGAGACCGATCCATGAGGGTCTCTTCTCGGCCCTTATGATGCGTCAGATTCCAATTGTAAGGGATCGCTAGACCTTTCCTTAAGCCATGTTGAATTAAGTTCGATCAGGAAGCCGCTTCATCACGCACCAGATTTCCTTGCTACATTCCGTGTGAGCCCCCGAAGGCCAGTTGAATGAACTCACAGCCCAACATCGCGACCGGTGCAATGTCGCAGCCGGTCCGGTTCGAACTGCCGGCTGCGTGTTTCGAGGTCAAGGCGTTCGCCAGAGCTGCGGATATCGAGGCGGAATGGCGCCATCTCGAGGCGAGCGGCGTGGGAACGGTGTTTCAGCGCTTCGACTGGGTCGATGCCTATATCCAGCATGTCCTGCCGCATGAGAAAGCCTCGCCGGTCCTCGTGCTGGGCCGGCTCGGGGGCGCTCCTGCCTTCATCCTGCCCCTGGCGGTCAGGACGATCGGACTTGTGCGTGTTGCAACCTGGATCGGTGGAAAGCACTCCGCCTACAATTTCGGCCTGTGGAGCCATGAAGCCGCCGCGGTGGTGGCCGGCCTGGGCCGCGCCGGGATCGAAAACCTGCTTCGCCCGGCCCTCGGCGGCGCGGATTGCGCAGTGCTGAGAAGAATGCCGAAATGCCACGACGGCGTGGGCCAGCCATTGGCGGCGCTGACGCACAGCCCTTCGCCCACGGAGGGGTACTCGTTCAGCCTCGCAAACGGCTTCGAACCTGTCCTGGATCGCAGCACGCGTAGCGCATGCCGGCGCAAGCTCAAGTCCAAACAGCGCAAAATGAGCGAGGCTGGCGTCCTGCAATCCGGGACACTCAGCGATCCCGTCCGCGCCGAAGCCGCGCTCGATTTCTTTGCCGAGCAGAAAGCCTTGCGGCTCGCCGAGCAGGGCCGTCCCAACAGCTTCGCCGCGCCCGGCGTTAGGGATTTCTTCCGCGAACTGCTGAAGCGCTCAAGGCACATGCCTGAGCCCCTGCTGGAGCTGGCCGAGCTTTCCGTCGGCGGCAAGACGCGCGCGGTTGCGGGCTCGGCCATTTATCGCGGCCGCATGAATGTCTATTTCATCACCTTCGCCAAGGACGAACTGGCGCAATTCAGCCCCGGTCAGTTGCTCACCTACCGTCATGTCGAGGAGAGCTGCGAGCGTGGCATGACCGCCTACGATTTGGGAGTGGGCC
This sequence comes from Mesorhizobium sp. ES1-1, assembly GCF_020164785.1. Lineage (GTDB taxonomy): Bacteria > Pseudomonadota > Alphaproteobacteria > Rhizobiales > Rhizobiaceae > Mesorhizobium. Next base: position 293,298 of record NZ_JAIUGX010000001.1, on the reverse strand, counting down.
GGGAAGATTTCAAATCGCGCTGGTGTGATGTCGTGCATGAGCTGCAGGATTCTTACCTGGCGCTGTCGCCGCTTGGGACCGCCACGGTCGCAGCGATCCGGCTGTGCAGGGCCACAATGGACCTGGCGCGCCAGAACCCGGCGCTTTGGCGGCACCTGAAAGCGGCGCAAGACACACTGTCGCGCCGTGTGCCCGTGAGCGCCGAGTGAACTCCTGATTTTGACCGGATGTTGCCGAATCCGGAAAGGTCGACGGTCAGGCCGACATTCCCAATGCCGTTGCAATCTCGGGATCGATCCGATCCGGGTCGTCGGAACGCTGGATTCCGAATTCGGGAGTGTTGATCTCCCAGACCGACCAGCCGAAGCCCCGCGCCTGCGCCAGTCCTGTCACATCGGACAGCCAGCGGCGGCGGTAGACGGGTTCCGCACCGGTGAAGCGAGCGTTTCGCCCGGTCGCACCGCATTCGCCCATTACGATGCGATGTCGGTCGATCTTGTTGCTGTCGGCCCAGCCTGCCACCCGATCCATGTCCCGTTGAACCAGGTCGCGGTCCCAGCCATCCGATAGGAAGCCATCCAGGATGCGATGCGCGTGGGCACGGGCTTTCGCCCTGGCGGAGGCATCGAGAGCGGTGTCGGAAGCGATGCGGGCATCTATCCTCGCGGCAAGTTCGTCGGGTGGAACCGCGTCATAGGGATAGGGAAGGTCCACCACATAGGGCGCGGCCGGAGCGTCCTCCATGCCGAGGTCGAGACCCTGATGCGTGAAGGCGAGCGGCAAATAATAGTGGAAAGAAAACAGTGTGTTGCTGTCAAGGAAAGGCGAGGGATCGAGATCGTCTAGCCCGCTGACCCCGCCATAATCGGCGCCCGTCAGAAGGAGAGGAAGATCCGCGGCCGCCCGCCGCGCCGCGTCGTGGAGCACCAACTGCGCTGCTCCCCATACGAAGACCTGGGTTCGGTGGCTGGCGTCCCTCACCACCGGCTCGTTCATCAGCTCCAAGGCCACCCGGCCTGAGCGGACGCCTGCAAGCAGGGATGCCAGCCGCGAGATCATGGCGGTGTATTGGTCAAACAGCGGAGATTCCAGGTTCTCAAGGATCGACTGCGCCGAATAGAGCGGCACCTGTTCCACGGGGTGGCAATCCACAATCACGCCGAGCCCCAGTTCGTGAAACAGGCCGATATTGTCGAGCAGTTTCTGCTCGAGCGCCTGCTTGTCGCCGCCTTGCAACTGGATGAAAGGACCGACATCCAAAGTGAGGCGGACGAAGTCGAAACCGGATGCAGCGAAATCGCGCATCAGCGCGGCGGGAAAAGCGTTGCGCGGCTGTTCGAAAGGGCGCGACAGATAGCGCTGCGGATCATCCTCGCGCAGCGCGCCCCAATTCATCATTCTGTGTATGGCTCCGCCGCGGCGAAACGCCGGCGCGTTCGGCGCCGGTAGAGCCGCGGCGCGGGCTGGGGCTGTCCCGAGCACCGTGGCCGAGGCTGCGAGAAATTGACGGCGCGATAGAGGCATGACGGGCGAGCTTTCAACATCGATAGTATGCTTCATAGCATAGGGCACGGCCTGCCTGGCGACGACCAGACGCGCGCGGAGATGCGCATTAAGGTTAGCGGCGGATAGATCGAGGAGCGCGTTTTGATCGGCATCGCCGTTAATCACAACGAAATGGCGTCTTGCTAAAGCGCTGGCATGTTGGACCGATTAGTCTGGTATGCGCGACGGCTCGCCGTGATGGAACGCGGCGAGATCCGGCATCGAATTCGCGAGCAACTGGCGCGCATGCGCGCCGGCCGGGAGCATCGCGGCTGGCCTGATTTTGTCATGGCCGGGACGCGACCCGCGGTGCTGCCAATGTTCGAGCCGCTGTTCCAGGCGGATTTGCCCCCGGCCATCGCGCGCCAGCTTCAGGTCGCCGCGGACACGTTCCGTTCCGGCAAGCTGACCCTGCTGAACCGTCAATGGCCGGCATCCATGCTGGATGCTTCGGGGTCCGTGGATCCGGTGATCTGGCGCCTCGATCCCGTATCCGGCGCAAACTGGCCGGGCACGGAGCGATCGGCATTCGATACCGATTTTCGGTTCGACACCGCGAAAGGGGACTTCAAATACGTGGCCGAGGCAAACCGGCTGCATTTCCTTGTCGCTCCCGCGATCAATGCCCGCAGGACGCTCGACGCGGAGCTCGCCGCCAACATCATCGGTTCACTCCATTCATGGATGGATGCAAACCTGCCCGGCCGAGGCATAAACTGGTATTCCGGCATCGAGCTGGGATACAGGCTGGCGTCGCTCTCGTGCATCGTCGCGGCTCTCGATCCATGGGTCGATGCGACGACAGCCGAGCGGCTGGGAGCTTTCGTCAATTTCCACGCCACCTGGCTGGCGCGGTTTCCGTCGCTTTATTCCTCGGCCAACAATCATCTTGTCGCGGAGGCCATGGGACTCGTTCTGGCCGCTCGGATGCTGCCCGGTCATGCCGATGCATCTGCGTGGCTTGCCAGCGGCAAGATGCACCTGGAGGACCGGGCCCTCGCTCTCTTCCACGAAGATGGCATTGGACGCGAGCAGTCCCCCGCCTACAGCGCCTTCACGCTGGAAATGCTGCTTGTCGGGTTCGGCGCCCTGGGACAAGACTCGCTCGGACCAGAAATACGCGACCGCCTGGCAAAGGCGGCCGAGGCGCTCTGTGCCTTTCTGGACAAGGAAGGCAACACGCCATCGATCGGAGACGACGATCAAAGCCGGGTTCTGTTGGCGTTCGGTTCCGAGGAGCCGCGTTACACGGCCTCGATCGCCGCGGCCGTGGCCGGTGCCGTGGACCGGCCGGACCTGTCGCCGCCGATACGCGATCCGCATTGGCGTGACGTGGTGTTTGCCTCGCCGGCCAACGGCAAAACGCCGGCTGAAGGCACCGTCACATTCCCTCATGGCGGCTATAGCGTCAGGCGGGGTGCGATCGCCGGCCGCACCGTGCACATGGTCTTCGATCACGGACCATTGGGCTTTGGCGCCCTGGCCGCGCATGGCCATGCCGACGCGCTTGCCATCTGGCTGTCGCTCGACGGGTTGCCGGTCATCGTCGACGCAGGAACCTATCTTTACAATGGCGAGGGCGCAAACCGGGGACGCTTCCGCGTCAGCGCCGTTCACAACACGCTCACGATCGACGGCGTCAGCCAGAGTGAACCGTCGGGCGCCTTCAACTGGATGCCGAGGCGCGCCCGCGCGACGCTGGAGTCCGCCTCGGCCTCGCCACAGTTGAATGTTGCGGCGTCGCACGATGGGTATGCGCGTCGCTTCGGCGTCGTGCATCATCGAGCCTTGACCGAAACATCCAATGGCTTCGAGATCACGGATAGTCTGAAGGGAGCATCCCCTTCGGGCAACGTCGAGATCGCCTTCCTGCTTGCCCCGGACCTCACTGTAACCATCGAGGGCCAAAGCGCGGTCGTGTGCCGGCAGGATCGGCCGGTGGTCACCCTCCTTGCCCCGAACGGCGCCCGGATCGAAGCTGTGCGGGCGGATGCCGTAACGGGACGCGGCTTGCATTCGCCGGGCTTTGGGGTTCTGCAGGAAACCACGACCGTGGTGTTTCGCGCGCCGGCCAGCGAGACGCTTTGGCGAAGCTCAATCCTCATCAATCCGCTAACCTGAACTTTACCTGTCACGCCTAGGTTGCCCCCCAATCATAAAGCCGGAAACCTCGGTTATCTGGCGAACAACGCAACAGGGCGGTTGATCGGTCATGAGGGTTTCCGTTTTCGGACTTGGGTATGTTGGCGCCGTCTGCGCGGCCTGTCTGGCCGAGTCCGGCCATGAGGTCATCGGCTGCGACGTCAACGCGTCCAAGGTCGATCTGATCAATTCGGGCAAGAGCCCGATCGTCGAGAAAGACATCGCCGAACTCATTGCCGCCAATGTGGCATCGGGCCGCTTGAAAGCCACGCTTTCGACCGAAGAGGCGGTGATGGGCAGCGATGTATCGCTTCTGTGCGTCGGCACGCCATCGCGTCCAAACGGCTCGCTCGACCTGTCGGCGGTGGAAGCCGTGGCGCGCCAGATCGGCGCCGCGCTTGCGGCCAAGAACAGTTTCCATTCTGTGGTCCTGCGCTCGACGGTGCTTCCGGGCACTCTCTCGGATATCGTCGTGCCGGCATTGCAGGAAACCTCGGGCAAAAAGGCCGGCGAGGGCTTCGGGACGGCTTCCAATCCGGAATTCATGCGCGAAGGCTCGGCCGTCGCCGACTATAACAGTCCAGCCAAAACGGTTATCGGGACCAATGACGATTTGACCCGCGAGCGCCTGATCGAACTCTACAGGGGCCTGCCCGGGCGATTGATCGTGACCGAGCCAAGGCTGTCCGAACTGGTCAAGTATACCGACAACACCTGGCATGCTCTCAAGGTCGCTTTCGGCAACGAGATCGGCAACATCTGCAAGGCCGCCGGCGTCGACAGCCATGAGCTGATGCGGGTCTTTTTCGCCGACACCAAGTTGAATATTTCCGAAGCCTATCTGCTTCCCGGCTATGCGTTCGGTGGTTCGTGCCTGCCCAAGGACGTGCGGGCCATCAATGCCTATGCGGCTCTCAACGACGTCGAGGCGCCGCTGCTCAAATCCCTGATACCCTCGAACAAGCAGCAGATCGAACGCGCTCTCGACTGGGTTCTGTCGCAAAACAAGCGCAGCATCGGGTTTCTCGGCTTCTCCTTCAAGGCCGGCACCGACGATTTGCGCGAAAGCCCATATCTGGAGTTGATCGAGCGTCTCATCGGCAAAGGCTGCGATATCCGCGTGTTCGATCAGAACGTCTCGCTGGCCAGGCTCGTCGGCGCGAACAAGCAGTATTTGATGAACGCCATACCGCATGTCACGCAACTGATGGTCCCGGCGATCGAGGACCTGATAGAGCATTCCGAAGTTGTCGTGGCGACCAGCCGTTCGCCCGAATATGAAGCGGTCGTCGAGAAGTTGCGGCCGGACCAGGTCCTGCTTGACATGGCGCGCCTTCCCAACGTCGGCAGAATTGCGGGGACCTATGACGGCATCAACTGGTAGGCGCGTTCTCATCATCGTCGAGAACCTGCCCGTCCCCTTCGATCGGCGGGTTTGGTCGGAAGCGACCACGCTGGTCAAGGCCGGCTATGAAGTCTCGGTCATTTGTCCGAAGGGCAAAGGCGCTACGGCCTCGTATGAGGTCATCGACGGTGTCCACATCTACCGGCACCCCTTGCCCTTCGATGCCGAAGGCGCGCTCGGCTACGCTCTGGAGTACAGCGCCGCGCTGTTTTGGGAATTCTTGCTTTCCCTGAAGGTCGCGTGGCAGCGCGGCTTCGATGTCGTCCATGCCTGCAATCCGCCCGATACGATCTTCCTGATCGGCTTCTTCTACCGGCTTATGGGCAAGAAGTTCGTGTTCGACCATCACGACATCAACCCGGAACTCTACGAAGCAAAATTCGGCCGCCGTGACTTCGGCTGGAAACTGATGCTGTGGCTGGAGCGCCTCTCGTTCCGCACCGCCGACCTGTCGATAGCGACCAACGAAAGCTATCGCGACATCGCTATCACCCGTGGCGGCATGGCTCCCGACAAGGTACACATCGTCCGCTCGGGGCCAAATCTGGACCGGGTGCGCCTCATGCCGCCCGATCCGAAATGGAAAAACGGTCGCAGCTTCGTCGTCGGTTACGTTGGCGTGATCGGCAAGCAGGAAGGCCTGGATCTGTTGCTCGACTCCATTGACCATCTGGTGAACGTCAAGCATCGCAAGGACATACAGTTCGTCATCTGCGGCGGCGGGCCGGAACTCGGCAACATCATGAAGGAAACCGTCGAGCGCGGTTTTGGCGACTATGTGACCTTCACCGGCCGATGCCCGGACGAGATCCTGTTCTCCGCGCTGTCTACGGCCGATGTCTGCGTCAATCCCGACCGGCCTTCGGCAATGAACGACAAGTCGACCATGAACAAGATCATGGAATACATGGCGCTCGGAAAGCCGATCGTTCAGTATGATCTGCGGGAGGGCCGGTTTTCCGCTCGCGACTCGTCGCTCTATGCCGTCTGCACCGAGCCGTCCGATTTCGGAGACAAGATCGCGCAATTGCTCGATGATCCTGAAAGGTGCCGGCTCATGGGCGAAAAGGGACGCCAGCGCGTGAGCACCGAATTGGCATGGAGCCATGAAGCGCCGAAGCTGCTGGCCGCCTATGACGCAGTGTTTGGAGAACGGCGTCGGAGTTCCGTTGTGCAAGAACCAGCTCCTCGCGGCTAAGGACCAGGATTCATTATGTGCGGCATCTTCGGGTTTCACGCCGGGTCGCGCCTGGAATTGACCGACAGGCTGGATAGATCGACCGATCTCCTGGCGCACCGTGGTCCCGACGGACGCGGGACCTTCCTGGCTCAGAGTCACGATCGGCAATGGCAGGTAGGGCTTGGACATCGCAGGCTTTCGATCCTGGACATCGAGGGCAGCCCGCAGCCGATGCATTCGCACGACGGCCGCTTCATCATTGTCTACAATGGCGAGATCTACAACTATATCGAGCTGCGCGCCGAACTCCTCGCCCTTGGCCATCGTTTCGTCACCCAAGGCGACACCGAGGTCCTGATCGAGGCTTGGCGGGCCTGGGGAGAGGACTGCCTGCCGCGGCTCAACGGTATGTTCGCATTCCTGTTGTGGGACTCCGAATCGGACTGCCTGTTCGCCGGCCGCGATCCTTTCGGCAAGAAGCCGCTCTTCGTTGCGAAAAGCGAAGGGGCTCATGTTTTTGCCTCAGAGATCGAGCCACTGCGCAGATTCGGCGGGATCGACGACAGGCTGGACCAGGATTCTTTGCGCGAATTCCTGAGCTATCGGTACGTGCCGGGACCAGCCACCTTCTTCCGGGGCATTTCCAAGGTTCCGCCTGGAAGTTTCATGGAGATCAAAGGCGAGAGGCTGCGCACGGTTCGCTATTTCACCACCCCGTTTTCCCGGACCGCCCCCGACATCGATCGATTTGATGAAGCCGTGACCCTGTTTGGCGAAAAACTGGACGAGGCGGTTCGGTTGAGATTGCGCTCCGATGCGCCGTTCGGCGCCTATCTTTCCGGTGGCCTGGATTCCTCGGTGATCGTCGCGCTGATGAGCCGGCACATGGGACGCCCCGTGGCGACCTTTTCGGTGGGTTTCGACGTACCGGGCGCGTCCGAACTGCCCTATGCCGGTCAGGTGGCGGCGGCCTTCGGCACCGATCATAATGAGCTGGTCGTCGGCATGGACGCTTTCACGTCGGTGTGGGAGGAAGCCGTACTCAGGCGCGGCGCCCCGGTCTCGGAACCTTCCGACCTCGCGGTCCTTCTCCTGTCGAGGATGGCAAGCCGCACGGTCAAGATGGTGCTGACCGGCGAGGGCGCGGACGAACTGCTGGGCGGCTATCCCAAGCATCGCGCCGAGCCCTGGGTGTCCAGATACCAAGGCCTCGTGCCGAGCGCGTTGCACGACGCCCTGGTTGCACCGGGCGCTCGTGCGCTACCCTACTCGGCGCGCAGGCTGAAGGTCCTTGCCGGCGTCGCGGGTATTCGCGACACTGAGGCCCGTATGGTGGCGTGGTTCGGCGGCGCCGATGGCGGCCAGGCGGCAGCCCTCTATGCTGGGCTGCCGCAGTCACGCGAGATCGATGGTCTGCCCTTCGCTTCGAGTGGAGCAAGCAGCGCACTCAAGCGGATGCTGCATTTCGACCAGACATCATGGCTCCCGGACAACCTCCTCGAGCGCGGCGACCGCATGATGATGGCCGGATCGATTGAAGGACGCATGCCCTTCATGGACGTGGGTTTGGCGGAACTTGTCGCGCGTTTCCCAGACGCGTTCCTGACAGGGGCGCCGAAGGGAAAGCGGGTGCTGCGGGCTCTGGCCGATAATCTGCTTCCCAAGGAGATCATCGGACGCAAGAAGGTCGGCTTTCGCGTGCCGGTGGAGCACTGGTTCCGCGCAGGCATGTCCGATCAGCTTCGCGACCTGTTGCAAAGCGGCGACGCGGCGGTGCGCCAGGTCTGCAACCCACGCGAAATCGACCGCCTGATGAAAGAACATCTCGACGGCGTGCATAACCACGAGAAGATTCTTTGGGCGCTGGCCAATCTGGAGCAGTTCTTCAGGATTTTCCGGCCGACGATCGAGGAGGCTGCCCCACAAGGGCGAGCCGACTACCGGCGTGCGGCCAACGCCTTCTGATAGACGGCACGCATGCCCTCGACCATGTCTTCGATCCGAAAGCGCGAAAGATAGATCTGTCGCGAAGCGGCGCGGAAGCGTGCAAGCCGTGTCCGGTCGCCAATCAATTGGGCCAGGGCATCCGCAAGGCCCTCAGGATCGTCGGGCTTTACCGTCAGTCCGTTCCCGTCCTCGATCAGCACGTCGGGCACAGAACCGACAGGAGTGGCGACGAGGGCCGCTCCCGCGCACGCGCCTTCGAGGAGAGACACCGGCAAAACCTCGTTTCGCGACGGCAGGATCACGATGTCGGCTTGCCTGTAGAGCGGCAGTATTGTGTCGCGCGAGACCCAGCCGGCAAATTCCACATGGCGGGAGATTCCTGCCTGTAACGCGCGGTCCCGGAATCGGCTTACATCTCCGGCGCCAACGAAGGTCGCCTGCCATTGCGGGAGGCTGGCCGGCAGCAAGGCCAGCGCCTGCAAGAGGACGTTGGCGCCCTTTGCGTCTGTCAGGTTCCCGGCAAACAGCAACCGTACCGGAGCGTCCTCGGCGCGCGGTTGCGGTGCATCCGGTGCGAAATCGGCAACACCGTTCGCGATCACCTCGAAGCGCTCGCGCGGCATGCCGTAGAAACCGGCGACGAAGTCGCGCCAAAAGCCGCCAAGCACGATAATCGCATCCGCTCGTTCAAAGACGCGCGCCAGGATGCTCACCCATGCCCGCCTTGGAACGCCAGGCTTAGGAAAAGCCGATCCATGGACATGCACGACCGTGGCGACGCCGAAAAGCCGGGCGATTTGCTGCATCAGTGACTTGCGCCAGGCGGATGCGTCGGTCGCCGCATTGAGGTGGACGATGTCATAGCGTCGGGTCGCCAGCAGCCAGGCGTAGCGGATCAGAGCGAACGGGAAGTGAAAAACCCACCCCGCGCCGGAGGCATCGCCGCGAGAGGCCAGAAACTCCATGTGGAGGCCGGTGTCGGCCTGCAAGCGCAATTGCTCGTCGAAATGCAAGAACAGCGTCTCGATGCCGCCGCGGCCGGCCAAGCCGCGTGGCACGATGCAAAGGACACGGATCTGATGCACCCCGTTCATCCGAACCTGCGAAGCCCCAGACGAGGAAGAGGTGCGATAAAGTCGCAAACCTCGAGATGATCATTGCTGTTGAGCGTATGGATTTCCGGGTAGGGGTTTTTCCCCTCTGATAGAATTGGCACCGGCCGCGTCAGATACACAGTTTGTTCGTCGAGTTGGACAAGATCGGAAAGTCCAAGGCCGCTGCCGTAACCGCCCGTCCCGTCCTGCAGGGGCAACACGATGCGGTCCCCCACACTGACGAAGCTTCCGCCAGGGCGGGCTGCGGCGCGGTCAATTCTTATGGGGTTGCTCATATGCGGGGCCCAAGGGCCTTCCAGGAACGGTGCGTGATAGACGACGAGCGTGTCGGACGCGCTGCCGTGACCGTCGCGCTCGGTGGCAAAAAGCCAGAATCGCCCTGCATGCTGCAGCAATGTCGCGTCGAAAAGCTCGCGGTCCCGAATCAGGATTGAATGTTTGACCCAGCGATCCGGAAAGGATTCGGCCCGGTAGAGGACCAGATTGCCGCCCGACCCGCCTTCCGGCAGCATCCATATCTCGCCGCCATGACTGAACACCTGCGGATAGGACAGATGATAAGGCTCTTCCAGGACTTTGCGCGGCACTGTTGGTGCGCCCTCTCGGAAAACCTCGGCCACGGATATGACGGCCTTGCTGTCCTTGTGACGAAAGTCCTCCACAAAGATGAAATGTCGCCCCTGCCATTCGAAAGCGAATGGATCGGCGTAGAACCTGTCGCCGCCGTCGGGAAGCTCCCGCCAGGATTTTCCAGCCAGGATGCCAGTCGCTGCAACAGTGTCGCCGTCACGAAAACGGTAGCTGACGCTCCAGCGGCTGACCCGAAAAGCAAACCTCGTGACAGCCCCGAGAAGCAAACGCGGCAATACGGAAACGAGATAGTAGCCTATGAGCCGCCCGTTAGTGGGGCATGCAGCCTTCGAAGGTCCTGCGAGCGGTAAGCCCCGCTGGCTCTTCTCGCCTTTCAGATATTTGTCAGTCGTATCCACCAGAAGCGTGACGGTCCGCGCCAGGAGGTCATTGAGACCACGAGCGACGGAAACACGGCTGTCGACCATGGGAGCCGCGCGTGCAATGCATTTATCACCGTCAAGCATGACTTCAATATTTGGAAGCCTTCCCACCATCAGTTGCTGCGCCGCCCAGGCGACACCAGCTCCACCGACAAAACCCGGCTGCAAAGCGGGCGATGCGACATCCAGCGCGGCTCCCGACATATTAATGCGCAATTCGGCTTCAGGCCGGGCTGTCCTCAGCGTTGCGCCCTCTAGGCGCCTGGCGAGATCATCTCCCGGAAGGCGCAACATCCTTCGTTCGAAAGCAAGAATGGTGTCGAGTGTCCGAGGTTGCGCCGGGGCATCGACGCCAACGAGCGCAACGTCGTGACCCTTTTCGGAAAGCCGCGTCACCACCAGCCGGTGTACGCCACGCACGTCGTTTTTCGGCACCATTATGTCAATCGTGCCCATCGGCATCACCGCATCAGTCGACCCATGAGACGAATATGCGAACTGTCCTAAACACCGCTTAATGGGTTGAGCGGGGGCTGGTCCGCAATTATGGGCGGGGCGGCCGTCAGTTACTGTCATCAGTCGAATGACACACTCTAGGGTTGACCTCAAATTCGAGCATGGCATCTTGACCACGCCGGTAAGTCCCTGTCGTCGAGCGCGGCAAGGAACCGACGAGACGACAAGTCCCCGAAAGAGTCATGCGACAATGCTCGCCGATCTCGCCGACAAGATCTACGAGGCCGCTTTTGTCCCGGATCAGTGGCCAGCGGTGTTGGATGGCGTGGCCGCCATGTCGGGCTCGGCGTCGGCGGCGGTGCTGGTGTTTGCGGGAGAGGACCAACCGCCTCGTTACAAGACCACGGCCCGTACTGAAGCCGCATTGCATGAATTCACGACCACGGATCTTTGGCGGCGCAGCGAGCGCGTACCGAAACTGTTTTCCACTCCACCGCCGGGGGCATTTTCGGAGTTCCTTTATCTTAATGACTTCCTGGAGCCAGAGCAGATCGAACGCGACAGTGTGCATCTGGTTCTGCGCAGCCTTGGGCTGGGCGAGCAGATCACCACCGTCCTGCCGATGCTGACTGGTGAAGTCGTCAGCTTCACCTTCGAGCGAAGCCTAGGAGATGGCCGGCACAAGCCCAAAGCAGTTGCCGCGCTGCAAGCGCTCAGGCCTCATCTGGCACGAGCCGGACTGATGTCTGCGCGGCTCGGATTGGAGCGCGCCAGAGCATCTGTTTCCGCGCTGGAAGCGATCGGCCTGCCTGCGGCGATGCTGTCCAGTTCAGGGCAGGTCCTTGCCGCCAATGGTTTGCTGGAGGCCTTATCGCCGGTATTCCGCCCCGCCGCCTTCGGCGGAATATCGATCCTCGACCGGCCGGCCGACGCGCTTTATCAGCAAGCGATAGCGGATCTGCGTTCAGGCACTTACACCGGCGTTGGCTCGATCCCAGTTCCGCGCGTAGGAGATAATCCACCTTTCGTCGTCCATCTGATGCCGGTCATGGGGGCGGTCCACGATATCTTTTCCGGAGCGCGAATCCTGGTCACCGTCACCGCGGTCCATTTGCAGGGTGCCATGCTTCCACCGAGCGTTCTGCATGGCCTGTTTGATCTGACGCCGTCCGAGGCGAGGATTGCCGCCGTACTCGCGACCGGATCGTCACTGGCTGAAGCCGCTTCGGCCGGTGATGTAACCGTCAAAACCGCTCGCACCTACCTCGAGAGAATATTTGCAAAGACCGGCACCCACCGGCAAATGGAGTTGGTCGCGCTTTTGAAATCTGCCGGCCCGATCACCAATTCCGCCAGCTGATCGCAAAAAGTTAGAGGAGTTCACCGTTTCATCGAACGGCGAACTGCCTTCGATGCAACGTCCAGACGGAAAACCGCTTCTCAATTTTCCTGGAATTCCTGTAGCGGCAACAGAAGGGGGCCTATCCAAGTGTCCTGCGGAAAGTCGCCCGACTAACTGTTCGGCCAATCGGAAGCTCGCTCATTCTGGCTTTCCGCCATTCAGGAGTCCGGCCTCTGCGATGCAGAGACAAGCTCCGCCTTGAGCCGCGCGGTTTCCAGTCCCAGGCCAATGAAGCGGCGCGCATGTTTGGCAAGCTCCATATTGTCTGCCCACAAATTGCGCCAGATGGCGGTAGTCTTCGACAGCTTCTCGTCGACGATCTCCGATGAAAAAGATTCGAAGCTAAGGTCGTCGCCGTAGCCGATGGCGGTCAGCGCATCGAAGATCGCCGCAAAATCGATGCTGCCTGTGCCGAGGAAGCCCCGATGACTCTCGCCGATATGGACGTATCCGATTTTACTTGCCGCGTTGCGGATGGCCAATGCGGCGTCCGCCTCCTCGATGTTCATGTGGAAGGTGTCGAGATGCAGGAAGATGTTGTCGGAGCCCGTGTCCTCGATGAAGGCCATGCCTTGGGCGGCGGTGTTGAGCAGGTTGCTTTCGAAGCGGTTGACGATTTCGAGGTTGAGCGTGACTCCGGCCGCCTTTGCCGTCTCCGCGACTTCGGCAAGCGTGCCGGCGCTGCGCTTCCACTGGTCGCGCGTCGGCGCCTGCTTCTGCAAGCCATGGCTGGTGCTCAGGATTCCGGCGACCTTCTGGCCACCGAGATCGCGGGTCAGCGCGATCGTTTCGTTGAGGATCCCAACCCCTCGCGCGGCGACCGCACTGTCGTCGCTGGATATGTCCCCGTCGGCAGGCAGTCCAATGCTGATCGCGACGCCAAGGCCGAGATCGGCAATACGCTTGGCCAGACCGTCAATGTCGACATTGGCGGGGTCGAGGTAGGAGAATTCGATCAGGTCGAACCCCGCCTCCCTGGTGTTGGCCAGCGTCCGTTCGAGCTCGCTCTGCGACGATCCCGCAGACCATACGAAGGAGTGAATTCCGATACGCGACATGATCGTCTCCGACGATTGAAGAGGCAACGGGGATAAATCCGGGGCCGGAAAGCAAAAATGGTGAGGCCGGTCATCCCGGCCTCACCAGCCTTGGGAGGCTTCAGCGAGCGGCGGTCCACCCCTTGTAGTCCTTCAGGTTCTCGGCCGTGATCAGTTTCGGGTCGAGCAGAACGGTTGCCTCGGCCGGCTTCTTGCCGGCAAGCAGATCGGCCGCCATCGTCAGCGATTGCCCAGCCATCACATAGGGATCTTGCGAAGCCGAGGCCTTGATCATCGACTTGCCGGAAGCGAGTTCCTTTTCGATGTCGGGCGCGCCGTCAACCGCGGTGAAGATGAACTCGGAGCGGTTGAGCTGCTTTGCGGCAAGCTCCGCGCCGATAGCCGTCGGGTCATTGATCGCGAACACCGCGTCGATCTTGTCGAAGCGGGTCAGCAGAGACTGGAACACCTTCAGGCCGCCGTCGCGCGAACCTTCAGCATTCTGATCGTCGGAGAGGATCTTGATGTCGGGATGCTTTGAAAGCACGTTCTTGCAGCCCTTGACCCGCTCCAGGATCGAGGAGGATGCCGGCCCGTTGAGGATGACGTAGTTTCCCTTGCCGTCGGTATGGTCGACCAGGTACTGGCAAGCCTCTTCGCCGGCCTTGACGTTGTTGGTCATCACGGTGACGTCGGCGCCAGGCGCCGAGACGTCGAATGCGGCGACGATGACGCCGGCCGCCTGCGCTTTCTTCACCGCTGGCGCGATCGCCTTGGCATCAACGGCGTTGAGCATTATGACATCGACGCCGGCGGCAATGAAGGAATCGACCTGCGAAACCTGCTTGTTCAGGTCGTAATCGGCCGATACGGACGTCACCTGGACGTTCGGGTTGATCTTCTTGGCTGCATCCTCGATGCCCTTGATGGTGGCGACGAAGAACGGGTTGCCGAGCAGGCCGACCGAGATGCCGACCTTGTTCAGGTCCTTGGCCGAAGCCGGTGCGATAATGGCGGCCGTAATGGCGACGCCGCAGAGCAGTTTAGCGATGGTCTTCATTGTCTGTTTTCCTCCAGTTGCCCCGCGCCTCTCACGGTGCGTTACACATGAAACCGGCTGCTTTGCCGGCGACTAAGGGCCATCACGTTCTCGCTCCAGTCTGGAGCCTGTAGCGGTCGAGGGCGACCGCCACGATGATGACCAATCCCTTGATGATGTACTGCCAGATGTCCGAAACACCGGCGAGGATGAGCCCGTTGGAAAGCACCGCGATGATCAGACCGCCGATCAGCGTGCCCCAGATCGACCCGACGCCGCCGACGAAGCTGGTGCCGCCGAGGATGACCGCTGCGATCGCATCCAACTCGTAGGATTGTCCGAGTTGCAGCCCGTTGGCGGCGTAGAGCCGCGCCGCCGACATGGCGCCGCCAAGGCCGGCAAGAAGGCCGGAAGCGCCATAGACGAAGAGCAGCACCAGCGGCACCTTGATGCCGGTCAGGCGTGCCGCCTCGGCATTGCCGCCGACGGCATAGATCCAGGTGCCCAGCACAGTACGCTTGAGCACCAGCCAGGAGAGCACGACGACCGCCAGCGCGATGATGACCAGCCACGGGACGCCGAACAGCGACCCATTGCCGATGAAGTCGAATGGCAGGTCCGAGTTGAATACCGTGGTGTCCTGGCCGAGCAGGCGGGCCACGCCGCGCACCGCGGTCAGCGAACCCAGCGTGACGATGAAGGGCGGCAGCTTGATATAGGCTATCAGCAATCCATTGATGAGGCCGAAGCCGAGACCCACGAGAATGGCCGCCGGCACGCCCAACAATCCCCAATCGGGCACCAGCGACACCATCACCGCAACCATCGCCGAGGCGGCAAGAATCGAACCCACCGACAGGTCGATGCCGCCGGTCAGGATGACGAATGTCATGCCCGCCGCCAGCACGATGTTGATCGACGATTGCTGCATGACGATCAGCAAATTGGTCTGCGTGAAAAAGCGCGGGTTCATGAACTGGAAGCCGACGGCCAGCAGGACCAGGATCGGCAGCATGCCGAGGGCGGCGAAGGCGGTGCGCCACCTTCTGCTTGTTCCGACTGCCCGGCCGTCCTCTTTTATCGTTTGAGTTGCCTTGTCGGTCATCGCTGAGCCGCTCCCGTCGCAAGTTCCATGATCGCTTCCTGGCGCAACGGTTCTCCGTCCGACGCTGTCACCTCGCCGGCGATGGTGCCGTCGCGCATCACCAGCACTCGGTCGGCGATACCGATCACCTCCGGCAATTCGCTGGAGATCATCAGGATCGCGATGCCTTTCTTGGCCAAATTGTCGATCAGCCGGTAGATCTCCGACTTCGCACCGACGTCGACGCCGCGAGTTGGCTCGTCGAGTATGACGACCTGCGGCTCGGTTTCCAGCAGGCGGGCGAGCAGCACCTTCTGCTGGTTGCCGCCCGACAGCGAGCCGGTATTGGCCTGCACCGAGCCAGTGCGGATGGAGAGGTCGGAGACCGCCTTGCCGGCGCGCCTTTCGGCGGCGGCGAAGTTGCGCAAACCGCCCGCCGTCGCATCCTTGGCCAGTACGCCCATGCTGATGTTGTCCGAGATCGACATGTCGGGGAACAGGCCAAGCTGTTTGCGATCCTCGGTCAGGTAGGCGATGCCGGCTTCGAGCGCCTCACGCGGCGAATCGATTGTTATCGGCTTGCCGCCGAGTTCGAGCGTGCCGGCTTTGCGCCGGTCGGCGCCGAAGATCAGCCTTGCCAGTTCGGTGCGACCCGATCCGACCAGTCCGGCCAATGCCAACACCTCGCCCTTGTGAAGTTCGAAGGAGCAATTCGTGATGAGATTGCCATCCGACATTCCGCGCACCGACAACGCGACGCCGCGCGTCGCTTCCGGCAGGCGATGGTCCTTCTTGTAGAAAGTCGACAGATCGCGCCCGACCATCATCGACACCAGGCGCGAAGCGTTCAGGTCGGCGCGATCCAGCGTGCCGACATAGCCGCTGTCGCGTAATACGCTGACGCGGTCCGCGAGTTGGTAGACCTCTTCCATGCGATGGCTGATGTAGATGATGGCGATGCCTTGCGATTTCAGCGTCGTGATCACCTCGAACAGCCGGTCGGTCTCGCGCGAAGTCAGGGACGTGGTGGGCTCGTCCATGACGATGATGCGGGCATTGGTCGACAGCGCGCGGGCGATCTCGACCAGCTGGCGTTCGCCAAGCGACAGGCTGGCAACGGATGTGCGCGCCGAGAAGCTTACGCCGAGCCGCGCGATGATCTCGGTGGCGCGCCGGTTGCACTGCTCACGATCAATGATGCCGAACCGTCGCGGCTCGTTGCCGAGAAAGATGTTCTGCGCGACCGTCAGATTGGGCGCCAAAGACAGCTCCTGATAAATGACTGCGATGCCCTGGGCCCGCGCCTTGACCGGATCGCCGGTGGCGACGGGTGTTCCGTCGATCAGGATCTCGCCTCCGGGATCGGGCTTGTAGGCGCCCGACAGAACCTTCATCAGGGTCGACTTGCCGGCGCCGTTCTCCCCCATCAATGCGTGCAGTTCGCCGGCATGGACGGTTAGCGATACATCCTGCAAGGCGCGGATTGCACCGAAGGTCTTGGAGATTCGGCGCATTTCCAGCACCGGTCGACTGGCCGTTTTGATCTGGGCCGCCGCGCTCATCGGGCGCCTCCCGCGGCTGCTCTTGGCGCGCGCCGCTCTGCGGCGAGACCGCGCCAGTCGATGCGGTAGCCGGCAAGGCCGATAAAGTCGGCGGCATGCACCGGCTCCGGCGCGTCGGCGGCAAACACCCGTCCAGTGCTTTCGAAGGCAAGCGCCGCCGCACCGGTAGCACTGCCCTCAAGCGTCGCGCCTTGCAGGAAAGCCTGCGCCGGTCGCAGTTGCGCCAGCAGCGAGGCAAGCAACCCGCCATTGTTCAGGCCGCCATCGACGATCACCGTATTATCGGAATGGATCAGATCGAGACACAGATCGACCATCAGCGCCACATAAAGCAGCGCCACGGCCGCGCTTTCCTCGACGCTAGGTGTGCGGCCGACCAGTTCGCCACGATGCTGTGGCATCGGGCCGCCGGGCGCGTAACTCGGCAGCGCCATGATGCCCGCGTCGATCACACCTTGTAACAGGGAAGGCGCGATCTCGCCCTGCCAGCCGGCGCAGATCGTTGCGAACTCGCGTCCGCCCATGAAGCGGATGGTCGGTACCGGACCACCATCCACATCGACATTGACCAGCATGTCGCGGGTGCCGTCGAGCGCATCGAGAGGGCAGTCCGGATTGAGGACAACGACCCAGGTGCCCGTCGAAACCACGGTCACCGGGCCCAGTTGCTGCCGACGGTAGGCATGGAGTGCAGCATTCGAGTCATGGACGCCATTATGGATGGCGACCGGTCGCCTGGACTGCCCGAAGCGCTGCTCGCCGATCACGGTGCCGGCCCGCTCGAAGGCCGGCATCCGGCCGCGCCAGCCCTCATTGTCCACCAGTGAACTGAAATCGCGTTTGCGCGGCGTCCACAGATGCGAGTGGCAGCCAAGATAGGACACTTCCGAGACCGGCCGGCCGCCGAAGCGCCAGCTCCAATATTGGGGGTAGCCGAGGATCGATTTCGCTGCCGTGAAGGCGTCGGGCTTGACCTCCTGCAGCCACAACATATGGCGGCCGTAGTTGAAGCCAAGCGGCAGGCGCGGCGAAAAAGTCTCCGCAAAATCCGGAATGCGGCGATCGATTTGCGTGGCGATCGCGACAGGCGGCTCCTGTTCGTAGTCGAGGATCGGGTGCGTCAGTGCGGTATCGTCGATTAGTGCGAAGGTGCAGCCATGGCCCGAAACCATCAGCCCGTCAATGCCATGGGTATTGACCATGTCATCGATGGCGCGAGCGGCCCAGTCGTGAAGGGCCGCCTCATCGAGCACGCTGAAGCCGCATTTGCGGACCCAGTTCGGTTGTGTGCGGCGCTCGTCGAGGATCCGCCCGTCCTGGCCGAAGACGAACAGCTTCGAATTGGTCTTGCCGAAATCGAGGACGGCTACGGTCAATGCGTGCCCCCCGCGGAAGTGGCGATCCGCACAGTGACGCCGGCGTCCTCAAGCATGTGCGCGTCAGCGTCGGACAGGCCGTCATCGGTGACAAGCGTGCCGATCCGCGACAGCGGCAATGCCACGTTACGCGCGTGGATCGACAGTTTACGGCTGTCGGCCAACACCACGATCTGGTCGGCCCAGAGGCTGAGTTCGGCGATCGAGCGGACCAGCAGCGGATGCGATTCCAGCAAGCCCTCCTGGCCGATGCCTTGCGCGCCAAGGAAGAATTTCGAGCCGTAGAACGGCGCCGCCTGGCTCAGCGAATGAATGATCCCAGGTTCCCGGTAAAGATCGCCGCCGGCGACCGTCAGGCTGCAATGGCCCTGGTCGCTGAGATAAGCCGCGAGCGGCATCGAGTTGGTGTAAAGCCTGATGTTGCGGTCTGCCAGCTTGACGCCGAGATGGAAGCAGGTCGAACCGCCATGCACGATGACCGCGTCGCCGTCGCGCACCATGGTCGCGGCGAGGGCCGCGATCTGCCGCTTGGCCTCGACCGCCAGATCACGGTTCTCGTCATAGGGCCGGGCATAGGCGACGCCGCCTTGCGCGGCGCCATCAAGCGCCGAGATACCGCCATAGACTTTCCGTGCCTCGCCGGCTTCGTCGATCTTGTCGATGTCGCGCCGGACCGTCGCCGCTGACACGCCAAGCCGCTCCTGCAGCTCTCGCACCGATGCGAATGGCCGATCCCGCAAGAGCTCGACGATCTGACGTTGGCGGCCAGAGTCGTTCAACCGTTTTCCTCCCAGGACAGTCGATGGACAATGGTGCAAGTTACTCAATAGCTGCGAGTTTGCAAGCCGCTTTTGACGATAGTAGATCACTGTTGACGTAAGTCGCTCGCATCTGCGATATCAGCGCTAGCATCGGTCCCGTGAGGGGATTCCGGCAAGCGTTTGAGGTAAAGGCGCCATGGCAAGCCAAGCTGACGCGCAGGAACTGGCTGATTTGCGGGCGCTTTCGGCCTCCATCGGCAGCGACCCGCATTTAACCCAAGCCGCCGGTGGCAATACCTCGCTCAAAGCCGGTGATACGCTCTGGATCAAGGCCTCGGGCACATGGCTGAGGGATGCGTGCGCCGAAGACATCATGGTGCCGGTGGGCATCCCGCCGTTGCTCGATGCGATCGAACGGCGTGACCCGGCCGCCGAACGGCCGCAGACCTTCACCATCGAAGCACTGAACGCGCGTAAGCTGCGTCCATCGATAGAAACCACGGTCCATGCGCTGATGCCGCAGCGTGTCGTTGTGCATGTCCATTGTATCGAGACCATTTCGCTGGCCGTGCAGGCCGACTGCGAGGCCGAGGTCGCCAAGCGGCTTGCTGGCCATGAATGGGCGTATGTTCCCTATCGCCGGCCAGGCCTGCCACTTGCTCAAGGCATTGCCGAGCGCCTGCGGCCGGGGGTGGACATCCTGATCCTTGGCAATCACGGCCTGGTCGTCGCGGCCGAAACCGTCGCGGAGGCCGAAAAGCTGCTGCGACGCGTGACAAGCTTGCTTGCCCGGCCGCCGCGCAATGTGGCCGAGCCCGACACCGCGGCATTGACGGCGCTCGCCCGCGACAGCGGCTACAGATTGCCAGCGGACATCGAGGCGCATCGAGTGGCGATCGACCCCGAAAGCCGCCGTATGGCTTCCGGCGGAAGCCTCTATCCCGACCACGTCATTTTCCTAGGCGAAGGTTCGGTCGTGGCTCAAGCGGGCGAGGACGCGAAGCGCGTGGCCCAGCGGCTCGGCGAGGCGCCGGCGGCGATCCTGTTTCCGGGGTTCGGCGTGCTCATGCGCGGCGATACCAGCCCCGGCGCCGACGCTATGCAACGCTGCCTCGCCGACGTGACGGCGCGGATCGACGTCCACGCGAAGCTGAACTATCTCACCCCAGCGGAGAATGACGAACTGATCAACTGGGACGCCGAAAAATATCGCCAGAAGCTCAACGCCGCCAATAGCTGACATGGCTCCATGATCGGCCCGCTTGCAATAGGGATCGACATCGGCACCTCGGGTGCCCGCGCCGTTGCCATGCGTCCTGACTTTTCCGTCGCCGCGCAAGTCGCCGTTTCACTCGACGGGTTCGGCCTGAACGCCCGCGACCCTGCCGCATGGTGGGAGGCGGTTGGCGCGGCGCTGGCCGAACTGCTTTCCCGGATTGATCGCAGGGCTGTCCGCGCGATCGCCGTCGATGGTACTTCCGGCACGCTGCTGCCGGTAGACGGCGCCGGGCGGCCGCTCTCCGAACCGCTGATGTACAACGACAAGGTTGCCGACGATGCGGTCTTGGCCGCAATCGGGCGCCTGGCCTCCCAGCAGAGTGCTGCGCACGGGCCGACCTCCGGCCTTGCAAAGGCACTCTGGTTTCAACAACTGCACGGCATGTCCGATGCGGTGAAGATGCTGCACCAGGCCGACTGGATCGCCGGACAGTTGTCCGGCCGCTTCGACGTGAGCGATGAGAACAATGCGCTGAAAACGGGCTACGACGTCGAGGCCCGATGCTGGCCGGACTGGATCGCGGCGACGGGCATGCGCATGGAACTCCTTCCTCGAATCGTGCGACCGGGCGATATCACCGGGACGCTTTCCCAAAGCGCCGCCGATAAGTTCGGTCTTGCGCGCGACATTGTGGTGGTCGCCGGCACCACCGACGGCTGCGCGTCGTTCCTGGCAACAGGCGCCGAGGCGGCCGGCGACGGCGTCAGCGCACTCGGTTCGTCGCTTACCGTCAAGATCCTGTCCGACCGGCCGATCTCGGCGCCGCAATTCGGCATCTATAGCCACCGGCTGGGAGATGCCTATCTGGCTGGCGGCGCGTCGAATTCAGGCGGTAAGGTGCTGATCCAGCATTTCCCCGTTTCCCGCATCGTCGAGCTAAGCGAGCAAATCGATCCGGCGACCGACACCGGCCTCGACTATTATCCGCTGGCCGCACCGGGCGAACGCTTCCCCATAGCCGATCCCACCTTGCCGCCGCGCCTCGAGCCGCGGCCCGCCGACGATGCCGACTTCTTGAAAGCAATGTTCGAGGGCATGGCGGCGATCGAAGCGCTTGGCTATCGCCGGCTTGCCGAACTTGGCGCCCCCCGGCTGACATCGGTCAGGAGCGTAGGCGGCGGTGCGGCAAATCCAGCGTGGACGACGATCCGGCAACGCAAGCTTGGCGTCGCGTTCTTGCCGGCCCTGTCGGAAGAGGCGGCGGCCGGGACGGCGCGATTGGCCTTGAAGGGCGCGGGCGCAGCGGGGCTTCTATGACGGCGGAAGCACCCCAACGCCTAGACGGCATCGCCGCGCTGGCCGAGCGATATCAAGTGTTTCTGCTCGACCAGTTCGGCGTGCTGCACGATGGCGCGAGTCCATATCCTGGCGCGGTCCAAGCCCTGTCGGCGCTCAAAGGTGCTGGAAAAACCATCGTGCTGATCTCGAATTCGGGTAAGCGAGCCGAACCCAACGAGCGCCGCTTGCTGAAGCTCGGCTTCGAACCTGGAAGCTGGGACCAATTTGTTTCCTCGGGTGAAGTGGCGTGGCGGTCTTTCCACGAAATGGCCGCAACGGGAGTGTTGCGCCACGAGACGAGATGCCTGCTGATCAGCCGAGACGGCGACCGTTCCGCCATCGAGGGACTGCCGCTGGCCTTGACCAATCACGGCGATGATGCCGAACTAGTCCTGATTTCGGCCAGCGAGGGCGATCGCTATGATCTCGATCATTACAGGGAATTGCTGCGTCCGGCAGCGGCGCGGCGGGTGCCATGCTTCTGCACAAATCCCGACCGGACCATGCTGACAACGGCAGGTCCGCGATTTGGCGCCGGCGAGATCGCCGATCTTTACGAACAACTCGGCGGCAGCGCTATACGGATCGGCAAGCCTTTCCCCGCGATCTACGAGGCGGCACTGGCAATCGTTGGAAATCCCGAATTGGGTAGTGTGGTCTGCGTCGGCGACAGCCTCGAGCACGACGTCGCCGGGGGCAACCGCGCTGGCATGGCGACTGCTCTGGTCCTTTCCGGGATATTGGCCGATGAAGCCGATCTTGCCGGTCTTTTCGCGCGGTGCAACAGTCAGCCCAACTATATCATCGGCTCATTTCGCTGGCGTTGATGGTCACGGGCCTATGCCCGTAGGAGCCGTTCTCCAGGGAACTGCACAATCAAGCCGCAGCAGGGCCAGACTTTCATATGATGCTGGCGGACGCTGCCTGGAGCAGTGGAACAATGGCGGGGGCAGACCGTTCCCCGAGGGTCTCCCAGCTGGGGCTCTCTTGTTGCAGCGATCAAATTGAAATTTCAAAGACGGCTCGAAAATGGCTGACGATCCCACCGATCATGGCGACGTATTGGGCGTGGCGCGGCGAACCGGCGACGATGCCATGCCGCGTCGCCTAGTTGTCGTCTCGAACCGGTTGGGTAACGTTCGCGACCTGTCGCAAGCTGGCGGGCTGGCGGTCGGGGTGGCGGATGCCCTGGCTGAGCGGGGAGGGCTGTGGCTGGGTGCAAGTTCAGAACACCAGGATTCAGGAGCGGACGAGCCGCCGCTCATCCGCATGGAACGCCATGGCAGGATCGAGACGGCGGCGCTGACCCTGCCGCGCGAAGAATACTCAGCGTATTATAACGGCTATGCCAACACTACGCTCTGGCCGCTTTTCCACTATCGGCTCGACCTTGTGGATCACCGGCAAGAGTTTCTACAGGCCTATAGGCAGATCAATGCGCGCTTTGCGCAGGCGCTCGCCGGGCTGCTGTCAGGCAATGACGACCTCATCTGGGTTCAAGATTACCACCTCATCCCTTTGGCCGCCGAATTGCGGCGGCTGGGCGTTCGCAATCGCATCGGCTTTTTCCTTCACATACCGTTTCCGCCGCCTGACCTGTTCGTAGCCACGCCCGATCACGCCGAGCTTATTGAGAATTTTCTTCAGTATGATGTTGTGGGTTTTCAGACCGAAACCGACGTGGCGAATTTTCGGCGCTCGGTTCATGCGACCAATTCCACAAGCTTCGACGCCGCAGGAGCGGCTGAGGCCAATGGCCGGACGGTGCTGACGAAGTGCTTCCCCATTGGCATCGACGTTGATTCCTTCGCTCGCATGGCCAGCGAGGCGGCCGAGGATGTGCAGATTGATTCCATGCGCCGGCAGATTCTGGGTCTCAAACAGATCATCGGGGTCGATCGCCTTGATTACTCCAAAGGCCTGCCTGGCCGCATGCAGGCCTTCGCGCGCCTTCTGGAACGGCATCCGGAACACGAGCGGGCGGCAACCTATCTGCAGATTGCGTCGCCCACACGCGAGGAGGTCAGCGCCTATGCTGAAATCCGTGGGCAGCTCGAGGCGACTGCCGGCGCAGTGAACGGAAGATACGCGGATCTGGCCTGGACCCCGATCCGCTACATCCACCGCGCCGTACCACGCTCGCGGCTAGCCGGTCTCTTGCGCGCCAGCCAGGTCGGTTTGGTTACACCGCTTCGAGATGGAATGAACCTGGTCGCGATGGAATACATCGCCGCACAGGACGAGAGCGACCCCGGGGTCCTGGTGTTGTCTCGTTTTGCAGGCGCGGCGGAACAGCTTGCGGAATCTTTGATCGTTAATCCGTATTCGGTCGACGAGGTCGCTGACGCAATGGCGACGGCGCTCGCAATGCCGTTGAACGAGAGGATTGAAAGGCATGGCGCACTGCTCAAGCGTATCAAGCGTAATGATGCTGCGGAGTGGCGACGATCCTTTATCAAGGCGTTGGCAGACGAGAGCTAGCCTGCCTTGGCATCCAACGCTGCAGGCCGGCGCTCGACGATGATGATGTCGGGGTACGAGTGAGGCCTGATCGAGTACGCCGTGCGACCTTCAGGTCTCGCTGCTTGCGGATGTTCCCACCCCGGCCAACGGCGCCTCCAAAGTCCAGCTTATCCCATGCGACCCATAGTCGAGATTTGCATGGCCACCCACCGCCGTGGGCGCAACGCGCTTCAGAACCACGGATCCGAAGCCACCCTGCACGATGCTCTGGACCTGCGGACCATCCTTTTCCACCCAGCTAAGGTGAAAAAGACGGGCTTCGCCGGACCCGGTGGTTTTCCAACTCACCGAGATCGTCCCGTCGTCGCCCGAGAGCACGCCGTATTTGGCGGAGTTGGTCGCGAGCTCGTGGAAGGCGATCCCGAGATGCTGGACGGCATTAGGACTGAGTACTACGGACGGGCCGTCCATATCGATGAACTCACCCCGCGGGAAAGGTTTGGCCTGGGCGGTCAGGAGCTCCTTGATGGTGGCTCCTTTCCAGTCGCCCGATACCAGAAGGTCGTGGGATCGCGACAGCGCCATGATGCGCTCGCGCACCTGGGCCTCGAACTGGTCCGGTGTTTCCGACCGTTTGTTGGTCTCTCGGATCATCGACAGGATCACCGAATACTGATTCTTGACCCGATGGTTGACCTCGCGCATCAGCATGCGGATGCGTTGCTCGTTTTCCCGTGCCGAGGTGATGTCCCGCGCGATCTTCGAGGCGCCGACGATCTGACCTGAGGCATTGCGCACAGGCGATATCGTCAGCGACACGGGCACAAGGCTGCCGTCCTTTCGCCGACGTACCGTCTCGAGGGTCTCGACCCGCTCGCCGCGGCGGATGCGTTCGAGGATGCGGGGCTCCTCATCCTGGTGATCATCCGGGATCAGCATTGTCACCGACTTGCCGATTGCTTCCTCCGCCGTATAGCCGAAAAGCCGTTCCGCGCCATGGTTCCAGCTCTTGATGATAGTGTTGAGATCCTTGCTCACGATGGCGTCGAACGAGGATTCCACAATAGCGGACAGGTGCTGTTTGACCTCTTCGGCCCGCTGGCGGTCCGTGAGGTCGAGCAGCATGTTCACGGCGCCGATCAATTCGCCATTCTCGTCCCGTAGCGGCGTCGGATGAGGCAGGAACGGGAAGAAGGACCCGTCCGGTCGTTGCGCGATGGCCTCCTGGTTGCGGACAGGTCGATTCTCCTTGAGCGCGATGGCCATCGGACACTCGTCATGCGGCAATTCGTTTCCATCCGCCGTGAACAGCTTGAAGGTCACACACCATTTGTCGTGCCCGATCAGCGGTTGGCGGCCTGCGAGCTCGGCGGCAGCGCTGTTATAATAGGTGATCGTGCCATCCCGGTCGGTCGTGTAGATGGCGACCGGAAGGCCGTCGAGGATCTGGTGATAGGTATTGATCCTTTGCTTGAGCTCCAGGCGTGTCCGCTCCAGGTCGGTGACGTCGACGGTGAAGCATCGGGCGTTGACTAGCCGGCCGTCGCGGAAATGGCCGCTAGAGGTGATTTCGAGATGCTTGATCGAACCATCTCGGGCTCTCATCCGGACCGGATATCTGACGATCTTTTCGCCACGGGCGAGGCGCCCTAAAATGTCGTCGCTGGTGGCCTGTTCGGCATAATACTCGCCGATGTGCCGGCCGATATACTCCGCCGCGGGATAGCCCAACAGGTCGAGTTCGGCTTGGTTGGCATGCAGGATAATCCCGTCTGCCCCCACAAGACGCAGCGCAACTGCACCGTTCTCGAAAAAATCCTGGTAGTCGAAGTCCCGCTTCTCGTCGCCTTCCATCCCCGGGCTCACAGTGGCGATGCCATCGGCCTGCGGCATTTCAGTCATTCCAAACCCCGATCTAAGCTTAACCTAACGCAACTTGGTTCGCCCCAGTTGGTTCCGACGTTTTTCGTCTCGCGGATATATGGCAAGGCTCGTGCGCTCGAATGGTCGACGGGAATGTTGCCCGGCACGCGAAGCCGATTGCCGGTACCGCCCTTCAATTAGAGCGGAACGAAGAGTTTGGCGGCAGGTTAGGATCCCGAGCCCACCGCCAGATCTGGGAGAACAATGTGCGCGACCAATCTCTTGCTTACCTCGAAGCGTTGATAGAGGCGCCGTCACCAAGCGGCTTCGAACAGCCTGTTGCCACTCTTTACCGTGACTATGTCGGAGAGTTTGCCGACAGGCTTACGATCGACGTCATGGGCAATGTGAGTGCGGTGCTGAACCCTGACGCGGGGCTGCGCATCATGTACGCCGGCCACATGGATGAGATCGGTTTCATCGTCCACTACATCGATGAGGACGGCTTTCTATTTTTCAACGAGATAGGCGGCACGGACGTCGCCACCGAGATCGGTCAGCGGGTGTGGGTGCATGGCCATGAGCGCGTCGCGGGCGTCATCGGCCGCAAGGCGATCCAAACCTTCAAAATGGCCGACAGCAGCCAAACCCCGACCCTCAAGGACTTGTGGATCGATATAGGGGCCACCACCAGGGAAGAAGCAGAGGCCGTCGTGAAGATCGGCAGCCCGGTCACCCTGAAGGCGGAGTTCGCCACGCTGCTTGGCAACCGGGCGGTCGCGCGCGCCTTCGACAACAAGGCCGGGCTCTTTATCGGCAGCGAGATCGTCAGGCGACTGAAGGAAGATGGCGGCCTCCATCCTGATGTCGGCGTTTATGTCCTGGGCACGGTGCAGGAAGAAATCGGCTCCAGAGGCGCCCAGACCGCTGCATTCAATCTGGCGCCGCATGCAGCGATCGCTGTCGATATGGGTGTTGCCATGGACTATCCCCTTGCTAGGCCTGAGGATCAGGGCAAGCTCGATCTCGGCAAAGGGCCGGGAATTTCGCAGGGTCCAAACACCAACCCGGTTGTGTTTGATCTTCTGAAGACCGCCGCGGACCGTGACGGCATTCCCTACCAGTTGCAGGCCTATGGCGACAAAAGCCCAACCGACGCGCGGCTCATGCAGACGAACAGAGGCGGGGTGGCGACGGGCCTCCTCTCGGTTCCTTTGCGCTACATGCACACGCCGTCAGAGGTTTTGTGCCTGGACGACATCGAAGCCACCATCGACCTGGTTTGCGCGTTCTGCCGGAGCGTGCGGCCTGATACGGATTTCACGCCCTGGTAAGGGCCAATTGAGGAAAACAATATGTCGACACCGTCAGGGAGAGACTACCCAAGCTCAGCTGCCGCCGACAGGGGCGCTATCGATCAGGGAAAGACAGGCGACAAGGTGTCAGGCTTCGATCCGGCGGCCGCGCCAATGGAAGCTGACGCTGAAGCCGGCGGCGCAGCCACGGCTCCAGACATGTCTTCCATACCACGTGGCCCGAGCTTGACCGCGCAACCGCTTGGTGTCGACGTAGAGCCCGGATTTAACGCTGCCAGTCATGGTTCGGCGATGCGACGCTTTGACCAGGATGGTTCGAAGAGCCGTGGGATTTTCAGCTGGCCCATCATGATAATTCTTGCTGTCGTCGTGATTGCCGCAGTGTTGTTTCTCGGCCTAGGCTGGCGCATGGGTTGAAATGGAGTCGTTCGTGCAGGCCTCATACGCAATCCCTCGCGAACGGACAACGATGCGTGCTTGGGTAAAGCCAGCGCTCGTGGCATTGGTTGCTGCTGCTGCGGTAGCCGCGGCAGGGCTTTGGCGTGTCACTGCGGCCGTGCCACCATTTTCGCATCCTGACAGCCGATATGAAGCGCCCGGCGATGCGGCGAGGGGCAAGATCGTGTTCGATGCTGGCGATTGCGCGTCCTGCCATGCGACGCCAGGACAGCCTGACCGGTTGAAGCTCGGTGGCGGAATAGCGCTGGCATCCCCGTTCGGAACTTTCCGCCCGCCCAATATTTCGCCCGACCCGGTGGATGGGATCGGCGCATGGTCGGCTACTGATCTTGCCAATGCCCTTATTGGAGGTGTCTCCCCTGAGCTCGAACATTACTACCCGGCCTTCCCCTATACGAGCTACACCGGAATGAACGCTGGCGATATTCGAGACCTCTTTGCATACCTGAAGACCCTCCCAAAGGTCTCCGGCAAGGTGCCTCCGCACGATCCGGCATTGCTCTTTCGCCTGCGCCGGTCGGTTGGTTTCTGGAAGCTTCTGTTTTTCCAGGAAGGCTCAAGCGCGGCCGCTACCACCGGCGACCCTGTGCACGATCGAGGTGCCTATCTCGTCGAGAGTGTGTCGCACTGCGCTGAATGTCATTCCACCCGCAACGCGTTCGGCGCCATAAAGCCAAGTACACGGTTTGCCGGTGCGGTGGATCCGCAGGGTACGGGCTTCGTCCCGAACATTACCCAGGAAAGGCTGGCCGGATGGACGGAACAGGACATCGTGACAATGCTGACCACTGGCGAGACCCCCAATCACGGTCGCGTCGGATCATCGATGTCGGATGTGGTAACGAACACGGCACAATTGCCTGAGAGCGATCGGGTGGCAATCGCCCGCTACATCAAATCCTTGCCGCCCCAGGCGACGCAGAAGCCTTAGCTGCCATGCGCATAGAGATAAGCCGCCAGGTCCTTGGCTTCTTGCTCGGTGATCCCGGTCTCAGGCATGGCGGTCTGTGGCGAAAAGCGGTGCGGCGAGACGATCCACGCGACGAGGTTGTCGGGACTGTTTTGCAGGACGCCGGCAATGTAGAGCCGCTTGGACAGGGCCGTCAGCGGTGCCCCGGTCTGGCCGTCCGCGCCTGGAATTCCAGGGATGGTGTGGCACCCCGCGCAACCATAGCGGCGAAAGAGTTGCGGTGCCCGGTCTGGGTCTCCCCCCGTTATTTTTATGGCGATGTCTGTCCGGGTGCTATTGTCGCGCGCTGCCTTCACCGCGACGAACGCGGCTGCGGCCAAGGCCAAGGCAGCGCCGGTCAGCAACACCCGAAACGGCACCTTGTCAAAAGCCTCTGGCATCTCGCGCATTCCCTTGGGTTGAGCCGCGTATCCAGAGCGCCAGCATGACCATCGCCGCGCCGGCATAGACGGTGCCGGCAGGCACCCACATGATCATGCCCGCCAATTGCTGATCCTCCAGCGGAGTGAGTCCCCAGTCCAAAGCAGTGCGGGTCTGGGCGATGTAAAGCACGCGCGGCGTCAGGGCCATCAGGGCGCCCAGCAGACTGGTGTGGACCATGGTCGCGAACAGATGCCACGCCGCCTGGCCGCGCTCGGTCCGCCAGATGATGGCCCACCAGAACAGGAGTGCGGAGGCGAAGAACGTCGCATGCTGGAGGCGGTGCAAGACCAGATTGGTCACCGCCGCATCGAACAGGGCCGGCACATGCCAGGCCCAGATGGCAGCGCCATGGACAATGGTCGCAGTAGCCGAAACCGTGGCCCGTCTCCAGATCGCGCGTAACGGGGGGCTGGCGGAATATGTCGCCGCGACCCGTCGAACATTTGCAGGAAGCCCCCACATAAGTGTTCCCATCGGCCGCGCCAGGACGATAAGCGGCGCCGAGACCGCCATGACGATCTCGTGTTCAACCATATGAAAGCTGAACAGGTGCTCTCCCAACCAATGGAGAGGAGAAAGCAACGCCCCAGCCAGGGTCGCCAGCCCGGTCCAAAACATCACATCGCGAGCGGGCAGGGGTGGTCGGCGCCTTCGCCGCGCAAGCTTGGCCATACCTGTCCCATAGGCGAGCGCCAGCGTCGCCAGAGGCACCACGACCCAGGGGTCGAACGTCCAGGGCAAGCCCGCGCCGTGCGCCTCGTCGCCATGCGCGGCGGCCGGGCCCGCGATCATGAGCCATAGGAGGGCAAGGACTAGCGTTGGCATGGATCAAGCAGCGCAACCGCCGCCCCCTGCAATGCCAACGCAAAGACGAACGTCAATGCAATCAGAAAACCGACATTGATGATGAAACGCTCAGCCTTGTCGGCCGAGCCTGGCGCTCTGCGGGACTGGGCGACGCCCGCAATCGCGATGACCAGGAGGGCCCCGCATGAAGCGGCCATCCATGGCGTTCTTTGATGGCAGTCAATATCCGGGAAGATCTGCGCGAGCTGCGTCCCCACCGCCCAAGCCGCGGGAGGCATGAACAGTCCGATCTGACGAAGCCATGTTCCTGTCATAGGCGTGGAAACCAATAGAGACACGCGTAGATCGGCAACCAGGTGATAACGACGAAGTTCCAGTACATGACGTTGTCGCTGACGTCGCCGTAGCGGCGCGGGCTGTCGCCATGCCGCGAGAACATCAGGCAAGTCAGCACTACCGTTTCCACCAGGTCGGTGATGATGTGCGTCGTATGCAGGCCAAGCATAAGCCAAACGATCGAACCGTAAGCGTTCCGGTCCCATTCGATGTGCATTGCCGGGAACTCGAAGACGCGCAAGATCAACGGCGCTATGCCCAGCACCGTCATGACGATCAGGCCGATCCGCACCTTCCACAGCTCCTGCCGTTGGGCCCAACGCGCCAGGAAGAGATTGGGAACCAGACTCGCAATCAGCACCCCGGTCAGGGTCGTTCCCGCAAGCAGGTCGGGCGGCGGTGCGCCCAGCGGCCACTGTGGCGCCAGGCTCATCAGATAGAGATAAACGACAATCGCTAGGGCAAAGCCGGTCCCCTCGATCAGCATGAAGGCCAGCGTGCCCCAGTAGGTCTGGCTGGCGGTTCCAAGCCCGTGCTCCGGGAGGTCGGCCACGTCGAGTACGGCTGTATGGTTCATGCGTCGTCCTCCGGCACGCCTTTGGGCCAGAACCAGCCGGTGAGCGCGATCGCCACGGGGATGGAACCCCAGACGACCGCCCAGGGCGTGAAGATAGACCAGATCAGCGTGACGGCTGTAGCCACCGCCGCCCAGAAGGGCCAGATTGAGTCACCTGGCGAGGATTCCCGGGCTTCCGGGGAGGCCTGCACGACACTGGTGATCAGGAGTTCGCGGCGGTCTACGCGCAGGCCCGAGGCAACCGGCAGCAAGTCAGGCGTATCGGCCAGCGGTTGCAGGCTGCTGACGACCGGCAGATGCGCGAAATTATAAGGCGGCGGTGGCGAGGATGTCGCCCATTCCAGGGTTGTGGCGCCCCAGGGATTTGCTTCCGCGCGCGGCCCCGAACGAGCGCTACGAATGACGTCGACAAAGAACAGCAGGAAGCCTGCCGCCAGGATCACGGCGCTGAGGCTGATGAACATGTTTAGGCCCGACCACGGCATCTCGGGTTGGTAGGTGTAGATGCGCCGCGGCATGCCCCGCAGACCAAGGATATGCATCGGGAAGAAGGTCAGGTTGAAGCCGGTGAAGATCAGTCCGAATGCCCAGCGACCGAGGGTCTCGCTCATCATCCGGCCGGTGATCTTGGGAAACCAATAATAGATGGCGCCCAGAAGCGGAAACACCGCCCCGCCGACAAGGACATAGTGGAAGTGAGCGACCACGAAATAGGTATCGTGGACTTGCGTGTCGAAGGGCACCGAAGCGACCATCACCCCCGTCATTCCGCCGATCACGAAGATCACCATGAAACCGATGACGAACAGGAACGGCGTCTTGAAAATCGGCCGGCCCGCCCACATCGTCGCCAGCCAGCAGAAGATCTGCAGTCCGGCAGGGACGGCGATGGCCATGCTCGAGGCCGTAAAGAAGCTTTCACCGAGGCGTGGAAGACCTGCGACGAACATGTGGTGGACCCACAGACCGAAGGCGAGAATGCCTGTCGCGATCAGCGCCATCACCATGCCGAGATAGCCGAAAACGGGCCGCCGTACGAAAGTCGCGACAATGGTCGACACCATGCCAACTGCCGGCAGGAAGATGATGTAGACCTCCGGATGGCCGAAAAACCAGAACAGATGCTGCCACAGCAGGACGTCGCCCCCTTCCGCGGGATTGAAGAAGTGGGTGCCGACCAGGCGGTCGAGAATGAGGGCCGTGCTTGCAATCATGATCGCGGGCATGGCCAGGATGACGAGAAACGCGGTGACAAGCATCGACCAGACGAACAGGGGTATCCGGTCAAGCGACATACCTGGGGCGCGCTGCTTGAACACGGTCACAACGATCTCAACGGCAACCGCAAGCGCGGAGACCTCGGTGAACGTTATCATCTGCGCCCAGATGTCGGCCCGTTTGCCGGCGGCATACTGGGGACCTGCCAGGGGCACATACGCAAACCACCCCACATCCGGTCCGGTATCGATCGCAAAAGCGATCCAAAGCAGCAGGCCGCCCGCCAAATACATCCAGTAGGAGAACGCGTTGAGGCGCGGGAAGGCGATGTTGCGGGTCCCGACCATCAGCGGCACCAGATAGACCGCCACCGCCTGCATGACGGGCACTGCGAACAGGAACATCATGTTCGTGCCGTGCATCGTGAAAATCTGGTTATACCGGTCCGGTCCGATGAAGCGCGCTTCAGGCTGTGAGAGCTGCAGGCGCATCAGCAGCGACAGCACTCCGCCAAGGGCCAGGAACACAAACGCTGTGGTGATATACCGACGCCCGATGATTTTGTGATCGACCGTCGATAATGCGCTCCAGAGTCCCGCCGGTGTCGACCAGGTCGAGGCAAGGCATCTGTGCAGTTCGGCGTCGTTCAACGCCGTGTCCCGCCGGTTGCTGTCGCCCTTGCCGCTCATTTCAGGCTCTTCATGTAGGCGGAGATTGCCCGCAACTCGACGCTGGACATTGGGACGGTGGGCATGTTGCTTCCCGGCTTCAGGGTCTGAGGATCGGCAATCCAGGCGGCCAGTGAGCCACGGGTGGTGTCCAGCAGGCCGGCGGCAATGGTCCGACGCCCGCCGACATGGGTAAGATCGGGGCCGGTCTTGCCGCTGGCCGAGGTGCCTCGGATGGTGTGACAGGCCGCGCAGGGCTTTGCCAAAAACGCTTCTCTTCCCGCAAGTGCTTCTGTATCGGACGACGGCATCGCGTCCTGCCGCTGACCCGCGGCCCAGCGCTCGTAAGCCTCCGGCGCTTCGGCGACCACCAGCACGGCCATGTGGCTGTGCTGCAGTCCGCAAAACTCCGCGCATTGACCCCTGTAAACGCCTGGCTTTTCGGCCCGTAGAAGCAAGATGTTGGTTCTGCCCGGGACAAGGTCCTGCTTGCCCGCCAGGCTCGGCACCCAGAACGAATGAATGACGTCCTGGCTCTGGAGTTCGAGCCGAACATCCCGGCCGACCGGAATGTGGATTTCATTGGCGGTCTCGAAACCCGGGTCCGTTCCGGACGCGGCATAGAACACCTGCCACCACCATTGCTGTCCCTTCACCGTTATGGTCACGGCGGCGGGTGCCGGCACGCCGATGCCACGGGTCGTATAGTAGCTCGCCACGGTAAGGGCCGCGATGGTCACGACTGTGGCTGCAACTGCTGCCCCCACCGCCATTGTAATGGACTTTTCAGATGCGGCGGGTGCCTGCGCAGCCCGCCGGCGCCCCCGAAGGAGCGCGACCCCGAGCATGGCCATCACAAGAATCCACACCAGCGTGCAGACGGCGACGATCCCGATGATGAGATGCTCGACGTGAATGGCCGGCGCGCCCTGGGGATCGAGCGCCGATTGGTTGCCGGCGCAGCCGCTCACAGCAAACGCCAGCATGACGAGACCCGGACGCCCGGTTCTCATGGCGAGGGGCCCTGATCGGGATGGTTGCCCACCGGGCCCTCCTGAAACAGTTTTATGGCTGGACCACGGTTCTCCGCGGGCCGGCTCTGTTTGTCGTCATTGCGGCCCGGAGCCGCGACTTTCGGCGTGTAGGAGCCGATGGTTTGAACGTAACCTGCCAGCTGCCAGATCTGCTCGATCGGCATCCGGTCCCGAAACGCAGGCATGCCGTGCGGACGGCCATCCCGAATCGACGCCACAATCGACACCATTTCCGGGCCATACAGCCACCATCCGTCCAGGAAGGAGGGGCCTATCTTCCCGCCGCCCTCGGCGCCATGACAAGTGCCGCATCCGAACCATGCATACAGCCGTTTGCCCTGGCTAAGGTTGTAGGCGTCACTCTCATAGGGCTTGCCAAGAGCGAAATAGATCTCGGGAGGCGCGCCGCTGATCCCGTTCGGCATGAGCCGGAACCGCTCCAGGTCGTAGGACACGGGCGGATCAAGACGGAGCTCCCGCGGCTGATCGAGCCCACCCAGAACGCCGCCGGCACCGACAACCACCACGAGCGCGCCCGCCATCATGAGCCGCTTTGCTGTTTCAGTCACTCGTTCTATCAAGTCGTCCTCTGACCCTGGGGTCAATCAACTTAAGCTCCAGGCGATCGGGTAATACGAACAGGCAACATCTTATACGACGGCGTCTTCGACTTCGGGTCGTGATGGGCTGTGGGAAACAGCGGATTTGTCTCCGGGAAATAGGCCCCGCAACACCCTTTGGGGATGTGGTAGGGCACGATCCTGAACCCGTTCACCGTTCGCACGGTGTCCTCATCTATCGCGGTTGTGATGTCCACGATCTCTCCGTCGGCGAAGCCGAGGCTGCCAATATCCTCTTTATTCATAAAGACGATTCTCCGCGTGCCCTCCACTCCGCGGAAGCGGTCGCTATAGCCGTAGATCGTGGTGTTGAACTGATCGTTCGATCGAAGGGTGGCCAAGTGAAGCACATCCGGGCTCGACGCGGTCGATAGCTCCGGAAACAGCCTCTCGGGGGTGAGAAAATTGGCCTTGCCGCTCTGCGTCACCCATTTGCGTTCGCGGGCGGGCAAGGGTCGCGCGAACCCCCCTGGCTTGAACAGACGCTTGTTGAAGTCCTTGAAGGTTTCAGGATAGGTCCGCTCGATGGCGTCGCGCACCTCGGCGTAGTTGCCTACCCATGCGTCCCAGGGAACCTTGGTCTCGCCCAACGTGGCTTTGGCTATTCCGGCGACGATGGCAGGCTCGGACAGGAGTTCGGGACTGGCCGGCTTGGCCTTGCCGCGTGAACCGTGGAAATGCGCGATCGAGCTTTCCATCGACACTGCCTGCGGGCCAGTCGCCTGCTCGTCGAGCTCGATGCGGCCCAGGCAGGGAAGCAGATAAGCAATTTCCCCATGCACCACATGGCTTCGGTTGAGTTTGGTGGCGATCTGCACGGTAAGCCTGAGCTTACGCCAAGCCGTCTCCATGGCTTCGGTTTCGGGTACGGCTTTGAGGAAATTCCCGCCCAGACTTATAAACGCGCGCGACTGGCCATCCATGATTGCTTCGCAGGTCTCAACGGTCGACCGGCCGGTCCATTCGGGTGGCACAAACCCGTACAGCTGCGAAAGCTTGTCGAGAGGGACAAGGCCAGGCTTTTCGGTAATGCCGACGGTGCGCTGGCCCTGCACGTTCGAATGGCCGCGCACGGCACAGATGTTGGCTCCAGGCTTGCCGATATTGCCGCGGAGCAATGCGAGATTGCAGATCATATGCACATTCTGGACACCCATGAGATGCTGGGTGAGGCCCATGCCGTAGATCGTCAGCACTGCATCCGACTTTGCATAGGTCGCGGCCGCTTCCACCATCTGCTCGCGGCTCAGCCCGGAAAAGCGCTCCAGATCTGACCATTGATGTGCTCGAGCGGCCTGCGCAAACTCCTGGAAGCCGGTCGTATGCTCCTTGATGAAATCATGGTCGAGGACGTGCTTTTTGTCCGCGGAGGCGATCGACGCCGCAAAGGCGACCATGGCAGCGTTGTCCGGGTCCTTTGGCCGGGCGTCGTCACCCGCGACCTTGCTGGCGCCCGATGCCATGAGCGCGTCGTCAGCCTCGATAAGGGCTTTGCACAGGCCGAACAGAGCGGCGATGTCGCCGCCATTCTTGACCTGATAATATTGCGACGAAATCTTGGTCTCTTTGCCGGTGAGCATCTGGCTCGGCGATTGCGGATTGATGAAGCGCTCGAGGCCGCGCTCGCGCAGAAGGTTGAAGGTGACGATCTTTACACCGCGATCGACCGCGTCCTGGAGGTCGTGCAAAAGGCGCGGCGACGATGTCCCGACATTCTGGCCGAAGTAAAAGATGCAATCGGTATTTTCGAAGTCGGAGAGAATTGCCGTGCCAACCGACGCGCCGATGCTCTCGGGAAGCGCCACCGAAGAGCTTTCGTGGCACATGTTGGAACTGTCCGGCAAATTGTTGCTGCCGTACATGCGCGCAAACAGCTGGTACATGTAGCTCGTTTCCAGGGATGCGCGCCCGGACGTATAGAGGTCGACCTGGTGCGGATCAAGGGCACGAAGTTCCCTGCCGATCTCCTCGAAGGCTTCGTTCCACGTCACGGGGACATATTTGTCAGTAGCAGCATCCCAGCGCATGGGATGAGTAAGCCGACCCTGCTCTTCAAGGTCATGATCGGGCCACTGCTCGAGCTCGCCCAGCGTGTGCTTGGCGAAAAAAGCTCGGTCGGCCCGCCGGGACGTGGTTTCCCAGGCAGTCGCCTTGGCACCATTTTCGCAAAATTCCAGCGGATGCGTCTTGGCCGGCTTTGCCCAGGCGCAACTCACGCACATGAAGCCTTCGGGCTTGTTCTGGGTTGCCAATAGGGATGGCCCCTTGATCGGGATATGTTCCCTGAGGGTTATTTCAGTAACGGACTTTGCTGACCCCCAGCCGCCGGCAGGCCCGTCATATGGTTTTATCTTGGCTGAACTCGGCTTCGTCGTCATGAGTGGCACCTGCGCATTACAAACCAGGAAAGATTGGTGTTCCGATCAAAGCGGGCCGGTGTCTCATGACCTCAAGGCCGGCGACCGAATTTTCAAGCTGCTTCAGCTCGTAGGGGGGGCCAGAGGACCTGGTGAGGTCATGCGGCCCGATCGTTCGAGACGAACTCGCAGTCCCTGTGTTGCACTTCCACATATTGCTCAACCAGAAATGTTCACTCGACCTGGCGGGCTATGATCGCCCACGTTCCAGGGGTCTTTCGGAATTGAACTTTCCATTGGCCGACAGGTTCCTGGGTCCGACAGCGTCGAGCAGGTATTTTGAGCAGAGTATTCGGCTTTCGAGGCCGCACCGAGATCGGGGAGCATTATCGGGGAAGCGTCTGCTGGCTAACCACATGTCGGCCTTGTAGTGAGGCATGCAAAGACGGGGAAGCGGCGGAGGTGCCAGCCGATAGGTGAGCTGCCTCGGATCTGGATATCCCTGTGATGGCGCCATCGGTCGAACCAGGTCCGTCACCAGGCGACCAAGTGTCTAATCTGCCAAAATTCAAGGACGCGTGATGGGCGTCCTCTATGTTATTCTGTTATGGTTCGCCGCCGGACAGTAACTGACCGAGGATCATCCGTGGTGAGGCCTACACATCGAGGCTTCTCAGAAGTTGGCCCATTTCCTCGGCCGGAACAGGTCTGCTGAAATGGTACCCCTGCATCTCGTCGCAATTGTTCCTGCGGAGAAATTCCATCTGCTCCGCTGTCTCCACCCCTTCGGCGATCACCCTCATTTTAAGCGTCTGGGCCAGCGATATGATAGCGCTCGCGACAGCTTGATCACCTTCGTTGCTGGCAACGTCCTTGATAAAGGACTTGTCGATCTTGAGCCGCCCGACCGGAAAATTCTTGAGCGCACTGAGACTTGAGTAGCCTGTCCCAAAATCGTCGATCGCGATCTGAACGCCCAGGGCCTGGAGCTCGTTCATCGTTGAAACCGCAAGCTCGACGTCCTGCATGATGAGGCTCTCTGTGACCTCCAGTTCAAGGTCATGAGCGTTCAGACGGCTCTCGCCCAGCGCGTGGACAACACGCTCGACAAGCGTCCGCTCCCTGAATTGGCGGGCCGACACGTTTACGCACACGCTCATCGGCGGCAATCCTTCGTCCTGCCACGCCTTGTTCTGCCGACAGGCCTCATGAAGGACCCAATCGCCAATTGGCACGATCATTCCTGTTTCTTCCGCCGTAGGGATGAAGGAGACAGGAGACATTATGCCCAGCGTAGGGTGGTTCCATCGTATCAACGCCTCGACAGCGAAAACGCGGCCGGTGCGCAGATCCACCTGCGGCTGGTAGAACAGGACGAACTCTGAACGAGCCAAGGCATTGCGGAGCTCCTCTTGTAACAGGAAGCGTTCCTGCGCTCTCGTGTTGAACTCGGGAGCGTAGAACTGCAGATTGTCGCGCCCTATTTCCTTTGCGCGATACATCGCTGCGTCCGCGTTGGCTATCAGAGTCTCCGGACCTGTTCCATCCTTGGGATAATTCGCGATGCCGATGCTGGCTGTCGTCCTCACGCAACGGTTGCCCAACTGGATCGGTTCGGCAATCGTCGTGCGCAGTTCCTGCAGTGTCTCCGCAATAAGATTCACGTTCTTCGGCTGATCGAACAGGACGAGCACAAACTCGTCGCCGCCAAGCCGTACGACCGTGTCGGTCGATTTCACGCATGCCACCATTCGCTCCGCCAATGTCTTGAGCAGCTTGTCACCGGCATTGTGACCGAGGGTGTCGTTGATGAGTTTGAAATTATCCAGATCGATGAAGACGATCGTGACCCATCGATCGTATCTCCGGGCGTGCAGGATCGCCTGCGACAGTCGGTCTTCAAGCAGAGCTCTGTTGGGGAGACCCGTGAGGACATCGTGGTTGGCCATGTAGTGAATTTGGTCTTCGGCCACTTTCCTCTCGATCGCTATACCTGCGATGCGAGTGGTAAACGCGATCAGGCGCGTCTCAGCTTCGGCCGGCTCGCGCACCGTCTTCGAATACATTGCAAAAACGCCCAGAACTGCGCCCTGATGGGAAATGATAGGCGTTGACCAGCAGGAGCGGTATCCATAGCCCATTACGAGATCGCGGTAGTCTTCCCAGAGCGGGTCAAGCGTCACATCCGTGACGATCACGGGTGCGCGCCGAAACACGGCGGTGCCGCAAGAGCCGACCTTGGGCCCAATGGCGACCCCATCGATCGCCCTGATATAGCCCTTGGCCAGGCTCGGCGCCGCGCCATGACGCAAGTGCCGCCCTTCCTTGTCGAGCAGCAACACGGAGCCAAATATTCCGGTGAGTTGGGATTCCATCAGAAGCACCAAGTGGCTGAGCACGTCCTCCAGCGGCACCCCTGTGGCAATCATCTCGAGTATATGGGCCTGCCCATCGCGCAGGAGATCCGCCTTCTTGCGCTCGGTGATGTCATGAGCGATCCCAACCAGGCCGAGGATCTCATTTTGCGCGTTGCGCAGCGGCACCTTGGTGGAGGACAGCCATTTGCCCTCGCCCGAGGCATCGATGACGAATTCTTCCTTGTCAAAGATGGGCTGGCCAGTTTGCAGAATGTCCAGTTCGACTGCCCGGAACTTGCTCGCCGCATCGGGCGCGTGCAGATCGGAATCTGTCAATCCAATCATATCGCTGGTCTTCCCGCGTCCACTGTCCGTCGCGAGCGCCCTGTTGACCACGATGAAACGGCTCTGCGCGTCCTTGACCCAGAGGTAGTCAGGGACCCAGTCGATCAATGTCTGAAGTGATATCCGCTCGTCGGCGATCTGACGCGTTGCGGTCAGCTCGGTAATGTCTTCATGAGTTGAAACCCAACCCCCGTCTGCCATGGGTTGGTGCCAAACCTGTATTGTGCGGCCGTCCGCCAGGTCGGCGGTCCACATCCGTTGCCCCTTGCCCGAATTGATCGACCGAGCCAGAGCGAGATAGGCTTCAATGGACATGGCGCATGTGCCCGCAGCAATGCGTTGCGCTACGATCTCGCTTAGCCTCGTGCCGCGAACCAAACCTTCGGACGATATCCGGTAAATTTCCGAGTATCGTCGGTTCGATAAGATCAACCGCTCTTCGGCATCAAACAAGCAGATGCCTTGCGATATGTTATCGACGATCGTCGAAAACCGCCGCGCCTGCGCTTCGAGATGCTCGATCTTTGCCTCAAGATCTGCATCGTGCACATTGTAGGAACTCCTCGCCAATTTCGCCAGCGAAGCGATGCCTTGCGCTTCCGAAGTCCTTGCAGCTTTCGACGTTGTCTTTTTCACGAGGCAGGTCCTCCGGTCTGCTGGTGAGCACGCAACCGCTTGAACCTATCCGCCAAACGTTAGTGAAAGCTCTCCAACCGAATGCAAATACTGCTAAGCCCTCAGCCAAAACCATGCTTATCGTTCAAATGCGAACAGAATGGGCGCCGTTGCACGCTGGCAAGGTGCGTTTAGTTCGTCTCTACTGACTGTCCGGTTAGAGCCTCTGTCAGGTTGATTTCTCTCTCACATAGCAAGCCACGGCCGGTTTGCCATTCGCCTGGTATTCCTGCACCGTCCTGGGCAAGCACGACGAGCCATCTTCCGGTCGTCGTTTGACTCACTTTGCCTGATTACTTGCAAGTGCTACGTCCACGACCTGCCGGGCCTTCCGGCGGCTTAGGTGGCTGGATTGAAACAAGCTCTGGACCCAAACCGGATCGACGTCTGGTATTATTTGCTCGACCACTTTAGCGCTGAGGACCAATCCGCCTGCCTGCAATTGTTGAGTGGGGCCGAACGACAGCGCCATGACGCCATCCACTCGCAGGCCGCCCAGCACAATTTCATTGCCGGGCGCGGCCTGCTGCGCACTGTTCTCTCACGATATCATGGCATAGAGCCCAGGCAATGGCGCTTCGTTGCCAACCAATACGGCCGGCCGTCCATCGATCCGCAGCTCGGCGTAGCCGATCTCCATTTCAATCTTTCCCACACGCAGGGGCTGGTCGTATGCGCGGTCGGTCCGGTCGAGGAAATCGGGGTGGACGTTGAGCGACGAGATCGCGATGTCAGCGTGGACGATCTGGCGCCTGCCGCGCTCGCACCGGCGGAGCTGCTGCGGTTTCGGCTATTGCGACACTCCGATCGACGGGATTTCTTCTTTACGCGTTGGACCCTCAAGGAGGCCTACGTGAAGGCGCGCGGCATAGGGCTGTCACTTCCCCTGAAGGAGCTTAGCCTGGATTTTGCGGGCGTTTCGCCGGTTATCAGCTTTACGGACGCCGTGGACGACGAGGAGGATCGCTGGCGGCTTTGGAGTTTGCGGCCGACACAGGACCATATTGTCGGCCTCGCTATTGCGTCCCCCGTCGCGCCCCTCGGCGTGCGGTTCCAACGGCTCCGGCGGATCCATCAGGGCTAGGGCGACGCCTTCGTCGATTGGGGCCGACCGCCCCGTAGATGCCCAGCGTCCGAAAATGCACGATCGACCAAAGTTAAGCGAATTGGCAGCTTGCCAAGCAAGGGATGCAGAACGCAAATTCAGCTGGGCTAGTGCGCATATGTCTGCAGGGGGCAGGTGAATGAACGTCGATGTCGGTAGCGGGGCGGTTGTCGATCTCAGTCAGACTCAGCAACATTCTGTTGCAGTCATCGGCATAGGATGCCGTTTCCCCGGCGCGATCGATGACGCACAGTCTTACTGGAAGTTTCTTCTGGAAAAGAAATGCGCAATCATCGATATCCCTTCGGATCGGTGGAACATTGATGCCTTCTACGATCCCAATCCTGATGCTCCCGGCAAAATGCGCACGCGCTGGGGCGGGTTTCTGACCAACGACGTCTTCGGGTTCGACCCGGCTTTCTTCGATATGTCGCCGCGGGAAGTGACGTCGATGGACCCGCAGCAGCGCTTGGCTTTGCAGATTGCCTTCGAGGCGGTCCAGGATGCCGGCCGCGCGCTTTCTGACCTGCAAAGCGTTCGCACTGGCGTGTTCGTTGGCATATCGACCAATGATTTCGCACAGAATTTGCGGCGAGGACGCGCAGGCGGTGGCGACATCTTCGCCGGCACCGGTTCCGCATTCTCCATTGCCGCCAATCGGATCTCGCACCGCTTCGACTTGAAGGGACCAAGCATCGCCGTTGATACGGCCTGCTCGTCGGCTCTCGTGGCTATCGATCAGGCTGTCCGTCACCTCAGCATGGGAACCTGCGAGATGGCGTTGGCCGGGGGTGTCAACTGCATGCTCGATCCGGCACCGTTCGTGGCCTTTTCCAGTGCCAACATGCTGTCGCCGACGGGCGGCATCTATACGTTCGACGAACGGGCCGACGGCTTCGTCCGCGGTGAAGGGTGCGGCATTGTGTTGTTGAAGCCGCTTGCGCGCGCGATCGCCGATGGGGATCGCATCTATGGTGTGATCCGTCATTCGATGGTCAATCAGGATGGCTACACGCCCACGCTGACTGCGCCCAACGGCAAGGCCCAGCAAGCGATGTTGGAGGCGCTTGCGGAAGGTGCTTCCATCGATCCCGCCGACGTCGACTATGTCGAGGCTCACGGGACCGGCACACCGGTCGGAGATCCAATCGAGGCTGCAGCCATCGGTCGTGTTTTCGGCGTGAGCGGACGGGCCAAGCCGCTTCCCGTCGGCTCCTTCAAGCCAAATCTTGGGCATTTGGAGTCGGCGTCGGGCATTGCAGGCTTTATCAAGGCCCTGCTCACGGTCTCGCATGGGCTCGTTTCGCCAAACCGCAACTTCGACCGTCCGAACCCCGGCATTCCGTTCGATGCGCTCAACATCACCGTGCCCGTCGAGCCGGCCGCAATCGAGCATGACGCACGCCCTACCTTGGCTGTGGTCAATTCGTTTGGCTTCGGTGGCACGAACGCCTCCGTCCTGGTTGAAGGTTGGGGCGGAATCCCCTCGCGTGCTTACAGGACCGCAAGGTCTCCCCAACCCGATCATCCCATCGCCATCCCGATTTCAGCCGGAAGCGCAAAGGGGCTGGAGCTGTGGGCGCAACGTCTGGCCGACGAACTCGAGGACGAAGGGTCGCTCGCCGACACGCCGATCGAGGATATCGCCGATCAACTGCGCCAGACGCGCGACCATTTCGACCAGCGAGCGGCGTTGATTGCAGAGCCCGAACGGTCTGCCCTGCGGACACAGTTGCGCAGCCTCGCGAAGGGAGAGATCGCCCAGGCCTCTGCCGGGCCGACCGTCATCACCGGCCGCGCCGCCGGTCGGCGTCTGGCCATGCCCTTCTCCGGCCAGGGCGGCCAATGGTGGGCGATGGCGCGGCGCCTGCTGAAGGAAGATTTTGCCTTCCGTCGAACCGCCGACATGTTCGACGAGGTGCTTCGACCCATGGTTGGATGGTCTACCGTCACGGAGATGCTTCGAGATGAAGCAACGTCGCGCATCAACGACGCGGACGTGACGCAAGCATCGATCTTCGCCACGCAGATCGCCCTCTACGAGCGCTGGACGACGAAGGGGTTCAAGCCGGAGCTTCTTGTCGGCCACAGCTTCGGCGAGGTGGCCGCGACTTATGTCTCGGGCGTCATCGATATCGAGACCGCGGGCCGGATAATTGCCAAGCGTGGCCTCATCCCGCTGAAGAGCGAGCGGCGCGGAGCGATGGCCACGATCGGGCTGACCGTGGACCAGCTCGAGCCCTATTTGCCGGGCGACGACAGTGTGGTCATCGCCGCTTACAACGGGCCGATTGCGCAAACAATCTCCGGCATGGAGGAAGCCGTCCTCGACGTGCTGGCAAAGGTTGCGGAGGCTTATCCAGACGCAACGGCCCGGCGCATGACCATGGATTTCGGCTGGCACAGCGCGCATCTGGAAGACTGCAAGGAGTGGTTCCTAAGCGAGCTTGGCCCGGTCGCCTGGAAGGAAGGCAGCCTGCCGATCGTTTCGACCGTCACCGGCATGTTCGAAACGAAGTTCGACGCCGAATATTGGTGGGCCAATTTGCGCCAGCCCGTCAGTTTCACCAAGGCGCTGGCATTCACTCTCGACTATGGCGTCAACGCCTTTCTGGAGATCGGTCCGCACCGCACGCTTACGCCACTGATCCGCGGCATTTCGCAGGAACGGGGGGCGGACGTCGTTGCAATCAACTCGCTCGATCGTGCCGCCGACGATTTCTGGACCCTGGCGCGGGCAGAGGGCCATCTGCACGTGTCCGGGGTTGACCCGCAACGGCTGCAATCGGTCGCCGGCAAAGCGGCCGTGCCGCGCATGCCTTGGAACAACCAGCATCTGGTGAACATGTCCGAGGAAACCAGGAGTTTCCTCTTCGAAGCGCCCCGCAATCCCTTGCTCGGCTGGCGCGACTTCTCCTCGGCTCCGTCCTGGACAAACGAGGTCACGCTGCGGGGCTTCAAGTTCCTGGCCGATCACCGGGTCAGCGGCGATTGCCTGTTTCCGGCCGTCGGCTACATCGAAATCATGGGCGCGGCATTGCGCGACCATTTTGGCTGCCCGGCTGTGGAATTGCGCGATTTCAGGCTGCACGAGGCGCTATCCATCACCGAAGACGATGTCATCCTGTTTTCGACGATTTTCGACCCTGTTGCCGCCAAGCTTCGGATTTCGACGCTCCACCGCGGCTCGCAGGAGGGCTGGAGGCTGCGTGCGGAGGCTTATGGCTTCGGCCACCATTACGAGCTTCCCCCTGCTGCCGAGGACTTTCTGGAGAGCCGCCGGGGCCTTACCGATCGAAGCGAATTCTATCGCCTCGTCGAACGGCATGGTCTCGATTACGGCCCAACCTTTCAATCTCTGGACAGTCTCGACATCCAGGGTGATCGGGCGTCGGCTCGGCTGTCAGTACGTGACACGGAGACCGCGCAAAGATATTTCGCCTTTCCCGGGTTGTTGGATGCAGCGTTGCAGGCCGGCATCGGCTTGTCTTCCCGCCGCGATGGCCTGTGGGTTCCGGGACAGCCGCTCCCACCGGAGGGGGATGACAAGACCGAGTACAGGCTGAGGCTTCCGACCGGCGCACGCAAGATCATGCTAAAATCCGCGATGACGGCGGAAGTCCGGGTCGACATCGAGCCGAGCTTTGAGCCGGACTCCATGCGTTTCAGCGTCTTCTCGGCGG
The DNA here is from genome assembly GCF_020164785.1 of Mesorhizobium sp. ES1-1. Taxonomy (GTDB): domain Bacteria; phylum Pseudomonadota; class Alphaproteobacteria; order Rhizobiales; family Rhizobiaceae; genus Mesorhizobium. The sequence goes on along the minus strand of NZ_JAIUGX010000001.1, from coordinate 248,401 downwards.
ATGGCGAGCCTCTTATCGTAATCGACGACTTGCAGACCAAGTCGCTCGGCAGGATCAGGGGGGCACGCCCGGCAGGGGGGGCAGGCGCAAGCGCCTTCGAGGAGCACTTCATCCGGCAGGAGCCCAGACCGGCGAGCGACTCTGCTCGCTGCGCGCGTTGGGTTCTGATGGGCAATGGGAGCAGGCGCCTCGAGCCGACCATGGCAGATCTGGCCAGGCGCGGACTCATGGCCGAACTTGCCGACCCGTCACTGCTGCTGGACCTGGAGTCCGAGAAGGCGTTCGCGTCGATCCAGGCTCTGATGGCCGCGTCGGAGGCCAGGTCAGGTGTCCTGTTCAGCGCCTTGGTGTCCGACAGTCTCGACGAAATGTGCGACGGGACAGAGCTTATGGCCGCAATCACGCCTGTGGTCCACCAGCTGATCGCCCTGGCAAGAATTCTCGAACGCATGGCCGATAGCATCAGCGCAAAGCCGGAACTGGTTGTCATCACCTCGGCGAGCCGGGCCGTGGAAGACGATGCACCGATGTCCATTCAGGGCCTGTGTGAAAGTGCGCTGATCGGCGTGGCGCGCACATTGGCCAATGAGTGCAAAGGCTTCAGCGTCCGTCTCATCGACGCGGACGCCTCAGCCCTGAGTTCGGCTACCGCGCTTAGCGACGTCCTGCTGGAAGACACGGCGGAAACGGAATTCGTTCTGCGTGGCGAGCAGCGCTACGTACCACGTTTGGAACAGCTCGCCTTGCAGGAACTCGCCCCATCGTCGCGTAAGATCGAGACAGAGGGCGACGCGTCAAATTTCGCCGTCACCATGACCAGGCCCGGCACTATCGACAACATCGTGCTGCGTGAGACGGCTGAGCCGAATTTAGGACCGGATGAGGCCCTGGTTGAAATTGCGGCTGTCGGTCTGAATTTTCGCGACATCATGGCCGCGACGGCGATCCTGCCGGGGGAACTCGAGAATGATGACGCTTACTGGCGCAATCTCGGCCTGGAATTTTCCGGCATTGTTCGAAAGGTCGGTTCAGCTGTAACCAATGTCGTGCCAGGCGACCGCATTATGGGCATGGGCAAGGGATATTTGCGACGTTTCGCCAAGGTTCACGCCGACTACGTCATGCGTGTGCCCGATCGGCTCGACTTGAGAGAAGCCGCGACCCTGCCGACGGCTTTTCTCACCGCTCACTACGCCCTCGACCACGTTGCCAGGTTGGGGCGAGGGGAAACTGCGCTGATCCATCTGGCTTCGGGCGGCGTTGGGCTGGCTGCGGTACAGGTTGCCCGAGATCGGGGCGCGTCGGTGTTTGGGACAGCGGGCAGCGAGACGAAGCGCGCCTTTCTCGGTGCGTTGGACCTGGACAAGGTGATGAATTCCCGCTCGCTCGACTTCGCTGATGAGGTGCGTGCAGCGACCCGCGGACGAGGCGTCGACGTGGTGCTGAACGCGCTGTCTGGCAGCGGCATCGACAAAAGTCTGGAGTGCCTGGCGCCATTTGGCCGCTTGGTCGAGATCGGCAAGCGCGACTTGGCGGAAGACAAACCCATCGGGCTTCGCTCGCTTTACCGCAACAACACCTATTCGGTCATCGACCTGTCGACACTGCCGATCGAGAAGCCGGATCTTTTCAAGCAACTCCTCGTCGAGGTGGAGGCAAAGATTGCTGCGGGGACCTACAGGCCGCTCGAGGCGACGCGGTTTCCCGCATCATCCGTGGCGGACGCCATGCGGTTGCTGTCGAGGGCTCAGCATATCGGCAAGGTGGTCGTCACCTTGGACGAGCGGGTGATCGACGTCGAACTCGATCTTCAACGCGGGTTCGAGGCGTCGGCCAAGGGGTCATACCTGGTCACCGGCGGGCTCAAGGGCTTTGGCGTTGCGGTCGCTGATTGGCTAAGCAAGTCTGGCGCCGGAACGCTGATCCTGGCCAACCGCAGCGGCATGCCGGATGCCGAAGCCGCCGATGCCATCAAGCTCATGGAGCAGCGCGGCACCCGCATTGTGTGCGCCAAGTTGGACGTGTGCGATGCGGCGGCCGTGGACAGGTTGATCGGGCAATATGCGGCAGGGGAGCATCGATTGCATGGCATCGTCCATGGCGCTGCCGTCATAGAGGACGCCTTCATCTCGCAGCTCGACGCCGAAAAGATCGACCGCGTGCTGAGGCCAAAAATCGCCGGCGGCTGGAACTTGCACGTATCGAGCCTGAAACACGGCGTGGACCTCGATTTCCTGGTGAATTTTTCATCCATCGCCCAGATTATCGGCTCGGTGGGGCAAGCCAACTACACCGCGGCCAACTCCGTGCTGAATGCGATCGCCAGTTATCGGCGAAGCCGCGGAATGTCCGGTTCGTCAGCCGCATGGGGCATGATTGCCGGAAGCGGCTTCGTCGCCAGGTCGGAGGCTGTGACCAACTATCTCGATAGTGTGGGCATCAAGCCGGTGCAGGATACGGAGGCCGCCGCAGCCCTGGCCTATTTGCTGCGCGCGAGATCGGAAAATCTCGGCCTTGCCAATCTCGACTGGACTGCGATCGCACGCGCAAACCCGGCAGCAGCGTCAAATCCGAGGATTTCACATTTGCTGGGCGAGCGCAGCGGTGGTCGGTCCCGCATCCAGGCCGACCTGGCCGCTGCCCCGCGCGAAGCGTGGAACGGCTTGCTCGCGGAAATGATCCGGCGTGAAGTAGCTAAGGTCTTGAAGGTCGAAGCCGGCGCGCTGGCGGATGACCGCAAACTCAGCGAACTCGGGCTGGATTCGCTCTCATCGTTCGAACTGAAGAACCGCGTTGAGGCCCAGGTCGAAGTCGATATTCCTGTCGCCAAGTTCCTGCAGGCGCCGACGATCGCCGGCTTGTCGAGCCTCGTTGCTTCGGCATTCGAGGCGAAGCTCAGGATCTCCCAGCAGCTGGCCACTGCGCACGCCAAAACAGAGATAGCTGTTATCCCAGATGCCTTCCGGCCGCTGGCCCGGCAGGTCCATGCGATCCGGCTCGATACAAGACCGATGTCGTCGCCGGTGGCCAAGGCAAACAACCAGATCCTGGTCGTCGCCAAGGCAAGCCCGGGTATGCAGCCGGGCGCGCTTTCGGCAGGGCTGGTCCGGTTGGCCGAGCGCAACGATTCGCTGCGAATGAGAGGTTCGCTATCGGCCAATGGCGAGGTGCAGATCAACTTCGATGCCGAGCCGGTCCTCGAACTCCTGCCGTCGGGCGTTCGCCTCGGGGATATCGAGCTGCCTGGCCCTCTGTGGCGCGTTGGCGTCTCGTCGGGGCCCGACGGATGTTATGACTTGCAGGTGAGGGCGCACCGCGCCGCCGCGGACAACGTCTCGGTCAATCTCATCGTGGCGCAGTTGATACGGTCGAGCGGCGCGGCAGCTGAAATGGCTCGCAGCTTCGCCCATTATGCTCGAACCGATCAGGCCGAGCCTGGCTCTCCCGGTCATCGCCGTGACACCGCCTATTGGAAAGAGATCCTCCACAACGCACCGACGATCGTTTCCATCCCCGGGCGGCGCCGAGCCGCGGCACCGGCCGGTATGGGATCGAACAGGGGCAGGATTGGCATCTTGGAAGCCACGCTTTCCACCGGAAACCCTGCCGGTGTACCAAGGCCGGCAGGCGCGGTCTTTGCGGCGGCTTACGCGAAGGCTTTGGCCAGTCATTTCTGTGTTGACGCGCTCATCCTCGACAAGTGGTTCAGCGAGCGAGGCGACACAGGCACCGACGGTCTCATAGGCCCGCTGGAGAGTTCCTATCCGATTGTGTTGCGCACCGATGATGCCCGCTCGGGCCTCCTCAGGCAGATCGAACTGGCCGACGGCAACGGTCGCACACACCGGCAGATGGATACTGCATCGATCGAGCTGGCTTTCGAGGAAGACCTGCGCCGGCGCCACATCGACCTGCGGCAATTCGGTTTCGCCCTTCTCGACCACAACTCGGCCAGTTCGACCGAAGCGCCGGGCTTCGACGCGGTCCCTGTCGGTGCCCACGAGGTCCACCTCGCGGTGCTTGTTCGCGATGCAGATTTGCGCATCCAGCTGAGCGTCGACTTCGACGTTCTCGACGAAACCGCAGCCGAGCGGCTCGTCGAAACCTATGTCCGCGAGCTTGGCGAACTATTGGCAGGCTCCGCACATGCAGGTCTGGAAGACGCGCGCTGGAAGCAGGGCGATTGGTTCGCCGGACACCAACCCCCCATTCAGGGCAGAAGCTCGCCCCTCGGCGGCATTGCCAATGTCGAGCGTGAAATACCGGTGACCAGCACGCAATCGGCGCTGCTGTGGTTTCAGGACCATCCGGAAGCCACCCCGCTTGCACGCATCGCCTTCACGGTCAGCAAGGAGCTCAAAATCCGTCCGCAGATGGATGTCGATCGTCTGAAAAAGGCAATCGAAGTGGTCATGACCCGCCATGATGTGATGCGCACCCGCTTCTTCCCAAAAGGCGACCGCTACGGCGCCTATCTGGAACGGAGGCCGACCGACTTCTTTTCGGTCGAACACGCGGCGGATGAGGCTGATGCCATGCAGCGCGCGAGCGAACTCGCACAGGAGAGCATCGATATCGCAAGCCCGATGTTTCGCATCACCCTCATTCGCTTTGGCGCCGAATGCGACATCATCATTGCCAAGGGACACCATCTTGTCCTCGATGGCTACTCGCTGGGGCTGATCCTGGAAGAATCGGTCAAGGCCTATCTTGGCCTTCCGCTCGACCCCGTCCACATCAACATCGATCAGTTCATTCGCGACTTCGACCATGTCGGGAGGCCCGGTTCATTCGAGGGTCGTGACGTCTTCCTGCGCAAAATATTCGCCGAGCCATTGCCGGAAATCCCGAACCTCGGGCGCAAGGCCAAAGGACATCGGCCGAACGTCGATCTCGTGGATTGCAGCCTAGGCGCGGAAGTGTCGCTTTCGATTCCTCGCCGACAGCGCGAAATATTGCAGAGACGGGCTAAGGACGCGGGGACTACGGAAGTCGCCATGGTCATCGCTGCCTTCGCGCAGATGGTTGCGGCTCGCGGCGGTGTCGATGACATGATCCTGCAGGTTCCTTCGGCCTTGCGCCACGACCGGCGCCTGGAAAACTACGTGAATTTCGTCGCCTCCGATCTGCCGGTGCGCGTGCGCCCTCCCGCCTTCAAGACGCTGGAGGCGTTGGCTGCGGCAATTCGGGACCAGGTCGACGAAGCCACACAATTCGCCCCCTTCATGGACGCCAACTATTTTGGCGAGCTTCACGACGAGGTCGTTGCGAAGGGTTCCTATACGGCCCTTTTTGTCGTGGGCAGCCGGACAGTCGACAAATGGACCCGCGGCACACAATCTGCCGCGCTGCAGCGCTCGAATGCGACGGGCGAACTCGATCTTGGCATGTTCAAGGTCACCCCGTTGCCCGACATGCGCAGAGAGCGACCCTGTATAAGCGAGATGGATTTTCGCAGCTTCCCGACAAAGGACGGCCTTGGCCTGGCCTTGACATTCGACACGATGGGCTATGACCATGCGGAAGCAGACGATATTCTGCGCGACGTCGCGGAGCGGCTGCTGGCCGGTCAGTGGGCTGCAGAGCCGGTCGAACAGGCGGCGGTCTGATGGCAACGCACCCAGGCAGGAGTGGAGCCGGCCAAGCCGGAGCGGGGTAGGGGCACTTGGTTCGGTTGATCTCAACCTTGCTCGCCGTTGTGGCGGCAATAGGCGTGTTCTCGGGCTGGTACATCTGGCCGGCGAATGTCGAGGCCTATGTTGCCACGCAGCGCTCGCTCGCGCGCGAAGTTGCCGGGCCGGGCCTGTTGGGTGCCACCAACCAAGTCGTGGTGACGGCACGCATTCAAGCCTTTCTTGCCGAGGTCCTTGTCGACCAGAATGATCAGGTGGGGACCGGACAGGTCCTAGCCACTCTCAACGCCACGGATCTTCAATACCAGCTTGCGGCAGCCATCGCCAACGAACGGGCGGCGGCCGAAACGGTGCGCGAGTCGGAGCTTGAGCGTGACCGACTTGCCATTGCGGCCGCCGCCGCCAAAGCCGATCTCGAACGCCGGAGGATCTTGCTCGCGCGCAAGTCGGTTTCTCAATCCGACTTCGACCTGACCGAAAGCACACAAAAGCAGGCGGAAGCCGAGATGGCGCGCGCGGTCGTCACGATAGAGCGGTCGAAGGCTCAGTCGGCGAAAGCGTCAGCCGAAGTCGAGCAACTGCGGAGCCGGGTTGCCGAAACCTCCATCCGATCGCCCGTGGAGGGTGTGGTCGTGTCCCGCAGCCGCACGGTGGGCGATCTCTTGTCGCCTGGTGTCGAATTGATGCAGATCGTCGATCCCAAGTCGCTCCTGGTCTTCGCTAGATTCGATGAATCCGCCATGGCATCGCTGCACCCGGGCCAGACGGCGAAGGTAACGTTCTCGTCCAATCCGCAGCGATCATATGCTGCCTCCATTTTGCGCATAGGCCGCCAGGTCGACCAGGAGACACGTGAATTCACGGTCGACCTCAGGCTCGAGGAGGTGCCGGCAAGCTGGGCTGTCGGACAGCGCGCGAACGTGGTTATCCAGGCTCAATCGCCGGCCCCGGGCCTAGCCATTCCGCAGCACTTCCTGGCGCGGGACCAAGGTCGCGTCGGTCTCTGGGTTGCCCGCAACGGCCGAGCCTACTGGACGCCGGTCTCGCTTGGCTATTCCAGCGGCACAGACATTGAGATCACGCGGGGCCTTGCTGTCGGCGACGTCGTGCTGAACCCGATCGGACGCTTTCAATATCAAGCGGTCACCGTGGCGGCGCCTGCCCAATGAGTCTGGCGCTCAAGGACATCAGGCACAATCTTCTGCGGTTCGTCCTCACCGTCTTCGGCGTCGGCCTGCTCATGGCGGCGACGATCGGAATGCTGGGCATGTATCGTGGTATTGTCCATGAGGCGCTTGTTGTCATCGACGGTATTGGCGCCGATCTCTGGGTGGTAGAGGGCGGCAAGTCCGGTCCCTTCGGCGAATCCTCTGCCGTCCCGGCCAACCTCGATCGCCGCGTGGCGGGCGTGGCCGGGGTCGCCGGAACGCGAAGATTTATCCAGTACAATCAACAGTTCACACTCGACGGATTGCCGCTCAGAATGTCGATCACCGGTGTCGACTTCCCCAGCGACAGTGGCAGCTGGATACCATTGATCGCCGGACGCTATTTTCAATCCAACCGCTATGAAGCGATTGCCGACAAGACCCTGGGGCTTTCGGTTGGCGATGAAGTGCGGCTTGGCCGCGATACTTATACGATCGTAGGCGTCTCGGCGGGACAGGTCGACATGGGAGGCGACGGCCTGCTGTTCGTGACCATCGCGGATGCCCAGGTGATCAACCGGCTGTTGCCAAGCGAAGCGATACTCCTCAACCGCGCTGCCAAGGGCAAAACCCGCATGGGGCTGGGCGATGACACCGGAAGTGTCGCCGCCGTGATCGTCGAGACTTTGCCCGGCGCCGATATGGAGGTCGTGCGTGACACGATCAAACGCTGGGGCGATGTCGAGGTGCTGACCAAGAAGGATCAGGAGACGCTGTTGCTGGACGGGCGCCTAGGCAAGCTGCGGATCCAGATCCTGGCATTCACGACGATGACGCTGCTCATCTGCTGCGCCGTCATCGCCTTGACCATCTACACGATGACCATCGAGAAAGTTGCACAGATCGCGTTGCTTAAGCTTATCGGCGCGCGCGACCGGGTGATCATCGGTATGATCGCCCAGCAGGCGGCGCTTATCGGCTTTTGCGGCCTCGTCCTGGCCATCGCGATTTCATTTACCATCTATCCGAGATTTCCCAGGAGTGTCGTCATTACCGAGGCCGATCTCGGCGTCCTGTCGGCGGTGCTGATGGCGCTCAGTCTCTCCGCAAGTTGGTTTGCCATACGCCGGGCTCTGGCGGTCCGGGCGCAGGACGTGCTCGCTTGATGTCCACGCGTCGTCTGGCAACATTGGAGGTGCGCAACGTCAGCAAGATTTATGAGAGCGCCGGCTCGCGGATAACGGCCTTGGCTTCCGGCTCTCTCGCGCTCAGCCCCGGCACGGTCACCGGTATCGTCGGCCCGAGCGGCTCGGGCAAGACGACGTTGCTGATGATCGCGGGCCTGCTGGAAACTCCAACCGCCGGAGAGGTACTTTTCGACGGGAGGGTGATTTCCCGGCCGGGCTCTCGGCTTAACGACCTGCGCGCTTTCAGGCGGACGCATCTTGGCTTTGTGTTCCAGAAGGCAAACCTGATCCCTTTCCTCAATGCTGCCGACAATGTCGCCATCGCGATGCAACTCAATGATGTCGGGCACCAAAAGGCGCATGAGCGGGCCGGCCGCCTGCTCACCGCATTGGGCATGGGCGATCGCGGCGCCAACTATCCGGCCCAGCTTTCCGGCGGCGAACAGCAGCGCGTATCGATCGCCCGAGCGCTAGCCAACGATCCGACCGTAATTCTGGCCGATGAGCCGACCGCGGCCCTTGACGGCCAAAGAGCGGAGATGGTGATGAAGGTCTTTCGCCATCTCGCGGACACTCGTCAGGTCGCGATCTGCGTCGTCACCCATGATGTCAGGTGGGTCGGCTATTTCGATTCCAAGCTGGAACTCGAGGACGGCCGGGCGCGCTGAACCAGTTTCGGCCCAGGCCTGCTTTCCGCCCCTTCATTCCAGGATGCGCATCCAAGCACGCCATGAACGACACTCAGGGCGAAGCCGATGACGAAGTCAGCCGCCCTGAAAAGCGTGGCGCAACAAGGTGAGGAAAGCCCGTACGGCTGGGTTGGCGCGGCGGCTCTCAGGCCACAGGGCGGTGATATTGCTCCGCTGGACGGCGAAGTCGGAGAGCACCGCGACGAGTTCACCGCGCGCGACGTAGGGCGCGGCTATGAAGGATGCGCTGATGCCGATGCCGCCGCCGGCCGCCAGCATCGCAAGCACAGCGTCGCTCATGTCGACGCCGGCGGTGGGAATGATCTCGATCTCGCGGCCGCCAACCCAGAACGGCCAACGGAAGACCTGGCCCGTGCTTTGATACCGCAGGTTGACGAGTTCGTGGTCCTGCAGATCGTCTGGATGCGCCGGGGTTCCGCGCGCCGCCAGATAAGACGGCGACGCGAAGCAGCAGAGCCGATATGGGGGCAGTTTGCGCGACAGGAGGCTCGAGTCCGAGAGATCGCCGATGCGCACGGCCACGTCGATCCCTTCCTCGACGATGTCAACCATCCTGTCCGTCAGTCTCAGATCGACCGTGACCTTCGGGTGAAGCGCCCGGAACGACGGCAGCGCGGGCGCGATTACATGCAGCCCGATCGGCAATGACGCCGCCACTCGCAATGTTCCCGACGGTTCCGAGCGCGCCGTCATCGCGGCTTGCTCGATCTCCTCCGCTTCGCGCAACAGCCGGAGCGCACGCTCATGCAGGTCGCGGCCCTCCGGCGTCAGTACGAGCGAGCGGGTCGTGCGCGTAAAAAGTGGCACCCCAAGATGACGCTCGAGCCGCTGGATGCTCTTGCTGACGGCTGACGGCGAAACGGATAAGGAACGGGCGGCCGCGGTAAAGCTGCCCAAGGAACCGGCCCTTGCGAACGCGATCAGGCCGGTGAGCCGCTCCAGTGCCATTTGTTCCTTCACAGCACTATTGAAGAGCCATCGAGCAAAATTATCAACCGCCGGGAGCAGACTTATGTCCCTTGCCGGCGCTAACTTGCATGATGGAGATTCCAGATGACAAAGATGATGAAGGCGATCCGGCAGCATGAATTCGGCGGCCCGGACGTTCTGGTTTTCGAAGACGCCCCAATGCCGGAGGTGAAGCCCGGAGAAGTGCTGGTACGGGTCCACGCCGTCGGCCTCAATCCTCCCGACTGGTATCTGCGTGAAGGCTACAAGATGCTTCCACCCGAATGGCAGCCGCCTGTGTCCTTCCCGCTCATCCTCGGGACCGACATCTCCGGCGTCGTCGAGGCGGTGGCCAGCGATGTTACTGGTTTGTCCGTCGGGGACGAGGTCTATTCGATGGTCCGCTTTCCCTCTGGCCTCGCTGGCGACAGCAGGGCCTACGCCGAATATGTCAGCGTGCCGGCTTCCGAAGTCGCGATCAAGCCGGCCGCGATCGACCATTCACACGCCGCGGGAGCGCCAATGTCGCTGCTGACCGCCTGGCAGTTCCTGATCGAATTGGGTCATGATGTGGCGAACCCGCTCCAGCCAAGCCAGCACCGGCCGGTGCCGCTGGAGGGCAAGACCGTGCTCGTCAACGGGGCTGCGGGCGGCGTCGGACATTTCGCGGTGCAGATCGCCAGGCTGAAGGGCGCCCATGTCACCGCCGTGGCATCCGGCCAGCATGAGACGCTTCTGCGCGAACTCGGCGCCGATAGGTTCATCGACTATATCAGAACGGCTCCCGAAGACGTGGCGCATGACGTCGATCTGGTCATCGACGCCCTCGGCGGGCCGAACTCGGGGCGTTTTCTGCGCACTTTGAAGAAGGGCGGCGCATTGTTCCCGGTGTTTCCGCTGGGTTTCACTGGTGCCGAGGAAGCGGCGAAGCTGGGCGTAACGGTTTCAGCAACGCAGGTCCGCTCGAGCGGTGCGCAGTTGGCGGAGGTCGGGCGTTTGCTCGAAGATGGCTCGATCCGAGTGGTGCTCGACAGCACCTATCCGCTCGCCGAGGCCCGGCTGGCGCACGAAAGGGCGGCGCGAGGGCACATCCAGGGTAAGATCGTGCTCGAGGTAAAGTGATTGCTGCCTCGAAGCGCTTGTGGACCTGTCGAGGCGTCTCGTCGCCAATCTGATCGGACCGCAAGCGCCGGGCAACGCAGGGCGATAATCGCTCGCTTGCCCTGAGTTCTCTGACAACTGGCGACACGGAGGAAACTACTGGATCTTTGTCTCCCGGGCGGTCTTGACGTCGTTGAGTCCCTTCAGCGCGTCATGATTTCCCGTTCCCGCCGCAGCGCGGAAGACCTGCTCCGCATCGCCATACCGGCGCAGCTTCAAATAGGCATAACCGCGCAGCACCATCAGCCCGGTTCGCTCCGGCGCGATACGGGAGCGTTCGTCCAAAGCCATCAGCGCCTCCACATAGCGGCCCTGGTTGAATGCCGTTGTCGCCTGGTTCTCCAGAAGCAACGTTCGCACGCCGACGCTGCGGTCGGCATCCATCGGGGCCTTGGAGGCCGCCACGGCGGCCATGTCCGTGAGGCCGGCCCGCAAATAAGCCAGGCTCTGGCCGTAAGCGGCGTCGGCCTGCGTCTTGCCGGTGCCGCGCAGCGCGACCTCGAAGGCGGCAGCGGCCTCGACTGGCCGGTTTACGCCCATCAGGCACCAGGCGCGCGTCAGCGCCTGCTCCGGCGAAAGCGTGCTCGGATCGATTGACGTCAGGCACCCACGCGCTTGCGGGCTTGCCCTGCCGTCCGAGGCGGGCCTTGTCGGTTGCTCGACGGCGACGCGCTGGTCTTCATCCTGCGCGCGTGCGCGTGCCGCGTTCCTGGCTCGCCTGCCGACGGCCGCGGTCTCGACGCTGCGTTCGCCGACAGTCGGTATGCGCTCGGATCTCCCGATCCAGGCGGCTTGTATTTCCCTGGCGCCCGCCTTGTCGCCGGTTTTCCACAAGGACAAGGCTAGTCCATAAGCGGAGGGCTCGTCATCGGGTTTCCAGTCCAGGGCGAGCCTGAACCATTGGGCCGCGGTCTGCGACTGGCTTAACCCGTCGGCATACCAGCCCAGTTGCTGGGCCGCCGCCGGATCCTTGGCCGCGTAGATCGCCTGGACCATGCGTTGCAACACTTCGGGGGCCAGCGGCACCGGCGGCGTAACGGCCAGGAGATTGGCAACAGCGGCCAGGTAGACGCGCCGCACGTCGTCGTTGGCGTCGCGCCATTCGTAGAGGATCGCCTCGGCGTCGGCCGAGCGGGACTGCTGGATCAAGGCAAGTGCCAGCCCTTGCGAAGCCGCGGCCGTATTTTCTTTGTCGCGCGCCTTGCGGAACCAGGTTTCCGCATCTTTCGGGTTCTCTCGGCGCACATAGTACCAGCCCAGCAGCATGTCGTCGGATGCCAGACCGTCCTTATCGGCCAATGCCTTGACCGTCGCGATGTCCTCCGGCGAGATCACCAGCTTTGGGTCGGCATCGGCGTTCGCCAGGCTCTGGCGGGCAATGTCGCCGCGCACCGCTTCGAATTCACCCTTGCCGTCGGCGGTCTTGCGCTCGGTGGCGAGAAGCTGGTCGAGATCCTGCCGCGGAAGCAGTGGCAGCGCCTTCTGGATGGTCGCGACGCGTTCCTCCGGCTTCTTGCACGTGTTCAGTACGTACAGATACGCATCGCGGGCCCGGCCTTTGCGATCCGTATTCGCGAATGCTTCGGCGACCCGCCACAGCACGTCGACATCTCCGCATGTCAGCAGGCTGGCATTCGCCGATCCTATGCGGATGACGGCATCGTACTGCTTGAGATCGGAAGCGTTGACCAGCTGTTCCCTGGCCTCCGCGACGGCCAGCCGCTCGAGCAAATCCGCCGGAGGCTGCCAGCCGCTCTGTGCAGCCTGCCGGTCGGCAATCGCCTTGCGCACTTCCGCCAGCTTGTCTTCCGAATACAGCTTCCACATCTGGTCGAGCTGTGGATCGCCTCCCTGCCTGAAGGCCAGCGGGTTATCTGGCGGTGTCCATTCCGGATAGAGAGCCTTCAGCCGGGCGATTTCCGCCTCAAGCCGCCTGGTGTCGCCCTTGGCGGCAAAGTAGCGGAGCGCTGTCTCGTCGACTTTCGGCGCTGCCGCATCCGCTTGCGGCGCGGTTGCCGGTCCGCTTGACGCCGCCGGCGCAGCAGGTACGGGCGTGTCCTGCGCCGCTGGGGCCGGCGCCTGTTGCGCGACCGTGGTCGGTTGGCTGGAACCTCCCTGTGCCTGGTCTTCAACAGTTGCGTTGGGCGCAGTAGGGGGAACCGGCAGCGCACCGGAGTCCAGGTAACCCGCTTTGTGTATCACCAAAGCGCCAAGCGCCAAGATGCCGACGGCTATGAACAGGACCGGTTTCATAGACATTCCGGATGCTGACGCCTAGCGAAGGAAAGTGCCAGCAGCTGAAGGGTCGATGGATAATAGTCCGTCGGTGCAAATGACTGCATCTCGTCCGGCAAAGGCGTTCCATCGAGCACGCAAGACACGAGTGCTGGAATAATGCGATAGCCGACATCGGCGAGCGCCTGTCGTGCTTGCCCGAGGGCGATGTCGACGACAAGCACGCGCCCTTCCGCATCGCGCATATGCGTGACGAACGGCTCCAGCAAAGCGCGATCGCGGCTGCCGGCGCGAATGAGGTAAAGCGGAATGCGGAACGCGTTATAGCCGAATTCCTGGGGAAACCCGTCGGCAGGACGCGGCTTGGCTCTCAGCGAAACCCAATCCGGAGGCAGGCCCGACGGACCGATCTTCATGCTGGCCGCGAGTACTGTCTTGCCGCTGTCGGAAAGCTCCGACCACGGCCCGTCGGGCATGAGCTCCGCCATTGCGGGGAGCGCCTCGAAAACCCAGTAGGAAGGGTTGATCACCGGCCCGTCGGCTCGGTCAGCGGCCCCGAACCCCGAATTGCCCGGTTTGAGCAACACCAGGTCTCCCACCTTCTCGACGCCCCCGGCCGCAAGCGCAGCAGCGATACCGGCGGCCGCTGTGGTGAGATCCGGACGCTCCCAGGCGTGTCCTGCAAGCGCCAGCGCGTAGGCGATCAGCAGGTCGCCGTCAGTGGCGTTGTTGGCGTCCGTCACATGCGGTGTCGCGCCCGGTTCCCATTTCCAGGCAGCCAATCCGTCGTCCCGCAGCAGCATCTCAGTGCGGGTGAACGCCCAGATGCGATCGAAATCGCCGCGATTTTCGGCAAGGTAAGACAAGAGCAGACCGTATCCCTGTCCCTCACTATGGCTGATATTGCCATTCGCGTTGTCTACGATTCTTCCAGTCGGGTCGAGAAATTTTTCCCGGTAGAGAGCCCATTCCTTGGCCGTTACTGCCCCAGCCGCGAGCGCGGGCCGGGGACATGCAGCGATTACTGGCAACATGGCCGCAAGCGTCAGAAACAGGTATCGCGCGGAACCTCTCACTTTTTCCGGCCCAGTGAGCCCAGCAGGCCGGCCGTGGCAAAACCCAGCACGATCGAAAGAAGTATCAAGATCACGGCGTAGGACAGCGCGTTGGCTGACAACCAGTTCGCGACGATGAGGCGGTAGTTCGCCAGGGAGAAGGGCTGCGTCTCGAAAAAATCGAAGCGCGCGACGGGAAGCGTGGAGACCTTGTTTTCCCCGGCATCCACCGTCGTGATACGTCCCCCCATCTTCCGCCACATTGTCTGGTCGGTCAGCGCTCGGACGCCGTCACGAAGCGCGCCGACCGTCGGCGCTGTGACCAGCGTCCAGGTGCCTCCGCTGATCGGGCTGGCTTCCTGGGCAATCACCAAGCGCGCTGTGCCCTGCGGGGTGAAATCCGGTGCGCGGCCGGGGAAGATACGGAAGGAGTTGGTTGAAAGGTTGAATGTCCGGTTCATCCAGTCCTGCAGCGAACTGACCTGGCCGCGCCAGCCGCCGCCGCGCAGCTTCTCTCGCCATTGATCGAACGTCGCCTCGGTGTTGGGCTGTATGGATGCAACGGTTTCGCCCCAGGCCGAGGAGGTCTGGTTAGAGATGCCAACCTGCGCCAGCACGGCGGACGGCACTTGCGAAATCGCGCTGACGAAAACGGCATTCCGGTTGCCCACCGCGGCAGCAGCGGTCGAGGAATCCACCGGTATCAGCCGGCCGGCCGCTACCGAGATGCGAGCCATGAACGTGACCGCTGCGGATATGATTTCCGGCTGCGTGCGGTCCATGATCAGAGGAATCGCATATTCGGCCCGTGAATAGGGAAAGCCGGTTCCGCTGATTGCCGCCAGGTTGGGCGTCCTGGCGATCCGGGCAAAGCTCGGCATGACGAATTCGGAGCTGTCGAATACGACGAAACGCTGGCCGCTTTGTGCCGTTGCCCCTGGCGCGCAGGTCGCGTCCGCCTGGGTCATGAGGACGGCCTCGATGGCCACTGTATTGGCGCCCGGCTTGAAATGCCGCATCGTCACCTTGATGGGCAGATGCCGCAGGATTTCGCCACCGAATGTGGTGATCGGCACGGTGGCGGCGATATTGTCGTTCACATAGACGTCGATGTGGCTTCCGGGCAGAACATCTTGCGTGTAGGCGGCGTCCAGCAGGATCGTGGCCTGGCCGTAGGCTTCGGCATAAAAGTCGGACGGCACGCCGACCGCGAAATCCGTGCGTACCCTGCGTCCCGCGAATTCCAGTGTGCTCACCCCCAGTTCCGAGAATTTGAGGTTGCTGGCGGTCAACAGCATGGGCACGTCGGGAGTGCGCCACGTGCGCGTGGCCAGCGTTGCCCTGAGACTGGTCGCGGGCCGGTCGACCTGCTTGGCGATGTCGTCGATCGCCATGTTGATGGCCTGCCAATTGGGACCGCTGACCACCAGGGTGGAGGGACCGAACTTGGGATCATCGACCAATGTGGCGATAGGTCCTGCCTCGGCGCCTGCCGGGACCGTCGCCAGAACGTTGGACAGTTCGGAGGCCGGCCCGAGGACGATGGTAGCCGTGCCGGGCTTGTTTGAGGGTGAACCGCTTTCGCTGACGTTGAACGACTGGTTCGGCATGTTCGCCATCAAGGCCAGTCCCTCGCCAAGACGGACCGTCGGCGATGTAGAGATGGTCTGCCCCATCGAGGGGACGATCAGATTGAAGGTCGTCGAGCCGTTTTCGTCGACGCCGACTGCGCGCACATCCTCGATCCGCTTCCAACGACCGGCATCAGCATCATCGAACGACAGGAAGGTGCTGCCGGTCTCGATCTGCGTCCACAATTCATAGGTCGATTCTATGGTACAATCGGTGCGATGCCTCTGTACCGCGGACATGACGATGTCGTTCAGACCCGCATGCAGAACATTCGCCGGGACGTCGACCACCATGTCGGATGGATTGTCCGACGAAGCTATTGGCGCATCGACCACCGAGCTCCCATTGATGGATACTTTCAGCCGCGATGCCTCGGGCGCGACGACGACAGCATTCTGGTAGCCGAGGTGGAACTCGGTTTTGGACGCTGCCTGCTCCGGCGTGAGAAAGACGGACCAGGAGCGTTGAGCATACTCTCCGGAAAAAACGAGGTCGGAGAAAGGGACTATGTAACGTCGCGCCTGAGCCGCGGCTTCTGGCGCAGCGATTGGCTCGTTGGCGGCAGGAGAGGCCTGTTGTTGCACGGGCGCCGGATTGGGCGCGAGTGTGGGCGTTGCAGCCGCCGGAGTTGGAGCCGCCGGTACTGGAGCTACTGGTGCTGGAGCGCCCGGTGCCGGCGCGGCCGGTGCTGGGGTGGCCGGCTTCTCAGTGGACATGTCGAACGAGTTGGACTGCGCGCCTGCCGGCGAGGCTGCCAGGAGCAGCAGAGCAAACGGTGCGAAACCGATCCTCATGTCCGCTTCTCCGCAAGCTGTCCTGCTGGCAAGGGTGCGGACGCGCCGCGCAAGTCCCGCCAGAAATAGAGCAGGCCCCGGGAGGTCTGGAAAATCGCCAGCCGCAGGAACCAGAACGTGCCGCGCAGCAGACCGGGGTTTCCACGGCGTGAGAGCTGGAACTGCTCCCACTGCTTGGAATTCGCGAAGATCAGATCGGCCACGAGCCGGTGGTGAACGGCTTCGGTCGGCATGTAAAGACAACCGATGGCAATGCTGTCGGTTGTCCGTTCGAAGTTCCTGATGGTCACGGGCAGCACGGCCTCGGACCCGTCGGCGAAAAGCTTGAAACGAATACCCGCCTCGGCGTCCTTGCTGAGTTCGTCGAGATCCGCGCCGAACACCAGCACCCGCGCCCCGTTGGCCGACACGTTCTCTATGGTGCCCTGCAGCGATCTGCCGTTCAACTCGAAGTCGCAGCGTCGGCTGACCTTGACGCGCCGCGTCGCGGATCGTTCGCCGCGCTCGGACACAACGCCCAAGGCGCAGCCGGCCATGATCAGATTGATGAGGTTCCAACCGCCCACCACCAGCGTGACGTCCGCTTTGAAGGGCTCGGCATAGACCTTGTAGACGGTCATCGCGACGCCCACCAGCAGGACGCCGAAAATGACGAAGAACGGCCTGCCGATTTCGGAAAGCCGGCTCGTCGTGATCGATTCATCCTTCGCCGTGACCTTGAAGGTCGGCTTGCGCGGATTGAGGATAACGGAGATCACCGCGGGAAGCAGATGGACGGTCTGCACATACTCGTAAAGCTCCGACACCCATGGCCAGCGGAAGGCGCCGTAGAGATAATTCTGCATCATCAGGTTCACGATCATGTAGGTGAGCGTGTAGGCCATGAATTCACCGCCCGACGCGGTGAAAATCTGCAGGTCGAAGAACAGATAGAACAACGGCGCGACCAGGAATATCGTGCGCGGGAAGGGGAACAGCCAGAATAGCGTCGATGACATGTAGCAAAGCCGCTGCGGGATCGAGAGCCCTCTCTTGAAGGGTGGGAAACGGAACCGCAGGATCTGCATCATGCCCTGCGCCCAACGGCTTCTCTGACCGATGAAGCTGGCGAAGGTTGCCGGCTGCAACCCTGCAATCAATGGCTTGTCGACATAGACGCTGTGCCAGCCGCGCGCGTGCAGTTCGATGGCCGTCTCGCAGTCCTCGGTAATACTGACGCCGCTGAAGCCTTTGGTTTCGACCAGCGCCGCACGCCGCAGAACGGCAGCCGAGCCACAGAAGAACGCAGCGTTCCATTTGTCGAGCCCGCGCTGGATGATCCCGTAGAACATCTCGTTTTCGGACGGCATGTTTTCGAAGGTCCGGAGGTTCCGTTCGACCGGGTCTGGATTAAGGAAGAAGTGCGGGGTCTGGACGAGGAAGAGTCGCGGATCCTCGTCGAAATAGCCGACCGTCTCCTTGAGAAAATCGCGCGCCGGCGCGTGGTCAGCATCGAACACCGCGATGAGTTCGCCGGTCGACTGTGCCAGTCCGTTGTTGAGATTGCCGGCCTTTGCATGCTCGTTGCGGTCGCGCGTCAGGTATTTCACACCCAGGTCCGCGCTCAACTTCTGCAGTTGTTCGTAGCGGCGCTGCGCATTGTTGGCGTCGCCGATCTTGTCGGCGTTGCGCTTCTGGACGGTGCCGCCATCATCAAGCAGCCAGACATTCACCCGATCGGCGGGATAATCCATGCCCTTTGCCGCCGCCATGGTGTTGGCCAACAGATCGGCGTCCTCGTTGTAGGTCGGGATGAACACGTCGACGGTAGGCAGGCGATCATTGGAATTGGCCCGCGATGGGCGCGGCGCCAGTGGCAACGCAACCACGAAAAGGCTCAGGGCCAGCATCATGACGCTGTATAGTTCCGCCAGGTAAAGCAGAAACCCGGGAATGAAGTTTTCAAGCTGGTTGAAGGGCGGCAGGGTGCTTGTCGTGCGCCAGTAGACATAGCGCATGACGATGGCCGTGCCGAACGCAAGGGCCACCAATCGCCAGATGCCATCGGGCCGGATCAGCTTAAGCACCATCATGCCGAACAGCACCAGCATACCGGCAACCAACTGGGTCTCCAGGCTTATGGGCAGCGTGACCATCGTCAGCACGCATGCCGACGCCACCGCCCATTGCACAACCATCAGGAACTTCCGCATTCAACGCGCCTTTACGTTTAGACGCCTGCCGCCCGTTTTGGACCGCGTCCCGGCAACGACCGCCAGATGCCCGACTGCGAAGCTTTCACCCATTGGCCAGTGTAGCATCAAAGCACGCAATGGTTGATGTAGGATTGCGCGCCACTCTCGCGTCGCGTCTTGGTAAACACTGTCTAAACGCTCACGGCTTGCAGCCGTCCGACGCCGCGGTTGGGGCGCATGGGGGCGGTGGAACGACTATTCCCAAGCCCGGGTCGGCGGCTTGTGCTGCCGCGGCTGGCGATGTCGGAGGCCGGATCGTCGCTGCGGCTCTCGGGCTCTGCGTCGAAGGGCCTGAGCCGGGCGGCGGCGGTACCGTCGGGCCGACAGGCGCCGCGAGCACCGCGGCCTGCTGTGGTTCGATGGCAATCTCGGACCGCGCCCGGCTGGCGCGAGGCACGGGCTGGCGCGGGGGCGGCGGGCTGGTCACCGTCTCGAAACGCGACACGCCCACGGGATAGATCGGTTGTCCGGACCGTCCCAGCGAAGGGTCGGGCGAGGCGGGCACGCCGTAAGGATTCCAGTTGCGTGACTTGAAATAGGTGCTGATCGTATAGCCATACATGACTTCGAGCAGCTTTTGCTCGCTCGCGTTCTGGTCGCAGATGCGCAGCCGCACCTGGACAGACCCCCTGTTGCCGACCCAGGTCTGCGTTGTCCCCATCGAGCTTATGCGCTGCCAGCCATAGAGACAGGTGTCGCCTGAAGCCGAGCGTCCGACGGCATAGCCGAACGGGCCGTATTTGTTCTGAACGTAGTAGGGCGATGTCTGCATCCGGATGCCAGGCAGGACCTGCCGCATTTCCGAGCCGACATTGCCAATGGGGAGATAGCCCTCGCGAAGCCTGTCCTGTCCTGCCTCAGTCGTGTCGACCGGCCCGAAGATCTGCACCCGCAACATGTTTTGCCCGGGTGTGTGCGCCGACGTCGAAAGCAGGATGTCCTGCTGCGTGGCGTTGGAAAATCGTCGCTCGAGCACCGCGGAGATCGCGGGTCCGCCGGGCGCCAGGAACGCAAAGGCGGTGTCATTGGGGACCATGCTGGTATCGGAAGCGTTGGTAAGCGGGCGCGTTTGAGCCGCACAGCCGCCAAGGACCAGTGCCGCCGCGATCCCCACGGCATTCAGCCAAGAAGCCGCGCCAGCCCAAATTGAAGCGGTGCGCGCCCTCGGCAAGGAACAGACGTGACTGGCGCTAGCGAAGTCCATGGCCACGACTCTAAAAGATTCGCCCCCGCCGTCGAAGGGTTAATGCCGATTGCAAGTGCTTGCCCCCAAGTAAACTTGCGACCGAGTCAAAAATGCCACTAATCATCAGAATTTCACGTTGAGGAAACCTTGGTATGAGTGGTGCTGCGTGTCGCCTCCCATCATTCCGTCATACGCCAGGCCAAGCGAGATGGATTTGAAAACGATGCGCATATCGGCACCCAACACCGCGGCGTTCCGCTCGACGGGGACGCCGCCGATGAAAAACGGGGCTGTGCCCGCCAACTGATGCCACTGCCCGGATTCGTCGAAGGTAGACGTCCGCCATCCGGCCATGGCGCCGAAGCGGACAAGCAGGTCCCGGTCCAAGGACATGTCGGCCGCAATGCGCATGCCGGATGTCGTCACCAGGCCATTCATATGAGAGGCCTGAACATCCAGGGAGGCGTCGCCGCCGCTCTCGGACCAATCTTCCGAATCCCAACGGGCGTAGGTTAGATTGATGAACGGAGCGATCTCCACCCGGTTCGCCATAATCGGATAGTCGATCTCGCCGAACACCTCGCCGCTCGACGCATCATAGGCGCCTGTGACGTCGTCCTCGAACGTGCCGAAGGCGACATGGCGGGCCGACTTGATGTCGTGCCACGAATAGAGCCCGCCGAATTTGCCGCGAAACCCCGAGCCAGACCAAGCCGAATAGGCGGCCAGGCTGAGCGTATCGACGCTTGCGCTCGAGGCGCGTGCGTCGACGCCGAAGTCGCTCTGGCCATAGCCCGCCGCGACCCCGACCAGCCAGCTTTCGTTTAGCGGGACATCGCCGCCCGTCAGAAAGCCGGAACGACTGATGTCGCTGTCCGCCGCATTGCCATCGGAGCCGGCGGCGGCATCCGTGGAGTAGGGATTGAACCACGCTCTTGATCCCGCCGTCGCGCCTTTTTGCGTGGCAGGGTCTCTCATGCGGCTGAGCAAAATGTCGCGCAGGACCAAGTCGCTTTCGAGGAGACCGTTGGCGAGGCTCGGATAGATTTCCCCTGAAAGCGCGTCGAAGGCGCCACGCGCCGAAGCCGCATCGGCGGAGGCGACGATGGCATCGGAGATGGCGCCGCCCGGCAATTGCTCTACCGCATTGGCCACGGCGCGCTGGTTGGCGGTCTCTGCGATCGCGCCAAAGCTGGTGTCGTTCCTTGAAACATCAAGGTCAACAGTTCCGGAGCCATAGGTGAGGTCCAGGTCGATGAAGGGCATTTCGCTCTCAACGGCGGCAAAATTGCCATTGACCTGCGCTGCCGTCAGGATCCTGAAGCTGGTTCCCGAGAGCGTGAAGCCTCCACTCGTCGAGACGATAAGCGAACTCCCGTCGATCGTCGCGGTTCCCGTGGCTGTCACCAGGCTCGGAACGGGATCTGGGTCCAATGAAAGACTGTAGACCGAACCGGCGCCCAGGGTGAGATCGCCGTTCACCCTCAACGTGCCGCCGTCATTTGCCCGCGCCAGCGTTCCCGCCACCGTGGTGCTGCCGACGATGCCAACGCCGCCAAGCGTCGCGCCCGCATCGACCTGGACAGGAGAAGCCGCGATCGAACCCGAAACGATCAGCGATCCCTGCATGATCTCCGTCAGGCCCGAATAGCTGCTGACGCCCGCCAATTCCATCGAGCCGGCACCGGTCTTGACAAGACCTCCGGTGCCGCCGATCTCGCCGGCGAAGACGCTATCGGTCCCGTCCCCGCCCGCCGTCAGCGTCGCGGTTGCCAGGTCGACGGAACCGGTGCCGGCCAGCGAGCCGATCGTCTGGTCGAAGCCGGCCAGGTCGAGCAGCGCGCCATCCGCGATCGTGAAGGCAGATCGCGCCGCAAAGGATCCTGCGGCCCCAGCCTGAAGCACGCCGCCACGAACATCGGTTGCTCCCGTGTAGGTGTTGGCGCCCGAAAGCGTCAACGTGCCGGTGCCGGTCTTGATCAGCGAACCGCCCGAACCGCCCGACGACCCGCCGTCAAGAAGCGCGCCGTCAACCGCCGTCGAGAGATTGTTTCCTCCTACGGCGACCGCGATCCCGCCGAGATAGTAGGTTCCCGGTCCCTGGATCGACCCGACCTCGATCTGACCATCGCTTATTCCGGAGAAATCCACGACGCCGCCGAGGTTCGTCTCGAGGGCGGCCGTGCCGCCGGAACTCCGGTCACGAAAGATCGTTCGTCCGGTTGGTCCGGTCACGATCGTGCCGGCACCTGCCGTTGCATTGTCTGAGAAGGTCGCCAGCCCTGCATTGTTGAGCGATGCATTGCCGAGCGAGGAGAAATCCGAGAGTGCCAAGACCCCGCTGGCATTGTTGGCGATTTCCGCTGCCCCGGCTGACGCGGTACCTCCGAAATCGAGTTCGCCGCTGTTGGCGATGAAGGCCGAACCGGCATCGGCACTGCCGGAGAAGAGAACCAGGCCGGATTGATTGTTGATGATGCTCGCTGACCCGGCCGTGGCTTCATCCTCGAATGTGAGCGCGCCATTGTTGGTGATGGCGGCAATCGCGGCCGTGCTGTTGCCGGAAAATGTCGTCTCCCCGGTCTCATTGTTGGTGAGGAGGCTTTGACCGGCGCTCGCTTGCCCCGTGAAATCGAGCGAGCCATTGTTGGCGATCTGCGCTGTGCCGGCCGTGGCATTGCCAGAAAAAACGATAGTGGCGCCGCCGTTGCTGACGATGTTCACCTGCTGCCCATTGGCGTCGTCCTGGAACAGGATGGTGCCGTTGTTGGCAATCGCGGCGTTACCTCCAACGGCGTGATCGTCAAAGGAGATCGTGCCATTCTCATTGTTGGTGATGTTGGAGCCGCCGCCGGTTGCTTGTCCCGTGAACCGGATGGAACTCCCGGCATTGTTGGTCATGAACGCACTGCCCGCCGTGGACTGGTCAGCAAATAGCGCGCTGCCGCCGGAATTGTTGATGATCGTGGCTTGCGCGGCGGTGCTCTGGTCCAGAAATTCTACCGACTCGTCCTGATTGTTCGTGATCGCGGCATTGCCGGCCGACTCGGTTCCTTCATAGGTCGTCACCCGGCCCGCCGCGGCGAGATTGGGCGCGACGTCCTCCTTGGTCATCTCGAACGGTGAAGTGCCTGATGACGAACGGTCATCGACATCCGAAGCCATAATCCGAAAGGGGCGGGGGCCGGCTTCCTGCGCCAACGCATGCAGCGGAGCAAACTCCAGGCAACCCAGGAATGCCGCCATTGCAAGCCGCTCACGGGACCAAACAGGAACTGATCTAGGTCTCGCCATAGACGAAACTCCAATCATTCTGTCTGACAGACGCGGGGGGAACGAATCATCTTCTAACGGATAATGAATCCCGGACGCATGTATGTCTATACAGGCAGGCTAGTTGTCGCGCCAAAGTCCCATCTTCATCTTCCGCGCCGATCTGCCTCCGATCGATTGCGATTGCGCATCGGCCGGTTGCATTTGCGAACGCGCTTCCCGTGCGGCTCGATCACGCTTGCATGTGTTGTCGTGCCGGTGGACTTGGCCGCGACGCGATCAAGTATGCGACGGGGCCGCCAGCTATTCCGCGCCGTCGAGTTGGATCTCGACCTGTGACCGCCCAGCGCTTCGGACGCGATAGCGCGCGGCATGGATGCGATTGCCGCAGGTCCGGCTGTCGCAATATAGCCGCTTGCCGTTTCGGGTGGTGTCAAAGAACAGGCGATTGCAGGCAGTGCCGGAGCAGGTGCGCAGCCGCTGCCACTCGCCGATGATAATGAGCCGCGCCAGCGCGTAGGCGGTGACCCCCTTGAGGTGGTCGACATACGAGGCATCCTCGAGCGTGTAATGGAAGTGCGGCTCGGGTGTTTCGACATGCGTGACGATCTGCGGGATGGCCGATGCCGAATAGAACAGCTCGTTGAGCATGGCGAAACGCTGAGGGTTCTCTGGCGTCTTCACGATCTCGTCGAGCCGGTCGCGCAACTTGCGCATGGCGAGGATCTCGGCCTTCGACCCGTCCGGCAGGTAGAATACTCCCGTCTCACGCCCCATTGCCCTGAGGATTTCCGTGTCGTTCAGGCCCTCCTCGCCCCCGCGGCCGGGCGACGTGTTGATAAGCGCGACGGTCATTGCTGCGGAGGGGAGAACGTCAGGACCAAAAAGGAAACTGTTCATCTGTGCGTCACTCCTTGCTCGACTATCGGCAGTCCGACAGAGGCAGTAGCTAAATAGATTTTGCTCAAGCGCGTCATTTTCAAGCTCGCCGCTTGAGGTCCGCCTGGTCCTTGCGCCACGGCGGCAGGCGCTGCATCGCGGTTTGCCCAAAAATGGGGATCAACGCAAGCCGTCAGTATCTAACCTATTGACACTCCTTTTTTGAGCGGTATGAATTTCATAGCAAAACGGTGTTTGCCCCTGATGTGTGCGCAAACGCGCTGTGCTCGATGGTGGGAAGGCAGGAGCAAGCCTGCTTTTGCTCATGATCGTAATCTCTGACGTTCCGGTTCAGCCGATAGAGAAGGGGAAATCATGCTCTTAGCTTTCCAGGCCATCACTCAGCGCGCCCTTGCGGCCTTTGCGGTCACGGGTTTGATTTTGGCCGGTCCGCTCGGCGGTACGGCCACGGCTGCCGATGATGCCATTCATATTGCTTCGACCGCGCCTTTGACCGGTTCGGCCGCCGCCTACGGAATTGAAACGATGAACGGTGTCCGTCTCGCGATCGAACAGATCAACGCGGCGGGCGGCATCGGCGGCAAGCAGATCAAGCTTTCCGAATATGACGACCAGTGCGACCCGACGCCGGCCGCGACGGCGGCAAACCAGATCATCAGCGACAGGGATATCGTTGCGGTCGTCGGCAATGTCTGCAGCTCGGCGACGCTCGCCCAGATCCCGATCTTCGGACGTGTGGGACTGCCTGTCCTGGCCGCCACGACGAGTTCGCCGGCCCTTTCGGCCAAGGGTTACCAGAATTTTGCCCGCATCATACCGAATGACGATATCCAGGGGGCGGGGAGCATGAACCTCGGCACTAAGGTGCTGGGCTACAAGCGCATCGCCGTGCTTTACCCGAGCGACGATTACGGCCAGGCCCTTCTTGCGATCGCCAAGAACGCCGCTGCCGCTTCGGGAGCCGAGATCGTAGCGGCCGAGACCTATGTGACCGGCTCGACCAATGACTTCTCGTCGGTCCTCGCCAATATCGCGGCGGCGAATCCCGATGCGCTCTACCTCGCCGGCTATTATGCCGATATGGGCGCCGCGGTGAGCCAGTCCGTTCGGGCATTCGGCGACAAGCATATCCCGCTTCTCGCCAACGCCCAGACACAGGTTCCCGAATATGTGTCGCTGGCCGGAGCCGCCGCCGAAGGCACCTGGGTCACCAACGTCTATGACATCAACAATCCCAGCAAGGAGAACAAGGCGTTCGTTGCGGCCTACACCAAGAAGTTCAACGCTGAACCGGGTGTGCAGGCGGCAGCCGGCTATGACAATATCTATGTCCTGAAACAGGCGATCGAGGACAATAAAGGGTCGACGGAAAACCTGATGCCGGTCATTCGCGCCACCAGGCATGATGGCGCCATGGGAACCATCAGCTTCGACAAGAACGGCGACAATGTCGGAGGCTCTCTCGTCGTGCTGCGTCTGACCGGTGGCAAATGGGTGTTCGACGAAGCGAGCACCAAGAAGCTGACCGCTCACTGAGCGTATCGGGCCGAAAACGAGGGCAGGCATTCGCTTCGGCCCGTCTCAGTCACCATCTCGCTTTGCCCGCGATGGTCCGCCATCCGCGAGGTGGCGAGGCGTCCCACGGAAGGTCTCCAACCAGATGCAGTTCTTCACCACGCAATTGCTGAACGGGCTCACCTCGGGCGTCGTCTATGCGATGCTGGCCGTCGGCTACAGCCTCGTTTACGGCATATTGCAGCAGATCAACTTCGCGCATGGTTATGTCTATATGTTCGGAACGTTCGTGACGGCCTCGCTGATCACGAGCGGATGCCCACTCTGGCTAGCCATCATTGCCGGTCTGGTGGCCGGCGCCGTGATCGCGATCGCGGTCGAACGGTTCGCCTATCGTCCGGTGCGCGGCAACCGCCTGGCGCCGACTGTCACTGCTGTGGGCGTGGGCCTGATCATCGAGAACGTAGCCCGCCTGATCTGGACGTCCAAAATCCGGCCCATGCCGTTTCCGTTCCAGACCGATATCATCCGGCTCGGGCCGGTGGTGCTCAGTCCGTTGCAGATCGTCGTCGCCGTGGTCGGGATAGCCATGGCGGCCTTGCTGTGGATCATCATCACCAAAACTGACCTCGGCCGTGCCATGCGGGCCGTGAAGGACGATCTGGCGACAGCCGAGTTGATGGGCGTGCCGGTCGACCGGGTGGTCGTGACCGTCTATGTGCTTGGCGCCTTGTTCGGGGTGGTCGGTGGCATCCTTTACGGCGCCTACTACAACACGCTCTCGGTCACGATGGGTTTTTCGGGCACGCTCAATGCCTTCACCGCGACCGTCATCGGCGGCATCGGCAGCGTATGGGGCGCGTTCGCGGGTGGCCTGCTCCTGGGCGTGCTGCAGGCAATGGTCACCGGCTATGTCAGTTCGGCCCTTCTCAACACGGTGACGTTCGGGCTCCTCATCGCCTTTCTTTTGTTCCGGCCGACCGGCATAGCCGGTGTCCATGTCGCTTCCCGCCCGTGAGAAGGGGCTGGATGTGAACAGCGCCTTTGAAGCGATGCCCGGCAAGGACCACGGCGAGGAATCGGCCCGGGCGCGCCTCCCGTTGAGCCGGGCGCGCATGATGTTGGTCGTGGGATGGGTGCTCGGGCTTGGGATCGTGATCGCAATCCCCTTGCTCGGCCTTCCGCCGATCTGGCCGGCGGCCGCTCTGCTGACGGTCATCTACGTGCCGGCGGCGGTCGGGCAAAACCTGATCATCGGCAATGCCGGCCTGCTGGCCATGGGGCAGGCGGCTTTCGTGGGTGTCGGCGCCTATACTTCGGCGGTGCTGGCCGTGCGCTACAATCTCGACGCGGCGGCGACGATCCCGGCGGCGATGCTCTTGTCGGGCGTCCTCGGCGCCCTCGTCGGCTTCCCGGCCCTGCGTATCAATGGCGACTACCTCTTCATCGTGTCGCTGGGGTTCAACCTCATCGTGCTCGATATCATTTTGCAATGGGGCGATGTGACCGGCGGCGCCACCGGCCTGACGGGCGTCCCGACCATGCATCTGTTGGGATTCGATCTAGGCGTCGGCGCGCCCTTCTACCTGGCGGTCGTTGGCCTCGTCCTGCTCAGCCTCGTCATCACCCAGGCCATCGTCTCAAGCCGGTTCGGACTGACGATGGAAGCGATCCGCGATGACGAGGTCGCCGCCGTTTCCATCGGCATCGCGACCGCCGCGCCGAAAATCTATTTCTTCGCCATCGGCTCTGCGCTGGCTGGTCTTTCCGGCGCGCTGCTTGGCTACTATCTCGGCTATGTCGGGTTCCGCAGCTTCGATGTCACGGCCAGCCTTCTCATATTCCAGATGGCGGTCATCGGCGGGCTCGGCCGGATCAGCGGCTCTGTCCTGGGCGCCTGCATCATCATCCTGCTGCCCGAGCTACTCCGGCCGCTCCAGGACTATCGCCTGCTGCTGGCCGGCCTCTTGATCGTGATCCTGATGGCGACGCGACCCCAGGGCATCCTGGGCAAGACCAAGATCACGAACCTGATCAAGAAATGACGGCCGACATGAATCAGACGCCGGCAGTGGACGAGGCTTTGTCCGTATCGAACCTGACCCTCCGGTACGGGGGCGTGACAGCCTTGGCCGGTGTCAGCCTCGTCGTGCCGCGGGGCGCAATCGTCGGGCTCATCGGGCCGAACGGCTCGGGAAAATCCTCCTTCATCAATGTCGTCTCAGGCGCCTATCGCGGACCATATGAGGGCGAAGTGCGCATCAACGGGATGGACGTGCGCCATATGCCTGCATACCGGCGTGCTGCTTCGGGCATGTCGCGCATCTTCCAGGGGGTCCGGCTGTTCGACACTTTGACGGTGGAGCAGAACATCCTGCTTGGCGGCCATATCCATTATTCCACGGGCTACGTCGCCGGCATCCTGCGCACGCCGCCCGCGCGGCGGGAAATGGCGGCGCGGCGCGAGCAGGCCAAAGAGATCATGGCGCTGTTCGGCGACAGGCTTCTGCCGCGCGCCGATCAACAAGTCCTGTCGCTGTCCTATGCCAATCGCCGCCGGGTCGAGATCTCGAGGGCCCTGATGACCTCGCCCAGGCTTCTATTGCTTGACGAACCCATGGCCGGAATGAACCCGCACGAAACGGAGGAACTGACAGACCAGTTGCGCGCACTCAACCATGCCCAGGCAATGTCGATGCTTCTGGTCGAGCACAAGATGTCCGTGATCGGCGATCTCTGCGCCAACGTCTATGTGCTGAACAGCGGCACAATCATCACCCAGGGCCCGGTCGGCGTCATCCAGCAGGACGAGAAAGTCGTGGAGGCTTTCCTTGGCTGAACAGCTCCAGAACGCGCAAATGCCGGATGAAACGCCGCTGCTGCAATTGAAAAATGTCAGCGTCAATTACGGCAAGTTCCGTGCGCTGACCGATGTCAGCTATCGGATCTACCCCGGCCAGGTCGTGGCGCTGCTGGGCGGCAACGCATCGGGCAAGTCAACATCTATGAAGACAATCAGCGGCACCACGACCGTCACAGCTGGCGAGGTGTTCTGGAAGGATGAGCTGATTACCCACGAGCCGACGCCCAGGCGCATGGCGCGCGGCATCGGTGTGGTTCCGGAGGGGCGGCGAATGTTCTCGTCGCTCACGGTTCTGGAAAATCTCCAGCTGGGCGCCTGGGCGGGCAGCAAGGGGCGCGCCACGCGCGAAGACATTGCCGAGATGCTCGATCTTTTTCCGCCCTTGAAGAAGTTGGTGCACCGTCCCTCGGGCGTCCTGTCGGGCGGCGAGCAGCAGATGGTGGCCTTTGCCCGTGCGCTGATCCGTCACCCCGAGCTCGTCATCATGGATGAGCCGTCGATGGGTCTCGCGCCCGCTTTGGTCAAACGCGTCTTCGAGATCATCGAAGAGATCAAGAACCGGAAGATCGCGGTCTTCATCGTCGAGCAGAACGCGCGCGCCGCGCTGCGGGTGGCGGATTACGCCTATGTGCTCGCCGCCGGCCAGGTCGTTCTCGAGGGCAAGCCGGACATGGTCGCGACCGCGCCGATGATGACCGAGGCATATCTGGGAAAAAGGAGCTGATCTTCATGTCGACAACACAGGGCCGGAAGTGGGCCATCGTCACCGGCGCGGGCAGCGGGATGGGCCGCGCCTTTGCCGAGAAATTTCTCGCCGAGGGGTGGGGCGTTCTGGCGATGGACCTGTCGGTCGAGGGGCTCGACCGGCTCAAGGAGGCTCAAGCGGACAGGGAGGTTCCTCTCATCACCAAATCGCTCGATGTGACCGACCGCGCTGCTGTCGCGGACGCGATCGATGCCAGCGGCGTCAGCGCCGGGCTTTCGGCCGCGGTCACTGCGGCCGGCATTTTCCCGCCGACGAACCTGTCGACCTTCACGGCGGAAAAGTTCGACCGCATCATGCGCGTGAACGTCCTCGGCACGCTCAATGTCGCCGCCGAGGCGATTGGGCACATGCGGGCCGCCGGTACCAAGGGCGCCATCGTCACCATCAGTTCGGCGGACGCCTTTACGGCTTCGACCGAACAACTGATCTACAGCGCTTCGAAAGCAGCCGTTGTTTCATTGACGCGTATCCTCGCTGCCTCTGTCGCCGGCGATGACATCATCGTCAATGGGATTGCGCCCGGATGGGTGAATACGCCGGGCAACGCAGCCACGGGAAGGATGGTAGGCGCCGAGAAGCACATTCCGCTCGGCCGTGTCGCGCAACCCGACGAGATTGCCGGCTGGGTCTGGATGCTGGCCAGCCGCGAGACGGTCAGCTTCGTCACCGGCGAAACGATCAAGGTCACTGGCGGCGAATTGATGAGCTGAACAAGCCGGCGTTACCGCGTCTGGCGTCGGCCGCCCTAACGGCAAGCTAAGGTGGAGTTTCATGGTGCAGAAAGCAGCCCGTGTCTGTGTGGTTGGCGCAGGTGTGACCGGTCTGGTGGCGATCCGCGAGTTGGTCGCCGAGGGTCACGATGTCCAAGCCTACGAGAAGACGGACGATGTCATTGGCATCTGGCGCAATGTCTATGAGTCGGTGCAATTGCTGACGTCCAAGCGGGCAACATCGTTCAAGGGCTATCCGATGCCCCAGACGACGCCCCAGTTTCCCACCGGGCAGCAATACCGCGACTATATTCGCTGGTTCGCCAAGGAAGCAGGGCTTCTGCGCTATATCCGCTTCAACACGGCCGTTGTCGCGGCCGTGCCGGTCGACGGAGGCTCGCGGGGATGGGACGTCACCCTGTCCGACGGGACAACCGAGCATTTCGACGCGCTGGTCGCCGCGCATGGCCATCTTTGGGCGCCAAGGATCCCGGACGTCGAAGGCAGGTTCGACGGCCCGATGATCCACACGTCGCAATATCGTACTCCGGCGGATATGGTGGGAAACACCGTGCTGGTCGTCGGCTCGGGAAATTCCGCCTGCGACATGGTGACGGACGCGATCGCTTCGGGTCGGCAGGCGCTGATGTCGCTGCATCGGCCGACCTGGTTCGTCCCGCAATCCTTTTTCGGCACGCCGCGCGCCGACCTCACCTACCAGCCGCATTTTCCCGGCTCGTCGGGCGATGAACTCAGCCATCTGATGGTGAAGATATCCGTCGGCGAGCCCAGCTCATACGGCTTCCCCCAGCCGAGCGACGAGGACTGGACAGCCAGGCCGCCTACGTTCTCCACGCTTGTGCCGTATTGGGCGCAGCGAGGCCGCGTCAAGGCCGTCCCCCAGATCGCACGTCTCGACGGGCGCAGGGTGCTTTTCGTTGACGGCACGTCGGCCGAAGCGGACACCATTATCTGGGCGACCGGCTATAAAGCCCCTGTCCCTTTCCTGCCCGAGGGCAGCCTGACCTATATCGGCGATTTCCCGGCGCGAAAGGTTGGCGGCCTGCTTTCAGCCGATTTCGACAATTTCTATTTCTCGGGCATGTGCAGCCCCCGCGGCGGTGCCCCGCACAATTACGGCCGCGGCGCCGAAACCCTGGCGAAACTGGTGACAGCTAGGTTTGCGCTGGGCAAGCCGCTGTCGACGACCATATTCGCCGACGAAGCAGCATCGGGGCGCATGGACTGGCTGCTCGCCCACTGGGTCGTCGAACTTGAGGCGGCCGAAGCGAAGCTGCGCTAGCGGGCCGGTGATCCTCGGAGCTTTAACGCTAGGCCGTGGCCTGCCCGGGTGTTCCGTCCTGTCGGCTTCGCGACCATGCCCGGACCTGTCGCCTGGGCAAGCAAGATCGTGGGTGAAGGAAATTCGTTCAAATTGATTCTGTTTTGTTGAGAGGTCGAAAGCCAACTTTCCAATGAAAGTCGCCGAGGGTGGGTCCGCAGCGGCAATCGTACGTTGCTCTTCCACAGTCACGAACGACTGTTGAAGGCAACTTACAGGAGAGTGTCATGAATTCCTTTTTCAAGAACTTTGCCAGAGCCTTGGCCGGCGGTGTGTTCGTAGCAGCTTTGTCCGTTCCGGCCGGTGCGGCAGGATTGGGTGTCGGCGCTTCGGTCGGCGGTAGCGGCGGCGTCAATGCCGGCGCGGGCGCCTCGATTGGAGGCAGCGGCGGCGTCAATGCAGGCGCAGGCGCGTCAATCGGCGGCGGTAGCGGCGTCAATGCGGGCGCTGGCGCCAATGTCGGCGGCACGAATGGCACCAGCGCCGGTCTCGGGGCCTCGGTCGGGGGCACGAGTGGGGTGAACGCGGGTGCCGGCGCGAATATCGGTGGCACGAGCGGCGTGAACGCAGGCGTCGGCGCGAATGTCGGCGGCACCAATGGTGTGAGCGCCGGCGTTGGAGCCACAGTCGGTGGCACAACAGGCGTCGGTGTAGGCGTCGGCGTCGGCGTCGGAACCAACCCAAGCAATCCCGCGAACCCCAGCAATCCGAGCAACCCGGCTCAGCCGAACCTGCCGGGCGTCGTTGCCGAAATGTCTGACAGCCAGATTGCGCGCATGAAGAAGCGCTGCGTCGATGTGCTCAGCAGCTCAGGCAGCTACGACCGCGATTTGCGCCAGCTCTGCCTGCTTATTTCCCGTAGATAGTCGGCCACATCTGGCAAAATCCGTCGCACCATACGGTGCGACGGTTTTCTACAGGCGGCCACGCCGACATGGTCAGCTTCATGAGCGGGGTTATCCAGGCCGTTTCTCTCGAACCGGATTCATGCGCATTCCGGGCATTCCCATCGGTTCTGCCCCGTCGCCATTCACGACGATGACGCGCCGTTCTCTCGATCGCGGTTCTCGTCGGGATTAGGATTCGGCAGTTCGTCCGGCAAAAGATCGGGGTCGGGTTCCCGAACGTCCGGCGTCCAGGTAGGCGCATCCGCCGGAGGATCTTCGCTGGGCTCTGGTTTGGGAGGCATGATCATTCTCCGGGTTTGTCGGTCGGGCGCGGCGTCTTGCCTGCCATCGGCCGCCGCGCATCGCTTTGCCTTGCCGTGAACGGATCGGGAAGGGGACGTTCCCCGTCCGGAGCAGCGCCCGCCGTCTTGGGTGCCGTCTTGGAGTTCGATGGGGCTGGATCGCCGTCAGTCACGTTGGTTCCCTTGCGCTCGATTGTGGCGCCGCATCTAGGTTCTTGATCGTGGCCATCGCAGTGGTTCCTTTGTTCGTTGGCCAACGAAGCGCCGTCGCGAATGTTCCATGGAATGCGGAACTCGCGGCTCCCGGGCATGTTATCGGTCATCATTGGAGAGACAAAATGCCAGGCAACGAAAACCATCGTGAAACCGGCGCAACAAAATACCCCGCGAGGAGGGGGCCAGACCCGTCCGACGCCTTTTCGCAGGACGCAGCCGGCAACAAGAAGCCCGATAGCGGGATCGGATTGACCCGTCCCACGGATGAGGTGGATGACAAGACGCACCAGTCGGATGGCCAGAATCCGCCCGGACACTCGACACCGAGCAGCGAAAAGAAGGGTGCCCGCCCATGAATGTCGCCAATCTTCAGCTCGAAGGCCTTATGATGGCGGTCGCTTCCATAAACAATCTGCTGGTCCATCGCGGGCTGCTTTCGATCGACGACATCGATACCGCCCTGCGAAGGGTGGAAGCCTCTGTAACGGGCGACGAGCGGACCTTCGAAGACATGTCGCCCGCCAATCGCGACGCCATCTGCTTTCCGATCCGGCTTCTGAGGATCGCAAACAACGCGCAAGGGGAAGCTGACATCCCGCCATTTACGGAACTGGCAAAGATGGTCGGAAAAACAAAAGAACCCTACAACGACCAACAGTGAGCCTCGACCCGTTTGCATCGCAAGCGCGACTGGACGTCGTGCTTGAGCAGTTGCGGCTTCGCAATGCTGAATATCCGGGCGTATGCGGGCGCGACAGGATTAACGTCTTCTGACCGGCACTTGCAGTCATGAGCGGTTCGCCATTGCCGACAAGGCGGCAACCGCTGCCATGCCGAAGCCGGTCGCATAGCCACGGCTTCTCGCCAAACAGACCGCGCCCTGGGTCCGCAATTCACAAAGTTCCCACCGATGCGGGCGGAGTTACGCCGTCTTGCGTTTCGAGGACGCCGCCTTCTTCGGCGTCGCCAAGCCTTCCTGTTTGAGGCTCTTTTTCAGCACCTCTGCCAGATCGATGACGTTTTCTTTTGGCTTCGGTACCTGCTTTGGCGGTTTCTTGCCTTTGCGCTTGGCATCGATCATCGCGATCAACGCGTCTTCATAGGTATCCTCGAACTTGGAAGGATCGAAAGTCGTCACCTTCTTGTCGATCAGCATGCCGGCGATTTCGAGCAGTTCAGGGTCGTATTCCTGCTTCTTCAAACCGCCGAACACGCTGGTCTCAGGGACCATTTCCTTATGGTTGCGCAATTCTGTCATCACCATGCCCATATCATATGGCTGGATCAGGACTTCCCGGCCACGCTGATACAGAACGATGCACGACCTCGCCGCGACACCCTTGTTCTTCATCGCGTCGCGGATCACGCCGTACGCTTCGGTCGCGGCAGCATCGGCAGGGATGAGATAGTAGGGCTTTTCCAGGTAGCGCGTGTCGATCTGGTCGATCTCCACAAACTCGCCGACTTCCAGCGTATGATCCGAGGTGAGCTTCAGCGCCTTGATGTCATCGGGATCGATCTGCAGGAACTCATCCTTCTCGACCTCGAAACCTTTGACCTGGTCCTCCGCGTCGACCGGCTCGCCCGTGTCCTCGTCAGCGTAGACGCTTTTGACCGGAAGGCCGTCCTTCCGGTTCAGGATCTTGAAGTGGATTTTGGAGGCCTCGCTTGTGGCGCCTACGACTTTCACGCCACAAGTGACGGAACCAACCTTCAAGAAGCCCTTCCAGGCAGCACGCGGAGCGACCATCATGTTCTTCCTTTGCTGGTCGGGGCAAACGACATTGCCGTTGAATTGTTCCTTCTGCGCGATCACTCTGCAGGTGAGGTTGGCCGCGAAATAATCAATCCGCCGTCTTGCCGAGCGTATCGGCCACGACAGCGCCGCGTTTGCCCATGGGCTGAGCCGGACCGGTGGTCGAGTCGATGGCGGTCTGATGCTCCATTTCCGCATTGATCGCCGCGCCGGCTATCAAAATGATGACGGAAATCCATGTCCACATCATCAAGCCGACGACAGCGCCAAGCGATCCATAGGTGACGTTGTAATTGGCGAAGTGCTGCAGATAAAACGAGAACAGCCACGAAGCCATGATCCATGCGACCGTCGCGATGAGCGTGCCCCAGCTCAGCCACCGCCACTTGGCCCGCTCTCGGCTTGGTCCGAAGCGGTAGAGCAGCGAAATACCTGTCAGCATCGAGCCGATGAGAATCGGCCATCGAGAAACGGCGACGAGCGTTTCCGTCCATGCATCGAGGTAAAAATAGCGCAGCAGCGCAGGCACGACGCCTACGG
Source organism: Mesorhizobium sp. ES1-1 (assembly GCF_020164785.1). Taxonomy (GTDB): domain Bacteria; phylum Pseudomonadota; class Alphaproteobacteria; order Rhizobiales; family Rhizobiaceae; genus Mesorhizobium. The sequence continues at coordinate 213,408 of NZ_JAIUGX010000001.1, read as the reverse complement.
TGAGCAACAGCACCATCCCGATCAGCAAGGCTCCGACCGTGAACAGGATCGACATCAGGTTGAGGGTGATGAAGCTGCGTTTTTCGGCTTCCTCGTAAGCAATGTTCATCGCATCGAACAGCGCTTTCATTCCGCTGTTGGCGCTCCACAGCGCGATGCCAAGGCCGATGAAGAAGCCGGTCCCGAGAGCCGTTGATTTCTGCCGGGCCAGCGCCAGCAACTGGCCGCGAATGAGGTCCAATCCGCCCGACGGAAGCAATCCGCTGAGGGAGGCGACATGGTCGGCGACCGTCATGGGATCCGCGACGAAACCGTAAATCGATATGAACGCGGCCAAAGCGGGAAACAAGGCGAGCAACAGGTAGAATGTAGCCCCGGCTGCCACCAGCAGGACCCTGTCCTTGTTGAACTCCTCCCATAGCCGCCAGAAAATGTCCTTCCAGCCGAGCGCGGGTATTTGTGAGGGCCAGGCGGCATCGCGACCTCGGCCTCCCGGCTCGGTCCTGAGCACGGTCTTGCTATTCTCGGTGGTGGCAGTCGCGCGCTGGGCTGCTTCGCCATCGATCAGGGAAGGGTGCTCTTCCGCCGGCTGTTGGCCCCGTGTCGCTTCCGAAGCCATCTGCGGAGGCCTATTCAGCGCCGCCGTCTATCAGTATGTCCGCATGGCCCGCCAGGGCGACAAACGCCTCTCTCGCCTGATGCGGAGTGGCTTTGCCGTCGAGCGCCGCTTGGACCACTTCACGGGCGGACTGATAATAGGGACCGCGTTTGGCGTGTGGCCAGTCGATCAGGATTTCGCAGGCGCCGTTGACGGATTTCACCTCCCGAACCGAGTTGCCGCCGTGAGGCCTTATGCACACGCTGCGTTCGAAAAAAATACGGTTGGTCTTGGCTTTCTCCTCGGACGAAGCCTCGACGAGAATGTCCGCCTCCCTGGCTGCGAGGATGAAGGCATTGAAAGCCTCCGTCGTTGCTCCATCGCCGCTCAGCGCTTCATCGGCGGCTTGACTGGCAACGCGGTGTCCCTCTGTTCGATCGCCCGGCCAGTCGGCGCTGTCGAGCAGGATCGAAGCGTCTTGTGCCGAAGTGACCTGCTGGATCTTGCCACCCTCGCGCAGCCGCACTTTGGCCGGCTTCTCGAACGTCGTGTCTGTCATTGCCCGCCTCCGCTTTCCTCGGAACGATCGTCCGAGCGCGCCACGACAACGCAGGGGCGGGAAACCCGTTCCAGCAGCGGCCGCGCATCGGGCCGACGGCCAGTCCACGCGCCGTGGACCCGCCAGCCAACATAACTGATATTCCATGCGCGGGTCTGTCTAGCCCTGCCTAAAAAAGGGATGCTGATTTCCAGCACGACGCCGATCGCGCAGGTTCGCTTCACGGATCGACATCGGCCGGTCTGGGAGGTCCGAAATGGGGAAGGTGCGATTGTCGCAGGAGGGCGTGGTCTTCGCGCTGGCCGTTGCGCTGTTCGCCGTCTTCGCGGTGCTGCTCAACAATTTCCTGACCGCTGGCAACCTTATAGCACTTGTGCGCAGCGTCTCGATTCTCGGCATCCTCGGCCTTGGCATGGGGCTGGTTGTGATCGGCCGGGGAATCGACCTGGCAATGATCGCCACCATGGTGGTCACCCTGTCCTGGGTCCTGTCCATGGCGCAGGCCGGCACGCCATTCGACACCGCCCTGGCATATGGCTTCCTGCTTGCCGTCGCCATCGGCCTGGCGAGCGGCATCCTGATCGCCTATGCGGATATTCCAGCGATTTTCACCACCCTGGCCATGGGTTTGGTGATCTACGGCTCCGGCCGCGCTTTCCTGTTCCAGATCGATGTGCAGAACACGCCATCCGGTGTCGCCTGGTTCGACTTCCTCGGCCGCGGTTTGTTGTTTGGCTTGCCGATGCCGATAGCTGCCTTCGCGGTGCTGGCCGCGCTGATCGCGCTTATGCTTATGCGCACGCGTTTCGGCAGGTTTGTCTACGCCGCCGGGGACAATCCGCTTGCGGCCCGCATCACCGGTGTGCCGCTGCGTCCGCTGATCGTGCTGCAATATGTCGTGAGTTCGCTGATCGCCTTCCTGGCCGGCATCGTCATGGCCGCGGCAGTGTCCGGCATGAGCACGCGCGTCTATAACTCCACCATGATCTACGACGTCCTGCTCGTCGTGGTGCTGGGGGGAATCAGCTTGAGCGGCGGCCGCGGCGGCGTGCGCAACGTGCTGGTCGGAACGCTGCTGGTCGGCGTCCTGCTCAACGGCATGACCATCCTGGACATCACCTATACCACCCAGAACCTGATCAAGAGCCTGATCCTATTGCTCGCGATCATGGTCGACAGCTTCATCAACCCCAGGGACGAGCAGACCTCGCAACAAAGCCAAGGGGACATCTGAACTAAAACGTGTCTGATTCAACGGGAGGAAACCATGAAAATTCGCACGATCCTGGCCGCCGGCCTGATGGCCCTCGGGCTGGTAGGCGCCACACATGCCGATGACGGGCTCGACAACCCGTCGCGCAATCCATTCTATGACGGGCTGAAGGGAAAGCGCGTGGTCTTCATCCCTCTGGCAATGGGTTTCGACCTAACAGAGGGCTGGGCAGCCATCATGCGCAAGCAGGCGGCCGATCTTGGCTATACGCTTGAAATCCGCGATCCGAACTGGAGCACGGATGCCGGCACGCGGGCCTTGACCGCCCTTATCGCCGAAAAGCCCGACCTCATCATCGCGCACAATCCCGATGTGCAGTCCTACGCGCGCTTGCTGAAACGGGCCATGGACGCCGGCATCAAGGTCGTCCAGCTCAATCTGGAATCCGTGGTTCCGACCGATGCCTATGTCGGTGCCGACTGGTCGCGTGTCGGCTATATCGAGGCGGAGGCCCTGGTCAAGCAGTGCGGCGCCGGCTCGGGCAAATCCGGCAAGATCGCCATCATCAGGGGCCAGCCTACGGCTGCGTCCGACCTTTATGAACTTTACGCCTATAAACAGACCTTCGCCAAGGATCCGTCGATCAAGGTCGTGTCGGAACAGGCCGCCCAGTACGACCCGGCCAAAGCCCGTGCGATCATGGAGACCGTGCTGCAGCAGCATCCCGATCTCTGCGGCGTCGTCGGAAACTGGGACAATCAGGATGTCGGCGCGGGCGCCGCGATCCAGGCTGCCGGAAAGGCCGACGACATCTATGTCGTGACCTCGGGCGGCGGCAATCAGATCGGTTGCGACAACATCAGCAAGGGCCTGCTCGATATGATCATCAGCTACGACGTCCCCCTCCAGGGCAACGCGATCAACCAGCAGATCGTGCAGTCGCTGCTGTCGCCGGCCAAGGCCGGAGAGAGCAAGACCTCCTACTACACGCCGCTTACGCTGCTGACGAAGGACAATGTCAGCCCGCGCACCTGCTGGCAGCTTGACCAGCTGAAGTAGCGGACCAAGAGAATATCAAGATCATCATGGCCAGCAGCGACACATTCGCCTACCTGCGCTCGCGTTATCTTCCCGATCATCTGATCGGGGAGATCTTGTCGAAGCGCTGGATCGACAATGCGATCCCGTTCTCCGCGCTCGTGATAACGATCGTGGTGATGGGCTCGATCATCCCCGACTTCCTGTCCGTGTCGAGCCTTTCGGACCTTGCCCGGCAGTTCGCGGAATTCGGGCTTGTCGTGCTGGCCCTGACCGTCGTGATGATCTCGGGCGGCATCGACCTTTCGGTCGCTTCCGTCTTCTCGCTCGCGGTCCTGTTCTCGCTGATCGGGGTGAATGTCTACGCTCTGCCGATCCCGGTAGTACTTGCCGGCATCCTCGTGATGGGCATCTTTTGCGGCGCCATCAATGGCGTGCTTGTCGGCTATCTGCGCCTGCGCGCTTTCCTGACCACCCTGGTCAGCCTGATTATCTTTCGCTCGATCTATGAGATCGTGTTCGTGAAGATGTCCACGGCCATGATGTCGGGCTTCTCGATGTCCGATCTCTGGCTGTTCATCGGCGAGGGCACCATCCTTGGCGTTCCGACGTCGCTGGTCATCACGCTGATCATCGCACTTGCCTGGCATCTGGTCCTCTCGCGGATGCGCCCCGGCTGGCGCCTCACGGCCGTGGGCGGCGCACGGCGCTCGGCTTTCAATGCCGGCATAGACGTGCGGTTCATGGTGTTCCTTACCTATGTCGCGTCCAGCACAATGTGCGCGCTGGCGGGCTTCCTTTTCGCCGCGCGCCTCGGCAGCACGGGATCCGATACCGGCGTCGGGCTCGAAGTGCAGGCCCTCACCGCCGCGGTCCTGGGTGGCACGGCAATCGGCGGCGGCCGGGGGTCGGTGGCGAAGGCGATCATCGGCAGCCTGCTGGTGTTGATTCTCACCAACGGCCTGATCAACCTGGGCATCAGCGGCCCGATCAACTCCACCATTCTGGGGGCGATCCTGCTGACCGCCGTCTTTGTGGACATGCGCTGGCAGAAGCACCGTCACCGCATTCTGGCCAAGGTCTACGTCTCGCCCGCCTACCTGGCGCTGCCGCCGGCCCCGAAAGTCGACGCGCCCGGATCGCCCTATGTGCTGAACGACCGCCTGCGTTCCGTGGAGATCATCGGGCTCGGACAGATCGAGGGACCCGAAGACGTCATCCTCGACCGAGACGACAATCTCTATTGCGGCACAAGGCATGGCGATATCGTCCGCTTCTTTGGCCCGGACCATCAGCGTTCCGAGGTTTTCGCCCATATTGGCGGCCATCCGCTGGGCATGGCGTTCGACCGCGTCGGCAATCTGCTGGTCTGCATAGGCGGCATGGGCTTGTTCCAGGTTGCGCCCGACAGGACCGTGACCAAGCTCACCGACGAGACGAACAGGAGCTGGACGTCGATCGTCGACGATTCGCGGCTTCGCCTGGCCGATGATGTCGACGTCGCGCCCGACGGCCGCATCTATTTCAGCGAAGCGACGATTCGCTACGAGCAGGAGGACTGGGCAACCGACGCGCTGGAAAGCCGGCCGAGCGGACGCATGATCTGTTACGACCCCAGGACCGGCAAGACCCACACGGAAATCCCGAAGCTGGTCTTTGCCAACGGCGTCACCATGTGCCCCGACGGCCAGTCCTTCATGTTTGCGGAAAGCTGGACCTGTTCCATCAGCCGATACTGGTTCGACGGGCCGAAGAAGGGCAAGACGGAGAAAGTCATTTCGAGCCTGCCCGGCTACCCCGACAACATCAACCGCTCTTCGGACGGCAATTACTGGCTGGCGCTGCTTGGCATGCGCGGCCCGGCGCTTGATCTTGCCATGCGCATGCCGGGCTTCCGCAAGCGCATGGCGCGCCGCGTGGCGCCGGATCAGTGGCTCTATCCGAACATCAACACCGGCTGCGTTGTGAAATTCAATGAGAAGGGGGAGATCCTCGACAATCTGTGGGATCTCGGCGGTCGCAACCACCCGATGATCACGTCGATGCGCGAACACAAGGGGTGGCTATATCTGGGTGGCGTTTCGAACAACAGGATAGGCCGCTACAAATTGCCGGACGCCGACCCCAACTGGTGCGCGCAGGACGCCTATTGGGGGCCGCGCGCATGATCGGTGCAATCGAGCGCGGCTGGGCGAATTTCCGTGGCTTTGACCTGACCGGCAGCACCGTGCCGCCGATGGACGGTCCGCTCCGGCCGAACGCGAAACTCGACGCGGCCCCGGTGCTGCTGGATATCGCCGACGTCGACAACCTCGTAATCTGGGGGCAACAGGTCCTCTGTTCGGTCGGCAGCGATATCCATACGCTGGCGGCAACGGCCGGGGAGACCGGGCAGTCGCTCTCCCTCAGCCATTCGAGAGACGCGGGCAAACCGGTGACGGCGATGGCTGCCCTTGGCGACATGCTGGCTGTTGCGGTCGAGGGCGAAGGCATCCGTCTCGAAGGTCCGGGCGGCGTGTCTTCGGAACCGATCAGGCTGGGCCAGCTCGATACACGCTGCGTCACGGCGATGGCATTCGCAGATCGCTCCACCCTGCTCGTCGCGCTGGGATCGGAACGCAATCCTGCGCAGGAGTGGAAGCGCGACCTGATGACCAAGACCGCGGCTGGCTCGGTCTGGCGTGTCGACATCAAGGCCGGCAGCGCTCTGTCGATCGCCTCGGGGCTCGCCTTTCCCTCCGGGATCTTCGTGTCGAACGGCCGCGTCTTCGTCTCGGAGGCCTGGCGCCACCGTGTCCTGTCGATGGGTATTGACGGGTCGGGCCAGCGCATCGCCCTTGGCTCGCTGCCTGCCTATCCCGGGCGCATCGCCCAGGCGTCGGAGGGCGGCTTCTGGCTGGCCATGTTCGCGCCGCGAAATCCCCTCGTCGAATTCGTGCTCAAGGAGGATGCGTATCGCCGGCGCATGATCGAGACCATTGAACCTGATTATTGGATCGCACCCTCCCTTGCGACCGGGAGAAGCTTTCTCGAACCCATCCAGGGGGGTGCGCGCAAGAAGCTCAACATGCTGAAGCCATGGTCGCCGGCCTGGTCGACGGGTCTGGTCGTGCGCTGCGACAAGGATATGGCCATGCTGCGAAACTATCAAAGCCGCGCCGATGGCGGCGTCCATGGCGTGACGTCGCTGTGCGAAGTCGAAGGCCGGCTTCTCGTCGGGGCCAAGGGATCGGGAAAGATCGTGGCAATCCACGAACTGGCAGGACACATAGCATGACGCCGCTTGTTCAACTGCGAGGCGTTTCGAAGGACTTTCGCGGCGTCATGGCGATCTCCGAAGTAAATTTCGAAATTCGCCCGGGGGAGATACACGCTATCCTCGGCGAGAACGGCGCCGGAAAATCGACATTGATGAAAGTGCTGGCCGGCGTCTACCAGCCGAGTTCCGGCGAGATGCTGCTGGACGGCCAGCCGGCCACCTTGAAGTCTCCTTCCGACGCGCTCAGTCACGGCATTGCGATGGTTTTTCAGGAAACCAACCTGGTGCCGTCCATGTCGGTCGCCCAGAATATTTACCTGGGCGACGAGAAGCTATTCAACCGGTTGCGCGGATTGAACATCCAGGCGCAACGCTACCTGCTGTCGCTCAACTTCTATGTCGATCCCACCGTGCAGGTGTCGTTCCTCGGGGCGGGCAAGAAGCAGTTGGTCGAGATCGCGCGCGCGGTCCACCACAATGCGCGGCTCATCATTTTCGATGAGCCGACCGCCACGCTGACGCCGGAAGAGAAGTTCCACTTCTTCAATCTGGCCCGCCGCCTGAAGGAGGAGGGCATGGCGATCATCTTCATCAGCCATGCGCTCGAGGAGGCCCTGCAACTGGCCGACCGCATTACGGTGATGCGCGACGCCAAGGTTGTAGTGACCGATGAGACGAGCAAGTTCGATCGTGACCGGATCGTGCAGGCGATGGTCGGACGCAGTCTTTCCGGCGAACTCTATTCAGACCAGGCGCGCGTGCCCCGCCCCATGGGCAGGAAGATCCTCAGCGTCGAGAACCTGTCGATGGGCAACACGGTCCGCAACACGTCGTTTTCCGTGTTCGCCGGGCAGGTGACGGGCTTGTTTGGCCTGGTCGGCGCGGGCCGCACCGAAACGATGAAGATCGTCGCCGGCGTGCTGAAGCGCGATTACTTCCATGGCGGCACTGTGCGCTTCGAGGATCGGCCCGTGCGCTACCGGACGCCGCGGCCGGCGGTGCGGGACGGCATCGTCTACGTCACCGAAGACCGCAAGATCGAGGGCTTCTTCGAAACCATGACCATCGCTGGCAACATCCAGCTTGGGGATCTTGCCAAGGGCGACAATCTTCTGACGCCGACCACACCGCGGCAGGGAAGGGACCTCGCCGTCGAATGGACGAAGCGGCTGGGCGTCAGGGCTATCGACGCCGATGCCCGGGTCATCGAACTTTCGGGTGGCAATCAGCAGAAAGTCGTGCTGGCCAAGGCGCTTGTCCAGAAACCCAAGCTGGTCATCCTCGACGAACCGACGCGCGGCGTCGACGTCGGCACGATCGTCGAGATCCACAATTTCATCAACGATCTTGCCGACAGCGGCATGGCCGTCGTGGTTATCTCATCCTACCTGCCCGAGATCATTGCGCTGTCGGACCGTATCCTGGTGGCGCGGCAGGGAAGGATCGTCGAGGAAATGGACGTCGCCGAGGCGACCGAAAGCCGGATCATGTACGCCGCCGTCCACTGAAGGGCGGGCCGGACCCGCACTAAACGGAAGCAACGATCGCGCCGGTTCTACCACCGGTTGGTGGGCACCACGAACATCTGCGCGATCTGGACGTGCGGCGGCTGGTCCAGCGCGAACGAGACGCAGCGGGCGATGTCTTCAGGGTCCAGCGCCATGCCGAAGCGCTCGAAATATTCCCGGGCGGCTTCCTCGTCGCCGCGGTGGCGGGCGGTGACGATGTTGGTGCGGGTCAGCCCTGGCAAGATCTCGGTCACCCGGATCGGGGTTTCGGCAAGTTCGCCGCGAATGATATCGCTCAGCATATGCACGCCGGCTTTGCTGGCGGAGTAGGGCGCCTGGTCCGGCACCAGCCGGATGGCGCTGATGGAGCTCATGTTGACGATGTCGCCCCGGCCGCGTTCGATCATGCCTGGCAGGATCGCCCGCGTGACGCGCATCAGGCCGATCAGGTTGGTTTCGATGATCGCCGACCAGTCGTCGGCCGACCCGATGTCGAAACGCTTACGCCCTCCGATGTCATGGCCGGCATTGTTCACTAATATGTCGATGTCGCGGAATTCCGGCGGCAATCGGCCGAGGCAATCAGCGACGGCGGCGCCGTCGCCGATGTCGAGGTGGAGCGGAAAGACAGTGCCGCCAAGCTCGGTCGCAAGGGCATTGAGTTGGGCTTCCTGCCGATCCGCCAACACGATGCGGCAGCCCTTTTGATGGAGGCTCATGCAGATGGCGCGACCGATGCCGCTGGCGGCACCGGTGACGAAAGCGATCCTTTGCACATTGTTCATGTCGCTCGCCTCCGCACCGTTTGTTCACGCCGGCTTTGGCACTGCACAAACGCCTGGGCACGGCGTTTGCTGATGTGGACCCAAGGCTTGCCTAAGCAACCGTTTGGGATCACCGAACGGGACATAGAGCTGACCGTCCGGTGGGTTGTTATCCATACAGCGCCGGCATAATGCCAGACGGTATTGGTCACGCCTTCTCGGCGTCGAATTCGGCAAAGGCCTCGCGCCCGATGCGGAAGGAATCCACTCCGGCTGGCACACCGGCATAGATCGCCGCCTGCAGGAAGACCTCGCGGATTTCTTCACGGGTGACGCCGTTCCGGAGCGCGCCTTTGACGTGCATCTTGAGTTCGTGAGGCCGGTTGAGACAGGTCAGCATGGCGAGGTTGAGCATCGAGCGTGTCTTGCGGGGCAGCTCTTCGCGACCCCATACCGCTCCCCAGCAATACTCGGTCACGAGTTCCTGCATGGGGCGGTTGAAGTCATCCGCCGCGGCAAATGATTTTTCCACAAACTCCTTGCCCAGCACATCCTTGCGGATCGCCAGGCCACGTTCGAGAACTTCCTTTGACATGAATCTGCTCCTGTTTGAGATTGCTACATAGCCTGTGTGGACGGCGCCCGCGTGCGCTTGCCGGCGCCTCGCGCCGCTGCTCGCGTCGGCTGCCTTCTGGCCGGCCCTCCAACTGCGCAAAGCGACAGCAGTCGGCCTGCATCCTTCCTGGTGTCGAGTCTGTCGACGAACTCTTCGATGGCCTCAGCCCCGGCGACGCCGACGATATCGGCGGCCGCCTTGCGGAAGCGTTCGCGCACCTGCGCTTCCGTTGCCGGAACGACGTCGGGCAGGCCCATCGAGAGCTTGCGGCCGTCACCAAGAACCACGTCGATTGCCGCGCCCTGCTGGCCGGGAAACAGCGCCGTCAGATCCGGGCTGGCGACAAGCTCGCTCACCGCGATCAGGCGCATCGTCTCGGGGTCGTCCAGATACCTATAGATATCTTCGGAGAGCCGTCCATGTGCGAACACCGCAGCCACGCCGAAAGGAATGCTCATTTTGGCCTGGAGCGTCCTGTCGAACGGCCCGGTCCGGTCGCACCCGGGATAGGATGCCGCGGCAGCCGGCACGCTGATGCGGATGCGTTCGACGGGCGCCGCGTCGGAGCCGATCATCTCCACAACCTTCAGGGCAGTCTGGCAGGCCGTCTGCGCGAAATTACAGGCTGGTGCTGCCTTGTGGTAGACGTTCAGGATATCCGCCTCGCCATCGGGGAAGAGTTCGATCCGGCCGGGCATCGGCCGACGCGCCAGGGCGGCAAAATATCCCGACCGGCCCTCGAGTATGTCTGGGCTCCCGAAGGCTCCTGACTGTGCCAGCCGGACGGCCATCCAGGCGTTGCGGGCGGCAAAGCCGGGATGGAAGAACATGTCAGAGCCGCCGCTTTGCGGCCATTGATTCAATCCGGATGCGGTATTCGCGGCCAGGGCAATCGTCGCGGCCATCTGCTGCTGGTCGAGTTTCAGCATCCAGGCGCCGCCGCACGCCGATCCGATTGGCGCCACCAATCCCGTCGGGCGAAAGAGCGCCGATACGGTGGGATCGATCAGCATCCGTCCGAGACGCCCGCCGACCTCATAGGCGACCACCGCGGACCTGAGGAGATCCATGCCGTGGACAGTGTTGGTTTCCGCCAGGGCCAGCAGCAAGGGCCAGACAACCACACCATGGTGGCTGACCGAAGCGGCGTGCATATCCTCCCTGACGAGACCGTGACCCTTGACGGCGTTCACGAACGCCGCGTCAGCCGGCGTCGCCGTCGCGCTTTCGCCGATCATGTGGCCGCCCGGCGCGGCAGGCACCGCGGCTGCCGCCTGCCGGCTGGGTTCCAGCTCCGAAGCCTCAAACGCGCAACCAAGAAAATCGAGCAGGCACAGCTTGGCTTTGCCGACGGTTGCCGGATCGAAAACCGGCGCGGCAAGGTTGGCCAATGCGGCCGCCAATTCCGTCGCGCGCGTAGTCATGTGCCGCTCCCCACAACGCTGTCCTAGGCGCGAATCTCCACGCCGGCCCATTCCTCGATGATGCGCACCATCGACGTGAAATCCGAGTCCGGCCCGAAGCGGGCGTTGGTGGCGGCCAGCATCTGGCGAACCAGTGACCCGCCCACCATGGGAACGCCCAAATTCTCGCTTTCATCCACGCACATGCGCACGTCCTTATAGGACAGCGCGGTGGAGAAACCGAAATCGAAGGTGCCGGGGAGGACGGCCCGCGGAAACTTGTCCTGCGTCGCGCTGTTGCGCCCGCTCGAGGCATTGATGATGTCGCACATCACAGTCGGATCCAGGCCGGCCTTGACGCCCATTGCAAGGGCCTCCGCCGACAGAAGGATGACGCCGGCGGCGATCATGTTGTTGCCAAGCTTGGCGACCTGGGCGCTCCCCGGCGCCTCGCCGCAATAAAACCGGCGGCCGAAATTGGCCAGGACGGGGTCGATTTCCTCATAGGTCTGCTTGGGGCAGGAGATCATGACGGCGAGCGTACCGTTGCGCGCGCCCGCGATCCCTCCCGATATCGGTGCGTCCGCCCATGCGATGTTCTTGCTCGCAAGGCCTGCCGAAATGGTTTTCGCCATGCTCGGTCCGGTGGTCGATAGGTCGATCACTGTCTTGACCTTCGAGCCGGCCGCGATTCCGTCCGCCCCCAACACCACTTCGCGGACGATGGGAGGCGTCGGCAAGCTGCAGAATACGATGTCGGCTGCATCCCCGACCGCCTTGGGCGATGACGCAAATGTCGTCAGTTCGGCGGTCAGTTCCTTCGCAGCGTCCGGCCGCGTGTCGTGAACGAACACATGGTGGCCGGCCTCGGTCAGTCGGCGCACCATCGGCGCACCCATGCGGCCGAGGCCGATGAACCCAAGCGTTTGACGCTGCACGACTTTTCCTCTCGACTCTATGATGGATTCTATGAGCTTCGAATTGGTTGAGATTAGGCAATTCGGGCCGGTGCGGTAATGCTCGCCGGGCGCATAACAGCTTTGCCTCGGGCCGGCCAATCGCTTGTCAACGGCGTCGATGTGCACCAAACTCGCCAATTCGTTGCATGCCAACGGAAATTCTCACTTCCGCGTTCTGCGACGAGGCAAACCATGTTCGACCTAAGGCAGCTCCAACTGTTCACGGCGGTGGCGGAGTTCGGGAGCTTTTCCCGGGCCGCCGTTGCGTTGTCGGTCAGCCAGCCGGTGCTCAGCCGGCAGATCAAGTCGCTCGAGGAAAGTATCGGCATCGCGCTGCTTTACCGCAACGGACGCGGCATCGTCCTGACGGAGGCGGGCAAGCTTCTGCAGAATTACGCCACTGCGATCCTTGAGCAGGCCTCGCGCGCCGCCACCGAACTCGGCGCGCTGCGGTCGAACCCGCGCGGCGCGATCGTGCTGGGAATGCCGCCGTCCGTGGGAGTGGTGCTGACCGCGCCGCTCGTGCAGCACTTTCGCGAGCAGTTTCCGCAGGTGAGCATGCGCGTCGTCGAGGGCTTCAGCGGCCATCTTCTCGAATGGCTCGTCATGGGAAAGATTGACGTGGCGGTGCTCTACAACGCGCCTCGTATGAACAACCTTCTGGCGGAACCGATCCTGCGCGACGAATTGTTCTTGCTTGGCGCCAAGAATGATCCCTCCAAGCTGGGTTCGTCGCCGGTCGATGCGGCTGTCGTCTCCAAGATCCCCATGATCCTGCCGGCGCGACCGCATGGCCTGCGGGTATTGCTGGACCAGATATTCGGCTCCGTCGGCATCGAGCCCAGGATCGAGGTGGAGGTCGAGGCGATGCCCTCGACGCTTCGTCTCGTGGAGGCAGGAATGGGCTACACGATCCTGTCCTATTCCAGCTGCCACGACCTCGTCGCGCAAGGCAGGATCAGCTACTGGCGCATCCAGAACCCGTCGATCGAACGGGAACTGCTGCTGGCGACCTCGAGCCAGAGACCAACCACAACCGTCATTCGGGCACTGACGGGCATGATCCGCGACGAGGTCCGTGCGCTGCGCAAACTGGGGATCTGGGAGCCGAAGGCTTAGACCGCGATTTCCCTGCCTATCCCCCGTCGCATGCCGGAAGCGATATATCTGTTATCGCAAATCTGAGCACCGAGTTTGCTTCACTTGGCGTCCACCGAACGTCACATTGTGGCCGAACGCGAGGGAGGAACCCGCGTTCGATCGTTGTTTGCTGGGAGGAGACTACATGACCGACGAGTCGCGGAAGCAGGCGCCCGGAGTCTACAGACGCAAGGTCGGCGATGCCATGGTCACGGTCATAAACGATGGCTTCCTCGACATTCCGATGGCCATTCTTCGTGGCAGCGAGCAGGCTGACATGGAGGCGTTGCTGCGGGAGCATTTCCATGAAGGCGGGCCTCGTTTGACCGTCAATGCGTTCGTCATCGAGACAGACAACAACACGATACTCGTCGACGCCGGCGGCGGTTCGACGACCGTGTATTCGATGGGGCGGCTGCCGGCCAATCTATCCGCCGCCGGCTTCGCTCCCTCGGACTTCGACACCGTTCTCCTGACCCACATCCATCCTGACCATTCCAGCGGACTGATGGACGAAACCGGCCAGCCGCTCTTCCCGCGCGCCGAGATCATCATCCACAAAGACGATTTCGACTTCTGGTCCGATACCGACCGGCGTGGGCGCTCGGCAGCCGCGGTTCCCTACACAGGATCCGCCGATGCCTTGCTGTCTAGCCATCGGGGCCGCTTCCGTGTTGTGGAGGGAGGCGAGGTGGCGCCGGGCATTACCCAACTGCCGCTGCCGGGCCACACGCCGGGCCACAGCGGTTATCAGCTCGATTCCGCCGGCGAGACATTGGTGATGTGGGGCGACACGGTGCACGTGCCGGAACTGCAGATCCCTGTGCCCGATATTACCAGCGAATTCGACGTCGATGAAACACTGGCGGCCGAGAACCGCCGCAAGATCTTCAATCATGTCTCCAGCGAGCGCCTGCTCGTCACCGGTGGTCACCTGCACCTGCCGGGTTTTGCCCATCTGGTGAAGGAGGGCGAAGGCTTCCGGCTCGTGCCCGAGGCGTGGCGGGTCGAACTCTAGTTCAGGTCGGCTGTTGGATTGCCATGGGCCGGCCCCCTGGGGCCGGCCCTTTCTGTCCGCGCTTGGGAGGTGCGACAGAACGATCAGTCGGTGACTTCGACCCAGCTCTTGCTCTTGGCGTCGTGCTTGACGAGGGTGACCTGCGCCGCCGTGATGGTGATGTGGCTTGACTCCGAGAAGCCGATCTTGCCCGTCATGCCCTTGAAGTCCTTGACGGCGTTGAAGCCTTTCTGCAGGTCTGCCGGCTTCGTCGACTTCACGTCCTTGATCACCTGCGCCAGCATCTTGATGCTGTCATAGGCGCCCGCCGAGAATGGCGTGGCATCGACGCCGAACTTCTTCTTGTAAGCGTCGCGGAACGCCAGGAGTTCAGGGCTGGGGTGCAATTCCGTGGTCAGCATGGCCGTGATCATGCCGTCGGACAGGTCGCCCGCCAGCTTCGCAAAAGTGTCGTCGGCATTCGTCTCGTCATTGCCGTAGACGATCGCGTCATAGCCTATCGAGTGCAGGTCCTGCATGAACGCGGCCTGGTCCTGCGGCGTGAGCCAAACATCGACGCATTTGATGCCCGCGGCTTTAATGGCGTTCACTTCCGGCATCAGGCCGGCGGTGGCGCCTGTCGACCAGTTCTCGGTGATAGCGTGATCCATCGCGATCTTCTTGCCGGCCTTGTCATAGGCCAGCTGGATGCCGAAGAGCCCACCCTGACCGTAGGTCGATGGGTCATGCAGAACGGCGAGGCCATCGGGACAATGCTTCAGGGCATGCTCGCCGATCTTCTCGCCCCAGGCAAAGGTGTTGAGACCGAAATCGAACACCCATGGATTGGGCGGGCTGGTCGGACCGTTCGGGTTGACCGTGAGGCCGCCATCGTCCACGACGCCGATGGACGGGAACTTGTGACGCTCCGCAAGCTGGGCGGTCACCGGACCGGTGTCGGGCGAACCCGCGATGACGATGGCGCCGGCCGACATCAGCTTTTGGTAAAGCTGACCGGAAAGCGTCGCCGACGCATTGTCATTATGCGGATCGAGCTTGAACATGTGGCCATCGACGCCGCCGGCGGCGTTGACTTCGTCGACCGCCATCTGCGATCCGTTGACCGTGGCGACGCCTGTCGAACCGTAGGCACCGGTCGTGCCGGCAATCAGGCCGACAAGGTAATCGTCCGCCGCATTCGTCTGGATGGTCGCGCCGCACAGGGCCGTCGCAGCCAGCAGCAAGGTGGACGTCGTAGCGAGCTTTCTCATATTGCTTCCCTCCCTGCGATCGCGGGCCCGTCTCCGACAATCCGATCGCTTTTTTGCCCAGCGCCCGATGCGGACGCGCGTGTCTTCGCCCGGAATTTTGCCACCCATGACCCCCGTCTTGTCAACGCGAGGCCAACTGCCAAGATCTGGCCGAAAGGACCTCGAAGGACTGGGATCGACAACTCCGAATGTGATAGACGAACGGCGTCTCCAGAGGGCCTCGCCTGGGCGTTAAGCCGTTGCCATTAATACATTTTGTTTTTCTGGTCTCAGGTGTTGTGTACGCCGTCGCATGGCTCGCTTCGGTTCGATTTCGTATCGCCCGGCGGCTTCGTCCATCGCGTTCTTCATAGCTGTTATGTCACCCGCACGAGCTATTTCAGAGCGCAGGTTTTCGACTACCTCTTCAGTATTGCCGCGCCGTGCCCGATCTCGATGTCGCGCCAGGAATGCCGTCTGACTGATGTTGTGAAACGTACAGGTATCGGCCGGGCGGATTGGGGCCGCGGGTGCTTCAAGCCGGCGCAAACCGGTGACGGCCGCATGATGGGGGAAGCCACCAGTGCTGCAATTCTTGCTGAGCGGCGTTGCCATAGGATCGATCTACGGTCTCATCGGCATGGCGTTGGCGATTTCGTTTTATGTCACCCGCATCATCAATTTCGCGCAGGGACAGCTCATGATGGTGACGGTGATGATCACCGCCGAGCTGGCGTCATCCGGCCATCCGGTATGGCTGGCAGCGGCCGCCGGCCTGGCCTCGTCCTGCATCATTGGCATTCTGTCCTATCTGATCGCAGTCCGGCCGATTCTCTTGTCGAACCGGTTCAGTTTCGGCTGGCTGGTCTCGACGCTGGGCTTCGCCGTGATCGTCGAAAACGCGGCCGCCTATATCTGGGGTCCGACCTCGCAAGCCTTCCCGCCGATCCTCAACTCCATCAGCGTCCCGATCGGTAGCGCCGTGCTCACCGCTCAGCAGATTCTCGCAATTGTCACCGCCGCCGTCCTTGCGGCCGGCTTCGAGATCGTGCGGCGCTACACGCTTTTCGGCAAGCTTGGCATGGCGACGGCGGCGGATCCGGAAATGGCCTCGGCCATCGGCGCCAACACCACCGTGGTCGCCATCGTTGCCTTCGCCGTCTCCGCCGCGTTTGCCGGCATTGCCGGATTGCTCATCGGGCCAACCACCTTCGCCAATCCCTATCTGGGCGATACGTTCGGCACTTACGGTTTTATCGCCATGATGATCGGCGGCGGCACCGAGCGGCCGATCGCCGCCATGTTCGGCGGTATCCTGCTGGGTGTCTGCGCCGAAGGCGCCAACGGGCTCATCAACTCGCAGGCTTCGGACTGGTTTCCCTTCATCGTGCTGGTCGTCATCCTGATCGTCTCGCCGAAGGGACTGTTCAGCGCCAGCAACCCGCTTTTCCGTCCGCGCCGTCCGGCGTCGGCCAGCCGTTGAGGATCGGCGCGTGAATCCGACGACCGATCAGGCCTCCGCCACCGCAAAGGGATTGCCGGCCGGCAGCTGGCGCGCCGCAGCTCTTCTTGCCGTGGTGGCCGCCTACCTCTTGGCGACAGCCTATATCGCGCAGTCGGATCTCGGCTTTCAGAGCCTGGTCCTGGTGACTGCCGTGTTCGGCATTCTTGCCATAAGCCTCGACCTTGTTGCCGGCATGCTGGGTCTTTATTCCCTCGGCCAGGGCGGCTTTTTCGGCATTGGCGCCTATATGACGACCATCCTTGCCAATGACCAGGGCTGGAACGTCTTCGGCCTGCTGGTGCTGGTTCTTGTCGTGGCTGGCCTCGCCGGCGTGGCGGTCGGCGCCATGTCGTTGCGCGTCAGCGGCCTTTATTTCGCAATCACCACCTTCATCTTCACGCTGGTCCTGACGGTGCTTGCAACCGATATGGTCAACGTCACAGGGGGGCTGCAAGGCTTGCTCGGTCCGGCGTTCCCGGACTTTCCGGACGCATTGCAATGGCTCGGCACCCCGTTGGTCTGGTGTACCATGACAGGACTTCTGCTCTGTCTCGTTCTGGTCTGGAACATCCGCCATTCGCCGTTCTACCCGATCCTGCTTTCGATCCGCGATGCCGAGCCTTTCGCGGAGGCCGCCGGCGCGCGAACCGCGGCGATCAAGGTCGGCGTTTTCGGCGTGTCGGCAGCGATCGCCGGCGGAGCCGGTTGGCTGTTCTCCTTCCTCGGCGTCGTATCTCCCAGCCAGTTCGACTGGTCGGTTTCGCTCAACGTGCTGGTGATGGTCCTGATCGGCGGCATCAACACGACGATCGGTCCCGTGATCGGCGCCATGTTCGTCTCGATGTTCCCGAACGTCGTCAACATCAATCCGTGGCTGCAGGAGATCGTCTACGGCGCGCTGTCGATCCTCGCCATCACGCTCTTGCCGGATGGTATTGTCGGCGTCGCCAAGCGTATTCTGGCGCCGCTCATCGGGCGTTCGGCCCCAGCCCCCGAGATTGTCGCATTTGGCGAAACCTCTTCGCCCGCAATCGTTCCCGCGCCGGCCGGCCCGACCAGCGGGGACGAGATCATCGTTGAATGTCGTGGCATCGAATTCGGCTATGGGCTCGGGCCGAAAGTGCTGCGCAATGTCGACCTCGCCGTCCGGCGCGGCCATATCCATGGTCTCATAGGTCCGAACGGCTCCGGAAAGAGCACGCTGGCCAACGTCATTTCCGGCCGCTTGACGCCGCATGCCGGCGCGGTTCTGGTCAAGGGGAAGCGTGTCGACGGCATGCCGGCGAGCAGCCGCTCCAGACTCGGCCTTCGGCGGACCTTCCAGGCGGCGCAGCTGGTCAAGGAACTGACGCTGACGCAGAATGTGATGGTCGGCCTGTTCGACCGGGTCCCGGGCATCGTCCGCCGCGCCGCTCTTTGGCCGATGCTGCCGTCTGGCAGGCGCGATCTGGCGGCGATGCATCGGCGCTCCGTCGACACGCTTGCGTTGGTCGGGGCCGGCGAATGGTCGTCGCGGCAGGTCGGCAACGTCCCGCATGGCATCGAGCAGCTCACCCAGCTTGCGACGGTTTGCGTCGCGGGGCCGGACGTCATCGTCCTCGATGAACCGGCGACCGGCCTCTCGGCCAAGGAGGTGCGGCACCTGGCGACCATCCTTGCCAATCTCAAGACCCAGGGCGTCACCATGATCATCATCGAGCATCAGACGCGCTTTCTGTTCCCGCTCTGCGATCGCGTCACCGTGCTCAACGCCGGTGAAGTGATCCTCACCGGTTCGGCCGACGAGGTTCGTTCCGACCCCGTGGTCAGACAGGTTTATCTCGGCGAATGAGCGACCAATCGGCCCCCATACTGGAAATCAACGCGCTGAGTGCCGGTTACGGCCGCTTCGACGTCGTGCGTGACATCGGGCTGACCGTCGGCAAGGGTGAGGCGGTGGCCCTGCTTGGCCCCAACGGTGCCGGCAAGACCACGGTGCTGCGCGCCATCATGGGCCTGGTCAAGCAGCGTCGAGGCCTGATCCGCATCGGGTCGACCGACGTGTCAAACCTGCCGACGCACCGCATCGCGCGCGGCCTCGCCGCCATCGCGCCAGAGGGACGGCGCCTCTTTCTCGACCAGTCGGTTGAAGACAATTTGCTGTTGGGCGCGCTGCATCTGCGGCATGACCGGGCCAGGGTGGAGAGGCTGCGGAACTCGGTCTACGAGCTGTTCCCGGTGCTCGAGAGCTATCGCCACCGATTGTCGTCATTCCTCAGTGGCGGCGAGCAGCAGATGGTCGCCATCGGCCGCATGCTCATGAGCGATCCCGAAATCATGCTGCTCGATGAGCCGTCGGTCGCACTGTCGCCCGTCGCCGTGGACATCGTGGTCAAGGCAATGCTCGAGTTGCGCAAACGCGGTGCGTCGCTTCTGCTCGTCGAACAGCGCGTCGATGTGGCAACCCGCGTCTGCGATCGGCTCTATGTCATGGCGCATGGCGAGATCGTCGAGGAAATGACGCCGGACATCGTCCGTTCCGGTGGCATGTCGATCCTCAACAAATATCTGGGCTAGAGACCCGTATCGATTTGCCCAACCTGCCGCCGGCTTCGGTCAGGCCGAAGCCGCATAGCGCCGGGCGAGAGCCGACATGCCGACCGCGAGCACCAGGATCCCGCCCTTGAAAATCGGCTGGAAATGCGTCGGCGCGCCGAAGATGCTGAGCCCATTGAACCCGACTGCCAGGATCAGCACGCCGATCAAGGTTCCCGAAATATGGAATTCGCCTTCTCGTAACGTAGCGGAACCCAGGAAAACCGCGGCGAAGGCGTCGAGGAGATAGCCATCGGCGGCCGCCAGGGTTCCGCTGCCGAGCAGAGAGGACAGCAATGTCCCGGTCAGGGCAGCACAGAAGCCGGCGGTGGCGAAGGCAAAGATCTTGATCCGGTCCACCCGGATGCCCGAGAGCCTGGCTGCCTCCAGATTGCCGCCGACAGCCTGCATCTTCTGGCCAATGTCGGTCTTGTTCAGAATGACCCACAGCGCGATCAGCACGATCACCATGATGATCACCGGATTGGGCAGGCCGAAGACCAGGCGACCCAGAGAGATATCGGTAAAAGCGCGCGGAATCCCGGTCGCAATCGGAAACGAACTGTAGGTAAATCCAATGCCCGTCAGCATCGTTCCGACGCCCAGCGTCGAGATGACCGCATTGATCCTGACCTTGGTCACCAGCACGCCGTTGAAGGCCCCGATTGCGGCGCCGAGAAGCAGGGCGCTGACAATGCTGAGCCAGATCGGAAGCCCCTGGTAGGCCATGAGCCCGGTGACGATCAACCCGACGAAGCTCGCCACATAGCCGATGCTCAGGTCGAACTCGCCGACGACGAGCGTGTAGGTGAGCCCGGAAGCGATGATCGCCGTCAAGGACGCCTGGCTGAGGATGTTGAGGAAATTGGCCCGCGACAGGAAGATTGTCGGCGCGTTGGCAGAGAAGAAGACCACCATCAACAGAAGTCCGACAATCGTGCCGTAGCGCGACAGCCACATCAACGCCGTCCGCTTCCACGAGGATTTGCGAAGCGGGGCTACGTCCTTCGTCGCGGTTCCAGCCTGGGCCATCATGCGATGTCTCCTTGTTCGTCACTGGTATCGTGATAGCTGAGTTCGATGATCCGTGCCTCGGTGATATCGGCGCCGGTCAACTCGCCGGTGATGCGGCCCTCGCGCATCACCAGCACGCGGTCGGCTAGAAGCGTGAGTTCCTCGACGTCCGATGAGATCGCGAGGATACCGACTCCGGATCGGGCGAGGGCGCGGATTGCGTCATGAATCTCCTCGCGGGCGCCGACATCGACCCCTCGCGACGGCTCGTCGAGGACAAGCAGCCTGGTTCCGGCGTTCAGCCACCGCGCGATCAGGGCCTTTTGCTGGTTGCCGCCCGAGAGGCCGCCGATCCTTGCCTCGATGCCGGGCGTCTTGATCCCCAACTGCGCCACCAGTCCCTCCGCCTGCCGGCGTGCCTTCCGGTCTGAGATGAAAGGGAGACCGGGAACGGCGCGCAGGCCCTTCAGTGTGGATATATTGATGTTGAACGCGACTGACTGTTGCAGCATCACGCCTTGCGAGCGACGTTCCTCGGGAACCAGCGCGATCCCGGCGCGCACCGCCTCGGCCTCGTTAGGGATAGCGAGCCGTCTGCCTTCGAGCTCGAAATGACCGGCGTCGGGCTTCGCCGCGCCGGCGATGAGATGGGCAAGTTCCGTCCGTCCGGCTCCGACGAGACCGCCCAGCGCAAGGACCTCTCCCGGATAAAGATCGAAACTCACGCCCTTGACGGCACTTTTCCAAGCGACGTCACGGACGGAAAAGATCGGCCTCTGGTCGCGATCGGTGGCGAACCGCGCGCGCTCGTCTGGGGCACGCATATCATGGCCGATGATGGCCCTGACCAGGCCCTTCTTGTTCAGCGCCCCGCGCTCGGCCGCATCGACGATCCGACCGTCACGCAATACCGTGATCCTGTCGCAGAGCTGAAGCACTTCCTCCAGCCGGTGCGAGACGTAGAGGATGGCGACACCCTGTGCCGACAGGTCGCGGATAATATCGAAAAGCTGCTCGCTCTCCGGGCCGGACAGCGAGGCCGTGGGTTCGTCCATCGCAATCATGCTGGCGTCGCGCACCAGCGCCTTGCTGATCATGACGAGCCAGCGCTGCGCCACCGACAGTTCGGAGACCTTGGTTTCGAGCGGAAAGCGGATGCCGACCCGTTCGGCGGCGGCCCGAGCGGCGACGCCGGAACGCGTCCAGTCGATCATGCCGAAGCGGGTGGCCTTTGGAGCGCCGAGCAGGATGTTCTGCAACGCGTTGAAATGCGGAATGAGGTTCAGTTCCTGATGGATGAAGGCAAGCCCAGCCTGTTCCGAAGCGCGTGGCGAACCTTTTTGCAGCTCTTCGCCTGAAATGGTCACGCTGCCTTCGTCGGCCACCGTCACGCCGGCCAGACACCGGATCAGCGTGGACTTGCCGGCGCCGTTGGCGCCGACCAGGCCGTGCACCTTGCCACGCTCGATGTCGAGATCGGCATGGTCAAGGGCAAGTTCACCAGCAAAGGATTTGGTCAGGCCACGGATGCGCATCCATGGCCCGACTGGAGCGGCGGACGGCATCTAGCGGCGCTGCCGTGCCAGATGCGGCAAGATCAGTTCACAGCCCATTGGGATGGTCGGCCATGAACTTGTCGACATTGTCCTTGGTGACGACGATCCCGGGGATCTGGATGGTCTTGGGCTGCCAGGAGGCGCCGGCCTTCATTGAATCGAGGATCGCCTGGAAGACTTCCTTGCCCTCCTGGAACGCCGGCTGCCAGACGGTTGCCGTCAGGTCGCCGTCCTTGACCAGTTGAAGCGCTTGCGGGCTGCCGTTGATCGAGACGGTTGTGACGTCGGTGCGGCCGGCCTGGCGCATTGCAGCCACGGCGCCCTGCATGGGCTCGTCCCAGCACGCCCAGATGGCGAGCGGTTTGTCGCCCCCGGCGGGATGCGCGGTCAGCCAGGCCGCCGCAGTCGCGTTGCCGAACTGCACCTGTCCGGGCGCCGTCACTTCGCTATAATCCACCTTGATATCGGTCTTGGCCTTCACGCCCTCGTCGAAGGCGACGCCACGGTCGATGCAGAGCTTTCCGGGATGGAAGGTCATCGCCAGCACGTCGGCCTTGCCTCCAACCTTGTCGGTCAGGAACTTCACCGAATCGTCGCCAACCTGGCGACCGCTCGTCGTCACCACGATGCCGGGAACGATCTCGCCGCCCCAGGTGGCGACCGGAATGCCCGCGTCGCGCGCCGCGGCAAGGCCGGAACCGATGGAACTGCTGGCAAAGGCAAGCACGAAGATCGCGTCGACCTTTTGCGCGGCAAAGGAATTCATCGCGGCATTGGCCTGGTCGGCGCTCGCCTGGGTATCGGTGACCTTCACATCCCAGCCAGCCGCCTTGGCGGCCTCGGTCGCGCCGCCGATAACGGCGATGTTGAGGGCATCATTGGCCAGAAGTGCAACAATGCCAAGGGTTTTCGCCTGAGCGACCGTCGCCACCATCATGGCTCCGGCCGTCAAAGCGGCAAGCAATATCTTATACATTGGGAAATCCTCCTCTCCCTGTCCGACCGTCCCCGGGACGGGGCCGGCGCCTTCCTTTCACGAGGTTCGGGTTAACTCCCTTTCCCTCGTATCCCAGATATCTCCACGCCATAGCCTCGAAGCGGTACGTCTGTCCCAGCCCGAGCAGCGTCGAGAAAATTCTTGTCCAGCCGCTGTGCTCAGGTCCCGGCTGAGACGGATTTGATAGCGGTATCACCGCAAGCCTTCGAAAGGTCAATCAACAGGGAACCGAAACCGCCAAAAAACATCGCTTTTTAGCCAAAACGGCGTGCCTCTGTCATGTTCCTCGCCTCACTGCCTATTTTCTCTTGTTAGCGGTATCACGTCAAGGCTATGGATGGCGAGAGCGACGCTGAAATTGCCGCGACTATCTCGCGGGCGAGGCCATCAGGAGGATCCACATGCAAGTGAAATACGATTTTTCCGGAAAGAACGTCATTTTGATCGGCGCGACGACCGGCATTGGCCGCGCCACCGCGTTGGCCTTTGCCAAAGCGGGCGCAAATCTCTACGTCTCGGGGATTGGCGCCGCACTCGGAGAGAGCCTCAAGGAGGAGGTGAAGCCGCTCGGCGTCGAGATCGAATTCCTGGAAACCGATGTCCGCGACAGCAAGGCGATGGCCGTGCTGCATGAGAAGGCTTTCGACCGCTTCGGCAGGATCGATGTCGCCTTCAACAATGCGGGCGTACCCGGCAAGACGGCGCCGGTGCACGAACTCGATGATGCGGACTACGACCTGCTGATGGACATCAATCTGCGGGGAATTTTCAATGGGCTGAGGCACCAGATCCCGCACATGACCGCGAAAGGCGGCGGCGCCATCGTCAATACATCTTCGTTGTTCGGGGTCATGGGTTTCGCCACCACCGCCGTCTATTGCGCCAGCAAATGGGGTGTGATCGGCCTGACCAACTCCGTGGCGTTGGAGGTGGCGCGCAAGAACATCCGCGTCAACGCCATCGCGCCCGGCTCGGTAATGACGCCGCTATTGTCCGGCATGTTCGGCAGTGAGCAAGGCGCCAAGGATACGGTCCTGCCGATGATTCCCATGGGCCGCATCAGCGACCCGTCGGAAATCGCCCAACTCGTGCTGTTCCTGGCGTCCGACGCGGCGTCGTTCATCACCGGCCAGGCGGTCGTCATCGACGGCGGCGGCTTCGTCGCCGGCGCGGATCAACTCTGAGGGCTATAGACGGGTCGATATCGGGGGCGCCTGCGCGCCCCCGAAGGTTCAGGCAACCCGGCTTTGCTCGCCCTTTGCAAGCGCGATCTCCACCACCTGCAGACCCTTGTCGGTAAGCCGTGAAGGGAAGGTGGTGCGCAGCCGGTCCTCGTGGACGGGGATCACCCGCCTTACTTCGCCGCCCACCGATTTCATCATCCGATCGCTGGCGAATATCAGATTGTGCTGGCTTCCGACAGCCAGGCCGATCGGCACGATCTGCGGCGCTTCGGGATCAAGGCCCGTCAGATTGTCATAGGTGTAGATCAGGTCGCCGGCGAAAATCCATTTGTCTTCGCTTTCGCGCGAGCCGTCGTTGCGCACGGTTATATACATACTGCCATAGGTGTGAGTATCCGCGGCCAGATGGACGTCGATACCAGGCAGGACATCCTCCTGGTCGCCGTCGATGCAGATCATCCGGCCTTCCTTAGCCGCCTCGACGGCGCGCACGATATCAGCCGGATCGCCGCCACCGGTCAGAAAGCGATATTCCGGGTTCAACGTCAACGCCCAGACCCATTTGTCCAATTCGGTTTTCTGGACATAGAACTTTGCGTTTGGAAACAGATGGATGGCCCCCATATGGTCGAAATGGGCGTGGGTGATCAACACGCTTGTCACGTCTTCGGGACTGACGCCGCATTCTGCCAGGACTTCGCGGGGGCCGTGATAATTCGAGACGCCATAGGCCGTCGCCAATTGCTCGCCATAGGCGACGTGGTCATAGCCGGTGTCGATGAGGATCGTCTCGCCCTTCCCCTTGATCAACACGTAGGCGTAAGGCAGCTTGCGCGTGCCCTGGTGTTGGGGCCCGTACATCATCACGCTGAAGGGAAACTTCTCCACCGCCGCATATTCGAGCACCCAGATCGAGTAATCCGCCATATTTTCCTCCCTGATATGATGGCCTACGGAGCGTCTCGCAGGAGACGCTTCGGCGCGTGCATCGCGCAGCACGCCTGGCCGAAATCGACAAGCTCAAACCCCGGCAACAAACTGGCTGTCGTGCGCAGGTGATCGCTTGATGCCCGCAGCCTGCTTGAGAGCGCATCGCCTTGATCCGAGCTGCGCGCGCGGACCTGATCGGAAGCTGCGGCGCAGGCCTGAAGGAGCGTCTCGGCGGCACCGCGCAGATGGTGGTGATGGTGGGCGGCAATGTCGGGAACAGCCAGCGCGCGAACCTCCTCGGCTGCTCGCATCGCTGCTTCCTGCGCGCCGGCTAGCGCGCCTTCGGCCAGCGACACGCGGCTTCGCGATGTCAGCAGCAGCAGCGCGAAGCCAGCGACCTGCGTCAATGTCGCGCTGATCAACCGCTGCACTGGCCGCGCGGCGGCTACATAATGCAGCACCGCCTGTTCGGCTCGGCTGTTGGCGGTCCCATCCATTGCGATCCCCGGCATCATCAGTGCGCAAGCTTCAATAGCGGTTTTTGATAGCGGTAACAACAGATTTGCGGGTTTCTGTCGTGAAGGGTTGTTTATCTGCCCGCGTGATGGTTTGATTTCTTCGCAACGCCGGGCTGTGACAGCAATGCCGAAAAAACCCACGGTAGACGGAAATCCGCGCGTTGGGAGCGCGCGGATGCGCGATGTCGCGGTTCGCGCAGGCGTCTCCATCATGACTGTTTCACGCGCGCTCAACGAACCCGGCAAGGTTTCGCCCGAGATGCGCGAAAAAGTGCTCCGCGTTGTCCGGGAGATCGGCTATCTGCCGAACCATCTGGCCGGAAGCCTCTCCTCGAGCCGGTCAACGACGATTGGCCTGATCGTGCCGAGCATTGACAACTCGATCTATACGCAAACCGTCAAAGGCTTGTCGGAGGTGCTGAAGCGTTCCGGATTCCAGCTCATGATCGCCGAGTCGGGCTATGATCCCAATGAGGAAGAGGAGCTGATCACGATCTTTCTCAGCCAGCGCGTCAGCGGCCTTGTCCTGCACAGCACCGAACATACTCCGCAAGCTGCCGAGAAGATCAGGAAATCGGGCATACCTGTCGTAGAAAACGGAAATATACCGGCAGAACCGCTGGATATGGTGGTCAGTTTCTCAAATCATGACGCAGCCTATGCCATGACGATGCATCTCGGCCGGCTTGGATATCGCAAGATTGCTTTCGCCAGCCTCTATTCCGTTCACAATGATCGCTCAAAAGACCGACTGGAAGGATATCACGCCGCGCTTGGTCAACTCGGACTGGAACCCGATCCGCGCATCGTGCTCGAGACTGAGCGCGGTCTCGCCTCGGGGGCGGAAGTGATGGCGCGCGTGGTGCAAAGCGTACCCGAGGTCGACGCGCTGTTTTGCGCCGGTGACGTGCTGGCGGTCGGGGCGCTCTTCGAGTGCCAGAAGCGCGGCTGGGACGTTCCTGGCCGGATTGCCCTGGCGAGCTTCGACGACGTGGATCTTCTGCGTCACGTCAGCCCATCCGTCAGCACGCTGAGGCTGCCCCGTTATGACATCGGCGAACGGACGGCGCGCATTCTGTTGAGCCGGATCATCGACGGTGCCGAGCATCTGCGCGGCAGCGTGATCGACCTGAAATTCGAGCTGATCCAGCGCGAAAGCACCTGACCTCAGATATCCGGTATCACCCGTTGCATCGCGAACGGCGCTGTTCTAAACTCAATATCTGTTACCGGTAACAGACAAGATCACCTTGCAACGGCCGGTATTCGGACCAGGACGAGGGACTTTGGTGATGCTCATTAAGCAGCGGACCAGGCTATGAGCCTGTCGCAGGATAAGGCACCGCCGATGCCAGCTGCCCCGGCAAAGGCCCTTGGCGAACGCCGCGCACTGATCACCGGCTCCACCGCTGGGTTGGGGCAAGCGATAGCCGCCGGGCTCGCGGAGGCCGGTTGCAGCGTCATGCTGCACGGCCTCGAAACAGCCGAGACGGTCGAGCCGCAACGTGAAGCGCTGGCTCGCAGGACTGGCGTGCAGGTCGCCTATCACAAAGCCGATCTGTCCACGGCGGCGGGTGTCCAGTCGCTTGTCGCGGCCGCTGGCGCCGAACTTGGCGGCGTCGACATTCTGATCAACAACGCGGTCGTGCGGCACTTCGCGTCGATCATCGATTTTCCGCCCGAGCAATGGGATCTGGCGCTGGCCGTGAACCTCTCTGCCATTTTCCATGCGGTCCGGCTGGTGTTGCCACAGATGCGAGCCCGGAATTTCGGGCGTATCTTCAACATTACGTCCGTCTACGGCATGCGCGGCACGCCGGGGCGTGTCGGCTATGTCACGACCAAATCGGCTATCCTTGGCTTTACCCGTGCCGTGGCTTTGGAGAATCTCGACGTCGACGTCACCTGCCACAGTCTCTGTCCGGGTTCGGTTCTGACGCCCGGCACCGAGAGCCGTGTGGAGGAGTTGATGGCGGACCGCGGCATCGACCGGGGCGCGGCGGAGCGGCTGTTCCTGGAAGGCAAGCAGCCCGGCGGCACCTTCGTTTCACCGCAAAGCGTCTCCGACCTGCTTGTTTTCCTGTGCGGGCCGATTGCCCGTGACATGACGGGCGCCATGCTTCCCGTCGAGGGGGGATGGCTTGCGAGTTGAGTGGATTCGGACCGGCTGGCTTTGGAGCGGGCTGGCTTAGGGGCCAAGGGAGGCATGCATGGATGATATCTACGAACTTTACGCGGTTCGCTACGGGCATCACGACCGCAACGCGGCGGCGAACTTCATCGGCGGTGATCCACATGACGGCCCGATGCCGCTCGACTATTTCGTCTGGGCCATTGTCGGCAAGACAAGGACCTACGTGTTCGACACCGGCTTTGACGCCGATGTGGCGCGCAAGCGGCAGCGCAACCTGCTGCGCCCCGTGGGCGAGGGGCTCAAGATGATCGGCATCGATCCCGACAAGGTCGAGGACGTCATCCTGTCGCATATGCATTTCGATCATGCCGGCAATCACGAACTGTTTCCGAGAGCTCGCTACCACGTCCAGGACGCGGAGATGGCGTATTGCACAGGCCGCTGCATGTGCCATGACTACCTTCGCCACCCCTTTGACTACGAGGACGTCTCGAACATGGTCGCCAAGCTCTTTGCCGGGCGGGTGACCTTCCACGACGGCGTCAGTGAGATCGCTCCGAACATTACGGTGCATCGCGTCGGCGGCCACTCGAAGGGATTGCAGGTGATGCGGGTGAAGACGGCCCGCGGCTGGGTCGTGCTTGGCTCGGATGCCTCGCATTTCTATGCCAATTTCGAACAGAACAGACCGTTCCCCGTGCTGGAGAGCGCGACCGACATGCTGGAGGGCTATGCCACCATGCGCCAGCTCGCCAGCTCGCCCGGACATGTCATTCCGGGCCATGATCCGCTGGTGCTGACCCGCTATCCAGCTGCATTGCCGGGGGTCGGCGACATCGTGCGCCTGGACCTCGATCCCGTCGCCGCGACGCCCTGATCGAGCACACCTGAGCGGCGCCGGACCTTTAAGTGGAGATTATTATGACGAAATTGAAACTGGGTTTCGCCGGTATCGGGCGCATGGGGACGCCTATGGTGAAACGGCTGCTGGCGGCCGGTTACTCTGTGAGCGTCTACGACACCAACGCCGCCGCCGTCTCTGCCCTGACGATGGCGGGAGCGGCGAGCGTCAAGACGCCGGCCGAACTCATGGGTCTGTCCGATGTAGTCCTGTTGTCGCTTCCGACGCCGGAGATCGTCCAGGCCGTGGCGCTCGGACCCGATGGGCTCACCTCTGGCCGGGGAGCAAAAATCGTCATCGATCTGTCGACCACCGGCCCGCGCACCGAGCGCCAGCTGGCACAAGGCCTGAAGGCTGCCGGCATCGCGACAGTTGATTGCCCTGTGAGCGGTGGTGTGGGCGGCGCCGAGAAAGGAACGCTCGCCATGATGGTGGCCTGCGACTTGTCGGTCATGGAGACGGTTCGTCCGATCCTCGAGACACTCGGCAAGCCTATCCATGTCGGCGTCGAGCCGGGCATGGGCCAGATGATGAAGGTGATCAACAATCTGATGTCGGTCACGGCGCTCTCCATTGCCTCCGAAGCGCTGGTCCTTGCCACCAAAGCCGGGCTCGATCCCGATGTTCTTATCGAAGTGATCAATTCGGGCAGCGGCAGCTCCAATGCAACGCTGACCAAGATTCCGAAATTCGTCCTGACGCGTGGCTTCGATTTCGGCTTCTCGATCGGTCTGTCGGCGAAGGATATCCGGCTGTGCCTCGAGGAGAGCGACGCACTCGGCGTGCCGATGATCGTCGGCGGCGCCGTGCGGCAGCTTCTGACGGTGGCAAAAAGCGACCTTGGCGCGGACGCGGACCTGACCGAAATCATCAAGCCGATCGAGGGCTGGGCGGGGGTAACCGTGGCAGGCGCGAAGGCGAGGGGCTGAGCCCTGATCGGAGACCGGCCTATGACCGCAGACATTTTTCAGCCTTCCGTGGCTGGCCTTTCGCGCCGACTGGCGGCTTTCGTGCACCGCTCCCGTTGGGAAGACATCCCGGAGCCGGTGCGCGCGCACGCGATGAGAGCGGTCTTCAACGGTTTTGGAACCGCGTTAGGCGGGTCGTCCGATCAGGCGGTGCTGCGGCTGACGGAAAGCCTCGCGCCGTTTTCCGCTGGCGAGGTCGCGACCGTCATAGGCCACGCTCAGCGGCGTGACGCATTGACGGCGGCCTTTCTCAATGCCGCGGCGATCAATGTATTCGACTTCGATGACACGCATGCGGGCACGATCATCCATCCCACCGCGCCGGTCTTGCCGGTCGTGCTGGCGCTGGCGGAAATTCTCGCGGTCAGCGGCGCGGAACTGCTGCACGCCTTCACGCTTGGGGTCGAGGTTGCCTGCCGTATCGGCAACGCCGTCTCGCCTGGCCATTACGACCGCGGCTGGCACATCACCTCCACCTGCGGCATCTTTGGCGCCGCCATGGCCGCCGCCAAGCTCCTTGATCTCGGCGAGGACGAGATGGTCTGGGCGCTCGGCAATGCGTCGGCGCAGGCGTCGGGTCTGGTCGAGACGCTGGGGTTCATGGCCAAGAGCACTGGGGTCGGCAATGCCGCGCGCGGGGGGCTCATTTCGGCCCTGATGGCGCGAAGCGGCGTCGAGGGCCCGCCAGCGCCGCTCGAAGGTCCCCGTGGTTTTCTCAGGGTCTGCTCTGATCATCCAAAGCCTGAACTGATCGAGGCCGGGCTGGGACAAAGCTGGGAAATCCGGCGCAACATGTTCAAGCCCTATCCTTGCGGTGTGGTGCTCAACCCCGTGATCGATGCCTGCCTCGCGGCTCGCGCCGCCCCCGATTTCTCAGTCGGTCGAGTTGCGGAGATTGTCGTCCGCGGTGCCCCCCTGCTCAAGGCTCGTGCCGACCGGCCCGAAGTCACGACGGGGCGGGAGGCGCAGGTAAGCGCACAGCATGCTGTGGCTGTCAGTTTGCTGCGCGGCCGTGCCGGCGCCGAAGAATTCAGCGATGCGTTGGTAAACGACCCGCTGGTTCGCGAATTGCGCGCAAAAATTCGCCCGGTCGAGATCGATGCCGGCACGCCAGTGGATGCGGCCCATGTCATGATCCGATATGCGGATGGCTCTCCCCTGGCGGTGTCCGAGAAGGTTGCGACCGGCAGCCTGGCTCGGCCGATGTCGGACCAGGCGCTGCGTGAGAAATTCGCTGCCCTCGCTCACTATGGTTGTCCGGCACTCGCCGTTGATCCCCTTGCCGACATGCTCTGGGCTCTTGCGGATCAGCAGAGCGCCGGCGATGTCATGAAACTTGCCCGACCTGCCGTCGCAGTGGCTGGCGCATAAGCATCTCTATCCCGAAGTGCGGTTGTTGCCCGGCCCCGCAGCCGAAGCAGGGCCGACTCACACCGCTTGCGGCTGCGGCGACCGATGCCGTAGATACACCGGCCGGGATCGGCGTTTGCTGGAGACGGATCACATGCCCGAACAGATGAAACACATCTCCATCGCCAAATCACATGGCGGCGTCCAGGGCGTTTACGCCCACACTTCCGAAGTCTGCGCGTGCGAAATGACGTTTGCCGTCTTCGTGCCGCCGCAGGCGCGCGAAACGCCTTGCCCGGTGCTGTGGTATCTGTCGGGTCTCACCTGCACCCACGCGAATGTGATGGATAAGGGCGAGTACAGGCGTTTGGCCGCCGAGCTTGGCCTGATCATCGTTTGCCCCGACACGAGTCCGCGCGGCGCCGGCATCCCCGATGAAAAGGACAATTGGCAATTTGGCTGCGGCGCAGGCTTCTACGTCGATGCGACCCAAACGCCCTATGCGAGGAATTATCGCATGTATTCCTACGTCGCCGAGGAATTGCCGGCCCTCATCGCGCGACAGTTTCCGGCCGATATGACGCGCCAAGCGATCTTTGGCCACTCGATGGGCGGTCACGGCGCGCTGACCATTGCGTTGAAAAACCCACAGCGTTTCAGAAGCTGCTCGGCCTTCGCGCCGATCGTGCAGCCGAGCACGGCGGGCTGGTCACGGCCGGCATTCGAGAAGTATCTCGGCAATGACGAGGCGTTGTGGCGCGGCTATGACGCCACGGCATTGATCGAGGATGGCTGCCGTTTCCCGGAATTCCTCGTCGACCAGGGTACAACAGACGGCTTTCTGAATGACGGGCTGAAGCCCTGGCTTTTCGAAGCAGCCTGCGCCAAGGCCGGCATTCCGCTGACGCTGCGCATGCAGGATGGATATGACCACTCGTATTTCTTCATCTCGACCTTTATGGACGATCATCTGAAATGGCACGGCCAGAGATTGTCGAGCCGCGCCTGATATAGCCACGCTCACCACCGCTTTACGTCAATCTCGACTTAGGTGAAACACTGCTGGGCGGGTGATGCTGAAATTCTGGACGTCCGGTTTCCTTGCATGCCAAGGCGTTAGAAACTGACAATCCATGCAGGCGTGGCGGAGAGCCCCGTCGAAGGCTAAGCGAGATGAATTAAAACGCCGGGAGGAGAACAGCCATGATCATCGACACGCATCTTCATCTCATCGATCGCTCGGCACTGCGCTATCCCTGGCTTGCCGGCGTGCCGGCGATCAATCGCGACTTCTCCTACGAGGAATACGCCGCGGAGGCGAAGCGCGTCGGGGTCGAGCGTGTGCTTCACATGGAGGTCGATGTCGATCCGGCGGATATCGAAGCCGAGACCGCTCGAGTGGAATCACAGTCGCGGCAGCCCGGCAGCATGCTGGCTGGAGCGATCGCGTCCTGCAGGCCCGAGGAGGCGAACTTTCCAGCCTATCTCGATCGCCAGCGGGCAAACCCTTTCGTCAAAGGGTTCCGCCGCGTCCTCCATGTGGTGCCGGACGACGTTTCGGAAGGAGGGCTGTTTCGGGAGAACATCAAGCGGCTGAGCGGTACGGGGCTGGTTTTCGATCTCGTCGTGTTGCCGCATCAGATCCCCAAGGCGATTGCACTTGTCGATCTGGCGCCCGACGTGATGTTCGTTCTCGATCATTGCGGCGTTCCTGACATCAAAAGCGGAGCCGAGCATCCGTGGCGCGCCCATATGAGCGAGATCGCCCGGCGTCCCAATGTCGCGGCCAAGGTTTCCGGCGTCGTTGCCTATGCTGGTCCCGACTGGACGGTCGAGACATTGCGGCCCTATGTCGAACACACGATCGGGGCCTTCGGCTGGGATCGCGTCGTCTGGGGAAGCGACTGGCCGGTCTGCACGCTTGGCGGCGGCCTCTCCACATGGGTGGCGGCGACACAGGCGCTGCTTACCGGCTGCGGAGATTCGGAACGAGACCGGCTTTTGCGGTCCAACGCTGTCAAACTATGGCGGCTGGAATAGCGCGGCGCCGCCTCGGATTCGGCCGCGGCTTGACGGTCGCGACCGTGGATCCGCGCGGACACGGACCGTGCCCGAGCGGCTTGCAGCGAGAACGGATCTAGGCTTGCTGTATCGCCGACAGCTTCCAGCTTGAGCCATTCTGGCGCGTGAATGTCCAGAGTTCCGTGGTCTCGGTCGGATGGTCCTCGTCACCCTCGACGAGCTTGCCGGTGGCGCGGTCGCGCTTCACGTCGCGCGATTCGTAGCGTAGGGCAGCCGTGGCGTAATCGCGGTCATCCTCGCGCCAGCTTTCGGCGATATCGGCCTGCAGTAAGGCGATGTCCGTGACCTCGTTGCGAAGACCTCTCTGAGCATTTTCGGCCAGCTCTTCCGACAAATAGGAAACCATCTCCGGCGTCACCGCGCGGCGCAGCGCTGCATGGTCCTCGCGCCCGAACGCTTCCTGGACGTCGGTCAACAACTGCTGGAATGCGTCGAGGTCCTTTTGATCGGGCGCGAAATCCTCAGATTCGGGGCCCGAAGAGCCTGCGCTTGAACCGCCACCAAAACCGGGAAGTGTGAAGGAGCCCGTCCTGTTTTCCCGTGCCGTGGCCGCCCGGTTTTCAAATCTCGACGCTTGGGCATTTCCGCCACCGGCGAACGCGGGCGCGGTGCCTCGCGACGATTGCGAGCGAAAGAAGCGGATCGCCAGCATGATCGCGCCGCCAATGAGCACGGCTTGAAGCAGGAAGCCGAACATGCCGGCAAGGCCGCCCAGACCCTGGCCCATCAACAGGCCGATCAGGCCGCCGAGCAGGAGGCCGCGCATCATCGTTCCGCCGAAGCCGCTCATGAAGCCCGGTCTCTGCAGGCCGGCCTGCGGCTGCCGGGCGGCAGAGTTGACGCCGGTATTTGGCGTCATCGAACGCTCGACCGGAGCGGTCGGCGACGGAGCGGTCCTGGTCGGCGGCGCCGATTGGAACGTGCGCGTACCGCGACTTCCGAAGCTGCCGCCGCGACGAGCTTCGGCATGATCCATGGCGACGAGTGAGAATGCCAGGAGCAGCCCTGCGAAGAGCGTTGCAAAGCGGCCTTTGCGAGAACCAGGAAGGCAGGATGTCATGCGGGGCTCCAAACCGAAAAAGAGATGAGCCCGCTTGACCGATAGGTTGGAAAACGGGCCCGTTAACGCGGTCCGACATCACAATCGCCACAAAGGCGACAGTCAGAGGAGCCCGGCCCGCGATCCGCATTTGGGAATGCAAGGCCCTACCTTCAAGGGCGACAGCGCCGAGCGAAGACTATTTGTTGTCCTCAATGACAGCCCATATTTGGTTTGCGCCGCCAACCGGGTTAATGAACCACGGCTTTGCTGTCGCCGTACGCGATGCGGCTTTGAAGCTTAGCGAGCCGTCGGCACTATGAGGTGTCCGATGGAATTTGCACGATGCTGGAGTGACCGCCCATGACCAAAGGCTCCGATCTGTTTGTCGCGGCACTCGAGAATGAAGGCGTCGAACGCATTTTCGGTATTCCGGGCGAGGAGAACCTCGATATCGTCGAGTCCATCCGCAATTCCTCCATCCAACTCATCCTCACCCGCCACGAGCAGGCCGCCGCCTTCATGGCTGCCACCTATGGCAGACTTACCGGCAAGCCGGGCGTGTGCATAACCACGCTTGGGCCGGGCGCGCTCAACCTGACGGCCGGCGCCGCCTATGCCCTGCTCGGCGCCATGCCGATGATCATGATCACCGGCCAGAAGGGCATCTTGTCCTCCCGGCAGGCCCGATTCCAGATCGTCGACATTGTCGCTGCGATGAAGCCGCTGACCAAGCTGTCGCGGCAGATCGTGTCGCCCAATATGATCCCGTCACTGGTGCGCGAAGCATTCCGCGTCGCGCAGGAAGAGCGTCCAGGCCCCGTGCATCTGGAACTGCCTGAGGATATCGCCGCGGCGGAGTGCGAACCCCTCGCACTGGTGCCGACGCATCCAGTCGAGCTGCCTGTGGCCAGCGCCGGTGCGCTCGACCGCGCCGCCGATATGATCATCCAGGCCCAGAGGCCGCTGCTTATGTTCGGCGCCGCCGCGTCGCGTCCGCGCTCGACGTCCGACATAGCGCGCTTCGTGTTGCGCACGCAGATCCCCTACTTCACCACACAGATGGGCAAAGGCACGGTGCCCGGGGGAACCGAGCTTTATATGGGAACGGCGGCGCTTTCGGAGCGCGACTATGTGCACGAGGCGATCGAACAGGCCGATCTGATCATCACCATCGGCCACGACACGATCGAGAAGCCGCCCTTCATCATGGGTGCCAAGGGACCGAAAGTGATCCATGTCGGCTACCAGTCGGCGGATGTCGAGCAGGTCTACTTCCCGCAGGCCGAGATCGTCGGCGATCTTGGTCCGTCGCTTGCGCTTCTGGCCGACCGCATAGAAGGCAAGATCCCTAATGCGGGCGCACTACTGCCGCTGCGTGAAGGCATCCTGAGCCGCATCGCCGCCCGCGCCACCGAGGATCGCTTCACGCCGCAGCGGATCGTGCATGATGTGAGGGCCGTGATGCCGTCCGACGGGATTCTTGCCCTGGACAATGGCATGTACAAGATCTGGTTCGCGCGCAACTACCGGACGCGTATGGCGAATACGCTTCTGCTCGACAATGCGCTGGCGACAATGGGGGCCGGCCTGCCATCGGCCATGGCGGCGGCGCTGCTTTACACGCAGGGGCGTGTCATGGCCATTTGCGGCGATGGCGGTTTCATGATGAACAGCCAGGAACTGGAGACCGCCGTCAGGCTCAAGCTCAACCTCGTCGTCCTGCTGCTGGAAGACCACGCCTATGGCATGATCCGCTGGAAGCAGGCTGTAGACGAATTCCCGGATTTCGGCATGACGTTCGGCAATCCCGACTTCGTCAAATACGCCGAAGCCTACGGCGCCAGGGGGACCAGGGTTACCGAAGTCGCGGCATTGCAGCCGGCGCTGGAACAGGCCTTCGCCGGCGGCGGCGTGCATCTTGTCGTGGTGCCCATCGACTATTCCGAAAACACCAGGGTGCTTGTCGACGAACTGCGCGCAAGACTGCCGGCGCCGCGGACGCCCTGACGGCGGCGAGGCCGCCGTCGGGGTGGTTGGACTTGTCGGGTAGCTACAGTTTGCAGTAAGGGGTCACAGGCGCGATGACGCCGAAATCCTTGACGATTTCGTAGCCGATGCCATCGGCCGCCGCCTTGCCGACATAGGAATGGCAAAGCGTGTGGTTGTTGGTGGCGTCGACACGGATCTTGCCTTGCGGCGCGTCGAACTCAATGGTCGGCAGCGCCTTCAGCACATCGTCGTCCTTCAGCGAGCCGGCCTTCTCGGCCGCCAGCGCGTAGAGATGCAGGCCGTTATAGCCGGCTTCGCCAATGCCATTGACCATCTTCTCCTTGCCGAATTTTTCGCGGAAGCTGGAAATGAACTTCTTGTTGACCGGATTGTCGAGCGCCATCCAGTAAGGCTGCGGCGCGTAGGTGCCGGCGGCCACGCCGGGCGGCAGCGCATCCTTGTTGAAGACCTCGTCGAGCGGTGCGATCAGCGGCTGTTTGATGTCAAAGGAGCGATACTGCTTGAGCTGGGTGACGGCGTCGTTGCCGACCACCATCGACCAGACCACGTCGGGCTTGAGCGACTTGATCTTCTGGAAGGCCGGGCCGAAATCCGTGGTGCCGAACGGATAGTAATCGGCGCCGACGATCTTGCCGCCGGCCTTCTCATAGGCCGCCGTGATCGCCTCGGTCATCTTTTGCGGCCACGCATAATCCGAAGCCATGATGTAGACGGTCTTGCCGAGGTTCTCGGCCACCCATGGCATCATCGGGTCGACCTGCTGCATTGGTATCGGGCCGGTCGCGACGAAATAGCGGTTGCATTCGCCGCCTTCGAAATTGGTCGGATAGAAGAACAGCTTTTTGGCCTTGGACGTCACCGACAGCGTAGCACTGCGCTCGGGCGAAATGATCGTGCCCATGATCACGTCGACCTTGTCTTCGTTGAGCAGTTTGCGGGCCTTGTCGATCGCGCCCTTGGTGGTGGTCTGGTTGTCCTCGATGAACAGTTCGACCTGGCGTCCGCCGATGCCGTTGGCGGCGTTGAGCTCGGCTGCGGCGAGTTTGTAGCAATTGAGCAGCGTTTCGCCGAGGATCGCCTGCAGCCCCGTGATCGGGATGGACACGCCAACCTTGACGGTATCAGCGGCACGCAGGATCGACGGCGCACCGACCACGGCAAAGGCAGCGGCGGCGCCGCCGGATTTCAGGATGGTTCTTCTGCTTATCATTTTTATGTTCCCTTTCAGTCCCAGACACGCCCCATGCGCGCCTTACAAAGCCAATAGATCCTTCAGCAGCGTCTCGTCGGCGAACGCCTCCGGCGCACCCTCATGGACGATCCTGCCCTTTTCCATCACCAGGCAGCGGTCGGCCGCCTTGAGAACGAGATCGAGATTCTGCTCGACCAGAACGATGGCGATGCCGCGCTCGCGGGCGATCCGCGGCACAAGCTCGGCGATCGACTGCACGATGTTGGGCTGTATGCCTTCCGACGGTTCGTCGAGCAGCAGCACCGATGGCAGGCCGCACAGGGCGCGGCCGATGGCCAGCATCTGCTGCTGGCCGCCGGAAAGCGTGCCCGCGATCTGCGCTTCACGTTCGCGCAGGATCGGGAAATAACCGAAGATGTCATCCGGAATGCCGCCGTCGCCGCGACCCTTAGCGGCGCGCGTGCCGACTTCCAAATTCTGCCGCACCGTCAATTGATTGAATATGCCGCGTCCCTGCGGCACATGCGCGATCCCAGCCCGCGCCCGACGGAAAGCAGGGGTGTTAGTGAGGTCCCGGTCACCGAGAATAACAGCCCCGCCGCTCGCGCGCAGCGCGCCGGCGATGACACGCAGCAGCGTCGTCTTGCCGGCGCCGTTGCGGCCAAGCAGGCCGACGACTTCACCGGGCGCGACGCTGATATCGATGCCGTTCAGCACCGGGAGCAGGCCGTAGCCTGCCGAAATCGCCAGCGTCCGCAGCATGATCAGCGCCTCCCCAGATAGACATCGCGGACCATTTCGTCGGTCTCGATGTCGTGGAAAGGACCGCTGCGCAGCCTTCGTCCCTGATGCAGCACCAGTGTTTCGCAGTTCAACGCCCGCACGAACCTTATGTCGTGCTCGACCGCGACGATCGAGAACTCGCCCTTGAGCCGCAACAGCATCTCGGCTGTCGCCAGCGTCTCCTGTGGGGTCATCCCGGCCGTGGGTTCGTCGAGCAGCAGCAGCCTTGGCTCGATCGCCAGCGCCATGCCGATCTCCAGCCATTGCTTCTGGCCGTGCGCCAGTTCACCGGCGAGCGCTGCGGCGCGGTCTCCAAGCGCGACCAGATCCAGCAATTCGCGCACCGGACGACCTGGGGACGGGACGCCCCAGCGCGCCACCTTCAGATTGTCCTCCACCGACAGGTTGGGGAAGATCGATGGAATCTGGAATTTGCGCGCGATGCCGAGGCGGGCGATGCGGTGCAGCGGCAGGCCGG
Source organism: Mesorhizobium sp. ES1-1 (assembly GCF_020164785.1). Lineage (GTDB taxonomy): Bacteria > Pseudomonadota > Alphaproteobacteria > Rhizobiales > Rhizobiaceae > Mesorhizobium. The sequence goes on along the minus strand of NZ_JAIUGX010000001.1, from coordinate 174,887 downwards.
CTATGTCGTGGCCCAGGAACCGCACGCTGCCGCTGGTCGGGCGCAGCGTGCCGGTCAGCACATTGAGGAAGGTGCTCTTGCCCGCCCCGTTCGGCCCTATGATGCAGCAGAGCTCCTTGTCGCGCACCGTAAGGTTCAAAGCCTCCAGCGCCTGCAGGCCACCGAAGCGGATGCCGACATTCTCGGCCTGGAGCAGGACATCGCTCATTGCGCGCGCCTCCGGCCCCTGAGCAGGCTTTTCAGCCGTGCATAGATAGAGAGGATGCCGTCGGGCAGGACGAAGACGATAATGACGAAGACGCAGCCGAGCAGCAGCGGCCACAAGCTCGGGTTGAAGCTGCTGATCGTCTGCTGCGCGCGCTGGATTAAGATCGCGCCGAGCACGGGACCCAGCAATGTGCCGCGTCCGCCCACGGCCACCCAGACGATAACCTCTGTCGACAGAAGCAACCCGGAAAGATCGGGCGCAACCAACCCGGCCATGCAGACATAGAGCGCGCCGGCAAGGCCGGCGATGGCGGCCGACAGGACGAAGGTTATCAGCAACCGCAAGGGCGCATTGTGGCCAAGCGCGGCTGCACGGACCTCATTGTCCTGGATCGCGGTCAGCACCGTGCCCCAGCGGCCGCGGCTGATCGACCACAGCGCCAGGACAACCGCCGCGACGATCGAAGCGACGAAGATATAGGAGGGCAGATCCTGGCTCAGATCGACCTGAGTAACGCCGACATCGAACGCGATCGGCGGAATGCCGATCAGGCCACTGTCACCGCCTGTAACGGAACTCCAGGACACGGCGGCCTGCTGGCAGATCACGCCCATGGCCAGCGTGACGATGGTGAAATAGCTGCCGCGGATGCCGCCGAAGAACAGGAAATAGCCAATGATGGCTGCAACGAAGGCCGCACCGGCCACGGCGCCCAAGACGCCGAGCAGGCTTGCGAACGGGATGGCGTCGTTGAGCGTGACCAGCGCCATGATGTAGCCGCCAATGCCGAAGAAGGCGGCGTGGCCGAAGCACAGGATGCCGGTGCGGCCCCAGAAGAAGTCGAGGCTTGCCGCGAACAGGCCGAAGATCAGCGCGTCGCGGATCACGGTCAACTGGTAGCCGTCGGCGAAAAGCGGATAGAGGATTGCGAGCACGACGCAGACGGCGAAGATCAGCAGCCAGTTGCGGTCGAGGGCCATCATCGCGATGCCCCATTGAACAGGCCATTGGGCCGCAGCCGGACGGCGACGATGGCGGCCAGCAACACCACAGCCTGCGCCAGGGACGGCGAGATCTGATAGTTCAGGATACTGGTCAGGCCGCCCACGAACACGCTGCCGGCGACAAGACCGCCGATCGAGCCGACGCCGCCGACGATGACGACGAAAAAGGCATTGGCGAGGTAGTTGACCCCCATCTGAGGCAGCACGATCGCCAGCGGTGCGACCAGGCCCCCTGCAAGCCCGGCGATGGCCGCGCCGAAAGTGAAGGCGATGGCATAGGTGCGGCGCGTGTTGATGCCGACGCCTTCGGCCATCTCGCGGTTCTGAATGACGGTGCGGATGTCGAGCCCGAACGACGTCCGGCTGATCAGCAGGACGACGCCGAGGAGAGTAAGCATGGCGATCGCGATCAGGATGAGCCGGTAGGCCGGATAGACGGTGAAGAACAGGTCGAACGTCCCCTCGATCGGCGGCGTCACCGGCTTTGCGCCGAGGCCGAAGGCCAACTCCAGCCCTTGCTGCAGGATCAGGCTGACGCCCCAGGTGGCAAGCACGGTCGAGACCGGCCGCGAATAGAGATGCCGGATGATCGCAAATTCGAGGATGCAGCCGACCACCGCGCCGGCGATGGGGGCGGCGGCAAGCCCAATCCAGAACGAGCCGCCCACGCTCTGCACGAAATAGACCGCGAAGGCGCCCACGGTGACGAACTCGCCATGCGCCAGATTGGTCACGTTCATCAGTCCGAAACTGATGGCCAGCCCGAGCCCGACAAGCATCAGGATGCTGATCAGCGTCAGCGCATTGAGGAGCGTGGTGACGACAAAATCCATCGCGTCAGGCAGCACTTGCCAGGCGCCGGCGCAGACCGGCGAGCAGACTTTCGGCGGCATCGATCACCTTGGCCTGGTGCGGCTGCAGGTCTTGCCCGGCCCATTCGTCGATGTGGTCCGACAGCGGATCGACCACCTCTGTGCGATGATTGGCCAGCGTCTCGATGACGGCATGGCCGCAGAACGGCACATAGCCTTCCGAGTAGCCGCCTTCGTGGCTCATCATCAGCCGTCCCTGCGAGGTCTCGGCGGCCAGCGCAACCATGCGGGCGGCGAGCCGCCGAAAGCACTCGCTGTTGAGCATCATGCGGCCGAGAGGATCGAAGCCCGAGGCGTCGAAACCGGAAGCGACGATGACGAGATCCGGCCGGAAGGCGCGCAGCGCAGGGGCGACGACACGGTCGAAGGACGCTTCATAGGCCCCCGTTCCGCTGCCGGCTGGCAACGGGATGTTGATGTTGTAGCCCTCGCCTTCACCCTTGCCATTGTCTGCCATCGCGCCGCGCCCGGTTGGATAGAGATTGTCCTGGTGCAGCGAAATGGTCAGCACGGACGGGTCGGAGTAGAAGATGGTCTCGGTGCCGTTGCCGTGATGCACGTCCCAGTCGACGATCGCGGCACGCCCGAGCAGGCCCTCATGCTGCAACCGCCGCACGGAGACGCCGATGTTGGAAAACAGGCAGTTGCCCAATGCCTGGTCGGGCTCCGCATGATGACCTGGCGGCCGCGCCAGCGCATAGGCATTGTCGACGCGGCCGGTCAGCACCGCGCGCATCGCGGCATAGGTGGTGCCGGCCGACAGCAGGGCGATGTCGAAACTGTTGACCCCGATCGGCGCCTGCGGGCCGGCGAAACCCGAGCCACCGCGTTCGCTGAGCATCCTGATGTCATCGATGTGACGTTGCGTGTGCACGCGCAGCAGGTCCTCGACCGAGACCGGCTCGGCAATGATCGGCACCAGATGGCGCGACAGGCCGCTGACCTGGATGAGATTGTTCAGGCGGCGTTTGGAGCCTGGTGATTCCAGATGGCGTCCCGGTTCCACGAAACGGCCTGGAGGCATCATGTCGGCGCTCGAGCCGGTGTCATGCCACATCAGCTGTTCGTGAAAAACGTAACCTGTCGCCATCAGCTATCGTCCTCTGAAACATTGATGACGCTAGCAGGCTAACGATCGCCTTGCCCGCCTCGAAAGGAGGGCCGCACATTTATCGACGCCCCCTACTTTCGGAGGGGTAGGAGATTTTCGGCGGCCTGGGCGGCACGCACCGCCTGGACACGGTTAGACACCGCCAGTTTGCCGAAAATGTTCTTCAGGTGCCACTTCACCGTCGTTTCGCTCACCGACATGGCAAGCGCGATATCCCGATTGGACATGCCCTCGCTCAGGCAGCGCAGCAACTCGCCCTCGCGCTGGGTTAGCCGTTCCTTTTCGGCCACCGTCAGGGCCGGCCGGCGTGCCGCGACAGGCTTTGTCTGCGCGGCATCGATGATGCGCGTGGCATAGGCGGACAGGGCAGGGTCCGTCCTCGCCTGGGCCGCCCGCAGCCGCATCAGCCCTTCGATCACAGGCCTTCCCTCGTCGACGAAGGAACGGATGAAGCCCGATGGCCGGGCAAGACGCAGCGCTTCGAGAAGATACCGATCGCCCTCGCGCTGATCGTGGCCTGCCGTCTTGGAGCGCAGGATCAGCGCCAGGATGTGACGGCGCACGCGGCCGCCCGTTCGGGTTCGCTCGATAAGCGCGTCGAGAATACGGGCCGCCTCGGTATGGGATTTCTCCGCTGTCAGCAGGCGGCCTTCGGCAAAGAACTCGAACTCGTTGGCCGTGCTCATGACCATCGAAGCGTCGGGCTCCTGGCTGCGGTGCTCGGCTAGGAGCGCGCGCGCCTCGGCGGTGCGGTTCTGGTCCAGCAGAACGCGTATGCGGTCATGGATGATCATCGATGCCAGCCGCCGGTAAACCGTGCCGCGCACGCGCTGATAGACCCGTTCGAGCATGTCCAGCGCCGCTTCGCTGCGACCGGTCAGCTGCAGAACACGGGCATAGGTCGGCACGCTCGCCAGTGGGTAGACGATCACCGCCGCACCCTCGATCAGTGGTCCGAGATTCTCGACCAGCGACAGCGCTTCGCCCGACGAATTGGTCTCGTAGGCCAGTTCGGCCAGCAGCGTCCCGGCCAACGCCTCGGCATAGGAGTTCGCGCCGATCCGCGCCCTGGCTTCGATGATTGCGTTGCGCAGCAGCCGCTCCGCCGCGGGCAGGCGGCCGGCCGAACGTTCGACGACCGCCATGTAGCAATTGGCGATGGTGATGCCGAGCAGGCTGCCGCTTCGCTCATGCGCCTGTCGCGCCGCCTCGATCGCGGCGCGCGCGCCATCGAGGTCGCCCAGCGCATAGAGGTTGTAGCCGATGACATTGGCGGTCGCGCCCTCCATGAACCACGCATCGGGCGCGATGACGCGCAAGGCGGCCAGCGCGGTGTCGCGGGCGTCCTCGAATTGCTCCAGCGTGCTGTGCACGGCGGAACCGAGCACAGCGAGTTCGGCCTCGATCGTGGTGCCGGCCATGGTACCCGGATCCTTGCCGTCCACCGGTCCGGTTGCGATCAGCGTGCGTGCGTTGCTCAGCGTCTGCGTGGCTATCTCGGGTTGGCTGCTGTGAACGGCCAGCCAGAGCACGACAAGCTGCAGCCGGATGCGCTGGTCGATCAGCTTCCTCGGCAGAAGAGCCAGCAACTGCCGCACATAGAGAAGCTGGCACTGGGCGATGAGTTCCAGCGCATTGTTCTCGATGAATACCGCCGCCCGAGCCTGGTCGCCGGCGGCCAGCGCGTGTCCGATGGCCTCCGTCAGCATCCTGCGTTCGCCAAACCATTCGGCGGCCGCCAGATGTAACGGCGCGATCATCTCCGGCTCGCGCCGCTCCATTTCGCGGCTGAGGAAGTCGCGGAACAGGTGATGATAGCGAAACCAACGCCGCTCCTCGTCGAGGGGCACCAGGAAGAGGTTGCGCGTCTCAATCTCGGTTATCGTTGCCTCCGCGTCGGCGGCGCGCATCACCGTCCGGCAAGCCTCGGCGCTAAACCGTTCGAAGATCGAGCTGTAAAGCAGGAATCTCGAAATGGCGGGCGGCAGTTCGAGGAATACTTCGCCCATCAGGAAGTCGGCGACATTGCGGTTGGCGCCGGTGAAATTACCGATCACGGTTTCAGGCGCATTCGCGGCACTGAGCGACAGCGACGCAAGTTGCAGCCCGGCGGCCCACCCTTCGGTACGCGAGCATAGGGTCTCCACTGTGCCGCTGCTGACGCTGAGGCCCAGCTTCTCGTTGAAGAACGCCGCGGCTTCGGAAGAAGCGAAGCGCAGGTCGTCCGGACCGATCTCGAAGACGTCGCCAAGCACCCTGAGCTTGCCGAGTTGCAGGTCGGGCAGGCCGCGCGAACCGATAACGAAGGCGACATTGGACGGCGCCTGCCGCGTCAGGCGTTCCATGAACCGCCTTACCCCTGGCGTCTCGATGGCGTGGTAATCGTCGAAGAACAAGGTGGTGCCGTCGGCGCGCGCTGCAAGCCCGTTCAGCAGTGCGGCGAGCACCACATCGAGCTGCGGGATCGGGCTGGACTGGAAAGCAAGGTCGAGTTCCGCCGGCGTCTGCATGAGATGGCGCAGGGCGCCGACCATATGGGAAAGGAAGGCGCCCTCGTCATTGTCCGATGCCTCGCAGGACAGCCACGCGGTAAGCCGGCCGTGGTGTGCGACCTCTGTGGCCCATTGCGCCATCGTCGTCGATTTGCCGAAGCCGGCGGGGGCCGCGAACAGCACGATCCGCGTATCGATATGCCGCCGCAATGCCGACAGGATGGTCTCGCGGCGGACCCAACGCCGATGATGCGGCGATGCATGCGTGGCGGGCGGCGGGGCTGTTTTCATCTATCTCCGCGTAGCCTGCGGCGTTGCGCGAGAGTGCGTGGCTGTGTCAGGTTGCTCGCCGCGTTAATTCCGCTCCATTCAGTTTCGATCAGCGGAATCTGCGGCGCGACCGTGCGCGGCAGGGTTCCCTTCAACCGGGGGTCGTCAATGATTTCAAATCCCGTGGCGAAAGGCACGAACCCGCAGGCGGCGTAGAAGCCGATGACACTGTGATGATCGAAGCTGCTGGTATGAAGCCAAACGCGGATCGGATCGAGGCGCCAAGCCAAGTCCAGCGCGCCGGCCATGAGCCGCTTGCCGAACCCGCGGCCGGTCAGGGCAGGCAACAGGCCGAAATAGGTAATCTCGATGTCGTTGTTGTCGGCGACGAAGAATTCGACCATGCCAAGATGCGCGCCGCTTTCATCATGACCGTAGTAAAGATGGACGCGCGGATCGGCGAAATGTTCGGAGATATCAGCGTCCGACATTTCGGAGACGCTGTCCCACAGCCATGGCGCCCCGATTTCAAAGAAGATCGCCCGATACGAAGCGCAGTCGGGATTGGTGATCCGGGTCATGAGCAGCGGCCGCGCCAGGCCGGGCTTCGGCGCACGGGCCTCCATCCATGTCACCGCATTGGCAAGCTTGCCCGCCGGCAGGCGTCTGTAGCCAGGGGCGAGATGGGTGATTTCGGCCGGTATCGAGTCTTGGATGATCAAGTCTTTCCTCTTCGCGTTCATCTCGATAGCAGTACCGGGTCGCGGCGGCCGTTGCCAACTGCCAACTCCGTGGCGGAATTGAATCGGCCCCTGTGGACTGACGTAAGTGCCGGCGCGCCTCTTTGCATCTCACGCAGATGGCATATGAGATATGATACACCATCGATTGAAAAGCGACATCACATGACAGAACGGATCGCCGACGAGGCCATACTCAGCGCAGTGGATGATGGCTTCGCGCGGCAGGTCTCTTTCCTGGCCGAACTCGTACGCTTCCCTTCACAGAGGGGCCAAGAACATGCAGCGCAATCGTTCATGGCGGACACCTATGAGGCACACGGGTATACGGTCGACATGTGGCGGGTCGATGTCGAGGACATCCGCGATCTGCCGGGCTTTTCGCCAGTGGCGGTCTCCTATGACGATGCCTTCAATGTGGTCGCCACCCACACGCCGCGAAATGCGACCGGCCGGTCCCTGATTCTCAACGGCCATATCGACGTGGTGCCGACCGGGCCGTTGGACCGCTGGGTTCGCGATCCATACGACCCGGCCATCGAGGATGGCTGGATGCATGGCCGGGGCGCCGGGGACATGAAGGCCGGCCTGTCGGCATGCCTCTATGCGCTGGCCGCGTTGCGGGGTCTTGGCTATCAGCCGGCCGCGAAGATCTTCCTGCAGTCGGTGGTCGAGGAAGAGTGCACCGGCAATGGCGCGCTTGCCTGCCTGCAGCGCGGCTACCGCGCCGACGCCGCCTTCATCCCGGAGCCGCTGGAGCCAAGGCTGATGCGGGCGCAGGTCGGGCCGATCTGGTTCCGGGTGGAGGTCGAAGGTGATCCGCGCCATGCCTCGGGAGCCTTCTCCGCCGGATCAAACGCCATCGAAAAGGCCTTCCTTATCATCCAGGCGCTGAAGCAGCTGGAGGTCGTGTGGAACGCGCGCAAGGTCGATGATCCGCATTTCTACGACCATCCGCATCCGATCCGTTTCAATCTCGGCAAGATCGAGGGCGGTGAATGGACATCGAGCGTGCCCGCGCGCTGCGTGTTCGAGATGCGGGTTGCGACCTATCCCGGCCAGAGCCTCGAGAGCGCCCGGGCCGAGTTGGAAGCCTGCATCGCCGATGCGGCACGCGCTGACCCCTTCCTGGCCAATCGCCCGCCGACGATGACCTACAACGGCTTCATGGCCGAAGGCTATGTGCTGGAGGGTGCCGACGAAATGGAGGCCGTGCTGCGGCGCAGCCATGTTGCCGTCTGGGGCGAGCCGCTGCAGGAACACGTCACCTCCGCGACCACTGATGCGCGCTTCTTCGGCCTTTATGCCGATACGCCGGCGATCGTCTACGGTCCGATCTGCCGCATGCCGCATGGCTATGACGAGGCAGTCGACCTGGACTCGGTCCGCAAGGTCACCCAAACAATCGCGCTGTTCATCGCCGATTGGTGCGGCCTCGAACCCATCGAACCCGGGGCCAGCGCGTGAGTGCGGCCGCGCCAGACGCCTTCGGAGAGACGCTTGCCGAGGATGCGCCGGATGCTTCCGAAGCCGACGCATTGGCCATCCTGGCCGAGCACTACGGGCTCACCGGCAGCGCGCGCCCATTGCCTGGGGAGCGCGACCATAACTTCCACATCAAGACGGAGGAAGACGGCGAGTTCGTCCTGAAAATCTCTCATCCGGCGGAAGAGGCGGGCTTCACCGATTTCCAGAACAAGGCGCTCGATCACATCGCGCTGGTCGACCCGACCTTGCCGGTGCCTTCGGTGCGCAAGAGCCTGCGGGGTGAAGCGCAATTCGCCATCGGCGTGGCCGGATCGGCGCCGCGCATCATCCGGTTGGTTACCTATCTTCCGGGCGTGTTGCTGTCGCGCTCGCCCCCCTCGGCTGCGCAGGATCGCAATCTCGGCGTCTTTCTCGCGCGGCTCGGTAAGGCGCTACGCGGCTTCTTCCATCCCGCTGCCGGCAGCGATCTGCTCTGGGATATCCGCAAGGTCGCCAAGACGCGCCCGATGTCGGGTGATATTACCGACCCCGGCAATCGTGCGTTGGTGGAACGCGCGATCGACGCCTTCGAAGCGCACGCGGCGCCTGTCATCCCGAAACTGCGCGCCCAGATTGTCCACAACGACATGAATTCCTACAATGTGGTGATGGACGCCTCGCGGCCGGAACTGGTCAGCGGCATTCTCGACTTCGGCGATATGATCCATTCACCGCTGATCTGCGACCTCGCCATCGGCGCCGTCTATCGCTGGCCGGCGGAAGGCCACCCGCTGGCGCCCGCCGCGCGCTTCGTCGCGGGTTACCAGTCTGTGCAGCCGCTCGAGGCGGAAGAGATCGGCATTCTTTTCGAGCTGATCCGCGCAAGGCTTGCCCTCATCGCCAACATCGCCAGTTGGCAGGCCGAGCGCTTCCCGGCCAAGCGCGACTATGTCCTGCGCCTGATCACCGAGGTCTGGACCTCGCTCGAAAGGCTGGACGCGCTCTCGTCCGCTGATGCCCGCCGCTATTTCCTCGACCATTCCAATCCGGAGTAGACGCACGTGTCCCAGTCCTCGCCATTTTCTGAAAACAAGGACGCCACGGTCTCGGATAGCGCGCTGCTCGAACGCCGCGCCAGATTGCTTGGCCCAACCTATCGAGCCTTCTACGGCAACCCGATCCATCTGGTGCGCGGCAGCGGCGTCTGGCTCTACGACGCACAGGGCCGCAAGTTCCTCGATGCCTACAACAATGTCGCCTCGGTCGGTCACTGCCATCCGCGCGTTGTCGAGGCGCTGGCCGGGCAGGCCGCTACGCTCAATACGCACACGCGCTATCTCAGCGAAATCATCCTCGACTACGCGGAAAAATTGCTCGGTACCGCCCCGTCCCATCTCGGCCACGCCATGTTCACCTGCACCGGCAGCGAAGCCAACGACCTGGCCATCCGCATCGCCCAGCATTCGAGCGGCGGGACAGGCGTGATCATCACCGACTTCGCCTACCACGGCGCGACGATCGCCACCGCGCAGCTATCGCCGGCCGCGGTTGGCGCCCGGGGCGTGGGCACGCATCACCGGACCGTCGCCGCGCCGGACACGTTCCGCGACCGTGGTCGCGCCGCGCGCGACTTTGCCAGCAACGTAGCTGCCGCTATCGACGACATGCGCGCACAAAATATCCGGCCTGCCGCACTGCTTTTCGACTCGGCTTTTTCCAGCGACGGCATCTTCTTTCCCGGTGCGGCTGTCATGCGCGAGGCGGCGAATCACGTCAGAGCAGCCGGCGGCATCATCATCGCGGACGAGGTCCAGTCCGGCTTCGGCCGGCTTGGCCAGGGCATGTGGGGCTTTGCCAATTACGGCATCGAGCCAGACATCGTCACCATGGGCAAGCCGATCGGCGATGGCCATCCCATGGGCGCCGTTCTGGTGCGGCCGGCGCTTGTCGCTTCGTTCGGCTCGAACACCGGCTACTTCAACACTTTCGGGGGCAATCCGGTCGCGGCTGCGGTCGGCATCGCGGTGCTCGACGTCATAGAGGGCGAGGGGTTGATCGAGAATGCGCGCGATGTCGGCGCCTATACGCGCGATCTTTTGGACGCCTTGCAAAGCCGGCACGGCGCGGTCGCCGATGTCAGGCACAACGGGCTTTATTTCGGCGTTGAGCTGGAAGCCGACGGTGACGAGTCACTTGCTGCCACCAAGACATCGGCGGTTGTCGAAGCCATGCGCGAGGACGGCGTGCTGATCTCGTCCTGCGGTCCGCGCGGCAATGTGTTGAAGATCAGGCCGCCCTTGCCGTTTGCGCGCGACAATGCCGAGCAGCTGGCCGAGACGCTCGACCGCGCATTGTCGCATTGGTGACGGGCCTGTGCATGCTGAAGCTTGAGCACCAGACCCTCAATGACCGCGCCTATGTCGCGCTCAAACAGGAGCTGATTTCAGGCGGCTTCAGCCCCGGACAGGCATTGGTGATCCGCAAACTCGCCGAAACCTTCGGCATCTCCACGACGCCGATCCGCGAGGCGCTGCAAAGGCTCGTCGCCGAGCGGCTGCTCGAAATGCAGAACAACCGATCGGTCATTGTGCCCCTGCTGACCTCATCCGCCTTCGAGGAACTGACGCGCATCCGGGTCGCCGTCGAGGGGCTGGCCGGTGAAATGGCGGCATCGCGGATGACGCAAAGCGGACTGGCCGACCTGCGGACGACGCTCGCCGGCATGCGGCAGGCTATCGAGGCAGGTGACGCAAAAGCGTATCTCAGGCTGAATGAACTTTTTCACTTCGCCATCTACGGGCATGCCGGTGCGCCGATCCTGTTCAACATGATCCGCGACCTCTGGGGTCGGGTCGGGCCCTATCTCACGCTGCTTATGCAGGCCGATGACTACGTTCCGCAGTCCAATGACGCGCATGTCAGGATTGTCGCGGCGCTGGATCAGGGGGACGCCGCGGCCGTTCGGCTGTCCATCGAACAGGACATCGCCGCAGCCGCCGCTATCTTGTCCGCAACGCTTCGAGTAACCGGGTGACCGCCGGCATGGCATGTCCGATGGTCTTCCTTTCGTCCAGACGGTCGCGCAGGATGACGAGGGTTTGACCGGCGTGCGATCATGACTAGGATTGATCGATGTCACCCGAAACAGAACAGCTTCTAGCGGCTCTCGGCGACCGGCTGGGCGCTGGCGGCGTGATCGCCGGCCCCGACGTGGACCAGCGGTATCGCGACGATCCCGACGGCAAGCTGGGCGCGCTCCCCGAAGCGGTTCTGCGCCCGCGCGACACCGAGGGCGTAGCGGCAGCGCTGATCACCTGCGGCCGTCTCGGCCAGCCTGTTGTCGTGCAGGGAGGGCGCACCGGGCTGACTGGCGCCGCGCGCGTCAAGCCGGGTGAGGTGGTGCTGTCGATGGAGCGCATGACGGGCGTGGCGGCGCCGGACCGTCAGGAAGCCAGCATCGTCGCCGGCGCTGGGGCGACGATGCAATCCGTGCAGGAAGCCGCGGATGGCGCCGGGTTGATGTTCGGCGTCGACATCGGCGCGCGCGGCTCGGCGACGGTTGGCGGCAATATCGCTACCAATGCCGGGGGCATACGCGTCTTGCGCTACGGCATGTACCGGGCGCAGGTCCTGGGGCTCGAAGCCGTGCTTGCCGATGGCAGCGTGCTGACATCGCTGAAGGGTCTGCGAAAGGACAACTCCGGTTACGATCTCAGCCAGCTTTTCATCGGTACCGAAGGGACGCTTGGCGTCGTCACCCGCGCCGCGCTGCGGCTGCATCCGAAGCCGGCCTCCGAGATCAACGCCTTCTGCGCGCTCCCTTCGCTCGACGCGGCAATCGCCCTGTTGGGATTGCTGCGGCAAAGCCTTGGCCCGCTCCTGTCCGCCTACGAGGTCAATTTCGCGCCACTCTACGACATCATGGTCGCCACCATGGCCATGCCGGCGCCGCTGCCTGCCGGCTCGCCCGTCTATGTGCTGGCCGAAATCCAGGGCAGCGAGCCCGAGCGTGACGGCGAGCGCTTCACCGAAGTGCTGATGCGGGCGATCGAGGATGGCATCGCAGACGACGTCGTCGTCTCGCAGTCGCCGCGCGAATTCCGGGCTCTGTGGGACGTACGCGAGGATGCCAATCGCGTTCTGTTTTCGATGAAAGGCCTGGTCGGGGTGGACATCAGCGTCCCGCTGGCGCGCATGGGAGCCTTCCTCGGCGAAGCCGACATCGCAATTCACGCCGCCGATCCCGCCGCCGACATCTATGTCTTCGGTCATCTGGGCGACGGCAATTTGCATTATCAGGTTCGCACGGTCGATCCGGCCGCGGCCTATGACACCATCTACCGTGGCGTGGCTGCGGCCGGAGGCGGCGTCTCGGCCGAGCACGGGATCGGCCTCGACAAGAAGCAATGGCTGCATCTGGTGCGCAGCGACGCCGAGATTGCCACCATGCGGCGGCTAAAGGCAGTCTTCGACCCTGCAAACATCCTTAATCGCGGGCGGGTCTTCGACCTTGTCCCGCCTACGCCTGCGGAAATGCCGTGAACACGACGCTCGAAACCACCGCGGATCCCATGCCGGAAGAGCTCGCCTATCTTGGCGAGCGCCTGACGGCATTCAATGACGGCGATGTCGGCCCATCAGGCCGCAAGGCGCTTGCCGTGTTTGTGCGGGACGATGCTGGCGCGGTCGTCGCCGGCATCTCCGGCTACACCGCCTGGGGCTGGCTTTTTGTTCAGTGGCTCTGGGTCGATGAGAAATTGCGCGGCCAAGGCATGGCCGGCAAGATGCTGGATGCCGCCGAGCATGAGGCCATGAAGCGCGGCTGTCGAAACGCCTGGATAGACACCTTCAATCCGGTCGCCGCCAAGACCTATCAGCGCCAAGGCTACCAGCCTTTCGGCACGCTTGCCGATTTCCCTGTGGGCCGCGACCGCATCTTTCTGCGCAAGTCATTGGTGGCAGCGGATCAGAACGATGCAGGGGTCAGCGCGTAGCGAGTTCCGTTTTGGATCCCGGCAAACTAGCCCTATCCAGCGAGTTTTCCGCCGAGCATCGGCATCGGCGCGCCGGTCGTGCTCGGAAAACTGATCGGCAGGCCGCGCAGCACCCGGACGGCGAGGAAGGCAAAACACTCCGCTTCCACCGCGTCGCCGCTCCAGCCAAGGCTTTCGGCAAGCATCACCTCGACACCGGCGCGGCTGGCAAGCATCGCCATCATCGTCGGGTTGTGGCGGCCGCCGCCGCTGACCACCAGTTTCTTGGGTCGTGTCGGCAGAAGGTCGAGCGCCTTGCCGACGGCGGCGGCGGTGAAGGCGGTCAGCAAGGCCGCGCCGTCCTCGGCATTCAAGCCGTCGGCCATTGCGGCGCCGAAGTCGAAACGATCGAGTGACTTCGGATAGGGCTTCGTCAGATAGGGATGTTGCAGCAGTCTGGCCAGCCGCGCCTCGTCGACAGTTCCCGCGCGGCCGAGCGTGCCGTCGCGGTCCATCTCGCCGAGACCCCTTGCCTTGATGAAATCGTTGAGCGGTGCGTTGGCAGGCCCGGTGTCGAAAGCGACGACATTGTTTGCGCCGTCCCACCAGGTAATGTTGCCGACGCCGCCGAGGTTGAGCACGGCCACTTCGCCGCTGGCACCCGCACTGCGCATCAGCGCGGTATGATAGGCGGCAGCCAGTGGCGCGCCTTGTCCGCCGGCGCGGACATCGGCCGAGCGGAAGTCGTAGGCAACCTTCGTGCCCAGGATGGAATGCATCAACTCGCCGTCGCCGAGCTGCCGCGTCTGGCCGATCCTGCCTGGCTGCGGAGCGCGATGCAGCACGGTCTGGCCATGAAAGCCGACCACGCCGATCTCGGCCATCGTCATGCCATGGCCCTCGACCAGCTCTTCGACCGCCGCTGACTGGGCTCGCGTCAGCGCGTCCTCGGCCTCGCGAAAGATCTCCGGCTCGGGTCCATCGAAGTTCCAGGCTCGTGCCTCTTTCAGCGTGTCTTCAAGAAGCGAGCGAATCGACGGAGGATAGGGCATCAGCCGATAGGTGCCGAAATCGGCGATGCTTTCGCCATCGGTCTTGATCAGCGCGACGTCGATATTGCCGTCAAGCACGGTGCCGGTCATCAGGCCGACGGCCCAGATTGGTTCCATGGTCATTCCTCGTCGATCCGCGCAGTGATTCTGCGGTCGTCATCAGGTGTCGGGCGGATTCCGCGGTCAACTGGAAATGTGCGTGCCGGCCATGCAGCGACCACTGACCTCTCGGCAGGCGATGCTGTCGCCATCACAAATCTTGACCTCGGGCGCCCTTGCACCTCTGGCCGCACTCTGGCTTTTTGGGGTAGCTATCGGCGGACTGATTCGCGACATGCCGCTCGATCGCAATGTGTGCGGGCAGTCTGCGGATGAGCCGTGAAGCGCACGCGATTGGCGAAGGAGAAACAGGCATGGCCGAGTTCAAGAAGCCCGAAATCTCCGAGATGAGGCCTAAGATCACCGTTATCGGCGTTGGAGGCGGCGGCGGCAACGCGGTCAACAACATGATCGCGGAACAACTCCAGGGGACGGAGTTCATCGCGGCCAACACGGACGCCCAGGCGCTGACCATGTCGAAAGCGACGCGGCTGATCCAGCTCGGCGCCCACGTGACCGAAGGATTGGGCGCAGGATCGCTCCCCGAGATCGGCCGGGCCGCAGCCGAGGAGTCGCTCGACGAGATCATGGATCATCTGGCCGGCACACATATGTGTTTCGTCACCGCCGGAATGGGCGGCGGCACCGGAACCGGTGCGGCTCCGATCATCGCCCAGGCGGCACGCAAGGCCGGCATCCTGACGGTGGGCGTCGTCACCAAGCCTTTCACCTTCGAAGGCAGGCGCCGCATGCAGATGGCCGAGGAGGGCATCGAACGGCTGCGCGAAAGCGCCGACACGGTCATTGTCATCCCCAACCAGAACCTGTTCCGTATCGCCGACGCCAAGACCACCTTTGCCGATGCCTTCGTCATCGCCGACCGGGTGCTTTATTCCGGCGTCAGCTGCATCACCGATCTGATCGTCAAGGAAGGCCTGATCAATCTCGACTTCGCCGATGTGAAATCGGTGATGCGCGACATGGGCCGCGCCATGATGGGCACCGGCGAAGCATCCGGCGAGGGCCGGGCGATGAAGGCGGCGGAAGCCGCGATCGCCAATCCTCTGCTCGACGAAGTATCTATGAAGGGCGCCAAGGGCGTGCTGGTCTCGATTTCGGGCGGCAGGGACATGACCCTGTTCGAGGTCGACGAGGCTGCGACCCGCATCCGCGAAGAGGTCTATGAGGATGCCGACATCATCGTCGGCGCCATCTTCGACAAGAGCATGGAAGGGCGCTTCCGGGTTTCGGTGGTCGCGACCGGGCTCGATCGCAGCGTCGAGGATATCGATGCCGGCATCGCGCGTGACCGTGCCGGCCAGGCGCCCCTGCGCACGCTTCAATAAGCGATATCTCGCGGGCAATGAAGGAACCGCCGGAATGGTCCAGCGGTTCCGCTGGGATCGAGATCAGCCGAATTTCGGGTCGAGGCTGCCCGACTTGTAGCGCTTGGCCATCTCGGCGACCGGCAGCGGCTTGATCTTCTCTGCGTTGCCGGCAGTGCCGAACTGTTCGAAGCGTTCCTTGCAGAGCTTGCGCATCGCCGACATTGCCGGCGTCAGATATTTACGCGGATCGAACTCGCTCGGATTCTCCGTCAGCACCTTGCGGATCGCGCCGGTCAGCGCCATGCGGTTGTCCGTGTCGATGTTGATCTTGCGCACGCCGTGCTTGATGCCGCGCTGGATCTCTTCCACCGGCACGCCCCAGGTCGGCTTCATCTGACCGCCATATTTGTTGATGATCTCCTGCAGATCCTCGGGCACCGAGGACGAACCGTGCATGACCAGATGCATGTTGGGCAGGCGGCGGTGGATTTCCTCGATGACGTTCATGGCCAGCACCGCGCCGTCCGGCTTGCGCGAGAATTTGTAAGCGCCATGGCTGGTGCCCATGGCCACCGCCAGCGCATCGACATGTGTGTCCTTGACGAACTGAACGGCCTGTTCGGGGTCGGTTAGCAACTGGTCGTGGCTGATCGCCCCTTCGACGCCGTGGCCATCTTCCTGCTCGCCGCCGCCGCTCTCGAGCGAGCCCAGCACGCCGATCTCGCCCTCCACCGAGACGCCACCCCAATGCGCCATGTCGACGACGCGCCGGGTGATGCCGGAATTATAAGCGTAGTCGGCCGGCGTCTTGCCGTCCTCTTTCAGAGAGCCGTCCATCATCACGGAGGTGAAGCCATACTGGATCGCGGTCACGCAGGTGGCTTCGTTGTTGCCATGATCGAGATGCATACAGACGGGGATGTCGGGGTGGATTTCGACCAGCGCGTCGATCAGCTTGGCCAGCACCACGTCATTGGCATAGGCGCGGGCGCCGCGGCTGGCCTGCAGGATCACCGGCGACTTTGTCTCCTCCGCCGCCTCCATGATGGCGAGGCCCTGTTCCATATTGTTCATGTTGAAAGCAGGCACGCCGTAGCCGTATTCGGCGGCGTGATCGAGCAATTGTCTCAGTGTGATGCGAGCCAACGAATAGTCTCCCGTATCTGGTTGCAGGCGCGATTTGGCAGGTTGGGCCGAAGCCCGTCCAACTGTTTCTGGCTGTATTTCCCACGGACCGCAACCCACTCAACGCGCGGTCTTGCAATCCAAATCGGTTTAGTTCCGATGCGCCTCCCGATCCACGGTTCAGGCCGCGATTCTTGCGCGTTCGGCAAAGACCTCGACGCAGGCTTTTGCTGCTTCCTTGCCTTTCACCTTGAAATGCTCGTGGAAGAAGCGGTGGTGCTCGTTGCTCTCATGGTAGTTATGCGGCGTGAGAACTGCCGACAACACTGGCACCCCGCTCGCAAGCTGCACCGTCATCATGCCGTCGATGACGGCGCTTGCGACGAAGTCGTGCCGGTAGATGCCGCCATCGACGACGAAGGCCGTGCCGAGGATCGCCGCATAGCGCCCGGTCTCGGCGAGTGTCTTGGCATGCAACGGGATTTCATGGGCTCCCGGCACATCGAAGACTTCGATGGCAAAGCCGCCAAGCGCGGCAAGCTCGGCCTCGAATGCCGCCACGCACTGGTCGACGATGTCGGCATGCCAGCGCGCGCGAATGACGGCGATGCGGTTGGTTTCATAATCTTTGTTGGAATGCTGATTCATGGGTCCCATCTTCCGTTTCGAACCAGAACCAGGACGCACGATACGTCGGAAGGCCCGCCGGAGCGGTCCGTCTTCCGTTCGTCCTCTTTCATCCGGACTCTAACCGTCGGCTCCGGAATCACACCGGATCTGCTGACCTTTCCAACCGGAAAGCGCTCGCGGGCTTGGGCCTGAACCCTTACCGCCGGTGGGGACTTTCACCCCGCCCTGAGAACATTAACGCGATTTTTATGGCGGGGCAGGGCGGCCCTGTCAATCGCCGACTGGAACGCGAGATCATCCACGCTCGGGGAACATTTCTTTCAGGCTCTCGCGTGAGGCCTTGGCGACGCCGCGTTCCGTGATCAGGCCGGTGACCAGACGCGCCGGCGTCACGTCGAAAGCCGGATTTGCCGCGGGCGATGTCTCGGGCGATATCCGCACCTGGGTGATCTCGCCGCTCGCGGTCTTGCCCCAGACCAACGAGACCTCGTCGGCGGAGCGTTGCTCGATCGGGATTTCCGCCAGGCCGTCATGCACGGTCCAGTCGATCGTCGGCGAGGGCAGGGCGACGTAGAACGGGACGTCATTGTCGGAAGCGGCGAGCGCCTTGAGATAGGTGCCGATCTTGTTGCAGACATCGCCGTCGGCCGTTGTGCGGTCCGTGCCGACGATCACCATGTCGATCGCGCCGCGCTGCATCAGATGGCCGCCGGCATTGTCGACGATCAGCGTGTGGGGCACGCCATGGCCGGCCATCTCCCAGGCGGTCAACTGGGCGCCCTGGTTGCGCGGCCGCGTCTCGTCGACGTAGACATGCACAGGAATGCCGGCTTCGGCTGCCAGATAGATCGGCGCGGTGGCGGTGCCGTAATCGACGGTGGCCAGCCAGCCCGCATTGCAGTGCGTCAATATGTTGACGGGCTCGCCCTGCTTCTTGCGCGCCGCTATCTCCTTGATGATGGCGAGACCATTGGCGCCGATGGCGCGGTTCAGCCCGACATCCTCGTCGGCGATTTCTCCGGCGCGCCGATAGGCAGCCTCCGCGCGTTGTTCTGTCGGCAGCGGACGCAGGAAGCGCCGCATCTCATCCAGCGCCCAGCGCAGATTGATCGCCGTCGGGCGCGTCTCGTGCAGAACTTCCCAAACGTCGTCGAGAGCCGCATCCGAAGCATCGTCGGCCATCCGCATGGCGACGCCATACGCCGCCGTGACGCCGATGAGCGGCGCGCCGCGGACCCACATGTCGCGAATGGCGGTTGCAATGCCGGCGACGGTATCGATTCTCTCGATGCGGAAATCATGCGGTAGCCAGCGCTGGTCGATGATCTCCACCGAACGCCCGTCGTCGCTCAGCCAGATGGTCCGATAGTGGCGGTCGCCGACGTTCAAATTCGATTCTCCTGTTCAATCAGCACGGCCAAGGCGTTGAGCTCTTCGATGCTGTGGATATGGCGCCGGTTGACGGCGATGTGGCGGCCGAATCTGAGCGCCTTCGATTCACAGGTTGCGCGCAGATCCTCGTCGGCGATGGTCTCGAAATCGGCATTATGGGCAAGGCCGAGGATGCGGCGATGGACCTCGATGCCGGCAAAGCCGAGCAGGTCCGTCCAGATCTGGTGCAGCACGTGATCGAGCGCCTGCTCGGCGCCGAGCCGGTCGCCCTGATCCTCGAACAGGCTCTTCTGGTATAGCATGCCGGTGCGCTCGGTGCGCCACAGATGCGAGAATTCGCTGCGGAACACAGACCAGGTCTCGACCACGACGTCGAGCAGGTAGGCGCGCATGGCGTCGCGCGATCCGTCCTGTTCATGGCCGCGCTGCGAGAAGAACGACATCCAGAAATTAGCGAGCAGCATGCCGACATCGAAGGCCATCGGACCATAGAAGGCGAATTCCGGATCGATCATCCGTGTCTCGCTGTCCGTGACCATGATCGAGCCGGAATGCAGGTCGCCATGCAGCAGCGTTTCGGCATTGGCGGCGAAAATGTGCTTCAGCCGCTGCGCCTCCACCTTCAGATCGCGATCGGCACGCACTTCGGCGACAAGGCCGTCGAGCTGCGGACTGGTGTGCCGGTTCAATTTGGCGTCGAAATAGGGGTCGGAAAACACCAGATTTTCGGTGATGTCGCAAAGCTCGACATTGTCGGCGAACAGCGCCAGATCGGCCTTGCGGTCCTTGGCCGCCATCGAGAGGTCGGAGCCGCGAAACAGCGTGCGGGCCATGAACAGCCCGATATCCCGGGCAATATTGGGCAATTGCCGGCCTTCGATCAGCGCCCGCCGCAAGATGATATGCGGCGACAGATACTCCATGATGATGAGCGCTTGGCCCTCATCGAAATGGTGGATGGAGGGCACCGAGCCTGGAGCGCGCGCCTCCTGCCGGGTCAGCGCATGATATTCGAAGAAGGAGCGCTTGAGCGGCAACGGCCAGCTGTCGCCGACCAGGCGGACATAGGGCAGGGCCTGTTTGACAACCGCGCTGCCGCTGTCACCCTCGACGATGAACACCAGGTTGAGATTGCCGTCTCCGACCTCGCGAACCTTCCAGGCGCCCGTGTCCCGGCCGATGATGGCGCACAGCGCTTCGTTCGCGCTGAGCCGCGTCGCAAGCGTCTCCACCGACAATGCTTCGAACGGCAATTTCTCAGTCATGCATCTCCCTCCCGCCCATGCGTCCGATCACAGGGAAGCATCGGTCAGTTGGGCCAAGCTAGGAAGCTGTCTGGCAATTGTCAATCGTGTTGACAATTGCCGGAACAGACCATAGCGTCAGGTCTAGGGAGGAACGCATGGTCGGAAATGCCGTGTTCCGCGCGGAGGGGCTGAGAAAATCCTTTGGTCGCACCGAGGTGCTTGGCGGCGTCTCGCTGGCCCTTCATGCCGGTGAAGTGACCGTGCTGATGGGCGCCAACGGTGCGGGGAAATCCACCTTCGTCAAGATCATCAGCGGTGTCTATGAGCGCGGCGGCGGAACGATGGACCTCGCCGGGCGAGAGTTTGCGCCGACCACGCCTGCGGAGGCGATCCGCGCCGGCGTCGTGACCGTTCATCAAAACATCAATGACGGCGTCGTCGCCGATCTCGATGTCGCTACAAACCTGACGCTGGACCGGCTGAGCGGCGCGAACGCTCCGATGCTGTTCAATCCCGCGCGCGTACGCCGCGAGGCGCGGGCCGTTGCCGATCGCATGGGGCTGGCGTTCGATCTGAAGGCTCGCGTGAGCGACCTTTCCCTTGCCGATCGCCAGATGGTGGCGATCGCCCGCGCTCTGGCGCATCAGCCGAAAGTGCTGATCCTCGATGAGCCGACCTCGTCCCTGTCCAGCGCCGAAGCCGATCGGCTGTTCGCGCTGATCGACAGGCTGCGCGAACAAGGCGTGGCGATCCTCTATATATCGCACCGCATGTCGGACATCAGGCGCCTCGCGGACCGGATCGTCTCGATGCGCGACGGCGTCGTCTCGGGTGTCTTCGATAGCAAGCCGCTTGACTATGAGGGCGCCGTAAACGCCATGCTCGGCCGCAAGATCCATCTCGACCGGATCGTCGTCAGGGACTCGGCCAAGCCCATTCTTACCATTGACGGCCTGCGCATTGCGCAGGGTGCCAAGCCGATCTCGCTGACACTCGGCGACGGCGAAGTCGTCGCCATCACCGGCCTCGTCGGCGTCGGCAAGACGGCGCTTGCCGAGACGCTTTTCGGCGTGCGCAAACCTCTTGCCGGCGCGATGACCATGAACGGCATGCCCTATGCGCCGCGCTCGGCGGGAGACGCGATAGCAGCCGGGGTTTTCCTGGTCGCCAAGGATCGCGGCGAAAACGGCATCGTTGGCGGCTTCAACATCCAGGAAAATATCAGCCTGCCGTTTCACAAACGCATGTCGCGTTTCGCTGTCCTCAAGCGCCGGCTGGAACGTGCCACCGCGCGACGGCAGATCAAGGAACTGGGCATCGTTTGCAGGTCCGAGAAGGACGAGATGTCGTCCCTGTCCGGCGGCAACCAGCAGAAGGTGATGGTTGGACGCTGGATGGCGCAGGATGCAACGCTGTTCATCCTGGACGAGCCATTCCAGGGGGTCGACATCTCGGCCCGGCGCGATATCGCCGCCAAGCTGAGGGCAAGCGCCGGTGGCCGCGCCACTCTGTTGTTCGTAACCGAAATCGACGAGGCGCTGGAAACCGCCGATCGTATTCTCGTCATGTCTGAACAGACAATCGTCGGCGAACATCGCAATGCCGACGTCGATCTGGACCGTTTGCTGGCCGAGGTCGCTGGCGGACCGCTCCACAACGCGGCTTGAGCGTGGTGGGAAATTGGAATTGGAACGGAGTGACCATGGGTTCGAGTTGGATCAAGAATGCAACGGCGCGCGGGAGCGCTGAATGACGTTGCGCGATTACGCCATCCGCTATGGTTTCATCGTCCTCCTATTCGGCCTCATCGCCTATTTCGCGATCGCCGCGGATGGTTTCGTCTCGCCGCAGAGTGCCGTCTTCATCTTCCAGTCGGTCGCCATAACCGGCGTGCTCGCCCTCGGGGTCACGGCAACGCTTGTGGTCGGCGGTTTCGACCTGTCGATCGGCTCGGTCGCCACATCGGCGATGATGGCGGCTGCCTATGTCATGGTGGTGCTTGAGCAGAACGTCGTCGTCGCCGTTGTGGTCTGCCTTGTCATCGGTGCCATTGTCGGCCTGATCAATGGCTGGCTGATCGTCTATATGCGCGTGCCCGACCTGTTGGCGACGCTAGGCATGATGTTCCTGCTGGTTGGCCTGCAGCGCATCCCGACCGAGGGCCGCTCGATCGCCACCGGCATGACTATGCCGGACGGGTCGGTCGCCAACGGCAAATTCTCCGAAGCGTTCCTGGCGCTCGGCCGTCACCGTTTCGATTTCTTCATCCCGAACCTCATCCCCGTGTCCGTCGTCGTGCTCCTTGTGCTGGCGGTGCTGATCTGGTTCTTCCTGGAATACACCCGTTTCGGCCGGATGATGTATGCCGTCGGCAGTAATGAACGTGCCGCTGAACTCGCCGGCGCGCCTGTCAAGGCATACAAGATCTGGGCCTACGTCATTTCAGGAGTTTTTGCCTCGATCGGCGGCATTTTGCTCGCCGCCAGGCTTGGACGCGGCGACATTGCGTCGGGTAATAATCTGCTGCTCGATGCGGTCGCCGCGGCGCTGATCGGCTATGCGGTGCTGGGCGCCGCCAAGCCGAACGCCTTCGGTACCGCCGTCGGCGCGCTGTTCGTCGGTATCCTGCTGCAAGGCCTGACGATGATGAACGCGCCCTACTACACGCAGGATTTCGTCAAGGGCGTCGTTCTGGTCATCGCCCTTGTCTTTACCTTTGCCCTTTCGGGCAGGGGCAGGAGATAGTTCGACCGGGACGGAATTTTGGGTTCAACAAGAGTGGAGGAAAACGATATGAACATTACAAGAAGACTTCTGGGGAAGGTCGCGCTCGGTCTGGCCGGCGCCACCATGCTGATGCAGGTTCCCGCGCTTGCCGCCGACAAGCCGGCGCCTTTCGATAAGCCCGGCGTCAAGATCGCGCTCGTCCGCTATCTTTCGACCGGCGATTTCTTCCAGGCCTATCTCTCTGGCGTGGAGTCACAGTCCAAGGCGCTCGGTATCGACCTGCGCGTGCTCGACAGCCGCCAGGACGCCGCTCTTCAATCGGACATGGTCGACCAGGCCATCGCGCTCGGGGTGCAGGGCATCATCATCCAGCACGGCCTGACGGAATCGATGAAGGACGCCGCGCAGCGCGCGGTCGACGCCGGCATCAAGGTCGTGGCGTTCGACGTCAATGTCGAAAACCCCAAGATCCCGCAGATTGAGCAATCGGACAAGGATCTGGCGCGCCTCGCACTCGAGCAGGCGGTCAAGGACAATGGCGAGAGTTGGAAGGCGGGCTATGTCTACGTCGCCGGCATCGCGCCGCTCGACCGCCGCAACGAGACTTGGGTCGACGTCAAGAAGAAGTACTCGGGCATCAGCGAAGTCGCCATGTTCGGTACGCTCGACAACCCGATTGCCAACTCCGTTGCCAATCAGGCGCGCTCTGTGCTTCAGGCGCATCCCGACATCAATGTGATGTTCGCACCCTATGATGAATTCGCCAAGGGCGTGAAGATCGCCGTCGACGAGGCCGGCCTGAACAAGAAGATCAAGATCTACTCCGCCGACATCTCGACCTCCGACATTGCCGCGATGCGCGAGCCCGACAGCGCCTGGGCGGCCACCGCCGCAACCAACCCGGCCGTCGTGGGTCAGGTTTCCGTGCGTGCCCTGGCGCAACTGCTGGCCGGTGAAGACCCCGGCCACAACGTCGTTGTACCGCCGACGCTGATCACCCAGAAGGACCTCCTCGACAAGGACATCAAGAACATGGAAGACCTGTCGGCCAAGCTGCCACAGTTCGCCCATGCCGATGTCGCGATGCCGGCCTGGATGCCGAACCCGAACGCCAAGTAGGAACCATCCTCACAAACGAAAAGGGCGGCTCAGGAGCCGCTCTTTTCTTATGTGTCCGGAGTTCATGCGGCTACAGCCAGTGCTCTGGATCGCGCATCCCGTGGACAATCGCCGCAACCAGAAGGCCGTCCGGCTGCGGTTCGTAGATAATGATATAGCGACCCTCGACGAGCACGCGGGCAGTCGCGCTTAACTCCGGCCGGGCCGTGCCCATATTGGGGTGCTGGCTCGCCAGCTCCAGCCTGTCAAAAATGCGCAAAAGCACTTTGTCTGCTGCCTTTTCGCTGTCGATTGCAATGGTTTGCCAGATGTCTCGCAAATCCTGCGAGGCTCGTGGTGTGAACCGATATCTAGCCACGGGCGCGGCGTTCTTCCTTCAGACTGCGTATAAACTCAGCGGGTTCAATCCCTACGGGCTTGCCGCTGGCCATGCCATCGGCATAGGCGCGTTTCAGGTGCTCAAGCTCTAGCGCGCGCAATTCCTCGCGCTGCTCCCACAGGCGAAGAGCATCGCGGACAATCTCGCTGTTGGAGGCATAGGCACCACCTTCGATGGCGCTTTGCAGGCGCGCACTCTGCTTCGCGGTGAGGGAGATGGTGAGGGTGCGCATCGGTTCGGCTTTCATGCCGGTCCTATACCACGCCTCACAGATCCTAACAATATTTGTTAGATTGCCCCGCCTTGCGGCATGGGCAATCAAGCCATCTACCGCAGCGCCGCCGCGATGTTGCCGCCGTCGACTGTCGTCACATCGGCGGTGGTGCGGTCGGCCAAGGCATGATGCAGGAATGCCTGGGCCACGTCCTGCGCGGTCACTTCCTGGCCGAGAAGATTGCCCGACATGTAGTCCTTCTCCGACAGGCCGCGTGCGCCCGAGCGGCTGGCGATCATGGCGTCGGTCAACAGACCCGAGCGGATGCGGTCCGCGTTGACGGCGTTCGAACGGATGCCATAGGCGCCGTAGTCGAGCGCATACTGCCGGGACAAAAACAGCGTCGCCGCCTTCGGCAGGCCGTAGGCGCCGAACTTCGGTCCCGGATTGACCGCCTGCTTGGACGTGTTGAACAGAAGCGCACCGCCGGTGCCCTGTTCCAGCATGATGCGTACCGCATTCTGCGCCACCGACTGATGGGCGAAGAAATTCAGCTCGAAACTCTTGCGCAGCAATGCGTCGTCGAGTTCGCCGATCCGGCCTTCCCAGGCGGCGCCCGCATTGGACACCAGGATGTCTAAGCCCCCGAACATGGCGACTGCCCTGTCGAAGGCGGCGCGGACCTGGGCCGGATCGGTGATGTCGGCAGCGACGCCGATCGAATTGTTGCCGGCCTTCTTGGCGGCGTCGGCAGCCTTTTCGGCATCAAGATCGACCACGACGACATGGGCGCCATTGTCGGCGAAGAGCTTTGCCGTCGCCGCGCCGATCGCGCCAGCGCCGCCGGTGACCAGCATCACCTGGCCGGTCAGTGGCTTCGGCTTGTTGGAGGCGAGTTTGGCCTGTTCCAGCGACCAGTATTCGAGCGGAAACAGATCGGCCTTGGATAGGGGATGGAAGCGGCCGACCGCCTCTGCGCCGCGCACCGCCTCGATCCACATCTCGCCGACATCCGACGCGATCCTGGCGTCCTTCAGCGTGCGGCCATGGCCGAACATGCCGAGCCCCGGCACCAAGGTCAGGCGCGGCATCGGATCGAGCATGGTGCGCTTGACGTCGTCGAGCGCGTCGTTGACCTCGAAATAGGCGCGGTAGTCCTTGGCGAATGTCTCGACGTGGCTCTTGATCAAAGTCTTGTAGTCGTCGATCTGGTCGGCGTCCGGCGCCGGCAATGCCATTGGACCGGTCTTGATGCGTATCGACAGGTCGGGTGTCGAGACGCCCCGTCCGGCGAGGTCGGCAATCCCGGCCAAACCGATGAAGTCCACGATCGCGTCCGAAGTGCGGAAGTCGCTGATCATGCGGTCGAAGCGGCCTTCGCCGCGCGGCACCGCGACCGCGCCGCGCAGCATCGGCGCGATGGAAGCCGGCGTTGCGAGCCTTGCTGGCAGCGCCGCCCGGGCCGCTTGCGGCTTGGCGTTCCTGGCGACGTATTCCTCCGCCACGTTCACATAGTGGATCATCCGGTAATAGGCCTGCCGGGCATCGTCTCCGAAGGTGAAGATGCCGTGCTTGTCGAGGATCAGGCCTTCAACGGTCGGATCGGCATCGAACACATCGGCCGCCGCCTTGGCGAGGTCGAAGCCTGGCATGATGTAGGGCACGTAGCCCATCTTGCTGCCGAACACCGTTTTCACAAGCGGCTTGGAGTCTTCCTGGTCGACAATGGCCAGAATGGCGGTGGAGTGGGTATGGTCGATGAATTTGTGCGGCAGGAAGGCGTGCAGCAGCGTCTCCACCGAAGGGTTCGGAGACGACGGGTCGATGAGGTTGGCGCGCTGCAGCGCGACCATGTCCTCGTCGCCCAATCTGCTCAGCGAGCGCGCCTTCAGTAGCGGCTTGAGCTTGACGGCGGGCAGGCCCTGGGGCTCGATGACGCCCATGTCCCAACCGCTGCCTTTCACGCACAGCACATCCCACTCGTCTCCGACAAGGTCGGTCGCGACGGTCTTGCAGGATGTGTTGCCCCCGCCATGCAGTACGAGCCGCGGTTCGCCGCCCAGCAGGCGTGTCGTGTAGACGCGCAAGGCGAGATCACGGCCGACACCCTTCTTCGCATAATCGGCAACGAGTTGTTCGGCCGCGTCGTCGTTCCACAGGTTCTTCATGTTGGTTTCGTCCGGTTTGCTGTCGTTTTTCGTGAACAGGAATGCCGCGACGCCGTGATGACAAGCGCCGGCAAATGGTTGTTATTCAGGATGCCGTCGCTGCTTCCGCATGGTCCAGCAGCCGCTGCGCCATGCGCGCGCCCACCACCAGATGGGTACAAAGCCCGCCCTTGATCGCGGCCAGTAGCGGTTCGAGCTTGCTGTCCTCCTGCACGACCATCAAGCGTTTGGTGATGGCGCGCAACGAAGACAAATCCGCGGAGATCACTCGCCTGTTGTAGCTGCAATCGAGCATCGATCCGTCCGCGTCGATGATCTGTCCCGCTATCACTCCAGCGGCGCCCTGTTTGCGCAGATCGGCCATTTCCCCTGGCGTCAGCGCCCCGCACTTGACGAGATGACTGTCGGCGTCGACGGCGCCAACCGAGTACAGGGCCAGGTCGCAGTCGCCGATGTTGGACAATTGTTCCCGGATCACCGGCTCGTCCCGCAGAGCGCGAGCCAATTCTTCGGTCGACAGCACAAGCGGCGCGTAGAAGTTGAGACCTTTGGCATTCAGCCGCCTCGCTATCTCCATCGTGCACTGGTCGGGCCGGTAGAAATAGGGCGCTCCGAGATTGCCGCAGAGCTGAACCACGGTGACATCCTGCAGGTCGGCATAGGGCATGATGTCGGCGATCGTGTAGACGGTGCGGCCCCAGGCCACTCCGATGCGGTCGCCCTTCTTGACGAGTTCCAGGAATACACTCGCGCCCAGGACAGCGATCTCAGTCGATGCGTCGGTGACCTGGTCGTTCTCCGACGCGATCCAGATCGCGTCGAGCTTCAGCGCATCCTCCAGCTTGCGCGCCATCACATCGTCGGTGAAAAGCTGCGTCGAGGTCGATATGTTGACGATGCCGGTCTCGCGCGCCCGACGCAGATACATCGCCACCGAGGCGCGGGAAATGTTAAGCTGGCTCGCCACCTGGTCCTGCCGCAGCCCATGCGCGTAATAGAGCCAGGCGGCCTTGTGAATCAGCTGTTCTGCAGGTCGGATCGCCATGCCGTCTCCTCGGCTGACATTATTCACGGCCGTCGACAAAAGTCAAACCGAGCAAGGTCATCAATTCCCTTCAGACCGTCGATTGCGCATGGTTTTTTGGCCAATTCCCTTCGGCTTGGCACCGCCGATGGTGACGCAGGCCGGACGCCCGATTAGAAGGGTTTGGAAAGACATCACGGCGGTGGTCCATATGGGCCGTCGGGGCTGTCAGACTTGTTCTTAGGGCACGGGGAGAACGGCATGGGCAATCCTTATGAACAGGATCTCGACAAGAATGCTGCAAACCACCAGCCGCTGACCCCGCTCAGCTATCTGGAGCGCGCGGCGAAGACTTATCCTGATCATCTCGCCATCATCCACGGCAAGCAGCGCATCGATTATCGCACCTTTTGGCAGCGCTCATTGAAGCTTGCCTCAGCCTTGCAGAAGCGCGGCGTCGGCAAGGGCGACACGATTACGGTCATGCTGTCCAACACGCCGCCCATGCTGGAAGCGCATTTCGGCATCCCGATGACCAAGGCCGTGCTGCATTCCCTAAACACCCGTCTCGATGCCGCTGTCATCGCCTTTCAGCTCGACCATGCCGAGACCCGGGTGCTGATCGTCGATCGCGAGTTCTCGGACGTCATGCGGCAAGCGCTTGATCTGACAAGGGTCAAGCCGCTCGTGATCGACTATGACGATTCCGAATACGCCGTTGACGCACCCTACCCGAAGGGCGAGCGGATCGGCACCCTGGACTATGAGGCGTTTGTCGCCGAAGGCGATGAGGATTTTCCTTGGGCGATGCCGGATGACGAGTGGGATGCGATTTCGCTCAACTACACATCGGGCACCACGGGCAATCCCAAGGGCGTCGTCTATCATCATCGCGGCGCGGCGCTGATGGCCTACACCAACACAATCCATGCCGGGATGGCCAAGCATGCGGCCTATCTGTGGACCCTGCCGATGTTCCACTGCAATGGTTGGTGCTTTCCCTGGACGCTCGCCGTGCAGGCCGGCACCCATGTCTGCCTGCGCTGGGTACGGCCGAAGCCGATCTACGATGCGATCGCCGATCACGGGGTGACACATTTGTGTGGCGCGCCCGTGGTCATGTCCGTGCTGATCAACGCCCGGGCCGAGGACAAGCGCGCCTTTCCGCAGACCGTCACCTTCAACACGGCGGCGGCGCCACCGCCGGAATCCGTGCTGTCGGGCATGGCCGAAGCCGGCTTTGCGGTAACCCATCTCTATGGCCTGACCGAGACCTATGGCCCGGCCGTCGTCAACGAATGGCATGCGTCCTGGGACGACCTTAAGAAGCAGGACCGCAGCGCCAGGAAGGCGCGCCAGGGCGTGCGCTATGCGGCGCTGGAGGGCCTGACCGTGATGGACCCGGAGACGATGCGGTCGACGCCGGCGGATGGCGAAACCATCGGCGAGGTCATGTTTCGCGGCAACATCGTCATGAAGGGCTATCTGAAGAATCGCAAGGCGAGCGACGAAGCCTTTGCCGGCGGATGGTTCCATTCCGGCGATCTCGGCGTCATGCATCCGGACGGCTATATCCAACTCAAGGACCGTTCAAAGGACATCATCATCTCGGGCGGCGAGAACATCTCGTCCATCGAAGTCGAGGAAGCGCTCTACAAACACGCTTCGGTTGCGTCCTGCGGCGTGGTCGCCCGGCCGGACGGGAAATGGGGCGAGGTGCCCGTAGCTTTCGTGGAACTGAAGCCGGGCGCCATTGCGACCGAGGCAGAGGTTATCGAGCACTGCCGCGCTCTGCTTGCCCGATTCAAGGTGCCGAAAGCGGTGACTTTCACCGAAATCCCGAAGACCTCGACCGGCAAGATCCAGAAATTCCGGCTGCGGGAGATGGCGAAGGCGACGTAAGCGCCGAGATGCTACGGTGCGACGCTTCAGGTTCTCAGACGGGTCGCTGCGCACCTCATTGGCCCTGTGATGGCAATTGCTTGGGCCGGCTGCGATCGCCGCGCCCGATCCTCTAGGGACTGTCTCGTACTGTCTCCTGTCACCATCTGTCACCAATTATACGCGTACGACGAATCCGCATTGACATCTGCTGTCGTGCGATTTACGAGTGACGAAATTCGAAATTCGTCACTCGTAAAGCAACAGGGTCAATGTCTGAAGCCTCGAATTTAGTCGTAGACGCCAGCCGACAGGAAAATGTGACGCGCATCCTCGACTGCGCCGAGCGCCTCTTCCGTCACTATGGCTATGGAAAGACCAATGTCGCGGACATCGCCCGAGAACTTGGCATGTCGCCGGCCAACATCTACCGGTTTTTCGCCTCCAAGGTCGAAATCCATCAGGCGATCTGTGGCCGCATGCTCGGCGCCAGTTACCAGATGGCCTACGAGATTTCGCACTTGCCCATCAGCGCCGAGGAGAGGCTCCGGCGCTACGTTCACGCGCAGTACAAGATGACCCTGGAAGTGATGCTGGACGAGCAGAAGGTCCACGAGATGGTCATCATTGCGCTCGAACGCGACTGGGCCGTGATCGACAAGCATGTCGATAGCATTCACGACCTCTTGGCCGAAGTGATCCGCGACGGAATCGAAGCCGGCGAGTTCAGACAACAGGATCCGGTGATCGCATCGCGCTGTTTCGGCGCCGCCACGGTCATCCTATGCCATCCGCAGATGGTGGCGCAGTGCCTCGCCAAGACGAACCGGGCGATGCCCGACGACCTCATCGACTATGCCATCAGAGCCTTGAAATAATGCCGGTTTCCGGCGCCAACAGTAATCTCCATCTCGGGAGTACGCGCGTGTCTTCGTTCAACTCGATCATCGGCAGGCTACCGGCGGCTGGTTCGCTGCTGCTTGTCGCCGTCACTCTGGGGCTCGCCGGCTGCAGCCAGGAAAAAGCGGAGGTCAAGGACGTCATCCGTCCGGTCAAGGTCGTCGAGATCGCCCAGGCTCATGACACCCGCACCCTTTCCTATTCGGGGTCGGTGCGGGCCCGTACTGAAAGCGCATTGGCTTTCCGGGTCAACGGCAAGATCACCGAGCGCCTTGTCGACATCGGTCAGCACGTGGGGTCCGGTGATGTGCTCGCCCGCATCGATCCCACCGACTACGATTTGTCGGTCAAGAGCGCGCAGGCCGCCCTCGATGCGGCCGAGCGGCAGGTGGAGACCGTCGAGCTTGCCCGCAAGCGGGCTGAGCAGCTCTTCGCCAAGAATTTCGCGCCGAAATCGCAGCTCGAACAGGCGACGCTCACCTATGACCAGGCGGTTGCCACGCGCGACTCCGCCCGTTCTTCGTTTGACCAGGCGAAAAATCAGGTCGGCTATACCGATCTCAAGGCCGACACGGCCGGCATCGTCACGTCAGTCAATGCCGATGTCGGCCAAGTGGTCGGCTCGGGCACGCCGGTCGTCACCGTCGCGGTCGACGGTGAAAAGGAAGTGCTGATCGCGGTGCCGGAAATGGAGATCGCACAATTCAAGCCGGGCAAGGTCGTCAAGGCAGGCTTCTGGTCCGACGATGCGCTGGCGCTTGAGGGCAAGGTGCGCGAGGTCGCCGGCAGCGCAGATCCGCAGTCGCGCACCTTCGCCGTCCGCGTCAGCCTGCCGGACGATCCACGCGTGCTGCTCGGCATGACCGCCTCCATCGAAGCGTCCGCCGCCAACGAACGGCAACAGGTTTCGAT
Organism: Mesorhizobium sp. ES1-1; assembly: GCF_020164785.1. Taxonomy (GTDB): domain Bacteria; phylum Pseudomonadota; class Alphaproteobacteria; order Rhizobiales; family Rhizobiaceae; genus Mesorhizobium. The sequence continues at coordinate 143,553 of NZ_JAIUGX010000001.1, read as the reverse complement.
CCCGTTGAGCGCGTTGGCCGAGCAAGGCAGCCAACCGATCGTCTGGACAGTAGATCGTAGCGCGGACACAGTTCACGCACGCAAGGTGAAAGTCGCCGCGTTCGCTGCCGACGGCGTGCGCGTGGCGGAAGGATTGAAACCCGGCGATGTCGTGGTTGCGGCCGGCACGCAGTTCATGACCGAGAATCTCAAGGTGAAGCTCGCCGCCGACACCGTCCTGCAATCGGCTTCGGCGGCCGGCGACGGCGGCGACGCCAAGCAGGTGCGATGACAACTGAACCGGCCGCGCGTTCCCGCGGCCGCTGGTTTCCGGGCGACAAGCTCGAACCGAGGCGCTCGCTTGATGTGACCCCCCGCGCGTCAAGTCTTGCGTCCCAATCGCGGTAAGCGTTCACCGCTCGGTGAGCCTTGTCGCCCGGAAGCCACCATAAAGTCCCAGGAATACACGCGCCGAAATTGCCGCCGCGCCGACGATCAAACGAAGTGGACGAACACCGATGACCAATTCCACGGAAGAGAAGCGGCCCTTCAACCTGTCGCGCTGGGCCATCGGCCACCCCGCCATTGCGCGGTTCCTGTTTGGCCTGATCATCATTTCGGGCGCGCTCGGCCTGATGCGGATGGGCCAGAAGGAAGATCCCGATTTCACCTTCCGCGTCATGGTCGTCCAGGCGATCTGGCCCGGCTCCTCGATCCAGGAGATGGAAGATCAGGTCGTCAACAAGATCGAACGCAAGCTGCAGGAAACGCCGCATCTAGACTTCGTGCGCTCCTTCACGCGTGCCGGCAGCGCCATCATCACCGTCCAGATCAAGGGCGACACTAATGCGGCGGAAGTCAATGACGCCTTCTACCAGGTGCGCAAGAAGGTCGGCGATATCGCGGGCGAGCTGCCGCAAGGCCTGCTTGGCCCCTATTTCAACGATGAGTTCGGCGACACGTTCATCACCCTGCATTCGATCAGCGGCGACGGCTTCACCTATCCGGAGTTGAAGAAGTTCGCCATCCAGGCGCGCGACATGCTGCTGACGACGGCCGGCGTCGAGAAAGCCGTCATAATCGGCGACCAGCCGGAGAAGCTCTATATCGATGTCTCGTCCAAGGCGCTGGCCGAACGCGGTCTGACGCTGGTGGATTTGCAGAACGCCATCAAGGGACAGAACACTGTCGATCCGGCCGGCTCGGTCGATACGGGTACCAACTCGGTGCGCATCTCGGTCGAGGGCGACGTCAGTAAGGTCGAGGACATCAGGAACCTGCGCCTTCGCGCCGGCGGCCAGGTCACCCGGCTGGGCGATATCGCCACGGTGACTTCGGGACTGGAAGATCCGTTCCAGCGCAAATACCGCTTCAACGGCCATGATAGCGTGCAGCTCGGCGTCGTGATGGCCAAGGGCTTCAAGGTCACCGATGTCGGCAAGGATGTCGAGGCGACCTACAAGCGCTTCGAGGAGGCGCTGCCCTATGGCGTGTCGGTAGACCAGATATCCGACCAGCCGGAGGTCGTCAGGGATGCAGTGAGCGAATTCATGCATGCGCTGGGCGAAGCGCTGCTGATCGTGCTGGTCGTCTCTTTCCTGTCGATCGGCTGGCGTTCGGGCCTCGTCATCGCCATCGCCATTCCGCTTGTTTTGGCGGCAACCTTCGCCATCATGTACGAGCTCGGCATCGACCTGCAGCGGATTTCGCTCGGCGCGCTGATCATTGCGCTGGGCCTGCTTGTCGACGACGCGATGATCGTCGTCGAGATGATGGAGCGCAAGCTGGAGGAGGGTCTCGTCAAAATCGAAGCGGCGAGCTTCGCCTATTCCTCAACCGCCTTCCCGATGCTGACCGGCACCCTGATCACCACCGCCGGCTTCATCCCTGTCGGCTTCGCCGCCTCCACGGCGGGCGAATATGTGCGCACCCTGTTCTACGTCGTCGGCATCGCCCTGGTCGTGTCCTGGTTCGTGGCGGTCTATTTCACGCCCTGGCTGGGCTACATGATCCTCAAGCAGCGCAAGCATGCTGGCAGCCATCACGACGCTTTCGACACGAGCTTCTATCGCCGGCTGCGCGCCACCGTCGGTTGGGCGGTGCGGCATCGCATCATCGTACTCGTGATGACGCTGGTGACCTTCGGCACCAGCCTGTGGGCGTTCCAGTTCATCCCGCAGAACTTCTTCCCGCAATCGTCGCGACCCGAGATCCTCGTCGACCTGTGGCTGCCGGAAGGCACCAGCATCAAGGAGGTCGAGACGCAGGCCAAGGCGCTCGAAGCCAGGATGATGGACGACACCGACAAGCGCTTCATCGCAACCTATATCGGCGAAGGCGCGCCGCGCTTCTTCCTGCCGCTCGACCAGCAACTGCGCAATCCGAACTTCGCCCAGCTGCTGGTTATGGCCAATGACGAACCGGCCCGCGAAAGGCTGATCGTCAAGCTGCGTGGCATTCTGGCGCAAGATTTCCCCTCGATCCGCGCCAAGGTCGACCGCCTCTTCCTCGGACCGCCGACCGGTTGGCCGGTGCAGATGCGCGTCATAGGCCCCGACAGGCAGGAAGTGCGACGCCTCGCCGATCAGGTGAAGGCGAAATTCCGGGAAGATCCGCTGCTCGGTGCCGTCCATGACGATTGGCTCGAACCGGTGCCGGCGATGAAGCTGGTCATCGACCAGGATCGCGCCCGCGCGCTCGGCGTCACCTCGCAACGCATCCGCCAGATGCTGCAGGCCACCATGTCCGGCGCGCCGCTCGACGACTTCCGCGACGGCGAGGAGACGGTGTCCATCGTCGCCCGCGAGCCCGATGCCAGCCGCAGCCTGCTCTCCTCGGTCGACTCTGTCTATATCCCGACCGATTTCGGCGGCTTTGTGCCTCTTTCGCAAGTTGCCAAGGTGGTGCCGGTGCTGGAGCAAGGGATCGAGTGGCGGCGCGACCGCCTGCCGACCATTAGCGTGCGCGCCACGCTGCCCGACGGCGTGCAGTCCAATGACGTCGTCACCAGGCTCTACAAGAGCATGCAGGGCCTGCGCGATGGTCTGGCGCCCGGCTACAAGATCGAAATCCAGGGCGGTGCTGAGGATTCTGCCGAAAGCCAGGCTTCGATCGCCGCCAAGGCGCCGGTCATGCTGGCTGTCATCGTCGTTCTTCTGATGATCCAACTGCAGAATTTCGGCAAGGCGATGCTGGTGCTGGCCACCGGTCCGCTCGGCATCATCGGTGCCGCGGCCGCCCTTCTGATCAGCGGCGCGCCGTTCGGTTTCGTCGCCATTCTCGGCGTCATCGCACTGCTCGGCATCATCATGCGCAACTCGATCATCCTGGTCGACCAGATCGACCAGGACATAGCCAGGGGCATGGACCGTTCGGAGGCCATCATCGGCTCGGCGGTGCGCCGCTTCCGGCCGATCGTGCTGACCGCCATGACGGCGGTGCTGGCGCTGATCCCCATCTCGCGCGCCGTGTTCTGGGGGCCGCTCGCCTATGCCATGATGGGCGGCATCCTGGTCGCCACCGTGCTCACCATCCTGGTGCTGCCGGCGGGCTACGCCCTGTTCTTCGGCCGCGAGCCGCGCAGCCGGGGGAGCCAGCCGGAAGCCGAGGTAACGACAGCGGACAACGCCGCGCCGCCCCCGCAACTCGCCTTGGCCGCGGAGTGAAGAGCTCCGGATCGGCCTGGGACGTCCCAGCCCGATCGCCTTGCCCGACTACCAGCAGACGTAGCCGCCGTCGGCGATCAGGTCGAGGCCGGTGACGAAGCTGGAGGCACGGCTGGCCAGGAATATGGCTGGCCCGACCATCTCCTCCGGCTCAGCCATCCGTCCCATCGGTGTGTCTCGTTTGAAGATCTTGATTTCCTCGGCGACTTCCGGCCGCCGGTTCATCGGCGTCAACGTGTAGCCCGGGCTGAGGACATTGACGCGCAGCCCCCGGGCTGCCCATTCCATGGCGAGGCTTTTCGACATGTGGATGACGGCGGCTTTTGAGGAATTGTAATGCGCCTGCGTCAGGCCCCGGTTGGCGATGGTTGCCGACATCGACGCGATGTTGATGATGGCTCCCCTGCGTCTCGGCAGCATCTTGCGCGCCTCGGCCTGGCACGAAAGGAACACGCCTGCGACATTGACGTCATGCACCTTGCGCCAGGCATCGAGCGACAATGTTTCGGCCGGCTCGGAGCCGGCGATACCGGCATTGTTGACGGCAACGGTCAGCGGGCCGAGTTCGGCCTCGACGCGGTCCATTGCCGCCGCAAGGTCGCTCTCGGATGTCACCGTGCCGGCCAGCACCAGGGCCTTGCGGCCGAGTGCCGTTATCCTCTGCGCAGTTTCGTCCAACCCGCCGTTCGACGCATGGCCGAAGCAGGCCACATCGGAGCCGGCCTCCGCCAAGCCGATCGCGATCGCCTGGCCAATGCCGCTGCCTGCTCCCGTCACCAGAGCGACATCGCCGTCCAGCCTGAAAATGTCCATTTGGCCCTCCCTGCGTGCCGCAAGGGTATGCAGGGAACCACGCCTCTTTCAAGGGCAATACAGGCAATTCAGCAGAAAGCCGGAGCTACCTAGCAATTCGGTGCAGGGTATGAGCGTTTTCGTTCGGGCCGATGGCGTCGGAGAGGTCGGCGTGGGCATCGCCCTGGGCGGCGGGTCGAGACGCGCGCCGACCTGGAGACCGCGCTGCTGATCGCGCCATCTAACGCCCTGTTCGCGTGGAACTGCTGGCGTTGGGTCGACCATTTAAGATAGCGGCGCCCGCGACCTTATGTAGGGTCGGGGCGCCGCTGAGGCCGTTCCTGACGGGGGTGTTCAGGTTGCCGGCTTTTCCGGTAGCGGAGAGATCGGCATTCCTGGTCCGATCTTCTGCAGATTGCCCGTGATGACTTGATCTCCCTCGGCCACGCCGCTCAGGATCGCTACCTGATCGCCGTTGACTGGACCGAGCGAAACGATGCGCTGGTCGACCGTGTTGCCCTTGCCGACGACATAGAGATATTTGCCGAGCTGGCTCGATCCCAACGCAGTCTGCGGCACCATCAGCGCATCGGCCTGCTGTTTCACATGCAGCCGCACGCGGACATACTGACCAGGTAGCAGCGTGAACTTGCCATTGCCGATCGTCGCCCGCGCTGTGATCGTGCCCGTCGAGCGGTCGATGGAATTGTCGATGAAGGTGAGTTCGCCCTTCTGGCTGGCGCCTGTCTCGCCAGGCAGCAGGACTTCGACCTCAATCGGACCTGCAGCGCGGGCCTGCTCGATCTGGGCCAGGTCCGTCTCGCTCGGGTTGAAAGTTACGTAGATCGGATCGAGCTGCACCAGTGTGTTGAGCACCGTGCCGGCGACGCTGACCAGCGTTCCCACCGACGCCTGGCTATGGCCTAGGCGCCCGGGAAACGGCGCGCGAATCTCGGCGTAGCTCAAGTTGAGCTCGGCGGTGCGGACGGCAGCCTGGTTGAGGGCCAGCGATGCCTGCGCCTCGCGCAAAGTGCTGGTGCGCTGATCGAAGCTGTCCTTGGCCAGATAGCCGCTCTTGGCGAGTTCGGTGCCCCGGCCGAGATTGGAGCGCGCATAGTCCAGCGTTGCCGTATCGCGCTGCACCTGCGCTTTGGCTTGGTCGAGCGCGGCCCTGAAGTCGTCAGGCGCGATCTTGTAGAGCAGGTCGCCTTGACGCACATCGACACCGTCGGCGGCCGTCTGCTCCTGCAGATAGCCCGGCACCCTGGCCTGCAGCGTGATGCTGCGGATGGGCTCCGTCCGGGCGGCGTAGTCGAGGTAGATCGGGATCGTCTTCTTGACGACGCTGACCACCGGCACCGGCATGACGAATGCCGCCGGAGCGGGCGTCGCCGCGCCGGCCGTGCCGGCATTGAGGCTGAGATTGCCCATGTCGAGCAGGTGGACGCTGGCAACCGAGATCGCTCCCAGCGCGACGGCCGTTCCCAAGGCGATTTTCCATTTACGCATGATAGTCTCCAATCTTATTCGGCCGCTTCCGCCAGGGGAGGGAAGGCGGGGTCGGCTGTTGGTTCAGTATGGTGCGAAGCCGCCTCGTCCTCGACGCGGCGTTCGCGTAGCTGTTCAATGACCGCGTAGAAGACCGGCACGAAGACCAGTGACAGGATGGTCGCCGCGACCATGCCGCCGAAGACGGTCGTGCCGATCGATTGACGGCTCGCGGCGCCGGCGCCGGTGGCGAACATCAGCGGCAGCACACCCAGGATGAAGGCGAATGCCGTCATCAGGATGGGCCTCAGCCGCAGCCGCGCCGCCTCCATCGCCGCATCGACGATCCTCAGGCCTTCCTCACGCCGCCGTCTGGCGAACTCGACGATCAGGATGGCGTTCTTGGCCGCCAGGCCGATCAGCATGACGAAGCCGATCTGCGAGTAGACGTCGATCTGCATGCCCCGCACCCAAAGCGCCGCAAAGGCGCCGAACAAGGCCAGCGGCACCGCCAGCAGCACCATGAACGGCATGGCCCAGCTCTCATACTGCGCCGCCAGGATCAGGAAGACGAAGATGATAGCGAGGCCGAAGACGACGGAGGCGATCGATCCCGCCTTGAGCTCCTGGAAGGTGATGCCGGTCCATTCGAAGCCGAAATCCCTGGGCAGCGCGATAGCGGCCGCCCGTTCCATCGCGGCGACAGCCTGGCCCGAGGAGAAGCCGGGGGCCGCGCCGCCATTGATCGTGGCCGAGGCATTGTTGTTGTAATGCGGCACGGTTTCAGGGCCGACGAACGGCACCAGTTTGCCCAGCGTGCTGAGCGGCACCATGCCGCCCGAGGCGTTGCGGACATAGAGCCGCGAGATGTCGGCAGCGCCGGCACGTGAATCCTTGTCGGCCTGGATGGTCACCCGGAAGGTGCGGCCAAACAGGTTGAAGTCGTTCACATAGAGCGAGCCGAGATAGATCTGCAGCGTGTTGAACACGTCGGGCAGATTGAGGCCGAGCAGCTTGGCCTTGGCTCGGTCGAGGTCGTAGTTGAACTGCGGCGTCGAGGTCGAGAAGGGCGAGAACAGCTGCTGCGGATTGATTTCAGGCTTTTTGCGCGCCTCGGCGATCACGGCTTGCGTCGCATCGTTGAGCGCGGCGCTGCCGCGCCCGGTGAGATCCTCGACGACGAATTCGAACCCGCCCGTAGCGCCGATGCCGGGGATCGACGGCGGGTCGAAGCTCAGAGCGAAGGCTTCCGGCATCTGCAGCAGTTTGCCGCGCACATCGGCAACCAGCTTGGACGCGCTCTGGTCGGGTCCACGCTCCTCCCAGGGCTTCAGGATAGCGAACTCGACCGCCGAGTTCGACTGCGCGGCGCTGGTGAGGAAGTTGAGGCCGCTGATCGAGCCGACAATCTCGACGCCGGGCGTCGCCTGCAGGATGTCGCGCGCCTTCTGGGCTACCGCGTCGGTGCGCTCCAGCGATGCGCCGTCGGGCAATTGGATGACGACGAAGAAATAGCCCTGATCCTCGACCGGAAGGAAGGTCGATGGCAGGCGCTGCCAGACAAAATATGTCGCGACCAGCCCGGCGGCGAACAGGCCGAGCATGATCCAGCGCAGGCGGATGAGGAAGCGCACGCCATGGGCGTACGCATGGGACAGCCGGTCAAAGCCGGTGTTGAACCAGCGGAACAGCACGAACTGTGTCGGCTGGCGATGCTTCAGGAATGCGGCGCTGAGCGCCGGGCTGAGCGTCAGCGAGTTGAAGGCCGAGATGCCGACCGAAATCGCCACCGTCAGCGCGAACTGGTTGTAGAGCCGGCCCGAGACGCCCGGAATGAAGGCAACCGGAACGAAGACCGCCATCAGGACCGCTGTGGTGGCGATGATCGGCCCGGTGACTTCCGCCATCGCGGCCTTCGTCGCCGCCAGCGGCTTGAGCCCGGCCTCCAGCTGTCGTTCGACGTTCTCCACCACGACGATGGCGTCGTCGACGACCAGGCCGATCGCCAGCACCATGCCGAGCAGGGAGAGCATGTTGAGCGAGAAGCCGAGCATCTCCATGACCACGAGCGTGGCCACCAGAGACACCGGAATGGCGATCGTCGGGATGATTGTCGTGCGCCAGCTTTGCAGGAACACGAACACAACAGCGACGACGAGCACCAGCGCTTCGCCCAGCGTGATCAGCACGTCGTGCATCGAGGCCGAGACGAAGCGTGTCGTGTCGTAGTGCATGGCGTAGGACACACCCTTGGGGAAGCGACCGGACAATTCCTGCATCTTGTCCTTGACGCGCTGCTGTAGATCGAGCGCGTTTGAACCCGGCATCTGGTAGACGGCGAGCACCACGGTTGGGTCCTTGCCGAAGAAGGCCGATGACGAATATTGCAGGGCGCCGAGTTCGATGCGGGCCACGTCGCGCAGCCGCACCAGCGAGCCGGTATCGGTGTTGGCACGCACCACGATGTCGCCGAACTCTTTCGGGTCGCTCAACCGGCCGACAGCGTTGACCTGCATCTCGAAGGCCGTGCCGGCCGGCGCGGGCGACTGGCCGATCTTGCCGGCCGCCACCTGGACGTTCTGTTCCGAAATGGCATTCTGGACATCGACGGCGGTGATGCCGAGATTGGCGAGCTTGTCGGGATCGAGCCAGACTCGCATCGAGTAGCGCCGTTCGCCGAAGATCTGCACGTCGCCGACGCCGGGCAGGCGTTTCAGCGGATCGACCACCTGCAGATAAGCAAGATTGCTCAGCGCCACCGGATCGATGGAATTGTCGGGCGAGGTCAGGTTGACGATCAGGACGAAGTTCGGGTTCTGCTTCTTGATCGTCACGCCGCTCTGGTTGACGATCGCGGGCAACGACGAAGCCGCCTGCGAGACCCGGTTCTGGACGTCGACCGCCGCGGTGCTCAAGGAATAGCCGACGTCGAAAGTGATGGTGATGGTCGATGAGCCGTCATTGGAACTTGTCGACGACATGTAGGTCATGCCCTGCACGCCGTTGATCTGCTGCTCCAACGGCGTCGTCACCGTATCGGCCACGACCTGCGCGCTGGCGCCCGGATAGTGGGCGCTGACCACCACCTGGGGCGGCGTGATGTCGGGAAACTGCGAGACGGGCAGGAGGAAATAGCAAATCGTCCCGGCGAGCACCATGATGATGGCGATCGCCGAGGCGAAGATCGGACGGTGGATGAAGAAGTTTACCACGACACGCACGCCTCGCCGGCAGCTCTTGCCCGCCCGAAGGCGCTGGCGACCCTGGACAATTGGGCGCGTCCGTTGCGGGGCTCTTCCCCGGACCGCAGCAGGGGTACATCGCGCTGCTGCCCATCGGCAAGCGAGCGAAGCATTTTCTCGAGGGCGCGGGGGTCGACCCCATCTGCCTTCATCACCAGCCGGATCATCGGATCCCGGACGGCTTCATCTATGGTAAGATCGCGGCGCTGTGGCATTGGCCGGCTCCTTGTCTGTCGATTCGCAGCCCACGCTCGCGAACCGTTTTTCATTTCTTCACCGGCCGAAGCCGCATGAGTCGCAATTTCGCCGTTCCAACCCGCCAAATGCGTTCACGGCCTTGTTATTGACGAAAAGCGACATAGGTGTTACCAGTAAGTAACATCTGCATAGTTACAGACCGGTAACACCCTAGTCAAGAGGTGGCCGTGCGTTTTTGGAAACGAAAGGAGATCATGATGACAGACGGCGTCGTGGAGCGCTCACGTCCCCGGGATCGGATCCTCGAGACGGCTCGTGACATGTTCCACAAGCATGGCATCAAGGGCGTTGGCGTCGACGCCATCACCGAGGCTGCCGGCACCAACAAGATGACGCTCTATCGTCATTTCGAATCCAAGGATGAGCTGATCGTCGAATGTCTGCGTGCCAATGCCGCCAAGGCCGGCGCGATGTGGGAAGCCTTCGAGGCGGAGTTCCCGGGCGACAAGCTCGCCCAGTTGCATGCCTGGGTTCGCAAGGCCGCCTTCATGCTCAACGCTGATGGCCGCGGCTGCGACATGGCCAATGCCGCTGCCGAGTTGACCGAGCCCGAGCATCCGGCAAGGCTGGTGATCAAGGAATTGAAGGAAGCCCAGCGTGCGCGACTGGTGACGCTGTGTCGGGATGCCGGCATTGGCCAGGCGGAGCTTCTCGCCGATACGCTGTCGCTGCTGTTCGAAGGCGCCCGTGTAAGCGTGCAGACCGTGGGAAGCGAGGGCCCAAGCGCGCAGTTCGTGCGCATGGCGGAAGGCCTGATCGTATCCTTCAGGGGTGCCGCGGCCAGTTAAATCTTGGCTGCCGCAGGGCGGCCTGTTCGATTCAGTCGAGCGAGCTTGGCGCCAATCCCATCGCTCTTCACGCCCGTGGTCGCAGGGCGGGCATTGCTTCGCGTCTAAAATGAAAAAAGCCCGCTGCCGGGAGGAGGTGGCAGCGGGCTCGATTTCGAGTGTGGCGCGGGAGGAGGTGCACCCCACTCAGCGTCGGCATCGCATCTGGGAGGAGTAGATGGCCGACAACCAATACCTACGATGTGCCCAACGATTCGGCAATTGCGGATCCTGCATAGCAGCTGTGCAGATTTGCCGTGTCGCCGTGCGGAGCGCCTGGTTGCTTTACTACCGGACATCTCCTCCGTTCCTATTGGACCGGAATATTCTCGCGGAAGATCAACCGAGGCTCGATAAATTTTCGGGTCAGATAGGGCGCGGACGATGCGATCGATCCCAGCAGCTGGATGACGGATTGCTCTGCGATCAGCCTGGCATTCTGGTCGATGACGACATCGGCGAGATCATCGACGAGATAGCCCCGGGTCTCCCGGGTAAGGTCATGGCAGATGAATACAGGCTTGCGGTTGGGCCTCGTTTCCCTGATCGCCTTCGCGACACCGGAACGGCCTGCGCCGACGCAGTAGATGCCGAGCAGTTCCGGTTCGTTCCGCAGCGCCTTCATCGTTTCGGTATAGCTGGCTTCAGGCTCATCGTTGATCTCGACGGCGCTGCTGACGGTCAGGTTCGGGAACTCCTCGCCGAGCACCGAGCGAAAGCCCATTTCACGTTCTTCATGGCCGCGATATGACCGCGACCCGACCACCATTGCGAGATGGCCCTTGAGGCCACCGAGGTAGCGTCCCATCAGGAGTGCGGCTGTCCGTCCCGCCACCCTGTTGTCGATGCCCACATAGGCCGAGCGCGGCGCGGCCGGAATATCGGACACCAGCGTCACCAGGCGAATGCCGGCGTCGACGATGTCGCGCAGGATGTTTCGCGTGCGCGGATGGTCGATGGCGATGACACCCACCCCGTTCGCCTTCAGCGAGAGATTCTCGACAGCTGCCTGCAATGCATTGGGCGAGATTCCCGCGAGCTTGTGGATCCGGCATGAAGCGACAAGCGGCAGGCGCGCGGCGTAGTCCTCGATATATCCTGCGAGGTCGCGCATGAATGCGTTGCTGCCGATCGGCAGCAGGAACTCGAGATGGGCCGGTCGCGATGGAAGCGTCACCTGATCGGCGACAGGCAGGTAACCGAGTTGCTTGGCTGCTTCCATGACGCGCTGCCGGTTGGCCGCACTGGCGCCAGGCCGGTTGTTGAGCACCCTGTCGACCGTGGCGGTCGACAGCCCGCAATTACGCGCGATATCCGAAACGGTGGCTTTCATCCGGTGACCCTATGCACCGAAGCAGTGGCGCGCCAGACAAGCGATGCGATTTGAGGTGACGGCTGATTGGACCCCATCACCGGCACGCGGTTCGACTGCTTCGGCAAAATGGCGCGCCCAACCGTCCTCAGTGCGCTGGCTTACCGTCGGCGACGGCGTCGCGGATTTCCTTGTCCGACATGCCGGTGATGATCCGCTCGACTTCCGCCACGCTGGCCTTTTTGGGGTCGATATCGTCGGCCACGACCTTTCCCCTGCGCATGACGACGATCCGGTCGACGACCTGGAAGACGTGATGGATGTTGTGCGCGATGAAGACGCAGGAATGGCCCGAGTCACGCGCCCCCCGCACGAAGCTCAGCACGCCCTGCGTCTCGGCGACGCCGAGATTGTTGGTCGGCTCGTCGAGAATGATGAGGTCGCTGTCGAAATGCATGGCGCGCGCGATCGCCACCGCTTGGCGTTCGCCGCCCGAGAGCGAGCCGATCGGTGTCGTCGGCGGAATGTTCTTGGAGATGCCGACTTGTTTCAGCAGGTCGCGGGCGACCATGTTCATGGCATCCTGATCCATGCGGTTCAGGAAGCGCGGCGGCTTGATCGGCTCGCGTCCGAGGAACAAATTGCGGGCGATCGACAATTGCGTCACCAGCGCGGAGTCCTGGTAGATGGTCTCGATGCCGTGCGCGATGGCGTCGCTGGTGCTGCGCAGGGTAACCTTTTTGCCCCGGATGAAGATGTCGCCGCTTGTCAGCGGCACCGCGCCCGAAAGCACCTTGATCAGGGTAGACTTGCCGGCGCCATTGTCGCCGAGCAGGCCAACGATTTCCCTTTCATTGACGTGGAAGCTTGCATCCTCCAAGGCCAGCACGCGGCCATAGGATTTGCGGATGTTCTGCATGCGGATCAATGGCTCGGCCATGGTTCAAGTCCCTGCCTGATGCCGGCGTTCCAGCCATGAATGGAGCGCCATCATGCCAAGGATGATCGCGCCGATGAAAATGTTGTAGGCAAGGCCCGGCACGCCGATCAGCACGATGCCATTGCGCATGACGCGCAGGATCAGGATGCCGAGCACGGTGCCGATGATGGTGCCGCGGCCGCCGGTCAGTGCGGTGCCGCCGATCACCACCATGGCGATGACCTCCAGTTCGTAGCCGGTGCCGCTGTTGGGATTGGCCGCTGACGTACGCAGTGAGGAGATGACGCCGGCAAGCGATGCCATTACCGACGACAGGATGAACAGGCCGATCTTGACGCCGCTGACATTGACGCCGCGGGCGCGCGCGGCGTTCGGATTGCCGCCGGCCGCTTGTATCCAGTTGCCGATACGGCTTTGCGTCAGCACATAGCCCAGCGCGATGGCCGCGGCGATGAACCAGAACAACGACATGTAGATGCGGAAAGGTCCGATGAAGAAATCGCCGACCAGCATGTTGGCGAGCCAACTGCCCTCCGCACTCCAGGTGCGCTGCGGAAATCCATCGGTTACGAAAAGCGCCGTGCCGCGCACCACCAGCAGCATGCCCAGCGTCACCAGGAACGATGGGATCTTGAGCTGCGTCACGAACCAGCCATTGACCAGGCCGATGAAAGCGGCGACCAGCACCGCGACGACGAAGCCGACTTCGAGCGAGGTGAGGCCGCTGTTGAACAGCGTCCACATCAGCACCGGGGAGAATCCGAACAGCGAACCGACGGATAGATCGAACTCGCCGGATGTCATCAGCAGCGTCATCGCCAGCGCGATGAGGCCGAGCTCGACCGTGAAGGCCAGCGTGTTTGAGATGTTCTGTGGCGACAGGAAGTCGTGGTTGAAGCCCCAGAAAACGGCGATCTCGACGATGAGAAGCACAAGGGGCCCGAATTCAGGCCGCGCGATCAGGCGCTGGATGGGCGAATGATGTTCCACTGATGACCCGCGACATGATTGGGAGGGGCTGAGCCTTGCTCGATAGCGGTGAGGCCCGGCGATGCGGAGAGTGCAGTCGCGACCGAGGATCGGCCGCGACTGTTCAGGTCCTGGATATTATTTGCCCGACAGGATCTTGTCGTAGACCTCGGCGGTGTCCTTTTCATAGAGCGCGCCGGTGATGACGTTGAAGCCCGGAGGAATGCCGCCGGCCGCCATATTGGCCAGCGAGAGCGCCACATAGCTGGTCGCCTGCGGGTCCTGCCACTGGCCGGCATTGACATAGCCGTTCAGCACTTCCTGGGTGGTGTCGAGCGAGTTGCCCCAGCCGACCACGGGGATTTCGCCAGGCTTGATGCCGACCTGGTCGAAGACGCGCTTGACCGAACCGGTGACGAGATCGCCCAGCCCAATGATCGCCTTGACCTTGGCCTTGTTGGCCGTGAGGTAGTCGACCATGCGGTTGATGACCTCGGCCTGATCGAGCGTCGCTTCGGTGATCTCATAGGTGATGCCGAGAGGTTCGAAGACGCTCTTGATGCCTTCCTCTTCCTGGACGCCATAGGTGGCGCCGGGGATTTCGACCGGCATCCAGACGAAGTCGCCCTTCTTCACCAGGCCCTTGTCGACGAGGTACTGCGCCCAGTGCTTGCCGAAGGTGACGTTGTCGCCGCCGACATAGGCGTTGAAATTGGCCTTGGGGTCGGGCGTGTTGAAATTGATGATCGGGATGTTGGCCGCACGCGCTTCCTTGACGATCTCGACAAGGCTGCCCGGATCGGGGCTTGTGGTGGTGATGCCGTCCGCCTTGGCGGCGATGGCGGCGCGAACCGCTTCCTGCTGCGAGGCCACGTCGCCATTGTGGAACGAGGTGTTGACCGTGTTGCCGGTATCCTTGGCCCACTGCTTGGCGCCGGCGAGGAAGTAGGTCCACACCGGATCGGCCGGACCGCCATGCGAGATCCAGTAGAATGTCTTGGCCTGTGCCGCCGCCGGTATAACCATCAGCGCCACCAACAGGCCGTATAGAACGAGTCTTAGCCGTGTCAGCATTTGTCTTTCCTCCCGTTTAAAGATGATCAGTTCGGATCCGTCCCTCGTTTCCGGCGACCGCCGGACGCGTCCTGCCAGCGCCGATCGGATGCATCACAGCATCCTGTTTTTCGACCGATGGCAAGCCTCCATCTGCAAGTCGTAGTTGGCGCCTGACGAGGCGCCATCGGCGCTCCCATCAGATTGCATCAGTTCGACGGTATTTTCCGACAGCCTCGCGGCGAGCGCGGACTGATCGGCCATCGGCAAGCGCAGGGACGGACGCGTCGTCTCGTTCAGACAAGGTCGGCCGCGGCCAGTTCCCGCATCAGATGGCTGGCGCCGTAGGTCCAGTGCGGGCAATCCGGCGACAACCGCACCCGGTTGACCAGCGCGCCGAATTTTTCCGACGAGATGGTGACGATGTCACCGACCTTGTGGGTGAAGCCCTTGCCTTTCTCGCCGCGATCCTTGGACGGCACGAACATGGTGCCGAGATAGAGCGCAAGCCCGTCCGGATATTGATGATGCGGGCCCATGGCGGCCGCCACGAGCTCTTCCGGCGAGCGGCTGATCTCGGCCATCGAACTCGCGCCCTCGAGCGAGAACCCATCCTCTCCCTCGACCTTCAGGCGCATGACGGCCTGCTTGACGTCGTCAATGGAGAAGGATTCGTCGAACAGGCGGATGAAGGGACCGAGTGCCGCCGACGCATTGTTGTCCTTGGCTTTGCCGAGCAGCAGTGCCGAACGCCCCTCGACATCGCGCAGATTGACATCATTGCCGATGGTGGCGCCGACGATTCTGCCGCTGCTGGCGGCGATCATGGCGATTTCCGGCTCCGGATTGTTCCAGGTCGATACCGGGTGCAGCCCGACATCGGCGCCGAAACCGACCGACGCCATCGGCTGGCACTTGGTGAAGATCTCGGCATCGGGGCCGATGCCGACCTCCAGATATTGTGACCAGGCCCCGCGAGCAATGAGCTTGGCCTTGATCTCCATGGCTTCGGGTGAGCCCGGCTTGAGCTTCGAGAGGTCATGGCCGATCAGCCCGGCGATGTCGGCGCGGATGGCATCCGCCTTTTCCGCCGAGCCGCGCGCCTGTTCCTCGATGACCCGTTCGAGCAGGCTGACGACGAAGGTGACGCCTGAAGCTTTCACCGCCTGCAGGTCGACGGGAGAGAGCAGATAGGGCTTTGCCGGATCGCGGTCGGCCTCGAAACTGTTGGCGGCGATATCGTCGCGCGAGCCGATCGCTCTGCCCGAGGCAGAACGGACATGTCCTGCCGGGTCGTCCAGCTCGCAAAGGTCGCGCACGGTCGGCGTCGCGCGCGACGTGATGTCGAAGACCGTGCCATCGCGCACAGTGACCACCAGAGGATGCGGGGTATTGCCGCTCCTGGCCCGGCCGACAAAGAGTCCATCGGCGGGCAGATTCGTCTGGTTGGTCATGGCGTTGGGTCCTCCGAGATGATCGACAATGCGGCTTGGCCTGATCGGCGCGGCACTTTCACCGGATTCCTGTCAAAGGTCTATCCCGTCGCTGGCGATCGAAATCCGGTTTCCATGGTGGCGTTCATGGAAGATGATCCCGACCCTCTTTCAAAAATATGAAATCCTGAATAGGATTTTCATTTGATGCATCGTTTAGGTGGTTGCCTTGCCTTTACCGTTTTCAGTTCCGATCTGGAGCAAGCCCGCTACGGCCCGCAAGGTCCAGCCTCTCTTTGGCAATGACCAGCCTGCCGATATCGCAATCGTCGGCGGCGGTATCATGGGTCTGTCGACCGCGCTCCACGCGGCCCGGCTCGGCATGTCCGTACAGGTGCTGGATGCCGGTGAAATCGGTCACGGTGCGTCCGGGCTCAATGGCGGACAGGTCATTCCCGGCTTGAAATATGATCCTGAGTGGCTGCTGGAGCATTTTGGCCAGGAACGCGGCGAGACGCTTGTCAATTTCGCCGCCTCGACGGCGGACGCGGTCTTCGAATTGATCCGCGATGAAGGACTGTCGGTGCCGTTTGCGCGCAATGGCTGGATTCAGGCGGCTCATACCGAGATCGCGCTGAAGGCCGCGGCAAACCGCGACCGGCAGTGGCGGGCGCGGGGAGCCGATGTCAAGCTTCTGAGCGCTGATGAGATCGGCTCGATGACCGGCGCGCGGGGCTATGTCGGCGGCTGGCTCGATCGTCGCGCCGGGGTGATCGATCCGCTTGCCTATACTTCGGAACTTGCCCGTGTCGCGACAGCGGCCGGAGTCCGGATAGCAGAAAGTCACAAGGTTTCGCGCCTCGACAAAGACGCCGGAAAATGGCTTGTTTCGACCGACAATGGCGCAAAAGTGCAGGCGAGGGCGGTCATTCTGGCAACCAACGCCTATACGGACGGTCTGGTCCCTGGGCTGGCACAGTCGATCGTGCCGCTGCATTCCTTCCAGATCGCCACCGCGCCATTGCCGCCTGACCTGGCAGCCACGATCCTGCCTGGAGGGCAGGCCGTATCGGACTCCAGACGCATCCTCGTCTACTATCGCAAATCCCCCGACGGCCGGCTGGTGCTTGGCGGACGTGGCCGCATGGCCTTGCCGACGAGCGCGGCCGACTGGGCCCATCTGGAGCGGGCGCTGCAGAGGATCTATCCAGCACTGGCCGGTGTCGCTATCGAAAAGCGCTGGTTCGGCCGGGTGGCGATGACGCCGGATCATTTGCCTCATCTCCATGAACCCGAGCCGGGACTCCTGGCGGTGGTAGGCTGCCAGGGACGCGGCGTCGGCTTGATGACCGCGCTCGGGGGACGCATCGCGACCTACCTCTCCACTGGAGATGCCGGGCAATTGCCTTTCCCGCTGTCGCCGATCCGGCCGATCCCGTTCCACGCCTTCAGGCAGGTTGGTGTTGCCGCGACCATCGCCTGGTATCGCTTGCTCGACGCGCTGGAGCGTTGAACGCGGACAGCCGGAGTGAATTCCGCTTGACAGTTTCATGAATATGAAAAAATCTTAGCCAATTTCAAATTTCGGCAGGCACATCGATGTCGACCATTGTTGCAGCGCAGGTGCCGGAGGTCCGATCATCATCGGGCTTCCGCATTGGAATGTTGCTGCCGGGCGCGCTGGTCACGTTCCTGCTGATCCTGTTTGCGCTGGCCCTTGTTATATTCCTCGCCTTTCGAGCCAATGACGGGTCGCTGCTCGGCGCCGGTTTCACCGTGGCGAATTTCATCACCGTGGTTTCCGATCCGCTGTACTGGACGGTGACGCTGCGCTCGCTGGTCATTGCCGGGCTGGTCACGTTCGCGACTGTCGTCACGGCTTATCCGGTCGCCTATTATCTCGCCTTCCATGCCGGCCGGCGGCGTAGCCTGCTACTGTTCCTGGTGACGCTGCCGTTCTGGACCAGCTATCTCCTGCGAGTCTTCGCCTGGAAGATCGTGCTTGCCTATAATGGCGTGCTGAATTCAGCATTGATCGAAAGCGGCGTCTGGTCGGAACCGACGCTCGCCTTCCTCAACACGCCGGCGGCCGTCGTCGTCACGCTCGCCCACGCCTATGCGCCCTTCGCCATCCTGCCTATTTACGTTGCGCTGGACACGATCCCGAAATCGCTGATCGAGGCAGCATCCGACCTCGGCGCCAGGCCGTTCACCTCTTTCCGCCGTGTCGTGCTTCCCAATTCCATGCCGGGCGTGCTGGCCGCCGCCCTCGTCGTCTTCGTGCCGACGGTCGGCGACTACGTCACGCCAGCGCTTGTCGGTGGGCCGGCGAGCACAATGATCGGCACATTGATCCAGGCGCAATTCGGCAAGGCCAATGACTGGCCGTTTGGTGCGGCACTCTCCGTCGCCGTTATGCTGGTCATCCTTTGCGTCGTGCTGGTGGCGCGTGCCACCGACCGCAGATTTGGCAGCCGCGCATGAGCACCGCGCGCATGGACGAGGGCGGACGCTGGCTGGGCATCTATGTGATCGCCTACCTGATTTTTCTCTATCTGCCGGTGCTGCTGATCCCGCTGTTTTCTATCAACGATTCGATCCAGGCGGCGTTTCCGCTGCAAGGCTTCACCCTGCAATGGTACGCCACGCTGCTCGGCAATTCGGCGCTGTCTAGTGCGCTCTTGAACAGCCTCGTCATCGGGGCAATCGCCGCCACTGGCGCTACGCTCTGCGGCATCACCGTCTCTTATATGGACCTCTATGGCCGCTCGCCGCTTTCGGCCACGATCAGCGCCATCGCGCGGCTGCCGATCCTGATTCCGGGCGTGATCGTCGGCATATCGCTGTTGATCCTCGTCAATCTCATTGGTCTCGGGCCGTCGCGTATCGCCATCGTCCTTGGCCATATTCTGGTGGCACTGCCGACGACGGTGGTGATTATGCGCAGCCGTTTTGCCGCCATCCCCAAGACCATTCCTGAGGCCGCGCTTGACCTCGGTGCTTCCGACTGGACGACATTCCGAAGGGTCATGCTGCCGCTCAGCCTGCCGGCGATCATTTCGGCCTTCATGCTGGCGTTCCTGATCTCCTTCGACGAATTCATCGTCGTCTTCTTCCTGGCCGGCACCGAGCCGACGCTGCCGCTCTACATCTGGAGCCAGTTGCGGTTCCCCAAATCGCTGCCGACCGTCATGGCGTTGGGCACGTCGATCCTGGCCGTATCCTTCGTCATTGCCGGCACCGCCGAGCTGGTGCGCCATCGCGGGCTCGGGGCAACGCGCCCATCGGCCAAATGATTCTGATGACACACAACCAAAAGAGGAGAACCGAAATGGCATTCGAGCTAAAATCAACCACCGCAAAGAAAGCTCGCACCGGCCTTGCCGCGCTTGCAATAATCCTGTCATCCACCGTCGCTTTCGCCGCCGACAAGCTGCAGTATTTCACCTGGTCGGGCTATGAACTGCCGGATTTCAACAAGAGCTTCCTGGCGGCGCACCCCGATGGCGTCGAGGCTTCGATCTTTGGCGACGACGATGACGCCTTCACCAAGGTCAAGGCCGGCTTCCGGCCTGACATCGCCCATCCCTGCTACGACAAGGTCGCGCGCTGGAACAAGGAAGGCTTGCTGCAGCCGATCGACACCAAGCGCATCAAGAACTGGGATTCGATCTTCCCTGTGTTCAAGAACCTCCCAGATCTGCAGGCCGGCGATGGCAAGGTGTGGATGGTGCCGTGGGACTGGGGCAACACATCGATCCTCTACCGCACCGACCTGGTTAAGAACCCGGAAGCGAGCTGGAACCTGCTCTGGGACAAGCAATATGCCGGCCGCATGGCGACCATCGACGCCGTGCACGATACGCCGATCGTCGCGGCCCTGCTGGCCGGCGTCAATCCGTTCGACATGACGCCCGAGCAAATGGAAAAGGTGGCCGCGAAGCTGCGCGAGCAGCGCCCTCTGCTCTCCAACTACACCACCGACATGACTTCGGTGGAACAGGCGCTCTCCAGCGGCCAGCTGGTTGCAGCCATGACCTGGAACGCGTCGGCAACGTCGTTGAAGAAGCAGGGCGTGCCGGTCGAGTTCATGAAACCGAAGGAAGGCATGCTGACCTGGGCCTGCGGCTTCGTGATGCTCAAGGACGCCAAGAATGTCGATCTCGCCTATGACTTCATCAACAGCCGGCTCGATGCGGAGTCGGGCAAGTACCTCATCGAATCCTACGGCTATGGCAGTTCGCTAAGCACCGCCTTCGCTGCTGTTCCGAAGGACGAACTGGAAAAGCTGCAGCTGCCTTCCGACCCCGAAGTGATGCTGAAGACCACGATCTTCACCGGACCTATGAAACAGAACGACGATCTGGCGAAGATGTTCGAAAAGGTGAAGGCGGGCGGGTGAGCCCTTTTCCCCTTCTCCCACAAGGGGAGAAGGGGAGTTTCTCGACGCCGCGCCGCGCTCGGACAGAGATGCTGACAAGGAACGACTGATGGACATGCTGGACGAAGCCGCCGCGAAGCCAAAGGACGATGCCGACATCCGTGTCGGCAGGCGCCTTCGGGCGTTGCGGCTGGAGCGCAATTTGTCGCTTGCCGATCTGGCGGCCAAGGCCGGCATATCGATCGGTGCGCTGAGCCAGATCGAGCGCGGCATGACCTCGTTGCGCGTCAAAGTCATCTGGCCGCTCGCCGCCGCTCTCGACATCGAACCATCAGCGCTGATCGCCGACGGCAACGATGCCGTCAACGATCTCTACTGTGTGCGCGCCGGTAGCCGCCGAGCCATCCCAGTAAAATCGGAAGGGATCGCCAAGGCTTTGCTGTCGCCGCCCGGTGCGGCGCTGACCGGCATGTTGGTGAGTGTCGAAGCGGCCGGAGGCACGGCCGACGCTTATGCCCATGCCGGCCACGAGTTCGGCTATGTGCTGGCCGGCGAGGTCGAACTCGTGGTGGGTTCAACCAAATACGCGCTGAAGACCGGCGACAGTTTTGCCTTCAAGAGTACGCTTTTTCATGCCTTCCGCAATCCAGGCAGCGAGCGTTGCCAGATTCTCTGGGTCAACACCACGAAGCCCTCCGAGGTTCGCGATGGCGCCTGATCCGCTCGTCCGGCTGCAGGCCGTCTCGAAGATTTTTCCCGGTGGCGTCGTCGGGCTCGACGCTGTCGATCTCGACATTATCAGCGGCGAGTTCATCACGCTGCTCGGGCCGTCGGGTTGTGGCAAGACCACCAGCCTGCGCGTCATTGCCGGCTTCGAAAGGCCGTCGAGCGGCCAGGTGCTGCTCGACGGCCGCGATATCACCGCGCTTCGCCCGTTCGACCGCCCGGTCAACACCGTGTTTCAGGACTACGCGCTGTTTCCGCATATGGACGTTGCGCAGAATGTGGGCTTCGGCCTGTCCCTGCGAAAACTCTCGGGGGCCGAGCAGGCCAGGCGGGTCGCTGAGGCGCTCGACATGGTCGGCCTCGCCGACAAGATCCGCGCCCGCGTCTCGCAATTGTCGGGCGGCCAGCGTCAGCGTGTCGCGCTCGCCCGCGCCATTGTCTGCGAGCCGCGCGTGCTGCTTCTCGACGAACCCTTGTCGGCACTCGATGCGCATCTGCGCGAACAGATGCAGGTCGAGCTGAAGCGATTGCAGTCCAGGCTCGGCACCACCTTCGTCATGGTCACCCACGACCAGACGGAGGCGTTGTCCATATCCGACCGCATCGTCGTCATGAACAAGGGCCGCATCGAGCAGATCGCGCCACCCGCCACGCTTTACGACCAGCCGGCGACCAAGTTCGTCGCCAGCTTCATCGGCACCATGAATCTTCTGCCATCGCGATTTGTCGGTCGCGATGGCGACCGCTTGCGGTTCCACGCCGGCGCCTTGCCCCTGGAGGCTGTGTCTGAAACCGGTCAGTCACCCAGCGAAGGCGAGGTGCGTACCATCGGTGTGCGTCCGGAGGATTTGCTGGCCGCAACCGAGGCTGCGCCAGGCACCGCGCCGGCGCGCGTCAACAGCATCGTTTTCCACGGGCGGACCTTGCGCCTTCACGCCGAGCTGGGGCAAGGATTGCCGGTGGTAATCGACGCCCCGCGCCAGACCGAGGGTTTTAGATTTGGCGTCGGCGACGTGGCGCATATCAGTCTGCGCCGCGGCGCCAACTGCCCTATGCTTCCTGCATAGTCTGACCATCCTCGATCCTCGGGTAGGTTATGGCCTTTTGCCGGCTGTGAACAAACTGAACACGACGTTCGGCGCGGATTGACCTTACAAGGAAATAATTCCTAATGAGCTCATGCCCGAGCTCAGCAGCCGTCCGCGCCGAAATGTGCAAACCCTGGGCCTGGCACATGAGGTCGGGCAGCTCATTCGTGTCCGATGCCTGAACTGCAACATCACGCGGCACTATCTGCCTGGCGACCTTGCAAAACTGGTCGGCGACATTCCCTTTTGGGACGTGGAAGGCCATATGCGATGCGAACGCTGCAAACGCCGCGAGCTTGACGCAAGCGTGATCCTGCCAAGTGCTGCCGAGCGCGTGAAAATTCGCGTCAGGCGCCTTGTCGAGATCCGCATGGTTCGCCGGGTGATCTGGCGAGACGATGACTGAGGAGAAGACCGGCAGGCCCTTTCCGCATCCTAGAACAGCGATCCCTGGGCTGGCGCCTCCAGCCGAAATTTGATCTGCGTCGCCGGCTTCTCGACGATCACCAACGCATCGTCGGGCGCCGTCTTCTGCAAATGCCGGGCCTCGGCCCACGGCGCCGTCAGCCAGGTCTCCGTATCCTCTAGCGTGGTCAGGATCACGGGCATCGCCTTCTCATGGAGCGGCGCGATGAGGGCATTCGGCCTGGTGGTCATGAAGGCGTAGACTTCGAAGTCGCCAGGCCCATCCTTGACCTTTCGTACGCCCTGCCAGCGGGTCCAGAAACCGGCGAAGAAGAATAGCGGCCGGTCATCGTTACGGGCAAACCAGTAGTTGCGCTGGATTCCCGTTTCCGGATCCTTGTCGTTCGGTGAGGGGCTGGGTTCCGCGAAGCTGGTCACCGGCACGACGCATCTATTCTCGACGCTGACAAATTGCTGCCAGTGCAGATATTGCGGATTGCGAACGTTCGTAGTGCAGTAGTCGGCCTTGCCTTTCATGCGATCCGGCGGTGTCGGCAAACCCCAAAGTAGTCTCGCCAGCTCACGCTCACCGTCCAGGGTGTTGCGTACGACCAGGCCGGGCTGATTGGGATAGATGTCTATCGAAGGTTCGAGATTGCCGCTGATATCGCGCAAGGTGCGCGTCCATTGACGGACGGCCTCCTGGGTCGTGGTGATGTTGTAAAGGTTGCACATGCATCCAGCATCGCGGAATCCGCCATTGTCTGCAACCGATGCCAGACCTGGGAACCAGCCGGCGGTGCGACCGAGCGCCGAAGCCGCTGGCAAAACGCCCGGGCGTCCTTATTCTGTGGCGGAATCGAAGTCTGAAGGGCAATTGTTTTGATCACAATCTACGGCATCATCACCTGCGACACCGTCAGGAAGGCGCGCGTCTGGCTCGATGGTCACGGCGTGCCATACCGGTTTCACGACTATCGTGCCGAGGGCATCGAAGCAGCCAGACTGGACGGCTGGGCCGGCAAGGTCGGCTGGGAAAAGCTGCTCAACAAGGGCAGCACCACATTCCGCGAGTTGCCGGACGAGGACAAGCAGGCTCTCGATGAGGCGAAGGCCAAGGCGCTGATGCTAGCCAAGCCGACAATGATCAAGCGGCCGGTGCTGGAGGTCGATGACGCGCTCTTGGTTGGGTTCAAGCCTGATGTCTACGAGGCAGCGGTGGATAGATAGAGCGCTGAATACCCCTCACTTCGCCGGGTCAAGTCCGAGGATGACGAAGGTGTGGTGGCGATAGCTAACTCAAATCCCTAGGCCCATTCGCCCTTGCGCATCACCGGCACACGGGCGCCGTCCTTATGCACGCCGTCTATGTCGATCTTGTCCGAGCCGATCATCCAGTCGATGTGGATGAAGCTCTTGTTGCCGCCACGCGCCGCGATCTCGTCCTGGCTGAGCGAGGCGCCGTCGACGAAGCACTTCGAATAGCATTGGCCGAGCGCGATGTGGCAGGCGGCGTTCTCGTCGAACAGCGTGTTGAAGAACAACAGGCCGCTGGCCGAGATCGGCGAGGAGTGCGGAACCAGCGCCACTTCGCCCAGCCGGCGCGATCCTTCATCGGTGTCGAGCACTTTCGCCAGCACGTCCTCGCCTTTCGACGCCTTGGCTTCGACGATCCTGCCTTCCTCGAAGCGGACCTGGATCTCGTCGATCATCGTGCCCTGATAGGACAGCGGCTTGGTGGAGGAAACATGGCCGGAGACCCGTCTTGCATGCGGGGTCGTGAACACCTCCTCGGTCGGGATATTCGGGTTGCAGGTGATGCCGTTCTTGGCGGTCGATGCGCCGCCCATCCATTCATGGCCATCGGCCAGCCCGACGGTCAGGTCCGTGCCTGGCCCGGTGAAATGCAGCGCATGGAACTTATGCCCGTTCAGCCACTCGGTACGGCTGCGCAGGGCTGCATTGTGCGCTTTCCAATTGCCGATCGGGTCTTCGACATCGACTCGCGACGCCGCGAAGATGGCGTCGGCGAGCTTGGCCACGGCGACATCGTCGGCGTCATCGGGGAAAACCTGCCTGGCCCAGGCGACGTCCGGAAAGGCGACGATGTTCCAGTTGATGTCGAAGCCGGTGATTTTTTCCAGCGCCGGCTGGTAGGCCATCGAATTTGCCTTGTTGGCTCGGGCCACCTTTGACGGGTCCTGCGCCGACAGCAGGGAGGGATCCTCGCCGCGCACGGCAAGCCGGGCCGCATTGTTGGCAAAGGCCTTTGCCATGCCCTCATAGAGCCAGCCGGCGGCGTGGTCGAAGCCGGCATCGGCGCCGAAGCGATAGCGCGCCAGCGTCATCTCGTCATCGTTGAAGATCGGCGTCACAAGCCCGGCGCCGGCCTTGTAGGCCTGCTCGACGATGCGCCGCGTCAGGGGCAGGGCCGCGATCGAGGAGGTCAGCACCAGATCCTGTCCGGGCTGCAATTGCAATCCGACCTTGATGGCGACCTCAGCCAGCCTGTCGAGCTTCACCGGGTCGATCGATGCGGAAACGCCGCGCGAATGTGTGGTCATGATTCTGCCTGCCGTGATGTGATGACGACTGAACATAGACCGGCGCTCCGGTGCTTTCCACCTTGATCGTGCCGGGAGGCCTCGTGAGTGAGGTGCGGCGACAATGAATGACACCACTTCGCGGCGTGCGATCGCTGGCCCAACAGGATGCGGATTGTTTCAGTGTTCGCCGCCCTTATGCTGCACCGCAATGAGATCCGTCACCTCGAAAGCCCTGCGGTTCACCGTCGCCGGCATGATTGCCCTGGCCGTCGCCATGGGCATCGGCCGTTTCGTCTACACCCCCATCCTGCCCGGCATGATGGAAGAACTGCATCTGTCGCCGGCCAATGCCGGATGGATCGCGTCGGCCAATTATCTCGGCTACCTCGTTGGAGCGTTGGCGGCAGCGGGCGGCTGGGCGCATGGGCGGGAGCGTCAGCTCATGCTGGCCGGGCTGGGAGCAAGCGTGGTCCTCGCGGCGCTGATGGGACTGTCAAGCACGATGGCTGCCTTTATCGCCATCCGCTTTCTGGCCGGTATAGCCAGCGCCCTGGTCATGGTCTTCATGGCCGGAATAGTCTTCAGCCATATCAACGCCGCCGGTCGTGGCGACCTGCAGGCCTGGCACTTTGGCGGCGTAGGTCTGGGCATCGCGGTCTCAGCGGCCATGATGGCGGCGTTGGTCACGGTGCATGCCGGCTGGGCGGCGGGCTGGCTGTGGTCGGCGGCAATTTCGGCCTGCGGCTTCGTGGTTGTCGCGCTGTTGGTGGACGAGGGTCCGCTTGCCAACGGCGAGGCCGCCCGTGAACCGCCCCTGCCGAAAGACCCGGCGCTGAAGAAGATCATTCTTGCCTACGGCTTGTTCGGCTTCGGCTATGTGGTGACGGCAACGTTCCTCGTCGCCATCGTCCGGCAAGGCGGCGGCAGTCGCGTCTTCGAGGCTCTCGTGTGGATGGTGGCCGGCCTCGCCGGGTTCCCCTCGACATGGCTGTGGCAAAAAATTGCCGCGCGCATCGGCCTTCACGCCGTTTATGCGCTGGCGTGTTTCATCGAGGTCGCCGGCGTTACCGCCAGCGTTTCCCTGGACGGACAGGCCGGGCCGCTCTTGGGTGCGTTCCTGCTCGGGATCACCTTCATTACCATTACAGCATTTGGCCTGCAGGTCGCGCGGCAGCAGGCGCCGGCAGCGCCCCGCCGCATCTTCGCCGTCATGACGGCATCCTTCGGTCTGGGCCAGATCATCGGACCGCTCGCCGCGGGGTCGCTGGCGCAGGCATCAGGCGATTTCTTCGTCGCCTCGATCGTCGCCGCGGCCCTTCTGGTCGTCTCCGGCGCGATCACCTGGTCCACCGCGCCAAAATCGCCATGATTTGCCGTCCTGCTCCACGCCGGGCATCGGGCAGCCATTTTCTTTCCCGCTAATGTGTGACTTTATGCCCGCTGATTTGGGCACCAAGCAAGGAATTCGCCACAGTGTTCGTATCCTTTTTCCCGCAGCCGAAGCTGTTCTTCACTTCGGCAGCTGTGTGGAGCCTTGCGGCAATCCTCTTCTGGTTCTTCGGGGGTGAGCAATTGGGCGCGGTACTCGGCCTGCCGCCGGCCGCCGCCGGTGATACCCCTATCGTCGGCATCGCGGTCCTCATCTCGAAACCCTTCCTTTGGTTCTATGTTTATTTCACGATTTGCGTAGCACTTTTCTATGCATTCTGGCGTCTGTATTCACCCCACCCTTGGCAGAACTGGTCTATCCTCGTAGCAGCGTTGATCCTCTTCCTGATCTATTTCAACGTGCAGATCAGTGTCGCCGTCAACGACTGGTACGGTCCGTTCTTTGATTACATCCAAGGACTCATTTCCAAAACGATCGAATCCACCAACGCAGAGTTTTACGGCCGACTGGGTACGTTCGCCTGGCTGGCGCTGGTCGGAATGAACGTCAGCGTGGTTAATGCCTTTATCGTCAGTCATTGGATTTTCCGTTGGCGCATGGCGATGAACGAGCATTTCATGACGAATTGGAACAAGCTGCGCCACATCGAGGGCGCGTCCCAGCGAGTCCAGGAAGACACGATGCGTTTTGCCCAGATCATGGAGGATCTCGGCACCAGCTTCGTGCAGTCGATCATGACGTTGATCGCGTTCCTGCCGGTATTGATCAAACTCGAGGTCCATATCAGCGAGTTGCCAATAGTGGGCGCGATACCTCATCCCCTTGTGGTTGCGGCGATCGCCTGGTGCGTGTTCGGAACCATTTCGGTAATGATCGCCGGTTTGAAGCTGCCCGGCCTGCAGTTCCGAAATCAGCGCGTCGAAGCGGCGTATCGCAAGGAACTAGTGTACGGAGAGGACCACGCTGACCGAGCTCAGCCCGCCACGACAGCGGAATTGTTCAACAACGTTCGCCGAAATTACTTCAGGCTGTACTTCCATTACATCTATTTCAATGTAGTGCGTTATACGTACCTGCAGGCCGATAATATCTTTGCGTTCTTTGTCATGGGGCCATCGATCGTGGCGCACAGAATAACGCTTGGCGTCCTCAACCAGATACCGAACGCCTTTGGCAGGGTAACAAATTCGCTGCAGTTCTTGCTGACTTCCTGGTCGACCATTGTCGAACTTCAGTCGGTTCACAAACGCCTGCGCGCCTTCGAGGCGACACTGCAAGGCGAGCCGCTGCCGGCCATCGATCAGCGTTATCTCGAACGGCATGGTGTCGAGGATCAAGCCTAAGAACGAGTATCCGCAAGAACCGGTTTGGCGTGTTCAGCCGCCAACCGTCTGCTTCAGGCCGGCATCGCGCGATGAAACATAGTCGCGAAAGCTGATGCACTCGACATCGGCCTTGACGCAGACCTCGCTAGCGAAGCGCTCCAGCGCCTTCCAATAGGCCCCGTCATTCATCAGGGTGAAGTGGAAGCCCAGTTCCAGCGGAATGCGCTTGCCCCTGTATTGCGCCTCGAAGGCGGCCCGGAAGGCATCATAGGTCCGGTTGCTGAACTCGTCGGCCTTTCGCGGCCGCTCCAAAGCGCCGGAATGCCTGACATAGAGATTGTAGTCCATGGCGATCACCGGCCGCGACTTCGGTCCCTCCGGAATCTGCGGCAGTGAAAAATGCATGATGCCATTGCCGTCCGTCGGCAGGACGGCGCCGCGCGAGACGCCGCTGGCGTCGAACTGATAGCCGGCCACGGGCAATGCCTCGTAGAGCGCCTTGTTTGCCGACAGGTATGGCGCGCGAAAGCCGATCACCAAATGCCGGGCGAAATCGCGCCAGCCCTCGGGCTCCGGCTCGATGCCGTTGATCGCGTAGGCGTTTTCGAGAATGTGCTCGAAGGAGCTGAATTCCTTTAGCCAGTCGGCCTTGCTCCAGTCCTTGCCGTCGAAATGACCACAGGCATGGCTGGCGATATCGTGGCCTTCCTGCGCGGCGAGACCGATCTGCTCCAGCCGTTCGGCCACCTCCTGCTTCGAGGCGGCGAAGCCGATGTTGGATTTTCCCGCGCTCTTGCCCGGCGCCGTGTAGGCCTTGCGTGTTTCCGGAGACAGCAGGAAAACGCAGGACAGGAAATAGGTGAAATGGGCGCCGGTACGCTGCGCAAGCGCCCGGCTGCGCTTCCATTGCGAAATGTCGCGCGCGCTGTCGAACGAGATGATGACCACCTGCTTCGGTTTCGCCGGGCTTGGCGGGCCGGGCGGATCGGCCAGCGCCGCGCCGGATGCGGCGAGCGAGGCGAGAAAAAACGCAACAGCGCGGGACGGGCGAAGCATTGGCAAGCTGGACTGACCCTTGAGGAAACGACTGAAGCCGGCTATCGCGGAAATATGGCGCGGGTGCGGTCGGCCTTTTCCCGCAACGGTCCTGATAAAGGCCGATTTTCCCGCCACACCCCTTCCATGCCGACAAAATTTCGCTAAAACGCGGGCTGACAAAGGCCCGCCGGGCAGGAATGGTTTTGATCCATGTCGGACGACAGTTTTATCCGCGAAGTCAACGACGAGATTCGTCGCGAGCAGGCGCAGTTGCTCTGGGACCGTTTCGGCCCCGCTTTGATTGTTGCCGCTGTCCTCGTTGTGGTCGGCACCGCCGCCTTCGTCGGCTATCAATACTGGGATGAAAGCCGCGCCAACCGCTCCGGCGATGCGTTTTCGCAGGCGCTGAAGCTTGCCAATGACGGCAAGAACGACGAGGCGCTGACGGCGCTCGACGAATTGGAGAAGGATGGCTACGGCGCCTATCCGCTGCTCGCCCGCATGCGCGCCGCGACCGTCAAGGCCGACAAGGGCGATGTTGCCGCAGCCGTCAAGGATTTCGACGATGTCGCCGCCGACACCGCAATCCCTCCGGGCATTCGCGACATGGCACGGCTGCGGGCGGCGCTGCTGCTCGTCGACCATGGCTCATTCGCCGACGTCTCCAGCCGCGTCGAGCCGCTGACCTCGGATACCAACACGCTGCGCCACACCGCGCGCGAGGCGCTTGGCCTTTCCGCCTGGAAGGAGGGCAAGGCCCAGGATGCGCTGAAGCTGTTCGACCAGATTGCTGCCGATGACGGCGCACCACGCAACACCCGCGAGCGGGCAACCTTGATGTCCGAGCTGATCCGCGGCTCGGGCAATGCGTCGTGACCTTTAAAGTCGCCATCATCGGCAGACCCAACGTCGGCAAATCGACTCTTTTCAATCGGCTGGTGGGAAGGAAGCTGGCGCTTGTCGATGACACGCCGGGCGTGACCCGCGATCGCCGCGTCCATTCCGCCAAGCTCTATGACCTTCATTTCGATGTCATCGATACCGCCGGCTTCGAGGATGCAGCCGCTTCCACCTTGCCCGGCCGCATGCGCGCGCAGACCGAGATTGCAATCCGCGAGGCTGACCTGATCTTCTTCACGGTCGATGCCAAGTCGGGCTTGATGCCCGATGACAAGACCTTTGCCGAAATCGTCCGCAAATCGGGCAAGCCGGTCGTTCTTGTCGCCAACAAAGCCGAGGCGAAAGGCGCCCAGGGCGGCATGCTGGAGGCGTGGGAACTCGGCCTTGGCGAACCCATCCCGATTTCGGCCGAGCACGGCCAGGGCATGCCCGATCTGCGCGACGCCGTCATCGGCGCACTTGGCGAAGCGCGCGCGTTCGGCGAAGAAGAGGACGACGGCGACGAGAGCGCCGCCGGCGAGGTTCTGATCGGCGAGGACATTGCCGATCCTGACGCCGAGGATGTCAACACCTATGACGACACCAAGCCGATGCGCATCGCTGTTGTCGGCCGCCCGAACGCCGGCAAGTCGACGCTGATCAACGCTTTGATCGGCCAGGAGCGGCTCCTGACCGGTCCGGAAGCGGGCATCACCCGGGATTCTATCTCCGTCGACTGGGACTGGCATGGCCGCCGCCTGAAACTGTTCGACACCGCCGGCATGCGCCGCAAGGCGCGGATCCACGAGAAGCTGGAAGTCATGTCCGTGCAGGACGGCTTGCGCGCCATTCGCTTTGCCGAGATCGTCATCATCGTGCTCGATGCCACCATTCCCTTCGAGAAGCAGGACCTGCAGATAGCCGACCTGATCATCCGCGAGGGCCGTGCCCCGGTGATCGCCTTCAACAAATGGGATCTCATCGACAATCCTCAGGAGCTTCTGGCGGAGTTGCGTGAGAAGACCGAACGCCTGTTGCCGCAGGCGCGGGGCATCCAGGCCGTCCCGGTCTCGGCCGAGACCGGGCGCGGACTCGACAAGCTCATGGACGCGGTCTTGAGGACCCACAAGGTCTGGAACAGCCGTGTTTCAACCGGCAAGCTCAACCGCTGGCTTGAAGCCATATTGGCACATCATCCGCCGCCTGCCGTCGCCGGCCGCCGCCTGAAGGTCAGATACGTCACCCAGGCCAAGACGCGTCCACCGGGTTTCGTCGTGCAGTGCTCGCGGCCGGATGCGATGCCGCAATCCTATGTGCGCTATCTCTCGAACAGCCTGCGGGAAGCTTTCGACATGCCGGGCGTACCGATCCGCATCGCGCTGCGGACTTCGGACAACCCGTTCGCAGGGCGAGCGAACAAGCGAAAATGAGGCAATTGCCTCTCGGCCATCTGCCGTAACACCTACGGCATTGTCATCGCCGGAACCTAAGCAACCGCTCTCAACCTCTCATCCATCCGCGCATCCTGCGGCAGCGCCTCTATCGCCGCCTGCAGCAATATGTCCGCCAGCCGCGCCGCCACCGGGTCCAGTTCAGCGTCTTTTTGGTGCAGCACAAGCGCCATCGTCGGCAGCGCCGGCAGACCCAGCACCTGCGGAGCCATTGCACTAACGGTGGCCGGCAGGCCGATATCGGTTCGGATCGTGAGCCCCAGCCCCGCCGCCACTGCCGCCCAGATGCCGCCAAGGCTGGGGCTGGAGAAGGCCATCCGCCACGGCAGGCCGGCGCGGTCAAGCGTCTCGGTCGTCACCGTGCGTAACAGGCAAGGTGCTTCCAATGCCACCAGCGGCAGCGGCTCACCGTCGCGCAGGCTGGTCTCGATCAGCTTTGCCGGACCGATCCAGTGCAACTGCACATCGCCGACATTGCGGCTGTAGGGCAGCGCCTGGCCGCACTCCCACGCCAGCGCTATGTCGAGATTGCCTGATGTGATCCGCTCCGCCAGTTCATAGCTGCGCGCGATCCGCGCCTCGATCTTGACCTTGGGATGCGTCCGGGCGAAGCGCCCGAGCACTTCCGGCAGCACCGCCTCGCCGAAATCCTCCTGCAAGCCGAGCCTGACCCAACCTTCCAACTCGACGCCGTGGATGGCGGAAGCTGCTTCGTCGTTCAGCTCGAGCAGCCGGCGCGCATAGCCGAGCATGGTTTCGCCGGCTTCGGTCAGCGCCAAGCCGCGGCCGGACTTGCGAAAGATCGGTGTCGCCGCCTGCTCCTCCAACTTTTTCAACTGGGCGCTGACGGCCGAGGTCGAACGCCCAAGCCGATCGGCTGCCTTGGCGAAGCTGCCGAGTTCCATGCCGGTGACGAAGCTCCGGAGCACGTCGAGGTCGAAGTTTATGCGTCGCAACGGATAGTCCTGTTTTTCGGGAACAATGATAAAGAACTTCCCGATATTCAGGATGAAACTATAGCGGTAGGGACTCCCCGTCAATGTCCGAAATGCCATTACAGGAGTCCCGCAATGTCGATCGTCGATGCAGATTGTGAGTCAGACCGGGTTGGCCGCGCTCCCGACACTTCGAAGGCAGGACGATTCCGCGCCAATCATCGCTGGAAGGTGCTCGGCATCGGCGTTGCCGCCAATGCCAGTTTCTCAGCCACCTTCTCCGGCATTCCCGCGGCGGCTGTGTTTTTGCGTTCGGGTTACCACCTCACTAACGGCGATCTCGGCCTTGTCCTCGGCCTCCTCGGATTGGGCGTGGCCCTGAGCGAACTGCCCTGGGGGCTGCTCACCGACCGCTGGGGCGATCGCGGCGTGCTGATGACCGGGCTCGGCGCGACGGCGGCTTGGCTTGCGCTGATGGCGCTCTTCATCGTGCCATCGACGACGTACCTGCCCGGCGTTGCATCACTGGCCGCATGCCTGCTGGTCGCCGGCTTGCTCGGCGGCAGTGTCAATGGTTCCAGCGGCCGTGCCATCATGGCTTGGTTCCGCGAGGGCGAGCGCGGCTTTGCCATGAGCATCAGGCAGACGGCGGTGCCGCTCGGGGGCGGGTTCGGCGCGCTGGTCCTGCCGTCGCTGGCGTCGGTGCACGGTTTCGCGGCGGTGTTTGCGCTGCTGGCGGCTTTGAATGCCGTCTCGGCGCTGTTTGCCTGGCGCTGGCTGCATCAGCCGCCGGAAAAAGACCTTGGGATCAACAGTGCCGAACGCATCGCGATGGCCAAGCCGGCCGGCCCGGCGCTCCTGCGCAATGTCGAGGTCTGGCGCATCGCCGCGGCAGTAGGCCTGCTCTGTTTCCCGCAGGTCGCCGTGCTGACCTTCTCCTCCGTATTCCTGCACGATTTCGCCGGCATGGGCACGCTGGCGATCAGCGCCAGCCTTGCCAGTGTCCAGGCCGGCGCCATGGTGATGCGGGTGTGGAGCGGCCGCTTCACCGACCGCCACGGCAACCGCCGCTGGTTCCTGCGCCTCTGCAGCATGACCAGTGCGGCCGGCTTCGCGGCTCTCGGCCTGCTAGTGTACGCGGCAATGGCGATGCCGGGCGTCCAAGTTGCGCTGATACCCGCCATCGCCGTGCTGCTGGTCGCTGCCGGAATTTCGATTTCCGCCTGGCATGGCGTCGCCTACACCGAGCTTGCCACGCTTGCCGGCGCCAACCGGGCAGGAACCGCACTTGGCCTTGCCAACAGCTTCGTCTTCGTCGCCTTCTTCGTGGTGCCGACGGTGATTCCCTCTTTGCTGCTGATCTTGTCGTGGCCAGGCGTCTGGCTGGTGGGAGCGCTTTGCGCGCTCGTGGCCTGGCCTATCCTGCTGCGGCCGAACTGACGGTTCGACTCGGCTCATACCGCCGTTCCGTTTTGGGCCGATTTGAAAAACCACGATCGATCGCGTTAACCCCGCATCAAGGTTAATGCATCATTTTCTCTCCAGTGAGTTGGTAGCGTTCCTGGAGAGTGTTCCGTGCATCGACGTGTGTTGAAGCGGCTCGTTGCCGCCGCCGGTGAGAAAAGACGCGGCTTTCTGCCTCCTCTTGTCATCGGCCTCGGCTTGTGGATCGGGTTCCCGACCGTCGCCGCCTACCAGGATATGACGAGCCTCGTGTCCGGACTTGAAGCGTCGAGCGCACGCTGGAATTCCTATGTCGAGAAATCCGTCGCCGGCTCAACCCATTCGGCCGAGATGCCCTTTGTCGATTCAGATATCACCGGCTCCATCTCCGGATCCGGTATACATCTGGCCGGTGTCGGCAACGTCTCGTTTCGCGCCAAGGGTGGCAAGGTCCGCGGTACAACGCCCGACGAGGACCGCGTCTTGCGAGCCGACAAGAAGGGCCGCATCATAGAAATGTCGCCTGTCGCTCCGCCCAGGAACTTCAATGCAGGGTCGATTTTCGAGCGCACCTCGTCCCTGTTGCGTCCCAGCATAGACGGCGGCCTGAAGATGGCATTCGCCAAGCCCGGGATCAAAGGCAAGGAAATCCAGATCGCGGCGGCCTTCCATACGCGTGAGGACAGGAAGCCGGATCGCGGCGTGCCGTCCATGCTTGCAGCCCTGGTCAACAATGATCATCCGGATGTCCTGGCGACAGCCTATGCCCCGGCCGAACCCGACTACGCCAAGGCTTCACCCTTCGAAGCCTTGCTCCAGGACGAGGCGCCGGGCGACGGCCGCTTCATCCCGCCAATGGCCAAGGGCGATCATTCGTGGATCCAGAACCCGCTTCCGGCAAGCGTCTTCTCCAAGCCCGAGCAGGCATGCCTGGCCAAGGGCATCTATTTCGAAGCCCGCAGCGAATCCGTGCGTGGTCAGGCCGCCGTCGCGCAGGTCATCCTCAATCGCGTCCGCAATCCCGCCTATCCGAATTCGATCTGCGGCGTCGTCTATCAGAACGATAGCTGGTTCAACCGTTGCCAGTTCTCCTTCGCCTGCGACGGCCGGAAGAAGCGCATCGACAGCCCCGCCGCCTACCAGACCGCGCAGGAGATCGCCATGGCCGTGACGGCCGGCAAGATCTTCATCCCGGAGGTCGGATCGTCGACGCACTACTACGCTCAGTATGTCCACCCCAACTGGGCGCGCACGATGCAGAAGATGACCAAGATCGGCCTGCATATCTTCTACCGCACCTATGGCGGCGGCTGGAGCTGACCGCGGAACGACCCGGCGGTCTCTCCCGTGCGGCGGGACCGATCTTGGACCTGTTGCCCGGAGGATTCGGCCAACGCGCTCACGCCGCCGTGATGGGCACGATGTCGCACCTTCGTAAGCGGTTGATTCGGCAGAAGAAAATACATCATGTTGAAGCGCCGACCGTGGCTTGACGGGCGCAAACCCTCTAACTATGTTGCCGGCGACTTTAGATGCGGACGGACGGCATGTTCTGCCGGGCGAGGGGGTTGCGATGGCCGACACGAACGGGCCAGACGGAACCGGAAAAACCGGCCCCGGCAAACAGGATCATGCCGACATCCGTGACGACGATCTCGAGCGCCGCCGGCGCGACCTTGAAGCATCGCTTGCGACAAGGCTGCCGGACCGGCTTGAGGGGAAAGACGACGCGAAAGCGGGCAGTACGGCTGGTTATGGCCAGGCGGTCAAGCTCTCCAGTGAATTCATCGCTGGAGTGGTCGTGGGCGCTGGCATAGGCTGGGTTATCGACCGTCTGGCGGGGACATCGCCGTGGGGTCTGATCGTTTTCCTGCTGCTTGGTTTTGGCGCCGGAGTGCTCAATGTCATGCGTTCCGCAGGCGTTGTGGCAGAATTCGGGCAGGGCCAATCGCGCCGTGACCGGGACGAAAACAAATGAGCGCTCTTCAGGCGACGTTTGGAAATAGCCGCTTCGGGCGGCAAAGTTTATCTGGCCGTACGCGGCATTGACGAGGTTAGAACGTGGCAGCTGACAAGGTCGATCCGATCCACCAGTTCCATATTACCAAGCTGATTCCGATCAATATCGGCGGCTATGACCTGTCTTTCACCAATTCCGCCCTGTTCATGGTCACCACCGTGGTGGTGGCCGCCGCGTTCCTGTTCCTCACGACATCGAGCCGCAGCCTCGTTCCCGGCCGGCTGCAGTCGGTGTCGGAAATGGCCTACGAATTCGTTGGCAACATGTTGCGCGATGCCGCCGGCACGCAGGGCATGAAGTTCTTTCCCTTGGTTTTCTCGCTGTTCATGTTCGTGCTGGTTGCCAACCTGCTCGGCCTTTTCCCATACTTCTTCACCATCACCAGCCACATCATCGTGACCTTCGGGCTGGCCGTGCTGGTGATCGCGACCGTGATTATCTACGGCTTCATGAAGCATGGCCTCGGCTTCCTGAAACTGTTCGTGCCGCATGGCGTGCCGGTCTACCTGATGCCGCTGGTGGTGCTGATCGAAGTGATATCCTTCGTGTCGCGCCCGGTCAGCCTTTCGGTGCGTCTGTTTGCCAACATGCTGGCTGGCCATATCACCCTGAAAGTGTTTTCGGGATTTGTCGTCAGCCTGAGCGCGCTTGGTGCGCTGGGCATCGCGGGTTCGATCCTGCCCCTGGCCATGGCGGTGGCCCTGACGGCGCTCGAATTGCTGGTTGCCTTCCTGCAGGCCTATGTGTTTGCCGTGCTGACCTGCATGTATCTCAACGACGCCCTGCATCCCGGGCACTGACCAAAATTTCCGGCCTGATTCTGGCGCCGGATGGAATCGCAACGAAATTTTAGATCCAAAGGAGTTGAACAAATGGACGCAGAAGCAGCAAAGTACATCGGCGCCGGCATCGCTTGCCTGGGCATGGGTGGCGCGGGCATTGGCCTCGGCAACATCTTCGGCAGCTACCTCTCGGGCGCGCTGCGTAACCCGTCGGCTGCCGATGGCCAGTTCGGCCGCCTGATTTTCGGCTTCGCCGTGACCGAAGCTCTGGGCATCTTCTCGCTCCTCATCGCGCTTCTCGCCCTGTTCGGCTGAACCGAACGTTGGGAAGATTGGACAGGCCTGCTGCGTGGGCGGCGGGCCTGATATCAGGGGATAGTCCATGTTCGTGACATCTGCCTTCGCGCAAGAGTCCGCGCCTGCGGCCGACACCAGCCACGCTGCGACGGAAGGCGACACGCATTCCGGCACCGGCGTGCCTGCCGAAGCGCATGGCGTGTTTCCGCCATTTGATCCGGCGACCTTCCCGTCGCAGCTCCTGTGGCTGGCGATCTCATTCGGGCTGTTCTATCTGTTCCTGAAGCGCGTTGTGATGCCGCGCGTCGGCGGCATCATCGATGTCCGCAACGATCGCATCAGTCGCGACCTCGACCAGGCCGCCAGATTGAAAGCCGAGGCCGACGCTGCCGTCGCTGCCTATGAGCAGGAATTGGCGGAAGCCAAGAAGAACGCCAACTCGATCGGTCAGCAGGCCGCTGACGCTGCCAAGGCGGATGCCGAAGCCGCGCGCAGGAAAGTTGAGACCGCGCTCGACGAAAAGCTTGGCGAGGCCGAGGCACGGATTTCATCCATCAAAGCCAATGCCATGAAGGAAGTCAGCGGCATCGCCGAGGACACCACTTCGGCGATCGTCGAGGCACTGTTTGGCGGCAAGGCCAGCAAGGCCGAGATCGCTGCGGCCGTCAAATCCGTGGCTGGGTGAGGAGCGCATCATGGACGCCACATCTCTCGCGACGCTCTGGGCAACCATAGCCCTCATTATCTTCCTGGGCGTCGCCATATACATCAAGGTGCCCGGCATGGTGGCCAAGGCGCTCGACGCCCGGGCCGCCAGGATCAGCAATGAACTGGACGAGGCGCGCCGCCTGCGCGAGGAAGCCCAGCAACTGCTTGGCCAGTACCAGCGCAAGCGCAAGGAAGCCGAGCAGGAGGCAGCCGACATCGTCGCCGCCGCCAAGCGCGAGGCGGAGATCCTTGCCGCCGATGCGCACCAGAAGACCGAGGACTATGTCGCACGCCGCACCGCGTTGGCCGAACAAAAGATCGGCCAGGCAGAGCGCGATGCCGTTGCAGAAGTGCGCGCGAGCGCCGTCGATATCGCTGTGGAGGCGGCCCGCACGCTGCTCGCCGGCAAGATCGATGCCAAGGCGGGCGCTGACCTGTTCCAGGCTTCGCTTCAGGACGTCAGGTCCAAGCTCAACTGACCTGAATATTCA
The DNA here is from genome assembly GCF_020164785.1 of Mesorhizobium sp. ES1-1. GTDB lineage: Bacteria > Pseudomonadota > Alphaproteobacteria > Rhizobiales > Rhizobiaceae > Mesorhizobium. The sequence continues at coordinate 105,690 of NZ_JAIUGX010000001.1, read as the reverse complement.
AGTCAAGCATCAAAGCCGCCGGGCGACCGGCGGCTTTTTCTTTTTGGCTGAGACTAAAACCGCGAAGGCGGGGGGCGACTAAACGTCAGGCCGGCCTGTGGTGTGGCAAAGCGAATCGCGTCGTCTCGATCCTGCAGATCAAAGGGCGTTGGGCCCAGTCGAACCAACCGCCTCTGTCGCCCCCGGCTGCATCTTGCCCATGCGTAAGGCGCTTGCTTAATCAAGCGCTGCCATGCTGTCTTCTTCAGCCAGTTCGGTTCCGCCCAGCCTGAACGGTGAAAACGACACGCGGTGCAGCCGCGCGACCGGGCCATGCGCCTCTATCGCGGTGCGATGGCGTACCGTGGCGTAGCCCATGTGGACCTCAAAGCCGTAGTGGCCGTGGTGACTGCCGCAGCCGCACATCATGCGGTCACGCATCACCTTGGCCACGATCGAGGCGGCGGCGATGGATTGTGAACGCTGGTCGCCCTTGATCAATGCTCGAGCCGCGCAGGGCAGCCCCGGCGGCACGTCGCGCCCGTCGGCCAGAGCGAGCTTCGGCTGAACCGGCAGCCCCACCAACGCCCGGCGCATCGCCTCCAGGCTGGCCTTGAGGATGTTGCTGCCATCAATACCCTCGGCGCTGATCGACGCCATTGAAACACCCAGGGCGGAGCCGAGAATTTTCAGGAACAGAGCCTCACGCTGCAAATGGTTAAGCCGTTTGGAATCGTCCAGGCCTTCGGGGATGTTGGCGGGGTCGAGCACCACGGCCGCGGCCACGACCGGCCCGGCCAGGGGGCCACGCCCAGCCTCATCCATGCCGGCCACGGGCCACAGCCCTTCGGCCATCGCCTTCGTCTCGAAGGAGAAGTCTGGTCTCTCGATGATCTCAAAGAGAGGCGGAGAATCAGAGCGCGCGCGAGCCATGTTGCGGCGAGGTTCGCATCGGCTCCGATTCTCCGCAAGTCCCTCCGGGTCGGGTGGGGCGCCGGACCGGGAGGGCACCGTCTGCAGGCCGGGGCAGGCCGGACGGGATTGTTTGCCGTGGCCCAAGGAGCCAGCCGGCGACGATTCGGTCTTTAGAGCAGCATCAACTGCTCCTGGTCCTTGCCAGCCGCGACGAACTGGTCGGTCCGCAGCGTGCGACGCTCGGCATTGAGGCCGAGACGTTTCGCCGTGATTTCGAAGCGTCGGCCGATCTGCCACGCATAGGGTCCCGCGCCCTTCATGCGCTTGCCCCATTCCGAATCGTAATCCTTGCCCTCGCGCATCGAACGGATCAGCGACATCACATGGCGATAGCGGTCGGGATAATGGCGCAGCAGCCAATCCTTGAAGATCGGGCTGACCTCCAGCGGCAGGCGAAGCACGACATAGCCAGCCTCGCGCGCGCCGGCGGCGCTCGCCGAATCGAGGATACGCTCCATCTCCTGGTCGGTCAGGCCGGGGATAACCGGCGCCACCATGACCGAGGCCGGGATGCCGGCATCCGACAGCTGCCGGATCGCCTCCAGCCGCTTGGTCGGCGTCGACGCGCGCGGCTCCATGGTCCGCGCGAGCATGCGATCGAGCGTCGTCACAGACAGAGCCACCTTGGCCAGCCCACGTTCGGCCATGCGCGACAATATGTCGATGTCGCGCGTCACCAGAGCAGATTTGGTCACGATGCCGACCGGATGGCCACGCGCCTCCAGTACTTCAAGGATCTCGCGCATGATCCGGTACTGCTTCTCGATGGGCTGGTACGGATCGGTGTTGGTGCCTATGGCAATGGTGCGAGGCTGATAGCCCTCCTTCGACAGTTCCTTGTCGAGCAGCCGTGCCGCGTCGGGCTTGGCGAAGAGCTTGGATTCGAAATCGAGGCCCGGTGACAGGCCCATGAAACTATGCGTCGGCCGAGCGAAACAATACACGCAGCCATGCTCGCACCCGCGATAGGGGTTGATCGAACGATCGAAGGAGATGTCGGGGGATTCGTTGCGAGTGATGATGGTGCGCGGCTTTTCGACCTGGACCTCGGTCTTGAACGGCGGCAGTTCTTCCAGCGAATTCCAGCCATCGTCGAACACATGACGGCTGACCGGCTCGAACCGCCCCGAGGGGTTGATCCCCGCCGAACGACCTCGGCTGCGGTCCGGACGGACACGCACGCCGCTCTGCTCGATCATTGCGTTGGCCATCTCGGCACGTCCTGCTCCGAAAGCTGCAATGTCGGCGCGCACGATCTGTTCCATTTTCGCCCGCTCCCAAGGACTGTCCGAGTTGCTTCGAATCGCTCTGCTCATGAAATTATTCCTATTTCGTGGAAGAGAACAAAGCAAGAACTTTTGATGATGCGGCGCCGCAACTGGCGCGCCGCCGCACTTTCAGCTATTCGGCTAATCATGCTCAGCGTTCTTATCGAAACCCGCAATGACGAGGAGGCACTTGCCCGCACGCTTGCCTCGCTGGTTGGCGGGGCGGTGGAGGGCGTGGTGCGTGAGGTCATCGTCTGTGACGCCGGTTCGACAGATCATACCCACAGGGTCGCCGAACATGCCGGCTGCCAGTATGTGCGCAGCGGTGGGGTGGCGGCCGGCATCCGCCAGGCCAAGGGTGACTGGCTGCTGATGATTGAGCCTGGCGCGCGCCTGGTGGACGGGTGGACAGAGGCTGTTGTCGCTCATACGGCAAAGCAGACCATGGCCGCCCGGTTTTCTCGGGCGCGCGGCAGCCGGACGCCGTTCCTGGCACGGGTCTTTTCAGGCAACCGCGCGTTGGCGGAGGGATTGGTGATCAGCAAGCGTCAGGCAGCGGCGAAAAGCGCCGGCAGCGCGGAGGCGGTGGCGCGCGGCATGGCGACGAAAAAGCTCGACGCCGAGATCTGGGTCGCACCGCCTAGGCAGCCAAACGGACACTCAAAATAAGAGCTTGAAACTGCACCCGTCCATTGTGCATTGCACAATGAGTCGACCGGAGTTAGCATGTCATCGCGGCGGCAGAACTGGGTTTGGATCATATGAAGCGGTGAGCATCGATAAGGCATCGATGTTCCTTCGACGTGCGAGGCCTCGATGACCCTTCCAGCCCCCGATCAATCCGGCGCCGCCAGTCTGGAATCCATTGCTCGCAACGGCGGTCTGTTGCGCCGCATTGCAGTGCGCGTACCGACTTACCTCAAGGATCTGCGCGAAAACCCTTCATGGCTGCCGATGTTCGTGCTGGCGCGGACCATGGCGGGACGAAGGCTCCATTGGCTCGGTGCGAAACCGGCGCGTCCGGCCGCGAATGCGAAAGACACCATGTTCCCCGGCGTGGACCGCGCCGCGGCCGTAGACGCGCTGCGTTCGGAAGGGCTCTTTTCCGGGCTGGTCCTGCCGACCGCGATCCATGAGGAGATCGCCCGGTTTGCCGAGCGCACACCATGTTTCGGCAATTTCGACCGCCGGCTGGAATTCATGCCGGCCGAGCACGGGCAGGCGGAAAAGCGCTTCGGCCGCCCATTGCTCAGCGGTCACTATTTCGAGCGTACCCTCGACTGCGATGCGGCGCTTGCCGTCCAGCGCGACCCGCTGCTCCTGGATATTGCCGCGCATTATCTCGGCGGCCAGGCCAAGATGATCACAACGCGCGTCTGGTGGAGCTTTCCGACCGGTGCCGCTTCCGACGCCGACAAGAACCTCGCCTCGCTCGGCAAGTATCATTTCGATCTGGACGATTGGCGGATGCTGAAATTCTTCTTCTACCTCAAGCCCGTCGACGCGGACACCGGTCCCCATGTCTATGTCAGGGGCAGCCACAAGCGCCGTAGCCTCAAGCATCAGTTGACGCTTCTCGTCGGCCATCCCGCGCAGGAGGTGTTGGATGTCTATGGCGAGCAGAGCCCTGTGACCTTGACCGGTGAGGCCGGCATGGGTTTCGTCGAGGATCCTTTTGGCTTCCATATGGGCACGGTGCCCGCCCGCACGCCGCGGCTTATGATGGAGGTCGGCTTCGGCGTGTCGCCGCCCTCGCGCCGGCGTTTTCACGGCGAGCCGGTCATCCGCTGAGAGGCTCTACGCGAACCCGCTTTAAGCGTTGCCTCCACGCCGCAGATGCTCGTCCAGGCGAGGCATGATCTCAACGAAGTTGCAAGGCATGTGCCGGTAGTCGAGTTGTGCTTTGAGGATGCCGTCCCAGGCGTCCTTGCAGGCGCCGGGCGAGCCCGGCAGCACGAAGACGAAGGTGGCGTTGACGACGCCGCCTGTCGCCCGGCTCTGGATCGTCGACGTGCCGATCTTGTCGTAGGAGATGCGATGGAACACTTCCGAAAAACCGTCCATGCGCTTTTCGAAGATCGGCTCCAGCGCTTCCGGGGTCACGTCGCGCCCGGTGAAGCCGGTGCCGCCGGTGGTGATCACTACATCGATCGCCGCGTCCTTCGACCAGCCAAGCACCTTCTCGCGGATCTTGTCCCGATCGTCGGTGACGATATCGCGGGCGGCCAGGATATGACCGGCCTCGGTGATCCGATCGGCCAGCGTCTGCCCTGATTTGTCGTCGGCAAGGCCGCGTGTGTCCGAGACGGTGAGCACCGCGATGCGCACGGGAACGAAGGAACGGCTCTCGTCAAGTCTGGGCATCGGCGCCCTCCGAGGCGATGCTGCGCGTCGCAGCGACAAACCAGTCGGGTTGGCGCGCCCGGATCTCGGCGGCGGCGCGCTTGGCGACGTTGCCGGTCTCGAACAGGCCGAAACATGTCGCGCCCGACCCGGACATGCGCGAGAATCCAGATCCTGCCTTGTCCAGCCACGAAATCGCCCTGCCGATGGCCGGCTGCATCGCCATGGCCGCCGTCTGGAGATCGTTTCGGGTGATTTCCAGCCAGTTGCGCAGGCTGTGGAAGTCGATGCTACGCGGCATGGGAGGCAATGGCTCGTTGTCGCGACGCGAAAGTGCCGCGAACACATCTGCCGTGGAGACCGGCGTGCCCGGGTTGACCAGCACCAGCCCGAGCGCCGAGAAATCCGGGACCACCGACAGTTCGTCGCCGATGCCACGCGCCACCAGCGGCTTTGCCGCCAAGCACATCGGCACGTCGGCGCCGAGCGAAAGCCCGATCGGCGCCAATTTGGCGTCGCCCATGTTCAGCCCCCAGACCTGCGCCAGCCCGCGCAGCACGGCCGCGGCGTCGCTCGATCCGCCGCCGACGCCAGAGGCGACCGGCAGGTTCTTTTCGAGTTTGATGGAGACAGGCGGTGTGTCGTCCGGTCCGGCCGCGTGCCGCAGCGCGTCACGGGCTTTCAAGACGAGATTGCTGACGTCGAGCGGAACCGCCGGCGCATAGCGGCCGGACACGGTGAAATCGTCGCTGTCGGCGAGGGCGATCTCGACCCTGTCGCCAAAACGCGTGAACACCGCCAGGCTTTCGATCAGGTGATAGCCGTCGGGTCGCCGGCCGGTGACATGCAGCGCAAGATTGATCTTGGCATGCGCATGCAGGGTCCGTGAACCGATGCCGGTGTCCGCCGTGTCCGTCGTCTGCGAGATGATGCTCAGTCCTTGGCCAACCGGTATTCGCCGGTCTTCGGATCCTTAACCAAGGTTCCAATCGCCCCGTTGGCCGTCTGCTTTTCGGTGCGTCGCACCTTGGCAGTCACGCGCTCGGCTTCGCGCACGAAAGCGCGGTAGCCGAAATAGGCGGCTGCGGCCACGACGGTGAAGAAAATGATCTGCGGCATGTCAAAACTCCTCCCGCGCTGGGCCGGCGAATGCGGCCGGTCGGGTCGGTTGCTGCACGTCGCCCAAACGGAATCCGACTTGGCGAAACGACATGCACGAAACGTCAAGTCTCATATGCTAGACGGCTTTGTGGCTTTTTCAAAGCCCGAACCGAGCCCAGGCTGCGCGCTCTTCCGCCGCATCGATAAGACCGCCGGCTGCGGCCGCGGCGATATCGGGCCCTGAAAATCCCTTGTTCGATCCAAACAGGCCGAAGCGGCCGAGGAAACCGCGCGGCGCCGAGATCAGCCTGAGGCGGGCCTTGGAGCCGAAACGGGCCTTCAGCACCGACCGCATGTCGCCGAGCGCGTCGATCAGGCCGAGTTCAAGCCCTTTCTTGCCGGTCCAGAACAGCCCGGTGAAAAGGTCCGGATCGTCCTTGAGCTTGGCGCCGCGCCTCTCCTTGACGACATCGATGAAGGTTCCATGGACCTCGAGCTGCAACGCTTTCAGGCGCTCGACGTCTTCCTGCTTCTCGGGTTTGAACGGGTCGAGCACCGCCTTGTTCTGTCCGGCGGTGTGGACGCGGCGTTCGACGCCGATCTTCTTCATCAACTCCGGGAAGCCGAACGAGGCCGACACGACGCCGATCGATCCGACGATGGACGATGGATCGGCGAAGATCTCGTCGCCGGCGACCGCGATCATGTAGCCGCCCGATGCCGCGACATCCTCGACGAAAACGAGGACCTCTTTGTTCTTCTCGTTCGCCAGGTCACGGATGCGCCTGAAGATCAGCCGCGACTGCACCGGCGAGCCACCTGGCGAGTTGATCGAGATGGCGACAGCCGGCGAGTCGAACGAAAAGGCCTTCTCGATGAGGCCGGCCGTGGAAGCCAACGACAGGTTCTGCCGGAACTGCCCACCCGACATGATCGTGCCGTGCAGCCGGACAACCGGGATGGTGACGACGGTGGAGCGCCAGGATTTCGGCAGCAGGCGGTTGAACAGACGTTTCACGAGGCGGTCTCCAGTCGATGCTTGCAGGCATGTAAGCATTTCCCGGCCAACGGCAATGTGCCGCCCGGAAAAGCTCAATCGCCAAACAGGGAGGCGAGACCATTGGCGATCATTTCGCTGCGCCCGTCGGGTGCGTTGCCGGACTGCGCATGGAGCATCAGGGGCGGGCGGATGGCCAGTCTTCCCCGTGCGCCATGTGCTGCCCTGACGACGATGCGGATCGCCGCTGCATCGGGGCGAGGATGGACAGCAAGCAGTTCGGCGTCGCCGAAACGGCCTGTCATCGCATTCAGAATGGCAGCGAGCTGTTCGGGCCGCGCAATGATGGCCAGACCGCCGCGCGGCCTGACCACCGCCGCTGCGCTTCGAATCCAGCTCTCGAACAGCCCATCTTCCATGACATGGGCTTCCCTTCTCAGCCGATCAGGCGTGGCGCGATCACGCGCGGCGTTGAAGGGCGGATTCATGATGACGAAGTCGAAACCATGGTCGGCGAGGCCCGCTTTTGCCCGAGCCTGGCCGGACGCCGTAACATCGGCGACGAGCACCGTGGCGCGATCGCTGAGATGCGCATTGCCGGGATGGGCAAGGCTGGCCGCCGCGAAGGCCGCCATCTCCGGCGCACGCTCGACCAGCACGGTCTTCGCGGTCGGACAGCGCGACAGCACCGCCAGTCCCGCGGCTCCCGCGCCAGCGCCGAAATCGGCGACGCGGCCGCAGAATGAGGAAGGCACGGCCGCCGCCAGCATCATCGCATCCATGCCGGCGCGATGGCCTCCCTGCTTGGGCTGCACCAGCCAGAACCGCCCGCGATGGAAGGCGTCGACCGTGTGGGCCGGCGTGTCCGGAGCAAGCGCGGCTGGCGCGGCGGAAATCATGTGCGGCGGATCTCGTTGGCGATGCCCGCGTCGGTCAGGATGCGACGGGCCGCGTCGGCCTGGTCGGCATCGACCATGACGCGCCGCGGCAGGATGCCGAGCGACCCGTCGAGCACGCTCATGTTCTGGTCAGCGACGAAGCAGCCGATGCCAGCATCGCGCATCAGCGATTCGACAAAGGAGATGATGACGGCGTCGTTGGTGCGGATAAGCTCGATCATCGGGCGAAACTCTCAGTTTGCGGGGCTTCTGTAAACCGGCGGCCGGATTTCCCTGGCAAGCAACGCCCCGAGGCATCGGTGGCGGTCTGTTGTCGGCGCCGCGCCAATTCGCCACTTGCCGTGGCCGTGTCCGCCGCCCTAGAGTCCGGTGGGACTAAGGGTGCCGTCGCACGCGTTATATCAAGACGGGAGTGTTTGTCGTGGGTGTCGTTCTCAACATCGAAGACGGAAAGCGGGAGCCAGCTTCCATCAAGGATCTCATCGATCTGACGGCGGCCGATATGGGTCGCGTCAATAAATTGATTCTGTCCAAGGCCGGTTCCGACGTCGAGATGATCCCCGAGATCGCCAATCATCTGATCTCCTCGGGCGGCAAGAGGCTGCGACCTATGCTGACGCTCGCCGCCGCGCAGATGTTCGGTTACGCCGGCGAAGGTCATGTCAAGCTCGCCACCTCGGTCGAATTCATGCACACGGCAACCTTGCTGCACGACGATGTCGTCGACGAAAGCGGCATGCGGCGCGGCAACAAGACGGCCCGCATGATCTGGGGCAACCAGGCCAGCGTGCTGGTCGGCGATTTCCTGCTTGGACAGGCTTTCCGAATGATGGTCGACGTCGGTTCGCTAGAAGCGCTCGACATCCTGTCAAGCGCGGCCTCGATCATCGCCGAGGGCGAGGTGATGCAGCTTGCCGCCGCCAAGAACCTGGAGACCACCGAGGACGAACATTTCGCCGTCATCAAGGCCAAGACGGCGGCACTGTTTTCGGCTGCCGCCGAAGTCGGCCCCGTCATCGCGCAGGCCACGCGCAATGACCGTGCCGCGCTGCGCTCCTACGGCATGAATCTCGGCTTGGCCTTCCAGCTGATCGATGACGCCCTGGACTATGGCGGCAACAGCAAGGATCTCGGCAAGAATGTCGGCGACGATTTCCGCGAGGGCAAGGTGACCCTGCCGGTCATCCTCGCTTACCGGCGCGGCAGCAAGGCCGAGCGCACCTTCTGGAAGCGCGCCATCGAGGAGAATGTCACCGACGATGCGGGCCTGGAAAAGGCGGTCGGCCTGATGACCCGCCACGGCGCCATCGCCGACACGATAGGCCGCGCCCGCCATTTCGGCGAGATCGCCCGCGACGCACTGGCGCCCCTGGAATCGACCCCACAGAAATCTGCGCTGATCGACGTCATCGATTTCTGCATCAGCCGGGTGAACTGAGAAGCGTTGCCAAAACGCCCGGCCATGGTTTGTTAATTGGCTGACCCGATTGTGATTCGAGGCGGATTGAAGCGCGACCCCAAAAAGGCCATGCTTTATCGGCAAAGATCGAGTCTACGTCGATCCCGCTGACGCGGAGATGGCGCCTGGCTGAAAGGGATACGATGCGGCAAGGACGTGCGCGCTGGCTGACAAGGCTGGCAATTGTGACTGGTGTGGCGATCTCGGCCGTGCCGACCTACGCAAAGCAAACCACCGAACCGGTCAAGATCACGTCGTTCTCTGGAGCCTATCTGGCTGCGCGTATCGCCGAAGGTGACAATGACCTTGAGAGCGCGATTGCCTATTATAAGCAAGCCTTGGCTTTCGGCCCTGGCGACTCCAACCTGCAACAGAGCCTGATGCTGTCGCTCATCGCGCAGGGCAGGTTCGAGGAATCGCTGGTCTATGCCGACAAGCTGAAGGAAGTCCCCGACGTCGAGCGCTTCTCGCGTCTCGCGCTGTCGGTCGATTCCTTTCACAAGAAGGATTTCGCCAAGGCGCAGTACTGGCTCAAGCTGGCGCTGGAATCGGATCTCGACCGCCTGATTTCCGGGATCATGTCCGGCTGGGCCGAGCAAGGCGCCGGCCACGCCAGCGATGCGATGGCATCCATCGACAAGCTCCAGGGACCGGATTGGTTCGGACTGTTCAAGTCGTTCCATCGCGCGCTTATCGCGGATGCTTCCGGCATGCCGGAAAAGGCCGATGCGATCTATGCCGCAACCATGCAGGATACCGCAGCCGGCGGCTCGGCTCCCGAAACTTGGATGCGCAATGCCCAGGCTTACGCATCCTTCCTGGCCCGCAAGGGCGACAAAGCCAAGGCGCTGTCGGTGCTCGACAAGGCCGAGGCGTTCGCACCGGGCAAGCTTGAGATCGTCGCCCTGCGCGACAAGATCAGCAAGGGCGACAAGATCGAGCCCTTTGTCTCGGGTCCGGCCGACGGAGCCTCAGAGATCCTGCTCGATCTCGCCACCGCGCTCAACCGTGGCGGCGGGGAGCCTTTCGTGCGCCTCTATTTGCAGTATGCGCTTGCCCTGAAGCCCGAAAGCGACGCTGCACTGGTACAGCTCGCCGCCGTTTCCGAGCAGTTGAAGGATGGCGAGGGAGCCATCGCGCTGTACCGGCGGATCCCGGCCTCATCGCCCTTGAAAGAGCTTTCGGACCTGCAGCTTGGCCTCAACCTTGCCGATCTCAACCGCCAGGACGAGGCCGTCGCCCATCTGAAGTCCATTGTCGAAGCGCACCCTGACGACATGCGCGCTTACCTTGCGCTAGGCGGCGTCTATTCTTCGAAGGAGGATTTCCGTTCGGCAGCCGATCTTTTCGACAAGGCTGTCGCCGAACTGAAGACCCCGACCGCGGCCAATTGGAACATCTTCTACCAGCGCGGCATCGCTTACGAGCGGCTGAAGGAGTGGCCAAAGGCCGAACCGAATTTCCGCAAGGCGCTGGAACTGGTCCCTGATCAGCCGCAGGTGCTGAACTATCTCGGCTATTCCTGGGTCGACATGAACATGAACCTCAAGGAAGGCCTGGCGATGATCCAGAAGGCCGTGGATCTCAGGCCAAGCGACGGCTACATCGTGGACTCCCTGGGTTGGGCCTATTTCCGCATGGGCAGGTTCGACGACGCAGTGCGCGAAATGGAACGCGCCGTGTCGCTGAAGCCCGAAGATCCGGTTCTGAACGACCATCTCGGCGATGCCTACTGGCGCGTCGGCCGCAAGCTGGAAGCCACGTTCCAGTGGAACCAGGCGCGCGACCTGAAGCCGGACCCCGATGTGCTTGCCACCTTGCAGCAGAAGTTGATGAAAGGCCTGCCGCCGATCGAAGCCAACACGGCGCAGGAAACGCCGAAGGTCAAGCCCGAGCCGGTGCCCGCCCCCAAGGGGTGAGCCCCTGCATGATTAGTGACGGGGCGCCAATCTGGAGCCCCGTTTTCGTCCAGCAAGCCCGGCCACACGTGCGACGTGCCTTGCTTGACGCTCCCCCATCGTGTGTCTACGACGTGCCGGCAAGCAAGCCTTTCCAGTCGAGGCCACCGTGACCGTTGAAATCCCCGCCCATATGCACCCCAGCCGCTCGTTCCAGGGGCTGATCCTGACCTTGCACAATTACTGGGCCGCCTATGGCTGCGTCATCCTGCAGCCTTACGACATGGAGGTCGGCGCTGGCACATTTCATCCGGCGACGACGTTGCGCGCCCTTGGGCCGCGGCGCTGGAACGCCGCCTATGTCCAGCCTTCGCGTCGCCCCAAGGATGGGCGCTATGGCGAGAACCCGAACCGGCTGCAGCATTATTACCAGTATCAGGTGATCCTGAAGCCCAATCCGCCCAATCTTCAGGAGCTCTATCTAGGCTCCCTGGCGGCAATCGGCGTCGATCCGCTTCTGCACGACATCCGTTTCGTCGAGGATGATTGGGAAAGCCCGACGCTGGGTGCGTGGGGCCTGGGCTGGGAGTGCTGGTGCGACGGCATGGAAGTGTCGCAATTCACCTATTTCCAGCAGGTCTGCGGCATTGAATGCGCGCCGGTGGCCGGAGAATTGACCTACGGTCTGGAGCGGCTGGCCATGTATGTGCAGGGTGTCGACAACGTCTACGACCTCAATTTCAACGGCCGCGAAGGCGCCGACAGGGTCAGCTACGGCGACGTCTTCCTGCAGGCCGAGCAGGAATATTCGCGGCACAATTTCGAATTCGCCAACACCGCGATGCTGCTCAGGCATTTCGAGGACGCAGAGGCCGAATGCAAGGCGCTGCTTGATGCGGGTGCGCCGGCCTCGAACGACGATCTGCCCATGCACCGCATGGTCTTTCCGGCCTATGACCAGTGTATCAAAGCCAGCCATGTCTTCAACCTGCTCGACGCGCGCGGCGTGATTTCAGTCACCGAGCGGCAGAGCTTCATCCTGCGGGTGCGCAATCTGGCGAAAGCCTGCGGCGAAGCGTTCCTGAAGACCAAGGCGGGTGGGCTAGCGGCCTAGAGTCTGGCTGTTGAGCGTAAAGGCTTCCATCGTCTGCAAGGCTCGGCGAACGCCAGGCATCACGGGCCATGAACCTGCGCCGTGAAGCAGGCGCTGAGTGCGAGGATTTGCAGCAATGCCGATATCGTCTTCATGGTCGCTCAGCCAATAGCTCCTGTCTTGAGTGTGTGTCGCTTCGGCGCGGGTATTCGGTTCATGCAGATCCTGGTCGAGACGGAGTCGGCGATCGCCGCGCGGAAAGGGTGACAGCGGTCGGCCGAGTTGCTATGCCCCCGGCGGACCATTGCCCTGCGAGCCCCAATCATGCCTGACCTGCTTCTAGAACTTCGCTCGGAAGAAATTCCCGCCCGCATGCAGCGCAAGGCGGCGAGTGATCTCAGGAAGATGCTCACCGACGGCCTGGTGGAGGCGGGACTGACTTATGAGGCGGCGCGCGAATATTGGACGCCGCGACGTCTGGCGCTCGATGTAAGGGGCCTCACCGCGCGCTCGAGGGATGTAAGCGAAGAGATCAAGGGCCCCTCGGTGGCCGCGCCTGAACAGGCGGTTCAGGGCTTCCTGCGCAAGGCGGGGTTGTCGTCGATCGCCGAGGCGCATGTGCACTCCGACCCGAAGAAGGGCGACTTCTATGTTGCCCACATTTCGAAGCCGGGAAGGGCGGCGGAAGAGATCATCGCCGAATTGGTGCCGGGCATCATCCGCGACTTCCCGTGGCCGAAGTCGATGCGCTGGGGGCCGGCCTCGGCAAAGCCCGGCTCGCTACGCTGGGTACGCCCGCTGCAATCGATCCTGTGCACCTTCGGGCCGGAGACCGAGGAGCCGGTGGTGGTCGAGTTCGAGATCGACGGCATCCGTTCGGGCAATATCACCTACGGTCATCGCTTCCACGCACCTGATGCCATCACCGTGCGGCGCTTCGACGATTATGTCTCTAAACTCGAGGCGGCGAAGGTCGTGCTCGATGCCGATCGGCGCAAGGAAATCATCCTTGCCGACGCCCGCAACCTCGCCTTCGCCAGCGGGCTCGACCTGGTGGAGGATGAGGGCCTGCTCGAGGAAGTGTGCGGCCTCGTCGAATGGCCTGTCGTGCTGATGGGCGAGTTCGAGCAGGCATTCCTGGCAATTCCGGCCGAGGTCATCCGGCTGACCATCAGGGCCAACCAGAAGTGCTTCGTGACGAGACCGCAGGGCGTGGTCGACAAGCTTTCCAACCGCTTCATCCTGACCGCCAACATCGAGGCCAGGGACGGCGGCAAGGAGATCGCGCACGGCAACGGTAAGGTCGTGCGCGCTCGCCTCTCCGACGCACTGTATTTTTGGACCACCGACCAGGGCGATTTGCCTGATCTCGGACAGCTCGAGGCATCAGCTGAGAAATTCGATCTCGATTTGGCGAAGCCGCTCGATCAGCGCATGGCCCGCCTCGACCATCTGGGCGTGACGTTCCATGCCAAGCTCGGTACGCAGGGCGAACGGGTGGAGCGGATCAACCTGCTGGCTGAAGAACTGGCCGCGATCGTTGGAGCCGATCCGGTCTTGGCGCGTCGCGCTGCGGTCCTCGCCAAGGCCGATCTGACCACCGAAGTGGTGGGCGAGTTCCCTGAATTGCAGGGCGCCATGGGCCGCAAATACGCCTTGCTCCAGGGCGAGCATCCATCCGTGGCGGCGGCTATTGAGGAACATTACAAGCCGCAAGGTCCGTCCGATTATGTGCCGAGCGATCCGGTGTCGGTGGCCGTTGCGCTCTCCGACAAGCTGGATACGCTGGTTGGCTTCTGGGCCATTGACGAGAAGCCGACAGGATCGAAGGATCCCTACGCATTGCGTCGAGCTGCGCTGGGCGTGGTCAGGATCATCTTGGAAAACGGTATCAGTCTGCCGCTTGGCGCCGCCATTACAGTGGCGGTCTCAGCCGCACTTTCCGCATATCAGCGGCCCGGCGAGGGCGCCGAGCCTCGTGGCGTGGTCGCCATGCTGGATTCCCGCATTCGAGACTATAAGGGTTCCAGCCGGTTGTTGTCGGAAGCTGGCCTGATCTCCGGGCTTTTGAAAGGCGGATTGGCCAGCACAAGCTCGCCAACCTCCGGCAATGCCGATCAGGAACAAGAGTTCTTTGACGGCCAGCGGATGATGGAGATGGAGGCGTCCTTGTCGCCATTCATCGGCGACCTCCTCGCTTTCTTCCGTGACCGGTTGAAGGTCTACCTCCGCGATCAGGGTGCGCGGCATGATCTCATCGATGCGGTGATCACGCCGCAATCCGACGACCTGCTGCAGATCGTCCGCCGTGTCGAGGCACTGGGCAAGTTGCTCGATACGGACGATGGCAGGAACCTGCTTGCCGGCACCAAGCGCGCCGCTAACATTTTGGCCGCCGAGGAGAAGAAAAAGACCGTGGTCGGCAAGATCGTCGACCCTGCCTTGCTCAAGGAAGATGCCGAAAAATCACTGTTCGCCGCTGTGAATCAAGCCGAGAAGCAAGCCGGCGAAGCGATTCAAAACGAAGACTTTTCGGCGGCACTGATGGCGCTTAGCGTGTTGCGCGAACCGGTTGATTCATTCTTCGAGCATGTTCTCGTGAATGATGAGGACCAGGCTGTCCGCGCCAACCGGCTGGCGCTGCTCGCCCGCATCAGGACAGCCACCGGCCAAGTCGCGGATTTCTCTAAGATCGCGGGCTGAGCGACCGAGAAAAATATCTCCGAGCCGGCGGTTCGAGCCGGCTTACAGTCATATGACGATGACCTCACGGTGGCAAAAGGGACACGTTCCCCAATCCAACGGAGGCTTTCATGAATTCCAATCACGAAATCGAAATAACTGAAGAAACCCCGGCGCCTGCCGAGGCGCTCGCATCCGCTTCCGAGACCGAGCTCGATCGTGCCGCGACCGTCCAGGTCGAAGGGGCCGACCTGTCGGATGGCGACCAAGACGGCGACGATGAGGAAGGCGATGTGTCTGATCAAGACGGCGCCGAAGACCCCACTCTGCCGGGCGACGAAGAAGACGAAGACGAAGATAACGCCGACGACAGTGTGAAGGCTGACGGCGACGACGATTCCGAAGATGAGGAGTCCGAAGACGATGAAGACGAAAAGGACGAAGCGGCCTGAGATTTCGGTCCGCTCCTGCTTACAGGGAAGGGCGGCGCGTGAGCGTCGCCCTTCTTCTTGCTCAGCGAAGCCGGCCGTCAGTCTTCGAGAATGCTCACGCGCACGCTGTTTTCGTACACATCGACCTGGATCAGCGGTTCGCCGTTGACGATGGCTCGCCGCGTCGAGGAACTCATCGCGCCGGGTCGTCCCAGCATGCGTTGCAAATCGGCTCGCTGGTCATTGCTCCTGAACCAGGAATCACCCTCGTCATCGCGGTCGCGGCGGTGGAATTTATGCCAATTGGCTCGGTCCTGGCGCACCATCTGCGCGGCGCCTTCCAGCGCGTAGCCATCACTCGCCTGGTGATCGCGATCGGAAATACGCGCGACATAGGACCCCAGCAAATCATCGGCATGCGCCGCAGCGGCGCCAATCAGCGATGCCAGCAAAAGCCCGGCCACTGTCACAGTCCTGGATAGTCTCATGATCAACCCCCTTCGAACGATGAAACGCCTATGCCATCGCCGCTTGACGAAATTCAGGCGGCGGCGCCTGCCGACCTGATCCCTGAGATTTGCCCGGCGATCGTGGGCAGGCGAGCGGGCCGCCGTCAAGCTGCGATTGTGTTGATCCGCCATTGGAACGGCGGCTACTTGGTCCCGACTGTCCGCTTGGTCGGCTGGACGGGGGGTGCCGGTTCTTGGGATGTTGCCGGCTCGTTGGGATTCGTCTGTGCCTCCGGCGGAGAGTCTGCCGAGGCGGTCGCAGGGGCGGTGGCGGCTGCAGGCGCCGCACCTTGCGTCGGCACCGTGGCATTTCCGCCGACGACGCCGCCGCGAATGATCACGGGCGCGGGCATGAATACGTGTCGCGCCGGTGCCTCCGGCGCCGCCGGGACCGCCGCCACTTTTTCATAAGTGACATCGGGCTCGCCCAGGGCCACCACATCGCGCGTCTTGGCCAGGCCCATAGGAGACAGCGCAACGATGGAGGGCGTCGAGGAAGGCGCGGCGGGAAACACCAGCGATGACGCTTGAACGCCGCCAGTCGACGCGGCGGCAGTGACGCCTAAGAGGATACGCAGAAACACGGATAGCTCCCTTTGAAAAGAAGCCGCATGGTAACGGGGCGAAATTGCTGTCGGCTTTCTTTGAAACATACCATTTTAGAGATTGATGGATTGCCAATGCCGGGCTGCCAACGCCGACTTGCCCAACGGCGGCCATCGTATTACGCAGCCTGCATCTGCGAGGTGATGAGAGTGGCTGAAATACTTGCCGCCGGCGTGGCGTTGAAACCTGCCTTGGCACTGCTGCGGGCCGGCGATGTCGTCGCCATTCCGACCGAAACCGTTTATGGGCTGGCCGGCGATGCCACCAACGGCATCGGCGTGGCACGGATTTTCGAGGCCAAGGGGCGGCCGCGCTTCAACCCGCTGATCGCCCATGTCGCCGACATGGCGATGGCCGAACATATCGGGCTGTTTGATCGGCTGTCGGAAAGTCTGGCGCTTGCGTTCTGGCCAGGTCCCTTGACGCTGGTGTTGCCGCAGCGGCCCGGCAACGGCATCCATCCACTCGTCACGGCGGGGCTTGATACGATTGCCTTGCGCATGCCGAGGGGATTTGGCCGCGACCTGATTGCAAACCTCGGCCGCCCCATTGCCGCACCCAGCGCCAATTCGTCCGGCAGGATCAGCGCGACGACCGCTCAGGCGGTCGCGGCGGATCTCGGCGACAGGATCAGACTGGTGGTCAATGGCGGCGCGACACCGGTCGGGCTGGAATCGACAATCGTCAAAGCCGAAGGTGGGCGATTACGGCTGCTCAGGCCGGGCGGCATCGCCGCCGGAGAGATCGAAGCGGCCGTCGGCATGGCACTGTTGCGTGGCGGCAGTGCCGGCATAGAGGCTCCGGGCATGCTTGCTTCGCACTATGCGCCCGATGCCGCCGTACGGCTCGATGCGCGGACTGTCGCCCAGGATGAAGCCCTGCTCGGCTTCGGCGATCGGCGGGCAGAGGGATGGCAACACGCCGCCGCGTTCCGCAACCTCTCGCAATCGGGCGATCTGCGCGAAGCAGCGACCAATCTTTTCGCGCATATGCAGGAACTCGATCGCGTCGGCGCGCGAGCCATCGCCGTCGAGCCTATACCGTCCGACGGGCTCGGTGAGGCGATCAACGATCGGTTGTCGCGGGCGGCGGCTCCTCGTGACAACCCGGCGCCGGCGGCATAGTTTTCCCGCATGACCGAAAGTCCACCACCGCTTGCCCCCGTTCTCATTGATCGCTTCGCGGCGATTGTCGGCGAGAAATATGCGCTTCGCGACGAACGCGAAATCGCACCTTACCTGAGCGAGCGGCGTGGGCTGTGGCATGGCGCGACATCGCTGGTGCTGCGGCCGGGCAATGTGGACGAGGTCAGCCGCATCATGCGCCTGGCAACCGAAACCGGCACGCCGGTGGTTCCGCAAAGCGGCAACACCGGGCTGGTCGGCGCCCAGGTTCCGGATAAGACCGGTCGCGAGATCATCTTGTCGCTATCGCGTCTGAACCGCGTTCGCGAGCTGGATGTGCTGTCCAACACGGTCACGGTCGAGGCCGGCGTCATTCTCCAGACGCTGCAGGAAGCGGCCGATGGCGCAGACCGGCTGTTTCCGCTGTCGCTGGCCGCGCAAGGCTCCTGCCAGATTGGCGGCAATTTGTCTTCGAACGCCGGCGGCACCGGTGTGCTTGCGTATGGCAATGCGCGTGAACTCTGCCTCGGCGTCGAAGTGGTGCTGCCGACGGGCGAGGTTTTCGACGATCTGCGCAAGCTGAAGAAGGACAATACCGGCTACGATCTGAAGGACCTGTTCGTCGGCGCCGAGGGCACGCTCGGCGTCATCACCGCCGCCGTGCTCAAGCTGTTTCCGAAGCCGAAAGGCAGGGAGGTGTCCTTCGTTGGCCTGTCATCGCCCGAGGCGGCGCTTTCGCTGTTGGGCCTGGCTATGGACCGCGCAGGGGCGGCACTCACCGCCTTCGAGCTGATCGGCAGGCGGCCATACGACTTCACGCTGGCCCATGCCAAAGGCGTGGTGCGGCCGCTCATGGAGGATTGGCCCTGGTACGTTCTGATGCAGATTTCCTCGGGTCGCTCGGCCGAGGACGCAAGGGCGCTCATCGAGGAGGTTCTCTCAGCCGCCCTCGAGCAGGAGATCGTCGGTGACGCCGTCATCGCCGCAAGCCTCGCGCAGGGCGATGCCTTTTGGAATTTCCGGGAGGTCCTGCCCGACGCACAGAAGCCCGAAGGGGCGTCGATCAAGCACGATATTTCAGTACCGATCGCAACGGTTCCGCAATTCATCGAGACAGCCGCCCAAGCCGTCGCCGCCGTGAGTCCGGGCGCGCGCGTGGTCTGCTTCGGCCACATGGGCGACGGCAATCTCCACTACAACATCTCGCGGCCCGTCGACGGCGATGACGATGCGTTCCTCGCCTTGTACCATGCCATGAACAGGGCGGTGCACGAGGTGGTGCGCGGCTTTCACGGTTCGATCTCGGCCGAGCACGGCATCGGCCAGTTGAAGCGGGACGAACTGATCGAGACCGCGCCGCCGATGGCGATCGAGCTGATGCGCCGGGTCAAAGCCGCCTTCGATCCGGCCGGCATCATGAATCCCGGTAAGGTTATCTGATCCTTTCAACATTTAGTGGCCGGTGGCATTCCGATAACCATCCCTGAGATCAGCAAAATTTAACCGACTTTCTTAAGCGCGGCGGTAAGGAGCCGGCGCTACTGTCACCTCACAAACGAGGCCGGAATAACCGGCCCGGAGAGAACCGGACACCGGCTCTCAGGAGATAGACAGGAAGGCACTCCATGAACACCGGACTGAAGCCAGTCTGGGCCGGGCGCAACATGCGCCTCGACCCATTTCGCCTGCCCCAAATGGTGAGCTACGCGACCCGTGACGACTATGGCGACGTGACCTTCACCATCGATCAACGCGGCGCCGTGATCCGCCGCATTCTCGAGATGAGTGGCGTGCCCGCGATCATCGCTTTGCCGGCCACTGCGTTCCGCGGCGTTGCCGCCCGCGCCATGGAGGATCCTGACGGCAATGTCACGGTGACCCTGGAACTGCTCCACAACGATCCGATGCTGTCGGTGCCGCTGCTGGTGGCCGAGGATCTGGAAGATGTCGCCGCCGACTGGCGCGCCTGGGCGGACGCATATCGCCTGCCCATGCTGCTCATCGAATCGGACGGCGTTGCCCGCACGCTGGAAGAATCGCTCGGCGCCGCTATCAAGGCATTGCCGCCGCAGGAGCGCCGCAAGGGCCGTGTCTCGACCATGCGCCGGCCGCGTTTCCTCGCTCGCCGCAGGGCCGGCGATCTCGGTCTAAGGCTGGTCGTCGACGGCCAGGATATCATTTCCAGGGATTAGGATGGCACCCCCTTCTCCCCTTGAGGGAGAAGGTGGCCGAGCGGAGCTCGGTCGGATGAGGGGCGTTCCAGCTTGACAATGGGGGCACTCCGTCCCGCACCCCTCAGCCGTCTCGCTGCTGCGCGCCGATCCACCTTCTTCCAAAGGGGGAGGAGGGAAAAAGCCGCTACACCAGCGGCTTCAGCGTCACCCAAATCGCTCCCGCGATGAGGCCGATAAAGATCAGCCAACCGACCTGATTGTTCGATCGGAACAGCCGCAGGCACTGGTCGGGGTTGTCGATATCCAGCACCGCGATCTGCCGCGCAAGATGCGCGCCGGCCGCGATCAGTCCGGCCAGCGCCACCACCGGCGCCTGCGCCGACGCGAAGGCGACGGCGAAGCAGATCAACGCGCCGCCATAGAGTCCGGCGAGCCATGATTTGGTGTTGTCGCCGAACAGGCGTGCCGTCGAGCGCACGCCGACAATGGCGTCATCTTCCTTGTCCTGATGCGCGTAGATCGTGTCATAGCCGATGACCCACAGGATCGAGCCGATATAGAGCATGACCGCGGGTCCATCGAGGTCGCCGAACTCGGCTGCCCATCCCATCAAAGCACCCCAAGAAAAGGCCAGACCGAGGACCAGTTGCGGCCAATTGGTCACTCGCTTCATGAACGGGTAGATGGCGATGACAACCAGTGAACAGATGCCGAGCAAGATGGCGAAGCCGTTGAGCTGGATGAGCACTGCGAGGCCTGCCAGCGCCTGCACGACCAGAAATACCCATGCCCGCCGCCGCGTCGTCTTGCCGGCCGGCAACGGACGCGAGCGCGTGCGCTCGACCTTGTTGTCGATGTCTTGGTCGACGATGTCGTTATAGGTGCAACCGGCGCCGCGCATCGCTATGGCGCCGATCAGGAAGAGCACAAGGTACCACGGCGCTGGCAGCAGGGAGAGCAGCGGGTCGCCGGGCCGCGGATAAGCACTCGCCGAGAGCGCGGCCGACCACCAGCATGGCCATAACAGCAGCTGCCAGCCGATTGGCCTATCCCAACGGGCAAGCTGGGCATAAGGCCAAATCGAACGCGGCAGCACGCGGTAGACCCAATGGCCGTTCGGGGCATCGGCGACGCGGCCTTGGGCTGTTTTCGACTGGATGGTTTCCATCGCCATGGAGTGGCAGCGGCGGCCGAAACCGTCAAGCGGCAAGCGGAGGAGCGCGTCCCTCCGTCTTTCACGAGTCAAAGATGTCGCGGGTGGCGGACCGCCCGTGGCCACCCCAATGAACGCCAGCGCTTCGTCCGACACGCGCTGATACGCATCATAGATGGGCACGCTCTCGCTGCATGGGCAGTGTATCCGGCAGGGTAACGTTCCCGTGCGCAATCTTGGTCAAAACACCCGGATCTCTTGACCCGTCCTGCTTAGGGCAATAGCGGGTTGCTCCAAGAGACTGTTTCGAAGTCGGCATTACGAGGTGGCCATGAACGTCCTTCTTCTCGGCTCCGGCGGCCGCGAACACGCGCTCGCCTGGAAACTCGCCGCGTCGCCGCTGCTGACTAGGCTCTATGCGTCACCCGGCAACCCGGGCATCGGCGGCGAAGCCGAATTGGTGAAGCTGGACGTCACCGATCATGCCGCCGTCGCCGCCTTTTGCAAGGACAAGGCCATCGGCCTCGTCGTGGTCGGTCCCGAGGGACCTCTGGTCGCCGGTATTGCGGACGATCTGCGAGCGCAGGGCATTCGTGTCTTCGGGCCCTCCAAAGCCGCGGCGCGGCTCGAAGGATCCAAGGGCTTCACCAAGGACCTTTGCGCCCGATACGGCATCCCGACCGCTGCCTATGGTCGTTTCGCCGACATCGCATCCGCCAGGGCCTATGTCGAACAGACAGGCGCGCCGATCGTCATCAAGGCCGATGGGCTCGCCGCCGGCAAGGGCGTCACCGTCGCGATGACGCTCGACGAGGCGCGCGCCGCGCTCGACGCCTGCTTCGAGGGCTCCTTCGGTGCCGCCGGCACGGAGGTCGTGATCGAGGAATTCATGACCGGCGAGGAGGCGAGCTTCTTCTGCCTTTGCGACGGCACCACGGCGCTCCCCTTTGGCACGGCGCAGGACCACAAGCGCGTCGGCGACGGCGACACAGGCCCGAACACCGGGGGCATGGGCGCCTATTCACCGGCGCCGGTGATGACACAACAGATGATCGAGCGCACCATGCGCGAAATCGTCGAGCCGACCATGCGCGGCATGGCCGAGCTTGGAGCGCCTTTCTCGGGCGTATTGTTTGCGGGGCTCATGATCACCGACAGGGGACCGAGGCTGATCGAGTACAACACTCGTTTCGGCGACCCGGAATGCCAGGTGCTGATGATGCGGCTGAAGGACGATCTGCTGGTCCTGCTCAATGCCGCGGCCGACGGCCAGCTCGCGCACAGCTCGGTGCGTTGGCGCGACGAATCGGCCCTCACCGTGGTGATGGCCGCCAGGGGCTATCCCGGCACGCCGGAAAAAGGGTCGGTCATTCGCGGCGTCGACGAGGCGGCGGTCGCTGGCGTCCAGATTTTCCAGGCCGGCACCGCCATCAACGGCGGTGCGCTGGTTGCCAATGGCGGCCGCGTCCTCAACATCACGGCTTCAGGCGCGACTGTCGGCGAGGCGCAGGAAAGAGCCTATACCGCGCTCGACCGCATCGACTGGCCGGACGGCTTCTGCCGCCGTGACATCGGCTGGCAGGCCGTGGCGCGGGAACGGGCACATTCGGGAATGAAAGCTTAACGCCGATCCCGATCGGTTCCGGTCGAGGCCGTATTGATCGGATCAACCGCTTCGAAGGCGGCGTCGGGTTGCCCGGGTGAATGCCGCTCGGCGCGATTCCAGGCGACATATTGGACAATGCCGAAGTCTGTCCCCCGGGGCACCGCGTTCATGACTGGCATGCGGAAGCCATCCCGGAAGCGTGACCAACCCGAACCGAGCACGGCGGCGATTTCCTCTAAAGTCGGCGGCGCTGCCACATCGGCATAGATGATGGTGCTCTTGCCGGCCAAGGCCGCCTCTCGAGAGAGGGGAACCGGTACGCTCGCCAGATAATCGGCAGGGACGTCTATCAGGCCACCGAACGGCCACTGCTCGCGCAGCGTGGCGGCATCCACCGGGGCGACGTTGACGTCGATGTCGTTCGGCGTGCCGGCGACCCTGTAAGGGCAACGCGCCCGGCCGCAATTGGCTTGCGCCGCGAATTGCCAGAGCGCGTAGCGCTGCCAGTTGCCCAATGGGAAATGCATGTCGATGTCGGGCCTGTAGCGCGCATACCAGAGCGGCAGCCGCGACAGCAGGCCATATTTGTAGCTGTTGTCGGCGATGTACTGGGCGGTCTTGCCGTTGGTGTAGAGGACGGGGAAACGGCCGATGCGCCGGTGCACCTGGCGCACGAAGACCTCGGCGTCTTCCAGCGACATGAACTGTGTCGGGTCGATGCCCTCTATATCAAGTGCCAGAAGATCGTCAGGCGCGGGGTCGGCGAAATCGAGGAAATTGTTGGCCTGCTCGACCGGATTGCCTGGACGCGCGAGATGGTAGGCGCCCCATTTCAGGCCGAGGGCCTTGGCCACCACCCTGCGGGTTTGGAACAGCTCGCGCGTTACAGCATGGCGTTTCCACAACGCCTTGCAGAGCCTCACCTCGATGTCGCCGCCGAAACAGAAATAGGGCGGCGGCAGTCCGTCCGACGCCTTGTTGATGAAGCCGACAATGCGTTTGTCGGTGGCAAGTTTCGCCCAGTCGATCGAATTGTACTCGTAAGCGTCGACCACCAGGGCCCGGTCGGTTTTCTTCCACGGCTCAGAAAAATCCGATGCTTTCGCCGCCGTCGACAGCGCCATGCTCGTCGCTAAAGCGAGAAGTGTCAGCGCGTGCCCCCCGAAGATGCGTGGGGATAGTGGGGCCACGGCATGGGCGCGGAACAGGCTGTCAACGGCAGTCCGCACGGCGCCCCCTGAACGGCGATGAAAACGCCCCGGAAATCTCAAAACAGGCAATCCCGTTGACCAAGGGCAAAGTCTGGACCGTCATGGTTAAGGAATGCTTCCCGAAGCCATGCTGGAACACATCACCAATGCCCCACCGCTGAACGGGAGAAGAGGCGGGCAAATTGTCCGGGAACAATCGATCCTCGGCAAGCTGGGCTTACGATCGCGTTCTGGGCCAGTGGCCTTGGATGGCCTGGTCGTCGTGGCCCCGTAGACCACTCGGTTTCAGGCTAGGGACGCATCTCGAACGGGTCGCGTGCGGGCTGTTGTCTCAGCGTACCTTCCGCGGCGCGTTTTTGGTGATGGGCGAGAGCATTGCGACGAGCATAATATATATCGCGATCCGAACAGTAGGAGGCGCCGCCGCGAATCTTCCCTCACGGTACTGGAATTCGGCGGCCCGATAGGGCAGGCCGCATTCGATGCAGCGATAAAGATCGGGCCGGCAAGCATGCGTGGTTCCCGGTCGCTGTCGGTCTGTGGCCGGTCAACCTGTCCGGCCTCCACGCAATCAAATAAGCGTTGGCGCGATTGCAAAATCGCGTGACAACATTTGACGTTTACGTAAAAGAAGATCGGACAGCCAAGGCCGAATGGCTTTGCGTCAACGCCACGCCTGGGGTGGACCAGGGCCGGCGGGCAGGAGGAAGAGCGGGCTATGTATCGGGCACCAGTCGACGATATCGCTTTCACACTCAAGCATGTGGCCGGTATGAAGCCGGCCCTCGATGCCGGTTCGTTCGGTGATCTCGACGAGGATATGGTCGACGCCATTCTCATTGAGGCCGCCCGTTTCGCCAGCGAGGAAGTGGCGCCCCTCTACAAGATCGGCGACGAACATGGTGCAGCGCTGAACGGCGCCAACGTCACCATGCCGCCTGGCTGGAAGGACCTCTATAGCCGATGGATCGGCGGCGGCTGGAATGCTCTCTCCGGCCCGCAAGCATATGGCGGCCAGGCGCTGCCGACCATGCTTGGCGTCGCCGCGCTTGAAATGTGGAACTCGGCCTCGATGGCCTTCGGCATCGGGCCGACGCTGACCATGGGCGCGGTCGAGGCGCTCGACAAACACGCCTCCCCGGAACTCAAGACCAAGTATCTCGCAAAGCTTGTCTCGGGCGAATGGATGGGGACGATGAACCTGACCGAGCCGCAGGCCGGTTCGGACCTTAACGCCCTGCGCGCGCGCGCCGAACCAGCCGGCGACGGCACCTACCGCATCTTCGGCCAGAAAATCTTCATCACCTATGGCGAGCACGATCTCACCGACAACATCATCCATCTGGTGCTGGCGCGGCTGCCCGATGCGCCGGCCGGCACACGCGGCATCTCGCTGTTCCTGGTGCCGAAATTCCTGGTCGGGGACGATGGTTCGCTGGGCGAGCGCAACGACGTTTTCTGCTCGGGTCTCGAGCATAAGCTGGGCATCCACACCTCGCCGACTTGCACGATGATCTATGGCGACGGTTTCGAGGGTGCCAGCCCGGGCGCAGTGGGTTGGCTCATCGGCGAGGAGAACAAGGGTCTCGCCTGCATGTTCACCATGATGAACAACGCGCGTCTGTCTGTCGGCATGCAGGGCGTCGCCGTCGCCGAAGCCGCGACGCAGAAGGCGATCGCCTATGCCAATGACCGTCGCCAGGGCAAGGCGGCGAGCTACACCGGGGCCGGCATGGCTCCAATCGTCCACCACCCCGACGTGCAGCGCAATCTCCTGACCATGAAGGCGCTGACCCAGATCGCTCGGGCGGTCGCCTATTCCTGTGCCCACGCAATGGACATGGCGCGCCTGCTATCCGGCGACGAAGCGGCGCATTGGCGCGACCGTGCCAATCTGCTGACACCGCTGGCCAAGGCGTTCTCGACCGATGTCGGCGTCGACGTCGCATCGCTCGGTGTCCAGGTGCATGGGGGCATGGGCTTCATCGAGGAAACGGGAGCAGCCGCGCTGTTTCGCGACGCCCGCATCGCGCCGATCTATGAAGGCACCAACGGCATCCAGGCGATCGATCTGGTGATGCGCAAGCTGCCGCTTGGTGGCGGCGCGCATGTGCATGGCTACATCGCCGAACTTGCCGCGGTCGCCAATGCCCTGCGGACATCCAATCTGGAAGGATTCGGGCGCACCGCGGATGTCCTGGACGAGGCATTCGCCGATTTGACGCTAGCGACCCGCTTCCTGCAGAAGTTGGCGGCCGAGGGTCGGACGGACGAAGCGCTGGCCGGTGCCACGCCCTACCTCAGATTAATGTCGCTGGCTGCCGGCGCCGCCTATCTGGCGCGGGGCGGGCTTGCCGATCGCGGCCGCATTGCCCTTTGCCGCTTCTTTGCTGAAAACCTTCTCGGCGAGGCGCGCGCCTTGAGGGAACGGGTTGTCGATGGCGCCGAAAGCCTCACAATTGCCGGTGAGACGCTGATTTCGGCCTGAAACTCACAAGGAAAGAACCGTGACGGAGCACATCCTCATAGAGCGCCAGGGCGCCATCCAGATCATCCGCATGAACCGCCCCGACAAGAAGAATGCGCTGACGCGGGCCATGTATGAGAGCATGTCGGCCGCCCTCGGCGAGGGCGATGCCGACCCTTCCGTGCGGGTGCATGTCTTCCTCGGCGCACCTGGCGCCTTCTCATCCGGCAACGACCTTGCCGATTTCATGGTCGTGGCCACCGGCGGCGAGGGTGGCAACGAGGTCTGGGATTTTCTCATGGCCCTGGCCAAGGTCGAAAAGCCCATGGTCTCCGGCGTCGATGGTATTGCGGTGGGCATCGGCACGACCCTCAATTTGCATTGCGACCTGACCTTCGCCACGCCCCGCACCGTTTTCAGGACGCCTTTCGTCGATCTCGGCCTTGTGCCGGAGGCTGGCTCCAGCCTGCTGGCGCCGCGCATCTTGGGACAGCAAGGCGCGTTTGCGCTGCTGGGTTTAGGCGAAGGCCTTTCGGCCGAACGGGCGAAAGTCGCAGGCTTGATCCACGAAGTGGTCGAGGAGGGTTCGCTGGAGGCCTCGGTGCTGGCGGCGGCCGGCCAGATCGCCGCCAAGCCCCCACAGGCGCTGAAGATAGCGCGCGATCTCATGCGCGGTTCGCGCGACGACCTTGTCGCCCGTATCGCCGAGGAGAGCGCGCACTTCCGAGAGCGGTTGCAATCCGACGAGGCGCGCGCTGCGCTGACGGCATTCATGACCAGGAAGAAAGGCTGAGCCCTTCAGGGATAAAGCCGCCTCTTGGTCCAGCTGTCCGCAGCATCACGGCTGAAGACCACCCGGTCATGCAGCCGAAATGGCCTATCGTGCCAGAATTCGATCGTGCGCGGCACGATGCGGAAACCCGACCAATGCTTCGGCCGAGGAATCTCGCCGATGGCGTGCCGCGCCGTATATTCGGCAACTGCCTTCTCCAGTGCAAAGCGGCTTTCGAGGGGACGCGACTGCTTCGAGGCCCATGCGCCGATACGGCTGCCACGCGGCCGCGTCTGGTAATAAGCGTCGGCTTCCGCATCGCTGACGATCTCCACCGGTCCGCGAATGCGCACCTGCCGGCGCAATGATTTCCAGTGGAAACACATAGCCGCCTTCATGCTGCCCAATATTTCCTGGCCCTTGGCGCTCTCGAAATTGGTGTAGAAGACAAATCCGGTTTCATCGAACCCCTTGAGCAGCACCATCCGCACATCCGGCATGCCGTCGGCGTCGACGGTCGCCAGCGCGACGCCGTTTGGGTCGTTGATCTCGCTCTTCGTGGCGTCCTCCAGCCAGGTGGCAAAGAGGCGAAACGGCTCGGCAGCCTCGGTAAAGTCACCGCTTGTTAACTCTGTGTCACTCATAGTTTTCTCAAATCGTCGCAAAGCAGAGGAGGTTGCCGATTGTCGCGTATCGCGCAAGCCTTTGACAGCAGGCAATGGCGTGCAATCGTTTCGGCCAGCGCGAAAGCCGCGGTCGTGGTGCTCGCCTTGCCGGTTGCAGCCTGCGGCGCGGGCGGCTTCAGTCTGGAGAAGGCAGAGGTCGACCGCTCTATCCTGACCAGCAGTACGCCGGCGTCGACGGGGCCTGCCGATACGGATCGCGATTCCGACCAGACGACGATCGGCAATGCGGTCTCCTCCGCCGACATCGAGCAACTGGGCGGCCAATCGGTGCCCTGGGCGAATGCCGGCACAGGGTCGCGCGGTTCAATCACCAACCTTGCGGAATTGAAGGACAACGGCCAGACTTGCCGCCGGTTCAAGGCCTCGCGTGAGAGCTTTGATGGCGTCGCCATGTTCCAGGGTGAGCTATGCCTGGCGGCTGCCGGCGGCTGGCGCATGCAGGACTTCAAGGCGCTCTGATTTTCCGCTGCCGATATGATGGTCTGCACTGGAATTTCTTCCTATGCGAGCGCATATAGAGGGCGACGTGGACTCAACTCATTTCCAGGGCAGTAGCATGCGCGACCCCTATGAGGTGCTGGGCGTTGCCAAGAACGCATCGGCCAAGGACATAAAATCGGCCTATCGGAAACTCGCCAAGAAGCATCATCCGGATCAGAATCCGAATGACCCCAAGGCGAAGGATCGTTTTGCCGCGGCAAATCAGGCCTATGAGATCGTCGGCGACGAGAAGAACCGTGCCGCCTTCGATCGCGGCGAGATCGACGCCGAGGGCAAGCCGAGATTCCAGGGTTTTGAAGGCGCTGCCGGCGGCGATCCGTTCGGCGGCTTTCGCCAGCAAGGCGCAGGCGGTTCGCGGTTCGAATTCCGCTCCGGCCGCCCTGGCGGCGATCCTTTCGACGGCAACAGCGACATCTTCAGCCAGATCTTCGGCGATGCTTTTGCGGGCGGCCGCGGGGGTGCAGGGGGTGCCAGGCGCCAGCCTGCCGCCGCTGATCTGAACGTCACGCTCGACGTAACCATCGAGGAAGCCGCAACGGCCGAAAAGGTGACCGCGATGTTCCCCGATGGCCGCAAGGTGGCGGTGAAGCTGCCGGCCTATGTCGAGGACGGCCAGACCATCCGGCTCAAGGGCCAGGGCGAGCAAGGGCCGGGCCAACCCGGCGACGCGCTGGTCAAGATCCATATTCGCCGGCATCCGCGCTACCGCATCGAGGGTCGCGACTTGCACGCCGATCTCCCGGTGACGCTGGCGGATGCCGTGCTCGGCGCCAAGGTGCCGGTCGAGACGCCGACTGGCAAGCTGGCTGTCAACATTCCCGCCTGGTCGAGTTCCGACAAGGTGCTGCGGCTGAAGGGCAGAGGTCTGCCGGAAAAAGCCGGCGGCCACGGCGATCTCTACGCCCATGTGCGGATCATGCTGCCGGAAGGCGGCGATGCTGCTCTCGAATCGCTGTTGCGCGGCCAAAAAGGCTGATTGGCGGCTGTTGTCCCCCGAACTGTCCGGTTGAGTGCTTGAAGGGCCTCTGTGCCTGTGCGATACGCACTCCACAAAGCAGAACCTTGCGGAGAGCGCTTACATGGCGGGTGGACAGGGCCTTATGGCCGGCAAGCGCGGCCTTATTCTGGGCGTCGCCAATAACAGATCGATCGCCTATGGCATCGCCAAATCCTGCGTCGATCATGGCGCAGAGATCGCGCTGACCTATCAGGGCGAGGCGTTCAAGAAGCGAGTGGAGCCGCTGGCGGCGGAACTGGGCGCTTTTGTCGCCGGCCATTGCGACGTCACCGATCCGGCGAGCCTCGATGAGGTTTTCGCCAATGTTGCCCAGCATTGGGGCAAGCTCGATTTCCTCGTCCATGCCATCGCTTTTTCCGACAAGGACGAGCTGACCGGCCGCTACGTCGAGACGACGCGCGACAACTTCCTGCGCACCATGGACATTTCGGTCTATTCCTTCACGACCATCGCCAAGCGCGCCGAGGCGCTGATGACAAATGGCGGCTCGTTGCTGACGCTCACCTATTATGGTGCTGAAAAGGTGATGCCGCACTATAACGTCATGGGCGTCGCCAAGGCCGCGCTTGAGGCGAGCGTGCGTTATCTCGCCGTCGATCTCGGCGCCAAGAAGATACGCGTCAACGCCATTTCCGCCGGCCCAATCAAGACGCTGGCGGCATCAGGCATCGGCGATTTCCGCTACATCCTGAAGTGGAACGAATACAATTCGCCTCTGAAGCAGACGGTCACGCAGGAAGAGGTCGGCGATTCCGGCGTCTATTTCCTCTCTGACCTGTCGCGCGGCGTCACCGGCGAAGTGCATCACGTCGATTCAGGTTACCATGTCGTCGGCATGAAGGCCGTCGACGCGCCGGATATTTCGACGGTCAAGGACTGACACCCGCGCCCTTCATCCGCCCCGCCCCAGACCGGAAGACCTGATGTACCCGCTGGTTTATATCGCGCGCCACGGCCAGACAGCGTGGAACGCGGAATTCCGGCTGCAGGGGCAGGCCGATACCGATCTCAATGCACTTGGACGCGAACAGGCGACACGCAACGGCCGTCGGCTGTCCGAATACATCGGCAATGCACGCGATTTCGACTTCGTCGCCAGCCCGATGAAGCGTACGCGCGAGACGATGCAGCGCATCCGGGCCGCGATGCAGCTTGATCCGGACGCCTACGCGACCGATCCTAGACTTGTCGAAGTCAATTTCGGCGATTGGCAGGGTTTCACCTTTGCCGAGCTCGAGGCGAAATACCCGGGCGCAAGCAGGGCACGCACTCTCGACAAGTGGAACTTTCAGCCCCCTGGCGACGGCGCCGAGAGCTACCGCATGCTACTCGATCGGGTGAAGCCTTGGTTCGACGGTTTGAGCCGGAACACCGTATGCGTCACGCATGGCGGCGTCATACGGACGTTGTTTCGCTTCGTGCTTGATATGGCCGAGGAAGAGGCGTCGAACCTGGACATACCTCAGGACCGCCTGCTTAAGCTTGAAGGGAACAGCCTGGAATGGCTGTGAGCTGTTCGGGTTGTCGAGCTGACCTTGTCTAGTCCGCCGAACTGTCCGGAAGTTCCATATCGGTGATGACGTTTTCGCCATTGGTGACGTCGTAGGCGATGACGATATCCATGCCGGGCTTCAGCGCATCGAGATCGGTCTCGGCATTCAGCTTGTAGGACTTGCCGTCGTCCAGGGTCAGCGTCAGCGCGTCCTTGTCGATCTTCTTGATCAGCCCCTCGGTCTGACCGGCGAAAGCGGCGCTCGAGAGCAGCAATGTAGCGGCAACAGCGCCAATCAGGGTACGCATCATCGTCCTCTTGGTCATTGCGCCGGCACGGTGGCGGCGGCTCTTCAACGCAAATGGAAGAGAGCAGAAACCAACCGAATGTGTCAAAACTAAATCCGCCGGATCACAGTTTGACCCCTGCGAAAAACGCCAATAGAAGGCAGGCTCACCCGGCTCGGATTGCCGGGCAGGGCGCTTTCCATGTCTCACAACACGTTCGGCCATCTTTTCCGCGTCACCACCTGGGGCGAGAGCCATGGCGCTGCGCTCGGTTGCGTGGTCGATGGCTGTCCGCCCGGCATCCGCTTCACCCGGACGGAAATCCAGGCCGAACTTGACAAGCGGCGGCCGGGGCAGTCGCGTTTCGTCACGCAGCGCCGCGAGCCCGACGAAGTGAAGATTCTGTCGGGCTTCGTCCTCGACGACGACGGCGAGACGATGATCACCACCGGCACGCCGGTCTCGATGCTGATCGAGAATGTCGACCAGAGGTCCAAGGACTATGGCGAGATCGCCCGCCAGTACAGGCCGGGTCACGCCGACTACACCTATGACGTCAAATACGGCATCCGCGACCATCGCGGTGGCGGCCGCTCCTCGGCACGCGAGACGGCGGCGCGGGTGGCGGCCGGCGCCTTGGCCCGCAAGGTTGTGCCGGGCATGGTGGTGCGCGGCGCGCTGGTCTCGATGGGCGAGATGTCTATCGACCGCGCCAACTGGAACTGGAATTTCGTCGGTGATGCGGAAAATCCGTTCTTCACCCCGGATCCCGCATCTGTGCCCATCTTCACAGAGTATCTCGACGGCATCCGCAAATCCGGCTCCTCGGTCGGCGCGATTATCGAGATCGTCGCCGACGGCGTTCCGCCAGGCCTCGGCGCACCCATCTACGCCAAGCTCGACCAGGACATCGCGTCGGGACTGATGTCGATCAACGCCGTCAAGGGCGTCGAGATCGGCAACGGTTTCGAGGCCGCCCGCATCACCGGCGAGCAGAATGCCGACGAGATGCGCATGGGCAATGACGGCACGCCGGTGTTCCTGTCCAATAAGGCCGGCGGCATCCTCGGCGGCATCTCGACGGGCCAAGCGATCATCGCCCGCTTCGCCGTCAAGCCGACCTCGTCGATCCTGACGCCGCGAAAGTCGATCGACAAGGACGGCAATGACGTCGAGGTCATGACCAAGGGCCGCCACGACCCATGCGTCGGCATCCGCGCCGTGCCGATCGGCGAGGCGATGGTGGCCTGCGCTATCGCCGATCATTATCTGCGCCATCGGGGACAGACGGGGAGGGAATAGTTTAGCAGGCGGTATGCTACGCAGCCCACTGAAACAGCCAAATTATTCCTTTTCTCCAGTCCCCTACTGCCCTATTCCCAAATTCCCTGCGAGCAGAGCGAGCCAATGCCTTACGACCAGAAGAAGATCGTCGAAGCCCTGCGCGCCTTCGAACGCGGCGAAATCGTCGTGGTCATGGATGATGACGGGCGCGAGAACGAGGGCGACCTGATCGTTGCCGCGGTGCATTGCACGCCCGAAAAGATGGCGTTCATCGTCCGGCATACTTCCGGCATCGTCTGCACGCCGATGCCACGCGAGGAGGCCAAGCGCCTCAATTTGTCGCCAATGGTGGCCGACAATGACTCCGCCCACACCACAGCCTTCACCGTCAGCGTCGACTTCAAGCACGGCACCACGACCGGCATTTCTGCGGAGGACCGCACGCTGACCGTGCGCAACCTCGCCAACGGCAATGTCGGCGGGTCGGATTTCGTCCGCCCCGGCCACATCTTTCCGCTGATCTCGCGCGAAGGTGGCGTATTGATGCGCTCGGGCCATACCGAGGCCGCCGTCGACCTGTGCAAGCTTGCGGGCCTGCCGCCCGTCGGCGTCATTTCCGAATTGGTCAATGACGATGGCACGGTCAAGCGCGGCCCCCAAGTCTCGGCCTTCGCCGAGGAACACGGCCTCAAGCAGATTTCGGTTGCCGACCTCATTGCCTACCGGCAACGCAAGGAGACGCTGGTCGAACGCGTGGCTTGTTCGGAAATCGAAACGCCTGGCGGAAGGGCGCAGATCTACACCTATACGCTGCCCTGGGACTCCACGCACCATGTGGCGCTTGTCTTCGGCGACATTCGCGACGGCGAGGACGTGCCCGTCCGCTTGCATCCCGAGGATGTGATCGCGGATGTATTCGGCACCAGCCACAGGCTGGACAACATCATGAAGTTGCTGGGCGAGCGCAAGCGCGGCGTCATCGTCTATCTGCGCGAGGGCTCGGTCGGCGTGGCCCACCAGGAGCGCAAGCGGCCGTCGAGCGGCGACCGCGAGGATCACGAAGAGGCGCGCCGCCGCGAGAACGAATGGCGCGAGATCGGGCTCGGTGCGCAGATCCTCAAGGATCTCGGTATCTCCTCGATCAATCTGATCGCCTCACGCGAACGCCATTATGTCGGCCTCGAAGGCTTTGGCATCCACATCGCCAGGACCGAGATTCTCTGAGATCGGTCGACAGAGGATGGCGCCAGGCCGTTGACAACCGGGCGCTTCGCCGATCATTCGGCGGGTATGACAGTCGCCTCGCATCCGTCCAGGTCGCATTCGCGCATAGCCAGGCTGCGTTGGCCGAGCAGCACGGTGGCCAGTGCCATCGCGCCCGATGCAACGGAGACCCAGAACCCGCTCTGGGCGCCGAACGCATCCACCACCGCGCCCGCGACGAACGCGCCCAGCGCCATGCCGATGCCTATGCCCGTTGTCACCCAGGTGATGCCTTCGGTCAGCAGCGCTTCCGGTACATGCCGCTCGATCAGTCCGAAAGCGGTGATGAAGGTAGGCGAGATCGCCACGCCGCTAAGGAACACGGTCAAGGCCAGCAAGGGCACCGAGCCGGCCGTAAGCGGCAGCAAAGCGCCGAGCGCCAGGACGGCGAGCGCAATGGCGAGTTGTCGCTGTAGCGGCGCCTTCGGGTTGAGAGCGCCAACCACAATACCGAGCAAGAACGATCCCAGTGCATAGACGCCGATGACGAGGCTGGCCGCACCGGGCTGCCCGAACGCCTTGGTTAGCGCGATCGTGCCGACCTCCGTCGTCGCGAAGGTTGCACCAACGAAAGCCATGGCGAAGGTTATGATCTGCACCGGCCGCAGGCTGATTGCTGAGCCGGCCGAGCTGCGACCCACCGGCCTCACCTTTGGTTCGGTCGAACGCTGCAGGATGAACGCGGTCCAGCCAATGGCAAGAAACAGCGTGCTTGCCAGGACGCCGGCTTCCGGAAACAGCGCGGCGCTAAGCCCTACCGAAAGCGACGCGCCGACAATATAGACCAGCTCGTCCGCGACCGACTCGAAGGCGAATGCAGTGTTCATTTGCGGACGCCCGCGGAAGAGCTCGGTCCAGCGCGCGCGAACCATTGCAGGCATGCTGGGCATGACCGCCGCCCCCAGCGCCGCGACGAACAGTGTCCACGCCGGCCAATCCTGGTTGGTCGCGACAATCAGCACCGCGAAGGCGATGACTGTGATGAGGTTGGCTGGGACAGCAACACGCGTCTGCCCAAGGCGATCCACCAGCCTCGAGGTTTGCGGCGAAACGAATGCGTTGCCCAAGGCGAATGTCGCCGAGACTGCGCCCGCCAGCCAGTATTCACCGCGAGTCTGCGAAAGCATGGCAACAATACCGATCGGCGCCATGGCGATCGGCAGGCGCGCTACGAAGCCCGCCAGCGCGAAGCCCTTCGCTCCTGGGGGACGAAAGATTTCAGCATAGGGGTTTTGCATAGTAACTCCTCGACAGACCGCAGTTTGCCAATTACATACGGGGCGTATGAGTAGAGATAAATCATACGCGGCGTATGTCAATTGGCATACGGACCGTAGGTCAATAGGGCCAGCCGCAATGCATAGACCGCGCAAGGAAATGATCGCCGAGACGCGCGCCAAGCTCATAGCTGCGGCCCGTCAGGCCTTCGGCACCACAGGCTATGCCGAAGCGTCGATGGATGATTTCACCGCGACCGCAGGCCTGACGCGCGGCGCGCTCTATCACCATTTTGGCGACAAGAAGGGATTGCTGGAAGCGGTTATCGCCGAAATCGATGGCGAGATGGCGGCTCGGGTGAATGAGGTTGCCTCGAAAGCGCCGACACGGTGGCAACACTTCGTCGATGAATGCACGACCTATATCGAGATGGCACTGGATCCGGAAATTCAGCGCATCATGTTCCGGGACGGCCCGGCGGTGCTGGGGGATCCCGCACAATGGTCGAATGCCAATGCCTGCGTCGGGTCAATGACCGATCATCTGAGAGCGCTGCAAGAGGAGGGGGTGGTCGTCTCCAACGTCGATCCCGAAACCGCCGCACGGCTGATCAACGGCGCCAGTAGCCAGGCGGCACAGCGTATCGCCAATTCGAGCGACCCCGAAGCGACATCGAAGATGGTCGTGGCGGCCTTCAGGCAGTTGCTCGAGGGCCTGCTCCGAAAGCCGGATCGCCAATCGAACTGACGGCACCAAAGAGCGCCAGCCGCTGCTGTCGCAATTGACAATCTCCGGTTTGGGCGCATCCTTCCCAGGCCATCTCTGAGGGGAGAGTCGGGGCATGTGGGATTTCGATATCGGTAGTTCGGTGTCCATCATGATGCGCACCTGGCCCTTCATCGTCTTCCGCATGATCGTTTATTTCGGCATCACGCTGGCCTACATCACGGCGACCGGCACAGGTGCTTCGGTCGGCTATGGGGTCGGCCATATCTCCGCCGATCCAGACGGGCCGCTGTCCTTTGCCTTGTGGGGCGGCGTGGTCGGCTTCGGCGTCGTCTCGATCGCCGTCTACTGGATCCGCGAATATATCCTCTATGTCGTCAAGGCAGGTCACGTCGCCGTCATGGTCCACCTGATCGACGGGCGCGACATTCCGGGCGGCCAGGACCAGATCGCCTATGCAAGGCAAATCGTCACCCGGCGATTTGCCGAAGCCAACATCCTTTTCCTCGTCGACCAACTGGTCAAGGGCGCAATCCGCGCCATCACCGGCCTGGTCGGCGGCATCGCAGCCTTCCTGCCGATCCCGGGCTTAAGCGGGCTGGTCTCCTTCATGAACACGGTGATCCGCCTGTCGCTGACCTATGTCGACGAAATCATCCTCGGCTACAACATCCGCATCGATTCCGCCTCGCCCTTCGAGACGGCTCGGCAAGGCGTCGTGCTTTATGCGCAGAACGGCAGGATCATGGTCAAGAATGCCGTCTGGCTGGCAGTCATTATGTGGGGCGTGTCCTTCGTCATCTTCTTGGCTATGTTGGCCCCCGCCGCTGCCATTCTGTTTATGATGCCGGGGCAACTGGCCGGCTGGGCTTTCGTGCTTGCCATTGTCTTCGCCTGGGCTTTCAAGGCAGCGTTCGTCGAGCCATTCGCCATCGCCTGCCTGATGCAGGTTTATTTCAAGACCATCGCCGGGCAGACGCCCGATCCGGCCTGGGACGCCCGGCTCGCCGAGGCATCGTCGAAGTTCAGGGATCTCAGGGACAAGGCTCTGGGATCTTTCGGTGGGTCGCGCCGGGGCGCTGCAGGGGCCGTGCCATGATCAGCCGGGCGGGGCGCCGCCCGTCTTGAGTTCCGCGATGGCCGACTTCAGCAGAGTTTCCCCCGGGCCGGAAAAGGTCTCGCTCATGATCAGTTCGGACAGCGGCAGCCGTTGCCCCCAGCCATGCGTTTCAAGGTCAGGTCTGGGTGCGAGTTCCGTGACGCGGCCGACGCAGAGATAGGCGATCGGCGTTACATGCTCGGGAATCGACAGCAGGCTTTTCAGCGCCTGCGGCTCGATAATGCTGACCCAGCCGACGCCCACGCCTTCGGCTCGCGCCGCCAGCCAGAAATTCTGCACCGCGCAGACCGTGCTGTAGAGATCCATCTCCGGATTGTGCCAGCGCCCCAGTGGTGAATGCTTCGAGCGTTCGCGGTTGCAGGTGACGCATATATTGAGCGCGCTTTCGCGGATGCCCTCCAGCTTGAGCTGGCGGTAGAGCGCCTGTCTTTCGGCTTCGATCGCGGGCAATTCCAGGTCACGCGCCGCCAGGAACAGGTCGCGCACCTTTTCCCGACGCTCGGCATCGCGAATGACGATGAAGTTCCATGGCTGCATGAAGCCGACCGACGGCGCGTGGTGGGCGGCAAGCAGCAGCCGCGCCAGCACCGCGTCATCGAGCGCGGCAGGCAGGAAGTGGCTGCGCACGTCGCGTCGCGTGAACATGGCGCGGTAGACCGCGTCTCGCGCTGGCTGGTCGAATCCGTCTTCATCGTGAACGGTCATGGCTTCCGGCATCGCGTGTCCCCTGCGATTGCTACGATGTCCTCCGCCTCACCATGCGGATGACGATGCCTGCCAGGCCGGTCTTCTGGCTCGGGATCAACCCGCGTCCGGTGCCTTCCCGTCATCGACAGTGGCACTTACCGGCGCGGTCCCCCTTACAGCGTTGGGCACGCCACGGAATTCAACCGTGTTCCCGATTCTCCCGCTCGCGGCGGGCACCAGGCAGTAACGACAATCCTAGGCCAAAGCCCCGGCGACGCCAATAGCCGGTGCGATGCTTGACGACGCCGACGTGATTTTCCCCAGTCATCGAGCCGCCACGCATGGCCATAGCCGCGCAGGGGCACTAGATAGGAACGATGACCACCCGTCTCTACACGCACCCGATCTTTCTCGAGCACATCACGCCGCCCGGCCACCCCGAGAGGCCGGACCGCCTGCGCGCAATTGAGCGCGTGCTGGACGACGAGGCGTTCGCCGAACTCGACCGCGTCGAGGCGCCGGAGGGCGATGAAGCCACCATCCTCTACGCGCATCCCGCCGATTTCGTCGCCCGCGTGCGCGTCGGCATTCCCAGTGAGGGCATCGCCCGCATCGATGCCGACACGACAGCCAGCCCGAAAAGCTGGCAGGCGGTGATCACGGCGATCGGCGCTGCCAACGCAGCGGTCGATGACGTCTTCGCGGGCCGCGCCGACAATGTGTTCGTCGCCGCGAGGCCGCCTGGCCACCATGCCGAGAAGAACACGGCCATGGGGTTCTGCTTCTTCAATACTGCCGCGATCGCGGCACGCCATGCGCAGAAGGAACATGGCGTCGAGCGTGTCGCCATCGTCGACTGGGATGTGCACCACGGCAACGGCACGCAGGATATCTTCTGGGATGATCCGACGGTGCTCTATTGTTCGACGCATCAGATGCCGCTTTATCCGGGCACCGGCGCGAAGAGCGAGACCGGTGCCGGCAACATCGTCAATGCGCCGTTGGCGCCCAGGACCGGCAGCGATCTGTTTCGCGACGCCTTCCTGTCGCGCGTGCTGCCTGCGCTCGACGATTTCGCGCCCGACCTGATCATCATTTCGGCCGGCTTCGATGCGCATCACCGCGATCCGCTGGCCGAAATCAACCTGACAGAAGACGATTTCGACTGGGCGACCGGGCAGTTGATGCAGCGTGCGGCTCGCCACAGCGGCAACCGGCTCGTCAGCCTGCTCGAGGGCGGTTATGATCTGCAGGGATTGGCATTTTCGGTCGCCGCCCATGTCGGGCGACTGATGAAAGGATGATGATGTCCGGTGAGATCAACGAAGACGTCAAGGCGATGAGCTTCGAGCAGGCACTCGACGCGCTGGAAAAGATCGTCGATGATCTGGAGCGCGGCGACGTGCCCCTTGACCAGTCGATCAGGATCTATGAGCGCGGCGAGGCGCTGAAGGCGCATTGCGACCGGCTGCTGAAAGCCGCCGAGGACAAGGTCGAGAAGATCAGGCTGTCGCGCGACGGCAAGCCTGTCGGCACCGAACCGCTCGACGCGGAATAAGGCGGCAGCGCCCCGCTGGTTCTGGACAAATCAGGATCGAGGATAGCGTTCCGGTGGAACGCCCAAGCGATGAGAGGAGACGGAAGCGATGTGCAGAAACATCAAGACCCTTTTCAATTTCGATCCACCGGCAACCAATGACGAAGTCCGCGACGCGGCCCTCCAGTTCGTCCGCAAGCTGAGCGGGTCGACGCGGCCCTCGAAGCAGAACCAGCATGCCTTCGACCATGCGGTCGAGGCCATCGCGGCATCGGCGCGCCAACTACTCGATTCGCTTGAAACCCATCAGCATCCGCGCAATCGCGAAGAGGTTGCAGCCAAGTTGCGGGCAAAATCAGCGGCCCGGTTTGCCTGATGCGCGCCTCTCAGCTGAGCAGGAGGGTTCATGAGCTTCTTTCCCGGGCAAGACCCTGAAGCCGGCGACGCCTTCGCCAGCGACCAGATCGAACTGATGGTCATCCCGAACGCCAAGGACATTGGCGGCTTCGAGGTGCGTCGCGCCCTGCCGACCGCAAAGCGGCGGCTGGTCGGCCCGTTCATCTTCTTCGACCGCATGGGTCCGGCGATCCTGCGGGCCGGCCAGGCACTCGACGTCCGCCCGCACCCGCATATCGGCCTCTCGACGGTGACCTATCTGTTCGACGGCAAGATTAGGCACCGCGACTCGTTGGGCACCGAAATGGTGATCGAGCCCGGCGACGTGAATTTGATGACCGCCGGGCGCGGCATCGTTCATTCCGAGCGCACGCCTGAGGAACTGCGCGGCGCGCCAATGTCGATCTCCGGCCTGCAAACATGGCTGGCACTGCCGGACGGCAAGGAGGAAGTGGCACCGGTGTTCGAGAACACCGCGGCGCTCAGGCTTCCCGAGATCGATGCCGAAGGGATCACGGGCCGCATCGTCATGGGTGATTTCCACGGACTGCGCTCCCCGGTCAGGGCCGATTCCGAGACGCTCTACGCCGACCTGAGACTGACGCCGGGCGCCACAGTGAAGATCCCGCCCGACGCGGAAGAACGCGCCATCTACACGCTCGAAGGCGAGGTCACGATTTCAGGCGATGTATTCCCAGCCGAAAGGCTTCTCGTGTTCCGGCCGGGCGACGAGATCGTCGTCTCGTCGAACACGGGCGCGCATTTCATGCTGTTCGGCGGCGCCTCGCTTGGCTCGAAGCGCTACATCTGGTGGAATTTCGTCTCGTCCTCCAAGGAACGCATCGAACAGGCCAAGGAAGAATGGAAAACGGGCCGCTTCGACATCGTTCCCGGTGACGCGGAAGAGTTTATTCCACTGCCGCAGGGCTAGCAGGTCTTAACACAACAGTCGGTTTGCCTGACCATGTTGGCGCGGCACGCTAGACTCGGACTATCCTGGGCGCCGCGCATTCCGAAAGCCAAATGGGCCTTCATCAACGTCTCAAAGACTTGATTCAATTTGCAGTCTTGAAGCCCTAACGCGCTGTTAACGCTGCCGTTTGGCGTTTTGCTTACCCTGTCTCTTGGCCGTTTTTCAACGGCATCCTGCTAGACCGACGCCAAGGCAGGGGATAACGATATGAAAGCACTTCTTTGCGGCGTCGCCTTTCTGGCCGCTGTCGCGCCGGTTAAGGCGGAGGCGCGCTACGACCGCAATCTCGAAAAGGCGGCAATGGAGATAGTCGCGAGCAGGATGGGCGACATACGTGGCGGCTTTTCCTTTGGCCAAGTCCCGCAACTGGTTCTGCTGCCGAATGCCAGGCAGAACGTATCCATCTCCATCCCGCGCCAGCCAGCGGGTACTGCAGCCGATGTTGTTGGCCTGAAGCCTGTGGTCGAGCGACAGGCTTCGAGACCTGGACTTTAAATCTCACTCGATCCACCCGCCGGCTGAACGCGTCTAGAACCACATGTCGCGCACGCACCGGCCATCGCGTGGTAGGTCGTTGAAACTTTCGAGGCCATCGAAATGATCGATTGGCAGGTCGGCGACGGCCTCTGGCGGCGCCAGCCTCACATTGATGGCCATTCGCCTCCGCCCCCTCGCGTCCTGCCGCAGGCCTCGCCAGGCGAGCACGCAGGCACAGGTCGGGCAGAACAGAATCTCAAGCGAGGGCGCTTTCTTTTCGGCACGCGTATAGCTGTTCGTCGGTCCCTCGACCTGGATACGTCCATCCACATAGTCATACGCCCAGAGCACGCCGTAGCGGCGGCAGAGCGTACAATTGCAGGCCGTGACAGCCCCGGCATCGCCCTCAAGTGTCCAGTGCGCCGCGCCGCAGTGGCAGGTTCCCCTCAGCATTCGGCCTCTCAATCTCGACATCAGGCGGAAATCATCCCTGTCATTGTGGCGGATTCGACGCGGCCTTCGCAAGTCGGCGCCAATTCGATCCGCGCCAACCCGGTCCCACTGCGTTTCCAACAAGGCGATTGCGCCCCCAACCTCCTTGCCTTCGCGACCACCTTTCGCCATGAAGGCCGATGAACTCGCCCCTGCAAGCCAGCACACGCCAGCGGCTCGACGACC
This sequence comes from Mesorhizobium sp. ES1-1, assembly GCF_020164785.1. Taxonomy (GTDB): domain Bacteria; phylum Pseudomonadota; class Alphaproteobacteria; order Rhizobiales; family Rhizobiaceae; genus Mesorhizobium. Next base: position 64,600 of record NZ_JAIUGX010000001.1, on the reverse strand, counting down.
TGCTCGTCCAGCGCGGCCTGTTTGCCAGCCGATCGCGCGCGCGCGATGCGGTCGAGCGCGGGACGGTAACCGTCGACGGTGCCGTGGCCCGCAAGCCCGGCCAGAACGTTCTGCCGGATTGCCTCGTCGTCATCGACGATCCGGCGCAACCCTATGTTTCCCGCGCGGCGCTCAAGCTGATCGGCGGGCTCGATCATTTCAGCCTGGACCCGTCTGGCCGCGAAGCCCTCGATATCGGCGCCTCAACGGGAGGATTCACCCAGGTGCTGCTCGAACGGGGCGTGTCACATGTCACCGCAATCGATGTCGGCCATGGTCAGATACACCCCCATATTGGCGGCGACCCGCGCGTGACGGTCATCGAGGGGTTGAATGCCCGCGACCTGACGGCCGCCGATCTTGACGGCCGTGTTCCAGACTTCATCGTTTCCGATGTCAGCTTCATCTCGCTGAAACTGGCCCTGCCGCCGGCGCTGGCCCTCGCAAAGCATGGGGCCCTGGCTGTGTTTCTGGTCAAGCCGCAGTTCGAGGCAGGCCGCGAAGCCATTGGCAAGGGCGGTCTGTTGAAAGATCCCTATGATGCCGCCCGGGTAGCCGGAACGTTGCAGGATTGGCTGGATACATTGCCCGGCTGGCGCTCCCTCGGTCTGCATTTGTCGCCCATCGATGGGGGCGACGGAAACCGTGAATTCCTGCTCGGTGGGATCAAGGATCGATGAGCGCGCGCTTCACCATAAGAAAACTAGGCGCCCAGGGCGATGGCATCGCCGAAACCGAGAGCGGTGACCTGTTCATTCCCTTCACCCTGCCCGGAGAGGTCGTCAACGCCGCGCGCGAGAGGGACCGCGCCATGCTGATGGCCGTTCTGGAAGCTTCGCCGCAGCGAATCGCACCCGCCTGCCGCCATTTCACGGAATGCGGCGGCTGCGCCGTCCAGCATCTTGACGCCGAGGCCTACCGGCAATGGAAACGCGAAAAGGTGGTCCACGCCCTCAGAGGTGTCACTTCCGAAATCGGCGCGCTGGTGTCGTGCGCGCCGCACACGCGTCGCCGTGTCGTACTTGCCGCCCGGCGAACCGATGCCGGCATGGCACTGGGTTTCCATCGTCATCTGTCACCGGAAATCATCTCCATATCGGAATGCCCGATTTCCCTGCCGGAGATCGTCGCCGCGCTTGACCGGTTGAAAGCGCTTGCCGAACTGGTCTGCGCCACCACAAAATCGTTCCGGATGGCGGTGACGGTGACCGGTTCAGGGCTCGATGTCGCGGTCTACGAGTCGGGCAAACTGGGGGAGAACCAGCGCCGGATCGCCTCCAACTTCGTCATGGCTCAGGGGTTTGCCCGGCTTTCGATCGATGAGGAGATCGTCATCGAACCCAGAAAGCCGGTTGTCATGTTCGGCGACGTCGCCGTCAGTCCGCCCCCAGGGGCTTTCCTGCAGGCGACGCAGCCAGCCGAACAGGCAATGGCCGACATCGTTGGCGAGCATTTGAAGCGTGCCAAGAAGGTCGCCGATCTGTTCGCCGGTTGCGGCAGCTTCGCGCTGCGGCTGGCGGCGAAGTCTGAAGTTCATGCGGTGGAGGGCGATGCCGCGGCGCTTTCGGCGCTCGAGCGAGGATCGCGTTTCGCGACGGGCCTCAAGCGGGTGACGGGCGAGCGCCGTGACCTGTTTCGCCGACCGTTGACATTCAAGGAATTGAACGCCTTTGACGGCCTGGTGTTCGATCCACCGCGGGCTGGCGCCGAGGATCAGTCGAAGCAGATCGCCCGTTCGGATGTCCCGTTTGTCGCAGCCGTGTCGTGCAATCCGGTGACCCTCGCGCGCGATCTGCGCATACTGCTGGACGGGGGATACACGCTGAAGAGCGTGACACCGATCGACCAATTCCTGTGGTCGCCGCATGTCGAGGCGATCGCGCTGCTGGAGAAGCCGAAGCGGCGGCGTTAGCTGAAGGCTGCTACGAGCTTCTCGACGGCCGTTTAGGCGTGCCGCCCCTTTGGTTGATCGAGACCCAGATGTTCGGGTTCTGCTGTGACTGGCGTTTAAGGAAGTAGTAGCCCGTCGCATTCCACGGCCTGATCTCATCGACCAGATTGTCGAGGACGAGATCGCCCTTGTCGGTCTTCACCGTCAGGATGGTGTGGCCCTCATTATGCAGGTCGCGCACAACGGTCATCAGCAGCGCCTGCCGCGGAAAACCTGCTTCGAGCAGCAGCTTGCGCTTGTAGAGTGCGTAGATCTTGCAATCGCCCTTGCCGTCCACCGGATAATCCCAGTGGTCCATCATCGTGCCCCAATGATCGAAATTGCTGACCGGCTTGATCCAATTGTTGGCTTTTTGATTGACCCGCTTCAGAGTGCTCAATTTCTGGGCCGTCAGCTTGACGTCGACGGCCGGCAAGGCAGGTACCTTGCACTCTCTAGGCCGCCGGCGGCAGAAATCGAGCCAGCCATAGGGAACGCTCGTACTTGCGCCGACGCTGGGGGAGGACGGTGTAGAAGAAGACCAGGTCGATTTTGCTTCTGCAGGACCGGCCTGAAGCGAAATCGCGCCAATGAATGCAGCAAGTCCGAAGAGCAGCGACGAGGTCAGAACGCCGGAGCAACGCCGCATGGCCAGATACCACCTCCCCGAGGCTGGTTCCGCGCTTTAGGAGAACGCGGCCCAGACATTTAAAGACTTAACCAATTCCTAACGTCGATTGTGTCCGCTTCAAGGTATCGACGAAAAATCACGTAGCCATAAGCTCCATTGGTCTCGACATTCTGCCTAGGGGTCTGGAGAGGTCTGCTCCGCCTTGGAGCCAAGCTGACGGCTCAGACCCTGGTGCCTCCCACGGTCATCTGGTTCATGCGCAGATGCGGCTGGCCAACGCCCACCGGGACGCCCTGTCCGGCCTTGCCGCACATGCCGACGCCTGCGTCGAGCTTCATGTCGTTGCCGATCATCGAAACCCGGTGCATGGCATCGGGTCCGTTGCCGATCAGCATCGCGCCCTTGATCGGCTGCGTGACCTTGCCGTTCTCGATCATGTAGGCCTCGGTGCAGCCGAACACGAATTTTCCCGAAGTGATGTCGACCTGGCCGCCGCCGAAGGAGACGGCATAGATGCCGTTCTTGACCGAGGCGATGATCTCTTCCGGGTCCATCCCGCCTGACGTCATGTAGGTGTTGGTCATGCGCGGCATGGGCTGGTGCGCATAGCCTTCGCGCCTGCCATTGCCTGTCGCCTTCATGCCCATCAGCCGGGCGTTCTGGCGGTCCTGCATGTAGCCCACCAGTTTGCCGTCCTCGATCAACACGTTGCGAGCCGAGGGCGTGCCCTCGTCGTCGACGGTGAGGGAACCGCGCCGCTCCGGCATGGTGCCGTCGTCGACGACCGTGACCCCCTTGGCGGCGACCTGCTGGCCGAGCAGGCCGGAGAAGGCCGAGGTCTTCTTGCGATTGAAGTCACCTTCCAGGCCATGGCCGACCGCCTCATGCAACATGACGCCCGGCCAGCCGCTGGACAGGACGATGTCGAAAGTGCCGGCCGGTGCCGGGATCGCTTCCAGGTTCACCAGGGCCTGCCGCAACGCCTCCTTGGCCGCATGCTTCCAACTATCCTCGATGAGGAACTCGCCAAACGCCTTGCGTCCGCCCATGCCGTAAGAGCCGCTCTCCTGCCTGTCGCCATTGCCGACCACGACGGAGACGTTGATGCGCACCAGCGGGCGAACGTCGCGCACGATCTGGCCGTCGGCGCGCACGATCTCGACATGTTGCCACGAGGCGGCAAGCGAGGCCGATACCTGGCGTACGCGCGGATCCTCGGCGCGCAGCCACGCGTCGATTTCCTGCAGCAGCTTTGCCTTCGCCTCGAAGGAAGGCGACGGAATGGGATTTTCCTCGCCGTAGAGGTGGCGGTTGGTCCCAGCGGGTGGCGTGGCAAGCGTGCCGGAATAGCCGTCCTTGACGGTCGAAACGGCGTCAGCGGCGCGCAACAGGGATGCTTCGGACAGGTCACTGGAGTGAGCATAGCCGCTGGCCTCGCCCGCGACCGCGCGCAGTCCGAAACCCTGGTCGGTGTTGAAATTGGCGGTCTTGAGCCGGCCATTGTCGAACATCAGCGCTTCGCTTTCGCTGTATTCGAGAAACAGCTCGCCGTCATCGGCGCCGTTGATGGTGTCGGCAACGATCTGCTTGATGCGATCGTCTGAAATGTCGAATTGGCCGATCAGGCTGTTCATGGCGGGTCCGTTCGCAAGGAGGAATGGTTCTTTGCCCCGATGTAGGCGCGAAGGCGCGCCGAGACAATCGTTGCGCCGCGCCGCGGGGACAAATGGACCCCCACGCGACCGGCGCCAACGGTTTAAGCGATCCTCAGTCGAATGAAGAGCCCTGCCGTCAGGGCAGGGCGGCGAAACCGTCGGCGAAGCCCTTGAGATCGACCGGGATGCCTATGCCTTCCTCGGGAGTCTGGAAGACGATGAAGGTGGCCGAGGTGCCGGTCTTCAGCGTATCGAGCAGCGGCTTTTCAAGGATGACCTCGGCGTAGCAGCCGTCCTGGAAACAACGTACGAAATAGGCGCGGCCGATGTCCTTGCCGTCGACGTTGAGGCCAAGGCCATTGGGCAACAGGACGCCAAGCGGCGCCAGGACGCGCAGGATTTCCGCCTTGTTGTCGGCGGTTCGCAGGACCACGACTGACAGTCCCATCTCCGGACGGTCCTCGGCGACGACGTTCTGCATCATCACGCACTGTTCGGAGGTCGCGCCGGCTGGCGTATCGCAGATGATCGACCATGCGCCATGCGTCGAGCGGACGGTTCCGCTCGGTTGGGCGGCCTGGGCCACGGTGGACATGCCGACCGGAGCCAGGCTGACCACGGGCAGGCCGATTGCTGTCAAGGCGGCGAGAACGATGGCCTTCGCCATTATTCTCGAAAGCCCAGATCCCGATAGCCAAGAGTTCATGACGGCTCCATTGCGAATCACGGCACTTTAAGCCGCGCCAAAGCCAAGTAAAGGATAAGACAGCGCCTCGGCTGTCCCGAAAAGGTCAGTATGGCGCTTTTCCTGACCAATTTCGCCCGAATTGCGACGGCGAGCACGTCCCCTGGGGCAAGTATGTGATCTTGGCTTGGCGTATCCGACCGGAGCTGGCTGTGTTGACGCTACCGAGACATGCCGGCTCGCGCGCAAAAATGCCGCACGGTTTCGCCCGCTCCTTTCTTGCGGAGGGAAAAAGAGTATGGTTTGAACCAGCTTGAGACTGTCGGGATTCCCGTCCCGGCATTGTTGGTTATTCGCGCGGCCACAATCGCGAGGAACTGGGAGACGATGAGGGCGATGAGAAAATTCCTAGCTAGCGCCAGGTTTCCAGCAAGCGCCGGGTTTTTGAGCGCCACGTTTCTTGGCGCCTGCGCCGCCGCGACATTTTTCGCCGGGGGCTCCGCCCGTGCCGACCAGCCCGTGGAATGGGAGACGACCTTCCAGGCGCCGGCCACAGACATGATGCGGCAGATCGAGTGGTTCGGAAATTACACGATGTGGTTCATCGTCCCGATTACCGTGCTCGTCCTGCTGCTTCTCGCCTTTTGCATCGTCAAGTTCCGCGCGAGCGCGAACCCGGTCCCGTCCAAGACCAGCCATAACACGCTGATCGAGGTCATCTGGACAGTGGGTCCGGTCGTCGTTCTGCTCTGCCTTGCGATCCCGTCCTTCCAGTTGCTCACCGCACAGTACACGCCGCCGGAAGAAGCGAAGCTCACCGTCAAGGCGACGGGCAACCAGTGGAACTGGGACTATGAGTACCAGACCGCGAATACGCTCTCCTTCAACTCTGCCATCCTCCAGGACGGCGACCGTAAGGCGGCCGGCAAGGAAGATCGCAAGGTCTATCCGCGTCTGCTGGCCGTCGACAATGAGCTCGTGGTGCCCGTCAACACGATGACGCGCGTGCTGGTCACCGCGGCCGACGTCATCCATTCCTTCGCCGTGCCGTCCTTCGGCATCAAGATGGACGCCATTCCGGGACGCACGAACGAAACCTGGTTCAAGGCGGAAAAGGAAGGCATCTATTATGGCCAGTGCTCGCAGCTATGCGGCAAGGACCACGCCTTCATGCCCATCGCGGTCCGTGTTGTATCCGAAGCGCAGTTCAACAGCTGGCTGGCAGCGGCCAAGACCGATCTGCCCGGCGCCAACAAGGCGCTGATGGCTGAGATCGACGGCCAGAACAAGGTAGCGGTCGCCGGCAACTGAGCCGACGGCCAGAAAAGATCAGGGAACGGAGCGGAACATGGCAGACGCTGCAGCTCACGACGGGCACGACCACAAGCCGTATCGCGGCTGGGTTCGCTGGGTCTATTCGACCAACCACAAGGACATCGGCACGCTCTACCTGATCTTCGCGATCATGGCCGGCGTCATCGGCGGCGCGTTGTCGGTTGCAATCCGCATGGAGCTGCAGGAGCCTGGCATCCAGATATTCAGCGGTCTGGCCCAGATGGTCTACGGCATGAACGGCGACGCCGCGATTGATGGCGGCAAGAGCATGTACAACGCCTTCGCCACCGCACACGCCCTGATCATGATCTTCTTCATGGTCATGCCGGCGCTGATCGGCGGTTTCGCCAACTGGATGGTGCCGATCATGATCGGCGCGCCCGACATGGCGTTCCCGCGCATGAACAACATCTCCTTCTGGCTCCTGCCGCCCGCCTTCATCCTGCTGCTCACCTCGATGTTCGTGCCGAGCGCGCCGGGCGCCTTTGGCGTCGGTGGCGGCTGGACGCTCTATCCGCCGCTGTCGACTTCCGGCCAGCCCGGGCCAGCCATGGATCTGGCGATCCTGTCGATCCACATCGCAGGCGCGTCGTCGATCCTCGGCGCCATCAACTTCATCACCACTATCTTCAACATGCGCGCGCCTGGCATGACGCTGCACAAGATGCCGCTGTTCGCTTGGTCGGTGCTGATCACTGCCTTCCTGCTCCTGCTGTCTTTGCCGGTCCTGGCCGGTGGCATCACCATGCTTCTCACCGACCGCAATTTCGGCACGACGTTCTTTGCTCCCGATGGCGGCGGCGATCCGATCCTCTTCCAGCACCTGTTCTGGTTCTTCGGCCATCCGGAAGTCTACATCCTGATCCTGCCGGGCTTCGGCATCATCAGCCACGTCATCTCGACTTTCTCGAGAAAGCCGGTGTTCGGCTATCTCGGCATGGCCTATGCCATGGTCGCGATCGGCGCGGTCGGCTTCATCGTCTGGGCGCATCACATGTACACGACCGGCCTGTCGCTCGACACGCAGCGTTATTTCGTGTTCGCCACCATGGTCATTGCGGTTCCGACCGGCGTGAAGATCTTTTCGTGGATCGCCACGATGTGGGGTGGGTCGATTTCGTTCAAGACGCCGATGCTTTGGGCGCTGGGCTTCATCTTCTTGTTCACCATCGGTGGCGTAACGGGCGTCCAGCTGGCCAATGCCGGCCTCGACCGCTCGCTGCATGACACCTATTTCGTGATTGCCCACTTCCACTACGTGTTGTCGCTCGGAGCGGTGTTCGCCATCTTCGCCGGCTGGTACTACTGGTTCCCGAAGATGACCGGCTACATGTACTCGCCTGTCATCGCCAACACCCACTTCTGGGTCACCTTCGTCGGCGTCAACCTGATCTTCTTCCCGCAGCACTTCCTGGGTCTCGCCGGCATGCCGCGCCGTACCATCGACTATCCGGACGCGTTTGCCGGCTGGAACATGGTCTCGTCCTACGGTTCGTACATTTCGTCCGTCGGCGTGGTCATCTTCCTCTACGGCGTCTTCGAGGCCTTCCAGAAGAAGCGGATCGCCGGCGCCAACCCATGGGGCGAGGGGGCGACGACGCTCGAGTGGCAGTTGCCGTCGCCGCCGCCTTTCCACCAGTGGGAACAGCTGCCGAAGATCAAGTAAGCGGCATCCTGCGCACCTTCAGAACCGCCGGCCCGCCGGCGGTTTTGGCCAAACGGAATGATGGACTTGAGTACGCATGGCCCTAGTCGACGAAACCAGCATTGACCAACCGGCCTTCCGCATGTCGGAAGCGACGGCGGGTGACTTCTTTGCCCTGCTGAAGCCGCGTGTCATGTCGCTGGTTGTGTTCACGGCCTTCGTCGGACTTGTTGCGGCGCCGGTGACCATCAATCCGCTGCTCGCGGTCATCGCCATCCTGGCTATTGCGATCGGCGCCGGCGCCTCGGGCGCGCTCAACATGTGGTACGACGCCGATATCGATGCGGTGATGAAGAGGACGGCCAGCCGTCCGGTCCCGGCGGGGCGAATCCAGCCTCATGAGGCGTTGAGCTTCGGACTTGTTCTGTCGGTCCTGTCTGTGATGACGCTCGGCGTACTGGTCAACTGGCTGTCGGCCACGCTGCTGGCTTTCACGATCTTCTTTTATGCCGTCGTCTACACGATGTGGCTGAAGCGCTGGACGCCGCAGAACATCGTCATCGGCGGTGCGGCCGGCGCCATTCCGCCCGTCATAGGCTGGGCCGCCGTGACCGGCTCGGTCAGCTTCGAGAGCATCGTTCTGTTCCTGATCATCTTCCTGTGGACGCCGCCGCATTTCTGGGCTCTCGCCTTGTTCAAGTCCGACGACTACGGGCGAGCCGGCATCCCGATGATGCCGAACGTCGCCGGTCAGGCTTCGACGCGTCGTCAAATCTTCGCCTATGCGCTGGTGCTGGCCCCGGTCGGCGTGCTGCCTTGGCTGCTCGGCTACACGACGCCGATCTATGGCGTCGCCTCTATCCTGCTCGGAGCCGGCTTTGTCTGGTATGCGTGGAAGGTGCTTCGCATGGCTGACGATGACCGGGTGATGAAGCCGGCCAAGGCCCTGTTCGCCTATTCGCTGCTTTATCTCTTCGCCATCTTCGCCGCCTACCTCACCGACAGCGTCGTCGAGCGCGCCCTTGCCATGGGTGGGGCATGACCATGGCCGAGGAAAAGCTCGAGACGGTGACGCTGACCGATCGGCAGAAAAAGGCCCGGCGTAGCCGGTCTATCGCCATAGCGGTGGCCCTGGCGGTGCTGGTCGTGATTTTCTACATCGCCACGATCGTCAAGTTCGGCCACAATCTGGGTACGATGTGATGAGCATCGAGACTCCCGGAAAATCGATCGCGAGGAACAGCAACGTCGTTGTAGCGGCGGTCTGCCTCGCCTTTTTCACCGGCATGATCGGCATGGCCTATGCCGCGGTGCCGCTCTACAAGATGTTCTGCCAGGCGACAGGTTACGGCGGCAAGACCCAGCGCGCCGAGAAGCAATATGCCGGCCGCGTGCTCGACCGCGAGGTCACCGTTCGTTTCGATGCCAATGTCGCCGGCGTACCTTGGGATTTCCAGCCCGTCGAACGCTCGGTCACGATGAAGATCGGCGAGACGGTGCAGGTGCGCTACAAGGCTACCAACAAGTTCGATCGCCCTGTCACCGGCCGCGCCACATTCAACGTGCAGCCGGAACTCGCTGGCCCGTACTTCAACAAGGTCGAGTGTTTCTGCTTCACTGACACCACGCTGAAGCCCGGCGAGACGCTGGACATGCCGGTCCTGTTCTACGTGGATCCCGACATCGTCAATGTGCCGGAACTGAAGGACATGAAGACGATCACGCTCTCCTACACGATGTTCCCTGTCGAGAAGAACAAGCCGGTGGCATTGTCGGAGCCGGTGCAGGGCGATAAAAATAGAGTTTCGAATACCGAAGGAAATCTCGGGGGTTGATATGGCAGACGCGCACGCAAGACCACAGCATGACTATCACCTCGTGGACCCGAGCCCGTGGCCCTTCCTGGGGTCGGTAGGCGCGCTTGTCACCGCCTTTGGCGGCGTTTGCCTGATGGAGTATCTGAAAGGGGGCAGCTTCCCGATCTTTGGCGTCAACATCGCCAATCCATGGCTGTTCTACATCGGCATCGCCATCATTCTCTACACCATGTTCGCCTGGTGGTCGGATACGATCAAGGAAGCGCATGAGGGTCATCACACGCGCGTCGTGTCGCTGCATCTGCGCTACGGCATGATCATGTTCATCGCCTCGGAAGTGATGTTCTTCGTAGCCTGGTTCTGGGCCTATTTCGACGCCAGCCTGTTCCCGAGCGAGGTGCAGCAATACGCCCGCACCGCGTTCACCGGCGGCGTCTGGCCGCCGAAGGGCATGGAGGTACTCGATCCCTTCCACCTGCCGCTCTATAACACGGTGATCCTGCTTTTGTCCGGCACCACTGTCACCTGGGCCCACCATTCGCTCATCCATGGCGACCGCAAGGGGCTGATCAACGGCCTGATCCTGACCGTCGGCCTCGGCATGCTGTTCACCATGGTGCAAGCTTACGAGTACATGCACGCGCCGTTCGCCTTCAAGGATTCCATCTACGGCGCCACCTTCTTCATGGCCACCGGGTTCCATGGCTTCCATGTCATCATCGGCACCATCTTCCTGCTGGTTTGCCTGATCCGGGCGATGAAAGGCGATTTCACGCCGAAGCAGCATTTCGGCTTCGAAGCGGCTGCCTGGTACTGGCACTTCGTCGACGTGGTCTGGCTCTTCCTGTTCGCATCGATCTACGTCTGGGGATCGGTCGGCGCGGTGATCGAAGGCCACTGATGGTTTGATCGGGGAAGCAGCCCTGAGGATCAGTGAGGCGGTTGCGGCAACACGGCCGCCTTTCTTTTGTTAAGTGCCCATCTTCTTTCGGGCGCAATGATGCCTGATCGGTAGCCGATGCGGCTGACGATCTTCTCTGCGATCTGCACTTTCCTGTTCGCAGTCTTTCCGGCATGTGCCCTCGAACCCGCGGACCTCGTGCGGGTCGACAAGTCTGAGCGGCGGCTTGACCTGATCCGCGCCGGCAAGGTCCTGCGCAGTTACTCCATCGCGCTGGGCAACACCCCCGTCGGCCAGAAAAGCCGGGAGGGGGACGAGCGCACGCCCGAGGGGCGCTACATCCTCGACTGGCGCAATCCCGGCAGCATCGCCCATAAGTCGATCCACATCTCCTATCCCAACGCCGCACAGGTGAAAGCAGCCAAAGCCGCCGGCGTCGCACCAGGCGGGAACATCATGATCCACGGCCAGCCCAACGGCTTCGGCTGGTGGGGCTGGCTGCTTCAATTGGTCGACTGGACGGATGGCTGCATTGCGGTTACCGACTCCGACATGGATGAAATCTGGACTATGGTGCCGGATGGAACGCCGATCGAGATCGAGCCGTAATGCATGTCCCCCCGAAGTGTGCAGCGGTTTTGGGGACATGCATCAAACGAAATTCAAAGCGCGTCGCACGGTTCCATTTCAGCGCGATCGCTTTAGAGCATGAGCGAAGACATTATTCATGAGTGACGACAAGGCGATCTGGCCTCCGATCGATCCGATTTCCGCCGGCCTGCATGGCCGTTGCCCACGCTGCGGCGAGGGCCGGCTGTTCTCCGGTTTCCTCACCGTCGCCAAGCGCTGCGCCAATTGCGGTCTCGACTATTCCTACGCCGATGCCGGCGACGGGCCGGCGGTCTTCGTCATCCTGATCATAGGCTTTCTCATTGTCGGTCTTGCGCTCTGGGTCGAAGTCAACCTAAGCCCGCCCCTGTGGCTGCATCTGCTGATATGGATCCCGCTCGCCTTGGCGCTCTGCCTGACGGCGCTTCGGCTGATCAAAGGCGTGTTGCTCACCCTGCAATACGCCAACAAGGCGGCCGAGGGTCGTCTGGATCGCGGCGAGTGAGCGAGACATCCGTCAGAGCGACCGGCCGTTCGCGGCCGCGGACCGCGTTGCTGCTCGGCCTTGGCCTGATGCTCCTGGCGATCCTGCTGGCGCTCGGCACCTGGCAGGTGCAGCGCCTGCAGTGGAAGGAAGCCCTGCTGCAGACCATCGACCAGCGCACCCATTCAGCACCCCGGCCGCTGGCCGATGTCGAAAGGCAGTTCGCCGCTTCCGGAGATGTCGACTACACGCCAGTGACGGTCAGCGGAACTTTCCTGCACGCGGCCGAACGGCATTTCTATTCGACCTGGGAAGGCGAAGCCGGTTTCAATGTCTATACGCCACTTGCCCTAGATGACGGCCGCTTCGTTCTGATCAATCGCGGCTTCATCCCCTATGACCTCAAAGACTCCGCCAAGCGCCCGAAAGGCCAGGTGACAGGCAGGGTGACGGTCACCGGACTTGCCCGAAATCCGCTGCCGGGCAAGCCGTCCATTATGCTTCCCGACAACGATGTCGCCAAGAACATCTTCTACTGGAAGGACCGCGACCTGATGGCGGCGAGCGCCGGCCTGCCGGCCGGGTTCACGCTGGTGCCGATCTTTATCGATGCCGACAAGACGACAAATCCCGGTGGTCTGCCGATCGGAGGCGTTACCATCATCGATCTGCCGAACAGCCATCTGCAATATGCGATGACCTGGTACGGACTTGCCGCCGCGCTCGCAGCCGTGCTCATCCTGCGGCTCCGCCGTCCTGCGAAGGACGAATGAACGCGGCTGTCGCCTCTTTCAACCGACGCCCTTGACAGGGCAGGGGTGGGCACCTCATTTCGGCGCTGACGAACCGGCCAGGATTTGATGCTGCAGACAACAACCAAGCCTCCTCTGACGATCCGGCTCTGCCAGCCGCGCGGTTTTTGCGCAGGCGTCGATCGCGCCATCCAGATCGTCGTCCTGGCGCTGAAGAAATATGGCGCGCCGGTCTATGTGCGCCACGAGATCGTGCACAATCGCTATGTCGTCGAGGGACTGCAGAGCCTGGGGGCCGTTTTCATCGAGGAGCTTTCCGAAATCCCGCCCGAACATCGCCAGGCGCCTGTCGTGTTCTCGGCGCATGGGGTGCCGAAATCGGTGCCGGCCGATGCACAGGCCCGCAATCTGTTTTATCTCGATGCCACCTGTCCGCTGGTGTCGAAGGTCCACAAGCAGGCGATGCGCCATCAGCGGCTGGGACGCCATGTGCTTCTCATCGGTCACGCGGGACATCCCGAGGTGATCGGCACGATGGGCCAGCTGCCGGAGGGCGCGGTGACGCTTGTCGAGACCGAAGCCGATGCCGCGACGCTGACACCTGCCGATCCCCAGGCGCTCGGCTTCGTCACACAGACCACATTGTCCGTCGAAGACACAGCCGGCATCATCCGTGCCCTGAGGGACCGTTTTCCCGACCTTCAGGCGCCCGCTGCGGAATCGATCTGCTACGCCACCACCAATCGCCAGGAGGCGGTCAAGGAGACCGCGGCCGGAGCTGATCTGTTCCTGATTGTCGGCGCCCCCAATTCCTCTAATTCGCGCCGTCTGGTCGAAGTGGCGGAGCGTGCCGGCGCGACGATGTCGCTTCTCGTGCAGCGCGCCGCAGAGATTCCGTGGGATGACATCAAGGGCATTTCCACCCTTGGCCTGTCGGCGGGAGCCTCGGCGCCGGAAATCATCGTCGACGAGATCATCGACGGGTTCCGGCAACGCTTCGATGTCACAATCGACTTGGCCATCACGGCGACGGAAACAGAGGATTTCCCTGTCATGCGGGTATTGCGCGATGTTGAACTGACGCGGGCCGACATGGCCTTCGTCAATGGAGCCGCGTAAGGCACATGGCGGTCTATACCGACGTTGCGGAAGGCGAACTCGACGCATTCCTGAAGCGCTATCCGGTCGGCGATCTCCTGTCCTACAAGGGCATCGCCGAAGGCACCGAAAACTCGAACTTCCTGCTGCACACCTCAACCGGTTCCTACATCCTGACGCTCTACGAAAAGCGCGTCGAGAAAGCGGATCTGCCATTCTTTCTCGGGCTGATGGGTCATCTCGCCAACAAGGGCGTGTCCTGCCCGCTGCCTGTGACCGCGCATGACGGCAGCGTCATCGGCACGCTTTCCGGCCGGCCGGCGGTCATCATCACCTTCCTCGAGGGGCTTTCACTGCGTCGGCCTACGACCACTCATTGCGCCGAAGTGGGCAAGGCACTGGCGCAGCTGCATCTGGCGGGTGCGGATTTCCCGATGACGCGTTCGAACGCGCTCGCCATCGAGGGCTGGCGCAAGCTCTGGCACGCGTCCCGCGACCGTGCCAATGAGGTCGAACCGGGCCTCGCGGCTGAGGTCGACGCCGATTTCGCCGATTTCGAGCGTGACTGGCCGAAGGACCTTCCCGCGGGCATCATCCATGCCGATCTGTTTCCTGACAACGTCTTCTTCCTCGGCGAAGAGCTCTCCGGCCTGATCGACTTCTATTTCGCCTGCAACGACCTCTACGCCTATGACGTCGCGACCTGCCTCAATGCCTGGTGCTTCGAGAAGGATTTCTCCTTCAATCTCACCAAGGGCAAGGCTTTGTTGGCCGGCTACCAGGCAGTGCGCCCTCTGAGCGACCCGGAAAAGGCGGCCCTGCCGATACTGGCGCGCGGCTCTGCGCTGCGCTTCATGCTGACCCGGCTGTACGACTGGCTGACCGTTCCCGATGGCGGGCTTGTGATGAAACGCGACCCGACCGAATACATCCGCAGGATGCGGTTCCACCGCGCGATCCGGTCCGCGTCGGAGTATGGATTGGCCGAATACGGTGCATCATGAGCAAGCAGATTGAAATCTTCACCGACGGCGCCTGTTCGGGCAATCCCGGTCCCGGAGGCTGGGGCGCCATCCTGCGCTTCAACGGCAAGACCAAGGAACTGTCGGGCGGCGAAGCCGAGACGACCAACAACCGCATGGAACTGCTTGCCGCGATTTCGGCGTTGAACGCACTGAAGGAGCCTTGCATCGTCGAGCTTCATACCGACAGCAAATACGTCATGGACGGCATCTCAAAGTGGATCCATGGCTGGAAGAAGAACGGCTGGAAGACCGCCGACAAGAAGCCGGTCAAGAACGGTGAACTGTGGCAGGCGCTGGATGAAGCGAACCGGCGCCACAAGGTCACCTGGAACTGGGTCAAGGGCCATGCCGGCCATGCCGAGAACGAGCGGGCTGACGAACTCGCCCGCGAAGGCATGGCGCCGTTCAAGAAAGGGCCGGTCAGACCGGCGGAGGCGCCGAAGCCTGCCGCGCGGCCAAGCCAGCCTGCGGTGGCAAAGCCGCGGCGCTCGACCCAGAGCTACTGACAGACTCCCAACCCACTCAGCGGATCAGCAGCGCGGTGCCCCAAAGCCCGAGTGCGAACACCGTGTGCGCTATCAGGTTCAGCGCCCTGATGCGCATCGGATTTGGGCGTTTCGAAGCGGCCCAGCCGGCGCCCAGGCCGGGCGCGAGCAGGAACCAGCCGGCGCCGACGGTGACGATGCCAAATATGAACGCCGGCAGGAAGGTCGGCACGGCCAACCAACCCGTGCCGGCAAGCAGGACCAGGATGATCCCGTAGGCGATGCCAACGAAATAGTGAAACGCCCAGCCCAGAGCCAACTCATGAGCGTAGGGCGCGGCATCACCGATATCGTCGTGAAAGACCCTGTCACCGAGATGCCAGACCCAGCGCCCCACCGGCGCCCAGTTCGGCCGTGGCTGGCCGAACGCCTTGTGGAGGAAGATCGCCCAGATATCCATCAGGGCCGTGGCGCCGATGCCGATCACGATAGCGCGGCACAAGGTGTCCAGCATCGTTGGTGTCCCCTAAGCCCTCAGGTCGGAGCGCAAACGGCCGTCGGGCGAGGGCGGCCCGGCCGCTGCTCGCCCGGCTTGGCTGTGTGCTCAGAGCTGTCCGAGAATATGAGCCGCTCCGGACTCGTCCACACCGGGCTTCGTCTCGACGTTGAGCGCGGTAACCTTGCCGTCGTCGACGATCATCGCGAACCGCTTCGAACGCAGTCCCATCCCGCCACCCGAGTAATCGGCGTCGAGACCGGTCGCCTTGGCGAAATCGCCATTGCCGTCTGCAAGGAAAAGGATCTTGCCCTCGCCGCCGGTGAAACGCGCCCAGGCCCCCATGACGTGAACGTCGTTGACCGATACGACCGCAACGGTGTCAACGCCGCGCGCCAGGATGGCGTCGAGGTTTTCGAGATAGCCGGGCAGATGGTTGTTGCTGCAAGTCGGCGTAAAGGCGCCGGGAACGCCGAACAGGACCACTTTCTTGCCTGTGAAAATCTCGGCCGAGCTCATCGACTTCGCGCCGTCGGCGCCCATCGTCTTGAAAGTCGCGTCAGGTAGCTTGTCGCCAACGGAAATGCTCATGGTTTCCTCGCTTAGAAAAATTGGGGAAGAATTGTCTTGCGTAGCGAACTCGACCGCTTCCCGCAACCTTCCGGCAAGCCGGCTCAAGGGAAAGGCAGGATTCCTTCGACAGCGCCCGCTGAACTCGTCAGCGTGTAATGCAGTCCGCCATCCGTGGGTGTCGCCGACGGACGGTCGAGGATTGGCACTGTGAAAATCAGCTTGCCGTCCTTTTCGCTCCGGGCAGGGGCGCCGAACATGTAGTCCCGCTCACCCGCGACGAAGAAATCCGCCGCTTCCGGATCGCCGGGAAAGCTTGCTTCGACAACCAAAGTTTCGTGATCTCCCGGCAGAATTTTCACCCCGAAATCAGGCTTCGCGGCCGCCGGCAATGCCAGGAAACCCGCCTTCACCAGCGCGGCGTCCTCGGCATTGTCCGGGTCGGAAGCGGGATCAAGGGTCAGCCTGGTCTGCACCGGGATGCAGATCGTCTCGCAGATACCGAGAAATATATCGGCGTCTATCATGGCTGGGTCCTTCACCGCAGATAGGGTGACCACCAAGGGCAGCGAGACCGGGTAATCATAGCCGGCCCACTTGCCATAGCCGTCGTCATGACGCTGCGGCGCCGGAAAGGAGAGCCGTGCCTCGGCGATGTTGGTGCTGGCAGATAGGTCCAGCTGCGGCGGCACGCCTGCATCGCCCGGATCGCGCCAATAGGTCTTCCACCCGGGCTTGAGCGCTATGTCGAGAACGCCACGGATGCGCCCGGCATCATCGGGCTTGCCTGAAGTCACCAGCCGCACCTTGCCGCCTTCGCTATTGTACCATGCCGACGAGGACGCGGCGGCGGGCAGAGCGGCGGCCGATCCGAGCGCAGCGCTCAGCAGCAGGATTCTCAGGCGTTGCATGCCGTGATTTGATCGTCCGTTCATGGCCGCGCAATGGCTTGATGGTCTCGCCGGTATCATATTTGCGTGACCTCTTCAGAGCGGCAGTATCCGAAACGCTGCATCGGCTTCGTCGAATCCCTGACCGGGCATCTTTTCGGCGCTTTGGAAACGCGTTACTTTGATCGTCATGGACTTGTTGCGCAACAAGAAGACAGCCGCCACCCGTGGCTTTCTCGACGATCAGTTCCTCATTGCCATGCCTGGCATGAAGGATGACCGTTTCACGCGTTCGGTCATCTATATCTGCGCCCATAGCGATGAGGGCGCCATGGGGCTCATCATCAACCAGACGCAGCAGATGCTGTTTCCCGATCTGCTCGTGCAACTGGGCATCATGGACGAGCAGGAAGCGATCCGACTGCCGGCCCAGGCGCGCGATTTCGTCGTGCGCAATGGCGGTCCGGTCGACCGCAGCCGGGGCTTCGTGCTGCATTCGGGCGACTACCGTGTGGAGTCCTCGCTCACCGTTTCCGACGATATCTGCCTGACCGCGACCGTCGATATCTTGCGCGCCATCTCATCCGGGCGCGGCCCCCGTCAGGCGCTGATGGCACTGGGCTATTCGGGCTGGGGCGCCGGTCAGCTGGAAACCGAGATCGCCGAGAATGGCTGGCTCACCTGTCCGGCCAATACAGAGCTTCTGTTCGATACCGACCTTGAGCGCAAATACGACCGCATCCTTGCCTCGATCGGCATCGACCTCGCACATCTCAGCCTTGCCGCCGGCCACGCCTGACTGCCACCGTTCGATGATGGCAGGAGCCCTACCGACTTCGTCATCCTAGGGCGAAGCAGGAGCGAAGCGACGCGCAGACCCGTGGATCACGAAGGGCAGGCCCGACGGGCCTCAACCTCTAGGCCCGAGCCAGCGGGTATTGCTCCTTCAACGTCTTCAGCACCTGGTCGCCGGGCATCGGAGCGCCGAACATGAAGCTTTGCACATATTCGCAGCCCATTTGACGCAGTTCCAGCGCATCGCTTTCGTCCGAGATGCCCTCGGCGACCACCGATAGGCCGAGCTCATGCGCCATATTGACCATGGATTTCAGCAGCACCGCGCGCTTCGGCGTGGTGTCGTCGACGAAGCTCTTGTCGATCTTGATGGTGTCGAATGGGAACCGCGTCAGATAGGCCAGGGATGAATAACCTGTGCCGAAATCGTCCAGCGACAGGCCGATGCCAAGCTGCTTGAGCTTGGTCAGCACATGCGCCGTCTGCTCAGGATTATCCATCACCAGCGATTCGGTGAGCTCGAGCCGGAAGCAGCGCGGCTTCAGATTGGCCCGCGCGATGACGGAGCGGACGTCACTGACCAGGTCGCGGCGGATGAGCTGGCGGCTCGAAAGATTGACCGAGACCGACAGCGGCGCGTCGCCGATTTGTTTTTGC
The DNA here is from genome assembly GCF_020164785.1 of Mesorhizobium sp. ES1-1. Classification (GTDB taxonomy): domain Bacteria; phylum Pseudomonadota; class Alphaproteobacteria; order Rhizobiales; family Rhizobiaceae; genus Mesorhizobium. Next base: position 46,101 of record NZ_JAIUGX010000001.1, on the reverse strand, counting down.
CAGCCTGCGAGATCTTCCGCCGCCTGCTGCATGGCGAACAGCCCAAGCTGTACGATGAGACCGCAACTTTCGGCGACGGGTATGAAATCCGCCGGCGGGATCATGCCGCGGCGAGGATGGTCCCAGCGCAACAGCGCCTCGAAGCCGGCGACGCTGCCATCCTCCAGGCGCACGATCGGCTGATAGGCGAGCGTGAATTCGCGCCGTTCGATGGCGCGGCGCAGATCGGACTCGAACTGCAGCCGGTCGGTACCCACCGTGCGGAACGCCGGTCGGAACGGCTCGATCCTGTCGCCGCCGAAGCGCTTGGCCTGATGCATGGCGAGTTCGGCATCCTTGACCATGTCCTCGGCCGACATTTGCGGCGAGTTCCAGGTGATCAGCCCGATCGAAGCGGTCAGCACGATCTCGCGCTTGGCGAAGGTGATCGGATTATTGATGGCATGCTTGATGGCATCCGCCACGCCGGCAATGCGGGCGGGGTCCTGCTCGGAAAGCAGCATCAGCGCAAACTGATCGCCGGCGAAGCGCGAAAGCGAGTCCTTCGGCTTGAGCAGCCGGTGCAGACGGCGCGCGATGGTGAGCAGGATCGTGTCGCCGGCCGAAATGCCGAGCCCGTCATTGACCTGCTTGAAGCGGTCGATGTCGATGACGAAGACAGTGGGACGCACCGTCTCTTCCGTGCGTGCGATCGAGATGATCGCCTCCAGGCGGTTCATCAGCAGTTCGCGGTTAGGCAGGCCGGTCAGATTGTCATGCACGGCGTCGTGCAACAGGCGTTCCTCGGATTTCTTCTGCTCGGTCACGTCGACCATGGTGCCGACACAACGGATGACTTCGCCATCGGAACCGATGACCGGCCGCGCGCGCAGCGCAAACCAATGGTAATGTCCGTCTGCGCCGCGCAGGCGAAAGTTCTGCGACACGCGCCCGCGACGGTGTTCGAGAACCACGTCGAGCGTCGTGCGGAAAGTGTCTCGATCGTCCGAATGCAGCACCGGAAGCCAGTTACGCGCAGCGCCCCCGAGACTGTTGGGCGCCAGGCCGAGCTGGATGCTGACATCGGGCTTGGTGACAACGCGGTCGCGCAGCACGTCCCAGTCCCAAACCGTGTCTCCTGATCCGGCCACCGCCAGCGCCTGCCGCTCGAGATCGGAGAACAGGCCCTGATGTAATGCGCCGCCCGCGAGGGCGTGCTGCATCACGGTGAAGCCGATCAGAAGGATGATCAGGATAAGGCCGCCGCCCAGCGCCGGCTGGGCAATGTCGTTGTCGAGCATGCCGGTGATCGCCATCCACGACCCGCAGAGCCACAACAGCACCATGACCCAACTGGGTACCAGCATGATGGCGCGGTCATAGCCGCGTATTCCGAGGAAAATGATCAGGCCGAGGCCCGTGAGCGCCGTAGCGGCGAAGGACAGCCTGGCGATGCCGGCGGCGACCGCCGGATCGACGATGGCGACGCCGGCGATCAGCAGGAGCCCGAGGATCCAGACCAGCGCGCCATAGCTGAAATGACCGTGCCACCGATTGAGATTGAGATAGGCGAACAGGAAGACGACGAAGGTCGCTGCCAGGGCCACCTCGGTCCCCGCCCGCCACATCTGCTCGTTGCCCGGCGATATTTCAATGATCTTGTTGAGGAAGCCGAAATCCACGCAGATATAGGCCAGCACGGCCCAGGCGAGCGCCGCCGTCGCCGGGAACATCGAGGTTCCCTTGACGACGAAGAGGATCGTCAGGAACAGCGCCAACAGGCCCGCTATGCCGATCACGATGCCGCGAAACAGCGTGTAGGAATTGACCGAGTCCTTGTAGGCTTCGGGTTCCCAAAGGTAGACCTGCGGCAGCTTCGGCGAGGCCAGTTCGGCGATGAAGGTGATGACCGTGCCGGGGTTCAGCGTCACCCGGAACACATCGGCGTCGGGGCTGGTCTGGCGGTCGAGCGCGAAACCTTCGCTGGGCGTGATTGCGGCTATACGCGTCGAGCCCAGATCGGGCCAGATTATGCCGGAATTCACCAGCCGGAAATGTGGCGCTACGATCAGCCGGTCGAGCTGCTGGTCAGTCGTGTTGGCCAGCGCGAACACCGCCCAGTCGCCGGTCGAGCGGGCGTCATTGGCCTCGACTTCGATGCGCCGCACGATGCCGTCCGGACCGGGGGCGGTCGACACCTGGAAATTCTCGCCCTGGTTGACGTAGATCTGGACAGCGCGTGACAGGTCGAGCGCGACATCGTCGCGGGCGATCTTGATCGGTTCGACGGCAAGGGCCGAGGAGGCCGCGCACAGCGTCACGATTGTCGCCAGGACAAAAGCCAACAGCGGCCTGTTGCGCAGGAATTTCGTCAAAATCAGCCCTTCATTCCAGCGCCCGGCGGATCGTCCGCGATCCGGGCGTAGAGATAGTGGTCCTGCCAGATGCCGTTGATCCTCAGATAGGATCGCAGAAGTCCTTCGCGCCGGAATCCGGCTTTTTCAAGCACTCGGATCGACCTGATATTGTCGGGAATACAGGCGGCTTCGATCCGGTGCAACCTCAGCGTATCGAAGGCGAAGCGGGCAACCACCTTGGTCGCGTCGGTCATCAGCCCGCGACCGCCGAAACGCTCGCCGATCCAGTAGCCGACATGGCCGCTTTGCGAGACGCCGTGACGGATGTTGCCAAGCGTGATGCCGCCCGCCAGCTTGCCGCTGCTTTTCTCGAAGATGAAAAAGGCTACCGCCGTTCCTTGCGCATAGTCCTCGCGGTAGCGGCTGATGCGCAGCCGCCATGCCGAACGGTCGAGTTCGTCGGGCGTCCAGCGTGGCTCCCAAGGCTCCAGAAAGGCGCGGCTTTCGCCTCGAACCATCGACCATTCGCGGTAGTCGTTCGTGTACGGCACGCGAAGGGTCACGAGGTTGCCTTTCAGTGCCGGCAGATCTCGGCGAAAGAAAGGGAGCGCGAACACGACGTGTTGAAGGCTTAGACGGCGAGCTTGCGGGCAGTGGTCCGCGCGCCTGGGAGCGAATCGAGGATTGCCTCGTAAGGCGCAAGCGTGCCCACCGGACCCACGGCGGTCAGCGTCGGCTTGGTCGAGAACAGTCGCGATGACAGATCGGTCAGCCGCCCGGTTGTCAGCGCCGACAACCTTTCCATGAGTTCCTCCTTGGCGATCGGCCGTCCGAAGAGCAGCAGTTGCCGCGCGATTTGCGAAGCGCGGCTGGCTGGGCTTTCGGCGGACATGATCAGCCCGGCGCGATATTGCGCGCGAGCCCGGTCGAGTTCTTCCTGCAGAATGTTTTCACCAGCCTTCTGCAATTCGTCGATGATGACCGGCACCAGCTCGGCGATATCGCTCTGGCCGGTCGCCGCATGGACGCCGAATATGCCGGTATCGGAGAAGCCCCAATGGAAGGCATAGACAGAATAACAAAGGCCGCGCTTCTCGCGGACCTCCTGGAACAGCCGCGATGACATGCCGCCGCCGAGGATCATCGAAAGCACCTGCGAGGCGTAGAAGTCGCGCACATGATAGGCGCGGCCTTCGAAGCCGAGGACGATCTGCGCGTCCATCAGGTCGCGGTCCTCGCGGAAGTCGCCGCCGACATATTGTGCGTATTGCGGGATGGTGCCGTCGGTCTTGCTGCGGAAGCCGCCAAGCTGCTTCTCGACTTCCCGCACGAAATTGTCGTGCTTGATGTCGCCGGCCGCGACGATCACCATGCTTTCAGCGCCATATTGCCGTTCGATGAAATCGTGCAACTGCTTCGAAGTGAAGGATTTGACGGTTTCGGGCGTGCCCAATATCGAACGGCCGATCGTCTGGTGGCGAAAGGCGGTCTCGGTGAAACGGTCGAAGACGATGTCGTCGGGCGTATCGTGCGCGGCGCCGATCTCCTGCAGGATGACATGCTGCTCGCGTTCCAGCTCCTGCGGATCGAATTCGGATTCCTGCAGGATGTCTGCGAGAATATCGACCGCCAGCGGCACGTCGTCGGAGAGCACCCTGGCATAATAGGAAGTTGTCTCGACGCTGGTGGCGGCATTGATCTCGCCGCCGACATCCTCGATTTCCGAGGCGATTTCGAAAGCGCTTCGCCTTTTCGTGCCCTTGAAAGCCATATGCTCGAGCAAATGGGCCATGCCATGCTCGTCTTCACGCTCATTGCGGGCACCTGACTTGACCCAGGCGCCCAGGGCAACCGATTCGATGCTTGGAAGGGTTTCGGTGGCGACTGTCAGGCCGTTCGACAGACGGCTTACCTCAACACCCATATGGCTACTACTCCCTGTTGCATGTCGCTCAGAAATGGACGCGGTTTCGAGATAACGACATGCACGAAAACAAAAGCTTAAGGCGCGTTGTCTGATCCGTTTCGAGACGACGCGCCTTACAGCGCCGCTCGCGCGCGGCTGCCGACGTAATCTTCCACCATTTTCAGGTCGGATGGAAGTACCGTGTATTTTTCCTCTGCCGTCATCAACCCGCCTAGCCAGGCGGGCAGGGCGGGGGAGACGCTGCTGGCGGCCAAGACCGCCGCGGGGAACTTGGCCGGATGCGCGGTCGCCAGCACCACCATTGGCACGGCGCCGCCGGTCCTGCCGGCTGCGACATGCATGGCCGCTGCGGTGTGCGGATCGAGCAGATACTCGCTGGTCGCAAGGGTCGAGCGGATTGTCGCTGCAACCTCGTCCATGGTGGCGCGGCCGGCATCGAACTCGGATCTTATCCCGGTCATCTCCGCCGCTTCGATCGTGAAGGCGCCGGACTGTTTGAGACCGTCCATGTAGCGCCGCACGGTTGCCGCGTTCCGGCCGGACGCCTCGAACAACAGGCGCTCGAAATTCGACGACACCTGGATGTCCATGGACGGCGAGGTGGTGGCGAAGACTCCCTTGGTGCGGTATTCGCCCGTTTCGAAGGTGCGTGCCAGGATGTCATTGTCGTTGGTGGCTATGATCAGCCGCTCGATTGGTAGCCCCATCTTCTTGGCCGCATAGCCGGCGAAGATGTCGCCGAAATTGCCGGTGGGAACCGTGAAGGAGACGGGTCGATCCGGTGCCCCTAGCGACAGCGCTGACGAGAAATAGTAGACGATCTGGGTCATGATGCGCGCCCAGTTGATCGAATTGACGCCAGAAAGGGCCACCCGGTCGCGAAAGCCATGATCGTTGAACATGTCCTTCAGCAAGCCTTGGCAGTCATCGAAATTGCCTTCGATCGCCAGTGCATGGACGTTTTGCGCGCTCGATGTCGTCATCTGCCGCTGCTGCACCGGCGAGACCCGGTCATGTGGGAAAAGGATGAAGATGTCGGTGCGGTCGCGCCCGGCAAACGCGTCGATGGCCGCTCCGCCGGTGTCGCCGGACGTGGCGCCCACAATCGTCGCATGCTGGTCGCGCTCGGTCAGCACATAGTCCATCAGGCGGGCCAGTAACTGCATCGCCACGTCCTTGAAGGCAAGCGTCGGCCCGTGGAAAAGCTCCAGGATGAATGTGTTGGGTCCGGTCTGCACAAGCGGGCATACGGCCGGGTGACGGAAGGTGGCATAAGCCTCGCGGACAAGTCGTTCGAAAACAGCGGCCGGAATTTCATCGCCAAGGAAGGGCGACAGCAGACGGATCGCAAGATCGGGGTAGGCGAGGCCGCGCATGGCGCGGATTTCGGCTGGGGAAAAATGCGGCCACTCCTGCGGCACGTAGAGCCCGCCATCGCGTGCCAGTCCCGCCAGCACGGCGTCCGAAAATCCAAGTACTGGTGCCTCGCCGCGGGTACTCACATAGCGCATGTCACAAATCCGTTACTGCTTGTCGTTTCCATCCACCGGAAGGTGGTTAATTTCCGCGCTGGATCAGTCGCATTTTTGCCGCGCGGTTGATATAGGTCACCAGCTTTGCGAGAGGGAAGTGCAGTTTCATGGCGTTTCACACATTCAGCGGCCGCTTTTTCGCGGGTCTTGCGCTCACCGGCTTTATGCTTGCCGCCGCGGGATGCCAATCCGGCGACAATGGCATCCTTAATCTTGGCATCGGCAACAAGGACCCAGCGGCTCCTCCTCCGCCCCAGGATCCGAAGATCCTGGCCAGCCAGCTCCGCGCCTATTGCCCGCGGGTAACGGTGCGCGACGGCACCGCTTTCTTCAACACCTATGTCAACGACGTTCAGAAGCCCAGGCCTAAACTCAAGAAGACCGGCGACGCCGCGCAGGACGCCGCCGCACAAGCGGAGGCCGACGCCGCCGCTGCCGCGCCGGCGGAGGATTCGGCGAGGATAATCTATCAGGCCTCGATCAGCGACGTGACGCGCGACTGCAGCCGTGCCGACGGCCAGCTGACGATGAAGATCGCCGTCGCGGGCAGGATTGTTCCGGGACCGAAGTTCTCGCCAGGCACCATAACCATGCCCATCCGAACTGCCGTGATGCATGGCACCGACGTGCTCTACTCGCAGATTCATCAGTACCAGGTCCAGGTTACCGACCCATCGGTGGCCACTCAGTTCGTCTTCACCGATTCCAACATTGTCGTGCCGGAGCCGACCGCGCAGGACTATCAGGCCTACGCGGGCTATGATGAGACCGCGCCGAAGGGGCCGACCGGAAAGCCGGGGAAGACCCGCAAGAAGAAGAGAGCCGCGACGAACTAGGTCCCGGCTTGGCATGAAGCGTGCGGCGCGCCGCACGCTTTCAGGCGTCCGACCACACCGACAGAGCGGCAATGACGCTTTTGAGTTCGGACCAGCGGCGTATCACCGTTTCTGCGCCAGCCTCCGTCAGTGCGTCGGCATGGCCAGGATAGCTGTGGCTCGCGCCTGTGAACCCTATGACGCGCATGCCCGCTGCCCTTGCGCCGTGGACGCCGTGCACGGAATCCTCGATGACGAAGGTGTTTGCCGGATCAGCACCGAGCTTTTCGGCGGCAAACAGGAATACATCAGGGGCAGGCTTGGTCTTCTTGGTGGGTATCTCCAGGGCCGAAAAAATCCGGCCGGAGAAAAACGGCAGCAGATGCACCTTCTCGAGCATGAATTCGATCCGCTCTGAGCGCGAGTTCGAGCAGACGCAGTGTGGCGCCGTTACCGCCGCGACCGCCTCGCGCACCCCATCGATGGCGCGGACGTCGCTGCGCAACTTGCGGTCCACCAGATCCTCGGCACGGTCGATCAGCGAGGCCTGGAAAGGGATGCTCGACTTCTCCTCGATCTTCATCATGATGTCCTTGAAAGTTAGGCCGGCATAGGTTTCAGCCAATTCCTCGGCCGATATTTCAAACCCCGCCAAGGTCAGCAGTTCGGCCTCCACACGCGCCGCGATGATTTCGGAATCGACGAGGACGCCGTCGCAATCGAAGATGACAAGGTCTGGCTGGGGCATGGCGATCCGGACATGGGAGTATTGAGGAGCCTCTTACGGCTCAGGCGGCGCGGCATACACCAACAGGGGCGCCTTCGCAAACTGGCACGGCCATCTCTGAGCCTTCACCGAATATTTACGCTGATCGGTAACCATAACCGGGAGTAAACAGTAACGCGTGCCTTGGGTGTCAGAATGTCAGCCGTGCGTCTTATCGACGAGCTATCCCGTGCCCCCCAGCAATCCGAGTGGCTGGACACCATTCTGAAGGGCGACTGTGTCGCCGCTCTCGATCGGCTGCCGGAGAAGTCGATCGATGTCATCTTTGCCGACCCGCCCTACAATCTTCAGCTCGACGGCGACCTGCACCGTCCCGACCAGTCGAAGGTCGACGCGGTCGACGACGAGTGGGACCAGTTCGAGAGCTTCGAGGCCTATGACGCTTTCACACGCGCCTGGCTTTTGGCGGCGCGGCGCGTGCTGAAGCCCAATGGCACGATCTGGGTCATCGGCTCCTATCACAACATCTTCCGGGTCGGCGCCAAGATGCAGGATCTCGGCTTCTGGATCCTCAATGACGTGGTCTGGCGCAAGACCAATCCGATGCCGAACTTCCGCGGCCGCCGCTTCCAGAACGCGCATGAGACAATGATCTGGGCCTCGCGCGACCAGAAGGGCAAGGGCTACACCTTCAACTATGAGGCCATGAAGGCCTCGAACGACGACATCCAGATGCGCTCGGACTGGCTCTTCCCGATCTGCACGGGCGGCGAGCGACTGAAGAACGACAATGGTGACAAGCTTCACCCGACGCAGAAGCCGGAAGCACTGCTTGCCCGCATCATGATGGCCTCCACCAAGCCGGGCGACATCGTGCTCGACCCGTTCTTTGGTTCGGGCACCACAGGGGCGGTTGCCAAGCGCCTCGGCCGCCACTTCGTCGGTATCGAGCGCGAGCAGGCCTATATCGACGCCGCCAACGAGCGCATCGCCGCGGTGCGGCCGCTGGAGGGCGCCGACCTGACCGTTTTGACCGGCAAGCGCGCCGAGCCGCGCGTTGCCTTCGTCAGTCTCATCGACACCGGCCTGATGATGCCCGGCGCCACGCTCTACGACGCCAAGAAGCGCTGGGCCGCCAAGGTGCGCGCCGACGGCACGGTGGCGATCGGCCAAAGTGCGGGTTCCATCCACAAGATCGGCGCCGAGGTGCAGGGTCTGGATGCCTGCAACGGCTGGACCTTCTGGCACTATGAGCGCAGCGGCGGTCTCACCCCGATCGACGAGCTTCGCCGTATTGCCCGGCTCGGCATGGAGCGGGCAGGGGCGTGAGCCCCGTCCGGTGCCGCGCACTGCGTTGATTCAAAATATCACCCGGTCACCGCAAACGATTCAGATCACACCTTGATTCCGAAGCGTTCAAGGTCTGCTTGAAGCGTCTTTGCATCGGTGAACAGCACCGATTGCCAGCCTGCCGCCTTGGCGCCGTCGACATTCTTCTGGCTGTCGTCAATGAACAGCGTGGCCGACGGTTCGAGGCCGAATGCCGCGACGTGATGGTCGTAGATCTCCCGATCCGGCTTTATCTTGCCGATCTCTCCGGAAATGGTCACGCCGCGCGGCCGATTGAGGAAATCGAAACGCTGCCGCGCCTCGGCCAGCGTATCGGCGGCAAAGTTGGTGAGCATCGTCACGTCGTGGCCGCTTTCGATCAGGCCGACCATTATGGCGACGCTGTCTTCATAGGCATGCGGTACCATATCGTGCCAATGACGCCGGAAATTGCGGATGTTGTCCGCATGATCGGGGTGTTCCGCGATCAGCAGAGCCTCGGCCTCCTCCCAGGTCCGGCCGCGATCCTGCTCGATATTCCAGTCATGCGTACAGACATTGTCGAAGAACCATTTCCGCTCGTTCTCGTCGGGGATGAGCCTGCTGAACGGAATGTGAGGATCGTAGTGGATCAGCACTCTGCCGATGTCGAACACGATGTGGCGGATTTCAGTCATGCAGTCCTCATTCAATTCGGTCGTGGCTTCTTGGTCGCGCCCGGTATCGCGGCCTCGATTGCTTTTTTCATGACGGTTGGCAACGCCTCTCCCGATATGTCGGCGGGCAACGACCAGAAATGGCCGGCCGGCGTCACGCCAGTGGTGACGGCACGGAAAATTTCGAGCTCGAGCGTGAAATGGGTGAAGACATGCGCAATGCGCCCGCTGCTCTGCCAGTCGGCCGGAAAGGGGGCGGCGGCAACCGTGTTGGCGCCGTCGATCCGCGCCGTCCAGTCGGTGGTGGGCACCTCGGTCATGCCGCCGAGCAAGCCTTTCTCCGCGCGCTTGCGCAGAAGAATTGCGCCGTCGCTCCTGACCGCGACGAAGGCGGCTCCGCGCCGCAGCGGTTTGTCGGCCTTTGGCAAACGCACCGGAAAATGCTCGGGATCGCCTGTCGCGACGGCACTGCAGTCGTCGCGCAGGGGGCACAGCATGCAGCGCGGCCGGCGCGGCGTACAGATCGTGGCGCCGAGATCCATCATCGCCTGGGCGAAGTCACCCGGTCTTGTCGCCGGTACCATCCGCTCGACATGGCCGCGTATCTCGGGCTTGGCCTCGCTCAGCGGAGTGGCAATCGAAAAAAGCCGCGAGACGACGCGTTCGACATTGCCGTCGACCACGGCGGCCGGGCGGTCGAAGGCGATCGCCGTGATGGCCGCCGAGGTATACGCGCCGATGCCAGGCAGGTCCCTCAAGGCGGCTTCGGTGTCGGGAAACCGGCCGCCGCGCTTGGCCACCAGATCGGCGCAGGCCTTGAGATTGCGGGCGCGGGAGTAGTAGCCGAGCCCGGCCCAGGCCTTCATCACATCCTCGGTCGGTGCCGCCGCCAGCGCCTCGACGTCGGGCCATTTCTCGACAAAGGCGCGGAAATAGGATTTCACCGCCTCGACGGTCGTCTGCTGCAGCATGACCTCGGAGAGCCAGATGCGGTAGGGATCGGGTCGCACGCCGTTTGCATGCTCGCGCGGCGTGACGCGCCAGGGCAGCTCGCGGTGATGCGCATCGTACCAGTCGAGCAGGCGCGACGCGGTGGTCTCGCCGTCATCGGCGGGTGCGGATGTCAACCTATCCCGGGACGTGGCCTTGCGGGTCTGATGCTGCGGTGCCATTGATCCTGTCTTGGCCGGGCCGGTATCTGGTGGTCGTGGCGGCTGGAGAACGTACATGGCAGGGAGAACGTCCTACGGCAATCCCGTCCCGGTAAGCGATCTTGCGACCAAAATCCTCGACCCGGTGCTGCGCAAGCGCGCCGGCATCTCGATCGGCCTGGTGCAATCATGGGAGGAGATTGCGGGCTCGCGCCTTGCCAACCGCACGCGTCCCGAGAAGATCCAATGGCCGCGCCGCATGCATGAGGACGATCCGTTCGAGCCGGCTGTGCTGGTGATCGCCTGCGAGGGCATGGCGGCTCTCCATCTGCAGCACGAGACAAGCGAGATCATCAAACGGGTCAACGCCTTCCTCGGTTTCAACGCCATTGGCCGCATCAAGATCGTTCAGAAGCCGGTCATGACCACCAAGGGGCGGCCGAGGCCAACTCTCAGGCCCCTGACGGCCGATGAGAAGGCCAAATTGTCCGTCGCGGTGGGATCGATCGAGGATGACGGGCTGCGGGCCTCACTGGAAAAGCTTGGCGCAAGCGTTCTTGGCGAGAAGAAGTCATAGATATGTCGCGAATGTCTCGCATTCGTGATTGCCTTGTCTCGCGCGGCGATTGGATTCGCAGCCGAGATGCCTTAATTCGCGCGAACTCTCGCTTTTTTGTCCCACCACATTGCAAAATCCAACTCTTGTCAGGTGATTCGTATGAACCGTTCCCCGTTCGGCCAGCCCTTGTCGCGCAGGAGTGCCCTGTCTTCGCTGGCCGCGATTTCGGCGGCAGCGTTGCTCGCTGCCTGCAGCGATTCCGGTAAGGAGGCCAAGCCCCCGGAGGAAAAACCCGCCGAGCCGGCGGCTCCCGCGAAGCCGGCTTCGCCGGCCGCCTCCGCGCCGGAGCCGCAGGGAAGCGTCGACATGGCCCAATTGCTGAAGCCCGGTGCGCTGCCCGACAAGCAACTGGGCAAGGACGACGCCAAGGTCACCATCGTCGAATACGCCTCGATGACCTGTCCGCATTGCGCCCATTTCGCCGAAACCACTTTCCCTGAACTGAAGACGAAATACATCGACACCGGTAAGGTCCGCTACATCCTGCGTGAATTCCCGTTCGATCCGACCGCCGAGGCCGGTTTCATGCTGGCGCGTTGCGCCAAGGATAACTATTTCCCAATGGTTGACGTGCTGTTCAGGCAACAGGAGAACTGGGTTGGGGTTGCCAACACCAAGGATGCGCTTCTGCAAATTGCCAAGCTTGCCGGTTTTACACAGGAGTCCTTCGAGTCGTGCTTGACGGACCAGAAACTTCTGGACGATGTGAGATCGGTCCAGAAGCGCGGCGCCAATGAATTCAAGGTCGACTCGACGCCGACCTTCTTCATCAACGGCAAGACCTATAAAGGGGCGGTGTCGATTGCGGAAATGTCGGCCATCATCGACCCGTTGCTCTGACATCGGCTCAGTGCCTGAACGGCGGCGTTGCAGCGCTGGCCGTGTTTACGAGGCGCGTGAATGAAATTCTCGCGCCTCCGCCTGCTCGGTTTCAAATCCTTCGTCGAACCCGGCGAGTTCGTCATCGAACGCGGTTTGACGGGGATTGTGGGGCCGAATGGCTGCGGCAAGTCCAACCTGGTCGAGGCGCTGCGCTGGGTGATGGGCGAGAGCTCCTACAAGAACATGCGCGCGTCCGGAATGGACGATGTCATCTTTTCCGGTTCCGGCACCCGCCCCGCGCGTAACACCGCCGAAGTCACGCTTTTCCTCGACAACAGCGATCGGTCGGCGCCCGCCGCGTTCAATGACGCCGATGAACTGCAGGTGTCGCGCCGCATCGAACGCGATGCGGGCTCGCTCTACCGCATCAACGGCAGGGAAGCGCGTGCCAAGGATGTGCAACTTCTGTTCGCTGACCAGTCGACCGGCGCCCGTTCGCCGTCGATGGTCGGCCAGGGCCGCATCGGCGAACTGATCCAGGCGAAACCGCAGGCACGCCGCGCCCTGCTGGAGGAGGCGGCCGGCATTTCCGGTCTACACACCCGTCGCCACGAGGCCGAATTGCGGCTCAAGGCGGCCGAGCAGAATCTCGAGCGCCTGGACGACGTCGTGGGCGAATTGGAGAGCCAGATCGAAAGCCTGAAGCGGCAGGCGCGCCAGGCATCGCGCTTCAAGAACCTGTCGGCCGACATTCGCAAGGCAGAGGCGACGCTACTCCATCTGCGCTGGACGCTGGCCAAGACTCAGGAAGGCGAAGCGCGCTCCGCGCTGGCTATCGCCACCGCGCTGGTCGGTGACCGGGCCGCGGCCCAGATGGCCGCCGCTCGGGAGCAGGGCATCGGCGCTTACCGTTTGCCGGAACTGCGCGACGCTGAAGCCGCCGCCGCCGCCGCCTTCCAGCGCCTGTCGATCGCCAAATCTCAGATCGAGGAGGAAGCCGGCCGTGTTCGTGCCCGTCAGGCCGAGCTCGAGCGACGGCTGCAACAACTAGACGGTGATATTGCCCGTGAGGAGCGCATGGTGCGCGACAATGCGGATATCCTCGAACGCCTGCGTGCCGAAGAGGCCGCGCTCAATTCGGAAAACGCCGGCGCGGCCGAGCGCGAGGCCACCACCCGGGCCGCCTTCGAACAGGCGGCATCGACGCTTTCGCAAAGCGAGGCCAAGCTTGCAGCAATGACTGCCGAACGCGCGGAGGCGGCGGCTTCGCGCAACCAGGCCGAACGGACATTGCGTGACACCGCGGAGCGCCGCGACCGGTTCGTGCGCCAGCTTGCCGATGTCGACCGGGAATTGTCCGAAATACTCTCAAGGGTGGCGGGCCTGCCGGATCCGGCGGAGAAACGCGTCATGGTGGAACAGGCCACGGCGCTTCTGGAAGAAGCCGAGATGGCCGTCCTGGAGGCCGAGCAGTCGGTTATCGATGCGCGCGCCAACGAAAGCGCTGCCCGGCCGCCGCTTCAGGACGCCAAGGCCGAGCTGGCGCGCATCGAGACGGAAGCGCGTACACTGGCCAAGATCCTCAATGCCGGCGGCGGCGATCTGTTTCCTTCGGTTCTGGAACAGATCAGTGTCGAACGCGGCTTCGAGACGGCGCTTGGTGCGGCGCTCGGCGAGGATCTCGACGTGCCGCTTGACCGCAGCGCGCCGGCACATTGGGGCGAAATCGCGATCCAGCCCGGTGACGCTGCGCTGCCCGAAGGATTGGTCAGCCTAGCCAGCGTGGTCCGTGCCCCTGCGCAGCTTGCCCGCCGCCTCGCCCAGATCGGCATTGTCGAAGCCGCCGACGGTCCGCGGCTGCAGGCGCTGCTCGCGCCGGGTCAGCGTCTCGTCAGCCGTGACGGTGCGCTATGGCGTTGGGACGGGCTGACGGCCAGCGCCGATGCGCCGACCGCCGCCGCGCAGAGGCTGGCGCAGAAGAACCGGCTGGCCGAGCTCGATGCCGAGGCGGTGCAGGCTACAATTGCCATGCGTCGGGCGGAGGACGCGCTCGCACAGGCGGAACAGGTGCTTCGCCTGGCGAGTGAGGCCGAGCGCAACACGCGTCAAGCCGGACGCGACGCGCAGCATAGGCTGGACGCCGCCCGGCACGCGCTGGCCGAGGCCGAAAAGGCGGGCGGGGAATTGTCGAGCCGGCGCGCCGCACTCGATGAGGCCCGCGATCGCATCGTCGACAGCCATGAAGAGGCCGCGGCTGTCGTCGCCGAGGCGGAGACGCTGCTGCACAACGCGCCTGATCTGGGTGACCTGCAGTTGCGGCTCGAACAGTCATCGGCAAATGTTGCCCGCGATCGCGCGACACTTGCCGACGCACGTGCCGTCCATGAGGGGTTGCGGCGTGAAGCCGAGGCGCGCACGCGCCGGCTCGATGCCATTGACGCCGAGCGCGCCAACTGGCTGGAGCGCGCCGAAAACGCATCGACGCAGATCGTCGCCCTCGGTGAGCGCAAGGCCGAGGCCGAGGTCGAGCGCGAGCAGTTGGCCGACGCGCCCGACGAGATTGACGCCAAGCGCCGCGCATTGCTGTCGCAGCTTTCCGAGGCCGAGAGCTTGCGCAAGGCGGCCGCCGACCGTCTTCAGGAAGCGGAAAACAGACAATCGGAATTGGACAAGGCGGCCACCGGCGCCATCCAATCCTTGGCCGAGGCGCGCGAGACCCGTGTTCGCGCCGAGGAGCGCCTGACAGCTGCCGACGAGCGCCGGCTTGAGATAGAAGCGCGCATCCAGGAAACGCTGAACACGCCGCCGCATCTGGTCATCCGGCACACCGGCCTCGAAGCCGATAGCCCGATGCCTGAGATGGCCGAGATCGAGCACCAACTCGACCGCCTGAAGATCGAGCGGGAACGTCTTGGCGCCGTCAATCTGCGCGCCGAGGAGGAGCAGAGGGAACTGTCCGACCGGCTGGAAACGATCGTCTCCGAGCGCGAGGACATCATCGAGGCGATCCGCAAGCTCAGGCAGGCGATCCAGAGCCTAAACCGCGAGGGTCGCGAGCGGCTGCTGGCCGCCTTCGACGTGGTCAATGGTCATTTCCAGAGGCTGTTCTCGCACCTGTTCGGCGGCGGCACGGCGGAATTGCAGCTGATCGAATCCGAGGACCCGCTGGAGGCCGGGCTCGAAATCCTGGCTCGCCCGCCTGGAAAGAAACCGCAGACTATGACGCTGCTCTCTGGCGGCGAGCAGGCGCTGACGGCGATGTCGCTGATCTTCGCGGTTTTTTTGACCAACCCGGCGCCGATCTGCGTCCTCGATGAAGTCGACGCGCCGCTGGATGACCACAATGTCGAACGCTTTTGTAATCTCATGGACGAGATGGCTGCCACCACGGAGACGCGTTTCGTCATCATCACGCATAATCCGATCACCATGGCCCGCATGAACCGGCTGTTCGGCGTCACCATGGCCGAGCAGGGCGTCAGCCAGCTGGTGTCGGTCGACCTGCAGGCCGCCGAGGCGATGCGTGAAGCCAGCTGATTCACTGGTAGTATTCAGACAGGGCTGACAGCCTCACTTTCGTTTGGGGGATTCACACCCCAGCTGGCTGAGGTGACGCCTCGCGTCTAAGGCGATGTTGGCCGATGCCAACGGGCTGGCTTCGAAAGTCAGCTAGGGTCGCGGTGGTCCGTGTCGTTGCGCTTCGACGGCCGGTCTGACATATGGCTCGGCCACCAAACGATGAAGTACCCACCCACCTGCCAGACGGGCACTACACCCTTTTGTTCGCGAAGCCGCAGTTCGTCACGCTTCTTGATCTTCAGCGTTCCGCCCGGCAGCCTTATCCTGATGGTCATAAAATCCCCATGAGCGAATGGCGTCTTGCTAACTACGAACGCCGACGTTCAGAGTTTCATTCCCAGAAATTAGGCAAATAGTGAAAGCACGAGATTGGTAAAACTTACTCATGTTGCCGAATATGGAAGAAGGTCACAAATCGAACTGAAACGGTCAAGCGATGAGAATCTTTGCGCTGGCCGCGAAGATCAAATGCCAGGATAGCCTATAGGGAAACGTACTAGCTTCTGCCTTGGCGGCAAAAGATCCGCCTTAGGCAAACGACCGCGATCAAGCCACAAGAAATGCCAAGGCAATCGGCTACCCAATCGAGAATGTCCAGGTCGCGTGCGATCAGTGACGTTCCCTGCAGAACTTCGATCGCTCCGCCAACAAGCGCCAGGAAAACAACCACCCGTGCCTTGCGCTGCGGCCAGCCGAGGGTCCCAAGAAATGCCAGTACGGCAAAGGCGCTGGCGTGGTTCAGTTTGTCGGAGTGAAAACCAATGTTGAGCCCGAATTGTTCCAGACGTGAAGCAGGAAGAAGCGCAAGGACAAAAACTGCTATCAGCGCGAAAATGAACGCGGCCCGTTCGACTGCTGCATAAAGTTTCATGCGCTGTAACGACAAACCGCCCGGCTCAAAGCTGCATAATCCAAGCGACTTCGCAGGCAGGCACCCGCAGGGCGAGCGCTATTCGAGCGGGTCTCCATGGCGGCACGATTGCATCCGATGCCGGCAAAAGCAACGGGCGCTGACGTACCAGTCGCGCTATGGACAGCTTCATTCTGCTCCGATTGTCTCCGGCCCGATTTGCACCGGGGAATCGCAGCGACGATAACCGTCCAGGCCATGGGTCAGCAGATGTGCGATGTTCCGATGCCGATTGTGAAATTGAAAACCATCCGCGCCGTTTTCTGTTCGATAGACGCGATTTAAAGGCTTGTGTAGTAAGCAGTCGTCCGCGGCCACCCCCGGTGGTGCGCCATCGCTGCAGGAGTTCGTTATCATGAGCCTCAGGATCGTTGGACAAGCCCTACCCAATACATTTGAATTTGAAACCGAGGCTCTGATCAAGGCGTCCGGATTTCGCGAGTATGATGCGCGCTGGTGGTTCGGCCATGCCGGCTCCACGGTGCCGCCCGAACTCAATCTGATTGGCGTGCAGGCGCTCGGTATGGGGCTCGGCACTTTGATACGCCGCATGGGCGCCGGACCGGATATCGTCACGGGGCATGATTTCCGCTCCTATTCGCTGGCGATCAAGCTGGCGCTGGTCTCCGGCCTCATGGCTGCTGGGGCGAGAGTGAAGGACATCGGTCTGGCGCTGTCGCCAATGGCCTATTTCGCCCAGTTCGCCCTCGACACGCAGTCCGTTGCAATGGTTACCGCCTCACACAACGAGAATGGCTGGACCGGAGTCAAGATGGGGGCGCAACGGCCTTTGACATTCGGCCCCGAGGAGATGAGCGCGCTGAAAGCGATCGTCCTGGCCGGGGATTTCGATCTTGTCGGTGGCGGCTCCTATGACTTTGTCGCAGGCTTTCGCGAGGCCTATCTGGACGATCTTGTCGGCGAAAAACGCGTGGCGAGAAAGCTCAAAGTCGTGGCCGCCTGCGGCAATGGCACGGCCGGCACCTTTGCGCCCCAGGCCTTGCAACGTATCGGCTGCGAGGTGATCCCGCTCGATGTCGAACTCGACCACACCTTTCCCCGCTATAATCCCAATCCCGAGGACATGCGGATGCTGCACGCCATCCGCGACAAGGTGCTGGAGACCGGCGCCGATGTCGGGCTTGGTTTCGACGGAGATGGCGACCGCTGTGGCGTCGTCGACAACGAAGGCAACGAGATTTTTGCCGACAAGGTTGGCGTCATGCTGGCGCGCGACATTTCCATGCTCCATCCGGGCTCGACCTTCGTGGTCGACGTCAAATCGACGGGCCTGTTCAAGACCGACGCGGTGCTGCAGGCCAATGGCGCGGTCACCGACTATTGGAAGACCGGCCACTCCTATATCAAACGTCGCGTCGCCGAGCTTGGCGCCATCGCCGGCTTTGAAAAGTCGGGCCACTTTTTCTTCAATCCGCCGATCGGCCGCGGCTATGATGATGGCCTGGTGACCGCGATCGCCGTCTGCCAGATGCTGGACCGCAATCCGGCCAGCAGCATGGCCGATCTCTACTGTGCGCTGCCGCTCACCTTCGGCACGCCGACCATGTCGCCGCATTGCGACGATGCATTGAAATATGGCGTGGTCGAGCGCGTCGTATCCGACTTTCAGGCTATGAAACAAAATGGCGAGATCTTCGCCGGCCAGCAGATCGCGGACCTGATCACCGTCAACGGCATTCGCGTGGTTGCCGAGGACGGCACCTGGGGCCTGGTGCGGGCGTCGTCGAACAAGCCGGAGCTTGTCGTCGTCGTCGAGAGCCCGGTGTCATCGGAACGCCGGCGGCAAATGTTCGAGGCAGTCGATGCCGTGCTGCGCCGCAGCCCGGACGTCGGTGCCTACAACCAGACTTTTTGAGTGAGCAATCCATGACCGAACGGATCGTCAGTTTTGTCATGAGCGGCGGCATTGGGTCGCGGCTGTGGCCACTGTCGCGCGAGGACAATCCCAAGCAGTTCCACGACCTGTCCGGCGACGGCTCGATGCTGGCCAAGACCTTGCGCAGGCTGGTGGCGCGGCCGCAGGGCGAGACGCCTGTCTTCCTGATCGCCTCGGAGCGGCATGCCGATCGCGTCCACGCCGATCTTGCCGGGCTCGACCTTTCCGGCGGCGGTCCGCTGTTCGAGCCGACCGGCCGCAACACCGCAGCAGCGGTGGCCCTGGCGACGCTGCGCACTCTGTCCGAATATGGCGACAGCCTGGTGCTGGTGGTGCCTTCGGACCATGAAATCTCGACTAAGCGGCAGTTCTGGCAAAGCATCGAGGCGGGCTGCGATGCGGCACGCGCCGGAAGGCTCGTGGTGTTCGGCATCAAGCCGACTCTGCCCGAGACCGGCTATGGCTATATCGAGGTGGCGGCAGAAAGCGGCGGCACCTTCGATGTGTCGCGTTTCGTCGAAAAGCCTGATCTCAGCACCGCGCAGGGTTACCTCCAGGCCGGCAATTTCTACTGGAACACCGGTATCTTCCTGTTTCGGGCCGGCGCCATGCGCGATGCATTCCTGGCGTTCCAGCCCGACATATGGAACGCCACCGAAGCGGCCTACCAGGCCGCGACATCGGATCTGTCCGGCCTCTACATGCCGATCGAGCTCTATGCGGCGATCCCGTCCAATTCGATCGACTACGCCATCATGGAGCGCGCCAAGGACATCGCCATGGTCCCGGCCGGCTTTCGCTGGAACGATCTCGGCTCCTGGCAATCGCTGCTCGATGTCGGTCCTTCGGACACGCAAGGCAACGTCATCCTCGGTGATGTCGTCGCCATCGATTGCGAGAACTCCTATATCCGCAGCGACGGCCGCCTTCTGTCGGCGATCGGCATGAGGGACGTTGCCATCGTTTCCACCGCCGACGCCACCTTCGTCGCCCCGGTCAGCCATAGCCAGCACGTCAAGAAGATCGTCGAGCAGCTCGAAAAGTCGGGCCGGCTGGAGACCCGCTTCACGCCGGCGCATGATCGCGTCATCGAAAGCGGCGCCTGGCGCCGGCGCGTGCGTCACTGGCTGTTTCAGGAGACCCTGCCGCTATGGTCGACATCGGGCGTCGACGAGCGGCATGGCGGGTTCCACGAAGCGCTGGCCTTTGACGGCACCGCGCTGGCGAAGCCCAAGCGCATGCGCACGCAGGCGCGGCAGGTCTATGCCTTCGCCGTCGCCCGGGCGCGTGGCTGGGATGGTCCGGCCGACCGCCTGATCGGCCATGGCATCGAGTTCATGACCAGGAATGGCCGGACCGCCAAGGGCGGCTGGGTGCGCACGCTGAATGTCGATGGTTCGGTCGCCGATGCCACCGAGGATGCCTACGACCACTCCTGCGTGCTCCTGGCGCTGGCGCATGCGCACATGTGCGGCAATCCCGATGCGCTGCGGCTCGGCGAGGAAACCTTTGCCTTTCTCGACGCCCATCTCGAGGATCGCCGCATGACCGGCTTCCTCGAAACGTCGGACGGCGAGGGCGAGCGCCGGACCAATCCGCACATGCATCTCCTCGAAGCGTTCCTGGCCTGGCACCAGGCGACTGGCGAGCGGACCTATCTGCGCCGCGCGGCGCGCATCATCGACCTCTTCCGCAGCCATTTCTTCGACCCGGAAAGCTGGACGCTCGGCGAGTATTTCGATGACGAATGGAAACCGTCCGCCGGCGAGAAGGGCACCTGGACCGAGCCCGGCCACCACTTCGAATGGGCTTCGCTGCTCGTCGACTTCACGGCGCGCAGCGGCCAGAGCGAACTCAGCGGCTTTGCCAGGAAGCTCTATGCCTCGGCCATCGCCAACGGCTTCAACCGCGCCACCGGCCTTGCCTATGGCGCCATCTCGCGCCAGGGCCTGCCGCTCGACCTGATATCGCGCAGCTGGCCACAGGCCGAGGCCGTCAAGGCAGCAATCGCGCTCGACGGTTCGGGCGGCCCTGATCTCAAGCCGGAGATCGAGGAGCGGGTCGGCCGCCTGTTTCGCTGGCACATCGATCCGGCGCCGCTCGGCCTCTGGATCGACCGTATCGACCAGCGCGGTCGCTCTGTAGCCACGGACGTCCCGGCCAGCATCTTCTACCACCTGGTCTGCGCGCTGACCCAGTATCTGGACAACACGTTGGAAGAGAGATGACGGCTTTCAACGCTGCCCGGCCATCCACCCCGGAGCGGCGCCACAAGACCTGGGGCCTTGCTGCTATCGCAGCGCCCAAGAGTGGCCAGAGCAACGGTCCAGCCAATGTCGGCCCTAAAAATGGATGGCGGGAGATCATGCTTCGCCTCGGGCAGGTCCCGCTGCTACATGGCCGAGCAACCACGGGAGAAGAACCGACTGAGGCGTGGGTCGCGAAAACCGCCGCGAAATCCGCCCTTTGGCGGTCCTCCATAATGTTACAGATTATATCAAATTCGCCGTAGCCAACTGCCAGGCAAATCAGCTACGCAACGTAAAGAGTTCCGGCAGGTTTTGGAAGCCAGGGCGTAGCCTCGGTTGTTCGATCTGTGTCTGGAGCTCGTCGGGGTTGGGGGCTGCTGCGTGAAAACTAATTGTGCGGCCCCGATCGGGCTGAAGGCTTTGCGTCGGTCTGCACGGTCAAATGTATTTGGCTTGTTGACTGTCTCGATGCTGCTTTTGCCGGTGGGTAAGGCATTTGCATTGGCGGTCGGCGACCAGGTCTACAATCCCGGCACCGGGAATTTCGAAACCGTGGTTCAGATACCATCTCCGCCCAACGGCTGGGTGGTGACCGCGGTATCGTCCGGAAGCACGACGAGCTTCAACGCCGTGATCGTAACGCCGCCTGCCAAGGACAGCACATTCGTCTCCGGCGGGAAGACCTACAAGGTTCTCTCCTACACGACCACGACCGTGAACTCCGTTGACTATGTCACCGGCATCAAGGTGGAGAACCAGACTGACTCGGGTAAACCGCAATCCACGCTGAACGCCTATCAGCTTAACGTGCCGATCGAGGGCGGCGAACCAGGCGGCGCCGGCAGCGGCGGCAGCGTGACCCAAGGCGACACTGTACGCTTTGTCGACCGCCAGACGGGCTCGAACGGCGGCGGCGGCTCCAATGCCTATGGCATCAAGATCGACTTTGGCATCCTGGGCAGCCTGACTGTTGGCGTAAGTGGCTCCGACGGCGCGCCAGGCGGCAATGGACCGACCATCAACGACACGCTCGCGGTTACCGAGAGCTATAGTTCCAACCAGGACGGCAAGGCCGCTGTCGAGGTCGCCAGTATTGGCGGCAACGGGGGCGCCGGCGGTGATTCCTACGGTAACCAGAAGGCTCGTCAAGGTGGGGCCGCTGGCAAAGGCGGCGACATCACGCTGACTTCCGGCGCGACGATCACGACCAATGCCGTCGGCGCGGACGGCATCTTCGTCATGAGCAAGGGTGGTCAGGGCGGCGCAGGCGGCAAAGGCTTCATTTTTAGCGAGGGCGGGTCCGGCGGCCCGCCGACGAGTGGCGGTACGGTCATCGTCAACAACAGCGGCCAGATCACCACCAACAAGGACAAGTCCATCGGCATCTTCGCGCAGTCGATTGGCGGCGGCGGCGGCAGCGGTGGTGACAGTTTCGGCGTCGTCGGCCAGCCTGGCTCCGCGTCGGCCGGCGGCAATGGCGGCACCGTCACGGTGAACAACACCGGTGCCATCCAGACCAAGGGCGCGCGTTCCTACGGCATCTGGGCGCAGTCGCTCGGCGGCAGCGGCGGCGATGCAGGCGATTCCGGCGGCATCGTCGCGCTGGGCAATAAGCTTGGTTCCGGCGGCGGCACGGGCAACACGGTTACTGTCGACAACAACGCCGGCGGCAATATCACGACCTATGGTGTCGGCGCCTTCGGCATACTGGCGCAATCGATCGGAGGCGGCGGCGGGGATGCCGGCGGCTCCGGGGGCCTCGTTGCCATCGGCGGCGACGCCGGCTCGGGCGGAGACGGCAAGGCCGTCATCGTCACCAATGCCGCTGGCAATGTCATCCGGACGTTCGGCGGGTCGGACAGCAGCGTGACTGATCTCGGCCCGGCTGTGACCGATGTCGGCGCAGACGCCATCGTGGCGCAATCGATTGGCGGCGGCGGCGGCAATGGTTCCGGCAGCGGCGGCCTAGTGGCGATCGGCGGCGAGGGCAGCGCCGGCGGCGCCGGCGGAACGGTTTCCGTCACCAACAACGGCACGCTGATCACCATCGGGCCGAAAGCACGCGGCATCTATGCCCAGTCCATTGGCGGCGGCGGCGGCAATGGCGGCGACAGTGGCGGCCTGGTCGCGATCGGCGGCAAAGGTTCGTCCACCAGCAGTGGCGGCGCGGTCACGGTCACCAACACCGGCACCATTACGACGGCAGGCACGGCGATCCAGGCGGAATCGATCGGCGGCGGCGGCGGCGATGGCGGCTCCAGCGTCGGTCTCTTCACCATCGGCGGCTCGGGCGGCGGCGGCGGCGACGGACAAAAAGTCACCGTCAATTCGTCCGGTCATCTCACCACCGGCGGCAACGATGCGGTTGGCATCCTTGCCCAGTCGCTCGGCGGCGGCGGCGGCAATGGCGGCGGCTCCTACACAGTCGGCCCCCCAGTCGCCATCGCCATCGGTGGATCCGGTGAAGCTGGCGGCAATGGTGGCTCCGTGGAGGTCAACCACGTCGCGACGCCCGGCGATCTGAGCGGGCTCGTGGCATCCGAGATCGATACGACGGGCACCAAGGCCTACGGTGTTCTCGCGCAATCAGTCGGCGGCGGCGGCGGCCGCGGCGGCCTGGCGGTCGCCGTTGCGGGCGGCACCAGCACGGGGGTCGGCATCAGTTTCGCGCTTGGCGGCACTGGCGGCCCCGGTGGCAACGCCAAGGATGTGACCGTCAACTACAAAGGCGACATCACCACACATGGCAACCAGGCCAACGGCATCTTCGCGCAGAGCGTCGGTGGGGGTGGTGGTGATGGCGGCGGTTCGGTGTCGGTGGCTGCCGGCGGCGCCTTCAATTTCGGTCTTGCACTGGGCGGCAAAGGCGGCGTCGCAGGCGACGCGGACATCGTGACCGTCAACACGACCGGCGGCACGATCGAGACCTATGGACTTCAAGCCCACGGCATCTTTGCACAGAGCGTCGGCGGCGGTGGCGGCAATGGCGGCTTCGCAGGCGGCGGTACCCTGGGAGCGGTCGCATTGACGGTCACGCTCGGCGGCGATGCCGGTACCGGCGGAGTAGGCAAGGCGGTTGCCGTCAACAACAAGTCCACGATCATCACGCATGAAGCCGGCGCAATCGGCATCAATGCCCAAAGCCTCGGCGGCGGCGGCGGCAATGGCGGCTTCTCGATTGCCGGTGCGATCGCCGTCGGCGCCGTGTCGGCAGCGGTAGGGGGCCATGGCGGCGGCGGCAGCAATGGCGGCACCGTCACTGTAGACAATCAGGGCGATATCATCACCTCAGGTGCCAAGGCTTACGGCATCTTTGCGCAGAGCGTCGGCGGCGGCGGCGGAAATGGCGGCTCGGCGGTCGCCTTCACGGCGACCGCATCGCCCGATCCGACCGCCATCCCGACCGTGGCGGTTTCGATCGCCGTCGGCGGCGGTGGCGGCAATGGCAGCATTGCCGACACAGTGCATGTCATCAATGGTGGCGACATCACCACGCGAGGCACCGAAGCCCACGGCATCTGGGCTCAAAGCGTCGGCGGCGGCGGCGGTATAGGCGGCTACGCTGCCAGCGGCTCCATGGCGATTGGGCCCGGCGGAACAATCACTGTCGCAGTCGGCGGCACGGGCGGGACTGGCGAGACCGCCGGCGCGGTTATCGTCGATGCGGGCAAAGACGAACTCGGCGCGACCGTGGCGGATTCGCTCATCACCACCTTCGGCATGGGAGCCAACGGCATCCGTGCCCAGTCCATCGGCGGCGGCGGCGGCGATGGCGGCTTTGCTGTCGGCGTCAATATCGGGATCAACAACAGCGAGTCGCTCAACGTGAACCTCGGCGTCACTGTTGGCGGCAGCGGCGGGGTCGCCGGAAACGGCTCCACGGCGACGGTGAACAACTGGGCGGGTATCCGCACCTTTGGCGACAACGCGGCCGGCATCTTCGCGCAGAGCGCGGGCGGCGGCGGCGGCGATGGCGGCAACGCCATAACCGGAGTTGCCGGCTGGGCGAACGCAACCAGCCAGAGCGCGCAGACAGTCAACCTGTCCGTGGCCGTCGGCGGCAAGGGCGGGGCGGCAGGCGATGGCCAGGACGTGACCGTCAACAATCACGGCAGGATCGAAACAGGCCTTGATACGCAGACGGTCGACGCTGAGGGCGATCCGATCATCACCGGCAACAGTGCCTACGGTATCTTTGCCCAGTCGATCGGCGGCGGCGGCGGCATCGGCGGCCGGGCCAATTCGATTAACGTCCTGATCGGCAAGGGCGATGCTCCTCCCGGGGCACAGGTCAACATGGCCATGTCGATCGCCGTCGGCGGCGACGGCGGCGGCGCTGGCAATGGCGGCCACGTCGCAGTGACCAACGACGGCGATATCATCACCCATGCCTCGATGTCGGACGGCATCTATGCGCAGTCGGTGGGCGGCGGCGGCGGTGCGGGCGGCAACGGATTGCTTGGGACAGGGGAACTGATCCCGGTACCTGCGGCGCTGATCGCCAACGTGCTGTTCGGCAAGACCAAGATCTACAGCAATCTCGGCGCTGCGGTCGGCGGCCAGGGCGGCAGTACGGGCACAGGCGGCCTCGTCGAGGTCACCAATACCGGCGATATCACCACCAAGGGCAGCAACTCCAACGGGGTATTCGCCCAGTCGGTCGGCGGCGGCGGCGGCGTTGGCGGCAAGGCCAATATCGGCGCCACCGGAACGCTCGGCATCGGCGGCAAGGGAACCAGCGGCGGCGACGGCGGCGTCGTCCATGTCATCAACAATGGCGACGGCACCATCGAGACATTCGGCGCGGCTTCCAACGGCATCTTCGCCCAGTCGATCGGCGGCGGCGGCGGTGTCGCCGGCAATGTCGACCGGGTCCTCGAAAGCGCGATGGGACCGGTTCCGGCGCTCAATCTGGGCATCGGCCTGGCCTTCGGCCAAGGCGGCGGCAATGGCGGGTCGGGCAAGGATGTGACCGTCGAAGGCAATGGTGCGATCATCACCCATGGCTCTTCTTCAGCCGGCATCTTCGCCCAGTCGGTTGGCGGCGGCGGCGGCATCCTTGGCACCTTGGGCAACGAACTGATCCCGGGTATTCACTATGTGACCAATTGGGCGGTCGGCAGCAATGGCGACGCCGGCGATTCAGGCCTGGTTCACGTCAAATACGCCGGCAAGATCGACACTTATGGCGACGGCTCAATCGGCATCTTCGCGCAAAGCAATGGCGGCAAAAAAGATGCCACGCAGGGCTTCCTCGGCACAGCCGGCGACGTCACGGTCGACCTCACCGGCTCGGTTGTGACCCACGCCGCTGGCACCAGCGCTATCGTCGCGCAGAGCAAGGCGGTCGACGGCAACGGCGATATCGCCATCAATCTGAACAGCACGACCGGTATGGTCAAGGGCGGGGCTACGGATGCCGACCATATCGGCGTCGGTGTCTGGATCGTCGATGGCAACGACAACACGATCAGCAATAAGGGCACCATCACGACAGCAAGCGGCACTGCCGGCGGCTGGGCGATCCTTTCCGGTGCTGCCGACGAGACGGTCACGAACTATGGCATAGTGACCGGTTCGGTCGATCTCGGCGCCGGCTACAATGGGTTCACCAACATAGCGGGGGCAACATTCAACGCCGGCATGGACGCCAAATTCGGCGCTGGCAATCTCTTCTCCGACGGCGGGTATTTCTCTCCGGGCGGTGACGGCAAGGCGATGACCACAAATCTGGTCGGCAACTGGGACCAGTCCGCGACCGGCACCTACAAGCTGGACGTCGATCTCAATGCGCAGTCGGATCTGATCAATGTCGACGGCACGGCCGTGCTCGCCGGCGCCGTCGGCATCAACATTCTGAACCCTGCGGCCGCCAAACCCGGTAGCCAGGACTTCCTGATCCTCCATGCCGACGACGGGATCACTGACAACGGTTTCAAGCTCAGCGCGATTCCAAGTGCGGTCGCGCAGTATGAATTGAATTATCCGAACCCCGAGGACGTCTTCCTCAACGTCGATATCAACTACGCGCCCGTGGGCCTGACCGGAAACCAGGCCGCTGTCGGTAACGCGGTGAACCGGATCCAGACGGACCTCTCCTCACCAGGTTTCGCCAGGATCTCCGAAGCGCTGTTCTACGTTCCAACCCTGGAGCAATTGGGATCGATCTACTCTTCAATGTCCGGGGAGGGTGTCTCGGGTTTCGAGCAACCACAGTTCGACGCCTACGGAACCTTCCTGAGTGCGATGACACGCCAGTCCGATTTTTGGCGGACCGGGCTGGGCACCGGCCCATTAGACCAGATTGCACCGCAGGCTTATGACGAGCCAAAGGGCAAGGGCGACCAGTTCGACGCCTTGGAAAAGGTACCGGACGAGCGGCGCTGGAGCTATTGGGCGGCTGCCGGAGGCAGTACGGGCGAACTTGCAGGACATGCCGATCTGGGCAGTGCCGAGAATGAGTACAAGGGCGGCAGTCTGAGCGCTGGTTTCGACTCGATTGGCGATCCCGACATGCTGGTAGGCTTCGCGCTGGGTGGTGCAGCCATGTCCTTTGCGGTGCCTGATCGGGCGACCGGCGGCAACATCATCGGCGGACAGGTCGGCGCGCACCTGACCCGCAAATGGGACCAGTTCTACCTAAACGGCGCTCTCGCCGTTGGGCTCTACAACAACAGCATCGATCGTTACGTCGGCGTGCCTGGCTCCAATGCTCCACTCGACCCGGTCGCCGGCCTCCCGACCGAACACTGGAAAAGCAACTTCCTGAGCGCTGGCCTCGGCACCAGCGTAGAGGCCGGCTGGCGACAGGAAATGGGAGATGGCGCCGTCACGCCGTTCGCCGGCGTGCAATTCTCAATGTTGTCGGCGGAGGATTTCGCTGAGACTTCGGATGGTGCAGGCGCGCTTGGCCTGAACTTCGACAGTCGCGCCGTACTCTCGCTGCCGGTCTCTCTAGGGCTTCAACTCGATACCAAGGTGGATGTCGGCGACGGACAGTCGCTCCAGGCGTGGGCAAGGGCAGCCTGGGTGCATGAGTTCGAGGCGGAGCGCTCCGTCAGGCCGGAGTTCCAGTCTGCGCCCGGCTATCCCTTCCTAATCCAAGGCGCGGCGGCTGCCGAGGACGCGGTGGCGGTGGACGCCGGCGTGAAGATGAATTTAGGCAGCAACACATCGATGTTCACCAACTTCGAAGGCAAGTTCGGCGAAGACGTCCAAAGTTATGGCGGAAATGTCGGCGTGAAGGTGAACTGGTAGTCGGACGGCTGCGGGGCTTCTTGGAAGAAGCGCTGGGTTCACCTTCTCGACGGTGAACCCAGGTCACCTTCGATTCATGCGAGAGCGCCTGTTTAGGTGCGGTGCGCGACCACCAGCGAGCAGGTGCTGAATTAGTCAGGGACGGCCAGGCGATGGATATTGCACACAAGCCGTTGCCTTCGGCCGACCTTCGTCAAAGTCGCATGCCGTCGGCACTGAACAAGAACGCTCGTTGCAGGCCGAAGACCTGCGTCTTGCCGACCTCGAAATTGTGAGCGTCCCTGCTTTCGACCGTGATCATCGAGCCGTCAGCCAGGACCGCATGGGCATAGGCAACGCCACCCAGGCGCTCGACCAGCGAGATTGTGCCTGAGAGCGTACCGGCCGCGCCATCGGCGGGCACGAAGTGCTCCGGTCGGATACCCAGGCTGACGGGCGTGCCTGGTTTGGGCGGCGTGCCGCGCGTGGAGACCGCCATGCCGGCGAGTCCGGCCTCGGGCGCGGCGACAAGGGCACGGCCGTCCTCGACGGCCGTAACGGTCGCATCAACGAAATTCACGCGTGGCGAGCCGATAAAGCCGGCGACGAAACTGTTGTCGGGGTTCTCGTAAAGATCGAGGGGCTCGCCGACCTGCTCGATGCGGCCGGCGCGCAACACGACAATGCGGCTGGCGAGCGTCATCGCCTCGACCTGGTCATGCGTGACATAGACCATCGTCGTGCCGAGTTGCTGGTGCAGCCGGGCAATCTCGATGCGCATTTGCATGCGCAATTCGGCGTCGAGATTGGACAATGGTTCGTCAAACAGGAACACGCCCGGCTGGCGCACTATCGCGCGGCCGATGGCGACCCGTTGGCGCTGGCCGCCGGACAGTTCGCGCGGCTTGCGATGCAGGTAGGCCTCGAGATGCAGTATCTTGGCGGCTTCCGCCACCTTGCGATCAATCTCTTCCTTGGGGCGCTTGGCCATCTCCAACGGGAAACCCATATTTGTCGCCACCGTCATGTGCGGGTAGAGCGCGTAGGTCTGAAATACCATCGCGATGCCACGCTTGGCGGGATCTTCGTCGGTCACATCGCGCCCGCCGATCAGGATGCGCCCCTCGGACGTTTTTTCCAGCCCGGCGATCATGCGCAGAAGCGTCGACTTTCCGCAGCCCGATGGACCGACAAAAACGACGAACTCGCCATCGGCGACGTCGAGATCGACGCCCCCGATAACTTCGGTTTCGCCGAAACGCTTCTTGACCTTCTGCAGCGACAGACCCGCCATGAGTTTTCCTTTTGCCTATTTCACGGCGCCGTCGGTGAGACCGGAGACGAACCAGCGACCGACGAGAGCGAAGAGGATGACAACCGGGATGATCGCAGCCGTCGCGCCGGCCAGCAGCAGTCCCCAGTCTATCTGGTACTGGCCGATGATGCCGGCAAAGCCGACTGGGATGGTCCGGCGCGCGTCCGACACGATGAGTACCGAGGCGAACAGATACTCCGTCCATGACGAGATGAAGGCGAAGATCGCCACGCTGGCTATGCCCGGCGCAATCAGCGGCATAAGGATCCTGACGAGGATGGTGAGGGTCGGTGCCCCGTCGACGACCGCTGCCTCCTCGATCTCACGGGGTACACTGGACAGGAAGGACCGCATCATCCAGATCGAGAAGGGCAGAGCGAAGGCGACGTTGACGATCACCAGCGCGACCGGACTGTCGATCAATCCGACCTTCGCGAACAGGCCATAGAGCGGGATCAGCACGACCACGCCCGGAAAAGCGTAGGCCAGCAGAATGGTCTTGTAGAGTGCGTTGCGC
Source organism: Mesorhizobium sp. ES1-1 (assembly GCF_020164785.1). Classification (GTDB taxonomy): domain Bacteria; phylum Pseudomonadota; class Alphaproteobacteria; order Rhizobiales; family Rhizobiaceae; genus Mesorhizobium. Next base: position 16,484 of record NZ_JAIUGX010000001.1, on the reverse strand, counting down.
CCGGGAAACTCCATGCGGAAGAACGCGTAGGCCGCAGGCAGCGCGAGCAGGACGGTAAAAGCCGTCGAAAACAGGGCCACGACCATGCTGTTCAGCAGATAGACCGGGAAGTCCGACGCCTGCAGCAGTTTTTCGAAATGCTGTAGGGTGAAGCTTTGCGGCACCATGGTGGGCACGCGCTGGATGATTTCCTTTGGCAGCTTGATGGACCCGGTCAGCACCCACCAGAACGGCAAGCCGATCACCAGGGCGATGAGCAGGAGACCGCCATAAAGCGACAGAGACTGGCCTAAGGTCCGCCTCATCGATCCGCCTCCGCGGCCGCCATGGCACGCGTGGCGAAGAAGGCGAACCCCATGAGAAGGATCGTGGTGAGAACCGAAATCGTCGCGGCCTGGCTCAGACGATAGCCCTTGAAGGCGGTTTCGTAGATGAGCACCGGCAGGGTCTGGGTCGCCCCGGCCGGGCCGCCGGCGGTAAGCAGCCAAATGACATCGAAGACGTTGAAAGAAAGCAGCGTTCCGACGACGCCAAGCACCATGAGGGTAGGCTGCAGCAATGGCCAGGTGATGCGCTTGAACCGCTGAAACGTACCGGCGCCGTCGACCCTGGCGGCCTCGTAGAGGTCACCGGGAATGCGCGTCAGGCCAGCCAGCATCATCAAGGTGGTGAAGGGAAACCAGCGCCAGGAGTTGATCATGATCAGTGTCGCCATGGCGCTCTCGCGCGTGGCGAAGAATCCGACCGGGCGGTCTATTGCGCCGGCCTGGATCAGGAGCGGGTTGATGATGCCGCCCGACGAGGACAGCAGCCAGCGCCAGATGATGACGACCACGACGGTCGGCACGATCCAGGTGAGGATGATCCAGGTGCGCGCGATGCGCACGCCTGGGAATTTCTGATTGAGGACCAGCGCTGTCGCGAGCGCAAGGATGGTCTGCACCACCGCGTTCGACAGCACCCATACGATGCTGCGGCCGAGCGCCTGCCAGAAGCCGGCGCCACCCAGGATAGTCGCGTAATTGCCTAGGCCGATGAAATGACCCTCGGAACCAATCACGCCGACATCCTGAAAACTCAGGATGGCGGCCTGAACGAGCGGCCATCCGAGAACGGCCAAAAGGAAGATGAGGGCCGGGGAAACGAACGCGATGGCGAGCGTCGTGTTCTTCATGAGCGTTCCTCGGCCCCGACCTTTATTTCTTGGCGACTTCGCTCATGCGGCCCTGGCCGGCCTTGACCGCATCGCCGGCGCTCTGGCCGTCGACGACGATGTGTTGCAAGGTCTCCGCGATGACGTTCTGCGCGGAGATGGCGCCGATCGACGGGAAGACCTTGCCGGTGGTGAAGCCGAACAGCTTTCCAGTGTGCGAGTTCGCAATCATGGTTTCGACCTGCGACTTGTACTTCGTCACGGTCTTGTCGTTCCAGAACGAGTCCGCTTTGGCGCCGTCATCCGTGACCGGCAGGAACAAGCCCGGCTCCATGGTCAGGAAGCGGCCGTAATTGGCGGGCTCGAGCAGCCAGGTGAGAAATACCTTGGCGGCCTTCTGCTTGGCTTCATCCTTGGTCGTCAGCATGATGGCGTTCGAATAGGAAATCGTCGCCGACTCGCTCTGGTCATCGGCGTGCGGCACAGGCGCCACGCCGAGATCGGCCGCATCACCCTCCGCCTGCGTATCATAGGTATTGATGACGCCGAACTGCAGGATCATGCCACAGGTGCTGTTTGCAAAGCAGGCTTCGGCCTCGCCCCAGGTCCAAGTGCCATTGTCGGCCGGGGACAGTTTTGCGAGCTTGCTGTAGAAATCATAGGCTTTGACCGTTTCCGGCTTGTCGAAGGCAATGGAGCCGTCCGCATTGTAGATGTCGGCGGCGCCGCTGTTGACCATGAAGCTGTAGACAGTCTGGTCGGTGTAGAGCTGCTTGTTGGCTGGAAGGCCGATACCCGATTTGCCGTCCGTGCTGAGCTTCTCGGCCGCTGCCTGCCACTGGCTCCAGGTCTTGGGTACTTCGACACCGGCCGCCTTCAACACGCTGTTGCGATACCATAGCGAGATGGCCATGTTGTAGGCCGGCACGGCCCAGACGTGGTCGTCATATTGGTAGGGCGCGAGCGTCGCCTTGACGAATCCGTGCTTGGCGTCGAGGTCCTTGACCAGGTCGTCGACCGGCACCACGGCGTCTATTCCCTTCAGCACGGTCGTGAAGTCGGGAATAGTGAAGAGGAGATCCGGACCATTTCCTGCAGCGAAGGCAGCCGGCGCCTTGGCGTAGATTTCGCCCCAGCTCTGCGGCTCCTGCTTGACCTGGATATCGGGGTGCGCAGCATTGAACTCATCGAGAAGCTCTTTCATGCGCTGCACACGGTGCGGCGGCTGCTCCATGTGCCAAAGCGTCAGGTTTACCGGTTCGGCATAGGCAGTGCCGGCAAGAAGTGTCGCCGCGAAGCCGGCGAGTGTCAGAATTCGTGTCAGGCCCATTGTATGTAGTCTCCCGTTTCCGCCGGGGCTCCCCTTGAGACCCGGAATTCTCGTCGTGTGGACTGGTCAGAGATGCGGATTGCGCGGCCGATAGCGGGCCACCAGCGCTTCGTTGACCTCCTTGGCACCAGGCATATTGGCGCTGAGATAAATGGGGGCGGCCACGCCGGCCGATTGCAGGCGTGCCGCCGCCTCGGCGAACACGGCGTTCATCAGCGCCGCGCCGATCGAGGTTGAAACCGGGCCGACGCGCAACTCGCTGCCGGGAACACTGGTCGTGGCGTCGCCGGGCGGGCCACCATTGTCGAGCACGATGTCGGCGACATCGGCCAGCCTTGTGCGTCCTTGGGCGGCGAGGCTGGAATAGGTTTGCGAGGTGATCGCGATGACGGTCGCGCCCACTGATTTTCCGATCATCGCCGCTTCCACGGTGGCGGCGTTGACGCCGCTGTTCGACACCACGATCAGCACGTCCTTCGGGCCGATCGGATAGCGGGCGAACACAGGCGCCACGATGCCGGACATGCGCTCGAAGACGGTGCCGGCGACCGCACCTTCATGGACCATTGTCACACCCGCTAGGATCGGAACGGTCAATGCCAACCCACCGGCTCGATAATGCGCCTCCTCGGCCATGGTATGGCTGTGACCGGTGCCGAAGACATAGACCAGTCCGTCGGCCTTGGCCGTCCGCTCGATCGCGTCCGCGGCGGCTGCGATGGCGTCGGCATTGTCATTGAGCAGGCGCCCGATGCGGATCGTGAGGTCGGCAAGATAGGCTGCGGCAGTCGGCGTTTTTGTCATGTGCCTTTTCCGAGGGTCAGATGGGCGCGCATCACGAAGCAGTCGCCCCGATAGACTGCCCGCACATATTCCAGCGGCCGTCCAGCACTATCGAGTGTGCGTCGGGTGAGGACGAGCACGGGGCTTTGCAGCGAAATCCCCAAGGACGCGGCACTCGCAGCGTCCGGATGGGCGGACCAGAGCTTCTGCTCGGCCTCGCTTGGAAAAAGCCCGTAGTCCTCGCGCAGAACGCGGTAGAGCGAATCCGTCCTGAAATCAGTCCGCTGGAAAAGTTTCGGCACGAGAGCTGCCGAGATTTCCGTGCGCTCCAGACCGACGGGCTCGGCGTCCGCAAGGCGCACGCGAACGAGGCGATGGACCGGCGCATCCTCTGCAATTCCAAGCGCGACGGCAACCTCCCGGTCCGCGGAGCCCAGCCCGGCGTCGAGCACGATGCTTGACGCCTTGCGCCCGCCACGGTCCATATCTTCGGTAAACCCGCTCAGCGTGCTGAGCTGTTGTTCGATCTGGGCACGCGCGACGAAGGCGCCAAGGCCCGTCCGGGTCTCCACCAGGCCACGCCGCTCCAGCAGCTTCAGGGCTTGGCGGGCGGTCATCCGGCTTGCACCGAGGTCCTCGGCCATCTGCCTTTCCGACGGCAGCCGTTCGCCGACCTTCAGTATGCCGGACGCGATCTGCGTCGCAAGCGCGTTGGCTATGCGTTGATAGAGTGGGGGTTGATCGGCGACGACGCTTGCAGCCATTGTCAGGTATAACCAGGACCTTCTCGTGGTATGTACCACGCAAATCCTGTGTAGTGCGTCCTTGGCTATCTGCGCAAGATGCTGTCGCGCCGCGCCCGATAATTTATGAACGCCCGATCCCAAGCCGGCTTCGTGGTATGATCCGCCTCGTGCCGGCGCTGTATCTGCCGCGTCGAGATCGACGCTTGGCGGACGGAACGGAATCGTCCCACGGCCGTCGCGGCAAGAAGTGCCGCACCCCTTGCCCCGAATTCCGTACCGGCTGGAACCAGGACGGTGGCCCCGAGAGCGTCGGCGATCATCTGTGTCCACATCTGGCTGCGTGCGCCGCCACCCGTCAGAAGGATCGTGCCGGTGGTCCCTTCGAGGTCTTGATACAAGTCACGTAAGGCGAGCGCGACGCCCTCGTAAACAGCGCGGATCATGTGAGGGCGGCGGTGCCGGGGCGCGAGCCCGTGAAAGCCGGCGCGCGCTTCGTGATCGACCACCGGCGCGATGATGCCGCTTTCGCTGAGATAGGGCAGATAGACGACGCCGTCGCAGCCGATCGGCAGCGCTGCGATCATCGCTTCCATCCTGATATAGAGATCAGGTTCCGCAGCGATGTCGGGAAGCAGCGTCCCGATCGCCCAGTCGAGATTGAGCGTGCCGGCAACATTGACCATCGCCCGGAACCAGGCCTCTCCGGGCAAGGTGAAGAGCAGGCCGATGTCCGGCGGTGTGAATACGGGTTGATCGGACACGATGCCAACCATGCAGGTCGTGCCGAGCACAGCCAGCGCCGTGCCGGCTTCGAGCGCGCTGGCGCCGATGACCGTTGCCGGAACATCGCCGGCACCGATCGCCACGGGCGTGCCTTCGGCGAGGCCGGTGATCGCTGCCGATTCTGCAGTGACGAAACCGGCCAATGTCTCGGACTCGGCCGCCGCTGGCAGCTTGTAGGCAAGGTCGGCGATCTCGAACAGATCGAGCATTTCGACGCTGCGGCCACGCAAGCTGGCGTTGCCGGGGGCCACCGCGGCTTCGGTGCGGTCGGCAGCCACCTGCCCGGTGAGCTTCAGGCGCAGGAAGTCTTTGTAGCTGAAAACATGGGCAGCCCTGTCGAGGATATCGGGCTCGTGTTTCCGCAGCCAGGCGAGGAGCGGCAATGTGCAGCCCTGCTGAAGCACGCACCCATTCGATCTGAAGATCCTGCGATAGAAATCCGGTACGGCGGCAGCTCGCTCGTCCAGCAGGTCCTGCGCCCGGCTGTCCTCCCACACGATGCCCGGACGCAAGGCGTTCCCGTCGCCATCGACCAGCCATGCCCCGACCATTGCCGCGGACAGTCCTACCGCCGCAATGTCGGTTGAGGCGATACGGGCATCGTCGAGCGCCGCATGGATCGCCGCGCTGACCGCGCTCCATGCTTCCGCAGGGTCGATCTCCGACCAGCCTGGATGAGGGCGCCGCAGCTGGATACGCCTGACGCCCATGCCGAACTGATTGCCATTGGCATCGAAGACCGCGGCTTTGGTCAGGGACGAGCCGGCGTCGATGCCGAGGAAATAAGGGGTCATGAACTAGTATTATCTCTGATTGCTGTTCAATGCAGCGGCGACAGCTTGGCATTCCCCCGGCCAGCGGGCCCGCCCGCTCAAGTACCGAGACCGAGTTCCGCGACGAAATCATAGGCGTCGCCGCGGAAGATCGATCGGCTAAGTTCGACGACCGTCCCATCGTCCATGCGGGTGACACGGTCGATGTCGAGTGCTGGCGCGCCAGGTGTCAGCTTGAGCAGCCGCGCGGTTTCCTCATCGATATTGACGGCCGAAATGCGCTGCACAGCCCGCGATGGGACATGACCGAGCTCACGCAATGTCTGATAGAGCGAATCTTTGATTTTCGTCAGATCCGGAAGCATCGCTGCCGGGATCAGCGAGGTCTCGAGAGCCATCGGCTCTTGGTCGGCCAGACGCAGGCGACGCATTCTGACGATTCTGGCGCCCTTAGGGATTTCGAGGCGAAGCGCCTCCTCGGCATTGGCGACGGTCAACTCTCGGCCCAGCCAAACAGTACCGGCGACTCGTCCGCGCGACATCATGTCTTCGGAAAACGAATAGAGCCGACTGAGGCTTTGTACGACGCGCTCGGGCGGTCCCGAAACATAGGTGCCGCTGCCATGTCGCTGGACAACGAAACCATCGCGCACCAGTTCAACCATCGCCCTGCGGACGGTGACCCGCGAGATGCCGAGTTCAAGAGCCAGTTCACGTTCAGGGGGCAGGGCCGATCCAGGCTTCAACACGCCCGAGGCTATCGCGCCGGCCAATGAAGCCTGCAGCCGCCGATAGGCCGGCGAACCATCCTCCTTCCCGTCTCGAGCCACATTGAAAATGTCAAGAAATGTCACGCCGGCAGCCCATTCGATAATACCAGCACAATACCAATTTAACCCGCATCCGCAACGGCCGTCGCCGCGCGGTCGATGCACGCAGAGCTGTGCTTGCCAACCCGGAACACGAACGAACCCGCGCCTTCCTGCGCAGGATTCTGGAATCCTTACGGACTGGAACTTCGACATCGGCGAACCGCAGTTCGAGGACGGCAAGCCGAACCTGACGACCTCGGCAACGTTGCCGGAAACGTGCGGGATCCGGAGTGCATTGTGGGTGATGCTGCCGCCGTGCTTGGCCCGCTCGTCAAGGCCGGCGTGGTTCCGATTGTTATCGGTGACATGGACTCAGTGCCTCCAATGCTGGTCGCCCCCTTCGACGGCCATGAGGACATCAACGTCCTGCAGATCGACGCGCATATCGATTTTCGCGATGAGATCAATGGCCGTCGCGATGGGTTTTCCAGCCCGATGCGGCGTGTGCGCGACTATGCGTGTGTGCACCATCTGGTGCAGGTCGGCGCGCGCTCCATCGGCAGTGCCCGAAGGCAGGAAGTCGAGGCCGCGCTCAAGGCAGGCAACCGGATCGTCACGGCCTGGGACGTTCATGAGAATGGAGCAAAATCGATCGCTCACTCGCTCGACCTTTCCCGCCGTTGGGTCGTCTCGCTTGATTGCGACGGGATGGACCCGTCCGTGGCACCAGGTGTCGGTGCGATAGAGCCTGGTGGATTGACATTCATGCAGACCGCGATCCTGTCGCTCGGCATCTACTCCCTGATCACATCGATGCAATATTCGGGCGGCAACTGGCCGGGCCTGTTCGCCGGCGTTACCATCGTCATGGTGCCGACGGTCGCCCTCTACATCTTCCTGTCGGAGCGCATGATCAGCGGCATAACGATGGGCGGCGTCAAGTAGCACGTCCGCCACCGCATCGGCGGCTGTTACCGCGCCACGCGGACCGGCGTGGCGGCATCGCGTCAGGCCATTCCGGATCGATCATCCAAATTCGCAGAGACGCGGGTCAGCTTTCGTGTTGACAGCCACCTAAAAATTCCATTGAATGGAATTAATTGAGCCACTGGCCTTCTGGAAGCATCTCTTGAGCTATGTGAGCGTCACCGACCTACACAAGAAATTCGGCACCGCCGAAATTCTGAAAGGCATTTCCTTCGGCGTCGAACGAGGCAGTTTCGTCAGCCTGGTGGGGCCGTCGGGTTGCGGAAAGTCGACCCTCCTCCGGCTGATCGCCGGTCTCGACCCCCTGACGTCGGGAACGATCGAAATCGACGGGCGGCAGATGAACGGCGTATCCGCCCGGCATCGCGACATTGCCTTCGTGTTCCAGAGCTATGCGCTCTATCCGCATATGACGGTGCGCGAAAATCTCGGCTTTTCGCTGCTGATGCGCCAGACGCCCGCGGCCGAGGCGCAGGATCGCATCCGTGCCGCCGCTGCATCGCTGGGCATCGAGGAGCTTCTCGACCGCTATCCCAAACAACTTTCGGGAGGACAGAGGCAGCGTGTGGCAATGGGCCGGGCGATCGTGCGCAGTCCGAAAGTGTTTCTGTTCGACGAGCCGCTGTCCAATCTCGATGCCGAGCTCAGGGTGCGGATGCGCGCCGAAATCCGCGAATTGCATAACCGCCTTGGCGCCACCACCATCTACGTTACGCACGACCAGGTCGAGGCCATGACCATGTCTGACCGGATCGTCGTTCTGCGCAGCGGCGATATCGAGCAGATCGGAGCTCCTCTCGATCTCTACGACAGGCCAGCCAACGCCTTCGTCGCAGGCTTCATCGGCTCGCCGGCGATGAACATCTTCCCGGTAAAGGTCGCGGCCGGAGGAAGCGTCTGTCTCGAGGACGGGACCGTTCTCGGCATCGGCACCGCGCAGGCCGCCGGGACCGAGATCATCTGCGGCATCAGGCCCGAACATATCCGGCTCGGTGAAACGGGCGTCCCGGCCACCGTGCGCTTCATCGAGGTCCAGGGATCGGAAACGCTGGTCGCGACACAGCTCGGGCAGATCGAGCTGACCATCGTCGTCCAGCAGCGCCTCCCGCTCGCCCGGGGCGACCACATCCGCATCGCCTTCGATGCGGCCAATGTCCATTTCTTCGATCCGCGCGACAGGAAGCGGATGAGCGTCCAATGACCATGCAAGCACGCAATTCTTCCGAACCGATAACCTCGGCTTCCACCGGGCCCCTGCTGGGCATCGATGTCGGCGGCACCAAGATCCTCGGGGGGCTCGTCTCTCGGGATGGCGAGATCCTGTTCGAGCACAAGGTCGCCACCAACCGGCTCAGCCTGCTCGAGGATATCGTCTCCGTCGCCAAGGTCATCCTGGCGCAGGCCGGCGAGACGGCGGCCAGTATCGGCGTCGGCACAACCGGTTTCGTCGACCGTTCTAGCGGCATGCTGGTCAGGTCCCTGAACATGGGGATCACCAACATTCCGATCGGCACGGAAGTCGCGGCGGCGACCGGACTGAAGGTTTTCGTCGACAATGACGTGCACGCCGCCGCCGTCGGCGAAATCTATTTCGGGGTTGGCCGCCTGCACCGTGACTTCCTGCTCTACAATGCCGGCACCGGCCTTGCCACGGGCATGGTTTTCAACGGCCGGCTGCATCGCGGCGCCAGCAATGCCGCCGGCGAAAACGGCCATATCAGCTCCGACCAGAGCGGCTCGACGATCTGTTATTGCGGACAAAGCGGCTGCACCGAAAAACTGCTGCTCGAAGCGCGCGCCGGGGACGACACGGTGCCGGCCTATCTGCCGCGCATCGAACCGCCGGCAATGAGGGAATACGGCTACCTCGCGCTCGGCTTGACCCAGCTCGTCAACCTCATGAACCCGGCTGCGATCGTGCTCGCCGGCGGCATGTTCACCGGCGATCCCGCCGCGACCGATTGGGTCCGTCGCGCCGTCCATGCGCATGCGCTGCCGACGGCGATCGGCGGCCTGAAGGAAATAGGCTTGTCCCGCACCGCTCCGTTCACCGGCCTGGTCGGCGCGGCGGCGCTCACCATCGAAGCCGAACTGACCGGCAATACCGAGGTTTGAGATGTCGACATTGATGATGCAGTCCATTCTCGAGCAGCCGGCGGCGATCGGCCGCCTGCTCGACCACGGCCTGAAGGCCGATGCCTTCGTAGCCGCCCTCGGCCAGCGCGGAATCCGCAAGGTCTGGATCGTCGGTTCGGGCACGTCGCTCTACGCGGCGATGATCGCCGCCCGCTCGTGGGAACAGGAGCTGGTGATCGATTGCGAGGCCGTGAGTTCGCTGGAATTCCTCGATGAGACGGAGGCCGGGGGGCTCGGCCCGGACGTCCTGGTGATCGCTATCTCGCAGAGCGGCGCGTCGCTGATCCTGCTCGAAGGAATCCGGCGCGCCAACGCCAGCGGCGCGCTGACGGCGGTCGTCACCGCCTATCCCGAAGCCCCCATCTCCCTTGAGGCCGGCTTCGTCATCGAGACCCATACCGGGTCCGAAATCAACATGGGCAAGACGAAGGGCTTCACCACCACGGCCTTCGCCGCGGTGTTGCTCGGACGCGCTTTGGCGCTGGCCGGCAATCCCGACGGCGACGCCGTGCTGCGCGGGCGCTACGCCGGACTGCCGGAGGCGTTCTCCGCGGCGATTGCCGGCAGCCAGGCTGCAGCCGCCGGTTGGGTGGAAAAGTTCCGCGACGCCGATGCCCTGTTCGTCGTTGGCGCCGGCAGCCAGGTGCCGACCGCGCTGGAAGGCGCCTTGAAGGTGCTGGAAGTGGCCAAGATGCCGGTTGTTCCGAAGGAACTCGAGGAGATGATGCACGGTCCCTTCAATGGAGTGGGGCCGGCCACCGGCATCGTGCTGGTCGCCGACGAGATCAGCCAGGGCCAGCGGCTCACCGCGTTCCTCGATGGCGTGAAACTGATCGGCACCGCAGCGGCGACGATCGCGGCCAGCGACGCCGTGGCGACAAACCACGGCCCATTCGATCTCGTTCTGCCCGAATGCGAGGACGCGGCCGTGCGGGCGATCCTCGGCGTGGTGCCGTTCCAGCTCCTCGCCCACGATCTTGCCGCCGCGCGAGGCGTGCCGATCGACACTGCGCGCTATCCGCAACTCTACCCGGTCTTCATTTCCAAGAGCATCCACAAGTGAGCTTCAGAGGAACGCTCACCAACACCAGCAAGGAGGGTAACATGAAAAGAATAAGCAGACTTTCGCTTCTGGGCATTTCCGCATTGGCCATGAGCATCGCGGCCATGCCGGCTTTCGCCAAGACCCAGCTCCATGTGATCGTGGCGCATTTCAGCGACCACACGCTCACGACATTTCAGAACGCGGCCAAGCGTTTTGAGGCAGCCCATCCGGATGTCGAGATCAACATCGAGGATGTCAGCTGGGACAATCTGCAGCAGCGGCTGGCGACCGACATCGCCGGCGGCACCGCGCCCGACATTTCGGTCATCGCCACGCGCTGGGTGCTGGACTACGTCCAGAACGATATCGCCGAACCCCTCGACGCCTATATCAAGCCGGAGTTCCGCAGCCGCTTCTACGAGAATCTGCTGAAGCCGGGCACTGTCGACGGCAAGACCTATCTCCTGCCGATCCTGGCCTCGACGCGCGCCCTCTATTACAACAAGGACCTCTACGCAAAGGCGGGCGTCACCGACATTCCCAAGACCTGGGATGAATTGAAGGCTGTCTCCGAGAAGGTCAAGGCCAAGGGCGACGGCGCCTATGGCTTCGGCATCCAGGGCAAGGAAATCGAAACCGACACATACTGGTACTACCCCTTCTGGTCCTATGGCGGCGACATCGTCAAGGACGGCAAGTCGGGCATCGCCGGCGAGGCGGGCGTCCAGGCGGCAAATCTCTACAAGTCGTTCATCGACGGGGGGCTGAGCCAGCCGAGCCCGACAGGTTCCAACCGCCAGGACATCGAAACCCTGTTCAAGCAGGGACGGCTCGGCGCGCTTGTGACCGGTCCGTGGCTGCGCGGCCAGATCGCCTCCGAGGCGCCGAAGCTGAACTACGGCATCGCGCCGATGCCGAGCGCCACCAAGCAGCTGACTTGGGGCGGTACCGACAGCATGATGTTGTTCAAGTCGAGCCCCAACAAGGAGCTCGCCTGGCAGTTCATCCAGGACGGCATCTTCTCGACGGAGACGCGTCTCGAGTTCACCCTGAGCGAGGGATTCCTGCCCGTGCTGAAAGAAGAGATGAACGATTCCAGGCTGGCAAATGATGCATCGCTGAAGGCTTTCGCCGACATGCTGCCCATCGCCCAGTTTGCGCCGCTCATGCCGCAGTGGGAACAAGTCGTTGCTGCGACCACGGCCGCACTGCAGCAGATCTATTTGGGCCAGCAGGATGCGAAAACGGCGCTCGGCGCCGCTGCGACCCAGATCGATGGGCTGATCGCACCTCAATGAGGCGGATCTGATGTCGCGTCCCCACCTGCTCCTGCCGTTTGCCATGCTGTTGCCGAGCCTGGCGCTCGTCATCTGGATCATGGGCTATCCGGTGACCGACCTGATGCGCATGTCCGTGCATGCCGTCAACCGGTTCGGGCAGGCGGGGAACTTCGTCGGCGCGCTGAATTTCAGCAAGCTTTTCGCCGACCCGCTGTTCTGGGCAAGTTTCAGGCGCACCGTCATCTGGACGGTGTGCGTCACCAGCGGCACCATCCTGATCTCGATTCCGGTCGCCCTGGTCCTGAGCCAGGATTTTGCCGGGCGCAGCGTCGCCCGGTTGATCGTGCTGCTTCCCTGGGCGGTATCGGCCACGATGACCGGCATCGTCTGGCGCTGGACGCTGAACGGCCAGTTCGGCATGCTCAATGCCCTGCTGCTGCAGTTCGGCCTGACCGATCAGCCGATCGAATTCCTGGCGACCGGGGAGGTCGCGTTTCCCGTCGCCATCCTCATCGGCATACTGGCCGCCGTCCCGCTCACCGTCATCATCTTCCTCGGCGCGTTTTCGTCATTGCCGGGCGATGTCTTCGACGCCGCGCGGATCGACGGGGCGGGACCCCTGAACACGTTCCGCTACATGACGCTGCCGCTGATACGGCCGTTCGTCAACATCGCCATCGTGCTGAACGTGATCTATGCCTTCAACAGCTTTGCCATCATCTGGATCCTGACCCAGGGCGGCCCCGCCAACAGCACGGATATCCTCGTCACCTATCTGTACAAGGTGGCGTTTCAATACGGCAAGATGGCCGAGGCATCGGCCATGTCGCTGATGATGTTCGCGTTCCTGCTCGTGTTCTGCATCCTGTACGCCCGCTTCGCCATGCGCGAACGGGCTTTGTGAGGCGATCATGAGCTATGCGCGCAAGAGCTTCCTGTTCTGGCTGCTGCTGTCCCCGCTGCTGATCGTGATACTGCTTCCTTACGCGGTGATGCTGTCCACCGCGTTGAAGCCGGCAACCGAGGTCTTCACCTTCCCGCCGCGCTGGCTGCCCGAGACCATCGACCTGTCCAACTTTACCATCATCTGGACGAAGATCGATTTCGGACGCGCGCTGCTCAACAGCCTCTATGTCAGTGTCGGCGCGACGATCCTCACCCTGCTGCTGGCGATCCCTGCCGCCTATGCGATGGCGCGCTATACGTTGCCGGCGAGGGGGGCGCTGCGCCTGTTCCTGCTGCTGACGCAGATGATATCGCCCGTCGTGCTGATCATCGGCATCTTCCGGATGATGTCGGCTCAGGGGCTGATCAACGATCACCGCTCCCTGATCCTCGCCTATTCCGGCTTCAGCGTCGCCTTTGCCGTCTGGATGCTGCAGTCCTATTTCGAGACCATACCGCGCGAGATCGAGGAGGCCGCCCATATCGATGGAGCAAGCTGGTTCGCCAGCCTGAGGCACATCTTCCTGCCGCTGGCCATGCCGGCGATCGGCGTCACCGCCATCTTCACCTTCATCGCCGCATGGACGGACTTCATCCTGGCCTTCACCCTGCTGCGAACGCCCGACAAGCTGACCGCCACGATGAAGCTGTTCTACCTGGTCAGCGGCACATACCATGTCGACTGGAACGAGGTGATGGCTGCGACGCTCGTCACAACGGTGCCCATTGCGGCCATCTTTATCCTGCTGCAGAAGCAGATCGTCGGCGGTCTAGCCCTCGGCGCGGTCAAATAGCTCACTGGACCCTTTGCATGAATACTTCATCTCCCGCCCGCCCCGCACTCGAACGCCTCATTGGCGGACCGGACGGCACGAACCGTCTCGCCATCACGGCGGTATGCACAGCGCATCCCGAGGTACTGCGCATCGCGCTCGAGGACGCCGCGGCGCATGACGAGCCGATCCTCATCGAGGCGACCTGCAACCAGGTCAACCAGGAGGGCGGCTATACCGGCCTGACGCCGCAGGCATTTTACGACCAGGTCACGGCGATGGCGGAGGCAGCCGGGCTCAAGCCCGGGCGCCTCATCCTCGGCGGCGATCATCTCGGTCCAAATCCCTGGAAGAACCTGCCCGCCGACGAAGCGATGGCCAAGGCGGAAACCATGATCGCCGCCTATGTCCGCGCCGGTTTCAGGAAGCTGCACCTGGACACCAGCATGGGATGCGCCGGTGAACCTGTGGCGCTGGAAGACGAGGTCGTTGCCGATCGCGCGGCGCGGCTGGCCAAGGTCGCCGAAGCGATTTCGGCCTCTCAAGGAGGGGTGGCTCCGGTCTATATCGTCGGAACAGAGGTGCCGCCACCGGGCGGCGCGTTCGACAGTCTGGACCATCTTGCGGTGACCGAGCCGGGGGCCGCGAAGCGGACGATCTCGGTTCACCGGGCGGCCTTCGCCCGGCACGGGCTGGAACAGGCGTTCGAACGGGTGGTCGGGTTGGTCGTTCAGCCCGGCGTCGAATTCGGCGATGACGGGATCGCGATCTATCAGCCGGAGAAGGCGATACGCCTGAAGGAGGCACTACGCGAACTGCCTGGCATCGCGTTCGAAGCGCACTCGACCGATTATCAGCCGGCAGAGCTGCTGCGGTCCTTGGCGGCGGACGGCTTCGCAATTCTGAAGGTCGGTCCCGCGCTGACATTCGCCTGGCGCGAGGCGCTCTATGGGCTGGACCACATCAACGGGGTGCTCACCGGCGAACCCGTGTCGCTGGCGCCGGCGATGGAAGCGCTGATGCAGGAAGAACCCAAATATTGGGCGCCATATTACCGGGGTTCGGCCGATCACATGCGCGTACAGCGCCATTTCAGCTACAGCGACCGCATCCGCTATTACTGGCCCCTGCCGCCAGCGCAAAAGGCCGTCGATGACCTCCTTGGCAGGCTGGGGGACCGGCCCATACCGCAAACGCTGATTAGCCAGCACCTTGCCGTGCGCTATCACGACGCGGTTGCGTCAGCCTCGCCACAGACGGCGCGCACCCTGCTGGCCGCTGCGGTCCGGTCCGTTCTGAGCACCTATCGCGGGGCCAGTTCGGCCGACTAGCGGCGTCATCCTTTCAGGCGGGGCGAGAGGCCGTCTCGACCTGCTTCGGCGGCATCTTTCCCTGAACGATGGGTTCACCTTTCACGAAGGCAAACTGCTCCCAGATCAAGCCGCGGCCGGGTTCGGCGCCGAGACGGCGTTCTTCTTGAAGAGGAGCGAGAAATCCGCGCTGGTTGCATCGAAGAGCGCCAGCGAAGCGGCGCCCATGGCGGGGATCGCAGGGCCCAGGCTGGACTTGACGATGCGCCTGGCATCCCCCGTGCGCCGGCTCGATACGGTGCGGGGCAGGGGCACGATCCGCTCCACGATCGCATCGAGAACCGGCTCGGGAATGATACCGCCTAGCAGGACGGTCTGCGGATCGAAAATATTCTCCAGGTTGACGATTGCCGTCCGCAGATGCACGGCGGCAGCCTCGGTCCAGCGCAGCAGGCCGGGGTCAAGTCGAGCGAGCGCATCAACCAGCTGATCCTGGGCATTGAGACCGTTCGATGTGCATTCGATGGCCGCCAGCGCCGAACCCATTGAGGCATATTGCTCCAGGCATCCTCGGTTGCCGCATGGGCACAGCCGTCCGCCCGCCTCGACGATCATGTGGCCTAACTCGCCAGCGCGGCCCTGGCTGCCTCGGAACGGTTGCCCGGCGTTCATGATGCTGCCGCCCACGCCGACGCCGAAATAGATGTAGACGAAGTCCCTGTATTTGCGTCCTTCGCCGTAGAATGCTTCGCCGACCGCGGCGGCGCGCGCGTCGTTGTCGGTGAAGATCGGCATTCCGAGCGTCGATTCGAGTTGGCTCTCCAGGGGAAAGCCGTGCCACCCGGACGTGATCTCGTCGGGTGCCAGGCCGATGAAGCTGCCATGGGTCGTGAGGCCGCTCATCGCTATCCCTGTGCCCAGCACGCGCTTGTCCGGTATCGGTGTGCGCCGCCGCATCGTGGCGATCGCCGACGCCATTTTCGGCAACACATAGCCCGGCGAAGTCTCCTCTAGCCGGTCCTCGATCTCGTCCAACCTGTTGCCGGCAATATCGACCAGCACCGCGAACAGCCGGTGATTGTCGATGGAAATCCCGAAAGCATAGCCGCCGGTTGGATTGAGGCGTAGGTCCGTCGGAGGCTGGCCTCGGCCGTTGATATTCCGGCGCTCGGCGACGAGCAGTCCGGCTTCGGTCAGCGTCGCAGATATGTTCGAGATCGTCTGCGGCGCCAGCCCGGTCAGCCGGGTCAGGTCGGCGCGCGAAAGCGCGCCATGGACCCTGATGGCTTCCAGCAACAGACGGCGGTTATAGGCTTGGCCCTGGTCGAGATTTGTGCCGGCAAATATCATTTTGGTGCAGCGACGGTTCTTTCATTCGCTGGGATACAGGCTTCGATCGGCAATGTCCAAGCAAGGTTGGCATCGCTAGGGTTGCTAATTTGGATCCCGCCGGGACGTTGTCAGAACGCTCTCCCGTTCCCGGCCATTCGGCAAGCCCGCTTAACCGCGGGCTTTCTGGCTCTAAGGTCCTTTCGTGCGTTGGGGCACTTGCTAGAGCGTTTCCTGTTTTGGGAGAATCGTAGGATTCCCATCGAGGCTTGTTTGTGATTCAAGATGCTGGCTGGATT